>NZ_BSRQ01000001.1 GCF_030268685.1 Microtetraspora sp. NBRC 13810
AGAAAATCCCGGCCGATACAATCAGTATCAACCAAAGGAATCCGTCACAGACAACATGACGGGGTTAATTCATCATGCACTGGCTTTTAGCACACTGTTGAGTTCTCAAGAAACGGACGCGAACACCGTCTGACCGATCCGAAGACCCGTTTTCCGGGGCGTTTCCGCTTTTGTTTTGTTGTCTTCACTCTATTGTCCCCGCCGGTTTCAGTCAAACCAGCGGATCCGCTTAGAATTCCGACCGCCCCGTTTCCGGGACAACCCCTCTAACTTACTCTGCCTTCCGACTCTTGTCGAATCGGCGGGCCGGGCTCGTCTGAGGGAGGCTCCTGATCAGGTGTGCGATCAAGCTCACCGCCTCAGGACTCGTGAAGGTTATGCGCGCTGTCGTGAAGCGTCAAATCGACTCCAGCGCCGACGACGCGCGGCCTTCCCAGGCTGCGAGACCGGCCTGCGCCGAGCGGTCCAGCGCGTCTTTCAGATGCGACCGCGCCTCGTCGTGACGGCCGCACACCACGGCCAGCCGGCCGAGGTGATAACCCACCGGACCGGCCGGAAGCAGGCCGCGCCCGGTGGCCAGAAGGCCGGCGTACGGGAGCAGTTCGGTATATGTCCGGCCGGCGGCCTCGGCGTCGCCGTGGCGCACCTGCTCGGCGGCGCGGAAACAGGTCAGGCTCAGCCGTCCCCAGTTCCGCTCCGCGGGCGACGTGCCGCGTTCCGACAGGGCGCGCAGCAATTCCGGCGGCAGCCGTTCGAGGTCGCCCCGGCCGGCCACGAACCTGTGCGCCGCGGCGACCAGCTCCGCGCCGAAGACGTGCGGACCGGCCGCGTCCGCGGCCGAAAAGGGGATACTCCCCATTTCTCCGGCCAGGATCGACCGCGTCGAACGCCATATCCGATGCAGGAATTCCGCGCCGGGCACCGTCGTCCTCGGCAGCAGTTCCGCGCATTCGGCCGCCCTGCGATCCGCCCCCTCCAGGTCGAACACCTCCGCGTGGGACGGGATCACCGCCAACCGCGCGGCGAGGCCGTACCCGGGCAACCCCGCGCCGTCGGACAGGTCGATCAACTCCCGCGCCAGCCGCCCGATCTCCGCCTCCCGCCCGGCGAGGACCGCCAACCGCAACCGCCCGTACAGCACGGAGGCCAGCAGTCGCTCGTCACCGATCCGCCGCGCCATCCCCTCGGCCTCCACCGCGAGCGCATCCGCACGCCCGCCGGGCGAACCGCCGATCGCCCCGGCCGGGCGCCCGCCCATCAGGGCGTCATACGCCCGGCCACCGCCGTCCGGCCACCCGCCGCCACCGCCGGACGAGCTTCCGTACCCGCGCCCGCCGGACGGCCCCTCCGGCTCCCCGTCCGCCCGGTGATCGTGCGAGTTCTCCGACGGGTCGTCCGGGGTGAGGCCGAGTTCCGTGGCGAGGTTGGCCAGGAGGCGGCAGCGTGCCGGGAAGTCGCCTTTCGGCAGGGCCGCGAGGGCTTCCGCGAGCTGACCGGGAAAGGCGGGATCGGTCGCGGCGTTCGGCGGGCGGGTCCACGGCTCGGGCACGTCGAGCGAGGTCAGGAGCTGGGCGGTCAGCATCGGATCGCGCGCCTCGCCGGACAGGCGGAGCGCGTCGGTTCTCGCGGCCCGGGCGGCCTCGTGGTCACCGGCGTCGCGGTGGGCGCGGATCCGGGCGAGCTGCATCTCCGGGCGGTCGGTGCCGGTGGCGGTCTCGGCGGCCCGGGCCCACCACCGGGCCGCGTCGCCGTACGCCAGGCGCGCCTCCGCCTCGCGGGCCGCGGCCACGCCCCAGCGCGTCGCGAGCGAGCGGGCCGCCCTCGCCGTGTCGGCCGAGCCGCCCGCCGACGCCGGCGGCAGCGCGGCGTAGGCGTGCCGGGCCAGCACGGCGGGCGAGACGGCAGGCGGCGGCACCGGCGCGGCGGCCGAAGCGCGCGGCGCGACCGGGTACGGCTCAATGGACGAGAACACCGACGAGAACACGGACGGGGGCGGCTCGATGGGGCCGTCGCCGGGGCCTGGGCCGGGGCCGGAAGTGGGGTTGAGGCTTGGGCTGGGGTTGGGGCTGGGCCCGGATCTGGGGTTGAGGCTGGGGTTGAGGCTGAGGGTGGGACTCGGACTGACACTGGGGCCGAAACTGGGGCTGGGGCTGGGGCCGGAACTGGGGGTGGGGTGGACGGGCAGGACGTGTGGAGTCATGGGGCGGGGTGGGGTGGAGTTGCGGGATTCGAGGGTGTGGAGGGCGCAGCGGTGGAGGCGGGCGCGTTCCAGGGCGGGGAGGTCGGTGAGGAGGGTTTCGCGGATCAGGTCGTGGGCGAAGCGGAGGCCGGAGCCGGGTTCGGCGATGAGGACGCCGGTGACGACGGCCAGGTCGAGCGCCTCCCTGACCTCGGCCTCGGGCTGGCCGCCGACCTGGGCGAGCAGCACCGGGTCGAGGTCGGTGACCAGGATCGCGGCGGTCACCAGGGTCATCCGGACCGGGGCGGGCAGCCGGGCCAGGCAGCGCCGTACGGCTCCCGCGGTGCCTTCCGCGAGGGCGTGGGTGACGGCCTCGCCCTCGCCCGCGCCGCCGGTGACGAGCCGCAGCACCTGCCTGGCGTAGTAGGGGTTGCCACCGGTGCCGAGGGCGATCCTGTCGATGGTGGCGCGGCCGGCGGGGGCGTTCATCGCGACGAGCATGGCGGCGACGGAGTCGGCGCCGAGGCCGCGCAGCGCGACCCGGGAGCCGCCGAGAGACGCGGGGACCGGCGGCAGCGCCCCGGCGACCAGCAGGATCGGCCCCCTGGCGGTGAGGTGCACGTGCCGCAGCAGCTCGACCGTGGTCTGGTCGGCCCAGTGCAGGTCGTCCAGCACGACCATCAGGGGATGGATCGCGGCGAGGGACTCCAGGTGACCGGTCACGGCGGCGAACATCGCCTCCCGCGCGCCCTCCGTACGCGCCTCCCGGACGGGCTCGTCGGCGAGGAGCGGCGCGAGCGGGCCGTCGGGCGCGCAGGGGCCCTCGCCCGGCGGGTCGTTGCGGCGGAGCAGCTGCCGCCAGGGGTCCAGCGCGGGCGCGCCTTCGACGCAGCTCGCCGACAGCACCGACCAGCCCTGCCAGTCGAGCGCCTGGGCGGCGACGCCGAGCAGGCGGGTCTTGCCGACTCCCGCCTCGCCGGTGAGTACGACCAGCCGCGGCGTGCCGGACTCGGCGTCGTCGGCCAGCCTGCCCAGCTCCCCCATCACGGTCTCCCTGCCGACGAAGGGGTCGGGCGGGGCGTCGGCGTGGGCGTGCGGGAGCAGTTCGGCACGGGGCACGGGCAGGTCGAACGCCCCGTCCCGGTGGCATTCCGCTTCGAGCCTGAGCAGGTCGTGGCCGGGTTCGACGCCGCACTCGTCCCTGATCACGTCACACGCCAGCCGTACCGCGAAGACGGCGTCGGAACGCCGGCCGCAGCGGTGCAGCGCGAGGGCGAGCAGGCACCACAGCGGCTCGCGGTAGGGGTGCTCGGCGGTGAGCCGGCGCAGCTCGTCGATGGTCGCGACGGCGGCTCCCTGGGCGAGGAGCAGGCTGAGCCGCTGTTCGCGGGCGAGCAGGCGCAGCTCGTTCACCCGCTCGACCTCCGCCGCCGCCCAGGGCCGGTCGGCGACATCCGCGTACGGCGTGCCGCGCCAGAGGGCGAGGGCTTCGTCCAGGTCGCCAACCGTATGGGCACGGCGAATAAGGCGCTCGAATTCCTCCACGTCAACGGAAGAAGTCCGTAAGGCGTATCCCGGAGCGAGACTGACCAAGGTTTGAGGTTCGAGTATTCGGCGTAGTGAGGAGATGCACGTCACCAGGGCGCTAAGAGACGAGGTGGGACATTCACCATGAAAAAGGTCGTCAAGCAACCTGTCGACGGGCACCACCGCACCGCGTGCGACAAGCAGCCGGGCCAGGACCGCACGCTGCCGCCGCCCGCCGAGGTCGAGAGGGCCGCCCATGCCCCGCACCTCGATAGGGCCAAGGACGCCGAACTCCCACATACGTGGGATTTCACTCGGTATAGCGGCTCTTCGCAAGCGCCTCGGCGAAGTGCGGCGAATAATCCGGCTAGGGGAGAAATTCGTGGCAATTGATCAACGGTTGCCGCGGGCTTTGATCGTGCTGCTCACCGCGGCGGGCGCGGTCGGCACGCTCGCCGGTGTCAGGGCCGTCTCCTCGATCGTCGGCCCGGTCCTCCTCGCCCTCGTGCTGGTGATCGCGGTCGCCCCGGTGCGCGTCTGGCTGGCCAGAAGGGGCGCGCCCACCTGGGTCCTCGTGCTGGTGCCGCTGCTGATCGTGTTCCTGGTGCTGCTCGGCATGCTGGCGACCATCACGTTCTCCGTGGTGCAGGTGGCGAACCTGATCCCGACCTACTCCCAGGAGTTCGACGTCCTGATGGCGCAGGCCCTGCGACTGGCCGAACGGTTCGGGGTGGGCAGCGCCCAGGTGAACCACGCCATCGCCTCCTTCGACCCGGGCAAGGTGCTCGAACTCGTCCAGACGTTGTTCAGCAGCCTGCTGGGAGTGCTGTCCAGCCTGCTGCTCATCGTCGTCGTCCTGCTGGCGATGTGCCTGGACGCGCCCGCCTTCGCCCGCATCCTGTCCGCGGGCGCCGGCCACCGGCCGCACCTCATCACCGCCCTGGCCGCGTTCACCAGCAAGACGCGCCGCTACCTGGTCGTCTCGACGGTCTTCGGACTCATCTGCGCCGTGCTCGACGCGGGCGCGCTCTACCTGCTGAGCGTCCCGCTGCCGGTGCTGTGGGGCGTGCTCGCGCTGATCACGAACTACATCCCCAACATCGGCTTCGTCATCGGCCTGGCGCCGCCGGCCCTGCTCGGGCTGCTCGACGGCGGCGTGCGCACGATGATCCTGGTGATCGTCGCCTATTCGCTGATCAACGTGGTCATCCAGTCGTTCGTCCAGCCGAAGTTCCTCGGCGACGCGGTCGGGCTGAACACGACGATGACGCTGCTGTCGCTGATCGTGTGGACGTTCGTGCTGGGGCCGCTGGGCGCGCTGCTGGCGATCCCGCTGAGCCTGCTGACCCGCGCGCTGCTCATCGACAGCGACCCGAGCGCGGGCTGGGCCGCCGCCCTCATCTCCGGCGAACGGCCGCCGCCCGCCGGTCCCGAGCCCCGTGACCGTCCCCCCGCCCCGAGACCATCCTCGAGATCCGCGCCGGGACCCGCCGGGCGCGCTCCGGTCCTCCCCCGCCCCGGCGAACCCCGTCCGGAACCCTGAGCCGCCCCGGGAGTTCGAACAGGTGTCCCGGACAGGGCCGTGACCCGGGACGATGCCGTCCGGCGAGGGCTTTAACCTGGAAGGCGTGTATCGCGAGTGGGCCCCGCATCCGGCGTTCGCCGGCCGGATCGCCTGCCTGTGGCGGCTGTGCGCGGAGGCCGAGGGGACCCAGCCGGTGGTGCCCGACGGGTGCGTCGACCTGATCTGGGCGCCGGGCGGCCCGCAGGTCGCCGGGCCGGACACCGGGCCGCATCCGGTCCGGCTCGCCGCGGGCGACGTCTATCTGGGGATCAGGTTCCTGCCGGGCGCCACCGGCGCGGTGTTCGGCGTGCCGGTGGAGGCCCTGCGCGACCTGCGGGTGCCGCTGGCCGACCTGCCCGCCGCCGGCCACCCCGGCGCCGAGGTGCACGACCCCGCCGACCTCATGCGGGCGGCGGCCGTACGGCTCCGCCGGACGCCCGAGCCCGATCCCGGCGGCCCGGCGATCGCCGCGGCGCTGCGGGACGGCGCCAGGATCGCCGGGGTGGCGGCCGGCCTGGGGCTCAGCGAGCGGCAACTGCACCGGCGGTGCCTGCGGCTGTTCGGCTACGGACCGAAGACGCTCCAGCGGGTGGTGCGGTTCCAGCGGGCGTTGCGGCTGGCCCGGGAGGGGCGCCCGTTCGCCCAGGTGGCGGTAGAAAGCGGCTTCACCGACCAGGCGCACATGGCCAACGACGTGCGCCGCCTCGCCGGCGTGCCGCTCGGCCACCTCCTCGGCTGACCGCTCAGCCGGCCGGCTGGGACATCGGGACCGTGCGGCGGCCGGGCGCGTCCCGCCCGGTTCCGGGGCGGGCCAGGCGGCGGCCCCACGGCATCGCGGCGGCCAGCACAGGGAGCAGCACGATCGAGCTCATCGCCCACGGCGAGTGGCGCAGCCACCACTCGTGCCCGGTCCACTGGGTGAGATAGAGGTAACCGGTCCCGGCCCACAGGGCGCACCCGAGCACGGCGGCCCATGCGAACCTGGTGGGACGGGCCACCAGGAACGGCATGAACCACAGCAGATACTGCGCGCCCAGCCGTGGCGTGACGACCATGAAGGCGAGCAGCACGGCCGTGGTGAGATCGACCGGGTCGGCCCTGCGCCACAGGAACGCCACCACGAGCAGCGTGACGTAGATCAGATAGGTGCCGAACCGGGCCAGGCCGCCGTCCAGGGTCCAGTCCCCGCCGACCGCGATCGCGGTCCAGCCCCACTCGCCGACGATCGGCCGGATGTCCCGGATGATGCGGATCACCTCGGGGATCTGGCCGACCGGGGTGCCCGCGAAGACCGGCAGGGTGACCAGGAAGAACACCGGGGCCGCGCCGGTGGCGACGAACCCGGCCACCCGCGCCCGCAGGCCGGGCAGGAGCAGCAGCATCCCGGGGATCAGCCAGATGGGCCAGCTTTTGGCGCAGAGCGCGAGGCCCATGAGCAGCCCGGCGCAGACCGCGCGGCGGGTCGCGTCCGGCCTGGGGGCGAGGGCCGCCGCGAGCGCGCCGCCCGCGCCGAGCGCCGACACGCCCGCCCTGGCCCGCGTCCACAGCTGCCCGAAGGTGCCGGTGAGCCCTTCGCGGTGCGGGTCGCCCGGCCCGCGGGCGACGATGAAGGCCGCCACGCCGAAGACCAGCGCCACCGGCTCGACCTGCCCGTGCACGGAGGCGACGAGGATGCCGAGCGGGTTGCAGGCGTACTGGAAGGCGCGCAGCGAAGCCGTACGGCCGCCGGCGAGCGCGCCGACCAGCGGGATCAGCACGACGTCGGCGACGACGGTGACCAGTCGCCCGGCGATCTCCCACGGGATGCCGAGCCACAGCAGCAGGCCGTAGACGTAGGGGATGGTCGGCAGGAAGTGCCAGCCGCCGTCGCTGCCGAGGACCGGGTCCACCCGGTCGAGGACGGCCTCGCCCGCGGGTTTGAAGCTGTTGACGAAGTCGACCGGCTGCCAGCTGTCCGCCGCCGACGCCGCCATGATGAGCACCCGGAAGCCGACGCCGACGGCCAGCGCGACCGCCAGGCTCGGCCGCCACCCCCGCCACTGGGCGGTGATCGCCAGCGCGACACCGGCGATGAGCACGATTCCCGTGAGAACTGCGTAGTCCATGACCCTCCGCGGCCGCGAACCAGCCCCCGGCCATGGAAGGGCGTGCGGTCGCGGCACCGGGCCTGCGGGCACGCCAAGGCCGCAGGGAGGCGTGGAGCGGCCCCTGTCGACAACGTGTCCACCACCATAACGCCGTGTGATGACACGATTGCCCAGAGTGAGGAACGTGGGGCCGGAACCGCGCCGGGGCACGGGGTGAAATGCCGGTGTCCGCCCCCTCAGGGTGTCGAGGGGGGCGGGACCGGTCAGGGCAGGGCGTCGAGGGGGGCGGGACCGGTCAGGGCAGGGCGTCGAGGGGGGCGGGACCGGTCAGGGCAGGGCGTCGAGGTAGGGCCGGTGCGCGCGGGAGAACTCCGAGCCGTTGTACCTGTCCCAGTTGATGGACCACGTCATCAGCCCGCGCAGGCCGGGATAGACGCCCCGCGGCCGGTAGGGGCCGCAGTTGACGCCCTTGGCCAGGCAGTCCACGGCCTTCTGCACCTCGGCGACCGTGGTGAAGCCGTTGCCCGCGTAGGGGGCGGCGGGCAGGCCGATGGCGACCTGGTCCGGGCGCAGCGCGGGGAAGACGGCTCCGCCGGCCACCGGGAACCCGGCGAGCAGCATGTCCGTCATGGCCACGTGGAAGTCGTGGGTGCCCATGGTGTGGTAGGCGTTGTCCAGGCCCATGATCGGCCCGGAGTTGTAGTCCTGCACGTGCAGCAGCGTGAGGTCGTCGCGCAGCGCGTGGATGACCGGCAGGTAGGACGCGCTGCGCCGGTCGGCCGAGCCGTTCGCGCCCGGCCCGTAGAACTGGTAGCCGAGCTGCACGAAGAACGTCTCCGGGGCCATCGTCAGCACGAAGTCGTCGCCGTAGCGGGCCTTGAGCGTCCTCAGCGCCGAGATCAGGTTGACGATCACCGGGGTGGTCGGGTTACGGAAGTCGTCGTCCCCCTGGTTCAGGTAGAGGGAGTGGCCTTCGAAGTCGATGTCCAGCCCGTCGAGGCCGTACCGGTCGATGATCTCGCCGACGGACCGGACGAACGCGTCGCGCGCGGCCGTGGTGGTGAGCTGCACCTGGCCGTTCTGGCCGCCGATGGAGATGAGCACCTTCTTGCCGGCCGCCTGCTTCGCCCTGATGGCGGCGGTGAACTCCGCCTCGCTTTCCACGGTGGGGCACTCGGCGGCGGGGCACAGCCGGAAGCGGATGTCGCCGGAGGTGACGGAGGTGGGCTCGCCGAAGGCCAGGTTGATCACGTCCCAGGCGTCCGGCACGTCGCGCATCCGCACGTAGCCGGACCCGTTGGCGAACGACGCGTGCAGGTAGCCGACGAGCACCCGTTCCGGCAGCGTCCCGTCCCCTCCGCCGCCGGCGGCCGGCGCGGTGGTGCCGCTCACCTCGGGCGTGTACGCCGAGCAGTTGCCCGACGGGTCGCACGCCCTGACCCGGAACCGGTAGGTCGTCGCCGCGGCCAGGCCGGCCTCGACGTGCCGGGTGACGTTGCCGACGCCGGTCGCCGCGCCGCCGTTCCTGGACACCTCGTAGCGCGCGACGGTGCCCGAGTCGTCGGCCGAGGCCGACCAGTTCAGGGTGAGCGAGCCGGCGGTCGCGCCGCCCACGGTGAGGCCGCCGGGGACGCCGGGCGGGGTGACGTCGGGGCCGCCGCCGTCGCCGGCCGGGCCGTCGAGCACGATGTCGTCGGCCAGGTAGGCGCCCTGGCCGTACCAGCCGTTCACCTGGATCGTGACGGACGTGGTGGCCGGGCCGGTGGTGAAGGCGACGGCCAGCCGGGTGTAGGCGGAGGGCGAGGACGCCCAGGTGCTGGCGTCGGTGGTGCCGGTGCCGGTCACGCCGAGGAAGGTGTAGGCTCCGCGCACCCAGCCCGACAGCGCGTAGGCGGTGCCGGGGCGGACCGCGACCCGCTGCCGGCAGGGGGCGGTGTCGCTGCCCTGCGGAGTGGCCTCCAGCGCGGCCGATCCGCCGTGCACCGGGGTGGCCACGGTCCTCGCGGTGGGCCCGCAGGTCCAGCCGGACAGCCCGCTCTCGAAGCCGGGGTTGGTGGCGATGTTGGCGGCGAGGGCGGGGCCGGCGTGCAGCCCGGCGAACCCGAGGGCGATCACGGCCGCCGCCGCGATCGTGCGAAGTCTCATGGCGAACCCTTCGGCGAGGGGTACGGCTCGCGCCCGAGGGGGGTCTCCTCCCGGGCAGGAGGATCGGGCGCGAGCCGTACCGGTCTGGGAGCGCGGGTCAGAAGCCCGCGGTGATCCGGGTGAAGTCCCAGTCGTTCTGGGCGATGCCGCTGCAGCCGGCCTGGACGCCGCCGTCGGGGCAGGGCCGGTCGCGGTTGACCGACCAGTAGGCGAGCCGGGTCAGCCCCCTGGCCCTGGCCCAGTCGCGGATCTGCGTCCAGGCGGCGGTGGAGGTGGGTTCCTGCTGGTCGGACAGGCCGTTCATGCCGGAGATGCCCATGTGCGCGTACGCCGTGGCGTCGTTCCACCCGAAGGCGGACTTCAGGGCGTTCTTCAGCCCTTCGGACGCGTTGACGGTGTCGGTGTAGATGTTGGAGCTGCCGAAGTTGAACGGCATGATCGTGTAGTTGTCGATCGGCACGCCGAGCGCCCTGGACTGGTTGATCAGGCGGACGCCGTGCGCGTCCGGGCCGGTCCTGGTGGTGCCGAAGGTGACGGCGATCTTGACGTTCGGGTTGTTCTGCCGGACGATCTTGAGGCCGTTGAGGATGCGGTCCTGGACGGTGTAGTTCGCGAACTCGTCGGAGTTCTCGATGTCGAAGTCGACCACGGCCGGGCCGACGGCGTTGATGACCTGCTGCACGGCCCCGGCGAACGCCTGCGGGGTGGCGCAGTTCGGGCCGAGCTTGTTGCCCGACCAGCCGCCGAAGGACACCTGGACGCTGCCGCCCGCCGCCTTGATCTGCGAGATCGCCGCCGCGTCCGGGCCGCCGGCGAGCGGCCGGTTGCCGTCCCACGCCGGGGTGCATCCGCCGCTGGACAGGATGAACGCCATGGTGAAGGACCTGACGCCGGTGGCGCTCATCACGGCGGCCGGGCTCGGCGGGTTGCCCCAGCCCATGTAGAGGTAGGGCGCGCCGGGCATCTTGCCGCCGGTGGGCGGGTTCGCGCAGCCGGTGGTGGTCCCGGTGACCGGCGCGCTCGCCGCCGACTCGCCCTGCGCGTTGTACGCCCGGACGGTGTAGGTGTGCGTGGTGCAGGCCCCGAGCCCGGAGATCGTCGCGCCGGTCCCGGTGACCGTGGCCCGGACCGCCGTGCCCTCGTAGACGCGGTAGCCGGTGACGGTCCCGCCGGAGGCGGCCCAGGACAGCGAGATGGCGCCGTTGGTGCTCCCGGTCACGACCGGCGCGCCGGGGGTGCCGGGCGCGCCCGGGTTGCCGGGGTCGCCGGCGCAGGACGCGCCGTTGAGCGTGCAGTTGCCCGGTACGGCCGCGCCGGGGCTCGCGACGAACCCGAAGCTGACGCTCGCCCCCGGCGCGAGCGTGCCGTTCCAGCCCACGTTGGTGAAAGTGAACCGCTGGCCGCTGCGGGACATCGCGGCGTCCCAGGCGGAGCCGACGTTCCCCCCGGCGGGCAGGTCGAACGCCAGCGACCAGCCGTTGATCGGCGCGGTGGTCCCGTTGGTGATCGTGTACTTCCCCTCGAAGCCCGACCCCCACTCGGAGGTCTTCACGAAGGTCGCGGTGGCGGGGGCGGCGTGCGCGGGGGCCGCCGCCGCCAGCCCCGCCGCGCCCAGTGCCAGTGCGGTCAGTACGGCGGTGGCCGTACGGCGGAATCTCATGTCTGCTCCTCGGGGGGTCAGGGCAGGGTGGCGAGATGGGGCTTGACGGTCCGGGAGAAGTTCCAGTTGTGGGCGGCGTCCCAGTTGATCGACCAGGTCATGGCGCCGCGGATGCCGGGATAGGCGCGGGGCGGGACGAAGCTGCCGCAGTTGACCCGCTTGGCCAGGCAGTCCAGGGCGTTGTTGACCATGGAGGGGGCGACGACCCCGCCGCCCGCGGCGCCCGGTCCGGCGGGCAGGCCGAGCGCCACCTGGTCCGGGCGCAGGCCGTTCTCCAGTTGGATGCAGGCCAGCGCGACCATGAAGTTGACGCTGCCCTGGCCGTACGCCTGGGACTGGTCGCAGCCGAGCATGGAGCCGGAGTTGTAGAACTGCGTGTGGACGACGGTGAGGATGTCCCTGATGGACAGCGCGAGCTGGAAGTAGCCCATCCCGGTGGACTGCATGTCGATGGTCTGCGGGGCCATCGTGATGATCAGGTCGGCTCCGGCCCTGGCCCGCAGCTTGCGCAGCGCGTCGGCCATGTAGGTGGCGTTGAGCCCGTTCTCCAGGTCGATGTCCACGCCGTCGAAGCCGTAGCTCTGCATGAGGGCGTAGGCGCTGTCGGCGAACGCGGTGGCCGCCTGCGCGTTGCCCACCTGCACCCGGCCCAGCTCGCCGCCGACCGAGAGGATCACCTTCTTGCCGCGCGCGTGCAGGGTTTGGATGTCGGCGCGGAACTGCGCGTCGGTGTAGCCGCCCAGCGCGGTGGACAGCGCGGGGTCGAGGTGGAAGGCGAGCTGCCCGGGGGTGGCGGTCGCCTCGGCGAAGGACACCGCGACCAGGTCGTACTCGGCGGGCACGGCGCCGAGCCGCAGTTCGACGGCCGCGTTGACGAAGTTGTGCCAGTAGCCGGTGAGGAAGTGCCTGGGCAGCGTCCCTCCGCCGCCGGTGCACCCGGTGGTGGTGGCGGTCACCGGGTCGCTCGCCGGCGACTCGCCCTGCGCGTTGTAGGCCCGGACGGTGTAGGTGTGCGTCTCGCAGGCGCCGAGGGACCCGATCGTGGCGCTCGTCCCTGTGACGGTGGCCTTGACAGCGGTGCCCTCGTAGACCCGGTAACCGGTCACCGTGCCGGTGGAGGCGGTCCAGCCGAGCGCGATCGACGACTGGCCGCCGGTCGCCGTGGGCGTGCCCGGCCTGCCGGGCAGGGTGGGGTCGGGCGGGTTCGTCACGCCGCCGCAGGACGCGCCGTTGAGCGTGCAGTTGCCCGGTACGGCCGTGCCGGGGCTCGCGATGAACCCGAAGCTGACGCTCGCCCCGGGCGCCAGGGTGCCGTTCCAGCCCACGTTGGTGAAGGTGAACCGCTGGCCGCTGCGGGACATCGTGGCGTCCCACGAGGAGCTGACCGCGGCGCCCGCGGGCAGGTCGAAGGCCACCGACCAGCCGTTGAGGGTGGCGGACGTGCCGTTGGTGACCGTGTACCTGCCTTCGAAGGCCGACCCCCACTCGGAGGTCTTGACGAAGGTGGCGGTCGCCGAAGCCGCGCTCGCGGTGCCCGGCGTGAGGATCACGGCAGCCGCCGTGAGTAAGAGCGTGAGGATGAGGACGACGGGGTTTCGAGTGTGGCGCATGGCAACCCTCAAGCCTGTTGGGACTTTCTTTTAGGAAAGTTTCCTAAGAGTTGTCGTGATCGTAGCTTTGACACCCGTCCCTTACAAGGCCCAAAAACGGGCCACCGGCCTCCCCCGCTCCGGTCAGTCCATCCCGCGCCTGCCCGGTGTCCAGAAGGGCTTGGTGACGACCCGCCTGCGGTCCCAGCCGCGCTCCTGGACGAGGTGGGCGCGGACGGCCTGGATCGTCCGCGCCTCGCCCGCCAGGTAGGCCACGCCGGGGGTGCCGGGCAGGTCGAGGTCGCGCACGGCGGCCACCAGGGCCTGCGAGGCTGCGGCCGGGGCGCCGTGCCGGCAGATCCGCACGAGTTCGTCGCCGCAGGGCAGGTCGAGGTGGTCCGCCGGGGTGTCCGCCTCGACGACGCCGAGCACCCGCCCGCCCGCCGGCAGGGCGCGCATCATGGCCCCGAAGGCGACCGACGCGGTCTCCTCCCCGGCGAACAGGTGGTAGGGCGCGTCCGGCCGGACGGCGAAGTCGCCGCGGGGGCGGGTGAAGGTCACCTCCTGGCCGCACCGGGCCTCGCGCACCCAGGTCGCGCCCGGGGCGTCGCCGCCGTGGTCGAACCCGACCAGGTCGAGCGCCTCCCAGGTGGGATCGTGCCGCCAGACCGAATAGGTGCGCAGCGCGTCCTTGACCGCTCCGGTGAGCAGGCCCCTGGCCTGGAAGGGACCGCCGACGAGCACCCGGACGTGCTGCCCCGGCGTCCAGGTCAGCCCGGCCATCGCGGGGCCGACGATTCTGATCCGGCGCATGCTCGGCGTCACCGTCTCCACGGCTTCGATCGTGCCGGTGACCAGGACGCGTTCGAGCAGCGAGCGGACCGGACCGCGGGTCGTGGGCATGGGCGGGTTCCCCTCTTCTAGACGTATCAGCAATGTATCGCGATATATCGTCCGAAGATTCCTACCCAAGGAGGATCTACTCCCGTAACCCTGCCTCTCGACAACAGCCGACAAGTGAGCCAAAGGCCGCTTTTACCTGGTTTGACGCGATCGATACCTTGTATCCGTCATAGCGCTACATCGTGTGGAGTGCGGCATGTTCTTCGGCGTCACGGACCTGTGGACGTTCACCGTCGGGGCGTTCTTCATCATTCTGCTGCCGGGGCCGAACTCGCTGTTCGTGCTGTCCACCGCGGCCCGGCACGGCGTGCGGCGCGGCTACCGGGCCGCCGCCGGCGTCTTCCTCGGCGACACGGTGCTGATGGTGCTCGCCTCCGCCGGGGTCGCCTCGCTGCTGCAGTCCACCCCCGCCCTCTTCACGGTGCTCAAGTACGCCGGCGCCGCCTACCTCGCCTGGATCGGCCTGCAGATGCTCCGCTCGGCCTGGCGCACGTGGCGCCCCCGTCCGGTCGCGGAGGCCACCTCGGTCACCGAGGTCACCGAGGTCGGGGTCACCGAGGTCGCGGTGACCCCGGCCGCCGACCGACCGTTCAGGAAGGCGCTGACGATCAGCTTGCTCAACCCGAAGGCGATCCTGTTCTTCGTGTCGTTCTTCATCCAGTTCGTGGATCCGGCCTATGCGACGCCCGCGCTGTCGTTCGTCATCCTGGGCGCGATCTGCCAGGTGTTCAGCATGCTCTACCTGTCCGTGCTGATCTTCAGCGGGACCTTCCTGGCCGGGCAGTTCCGGCGGCGGCGCGCGCTGTCGGCGGGCCTCACGATGGGCGCGGGCGCGCTGTTCCTCGGATTCGGCGCGACGCTGGCCACAGCCAGTCTTGGTTGACCTTGAGGGCCACGCTGACCAGGGAGAGCACCAGCTCGGCGTCGGCGGGGCCCTCGACGTGCACGGTGACCCACCCGGGCCGGCTGCCCGGCGTGACCTGGCCGCACGCCGTGAGCACGGCCGCCCAGCGGGCGATGACCGGCGCGGTCAGCAGGACCTCGGCCGTGTGGTCGCCGGGCATGCGCACGATCTCCCTGCCGCGCGCCCGGAAGACCAGGCCCCGGCGGTTGCGCCGCAGGACGAGGTCGGGCCAGGTCATGAGCCGCGAGGCGACGAACGCTACACAGTCGGTGGA
The DNA here is from genome assembly GCF_030268685.1 of Microtetraspora sp. NBRC 13810. Classification (GTDB taxonomy): domain Bacteria; phylum Actinomycetota; class Actinomycetes; order Streptosporangiales; family Streptosporangiaceae; genus BSRQ01. Next base: position 14,833 of record NZ_BSRQ01000001.1, read on the forward strand.
CCCGTCGGGAGCACGCGCGAGGACTGGCACATGTCACATGCTCCCGGACCGGGGCGCATCCTGATAGGTTCCGTTTCCGAACCGTTACACTCCCCAAACACGGCCTAATTAGGACGACTTATACCCATTCGCCAGTCGGCCGGTGTGCAGCCACCACCGTCGGGTACTGTGGTCCATCGACGTCCATACCGTTACATCATCGTAACCCCGACGTGATCTTCCGAGGACGCCTGGAAGCCGAACGACCGGGTAGCCGTCCAGAGCCCGGCGGCCGTCAAAACGGAGCAGCTGTGAACTCCTCGCCCTACACCCTGCCCTGCCTCACTTCGCTCGTGCGGCAGGCGATCCCCCGGCTGCTCGAAGCCGTCGTGGCCCCGATGGTGGTCTTCTACGCCGCCCTCGCCGTGCTCGGGGAGGTGGGGGCGCTGGCCGCGCCGGCGGCCTGGATCTACGGAGGCGTGGCCTGGCGGATGGTACGGCGCCGCCCGGTGCCCGGGACGATGATCCTCGCCGCCGTGGCCATCACCGCGAGGCTGGCGGTCAGCCTGTGGTCCGGCAACCACATGGTCTTCTTCCTCCCGTCGGAGCTGGGCACGATCGTCATCAGCCTGGTCTTCCTGGCCTCGGTCCGGCTGAACCGCCCGCTGGTGCAGAAGCTCGCCATGGACTACGTGGACCTGCCCCCCTTCGTCATGCGGCACGAGCGGGTCCGCCGGTTCTTCGCCAGGATCACCCTGCTCTGGGCGTTCGTCCTGCTGGCCAACTCCACGGTGAGCATCTGGCTGCTGCTGCACCAGTCCTTCGGCAGCTACCTGCTGGTGCGCACCGCCGCCGTCGCCGTGATCAGCGGCCTGGCCGTCGCGGTCTCCGTCTACACCTTCCGCCGGGTGCTCCGCCACCTGCACCAGGACTCCCTCAGGACCGCCTCCGCCACGTCCTGACCCCGGCCCCGACGAAGGTCAGGGGTACGGCATGCCTTTCGGGCGATGTGGGACAGATGACGCGTCCGTAGCGTCGGAGACACACCCGCTTCCCTGACCATGGCCCCAGGGGATCCCGCGCATCTTCCGGGGGCATCCCCGATGGCCCGCGGCAGGGCCCGCGTCAGAGGTTCGGGTGGTGACCTTCCTCACTTCCCACCACGACCGGAGACCGGCCTGCCATGACCGACGCCTTCATCGACTTCCTGCACCAGGTGATGACCTCGCCGTGGGTCTATTCAGCCCTGTTCGCGGTGTCGCTCATCGACGGCTTCTTCCCCGCGGTCCCGAGTGAGACCTCCGTGATCACGGCGGGCGTCTTCGCCGCGACGGGCGATCCCAACCTGCTGGGCGTGATCGCCGCCGCCGCGCTCGGCGCCTTCGCCGGCGACCACGTCTCCTACCTCATCGGCCGGACCGGCGGCAGCCGGCTGCGCCGGCGGATGCGCCCCGGCACCCGCCGCCACCAGGCGTTCTCCTGGGCCGAACGGACGCTGGCCGAGCGCGGCGGGCTGCTGCTCGTGGTGGCGCGCCACATCCCGGGCGGCCGTACCGCGGCCACGATCACCATGGGCATGGTCGGCTACCCCCTGCGCTCCTTCTCGTTCTTCGACTCGCTGGCCGCGGGCTCGTGGGCGATCTACTCCGCCCTGGTCGGTTACCTGGGCGGGCTCGCCTTCGAGAACGACCCCATCAGGGGCCTGCTGCTCGGCCTGGGGATCGCCCTCACCATCACCGTCGTGGTCGAGGTCGCCCGGCACCTCCGCAGGCGCCGCCGTATCCGCGACGAGGCCCCGGAACCGGTCCCGTCGCGGGGCTGAACGCCCGCGGACCCCACGCCGTCCGGCACCGGACGCCGTCCCGTCGACACGGCCGCCACCCCGGCGCCGGGCATCCCGTGCCCGGCGCCGCCCCTTGTCTCCTACAGGGGTGATCCCCAGGACTCTCAGGGCGATCCCCGATGGCCGACCGGGTCTTTCCGGGACGAGGCTGCACTAGTCCGTTGAACGTTCGTTTTCGGATGCCTTCACGAGGTGTCACGGTCACTTCGGCATGTCTTGATCCAGCTTGAGAGGAGGGCGCATGACTGTGCTCGCGGCCGCGTTGGCCCTGCTCGGCTCGCTGTTCTTCGCGCTCGGCGCGGCCGTGCAGCAGTTCGAGGCGGTCCGCGCCGCCGAGCGGGGCCGGACCGGGCTGCTGTCGCTCGCCGGGCGGCCCCGCTGGCTGTTCGGCGGCGTCTCCATCGCGGTCGGCGGCGGGCTGCACATCGTCGCGCTGGCCTTCGGCCCGCTCACCGTGGTGCAGCCGATGGGCGTGGCCTCCCTGCTCTTCGCCCTGCCCATCGCGGCCGCCCTGCACGGCCGCCGGCCCTCCCGCGCGGAGCTGGCCGCCGCCGGGGCGGTGGCCGCCGGGCTGGCCGGGCTGGTGCTCATCGTGCCGCCCGCCACCGGCTCGCCCGACCTGTCCGGCCCGGCCGCGGTCGCGCTGCTGGCGATCGCGGGAGCCGTCGCGCTGGCACTGTGGGGCGGCGCGCGCCTGACTGGCCCCGCGCCGCGGGCCGCGCTGCTGGCGATGGCCGCGGGCGTGCTGTACGGCGCGACCGCCACGCTGACCCGGGTGCTGCTCGACGGGTCGTGGGAGTGGTGGTTCTGGCTCGTCATGCCGCTGCCCGCCCTGGTCGCCCTCGCCGTACTGCAACGTGCCTACGCGATCGGGCGGTTCGGCGTCGCCTTCGCCGCCCTCCAGCTCGCCGACCCGCTGACCGCGATCGCCTTCGGCGCCCTCCTGCTCGACGAACCCCTGCCCACCGGCCCCACGGGCGTGCTCACCGCGATCGCGGCGGGTGCGCTGACCTGTGCGGGCACCTTCGCACTCGCCCGCACCACTCCCCTCCCCCGCTGAAACGGAGCTCTCCCATGGCCATGCCCCTGCCGATCGACGGCGAACGGCCCCAGCAACCCGCCCCGGCGCAGGTCCCCGTCCCCGCGCGGCGCCGCCGGGTGCTGATCGCGACCGACACCTACCCGCCGGATGTGAACGGCGCGGCGTACTTCACCCACCGCCTGGCCGCCGGCCTCGCCGCCAGGGACAACGTCGTGCACGTCGTGTGCGCCTCCGACGACGGGCCGGCCAGGACCGAGCGGGTGGACGGGGTGACGGTGCACCGGATGCGGTCGGCGAGGTTGCCCGGCCAGTCGGGGATGCGGGTGTCGCTGCCCGCCAGGCTGGACCGGCTGATCTTCGGCGTGCGCCCGGACGTGGTCCACACGCAGGGGCACTTCGTGGTCGGCAGGGCCGCGATGGCCGCCGCGCGGCGGGCCCGCACGCCGGTGGTGGCCACCAACCACTTCATGCCGGACAACCTCTTCCAGTTCGCGCACATCCCGGAGCGGATGCGCGCACGGGCCGGAGAACTGGCCTGGCGGGACTTCGTCCGGATCTTCGCGCAGGCCGACCGGGTCACCACGCCGACCCCGACCGCGGCGGGCCTGCTGGCCGGCAAGGGCCTCGCCCGCGAGGTGGAGGCGGTGTCCTGCGGCATCGACCTGTCCCGGTTCCAGCCCTCGAACCGGCCCAAGGCGTGGTCGCGCAAGCTTCTCGGCCTGCCCGACCTGCCGACCGTGCTGTTCGTGGGCCGCCTGGACGAGGAGAAGCGGCTGGACGAGCTGATCCGCGCGCTGCCGTTCGTGCTCAACACGATGGACGCACAGGTGGCGCTGGCGGGCCAGGGCAGCAGGCGGGCCGAGCTGGAGCGGCTGGCCGGCCGGATCGGGGTCGGCGAGCGGGTGCGCTTCCTGGGCTTCGTGCCCGACGAGACGCTGCCGGACGTGTACGCGGCGGCGGACGTGTTCTGCATGCCGGGGGTCGCCGAGTTGCAGAGCATCGCGACGCTGGAGGCCGCGGCGACGGGGCTGCCGGTGGTGGCGGCCGACGCGATGGCCCTGCCCCACCTGGTGCGGCCGGGGGTGAACGGCCGGCTCTACCCGCCGGGCGACGTCCGGGTCCTCGCGACGCACCTGACCGGGCTGCTGGGCTCCCCCGCCGCGCGCGCCACGATGGGCGAGGCGAGCCGGACGATCGCGGCCGGCCACGACGACCAGGCGTCGCTGGCGAGGTTCGAGGAGATCTACGCGGAGCTGGCCCGATGAGCTCGGTGTCGCTGCCCGGCTCCCCGGAGGCCGCCCCGCGCGACCTGGGCCGCGGGGCGGACGCCCGGATCTGGCTGTGGCCGGCGCTGGCCGGCCCGGTGCTCGCGATGCTGGCGCTGGCGTACGCGCACGTGGTGCCGGGCAGCGGGGTCAGCCCGCTGAGCGACCTGACGAGCGACTACGCCCTGCACGACGCCACCCGGGCGGCCATGCTGGTGTGCATGCTCACAGCGGCGATGAGCTGCCTGTGGATCGCCTACGGGCTCACCCGGACCGACCCCGCGGGCACCGCGGCGGCCCGGGTCGTGCTGACCCTGACGGCCCTGGCGCTGACGCTCACCGCGATCTTCCCGACGGATGCCGCGCCCGGTGTGACCTCGCTGGACGCCCAGGTCCACCGCTGGGCCGCCGCCGTGGTCCTCACCGGCCCCGTGTGCGCCGGGTGGGCGCTGAGCCGCCGCCGGACGATGCCGCTGCGCGGCCTGGTACGCGGGACGGGCGTCACCGCCGCGCTGCTCGTGCTGGCCTTCCTCGGCGCCCACCCCGGATCCCCCTTCTCCGTGCTCCTGCACGGCCCGGCGTACTACGGGCTGCTGGAGCGGCTGCTCCTGGTCAGCGAGACGGCGCTGGTCTTCTTCATCGCGCTGTCGGCGCGTCCCGGGCAATAACCAGACACGGAGATATGTCCGGGTTACACTCCTTCCTGAAACCTACGGTAACGTAGGTTACGGTTCCGTAGATCACGAAGGGGAGCATGGAATGCACAAGTCCGGCATCGAGCTCAGCCAGACCCAACTCCTGCACGAGCTGGAGCCGGTGGTCGCCGGTGAACTGGACAGACACCTCAAGGTGGCCAAAGAGTGGTTCCCGCACGAATACGTGCCCTGGAGCGAAGGGCGTACCTTCGACGGCGTGCTGGACGGGGAGGCGTGGCAGGACAGCGACTCCCGGTTGCCCGAGGCGGCCCGCGTCTCGCTGATCGTCAACCTGCTGACCGAGGACAACCTGCCGAGCTACCACCACGAGATCGCCACCGCGTTCGGGCGTGACGGCGCCTGGGGCACCTGGGTGCACCGGTGGACCGCCGAGGAAGGCAGGCACGGCACGGCGATCCGCGACTACCTGACCGTGACCCGCGCGGTCGACCCGGTCGCCCTGGAGCGGGCCCGGATGATCCACATGGGCACCGGCTTCACCAACTCCTACGAGGGGATGCTGCACTCGCTGGCCTACGTCTCCTTCCAGGAGCTGGCCACCCGGATCGCGCACCGCAACACCGGCAAGGTCTCCGGCGACGTCGACTGCGAGCGGCTGCTCGCCAGGATCGCCGCCGACGAGAACCTGCACATGCTCTTCTACCGCAACCTGCTCGCCGCCGCCTTCGAGGTCGCGCCCAGCCAGACCATGCGCGCGGTCACCGACGTCGTGAGCAGCTTCCAGATGCCCGGCCACAGCATCGAGGGCTTCACCCGCAAGGCCGTGATGATCGCCAACGCGGGGATCTACGACCTGCGGCTGCACCTCGACGACGTGCTGATGCCGGTGCTGCGCCAGTGGGAGGTGTTCGACATCAAGGGGCTCGACGGCGAGGGCGAGAAGGCCCGCGACGAGCTTTCGGAGTTCCTCGCCAGGCTGGAGACCAGCGCTTCGCGCTTCGAGGAGCGCCGGGCCGCCAGGCAGGCCGCCGCCGCCGCACGTCAGGCGTAGAATCCGCGCGAGATCCCATCCAAGGGGGATATGCGTGGACAACGGAAGTGCCCTGGTCACCGGCGCCTCACGCGGGCTCGGCGCGACCATCGCCGAGCGGCTGGCCGCCGACGGCTGGCATGTGGCGGTCAACTACGCGCACGACACCGCGGGCGCGGCGGCCGTCGTCGACCGGATCACGGCCGCCGGCGGCACCGCCCACGCGGCGCGGTTCGACGTCACCGACGAGGAGTCCGTACGGCGGGGCGTCGCCGAGATCGCCGGGCGGGCCGGTCCCGTCCGGCTCCTGGTGAACAACGCCACCGGGCCGCAGCCGCTGATCCCGGTGCAGAAACTCACCTGGGACGACCACCTCGGCCAGCTCCATTTCTTCGTCAAGGCGCCGCTGCTGCTGTTGCAGGCCGTGCTGCCCGCCATGCGCGAGGCCGGCTCCGGCCGGGTGGTCAACGTGGGCAGCGAGGTCACCGACCTGGGCAACCCCGAGATGAGCCACTATGTGTCGGCGAAGGCGGCCATGCACGGCCTGACCCGGTCCTGGGCCAGGGAGCTCGGCCCGGCCGGGATCACGGTGAACACCGTCGAGCCCGGCTGGATCCCGGTGGAGCGGCACGGCGAGGTGACCGGCGAGGACACTGCCCCCTACCTGGACGGCGTGGCCCTCGGCCACATGGGGCTGCCCTCGGACGTGGGCGAGGCGGTCGCCTTCCTCGCCTCCCCCGGCGCCCGGTTCGTCACCGGTCAGCGACTCGCCGTCAACGGCGGCAAGACGATGACCTGAGACGCCGACCCGAGACACTGACCTGAGACGCCGAACCGAGACGGCCGACCCGACACGGCGACCTGAGCGGACCGGTGACACGGCGCGCCCGCACCGCGCATGATGCTTGTATGGTCTACGCCGACGTGTTCGCCCGCAGCATCGACGATCCCGAGGGGTTCTGGGCCGAGGCCGCCAGGGCGGTCACCTGGACCAGACCCCCCTCGCGGATCCTCGACGCGGAGGCCCCTCCCTTCTACCGCTGGTTCCCCGGCTCCGAGCTCAACACCTGCTACAACGCGCTGGACCGGCATGTGGAGGCGGGCAACGGCGAGCGGCCCGCGCTGGTCTACGACAGCCCGGTCGCCGGCGTCCGGGCCACCTTCACCTACGCCCGGCTGCTCGACCTGACCGCCCGGTTCGCCGGCGTGCTGGAGTCGCTGGGCGTCGAGCGCGGCGACCGGGTCGTGATCTACATGCCGATGGTCCCGGAGGCGGTCGTCGCCATGCTGGCGTGCGCCCGGCTGGGGGCGGTGCACTCGGTGGTGTTCGGCGGGTTCGCGCCCAAGGAACTGGCCGTGCGGATCGACGACGCCCGGCCGAAGGTCGTGGTCTCCGCCTCCTGCGGCATCGAGCCGTCCCGGGTCGTGCCGTACAAGCCGATGCTGGACGCGGCGCTGGACCTCGCCGGGCATCAGCCGTCGCGGTGCGTGGTCCTGCAGCGCGAGCAGGCGCCCGCCGAGCTGGGGCCGCGCGACCTGGACTGGGACGAGGCGATGGCGGCGGCGCGGCCGGCCGGCTGCGTGCCGGTGGCCGCCACCGACCCGCTGTACATCCTCTACACCAGCGGCACCACCGGCCGCCCCAAGGGCGTCGTGCGGGACAACGGCGGGCACGCGGTGGCGCTGCTGTGGAGCATGAAGGCGATCTACGGCGTCGAGCCCGGCGACGTCTGGTGGACCGCCTCGGACGTGGGCTGGGTCGTCGGCCACTCCTACATCGTCTACGCGCCACTGCTGCTCGGCGCCACATCGGTGCTGTACGAGGGCAAACCGGTCGGCACCCCGGACGCGGGCGCCTTCTGGCGGGTGATCTCCGAGTACGGCGTGCGGGCGCTGTTCACGGCGCCGACCGCGTTCCGGGCGATCAAGCGTGACGACCCGGATGCCGAGCTGCTGCGCAAGTACGACATCTCCTCGCTGCGTGCCCTCTTCCTCGCCGGTGAGCGGCTGGACCCGGACACCTACCACTGGGCGGCCGGGCACCTGGGCGTGCCGGTGGTGGACCACTGGTGGCAGACCGAGACCGGCTGGCCGATCGCGGCCAACCTGCGCGGCCTGGCCCCGATGCCGATCAAGCCGGGTTCGCCGAGCGTCCCGGTGCCCGGCTACGACGTGCGGGTGCTCGACGCCGCCGGGCACGACTGCCCGCCGGGCCAGGAAGGTTCGATCTGCGTCCGGCTGCCGCTGCCCCCCGGGACGCTGCCCACCCTCTGGCAGGACGACGGGCGTTACGTGAACTCGTACATGTCGGCCTTCCCGGGCTTCTACCTGACCGGTGACGGCGGGTACTTCGACGAGGACGGCTACCTGTTCGTGATGGGCCGCACCGACGACGTGATCAACGTCGCCGGGCACCGGCTGTCCACCGGGTCCATGGAGGCGGTGCTCGCCGCGCACCCGGCGGTGGCCGAGTGCGCGGTGATCGGGGTGGCCGACGAGCTGAAGGGGCAGGTGCCGCGCGGCTTCGTGGTGCTCAAGAGCGGCGTGGACATCGACCCGGCGCTGCTCCGGGCCGAGCTGGTGCGGGCGGTCCGCGACCAGGTGGGCGCGGTCGCCGCGTTCAAGCTGGTGGATGTGGTGTCCGCGCTGCCGAAGACCCGCTCGGGCAAGATCCTGCGCAAGACCATGCGGGGCATCGTGGAGGGCGCGGACGAGCCGGTGCCCTCGACGATCGAGGACGCCTCCGTGCTGGACGGGCTGCGCAGGACGCTGAGGGAGGCGGGCTGACGGGTCACCGGGCCGCCGTACCGGTGACCCGGTCCTCCTCGGCGGCGGCCCGGCGCTGCGGAAGCCGGTAGGCCCACTGCCAGACCAGCTCCAGCGGCCCCCGGTCGAACCGGCGCAGCCAGAGGGACGCGCCGGTCATGAACAGCGCGCAGATCCCGGCCCAGGCGCCGATCACCCACCACGGGCGCGCCGCGTCGAACCGGACGGCGAGGCCCAGCCCCCAGCCGTAGCACAGGGCCGCCGCCACCAGGTTCTGGAAGACGTAGCTGCTCAGCGCCGTGCGGCCGACGTCGCTCAGCCCCCTGCGCAGCACGCCGGGCTCGCCGCGCAGCCCGGCGACGACGGTGGTGACCAGGCCGAGCAGGCCGAGGGCGACCAGCGGGGGCAGCAGGTAGCGGTCCACCAGGAACCACCCGGGCCCGGCGAAGGAGGTGACGGCGTTGACCGGCAGGGCGACGCCGAGGCCGAGCACCATGAGCCGGTTGCGCAGTCGTGTGCCGCGTGCCGAGCTCTCGAAGACGCCGGCCCGGACCAGCCGCGAGCCGAGCAGGAAGAGCAGGACGCCCATCGGGAGGATGAAGACCGCCTCCACCCGGTAGACCGCGATGAGCTCGATCCGGGACCGGACCTGCTCCAGCCAGGTGCCCTCGGCGTACAACGTCGAGGGCGGGCCGGTCAGGGCGGCGCCGCCGTACAGGAGGGCGAGGGTGCCGGCGGTGACCAGGGTCAGGTGCAGCGCGGCCATGGCGGCCATCCAGGCGCGGACCACGCGGTCGCTGCGGCCGATCAGGTAGGCGACGATCACCGACGTGGCGGCGTAGCCCATGAGCACGTCGAACTCGAAGATCAGCAGGTAGTGCAGCAGGCCCTCGGCGCACAGCAGGGCGGCCCGCCACAGGTACCACCCCGGCCACCGCCGGCCCCGGCGCAGGGCGGAGCGGTACTGCAGCTCCAGGCCGACGCCGAACAGCAGGGTGAGCAGGCCGAGGAACTTCCCGTTGGTGAGAAGACGGAGGAAGGTCTCCGCCGCCCCGGCGCCGGCGCCGAACAGGTCGGCCGGTCCGCCGGGAGCGGTGAAGATCCAGATGTTGGTGCCCAGGGTGCCCATGATCGCCACACCGCGCAGCACGTCGAGCGCTTCGATTCGCCGCATGCTTCCACGGTCCCGTCCCGGCGGGGGTGGCGCATCGCCGCCGGGACGGAACCGGGGGATCGGCCGAAGTGTGTACCCGGCGGATCCTAAGTCGTAGTCAGGAGGCGACTATCGGCCATGCGGCAGGAACTCCTGGGCCTTGGTCTTCACCCCCTGCCGGACGATCCCCCACGCCTCCTCGTCGCCGCTGAGCAGCGCCTGCGTGGTGTCCTTGAGCTGCTCGAAGTCGGCGTGCGGCGGAATCGGCGGCACGTTCGGGTCGCAGCGCACGTCGATCACGACCGGGCGGTCCGCGGCCAGGGCACGCGTCCACGCCGGGCCGACCTGCTCGGGTTTGTCCACCTCGATCCCCTCCAGGTCCAGCGACCTGGCGAAGCCGGCGTAGTTCACCTCCGGCAGGTCCTGCGTCTCGGGCACCCGTGGGGAGCCGCCCATCGCGCGCAGCTCCCAGGTGACCTGGTTGAGGTCGTTGTTGTGCAGGACGGCCACGACCAGCCGGGGATCGGCCCACTGCTGCCAGTACCGCCGGATGGTGATCAGCTCGGCCAGCCCGTTCATCTGCATCGCGCCGTCGCCCATCAGCGCGATCACCGGCCGGTCCGAGTGGGCGAACTTCGCCCCGATCGCGTACGGCACGCCGGCCCCCATCGTGGCCAGCGTCCCGGACAGGGATCCGCGCATGTCGCCGCGCATCCTGATCTGCCGGGCGTACCAGTTGGCCGCGGATCCGGAGTCGCTGGTGAGGATGGCGTCGCCGGGCAGCCGGGCGGACAGCTCGTGGAAGATGAGCATCGGGTTGATCGGGTCGGCCTCGACCTTCGCCTGCATCTCCATGGTGCGCCACCAGCGCTCGACGTTCCGCTCGACGGTCTCCCGCCAGGAGCCGTGCCGCTTGCGGGTGAGCCTGGGGATCAGTTCGCGCAGGGTGAGCGCCGCGTCGCCGACCAGGTTGACCTCGGTCGGATAACGCATGCCGATCATGTGCCCGTCCAGGTCGATCTGCACGGCCCGCGCCTTGCCGAACTCGGGCAGGAACTGACTGTACGGGAAGCTGGATCCGATGATCACCAGGGTGTCGCAGTCGCGCATCATCTCGTAGCTGGGCCGGGTACCCAGCAGGCCGATCGACCCGGTCACGTAGGGCAGCTCGTCGGACAGCACGTCCTTGCCGAGCAGCGCCTTGGCGACTCCGGCGCCGGTCACGTCGGCGAGTTCGCGCACCTCGGCGGCGGCCCACCGGGCTCCCTGGCCGACCAGGAGGGCGACCCGGTCGCCGGCGTTGATCACCTCGGCGGCGCGGTCGAGCTCGCGGTCCGGGGCGCGGGTGAGCGGCGCGATGTAGCCGGGGACGCTGGAGGGGACGTTCTTGAACTCGTGCGCGGGCAGGCGGTGCTCCTCCTCCTGCACGTCCGCGGGGATGATCACCGCGGTGGGCGCCCGCCTGGCCATGGCCGTGCGCATGGCCCGGTCCAGCACGTTGGGAAGCTGCTCGGGGACGTTGACCTCCTGCACGTACTCGCCGGCGACGTCCTTGAACAGCGAGTGCAGGTCCACCTCCTGCTGGTAGCTGCCGCCCATCGCGGTGCGCGCGGTCTGCCCGACGATGGCGACGACCGGCACGTGGTCGAGCTTGGCGTCGTAGAGCCCGTTGAGCAGGTGAATCGCGCCGGGGCCGGAGGTCGCCATGCAGACGCCCACCTTGCCGCTGAACTTCGCGTAGCCGACCGCCTCCAGCGCGCCCATCTCCTCGTGCCGAGGCTGGACCACGTAAGGCCGGTCGGTCCTGCCGATCGAGGCGATGAGGCCGTTGATCCCGTCGCCCGGGTAGCAGAACAGGTAGTCCACGTCCCACTCGCGGAGTCGTTCGAGCACATAGTCCGCGACCTTCATGTCATCTCCCCCAGACATAGGCGTCCGATCCGCGTACCCGTGGACCGGGACGCCTAACGCCGGGGTCACGGCCAGGCGGACATCGCGGCGGCGGCCACCGCCTCCAGCTCCGCCCTGGTCGCGCCGTCCCTGGCCTGCTGGGACAGCCCCTGCACGACGGCTCCGACGTACACCGCGAGCACCCGCGCGTCGGTGCCCTCGGGCAGCTCTCCGGTGGAGATGTCGTGCTCGATCCTGCGCTGGATGTCGCGCACGGTGGCGTTGCGCCGCTCGCGCAGGGCGCCCTCGACCTCCTCGGAGGTGCAGTTGGTCGCGGCGCTGATCACCAGGCAGCCGCGGGGCCGGCCGGGCCGGGTGTACTCCTCGGCCGCCTCGCGCAGCATCCGCGCCACGCCGGCCCTGGTCGTCGGCTCCTGCTCCAGCGCCCGGGCGGCGAACGCGCCGAACGCGTGGCCGTAGGAGTCGACGACCTCCTCGAACAGCGCCCGCTTGTCGCCGAACGCGGCGTAGAGGCTGGGCGGGCCGATGCCCATGACCCTGGTCAGGTCGGCGACCGACGTCGCCTCGTAACCCCGCTCCCAGAAGAGCAGGGTCGCCTGTGCGAGTGCCGCCTCCCGATCGAAGGACCTGGGCCGTCCGCGTCGCCTGGACTCCATGCCCGCAATTCTATAGCGCCCGCTAGAAAATCTGTTACAGTCATTCCATAGCGACCACTACAGAAATTGAAGGGGCACGTCATGGGCACTCTCACCGGCAGGACGGCACTGGTGACCGGCGGCGGCAGGGGCATCGGCAGGGCCATCTCCGAGCGGCTCGGCCGGGACGGCGCGCTGGTCGCGGTGCACTACGGCAGTAACGAGGCGGCGGCGAAGGACACCGTCGCGACGATCGAGGCGGCCGGCGGGCGGGCGTTCGCGTTCCGGGCCGAGCTGGGCGTGCCGGGCGACGCGGCGGCGCTGTGGGCGGCCTTCGACGAGGGCGTCGCCTCGCACGCGGACCGGCCGGGGCTGGACATCCTGGTCAACAACGCCGGCATCGGACTCTACGGCCGCATCCACGAGATCGGCGAGGCCGACTTCGACCGGGTCTTCGCGGTCAACGCCAAGGCGCCCTTCTTCGTCATCAAGCACGGCCTGGAGCGGTTGCGGGACGGCGGGCGGATCATCACGATCTCCTCCGGGGTGACCAGGATCGCCTTCCCGTTCACCACGGCCTACTCGATGACCAAGGGCGCGGTCGAGGTGCTCACCCACACCCTGGCGCTGGATCTCGGACCGCGCGGGATCACGGTCAACACGGTGGCCCCCGGCATCGTGGACACCGACATGAACGACTGGCTGACCGACCCCGCGGAGCGGGCCAGGGCGGCGGCGTACTCCGCCTTCGACCGGATCGGCGACCCCGCCGACATCGCGGACGTCGTGGCCTTCGTCGCCTCCGACGACGCCCGCTGGGTCACCGGCCAGCGGCTCGACGCCACCGGCGGCTCGATCCTCGGCGTGGCGTCCTAGCGGCGCGCCCCTCGTTCAGGAGTCGAACCCCAGGCCGAGGCGGTCCAGCGTGCGCAGCCAGAGGTTGCGGCGGCCCTGGTGGGCGTCGGCGCGGGCCAGGGACCAGCGGGTGAGCTGGACGACGCCGGAGCGCACTGGCTCGGGCGGGAAGGGCACCGGCTTCTCCCGCACCATGCGCAGCTCCGTGCGCTCGGTGGGCTCGCCGCCGAGCAGGTCGAGCATGACGTTCGCGCCGAACCGGCTCGCGCCGACGCCCATGCCGGTGTACCCCGCCGCGTAGGCCAGCCGGCCGCCGTACGCGCTCCCGTAGAAGGCGCTGAACCTGCTGCACGTGTCGATGACTCCGCCCCACCTGTGGGTGAAGCGGAGATGCGCGAGCTGGGGGAACGTCCGCGCGAAGTGCTCGGCCAGCTTGACGAAGGTCTCGTCGCGCTGGTCCCGGCCCGTCCTGATCAGGCCGCCGTTGTAGTAGACGGCGTCGTACCCGCCCCACAGGACGCGGTCGTCGGCGGTCAGCCGGTAGTAGTGGAACCGGTTGCCGCCGTCCCCCACGCCCTGCCGGTTGGTCCAGCCCACGGCGGCCAGGTCGGCCCGCGAGAGCGGCTCGGTGACCAGGGCGTAGTCGTAGACCGGGATGAGGAAATGCCGCAGGCGGCGCAGCAGCGGCGGGAAGACGCCGGTGGCCAGCGCGACCCGGTCCGCGCGCACGACGCCCGCCGGGGTGCGCAGCTCCATGCCGGACGCCGTCTGGTGCAGGGCGCGCACCGGGGTGCGCTCGTGGATCCGCACGCCGAGCGCGAGGCAGGCGTCCCGCAGCCCCCAGGCGAGCCGGGCCGGGTCGAGCATGGCGCAGCCGTCGCGGTCCCAGTGCCCGGCCAGGTAGGTCGGCGAGTTCACCTCGGCGCGCACCCGCTCCCGGTCCAGGATCTCGAACGGCAGGCCGAGCTCCCGCGCCTCCCGCGCGTCCCGCGCCATCTCGCCGAACTGCCAGGGCTCGGTGACCACGTGCAGCTCGCCGGTGCGCTCGAAGGAGCAGTCGATGCCGTAACGGGCGACCGCGCGGCCGATCTCGTCGAGGTTCTCCCGGCCGAGCCGTTCCAGGGTGGCGAACTCCTCGGGCCAGCGGGCCAGGCCGTTGGCCGCGCCGTGGGTGAGCGTGGCCATGCAGAACCCGCCGTTGCGCCCGGTCGCCGCCCAGCCGATCTCGCGCCCCTCCAGCAGCACCACGTCGAGCGAGGGGTCGCGCTCCTTGGCCGTCAGCGCGGTCCACAGCCCGGAGAAGCCGCCGCCGACCACCGCGAGCCCGGCCCGCGCGTCCCCGGCGAGCCGCTCGCACGGCTCCGGCGCGGCCGGCGTGTCCAGCCAGTACGGCAGGCGGCGCGCCCCGCGGACCGCCTGCCCCGGGTTCATGCTGTGGCCCGCCGCCGTGCGGTCACCGAGTTGACCACGGCGATCAGCACGCCCACCGCGAAGATGCACGTGCCCACGATGTTGACCTGTGGCGGGATGCCGATGCGCACCGCCCCGTAGATCCACAGCGGGAACGTGACGGTGGCCCCGCTGGTGAACTGCGTGATCACGAAGTCGTCGATGGACAGCGCGAAGGCGAGCAGGGCGCCCGCCACGACGCCGGGCAGGATCATCGGGAAGGTGATCCGCCAGAACGTCACCCAGCTCGACGCCCCCAGGTCGCGCGCCGCCTCCTCCACCGACGGGTCGAGACCCACCACCCGGGCCCGCACGGTGACCGCGACGAACGACACCGAGAACAGCACGTGCGCGATGACGATCGTGCGGTAGCCGGTCTGCACGCCCGCGCTGACGAACAGCGACAGCAGCGAGGCGCCCATGACCAGCTCGGGCGAGGAGATCGCGGCGAACATCACCAGGTTGGTGGCCCCCTGGCCGCGGAAGCGGTGCCGGCCGAGGGCGAGGCCGAGGAGGGTGCCGAGGACCGTGGTGATCAGGGTGGCGATCAGCGCGATCGAGATCGAGTTGTAGACCGCGTCGAGCAGTTCGGGGTAGTCGCCGAGCCGTCCCCACCACTTGAGGGTGAAGCCCTGCCAGGACACGTTCGACTTGCTCTGCGTGTCGTTGAAGCCGAACACGATCATGACGGCGATCGGCAGGAACAGCCAGAGCATGACCAGCCAGACGTAGCCGAACAGCAGCCGGTCGCCGAGTCTGCGTCTCATCGGGCCGCCGCCTCCAGCACGTTCTGGGTGCCGAGCGCCCTGGCGTACCCGAAGATGCCCACCAGCAGCGCCGCCATCAGCGTGAACGACAGCGCCGCGCCCACCGGGTAGTCCTGGTTGACGAGGTACTCGGTCTGGATGATGTTGCCGATCATGGTGTTGTCCGGCCCGCCGAGGATCGCCGCGTTGACGTAGTCCGACGTCATCGGGACGAAGGTCATCAGCACCCCGGCGAACACGCCGGGCAGCGACAGCGGCAGCACGATCCGGGCGAAGGCGGCGACCCGCGAGGCGTAGAGGTCCTGGGCCGCCTCCACCACGCTGGGGTCTACCCGTTCCAGTGCCACGTAGATCGGCAGGATCATGAACGGCAGGTAGTTGTAGACCAGGCCGCCGATCACCGCGGTCGTGGTCTGCAGCACGTGGAAGTCGGCGGGCAGCAGCCCGGCGGACTTCAGCGGCTCGAACACGATGCCGTCGTCGGCGAGCAGGAACTTCCACGACACCGTGCGCAGCACGAACGACACGAAGAACGGCAGCAGCACGAGCAGCAGGTAGGTGGACTTGCGCGCGCCGCCCCTGAACGCGATCCAGTAGGCCACCGGGTAGGCCAGCAGGATGGCGAGCACCGTGCCGACCAGGCCGTAGACCGCCGAGCGGAGGAACTGCGTGCGGTACTGACCGAGCGCGTCGGTGTAGTTGGCGATGTGGAAGGTCTGCACGAAGCCGTTCACCACGTCGCCCTGCTGGGTGGACACCGAGACCATGAAGATCAGCGGCACCACCAGGAAGACCACCAGCCACAGTCCTCCCGGCAGGATGAGGAGGTAGGGGGTGAGGCGTTTCATCCCCTCACCCCTGGGTGATCGGCTGGAAGAGTCCCTCGTACACCTTCTCCTCGGCCGAACTGAGTGACTTGTAGGACCGGAGCCTGGCCAGGTCGGCGTCGGAGGGGTAGATCAGCGGGCTGGCCGCGACCTCTTCGAGGAACTTCCTGTCCTCGCCCTTCTCCTGCCCGGCGTGCGCGAGCACGAGGTCCTTGGTGGCGGGCACCGGGGTGATGTAGTTGATGTACTCGACCAGCATCTGGGCGATCTCGGGCCGGTAGACGTAGTCCATCAGGGTGAGCGCGTCCACCGGGTTCTGCGCCGTCTTGGGGATGCACATGTTGTCGGTCCAGATGGTGCCGCCCTCTTCCGGCACCACGAACCTGAGGTTCTCGCCCTCGGTGATCTGCTGGAAGATGTCCCCCGACCAGGCCATCGTGATCCAGATGTCGCCGCGGACCAGCGCGTCCACATAGTCATTTTCATAGTATTTCCGGACAAGTCCGGCGTCGCGCTGTTCCTGGAGCTTCGCCGCGGCCTTCTCCCAGTCCGCCTGGACCGACTTGTCGGGGTCGATGCCCAGGGCGAACATCCCGAAGTTGGCCACCTCCTGGACGTCCAGCATCATGCCGATCTTGCCCTTGTACTTGGGGTTCCACAGCTCCTGGATGCTGGTGATGTCCCCGTCCACGTACTTCGGGTTGTAGGCGATGCCGGTGACGCCGACGGTCCACGGGATCGTGTACGTGTTGTTCTTGTCCCAGACCGGGTTCTTCACCGACGGGGAGGCGTTCGCCGCGAAGTTCGGCAGCTTGGCGTGGTCCAGCGGGACGAGGTAGCCCAGGTCGATGGCCCGGCCGAGATGGATGCCGTTGGTCATCACCATGAGGTCGTAGCCGATGTCCTGGTTCGCGGCCAGCAGCGGCTGGATCTTGCCGAACCAGGTGGTCATGTCCTGGATGGGCTCCTGGTAGGTCACCTTGATGCCGGACTCGGCGGTGAACTTCTCCAGGGAGGGGTACTTCGAGCCGTCCTTGTCGATGTAGAGCGGCCAGTTGGCGAAGCGCAGGGCGCCGTTCTTCTTCTTGCCCGACCAGTACCCGGCCACGGCGTCCTGGGCGGGCGGCGCGACCCTCTGGCCCTGGACGCCGCACGCGGCGAGGGCCAGGCCGGCGGCGGAGAGTCCCGCGAGGCGCAGCGCGTCCCTGCGGCTGGGGTGACGGTTCTGGGTCATGCCACGAAGGAAGGCGGGGCTGGTGCGAAGATCCATCGGGGAGGTCAACTTCCAATCGCGTAGGAGTGGTGCGGCTGCCACGACAGCCACACGGAGTCGCCCCGTTCCGCGGTGGTGCTGCTGTCGTGCGCGTTCTGCTGGTAGACGGTCACCTCGGCGCCGTCCGGCAGGCCGACCGCGTAGCTGTTGGACGTGCCCAGGTAGACCACCTCGGAGACGGTGCCGCGCACGGCGCTGACGTCCCCCGTCGGCTCCTCGGTGGAAATCGTGATCTTCTCCGGCCGCACGGTCACCGTGATCGTGGCGCCCGCCTCGCATGCCGCATCGGCCGCCAGGATCCTGCCGTACCCGGCCAGCGGCAGCACCGCGGTCCCGTCCACGACCCGCTCGACGGTGCCGCTGAGCAGGTTGGAGGTGCCGATGAACCCGGCCACGAAGGCCGTCGCGGGACGCTCGTAGATCTCCCTCGGCGCGGCGAGCTGCTCCACCAGGCCGTCGTTCATCACCGCGATGCGGTCGCTCATCGTGAGCGCCTCGCCCTGGTCGTGGGTGACGTAGACGAAGGTGATGCCGACCTCGCGCTGGATCCGCTTCAGCTCCAGTTGCATGGCCTGGCGCAGCTTGAGGTCCAGCGCGCCGAGCGGCTCGTCGAGCAGCAGCGCGCGCGGCTCGTTGACCAGGGCGCGGGCCAGCGCCACCCGCTGCTGCTGGCCGCCGGACATCTCCCTGGGCCGGCGCTTCTCCCGCCCGGTCAGGTCCACGATCTCCAGCATCGCCCCGACCCGCCGGCGGATCTCCGCGTCCTGCACCTTCTTGCGTCTGAGCCCGAAGGCGACGTTCTCCCAGACGCTCATGTGCGGGAAGAGCGCGTAGGACTGGAAGACCATGTTCACGTCGCGCTTGTTCGGCGGCACGTCGGTGACGTCACGGCCGTGCAGCCGGACCACGCCCCGGGTGGGATCCTCGAATCCCGCGATCATCCGCATGGTGGTGGTCTTGCCACAGCCGGAGGGACCGAGCAGGGAGAAGAACTCCCCCGCGGCGACGCCGAGCGAGACGCCCTTCACCGCCTGGACGGTCTCGCCCCGGGCGAGGTATTCCTTGACCACTCCGTCTAGCTCGATGGCGGGCACCGGAGAGAGGTCGGGGACGGCCGCGACCGCCCCCGTGCCCGCCTGGATGTTGCTCATAGCCAGGCTATCCCTCTTTATTGAGCTATTCGCCGATGTAGTGCATGACGTGCTTGACCCGGGTGTAGTCGTGCAGCCCGAAGACCGACAGGTCCTTGCCGTAGCCGGAGTGCTTGAAGCCGCCGTGCGGCATCTCGGAGACGAACGGGATGTGCGTGTTGACCCACACCACGCCGAAGTCGAGGCGGTTGGACATCCGCATCGCGCGGCCGTGGTCGGAGGTCCACACCGAGCCGGACAGGCCGTACTTCACGCCGTTGGCCTTGGCCAGGGCGTCGTCCTCGTCGGTGAAGGTCTGCACGGTCATGACCGGGCCGAAGACCTCGTTCTGGATCATCTCGTCGTCCTGGAGCAGGCCGTCCACCACGGTCGGGGCGAAGAAGAAGCCCTTGCCGCCGATCCGGTTTCCGCCGGTGACCACCTTGGCGTGCCCGGGGATGCGCTCGAAGAAGCCTTCCACCCGGGCGAGCTGGTTGGGGTTGTTCAACGGCCCATAATAAGCCTCATCGTCGGACAAATCGCCCGTACGGGTGGCCGCTGCGGCCTCGGCCAGCGCGGCGGTGAACTCGGCGTGGATGCTCTCCTGCACCAGCACCCGGCAGGCCGCCGTGCAGTCCTGGCCCGCGTTGTACAGCCCGGCTCCGGCGATCGCCTCCGCGGTCGCCCTGATGTCCCTGACGTCGTCGAACACCACGACCGGGGCCTTGCCGCCCAGCTCCAGGTGCACCCGCTTGAGGTCGTCGGCGGCGGTCTTGGCGACCTGCATGCCCGCGCCCACGGAGCCGGTGATGGCCACCATCTGCGCGGACGGGTGGCCGACGACCAGCGCCCCGGTCTCACGGTCGCCGACGACGACGTTGAACACGCCGGGCGGCAGGATCTCACCGCAGATCTCGGCCAGCTTGACCGTCGCGACCGGCGTCGTGTCGGAGGGCTTGAGGACGATGGTGTTGCCCGCGGCCAGCGCCGGGGCGATCTTCCACACCGCCATCATCATCGGATAGTTCCACGGGGTGACCTGGCCGACGACGCCGATCGGCTCGTGCCGGATCACCGAGGTGTGCTCGGCGAGGAACTCCCCCGAGGTCGGCCCCTCCAGCGTGCGCGCCGCCCCCGCGAAGAACCGGAAGTGGTCGGCGGCCGGCGGGATCTCGTCCTCGGCCATCCGGGCGCGCGGCTTGCCGGTGTTGCGGCACTCCGCCTCGATCAGCTCCTCCGCCCGTGCCTCGATCGCGTCGGCGATCTTCAACAGCATGGTGGCCCGCTCACCCGGGGTGGTCCGGCCCCACGTCCCGAAGGCGGCCACGGCGGCCTCGAAGGCCGCGTCCACATCCGCCGCGCCGGAGATCGGCGCCTCCAGGTAGACCTCTTCCGTACAGGGGTCGATGACGCCGGCGAACCGGTCGCCGGTGGCGTCGACGAACCTCCCGTTGATGAAGTTCTGCAGACGGCTGGTCAACGCTGACCTCCCTAATGAGGTGGCTGAGTGCTGGCGACTCTGACAGAGTACATGTCCTCTGACAAGGGAATTCGTGGCGAAGATATCAAACCGCTACGGAATCGCTTGACACGAACGCCTGAGCTGACACCATGTCGCAGCGAGGCGCAACATCCACGCAACATTCGGGCGAGTCGCACAGATTTCCATAGAGAGGACACGTTGATGGCGATGCCGCCGAAGGTACGGCAGGGCAGCGACGTCAAACCCGGTCCGGTGGTCCTCGACGACATCTCCAAGCGGATCGTCGAGCAACTCCAGGAGGACGGGCGCAAGCCGTACGCGGCGATCGGCAAGGCGGTGGGCCTGTCGGAGGCGGCGGTCCGGCAGCGGGTGCAGCGGCTTCTCGACGCGGGCGTGATGCAGATCGTCGCGGTCACCGACCCGCTGACCCTGGGCTTCCCCCGCCAGGCGATGATCGGCATCAAGTGCGAGGGCGACCTGGAGACGGTCGCGGACGAGCTGGCCTCGATCGAGGAGATCGACTACGTCGTGCTCACGGCGGGCTCGCTGGACATCATGGTCGAGGTCGTCTGCGGAGGCGACCAGCACCTGCTGGAGATCCTCGGCAAGATCCGCGCCATCCCCACGGTCCGCGCCACGGAGACCTTCGTCTACCTCAAGCTCCGTAAGCAGACCTACTCCTGGGGAACCCGCTGACCTCGGCCGTCTCAGCTTGGAAGCCTCCGCCCGGAGCTCGGCCGGAGACGCGGGCGACCGCCCTGACCGGCGCGCCGTCCCCGCCGGCGACCCGGATCGGCAACAGCGACACCTCGACCGTACGGCCGGCCGCCTGGGCGTCGATCACCCGGCCGAGCCCGGCGAGGTTCTCCACGATCACCATGCGGGCGTGGCACAGGGCGTGGTGGGCGGGGAACTCCGCGGCCGGCGTGGGGTCCACGCTGAAGGCGTCGACGCCCACCGTGCGCACCCCCGACCCGGCGATCAGCTCGGCCGCCTCCGCGCTCAGGAACGGGTGGGCGAGGTAGTCGCCGGTGCCCCAGTACCGCGACCAGCCGGTGGCCACCAGGAGGATGCCGGCCGTGCCCAGGTGCGGGGCCACGGCGGCGGCCGGGATCGGCGTGCGCGGCGGCAGCCCCCGCACGTCGGCGACCGCGACCGGGCCGACGAAGTGGTCCAGCGGCAGCTCGTCCAGGGTGGGCAGGGAGTCGTCGATGTGAAAGGGCGCGTCCACGTGCGTGCCCGTGTGCGACCCGAGGTGCAGTCCGAGCACGTTGGCCCCGTCGGCCGCCACGGTGAGAGCCGGATCCACCCGCACCTCCGGATCACCCGGATAGACGGGCATGCCGGAGACGATCGGCACCGACAGGTCGAGGATCACGTTCTCCACGACACCATGCTCTCAGGCCGGGACGGGTCCCTCGGCGATCTTCCTCCGGCCGTCGGGAGCCCGGCTCGGTCCGGCGGCGCCACGGCCGGCCGCGGCGTCGGCGGTCACACCTTCTCCTTCAGGGCGAGCAGGGCGATCAGGTCGTAGACGACGTGCGAGGCGGCGACCGAGGTGATCTCGGCGTGGTCGTAGGCGGGCGCCACCTCCACCACGTCGGCGCCGACGAGGTTGCCGCCGGCCAGGCCGCGCAGGATCTCCAGCAGCTCGCGGCTGGTGAGCCCGCCCGCCTCCGGGGTGCCGGTGCCGGGGGCGTGCGCCGGGTCGAGCACGTCGATGTCCACCGAGACGTAGAGCGGCCGGTCGCCCACGCGTTGCCGCAGCGCGTCCACCACCTCGTCCACCCCGCGGCGCATCACGTCGGCGCTGGTCACGATGCCGAAGCCGAGCCGCCGGTCCTCGTCGAGATCCTTCTTGTCGTAGAGCGGGCCGCGGATGCCGATGTGGCTGAGCGCCTCGGTGTCGACGACGCCCTCCTCGACCGCCCGCCGGAACGGCGTGCCGTGGGTGTAGGCGGCGCCGAAGTAGGTGTCCCAGGTGTCCAGGTGCGCATCGAAGTGCACCAGGGCGACCGGGCCGTGCTCGCGGGCCACGGCGCGCAGCAGCGGGAGCGCGATCGTGTGGTCGCCGCCGATGGTCACCATCCGCGCGCCGGCGCCGAGGATCTCGCCGGCCGCGTGCTCGACGGTCTCGATGGCCTCGCCGATGTCGAACGGGTTGCACGCGATGTCGCCCGCGTCCGCCACCTGGACGGCGGCGAAGGGGGCGACGTCGAGGGCCGGGTGGTAGGCCCGGAGCAGGCGGCTCACCTCGCGCACCGCGGAGGGGCCGAACCGGGCGCCCGGCCGGTAGGAGACGCCGCTGTCGAACGGCACGCCCGCCACGGCCACGGCGCAGTGTTCCACCTGGTCCAGACGGGGCAGCCGGGCGAATGTGGCAGGTCCTGCGAAACGGGGTATGAGGGAGGAGTCAGCGGGCCCACGGGGCTCGGACATCTAACAGTCTTCCCTTCGGCTCAGTGCCGAACGCACACCACCGCCCGCGGCAGGCGTTCCCTGCCGCGGGGTCGGCAACCGGTGGCGCGAGCGCCCGGCCGACCGGCGCGGACGTCACCTGCTGGCCACGTCCGTCGGCGGGCACTCGTGCGGTGGGCACGCTTTCCCCCGAACAACGGCACACCTTCCGGCTATGCGTGGCACGACCTGCAGGGGGACCAGGTCGTTCCTATAGCCGTCGTGTCAGTCTCTGCGCTTTTACTGTCCCGATACAAGTGGGCTTGTCACGAAGAGTTACCGTGTGTCTTGTGGCAGACGACAAACTCACCGTCGCCGAACTGATCAGTTTCCCCGCCCTCCAGCTCCGGGTCCTGGCGGGCGAGGCCGGCTTGTCCCGGTCGGTCTCCTGGGCGCACGTGAGCGAACTGGGCGATCCGACCCCGTGGCTGCTCGGCGCCGAAGTGATCATGACGGCGGGACTGGCCGTGCCGCGTACGGCCGCGCAGCAGCGGGCCTACATCGAGCGGCTCGACGACGCCGGGGTGGCCGCCCTCGCCGTGTCGGCCGACCTGCACTGCCCGCCGCTGCACAAGGCGTTCTTCAGGGCCGCCGAGGAACGCGGGCTGCCCGTGCTGGAGGTGCCGCTCACGGTGCCGTTCATCGCCATCTCCCAGGAGGTGGCGGCGAGCCTCCAGCAGGACGCCAGGCAACGGCTCGGCGCGCAGCTCCAGGTGTTCGGCGCGCTGCGCTGGCTGACCTCGGAGGATCTCGACGTCGCCACGTTGTTCCATCGACTGGAGCGGCTGTCGGGGTACCAGGTGTTCCTGTGCACGCCGAGCGGGGGGCCACTGCTGCCGGGGGTGCCGGTGCCCGACCCGGCCGTGGTGCCGACCTCGTTCGAGATACCGCCGAGCATCCCCGGTGGTTTCGCGCTCCCCGTGCCGGCGCCCGGCGGTTCGGCCGGCTTCCTGGTGGCGTTCGAGCGTGAGGGCGCCCAGCCGGCCGGGCTCGCGGTGGTGCAGCACATCGCCACAGTGGCGGCCCTCCAGGTGGCCATGCTCCGCCACGAACGCGAGGCGCTGCGCCGTGAGGGCGCGGAGACCCTCGCCGAGATGCTCCAGGACATGCTCGACCAGGCCATCGCGCGGCGCCGCCTGCACCGCCTCGGCCTGCCCCTCGAACGCGACCTGCTGCTCCTGGTGGTACGGCGGGCCGGCGACGACGCCGTGCTCAGGGCGCTCGGCGACCACCCCCACCTGATGCTGCGCCGCCGCGAGGACCTCTACGTGCTCGCCCCCGACCTCGCGGAGGTGCGGTCGGCGCTCGCCGCGATCCCCGGCGTCGTGGCGGGCGCCAGCCGTCCCCTCGTCCCCGGCGGACCGCTCAAGGTGCCGCAGCGGGAGGCGGTGTGGGCCGCCAACGAGGCCGCCGAGTCCGGTGAACCGCTGGTCCTGTACGGCGAGGACACCGCCGACCGCTGGCTGCCGGAGGACCCGGCCGTGCTCGCCGGCCTGGTGGACCACGTCCTCGGCGACGTGGTGCGCTACGACGCCGACCACGAGACCCGGCTGGTCGCCTCGGTACGCGCCTGGATGGAACACGACCGCCACCTGGAGAACGCCGCCAGGACCCTGCACGTGCACCCGAACACCCTCGCCTACCGCCTGCGCAGGTTCGGCGCGCTCACCGGCAAGGACCTCTCCTCCACCGGTGACTTCGCCGAGATCTGGCTCGCCATCCGGGCCGCCACCCACGTCGGCCTCATCGACTGATCCCCGGCGCTCACCGGGCGGGCGGCTCCGTTGGATAGGGTCATCGTCCTATGCGCCTGTCCAATGTGTCCTTCCGATACATGCGGCGCGGCCCCTGGGTGCTGCGCGAGGTCGAGCTCGATCTGCGTCCCGGGGAGGTGGTGGAGATCGTCGGGCGCAACGGGGCGGGGAAGTCCACCCTGCTGAAGCTGCTGGCCGGCGCCCTGCGCCCCACCCGGGGCTCCGTCGTGGACCGCCCGCCGGTCGTCGGCTACGCCCCGGACGCCTTCCCCACCGGGCAGCCGTTCACCGTCGCGGCGTACCTCGCGGCGGTGGCCAGGATCCGCGGCGTGGCAGGCCCCGGGCCGTGGCCGGAACGGCTGGGCATGACCGAGCTCCTCGACCTGCCGCTCGGCGACCTGTCCAAGGGCAGCGCGCACAAGGTGGGCCTCGCCCAGGCGCTGCTCGCCTCCCCCGGCCTCCTCATCCTGGACGAGCCCTTCGCCGGCCTGGACGCGCAGACCAGGGCCGAGCTGCCGGTCATCGCCGGGGAGATCGCCGCGGCGGGCGGCATCGTGGTGGTCAGCGACCACCAGGGCGGACTGCGCGACCTCGCCTCCCGCCGCCGCCTGTCGGTCGTCGACCACCGGCTGGCCGACGCACCGCCGGAGGCGGAGGAGGCACGGCCGCGGCTGTCGGTCGTCGAGATCCTGGTCGACTCCGCCGAAGCCCCCGAGCTGACCGCCGAACTCCGCGCCAGGGGCTACGACGCCCACCTGCGCCCCGCCCCGCCCCCGGACGCCCCCGCTGAGGCGGACTCCCCCACGCCCCCGGACGCCCCCACGGCGGCGGACGCGACCGCCCCGGCCACCACGGAGGTGCACCGATGACCGCGACGATGGCGCTCGTCCGGTTCAAACTGGCCGCCTACGCCCGCTCGCACCGCCTGCTCCAGCCGCTGTTCGCGCTGGTCTGCATGCTCGCGATCTTCTACGGGGCCCCGACCTCGCCGGGCGGCGAACCGTCCGCGTACGCCGACGCGGCCGGCCTGCTGGTGATCGTGTTCGCCTGGGCGGCGCGCAGCCTGCTGGACACCGAGCCCCCGACGCAGCGGCTCATCTCGATGACCTCCGCGGGCGGCCCGGGACGCGAGGTGGCCGCCGGGCTGGCCGCCGCCCTCATGGTCGACGCGGCGCTCGCCGCGATCGCCGTGGCCGTCCCGCTGGCGCACGGCTTCGTCGAGACGCCGTCCGCGGCGGTGATCGCGCAGGGCGCGGCGCTGCACGGGCTGGCGGTGCTGGTGGGGATCGGGCTGGGCGCGCTGAGCAGCGCGCAGATCATCCCGTCGCCCGCCGCTTCGATGTTCGCGCTGCTCGGCGGCTTCGTCGGCCTGCTGCTGCTCAGCATCACGCCCGCGGGCCCGCTGCTGGTGCCGATCGTGGGCTGGATGCGCGCCGCCGGGGACGGCGCGCTCGGGGCCATGCTGCCCGCGCTGGCCCTGCCGACCGTGCTGTGGTCCTGCCTGGCCGTCCTGCTCTACGTACGGCTGCGCCGTACCCGGCCCTGAGTCACTCGGCGGCGGCGAGCTGGCCGCAGGCGCCGTCGATCTCGCGCCCGCGGGTGTCCCTGACCGTGACGGCGACGCCGTGCGACTCCAGACGGCGGACGAAGGCCCGCTCGTCCTGCGGCCGGGAGGCGGTCCACTTGGAACCGGGGGTCGGGTTGAGCGGGATCAGGTTGACGTGCACCAGCTTGTTCTTGATCAGCTTGCCGAGGAGGTCGGCCCGCCACTCCTGGTCGTTGACGTCCTTGATCAGCGCGTACTCGATGGAGACCCGGCGCTTCGTCTTCGCCGCGTAGGACCAGGCGGCGTCGAGCACCTCGGCGACCTTCCACCGGGTGTTGATCGGCACCAGCGTGTCGCGCAGCTCGTCGTCGGGGGCGTGCAGCGAGACCGCGAGCGTGACCGGGAGGTTCTCCTCCGCGAGCTTGCCGATGGCCGGCACGAGGCCCACGGTGGAGACCGTGACGCCGCGGGCCGAGATGCCCAGCCCGTGCGGCGAGGGGTCCACCAGCCGGCGCACCGCGCCGATGACGGCCTTGTAGTTGGCCAGCGGCTCGCCCATGCCCATGAAGACCACGTTGTTCACCCGGCCGGCCCCACCCGGGACCTCCCCGGCGGCGAGGGCGCGGGCGCCGGCGACGACCTGCTCGACGATCTCCGCGGTGGACATGTTCCGAGTCAGCCCGGCCTGCCCGGTGGCGCAGAACGGGCAGTTCATCCCGCAGCCGGCCTGGGAGGAGACGCACATGGTGGTCCGGTCGGCATAGCGCATGAGCACCGACTCGACCAGGGCGCCGTCGAACAGCCGCCACAGCGTCTTGCGGGTGGTCCCGCCGTCACAGGTGATCTCCCTGACCGAGGTCAGCAGGGACGGCAGCAGCGCGGTGGTGAGCAGATCCCTGGACGCCGCGGGCAGGTCGGTCATCGCGGCGGGGTCGCCGGTGAGCCGCTCGAAGTAGTGCCGGGAGAGCTGGTCGGCCCGGAACGCCTTCTCGCCCAGCTCCGCGACGGCCGAACGGCGCTCGTCCATGGACAGGTCGGCGAGATGCCGCGCGGGCTTGGCCCGGCGCGGCGCCACCAGGGTGAGCTGGCCCGCGGCCCTCGGAGCAACGGTCTTCGGATGGTCGGACGACACTCGTGCACACTCTCCCTCTGCAGCAATTGTCCCGTCACCCCGCGGAAGGAGGCCGACCGTACTTTAAAGTCCAGTTATATGGCGATATCGCGCCCGGCCGGCTCCCCGGATGACCGTGGCGGCGACCGGCTGTGGACGCCGGACGGCGCCGAAGTCGTGCTGTCCGGCGCCAGCCCGTACGGCAGCCGGACCGTGGTGGTCGAACGCGACGAGACCTCCTCAGTAGCTTACCTGTGCGGTCCGGGAGGCCAGGTCCACGGAGCTGTGTGGCTGGCCAACCACCGGCCCGCCCCCGCCGTGTCCGATCCCGTCCGGCTCGGCGCGGGCCTGCCCCCGGTGATGCCGGGATCCCACACCCGGCACCCGTCGGGACGGCCGCCGCTCGGCCGGCTGAGCGTCCTGTGGTTCGAGGAGGGCGACGGCGTCGCGCTCTACGAGGAGCGGGAACTGCTGGCGGTGATCCCCGGCTGGGCCGACCTGTCCCGCGGCATGCCCGGCTACGCGCGGGACGCGATCGGCGAGACGACCTTCGCCTGGTCGCTGACCGAGGCACTGGAAGGTCTCGCCCCGCGGGTCGCCAAGGCGTCCGCCTACTGGCAGTGGCGGCACGCGGAAGGCGCCTGGACGTCGTTCCAGCAGTTCGTCCTCGGCCACCTGGACGCCAGGGCGGGCGCGGCCGGCCGGTACTGGGACTCCGGCGGCGACCGGCTGCCCACCGTCGGCATCACCGAACGCCCGCCGGAACGCGGCCGGGACTACACGATCCTGTCCACCGTCGGCATGAGCTGCCAGCGGATGCCGACCGTGGAGCAGTATCTCGACCGGCCCGAGGCCTACGCCCGGATCGAACTCGCCGTCGCCACCCGCGGCGACCCCAGGGACGCGGCCAGGCTGTTCCTGTGGCTGGGACGCTATCCCTGGCACTCGGTCACCTGGCTGGGCCACGGCCACACCGCCAAGTGGTACCACGAGCCGGCCACGTTCCCGCTCGGCCCCGGATACCGCGGGGTGGTCATGGTCGCCGACCCGCCGGGACTCCCCGCCCTCACCGGCTTCACCTTCGGCGGCGAGGCCGTACGGTGGCTGTGGCTGGCCCCGGTCACCGAGGCTGAGCTGCACGCCCCCGGCGGCGATCTGCGACTCCCGCCGGACCGGCTGATCTGCTAGTGCCGAGGTCGCATGACGGCCACTAGTTGGAGTCTCTCTGCTTCAAGAACGTTTTCTCGAAATCGTCCATTTTATCCGCCAGGTGATCGAACATTTTCGCGAACGTCTCGTTACCTTCGGCCCGTGCCTCTTCCGCCCTCGCGCGATGGCCCCGTGCCTGTTCCGCGGCCTCAGCCGGAATCTAGCTTCCCTGGTTCTGCGCCTCCATGTCGGCCCCGCGCCGCATCGATGCCGCACCGAGATCGTCCTCGCCCGCACGGCCGAACCATCCTGGCCGGGTCACGAGTCGATGGAAGATCTCGGCCAGGGTGCGATTCGTCCCCTGGCCGACCTCGCGCAGGACCAGACCCATCTTGCCTCGCCCCCTGAAGAGCTCGGCCTGGGCCCGCGCGGGGCCGGTCGGACCGCCCATCAGGAACGCCGTGTGCGGGCGTCCATCACGGGCTGCACCTGGCCGGGCACGACGATGTTCACAGCTCCTCCTGCAGTCGCCGGGCCGCCTGCGAGCCCGCGTCCTCGGCGTCGCGGACACGGCTCGCCGCCACGTCCATCTGGTCGCCGGTCTCCGCGATCAGCGCGCCCAGTCGGTCGCGCACCTCCTGCCAGGGACACGCCTCGACCGTGGCCGCGAACCCGGCGACCAGCCCGACGTCACCCCAGGAGGAGCCGATCGGCCCGCCGGCTCCCGCCTGATAGTCCTCACCATGCACGGTCACCATCCGTGAGGAATGACGGAAACCGACATGATCAAGCCATAGTTCTTCACCCATGTGATCAACGTTAGCGAGGGGACGCCGTAGAATTGTCCGCTTCGGGCGGTTTGGTGAACTCTCGCACCGCCCGCGTGTTAGGTCTCGTCGCACCGGGAGCATGCATGGCGTACACGTCGGAAGATGATCAGGAGTTGCTCGACCGGTTCATGGCGCAGTCCCGGAGAGCGATGCGCAGGCTCAAGGAGGCCGAGGCGGCGGCCGGGCAGGTGGTCGGCGAGGGCCACAGCGCGGACGGGCTCATCCAGGTCACCGCCGACGGGCAGGGGCACGTCACGCAGATCAAGCTCGACCCGCGGGTGCTGCGGCTCGACCGTCCGGCGCTCGGCACGACCGTGCTGGCCGCGATCCAGCAGGCCCAGGCGGACGGCGAGCGTAAGTCGCGGAAGATCCTGGGCGAGGCCCTCGACGAGACGTCCGCCCTGCCGGCGCCGCTCGACGAGTCCTTCGTCCGCGACCGGGTCGAGCGGGTCGCTCGCGAGCTCCTCGGAGGATGACCATGTACCCCCTGGAACCGGGTGAGATCCGCGACGACGAGCCGGAGCGGGCCGGGCGGCAGGCCGAGAGGATGCTGGCCGGGATCGAGGAGGTCGAGGCCGCGCTCGACCAGATCGCCGGGCACGGCGAGGCGGCGGCGGGCCAGGTCACGGTCGAGGCCGCGGCGGACGGCCGGGTACGGCACGTCGCCTTCGGGCCGCGGGCCGTACGGCTGGACAGCGGAACCCTGGCCGCGGAGCTGCTGACGGCCATCGAGCGCGCCCAGCAGGACGCCGCCAGGCAGACCGAAGAGCTGATGCGCGAGACACTCGACGACTTCGACCCTCAGGAGGCCCGGACCCTGATCGAGCGCATCACCGGCACTCCCTGGTGACCGCCACGGCCGTCCGGACAGCGGACGGCGGCTCACCCAGCCGAAGCCGGACCGGCCGCCGGTGCTCTGGCCGGAGACGATTCTGCCCTTTCTGCCCTTCTGCCAACCTTTTCCGGCACCTTCGCGTTGACGCCATGTGAGTGATCCAACGGAAGACGCCGCGTACGCCGCCTTCGTCGAGGCGGCCTGGAACAGGCACATGGCGGTCGCCATCCTGCTCACCGGCGACCGTCATCGGGCTGAGGAACTACTCCAGGACTGCCTGGTGCGGCTGTACGTGCGGTGGCGGCGCGTAGGCTCCACCGACCCGCATGCCTACCTGCGACGCATGCTGGTCAACGGGAACGTCAGCTGGTGGCGGCGGCGTCAACGGGAACAGCCCACTGCCAGTCCGCCTGATCACGCCGATCCACGGTCCGGGCCGTACGAGCCGCACGAGGATCTACGGCGCGCGCTGCTCTCCCTGCCACGCAGGCAGCGCGCCATCGTCGTGCTCCGGCACTACGAGGACATGACGGAGAAAGCGGTCGCGGCGGCCCTCGGCTGCACAGTCGGCACCGTCAAGAATCAGCACTTCAGAGCGATGGCGCGGCTGCGCACGGCTCTTCGGGAAAGCCAGGAGGCGGCACGATGAACGACGACCAGGACCAGCTCGCACAGGCATTGCGGACCCTCGCCCATCGTGAACCGGTCACCCCCGCACCGGTGCCGGACCTGGTGCGCCGGGGACGCCGGGCCAGGCGGACCCGCGCCACGGCGGGCGCCATCGCCGCGACGGCCCTCGCCTCGGCAGCCGTCGTCTTGGTCGTGGGCGGTGGCGGCGTCAACCCCGCGGGCACGCCCATGAGCACGGCTCCGACCGCGAGCGCACCGCTCATCGAAGACGGTGCCCCCCGTTCACGATCTCTGGACGCCCGGTCCGTCCTGCTGGCCGCGGCCGAGACCGCCGCCCGCGAGCCGGTCACGTCGGGCTCCTACTGGTACACCCGGCAACGCACCTTCCAGCCGGTGCACTCCCTGCCGAGAAGCGGAACGAAGATCGGAAAGTCCGGGCAGGAGAAGATTCCGTTCTCGGCGACTGTGGCGAGCACCCAGGACAGCTGGTACGCCGGCGACAAGGGAGCGCCCAGCCGAACCGTTACCGGCCAGGATCCGAAGGTGGCCTTCGCCTCCCCGGCTGACGAGGCGACGTGGAAGCGCCTGGGCTCGCCCCCCTTGACCCGGGAGAAGCCGTCGACCAACGACTACGACGGGCAACTCTTCCATCAGATCGGCAATCACCGCTTCACGACCCGGCACCTGCTCGAGTTGCCGACCAGTAAGGACAGGCTGGAGAGCCGGCTGCGGCGGCTGTTCGACGAGGAGTCCCCCGGCGACTGGTGGCCGGCCAAGCCGGGGTTCACCGAGTACGTGTGGTCGGCGGCGCAGGACCTGCTGGCCGGTCCGATCAGCCCCGGGACCCGCGCCGCCCTCTACCGGCTGTTGGCCGAACAGCCCGCGATCAAGTCGCTGGGAGAGGTCACCGATCCGCTGGGCCGTACCGGGATCGCCCTGTCACTGACCACGGCGGACAACGGGGACGGTGCGGGCGAGTCACGACTGATCGTGGACGACGACACGGCGGAGCTGCTCTGCCACGAGTTCCGCTCCTACGGGCAGTCGGCACCGGCCTTGCAGGTCACCTACGAGGACATGGGCTGGGTCAGCGGCCTGGGCGAGCGTCCTGACACCGATTGACGCTTAGAAGAGTCCTGCCAAGGTCACGGTGATCCTTTCCGGTCACGGCACTAGCCGAAGAAGATCGTGAGCAGGGCCCAGACCGGGACCAGGGTGACCACCAGCGAGTCGAGCCGGTCCATCAGGCCGCCGTGGCCGGGCAGCACGCTGCCGAGGTCCTTGATCCCCAGGTCTCGCTTGATCACCGACTCGATGAGATCGCCCATCGTGGCGAGCACCACGACGACCGCGCCGATGAGCGCCCCCTGCCAGATCGCGCCGTGCAGCAACCAGGTCACCAGCCACGCGCCGACCGCCATGCAGGCGATCGCGGACCCGGCGAAGCCCTCCCAGGTCTTCTTCGGGCTGATCACCGGTGCCAGCGGGTGCCTGCCGAACAGCACGCCCGCGAAATATCCCCCGATGTCGCTGGCCACGGTGACCGCGACGAACACCACTATCCGGTGCGGCCCGTCCTGCGGTGACAGCAGCAGGCCGACGAACGCGGCGAGCAGTGCCGGATAGACCGCTATAAGCACGCCCGCCGAGGCGTCTCTGACGTACCCGTCGCTTCCCTGGAACATCCGCCAGGCCAGCAGCACCAGCACCAGCATGACGAAAACGCCCAGCAGCGACGCGGGGCCGCCCCAGTAGCCCGCGGCCAGCATGGCCGCCAGGCCGGCCTGCACGATGACCGTCGGCACCTTGATGCCCCGCTGGGCGACCGCGCCGGCCATCTCCGACACCCCGATGCCCACCGCCACGGCGACCACGACCAGGAAGAGCACCTTGAAGGTGTAGATCGTGCCGAGGACGAGCCCGGCGAGCACCAGCCCCACCGCGATCGCGGCGGGCAGGTTGCGCCCAGTGCGGCCGTTCTTCTCCGGGGTGTTGTCCGGAGTCTCGTCCGGGGTCATGTCCGCGGTTTCGCCCGTGGTCCTTCCCGTGCCGCCGCCCACGGGGCCGCCGTGGGTGTCGTCCCTGGTGTTGTAGGCGGCACTCGACGGCTCACCGCCGGCGGCACCCGGGGGGGTGGCGCCTTCCGCGGCAGGTTCCAAAGAATCCCACTCTCTCAGGGCCTGCGGCAGCCGATCTGCCCGGCCCTCTTACACATGATCCCTGCACCGGCCAGCGGACGGCGCAAGGATCATGATCATGCTTGCTCGCTCAGACTTCGAGCAGCTCGGCTTCTTTGTGCTTGAGCAGCTCGTCGATCTTGGCCACGTGCTTCTGGGTCAGATCGTCGAGCTCCTTCTCCGCCCTGCGCACCTCGTCCTCACCGGCCTCGCCGTCCTTGACCATCTTGTCGAGGGTCTCCTTGGCGTGGCGGCGGATGTTGCGGACGGAGACCCGGCTGCTCTCGGCCTTGGTCCGCGCGACCTTGATGTACTCCTTGCGACGCTCCTCGGAAAGCTCGGGGAACACCACCCGGATCACCGCGCCGTCGTTGCCGGGGTTGACTCCCAGGTCGCTGTCCCTGATCGCCTTCTCGATCGCGGTCATGGCGCCCTTGTCATAGGGCTGCACGATCACCATGCGGGCCTCGGGCACGTGGAACGAAGCCAGCTGCTGGATCGGGGTCGGCGTGCCGTAGTACTCGGCACTGATCTTGTTGAACATCGATGGGGTCACGCGGCCCGTGCGGATGCCGGCGAAGTCGTCCTTGGCGACCGCCACGGCCTTGTCCATCTTGTCCTCGGCTTCGAGGAGGGTTTCGTCGATCATAGCGGCTCCCTATTTCCCTGCCCGCGGGGGAAGCCCGCGGGCCACGGGCTTGACTTACCTTGCCGGACTCACCAGCGTGCCGATCTTCTCACCGCGGACCGCCCGGAGGATGTTGCCGTCGCCCATGAGGTCGAAGACCACGATGGGAAGGCCGTTGTCCATGCACAGGCTGATCGCCGTGGCGTCCATGACGCCGAGGCCCCGCGTGAGCACCTCCCCGTAGTCGAGGTGGTCGAACCTCACCGCGTCGGGGTTCTTCCGTGGGTCTGAGTCGTAGACCCCGTCCACCTGCGTGCCCTTGAGCAGAGCGGCGGCACCGATCTCCAGCGCGCGCTGGGCGGCGCAGGTGTCGGTGGAGAAGAACGGCGAGCCGAGGCCCGCGCCGAAGATGACCACGCGCCCCTTCTCCAGGTGACGGATGGCCCTGCGGGGCAGGAAGGGCTCGGCGACCTGCTGCATGGTGATGGCGGTCTGCACCCGGGTCTCGATCCCGCGCTTCTCCAGGTAGTCCTGGAGGGCGAGGCAGTTGATGACCGTGCCCAGCATGCCCATGTAGTCGGCGCGGGCGCGGTCCATGCCCTGCTCGGAGAGCGCTGCTCCGCGGAACATGTTGCCGCCGCCGACGACGACGGCGACCTGGACCCCCTCGTGCACGGCTTCGGCGATCGAGTCGGCCAGCTTGCCGACCACGGCGGGATCGATGCCCAGCGGCTCGCTCCCGGCGAACGCCTCACCGGAGAGCTTCAGCATGACGCGCTTCCAGCGCAGCGGGCCGGAATTCGACAAAGCCGCCGTCGTGGCGGGTTCGGTGTTCTCCTGCACGGCGGCGGCCTCCTCGTCTCGAATGAAAACTGTAGTAAGACTAAGCCTGACCAACCTTGTAACGGACAAAGGCCGTGACCTTGACGCCCGCCTCCTCGGCGACCTTGGCGACCTTCTTCTTCGGGTCCTTCACGAAGGACTGCTGAAGCAGCGTGAAGTCGCCGTACCAGCCGTTGATGCGGCCGTCAACGATCTTGGGAAGGGCGGCCTCCGGCTTGCCCTCCTCGCGGGTCATCTGCTCGAAGACGGCCCGCTCCTTCTCGATGACGTCGGCGGGCACCGCGTTGGGGCTGAGGTACTTGGGGGCCATCGCCGCGGCGTGCTGGGCGATGTCCTTGGCGACCTCGGCGTTCGGCACGTCGAGCTGGACCAGCACGCCGACGGCCGGCGGCAGCGCCGGGTCGGTCTTGTGCAGGTAAGAGCCGATGTAGCCGCCCTCAAGCACGGCGAAACGGCGGATCTCGATCTTCTCGCCCAGCGCGGCGTTGGCCTCGTCGAGCAGCTCCTTGACGGTCTTGCCGTCGATCTGGCTCTCCAGCAGCGAGGGCACGTCGCCCGGCTTGGCCTCGGCGATGTGGTCGACGACCGTGGCGGCGAGCTCCTGGAAGCGCTCACCCTTGGCGACGAAGTCGGTCTCGCAGTTGAGCTCCAGCAGGGCGGCCAGCGAGTCGCCCACGTGCTTCGCGGCGACCAGGCCGTTGGAGGCGGTGCGGGCCTCGCGCTTGCCGACGTCCTTGGCGCCCTTGATGCGCAGGATCTCGACGGCCTTGTCGAAGTCGCCCTCGGACTCCTCCAGCGCCTTCTTACAGTCCATCATGCCGGCCGCGGTCAGCTCACGAAGCCGCTTGACGTCGGCCATGTTCACAGAAGCCATTGTCCTAAACCCTCATGGGAGTCGTCGTGGATCGGGTGGGCGAGCCGGTGCCGCCCACCCCAGTCGAGCCTTTCCTGTACGGCGCGGCCGTACCTTACGCTTCCGCTGCTTTCCGCGTACGGCGGGGCGGTAACGCCAGCCTTTCGTTACGGCCGGCGCCGCGGCCCCGCCGTACGCGGGAAAGGTCAGTCCTCGGCGGGACGCTCGGCTGCCGGAGCCTCGGCGGCCGGGGTCTCGGCGGCGGGGGCCTCTTCGGCCGGAGCCTCCGCGGCGGGCGCCTCGGTGGCGGGGGCCTCGGTGGCGGGGGCCTCGGTGGCGGGGGCCTCGGTGGTCTCCTCGGTCGCCGTCTCGGCGGCCTCGGTCGCCGTCTCGGCGGTGACCTCGCCCTCGGCGCGCTCCAGCAGCTCGCGCTCCCACTCGGCCAGCGGCTCGGCCTGCGCGACACCGGCGGGCTTCTCGTCGCCGCGGCCGGCGCCGGCGCGGGCCATCAGGCCGTCGGCCACCGCGTCCGCGATGACGCGGGTGAGCAGGCTGACGGCGCGGATCGCGTCGTCGTTGCCCGGGATCGGGTAGTTGACCTCGTCGGGGTCACAGTTGGTGTCCAGGATGGCGACCACCGGGATGCCGAGCTTGCGAGCCTCGTTGATCCCGATGTGCTCCTTCTTGGTGTCGACGACCCACACCGCGCTGGGCACGCGGGACATGTCGCGAATACCGCCGAGGGTGCGCTCCAGCTTCTCCTTCTCGCGGCGGCGCATCAGAAGCTCCTTCTTGGTGAGCCCGGAGCCTGCCACGTTGTCGAAGTCGAGCTCCTCCAGCTCCTTCAGGCGCTGGAGCCTCTTGTGCACGGTGGAGAAGTTGGTGAGCATGCCGCCCAGCCAGCGCTGGTTGACATACGGCATGCCGACCCGGGTCGCCTGCTCGGCGATGGCCTCCTGGGCCTGCTTCTTGGTGCCGATGAACAGGATGGTGCCGCCGTGGGCGACCGTCTCCTTGACGAAGTCGTAGGCCCTGTCGATGAACGACAGCGACTTCTGCAGGTCGATGATGTAGATCCCGTTGCGCTCGGTGAAGATGAAGCGCTTCATCTTCGGGTTCCAGCGACGGGTCTGGTGCCCGAAGTGGACGCCGCTTTCGAGCAGCTGTCGCATGGTGACGACGGGAGCCATGGTGCCTCCTGGTCGGAGCGCCCATCGCTGGGCGCTGATCTCGGTTCGCGAGAGCCTCGCGGCCCTCGCCCTGACGCCCCGAGCCGCCCTGACCGGACTCACATCCGGACCGAGGAGGCGGCATCGCTGCCGGGCGTGCGAAGTCGGCCCGCATGTCACAGGCCATCGAAAAGTGTACCCGTATCCGGGCCCTCCGGTTGACCGCGACCAGTCAACCCCCTAGAGTCACCTCCCCCTCACCCGGGTGTCATGCCCGGTCTCTCTCCGGCGCCAACGGGAACATCTGCATCAGCACCTGCACCCTCCTGGCCCCCGTCGGAGCGTCCTGCGGCGCCCGGTCCCGCGCCAGATACGGCTCCAGCAGCGCGTCCATGCTCGCCACCAGTCCCTCCAGCTCCTCGGCGTCCACCCGGAGCAGCGCCTGGCCGATCCTGCTGGCCTGGCGCCACTCCCGCGACTCGCCGCCGTAGCGGTCGAGGAAGCGCATGACGTCGGCCGTCCACATGTTCATCGCCGCCCTGGTCACCTCGCCGACGGCCTCGGCGGAGTCCGGCGCGCGGTCGTTCTCCACCATGGTGAGCCCGCGGTGCAGCGCCTGCCAGACCCGCTCCCGCCCGTCCGCGCGCGCCGGCGCGTCGCCGACGAACCCGTACTTCGCCAGCATCCGCAGGTGGTAGCTGGCCGCGCTGGGCGAGACCTCCGCGGCGGCCGCGCACTCCGTCGCCGTGGCCGGCCCCTGCGCCTGCAGCCTGCTCAGGATGGCGAGCCTCGCCGGATGCGCCAGGGCCCGCATCGCCCGGGGGTCGTCAACCATCCTGTTCTGCCGCTCCATGACCAAACGCTAACGCCTCCCCACCTCAACTCCCCGCCACCGGCCGACACCGACCCACACCGACCGGCACCGGCCGGCACCCGGCGGCCCAGCCTCCACACCACCGCACCACCGCACCGGCGACCTTGGGACGCAGCGCCTCCGCACCACCGCACAGCCGCACAGCCGCACCGGCGACCTTGGGACGCAGCGCCTCTGCACCACCGCGCCTCCACACCCACACCGCCGCGCCTGCGCCCCGCACCGCAGCACCCCGCCCCGCACCGCACCGCAGCGCCTCCGCACCGCTAAAGGCGCGCCCCAAGGCGCCTCCTCAGGCGCGACACAATCCCGAAAGCTTCCCTTCATAACTTTGAAGGATTACTTTCATAGTTATGACCGTACTGAACGTTCCCCCGCTTCGCAGGCAGCGCGACTTCCGCCTCCTGTGGTCCGCCCGCGCCGTGTCCGAGACCGGCATGGAGGTGTCCCGTCTCGCCCTGCCGCTGACCGCCGTCGCCCTGCTCGGCGGCTCGGCGCTGGAGATGGGCGTCCTCACTGCGGCATCCGCCCTGCCGTACCTGCTGGTCGGGCTCCCCGCAGGCGCCCTCGCCGACCGGCTGCCCCGGCGCAGGCCGGTGCTGGTGGCGTGCGAGGCGGTCTCCGCGCTCGCCATGGCCACAGTGCCGCTCGCCTGGCTCGCCGGGCTGCTGACGATCCCGTGGCTGATCGCGGTGGCCTTCGTGGTGGGGTTGTGCGCCGTGATGTTCCGCGCCTGCTGGCTGCCGCACCTGCCGAGCGTCGTCACCGCCGAGCACCAGCGCGGTCCCGCCGTCGCCGGCTTCCAGGCGATCTACTCCGCCGCGAACGCCGGCGGCCCCGCCCTCGCCGGCACCCTGGCCGGCCTCTTCGGCGCCCCCCTGGCCATCCTCGCCACCGCCGCCACCTTCACCGCCTCCGCCCTCTCCCTCCACTCCCTCCAAACCCCCGAACCCACCTATTCCCCCCTAAATCCCCCAACTGACCGACACCCACCCTCTCCAAACCCACCCACCGATCGGCATCCCCCCACCCCGAAACCATCCACCGACCGAACGTTCCCCTCCCAGACGCCATCCACCAACCAACGCCCCTCCCCACCGGCGCCAACCACCGACGGTGATTCCCGCCCCCTGAAGCCATCCACCGACCCGACGCTCCCCAAACAAGCGCCAACCCCCAACCGACGCCCCTCCCCACCGGCGCCAACCCCCGACCCGACGCTCCCCTCACAAACGCCAACCCCCAACCGGCGTCTCCCTTCACCGGAACCATTTACCGGCCCATTGCTCCCCACACAGACGCCGACCCCCAACCGGGCTTTCCCCTCACAAACGCCATCCACCGAACGAGGTCTCACCTTCTCGGAGCCATCCACCGACCCATCCCTCCCCTCACAAGCGCCGACCGCCAACCGGGCTTTCCCTTCACCGGAACCAACCACCGACCTAACGCTCCCGTCACAGGCGCCAACCCCCAACTGGGGTTTCCTCTCCCCGGAACCATCCGCCGATCGGACGCCCCCCGGACCAGTGCCGACCACCGACCGAAGCTCCCTCCCCGATGCCGGATCGCCGGGTGTGTGCCCGTCCTCCCCCGCTCCCGGTTCTCCCACCGACCGGCGCTCCCGCCCCGCTGACGGCGCGGCCACCCGCCGTCCAAGCCGGGGGCCGGGGACGAACCTGGTGGGTGAGATGGGCGAGGGGATCCGGATGGCGTTCACCCATCCGATCCTGCGCCCGCTGGTGACGGCCGCCATGACGGTGAACTTCGTCGGCGCCGCCCACATGGCGCTGTTCATCCTCTTCGCCGTCCAGGTACTCGGGATCCCCGCCGGTCTGGTGGGGTTGCTCACGGCGGCCGGCGGCATCGGCGGGGTGGCCGGCGCCGCCGCCTCCCCTCGCCTGGCCCGCCGCTTAGGAGAGCACCGACTGCTCCTCACCGCCATCGTGCTGATCCCCGTGGATCTCGCGGCGGTGGCGGCGGCGAACGGACCGCTCGGCTTCGTCATGCCGCTCCTGGCGGTCAGCGGCGCCGTCACCGGGATCGCACTGGGCATGGCGAGCGTCTGCTACAGCACCATCCAGCTACGCGAGACGCCTCCGGCGCTTCTCGGC
This sequence comes from Microtetraspora sp. NBRC 13810, assembly GCF_030268685.1. GTDB lineage: Bacteria > Actinomycetota > Actinomycetes > Streptosporangiales > Streptosporangiaceae > BSRQ01. The sequence goes on from NZ_BSRQ01000001.1 coordinate 53,867, forward strand.
CGAGTCAACGCGACCATGACCGTGGCGACACACGGGATCATGGCCCTCGGTGGCATCACCGGCGGCCTGCTGGGCGAACTCCTCGGCCTGCGCCCAGCATTATGGATCTGCGCCGCCCTCGCCGCCCTGGCCATCCCCCTGACCTGGCTCTCCCCGCTCCGCCCCTGACTCGCATCCCCACTGTCCACAGGTCACCGCAGAACCCGATTCCGTTTTCAACAGCTCTCGTTCCCACCACGCCGACCACCCCCGGAACACGTCACCCTTCCGAGGTGAACCCGCTCCGCATCCCGCACACCCTCACCGCCGGTCTGCTCGTAGCCTGCGTCGCCGCCCTCTTCGTGTGGCCCTCGACGACACCACCCCGCACGAGCACCATCGCGACGCACCCGGCCGCCGACGCCCACGACCTCCCGGTCGCGTCATCGCCCGCCGACCCCACCCCCACAAAACCGGCGACGACCCCCCAACCCGGCGTCCCCCCGGCAACTACGCCAGGCGTCCCCCCGGCAACCGCACCAGAGGGTGGCCAGGCCAGGCGATGGGGCTGGCCCGTGGCGGGGCAACCGCGCGTCCTCCGCCGCTTCCATCCGCCGCCGGAGCCGTGGTTGTCCGGCCATCGCGGCGTCGACCTCGCGGCGAACCCGGGAGACACCGTCTACGCGGCAGGCGACGGCGTCATCGGCTTCGCCGGACCGGTCGGCGGGCGAGGCGTCGTCACGATCACCCACGAAAACGGCCTCCGCACGTCATACCTGCCGCTGACCCCCACCGTGAAACGCAACCAACAAGTCCAAAAAGGCGACCCCCTAGGCACCCTCGCCACCCCCACAACGCCCCCACTCCCCACAGCCACAACAGCCCCCACCCCAACCACTCCTCTCCCTACAGACTCTCCGGTCTCCGATGACGGGAATATCCCTGTACGCGCTTCCGTCTCTGGCACGGCCCACGCTGCGGTACCCCAAGGCGCGAGCACCTCTGCGTACGCTCCAGTGACCTACGAAACACACCGCACTGCCTCCGTAGGCACTGAGCTCCCTACACACGCTCCGGTCCCCCAAGACACGCATGCCGCTGCGTTCTGCAGAGGCGCAGAGATCCCTGGACGCGCTCCGCTCTACGGCATGGACCACACTGCGGTCTCCAATAGAGCGAACATCCCTGCAAACGCTCCGGTCCTCCAAGACGCGCAAGGCACTGCGGCCTCCAGAGGCGCTGAGATCCCAGCGCTTCCTACAGGTCTCACAACCCACTGTCCGACCTCATGCCTGCACTGGGGACTGCGCCGTGGCCCCCTCTACCTCGACCCCCTCCTCCTCGTAGGCGCCACCCACCCCCGCCTCCTCCCCCTCTGGACAACCACTTCCTGAAGGCCCTGACCATCCGCCCTCTGACCATCCGCCCTCTGAGCACCCGGAGACGGGACGTCGGGGGCCGCTCCGCCCACCCGCGCGACAACGCCCCTGAACATGTCCCGGGAATGCCAGCCGGCAGCCAGGACCAGAGCTCGGTGGCCACTCCGGCCGGCCATGGCGGTTCACTCCAGGCAGGTGATCTACATCCGTAGATGTGTTCTACGCCCGTGGATGTGATCTACGCCCGTGGATGTGCCTGGCGGTAGGCGGCGCGGAGACGTTCGGTGGAGACGTGGGTGTAGATCTGCGTGGTGTTGAGCGAGGCGTGGCCGAGCATCTCCTGGACGCTGCGCAGGTCTGCGCCGCCCTCCAGCAGATGGGTCGCCGCGGTGTGCCGCAGGCCGTGCGGCCCCATGTCCGGAATTCCCTCGACCTCGCCCAGGCGGGCGTGCACGACTCGACGCACAGTGCCCTGATCGATTCGCCCGCCCCTGGCGCCCAGGAACAGCGCCGGACCGGTGCCCTCACGGATCCACCGGGAGCGCCCCTGCACACACCACTTGTCCAGCGCGTGCAGCGCGGGCAACCCGAAGGGCACGGTCCGCTCTTTGCGCCCCTTGCCGAGGACGCGGAGCGTACGCCGGTCCCGATCGACGTCGTCCACGTCTAGTCCGCACAGCTCGCCGACCCTGATGCCGGTCGCGTAGAGGACCTCCATGATCGCCTGGTCCCGCAGGTCCTTGGGCTCGGTCGTCACGGAGCCATTGAGCGTCGTCACGGAGCCGTTGAGAACGGCCTGCGCCGCGTCCTGCGCGAGGACCTTGGGCAGTGTCCGGCCGGCCTTCGCCGATCCCAGCAGCAGACTCGGATCACCCGGCAGCCAACCCTTGCGGTGGGCGAAAGCCGTGAACGTGCGGGCGCATGCCGTACGGCGGGCGAGCGTGGCCCTCGACCGTCCGGCGCGATGCTGGTCCGCCAGCCACTCCCGCAGCAGCCCGATGTCGAGACCGGTCAGATCCTCGGCCCCGGAGGCCACCAGGTAACCGAACAGCGCGTCGACGTCTCCCAGGTAGGCGCGGACGGTGTGCGGTGAGAGTCCTCGCTCCAGGCGAAGATGCCGCTCGAACTCCGCCCGCACCTCGACAAGATCCGGCATCTCGCCCACCGACCCGCCACCTCCCTGAAGCACCCTCTCCCTGATCATCTTCCCGCCCACAACCCGGAAATAGCACCGACCGCTATACCGAAACCACCCACCTAAGCCACCAACCACCACCGAAACCAACCCAAAGAAAGAACCCCCCGAGGGGCGGCGCCACCGCGTAGACGGTGGGCCGACCGCGCACGATCTCGGCAGCGTACGCGGCTTGGTGCAGCCCGAGGCTGAGCGCGGCCTCGTGCAGCGCGAGGCCGAGCGCGGCGGCGGTGAGCGGGCTGATCACGTCCATGGCGCCGATGTCGAGGCGCGTGACCGGCAGGCCGGGCGCCACCGTCACGCTCTCCCCCGATCGTCCATGTTCGGTCAGTCCGCGCCCTCCTCGTGCGGCCCTGTCCGCACTCCGCCCACCTATGCGTGAACCCCCGCCACATCGCCCTGTCCTCACTCGGCCTACCTGTGCGTGAACCCCTGCCGGATCTCCCTGTCCGCACTCGGCACGCCCGTGCGCGAACCCCCACCACATCGCCCTGTTCGCGCTCGGCCTACCTATGCGTGCCCCCCGCCACATCGCCCCGTCCGCACTCGACCCACCCATGCGCGAACCCCCACCACATCGCCCTGTTCGCGCTCGACCCACCCGTGCGCGAACCCCTGCCGTATTGCTCCCCTTGTGCTGCTCTGCTCGTGGTGGGCTGGCTCTGCTTGAGAGCTCACGGCGAGAAGCCGCGAGAAGCGCAGGCCAACCGACCGCGAAGCCACACAGTGAAAGCCGCACACGAGCGAGGGTGAACGCGAATCACGCTCACTCCACGAGCAGGGCCGATCTCAGGGTTGGGGGGCGTCAGGTGTGTGGGAGGGCTCGCCAGCCATGTCGGGTGCGTTGGACGTAACCGGCGGCTGCCAGGGCGCCCAGGCAGCTCAGGGCCGTGGCGAGGTCTACTTCGGCGGCGACCGCGATCGTGGCCGGGCCGGCGCCGCCGCCGCGGGCGGGGACGGCGTCAAGGACGCGGCGGGTTTCGGTGCCGAGGGTGTCCCGTGGCAGCACGGGGCCGCGGCGGTGCGGACGGGCGTCGTCGCCGATGAGGCCCACCAGGTCGATGACCTCCGCGGCGCTGGTGACGCAGACCGCCTTGCCCTGGCGCAGCAGGTGGTGGCAGCCTGCCGAAAGGCCCGACGTCACCGGGCCCGGGACCGCGCCGAGATGCCTGCTCAGGGAGACCGCGTGGTTCGCGGTGTTCAGGGCGCCGCTGCGCAGGGCCGCTTCGACGACCACGGTGCCCCTGGACAGGGCCGCGATCAACCGGTTGCGGACGAGGAAGCGGCTGCGTGTGGGGTGCACCCCCAGCGGGCACTCGCTCACCAGGGCGCCCTGGTCCCGCACGGCGGCGAAGAGCTCATGGTGCCCCTGCGGGTAGCAGAAATCGGTGCCGCAGGCGAGCACCGCGATGGTGGGCGTCTCGCCGGTCAGCGCGCCTCGGTGGGCCGCGCCGTCGATGCCGTAGGCGCCGCCGCTGATCACTGTCCAGCCGTCGTGGCCGAGGTCCACGCCGAGCGTGGCGGCGACGTGCGCACCGTACGCCGTGGCGGCCCGTGCGCCGACCAGTGCCACCGACCTGAGGCAGGAGAACCTCAGATCGGCCGTGCCGTGCACCCACAGTCCCACCGGGCGGGCATGGCCGAGGTCGTCGAGCTGGGTGGGCCACTCGATGTCGCCCGGCACCACCAGGCGGGCGCCACCGGCCTCACCGGCGGCCAGGTCGGCGGCGGGGTCGGCCGCCTGGAGCCGCGCCCGCCATCCCGCCAGGCGTTGTGCCACGGCACGCCAGCGCCGGTACTCCTCCTCGCGGTCGTCGCCGTGCTCCGGGGACAACCGCCCGCGCCCCTCGACGGCCAGGCGGCCACGCCGGATCTGCGCGAGCGCCTCCACCGGACCACAGCTCGCGACGAGAAGACCCAGGAGAGGATCGCCCGCCTCCGCCGCCCGCATCAACGCCACCCGCGCCAACCGCCCCTCAGCATCCGCCGAGCCAGCCCCAGCGGGAGACACCACCGGGTCCACCGAGCCAGTCGCCACCGCACCCCCCGAGCCGACCACCGAGCCAGCCGCCGAGTCGGCCCTCGTGGTCACCCTCACGACCGCCGTCACGTCCGCCACGTGAGGCGCGATCGTCTCGGAGCCGTGGTGCGCCGCGCCGGAACTCGCCGCGCTGGAACTCGCGGTGCCAGGACTCGCCGCGCCGGGGCTCGCCATGCCGGAATCCCCCGCGCCGGAACTCGCCATGCCAGAACTGACCGCGCCAGAACTCGCGGTGCCAGAACTCGCGGTGCTCGCCGCGCCGGGGCTCGCGGTGCTAGAACTCGCCGCGCCGGGGCTCCCCGCGCCAGAACTCACCACACCGGAACTCCACGCGCCAGAAATGGCCGTGTCGGGGCCAGCGCCCTCCGGCGGCGTCACAGCCCCGCTCCGAGCCACATTGCGAGGGCGGCCGAGGTCTCGGTGACCTCGGGGTGGTCTTTGCCGGACAGGTCGGTGAGGGTCCAGGCGACCCGTAGGACGCGGTCGAGGCCGCGGGCGCTGAGGCTGCCGCTGTCGAGGCAGGCGGTCAGCGGCTTCATCGCGGCGGGGGGCGGGCGGAGGTCTCCGTGCAGGGCGCCGGTGGGCAGCTCCGAGTTGGCCCGCCACGGGGTCGCGCTCAGCCGCTTGGCGGCGCGCTCCCTGGCGAGGAGGACCCGCTCGGCGACGACCTCGCTGGGCTCGGCGAACCGGCGGTCCGCGAGAAGCTCGCGGCGGCTCGACCTGGCGACCGTGACCTTCACGTCGATGCGGTCGAGCAGGGGGCCGGACAGCCGGGCCATGTAGCGGCGCCTGGCGGTGGGAGTGCACCGGCAGGCGCTGGCCGGCTCGGACGCCTGTGCGCACGGGCACGGGTTGGCGGCCAGCACGAGCATGAAACGGGCCGGGAAGGTGACGGTGCCGGCCGCCCGGGACACCGTGACCGTGCCCGACTCCAGCGGCTGGCGCAGGGAGTCGAGGACGGTTGTCGCGAACTCCGGCGCCTCGTCCATGAACAGCACTCCCCGGTGGGCCAGTGACACCGCGCCCGGGCGGGGCGCGCTGCTGCCGCCGCCGACGACCGCCGCCACGGTGGCCGTGTGGTGCGGGCTGACGAACGGCGCGCGGGTGAGCAGCGGGCGCCCGGCGGGCAGTGCGCCCGCGATGGAGTGGATGGCGGTCACCTCCAGCGCGTGGTCGAGCGGCAGCGGCGGCAGCAGGGTGGGCAGCCGCTCGGCCAGCATCGTCTTGCCGGTGCCGGGCGGGCCGAGCATCCAGAGGTTGTGGCCGCCGGCGGCGCAGACCTCCAGTGCCTTGCGCGCCATCGGCTGCCCGGCCACGTCACGCAGATCGGGCAGCGGGCCGCCCTCGTCCGGGCCGGCGGGCCGGGCGGGCCCCACGGAACCGGCGGCGCCCTCCGGCACCCCCGAACCGCCCGGTCCCGCGGGGGCGGCAGCCCCCGGCCCGGCGGGCTCGGCACCCCAGGTGGGCGGACGGTCGAGATCGCCGTGCCGCAGCCACTCGACCAGCTCGCGCAGATCGCGCGCCGGGATGACCGTGACGCCGGGCACGAGCGCGGCCTCGGCGGCGTTGGCGGCGGGGACGACCACGCGCCGGGCGCCCGCCTCCACGGCCGCGGCGACCGCGGGCAGGATGCCGCGGACCGGTCGCAGCCGCCCGTCGAGCCCCAGCTCCCCGAGGAAGAACGGCTCGGCGACGCGCTCGATCGGCACGGCCCCGGCCGCCCCCATCAGGCTGACGGCGATCGCGAGATCGAACTGGCTGCCCCGCTTGGGGAGGCTCGCCGGGAAGAGGCTGACCGTGATGCGCGAGTCGGGCCAGCCGTACCTGCTGTTGATGACGGCTGACCTGACCCGGTCGCGGGCTTCGTTGAGCGCGGTGTCGAGCAGGCCGATGAGATGCATGCCGGGCAGGCCGTTGGAGATGTCGGCCTCAACCTCGATGACGTGGCCCGTGACGCCGAGGATGGCGACGCAACGGGTGCGGGCGACGGCCACTCAGACCACTCCCCGCACGTGACGGATCGAGAACCGCCCGCCGAACCGCTCCAGGGCGACCACGTCGAAGCGCACGGCCTCGAACCGCCCGCGCCCGCCCGCCGCCAGCCACCTGCCGGCGAGGACGTGCAGCCGGGCCAGCTTGGCCCGGCTCACCGCCTCCAGCGCGGTGCCGTGCGTGCGGCCGGACCTGGTCTTGACCTCGACCATGACCAGGGCGCGCCCGTCACGGGCCACCACGTCGATCTCGCCCTCACGGCATCGCCAGTTGCGATCGAGGATCTGCATGCCTCGGGCCCGCAGGAACTCCACGGCGACCTGTTCACCGGTCCTGCCCAGCTCGTCTTTCGCAGCCACAGGGACCACCTCCGGCCCCGAGCCTGCCGCGAGGCGGCCCCGCGCCCGCCTACCGAACGCCTTTCTGTGGACGACGGCGGACTACGGCGACCGGCCTGTGCACAAAGGTCAGTTGGAGAACCCCTCCTTGGGCATCTCCAGGTCCGGCTTGGCGAGCTCCTCCACGTTGACGTCCTTGAACGTAACAACCCGGACATTCTTAACAAACCGGGCAGGGCGATACATGTCCCACACCCAGGCGTCCTGCATCTTCACGTCGAAGAAGACATCGCCGTTCTCCGCCGTGCGGACGTCGAGATCCACGGAGTTGGTGAGATAGAACCGTCGCTCCGTCTCCACGACGTAGGCGAACAAACCGACCACGTCGCGGTACTCACGGTAGAGCTGCAGCTCCATCTCGGTCTCGTACTTCTCGAGATCCTCTGCGCTCATCCCGATCCTCCTGTCACACGCCTTCCCCGGCCCGCCCGGTCAGGCGACACCGGCCCCCACTTCATTCTCACCCATCTCGGTACCCAACCCCGCCCTCGCCACCGTGATGAAGGAGAAACGGTGATGAGGGCACGGACCGTGATGGTGGAGCGCCCTGCGATGGCGCGCGGTGATGTATCCCTTGTGCACCGCGAAGCCGTACTCGGGATGGTGCTCGTCGAGCGCCGTCATCATCCGGTCCCGGGTCACCTTGGCCACGATGGACGCGGCGGCGACGCAGGCGGCCACCTGGTCCCCCTTCCACACCGCCAGCGACGGCGCGGGCAGGCCGGGGACGGGAAAGCCGTCGGTCAGCACATATCCGAGATCACAGGACAGCTGGGCGACCGCCCGGCGCATCCCGGTGACGTTGCACTTGTGCAGGCCGCGGGCGTCGATCTCCTGCGGCGGGATGACCACCGTGCCGACGGCCTTGGCGGTGGACAGGATGCGGTCATACAGCGTCTCGCGCATGGCGGGGGTGAGGAGCTTGGAGTCGCGCAGGCCGCCGATCTCCTTGCCGAGCACGACGGCGGCGACGACCAGCGGCCCCGCGCAGGCGCCACGCCCGGCCTCGTCGACTCCCGCGATGGGGGCGAGACCGCGGCGGGTCAGAGCGCGCTCGTAGCCGTAGAGCCCCGAATCCCGCCTGACGACACTCGGCCGCGGGCGAAATACATCAGTCATCAATGGCAGATTACGCGCACAACACCCGCAACGGCTATCGGATCTTGGCGAAAGTCTCCGGCCGGGACAGGACGGCCGCCCGGGAGAACGGCCAGTAGACCGCGAACGCCCGGCCGACCACCTGGTCCTCCGGGACGGTGCCGTTGTCCCTGGAGTCGCTCGACGCGGACCGGTGGTCGCCCATCACCCACAGGTGACCGGGCGGCACCGTCTCCTTGAAGGCGTCTCCGGACGGGTAGTCGCCGGGATAGAGGTAGTCCTTCTCCTCGATCGGCACGCCGTTGACGGTGATCCGGCGCTGGGCGTCGCAGCAGACGACCGTGTCGCCCGCCACGGCGATCACCCGCTTGATGGTGTCCTGGTCGTGCCAGCCGGTGAAGACCACGACGTCGCCGCGCTCGGTGGCGCCGTGGAGCTTGTTGACGATGACCCGGTCACCCACCTCCAGGGTCTTCTCCATCGACTCCGACGGGATCCAGAAGGACCCGATCACGAACGCCTGGAGCAACAGGGCGGCCGCCACGCCGACCACCAGCAGGCCGACCGTCTCCACCGCCTTCCCGCGCCTGGTCGCGGGCTTGTCCTTCTCGTCCTCGGTCGCCGTCATCCCACTACCTTCTGGCCAGCAGCCGGCGGCGGACCAGCATGATGGGCACGGCCCCGGCGAACCCGCCGATCAGCGGCGCCGAGCCGCCCACCGCGCCGGCCGCATTCAGCGCCGACTGGCCGAAGGTGTCCGGGATCGGCAGCGTGGTGGCGCGGGAGAACGGCCAGACGATGACGAAGGCCCGCCCGACCACCTGGTCGATCGGGATGGTGCCGCCGCCGGGATCGCCGGAATGGGCGCGCGAGTCGAGGGAGACCGAGCGGTGGTCGCCCATCACCCACAGCCGCCCCTGCGGCACGGTGATGTCGAAGAACCGCTGGGAGGGCACGTCGCCGGGGTAGAGGTAGCCCTCCTCGTCCAGCGGCACGCCGTTGACCGTCACCCGCCCCTTGGCGTCGCAGCACTTGACCTTGTCGCCGGGGACCCCGATGACCCGCTTGATGTAGTCCTTCTCGCCGGGCACCAGGCCGAGGGCGTTGCCGACCCAGCGGAAGGCGGCGGACACCGGGTTGGACGGCTCGGCGAACTGCACCTCCGGGTCCCAGGAGTCGACGCCGGAGAAGACCACGATGTCCCCGCGTTCGATGTCACGCGTGTGGTAGACGAGCTTGTTCACCAGGACGCGGTCGTTGGTGAGCAGGGTGTTCTCCATCGACTCCGACGGGATGTAGAACGCCTGGATCACGAACGTCTTGATGATCAGCGCCAGCGCGAGCGCCACGACGATCAGGACGGGCAGCTCCCGCCAGAACGAGCCTTTTTTGTCCTTGCCGCCCTTGTCTGGCGTCTTGGTGTCTTCCGCGACCACGTGCACCTCGTCCTCGACAGGGCCGCGCAGCCGCGCCGCACCCCTGGCCCTCGCTAGTCATCCCTGATGAGCCTAGATGATGCTTCCCGCCATGTGACGGCGACCGGGGTGACCTCACCTCCGCGCGTCGCGAATCGGTGGAGAATCACCCCGTACATCCCCGGACACCCCTGTGGCCCGTACTCCTGGAGAGGAGCACGGGCCACCAGGACAGTGCGGTCCTACTTGCTCGCCGGCACCGCGTCGCGCTTCTCGCGGATGCGGGCGGCCTTGCCGCGCAGGTCGCGCATGTAGTAGAGCTTGGCGCGGCGGACGTCGCCGCGGGTGATGAGCTGGATCTTCTCGATCACCGGGCTGTGCACCGGGAAGGTGCGCTCGACGCCGACGCCGTAGCTGACCTTGCGGACGGTGAACGTCTCGCGCGCGCCGCCGCCCTGGCGGCGCAGGACGAAGCCCTTGAAGATCTGGATACGGGACCGGTTGCCTTCCACCACGCGGACGTGGACCTCCAGCGTGTCACCCGGACGGAAGTCGGGGACGTCGCTGCGCAACGAGGCTTTCTCGAGCTCCTGGATCTGCGTGTGCATGACGGCGGTTCCTCTTTTACGCGTGCACGCGGAGGTCCACCCGGCCGCGCGGGGGCGCGGCGCCGGCGGGGACGCGCGTGCAGGACTGATCAGGTCGGAGAGGCCGGATGGAACACACCCGGCCGCAACATGCCGACCGACTGGCAGTCGGCACTAGCAAGCAAGTCTACCAACTGGCAACACACGACAGCGTCACACCTCGAAGCCGAGCTCCGCCAGCAGCTCTCTGTCGCGTTTGTCCAGGTCGGCGGGGTCGAACCCGGCGACCAGCTCGGGCCGGTTGCGCGCCGTACGGCGCAGCGCCTCGTCGCGCCGCCAGCGGGCGATCCGCCCGTGGTGCCCGGACAGCAGGATCTCCGGCACCTCGTGCCCCCGCCACTGCGGCGGCTTCGTGTAGACCGGGCCTTCCAGCAGGTTGCTCATGGCCCCGGGGGCGAAGGAGTCGTCGGCCACCGAGCAGACGTTGCCCAGCACGCCGGGCAGCAGCCGGCCGACCGCCTCCACGATGACCAGCACCGCGACCTCGCCGCCGGCCAGCACGTAGTCGCCGATGCTCACCTCGTCCACCCGCAGCCGCGCGCCGTACTCCGCCATGACCCGCGAGTCGATGCCCTCGTACCGGCCGCAGGCGAAGAGCAGCCAGGGCTCGGCGGCGAGTTCCGTGGCGAGCGCCTGGGTGAAGGGGCGGCCGCTCGGCGTGGGCACGATCAGCCGCGGCTCGCCCGGCGCGGGCGCGGCGGCGCGGACGGCGTCCACGGCCTCTCCCCACGGCTCGGGCTTCATGACCATCCCGGGGCCGCCGCCGTAGGGCGTGTCGTCGACCGTGCGGTGCACGTCGTGGGTCCAGTCGCGGAGCTGGTGCACGCCGATGTCGAGGATGCCGCGTTCGCGCGCCTTGCCGATGAGTGAGACGTCCAGCGGGGCGAAGTACTCGGGGAAGATCGAGATGATGTCGATGCGCATGACGGTCAGACGGCCTCGTCCGGGTCGATGAGGCCGGGGGGCGGGTCGATGACCAGCCGGCCGCCCTCGACGTCCACCTCCGGCACGAGGGCGCGCACGAAGGGCACGTAGACCTCGCCGCCCGTCCGCCGCACGACGAGCAGGTCCTGGCCGTGGTGCAGCACGTCGGTGACCTCGCCGACCGGCTCTCCGGCGACGGTGACCACGGCGAGGCCGATGAGCTGGTGGTCGTAGAACTCGTCCGGGTCGGGGAGCGGCGGCGCGTCGGCGGACTCGACGACCAGCAGGGTGCCGCGCAGCGACTCCGCGGCGTTCCTGTCGCCGACGCCGACGAACCTGACCAGCAGGAATCCCGCGTGGCGGCGCACTCCTTCGATGCGGAGCGGCCCGGCCGAGGCCGGGTCGGTGCGGAGCGACGTGCCCGGGGCGAAACGCGCCTCGGGGTCGTCGGTGCGCACGTCGACGGTGACCTCACCGCGGATGCCGTGCGGGCGGCCGATCCGGCCGACGACAAGCTGCACGGGTGACTACCTCCAAGAAGGCCGGCGCGTCGGGGAAGAGGGGCCGGCTGCGAGGGAACCGCACCGCAAACCGACAGCGGCCCACGACTGCCGTCGCGGGCCGCTTCGTCGCTTGCGTCAGCGGGCTTCGTTCAGATCGAGCAGATCGACCCGGACGAACTTGCCGTCGGCCAGGGCGTTGACGATGGTGCGCAACGCCTTGGCCGTACGGCCGCCGCGGCCGATGACCTTGCCCAGGTCCTCGGGATGAACCCGGACCTCAAGGACGCGCCCGGTGCGAATGCGACGGGCGCGGACCCGAACGTCGTCGGGATGCTCGACGATGCCCTTGACGAGATGCTCAAGGGCCTCTTCAAGCACCTCAGGCCTCGCCTTCCGGCTTCTGCTCGCCGGCCTCGGCCGCCGGGGCCTCGGGCTCGTCGGCCTTGGCGGCCTTCTTGGGCTTGCGGGCCGTGGTGGCGGCGCCGGCGGTGTCACCGCTCAGCGCCTCCTTGGCCGCGGCCTCGTAGATCGCGTGCCGGTCGGCCTTGGGCTCGGCGACCTGCAGCGGCTCGGGGGCGGCCTCGCCCTTGAACTTCTGCCAGTCGCCGGTGAGCTTCAGGAGCTTGAGGACCGGCCCGGTCGGCTGCGCGCCGACGCCCAGCCAGTACTGAGCCCGCTCGGACTTGACCTCGATGCGCGAGGGGTGTTCCTTCGGGTGGTACAGCCCGATCTCCTCGATCGCGCGGCCGTCACGCTTGGTCCGGCTGTCGGCGACGACGATGCGGTACTGCGGGTTGCGGATCATACCGAGCCGCTTGAGCTTGATCTTGACTGCCACGGGTGTGGTCTCTCCTGGACATTCGAGCGTGGATGAACGGCGTCTCATCGAGTGGGGCACGACGGGAAGACCGCCCGAGGGACAGGCGCGACCGGCGGGGGTGAGAGGGCACCCGCATGGCCACGTTGTTCCAACATGTCATTGTGCCAGACGAAAGGGCCCGCGACCGAATCGCGGGCCCTGAGATTGCCGGTCCGGGGGTTATTTCTGACCTGGCAGCCGCAACTTCGACGGGTCGAACCCGGGCGGGAGCTCCAGCCCGGGGGGCAGCTTGCCGCCCAGGCCGCCGAGCCCCGGCGGGAGCTGCGGCGCCTCGGGCACCGCCTCCGCGTCCTTCTTGCCGCCCAGCGCGGCCTTGCGCGGGTCGCCGCTGACCCTGCGGCCCTTCTTGTTCTTCTTCTGGGCCGCCTTGGCGGCCGCCTTGCGGTTGCCGCCGCCGGGCATGCCGGGCAGGCCCATCCCGCCCGCGACCCGCTTCATCATCTTCTGGGCGTCGAAGAAGCGGACGATCAGGTTGTTGACCTCGCCCACCGTGACGCCGGAGCCGCGGGCGATGCGCTCACGGCGGGAACCCTTGATGATCTTCGGGTCGGCGCGCTCGCCGGGCGTCATCGAGCGGATGATGGCGGCGACGCGGTCCAGGTCGCGGTCGTCGATCTGGTTGAGCTGGTCGCGCATCTGCCCCATGCCGGGCATCATGCCCAGCAGGTTCTTGATCGGGCCCATCTTGCGGACCATCATCATCTGCTCGAGGAAGTCTTCGAGCGTGAAGCCCTCGCCGGAGGTGAGCTTGCCCGCCATCTTGGCGGCCTGCTCCTCGTCGAAGGTCTTCTGGGCCTGCTCGATCAGGGTGAGGATGTCACCCATGTCCAGGATCCGGGAGGCCATCCGGTCCGGGTGGAAGGCGTCGAAGTCCTCCAGCTTCTCACCGGTGGACGCGAACATGATCGGCTTGCCGGTGATGTGCCGGACCGAGAGCGCGGCGCCGCCGCGCGCGTCGCCGTCGAGCTTGGTGAGCACGACGCCGTCGAAGCCGACGCCCTCCATGAACGCCTGCGCCGTGGTGACGGCGTCCTGGCCGATCATGGCGTCGACCACGAACAGGACCTCGTCGGGCGAGACCGCGTCGCGGATGTCGGCGGCCTGCTTCATCAGCTCCTGGTCGATGCCGAGGCGGCCGGCGGTGTCGATGACGACGATGTCGTGCTGCTGGCGCCTGGCGTGCTCGATCGAGGTGCGGGCCACCTGGACGGGGTCGCCGACGCCGTTGCCCGGCTCCGGCGCGTAGACCGCGGCGCCGGCGCGCTCGGCCACCACCGACAGCTGCTGCACGGCGTTGGGCCGCTGGAGGTCGGCGGCCACGAGGAGCGGGACGTGGCCCTGCTCGCGCAGCCACCGGGCGAGCTTGCCGGCCAGCGTGGTCTTGCCGGCGCCCTGGAGGCCGGCCAGCATGATCACGGTGGGCGGCGTCTTGGCGTAACGCAGGCGCCTGGTCTCACCGCCCAGGATGTCGATCAGCTCGTCATTGACGATCTTCACGACCTGCTGGGCGGGGTTGAGGGCCTGCGAGACCTCGGCCCCGCGGGACCGCTCCTTGACGTGGGCGACGAACGCCCGCACCACGGGAAGGGCGACGTCGGCCTCGAGCAACGCGATGCGGATCTCGCGGCAGGTCGCGTCGATATCGGCCTCGGACAGCCGTCCCTTGGCTCGGAGGGAGGAGAAGACCGATGTCAGGCGGTCGGAAAGCGTCTCGAACACGTGATTGGCCAGCCTCTGCGCTTCTGGAGGTGCGTCGTCTGCGACTCGACCTCCCAGCCTAACCGGTCGGAGGCGCTCAACGTCCCCCGCCCGGCACCGCCATCCGCATCGTGAGCGCGTGTTCGACCAAGGTGATCAGGGTGGACTTGACCTTGTCGCGGGATCTGGCGTCGGTCTGCACGATGGGGATGTGCGGGGCCAGCGTCATCGCCTCCCTGATCTCCTCCTCCCCGTGGGAGTACTGCCCGTCGAACCCGTTGACCGCCACGACGAAGGGCAGCCGGGCCTCCTCGAAGTAGTCCACCGCGGGGAAGCTGTCGGCGAGCCTGCGCGTGTCGATCAGCACGATCGCGCCGATGGCGCCGCGCACCAGGTCGTCCCACATGAACCAGAACCGGTGCTGACCCGGCGTGCCGAACAGGTAGAGGATCAGGTCCCGGTCCAGCGACACACGGCCGAAGTCCATCGCCACCGTGGTGGTCGTCTTGTGCGGCGTCAGCGCCACGTCGTCGATACCCGCGCTCGCGTCCGTCATCACCGCCTCGGTGGTCAACGGCAAAATCTCCGACACGGCACCGACGAAGGTCGTCTTGCCGACGCCGAAGCCACCAGCCACGACAATCTTCGTCGAGGTGAGCCCGCCGCCCCCATTAGAGCCTGCGAAGTCCACTGAGCACCCTTTCCAGCAGGTTGAGATCCGGCTTGCCCGCGTCCAGTTGCGGCTGGTGCACCTGCACCAGCCCTTCGGCGGCCATGTCGGCCACCAGGATCCTGGTCACGCCCAGCGGCATCCGGAGTATCGCGGAGATCTCGGCGACCGACCGCACCTGCCGGCACATGGCGCTGATCCCCTGGTATTCGGGGGTGCGGTTGGAGAGATCGTGGTGGAGCGAGGTCACCGAGGAGACGAGCGCCTCCATGGCGAGCTGGGTCCGGGGGGCGGTCCGCCCCCCGGTCATGGCGTAGGGCCGGACGAGGGAGGTCTGCTCCCTGTTGCCCGGCGTCGCGTTGTAGGACGCCCCGGCCGCGTAGCGGTGGGGGTCGTCCATCGGATGGTACGGCGCACGGCCGCCTAAACCGTCGCCATCCCCAGTCCATCCGTGGCCTGTCACGGCACCCTCCTCCTAGGTCGTCCTCTTTACCGGGGGTGGGAAGCCTGAAGCTCCGCGCGTACGGCAGGCGTGAGCACCTGTCCGGCCCGCTCCACGAGAAGTGTCATCTGGTACGCCACCAGACCCATGTCGCAATCCGCCGCCGCCAGCACGGCGAGACAGGAGCCGTCACTGATCGACATGATGAGCAGCAGCCCGCGCTGCATCTCCACCACCGTCTGGGTGACGGCTCCGCCCTCGAACACTCGAGAGGCGCCCTGGGTCAGGCTGATCAGGCCCGCCGCCACCGCGGCGAGCTGGTCGGCCCGGTCCTTGGGGAACCCCTCGGAGAAAGCCAACGGAAGCCCGTCGGACGACACGACCACCGTGTGCGCCACACCAGGCACGTTGTGTACGAAATCGGTGATCAGCCAATTGACCCCACGGGCTGCCTGGCTCAGCTCTCTCACGAGTCCTCCTTCATAGGCCCCGTCCGGGTGCCCCTTTCCACGGCCCGCGCGTTCGCGGGCCCTCCTCTGCCGGATTCACCGGCGGAGCATGATCGCCCGCTCACGGAACCTCTCCTTGCGTGTCGAAATTCCGCGTGAAATCGGGATAAGCGCCGTCTTCGACTTCGCCGCGAGCGACGGCGCGGCCCTGCCGTACCCCGTGCTGGAAGCTCGCCAGGCGGCTGCGCACGGCGTCGGGGGAGATCGTGGGGCGGGGCGGCGGTGTGGGTGAGGGCGCCGCGCTCGGCGCGGCGGAGCCCGGGACCAGGTTGGCCTTGGGCACCCGCTTGGGCAGGCCGGCCTGGGTGATGCCGCCCTTGGCGGGCTCGCTCGCCGCGCGCGCCGCCTGCCACCCCTCGTCGCTCGGCGAGGACCAGCGCCTGCTCTCCGGGGCCCTGCTCTCGCGCGTGGGCAGTGGTTCCCGGGCCTGCTCGGCGACGGGCGGGCTCTCCGGGCGCGCGGCGGGCTCGGCCCTGCGGAACCAGTCGGACTCGACCGCCGCGAAGATCGGCAGGTAGTCCTCCTCGGCGTCGGCGACCGAGTTGTGCACCACGGGGAGCGGGCCGGTGGCGTCGGGCTCCCCGCCCATCCCGAACCGCCGGAGCGGCCCGGTCTCCGGCCCGCCGAACGACGCGAGCGGGTCCGCCGGCATCGAGGACATCGAAGGCGGCGCGGAGGGAGGCATCGAAGGCGGCGGAGTGGGTATCGACGGCATCGACGGCGTGGACGTCATCGAGGACATCGGAGAGCCGGGAGGCATCGACGGCATGGAGGGCATCGACCGCATCGACCAGGATCCGGAGTCGCCCACCAGCGAGTTGTCCGTCCAGCCGCCGGGCGGGGCCACGGGGTCGGGCCAGGACATGTCGCCCGAGTTCTCGCCGTAGGGACGACCGTTCCGGTGACCGCCGAAGGAGTCGGCCGGGGGCGCGCCGCCGAACAGCGGGCCGGTCTGCCCCGCGCCGCCGTCGAACATCGACGCGCCCTGCGAGGGCGGGCTGTCGAAGAGCGACGTGCCAGGCCTGCCCGGGGTCTCGTACGGGCTGGGAGCGGCCATGACCGGCTGCCGGCCGAACATCGGGTCACCGAAGGACGGATCGCCGAAGGACGGGTCGAAGGGCGTGCCGTACCCGGGGGGAGCCTGCGTGCGGGGGTCGGGCGCGGAGAGCAGCGTGGTGGGCAGCAGCACCATGGCGGTGAGGCCGCCGCTGTCCTGCTGGCGGAGCTGCACCCGGATGCCGTGCCGCAGGGCCAGGCGGCCGACCACGAACAGGCCCATCCGGCGCGACACCGACACGTCCACCACCGGCGGGTTGGCCAGCCGCCAGTTGGCCCCGGCGAGTTCCTCGGCGGTCATCCCGATGCCGACGTCGCTGACCGACACCATCACGCCGCCGCCGTCGATGCGGTTGCTGCTGACGGTCACCTTGGTCTCGCGCGGGGAGAAGGACAGCGCGTTCTCGACCAGCTCGGCGATCAGGTGGACGACGTCGTTGACCGAGGTGCCGGCGACGGCCGGGCCGGGCGGGCAGCTGACGGCCACCCGCTCGTAGTTCTCGACCTCCGACAGGGAGGCGCGGACCACGTCGATGAGCGGGACCGGCTGGCTCCACCTGCGCGCGGGCTCCTGGCCGGCGAGGACCAGCAGGTTCTCGCTGTTCCTGCGCATGCGGGTGGCGAGGTGGTCCAGGCGGAACAGGTTGCCGAGACGCTCCTCGTCCTGCTCGCCCTGCTCCAGGCTCTCGATGAGCGAGAGCTGGCGTTCGACCAGGGTCTGGCTGCGCCGGGAGAGGTTGACGAACATCGCGTTGACGTTGCTCCGCAGCGTGGCCTCCTGGCCGGCCAGCCGTACGGCTTCGCGGTGCACCTCGTCGAAGGCGCGGGCGACCTCACCGATCTCGTCGTGCGACGACACGCCGATGGGCTCGATCTCGACCGGCGTCATGTCGCCGCTGTCGCGCAGCGACTGGACGGTCTCGGGCAGCCGCTGACCGGCGATCGACAGGGCCTCGGTGCGCAGCCTGCGCAGCGGGCTGACCAGCGAGCGCGCCATGACCAGGGTGATCAGGAGGACGGCGAGCAGCAGGACGGCGACGATGACCGAGATCGTCACGGCGCTCTGCCGTTCCTCGTCGCGGAGCCGGTGGCTGGTCGTGACGATCGAGGACGCGAGCCGCTCCTCCACCTGGCGCATGCGGTCGATGGTGTCGGTCGAGGACTCGAACCAGCGGTCGAGTTGCTGGGGCTGGAGCACGCTCGGGCCGCCGCGGGCGAGCTGCCCACTGGCCGCGACGAGGGCGCGGAGCCGGATCTGCTCGGCGCGGTCGACGAGCTGGCCGCTGACGGTGTCGTCGTAGAACTGGCGCTGCGGGAGCGCGGCCTCGGACTTGAACACGGCGATCTCGCTGTTGCGTTCCGCCCGCGCGGCGACGAAGTCGTCGAAAAGGCCGCTGGTGAAGGCCCTCGCGGGCAGCGCGACGGCCAGCGTCGCCCGCTCGCGCGAGGCGTGCTCCTTCGCCCTGGCGATGGCCCCGAAGGCGGACACGCTGGCGGAGAGGGTGTCGTCGTCGACGCCCTGGCCGACGTCGTCGTGCACGGCGAGCAGGTCGGTGATCAGGTTGGAGTACCGGTCGATCACCGGCGGCGGCAGCAGTTCGGTGTCGGTCACGGCGGCGCGGATGCCCGGCAGCTCGCCCAGCCGGCTGCGGACCCTGGCGATCTCGTCGCGGGCGCGCTGGCCGCCGGTCTCGCCGCTGACGAGTTCCGCGGCGTCGATGCCCGACCGCACGCCGCCGAGGGCGTCGTTCACCGCCCTGCGCTGCGACTCCACGGCCGTGCGGGTCTTCTCGACGCTCCTGCCCTCCGCCACGTAGCGCGCGGAGAGGTCGCGCTCCAGCTCGACCTCGTGCGCCAGGGCGCTGAGGGTGCTGGCGAAGGTCGCCATCTCCCCGGTGCGTTCGTATTCCGCCGCGGTGTCGAGAGAGCTGACGATCTGCACGGTGCCGAAGGCGACACCGGTGAGCGTCGGGACGAGCACGAGCGCCACGAGCCTGGTGCGCACCCGCCAGTTACGCAGAGAGAGGCCCCCACCCCGCCTTTTCTCCCGGGTACCGTCCGCGGCGTCGGACGTCGCGCCCTGCTCGGCGTCGGGCGCGTTGGCCTGTAAGGCCACGGCCAGACCGCGGTTCTCGCGGTCCGCAGGGGTTGATGCTCTCCTCATTTGCTTGCGCAACCTCTCCTCGGACGGTCAGGTGCAGCGGGAAGCACGTCATGTGCGGCGTGGGACGCGTACGCATTCATGGGGCGAGGGTTATTTGAGCACAATCGGTCAAGTTCGGCCAATGCCCCGTAAGCCCCAAATGAGTTTTTATCCCACCGGCCCACCCAAGCCCGGCCCGACGACTCCTTATGCCGTAATGCGTATTATCTGCGGACCGAAACCCGTGACCTCAGCGTGTGACGTTCCAGGACGGGCGTTCGTTGAGCGCCGCGACATCCATGTCGGTGATCCGCTTCTGCGCTTCCGACATGTGCGCCAGCTCGGCCGGAGTCAGGACGTTCGCGATATCGGCGAACCCCTGAGGAGCCCGTTCGTCCACCTTCTTGATCGTTTCATCCATCGGCAGCTCCCGATGGGCGAGCACGAGTTTCGTCGTGGGCGCCAACCGCTCGTCCTCGTATTCGGACAGTCCTTTCAGCGGATTAGGCGTCCCGGCCAGCGCGCGGGCCAGCACCCGCGCGTCCAGAACGGCCTGCGAACCGCCGTTGGAACCGATCGGGTACATCGGATGCGCGGCGTCCCCCAGCAGCGTGACCCGGCCTTCCCCCCAGAAGGGCAACGGGTCTCGGTCGACCATCGGGTAGTGCAGGATCCGTTCCGTGTTCTCGATGAGGCCGGCCACGTCGAGATAGGGAAAGGCCCAGTCGGCGAAATGCGGCAGCACGTCCTCCAACGCGCCCGCCGCGGTCCAGTCGGCCTCCCACGACGTCCCGGTTCCCGCGACGTTCAGCTCGGCCACCCAGTTCACCAGCGCCCTGCCCCGGCGTCCGGCCTCGGCGCTGATCGGATAGGCCACGAACTTCTTCGACAGGTTGGACCCGGCGACCAGCAGGGTCGAGCCGTCGAGAAACGGCACGGTCTCCACCGCCCCGCGCCACAGCCGGATCCCGCTCCAGCGCAGCGGCGGATCGTCAGGGTGCAGCCGCCGCCGGACCGTGGAGTGCAGCCCGTCGGCGCCCACCAGGACATCGCCCGTCTCGGCCACGGACCGCCCTGTGCGCAGGTCGCGCATCAGGGCGGTGACCGAGCCCGAATCCTGCTCGAACGCCTCGAAGGCCAGGCTCAGCCGTACCTTCTCCGGCCCCAGCCGCTCCTTGACCGCGGCCAGCATCAGCATCTGGAGGTGCCCGCGGTGGATGGAGTACTGCGGCCAGGCGTAGCCCGCGGACCGGCCCCGGGGCAGAGTCAGGATGGGCTGACCGTACCTGTTGGTATAGGTCTGGACAGACGTGGCAATTCCGGTCGTACTCAGCGCCTCACCGAGGCCCAGTTCGGTCAGCTCGCGTACGGCGTGCGGCTGGATATTGATCCCCACGCCCAGCGGCCGCAGTTCGGCGGCCGAGTCGGCGAGCACGCAGTCGATCCCGGCCGCGTGCAGGCTCAGCGCGGTCGCCAGCCCGCCGATCCCGGCCCCGATGATGAGTACGCGCATGTCAGGCTCCCAGGCTCAGGCCGCCCCGCGAGCACCCAGATGCCAGCGGAGCCATCGACGTTCCACCACCACGAAGGCGGCGTTGAGCAGATACCCGAGGACACCGAGGACCAGGATCCCCGCCCACATGTCGGGCAGTTCGAAGGCCCGCTGGGCGCCCAGGAGGCGGGCGCCGATGCCCGTGGTGCTCCCGCTGAGTTCGGACAGCACCATGAGGATGAGCGCCAGGCCGAGGCTGATCCGCAGACCGGCGACGACCTTCGGCGCGGCGGCGGGCAGGACGACCCGGCGCAGCCGTTCCATCCCGCGTACGCCGAACACCTCGGCGCTGTCGAGGTGCAGCCTCTCCACCGTGCGCACACCGTCGATGGTGTTGAGCAGCACCGGCCAGATGACGCCGAACACGATGATCGCCACCTGCATCGACGTCCCCAGCGGGAAGATGATGAGGAAGACCGAGATCAGCGTGGGCGGCGGGACGGCCCGCCCGAAGTGCACGAGCGGCTCGACGTAGTCGGCCAGCGTGCGGGACAGCCCGACGGCCACACCGATGGCCACGCCGAAGACACTGGTCAGCAGCCAGCCGCCGAACAGGTTGAACAGGCTCGGCCCGAAGTCCGACAGCGCGTCCTCGGTGAGGAAGAGGCTGCTCGCCGGCCCGGAGAACCACAGCTCGTAGACCGCCACCAGGATCTCCGAGGGCGGCGGGAAGTAGCTCTCGTCGATCAGCCGGGTGGCGATCTCCCAGACCACCACGAGGAGCACGGCCAGCCAGCCCCGCTCGAACACGGCGCGGGCGGCGCGCAGCAGACCGGCGGCGGGACTCCGCCGCGGCTTCTTCACCTGCTTCGCCGCGGGCTCCATCGCCGCTTTCGTCTTCACGTCGCTCACGTCAGCGCCCCCGTCCGTACGGCGTGCCAGCGGAAGGCCACCCGCTCGACCCGGACCAGCAGGGTGTTGACGAGCAGGCCGAACACTCCGGTCCACAGGGCGACCGCGAGCATCACGTCGGTGGCGCCGCCGCCGCTGCGCGCCTCGATCAGGATGACACCCACGCCGCTCTCGCCGCCGCTGAGCAGCTCGGCCGCGACGACCACGACGAGCGCGATGCCGGCGGCCACGCGCACTCCGGTGGCGACGAACGGCGCCGCGCTGGGCAGCGACACCCGCCAGAGCACCGAGAGCCGGCCGAAGCCGAAGCTGCGCAGGGCCTCCTTGGCCAGCGGGTCGACGTCCCGCAGCGCGTAGAGGGTCTGGAGCAGGATCGGCCAGGTGGCCGCGTAGAGGATCAGGGAGACCTTCATCTCGGTCTCCGACCCGAAGACCAGGATGGCCAGCGGGATCAGCGCCACCGAGGGGATCGGCCGCAGGAACTCCACGACGACCTGGCTGGCCTTGCTCAGGAAGGGCACGGTGCCGAGAAGCACCCCGAGGGCGACCGCGACGACGGTGGCCAGCAGCAGGCCGACCGCCCAGGCCACGATCGTGTCGAACGCGCCGACGAGGAACGCCGGGTCCGCCATCAGGGTCAGGAAACGTACGAGGACCTCAGAGAAAGGCGCGACATCGATGATGCCGGACCGCGTCAGAACCTCCGCGGCGATGGCCGCCGCGGAGGCTCCGATCACACCTCTGACGATGCGAACGGATTTCATCCGGCCGCGGGGGCTGCGGCGACGATGACGTCCTGCACGTTGAGCTGGCTGTCGAGCAGGCCGTACTCCAGCATGCTGTCAGCGACCCGCTGCAGCCGCGTCGCGTTGAGGGTGGTGGGGAAGACGCCGATGTTCAGGCTGCCGGCCACGTCCGCGGGGATCGTGGTGTAGGTCGGGATGGTCTTGACGACCTCGGCCCGGTCGGCGGCGAGCGCCTGCGCCTTGGCCATGGCGCGCTGGAAGGCGGCGATGGTCTTGGGGTTCTCCGCGGCGAACTCGGAGGCGGCGGCGTAGCCCGAGATCGGGAACTCGTTGGTCGGGCCCTGGGAGGTGTCCCAGATGATCCTGGCGCCGATCTTCTGCGCGATCTGGGTGCCGAAGGGCTCCACGACCTGCGCCGCGTCGACCTTCTTGTTCTGCAGGGCGCCTTCCATCTCGGGGAAGGGGAACTCCACGAAGTTCTTGTCCTCGTCCAGTTCGACGCCGTGCGCCTTGGCGGCGACGCGGACCAGCATGGAGGCGACGTTGCGCTTCGTGTTGACCGCGACAATCTTGTCCTTCAGATCGGCCGGGGTCTGGATGGTGCTGTCCTTGGGCACCATGATGACGTGCGACTTCGGCCCGCTCGCGAAGCCGTCTACGACGATCTTCAGGTCCAGCGTGCCGGTGGCGTCGGCGCCGAGGAAGGAGACGTAGTTGCCGGAACTGATGTCGAGCGAGCCGCCCTTGAGCTTCGGAATGGCCTCCGCGCCACCCGCGAGGGTCTGCAGTTTCACGTCCAGGCCCTCGGCCTTGAACAGACCCTGCGACACCGCCATCTGAAGGGGCGCGGTGTCAACGACCGGAATTGTGCCGACTGTTAACGATGTTTTTTCAAGACCGGAACCAGAGGAAGTTTGGGCCGTCGTGGAGTCGTCGGAACTGCTGCATGCGCTGACCCCAAGGAGTGCGACTGCGACGAAGCCGACGAGGGACGAGCGGAGTTTCATGGAACCTCCAGAACTGCGCTGCGAGAAAAACGATCTTTGGGAGGGAACGCAGAGGATCGTAGCGCACAAATACCGGCATGAATCTACTCTAATCACTCAAGTATTAAATTTCCGATCCAGTCCCTTTGATCACCAAACATAGACACATAGGGATTAATCGGACATTCCGTATCGGGCGGCGTTCCGCTAGAGTCCGCCTGTCGCGCGACGGAACATGGCATCGACGGAACACGGCATCGGGAATCAGCATGCTTGAGATAGCCAACCTGACCCACACATACGGCAGCGGCGTCAGCGCCCATCGGGCTATAGGCGGAATCGACCTGAGCCTCGCGGAAGGCGAGCTCGTGTGCATTGTCGGGCCGTCGGGATGTGGGAAATCCACATTGTTGCGATCGATAGCCGGGCTGATCAAGCCCACCGGCGGGCGGATTCAGATCGGCGGCACCCCCGTGGAGCGGACCCCCGACAATCTCGCCGTGGTCTTCCAGGACTACAGCCGGTCGCTGTTCCCGTGGATGTCGGTGGCGGAGAACGTCGCGCTGCCGCTGCGCAGGAAGGGCATGGACAAGGCCGCGCGTAAGAAGGCCGCGCTGGACGCCCTCGAACAGGTCGGGCTCGGCCAGGCGGGCGCCAAGTATCCGTGGGAGCTGTCCGGCGGCATGCAACAGCGGGCGTCGATCGCCAGGGCGATCGCCTACCGCCCCTCGCTGATGCTCATGGACGAGCCTTTCGGCTCGGTCGACGCCCAGACCCGCGAGGACCTCGAAGACCTCGTGCTCCAGGTACGGCGGACGCACGGCATGACGATCCTGCTCATCACGCACGACATCGACGAGAGCGTTTACGTCGGCGACCGCGTGGTGGTGCTGTCCAAGGCGCCCGCCACGGTCGTGAGCGACCTGCCGGTCGAGCTCCCCTCACCGCGGGACCAGATCACCACCCGTGAGCACCCCGACTTCGTCCACCTGCGCGCGGAGGTGGGCAGGCTGGTGCGGGGCAGGTCCGGAGAGCCGGCCGCCAACCGGGGCTGACCGCCGCCCGCGCGCCGCCGTCAGGCCCGCGCGGCGGGCAGCGTGCGGAGCACCACGTGCTCGACGAGCGCGATCAGGGTGGCCTTCACGGCCTCCCGCGATCGCGCGTCGGTGGTCACCATCGGCACGTCGGCGGAGATGCTGAGCGCCTCGCGGACCTCGTCCACGGTGTGCGCCTGCTGCCCGTCGAACCCGTTGAGCCCGATGATGAAGGGCAGCCCCGCCTCTTCGAAGTAGTCGATGGCGGGGAAGCTGTCGGCCAGCCTGCGGCTGTCGACGAGGACCACGGCCCCGATCGCGCCGCGGACCAGGTCGTCCCACATGAACCAGAAGCGGTTCTGACCGGGCGTGCCGAACAGGTAGAGGATCAGGTCCCGGTCCAGCGACACACGGCCGAAGTCCATCGCCACGGTCGTCGTCCGCTTGGTCGGGACGTGCTCGAGGTCGTCCACCCCCCGGCTCGCCTCCGTCATGACCGCCTCGGTCGTGAGGGGCATGATCTCGGAGACCGCGCCGACGAAGGTGGTCTTACCGACGCCGAAACCGCCCGCCACCACGATCTTCGTGGACGTCATCCCTAGATCAGAGTCTGCGAAGCCCACTGAACACCTTTCCAAACATCCGTCCTGACGATCGTACCGTTCCACGAGAGGTCGGATGATCTTTTGCCGGTGTTGGTGGGACCGCCGCCCCGTCCGGCCGGGGTCACCAGCTCCTGACGGCGGAGAGCTCGGCCCGTACGGCGGGCGTGAGCACCTTGCCGGCCCGCTCGACCAGGATCGTCATCTGGTAGGCGACGAGGCCCAGGTCACAGTCGGGGGCGGCCAGCACCGCCAGGCAGGACCCGTCGCTGATCGCCATCACCAGCAGCAGCCCGCGCTCCATCTCGACCACCGTCTGGGTGACCGCGCCGCCCTCGAACACCCTGGACGCGCCCGCCGTGAGGCTCACCAGACCGGAGGCGACCGCGGCGAGCTGGTCCGCCCGGTCCCTGGGGAAACCCTGGGAGAAGGACAGCGGCAGCCCGTCGGAGGACACCACCGCCGCGTGCGCCACCCCCGGCACCTCCTCGACGAAGGCCGTGACCAGCCAGTTCACGTCCTGCGCCGGTCCGCTCATGTTCCGCATCGCTTCTCCTCGACGGTCTCCGGCCGAAGCCCGACCCCCGTTTCGGACACGGCATCGCTATTTTCGGACATGCCGCCCGCCGAGAACCCCTGACACGAAGGGTCACAGCCCGCGAACCGCCGCACGAAATAGAAGCTCTCGCCGGGACACGGCTTTGAACATAACCAGGCGAATGCGATTTGTGGCGCTACGCCGAACGGAACCTGGAATTCCAGGTTATGTCACGAATGAACAACACCCGAGTGCGCCCTCCCGAAACACCCGCCGACTAACCACCTCACCCGCCGCAAGCCTCCACCGGGAATCGCCCACCGGAGGCCCACCAACCCCGCTCCCCCGGCATCCCGCCGTACGCGCCGCAAGTCGCGCACCCCCATACGCCCCATAAGCCCCGCAGGCCCCGTACGCCCCGTAGGCACGTCTGCACCCGGCGAAGGCACGGCGACATCACCCGGGCCGGGTACGGCGCCGCCACGGCCTCTGAGGGGCGGGAAACCGTGGCGAGCGCGTCGCCCGCAAGGGCGGAACGGCGAAGCCTCCGTAACGGCCCGGCGACGGGCGGGTGCGGGTCCAGGCACGACACGGTGGCCGGGGCGGCGGTCGCAACGAGGCGAGGGGCGAGGACCACGGGGCCGGGGCTCGACACGCCGAGGTGGAGTCACAAGGCGGGGCGAAGCCGGAAGGCGGGGGCGCACAGGAGCCCGACGGGCGGAAGCCGTACGGAAGAGACCGCGCTCGGCCCGGAGAGGCAGGGGCACACAGAGCGAGGCCCGTGCACGGCGAGGACGCGGGGCCTGTGGACGGGGCCATGTACGGCTCTGCGGGGTGAGCAGGGGGCGCGGGTGGGCCGCGCGGGGCCGGCGGTCGGAGTCGGCCGGGGGCCGGTTCCGGCGCGCCGGTCCCGTGGGTCAGGCGGGGGCGCCGTAGGCGGCCCTGATCTGGACGACGTGCTCGACGAGGGTGATCAGCGTCGACTTCACGGAGTCGCGGGAGCGCGCGTCGGTGCGGACGATCGGGATGTGCGGGGCGATGGCCATCGCCTCGCGCACCTCCTCCTCGTTGTGCAGGAACTGCCCGTCCCAGCCGTTGACGGCGATCACGAAGGGCAGCCGCGCCTCTTCGAAGTAGTC
The DNA here is from genome assembly GCF_030268685.1 of Microtetraspora sp. NBRC 13810. GTDB lineage: Bacteria > Actinomycetota > Actinomycetes > Streptosporangiales > Streptosporangiaceae > BSRQ01. Next base: position 80,285 of record NZ_BSRQ01000001.1, read on the forward strand.
GATCGCCGGGAAGCTGTCGGCGAGGCGCCGCGTGTCCACCAGGACGACGGCGCCGATGGCGCCGCGGACCAGGTCGTCCCACATGAACCAGAACCGGTGCTGGCCGGGCGTGCCGAACAGGTAGAGGATCAGGTCCCGGTCCAGTGACAGACGGCCGAAGTCCATCGCCACGGTCGTGGTCGACTTCGTCGGCGTGAGCGCCAGGTCGTCGATGCCGGCACTCGCGTCCGTCATCACGGCTTCGGTCGTCAGCGGCAGGATCTCCGACACCGCGCCCACGAACGTGGTCTTCCCGACGCCGAAACCGCCCGCAACGACGATCTTGGTCGACGTCAGACCACCGTGGCTAGAGTCTGCGAAGTCCACTGAGCACCCTTTCGAGCATGTGCAAATCTGGATGTCCCTGGTTCAGGCGCGGCTGGTGCAGCAGCAGCAGACCCTCGTCCGCCATGTCCGCCACCAGCACCCGTGCCACACCCAGCGGGACCCGGAGCAATGCCGAGATCTCGGCCACCGATCGAACCGTGCGGCAGAGCACGACGATGGATTCCTGCTCCGGGGTGAGCAGAGCCAGCTCGTCGTCCGGGACGGAGTAAGAAGAGATCAGCGTCTCCATCGCCAGGTGATAGCGCGGTTCGACGCGACCTCCCGTCATCGCGTACGGACGAAACAGAGGCTCCTCTTCCCCTGCGCCGTCGGCGCCGTGCACTAGGCCTCTCCCCTCGTCGTGCTCATCGCGTCCTGGACATCTGCAGCTCAGCCCGGAGGGCCGGGGTCAGCACCTGTCCGGCCCGATCGACGAGCAGGGTCATCTGGTAGGCCACCAGGCCCATGTCGCACTCCGGCGAGGCGAGCACGGCGAGCACGGAGCCGTCGCTGATCGCCATGACCAGCAGCAGTCCGCGCTCCATCTCGACCACGGTCTGTGTGACCGCGCCGCCCTCGAAGACGCGCGAGGCTCCCACGGTGAGGCTGAGCAGTCCGGCGGCGACGGCCGCCAGCTGGTCCGCCCTGTCCTCAGGGAACCCCTCCGAGTTGGCCAGGCACAGCCCGTCTGCCGAGACGACCACCGCGTGCGCGACACCGGGCGTGCCGCGGACGAACTCGGTGATCAGCCAGTCGAACCTCCGGGCGTCATGGCTCAGCGTGGTCACGCCTCCTCCTTCATCGGCTCCATGACCAGAGTGCTGTGTTCGTCAGCTTGCTCGTTCACTCGCCCTCTTCCTTATCCGCTCTTATACCAGCGGAGTCATCTCGTACTTCCGCCCGGCCCCGCCGTACGCCCTGCTGCAGGCTGGCCATGCGGCTACGGACCCGGTCGGCGGACAGAGGAGGCATCGGCGGCGCGGCCGACGGCGCGGGCGTGGCCGCGGCCCGGCCCGGCACGAGGTTGGCCTTGGGAGTGCGCTTGGGCAGACCGGCCGAGGTGATCCCGCCCATGGTGGGCTCGGCGGCGGCGGCAGCGGCGCGCCAGCCCTCGTCGGCCGGAGTGCGCCAGTCGCTGGCCGCCGGGGCGGCCGGCCGCGCCTGCGGGGGCTCCGGGGGCGCGCTCACCGCGGCCCTGGCCGACTCCCACTCCTCCAGCCGCTCGTTCTCCTCGCGCTTGGCGCGCTCGGCCCGCTCCTCCTCGCTGACCACGGGCTCCTCCGGAGCCGCGGGGACATCCGCCTTGCGGAACCACGCGGACTCGACGGAGGCGAAGATCGGGAGGTATTCCTCCTCGGACTCCAGCGACGAGACCTCCACCACCGGCATGGACGCGGTGATCGGGTCGTCGTCGTGGGAGGTCCAGGGCGAGAACGGCTGGGCGCCCCGCGACTGGTCGCCGCCGAATCCCTCGGGCCGCGCGCTCGGCGCGGTCTCCGGGCGGCTGAAGACGCCCGTGTCGGCCGAGGAGGAGGCGGAACCCGCGGGGGGCTGCTGGCGGCGGAAGCCGGGGTCTGCGGTCGCGCCGGGCGGCGTGCGCCCGAAGGAGCCGCTCTGGCTCGCGAACGGATCGGCCTGGCCGCCGAACGAGTCGCCCGCCTGACTGGCGAACGGGTCGCCGCCCCGGCTCGCGAACGGATCCCCGGCCTGACTGGCGAACGGATCGCCGCCCCGGCTCGCGAACGGGTCACCGGCCTGACTGGCGAACGGATCGCCGCCGCGGCTCGCGAACGGGTCACCACTCTGGCTCGCGAAGGGGTCACCGCTCCGGCCGCCGCCGAACGAATCGCCGGCGCCCTGACTGGCGAACGGGTCACTCCCCCGGCTCGCGAACGGGTCACCGCTCTGGCTCGCGAACGGATCGCCGCCGCGGCTCGCGAACGGGTCACCACTCTGGCTGGCGAAGGGGTCACCGCTCTGGCTCGCGAACGGGTCACCGCTCCGGCCGCCGCCGAACGAATCGCCGGCGCCCTGACTGGCGAACGGATCGCCCGCCTGGCTGTTGAACGGGTCGATCCGGGCGAAGGGGTCGCTCGCGTGGCTGGTGAACGGGTCGCCCGCGTTGCTGTTGAACGGATCCTGGACCTTGTTGAACGGGTCGTTGTCCATCGGCGTCGGGGCGCCGAAGCCGCGCTGCGGGCCGCCGAACCCCTGGCCCGAGGAGGCGGGCTGGGGACGCCTGGAGTCGCCGCCCGCCGGCTGGCCGGAGAACTCGCGGCGCAGCGGGGTCTCCGAACCGAAGAGGCTGCCCGAGGCGCCCTGTCCGGCGGGCTGGAAGGGGCCGAAGCCCTGGGCCGGGCCCGCGCCGGCCGCGGCGGGAGCCGTACCGGTGGAACCCCAGCTCGGGGTGGGGTTCTGCTGCGTGGCGGCGGAGTCCACGATGAGTGTGGGCGGGATGAGCACCATGGCGATGAGGCCGTTGCTCTCGGCGAGCCGGAGCTGGGCGCGGATGCCGTGGCGCAGGGCCAGGCGGCCGACCACGAACAGGCCCATCCGGCGGGACACGGAGACGTCGACCACCGGGGGCTCGGCGAGCCTGCGGTTGGCCTCGGTCAGCTCCTCCTCGGTCATGCCGATGCCCTGGTCGGTCACCGACAGCAGCGCGCCGCCGCCTTCGATGAGGCTGCTCGACACCGTGACCTGGGTGTTGCGCGGCGAGAACTGGATGGCGTTCTCGACCAGCTCGGCGACCAGGTGGACGAGGTCGTTGGCGGCGCTGCCGACCACGGAGGTGGTCCGGTGCACCTTGACCTGGACCCGCTCGTAGTCCTCGACCTCCGACAGCGAGGCGCGGACGACGTCGACGAGCTTGGCCGGCTGACTGCGCCTGCGGGTGGGCTCGTGGCCGGCGAGGACCAGCAGGTTCTCACTGTTGCGGCGCATGCGGGTGGCCAGGTGGTCGAGCTTGAACAGGTCGCCGAGGCGCTTGCCGTCCTCCTCGCCCTTCTCCAGACCGTCGATCAGCGAGATCTGCCGTTCCACCAGGGTCTGGGTACGCCGGGAGAGGTTGACGAACATGGAGCTGATGTTGCCCCGAAGCTCGGCCTCCTCACCCGCGAGGCGTACGGCCTGCCGGTGGACCTCGTCGAACGCCTGCGCCACTTCACCGATCTCATCCGTCGAGTTGACCGAGATCGGCTGGATGTCCGGTGGCGTCGCGTCACCGGTGACCCGCATGTCGCGCACGACGTTCGGCAACCGGAAACCGGCCACCTCCAGGGCCTCGGTGCGCAGGCGGCGCAGCGGGGAGACCATCGAACGGGCGATGAAGACGGTCAGCGCCAGGACGAGGAGCAGCAGGAGCAGGATCGACGCGCCGGCGATGGCGGCGTTGCGCTGCTCCGCGCCCACGAGTTCCTGGTTGCGGGCGACGACGTCGTCGGCGACCTTCTCCTCGACCTTGGCGATCAGGTCGATGGTGACCGTGTTGTCGTCGTACCACTCGGCGACGTCGCTGACCAGCGAGCCCTGCGCGATGCGCTTGCCGCTGGCCTGGATCGCGATGGCGCGGGACTTGGTGAGCTCGGCGTTGTACCGGCGGGGGTCGGTCAGCGTCCGGTAGAGCAGCTGCACGTTCTCGATGCCGGCCTCGCCGCCGAACTCCGCGAGGTGCTCACCCTGCCGGGAGCGGGAGGCGATGAAGTCCTCCATCTCCTGGGAGGTCACCAGTCGCGGTTCGAACCGGCCGATGACCAGCCGGACCCGCTGCTTGGACGCCTCTTCCTTGGCGTGCGCCAGCGAGCTGAGGCCGCGCATGTCACCGACGGTGATCGAGTCGTCGGCCACGGTCGCGAGCTCGTCGTGGGCGGCGAGGAGACCGGTGATCAGCGAGGTGTACGCGGGCACCTGCACCGGCTGCTGCTTGCGCAGGTCGGCCAGGCCGGTGAGCTGGGTCTTGGCCTGGGCGATCGCCTCGACGACGCGGGCTCCGAAGGAGGAGTCCACCTTGTCGAAGTCGGCGATGACCTTGGTCGACAGTCCGTCGACGACCTTCTGGCGGTCCTGCCAGGCCGACTCCAGGTTGACCTGCTTGCCGTCGATCTTGGCGCTTCTGGCGTATCCCGTCCAGGCGCCCATGTCACGCTCCTGGCCGAGGGCTTCGGCGAGGGCCCGGATGTTCGCGGAGTACTCCGCGGCGAGACCGGTCCGTTCCAGGGTGGTGATGCTGTCGACGGACTCGTACACCCGCGCGCCGGCGAGGAACACCGCGACAGCCGTGGGCACGAGAATCAGGGCGGTGAGACGCGTCCGAACGCGCCAGTTCCGCAACGCGAAGACCCGCTTCGCGAACGAGGGTCGCCCGCGATCATGTTTGGCGGTACGACCACTGTCGGCACTACCCGTCGCCACGCTCCCGCTACCCCCAACCGTCGCAACCAAACGTGGACCATTCGACCACAAGGTCACGGAACATATACGAAAGACCGGCTAGACCGGACGTGAATCGTTACAAAGGTGACAGAATGCTCAGCACTGCCGGATTACCGTAGCGCAGCAAGGACTTGGTTGCGAACCTCGTTGCGATGATCTTCATCCGTCAGGAGGCGGCCTGCACGGTCCACAACATAGAACACATCTACAGCTTCCGCGCCGAGAGTCTCCACACGTGCTGCTTGTACGTCAAGTCCACATTCGCCGAAAGCGCGGCCAATTCGCCACAAAAGCCCCGGACGGTCGTGTGCGCGCACTTCGATCACCGTGGCCGTCTTGGACGCGTCCTCCAGGACGGTGACCCTGGGCGGGGCCACGGGCACCCGCGCGGGCCGCATGGAACGCGCGCGGCGGGCCAGGCGCTGCTCGATGTCGAGCCTCCCGGCGAGAACCAGCCGAAGATCTGCTTCCAGCGTCGCGGGATCCGGCGGCGTGCCATACTCCGGGATCACGGAGAACTCGATCACAGCGGTCGAACCCGCCGACGCCGCGGACGCCGAACGCACCACCATGCGATGCGCCGCCAGCACCCCGGCCGCGTGCCACAGCAGCCCGGGCCGGTCGGGCGCGACCACGGTGACCGCGCCGCCGTTCACCCGGATGGCGCCACCGCCGTGCCGGGCCAGCGACGCCTGCTCGGCCGACAGCGAGGGCGCGGGCGGCAGCGGCGTGCCGGACAGCACGGAACGCACCCGCCGGACGAGGTCGGAGACGAGGGACGCCTTCCAGCTGTTCCACGCGGCCGGCCCGGTCGCGTTGCCGTCGGCCACGGCCAGCGCGGCAAGCAGCTCCAGCACCTCGCGGTTGCCCACCGCCTCCGCGACCCTGGCGATGGTCACCGGGTCGTCGAGATCGCGTCTGGTGGCCGTCTCGGGCAGCAGGAGATGGTGGCGGACCACGAGGGCAAGGGTATCGACGTCGGCGGCCGGCAGCCCGATGTGCGCGCCGATGTCCCTGGCGACGACCTCGCCGGTCGTCGAGTGGTCACCCGGCCAGCCCTTGCCGATGTCGTGCAGCAGCGCCGAGATGAGCAGCAGGTCCGGCCGGGACACCTCACGGGTGAACGACGCCGCGCCGGCGGCCGTCTCGATCAGGTGCCGGTCCACGGTGAACCGGTGCACCGGATTGCGCTGCGGCCGGTGCCGTACCCGCTCCCAGTCGGGCAGCAGGCGGACCAGTACGCCCGCCTGGTCCAGCTCCTCCCACACGGGCACCGCGGCCCGGCCCGCGCCCAGCAGGGCCACGAGCGCGCTGCGCGCCTCGTCCGGCCAGGGCACCGGCATCGGGGGCGACTGACCGGCCAGCGTGGTGACCGTGGCGGGGGAGAGCGGCAGCCCGGCCTCCGCGGCGGCGGCCGCGGCGCGCAGCACCAGCACCGGGTCCTTGCGCGGGTTGACGCCGCGGGCGAGCACGACCTCGCCGCCGTGCTCCACCACGCCGTCGGCGAGCGGCCTGCGCCCGCGCGGCACCGGACCGGACAGCAGCCGGTCCACGGTGCGCCAGGTGGAGTCGAAGGCGTGCGAGATCGTCCGGCCGGCCTCGGCCAGGCGGCGCATCAGCGCCTCGGCGTCGAGCAGCCCGAGCGTGTCCGCCACCGCGTCCTGCTCCTGCAGGACAAGGCGGTCGGCGCCGCGCGCGGTCACCAGGTGCAGGCCGTGCCTGACGTCGAGCAGAAGTTCGTAGGCCTCGCGCACCCGGGGTCCGGGCGCGGAGGCGACCCAGGCGGCGGCCACAGCCTGCATCGCCTGCACGTCGCGCAGCCCGCCGCGCGAGTCGCGCAGGTCGGGTTCGAGCAGGAAGGCCAGCTCGCCGGCGGAGTCGGCGCGCTTGTCCGCCGACTCGCGGAGCTGGGCCAGCCTGCGCCGGGAGTCGGCCCGCCACTCGGCGAGCACCATCTCCCTCGCGGCCCTGGTCAGCTCCGGATCACCGGCCACGTGCCTGGCCTGGATCAGGCCCAGCACGGCCTTGAGATCCTCACGGGCGACCTTGGCCGCCTCGTCCACCGTCCGGACCGAGTGGTCCAGCCCCATCCCCGAGTCCCAGATCGGATACCAGATCCGATCCGCGATCCTGGCGACGTCGTCCCGGCCGTTGTGCAGCAGCACCAGATCGAGGTCGCTGCCGGGCGCGAGCTCGCCACGGCCGAGACTGCCGACCGCGACGAGCGCGACACCGGCCATGGTGCCGCGCTCGTCCGTGGCCGGCGGAACGCTCCTGGCCTCCCTCTCCCGCGGGTACGGCATCGCGCACGCCGTACGGATCAGGTCGGTGAGCCAGCGGTCGATGTCTCCGGCCCGCTCCTTGCGGGCCGGAGCGAACGAGCGAGCGTCGCCTCTCATCATTCGGCTACAGTGCCTCCGGCCCGCGTTCACCTGTGCGGACCCGGACGACCGTGTCCACCGGGACGGACCACACCTTGCCGTCGCCGATCTTGCCGGTCTGCGCCGCCTTGACGATCACGTCGATGACGTCCTCGGTGTCGTCTTCCTCGGCGAGGACCTCAAGGCGCACCTTCGGCACCAGGTCAACCTGGTACTCGGCGCCTCGGTAGACCTCGGTGTGACCGCGCTGGCGGCCGTAGCCGCTGGCTTCGCTGACGGTCATGCCCTTGATGCCGAACTGCTCCAGGGCGGCTTTCACGTCATCGAGCTTGAAGGGCTTGATGACCGCGGTGATGAGTCTCATGCGTCCACCTTCTTAGCACCGGACGGCACGCCCGGCCCGTTCGCAGACGCCACGCCGGAGGCGTGGACGGTGCCGAGGTCGTATCCGGTCTCGGCGTGGGAGGTGATGTCGATGCCGGTGACCTCGTCGTCCTGGGTGACGCGGAAGCCCATCGTGACATCGATGATCTTGGCGATGATCCACGAGACGACGAACGAGTAGAGGCCCACCGCGACGGGTCCGAGGACCTGCACCCCCAGTTGGGAGACCGGGCCGCCGTAGAAGAGTCCCTGCTCCTGGCCGTCGAGGAAGGGATAGGCCGCGACGAAGCCCAGGGCGACGGCGCCGATGACACCGCCGACGAGGTGCACGCCGACCACGTCGAGCGAGTCGTCGTAGCCGAGCTTGTACTTGAGGCTCACCGCGTACGAGCAGACCGCGCCGGCGATCGCGCCGATCAGGAACGCCGCCCAGGGGTCGACGAATCCGCACGCCGGGGTGATGGCGACCAGGCCGGAGACCGCGCCGGAGGCCACGCCCAGGGTGGTCGAGTGGCCGTCGCGGAGCTTCTCCACGAGGATCCACGCGCCCGCCGCGACCGCGGTGGCGATCTGGGTGTTCATGAACGCGAGGCCGGTGGTGCCGTCCACCGCGAGCTCGGAGCCGGCGTTGAAGCCGAACCAGCCGAACCACAGCAGACCGGCGCCGAGCAGCACCAGCGTGAGGTTGTGCGGGCGCATCGGGTCCTTGCGCCAGCCGACGCGCTTGCCCAGCACCAGCGCCACCGCGAGCGCCGCGGCTCCGGCGTTGATGTGGACCACCGTGCCGCCGGCGAAGTCCTCGATGCCGAGGCCGGTCAGCCAGCCGCCGCCCCACACCCAGTGGGCGACCGGGAAGTAGACGACCGTGACCCAGACGGCCGCGAAGACGACCCACGCGCCGAACTTGGCCCGATCGGCGAGAGCGCCGCTGATCAGAGCCACGGTGATGATCGCGAAGGTCATCTGGAACGCCGAGAAGACGAGGCTCGGCATGCCGGTCCCGTCGGTCTTGGTCGCGGTCTCGACGAGCCCGCTCAGACCGAGGTTGTCGAGACCGCCGATGATGTTGTTGATGAAGCTTCCCGCCTCGCCCGCGGTGTCGAAGGCCAGTGAGTGGCCATAGAGCACCCAGGCGATGGTGACGACGATGATGCTGACCCAGGACATCATCATCATGTTCAGGACGCTTTTCGCCCTGGTCATGCCCCCGTAGAAGAACGCGAGGCCCGGGGTCATGAGCAGCACGAGCGCGGTGCTCACGAGCATCCAGGCGGTGGAGCCGCTATCGATCTTCATGCGAAGCGACCCTCCTTCCGATTGGCATACGGCCGGTTGTCCTCAACGCAGTGGGCCTCCAGGGCTTCATTGACCGGCAGCGCACTGACGTGTGTTTCCGGATCGAGTCCGCCACTCGGCAACGGCAACATGACCGTCACGCATGGCAACGGCGCGACTTCCCCGACCGCCCGCGACCGCCCCGCGACTTCCTCTCCGGTGTGCCTCAGCGTTGTCTTGCGCCGTTTCAGGGCACGACCTTGCGTGTTTCGCGTTCGTGAAACTCAGCGGTGCGGTGTTTCACCTGTATTTCGGACGAGCCGAATCCGGTGATCGTTCGCCGTGGGGCGCTCCACGCGCTCCCACCGACCCCGGACGCCGGAACGGCCGGCCACCCCGGATCCCCCACGATCCCGGCGTGACCGGCCGTCCGGCCGCCCAAGCTCCCCCTGCACCGGCCGTCCGGCCGTCCAAGCTCCCCCTGCGCCACCCGTGATCAGGCGGCGGTGGCCATCTTGCGCAGCCGCGCCAGAGCGTCCCGCTCGATCCGGCGGGCGCGGTCGCGGCCGATGCCGTACTTCTCCCCCACCTCGGTCAGCGTGTGCTCGCGGCCGTCCATCAGGCCGTAGCGCCAGCGCAACATCTCCCGGACCTGGCCCTCCAGGCCGGTCAGCCAGTGCTCCAGGCGCTCCCGCTCCAGGACGTCGATCGCCTGCTGCTCGGGGTCGGCCCAGGTCTCGTCGGCGATCATGTCGCCCAGCTCGGTCTCGTCCTCGTCGCCGACGCCGAGCTGGAGGGACACCGGGTCGGAGGCCCAGCGGCGCAGCTCGCGCACCCGCTCGATCGGCAGGTCGAGCACCTCGGCGAGGTCGGCGTCGGTCGGCTCGACGTCGAACTCGGCCAGCATGTCCCTGCGCACCCGCATGAGGCGGGTCATCTGCTCCCCCGCGTGGGTGGGCAGCCGGACCGGGCGCGCCTGCTCGTGGATGGCGCGGCCCACCGACTGGCGGATCCACCAGGTCGCGTAGGTGGAGAACTTGTACCCCCTGCGGTAGTCGAACTTCTCCACCGCGCGCACCAGGCCCAGGTTTCCCTCCTGGACCAGGTCGATCAGCGGCATGCCGCGGCCGGAGTACTTCCGTGCCACCGCCACCACCAGGCGCAGATTCGCCTGGATGAACTCGTCCTTCGCCCGCTGGCCGGAGACGGCCAGCCTCTCCAGCTCTTCGTCCGTGGCGTCGCCGGCGCGCGGCTCCACCAGCGCGCTGTCCAGCAACTGCTCCGCGAAGAGGCCCGCCTCGATCCTCTTGGCGAGCTCGACCTCCTCGGCCGCGGACAGCAGAGGGACCCGCCCGATCTCGGCCAGGTAGGTCCCCAGCAGGTCACGATCCGAGACCTGCTGGTCCTGCGTGCGATTCCCCGTAGGCCTTGCCATCCCGTGGCACCTCGTTCCCGCCGCGCCCCAACGTTCCGCCTTTCCCCGATGAACGAGTCGATCGGGGCAAAGATTCCCTCAAGGGATACGCCCGGAGAATGGTTTTGGATTCCTCCTTACGGAGGATGTCCCGGGCGAAGAAAGCGCGAACTACCCTTGCGGCGCCCGGTGAAACCGATCAGAAGATCCGTTGTCCCGCCTGCCACACCTGGCGTACGAGTGGAACTCCGGGGCGATACGCGAGATGGATATAGGAAGAAGCGTCCAGCATCACGAGGTCGGCCCGCGCCCCCGGCCGGAGCACGCCGACGTCGTCGCGGCGCAGCGCGCGGGCTCCGCCGTAGGTGGCGGCGCGGACCGCCTCCAGTGGCGTCATCCTCATCTCCCGCACGGCGAGCGCGATGCAGAAAGGCATGGAGGAGGTGAAGGACGACCCGGGGTTGCAGTCGGTGGCGAGCGCCACGGTGACGCCCGCGCCGAGCAGCCGGCGCGCGTCCGGGTACGGCGAGCGGGTGGAGAACTCCGCGCCGGGCAGCAGGGTCGCCACCACCCCGCTGGACGCCAGGGCCTCCACGTCGGCGGCGGACAGGTGGGTGCAGTGGTCGGCGGAGGCGGCGCCCAGCTCGCAGGCGACGGCCACGCCCGGCCCCTCGCCGAGCTGGCCCGCGTGCACCCGGGCGCCGAGCCCGGCCGCGATGCCCGCCGACAGGATCTCCCTGGTCTGGTCGCCGTCGAACGCGCCCCGCTCGCAGAAGACGTCGATCCACCTGGCGTGCGGGGCGCAGGCGTCGAGCATCGGCCCGGTGACGAGCCGCACGTAGTCGTCGGGATCGGTGTCCGGCGGCACGACGTGCGCGCCCAGGTACGTCGTCTCCGCGGTGAAGTCGGCGGCGACGCGCAGCGCCCGCCGCTCGTCCTCGACGGTGAGGCCGTACCCGCTCTTGATCTCGACGGTGGTGGTGCCCTGGGCGGCCATCTCGGCGACCAGGACGGCGGTGCGGGCGGTCAGCTCGGCGGCGCCCGCCCCCCTGGTGGCGGCCACGGTGGTGCGGATGCCGCCCGCGGAGTACGGCACGCCGGACATCCTGGCGGCGAACTCCGCGGACCGGTCGCCGGCGAACACCAGGTGGGCGTGGCTGTCCACGAACCCGGGGATGACGCAGCGCCCACCGGCGTCCACCCGCTGGTCGGCGTCCGGGGCCTCACCCGCCGGGCCGATCCAGGCCACGAGCCCGTCCTGGGCGACGAGCGCGGCGTCCGTCAGCTCCTCGGCCTCGGGATCGCCCGTATAGAGGAGTCCGATGCCGTCGAAGAGGACCGAGGTCACGAGATCTCCCGGATCGCCGCCGCCAGCAGGCCGCCCACGTCGCCGAGGCCGTGCCGGCCGTCGGTGACGATCCGGCGCCCGCCGGCCACCACCGAGTGCACGTCGGCCGGGGAGGCGGCGAAGACGACCGCCTCCGCCGCGGTGGCGGGTGTGGCGCCCGCCGTTCGGACCGAGTCGAGCCGCACCGACACCAGATCGGCCCGCGCGCCCGGCAGCAGGACTCCCGCGTCGGGGAAGCCGAGCGAGGCGTGCCCCGCGGCGGTGGCGGCGTCCAGCAGCTCCGCGGCGGTCCAGTGCCCGCGCCGGCCGCTGACCAGCCGCTCGTCCAGCTCGACGGCGCGGGCCTCCTCGAAGAGGTCGATCACCGCGTGGCTGTCGGAGCCGAGCGTGATCGGCGAGCCCGCCTCGAACAGCGGGCGGGCCGGGCCGACGCCGTCGGCCAGGTCGCGTTCGGTGGTGGGGCACATGCACACGTGGGTGCCCGACTGGCCGAGCAGGGCGAGGTCCACGTCGGAGAGGTGGGTGGCGTGCACCGCGGTGGAGCGGGGGCCGAGCGCGCCGCGCTCGGTCAGCAGCTGCACCGGGGTCGCCGCGTACATCTCGACGCAGGCGGCGTTCTCGGCCTGCTGCTCGGAGACGTGCACGTGCAGCGGGGTCGCGTGCCGGTGGGAGAAGTCGGCCACCGTCGGGATCTGCTCGGCGGGCACCGCGCGGACCGAGTGCACGGCGGCGCCCACCGCCACGTCGCCGGCCCCGGCGTAGGCGTCGCGCAGCGCCTCGGCCCGGCCCGCCCACCGCTCGGCGTCCCCGTCGCCGAACCGGGTCTGCACCCCGTCGAGCGGTATGCCGAGCCCGCCCGTCAGGTAGCAGGTGTCGAGCAGCGAGATGCGGATCCCGGCCGCGCGCGCCGCCTCGACGAGGGCGTGGCCCATCGCGTTCTGGTCGCCGTAGGGGACGCCGTCCGGCCCGTGGTGCAGGTAGTGGAACTCGCCCACGCAGGTGATGCCGGCCAGCGCCATCTCGGCGTAGACGGCGCGGGCGAGGGTCAGGTAGGAGTCCGGGTCGAGCGCGGCGGCCACCGCGTACATCCGCTCGCGCCAGGTCCAGAAGCTGCCCTTCTCCGCCTGGGTGACGCCGCGGAGCGCCCGGTGGAAGGCGTGCGAGTGCGCGTTGGCGAGACCGGGCAGGGTGAGCCCGGCCAGCCGTACGGCGTCGCGGGGCGGCTCGGGGACCGCCGGGACGATCTCGGCGAACCGGTCGCCCTCGACCGTGACCAGCACCCCCTGGACGACCTCCCCAGGCGGCAGCCAGGCCAGCTCGCACCAGAAGCTCAGTCGCACAGTTCCTCCAGGACGCGGGCGAGCGCGGCGACCCCCGCGTGGCAGTCGCCGGGCTCGGCGTACTCCTCCGGCGAGTGGGAGATTCCCGTCGGGTTGCGGACGAACACCATCGCACTCGGCACGCCGGCGGAGGCGAGGACGCCCGCGTCGTGCCCGGCGCCGGTGGGCAGCACCGGCACGCCGCCGAGCGCGCCGGCCAGCCGGTCGCGCAGCGCGGCGTCGAAGTCCACCACCGGCGTCCACGACTCGCACTCCACCTCGGCGCCGGCCGCACCGGTCAGCTCGGCGACCAGGGCGCGGACGGCGCTCTCCTCCGGCCCCCTGGCGTCCAGCCAGGCCGAGACGCGGGCGGGGATGGCGTTGGCGCTGCCCGGTTCGACCCGGACCTTGCCCACCGTGGCGACCACGCCGTGCCGCTCGGCCGCCTCCCTGGCCAGCAGGACGGTCCTGGCGAAGGGCAGCATCGGGTCGTCCCGGTCGGCGAGGAGCGTGGTGCCGGCGTGGTCGGCCCTGCCGCGGAAGTCGAACCGCCACCGCCCGTGCGGCCGGATCGCGCTCGCCACGCCGACCGCGGCGTCCTCGTCCACCAGCCCTTTGCCCTGCTCGACGTGCAGCTCGACGAACACCCCCACATGGCGCAGGGTCTCCTCGTCCCGGCCGAGGGCCTGCGGCGAGCGGCCGGCCGCGCGCAGCACGTCGGCCAGTGTGTCGCCCTCGTCGTCGGTCAGGCCGCACGCCCTGGCGGGGTCGAGCACGCCGGTGAGCAGGCGCGACCCGACGCACGGCACGCCGAACCTGGCGCCCTCCTCGTCGGTGAAGCAGGCCACGCCGAGCGGCCGGCCCGGCCGCACGCCGCGCTCGCGGAGCGCGTCGATCGCGGCGAACGCGGACACCACGCCGAGCGGCCCGTCGAAGGCGCCGCCCTGGCGCACCGAGTCGAGGTGGCTGCCGGTGACGACGCCGGGACGGCTGCCGGGGTCGCCCCACCACGCCCACAGGTTGCCGTTGCGGTCCTCGCGGACGGCGAGGTCCCGCAGGCCGGCCTCCTGCCGGAACCACTCGCGAAGCTCCAGGTCGGCGGCCGACCAGGCGTCCCGGGCGTACCCGCCCCGCCGGTCCCTGCCCACGTCGGCCACCGCTCGCCACATCCCGTCGAACCTGCGCATGCACCCCACCCTAGTGAATGGCCCCATTCAACTACACCCGCCTCCCCCTTGACGCGAGTGCTCAAATTTGACTACAAATTTGTACATGACGTCCACACGCATCCTGATCCTGGGCGTCCTGCTCGACGGCCCCCTGCACGGCTACAAGGTGCGGCGGCGGCTGGAACTGTGGGGCGCCGACAGCTGGGCCAGCGTGGCCTACGGCTCGATCTACCACGGGCTGGCCAAGATGGCCGACGAGGGACTGCTGGAGGTCGTCGAAGGCGGGAGGGGCGGCAAGACCGTCTACGCGATCACCGACGACGGGCGGGCGGAGTTCTACCACCGGCTGTTCCGGGCGTGGATGGACATCAGCCCCATCGTCGACCCGTTCCAGGTGGCCATGACCTTCATGGACCGGATGCCGCAGGCCGAACTGCTGCGCGCGATGCAGGCCAGGAGCGAGCAGCTCCGGCTGACGATCTCCATGATGGAGCGTTCGCTCGGCGGCAAGCAGGGCTTCGGCGCGCCCAGGCACATCGACGAGAACCTGAAGCTGATCACCGGCCAGCTTCGAGCCCAGCTCGACTGGCTCGACGAGACCATCCCCAAGGTCAAGGCCGGAGATCTGCCCTGACCGCACAGAGCCGTCCAGTGGAGGAGACAGTCCCTTGATCATCGACGCGCACGGCCTCAGGAAGACGTTCACCACCAGGACCAGGAAGGGCGTCCAGACCGTGGAGGCGGTCAGGGGCATCGACCTGACCGTCGGGAAGGGGGAGATCTTCGGCGTGCTCGGGCCCAACGGCGCCGGCAAGACCACCACCGTCAGGATGCTGGCCACGCTGATCGTCCCGGACGCGGGCGAGGCCACCGTCGCAGGCCACGACCTGCGCAAGGAGCCCGGCGCGGTACGCCGCAGGCTCGGCTACGTCAGCCAGACCGGCGGCGTGGAGGACGGCACCAGCCCGCGCGCCCAGGTCATGCTCGCCGCGCGGCTGCACGGGGTGCCCGACCCGGCCCGCCGTACCCAGGAGGCGCTGGCCGCCTTCGACCTGACCGGCGTGGCCGACCGGCCGGGGCGCACCCTGTCCGGCGGGCAGCGGCGGCGGGTCGCGCTCGCCCTCGGCCTGGTGCACGCCCCCGCGCTGCTCTTCCTCGACGAGCCCACCACCGGCCTGGACCCGCACAACCGGGCCAACCTGTGGGACCGGATCCAGCGGCTGCGCGAGAGCGGCACCGGCGTGCTGCTCACCACGCACTACCTGGAGGAGGCCGACGCGCTGTGCGACCGGCTGATCATCGTGGACCAGGGCGTCGTCGTGGCGGAGGGCACCCCCGCCGAGCTGAAGCGCCGGCTCGCGGGCGACGTGGTCACCCTGCGCGTCGGCGACGCGGCCACCGCGCGGGAGGTGCTGGCGCCGTTCGCCGAGGAGGTGCGGCTCGACGGCGACGCGCTGCGCGCCTACCTCGACGACGGCGAGCACCGGCTGCCCGCGATGCTGCGCGCCCTGGAGGAGCAGAACGTGCCCATCCGGTCGATCTCCCTGGACCGTGCCACGCTCGACGACGTCTTCCTCGCCAAGACCGGCCGCTCACTCCGCGACGCCGCCTGACCTCCGCCACCCCTGGGACGCCCACCACCCCGACGCCCCCTGACACCCCGGCCCCGCCCCCCTTGGACGCCTACCGCCCGACACCCCCTGACGCCCCGCCCCCCGACCCCGACCCCCCTGGACGCCTACCGCCCCCGACGCCCCGACCTCCTGGATGCCTACCGCCCCCGACACCCCCCCACACCCCCCGACGCCCCCTGACGAAGGAGCACCGATGCTCAGGCACACCGCGCTCTTCCTCGCCCACGAACTGCGGATCACCTTCCGCAACCCGGTCTGGCCGCTGTTCGGCGTCTTCCAGCCGGTGCTCTACCTGCTGCTCTTCGCCCCGCTGCTGGCCAACGTCATGCCCGGCGGTTCGACGGCGGACACTCTGCGCGACTTCACGCCCGGCGTGATGGTGATGATCGCGCTGTTCGGCTCGCTGTTCGTCGGCTTCACCATGATCGGCGAGATCCGGGGCGGGGTCCTGGAGCGCCTCGCCGTCAGCCCGGCCAGCCGGCCCGCCATCGTGCTCGGCCGCGTCGCGCGAGACGTCGTCACGCTGGTGGTGCAGTCGCTGCTGATGATCGTGGTGGCCGTGCTGATGGGCATGCGCGCCGACCCGGCCGGCGTACTCGTCCTGCTCGCGCTCATGGCGGTGGTCGGCGTCTTCGCCTCCGGGATCTCGTACGCGATGGCGCTGGCGATCCGGGACGAGAACAGCATGTCGCAGATCCTGCAGTTCTTCGCGATGCCGTTGATCCTGCTCACCGGGATTCTGCTGCCGATGGAGTTCGCGCCGCGCTGGCTGCAGGTCGCGGCGCAGGCCAACCCGCTCTACCACGCGGTCGAGGCGGGCAAGTCGCTCTTCCGGGGCGACTTCGCCGACGGGTCGATCCTCATCGCCTTCGTCTTCACGATCCTGCTCGCCGTACTCGCGCTGAGCTGGTCGGTCTCCTCGATGCGACGGCTGGCCGGCTGACCGGCCACCGGGACGGTCAGCCGGGAGCGGCCGGGGCGGTCAGCCGGAGTGGAAGACGCCGGTCTCCTCGCTCATCCGCTCGAACTCCTCCAGCCGCGCCCGGGTACGCAGCGGCGCCGCGTCGGCCATCGCCTCCACCAGCGTCATGGCCAGGGCGAGCGGCGCCGCGTGCGAGTCGAAGACGAGGCGGTCGCCGACCGGCGCGTCCAGCACCACATCAGCGGGGAACGGCACCTGCGGCCGGTCGGTGATCACCGCGATCCGCAGGCCCAGCCGCTCGGCGTACTCCAGCGCCCGCACGGCCTCGGCCGGATAGCGCGGCAGCACCACGGCGAGCAGCCACTCGGCACCGGCCCGCTGGGCGGCGTGCAGCCCGTCGGCCAACTCGGTCCCGCCATGGGTGAGCAGCCGGACGTCGGGGTGGATGCGCCGCGCGTAGTAACCGAAGATCGTGGCCAGCCCCTCGGAAACCCGCAGCCCGAGAACGGGCAGCGGCTGCGACACCGCCAGCGCACCCCCCAGCTCAACAATCCGCGCTCCAAGCCCCGACTCCCCGCCCAAGGCCCCGTCCCTCGCCGGTCCGCCCCTCGCCAGTCCGTCCTTCGCTAGGCCGTCCTTCGCCGGTCCGCCCCACGCTGATCCGTCCATCGCGGCGCCGTCCATCGCGGCCCCGCCGATCGCGGCCCCGCCTGCAGCCGCCCGGTCCGCAGCCGCTCGGTCCGCACCGGCCAGCCGCTCCCGGACCGAGGCGAGGTTGCGCAGTTCGTCGTCGATCGCCTCGGCGAACCGCGGCGCCCCTTCCGCCGGCGCGTACGGCTCCGCCGGCTCCGCGCCGCCGAGCACCAGCGGGCGCAGGGCCTGGCGCAGCTCGGGATAACCGGCGAACCCGAGGCCCATCGCGAACCTGGTGACCGAGGGCTGGCTGACCCCCGCCCGGTCCGCAAGCTCCACACTCGACAGGAAAATGGCCTCGGTCAGGTGCTCCGCCAGGTAGTGGGCGATCCGCCGCTGGACGGGCGACAGCCGCCTGCCTTCAAAAAGCCGCTCGAGTCCGTCCCCCACGTCCGCGTCCAACACCTCCGGCCTCGTCGTCCATTCCGCTACTCACCTGAGAGTTTCCCGGCAAACCGACCATGAGCCCGGCTCGCCTCTCGCATCCGGCCCCGGCTCGTCTCTCGCATCGGACCCCGACTCCCC
Source organism: Microtetraspora sp. NBRC 13810 (assembly GCF_030268685.1). GTDB lineage: Bacteria > Actinomycetota > Actinomycetes > Streptosporangiales > Streptosporangiaceae > BSRQ01. Next base: position 98,146 of record NZ_BSRQ01000001.1, read on the forward strand.
GCTGGCGGCAGCGACCTCGGCCGCCCGTTCGTATCCCACGCCGACGCGCCTGATCACGCCCATCCCCGGGTCACCACATCGCCTCAACGCACCCTCCCCGAAGCCCAATGAATAACCCCATTCAAGTCTGATCCCCCTCCCTTCCCCGGTCAACACCTCCCCCACCACGGCAGCCACCGGCCGGTTGTGGCGGTCGTTGTGGCGGTGGTCGTCGCTGTGGTCGTCGCGGTATGTGGCTGGTCGCCGTTGCCGGGCGCCGGGCCGCGCCGTACACCTCCTCGCCGCCGCGGCGCCTTGGTTTCCCGGAGTAGGTTCCAGCCTCCTATGAACGGCCGGAGGGGAAGGAACTCCCCCAGAAGATCCATGTGGGGAGGAACTCCTCGAAGCAGCACATAGAGAGGAACTCGCCACAGCAGCCCGTAGGGAGAAACTCCTTAGAACGGTCCGCACGAAGAAACCTGTCGGAACGGCCAGCCCATACAAAGGACCTGTCGGAACGGCCCGTCCAAACCGCAACCACTCACCCGCACAACCGGGAGACCCCGGAGGCACACCAAGGCGCCGCGTCGGAGAGGAGAGGTACGGCGCGGCCCGGCGCCCCAGAAACAGCGCCCAGCCACCACGACGACCGTGGCATGGCCCTTTGAAGGGTCCCTCTGACATGAGAACAGTTGATCTACGGCCCACCCCGAACGACAGGGTAGACCGCCACGGAGGCCGATCAAGGTGCGGCGGCTGAGAGGGAGGTGCGGTGGCGAAGAAGGAGGCGCGGTGGTGAAGAGGGAGATGTGGTGCGGCCCGGCGCCCAGCAAGCCGTCCTATCGCGAGAGCGCATGGCAACCCGTCCCACCGTGAAGCACCCAGCGAGCCGTCCCACGGCGAAGGCGGTCGGCGGGCCGTCCCAGCGTGAAGGCGGTCCGGCGGGCCGTCCCACCGTGAGGCGGGCCGTACCGGGGCGCGGACGGTGGAGAGGAAGGGGGCGGGTTGGGGGCATCTCCGATGGGGCTCACCGGAGACGCCCCTCATAGTCGTGATCCCGGGCGCACGCCCCGGGAACCGACCCCCCTTTTGTTTGCGAAGGAGAGGCTTCGCAGTACGCGGGGTTCCCGGTTTACCGCAGTGCCAACCACCCTTACCGGCCTGCGCCCGTCATCCTTTATGCCGATCGCACCCCCTACTTAGTAATGATTTTTGCGAGCGAAGGAACACGTCCGGGTTTCTTGGCCGTTTGCCGGTTCGTGGATGACGAGACCTCTCCCCCGAAGCCGCGAAAAGGTTCCTGGCGGTTGTTGCTCGTGCACATCAGGCCGCAGAAGTGGAAACTCGTGGGCGGCGGGGTGCTCGGATTCGCCGGGGGCCTGGCGGGGCTGGCCGAGCCGCTGGTGGCGAGGTCGGTCATCGACGCCTTCGGATCGGGCGCCTCGCTGACCGGGCCGATCGTGACGCTGGCGGTGCTGGTGCTGCTGGGGGCGACGATCTCGGCGGCGGGGAGCTACGTGCTGGAGCGCACGGCGGAGACCATCGTGCTGAGCGCGCGGCTGAGCCTGGTCGGGCGGATGCTGCGGCTGCGGGTGCCGGATGTCGACCGGCTCAAACCGGGCGACCTCATCTCCCGGGTGACCGCGGACACGACGCTGCTGCGCGCGGTGTGCACCAGCGGCCTGGCCAACGCCGTCTCGGCGGTGTTCATCCTGATCGGCTGTGTCGTGCTGATGGGGGTCATGGACGCGGTGCTGCTCGCGGTGACGGTGGGGGTGCTCGCCGTGGTGGGGGCGCTGCTGCTCTTCGTCATGCCGCGCATCGGCCGGGCCACCACCCAGGCGCAGGAGGCGCTGGGCGAGATGGGCGCGGCGCTGGACCGTTCGCTGCAGGCGTTCCGCACGGTGAAGGCGTCGGGCGCGGAGCAGCGGGAGACCGACGCGGTGCGCGGCGCCGCCCACCGCGCGTGGCGGCGCGGGGTGACCGTGGCGGCCTGGGGTTCGATCGCGGGGACGGCCACCTGGGTGGGCGTGCAGCTCTCCTTCCTCGCCGTACTCGGGGTAGGCGGCGTGCGGGTGGCGGACGGGACGCTGGAGATCTCGTCGCTGATCGCGTTCCTGCTCTACCTCTTCTACCTGACCGGCCCGATCGCGACGCTGGTCGAGGGCGCCACCCAGCTCCAGACCGGCCTGGCCGCGGTGACCCGGCTGCGCGAGATCGAGGATCTCGACGCCGAGCAGGTGGCCGGGGAGCCGGTGCGGGGCGACGCGACGCCGGCCGGGATCGTGCTGGACGACATCCGGTTCGACTACGGCGGCGGGCGTGTCCCGGCGCTGGACGGCGTGTCCTTCGAGGTGCCCGCGGGCGGCATGACGGCGCTGGTCGGCCCTTCCGGCGCGGGCAAGTCCACGGTCTTCGCCCTGCTCGAACGGTTCTACGAGCCCGCCTCGGGGTCGATCAGGCTGGACGGCAGGGAGCTGTCGGAGCTGACCCTGCCGGAGTTGCGCGGCGCGTTCGGCTACGTCGAGCAGGACGCCCCGGTGCTCGCGGGCAGCCTGCGGGAGAACCTCACCTTCGGCGCGCCCGGCGCCACCGACGACGAGATCGCCGACGTGCTGGCCCGTACCCGGCTCGCCGATCTGGTGGAGCGGCTGCCGGAGGGCCTGGAGACGCCGGTGGGCCACCGGGGCCAGATGCTCTCCGGCGGCGAGCGGCAGCGGGTCGCGATCGCCAGGGCGCTGCTGCGCCGTCCCCGGCTGCTGCTGCTCGACGAGGCGACCTCCCAGCTCGACGCGGTGAACGAGCTGCGCCTGCGCGACGTGATCAACGAGGTGGCCGGGACCACGACCGTGCTGGTGATCGCCCACCGGCTGTCCACGGTGACCAGCGCCGAGCGGATCGTCGTCCTGGAGGCGGGCCGGGTGCGCGCCGTCGGCACCCACGCCGACCTGGTGCTGAACGACGACCTCTACCGTGAGCTGGCCACCACCCAGCTCGTCGCGGGCGGGAAGGCACTCGCGCCCCGGTAAGCGGTCAGGTAGGGGGTCAGGGGGGCGGTCAGGTGGGGGGTCAGTCCACTTCGGGGAGGTCGAAGTCCTCGCCGTCGAGGTCGCCGTCGTCGCTGCGCCGCAGTTTGATGTCCTCGGCCCAGGCGTGGGCGAACCCGCGGATCCGCCGGACGCCCTCGTCGTCCAGCCCGTAGGCGGCGAACGCCTCGTCGGCGAGGAGGTCGACGGTCTCCAGCCGGTCCACGAGATCCTGGAGCCGGAAGTCCTCCTCGTGCAGGGCTCCCAGGCGCTCCAGGTCGCGGTGGCCGTACAGGTCGGAGACGGCGGCGACGTCGATGAAGTCGCGCGGCATGCCCCTGCCGTGCAGGGCGCGGACCTTCATCCCCACGGCGTCGTCGAGGCCGATCACCGGGCACAGCTCCATCAGCATGGGCTGGTCCTGGAGCGCCTCCCTGAGCAGGTCGATCTCGCACGCCTGGCCGGTGACCTCGTCGGTGACGACGAGGCGCCCCTGCCGCGGGGTGGTCTCCAGCAGCGCGACCGTGAAGCCGAGGCGGCGGAACTCCGCCGCGACGTCCGAGGCGACCTCGGGCAGCGGTGTCTCGGCGGCGGTGGCGAAGTCGAGGTCCTGGCTGGGCCGGTCGGTGATGCCGTGCGCCCGCATGGCGTAGCCGCCGGCGAGCCACAGGCCGTGCCGCTCGCAGACGGTACGGCCGGCCGCAAGGAGGCGGAGGTGGAAGGGCGGCAGCTCCAGCCGGGACGACACGGTCAGCCCGCCTCCCCGGCGAGCACGGTGAAGCGGACCTCCCACGCCTCGCGCAGCCGCCGCGCCACCAGCCGGCGCAGCCTGGGCCAGTCGGCGAGCACGTGGTCGGCGCAGACGTAGGTCTCGACATCCTGCCGGCGACCTTCGGTGAGCACCACGTGGTACATGGACAGGCGCAGCCGGGGGTCGTCGAGGTCGAAGACGCGCAGGCCGGACCAGGCCAGGCGCAGCGGCAGCTCGACGGTCCCGGTCGCGGGGCCGCGCAGGTCGGCCAGCGAGTCGGGGACCTTCTCGGCCACCGCGTCCCAGCGGGACGGCAGCGGTCGCACGGCGGCGGTCACCCCACCAGTATCGCCCGGCCGGGCTGTTGACGCGGCTCCCCCGGGGGCCTTACGTTTGCCATATTCGGGAAAGCGCTTTCCAAAGGGGTGGGGATGACGACGAAGACCCTGGGTGTCGTGATGAACGGCGTCACCGGGCGGATGGGATACCGGCAGCATCTCCTGCGGTCGGTCCTGGCCATCAACGAGCAGGGCGGGGTGTCCCTGGCCGGCGGCGACCGGGTGCTGCTCGACCCGGTGCTGGTCGGCCGGAGCGAGGCCAAGCTCGCCGACCTCGCCGCCAGGCACGGCATCGCGAAGTGGACCACCGACCTCGACGCCGCGCTCGCCGACCCGGCGGCCTCCGTCTACTTCGACTCCCAGGTCACCTCCGCCCGGGTGCCCGCCGTGCTCAAGGCCCTGGAGGCGGGCAGGCACGTCTACGTGGAGAAGCCCACGGCCGAGACGCTGGAGGACGCCGAGGCGCTGGCCGCCCGCGCGGCCGCGTCGGGCCTCAAGCACGGCGTCGTGCAGGACAAGCTCTTCCTCCCCGGCCTGCGCAAGCTGAAGCGGCTCATCGACGGCGGCTTCTTCGGCCGGATCCTGTCGGTGCGCGGCGAGTTCGGCTACTGGGTGTTCGAGGGCGACTGGCAGCCGGCCCAGCGGCCGTCGTGGAACTACCGCAGCGAGGACGGCGGCGGCATCGTGCTGGACATGTTCCCGCACTGGGCCTACGTCCTGGAGAACCTCTTCGGCCGGGTCGAGTCGGTGATCGCCAAGGCCGTCACCCACGTCCCGGTGCGCTGGGACGAGAACGGCCGGGAGTACAAGGCCACCGCCGACGACGCCGCGTACGGCATCTTCGAGCTGGAGGGCGGGATCATCGCGCAGATCAACTCCTCCTGGGACGTCCGGGTGAACCGCGACGAGCTCGTGGAGTTCCAGGTGGACGGCACCGAGGGCAGCGCGGTCGCCGGGCTGCGCCGATGCCGGGTCCAGCACCGCTCGGCCACCCCCAAGCCGGTCTGGAACCCCGACCTGCCCGCCACGCACAGCTTCCGCGAGCAGTGGCAGGAGGTGCCCGACAACGAGGAGTTCGACAACGGGTTCAAGGTGCAGTGGGAGATGTTCGTCCGGCACGTGATGGAGGACGCGCCGTTCCCCTACGACCTGGCCTCGGGCGCACGCGGGGTGCAGCTCGCCCAGCTCGGCCTGCTCTCCTCCGCGCAGGGCCGCCGGATCGAGGTGCCGCGGCCGTGACGACGATCCTGCTGCCCACGGCCGGCGGCCGGCTGGAGCCGTACGCCCTCCGCGAGCCGGTGTCCTGGCGCAGGCCGGACGGCGCGGCCGCGAGCCGGATCGCCTACGCCGCCGCGCACGTGGTCGCCGACCCGTTCGGCGACAACACGCCGGGCCGCCCGGCCGCCGTCGACTGGGACGCCACCCTGCGGTTCCGCCGCCACCTGTGGTCGCACGGCCTGCGGGTGGCGGACGCGATGGACACCGCGCAGCGCAACATGGGGCTGGACTGGGCGGCGACCGCCGAGCTGATCCGGCGCAGCGCGGCGGAGGCCAAGGACTTCGGCGACCCGGCCGAGCTGCTCGCCTGCGGCGCGGGCACCGACCAGGCCCCGGGCGCCGGCACCCTGGACGAGGTGGCCGCCGCCTACGAGGAGCAGTTCGCGGTGGTGGAGGAGACGGGCGCGCGGGTCATCATGATGGCCAGCCGCGCCCTGGCCTCCCTCGCCCGCGGCCCGGAGGACTACCACCGGGTGTACGGCAGGCTGCTCGGCCAGACCCGGCGGCCGGTGATCCTGCACTGGCTCGGCGAGATGTTCGATCCCCAGCTGGCCGGCTACTGGGGTTCCGCGGACGTCGAGGAGGCCACCGAGTCCTTCCTCGCCCTCATCCGCGACCATCCGGGCAAGGTGGACGGGGTGAAGGTGTCGCTGCTCGACGCCGGGCACGAGGTCCGGCTGCGGGCCGCGCTGCCCGGCGGCGTCAAGCTCTACACCGGCGACGACTTCAACTATCCGGAGCTGATCAGGAGCGGCAGCCACGCGCTGCTCGGCATCTTCGACGCGATCGCCCCGGCCGCCGCCACCGCGCTGGCCGCGCTGGACGACGGGGACCTCGCCGCCTACGACGCGGTGCTGGCCCCGACGGTGCCGTTGTCCCGGCACCTCTTCCAGACCCCGACCTACCACTACAAGACGGGCATCGTCTTCCTCGCCTGGCTCGCCGGCCACCAGGACGCCTTCGTCATGGTGAACGCGGCCCAGAGCGCCCGGTCGATCCCGCACCTGGCCAAGGCGTTCCGGCTCGCCGACCGGGCCGGGCTGCTCCCCGACCCGGATCTCGCGGTCGCGCGGATGCGGGCGCTGCTCGCCACGGCGGGGGTGGACCGGTGAACCGGCTCTCCCTCAACCAGTGGACCACCAGGAACTGGAGCCTGCCCGAGGCGATCGACGGCTGCGTGCGGCACGGGATCGAGGCCATCGGGATCTGGCGCGAGCCGCTGCACGAGTGCGGGCTCGACGCGGCGGTCAAGCTGGTCGCCGGCAGCGGCCTGCGGGTCTCCTCCCTGTGCCGGGGCGGCTTCCTGACCGGCGGCGAGCCGCTGGACGACAACCGGCGGGCCATCGACGAGGCCGCCGCACTCGGCGCGCCCTGCCTGGTCATGGTGGTCGGCGGCCTGCCCGGGGTGCCGCCGGGCCTGCCGCCCTCCCCCGGCTTCTCCCGCTCCCTGCCCGGGGCCAGGGAGCGGGTGGCCGAGGCCCTCGCCGAGCTCGCCCCCTACGCGGGTGAGCGGGGCGTGCGGCTGGCGCTGGAGCCGCTGCACCCGATGTACTGCGCGGACCGGGCGGTGATCTCCACCCTGGGACAGGCGCTCGACCTGGCCCTGGCGCATCCGGCCGAGCAGGTCGGGGTGGTGGTGGACACCTTCCACGTGTGGTGGGACCCGCAGGTCTTCGAGCAGATCGCGCGGGCGGGCGACCGCATCGCGTCCTACCAGGTGTGCGACTGGCTCCAGCCGCTGCCCGCCGAGGTGCTGCTCGGCCGCGGCATGATGGGCGACGGCGTGATCGACTTCCGCCCGCTGACCGAGGCCGTCGAGGCGGCGGGTTACACCGGGGACGTCGAGGTGGAGATCTTCAACGCCGAGGTCTGGGCCACCGATCCGGACGAGGTGCTCGCCACCATGAAGGCGCGTTATCGCTCGGAGGTGCTCGGTTAGCCTCTCTTGGACGGCGGCTTCCCCGGGGGGCGCGGCTACGGCTGGCCGTCCAGGGAGCGCACCAGGGTCTCCAGCTCGCGCATGAGCTGCTCGGTGCGGTCCGCGCCGAAGGTGGCGTGGATGGCCCGGTGGTGCTCGGCGATCCCGGCCTCCAGGCGGCCGAGCAGGTCGCTGCCCCGGGTGGCCAGGAAGACCGCCACCTTGCGGCGGTCGGCCGGGTCGTGCCCCCGGTAGACCAGGGCGCGGTCCACCAGCCGGTCCACCGCCTTGGTCAGCGTGGGGTGCGGCATCAGCGCCGCCTCGGCGAGGTCGCCCATGGAGTGCCCCCGGCCGTCGGCGAGCGCCTGGAGGATCCGCCACTGGTCGACGTTGACGTCCTCCGCGGCGAGCGCCGCCGAGAGCCCCCGGTTGACGCTGCGCTCCGCGCGGGTCAACAGATAAGCGAGAGAAGAGCCGAGACCCGTCGTCACCACCGCTGGGTTCCCTTCAGTCCGCGCGTGCTCAAGGAGGATACTCTTACACGTGGCCGAACCCGTCACGGTGGTCATCGACCCCTTCGAGGCACACCTGGTAGAGACCGACACGCTCCGTGTCGGCCTGGTGGTGCCCGTGTCCGGCGTGCTGGGCCTGCTCGGGCCGTGCGCCATCAACTGCGCGCTGCTCGCCGCCTCGGAGGTCAACGCCGCGGGCGGGGTGCTGGGCCGGCGGATCGAGCTGGTCCTGGTCGACGGCGGCCGGTCCCCCGCGGAGGTGGGCCGCGAGGTGTCCGGGCTGGTCGCCGCGGGCGCCGTGCAGGCCGTCGTGGGCACGCACGCCAGCGACGTGCGGGTGACCGTCGAGCGGGCGCTCCGCGGCGCCGCGCCGTTCGTCTACACGCCGCCGTACGAGGGCGGGGCCCGCGCCCGGGGTGTCTACTACCTCGGCGAGCCGGCGTCCCGGCAGGTCGGCCCGGGGCTCGACTGGCTGCTGGACCACCGCAGGGCCAGGCGGTGGTTCCTCGTGGGCAACGACTACGTCTGGCCCCGGCTGGTGCACGCCTCCGCCCGCGCCCACCTGCGGGCCCGGTCGGCGACGGTGGTGGGCGAGCGGTTCGTCCCCTCCGGCACCTCCGACATGGCGCCGCTGATCGAGGAGCTGGCCGCCGTCAGGCCGGACGCGGTGCTGGTCAACCTCATCGGCAGCGACCTGGTCGCGTTCAACCGGGCGTTCACCGCGAGCGGGCTCGCCTTCCCCCGGCTGTGCGGGGCGCTGGAGGAGCACGGCCTGCTCGCCACCGGCGGCGACGTCACCGGCGAGCTGTACGCGGCGATGGGTTACTTCAGCAGCGTCGCCACCGACGCGAGCCTCAGCCTGGGCGGGCGCTACACCCGGATGTTCGGCCCGGACGCGCCGCTGCTGAACGGGCACGGCCACGGCTGTTACGAGGGCGTACTGATGCTGGCCGCGCTGGCCCGGCGGGCGGGGTCGCTCAGCGTGCCCGCGGTCGAGGCGGTCGCCGACGGCACCGCCATCGTCAGCGGCCGGGGACGGGTCGTGCTGGCCGACCGGCACGTCCGCCAGCGGGTGTACGTGGGCCGGGCGGACGGCCTGGACTTCGACGTCGTGACGTCCGTTTGATGCGGCCACGTAAAACTTTGCCGCTAAACCTTTTCGTTTTCAAGGATTTGCCCCTATCGTACGGCTCTGCAACAGCGTGTGTTCTAGGAGCCGCACATGACCTCCTCCGAGACGTCCTCATCGTCTTCACCCCCAGCAGGCGTCGAGAGCTTCGGCTACAAGCAGGAGCTACGACGCGCGCTGACCTTCACCGACCTGCTGATCTACGGCCTGATCTTCATGGTGCCGATCGCGCCGTTCGGCATCTTCGGCAGCGTCTTCGAGGCGTCCGGCGGGATGGTCGCGCTCGCGTATCTCATCGGCATGATCGCGATGGCGTTCACCGCGCTGTCGTACGCGCAGATGGCGCGGGCGTTCCCGATGGCCGGATCGGTCTACACCTACGCGGGACGCGGCATCGCCGCCCCGGTGGGCTTCCTCGCCGGCTGGGTCATCCTGCTCGACTACGTGCTCGTGCCCTCCCTGCTCTACCTGGTGGCCGGCGCCGCCATGGCGTCGTTCGTGCCGGCGGTGCCGATCTGGGGCTGGGTGATCGCCTTCATCGTGCTGAACACCGCGGTCAACTACTTCGGCATCTCGATGACCGCACTCATGAACAAGGTCATGCTGGTCTTCGAGCTGGTCGTGCTGGCGATCTTCCTGATCATCGGCGCGGTCGCGCTCGCCCAGGGCAAGGGGCACGGGAACTTCTTCAGCCCGCTCTTCGACTCCTCCACCTTCACCTGGCCGCTGGTGTTCGGCGCGGTCTCGGTGGCGGTGCTGTCCTTCCTCGGCTTCGACGGCATCTCGATGCTGGCCGAGGAGAGCCGCGAGGACACCAGGCGGCTCGGCCGTTCCATGGTGCTGGCGCTCGCGCTGGCCGGCGTGCTGTTCATCGTGCAGACCTGGGTCGCCGCGCTGCTCGCCCCGGACCGGACCGGCCTGCTCAACAACGGCGACCCGGCGGGCACGGCGTTCTATGACATCGCGGAGTTCGCCGGCGGGCACTGGCTCAGCGTGCTCACCGCCGTAACCACCGCGGTGGCCTGGGGCTTCGCCAACTCCCTGGTAGCCCAGGCGGCCACCTCGCGGCTGCTGTTCGCGATGGCCCGCGACCGGCAGCTCCCCGCCTTCCTCAGCCGCGTGCACCCCAGGCACAAGGTTCCGGTCAACGCGACCTTCCTCGTCGCCGCCGTCTCCCTCGTCTTCGGCGTGTACATGAGCACCCGCAGCGACGGGATCACGCTGCTGACCACCCTGGTGAACTTCGGCGCGATGACCGCCTTCCTCGCGCTGCACGTGTCGGTGGTCGTGCACTACGTCGTGCGCAACCGCAGCCGCGACTGGTGGCGGCACCTCATCGCCCCGGTCATCGGCTTCCTGATCCTGCTCTACGTCGTGATCAACGCCAGCATCGCCGCCCAGGTGCTCGGCTTCGTCTGGCTGCTGATCGGCGTGATCGTCCTCGTCGGCTCCTACATGATGGGCCGCCGTCCCACCCTGTCCGCGATCAAGGAGTACTCCGAGTGAACATCGTCTCCTACCGTCCCTCTCCCGAGGAGCTGTCCTTCACCTTCGGCGGGCGTCCCGCCGTGGGAAGCGTCAAGCCGGGGACGATCATGGAGCTGTTCACCGAGGACTGCTTCGGCGGGCGGGTGCGCGGGGTGCGGGACCTGCCCTCCCAGGTGTGCGAGTTCCCCTACCTGAACCCGGTCACCGGTCCCTTCCACGTGGAGGGGGCGGAGCCCGGGGACACCCTCGCGCTGCACTTCGTCTCCATCGAGCCCGCCCGCGACTGGGCGGTCTCCACGACGTTCCCGCACTTCGGGGCGCTCACCGGCACCCACACCACCGCCACCCTCCAGCCGCCGCTGGAGGAGGTCGTGTGGCTGTACGAGGTGGACGCGGAGCGCCGGGTGGTCCGCTACCGGGCGCGGCGCGGGGACTTCACGGTCGAGATGCCGCTGGACCCGATGCACGGCACGGTGGGCGTGGCGCCGGGCGCGTCCGAGGCCCGGATGACGATCACGCCCGACGCGCACGGCGGCAACATGGACACTCCCGAGCTGCGTGCCGGGGTGACCGTCTACCTCGGCGTCAACGTGGCGGGCGGCCTGTTCTCCATCGGCGACGGGCACTGCCGGCAGGGGCACGGCGAGGTGTGCGGCACGGCCGTGGAGGCGGCCATGAACACCGTCGTCGCGGTCGAGCTGATCAAGGGCGTGGGCACGCCGTGGCCGCGTCTCGAAGACGACGGGCACCTGATGTCCACCGGTTCGGCCCGGCCGCTGGAGGACGCCTACCGGATCAGCCAGCACGACCTGGTGACCTGGACGGCGTCGCTGACCGGGCTGGACGAGCTGGACGCCTACCAGCTCGTCAGCCAGGGCGGCGAGGCCCCGGTGGGCAACGTGTGCGACACGAACTACACCATGGTCGCCAAGTTGCCCAAGGCGTACCTCGGCGCCGGGGCCCCGGAGGTCTACGAGTCGGCGCACGGGCGGCTGCGGGCCTTGGGCGCGCAGTACCTGTCCTCCCGCTGACGCCGGACAGCCGGGTCAGGTCAGGGCGCGGGTGCTCTCCCTGAGCACGACCCGCGCCCTGGCCGCCTCGGCGCCCGCGGGGTCGGCGCCGAGGGCGAGCTCGACGGCCCGCGTGCCCATCTCGGCCAGCGGCAGGCGGACCGTCGTCAGCGCGGGGGTGAGGTCGCGCAGGGTGGGGATGTCGTCGAAGCCGGCGACCGAGATCCGGCCCGGCACGTCCACCCCGGCCCCGCGCAGCGCGGCGAGCGCGCCCACCGCCATCACGTCGTTGACGGCGAAGACGCAGGTCACCTCCGTGCCGTGGGCGGCGAGCAGTTCGCGGGCCGCGGCGTGCCCGCCGTCCCGGTCGAACGGGCCGGGGATCAGCACGGGCGCGGGCAGGCCGAGCGAGGCCAGCCCCTCGGCGAACCCGGCGGTCCTGTCGGCGGCGGTGAGCAGGCCGGGCGGGCCGGTGAGCACGGCGAACCGGGTGTGGCCGAGCCTGGCGAGCGCTTCGGCCAGTTCCCGGGACCCGGCGTGGTTGTCCGGTACGACGGTGTCCACGCCGAGCAGGTCCTGCCCGATGAGCGCGGCCCTGCCGCCGGTGCCCTGGAAGCGGTCGATCTCGGCGCGCAGCCGCGCGGTCACCTCCGGGTCGGCGCTCCGGCTGCCGGCCAGCACGATCGCCCGGACCCGCTGGGCGCGGAGGGTGGCGACGTAGCCGATCTCCGCCTCCGGGTCGCGGAACGTGGTGCCGACCATGACGGACAGCCCGTGCCGCCCGGCCGCGCGCACGACGGCGTTGGCGACCTCGGCGAAGTAGGGGTCGGACAGGTCGTGCACGACCAGGCCGAGGATGTCGCTCGCGCTGCGGGCGAGGGCCTGCGCGGCGCGGTTGGTGGTGTATCCCAGCTCGGCGGCGGCCTGCTCGACCCGGTCCCGCAGCGCCCGGCCGACCTGCCGGGTGCTGCCGTTGAGCACCCGGGATGCCGTGGCCAGCGATACGCCCGCCTGCCGGGCGACATCCTCCAGGGTGGCGTCGCGCGGCATGCCGTGCTCCCGTTCGTCGAAGGGACGGTGTCAGGGACGAGGGTAATCGCCGGAAAACGCTTTCCGTATCCGATTCTGCCACATCAGAGGCGTTTCCCCCGCCGCGGAGAAGGCAGGTCGTGACGCCCCGAGACGAACTCCTGGACGCTGATCTTGGCACGGATGACCGGGTGCCGCCAGCGCTGTTCCCGGTACAGCGCGCGGGCCATCTTGCCCGGCCGGGGACGCGGCGCGTCCGGGCCGAAGAACCAGCGGGCCCACGGCGAGCCCGGCCGGGCCAGCCGCACCGCGCCGACGACGAGCAGGCCGGGGACGAACAGTCCCACCAGGCCGGTCCAGATCTTGCCCTTGAGCAGGGTGACCACGGCGAGGACCAGGTTGCCCACGAGGACGGCTGGAGCGATCCACGGCCCGGGGCGCACGCCGTCGGGCACCTCCCAGCCGAGCGGACGCAGGCCGAGCACGAGCAGCCCGGTGACCGCGACCGCCACGAACACCGCGTCCACCGACGCGCGTCCCTCCTCCGACCAGTAGACGTCACGCAGGTGCAGGATGAGCGCGAACTCGTCGAGCACCAGGGCCGCGCCCACGCCCAGGATGGAGGCGGTCACCGCGTACCAGCCCTCGGAGATGCCGGAGACGACCAGCCCGGACACGCCGCCGAAGAGCATCAGCACCACGCCGAACACCACGTGGTGGATGTGCACCTCGCCGACGTTGACGTTCTTGAACCACCAGGACACGTCGGCCCGGATCAGCCGGACGTTGATCCGGGTGAAGACGAAGGTCGCGATCAATGCGACGAAGAAACAGAAAAGTGGCAACCTGCCGGCGTCGAGGATCCGCTGAGCGAACCATTCCCCCATGTTCCCGTCCGATTCCGTCCTGGTTGGTCGGCCTCTGTGAGCGTCGGTCGGCCTCTGTGAGCGCCGGCCTCTCTAAGCAAGGAAGCCGCGCAGCAGTGCCGCCGTCCCCTCCAGGTGCTCGGCCACGGCCCGGCGCGCCGCCTCCGCGTCGCCGGCCAGGATCGCGGCCACGATGGCGTCGTGCTGGACGGCGGCGTGCGCGATGTTGACGTCGAGGACCGGGATCGCGTTGAGCAGGTCGGTGACGCGCATCCGGGCGTCGGCGCTCGCGGCCACCAGCAGCGGCGAGCCGGTCAGCTCGGCGATGGCCAGGTGGAAGGCGGTGTCCATGCGGCGGTAGTCGGCGGGGTTCGCGGTGTTGACCGCGCGCAGCCGCCGGCGCAGGGTGGCGCTCTGCTCGGGGCGGAGCTCCGCGCAGGCCAGCGCCTGCGCCGAGCCGACCTCGATCGCCATCCGGTAGACGAGCGCGTCGGCGAGCTCGCCCGGGGCCATGTGGGAGACGAGCCTGCGCAGATCCCCCATCGTCGGCGGCGGGGGCCGGTAGGTGACGAAGGCTCCGCCGTACCTGCCCCTGCGGACGTCGAGGTAGCCGGCGTCCTGCAGGGCGCGGATCGCCTCGCGCAGGGTGACCCGGCTGATGCCGAGCCGGGTGGCGAGGTCTCGCTCCGGCGGCAGCTTCTCCCCGTGCCCCACGACTCCGAGCTTGATCGCCTGTAGGAGCCGCTCCACGGTCTCCTCGAAGGCGTTACCCGAGCGGACCGGGCGGAAGGCGACGTCGAGGCCGTTCTCCGTCATGCTTCCCCCTCCCCCGGGTCGCCCGAAGCAGCCCTGACCTCCGCCCGGCGGTGAACGGCCGGCAACTCCAGCCTAGTCAGCGATCAGGCGAGTTCGGCCTCGGAAGCGTCTCGGTCCGGGACGGAGAACACGGGGTGAGACGTGATCGACGTCGGCGCGGCGGAAGGGCCCGGCGAGGAGGAGTGCCGCGGCATCCGGGTAAATCTTTCCGCACAAACGCCCGGACCTGCGTGAACCGTTGACAAGCGGCTTCTCACAGTGCTTGCATGCGTGGCATTGGTCTGGTTTCAGACTTTTGGTGGAAGGAGCGGACGTGACTCCTCGCGGCATGCTGACCCCGGAGCAGCTGACAGCCGGTGTGGAGAGCGGTGAGTTCGACACCGTCCTGCTCGCCGTCACCGACATGCAGGGACGCCTCCAGGGCAAGCGGCTGTCGGCCCGCTACTTCCTGGAGGAGGTGCTCGAACACGCGGCCGAGGGCTGCGACTACCTCCTCGCGGTGGACGTGGACATGAACACCGTCGAGGGCTACGCGATGTCCTCCTGGGAGCGCGGGTACGGCGACTTCGTCATGCGGCCCGACCTCGCCACCCTGCGCCGGGTGCCCTGGCAGGAGGGCACCGCCATGGTCGTCGCCGACCTCGTCTGGGAGGACGGCACGGATGTCACCCCCTCCCCGCGGCAGATCCTGCGCCGCCAGCTCGACCGCCTGCGCGAGCGGGGCCTGCTCGCCTACGTCGGGACCGAGCTGGAGTTCGTCCTCTACGACGACAGCTACGAGGACGCCTGGCGCCGCGGCTACCGCGACCTGACCCCGGCCAACCAGTACAACGTGGACTACTCCCTCCTCGGCACCGCCCGCGTCGAACCGCTGCTGCGCAGGATCCGGCTCGGCATGGAGGGCGCGGGCATGTACGTCGAGTCCGCCAAGGGCGAGTGCAACCTGGGCCAGCACGAGATCGCCTTCCGCTACACCGAGGCGCTGGCCACCTGCGACAACCACTCGATCTACAAGAACGGCGCCAAGGAGATCGCCGCCCAGGAGGGCAGGTCGATCACCTTCATGGCCAAGCCGAACGCGCGCGAGGGCAACTCGTGCCACATCCACATCTCGCTGCGCACCCCCGGGGGCGAGCCGGTGATGGCCGGGGACGAGGAGCACGGGCTGTCCGAGCTGGGACGGCGGTTCATCGCCGGCCAGCTCGCCTGCCTGCGCGAGTTCACCCTCTGCTACGCCCCGAACATCAACTCCTACAAGCGGTACGTGCCGGGCAGCTTCGCCCCCACCGCCGTCCGGTGGGGGGTGGACAACCGCACGTGCGCGCTGCGCCTGGTCGGGCACGGCTCGTCGCTGCGGGTGGAGAACCGGGTGCCGGGCGGGGACGTCAACCCCTACCTGGCCGTGTCCGCGCTGATCGCGGCCGGCCTGCACGGCATCGACAACGAGCTGGAGCTCCCGGAGGCGTGCGCGGGCAACGCCTACACCTCCGGGGCCGAGACGGTCCCGCACACGCTGCGCGACGCGCTGGCGCTGTGGGAGGGCTCGCCGGCGGCCAAGGCGGCCTTCGGCGACGAGGTCGTCGAGCACTACGCGCACAGCGCCCGGGTCGAGCTCGCCGCCTTCGACTCGGCGGTCACCGACTGGGAGCTGTTCCGCGGCTTCGAACGGATGTAGAGGGGACATGAAGATCATCAATCCGGCGACGGAGGAACCGATCGCCGAGGTGGAGATGGCGGACGCCGCCGAGGTGGACCGCGCGGTGGAACGTGCCAGGAGGGCGTTCCCCGGCTGGCGGGAGGTGAGCCCCGGCGACCGGGCCCGCCTGCTGCGCCGCTTCGCCGCCCTGGTGGACTCCCGCGCGGACGAGCTCGCCGCGCTGGAGGTGGCCAACGCCGGGCACACGATCGGCAACGCCCGCTGGGAGGCCGGCAACGTCCGCGACGTGCTGGACTTCTACGCCGGAGCGCCGGAACGGCTGCACGGCAAGCAGATCCCGGTCTCCGGCGGCCTGGACGTCACCTTCGCCGAACCGCTCGGCGTGGTCGGCGTCATCGTGCCGTGGAACTTCCCGATGACCATCATGACCTGGGGCGTCGCCCCCGCGCTCGCGGCGGGCAACACGGTGGTCGTCAAGCCCGCCGAGTGGACGCCGCTGACCGCCCGCCGGCTGGCGGAGATCGCCCTGGAGGCCGGCCTCCCCGAGAACGTCCTCCAGGTCGTGCCCGGCGAGGGCGAGGTGGCCGGCGCCCGGCTGGTCGACCACCCGGACGTCGCCAAGATCGTGTTCACCGGGTCCACCGAGGTGGGCAGGCAGATCGCCGCCAGGGCGGGCGAGCAGGTCAAGCGGGTCACCCTGGAGCTCGGCGGCAAGAGCGCCAACATCGTCTTCGCCGACGCCGACCTGGCGAAGGCCGCGGCCACGGCGCCGTACGCCGTGTTCGACAACGCGGGGCAGGACTGCTGCGCGCGCTCGCGCGTCCTCGTCCAGCGCTCGGTGTACGACGAGTTCCTGGAGCGCCTCGTGGCGGCCGTGCGGGCGGTCCGGGTGGGCGACCCGCTCGACCCGGCCATCGAGATGGGGCCGCTGATCAGCGCCGAGCATCGGTCCAGGGTGGCGTCCTTCGTCACCGGCACGCCGTACGCGCAGGGCGGCTGCCCGGCGGGGCCGGGATTCTGGTTCCCGCCGACCGTGCTGGTCCCGGACGGGCTGGACGACCCCGCGTACACCCAGGAGATCTTCGGCCCGGTGGTGAGCGTGGTGCCGTTCGAGGACGAGGCCGACGCCGTGCGGATCGCCAACGACACGCCGTACGGGCTGAGCGGGTCGATCTGGACCCGGGACGTCGGGCGGGCGCTGCGCACGGCCAGGGCGGTCGAGGCCGGCAACCTGTCGGTCAACTCGCACTCCTCGGTCCGCTACTGGACCCCCTTCGGCGGCTTCAAGCAGTCCGGGCTCGGCCGCGAGCTCGGCCCGGACGCGCTCGCCGCCTTCACCGAGACCAAGAACGTCTTCATCTCATCGGAGTGAACATGCAGCGCTTGCAGGAACGCGTGGCCGTCATCACCGGGGCCGGCAGCGGCATCGGCCTGGCCACCGCGCACCGCTTCGCCGAGGAGGGGGCCCGGGTGGTGTGCGTCGACATCGACGAGACCAGCGGGGCCAAGTCCGCGGCCGAGGTCGGCGGCCTCTACCTCAAGGCGGACGTGACCAGCGAGGAAGAGGTCGCGGGCGTCTACGAGACGGTGTTCGAGACCTACGGCAGCGTGGACATCGCGTTCAACAACGCGGGCATCTCCCCGCCGGACGACGACTCCATCCTGACCACCGGCATCGACGCCTGGCGCCGGGTCCAGGAGGTGAACCTCACCAGCGTCTACCTGTGCTGCAAGCACGCGATCCCCTACATGCGCCGCCAGGGCAAGGGGTCGATCATCAACGTGGCGTCGTTCGTGGCGGTGATGGGCTCGGCGACCAGCCAGATCTCCTACACCGCCTCCAAGGGCGGCGTGCTGGCCATGTCGCGGGAGCTCGGCGTGCAGTTCGCCCGGGAGGGCGTCCGGGTCAACGCCCTGTGCCCGGGGCCGGTGAACACGCCGCTGCTCCAGGAGCTCTTCGCCAAGGACCCCGAGCGGGCCCAGCGCCGCCTGGTGCACGTGCCGCTGGGCAGGTTCGCCGAGGCGTCCGAGATCGCCGCCGCCGTGGCCTTCCTCGCCTCCGACGACTCCTCCTTCATCACGGCCTCGGAGTTCCTGGTGGACGGCGGCATCTCCGGCGCCTACGTGACGCCCCTGTGAACCGCCCCGTCATCGGCATCACCTGTTACGTCGAGCCGGCGCGGTTCACGGTGTGGGAGCAGCCGGCCGCGCTGCTCCCCTACACCTACGTCGAGCACGTCGCGCGGGCGGGCGGCCAGCCGGTGATCCTGCCGCCCGCCGGCGAGCCCGCCGGGCTGACCGGGCGCCTCGACGGCCTGATCGTCGCGGGCGGCGGCGACATCGACCCGGCCAGGTACGGCGAGCGCCCGCACGAGCGGACCGGTTACGTCAGGGACTTCCGCGACGACGCCGAACTCGGGCTGATGCGCGCGGCCCTCGACGCCCGGCTGCCGTTCCTGGGCATCTGCCGCGGCCTCCAGGTGCTCAACGTCGCCCTCGGCGGCACCCTGCACCAGCACCTGCCCGACGTGGTCGGCCACGACGGCCACTCCCCGGCCCCCGGCACCTTCGGCCACCTCCCGGTGCGGCCGGTCGCCGGCACCCTCACCTCCAAGATCATCGGCCCGCACGAGGCCGCCCACTACCATCACCAGGCCGTGGACCGCCTCGCCGGCGGGCTCGCCGCCGGCGCGTTCGCCGACGACGGAACCATCGAAGCGGTCGAACTCCCCGACCATCCCTTCACGATCGCCGTACAGTGGCATCCCGAAGCCGGAAGCGACTCCTCCCTCTTCGAGGCCCTGGTCACCGCGGCGCGCTGAAACCGGTCCTCCTGGTGAAGTTGGGACCCGAGGTCTATCCCATGCATGTTCGTCCCCCGGTATCCGCGTCTCCGCTGACCGCGGTGCTCACGGTCATCGTGCTGGAGCTGCTGCGGATGAGCGGCCCGCTGATCGGCTCCGCGCCCGGCCCGGCCTGCGAGGCCCTGCTCGCCGGCGCCGTCTTCACCGCCCCCGCGCTCCTGCTGTGGTCCGCGGCCCGGCTCGCCGGGCGTGCACGGCTGCTCGGCGGCTCAAGGGTGGCCCGGTGGGCGGCCGGGGCCGGGGCCGGGTCCGGGTCAGGGGCCGGGGCCGGGGCCGGGGCCGGGGCCGGGGCCGGGGCGATGGTGGCGCTGGTCGCGGGGCTGGTGACGGTACGGCTCGCGGTGCAGGCGTTCGCCGCGCCGCCGGTGGCGCTGGGGCTGGCTGCGGTCGCCCTGGGGCTCGCCGCGCTGGTCGCGACGGTGAGCAGGGCCGAGGGCGGGGCCGCCGCGATGGGGCTGCTGTGCGGGATGGGCGTGGACGTCGGCGTGCGCTCGCTCTTCGGCACCTGGGACGTGGTCTGGCGTCCCGGCTGGGGCCCGTGGCTGGTCGTCGCCGTGGAGTGCGCCGCCGCGCTCGCCCTCACCTGGTGGACGCTGCGGCAGCCGGCGCCGGCCCGGCCGGTGGGGTCGCGGGCCTGGCTGATCGGCCCGTTCCTCGGCCTCACGGTGCCGTTCCTGGCCGGCACGGCGTTCTCCGCGTCCCAGGCGGGGGTGCCGTCCGCGCTCGCGGCCGGCGCCGGGGTCCTCGGCGCGCTGTTCGCGGTGGTCGCGGCGGGCGAGGCGCGGCACACGGCGACGCTCGCCGGGCGCGCGGCCGGAACCGCGGCGGCGATCCTGTTCGCGGGGGCGCTGCTCGCCGCCCTGCTCAGCACCGGCCCGCACGTGCTGGCGGCGGTGGCCGCGGCGCAGATCGCGGCCGGCCTGCTGCTCGCCCGCGGCCTGGAGGGCGCCGGCCGCGCCGCCGCGGCCGGCGGGCGCGAGGCGGGCGTCGCCGGGCTGGGGGCGGGACTGGGGTTCCTCGCGGTCGTCCTGCCCTACCAGGGCTTCCACGAGCCGGCGCTGAGCGCACCGGACCTGGTCGGGCCGCTGGCCGGGATCGCCATACTGGCCGTGGCCGGGGTGCGCGGGACGCCCGGCACGGCGGCCGGGCCGCTCACCTACGAGCTGGGCCTGGTGGGCGGCTGCGCCCTCGCCCTGCTCGCCCCCGTCGTCGCGCTGGTCAGCACCCCGCTCCCGGCCGCCCCGCCGCCGGTGCGGAGCGAGGTCAAACTGCTCACCTGGAACATCGACCACTGATCGCCGGCAGCCTCAACTTCCAGCCGTTCTGGCCGGCCGAGCGGCGGGCGTTCGGCGACGCCGGGTTCGTCAGCGCCCAGGACGTGACCGGAAACGGCGACCAGAGCACCGGGCCGAGGGGCCGGGCCGACTGGATCTGGGGCACCGGCGAGGTCACCTTCCGGGACTTCGCGATCCTGCGCGACGTGACCGTCTTCGGCCATTTCCCGGTGGAGGCCACCATCGCGCCGGTGGCCGCCCGGCCGGTCCCTTCGCCCTACTCCGCCCGGGTTCCGGTACCTTCCGTTCCCGGGTCGCACTGGTAGGCTGGCGCGAAACACCGCTGATCCCGTGCGGGAGAGCGTCCTGGCAACCGGTCAGGACCCCTGAAGGAGCAAGCCCTCCCCGCGAACCTCTCAAGGCAAAGGACCGCTCGGGCGAGGTGACCTCTGGAAAGCAGGCCGATTGGGCCTCGCCGAAGGTGAAAGTCCGGCAAAAACCGGGCGAAACTCTCAGGCACCCGTGACAGAGGGGGAGGATGCTCACATCCGTCCCTGTCTGAGGTGCCCACATGTCCCGACCCACGCCTCTGCGCGAGGTGCACGAGAGTCTCGGCGCGACACTGACCGACTTCGCGGGCTGGCTGATGCCCCTGCGCTACGGCAGTGAGTCGGCCGAGCACAACGCCGTGCGCGGTGCGGCCGGCCTGTTCGACCTCTCGCACATGGGAGAGATCTTCGTCACCGGTCCCGCCGCCGCCGACGCCCTCGACCACGCCCTCGTCGGGCACCTGGGCGCCCTCGCGCCCGGCCGCGCCCGCTACACGATGATCTGCGCCGAGGACGGCGGCGTGCTCGACGACCTCATCGTCTACCGGCTGGCCGAGGAGACCTTCATGGTCGTGGCCAACGCCTCCAACTACCCGCTCGTCGCCAGGGAGCTGACCCAGCGCGCGGAGCCGTACGACGCCGTGGTGGAGGACCGGTCGGACGCCTACGCGCTGATCGCCGTGCAGGGGCCGCGGGCGCAGGACATCCTGTCCGGGCTGACCGGCGCCGACCTGCCCGGTCTGAAGTACTACGCGGGGCTGCCCGGGGTCGTCGACGGGCACGAGGTGCTGATCGCGCGCACCGGCTACACCGGGGAGGACGGCTTCGAGCTGTTCGTGCCTGCCGCGGAGGCGGTCGCGCTGTGGCGGGCGCTCAGCGAGGCGGGCGAGCCGTACGGCCTGCGCCCGGCCGGGCTGTCCGCGCGGGACACGCTCCGGCTGGAGGCCGGGATGCCGCTCTACGGCAACGAGCTGACCCGGGAGCTGACCCCCTTCGACGCCGGCCTCGGCCGGGTGGTCAAGTTCGACAAGCCGGGCGACTTCGTGGGCAGGGCCGCGCTCGAACCGGTCAGGGACGTCGCGCCGAAGCGCCGCCTGACCGGCCTGGCCGCGACCGGGCGCAGGGTGCCCAGGCACGGCTATCCCGTGGTGTTGCGCGAGGATGGCACCGTGGTGGGCGAGGTGACCAGCGGCGCGCCCTCGCAGTCGCTGGGCAGGCCGATCGCGATGGCCTACGTCGACACCACCGCCCCCGTCGACGGCCTGGCCGTGGACATCCGGGGCGCGCGCGAAGCCGTCGAAGTTGTTGAACTGCCGTTCTACAGGAGGAACAAGTGAGCGACATCCCCGAAGAGCTCCAGTACACCAAAGAGCACGAGTGGGTGGCCGGTCTCGACGACGGCACCACGGTGACCGTGGGCATCACCAACTACGCGGCCGAGGCCCTGGGCGACGTCGTGTTCGTGCAGCCGCCCGACCTGGGCGCGGTCGTCACGGCCGGTGACTCGGTCGGCGAGGTGGAGTCCACCAAGTCGGTGAGCGACATCTACGCCCCGGTGGGCGGCGAGGTCGTCGCGGTCAACCAGGCGGTGGTGGACGACCCGTCCCTGCTCAACAGCGACCCGTACGGCGATGGGTGGATCTTCCAGGTGCGCGTGGACGGCGACCCGGCCGACCTGCTGTCCGCCGAGGAGTACACCGCGCTCACCTCAGGCGAGTCCTGACCTGCGCAGCCCGTCGGCAACGGTGCCGGCGGGCTCTCCGTTCCGAAAGGCCCCTCTGATGGCGATCAGCGTCTTCGACCTCTTCAAGGTCGGCATCGGACCCTCAAGTTCGCACACCGGCGGCCCGATGGCCGCCGCCCACAGGTTCGCCCGCGGCCTGCACCACGACGGCCTGCTGGAGAAGGTGGGCAGGGTCGAGGCCGTGCTCTACGGCTCGCTCGGCCTGACCGGCAAGGGGCACGGCAGCGACAAGGCGGTCCTGCTCGGCCTGTCCGGCGAGAAGCCCGAGCTCGTGGACGTGGACACCGTCGACGACCGCCTCGCGGCCATGCGCGCCTCCGGCACGGTCTCCTTGTACGGCATGCGGGAGATCCCGTTCGTGGTCGGCCAGGACCTCGTCTTCGAGCGGAAGATCTCCCTGCCGCACCATCCCAACGGGATGCGTTTCACCGCCTTCGACGAGGCCGGCGAGCCGCTCAGGGAGAAGGTCTACTACTCGGTGGGCGGCGGCTTCGTCGTGGACGAGAGCGCGACCGGCGTCGACCGGATCAAGGCGGACGACACCGTCCTGCCGTACCCGTTCACCACCGGCGCCGAGCTGCTCGCGCACTGCGCGGCCACCGGGCTGTCCGTCAGCGGGCTGATGCTGGAGAACGAGAAGGCGTTCGGCCGCTCGGCGCAGGAGATCCGGGCCGGGCTGCTGGACCTGTGGCGCGTCATGTCCGACTGCGTGCGCCGCGGCTACACCCGCGAGGGCGTGCTGCCCGGCGGCCTCAAGGTGAAGCGCCGGGCGCACCAGATGCACCTGCGGCTGCGCAGCGAGTCGCCGGCGAGCGACCCGCTCCAGGCGATGGACTGGGTCACCCTCTTCGCCCTCGCCGTCAACGAGGAGAACGCCGCGGGCGGCCGCGTCGTCACCGCCCCGACGAACGGCGCCGCCGGCATCATCCCCGCCGTCCTCACCTACTACGACCGGTTCATCCCGAGCTCCGACGACGACGGCGTGGTCCGCTTCCTGCTGACGGCGGGCGCGATGGGCGTGCTGATCAAGGAGAACGCCTCCATCTCCGGGGCCGAGGTCGGCTGCCAGGGCGAGGTCGGGTCGGCCTGCTCGATGGCCGCCGCCGGTCTCACCGAGGTGCTCGGCGGCACTCCCGAGCAGGTCGAGAACGCCGCGGAGATCGGCATCGAGCACAACCTCGGGCTCACCTGCGACCCCGTCGGCGGCCTCGTGCAGATCCCGTGCATCGAGCGCAACGCCGTGGCCTCCATCAAGGCCATCACCGCCGCCCGCATCGCCCTGCACGGCGACGGCCGCCACTTCGTCTCCCTCGACCGCGCCATCAAGACCATGCGCGACACCGGCCGCGACATGCTCGACAAGTACAAGGAGACCAGCCGCGGCGGCCTCGCCGTCAACGTCATCGAATGCTGACCGGAGGTGTCCGGTCACGGCCGGACACCCTCTGCCACCAGGCTTTATGGCGATTCCCTGGGAGTATCGGCGACTGTCTCGGCGACGCCGGCGGTGTTGTCTACCATGGTTTGCCAGACTTGACGGAACCGGTGATGCCAGGAGGGCGTGGTGGCGGTGCGGGCTTTTCTCCGCTCGCACTGGGTGTTCCTCCTCGTGCTCGCCGCCGGCGCGGTGCCGCGGGCGCTGGCCGTCCTCGGCTACCGGCCGGCGCTGTGGTTCTGGGCCGACTCCTTCGCCTACCTGGGCGCCTCGCTCGACCTCCGGCCGCTGGAGTCGCGTCCCGCCGGCTACTCGGTGTTCCTGTGGCTGCTCAGGCCGCTGGCCGCCATCGAGGCCGTGGCCGTGGTGCAGCACCTGCTGGGGATGGGCATCGCCGTGTGCGTCTACCTGGTGGTCAGGCGCAGGACGCGGCTGCCGGGCTGGGCGGCCTCGCTGGCCACCGTCCCGGTGCTGTTCGACGTGCACCAGGTGCAGCTCGAACACCTGATCATGGCGGATCTGCTGTTCACGTTCCTGGTCGCCCTCGCCGTGACGCTGCTCATGTGGCGGGAACGGCCGGCGGTGTGGATGGCGCTGACGGCCGGGCTGCTGCTGGGCGCGGCCACGGTGACCAGGACGATCGGGCTGCCGCTGATCGCCGTCGCGCTGGTGTGCATGCTGCTGCGCCGGGCCGGTTGGCGGCAGGTGCTGGCGGCGGCGCTGGCCGGCGCGCTGGTGCTCGGCGCGTACGCGACGTGGTTCAGGGCGGAGTACGGCTCCTTCGGGCTGACCCGCAGCAACGCCTTCCTCTGGGCGCGCACGATGACCTTCGCCGACTGCACGAAGATCCGCCCCCCGGTCGAGGAGGCCCCGCTGTGCCCCCGCGAGCCGCTCGACCGGCGCCCGGCCCCGCCCACGTACATCTGGAGCGGCGACTCCCCCCTGAACTCCGCCGCGCTGGCCGGCACGGACCGTGACGGGCTGGCCGGGTCGTTCGCGATGAGGGCGATCGAGGCTCAGCCGATGGACTGGCTGAAGGCCGGCCTGGTGGACGTGGCGCACATCTTCGACTGGACCCGCCGGGTCTATCCCGTGGAAGGGCCGCAGAGCGCCTACATCTTCCCCGACTCCGCCGAGTCCTTCTCCGACGAGGTCGCCTCCGCGGGCCGGAGCGCCACCGAACTCACCACCGCCTACCAGGGCCGTTCCGGCGAGACGATCCTCGTCTCCCCCTACGACGACTGGCTGCGCACCTACCAGGAGCAGGGTTATCTGCGCGGGCCGTTCCTCGGCGTCATCCTGCTGATCGGGCTGGGCGGGCTGCTGGCGCGGTTCCGGTCGCTGGGCGGTGACGTGCTGCTGCCGCTGGCGTCGTCGGTGGTGCTGCTGGTGCTGCCGCCGCTGATCGCCGCGTTCGACCATCGTTACGTCGTGCCCGCCGTACCGTTCGCCTGCCTGGCCGCCGCCCTCGCCTTCGGCCCGCTGCGCGCCCGCCGCCCCGCCGGGCGGCGGCCCGCGCACGCGGCGGGCGGCCGGGGTGTGGACGCCGGAGGGCGCGGCCGGGTACGGCAGGCGGCGGGTGAGGTCACCCAGCCGTGGCCCGCCGTGGGGTCCGCGGCGGATCCCGGGGCGGAGATGTGGGCGGAATGGGCCGCTCGCGCCGAGTCGGAGGCCCGGGCGGCGGCCTTCCGTGCCGGGCGGCCGGGGTCAGCGGCGGCGCAGGGACGGCCGGACGTGCACCCGGATCACGGCCGCGAGCCCGGCGTCTCCGACCGCCTTGCGCACCCGCCCGGCCACGGTCCCGTCGAGTTTGGCGACCAGCCGGCCGACGTCGGTCTCCGGCAGGCACACGATCCCCATCCGCAGCCGTTCGGCGCCCACGACCCGGACCCGCACCCTGCTGAGTCCTTCGACTTCTTTAAGCCCAACCCCCAGCATGGCGATCCCGGCCCCGGTACGGCTCCCGCACCGCCCCCAGCCCAGGGCGTTCAGCAGCCAGCGCACCGCCGCCAGCGCGGCCAGCGCGAGTAGCAGCGCCGCCGCCCAGACCAGCCACGGGCGGGCGGCGAAGAAGTCCTGGTGGGCACGGGTGAGCAGGCGGTCCTGCGGCGTGTGGCCGGCGAGCAGGCCGAACCCGCGCAGCAGCGCGTAGACGCCGGTGGCCAGCGCCGCCGCGCCGGTGACCGCCAGGCCGATCCGGTTGCCGACGTAGGGGCGCACGGTCACGCTCCCTTGCGGCGCAGCCGGACCACGACCTCGCCGCCGCCGAGCGCGCCCAGCGCGGCGAGCCGGTCTCCCACCGCCGCGCCCACCTGGCGCAGCACCACGCCGGTGCGTTCGGCCTCGGTCACCACGCGGATCTCGATCTGGCCGCCGGCCATCCGCACCCGGGCCCGGTCCACCCCGTTCACCGACTCGGCCACGGCCCGCAGGCTGCGGCGCAGGCCGGAACGGGTGAACCCGATGACGATGAGCGGGTCCTTGGTCTCCACCGGGACCAGTCTCGTCCTGCCGGGGAGCAGGGCGACCAGCAGCAGGACCGTCCCGAGCGCGGCGAGCGCGCCCGCCGTGCCGAGGACGAGCGGCTCGGACCAGGCGTGCCCGGTGGCGGCGGCGGTGAGCCGGTCGAAGGGGACGAAGCCGAGCCTCACCCCGAACGCCATGCTCACGGTCTCCGCGGCGGTGACCGTCAGCGTCACCGCCAGCACCAGCGCCACGGCCACGCCGGCCGGGGTGCGGGCGGGCCGCAGCGCCCGGGTGTTGCGGCGGCGGATCGCCTCGGGGGATTCCTTGTCGGGGGCGGCGCCGGGGGCGGCACCCGCCGTGACGTCCTGCACAGAAGTCATCACCCGGCCAGGGGTACAACGAACTCCCCCGCCCCGCCCGCGACCGCCCCGCCCCTTTGCACGTTCACAAACCCGCCCCCGCACGAGACTTTGCCTTCTCCCCCGGCCACCCCGCGCCCCACCGCCCGGTGCAGCCGGGGCCGCGGACCCCCTCCCCGGCAGGCGAAGACGGGGTGGAGGCCCCTCCTCCCCACCCCGCTCGCCGGCCGTCAGAAGCCGAGGTCGAGCACCCGCCACCTGTCGCAGTTGCGGGTGCGCGAGCTGTCCTCGCGGACCTCGCAGACCCGCAGGGCGGCGGCCAGCACGTCCTCCCTGTCCCAGGAGAACGAGCGGGAGTCGCCGTCGCAGGCCCGGTAGCGCCGGACCGTCCGCCAGTCGTCCTCGTCGTCGTCGATGTGCACCACGCGGAACTCGACCTGGGCGCACTGCCGGTCGCGGGAGGTGCGGTCGCTGAGCCGGCCGGACACCTCCAGGGTGTTGGCCTCCTCGTCGCCTTCCAGCACGAGCTCTCCGCGGGCCTGGGCCCGCCCGCCGTCACGGGAGCTGTAGCGCCCCCAGGTGTCCTCGAAGTCGGCGGCGCTCCGCAGCGCCGTACCGGCCGCCGGGGCGGCGGACGT
Organism: Microtetraspora sp. NBRC 13810; assembly: GCF_030268685.1. Taxonomy (GTDB): domain Bacteria; phylum Actinomycetota; class Actinomycetes; order Streptosporangiales; family Streptosporangiaceae; genus BSRQ01. The sequence goes on from NZ_BSRQ01000001.1 coordinate 125,052, forward strand.
CGCGGCCAGTGCCGTGGGGGCCATGGCCAGGGTGAGCGCCCCCGTCGCCACCAGCGCCGCGGTGATGTGCAGCATGCGTTTCATCGGCTTCCCTCTCCTTTTTCGCATCCACAAGAGATGCTCGGCGGAGTGGAAGCCGGGCACATGAGTAGCCCCGTACTCAGATACCTATATGTCGGGACCTGTCAGCGGCGGCGGCGACGCCACAGCATGACGGCGGCGCCCACCATGAGCACGGCGCCCACGCCGATCAGCACGGGCGCGAGATCGCGCGCCGGGTCCCTGAAGCGGTCGGCGTCGTTCCACGCGTCGTCGGGCGCGGAGTCGTACACGGCCGGCTTGGGCGCGCCCACGCCCACCACGTCGGCCACCGTCTCACTCACCGACAGGCAGAGCTGCTCGGCGTTGGCCCTGACCTTGGCCACGCCACGCTGGGCGACCCGCTTGGGGCTGACCCGGTCGGCGATGGCGTCGACCGTACGGGCGAGCTCCGCGCGGGTGCGCTCGATACGGCGCTCCAGCTCATCGGGGTCGGTGTCCGCCATACCTCTCCTCTCGTCGCCCCTTGACATCGATCAGTCTGTCAGGTGACGGCACCACCCGGCACGCTGGGCGGGCCGGTAAGTTGATCCGGGAAACACCTTCCCGGCAGGCCCCTTCAAGGAGGACTCGTGGCCGACACCACCGTGACCAGACTCGAACACGGCGATCCCGCACCGGAATTCTCCCTTCCCACCGCCGACGGCGGCACCGTCTCCCTCGCGGACCACCGTGGCAAGCGGGTCATCCTCTACTTCTACCCCGCCGCGATGACCCCTGGCTGCACCAAGCAGGCATGTGACTTCCGCGACAATCTCGGCCGGCTGACCGCCGAGGGCTACGTGGTGCTGGGCGTCTCCAAGGACAAGCCCGCCAAGCTGGCGAAGTTCGCCGAGCACGACGGGCTGACCTTCCCGCTGCTGTCCGACGAGGATCTCGCGGTGCACCGGGCGTACGCGGTGTACGGGGAGAAGACGATGTACGGCAAGACCGTCGTCGGCGTGATCCGCTCGACGTTCGTCATCGACGCCGACGGCAAGGTCGATCTGGCCCTCTACAACGTGAAGGCCACCGGCCACGTCGCCTCGCTGAAGAAGAAGCTCGGCCTTTCCTAGAAAGCGTCGTGCACGGCATGGCCCCGGCGGAAACACCTCCGGCCCGGGGCGCGCCCGCCCGGAAAGCCGCTAAAAGGGCCTTCGACGACCTGGGGCCGAGGCCACCGGCGGCCGGGTGCCGGACGGTTGGACACAAGGTAAGATCGGTAGCGTTCCGATTCGGGAACGACAGGGGTCGTAGCCCAACGGCAGAGGCAACGGCTTTAGGTGCCGTCCAGTGCGGGTTCGAATCCCGCCGACCTCACCAGTGTTCTCACCTCATCCCGCCCGCCGCTGTGGCGGGCGGGCGCCTCCGGGGATGCGGCCAGGTTTTAACCGTCGGGATATCGGTAAAAAATCCCTATTGTGATGCGATGTCCTTTTAAGTGTGATTTGTGGGGTTAAAGTCGCCGGGAAACTCGACCGGCGACTTCGTGGACTCGCACCGTGGGTCACGACACCGACGCCGCCCCGGCCGTGCACGCCGTCCGCGTCACCCCGGTCACGGCTGCCGCCGTCACCCCGACTTCCGCCGACGGCGCCGCCGTCGCCGTCCGCCTCGCCCGTCCCGCGCGGTCCACCGGTCTCGGGGTGCTCGTCCCGCCCGGCGGCCGGGGGCCGGGCGCACTCACCGTCGCCGGCGACAGGCCCGGGTTCGTGACGGCCCGTGCCGGTGCCTTGGGCCTGATGCTCGCCGAGGACGCCTGGCGCCGGGTCATCTGTCTCCCGGATCGGCGCGCCACGGCGACGGCGTAGCGCGGGAAGGGGGACGCACCCCAGCCGGGGGCCGCTCGTGCCGGGCCGCCTGGCCGCAGGGCCCGGTGGATCAGCCGCCCGCTGGGGTGCCGGTCCGGGTGCCCGCACCGCCCGTGCCAGGAGCGGGCGCCGCAGCGGCGGGCATCCCGTGAGCCGCCGTGGGCGAGGCGGCCCGGGAGTGATCAGGGGACTGACCGGGGAGTCGCGATGTGCCGTACGCCGGCCTGCCCGGAACGAGGTCCGGGCCGGGCGATGCGGCGCGGCCCACGTCCGCAACGAAGGCCGGCGTCGCTCCCGGCCTGCGGGCCGCGCGGTGCGTCCTCTTCACCGCGCGACCCAGCTTCGTTGTGATCCGCCATCACAGATCTCCCTTTACTGCCCCGTAGGGCGCTCCCAATCACAAGGATGTCCATAGAGGCGTAAGGGGGGCGTAAGCCGCCCATCACCTGCGACCTGAGTCGTACGCCGAACTCCGCCTCCAGGGGGAAGGGCGACTGATCAGCGGCTACGTATCGTGGAAAGGTGTCTGGCAGACCGCGCGCCCGGAACGGGCGCCCTCCCCTCGCCACCGGGCTTTCCCGGATGGCGCCCTTCGCCGCGCTCTGCCTGCTCACCGTGCTCGTCCACGTGACACTCCAGCTCTCCGGCCAGGACGCCGGCGCCCGGTTCGGCACCCTCGCCGGGTGCGCGGCGCTGGTCGTCGCCGTCTGGGTCACCGTCTGGGTCACCGTCTGGGTCGCCGTCTGGGGCGGCGGCGTCCGCAGCACCGCCCGCCGCCACCTGGAAGGGCTCGCCGAGCGCGAGCGCGACCAGCGGGCCAGGATCGGCGCGGCGGCCGAGCGCGCCAAGATCGCGCGCGAGCTGCACGACGTCATCGCGCACGACGTCAGCGTGATCATCGTCCAGGCCGACGGCGCCGGCTACGCGCTGGACAGCGATCCGGAACAGGCCAGGCGCGCCGTACAGGCCATCTCGGCGACCGGGCGGCAGGCGCTGGCCGAGATGCGCCGGCTCGTCGCGGTGCTCAGGCCGGATGCCGCGGAGCCGGCCGGCGAGGATTACGCGCCGCAGCCCGGCCTCGCCGAGCTCGAACGGCTGACGGCACGGACCGCCGGGCCCCCGGTGGAGTGGCGGATCACCGGTTCACCCGACGGCCTCACCGACGGCGAGCAGCTCGCCGTCTACCGGATCGTGCAGGAGGCGCTGGCCAACGTCGCCAAGCACGGCGGCCCGGCGGCCCGGGCGACCGTGGAGCTGGCGTACGGCCCGCGTGAGGTCGCGCTGCGGGTGACCGATGACGGGCGGGGCGCCACGGCGCGGGACGGCAGGGACGGCGAAGAGCCGGGGCGCGGCCTGGTGGGCGTGCGGGAGCGGGTCGCGATGTACGGCGGCGGCATGCGCGCCGGGCCGCGGGCCGAGGGCGGGTTCGAGGTGGCGGTGCGGCTGCCGGTGTCGCGGAGGCCGCGGCCCGGCGGCGGCGACGGTCCGGCAGGATGTTCCGGGTGATTCGCGTCATGCTGGTCGACGATCAGGAGTTGCTCCGGGCGGGTTTCCGCATGGTGCTCGGCGCCCAGCCGGACATCGAGATCGTGGCCGAGGCCGCCGACGGGGAAACCGCGGTCGAGACCCTGGCCGAGGTCGCCGTGGACGTCGTGCTGATGGACATCAGGATGCCGCGCCTGGACGGCGTCGAGGCCACCCGGCTGATCCGTGCCCGGCCGGGCGCCCCCAGGGTGCTCATCTTGACGACGTTCGACCTCGACGACTACGCCTTCACCGCGTTGCAGGCCGGCGCGTCGGGGTTCCTGCTCAAGGACGTGGCGCCGTCCGACCTGGTCAGCGCGATCCGCTCGGTGCACAACGGCGACTCCGTCGTGGCCCCGAGCACGACCCGCCGCCTCCTCGAACGCTTCGCCGCGCAGCTGCCCGAGGCCGCGGCCGGCCCGTCCGGCGACGGCGTGCTCACCGCCAGGGAGCGCGAGGTGGTGGTACTGGTGGCGCGCGGGCTGTCCAACGCCGAGATCGCCGGGCGGCTCCGCCTGGCGGAGGCCACGGTGAAGACCCATCTGGGCAGGGTGCTGGCCAAGCTGGGGCTGCGCGACCGCGCCCAGGTGGTGGTCCACGCGTACGAGTCTGGACTGGTGACGCCCGGCCCCGGGCCACGGGATCGGCCGAAAGGCTGAGCGCGGGTTCCCCCTCCGGTCGCACCACCCCCTCCCGCCTACGCTCGCAGCCGCACGAGGAGTCCGTTCCCAGGGCCCAGGAACCCCGGTTTCGCCGGCCATAGCGTTTGTCAGGCCATCCGACGACGCTGTGAGGAGCGAAGACGTGACCCTGACCGACACCGGCGCGGCGGCGCCGCCCGCCGTGGTGGCCGAGAGGCTCACCAAGATCTACGGCCGGGGCGACGCGGCCGTGCACGCCCTGCGCGGGGTCGACGTGGGCTTCGCCACCGGGGCCTTCACCGCGATCATGGGTCCCTCCGGGTCCGGCAAGTCCACGCTGATGCACTGCCTCGCCGGTCTGGACACCGTCTCCGGCGGCACCGTGCGCGTCGGCGACGTCGAGCTCACCGGCCTGACCGACAGGCAGCTCACGATGCTGCGCCGGGAGCGGATCGGGTTCGTCTTCCAGGCGTTCAACCTGCTGCCCACGCTGACCGCCGAGCAGAACATCCGGCTGCCTCTGGAGATCGCCGGACGCCAGGCCGACCAGGTGCTCTTCGACCGGGTGGTCAGGACCGTCGGCCTCGCCGACCGGCTACGGCATCGGCCGGCCGAGCTGTCCGGCGGCCAGCAGCAGCGGGTGGCGGTGGCCCGCGCGCTGATCAACAAACCACAGGTGATCTTCGCGGACGAGCCGACGGGGAACCTCGACTCGCGCAGCGGCGCGGAGGTGCTGTCGTTCCTGCGCACGTCCGTACGGGAGCTGGGCCAGACGATCGTGATGGTCACGCACGACCCGGTGGCCGCCTCCTACGCCGACCGGGTGGTGTTCCTGCGTGACGGGTCGCTGGTCACCGAGCTGGACCGGCCCACCCCGCAGTCCGTGCTGGACCTGCTGCTGAAGCTGGAGGGCTGAGGTGCTCCGCACGACTCTGGCCGGGCTGCGCGCGCACCGGCTGCGCCTGCTGCTCACCTCGCTGGCGATCACGCTCGGCGTGGGCTTCATCGCGGGCACGTTCGTGCTCACCGACACTATCCAGGCGGGGTTCTCCCGCACGTTCGGCGCCGCCGCCGACACCATCGACGTCGCGGTGCTCCCGCCGAAGGGCGACGGCGCGGACGAGCCGTCCAGCGTGTCCGCCGAGACGCTCGCCGCGGTCCGCGAGGTGCCCGGCGTGGCGGCGGCCGAGGGGCTCGTCCGGGGTCCCGCGCCGCTGATCGGCAGGGACGGCAAGGCGGTGGGCGACTGGCCCACGTACGGCATCTCGATCCCGGAGGGCCCGCTCGACCGCACCACGATCACCTCCGGCAAGTCCCCCCGTACGGCGGGCGAAGCCGTGCTGGACGAGGACACCGCCGAGACCCGCGGCTTCGGCGTGGGCGACACGATCACCGTGCTGGACCCGGACCGCAGACCGCACCGCTTCACCGTGGTGGGCCTGTTCGACCCGGGCGTGGACCAGGAGCTGTCGTTCTACGGCGGGGTCGGCTTCACCACGGCGACCGCCACCACGATGACGGGCAGGAAGGGCTTCCGCGAGGTCGACGTGCTCGCCGCCGAGGGCGTCGGCCCCGAACGGCTGCGCGACTCGGTGGCCGCGGCGGTGGCCCCCGGCCACGAGGTGCTGACCGGCCGGCGGTTCGCGGACCGGCTCGCTACCGCCAACGGCGCGAACACCGGCTTCCTGACCGCCGGGCTGCTGCTCTTCGGGCTGGTGGCGATGATGGTGGCGGCGCTGGTCATCTACAACACGTTCACCATCCTCATCGCCCAGCGGTCCAGGGAGATGGCGCTGCTGCGCTGCATCGGGGCGACAAAGGGGCAGGTGTTCGGCTCGGTCGTGCTGGAGTCGGCGGTGGTCGGGCTCGTCTCCTCGGCGCTCGGCCTGCTGGCCGGGCTGGGCCTGGGCGGCGGCGCGGTCGCCGTGCTGTCCACCACGTCGATCGGCCTGCCCACCGGCGCCGTCGCGCTGACCCCGCGCACGATCGCCGCCGGACTCGGCATCGGCCTGGTCGTGACCGTGTGCGCGGCGCTGCTGCCGGCCAGGGCCGCGACGCGGGTGCCGCCGGTGACGGCGCTGCGCGGCCAGATGGCGGAGCGGACGTTCCGGGCGGGCGCGCTCCGGCTGGTGAGCGCCGGCGTCCTCCTCGCGGCCGGCGCGGCGGTGGCGGGCTGGGGAGCCGCCCAGGACTCCGGCGACCAGTTCGCGCTCTTCGTCGCGGCCGCCGGCTGCGCGGTGGTCTTCCTGGGCGTGCTGGTCCTCGGACCGGTGATCGTCCGGCCGCTGACCGCCTTCACCGGCTGGCTGCCGGCCCGGATCTTCCGGGTGCCGGGCCGGCTGGCGGTGGACAACGCGGGCCGCAACCCGGCGCGGTCGGCCACCACGACGATCGCGCTGACCATCGGGGTCACGCTGATGACGCTGATGTCGGTGTTCACGGCGAGCGTCCGGGCCACCGTGGCGAACCAGCTCGACCAGCGGTTCCCGGTGGACTACGTGGTCGTCGCGCAGGGCGCGGAGGCCGGGGTGCCGCGCGAGGTCGCCGCGGCCCTGCGGCAGCGCCCGGAGCTGACCTCCGTGGTCGAGCTGCGCGCCACGCAGGCCGACGTCGGCGGAAGGCCCCACCAGGTCGGCGCCTTCGTGGGACCGCTGAAGACGGCGGTCACCTCGGGCTCGCTCGACCGGCTCACGCCCGGCACGGCGGCGGTGTCCGACGCCACGGCGGAACGGCTCGGCGTGCGGCTGGGCGGCCGGATCGAACTCGCCACCGGCCGGGCGGGCACGGTGCCGCTGACCGTGGTGGCGACCTTCGACCCGGCGTTCTCCGTGCTGCCGGCGGTGACCGTGGCCCCGGCGGCCTACGACGACTACTTCGGCGCGACCGACGACACCCAGGTCACCGCGGACATCGCGGAGGGCGTGCCGGCCGCGACGGCCCGCAGGGCGGTGGAGGCGGCGGCCCAGCCCTACCCGACCGTGCTGGTCGCGAGCCAGACGGAGTCCAGGGGCGCGCTGGACGACTCGCTGGACATGCTGCTCCTGGTCGTGACGGCCCTGCTGGGCCTGGCGATCCTCATCTCGCTGCTGGGCATCGCGAACACGATGTCCCTGTCGGTGCACGAGCGGACCCGGGAGTCCGCGCTGCTCCGGGCGCTGGGCCTGACCAGGGGCCAGCTCCGGCAGTTGCTGACCGTCGAGGCGCTGGTGCTGGGGCTGATCGGGGCGCTGGTGGGGGTGGTGCTCGGCGTGCTGTTCGGCTGGGCGTGCGTGCAGTCGATGCCGGCCAGGGCGGTCTTCCGGGTGCCGTACTCCGACCTGCTGCTCTTCGTGGTGCTCTCCGGCCTGGCGGGCGTGCTGGCCGCGCTGCTCCCGGCGCGGCGGGCGGCCCGCGCCCCGATCGTCGGCTCGCTGGCCGCCGACTGACGAAGGCCGCCCCCTGCGCACAGGTCAGCGGAGGCCGCGGGGTCAGCGGGGGTGGCGGCCAGGCCACTGGTCGGCCACGGTCTCCGGGTTCAGCAGGGGGCGGATCACGATCTCGCCGGTGGTGGAGTCGATCACGACGCAACCGCCGCCGGCGGTCTCCGGCAGGACGCCGGGGTCGTCCGGTTCGTCCTCCTTACCCCAGGCGACATAACCACCTTTGAAGCCATAAAGCATGACCTGGACGGGTTCGTCGAGCGGGCGTACCCCGTTGAAGTACTCCTCCGCGACCGCCCGCGCCTGTTCCAGTTTCACCGGCCCCGTCCCTCCCTGTCGATCACCACGCAGAACACCCCGGTCACCGCCTCGTACTGCGGCTCCACCGCCATGTGCCCGCGCTGGGCGTCGATCCAGATCACCTCGCCGCAGGAGTTGACCGCGTTCCACGCGTGCGCGCCGCCGCCCGGCCACCGGGTGACCAGCACGGCCGCCGAACCGTGGCCGCCCGCCAGCAGCCGCTGGGCGACCTGGGCGTAGGCCCGGCGGCCCTGCCCGACGTAACCGAAGGAGTGCCCGAGCCAGTGCTCGGCCCTGGCCACCCCCTTCTCCTCGCCGGAGAGCACCGGCCGGCCCGCCCGGTCGTACTCGGGCTGCCTGGGCGCGGCCACCGCGGGCTCGCCGTGCCAGGTGGAGACCACCGCCAGCGCGCAGTCCATCGCGTTGGTGGCGCGGAACGGGTCCTCCACCGGCCCCTCGGCGTTGATCATCCGGATCCACGTGCCGCGCGGGTCGGGGAACCTCCTGGGCCGCCCCGAGGCGCACAGCGGGACCGCGCCCCGGATGTCCTGCTGGGTCTGCGGGTCGGGCCTGGCCAGCCCGCCCGGGACGCCGTACGGCCTGGCCTCCTCCAGCGGCGGCGGACGGTCCGCACGGTCGAACCAGTCCTGCCCGCCGCCCTCGGCCGGTTCCCCCTCGGAGGCGGAGGCGACAGCGGGGACGGGTTCGGCAACGGGTTCGGGGACGAGTTCGGGGACGAGGGCGGGCGGCGCGGGGGCCACCGCTTCGGCGGCGTCCTCGTAGTCGCGCCAGCGGCGGCCGTCGGCGGTGACAACCGGGTTGTAGCGCCCCTCGGGGAGCGTCCACGGCGCCTTCCTCCCCGTTGGAAGCGGATCGCGGAACAGCCTGCATCCCTCCTTCGCCACGCCGGGCGACCGGCCTGAAGGCCGATGGTAGGCGCGTCGGCGCAGGCCGGAGGGAACTTCGCCGGATCGTCCGCATATGCACAGAGTTACCGAACGCGAGATGTCCGCACTGACGCCCCCTGTGACGTATGTGGCGAATATGCTGATCCTCAGCTTTACCGGAAGAGGTGGGATGCAGACCCAGAAGGACCTCTACCAGGCGCACCGGCTGATGCAGCAGCGCCTGGGCATGGCCCTGCTCCAGGGCGAGCCCGACGTGCCGGAGTCGCCGATGCGACGGCACAACGTCGGCATGTTCGCCGGGGCCCTGGTCGCCGTGCTGATACTCGCCGGCTTCGGCATCTGGGGACTGATCAAACCGGGCAACGCCACCAAGATCACAGATGCCGGCCAGCTGATCGTCGAGACGGAGACCGGCGCGACGTACGTCTACAGCCAGCAGCAGAACAGGCTGCTGCCGGTGGCCAACTACGTCTCCGCCCGGCTGCTGCTGGACAGCGCCGACATCAAGACGCTCGACGTGACGTCCGCGTCGCTGGAGAAGTACGCCCGCGGCCCGGTCGTCGGCATCGCCGGCGCGCCGGACTCGCTGCCGGCCGGGAACAAGCTGGTGCGCGGGCCGTGGTCGGTATGCGTGACCGAGGGTCCCGACGGCGCCGGCGGGCGCAAGCCGTACGTGACGCTGGTGGGCGGGACGCCGGTGGGCGGCACGCCGGTCGGCGGCGACGGGATGGTGGTGGACGACGGCCGGCAGACCTGGCTGCTCTGGGCGGACACCCGCATGCGGGTGACCGCCGACGGCGTGCGCATGCTGAACGCCCAGCCCAGGAAGGTGCCTGCCGCCTGGCTCAACTCGATCCCCGAGGGCAGGGACTTCACCGGCCCGCCGGTGCCGGACCGCGGCAAGAAGATCGGCGGTTCCGGCGGCAGGGGGGCCGTCACGGTCGGCCAGGTCTTCACGGTGCCGGAGGTGGCCGGCGCCCCCGCCCGCTGGTACGTGATGCTCTCCGACGGCCTCGCCCCGATCACGCTCACCCAGGCCCGGTTGCTCCTGGAGGACCCGGCCACCAAGAAGGCGTACGGCAAGAGCCCGGTGCTGCCGGTCACGATCGACGCCGCCACCGCGAACGCCTCCCCCTCACGCCAGACGATCTCGGGCGGCGGCCTGCCCGCCACGATGCCGCGGATGGTCTCCTCGCCGGCCGCCGCACCCCTGTGCGCGGTCTACGCGGACACCGCCAAGGGGTCGATGCGGGCGCGGCTGACCGTGGGGAGCACGATGACGATCCCCGAGCCGAAGGCGGGCGGCGACCCCGAGCACTTCGACCAGGTGGTGTTCCCGCCGGGCGGCGCGGCGATGGCCGGTCTGCTGCCCGCGGAGGGTCAGGTCGGCTCGATCAGCAACTACTACCTCGTCAGCGAGCAGGGCCGGCGTTATGCCCTGCCCTCTCCCGACATCCTCGGCAAGCTGGGCTACGACACCTCCCAGGTCGCCCCGCTGCCGCCGAACATCCTGCGGCTGATCCCCGAGGGACCGGCCCTCGACCCGGCGGTCGCCCGCTCCCCCCTCCAGGTCACCCGATGACCCGTGGGGGACACACCTATCACGATCACGTTTTGCCTGCGGGAAGGAACCAGTCAGGTGGCCGTCGACATCTACTTTGACGCGCTCGACCAGTGCCGCACGACCGCGCGGAAAGTGGCCGGCGACTTCACCGAGCTCGGCGCCGCCCATCCGGCGGCGTCCGCGGACTCCACCATGTTCGGGAGGCTGACCGACGCGAGCACGCTCGCCCAGGCGATCGACGACGTCGAGAAGACCCTCGACAGCGAGCTCGGCGCGGTCGCGACCAAGCTGCGCGGCGTCGAGCGCGCGCTGGACGACGTCGAGGGGAACCTGCGCGGCGTCAACCGGGCCACCGAGCAGACCTACGCGGGAAGCCGGTCATGACCGACCGGAGCGGCGAACGCGGGCCGCTCGCCGTCATCGTCCCGGGCAGCGAGGAACTCGTCGGCATCGCCGGGAAGGTCGACGGCAGCAAGAGCTCGATCGACGCGGTCGTCAAGCGCTGGACCGGCACCGCGGACAAGGTCCAGGAGCACACCTTCGCGCTCGGCTCCGCGGTGACCACGGTGAACGCCGCCTGGCAGGGCGCCGCCGCCGACGCCTTCGGCGACTACATGGTCAAGTACGGCAAGGCGGGCGACGCGCTGAACGACGCGCTCTACGCCTGCGCGTCCTCGCTCACCAGGGCGGCCGGCGTGCTCGACGCCGCCGAGACGAACGTGCGGACCCTGGTGGACAACCTCGTCTCCACCTGGAACACCTACTGCGCGGAGAACCCCAGGAGCACGGCGGACCAGCTGGCGCAGGGGATCAGCGCGTCGGTCGGCCGGGCCACCAGCGACGCCCGCGAGCAGCTCAAGAAGGCCGACGAGGCCGTCACCCAGGCGGTCAAGGATCTGAAGAAGCACCTGAGCGAGCGGGCGATCACCTTCAGGGACATCCCCGCGCCCGGCGAGGGCAGGTTCACCCCGGAGCCGAGCAAGCCCCTCGACTGGGAGCGGGTCCCCGGCTACGGGCAGGACTCGCGCGGCGCCGCGCAGCAGACCGACGGCGGCGGCGGCTTCGGCGGCTACGGGCCGAGCGGCCCGCCCCCGCCCGGCGGCGGCCCGGCGCCCACCGGCAGGCTCAAGGAGTGGATCGACGAGGCGATCAGGATCCTGCACGAGCGCGACCCGGAGAAGTACCCGCTGGAGAAGATGAACCCGAACGACATCTACATGATCATCAAGCACGAGTCCGGCGGCAACCCGAACGCGATCAACACCTGGGACTCCAACGCGGCGGCCGGGCATCCGTCCAAAGGACTGATGCAGACCATCGACCCCACCTTCACCAGCGCGCTCGACCGCGCCTTCGGCGGCAACCCGCAGGACTTCCTGCCGGGCAACGCCAGCATCTACCACCCGGTGGACAACATCGTCGCGGGCGTGGCCTACGCCGTCGGCCGCTACGGCTCGGTCTCGGAGGTGCCGGGCGTCGTCGGCATGAAGACGGGCACCGGCTACCGCGGCTACTGACCGCCCCCGGCACGGCCGGGCCGGGCGCGCGCCCGGCCCGGCCCGGCCCGATCAGATCACGCCGGGGACGAGAGCGCCGCCCATCATGCCACCGCCGCCGAGCCCGCCGAGTCCGCCTGCGAGGTCCGTTTTGGGCTGGTTGGGGTTGGTGAGCTGGCCGTCCCGGGACTTCAGCTCGGTCTGCTGGAAGTCGCCCGCCTTGTCCTCACCCGGGAAGGACGTCAGACCCCAGAAGAGCCGCGCCGAGGACATCTGGGAGTAAGCCAGCGGTCCGACGATGCCGAGGACGACGTAGACGGCCGTCTTCTTCTTCTTGACGATGGCGCTGAGCACGTTGTGCACCGCGTTGAGCGTCTTGTAGGTGGCGATCGTCACCGCGGTCTGCATCGGCGGCGGCAGGAACCGGCCGGTCAGGTTGAGCGTGAGCAGGGCGGTCATCCACCCGCCCACGGCGGAGCAGATCTGTGCCCCGCAGTGATAGACGCCCGCGGTCTGGTCCAGGCACTGCCCCGCGCCGTCCCGGCAGGCGATGAGCTTGTCGATCTCCTTGGTGAAGGTCTCGGAGTTCGTGCGGAACAACTGGAAGTTGCCGTCGTCCTTCCCGCCCCAGTCCTTCTTCTTCTCCGCGTCGGTCACCAGTGTCGTGACGACGTTCTTCAGGTCGACGAGCCTCTCGCGGACGGCCGGAGCGGCCCACTCCGCGGCCGCCTTCGACATGGCGCCCGGATCGGAGTACATGGTGGCCATCAGCAGCGGGATCTCCAGCGCCTTCGGTGCCCTGAGCACGCCCGCGGCGACGACGCTCGCCGTGATCGCGGCCTCGTACAGGTGCCTGTCGTTCTCATAGGCCATGCCGGATCACGCCTCCATGCCGAGCACGGGCGGGGCGATGTCCTCGTCGTCCATCCAGACCTCTTCGCGCTCGTGCAGGGGGATGGAGGACTCGTTCTCGCGCCCCTCGTTCGGGGCGCCGCCCATGCCGGGCATCATCGGCATCATCGGCATGCCGTTGAGGCCGTTCACGCCACTCGCCGCTCTCAGGGCGCCGGTCCCTTCCGGTGGCATGACGCCGCCCGTACCGCCGCCCCTGGTCAGGGTGTCGGTGCCGGGCTGGCCGGTCCAGGAGGCCGGGACGTTCGTCCCCGGCGCCCCGATCCTGTTCGGGTCGAGGCCGGGCACCTTGCTCGGGTCGTACCCCGGCATCTTGCTCGGGTCGAACTCCGAAAGGTCGGTCTTGAGCGGGTCGTTCATGCCGGAGAGCCGGTCGTTCAGCCCGTCCAGGCTGGTCCTCAGGCCATCCGAGTCGAAGCCGGGGACGTTGGTGTTCGGGTCGGGCACGTTCGGGTTCAGACCGCTCAGATCCGGGTTCTTGATGTCCGGGCCGTTCGGGTCCAGGCCGTCCAGATCCGGGTTCTTGATGTCCGGACCGTCGGGATCCAGGCCGTCCAGATCCGGGTTCTTGATGTCCGGACCGTCGGGATCCAGGCCGTCCAGATCCGGGTTCTTGATGTCCGGACCGTCGGGATCCAGGCCGCTCAGATCCGGGCCCTTGATGCCGGGACCGTTCGGGTCCAGACCGCTCAGATCCGGGTTCTTGAACCCGGCCGAGTCGATCTTCGGCATCCCGCCGTTGAGGCCGGAGAGGTCGGGAGCCCCGACGTTGAAGGGGTTGCCACCGCCCGTCCCACCTCCGTCGCCGCCGCCGTTCTTCTCCTCCGCCTCGGCGTAGGACTTCTCGGTCGCCCTGAGTGCGCGCTGCCACGACTCCAGCGCCCCCCTGGCCGCGTCGAGCGCGCTCGCCGCGCCGCGCCGTGCCTCGGCGTGGACGCCGTTGAGCCCGAGTCCCACGACCCCGAACGAGGGGAAGGGGATGTCGATGCCCTTGGTCTGGTCGGAGACGACCTGCACCCCGGGCGCCAGCTTGCCGTAGTTGTCGCCGAGAGCCTGGATCTTGCCCTCTCTGTATTCGACGTCCGGCTTCTCGCCGGCGACCCCCGACATACCCGCTATGCCCGAGATGCCGGACATGCCGGGCATCTGGTAGCCGCCCTGGAGTGCCTGGTAGGGATTACCGGTCTGGGAGGAGGCGTTCGCGGCGCCGGTCGGTTCACTCATTGTCCGTTCCTCTCCGCCATTTCCGCCATTTCCGCCCTCTTCGTCGTCAGGCCGGGACCTGTGCCGCGCTCGCCGTACACGCCGGCGCCGCCGGGCGGATTCGGCTGTCCGGCGGCGCGGCGATCAGGCATCGGACCGGCGTTTCGCCGTCTGGCTGGAGATTATCGAGGGGATGTGGTCCCCGCCGCCGCCCCACACGTCGTCGTCCTCCAGGAGCGTGCTGTTGTGCTCCTCGTGCTGCTCTTCGTGGCCGCCGGCCGTGGCGGGGGCACCGGCCAGGTACGACGGCGCGACGCCCATGCCGCTCGCGCCGCGCGCGGCCGCCGCGGCGGCGTCGGCCGCCCGCAGGACGCCGCCGGACGACACCCCACCGCCCGCCCCGCCGCCGCCGGACCCCAGGACGCCCGGGCTGGCGTAACCGGTGGAGCCGTACCCCGAACCGCCGTACGGCGAGCCGCCGTAGCCGGAAGCGGCGGGGTTGAAGTCCGCGCCGCGGATGCCGGAGGCCGGCAGGGCGTTCGCGTCGTTCAGGCCGGCCAGTGCTGTGTCGTCGACGCCCTTCCCGGACATGCCCGGCAGGGAGGTGCCGTTCGCGTCGAGGCCGCCGGGGTTCAGGCCGCCGGGGTTCAGCCCGTTCGGGTCCAGTCCGCCGGGATTGAGGCCGCCGGGGTTCGGGCCGTTCGGATCGAGACCGTTCGGATCCTGGCCGCCGGGATTGAGACCGTCCGGGTCGAGGCCGCCGGGGTTCAGGCCGTCCGGATCGAGGCCGCCGGGATTGAGGCCGCCGGGGTTCAGGCCGTCCGGGTCGAGCGAGCCGGGGCCGGACGCGGACGGGTCGCCGGCGTTCGCGAAGTCGGAGCGGTCCCAGGCGTCCGAGCCGTCACCGGGCAGGCCGGTGCCCGAGGCAGCCGGGGGCGCGCCGAAGTCGGGGAGGCCGGGCGAGCGGTAGTCGGGCATGGGCATCTCGACCGGGGTCGGCAGCGCGGACTGGACCTCGGTGGGCAGTTCGGCGTAGATCCTCACGATCTCGTCGTTGACCTTCTCGAAGTGGTCGGTCGCCCTTTTCTCCGCCCGGTACATCCCCCAGAAGGGGGTCCAGTCCGCCCAGTCGGTGTCGTGGTCGGACCGCGAGTCCTCAAAGCGCTTCTCCACGAGGTTCCGCTGGCCCCACGCCAGGTTGTCCGCGTACTTCTGCAACGGCACCCCGACGTCCCGCATCTTGTCGGCGAGTTCCCGCATGCTGGCGTCCAGGGCTTGCAACTGCCGCTGGGTGGTGACGCCCACAGGCCCGCCCAGGTGCTCCGCCAGCTCCGTCGCCTTCGCCTTCAGCTCAGCCGAGGTCCGGTAGAGCAGGTCGTGCGCGGCGACGTAGTACTGCCCCGCCCGCCGCACCGTGTCCGGCGAGGCGTTGTCCAGCCACTTCTTGATCTGCTCCAGGTTGTTGGTGAACATGGTGGTCGGGAGTGCGTCGGTCATCAGCGGCCCGCTGTTGAAGGCGAGCGGCTGGGAGTTCGTCTCTGCCACGTCGTCGGCCCTCAGACCTGCATGGTGGTGGTCCCGTCCTGGTTGACCACCTCCGCGCCGTTGTAGTTCCTCGCAATGTCGCCCACGGCGTCATTGGCGGCCTCGAACTGCTGGGTGAGGGCCGCGTACAGCCCGCTGTTGTTCCCGTTCTCGCCGATGAGCACCGAGTAGGCGGTGCTGATCGCGGTGCCGAACTGCTGGGCCGTCATCCACTCGCCGAGGGCGTCGCTGATCGCGCACTGGAGCCGCACGTCCGGCAGCGACCCCGCGTCCGGCGGCAGCGGCGGCGGCGGCTCGTCGACGCCGATCCCGGAGACGGACTGGGTCGCCGGCGGCTGCGTGGGCGTGGTCAGCTTCTCCAGCACCTTCGCCAGCTCGCCCGCGATCCGCCTGATCTCCTCCTGGTCGAAGTCGGGACCGCCTGCGTCGTCCTGCTCCAGGCCGGGCCAATCCTTGTCGAGGTTGATCGCCATGCCATGTCCCCCTAGCTCTCCAACCGGTCAGCGGATGACGGAAGGTGACCCCGTCTGGCCGGGCTTCCAGGTGCCGCGGTCCTCGTTCAGCCAGGTGCGGCGTTCCTGCTGCTCTTCCGCCTCGCCCGCGGAGCCGCCCGGGTGCAGGAGCGGTGACATCATCGACCCGCCCGCCGCGGCCCGTTCCATCGCGGCCGCCGCGGCTACCCCGCCCGACGCGCCGTTCGGGCCGCCGGTCGCGGTGGGGACGCCCGTACCTCCGCCGTTCGGGGCCCCCGGCACGCTGTTCGGCCCGCCGCCGCCCCACAGGACGCCGGGGGCGCCGAAGGACTGCCCGTTCAGAGCCGGGCCGCCGCCGGTGGCGGGCAGGCTCGGCGCGGGCGCCGGGAGGGCGGGGGCGGCGGAGATCGTGGCGGGCACGCTCGCGACCTCGGTGCGCCACGGGTCGCCCGGGGACGCCGGGGCGTCGGGCTCGGCGCCGCCGATCACCGCCGGGGCCGTGCCGCCGTCCTGCCCGGTGCCCGGATCTCCGGAGTCGCCCCCGGTGCCGGGCTGGTCCTGGCCGCCGGGAAGCGGTTGATCGGACCCGTTCTGGGCGCCGTCCGCACCCGGGCCGCCGGAGCCGGGGGCGTCCGTGCCGCCGTCCGCACCCGGGCCGCCGGAGCCGGGACCGTCCGGACGGGAGCCGCCGGGGTCCTGCGTGCCGGAGGCGTCCGAGCCGGCGCTCCCCGGGCCGTTCGCCCCGGGGCCGGCGCCGGAGCCGGTACCGCCGGAGCCCGCGCCGGATCCGGCGCCGTCCGAACCGGACGGCCAGGGCGACGAGCCGCCACCCTCGTACGACGTGGTGGCGAAGGTCGGCCGGTCGCCGCCGTAGAAGTCGTTCCCGTTCGGGCCCTGGGCGGTCCGGTAGTCGTACGACTCCTGCGGCAGGGGCTTCGGCAGCACGTAGGAGACGGTCTGCGGCACGTAGAGCTGGTAGACCTCGGTGATCTTGTCGTTGAGGTCGCGGAAGACCCTGCGGGCCCCCTCGTCGTCCTCGGCGGTCGCGAGGTCGTTGCCCGCCTGGAAGAGGCTCTGGGCGTGCCGGCCGAGGGCGGACGACATCATGTCCATCTTGCCGGACAGCTCGGTGCCGGTGGCGTGCAGCATGCGCAGCACCTGCTGGGTCTCCGTCGCGGCGTCGCCGTCCCAGAACTCGCTCAGCGCCGACGCCTGCGCCATCAGGCCGTCGCAGAGGTCGTTGATCTTCTGGGTGGCGTGCATGTAAGCGAAGCCGGCGTCCTGCACCATGTAGGGCGCCGTGCTGTTCACCCACTGCTCGATCTGCTCACGGGTCGCGCCGCCGTCGCCCGGCTGGGGCTGGTCGCTCGGGTCGCGGATGACCAGAACTCGCTCGTCACTGCTCACGATGGCCTTCCTCGGCTCACGAGTTCACGTGGCTCTTGGCGTGGGCGCGCTCGTACTCGTCCGCCTGCCGGTAGAGCTCGTTGACGACATCCTGGCAGCGGGCCGCGAGCATGCCGTAGACCGTCGAGAGTGCGTAACCCCTGTCCTCCCGGGGCCCGGAGCCCGAGCCGACGCTCTTCGCCAGGGCGCTCGGCGCCTGCCAGGTGCCGAGGTGCTGCTCGCTGAGGACGGCGTGATCCCGCAGGCTCGCCAGCGTCCCCGTGGTGTAGCCCTCCGCGGCGCCCGGGCCGTTGAGGGCGTCGACGAACTTCTGGAGCCGGCCCGCGACGTCTCTCATCCGGCCTGCGTCGAACTCCGAGGTCGCGCCCGCGCCGGTCAGGCCGGGCCAGTCGGGATCCAGCGGGACGGCCTCGCCGCCGCCGTACATCGCGTCTCTGCTGGTCATGCCTCTCCCTCAGGGAGTCCCCGAAGACAGGCCATCTCGGCCATCGCGGAAACGACGACCGAGAGGGCCATGTGATCTGCGAGCCTTAGTGAGTGGCCCAGATCGCCTTGTTACGCGCCTCGGCCGCCCGGTAGTTCTCGTTGGCGACGCCCAGGGCCCTCGCCGCCTCGCCCAGCTGACGGCCCATCTCGGCCTCGGCCGCGTTCCACTTCACACGGTGCTGCTCAAAGAACTCAGCCGCGCCACCCTGCCATGCCTCGTCGCCCAGCACGACCTTGAGCTGGGTGATGAGGTCGTCCGTCGCCTTGTCCATGGCGGTGACGACGTTGAGAAGCCCGATCTGGGTCTCCTCCATGGCGCCGAAATTGACCTTCACATGCTCCGACATGTCAGCTCCTCAGCGACTAGTTAGGCGACCGGGCTGTTGATGAGCGAGTCGACGCGGTTCATGCCGGACTGGACGTCCGCCTCGGTCGCGCGGTAGACGATGACGTTGTCGCCCATGTTCTTGGCGATCGTCTCCAGGTCACGGCGCACGATCATCGCCTGCTCATCCCACTTGACCATGGCCTGCACGAACTTGGCCGAAGCCGAGCCCAGCCAGCCCGCGCTGGTCAACTCCGAGGTCAGGGTCTGGACACCCTTGCGGAGACCTTCCACATACTGCGCAGTGTCCTCAACGAGCTGCGCTCCCTGGGTAATCTGCTCCGGTTTCGCACCGAAGAACTCAGTCACGGGCCACCTCCGTTACGTAGGCCATGCTTCCTGTGCCGTAGCACTGCGCCTGACGCCACCTACGTGGCCATGACGCCGTCCAAGTGGACAGAACGGCAGTAGTACCACATACGTGTGCAGATATCACAGTAGCTAGCTACGGCAACATACCTAACAAGTATGTATCACGAAGAGCTAACGCTTGTCCGACCAATCGGAAAACATGCAGGTAGGCGGCTTATACTTCGCCCGTCTTCAGTCGCGATGTGTACGCTCAGCGACCGGTGTCCCGCTCCGTGTGGAAATAATGTGGTTCCTCCCTTACTAGGGTAGATCATCGCAGTTGGACTACCCTGTCGTCACGAAAAGCGGGGGGACGGAGGCCCGGTTTTGGCCGAGCGACCGAGCATCGACGAACTGCTCAACTGGGGCGGGACCCCCTCGGGCGGCAGCGTGGAGCTGAACGCCATCGACTACGGCGCCCTTGGCCTCGGCAGCATGGACGAGGGACGCGCTGTCACGCCCAACGGCCAGGACACCTCCCTGGCAGCGGCCGACCCGAATCCCGCCGTACCCCCAGACCCTGCCTCGACGGCGGCCCCCGGAACGCCCGCCGGCGCGGATGCCGGGGGGCGCGGGACCGACACCGGCCCCGGGCAGGGTGCGGACTCCGGACCGGGAACCGGCACCGGTGGAACCGGGCCCAACGCGGGCGGCACCGACTCCGGCCGAGCCGACGCGGGCGGCACCGACTCGGGTGGGGCCGACTCGGGTGGGGCCGACTCGGGTGGGGCCGACCAGCCCACCGAGATCGCGGACCTCTCGGACGGCACGCCGGGCTGGATCGACCCGACGGCCGCCAAGGGCGATCCCCCGTGGAACGACGCCAACGGCGACCACCAGGACGACGGCGACACCTCCGCCGGTACGGACCTTTCGGGCGGCCAGGACACCTCGGGTGGCCAGGACGCCTCCGGCGGGCAGGACGGCGGGGGTACCGACCAGCCGGACACCGACCAGGGCGGCATCCCCCTCGAAACCACGTCGCCCACCCCCGTCGAGCCCGGCCAGCAGGACCCGCCGGCCGACCCCGCCCCCCAGCAACCGGCCCCCGAACAACCCCAGCCCCAGCAACCGGACCCGGCCCCCGAACAGCCCCAGCAGCCTCCGGCCGACGATCCGGACGACGACACCGACCCGCCGAACGACCCCGGCGACAACCCCGGCAGTCCCGGCGGCAACCCCGACGACCCGGCAGACCCCGCAGATCCGGCAGACCCCGCAGATCCGGCGGACCCGGCGGACCCGGCGGATCCAGCGGACCCCGACGACCCCGACGACCCCGACGACCCCGACACAAACGATCCGGGTGACTCGGGTGACCCCGGCGACCCGTCGGTCCCGGAGGATCCCGAAGATCCGGAAACGCCCGGAGACCCGGGAAGCGAGGATCCCGAAGCCGGAGACCCGGGAACCGAGGATCCCGGAACCGGCGACCCGGGGACCGGCGACCCAGAGACCGAAGATCCCGATGCGGAGGATCCCGGTGTACCCGGCGACCCCGGCATGCCCGGAGGTGCCGACGATCCCGAGGCCGAAGATCCCGGAGCCGAGGATCCCGGCGCCGAGGACCCGGCAGGGGCGGGTGGTGCCGGGATGCCCGGTGCCCCCGGAGCCGAGGACCCGGACAAGGCCGGGGACAAGAAGGACGACGCCGACAAAGCCGAAGACGAGGCCGGTGCCGGCGGGGGTGGCGGGATACCGTCGGGAGGAGGCGGCCCCGGCGCGGGAGGTCCCGGCGCGGGCGGCGCGGACGACAAGGGCAAGGGAGACGGCACGGGCTCCGGCGGGGGCGGCGGGGGCGGCGGTGACCGGCAGAAGCCTCTCACCCGGGAGCAGACGCTCGCGGCGGGGCAGGTGGCCGGCGGCTGGCGCAACGCGGACTGGAAGGCGATGACCGATCTCGGCAAGAAGGTCGAGTCGGGCGCCGGTGACGCGGTGGACCGGGCGCAGAACGCGACCCAGCACATCGACGTGGGATTCCCCGGCTTCGGAGTCATCGGCCTCGCGTCGTTCGGCCCCGCGCACCGGGCCGCCCGCGACCAGGCGGTCCAGTACCTCCATGCCGCCCGGGCCTCCCTCGCGGCCTGGGACAGGCAGTTGAACCAAGGGGCGAAGGTCGTGCGGGCGGCCGACGAGGCCAGCACCCCCAAGCCGAACTGAAAGGGCTGAACCTGACATGCACGCCTATGACACGGGAACGTCCCTTTACACCGCCGCGATGGCGACGACCACGTCCGCCGGCGCGCTCCCCCGGTCACACCGTGGATCTCCGTCTCCACCCGGTTCGCGTTCACGTTGCTCGGCGTCCTGTTCTCCAGCCCGAGCGACATCCGGACCGCCGCGGAGTCCTCGCGCGCCCTGAACGAGATGCTCGACGAGGTCGCCGTCTTCGTCCAGGAGATCGAGAAGCTGCCGGAGAGCTTCTGGAGGGAGCTGGGCCGCACCGAGTTCGCCGCCGTGGCCAAGAAGTTCACCTCCGAGCTCGGCGACAACAAGCGCATCAACGACGCCATGGGCGGCGCCCTCGACTGCCTGGCGCTGCTCTCCTTCGTCGCCGCCATCGTCGGCGTCATCGGCGCGGGCGTCCTGCTGAAGTGCGCGATCGGGGCCATGTCGGCGGCGGTGGTGCCCGGAGGGGCCATACCGGCGGCCACCTTCAAGTCCGTGGTCACCGAGGCGTTCCGGGGAACCCTGAAAACGATCACCGGGAAGAACGTGAAGAGCTTCGCCATGGCCGCCGGTATCGTCACCACCGGCGGCATGCTGCTGGCACAGCTCCTCAAGGGACGGCTCGACGACTCGGCGTCGCCGACCGGCGAGAGGGTCCCCGACTTCAAGCAGGTGCTCATCGGCAATCTGCCGACCGGTGACGACAAGGGCTCCTTCTACGGCCAGGAGACCGACCGGGCGAAGGAGGAGAAGGCTTAGAGGTCGAGGCGGCGGCGGATGCGGTCGAGCTCGCCCATCACGTCCTCGAAGGTGCGGTTGTAGGCCGCCTCCGCCTCCTTGATCTGGCCCAGCGCCGCCTCCGGGTCGTTGACGAGCTTCATCGGGTTGTCCTCCTCGCCGTAGACGTCGCCCATGAGCTCGTTGATCTGGCGTTGCAGATCCTCGGTCGCCTCCTGGATCACCTGCTTGATCTTCTCGGCGAGCTCTCCGGAGCTGAGCCGCATCGCCTTGGCGTGCAGGGTGAGGTCGCGCAGCCCGCCTCCGGCGTACTCGACGCTGACCAGCCCGTCCTCGTCCTCGGCGCGGCCGACGAGCCCGGCGAGGCTCTGCTGGACCTCCTCGGCCTTGGCGAACTGGACCTCCGCCCCGCGGAGCAGTTTGTCGATGTCGATGTTCGCGAAGTCCCCGAACTCCCTCACCGGCCACATCCCTTCACACGAACATCATTAGGACACATGCGTAGCAAGCTAGCCCTAGGCGCATACCACCGCAACGCGGGTGATCACCGGCGATCCGGATTCGTTCGCGGCGTGAACCGGTTCCGATCGCTCAGTGTCCTGCACCTGAAGCCCCAGTGAATGAATGTCTACACCTCGACAAATGTCCATTCATGCACGCCAAAGCCCCATTTGAGGGTGATAAGTAGGATCGCGTGCCCGATCCCGTGCCGTCGTCCACGACGCAGACACCGACACCCGGCGGCTCGCCCACCGCGGGACCGAGCCCGTCCCCCTCCGGCTCGGGGACCCCCGAACCGAGCGGGTCGCCCACCCCGCCGCCGAGCGGCTCCCCGACCCCGGGCGGCTCCCCCACCCCGGGGGATCCCGGCTCACCGACGCCGGGCGGCTCGCCCTCGCCGGGAGGGTCCGGATCACCGACGCCAGGAGGCTCGCCCTCCCCTTCGCCCTCGCCTGCCCCGACCGGCACGCCGGGCGGCCCCCCGCCCCATGCACCGGCCCCCCCGATCCTGAGCCCGTGCCCGCACGCCCCGAGGTGCCCGCCGCCCGGCCCGTGCCTGCCCTTCGCCACCCCGGCCCCGTCGGCTCCGCACCGCCCCGCGCCCTCCTCCCCGGCCCCCGCACCGGCGCCGGGGTCGGCGGGACCGTCCGGCTATCAGGTCCACACGGACAAGCTGAGGATGTACGGCGGCGTGCTGGACGACTCGGCCACCGCCCTGCACGCGCTGAAGGGCTCCAGCCCGGAGTTCGAGGGCTGGAACCTCGCTCCGGTGGGCGGCATCCCCCTGGTCGGCCTCCCCTACGTCAACCGGCTCAACTCCGTCAGCCGGACCTGGGGGGACAGCGCGGCCATCCTCGGCGACTCGCTGCGGTCCGACGGCGGGACCATGGTCAGGGCGGCTGAGAACTACGACGCGAGCGAGATCGCCAACATGACCGGCGTCAGCCGTCTGCAGCCCTTGAAAGGAGCGTGATGGCGAACTCCGGCGCGGGGCCGTACGAGCCCGATGCGTCCAGGTACCAGGTATGGCAGAACGGGAGGCCGGTCCCCCCACCGCCCGGCGGCTGGACCGGCGGCCCGCCGGGCAACGCGGGCGGGCCGGGCGGCGGCTCACCGGGCGGCCAGGTCGGCAACCCCCGGGTGGCGGGCGGCGCGCCCGGACGGGCCGCGCCGCCGCCTCCCGGCGCCCGGCCCGACCCGGGGTTCTTCAAGCAGTTCTTCCAGGCGTTGAACGGGCCGCGGATGCAGATCCGCGGCGCCCTCGGCCTGTCCGGGATGGCGGTCGTGCTCGCGCTTGACGTGCTGGCCACGCTGAACGTCGGCAACCCGTGGCTGTTCATCGCCCGGCGGGACACCTGGAAGGAGCTGTCCGGCGCGGTCGCGGGCAACAGCAACGACGTGTGGATGACCTGGTTCAACGACGTCAATCCGCACTGGACCGGCCACGCCGCCCAGCAGACCGGCTATCACGTAAGATTCGTGCAGGACAAGCTTTTCCCCCAGCTCAGCTCGGTCGCCCGCGACATGAGCGACACGATGAACCATCTGCGCAAGGAGGTCGTGGACTACGACCTGTGGATCTTCACGGTCTACGCCGCGACCGCCCCGATCCTCTCGGCGCTGGCGAAGATGCGGGCCCACCCCATGGGCATGGCCGCGTTCATCGCGGAGGCGGGCGCGTTCGGGGGCTTCGTGGGCAAGCTCATCAAGGAGTTCGCCGACGTGTACAACGCCTATGAAGGCGACCTCAACAAGCTGGAGATGAAGCTGTACGAGCTGCGGGCCTCCTTCTACCGGGGCGGCGATCCGGCGCGGGGGCCGCGCAATCTCGACCTGGATCCCGAGTTGGCGGAACGTTCCACGATCCGCGACTACTGGGTGCCGGCGCCGAATGCCGCGCCCGCGACCGGCCCCTCCGCCGGGGACCACATGTGAACCACACCGACGCTTTCAACGAAGGCCGCGAGGGCGACGCCGAGGGGCTGCTGCGCGAGGCCGACGCGTGGATGGGCGCCTACACCGAGACGCTGCGCGAGCTCAGCACCGAGGAGTTCACCGGCTCCGACGCGTCCGGCCGGGTGACCGCCCGGGTGACCGGCGCCGGGCGGCTGCTCGGCGTGGCCATCGATCCGCGGGCGATGCGCGACCTGGACCACACGGCCGTCGCCGCAGCCGCCGTCGAGGCCGTGGGCGCGGCGCGCGCCGCCATGGGTGAGCGTCTGGCGGAGGCGATGGAGGAGATGATCGACCCTCGCAGCCGGGTGGACGCCGGGCACGATCCGCTGGCGCCGTACATCGAGGCGATGCTGCGAGGGGAATGAGCATGGACGACGCCCACGAGCTCGAAACGCTGATGGCCCAGCTCTCCACCGCGTCCGCGCGGATGGAGGAGCTGGTCGCGGCGTGGACCGAGCGGACGTTCACCGGCGGGGCCGAGGAGGGCGAGGTGGTGGCGACCGCGGACTCCTTCGGCACCCTGCTCGGACTGGACGTCAGCCGGCGGGCCAAGGAGCGGCTGGACAGCGCCCGGCTCGGGGAGGCCATCGTGGCCGCCGTGCACGCCGCGGAGGCAGCGGCGGCGGCGGCCAAGGACGAGATGATGGGGGACATGCGGATCGGCGACGGGCCGAGCCTGCGGGACATGCTCGGCGACGCCCGGCGGGACTTCCGGGAGCGCTCCGGCTTCTGACCGCGGCCGGGCCCGCCATGGCCCGGCCGAGGTCGCCGGGAGGGTCAGCCGGAGAGGCCGCGGATCCAGGCGTACAGGTCGAGCACGCCGAGCGCCAGCGGGAAGAGCGCCACGATCAGCGTGATGTCGATGATGTCCGCCGCGCGTCCCCAGAACGGCGACGTGTTGCCCGCGGGCGGCTTGATGCTGAGGCCCAGGGTGATCATCGCCACCCAGAACAGCACGATGCCCACGGCGATCACCGGGACGATCCCGCCGGCCGAGGCGAGCTTGGCCGCGAGCATGACGAGCCCGGCCACCCCGCTGCCGGTCAGCCACAGCCGCTGGCCGAGCCCGGCGAAGACCCGGGTGCGGATGATCAGGACCAGCGACACGACGGCCGACATGCTGAGGGCCATCGGCCCGCCCTCCAGCACCAGGCACACCTGTGCGACGAGTGCCGTCATCGAGATGCCGATGATCACGCCGGTGGCGTAGCGCTGCGCCTGCCTGGCCTGTTCCAGGATGCCGCTGCTGTCCAGGCGCTGGTTGTCGTTGCGCAGCTCCTCCGCGTTGGTGGGCAGCGCGGGCATCGGCATCCGGGCGAGCTTGAAGGACAGGGAGGGGATGACCGGGCTGAGGGCCAGCAGGATCGTCACCGCGACCGCCGCCACCCCGGCCCCCGACGCCCCGGACACCATCACCACGGCGCTCCCCGCCACCCCGGTCACCGCGGCGATGGCGGTCCCCAGGAAGGCCGGCACGCCGTCCGCGACGAGCACCCCGGCCAGCGTGGCCACCAGCGCCCCGCAGGCGAACGCGGCCAGCAGGTGCGGCGCGCCGAGCCCGGTCGTGCCCGCCACGTCCCCGCCCGCGGGCACGAACAGCCCCGTGAGGAAGCCGTACGGCAGGGCGGCGTAGCCGATGAGGGCGCCCGCCGCGGAGTCGCCCATCGCCCGGGAGAGCGCCCCTGCCACGCCGAGCAGCAGCAGCGCGAAGACGCCCGCGGCCACGGCGGCGGGGCCTCCGGGAAGCCCGCTCAGCAGCAGCCCGGCGGCCCCGGTGACGAGCAGGACGACCGCCACCCCGGTGCCGAGCAGCCGGGTGTGCTCCCTGCTCCACCCGGCCCCGTCCCGTACCCCGTCGGCGACGACGTCGGCCAGGTCGTCGTACATGGCGGGCGGGATGACGGCCTCGCGCGGGCGGAGGTAGAGCACCTCGCCGTCGAGCACGCCGAGGGCGCCGAGGCTCTGGCTGAGGTCCATGGGGGCGCCGCCGACCCGCTGGAGCACCCAGCCGGGCCCGGAGGTGTGCTCCCCGTCCGCCTCGCCCAGCGCGCGCAGCAGGCCGGGCAGCACGTGCGGCAGCGGGATGTCGCCGGGCAGGCTGAGATCGGCGCGTCTGCGCGGCGCGACGACCGTGACGTGGCACAGCTCCGGCAACGGGACGGCCTGCGGCAACGCCCCCTGCGGCGCGGATCCCTGGACAGGAGGCGCTTGCCTCACCATTCCCACCGTCATCCCCCCAAGCCAACTGATATTTCGGACATCGACGAACATAGCGGTTCGCGTGGCGCTGGCCATTCTGATAGGAAAGTGCCGCACGTGACCAGGAGGGCGTTTCCAGGTTGAGCATTGTCATCATCAGGCGCCCCGAGCGGCGTCCCTCGCCCAAGCCGCCACGCGGAGAGATCCTCCTCGAATCGCCACCGGAGATCCCCGAGGTCCAGCCGCAGGGTTTCA
Source organism: Microtetraspora sp. NBRC 13810 (assembly GCF_030268685.1). Classification (GTDB taxonomy): domain Bacteria; phylum Actinomycetota; class Actinomycetes; order Streptosporangiales; family Streptosporangiaceae; genus BSRQ01. The sequence goes on from NZ_BSRQ01000001.1 coordinate 151,373, forward strand.
TGGCCGTGCTCACCTACCTGCCGATGGTGGCGGGCGCCGCGGCGATGGGACTCATGTTCACCGCGGGCGGCACCGCGAATCCGATCATGTACGTGTCGAGCGGCCTCTTCGCGTTCTCCATGGTCGGCATGACCATGAGCCAGATGGGCCGCCAGGCGGGCGAGCGCAAGAACCGGCTGAACAACCTGCGCAGGGACTACTTCCGGTATCTCGCCCAGGTGCGCAGGAGAGTGCGCCGCTCGGCGAGACAGCAGCGCGAGTCGCTGGAGTGGAGCAGCCCCGCCCCGGACTCGCTGTGGTGGATCGCGATGAGCCCGCGGCTGTGGGAGCGCCGGCCACGGGACGACGACTTCGGCGTCGCCCGGCTCGGCACCGGCGTGCAGAAGCTGGCCATCCAGCTGATCCCGCCGGACTCCAAACCGGTCGAGGACCTCGACGCGCTGTCGGCCGGCGCGCTGCGCAGGTTCGTCAGAGCGCACTCCACCGTGTCCGGCCTGCCGGTCGCCGTCGCGCTGCACTCCTTCGCGCGGATCCACCTCACCGGCGACCCGACGGCCGTGCGGGACCTCGTCCGGGCGATGATCGCGCAGATCACGGTGTTCCACTCGCCGGACGACATGCGGATCATGGTGTGCGCGGACAAGGAGTGGATGGCCCAGTGGGAGTGGGTCAAGTGGCTGCCGCACGCCCTGCATCCCGACCTGACCGACGCCGCCGGCCAGGTCCGGCTGATGAGCGAGAACCTCGCCGACCTCGACCGGCTCGTGGGCGAGGAGCTGAAGGAGCGGGCGAGGTTCAAGCCCGGCGCCTCGGCGGACGGCCTGCCGTACCACATCCTGATCGTGGACAACGGGCGGGTGCCGCACGACTCGCAGCTCGGCATGGACGCGATCCAGGGGGTGACCGTCATCGACCTGTCCGAGTCCACCGGGCCGGTCGAGGAGCGGCTGACGCTGCGGCTGGACGTCAGGCCGGACGGCTTCCACATGGTCAAGATCGACCATGCCGGCAAGCGGTCCGCCAACCGTCTCGGCGACCCCGACACGCTCGACTACATGCGGGCCGACGGCCTGGCCAGGCAGCTCGCCCCGCTGCGCGTCTCCACGGCGAAGGGCGGCACGGAGACGCAGGACGCGCTCACGGCCAACACCTCGCTCACCGACCTGCTCGGCGCGGGCGACCCGACCCGCCTGGACCCCGCGGTCACCTGGCGGGCGCGCGCCGGGCGTAACCGGCTGCGGGTGCCGATCGGGCTCGGCGCGGACGGCCGCACGGTCGAGCTGGACATCAAGGAGTCCGCCCAGGGCGGCATGGGGCCGCACGGGCTGGTCATCGGCGCGACCGGTTCGGGCAAGAGCGAGCTGCTCCGCACGCTCGTCCTCGGCCTGGCCATGACGCACTCCTCGGAGATCCTGAACTTCGTCCTGGTCGACTTCAAGGGCGGCGCGACCTTCCTCGGCCTGGACTCCCTGTCGCACGTCTCCGCGGTCATCACGAACCTGGAGGACGAGCTCCCCCTCGTGGACCGCATGCACGACGCCCTGCACGGCGAGATGGTCCGCCGCCAGGAGCTGCTGCGCGCCGCGGGCAACTACGCGTCGCTGCGCGACTACGAGCGGGCCCGCGAGCAGGGCGTGGACCTGGAGCCGCTGCCCACGCTCTTCGTCGTGCTGGACGAGTTCAGCGAGCTGCTGTCGGCCAAGCCGGAGTTCATCGAGCTGTTCGTGATGATCGGCCGGCTCGGCCGTTCGCTGGGCGTGCACCTCCTGCTGGCCTCCCAGCGCCTGGAGGAGGGCCGGCTGCGCGGCCTGGACACCCACCTGTCGTACCGGATCGGCCTGCGCACCTTCTCCGCCATGGAGAGCCGGGTCGTGCTCGGCGTCGCCGACGCCTACGAGCTGCCCTCCGCCCCCGGCAACGGCTACCTCAAGTTCGACACCACCGGGATGACCCGGTTCAAGGCCGCCTACGTCTCCGGCGCCTACCAGGCCGACCCGCGGCACGTCACCACCCCCGACGGGCAGGTGCTGCGCGCGGAGGTCATGGAGTACGGCACCGCCTACGTCGAGCCGAAGGCCGTCGAGCAGAAGGAGATCACCGCCGCCGAGGAGACGCCGGGGACGCCGCAGACCAGCCTGCTCGACATCGTGGTGAACCGGCTGAACGGCCACGGCCCGCCGGCGCACCGGATCTGGCTGCCCCCGCTGGCCGAGTCGCCCACCCTCGCCCACCTCCTACCGCCGCTGACGGCCACCCCCGAGCTGGGACTCTCCACCACCGGCTGGCCGGGACGCGGCCGGCTGCACACCGTCATCGGCGTCATCGACAAGCCCTTCGAGCAGCGCCGTGACCCGTTCTGGGTGGACCTGTCCGGCGCGGCGGGGCACGTGGGCGTGGCCGGTGGCACGCAGAGCGGCAAGAGCACCCTGCTGCGCACGCTCATCACCAGCACGGCGCTGCTGCACACGCCGGCGCAGGCGCAGTTCTACTGCCTGGACTTCGGCGGCGGCTCGCTCGCCTCGCTGGAGCGGCTGCCGCACGTCGGCGGCATCGCCAGCCGGCTCGACGGGGACCGGGTCCGCCGCACGGTCGCCGAGATGGCCACCCTGCTCCAGCAGCGCGAACGCAGGTTCGCCGAGCAGGGCATCGACTCCATCACCTCCTTCCGGCAGCAGATGGCGGAGGGGGCGGAGGACGGCGACGGCTGGGGCGACGTCTTCCTGGTGATCGACGGCTGGCTGACGATCCGGCAGGAGTTCGAGACGCTGGAGCCGGTCATCACCGACCTGGCCGCGCGCGGGCTCGGCTACGGGATCCACGTGGTGGCCGCGACCAACAAGTGGTCGGAGTTCCGGCCCGGCATCCGCGACCTCTTCGGCACCAAGATCGAGCTCAAGCTGGGCGACGCCTACGAGTCCGAGGTGAACCGCAAGGCCTCGCTCGCGGTGCCCGAGGGCGTGCCCGGCCGCGGCCTGACCAGGGACGGCCTGCACTTCCTGACCGCGCTGCCCAGGATCGACCTGGTGCAGAAGGCCGACGACCTCTCGGCGGGCACCCGCGCGCTGGTCCAGGGCGTGCGCGAGGCGTGGCAGGGGCGGCCGGCGCCCGCGGTGCGGCTGCTGCCGTCCGTGCTGCCCGCCGAGACGCTGCCCGACGTGGCGGCGACCGGGCCGAAGCACATCCCGATCGGCATCGACGAGGCCACGCTGACGCCGGTCATGCTCAACTTCGACACCGACCCGCACTTCGTGGTGGTCGGCGACACCGAGAGCGGCAAGTCCAACGTCCTGAAGCTCATCACCGAAGGGCTGGTCGCCAGGAACACGCCGCGCGAGGCCATGATGATCGTGATCGACTACCGCCGGGCTCTGCTCGACACGGCCGCCACCGACCACCGCATCGGTTACGCGGCCTCCAGCGCGGCGGCGCTCGACCTGATCAACGACACCCGGTCCGCGCTCCTCAAGCGACTGCCGCCCGCCGACCTCACCCCCGAGCAGCTCAGGACGCGCAGTTGGTGGCAGGGCTCGGACCTGTACATCGTGGTGGACGACTACGACCTCGTGTCCGGCACGTCCAACCCGCTCCAGCCCCTGGTCGAACTGCTCCCCCAGGCCCGCGACATCGGCCTGCACCTCGTACTCGGGCGGGCGATGGGTGGCGCGGGCAGGGCGATGTTCGACCCGGTCATCCAGCGGCTCAAGGACATGGCCGGCCCGGCGCTCATCCTTTCCGGCAACAAGGACGAGGGCGCGCTGTTCGGCAACGTCCGCCCGCAGCCGCTGCCGCCCGGCCGGGGTCACTTCGTCGACCGCAGGTTCGGGGCGCGGCTCGTGCAGACCGCCCTCCTCGCGCCCCAGACGCCGCCTGAGGGGGAATGACGAAGGCGCCGGGACCCTTACCGAGTCCCGGCGCCTTGAGCCCGCTCAGCCGCAGTTGGCCCAGCCGGCCTCGGTGGACTCTCGGCCCACGCCGCCCGAGAAGCGCACGCACTTGCCCTTGGCGGGCAGGATCACCGGGCCCGCGTAGTACTCGTAGGCGTCGCTGTCGGTCTGGCTGCCGCCGCCCTGCACCTCCAGGGTGGCGCTCACCTGGGTCGCCCGTCCCACGTCGGCGGTCTTGATGGTGACCACGCAGTTCTCACCGGTGCTGCCGTTGTAGAGCTGGTAGGTCGTCCCGCCGGTGAAGGCGCCCGACCGCTGCACGTAGAACCCCGGGCCGCAGACCTGGGTGGCGGTGTAGGGGTTCGACCGGGGCGGCGCGGGCTTCTCGGGTTCCTGCGTGGGCGGGTCCGCGGTCTCCTGCGGCTCCGGGTCCGGGGCGGTCGTCTGCGCCGGAGGGGACGGCTGCGGGGCGGGCTGGGGCTGGGTCGCCTGCTGGGTGGGCGTCGCCTGCTGCGTCTGCGTCTGCGCCGGGGACGGGGTGGGCGTGACGGTCACCGTCCGGGTGGGCTGCGCGGTCGGCTGCGGCGTCGTGGGCGGCGTCGTGGGCGGGGCCGCGGCCGACGCCGTGACGGTGGGCGGCGCGACGGTGGGCGGCGCGACGGTGGCCGTCGCCGTCGGTGGCGCGATCATGGTGAACTCCGGCGCGGCGGGCGTCTCCGAGGGCCACTCGGTCGGCAGGTCCAGCGCCTCGGGGGCGATGCCCTCCGGGGTGCTCCCCTCCCACGGCACCGTCACCGACGGCTTCGCGGAGGCCAGCGGGTCGGCCGGGCCGAGCGCCGTGCCGCCCGCGCCCGCCCCGCCCGCGGCGTGCCCGCGGGGGGTCGCGCCGGCGCCCGCCGCGGCCGGCTCCAGCGAGACCGGCCCGGACGCGTACTGCCCCGCTCCCCACAGTCCCACGCCGGACAGCAGGACCACCGCCCCGACGGCCGCCACCAGCCCGATGGGGAACGGCTTGCGCGGCGAGTCGTCCTGCGTCCGCCCCTGGATGGTCAGCGGCGGCTTCCTACCCGCCTGCTCCCGGTGCTCCTGGGACATCGGGGCGGGCGGCGGCGCCCAGCCCTCCTGCCCGGCGGGCCCCGGCTCTCCCTGGCCCTGCTGCCCGTGCTGCGCCTGCGCGGGCGGGCCGCCGGTCTCGGGCCCGCCGTACGGGGGCGGGCCGGGCGGAGGTGTGCGGGGCGGCGTGGGGACGCCGGGCGGGTCCCAGGGCTGAGCGCCCTGCGGGAGCGGCATCGTCGGCCCGTCGGGCGGGAGGGGGGTGCCTTCGATCGGCGGCATTCTGTGACTCTCTCCTGAGTGAGCTTTCCTGCCGGCCCTGGCCGGCTTCGGCGCACCGGCCACCAGCGTGTCCGCGGTGCGGTCGCCGAGCAGCCTCAGCAGCGCGGCCGAGGCGGACGGACGCCGGTCCGCCGCCTTCTCCAGCGCGGACACCACGACCCTGCGCAGCGGCTGCTCCAGGGCGCCGGCGTCCGGCCTGCCGTTCAGCACGGCCTCCGGCCGGTGGCCGAAGGGGGCGGCGCCGGTGCCGGCGTGGACGACCACGGCGGCCCAGCCGAACACGTCCCCGCCGGGGCCGTGCGGCTGCCCGCCGAGCTGTTCCGGCGAGCGGTACCCGACCTCGTCCGCCGCCTCCGCCACGCCGACGTCGGTGACCCGGGGGCCGTCGGCGCCCAGGATCACGTTTCCGGGCGAGAGCGCGCGATGGGCCAGACCGGCGAGGTGGACGGCGGTCAGCGCGGTGAGCACGCCCACCGCGACCCGTTCCAGCGCGTCCCCGGTGAGCGGCCCGTCGGCCGCCACGATCTCGGCGAGACTGCGACCCTCGACGTACTCCCGGACCATGTACGGCCGGCCGCCGTGCGTTCCCGCGGCCAGCACCCGCGCCACGTACGAGCTGGACACCCGCCGGGCGGCGTGCAGCCGTTCCAGGAGTGCCGGGTGCGGGCCGGGGTCCTCGGGGAACAGCCTGATGACCAGGTCCCGCCGGTCGCCCGGCGCCCTGCCGAGGTAGGTGGTGCCCCGGTCGCCGTCGCCCAGCAGCCCGAGGAGCTCGTAGTCGGCTATCCGCCGGGGGTCGCTCCGCCGTAAGGGGTGCATGGTCCATCCTTTCGGGGCCGCTGCGCCGATCTACGATATGACAACAAATGCCTCATAGGCATCAGAAGTCGCCATCGCCTCGTTGCGAGGACACGGTGGGACGACCAGGACGCCAGCCTCTGCGCCTGCCCAGCGGGAGGACCACCCGCCCGGCGAGGACGAGCCCGGCCCCGGACAGGGCGAGCACGCCGACCGTGATCGCGGCGCCGACGGCCTCGTGGTCCACCGGAGGGACCTTGGCCACCGCGCCGGGCGGGAGCGGAGCGGGCGGCGGCGGCGCGATCACCGGCTGGTCCGCGGGCTCGAAGGGCAGGATCGCGGTGACGGCCAGCAGCGGGTTCACCATGCCGCTCCCGGTCCCGGCGCCCAGGGTCCCGTCGGCGGTGGCGATGATGCGCTGCCGTACCTGCTGCTCGTCGAGGTCGGGGAAGCGGGCGCGCACCAGCGCGGCGACGCCGGCGACGTACGGCGCGGCGAAGCTGGTGCCCTCCAGGCCGGATACGTAGGAGCTGCCGGTCCAGGTGGAGGTGATGTCCTTGCCCGGACCGAGCACGGCGACCGGGGTGCCCGCGCTGGAGGAGTCGACCCGCCTGCCGTCGCTCGCGGCGGCCCCCACGGCGAGCACGCCCTCGTAGGAGGCGGGATAGTAGGGCAGAAGGGTGCCGTCCTCGCTGGTCACGTTCCCCGCGGCGGCGACGATCACGATGTCCTTGGCCAGCGCGTAGTTCACCGCCTGGCGCAGGATCGGGTTGTCCTGGGCCTGCACGGACACGTTGATCACGTCGGCGCCGAGGTCGGCGGCGCGCTTGATGCCCTCCGCGAGGAGCTGGACGTCACCGTCCTCGCTGTTGGTCTGCTTGAGCGAGATCAGGCGCACGCCGGGTGCCACGCCGTAGTAGGGCACGCCCGCGATCTGCCGGCCGGCGATGATCCCGGCCACCGCCGTGCCGTGTCCCACGCAGTCGCTGTACCCGGTGCCGGTGAGATCGACGGACTTGGTGAGCCGGATCTGCGGGTGCGTCGGATCGACTCCGCTGTCGACCACCGCTACGGTCACGCCGTCGCCCCTGGTCAGCGGCCAGACGGCCGGCAGTCCGAGGCGCTGCTGCGGCCAGCCCTCGGCGACCTTGAGACTGCCCTTGGCCGGCCGGCAACGGGCGGGCTCCGCCTCGGCCGTCGCCGGAGCCGCCGTCCACAGCACGGCCAGCGCGATCGCCAGGACGCCCCGCCCCGCCGTCACCAGGAAGCTCACCCTGAATCACCCCCGAACCCGAACCCTCCGCACGCCACCGGGGACGTGGGAGCGCCGCCCCGGACCAGGACGGCGCGTCCAACGGTGTATCACCGGTCTCCGCCGACGGCGTCACCGGTCCGGCGTGCGTCAGCCGCAGTGCTCGAAGGCGGGGGCGTCGTAACGGGCCGAACCCGCGGAGCCGCCCCACTTCACGCAGGTCTGCTTGGCCGGGGCGCGGACCGGACCGGCGTAGTAGGCGTAGCTGCCCGAGTCGGTGGCCCTGGCCTTGCCCTTGACCTCCAGGTAGGCGGTGACGGCGGTCTTCGTGCCGACGGAGGTCTTCTTCATGGTCACGACGCAGTTGCTGCCCGAGGAGGCGTTGTAGAGCAGGTAGGCGGTGGCCGCGCTGCCGACCGCCGCCGAGTCGACCTTCTTGTAGCCCGAGCCGCACACCTTCTCCGGCGTGTAGCCGCCGGGGGAGGGCTCGGCGGGCTTGGCGGGCTTGGCCGGAGCCGCGCCGCCGCCGCAGTTCTGCGACTTCAGGGTCTGGCTCGGGTACTTGAACCCGGCGCCGTTGAAGCTGGCGGCCCGGATGTTGCCCGGGTAGGAGCCACCGGTGGTGCGCACCTCGTAGTGCAGGTGAGCGACCATGCCCTTGTGCTTGGAGGTGGTCTTGCCCACCGTGCCGATCTGCTGGCCCTGCTTCACAGTGGCGCCGACCGACACGGACCTGCTGTTCAGGTGCGCGTAGAAGGTCACCAAACCGCCACTGTGCTGGATCTTGACCAGGTTGCCGAAGCCGTTCAGGCTGCCCTGGTTCGCGGACGTGATCACCTTGCCCGCCGCGGCGGCAACGACCGGGGCACCAAGGTCGGCGTCCCCGGAGCCCTGGTTGAAGTCGATCTCGTACTTGGAGGCATGGGCCGAGCTCCCCGACGAGCCCGCCCACGTCTGGCCACAGGGGAAAGGCAACTGGAAGGTGGGCGCCGCGGCGGCCGTGGACGCGGCGGCCGGGTGGACGGGGAGTCCCAGCGCGAACAGCGAGGCACCAATAGCAACAACCGTCACAATACGCATGCGAGGAAGGATGTCAGGCCGTGATGGTTGACGTCTAGATCATTTGGGTACTGTTCACCAGTTGGGTCAAATTCCACCGAACCCGGCGTCGGGACAGAACATAATTCCTGTTACGGACGCGGCCTCGTCCGCCCAGTGGGGCAACTCCCCCCAAATCGGACATCAGGTCATCGGAGTTAACGAAGGCTGTCTCCAGGGTTAACATCCGACCATTACGTTGCGCTGGATTGAAGGATCACCTTCTCCAGGAGGAGTCCGGCCTTGGCCTACCCCACAGAGCCCGGCGCAGGAGCGCCCTACTCGCCCGTGACGGATGTGACCCCGGCCGACCTCGTCAGCCGGAAGGACGACTTCCACGACGAGAAGGCCGCACTCGACGCCGCCCTCACCAACGTCGCGAACCGGCTCGCGTCGCTGGGAGCCTTCTGGGGCGGCGACGAGGACGGCGTCCGGTTCTACGACGGCGACCCGGACGACGGTGAACAAGCCAGGGGCTACCGGGCGGCCGCGGCGGAGGCCCTGGCACACATCTCCGACCTCCGCGACGCCTACCTGCTCATCGGCCACGACCTCGTGACGGCCGGGGCGAACCTCGCGGGCGCCGACTGGCAGGCCGTCGCCGACATGATCCAGGTCATGGAGACGGACCAGGCGGCCATCGACGTGCCGACGACCAAGGCCAGGGTCGAGTGAAGGCGGTCGCCTCCTTCGTCGGCAGGCACCCGCTGGCGAGCGCCGGACTGGTCGGATCTATCGGCAGCGCGGCGTTCGTCACCGCGATGCTGAACATACGCTCCCCGGAGGGCGATCCCGGCCTGCTACGCGAGGCCGCGGACGCCTGGGACGAACTCGCCGCGACCCTCGAACGGATCGGCGCCCGCGCGGACACCGCCGCCGCCCTGGTGTGGCGGAAGAACTCCGGCGCCGGCATCGAGGAGTTCCGCGCCATGTGGCTCGGCACCTTCGCCCGCCGCCCCGACGACCTCGCCGCCTTCTGCCGCTCCATCGCCGCGGCCTGCCGCTCCTACGCCCACGTGGTGGACACGGTCCAGTACGTGCTGCGTGTGCTCGCCGTCCAGCTCTGGCTGATCATGGTGTACAGCGTCATGTGGGGCTGGGCCACGGCCGGCATCTCCAGGATGGTGCAGAAGCGGATCGTCGAGAGGTACTTCCGGCAGCGGGCCTGGGCGGCGAAGACGTTCCTCCGCATGGAGCGGCGGAAGATCCTGACCAAGTGCTTCTACTACTCGCTGGACAGCATCGCCCACGCCGCCGGCGGGCAGGCCCTCCAGTGGAGCGTCTTCGGCGCCACGGGCGCGCAGGGACCTGACCGGCAACGACGTCACGGGCGCCGGTGAGAACATGGCGCAGTTCGCCCGCGGCCTCGCCGCCAACGTCGTCTTCAACGGCATCCACGACCTGACCCAGGTCGGCCCGATGGGCAAGGTGTTCCGCCCCAACCGCGTCGGCGGCTTCATGAGCAGGATGGTCGGCTCGACCTCCTACACCGTCAGCGACAACCTGCTCAAGGGCGACTTCGACGACGCGTCGTTCCCCACCTGGGACGAGATGATCTCCAAGCTCATCATCCACGGCTCCCGCACCGCCAAGGCCCCCAGCCCCTCCACACCGTAGCCCCGCCGTAGCGCCGCCGCGTACCGGGGCCGGCGGCACCCCCTGCCCCCGGACCCGTGTGGGCGTCCGGGGACGGGGGCGCTTTCAGCGGTCCGACGGGATGTCCCACAGACCGTCGTCGAGCAGCGGTTCCATAAGGAGGCCCGCCTGGCTGGCGACGTCCTGCTCGGCCCGTTTCGCGGCTTCCATGATGGCCGCCGCGAGCGCCTCCGATCCGAGGCGCATCGCACGCGGGTCGATCGTGAGCCCCTGCAGCGCGCCGTCGGCCGACACCTCGACCTTCACCTGCCCGCCCGCGGCCTCACCTCTGCCACGCGTCTCCGCGAGATCCCTGCCGACCTTCTCGAATCGCGCATTCTGCTCGCCCAGCACCGACATCATCCGGTCGAGCTCAGGGTTCCCGCTCCACGGCCCGGGCTCCTGAAGCGCCGACATGGCACTCTCCCTCCATCCACGATCCGGTAAAAACCGTTCAGCCGCAGTTACCCCAGCCCGCGCTCGTCGAACCGCCGTCGCCGCCACCCGAGTAGCGCACGCACTTGCCCTTCGCCTGCACCATGACCGGCCCCGCGTAGTACTCGTAGGCGCCGCTGTCACTGTCGCTGCCGCCGTTCTGGGCCTCCAGCGAGGCGTGGACCTGGGTGGCCTTGCCGACGTTCGACGTCTTCATGGTGACCACGCAGTTGTAGCCGGAGCTGGTGCTGTAGAGCTGGTAGACGACCCCGCCGCCGAACGAGCTCTGCCGCTGGACGTAGAACCCCGACCCGTGGCCGCCGCTGTTGCACACCTGCGTCGCCGTGTACGGGTTGGACTTCTCCGCCGTCTTGGTCGGCGTCGGCGGCTTGGCCGCGCTGGTGGGCGGCTTCGTGGTCGGCTTGGGCGACGGCCTGGGCGTCGTCTGCGCGGGCGTGGGCTTGGGCGTGGGCTTGGGAGAAGCCTTCGTGGTGGGCTTCTGCGTCGGCCTGGGCGAGGACTTCGCCGTGGGAGCCTTCGTGGTGACCCTGGCCGTGGGCTTCGGGGCCTTCTTCGTCACCGTCCTGCGCGGCGCGGCGGTCGACTTGCGCGACGGCGCGCTCGTCTGCACCGGCGGCAGGGGCGGCAACGGCGGCGGGGTCGGCACGGCGGTGACCGTCGGCACCGGTACCGAGGGTGCCGACGCCGACTCCGTGGGCAGCTCAAGGGGTGACACGCCGTCGCCGCCGGACGCCGTGCTCCACGGCACGGTCACCTCCGGCTGCGGGCTGCCCAACGCGCCGGGCGGCGGCGGCAGGTCGGTCACCTTGGCCTGCGCGGCGGCCGGGGTGAAGGTCTTGCTGCCGCCGACGTACTGCGCCGCCCCCCACAGTCCCACGCCGGACAGCAGGATGACGACGCCCACACTCGCGGCGAGCCCCACCGGGAACCGCGGCCCGGCCGCCTTCCCGTCCGCCCCACCGGCCTGCCCCCCGTACGGCGGAGCCCCCGCCTTACCACCCGACTGCTTACTCTCCCGCTGCCCGGCCCCCTGCCCGGCCACCTGCCCGGCCCGCTGCCCGGCCCGCTGCCCGCCTCCTTGCCCAGGCAACGCCGGCGCCGCCCAAACCTGCGGCACCCCCTTCTCAACACCCGGCCCAGCCCCACGCTGAACCCCACCCCCCGAACCCTGCGCCGACCCCTGACCCGGCTGTCCCGGCCCCGGCACCTGAACCTGCGCTGATCCCTGACCCGGCTGACCCGGCCCCTGGACCTGTGCCGATCCTTGGCCCGGCTGCCCGTGTCCTTGGCCCTGCCCAGGACTTTGGCCGGGCCCGGGCCCCATGCCCTGCCCTGGCGCGTGCGCCTGTCCCGGTCCCTGAACGGGTCCGTGTCCCTGTACCGGTCCATGTCCCTGTCCCGGCACCTGAACCGGTCCGTGGCCTTGGACCGGCCCTGCCGGACCGTGGCCTGGGAGCGGCCCCTGGCCATGCGCGGCAGCCATTGCCTGACCCGGCCCGTGGCCCCCGCCCGGCTGCTGGCTCGGGGGCTGACCCTTGTCCGGCCCCTTGGCCTTCCCCTTGTTCTTCCGCCCCTTGACGGCCTCGAAAACGGTGTTCTTCCGCCCCTTCACGGCCTCGGGAACACTTCCTTGCCCCGGCCCGGTTCCGGGACCGGGCACAGGACCCTGTCCCGGCCCCGGAACCGGCCCGGGCCCCTGGCCAAGAGGCTGCACCGGCCCCTGCCCCGGGCGCCACCCAGGGTTGACACCCGGCCCACCATAGCCACCAGGCCCACCAGGCCCACCAGGCGCCATCGGCCCAGCCCACGGACCACCGGGATGCGGAGGACCGGCATACGGCCCACCGCCCTGCGGCCCCGCAGGGTACGGCCCGCCGGGATGCGGACCAGGATACGGACCACCCGGATGCGCACCGGGGTGCGGCCCACCGGCGTACGGACCTCCGGGCAGCGGGCCACCAGGCTGCGAACCGGGATACGGACCACCAGGCGGAACCCACGGACCGCCGGAGTGCGGCCCACCGACCGGCCCACCCAGCCCCCCGCCAGGCACCCCGCCGGAAGGCGTCCCCGGTACAGCCGCGCCACCGGGTACGGCCGCGCCACCAGCTATCGCCGCGCCACCGGGCGACTCCGCAGAGCCCCCGGCGGACGCCCCCGCGACAGCCGCGCTTCCACCAGCACCCGACGCCGGGTCACCACCAGCACCTGACGCCGGGTCACCACCAGCACCCGTCACCAGCACACCGCCGGTGTTCGACTCACTGGAAGCGTTTACAGTTTCCGCGCTCGGCGCCACCTTCTCAGCACCCGGCGCCTCGGAAGCCGCACTCTCTGCCACCGCTCCGGAGGCGACAGCGGCACCCGCGACCTCCCCGGCACCCGCAGCGACGACACCGGCGGCGACCGCAGTCTCCTTCACCGCCCCACCGGAAGCACCACCCTCGACACCTTCCCCGGAAGCCCCGGCCTCGCCGTGAGCAGCCTCGCCCGCCGAAGCGGCAACCCCCTGCGCAGGCTTGGCCGTGGGAACGGCAACGGTCTCCGACGCGTCGCCAACCGCAGCACCGTCACCACCGGCCACCACGACACCCGCACCCCCGGCTGCATCGGCACCCGGCACGGCACCGGCACCGGCACCAGCGCCCGGTACGGCGGCAGCACTCGTACCGGTTCCGGCATCCGCACCCGCCTCAACCGCACCGCCCGGCACAGCCCCAGCGTCCCCTCCACTGTCATCGAACCCCTCAGACACGGACCCCTCAGGCACAGCGCCTTCAGACACCGACCCCTCAGGCACCGACCCCTCAGGCACGGAGCCCTCATCGCCGGACGGCTCTTGCTCCACAGCGGCAACCTCCTGCGGCTCCCCAGACACGACCTCCTGCCCCTCAGAAACAGCGGGCACGGCGGCGAGCCCGGTCGTGCCCGCCGCCTCAGAACCGGCAGCCCCGCCGGCCGCACCAGCGGCAGACGACCTACCGGCACCGGCCGAAACGGCGGCCGACGACGGCTCCACACCCTCGGCGTCCGAGACAGCGGCCGAGTCAGCAGCCGAGGCGGCGGGGGTGGCTGGAGGAGGGGGGGTGCGGGGGGTGGTGCGGATCTTCTTGGTGGTGGAGGAGGCGACGAGTTTGTCGGGGGTGCCCTCGCCGAGGAGGCGAAGCATGGCCATCTGGGCGGTGGGCCGTTCGGAGATGTCCTTGGCCAGGCAGGCGGCGACGACCTTGCGAAACGGCGGGGCGATGGCGCCCAGGTCGGGGGCCTCGTCCACGATCGCCGTGGCGTCCGCGCCGAAGGGGGCGCGGCCGGTGGCGGCGTAGACCATCGTGGCGGCCCAGGAGAAGACGTCGGTGCCCGGGCCGCTGGGTTCGTCCCTGACCTGTTCCGGCGAGCGGTACTCGGGGTGCAGCATGCCCATGCCGAGCCCGATGTCGCTGACCCTCGGGCCGCCGGGGCCGAGCAGCACGTTGTGCGGGGTGAACCCCTGGTGGGTGACCCCGGCGAGCCGGATCGAGGTGAGCGCCGTGAGGGTGCCCACCGCGACGCGTTCCAGCAGGTCGCCGGTCAGCGGCCCGTCGGCGGCCACCGCCTCGTGCAAGGACCGGCCTTCGACGTGCTCGCGCACGAGGTAGGGCCGATCGCCCTCCCACCCGGCGGACAGGACGCGGACCGCGTAGGAGGTCGACACGCGTTTGGACGCGAGGAACCTGCGGGAGATCGCCTCCCGTCTCTCCGGGGTCGCTCCCGGCTCGGCCGGGAACAGCTTGACCGCATAACCCTGCTCGTCGCCGGAGCGTTGTCCGAGATGGACGACGCCACGTGCGCTCTCCCCCACCCGGCCGATGATCTCGAAGTCGCCTACACGCTTCAGATCATCCGGCAGCAAGGGGTGGATCTCCCCCATCGCGTTCCTTCCACGCCCAAACACATATCAAAGAATGATCTACCACCATCTAACCAAATCGGTCACACTAGCATCAGAGATTCGTGCCATGTTCGCGTGGAATTGCGTTACGCCCCAAACCCTGACACGGGGGACGGCCCGACAGGCGGTCAGCCGACCTTGACGAGGATCGTGTGATAGCCGGTGGCGCCGTCGGGCGCGGGCGGGGCGAGGGCGGCGGTCTGCGTGTGGCCGGTCGCGTCCGTGGCGCGGACCTCGATCGTCTGCTCGCCGCGCGGCAGGTCCCAGTCGATCGACCACTGGCGCCAGGTGTCCGGGCCGGGCGTCTCGGCGAGGGTGGCCAGCCGCCAGTCGCCGTCGCCGACCCGCACCTCGACCGCGTCGACGCCGCGATGTTGCGCCCAGGCCACCCCGGCGATCTTGGTACGGCCGGGCGGCAGCGAGGCGCCGGACTGCGGCACGTCGATCCGGGACTGCGTCTTGATCGGCCCCCGCTCCGCCCAGCCGCGCGGGGTCCAGTAGGCGATGTCCTGGTCGAAACGGGTCACCTTGATGTCCGTGACCCACTTGGTCGCCGACACGTACCCGTACAGGCCGGGCACCACCTGGCGCACCGGGAAACCGTGGTCCGGCGAGAGGGCCTCGCCGTTCATCGCGATCGCGAACAGCGCGTCGCGGCCGTCCATCACGACGTCCATCGGCGTGCCGCAGGTGAAGCCGTCGGCGGAGGTGCTGAGCAGCATGTCGGCACCGGACCGCAGGCCGGCGCCGCGCAGCACGTCGGCCATCCGCACGCCCAGCCAGCGCGCGTTGCCCACGTAGGGGCCGCCGACCTCGTTGGACACGCAGGTCAGGGTGACGTCGGCCTCGGTCAGCGGCATCCTGACCAGGTCGGCGTAGGAGATCTCGATCGGCCTGTCCACCAGGCCGTGGATCTTCAGCGTCCAGCTCGCGGGGTCCACCTGGGGGACGATGAGCGCCGTGTCCACCCGGTAGAAGTCGGCATTGGGGGTGACGAACGGCGACAGCCCCCTGATCCGCAGGTCCACCCCGGCGGGCAGCGGCTTCGCGGGCGTCCTCGGGGCGGGCAGCTTGATCGTGCTCCTGGCCGCCGCCACCTCCTTGCGCCCGGCCAGCATCTGACCGGCCAGCGCGCCGGCCCCGGCGACGACGACTCCGCCGGCCACGCCGGTGAGCAGCGCCCGCCGGTCGAAGGCACGCAGCTCCGCGCCCGCCCGCATCACCACCGGCCGCTCCACATCGCCGGTGCCCGTGCCCGTGCCCGTGTCGGTGCCGGTGCCGGTGCCGGTGCCGGTCTCGGTCTCGCTCTCCGGGTCCGCCGGAAGCGGCGACTCGTACGGCACGGCGCGCAGCATGCGGCGGGTCAGCCACGACAGGGTCCACACGCCCGCGCCGATGCCCACCACGGTCGGCAGCACGTCGACCGCCTGCGCGCCGGGGCGGCTCAGCACCGCGACCAGCCCGACGACGCCGATGGCGCCGAACGCGGCGACGGCGGGGCGGAGCCTTCGCACGGCCAGCACGCCGAGCGCGCCCGCGGCGACGGCCAGGACCACGAAGACGCCGCCGACGAGGACGGCCTTGTCGTTCGTGCCGAAGGTGGCGATCGCCCACTCCTTGAGCGGGCCGGGTGACAGGTCGATCAGCGACTCGCCGACCGCGATGACCGGGAACGTCGCGCCGTCGATGACACCCGCGACCAGCTGGGCGATGCCCAGCGCCACCGCCGCGGAGACCAGTCCCGCCAGCGCCGCCGCCCAGCCGGGGACGCCTGCCGGCGGGACGATCCGCCCGGGAACGCGCGCCGGCGCCATGTTGCCTCTCACGCTTGGACCTTACGCCCGGACGGGTGGCGAACTTCTTACACGATGGTTACAGCAGCTCCGCGACGACCGGCGCGAGCGCGCGGAACGCCCGCCCGCGGTGGCTGATCGCGTCCTTCTCCGCGGAGGTCAGCTCCGCCGTGGTGCGGATGCCGCCCTCCGGCACGAAGATCGGGTCGTAGCCGAACCCGCCGGCGCCCCGGGGCTTGTCCACGATCACGCCGTGCAGCGCGCCCTCCACCACCCGCTCCTCGCCGGAGGGCAGGGCGAGCGCGGCGGCGCAGGCGAAGTGGGCTCCCCTGTGCCCGGCGGGCACGTCGGCGACCTGCGCGAGCAGCAGGTTGAGGTTGGCCTCGTCGTCGCCGTGCCGGCCGGACCAGCGGGCGGAGAACACGCCGGGCATGCCGTTCAGCGCGTCGACGCACAGCCCGGAGTCGTCGGCCACGGCGGGCAGCCCGGTCGCCGAGGCGATCGCCCGTGCTTTGATCAGCGCGTTCTCGGCGAAGGTGAGGCCGGTCTCGGGGACGTCGCCGATCTCCGGGAACTCCTCCATGCCGGCGAGCTCCACCGCCAGCCCGGCGGCGGCGAGGATGCGCCGCAGCTCGACGATCTTCCCGGCGTTGCGGGTGGCGAGGACGAGACGGCTCACGCCAGGGCCTTGCGCTGCAGCTCGGCCAGCTCGGCGCAGCCGGCGGTGGCCAGGTCGAGGAGCTGGTTGAGCAGGGCCCGGTCGAACGGCGCGCCCTCCGCCGTGCCCTGCACCTCGACGAACTCGCCGCCCCCGGTCATCACCACGTTCATGTCCGTCTCGGCCGCGACGTCCTCGGTGTAGCAGAGGTCGAGCAAGGGAGTGGTGCCGACCACGCCCACCGACACGGCGGCGACCGAGCCCACCAGCGGGTCGCCGGGGCACATGCGCCGCTTGCGCATCCAGCCGATCGCGTCGGCCAGCGCGACGTAGGCGCCGGTGATCGCGGCCGTGCGGGTGCCGCCGTCGGCCTGGAGCACGTCGCAGTCGAGAATGATCGAATTCTCGCCGAGCGCCTTGTAGTCGACGCAGGCGCGCAGCGAGCGGCCGATCAGCCGGGAGATCTCGTGCGTCCTGCCGCCGATCTTGCCCCGGACCGACTCGCGGTCGGAACGGGTGTTGGTGGAGCGCGGCAGCATGGAGTACTCGGCGGTGACCCAGCCGAGCCCGCTGCCCTTGCGCCAGCGCGGCACGCTGTCCTGTACCGAGGCGGCGCAGAGCACCTTCGTGCCGCCGAATTCGACCAGCACGGACCCCTCGGCGTGGGCCAGCCAGTTACGGGTGATGGTCACCGGCCGAAGCCGGTCCGGAGTACGTCCGTCTGCACGCGCCATGATGTTCACCCTAGGGGATACACCGCGCCGCTACGTGCCAGCTCGGTACGGCCGGCGAAACCGCCCCGACCGGCGTCCTCCAGGATCCGGTCCTGGGCGTTCCACGGCACGAGATGGGTGAGCACCAGCGTGCCCACGCCCGCCCCGGCGGCGTGCTCGGCCGCCTGCCGCCCGTTCAGGTGCAGCCCGGTGGGCAGGCCGGGCTCGTCCAGGAAGGACGCCTCGCACAGCAGCAGGTCGGCGTCGGCGGCGAGTTTCACCAACTCGGCCGACTCCCCGGTGTCGGCGGAGTAGGCGACGGAGTGACCGCCGTAGGAGACGCGGAAGCCGTACGTCTCCACCGGGTGGTTCATCAGCGCGGCCGTCACCTCGAACGGGCCGATCCGCCGGACGCCGGGGGTGAGCGCGTTGAACTCGAAGGCGGTCTCCAGGCCGGGCTCCTCCGGCATGCCGTAGGCGGCGGCGAGCCTGCGCGGGGCGTCCTTCGGCGCGTGGACGGGCAGGCGTGGGAAGGGCGCCCGCGGGGAGTAGGTCCGGACCACGTGGTAGGGGCACAGGTCCAGGCAGTGGTCGGCGTGCAGGTGGGACAGGCAGACGGCGTCCACCTCGGCCAGGTCGACGTGCCGTTGCAGCGCACCGAGGGCGCCGTTGCCCAGGTCGAGCAGGAGCCTGAAGCCCTCGGCCTCCAGCAGGTAGCAGGAGGCGGGGCTTTCGGGGCCGGGGTAGCTCCCGGAACACCCGACGATCGTCAGTTTCATGAGGCGGCCTCCTAAGAGGGAGCGCGCAGCGCTCCGTTACCCGAAACGTCCTCCCGGACGACGAGCGGGCCGAGCTCGGCGAACTCGACCGCCTCGATCTCCGGTCCCAGGAACCTGCGTCCCAGCCGCCGGAAGAGCGTGGCCTCTCCGGTGGCGCGGAAGCGATGGCGGGGGTTCGCGCCGTCGCCTTCCAGGCCGCGGTCGTGGAGGACGCGATAAACGTCCTTGGCCGTCTCCTCCGCGCTGGACACCAGGGTCAGCGCGTCGCCCGCCACATAGGAGATGGCCGCGGTCAGCAGGGGATAATGGGTACAGCCGAGGATGAGCGTGTCGCAGCCCGCCTCCTGGACGGGCCGCAGATACTCACGGATCACCTCGATGAGCTCGTCGCCCGAGGTCTCCCCCCGCTCGACGAACTCCACCAGCCTCGGCGCCGCCACCCCGGTCAGGCTCACGTGCGGCGCGGCGGCGAACGCGTCGTCGTAGGCCATCGACTCGATCGTGGCGCGCGTCGCGATGACGCCCACCCGCCCGTTGCGGGTGGCCTGCACGGCCCGCCGGGTGGCCGGCTGGATCACCTCGACCACGGGCACGCCGTAACGCTCCCGCGCGTCCCGCAGCACCGCCGCGCTCGCGCTGTTGCAGGCGATGACCAGCATCTTCACGTCGTGCTCGACGAGATGGTCCATCACCTCAAGCGCGAAGGCCCGGACCTCGGCGATACGGCGCGGCCCGTACGGCTGCCGCGCCGTGTCCGCCACGTAGAGGATCGACTCGTGGGGGAGCTGGTCGATGATCGCCCTCGCGACGGTGAGCCCGCCGACGCCGCTGTCGAAGATTCCGATGCTCTCGCCTGACACGTTTCCCAAGGTTAGGGGACCTGGCTTGATCGCTCATCGTAATAATGCTCACAGCGCGAGTGTCTTCCATCCCTTTTTGCCACGGGTTTTCCGCGGCCGGGGGCGGTGGCCCACGTGGTCAGCCCCGGCCGAGGCGGGCGATCTGCCGGGACTGCGCGACGATGCGCCCGGTGGAGTCGCGCACCTCGACCTCCTCGTCGAACCAGCCGTCGCTGATCAGCCGGCCGCTGCCGTAGAGCGTGAGCCAGCCGGGGGCGGGCAGCGCGCGCAGGTACCAGGTCAGCTCCACGGTCGGCGCCCACCCTCTGGCGCCCGCGGAGAAGACCACCGGCGGCAGGGCGTCCACCGCCAGGGCGAGCACGAACGGGTCGGGATCCTGCGGCTCGGCCATCCGGAAGTAGGCCCGCGACTCCGGCCGCCCGGTGGGCTCGCCGGTCAGCCAGCCGATCGTGGGCGGGTCGAAGAGCATCTCCAACTGGGCGTTGAGCGTCATGTTGGACTCAGGCTTGGGCTCGGGCAGCGGGCGGCACCGCTCCGGCGGCGGCATGGCGAGCGGCGGTCCGGCGGACCAGTCGGGCGCGGCGTCGCCGAGCGTCGCGGTGGTGACCAGCGCCTCGATGTAGGCGCGGTCGTCCTGGAGCAGGGTCGCCCTGGTCATCGCGGCGGTGCGGCCGGCCTTGAGCTGCTCCAGCCGGACCTGCGCCGGGCCCGGCCGCGGGGCGCGCAGGAACTGCGCGCTGGTGGAGACGGGATGCGCGTGCGGCGAGGCGTCCACCACCGCGCGCAGCACCACGGCCAGCAGGTAACCGCCGTTCAGCGGCCCGCCGATCCCGTATCCGTCGTCAAGGCATACGTCATAGGTGGTCTCGTCCACCCGGAGAGCCCGGGTCGCCTCGTCAAACTTGGTCATCCACGCCCCTCGTGCACCACTACCGAACTATGTTCTGCGGGCTAACTGTACCGCGCCCTTGGCGTATCGGTCCGAGAGGCCGACGGTCTGAAAAATCCGGAAAAAAACTAAATATCGCATTAGACGCAAACATCGGATGGTTAGTTCTCTGCAAGTCAACCGCTAGCAAAGTGCACTAGCTTCTAGGAGCACCCAGAAGCCCACGATGTGAGTTGATATGTCGTCGAACACTCCCCCCGGACCTCCGGCATCGGACGAGCCGGACCCGAGCCGGACCGTCGTCTATCGTCCCCAGCAGGGGCAGCAGCCGCCGTATCCGCCGCAGGCGGGGCCTTCGGGCTACCCGCAGCAGAATGTTCCCCCAGGTCAGGGCCAGCAGCCCGGTTATGGCCAGCCTTATGGCGGTCAGCCGGGATACGGCCAGCCCGCACCGGGATACGGTCAGGGACAGGGCCCGGGATATGACCAGGGTTACGGTCAGAACCAGGCACCGCAATACGACCCCGGCGCCCAGCAGTACGGCCAGCAGCCCTACGGCCAGCCCCAGCAGCAGTACGGCCAGCCCGGCTACGGCCAGCAGGGGTACGGCCAGCCGCAGGGCCAGCAGGGCTACGGACAGCAGAGTCACGAGCAGCAGGCGTACGCCCAGCAGGGCTACGGACAGCAGGGCCAGCAGGGGTACGGGCAACAGGGCTACGGCCAGCAGGGCCAGCAGGGCTACGGGCAGCCGTCCTGGTCCGGCGGGCCCGAGGTGCTCGGCGGCGGCGCGCAGCCGCGCAAGGGCAGGCGCGGCTGGATCGCGGCGGTCATCGCCGCGGTGGTGGTCGTCCTGATCGGCGGTGGCGGCGTCTACGCGGTCAACCTGCTGAGCGGCGGCGGCACCCAGCCGGAGGCGGTCCTGCCCGGCAGCGCCCTCGCCTACGTGCGCCTCGACCTCGACCCCGCGGCCAACCAGAAGCTGGCGCTGTTCAACATCGCCCGCAAGTTCACCCCGACCAGGGAGTCCTTCAGCGGCGAAGACCCGCGCCAGGCGCTCTTCAACCTGATCCAGTCACAGGGCGAGGGCGCGGAGGGCCTCGACTTCGCCAGGGACGTCGAGCCGTGGCTCGGCTCCCGGATCGGCGTGGCCGTCACTCCGCCCGCCCAGGGTTCCGACGAGCCCGGCGCGGTGGTCGCGGTGCAGGTGACCGACGAGGCCGCGGCCCGGGCCGGGATCACCAAGCTGATGGAGGGAGAGCAGGCCGGCATCGCCTTCCGCGAGGACTACGCGCTGGTCACCGAGACCCAGGCGCTGGCCGACCGGTACGCCCAGGAGGCGCCGCTGGCGGACAACCCGAACTTCACCGACGACATCGGCGCCATCGGGGAGCAGGGCGTGCTGTCCATCTGGGGCGACATGGACCGGCTGAGCAAGATCCCGAGCATCTCGGGCGAGCTGGACCAGCAGACGCTCAAGCAGGTCGCCGGGGCCCGCTTCGCCGGCGCCCTGCGCTTCGACGGCTCCTACGCCGAGCTGGCCGGCTTGGTGCGCGGCGCCACGATGCTCGACGCGGGCTCGCCTGAGGCCGCGCGGATCAGCGACCTGCCCGCCACCACGGCCGGCGCCGTGTCCGTCTCGGGCCTCGGCGACGTGTTCACCAAGCAGTGGGCCGAGATCAGCAGGATGGCCCAGCAGGACGCGACGTTCCAGCAGTTCCTGGCGGATGCGCAGCAGAGCGGCCTGTCGCTCCCGGACGACGTGGTCACCCTGCTCGGCAAGAACCTCACCCTGGCGGTGGACGAGCGCGGCATCGACGCCGACCTGCCGCAGATCGGCGCCCGCATCGTCACCGACCCCGTCAAGGGCCAGCAGGTGGTGACCAAGATCGAGCAGTTGCTCGCCGCCGAGGGCGGTGGCCTGCGGCTCGGCAAGGTCGCCGGCGACGGCACCCTGGCCCTGGCGACGACCCAGGAGTACGCACAGCAGCTGTCGCAGTCGGGCACCCTGGCCGACAGCGAGACCTTCCAGCTCGCCGTGCCCGACGCCGGCGAGGCCACCTTCGCGGCCTTCGTCGACCTCGACAAGCTGGAGAAGCTCTACCTCTCCAGTGTGCAGGGCGAGGAGCGGGCCAACCTCCAGGTGCTGCGCGCGGTCGGCATCAGCGGCAGGCAGTCCGACAGCGAGTCCACCTTCTCCCTGCGGGTGCTGTTCAACTGATCCCCGGCATACGGAACCCCCCGCCTCCCTCGGAAGGCGGGGGGTTTCGTCGTCCGGGACGGGGTCAGGCCCAGAGCTGGCCTTCCAGCCGGTCCTCCGCCTCGTCCAGGGTGCCCTCGTAGGCCCCGGTCGACAGGTACTTCCAGCCGCCGTCGGCCACGATGAACACGATGTCGGCCCGCTCGCCCGCCTGCACCGCCTTGCGCGCCATGCCCAGCGCGGCGTGCAGCGCGCACCCGGTGGAGACCCCCGCGAAGATCCCCTCCTGCGCGAGCAGCTCCCTGGTACGGCGCAGCGCGTCGGCCGAGGAGACGGAGAACCTCGTGGTGAGCACCTCCGGGTCGTACAGCTCCGGGACGAAGCCCTCGTCCACGTTGCGCAGGCCGTAGACCAGCTCGCCGTACCTGGGCTCGGCGGCGACGATGCGCACGCCGGGCACCCGCTCGCGCAGGAACCTGCCGACGCCCATCAGCGTGCCCGTCGTGCCGAGCCCCGCCACGAAGTGCGTCACCGTCGGCAGGTCCGCGAGGATCTCCGGCCCGGTGGACTCGTAGTGGGAGCGCCAGTTGGCCGGGTTGCCGTACTGGTAGAGCATCACCCAGTCGGGGTGCTCGGCGGCCAGCCCCTTGGCGACCCGGACCGCCTCGTTGGAGCCGCCCGCCGCGGGCGAGGAGATGATCTCCGCGCCCCACATGCGCAGGAGCTGGCGGCGCTCCTCGGAGGTGTTCTCCGGCATGACGCAGATCAGCTTGTAACCCTTGAGCCTGGCCGACATCGCCAGCGAGATGCCGGTGTTGCCGGAGGTGGGCTCCAGGATCGTGCACCCCGGCGCGAGCAGCCCGTCCTTCTCGGCCTGCTCGATCATCCACAGAGCGGGCCGGTCCTTGACGGAACCGGTCGGGTTGCGGTCCTCCAGCTTGGCCCAGATCCGCACCTCGTCGGACGGGGACAGCCTGGGCAGGCCGACCAGCGGAGTCCTGCCCACCGAGTGGATCAACGAGTCAAAGCGCATGGTGCACGGCCTTCGTGTCGGAACGGGCGGCCCGGCTCAGCGGGCGCCACCGGCCACGGCCGGCAGCACGGTGACGGTGTCGCCGTCGGCGACCGGCGTCTCCAGGCCGCCCAGGAACCGCACGTCCTCGTCGTTGAGGTAGACGTTGACGAAACGGCGCAGCGCGCCCTGCTCGACCAGGCGGTCCCGCAGCCCGGGGTGCCGGACCTCCAGGTCGCCGATCAGCTCCTCCAGCGTGCCGCCCTTGCCCTCGACGGCCTTGGCGCCATCGGTGTAGCTACGCAGAATGGTCGGAATGCGAACCTCAATGGCCATCGCGGTCGATCTCCTTGGTCATGTGGTCGTCGTTGGGCACCCACCCGATCCGAACACGGGAGGATGCGGGGGTGTTCCGGGGTGTCAGTGACCCGGACAGTCGTAGACGACGGCCGAGGGAGTGTGCGCGAACAGGTAGCTCTGCACGGCCGGAGCCGCGGCCGACCGGACCCGGGAACGCGGACGCCACGCGGTGGCGAGGACCGCGCTCGGACCGGACTCGGGGTCGGAAGTCGACACGGGACCAGTTTACTTAACGAAGGTGACCTCTTCCTCGGTCACCACCCCGTCGGCGATGCGATAAGAACGGAACTCCACGTCCACCTCGTCCCTGGTCGAGACGAGCACGTAGTGCGCGTTCGGCTCGGAGGCGTAGGAGATGTCGGTGCGCGAGGGGTATGCCTCGGTGGCCGTGTGCGAGTGGTAGATGACCACCGGCTCCTCGTCCCTGTCGTCCATCTCCCGCCAGACCCGGAGCTGCTCCATCGAGTCGAACCGGTAGAACGTCGGCGAGCGCTCCGCGTTCTCCATCTGGATGAAGCGCTCCGGACGGTCGGAGCCGACCGGCCCGGCGATCACGCCGCACGCCTCGTCCGGGTGGTCGGCCCGCGCGTGCGCGACGATCCTGTCCGCGAGTTCCTGCGAGATCCTCAGCATGCGAGGAAGCTACCAAAGTGCTCGCACGAGTGTGTCCTGCAGGTAGGTCAGCCAGTCATATGTCACGAACGCAGGGTAACGGGGGTCGTCCTCCGGCATCCCGGCCAGCTCGTCGTGCACGTCCTCGGTGATCTCCAGCCGGGTGCCGAGCGTCAGCCGTACGTCGTTGAGGGCGCGCATCCAGGCGCGGCCCTGCTCGGCGGTCAGGGCGATCGTGCCGACCACGGCCGTCTCGCGCACCACCTGCGCGTCGGCGCGCTTGCCGTCGCGCAGCCCGGCCTCGGTGAACCGGCGGAACTCCGCCGCCTGCTCGTCGTCGGCGTAGGCCGAGGGGAAGAGCCTGGCCAGCGCGGGGTCCTCGGGCGCCTCGGAGGAACCGACGCTGAGCGCCCGCTCCAGCGGGTCCTCGCTCGTGCCGCCCGGCTCGACCAGCCCGAGGATCATGTCGGCCAGTGAGCGCAGGATCGACACCTCCGCGGCGTCGAACTCGGCCGTGACGCCGGTCGCGCTCGGGTGGAACCCGGTGCTCATGAGGCGGAGTCCTGCTGGACGGTGGCCCACAGCCCGTAGGAGTGCAGGATCTGCACGTCGCGCTCCATCTCCTCGCGGGTGCCGCTGGACACCACCGCCTTGCCCTTGTGGTGCACGTCGAGCATGAGCTTCTCCGCCTTGTCCCGTGGGTAGCCGAAGACCGTCTGGAAGACGTAGGTCACGTAGGACATGAGGTTGACCGGGTCGTTCCACACGATGGTGATCCAGGGGAGGTCTGGCCTGACGTCCGACGCGGGACGCTCGACCTCGACGGGAGCGGTGCTGGGCACCTATCCAGTGTGCCCTACGCCGGCCGTAGTCTTCGACACGTGACAACGACCACGAGCAGCGCTTTGCTGACCGACCACTACGAGCTGACGATGTTGCAGGCCGCCCTGCGCAGCGGGGCCGCCGGGCGACGGGCCGTCTTCGAGGTCTTCGCCAGGCATCTTCCCGGCGGCCGCCGGTACGGCGTCGTCGCCGGGGTGGGCCGCTTCCTCGACGCGCTGGAGTCGTTCAGGTTCGGCGCGGAGGAGCTCGCCTTCCTGCGCGACCAGCAGGTGGTGGACGAGGCGACCGTCGACTTCCTGGCGGGCTACCGCTTCTCGGGCGACATCCACGGCTACCGCGAGGGCGACTGCTACTTCCCCGGCTCTCCGATCATGGTCGTGGAGGGCACCTTCGCCGAGGCCGTGCTGCTGGAGACGCTCACCCTGTCCGTGCTGAACCACGACTGCGCGATGGCCTCGGCGGCGTCCAGGATGACGCACGCGGCGCAGTCGCGCCCGATCATCGAGATGGGGGCGCGGCGCACGCACGAGATGGCCGCCGTCGCCGCCGCCCGCTCCGCCTACATCGGCGGCTTCGCCGCCACCTCCAACCTCATGGCCCGCCACCTGTACGGCGTGCCGACCACCGGCACCAGCGCGCACGCCTTCACCCTGCTGCACGACTCCGAGCCCGAGGCGTTCGCCGCCCAGCTCGCCTCCCTCGGCGCGGGCACCACGCTGCTCGTGGACACCTACGACGTGCCCGCCGCGGTGCGCTCCGCCGTCGAGCTGGCCGGGCCGGAGCTGGGCGCGGTGCGCATCGACTCCGGCGACCTCGCGCTCGCCGCCTGCGAGGTGCGCGAACAGCTCGACGCCCTCGGCGCGGCGAAGACCCGCATCCTGGTCACCAGCGACCTGGACGAGTACGCCATCGCCGCGCTCGCCGCCGCCCCCGTGGACGGCTACGGCGTGGGCACCTCCCTCGTCACCGGGTCCGGCGTGCCCACGGCCGCGCTCGTCTACAAGCTCGTGGCCAGGGAGGACGCCGACGGCGTGCTCCAGCCGGTGGCCAAGCGCTCGGTGGGCAAGCCGAGCCGCGGCGGGCGCAAGACCGCCTTCCGCAGGATCGGCCCCGACGGGCTCGCCGTCGCCGAGTTGGTCGTCCCCGACGGCCCGGACGCGGCCAGGCAGGCCGCCGGGCTGAACGCGAACAACGGCTCCGACGGCGCCCCGCCTGGGAACGGCGAGGCGATGCGGCACCGTCCGCTGCTCACCCGCCTGGTCCGCGGCGGCGAGGTCGTCGGCAGGGAGCCCCTGGAGGCGGCGCGGCGGCGGCACCGGGAGGCCGTCGCCGAGCTGCCGGTGGAGGCGCACCAGCTTTCCCGGGGCTATGCCGCGATCCCGTCGGTCTTCGGCTCGTAAGATCGGGGCATGACCAGCGCGCTGATCGTCGTGGACGTCCAGAACGACTTCTGCGAGGGCGGCAGCCTCGCGGTGACCGGCGGGGCCGACGTGGCCGCCAGAATCTCGCGGCACATCGCCACGCACCCCTACGCGCACGTGGTGGCCAGCCGGGACTACCACATCGACCCCGGCGCCCACTTCTCCGCCGAGCCCGACTTCCGCAGGTCCTGGCCCGCCCACTGTGTGGCGGGCACGCCCGGCGCCGAGTTCCACCCCGCCTTCGACACCGGCAAGGTCGAGGAGGTCTTCAGCAAGGGCGCGCACGCCGCGGCCTACAGCGGCTTCGAGGGCGTCTCCGCCGACGGCACGACCATGGCCGACTGGCTCTCGGCGCGCGGCGTCCGCACGGTCGACGTGGTCGGCATCGCCACCGACCACTGCGTCCGCGCCACCGCCCTCGACGCGGTGGAGAACGCCTTCGCCGTCCGCGTCCTGCTCGACCTCACCGCCGGCGTCGCGAGGCTCACCACCGACGCCGCCCTGGACGAGCTCGACACCGCCGGCGTCCAGCTGACCGGCACCCCCACGGTCGCCCCCTGAACCACGCGTGCGACCCGGCGCCGACGGCGGCGCCGGGCCGGGCGGAAGGGACGTGGCGGGTCAGCGGCGCTGCGTGGCCCACTTGCGGATCTGGGCGATGCGGTCGCGGACCTGGTCGGCGGACGCCTGGGCGATCGGCGGGCCGCCGCACACCCGGCGCAGCTCGGCGTGGATCACGCCGTGCGGCTGGCCGGTGCGGTGGTTCCATGCGCCGACCAGGCCGTTGAGCTCCTTGCGCAGCGCGTTCATCTCCTCGTGCGGGGCGAGCGCGGGGGCGGGTTTGTCGTCGGGCTGCTTGCGCTTGGCGGCCTGCTGGTCGGCCTGCCGCTTGCGGAGCAGCGTCGCCACCTGGTCGGGCTCCAGCAGGCCGGGCAGCCCGATGAAGTCCTCCTCCTCGGGGGAGCCGGGGGCGGCGGCGGTGCCGAACTCGCCGCCGTCGAACAGCACCCTGTCGAAGGTCGCCGACGCCTCCACCGTCTGGAACGGCAGCTCCTCCCCCAGGGCGTCGGGGCTGTCCTTGCGCTGCCTGGCCTCCTCCAGGAGGGAGTCGTCGAGGCCGTCGTCGTCGCGCCTGCGGCCGAGGACGTGGTCGCGCTCGGTCTCCATCTCGTTGGCCAGCCCGAGCAGGGTCGGCACGGACGGCACGAACACCGACGCCATCTCGCCGCGCCGGCGGGCTCGCACGAAACGGCCGACCGCCTGGGCGAAGAAGAGCGGCGTGGAGACCGAGGTCGCGTAGACCCCCACGCACAGGCGCGGAATGTCCACCCCCTCCGACACCATCCGCACGGCCACCAGCCAGCGGTCCTCCGACTGGCTGAACCCCTTGATCTTCTTTGACGCGTCGGGATCGTCGGAGAGCACGACGGTCGCGCCCTCGCCGGTGATGGACCGGATGTGCCGGGCGTAGGCGCGCGCCGTCTCGTGGTCGGTGGCGATCACCAGGCCGCCCGCGTCCGGCACGCCGCGGCGCACCTCGGTGAGCCTGCGGTCGGCGGCGTGCAGCACCTGGCGGATCCAGTCGCCCTTGGGGTCGAGCGCCGCCCGCCACGCCTGGGAGAGCTGGTCCTTGGTCAGCGGCGTGCCGAGGGTCGCGGCGATCTCGTCGCCCGCCCTGGTGCGCCACTTCATCTCGCCGGAGTAGGCGAGGAAGATGACCGGCCGGACGACGCCGTCGGCCAGCGCCGGACCGTAGCCGTAGGAGTAGTCGGAGACGCTGCGCAGGCTGCCGTCGCCGTCCTCGACGTAGGACACGAACGGGATCGGGTTGTCGTCGGAGCGGAACGGCGTGCCGGTGAGCCCCAGTCGCCGGGCCGCGGGCTCGAACGCCTCCCGCACGCCGTCGCCCCAGGACTTGGCGTCGCCGGCGTGGTGGACCTCGTCGAAGATGACCAGCGTCTTGCG
Organism: Microtetraspora sp. NBRC 13810; assembly: GCF_030268685.1. Lineage (GTDB taxonomy): Bacteria > Actinomycetota > Actinomycetes > Streptosporangiales > Streptosporangiaceae > BSRQ01. The sequence continues at coordinate 179,861 of NZ_BSRQ01000001.1, forward strand.
CGCCTCGGTGCGCGCCCTGTGCAGCGCCGGGTGCATCGACACCTGGGCGTAGGTCACCGCCACACCCGTGTAGTCGCGGGACGTGGTGCCCTGGCTGTTCTTGAACTCCGGGTCGATGGCGATGCCGACCCGGCCCGCGGCGTCGGCCCACTGCCGCTTGAGGTGCTCGGTCGGTGTGACGATGGTCACGGCGCGCACGACGCCGCGCGCGAGCAGCTCGCTGGCGATGCGCAGCGCGTAGGTGGTCTTGCCGGCTCCGGGGGTGGCCACCGTGAGGAAGTCACGGGGCTCCTGCCGGAAGTAGAGGTCGAAGGCTTCCTGCTGCCAGGCCCGCAGCTTAGGCGCGGTCCCCCAGGCGGCGCGGTCGGGATAGGAGGGCGACAGGTGCGATGCGGCAAAGGTGCTCACGCACTCCTCCTCGCGGCATCGGTGTGGCTGCTGTTACTGCTGGTTCGCTCCCTCACAATCACACCAGGGTAATCGCCGCCACCGACAGGACGTGCCGTCGAACGCGAAAGCTCGCCAAGCCGGTCCGTTCGTGCTAAGCCGCGGATCACCTGCTCACGCCCCGCACGATGGCGTCGATGTCGGCGCGCGCCCGCTGGTCGTCGGGCTGGGCGAGGCCGAGCAGCACGACGGTCCTCGGCCCCCGGTCGAGCACGACGACCCGCAGATAGGCCGGGCGGTTCACCACGTCGTCGTAGCCGGCCAGCACCGAGCGGCTGTGACCGGGATAACCCGCGACGCTGACCGGCCCGTCGTGCACGACGTCCACCGTGTCGCCGTGCAGCAGCAGCCCCGCGTAGAGCTCGGCGAGCTCCAGGGTGATCTCGCGCAGCGGCCGGGCGCCCTGGTCGGGGCCCGTCCTGGCCATGAGCATGGCCTGCCCGCCGTCCGCGATGCCGACCGCGGTGGCGTCGCCGTTCGTGACCACCGAGCTGAACGCGGTGACCGGCGCCAGGCCGCCCGGCCGCCAGCCGAGCGGCAGCGGGTAGCGGATCCCGGCGAGGCCGTCCACCACCTTCTCCGACGGCGCCCGCGGCGCGGTGAGGCTCATGACGAACGCGACGGCCGCCGCGATGACGGCCACGCCCGTCGCGCCCGCCAGCGAGACGACCAGGGCCGTCCGCAGGCGGCGCGGGATGCGCGGCCGGGCGGGCGCGGCCGGCGTGCCGTACACCCGGGCCGAGGGCGGCAGGGCCTCCTCCGGTTCCGGAGTCGGCGGCCACACCCGCCGCGCGTACGGCTTCCGCCCGCGTGGTCGTTGGTCCACAGCGCCCTCCCTCGCAGCCGCGGCCCCCCTGTCCTACCACGCCCGCCCCCGGCGCTCACGGAATTCGTGATCAATGTTGCCGGTGGGACAGATGAGGCGTCATCAGGTCACACCGCGGGGGCGGTGACCCGGGTCGAGGCCAGCACGGCGAAGACCGCGATCAGCGCCATCGACATGCAGATCACCAGGAATCCGGTGCCGAGGTCGTCGTGCCCGATGATGTTGATCAGGGCGCCGCCGATCCCGATCGTGAGCGAGGAGCCGAGGGTCTCGGAGACCTGGAGGGCGGCCGAGTTGGCGCCCTGCTCCTGCGGCGGCGACTGGCTGAGCATGGTGACGTTGACGCTGGTGATCCCGGCGCCCATGCCGAGGCCGGCGATCACCCAGGCGGGCACGGCGATCCAGGGGGTGACCGCGGGCAGCGCGGACAGCGACGCGAGCAGGACGCCGAGGGTGACCGCGGCGGCGCCGTAGCGGATCAGCCGCACCCGGTCGCCCTGCCAGCGGCTCTGCAGGTAGGAGCCCGCCGACCAGCCGAGTGCCCCGGTGGTGAGGGCGAGGCCCGCGCCCTCCAGGGACATGCCGCGGACCTCGTGCAGCACCAGCGGGATGTAGGAGTTCACGCCGAAGAAGGCGCCGCAGAGCAGGCCGCGCATGGCCACCGTGGTGGGCAGCCCGCGCCGCAGCCGGAGCGCGCCGGACGGCAGCAGCCGGGGCAGCCCGGCGGACAGGGCGGCCAGCCCGCAGGCGAGGGCGACGAGGCCGAGCGTGAGGGCGACGTGCAGCCGGTCCACGCCGTAGAGGAGCACCCCCGCGCCGCCCGCGGTGGCCGCGGCGGCGAGCGTCATCAGGACCGGCCGGCTGCGCGGGCCGGTGGCCGGCGGGGGCGCGTCCCTGTCCTTCCCCGGCCGTGCGCGCAGCGCGGGCAGCAGCATGACGAACGCGGGCACCACCAGCGGCACGATCCCGTAGAACACCCACCGCCAGCCCACCGAGGCCGCGACGGCTCCGGCGACGGCCGGGCCGATCAGCGACGGCACCACCCAGGCCGCCGAGATCAGCGCGAAGATCTTCGGCCGGGCCGCCGACTCGTAGACCCGGGCGATCATCACGTAGATCGCCACGATCACCGCGCCGCCGCCGGCCCCCTGGACGGCGCGCGCCGCGATGAACACCTCCTTGGTCTCCGCCGCGCCCGCGAGGCCGAGCCCGGCGACGAACACCACCATGCCGAGCAGGAACGGCAGCGCGTGCCCCCTGCGGTCCGACCACAGCCCGGCGACGACGTTGACGAACAGGCCCGCCATCAGGAAGGCCGAGAAGCTCCAGCCGTACAGGTCGATGGCGGCCAGGTCCAGGGAGACGGCCGGCATCACGACACCGGTGGACATGCCCTCGAAGGCGATCAGCGTGGTGACGAGGAGGATGCCGAGAGTCGAGGTGCGGTAGGCAGGACCGAGGATCCGGGGGGGTGCGTATGGAGCGTCAAGAGCCGTTGGTGCTGTCACCCGTCAAGCGTAGTGTTCGATTCGTCCCGCGATAAGCCGCCCAGGTGGCGTGCATCCTGGCCGCCTGGCCCCTGGTGAACGACGTCATGCACCGGTCGTGGGAGTAGTCCATGAAGTTGTGCACGTGGTCCTCCCCCGGCTCGGGACAGGTGTCCTTGCCGCTCGGGCAGCCGCCGGTGGGGGTGGCCTGGGCGGGCGTGTCCGCCACCCCGTCGCCGGGCTCGGCGCAGCCGTTCTCGAAGGTGTGCAGCAGCCCGAGCCAGTGGCCGATCTCGTGCACCGCCGTGAAGCCCTTGTCGAAGCCGGACAGCGACCCGCCGGGCATGCTGCGCCAGTCGACGACGACGCCGTCCTTGACCGGGCTGGCCGCGTACGCGAAGGGGTAGGTCGAGTAGCCGAGGACGACCTCGTTGAGCTGGGCGATGTAGAGGTTCAGCGTGCCCGCCCCGCCGCGGCGCAGCCGGGTCTTCATGGCCTTCTCGTAACCCAGCGGGTTGCCGAACCACGCCGCGTTGTTGGTCGTGGTGATCCCGTCGAGCCGGAACCGCACCCGGGTGTCCGCCCCGCCGAGCCTGCCGCTGTAGGCGGAGTTGAGGGCGGCGATCTGGTCGAGGACCTTCTGCCGGGGCAACTGCTGGGCGCCATTGTTGATCACGTGTACCCAGGTCGGGACGTTGACCGCGGCCCGCCGGGTCGCCGCGCCGCCGCGCAGCTCGCCGTGCTCGTCGAGGTAGGCCCCGAGGTCCGCCTCCATCCGCAGCACGTCCTGCCGGGTCGGCGCGTACGGCTCCAGGCCGCGCGCCAGGCGGTCGGCCGGTCGCGCGACGCGCGCGGCGGCCAGGCAGGCCGCGTCCACGACGGGCGTGCCGCCGGCGGCGGCGGGCGGCCGGTCCTGCGGCAGCGGGCGCGGCTCCGCGGTCTTCCTGTCAGCCCCGGGCAGGCCGGACAGGCCCACCGTGAACAGGCATGCGGCAATGACGGCGATCGGGCGCCGGGCCATGCACTCCCCCGAGTTGTCACATGTGCTGGTCGGACGCCGAGCGTGGCGCCCACCAGACCGTAACCCGGCCGGCCGCCGTCACCTGCGAACAACACACATCGGCGCGCCGTCGGGCGCGCCGAGTGGCCGGTCGCTCATTCGCCCTTGCCGGGCCCGCCCTTCGGCAGCCCCGCGTAGATCTCCTTGCATTCCGGGCAGACCGGGTATTTGCTCGGGTCGCGGCTGGGCACCCAGATCTTGCCGCAGATCGCGCGCACCGGGGTGCCGGTCACCAGGCTTTCGGTGATCTTGTGCTTGTCGGCGTAGTGGGCGAAGCGCTCGTGGTCGCCGTCGTTGGAGAGCTCCTGCCGGACGTCGCCCTCGGGAAGGATCTTCGTGCTCACGCTGACGAGTCTATGCCTCCGCGCCCGTGGCCTCCCCCACGAGACGCGCGAGCGGCCCGCGCCCTCGGCACGGGCCGCTCGGGGTGTACCTGGTCAGCCCATGTGGACGGGGGTGCCCTCGGTCTTGCGACCGGCCCGGACGAACGCCGCCAGGACCGCGGCCACCACGGCGACGACCGCGCTGACCTGGTAGCCGAGGTGCATGCCGTCCAGGAAGGACAGGTGCGCCGCCTGGGTGATCGCCTGGACGACCTGCTCCGGCATCCCGCCCGTGACCGGGGCGACGCCGTAGGAGACGGGGCCCGTCATCTGCGCCAGTTGCTCCGGGGTGGGGGCGGGCAGGCCCGCGCCGGTCATGTGGCCGGGGAGCACCTCTCCCACCTTGGCCACGACGATGGCGCCGAGCACGGCGGTGCCGAGCGAGCCGCCGACCTGCATCGCCGACTGCTGCACGCCGCCGGCGACCCCGCTGAGCTCCTCGGGCGCGTTGCCCACGATGATCTCGGTCGCGCCGACCATGACCGGTGACAGGCCGAAGGCGAGCAGCACGAACGGGATCGCGCTGTCGAGATAGGAGGCTTCCAGGCCCAGTCTGGACAGCAGGAACATCGACACGGCGGTGATCACCATGCCCGCCATGATGGTGATCTTCGGGCCGAGCCTGCCGATGGCGAAGCCGGCGAGCGGCGAGGCGACGATCATGCCGGCGCTCATCGGGAGCATCCGCATGCCCGACTCCAGCGGGCTGAGCCCGTGCACGTGCTGGAAGAAGAACGTCAGGAAGAACATCGCGCCGAACATGGAGAACGCCACCAGGACCATCAGCACCGTGCCGATCGACACCGAGGCGTTGCGGAACATGGCGAGCGGCAGCAGGGGCTCCCTCGCCCTGCCCTGCCACCAGATGAACACCGCCGTCAGCACGACGGTGGCCACCAGGAAGGCGATGGTGTTGGCGTCGCCCCAGCCGATCTCGGGAGCCTTGATGAGCGCCCACACCAGGGAGAACATCGCGGCGGACAGCAGGGCGACGCCCAGCCAGTCGACCCGGGACAGCGCGGTCGCCTTGCTCTCCTTGATCACGAAGTAGCCGACGGCGAGCGCGATCACGCCCACCGGGACGTTGATGAAGAACACCGACTGCCAGCTCACGTTCTCCACCAGCACGCCGCCCACGATCGGCCCGGCCGCGCTGGAGACGCCGATCGCGGCGCCCCAGATGCCGATCGCCATGTTCAGCCGCTCGGCGGGGAAGGCGGCACGCAGCAGCGCGAGCGCGGCCGGCTGGAGCAGCGCGCCGAACAGGCCCTGCAGCACCCGGAAGGCGATCAGCATGCCGATGCCCTGGGACAGGCCGATGGCCAGCGAGGAGAGCGCGAACCCGGCGATGCCGATCAGGAAGACCCGCTTGTGGCCGAACAGGTCGCCCAGCTTGCCCGCGGTGATCAGGAAGACCGCGAGCGCCAGCAGGTAGCCGCTGGTCACCCACTGGAGGTCGGGCAGGGACGCGTTGAGCTCGTCCCCGATGACCGGATTGGCGATCGAGACGACGGTGCCGTCGAGCATCACCATGATCACGCCCAGTGCCACGGCGAGCAGCGTCAGCCAGGGACTGCCCTGACCTCGGCCTCGTGGTGCGGCATGGGACGATGGCCTGCCGGCCACCGTCTCGGCTTGTGCCATGAACGAGCCCCCTTAAACCCCCGAGGCATGTGCCCCGTTTGCCCCTCTTCGAGGCTTTTGCTTGACTGTGGTCTGAAATCTAGTGTCACACTATGACAAATGACAACTTATTTTATGCACCATCATGTGACTTATGGCACACTGTGAACGAGTAGTTTCGAGGGGGTGTCGGCCATGAGTCGTACCGGCCTACGGGAGCGCAAGAAGCTCCGGATGCGCCAGGCGCTGATCGACGCGGCCCTGGATCTCTTCCTCGCCCAGGGCTACGAGCAGACGACCGTCGAGCAGATCGCCGACGCCGTGGAGATCTCCCCGCGCACGCTGTTCCGCTACTTCTCCGGCAAGGAGGACCTGGCGCTCAGCCACACCTCCGAGCTGGAGGAGGAGCTCACCGCGGCGCTGGCCGAGCGCCCGCCGCAGGAGCCGCCCTTCGCCGCGCTCGCCAACGCCTTCCGCGTGGCGCTGCGGCAGCTCGGCCAGTCCTCCCCCGAGAACGTCGAGCGCCACCTGAAGACGCGGCGGCTGATGGAGACGACGCCCGCCCTGATGGGCAGGGCGATCACCAGGATGGCGCGGATGGAGACGAGGCTCGCCGCGCTCGTCGCCGCGCGGCAGGGCGTCGACCCCGGCACGGACCAGCGGCCGCACATCGTCGTGGCCCTGGTCGTCTCGGCCGCGCGGATCGGCATGGAGTGCCCGTCCGACGAGGTCGGCGACATGGGCGAGCTCGTGGCACGGGTGGAGAGCGCCTTCGCCCTCATCGAGGACGCTCTGCGCCCCGGATGGGACGTCGCTCCGCCCCGGGCGGCCGGCGCCGTCAGTTGAGGTTGGGGTCGTCCGGGCAGGTCGCGACGAAGGCCAGCTCACCGCGCTGACGGCGCAGCACCGCCCGCCACAGCGACTCGGGATCGGCGTAGAACGTGTCGCCGGGCTCCGCGTCCACGACGTACCACGCGCCTTCTTCGATCTCGGCCTTGAGCTGACCCGGGGTCCAGCCGGCGTAACCGGCGAAGATCCGCATCTGCGCGATCTCGCCGGCGAGGATCTCGGGGGGCGCGTCCAGGTCGACCGTGCCCAGCCGGGAGACCGCCGGGATCGCGGCGGCGAGCCGCCGCCAGCCGAGCGGTTCCTCCCCGCTCGGCACCGCCGCCAGCGCCAGCGCGCTGTCGGTCTGCACGGGGCCGCCCTGGAACAGCACCGACGGTCCGGTGACCAGCGCGTCCCAGGTGGGGAGCACCTGGGTCACGGAGACGTCGCTCGGCCGGTTGAGGACCACACCGAGCGTGCCGCCGTCCCTGTCGTGCTCAAGGACCAGGACGACGCTACGCCGGAAGTTGGGATCTTCGAGCCGTGGCGTCGCCACCAGTAACCCTCCGACGTAGATCGCTTCCGCCATACATCCATGATGATGGGTGAACCGGCAATCTCGCGCCCCAGGAGGGCATACGCCGAAATGATGTTACTCACGGGCTCCCCGGGGGGACACCGGGCAGTGGAAGCCGATCGGCCGACCATCGGGAGGCGGCATGCTGGGCGGGCTGGCCACCGCGGGCGGTCTGATCCTGACGGGCGCCCTGCTGTGGTGGCTCGGCACGGTCTGGCCGCACCGGACCCCCGAGACGCCCGTCGTCACCCGCCGCCCGGAGCGGTGAGACCGGCTCCGGGCGGGCGCGTGTCCTGCGGTTACGCCTCCGTCATGCCCCTGGCCCGGCCGCCCGCCGACTCGCGGACCGCCGCGGCCACGGCGGTCGCCACGTCGGGGTGGAAGACGCTGGGCACGATGTAGTTCGGGCCGAGCTCCTCGGGCGTGACCACCGCGGCGAGGGCGCCGGCCGCGGCCAGCAGCATCTCCTGGGTGACCCCGCCGGCCTGCGCGTCGAGCAGGCCGCGGAAGACGCCGGGGAAGGCCAGCACGTTGTTGATCTGGTTCGGGAAGTCCGATCGGCCGGTCGCGACGACCGCGGCGTGCTCGCGGGCCTCGTCCGGCGACACCTCGGGCTCGGGGTTGGCCAGCGCGAAGACCACGGCGTCCTCGGCCATGGCGGCGACGTCGTCACCGGTGAGGATGCCGGGCGCCGAGACGCCGATGAACACGTCGGCGCCCTTGACCGCCCCGCGCAGGTCGCCCGCGTAGCCCTCGGCGTTGGTGTGGTCGGCGATCCAGCGCAGCGACTCGTCCAGGTCGTCGCGGCCCTTGTGGACCGCGCCCAGGTAGTCGCAGACCACGACGTGGCGGGCGCCGGCCGCGAGCAGCAGGCGCAGCACCGCCGTACCGGCCGCGCCGGCGCCGGCCATCGCGATGCGCACCTCGCCCAGCTCCTTGCGCACCACGCGCAGGGCGTTGGTCAGCGCGGCCAGCACCACGATCGCGGTGCCGTGCTGGTCGTCGTGGAAGACCGGGATGTCCAGCAGCTCGCGCAGCCGGCGCTCGACCTCGAAGCAGCGCGGGGCCGAGATGTCCTCCAGGTTGATGCCGCCGAAGCCGGGGGCGAGCACCTGGATCGTGCGCACCAGCTCGTCGACGTCCTGGGTGTCCAGGCAGATCGGCCAGGCGTCGATGCCGGCGAAGCGCTTGAACAGCGCGGCCTTGCCCTCCATGACCGGCAGCGCGGCGGCCGGGCCGATGTTGCCCAGGCCGAGCACGGCCGAGCCGTCGGTGACCACGGCGACGCTGTTGCGCTTGATGGTGAGGCGGCGCGCGTCCTCCGGGTTGCGCGCGATCGCCATCGACACCCGGGCCACGCCGGGCGTGTAGGCCATCGACAGCTCGTCGCGGTTGCGCAGCGGCACCTTGGACTTCGTCTCGATCTTGCCGCCGAGATGCATGAGGAAGGTGCGGTCGCTGACCTTGTGGATCACGACGCCCTCGATCGCCTCCAGGGCGTCGACGATGCCCTGGGCGTGATCGGTGTCGCGGGCGGCGCACGTCACGTCGATGCGGAGCTTCTCGTTGCCCGCGGTGGTGACGTCCAGCGCGGTGACAACGCCACCCGCGGACTCTACGGCATGGGTGAGCTGGCTGACGGCCTTACCGCCGGCCGGCACCTCCAGCCGCACAGTGATGGAGTAAGACACACTCGGCACGGTGGCCACGTCAACCCGCTCCCTTGCGCCTGACCTGGATTTGGTTCATCCATGGTGCCACGACTGGGTGACCGGTGTTCCCCGTCTCCCCCTCGCCTCGGTAATGGGATGCCCGGCTTGGTGGGTTTTAGAGGGGTTCCGCCCAGGTGACGGCGCCTGGGAAGCGCTGTGCGGAAAACGCACGCCGAACACCGCCGGGGTCCGATCGGGATCCCGGCGGTGCCGTACCTCTCCGCGCTATCCGGCGTGCTGGAGGGTGTAACCCGGGAAGTTGCCCGGCAGGCGCTCGTCCTCGGGACCCTGGGTCACCGCGCGGACCAGCAGCTCGCCGCCGACGAACGCGCCGCGCCAGGACGCGCCGAGCCCGCCGAAGATCTCCTCCTTGTCACCCCGGGAGCGGGGCTTGTTGATGCCCACCTTGAAGGCGCGCACCTCCGACGCCAGCCGCTTGGCGGTGGCCTCCTCGCCGCAGGAGATGGTCGCGACGAGCGCGCCGTTGCTCGCGTTCATCGCCGCCAGCAGTTCGGCCTCGGTGTCCACCACGACGATCGTGTCGACCGGGCCGAAGGGCTCGGCGTGGAAGAGCGGCGAGGACCGCGGCGGGGCGAGCACCGCGACCGGGGCGAAGTAGGCGGAGGTGTCCTGCCCGGGCAGGAACCTGCCGTCGGTCAGCGACCCCCGGTAGATCGGCATGCCGCCCTTGGTGATCGCGTCGTCCACCTGGTCGGCGAGTTCCTTCGCCTTGGCGTCGTTGATCAGCGGTCCGAAGTCCAGCTCCGGCAGCGGGTCGTCGGGCGCCTCCACGGCGAGGGGATGCCCGAACCGTACCGAGGAGACCGCAGGCAGGTAAGTGTCGAGGAAACGGTGGAAGAGCTGGCGCTGCACCACGAAACGCGGGTAGGCGGTGCAACGCTGCTTGGCGTAGTCGAAGGTGGCCCTGATCTGCCGCCCGAGCAGCTCCCAGTCGTCATACTCCCAGACTCCCCAGCAGTTCAGCCCTTCCTGTTCCAGGATGTGCGCGCGGCCCAGATCCGCCAGTGACAGCGCGATCTGGGCGCCGGTGTCGCGCCCGCCCACGAAGGACACGCATCCGAGCTCGTGCCCGCGCACGAGCGCCGGCGACAGCTCCGAGCCGCTGCCGCTGACCAGGGTGAGCGGCAGGCCCTCGCGCACGGCGAGGGCACACGCCAGGGTGAGGCAGGCCACGCCGCCGTCGGTCGGGGTCTTGGCGATGGCGGCGTTGCCGGCGAGCGTCTGCACGAGCATGGCGTGCATGAGCACGCTCATCGGATAGTTCCAGCTCGCGATGTTGCTCACCGGGCCGGGCAGCGGGGTGCGCCCTTCCAGCATGCGGTCGATCTCCTCGACGTACCAGCGCACCCCCTCGATGCACCGGTCGACGTCGGCGGTGGCGAGCCGCCAGGGCTTGCCGATCTCCCACACCAGCAGCAGCGACAGCAGGTCGCGGTGCGCGGTCAGCGCGTCCAGCGCCGCGCTGACCCTGGCCTTGCGCTCCGCGAGCGGCAGGTGCCGCCACGCGCGGTGCTCGTCCAGGCTGCCCCGTACGGCCCGCGCGGCGGCCGACCGGTCGAGCCGCGGCGGGCCGGCGATCGCGGTGCCGTCGACCGGCGACACGTCGGGCGCCGGCCTGCCGTCACGCTGCCAGATGCCGCCCCAGTGGTTGAGCACCCTGTCGTCGTGGAAGGCCTCGGGCGCGGCCGACACGGACGCCGCGTAGGCGTCGTGCCAGGCCGTGCCCGGCTTCAGGATCAAGGACATGAACGGTCTCCTTCGGTCGGACGGCACACTCGCAACCGGCGGGGCGTAGGGGGGCGGTCAGTCGGACCAGTCGACGGCCGAGACGAGCTCCGGCGCGGGCTCGAACTCCTTGATCTTGTCGAGGGAGGGGCCCATCGCTGCGTTGGCCTCGCGCTCGACCATGATCTCCACGAGGACCGGGCGGCTCAGCCGCTCCGACTCGGCGTTGGCCCAGGTCAGGGCACCGGCGATGTCGCCCGGCTCCTCTACCCGGCGGGCCGGGCAGCCAAACGCCTCCATCAGCTTGACGTGGTCGATCCCGCCTTCGCCGTAGTGCAGGTCCACCGCGAAGTTCATGTCGTAGGGGATCTCTGCCTGCCTGATCAGGCCGAGGTACTCGTTGTTCACCATGACGATCACGAACGGGATCTCGTACTGCGCCGCGACCGCCACCTCCTCCATCAGGAACTGGAAGGAGTAGTCGCCGACGACCACGACGACCTGCCGCTCGGGGAAGGCGGTCTTGACGCCGATGGCCGCCGGCACCTCCCAGCCCAGCGGGCCCGCCTGGCCGCAGACGAGGTAGCGGCGGGGCAGGAAGGACTTCTGGAACTGTCCCGACCAGATCTGGTAGAGGCCGATGGCGGTGACGAACGTCGTGTCCGGGCCGTAGACCTCGTTGAGCTCCCGGTAGACCCGTGGCGGCTTGATCGGCACGTCCTCGAAGTCGTCCCGGCGGAGCAGCGTGGTGCGCAGCTCCTCCACCCGCTTGACCCACTTCTCCGGCCGGCGGCGCCGGGTCTGCACCCCGGCCTCGGCCGCCAGCGCCGCGAGCACCGGCCTGGCGTGCCCGACCACGCCGAGGTCGGGTTCGAAGACCTTGCCGATCTGGGTCGGCTCGATGTCCACGTGGATGAACTTGCGGCCCTTGCGGTAGGTCTCCAGGTCGCCGGTGTGCCGGTCGCCGAAGCGCGCGCCCACCGCCAGCACCAGGTCGCTCTCCAGGAAGGCGGCGTTCCCCCACCGGGTCTGCGTCTGCAGGCCGGCCATGCCGGCGAACAGCGGATGGTCCTCGGGGAAGGCGCCCTTGCCCATCAGGGTGACCTGGACCGGCACCTGGAGGTGCTCGGCCAGCTCGCGCAGCTCGGCCGCCGCGTCCGCGATGATCACGCCGCCGCCGGCCAGGATGAGCGGGCGCTCGGCCGCGAGCAGCATCTCCACCGCGGCCTGCACGGCCTGCGCCCGGGGCTGGGGCACCTCGACCGGCAGCGGGCCGTCCAGCGCGGCGTCGTACAGGCAGGTGCCGCGCTGCACGTCGATCGGCAGGTCGATGAGCACCGGCCCCGGACGCCCGGACCTGGCGATGCGGAACGCCTCCCGGAACACCCACGGCGCCTGGGCGGCCTCCTTGAGCTGCACGGCCCACTTGGTGACCGGCTTGGCGATCTCCACGATGTCGACCGCCTGGAACGCCTCCTGGTGGAGCTTGTCGCGCGCGGCCTGCCCGGTGATGCAGATCATCGGGATGGAGTCCGCCATCGCGGTGTAGAGGCCGGTGATCATGTTGGTGCCGGCCGGGCCCGAGGTGCCGATGCAGACACCGACGTTCCCGGTCACCCGCGCCCAGCCGTCGGCCGAGTGCGTGCCGCCCTCCTCGTGGCGGACGGTGATGTGCTTGATCGGGCTCTTCAGCAAGGCGGCGTACAACGGCAGGATCGCCGCGCCGGGAATTCCGAAGACGGTGTCGACACCCTCCGAGATGAGGACATCGACCACGGCCTCCATGCAAGGGACTCTGTTCATCGGAATCCCCCTCCCTCCCAATGACTCGTGGGTAAGTACCGGCGCACGCGGCGGCCACGCCGCCGGGGCCGCGCCGCCTGCGGGGCGGAGCGGCCGGGCGCCTGTGAAGCGGGTATGAGACCCCGGCTCTGATCAGCGGGGTCGGTGGGCGATGGAGTAGGAAGAACGGGCCCGCGAGGGCGGAAGTCCCCCGGCCTGGGCCGTGGGGAGCGGATCAATCGTTGATCCTCTCGATCACCTTCAGCAGCGCCGAGTGGTCGAGAGAGCCGTGGCCCTGGGCGCGGGCCGCGGCGATGAGCTGGGCGATGACACCGGTCACGGGGAGCGCGACGCCGGCCTCGCGGGCGGCGGCGAGCGCGATACCCATGTCCTTGTGGTGCAGGTCGATGCGGAATCCCGGCTTGAACTGCCGGTTGATCATGGTGGTCCGCTTGAGCTCCAGGATGCGGCTCCCGGCGAGACCGCCGGCCAGGACGTCGAGGCCGCGGTGCGCGTCCACGCCGGACTTCTCCAGCAGCACGATCGCCTCGGCGATCAGGGCGTAGGTGCCGCCCACGACGAGCTGGTTGGCGGCCTTGACGGTCTGCCCCGAGCCGGCCGGGCCCACGTGCACGACGGTGGTGCCGAGGACGTCGAACACCTGCCGGGCGGCTTCGAAGGCGTCGGCCTCGCCGCCCGCCATGATGGACAGGGTGCCGTCCACGGCGCCCTTCTCACCGCCGCTGACGGGGGCGTCGAGCACGCGTACGCCCTTGGCGGCGGCGGCCTCCGCGACCCGCAGCGAGGTGTCCGGGCGGATGGTGCTCATGTCGATGTAGAGCAGCCCCTCCCCGGCGTTCTCCAGGATCCCGCCGGGGCCGAGGGCCACCTCCTCGACGTGCGGGGAGTCGGGCAGCATCGTGATGACGACGTCGGCGCCCGCGATGGTCTCCGCCACGGTGGCGCCGACCCTGCCGCCGGCCGCCTCCAGCCGCTTGAGCGAGTCCTCCGCGAGGTCGTAGCCGACGACGGCGAAACCGGCGCGCAGCAGGTTGTCGGCCATCGGGCCGCCCATGATGCCGAGGCCGATGAATCCGACGGTGTTCACGCGGTCTCCTTGTTGACGTCCTCGATGGCGGACAGGTGGTCCCTGAGGGTGGGCAGCCAGCCGAAGTTGCCGGAGCTCGGTCCCACCGGTTTGAACTCCAGCCCCACGTTGCCCCGGTAACCGCCGGCCGCCAGCCGGGCGAGCACCCGCTCGTAGGGGATCTCGCCGGAGCCGGGGTATCCGCGGCCCGGCGCGTCGGCGACCTGGACGTGGCCGAACCGGTTGGCGTGCCGGTCGACGAGCTCTACCGGGTCCTCGCCCATCCGGTAGAGGTGGTAGAAGTCGGCGAGGAAGGCCAGGTTGGGCGCGCCCACCTCGTCGATCACCTCGAACGCCGCGGCGGACGAGGTGATCGGGTAGGCGGTGTTCTCGTGCGAGTTGAGCGCCTCCAGCACCACGGTGGCGCCGATCGTCTCGGCCGCCTTGGCCGCGATGCCGAGGTTCTCGACGGCGAGCCGCCGCTGCTCCTCCGCCGCGAGGCCGGGTACGGCGTTGCCGTAGAGCCCGTTGAGCACCCGGCAGCCGAGGGAGTCGGCGAAGGCCACCGCCACGTCGATGTTCTCCCGGAACCTCGGGATGTCGGCGGGGCGGGACAGGAGGCCGCGGTCACCGGCCGCCATGTCGCCGGCGTCGAAGTTCAGCCCGACGAGCTGCACCCCGGCGTCCTCGATCGCGCCCTTGAGCGCGTCGCGCTCGGCCGCCGAGGGGGACGGGCCGGCGAAGGGCCACCACAGCTCGATCGCGTCGAACCCGGCCGCCGCCGCGGCCGCGGGGCGCTCAAGCAGCGGCAGCTCCGTGAACAGGATGGAGAGGTTGACGTCGAATCTCATCGCTTGCCCTGCTCCAGCAGCTCGCGCAGGAGGCGGCCGGTCTCGCTGGGCGTCTTACCCACCCGCACCCCGACCTTCTCCAACGCCTCCTTCTTCGCCTGAGCCGTACCAGCCGACCCCGACACGATCGCCCCGGCATGACCCATCGTCTTACCCTCCGGCGCCGTGAACCCCGCCACATACGCCACCACCGGCTTCGACACCGACCTCTCGATGAACGCCGCCGCCCGCTCCTCCGCATCCCCGCCGATCTCACCGATCATCACGATCGCATCGGTCTCCGGATCCGCCTCAAACGCCGCCAACGCATCAATATGCGTCGTCCCGATCACCGGATCCCCACCGATCCCCACCGCCGTCGAGAACCCCAGATCCCTCAGCTCATACATCAGCTGATACGTCAACGTCCCCGACTTCGACACCAACCCCACCCGACCAGGCGACGTGATATCCGCAGGAATAATCCCCGCATTCGACGCACCAGGCGACGCGATCCCCGGACAGTTCGGCCCGATAACCCGCGTCACCCCACCCGCCGCCACCGCATACGCCCAGAACTCCGCCGTGTCATGCACCGGAACACCCTCGGTGATCACCACACACAACGGAATCCGCGCATCCACCGCCTCCTTCACCGCATCCTTCGTGAACGCCGGCGGCACGAACACCACCGACACATCCGCCCCCGTGACCGACATCGCCTCAGCCACCGAACCGAACACCGGCAACCCCTCATGCACCGTGCCGGCCTTACGCGCATTCACCCCCCCGACCACCTGCGCACCCGAAGCCAGCATCCGCCGCGTGTGCTTCGAACCCTCCGACCCCGTCATCCCCTGAACGATGATCCGCGAGTCCTTGGTCAGCCAGATCGCCATCACACACCCACCGCAGCCAGCTCGGCAGCCCGACGAGCCGCATCATCCATCGTGTCCACCAGCTCCACACCCGGCAAAGCCGCCTCCGCCAGAATCCGCCGCCCCAGCTCCGCGTTGTTCCCGTCCAACCGCACCACCAGCGGACGACTCACCGCCTCACCACGACCCTCCAGCAACCGGAACGCCGACACCACACCATCGGCCACCGCATCACACGCCGTGATCCCACCGAACACGTTCACGAACACCGACCGCACCGACGGATCCGACAAAATGATCTCCAGACCATTCGCCATCACCTCCGCCGACGCACCACCCCCGATATCCAGGAAGTTCGCCGGCCGCGGCGACCCCGCGAACCCCTCACCCGCATACGCCACCACGTCCAGCGTCGACATCACCAGCCCCGCACCATTGCCGATGATCCCCACACTCCCGTCCAGCTTGACGTAGTTGAGACCCTTCTCCTTCGCCCGCGCCTCCAGCGGATCCTCCGCCGCCACGTCCACGAAACGCTCGTGCTCGGGGTGCCGGAAGTCGGCGCTGTCGTCGAGCGTGACCTTGCCGTCGAGGGCGATGATGCGGCCGTCCTGCGTGGCCGCCAGCGGGTTGACCTCGACCAGGGTGGCGTCCTCCTTGACGAAGACCTGCCACAGCCGTACGACGGTCTCCGCGGCGGCCTCCACGACCTGCGCCGGCAGCTTCGCGTCGGTCACGAGCTTGCGCGCGGTCTCGATGTCGACGCCGACGTTCGGGTCGATCGGGAGCCGGACGAGGTCGTCCGGCCTGGTCGCCGCGACCTCTTCGATGTCCATGCCGCCCGCCGCGGAGCACATGGTCAGGAAGGTGCGTTCCGCGCGGTTGAGCAGGAACGCCAGGTAATACTCCTCGGACACCACCTGTGCGGTTTCGACCAGCACGCTGTTGGTGGTGTGCCCCTTGATGTCCATGCCCAGGATCTGTTCCGCGATCTCCTCCGCGGAGGCGGGGCCGGGGGCGACCTTGACGCCACCCGCCTTGCCACGCCCGCCCACCTTGACCTGAGCCTTGATCACAACTGGAACGCCGAGCTCGGTAGCGATCTCCCGGGCCTCCGCTGGTGTCGTCGCCACACGTCCTGCGAGGACGGGCACACCATGGGCCGCGAAGAGCTCCTTTGCTTGGTATTCGTACAGATCCACGCGTTCTACCTCGTCTCCACCGTACGACCTTGGTAGACTGTATACCGTATGGAATAAGCACCGTCTAGGGGTCGACAAGCGGGCTGGAGATTGCATATTACATACAGTATGGAGAACAGCACGGCGCATGGCCACGAGGTCCGGGACTGGCGTGGCCGCGTCTATCTCACCGGTGTCAGTCCCGAACAGATCCTCAATCGCCCCAGGTCATCCATGCTGTGGCCGGCCTGGGCGGCGATGGCCGCCATCGGCGCCCTGCAGTACGGCTACGGCGCCGCGCTGCCGGCCGTGGCGTCGCTGCACGGCTGGTCGAACGCACAGGCCCTGTGGCTGCTGGCCGCCTGGACGGTCGCCCAGGCCGCGGTGGGACTGCCCACCGCGGCGCTCATGGAGCGCCGCCGCGCGCGCCTCCTCCCCCCGGCGGGCGGCGCAGTGAACGGCACGGCACACGGCGGGGGCCCGCGGCTGCGGGCCATGATGATCACCGGCGCGGTGCTGTCCGCGACCGGACTGGTCACGCTCGCCCACGCCGGCCACCTCCTGCTCGCCCTCGCCGGCTACTCACTGCTCGGCGGCGTCGGCGGCGGCCTGGTGTACGCCACGTGCAGCTCGGTCGTGGCCCGCTGGTACCCCGAGCGCACGGCGGCCAGGGTGAGCCTGGTGACCGGCGCCTTCGCCTACGGCGCGGTGCCCCTCGTCGTCGCCGCGCACGCGGTCACCGGCGCCGGGCCCGCGGGGACCGGGCTGACGGTCGTGCTGGACGTCGCGGCGCTCGCCGTACTGGCCGTCGTGGCCGGCGCGGGGCTGCTCCTGCGCGAGCCGCCGCCGCACTGGTGGCCCGGCCACATCGACCCGCGCGCGTGGGCGCACGACGGCACGGTCAACCCGGGGTTGCGCCGCAACCCGCGCGCCGTGCGCGAGTTCTCCGCGGGCGAGGCGCTGCGCACCCCCGCACTGCTCACCATGGCCGCGGTCCTCGTGCTCGCGGGCGGGATCTCGCTGTTCAACGTGGCCGTCGCCGCGGGCCTGGCCGCCAGGCACGGCGTCACGGCGACCGTACTCGCCGCCGCCGCGCTGGTCGCGCTCAACGGAGCGGGCCGCACGGCCTCCATCGCGGTCTCCGAGCGCACCGGCAGGCGGCCCGCGCTGCTGTGCGTCCTCGGCCTGCTCACGGCCGGCCAGGTCGCCCTGGCGGGCGCGGTGACGAACGGGTCGGCGGCGCTGCTCGCGGCGTTCGTGCTCTTCGCCGGGCTGGGCGGGGGCGGCTTCTATCCGCTCATCGCGAGCATGGTGCGGGAGTACTTCGGGGAACGGCGCACCGCCGAGATCCACGGTGTGATCTATTCCGCCAAAGGGCTCGGCGGAATCCTGGGCGCCACCCTGGGCACGGCCGCTACGCTCGAATCCTCTCCCGTCGTGTGCGTGATCGCGGCGGCGCTCGGTCTCATAACCGTCCTTCTCGCCCGCCGTCTCAGACAACCCGGACACCCATCAACACTTCCCGTGTCCCATCCGGCACCCGTGTCCTGAGTCACACACGACCGGAATGACGAAAGCGCAGGTGTGACGGGGTTCACGAAGGAAGCAGTTTGGCACGCGGTATACTGGATGCAGTCGACTGGACCATGGAGGAAAGCATCAGCCAGGCACCCGGTCGCCATCTCATTGGAGTTGAGAAATGTTGCGAACCGAATTGTCTGCTCAGCGAATCGCCCGGCCGGTGCCCCTGCGAGAAAGTGTCTTCGAGGCCATCCTCGAGCTCATAATCACAGGTAGCCTCCGCCCTGGCCAGCATTTGGTGGAAAACGAGCTCGCCGATCTGCTCGGCGTCTCCC
Source organism: Microtetraspora sp. NBRC 13810 (assembly GCF_030268685.1). Taxonomy (GTDB): domain Bacteria; phylum Actinomycetota; class Actinomycetes; order Streptosporangiales; family Streptosporangiaceae; genus BSRQ01. The sequence continues at coordinate 198,164 of NZ_BSRQ01000001.1, forward strand.
GCCAGCCGGTCAGGGAGGCGCTTCAGCTGCTGAGCGGCGAGGGCTGGGTCGACCTGCGGCCGGGCCAGGGGGCGTTCGTCCACCTGCCGACGCACGAGGAGGCGGACCAGCTGCTGGCCGTGCGCCGGCTGCTGGAGACCGAGTCCGCCCGGCTGGCTGCGCTCAACACCACCGAGGCGGGCACCGCGCACCTGCGCGCGATCTGCACCCGCGGCGAGCAGGCGCACACCGCCGGCGACGTCGACGGGGCCGTGGCGGCCAACGCCGAGCTGCACGCCTATGTCATGGAGATGTCGGCCAACAAGGTCCTGTCTGAGCTCGCGGCCCAGGTGTCGCGCCGGGTCCGCTGGTACTACACGCCGGTGGCCCGGATGCGCGGCGCCAAGTCATGGGAGGAGCACGCCGCCCTGATCGACGCGATCGAGGTGGGCGACAGCACGCGTGCCGCCGAGATCATGAGCGAGCACACCGAGCACACCCGTCGTTCTTACTTGGAGCAGCGCGCGGGTGAGGCCCCGGCGGAGCCGGTACCGGCCAAGCGCCGGCGCGGCCGTTCGGGGAATTGACGGAGATTTCACAAAGCGTCCGCCCGGAGGAAACAACCGGCGCGGAGAATTGGTTACAAAGAAGGGAGGTAACACAATGCCGAAGTTTATGCATCTACTGAGCCAGAAGCTCGGATATGCCGCCGATGGCCGCACCCTGGGTCTCGGCCTGAGCGTCGCGCTGGCCAAGCAGCGCGAGCAGATCCGCATCACCGTCGATGAGGGCGCCGAGCGTCACCTGCGCCGCTGGGCCGAAGAGGAGCGTCTGCAGACGCACCGCTGATCCGGCGCGGAGCCAGGTGAGCCATCGCGCGGCACCGGCTCCATGACCGACGGTGGCCTCTGACGGGCACCGGCGCAGACCGCCGGCTCCCCTGCCACCGTCCTCGCAAGACGCGGCCGCCCCCGCCAAGGCCATCGGCCTTGCGGCACCCCCCGGCCGTCATCCCCCGGCCCCGGCAGCCTGACCGGGTCGCCGAGTCCCGCCGCCCATGCCACCGAGCAGCCGAGCCCGGCCGTCCAGGCCGCCGCCCGGCGCCACCGGAGGCGAGCCCGCGGCGCTGGACACCACCACCTAGACGACCACAGTCGTACGCGCGCCACCGCGGACGTACGGCCGCTGACGCGCGGCCTGCGCCACCGGTGTCGTGCGCGGGCGCAGCATGCCCGCACACCCGCCGCGGCGTCTGTGGTCGCACAGGACCTTCGCACGTCGCGCCGCCGAGCGCGCGACGGCACGAGAACGACGAACTGGGAGCACATGACCGAGCCCTTACGGCGCCGCGCCGCGGCCGGCCGACCGGTGAGCACACCGGCGGACCGTCCCGGAGGCGAGCCGTGCCCGTCCGCGCCACAGGGCCCGCGCGGCGCAGGCGGCGCGCCCGGGCGGGCGTGGTCGCTGTGGACGAGCCCCGGCGCCGGACACGACTCGGGAGCGGGTGGCCCTTCCGGGCGCACCCGCTCCGAGAGCGATCGTGTGCGGATCAGCGGGTCAGCCTTCCACCTCTGCGGGCGCCTTGTCCTGATGGGAGGCCGCCGGCGAGCCGGCGGACCCGTTGGGCGCGGAGCCGTTGGACGGGGAGGCGGGGTCCGGGGTTCCGCCGGGCGCGTGCCCGTCGGCTCCCGGCCGCCGGTTGTTGTCGCGACGGGTCTTCATCAGGCTCGCGATGGCCGTGATGGCCAGCGTGCCGATGATGACGCCGAGCGACACCAGGATCGGGATCTCGGGAGCCCAGGCCACCCCGTCGTGGTGCAGGGCCTCCAGGATGAGCTTGACCCCGATGAACGCGAGGACCAGGGAGAGGCCCTTGCTGAGGTAGATCAGCCGGTCGAGCAGTCCGCCGATGAGGAAGAAGAGCTGGCGCAACCCCATCAGGGCGAACACGTTGGCGGTGAAGACGAGGTAGGGCTCCTGGGTGAGACCGAAGATCGCCGGGATCGAGTCGAGCGCGAAGAGCAGGTCGGTCGTGCCGATCGCGACCATCACGATCAGCATGGGGGTGACCATGCGCTTGCCGTCGACCCGGGTGACGATCGAGGCGCCCTTGTACTCGGTGGTGGTCGGAAGAATCCGCCTCACCGTGCGCAGGGCGACGTTCTCGGAGAATTCCTCTTCTTCGCCGTGGTCGCCCATGAGCTTCCAGGCCGTGTAAATCAGGAACGCACCGAACAGGTAGAACAGCCAGTCGAACCGGGTGATGGCCTCGGCGCCGACGGCGATGAACACCGCTCGCAGCAGAAGCGCGATCACGATACCGATGAGAAGCACCTTCTGGCGGTACTCTCTCGGCACCGAGAATCGGCTCATGATGATGACGAAAACGAACAGGTTATCGACACTGAGCGAATATTCGGTGATCCAGCCGGCAAAGAACTCTGCGCCGTGCTGAGGGTCGGAGAAAAACGTGACTCCCAGCCCGAACAGCACCGCCAGGCCGACATAGAACGCCACCCATCGGGTGCATTCGCGAAAGCTCGGTTCGCGCGGATTGCGCGCCACGAGATAGAAGTCGAAGGCGATCAACGCCGTGAATGCCACGATCGTCACGACCCATACCCACGTGGGCAGGCTCATCTCGCTCCTTTGCTCCGGGCACCTCGCGCCGCCCGCCGCTGCTCTTGGCCCCGCCAGAGAAGCTCAGCATGCTGAACGTACTTGGCGAGCAGGCGTTGTGCGTCAGGGTTTCGATGTTGGACTCGCATGAGCCAGGACGGCGTTAGTCGCTCGTGCAGCCAGACGAAGCCGATGGCGAAGCCCAGACTGACGAGCGCCTGGTAGGCGAGAAAGGAGAGGACGTCCTCCCGGAGGTGAGGAGCGCCGTAGATGATCGTGCTCGACCCGGCCTCCTGGATCAGCCGGCTGACGGGGAAGCCGACGAACCAGTAGAGACCCCCGGTGGCGAAGACACCGGGCCGGAAGATCCCGTAGGCCATCAGCAGGCTGTAGCCGCCGCCGATGAGTCCCATCGGGATCGCGAGGGTGAGCATGGATGCGAGGGCCCAGCCGGGGGGCTGTCCCGCAAGAAGGGACAACCCACCGGCGATCAGGCCGCCCGTGACTCCGATGGCGAGCCCGGGCAGGGCGAGCTCACCGAGCCGTCGTACACGTTCGGCACCCATGTCAGTTGACGATCACGCCGAACCTGAACAGGCTGTAGAACAGCATGCCCAGGTAGAAGACCGCTCCGAAGCCGATGATCAGGTTGGTCCAGATCTTCGGACGGATCGGTTTCGGCAGCATCGTGTTGTTCACCAGGAGCAGGGTGACGCAGTAGGCGCCCATGGCGAACGTGGACAGGAATGCCAGGGTGTCCAAGATGCCGGCCGGCCCGTCGGCGGGGCCGAACAGCAGGATCAGGATGCCGAAGATCACCACGCCCCAGAGGAAGCCGGCGTAGAGGTAGGACATCCGGAACTTCTTGGCACCGGGCACGAAGTGGTAGGTCATGTCGGCCTGGCCCCGGCTGAAGGAGTCGAAGAGGCCGAGCGTCGCGTTCATGCCGATGAGGGCGATGAACCCGAGGAAGACCACACCAAGGACGGAGCTGCCCGCCGAGGCGAACGAGTCGGCCATCGCGTTGAGCGACGCCTCACGGTCACCGGCCTCGATCAGCGCCTTGACGTTGGGGCTCTGCCGTGCCGCAGCCTGAGCGATCACGGTGAACGCCACGGTGACGAGCATCGTCACACCCCAGAAGAGGAGCAGCGCGTCGAAGGTCACCCAACGCCGCCAGCCCTTCCACTTCGCCATTTCGGCCGGGTTGGAGGTGTCGAACATGAAGCCGCGGGACGGCATCTGCTCTTCTTCCCCGGCGTGCCGCAGGCCGCGCACCTTGGGGATGTGCGCGCCCATGCCGGCGCCGGAGTCGCGCAGGTGCAGCGTGTACCACATCTGCTGCATACCGGAGGGTCCCGCGAAGGCGATCGAACCCACGATCACCGGGAACCACGTCGCCGACATCGCGCCCTCGGGGAGGTACCCGATGTGGAACATGCCGGTCACGGTGCTGGCGAGGTCGGCCCAGTTGCCGACCATGGCGGCGATCACCGAGGTGCCCACCACCAGTGCGCCGATCAGGACCGACAGCAGGTTCTCCAGCAGGTTGTAGATCACCTTCGCGAGGCTGAAGACGACCCCTACCAGGAGTAGTCCTATACAGGCTGATACCTGCCAGGGGATCCCGGTTATCTGCTCGAATGCCGCCATGCCCGCCGACAGATGGCCGGGCCAGATGTACACCGCGATCGCGGTGATGAAGAAGAACCACATGAGTGGCTTGAAGACGCGCGCCGCGCCGAAGAAGATGCTCTCGCCCGTCGCCATGGCATATCGCGCCATCTCCAGCATGACGACGGCCTGGAGGGTGACGCCGACCAGGAACAGCCACCGGATCTCCGGTCCGAAGAGCAGGACCAGCCGAGGCCACAGGTAGGACTCGCCCATGCCGACGCCGAGTGCGACGAGGAAGACGGTCGGACCGAGAAGGTGAACCGACGGGGGCGCATCGGGTAGCTCACGTATGGGCATCGGCTCCAGTTTGCCCGCACGCCATACCCGCTCCTCCTGTTCCGGCGACGCGTTGCCCGCCGAGCTTGGTGGCGTTGCCGCCGGTGTTGATGAAGTGTCCACTCTTGGACCTCCTCGGGAGATGTACGGATCCGGGTTGTGCCCCGATGGCCCCCTTGGCTCAGATGTGCCGTCGATCAGCCGCCCAGCAACCCGGCAGCACGGGCCCAGCGGTACTTGGCTCCAAGCACCGCCACCGGCTTCTCCGTGGTGTAGGGGTACGCGACGATGCCGTGGTCGAAGAGGTACTCACACGCGGCCTCGACCTCGGTGTCGCCGGCGAGCGACGCCACTACAGGCTTGTCGTGTCCGGCCTCGCGGCACTCCGCGACGATCCGGGCGGCGAGTTCGGCGAATACCATCGGCGGCGTGACGATGGTGTGCCAGTAGCCCAGGATCAGGGAGTGGATGCGAGGGTCGGTCATGCCGAGCCTGATGGTGTTCTCATAGGTGGTGGGAGGCTCCCCACCCGTGATGTCGATCGGGTTCCCAGCCGCGCCGAACGGCGGGATGTACGCGCGGAACGCCTGGTCCAGGTCCTCGGGGATGTCCATCAGGGAGAGCCCGTTGTCGGCGCACGCGTCGGAGAGCAGCACACCGGAGCCGCCCGCCGCCGTGATGATGACGACGTTCTCGCCCTTCGGCGCGGGCAGCATCGGCAGGGTCCGGGCATATTCCAACATGTCGTTGAGCCCGGGTGCCCGCACGACGCCCGCCTGGCGGAGGATGTCGTCGTAGACCTTGTCGTCACCCGCGAGGGCGCCGGTGTGCGAGCTGGCGGCCCGCGCGCCCATGGCGGTGCGGCCGGCCTTCAGCACGATGATCGGCTTCTCCTTGACGACCCGGCGGGCGACCTCGACGAAGCCGCGGCCGTCCTTCAGGTCCTCAAGGTGCATGGCGATGGCCTTGGTGTTGTCGTCCTGCTCGAAGAACGTGAGCAGGTCGTCCTCGTCGACGTCGGCCTTGTTGCCGACTCCGACGATCGCCGAGACCCCCATCTTGCTGGTACGGCTGAAGCCGAGGATGGCCATGCCGATGCCACCGCTCTGCGAGGTCAGTGCGACGCTGCCCTTGACGTCGTACGGAGTGCAGAAGGTGGCGCAGAGGTTCTCGTGCGTGTAGTAGTAGCCGTAGATGTTGGGGCCGAGCATGCGCACGCCGTGCCGCCTGGCGATCTCGACGATCTCCTCTTGGCCCTCGACGTTGCCGGTCTCGGCGAAGCCCGACGGGATCATGATCGCGCCCGCCACGCCCTTGACCCCGACCTCTTCCAGCGCGGCGGGGACGAACTTCGCGGGGATCGCGAAGACGGCCACATCGACGTCGCCCGGGACCTCGGAGATGCTCGGGTATGCCGGTAGCCCGAGGATCTCGCTGGCCTTGGGGTTGATCGGGTAGATGTGACCCTGGTACCCACCGTTGATCAGGTTGCGCATCACCGAGTTACCGATCTTGCCGGTCTCGGCGGAGGCGCCGATCACCGCGACGGACCGGGGCTTGAAGATCCGGTTCATCGAGGCGAGGATCTGCTCGCGCGGGATCCGCGCCGGCTCGGAGACGGGGCCCTCGGCGAGCAGAATGCGGACGTCCGCGGCGATGGCGCCGCGGGCGTCGGCGAACACCGGATTGAGGTCGATCTCGGAGATCTCCGGGAAGTCGATCACCAGTTCGCCCACGCGCGTGATCGTGTCGGCGAGCGCCTCCCGGTCCACCGGCTCCGACCCTCGCACACCACGCAGCACTTCAGCCGCTTTGATGTCATCCAGCATGGTCCGTGCATCATCGCCTGAAAGCGGCGCCATCCGGAAGGTCACATCGCGAAGTACTTCGACGAGAATCCCGCCGAGGCCGAAGGCGACCACCTTCCCGAAGGTCGGGTCGGTGACCGCACCGATGATCACCTCCTGGCCGCCGCCGAGCTGCTTCTGCACCTGGACGCCGTCGATCGCCGCGGACGCGTTGTACGCGTGGGCGCTGGCCATGATCTTCTCGTAGGCCGCGCGAGCCGCGTCCGCCGAGTCGACGCCGACGATGACGCCGCCGGCCTCGGTCTTGTGCAGGATGTCCGGCGAGACGATCTTCAGCACCACCGGGAAGCCGATCTCGGTGCCGAGCGAGGCCGCCTCGTCAGCGGAGGTGGCCAGACCCTCGCCCGGTGTCGCTATGCCGTACGCGTCGCAGATCCTCTTGCCCTCGGGCGCGGTGAGGGCCGTGCGGCCCTCGGCCTTCGCCTTGTCGAGGATCTCGCGTACCGCGGTCTGGTCATGAGCCATGACTCAGATCACTCCGTTCGTTTTGAACTCAGCTAGGCGCCCGGGCTCGATCCCGAGTTCGCCGGCGTAGACCTCTTCGTTGTGCTCGCCGAGAAGAGGCGACCTGACCACGTCGACAGGCGAGTCCGACAGCTGGAGCGGGCTGCCGACGGTCGTGTACGTGCCGCGCTCGGGGTGGTCGACCGACACGATCAGGCCGTTGTCCCGGAGCGTCTCATCTTCGATCAGTTCCTTCGTGGACAGGATGGGACCGCACGGGATGTTCTCCGCGTTGAGCCGGTCCAGCACCTCCCACTTGCCGAGGCTGCTGCTCCAGTCCTCGATGAGCTGGAACATCTTGTCCAGCTTGGGCAGCCGGGACTCGGGGGTCGCCCACTCCGGGTCGTCCGCGAGCTCCGGCCGGCCGATGATCCTGGCCAGCGGGGCCCAGCCGACCGGCTGGACGATGACGTAGACGTAGTCGTTGGGACCGCCGGGGGCGCAGCGCACCGCCCAGCCCGGCTGGCCGCCGCCGGAGGCGTTGCCCGAACGCGGCACCTCGTCGCCGAAGTCCTCGTTGGGGTACTCCGCCAGCGCGCCGTGCGCCAGCCGCTGCTGGTCGCGCAGCTTGACCCGGCACAGGTTCAGCACGGCGTGCTGCATGGCCACCTGCACCCGCTGGCCGCGGCCGGTCTGCTCACGCTGGTAGAGCGCGGCGAGGATGCCGGCCACCGCGTGGATGCCGGTCCCGGAGTCACCGATCTGGGCACCGGTCGCGGTCGGCGGGCCGTCCTCGAAGCCGGTGGTGGACATGGAGCCGCCCATGGCCTGGGCGACCACCTCGTACGCCTTGTAGTTGGCGTACTTGCCGGTGCCGAAGCCCTTGATCGAGGCGTAGATCAGGCGCGGGTTGAGCTCCTGGAGCCGCTCCCAGGTGAAGCCCATGCGATCGACCGCGCCCGGCCCGAAGTTCTCCACCATGATGTCGGACTTGCGGACCAGCTCCGTGAAGATCTCCTTGCCCTCGGGAGACTTCGTGTTGAGCGTGACGCTGCGCTTGTTGGAGTTCAGCATCGTGAAGTAGAGGCTGTCCACGTCCGGCAGGTCGCGGAGCTGCTTCCGGGTGATGTCACCGGACGGCGCCTCGACCTTGAGCACGTCGGCGCCGAGCCATGCGAGCAGCTGGGTCGCGGAGGGACCCGACTGCACGTGTGTCATGTCGAGGACACGGACGCCTTCCAACGCCTTGGTCATCGCGGCACCCCCATCACTTGTACATGGTCTGGTTCATGGTCCCGGGGGCGTACACCTCCGGGTCGACCCACACGTTGATCAGCGAGGGCTTGCCGGACTCGCGGGCGCGCTCCAGGGCCGGCCGGATCTCCGCCGGGCTGTGCACCTCCTCGCCGTAGCCGCCGAGCATCTTGGCGAACTCGCTGTAACGGACGTCGCCGAGCGTGTTGCCGACGCGGCCGCGGTCCTCGCCGTACTTCTGGATCTGGCCGTAGCGGATCTGGTTCATCGACGAGTTGTTGCCGACGATCCCGACGAACGGCAGGTTGTAGCGGACCAGGGTCTCGAAGTCCCAGCCGGTGAGGCTGAAGGCTCCGTCACCGAAGAGGGCCACGACCTCCTTGTCGGGCCGGGCGTACTTCGCGGCGAGCACGAAGGGAACGCCGACCCCGAGGGTGCCCAGCGGGCCCGGGTCCATCCAGTGGCCGGGCGACTTGGGCTGGACGACCTGGCCGGAGAAGGTGACGATGTCGCCGCCGTCGCCGATGTAGATCGAGTCCTCGGTGAGGAACTCGTTGATCTCGTGGACCAGGCGGTAGGGATCGATCGGCTCGGAGTCCGAGAGCTGGCGGGGCAGCCGCTTCTCGTACGCCTGGGTCTCGACCGCGCGCAGCTCCTCCAGCCACGCCTTGCGGCTGGCGGCGCCGTTGCTGACCCGGCCGCTGGCGGCCTGGAACACCGAGGAGAGGACGAGGTCGGCGTCGCCGACGATCCCGAGATCGATGTCGCGGTTCTTGCCGACCGTGCGGTAGTCGAGGTCGATCTGCACCACGGTCGCGTTCGGCGAGAGCCGCTTGCCGTAGCCCATCCGGAAGTCGAACGGGGTGCCGACGATGATGATCAGGTCGGCGTTGGTGAAGGCGTACCGGCGGGAGAGCTGGAAGTGGTGCGGGTCGCCGGGGGGCAGGGTGCCACGGCCCGCGCCGTTCATGTACGCGGGGACGTTGAGCCCGCGCACCAGGTCGATCGCGGAGTCGGTGGCCCGGGTGGTCCACACCTGGCTGCCCAGCAGGATGCACGGCTTGCTGGCGTTGACCAGCAGGTCGGCGAGCTTCTCGATCGCCTCGGGGTCGCCCGCCTGGCGGGTGGACGCCCGGTAGGCGCCGGCCTTCGGGATCCGGGCCTTCTCCACCGGGACGCTCGCGTCCAGGATGTCCCTGGGGATCTCCAGGAAGGAGGGACCGGGGGCACCGTGGTAGCACTCGCGGAACGCCATCGACACGATGTCGGCCACCCGCTCGGTGCTGGGCACCGTGGCGGCGAACTTGCTGATCGGCGTGATCATGTCAACGTGCGGCAGGTCCTGCAGGGAACCCATCTTGTGCTGGCTCAGCGCACCCTGACCACCGATGAGCAGCATCGGGCTCTCCGCGCGGAACGCGTTGGCGATGCCGGTCACCGCGTCGGTGGTGCCCGGCCCCGCGGTCACCACGGCACAACCGGGCTTGCCGGTGATCCGGGCGTAGCCGTCGGCCGCGTGCGCCGCCACCTGCTCGTGGCGTACGTCGACGACCTCGATCCCCTCATCTACGCAGCCGTCATAGATATCGATGATGTGGCCGCCGCACAGGGTGAAGATCACATCAACGCCCTCGGCCTTGAGCGCTTTCGCCACCAAATGGCCGCCGGAGATCACCTCGGGTTCGCGAACCGTGAGCGGGGGTGTGCTCTCGGGCGCAGTCTTGGTCATGGGGTCCTCTCCTATCTCGCCGCCTAAGCGGAATCCAGTCCTCTGCATACTGCATACCGTATGTGCGGTGTCTCAATGGTTATCGCGACGTTCCGTCCATGTCTAGACCTTCGCTCCACAGACCTTCACGTCGCCGCCCGGCACGTCTCGCCGTACCGGGAGCATGCCGCGGCCGGCCGTACGGTACGGCACCGCACGCGCCGTCCGCACGGCCCTGTTCACCCGGGCAGATCCAGCAACTCGACAGGCTCACCCTGCCAGCCCGGCGGCACGACGGCCAGAGCCTCGGCCAGAGCCGCGCCCCACAACGTGCCCGGCCGGTCATGGCCGACGGGCGCCGCACCGCGCTCGGTACGGCGGACCGCCACCAGCCGGGTGTCGTACGGGCGCGGCCGGACCTCGCCCATGATCGCCGACCGTGATCCCACCGGGAACGGGCGGCCCTCCAGCCCCGCGAGCACCGGCACGAGCAAGGTCATGGCGGCGACCAGGGCGGCATAGGGGTTGCCGGGCAGCCCGACCAGGACCCGGCCGTCCGGCAGCCGGGCCAGCACCTGCGGATGCCCCGGACGGCACGCCACGCCGGCGACGAGCACCTTGGCGCCGAGCTCGGCGAGCACGGCCCGCAGATGGTCGGCCGGGCCGACCGACGACGCGCCGCAGACCGCCACCACGTCGGCGTCGCTCCCCGCGATCGCGCGGGTGAGCGCGTCGGCCGTGTCACCGACCCTGAGCGCCCCGCCGAGGGAGCCCCCGGCCCAGCTCACCAGCCCGGGCAGCATGGGACCGATCGCGTCGCGGACGCGGCCCCTGCCGGGCAGCCCGAAGGGGACGACCTCGTCACCGGTGACGAGCGCGGTCACCCTGGGCAGCGGGTGCACGGTGAGCGTGTCATGGCCCAGACTGGCGGCCAGCCCGAGGAGCGCGGGCGTCACTCGCGCCCCCGCCGCCACGATATGGTGCCCCTCCGGGCAGTCCTCGCCTCTCCTGCGGATGTGGCGGCCCGGCGCGATCTCTCCCGCGACCATGTCGCCCAGCCGTGCCGACTCCTCGATCGGCAGCACGGCCTCCGTGCCCAGGGGCACCTCCGCGCCGGTCGCGATCTCCACCGCGGAACCGGGCTCAAGCAGCCGGTCGTAACGCTCCCGCCCGGCCAGCACTCCGCCGACCACCTGCCACGGCGGCCGGCCGGCCACCGCGTAGCCGTCCATCGCCGCCGTGTCGAATCCGGGGAGCGCGACGAGCGATCTCAGCGGCGCCGCGAGCCTCAGGCCCGCCGCCTCGCGCAGCGACGTTTCGGCGGGTGGTAACGGGGTCGCCGCCCGCCACGCGGTCCAGCGCGCCACCTCCCAGGGTGTGGCCGTCGAGAGGATCTGGGGCCCGTCGTCGACAGCACGAACGAGCGTCATGGGCTCACCCCTTCCTTGACCCTCATAATTCCATACTGTATACCGAATGCAAGGGGCATGCGAGAACGGAGCTGATTTTGCGAGTCGCTGTTCTTGGCGCCGGCGCCATCGGCGCGTACGTCGGCGCCGCCCTTCACAGGGCGGGAGTCGAAGTCCACCTGATCGCCCGCGGTCCGCACCTTCGCGAGCTGCAAACCAACGGAGTGCGCGTGCTCAGCCCGCGCGGCGACTTCTCCGCCCGTCCGAACGCAACCGACGACCCCGTGGAGGTCGGCCCAGTCGACTATGTCTTCCTCGGTCTGAAGGCCAACTCCTACGCGGCCGCCGGACCGATGATCAAGCCGTTGCTGCACGAGACCACGGGCATCATCGCAGCACAGAACGGCATCCCCTGGTGGTATTTCCACTGCCTGCCGGGACCGTACCAGAACTACCGGATCCAGAGTGTCGACCCGGGCGGCTCGGTCACCGAGGCGCTGCCGCTGGAACGCGCGATCGGCTGCGTGGTCTATGCGGCGACCGAGATCGAGTCTCCAGGGGTGATCCGCCACCTGGAGGGCACCCGGTTCTCCATCGGGGAGCCGGACGGCACCATCTCCCCGCGATGTGTCCAGTTCAGCGAGGCCATGATCGCCGGTGGCCTCAAGTGCCCGGTCGAGGCCGACCTTCGCCACGACATCTGGGTGAAGCTGATGGGGAACATCGCCTTCAACCCGATCAGCGCGCTCGCCCGGGCGACGATGGTCGGCATCGCCCGGCACGGCGGCACCCGCGAGCTGGTCATGACGATGATGCGCGAAACGCTGGACGTCGCCCAGCGGGTCGGCTGCACGCCGAACATCTCGATCGAGAAGCGGCTGGCCGGCGCCGAGCGCACCGGGGAGCACAAGACCTCGACCCTGCAGGACCTGGAGAAGGGCAAGCCACTCGAACTCGACGTGCTCCTGGCCGCCGTCGTCGAGCTGGCCGACCTGACCGGCGCCGAGATCCCCACCCTGCGTGCGATCCACGCGGTGGCGGATCTGCTGAACGAGGGAATCACCGCACAACCGCCGGTCGCCACTCGTGCGGTGTGACCTTGTCTGTCCGGTCACCATTGGCATACCGTAGACTGCATACAGAGACGACGAAGGGGTCGGCATGAGTGCGAAGCGCGCCGAACCATATGACCGCCTCACCCATGAGACGCACCATGCCGGGCGGAAGTTCACCCGTGTGGTCATAGGCATTATGCCCGCCGGGACCGGGTGACAGATGGACCCTCGGTTCCGCGACGCCGGACCGACGGCCGAGGAGCGCGCCCCCCGGGCGCGCTTCTCGGTTCGCCCGGGTCACCCATCCCGCGACGGGTACCTCACATGAGGACAAGCAGTCGTAAACCGCCATGATCTGCACCTACTGTGGAGGAGGTCGTACCATCGCTCTCCACCAGAGGACCGGCAGCTCATGCAAGAGACCTCACCGCACGACCTGCGCACCACGAGCAGGTTCTGCTCCCCGCAGGCACACCGCGCAGAAGGACTGATCCGATGACCCGTGTCATCGCGCAACGCCGCATTCTCAAGGTCCGCGAAGCCGGGCAGACGCACCGCGTCGACGCGCTCGCGGCCGAGGAGCCCCTGGAGATCAGGCTCAACGGCCGCCCGCTGACCGTGACGATGCGCACGCCGGGCGACGACTTCGACCTGGCCTGCGGCTTCCTCGTCAGCGAGGGCGTGATCGGCACGGCGTCGGAGGTCAGCACCATCCGCTACTGCGCCGGTGCCACCGTCGACGGCTCCAACACCTACAACGTGCTGGACGTACGGCTGGCGGAGGGCGTGCCGGTGCCGACCGGCTCACTGGAGCGGAACTTCTACACCACGTCGTCCTGCGGCGTCTGCGGCAAGGCGAGCCTCGACGCCGTACGCACCGTCGCGCGCTGGACGGTGCACGAGGACCCGCTGATCCTGCGGGCCGACGTGGTGTCCGCGCTGCCCGACCGCCTCCGGGCGGCGCAGCGCGTCTTCGAACGGACCGGCGGCCTGCACGCGGCCGGCCTGTTCACGCCCGGCGGAGACGCGCTCTGCGTGCGTGAGGACGTCGGGCGGCACAACGCCGTCGACAAGCTGGTGGGCTGGGCGGTGCGGGAGGACCGCCTGCCCCTGCGCACCAGCGTGCTGATGGTCTCGGGTCGTGCTTCCTTCGAGCTCGTGCAGAAGGCCGTGATGGCGGGCATCCCAGCGATGTGCGCCGTCTCCGCTCCGTCCTCCCTAGCGGTGGAGCTGGCCGTCGAAGCGGGTCTCACACTGGTCGGATTCGTCAGGGGCGCGTCGATGAACGTCTACGCGGGCGAACACCGGCTATCGGACGGCGGCTGAACGCCGAACGCAGGCGAGGAGCCGGTCGACGGTCCGCCCCCTTACGTCGACCGGCTCCTCTGGGGAGTGTCCGGTCGATCTTGCCGTCACGAGCGGCGTCGGGGCGGCAGGCCGGAGATCGGCCGGACACCACCTCAGACCCCACCCGGGAACCCCGGTCGCATCACCGATGCGGCCGGGGTTCCGGCTTTTCCAGGGCCCAGGGTTCCCGCGGCTAGAAGAGCGCGCTGGCGAGGGCGCGGCGCGCGGCGGCCAGCGCGGGATCGTCCGAGGGCAGCGTCTCGAACAGGCCGAGCAGGTGCACCCGCGCCTTGTCCCGGTCGGCGCCCGCCGTACGGCGGATCGTGCCGATGAGACGCTCGAAGGCCGCCTCCACCGCGCCGGTGAGCATCTCCAGGTCGGCCATCTGGCACTGCGCCTCGACGTCGGAGCCGTCGGCCGCGCGGGCCCGCACGGCGGCCTCGTCGAGGCCCTCCGCGCGCTGGATCAGCGAAATGCCGGCCAGGCCCATCTTGGCGTCCTCGTTGCCCGGGGAACGGGCGAGCAGCCGCTCGTAGGCGCCGGCCGCGGCGGCGAGGTCGCCGGCGTCGATGGCCTGCTCGGCCGCCGCCAGGTCGGGGTCGATCCGCGGCTGGTCGGCCGCGCCCTCCTCCTGGCCGGGCGCCGCCTCCTGGTCGTCGGGCGGAAGGTACTGGGCGAGGGCCTCCATGAGCTGGTCGAGCCACTGCCGCACCTGCGCCTCGGGCATCGCGCCCTGGAAACCGGTCACCGCCTGGCCCTGGAAGATCGCCAGCACGGTGGGGATGCTCTGCACCCTCAGCGCCTGGCTGATCTGCGGGTTGGCGTCGACGTCGACCTTGGCCAGGAGCCACTTACCGCCCGCCTCCGCGGCGAGCTTCTCCAGGATCGGGCTGAGCTGCTTGCACGGCTCGCACCAGGTGGCCCACAGGTCCAGGATGACCGGCACGCGCATCGAGCGCTCGATCACATCGGCAGAGAAACTGTCATCGGTGACATCGACTACGGACGCCGCCGCCGCTCCGGCCTGGCCGCCTTGCGCGACGACGGCCTCGCGGCGGGCCTGTGCCTCCAGGGCCTGCTTACGGGCACCGAGGTCCACCGCGCCGTACAGCGATCCGGGTCGATTGAAGTCCGCTGGGCTCATACTCCAATCCTGCCGCATAAGCGCGGGCCGCCGTACGACGCGGGGGGCTCAGAGCCGGAACAGCTCAAGCAACTCGCCGCCGCGCGGGGTGCGGGTGACCCGTACCTCGCGTCCCCGCCGCTCGCGGTTCGGCGGCTGAGCCTGGGCGGTGAGCGGCGTGCCGGGTCGCGGGGACCCGGCACGCCGGTCGTCCGGGGGGCTGCCCGGAAGGGATCCGCTCGGAACAGGGCCGCTCGGAAGGGGGCCGCTCAGAAGCGGGCGGGCTCGGCGTAGACGCCCCACTCGGCGCGCAGCGCGTCGCAGATCTCGCCCAGCGTGGCCTCGGCGCGGGCCGCGTCCACCATCGGGCCGATCATGTTCTCCGCGCCGCGCGCGGCGGCGACCATACGGGCCAGCGCCGCGTCCACGGCGCCCTGGTCGCGGGCCGCGCGACGCTCGGCGAGGACGCGCTTCTGCTCGATCTCGACCTCGTGGCCGACCCGCAGGATCTCCAGCGGCTCCTCCACCGAGGCGGTGTGACAGTTGACCCCGACGATCCTCTTCTCGCCCTTCTCCAGCTTGCGCTGGTAGTCGAAGGCGGCCTCGGCGATCTCGGAGGTGAACCAGCCGTCCTCGATCCCGCGCAGGATGCCGGAGGTCATCGTGCCGTCCGAGCCCATGTCGCGGATCTTCGTGAAGATCGCCTCCGCCTCGGCCTCCAGCCGGTCGGTGAGCGCCTCCACGTACCACGCGCCGCCGAGCGGGTCGGCGACGTTGGCCACCTCGGTCTCTTCCATGATCACCTGCTGGGTGCGCAGGGCGATCTCGGCGGCCTTCTCCGAGGGCAGTGCGAGCACCTCGTCCAGGGCGTTGGTGTGCAGCGAGTTGGTGCCGCCCAGCACGGCCGCCAGCGCCTCGACGGCGGTCCTGACGATGTTGTTGTCCGGCTGCTGCGCGGTGAGCGAAACGCCGGCCGTCTGGGTGTGGAAGCGCAGCCACTGCGCCTTCTCGGTGCGCGCGCCGTAGACGTCGCGCAGCCACCTCGCCCAGATCCGGCGGGCGGCGCGGAACTTGGCGATCTCCTCGAAGAAGTCGATGTGCGCGTCGAAGAAGAACGACAGGCCGGGCGCGAAGACGTCCACGTCGAGCCCGCGGGACAGGCCGAGCTCGACGTAGCCGAACCCGTCGGCCAGGGTGAAGGCCAGCTCCTGCGCGGCCGTGGAACCGGCCTCCCTGATGTGGTAGCCGGAGACCGACAGCGGCTTGTAGGCGGGGATCTCCGCCGCGCAGTACTCCATCAGGTCGCCGATCAGCCGCAGGTGCGGCTCGGGGGCGAAGAGCCACTCCTTCTGCGCGATGTACTCCTTGAAGA
Organism: Microtetraspora sp. NBRC 13810; assembly: GCF_030268685.1. Taxonomy (GTDB): domain Bacteria; phylum Actinomycetota; class Actinomycetes; order Streptosporangiales; family Streptosporangiaceae; genus BSRQ01. The sequence goes on from NZ_BSRQ01000001.1 coordinate 214,295, forward strand.
TGTCCGTCTGCAGGGTGCCGTTGAGGCCGCCGACCGGCACGCCCTGGCGCTCAGCCGCGACGAGGTACATGCAGAAGATCGGCACCGCGGGGCCGCTGATCGTCATCGACGTGGTGACGTCGCCCAGCGGGATGCCGTCGAACAGCAGGTCCATGTCGGCGGCGGAGTCGATCGCCACCCCGCAGTGCCCGACCTCGCCCAGCGAGCGCGGGTCGTCGGAGTCGCGGCCCATCAGGGTGGGCATGTCGAAGGCCACGGAGAGGCCGCCGCCGCCCGCGCCGAGGATCATCTTGTAGCGCTCGTTGGTCTGCCGGGCGTTGCCGAACCCGGCGAACTGCCGGATGGTCCACGCCTTGCCGCGGTAGCCGGTGGCGTGCAGCCCGCGGGTGAAGGGGTATTCCCCCGGCCACCCGATCCGCGCCATCCGGGGGTCGCCGGTCCCCTCCGGCGGGCCGTAGACGGGGTCCACCTCCAGCCCGGAGAGCGTGCGGAACTCACCGTCCCGCCGGCGCGACCGGTCGAAGCGCGCCTGCCAGCGGCTCCGCCCCTCGGCGATCTCGTGCTCCTCCATTGCTGCCCCTCCATGTCCCGGTACGGCAGTGCGTCACGCCCTGCAACGGGTAACTACTAGGACGTCCTAGTAATTTTACCCGACGCCTGCCCCCATGCATAAGGGCGGGCGGGATCAGGCGAAGTCGCCGGCCGCGACCCGCAGGGTGCGCAGCCGAGCGAAGAGGTCCTCCAGCTCCGACTCGCCGTACATGGTCATCCCGAAGCCGGCGGCCATCAGGTCGGCGGTGGCCCGGCGCACCAGGTCACGACCCTCGTCGGTGATCTCGGCCAGCACCCCGCGGCCGTCCTTCGGGTTGCGCAGCCTGCGCACCAGGCCGGCCCGCTCCAGGCGGTCCACCGTGTTCGTCACGCTCGTCGGGTGCACCATCAGCCGCTCGCCGATCTTGGACAGCGGCAGCGCGCCCGCCTTGCTGAAAGTGAGCAGAACCAGCGCTTCATACCGGGCGAAGGTCAAGTCATACGGTTTGAGCAGCGCGTCAAGTTGCGACAACAGGATCTGATGCGCTCTCATGATCGAGGTGACCGCCGCCATGGCCGAGGACGGCCCGAAGTGAGCACGCCAGGTCTCCGCGGCGCGCTCGATCGGGTCGAAAGGCAAGTTCAGGGGCTGACCGGTAGACACAGCGTTTACGGTAGCGCGGCCTCGTCCCGATTCGCCCGCTTACGTTGAGTAATCAAATTCACGGCTTGACCAAAGAACTCACCCGTCAAACATCACTCTCAGTTATGGTTCTCGCACGTAAGGTGAGGCGGAGGCCAAGTGGCCGCATCGCCGGGGCGGATGTGCCCCGGCTCGTCCTCGATCCGGGCCGGCGGGGGAAGTCAGGCCCGGAGCACTGCGCCGAGGGGAACCGGCGCGCGGGACGAGGGTCCGCCCGCCCAGGGGCACAGGGGGTGCTTGATGAAGAGCTACTGGAGTCCGCCGTCACGGCGGATGTCGAGACATGAGGGGAACCGCCGGTCGCAAACGGCGTGCCCGGGACACCGGCGCGCGCGTCGAGGTGCGTAGGCACAAGGGCGTTTCACGCGAGGAGCTCAAGCAGAGCACGGCCCTGACGGTCGCGCTGCTGCTCGTGCTCGGCCTCGCGGCCGCGTGGAGCGTCCTGATACCCGGCGTCGACGCCTGGGAGAACATCGTCGTCGCGGTCATCGGCTCGCTGCGGCTGACCGGCCCGGTGGCGGCGGCGTTCGCCTGCTGGGTGGCGGTCCGCAAGCGCAGGGTCCGCGCCAGGCGCGCGCTCACCACCTGGCGGGCGCTGAAGCCGCCACTGGCGATCATGACCGTGGTGGCCGGCTCGTTCGCCGCGACCGCGCTGCTGCTGGCGGTCCGGAGCGTGCTCAGCGAGCACGCGGGCAGGATCCCGCCGAGCGGCCTGGCGATGGGCATGGCCGGGCTGGCGCTCTACGTGTCGATCGGCTGGGTCGTGGGCTGGATGCTGCCGCGGGCGTGGACGCCGCTGCTCGCCGCGCTCGGCTGCTACGCGCTGTTCGCCTGGCTCGCCATGGGGCCCACCTGGGCCGACCGGCTCGCGCCCGCGACGCGGGAGCCGTACGACGTCTTCCGGGGGCTGAGCGCCTCGGAGTTCATGGACCAGACGCTGTGGCTGGTCGGGGCGAGCACCGCGGTGCTCCTCGGCTGGGCGGCGGCGGTCACCCGGCGGGTGCTCGTGCTGGCCGCGGCGTCGCTGGCCGTGCTCGCCGCCGCCACCGGCGTGGCCAGGCTGGTGGACCAGCCGCAGCAGGTCTCCGCCGTGCAGCACGTGGTCTACAGCTGCCAGGAGTGGCCGATCACGGTGTGTGTGCACCCCGGAATGCGCAGCGGCCTCCCCGTCCTCGGCGAGGCGTTCACCACGATCGCCTCCCGGCTGGCCGGCACGCCCGCCGAGTTCAGCAGGGTGGAGCAGCGCCCGTACCGGGAGGGGCCGACGCCCGGTTCCGGCACCGTGCCGGTGCACATGCACGACCTGGCCGCCGGGTTCGCCGACAAGGCGGTGGCCGACTTCCTCAACAGCCTGGCGGCGAAGTGCCCGGACCACACCGCGGCCGGCTACCGCGCGATCGTCATGAGCTGGCTGCGCGGCGAGCCGCTGCCGCCCAGCCGGCTGCCCGGCCACCGGTACGCGACGACGTGGTTCTCCTCGCAGACCGAGGCGCAGCGGCGCGAGTGGCTGCGCATGTTCTACGCGGACTTCACCCGGTGCAGCCTGCGCGGCGAGCACTTCGGCGGCGGCCCGCACCTCTACGCGCAGCCCCGGGAGCGCACGGAGCTCCCGGAGGCGCCGCAGCCGCACCTCGTCCCGCCGTCGCCGCGGGAGGGCGCCACCGCCGCGCCCGCCGTTCCCCAGCCCGGCCAGTCCGGGCCGCCGCCCGCCGGTCCGGGGCACCACCGTCCCCCGGGCGTCCCCGGGCACCTCGACACCCCGGGTGCCCACGACATCGCGACGGCCCGCGGCACGCCGTTCGACCGGGACGAGGTACGCGGCCACGTGCGCGACGGCGGGCACGACCGGCACGACCGCTTCGACCGGGACGACCGCCGCCACCCGCACGGCCCGTTCGGCGACCACCGGTCCCCCCTCCCGCACGGCGGCGACACGCCGTCCCGCCCGCTCGCCCCGGGCCGGCCCCTGCCGGGCGGCCCGTACGGCCACGAAGGCACGCCGGGCGCCCCCGGGACACCGGGCACGACACCCGAACGCGCCCACCGGCTGGCGGACACCGCATGACGGTCACAAGATCGTCCCGGCCCGCGGGGAGGCGGCGAAATCAGGTGATAAGCCGTCTCCCACGGGAAGGAACAGACCCGTGACGCCCACTCCCCCCGAGGCACCCCCGACCACGCCGGCGCCGGCCCCTCGCAGCCGCCGAGGATGGCGCGTCCTCGCCGGGTTCGTCGTCATCGTCGTGCTGCTGGCGGCGGGCGGGTGGCTCGCCTGGTCCTGGGTGGACCCCCTGCGGGAGCGCCCGATCGACCGCAGCCAGCCGGTGCTGCTCCAGTCGATCCACGACCTGAGCAGGTTCGAGGCCGCCACCGGCAGCTTCCAGGTGGTCGTGGACCTGGAGAAGGACGCCGCCTTCCTGCCGGACGCGATCAAGGGCACCCGCACGCTCTTCGTCGGCGCGGGCTCCGTCGACGCCTACGTCGACTTCTCCGGCCTGACCGGCGACGCCGTCACCGTCTCCGCCGACCGCACCCAGGTCACCGTACGGCTGCCGCGCGCCCAACTGGAACGGCCCAGCCTGGACAACGAGCGCTCCTACACCTACCACCAGCAGCGCGGCATCCTCGACCGGGTCCAGGACTTCCTGTCCTCCTCCCCGCAGAACCAGCAGGAGCTCTACGTGCTGGCCGAGCGGAAGATCGGCGAGGCGGCGCAGGCCAGCGACCTGCGCAACCGCGCCGACCAGAACGCCAAGGCGATGCTGGAGGGCCTCATGAAGTCCCTCGGCTTCACCAAGGTCACCATCCGCTTCGCCGACGAGCCCTGACCCCCGCGCCCGCTTCCCGCCCGAAACCCCGCGCCGCGCCCGGCCCGTGCGTGCTGGAGGCCGGGAGCGGCCCGGCCCGTGCGCGCCGAAGGCCAGGGGCGGCCCGGCCCGTGCGCGCCGGAGGCGGGGGCGGCCCGGCCCGTGCGCGCCGGAGGCCGGGAGCGGCCCGCTGCGGGCGGGGCGGAGGGCGGGGGGCGGTGGGTCAGGAGACGGCGGCGACGAGTTCGTCGGCGGCGGTGTAGGGGTCGGTGTCGCCGGACAGGACGCGGCCGGCCAGGGCGTCGAGGCGGCGGTCGCCGTGCAGGCCGGCGAAGGCCGACCGCAGCGACGTCAGCGCGATGGCCTCGATCTCGTCCCGTGCCCTGACCAGGCGCCTGCGCGCCAGCTCGCCGGACTCCGCGAGGAAGTCACGGTGCGCCTCGATCGCCTCGACCACGTCGCCCCGGCCCTCTCCGCGCATGGCGACCGTGGTCACGATCGGCGGCCGCCACGGCCGCTCCACCAGGCCGAGCATGTTCCGCAGCTCGCGCACGGTGGCCTGCGCGCCCTCGCGGTCGGCCTTGTTGACCACGAAGACGTCGGCGACCTCCAGGATGCCCGCCTTCGCCGCCTGGACGCCGTCGCCCATGCCGGGGGCGAGCAGCACCACGGTGGTGTCGGCGAGGGAGGCGATGTCCACCTCGGCCTGGCCGACGCCGACGGTCTCGATCAGGATCACCTCGCAGCCCGCCGCGGCGAGCACCCGCAACGCCTGCGGGGTGGCCCAGGCCAGCCCGCCCAGGTGTCCCCGGCTGGCCATCGAGCGGATGAACACGCCCGGGTCGGTCGCGTGGTCCTGCATCCTGACCCGGTCGCCGAGCAGCGCGCCGCCGGTGAACGGGCTGGACGGGTCCACCGCGAGGACCCCGACCTTCATCCCCTGCTCACGGTAGGCACGCACGAGCATCCCGGTGGACGTCGACTTGCCCACCCCGGGCGATCCGGTGAGCCCGATGACCCGGGCCGGCCGCGCCCCGCGCCCGGCGGCGCACAGCTCGGCCGTGATCGCCCGCAGCTCGGGCGCGCCGTTCTCGATCAGGGAGATCAGCCGGGCGACCGCCCGGGTCTCCCCCTCGACGGCCCGCCCGACGAGCTTGCCCACGTCCGTCCGGCCCGTGTCCGTCCGGCCCGTGTCCGTCCGGCCCGTACCCGTCATGCCCGCGCCCGTCATGCTGTGTCCGTCATGCCCGTGTCCGTCACGCCCGTGTGCGTCACGCCCGTGTGCGTCATGCTTGTGGCCACCGGGGGCGTCAGGCCGAGGGGACGCGCAGGATCAGGGCGTCGCCCTGGCCGCCGCCGCCGCACAGGCCCGCGGCGCCGAGGCCGCCGCCGCGCCGCCGCAGCTCGTGGATCAGCGTCAGCGCGATCCGCGCGCCGGACGCGCCGATCGGGTGGCCGAGCGCGATGCCGCCGCCGTTGACGTTGACGATGTCCAGGGAGACGCCGAGTTCCTTGGCCGACTGGAGCACCACGGCCGCGAACGCCTCGTTGATCTCGATGAGGTCGAGGTCCGTGACGACTAGGCCCTGCTTGCCGAGGGCGTGCCTGATCGCGTTGGCCGGCTGGGACTGGAGCGAGTTGTCCGGGCCCGCGACGTTGCCGTGCGCGCCGATCTCGGCCAGCCACGGCAGCCCGAGCGCCTCGGCCCTGGCCTTGGACATCACCACCACCGCGCAGGCCCCGTCGGAGATCTGCGAGGAGGAACCGGCCGTGATCGTGCCGTCCTTGCTGAAGGCGGGCCGCAACCGGGCCAGCACCTCGGGGGTGGTGTCGCCGCGCACGCCCTCGTCGGCCGCGAAGACGACGGGGTCGCCCTTGCGCTGCGGAATGCTCACCGGCACGACCTCGTCGTCGAAGACGCCGTTCTTGATCGCGGCGGCGGCGAGACGGTGGGACCTGGCGGAGAACTCGTCCTGCTCCTCGCGGGTGAGGTCCAACCGGCGGTTGTGCCGCTCGGTCGACTCGCCCATCGCGATCTGGTCGAAGGCATCGGTGAGACCGTCGAACGCCATCGAGTCGAGCACGTCGGCGCCGCCGTACTTGACGCCCTTGCGCAGGCCGGGGAGCAGGTGCGGCGCGTTCGTCATCGACTCCATGCCGCCCGCGACGACGACGTCGAACTCCCCCGCCCTGATGAGCTGGTCGGCCAGCGCGATGGCGTCGAGGCCGGACAGGCACACCTTGTTGATCGTGAGCGCGGGCACGCTCATCGGGACGCCCGCCTTGACCGCGGCCTGCCGGGCGGGGATCTGACCCGCGCCGGCCTGGAGGACCTGCCCCATGATGACGTATTCCACGGCCTCGGGGGCGACGCCCGCCCGCTCCAGGGCCGCCTTGATGGCGATGCCGCCCAGATCGACGGCGGTCAGGTCGGACAGCGAGCCGAGCAGGCGGCCGATGGGGGTGCGAGCCCCCGCGACGATAACGGAACCAGACATGACAGAGGCCTCCTGTGTTTCCTAGCCTCGCGCCCGAGCAAACCCGGCGGTGGCGTGCTGGCGTGGCTTTGACACCATACCCATGGAGCACTGAGACGATCGACCGCGGAGGTGGGTCACGTGTTTTTGCGCATCGACCATGTCGGCATCGCGTGCAACGACCTGGAGGAGAAAATCGCCTTCTACGAGTCAACGTTCGGCTTGACCGTGGTGAGCCGCGAGGTCAATGAGGAGCAGGGGGTTCGCGAGGCGATGCTGCACGTCGCGGACGGCGACGGCGGCGCGTCTTATGTACAGCTTCTCGAACCGCTGCATCCGGACACGGCCGTGGGCAAGTTTCTCGCCAGGCGCGGCGAGGGCGTGCACCACATCGGGTACGGCGTCGCGGACGTCGCCAAGGCCATGGAGGAGATCGCCGGCCAGGGCGTCAGGCTGGTCGACGAGCGACCGCGGCACGGGTCGATGGGCGCGGCGATAGCGTTCCTTCACCCGAAGGACACCGGCGGTGTCTTGACCGAATTGGTGCAGGCTCCACGCGATAATGGTCACTGATCGTCCAACGTAAGAAACGTTCATACGTAACAAGTCGCGCAGAAAGTCTGACGGGGCGGCCAACGACGCAAGGGCGGAGTACGCTGGCCTACCACCGGACGTGGATCCCGCCCTACGGCGCGCGCGAGCGTTGGCCGGCGGCTCCTCGCCCCGAATGTCCGCTCCCCGTCCGGCCCGTGTAGCCGTCTCGACAACCCAGGATCGAGCCTCCATGCAGTCCGACATCGACGCCCAGCTAAACAACTTCTTCGAAGACGCCCCCGCGCGGGAGTTCGACGTGGTGCTCCGGGGGTATGACCGGCACCAGGTTCACGATCATCTCAAGTCCCTCGACACGGAGCTGCGTCAGTCCCGGGAGCAGGCCCAGGCCCTCCAGCGGGAGCTGTCCGACTCCCAGCGCCAGCTCCAGGAGCAGGAGCGCCCGACCTATTCCGGTCTGGGCGCCCGCATCGAGCAGCTGCTGCGCCTGGCCGAGGAGCAGGCCACAGAGCTCGTCCAGGCCGCCCGGTCCGAGGCCAACGAGATCAAGGCCGGGGCCAAGGTCGAGGCCGCCGACGTGCGGGCCGCCGCGGAGAACGAGGCGGCCGAGAAGCGCGCTCTCGCCACCCGCGAGGCCGAGGAGATGCGCACCACAGCCGAGCGCGACGCCGAGGAGATCCGCTCGACCGCCCGCCGGGAGGCCGACGAGCTGACCTCCACCACAGAGCGCGAGGTCTCCAAGCTCCGCGCCACCGCCGACCACGAGGTGGCCGAGAAGCGCGCCGACGCCGAGCGCGAGATCGCCAAGCTGCGTACCACCACCGAGCGCGAGGTCGCCCAGCTGCGCGCCTCGACCAAGCGCGAGCGCGACGAGATCCTCACCACCGCCAAGCGGCAGGCCGACGAGATGCGCGCCCAGGCCCAGCGGGTCCTGGAGGAGTCCGAGGCCAAGCGCGCCCAGGACGAGGCGGAGTTCGAGATCCAGCTCGCCGCCCGCCGCGAGGAGGCGGAGCGCCAGGAGGCCGAGCGCCACGCCACCGCGCAGGCCGCGACGCAGAAGCTCGTCGCCGAGGCCGAGCAGCGCGCGGCGACCGCCGAGCAGCGCGCCAGCAAGGCCACCCAGCAGGCCGAGCAGACCCGCCGCGAGGCCGACACGCACGCCAAGCAGCTGCTGGCCAACGCGAAGAAGAACGCCGACCAGATCGTCGCCGAGGCGAAGTCCAGCGCCGAGTCCATCGTGCACGACGCCAAGGCCGAGGCCGAGCGCAGCCGTTCGGTGGCCCAGCGCCAGGTCGACGAGCTGACCCGCCAGCGCGACAGCATCACCAGCCACCTGGCCCAGCTCCGTCAGCTCCTCGGCGGCGCCCCGCTGCCGAACATGGACCCCGACCCGGCCCTCACCGCCGCGCCGGCCAAGCCCGCCCTGGCCGCTTCCGGCAACGACAAGCCGGCTCCCGCCCCCGCCGTCCCCGCCCCGGCGCCCGCGCCCGCCGCCGCCCCGGCGAAGAGCTCGGCCTCCGAGGACGACTCCGAGTGGTGGCAGGAGTGAGCCTCTGATCCCGGGAATCTAGCGACGGCTATCCGGAGAGCCTGGCGACCGATCGTGGTCGCTAGGCTCTCTCGTGTTCCGGCCCCGACATCCCCACCCGAAATATCGCCCGCTGCCTCGATATATCCGGCATGGCACTCCCACCGCGAAGGAGCGCAACGTGCCCGACCTCACCAAAGACCCCACGGAAGACCCAACTGAGGACACGACTGAGGACACGGCCAAGGACCCGGCTGAGGACACGGCCGAGCCCCCCACAGACGGCTCCCCGTCCACGCCACCACCCGCGAACCCCGCCCATGCCCCCACCCACGCCCACGCCTCCTCCCCCGGCCACGCGAACGGGGCGGCGGCGAACGGACCCGTGGCCGCGGAGGGCTCCGCGGCGGCGGACGGCACGGCGGTGCTGGGGGAGATCGGCCTGCCGTTCGGCACGCCGGGGAAGCCGCTGGCGAAGAGCCCCTTCCTGTTCGGGCTGACGGCGGCGCTCGGGGTGCTGACGGCGCTGGGGCTGGCACAGGCGCTGATGAGCGCGCGCAGCGTGATCGTGCTCGTGGTGGTGGCGATGTTCCTCGCCGTGGGGCTCAATCCGGTGGTGGAGTTCCTCACCCGGCGCGGCATGGGCCGGCGCTGGGCGATCTCCATCGTGTTCACCGGTGTGATCGTGTTCTTCGTGCTGTTCGGGCTGGCGATCGTGCCTCCGGTGAGCCAGGAGTCCGCCGCGTTCGTCGGCGCCGTGCCCGGGTACATCGCCGAGCTGGCCTCGAACCCGACGATCAGGCAGCTCGACGCGGACTACAAGCTGCTGGAACGACTCCAGGAGTACATCACCAGCGGCGACCTGGGCAGCACGATCGCGGGCGGGATCGTGGGCGCGGGCGCCGTCGTGCTCAACGCGTTCTTCTCCGGGGTCACCCTCCTCGTGCTCACCCTGTACTTCCTCAGCTCGCTGCCGACGATCAAGGAGTATCTGCTGCTCCTGGTCCCCTCGACACGACGTGAGCGGACCCGGTCGATCGGCGACCAGATCCTGGACGGCATCGGCGGCTACGTCGCGGGCAACGTGCTCATCTCGGTGATCGCGGGCGTGCTGTCGTGGTTGTTCCTGATCCTGGCCGGTGCGGAGTACGCGCTGGCGCTGGCGCTGGTGATCGCGGTCACCGACCTGATCCCGCTGGTCGGCGCGACGATCGGGGCGGTGCTGGTGACCGGGGTCGGGTTCCTCCAGTCGGTGCCGCTGGGCGTCGCCTGCCTGATCTTCTTCGTGATCTACCAGCAGGTCGAGAACTACGTGATCTATCCCAGGGTGATGAAGCGGTCGGTGGACGTCACCCCGGCGGTGACGGTGGTCGCGGCGCTGTTCGGCGGCGCGCTGATGGGGATCGTCGGCGCCCTGCTGGCCATCCCGGTGGCGGCGGCGATCGCGCTGATCATCCGGGAGGTCGTCCTGCCCCGCCAGGCCCGCCTGTAGCCGGTCACTCCGCCAGGGCGGCGACGAAGCCGGCGACGGCCCGGTTGAACGCCTCCGGGTGCTCGACGGCGCACAGGTGACCCGCCTGCTCGATGACGACGAGCCTGGCGTCCGGCGCCGCCAGCCGCATGGCCTCGGCGTCGCTCACCGGGGAGATGACGTCCTCCTCCCCCACGATCACCAGCACGGGCGCCTTCAGCGCGCGCAGCGTCTCGAAGGAGTCGGCGCGGCCCGCCATCGCCCGCGAGGCCCACGCGACCGCTCCGGGCGGCGCCGACTGGACCAGGCCGCGGACCCGGCCGAAGACCATGGCGCGCCGCTGCCGGGTGGTCGGGCCGACGAGGTTCGGCAGCAGCTCGGTGACCAGGACGCCGTTGCCGGAGTCGAGGACGGAGCCGGCGAGACGCTCCCTGGCCTCCCTGGCGGCGGCGTCGGCGTCGGCCTGCGCCTTGGTGCCGGCCAGGATGACGCCCAGCACCCGGTCCGGATGCCGGCGGCAGAAGGCCATCGTCACGTAGCCGCCCATGGACTGCCCGCCGACCACGGCCCGCTCCACCCCTTCAGCGTCGAGCAGCCGGGCCACGTCGTCGGCCATGAGGTCGAGCGACGGCTCCTCGTCCGGCAGCACCGATCCGCCGAAACCCCGCAGATCCGGCGTGATCACCCGGCAGGCGGACGCGAGCCCCTCCCGCTGGGCCAGCCACATCGCCGAGGACAGGGGGAAGGCGTGGAGCAGGACGACGGGCACACCGCTGCCGGTGGATCGCGAGTACAGGCGCACGAGGAACAACGTAACCCGGCGACGGCCGCCTGCCACCTTGGCGGCGGGTAGCGGTCACCCTCGGCGCGCCGTCCCGGTGTCCGAAACCCGCCTACGGCTCGGGGACCTCGGTGGGCAGCGGGTGGGCGGCGGGGTTCACGTGCCTGACGATCTCGTTCAGCACGATCCGCACGTACGGCTCGCCGACCCACAGGTGCTTGGCGCCCTCCACCGGCACGACCTCGCACTGCGGCACCGCGGCGAACCGCTTGAGCGCCTCCTCCGGCTGCAGGTAGTCGTCGAACTCGGGCACCAGGGCGACCAGCGGGCGGCCGAACTCCGCCCAGGCGGCCAGGTCGGCGTCACCGGCCCGGCGCAGCGGCGGCGAGAGCAGCACGGCGCCCTCCACCAGCGGGTCGCGGCCCCACTTCAGCGTCAGCTCGGTGCCGAAGGACCAGCCGACCAGCCACGGGTGCGGCAGGTCGTGGAACTCGGCGAACTCCAGCGCGGCCGCGACGTCGAACCGCTCGCCCTCGCCGTGGTCGTACTGCCCCTGGGAGGTGCCGCGCTCGGAGGTGGTGCCGCGGGTGTTGAAGCGCAGCACGGCGAGGTCGGCCAGGGCGGGCAGCCGGGAGGCGGCCTTGCGGTAGACGTGGCTGTCCATCATGCCGCCGTGGGTGGGCAGCGGATGCAGGCAGATGAGCGTGGCCACCGGGGGGCGCTCGGCGGGCAGGGCCAGCTCGCCGACGAGTGTGAGGCCGTCGGAGGTGTTCAGTTCGATCGGCTCGCGGCGGGCGGGCAGAACCGTGGACGCCCGAATCTCCATTTCCGCATTGTCCTTTCCCTGCCGGGCGGTGCCCGGCCCGTGTGGTCAGTAGCGGCTGCGGCCCGGCCCGCGGTCGAGGCGTTTGTGCCAGCAGGCGGAGTGCCAGTGCCGGCGCTCCTCCTCGCCCCCGGTCCAGTTGGGCCAGCTCACTATGTGCGGCTGTCCTGCCCTGATCTCCTGGTCGCAACCGGGACAACGATAGGACTTGTCCGCCGCGCTCCCGGCCAGGGCGCGTACCCGCCACTCGCCGTCCGGCCATTCCTCGACCCGGTCGCCGCCGCGCGGGGCGCCGCTGGTCGGCTTCGCGGGCGGCACGCCGCGCCGTCCCCGGTCGTAGGGGTCCATCCGGCGGGCACGGCGGGGGCTCATACGGGCGGGTCCGCCGTCTCGCGCGCAGCCGGGACCGCTCCAGCCGACACCATCGTTCTCCTCACCGAACCGGCTCCGGAGTTTCGCCCCGGCGCCACCACGAGCCGCTGCGGTCAGTGTCCCAGACCACACGTGGTCACCCCAAAACGCCCCACCCCTCCGCCCGCTCCCCACCGATCGGGCGAAGCGGGCCGGTGCGGACGGGTAGGGTAGGCGCTCATGCGGCTGGTCATCGCGCGGTGCAGCGTGGATTACGTGGGGCGGCTCACCGCCCATCTCCCCCTGGCCACCCGGCTCATTCTGATCAAGGCGGACGGCTCGGTGTCCATTCACGCCGACGACCGGGCGTTCAAGCCGCTCAACTGGATGAACCCTCCCTGCAAGCTCCGCGAGGACGGCGACACCTGGACCGTCACGCACGGCAAGACCGGGGAGAAACTGGTCCTCAGCATCGACGAGGTGCTGCACGACTCCAGCCACGAGCTGGGCGTCGACCCGGGCCTGCGGAAGGACGGCGTCGAGGCGCACCTGCAGGAGTTGCTCGCCGAGCACATCACCACGCTGGGCGACGGGTGGAGCCTGGTCCGCCGGGAGTACCCGACGGCGATCGGCCCGGTGGACATCCTGTGCCGTGACCACACCGGCGCGACCGTGGCCGTGGAGATCAAGCGGCGCGGCGAGATCGACGGCGTCGAACAGCTCACCCGTTACCTGGAGCTGCTCAACCGCGACCCGCTGATCGCCCCGGTCAAGGGCATCTTCGCGGCTCAGGAGATCAGGCCGCAGGCCAGGGTGCTGGCGGCCGACCGCGGCATCGACTGCGTCACCCTCGACTACGACACCCTGCGCGGCATCGCGCCGGAGAACCCGACGCTCTTCTGATCGGGAGGCCGTGTCCTCCGTTCGGAGGACACGGCGTTCCACCGGCCGTTGGTGTCGCGGGAACCGGAAAAACGGGACCGTGGACACATGACGGCAATCACAGTGCGCGGGCTCACCAAGAGCTACGGCGAGGTCCGGGCGGTGCGCGGCATCGACCTGGACATCATGGCCGGGGAGGTCTTCGCCATCCTGGGGCCGAACGGCGCGGGCAAGTCCACCACGGTCGAGATCCTGGAGGGCTACCGCAGCCGCGACGGCGGCGAGGTCAGCGTGCTGGGCGTGGACCCCGGCAGGGCGACGCGGGAGTGGCGGTCCAGCGTCGGCATCGTCCCGCAGACCGCGGAGGACAAGCCGGAGGCGACCGTGCGCGAGATCGTGCGGCACTTCGCGGGCTACTACCCCGCGCCCGGCGACCCGGACGAAGTGATCGGCAAGGTGGGCCTGGGCGAGAAGGCCGGCGCCCGGATCCGGGCGCTGTCCGGCGGTCAGCGGCGCAGGCTGGACGTGGCGCTGGGCATCATCGGCCGCCCCCGGCTGCTCTTCCTCGACGAGCCGACCACCGGCTTCGACCCGGAGGCGCGGCGGCAGTTCTGGGAGCTGATCTCCGGCCTGTCCGACGACGGCACCACGATCCTGCTCACCACCCACTATCTGGACGAGGCCGAGGCGCTGGCCGACCGGGTCGCGGTGGTGGCCCGCGGCCAGGTCGTCGCGACCGGCGACCCGGCGACGCTGGGCGGCAGGGCGGCCGCGCAGGCCACCGTGTCCTGGTCGCAGGACGGCGAGCGCAGGAGCATCCGGACGGACACCCCGGCGCGCACCGTGGTGGAGCTGGCGGGCCGCTTCGACGGTGAGATCCCGGAGCTCACGGTGACCAGGCCGACCCTGGAGGACATCTACCTGAACCTGATCGAGGAGACGTTGTGACCCAGACCACCACCGCCCCCGCCGCCGCCCCGCCCGCGGACGTGCGCCTGCCCTCCCCGCTGCGCATCGGCATGTCCCGCTCGCTGCACGAGCTCCGGCTGTTCTTCCGGGAGCGGGAGGCGGTCGTCTTCACGTTCTCGTTCCCGATCATCATGCTGGTGCTCTTCGGTTCCATCTTCAACGAAGCCTTCGAAGGCACCGGCATCGCGTTCTCCCAGGTCTACGCGGCCGGGCTGATCGGCGCCGGCGTAATGAGCGCGAGCTTCCAGAACCTCGGCGTCGCCATCGCCGTGGAGCGCGACGACGGCACGCTCAAGCGGCTGGTCGGCACGCCGATGCCGCGCGTCTCCTACTTCATCGGCAAGATCGGCAGTGTCCTGATCCTCGCCGTGCTGGAGGTCGCGATCCTGCTGGCGGTGAGCGTGGCGCTGTTCGGCCTGCGCCTGCCCTCGGACGTCTCCCTGTGGGGCACCTTCTGCTGGGTGTTCCTGCTCGGCGTGACCGCCTCGGCGCTGCTCGGCATCGCGGTGAGCAGCATCCCCCGGTCCGGCAAGAGCGCGGCCGCGGTGATCACGCTGCCGTTCGTGGTGCTCCAGTTCGTCTCCGGCGTGTTCATCCCCGCGTCCCAGTTGCCCCCGTGGCTGAGCGACATCGCCGCGATCTTCCCGCTGAAGTGGATGTGCCAGGGGTTCCGGTCGGTGTTCCTGGGCGACGCCTGGGTGGCCCAGGAGGCGGTCGGCTCCTACGAGCTTGGCCGGGTGGCGCTTGTCCTGCTGGCCTGGGTGGTTGGAGGCTTGGTCCTGTGTCTCATGACCTTCAGATGGAAAAGCCGGCGCGACGGATGACCGCCGCCGAGGGCGCTCCCGGCAGTGACGGCGGCACGGCCGGGAGACACGCCTGGGACCTGCCGGGGATCTGGGCGGGGGTGCTGGCCGTCTCCGTCCTCCTCCCCGCCGGCTATGTGCTCCTCGGTGAGGGCGGCACGGTGGAGAACGCGTTTGTCGCCGGCCTCCTGGTGGCCATCCTGCCCATCTTCGCCGTCGTCGGCCGCCCGGCGATCCGCTCCCGCGCCACCTGGCGGCTGGTCCTCTATCTCGGCCTGCTGGTGCTGGTCTACGCCCCGGCCGTGTACCTGAACTCGGCCTCCTACTTCGCGCTCTTCGGCCTGTATCCGCAGTGCTTCATCGCCCTGCGGTACGGGCGGGCGGTGTTCGCCGCGGCTGCCCTGTCGCTCTCCCCCGTCCTGGTGTTCGTGCTCAACGGCGCCGACGCCGGCACGGCCCTCGCCCTGCTCGTGGGGGCGGGGATCCAGATCGTCTTCTCCGCCGGGTTCGGCTTCTGGATCAGCCGGATCATCACGCAGAGCGGGGAACGCGCCCAGCTCATCGAGGAGCTGGAGAACAGCAGGGCGGAGATCGCCCGGCTGTCGGCCGAGCGCGGCGCCCTCGCCGAGCGGGAACGGCTGGCCGGTGAGATCCACGACACCCTGGCCCAGGGGTTCACCAGCATCATCATGCTCATCCAGGCGGCCCAGGCGCAGCCCGACCCGGCCCGTCACCTGGAGCTCGCCGTACGGACCGCGCGGGAGAACCTCGCCGAGGCGCGCGCCCTGATCGAGGCGCTGGCGCCGGCGCCGCTGGACGGCTCGTCGCTGGAGGAGGCACTGGGCCGGCTCACCGTCAGGCTCGGCGAGGAGACCGGCGTCAGGGCGGACTTCGACACCGCGGGGACGTCGCGCCCGCTGCCGCCGCCGGTGGAGGTGGTGCTGATCAGGGCGGCCCAGGAGGGCCTGTCCAACGTGCGCAAGCACGCGGGGGCGTCCAGGACCACGGTCGAGCTGGAGTACGGCGGGCACGAGGTCGCGCTGCGGATCCGGGACGACGGCAACGGGCTGCACCCGGCGAACGGCGGCGGCTACGGCCTGCGCGCGATGCGTGGCCGGGTGGAGCAGGCGGGCGGCCTGGTCCGGGTGGACGGTGATCCCGGCAAGGGCACCACACTGGAGATCGTCATTCCGGACCGGGAGATGTGAGCAAGTTGATACGAGTGCTGATCGTCGACGACCATCCGGTGGTGCGCGAGGGCATCCGCGGCATGCTGGAGGCCGATCCCGGGGTGCTGGTGGTCGGTGAGGCGGGGTCGGGCGACGAGGCTGCGGTCCGCGCGGCCGAGCTGGCGCCCGACGTGATCCTCATGGATCTGCGGATGCGCAACGGCGACGGGGTGAGCGCCACGGCCCGCATCCTGGCCGAGCGCCCGCAGACCCGTGTCGTGGTGCTGACCACCTACGAGACCGACCAGGACATCGTCCGGGCGGTCGAGGCCGGCGCGGCGGGTTACCTGCTCAAGGACACCTCGCGGGCCGACCTGCTGAACGCCATCGCGGCGGCGGCGCGCGGCGAGACCGTGCTGTCCCCGTCGGTGGCCACCAGGCTCGTCACGCGGATGCGGACCCCGGCGGCCGGGGCGCTGTCCCCCAGGGAGGCCGAGGTGCTGGCGCTGGTGGCCAAGGGACTGACGAACGCCGAGGTGGGCAAGCGGTTGTTCATCAGCGAGACGACGGTCAAGACGCACCTGCTGCGCATCTTCGGCAAGCTCGGCGTGTCCGACCGTACGGCCGCCGTGACGACGGCGCTGGATCTCGGCCTGCTCGATAAGTGATGTTTACCACCCTTGGCCCCGAGGTTAGGGTGAGGCGCATGACGGCGATGACCGAGCACCGTACGTTCGACTCGTTGAACCCGGCGACCGGTGCCGTCGTCGGCACCCATCCCGTGCACGGCGCCGAGGCCGTCCGGGCCACGGTGGAGACGGCCGCGGACGCGGCGGTCTGGTGGCGTCGACTGGGCTTCGCCGGCCGCAGAGCGCGGCTGCTCACCTACAAGTCGGTGCTCGCCCGCAACATCGGGCGGATCGCCGCCCTGGTCAACGAGGAGACCGGCAAACCGCACGCCGACGCCACCCTGGAGGTGGTGGTGACGGTCGCGCATCTGGACTGGGCCGCCCGCCACGCGCGCAGGGTCCTCGGCCCGCGCCGGGTCTTCCCCGGCCTGCTGGGCGTGAACCTCGCGGCCACCCTGGAGTACCAGCCGCTCGGCACGGTGGGCGTGATCGGCCCGTGGAACTACCCGGTGTTCACCCCGATGGGCTCGATCGCCTACGCGCTCGCGGCCGGCAACGCCGTCGTCTTCAAGCCCAGCGAGCTGACCCCGGGCGTCGGGGTGCTGCTGGCGGACCTCTTCGCCCAGGCGGTGCCGGAGCGCGACGTGTTCCAGACGGTGACCGGGCTGGGCGAGACGGGCGCGGCGCTGGCCGGGCAGCCGGGCATCGGCAAGATCGCCTTCACCGGTTCGACCGCGACCGCCAAGCGGGTGATGGCCGCCTGCGCCGCGAACCTGACCCCGATCGTGGCCGAGTGCGGCGGCAAGGACGCGCTGATCGTGGACCATGACGCCGACCTGGCCGCGGCGGCCGACGCGGCGGTCTGGGGCGCGCTGTCCAACGCGGGCCAGACCTGCGTCGGCGTCGAGCGGGTCTACGTGGTGGACGCGGTCTACGACCGTTTCATGCGGGAGCTGACCGCGCGGGCGCGTGAGGTCAGGGCGGGCGAGCACTACGGCCCGATCACCATGCCCGCCCAGGTGGACGTCATCCGGCGGCACATCGGGGAGGCGGTCGCCGGCGGCAGGGCGGTGATCGGCGGCCCGGAGTCGGTGCGGCCGCCGTACGTCGACCCGGTGGTGGTGGAGGACGTGCCGGAGGACAACCCCGCCGTGCAGGAGGAGACCTTCGGGCCGACCATCACGGTCAGCCGGGTGGCCGACGCGGAGGAGGCGCTCGCCAGGGCCAACGCCACGGCGTACGGCCTCGCCGGGACGGTGTTCTCGCGGAGCCCCCGGCGGGCGATGGAGCTGGCCCGCCGGATGCGGAGCGGGATGACCGCGATCAACTCCGTCATCTCGTTCGCGCAGATCCCGGCGCTGCCGTTCGGGGGTGTGGGAGACTCGGGTTTCGGGCGTATCCATGGGGCGGATGGGTTGCGCGAGTTCGCCCGGCCGAAGTCGATCTCCCGTCAGCGCTTCACCTTGCCGGGGATGAACGTGACGACGTTCGGCAGGGGTGAGGCCGAGGTTGACCGGCTCGTCAAGCTGGTGACCTTCCTACATGGCCGACGCAGGTAGCTATGTCCTGACTCTTCCCCAAAAAGGATCATGCGTCCATAATGGTGGGCTCTGGGGGGCGCGATCACGCTGGGCGCGAGGTGGGATGTGACGGGACGGGCGTATCGGGGGATGACGGCTGAGCAGCGACTGGCCGACCGGCGGGAAAGGCTCATGGGCGCCGCCTACACGCTGTTCGCCGCCCAGGGCTTCCCCGGAACGACGATCGAGCGGCTGTGCACCCATGCCCGGGTGTCCAACCGCGCCTTCTACGAGTGCTTCTCCGGGCGTGAGGAGCTGATGCAGGCGGTCTACGACCGGTGCGTGGACGAGACCGTCGAAGCCGTCGCCACGTCCATCGCCACGGCGCCGAACACCCTGGGCGGGCGCATCGAGGCGGGCATCGCGGGCTATGTGTTGTTCGTCACAAAGGACCCGCGCCGCGCGCACATCCTGCACGTGGAGGTGCGCCGGGCCGGGGAGTGCCTGACCGACTCCCGGCGGCGGGCGGTGCGCAGCTTCACCCATCTGGTCGAGGAGGGTGTGCGCCCTTTCCCGGAGCGGACCACGGGCAACCCGCACCTGCTCGCGCTGGGCGTGATCGGGGCGTTGCAGGAACTGCTCATCGAATGGGTCGTCGCCGAGGAGCCGCCGCACATCGACGAGCTCATCAGCACGGCGGTGCACATCTTCCGCAGCTCTTTCACACCCTGAGGGCGTCAGGCGACGGCCGCCTCCGACGGCTCCACGACGAGCACCCGGTTGAGCCGGGTGACGGCGAGCACCCGCATGATCCGCGGCGGCACATGCCGCAGGACGAGGCGGCGACCGGCCGCGCCGGCGCGGCGGTGGGTGCCCACGAGCACGCCGAGCCCGGTGGCGTCGATCGTCTCCAGGCCGGCGAGGTCGACGACCAGGTCACCGTGTCCCGCGTCGACCGCACGGTGCAGGTGCGGGCGAACCCGCGCGGAGGTGCCCGCGTCGAGCCGGTGGCCGACGGTGACCACTTGAGAACCCGGTCTTCCCTTGTAACGCATGCCACCCCCTCGCAGTCGCTCTATGTGAACCAGTGCCCACCTCCCGGCCGTCCATACCTCACAACCAGCCCAAGTCCTGAGCCGCCTTGATCGCGGTGATCCGGTTGGTGGCGCCGAGCTTGCCCATCGCGCTGGACAGGTAGTTGCGCACCGTGCCCTCGGTGAGGTGCAGCCCGCGCGCGATCTCGGCCACCGAGTCGCCCCGGGCGGCCAGTGCGAGCGCGTCGCGTTCCCGCTCGGTCAGCGGGTTGTCCCCGGCCATCATCGCGGAGGCGGCCAGGTCGGGATCCAGGTAGCGCCCGCCCGCGTGCACCTTGCGGATCGCCGAGGCGAGCTCGGCCGCGTCCGCGTCCTTGGGCACGAAGCCGCGTACCCCGGCCGCCAGCGCCCTGCGCAGGTAACCCGGCCGCCCGAAGCTGGTCAGGATCAGCATGGTCCGGCCGGGGAGCGCCTCGGCGACGGTGAGGCCGTCCATGCCCGGCATCTCGATGTCCAGCACCAGCACGTCGGGATCGCGGGCCGTCACCGCCGCGGCCACCTCGTCCCCTCTGGCCACCTGGGCCACGACCTCGATGTCCGGTTCCAGCCCGAGCAGGGTCGCGATGGCCGTGCGGATGAGGTGCTCGTCGTCCGCCAGCAGCACCCGGATCACGCCACGCCTCCCAGCGGCACGGCGGCCCGCAGCAGGAACCGTCCGGCGCCGTCCGGCCCGGCCTTCAGCACGCCGCCCAGGGAGGCGACCCGCTCGGCGAGACCGGGCAGGCCGCTGCCCGGACCGCCGGCCTCGCCGGACACGCCGTCGTTCCGCATCTCCAGCATCACGCTCCCCTCCCGGACGGTCAGGGCGATCCGGCACCGGCTCGCCCTGCTGTGCCGCAGCACGTTGGTGGTGCCCTCGCGCAGCACCCAGGCCAGCAGGGTGCCGATGTCCTGCGGGAGTTCGGCCACCGTCATGTCCAGCTCGCAGGTGACGCCGCCCGCCTCCAGCACCGCCCGCACACTGCGCAGTTCCTCGTGCAGGTCCACCGTGCGGTAGCCGCGCACCGCCGTACGGATCTCCCGCAGGGCCTCCCTGGCCAGGCCGCGGACCTCGGCCATCTCGGCGGCGGCCCGCTCCCCGTCCGTGGTCGCCAGCCGGGTCGCCACCTCGCTCTTGACCGCGATCGCGGAGAGGCTGTGCCCGACGAGGTCGTGCAGGTCGCGGGCGAAGCGCAGCCGTTCCTGGGTGACCGCCAGGTCGGCCTGTGCCCGCCTGCCCTCCTCGGCCGCCCGCAGCACCTGCCAGAACCAGAGCTGGAACCTGTTCGAATAGACGAACAGGGTACACATGACCGCGAAGAACACCGCGGTCCCCACTCCCGGCACGCCCCGGTCGGTGAGCACCGAGCAGCCGAGCGTAGCGATCACGGTGATGACCGCCGCGCCGCGCCGGCCGGTGCCCAGCGCGGCGCCGCCCGCCCACACCGCCCCCGCCGTCCCCCACAGCAGCGAGAACGACCCGGGCTCGCGCAACGCCACCACGACCATCGCGACGACCCCCGACAGCACCAGCTCACGCCGGGAGATCCATCTCCCCGCCATGGCCGCGAACGCGGCGCGCAAGTACAGGAGGCTGATCACGACCGCCCCGGCCAGGCCCACGACCATGCCGGGCCTGTCCACCGTCCCGTCGACGATCGCGCCGAGGACCGCCCCGCCGACCATCAGCCACAGCGTGAGCGCGCCCGCGCCGAGCCCGAGATAGGTCACCCGGCGCACCCGCCTGGAATGCGAGCTGTCGTCCTCGGCCGGCAGCCACAAGCCGAGGACCTGTAACCTCTCCAGCACCCTCACCGCGCCAACGCTATCCGCGCCGCGGATCCCAGCGGAACAGCCATCTGGCGGCCAGCCCGGCGAGAACCGTCCACGCCAGCAGGATGCCGAGGGACGGCAGCGCGGCCAGCCACTGCTCGCCCGTCGAGAGCGGACCGCCCGCGTCGCCGACGAAGTCCGCGCCCAGGTAGGCGGTCCGGAAGATCTCCACGACCGGCGTGGCCGGGACCGCCTGGGCGATCTGTCGCAGTGGCTCGGGCATGGCGGAGAGCGGCGCGAAGTACGGCCCGGCGACCATCGTCACCAGAAGCACCGGCAGCACCGTCACCTGGGCCAGCTCCGCGCTCGCGGTGATCCCGGAGAACGCCATGGCGAGCAGCGCGAACACCGCCGTGCCGAGCACCGCCGCGAGCAGCAGCAGCGGCACGTTGGCGGGGGCGGGACCGTCCTCGGCCCGCATGATCCACGCCACCAGCAGCGCGATCTGCGCCATGTAGAGCACGAGCCCGCCGAGCGCGGTCCCGCCGAGGATGCCCGCGGGGGACGCCTGCCCGGTGCGCAGCCGCTTGAGCACCAGTTCCTCGCGGCGCGCGGTGTAGACGTTGACCAGGTTGATGAACACGGCGAAGCACAGCATCAGGCCGGGCATCCCGGTGAGCATGAACAACGCCCCCGGCACCCCAGCCACCGTCGCCGTGTCCCCGCCCGTCCAGGAGAACAGCCAGCTCATCAGCAACGGCAGCAGCAGCACGGTGACGAGCGCCGTCTGGTTGCGGCCCAGCAGCCTCAGATCCATCCCGGCGAGCCGTACGGCGTGCCGCAGGTCGGCGGTCATCGGCCCTCCCCCACCACGCCGAGGAAGACGTCCTCAAGGGTGCCCCGGCGAACCTCAAGGCGTTGCAGGGTGAGGTCCTGGGCGTGCGCCCAGGCCATCAGCGGCCGGAGCGCGGCGTGTGCCCGCTCCGCGGGTTCGGGACCGGTGAGCGTGTAGGTCACGCCGGTCGTCCCGCCGGCGTAGGTGACCGTGGGCGCCTGACCGGCCAGGAACGGCAGGCCCTCCCCCGGGCGCTCGCGCAGTTCCTGCGGGCCCAGTGCCAGCCGGAAGGCGATCTGGTCGCCGGCGCCGGACACCACGTCGTCCACCGTGCCCGCCACGTGGATCGTCCCCTCGTGCATGATCGCGAGACGGTCGGCCAGGCGTTCCGCCTCCTCCAGGTAGTGCGTGGTGAGCACCACGGTGCTGCCCTCGCCGCGCAGCCGCTGGATGGTGTTCCAGGTGTCGCGGCGCGCCTCGGGGTCCATGCCGGTGGTCGGCTCGTCGAGGAAGAGCAGCTCGGGCCGGGACAGCACGGCGAGCGCGAGGTCCAGGCGGCGCTTCTGGCCGCCGGACAGCTGCCGTACCCGGGTCCGCGCCTTGCCGGTCAGCCCGACGAGCTCCAGCAGTCCGTCGGCGGACGGGCGGCCCACGTCGGCCGCCATGCCGCGCCACACGGCCACCGTCTCCGCCACCGTCAGGTCGCCGAGGAACCCACCCTCCTGCGACATGATCCCGACCTTCGGCCGTAGCCGCCTACGCTGCCGGTGCGGGTCGAGGCCCAGCACCCGCACCTCTCCGTCACCCGCCGCCCGCAGGCCCTCCAGTACCTCCATCGTGGTCGTCTTGCCCGCCCCGTTGGTGCCGAGCAGGGCGAACAGCTCCCCCTCGCCCA
The DNA here is from genome assembly GCF_030268685.1 of Microtetraspora sp. NBRC 13810. Lineage (GTDB taxonomy): Bacteria > Actinomycetota > Actinomycetes > Streptosporangiales > Streptosporangiaceae > BSRQ01. The sequence continues at coordinate 236,867 of NZ_BSRQ01000001.1, forward strand.
CCGTGAACGAGATCCCGCGCACCGCCTCGAAGTCCCCGTAGCGCTGCCGCAGCCCGTTCACCTCAACCGCGGTCTCCTGTCGTGTAGCCATGAACCGATCATCGTGATCCGGCGTCCTGGCAGGTAGTCGCGGATATCACCGGACTCGCACGCGTACCGCGGCCGATCGGCATGACAGGTGTCATCTACGCTGGGGAGCATGACCCGCGGCGACAACGACAAACCGGTCGTACTCTCCAAGATCTACACGCGTACCGGTGACGACGGCACGACCAACCTGGGTGACATGAGCCGGACCAGGAAGACCGACTCCCGGCTCGGCGCCTACGCCGACGTGGAGGAGGCCAACGCGGCGATCGGCCTGGCGCTGTCCTACGGCGCGCTCGGCGTGGAGATCGCCGAGGTGCTGGGCCGGGTCCAGAACGAGCTGTTCGACCTCGGGGCCGACCTGGCCTGCCCGGTGACGGACAATCCGGAGTTCCCGCCGCTGCGGGTCGAGGAGTCCTACGTGGCGTGGCTGGAGGCGCAGTGCGACCGCTTCAACGAGCGGCTGGCGCCCCTGCGCAGCTTCATCCTGCCCGGCGGCACGCCCGCCGTCGCCCAGCTGCACGTCGCCCGGACCGTCGTACGGCGGGCCGAGCGCACCGCGTGGTCGGCCGTGGAGTCGCACGACGACGTCAACCCGCTGACCGTGAAGTACCTCAACCGGCTCAGCGACCTGCTCTTCATCCTGTGCCGGGTCGCGGCCGGCGGTGACGAGATCCTCTGGAAGCCCGGCGCGACGCGCTAGGCGACGTCCAGGTGGGCGCTCGGCGGCGCCGACTCCAGCCAGGCGAGAAAGCCGGTGAGCGCGTCCTCGCTCATCGCCAGGGAGAGGCCGTCGCAGTCCACCGCCCACAGCTCGCCCTCACGGCGGCGGCGGGAAACACGAAGGCCGCGCCTCGCGATCGCGTGGCGCGGCCTCAGGCCGAGACCCAGGAGCGGCATCCAGTGGAGCTCTCCGTCGGCATAGCGGGCTACTCCCTTCCGCCAGCCGCTGACTCCTTCGCGGAGCCGACAGGGCACGAAGCCCCGGAACCGGGCGAGCACCAGGCCCCTGAGGGCTATGAGGGCCGCGACCAGCAACACGCCCGTGATCACCACCAGCGCTATCGCCATCGCCGCCCCCACCGTGCCGCCTGTCAGACTTCTTCGCCCGCCGCGCGCAGCCTGGCCCGCGCGCGCTTGGCCTCGATCGCGGCCTCGGCGTTCTCCGAGTCCGCGTCGACCGACGCCATCGCCCGCTGCAGGGCGTCGCGGGCCGCCGCGACGTCCACCTCGGAGCCCAGCTCCGCCTGCTCGGCGAGGATCGAGACCTCGTTCTCGGCCACCGAGATGAACCCGCCGTGCACCGCCGCGACCAGATCCTCCTGGTCGGAACCGCGCTTCACCTGCAGGACGCCGCCCTCGACGAGGACGCCGAGCACAGGGGCGTGTTCCGGCATAATACCGATCTCGCCGTCCACGGTCTTGGCAATGACCATGTCCGCCTCGCCGGACCAGATCTCACGCTCAGGCGAGACGACTCCTACGCGCAGCTTCGCCACTTCTGGAGACTTCCTTTCCGATCAGGTGCCGGTACGGCGGACCGCACCGGCACCGGAAGCGACTAGCGGGCGAGTTCCTTGGCCTTGGCGATGGCCTGGTCGATACCGCCCACCATGAAGAACGCCTGCTCGGGCAGGTGGTCGTACTCACCCGCGCAGAGGCCCTTGAAGGAGGCGACCGTCTCGTCCAGCGGCACGTTCTCGCCGGGCTGGCCGGTGAACGCCTCCGCGGCGTACATCGGGTGGGACAGGAAACGCTCGATCCGGCGAGCCCGGTTGACCGTGACCTTGTCCTCCTCGGAGAGCTCGTCGATACCGAGGATGTTGATGATGTCCTGCAGTTCCTTGTACTTCTGCAGGATCCGCTTGGTCTCCTGGGCGACCGCGTAGTGCTCCTCGCCGACATACTGCGGGTCGAGGATGCGGGAGGTGGAGTCGAGCGGGTCCACCGCGGGGTAGATGCCCTTCTCCGAGATCGGCCGGGAGAGCACCGTCTGCGCGTCGAGGTGCGCGAACGCGTTGTGCGGCGCCGGGTCGGTGATGTCGTCCGCGGGCACGTAGATCGCCTGCATGGACGTGATCGAGTGACCGCGGGTCGAGGTGATGCGCTCCTGGAGCACGCCCATCTCGTCGGCCAGGGTGGGCTGGTAACCCACCGCGGACGGCATACGGCCGAGCAGGGTGGACACCTCGGAGCCCGCCTGGGTGAAGCGGAAGATGTTGTCGATGAAGAGCAGCACGTCCTGCTTCTGCACGTCGCGGAAGTACTCCGCCATGGTCAGCGCGGACAGGGCGACCCGCAGCCGGGTGCCCGGCGGCTCGTCCATCTGGCCGAACACCAGGGCGGTGTCCTTGAGCACGTCCGCCTCGGCCATTTCCACCCAGAGGTCGTTGCCCTCACGGGTGCGCTCGCCGACACCGGCGAAGCACGAGGTGCCACCGAAGTTGCGGGCGACACGGCGGATCATCTCCTGGATGAGGACCGTCTTGCCCACGCCGGCGCCGCCGAACAGGCCGATCTTCCCACCCTGCACGTAGGGGGTGAGCAGGTCGATGACCTTGATACCGGTCGGCAGCAGCTCGGTGCGCGACTCCAGCGTGTCGAACGCCGGGGACGGGCGGTGGATGCCCCAGCGCTCCTCCACCTTGAGGGAGGCGGTCGGCACGTCGAGCGACTCGCCGAGCGCGTTCCACACGTGGCCCTTGACGACGTCGCCGACCGGCACCGAGATCGGGGCGCCGGAGTCGGTCACGGGGGCGCCGCGGACCACGCCGTCGGTGGGCTGCATGGAGATCGCGCGGACCAGGTTGTCACCCAGGTGCTGGGCGACCTCCAGGGTCAGCTTCTTGGTCTCGCCGCCGAGGGTGACCTCGACGTTGAGCGCGTTGTAGATGTCAGGCATCGCCTCGACGGGGAACTCCACGTCGACGACGGGACCGGTGACCCGCGCGACGCGGCCCACGCCGGTCTCAACAGTCTGTGCAGTCATTTCACTCTTTCCCCGCTGCGGCGTCAGCCAGCGCGTTCGCGCCACCGACGATCTCGCTGATTTCCTGGGTGATCTCCGCCTGCCGAGCCTGGTTCATCTCCTGGGTGAACCGCTTGATGAGCTCGTTGGCGTTGTCGGTCGCCGACTTCATGGCCCGGCGGCGTGCCGCCTCCTCCGACGCGGCCGACTGGAGCAGCGCGGTGAAGATCCGCGACTCCACGTACCGCGGGAGCAGCGAGTTGAGCACCTCACCCGCGGTCGGCTCGAACTCGAAGTACGGCGGGATCTTCTGCTCCGCCGTGGGCTCGGCCTCGACGACCTCCAGCGGCAGGATCCGCTTGACCACGACGTTCTGGGTGAGCATGGAGACGAACTCGGTCGAGACGATGTGGATCTCGTCGATCCCGTTCTCGTCCTTGAACGCCTCGATCAGCGTGCCCGCGATCGCCTTGGCGTCGGCGTAGGCCGGGCTGCGGGAGAAGCCGGTCCACTGCCCGCCCATCTCCCGGCCGCGGAAGCTGTGCCAGGTGACACCCTTCCGGCCGGAGACGTACGGCGTCGCCTGGATGCCGCGCTCCTCCAGCAGGCCGCGCAGGGCCTCGGCCTCACGCAGCACGTTGGCGTTGAAGCCGCCGCAGAAACCGCCGTCGCTCGTCACGATCAGCACCGCCGCGCGCGTCGGATTGTCCTTCGCCACGGTCAGCGGGTGGTCGATGCTCCCCGTGTTGCTGAGGACACCGGACACCGCACGGGTGATCTCTCGCTCGTACGGCAGGGCCGCGTGCATCCGCTGCTGCGCCTTGACGATCTTCGAAGAGGCGATCAGCTCCTGGGCGCGCGTGATCTTGGCGGTCGACTTGACCGACTTGATCCGCCGCCTGAGAAGTCTTAGCTGAGCTCCCATGGCGTGACTACTTCGCCTCGGGCTTGCGAACGACCTTGGTGATCTTCTCCTGGCCGACCGCGCCGGCGTCGAGCGCCTCCACCGACTCCTCGCGGACGAGCAGCTCGCCGGAAGAGGTCTCGAAGCCCTTCTTGAACTCGTTGATCGCGTTCTTCAGGCCGGTGATGCCGTCGTCCGTGAGCTCCTTGGTCTCGCGGATGCCGTCGAACACGCCCTTGTGGTCCCGCGCCAGGTAGTCCAGGAACTCCGCCTCGAACCGGCGGATGTCCTCGACCGGAACCTCGTCGAGCTCGCCGCTGGTGCCCGCCCACACGGACACAACCTGCTTCTCGACCGGGAACGGGCTGTACTGGGGCTGCTTGAGAAGCTCGACCAGACGCTGGCCGCGCTCCAGCTGGGCCTTGGAGGCCGCGTCCAGGTCCGAGGCGAAGGAGGCGAACGCCTCCAGGTCACGGAACTGCGACAGCGAGAGGCGGAGCGTACCCGCGACCTTCCGCATGGCCTTGACCTGGGCCGAGCCGCCGACTCGGGAGACGGAGATACCGACGTTGATGGCCGGCCGGACGCCCTGGTTGAACAGGTCGGTCTCCAGGAAGCACTGGCCGTCGGTGATGGAGATGACGTTGGTGGGGATGAACGCCGAGACGTCGTTGCCCTTGGTCTCGATGATGGGCAGGCCCGTCATCGAACCCGCGCCCATGTCGTCCGACAGCTTCGCGCAGCGCTCAAGCAGCCGCGAGTGCAAGTAGAAGACGTCGCCGGGGAACGCCTCACGGCCCGGCGGACGGCGCAGCAGCAGCGAGACCGCACGGTAGGCGTCCGCCTGCTTGGTCAGGTCGTCGAAGACGATGAGCACGTGCTTGCCCTGGTACATCCAGTGCTGGCCGATGGCCGAACCGGTGTAGGGGGCGATGTACTTGTAACCGGCGGGGTCGGAGGCCGGGGCGGCGACGATGGTGGTGTACTCCATCGCGCCCGCCTCCTCCAGGCGGCCCTTGACCTGCGCGATCGTCGAGCCCTTCTGGCCGACGGCGACGTAGACGCAGCGCACCTGCTTCGTCGGGTCGCCGGAGAGCCAGTTCTCCCGCTGGTTGAGGATGGTGTCCACGGCGACCGCGGTCTTGCCGGTGCCACGGTCACCGATGATCAGCTGGCGCTGGCCGCGGCCGATCGGCGTCATGGCGTCGATCGCCTTGAGGCCGGTCTGCAGCGGCTCCTTCACCGACTGCCGCTGGACGACCGAGGGAGCCTGAAGCTCCAGGGCGCGCAGTCCTTCGGACTCGATCGCGCCCTTGCCGTCCAGGGGGTTGCCCAGGGGGTCGACCACGCGACCGAGGAAGTTGTCGCCGACGGGCACGGACAGGACCTCGCCCGTCCGGCGGACCGTCTGGCCCTCCTCGATCTTGCTGAAGTCACCCAGAACCACGACGCCGATCTCCCGGACGTCCAGGTTCAGTGCCAGGCCACGCGTGCCGTCCTCGAACTCAAGCAGCTCGTTCGCCATCGTCGAGGGAAGGCCGGAGACATGGGCGATGCCGTCGCCACAGTCGACGACGGTCCCGATCTCCTCACGCGCGGCGCCTTCCGGCTCGTACGCCTGGACGAAGCGCTCAAGCGCGTCCCGGATCTCGTCCGGCCGGATCGTCAGCTCCGCCATCTCTCTCTGTCTCCCTATTCGCTCAAAACCGACGTCGGCATCAGCCGGCCAACCGGCGGCGGACTTCTTCGATACGTCCCGCGATCGTGGTGTCGATCAGCTCGTCTCCGATGCGGACGGAGAAGCCGCCGAGCACCCGCGGGTCCACCTCGACGTTCAGGTGAACGTCGCGGCCATAGGAGGAACGAAGCCACGCGGCGAGCCGCTGCTTCTGCTCCTCACTGAGGGTGACCGCGCTCCGCACGACGGCGACGAGACGCTGCCGCTGCTCGGCGACGAGCCTGCCGAACTCCGCGAGACCCTTCTCCAGGCTACGTCCTCGCGGATGCGCCACGACCTGCCTGATCAGCAGCAGGCTGACCGGGGTCACCTTGCCGTCGAGGAGCGTGCCGAGAAGCTCCAGCTTCCGCTCGGCCGACACACCGGTGTCGGTCAGCGCGCGGCGCAGGTCGGGGTTGGCGTCGACGATGCGGCCGAACCTGAACAGCTCGTCCTCGACGGAGTCGAGCTGCGAGCCGGCCTCGGCCGCCGCGGAGGCCGCGACGACACCGAGGCGCTCCAGGGCGTCGGCGAGGTCTCCCGACCGCGCCCACCTGGCCTCCACCGCGGCGACAGCCGTGTCCAGCGCCGCCTCGCTGACCTTGCCTTCGAGCAGGATCCTGGCCGTCTGCGCCTTCTGCTCCGCCACTCGGGCCGGGTCGGAGAGCGCGCGGCGCAGACCGTGCTCGCGGTCGAGCAGGTCGGCGACGGCGAAGAGGTCGTCGGCGAGGCGGGCCAGGTCGGCTGAACCCGCCACCGCGTTGAACCGCTCCTCGACGGCAGCGAACGACTCACGGCTGAGACCCCTCATCGGTCACTCACCATTCCTCGTCCGGTTCGCTCCGTCATCAGCGCACCGCCTCGGAACTGGAGCTCTCCAGCTCCTCGAGGAACCGGTCGACGATGCGACGCTGGCGCGCCTCGTCTTCCAGGGACTCGCCGACGATGCGGCCGGCCAGCTCGGTCGACAGGCGGCCGAGCTCGGTGCGCAGCTGGGCGAACGCCTGCTGGCGGTCCGCCTCGATCTGCGCGTGCGCGGCCTCGACCAGCCGGCGTGCCTCGGCCTGTGCCTCCTCGCGGAGTTCGGCCTTGATCTGCGCCCCCTGCTCGCGGGCCTCTTCGCGCAGGCGAGCGGCCTCGTGCCGGGCCTCGGCGAGCTGCTCGCGGTACTCCTTGAGGGCCTGCTGCGCCTCTTCCTGCGCGTCGGCGGCCTTCTTCAGACCCCCCTCGATCGCCTCGGTGCGCTCGGCGAGGGTCTTCTGGATGCGCGGCACCAGCAGGCGACCGACGAAGAAGAGGACGAACAGGAACGCGAAGCCACCGACCACCATCTCTGAGGTGTGCGGGAGCAGCGGGTTGTTCGCTTCTTCTGCGGCTAGCAAGTACATAGTGCTGCCTTCCGTAGGGCTGGTCTGGTCAGGTCCGGAAGACGAACGCGAGCGCGATACCGATCAGCGCCAGCGCCTCGGCGAAGACGAAGCCCAGGATCATGTTCTGGCGGATGAGGCCGTAAGCCTCCGGCTGGCGGGCGATGGCCTGCACGCCCTGGCCGAAGATGATGCCGATGCCCACGCCCGGGCCGATGGCCGCGAGACCGTAGCCGATGGAACCGAGGTTACCGGTCACGTCAGCGAGCACACTCATGCCTGTTTCCTTTTCTATCGACCGGTGGAGTGTCCACCGGAACCCGTCTTGTCGGTGGGGAAAAGCGGTGAAGTCTTAGTGCGCGGGGTGCAGCGCGTCGTTGATGAACATCGCCGTCAGCAGCGCGAACACATAGGCCTGCAACGCCTGGATGAACAGCTCGAAGGCGGTCAGCAGGATCGTCATGATGACGCCGAGCAGGCCGAGCGGAGCACCCAGCGGGGTGAGCTGAACGAACAGGAAGTGCCAGCCGACCTCGGAGAACAGCGCGATGATGAGGTGGCCGGCCATCATGGTCGCGAAAAGCCGCACCGCGTGGGTGATGTGCCGCAGGAAGATGGTGGAGATGAACTCGATCGGCGCGACCAGAACGTAGATCCAGCCGGGCAGCCCGGGCGGGAACATGATGTTCTTGAAGAAGCCGATCGCGCCCTGGTTCTTGATGCCCAGGTACATCACCAGCAGCCACACGCCGATGGACAGCACCGCCGGGTAGCCGATCCGGGACATCACCGGGAACTGCACGAAGATGAAGGACCCGAACAGGTTCATGATCAGGACGAAGATGAACATGCTGAACAGCAACGGCATCCACCGGTCGCTGTCCTTGCCCAGGAACGGGCGGGCGATCTGCTCGCGGGCGAACTCGTACGCCAGCTCGCCGACGTTCTGTATTCCCCGCGGCACCAGCTTCGGGCGGGAGAAGGCCGCGTAGACGAACACGAGTGCCAGCACCGCGGCGACCATCGCGAAAAGGGCGGGCTTGTTGAACCAGGCCGCACCTTGGACCAGCGGCGGCCACTCGAACAGGCCGAGCCCGGGGGCTTGAAACTCCTCGGCGGCGAGAAGCGGCAGCGCGGCGCTCACTCGGCGTTCCCTTCGTCGTGGTGGAGCAAGTCGTAGAGCTTGAGGGTGCCTTCCACCGCCTTCACGCCTCTTGGCGGAAGATCGGGAAGGTGAGTCAGGTGGGTGCTGCGATGGCACGGATTCCATGGCCCGCGGACGCTCGGAGGCTGCGATCCTCCGGCACGCACATCGCGCACGTGACGATAGCAGGCCCGGCCGTGACTAGTCATATCAGGCCAGCCGCTGTGGCTGACTATTTCAGCCATCGCTTCTCCCGATGTGGCCGGGAACCTTACTGTCCGGCTCGACATAGAGTATGCGCAGTCGTAGGAATCCCCTTGCCTCGCCGAACGTCCAGGCGATCGTGCAGAGGATGACGGCCCAGGTGAACGCCATGGGGTGCCAGGCGGTCACGTCGGAAAGCGACGAGAGCACGATGGCCAGGACGGCCACCTTCGTCAAGAAGGTGCCCATCGCGGCGGCCATCATCATCGTCGGCGAGATCCGTGAGGCGTAGGTCACGGCGACGAGGCCGATGACGAAGAACGCACCGACGACCAGCAGACCGATGACCGCGCCGAGGGCTCCCTCAAGGCCGGCCAGGAATGCCGAGACGATGGCCACGACGAGCCCCACCGCGATGGCGGGTATCGCGGCGCTCTTGAGTACGCGCACGTCGTTGGCCTGCATCGGTGCTCCATACGGTTATCAAGCGAGCATTTGCTACCTCACAGAACAAGTTCGGTGAGGTCCCTGCTAGTGAAAGCTATCACAAGCTCAGGGAAGGGTGCCTTTACCTGCCGTTTCTAGGGGATGATCAGCTGGTGACACGGGGCGGGAGGCCGGTCGCCGGGGCACCGAACGAAGGGGTCACGGCCGTGTCCCCGACGCGGTCGGAGACGTGGTCCGGGCCATAGCCCATCGGGGTGGTCATGTCGGCCCGGCCGCTTCCCGGGTCCCCGCCGACCATCGGCCGGGGGGCCTGCCGTTCCTCGTAGGCCGGGTCGCCGGTGGGCCGGCCGCCCCTGCGGGTGGCGTGCGTGCCGCCGTTGTCCCGGCGGGCCCGCAGGCTGGGCAGCGCCATCAGCACCAGCACCGCGAGTGCCAGCGCGACCGCGGCCAGGAGCACGACCACCGGGACGCCGCCCAGCGACAGGCCGACCACGGTGAACCCGAACAGGAAGGTCCAGGCGTACATGATGAGCACGGTCCGCCGGTGCGAATGGCCGATGTCGAGCAACCGGTGGTGCAGGTGGCCGCGGTCCGGGGCGAACGGCGACATGCCGTAGGAGGTGCGCCGGACCACCGCCGTGACCAGGTCGAGCAGCGGCAGGACCAGCACCGCGACCGGCAGCAGCAGCGGCAGCACGACCGGGAAGCGGTTGATCGTCGGGCTGAGCGCGGTCGGGTCGATCGGGGTCACCGTGACCACCGACGACGCCAGGACCAGGCCGATCAGCATCGCGCCGGTGTCACCCATGAAGATCTTCGCGGGATGGAAGTTGTGCGGCAGGAAGCCCAGGCACATCCCGATCAGGATCGAGGTGATCGCCGCCGTCGCGTTGATCCGGGTGTCGCCCATGCTGGTGGACAGCGCCACCGAGTAGGCCCAGGTGGCCATCGCCGAGATGCACACGATGCCCGCGGCCAGGCCGTCGAGGCCGTCCACGAAGTTCACCGCGTTGATCGCGACGACGACGATCAGGATGGTGATGATGGTGCGCAGCGTGCCGTCCAGGCCGATCGCGCCGCTGCCGGGCACCGGGATCCAGGACAGGTTGAGCCCGAAGGTGACCAGCAGACCCGCCGCGGCGATCTGCCCGCCCAGCTTGATGAAGGGGTCCATGCCCCACCAGTCGTCCAGGAAGCCGGTCAGCGTGATCAGGCCGCCCGCCGCGATCAGGGCGATCACCGTCTGCCCGTCGGCCAGCCTGGTGTCGGCGAGGGAGGCGGACACCCACGGCAGCTTGGTGGCGAGCAACAGGCCCGCGACCAGCCCGCCGTACATCGCGAGGCCGCCCAGGCGCGGCGTCGGGACGGTGTGCACGTCGCGATCGCGAACCTCCGGCATCGCGCCGATCCTGATGGCGAACACGCGGACCAGCGGCACGAGAAGGTATGTCACCGTTGCCGCCGCCAGCGCAATGAGGAAGTATTCGCGCACGGCCCCTAGTTTCCTGGATACGTCGGTCTGCCGTGGCCGGAAAAAGCCACAGAGCAGCTCATGATTAGCTGGGATAAACCTGGTGATCGGCCGCCAGCGCCGTCACCCTTTTCCTGATGTCCGCGGCCGAGCCCGGATCCCGTACGGCCTGCGCCACCAGGGCGCCGACCTCCGTCAGATCCTCGGGCTCCAGCCCTTGGGTGGTCACGCAGGGCGTGCCGACCCTGATGCCGGAGGTCACCGTCGGCGGCTCCGGGTCGTAGGGAATCGTGTTGCGGTTGAGCGTGATGCCCGCCGCGGCGCACCGGCGCTCCGCCTCGGCGCCGGTGACCCCGGCCGGCCGCAGGTCGAGCAGGGCCAGATGGGTGTCCGTGCCGCCGGAGACGGGCCGCAGCCCGTCGTCGGCGAGCGCGCCGGTCAGCGCCCGCGCGTTGTCGACGATCTGCCGGCCGTACGCGGCGAACTCCGGCCGCGACGCCTCGCCGAACACCACCGCCTTCGCCGCGATCACGTGCATCAAGGGCCCGCCCTGGATGAACGGGAAGACCGCCTTGTCCATCCTGGCCGCCAGCTCCTCCGTGCACATGATCCCGCCGCCACGCGGCCCGCGCAGCGTCTTGTGCGTGGTGAACGTCACCACGTCCGCGTACGGCACCGCGGACGGGATCACACCTCCCGCCATCAGGCCGACGGTGTGCGCGACGTCCGCGAGCAGCCACGCCCCGACCTCGTCGGCGATCCCGCGGAAAGCGGCGAAATCGATCAGCCGGGGGTAGGCCGTGGCCCCGCATATGATCATCTTAGGCCGATGGCGAAGCGCCAGATCCCGCACTTCGTCGTAGTCGATCAGCTCGGTGTCGCGCCGCACGCCGTACGCCACGACGTCGAACCACCGCCCCGAGAAGTTCACCTTCGAGCCGTGCGTGAGATGGCCGCCGTGCGACAGCTCCATCGCCAGCACCGTGTCACCGGGCTGGAGCAGCGCCGCGTAGGCGGCCAGGTTGGCCGAGGCGCCCGAATGCGGCTGGACGTTGACGTGATCGGCCCCGAACAACCGTTTCGCCCGGTCCGTCGCCAGCCGCTCGACCTCGTCGACGACGGCGCACCCGCCGTAGTACCGCCGCCCGGGATAGCCCTCGGCGTACTTGTTCGTGAGCGTCGAACCGAGGGCCGCCAGCACGCTGGGGGACGTGAAGTTCTCGCTCGCGATCAGTTGCAGCCCGCCGCGCACGCGGTCGAGCTCATCCAGCAGCAACTGGGCGACGTCGGGGTCGTTGCGGCGCAGCATGGCGAAGTCGGGCCCGTAAAAAGGCACCGTTCTCACTGCCTCACTCCGTTCGGCCGCTGTGGGTGCGCCGCGCCGATGAAGCCGCTCGCCGGCCGGATGCTCGCCACGCCTCCGGCCCGTCACACCGTGCGCACCCTCCTCGCTCCGCTTCCCACTCTAAGCCCGTTGATGCCACCCATGGGACCGACTTCGTCTTTCCCCGCATGTCGCACGCCCCCCGGCATCGCCCGGGGACACCGGCATACCGCCTGGTCAGGGCATGAAGGCGTGCGGGGCGGCCGGCTCCCCCGGTATCCAGCGCGGCGTGTCGGCCGCCTGGTCGCTGATCGAGGTCAGCACGGACTGCCGGTACAGGGCGAGCCGCTTGCGCCACTCGGCGATGTCCTCGACGTACCGCTCGGCCACCGGCGCGTCCCACACATCCGGACTGCGGGCCATCTGGTACGACTTGTCGAGCGAGGCCGCCATCGCGTCCAGCGCGGGCACCACCTCCTGCCACAGCCGCACAAGCTGCTCGTAGTCACGGTTGAACACCCACGTACTGGTCTGCGCGCCCGGCGTCAACGCGACCCCGGGACTCGGCGCCGGCGGAGTCTCCCCCGGCTGCATCGGCTTGGGCGCCGGCGGATCGACATACATTCCGACCTCCTTGGCGACTCGGTCTACAGGACCTTCATGGCGTGACCGTGGTTGGGGGGAGCGAGGTTGGCGGGAGCGAGGTTGGCGGGAGCGAGGTTGGCGGGAGCGAGGTTGGCGGGAGCGAGGTTGGCGGGAGCGAGGTTGGCGGGAGCGGGGGTCAGGAGTTTGGGGGTGGGATCGGGCTGGCGGGGGCGCCGGGTTCGACTCCGCCCGCCGGGCCGTCGGGCTCGATGTCCATCGGCACCCACGCGCCGGTACCCCACTCGCCCTTCGGCACGGACACGCCGGGCATGTCCAGCGGTTCGATCTCCCGCGCGTTCTGCATGACCGTGCCCAGAGCCTCCGCGTCCGGTGGCCGCGCCTCGGCCGTCACGACGTCACTCCCGTCGTTCGCCCACAAGCTCACCTCGCCGCCTCCACCGTCCCCGACCTGCCCCGCACCACCTTCCACCCGGGATTCGGCAAGGTCGTGCCCGGCCGAAACCGTCGGCATGTCCTGTCCGCCCGAGACCGTGGGCATGTCCAGCGGTTCGATCTCCCGCGCGTTCTGCATGACCGTGCCCAGCGCCTCCGCGTCCGGTGGCCGCGCCTCGGCCGTCACGATGTCACTGCCGTCGTTCGCCCAGAAGTTCACTCCGGTTTCGCCCTGAGACGGCCCTGAAGCGTCGTTTCCGGCGCCCAGTGGCATTCCCTCCAGCCGCGTGCCGTACGCCGCCGAGCCGCCCTCCTCGGCCCACGGAAGCACCACGGAGAGCTCCGTCACGGACCGCTCCCCCGTACCACCCGCCGCCCCCGTCTCCGGTCCTGTCGCCGAGGCGACGAACTGCACTCTGCCGTCATCCGCATAGACCCCGCCCACGCCTGCCGGAGCGCCGCCGACCGGCCCTCCGCCGTCCACGTCGACGAACACGGAGTCACCCTGAACCCCGAGGAGTACCGTCCCACCTGACCCGCCAGGCCCCTCCGCGCGTCCGCCCCCATCCGGCGCGGGTACGGCAGGAGCCGTCTCCGGCACCACAGGCACCCCCGAACCCTCTCGCGGCGCCCCCGGCGAGCACGGCGCTCCGTCGTTCCCCACGCCGTCCGGCACGGGAACCACCGGCACAGCCCCCGCCTCCGGAGCCCCAGGCGGGCTCCCCGGCGCAGGTGCCTGGGGCGCGGGCGGGTTGGCCGCCTCCGGAGCCGCGGGCGGTGCCGTCGTGACATCCGGAGTCGCGGGGCCGGGCTGAGGCACGTCCGGGGTGACGGGTACGGGTTGAGCGCCTTCCCAGCCGGTGGGCGGCGGAGACGACTCGGACCCGCCCGGAGGTACCGGCTGCTGGTCGGCCGCGGGAGGCGGGACCTGTTGCGGATCGGGTACCGGCGCCTGGGGAGTGACGGGTTGCATGTCCGGCATCGCCGCCGCGGACAACGGAGGCTGCGCCAGCTCGACCACCACAGGCGGCACGGGCTGCGGAGTGGGAGCCGTCGCCACAGGCGGCTGCGGCTCGGGGGCCGTCGCCGTTGGCGGGACCGGCTGCGGGTCGGGGACCGTCGCCACGGGCGGCTGGGGGTCAGGGGTCGTCGCCACAGGCGGGACCGGCTGCGGGTCGGGGACCGTCGCCACGGGCGGCTGGGGGTCAGGGGTCGTCGCCACAGGCGGGACCGGCTGCGGGTCGGGGACCGTCGCCACGGGCGGCTGGGGGTCAGGGGTCGTGGCTGTGGGCGGGGCGGGCTGGGGGTTCTGGGAGTTGGGGTTTTGTGGGGGGTCGGTGGGGGTGGAGGTGCCGGTGCCCGGCGGTTGGACGGTCTGGTCGGTGGCGGGGCCGACCTGGTCTAAGACGGGGGTGTCCGGGCGGCCGGGGTTGGTCGGGGCATGGCCGTCGATCTGGCCCGGAGGACCGTCCGGCTTGGGGCCGCCGGCCTGCTCGTCGAAGACCACGGTCGGCATGTCGATCGGCTGGGCGTTCTCCATGTTCTCCATGAGGTCACGGAGTTCGTCCATGGTCGGCGGTTCCATGGGGACCTGTACGACCTTGGTGCCGTCCTCGGTGGTGACAACGGGGCGGTCCGGCATGGAGGTGTCCACGTCGTCAGGGTGATCCTTCTGCGGCGTGTCCAGCCTGTCCTGACCATCTCGGCTCTGGCCGTTCTGAGGCTGATCCTCCCTGGCACCGCCGCCCTGCCCCTGGTCCTGGGGACGCTGGTCCTGGGCACGTTGGTCCTGGGCACGTTGGTCCTGGGCACGTTGGTCCTGGTCACGCTGGGAGTCGTCCCGGGGCTGACCGTCCTGGCCCTGGCCGCCCTGGTACTGCCCACCCTGACCGCCCTGGCTCTGACCGTCGCGGCTCTGGCCGTTCTGGTCCTGGCCGCCCTGGAATCGGTCGTCGCGTGGGTTCTCGCCTCGCTCGCTCTTGGACTCCCTGTCGGAGTCGCCCTTGTCGTTGCCGGCGGCGCCGTCGCTGTCGCCCTTGGGAGGAGCATCCCCCTTCGGAGGGACGTCGTCCTTCTCCTGCTTGGGCGGCGCCTCCTCCTTCGGAGTGTCGGCCTTGGGCGGCGCCTCCTCCTTCGGAGTGTCGGCCTTGGGCGGCGCCTCCTCCTTCGGAGTGTCGGCCTTGGGGGGCGCCTCCTCCTTCGGAGTGTCGGCCTTGGGGGGCGCCTCCTCCTTGGGTGGGGCGTCCTGCTTCGGGGGGTCCTGGTCGGAGGAGCCGGTGTCGGACTTCTCTGGGGCAGGCGTTTCGCGAGGATTGGCGCCCTCGTCGGCCTTGGAGCCCTTCTCGTCGTCGCCCTTGTCCGAGCCCTCGCCCGTGGGGGTGTCCTTCTCGGCGTCCTCCCCCTTCGGCGTGTCCCTGTCCGCGTCCTCGCCCTTCGCAGGAACGTCCTCGCCGCCCTTCGCAGGAGCGTCGTCGCCGCTCTTCGGAGGGGCGTCGTCTCCCGGGTCGTCCTTGGAGGCGTCGCCGACGGGATTGCCGCCGGCGCCGGGCGGGCCGTTGAGCTTGGAGCCGGCGTCGGAGGTGCCGGGCTGGTCGCGCTCCTTCTTCTCCAGGACCGTCAGGCGGGAGGTGACGTCGCGGACGAGGTCGTCGCAGGACTCGGCGACCTGGACGGGGCGGTAGGTGGCCTGCGCGGAGACGCCGGCGGCGCTCAGCAGGCCGGCCACCTTGCCTTCCGTGGTGCGAATCTCGCCTGCCGCCCGTCGCACCTCGGACAGAAGAGTGCGGACGAGCTGGGGGTCCATTCCTTCGAACTTGCCCATGCGCTTCTCCCGGAAGTGTCGGCCCACTTCAAGGTACCCGCGCGACGGCCGTTCGTCTTGGGGATACTGATCCGGTATGAGCGGACCCGTCAGTTGTCCGGGGTCGGGTCCCCATCGGTGGCGACGTATCCCACCACGCCGCGCAGTTTCTCCTCGGAGACGGCGCCCTTGCGCAGCACCCGCGGGATGGCGGAGGTGAGGTCCAGGATGGTGGAGGGGACCTTGTCCTCGCACGGGCCGCCGTCGAGGTAGACGCTGACGGAGTCGCCGAGTTGCCCCTGCGCCTCCGCGGCGGTGATCGCGGGCGAGGCGCCGGAACGGTTGGCGCTGCTCACGGCCATCGGGCCGGTCTCCTTGAGCAGGTCGAGGGCGACCGGCTGGAGCGGCATCCGCACCGCCACCGTGCCCTTGGTGTCGCCGAGGTCCCAGGACAGCGCCCGGTTGACCCGGCAGATCAGGGTCAGCGGGCCGGGCCAGAAGGCGTCGATCAGATCCTGCCCGTAGGGGCCGAGATCCTCCACCAGCGCGGTGGCGGCGCGCACGGTGCCCACGAGCACCGGGACCGGCATGTCCCTGCCGCGTCCCTTGGCTTCGAGCAGCTTGTTGACCGCCGCGGGGGTGAAGGCGTCGGCGCCGATGCCGTACACCGTGTCGGTGGGCAGGACGACGAGGTCGCCGCGGCGGACGGTGGAGGCGGCGTCGGTCAGCCCGGCCGCCCGCTGCTCGGCGTCTGCACAGTCATAACGTCGGGTCACGTTAGGTAATCCTGCCACCTGCCGGGGACACTTCCGCCTCCGGCCCGCCCGTGCTACTCCTGGCCGAAGCGGGCGGTGACGAAGCGGTCCCGGCGGGCGAGGTCCTGGTGGACGCGCGGGTCGCGCCAGCCGTTCTCCTCCGTGAAGATCAGGTAGACCGGCGTGCCCTGCTCGTCGGCGTGCTCGACGGCGACGAAGCCGCCGGGCCGGAGCAGCCGCCGCGCCGTGCGCTCGACCGCGCGCACCTCGTCGAGGCCGTCGGACCCCGAGCCGTACAGCGCGCGCGCCGGGTCGTAGTCGCGCACCTCGGGGTCGCGCGGGATGGCGCCGGGCGGGATGTAGGGCGGGTTGGAGACGACCAGGTCGACCTGGCCGTTCAGCTCGGGCAGGCAGTCGGCGAGGTCTTCGGGGTGCAGGGTGACGCGGCCCTGGCCGTGTTCGGAGATGTTGCGCTTGGCCCAGGTGTAGGCGTCCGGATCGACCTCGACGGCGTGCACCTGGGCGAGGGCGACCTCCTGGGCGATGGACAGCGCGATGGCGCCGGAACCGGTGCCCAGGTCGACCACGACGGGCGAGGCGACGTCCATCTCCTGGAGCCGGTCGATCGCCCAGCCCGCCACCACCTCGGTCTCCGGGCGCGGCACGAAGACGCCGGGGCCGACCTCCAGGGACAGGTAACGGAAGTAGGCGCGGCCGGTGATGTGCTGGAGCGGCTCGCGGGCCTCACGGCGCGCGACCCCCTCCCAGAACAGCGCGTCGAAGTCGCCGTCCTTGACCCTGTGCAGCTCGCTGCGCCGTACCCCGTGCACGAAGGCGGCCAGTTCCTCCGCGTCGGTGCGCGGCGAGGGCACCCCGGCCTCCGCCAGTCGGGCGGTGGCCAGGGCGATCTCGTCGAGAAGAAAGGTCATGGCATCCAGGCTCAGGTGTGGGCGGCCAGCTTCTCCGCCATCTCCGCGTCGGCGAGCGCCTGGATCACCGCGGAGAGGTCACCGTCGAGGACCTGGTCGAGGTTGTAGGCCTTGAAGCCGACGCGGTGGTCGGAGATGCGGTTCTCCGGATAGTTGTACGTGCGCACGCGCTCGGACCGGTCGACGGTCCGCACCTGCGACTTGCGCTCGGCTGCGGCCTCGGCCGCGGCCTCCTCCTCGGCGATGGCCTGCAGGCGGGCGCGCAGCACGCGCATCGCCGACTCCTTGTTCTGGAGCTGGCTCTTCTCGTTCTGGCAGGAGACGACGACGCCGGTGGGCAGGTGGGTGATGCGCACGGCCGAGTCTGTGGTGTTGACGCTCTGGCCGCCGGGGCCGCCGGAGCGGAAGACGTCGATGCGCAGGTCGTTGGGGTCGATCTGGATGTCGACCTCTTCGGCCTCCGGGTAGACCAGCACGCCGGCGGCGCTGGTGTGGATGCGGCCCTGCGACTCGGTGGCCGGCACCCGCTGCACCCGGTGGACGCCGCCCTCGAACTTCAGCCGCGACCAGGCGCCCTCGTGCCCCTTGGCCTTGATGGCGACCGTGACGTCCTTGTAGCCGCCGAGGTCGGAGTGCTGGGAGTCGATGATCTCGGTCTTCCAGCCCACGCGCTCGGCGTAACGCAGGTACATCCGCAGGAGGTCGCCGGCGAACAGGGCCGACTCCTCGCCGCCCTCACCCGCCTTGATCTCCATCAGGATGTCCTTGTCGTCGCTGGGGTCGCGCGGGATGAGGAGGTGGGTGAGCTTCTCCTCCAGAGCCGGGATCCGCGCCTCCAGCTCCTGCGCCTCGGCGGCGAACGCCGCGTCCTCGGTCGCCAGCTCCCTGGCCGCGGCGAGGTCCTCGCGGACGCCTTCCAGCTCGCGGTAGAGGCTGACGATCGGAGTGAGCTCGGCGTAGCGCTTGCCGAGCGTGCGCGCCTGGTTCTGGTCGGCGTGCACGGCGGGATCGGCGAGCTTGCCCTCCAGCTCGGAGAATTCCTTGATCAGCTCGTCCAGGTTCACCGCGCTTCCCTTCTTCCGCAGAGAAAACCTTTGATCACAAGAACGCCGACCCGGGCACACCCCGCGGACGGGATGGTTCCGAGTCGGCGCCTGATCTGGGCTACTTGCCCGTGGTCTTCTTCCCGAAACGCTTCTCGAAGCGCGCCACCCGGCCGCCGGTGTCCAGAATCTTCTGCTTGCCCGTGTAGAACGGGTGGCAGGCGGAGCACACGTCGGCGTGGATCACGCCGTTCTTGGCGGTGCTGCGGGTGGTGAAGGAGTTACCACACGTGCAGGTGACCTGCGTGAGGTGGTACTCCGGGTGGATGTCGGCCTTCATGTCTTTCGTCCTCTCGCAAGGTGCGGTCGCCGGGTCGCCAGTGGTCTCACACGCCTGTCGCACACCGGATGGCGCGGGCGGGAACCGGTACCGCTGCGGTTCGGCTACCAGTGTGCCAGATCCTGAAACCATCCCAGGCCATATGGCATTCCCAGCCGGCCGGGAGATGGCGGGGGCGGCGCGCCGTGGCACGCCGCCCCGGCCGCGACTCAGTCGCGGTCGTTGCTCACGGTGGTCTTCTGGACCTGGAGCAGGAACTCCGCGTTGGACTTGGTCTCCTTCATCTTCTCCAGGAGAAGCTCCAGAGCCTGCTGCATGTCCAGCGCGTGCAGCACCCGCCGCAGCTTCCAGACGATCTGCAGCTCGTCCTTCGACATGAGGATCTCTTCCTTACGGGTGCCGGACGCGTCGACGTCCACCGCGGGGAAGATCCGCTTGTCGGCCAGCGAGCGGTTGAGCTTGAGCTCGGCGTTGCCGGTGCCCTTGAACTCCTCGAAGATGACCTCGTCCATCTTGGAGCCGGTCTCCACCAGCGCCGTGGCGAGGATCGTCAGCGAGCCGCCGTTCTCGATGTTCCGGGCGGCGCCGAAGAACCGCTTCGGCGGGTAGAGCGCCGTGGAGTCGACACCACCGGACAGGATCCGGCCGCTGGCGGGCGCCGCGAGGTTGTACGCACGGCCGAGGCGGGTGATCGAGTCGAGCAGCACGACGACGTCGTGGCCCAGCTCGACCAGGCGCTTGGCCCGCTCGATGGCGAGCTCGGCGACCGTGGTGTGGTCCTCGGCGGGACGGTCGAAGGTCGAGTGGATGACCTCGCCCTTCACCGACCGCTGCATGTCGGTGACCTCTTCGGGACGCTCGTCCACCAGGACGACCATCAGGTGGCACTCGGGGTTGTTCCGGGTGATCGCGTTGGCGATCGCCTGGAGCACCATCGTCTTACCGGCCTTGGGCGGGGAGACGATGAGGCCACGCTGGCCCTTGCCGATCGGCGAGACCAGGTCGATGATCCTGGTGGTCAGCACGTTGGGCTCGGTCTCCAGGCGCAGCCGCTCCTGCGGGTAGAGCGGCGTGAGCTTGTTGAAGTCGGGCCGGTTGCGCGCCTGGTCGGGGTCCATGCCGTTGACCGTGTCGAGGCGGACCAGCGCGTTGAACTTCTCGCGCCGCTCACCCTCGCGCGGCTGGCGGACGGCGCCAGTGATGACGTCGCCCTTGCGCAGGCCGTTGCGGCGGATCTGGGCCAGGGAGACGTAGACGTCGTTGGCGCCGGGCAGGTAGCCGCTGGTGCGCACGAACGCGTAGTTGTCCAGGATGTCGAGGATGCCGGCGATCGGGATCAGGACGTCGTCGTCGCCGATCACGGGCTCGTTGCTGTCGAAGCGGTCACGGCCGCGACGGTTGCGCTCCCTGAACCGGCCGCGCCGGCCACGGCGCCCGCCGTCGTCGTCCTGGTCGCCGCCACGGTCGGGACCACGGTCCGGGCCACGGTCGGAGCCACGGTCGGAGCCACGGTCGCCGCGGTCGCCGCGGGTGTCGTTCATCCGGTCACGGTCCTGGTCGAGGCCGCCCCGGCCGTTGTCACGGCTCTGGTCACGACCCTGGTCACGACCCTGGTCGCCGCGGCCCTGACCCGCGTCACCGGCGCGCTGGCCGGCGCGGTCGGCGCGGTCGGTCCGGTCGGTACGGCTGTCGCCGCGCTCGCCACGGCCTTCGCCGCGCTCACGGCGGTCGTTGCGGCTGCGGCGCTCGCCGCGCTCGCGGCGGCCCTCGCCGCGCTCGGGCCGGCCTTCGGCCTGCACCACAGGCTCGGCCTGCTCCACGACCTGCTCCACCGGGGCCGCGACGGGCTCGGGAGCTACGGTCTGGGGGGCCTGCTGCGAGGCGGCGGGCTCGGCCGCGACGGCGGCGGGCCGGGAACGTTCCCTGCGGGTACGGGTGGGGCGCTCGGCCGGCGTCTCCACCCGCTCGGTCGCGGGCTCGGCGGGAGCTTCCTTGACGGTGACAGGGCTCTGCGCGGGGGCGGCCGCACCGCCGTCGGCAGAGATGCCCTGCTTCTCCTGGATGGCCGCGATGACCTGGCTCTTGCGCATGCGCCCGGTCCCGCTGATTCCCAGGCTGGCGGCGAGCTGCTGCAGCTCAGGCAGCACCATGGCGGACAGGCCGGTGCCGGAGCGACGGCGCGGCTTCGCCGCTCGGGTGGGGGTGTCGCCGGCCGCCGGCTGCCCAGATGAACCGGTGTCGGAGAGGAGTTCGGTGGTGTCGCTCACTAAGGGTCCTTCCCAGGGGTCGGGCGTCGGCCGCGATAAGCCGTTCGTCCCGAAGGTGCGATCGAACCGGCGGGACAGACCGGGTCGGGGTGCACATTGCGATCCTTGGCCGTCTCGGAAGACGGCTGTCACTGCCGGGAACGGGTGCGCCCATGCGGTCACCGCCGAGATGCGTCGACGGCGGGTGCGTGGAGGTCACCCCCCGGATTTTTGCCGCCAGCCACATGGAGAGTTGGCCGCAGCCCTTGTATCCCCGCAGATGCCGCCCCTCGACGTGCCCACCGGATGTGGAGCAACCGGAGGCGACGGATTCGGGGAGGGTGTACTGCCCACGTCTGACGAAGTGGAGCATGAAGCAGCGATATCGGGCTGACAAGCACGCACCCATCATGGGGGCATCTGGTGCGGCTATAAGCCTAACATCACCAGCGCACACGGCTATTCCCTGAAGGTAGAAGAGGCATCAGCGTGTCTCGGGAAACTGAACGCTCGCACCATCGGTGTCGACGTCCAGTGGCTGGATGTGCCAGTCATTACCCACTTTTGACGCGATCAAATCCTGCGCATCCGCAGTCGAAAACGCAAGAACCGTGGGACCAGCCCCCGACACGACCGCGGGCACTCCCGCGGCGCGGAGACGTTCTACCAGCTCCGCGGTCTGCGGCATGGCAGGCGCGCGGTAGTGCTGGTGCAGCCGGTCCTCCGTCGCGGCGAGCAGGACCGGGGTCTCCGGCCGGCTTGTCACCGCGGCGACCAGCAACGCCGCGCGCCCCGCGTTGGCGGCGGCGTCGGCGTGCGGCACGTCTTTCGGCAGCAGTCCCCTCGCCACCTCGGTCGAAAGCCGGTGCGAAGGGATGAGGGCCACGGGCCGGATCTCGGCGTGTGGCCTCAACTTCACCATACGCGGTGCGCCGCCAGGTTCGCTCCACGCGATGGTCAAGCCGCCCGCGAGACACGGCGCCACGTTGTCCGGATGCCCTTCCATCGCCGTGGCCAGGGCGAACACGTCGTCGTCCGACAGCATGCCGGGGCCGGCCAGGGCGCGGGCGGCGAGCAGGCCGGCGCAGATCGCGGCGGAGGAGGAGCCGAGGCCGCGCGCGTGCGGGATCCGGTTGCGGCAGCGCAGCCGTATGCCGGCGGGCTGCGGCACGCCCATCGCGCCGAACGCCCTGCGCATCGCCGCGACGATGAGATGGCCCTCTCCGAGATCCAGGTCTCCCGCGCCCTCGCCGGTCACCTCGACCTCGGTGTCTGTCCCGGTCAGGGACGCCTCGACCTCGTCATACAGGCCGAGGGCGAGCCCGAGGGTGTCGAACCCGGGCCCGAGGTTGGCGGAGGTTGCGGGCACGCGGACGACGACCGTCGGGCTCTGGGGCATGCGTCACCTTCGGAACAGCGAGTGGATCAGGCGAGTTCGAGGGCCATCGCGGCGGCGTGGGCGTCGATCGAGATCGTGACCGGTGCGGGGGCTCCGGAGATCGCCCAGTCGGGGTCCTTGAGGCCGTTGCCCGTCACCGTACACACGACGCGTGAGCCGCGGGAGATCAGCCCCTGCTCGTGCGCCTGGAGCAGGCCCGCGACGCTGGCCGCGGAGGCGAGCTCCACGAAGACGCCCTCACCCTGCGCGAGCAGCTTGTACGCGGCGGCGATCTGGCGGTCGGTGACGGCCTGGATGGCGCCGCCGGACTCGTCGCGGGCGGCCTCGGCGAGCTTCCACGAGGCGGGGTTGCCGATCCGGATGGCGGTGGCGATGGTGTGCGGGTGGGTCACCGGGGCGCCGTTGACGATCGGCGCCGCGCCGCTGGCCTGGAAGCCCATCATCCGGGGCGTCCCGGTGGCCGGGCCGTCCGACGCGTACTCGGTGTAGCCCATCCAGTAGGCCGAGATGTTGCCCGCGTTGCCGACCGGGAGACAGTGCACGTCGGGCGCGTCGCCCAGCGCGTCGACGATCTCGAAGGCGGCGGTCTTCTGGCCCTGGAGCCGGAACGGGTTGACCGAGTTGACCAGCGCGATCGGGTAGCTCTCGGAGAGCTTCCTGGTCATGTCGAGGCAGTCGTCGAAGGAGCCGTCCACCTGGAGCAGCTTGGCGCCGTGCACGAGAGCCTGGGCCAGCTTGCCCATCGCGATCTTGCCGCGCGGCACGAGGACGGCGCAGGTGAGCCCGGCGCGCACGGCGTAGGCGGCGGCGGAGGCGCTGGTGTTTCCGGTGGAGGCGCAGATGACCGCCTTGGCGCCCTCCTCGACGGCCTTGCTGATGGCCATCGTCATGCCGCGGTCCTTGAAGCTGCCGGTCGGGTTGAGACCTTCGACCTTGAGGTAGACGTCGCAGCCCGTGAGCGCGGACACCCGGGGCGCGGGCACCAGCGGTGTGCCGCCCTCCAGCAGCGTGATGACCGGCGTCGCCGGAGTCACCGGAAGACGGTCACGGTACTCCTCGATCAGGCCACGCCACGCCCTGGTCATGATTGCTCCTCCCGCGCGCGGCCGGATGCGGGCCGCGAACGCGTTGCGTCTTCATCGCTACCTGCGGTGCAGGACACAAAGTTTACGGGCTCGGACGCCGCCCCCCGGCCGGACGGCACCCCGGCGGCGGCCCGAACAGACGGTCAGACTCGACACACGACACGAAATGCCCGATAAGGTCGGCGGACAGCTTGTCTGCCGAGTCAGCGCACGAGGAGCAGTTGATCATGACAGGTGGAGCGGGTGTCGGCCACCGGCCCCTGATCCGGCACAACGACTACTCACCGCTGCAACCGCCTCCGCTCGGCGAATGGCAGCCCACTCTCCCGGTGAGTGTGATCATCCCCGCGCACGGCGGGCAGCACCGGCTCGATCTCACGCTGGCGGCCCTCGCCGCGCAGACGTACCCGGTCCACCTGCTGGAGGTCATCGTCGTCGACGACGGCACCGACCCTCCCCTGCGCCTCCCCGAGATCGCTCCGATCGACACCAGGATCGTGCGCGCCGACCCGACCGGCTGGGGCATCGGGCACGCGCTCAACACCGGCGCGGCGGCGGCCGACGGGGTGCTGATCCAGCGCCTGGACTCCGACATGATCACCGGCAGGGAGCACATCGAGGCCCTCGCCCGCTGGCACCACGTGACCGACTACCTGGTCACCATCGGGTTCAAGCGGTTCGTCGAGGAGCCCGAGCTCACCGCCGCCCAGGTGCACGAGGCGGTGACCGGCGAGGGACTGGGCGCGATCTTCGACCTGGACGCGGCGCTGCCCAGCTCGACCGAGGCGACCATCGCCAAGCTCGACGGCCTGCGCGCCAGCCGTAATCCGTACCACGTGTGCACCGGGCCGACGCTGTGCCTGCACCGCAAGCTCTTCCACCGGGCCGGCGGCATCGATCCCGCGGTCCCGCGCGGCGAGGACACCGAGTTCGCCTACCGTCTGGCCGCGCAGGGCGCCGTGTTCATCCCGGACGCCGCCGCGCAGGCCGTCCATCTCGGCCTGCCGGGCCAGCGGCTGGACCGGGACCGCACGGTACGGGTCGCCTCCACCTATCTCGCGCACCGCGTGCCGCTCCGCCGCGACCTGCGCAAGGAGCGGGCGCCGCACTGGCTGGTGCCCTACGTCGAGGTCGTGCTGGACGTCGAGGACGCCGCCGAGGAGACGGTGCGCGCGGCGGTGGGCGCGGCGTTCGAGGGCTCGGTCGCGGACGTCGTGGTCACCCTGGTCGCGCCGTGGTCGAAGCTGACCGCCGAACGGCGTTCCGTGCTCCAGGACCCCATGCTCGAACTGCGGCTGATCCGCGAGCACTTCGCGCACGACGAGCGGGTGCGCTTCGCCGACGAGCCGGCGCCGACCCCCGCGCCCGTCGCGTTCCGCTACACCGGCCCGGCCGGTGTCCCGCTCGGCCCCGAGACCCTGAAGCGCATGATCGACACGGTGCAGGAGAACCGGCTCGGCCTGCTCACGGTCGCCCTGCCCACCGGCGGGACCGCCCGCCTGGAGCGCACCGAGTCGATCAGCCGCGCGCTGCTGCTCACCACCGCCGACCGTTCCTTCGACGACACCGTCGAGGCCACCCACGGCGTACGGCACGCCGAGCACGCCGCCTACTGGCCCGCCGCCGCGCCTCCGGCGCCGCAGAAGGCGCCCGCTCCCCCGAAGCCGCCGGCCGCCCCGGCGGCGCGGTCCGAGCCCAGGCCGGTCCCGGACCGGCCCGGCCTGCTGAAGAAGCTGCGTAACACCCTCGGCTCCGACTGACCGGCACGGGCCGCGGGCGGCGACCCGCGGCCCTGTATCGTCTGGTGCGCAGCGAAACGAATGCCCGAGGTCGGTCCCATGTACGTTCCAGCCCATTTCTCCGCCGGTGACGCCGAGATCCGCGAGCTCCTGACGAGCCGCGACACGGCCGACCTGATCACGAGTACGCCGCGGGGGCTGCTGGCGACCTACCTCCCCGTGCTGTTCGACCCGGAGGCGGGCGAGCACGGGGCGCTGCTCGCGCATCTCGCCCGCAACAACGACCAGTGGCGGCAGCCGGTGCTGGGCGAGGCGCTGGCCATCGTGCGCGGCCCTGACGCCTACGTCACGCCGTCGTGGTACGCCGCCAAGGCCGAGCACGGCCGCGTGGTGCCCACCTGGAACTACGTCACCGCGCACGTCTACGGTGAGCTGGTCGTGCACGACGATCCCGCCTGGCTCGCCGGTCTCGTCCGGCGGCTGACCGAGCGCCACGAGGCCCGCCGGGAGACGCCGTGGGCCGTGGAGGACGCCCCCGACGCGTTCGTCTCGGGCCAGTTGCGCGCGATCGTCGGCGTCGAACTGGTCGTCACCAGGGTCGAGGCCAAGGTCAAGATGAGCCAGAACCGCTCCGAGGCCGACCGTGCCGGCGTCGCCGGCGGCTACGCGGCCCTGGGCGACACCGCCATGGCCGACGCGGTGCGCACGGCCGGCCGTGCCCCGGGAGCGCGCGCCCGCTGAACGTGGCGCGGATTGCTGGATATGTGGCACGGATCGTCAAGGATTCCGCCCCGGTATGCCGCGATAATCGGCTCTGTCCAGAGTTGTGGATCATCCGATATTGGGGGACACGCGTGAAGAGACTGAGCATCGTCACGGTCGTCGCCGGGGCGGTCCTCGCCGCCGCGCCCGCCGCGACGGCGGCCACGGGGGCTGCCACGGGGGCTGCCACGGGGGCTGCCACCGGGGCCGCCACGGTGAGCGGGGCGGTCGCCGCCACTAAGACCGTGGCGTTCGCCGCGAGGTCGTTCTCGCAGGGCGGGAAGGTGCGCGCCCAGGTGCGGAACGGCTCGGTCACCTGGCACCGGAGCGCCGGCGGCGACACCTGGGTGACGATCAGGGCGCAGATCAGGGACACCGGCCCCGGCGACGGCTTCTGCGCCCGGCTGAGCACGGACGTCCTCGGCTTCGAGGACCCCACCGCCCGGGAGTGCAACGGCGTGTGGACCACCAGGACGCTGAGCACCCACTACCAGCCCGTCGTCCACCTGACGCTCTTCACCAACCCGGACTACTCCCTGACGGGCCACAAGGTGTCGTGGAGCGTCCGCAAGCCCGCCGGGATCTAGCCGGGACGATCCGGGAGAGGAGCGCCACGGGGGCTGCTCCTCTCCCGAGGACAACAGGACGACAGGACAAACCGCGCACGCGCCACGGACCCGCGAGAGGACGCCGACGGGGGCGTCGGCGAGAGACATCGGCGAGGAACGTCGGCAGGGGATGTCGGCAGGGGACGCCGGTGGAGGGGCCGCCCGGCTAGGCGCGGCGGTTGCGGGACAGGGCGCGTTTGATGGTGCGGGCGAGGCGGGACCGGCCGCCGGCGTGCTGCTGGAGGACCTTCTTGGCGGCGGCGAGCTCCTTGCGGAGCGCACCGACCTCGCGTCGCATGTCCACGGCGTTCTTCCGCCAGCGGCCCGCCTCGTCGCGCCACCTGACGATCTGGCCGCGCAGCCGCTCGGCCTCCTTGGTGAGCCGGACGACCTCGGCCTCGGCCTGCTGGCGGGCACGGTAGGCGCTGCGCCGGCCGAGGATGTCCGGGGCGTCGGCGGCGGCGGTGAAGCCGTACGTCTCGCCGTCGGCCCACAGCACGCCGAAAGTCTCCTCCACGACGTCGTCTAGGTCCTCCTCGGCCCCGGCCACCAGCTCGGCCCTGGCGAAGGCGGCCGTGCGCTCCAGCCGGGCCGTCACGACGCCGTCGGCCCGCTCGGCGAGGAGCACGTTGACCAGGCCGCACTCCTGTTCCCTGGCGAGGTCGAGCAGCCGGGCGAGGGTGTCCTCGCCGGGCGCCCAGCCCGCGGGCAGCACCAGCCTGAAGGGCGCGAACGTGGGGGCGGCGTCCGTGACCAGGTGGACCCTGGGCTCATGGGCGTAGTGGCCGTGGATGAGGGCGAGATCGAGGTCGGGGTCGGTGAGCGGGGCGCGGCGCTCGGGAGCCAGGGTGTCCCACGGGCCGGTCAGCTCGACCGTCACGTCCGCGACCGTGCCGGCGAGCACCGCGTCCACACCGGCCCGCACGTCGTCGTAACCGGCGGCCTCGACGACCACCTGGACGTAGGGCACCTTCCACCGGCGGGCCGGGTGCGAGCGCAGCCACCGGTAGGCGGGGACGCGGTCGGCGATGAAGGCGTGGCTGACCCGGTCGATCGGCGTCTTGTCGCGCATCCGCATCGACGGGCCGAGATGGTAGCCGCGTGCCTCGGGGTCGGGCACGAAGACCGCGCCGGCCTGGGCGAGACGGTAGCCCAGCTCGGTGTCCTGGCCGAGGATGAGGTCCACGTCCATCGGCCCGGTCCGTGCGAGCAGCCGGGCGCTGACCGAGGTGGCGCCGCCGACGTGCAGGCTGAAGGCGCGGTGCGCGTCCTCCACCAGGCCGCCGGTGCGCTCGATCAGGTCCACCAGCCACTGGTGCGGCTCCGCGGGCTCGAACAGCCCGGCCAGGTCGGCGCCCGCGACGACCTCGGGAGAGGGCAGCGCGGCCGGGGTGAAGCGCAGATAGCTGGCCACCACCATGTACGGCGCGAGGTGGTGCCAGCGCATGTGCGCCTCCACCTCGGCCGGGTCCAGCACGATGTCGGAGTCCAGCCAGTGGATCACGTCACCGGTGGCGGCGGCGAGGCCGGCGTTGCGGGCGTTGGCCCGGCCCGGCGTGTCGCAGACGACCAGGCGGGTGAGCTCGGGGCGGATCCGCGGCAGCCGCAGCGGCGGCGCGCTGCCGTTGTCCACCACGACGACCTCGACCAGCTCCTGCGGGTAGGTCTGGCGGGCGAGCCCGGCGAGGGCGAGGTCCAGTTTCCGCTGGCCGTTGTAGGCGGGGACGACGATGCTCACCGTCAGCGCCGGGGTCCACGCCCCGAGCGCCGGCGGTCGCAGCGCCTTGTAGTCGTTGCCCCGTACGCGGGCCGCGGGCAGCCGCGCCTCGGTCAGGTCCGTGCTCAATGTCAGGCCTCCTCGGCGGTCTCCAGGAGCGTGCTGGGCCGGAAACCACGCCATTGGTTGGTCGCCACCCGCAGGAAATGGGCGAGCGGCAGCCGCCAGGTGTGCTCGCCGGACAGCGAGCGGCGCAGGACGTATCCCAGGCCGTGGGTGCGGTAGATGCGCCCGCCGGCCGCGTGGACGCGCTTGAGCAGGTCGGCGTCCACCCCGCTCGCCAGCGGGCCGAACCCCCCGACGTCCCGGAACGCCGACGTGCCGAGGAGGATCGTGCCGCCGGCGACGTGCTCGTTCCACACCTCGCTCGTGTAGTCCGTGCGGCGGATCGTGGCCTTCAGCGGCTCCAGGTAGAAGAACTCCGCCGTCGTGCCCACCACGTCGGCGCCCGCGTACTCCTTGGCCAGCAGGAGGTCCGCGAGATGCTCGGGGCCGTACCAGTCGTCGTCGTCCCATTTGGCGAGGTGGTCGCCGCTCGCGGCCGCTGCCGCGCGGTTCAGCACCTCGCCGAACGGCGTCTCCCGGTGCGCCTCGACCACGGTGATCGGCAGCGGGAAGTCCTCGACCGCCCGCCGTACGCTCTCGTGGCCGGCCGGGACGCCGTGCAGGCCCAGCACGACCTCGGCCCGCACGTGCCGCTGCCGGGCGATCTGGGCCAGCGCCGAGCCCACCAGGGCGGGGCGCATGCTCGACATCACCACGCTGACCAGCGGCGGCTCGCCGCTGTCCGGGTGACCGGCGCGCAGGGCGTGGCGGCGCAGCCGGACGCTGTGCTCCTCGCGGCGCAGGTCGGTCACCGAGCGCATCGACCCGCCGGCTGCGGGATCGGCGTGCCAGGAGGTGAGCAGGGCGGTCAGGGCCGGGTCGGCGGCGCGCGCCCAGGCGGGCACGACGGTGGAGAACAGCGGCACGCCCGCCGCGGCGAGGTCGAGCACCGCCGCGAACGAGCAGCCCGGCGAGACCGGCCACTCGACGCGCAGCCCGCGCAGGGGTCGCAGCCGTGCCACGTCCTCGGCGGTGACGGGGTCGCCGAGCGGCTCCTCCGCCGCCGTCCAGCGCTCGCCGTCCCAGCTCAGCGAGCCTGCCTCGGCCGAAGGCGAGCGGGTGAAACCCTGCGGGGTCGCCCCGCCCGCGGGCGGTTCGGCGGGTTTACGGTCGGATGCTGTCTGGGAGGAGGTGGCGTCCATCACGTCTCGGGGGTCGGGGAGGGACTCGGGGGGAGCGCCCGGCTAAAGGTTATCGTCGCCCTCCACGCGCATCACACCGGCCACGGCCCGGACGATGTCGAGCCGCCGCAGGCTCTCGATGGTGCCGGACAGCGCCGCGTCGCTCGCCCGGTGGGTGACCAGGACGAGCTGGGCGTCGTCGCCGTGGCCCTCCTGGCGCACGGTCTGGATCGACACGTCCTGGGTGGCGAACAGCTCGGCGACCCTGGCCAGCACGCCCGGCTTGTCGGCCACGTCGAGCGCGACGTGGTAGCGGGTGAGGGTGTCGCCCATCGGGTGGACCGGCAGGTCGGCGTAGGTGGACTCGTCGGGGCCGCGGGTGCCGGCGAGCCGGTTGCGGGCCACCGCCACGATGTCGCCGAGCACCGCGGACGCGGTCGGCGCGCCGCCGGCGCCCTTGCCGTAGAACATCAGCTCCCCGGCCGACTCCGCCTCGACGAAGACCGCGTTGTACGCCTCGCGCACCCCGGCCAGCGGATGACTCCTGGGGATCATCGCCGGGTGGACGCGGACGCCGATCGAGCGGCCGTCGTCGGAGCGGGCGCAGATGGCCAGCAGCTTGATCACGTAGCCCATCGCCTTGGCGCTGGCCACGTCGGTCGCGGAGATCTCGGTGATCCCCTCGCGGTGCACGTCGGCGGCCGTCACCCGGCTGTGGTAGGCCAGCCCGGCCAGGATCGCGGCCTTGGCCGCGGCGTCGAAGCCCTCGACGTCGGCGGTCGGGTCGGCCTCCGCGTAGCCGAGGGCCTGCGCCTCCTCCAGGGCGTCGGTGAAGGAGGAGCCCTCCGCGTCCATCTTGTCGAGGATGTAGTTGGTCGTGCCGTTGACGATGCCCAGCACGCGGCGGACGTGGTCGCCGTTCAGCGACTCGCGCAGCGGGCGCAGCAGCGGGATCGCCCCGGCCACGCTGGCCTCGAAGTACAGGTCGGCGCCGCCCGCCTTGGCCGCCGCGTGGATGGTGGCGCCGTCCTCGGCGAGGAGCGCCTTGTTGGCGGTGACCACGGACTTGCCCTTGGCCATCGCGGCGAGGATCAGCGACCTGGCCGGCTCGATACCGCCGATCACCTCGACGACGATGTCCACGTCGTCCCGGGTGACCAGGCCCTCGGCGTCGGTGGTCAGCAGCGCGGGGTCCACGTCGGTGTCACGCTTCTTGCCCATCCGGCGTACGGCGACGCCGGCCAGCTCCAGCGGCGCCCCGACCCTGGCGGCGAGGTCGGCGGCCTGCTCCCCCAGCAGCCGCACGACCTGGGAGCCCACCACGCCACACCCCAGCAGGGCGACTTTCAGCGGTTTCACGACTGCCCCCTCAACAGGTCCTCCTCGGTCTCACCGCGAACGATGACCCGGGCCACGCCGTCCCTGACCGCGACGACCGCGGGCCTGGGCTGGTAGTTGTAGTTGTTGGCGAGCGAGCGGCAGTAGGCGCCGGTCGCGGCGACGGCGAGCAGGTCGCCGGGGGCGAGGTCGTCCGGCAGCCACAGGTCGCGGACCACGATGTCGCCGCTCTCGCAGTGCTTGCCGACGACGCGGGAGAGCATCGGCCGGGCGTCGCTGGACCGCGAGGCGAGCACGGAGGTGTACTCCGCGCCGTAGAGCGCGGTGCGCACGTTGTCGCTCATGCCCCCGTCCACGCTGACGTAGGTGCGCAGGCCCTCGACGTCCTTGACCGTGCCGACCTCGTAGACGGTGACGCCGCCGGGGCCGACGATCGTGCGGCCGGGCTCGACGGTGAGGCGGGGCACCGGGACTCCCGCGTTGGCGCACACCTTGGCGACGATCTCGCGCAGGCTGTCGGCGATCACCTTGATGTCGGGCGCCTCGTCGGCCTCGACGTAGGCGATGCCGTAGCCGCCGCCGAGGTCGAGCTCCGGCAGGACGACCCCGTGCTCGTCCTTGATCTGGGCGAGCAGCGCGGTGAGCCGCTGGGCGGCGACCTCGAAGCCGGCGGTGTCGATGATCTGCGAGCCGATGTGCGAGTGCAGGCCGAGGAGCTCGAGCTGGGGCAGCGCGAGCACGCGGCGCACGGCCTCGGCGGCGGAGCCGTTGTTCAGCGAGAAGCCGAACTTCTGGTCGTCGTGCGCGGTGGCGATGAACTCGTGCGTGTGCGCCTCGACGCCGGTGGTCACCCGGATGAGCACCCTGGGCCGGACGCCGTGCCGCTCGGCGAGGTGCCCGAGCCGGGCGATCTCCTCGAAGGAGTCGGCGACGATGCGGCCGACGCCGGCCTGGATCGCGCGCTCCAGCTCGGCCGCGGACTTGTTGTTGCCGTGCAGGGTGATCCGCTCGGGCGGGAAGTCGACGCTGAGCGCCACGGCCAGCTCGCCGCCGCTGCACACGTCGAGGCCGAGGCCCTCCTCGTCGATCCAGCGGGCCAGCTCCCTGCACAGGAACGCCTTGCCCGCGTAGTGCACGTCGCTGTCGCCGAAGGCCTCCGCGTAGTCGCGGCAACGGCTGCGCACGTCGTCCTCGTCCAGCACGTAGAGCGGTGTGCCGTAGTCCCTGGCCAGGTCGCGCACGTCGACCCCGCCGACGGTCACCGCGCCGCCCGTGCGGGCGGAGTTGCGCGGCCAGATCTTGGGGCTGAGCGAGTTAAGGTCGGCGGGCGGGCGCGGCGGGCGCTCCTGGGGCATCATCTCGGCATGCCGGTCACCGGCCGGATGGGCGAATCGACTCACCCGAACGAGGCTATCGGACCCGCTGATCCCCGTGGGACGCATGCCCACAGTACGAGACAAGATCACCACAATTTATTGCCAAATAATGGCAAATATCGGGATATCTTCCGTCGGTTGTTCCCCGCCGGCGTGCGAGGGTCAGGACACTTCGGCGGCCGGGGCGGCCCAGGTGTTGCAGGCGCCGACCGTGCCGTGCCGTTCGCCGCGCAGCAGCCATGCCGTCTCGCTGGCCGCCGAGCCGTGCGTCCGCTCCTGCTCCGTGGCACCCTCCGTGCCGCCGTCCGTGCCGCCGTCCGCGTCGCCGTCCGCGTCGCCGTCCGTGCCGCCGTCCGCGTCGCCCTCCGTGGCACCTGCCCGGCCGCGGTCCCGCTCCGCGCCCGCCGCCTCGGCGACGCTCTCCCTGACGACCCGCACCCCGGCCGGGTCGACGCCGCGCAGGGCCGCCGCCGCCATGCAGTTCGCCTGGAGCTCCAGCCGTCGCGTCCACGCCTCGTCGAATGCCTCCGGCCCGCGCCTGCTCGCGATCCCGCTGATCTCCTGCACGTGGTGGGCGTACTCGTGGGCGAGGGTGAACATCGAGGCGAACACCCACTTCCCGTCCTCCATCAGCACGTTGACGGAGGCGGTGTCCGGGCAGTAGATCCCCACCCAGTCGTACTCGTCGGTGCCGCAGGCCGCCTCCGCGGGGCTGCCGATCAGGTTGACCTCGCCCGGCGGCTCGTACTCCCGGTCCGCCTGGGCCATCGTGCGCGCCCAGGCCCGGTCGAGGCAGCCGGCGAGCGCGCGCAGGGTCGCCTCGGGGTTCTCGTCCCGGTTCGCCGGGAGGTCGCAGCGGTTGACGACGGGGCCGGTGGCGTAGAGGTCGTGCGCCGCCGCCCCCCAGGTGGCCGAGGCGGGGTCGGTGCCGAGGAGCACACGCAGCCGGGGGGCGAACACCGCGAGCCCGGCCAGCACGACCGCGAACACCAGCCCGGCCGGCAGCAGCCGCCGGACGATCATCCTTCGCCGTGACGAACCGGGATCGTTCATAGCCTGTCGGGTGCCGTCCCACCGAGGGCGGCCAGTTCCTCCGCCAGCACCGCCCGTACGGCCCGCGCCAGCCGGACCCGGGCGACGTGCTCCGGCGTGACCGGCTCCTCCCCCGCCGGTACGGCGGGCGCCCGCTCGTGCGCGTCGTGATAGGCGAGCGCCAGCCTGCGCGCGAAACCCGCCCGCCCCACCGCTCCCCCGGGCCGGCCCGCGCCGCGCCGCGACCGCCTTCCCGGCAGCTCGGCCAGCACCCGCAGCACAGCCCGGTCGTGCCGTCCGGTGAGCGCCTCCGGTGCGAAACCGGTGCGGGGCACCCCGAGATCCCGCGCCCAGCGCCCCACCGCGCACGCGCGCGCGTGCGCGAACCTCAGCACGAAGCCGGGGTTGTCCCAGGTGAGCGGCCGCTCCGGCCACGGCTCCGCCCCCGGCACTGCCCCCGCCCCCGGGACGGACCCCGGCACCGCCCCCGACCTCGGCCCCGGCACCGCCCTCGGGACCGCCCCCGGCAGCGCGCCGTCGGCGGGTTCCGCCCCGGGGGCGTCCGCGAGCCCGGTGTGCTGCTCGATCTCGGTGACCAGCTCGCCCGGCGTCGACACGACGATCTCCAGGAACCCGCTGTCCCTGACCCGGGCCGCGGCGACCCCGGCCAGCGCGCGCGACCGCGCGGCGAGGCCCTCGGCGGCGGCGACGGGATCGGCGGCGCGCAGGGCGACGGCCGAGACGTAGAGGGCCTCCCGCTCCCAGGAGCCGCGCGGCTCGGGCGGCTCGCCCAGGATCGCGGCCAGCTGAGAAGGCGTCATGCCCGGCACCCTACGCGCCCCCGCCGGGCACCGCGAACGATCACCCCGCCGCCGCGGGACGCCCCGGGCCCGCAGCCGGTCAGGCGAGCGCGTGCGGCTCCGCGGGGCCGTAGCCGACGAGCTGGGAGGAGGCGAGGAGGGCGGGGTCCTCGTCGCGCGTCTTGACGTATCCGAAGCGGTCGGCGGAGAAGACGCGGACGCCGTCGGCGCGGCACTGGCGCATGAGCACGTCGTCCCAGCCGTCGGACACGTCGGCGATGCCGAGGCCGCGCAGCACGGTGCGGCGGGCCAGCAGGGTGCCGCCGGTGATCTCGGCCAGGTAGGAGTAGGCGGCGTCCGGCTGCCTGAGCAGGGTCGCCCCGGCGTCGCGCAGGTGGGCGAAGTAGGACGCCTTGCCGGTCACGTCGGCGGTGGTGAACAGGAAAGACCTCGTCATGTCGGTCAGGTAGTGCTCGCCGTACACGTCTCGCGGGTCCATGACGGCGACGAGGTCGCCCTCGCACAGGTCGAGGGCGCGGTTGAGCAGGCCGCCGGTGGTGAGCCCGGGGTCGGCCTGCCTGACCAGCACATCCGTTCCGCCGGGGAAGAGGGTACGCGCGCGGGCCTGCACCGCTTCGGCGTCGGCGGCCATCAGGACCACCTGGCGGGCTCCCGACTGGCTCGCGACCTGGGCGAGCGCCCGGTCCGCGTCGGCGTCGGCGGGCAGCGGCACGATCACCGAGACGTCGAGCGTGGGCCGCGCCGAGGGCAGGCCGATCGCCTCCAGCAGGTCGTCCACCCGCTCGCTCATCGTGCCGGCGGCGTAGGCCCTGCGCAGCGCGGCGTGCGCGCGGCGGTCGTCGGGGAGGCTGCCGATCGGGGTGCCGCAGGCGGCGATCTCGGCGAGCCGCCACTCCGGCGTGCCGGGCGGGCAGGACACCGACCTGGGCCAGCGGTAGGAGGTGAGCACGTCCGGGTAGTGCACCGGCGGCGGGAGCAGCTCCTCCAGCGTGAGCACCCGGTCGAAGCGCCCGCTGGCCAGCGGGAGCGGGTTGTGCACCCGGGGCTGCACGGCGTACGGCAGCAGCCCGGCCCTCGGGTGCAGCGAGCGCCACACGGGCAGCGCCTCCGGCGAGGCGGTGAAGACGTACTCGAACAGCCCGGCCACCGCGCGGTGGTCGGTGACCTGGCCCTGGGTGTGCCAGAAGACGGTCCTGATCCCGCGTTCGGCGCACCAGGCGAGCAGCGCGCGCAGCCCTTCGCCGCCCTCGCCGGTCACCTCGCCGGCCCACGGCCCGCCGGTGACCGACTCCACGACCAGCAGGTGCGGGATCTCCAGCGGCAGCACCCTGGCGAAGTCGCGGGGGGTGAAGCCGACCGTCTGCCGCCACTCGTAGCGCAGCAGGGCCTCGGCGTGCGAGTCGAGGACGGCGGCCACGGTGAGGTGCGGGCGGGTGTTCGGCCCGGTGGGCACCCGGAACGGCTTGAGCTTGAAGGAGGCGCCCTCGATCACCCGGACCGACGAGCGGGCCTGGAAGGACGCCCCGGGCGCGGCCTGCCTGTCGTCCCCGGCTGGGGTGGCCACCGGCTGGCGCTTGGGCGCGTTGGGGCGGTTCACCGGGCGGGCCGCGCCGCGCAGGCCGCGCGCCAGCCGTACCGGGTTGCTCTTGCCCGTCTTGAGGGCGTCGCCGATGCGGGACCAGCGGGCGAGCTGCATGGAGGTGAGCTTCCAGCGGGCCACCTCGGTCTGGTAGCGCTGCTCGGCCAGCTCCCTGCGCAGTTTCTCCTCGGCGGCGCGGGCCTGCTCGAGGAGTTCCTCCGTCGCGCCGAGCCGCTCCCTGGCGGCCTTCAGCTCCTCGGTGGCCTGCTCGGCGTCGGCCAGCCCGGCCTGCGCCTTCTCCAGCAGCCGCGCCAGTTCGGCGGCGCGCTCCGCCTGGGCCAGGGCGTCCCGCAGTGCCCTCCGGGTACCCTCCAGTTGCTCGCCCGCCACGTCGTCCTCCGATTCATGAGCGGTGCAAAGGATACCCTTTGACCAAACGCGACATCTCGGCAAAGGAGTCGACCGTGGCCGACGGGGAGTGGCCGGCGTTCAGCGTGCGGCCCTACGTGTGCGGCGCCATCGGCCACGTGGACGCGGCCCGGCTGGACACGCTGAAGACCGCCGGCCCCCGGGTCCGGGCGGCGCTGCAGACGCCGGGAGCCGCGCTGTTCAGCAGCGGCCCGCTGCCTCCCTACCACCGCGGCGAGCACGGCTACGCCTTCGCCTGGGGCGAGCGGCGGCCGGTCGCGACGGCGAGCTGGATCTCGATCGCCGAGACCTACGAGACCCCCGGGCTCATCGACGACGGCGAGCGGGTCGTGCTGCACGCCGGCGGCCTCGGCCTGGTGGACGTCTACTACCTGCCGACTCCGGAGGCGGTCTACTTCTCCTCGCTGCTCGCCCCGCTGCTCGCCCTGCTGCGCGAGCCGTACGAGGTGGACTGGGCGGGCTGGGCCGGGATCATCGGGGTCACCTTCCCGATGGGCGACGGCACGCCGTACGCGCGGATCAAACGGCTCGCCGGGTCCGGCGCGCTGGTCTTCGACCGGGGCACCGGGCGGGTGTCGGCCGAGCGGCGGCTGCCGCGCTGGGTGCGCGAGGAGCCGTACGAGGCGGGGCGCAGCGCCGGGGAGATCCTGGCGATCCTGCACGACGTGTACAAGGAGTTCGACAACCGGCCGCTGCTCGTGCCGGTCAGCGGCGGCTACGACTCGCGGCTGCTGTGCTCGGTGGCGGTGGCCAGGGGCGCGGACGTGGAGTCGTGGACGACCAGCCCCGACGACGGCACGGACGCGGACATCGCCTTCGCCCGTGCGATCACCCGCGAGCTGGGCGTGCGGCACCGGGTGATCGGCCAGTCCGCCGATGCCTATCCGGGGGACGCGCACGCCGTGGCGCGCCGGCTGGAGTACCTCACCCCGCACCACGCCTGGTACGCCCCCTTCGCCCGCGAGGTGCACAAGGCGGGGCGCACCCTGGTGGACGGCCTGGCCGGCGGGCCGCTGCTGAAGAACTTCATGGTGAGCGGGGACGCCCTGCTCGCCTCCTCGGAGCAGGAGCGCAAGGCGGCGGTGCTGGAGTCGCTGTCGCTGGGCGCTCCGTCGGTGCCCTTCCTGTCGGCCGGGGCCGCCGGGTGGATCGAGGACACGGTGCGCGCGGCGTTCGCGGAGGCCACCTCGATGTTCCACGGCCACCGGGCCGAGCTGCCGCTGTCGGTGCTGCACACCCGGACGGTGCGCGGGATCGCCCGCTCACCGGTGAACCTGGTGGGCCCGGAGGCGTCGTTCGTGGCGCCGTTCATCCATCCGGAGTTCTTCGACGCGGCGCTGTCGGTCGGCGTGGCGCGCAAGGACAAGGGGCGGTTCTACCGGGAGCTGCTGCACGAGGCCAACCCCCGGGTCGCGGCGCTGCCCTCGACGAACGTCGTGAAGCAGCCGCTGCGCCGGGTGCCGCTGCGCTCCACCGCCGCGCCGGCCCGCGCCCAGGCGCACCGCATGCTGACCACGGTCGCCGAGCGGGTGCCCGGCCTGCTGTCCGCCGAGCTGCACGAGGTGGTGCTGGACGGCCCGGACGCGCTCACCCGGTTCAACGGCTGGAACGACCGCTTCTGGGTGCGTGGGCTCGTCCTGTTCGGCACCTGGCTCGCCGACCACGAAAACCGGCTCGGCGACCTCACTCCTCCGTGGGTCTGACACGCCTTTCCGATCCGGCCGTACACCGCCTCCGAACAGCACGTTTCGCAACTGAGAACGGAAGGTAACATCCTGATTACGGGCGCCGGGCGCGAAAGATCTCCACTTCCGGCGAGGCACCTCGATTCACAGTGCCTCTCCCGCTCCGTGTCGCTGGTAGTGTTCGGCACGAAAGCACGCTAAAGGACGGGCCCGAATCACAAATTCGGTCTCGACGAGGGCATGGAGTTCGTGGGGATGACGACTCCGGGCGGCGTGCTGACCCAACATGACCAGCCGGTTTCGTCCGGTTACTTCGTTCTGCCCTTTTCCTTAACTGTGAGCGAGAGATGACGACTACATCCCCC
This sequence comes from Microtetraspora sp. NBRC 13810, assembly GCF_030268685.1. Classification (GTDB taxonomy): domain Bacteria; phylum Actinomycetota; class Actinomycetes; order Streptosporangiales; family Streptosporangiaceae; genus BSRQ01. Next base: position 274,872 of record NZ_BSRQ01000001.1, read on the forward strand.
TGCTCGGAACCGGTTGCCGAAGACTTCGTCTCAGCCGATCCGCAGTGGTACAAGCGGGCGGTCTTCTACGAGGTGCTCGTCCGGGGGTTCAAGGACTCCAACGGCGACGGCACCGGAGACCTTCGCGGCTTGATCCAGAAACTGGACTACCTCCAGTGGCTGGGCGTGGACTGTTTGTGGCTGCTACCGCTTTACGAGTCCCCTCTCCGGGACGGCGGATACGACATTTCCGACTACATGAAGATCCTTCCTGATTTTGGGGATCTTGGGGATTTCGTCGAGTTGATCGAACAGGCCCACGCGCGGGGCCTGCGCATCATCACCGACCTGGTGATGAACCACACCAGTGACAAGCACCCCTGGTTCCAGGCGTCCCGGCACGACCCCGAGGGTCCCTACGGTGACTTCTACGTCTGGTCCGACTCTCCGGAGGGCTACCCGGACGCGCCGATCATCTTCATCGGCGCCGAGGAGTCCAACTGGACCTACGACCCGGTGCGCAAGCAGTACTACTGGCACCGCTTCTTCCACCACCAGCCCGACCTGAACTACGACAACCCCGCGGTTCAGGAGGCCATGCTGGAGGTGCTGCGGTTCTGGCTGGACCTCGGCATCGACGGGTTCCGGCTCGACGCCGTGCCGTACCTGTTCGAGCGCGAGGGCACCATGTGCTCCGGGCTGCCCGAGACGCACGCCTACCTGCGCAAGGTGCGTGCCGAGGTGGACCGGCTCTACCCCGACCGGGTGCTGCTGGCCGAGGCCAACGGCTGGCCCGAGGACGTCGTCGAGTACTTCGGCGACCCCACCACCGGCGGCGACGAGTGCCACATGGCCTTCCACTTCCCGCTGATGCCGCGCATCTTCATGTCGGTGCGGCGGGGCAGCCGCGAGCCGATCTCCGAGATCATGTCCCGCACCCCCAAGCTGCCCGAGACCGCGCAGTGGGGCATCTTCCTCCGCAACCACGACGAGCTGACCCTGGAGACGGTCACCGAAGAGGAGCGGGACTACATGCACGCCGAGTACGCCAAGGACCCGCGGATGCGGGCCTACCTCGGCATCCGGCGTCGTCTCGCCCCGCTGCTCGACAACGACCGCGACCAGATCGAGCTGTTCACCGCCCTGCTGCTGTCCCTGCCCGGCTCGCCCGTCATGTACTACGGCGACGAGATCGGCATGGGGGACAACATCTGGCTGGAGGACCGCGACTCCGTCCGCACCCCCATGCAGTGGAGTCCCGACCGCAACGCGGGGTTCTCCGCCGCCGACCCGGGACGGCTCTACCTGCCCGCCGTGATGGACCCGATCTACGGATTCCAGGCCGTCAACGTCGAGGCACAGCAGCACAACCCGGCCTCGCTGCTGCACTTCACCAAGAAGATGCTGGAGATCCGGCGGCGCCACCCGGTCTTCGGCACCGGCGCCTACAGCGAGCTGTGGTCCTCCAACAACGCCGTGCTCACCTTCGTCCGTGAGGAGGGGGACGACCGGATGCTGTGCGTCAACAACCTGTCGAAGTTCCCCCAGCCGGTCGAGCTCGACCTGCGCCGCTTCGCCGGCATGACGCCGGTGGAGTGCCGCGGCGGGGTGCCCTTCCCGGTGATCGGGGAGATCCCCTACCTGCTCACCCTGCCCGGTCACGGCTTCTACTGGTTCTCGATCAGCTGACACCGGCGCCGAGCGCGTGTACGGCCCCGCCGTACACGCGCTCTTTCGTGTCCCCGCGTCTTATCTGGCGGTGACGGGCACCCGCGCGCGGGCGGCGCGGCGCGCGGGGATCAGCGCGACCAGCAGGGCCGCGCCGACCGCCAGCAGCATCACCACCGCCAGCGTCAACGCCGAGGGCGTACGGCCGATGCCCGCGCCCACCCCGCTGGTGTACCCCTGAAGGTCGATCAGGCCGCCGGCCATCGAGGCCCCGGCCAGGGTGCCCGCGACCACGCCGATCACCACCAGCACGCCGGTGCCGGTCACCAGGGTCGCGGTCACCTGCCTCGGGGTCAGCCCCATCGCCTTGAGCACGGCGAGGTCCAGCGCGTGGTCCCGGAGCCCGACGGCGCTCGCGGTGAGCAGGTTGGCCAGCCCGATCAGCGCCAGCACGACGCTCAACGCCACGATCACCACCCGGATCACCGCCAGCCGCTCGGCCGGGTTCACCACCCGCCGCACCTCCAGGTCCTGGTTGGACGCGGCCAGCAGCCTCGCCCGCGCCGCCTCCGGGTCGACCCCCGGCCTGAGCACCAGGCTGTAGAACTCCGGCGGCATCGCGTCCTTGGCGGCCAGGCTGTCCAGGCCGAAGGAGATCACCTCGCCGTCCTGGTCGGGCTCCACCACCCGGCCCACGATGCGCAGGATGAGCGGCGTGCCGCCGACGGTGACCCGCACCCGGTCGCCGATCTTGAGATCCAGCAGGTCCAGCAGGCCCTGCCCGGCCACCGCCTCGCCGCGGTCGGCGTAGGGCCGGCCCTCCACGACGACGAACGGGTAGGGGCGGGCGGACGTGCCGACCGCGCGGGCCAGCACGGTCCTGGTCTGCTCCGGCTCCAGCGCGTCCACCTCGGTGCCCGGGTAGACGGCCGCGACATCCGGATCGGCGTTGATCAGCCGCTCCGCCTCGCTCGACGGCAGCCGGCCGGGCCCGACCTGGAGCGCCGCCGCCTGGCCCACCTGCTCCGGATGGGCGAGGAAGTTGTCCAGCGTCGCCCAGCAGCCCAGCCCGATGGTGATCATCATCATCGGGATCGCCACGCCGAACGTCGTCAGCATCGCGGGCACCCGCCGGGTGAACGCGTCCCTGGCGCCGAGCACCAGCGCGGGCGGCAGCCGTACCACGAAGGCCAGCCGGGCGAGCCTGGACAGGTGGCCGCGGGGCGGCGCGGCGGGGGTGGCCGGGATCGGCGGGGTACGGCCGCCGCGCCAGGCGGGCAGCCACACCGCGACCAGCACGACCAGCGCGGTGCCCGTGGTGATCGCCGCCGCCGGGACGAACGACAGCGGCGGCCCGGCGCCGCCGTTCAGGGCCAGCCCGGTGACCAACTGGCCGCAGAGCAGCCCGGCGGCGACGCCGAGCAGGCCGAGCGAGCCGTGCTCGACGAGCAGCATCCCGGTGATCTGCCGCCGGGTGAGGCCGAGCGACTTGAGGGTGGCGAAGTCGCGCGACTGGGTCAGCACGCGGGCGCCCACGGCGTTGACGATGGCGAGCGCGGCGGCGGCCAGGCCGACCGCGCCGAACAGCGCGAGCAGCAGGCCGAGCAGCCGGTTGTCCAGCTCCATCGACGCGCGCACCTCGCGCCAGGTGTAGATGCGCTGGATCCGCTCGTCGAGCAGCGTGACCGCGCCCTGCACGACCAGCCGGGTCGCCTCGGCGTCGGCGAGGCGCAGGCCGATCACCGACTGGCTGCGGCCGATGGCGGGCTCGATCCGGTCCAGCGTCTCCGGCAGCACCCAGGCGAGGCCCGGCGTCCACTCGGGGTAGAAGCCCTGCTCGGCGGTCTCGGCGATGCCCGCGACGGCCAGCATATGCCGGGTGCCGTTCAGGGCGGTCACCTGGAAGGGGCTGCCCAGCCGCAGGCCGGCCGCCTGGGCGAAGGACCTCTCGACCACCACGCCGTCGAGGTCGGCGAGGTCCAGCCAGCGGCCTTCGAGCACGACGGGGTGCGCCACCTCGGGCGGGGCGGCGGGCAGGCCGCGCAGCGCGACCGGCGTCCTCCTGCCGTTCTCGGTGAGCGTCACGGGGGCGCTGCGGTAGGGCCCGGCGACGCCGGTGACGCCGCTCAGGGCGGCCAGCGGGGCCGGGTCGAGCGGCCCCTGCGCGCTGATCCACACGTGCGCGCCGTCGGTCTGGGTGAACAGGCCGCGCCAGGGGTTGGTGTTGTCCTCCAGCAGCGTGGCCGAGGTGATCAGCGCGGTGACGATGCCGGCCACGGCCAGCACCGTGAGCAGCGCCTGCCCTCTCCGCGCCCGCAGGTCGGCCCTGATCCACCGGCCCGACGCCCGGAGCGCGCTCACCTGCGGCCCTCCGGGCCGCACGACGTCTCCCGCACGGTCAGCTCCTGAGCTCCACGACGTCGCCCGCGCCTGCCTTGGGCCGCCGCCGGGTGACCGGGATGACGCCGTCGTCCACGATCTGGCCGTCGAGCAGCGACACCACCCGGTCGGCGAGACTGGCCACCCGGGCGTCGTGGGTCACCATGATGATGGTCTGCCCCTTCTTGTGCACCTCGCCGAGCAGGCGCAGCACGTCACGGGTGTTGCGGCTGTCGAGGTTGCCGGTCGGCTCGTCGGCCAGCAGCAGGCTGGGCTCGTTGGCCAGCGCGCGGGCCAGCGCCACCCGCTGCTGCTCGCCGCCGGCGAGCTGGGCGGGCGGCGCCTCGGCGCGCTCGGTCAGGCCCAGCGCGTCGAGCAGGTACTCCCGGCGCTCGCGGGCCTGTTTGGGGGTGGCGCCGGACAGCAGCGCGGGCAGCTCGACGTTGTCCGCCACGGTCATGTTGGCGACCAGGTTGAAGAACTGGAAGACGAAGCCGACCTTGTCCCGGCGCAGCAGCGCCCAGGCGCTCTCCGAGAGGGTGTCGACCCGCTTGCCGTCGAGCCAGATCTCCCCGCTGGTACGGGCGTCGAGCCCGCCCAGCATGTGCACCAGGGTCGACTTGCCGGAACCCGAGGGCCCCATGACGGCGACGAACTCGCCCGCGCCGACGTGCAGGTCGACGCCGTCCACCGCGGTCACCGGGACGCCGCCGCTCTGGTAGATCTTCACCAGGTTGACGGTCCTGATCACGGCGCTCACGCGAGGTCCTCCTGGCAGCGCTGCAACCAGTCGAGGTCGGCCTGCACGTGCAGCATGGCGCCCTCGATCAGCAGCAGGGCGACCCGGTTGTCCGGATCGGTGCGCTCGATGAGGTCGTTCAGATCTCGCATCACGCCAAGATAGTGGCGTCGCTGACGGTTGATGAGCGCCATCCGGTCGGCGATGCCGGTCAGCGGGGCGAGGACCAGCTTCATGAAGAACTCGTCGCGGATCCGCGGGCCCTCGGTCGGCTCGTCCGCCCACTCCGCCAGCGCCTCCCGCCCGGTGACGGTGAGGTAGTAGACCTTCTTGTTCGGCCGGTTCGACTGCTCCACGTCGATCGCGCGGATCAGGCCGTCCTTCTCCAACCGGCCGAGCGTGACGTAGATCTGGCCGATGTTCGGTGACGGATAAGCGCTGCCGAAGGTGTGCTCCAACGCCTGTTTGAGTTCGTACCCGTGGGCAGGTTCCTTCGCGAGAAGCGCCAGCAGCGTGAGCCGCACTCCCCACCTCCTCGATGCTCGTTATGTGAGCGTTACGGGAACATCGGTTGACTCCCACATTACAGCTGTGCATAACATGCATGCATCTACCTAACACGTATGTAACTCGGTTGAAACCCGGAGGTAGCAGGTGCTTCGTCTCATCCCGGTCGCGCTGGCGGCACTCTTGCTCGCCGGCTGCGCGGGAACGGGGGACGACGCCGAGCTGGACGGCGACCTGGGCGGCGGCACCGGTCCGATCACCCTGGTGATCGGGCGGGACACCACCGCCTACCTTCAGCCGCTGCTCGACCGCTGGAACAAGGAGCACCCCGCCGAGCGGGTCACGCTGCTGGAGCTGCCGGAGGCGGCCGACGAGCAGCGGGCCCAGATGGTGGCCAACCTCCAGGCCAGGAGCGACCGGTACGACGTGCTCGGGCTCGACGTGGTGTGGACCGCGGAGTTCGCCGACGCGGGCTGGATCGTCCCCCTGGAACGGTCGATGTTCCCGCTCGACCGGTTCCTCCCCTCCGTCGTGGGCACGGCGCTGTACCGGGACAAGCTCTGGGCGGTGCCGTACACGAGCAACGCCGGGCTGCTCTACTACCGCAAGGACATCCTGGACAAGGAGGGACTCGAACCGCCCAGGACCTGGGCCGAGCTGCGGGACCAGGCGAAGAAGCTCACCACGCGCCACGACATCGGGGGCTACGGCGGCCAGTTCCTCGCCTACGAAGGACTGACGGTCAACTTCGCCGAGGCGTACCAGTCGGCGGGCGGCAAGGACATCCTCAACCCCGACGGCACCGCCGTGACCATGGACGTCAACGCGGCCAGGACCGGCCTCGCGTTCCTCATGCAGGGCTTCCGCGAAGGCTGGATCCCGCCTGAGGCGCTCACCTACAAGGAAGAGGAGTCACGCCTGGCCTTCCAGGAGGGCCGGCTGCTCTTCGCCCGCAACTGGCCGCACGCGTACGGCCCGGCCACCGAGTCCTCGGTCGCCGGCAAGTTCGCGGTGACCCGGCTGCCGGGGCTCGACGGTCCCGGTTCGAGCTCGCTCGGCGGCTACAACCTGGCGATCAGCGCCTTCTCGAAGAAGCAGAGGTCGGCGCTGTCGTTCATCCGATACTTCACCGGCCTGGACAACCAGCGCAGGGTGTTGACCGAGGGGTCGTTCCCGCCCGTCTGGGCGGAGCTGTACGACGACCCCGCGCTCATCAAGCGCTTTCCTTACCTTCCGGTGCTCAAGGAAAGCATCCTCAGCGCCCGGCCACGGCCGGCGCACCCCAACTACAACCAGGTAAGCCTGGCGATCGCCGATGCCGCCTCCCGAGCGCTCACCCCGCCGTTCGACGGGTCGGCCGCGGATGCCGCCACTTCGATGAAGAAACAACTCAACGAGATCATCCGGGCCCGGTAGGACGAGGAGACCCCTCACTCCGCCGAGCCGTCATCCCCACCCAATTTCATAACCCCCCGGGCCCCCAAGCAGGAGGTACCCATAATGCGTAAAGCCAGAGTCCTGGCCGTAGTCGCCGGTCTGGCGCTCGCCGCGACCGCGTGCGGCGGCGGCGAGACCAGCACCACCCCCACCGGCGCCGCGAACAGCGCCGCCGCCGGCCCGAAGCCCCTCGACGGCGTGAAGATCGAGCTCGCCGCCAAGTGGACCGGCGAGGAGCAGGCCAACTTCGAGAAGGTGCTCAAGGCCTTCCAGGAGAAGACCGGCGCCACCGTCACCTACGCCTCGACCGGTGAGGACACCGGCGCCTACCTCGGCCCCCGCATCCAGGGCGGCACCCCGCCGGACATCGCCATCCTGCCCCAGCCCGGCCTTGTGCAGCAGTACGCGGCCCAGAAGGCGCTCAAGCCGCTCGCGCCGGAGGTCCAGGCCGAGATCGACAAGAACTACACGCCGTACTGGAAGGAGCTCGGCTCCGCGGACGGCCAGGTCTACGGCGTGCTGGTCAAGGCCGCGCACAAGTCGCTGGTCTGGTACCGCGACCAGGCGTTCACCGACGCCGGCGTGCAGCCGCCCACCAACTGGGAGGGGCTCGTCACCGCCGCCCAGACGGTCTCCGACTCCGGCACCTCGCCCTTCTCCTTCTGCGGCGCCTCCGGCTGGACGCTCACCGACCTGTTCGAGAACGTCTACCTCTCCACCGCGGGCCCGGAGAACTACGACAAGCTCGCCAAGCACGAGATCCCGTGGACCGACCCGACGGTCACCACCGCCCTGGAGAAGATCGCGCAGATCGCCGGCAAGGAAGCCTTCCTGCTCGGCGGCAAGTCGGGGGCCCTGCAGACCGACTTCCCGACCTGCGTCACCCAGGTCTACGGCCAGAAGAAGGCCGCGATGGTGATCGAGGCCGACTTCGTCGCCGCCTCGGCCACCGAGTCGGGTGCCACGATCGGCCAGGAGGCGAAGTTCTTCCCGTTCCCGGCGGCCGGCGACACCGCGCCGGTCGTGCTGGGTGGTGACATCGCGGTCGCGCTGAAGGAGTCCAAGGGCGCGATGGAACTGCTCGCCTACCTCGCCTCGGCCGAGGGCGGCTCGGTCTGGGCGAAGCAGCCCGGCTACCTCTCGCCGAACCGCAACGTCTCCCCGGACAACTACCCGAGCGACGTGACGAAGCAGCTCGCCCAGACGATCATCGACGCCGGCGAGTCGGTCCGCTACGACATGTCCGACCTCGTGCCCAGCGCCTTCGGCGGCACGGACGGCCGGGGCATGTGGAAGGCCCTCCAGGACTTCCTGAACAACACGTCGGACATCAAGGGCACACAGCAGAAGCTCGAAGACGACGCCGCCAAGGCCTACGAGTAAGAGGAGAAGGCCGTGACCGAACGGTCGGACGGCCCGCGGGCCCCGCGCGGCGGCACCGTCGCCGCCGGGACCTCTCCCGAGCCGCAGGACAACGCCACCGCCACCGCGGCGGTCCCCCCCGGTCCCGCACGGGACTCCCACTCCCCGGCCTCCGCCGCCGCCGCAGCGAAGTCCGGGCCGCCCCCCAAGGCGCCGCGCCTCGGCCCCTCGCCCCGGCTGGCGCTCTGGTTCGTCCTCCCGGCGCTGATCATCCTCGGCGCCCTGGTGATCTATCCGATCATCTACTCGCTCTACCGCAGCTTCTTCGACGCCACCGGCCAGACCTTCGTGGGCGTGCAGAACTACGGCACCATCTTCACCAACCCCGGCACGCTCACCACGATCAGGAACAACCTGATCTGGGTGGTGGTCGCGCCGATCCTGGTCACCACACTCGGCCTGATCTTCGCGGTGCTGACCGAGCGGATCAAGTGGGCGACGGCGTTCAAGCTCATCGTCTTCATGCCGATGGCGGTCTCCCTCATGGCCTCCGGCGTCATCTTCCGGCTGGTCTACGAGCAGGACCCGGACAAGGGCATGGCGAACGCCGTGCTCACCTCGGTGCGCGACGTCTTCGACTCCGGCCAGGGCTACCCGGGCATCCACCCCCGCGACAACGACGCGACGCTCGCCGAACAGAACGGGGCCGTGGTCACCCGCCAGCCGGTGCAGCCGGGCACGCCGGTCTCGCTGCCGCTGGTCGGCGTCCGCCCGGACGCGCTGCCCGCCGACGTCGCCCCCGCCAAGGCCCCCGCGGCCGGCGGAGCGCTCGGCGGCACGGTCTGGCTGGACTTCGCCCTCGGCGGCGGAGGCACCTCAGGCCAGGTCGACGGCAACGAGAAGGGCCTGCCCGGCATCACCGTCGAAGCCGTGCAGAACGGCGAGGTCAAGGGCACCACCACGACCACGGCCGACGGCGCCTTCACCTTCGCCGGCCTCCCCGCCGGCGACTACACGGTACGGCTGCCGCAGTCGAACTTCGAGGCGCCCTTCAACGGGATCTCCTGGCTCGGCCCGGCACTGATCACGCCGGCCATCATCGGGGCCTTCATCTGGGTGTGGGCCGGGTTCGCCATGGTGCTCATCGCGGCGGGGCTCGCCTCCATCCCGCGTGACGCGCTGGAAGCCGCCCGGATGGACGGCGCCACCGAATGGCAGGTGTTCCGCAAGATCACCGTGCCGCTGCTGTCGCCGGTGCTGGTCGTCGTCTTCGTGACGATGATCATCAACACACTCAAGGTGTTCGACCTGGTCTTCGTCATCGCACCGGGATCCGTGCAGTCCCAGGCGAACGTGATCGCCCTGGAGATGTGGCGGGTGTCCTTCGGCGGCGGCGGCAACGAGGGGCTGGGTTCGGCGCTGGCGATCTTCCTGCTGATCCTGGTGCTGCCCTTCATGATCATCAACGTTCGCCGGTTCCGGAGGGAGCAGCAATCATGACGACCGCGACCCTCGACCGGACCGCGGGCGCCCCCGCCACGGGCGCACCGAAGCGCGGCGTGCTCGGCCGCGTCGTCGATCGGATCGGCGGCGGCCTCGTGCAGGTCGTGCTCATCCTGATCGCCCTGTTCTGGCTGGTGCCCACGCTGGGCCTGCTGGTGGTCTCCATCCGCGGCGAGCAGTACAACAACGCCTCCGGCTGGTGGACGATCTTCACCCAGCCCGCCCAGCTCACGCTGGAGAACTACGCCAACCTGCTGGCCACCGGATTCACCAGCTCGTTCTGGAACACCGTGCTCATCACGGTGCCGGCCACCCTCCTGGTGATCGGGCTCGCCGCCATGGCGGCCTACGCCTTCGCCTGGATCGACTTCCCGGGCAGGGACGGACTGTTCCTCGTCGTGGTCGGGCTGCTGGTGGTGCCCATCCAGATCGCGCTCATCCCGGTCGCCAAGCTGTACGGCACGCTGGGGCTGTTCGGCTCGATCCCGGGCGTGGTGCTCTTCCATGTCGCGTTCGGCCTGCCGTTCGCCATCTTCCTGCTGCGCAACTTCTTCGCCGGCATCCCCAGGGAGCTGCTGGAGGCCGCGCGGATGGACGGCGCCGGAGAGTGGAAGATCTTCGCCACGGTGGTCTTCCCGCTGGCCAAGCCGGCGGTGGCGTCGCTGGGCATCTTCCAGTTCCTCTGGGTGTGGAACGACCTCCTGATCGCGCTGGTCTTCGCCAACACCGAGAACCAGCCGATGACCAAGGCCCTCCAGTCCCAGATGCGGCAGTTCGGTACCAACGTGGACATCCTCGCGCCGGGAGCCTTCCTGTCGCTGATCATCCCGCTGGTGCTGTTCTTCGCCTTCCAGCGCTACTTCGTGCAGGGCATGATGGCCGGCTCCGTGAAGTGATCCGGCTCGGGATCCGGATCCCGGACCCCGGATCCCGGATCGGGCTCGGCTCAGGCTTGGGCTCGGGATCCGGCGGTGACACGGCGCTGATCGGTGAAGCGGCGCGGGAACGGCGTGGAGCAGCGCTGCCCGGTGGCGTGACACTGCGAAGTCCCGTTGTGACGTGACGCCATGAGTGCCCGCCCCGCCCCGCCTTCGCGGCGGCGGGGCGGGCACTCATCCCCCATTGGGGCAGGTTTGATCATTTTTCTGTTAGCGCCGACGGCGTGCTCAGGCGGGCACTAGAGTTTCCGTTCATGGCTGGACGTCCTTTGCAGGAAATAGTGGAAGCAGGGTGGGCGACCGTTCTGGAGCCCGTCGCCGATCAGATCTCCGTGATGGGAGACTTCCTGCGCGATGAGATCGCCGCCGGGCGGCAGTACCTCCCCGCCGGGGCACATGTGCTGCGTGCCTTCCAGCAGCCCATCGACGACGTCAAGGTGCTGATCGTCGGCCAGGACCCCTACCCCACGCCGGGGCACCCGGTCGGCCTGAGCTTCTCCGTCGCCCCCGACGTGCGCCCCATTCCGGGCAGCCTGCTCAACATCTTCAAGGAGTACACGGCCGACCTCGGCTACCCCAAGCCGACCAACGGCGACCTGACGCCGTGGACGGAGCAGGGCGTGCTGCTGCTCAACCGGGTGCTGACCGTCATGCCGGGCAAGCCCGCCTCGCACCGCGGGAAGGGCTGGGAGCAGGTCACCGAGCAGGCCATCCACGGCCTCGTGGCGCGCAACAAGCCGATGGTGGCGATCCTGTGGGGACGTGATGCCCGCAACCTGCGCCCGATGCTGGGGGACGTCCCGTGCATCGAGTCGGCGCACCCGAGCCCGCTCTCCGCCCGAAGCGGTTTCTTCGGCTCCCGGCCGTTCAGCCGGGCCAACCAGCTCCTCGTGGAGCAGGGCGCCACACCGGTGGAGTGGAAGCTCCCCTGACCCCACTAGGATTTCACCGTGAGTGATAATTCAGGTTCCGAGCGCTTTCTGAGGATCAATGTCGAGCTGACCGTTGAGGTGCTCGACGTCGACGCGCTGCAAGCAGCCGCGCTCGCCGAGATCCGGCACCCCGCCGCCGACCTCGACGACGAGGAGCGCCAGGAACAGGCGGCCATGGTGACCGCCGACGAGAGCGGCGCCACCGCCCTGCAGTGGCTCATCGAGCCGGACCACGTGCTGGCCCTCATCGAGCACATCAACGAGGTCGAGCCGCGCGAGGCCATGCTCGGCGTCGAGCCGTCGGACGGCCCCGACGAAGAGGGCGACGAAGACCACGACCACGACCACGACGACTGACCCTCGGCCAGGCCCCATACCGGACCGCCGCCAACCCCTTCCAGCCCCACCCGGCACCGCGCCCCTCACCGCACACACCCGTCGCGGCCGAGGGGCGCCACTCTTTCACCCCGTCGCGGGTCGAGAGGCGCCGCTGTCTCACCCTGTCGCGACCGAGGGCACCGTTCTTTTCGCCCGTCGTGGCCGAGGGCGCCGTTCTTTCACCCCGCCTCGTCAAGCCAGGACGTCCCTCCTCCACCCCACCCCCTCACGAGAACGTGGCGTGGGTGGGCGGAGAGAATGCCTGCGTGGCATGTTCCCCCCTGACAGGAGGCAGCTGATGATCATCGCTTTTTCCGTCACCCCGCTGGGAGTCGGCGAAGCGGTCGCCGAGCCGGTGGCCAGGGCCGTCAAGGTGGTACGCGACAGCGGCCTCCCCAATCGCACCGACGCGATGTTCACCACGATCGAAGGCGACTGGGACGAGGTGATGGACGTCGTGAAGCGAGCCGTCGAGGCCGTCTCCGAGGTCGCGCCACGGGTGAGCCTGGTGCTCAAGGCCGACGTACGCCAGGGCGTCACGGATGGGATGACCTCCAAGGTGGAGTCTCTCGAACAGCATCTCGCCCAGCACGACGGCTGACCGTCACGCGGTGTCCCGCAGGCCGGAGCGCCTGGAGTGATCGACCTTGAGGCACGAACGACCGGCCGGCACCGCGACGGGATGGGCGTGCAGCGTGCGGGCGCCCCGAAAGGGGTCGCCCCACGCGAGCTCGTAGACACCGCCCAGATCGTGCACGGCACCCAGGTCGTGATCGTCGCCCAAGCCCTCAAGGGCGTCCAAGCTTTGAAAGGCGTCCGAGCCTCGAAGGGCGTCCGAGCCGGGAAGAGCGGCGTTGTGGAGAGCGTCCAGATCGTGGGTGGTGGCGAGGTGTAGCCGGGTGTCTAGCGTGCGTTTTCCGGCGCCGGGGTGCCGGTGCAGGAAGGCCAGGTGGTCGGCGAGGAGACGCCCCGCGACCGCACGCAGGCGGGTGACCGAGCACAGGCCGTGCGCGCACCCCGCCTCCGTGACCGCCACCTCCGGCAGCCCGAACCTCACCAGCCCCCGGCTGACCAGCGACGGCACGGACATCCCAGGTGCCACTGCACGGACAACCGGCGGCGCAAGCACCCCAGGCGACGCCGCGGAGGCATCCGGCGCGGGCGAAAGACGCCCGGCGGCCTCCTGCGATCCTCCACGGACGACGGGAGACAGCCCCGCGGGTGCCCTGCCGGATGGGTCCGCCGGTCGGGCCCCGGCGGCGGCGAGCACGGCGGAGATCCTGCGCCGGGGATCGGCGGCCGGCCGGGGCGTGACGAAAGCGGGCCGCCGCCCGGACACCAAAGAGCCAAGCCCGGAGAGCGAAGGGGCGTGTGTTTCGGAGGGTGGGGGATGTCGGTGGGAGGTGGTGGGGTGGTGGGTGAGCCAGTCGTCGGGGAGGGAGAAGTGCGGGCGCTCGCCGGGGCAGCAGGCGCAGTGGAAGACGATCGCGCCGGTGAGCGGATCGACGATCACGCCGTCGTTGGCCGCGGCGAGGGCCCGTGCGGCGGCCCGCGCCGTCTGGGCCGCCTCCGGCTGGGCGGATGGCGGGGCCACACTCGACACCACGATGTGCAGCCTGGCCCGGCGCACCAGGGCACGCTCGTCGTCACCCGCCTCCCACCCACCCGCGTCGAAGCCCCGCCAAGAGCCCGCCTCGAAGCCCCGCCAGGACCCCGCCTCGAAGCTTCGCCAGGGCCTCGTGTCGAAGCCCCGCCAGCGCCTCGTGTCGAAGTCTCGCCAGGGTGCGGGCCACGACCATCGGCGCCGGTGGCCGGTCCAGCGCCACGGGGAGACCGCCCGCCGGACGGAGATCCGCAGCCGGGACGAGCCGAGGGACGCCGCGGCGGCGCGGCGGTGCGGGCGGTGCATGCGCCAGGGGACGACCGACACCGGATCGGCCGTGATCCGGTCGACGGCGACGACGAACACCGAGCTGGTCTCCCTGGGCACGGGGAACGTGAGCTGCACGTGGGCCTCCTCATCCGGCGATGCCCTCAGCATCACTCCCCGGCCCGCCCGCCACCCCGGCAGAACCGCGTTCTGTGGACGACCCGCGAAGGCCGTCCACAGGCGGCGGTCACCCGGCGCGCACGATCGCCACCGAACGGCCCGGCAGGACCAGGTCGTCGCCGTTCGCGTGGATCTCCTCGTCCGAGGCCAGCAGCAGCCGCCCGTGCGGCAGCCGTACGTTGGTGCGGCCGGGGCCCAGGTTGGCGGCGATCCGCAGGGAGCCGCGGTGCACCACCAGCCAGCGGGCGGCCTCGTCGAAGTCGACGTGCACCCGGGTCAGCCTCGGGTCGGTGAGCTCGGGGAGCACCTTGCGCAGCGCGATCAGGTCGCGGTACCAGGTGAGCAGCGAGCGGTGCCGGTCGATCTCCAGCTCGGACCAGTCCAGCTTGGAGCGCAGGAAGGTCATCTTGTCCTGCGGGTCGGGCGCCTTGGCCGCCCAGTCGTCGTAACCGTGGTCCACGAACTCCCGCCGCCTGCGGTCCGCCTCGGTGGAGGCGAGCTGCGGCTCGACGTGGTCGGTGAAGAACAGGAACGGCGACCGCGTCCCCCACTCCTCGCCCATGAACAGCATCGGGGTGAACGGCGAGGTGAGCAGCAGCCCGGCGCCCACCCGCAGCAGCTCGGCCGGCAGCCGGTCGCCCTCCGCCCGGTTGCCGATCTGGTCGTGGTTCTGCACGGCGCAGACGAAACGGTAACCGGGCACGTGCCGGGCCGGGCGGCCGTGGTGACGCCCGCGGAAGGTCGAGTAGGTGCCGTCGTGCAGATAACCCGAGGTGAGCGTCTTGGCGAGCACGGCGAGCGAGCCGAAGTCGCCGTAGTAGCCGTGCCGTTCGCCGGTCAGCGCCGCGTGCAGGGCGTGGTGCACGTCGTCGTTCCAGGCCGCGTCGAGGCCGAGCCCGCCCGCCTCGATCGGGGTGACCAGGCGCGGGTCGTTCATGTCCGACTCGGCGATCAGCGTGAGGGGGCGCCCGAGGGCAGCAGCCAGCAGGTCCACCTCCACGGCCAGCTCCTCCAGCAGGTGCACGGCCCGCTTGTCGTGCAGCGCGTGCACCGCGTCGAGCCGCAGGCCGTCGATGTGGAAGTCGCGCAGCCACTGCAACGCGTTCTCGATGAGGTAGCGGCGCACCTCGTCCGAGCCCGGACCGTCCAGGTTGACCGCCTGGCCCCAGAAGCTGCCCAGCCCCTCGTGGAAGTAGGGGCCGAAGGGATGCAGGAAGTTCCCCGACGGGCCCAGATGGTTGTAGACGACGTCGAGGATCACGCCGAGCCCGGCCCGGTGGCAGGCGTCCACGAAGACCTTCAGCCCGTCGGGCCCGCCGTAGTTCTCGGTGACCGCGTACAGGTCGACCCCGTCGTACCCCCAGTTGTGCCGTCCGGGGACCGGCGGCACCGGCATGACCTCGACGAAGTCGACGCCCAGGGAGACGAGATGGTCGAGCTTGCCGGCGGCGGCGGCGAAGGTGCCCTCCTGGGTGAAGGTGCCGACGTGCAGCTCGTAGATCACGGCCCCGCGCAGGTCACGGCCGTGCCAGTCGTGGTCGCTCCAGGTGAACCTGTCGTGGTCGTAGAGGCGGCTCGGGCCGAACACGCCGTCGGGCTGCCGCCGGGTGCGCGGGTCGGGGCGCGGATCGCCGCCGTCCACCCGGAACGCGTAGTCCGTGCCGTGGGCCGCCCCCGCGACCTCCGCACACCACCAGCCGCCCGCACCCCGTCGCATCGGGTGGCGGGTACCGCCGATCTCCACCTCTACCGTGTTGGCGCCGGGTGCCCAGACCTCAAACATCGTCGGCGACGTCCCCTTCCAGTAGTGCGACCGGATACCGCGCCAGCAGGTGGGCCAGCGGGACCCGGCCGGTGTGCACGCAACCGGTGAGCAGGTCCTGCCACCGGCCTCGGGGCAGGGCGAGCGTCGTGCTCCCCCAGCCCCCGGAACGCGCGAGCCGCACCGGCAGCCGGGTGGCCACCGCGACGGCCCGCTCACCGCGGGCGAAGGCGAACGCGTGCTCCGCCGCGCTCCCCTCCGCGAACAACGGCACGTACGGCCGGCCGTGTCCCAGCCGGGCGCGCAGGTTGAGCGCGCCGCGGGTGAGGAGCAGCTTGGCGGCGTCCCACTCCGAGGCCGGTTCGGGCGGGTAGCGCACCGGGCGCCGGTTGTCCGGGTCCACCAGGGAGAAGTCGGTGACCTCGTTGCCCTGGTAGACGTCGGGGACGCCGGGCATCATGAGCTGCACGATCTTCTGGCCGAGCGAGACGGTCATGGCGAAGGGCTCGATCCGGGCGGCGAACTCCGCGATCTGCGGCCCGCATTCGAGGACCGCGCGCTCGGCGAAGACGCGCAGCCCGCGCTCGTACTCCGGGTCGGGGCCGACCCAGGAGGTGGCCGTCTTGGCCTCCCTGGCCGCCTTGAGCAGGTAGCCGGTGAACCGCTCGGCGGAGATCGGCCACGCGCCCAGCAGGTTCTGCCAGCCGAGGTAGTCCAGCGCCGGGTCGAAGGAGACCAGGCCGGACCACTCCTCGACCGCCTTGGCCCACTCCTGCGGCAGCTCCGACAGCACGGCGAGCCGGGCGCGCACGTCCTCGGAACGCTTGGTGTCGTGCGTGGACAGGGTGGTCATCGTGCCCTGCGGCAGCGCGGCGCAGTGGGCGTGGAACCGCTCCGGGGTGACGCCGAACCGGTCCGGCTCGCCGCCCACCTCGTTCAGGCAGGCCAGCGGGTACCAGCGGTACAGGGCGGTGTCCTCGACGCCCTTGGCCATGACCGGGCCGCAGGTCTGCTGGAAGCGCACGACCGCCTCCGGCGTGCCGTACAGCACCCGCTCGGCCACCTCGGCGAGGCCGCGCTCGTCGCCCAGCCGGGCGGCGGCGGCGCCGGCCGCGGCCCTGACCAGCTCGGCCGACTCCGCCGGCACCGGCTCGCCGGGCACGGCGTAGGCGCGGTAGACCGGCATGGCGGCCAGCAGTTCGACCACCGCCTCGCGCACCCCCGGCCCGCCGACCAGCGCGGTGAGACGGTCGATCTCGGCGCCGAAGAACAGGTCGATCGCGTGCCGTTTGGACTCGTAGGCCACCGCCGCGTAGTCCTCCGGCATGCCGGTCAGCCGCAGGAACAGCTCCACCAGCGGGCCCTTGCCCTCGGGGTCGACGAACAGCCCGGTGATCCGGTTGAGCGTGTCGTAGCCGGTGGTGCCGGCGCACGGCCAGTCGGCGGGCAGCCGTTCCGGGCCGACGAGGATCTTCTCGGCGACCGTCCACACCCCGCCGGACCGTTCGGCGAGCCGCCGCAGGTAACCGCGCGGGTCGGCCAGGCCGTCCGGGTGGTCGACCCGCAGCCCGTGCACGATCCCCTCGTCGACCAGCGACAGGATCACCTCGTGGGTGGCCTCGAACACCTCCGGATCCTCGACCCGCAGCCCGATCAGCGACGCGACGTCGAAGAACCGCCGGTAACCGGGGCCCTCCCGGAAGGAGACGAGCGCGTAGTGCCGCGCCGGGTGCGGGAACTCGTGGTCGTGGTAGCGGACCACTTCGCCGTCCGGGTGCGGCGGGTGCTCCGCGACGTCGTCGCCGAGCACCGGCATCGCCACCCGCCCGTCCCGCCAGTCGATGTCGAACCACGACGCGTACGGCGACGCCGGGCCGTCCTTCAGCACCGACCAGAGCTGGGCGTTGCCCGACTCCGGCACCGGCACCGTCATGTGGTTGGGCACGATGTCCACGACGACGCCGATGCCGTGCTCCGCCAGCCGCCCGGCCATCGCCCGCAGGCCGTCGATCCCGCCGAACTCGGCGCGCACCCGCGAGTGGTCCACCACGTCGTACCCGTGCAGGGACGTGGGGACGGCCTGCAGGATCGGCGACAGGTAGACGTGGCTGACGCCGAGGTCGCGCAGGTAGGGCGCCAGCTCGGCCACCTCGGCGAATCCGAGGTCGGGGGTAAGCTGGACCCGGTAGGTGGCGGTGGGCACGTCCGCCCGCGCCGGCCGGCCGGGCTCCGGCGCGCTGGAGCCGGGCTCCGGCGCGCTAGACACGACGCAGCACCCGCACCGAGCGACCGGCCACGGCCACGCCCTCGCCGGCCCGGCAGGCCCGGGTGTCGAGGGTGATCGGCATCGCGGTGTCGATCTCGGTCAGCCACATCTCGCCGTAGTCCTTCGGGATGGTGAACTTGATGACGTCGTGGTGCGCGTTGAACATCAGCAGGAAGGAGTCGTCGCGGATCCGCCTGCCCCTGGTGTCCGGCTCGGTGATGGCGTCGCCGTTCAGGAAGACCGCCATCGAGCGGGCGTAGCCCACCTTCCAGTCGGCGTCCGTCATCTTCTCCCCGCCCGGGGTGAGCCAGGCGATGTCGCTCAGGCCGTCCTCCTGGCCGCGCACCGGCCGGCCGTAGAAGAAGCGCCTGCGCCGGAAGACGGGGTGCTCGCGCCTGAGCTTGGCCAGCGACTTCGTGAACTCCAGCAGCAGCCAGTTCTCCCGCACGTCGGACCAGTCGACCCAGCTGATCTCGTTGTCCTGGCAGTAGGCGTTGTTGTTGCCCTGCTGGGTGCGGCCGAGCTCGTCGCCGTGCGAGAGCATCGGCACGCCCTGGGACAGGAAGAGGGTGGCCAGGAAGTTGCGCTTCTGCTGTTCGCGCAGCGACTCGACGGTCAGGCTGGCCGGGCCTTCCGCGCCGCAGTTCCAGGACCGGTTGTCGTCGGTGCCGTCGCGGTTGTTCTCGCCGTTGGCCTCGTTGTGCTTGTCGTTGTAGGAGACCAGGTCGCGCAGGGTGAACCCGTCGTGGCAGGTGACGAAGTTGATCGAGGCGGCCGGGCGCCTGCTGTCGTTCTGGTAGAGGTCGCTGGACCCGGTCAGCCGGGAGGCGAACTCCGGCAGCGCGGCCGGCTGCCCCCGCCACAGGTCGCGGATCGTGTCCCGGTAGCGGCCGTTCCACTCGGTCCACCTGGCCGGGAAGTTGCCCACCTGGTAGCCGCCGGGCCCGACGTCCCACGGCTCGGCGATCAGCTTGACCTGGGAGAGCACCGGGTCCTGCTGGACGAGGTCGAAGAAGGCGGACAGCCGGTCCACCTCGTGCAGCTCCCGGGCGAGCGTGGCGGCGAGGTCGAACCTGAAGCCGTCCACATGCATCTCGGTGACCCAGTAGCGCAGCGAGTCCATGATCATCTGGAGCACGTGCGGGGACCGCATGAGCAGACTGTTGCCGGTGCCCGTGGTGTCCAGGTAGTAGCGCGGGTCGTCCTCGACCAGCCGGTAGTAGTTGGCGTTGTCGATGCCGCGCATGCTCAGCGTCGGCCCCAGGTGGCTGCCCTCGGCCGTGTGGTTGTAGACCACGTCGAGGATCACCTCGATGCCGGCCTCGTGCAACGCCTTCACCATCGCCTTGAACTCCAGCACCTGGCCGCCGCGCTGCCCGGTGGAGGAGTAGGCGTTGTGCGGGGCGAAGAACCCGACGGTGTTGTAGCCCCAGTAGTTCGTCAGCCCGCGCTCGGCCAGCACGTGGTCGGTGACGAACTGGTGGACCGGCATCAGCTCGATCGCCGTCACGCCGAGCCCGGTGAGGTGGTCGATGATCTCCGGGTGGCCGAGCGCCGCGTAGGTCCCCCTGATGTGCTCGGGGATCTTCGGATTGCGGATGGTCAGCCCGCGCACGTGCGCCTCGTAGATCACCGTGTCCTGGTACGGCGTCGCGGGCGGCCGGTCGTGCCCCCAGCCGAAGAACGGGTTGATCACGATCGACCGCGGCACGTAGGGCGCGGAGTCGAGGTCGTTACGGCTGTCCTGCTGGCCGAAGGTGTAACCGTAGGCCGCCTGGTCCCAGCGCACCTCGCCCTCGATCGCCTTGGCGTACGGGTCGAGCAGCAGCTTCGCCGGGTTGCACCGGTGTCCCCTGGCCGGGTCGTAGGGCCCGCTCACCCGGTAGCCGTATCGCTGCCCCGGGCCGATGCCCGGGAGGTAGCCGTGCCACACGAAGCCGTCGCACTCGCTCAGCGGGACCCGGGTCTCCTTGTCGTCGTCGTCGAAAAGACACAGGTCCACGTGTTCCGCGGCCTCGGAATAGAGCGCGAAGTTGGTCCCCGCGCCGTCGTAGGTGGCTCCCAGCGGATAGGGATCGCCAGGCCAAGTCTCGGTCATCGCACCGCCCTTCAGCGGTGATTCGTTATCCCCACATGTTCCTGCCTTATGCCTGTTCCACGCGCCGCGCCACGCCGACTCCACAAGTACGGCCTGCGCCCCTCCCGCGAAGCGCAAGCCGTACGTCCTGTGTCACCGCGGCCTACCCGGCCGCCGGAGCGGTCAACCCTCACCGCCGGGCATCGGGAGCAGGATGAGATGCCCGGTGCCCGAGCAGATCCTGCACTCCTCGTCCTCGGTCACGACGAAGGAACCGTGGCACTCGGAGCACTGGACCAGCGAGTCGAACCGGCGGTCGTGGTAGAGACGCCGGGTGATGCGCCGCTCGATGCGCCAGTCCTGCGTCCATGCGAAGGAGTCGATCTCGTCGAACATCGAACGGCTCAGCCGCCACATCAGGCGATGGACCAAAAGCAGGGCGTTGTGCTGCAACCCCCGGGAGTTACCATGAATCACTGAGACTTAGCCTCCGTTTGAGCAGAAGCGCGGGGTGGTCTCTCGGCTGGGCCGATGGAGCCAACATCGGCCCAGCTCACGTCTGCGCCTCCGCCAGGCGGCCCCTGCCCGGCCTGGCGCGACCCTTCGTCCCTGTCGGGCATCGCCTCCTCTCCGTCCAGATTCAGAGGGCGTGCCGTTCACGAAGGACTCTCATCGAGTCGTCCTATCTCGTATAGTGAACGCTGCCATGATCATTGGCAAGTGCCAAATGGCGGTTGCCTCTGGCACATCCGCTGGAAGTTGCTGGCGGAAGTTGCCCGCGGCGAGTACGGTAAGCCCACTAGCATGGGAGAAACTGCACTTCGCCCGCCTTACAGGACATCGCATGCTTGACCGCCGCGAGGGGTGACAGCCCGATGGCGAACCAGACACTCGGCAGACGCCAGCTGGCCGACCGTCTGCGCAGGCTCCGGCTCGGCTCGGGGTACAGCATCGACGACGTCGCCGAGAAGCTGATGTGCCACCCTTCCAAAATCAGCAGGCTGGAGACGGGCCGCCGGGCGGCGATTCCGCGGGACGTGCGAGACCTCTGCGAGATCTACGGGGTCGCCGACCAGCGGCTGGTGAGCGAGCTGATAGAGCTGGCCCGCGAGGCGCGGCGCCCGGGATATCGGCACGAATACGACCTCGGCGACGAGACGCTTTATCCTTATAACGATTACGAGGAACAGGCCGCCACGATCACCGATTTCCAGACCTGTTACCTGCCGGCCCTGCTCCAGACGGAGGAATACGCGCGGGCGCTCATCCGCGGCATCTATCCGAAAATGGAGGAGAAGGTGCTCGAATCCCGGGTCGCGCTCCGCATGCGCCGGCAGCAGCTCCTCACCAAGGAAGGCGCCCCGCGTTTCAACGCGTTGTTCCACGAGTCGGTGCTGCACCACCGGATAGGCGGCCCCCAGGTGATGGCCCGGCAACTCGACCGGATCGTCCAGACGGCCGCGCTGCCCAGCGTTTCGGTCCGGATCGTGCCGTTCACCGCGGGCGCCTACATGGGGCTGGCCAACACCTTCGTGCTCCTGGAGCTGCCGGAGATGTCACCGGCCCGGATCGTCTATCTGGAGGGGCTCACCAAGGCCGACTACCTGGAGCGGCCGAACGAGATCACGATCTACGCCGAGGCGATCAGGAACATCACGGAGAATGCGCTGGCGCCCGACGATTCCGTGCAATTAATTAATGACCTCAAGAAGGCCATTTATTCGTAAACCGGGTTTCACGGGTCCGTGACCGAATCGTTATGGTTGGTCGAGCGGATCGTTACGCTATGTCGAAGTATCTTCGACATAAGCCCCAAGTCGCTGACGTTAAGATCCCCTCAAGCAGTTCTCTACTCTCGTTCCATCTCTTAGAGGGACACCGACAATGACGTCATCGTATCCCGCACCCGCCTCCGGCCTGGAGTGGCGGACCGCAACTCGTTGCGGAGGTGGCAACTGCGTTCAAGTTGCCTTTACCGGGAGAAGTGTTCTGGTACGCGATTCGAAGGACCCCGACGGTCCGGTCCTGACTTTCAGCACACCAGAATGGCAGGCGTTTTTGTCCGCCACCCGACAGGGTGACAACGACATGAAGCCCTAAAAGGGCGGCTGAACCTGCGGACGGAGGGGCGGGCTCACGATATCCGTCGACCCGCTCCTTCCAGCGCGGAACCCCACTTCAACCTCTCTGGGAACTCAGGCCCCTGCGATCCGTCCGGTCACGTGGACCCGGCCCGATCGCCAAGGCCATGTAAAATGAGAGCCGGGCGCGGTAATTCGGTGACACATGCTGTCGATCTTTGCCCGGAGGAATGGCATGAAGGACCGGCCGAGTTTTCTCGGCGCGACCTGGCATTCGCCGTTGTGCAACGGCGGGGCCTGCGCCAACGCGGCCCGCCAGGACGACTGGATCGCGATCAGGGACAGTAAGAATCCCACGCCATTCCTGATCGTCTCCTGTCCCACGTGGTCACAGTTGATCACCGCCATCAAGTCGGGCCGGCTGACCCGGCCCGCGCCAGGACGGCACGACGGCGTGCCGTTCGCGGCCTGGACGAGCGATACACCCCTGGACGACGCCGACCGGCTGGAGATCGCCTTCACCGGCGACCTCGTGCTCCTGCGGTGCGACGACGAAGGCGCCGTGCTCCGCTTCTCCGCCGAGGAGTGGGACGCGTTCGCGGCGGCGGTGCGGGAGCGGCGGTTCGACGCCGACCGGATGTGAGGGTCAGGGGGCGAGGGTCTTGCGCAGCCGGTCGGTGTCCGCGCCGGTCCAGCCCGGGGGCGGGGCGACGGCCGCCCAGCCGTTCACCACGTTGACGCCGTACTGGTGGCCGTGCCCTGGCGGCACGTAGTTCGCGAACGCCAGGTCCACCACGACCTGCCAGAACGTCACCACCGGGTACCAGCGCATGGCCGGCGCCACATCCGGCCCGCGCGGCGCCTCCAGCCAGCCGGGTTTGCGCCACAGCAGGTCGGGGCTCCACCACACCACGGGGTCGGAGGCGTTCTGCAGGTAGACGACGTGCGCGCGGGCGAAGGGGGTGAAATCCGCCGGGAACTGGCCGAAGAGCACCTCGGAGCCGCCCTGGTAGACCGGCCGCCACATGGGCGTGCCGGGGTCGCGCCGCTCGGTCACCCGCCGCCAGATGGGGTCGGCGTTGGGCGGGCCGACCAGTAAGGCCCCGTCGGTGCGGGCCAGCAACGCGTCCAGGGTGCCGAACGCCTCCTCCATCGCGTACGACCCGAGGCTCTCGCCGGCGACCAGGAACTTCGGCCGGGAGTCCGCCGGCAGCGTCGCCAGCTTCGCCTCCACCGCCCGCACCAGTGCGACCGCGGCCTGCGCGGCCTTGGTCCGGTCCACCACGAAGGACAGCCAGCTCGGCAGGTAGGAGTACTGCATCGCGACGAGCGCGGAGTTCCCCGCGTACATGTACTCCAGGGCGTCGGCGATGTTCGCGTCCACCCAGCCGGTGCCGGTGGTGCCCATCACGACGAGCACCTGGCGGCGGAACGCGCCGGTCCGCTCCAGCTCACGTACGGCGAGGCGGGCCTGGCCGTCGTAGGACGTCGCGGACTGCAGGCCCACGTAGACCCGGACCGGGTCCATGGCGGGCTTGCCCGCGAAGGCGCTCAGCTCGGTCCGGGTGGGCGCCCGGCCGGTGAAGTCGCGTCCCTCCCTGCCGAGGGTCTCCCAGGGCACCAGGGATCCGGGGCCGCCGGCCAGAAAGGGTGACCGCGGTCTCGTCACCCCCAGGTCCGTCCCTCCGTTGACCAGGGACGAGGTGTTGTTCATGCCTTCGATGAAGTTGGCGAAGACCACGTCGTTGGCGAAGAGGCTGACCAGGAGCACGGCCACCACCAGGCCGACGACCTTCGCGACCATCCGCGGGATGAACCGGCCCAGCAGGCTGATCAGCTTGCGGGTGCCGAGCCGGATCGACCGGCTCAGCGCCACCAGCACCGCGAACGTCGCCAGCGCGATGACCGCGATCACCGGCTGGTACCAGGAGATGTCGGTGTCCATGGCCATGGTGCGCCGGACCTCGCGCTGCCACTCCGAGCTGTAGTAGAGCACCAGCACGCACAGCGCCGTGCCCGCGACCAGCAGCAGCCGCCAGGCGAACGCGCCCGCCCGCGGGCTGGGGACCAGCCGGGTGAAGCGGCGCACCAGGGCGCTGATCGTGCCGCCCAGGCCGTAGCCCGCCGCCGCGGTGACGCCCGCGACGACCCCCTGCAGGAACCAGGAACGCGGCAGCAGCGACGGGGACAGGGAGGCGCAGAAGAATCCCACGGCGACGAGGGTCCCGGCGATGTCGAGCCTCCTGCGCACGACACGAGAGGAGCCGTCGCCCGTGGGCGGCGTCCCGGCACGCTCCGCCGTACGATCCTCGACCCGGTCCTGCACCGGCGGCCCCCGCTGACGATCAGGTGTTCGTACAGCCGACCCTAGCCCCCCGGCGGGCCATCCGTGGCGGCCAGGTCGGCTTATACCATCAAGATCGACTTGTCGCGCCCTGTCCGCCGGGGACGCCCACGGCCTCCGGGGCGGCTCGCGGGGCCGGGCGGGCCGCCGCCCACACGCCCAGGGCCAGGAGCGTCACGATCTCGGTGACCACCAGCCCGCGCTCGACCAGGCCGAGCGGCATGGCCCGCCACCACGGCAGGCCCTGCCACGACGCCACCGCCATGACGCCGGTGATCCCGACCACCCACAGCGACGACCCCAGCCCGAGCCACGCCACCACCCGCCCCAGGGGCAGCCGCCAGGCCCGGCGGCTGATCAGCAGCGCGGCGATCGGCAGGCTGACGAACGCCATCACGCTGCCGACCCGATGGATCGTGCCGCCCAGGCTCGGCCCCACCGACCAGTCGTGCTTGGGGAACACCGCGACGACGGCCAGCCCGACGCACCACGTGACCAGTGCGAGCGTCCCCACCGAGAACGCCGCCGCGATCCGCCGCCGCACCAGCGACACCGCGATCACCGCGGAACCGGCCGCCACCAGCCCCACGGCCGCCCCGAACAGCCAGCCGTCCGGCCCCAGCCCGTGCTCGCTGATCGTCCGCCGCCACGGATTCACCTCGTCCGCGTAACGCACCTCCAGCCCCAGCACCACCGCGACCGCGACCCCCACCACGCCCACTCCACCCCACGCCGCCCGCTGCACGCCCACCTCCCTCACCACGCCAAGGCGCCCATGATCCCCCACCACCGATAAAAACGATGTATGTCGTCCCCCGCGGGAGGGCGGAGGGCGCGACGCCGCGCGGCCATTCCCGGACGTGGGGCACAGGCCGAAGAGGGCGGGCGCAGGTGGGCATGGGTGGGGACGCGGCTGGGAGCGGTCGCGGCGCCGCGTGGTGGCTCCCGCCGGACGTGGGGCACGAGCCGGAGGGGCGGGCGATGGGTGGGCGTGGGTGGGGGACGCGGTTGGGAGGGGGTGCGGTTTTGCTGGGTGGGTGGGGGTTATCTGGGGCCGAGGAGTCCTGAGGTGATGCCGACGAGGATGTCGGCGTCGAGGAGGCGGCCGGAGTCGCCGCCGAGGAGGGGGAGGCCGAGCGAGGCCGAGACCCTGACGTCCAGGAGGGGGGCGTTCTCGCGGGCCGGCGGGTCGGGGAGGCCGGGGCCGGGGCCGGGGTCCGCTGCGGCGGGCGGGGGCGGGCCGGGGGCTTCGGGTTCCTGGGCCGGGGGCTGCGGGTCCGGCTGCGGCTCGGGGGCGGGTGCCGCCGCCTCCCCTCCATCGGGCTCGGGCAGGTCGGGCTCGGTGTCCAGGCTCGGCGGTTCGTCGGCCGGGCCGGGGTCCTCGACCGGCGGCGGGCCGGGGTCGGCGGGCTCCGGATCCGGGTCGGCGGCAGGCGGTCCGGGGTCGGGCCCGTCCGAACCGGGGCCGTCGGAACCGGGGCCGTCGGAACCGGGGCCGTCGGAACCCGCGCCGTCCGAACTGGAACCGTCTGAACCGGAACCGTCCGAGCCAGAGCCGTCCGAGCCAGAGCCGTCCGAACCGGAACCGTCCGAACCCGCGCCGTCCGAACCCGCGCCGTCGGTGTCGGCGGGTGGGGCGGCGTCGGGGGGTGCGAGGGCGATCGGGGCGCGCTGGTCGACCGGGAAGTCGGCGGGGGGCTCCGGGTCGGTGGGGGCCTCGGAGGGGGTGGGGTCGGCGGTGGGTGGGGCGGAGGGGGTGGGGGTGGTGGGGAGGCGGGGGGCGGTGGCGGCGGGGCCCTGGGCTGCCGGGGTCTCGTTCGCGGAGTCGTTGATGGAGAGCACGGCGGTCACGATGCCGGTGACCGTGACGGCGGCCAGCGCGCCGGCCGCGACCAGCTTGCCGGCCGGCACGAGCACCGTCTTCACCAGGGACGACCCGGCGTGCGGCACGGCGAACTCCGCCGGCGGCACGGCGCCGAACCCGACCAGCGCGGCGGCCAGCCCGCCGAGGCCGAGCCGCCCGTTCCGCTCCCAGTCGGGGCCGTAGCGGGCGACCGCCAGTTCCTCCAGCTCGGCGAGGAACGCCCCGGCGGAGGACGGCCGGTCCCACGGCTCCTTGGCCAGCCCGTGCTCCACCAGCGGGCGCACCGGCTCCTGCACCCGCTCGATCGGCGGCGGCGTGTTCTCGTGCTGGTAGGCCAGCGCGGCGATGTCGTCGGCGTGGAAGGGGCGGCTGCCGGCGAGGCACTCGAAGAAGACGATGGTCGCCGCGTAGACGTCGGTGGCGGGGCTGGCGGGCGCCTCCTGCCACAGCTCGGGGGCCATGTACGGCGGGGTGCCGAGCCGTCGCCCGCTCTCCCCCAGCGGTACGGCGATGCCGAAGTCGACCAGCCTGCTGCCGCCGTCCACCGTGACGATCACGTTCTCCGGCTTGAAGTCCCGGTGCACGACGCCGGCCTGGTGCGCGGCGACCAGGCCGAGCAGCGCGCCCTTGAGCACGACGAGCGCCGCCTCCGGGCCGGTGGTGCCCTGCTCCCGCAGCAGCCGGCGCAGGGTCACGCCGTCGACCAGCTCCATGACGATGGCCGCGCCGTCCTCGCCTTCGACGTACTCACGCAGCCGGGCGATGTGCGGGCTGTCGATCGAGGCGATCAGCCGGGCCTCGGTCCTGAACCGTTCGACGAACTCCGGGTCGGTGAGCATCCCGCCGGACAGATACTTGATCGCGACGTGTGACCCGTCCGCGTCGTGGCGGGCGAGCACGACCCGTCCCGCGCCGCCCGCGCCGAGGTCGCGGATGTGGGTGTAGCCGGACACCTGCCACGCTCGGCGGCGGCTTCTCATGGCGGTCTCCCCTGCGCACCACTGGGCGGCGTCAATCGCATTACGTTGGGAAGTTAACGCCTGGATAGCCACATGTCGAGATCCTTTTTCCATCAAGTGGCAATAACGGCTAACCTCCTCGAATTCCGTGATCATGCCACAAATTCCAGCGTGCCGGATATATTCCTTTATCGCAGGATATGGCGGGCTTAGCGGTGGGTGCGGCGCAGCCGGATGCCGTGCGCGTCGGCTCGTTGCACCCCGCCCGCGTCCACGTTCGAGATCGGGATCAGGCCGCGCACCTGTCCGGACCGGCCACCCGCGGTGATCTTGATGATCAGCAGTCCGGGGTCGGCGCCCTGCGAGGAGTGCGGGTCGCCGGAGAGCGGGTTCGGCCCCCGGGTGGAGGCGAAGAGCCACTCGCGGTCGGGCGAGATGTCGAAGAGGTCCACGGTCGGGTCGGCGCTGTGCGGGGAGACGAGGTTCACCGTGTTCACCCGCGCGCCGGTCCTGGCGTCGAAGACCTCGGCGACGTTGGCGTCGCGGTCCGCGACCCACACATAACGCTCCCCGGCGGTGGCCGCCGTCCCGTGCGCGTCCCTGTCGTGCGACTCGTCGTCGAAGAGGCGCTGCACGGCGGGCGTGTTCGGCGGGTTGGCCGGGGAGTACCCGGTCATCGGCAGCCGGAAGACGCTGAACCCGTCCATGTTGTGCGCGGTGCCGCCGCCCCCGTCACCGAAGATCGACCCCTTGGCCTCCACGAACCCGCAGCCGTTGGGCGGGACGTTGTGCATGTCGTACTCGGCGACGATCGACATCGGCGTGGTTCGCCAGTCCACGAGCAGCATCCCGCCGCCGCGCAGGCTGACGAACACCGGGCCGTTGTCGGAGGCGATGTAGGGGCAGATGGGCGCGTTGTCCGGGCGGATTTCGGCCGACTGGCAGGGGGCGCCGTTCGGGGTGGTGCAGTTGGCCAGGTCCAGCGTGGCGGACGGCTGCTGGGTGAAGGTGCCGGAGGCGTAGTCGGTGCGGATGCGCTCCAGCTTCTTGCCGTTCTGGTTGGCGATCACGAGGTACTTGTCGTCCCTGGTCGGCCAGAGCGCGTGCGCCTGCTGCGCGCCGCCGGCGCCCGCCTCGGTGAGGACGCAGGCCAGCGGCCGGCGGGTGCTCGCGTCGAGGATGGCCACGTGCCCGCTCGCGACGAAGCCGATCGCGGCGTGCGTGTCCTTCTTGTTGAAGACCAGCATGTGCGGCCGGACCGGGTTCTTGCCGGTGGCGGCCAGGCACATCGACGCGGTGGCGCCGCCGAGGTCGATGGTCCCGTCCGGCCGGGCGTCCGGCCCCTCGTACACCCGGACGGTGCCGCCGTACCCGAGCCCGGCGGTGTCGGACTGGTCGACCAGCCACACCTCGAAGGAATCTCGCGGGGCCTCCGTCGCCCCGACGACGAAGACCATGAGCACTGCGGTCACTGCGGCTCTCCATCTGCCCATGCGCGCAGTGTCACCGCCGCCGCCGCGCGGATCAACTTCTCCCGGGGCCACAACATGCTGGCGGGAATACCGGTGCCCGATGGAACGATCGACCGGGGAATTTCTGCCAGCCTAATCCAATATTTCCGGCATAACCCGAAAAATCCGTCAAAGATCCTTTGGGCATTCTCGGCACTTTTTCCGAAATGTCTGCCTACAGTCGATCGTCAAGCCGATCAGCCACCGGGGAGGGCGACCCCCCGGCAGGCGGACAAGGAGAGATGTTGGAACGGTCCCTCCCCCGACTCGCCCCGGCGGCCGGCGGTGGACGACTCCGTTGACCACCATGGACCCCATCACCACGAACCTGCTGAGGGTCATCGAGCCGGAGCTCGGCTACCGGGAGAGAACCGACCAGCACACGAAGTTCGGCGAGTGGTACGCCCAGGCCGTCCAGGACCCGCAGTACAAGAAGGCGCCCTGGTGCGACATGTTCCTCGCCTGGGCGGCGAACCGGGCGGGTGTGCAGGAGTACGTCGGCGAGTTCGCCTGGACCCCCTCGCACGCCCGCTGGTTCGAGCAGCGTGACGCCTGGACCGGGACGCCCGAGCCGGGCGCGCTGGTGTTCTTCGACTGGTCGGGCGGCAAGGGCGCCAAGGCGATCAAGAAGATCGACCACGTCGGCATCGTGGAGAAGGTGGCCAACGGCAAGATCCACACGATCGAGGCCAACGTCGACAAGGTGTGGCTCAAGCGCAAGGTGCGCGACGAGAGCAAGGTGGTCGGCTACGGGCTGCCGCGCAAGGTCAAGGAGCACCTGGAGTCCGTGGAGCTGAAGGTGGCGCCCGGCCAGGCCCCCGGTACCACGCAGTCGCTGACCGCCGCGACGCTGCCCGACCGCTCCGACTTCTCGGCCACGCTCGTCCCCGCCGTCGGCCTGCTCTCGCTGCTGGTCGGCACCACCGTGGTGCTGGCCGTCGTCCGCCCCTTCCACACCACCCCCGGCCGGCACCGCAGGACCCGGCCGCGCGACTGACCGCCCGGCTACCGCGAGGCCGCGACCAACTGCGGGGCCAGGGTGAAGACGCGTTCCTGCTCCTCGGGGGTGCCCACCGGGATGACCTGCACCTCGGCCGCTCCGGCGTCGGCGAAACGGCGCAGCTCCCGCTCGACGGCCGCCTCGTCGCCGGCGATGATCGTGTCCCCCGGCGTCCGCGCGCCCTCCCGGTCCATGACCGCGCGGTAGCTCGGCAGGTCGCCCGCCCTGCCGTACCGCTCGTTCACCCAGCTCCTGGCGCCGTCGGGGTCGCCGGTCACCGCGACGCACACGCCGGCGATCACCTCCGGCGCCGGGCGTCCCGCCGCCCGCGCCGCCTCGGCCAGCGCGGGCGCGACGTAGTCCGCGATCCCGGCGGGGCCGAGCCAGGTGGTGACGGTGCCGTCGGACAGCTCGCCGGCCAGGCGCAGCATGCGCGGGCCGAGCGCGGACACCAGCACCGCGGGCGGTCGCGCGCCGACCACCCCGACCTCGCCCACCGCCGTCCAGCTCCGCCCCCGGTACGCCACCTCCTCCCCGCGCAGCAACGGGAGCAGCGCCTCCAGGTACTCCCGGAAACCGTCCACCGCCCCGGTGAACGGCAGGCCGTACTGCCCCTCGATGATCGCCGCGTGGCCGGGACCGAGACCGAGCCTCAGCCGGTTGCCGACGGCGGCCTGCACGGTGAGCGCCTGGGCGGCCAGGGCCAGCGGGTGGCGCGGGTAGCTGCGCACGACCGCCGTGCCGAGGCCGACGCCCGGCACCTCGCGGCCCATCACGGCGAGCATCGTGAGCGGATCCCAGCTCCCCGTCTCACCCCGCCACACCACGTCGTACCCTGCCTTGGCCGCCTCGCCGGCCCGGCGGCAGATCTCGTCGACGGTCATCCCGGAATCGTCGAACCACACTCCGATGCGCACCCGTCCTCCTCGTCGTGAACCTCGTCGTGAACGTCGTGGACCCGATCCAGTCAACGGGAGGGAAGACGCGCGACCAAGACGCGGTTGTCCTGTGCGGCGATAACGCATCGTGATCGTGGAGGCGGACGTGGAGCTGCGGCAACTTCGTTATTTCGTCACCGTCGCCGAGGAGCTGCATTTCGGCAGGGCGGCGGAGCGGCTGCACATCGTCCAGCCCGCGGTGAGCCAGCAGGTGCGCCGGCTGGAGCGGGAGCTCGGCGTGCCGCTGCTGGACCGCTCGCCGCGCCGGGTCAGGCTCACCAGCGCGGGCGAGCGGCTGCTGCCCGAGGCCAGGGCCGTGCTCGCCGCGGCCGACCGGACCGCGAGCGTGGCGGCCGAGCTGGCCCGCGCGGGCGCCGTGCGGCTGCGGATCGGCACCGCGCCCGGCCTCGGTCCCCGGCTGGAGCCCGCCCTGGCGGAGCTGCGGCGGGCCGCGCCCGGCCTGGAGGTCGAGCTGGACTACCGCCCGCCGCACGAGCGGCTGACCGCCGTCCGCGACGGCGACCTCGACCTCGCCCTCGTCCGCGCCCTGCCCGCCTCCGCCGCCGGACCTCGCCCGCCTGGCCTCCAGGTGACGGAGCTGTGGCGGGAGCCGCTCATGGTGGCGCTCCCCGCCGCGCACCCGCTCGCCGGGGCCGCCGCCGTACGGCCGGCCGACCTCGCCGGGCTGCCCGCCCGGCTGCCCGGCCGGGACTGCGACCGCTTCGTGCACGACCTGATCGTCCGGGCCTGCCGGGAGGCGGGCGTCGAGCCGCTGCTCGGCCGCCCGGCGGGCGCGCCGCACGAGACCCTGCTGGAGATCGGCGGCGGCCCGCCGGCGTGGACCGTGCTCTACCCGGCCGACGTGCCCCCGGCGACCCGTACGGTGTCCGTCCTGCCCTTCGATCCCGAGGTGCTGGTGCCCGGCTTCCTCGTCACCTCCGGCATGTCCGCCTCCTGCGCGGGCACCCTGCTGGCGGCCTTCGGCTGAGGAAGCCGGCCGTCAGGCGGTCAGGATGCGCTCGCAGGCGCGCTCGGCCAGGGCGGCGATGGTGAGCGAGGGGTTGGCGCCGCACGCGCCGGGCAGCGCGCTGCCGTCCAGGACGTGCAGCCCGGGATGGCCGAACGCCTCGCCGTACGCGTCCACGACGCCCTCGCCGGAGTGGCGGCCCAGCGGCGCGCCGCCGAGCGGGTGGACGGTGATGACCCGCCTGGCCCACCACAGCGGGTTGTCCCGGTAGTCGGCGTCCATCGTCTCGGCGATCTCCCGCATCGTCCCGCGCACCCGGTCGAAGTAGGCGCGGGACGTCGAGGTGGTCCACTGGACGTCGAGGTGCCGGCCGCGCAGCCGCATCACGCCGTCCGGCACGTCGCGGCCCATGCCGAGGAGCGGCAGCGACGCCTCCGACAGGCTGCCCCGGCCGATCAGCGCGGCCACCTGGGCGTTGATCCTGGTCCGCGGGGAGCGGGTGACCGCCGCGGCCAGCCTGGCCCAGGCGAAGATCAGCATCCGCCTGGCCTGCCCGGACACCTGGGTGGCCTCCACCAGCCAGTCCACGAACCCGGGATATCCGGCGTCCTGTACGTAGAAGCCGCGTCCGCCGGGGCCGTCCTCGCCGCGGATCGCGCTGGTGATCACCGGTCCGGTGCTGCCCCGGAGCGGGCGGTGCTCCCCGTCGGCGCCGCGCGCGCTCAGCATGAGGGAGAGCAGGTCGCCGTTGCCGCTGAACCGGGTGCCCAGCGCGTTGCTCAGGGCGGGGAGCTTCTTCCTGCTGACCAGCAGCAGGTAGGTCGTGCCGAGCGCGCCGGCGGCGAGGACCAGCCGCCTGCACCGGATGCTGCGCACCGGCAGCCGCCTGGTCCGCGTCCTGGTCCCCTCGCCGGCCGGATCGTGCACCACGTAGTGCACGAGGTAGCCGCCGCCGGGCAACGGCTCGAACCCCCGGACCTCGTGCCGGGTCCGCAGGTCGGCGCCGTGGAAGGCGGCGGCCGACAGGTAGGTGTGGTCGAGGGTGTTCTTGGCGCCGCCGTTGCAGCCGAAGTCGCACTCGGAGCTCATCCGGCAGGTGACGCGCGGCACGCCGTGCAGGTTGCCGTACGACGGCTCGGGGATGGGCAGGCCGAGCCCGGCCCGGGCGCCCGGCTCCGGCGCGAAGCTCACCGCGAGCGTGGGCAGCTCCCAGTGCAGCCCCAGCCGCTCGGCCGCCTCGCGCATCGCCGCCGTCTTGGCGCTGGCCGCGTAGGGCGCGTGTTCGTAGGGGAACCGCTGCGCGCCCATCATCCGCTCGACCTCGTCGTAGTAGGGGTCGAGGTCGTCGCGGGTGACCGGCCAGTGCTCGTAGCCGCCGCCGGGCAGCGGGCTCTCGTTCACGAACCAGCTCTCGGGCTTGCGCAGCAGCACGTTGGCGTAGATGAGCGAGCCGCCGCCGAGGCCGCTGGACACCACGGCGTCGATGCCGCGGAAACTCCACAGGTCGAACAGCCCGTGCCGGCCCTCGCTCGGGTCCCACAGGTTGCGCGCCATCGCCGCCGGCGAGCGCGCGAAGGACCCCGGCGGGTACGGCTTGCCGCGCTCCAGCACCACGACCTGGCGACCGGCCTCCGCGAACCGGTGGGCCGCCACCGACCCTCCGAAGCCCGATCCCACCACGACGACATCGGCGTGCTCGTCCATCGGTTTCCCCTCCGCGTCTCCCGAACACGTGTCACCGCCACGTGTCATCGCCACGTGTCACCGCCAGGTGTTCCCGATCACTCCCCGAAGCGAGAGGATTCCAGACTGCTCTTTCCCACCTGCTTGTCAAGCGAGATCCCGAGATACACACTGCGGAGTGTTCCACCACGCACCGGAGCAGGCAGACTACGGAAAGCAGGCTGAATCGGCATGGACGAGGGCGCACTCCTGGAACGCACGGTGCCCTTCACCGCGGGTGACGGCACCGAGCTCAACCTGATCAACGTCCGCGGGGCGGCCCCGCCCACCCGGGGTCCCGTCGTGCTGGTGCACGGCGCGGGCGTGCGGGCCGGCGTCTTCCGGGCCCCGCTGCCGGTCAACCTGGTGGACACCCTGGTCGCCCGGGGGTACGACGTCTGGCTGGAGAACTGGCGGGCCAGCATCGACCTGCCGCCCACGAGCTGGACGCTGGACCAGGCGGCCCGCCACGACCATCCGGCCGCGGTGCGGAAGATCGTCGAGGAGACGGGCGCCGAGACGGTCAAGGCCGTCGTGCACTGCCAGGGTTCGACGTCCTTCATGATGTCCGCCTGCGCCGGGCTGCTGCCCGAGGTGGACGTGATCGTCTCCAACGCGGTGTCCCTGCACACGGTGGTCCCGCCCTGGTCGGAGGCCAAGCTGCGCTACGCCGTGCCCGTGGTGCACCGCCTGCTGCCGTACCTGAACCCGGCGTGGGGCGACTCCCCGCCGCCGGGCGCGGCGAGCATGCTGACCCACCTGGTCAAGGCCGGCCACCACGAGTGCGGCAACACGGTGTGCAAGATGGTGAGCTTCACCTACGGCAGCGGCTTCCCGGCCCTGTGGCGGCATGAGAACCTCGACGCGAAGACGCACGACGCCTGGATCCCACGCGAGTTCGGGCCGGTGCCGCTGACGTTCTTCCAGCAGATGGCCCGGTGCGTGCGGCGCGGCCACCTGGTGTCCTACGAGCGGGTCAAGGGGCTGCCCGACGACTACACCGCCCAGGAGCCGCGGACCGCCGCCCGGGTGGTCTTCCTCGCCGGGGAGCGGAACCGCTGCTTCCTGCCCGAGAGCCAGCGCAGGTCGCACGCGTTCTTCTCGCGGTTCCGCCCGCGTTTCCACTCCCTGCACGTGCTGCCCCGTTACAGCCACCTCGACATGTTCCTCGGCAGGCACGCGCACCGCGACGTCTTCCCGCTGATCGTCAGGGAGCTGGAGCGTCCGGGCTGACCTCGTGTCCCGCCGGGGCGGACACCGGCAGGGTGAGCACCATGCTGAGGCCGCCGCCCGGCGTCTCCTGCGGGATCAGCGTGCCGTTCATGGCCTCGGCCAGCCCGCGGGACAGCGCGAGGCCGAGGCCGACGCCGGAGTGGGTGTCCCGGTCGCCCAGCCGCTGGAACGGCAGGAACACCCGGTCGTACGCCTCGCGCGGGATGCCGGGTCCCCGGTCGACGATCCTGATCTCCAGGGTCCCCGCGTACCTGCTCGCGGTGACCAGCACGCTTTCGCCCGGCGGGCTGTAGCGGACGGCGTTCGACATCAGGTTGACGAGGATGCGCTCCAGCAGCGCGGGATCGGCGAGGACGTCGGGCAGGCCGGCGGAGACCTCGTCGCGCACCCGCCCGGCGAACGCGCCCAGTTCCTCGATCGCGTGCGGCACGATCTCCGCGAGGGCGACCGGTTCCGCGGCGACGCCGAGCACCCCGGCCTGGAGGCGGCTCATGTCGAGCAGGTTGGCCACCAGGCGGTCGAGCTTGACCAGCGACTCGTCGGCGGTGGCCAGCAGTTCGGCGCGGTCCTCGTCGCTCCAGGCGATCTCGGCGCCGCGCAGGCTCTCCACCGCCGCCTTCGCCGACGCGAGCGGGCTGCGCAGGTCGTGGCTGACCGCGGCGAGCAGCGCGGTGCGCATCTTGTCGGCCGCCGCGAGCGGCGCGGCCCGCTCGGCCTGCTCGGCCAGCCGCCGCTGCCGCAACGCGACCGCGGCCTCCGCGGCGAACGCCTCCAGCACCCGCCGGTCGGCGGCGTCCAGCAGCCTGCCGCGCGCGGTGAGCACCAGGTCCTCGTCGATGACCACGTCGGTGTCGGCCTGGGCGGGACATTCGCACGGCGCGCCGCCCGCCGTGGCGACGACCTGCCACGCGTCCGCGTCGGCGTGGTCGCCGGGCCCCGGCTCGGCGCCGGGCCGCCGCTCCAGCAGGGTCACCGAGGCCAGGCCGAAGGTCTCCCTGAGCCGGGCGAGCAGCGAGGGCACCCCGGCCTCCCCGCGCAGCACGTGCCCGGCCAGCGTGGACAGCACCTCGGCATCCGCCCTGGCCCGCGCGGCCTCCCTGGTACGGCGGGCCGCGAGGTCCACGATCGCGCTGACCGCCGCCGCCACCAGGACGAACACGAGCAGCGCGAACACCACCTGGGGATCGGAGACGGCGAGGCTGTTGTAGGGCCGGGTGAAGAAGAAGTTGAGCAGCAGGAAGCCGCCGACCGCCGCGGCCAGCGCCGGCCACAGGCCGCCCACCAGGGCCACGCCCACCACGAGCAGCAGGAACATGAGGATCTCGCTGGGCAGGTCGGTCAGGTGCCGCAGGCCGAGGAGCGTCCCGCCGAGCGCGGGCAGGCCGGCCGCGGTCATCGCCCACCCGGCCAGCCTGCGCCGCCGGGTCAGCGCGCTGCGCATCGCCGCCGGACGCGCCCTACCCTTGCTGACCTCCTCGTGGGTGACCAGGTGCACGTCGATCGAGCCGGAGGAGGCGGCGGTGGTCATGCCCACGCCACGGGACAGGATCTGCGCGAAGCGGCCCCTGCGGGACGCGCCCAGCACAAGCTGGGTGGCGTTGACGCCGCGGGCGAAGTCGAGCAGCGCCCGCGGGATGTCCTCGCCGACGACCTGGTGGTAGCTGCCGCCCATGCTCTCCACCAGCGCGCGCTGCCTGGCGAGCCCGGCCGGGTCGGCCCCGCCGGGCCCGTCGGCGCTGGTGACGTGCACGGCGAGCAGGTCGGCGCCGGTGGTGCGGGCGGCGATCCTGGCCGCCCGGCGCAGCAGCGTCGCCCCCTCGGGCCCGCCGGTCAGCGCCACCACCACCCGCTCGCGCGCCTCCCAGGTCGCCGAGACGCCGTGCTCGGTGCGGTAGCGGTCGAGCTGCTCGTCCACCTTGCCCGCCACCCAGAGCAGGGCCAGCTCGCGCAGCGCGGTGAGGTTGCCGACCCGGAAGTAGTTCGACAGCGCGGCGTCGACCTTCTCCGGCCCGTAGACGTTGCCGTGCGCCATCCGCCGGCGCAGCGCCTCCGGGGACATGTCCACCAGCTCGATCTGGTCGGCCCGCCGTACCACCTCGTCCGGGACGGTCTCCCGCTGGGGCACGCCGGTGATCTGCTCCACCACGTCGTTGACCGACTCCAGGTGCTGCACGTTGACGGTGGAGACCACGTCGATCCCGGCGTCCAGGATGTCTTCGATGTCCTGCCAGCGCTTCTCGTGCTTCGAGCCGGGCACGTTGGTGTGCGCGAGCTCGTCGATCAGCGCGACCGCGGGACGGCGCGCGATGACGGCCTCGGTGTCCAGCTCGGTGAACTCGGCGCCCCGGTAGGTGAGGGTCCGGCGCGGGATGACCTCCAGGCCGTCCAGCAGGGCGGAGGTGCGGGAGCGGCCGTGGGTCTCCACGAATCCCACCACGACGTCCCGCCCGCGCTCGCACGCCCTGCGCCCCTGGCCCAGCATGGCGTAGGTCTTACCAACGCCGGGCGCGGCGCCGAGATAGATCCGCAGCCGCCCGCGTGGCACCTTTCGCTCACCTTCCGTGTGGAAGCCCCCTTTTCCCGGGTCCTACCCTGCCATGCGGCCTTCCGCGCCTCGACGGAGCGTCCGCCGGAAATGGTGATCATCAACGATTGGCCCGCTCCACCCTCGGCGCTACGCTTTGGGTTCCGAGGCCCGCCGAAGATCGCAGGGGTGTCATGGTGAGTGAGCAGGACAGCGCGCCGCCCGGAATCGACGTCACCCGGATGAGCCACGCCCGCGCCTACGACTACGTCCTCGGCGGCAAGGACAACTACGCGGTGGACCGCGCCGCCGCCGAGCAGGTCATGGCCCTCGCGCCCGACCTGCCGGTGCTGGGCAGGGCGCAGCGCAGGTTCCTGCTGCGGGTGGTGCGGATGTGCGCGGAGGCGGGCGTCGACCAGTTCCTCGACATCGGCACCGGCATCCCGACCGCGCCCAACGTGCACCAGTCGGCCAGGGCGGTCAACCCCGCCGCCCGGGTCGTCTACGTCGACTACGACCCGATCGTGACCGTGCACAACGACGCGCTGCTGACCGGCGCCGAGAACGTGGTGTCCATCCAGGCCGACGTCCGCGACCCCGCCGGGATCATGGGCCACCCGAAGGTCAAGGAGCTGATCGACTTCGACCGCCCGCTGCTCGTGCTGTTCGTGGGCCTGTTCCACCTGGTCGGCGACGAGGATGACCCGGCCGGGCTGGTGGCGCGGTTCCGCGGGCGGATGGCGCCGGGCAGCCATGTGATGATCTCGCAGTTCTGCACCGACGGCAGCGATCCCGGCGCGAAGGCGAAGCTGGAGGAGATCTCGGTCAACTCCCCCTCCCCCATGTGCTTCCGGTCCCGCGCCGAGATCGAGCGCTTCTTCGACGGTTTCGAGGTGCTGCCGCCCGGCGTGGTGGACGTGCAGGAGTGGTGGCCGGACGAGACGGCCCCGCCGACCAAGCTCAAGGTCGCCGCGGGGGTCGGCCGCGTCTCCTGACCCCCGCTCCCGGCGGGCCCGTCAGGGGCGGGCCGCCTCCTCCACGGACAGCGGGGCGGCGATCTCCTCCAGGCCCTTGCGCTCCGCCCGGACGCCGAGGAACAACTCCACCAGCCCGGCGGCGACCATGAGGGCGGCGCCGACGGAGAACGCGAGCGCGGTGTCCCCCGGGACGCCGCTCTCCACCAGCCCGGAGAACAGCAGCGGACCGGAGATGCCGCCCACGGCGGTGCCGATCGCGTAGAAGAACGCGATCGCCATCGCCCTGGTCTCCATCGGGAAGATCTCGCTGACCGTGAGGTAGGCCGAACTCGCGCCCGCCGAGGCGAAGAACAGCACCACGCACCAGCAGAGCGTGAGCGTGAACGACGTCAGCATGCCCTGCGCGAAGAGCCAGGCGGTGCCGAAGAGCAGCAGTCCCGAGCCGATGTACGTACCGGAGATCATCGGCACCCTGCCGACCGTGTCGAACAGCGGGCCGAGCACCAGCGGGCCGAGGAAGTTGCCGACCGCGATGACCGCGAAGTAGTAACCCGCGTCGGCCTCGATGCCGTAGAACTTCGACAGGATGTGCGCGTAGCCGAAGGTGATCGCGTTGTAGAGGAACGCCTGGCCGACGAAGAGGGAGAAGCCGAGGATCGTCCGCTTCGGGTAGAGCGCGATCATGGTGTGCGCGATCCTGACGAAGCCGATGGACCGGCGCTGCCGGATCGTCATGGACGTCTCGGGCTCCGCCAGGCGGGTGCCGGTCTCGCGTTCGACCTCCTGCTCGACGCCGCCCACGATGCGCTCGGCCTCGTCGCCCCTGCCGCGGATGAACAGCCAGCGGGGGCTTTCCGGCACGTTCCGCCGCACCAGCAGGATCGCCACGCCGAGCACCACGCCGAGGCCGAAGGCGACCCGCCAGCCGATGTTGACCGGGAGGTCGTTGAGCAGCGGGACGGTCAGCAGCGCGCCGCCCGCCGCGCCGAGCCAGTAGCTGCCGTTGATGATGATGTCGATCCTGCCGCGGTGCCGGCTCGGGATGAGCTCGTCGATCGCCGAGTTGATCGCCGCGTACTCCCCGCCGATGCCGAACCCGGTCAGGAACCGGAACAGGAAGAACCACCAGACGTGGAAGGAGAACGCGGTCATCGCGGTGGCGAACAGGTAGAGGAGCAACGTGATGATGAAGAGCTTCTTGCGGCCGAACCTGTCGGTCAGCCAGCCGAAGAACAGCGCGCCGGAGCACGCCCCCGCGACGTAGAGCGCCGCGGCCGTGCCCGCCACCTGCGCCTGGGTGATGTCCAGGCCGCTGCCCGGGGCCGCCAGCCGGGCGGACAGGTTGCCCACGATGGTGACTTCGAGGCCGTCGAGGATCCAGACGGTGCCCAGGCCGATGACGATCATCCAGTGCCAGCGCGACCACGGAAGCCGGTCGAGCCTGGCGGGCACCTTGGTGGTCACGGTGCCGGTTCGCACGTCGCTCATAGAGAAGACGCTTTACCCGGATCGGGTCGCGGAATTCCCCGCTCCGGTACGGGAGTCGCTCATGTTCGGCCGTCCACAGGGCCGACGGCTTCTTCCACAGGTGACGGGATTCCTCCCGGGGCGCTGTGATGATCTTCATAGAATGGCCCAATGGCTGCCCCCGACAGTGACACCCAGGTGAGCGAGGCTTCGAGCGTGCTGCGGCGCGTCTTCGGCTACGACTCGTTCCGCCCCGGTCAGCAGGAGATCATCGAGCATGTGGTCGCCGGCGGCGACGCGCTGGTGCTGATGCCGACCGGCGGCGGCAAGTCGCTGTGCTACCAGATCCCCGCGCTGGTCCGCAAAGGCGTCGGCGTCGTCGTCTCGCCGCTGATCGCGCTCATGCAGGACCAGGTGGACGCGCTGACCACGCTCGGCGTGCGGGCCGGCTTCCTCAACTCGACCCAGCACTTCGACGAGCGGCAACTGGTCGAGTCGTCCTTCCTCGCCGGCGAGCTCGACCTGCTCTACCTCGCGCCGGAGCGGCTGCGCGCCGAGTCCACGCTCAGGCTGCTGGAGCGCGGCGACATCTCGCTGTTCGCGATCGACGAGGCGCACTGCGTCGCCCAGTGGGGCCACGACTTCCGCCCCGACTATCTCGCGCTGTCCGCCCTGCACGAGCGCTGGCCGAGCGTCCCGCGCATCGCGCTCACCGCGACCGCCACCCGGGCCACGCACGCCGAGATCGCCGCGCGGCTCAACCTGGAGCAGGCCCGGCACTTCGTGGCCAGCTTCGACCGGCCCAACATCAACTACCGCATCACCCCCAAGAAGGAGCCCCGCCGGCAGCTGCTCGACCTGCTGCGCCGCGAGCACCCGGGCGACGCGGGCATCGTCTACCGGCTGTCCAGGGCCGAGGTGGAGAAGACCGCGGCCTTCCTGACCGACAACGGCATCGAGGCGCTGCCCTACCACGCGGGGCTGGACGCGCCGACCCGGGCCGCCAACCAGGCGCGCTTCCTGCGGGAGGACGGCGTGGTCATGGTGGCCACCATCGCCTTCGGCATGGGCATCGACAAGCCCGACGTGCGGTTCGTCGCCCACCTCGACCTGCCCAAGTCCGTCGAGGGCTACTACCAGGAGACCGGCCGGGCCGGGCGCGACGGCCTGCCGTCCACCGCCTGGCTGGCCTACGGGCTGCAGGATGTCGTGCAGCTGCGCAAGATGATCGACACCTCCGAGGGCGACGACGCGCACCGCCGCCGCCTGGCCTCCCATCTCGACGCGATGCTCGCCCTGTGCGAGACGGTCGGCTGCCGCCGGGTCCAGTTGCTCGCCTACTTCGGCCAGGAGGGCGCCGAGCCGTGCGGCAACTGCGACACCTGCCAGTCGCCGCCCGAGTCGTGGGACGGCACGGTCGCCGCCCAGAAGCTGCTGTCCACCGTGCTGCGGCTCGACCGCGAGCGCGGCCAGCGGTTCGGTGCCGGGCAGCTCATCGACATCCTGCTCGGCAAGGAGACCCCCAAGGTGCTGCAGAACCGGCACCAGACGCTCTCCGTGTTCGGCGTCGGCTCCGACCTGAGCGAGGGCGAGTGGCGCGGCGTGGTGCGCCAACTGCTGGCCCAAGGGCTCATCGCCGTCCAGGGCGACTACGGCACGCTGCACCTCACCGGCGCGAGCACCGAGGTGCTGCGCGGCCGGCGCCAGGTGCCGCTGCGCCGCGAGCCCGTCCACCAGCCCCGCCCCGGCGGCGGGGCGGGCGACGCCGAGGCGCCCAGGGAGGGCAGGTCCGCCAGGCGGAGCCGGTCCGCCGCCGCCGAGGAGCTGCCGCCGGAGGCGGCGCCGGTGTTCGAGCGCCTGCGCGCCTGGCGCGGCGCCACCGCCAAGGAGGAGGGCAAGCCCGCCTACGTCATCTTCCACGACGCCACCCTGCGCCAGATCGCCGTCGAGCTGCCCACCACCCTCACCGCCCTCAGCACCATCAGCGGCGTCGGCGAGAGCAAGCTCGCCAAGTACGGCAAGC
This sequence comes from Microtetraspora sp. NBRC 13810, assembly GCF_030268685.1. Classification (GTDB taxonomy): domain Bacteria; phylum Actinomycetota; class Actinomycetes; order Streptosporangiales; family Streptosporangiaceae; genus BSRQ01. The sequence goes on from NZ_BSRQ01000001.1 coordinate 316,459, forward strand.
AGGTCCTGGAGACCCTGCATCCCGGCGACGCCACCGAGGAGGAAGAACAGGAACACCTCGACTTCGAGTAGCCGGTCACGGCAGCCTGGTCGCGGTGGACCGGTTCGAGTGGCCGGTCACGGCAGTCTCGTTCGTGGTAGGCCGAAGAGTGCGCGTCCGCACGACTGCGGGGTGGGGCGTTCGGTCGCGCACTGGTGCTTGGTCCACTCGGTCATCGACCACACCATGCCGGTCGCGTAGTTGTAGGTCAGGGACTCCGGGTGCATCCCCCAGCACTCGTGGACCGTGCTCCAGGGGTTGGCGCAGGTCGGGGAGGCGCCGCTGGACGTGGTGAGGGCCCACAGCTCCCCCGCCGCGTCCGCCGAGCTGTGCGCGAGATACCAGGTGCCGTTCCAGGCCAGTACGCCCTGGATGTTGCCGACCCTGGTCCGGTACGACTGGGCCGAGGCCACGTTGCTCCCGGAGGCGGCCAGCAGGAAGTTGGCGCCGCCCAGGTTGTACCGGTACAGCCGCCCGTGCAGCGTGGGCACGTTGAAGTACTCGCCGGCGACGATGCTGTCCGGGCTGGTGCTGCGGTCCAGGGAGATCGTGGAGAAGCACGGCACGCCGGTGTCGGAGCTCATGTCGCAGGTGCCGCCCCGGTAGCTGTAGTAGCCGATCTCGGGGAGCACGTACTGGTAGCCGTAGGCGGCGTAGCCGGCGCTCGTCCTGCCGATGGCGGAGCCGCCGTCGTTGACCTGGAGGATCTCCTGCATGCTGAAGACCCGGATCGCCGTGGAGTTGTTGCCGGTGGCGCTGACGTAGAGCTTGTCGCCGTACCAGGCCATGCCGCCCATGTGGGCCTTGGCCGGTCCGAAGTCCCGGTTGGCGTAGCTGGTGGCGTTGGGGTTGGCGGTGCCGTCGGTGGGGGCGACGAGGTAGGCCCACCGATAGCGGGGCGCGGCCGGGTTCGTGTAGTCGATGAACGCCACCCGGGCGTCGTTGTTACGCGGGTGCGGGCCGCATTCGCCGGAGTTGCAGTGGTTCCACCCGGACAGGATGACGCTGTGCGCGCCCCACAGGCCGTCGTCGTCGGCGTCGCCGGAGGTGGTGACGCTCTGCGGGATCCAGGTCTCGGTGGTGGCGTCGCCGGTGTCCCAGCACCAGGCGACGGTGGCCGCCGGGGCGATCGGCAGCCCCGCCCGCTCGGTGGCGTCGCAGCCGCGCATCGGATGGTTGGCGCTGCCCATCACGTCGCCGAAGCCGACCTGGGTCAGCCCGGCCTGCGCCTTCAGGGTGCTCAGCCCCGTGGTCGGGTGCCACACCAGCCCGGCGGCCGGCGCGCTCACCAGCGGGGTACCGTACCCGGGGTCTGCCATAGGCACGGGGTCTGCCTTCGGCACCGCGTACGCCGGGGGCACGGCGGCCATCGTCAGGAACAGCAGGATCATGGCGAGTCGTGCCACATGTTTCCGCAAGGGGAGTCCTTTCGCAGGGCTCGGCAGGGTGGCGGGACTTGCAGGAGAGAACCGGCGACGCTCACGCGTCGAACATGCTCGTGGCGCCACGGAAAATCGCGGCGGACATCACGATGAGATGTGAAAACAACACCAAAGAGTGTGACCTATCACCTACTTCATAACATTTCACCGCATCGAGGTACACCCCCGGAAACGACGGCACCGCCGGACCCTGAACTTTCTGGCTCAGGGCCCGGCGGCGGCCGGCTCGGTGGTCAGCCGCGCACGGTGGATCAGCCGAGCGCGTGGCTCAGTCGAGCACGGTGGTGATCGTGCCGGCGCCGACTGTCAGGCCGCCCTCGCGGACGGCGAAGGTGAGGCCCGGCTCCAGGGCCACCGGCTTGCCGAGGTCGACGGTGGCCTCGACGGTGTCGCCGGGGAGGGCGAGCTCGGCGTCCCGCAGGTCCACCCGGCCGGGCACGTCGGTGGTCCGGAGGTAGAACTGCGGGCGGTAGCCGGTGGCGACAGCCGTACTCCTGCCGCCCTCCTCACCGGTCAGGAGGTAGATCCTGGCGGTGAAGCGGCGGTGGGCGGTCTGGCTGCCGGGAGCGGCCAGCACCTGGCCGCGGCGGATCTGGTCGCGGCGGACGCCGCGGAGCAGCAGGGCGGCGTTGTCGCCGGCCTCGCCGCGCTCCATGACCTTGCCGAAGGTCTCGACCCCGGTGACCACCGCGGTGAAGCCCTCGGCCAGGCCCACGACCTCGACCGTGTCGCCGACCCTGACCGAGCCGCGCTCGATCGCCCCGGTGACGACCGTGCCCCGCCCGGTGACGGTCAGCACGTTCTCCACCGGGAGCAGGAACGGCGCGTCCACGTACCGGACCGGGACCGGGATGTGGTCGTCCACCGCGCGCAGCAGCGACTCCACCGACGCCACCCACTCGGGGTCGCCGGCCAGCGCGCGCAGGCCGGAGACCCGGACCATCGGCACGTCGTCGTAGCCGTGCTCGGCGAGCAGCTCGCGCAGCTCCAGCTCGACGAGGTCGGCCAGCTCGGGGTCGGCGCCGTCGGCCTTGTTGAGCGCGACGACGAGGTGCTCGACTCCGACCCGCCTGGCCAGCAGCGCGTGCTCCCGGGTCTGCGGCATGATGCCGTCCACCGCGGAGACCACCAGGATCGCGCCGTCGAGCTGCGCCGCCCCCGTGATCATGTTCTTCACGTAGTCGGCGTGGCCCGGCATGTCCACGTGGGCGTAGTGCCGGGTGGCCGTCTCGTACTCCACGTGCGCGATGTTGATGGTGATGCCCCGCGCGGCCTCCTCCGGCGCCCGGTCGATCCGCGCGAACGGCACGTACGTCGCGCCGCCCCGCTCGCTGAGCACCTTGGTGATGGCCGCCGTGAGCGTGGTCTTGCCGTGGTCGACGTGCCCCATCGTGCCGATGTTGAGGTGCGGCTTGCTGCGCACGTAAGTCTGCTTGGACATGATCATTCCTCTGATGCCCGTTTCGGGGTGACCCCGGACGTTCGGCCGACCCTTTCCCGTGGGGTCACATGGACGACCGGGAAAGGGTCAGCGCTCGACGCCGTCGAGCCGCGTCGCGGCAGGCATCAGGGCACGCGCCGGCGCGCCCGCGATGGCGGGCGTGCGAAGGAAGGCGTGCCGGAACATGCGGACCATCATCCGCCGGGGCCGCCCGCGCCCGCAAGCGAATTTCCGGCACCCGATCCGTTCGAGGGTCGTCGCGCTGGCGATGGCGGCGACGCTCTCGGTCGCCGGAGCACTGACGGTCCTGCCCCCCGAGGCCGCCGCGGCCGCCGGAGTCGAGAACGAGGGTGCCGACTGCGCGGTGACCGGCCTGCCCGACGCGGGATCCCTGCCGACCGACGCCAGGCTTCCCGACCCCTTCAGGAAGCTGGACAACACCCGGATCTCCACCAGGTCCGAGTGGCGGTGCCGGCGGGAGGAGATCAAGAGGCTGGCGGAGCGGTTCGTCTACGGTGAGAAGCCCGCGAAGCCGGCGAGTGTCACGGGGACGGTCTCGCGGACCGGCATCACCCATCGAGCAGTCCGACGGCAGCGTCCTCCGCGCGGACGCGACCGGCGTCACGGGATGCTCGCGGTTCGGCAAGGGCGCCTTCGTGACCGGCGCCTTCGACCAGCGCATCGCCCTGACCATGCCGATCGAGTCGGGTAGCGCCGGTGTCCCCATCTTCCGCGGGATACCCGGGGAGGGCGCCCAGAGTCTGAGCAGCGCCTACGGAGAGCAGCCGTGGCTGGGCGACGCGTTCGGCTCCTTCACCGGCAGCCCGGCCAGACTGCCGGTGGACACCCACCACATGGTGGCCATGGTCGCGCCGCGCGGACTGTTCATCATGGACAACCCGCACATCGCCAACCTCGGTCCCAGATCCGCGAGCGTCGCGGCCCTGGGCGGAGCGGAGGTGTACAAGGCGCTCGGCGCGGGCGAGAACATCACCTACTGGTCCGACGTCCAGGACGGCACCCACTGTGCCGGCAGGGCCGAATGGCGGACCCCGTTGCAGCAGAACATCCAGAAGTTCCTGCTGAAGACGGGCAACGCCCCCGGCGCGATGAGAATCTCGTCCCGGGCGTCCGGCAACCTGGCCGAGTGGCGGGACTGGCAGACTCCGGCTCTCGGCGACTCCGACATCCTGCGCGCGCCAGGCGCGAGCGGCGGCGCGTTCACCCAGGCGGGCACCTCGGCCACGACCTCGTTCACCGACACGGGCCTGACCCCGAGCACGACCTACCGCTACCAGGTCAGGGCGCGGGACGCCGCGGGCAACACCTCGCCGGTCTCGAACACCGCGCAGGTCACCACCCAGCCCGGCACGTCCACCGGAGCCTGTACGGCCGTGCCGACCGTGCAGACCCAGTGGAGCAGCGGGTACGTCATCCAGCCGCTGACCATCACCAACACCGGCACCTCGGCGATCAGCGGATGGACGGTCACCTTCACGCTGCCGGCCGGGCACACGCTGACCGGCTCGTGGAACGGCACCGCCACCGTCAGCGGGCAGACCGTGACCATCAGGAACGCCGGCCACAACGGCACCCTCGCCCCGGGAACCGGCACCACCAGCGCCGGTTTCCAGGCGAGCCGCCCGAACGGCGACACCGCGCTTCCTTCCGGATACACCTGCGCCTGACATCAGGCGCTCCCCGGCCCGCCCACCCCCGGCGGTGTGGGCGGGCCGGCGACCCGGCCGATCCCGCGAGTCGCCTCCTGTGCGGGCGCGTCAGTGCGGGTCGAGCCCACGGGAGCCGAGGGGCGGGGTCGGCCGGGCGGGGGTGCGGGCGTGACTGGACGGCGAGATCGCGGCGGGTCAGCGGGGTGCGGCGGCCAGCGCCTGCCGTACCTCCATCAGGGCGAAGCCGAGGAGGTTGAGGCCGCGCCAGTCCGCGGGGCGGGCGGCCCGGCTGTCGTCCTCGGCCAGGCCGATCCCCCAGATGCGGTCCAGCGGGCTCGCCTCGACCAGCACCCGGGAGCCGGTGCGCAGCAGGAAGTCGCGCGCCGCCGGGTGCTGCCCGAACTTGGCGAGGTTGCCGGCCACGACGACGCCGGACCTGGCCGCCACCCAGGCGTCCTCGTCGAACCCGCGCACCTGGCGGCCCAGTGCCCTGGCCTCCCCGGGGTGCCCGGCGGCGACGATCTTCGCGGCCATCTCCCCGTCGCCGAACAGCCGCGCCTTGGCGGCCATCATGTAGTGCTCCGCCGTACGGTAGACGACGCCGTCCACGCTGAAGTCGCCCGGCCACCACTGCGACAGGCACCCCTTGCGCGCCTGACTCCCGGCTGGCCGGGGGCCCCAGAAGAACAGGTAGTCCACCGGGCCGTCCAGCCTGATCAGCTCCGCCACGCCGCGCACGTCCGCCGCCTTCGACATGCGGCCCACGATCCCAGACGACCACCTCCGGCGGCGACGCGTTTTCCGGCGGTTCGTCCATGCCGGGGACGGGTTCCGGCGGCACCGAGAGATACATAAGCAACTTAAATAAGGAGGTGATACATTCGTCCGCACGTGCGAAAGGAACCCTCATGGCAGACAGCAAGATCCCGCTCGAACCGACGCCGATCCACGTGTCCGACGCGGTGCTCGACGACCTCAGGGCGCGGCTGCGGCTCACCCGGCTGCCGGTCGACGCCGGCAACGACGACTGGCACTACGGGATCAGCGGCGACTACCTGGCCGAACTCGTCGACCACTGGCTCCACCGGTACGACTGGCGCAAGGCCGAGGCGGCGATCAACGCCTACGAGCACTACCGGGTGACCGTGGACGGGGTTCCGGTGCACTTCATGCGCAGGCCGGGGGTGGGCCCCGCTCCCGTCCCGCTCATCCTGACCCACGGCTGGCCGTGGACCTTCTGGCACTGGGCCAAGGTCGTCGATCCGCTCGCCGACCCCGGCGCCCACGGGGGCGACCCCGCCGACGCCTTCGACGTCATCGTGCCCTCACTGCCCGGCTTCGGCTTCTCCACCCCGCTGCCGAACCATCCGGACATGAACTTCTGGAAGGTCGCCGACCTGTGGCACACGCTGATGACCGGCGTGCTCGGCCACCGGAAGTACGCCGCCGCGGGGTGCGACATCGGCGCCCTGGTCACCGGCCAGCTCGGGCACAAGTACGCCGAGGAACTGCACGCCATCCACATCGGCTCCGGCCAGATGCTCACCATGTTCAACGGCGACCGCGCCTGGGACCTCAGCGGCGGCCACCCCATCCCCGACGGGCTGCCCGAGAGCGTCCACCGCCGGATCGTCGCCCTGGACCGGCGCTTCGCCGTCCACCTCGCCGCGCACGTGCTGGAGCCCAGCACTCTCGCGCACGGCCTCAGCGACTCACCGGCCGGGCTGCTCGCCTGGATCCTGCAGCGCTGGGTCAAGTGGAGCGACAACCACGGCGACATCGAGACCGTCTTCAGCAAGGACGACATCCTCACCCACGCCATGATCTTCTGGGTGAACAACGCCATCGGCACGTCGCTGCGCTATTACGCCAACGCCAACCGCTACCCGTGGACCCCGTCCCACGACCGCGGCCCGGCCGTCGAAGCCCCGACCGGCATCACCTTCGTCGGGTACGAGAACCCGCCCGGCGTCAGCACCGACCAGCGCGTCCAGCACTTCGTCGACTCCGAGCGCGGCGGCTGGTACAACCACGTCAACCTCACCGTGCACCACGAGGGCGGCCACTTCATCCCCTGGGAGATCCCCGATGCCTGGGTGGCCGACCTGCGCCGCACCTTCCGCGGCCGGCGCTGAGTCAGCTCCTGGCGAGGCGGGGCAGCAGGGCCGACGCGATGGTGATCATGATGGCGGCGGCCAGGACGAGCACGCCGAAGTCGAGGGCCAGCCTTGCGGGGGTGCCGATCAGCAGGCCGCGCAGGGCCTCGACCTCGTAGCTGAGCGGGTTGATGTGGTTGATCACCTGGAGCCAGCCGGGCATCAGCTGCACCGGGTAGAGCGCGTTCGACGCGAAGAAGAGCGGCATCGTGATGGCCTGGCCGATGCCCATGAGCCGGTCCCTGGACAGCACGAGCCCGGCGATGGTGATCGACAGGCAGCAGAAGCAGGCCGAGCCGAGCACCAGGACGGCGACCACGCCGAGCAGCTTGACCGGGTTCCCGGTCAAGCTGACCCCCATGACCAGGGCGAGGATGAGCACGACGACGGCCTGCGCGGTCGCCCGTACCCCGGCCGCGAACGCCTTCGCGGCCACCAGGGCCACCCGCGGCGTCGGCGTGACGAGGAGCTTGCCGAGCACCCCGGCGTCCCGCTCCCAGATGATCTGGATGCCGTAGAAGATCGCGATGAACAGCGCGGACTGGGCGAGGATGCCGGGCGCCAGGAAGTCCAGGTAGGGCGTCGAGCCGGTGGGGATGGCCCGGATCTGGGTGAACACGTTGCCGAAGACCACCAGCCACAACGCCGGCTGGATGGCCCGGGTGACCAGCTCGGTCCGGTCGTGACGGAGCTTCTGCATCTCCACCAGGCACATCGCGCCGACGCGGGACAGCGTCAGGACGACGAGCCCGAGCGGGTGGCGCCCGGGGTCAGCCGACGCGGCGGGCGGTGCGACGAGCTGCGCGGACATTGCGCATCCCTCCGTTCTCGGAGTCCTCGGTGAGGGTGTTGCCGGTGTGGTGGCGGAAGACGTCGTCGAGGGTGGCGTCCGGGCCGAGCGCGCTCTTCAGGTCGGCGGGGGCGCCCTCCGCGCGGATCCGGCCGCGGTGCATCAGGGCGATCCGGTCGCAGTTCTCGTCGGCCTCCTGCATGGCGTGCGTGGTGACCAGCACGGTCATCCCGGTGGCCTCGCGGGTCGCCTGGATCCGCTCCCAGACGCCGTCGCGGGCGACCGGGTCCAGGCCGACGGTGGGCTCGTCGAGGATCAGCAGCCGGGGCGCGCTGACCAGCGCCTGGGCGAGCTCCAGGCGGCGGATCATGCCGCCCGAGTAGGTCCTGGCCTGGCGGTCGGCCACGTCGGCGAGGTCCACCGCTTCGAGCACGGCGTCGATCTGCGCGGTCCTGGCACGGCGGGGCACGTCGTAGAGGCGGGCGAACAGCGCGACGTTCTCCCTGCCGGTCAGGGTGCCGTCGGCGGACAGTTGCTGCGGCACGTAACCGATAAGCCTGCGCACCGCCGTACGCTGCCGGGCGGCGTCGCGGCCGAGCACCTCGATGGTGCCCGAGGTGGCGGGCAGCAGCGTGGTGAGCATCCGGATCGTGGTGGTCTTGCCCGCGCCGTTCGGGCCGAGCAGGCCGAACACCAGGCCACACTCGACCACGAGGTCGAGCCCGTCGACGGCGACGGTGTCGCCGAACTTCTGGCGCAGCCCGATGCAGCGCACAGCCGGGGTCATACATCCTCCTCTGCGAGTTCTGAGATCAGAAGTCTCAGGGCCGGGAGGGCCGCCGCGATGGTGGCGGCCTCCTGCGCCGGCAGCCGGGCGAACGCGTCGCCGAGCAGCCGGCTGCGCGCCTCGCGCCAGCGGGCGAGCCGGGCGTGGGCGGCGTCGGTGAGGAACAGCCGGACCGCGCGGCGATCGGCCGGATCGACCTCGCGGCTCAGCAGCCCGGCGTCGACGAGCTGGTTGACCAGCGTGCTCACCGAGTTACCCGCCAGACGCAGGGCGCGGGCGACCGCCGCGACCCCGCTGCCCGGCTCGGCCTCGACGAACGTGAGCACCTCCACCTGGGCACCTCGCAGCGTCGGCGTGGCAGACAGGTCCCGGAGCCTTCGCCGGAGCACGCGACGCATCCCCAGGACCACCGCCATCACGTCGTCGGCAGTGGTCTGTGGCGTTTTGGGCGTCATGTCCACATATTAGCTCTTATTCAGAGCTATTTCGCCACATAGGGAGGCGGCGAGCAGCAGCCGCCCGCGCGGCATCGGTGAATCCCGCTTACCGTCGCGTTGAGCGATTCGCCGTTGTTCGCGGGGGACGGCGGCGATGAGAGTACCCGTGGGAGCCGGGCGCGGTCCCGGCCCGGACGGGAGATGTGGTGGAGGAAGACGCTAAAGGGCGGTTCAGCCGCCGTCAGGTGCTGGCGGCGAGCACGGCGCTGGCCGCGGCGACCACGGTGGCCCCGGGCGGGGCGCGGCCCGCGGCGGCCGGGGCGGCTCCGGAGATCGTCGGGCCGGGCGAGGTCAGGGTGGCCCTGCGGGTCAACGGGCAGGTGCGGGAGACGCTCGTCGAACCGCGCGTCACCCTGCTGGACGCGCTGCGCGAGAAGCTCGACCTCACCGGGACGAAGAAGGGCTGCGACCACGGGGAGTGCGGGGCGTGCACCGTGCTTGTGGACGGCGTCCGGGTGAAGTCCTGCCTGACGCTGGCGATCATGCGCGAGGGCGCCGAGATCACCACCATCGAGGGGCTGGCAGACGGGAGCCGGTTGCACCCGATGCAGGTGGCGTTCCTCGAACGTGACGCCTTCCAGTGCGGTTTCTGCACACCGGGCCAGATCCTGTCGGCCGTCGGACTGCTCAAGGAGGGGCGGCCACGGTCCAGGGACGAGATCCGCGAGGGCATGAGCGGCAACCTGTGCCGGTGCAGCGCGTACCCGAACATCGTGGACGCCGTCGCCGACGTCGCGGAGGTGCCCCGATGAGACCCTTCGCCTACGCGCAGGCGACCAGCGCGGCGGACGCGGTCGCCGTGGCCGGGCGGGATCCCTCCGCCGCGTTCCTGGCCGGAGGCACCGAGCTGCTCAACCTCATGCGGGACGGGCTGGCCGCCCCCGGCCTGGTGGTGGACGTCAACGCCGTCCCGGCCAAGGGGATCTCCTTCGGGGAGGAGGTGATCAGGATCGGGGCGCTGGCCAGGATGGCGGAGGTGGCCCGCGAACCCCGGGTACGGGACCGGCTGCCGGTCCTGTCGCAGGCGCTGCTGGCGGGCGCGTCGGCCCAGGTGCGCAACGCGGCGAGCGTCGGCGGCAACCTGATGCAGCGGACCCGGTGCTGGTACTTCAGGGACGCCGCGATGCCGTGCAACACCCGCGTGCCGGGCAGCGGCTGCCCCGCGATCGGCGGCGAGAACCGCTGGCACGCCATCCTGGGCGGCAGCGACGCCTGCATCAAGGTGCATCCGTCGGACCTCGCGGTGGCGCTCACCGCACTGGACGCCACCGTCGTCACGCACGACCGGCGCATCCCGATCACCGAGTTCTACCGGCTGCCCGGTTCGACCCCGCACGTCGAGACCGCGCTGCGGCCGGGCGAGCTGATCGTCGCCGTGGAGATCCCGGCGGCCGGGGCCGGGTTCCGCTCGGGCTACCGCAAGGTGCGCGACCGGGCGTCCTTCGAGTTCGCGCTGGTGTCGGTGGCCGTGTCGCTCGACCTGGACGGCGGCACCGTGCGCCAGGCGCGGATCGCGCTCGGCGGCGTGGCGCCCCGGCCGTGGCGGGCGCTCGCGGCCGAGAACGCGGTCCGCGGGCGCCGGCTCACCCCCGACGTGCTGCGCGCCGCCGGCGAGGCGGCCGTCGAGGGCGCGGCGCCCCGCGAGCACAACGCGTTCAAGGTGGAACTCGTCCGGCGCACGGTCGCCGACGTGCTGGAGCGCGTGGGAGGCGGCCGATGACTCCGCCTCCCGGCAGGGTGGACGGCCCTGACAAGGTGACCGGCGCCGCCCGGTACGCCGCCGACCAGCGGGTACCCGGTCTCACGCATGCCGTGCTCGTGCAGAGCACGATCGCCAGGGGCCGGATCACCCGCATCGACACCGCCGCCGCCGAGGCGGCCCCCGGCGTGCTGGCGGTCTGCACGCACGAGAACATGCCCCGCTTCGCCCACCGGCCCACGTCCTGGCTCCCGCCGCACGCCCAGTCGACGGTACCGCTCCAGGAACCCGACATCTGGTACGGCGGGCAGCACGTCGCCGTCGTGGTCGCCGACACCCTGGAACGCGCGCACGAAGCCGCCCGTCTGGTCCGGGTGGACTACGACGCCGAGACCCCGACGATCGGCCTGCGGGAGAACCTCGGCAGGGCGTACACGCCGCCGGACGGGACGCCGGGCGCCCTGCAACTCGTGCGCGGCGATCCGGAGGCCGGGCTGGCGGCGGCGGACGCGCGGATCGAGGCGGAGTACACGACGGCGGTCAACCACCACAACCCGATCGAGCCGTCGGCGACGCTGGCCGTCTGGGAGGGGGAGAACCTCACGCTGTACGAGTCGACCCAGTCGATCACGTACACCAGGGAGGTGGTGGCCGAGATGCTCGGCGTGCCGGCGGAGCGGGTGCGGGTGGTCACGCCGTTCCTCGGCGGCGGCTTCGGCAGCAAGGGCTTCGTGTGGCCGCACACCTACATCGTGGCGGCCGTCGCCCGGCAGCTCCGCCGTCCGGTGCGGCTGGTGCTCACCCGCGCGCAGATGAGCACCTCCTGCGGCCACCGGCCCGCGTCGGTGCAGCGCCTGCGGGCCGGCGCCACCCGGGACGGACGGCTCACCGGGCTGACCCACCACATCATCTCGCACAGCGCGACGCGCGACCTCATCCACTTCAACCCGGTCGCCTCCACCCAGGCCGTCTACACCTGCCCTGGCCTGCGGGTGAGCACTCAGGTGGTGGAGGTGGACATGGGCACCACGATGGCGACCCGCCCGCCGAGCGGCCCGGCGAACGAGGCGCTGGAGATGGCGCTGGACGAGCTGAGCTGGGAGCTGGGCATGGATCCCGTCGCGCTCAGGCTGGCGAACTACGCCGCTTCCGAGCCGGGGGCCACGAACCCGGAGACCAGGTTTCTGCGCGAGTGCTACGAACTGGGCGCGGAGCGTTTCGGCTGGCCGCGCAGCAGGCCGGAGCCGGGGTCGATGCGCGAGGGCGAGACGCTGGTGGGCTGGGGCATGGCGGGCTCCTACCACCGCTGGCACGGGATGCGCGCGCAGGCCGCGGTGGAGATCGGCACGGACGGGCGGGCGATCGTGCGGTCCGGCACGCAGGACATCGGCACCGGCACCTACACGATCATGACGGAGATCGCGGCCGAGGCACTCGGCATGCGCCCCGCGTCCGTGCGGCCACGCCTCGGCGACACCCGATACCCGCCCGGACCGACCTCCTCGGGGTCCACCACCGCGGCGACGGTCGGCGTCGCCGTCCGCGAGGCGGGCCGCGCCGCCCGGGAGAAGGTCACGGCCCTGGCCGTCGCCGACCCGCGCTCCCCGCTGTACGGCGCCGCCGCCGGGGAGGTCGGGGCGGCCGACGACCGGTTGTTCCTCACGGCCAGGCCGCGCCGCGGCGAGACCTACCGGCAGATCATGGAGCGGCACGGCGCGCCGGTGCACGCGTCCGGGTCGGCCGACCTGGGGACCCCCGCCCCCTCGGGCGCCGGATCCTACGGCGCCGCCTTCGCCGAGGTGCGGGTCAGCGCCGTCACCGGGGAGGTCAGGGTGTCGCGCATGGTCAGCGCCCTGGACGTGGGCCGGGTGCTGAACGCCGCGACGGCGCGCAGCCAGGCCATCGGCGGGATGATCTGGGGCATCGGCATGGCCCTCACCGAGCACACCCTGGTGGACCGGCGGCTGGGCCGGATCGTCACCGCCAACCTGGCCGGCTACCTGGTCCCGGTCGAGGCGGACGTGCCCGACCTCGACGTGATCTTCGTGGACCGGCCGGACCCGCACGCCAACGCGCTGGGCGCCCGGGGCATGGGCGAGGTGGCGGGCACGGGCACGGCGGCGGCCATCGCCAACGCCGTCTACCACGCGACCGGCCACCGGGTCAGGCACCTGCCGATCACCCCGGACCTGGTGCTGGCCGCCGGGGAGGCCGCGGCGACGGAGTGACCACCCGCAGGGGCGGCTCCCGGCCCGCGCGACGGGAGCCGCCCTCGGGGTGGTCTAGCGGCGACCGGCGTACCACTCCGGCGGCTCGGGCGGGGCGGGCCAGGCGGCCTGCCACGCGGAGGGGTCGGGGTCGGCGAGGACGGCGCAGGCCAGCCAGTGCTCGCCGGGCTCGTGCCGGGCGACGAGGGTGGGCAGGACGGTACGCGGGGCGATCAGGTTGGTGTTCGGCTCGGTCAGGACGAGCAGCCCGTCGCGCGCGCCGGACAGGTCGAGCAGGCCGCTGCCGCCGGCCGGGCCGACCGCCCAGGCGGCGCCCGCCTCCTGGGCGGAGCCGGTCAGGCCGCGCCCGGCCGCGAAGCCGCCCTCGGCGCTGTGCAGCGGCCGGTCGCAGCGCAGCCGGTGGATCCGCACGTGCCACGGCGCGCGCGGCAGCAGCCAGGTCTCCACCTCCACGCCGGGCATCGGCCGCCACACCGAGCGCAGCACGTCCCCGTCGGCCGACGTCTCCACCGACCGCTCGCGGACCCGGTAGTGCACGCCGTCGTCGGAGAGCGCGAGCATGCTGTCCGCCGCCGCCTGCGCCAGGCCGCGCCCCCCGGCGGGGACGCTGAAGCCGAACGCGGTGGAGTAGGCGAACTTGGCGTACTTCTCAGCAGCGTGCCGGGGCTGCCAGTCCGCCCACTGCCCGCCGTCGGCCAGGGCCGTCACCTGCCGCCCGCCGGCATCCCCGACGATCACCATCCCGGCCCGGGGCAGCGCGGTGACCTGCGGCGACTCGGGCAGCGGCGCCTCCTCCGCCTGCCAGAACGGGTGCTCCTCCGGCAGCGCGAGCGGCAGGAAGAACTTCAACGCCCAGTACGGCGAGCCGGGCGAGTTGTACCCCTCCGCCATGATCAGGTCGGGGTACCCGTACCCGATGGACAGCGTCCCGTCCGGCTGGAAGATCGGCCGGTCCCGCCACCAGCGCAGATGGCGCAGCGCCAGTCCCTTGATCACCCCCCACGGCAGCGCCTCGACATCCGCGAAGGCCAGCGCGCCCCAGAACGCGCCCTGCGCGAACCGGTAGGTGAGGCTGCGCCCGTACGGCAGCGCCGCGCCGTCCGCGGCGAACCAGCGGGCGAAGTCCCCGGCGAACAGCGCCGCCCGCTCCCGGAACCGCGCCGCGCGGGCGGGATCGTCGGCGAGCCGGGCGTAGATGAGACCGTAGAAGTGCATCGCGAACGGGATGTAGTAGTCGCGCTGCGTGGTCGGGCCGTCGGTGTACCAGCCGTCGCCCACGTAGAAGCTCTCCAGCCGGTCCAGCGCGGCCTCGGTCGCGGCCGGGTCGTGCTCGGCGCCCACCCGGGCCAGGCCCAGGTTGACCAGCACCCGGAAGAACAGCCAGTTGTTGTCCGCGGTCTCCCGCTCGTTGATCGTGGACAGCCAGCGGACGAGGTTGTCCCGTGCGGCCGGCGGAAGCGGGTCCCACACCTGTTCGGGGACCAGGGCGAGCGCGAAGCCGAGCGCGGCCATCTCCACGAGCCGCTGGTTGCGCTCGACCGGGTCGCCCCAGAACTCCGGGTCCGCCGGGTCGGTGCCGCTCGCCAGCCCGCGCGCGTACACCGGCCAGCCGTCGAAGTCGCCTCCCCCGGCGGCCAGCGGCGCGAGCCCCCACAGCGGGCGGGCGAACCCCTCCAGCTCGGCCGCGGCGTCGTCGAACACCGCGCCGGTGCCGCCGAGCCGCACCCGCGCCCCGCCGGGGCTGAACCGCGCGGCGAGCGGCGCGCACAGGGCGCGCACCGCCTCCTGGAGGTCCGCGCGGGTGCGCAACGGGTTGCCTGCGAGGGGGTCGGTCACCGTGAAGCCTTCCTGTCCGGGGCGGGGCGGCGCCGGCTCACGCCGAGCGGCCGATCGTGTCGGGGAGCACGGCGTGCGCGAACGGCAGGCCGGCCTTGTAGCGTTCCAGCTCGTCCAGGGCGGCGTGCGCGAGGCGGCGCAGCTCCCCGCCGAAGGAGCCGGCGATGTGCGGGGTGAGCAGGACGTTCGGCAGGTCGTAGAGCGGTGAGTTCGCCGGGAGCACCTCGGGCTCGGTGACGTCGAGCACCGCGTCGATCCGCCCGGTGAGCAGTTCCTTCGCCAGCGCGTCCATGTCCACCAGCGAGCCGCGGGCGGTGTTGATGAGCGTGGCCCCGTCGGCCAGCAGCGCGAGCCGCCTGGCGTCCAGCAGGTGCCGGGTCTCCGGCAGCGCGGGGGCGTGCACGGAGACGACGTCGCTGGTGGCCATCAGCTCGTCCAGGTCCACCAGGCGGGCGCCGAGCGCGGCGGCCCCGGCCTCGTCGAGGTAGGGGTCGCTGATCAGCGGCTCCAGGTCGAACGGGCGCAGCAGTTCCAGCACCCGGCGGCCGATGTGCGAGGCCCCGATGACGCCGACGACCTTGCGGTAGTTGCCGAGCGAGGGAAACCGCGCCGCCCAGTCGAGGGTGCGGCGCTCCGCGCGGTACAGGTCGCGCAGGGCCAGCACCCGCTTGCCGGCGAAGAGGATCGCGGCGACGGTGTACTCGGCGACGGGCAGGCCGTTGACCGCGGCGCCGGAGGAGACGGCGATGCCGCGCTCCCAGCAGGCGTCCGTGATGATCTGCTTGACGGTGCCCGCGGTGTGCACGACGGCCCGCAGCCGGGGCGCGCGCCGGAGCACGTCGGCGTCGATCTGCGGGCAGCCCCAGCAGGTGATCAGGATCTCGGCGGTGTCCAGGCCGGGCGCGTCCGCGAAGTCGCGGACGACCAGGCCGGGGTCGATGTCGGTCAGCCCGGTGAGCCGGTCGAGCTCCTCGGGACCGAACAGGGCGGTGCGGAAGCGCGGTTCCATCACGAACAGCGCGCGGGGCAGGGTCACTTGACCGCTCCCGTGGTCATGCCGGCCTTCCAGTAGCGTTGCAACGCCACGAAGGCGATGATCAGCGGTATGACGGCCACCAGCGATCCGGTGATGGCGAGCAGGTAGTCCTCCGGGTGCCCCTGGTTGAGCCCCGTGGTCTGCCAGGTGTAGAGCCCGAGGTTGAGCGGGTAGAGATGCTGGTCGGTGAGCATCACGAGCGGCAGGTAGAAGCCGTTCCAGATGCTGGTGAACTGGAACAGGAAGATGGTCACGAAGGCCGTGCGCAACATCGGGAACCCGATGCTGACGAAGGTGCGCAGGTCGCCGGCGCCGTCCACCCGGGTCGCCTCGACGACCTCGTCCGGCACGTAGGCGGCGCTGAACACCCGGGCCAGGTAGACCCCGAACGGGAAGACGAGGCTCGGCAGGAAGAATCCCCAGAAGGTGTTGACGAGGCCGACCTTCGACGCCAGCAAGTAGATCGGCAGCGCCATCGCGCTCGCCGGGACCAGCACGCCGAGCAGGATCAGCCCGAAGATCTTCTCCTTGAACGGGAACGCCAGCTTGTCGAAGGCGTAGCCGGCCGCGACGCACAGGGCGGTGGCGACCAGCGCGCCGCCCCCGGCGTACAGCACGGTGTTCCACAGCCATTCGAGGTAGATGCCGTCGTTGGCGGTGAACAGGTGGGACAGGTTGGCGCCGAGGTTGAACTCCTGCCCGAAGGCGAAGCCGTTGGTGCCGAACAGGTCGCGCATGTCCTTGGTGGACGCCATGACCAGCCACAGCAGCGGCATCAGCGTGTAGAGCGTGGCGATGACGAGGACGCCGTTGACCGCGGTGCGCGACAGCAGCCGCGGCATCAGGCCGGTGCGCCCGGGCCTGGGCGGCGGGCTCGCGGGGACCGCGGGCGCGGGTGTCGCGGTGAGCGTCATATCTGCCCCCTGCGTCCGGAGAAGCGGGTCACGATGTAGGACAGGACCGCGCCGAGGAGGGCGATCAGGATCGAGGCCGACGAGGCGAGGCCGTAGTCGTGGTTCTCGAAGGCGGCGCGCAGCGCGTACATGTTGGGGGTCCAGGCGCTGCCGATCTCCGTGGAGACCCGGTAGATGACCCGGGGCTCGGTGAAGAGCTGGAGTGCGCCGATCACGGTGAACAGCACGTTGAGCGCGATCGCCGGGCGGACCATCGGCACCTTGATCCGCAGCGCGATGCGCGCCCCGCTCGCCCCGTCCACCCGGCCCGCCTCCAGGATCTCCCGGGGAATGGCCTGCAGGGCGGCGTAGAAGATCACCATGTTGTAGCCGATCCACTCCCAGGTGGAGATGTTGACCACCGAGAAGAGGGCGTGGTCGGCCGACAGGAAGTTCCATCGCACCCCGGCGGACTCCAGCGCGTCGATCACCGGGCTGAGTCCGGGCGTGTAGAGGTACACCCAGATGACCGCGGCGATGAGGCCGGGCACGGCGTGCGGCAGGAAGAGCGCGAGCTGGAAGAACCGCTTGGCGCGGGCCATCGCCGAGTCCAGGAGCAGGGCGAGGAGGAGCGCGCCGCCGATCATCAGCGGGATGTACAGCAGCACGTAGAGCGCGATGATCAGGAAGCTGTTGCGGAACGCCTCGTCCGACAGGGCCCGCACGTAGTTCTCCAGGCCGGTGAAGAACGTCTCCGTGCCGCCGAACCCGAGGCCGGAGCTCCGCTCGGAGAACAGGCTCAGCCACGCCGTGTAGACCAGCGGCGCGATGGAGAAGGCGAGGAAGAGCAGCAGGAACGGGCCGATGAGCAGGGCGGCGGTGCGGCCCTGCCGCCGCGCCGAACGGGTCGCCATGGCACTCTCCTTCCGGAGTCGGGGGTGCCCGCCGCCGCGGGCGGGCACCCGGCCCTTTCGGGCGCTACTGGACGACGTTCAGGCCGCGGGTCTTCAGGTCGGCCACGGTGGCCTGCTCGGCGCTGGTGAGCACGTCGGCCAGCCGCACCTCACCGGTCGCCAGCTTGCCGAGCTGGTCGTTGATCGCGGTCTCGGTGACGCCGGCGGTCGGCCCCCACGCCCAGCCCGCCGGGATCGACTCGTACGCCTTGGACGCGACGGAGAAGATGTCCTGGCCGCCGAAGAAGTCGAGCTTGAAGACGCTGGTGGCCGGGGCCAGATCCGGAGCGGCGGGCAGCATGCTGCTGGTGCCGCTGGACAGCCATGCCTTCATGCCCTCCATGTCGCTGGTGATGAACTTGATGAACTCCATGGCCGCCTCGGGGTGCTTGGACCCCTTCGGGATGGTGAAGGAGGAGCCGCCGAGCATGCCGGACGCCGGCTGGCCGTCCCAGCTCGGCACCGGCGCGACGGCCCACTTGCCGGACTGGTCGGGCACGGTGGACTGGAGGGCGCCCGCGCACCAGTTCGGGCAGACGTAGGAGACGACCTGGCCCTTCTGCAACGCCTGGAAGAAGGCGTCGTCGCTGACGGTGTTGAACTGCGCGACGAGGTCCTTCACCACCAGGTCGTTCCAGTAGTCCGCCACCTTCTTGGACGCCGCGTCGTCGATGTCCACCTTCCAGGCGTCGCCCTGGGTGCCGTACCACTTGGCGCCCGCCTGCCAGGCGAACGCGGCCAGCGCGTCCGGGTCACCGGTCTGGAAGACGCCGCCCCTGGCCTCGGGGTCGGCCTTCTTCACCGCCTCCATCGCCTTGGTGAAGTCGTCCCAGGTCTTCGGCGGCTCGATCTTGTGCTTGTCGTAGAAGTCCTTGCGGTAGAAGAACACCAGCGGGGCCACGTCACGCGGCACGCCCCAGGTCTTCCCGCCGAGGTTGACCAGCGCCTGCACCGGCGGGCGGAACTTCTCCGAGACCAGGGAGCCCGCGCTGGCGGTCAGGTCCTCCAGTTCGCCCTGGCTGACCGCCTCGGGCAACTGGTTGTACTCGACGACGGCCACGTCCGGGGCGTTGCCGGCCTTCACCGAGCTGGCGAGCTTGGTGTAGTAGTCCGCGCCGCTCGGCACGTTCTCGAACTTGACCTGGATGTCCTTGTGGGTCTTGTTGAAGGCCGCGGTGACGACGTCGGAGCCCTTGACGAAGGAGCGGAACGTGATGGTGACGGGCCCGCCGCCCGACTCCGCCTGGGGAGTGCTCGAATCCGTGCCACCGCAGGCGGCCACGGCCGACAACGACACGACGGCACTCGCGAGCAGGGCCGACATCCGCAGGGACCTACGCTTCATGTGCACCGTCCATGGGGGAGAAGGAAGTTCGGTGCAATCATTCGATTACGAATGAAGGGCTGTCAACGGTTCTCCACCGACGATCAATTGCATTCTGGTTACAACGATGCAAAACGAAAGGAAACGAAGATCGTCGGGGTCGCCAACGATGCGTGCGCCGTACGGGGCGGTCAGCGGCCCGGCGCGCCGCAGGAGGCGCGGACCCGCAGCTCCGGCCGCAGCAGCACGCTGCGCAGGGGCCGGTCCGGGTTGTCCAGCCGGTCCACCAGCATGCGCACGGCCTCGGCGCCCACCGCCTGCTTGGGCGGCGACACGGCGGTCAGCGGGATGTCGGCGAGCGCGGCCACCTCGTCGTCGTAGGTCGCGATCGCCAGGTCACCCGGGATCGAGATCCCGCGCGCCCGCAGACTTCTGACCAGCAGCAACGCGTCCATGTCGTTGTGCACCAGCGCGGCCGTCACGGCGCCGGTCGCGACCAGGCGCACGAAGGCGTCCACGTGCTCGTCCATCGGCACCGGGTCGTCCGCCTCGGACAGCGGGACCAGGTGCAGGTGCCCCTCGCGCAGGCCGAGGGACCGCTGGGCCCGCTCGTACCCCTCGCGGATCCACGGGGTCGTCTTGCTCTCCCTGGCGAACAGCGCCACCTGGTCGTGCCCCAGCCGGGCGAGGTGACAGGTGGCCAGGTAGGCGCCGTACCCGTGGTCGGTGGCCACCTGCTCCACCCGGTCCACCGGCCAGCTCGACCGGCGCTCCACCAGCACCACCGGCAGGTCCAGCTCGTTCACCCACTGCTCGGTCTGCAGCGAGCGCGTCGGGTCCTCGCTCGGCGTCAGCAGCAGCCCGTCCACCCCGGAGGCCCGGAGCTGCGCCACCTGCCTGCGGTCCTCCTTCAGGTCGTACCGGGACACCGCGAGCGTAATCCTGGCCCCCAGCTCGCGGGCGACCGCCTGCGCGCCGCGGATCACCGCCGGATAGTAGTAGGCCGCCTGCGGCACCAGCATGCCCAGCACGTAAGGCTCCCGCCCGGCGGCGTCCCGCTCCGTCTCCGGCTCCGGCGCCCGCTCCCGGACGAGCTGCTCCACGGCCGCCCCGTCGCCCGAGGTCACCGGGGCCGACAGGGCGCCGCCGTGCACCCTGGTCAGCAGGCCGCGGCCGGCGAGCTCCCGCACGTCGTGCCGGATCGTGACGGCCGACACGCCCAGGCTCGCCGCCAGGTCCGCCACCCGGACCGAGCCCTTGCGGCTCAGCTCCCGCAAGATCGCCTCGTGTCGTTCCTCGGCCAGCACCCGCGGGCTCCTTCCTCGGCAAGTTTCGTTCGTCATCGTAACGGTGACGTTCGTTTTCGAAAACTGTCGCACCCGGCGCCTCCGCCGTCCGCGCCCCCGCTGAAGAGGAGTATCCCGTCAACGCCCCCCGCCGTTACCACCGTGCAGCACAGGGGACGGTTCCGTCGGCCGGGTCTGGTAGGACAGGACCGTCCACCCCCCAGCCGAGGACTCCCCATGATCGAGATAGACGACGTCTTCCTGACCCGCGCCGACGAGACCTACGCCGGGCTGCCCGTCACCCCCCTGCCCGCCTCGCCGGACAAGCGCCTCCCGCACACCGGCTCGGCGGCATGGTGGCTCAGCGGCGGCACGTGGGACGGTCACTCGCTCGACGAGTGCCTCGACCGGTTCTTCACCCGGGTGGACACCACCCGGGTCACGGCCGTCGTCGCCGGTGACTGGGGCGACTGCTACACGGAGAGCAGCAAGACGTTCGTCTCCCGGCTGGCCGCGAGCGCCGGGCGCCTTCCCGGGCTGCGCTCACTCTTCTTCGGCGCGATCAGCTCGGAGGAGGCCGAGATCTCCTGGATCCAGCAGTCCGACATCACGCCGCTGCTCACCGCCTTCCCCCGGCTGGAGCGGCTGGAGGTGCGCGGCGGCAGCGGGCTGCGGCTCAACCCGGTGCGGCACGACGCCCTGCGGATCCTGCGCGTCGAGACCGGCGGCCTGCCCGGAGAGGTCGTCCGCGCGGTCGGCGCCTGCGACCTGCCCGCGCTGGAACACCTGGAGCTGTGGCTCGGCGTCGAGGAGTACGGCGGCGACGCCACGGTGACCGACCTCGGCCCCATCCTGACCGGCGAGCGGCTGCCGTCGCTGCGCCACCTCGGCCTGCAGAACAGCGAGATCCAGGACGACATCGCCGCCGCCGCGGCCTCCGCACCCGTCGTCGCCCGGCTGGAGAGCCTCAACCTGTCCATGGGCGTCCTCACCGACACCGGAGCCGAAGCCCTCCTCAGCGGCCAGCCCCTCACCCACCTGCGCAGACTCGACCTGCACCACCACTACCTCACCGACGCCATGATGACCCGCGTCGCCGCCGCCCTGCCCGGCGTGCACGTGGACCTGTCCGAGCAGGAGGAGCCCGACCTGGAGGACGAGGACGACGAGGACGGCGAGGTCTGGCGTTACGTCGCGGTGAGCGAGTGAGACGCCCGCCGCGAAGTGTCGGCGGCCTCTGGTAGGACATGTTCCGCCACTCCCCCAGGCGAGGATCCCCCCATGATCGAGATTGAGTACGACCCGCGTCACGGCTACCAGCGTCGCTACGACGAGACCTATGCCGGGCTGCCCGTGACCCACCTTCCGGACTCCGGCGAGGAGGAGCCGCTCCCCGACCCCGGCTCGGTGGCCTGGCGGCTCACCGCGAGCGAGTGGGACGACACCGCGGACTCCACCATGGCCGAGTGCTTCGACCGCTTCCTCGGCCTCGTGGACACCGCCAAGGTGACCGCACTGGTCATCGGCGGCTGGGAGGATTCCTACGAGACCCCCTCGGATACCCTCGTCTCCCGGCTGGCCGAGAGCGCCGGGCGCCTTCCCGAGCTGCGCTCACTCTTCTTCGGCGCGATCAGCTCGGAGGAGGCCGAGATCTCCTGGATCCAGCAGTCCGACATCACCCCGCTGCTCACCGCCTTCCCCCGGCTGGAGCGGCTGGAAGTGCGCGGCGGCAGCGGGCTGCGGCTCAACCCGGTGCGGCACGACGCCCTGCGGATCCTGCGCGTCGAGACCGGCGGCCTGCCCGGAGAGGTCGTCCGCGCGATCGGCGCCTGCGACCTGCCCGCGCTGGAACACCTGGAACTGTGGCTCGGCGTCGAGAACTACGGCGGCGACACGACGACCCCGGACCTCGGCCCCATCCTGACCGGCGAGCGGCTGCCGTCGCTGCGCCACCTCGGCCTCCAGGACAGCGAGATCCAGGACGACGTCGCCGCGGCGGTGGCCGCCGCCCCGATCGTCGCCCGGCTGGAGAGCCTCAACCTGTCCATGGGCGTCCTCACCGACACCGGCGCGGAAGCCCTCCTCAGCGGCCAGCCCCTCACCCACCTGCGCAGACTCGACCTGCACCACCACTTCCTCACCGACGCCATGATGAAGCGGGTCACCGCCGCCCTGCCCGGCGTCGAGGTCGTCCTGTCCGACCGGCAGCGGACCGACCGCGACTGGCGCTATGTCGCGGTGAGCGAATGATGTACGACGACCTCGAGGAGCAGTGGGAGGAGACGCCCGCCGATCCGCGCGACCCCGGCGACGCGTTCATCCCGGAGGACTCCGTCTACCGCCACGACCCCGCCGGCGCCCACCGCGAGCGCTTCGCCGGGCTGCCGATCGTGGAGCCGGGTGACCCGTGCGCCGACCCCTGGCAGGCCGCCTGGGTCCTGTGGGACGGGGCCTCGACCGACGGCGGCGCCGGGTCGTCCCTCGCCGACGATCTTTCCGAGCTGATCGGCCGGGTCGGCGGTCAGCGGATCCAGGCGATCGTCGTCGCCGGAGAGGACGCGAGCGGGGCGCCGGAGGTCCTCGCGGCGCACGCCCACCGGCTGCCCCGGCTCCGCTCGGTGTTCCTGGGATTCGTCGAGCCCGAGCACTGGGAGATCTCCTGGATCCGGCAGGGCGACATCACCCCGCTGCTGGAGGCGTTCCCCCGGCTGGAGCGGCTGGACGTGCGCGGCTCCGACGGGCTGGTCATGCGACCGGTCCGGCACGAGCACCTCCGTGTGCTGCGCTTCGAGTGCGGCGGGCTGCCCGCCCACGTGGTCCGCGCGGTCGGCGACTCCCACCTGCCCGGCCTGGCACACCTGGAGCTGTGGCTCGGCGTCGAGCAGTACGGCGGGGACTCGACGACCGCCGACCTGGCCGGCATCCTCGGCGGCGCCGGGCTGCCCGCGCTGAGACGGCTCGGCCTGCGCGACAGCGAGCGGCAGGACGAGATCGCCTCGGCCGTCGCCGCCGCCCCCGTGGTCGCCCGGCTGGAGGCGCTCAGCCTGGGCATGGGCGTCCTCACCGACGCCGGAGCCGAAGCCCTCCTCAGCGGGCAGCCGCTCAGCCACCTCCAGCACCTCGACCTGCACCACAACTACCTGAGCGAGGAGACCGCGGCCAGGGTCGAGAAGGCACTGCCCACGGTGACCGTCGACCTCTCCCACCGATATACGCACGACGAGTTCTATGTCGCGGTGAGCGAATGACGGTGCGCTTCGCCGTCGTGGGCACGCCCGGCGACCGCCGGGTGGCGCTGTTCCGCGCCGCCGTGCTCGCCCGCGGGCTCGCGGAGCCGTCCCTCGTCTCGTGGCGGGACGTGCTGGCCGGGCGGGAGATCGGGGCGCCCGCGGGGGCGCTGCTGCGGATCGACTCGCCCGGCGAGGACGCGGAGAGCGACGCGCTGCTGCGCGGGCCCGGCGATCCGGCCCGGGTGGGCGGGGGCGCGTCGTGGTACGCCGCGTTCACGAAGGGGCTGGCGCGGGTGGCCGCGATCCCCGGCGTCGAGCTGCTCGGCGACGTCGGGGAGATCGCGGTGATGTTCGACAAGCGGAGCTGCCACGCCGTGCTCGACCGGGCCGGGGTGCCGGTGCCGCCGGCGTTCCCGGCCGGCTCGTACGACGAGCTGCGCGAGCGGATGGCGGAGCGCGGCTGGGCCAGGGTGTTCGTCAAGCCGGCGCACGGCTCGTCGGCGTCGGGGGTGGTCGCGTTCCAGGCGCACGCCGGCCGGGTCAAGGCGGTCACCTCGGCGGCCTGGCTCGACGGCGTGCTGCGCAACTCGCTGAAGCTGCGCGCCTACGAGGACGAGGAGGGCGTGCGGGCGCTGGTGGACGCGCTGGCGCCCGACGGGCTGCACGTCGAGCGGTGGTTCCCCAAGGCGTCGATCGACGGCAGGGCGTACGACCTGCGGGTCGTGACCGTGGCGGGGACGCCGACGCACGCGGTGGTCCGGGTCGGCCGCGGCCCGATGACCAACCTGCACCTCGGCGGCGAGCGCGGCGACCTCGACGTGGTCCGCTCCCGCCCGGCGCTGTGGACGCGGGTGCTGGACGCGTGCGCCGGGGCGGCGGCGTGCTTCCCCGGCAGCCTGGCCACCGGCGTGGACGTCATGGTGGGCGCCGACCTGCGGTCCGTCGCGGTGGCCGAGGTCAACGCGTTCGGCGACCTGCTGCCGGGCCTGGGCGACCTGTCGGGAAACGAACGAGACACCTACGCGGAGCAGGTGAAGGCGGTCATCGATGGACATGCACGACGTCGTGGGCAGCCATGACATCCTCCTGGTCACCCTCGACACCCTCCGGTACGACGTGGCGGCGGAGATGGCCGAGGCCGGGCGGCTGACCGGGCTGCTGCCGCACGGGGGCGGCTGGGAGCGGCGGCACAGCCCCGGCAGCTTCACCTACGCCGCGCACGCCGCGATGTTCGCCGGGTTCCTGCCCACCCCGGTGACTCCCGGCCCGCATCCCCGGCTGTTCGCGGCGACCTTCCCCGGCAGCGAGACGACGGCGGGCGGCACGTGGGTGTTCGACGCCCCCGACCTGCCCACGGGGCTCGCCGGGGCGGGCTACCGGACGATCTGCGTCGGCGGCGTCGGATTCTTCAACAAGCGGACCCCGCTCGGCTCGGCGCTGCCGGGCCTGTTCGCGGAAAGCCACTGGGAGCCGGAGTTCGGCGTGACGAACCCGGCGTCGCTGGAGCGGCAGATCGACCGCGCGGCCGAGGTGCTGGCACACCGGGACGGGCCGGTCTTCCTGTTCGTCAACGTCTCGGCGCTGCACCAGCCGAACCACTTCTACCTGCCGGGCGCCACCGGTGACTCGCGGGAGAGCCACGCCGCCGCGCTGGAGTACGTCGACCGGCACATCGGCCGTCTCTACGACCTCATGCGCCGGCCCTGCCTGGTGATCGTCTGCTCCGACCACGGCACCGCGTACGGCGAGGACGGTCACGTCGGCCACCGGATCGGTCACGAGGTCGTGTGGACGGTGCCCTACGCCGAATTCATTCTGGAGCGTCATGCGGCCCTATGAGGGATATGTCTACGCCTACCCGCACAAGACGGCCTACCGGCCGCTCGATCCGCGCCCGCCGTTGCGGGACGTGTGGGCCGGTGAGCGGGCGGGCGCACTGTACGTGCACATCCCGTTCTGCGAGATGCGCTGCGGGTTCTGCAACCTGTTCACCCGCACCGGCGCGCCCGAGGAGCTCGTCGGCGGCTACCTCGACGCCCTCGAACGGCAGGCCCGCGCCGTGCGGGAGGCGCTGGAGGCCCCGGCGTTCAGCACCGCCGCGTTCGGCGGCGGCACGCCCACCTATCTCAGCGCGGGCGAGCTGACCCGGCTGTTCGACCTGACCGAGCGCACGATGGGCGCCGACCTCGCCGCGATCCCGCTGTCCGTGGAGACCTCACCCGCCACCGCCACCCCCGACCGCCTCGCCGTGCTCGCCGAGCGCGGCACCACCCGGGTCTCCATCGGCGTGCAGAGCTTCGTCGACGCCGAGGCCAGGTCCGCCGTGCGCCCGCAGCGGCGCGCCGAGGTGGACGCGGCCCTCGACGCGATCCGCGCGGCCGGAATCCCGGCGCTCAACATCGACCTGATCTACGGGATCGACGGCCAGACCCCCGCCTCCTGGCGGTACTCGCTGGACACCGCGCTCACCTGGAAACCGGAGGAGCTGTACCTCTACCCGCTCTACGTCCGCCCGCTGACCGGCCTCGGCAAGCAGGGCCGGGCCTGGGACGACCAGCGGCTGGAGCTGTACCGTCTCGGCCGCGACCACCTCCTCGCGGCGGGCTACGAGCAGGTGTCCATGCGGATGTTCCGGCTGCCCGGCTCGGGCTCGTCCACCGAATACTGCTGCCAGACCGACGGCATGGTCGGCCTCGGCTGCGGCGCCCGGTCCTACACGAGCACGCTGCACTACTCCTTCGAGTACGCCGTGGGCGCGCGCCAGGTGCGGTCGATCATCGACGACTACGTGCGGCGGACCGACTTCGGCACGGCGAACGTCGGGTTCACCCTCTCCCCCGGGGAGAGCAGGCGGCGGCACCTGATCCAGTCGCTGCTCCAGGCCGAGGGGCTGTCCCGGGCGCTCTACCGCGACCGGTTCGGCGCCGACGTGCTGGACGACTTCCCACTGGAACGCTTCGCCGACCTGCTGGTCGTGGAGCCGTCGGCGATCAGGCTGACCGCCGAGGGCCTCGCCCACTCCGACGCGATCGGCCCGGCGTTGTTCTCCGACCGGGTCCGGGGCCTCATGGACGGGTACGCGGCATGCTGACCATCCTCTATCGCGGCCCGCTGGCGAGCTGCGACTACGACTGCGCCTACTGCCCCTTCGCCAAGCGGCGGGACTCCCCCGAGCGGCTCCGGGCCGACCGGGCCGCGCTGGAGCGCTTCACCGCCTGGGTCACCGCCCAGGACTTCGAGGTGTCCGTGCTGTTCACCCCGTGGGGCGAGGCGCTGGTCCGATCCTGGTACCGCAGGGCCGTCGTGGACCTGTCCTGGGCGCCGAACGTGCGCAGGGTGGCGGTCCAGACGAACCTCAGCCACCGCACCGGGTGGCTCGCCTCGGCGTCGGACCGGGCCGCCCTCTGGGTGACCTACCACCCCACCCAGGTGCCCTATGACCGTTTCCTGGCGAAGGTCCGCTCCCTACCGGTACGGCACAGCGTCGGCATCGTGGGCGACCCGGCCCATCTGGCCGACGCCCGGCGGCTGCGGGCCGACCTGCCCGCCGAGACCTACCTGTGGGTCAACGCCGAGGAGGGCCGCCTCTACACCGACGCGGAAGCGGCCGAGTGGTCCGCGATCGACCCGCTCTTCCACCACAGCCGCTTCCCGCATCCCAGCGCCGGCCTGCCCTGCCGCACCGGGGACAGTGTGATCTCGGTGAACGGCGACGGCACGGTCCGCCGCTGCCACTTCATCCCCGAGGAGCTGGGCAACCTCTACGACGGCTCCTACCGCCGGGAGCTGCGCCCGCGCCCCTGCCCGGCCGCCGCCTGCGACTGCCACATCGGCTACGTCCACCTGGAGCCCACCGGCCTCTACCCCGTCTTCGCCGGCGGCATCCTCGAACGCGTCCCCGCCGCCTGGCCGTAGGCCGCCGTCGTGGCGCCCCGGCCGCCTCAGGTCTCGCGCTGGGGGTGGTAGTCGCCCTCGGTCATGCCGAAGGTCCAGGCGACGCCCTCGCGCGCCCGGCGCACCCACGGCGGCACCCGCAGGAAGTAGGTGCGGCTGGTGCCGTCGGGCTCGGGTGTCGAGTTGACCACCTCGACCATCACCAGCGGCTCGTCACCGGGCAGCTCGATCCGCCACAGCACGCCCGTCTCGTCGGACTGCTGCGCCTCGGCCCCCGACTCCGCGAGGTAGCGGTCGAAACCGAAGTGCTCCAGCATCACCCGGCGCAGCTCGGCGTTCTCCTCCTCGCGGATGCGGGACGGGGTGAGCGCGGTCATCGCGGCCCCGAAGTCGGCCGGGACCGGCATCCCGTGCCAGGCGTGCAACGCGAACCCGTCGGAGAACGCCATGGCGGGCCCGTCGCCCCGGTGCAGCCGCCCGGCGTCGTCCCGGTGCAGCTCGACGGGCCGCTCGGTGACGATGGCGACCCGCTCGTAGGGCCACCACCAGCCCGCGCCTCCGGCGACCTGCCTGAGGCCCGCCAGCCCGTCGGACCCGTCGAAGGCCGACAGCCACGGGGCGTCGTGCTGGCCGAGGACCGCGTCCAGGGTCAGCCGCCGCAGCTCCTCGCCGCCGAGGTCGGCGACGGCCCGGCGGATCGCGGTGACCAGCCGGTCCACCTGCGGCCACAACCGGCCGCCGGTCTCCGCCCACTGGGCCGCCCAGCCGGCCGGCCCCAGCTCCGCGTACGCCGCCCGCCGCGCCCGCTCCCACGGTGCGGTCCTGACGTCGTCACGCACGGACCGCCCCGGCTCCACCCCGTCGAACAGCGCGGCCAGGCCGGCGGCGGTCTCCGCCGGCCCGCCCAGGCCGGCCGCGCGGAGGCCGTCCTCGACGGCCCTGCGCAGGTCGTCGTCCCCGGTCAGCCACGCCGCCGCCGCCGCGCCCGCCGCCGGCGAGCCCAGCACGACCACCCGCTCCGGCCCGGCCAGCCCCGCGTCCCGGTAGGCCCGCCGCACGCCCGCCTCGACGTCATCCGCCGGACCGGTCGCGAAGGCCGTCTGCTCCCACGTCAGCGTCGCCATCAGTCGGCCACCACCCGGAACGACCCCGGCACGTATTCCCGCTGCCGGACCACGCGATACCACCCCTTGGGCAGCGAGATCGCGTCATGCTCCTCGTGCACGAGCCTGCCGCCCTCGGGCAGGTGCAGGAACCCGCCGGCCAGCGTGCCCGGCCCGGGAATCGCGTGACAGTGCCCGGTCGCCTCGCCGTGCGCCAGCACCAGCCGACCGCGCGCGTCACGCTCCTCCGGCCGCAGCCCGCCCGGCACGGCCTCCTCGGCCACCGGCACGATCAGAATGTCGCCCTGTCGGTACATCGACCAACCTCCAGCTTGGGGGGAATGATCGAAAGCTATCGCCCGCGACCGACAATTCCCCGGCCGCCGGAGACCCCCCGCGCACCCGCCCCGTCACGGCGGCAGCGGAGGGGCCTTTCGCGCACCCGCCCAGTCACGGCGGCAGCGGAGGGGCCTTCCGCGCCGAGCCCCGGTAGACGTCCGGGTCGTAGCGGCGTTCGCTCTCGTCGAGCTTGGCGTGCGCCGCGGCGACCAGGTCCACGCCGAGCACGTCGGCCAGCCGGACCAGGTAGTTGGTGACGTCTCCCAGCTCGGCGCGCACCCTGGCCAGGGTGTCCGGGTCCGGCCGGGCCGCCTCCTCGGCGGTCAGCCACTGGAACTCCGCCACGAGCTCCCCCACCTCGCCGGCCAGCGCCATCGCGAGGTTCTTGGACGTGTGAAATCGCTCCCAGTCCCGCACCTCGGCGAACGCGCGCAGCCGTACGGCCAGCCGTTCCAGGTCATCGCTCACATCAGGTGACCCTAGCCCCCGCGAGCCGCCGGGACCCGTGGCCGCGATACCAAAGGAGGAGCGGGCGGGGGCCGCGCCCGGCCGAAGGTTCGCGGGAGGGATGCCGAGGGCCGATGTGCGCGGGCGGGCGGTTTTCCTAGCCTCGAAGCATGAAAATCATCCAGTTCCTCGGGTTCTTCATGATCCTCCAGGGGGTCAGCGGGGCCATCGACCACGTGGCGGTGCAGCCGCTGTTCGGCGTCTTCCTCAACGTGTACAACCGGCTGGTCGTGCAACGGGTGCCGTTCTTCGAGGGGTATGAGGTGTTCGCGAACCTGTCGCTGGCGATCCTGGGGGTGGTCGTGGTCGTCGCGACGGAGCGGATCGGCCGGGTGCGCGGGTGAGCGGTCCACGCCGGTCGTCCTCCGGGGCCGCCGTGCCCGGCGCGACTAGACTTCGGAGAGCGTGATCACGGGAGGCTGGCGCATGGCCGAGATCTTCGTGCCGGACGGGTCGTGGACGTTCGACGGCGAGCCCGGCCGGCCGCCCCGGACCGGGGTGCTGACCGGCGCGGAGTCCGCCGCGGCCGAGCGCGCGGTGAACCGCCGGCTCGGTGAGTCCTAGTGCCGGCCGATCCGCCGCCGTGGCGGGACGCGGGCCCGCGCCGGCGGGAGGTCCGGGACTGGGTGGTGGACACGGGGCTGTTCGTGTTCGCCGTGGCGTTCGGGATGCTGACGGCGGCCGAGCGGCTCGCGACGGCCACGCTGGACGTGCCCATGTGGGTGTTCCACCTCGACCAGGTGGTCGGGGTGCTGGGGTGCGCGGCGTTGTGGGCGCGGCGGCGGCGGCCGGTCGAGCTGGCCGTCGTGCTGGTCGTGCTGTCGGCGTACTCCGAGCTGGTCGCGGGCGCGATGCTGGTGGCGCTGTTCACCGTGGCGGTGCACCGGGCGGTGTGGACCTCGCTGGCCGTCTTCACGCTGAGCCTGGTGGCCGGGCTGGTCTACGTGCTGCTGCGTCCCGATCCCGAGCTGCCGCGGTTGGTGCTGTTCCTGCTGGGGTTCGCGTTCCAGGGGGCGGCGGTCGGCTGGGGGTTGTTCGTCCACCATCGGCGGCGGCTCATCGCGTCGCTGCGGGAGAGCGCCGCGCGGACCGAGGCCGAGGCGCAGCAGCGGGCCCGCGAGGCGATCGCCAGGGAGATCCACGACGTGCTCGGGCACCGGCTGTCGCTGCTGAGCGTGCACGCGGGCGCGCTGGAGTTCCACCCGCACGCCTCCGCCGAGGACATCTCCAGCGCGGCCAGGGTGATCAGGCAGAGCGCCCACCAGGCGTTACAGGACCTGCGCGAGGTCATCGGGGTGCTGCGCGCCCCGGTCGGCGAGCTGCCGCAGCCGACCCTCGCCGACGTCGGGGAACTCGTCGCCGACTCGCGGCGGGCCGGGATGCCGGTGACGTTGAGCGAGGAGGTCGCCGGCCCGGTCCCGGAGCGAGCCGGCCGTACGGCTTACCGGGTCGTACAGGAGGCGCTCACCAACGCCCGCAAGCACGCGCCGGGAGCCGAGGCGTCGGTGCGTCTGGCGGGCGCGCCCGGCCGGGGCTTGACCATCGAGGTGCGCAACTCCCCCGCCGCCAGCCCGCGGGCGGGCGGCGGCGGCCCCGGGCTGGGACTGGCCGGGCTCGGCGAGCGGGTCGCGCTGGACGGCGGGCGGCTGGAGCACGGGCCCGCGCCGGACGGCGGCTGGCGGGTGACGGCCCGGCTCCCCTGGCCCGCCACCGCGTAACACCTACTTTCTCCGCATTCTTACCTGTATTTCCCGGCACCTCGGATCATCGTTTCCCCTTTCCCGTGACGAAAGCGCCTCCTATAACCTTCCGGCCAGCTCAGACCGGTATCGATGAGAAAAAGGAATGCGGCTTCTCAGGTTTCGCCGGGTGTGCTTGAGTCGATGCAGCGGCCATTAACCGGCCGGTTCCCGTAAAGGGAAGGAATTCCATGCGAACACGTCACCTCACCGCCGCGGCGGCGCTCCTCGCGGCGGTGGACGCGGTCACCGCGACACCGGCGGCGGGCCGGGGCGGCCTCTTCACCGGCCCGGCCTGCGGTCCGGTGGGCGGTCCGGTGAGCGGTCCGGTGAGCGGTCACCGGGCCGGCGCCATGGACGTCCGCGCATGAGGACGGGCGTCGCCACCGCCGTCGCGTCGCTCACTCTGGCCGTCGGCTCGGCGGGGTGCGGGACCGGACAACCCGCCGCCGCCGCCCCGCCCGCGCGGATCGCGCTGCCGTTCGACCCCTACCGGCTGAGTTCGGAGGACCGCGGCCTGCTGCGGCGGGCGCACCACGCGCTGACCGAGCGGTGCATGCGGGCGCACGGCTTCGGCCGGACGTCGCGCCCCATGCCACCGGCCCAGGACGGCCCGCCCCAGCACGCCCGGCGGTACGGGGTGATCGACGAGGCGGTGGCCCACCGCTTCGGCTACCACTATCCGCCCGAGGCGGGCGACGATCCGCGCGGCGCCGGCGCCGCTCCGAACGAGGCGGGCGACGACCGGCGCGGGGCCGGGGACGAACCGCGCGAGGCGGGCGGCGATCCGCGCGGGGCCGGGGACGACCGGGCGGCGCGGTCCGCGGGCCGGGAGGGCGGGCTGCCTGCGCGGGAGGACGGGGTGTCTGCGCGGGAGGACGGGATGCCGGCGCGGGAGCGTGCCGCCCTGCACGGCACCGCCACCCGGCCCGGCTGCCGGGAGCGGGCCGGCACGTGGCTGGCCGCCGGCGCGCCCCAGGACGACATGCGCCGGCTGGAGTCCCACAACCTGCGCACGGTCGAGGAGTCTGCCGCCCACCCGGACGTCCTGCGGGCACGGGACGCTTGGCGGGCCTGCATGCTGGCCTCCGGCTTCGACTACGCCGACCCGCGGGCCGCGGTCTCCGACCGGCGCTGGGCCCTCGACGCGCCCACCGTCACGCCCGGCGAGCGGGCCACCGCGGTCGCGGACGTGCGCTGCAAGCACCGCTCCGGCCTGGTCGCCGCCTGGCTGGCCGCCGAGTCCGCCCTCCAGTCAGCCGTCATCGCCCGCGATCCCGACCGCTTCGCCCGCCTCCTCACTTACCGCCGCGACCAGTTGACCCGCGCCCGCCGGATCCTCGCCACCACCCGCTGAACGACGCCCTGATTAACACCCCCGATGCTTATGTGGTTACACAATTACATCAAGGGGGGCATGTCATGATCGTGGAGTACGTCCGCTACCGAGTCCCGGACGCGGAGACGTTCGAGGCCGCCTACCGGCGGGCCGTGGTGCCGCTGGGCAAGGCGCCCCAGTGCCTGGACTACGAGCTGTCGAGGTGCGTCGACGAGCCGGAGTGCTACATCCCCGGATGCTCGCCCACCATCTCGGCCGGCGGCTCCGCGAGGACCAGCGCCGCCGCTGGGCGGCCCTGCTGATGGACGCGGCCGACGAGGTGGGCCTGCCGGACGACCCCGAGTTCCGGGCCGCCTTCGCCGGTTACATCGAGTGGGGCACCCGCATCGCGGTGCACAACTCACAGCCGGGCGCGACGCTGCCGGCCCAGGCGCCGGTACCGCGCTGGGGCTGGGGCGTCGCCCCGCCGTACCAGCAGTGAGCGGCGCCACGCGAACAAGCCAGTTGCGCATTTGTGAAATAAGGTCATCGGGCATCCCTTCGACCCGCTCAAACCGGCGGCGGCGATCGTGCTCTCCGCGGGCGTGGCCCTCTACTTCGCCGGCGACTACGGGTTCCGCCGGGTGCTCGGGCTCCGCCGGGCGGCGGTCAGGGGCGTGGTGGCGGTCGCCGCGCTGCCGGCCGCGGCAGCCGGGCTGTGGTCCGCGATGGCGCAGCTCGCGACCCTGGTGCTGCTCCTGGCGGCCATGCTCGCCGTCGAACACCGGCGCGCGTCCGCGGCGGAACCGTCCCTGGAGGCGGCCACCTGAGCCCCCGCCCAGACGGTCGATGACCAGCGGGATGGGGGCGGACCAGCGTACGCGTCCGCCCCCCCTTCCCGCTCCCCCGGGTTGCCCCCACCACCAGGTTTAGTGCGTCTGCCGTTTGTTGTGCACCCGGTGACCTGGGGAAACAAAATCGCCGTCGCGACAAAGGGGAGTTACCGGCCTTTTCAACTGGAAGTGGTGCTGCTTGTCTAGGCTTGAGGCCGAGCCGATTCATCTTGTGGGGTCCACCGGACAGAAGGCGGATGACCGATGGGGCGTCAGGAGAAACCGGTCGATCCGGCGGCAGGACCGCTCCAGCGTTTCGCCTTCGACCTGCGGCGGTTACGGGAACAGGCCGGCGGGCCCACCTATCGGCAGATGGCCGCGCGGGTGCCGGCGTCGGTGGCGGCGCTGTCCAGGGCCGCCGCGGGCGACCGGCTGCCGTCGCTGCCGGTGCTGCTCGCGTACGTGCGCGCGTGCGACGGCGACCCGGCCGAGTGGGAGCGGCGCTGGCGCGAGCTGGAGAACGCCGACGCGGAACCGCCCTACCGCGGCCTGGCCCGGTTCGGCCACGAGGACGCGGGGGTGTTCTTCGGCAGGGACGCGCTCGTCGCCGACCTGACCGGGCAGCTTGCCGGGCGGCGGCTGGTCGCGGTGACCGGCCCGTCGGGCAGCGGCAAGTCCTCGCTCCTGCGGGCGGGCCTGGTACCCGCCGTCGCCGAGGCGCGGGAACCGGCGAAGGTCGTGGTCATCACGCCGGGCGAACGGCCCTTCCACACGCACGCCGCCGTGCTCCGCGAGCTGGGCCGCGTACCGGGGCTGGTGGTGGTGGACCAGTTCGAGGAGGCGTACACGCTCTGCGCCGATCCGGCGGAACGCGCCCGGTTCGTCGACGCCCTGCTGGCGGTGTGCGAGGCCGGTTCCCGGAGCCGGGTGGTGCTCGGCGTGCGCGCCGACTTCTACGGCCGGCTGGCCGAGCACCGCCGGCTCACCCGCGAGCTGCGCGGCATCGGCCTGCTGGTGGGGCCGATGACCGAGGAGGAGCTGCGGGAGGCGATCGTACGGCCGGCCGCCGGGGCCGGGCTGATCGTCGAGCGGGCCCTGACCGAGCGGATCGTCCAGGAGGTGGCCGGCGAACCCGGCGGGCTGCCGCTGATGTCCCACGCGCTGCTGGAGACGTGGCACCGCCGCCGGGGCAGGACGCTGACCCTGGCCGGTTACGAAGCCGCCGGCGGCGTACGGGGCGCGGTCGCCCACTCTGCCGAGCAGGTGTACGCCGACCTGCCGGCCGGGCACGCCCGGCTCGCCCGCAGGATCCTGCTGCGGCTGATCACCCCCGGCGCCGACTCCCGGCACACCCGCCGCCCGGCCCGCCGTACCGAACTCGACACCGGCGACCCGGCCGGCACCGCCCTCGTCCTGGAACGCCTGGCGCAGTCCCGCCTCATCACCGTGGACGAGGACACCGTGCACCTCGCCCACGAGGCGCTCATCACCTCCTGGCCCCGGCTGCTCGGCTGGGTGGAGGAGGACCGCGAACGGCTCCGTACCCGCGACCAGCTCGCCCAGGCCGCCGCCGCGTGGACGGAGCTCGACCGCGACCCGGGGGCGCTGTACCGCGGCGTGCGCCTGGCGGCGGCCGAGGAGGCGCTCGCCGGGGAGCACCGGGACGATCTCACCGCCGCCGAGCGGGCGTTCCTGACCGCCGGGCTGGCGGCCCGCGACGAGGAACGGCGCACCGCCGCCAGGACCGCCCGGCGGCTGCGCGCGCTCACCGCCGCGCTGTCGGTCCTGCTGCTGGTGGCCGCCACCGGCGTGCTCGTCGTGTGGCGGCAGGAGCGCGCGGCCCAGGACGAGCGGCGGCAGGCCACGTCACGCCAGCTCGCGGCCGAGGCGAGGGCCGCCGCCGACGGCGACGTACGCCGCGCCGCCGCGCTCGCCCTCCAGGCGTACCGCACCGCGCCGACCGCCCAGGCCCGCGACGCCGTGCTGAGCATCGCCGCCGCGCCCGCCTACACCAGCCGGCTGACCAGCGCCGCGGGCGCCGTGGGGGCGGTGACGTTCACGCCCGACGGGCGGCTGCTGGCCTACGGGGAACGCGACGGGAGCGTGCGCCTCTGGGACACGCGCACACGTTCGACGGTCGCCGTGCTGCGCCGCCACTCCTCCCCCGTGCAGGCGCTGGCGTTCAGCCCCGACGCCCGGCGGCTGGTCTCCGCGGACGCCGGCATCAACGTCGTGATCTGGGACGTCGCCCGGCGGACCGCCATCCGGACGGTCGACGGCCCGCGGATCCCGGTCAGCGGCGTCGCCTTCAGCCTGGACGGCACCCGGATCACCGCCACCACCGCCTACCCCGGCTACGACGACCGCGTCTGGGACGCGCACACCGGCCGCCGCCTCACCCCCGGCGACTCCGCCTTCCACGCCCTGCGCGCCAAGATCGTCGACAAACGCTGCCCATGCGACCCCGACCTCCCCACCACCGCCCCACCCCCCGCGACCACCCGCACGGAACTGACCGCGGCCACCCCTCCCGCCGCCGGACGCAACGCCTCTCAGCACCCGGCGACCGACACCGCTCCCACCGACGCCGCCCCGGACCGGGCCACCACCGACGGCGCGACCCGCCCTCCCCACACCGAGGACGCCACCTCCCTGGATGACGTCTACCTGGATGACGCCTCCCGGGGCGAGGTCTCCCGGGGCGAGGTCTCCCGTGGTGGCGCCTCTCGGGATGGTGCCATTCGGGTGGGGGTGGAGGGGTGTGTGGTGTACGCGCTGGGGGTCGATGGGCGGGTGTCCGCGTGTGGGGATCCGCTTTCCGGGACGATCGGCGTGCGGAGGGAGGGGGGTGATGTGACGCTGGACGCGGGGCGGTCGGAGGTGCGGGCGCTCGCTTTCTCCGGTGACGCCCGCCTCCTCGTCTCCGGTGACGCCCGCGGCGCCACCACCGTCTGGGATGTCGACCGGTCCGGTCAGGTGGTCGCCTTCCGGGCGCACGTCGGCCCGGTCGTGGACGTGGCGGTGAGCGGTGACGGGCGGTGGCTCGCCTCGGCGGGGCAGGACGGCACGGTGGTGGTGTGGGACCGGGAGGCCCTGCCGCTGACCCGGCACACCGCCGCGGTCACCTCCCTGGCACACGTCCCCGGCGCCCGGACCCTCGCCAGCGCCGCCGCCGACTCCACCGCCCTGCTGTGGGACCGCACGACCGGCGTCCCGACCCTCTTGGACACCACCGGCGCCAACCCGGCCAACTCGCAAACCGCCGCCGCGGACACCGGCTGGCCAGACACCACCCACTCGGGCACCAACGGCTCGGGCGTGGACGGCTCAGGCACCAACGGCTCGGGTGTGGACGGTTCGGGCGCCAACGGCTCGGGTGTGGACGGCTCGGGCGCCACCCGTTCGGGTAGCGACGGCTCGGCTACCGGCGGCGGTCCGGATGGCGGCATGCCCGTTGGGGCTGTCGCCTTCGGGCCGGGGGGCAGGGTGCTCGCCGTCGCCGTCGGGCATGAGGTGCGGTTGTGGGACGCGATCGCCCGGCGGCCGGGGATGGCGCTGCGGAACACCGCCACGGTCCGCGCGGTGGACTTCAGCCCTGACGGGCGGCTGGTGACGGCGGGTGGCACCGACGGCGTGGTCCGGGCGTGGGACGTGCGGACCGGGGATGTCGTGTTCGCGTTGGAGCATGCCGGGGTGGTTGACACGCTCGCGTTCCTGCCGGCGCCGCCGTACCTGCTGGCGGTCGGTGACAGCAGCGGGGCCGTCTCGCTGATCGACCCGGCGACCGGGCGGTGGGGCGCGGTGCTGCCCCGGCAGGCCGGCGCGATCGGCGACCTGGACGTCGCTCCCGGCGGGCGGCTGCTGGCCGCCGTCGCCAACGGCCGGGTCGTGTTCTTCGACACCGCCCGGCGTGCCGCCGCCGGGGCCCTGCACGGGCAGCGGGACCCGGCGGGCAGCGTGGCCTTCAGCCCGGACGGCAGGCTGCTCGCCTCGGGCGACCACCGCGGCACCGTGACCGTCTGGGACGTCGCGACCCGGCGCGCCGTGAGCAGGCTCACCGGTCACGACGGCCCGGTCAACGACGTCCTGTTCACTGGCGACTCCGCCCACGTCGTCTCCGCCGGCGACGACCACCGCATCATCACCTGGCCGATCCGCCCGGCCGACGCCCTGCCCCGCCTCGCCGCCCTCTCCCACTGACCCACCCCATCGCGCGACGACAACCCCGCCCACAGCAGGCCGACCCCACGGAAAGCCGCGCTCAGCGCCAGGCGGGGGTCAGCGCCAGGCGAGGGGCAGCAGCAGGCGGGTCAGCGGCAGGCGGGGGCGGCGAAGGTGGGGCGGGCTACTTCGGTGAAGCGGCAGCCGAAGTCGGGGCGGGAGGTGTGGTGGACCTGGTCGCCCGCCGCGCGCCTGCCCTGCTCGACCCAGGTGACCAGGTCGTCGAAGGCGCGGGTCAGCTCGCCCGGGGTGAAGTCGCAGTGGCCGACGGCCCTGATCGCGCGGGAGACGAAGTTGCCGGACTGCCGGTGGCGGGCGGCGCGGTCCGCGTAGATCTGCTCCATGGAGTACGGAACGAAGAGGTCGCCGATGTTGTGCAGGGACAGGACAGGTATGCGCGGGTCACCCTCGACCGCGGGGATGCCGTCGAGGCCGCGGCTCGGCCGGTCGGTGGGCGCGACCCGCAGCACGTCCCGGTTGAGTTCGCGCTCGGCCCTGGAGAGGCCCGGCCGGTCGTCGAGCTGGTAGACCGTGCGCCGGTTGTCCACGACGTTCCCGTCGGCGATGCTCGCGGTGCCGCCGGTCAGGCCGGGATAGAGGCCGAACAGGAACGGGATCTGGGTGAGCGGCGCGCGGCCGGTCGCGTTCCAGAAGGCGAAGGCGGAGTCGAAGCCCGGGCGGTCGCCGCCGCTGCGCCGCTCGACCGCGTCGCTCCAGGTCCTGCCCAGCTTGGTGAGCGTCGGCGCGCTGCCCTGGTTGAAGCCGGTGCCGAGCTCGGGCAGCAGGCCGAGGACCCGGTCGGCGTAGACCTGCCCGTAGTCGGGCGCGGGGGCGAGCGGGAAGTCGGTGGGCGTGCCGGTGAGCGCGGCGGCGGTCACGTTGGCGTCGGTGAAGTAGTCGTACAGCGCCGTGTCGCCGAGGACGCCGCAGGCGGGCATCGCACCGGCGAACGTCCTGCGGTAACGCTCGACGGCGACCGCGGTGACGTGCCCGCCCATGGAGAACCCGGTCATGTACACCCGGCGCGCGGGCTTGCCGGTGACCTGGCGGGCCAGCGCGATCAGCTCGTGCGAGTCTTCGACGCCCTGCCCGACGTCGTAGCCGTTGGTCTCGTAGCTGGAGGCGGCCCAGGCGTAGCCGCGCGCGATGAGATGCGCCCTGATGGGCGAGTCGTCGACGTAGACGGTGGTGCCGGTGCCCCGGTAGCCGTGGGCGTAGAGGACGAGTTCGCCGTTCCAGCGGGCGGGCACCTCGATCCGGTAGGCGGCGCCGTCCTTGACGCCCGCGTGGGCGGTGGCGCCGGGCAGCGCGGTGAAGGGGCGGCCGGAGGTGTCGCACCAGGGGTCGGCCACGGTGTATCCGGGCTGGGTCTCGCTCGGCACGGGCGCGGCGCAGGCCGCCGCCGTGGCGGACGGGGCCCAGACGACCGATACGGCCGCGGCCAGTAAGGCCGAAACACCGATCCGAAGTGACCTCATGAGGCTCCTCCACCAGAAGATTAATCTACTTAGGTGGATGTATCACGCTATGACGATCACGCCTAGCCCCATCCCCGGCATCCGGCCGCCGCGGACCACGGAAGTCCCCTACGTTTAGGCCGCATGACCGTATTTCCGGCAGATTTCACGATCTGGGTGGCCGCGTTCGAGGCGGAGGCCGGGCGGCGCCGTACCAAGGGCGACCCGGACTGGGCCCGGGGGGCGCGGCTCGGCGCGGCCGTGGCGGAGAGCGTCCGGCGCTTCCAGGTGGGCGAGAGCGGCGACGGGGCGAACCTGATCGACAAGGCCGTCCGGGCCGGGGACGACGCCTACACGGCAGCCGTACGCCTCTTCGTCGAGGAGGAGCGGAACCACGCCCGCATGCTGGCGGAGCTGCTCGCCGCGGCCGGCGTGCCCACGCTGTCCGGTCACTGGAGCGACGCGGTCTTCGTCCGGCTGCGCCGGGCGCTCGGGCTCCGCCTGGAGCTGATGGTCCTGATGGTCGCCGAGGTGGTCGCGCTGCGCTACTACCGGGCGCTTCGCGACGGCGGAGACGACCCGCTGACCCGCGAGGTCGCCGCCCGCATCCTGGCCGACGAGGAGCGCCACGTCCCCTTCCACCGCCACCGGCTGAGCGTCGGCCGCCCGCCGGGTCCGGCCGGGACGCTCCTCACCGGGATCTGGTGGTGCCTGATGGCCGGGACGGTGACCGTCGTCGCCGTGGACCACGGGAAGGCGCTCCGCGCGCTGGGCGTGCCACCCGCCCGCTTCGCCCTCGACGCGCTCAGGCTGTTCGCCGAGGCCACCAGACCCGGCGGTCCCTGACCCGGTCCCGCCGGCCTGACGATCGGCGGGAGCCGAGACGAGCCCCGGCGGGCACGCGCACCGGGTGTGAGCGGTGGTCAGGCGGCGAAGAGCAGCAGCAGCCCGGTCACCGTGTAGACCACCATCAGCAGGAGCAGCGGGACCTGCCCGGCGACAGCCGTACGCCGGGGGAAGAGCGCGAGCGCGCGGTCGTGCGCGAGGACCGTGCCGAGCAGGTGGCCCACGACGATGACGGTCACCTGGAGGACGGCGACCCCGGCCGGGGTGAGACCGGCGGCGGCGACCTCCCAGCCTGCCGTGCCCAGCCAGTCGGCCCCGGTGTTCAGCGGATCGGACAGCAGCGAGACGGTCCGCTGCCCTTCGAGGACGAGCAGCGTGAAGTAGTGCGCCACCAGGTAGCCGACGGCGATCGGCACGACGGAGTGCGCCAGCTCGCCCGCCGTGGCCCCCGGCAGCCCGCCGCCGCGCCGCCCGGCCAGCGCGGTCGCGCCGAGGTAGGCGAGCAGGACGAGGCCGATGACCGCGAACAGGCCGGCCGTACCGGTGACCGGCGCGGGTAGCGGCCCCTCCTGGACGAAACGCACCCACACCGGGGCGTTGGACAGGCTGTCGTACATGGTGGAGCCGAGGAGCACGATCACGACGGTGGTCAGCCCGGGGGCGGGCCGCAGCCCGGCCATGCCGTCCAGCGGGTTGCGCCACGCGAGCGCGCCGTCCGGGCGGCGTCCCAGCGGGGCGAGCCGGCCGATCAGGTCGGAGTAGACCTCGAACGCGTCCCCCTTGTCGAACCAGCCCGACCCGTAGACCACCGCCCCGGCGAGCATGGCCAGCGCGTACACCGCCAGCCAGGCCGAGATGACGGGCAGCGTGGCCCGGCCCGGGGCGACCAGTTCCAGCCATACGAACGCGGCTAGGCCCACGGCGGCGGGCCAGTAGCCCAGGCCCTCCGGCAGCGCCCGGAGCCCCGCCCGGGGGTCGCGGCGGAGCCCGGCGCAGGCCAGGAGGTGCAGCGTGCGCAGCGGGTTCAGGTACCGCCACACCGGGCCGAACAGCAGCGACAACGGCACCAGGCCAACCCAGAACAGGGCATAGAACACGCCCGCCGTGGGATTGTCCGGATGATCGGGCCCGAAGAGCAGCCCGACGCAGAAGTACGCCGCCGCGACCAGCCCGGCCAGCCGCGCCGCCCACCGCCAGAACGCCGGGGGCACCGCGTTCCGCCGCAGCGCGAACACCGGCCGCCCGCCCGGCCCGCCGCTCAGCCGCGGCTCCGTCCACAGCATGCCCAGCGCCGCGAACGACAGCAGCAGCGCCAGCACCGCCCCGGCCAGCGCAGCGGAGAACGGGATGGGCAGATCCTGGCGTCCGCCGATGCCGTGGGCCAGAAGCATCACTAGCGCACCACGAGCTGGAACAGCTGCAGATCCGCCTCGTGCGTCTCCACCTCGAACAGCCCGCCCTGGTCGGCGATGAACCGGATCTCGCCGGGCGTGCCCGGTGTCAGCGTCGCCGCCTTGTCATAGCCGTGCACGTGGGCGACGTCGGCCACGTCGCTGGTCACGGTGACCCGTACCGGCTGCCCCTGGGCCACCTCGATCCGGCCGGGCGGCGGCGTCACCTTCCCGTCGGCGATGGTCACCGTGATCTCCTTCACTGCCGTCGTCGCCGGCGCGGCGTCCGACGTGCCGCAGCCGGCCGACAGCGGGATCACGCCGAGGAACAGCACGACGAGCAACTTGCGCAGGCGTACGTGGGCCATGGTCGTCCGTCTCTCCTGGGGGGTCAGCGGCGCTTGCGGGTCTTGCCTGGCCTCTTCGTCGATGTCGGCGGGGACGGCGGCGGGGACGGCGGCGTCCGGGGGTTCTTGCCAGGGCCGGGCCGCGCTTCGGCCGGTCCGCCGTACGGCGCCTGGGCGGTGGACGGGCGCCGCGCCGCCCGGACCACCATGACCCCGGCGCCGAGCACGACCAGGGCGGGCACCAGCCAGACCAGCGGCCCCGAACCACCCGCCGCCGGGTCCGCGGACACCGCCTCCGCACCGCCCCCCGCGGCCCCGCCGGACGTCGTCCCCGCCGCCGCGCCAGGCGTCCCCGCCGCCGCGCCGGGCGAGGCGGAGCCGGACGGTGACGCGTGGGTGGCGCAGCCGGTCTCGGGTACGGTGCGCGGCGTGCAGGCGACCGTGGGCGCGGGTGACGGTCCGGCCGCCGCGCCGTGCCCGGAGGTCGCGGCGACCAATTCCGGGTCGGGCCCGTCGCCCGGCGTCTTCCAGCCCTTCGGCGGCTGCGACATCTCGCCCCGGTAGGTGAACCTGACATCTCCTCGCACGGTCTCCCCGTCCGAGGCCACGGTCAGGTAGCTCACGATGTAGTCGCCCTGCTCGGGCCAGTAGCCGACCGGGATCTCCGCCGGGTGGCCGAGATGGTAGAACCGCGGCTCCCAGGCCCCGTTGACGCGGTGCAGCTCCCTGACCGGCTCGTCGAGGGTCTTCGGCGCGCCCGGCGACCACGGCCGGTCGACCCGTACGCCGCTGGGCGAGAAGATCGTGAAGTAGGCGTGCGGCACCGGCGGCTCGGTGAAGTAGAGCGCGACCGACTCCATCGGCTCGCTCAGCGTGCTTCCCGCGGCCGGGGTGGATGTCGCGAGCTGCCCGTGCGCGGCGGCGGGCGGCGCGGCGACGGTCAGCGCGACACAGCCGGAGAACGCCAGGAGGAGTGACCACATCACGCGCCACAGGTCGCGGCGCACCGGCACCCGGCCGGGTGGGGCGGGACCGTCCGTCGCCGTCCCGCCCGCGGATGAGGCGGCGGAAGGCCGAATATGCCGGGACAAGCGCGGGCCGATCCTTTCGGGTACCGAACACGTGCGCCGACCAGCCCGTGGTGAGGGGCAGCCCACCCGCCCTCCGGGGTGCCGTCCGGTGGAACTCTGGGGCTGTTCAGCCACATTCTTTGCACAAAGTCACGGCAGCGTCAATCATCCGGGTCGCCGGCCGCCGTCGGATCCGTCCCGTTGCGTCCCCGCCGCACGGTCGCGGTGCGGACATGGGGTTCTCCGCGCCCAATCACGGCTCTCGCGGCACGCGCTCGGTCAGGCGGAACCACACCGTCCCGCGGCCATACCCGCGGCGGGTCCCCCAGGCGGTGGCCAGCAGATCGACCAGCCACAGGCCGCGCCCGCCTTCGTCCTCGGGTCCCGGCACGCGTACGGCGGGCGCCGTGGTGGCCGAACCGGCGTCGGTCACCTCCACGTGGACGCCGCCCGAGACGCGGATCACCCGGACCGTGACCCGCTCCTCCGGTGTCCGCCCCGAGTCGGAGTGCGCGATCGCGTTGGTGACGATCTCGCTCAGCAGCAACAGCGCGTCGTCGAGCACCGGAGTGGCGAGCCGCCCCGCCAGCAGATCGCGCGCCCACTCCCGGACCTCCGGAACGGACGTCGCCTTTCCCGGGAATTGCCGCCGCCAGCAGATGGGCGGCCTTTCCGCGGATGGCTCCCGCCGTTCGGCGTGGTGATGGCCGAGCCGTCCTCGCCCGCTCATGGTTTCGCCTCCTGGAGGATTTCCGGGTCGCATGACCGGGCGGAGCGACAATATCGTGGCATTCACCTGCCGCCGCCATTCGACCCGGCATGACAATGATGGGAACGATTTCCCGTCCGCGCCGTCCGGCCGGAAGGCACGTGTTTAGAATGCCTTCCGGGGGGCGCTTCGGTGACCCGCCTGAAAACCCAGGCGAGATCGGACGATGACCGGTCCTGGTCTGGGCTGGCCTGAACTCGGTATCGCCCGGAAACCGGAAGTCCGTTTTCTGTGATTCGAGAGGAAATGCAATGGATGCTGTGCCGTCTCTCGATCCCGGCTCCCCCCGGGTGCGGTTCGGGGCCGAAATGCGCCGCCTGCGGGAGGTCGCGCAACTGTCACAGGCGGCGGTGGCCTCGCGGCTCGGCTGCACCCAGACCCAGGTGAGCCGCCTGGAGAAGGCCACCCGCACGCCGTCCAGGTCGGACGCCGAGCGGCTCGACCGGCTCTTCGCCTCGGCCGACGGCGTGTCGTTCACCCGGATGTACCAGCGCATCGTCGCCCGCCCCGGCGGCCCCGTGTGGTTCCGGAGCTGGGTCGAGGAGGTCGAGCCCGCCGCCCGCGTGCTCCGCTCCTGGGACCCGCTGCTCATCCCCGGCCTCCTCCAGACCGAGTCCTACGCCCGATACCTGTTCAGTCGAGGGCCTCGGATCACCAAAGAGGAGGCGGAGCAGCGCGTCGAGGCTCGCATGCAGCGGCAGTCCATCCTTGACCGTGAAAACCCGCCCATGTTCCTCGCCCTCATCGATGAAGGCGTGCTGCGCCGCCGGATCGGTGATCCCGGCCTCATGCAGGAACAACTCCATCACCTGCTGGAGACCGCCCGCCGACAGGCCGTCTCCATCCAAGTCGTCGATTCGGCCTGCGTGGCCGGCTTGGCCGGAGCCTTTATGATCGCCGAAC
Source organism: Microtetraspora sp. NBRC 13810 (assembly GCF_030268685.1). Lineage (GTDB taxonomy): Bacteria > Actinomycetota > Actinomycetes > Streptosporangiales > Streptosporangiaceae > BSRQ01. The sequence goes on from NZ_BSRQ01000001.1 coordinate 360,503, forward strand.
TGGCCGACGGGGAGCCTGACGTCGTCCACGCCGACTCACCCGCACAAGGACAGATCACGACGGACTCCGAGGTCGTGGCCTCCATCTGGAAGCGCTATGAGGCCATACGGCTGTGGGCCTATCCTGAACACACATCCCTCAAGATGATCGAGGAAGTGAAACAGGAATGGACCTGAGCACCGCCATATGGCGGAAGTCATCGCGTTCATCCGATAACGGCGGCCAGTGCGTGGAGGTCGCCGCCAATCTCCCTGACATCGTCGCCGTTCGCGACAGCAAGGATCCCGACGGCCCCAAACTGCTTTTCACCCCCACCGAGTGGAGAACATTCATCCGCGCCGTCAAGACGGGCGAGTTCGACCGGTAACCGACGCCAGAGGAGAGCGTCGTCGTCGAGGCCGGCCAGGTCCTCGCCCGTGTCGTCGTCCTGGCCATTCCACATCTGTAACATGCGCGATATGCCTCTGGACGACGTGTTGGCGGCTCGAATGGCCGACCCTGACTTCTGGGCGGCATACCTCTTCGAGGATGGCGCGCCCGAGCCTGACCTTGACGACGATGAGGACGGGGAAACGTTCACCGCGGAGTTCCAGGTGGGCGAAGGACTCGCCCTCGTCCTTGATCTGGACGTTGTCACCGGGTACTTCGACCTCGCTCTTACCGCCCCCGGACTGGCGCAACCCATCACCGTCGGCTGGGACGATCAAACCCACTTCCATCCCCACACCATGCGGTGGAGCGAACTGGACCTGATTGCCCGGGCCCTGGCGCTGCACGATCCGCAACTCCGCCACCCCGGGCCGGCGCTTGCGCTGCTGGCCCGCTTCGTCGTCCTTGATGAGCAGGACGACCCGGACGTCATCACCCCACTGATGGACGCGGCCTTTCAGGCGGTGCGCCCTCGCCCGGAAAACGGCCTGCGGCCCGAGACCCGCGACTGGTTCGAACGGCATGACCTGCGCGGCAGCGGACTGCGCTGGACAACTGGGGACGATGGCCACCTGGTCGTCGAGCAGGTGGCCCCTGACTCCACCCCACGCGACCTCAACTCGCTGCGCACCCCCGGATCCGCGGACTTCCCCTTCACCGCCTGGACCGCTCTCCTCGGTCAGGCAGCCCGGATCCTCGCCGGTGCGATGACCGCCCCATCCCTGCGGGCCCCCACCATCCGCGCTGCCCTCAATCGCTGCACCACTGCCGAAGGCGCCGCTCACCTCGAACCGCTCGCCGCGGCCCTGCACACCGCGGACGCCGTCCATCCGGTTCTCGTACGTGCCCTGACCGAACCGGTGAGCAGGGCCGAGTCCTGCTGGGCCGTGGAGACGCTGGCCGGACTGCCGCGCGGCTCCGTGGCGAAGCGATGGTTCGGCCCGAGTCCCCTGGCCGGCGCGCAGTCATGGGAACTGCGTCTGGTGCTCGCCACCCAGGACCGTCCGCCGGAACACGCTCCTATCCTGATCTCCGAGTTGAACGACACCCTGCGGCAAGAAGGGCTGGGCCGCGCCGAGATCGCCGGCGAAACGACTCGCTGCGGCGTCCTCGGACGCTGGATCAGCGTCTCGACCTCGGCCGACATACTCATCCGGGACGATCTGTCACGAGGGGTGTCGTCGATCGCGCGGATCCTGCGACGTCACAACGCCGCGGACACCGCCGAACTACGCCACACGTCCCCGGAGCCTGCTTTGATTCCCCTTCCCTGACGTCGCCGCGCCGCCCGGAGCCTCTCGATCGGGGTGCCCGTCAGGCTTCGAGGGAGAGGCCGTGCAGGGCGGCGACCCGTCGGATCTCGGTCAGCGGGTAAGGAGTGTTCCTGTCCTCCGTCTGAAGGCGGGAGTAGAAGTCCGCCAGCACGTCGGCGAGCGGGCTGTGCCGGGTGAGGATCTCGGCGAGCGCGCCGGGAAGGCCGGTGGGAGGCTCGCCCGCGGCCCAGGCGCGGATCCGCGCCCGGGTGTCCTCCCTGTCGTTCCCGTAAAGGGCGACGGTCAGCCAGTGCACCAGGTACGTGCTCGTGTAGCAGCGGTCGTAGACGCGGTGCCGGTCGAAGAAGTCGAGCTCCTCCGGCGACAGGTCGAAACGGGTGGAGATGGCAAGGCCGAAGTCGGCGAAATAGAGATGCCGGCCGTCGGTCAGGATGTTCTCGAAGTGCGCGTCGAAATGCAGCAGCCCGCGGGCGTTCATGAACGAAACGCCGGCCGCGAGCTCGTCCTCCACCAGGGAACAGGCCCGCTCCGCGGTCTCTCCACCCGCGCTGACCTGCTCCCCCAGCCAGTCGTGCAGATTTCGCGGAATGTATTCCAGAAACAGCACGAGACTCGCCGACGACTCCCGGAGAGCCTCGATCCTGTCGCGCACCTCCGGCGCGTCTCCCCAGTAGGCGACGACTTTCTCCACGTCGGCGAGTTCCTCGTGAAGGGGCCGCGCCACGTCCGGGAGCACCCGCCAGTGGTACATCAGGGGGAATCCGGAGAACCGTCCGGAGACCACCCAGTCGGTGGTCATCGTGTGCACCGCGAGCTCCCGCCAGGCGCCGAAGTTCGGCCCGCCGATGCCGTACTGGCAGATGGTGGGCAGCCCGAACAGGTTCGCGGTGGACCGGATGTTCTCCGGCCGTGTCTCCAGGTCGGTGAGACGCACCCGTTTCACGAACACCGGAACTCCGGCGACGTCCATGAGCGCCGACACCCCGCCGATTCCGGAGCCGATCGGAACGGCCGCGTCCACGAGCCGGCGCAGCCGGCTGTCGCCGTACAGGGCGAGGGTCGTGGAGACGTCCCCGTAGGAACGAAGCCGCGCCGCGTGGGACATGTCAGGTCGTTCCACCATCGCCTCCGGATCATCCGGCCGTGAGGGCCAGGGCCGTCATCATGACACCGGCGGCCGTCAGGACCCAACCGAAGACGGCCGCCGCCTTCCGGCCGCGCCGCCCGCCGTACCAGTACACGATCACGTAGGGCAGGAAGCCGAGGCCCGCGACGCCGACGCCGGGCAGGGCGAGCGCGGCCAGGACCCCGGCGGCGCCGGCCGGGACCGCGCGGTCGCCGCCCGGGGCGAGGCGGGCGGGCAGCACGTCGCCGGCGGTGGAGTCGGGCGAGGCCCGCACCGGTACGGCCGGCCCGCCGGACGCCGGCGCGAACGAGCCGCGGCAGTCGTACCTGCCCTCCCCCAGCGCCGCGCACGAGACCACGGTCAGCGTGCCGGGCACGCCTGTCACGCCGGCGGCGAGCCGGAGGCCCGGCACCGCGAACACGATCGGCAGCACGCCCATCGCCGCCCACAGCACGACGAGGACGACTCTGCCGATCCGCCCGGGGGACGCGCCGGACGGCGGCACGAGGAAGATGTCGCTCACCGCCCCAGCGTCGCCGCCGCCACTTGCGCCCCGCCTGGGATCCGCTTGAAGCCGGACCCTGCACGGCTTGGAGCACGGGCGGGATGCGGGACCGGGGTGGGACCTCGGGCTCAGGTGAGCGGGACCGCCGGGCGGCTGTACTGCCGCTGTGAACACGATCATCTCTCCAACGCCGGCATCCGGCCTCACCCGGCGGCGGCTCACGGTCTTCGCGCTGGTGCTGCCCGTGCTCGTGCTGTCGGCGGTCGCCGTCGCCGTGTCACAGGGGGCCGACGTGAACCGGCTCGAACAGTCGCCGCCCGCCGCGCAGATCGCGCTCTTCGGCCAGGCGTTCATGCCGGCCGTCGCCGGGCTGGTGGCCTGGGCGGCCGGCGGGCGCGGGCTGCGCGGCTTCGACTGGGGCTTCCACCGGGCCCCGTGGCGGCTGGTCGCGGGGGCCTGGACACTGGGCGTGCTGGTCCCCCTTCTGCAGGTCGGGACGCGCGTGCGCGGGACCGGAGGGTGACGTGACGCTGCGCGTCAACGTGCTGGGGCCGGTGACGGCCGAGGTGGACGGGGTCGAGGTCGCGCTGGGCGGGCGCATGCAACGCGGGGTGCTGGCCGTGCTGGCCGCCGCCAGGGGGCAGGTGGTGGCCGCGGAAACGGTGATCTCCGCCCTGTGGGGCGAACACGAGGGGCCGTCGATGGCGACCCTGCACTCCTACATCGCCAGGCTGCGCCAGGCCCTGGAACCGGGCAGGACCGCCAAGACGCACTCCGGCGTGCTGCCCCGGGAGGGCCTGGGGTACGCGCTGCGGGTGGACGCCTACGAGGTGGACGCCGAGCGGTTCGCCCGGCTGGCCGGCGAGGGCGAGCGGCTGCTGACCGGCGGGGACCCGGGGGCGGCGGCGACGGCGCTGTCGGAGGCGCTGGGACTGTGGCGAGGCAGGCCGTACGCGGACTACCCGGATGCGCCGTTCGCGGCTCCCGAGGTCGCCCGGCTGGAAGGGCTGCGCCTGGCGGCCCAGGAGAACCTGTTCGCGGCGCAGCTCGCGCTGGGCCGGCACGCCGCCGTGGTGGGCGACCTGGAGAAGTTCGCCACCGAGCACCCGCTGAGCGAACGCGGCTGGGAACTGCTGGCGCTCGCGCTCTACCGCTCCGGCCGCCAGGGGGACGCGCTGGCCGCGCTGCGGGACGCCCGGCGGCTGCTCGCCGACGAGCTGGGCATCGATCCGGGCCCGATGCTCCGCGACCTGGAGACCGCCATCCTCGCCCAGGACGACGCCCTGCACCCGCAGGCCCCGCCGGACCCGGCCGTGCCGGGGAACCTGCCCTTCCCGGTCACCGGGCTGGTCGGCCGGACGGGCGAGATCGGCCGGGTGACCGCGATGCTGGCCGGCCACCGGCTGGTGACGCTCACCGGGCCGGGCGGGATCGGCAAGACCCGGCTGGCGCTGGAGAGCGCCAGGGCCCGCCGGGACGCCGACGGTCCCTGGCTGGTCGACCTGGCCGGGCTGCGGGACGCCGCCCTGCTGGCCGCGACGATCGCGCAGGCCGTGGGCGTCGCAGGCGCGTCCACCACGACGGCCCTGGCGCGGGCGCTGCGGGACCGCCGGCTCCTCGTGGTGCTGGACAACTGCGAGCACCTGGTGGACGCGGTCCGCGAAACGGTCACCGCCCTGCTCGCCCGCACCCCAGAGACACGCGTCCTGGCGACCAGCAGGGAGACCCTCGGCGTGGCCGGCGAGGCGGTGTACGAGGTGCCGCCGCTGACCGGCGACGAGGCGGGCGAGCTGTTCCTGAACCGCGCCGCGGCCGTCGTGCCCGGCTGGGAGCCGACGTGCGCCGAGCTGGAGACCACGGCTCGGCTGTGCGGCAGGCTCGACGGGCTGCCACTGGCGATCGAGCTGGCCGCCGCCCAGTGCCGGATGCTCTCGGTGGACCAGATCCTGTCCGCGCTGGACGACCGTTTCACGGTGCTCGTCTCCGGCCCCGGGCCGCGCCGGCACGCCACCCTGCTGCGCACCGTGGAGTGGAGCTACGACCTGCTGGAACCCGCCGAGCGCGCGCTCTTCCACCGGCTCGGCGCGTTCGCCGCCGGTTTCGACCTGGAGGCCGCCGCCGAGGTGTGCGGCGGGCCGGTGCTGGCCGGGCTGACCGCGCTGGTGCGCAAGTCGCTGGTCACCGTGGAGTCCGGTACGTCGCCGCGCCGTTACCGGCTGCTCGGCACGCTCAGGGACTTCGCCACGACCCGGCAGGATCCGGCGGAGCTGGCCGGCGCCCAGGCCGCGCACCGGGCCTGGGTACTCGCCCGCGCCGAGGCGGCCGAGGCGCGGCTGCGCGGCCACCGGGCGGTGCCCGCGATCCGGCTGCTCATCGCCGACCAGCCGGAACACCGGGCCGCCTTCACCACGGCGCTGCTGGCCGGCGACGGCGAATACGCGCTGCGGCTGTGCGCGGCCCTGTCCTGGTTCTGGTACCGGCGCGGCCACGTCGCCGAAGGGCTCGGCCGGCTGGCGACGGCGATGGAGCTCACCAGGGAGGCCGCTCCCGGCGTACGGGCCCGCGCGCAGCTCGGCGTGGCCGGGCTGAGCTACCTCGCGGGGAACTTCCCCGCCGCCCACCAGGCGGCCAGGGACGCCGCCGAATCGGCCAGGACCGCCGGCGACCTGATGTCCGAAGGGCAGGGCCTCACCTACCGGGCGCTGTTCGGCGGGCTGTGCGGCGTCCCCACCGCGGTCGCGGACGCGCGGGCGGCGCTGGACCTGTCCCGTCTCACCGGGGTGGCCTGGCTGGAGGCGGAGGCCCTGATGGCGCTCGGCATGCTGCTGACCTTGGGCGGGGAGGTGGCCGAGGGACGCGGCACGCTGAAGGACTCGATCGCCGTCGCCGCCGCCTGCGAGCACCGTTTCGTGCAGGCGTCCTCCACCTGGCTGCTGGTGAAGACCGATCTCGGGCTGGGCGAGGCCGAACACGCCCTGGCGGTGGGCGCGCCGATGCTGCGGCTGCTGGACGACGACGGTGACCTCACCTCCTGGCTGGTCATCGCGCACACCCTGGCCGCGGCGCTCGCCGAGTCCGGCCGGCCCGCCGAGGGAGCGCGGGTGCTCGGCGCGGTGCGGGCCATCGGGGCGCGCGTCGGCTTCTCCCCGCTGGAGATGGACCCGGTGGACGCCCCCCGCCAGGCGGAAGCCGTACGCCGGGGGCTGTCCGCCGGAGAGTTCGACGAATGCCTGCGGCAGGGAGCCGCCCTGCCGCAGGCGCGGGTGCACTCCCTGCTCAGTTCGCGGCGGACGAGGCGGTGACGTTCCGCCACAGCGGCCGGGTGCCGAGCACGGCGAGCGCGATGAAGACCGAGGTGAGGGCGCCGCCTTCGCCGACGAACCAGCCGGAGTGGTCCGTGGCGGCGGTCATCGCCCCGGCGACGAAGTAGACGGAGGCGTTGAGCGTGGCGTGCAGGACGAGGACGGGCCAGATGCTCCCGGTGCGCAGCCGCAGCCACACCAGCGGATAGGCGAGGGCGACCGTCTCCACCATGAACCACAGCAACGCGTAGGGGGCGGGGACGCCCTCCTCGATCCCGCCGGGCACGAGGAGCATCAGCGGGAAGTGGGACACCCCCCACGCGAGGCCCACGATGAGCGCGGTGGCGTCGACGCTCCTGGTGGCGGAGAGCCGGACCGCCAGCAGGTTGCTCCAGCCGATCTGCTCGCCGTACGACAGCAGCATGTACGGCACGATGCCGGGGACGAGGCCGAGCAGGACGCCGAGGACGGGCGGCAGCCCGGTGCTCGTGGCCAGGTTGCCCGGGTCGAAACGGGCGGCGCCGGTCAGCCAGGCCACGACGTACGCGGGGATGACGCCGAGCACCGGGATCAGCCAGGCCAGCCCGATCACCGGCCAGCGGACCCGGCGCAGGCCCCAGTCGAAGCCGCGCAGGCCGCGCCCGGCGGCCAGCCAGCCGGCCAGTCCGGCGACGCCGGGCATGAAGCCGCCGCTGAAGACGGCGATCTGGGCGGAGACCGGCGCCTGGTCGAGCCGGTTCAGGTCGAGCCCCTGGGAGACGGCGTAGGCCAGCGACGGCAGGACGAGGGCGGGCAGCACGAGCGCGAAGACCGTGAGCTGCCGCCGCGTCAGATCGCGCTCGGCGGCGGTGAAGGCCGGGGCGGGGGGTTCGGTGGGCGGTGGTGTGGTGGTGTGCATGGGGGCAGTAGATCCGGCCGGCGGTCCCGGCCGGTTGAGGCGGCGGTCCCCTCGTGGTCCCGGGCGATCGGCGCCGTGCCGGTTCTCGGCCGTCGTCCCGCACGCGTAACCGCCTCCCCGGCGGTGGCTCTCTCCTTCGGGCATCGCCCACTTTGCCGGTCGGTGATGAACCACTGGGAGGGGGTCCCGGGCGGGACGGGACTCTGGTCCTATTTCGCCCACAATGGGGATGTCCCATGATGTCTGGGTGCGACCTGAAGTGCTCCTCCGGCCCTGGCTGATCGCCGTGTTGTGCTGCGCCGCCGTCGCCGTGGGGGCGTGCCTGACGCTGGCCGTGCCCACGGCCGACACCACCTACCTCGTGCTCGACGCGAGCGTGGGCCTGAGCTATCCGGCGGTGGGCGCGCTGATCGTCAGCCGCCGGCGGCGGAACGCGGTCGGCCTGCTGTTCCTCCTCGGCGGCGCCGGCCTGTCCGCGCAGGCCCTGGCCGGCGGGTACGCGGCGTACGGCCAGGTGCACGGGTGGCCCGGCGCCGAGGTCGCCGCGTGGGTGGTCAACTGGGTGTTCTTCACCGGATTCGGGCCGCTGCTGCTGCTTCCGCTGCTGCTGCCCGACGAACGGCCGCCGTCCCCGCGCTGGCGGCCGGTCCTTCTGACGCTGGTCGCCGGGATGGCGGTCATCCAGGTCCTGCTCATGTTCCGGGACCGGATCTGGCTGTGGGGGGCGGAGGTGCCGAGCCCGATCGGGTTCGTGCCCACCGACTCCGTCGCCGGGCCGGTGTTCGCCGTCTGGGTCGCGGCGGCGGCTATCGCGGGCGCCGCCGCCATGGTGGTGCGGGTGCGGGCCGCCGAGCAGCGACGCCTGCTGCTGCCGGTGCTCGCCTCGGTCGTCGCGATCTCGCTGGCGATGGTGGCCGACCAGGTGCTGCCGCCCGACCCGCCGATCGGGGCGTGGCTCCAGGCGGTCACGCTGCCGCTGTTCCCGGCGGCGACCGCGGTGGCCATCTTCCGCTACCGGCTGTTCGACATCGAGGTACTGCTCCGCCGTACCGCGGTCTACGCCGTGGTGACCGGGATACTGCTGGCCGCCTACCTGGTGACCGTGACCACGGTCGGCACGTTCCTGCACAGCGGGGGCGTGTTCGGGCCGCTGGCCGCGACAGCCGTGGTGGCGGTCGCGTTCGCGCCGTTGCGGGACGCCGTGCAGCGGGCGGTGGGGCGGCTGCTCTTCGGCAGCCGGGGCGATCCGGCGGCCGCGCTGTCCATGCTGGGGCAGCGGCTGGAGATGTCCGCGGATCCCACCAGGCTGCTCGACGGGGCGGCCGAGACGGTGGCCGGGGCGTTGCGGCTGCCCGCGGTCGCCGTACTCGGCGTGGACGGGTCGCCGGTGTGCGTCAAGGGTTCCGTACCCGCCGACGGCCTGCGGCTGCCGCTCGCGGTCGGCGGCCGACAGGAGGGCGAGCTGTGGGTCGCGCCGCGTTCGCCGGGCGAGGCGCTGTCCGCGGCGGACCTCACCGTGCTCGGCGACCTGGCCCGCCAGCTCGCCGTGGCCCTCGCCGCCGTACGGCTGGCCGGAGAGGTGCAGGCGTCTCGGGAACGGCTCGTCGTCGCCCGCGAGGAGGAACGCCGCCGGCTGCGCCGCGACCTGCACGACGGGCTGGGACCCGGCCTGGTCGCCATCGGCGTACGACTCGACCTGATCGAGGCGCTGGTGCCGTCCGGCGCTCCCCCGCCCCTGCGCACCTCGGTGTCGGAGGTCGGGCAGCTGACCCGGGACCTGGTCGCCGACGTCCGGCGCGTCGTCCACGACCTGCGCCCGCCCGCCCTGGACGAACTCGGCCTGGGCGGGGCTCTGGAGGACCTGGCGCTGGACGCCGAGGGCGGCACGGCGGTCACCGTGCTGCTCCCCGAACCGCTCCCCGACCTGCCCGCCGCCACCGAGGTGGCCGCCTACCGCATCGCCCAGGAGGCGCTCGCCAACGCGCTGCGGCACGCGGGCGCCGAACGGGTCGAGATCACCGCCCGGGTGACGGACGGCGAGCTGGTGCTGCGGGTCGGCGACGACGGCCACGGGCTGCCCCCGCGGTTCCGCGAGGGAGTGGGATCGGTCAGCATGAGGGAACGCGCGGCCGAGCTCGGCGGCCGGCTGCACCGGACATCCGCCCCGGGCACGGGCACGATCGTGGAGGCGGTGCTGCCACTGTGAAGGGCGTGAACATGGAGGAATCCCCCGGGGAACGGCCGCTCCGGGTGCTGCTGGTGGACGACCACCCCCTGCTGCGGCACGGGCTGCGGGCACTGCTGGAACACGTCGGCGGGATCGAGGTGGTGGGCGAGGCGGGCGACGGCGAGGAGGCCGTCCGGCTCGGCCTCGACCTCGCCCCCGACGTGGTCCTGATGGACCTCGTGATGCCCGGCACCTCCGGCATCGAGGCGACCCGGCGGCTGATCGACCGGCAGCCCGACCTCGGCGTCCTCGTACTGACGATGAGCGAGGACGACGCCTCCGTCTTCGCCGCGCTGCGCGCCGGAGCCAGGGGCTACGTGCTCAAGGGCACCGACGGCACGAGTCTGCTGGCCGCCGTCTGGTCGGTCGCCCGCGGCGAGGCCGTGTACGGCCCGGCGGTGGCCCGCCGCATCCGCAGGTTCCTGACCTCCGGGCCGGACAGCGGACCGTTCCCCGAGCTGACCGCCCGCGAGCGGGAGATCCTCGACCTGCTCGCCTCGGGCAGATCGAACCCCGAGATCGCCCGCGGCCTGTTCATCAGCCAGAAGACGGTGAAGAACCACCTGACCTCGATCTTCGCCAAGCTCCAGGTCGCCGACCGCGCCCAGGCCGTCGTCCGCGCCCGCCGCGCCGGCTTCGGCGACCCGGGCACCCCGGGACTCTCCCGCTGACACCCTCTCCGTCGACCAACGCGGACGCTATGGCGGTCAACCGCAACAAATGACGGAATCACTCACCAAGATCACTTACATGATCGCAAAATTCGGACCGATTCTCCCCTAGGACCGGCCCGCCGAAGCCAAACCCTTGCACCCCAAGTTGATTACAGATAGTTATTTGCCAACTACTTACCGTGAGGAGACAAGTTGAAGCTTGCAGCACGTCCCCCGCGTCGCCTCGGCAATCGCGCCAAGGTCCTGGTGACGGGAACCCTCGCCGGGGCGTTCACACTCTCTTTGATCACGGCACCCCTCACCGCCACCGGCGCACAGGCGGCCACCACCGCACCGAAGACGGTCTCCCAAGCCGCCAACTCGGCCTGCGTCCGCCAGGGCCAGACGACCTACCCCGTCGAGTACTACTGGAAGAACGCGTTCGGCATGCAGCTGGGCAGAGGGGCGATCCCGGTCAACACCTCGCCGTCCCTGTGGGGTGGTCAGATCACCCCGGGCGGTACCTTCACTCTCACGATGACGCACAGCACGGCGCAGTGGCCGGCGCTGGTCCGCAGCTACACCACCACGTGGGATCTCTCGTCGCTGCTGGCCAACGCCGACGTCGTCGCACAGTCCGGGGCCGGCACCATCAGTGGCAACACTCTGACGATCCCGTCGTCAGGCACGAAGACCGACCCGGCGGCAAAGGTCATCACCTTCCGGGTCAAGCAAGGCACCGTCGGACGCAGCATGACCATGCGGCCCACCGGGATCAGCAGCGTCATCGCCGCTCCCGGCCAGCTCGGCAACAACACATCCGCTCCCGCGATCCAGATCGTCGATGGCCAATCCATCTCGCCCACCAAGGCCGCCAACGACACCGCCACCACCGACGAGGGCACGGCCGTCACCGTGCCCGTGCTGGCCAACGACACCGCAACAGCGCCGACGATCAGCGGCGTCACCCAGCCAGCCCACGGCACGGTGAAGATCTCCGGCAACAACGTGATCTACACGCCGAACAACGGGCTCGGCGGCACCGACACCTTCACCTACACGATCACGACCGCCTGCGGGACCAGCACCGCCACGGTCACCGTCACCGTCGCCTGCACCCGCGAGCCCATCAACCTGCTCAACGGCAGCTTCGAGACGCCACCCGTGGCCAGAATCGACTGGAACATCCCCGACGCCTCCACCAACTCCGCCGTCGGCTGGCACACCACCGCCTCCGACCGCAAGCTGGAGTTCTGGAACAGTTCGAGCGGCGTCCCGGCCGCAGACGGCCGGCAGTTCGCCGAACTCAACGCCAACGAGCCCTCCGCGCTCTACCAGGACGTACCCACCGTGCCAGGGACCGTGATGACCTGGTCGCTGTACCACCGAGGCCGCCAGGGCACCGACGTGATGCGGGTGCTCATCGGCGCACCGGGCGCCACCGTCGCCCAGACCCCGGCCGGAGCCACCTCCCCCGACATCTCCGACGGCAACACCGCCTGGGGCCACTACACCGGCACGTACGTCGTACCTCCAGGTCAGACCGTCACCCGCTTCTCCTTCGAGTCGGTATCAGCCGCCGGCGGCAACCCGGCGATCGGCAACTTCCTCGACGGCGTGGTCTTCCAAACACCCCCCTGCCTGCCCATGGCCAAGAACTAACGGACACAGACCGGCCGTGATCGCTCCTTAGTCTGCGAGCCGGAATGCGACGGCCCCGCCGCTGCTTTGGGCTGGGGCCGCACTCCCGACGGAAGGAGCATCGACAAAGGCCAGGCCACCTTCGAGACTGAGCCCCCTACCTGGTGCCACTTCGACACGACCAAGCTGCCCGCCCCCCGCACGTCGCTCTGGACGGCAGCGGGCGGGTGGCGGTTGTTTGCCGGCGGTCAGCTTCGCGATCGCCGGCGGCAACCCGACAATCTGCCGCCGCTCACCATGACACCCCTCGATCACCTCGATCACCTCGATCACCTCGATCACCTCGATCACCTCGATCGGCTCGATCGGCTCGATCGGCTCGATCGGCTCGATCGGCTCGTCCGGCGAGGCTCCTGGCCGGCGCACCAGCCGTGATCGGCGGAGCGGCCTCCGGCACACTCTTCTTCGGCACGACTGCCCCCACGGCGCCGGCGACAACGCATGCAGCCAGGGTCTGACGAAGGTCCTCACCATCACGGACCCCGACCATGCCGACCAAGCCGTCGGCCGACGGATTGGTCGGCGGGAAAATGGTTGGACAGGACGATGTTCGGGCCGATAGTTTGCGGCAGACCGTGACATCGCGCGAGGAGGTGAGACCCATGAACGCTGCATCGAAGTGGGTGCTCCCCCTTGCCGTCATGGTCGGGCGATTGACGTAGGTGTCGCCGGGAGCGCCTCGACAGGGCAATCCCGAAAGGCAACAACCTATGAGTTCTGTGCATCTCACTTCGGGCATGGGCAAGCATGCCGCAGTGATCACGCGGGTCGCGGAGAAGCGATGGCACGCCGTGGAGGACGACCGAGCGGTCGGCCGCGGCGACACTTCGCACAGGCCCGACGGTCGGATCTTCCTCAGCATCGACGCGTGGCACGGCGCGGTCTTTGACCAACTCGCCGATGCCATGCTGACGGACCTGCCGAAGCCGTTGCACACGGTGGTCGATGAGGCCGACCTCGACCTGACGTCCAACTGGGAGCAAGCCGGCTTCACGACCCGACGCCGCAAGTGGGAGTACCTCGTGCCCACCGACCCGCGGGTCACGGAACTCGGCTCAGCGCCACCGCCGCCGGACGGGGCGGCTATGGCGCTGTTCGAGGGCGTCGGCGCCTGCCGTGCGAGCAGCAACCCGCAGTTGGCGCTCCGCTGACGCCCCACCGCCACCGAACGGAGAAGTGCGAGAATATGGCAAGAAAAACAGACGGCATCGAAGTCGAGGGCACCGTCACCGAGTGCCTGCGCAACGCCACCTTCAGGGTGGAGCTCCAGAACGGGCACAAAGTGCTAGCGCACATCAGCGGAAAGATACGGAAGAACTACATCAAGATCTTGCCGTATGACCGGGTGCTCGTGGAGCTCAGCCCATACGACCTCACCCGCGGCCGAATCCTCTTCCGATACAGGACGTAGCGGCGGACGGGACACACTGAAATAGGAAAAGAAATCTTCGACCTGGACCAGAGATGTGCTCGATGCCAGCAATGATCAAAGCATCTCGACCAGGGTGGCTTCGGTGGTTCTGACACTGCCGTCGGGCCTGCGGTAGGTGACGGGGACTGTGGCTCCCGCGCGTACTTGTGTGCGGGCGGCGACCTGCTCCTTCGAGTTGGTGATGGGCTTGCCGTTGAAGGAGATGATGACGTCACCGGTACGGATCCCGGCCTTGTCGGCGGGGCCGCCCGGCGCGACGTCGGCCACCAGGACTCCGCTATTGTCTGGGGTGTCCTCTCGGACGATGCCGAATATGCCGTGCTTGCCCTCGGTGATGATCACGTCGAGGGGCTGCTGCTCGCCGTCGACGTTCAGGCTTCCGCTGTACCGGGCCCGGGGCACTGGAGCACTGGGGTCGGCCTGGAGCCACACGCGTACCGGCAGATTCCACCCCCACCGCCCGGGCCCCATGCGGACGGTGGCGGTGGAGCCGTCGGTGGCGATGGCCTCCGCGCAGGGGCGGGGGCGGCAGTTCATCTCCAGGCGGGTGATGCGGGTGTAGCGCGGAGCGGTGAAGGTGAACGTGCCCGAAGCTGGGCGGGTGCGGCGGTCCGGTGGGAAGGTGACAGGCTTCGCAGGGCCCGGGGCATCGAGTTCCGGCACCTCCTGCTGCGGTGGGATGCGCACGGGCGACGCAGGAAGCACCGCCGAGCCTGTGCGGAGCGCTGCCGATCCGGTGGCCGGAAGGGCGGATGCGCCCTGGGCGGCACCGGGCAGCGCTAGCGCGATCAGCGCCACGGCCCCCATGGAGGCGGTCCTGCGGCCGACAGTGACGTGTTTCATCTGATATTCCTTCTTTCCTCTATGCGGAGCGTGTACCTCCGAGCCGGGAGGGACACAGGAAGGCCGACGAGATGTTGCGGCGCGTTGTGGCGGAGTGCGCCTAGCCTCCTCGATGGCCTGTCAGGTGGTCGCTTCCAGGTCCACGAGTGGATGGGAGACCGCGAGGATGACCTGGTAGGTGACGGTGTCGGCGGGTTCGCCTATGTGTTGCCCTTCGGCTTCGACCCAGGCGTGGGCGCTGAAGGGAGGCGTTCGCACGCCGGTACACCATCGGGGCCAGGTGCCGCGCATCCGGCAGAGCAGGGTGGTGGCCAGGGAGCGTTGCAAGCAGTAGCGGCCGGCGCAGCGCTTGCTGGTGGCGACGATGTCGTTGCGGGCGCGCAGGGCCTGGACGTGGGTGGCGGGGACCGAGCCGTGACGGATGAGGCGTAGCACGGCGACGATGCGGCGGGGTGGCAGGCATGCCAGTAGCCGAGCCGCGGTGGTGGCCGCGCGGGCGGTGACGCGTCGGGTCAACGGTGGGCGGGGGGCGGTGAAGGGGACGATAGGGGTCATGGGGTGACTGTTTCGATGAGGTTGGCCTTGGTGAGGTGTGCGAGCAGGGCCTGGAGGTCGGCGGCGGCCTGCTCGGCGCTGACGGGGTGGGAGGCTGCCAGGTCCTGAGCGATCTGGGCCGGGGCGGTGCCGGCCAGCAAGGCGCGGACGATGATGGTCGCGGTGGCGTTGAGCTGCCAGTATCGGCCGGCTCGCCCGTCCAGCAGGATGAGGGCGTCGGCGGTGTCGCCAAGGCTGACGTGCGTGCTAAGCCGCACGGACATGAAGGGCCCCCTTTCTGGAGCGTTGAGCGCGTCGGCCCCGGGCGTCGCGGCGGATGCCTCCTGCTCGGGGTGGAATCAGTGGTTGATCGGTGGTGTGCGGATCTGCTCGGCAGCGGGCGCGGGCGGGTGCGGGCTGGCCTGGTGGTGGGCGGCAGCGCGCAGCCACATCTCGCATCCCAGCGTCTGCTGCAGTGGGACGGCGAGGTCGCTGAAGTTTCGCTGCGGGGCGAGTAGTGCAGCGCGGAAGGCGTCGGAGTCGACCAGTCCCATCCGGGCCAGGTGTGAGTCTTCGATGAGGTCGAGCAGGTCGCGCCGGTGACGGTGGAAGCCGGCGTAATACTCGGCGGCGTAGTCGCCTTTGGTGACGCGCCGCAGGATCGGCGCGGGGGCGATGCCGGTCATGGCCGCCGTGAGCAGCGGCTTGAAGGTGCCGCTCTGGGACCAGTCGTGGGAGCGCACCGACAGCACGGCTTCGATCACGGCGTCGTCGTGGTAGGGAGCGTCGAACGGCACGCCGTGCCGGGCGATGCCCTGCTGCAACAGTCTGTTGCTCGCCCCTGAGCTGCGGATCATGACCAGGAGCTGATGCGCCGCGCGCTGTGGGGCCAGCGGTTCGGGTGCTTGGCGTGCGATGCCGTCCAGCACGCGCTTGGCCGCGGCCACCGCCTCGGGGGTGGCCCATACCGGCATGAACGGCTGGATGGACCAGCTGGTCGAGGGGTCGTTCAGATCGAGAGGCCCGGTGGTGAGGCGTTCGGCGCACCTGGTCAGCCACTTGTCGTAGGGGGTGTTCTCGACGAGGGCGCGTAGCAGGGTGATGTAGCTCTGCCGCCACATTGGCCGGTGCGCTCTTAGGCGCCGTAGTGCCGTGAGTGGCCGGCTGCGGATCAGGTCGTGCAGGTAGCCGGGTGTGGGGCAGAACAGTTCGTCGCCGCCGCCACCGGTCAGGTGCAGCCGGGACCCGGCCGCTTTGACCCGGTGGGCCACCGCTGTCAGGCGTTCGGTGTCGCGAATCCAGCCACCGGGCTCCTCAAGGGCAGGGGGCACGGTGGTCAGCCCGGAGAACCACCTGGGTACCTGTTCGGCGTTGATGGTCAGATGTTGGGCCACCGGCAACTCTTCGGCCGCTCGCGTTGCCCAGGCGTCGTCGTCGTTGAAGCGATCAAGTGTGCGGTAGTGCAGGGTGACCAGGTTGGCTCGCCCCTGCGCTGCCAGAAAGCACAGGCTGGTGGAGTCCAGCCCTCCTGACAGGTCGGCGCTGATGGTGCCGCCCGACGCCGTGCAGGAGTCCACCGCGCCGATCAGCGCCTCACGCAGCGCAACCGCGCCTTCGTTCAGCGGCATGACCGGGTCGGGAGGGCGCCACCACCGCCGCGTCGCCCACGACCCGTCCGCGTGCAGCAGCAGCAACGACTCCGGCGCCAAGGCACGTACTCCGCGCCACATGGACGTCTCGTGCACTTGGGCGATCAGCCCGACAGGCAGCAGGCGAGCGGCGAGCACCTCCTCCTCCACCGGCGCCTCCACCAGTTCAGCCAGCACATCGGCCCTGCTGGCGGCGACCTCGACCCCTGCCAGGCGCGTGTGGAACACCCGCCGCATCCCTGAGATCACCCCACGGACGGCCACCTGCCCGCCGGCAGAGACGCACAGATGGAAGCTGCCCGGCAGGCCCACCACGAGCGAGCCGATGCGGGCGGGGTCGCGCAGCCCGCGTACTTGTCCGGCCAGGTCGGCGGCGGTGGCCGGGCAGCGCCCGATCACCGCCACCTTCGCCGCGCCCGCACCCGCCAGGTGCATCTGATCCGCCGGCCACTCACCGACCAGCCATGGCCGCCCAGAGGCGTGCTCGATCACCTGGGCGGCCCGGCGACGCAGCGCGTCAGCCGCTGCTTGAGCCGCATCCGCGTCCGGAAGCACGGCGAACCACATCTCACCATCCATGGGCATCACCGCAGATCCCTCCGTCAGCGTTCGGCTCATCAGTCGTGCTGAGACACGGCCTGGGCCGTGAACCTGCAGCCGCTCCCAGCCGCGGCCCTGCTCCTAACGGGAGCGGGTCCTACCACCAGACGCGGAAGAACGCATTCGACCCAGAGCCACCGTCGGGGACGCCGAGGGAAGCGCCGAGGGTGTGATCGGCGAAGCCGCCGATCTCGATCATCGCGGGCGGCTCGTACACCGCCTGGCAAGGAAAGGTCTCCACAGCACACGCTCCTTTCACTGCACTGATGTGTCACCCCTTCTCTACCATTACTCTCAGTAGCTATAGAGATACTTTTTGTTACCAGCACTGTAGGTGGATGGGTACACAAAGACGCCGCGCACCCCGTACACCCAAGAGGTGCTGTGCCGCCGACAGCGAGGACGCCCCTCGATTGCACCGAGATGGGGCCCCAGGTAGTCACGGAGAAGGGCTGAGACATGGTGATCAGAGAGCTATTCGCCTACCTGTGGCCACACAAGTGGATCTTGATGGCCGGTGGATCACTGGGACTGGTCGGCTCAGCCGCGGGACTCGCGATGCCCTTGCTCGCCAAGCACATGGTGGACGCCCTCGGCGAGCACCGCCCGATGGGCGGGCTTCTCCTCGCGCTGACCGTGGCAGTGCTGGTCGGAGCCGTGGTCTCGGCGCTGGGCACGTACATGATGGAGCGGACCGGCGAGGGCATCGTGCTCGGCGCGCGGCACAGACTCGTCGACCGGATGCTCCGTCTGAAGATGGCCGATGTCGACCACCTCCAGCCCGGCGACCTGCTGTCGCGGGTGACCGGCGACACGATCTTGCTGCGCGTCGTCCTGACCAACGGGGTCGTCAACTCGATCAACGCCGCGTTCCTGCTGGTCGGAGCCATCGTCCTGATGGCAGCCATGGACGGCGTGCTGCTGATGGTGGTCATGCTGCTTGTGGTGGTCTTCATCGGCGGGCTTACCGGACTGATCATGCCGACTATCCGACGAACCCAGAAGCGGGCCCAAGAGGCTCTAGGTGATACAGGGGCCATGCTCGACCGCTCACTCCAGGCCCACCGGACCGTCAAAGCCAACGGCGCGGAGGAGCGCGAGATCGCGGTCATCAGCGACGCCGCAACGCGCGCCCGCGACAAAGGACTGCAGGTCGCCCGGTGGATATCGCTGTCCAGAATGACGACCCGGATGGCGATGCAGATCGCGTTCGTGTGCGTGCTGGCCGTCGGTGGCGCCCGAGTGGCCTCGGGCGCGCTGGAGCTCTCCGGGCTGATCGCGTTCCTGCTGTACCTCTTCTACCTGATCGCCCCCATCGGGCAGATCGTCGAAGGTCTCGTGCAACTCCAGCACGGACTGGCGGCCGTGAACCGAATCAAGGAGATCGAGGACCTGCCCACCGAGCTCATCGTCACCCCCGCGCCCCTCACCCGCTCCGAACCCGCCGGCTCCCCACCCATCGGGGTGCGATTCCAGGACGTCGTCTTCCGATACGGCGAGTACCGGCCGATCGTCCACAACGGCGTCACCTTCGACGTACGGCCCGGCGGGCTGACCGCACTCGTGGGGCCATCAGGCGCAGGCAAATCCACCGTGTTCGCCCTGCTGGAACGCTTCTACGACCACCAGAGCGGCACGATCACCGTGGACGACCGCGACATCCGCGACTGGCCACTCGCCGAACTACGGGCCACACTCGGCTACGTCGAACAGGACGCGCCCGTGCTGTCCGGGACCCTCCGGGAGAATCTGCTCTACGCCGCCCAGGACGCCACAGAGGAAGAACTGGCACGCGCCATCTCCCGTACGCGGCTCGGCGACCTGGTCACCCGGCTGCCAGAGGGCCTCGACACTCCCGTCGGCCACCGCGGCGTGCTGCTGTCCGGCGGAGAGCGTCAGCGCGTAGCCATCGCCAGGGCACTGCTCCGCAAGCCCCGGCTGCTGCTACTCGATGAGGCGACCTCCCAGCTTGACGCTGTCAACGAGCTGAGACTGCGCGAGGTCATCGCCGAGACGGCCACCGAGACAACTGTTCTGATCATCGCCCACCGGCTCTCGACGGTCACCGACGCCGACCGCATCGTGGTCATGGAGGCAGGCGAAGTACGCGCCGTAGGGACGCACGACGAACTGGTGGGTCAGGACAATCTCTACCGTGAGCTGGCCGCCACCCAGTTCCTGCTGAGCTGACTCGATCCATCACCAGGGCCACCGCCCGCATAATCCGCGGAATAGCATTGAGAAGCATCTACGCAGGTCAAGAGGCCTCCCGCCGTCAGCCGCACAAAGCTTCCAACTCGCTGGCAGATTGCTGCAGAATTCCGCCTGGCGAGGCTCACTCGCCAGGCGCCGCATCCTCGAAGATCAACTCGACGTGGTCACCCCGCAGAACCTCGCGGAGCTTCCGGTGCCCCGGCACGATCTCGAACAGTGGCACACCCTCGGGCATGCCACCGAACTCCCGCAACTCCACTGACGTTGCCAGGTCGCGCCGCTCGTCCGGCATCGGCATGCGCGTAATGACACGCGCCCCACTGGGAACGTGGTGCGGCCGCCGGCCGCTTCGAGGTTAAGGCCGAGGCTCCGTTTCCGGCACGCAGCCAGTGATCCACAACGAGAACGGGCGGGACTCCGTGAGACTGGAGACGCTCGATTCCGCGGTCAGCTCAGAGGCCGGCCCGTTGACCGGCCCGGAGGGCGGCCCGGTGCCGGATCGCGCGGGAGGCCGATCTCGCACGATCCGCCGTCGAGCGGGCTCGGGATCCGTAGGGGTCACCTGTCAAACGTTGCCGCCTGGCAAGTGGTCGGGAAAGGACATATGCGGCAAGATAACTCAAGGATCAAGGAGGTTCGGAGCCGTTGCCGGCACCGGGAAAGAGCGCGCAACTTGACTGACATCGAATCAGAAAAAGTCTACAGAATACGGAACGTGAAGTCCGGCACCTATATCGATATCGCCGAGGACGGCGGCACGGTCCATGCCGTCGGAAATCCTTTGAATGACAGCGACACCCAGATGTGGCAGCTCAACCGGATCGGGGATGGGTGGACCCTGCGGAACGTCGGAACAGGTACATACCTCAGCACCGATCTTCAGCCGAAGAATGACGACGGCGCCCTTCTGCGGGAATCCCCGTTCGAGTGGCATGTGTGGGAGGAAGAGGCGGTCGCGCTGTCCTGCCGCGTGTGTGTCCCCAACTGCAAGAAAGATCTCGAAGTTACGAACCACGGGTCCTCCGACCCTGGAACGAGAATAGCGGTATGGGGAAGATGGGAAGGGCAGAACCAAATGTGGTTCTTCGAAGAGTGTAAGTCATAGCGCCGATCACGCACCTTGACCGCACCCTGGACGTCCACGACAACGGCACGATCCGGGCCTGGCCGCTCGCCGTCTACGGGCACCTGGCCGAGCGGGCGCTGATCCACAGCGGACGCGGTGAAACCGTGCGCTTGAGCAACGCCGGACGGCTCGACCCTCACTTCCCTGCCCATGGGCCGGGCCACCTAAGGCCCTGTATCGAAGTGGGTCAGAGCCATTCGTTGATGGCGGCGATGCAAATCGTGGCCTCGTAGCGTACGGCCAACTTGTCGAACCGGGTGGCCACCGCGCGGCTGCGTTTGAGACGGCCGATGCCGCATTCCACGGCGTGGCGCTGCTTGTATATCTCGGGGTCGAAGAGCAATGGCCGACCGCCCTTCGCCCCCTTCTTGCGACGTGCGACGTCCTGGTCGGCCTTGCTGGGGATGGTGGCCTTGATGCCGCGCCTGCGCAGGTGCTCCGGTTGGCCTTGGAGGTGCAGGCCGTATCGGCCGGCACTCGATCTGGACGGGTTCGGGGACGGCCGCCGCAGGTACGGGGTGCTCGGATAGCGGCCAGGACAGCCAAAGGCTTCCCCGTAAGCCTGCTGCCGGTGCTGGGCGTCTCAACGTCGGGCTCTACGTCTGATGATGACCACGGCCCACCCTCGCAGAGATGGCCCAGGCACGATCGGCACCACGCCTGCGGGGATGCTCACAGCCCTAGATCAGGTTTACGCTCGTAACCCTGGCTCGCCCCTCGCCAAGGTGCGGATCATGGGTCCATAACTGGTCTACAGATGATGATCCACAATGAGAACGGGCGGGACTCCGTGAGACTGGAGACCCGCCCGATGCTGTGCTGTCTGCCCTGGTCAGCAGCCATAACCGCTGATCAAGACTGTGTGCCCCCTGCAAGATTCGAACTTGCGCTCCCGGCTCCGGAGGCCGGACGACTTCATGTCTCTGACCTGCGAAAACACCCTGTACGTGGCCACGCGTGTACGTCCCCAGTACGTGATTAAGCCGCAGAGCCAAGCCCATCTGGCGGACGTCGCAAGATTCCGGTTGCTCATCACGCCGGGAAGAACGCAGCACCACCACACGACCAATCAGGGCCGACAAGCAGCCCCGGCTCACCGCCCTGATCTTGTTGTCCGCTTTGACGGACACCGTCGGCGTGCTGCTCTGAGGCGGCGCGGTTGTTACTGGTACCTCGCCGTGGCCTTGGGATGCTGCCGCCCAGGACGGTCGCGGTGCGATCCTCACCGACTCCAGAGGGCCGGTGTTGCCGTGATCGAGCAGGTGTTCACGCAGATCGATGAGCGGTTGCGATCCTCACCAACCCCGCAAAGCCGGTGCTGCCTCCCCCTCCCGGATGCGCTGCGCACGCCGCTGTCGTGCATCGTGTTGCGATCTTCACCGACCCGGAGTGCCGGTGCTGCCAGCGAAGGTCTCCCCGGGCCAGCGGGACCTACCTGTGGATGATCCTTCTCGGCCTCGGGCAGGGCGCGGCGATCAGCCTGGCCATGCTGTTCATCGTGCTGCGCGCAGCCGACTCCCGGCACGCGGCCCAGTTGTCCAGCATGGCGCAGGGCGTCGGCTACCTCTCGCCGCCACCGGGCCTCTCACCCTGGGCGCCGTTCACGAGCTGACCGGCGACTGGACGGTGCCGCTCGTCCTGCTCGCGGTGCTCGTGCTCCCGCAGGTCGTCTTCGGCATCGGCGCCGCCCGCGAACGCCGGCACCGGAGCCCGACCTGAACCGCCCTTCGAGGCTACTCACCGCCGGACCGGGAGGGCGGGGCAGACGTCGCGGTAAGGGATGCCGCCGAGGTGTGCCCGCCATTCCTCCCGGGTGAGCGTACGGCCGGCGCGGGCGCACACGGCGTCGGCCACCAGGGCGGGCTCGACGGGAAGCTCATAGACGAAGCCCCCGGCGGTCGCGGCCCGCACCCTCTTGCCGTCGGAGGTGAAGGCCAGGTGCTCGGCGAGGTAGTCGCTGCCCTCGTCGACGCCGATCTTGCCGATGCTCCGGCGGGTGGCGACGTCCCACAGGTACAGGACGTTGCCGGAGAGCGTGGCGAGCACGTCTCCGCCGGGGCTGAAGGCCATGGCCTCCACCTGCCCGGGGAAGCGCAGGTCGGGGGTGAGGATCATGGCGTTCCGGACGTCCCACAGGGCGACGCTCTGGTTCCGGTCGAGGGCAAGCCACCGCCCTGCCCGGTCCGTGATGATCGCGGACGCGGTGCCGTATCCGAGACCGGCGGGCTTGCCCGTCGTGGTGCCGACGAACCGGCCGGTCGCCGATGCCAGCTCTTGACCGCCGGGCATCAAAGCGAAGTCGAAGACCGATAGATCTAGTTTGACGACCCTGATCGGCCGTCCGCTGCGCGCGTCCCATTCGTGCAGCCAGAAGTCGACCTGACGCTGGGAGTTCTGCGAGTACACCGCGGCGTAGGTGCGGCCGTCACCGGTGAACGCCTCGCTCGTGCTGATCAGCCCGTCCGGATGCCGGTAGGACCACAGCCGACGCTGCGTCGCGGCGTCGTACACGTCGACGGTCTCGCTGATGTGGGAGACGGCCACGGTCCGGCCGGAGGGATCGAACGTGACGTCGACGGTGGTCCCCGCGGACACCGGGATCGCCCCGGCCAGGCGGTCTGCCGGGATGTCCCACAGCTCCAGCCTCGACGCGCCGCCGGGCGGTTCGACGGCGAGCCAGCGGCCGTCAGGGCTGATCTCCTCCGTGGACGCGTCCTCCCCTACTCGGCGGGCGGGGATCGCGGGACGCAGGTCGAGGGTGACGACGTCACCGTCCAGGAGGTAGCGCAGGAATCCGCCGTCCGGGTCGAGCCACAGGTCCGAGACGAGGCCGTGGGCCCGGTACTCCAGGATCGGCCGGCTCCGTCGCACGTCCCACACCCGGATGGTGGAGCCCAGGAACCCCGCGGCCAGTGTCGCGTCCGTGTTCAACCGCACGGCCGTGGGGGCGTTGGCGTCCTCCTGGGGGCTTTCCCGGGGCCAGGGATTCTCCTCGTTGTTCGCGATCCGCGCGACCAGGAGGCCCGTCGCGGTGTCCCACAGTTCGACGCGCTCGCCGCCGCAGATCAGCAGACGGCTGTCCGGGCTGAAGCCGACGGACGAGATCGAGTCGCCGCAGCCGGTCGGGAACCGGCTGTCCTGCCGGAAGCCCGGCATCCGCCACACGCTGACCACGCCCTCGCCGTGCACGGTCGCGGCGATCTCCCCCGAAGGCGCGACGGCGAACGCCCCCTGCTCCTCCGGCAGGGGGATGGATCGGTCGTGCTCGACGTCCCAGATCATGTACGGCGGCCCGGTCGAGCCGATCGCCAGCAGCGAGTCGTGGTCGTCGAACGCCGGCGCGATCCCGCTGGGATTGTCCCCTTCCATCGGTTTCACGCCCACCAGCCGGCCGGTACGGGTCTCCCAGACCACGATGCTCTGGAAGATCACCACGGCCAGCAGCCGCCCGGTCCGGCTCAGCTCCGCGCCGGCCGCACCCCCGGCCAGTCTCGGCGACGTCCAGGTCGCGGTCTGCCTGCCGGTGGCCACGTCGTACACCCGTACCCCGCTCTCGCTGATCGCGGCGAGCGTCCGGCCGTCGCCGCTGACCGCCTGGGTGACGACTCCGGGGACCGGCGGCGGGCGGAACGCGGTGACCTCGCGCTGGAGCAGCGCGGAGTTCAGCGCCGTGCGGCTCTCCACGCCCGGGGCCAGCCGGTGCGCGGCCACGCTCAGCAGCATCGCCCGGACGGGGTCGGTCGTGCGCAGGTCGGCGGCCACCCGGGCGATCTCACGTCCGCGCGCCCGGTCGCGTTCGGCCGCCACCTGGTCGCGTTGCCCGGACACCTGTGCCCCCTGGTAGACCGCGGCAAACCCGCCGGTCAGGGACAAGGCGAGCAGCGCCGCGAGGATCACGGTCAGCAGCCGGCGGCGGTTGCCCCTGCGGCGGGTCAGCCTGCCCGCTTCGGTGAGGAAGGCGCGTTCGGGCGGGGTGAGCGAGACGTGCCGGCGTCCGGTGGCGGCCCAGCCGAGCGCCGTCTCCAACCGGCTGCCCTGCAACAGGTCCACCTCGCGGCGGCCGTGCGTCTCCCAGATCCGGGCGGCCTGCGACAGTTCGGCCAGCAGCGGAAGACCGTCGCGGTCGGCCGCCACCCATTGGCGCAGCCGGGGCCAGGCGCGCAGGACGGCCGGTCTGGTGATGACCACCTCCCCGTCGCGTTCGGTGAGCATATAGCCGAACACGGTGAGAATCCGCCGCCGCGCGCCGGGCCGGTCGGGCAGCAGGTCGGCCGTCGCCGCGGGCCGTACCGTCTCCAGCCCGTCGGGGCCTATCGCGACGAGCCGCAGCAGCAGTTCGGGGACGAGGTCGCGTTCCTCGGGGGTGAGCAGCGCGTAGGCGTCCTCGGCGAGGACGCCGAGCGCGGGGTCGGCCGCATGCGCCGGGCGCAGCCCGTCGAACCGGTCCGGGACGCCGCCGCCCGCCAGCGCGAGCAGGAGTTCGCGCGCGGACGGCCGGTTCTCCGGCTCCTTGCTCAGCGCGGCGGCTACCAGCGGGCGGACGCCTGGCGGCAGCGCGCCCAGATCGGGGTCGTGGGAGAGCACCCGGTGCATCACCGCGCCCAGCGTGTCCGCCCGGAACGGGTCCTCGCCGGTGGCGGCGAAGACCATCACGCCACCCCATGCGAACACGTCGGCCGCCTCACCGGCACGGCCACCGGTCAGCACCTCCGGAGCCATGTACGTCGGGGTGCCTGCGACGTACCCGCCGGCGGTGAGCGACATCTCCTCGGTACGCGCGATGCCGAAGTCGATGACCCGAGGCCCGTCCGGGCCGAGCAGGATGTTGTCCGGTTTCAGGTCCCGGTGGACGACTCCGGCCTCGTGGATGGCGGTCAGCGCGGCGGCCACCGCGGTCGCCAGCCGGTGCAGGTCGTCCCCGGTGTAGAGCCGCCCGGCCCGGCGCAGGTCCACGCCCTCCACGTACTCGCTGACGATGTAGGGCGGGGCCGCGGCCGGGGCCGCGTCGATGATCCGCGCGGTGCAGAAGGACGCCACCCGCCGCGCGGCGGCGATCTCCTTGTCGAACCGCCGCCGCTGCTCGCCGTCGGCTCCGGCCCGCAGCACCTTCAGCGCGTACCGCCCCCCGGCGGCGTCGTACGCCTCGTAGACGACCCCCTGACCGCCCGTGCCGAGCCGACCGGCCAGCCAGTATCCGCCGATCCGATCGGGATCGCCCGCAGCCAACGCATCCATCGCGCCTCCTCCTCACATCAGACGCACGGACACCGCGAGTGGTTGGTGCCGATCGCCGGTTACTTCGTGTTCCGGGGGGACGGTCGCGGAGGCGACATCATGCACGCTCGAACGGGCCAGCGACCGGCTACCCGGGCCCGCCTACGAAGCCGTCCCGGCCGAGGAGTGACGGCCGGGGCCGCCCGGCGGGCCGATAGCCTTCTACTCTCGGTAGAGGCCAGGACGGGGACCGGGGTGGGACGGTGTGGCTCGGCAACCTGGAGCGGGCGGTCATGGAGGCCCTGTGGAGCCACCCGGAGGGGATGCTCGCGCAGGACCTGGCGAACGCGCTGCCCTCCGAGCCCGCGGTCACCACGGTGCTGACCGTTCTGCCGCGGCTGTCGCGCAAGGGCATGGTGCCCGAGATGGACCGTTGAGAGCTAAGCCGGCAAACGTGCGCGAAGCCGATGTGGAAGGTCGGGAGACCGTACACCGACGAGGTGACCGCGGTGGCGATCGCCCCGGACGGCGCCGCGTCACCAGGCCGAGCCATCCCCGAGGGGGCCGGGACGTTGCCGCCAGGAACGCGAATTCCTCGGTCTAACAGTCGACGTCAGCCGTTTCAGGCACGGCAGGCGTTGTGCGCACGATGGCACAGGACCGGTAGTCCAGTCTTCGCGTCCAGCACCACGCGATCACCCAACGGCTCGTTGAACCTGATGCGGTCCTCGCCTACCTGGCCAGTTCCAGTGCACAGTCCGGAGCCCTGCTCGAGGACATCAAGCCCTAGCTAGGTCCACAGCGTCGAGCAAGCGGCCCGGTGGGCCGCCCGCGTGGAGATGGGTTGAACCGCGCAACGCGCGCTCATCGGTAAGAGCGGACGTGTCGCCACGCGATGAGATGGTCAGTCCGCGCAGACCCTTGGGTCGGCCGGCCTCGGCGTGGTCATGTAAAGCCAAGTGGTTCAGGCGATCATGGGTCCACAACTGGTCCACAACCAGTGTTCCACAACGAGAATGGGCGGGACTCCGT
Source organism: Microtetraspora sp. NBRC 13810 (assembly GCF_030268685.1). Taxonomy (GTDB): domain Bacteria; phylum Actinomycetota; class Actinomycetes; order Streptosporangiales; family Streptosporangiaceae; genus BSRQ01. The sequence goes on from NZ_BSRQ01000001.1 coordinate 387,262, forward strand.
GAGATTGGAGACCCGCCCGTTGCTTTGCCATCTGCCCTGGTCAGCGGCCAAATCACTGATCAAGACTGTGTGCCCCCTGCAAGATTCGAACTTGCGCTCCCGGCTCCGGAGGCCGGTGCTCTATCCCCTGAGCTAAGGGGGCCTGACGAGAGATAAGGCTACCAGCATCTGACCATCACTCGTCACCTTGATATCGCTCAGGGCACACATCCCTCGAAAGTCGCACGGGACCCCCCTTGGAAGAGTTAGCCTCGCGGCCGTGGGTGAGGTTCTCGGGCGGGTACTCGTAGTGGATGATGATGAGGTCATCCGGCAGCTCATCGCGGTCAACCTGACGCTGGAGGGGTTCCAGGTCGAGACCGCCTGCGATGGGCAGGACTGTCTTGATCGCGTGCTGGACGTGATGCCCGACGTGATCACGCTGGACGTGATGATGCCTCGGCTCGACGGCTGGGTCACCGCGGCGCGCCTCAGGAACGATGAGGAGACCAGCCACATCAAGGTGGTGCTGATCACGGCGCGGGCCCAGGAGCATGACCGGCAGCGCGGCCTGGGGATCGGCGTGGACGCCTATCTCACCAAGCCGTTCGATCCTGCCGAGTTGATCCAGGTGGTGCGGGATCTCGCCGTGTCCGCGCGTGCGGGGCGGGCTTAGCGTCACACCGCCTTCCGGGCGTGGCGGGGTCGCCTGCCGTACGTGGGGGGTGTGCCGCTTTTCGCTGTCGCCGGCCCTTTGGGGAGTGTTAGTGCAGGGGACGGCTGGGTCTCCGTCGTGACGGCCACCGGGGGCTATGTCGTACTCCCCGGTGTCGGTGCGGTGGCCCTTGGGGTTGGTGCGGTGGTATCTCCCTGCGCCGTACGTGGGTGGGGTGGTGGTTGTGGCGGTTGGGGGTGGTTTAGCGGTGGTTGTGGAGGTGGGCGGCGGCTTGGGTTCGGGTGGAGACGCCTAGTTTGGCGAGGATGTTGGAGACGTGGACGCTTACCGTTTTTTGGGCGATGACCAGGCGGGCGGCGATTTCGCGGTTGGTGAGGCCCTCGGCGACCAGGGCGAGGACCTCGCGTTCGCGGTCGGTGAGCGGGGGTTGCCTGGTGTCGGCGCCGGGTCTGGTGTTGCTGGGTTTGGGGTCGGTGCTGGGTTTGGGGTCGGTCGGTTTGGTGGTGAGGCGGGCGCGGCGGGCCAGGGCGGTGAGGGCGTCGGCGAGGGGGGTGGCGCGTAGGGCGTTCGCGGTGGTGGTGGCGAGTTCCCATTGGGTTTGCGCGGCTTTGCGGTCTCCGGCGGCGACGAGGGATTCGGCCAGCCGCCAGCGGGAGCGGGCGACCTCGTAGGTGAAGCCGTAGTCGAAGGCGGTGACGACCTTCTCCCAGATGGCCGGGGTGTCGGTGCCGTGGGCGCGGTGCCATTCGGCTTCGGCGCGGGCCAGCCACGCCTGGGCCTCGACGCCTAGGGGGCCTCTGGGCGTGAGGTCGGGACCGGTGGCGGCGGCGTGGCGGGCGGCGGCGAGGAGTACGTCGGGGGTGAGGGCCTGGTGTGCGGCCAGCGCGGCACTGCCGCCGATCCGGGCCGCGCCCCGCCGGGTGTTCACCACGTGGCCGCCGTGCCCCGCGTCTCCGCCTCGCGCGACGCCCGTGAGGGTCCCCGTGCGCGTAGCCGTGGGCGGGGACGCGGCCATGCTTACAAGAACGGAATCCGCGTGGGAGTCGGTATTCGTGCGCGCGAACGCGGCGACGCTCGCGGAAGTACCGGCCTCCGCGAGGGTCCTAGCACCCGCCTGCGCGGGGGCGGCGCCCAGGACGGCGGCGGGCGCGTTCCTGGTATCGCCGGTAGTGGAGGGGGTGGGGGTGGTGAGGTCGGCCAGGGCGGTTAGGCCGGTGGTGGCTATGCGGATGACGACCGGGTCGAAGGGTTCGACGACGTGGAGGACGGCGGCCACGTGGTCCAGGGCGGCGTGGGGGTCGCCCTGCCAGATGGCGTGTTCGGCTTCCAGGCCCCTGGCCATGTCGGCGACGACCGGTTCGTGCCAGAAGCGGCGGAGCCAGGCGAGGCGTTCCGTCACGGCGGGGAGGCCCCTGGCGACCTCCACGAAGAGGGCGAAGGACGACAGGACGGCCTCGGCGGGGGTGCCGACGCGGAGGGCGAAACCGGCGGCGACCTGCTCTGCGGCGTCCCATTCGCCGGCGACGTAGTGGATGAGGAAGCGGAGGAAGCGCAGGTCGGTGCCGTACGTGCTCCAGTGCAGGCCGATTTCGCCGGCCAGGGCGATGCCGCCGTCGACGATGGGGGCGGCGATGGCGAGTTCGCCGCGTTCGTAGTGGACGCGGCCCAGGTGGAACAGGGCGCGCAGGTCGACGGACAGGTCGGTGGAGCGCTGGGCGCAGGCCCGGGTGAGCAGCCGGATGGACTGGTCGGTGTCGCCTTCCATCTCGACGAAGGTGGACAGGGCGATGAGGGCGCTGTTCTCGGCGTCGACGGCGCCGGTGGCGGAGGCGACCTCCAGGGCGCGGGTGGCGAGGCCCTTGATCTCGCCCTGGCGCGGCGTCCAGGCCAGGCAGCGGGCATAGGTGGCGAGGGCGCGGGCGAGCAGCGGGCCGTACGGGGCGGCGTCGACGGCGGCCTGGGCGGCGGCGGCCGAGCCGGGGACGTCGTCGAGTTCGGCGAGGTAGTAGGCGAGGCGCTCGTTCACCTCGGGAGAGGGCGGGAGCTGGCGCAGCTGGGCGACCGCGCGGTGGTTGTCCCCGCTGTCGGCGGCGGCGATGGCGCTGAGCAGGCCGATGGCGGCGTGGTCGGCGCCGGCCAGCCGGTTCGGTTCCGGCACCCGGTCCCACAGGTCGAGGGCCTGGTCGAAGTGGCGGTGGGCTTCGGCGGGGGCGCCGAGGCGCATGGCCCGGCGGCCGGCCTCGGCGGAAGCGGCGAGCGCGCCGGGCAGGTCGTGGCTGGCGAGGCAGTGGTGGGCGAGCTCGGCGTAGGAGCCGCCGTTCGCGGCGATCAGCGTGGCGAACGCGGTGTGCAACCGGTTCCGCTCCCCCGGCAGCAGGTCGGTGTAGACGGCCTCCTGGAGCAGCGCGTGCCGGAACTGGTATCCCTGCCCGTCGCGGAGCATGAGACCCCTGGACAGGATCTCCCGCATCACGTCGTCGTCGAGCGTGGTCACCTGGCTGAGCAGGTCGTCGTCGACCCGGCGGCCGGCGACGGCGGCGGCGCGGAGCACCGACTGGGCGGGCTCCGACAGGCGTTCGACCCGGGCGAGCAGCAGCTCGGCGAGGTTTTCCGGCAGGCCGTCGCCGTAGGCGGCGAGCAGTTCCTCGGCGTAGAACGGGTTGCCCTCGGCGCGGGCGACGACGGCGCTGATGGCGGCCTTGTCCCCGTCGTCCAGCTCGGCCAGGTGGCCGGCGAGCTCGTCGGGGCCGAGCGGGCGGAGTTCGACGGTGGTGACGGCGGGCAGGCGGCGCAGCTCGGCCAGCAGCGGGCGGAGCGGGTGGCGGCGGTGCAGGTCGTCGGTGCGGTAGGTGCCGACGAGGCAGACGCGCTCGGTCTGCAGCATGCGGGTGAGGAAGACCAGCAGGTCGCGGCTGGACCGGTCGGCCCAGTGCAGGTCTTCGAAGATCAGCATGACCGGGCGTTCCGCGGACAGCTCGGCGAGCAGGGCGAGCGTGGAGCCGAACAGCCGCTGCTGGGTCAGCCCCCGCTCCCGCTCGCCGTCCCCACCGGCCAGAGGCGACCCGGCTCCCGGCGGAGCGGCGGCCCCGCCGGAACCGCCGGGGAGCAGGCGGCGCAGGACCGGCCAAGAGGAGACGATCTCGGGGGCGGCGTCGCGGAGGGCGTCGGCGAGGGGGAGGTACGGCACGGCGTCGCCGAGTTCGGCGCACTGCCCGGCGAGGACGGCGAAGCCCTCGGCCACGGCGCGCCGGGCCAGTTCGGTGATCAGGCGGGTCTTGCCGATGCCGGCGTCTCCGCCGACGAGCGCGACGCCGGCGGCGCCCGCCGCGGCGGCGCGGGCCACGCCCAGGAGACGGTCCAGCTCGCCGGTCCGCCCGACCAGACTGCTCGCCGGGGGTTCCGCCGTTCTCAGATTCACGTCACCGTCCTGCCTACCCGGGAGCACGGAGCGCCCCCGCCGCCGAGTATCCCATGCCCGGTCCGTGGCCGATTGGCCCAGGAAGCCGGATGGGAAATGGCCCTCTTGAGAGGGTTTCGGCAGTAATAACGTTCAGGCCGTGATTCCGCTTTCCACTTACGCGCTCTTCCTGGCCAGTTGTTTCGCCTTCGTCGTCGTGCCGGGGCCGAACCATCTCTACATCACCGCCCGCGCCGTCTCCCAGGGCCGGCCGGCGGGGCTGGCGTCGGCGCTCGGGGTGGAGACGGGCACGCTGCTGCACATCGCGGCGGCGGCGGCCGGGCTGTCGTACCTGGTCGCCCGGTCGATGGTGCTGTTCAACGTGGTGAAGTGGGCCGGGGTCGGCTATCTCTGCTATCTGGGCGTGCGGGCGCTGCTGCGCAGGCACGAGGCGGAGGAGCGGGTGGCCGCCGAGCCGTCGCAGCCGCTGTCCGCCGTCTTCTTCGAGGGCGTCGTGGTGAACGTGCTGAACCCGAAGGTGATCCTGTTCTTCCTCGCCTTCCTGCCGCAGTTCGTCGACCCGGCGGCGGGAGCCGTACCGGCGCAGACCGTGGTCCTCGGGCTCACCCTGTTCACGGTCGGGCTGACCGTCGACACGGTGTACGCGGTGGGGGCGGGCGCGGTCGGCGCGCGGCTGCGCGGCCGCGCCCGCCTGCTGGGCCGGGTCAGCGGCGTCGTCTACCTGGCCCTCGGCGTGGTCACCGCGTTCGGCTCGGCGCGGCCGTCCTGAGCGGTGACCACCCGGGTCAGGAGAAGCGGATCCAGTTGACGTTCACGAAGTCGGCCGGCTGGCCGCTGGTGAAGGTGACGTAGACGGTCTGCGTGCCGGTCACGGCGGAGATGTTGGCCGGTACGGTGCGCCAGCTCTGCCAGCCGCCGGTGTTGCCGACCGCGAAGTCGCCGAGCAGCGTGCCGGTCGGGCTGCCGAGCCGCGCCTGGACCAGGCCGCTCACGCCGCCCCCCGCGCCGGAGGCGACCCGGGCGGTGAACTGCGTGGCGGGGGTGGTGCCGAAGCGGACGTTGTCGAAGCGCAGCCAGTCGCCGTTGCCGACGCGGGTGACGTTCTGGCCGCCGCCGGTGTCGGTGGTCGTCTCGGTCCCGGTGCCGGACTGGGCGTTGGCGCTTTCCGCCTGGATGGCGGAGCGCGCGTCGAAGCCGTCGCCCGGCGGGTTCGTCGGCGGGTCGGTGGGCGGGTCGGTGGGCGGGGTGGTCGGGGTGCCGCTCTGGTAGACGGCCACGTAGTCCACGAGCATGGGCCGGCCGGAGACGGTGGAGGCGGTGGGCGTGGTGAACCCGGCCACGCCGTTCGGGAAGCCGCCGCCCATGGCCACGTTGAGCAGCAGGAAGTAACCGGCGTGGCCGGTCATGTTGGACCAGGTGGTGGCGTCGAACTGGCTCTGGGTGAGGGTGTGGTAGAGCTGCCCGTCCACGTACCACCTGAGCTGGTTGGGCGAGATGCTGCGGTCCCACTCGAAGCGGTAGGTGTGCATGGCCGACTGGCAGGTGGACCCGGGGCAGGGGCGGCTGGCGCCGAGCCCGTTGGTCTCGTTGCACGGGCCGCCGGGGGTGACGCCGCAGTGCAGCACGGCCCACACGGAGTTCAGCCCGTTGACGTTCTCCATGATGTCGAACTCGCCGATGGCCGGCCAGTTCCAGTAGTTGCCCCGGTACGGCGAGCCGAGCGCCCAGAACGCCGGCCAGTAGCCGAGCGCGGCGGCGCCGGTGACGTTCGGCATCTGGATGCGGCCCTCGATGCGCAGGATCCGCCCGTCGGCCGGCTTGAAGTCGGAGCGGCGGGTCTCGATCCGGGCCGAGGTCCAGGCGCCCGAGGCACTCTTGATCGGGGTGATGCGCAGGTTGCCCGAGCCGTCGAGGCTGAGGTTGGCGGGGTCGGCGGTGTAGTTCTGGATCTCGCCGGTGCCCCAGTTGCCGGGACCGCCCGGGTAACCGTGCCCGGTGTCCACGATCCAGTTGGCGCTGGACGGCGACGAGCCGGACGGGCCGTTGAAGTCGTCGGACCAGACCAGGGACCACCCTCCGGGGGTGGGTGGCACGTCCGCCCCCGCCGGGGCGGCGGCGACGGCGAGCGCCGCCGCCACGGCGGTGAGCATTGCGATGAACCATCGGCGCATGACTGTCTCCTCGATGGGGGGTGCCGCCGCCGCACGCACAACGACGGGGGCCAAGAGGAGAGCGCTCTCAAGGCCCAGAGCGTCCACTGTGACAGCGCGCCTGTCAAGGGCCTTGACTTCATCACACGGAAACATGCCGCCCACACCGTGGAAACAAGATAACGGCGATCGTTACGCCTGGAGCTGTTGACACTTAACGCAACGGCAACCAGTCTTCGGAGAGAGCGCTCTCAAGAAGATCAACTTATTCGGACCCCCAGGAGGGTTCCATGGGTATGTTGCGCCCCCGGCTTCTCGCATCGATGGTCGCCGCACTTCTGACCGTGAGCGTGGCCGCCTGCGGCGGCTCCGACGGCGGCTCCGGAGCACCATCGGCCGCGGCGCCCGGTGAGAAGGTCAAGCTCACCGTCGGCCTCTTCGGCGACCTGGGCTTCGTGCCGTTGTACGAGGAGTACAAGAAGACGCACCCGAACATCGAGATCGTGGAGCGCAGAGCGGAGTTCGCGGACCACCACAACAACCTGATCAAGCGGCTTGCCACCAACGCGGGCGCCGCGGACATCGAGGCCGTCGAGGTCGGCTACATCAGCACCTTCACCTCGACACCCGACAGGTTCCACAACTTAAAGGAGTACGGCCTGGAGAGTCGGCAGGCCGACTTCCTCGACTGGAAGTGGCAGCAGGGCCTGTCCAAGGACGGCTCCCAGCTCCTCGGCCTCGGCACCGACGTCGGCGGGCTCGCGATGTGCTACCGCACCGACCTGTTCGAGAAGGCCGGGCTGCCCAGCGAGCGGGACGAGGTCTCGAAGCTCTGGCCGACGTGGGAGCAGTACATCGAGACCGGCAAGAAGTTCGCCGCGGCCGGCGTCGAGGGCGCGAAGTTCGTGGACAGCCCCGGTGAGATCTTCCGCGCGATCGTCAACCAGGCCGCCGTCGGCCTGTACGACGCCCAGGACAACATCGTCGTCTCCTCCAACCCCGAGGTGAAGAAGGCCTGGGACCTGTCCAACCAGCTCAGCCAGAACAACCTGACGGCCAAGCTGGCCGCGTTCTCCCCGCCGTGGAACACCGGCTTCGCGAAGGGATCCTTCGCCACCATCATCTGTCCCGCCTGGATGACCGGCTTCATCCAGGAGCAGGCCGCGGACGCCTCCGGCAAGTGGGACATCGCGGCGGTGCCCGGCGGCGGCGGCAACAGCGGCGGCTCCCACCTGATGCTGCCCAAGCAGGGCAAGCACCCCAAGGAGGCCGCCGAGCTGATCAACTTCCTCACCTCGCCCGAGAACCAGGCGAAGGTGTTCAAGGAGGAGGGCACCTTCCCCTCCATCCCCGCGCTGTACGACGACCCGGCGGTCCAGGACTTCAAGAAGCCGTTCTTCAACGACGCGCCGGTCGGGAAGATCTACTCGGACGCCGCGAAGGCGCTCAAGCCGCAGCACCTCGGCCCCAAGGAGGCGGAGGTCCGCACGGCCGTCGCCAACGGCCTCGGCCGGGTGGAGCAGGGCCAGCAGACGCCTGACGAGGCGTGGACGCAGGTCCTGTCGGACGTCGGCAAGATCAAGTAGGCGCAGGGGCGCCGGCCCGGCACCGGCGGGCCGGCCCGCCCCTCCCCCGCGTCCCCCTCCCCGTCCAGAAAGCCCGTCCAGAAAGGATCCGGCATGGCCACCCGTGCCCCGGACCGCCCGGCGGCTCCCCCCGGTGGTCCGGCCCCGCGCTCCCATCGTCTCGGGCGCCGCGGACTGCTCCACCGGCTCGACGTCAAGGGCTCGCCGTACGCGTACATCGCCCCGTTCTTCCTGCTGTTCGCGGCGTTCGGGCTCTTCCCGCTGGCCTACACGGCCTGGGTCAGCCTGCACGAGTGGACCCTGCTGTCGGACACGCAGGAGTTCATCGGCCTCGGCAACTTCGCCACCCTGCTCCAGGACCCCTACTTCTGGAACGCGACCTTCAACACGCTGTCCATCGGCGTCCTGTCCACCGTTCCCCAGTTGCTGCTGGCCATCTGGCTGGCGCACCTGCTGAACCGGCCGCTGCGGGCGCAGACGTTCTTCCGGATCACCCTGCTGCTGCCCAACGTGACCAGCGTGGTGGCCGTGGTGGTCATCTTCAGCCAGCTCTTCGGGCGTGACTTCGGGCTGATCAACTGGGTGCTGTCGTGGTTCGGCCTCGGGGCGATCGACTGGGCGGCGGGAGTGGCCACCTCGCACATCGCGCTCGCCGTCATGATCATGTGGCGGTGGACCGGCTACAACACGCTGATCTTCCTGGCCGCGATGCAGGCCGTGCCGCGCGATCTCTACGAGGCGGCCACCATCGACGGCGCGTCCAAGTTCACCCAGCTCCGCAAGATCACCATCCCGATGATCCGGCCGACGATCGTGTTCACCGTGATCGTCTCCACCATCGGCGCCATGCAGATCCTCGCCGAGCCGCTGCTCTTCGCCGCCACCACCACCGGCGCCGGCACCATGGTCACCGGAGGCTTCGACCGGGAGTTCCAGACCCTGGCGCTCTACGTCTACGAGCACGCCTTCACCAACTTCGACTTCGGCTACGCCTCGGCCGCGTCGTGGGTGATGTTCGTCTTCGTGGTGGTCGTGGCGAGCGTCAACTACCTGCTGACCCGCAGGATGCGCGGAGGTGTCGGATGAGCGTGACCAGCAGGCTCGCGGGCAGGAGCGGCCGGACGGGGAGTGCCGCGGCGCGCCGGCTGACGTATCTCAGCCTGCTCGCGGTGGCGTTCTTCTCGGCGTTCCCGCTGTACTTCAGCGTGGTCGTGGCCTCCCGGCACAACTCCGCGCTGGCCCAGGTGCCGCCGCCGCTCCTTCCCGGCGGCAACTTCTTCGCCAACGTCGCCCGGGTCTTCGACACCGTGCCGTTCGCGCTCGCGCTGCTCAACTCGGTGCTGGTCTCCGGGTCGATCGCCATCTCGGTGATGTTCTTCTCCACGCTGGCCGGCTTCGCCTTCGCCAAGCTGCGCTTCCGCGGCAAGAACGCGCTGCTGGTGATGACCGTGGCGACCATGATGGTGCCGCTGCAACTCGGGATCATCCCGCTGTACCTGCTCATGGTGAAGATCCAATGGACCGGCACGATGTACGCGCTGATCGCGCCGTCGCTGGTCAGCGCCTTCGGCGTGTTCTTCATGACGCAGTACCTGTCCCGCGCGCTGCCCACCGAGCTGCTGGAGGCGGGCCGGGTCGACGGCTGCACCACCTGGGGCCTGTTCTGGCACGTCGTGATACCCGCAGCCCGCCCAGCCGCGGCGGTGCTGGGGATGCTCACCTTCATGACGGCCTGGAACGACTACTTCTGGCCGCTGGTCGTCCTCACCCCGGAGAACCCGACGGTGCAGGTCGCCCTCTCCACGCTGGCCAGCGGTTACGTCAACGACTATGTCCTGGGGCTGACCGGGACGGCGCTGGGGACGCTGCCACTGATCATCGTCTTCGCGCTACTCGGCAAGCAAATCATCGGCGGAATCATGCAGGGAGCAGTGAAAGGTTGATGACCATGACCGTCACCACTCGGGGGACCGCGCCTTCCTACCTCACGCAGGGGCGGGTGGACTTCCCGGAAAGGTTCGTCTGGGGCGCGGCGACGGCGTCCTACCAGATCGAGGGAGCGGCGAAGGAGGACGGACGAGGGAGATCGATCTGGGACACGTTCTCCGATACGCCGGGGAAGGTGTTCAACGGCGACAACGGCGAGGTGGCGTGCGACCACTACCACCGGTACGCCGACGACGTGCGGCTCATGCGGGACCTGGGGCTGCGCGCCTACCGGTTCTCGGTGGCCTGGCCGCGGATCCAGGCGGACGGGTCGGGCGCGCCGAACGGGCTCGGCCTGGACTTCTACGACCGCCTGGTGGACGAGCTCCTCGACGCCGACATCACGCCGTACGTGACGCTCTACCACTGGGATCTGCCGCAGGCGCTGGAGGACGGCGGCGGGTGGACGGCCAGGGACACGGCCTACCGGTTCGCCGACTACGCGGTGGCCGTGCACGCCCGGCTGGGTGACCGGGTGCGGTCCTGGACGACGCTGAACGAGCCGTGGGTGTCGGCGTTCCTCGGGTACGGCAACGGCGTGCACGCGCCGGGGCGGCGCGACCCGGGCGACGCGCTGCGGGCCGCGCACCACCTGCTGCTCGGGCACGGCCTGAGCGCGCAGGCGCTGCGCTCGGCGGGCGCCGAGGAGCTGATGCTGGTGATCAACTCCTCGCTGGTGGCCACGCCGGCCCAGGTGCACGACCCGGCCGCCGCGGTCTCCGAGGCCGACGCCGCCGCCGTGGAACGGGTGCACAGTCTGCTCAACCGGCAGTTCCTCGACCCGGCGCTGCGCGGCGAGTATCCCGCCGAGGTGCTGGCCACGGTGGAACGGCACGCGGGCCTGGAGCACATCCAGGACGGCGACCTGAAGACCATCAACCAGCCGATCGACCTCGTCGGGATCAACTACTACAACCCGTGCGTCGTGGAGGCCGCCCCCGGCGAGCCCGCCGACGCCGCCTGGCCGGGCAGCGAGGACGTGCGCTTCGCCACCGCCGACGCCCCGAAGACCGCGATGGGCTGGCCGATCGTGCCCACCGGCCTGTCCCGGCTGCTGCTGCGGCTGTCCCAGGACTACCCCGAGGTCGGCCTGTTCATCACCGAGAACGGCGCCGCCTTCGACGACGTGCTGACCGAGGGCAGGGTGCACGACGAGGACCGGATCTCCTACCTGGACGGCCACCTGCGGGCCGTGCACGCCGCCGTCGAGGGGGGCGCGGACGTCCGCGGCTACCTGGCCTGGTCGCTGCTCGACAACTTCGAGTGGGCCGAGGGCTACCGGCGCAGATTCGGCCTCGTGTACGTGGACTATCCCACCCAGACCAGGACACCCAAGGACAGCGCCCTGTGGTACCGCGACGTCATCGGCCGCAACGGCCTGGCAGGATGAGGAACGTGACCACCGGACGGAACTCCATCGCATGAAACGGCCCACTCTGGAGGCGGTGGCGGCGCGGGCGGGGGTCTCCAGGGCCACGGTCTCCCGGGTGGTCAACGGGCAGGCCACGGTCACCCCCGAGATCCGCGACGCCGTCATCCGGGCGGTCAACGAGCTGGGTTACGTGCCCAACTCCGCCGCGCGGAGCCTGGTGACGCAACGCACCGACTCCATCGCCCTGGTGGTCTCCGAGCCGCCCACCAGGGTCTTCTCCGAGGATCCGCTGTTCTCCACGGTGATCAGGACGGCCAGCAGGGAGCTGGAGGCCGCCGACAAGCAGGTGGTGCTCATGCTGGCCGGCAACGCGCAGAGCCATGCGCGGGTGGAGCGGTACATCGCCGGCGGCCACGTCGACGGGGTCATGCTCATCTCGATGCACGGCGCGGACCCGCTGCCCGCCGCGATCACCAGGATGGGCGTCCCCGTCGTCTCGTACGGCCGGCCGGCGGTCGCCGTCGACCTGCCGTACGCGGACAACGACAACGTGGGCGGCGCGGAGAGCGCGGTGCGGCGGCTGCTCGACACCGGGCGGCGGCGGATCGCCACCATCGCCGGGCCGCTGGACATGATCGCCGGTCAGGACCGCCTGACCGGCTACCGCAACGTCCTGCGCGACTCCGACCGCAGGTCGATCGTGGCGATCGGCGACTTCACCCGCGAGTCGGGGGCGGTGGCCATGCGCCAGCTCCTGGAGGACGACCCGAAGCTGGACGCGGTGTTCGCCGCCAACGACCTGATGGCCATCGGAGCGCTCCAGGCGCTGCGGCAGGCCGGGCGGCGGGTGCCCGACGACGTGTCGATCGTCGGGTTCGACGACATCGAGGCGGCCCGTTACACCGAGCCGCCGCTGACGACGATGCGGCATCCCATCGTCGAGCAGGCCACCGCGATGGTCCGGCTGCTGCTCACGCCGCCCGCCGAGCGGGACAGGGACCAGGTGATCCTGCCGACCGAGCTGGTGGTCAGGGAGTCCGGCTGAGGGCCTCGGGGATGCGGTCGAGCACGGGGAAGGGCAGCAGGCCGTACGCGTAGAAGTCGACCGCCTGCGCCCCCGCGGCGCGGGCGGCGCGCACCTTCGCCACCAGCGCGTCGGCGGAGTCGGTGTCCGGCAGGCCGGGCCGGACCACGACCCGCACCTCGCGGTCCTTGCCGACCGACCGCCGGTAGGCCCCGACGTCCTCGGCCACCCTGCCCGGATCGCGGGCGTAGGCGAGCACGCCGTAGCAGGGCACCAGGTCGCCGAGGGCGAGCACGTCCACGCCGAGCTGCCACGCCTCGTGCGCCGCGAGGCCGGGCGAGGGGCGGCCGTCGGCCCAGCCCTTGTCCCCGCCGGTGGCGTCGAGGAAGACCAGCAGGGAGCCCTCCGCGGACACCGCCGCGGACACCGCCGAGACCAGCGACGTCACCGTCTCCGACCTGGCGCGGGCGTAGGCGACCACCTCGGGACCGGCGTACGCGGTCAGCGCGGCGCGGGTCACCTGGCCCTGGGCGGGCGGGTCGCCGGCCAGCACGCCGCCGAGGATGCGCACGCACTCCTCGCGGGCCACGCCGGCGTCCACGCCCAGGTCCTCCGCCCTGGCCATGCAGTGCTCGCAGAAGCACAGGCTGAACAGGTAGGCGTCCATCGGGCCGAGCGCGACGTGGCACCGGTCGTAGCCGGCCCCGCCGCCGAAGAAGTGCAGCGCCTCGGCGACCACGCTGTCCACGCCCTGCCGGGCGACCGCCCTGGCCAGCGCCTCGACGTAGAGCCGCACGTCCGGATGAGCCGGGCACAGGTCGGCGGGCGAGCCGGGGTCGCCGAAGCAGTCGCGCACGGTCACGTCGGGGTGGGCGGCGCCGAGGGTGGCGTTGCGCAGGAAGACCGTCCAGCCGTGCATCCGCAGGCCGCGCCCGGCGGTCGCCGCGCGGAGGGCGGCCAGCGGCTCCCCCGCGACGCCGTCCTGCACCGGGGGCGCGAGCCGCAGGTCGCGGAACAGCTCCGCGGGCGGCTCGAAGTAGACGCCGTCGTGCCGGACCGTCACCCTGGACCTGCCGTGCGGGGTGACGTCGCGGGCGCGCTCCCCGGCCACCGCCACGGTGACGCCGGCCACGCCGTACCCGGCGGCCCGGTCGAGCACACTCTCCGGCCCCTCGCCCAGGAAGTCCTCGGCGAAGACGTAAAGCGAACTGTCCACCCCGATCCCCATCTCAGAAATAGGTTCTCAGCAGATCGACGACGACGTGGCGGTCGTCCACCACGGGCAGGACCCGCCATTTGTCGAAGGCCGTGCACGGGTGGGAGATGCCGAAGCACACCAGGTCGCCGGGGCGCAGCCCGGCCTCGCCCGCGCAGATCGTGTGCTGGTCCTGGACCTTGACGACCTCGACGCCCTCCAGCGGCTTCGTGCGCCCCTCGCGGCGGACCGCCTTGGGCACCGGCATGCCCTCGTCACAGGGGGCGTCACGCTTGCCGAAGCCGAGGACGGCGAGACCCGGCTCGGGCACGGACAGCACGTGCGCCCACACCTCCAAAGCGGCTCGCAGCTCGCCGTCGATCCGGGTGTAGGGGGTGCGCTCGCGGTAGTAGCCGTCGTCGTGCGAGACGTAGGCGCCGCTGCGCAGGATGATCGTGGCCTGGCAGGCGGCCAGCTCGCGGCCGATCACGTCGAACCACTGGCTGCCGCCGACCGACAGGATGGGCCTGGGCGCCCTGACGTGGTCCAGGGCCTCCTGTAACCGGCCGAGGTAGGCCCGCACCTCCGCCGCCGACCCCAGCCCGCCCTCGTACCCCGCGACGCCGGCCACCTCGACTCCGGGCGCCTCCCTGGCCGCCGCGACCACGTCGAGCAGCTCCCCAAGGGTACGGCTGCCGCCCCGGCCGCCCACGTGGCCCAGCTCGGCCAGCACCCGGAACGGCCGGCTCCCCGCGTGCGCGGAGAGGATCTCGATCCCGGCCACCGAGTCGGCGAAGCACAGGAACTCAAGCGACGGGTCCGCGTCCAGCTCGGCGGCGATCGCGCGCAGCCCGGCGGGGTCCACGACCTGGTTGGCGAGCACGATCCGGCCGACGCCGAAGCCGCGCAGCGTGAGCGCCTGGCTGGGCGTGGCGACGGTGAACCCCCACGCGCCCGCGGCGAGCTGGTCGGCGAGCAGCGCGGGGGCCATGGTCGTCTTGGCGTGCGGGGCCAGCTCCAGCCCGTGGTCGCGGGCGAACGCGGCCACCGTGGCGATGTTGTGCCGCAGGTCGTCGCGGCGGGCGACCATCAGCGGGAAGCTGAAAGGCCCGTCGAACAGGCTCTCACCCTCCGGCGGCCCGAGGATCCCCTTGGCCCACCCGCCGACCGGCTCATCGGGAACCCTCACGGAAACACCCCTCGCTACGACATCAGCCCCAGCGCACCTTACCGGCCGGACGCCTCAGCACTGGACACGTTCGTGACACCGGTGCTTTGCCACGCGATCTGCCACAAGAACACCTATTCCCCCCGGACAAGTAGCCCTCCTGTGCGTAAGTGGCTATTTTGCTATGCGCCACAAGACGTAAGACGGGGGAGCACATTGATCGGCGCTCGACACCTCGCCGGACGCTATCGCCTGCTGAACCCCCTGGGAGAGGGCGGAGCCGGTACCGTCTGGCTGGCCGCCGACGACGTGCTGAGCCGCGACGTGGCGGTCAAGGAGGTACGGCTCGCGCCGGGGCTGGACGAGGCCCGGCGGCGGGAGATCTGCGAGGCGGCCGTGCGGGAGGCCAACGTGGCCGCCCGGCTCAAGCATCCGTCGATCGTCACCGTGCACGACGTGCTGGTCGAGGACGGCCGGCCCTGGCTCGTCATGGAACTGCTCAACGGCACCTCGCTGGAGCAGATGGTGCGCGAGCGCGGGCCGATGCCGCCGCACCAGGCGGCCAGGATCGGGGTGCACCTGCTGTCCGCCCTCGCCGTCGCGCACGCGGCCGGGGTCGTGCACCGCGACATCAAGCCGAGCAACGTCCTGCTCACCAGGACCGGGCGCGCGGTGCTCACCGACTTCGGCATCGCGAGCGTGGCCGGGGAGGCGACGGACCGCACCGCGCACCTCGTCGGGTCGCCCGCGTTCGTCGCGCCGGAACGGCTGCGCGGCGAGGAGGAGGGCCCGGCGTCGGACCTGTGGTCGCTGGGCGCGACGCTCTACTTCGCCGTGGAGGGCGTGCCGCCGCACGACGCGGAAACGCCGGTCGCGGTGCTCACCAAGGTGCTCGTCGAACCGCCCAGGCCGCCGGAACGCGCCGGGCCGCTCACCCCCGTGCTGACCGCGCTGCTCAACCCGGAGCCCGCGGCCCGCCCGGCGATCCCCGCGGCCACCGGGCAACTGCGCGACCTCACCGAGGGGCGTCCGGGCTCCGTGCCGTGGGGCGTGGAGCAGGCCGTTCCCGCGCCCCCCGAGCAGGAGACGCCCGCCGCGCCCGGCAGGGGCCGTACCGCGCTGCTGGCGGGGAGCATGGTGGCCGCGCTCGCCGTGGTCGCGGCCGGCACCGTCGTCGTGGTGAACGTCACCGCCTCCGCGGGCGCGGCGGCGGCCCCGGCTCCCCTGGCGACCCGGCTGAGCGAGACTCCGGGGAAGTTCTCCGTGCCGGTGAAGTTCTGCGACCTGTTCACCCCCGCCCAGATCGGCCGGCTGGTGCCGGACGTGGCCAAGCCGAAGGGCGAACCCGACAACACGGGCGGCTGCGACTGGACCGCCAAGGGGGTGGGCCTGTCGGCGGCCCCCACCCTGCTGGGCCTGGAGGAGAAGCACTGGGGGGCCAGCCCGCAGCTCGCCCACGAACGGTTCGTCAACCAGCGCAACGCGACGATCCCCTCGGGCACGGTCGCCTGGTCCTGGCCCGAGATCAGCGCGGGGCTCCGCTCGGCGCGGACCACCGGGCCCGAGCCGGTCGGCGGGATCGGCGACGAGGCGTTCACCTACCAGGTCTATGACAACCGCAATCATCTGAAGCTGGAGCAGAGCTACATGGTGTTCCGGGTCGACAACCTCGTCGCCCAGGTCGGCTACACGGTCGTCGACGGCAGCCAGGACGAGAAGTCCATCCGCGACGGCGCCAAGCAGGCGGCGGGCTGGATGGTCGCGGCGCTGAAGCGGACGGGATGAACGATGCAGACCACCTCTCTTGAGCAGATCATCGGCCGGTCGGGGCCGCTGCCGCCGCAGCAGGTGGCGGGCATCGGCCTCGGCCTGCTGGCCGAGATGCGCGAGCGCGGCTCCGGTTACCGGCACGAGGTACGACCGGACACGGTGATGCTGAGACCGGACGGCGGGGTCTCCCTCGTCCCCGTCCCCCGGCACTCGGCGCCGGTCGCCGCGTTCACCCCGCCGGAGGGCATGTCCGGCCCGGCCTCCGGCCTGTGGGCGCTGGGCGCCACCCTGTTCACCGCGGTGGAGGGGTATCCGCCCACGCCCGGCGCGCACCCCGTCCAGGCGGGGCCGCTGGGCCCGGTACTGGAGCGGCTGCTGTCCGGCGACCCCGCCCGGCGTCCCGACCCGGGGACGCTGTGGACGCAGCTCCAGGAGATCGTCTGGCGTGCCGCCCCGCCCCCCGGCCACCCGCCCGGCCCCGGCTACGGCCCGCTCCCCACGTCGCCCGGCCCAGGCGGTCCTCCCCTGTCCGGCGCCCCGCTGCCCCCCGGCGGCGGCTCCGCGTCCACCGGCGGCCCGCCGCCGGGGTCGATGCCGGGCTCGGTGCCTGGGGCGATGCCTGGGGCGGTGCCTGGGCCCATCCTGCCGCTGGCGGCGTCCGCTCCTCCGGTGAAGCCGGGCTCGGAGGCCGCGTTCCCGGCTCCGGGTTCCGGGCAGTGGTCGCCGTCGTCGTCGCCCTGGACGCCGTATCCCGCCGCCCAGACCCCGCCGCCTCCGGGCAGCCCTCACCCGCCCTTCCCACCGGGCGCCCCGTCGTACCCCGCCCAGGACGCCCCGCCGTACCCGCCGGGCGCGGACCAGCCGTACCAGCCGTACGCCCCGTTCGGCACGGAGCACCGGGACGCCCCGTTCGGCTCGGGATACCGGGACGCGCCGCCGTACAGCTCCCCCGCCGAGTCGCCGTACGCGCCGCGCACCCTGGTCCAGGACGGCCCGTACGACTCGCCGTACGCGCCGCCGCGCGGTCAGGAGGCGCGGGACGGCGCGACGCGGGCCGGCGGGTTCGACGACGACCTCTACGCCGCCCCGGTGATCGGCTCGCCGTACGGCGCCGAACCCCGTGACGCCCCCTTCACCCCGTCCGGCGCCGACCCCCTGGACGGGCCGCTGGGAGCGCCTCTCACGCCGGGACACCGGGACAGCGTCCTGGACGACCCCCTGGGCTCGGGACGCCCGCCCGCCGACACCGCCCCCGTCCCGCCCACCCTGGGCCACGAGGACGACGACGACACGCCCTTCCCCGCGACCGTGCGCGCGGTGCAGCCCCCCGCGAACGGCTTCCCCGGCGGACCGGCGGCCGAGGGACGGCTGCCCGCGAGCACCCCGCCGGCCACCGGACAGGGACCGGAGGCACCGGCGTACGACGGCCCCGCCCACGCGGCGGGAACACCGGCGGGAACGCCGACGGGGACACCGGCGGGGACACCGGCGGGGACACCGGCGGAAGCGGTCACGGGAGCACCGTCGGGAGCGCCCGGCGAAACTCCGCCCGGGGCGCCGGGAGCAGCGCTCGGGGGGACCCCGGCAGCAGCGCTCGGGGGGACCCCGGCAGCAGCGTTCGAGCGCACGCCGGGAGCAGCGGAACCTCTCGCGGAGCGACCGCCCGGGGCGGAGCGGATGCCCGGGGCGGAGCAGGCGTACGGGGCGGAGCGGGCGTATGGCGGGGTGGGCTATCAGGGGCCCGCCACCGAGGACCCCACGACGCCGCACGGACGGTTCGAGCCGCCCGCGGCGGGCCTCCCGCAGCCGGCGACGCAGCCGGCGACGGAGCCGGGCGGCGGCGGGCGCGGGCGGGGCGGAAGCAGGGGGCGCGGGCGGGGCAGGGACGAGCCGCCGCGGCGCGGGGTGGTCGTGCCGCGTTCCGTGGTGGCGCTCGCGGCGGCGCTGGGCGTGGCGATGGCGGTGGCCATCGGCGTGCTCGCGGCCCCGATGTTCCGCGAGGCGGCGGCCACCGGCGCGGAGGTGAGCCCCACGCCGACGCCGGGCGCGAAGGAGCAGGGCAGGTTCGCCAAGACGCCGCGCGCGTGCAGCCTGCTCGGCGACGCCGTCGCCGCCGAACTGGTGCCCACCCTGAAGACCTCCGAGGTCGAGCCCGCCGAGTGCAACTGGCTGACCAGCGACTACCGCGCGCCCAACGCCCGCAAGTTCGACCTGCGGCTGCGGATCACGTCGTTCCCGCGCACCGGCAAGGAGATCACCAAGGCGAAGCAGTACTTCTCCGGCAGGAAGTCCGACGCGGCCCAGAAGTTCTCCACGCCGAAGCCGTCGCCCAAGCCGCTGAACGGCCTCGGCGACGAGTCGTTCTCCTACGCGGAGACCAGCTCGATCAACCTCTACGGCGGCTCCACCAAGGTCGTCCTGGTCATGCGGGTGAGCAACCTGGTGGCCGAGGTGGAGTACGAGCGCGGCCAGGCGAAGGGCGACCCGGACGGCGAGCTGGCCGCCGGCGCCGAGAAGGCGGCCCGGACCGTGCTGGAGGCGCTGAAGTCCCGTGACTGACCCTCGCGCCATGCCGCTGCTCGCGGGCCGCTACCGCGCCGTGGAACGCCTCGGCGAGGGCGGCATGGGCGTGGTGTGGCGGGCCCACGACGAGATGCTGCACCGCGAGGTGGCCGTCAAGGAGGTACGGCTGTCGCCGCACCTGCCGCAGGCGCAGCGCGAGGAGATGCGCGAGCGCACCATGCGCGAGGCGCGGGCCGCCGCCCGGCTGGGCCACCCCGGCATCGTCGCCGTGCACGACGTCGTCGCCCAGGACGACCGGCCGTGGATCGTCATGGACCTGGTACGCGGCCGTTCGCTGGACCAGGCGGTCAAGCAGGACGGCCCGCTGCCGCCGTCCCGGGTCGCCATGATCGGCCTGGCGGTGCTCGACGCGCTCGTCCTGGCGCACCGGCACGGCATCATGCACCGCGACGTCAAGCCGGCGAACATCATGATCGCCCACGACGGCACCGTGCTGCTGACCGACTTCGGCATCGCCACCATGGAGGACGACCCCGCGCTGACGTCCGAGGGGCTGGTCGGCTCGCCGGGTTACATCGCGCCGGAACGGCTGCGCGGCACGGAGGACGGCCCAGCCGCCGATCTGTGGTCGCTGGGCGCGACCCTCTACACCGCCGTGGAGGGCAGGGCGCCCTTCCACCGGCCGATGCCGGTCGCCATCCTCGGCGCCGTGCTCACCCAGCCGGCGCCGCCGCCGCAGCGGGCCGGGTATCTCGGGCCGGTGCTGCTGGCCATGCTGGAGAAGAACCCCAGGGACCGCCCGGGGGTCGCCGAGCTGCGCGCGGCGCTCCAGCAGGTGTCCAGGGGCATGCCGCCGGCGCCGCCCGCCCCGCCCGTGGCGACGGAGCCGGTGGGCCGGCCGGACCGCCGGCGGGTGCCCGTGCCGGCCCTGGCGCTGGGCGCGGTCGCCGTCGTGGGCGTGGCGGCGGGCGCGTTCGTCCTGCTGGGCGGCCGGCAACCGGATCCGGCCCCGCGCCCCGCGCCGAGTGCGGCGGCGCCCGCCGCGGGCCGCTTCCCCACCGCGCCGGCCCCGTGCGAGCTGCTCACGATCGGGCAGGTCAGGAGCCTCGTGCCGGGGGCGGCTGCCGGCACCGGCACCGGCACCGACGAGAAGTCCTGCGTCTGGGGCGACGACCGGCAGGTGCGGCTGGAGATCAACCGGTTCGACCCGGCCGGCCGGCGGTCGGGGCCCGAGGTCGCCCAGGAGTTCCTGCTCTCGGCCCGGAGCACCACCCAGGCCGACGCGGGCACCGGCCTGGTGGGCACGGTCCGCCCGCTGCAGAACGTCACCGGCGTCGGCAAGGACTCCTTCTCCTACGACTCCACCAACAAGGTGCTGGAGAACGCGTCCACCACGATCACCTTCCGGTCGAGCAACCTCCTGGTCGAGGTCTACTACGCCGAACCCGGCCGGCGGCTCACCCCGCGGATCCGGCAGAACGCCCTCAAAGCCGCCCGCCTGGTCTCGGAGGAGCTCAACAGCCGTGACTGACCCCCGTCCAGCCGCCGGAGACGCCCACCTCCTCGGCGGCCGGTACCGGCTGCTCGCCCGGCTCGACCGCGCGGGCGGCGGGTGGCGCGCCCGCGACGAGGTGCTGCACCGCGAGGTGACCGTCACCGAGGTACGGCTGCCGCCGCCCGGCCCGTACCAGGACCAGGTCGTGCACCTGATCAGGGCCGTCGCCGCGCTGCGCCACCCGGCCGTCGCCGTCACCCACGACGTGGTCGCCGCGCCGGACCGGGTCTGGCTGGTGCAGGAGATGGTCGAGGGCCGGTCCCTGAGCCAGGTGCTGCGCATGCGGGGGCCGTTGCCGGCCGAACAGGTGGCCTCGATCGGGCTGCGCGTGCTGGAGGCGCTGTCGGCGGCCCGCGCCCAGGGCGTGCCGCATACCGCCCTCACGCCCGACCACGTGATCCTGGGCCACGACGGCAGGGTCGTCCTCACCGGCTTCGGCCTCCCCGGCCCTGCCGGCACACCGTCCCCCGGCGGCTTTCCGGGACAGGCGGCCCCGGGACAGGCGGCCCCGGGACAGGCGGCCCCGGGACAGGCGGCCCCGGGACAGGCGGCCCCGGGACAGGCGGCCCCGGGACAGGCGGCCCCAGGGCAGGCGGCCCCGGGGCGGGCCCGTTCCGGCGGGGACATCCCGGCCGAGGACGTGCTTGGCCTGGGCACGCTCCTGCACATCGCCGCCGAGGGGCAGGCGCCGGGGCGGGACGCCTCGCCCGTCACCATGGGCGGCATCCCGCTGGGCGACCCGCTGGAGCCCCGCACCCCGTCGGGGCCGCTCGCGCCGCTGCTGGCCGGGATGCTCGCCGACGACCCCGCGCACCGCCCCGACGCGCGCTCGGTGCGCGTGGCACTGGAACGGCTCGTGCCGCCCGGGGAACGGCCCCGGCGCGGACGCGGCAGGATCGCGCTGGTCGCGGGCGCGGCGGCGGTCGTCCTGGCGGTCGCGGCGGCGGCGGGGGTCGTCCTGCTGAGACCGTCGGGCGCGCCGGTGGCCGCTCCTGCGGGGACCGCGTCCGCTCCCGGCGGGAAACCCGCCCCGTTGCCGACGTACTTCGCCCGGCGTCCGGACGCGTGCGCGCTGCTCACGCCGGCGCAGGCGAGCCGGCTGGAACTCGAAGAGCGTCCCCTGGCCGACAAGAACGAGTGCATATGGAGCAGCGCGGACTTCGCCGGTGTCCCGGCCAATCTGCGCTACTCGCTCTACCTCCAGGTGTTCCGCTTCGCCAAGGAGGGCGGGGCCACGGCGGACCAGGTCGCGCGCGCCTCCTTCGCGGACTTCCGCAGGCAGGATTCCAGCCCCAGGGCCAGCGTGAACGGGCTGCCCTTCATCAACACCGTCACACCCGGTGACCTGCCGGGACTCGGGGATGAGGCGTATCTCGTCGAGGGGACCAACGAGCTCGAATACAGCGTGGGGATCGTCGTGCGCGTCGCCAACGTCATCGTGGCCGCGCAGTACAAGCGCGGCGGCACCGAGGATCCCGGCGACTTCGCTCGCGACGGCGCGCACACGGCGGCGGGGTACATCCTCGACGCGCTCAGACGGCGTTAGCGGCCCGCGCCGCGCGGAGGACACGCCGCTTATCGGCCCGCGCCACGCGGAGGACACGCCGGTCACCGGCCCGCGCCGCGGAAGACACGCCGAGGGAACCCCGCGCACCCGCTCGCGCGTTCTCCCGGCGACGCAGAATGGCAGGGCGGGGCGCGTGCTCCGCAGGACGAAAGGCCGGACCATGTCGCCTCTGGGCAAGTATTACGTCGGCGCGGCCGTGGTGGCCGTCATCGCCCTCATCCTGATCCCGTCGCCGATCGACTGGCTGATCGTGGTCGCGGCGCTGGGCGCGCCGGTGGCCGCCTACTTCATGCTCGACCAGTCGCAGCGCGAGCGGCTCAAGCGGGTCCGCCGCCGCGGCATCGGCCGCTGAGCCCGGCCCCCGGCCCCCGCCGGAGGCCCGCCTCGCACGGTCCGGCGGTGGCCCCAGGCGGTGGCCCCAAACGGTGGCTCAGGCGGTGGTCTCAGGCGGTGGCCGCCGCGGAGATCTGCTCGTGGACCCGGCTCGTCACCTTGCGCTCGATCACGAACGACAGGAAGGGCACGGTGCCAGCGAGCAGCACGCCCAGGGTGTAGGGCCAGGTCCAGCGCGACTTGAGGCCGAGGTTGAGCGCGGCGACCAGATAGACCATGTAGAGGAAGCCGTGGATCGGTGAGATGACCGAAACCGGCCCGGCGATGTCGAAACCGTATTTCAGCACCATGCCCGTGACGAGCAGCAGCAGCATGACGCCGACGATGTAAGCGAGCACCCGGAAGGGCTTGAGGGCGGATTCCACGTCTTCTACCTCGTGTGGGATGGGGACAGGGCTACGTTATCCGGGGCCTGCGGCGGCTCCTGCTCCGCCTCCGCCTCGCGGCTCCTGATCGCGTCACGCAGGAAGTGCCACCACATGAAGACGGCGAAGAGCGCGAAGATCCACCACTGGGCGGCGTAGGCCAGGTTGCGCCAGGTCAGGGCGCCTCCCACGGTGGGCGGCGGCACGGTGACCGCCTTGGCGGCGACGGCGGGAGCCGGGTTCTGGGCGCTGGCCACCACATAGCCGTCGCGCAGCCGGACGCCCGGCCAGATGTTGACGAGCTCCGCCGTCGAGACGGTCAGCACCTGCCCCCGGGGAAGCTCCTGCGGGCGGCGCTGCACCATGTCGGTGGGCTCGGAGGGCTGCAGCCGCCCGGCCACGGTGACCGGGCCCGGCGGCACGGCCCGCACGGCGGGGTCGGAGGTCGCGGGCACCCACCCGCGCACCACGGGTACGGCGGTGCCGTCGCCGAGGTCGAGCGGGTTGAGCAGCCAGAAACCGTCGTCGCGGCCGGCCACGAGCAGTTGCCGGGACGCGTCGAAGGTGCCCTGGGCGGTCACCCGGCGGCTCGCGGCGTCGACGGTGATCTGCCGTCCCGAGCCGGCCAGCGTGGCGACCGGCACCGGCGCGGGATCCCGCGCCGCCTGCGGACGGCCCGAATCCTCGAACACCCCGAGCTGCCAGCGGCCCAGCAGGGTGAAGGAGACCAGGACCCCGATGGTCAGCAGGTGGAGCGCCACCATCCGGGGCAGGAAAACGGTCCGCAGCATGGCTACACGCTATCCGTACCCGCCGCCGGTCCCGTCCTCGACCGCCCATACCCATCCGCCTTTAAATAGGACAAACAGGTGTCGGGGACCTTGGGCCAGTCGTTAGAGTCGTCGTCATGTCTGAACCGCATATCGATCCGTCCGGCAGCACCCAGCAGTTCCGGGCCTTCGCTCAGCAGAACGAGCAGGAGACCGCCAAGCAGCGGCCGTCCTACGTCCTCCCGATCACCGCGGCCGTGATCCTGGTCGTCATCGTGGCCGTGGGGGCCTACCTGCTCCTGGCCTGACCCCGGAGGCGGCCGGCGCCTCCGGCGTACCGGCGACCCGCCTCCGCACCACGCACTTCAGCGCCGAAGCCCGCGGGCGTCGGCGCTTTCGGTGTTCACCTTGACATACCGACCGGTCGGTGTGACCCTGATCGGGGCCGGCATTCCGGCATACCCCGCCATGTCTTACCTTGGGCGACAAGTCCCACAAGGAGGCGATGTGGACGGTCCCGGGATCATCATCATCGGCGCCGGCTTCGCCGGCCTGTGCATGGCGATCAAGCTCAAGGAAGCCGGCTTCCACGACTTCGTCATCCTGGAGAAGGCCGCCGACCAGGGCGGCACCTGGCGGGACAACACCTACCCCGGATGCGCCTGCGACGTCCCCTCCCCCCTCTACTCCTTCTCCTTCGAGCCGAACCCGGACTGGTCCCGGCTGTTCTCCCCGCAACCGGAGATCTGGGACTACATGCGCCGCTGCGTGGCCAGGTACGGCCTCGCCCCGCACCTGCGGTTCGGCAAAGAGGTCACCGCCCTCGACTTCGACGACGCCGCCCGCCGCTGGCAGGTGACCACGGCGGACGGGGACCGCCTGGAGACCAACGCCGTGATCTCCGCCCGAGGCGCCCTACACATCCCCTCATTTCCCGATATTCCGGGAAAGGAGAAGTTTGCCGGGCCGGCCTTTCACTCGGCCGAGTGGGACCATTCCTGTGACCTGACCGGCAGGCGGGTCGCGGTCATCGGCACCGGCGCCTCCGCCGTGCAGTTCGTGCCCAGGATCGCCGAGCAGGCGGCCGAGTTGCGCGTCTTCCAGCGCACTCCGCAGTGGATCCACCCCAAGCCCGACCTGGCGCTGCCCCCGCGGCTGCGCCGGACGCTGCGCGCGTTCCCGCCCGCGGGCCGGGCGCTGCGGACCGCGATCTACTGGGCGCTGGAGGCCCGTGCGCTCGGCTTCACGGTGCACCCGCGGCTGATGCGGCGCCAGGAGGAGCTCGCCCGCCGGCACCTGGCCCGGCAGGTGCCGGACCCGGAGCTGCGGGCCAGGCTCACGCCCGAATACACCATCGGCTGCAAGCGCATCCTGCTGGCCGACGACTACTACCCCGCCCTGAC
Organism: Microtetraspora sp. NBRC 13810; assembly: GCF_030268685.1. Taxonomy (GTDB): domain Bacteria; phylum Actinomycetota; class Actinomycetes; order Streptosporangiales; family Streptosporangiaceae; genus BSRQ01. The sequence goes on from NZ_BSRQ01000001.1 coordinate 412,162, forward strand.
CCGCGGCAACGTCGAACTGGTCACCGACCGGATCACCGAGATCACCGGGCACGCCGTCGTGGACGCGACCGGCCGCCGGCACGAGGTGGACGCGATCGTCTACGGCACCGGTTTCCGGGTCGTGGACGCGTTCAGGAACCAGCACGTGGTCGGCAGGGCCGGCCGCGACCTCAGGGACGCCTGGCGTGGCGGCGCCGAGGCTTACCTGGGCGTCACCACGGCCGGGTTCCCCAACCTGTTCTTCCTGCTCGGCCCGAACACCGGCCTGGGCCACACGTCGGTGCTCCTCATGATCGAGGCGCAGGCGCACTATGTGCTCGGCTGCCTGCGCCTCCTGGCGAGGACCGGGGCCAGGGCGCTGGACGTGCGCCCCGGCGTCCAGCGCGCCTACAACCGGCGCCTCCAGACCCGCCTCACGCGGCGGGTCTGGTCGGCGGGCGGCTGCGACAGCTGGTACCTCGACGAGCACGGCCGCAACCGCAGCCTGTGGCCCGGCTTCACCTTCGAGTACCGGACCCGCACCCGCAGGGCGCGGCCCGCGGACTACGAGCTCATCTTCTGACCGGCGACACCACCAGCGCGCTGCCGCCGCCCCGCCGTACCGGCTCGGCCACCGCCTGGACCTTGCCGCCGCGCAGGAACTCCAGGGCGGTCGCGGCGCCGATCTCCGGCGTCGGGGTGAACGCGTAGCCCCTGGCGGTGAGGCCGGGCCCGTTGGCTTCGATGAAGGCGGGCTCGGCCTGGGTGGTCGCGGTGTTGCGCTGGCTGGCCCGCGGCGCGGCGAGCGCCTCGGGCAGCGACATGCCGAGGTCGTAGCGGTTGAGCAGGATCTGCAGCACGGTGGTGATGATCGTGGCGCCGCCGGGGGATCCGACCGCGAGCACCGGCCGCCCGTCGTCGAAGACGATCGTCGGGGCCATGGAGGAACGCGGGCGCTTGCCGGGGGCGGGCAGGTTCGGGTCGCCGGGCGCGGGGCCGAAGGTGAAGTCGGTCAGCTCGTTGTTCAGCAGGAACCCGCGGCCCGGGACGACGATGCCGTTCCCGCCGGTGGACTCGATGGTGATGTTGTAGGCCACGACGTTGCCCCACCGGTCGGTCACGACGAGGTGCGTGGTCTCCGGCCCCTCCTCCTTCGGCGCCGGCTCGCTCGCGGCGCCCGGGGCCGGGCACCGCTCGTACCGGCCGTCCGGCGTGCCGGGGGCGGCGGGGTGCGGCAGCGCGCGGTCGCCGATCAGGCAGGCCCGCTCCTTGGCGAAGCCGTCGGACAGAAGCTGCTTGAGCGGCACGTCCACGTGGTCGTCGTCGCCGACGTACCTGTTGCGGTCGGCGAAGGCGAGCCTGGACGCGTCGAGGTACTGCGGCAGCCCGGCCTCCGGCAGCGCCTCCAGGATGTTGAGCGCCTCGCCCACGGTCGAACCGCCGGAGGAGGGCGGGGCCATGCCGTAGACGTCCAGGCCCTGGTAACCGACCTTCGTCGGAGTGCGTTCCAGCGCCCGGTAGTCGCGCAGGTCGGAGACCTCCATCAGACCCGGCCGGACATTGCGGGTGACGCCCGGGACGACCGGGGGACGCTTCACCGTCTGCACCAGCTCCTTGCCGAGCTGCCCGCCGTACAGCCAGGAGGGGCCGCGGCTGCCCAGCTCGCGGTAGGTGCGGGCGAGGTCGGGGTTGCGGAAGGTGGAGCCGACCGGGGGCGGCGCGCCGCCGGGGAGGTAGAGGGCGGCGGTGGAGGTGAAGTCCTTGAAGCGCGCGGCGTTGGACGCGGTCTGGTCGTAGAACGTCTGGTCCACCACGAAGCCCCTGGACGCGACCTCGGCCGCCGGCGCGAGCGCCTCGCGCAGGCTGGTGGTGCCGAACCTGCGCAGCGCCAGCTCCCATTGGGCGACGCTGCCCGGCACGCCCGCCGACAGCCCGCTGGTCACCGCCTCCTCGAACGGGATCGGCTGCCCGTTCTCCTGGAAGGCGGTCTCCGTCATCCTCCCGGGGGCCTTCTCCCGGCCGTCGATCGTGTACACCTTCCGCCGGCCGGCGTCGTAGTAGACGATGAACCCGCCTCCGGCGAGCCCGGCGGAGTAGGGCTCGGTCACGCCGAGCGTGGCGGCGGCGGCGACCGCGGCGTCCATCGCGTTGCCCCCGCGGCGCAACACCGAGATCGCGACCTTGCTGGCGTCGAGATCGACGGTGGACACGGCGCCGCCGTACCCCTCCGCTACCGGGACTTTGTCCACGGCGGGGGTGGCCTGCGCCGGCGGGGCGAGCAAACCGATGACAAGAGTGATGCCCAAAGCTGGTAAGGCGACGCGTGCGGTCATCGAACGACCCTCCATGGCGGCCTGCGAAACACCCCAGCTTTACCCAAATGATCGACCGACTCAACACCATCCGGACCACCCAGCACAGAACGCATCTTCCCCCACGGCTGTCCCCTACTCCCGGCGCGGTAGAGACACCTGCCACCACGGGACGATGCGCCGGCCGCGCACCGTGACATACCGTGCGTGATGTGCGCCTGAGGTCCGATCTGCTCCCCGCCGTGGTGGTGGCCGCGCTCCAGCTGCTCATCGCCAAGGGCGCGCCGCACTGGCAGCAGGACCGCCTCCCGCCCGACCTCCTCGGCGGCGCCCTGCTGCTCGTGGGGCCGCTGCTGCTCGCCGTGCGCCGCCGCGCGCCCGTGCCGGCGATGGCCGGCTCGGTGGCCGCCGCCGCGCTCTACATCCTGCTCGGCTACGCGTACGGCCCGCCGTTCCCCAGCCCGATCGTGATGGTCTTCCTGGCCGTCGGATGCGGACACCGCCGGGCCGCCTGGCTGAGCTGCGGGGCGTTCTTCGCGTTCGTCGTCGTATACACGACCTGGCTGGCCCCGGTGGAGTCGCCCGGCTGGTACCACCACCTGTCGGTCGGCGCCTTCATCCTGGTCGTGCTGACCCTCTCCGAGATCGCCAAGGTGCGGCGGGACCGGGCGGCGGAGCGGCGGCGCACGGCCCGGGAGGAGGAGCGCAGGCAGGCCAGCGAGGAGCGGCTGACCATGGCCCAGGAACTGCACGACGTGCTCGCGCACAACATCTCCCTCATCCACGTGCAGGCGTCCACCGCGCTGCACCTGATGAACGACCACCCCGAGCAGGCCCGCACCGCCCTGACCACCATCAAGCAGGCCAGCAAGGACGTGCTCGGCGAGATGCGCTCGGTGCTGAACGTGCTGCGCGAGGGCGCCCCCCGCTCGCCCACCGCCGGCCTGGACCGGCTGGACGAGCTGGTCGCCCGCAGCGGCCTGGAGGTGACCAAGCGCGTCGACGGCGACATGGGCACGCTCCCGCCCGGGGTCGAGCGCGCCGCCTACCGGATCATCCAGGAGAGCCTGACCAACGTCACCCGGCACGCGCCGGGCGCGGCCGTCTCCCTGCTGCTGGAGCGGCGTCCCGGCCGGCTGCTCATCCGGGTCACCGACGAGGGCTCCCAGACGCCGGGCGCGCTGGCCGACGCGGGCGGCGGGAACGGCGTCCCCGGCATGCGCGAGCGCGCCGCCGCCCTCGGCGGCACCCTGACCGCCGGGCCGCACGGCCGGGGCTTCACCGTGGAGGCCCGGCTCCCCGTCCCCGAGGAGGACACGTGATCCGGCTGCTGCTCGCCGACGACCAGGCGCTGGTCAGGGCGGGGTTCCGCGCCCTGCTCGACGCCCAGGAGGGCATGACCGTGGTGGCCGAGGCCGCCGACGGGGCGCAGGCCGTACGGCTGGCCGGGGAGCACCGGCCGGATGTGGTCCTGATGGACATCAGGATGCCCGGCACCGACGGCCTGACCGCGACCCGGCAGATCGGCGCGGACCCCGCCCTGCGCGATGTGAAGATCATCATCCTGACGACGTTCGAGCTGGACGAGTACGTCTTCGAGGCGCTGCGCGGCGGCGCCGGGGGCTTCCTGGTGAAGGACACCGAGCCGGCCGAGCTGATCCAGGCGGTGCGGGTGGTGGCGGCGGGCGACGCGCTGCTGTCCCCCGGAGTCACCCGCCGCCTGATCGCGGAGTTCGCCGCGCGGGCCAAGGAGCCACGCCACCCGGCCGAGCTGGACCAGCTCACCGACCGGGAACGCGAGGTCCTCGCCCTGGTCGGGGCCGGGATGACCAACGAGGAGATCGCGCAGCGGCTCTTCATGTCCCCCGCCACCGCCAAGACGCACGTGAGCCGCACGATGATGAAGCTGCGCGCCCGGGACCGGGCCCAGCTCGTCGTGATCGCCTACGAATCCGGGCTGGTCAGACCCGGATGGAGCTGATTTTGCCCCGCGCGGGCCATCGAGGTGCGATACTCGGCGTGTCACCGTGGACACGGGCGGTCGCGCTCCCCTAAGCGCACTCTGGGATGTTCGCCCGGTTTCTCAAGTTCAAGCAAGCCCGGACCCACGGGCTCGTCGTCTCCGATTTCCCGTTGACCTCCTGTCACTACGCTCCGCAGTCGTACGCTTACAAGCCAGGACAGGGACGGTGGAGGCTCACATGGGGTGGTGGCAGGGCAACCTGGAGACGGCCGTACTGGATCACGCCGTGCCCCCGCCCCGCGACGGCGACCTGCTCGCGGACGACCTGGGCGCCCACGTCTCGGGCGCCGCCGCTGACGACGACGGCGAGGCGGCGCTGTTCGCCGCGGCGCAGGCCGGCGACCGGCAGGCGGCGCACCGGCTCGGGCGGCTGCACGCCCAGCGCGGCGACCGTTCGGCCGCGCGCCACTGGTGGGAGCAGGCCGCCGCGGCGGGAAACGTGGACAGCGCCTACAACCTGGGCGTCTGGCACGAGAAGCACGGCAGCCTGGACGAGTCGCTCTCCTGGTACGAGCTGGCCGCCGGCCTCGGCGACATGGAGGCCGCGATGAACCTCGCCACCCTGCTGCTGGAGCAGCGCGGCGACGCGGACACCGCCCGCTGGTGGTTCGAGCGCGCGGCGTACGACGGGTCCCGGCCGGCGGCCAGGCGGCTGGCGCTGCTCTGCGAGGACTCCGGCGAGGCGCAGAGCGCCCGCGACTGGCACCGCAGGGCCGCGCTCGACGGCGACCTGTGCTCCGCGCACGACCTGGGCTTCCTCGCCTACGCGGCGGGCGAGGAGGAGGAGACGCTGCACTGGTGGGAGTTCGGCGCGCGGGGCGGGCACGCCGACGCGGCCTACCACCTGGGCCTGTTCCTCCAGGCGGGCCGCGATCCCGAGGGCGCCGAGGCGTTCTACCGGCTGGCCGCCACCAGCGAGCATCCGGCCGCCGCGTCCCAGCTCGGCACGATCGCGCTGTCCCGGCGCGACCTGCGCACGGCCCGCGCCTGGTTCGAGCGGGCGGCCGAGGCCGGGCGGGTGGGCGACCAGCGGATGGCCGGATTCGTCTGCGTGGAGCTGAACGACTCGGCCGCGGCCAGCCACTGGTTCGGGCGCGCCGCGGCGGGCGGCGACCCGGAGTCGGCGTTCAACTTCGCGTTGCTGCTGATCGCCGAGGAGGGCGACCTGCGCGGCGGCCAGCACTGGTTCCGGCAGGCGGCGCGGCGCGGCCACCATCGCGCCGCGCTGGAGCTGGGCGCGCTGCTGTCGATCACCGGCTACCCCGAGGAGGGCGAGCGCTGGCTGGCCACGCCGCCCCCGGCCACCCTGGACCGGGTCCCCGAGCCGGAGCTGGCCGCGCGTGCCGAGCTGGCGGTCACCGCGGCCGGTCGGCGCGGCGGGGTGACCCTCGACGTGCACGCCCTGGTGGAGATCCTCAGCACCTGGGATCTGGTGACCCGGCCGCTGCTCGACCATTCCGACGTGGTGGGCTGGCTCACCGAGCGCAGCGGGGTGCACCGGAGCGCGGTCGAGCACCTCGGCCAGGTCCGCGCGACGCTGCTGCGCCCGGGGAACGCGCCATGGCCGAGCCCGGCCGAGACCGGGCTGGTCCTGGGCACGGCCCGCGAGCTGCGTGCCCGTCTCACCCCCGCGGAAAGCGTCCGCTAGCGCGGTCTCCTCAGGCGAGGACGTCGGCCACCGGGAGCAGCGGCAGGCCGTGGGCGACCGCGACCGGCTCGTTGGTGAGGCTGCCCGCGTGGGTGTTGAGGCCGAGGGCGAGCGCGGGGTCGGCCCGCAGGGCGTCCCGCCAGCCGTGCTCGGCCAGCCGCACCGCGTAGGGCAGGGTGGCGTTGGTCAGGGCGTAGGTGGAGGTGTTCGCCACGGAGCCGGGCATGTTGGCCACGCAGTAGAAGATCGACTCGTGTACCCGGAAGGTCGGGTCCGCGTGCGTGGTGGGCCGCGAGTCCTCGAAGCAGCCGCCCTGGTCGATGGCGATGTCCACGAGCACGGAGCCCGGCTTCATCCGCGACACCAGCTCGTTGGAGATGAGGGTCGGCGCCTTGGCCCCGGGGATGAGCACGGCGCCGATGACCAGGTCGGCCTCCAGGGCCTCCCGCTCGATCGCGTACGCGGTGGACACGGCGGTCTTCAGCCGGCCCTGGTAGATCGCGTCGATGTGGCGCAGGCGGTCGACGTTGACGTCCAGGATCGTCACCTCGGCGCCCATGCCGACGGCGATCTGCGCCGCGTTGAGCCCGGATACGCCGCCGCCGATGATCAGAATCTTGGCCGGGGCGACGCCCGGCACGCCGCCGGGCAGCACGCCGCGCCCGCCGTTGAACCGCATCAGGTTGTAGGCGCCCACCTGCGGCGCGAGCCGGCCCGCGACCTCCGACATCGGGGCGAGCAGCGGCAGCGTGCCGCCGACCTGCACGGTCTCGTAGGCGATGCCGGTGACCTTGTTCCCGAGCAGCGCGTCGGTGCACGGGCGGGACGCCGCGAGGTGCAGGTACGTGAAGAGCACCTGGCCCTCACGCATCCGCGAATACTCCTCGGCGATGGGCTCCTTGACCTTGAGGACCATCTCGCCCTCGGCCCACACCTCGTCCGCGCCGTCCACCATCTTGGCCCCGGCGAACAGGTACTCCTCGTCCGGGATGTGCGACCCGAGTCCCGCGCCGCGCTGCACGTAGACCTCGTGGCCGTGCCTGGTGAGCTCGTGCACGCCCGCGGGAGTGGCGGCTACGCGATATTCGTGGTTCTTGACCTCGGCGGGCACGCCGATCTTCATGAGTTTTCCCTTCCTCGCAGGTCGCGGCCCGCACCCCGTCGGGCGGACCGGACGCCATGGTGTTCGTGGGGGGTCACAGACGGTTCCACGCCTCCGTGAGGACCGACCGCAGGATCGACTCGATCTCGTCGAACTCCTTGGGCCCGCAGATCAGCGGAGGCGCGAGTTGGATGACCGGGTCACCCCGGTCGTCGGCCCGGCAGTAGAGCCCCGCCTCGAAGAGAGCGTGGGACAGGAAGCCGCGCAGCAGGCGCTCACTCTCGCCTTCGTCGAACGTGGCCTTGGTCGTCTTGTCCTTGACCAGCTCGATACCCCAAAAGTACCCCGACCCGCGAACGTCTCCGACAATCGGCAGATCGAGCAGCCGCTCCAGGGTCGCACGGAAGACCGGCTCGTTCCGCGTGACGTGGCCGAGCAGGTCCTCGCCTTCGAAGATGTCCAGGTTGGCCAGCGCGACCGCGGCGGAGACCGGGTGGCCGCCGAAGGTGTAGCCGTGCGGGAACATCACGCCGTCCCGCTTGAACGGCTCGAACAGCTCCTCCTTGGCGATCATGGCCCCGATCGGCGAATAGCCGCTGGTCAGCCCCTTCGCGCAGGTGATGATGTCCGGGACGTAGTCGAACTTCTGCCCGCCGAACATGGTGCCCAGGCGGCCGAAGGCGCAGATGACCTCGTCGGAGACGAGAAGCACGTCGTAGGTGTCGCAGATCTCGCGCAGCCGCTGGAAGTATCCGGGGGGCGGCGGGAAGCAGCCGCCGGCGTTCTGCACCGGTTCGACGAAGACGGCGGCCACGCTGTCGGGGCCCTCCATCTCGATGGCGCGGGCCACCCGGTCGGCGGCCCAGCGGCCGTACTGCTCGGGCGTCATCCCGGGCACGCCGCTGATCTCGTCGGCTCGGTAGTAGTTGGTGTTGGGCACCCGGACCGAGCCCGGCACCAGCGGCTCGAAGGGCAGCTTGAACGCCGGGATGCCGGTGATCGACAGCGCGCCCTGCGGAGTGCCGTGGTAGGCGATCTGGCGGCTGATCACCTTGTGCTTGCCGGGCTTGCCGACGGCCTTGTAGTACTGCTTGGCGAGCTTCCACGCCGTCTCGACGGCCTCGCCGCCACCGGTGGTGAAGAAGACGCGGTTGAGGTCCCCCGGGGTCAGGGCGGCAAGTCGCTGGGCGAGCTCGGCCGCCTTGGGGTGGGCGTACGACCACAGCGGGAAGAAGGCCAGTTCCTGGGCCTGCTTGGCGGCGGCCTCGGCCAGCTCGCTGCGGCCGTGTCCCGCCTGGACCACGAACAGCCCGGCGAGCCCGTCGAGGTACCGCTTGCCGTGGATGTCGTAGATGTAGGCGCCCTCACCGCGCACGATCGTCGGCACCTCGCCGCCGGCGTAGGCGCCGTGCCGCGTGAAGTGCAGCCATAGGTTGTCCTGAGCGGCCTTCAGGACCGCGGCCACGTCGGTGTTGTCCGGGTGGGTCATCTCGGCATCTTCCCTCGTCGTCCGGTTCTTCACAGTCTGCCCGCCCACCTCGGCGACTGCCAAGTGAAAGCGTGGCAGCAGAGTGCAAGATCTTCGGATTCCGTGATACCGCCATGTAACGGCGACGAAAATCGAAGGGCGATTCAGCGCCCAATGCGACAAGGTAGCCTTTTCGCCCAAACGGTGCGGCAGAGGACTCCCGCCCGGCTGTGATCCAATGAACCGATGCATGAGATGCGGGGGAAAGCGTGACTCCTGACCAGATCGAGGGTGCCGTCGCGGCGGCGATGCCCCAGGCCGTGGAAGACCTCAGACGGCTCGTCGCCCTGCCTTCGGTGGCCTTCCCCGGTCATCCCTCCGAGCCGGTGCTCGCCGCCGCCGCGGTGACCGAGGAGCTCCTGCGCAGCACTGGCCTGCCGCACGTGCAGCAGCTCCCGATCGAGGGCAGCTTCCCCGCCGTCTACGCCGCGGCCCCCGCGCCCCCCGGCGCGCCGACCGTCCTGCTCTACGCGCACTACGACGTCCAGCCCCCCGGCGACCTGCGCCTGTGGCGCACCCCGCCGTTCGAGCCCACCCTGATCGACGGGCGGCTCTACGGCCGGGGCGCCGCGGACGACAAGTCGGGCGTGATCGCGCACGTGGCCGCGCTGCGCGCCTTCCAGGGCCGCTTCCCGGTGGGCATCAAGGTGATCATCGAGGGCCAGGAGGAGTACGCGGGCGAGCGGCTGGAGGCGTTCGTCGAGCGCAATCCCGAGCTGGTCCGCGCGGACGCGATCGTCGTCGCCGACACCGGCAACGCGCGCCTCGGCGACCCGTCGGTGACCACCTCGCTGCGTGGCATGGCCGCCTTCACCGTCGAGGTGCGCACCCTGGCGGAGGCGCTGCACAGCGGCCAGTTCGGCGGCGCGGCCCCGGACGCGCTCGCCGCGCTGATGCGCATGCTCACCGCCCTGCACGACGAGCACGGCGACATCCGGGTGCCCGGCCTGCCGCGCGGCTCCTTCCTCGGCGCCGGCCCGTCGGAGGAGGAGTTCCGCGCGTCGGCGGGCGTCCTCGACGGCGTCTCCCTCGTCGGCGCCGGCACCGTCGCCGACCGGCTCTGGTCCTCCTACGCGATCACGGTCACCGGCCTCGACGTCCCGTCCGTGGCCGGCGCGGTCAACGCCGTGCAGCCCAGGGCCCGGGCCCGGGTCAGCGTCCGGGTGCCTCCGGGCGGTGACCCCAAGACCACGGTCGAGGCGGTCATCGACTTCCTCCGCCAGGTGGCCCCGTGGGGCGTGCACGTCGGCGTCGAGGACGTCGTGCTCGGCAGCGGCTTCCTCGCCGACCCCGGCGGCACCGCCCGCGCCGCCCTGAACCGCGCCATGGAGCGCGCCTACGGCCGCGCCCCCCGCGACATCGGCGCCGGCGGCTCGATCCCGCTGGTCTCCACCCTGGTGAAGCAGTTCCCCGCCGCCGAGATCCTGCTCTTCGGCGCGGAGGACGACGCCGCCGCCATCCACGCCCCCAACGAGCGCCTCGACCTGGAGGAGCTGCGCCGCACCATCACCACCGAGGCCCTCTTCCTCCAGGAGCTCGCCGCCGCCTTCTGACCCGCGGGAGATCGACCACCTGCGACGACCGGCGGAACCACGAGCGCGCCCGGCGACCAAGCCGTGGCCGGGCGCCCCTCCCACTCACGACCCGGCCGTGGCGGTACCCCGCGGCGTCCTCGCGCACGGGCCGGCGATCTTCCTGCTGAGCGCCGGCCCGGTCTGAGGGTCAGCCGACCGGAAGGTCGTAGGCGCGGCGGACGCTGGAGCCGAGGACGTCCAGGTTGGCGCCGTAGGCGTGCAGGGAGACGCCGATCTCGTCGCTGGTGTTCCTGACCTTGTGGATGTCGCCGGGCGGGGCGAAGCCGCTGGCGTCGCCGGGACGGTTGGCGGAGCGGCCGATCTCCACCAGGCGCCCGCCGTCGACCCGGTACAGCGTCTCGTACTCGATGCCGCTGATCACCGCGAACGAGCACCAGGCCACGTGGTCGTGGATCACGGTCTCCTGGCCGGGACGCCACACCACGGCGGCGAGGGAGAAGTCGTCCTCGGCGTGCAGGACGTGCGAGACGTATCCGTCGGGGCTGCCGAGCCGCTCCGCGTCGGTGAGGATGCCGGCGGTGAGCGGGGCGGCGCGGAACAGGTCGGCCACCGCGTAGGCGGTCTCCCTGGCCGGCAGGCGGCGCTCCACCAGTGCGCGGATGCCGGTCACCAGTTCGGCGAGTCCAGGCCGGGTAAGCGTCGTGGTTTCCATGCCTCCAGGGTCGCGCCTGCGGTTCCATCAGGTCCAATTACTATATTGGGGACTTCTCATAGATATGGTTGATACATGCTCGATGTCGTGCGGCTTCGCGTCCTCGAAGCGGTGGCCAGGACCCGGTCGGTGACCGCGGCGGCCCGCGAGCTGCACTATTCGCAGCCCTCCGTCAGCCACCACCTGGCCAGGCTGGAGGCCGAGACGGGGGCCAAGCTGGTCCAGCGGGCGGGGCGCGGCATCCGGCTCACCGAGGCGGGACGGCTGCTCGCCGAGCGGGCCAAGGAGATCCTCGGCCGCCTCGACGCCGCCGAGCACGAGCTGGCCACCCACGTCGGCCTGCGCTCGGGCCGGGTACGGCTGGCCGCCTTCCCCTCCGCCTTCGGCACCTTCGTGCCCGGCGCCGCCGTACGGCTGGCCGCGGAGCACCCGGGGCTCGCGCTCCAGCTCTCCGAGGCCGAGCCGCCCGAGGCGCTGCGCATGCTCCGCGCCGGCTACGTGGACGTGGCGGTCATCTTCCGCTACGACGACACCGCCCCGGAGGAGAACGGCACCCGGGCGATCCCGCTCCTCGACGACCCGAGCCACCTGGTCACCCCGTCCGGCGTGCCCCCGGGCGACCTGGCCGGGCACGCGGCGGGGCGCTGGATCGCGGGCTGCGACCGGTGCCGCAGCCACCTGCTCGACCTGTGCGCGGCGTCGGGCTTCGAGCCGGACATCGCGTTCACCACCGACGACTACGTGGCGGTGCAGGCGATGGTGGCGGCCGGCATGGGCGTCACCGTGCTGCCCGGCCTGGCGCTGGCCGCGCACCGGCATCCGGCCGTGACCAGCGCCGAGCTGCCCGGCTCGACCCGGCAGGTCCTCGCGGTCGTCTACGGCGAACCGCCCGACCCGCCGGGCACCGCCGCCCTGCTGTCCGCCCTGGTCGCCTCCGCGGCGGACGGCGGCGGTCAGGACCGCGCCGCCGCCTCGGCGACCCTCCTCGCCCACCGGTAGTCCGCCTTCCCCGCGGGCGAGCGGACCACCTCGGCCACGAACGCGTAGACGCGCGGCACCTTGAAGCCGGACAGCCGCGCCCGGCAGTGCGCGTCCAGCTCCCGTGCGGTGGGCTCGGCGCCGGGGCGCGGCTCGACGACGGCGGCGACCGTGCTCCCCCAGCGCTCGTCGGGGATGCCGGTGACCACCGGCCCGACCTGGCGGCCCGCCACCGGGGGCGCACCCGCAGCCCCGCGCGCACGGCCTCGGCGGCGCCCGCGTCCACCGCGTGCACCAGCGCGGTGTCCGCGCCGTCCAGCAGGATCAGCGCCCAGGCGAACGGCCGGTCGAACGGGTGCCCCGGACGCGGCGAGGACACCCAGGCCCAGGCCCGCACCGTACCCGCTGGCCCGACCTCGACGTATTCGCCGTTCGCCGTTCGCCGGGTCGCCGTTCGCCGGGTCGCCGGTCACCGGGTCGCCGTTCGCCGGGTCGCCGGTCACCGGGTCGCCGTTCGCCGGGTCGCCGGTCACCGGGTCGCCGGTCGCCGGGTCGTACTCCAGCGGCGGCACCAGCACCCGGCCGCCCGCCGTGCGCACCCCCACGATCCGGCGCTCGCGCAGCTCGGTGAGGAACCGGCCGATCACCGGCCCGGTGCTGCGGGTGTAGCCGCCGGGGAACTCCAGCGTGTGCTCGGCGCCCAGCTCAGATGGCACGGTCGCGCCCCTTCCAGTACGGCTCGCGCAGCTTGCGTTTGAGCAGCTTGCCGTTGGGCTCCCTGGGCATCTCGTCGATGAAGTCGATCGACCGCGGCCACTTCATCGTGGCCAGCCTGCCGCGCAGCGAGCCGATGATCTCCTGTGCCAGCTCCGGGCCGGGGACGGCGCCGGGGGCGGGCTCGACCACGGCCTTGATCTGCTCGCCCCACTCCTCGTCCGGGACGCCGAAGACGGCCACGTCGGCGACCTTGGGATGGATCATGATCTCGTTCTCGATCTCGGCGGGGTAGATGTTGGTCCCGCCGGAGATGATCACGTCGGCCTTGCGGTCGCGGCGTGCGGGCCGGCGTGCTCACCCACGCGTTCGCGTGGACATCCTGCTCACCGGCCGGGCGGTCACCGCCGCGGAGGCGCTGGCCATGGGCCTGGTCAACCGGATCGTGCCGGACGGCCGGGCGCTGGAGGTCGCACTGGAGGTCGCGGCCCAGATCGCCGCCTGCGGACCGCTCGCCGTACAGGCGATCCTGCGCGCCCACCGGGAGACGATCGGCCTGCCCGAGGCGGAGGCGCTCAAGGTCGCGAACGCGATCGGCTGGCCGTTGATCGGCTCGGCGGACGCCGAGGAGGGCGCCCGCGCGTTCCGGGAGAAACGCCCGGCCGTCTACCGGGGCGAGTGACCCCCGTTCGCCGTCCGGGGCGGAGGGCGGCCAGGATGGACGGGTGACATCGGAACAGGCCGTCGAAGAGTTGTTGCGGGAGCTGGCCCCGCAGGTGCTGGGCGTGCTCGTGCGGCGCCACGGCGACTTCGACCTCGCCGAGGACGCGGTGCAGGAGGCACTGCTCGCCGCCGCCGTGCAGTGGCCGCAGGAAGGCGTCCCCGAGGCGCCGCGCGGCTGGCTGATCACGGTGGCCGCGCGCCGGATGGCCGACCAGGTCCGCAGCGAGGAGGCGCGCAGGCGCAGGGAGGCGTCGGTCGCGGCGCAGCGGCCCGAGGATTCCCTCGCGCCCGCCGCCGACGCGGAGACCGCCGCGGACCAGGACGACACGCTCACCCTGCTCTTCCTGTGCTGCCATCCCGCGCTGTCCGCGCCCTCGCAGGTCGCGCTCACCCTGCGCGCCGTCGGCGGGCTGACCACGGCGCAGATCGCGCACGCCTTCATGGTGCCCGAGACGACGATGGGCCAGCGGATCAGCCGGGCCAAGCAGCGCATCAGGGCCGCCGGGGCCGCCTTCCGGATGCCGCCCGAGTCCGAGCGGGCCGAGCGGCTGCGGGTGGTCCTGCACGTGCTCTACCTGATCTTCAACGAGGGCTACACCGCCACCTCCGGCCCGGAGCTGCACCGCGCCGAGCTCACCGGGGAGGCGATCCGGCTCACCCGGGCGCTGTGCCGGCTGCTGCCCGGCGACGCGGAGACCGGCGGCCTGCTCGCGCTCATGCTGCTCACCGACGCCCGGCGACCGGCCCGCACCGGCTCCGACGGGCAGCTGATCCCGCTCGCCGAGCAGGACCGGGACCGGTGGGACCGGGAGCTCATCGCCGAGGGCGTCGCGCTCGTCAGCGCGTCGCTGTCCCGCGCCCCGCTCGGCCCCTACCAGCTCCAGGCCGCCATCGCCGCCGTGCACGACGAGGCGGAGCGCGCGGAGGACACCGACTGGCCGCAGATCCTCGCGCTGTACGAGCTGCTCAACCGGGTCTCGCCCAACCCGATGGGCACGCTCAACCACGCCGTGGCGGTGGCGATGGTGCGCGGCCCGCGCGCCGGGCTCGACCTGCTGGCCCCGCTGGACGCCGACGACCGGCTGGCCGGGCACCACCGGCTCGACGCGGTACGCGCCCACCTGCTGGAACTCGCCGGCGACCTGGCGTCCGCCCGCGACGCCTACGCCCTCGCGGCCCGCCGTACGGCCAGCCTGCCCGAGCGGCGCTACCTGGAGTCCCGGGCCGCCCGTCTCGTACCGGGGCGGTAGCGCGCCGAGGGCTCCGCCCACGCGGTACCCTCAACACTTTCGGTCATTTTGGTCAACTACATGCACGTGCATCTGCATAGGCGGAATAGAAGATTGTATGCACAGCCATCTGCACGTGCATCAGCGTGCCGTGAGGACTACTGTGTGCAGAGACCACATGCCGGGACCGTGAATTTCAGGAGAAGTCGATATGGCGGAGCAGGAGGAGAGCGCCGACGGGCTCCCCAGGCAGGCGAATGCCGGGCCCACCGCACTGCGCATCCAGGTGGGCGGCCACCTGCGCCGCCTGCGCGAGCACGCGCACATCTCGCGGGAGGACGCGGGCTGGGCGATCCGGGCCAGCGAGTCCAAGATCAGCCGCCTGGAGCTGGGCCGCAGCCCCTTCAAGGAGCGCGACGTCGCCGACCTCCTCACCCTGTACGGCGTCGCCGACGACGACGAGCGGGCCAAACTGCTCGACCTGTCCCAGCAGGCGAGCCGGCCCGGCTGGTGGCACCGGCACAACGACGTCCTGCCGCACGGGTTCGGCACCTACCTCGGCCTGGAGGAGGCCGCCTCGGTGATCCGCGTCTACGAGTCGCACACCGTCCCCGCCCTGCTCCAGACCAGGGACTACGCCCGCGCCCGCACCAGGTTCATGCTCCAGGACGCGACCGGCGCCGAGATCGAGCGCCTCGTGGACATCCAGCTCCGCCGGCAGCGGCTCCTCACCGAGCCGGGCGCCCTGCGGCTGTGGGCGGTGCTGGACGAAGCCGCGCTCCGCCGCCTCGGCCCCGACTCCCCGGTGATGCGCGAGCAGCTCGACCACCTGATCCACATGGGCACGCTGCCCAACGTCACCATCCAGATCGTCCCGTTCGCCACCGGCACGTTCGCGCTGTCCGGCCAGTCCTACACGGTGCTCCGCTTCGCCGAACCCGACCTGCCCGACGTGGTCTTCCTGGAGCAGCCGGCCGGCGTGCTCTACATGGACAAGCGCGAAGAGGTCGAGACGTACCTGAGCACGATGGAACGGCTGGCCGACGCCGCCGCCGGCCACGACGACAGCGCCAAGATGATCACCTCGCTCCTCGGCTAGGTCACCTCCGGGTCACTCGACAGTCACGCAGAGCCATGTCATGATGACGGTGAGTGCATGCCTCACCACGTGAAGTCGTCTTGACTCGGCTTGGACAGGGGCGATGGGTTTCGAGTTCGGGATTCTGGGACCGCTTGAGGTGTCACGCGACGGCACCCCGCTGGCGATCGACGCGGCCAAGCAGCGGGTGCTCGTGGCCTCGCTGCTGCTCGACGCCAACCGGGTCGTCCCGGTCGAGACGCTGGTGGCCCGGCTGTGGGGGGACGACCCGCCGGGCGGGGTCCGCAACACCCTGCAGAACTACGTGCTGCGGGTCCGGCGGCTGCTGGGCGGCACCGGCGCCGAGTGCCCGCTGCTGTCCCGGCCCGGCGGCTACCTCCTGCGGGTGGCCGAGGGCGCGCTCGACCTGCACCGCTTCGACGCCCTGGTGGGCCGCGCCGCGGACGCCGACGACCCGGAGCGGGCGGCGGCGCTGCTCGGCGCGGCGCTCGCGCTGTGGCGCGGGGAGCCGCTGGCCGGCCTGCCCTCCGAGCGGCTCCAGCAGGAGGTGGCGCCCGCCCTCGCCGAGCGCCGGCTGACCGCGGTCGAGGCCAGGATCGAGGCCGAGCTGCGCCTCGGCCGGCACCGCAACCTGCTCCCCGAGCTGCGCGAGCTGACCGGGGCGCACCCGCTCCAGGAGCGCTTCTGGGCCCAGCGCATGCTGGCGCTCTACCGGTCGGGACGGCAGAGCGAGGCGCTGCACTGCTTCCACGCCGTCGGCGAGCTGCTCGCCGAGGAGCTGGGCGTCGACCCGGGCGAGGAGCTGCGCCGACTGCACCAGCGGATGCTCACCGCCGACCCCTCGCTGAACGGCCCGGTCGTGTGCCGCGGCGTCGAACAGGTCACCGGCAACCTGCCCGCCGAGATGACGACGTTCGTCGGCCGCGAGCGGCAGCTCGCCCAGGCCGGGCAGCTGCTGGAGACCTCCCGGCTCGTCACCCTGACCGGCGTCGGCGGCGTGGGCAAGACCCGGCTGGCGCTGCGCACGGCCGCCCAGGTGTCCGCCGCCTTCCCGGACGGCGTGTGGCTGGTGGACCTCGCCCCGCTCACCGAGCCCGGTCTGCTGGAGCTGGCCGTCGCCGAGGCCCTCGGGCTGCGCGACCAGTCGGCCCGGCCGGGCGTGCAGATCCTCGTCGAGCACCTGCGCGGCAAGCGGGTGCTCCTGGTGCTGGACAACTGCGAGCACGTGGTGGCCCCGGTCGCCGCGCTGACCGGCGCCCTGCTGCGCGCGCTCCCCGGCCTGCGGGTGCTGGCCACCAGTAGGCAACGCCTCGGCGTGCAGGGCGAGCACGTGCTGACCGTGCCGCCGCTCACCGTGCCCGGCCCCGGCGACGACGGGTCCTCGCCCATCGGTTCCGAGGCCGTGCGGCTGCTGGCCGACCGGGCCGTGGCCGCCGCCCCGGGCTTCCGGATCACCGACGACAACCGGGAGGCCGTCGTCCAGCTGTGCCGCCGGCTCGACGGCATCCCGCTCGCCGTCGAGCTCGCCGCCGTACGGCTGGGCACGCTGTCCGTGGCGGAGATCCTGGAGCGGCTCGACGACCGGTTCCGGCTGCTGACCGGCGACCCCGACCCGCCCGCCACCCCGCGCTACCAGCGCACCCTGCAGGGCGTCGTCGACTGGAGCCACGAGCTGTGCACCGAGCAGGAGCAGTGGCTGTGGGCCCGGCTGTCCGTCTTCGCCGGCGGTTTCGACCTCACCGCGGCCGAGGTCGTGTGCTCCGGCGACGGGATCGACCGGAACGACGTCATCGACCTGCTCGCCGGTCTCGTGCACAAGTCGATCGTCATCGCGCGCACCGGCGCCGGCCGCAG
This sequence comes from Microtetraspora sp. NBRC 13810, assembly GCF_030268685.1. GTDB lineage: Bacteria > Actinomycetota > Actinomycetes > Streptosporangiales > Streptosporangiaceae > BSRQ01. The sequence continues at coordinate 429,598 of NZ_BSRQ01000001.1, forward strand.
CCGCTACCGGCTGCTGGAGACCATCCGCCAGTACGGCGGGCGGCGGCTGCACGGCCTCGGCCAGGACGCGGCGCTGCGGCACCGGCACCGCGACCACTACCAGGGCCTCGCCGCCGGGGCCGCCGCCGACTGGTGCGGCCCGCGCGAGGGCGAGTGGCTGTCCCGGCTGCGCCGCGAGCTGCCCAACCTGCGGGCGGCGATGGACTTCTGCGTCACCTGGGAGGGGCAGGCGCGGTCCGGCCTGGAGATCGCGGTGAACCTCACCCGGGCCCAGTGCTGGTTCTTCTGCGGTACGCCCGCCGAGGGGCGGCACTGGCTGGAGCGCACGCTCGCCGCGCAGCCCCGCTCGCCCGACGCCCTGCGCGCGAGCGGCGCCGCGCTCGTCACCTGGATCGCGCTCAGCCAGGGCGACCGCCGTGCGGCCGACGTCTTCCTCGCCGACTGCCGCGACCTCGCCGACCGCCTCCCCGGCGACAACCTCGCCACCACCGGGGCCGCCACTGGGGCCACCGGCGCGGGCACCGGCACCGGCGTGGGCACCGGCACGGCCGTCAGCGCGGCCGTTGAAGCGGGCACCAGCGTGGCCACCGTCACGCTCGGGGAGGGCGCCCACGCGATGCTCGCCGAGGGGGATCCGCGGGCCATCGAGCTGCTGGCGCGGGCCAGGGACCGGTTCCGGCTCGAAGGGGAGGTCGGCGACCACCACCTGAGCACGCTGCTGTGGGCGATGGCCGCGGCGTTCCTCGGCGACCGGGACACCGCGCTCGCCGCCGGGCGGGAGTACCTCGCCGAGGCGGAGGCGCACCAGGCGGCGTGGGCCATCTCCTGGGCGCTGTGGGGGCTGGGGCTCGCCGAGCTGCGGCACGGCGACCCGCACCGGGCCGCGCGGCTGTTCCGCGACTCGGTGCGCCGCCAGCGCGACCTGGACGACCGCTGGTCGCCCACCTGGGGCGTCGAGGTGCTCGCCTGGACGGCCGCGGCGACCGGCGACCACGACCAGGCCGCCCGGCTGCTGGGCGCGGCCCACGCCCTGCGCCGCTCGTTCGGCGTCATGCTCGCCGAGCCGTTCCACCGGGCCCACCTCGACGCCGACGGCCTGGTCCGCAAGGCCCTGGGCGCCGAAGCCTACGCAACCGCCTTCAAACAGGGCGCCGGCGCCGACGACCCCATAGCCCTCGCCCTCACCACAAACTGACCCACCACCCACCCTCACCACAGGCTGACCCTGGATTCCGCCCTTGGCTTCCGGGGGGTAGTGAGGGGTTCAGGGGGCAGGGTGGGTGCAGGTGGCGGCGCGGTTGAGGAAGATCGTGCGTTCGCGTTCGTTCCTGGTGAGAGCGGCGGCGCGTTCGAACTCGCGGCGTGCCTCCGCCATCCGGCCGAGCCTGGCCAGCAGATCCCCGCGGACGGCGGGCAGCATCGCGTACCCTTCCAGGGCTCGCTCGGCGGACAGGGCGTCGGCGAGCGCCAGGCCCGCGGCGGGGCCCTCGGCCATGCCGACCGCGACCGCCCGGTTCAGCTCCACCACCGGCGACGGCGAGACCCACGCGAGGACCGCGTAGAGCGCGGCGATCCGCCCCCAGTCGGTGTCCCGCGCCGTGTGCGCGCGGGCGTGGCAGGCGGCGAGCGCGGCCTGCAACGCGTACGGGCCGAACGTGCCGCCCAGCGCCTCGGCGCGGGCCAGCGCGGCCAGGCCGCGGCGGATGAGCAGCCGGTCCCACAGCCTGCGGTCCTGGTCGAGGAGCAGGACGGGCTCCCCTGCGGGGCCCAGCCGCGCCCGCATGCGCGACGCCTGGATCTCCATCAAAGCCACCAGGCCGTGCACCTCGGCCTCCCCCGGCATGAGGCCGGCGAGGACCCGGCCGAGCCGCAGCGCCTCCTGGCACAGGTCGGGCCGCGTCCAGTCCGGCCCCGCGGTCGCCGCGTACCCCTCGTTGAAGATCAGATAGATGACCTCCAGCACGGATCCGAGCCGGTCGGTCAGCTCGGCAGGGGCGGGCATCTCGAAGGGCACCTTCTTCGCGGTGAGGGTGCGCTTGGCGCGGACGATCCGCTGGGCGACGGTCGGCTCGGCGGCCAGGAAAGCCCGCGCGATCTCGTCCGTGGTCAGGCCGCCGAGCAGCCGCAGGGTGAGCGCCACCCGGGCCTCGGTGGACAGCACCGGGTGGCAGGCCGTGAAGATCAGCCGGAGCAGGTCGTCGCCGATGTGGTCGTCGAGTCTGGCATCCGTCTCCGCCTCCCGGGTGTCCTGCCTGGTCTCGTACTCGCGGCCGAGCTCCTGGAGCTTGCTCTGGTAGCGGGTCCTGCGGCGCAGTTGGTCGATCGCGCGGTGCTTGGCGGTGGCCATGAGCCAGGCGCCCGGGATGTCCGGTACGCCGTCCTCCGGCCACCGTTCCAGGGCGATGACCAGCGCGTCCTGGGCGAGTTCCTCGGCGAGGCCGACGTCGCCCACGACCCGGGCCAGCCCGGCGATCAACCGGGCGGACTCGATCCGCCACACCGCCTCGACGGCCTTCCGCGGATCAGCCCCACCGGAACCATCCACCTCACCAGGCCCACCGCCCGAACCACCCACCTCGCCGGGACCACCCCCAAGACCACAGCCTGAGCCACCCACCTCGCCAAGACCACCGCCGGGACCACCGCCAGGCCCACCGCCTGAGCCGCCCGCCTCGCCAAGACCACCGCCGGGATCACCCGCCGCCGCAGTGTCCCCGCCTGGACGCCCTTCCGTACCCCGGTCGGCGGTCAAGAGGGGGCTCCGAAGTCCATCGGCGCGCCGGACCCGGCCGTCTCCTCGCCGAGCCCCGCGATCGCCGCCGTCAGCTCGGGCGGCGGCGGAGACGTGGTGCGGACGGCCTTCAAGGTGACCAGGTGTCGCATGGTGCCGCCTTTCCTCCGCGGCCCGCGGTGCGTTCGCCGGGGCCGACGACGTTCTGCGTGAAAGGGCGGCCATGCCGTGCAGTTCCCCTCTGTCGCGTGCGGATCGGCCGCCGTCTACGCCTCGAACGGGGGAGCGCGGATTCGACATCCGTCCGGGAGGTTTTCTCAGGCCCGCAGGGCGGCGTCGTGCGGGGCGGCGCCGAAGCCGCGGAGCAGGGTGTCCACGACGCGGGTGGCGAGGGCGTCGATGTCCGTGTCGTCGAGTTCGTGGCCCTGGGTGACCTCGAAGATGAGGGCGTAGTAGACGCGGCGACACCAGACGGGGTCGATGTCGGCGCGCAGGGCGCCCACGGACTGCGCGCGGCGGATCAGCCGGTCGCACCCTTCGAGGACGTCGGCGTGCACGCGGGCCACCTCGGGACTTGCCGAGGCGGCCCGGCCCAGCGCGTACCGCCAGCCGATCTTGACTCGGAGCACGTTGGCGGTGACCTGGTAGAGGGCGACCAGGGGCGGGGCGGTGTCCGGCCGGGCGGCGGCGACTGCGGCGGCGAACTGGTCGGCGGCCCACGCGGCCAGCGCTTCGACGAGCGCCTCGCGGGTGGCGAAGCGGCGGTGCACGGTGGTGCGGGCGACGTGCGCGGCCTCGGCGATCTGCTCCATCGTCGCCGCGGGGTTGCCGGAGAGCACCCGCTCGGCGGCTTCCAGGATCGCCCGCACGGTCCGCTCGGAGTCGGCGCGAAGCGCTCGCGGCTGAGTCATCCACTCCCCCTCTGAACTGGTGGCACAGGATACACCTGGACGCAGAGTTGCATCATCAATGTTGCGACTACTACGGTTGTCGCATCGCAAATGAACCGACTTGTGCCAAGGGATACGCCATGGATCTGCAGTTGACCGGCAAGACCGCCGTCGTGACCGGTGCCAGCCGGGGCATCGGCCTGGCCACCGTCACCACGCTGGTCGGCGAGGGGATGCGGGTGGTCGCCGCCGCCCGCACGATCACCCCCGAGCTGCGCGAGTCGGGGGCGTTCACCGTCGCGGTGGACCTGACCGGCGCGGACGGCCCGCGGCGCCTGATCGACGCCGCGCTCGCCGAGCTGGGCGACATCGACCTGCTCGTCAACAACGTCGGCGGGGGCGACGGGAGCGGCGTCGGCGGCATCCTCGACTTCGACGACCGGCTCTGGCACGAGATCTTCGACCTGAACTTCTTCGCCACGGTCGGCGTCACCCGCGCCGCCGTGCCCAGCCTCGTACGGCGGCGTGGCGCCGTCGTCAACGTCTCCTCCAACGGCGCCCGCGTCCCGCACGCCGGCCCCGCCCCCTACACCACCGCCAAGGCCGCCCTGACCGCCTTCGGCAAGGCCCTCACCGAGGAGCTCGGCCCGCAGGGGGTGCGGGTCAACACGGTCTCCCCCGGCCCGGTGCGCACCGCCCTGTGGCAGTCCCCCGACGGGTACGGCGCCGGGCTCGCCACCGCGATGGGGCTGCCGCTGGAGGACCTCCTCGCCGGGCTCCCGTCCGCGACGGGCATGGTCACCGGTCGTCTCGTCGAACCCGCCGAGGTCGCCACGCTCATCGCCTACCTGGGCTCCCCGCTGGCCGCCAGCGTCACCGGCGCCGACCACCTCATCGACGGCGGCTCGGTCAAGACGGCCTGAGAACCGCCGGGCGACGCGCGGGCCTACCCGACTCGCGGGGCGGACGGGGCCGGCAGGGTCGGCGGGGCCGACGGGGCCGACGGGGCTAGCGGGGTGGGGAGACGCACGCGGTCGCGGACCGCCCGCCGGAAGTTCGGGCAGCGGGTGATGTCGTCGTGTTCGCAGTTCAGGGCGCGGTCGATGAGGTCGAGCGAGATCTGCGCCTCGGCGATCCTGCGGGCCAGCCCGGCACGGTGCCGGCGGAAGACCTCCCGCCGGGAGGCCGGGTCGGATGCGGTGAGCATCTCCCGGATGTCCTCCAGGCCGAGCCCCGCCTCCTTGGCCCGCAGGATGATCGCGACCCGGTAGAGGTCGGCGTCGCCGTACCGCCGCCGCCCGCCGGCCACCCGGACCGGCGCGAGCAGGCCCACCGACTCCCAGTGGCGCAGCACATGGGTCGCCAGCCCGAAACGCGCCGCGACGTCCCCGATGGTCAGTTGCGCGCTTGACTTCATGCCGACATTAAGTCGCATCCGTGCCCGCATGGTCACCGCCGAGCACGCCCATGCCACCGGCGCGGCTGACCGCTGCGACGACGTCTCGGCAGTGACTGAACGCGAAGATCGGAAACTCGATCCCGAACATGTCCGTGACACGTGTCCGCATGGCCTGAGCGTAGGCGGCACTCCAGCCAACTGCAACGCGTTCTACCGACGATGGCCAGTACGGCAGGCAGTACGACCGAGAACGTGTTTCACCTGGGTAGTCTGCGCCAGATCGCCCGCGGGAGCAGGCGCATGACGGCGAAGACGGGGCGCAGCTTCGACGGGACCCAGACGACCCCGGCGTCCGCGCGCAGCCCGGCGGCCACGGCGCGGGCGACGGCGTCCGGCGTGGTGGCCATCGGGGCGGCGGGCAGGCCGGCGGTCATCCTGCCGCGCACGAACCCCGGGCGGACGATCATGACACGGGCTCCGGAGCCGTGCAGCGCGTCGCCGAGTCCCTGGGCGAAGCCGTCCAGCCCGGCCTTCGCGGCGCCGTACACGAAGTTGGCCCGGCGGACCCGCACCCCGGCGACCGAGGAGAGCACGACGAGCGTGCCGTGGCCCTGTTCGCGCAACAGGCGGGCGGCGTGCAGCCCGGCCGAGACGTGCCCGGCGAGGTTGACGCCGACGGACTCGGCGGCGGCCTGCGGGTCCTCCTCGTAGGCCGCCTGGTCGCCGAGCACGCCGAAGGCGGCGATGACCACGTCGAGATCGCCGGCGAGCTTGACCGCCGCGTCGAACACCGCGCCGTGCCCGGCCGGGTCGGCCGCGTCGAAGTCCAGGTGGTGGACCTCGGCGCCGCCGAACGCGGGAGCCGGTGACGGACCGGGGCGGGAGGCAAGGATGATCTTGCGGGCGCCTTCGCGGGCGAGGCGCCCGGCGATGGCCAGGCCGATCTCGCTGCGCCCGCCGAGCAGCAGCACCGTGTCCACGGAGCCGAGGGCGTTCTTCACAGGTCCAGTCTCCTCGCCAGGTCGGAGCGGAACACGCCGGTCGGGTCGGCCTGTTCGCGCAGGGCACGCCACTCGTCCAGGCGCGGGTACATCTCGGCCAGGGCGGCTGCGCTCAGCCGGGAGTCCTTGGCGAGGTAGACACGGCCGCCCGCGTCGGCCACCCACCGGTCGCACAGCCGCAGCAGCGCGGCCAGGCCGGGCCGCCCGGCCGGGATGTCCAGCGCCAGCGTCCAGCCGGGCATCGGGAAGGACAGCGGGCCGGGCGTGCCGGGGCCGAAGCGCTTGAGCACGGTCAGGAACGACACCACGCCCTCGGACGACAGCCGGGCCACGATCCGCCGCAACGTCGCCTCCCCGCCGGACGGCACGACGAACTGGTACTGCACGAACCCGCGCGAGCCGTACATCCGGTTCCACCCCTGGACGCCGTCGAGCGGGTGGAAGAACGGCGCGACACCCTGGATCAGGCCGCGCCTGGCCTGGGGCGCCCTGCGGTACCACGCCTCGTTGAAGGCGCGGACGGTGACCGGGTTGAGCAGGCCGCCGGGCGCCCACGGCGGGGCCTTGAGCCGGGCGGCCGGGGCGAAGGCGAGCGGGTCGCGCCCGGCGGGCACGTCGGCGCGGCGCGCGTGGTCGCCCCGGGTGAGGACGCTCCTGCCGGTGTGCCTGCCGGTGGCGAGCAGGTCGATCCAGGCCACCGTGTAGCGGTAGCGGTCGTCGGTGGCGGTCATCACCGCGAGGGTCTCGTCCAGGTCGCCGGTGCGCTCGACGTCCACCCGCATCCACGAGGACTCGACGGGCACGCAGGCGAAGGTCGCCTCGGCGATGACCCCGGTCAGGCCCATGCCGCCGGCCGTCGCCCAGAACAACGGGTCCCGCGGGGTGAGCGTCACGGCACGGCCGTCCGCGGTGACCAGCGTGAGCGAACGGACGTGCGCGGCGAAGGAGGAGTCGGCGTGGTGGTTCTTGCCGTGCACGTCGGCGGCGATCGCGCCGCCCACCGTGACATGCCGGGTACCGGGGCTCACCGGGACGAACCAGCCACGCGGCAGCAGGCCGGTCATCAGGTCGTGCAGGCTCACTCCCCCGGCGGCGGTGACCAGGCCGGTCGCCTCGTCGAGGGTCCAGGAGCGCAGGTGGGTGCAGTCCAGCACGAGGCCGCCGGCGTTCTGGGCGGCGTCGCCGTAGGAGCGGCCGAGGCCGCGCACCGCGACCCCGCGCCCGGGTGCGCGGGCGAGGACGGCGGCGAGGTCCGCGACGGTGCGGGGCCGGGCGACGGTGGCCCGGGTGGGCGCGGTACGGCCCCAGCCGGTCAGGAAGGTCATCGCAGCCCCGGTACGTAGATCGCCAGGATGAGCAGCAGCAGTTGCGCGGCGACGAACAACTGCGTGGGCCGGTCGCGCAGCGCCAGCTCCTCCGGCTCCTCGCCGTGCCCCTTGTCCACGAGAAGATTGTGCCGCAGGACGACGAGGACGAACGGCACGATGCTGACCGCGTAGAGGACGCCGGGATGCTCGTTCAGCGCCCACAGGCAGTAGGTCACGATCATGGCGCCCGAGCACAGGGTGCGCACCTGGGCCAGGTAGCCGGGGCTGTAGTGGGCGAGGGCGGGCCGGGTGCCCGCGGCGCCGTGCGCGCGCAGCTCGACCTCCCGTTTGCCCGCGATGAGCTGGAGCGAGCCGAGCGAGATCACCACCAGGAACCAGCTCGTCACCGGCACCCCCACGGCGACCGCCCCGGCGAAGGCGCGGAGCACGTGGCAGCCGGCGACGGCCACCATGTCGACGACCGGCTGGTGCTTGAGCCAGACCGTGTAGAGCAGGGCGAGCGCGATGTAACCGGCGACGACGGCGGGCAGCCGCCAGTCCCCGGTCAGCGCGGCCAGCGCGGGGGCGAGAAGGAGCAGCGCCGTGCCGGCGACCCGGGCCAGCCGTACGGAGACCGCGCCGGAGGCGACCGGCCGGAACCGCTTGCGCGGGTGCAGCCGGTCGGCCTCGGCGTCGGCGGCGTCGTTGAGCAGGTAGGTGCCGCTCGCGGCGAGGCAGAACGCGGCGAAGGCGACGAGCACGGCCAGCACTCCGGAGAGGGTGTCCAGCACCCCGGCCGCGACGGGCGCGGCCAGGACCAGCGTGTTCTTCACCCACTGCCGGGGCCGTAACGCCCGGACGAACGCGCGGGCCCGCCCCGCGCGCACGGTGCGGACGTCCGCGGAGCGTACGGCTTGCCGGGTGGCGTCCCGCATACCCTTCATGTCGGGGGACAGTATCTCTTTCCGGCTGTTCGTTGACGTCCGCGGAGAAGATCCATCTTTCCGATGGTCGTCAGAGGGATGCCCGTCCTGAAAGGTTCACCCACCGGTCCGCCGCCGGACGGGAGCCGGAGACTCCCGTCCGGGCGTCGTGATCACTTGCCGGGCTCGGGGTCCCGGGGCAGGCCGAGCATCCGCTCGCCGATGATGTTGAGCTGGACCTCGGTGGTGCCGCCGTAGATCGTCATGGCGCGGGTGGCGAGCACGGCGCGGTTCCAGAAGCCGGCGGCGCCGGCCTTGACGTCCGCCGCCGCCGTGGCGGCCGGGCCGAGCAGGTCCACCGCGCACTCCGAGACGTGCTGGGCGTGCGAGGTGGACAGCAGCTTGCGCACGGACGCGTCCGCGCCCGGCTCGGAGCCGGCGAGCTGCTTGAGCGTCACCCGCAGGGACAGCGCGTTGATCGAGTGCGCCTCGCAGACCACGCCGGCGAGGTGCAGCCGCTCGGCCGGGGTCAGCTCCCGGCCCAGTTGCGCGATCATGCCCAGCAGGTCGGGCAGCGCGGCGCCGGTGCCGCCGGAACCCGAGGACAGCGACACGCGCTCGTTGGACAGCGTGTTCCTGGCCACCCGCCAGCCGTCGTCCACGTCGCCCACGACCATCGCGTCCGGCACGAAGACGTCGTCCATGAAGACCTCGTTGAACAGGTTCTCTCCGGTCATCTCGGTGAGCGGGCGCACGGTCACGCCGGCGTCCTTCATGTTCACCAGGAAGTAGGTGATGCCGGCGTGCTTGGGCTTGTCCGGGTTGGACCGTGCGATGCAGATGCCCCACTCGGCGAAGTGGGCCACCGACGTCCAGATCTTCTGGCCGTTGAGCTTCCAGCCGCCATCGACCTTCTCGGCCCTCATCTGCAGGCCGGCCAGGTCGGAACCGGCGCCGGGCTCGCTGAAGAGCTGGCACCACATCATCTCGCCGCTCAGCGTGGGGGGCAGGAAGCGCTCCTGCTGCTCCTTGGTGCCGTAGGCGGCGATCGACGGCACGACCCAGGCGCCGATGATCATGGCGGGGAGCCTGACCTTGGCCGCGCGCAGCTCCTGGTGGATGAGCACCTGCTCCAGCGGCTTCGCGGCCCGGCCCCACGGCCTGGGCAGGTGCGGCATGACGAAGCCGGCAGCGGCCAGGGCCCGCTTCTGGTCCCTGCCCTCCAGCTTGGCGATCTCCGCGATCTCCGCCCGCAGCCCGGCGCGGAGCGACTCCGCCTCCTCGGGCAGCTCGATCTCCATCTCCCGGGAGACGCCGTTGAGCGCCAGCTCGGCCACGGCCGACGACCACTCGGCGGAGGAACCGAGCAGGGAGCGCAGGGTCAGCGCGCGGCGGTAGTACAGGTGCACGTCGTGCTCGAAGGTGTAGCCGATGCCGCCGAAGGTCTGCACCGCGTCCTTCGCGCACTGCACGGCCGCGTCGGGCGCCATCACGCCGGCGATCGCGGCGGCGTAGGCCAGCTCGTCGCCCTCGGCCGTGGTGGCGTCCCACACCGTCGCCCTGGCCTGCTCCAGCGCGACCAGCATGCGCGACAGCTTGTGCTTGATCCCCTGGAACTGCCCGATCGGCCGCCCGAACTGCTCGCGCACCTTGGCGTAGTCGGCCGCCGCCCGCACGCACCACGAGGCCAGCCCGGTCGCCTCGGCGCCGAGCACGATCGCCGCCAGTTCCCGCACCCGCGGCGCGCGCAGCCCGTCGAGGACCCGCTCGGCCGGTACGGCGACGCCGTCGGCCTCGACCCTGGCCACGCCGCGGGTCAGGTCGAGCGACTTGACCGGGGTGACCGTGACGTGCTCCTTGGCCAGGACGACCCACTCCTCGCCCTGCCCGGTGCTCACCGGCAGCACGATCACGTCGGCGAGCGCGGCTCCCAGCACGAACTCCGCGACGCCGGAGACGGTCAGCACGCCGTCCTCGCCCCAGGCGCCGGTCAGGCTCCCGTCGAGCGCGACCGCGCCGGTCACGGTGCCGTCCGCCAGGCCGGGCAGCAGCTCCGCCCGCGCCTTGCCGTCCGAGGCGAGGATGACGGCGCTCGCCAGCACGGTCGGCACGAACGGCCCCGGGGCGACCCGCTCGGCCAGCGCCTCGACGGCGACCGCGGCCTCCAGCAGCCCGTACCCCGAACCTCCGTGCTCCTCGGGCAGGTGCAGGCCGAGCAGCCCCTGGTCGGCGAGACCGCTCCAGAACCCCGGCCGCTCCTCGGTCTCGGCCGCCACCGCGGCCCGCACCACCTCGGAGGACACGTTCCGCTCGGCCCACCCGGCCACCGACTCGCGGAGCGCCTCGTGCTCCTCGCTCAGCCCGATCCCCATGTCACCCTCCACACGGCTGCTGCCTGCCTCATCCCCAGAATCATATTCTGGAACATGCTTCCACCGCGACCCCGCACCCGGAAACACCACCCCTCCCACCCCACCGGACCGCCCACCCCACCAGCCCTCACACCGACCGCCCCGGCCACCTACGAGACGGCGGCGCCACCTCGGACGGTGGCCGTATCCGCTACAGGGCCGGGACTCCCTCGGCACGACTTCACCGCACGGGCCTCCCTCGGCACGACTTCGCCGCACAGGCTGGGCATTCGCGACGTGGCTTCCCGGCACGGCCGGTCGAGGCGCGGGGGCGGATCAGCGTGTCGGCGGGACGTCGTCGCGCGGGTGCAGGGGGGCCGCGGCCACGGCCGCCGTTCCCGCCGTGGCGCCCATGCCGGTCTCCCCCCTGGGCTCGTCCCCCGAGAAGAACACGAAGATGAGGAAGACGATCAGCGCCGTGATCAGGGTGGCCCCGATCCCGTAGATGACCCGCAGCGGCGTGTCCCCGACCTTCGTCACCATCCGCGCCAGGAACCCTTCCCCGGACGCCCGCGGCGCCCCCACCCTGCGCTCCGCACCGAAGCCCGGCCCGCCCGGAGAGCCGCCGAGGGGCGCACCCCCGAACCCCCCGTACGGCGCGCCGCCGGAAGGCGGACCGGAGGGCGACGCGGGGGACGGCCCGGAGGATGACGGGGCGAAGGGCGACGAACCGGAGGGGTACGGGCCGGAAGGGAACGAGCCGGGGGCATGCGGGCCGGACGGAGACGACGGCGGCCCACCGGGCGAGAACGGCTCAGGCGACGGCGGAGCCCCCCAGCCGGACGACCGCCCGGATGGCGACCCGGACCGCGACGGCGCCGACGACGGCGAAGACGGCGGCGGCACCGGTGTGGACGGCGGCGGCGTGGAGGTGGCGGGTGGGCGGGGGCCGGAGGTCGCGGGAGGGAACGGTCCAGAAGGCCGGCGGCGTACCGTCAGCGTCTCCTCGGCGTCCCCGACGGCGTCCGGCGGCGGCGCGAAAGGCCGCGGCGACCGGCGCTGCGCGGGCGAGGACCCGGGCGAGGACGCGGACCCGGGCGACGACGAGGACGGGTGCGGGGACGAGTGCGACGGCGGGGACGAGTGCGACGGCGGGGACGAGTGCGACGGACGTGACGAGGGTGACTGGCGCGGCGAGGATGACGGGCGCGGCGCGGGCCCCTGGGAGTCCACGGATGTCGAGTAGGGGCGGCGGCCGGGCGACGACGAGGGCCGAGACGGAGGGGTGGACCCGGGAGTGGTGGGACCGGCGGGGGCCGCGGGGCGGGCGGGCCACTGGGGGCCGGTGACCGGGGTGCCGTCGGCGCGGAGGCGGGGGATCGGGGTGGTGGCGTCGGACGCGTCGTAGGGATCGGGCGCGCCGGGTGCCGGGTTGCGGCCGGGGGCAGCGGCAGAGCCGTCAGGGACATCGGCCGAGCCGTCGGCGGCAGTGGCCGAGCCGTCGAGGGCATGGGCCGAGCCGTCGGGGACATCGGCCGAGTGGCCCGTCTCGGGGTCTCGCGAAGGGTCTCCGACGACGTCCGTCATGGCCGCAGGCTACGTCAGAATACGCTCCGACGCAGCCCGGCATCTGTTAACAAAACCGCATCTCCCCAGGTCAAGCCTCTATGCCCGACTAACAGAATCTCCTTCTGGGATGGCGGGGTCACATTCCGTGAGGAGTGGCTGCCACGAGATCGCCACCGCCGCCCCACCCGTCCCACCCCACCGGGGAAACCGAGCCGCCGCGGCCTGCGAGACGCGTACCTACCCGCCTCATAGGGAAGAAGGCTCGCATGGGCCATCAAACTCTCCGGCTTCGGTTGAGAACGGCCGTGATAGCCGTCACGCTCATGGCGGTCGGCGGGTGCGGGACGAACTTCGCCTCACCCCAGCCCACCCCCTCCGCGGCGCCGTCCCGTACGGCGTTGCCACCGAACTCCCCGTTCGCCCTCGAAGCGGCGTACCAGTCCGTCATCACGAACGTGCTGCCGTCCATCGTCCAGATCACCACCAGGCAGGGCCTGGGCTCGGGTGTCATCTTCGACACCAAGGGCCACATCATCACCAACGCGCACGTGATCGGCGACTCCGAGCAGTTCCAGGTGACTCCGGCGACCGGCGGGTCGCCCCGGCGCGCCCAGCTCGTCCAGTCGTTCCCGGCCGGCGACCTGGCCGTCATCAGGGTGAGTGATCCCTCCGGGCTCACCCCGGCCAAGTTCGGCGATTCGAGCAGGACCAGGGTCGGGCAGATCGTCCTGGCGATGGGCAATCCGCTCGGCCTGTCGGGAAGCGTGACCAACGGCATCGTCTCGGCGGTCGGCCGTACGGTCACCGAGCCCCAGGAAGCCGGCTCGCCCGGGGCCACCATCACCAACGCGATCCAGACCTCGGCGGCGATCAACCCGGGCAACAGCGGCGGCGCGCTGGTGAACCTGCGCGGCGAGGTCATCGGCATCCCCACGCTGGCGGCGGTCGATCCGCAGATCGGCGGCGGGGCGGCGCCCGGCATCGGGTTCGCGATCCCCAGCAACACCGCCACCGACATCGCCACCCAGATCGTCAAACAGGGCCGGGTCACCAACTCGCGCCGGGCGGCGCTCGGCATCACCGCAAGCACGGCGATCGACAACGACGGGCAGCCCGTCGGGGTCAACGTCGTGCAGGTCACCCGGGGCGGCGGCGCCGCGACGGCGGGCATCCGCGCGGGTGACATCATCACGGCCGTCAACAACACCCCGACGCCCACCACCACCGAACTGTCCGAGGTCCTGGCCTCGCTGCGGCCCGGCGGCACGGCCCAGGTACGGCTCTTCCGCCCCGACGGCACCACCCGCACCGTCAACGTGAAACTCGGCCAGCTCTCCTCCGGCTGAACGCGGACCTCCGCCGGTACCCCTGGACCGGGGTACCGGCGGGCGGCCGTCAGGCCAGGCTCTCCAGCCAGGCCCGGTGCAGGCCCGCGTACCGGCCGGAGCCGGCGACGAGGAGCGCGGGCGGACCGTCCTCGACGATCCGGCCGGCCTCCATCACCAGCACCCGCTCGGCGATCTCCACGGTGGACAGCCGGTGCGCGATGATCAGGGCGGTGCGGTCGGCGAGAATCGTGCGCAGGGCGCGCTGGACCAGCCGTTCGCTCGGCACGTCGAGGCTGGAGGTGGCCTCGTCCAGGATGAGCACGGCGGGATCGGCCAGGAACGCCCGGGCGAACGCCACGAGCTGCCGCTGTCCCGCCGACATCCGGCCGCCGCGCTTGCCGACCTCGGTCTCGTAGCCCTCCGGCAGGCCGGAGATGAACTCGTGCGCCCCGATCGCCTCGGCGGCGGCGACCACCTCGGCCATCGACGCGCCGGGGCGGCCGAACCGGATGTTGTCCGCCACGGTGCCGCTGAACAGGAAGTTCTCCTGGGTGACCATGACGACGGCGCGGCGGAGGGCCTCCTCGTCGAGGTCTCGCAGGTTGACGCCGTCCAGCAGCACGCGCCCGGCCGTCGGGTCGTAGAACCGGGCGATCAGCTTGGCCAGGGTCGTCTTGCCCGCCCCGGTCGCGCCGACCACCGCGACCGTCTGCCCGGCGGGCACCACGAGGTCCAGCCGGGGCAGGATCGGCATCTCCTTGACGTAGGAGAACTCCACGCCCTCGAACCGCACTTCGCCCGCCACGCGCGGCAGCGGCACCGGCTGCGCCGGCTCGGCCACCTCCGGCTCCTCCTCCAGCACGCCGGAGAGCTTCTCCAGTGCCGCCCCGGCCGACTGGAGGGTGTTGTAGAACTGGCTGATCTCCTGCATCGGCTCGTAGAACTGCCGCAGGTACAGCAGGAACGCCGCCAGCACGCCGACCGTGACCTCGTCCTGGAAGGCGAGCCAGCCGCCGTAGAGGAGCACGGCGGCCACGGTGACGTTGCCGATGAGCTTGACCCCCGGCATGAACAGCGCGACCAGCCGCATGCTCTGCCTGTTGGCCAGCCGGTAGTTCTCGTTGAGCTCCTCGAAGATCTCCTGGTTGCGCGGCTCCCTGCGGAACGCCTGGACCGCCCGGATGCCGGTCATCGACTCCACGAAGTGGACGATCACCAGCGCGACCGCCTCCCGGGTGCGCCGGTAGACGAGGCTCGACTCACGCCGGAACCAGCGGGTGAACAGCAGCAGCACCGGCAGCGGGATCAGCGCGACCAGTCCCAGGTGCACGTCGAGCACGATCAGCAGGACAGCCGTGCCGACGAGCGTCAGGACGGCGGTGACGATGCTGTCGAAGCCCGACTGGAGGAGTTCGGCGATCGCCTCGACGTCGGAGGTGAGCCGGGAGATCACCCGGCCGGAGGTGTACCGCTCGTGGAAGGACAGCGACAGCCGCTGGAAGTGGTCGAAGACCCGGCGGCGCAGCTCCAGCAGGATGCCCTGGCCGATCTTCCCGGAGAGCTTGAGGAAGACCTGCCGGGTGAACGCCTGCACCAGGGCCGCGGTGAGGATCACCGCGACGACGGTCAGCAGCGACCCCGAACCCTGGCCGCGCAGCATCGGCGGGATACCGCTGTCGATGCCGACCTTGACGAGGTACGGGATGGCCAGCCCGGCGGCGTTGCTGACCAGGATGATCGCGACGAGGAGGGCGATCGCCTTCTTGTGCGGGCGCAGCAGGTCGCCGAGCAGCCGCCGGGATCTCGTCCGCAGCAGCAGGGAGACGTTCTCCGGCAGGTCGTCCCGGTTCTCCGCCGCGACCCCGCGCCAGCCCTGCGGCTCGCGCACGGGGGTGCCGGTGGTCGTCATCGCAGCACCCCCTCCTGGTCGAGGTCGGCGTCCTGGGCGAGCAGCTCGCGGTATTCCGGCACCTCGGCCAGCAGGTCCTGGTGCCGCCCGACGTGCGTGATCGTGCCGTCGCGCAGCAGCGCCACCTTGTCGGCGAGCAGCACGGTGGAGGCGCGGTGGGCGACGACGACGCCGGTCGCCTCCGCCAGCACCTGGCGCAGGGCCTCCTCCACCAGGGCCTCGGTCTCCACGTCCAGGGCGGACAGGGTGTCGTCGAGGACGAGGATCCTGGGCTTGCTGAGCACCGCGCGGGCCAGCGCCAGCCGCTGCCGCTGGCCGCCGGACAGCGACAGGCCCTGCTCGCCGATCCGGGTGTCCAGCCCCCAGGGCAGGTCGTGCACGAACCCGGCCTGGGCGACCTCGATGGCGGCCTCCATCTCCTCCTCGGAGGCGTCCCCGCGGCCGAGCATGAGGTTCTCCCGCACGCTCATCGAGAACAGCGTCGGCTCCTCGAACGCCGTGGCCACCACCGAGCGCAGCTCGGTCAGCGGCAGGTCGCGCACGTCGTGCCCGTCGATGGTGACCCGGCCCGACGTGACGTCCAGCAGCCTCGGCACCAGGGCGGTCAGCGTCGTCTTGCCCGACCCCGTCGCCCCGACGACCGCGACCGTCTCCCCCGGCCGCACGTCGAGCCAGACGTCGTGCAGCACCGGCCGTTCGGCGCCGGGGAAGCGGAACCCGGCCCCCTCGAAGCGCAGGTGCCCGCGCGGGACGTCGATGCCGCCCGCGCCGCCGGTGATGCCGGGCTCGGTGTCCAGCGCCTCCATCACCCGGTCGGCGGCGGTCATCGCCTCCTGTCCCATGGCCAGGATGTAGCCGAGCGAGGCGATCGGCCAGACCAGGGACAGCATCAGCGTGGTGAAGGCGACCAGGGTGCCCAGGGTCAGCGAGCCGCCGCCGACCGCCAGCGCGCCGAGCAGCAGCACCAGGGCGAGCGTGACGTTCGGGATGACCTCCAGGAAGGTGAAGAACCTGGAGGACAGCCGCACCTTGTCCATCGAGGTGTCGTAGACCTTCGTGGCCGACCCGTCGTAGCTGTCGTAGACGTGCCGGCGGCGGCCGAAGGCGCGGATCGTCCGGATGCCGAGCGCGGACTCCTCGACCAGCGTGGCGAGGTCGCCCTGCTGGTCCTGGACCAGGCGGGAGATCCGGATGTACCGCCGCTCGAAGCGCAGCGACACCAGCACGATCGGCACCGACGAGGCCGCCACGAGCAGTCCCAGCGGCCAGTACATCTGCAGCAGCACCACCGTCACGGTGATGAGCTGGAGGATGTTCATCACCAGGAACAGCAGGCCGAATCCGAAGAACCTCCGGATGGCGGACAGGTCGGTCGTCGCGCGGGACAGCAGTTGTCCCGACTGCCACTCGTTGTGGAAGCTCATCGGCAGCCGCTGGAGGTGCCGGTAGAGGTCGTCGCGGATCGCGGTCTCCAGGCCGAGCACCGGCCCGGTCTGGCTCCATCGGCGGACGAAGGTGAGAAACGCCTCCGTCACCCCGAGGCCCAGCGCGAGCAGGCCGAGCGGGAGGAGGGCGCCCGCGTCGCGGTGGGCGATGGGACCGTCGATGATCTCCCGCCCCACCAGCGGGATGGCGATGCCGGCCGCGATGCCGGCGATGGTGGCCAGCCAGATGAGGACCAGGCGGGGCGCGTAGGGACGGAGGTAGGACTTGAGCCGCCACAGGGACGCGGAGAACATGCGGCGGCGGGGAGAAGATGGCGGTTCGTCGGCGGTGGACCCAGTTTCTCGGCTGTCTGGAGGCATCGTCGGGCGCAAAGCTCCTCACATGCGGGATATGGACCGGGCGCAGGGCATGCGCCGTCCATGCCTACTTAAGTTATTACTGCCCCGCAATCCATTTTCCCGGAACATCTGGGCGACGCTCCTCTTCAAGAGCACCGCTCACCCGGGCGGGAAGCCCAGGCCAGACGCCGGCTCGCAAAGTGGGTCTTGCCCGGCTGTGATCTCCGATGGAGCATCGGCGATGTGACCTATCGCACACTGGACGAGATCAGGGAAACACTGAGCCCGGCCGAAGAGCGGTTTGAACGGGCACGCCGTACGGCCGGTCTCGCCCTCGCCCCCCTGGGCGGGCTGGCCGTCTTCCTCGCCACCCCGGGCCTGACCGCCGACCAGCGCGGCCTGGCCGGCATCCTCACCTTCGTGATCATCGCCTGGATCACCGAGCCCATCCCCATCCCGGTCACCGCGACGCTCGGCCTCGCGCTGTGCGTGCTGACCGGCGTGGCCCCCGCCGCCGACGTCTTCGGCTCGTTCGCCAGCTCCACGATCTTCCTGTTCATCGGGAGCTTCATCATCGCCGAGGCCATGATGCGGCACGGGCTGCACCGCCGGTTCGCCTTCCGGATGCTGTCGCTGCCGGGCGTGGCCACCTCCACGTACCGGACGATCGTGGTCTTCGGGGTGACCACGATGCTGCTCAGCGCCTTCGTGTCGAACACCGCGACCACCGCGATGCTGCTGCCCATCGCGCTGGGCGTGGTGGCGACGCTGTCCGGCTTCGTCGCCGAGGGCGCCGACCCGCAGCGGCTGCGCTTCGCCACCGCCGTCATGCTCATGCTCGCCTACAGCGCCTCCATCGGCGGACTGCTCACGCCGATCGGCTCACCGCCCAACCTCATCGGGCGCGGGCTCATCGAGGAGGCCACCGGGACCACGATCCCGTTCTTCACCTGGATGCTGATCGCGGTGCCGATCGTGCTGGTGATGTTCGCGGTGCTCGTCGTCGTGCTGCTCTGGCTGAACCGGCCGGAGACGCGGCGGATCGAGGGCGCGGCGGCGTACATCGCCGGGGAGCGTTCGGCGCTGGGCCGGTTCAGCCCCGGCGAGCGCAACACGCTCATCGCCTTCGGCGTGGCCGTGACGCTGTGGGTCACGCCCGGCGTCGTCGCGCTCATCGCCGGTGACGACTCCGACCTCTACCGGGGCGTGCTCCGGCACGTGGACGAGGGCGTGGTGGCGGTCCTCGCCGCCGCGCTGCTCTTCGTGCTGCCGATCGACTGGCGCGCCCGGCGGTTCACCCTCACCTGGAACGAGGCGGTGCGCATCGACTGGGGCACGATCCTGCTGTTCGGCGCCGGGATCGCGCTCGGCGGGCTGCTGACGGACACCGGCCTCGCCGAGACCGTCGGCCAGAACGTCGCCTCACTGCTCGGCGTGTCCTCCCTGCTCGGGCTCACCGTCCTCGCCACCCTGGTCGCCATCGTGATCAGCGAGACGACCAGCAACACCGCCAGCGTCGGCATCGTGGTGCCCATCATCCTGCCGATCGCCGCCGCCGCCGGAGTCAACCCGCTCATCCCGGCGCTCGCCGCGGTCTTCGGCGCGTCCTACGGCTTCATGCTGCCGGTCTCCACCCCGCCGAACGCGATCGTCTACGGCTCCGGCATGGTGCCGATCACCAAGATGGTCCGCTCGGGCGTGGTGTTCGACCTGATCGGCGCCGTGGTGATCGTGGCCGGCGTCATGCTGATGGCCCGGGTGGCCGGCCTCGGCTGACACCTCAGAACTCGTCCGCGCCGGCCACCTGGGTGATCGGGAAGATGTGCCGGGTGGCGGCGCAGACGGTCTCCAGCGTGTGGATCGGCACGTCGCCGGCCGAGTAGCTGGCCCGCAGCACCTGGACGACCCACTCCCCCGGGTCCAGTTCCAGGGTCTCCGCCTCCGTCCCCGCGGGCGGCCGGGCGATCAGGTGCTCGTCGGCACGGCCGAACCGGTGGCCGAGCGCCTCGATCCCGGCCTGGAGGCTCGGCCGTACGAAGTCGGGGGCCTCGATCGGGGTGCCGCCGAAGACGTCGAGCCGGAAGTAGCTGGTGGCGACGCGTACCGGGACGTCGTCGGCGAGCAGCAGCTTGCGGCGGGCGAGCACCTCGGCGCCGGCCGGCAGCCGCAGCGCGGCGGCGACGTGCTCCGCGGCGGGCTCCGGGCCCACGTACAGCATGCGGCGGCCCGCGCTGACGCCCTGCCGCCGCGCCTCGGTCATGAACAGCGAGGCCGACGCCCGTACGGCGGGCTCGGTCGGCAGCGTCCGCCGCACCACGATTCTGGCCACCCGCACCGCTCCTCTGCCCCGCTCGACTCCGATGCCCCGCGGCAGACGGTACCCGGCCCCGGCACCGCCCCGGCATCGGGGCCGTGTCACGTGCACGCCGGCATGAAACGATCTACCCACCACCGAATCCGTGAGAGGAGGACGCGCGGCCCCCCGCCGGCACCTCAGGGCCGGTTCCGCGCGCATCTGATGGAGTACACCCGACTGGGCACCACCGGCACCCGCGTTTCCCGGATCTGCCTGGGCATGATGACCTACGGCGACCCCTCCCAGCGGGAGTGGTTCCGGGGCGAGGACGTCGCCGAGCCGATCGTGGCGCACGCCGTCGAGGCCGGCGTCAACTTCTTCGACACCGCCGACATGTACTCGCTGGGCGTGAGCGAGGAGATCACCGGCCGGCTGCTGGGCAAGCTGTTCGCGAACCGGGACGACTACGTGCTGGCCACGAAGGTCTACCACCCCATGAGCGACGGCGTGAACGACAGGGGACTCTCCCGCAAGCACGTCATGGCCTCGATCGACAACTCGCTGCGCCGCCTGGGCACCGACCACGTGGACCTCTACCAGATCCACCGCTGGGACCCCGACACGCCGATCGAGGAGACCATGGAGGCGTTGCACGACGTCGTCAAGGCGGGCAAGGCTCGCTACCTCGGCGCGTCCAGCATGTACGCCTGGCAGTTCGCCAAGGCCCAGCACGCCGCCGAGCGCCACGGCTGGACGAGATTCGTCACCATGCAGAACCACTACAACCTCGTCTACCGCGAGGAGGAACGGGAGATGAACCCGCTCTGCGCCGACCAGGGCGTCGGGCTCATCCCGTGGAGCCCGCTCGCCCGCGGCTTCCTGGCCGGCAACCGGGAACGCGGCGGCGTCAAGCACACCGTACGCGCGAACAGCGACGTCTTCTCCGACATGCTGTACGGCGACGCCGACTTCGACGTGGTGGACGTGGTCCGCGAGGTCGCGGCCGAGCACGACGTGCCGCCCGCGCGGATCGCCCTGGCCTGGCTGCTGGCCAAGCCGGGCGTCACCGCCCCGATCGTCGGCGCCACCAAGCTCGGCCACCTGGCGGACGCGATCGCCGCGCTGGACGTCGAGCTGACCGCGGACGAGATCGCCCGCCTGGAGGCGCCCTACCGCCCGCACCCGATCCTCGGCCACGCCTGAGAGCCACCCGCCGCGCGCAGCCCGGCGGGGCTCACCCGCCGGCCGCGCGCTCCAGGCGCACCCTGATCGCGTGCAGTTCCCTGCGCATGTCGCGGACCAGCAACGGAGTCAGCACGGCGTCGGCCACGGCGGCGACGGCCGGCGCGAACACGAGGTCCATCCGCCGGGTGACCAGCGTGCCGTCCGGGTGCCCTGCGCAGACGAAGGACCCGCTGAACCGGACGACACGGTCCAGCACGCTCGGCGACGGCACGACGTCGACCCGCTCGTCCCCGGTGCGCACCACCCGCTGCGTCATCGCCGGGCCGGGCAGCCCGAACAGTTTCGGCCGGAACCGGAACGTGACCGTGTCACCGTCGCGCCACAACCAGTGGATCGCGCCGATCTTGCCGTCCACCTCCCGGTAACGGCGCAGGTCGAGGACGAACTCCAGGACCTCCTCGGCCGGACGGCGGATGAGCACGGTCGCCTCACCGTGTGCCACTCGTGACCTCCCTGCGACGGCGGCTCCACAGCCTACCGGGGCGTCCGCCGGATCCTGCCTGCGTAGGACTCGCATCTCATCCTTTTTCCGGATGGGCGGCCTGTGCATGATGATCGACAATCGGGTGAGCCCGGCCCGCCGGGCCGTGCACGCCCCTGTCGTGACACACCCCCGCAGCCCGGTCCGGACACCCTCGCACAGGCGCGCCGCCGCCGGAGGCCGGCCCCCGGCCCGGGACCGAACGATTGGAGATCATGTGCGAAGAACCGTGCCGTTCGTCACCCTCGCCCTGGCCCTCATCGCCACACTGCTGCCCACGAGCCCCGCAGCCGCGGCCCCCGCCCCCGCACCCGCCCCCGCACCCGGCGCGCGGGCCGTCGCCTGGGAGCCGTGCCCGCAGGACCCGGCGGTCGAGTGCGGCACGCTCGCGGTCCCGATCGACTGGGACCGGCCGCACGGCCCCACGATCGATCTGGCCCTCGCCCGGCGCAAGGCCACCGACCCGGCGGCCCGGATCGGCTCCCTGGTCATCAACCCGGGCGGCCCCGGCGGCTCCGGCGTCGACTTCGCCTTCGTGGCGCACGGGTACTTCAGCCCGGAGATCGCCCGCCGGTTCGACATCGTCGGCTTCGACCCGCGCGGCGTGGCCCGCAGCAACCCCATCCTGTGCTCGGCCGACTTCGAGCACCAGTTGCCCCCGGTCATCCTGAAGAGCCAGGCCGACTACGACGCCTGGATCGCCTACAACGAGCGGCTCCGCGCGGACTGCCGCTCGCACACCGGGCCGCTCTTCGACCACGTGGACACGCTCAGCGTGGTGCGCGACCTCGACGCGATCCGCGCGGCGCTCGGCGAAGCCAAGCTGTCCTACTACGGCGCCTCCTACGGCACGCTGATCGGCCAGCAGTATGCCGAGCTGTTCCCGCGCCGGGTCCGCGCCCTCGCCCTGGACAGCAACATGGACCACAGCGTGGGCACCGCCGCCTTCGTCGAGACCCAGGCCGCCGCGGTGCAGGACTCCTTCGACGAGTTCGTGTCCTGGTGCGAGCGCGACCCGAGCTGCGCGCTGAACGGCCGGGACGTCCGCGCCTTCTGGCGCGACCTGCTGGTCCGCGCCGACCGGGGCGAAGTGCACCCGCCCGCCCAGCCGGAGCTCGACGTGACCAGCCTCGACCTCGTGACCGTCGCCTTCGGCCATTTCTACGGCCCCAACTGGCCCCAGCTGGCCACCACCCTGGCCGGCCTGATCATCGACACCGCCCCGGCCACCCCCGCCGCCAAGGCCGCCCCGGCACCCGGCGAAGCCGCCACCCCGGACATTCCGGAACTCCTGGCCACCGGTGCCGGTGCCGCTCCGGCTCCCCGGGCCGTGCCGGGGAACGCCGAACTGGTCAACCTGCCGGTCGAGATCTTCTGCCAGGACTACGACCTGCCGATCCGCGACTACCGTGAGTACGCCTCGCTGCTGCGCAGGTCCGAGCGGGCCGCGCCGGACATGCTCTACAGTGCCAACGTCGTCGGCCTCGTCCCGTCCTGCCTGGGCCATCCGCGGCCCATCCCCAACCCGCAGGACGAGTTGCGCGTCCGCGGCAGCGCCCCGCTGCTGCTCGGCAACGCGCTGCACGACCCGGCCACCGGCTACAACTGGGCGACCAGCACGGCCCGCCAGCTCGGCCGGCAGGCGGTGCTCCTCACCTACGAAGGCTGGGGCCACGGCATCTATCCCCGCGGCGCGTGCACCATCCGCGCGTTCGACGACTACCTGATCTCCGGAACCCTGCCTGCCAAGGGCACCCGCTGCCCCGCCGCACCGGCTCCCGAGGCTACGGCCAAGCGCGCGCCGCTCCTTCCGCGGACCGGCCCGCTGCCCAACGTCCCCGGCTGGACCCCCTGACCCCCGCGGGGCCGGAGCACCCTGCTCCGGCCCCGCCCGACCACCTGCCGACCTGGGCCTGGGGAAAACGCGAAAGGCGGCCGGATCGGCGATGATGCCGACCGACCGCCTTCGGCGATCCGTTCCGCCGGTGGCGGAACAACGGTGGAGGTGGCGGGAATCGAACCCGCGTCCTTCAATCCCAAGACAGGGCTTCTCCGGGCGCAGCCTGTTGCGCTTTTCTCGGCCCCGGCGATCACACAGGCGAGTCGCCGACGGGCCCAGCTACTGTTTGATTTCCCGGTCACCCCCGTAGCCGGGGCGACCGGTTGAGCCTCCTAGCGATGTCAGATCCGGGCCGGAGGCGCTCCCGGGCTGACAGAGGTCCTCGCTGCTTAGGCGGCGAGGCCCAGGCTGGCCTGGGAAACCTCAGAGTGCGTCTTATTGGCACTTATTGTTTTGCGGTCACAGGATTAACGAGGTTATGTCCGCAGTCCTCGGCCCGCTTCCCACTGAGTTGCAAGATCGAAGTCGAAGCCAGTCACCCCCATGTTGAGTTGTCAAACCCGGCTCCCGTAAGAGCCGAACATGAAAACGATACCCTCGACAACACCCCTAGTGCCAACTCAATTCCCGCGGGCGGGCGCCTCTAACACGGGAGGGGGCGCAGGGGAACGCGCGAAGGCCCCGGGAGCGTGGCGTTAGCACACGCCCCCGGGGCTGACCGGCAGGGTCGCGCCGGTCCGGACGGCAAGGCTTCCCCCGAGATGAAGCCCTGTCTCATCACGGCGACTGAGCCCGCAACCCCCCAAGCGGGTCCCAGTCACTTGAGAAGACGCCGGAAGCGGGCCCGATGGTTGCTCAGAGTGACGATAATTTTCCGGAGAGTCACGAAGCCGCGGTGGCGTTGGAGTTGTGGAAGAAACTGCCCGCGATGGCCGCCGGATCGACCCGGTCGGCGAGCACGGCGACGGCGACGTCACCCTGCCAGCCGATGAACCAGGAGTGCGGGCCGGTGGCTCCGGTGCTGATGCCGTGGACCGCGGGGCCGCTGGCG
The DNA here is from genome assembly GCF_030268685.1 of Microtetraspora sp. NBRC 13810. Taxonomy (GTDB): domain Bacteria; phylum Actinomycetota; class Actinomycetes; order Streptosporangiales; family Streptosporangiaceae; genus BSRQ01. Next base: position 453,703 of record NZ_BSRQ01000001.1, read on the forward strand.
TTCGCCGTACGCGCCGAGCCCGAGGTGACGCCCGCGCGCATGAGGGAGCGCAGCGAGGCGACCGTCTTGGAGTCGAGGCGGATCGGGTTCGGCTGCGGGGCCGGGGTGACCTCGGCCACCGGGTCGGGCGAGTCGGGGGAGGTGACCAGGGTGGGCGGGTGCCAGGTGCCGTTGGCGACCGCCGCGGCGACCAGCGCCATCGACAGCGGGCTGACCTTGACGTTCTGGCCCACGATGGCCCTGGCGATGGCCGCGTCGCTCGACATCTTGGGCATCTCGCCCGCGAAGGACTTCAGCGGGAGCTGCCACTTGCTGCCGATGCCGAAGTCGGTGGCGCTGGCCGCCAGCGCCGGGGCGCTGATCCGGCGGGCCAGCGCGGCCATCGCGGTCACGCAGCCGGCGGCGAAACCGCCGCGGAAGGTGGTCGGCTTGACGGGGAGCGCGCTCACCTGCTGGAACTGCGCGCCGCCCACGCTGCGCTGCGGCGGGCAGGGCACCTTCTGCCGGGGGGCGACCCCGGCCTTGAGCAGGGCGTCGGCGGCGATGACGGAGAACGCGCTGCCCGCGGGGAACTTCCCGGCCAGGGCGTCCTTCTCCTGGTCCATGTCCTGGGTGCTGACCGCGCGGATCTCGCCGGTGTCGGTGTCCACCGCGACCAGCGCGGCCCGGCGGCTGGAGCGCACCGCGAGCTCGGCCGCCTGCTGGAGGCGGGCGTCGATGGTGGTGGCGACCAGGGTGTTGGTCGGCGCGGGCCACTCCGCGAGCTGGGCCACCTCGGCGTTGGTCCTGAGGTCGAGGGTGATCACCCGGGTGTCGGTGGCGCCGGTGAGCTGGTCCTGGTATGCCTTCTGCAGCCCGGTGAGGCCCACCGAGTCGCCGGCCCGCTGCGGCCCGCCGAGCTGGAGCTCGCTCTCCGGCGTGACCTCGCTGACCCTGCCCACGATCTGCCGGGGCGGGTCGGGGGCGAAGGGCTGCTCCTCGATGTTGATCTGCACCTGCCGGATCGCCCGAAGCTGGGACTCCAGCTGGCCGAACTTCTTACGCCCGAAGGTGACCAGCGGCACGAAGAGGTTCGGCGGAGCCGACTGGATCCGGCTGAGCAGCCGGTCCGCGGCGAAGCCGGTGACCTTCGCCAGCTCCTCGCAGACCTGCTTCTGGTCGCCCTTGAGGTTCGCCGGGACGACCCCGGCGATGTAGAGGCGGGTCGGCCCCTGGAGGGAGTCGCCGTCGCGGTCCACGATCGGCTTGCGGCCCTCGGAGCTGGTCTCCACCGCGAACCGCTGCCCCTCGCGGAGCTGCGGGTGCAGCACGCTCGGCGACCAGCGCACCTTCCACCGGCCGCCCACGAGGTGCAGCGGCAGCTTGCCCTGGTAGACCCAGAGCGGGTTGTTCTCCCCCAGGTCGATCTCGGCCTGGAAGTCGGCCTGCGAGGTGTCCCCGGTCCGCTTGAGACCCTTGAGGTCGAACCGGATCGACGCGGCGTCGAGCTGCACCCGCACGTCGCCGAGCGCCCTGGCCACCACCTTGGGGTCGCCGTCGGTGCGCGTCGCCGCCGCCTCGTAGTCACCGCTCTGCCACCCGACGAGGAACTCGCGCACCGCCTCGTTGGCCGACGGCTCCTCGAAACACCCGGTCAGCAGCGGCGCCGTCGCGACGAGCGCGAGCGCCGCCGCGACGGTCCGCGTTCTGGCTGGTACGGCCACCGCGCGCGTCACCTGTTCCTGTACCGCAGGACGCGGGCCATCTCACGCTTGGCCTGGTTCTCGGCCAGGGTCTGCCGCTTGTCCCAGTCCTTCTTGCCGCGCGCCAGCCCGATCTCGACCTTGGCCTTGCCCTCTTTGAAGTAGAGCGAGAGCGGCACCATGGTCAGCCCGCCCTCCTTGGTCTTCACCTGGAGCTTGCCGATCTCCTTGCGATGCAACAGCAGCTTCCTGGTACGGCGGGCCGCGTGGTTCGTCCAGTTGCCGTGCGAATACTCCGGAATGTGCACGTTGATCAGCCACACCTCGCCGTCCTTGACGGTCGCGTAGCCGTCGGCCAGCGAGGCCCGGCCGGCGCGCAGGGACTTGACCTCCGTCCCCTGCAACACGATGCCCGCCTCGAAGGTGTCCTCGATGTGGTAGTCATGGCGGGCACGCTTGTTCTGGGCGATGACTGTCCGCCCGGTCTCACGTGGCATGAAACGAGCCTACCGGCGGCCCGCCGTGGTGAGACTCGCCACGATCACACTCGCAGATATCGCCGCAGCGTCACGAACGACGCGAGCACACAGATGACCACACCGAAGATCATCGTCAGGGTGATCACCGAGGCGACGTCGCTCCAGGCCAGCGCGCTGTTGCCCGGGAGATACTGCTGGACGCTGTCGAACAGGAAGACCTTGGAGATGATCAGCAGGCTGGCCGCGACCACGCCGCCGATGAGCCCGGCGATCACCCCTTCCATGACGAAGGGCAGCTGGATGTACAGGTTGGACGCGCCGACCAGCCGCATGATCCCGGTCTCCCGCCGCCGGTTGTACGCCGACAGCCGGACCGTGTTGCCGATGAGCAGGATCGCCGCGATCACCAGGATGAACGCCACCACCAGGGCCGCCCAGCGCAGCCGCTCCAGCAGCCCGAAGAACTGCTTCAGGATGTCCTGCTGGTTCACCACGTTGGAGATTCCGGGAGCGCCGTCCAGAGCCGCGACGACCGCGCCGTAGGAGTTCGGGTCCTTGAGCTTGACCCGGAACGACTCCGGCATGTCCTCCGGCTTGACCGCGCTCACCAGCACGTTGTCCGCGCCGTACTGCGCCTTGAAGTTCTCGTAGGCGGCGGCCTGGTTCTCGAACTCGACGCCCTGGACCTCGGGCATGGCGACGATCCGGTCCCGCAGGGCGATCTTCTCGGCATCGCTCAGCCCGCTGCTGTTCTCACAGTTGGGGAAGGGGTCGTTCTTACCACACAGGAAGATCGAGAGCTCGATCTTGTCGGACCAGAAGTCCCTCATGTTGGACACCTGGGCATTGATCATCAGACCGACGCCCAGCAGCGCCATGCCGACGGCCACGGTGACGATGACGGCGATCGTCATCGTCAGGTTACGGCGGAGGCCGATCCAGACCTCGGAGAAGATGAAATTGGCCCGCATGCTCTTCCTGTTGTTCTGGGTCCCGGTCCGACCTGTCGGTCAGTAGGCCTGGCCGTACACGCCACGCGACTGGTCACGGACGATCTTGCCGTCTTCGAGCTCGACCACCCGCTTGCGCATGGAGTCGACGATGGCGGCGTCGTGGGTGGCCATGACGACCGTGGTACCGGTCCTGTTGATGCGGTCGAGCACCTTCATGATGCCGATGCTCGTCGCGGGGTCGATGTTTCCTGTCGGCTCGTCGGCCAGAAGAATCATCGGGCGGTTGACGAACGCGCGGGCCATGGCGACCCGTTGCTGCTCACCACCGGACAGCTCGTCGGGCATCCGGTGGGCCTTGCCCTCCAGGCCGACGAGCTCGACGACCTCGGGCACCACCTTACGGATGAAGCGCCTCGGCTTGCCGATGACCTCCAGGGCGAACGCGACGTTCTCGTACACGTTCTTGTTCGGGAGCAGGCGGAAGTCCTGGAACACGCAGCCGATCCGGCGGCGTAGGTGCGGCACCTTGAAGTTGGACAGCCGCGAGAGGTCCTTGCCGGCGACGTGGATCGCGCCGGAGTTGGGCCGCTCCTCTTTGAGGATCAGGCGGAGGAAGGTCGACTTGCCGGAGCCCGAGGGCCCGACGAGAAAGACGAACTCGCCCTTGTCCACGTCGACACTGATGTGGTCGAGGGCCGGGCGGTTCTGGTTCGTGTAGACCTTGATGACATTATCGAAATGGATCACGGGCGCATCACGGCATGCCAGTCTAGGGGGTAGGACGGTCGCGGGGGTGGTAGTAGCCACTTCCCGGTGCTCGCCTGCCGGGAGCGCAGATCTTTACCGTTGATCGACGTTCCGGTTGGCCAACGCCAGTCTAGGGGGAACACTGGCATGGAACGTCCATAACGGAAACAAAACGATTCCGGCCTAGGTATCGGAACGGCAAAGGAGCGTGGGGCATACCATGAGCTGCGAACATCTGGTCTGCGCGCAGTGCGCCGGTCCGGTGGTGGAAGGGCGCTGCCCCTCCTGCCGGGCGGGCAAGGCGAAACTGCACCACCAGGGGCCCGGCGGCCTCTCGCCGGCCGTCGTGGTGGTGATCCTTCTCGCGCTGTTCTTCTTCAGCCTGGCGTTGCAGCACCTCGTGGGCGGCTGAGACAGCCGCCCACGGGGCGCCGGGCGTCACTCGCCGGCGCCCGACTCCTGGCGGCGCATCCAGCGGATCTCGGCCTCGATGAACCCGTCGAGATCGCCGTCGAGCACCGCCGTCGGGTTGCCCGCCTCCACGTTGGTGCGCAGGTCCTTCACGATTTGGTACGGGTGCAGCACGTAGTTGCGGATCTGGGTGCCCCAGGAGGTCGTGGACTCGCCGCGCAGCTCCGACATCTTCTCGGCCTCCTCCTGCCGCTTGCGCTCCAGCAGCTTGGACTGCAGGACCGCCATCGCGGTCGCCTTGTTCTGCAGCTGCGAGCGCTCGTTCTGGCAGGAGACGACGATGCCGGTGGGCAGGTGGGTCAGGCGCACCGCCGAGTCGGTGGTGTTGACGCCCTGGCCGCCCGGCCCCGAGGACCGGTAGACGTCCACGCGCAGGTCGTCCTCGCTGATCTCGATGTGGTCGGTCTGCTCGACGACCGGCACGATGTCGACGCCGGCGAAGGAGGTCTGCCTGCGGCCCTGGTTGTCGAACGGGCTGATCCGGACGAGCCGGTGGGTGCCGTGCTCGCCGCGCAGCGTGCCGTACGCGTAGGGGGCCTTGACGGTGAAGGTCGCCGACTTGATGCCGGCCTCCTCCGCGTAGGAGGTGTCGTAGACCTCCGTGGAGTAGCCCTTGCGCTCGGCCCACCGCATGTACATGCGCAGCAGCATCTGCGCCCAGTCGGCCGCGTCGACGCCGCCCGCCTGCGAGTTGATCGTGACGACCGCCTCACGGGCGTCGTACTCGCCGGAGAGCAGGGTGCGGACCTCCAGCGCGTTGACGTCGCCGCGCAGCGAGGCCAGCTCGCGGTCGGCCTCCTCGCGGGTGTCCGTGTCGTCCTCGGACTCGGCCAGCTCGTAGAGGACCGTGAGGTCCTCCAGACGGCCGACGAGGCTCTCCACCCTGTTGAGCTCCGACTGGAGGTGCGAGAGCTTGCTGGTGACCTTCTGGGCCGCCTCAGGGTCGTTCCACAGGTCGGGCGCGGCGGCCTGCTCTTCCAGATCCGCGATCTGCTTGCGCATAGCGTCGAGGTCGAGCACGTCCTGAATGCCCTTCAGGGTGCTTCCGAGCTCGTTGATCTCTTCTGCCGGATCGATGACTGCCACGTCTGTAAAGGGTACGCGACTGGCGACCCCTCTCAGGTACCCCAGGCCGTAACATGGGCCCGCGGCGGGGAAGAGCGGGAGGCGGGCGTGCGAGGGATCTGGCGGCGGCGGACGCTCCTGCCCGCCGTGATTCTGACGATCTCGCTGGCGGCGTGTTCCGGCGGCGGCACCCCCGAGCCCGCGCCGGTCGCCGCGACCAAGGGCGCCCAGGGCGCGCCTGCCGCGCCCGCGGCACCCCGGCTCACCAGGGACGACGCCCAGGAGGCGCTCGACCGCTACCTCGCCACCGACGACGTGCTGCGCGCCGGCGGCGACCTGCGAATGGCGCTGGAGCAGGTCAGGGACGGCCAGTCGGCCATCACCAGCGCCGCCTACCGGTCCACCGTCCTGCAGCCGCCCCGGTACCGCTGGCGCCCCACCGGCCTGATCGTGCCGCGCCTGGACGCCCCGCCTTACTGGTTCACCGCCGTGGTGGAGCGCGAGGCGCGCTCCGCCACGCTCGGCGCGACCGCGACCCGCACCTCGACGCGGACGGCCGGCGCGCCCGACCCGGCGGCGGCGCGCTCGGCCGTGCTCACGCTGATGAAGCAGGACGACGACGCGCGCTGGCAGCTCAGCTTCGCCTCGCTGCTCTACCCCGGCGACAAGCTCCCCGAGCCGGCCCTCGACGCCGACGGCTACGCGACGGCGCTGTCCAGCCGCGACGAGAGCATCGAGATCACCCCGCAGCTCATGGCCCCGCTGCACGCCACCGTGGCCGAGGAGGGCGCCAAGGGCTTCTCCGCGGCCCTCATCGCGCCCGACACGCACACGACCGGTTACTCGACCGAGATCACGGAGAAGCGGGACCAGGCCAAGGACGTGGGCCTCGGCTACGACTCGATCTTCAGCGCGACCCAGTCGCCGATCTTCGCCTGGCGCACCCGCGGCGGCGGCGGGGTCGTCTGCTACCCGCTCACCCGGACGACGACCTACAGCGCCAGGCTGCCCAGCGCGCCGTGGATCGTGGTCCCGCCCGACGCCAGGTGGGCGATCGGCGACCCGGCGGTCGCCAAGGAGCTGCGGATCGTGGAGACCCAGCAGTACGTGAGCGTGGTCCCACCGCGTGCGACGCACGGCGCGGCGCGGGTGATCGCCTACGACGGCGCGGTCACCCGGGTCACCGGCCGCTGAACGCGGCCACCGACGACACGGCCCGCGCACCAGACGGCCGCCCACGGCACACGGCCCGCGCACCAGACGGCCGCCCACGGCACGGCCCGTTCACGAAACGGCCGGGGCGGGCGGGCCCCCCGGCCACCGGCCCCGGTGACGGGGACCGGCGGCCGGTGATCCCGGGTCAGGCCTCCGGCAGGTTGCTGGTGGTGACCAGGGTGCGGATCGCGCGCAGGGCGACCGACAGCGTGGCGAGGTCGATGTTGTCGCTCTCCCAGATCTCCGTGAGCATCTGCCTGGCCCGGGCCACGGGCGCGGCGTTGGCGTCCGTCCAGCGGGCCAGCCGCTCCTCGGGGGACTGCCCCGGCTTGCTGTGGGCCAGCACGTCACGGGTCAGCGAGGCGTGCGCCGCGTAGAGGTCGTCGCGCAGCGCGGCGCGGGCCATCGTGTTCCACCGGTTGTCCCTGGGCAGGGCGATGACCCGCTCGCGCAGCCGGGCGAGCTGGAGCCGGTCTGCGAGGTCGAAGTACACCTCGGCGACCTCCCTGACCGGCCTGCCGGTGTGGGAGGCGACCTCCACCAGGTCGAAGGTGGAGTAGGCGGGCACCATGGCCGCGACCCGCTCGGCGAGCTCCTCGGGCACGCCGCGCGAGACGAACCCGTCCCTGCGCTCCTCGTAGGCGGCCAGGTCGGGGCCGGCCAGCAGCTTGGGCAGCCCGTCGTGCAGGCCGTCGATCCCGTCGGACAGGAAGCCGACCGTCTCGGCGAGGTCGTAGGGCGGCCTGCGGTTGGCGAGCAGCCAGCGGGCGCCGCGCTCGACGAGCTTGCGGCCCTCCAGGAGCATGGCGAGCTGGGTGCTCGTGTCCACCTTGTTGTCCAGGTCCTCGACCGCCTGCCAGAAGCTGGGCATGTCGAAGACGTCGCGGGCGACGAGGTAGGCGCGGGCGATCTCGGCGCTGGAGGCGCCGGTCTCCTCGGCGAAACGGAACATGAAGGTGGTGCCGCTCGAGTTGATCAGGTCGTTCACCACGCGGGTGGTGATGATCTCCCGGCGCAGCGGGTGCGCGTCCATGGAGGCGCGCATGCGCTCGCGCAGCGGCGAGGGGAAGTAGGAGACCAGCCAGGAGGCGAGGTAGGGGTCGTCGGGCAGGTCGGAGGCGAGCAGCTCGGCGTCCGTGACCAGCTTGGTGTAGGCCAGCAGCACGGAGAACTCCGGGGCCGTGAGGCCGAGCCCGGCCTGCCTGCGCTCGGCGAGCGTCTTGTCCGACGGCAGGAACTCCAGCTCCCTGTTGACCAGCCCGTCGCGCTCCAGCCTGCGCAGGAACCGGGCGTGCACGTGCAGCAGCCCGGCCGCCTGGGCGCGGGCCGCGGCCAGCACGACGTTCTGCTGGTAGTTGTCGCGCAGCACGAGCCGGCCGACCTCGTCGGTCATGTCGAGGAAGAGGCGGTCGCGCTGCTCCTCGGTCAGGTCGCCGTCCCGCATGACCTGGTCGAGCAGGATCTTGATGTTCACCTCGTGGTCGGAGGTGTCCACGCCGGCCGAGTTGTCGATGAAGTCGGTGTTGATCAGCCCGCCGTTGAGCGCGTACTCGATCCGGGCGAGCTGGGTGAGGCCCAGGTTGCCGCCCTCGCCGACCACCTTGCAGCGCAGCTCGCCGGCGTCGACCCGCAGGACGTCGTTGGCCTTGTCGCCGACGTCGGCGTGGCTCTCCTGGGACGCCTTGACGTAGGTGCCGATGCCGCCGTTCCACAGCAGGTCCACCGGGGCCTTGAGGATGGCGTTGATCAGGTCGTTCGGCGGCATCGCGGTGACGGCCCGCTCGATGCCGAGCGCGGCCCGCATCTGGGGGGTGATCGGGACGGACTTCGCGGTGCGCGGCCAGACGCCGCCGCCCGCGGAGATGAGCGCCGGGTCGTAGTCGGCCCAGGAGCTGCGCGGCAGCTCGAACAGCCGGGCGCGCTCGGCGAAGCCGCGGGCCGCGTCGGGCTGCGGGTCGACGAAGACGTGCCGGTGGTCGAAGGCCGCCACCAGCCGGATGTGCCGGGAGAGCAGCATGCCGTTACCGAAGACATCTCCCGACATGTCGCCTATGCCGGCCACCGTGAAGTCGGTGCTCTGCACGTCCACGCCCATCGTGCGGAAGTGGTACTCGACCGACTCCCACGCGCCCTTGGCGGTGATGCCCATCGCCTTGTGGTCGTAGCCGACCGACCCGCCGGAGGCGAAGGCGTCGCCCAGCCAGAAGCCGTAGTCCTTGGCCACCTGGTTGGCGATGTCGGAGAAGGACGCGGTGCCCTTGTCCGCCGCGACCACGAGGTAGGTGTCGTCGCCGTCGTGCCGTACCACGTCGCGCGGCGGGACGACCTCGTTGTTCACCAGGTTGTCGGTGACGTCCAGCAGGCCGGAGATGAACGTGCGGTAGCAGGCGACGCCCTCGGCCATCACGTCCTCCCTGGCCCCGGAGGCGGGCGGCCTCTTCACCACGAACCCGCCCTTGGACCCGGTGGGCACGATGACGGTGTTCTTCACCATCTGCGCCTTCACCAGGCCGAGGATCTCGGTGCGGAAGTCCTCCATCCGGTCCGACCAGCGCAGCCCGCCGCGCGCGACCTTGCCGAAGCGCAGGTGGACGCCCTCGACCCGCGGCGAGTAGACGAAGATCTCGTACCTGGGCCGGGGCAGCGGCATCACGCTGATCGCCTGCGGGTCGAACTTCAGCGAGATGTACGGCTTGCGGCGCGGCCTGCCGTCGGGTCCGGTGACCCACTGGAAGTAGTTGGTGCGCAGCGTGGCGTGCACGACCTCCAGGAAGGCCCGCAGGATCCGGTCCTCGTCCAGCGAGGCGACGTCGTCCAGCGCGCCGAGGATCTCCTCGTTGAGCGCGTCGCACAGGTCCACCCTGACGTCCGGGTCCCTGCGCGGGTCGAGGCGCGCCTCGAACAGCCGCACCAGCAGCCGCGCCAGCCGTACGTTGCCGAGCAGCACCCGCTGCATGTAGTTCTGGCTCAACGTGGAGCCCGCCTGCCGGAGGTATTTCGCGTACGCCCGCAGGATCTCGGCCTGGTCCCAGGTGAGCCCGGCGGCGAGCACCAGGGCGTTGAAGTCGTCGGCCTCGACGTCACCCCGCCACAGGGCGGCGAAGGCGTCCTCGAAGAGCTTCTTGAAGTCCTCCTTGGGCATCTTCCCGGTGGACGGGTGGCGCAGGCCGAAGTCGTAGATCCAGGCGTTCTTACTGGCGGGGTCGCCGTCGCGGTCGATCTCGTACGGCCGCTCGTCCACCACCTCGACGCCGAGCCGCTGGAGCAGCGGGAGCACCTGGGAGAGCGAGATCGCCTGGTCCAGGCGGTAGATCTTGAGGCGGCGCTCGCCCTCGGTCGGGTCGGCGGGCTCGTACAGGTCGAGCCCGATGTCGCCCGGCTCGTCGGCGAGCCGTTCCAGCCTGGTCAGGTCGGCGACGGCGATCCGGGGCGGGAAGTCGGCCTTGTAGCCCTCGGGGAAGGCCGTCTGGTAGCGGCGGACCAGGCCGGGCACGTCGTCGTCCGCGCACAGCTCGCCGATCGCGGCGGCGAGCTCGTCCTCCCAGGTCTGGGTGACGGCGGCGAGCCGCCTCTCCAGCTCGTCCAGGTCCACGTCGGTCTCGGGGAGCCGGCCGCCGCGCACGCCGCGGATCACCACGTGCAGCCGGGCCAGCGAGGACTCGCCGATCATCGCGCTGTAGTCGAGGGTCACCCCGCCGAACGCCTGCATCAGCAGCCGTTGCATGCGCAGCCGGACCTTGGTGGTGTAACGGTCGCGGGGCAGGTAGACCAGGCAGGAGATGTAGCGGCCGTAGTCGTCGCGGCGCAGGAAGAGCCTGACCTGCTTGCGCTCGCGGAGCCGGAGCACGCCCCTGACGATCGGCAGCAGCGCCTCGACCGAGATCTGGAACAGCTCGGCGCGCGGGAAGGTCTCCAGCGTCTCGATCAGGTCCTTGCCGTCGTGGCTGTCCGGGGCGAGCCCGGCCGCGCGCAGCACGGCGGCGAGCTTGCGGCGCAGCACCGGCACGCGGGAGATCGACTCGCTGTAGGCGACGTGCGTGAACAGGCCCAGAAAGCGGCGTTCGCCGATCACCTCGCCCTCCGGCGAGAAGAGCTTCACGCCCACGTAGTCGAGGTAGGCGGGCCGGTGCACGGTGGCCCGGGTGTTGCCCTTGGTGATGATCAGCACCTGCTTCTCCCGGGCCTTGGCCCGCAGCTCGGCGGGCATGGCCGCGAAGCTGTCGGAGAGCGCCTTGTCCGGGCGCAGTATGCCGAGCCCGGTGCCGGGCAGGGTGTGCAGGGACGCGCCCTCCTCGGTGTCGGCGAGCCGGTACTCGCGGTAGCCGAGAAAGGTGAAGTGCCCGTCGGCGAGCCAGCGCAGCAGGTCGATGCTGTCCTCGACCTCGGCGGGCTCCAGCGGCGGCGGGTCGATCGACAGGTCCTCGGCCGCCCGCACGGCGAGGGCCTGCATCTTCGGGAAGTCCTCGACCGCGGAGCGCACGTCGAGGAGCACCCGCTGGAGGTCGGCCTCAAGCTCGTGCAGCACCGCGGGGTCGGCCTGCCGGTCGATCTCTATGTGCATCCAGGACTCGACCAGCGTCTGGCCGGTGACATCCGCGTCGCCGGAGCCGAGCATCTTGCCGGTGAGGTCGCGCCGCACCGGCATCTGGGGGTGCACGAGCAGGTGGACGCCGATGTTGTGCCGGTCGAGCTCCATGGTCACCGAGTCGACCAGGAAGGGCATGTCGTCGTTGACGACCTCGACGATCGAGTGCGGGGAGGCCCAGCCGTGCTCGGCGGCCGGGGTGTAGGCCCGCACCAGCGCCCGGCCCTGCGGGCGGACCTCGGCGAGGCGGCGATGGGCCATCGCGGGGCCGTGGACGTCGGCGGGGGCCCGGCCGCTCAGGTCCTCGGGCGCCACGTGCCGATAGTAGGCACGGAGGTAGGCGAGCACCTCCTCCTCGCCCACCCGGCCGCCGCCTGTCGCGTCCGCGCCCACCCGCGCGGCGCTGCGCAGCAGCTCGTCCTTGGCCTCTTCGAGCGGCATATGACTCTCACTCCTTTGTGAGGGGTATCGCCTGTCAACACTCCACAACCAGGCCCGCGCTCCCTCTGGCGGGGGGAGGTGGTGCAGCCGCAGCATCCCACAGCGCGGGCTCCCAACAGGCTGAAGGGCGTTGCACCGCCGTACCCGATACCACCCGAAAAGCACCCAAACGTCAACGCGATCTACGGCGCCGCGAATGAGATGCCTGTCACTCCGGGACGAAGTGGCGGAGCACCTCCGGATTCGCCAAGGCGTCCGGGTTGGCCGCCTGGGCGAGCGGGGTGCCCAGCAGGATCTTGCGTACCGGCACCTCCAGCTTCTTACCCGACAGGGTCCGCGGGATGCCCGGCACCTCGTGGATCTCGTCCGGCACGTGCCGCGGCGACAGCTCGGTGCGCAGCGCCGTGCGCAGGGCGGCGACCAGGTCCTCGGACAGCGCGGCCCCCGGCGCCATGGCGACGTAGAGGAGCAGCCGCCCGTCCTGGCCGAGCTGGCCGGTGTCGATCACCAAGCTGTCGGCGATCTCCTCGAAGCGCTCGACGACGCGGTAGAACTCGCTGGTGCCCATCCGCACGCCGCCCCGGTTGAGGGTGGAGTCCGACCGGCCGTAGATCACGCATCCGCCGTCGGGCAGCACCTTGATCCAGTCGCCGTGCCGCCAGACGCCGGGGTAGTCGGCGAAGTAGCTGTCACGGTAGCGCTCCCCGCCCGGATCGTTCCAGAACATCACCGGCATCGAGGGCATCGGCGCGGTCACCACCAGCTCGCCCACCTCGCCGGTCACCGGCCGTCCCGCCGGGTCGAACGACTCCACCCGGGCGCCGAGGCACCGGCAGGAGATCACCCCGGCCCTGATCGGCAGCAGCGGCACCGAGCCGACGAAGCCGGTGCACACGTCGGTGCCGCCGGAGAACGACCCGAGCTGCACGTCCTCCTTGACGTGGGAGTAGACCCACTCGAACCCCTCGGGCGGCAGCGGCGAGCCGGTCGAGCCGACCCCGCGCAGCCGGTCCAGCCCCTTCGGCTCCACCCCGGCCTTCATCGACGCCATGATGTACGGCGCGCCGGTGCCGAAGTAGGTCACCCCCTCCTCGGCCACCACCCGCCACAGCGCGTCCACCCCGGGATGGGCGGCGCTGCCGTCGTAGAGCACCACGGTGGAGCCCACCAGCAGCCCGCCGATCAGGAAGTTCCACATCATCCAGCCGGTGGTGGTGTACCAGAAGAAGACGTCGTCCTCGCCGAGGTCCTGGTGGAAGCTGAGCGCCTTGAGGTGTTCCAGCACCACGCCACCGTGGCCGTGCACGATCGGCTTGGGCAGGCCGGTGGTGCCGCTGGAGTAGAGGATCCACAGCGGGTGCCCGAACGGCACCTGCTCGAAGACGAGCGGCTCCCGCTCGGCGCGCAGCCCCTGCCAGCTCAGCTCCCCGCCCTCCGCCGCGCCCGGCTCGGCCGCCCGGAGGTGGGGGATCCAGACGGTGGCGCGCAGGCCGGGGAGCTTGGCCGCGATGTCGCGGACCTCGCCGGTGCGGTCGTAGCCCTTGCCGTTGTAGCGGTAGCCGTCCACCGCGATCAGCACCTTGGGCTCGATCTGGGCGAACCTGTCGGTCACGCTGGGCGCGCCGAAGTCGGGCGAGCAGGAGGACCACACGGCGCCCAGCGACGCCGTCGCGAGGAAGGCGATCAGCGCCTCGGGGATGTTGGGCACGTAGGCGGCCACCCGGTCGCCGGCGCCAACGCCGAGCCGGACCAGGCCGGTCCGCACCCGGGCGACCTCCTCGTGCAGTTCGGCATAGGTGAGGGTGACCCGCTCGCCGCCTTCGGACCGGAAGATCACGGCCACCTTGTCCGGCTGGGACGCGGCCCGGCGCAGCGCGTTGGCCGCGTAGTTGACCCGGGATCCGGTGAACCATTCGGCGCCGGGCATCGTCCCACTGATGACGGGCCCGTCACCACGCTCGCCGACGACGTCGAAGTACTCCCACACCGACGGCCAGAACTCCTCCGGACTGTCGACCGACCAGCGCCAGAGTCGCTCGTAGTCGCCGGAGTGCCCCATCCTGTCCATGTAACGCGTGATCTTGGCGTGACGCACGACCTCGTCGGTCGGCCGCCACAACAACGCACCTTCCTCAACCATGTTCCCATCCTCGTGACGGCCGGGCGGAAAGTCATCACCGGCGGCCCACATATCCCGTCAGCCGCGCAAGTGGTCCACGGCCATGCGCGCGGCCGTGCCGATGACCGCGTCGGCGCGCGGCTGGTTCAGGGCCGGGCTGAGGGACCGGGTGAAGACGGCGACGGCATACCTTCCCCCATCCGGATATTCCACGACTCCGGCCTCTATGCGAAGGGTGGGCAGCGTCCCGGTCTTGCCGCTGACCGACACGTCGTCGTACGGGAAGCCCGAGGCCAGCCGGTGCGGCCAGACCTGGAGCCCGAACACCTTGCGCATCCAGCCGCAGGTCTCCGGCTCGGCCACCTCGTCCCGCCAGATCATGGCGAACAGCCTGGCGGTCTCCCTGGCCGTGCTCCGGTTGGTGACCGCCGGGTCGAGCACCCGCAGCCGGGCGAGTGCCGCCGCGTCGGTGACCGGCCACTCGCCGCCGGAGTCCTCGTCCATCCGGGCGGCCATGACCCGGCAGTCGTGCAGCACCCGGGTACCGGTAAGGCCGAGGCGGTCCAGGGCGGCGTTGACCGCGTCGAGTCCCACCCGGGCGGCGATCGCGTCCGCGGCGGTGTTGTCGCTGATCGCGATCATCAGGTAGGCGAGATCGCGCAGCGAGGCGGTGACGTCGTCGGACATCGCCGAGATGCCGGTCGGGCCGAAGACCCGGTTCGCCGCGGCGACGGTCACCCGCTCGGTCAGGTCGAGCAGCCCGGCGTCGGCTCCCCGCCCCAGCGCCACCAGGAGCGGCACCTTGAAGACGGAGGCGGTCGGCACCGGCACGTCCGCGCCGAAGCCCACCTCGCGCCCGGAGTCGATGTCCTCCGCGTGCATCCAGCCGGTGACCCCGGCCGCGCGGAACAGCCCGCCCGGGTCGAACCCGCTCACGCGAGGAAGCCCATCGCGGGCCGCGGGCTGACCCGCCGCACGGGCACGGCGGCCTCGTCGGTCATGCCGGCATTCTCCTTCAAGATCCGTACCGCCACCTCGTCGAATCCCGCCACCGCGGGGGTCTGCTCGCGCCAGGCCGTGGAGACCCGCCAGACGATCGGCGAGCCGAGCAGCGGTCGCCACCGCAGGCCGGGCACGTCGGTCTCCGCGCCGAAGGCCACCGCCGCGCCGGCCAGCACCAGGCCGAGCGTGATCCCGTAGTGGATCCGGGCGGGGACGAATCCGTGGCGGCGGCACTCCGCGATGGTCTCCGCATGCGGTCCCGGCTCCCCCTCCCGGGAGAAGAGCACGACCTCCCGGTCCGCCAGATCGGCGAGGTGCACGGCGGGGCCGCCGGCCAGCGGGTCGCCCGCGGGGAGCAGCACGCCGGGCGTCTGCACCAGCATCCGGCCGAAGTGCAGGCCGGGGGCGGTCACCGGGTGACGCACGATGCCCACGTCGATGGCGCCCTCGCCGAGCGCGGTCACCTGGTCGGCGGTCCAGATCTCGGCCGGGGCGAGCCGCACGTCCGGGTTGTGCCGGCGGAACCCGGCCACCAGCGCGCCGATCACGACCGAGCCGAGATCGGGCGGGATGCCGGCCTTGAGCACGCCCTCCCCGCCGTGCCGGAGCAGGTCCTTGAGACGGTCGACCCTGGCCACGATCTCGCGCGCCTCGCCGAGCAGCAACCGCCCCTCCTCGGTCAGCCGTACCTGCCGCGCCGACCGGTCGAACAACCGCACCCCGAGCTCCTCCTCCAGTCGCTTGATCCGCTGGCTGAGCGGCGGCTGGGCCATGCCGAGCCGTACGGCGGCGTTGCCGAAGTGGAGTTCCTCCGCCACCACGGTGAAGTAATGGAGATGCCGGACGATATCCATGACCAGCAACTATATCCAGATTTATATGAAGTGAAGAGATATATCAGTATTGGACAACAAAGCTGACCCTCTGCTGTCCTCGTGGGCGAACGTCACAGGGGGGGAAGCATGTTTCACCTGCAAGAAGACCGGCCCGTCCGGCGGCGACGCCGGACCGGGCTGATCGTCACGGCGGCGGTCCTGGTGCCGCTGCTCGCCGCGGCCGGGGTGGTCTGGCTGCTGCGCACCCGCGGATCGGCCGGGCAGACCGCCTCGGACTACCTGTCCGCGTGGTCCAGGGGGGACTACGCGGCCATGCGGGCACTGACCGTGGACCCGCCGGCCGACTACGAGAACTGGTACCGGCGGCTGCGCACCGATCTGAAGCTCAGCTCGGCCGCCTTCACGGTCACCGGCACGGAGGAGGCCGACACCGCGACGACCGTGCGCTTCCGCGCCGACCTGTCCGGCCCGGTGGACTGGACCTACCGCGGCGCGCTGCGCCTGGTCGAACGGGAGCGGGCCTGGCGGGTGGCCTGGACCCCCGCCGCCGTCCAGCCCGACCTGCGCGCGGGCCGCCGGCTCAAGCTGGTCACCGTCAAACCGCGGCTCGCGCCGGTCACCGCCGCCGACGGCACCCGCATCGACACCCCGGACACGCCCGGCTCGGTGCAGCAGCTCGTCGAAGGACTCCAGGAGACCTACCGCGCCCGGCTCACCGGCAGCGCGGCCGCCAGGATCGACCTGGTGGAGGGAGACAAGACGCTGCGCACGCTGGCCAGGAGCGGCGCGGAAGAGGGCAGGCCGCTGAAGACCACCATCGACCTGCGGGTGCACGAGGCGGGCGCGGCGGCGCTGGAAGACGTCGACAAGCCCGCGTCGCTCGTCGCGCTGCGGCCCTCCACCGGGGAGATCCTCGCCGCGGTGAACAAGCCGGGCGGGTTCAACCGGGCGCTCCTCGGCAAGTATCCGCCGGGCTCGACGTTCAAGGTGGTGACCGCCTCCGCGCTCGTCGCCGGGGGCGCGCGGCCGGAGGAGACCGTGCGCTGCCCGGCCGAGCAGACCATCGGCGGCTTCCCCTTCCACAACGCGGAGTTCCACGACTACGGGACGATCAGCTTCCGCGACGCGTTCGCGCACTCGTGCAACACGACCTTCGGCGCGATGAGCGTGGCCGGGCTCGGCGGCGGCCGGCTCGCCGAGGTGGCGGCCGGCTTCGGCTTCGGGGCGCCGATCACCCCGGGCGTGCCCGCCGTACGCGCGGAGTTCCCCGCCCCCAAGGACGACACCGACCTCGCCTCCGCCGCCATCGGCCAGGGCAGGGTGCTCGCCAGCCCGCTGAACATGGCCTCCGTCGCCGCCGCCATCGCCGGCGGCACCTGGCGCCCGCCGCGGCTGGTGGCGCGGGACCTGGTCCCCGCCGGCGGCGCCGAGCCGCGCAGGCTGGAGGACGGCGTGGTACGCGCGCTGCGCGACCTGATGCCCGCCGTCGTCAGCGAGGGCACCGCGCACGCCGTGGCCTTCCCCCCGGGCACCGCGGGCAAGACCGGCACCGCGGAGTACGGCTCCGCCGAGGACGGCGGCGACCCGCCGACGCACTCGTGGTTCATCGGCTACCGGGACGACGTGGCCTTCGCGGTCGTCGTGGAGGGCGGCGGCACCGGAGCGGCTGTCGCCGCGCCCATAGCGGCCCGCTTCCTCTCCCGCCTCGCCTCCTGACCCGCGCGCCCCGCCCGCCGGGGTTCAGCCGGCCCGCCCGCCGGAGCCGGATCCGGAGCCGGTGAGACGGGCGACGGCGGCGACCACCTCCGAGGAGTTGGTGAGATCGCGCAGCACCAGGTCGGCGCCCGCCTCCTCCAGCTCACTCACCGTGGCACGGCCGGAGGCCACCGCCACCATGGCGGCCCCACCGATCCTGGCCGCCTGGACGTCCCTCGCGGAGTCGCCGACCAGCACGGTGTTGGCCGCGGTGAACGCGGCGCCGTACTTGTCCTTCGCCCTGCCCTGGGCCACCTGGAGGAGGGTGGCCTTGGGGTAGACCTCCTCGCCGTAGCCGCCGATCTCCAGGTCGAGGTGCCGGTCCAGGCCGAAGGCGGCCAGCTTGTGCGCCGCGTTGCCCTTGATCGTGCCGGTGAGCACGGACTGCACGGCGCCGTCGAGCCGGGCCACCGCCTTGAGCGCGTCCTTAGCGCCCGGCATCATCCGGCCCTCCTTGTCCAGCCGCCTGCGGCGGGCGGCGAAGGCCGCGGTGAGTGCCTCGACGAACCTCGGCAGATGGTCGTCCTGCACGGCGATGCCGTTGACGGCCAGCGTCTCGAAGATGATCTCGGAGTCGGGGCGGCCCATGGCGGGCGCCAGCTTCACCAGCGGTCGCCCGGTGACCTGGCGGAACGCCTCCGCGTAGGCGTCACGGGCGACGATGGCGACATCGACCAGGGTCAGATCGACGTTCCAGAGGACGAGACGGTTGATCGTTTCCTCCGAGGGGGGGTGAGGGCGTGCAGGGACAGCGTACGGCGGGCACGGGGTCCCGTCGTCTCGCCTCCCGGTGAGATCCGGCCGTCCGCGGCGTCCTCAGGCGTGGTCGAGCGCCTCCGCCAGGGTGTCCACCACCGGGATGCCCAGCGTCTGCAGCGTCGAACGCGGCGTCATGCCGCCCGTGTAGAGCACGGCCCTGGCTCCCACGTGCCGGGCGGCGTCGGCGTCGTCGACGCTGTCGCCGATCACCAGCACGTCGCGCGGATCCACGCCGAGCGCGGCGATGTGCGCCACCATGTGCTCCGCCTTGGGGCCGCCGGCGGGGGCGCGCAGCCCGTCCACCCGGGTGAAGTGGTGGTCGATGCCGAACTCCGCGACCTTGGGCACCAGCCGGTCATGGCCCCACATCGACAGCAGCGACTGCGAACCGCCCGACCGCTCCCAGTCGGCGAGGCTGGTACGGCAGTCGCCGGCCAGGTCGCACTCCAGCATCAACCGGTGATAGTGGAGATGGAAGCCCTCGTCGAGCAGCTCCCATTCCCCCTCGTGCAACGGCCTGCCCAGCATCCGCTCGTAGGCGACCCAGATCGGGCGCGTGTAGACCGAGCGGAAGTCGTCAGCCGTCAGCGTGGTCAGGCCGTACGGCCTGAACAGCTCGTTCGTCGCTCCGACCACGGCGTCGATGTCGTGGAAGAGCGTCCCATTCCAGTCCCAGACAATATGCTTCATATCGCTCTTCAGCGTAGCGACAGCACGCTACGTTTTTGTGAACGGCCACGGTCAGACCATGGTCAGGCCCCTGTCAAAGGAGTAGATCGGGGATCTCCTGGGTGGCGTACCACAGCAGTTCGTGCGCCTCGGCGCCGTCCACGGTGAACCGCGCGTCGTCGTCGCCCGCGTCCGCGGCGTGCAGGGCGGCGATCGCGGCCTCCACGTCGGCCGTCGCCTCCTTGTCGTCCACATGCGCCGCCGCGATCCAGGCCGTCGGCACCGCCTCGACGAGCCGCACCCGGCCGCGCTCGGCCAGGTCGGCGCTCACGCTCACGGCGCCGTCGGGCACCTCGGCGGCCACCACCACCCGCCGCGCGTCCACCGGCACCCCGTCGGCCCGGTCGGCCGCCAGCATCCGCAGCGAGGCCCTGGCCGCCTCGGTCAGGGCGACGTACTCCAGCTCCTCGGTGTCGCCCGAGACGTACCACTCGACCAGCGCCGGGGTGACCGCGTAGCCGGTCAGCGGGGCGGGGCCGAGCTCTCCGCTGGTGACCACGCGGGCGAGCGCCGCGAGGGTGCACGGCAGGTAGACGCGCATGACTTCCTCGATCTGGAGGGGACCGCCGTGGGTCCCTGTGGACGGAGAGCGCCAGGACAGACGCCGACGACCCGCAAGAGTCTGCCAGCACCGGCGCCCCGCCGGGCACGATGGCCATGGAGTCGAGGGACTTCACCATCGCCCCGGAATCGTCGTTCGCCGGCGATTTCAAGGCTTCGTGCGGTGCGGACGCCATCGCCCTATGACGGATCCTGACCGCATCGAGGTCGTCACTTCACCACACTCGGGCGTCACAGCAAATAAACTTCATCCAGGAGACGGCGCAGCTCACGGTCGGCCGCGTAAAGTTCGCCGCCTTTCCAGTTGTGAAGGCGCTGCGCCCGCTCGAACAGTTGGCTTACTTCTTCATCCGTTTCGGAAGAAATATTTCTGCGCATCCTGAGCCGAAGCATCTCCCCGACATGCTCACCGGCTACGTCCAGTTCCCGGTCCCGCCTGCCCAGTGGTCGCCCCAGGGAATTTTTCAGGTCTTTCAACTCCTTGGCGACCGCGCTTATCCTCGCCCTCTCGTCTATGTAGAGCTCGGGGTATCGAAGGGACGTGTACAGACTTTCCGAGTTCATGTAGAGGTCGCGCTGCTCGGCGGTGATCTTTCCCGCCAGATAATCCTTCTGAGCTGCGTTCTTGACGTTCGTGTGGATTTCTTCGAGGCGGCCCCTGAGGTCGGCCAGGAGCGTCCTGCGGCTCTCCAAGGTCCGCTCGGCCCTACCGATCCAGTGATCGGCCTTCTTCATGTTGTAAGAAAGTGAATAGCGCTTCAGTATCTTCGCCGTCAGGGATCTCAGTATGCTTCCGAACTTGCTCATGAAGCTACGGAGTGCGCTACCGGCGCTCTTCATCAATCGCCACAGACGCGCCCTGAAAGTGACGGCGAGGCCGGCACCGATCATCGCGCCGGCGACAAGGGCAATATTGTCCTTGAGTGTCTTTATGTAGTTGTGGCCGGCTTCGATGGATCGCACGACGGCCGCCGAGGCGTGGCTCACCTGGGCAAGGTGTCCAGGCTGGGACAGCACGCCTCCCTCGCCGGTCGCCCGCATGCGCAAGGCGTCGACGTCCGCCCCATAATTGACACCGCCGAGGCGGTGGGCGCTCGCGACGTCCGCGCCGACCCGCGTCTGATGGAGAGCGAGATCCCGCCATGCGCCCACGTTGCGGTCGGCGTTGACGCGCTGCATCTGCTCGTCCTCGGTGAACGCGTAACCGAGGGCGAGCAGCTGATCAGTCATCGATGTCTCGATTCAGTTTCGCGCTCGCCGCGCGACTGGCGTCTTCGACCTCGCGATAATTCTGGCCGGAGATCAACTGGCCCGCACCGACGAACCTCAGTTCCGCTGTCTGGCTCCCGTACGCCTCCAGCATCGCGCTCTGCAACTCCAGATAAGGGCCGGTTATCTCCTCGTGGGAGACCGGAAGCGCGTCATTCAGGCTGGGATGCATTCCGGGGATGAAATCCTCGTTCTCCTGCGCTACTGTCAGGTAGCGGCGCCCAGAGGCGTTCCGGCCTTCGTAGTCTGCTTGTATCGCATCGTATGCCATCGGGTCGATTTCCCGTCGCAAGTCAGCAGTCGACACCACCCTGTAAATTCAGGAAATGGTATTTGGCAAGGATTGTATCGAGGCCGGGATGGGGGACGCAACAAGATCCTCCGGGGCGGTCCGCGTGCAGAGCACACCGGCGGCCAAGGCTGTTCTCCACCGCCGGCCGCCCGGTCAAAGGTGGCGCTCCGCCTCGCCGGAGGTCAGGGCGTGCGCAGCGGGAAGCCGAAGAGGCTCTCCAGGTGCGGGATCGTCACCGCGTGGTCCCGGTGGTGCACCCCGGTGATGCCGAGGGTCCCGGCCGCCACGATGTTGGCCTCGATGTCGTCGACGAAGACGCACTGCCGCCCTTCCACGCCGAGGACCCCGAGGGCGTGCTCGAAGATCCGCGGCTCGGGCTTGCGCATCCCGATCTCGCCCGAGATCACGATCGCGTCGAACGTCTCGTCCCAGCCCTCACGGGGGTACTCGTTGCCCCACGAGTTGGACAGCAGGCAGGTGCGCACCCCCTCGGCCCGCATGGCGCGCAGCATGTCGTACATCGGCTCGATCCGCCGGAAGCCGGCGAACATCCGGGTGAGCAGCCCTTCCGCCGCCGGGGGCACGCCGTCCAGGGTCACCAGCCGGGCCGCCAGGTCGCGTTCGAAGACGAGAGTCTCGATCTCGCCGCGCTCCAGGGCGTGGATCGGGTTCTCCCCGTCCTGGGCGCCCTCGTAGGCGTGCAGGACGAGCTCGCGCATCACGTCGCGATAGTGGGACGCGTCGATGCGGTCGGCCTCGATCCATTCGTCGATCGCCTCGGCCAGCCCGGTCGTGAGTACCCCGCCCCAGTCGATCAGCACGCCCTTGAACATTCGCCCTCCCAGACGCCGATTCCCGGTCAAGGTTAGGCACACCGGACACTTTCCGCACCACCGGGCCCCAGCACCGGACACCGCGCCACCGATAGCCGCGCCGGTGGCCGCGCCGCGGCCGGTGGGCGGTCGCCGGACGGCCCGCCGGCCGGGAGGTCAGCTCCTGATGCGATCCGCGATGTGCGCGGCGACCTTGCGGTGCGCGGCCGAGCCGATCAGCCGCTCGGCCTCGTCGGGGTCGGCCACCGGGGCCTCGTCGAGCAGGTCGCGGGCGGCCTTGAGGGCGAGGATGCGGCGGACGGACTCGTCGAGCCGGTCGGCGGAGATGCGGCCCGACCCGACCGCGTCGAGGAGCGCCGACCGCGCCTCGGGGAAGTCCGGCGGCATCAGCAGGATGTCGGCCCCGGCGAGAACGGCTCGCACCGCGACCTCGCCGTCGCCGTACTTGGTCCGCGCGCCGCCCATGTCCAGCGCGTCGGTGGACACCACGCCGTCGAAGCCCAGCCGCTCGCGGAGCAGACCGGTGAGGATCTTGTTGGACAGCGACGCCGGATCGCCCGAGGCGTCCAGCTTCGGCATCACCAGGTGGGCGCTCATGACCGCGTCCACCCCGGCGTCGATCGCCGCCCTGAACGGCGGGGCGTCCAGCTTGGACCACTGCGACCGGGAGTGGTCGATCACCGGCAGCCCGGTGTGGCTGTCCACGTTGGTGTCGCCGTGTCCGGGGAAGTGCTTGGCGGTGGCCGCGATCCCCGCGTCGTGGAACCCCTGGACGGCCGCCGCGACCATCTTGGCGACCTTCTTCGGATCGTCGCCGTAGGCCCGGGGGCCGATCACCGGGTTGTCCGGGTCGATGTTGACGTCGGCGACCGGCGCGAAGTCCACGTTGACGCCGAGCGCGCGCAGCTCCTTGCCGGTCACCTCGGCCGCCTTGCGGGCCAGCTCGGGGTCGCCGGTCGAGCCGATGTCCGCGGCGCCGGGCAGCTCGGTGACCAGCGGCGCCAGCCGGGAGACCCGGCCGTTCTCCTGGTCGGTGCCGATCAGCAGGGGCACGTCGGGGGACGCCTCCTGCAACCCGTTGGTCAGGGCGACGATCTGCCGGACGCTCTTCACGTTGTCCGCCCACGGGAAGAGGATCACTCCGCCGGGACGGAACTTCTCGATCATCTTGGCCGCGGTGCCGACGCCGTAACGGGCTTCGTTCTCCCGGCTGGAGGTGTCGGCCGCGGGGCCGTACAGGACGGGCATGAAGAGCTGGCCGACCTTGTCCTCCACGGACATCCGCTGCAGGGCGGCCTCCACCGGCGAAGCGGCGGAGGCGGCCGGAGTGGGCGTCACGTCAGTGCTCACCGCCTCGCTCGGGGTGGCCTGCGGGGTGGTCACCGGGCCGGGAGCGGGACGCTCCGTGGCCCCGCCCGTCTCCCGGCCGGCGCTCGCGCAACCCGCGAGCAAGCCGACGGCCACGACTCCGCCCGCCATGCGATGCCATCGAACCATGCGCCCACGCTATCCGCTCTCCGGACCGCTCCGCCCGCACGGCGACGGACCGCTCCGCCCTCACAGCGACCACTCCGCCCTCACAGCGACCACTCCGCCCTCACAGCGACAGGTCCGCGAGGCCGGGCAGGTGCGCGCGGGCCGCGGCCCGCGCCTCCTCCGCGGTGGCCGCCCCCCGGGCGGCCTGCGCCGCGAGGTGGCACTGCTCCTGCGAGTGCCTGGCCAGCGTCGCCCGTACGGCGGGCAGCGCGGGCGCCCCCATCGACAGCGAGGACACCCCCAGCCCGACCAGCACGCAGGCGAGCACCGGATCGGCCGCCGCCTCACCGCACACGCCGCACGTCTTGCCACCCGCCCTGGCGGCGGACGCGGCGGCGTGGACCAGGTCGAGCAGCGCGGGCTGCCACGGATCCTGCAGCCCGGCCAGCGCGCCGAGCTGGCGGTCGGCGGCGAAGGCGTACTGCGCGAGGTCGTTGGTGCCGATGGAGAAGAAGTCGACGACCTGGGCGAGGTCGGCGGCGCGCAGCGCGGCGGCCGGGATCTCGATCATGATTCCGGCCTCCGGCAGCCCCGCCGTGCGGCACGCCTCGGCGAACCACTCCGCCTCGGCCCTGGTGGCGACCATGGGGGCCATCACCTGGAGCTTGGCCCGCGAGCCGGCCGCGGCCCTGGCCAGTGCGCCGAGCTGGGCGTCCATCACCTCGGGGTGCACCCGGAACAGGCGCAGCCCGCGCTCGCCGAGGGCGGCGTTGGGCTCCTCGCCGGGCGGCGGCAGGAAGGCCAGCGGCTTGTCGGCGCCGGCGTCCAGGGTGCGGACGACCACCCGGCCGCCGGGGAAGGCGTCAAGGACCGTCCGGTAGGCGTCCTCCTGCTCCTGCGCGCTCGGCGGGGTGGCCCGGTCCAGGAACAGGAACTCGGTGCGGTAGAGGCCGACGCCCTCGGCGCCGTTGGCGACCGCGGCGGCGAGGTCGCCGGGGCCGCCGATGTTGGCGAGCAGCGGCACGAGGTGGCCGTCTGCGGTCATGCCGGGGCCGGTGGCGGCCGACAGCAGCGCCGCCCTGGCCGCGGCGGCGTTGCGCGCGACGGCGACCTCCTCCTCCGACGGCGACAGCCGTACCGACCCCGAGGCGCCGTCGACGAGCACGCGGGTGCCGGCCGCGACGGCGGTGACGCCCGAGCAGGCCACCACCGCGGGCACGCCGAGCGCGCGGGCGAGGATGGCGGTGTGGCTGGTCGGGCCGCCCTCCTCGGTCACGAAGGCGGCGACCACGTCGCGGGAGAGCACCGCCGTGTCGGCCGGGGCGAGGTCGCGGGCGATCAGCACGAAGGGCTCGGCCGCGTCGGTGGGCACGCCCGGCATGGGCAGTCCGCTGAGCAGCGCGATCGTGCGGTCCCTGATGTCGTCCAGGTCGGCGACCCGGGCCGCGAGGTAGCCGCCGGCCCCGGCCAGCAGTTCGCGGAACCTGCCGAAGGACTCGTACACGGCGCGCTCGGCGGCGACGCCGTCGGCGACCAGCTCGCCGATCCCGTCGGCCAGGCCGGGGTCCCTGGCCATCATGGCCTGGGCCTCCAGCACGTCCTGCGCCTCGCCGCCGGCCTTGGCGCCGCGCGCCTCCAGGTCGATCGCGACGTGTTCCAGCGCCTCCAGGGCGCGGGCCCGCTCGGCGGCGGCGTCGCCGCCGTGCCGGGAGCCCGCGGGCGGCTCGGGGATCTCGTGCGCCAGCAGGTGGACGGGCCCCAGGCCGACGCCGGGGCTGACCCCGACGCCGGTGAGCACGCCCCGCACGGGTCCCTGGCCGGTCACGGCGCCGACGCAATCGCCGCCAGCGTCTCGACCAGCTCCTCCGCGCCGTCGCCCTCCGCGCTGATCACGACGTTCTCCCCCTGCCGGACGTCCAGGGCGAGGACGGACAGGATGCTCTTGGCGTTCACCGGCTGTCCGCCCACCTTGGCCAGGGTGACGTCGATGCCCGCCTTCGCGGCGGTCTGCACGAACGTAGCCGCCGGACGGGCGTGCAGGCCGACTTCCGCCTGGACGGTTACCCTGCGTTCTGCCACGGTTCCTCCTTGGTTGTTCAGAAAAGCGGTAGTGGCCAGTCGATCCCGGTCAGGTCGGCCACCACGAGGTCCGCCCCGGCGAGATCCTCGTCGGGGTGGGTGGTGGCCACGGCGACGCAGGCCATGCCCGCCGCCTTGGCGGCGGCGATCCCCGCCACCGAGTCCTCGAAGGCGACGCAGTCGGCGGGCGCGGCGCCCAGCCGTTCGGCGCCCAGCAGGAAGCCCTCCGGGTGCGGCTTGCCCGCCGTCACGTCCTCCGCGGTGACCATGGTCCGTACCAGGTCCCGCACGCCCACGTCGGCCAGGCGCTCCTCGGCCCACCAGCGCATCGCGGAGGTGACCACGGCGATCGGCGAGCCGAACCCGGCGACCCTGCGGACCAGCTCCGCCGCGCCGGGCACCGGCACGATCTCCGGCAGGTCCGGGTGGTCGCGGTAGGTGAGGACCTCCGCGAAGAGCTCGTCGATGCCCTTGCCGGGGAACAACGCGGCCTTCTCGGCCAGGACGTCGCGCCCGCGCCTGCCCACGAATCCGCGCAGCAGCGCCATGTCGTGGTCGATCCCGTGGTTGTCGAGCAGCAGAGACCACATGGCCAGGCTGCGTCGCTCGGTGTCGATCAGAGTGCCGTCGAGGTCGAAGAGTGCCGCCTTCATCTGGGGAGTCATATCACTCCCACCTGAACAGCTCGTCCCCGGCCCTGACCGGGCCGAGGGCGAGGGCCGCGACCGCCTCCGCGGCGGCGTCGAGCGCGATCACCGGGCAGACCGGCGAGCGGCCGGCCGCCTCGATGTCGGCGGGATTCCAGGCCACGATCGGCCGGCCCGCCGAGACCAGGTCGCCCTCGCGGGCCAGCAGCCGGAACCCGGTCCCCTTGAGCTGCACGGTGTCGATGCCCAGGTGGACGAGGACGCCCCGGCCGCCGGCGCCCGCGACGATGAACGCGTGCGCGTGCAGTTTCACGATCTGCCCGTCGATCGGGGCGACCGCCTCGGCGGCGCCGCGCTCGGGGTCCACGGCGAGGCCGGGCCCCACCATGCCCGCGGAGAACACCGGGTCCGGCACCTGCGCGAGAACGAGCGCGCGGCCCGCCACGGGGGCGAGAACGGTCGTGCTCATGGTCATGCTCGCTTCGCCGTCATGACACCCTCTCCGGTGTGCCGCCGCTCGGCCGGAGGGCGCTCAGCCGATGATGTCCTCGATGTCGCTGGCGATCGTGTCGGCCTGCGGCCCCACCACGACCTGGACGATGTTGCCGGCGGCCATGACCCCGTGCACGCCGGCGGCCCTGAGCGCGGTCTGGTCGACCTTGGAGGCGTCGTGCACTTCGGTACGCAGGCGGGTGATGCACGGCTCGATCTCGATGATGTTGTCGGCGCCGCCGAGTCCGGCGATGATCGCGTCAGCGTCTGCCGCCATGTCGTACTCCCGTCGTCTCTGTCGGTGACCAGGCTAGACGACCGGCGGCTAGTCGGTCTGGGTGACCTTGTTCAGGCCGCGCGGCGCGTCGGGGTCGATCCCCAGCCTGCGGGCGAGAGCCTCGGTGAGCAACTGGCCGGGCACGATCAGGCCGAGGGGGGCCACCCACTCGGGCAGGTCCGGGCCGTTGAGGGACGCGGTCGAGGCCGCCGCCAGCCCGGCTCCGCCGCCCACGCCGTACGCCGCCGCGCCCGCGCCGGTGACCCGCTCGGCCAGCGCGATCGTGCCGGGCAGCGTGGGACCGTCGCCGGCCGCGATCAGGATGGCCGGGGTGTCCTCGTCCACCACGGCGATCGGGCCGTGCAGCAGGTCGGCGTAGGACAGGCCCATCGCGTGCAGGTAGCACGCCTCCTTGAGCTTGATCGCGGTCTCCAGCGCGGTCGAGAACGCCAGGCCCCGGCCGGACACGACGACGCCCTGCTTGTCGGCCAGGGCTTCCACGATCGCGTCCAGGTCGCCCGGGTTCTCGATCAGCTTCTCCACCGCGTCCGGCACCCTGGCCAGGTCGGCGGGGTCCACGTCGGCGCCGTGGCCGAGGGCGAGGACGGCGAGCGCGGCGAGCTGGGTGGTGTAGGTCTTGGTGGCCGGCACCGCCTTCTCCTCGCCGGCCTCGGTGCACAGGGCGAGGTCGGCGGCCTGGGCGAGCGGGCTCTCCGGGCCGCCGTTGGTGATCGCCACCGTCTTCGCGCCGCAGTCGGCCGCCCAGGCGAGGGTCTCCACGATCTCCTCGGTGCGCCCGGACTGGGACAGCGCCACCGCGAGCACCCCGTCGAGGTCCAGCTTGCGGCGGTAGGTCGTGGCGATCGAGGGCGCGGCCAGCGTGGCCAGCCGGCCGGCGTGCGCCTCGATCAGGTAGCGCCCGTAGACCGCGGCGTTGTCGGAGGTGCCGCGCGCGATGAAGAGGAGCTGCCGGGTACGGCCGGCCAGCGCGGCGACCTCGTCCACGCGCGGCAGCAGCGCGTCCAGCGTGGCCCGTAGCGCCGCCGGCTGGTCGCCGATCTCGCTGCGCATGTTCGTGGTCATCTTCCGCCCCATCCTTCGGTCCCACGGCGAACCCGACGTGCGACCGACCCCAAGTTGACACTCTTTTCCGGCATGTGGTCTAGTCCGGACTAGACCAGTACGAACCATAGCCCATGCTTTTAAACCAGATCGAGGGGGGAGGATCCGTGGCGCACATCGATCCGGACAGCCCGGTGCCCAAGTACTTCCAGCTCCGCGAGATCCTGCTCGACCTGATGGAGAGCAACGAGCTGCCCATCGGCGCGGCCATCCCGTCCGAGCGCGACCTCTGCCAGCAGTTCGGCCTCTCCCGTATGACCGTACGGCAGGCCGTGGACCACCTGGTCTCCGAGGGCCGGCTGCACCGGGTGGCGGGCAAGGGGACCTTCGTCGCCCGTCCCAAGATCGAGATGGCGCTGCGGCTCACATCGTTCAGCGACGACATGCGGGCGCGCGGGCTGCGGCCGGGCTCCCGCGACCTCGACCGGCGGATCATGCGCGCCAGCGCGCACCTCGCCCGCGAGCTGGGCATCCGTCCCGGCGACGAGGTGCACTTCATCGAGCGGCTGCGCACCGCGGACGGGGAGCCGCTGTGCATCGAGCGGGCCCACATCCCCGTCTCCCTCGCCCCCGACCTCATCGACCGCGACCTCACCGACCGTTCGCTGTACGGCCTGCTCGAATCGGACTACGGTCTGGTACTGGACGCGGGAGAGCTCACGATCGACGGCGGCATCGCCGACCCGGGCGACGCCGACCTGCTGAAACTGCCACGTGGTGGAGCCGTGCTGCTGCTGCAGCGGCGTTCCTTCGCCGGGGGCGTGTGCGCCGAACTCGGCGTCTCGACCTACCGCGCCGACCGCTACCAGCTCCGTACGGTCCTGGAGACACCGCAACGACGGAACTGACTCCTCATTGACCTGGAGGAACGCCCGATGAGTTCCAGTTCGGCGGACGCGGGCCTCCCCGCGGCTCCCTCCCGCCAGTCGTCGGTCATGGCCGTGCTCTCCCGGATCGGCCGCTCGCTCATGCTCCCCATCGCGGCCCTGCCCGCCGCCGCCCTGCTGCTCCGGCTGGGCCAGGACGACCTGCTCGGGCGCACCGCCAACCCCACCCTGGACGAGGTCGCGGCCGTCATCGGCGGCGCGGGAGGCGCGCTCTTCGACGCGCTCCCGCTGCTCTTCGCGGTGGGCGTGGCGATCGGGTTCGCCCGCAAGTCGGACGGCTCGACCGCGCTGGCCGCCGTCATCGGGTACCTCGTCTGGGACCGGGTCACCCACCTGATGTTCTTCAACTCCAACCTGCGCTCCCAGGTCTCCCAGCAGGTGCTCGGGCCCGACGGCCGGCTGACCGAGACCGTGAACCTCGCCTCCGCCAACCCCACCCGGGTGCTCGGCGGCATCCTCATCGGCCTGGTCACCGCCCTGCTGTGGCAGCGCTACCACCGGATCAAGCTGCCCGCCTGGCTGGCGTTCTTCGGCGGGCGGCGCTTCGTGCCGATCGTCACGGCGCTCGCCGGCCTCGTCCTCGGCGTCGTCTTCGGCCTCGTGTGGCCCCCGGTCGGCGAGGCCGTACGCGGCTTCGGCGACTGGCTCGCCTCCTACACGACGATCGGCACCGGCATCTACGGCGTGGTCAACCGGCTGCTCGTGCCGCTCGGGCTGCACCACTTCGTCAACTCGATCGTGTGGTTCACCATCCCCGAGTGCAAGGTCGGCGGGGTGACCGCGGCCGGGGACCTCAACTGCTACTTCGCCGGTCAGCAGGGGGCCGGGGAGTTCATGGCCGGGTTCTTCCCGGTGTTCATGTTCGGACTGCCCGCCGCCGCGCTGGCCATGTGGCAGGCCGCGCCCGCCCACCGGAGGGCCGCCGTCGGCGGGATCATGCTCTCGGCCGCGCTGATCTCCTTCGTCACCGGCATCACCGAGCCGATCGAGTTCGCCTTCATCTTCGTCGCCCCGGTGCTCTTCGTCGTGCACGCGCTGCTCACCGGGGTCGCCATGGCGGTCACCTCGGCCCTGGACGGCAGGCTCGGCTTCGGCTTCTCCGCCGGGCTCATCGACGCGGTGCTCAACTACGGCAAGTCCAACACCCACCACTTCTGGCTCATCATGGGCCTAGGTGTGATCTACGCCGTGGTCTACTACGTGCTCTTCAGCTTCCTGATCAGGAAACTGAACATCATGACCCCGGGCAGGGAACCCGAGCCCGACCTCGACGCAGGCGAACCCGCCCGCCCCTCCCCCCCGCCCCCCTAGCCCCCAGCCCAACGGCCGCACGGGCGGCAGGGTGGTTCCGGGCGGGGCCTGTGGCTCTTCCGTGACATCCGGATCGGCTTTCGGGGTGGCGGGCGGCCGATCCAGCTTGGGGGGATCTTCTTCGCTTAGGTCCGCGAAACGGCGCGGCGGCGGAAGAAGCTGGTGGGCCGGGTATCCGGTGGCGGGCCCGGAACCTCCTGTCCATGTCAGCGCACGTCAGGTTCCCGCACCCCTCTGGGAGTCGCCCCATGCCCCGCCATCTGCGATCGGTCCCCCTCCCCCGGTTCGGCGCCGCCCTCACCGCCGACCCGCCGTACGACGACGAGCGCCCGGCCGCGGGCCCAGCCTCGGCGCCGCCTTACGTACAGGGCACGCTGGCCCTCGCCTGTGAGGAGGCGGACCTCCCGCGGCCGGGCCGGGTACGGCCGGTGCGCACGCCCGGCGAGCGGCGGCTGCGGGCGCTGGGGCAGGCGTTCGCGGAGGTGCTCGCCGGGCGGCGGCCCGCGGCCACGGTCGCCGCGCACGCCACCGCCCGCGCCTACGCGGAGCTGCGCCGGGCCGGCCGCATCATCGACGCCGACGGGCCGCCGTTCGCCTCCCGCCCGCACATCTCCATGCCGACGCCGGACGCGATCGAGATGTGCCTGCTCGTCCACTGCGCCCGCCGCCGCAGGGTGCTCGCCCTGCGCCTGGAGCGCCGAGGCGTCCAGTGGCTCTGCACCGACTTCGAGACAACCCCCTGACAACTTCCCCCTGGCAACCCTCCAGACGCCCTCTGAACCCCCTCCCCGAGCCCGCCGGGTGCCGTCTTGCCGGAAGGCCCCCGTGAGCAGTCGCCTTTGAGACGCGAACGGCCCCCGGGCGATGCCCGGGGGCCGGTGCGAGCGGCGGGTGCGGTCAGACCTCGGTGTTCTTCGGGTCGCCGTGGCAGCGCTTGAACTTCTTGCCCGAGCCGCAGGGGCACGGGGAGTTGCGGTTGACGTCGCCGTAGGCGGCGCGCTCCTCGGCGGTGCTCACCCGGTGGTGCTCCACCTCGCCGGACTCGCCCGGCGCGGTGTACTCCAGCTCGGTGGGCCGCTGCGGGCCGCGCAGGCCGCGGGCGATGATCGACCGGGTCTCGGCGATGCTGACGTCCTCGGACGCGTCGGACTCTTCGACGATCGGGTTGGTCTGCACCTCGACCTGGAGGTTGAACAGATAACCGACCGACTCCTCCTTGATGCCGTCGAGCATCGCGGCGAACATGTCGAAGCCCTCCCGCTGGTACTCGATCAGCGGGTCGCGCTGGGCCATCGCGCGCAGGCCGATGCCCTCCTGGAGGTAGTCCATCTCGTAGAGGTGCTCGCGCCACTTGCGGTCGAGGACCGACAGGACGACCCGGCGCTCAAGCTCGCGCATGGTCTCCGCGCCGAGCTCCTCCTCGCGGCCGTCGTAGCCGGCCAGGGCGTCGGCCTTGATCCGCTCGTTGAGCCGGTCGGCGGTGAGCTCCTCGCGGTTGCCGCCGCCCTCCTCCTCGACGACCTGGTCGACCGTGAGCGAGATGGGGTAGAGCTGGCCGAACGCCTTCCACAGCTTCTCGAGGTCCCACTCCTCGGCGAAGCCCTCGCCGGTGGCGCCCGCGACGTACTCGTCGACGACGTCGCCGATGAAGCCGCGGATCTGCTCGCGCAGGTCGGCTCCCTCAAGGACCCGGCGGCGCTCGGCGTAGATCACCTTGCGCTGGCGGTTCATGACCTCGTCGTACTTGAGGACGTTCTTCCGGATCTCGAAGTTCTGCTGCTCGACCTGGTGCTGGGCGCTGGCGATGGCCTTGGAGACCATGCCGGACTCGATCGGCACGTCGTCCGGGATGTTGAGCCGGGTCATCAGCATCTCGACGCGGGCGGAGTTGAACAGCCGCATGAGATCGTCTTCGAGGGACAGGTAGAACCGGGACTCACCCGGGTCGCCCTGACGGCCGGAACGACCGCGGAGCTGGTTGTCGATGCGGCGCGACTCGTGGCGCTCGGTGCCGAGGACGTAGAGGCCGCCGAGGGAGGTGACCTCCTCGTGCTCGGTCTTGACCACGGCCTTCGCCTTCTCCAGCGCCTCCGGCCAGGCCTTCTCGTACTCCTCCGGGGTGTCCACCGGGTCGAGACCGCGCTGGCGCAGCTCCAGGTCGGCCCGGAACTCGGGGTTGCCGCCCAGCATGATGTCGGTGCCTCGACCGGCCATGTTGGTCGCGACGGTCACCGCGCTCTTGCGGCCGGCCTCGGCCACGATCGCCGCCTCACGCGCGTGGTTCTTCGCGTTGAGCACCTCGTGCTTGACGCCGCGGTGCCGGAGGAGCCGGGACAGCCGCTCGGACTTCTCCACGGAGGTGGTTCCGACGAGGACCGGCTGGCCCAGCTCGTACCGCTCCTTGATGTCCTCGACGACCGCGTTGAACTTCGCGTCCTCGGACTTGTAGACCACGTCGGCCTGGTCCTTGCGGACCATCGGCTTGTTGGTCGGGATCGGGACGACGCCGAGCTTGTAGGTCTGGTGGAACTCGTTGGCCTCGGTGGCGGCGGTACCGGTCATGCCGGAGAGCCGGTCGTAGAGACGGAAGTAGTTCTGCAGCGTGACGGTGGCGAGAGTCTGGTTCTCGTCCTTGATCTTCACGCCTTCCTTCGCCTCGATGGCCTGGTGCATGCCCTCGTTGTAGCGGCGGCCGTGCAGGACTCGACCGGTGAACTCGTCGACGATCAGGACCTCGCCCTCGACGACGATGTAGTCCTTGTCCTTCTTGTAGAGCTCCTTGGCCTTCAACGCGTTGTTGAGGAAGCCGACCAGGTGGGTGTGCTCCGGCTTGTACAGGTTGTCGATGCCGAGCCAGTCCTCGACCTTCTCGACGCCGGACTCGAAGATGCCGACCGTGCGCTTCTTCTCGTCCACGACGTAGTCGCCGGACTGCTCCTGGCCGTCCTTGCCCTCGGTGCCGCGGCGCAGCCGGGGCACGATCTTGGCGAACTCCTGGTACCACTTGCCGGACTGCTCGCCCGGGCCGGAGATGATCAGCGGCGTGCGGGCCTCGTCGATGAGGATCGAGTCGACCTCGTCGACGACGGCGAAGAAGTGGCCGCGCTGGACGCACTCCTCCAGCGACCAGGCCATGTTGTCGCGCAGGTAGTCGAAGCCGAACTCGTTGTTCGTGCCGTAGGTGATGTCGGCGTTGTACTGCTTGCGGCGCTCGTCCGGCGGCATGTTGGCCAGGATCACGCCGACCTCGAGGCCGAGGAAGCGGTGCACGCGGCCCATCGTCTCGGCGTCGCGCCTGGCGAGGTAGTCGTTGACGGTGACGACGTGCACGCCCTTGCTCGCGATGGCGTTGAGATAGGCGGGCAGCGTACACGTCAGGGTCTTGCCCTCACCGGTGCGCATCTCGGCGATGTTGCCCATGTGCAGCGCGGCGCCGCCCATGATCTGGACGTCGAAGTGCCGCTGGCCGAGCACCCGGCGGGCGGCCTCGCGAACCGTGGCGAACGCCTCGGGGAGTAGGTCGTCCAGCGACTCGCCGCCGGCGTGCCGCTGACGGTACTCGTCCGTCAGAGCGCGCAGCTCCTCGTCGGACATGCTCGTGAAGTCGCTCTCAATGTCGTTGACCTGGTCAGCGATCCGCTTGAGCCTACGCAGGATTTTGCCTTCGCCTGCGCGAAGGATCTTGTCGAGAATGGCAGCCACTTTATGTAAAGCTCCTCGCAGGTCGACCCCGGCCGGGCTGACGAGACATACTTCCCCGGTGCCATCGTAGGCGCTTCCACCACCAGACACAGCCACCGTCAAGAACGGTGTGACCGTGTGTGGAGTTCCCCGGGGAGTTCCTTGGATGGGTATGTCCTCTCCCTTGGGGTATGTCGGTGCCTATCGCACTGCTGGCGACGGCAAGGAGAGAAGGGACGATGGCCGAGATCGACTCTCAGAGGCCACAACAGGAAGAGGGCGGCGAACTCGTCGAGGGCGAGCTCGGTTCGCGGCCCAAGACGTTCGGGCGGCAGTCGGGCCACAGCGGCCGGGCGTCGTCGTGGCTGGCGGTCACGGTGATGTTGCTCGGCTTCACGGTGGGCGGCGTGGCATTGTGCCTGGGTCCGCACTGGTTCGCGTTCTGGCTGGGCGCGGGGATCTTCGTGCTCGGCGGCGTGCTCGCGCTGGTCTTCGACGTCTTCTCGGACGTCGTCGTCGACACGCCCCGGGTGATGTTCGACGAAGAGGGCCGGCCACACGACTTGGTGGACCGTACCTGACGCGACATTTACCCGGGTTCGGCCGGCCCCCGAGGACACCGGCATTCGGTTTTCGTCGGTGACGCGGGTTAGCATCGCCCCCATGGTGACGACCCTGACCCCCGACGAGGCCCGCCGACTGATCCTGCGGGCGCAGGGCTTCCTGGGGGCCGACGCCCGGCGCGGCGGGGTTCCCGCCATGCTGCGCAGGCTGGGCGCGGTGCAACTCGACACGATCTCGGTGCTGGCCCGTTCGCACGAACTGGTCGCCTACTCCCGGCTCGGCGCCGTGGGCAGGGGCAAGGTGGAGCGGGCTTACTGGGACGGCGACGCGTTCGAATACTGGTGCCACGCGGCGTGCATCCTGCCGATGGCCGACTGGCCGCTCTACGAGTTCCGCCGCCGGGCCGTCCGACTGCGCCGCCGCCGCTGGCACGACGTGCCGCCCACCCTGGACAAGGTGCTGGAGCAGGTCCGCGACAGCGGCCCGCTCACCGCCACCGACCTCGGCGGGGCGAAGAACGGCGGCCCCTGGTGGGACTGGTCGGACGTGAAGATCGCCGTGGAGTGGCTGCTCGACCTCGGCGAGGTGGTCTGCTCCCGCCGGGTCGGCTGGCGCCGGGTCTACGACCTGGCCGAGCGCGCCGTGCCCGCGGACCTGCTCGCCGAGGAGCTCTCCGACGCCGAGTGCATCGCCCGGCTGACCGGGATGGCGGGCCGTGCCCTGGGCGTGGCGAACCGCGCCGACCTGGCCGACTTCATCCGGGTCAAGGGCGAGCACGCCGCCCTGCTGGACGAGGCCCTCGCCGGTGGCGCGAGCGGCCTGGTCCCGGTGCACGTCGCCGGCTGGCCCGCCGTACGGCGGGGCGCGGCGGGCGACGCCGGGGCGGCCAACGCGTGGGCCGATCCCGCCGCGCTGGAGAGCGCGCCCCGGGGCCGGCACCGCACCACGCTGCTCTCGCCCTTCGACTCCCTGATCTGGGACCGCGCCCGCACGCTGCGCGTCTTCGGCCTCAACCACCGGCTGGAGGCCTACGTGCCGAAGGAGAAGCGGGTGCACGGTTACTTCACGATGCCGCTGCTGGCCGGGGGGCGGCTCATCGGCCGGGTCGACCCGGCGCGGGAGGGCTCGACCCTGGTGGCCCGGCGGCTGAGCCTGGAGCCGGGCGGCGGCGGGCCGCGGGACATCGAGGCCGTGCGCGAGGCGCTGTGGTCGGCGGCGGCCTGGGTGGGCTGCGACGACGTCCGCGTCGAGGTGGTGGACCCGGCCGGGGCGGGTGACGCGATCCGCGCGGCCGTCCGGCAGGCCCCGGACGCCCGCTAGCGCCCCGGACGCCCGCCAGCGCAGGCCCAGAGCCGTCCGCCGGTCACGGGTACGCCCGGACCGGCAGACGGCTGAAGGTCAGGTGATCTCCAGCATGCGCTCGCGCACGGCGTAGACCACGGCCTCCATGCGGGAGTGCAGCTGGAGCTTGTCCAGGATGTTGCGGACGTGGTTCTTCACCGTGTTCTCGGAGATGAAGAGCTGCTTGGCGATCTCCCGGTTGTTCATCCCCTTGGCGACCAGCCGGAGGACCTCCATCTCCCGCTCGGTCAGGCGCGGCACCGGGAGCTGAGGCGGGCGCTCGGCCTCCTTGCGGCTCATGGTCTGGAACTCGCTGATGAGCTTGGCGGCCATCGCCGGGTTGATCAGAGACTGGCCCTCGTGGACTCCGCGCACCGCGTCGGGGACCTCGTCGAGCTGGACGTCCTTGAGCAGGTATCCGGTGGCACCCGCCTTGATCGCTTCGAAGAGGTCCTCCTCCTCGTCGCTCACGGTCAGCATGACGATCCGGGTGCTCGGCACCGACGCCTTGATGCCCCTGGTGGCCTCGATGCCGCTCAGCCGGGGCATCCGCACGTCCATCAGCACGACGTCGGGCAGCAACCGGTCGGCCAGCTCGACCGCCTCCTGGCCGTCGCTCGCCTCGCCGACCACCTCGATGTCCGCCTCCGCGGCCAGTGCCAGCTCCAAGCTGCGGCGGATCAACGCGTGATCGTCGACGATCAGCACGCGGATCGGCTCGCCCTGCCCTGCCGGGCGAACCGCCTCGTCGGGTTCCGTCACGCCACCTCCTCGTGGGGGCCCCAGAGCCTCTGGACCGCCATGATTACACGGGTTACGCGGTCTTCGGGTTGGTCGAGAGGATCTTCATACTCGATGGCTAGGGCTCGACCAGCCGCAACACCCCGTAGTTGTAACCACGCCGTCGGTAGACGACACTGCACCTGCCGCACTCTTTGTCGCGGAACAGGTAGAAGTCATGCCCTACGAGCTCCATCTCCAGGAGTGCCTGGTCGATGGTCATCGGGTCGGCGTCGTGGAACTTCTCCCTCACCACCAGAGGGCCGTCGCCGTCCATCTCAATGGGAACGATGGGTTCGTCGTCGTAAGTTCCCGTCGCCTGCGGCGCCTCCTCGACGACCGGCTCGGCGGGCCGGGGAGCCTCCTGGGGCGCCGGGATCTGCATCCCGAGCGGTTCCGCCGCCGGGGCGGTCATCTCGGCGACGGAGGGCGGGCAGTGGTTGCCGTGGTGGAACTTGCGCCGGTCGCTGATCCGGCGCAGACGGCCTTCCAGCTTGCCCAGGGCGACGTCGAGGGCCGCGAACCTGTCGTCCGCGGAGGCCTCCGCGCGGATCGCGGGGCCACGGGAGCGGATGGTGAGCTCCACCCGCTCACGCTGGTCGGCCAGCCGCGGGTTGCGCTCTTTCGACACCTCCACATCCACACGAATGAGCTTGTTGTCCAGACGCTCGATCTTGGCCAGCTTGGTCGTCACGTGGTCTCGGAATCGGTCACTCACCCCGGTGTGCCGCCCTTTGACAATGATCTCCATGCAACAGCCCCCCTTCGCCTTTCGACTGCGGTGGTTGAGCGCCCGACGGGTGTGCCGGGCTCACGATGCGGGGCCATCCGTCGCCCCGGCATCTCTTCGTGGACAAGCGGGTGTCTCCTTCCGTTCACCTCCGTGCGCGTCAACAGACGCAGTTCCCAGAATCCGGCTGTTTTGCACCAGGGAATCTTGATGGCACCCGTCCGGCCGACCTGGTCTTCGTCCCCACATCCGCCTGCTGAGGGTCTCGCAGCTCTTTGCCACTACTGCCCTTCTCCTCTGACGGGAGGTATCTGACCTCCCGGGAAGGCAGGACTTACTTCTAAGCCGCACCGTGATCGAACGACGAAAAGTCGCCTTACGTGGACCGTTTTGCCTGCGGCTGGCATCGGCTAGCGGAGCCGGGGCCACCGGCTCTGCGCAACCACGGACCCGAACGGGTGCCATGTGTCGAACGCTATCCGTATCCCGGCGGAATGTCAGCCGGGCCATCAGTCAAATGATCACTTACCGTGACGGAATGTGGAGGCCATCGGAGGGTCG
Source organism: Microtetraspora sp. NBRC 13810 (assembly GCF_030268685.1). Lineage (GTDB taxonomy): Bacteria > Actinomycetota > Actinomycetes > Streptosporangiales > Streptosporangiaceae > BSRQ01. The sequence continues at coordinate 491,444 of NZ_BSRQ01000001.1, forward strand.
ATCTTCACATCGCCCGAGACACGTCCGTTATGCGAGGAGATCTCACATCCCTTGAACAGCATCGCGGACGAGGGCAGGTAGCAAGATATGACCCCGAGGTGAGCGGATCACCGCCCGGATCGCCCCTCACGCTAAGTGATCCCCCCGCTTTTCGGACGCCCGGGCGTGTCGCCGGGGGGTGGCGGCGAGGGTGATCGCCACGGGGACGTGGGCTCCGGCCTCGCGCAGGACCCTGGCGGTCTCGGCGAGGGTCGCGCCGGTGGTCACGACGTCGTCCACGAGCGCGACCGTGCAGGAGCGGGCGCACAACGCCCGCAGGGCGACGCCCGCCGGTTTCTTGATCCGATAGGCCGCCGACAGGTTGGCGGCCCGCTCGGAGGAGCTGAGGCCCGCCTGGTCGGCCACCCGCCGCCGGTGCTCCACGGCGGCCAGCAGGGTCACCGGCCAGCCCTCCGCCCGCAGCCGCCGCACCGCGAGCGCGGCGATCCTGCCCACCGGGTCGTGCCCGCGCCGCCGTCGCCCCCCGGGCGAGCCGGGCACCGGCACCACCACGACCTCCCGGCGCGGCGGCCGGGCCCCCCGGCCGTCGCGGGAGGCGGCGAGGGAGGCACCCAAGGACGGGGTCAGGGAGGCGGCCAGGGTCGCCGCCAGCGAGTGGGCCAGCGGCCGGGCGAGAGCCGTACGGCCGCGCTCCTTGTAGGCGATGATCGCCCGCCGGGCAGCGCCCTCGTACGGCGCGGCGGACCAGCAGTCGGGCAGGCCGGGCGGCACGGGCACCGGCATCCGGCGGCGCGGACCGCCGGCCAGCTCCGCCGCGCAGGCCGCGCACAGCACGGCGCCCGCCCCGCCGCACCCCGCGCACCGGGGCGGCAACAACAGATCGAGCACGTCCCCCATCACGCCCCCGACCCTGCCACCCCGCACCGACAATCCCGCCGCGCGGGCAGGAAGGGAGGTCGGCCGAGCGGGCAGAGGTGGTCAGCCGAGCGGGCAGGTGGGAGGTCAGCCGAAGCGGACGGGGAGGGCAGAGGTGGTCAGCCGAAGCGGACGGGGAGGTCAGCCGACCGAGCAGGAGGAGGTCAGCCGAGGGGGAGGAGGGGGTAGGTGGCGTCGTCCTTGGCGGCGGCGACCCAGGCGCTCTTGGCGGCCTCCCAGCGGAGGACCTCGCGCTTGCCGTCGGCGGCGTCCTCGGCGCCGGCGAGGATGCTGTCGCCCAGCGCGGTGATGGACGTGATGCGGGCGTCGGCCTTGAAGGACTCGGAGGTGCCGTCGGTGACGGACACGGCGCGTACCTCCTGGCCGGCCCTGCCGCCGGTCAGCACGAGGAGGGTGGTGGCGTCGCGCCAGGCGATGTCCTTGATCTCACCGTCGCCCGCCGTGACGAAGGGCTGGAAGTTGCTGATCCGCACCTCGCTGCCCTTGACCACGACGGTGCCGACGAGCACCTGGGTGCCGTGCTCGCCGTCCACCACCGCCGCGACCCGCACGCCGTCGCGGGCGACCCGCAGCTCGCGCACGTCGACCCCCTCCAGGCTGGGCGCCGAGACCTGGACGACCTGCTTGCCGTCGTAGCGCAGGACGCGCGAGGAGTGCTCGCCGAGCTTGTCGACGGTCCACAGGTTGTCGTAGCGATCCCAGCAGGGCCGGAGCAGCGAGGTGCCGGCGATCGTCTGCTGCCACTGGGCGCCCTGGACCAGCGGGGCCACCGAGATCACCTTGTGGTCCTTGTGCAGCGCGGCCAGCTTGTAGGGGCCCAGGCCGGACAGCGCGAAGTCGTCGTAGTCGTCGCCGAGCCGGTCGGTGGAGGCGGGCACCGGGACCGCGGCGACGTGTTCGTCGTCCTCGTGCAGCATCTGGAGCGTGCCGCCCTTGAGGTAGTAAGCGGGCGTCTTGCCGGGGACGAGCCAGGGGTCGAAGGCGCGGTAGGTGTTGTAGCCCACCTCCAGCGTGCCGCCGTCGGGGTAGAAGGGCTCGCCGTTGACCCGGATCTCGATGTCCCAGCGCTCGGTGAGCTGGTCGAGCGTCCACCCGATCTGCGCCGCCATCGCGGCCACGCTGCCGCCGCCGGGACCGGTGGAGATCGCGTTGGTGGCCGCCTCGTTTAGGTCTACAATGATCTTGTCGTCGTCGGTGCTGACCCGGTGCAGGGTGGTGCCGGCGGGCACCGCGTTGTGCACGGCGTCCTTCAGCCCGGTGGTGGCGCCGTCGAGCAGCCGGTTGACGATGCTCTCCGCGAAGTCGGTGGAGGGGTCCACCCGGATCCGCACCTCGTCGACGACCAGGCCCTTCTGCTGGTTGTCCAGGTAGTAGAGCTTCACCGCGCGGTAGCTGCGCCGGATGTCGTCCGCGTTCAGCAGCAGGCCGTCGGGAAACTCGGTGATACGCCAGCCCTGCGGGCCTTTGACCAGTTTGAACGGCTGGTCCAGCGGCTGCCCGTCCGGCGCCGACGTGGCATGGTATTTGCCGGTCGTGTCGATGGTGCCGATCACGGTGCCCTTGAGCGGCACGGTGATCTCCTTGGCGTCCGGGGTGACCGTGATCGCGTCGGGCAACTGGCCTTCGTAGACCGTCACGCCGGCCTCCGGGCGCCAGAGGTGACCGGCGTCCGGCGTGAGGTACTGCCTGGCGACGCTCCACCGCGGGTCGTCGACGCTCGCCATCGCCGCGAGGAAGCCGGTGACGACCTGCTCGGGCCGCCACTCCGGGCGCGGCGGCATGGCGATCACCCGGACGTAGGGCTTGCGCAGCGGGTCTCCCTGGACGGCCGCGCCGACCGGCACCGGGCTGCCCTGGGTGGGGATCACCGCGCACGCGGCGCCGCTCCAGGCGAGGGCGAGCGCGATTCCGGCGGCGCCGAGGTTCCTGGCTCTCACGACGCCCCTCCGTCCAGCACGCTCTCCGGCACCGGCGGTGACAGGGCGGGGGTCACGTGCCCGCGCCAGGTGCGCCGCATCTCGATCTCCGGCGGGACCAGCGGCAGCGGCGAGCCGCGCAGTTCGGTACCGGCGAGCCGGGGCAGCGACAGCCGGAACTGCGACCCCTCGCCGGGCAGACCCCACGCCTGTAGCCAGCCGCCGTGCAGCAACGCGTCCTCCCGGGAGATCGCCAGCCCGAGGCCGGTGCCGCCGATGGTCCTGGCCCGCGAGGGATCCGCCCGCCAGAACCGGTCGAAGACGAGGTTCTCCTCGCCCTGGCGCAGCCCCACCCCGTGGTCCCGTACGGCGACGGCCACCGCGTCCCGGTCGCCGCCGACGATGACCGTGATGTCCTTGCCCTCGCCGTGTTCGATCGCGTTGAAGAGCAGGTTGCGCAGGATGCGCTCGACCCGGCGGCTGTCGATGTCGGCCATGCACGGCTCGCCGGGCAGCCGCAGGTCGAAGCGGATGCCCTGCTTCTCGCCGAGCGCCTCGGAGTCGGCGACGGCGCGCAGCACCACGTCACGCATGTCCACCGAGTCGATGTCCAGGGTGGCCGCCCCCGCGTCGTAGCGGCTGATCTCCAGCAGGTCGGTGAGCATCGACTCGAAGCGTTCGAGCTGGTTCTGCATCAGCTCGGCCGCGCGCGCCGAGGACGCGTCGTAGTCCTCCCGCGCCTCGTACAGGAGGTCGGCCGCCATCCGCACGGTGGTGAGCGGGGTGCGCAGCTCGTGCGAGACGTCGGAGACGAACTGGCGCTGCACCTGCGACAGCTCCTCCAACTGGTGGATCTTGACCGCGAGGTTGGCGGCCATCTCGTTGAAGGAGGTGGCCAGCCGGGCCAGGTCGTCCTCGCCGCGCACCTTGAGCCGTTCCTCCAGCCGCCCGGCGGCCAGCCGCTCGGCCGCCTGGCGGGCCAGCCGTACGGGGGTGACGACCTGCCGGGTGACCAGGGAGGCGATGGCGGCGAGCAGGGCGACCAGGCCGACGCCGACCACGACGAGGGTCTGGCGGACCGAGGAGAGGGTCGCCTCCTCCTCGGTCAGCGGGAAGAAGTGGTAGATCTCGTAGCCGTTCTCCACCCGGACGCCGATGGCGATGCCCGGCTCGGGGCTGGTCCTGCCGTAGTAGTAGAGCTCCGCGGGACGGCTGAAGGTCTCGTTCAGCTCGCCCTGGCTGACGACGCGGTGCAGGTCGGCCGGGATGCTGCGCGGCTGGATCTCGTTGGTGGCGCGGTATTCGCCGGGCGCGGCGGCGTTCCTGATGATCACGTTGTACCGGCCGGACTCCCCTGCGCGGTTGGCGAGCACGGCGGCGGCCCGGTCGATGGGCGAGTTGAGCGCGGTCTGGGCCGGGTCGAGGCCGGGGATGGGCTGCTTGCTGACCTCGTCCAGGCTCTGGTTGAGCTGGGCGACGATGGTGGCGCGGTCGGCGAGCGCGTCGCTCTCGGCCGAGGCCGTACGGCCCTGCACCACGGTCGTGGTGATCTGCTGGACCAGGAAGAAGCCGAGGACGGCGACCACTGCCACGGAGATGACCAGCGTGCTGGTCACCACCCTCAGCTGCAGCGAACGCCGCCAGACGCGGCGGGCCTTTCCCGCCGCGCGGCGCGCCCTGCGCCGGACACCGCGCATGATCTGCATCGGTGTCCGGCGCCGGGACCTGCCCTTCGGCTTGAGCATCGTCGGATCCGGGGGGAGGCGGCGGTCAGGCCGGTCCGGCCTTGTAGCCCACGCCGCGCACGGTCACCACGATCTCCGGATGCTCGGGATCCTTCTCGATCTTGGCCCTGAGACGCTGGACGTGCACGTTGACCAGCCGGGTGTCGGCCGCGTGCCGGTAGCCCCAGACCTGCTCCAGCAGGACCTCGCGGGTGAACACCTGGCGCGGCTTGCGGGCGAGCGCGACCAGCAGGTCGAACTCCAGCGGCGTGAGGTTGATCGTCTCCTCGCCGCGCTTGACCGAGTGCCCGGCGACGTCGATGGTGATGTCGCCGATCTGCAGGATCTCGGGGGTCGGCTCATCCGTACGGCGCAGCCGCGCCCGCACCCGCGCGACCAGTTCCTTGGGCTTGAACGGCTTGACGATGTAGTCGTCGGCGCCCGACTCCAGGCCGAGCACGATGTCGATCGTGTCGCTCTTGGCGGTCAGCATGACGATCGGCACCCCGGACTCCGCCCGGATGCGGCGGCACACGTCGATGCCGTCGGCACCGGGCAGCATCAGGTCGAGCAGGACCAGGTCCGGCCGGGTGTCACGGAAGGCGTCGAGCGCTTTGTCGCCGTCTGAGACGAAGGACGGTTCGAACCCCTCACCCCGCAAGACGATGCCGAGCATCTCGGCGAGAGCGGCGTCGTCGTCGACGACCAGCACGCGTCCTTTCATGGCCCCTCATTCGTTACTACGCAGTCTGGGAGATACTGGGCGAACCCCGCACAATCGACGAAGAGTACCCTTGTCCAGCGGTTCAGCGGTACAAGGTCGAACAGCCATACCACCGGCAGCCGAATTTTAGGCGCACACGCCGCGAACATGCCTGGTTCCTCACCGATCGCCGCGACCGCCCAGCCGTACGCCTGATCCGGTCCCGCCGTCTTCCAGTCTGCGGTAAACAACGCTGTTTCGGCCATCCCTCCGTGCACAGCCACCGGGCGATCACGCCAAGTGGCCCGTCACCGTGCCAGGATTGGGATATGTCAGACGGCCACGGCACCACGCCAGATCCCCCGCCCGGCTGGTCGGCCGAGCAGCCGCCTCCTTACAACAGCCCCGCCTCGCCGTGGGCCGTGCCCGGCGGTCCCCCCACGTCCGACGTCCCACCCGGCGCCCCCCACGGGCAGCCCGGCCCGCCGCACGGCCGGCCTCCCCACGGCCCGCCGCAGCACGGACAGCCGCAGTACGGCCCGCCGCAGCACGGACAGCCCGGATACGGGCAGCAGCCCTACGGGCAGCCGGGGTACGGCCAGCCCGCCTACGGGCAGCCTCCCCACGGCTACCGCCCGCCGCCCGCGCTGCGGCCCGGGATCATCCCGCTGCGGCCGCTCGGGCTGGGCGACATCCTCGACGGCACGATCAAGCTGGTCCGGTCCAACCCCAAGGCCACCCTGGGACTCAGCGCCATCGCCGCGGCGATCGGCACGATCCCGGTCATCGTGGGGCAGGTGGTGCTGGTCGACGACATCATCTCCGCGCCACCGGACGAGTTCCCGGCCGGCGCTCTCCTCGGGTCCACCACCGGCACGCTGATCTCGCTCCTCGTCCAGTTCGTCGCGGTCACCCTGCTCAGCGGCATCATCACCCGGATACTCGGGCGGGCGGTCTTCGGCGGCCGGATCACGGCGGGCGAGGCGTGGCGGCTCACGGTGTCCAGGCTGCCCGCGCTGTTCGGGGTGGTGGTGCTCACCGGGCTCATCGTGCTGGCGCCGCTGGTCGTGCTGGTCCTGGTGGTCGTCGGGGCCGTGTCGGCCGGCGCGGGGCCGGGCACGGTCCTCCTGCTGACGCTGTTCTTCCTGCTCCTCTTCATCGTCTACGCCCTCGTCTTCACCACGTTCTTCGCGCTGTCCGCGCCCGCCGTGGTGCTGGAGCGGCGCGGCGTGATCGACGCCATGCGCCGGTCCTGGCGACTGGTGAAGGGCGACTTCTGGCGGGTGCTGGGCATCCTGGTGCTCACCCAGTTGCTGGTCGGGCTCATCGGCTCGGTGTTCACCGTGCCCTTCAGCCTCGTGGGCGCCGTCGTGCTCGGCACCGGCCAGGCGAGCACGGGTTCGATCATCGTCTACTCGCTGCTGACCGCCGTCGGCTCGGTGCTCGCCGCGATGATCACCTATCCGGTGCAGGCTGGGGTCAACGGCCTGCTCTACGCCGACCGGCGGATGCGGGCCGAGGCGTTCGACCTGGTGTTGCAGACCGCCGCGATCGAGCAGCAGCGTCAGGGCTGGGTGCACGCCTCCGCCGACGACCTGTGGCATCCCGGTTACGCCGCCGCCCGCTCGGACGACCCTCAGCAGCGGCCCTACGGCTCGCCGTGAGCCCGATCGACATAGGGCGCGGCGAGGCGCAGAGCCGCGCCGCGCACGAGCTCTTCACCGGGGGTTACGCGCAGGAGCCGTTGCCCGACCGGATCCTGCGGATCATCCAGCAGTTCCTCGGCGACCTGCTGGAGGGGCGGAGCGGCGGGCTGAGCGGCGGCATGGGCGCGCTGATCGTGATCCTCGTGGTCGTGGCGCTGGCCGGGCTGCTGCTGTGGCAGGCCAAGAGGGCCACCCGCGGCGGCGGGGCGGCGGCCGGGGGCCTGTTCGGCGACCGCCCGCTCAGCGCCGCCGAGCACCGCGCCGAGTCCGTGCGGCTGGCCGGCGAGGGCCTCTTCGCGCGGGCCGTGCGCGAGCGGCTGCGGGCGATCGCCCGTGACCTGGAGGAGCGGGCGATCGTCGAGCCGCAGCCCGGCCGTACGGCGGGCGAGCTGGCCGCGGAAGCGGGCCGCGCGCTGCCCGCCTTCGCCGCCGACCTGTCCCGCGCCGCCCGCGTCTTCGACGACGTCACCTACGGCGAGGTGCCCGCCACCTCGCAGGCGTACGAGACGCTCCGCGACCTCGACGACCGCCTCCGCGCCGCCAGACCCGCCCTCGCCACCCGGCCCGGCGGCACGGGGGCGGCCGGATGAGCGGGACGGGCCCCGTGCCCGGGGACGGCCGGACGGACGAGGGACCCGCGAGCGGTGACACGCCGCCGGCCTCCCCCGGCACCGCGCTCGCCTCCCCTTCCCCCGACGCCCCGGCCCCGCACGCCGACGCCCCGGCCCCGGGCCCGGCCCCGGCCCCGGGCTCGGCCCCGGCCCCGGCCCCGGGCTCGGGCTCGGCCCCGGACCCCGCGCAGGCCGGCACCTCCGTCTCGCCGACGGCGCGCGGCATCTGGCGCGGCTGGCGGGCGGCGCTGGTGGTGGCGGCGATCGTGGTGGCCGCCGCCCTGGTCGGCGCGCTGCTGACCGGCGGAGACCAGGGCAGGAGCCTCGACCCCGCGGACAGCACGCTGACCGGTTCCAGGGCGCTCGCCGAGCTGCTGCGCGACGCGGGCGTCCGGGTCGAGCGGGTGACCGACCCGGCCGCCGCCGGCGCGCTGGCCTCGGACGACTCCCTGCTGCTGGTCACCGGCTCCGTCCCGCTCGACTCCGAGGAGCTGCGACAGCTGGAGCAGCTGCCCGGCGACCGGCTACTCGTGGGCTTCGACGCCTCCTGGGCCTGGGGCGACCTGGCCCCGGGCGTGCGCGTCGAGGAGCAGGCGCGCCCCCGCTCCCGCGAGCCGGACTGCCCGCTCCCCGCCGCCGCCAAGGCGGGCAGCGCGTACATCGGCGGGTCCTCGTTCGCGGCCCCGGCGGGCGCGGCCCGCTGCTACCTCGCGGACGACGCGCCCACCCTGGTCTCCTACCGGCAGGGCGGGCGCACGATCACCGTGACCGGCAGCGGCGAGTTCATGACGAACATGCGGCTCGCCGAGGACGGCAACGCCGCGCTGGCGATGAACCTCGCCGGCGCGCGGCCCACGCTGATCTGGCTGGTCGCGCCCGACGTGCCGGAGGAGTCGCCGGCGACGGCCGGGCCGCAGGGCAGGTCGCTGGAGGAGCTGATCCCGGCCGGGGTCACCTGGGCGCTGGTGCAACTGGCCGTCGCGGTCGTGGTGGTCGCGCTGTGGCGCGGGCGCAGGCTCGGCCCGGTGGTCGCCGAGCGGCTGCCCGTCGTGGTGCGCGCCGCCGAGACCGTCGAGGGCCGCGGCCGGCTCTACCGGGCCAGGCGGGCCCGCGGCCAGGCCGCCGCGGCGCTGCGCGCGGCCGTGCTGAACCGGCTCATCCCGCGGCTCGGCCTGCCGGTGGACGCCGGGCGGGACGCCGTCATCTCCGCGGTCGCCGCGCGAACCGGGCAGGATGCCCATGGCGTGGCGGCGCTGCTGTACGGCCCGCCGCCCGCGGACGATCCCGGGCTCGTCGCCCTGGCCGCTTACCTGGACACGTTGGAGAGGCAGGTTAAAGACTCGTGAGCACACCGGACCTGGGTGCCGAACAGGCGTTTTCGGCCCTGGGCGCGCTTCGTTCAGAGGTGGCCAAGGCCGTGGTCGGCCAGGACGCGGTGGTCACCGGAATGGTGATCGCCCTGTTGTGCCGGGGGCACGTGCTGCTCGAAGGCGTGCCGGGGGTGGCCAAGACGCTGCTCGTGCGAACCCTTTCCGCCGCGTTGTCGCTGGACTTCAAGCGGGTGCAGTTCACCCCCGACCTGATGCCGGGCGACGTGACCGGTTCGCTGATCTACGACGCGAGGACGACGGAGTTCGAGTTCCGCGAGGGGCCGGTGTTCACCAACCTGCTGCTCGCCGACGAGATCAACCGCACCCCGCCCAAGACGCAGGCGGCGCTGCTGGAGGCGATGGAGGAGCGGCAGGTCAGCATCGAGGGCACGGCACGTAAGCTGCCCGACCCCTTCGTCGTGGCCGCCACCCAGAACCCGATCGAGTACGAGGGGACCTACCAGCTCCCCGAGGCCCAGCTCGACCGCTTCCTGCTCAAGCTGACCGTGCCGCTGCCGCCGCGCGACCAGGAGATCGCCGTGCTGGAACGGCACGCCCAGGGGTTCGACCCGCGCGACCTGTCGCACGTCAAGCCGGTGGCCACGGCCGCCGACCTGGCCGCGGGCCGGGCCGCGACGGCGCGGGTGCACGTGGGCCCCGAGGTGCTCGGCTACGTCGTCGACCTGGCCAGGGCCACCCGCCAGTCGCCCTCGTTGCAGATCGGCGTCTCACCGCGCGGCGGCACGGCGCTGCTCGCCGCCGCCCGCGCGTGGGCGTGGCTGTCCGGCCGCGGCTACGTCACCCCCGACGACGTCAAGGCGCTGGCCAGGCCCGCGCTGCGGCACCGGGTGCAACTGCGTCCCGAGGCCGAGCTGGAGGGGGCGACCGCGGACGGCGTGCTCGACGGCATCCTCGCCTCCGTCCCGGTCCCCCGTTGATCCGCGTGCTGGAGGTCGTGTCGTGGCGTTGACGGGACGGGCGGGGCTGCTCGCGGCGCTGGGGGCCGTGGTGGTGCTGGTCGCGCCCAGGCCGGACCTCGCGTTCGGGGGCGTCTGCCTGCTGCTCGTCGCCCTGGTGCTGGCCGATCTGGCGCTGGCCGGCGGGGTGCGCCCGCTGCGGCTGCGCAGAAGCGGGGACGTGGCCGTGCGGCTGGGGCAGTCGGCGCGGGTCGAGCTGATCGTGGAGAACCCCGGTCCGCGCCGGGTGCGCGGCGTGCTGCGCGACGCGTGGCCGCCCTCGGCGGGCGCGTCCCCCCGGCACCTGGCGCTGGACGTCCCGGCGGGCGAGCGGCGCCGCCTGGTCACGACGCTGACCCCGACCCGGCGCGGCGACCGCGAGGCGGTGACCGTGACGGTCCGCGCGCTGGGCCCGTTCGGGCTGGCCGCCCGGCAGGGCACGCACGCGGTGCCGTGGTCGGTGCGCGTGCTGCCGCCCTTCCTCAGCCGCAAGCATCTGCCCTCCAGGCTGGCCAGGCTCAGGGAGCTGGAGGGCCGCCACCCCGCCCTGGTGCGCGGGCAGGGCACCGAGTTCGACTCCCTGCGCGAGTACGTGGTCGGCGACGACGTGCGGTCCATCGACTGGCGGGCCACCGCGCGCCGGCGCGACGTGGTGGTGCGCACCTGGCGGCCCGAGCGGGACCGCCGGGTGCTCATCGTGCTGGACACCGGCCGCACCTCGGCGGGCCGGGTGGGCGCGGCGCCGATCCCGCAGGCCGGGCAGGCCGCGGGCACGCCCGCCGATCCCGCGACGGGTGGGACGCCGCCCGGCTGGCCCCGGCTCGACTGGTCGATGGACGCCGCCCTGCTGCTCGGCGCGCTCGCCGCCCGGGCCGGCGACCGGGTCGACTTCCTGGCCTACGACCGGGAGGTGCGGGCCTGGGTGTCCGGCGCCGGCCGTACGGAGCTGCTCTCGGTGCTGGTGAACGTGATGGCGCCGATCGAGGCGGAGCTGATCGAGGCCGACTCGGCCGGGATGGTCGCGGCGGTGCTCGCCCGGGCGAAGCGGCGCTGCCTGGTCGTCGTGCTCACCGACCTCAACTCCGCCTCCCTGGAGGAGGGGCTGCTGCCGCTGCTCCCCCAGCTCTCCTCCCGGCACCTGGTGCTGCTCGCCGCCGTCTCCGACCCGCAGGTCGCCGCCATGGCCCGGGGCAGGGGCACGCCGGAGCGGGTCTACGACGCGGCGGCGGCCGAACGGCTGGCCGCGGACCGGCGGGCCATCACCGCCCGGCTGCGCCGCAACGGCGTCGAGGTCGTGGACGCGCTGCCCGACGACATCGCCCCGGCCCTGGCCGACGCCTACCTCGCCCTCAAGGCCGCCGGGCGACTGTGAGTCAGCCGGTCGAGGGGGCGACGTCCGGCGCGCGTTCGAGGTCGCCGCTCTCGCCCCTGGACACCGCCCTGCGGCCCAGCACCACCACGTAGCCGAGGAAGAGCACCTCGGCCAGCACTCCGATGCCGATCCGCGCCCACGTGGGCAGGCCGGACGGGGTCACCAGGGCCTCGATGAGACCGCAGACCAGCAGGACCACGATCAGGCCGAGCGCCACGCTCATCACCGCCCGGCCCTGCTCGGCCAGCGCCTCGCCGCGGCGGCGCGGGCCGGGGTCGATCGCGGTCCAGCCGAGACGCATGCCGACCGCGGCGGCGAGGAACACCGCCGTCAGCTCCAGCAGGCCGTGCGGGGTGATCAGGCCGAAGAAGACGTCCAGCTTGTCGCGCGACCCCATCAGGCCCGCGGTGATCCCGACGTTCGCCGCGTTCTGCCACAGGATGTAGGGGATCGGCAGGCCGAGGAAGATCGAGAACACGATCGCCTGCATGGACACCCACACGTTGTTGAGCCAGACCCGGCTCGCGAAGGAGCCGGCCGGGTCGGCGGAGTAGTAGTCGGCGAAGTCGTGCTCGACGAGCTGCTTGATCTCCGCCGGGGTGGCGATCGTGGCCTGCACGTCCGGATTGCGCGCCACCCAGAACGCCAGCACGGTGGACACCACGAGGAAGGCGGCGGTGGTGCCGAGCCACCACCAGCGCGCCCGGTAGGCCACCACCGGGAACGAAACGGTGAAGAACCTGACGAACTCCCGCCAGGCGGGCGTGTGCGCCCCGGTCACGGCGGAACGCGCCCGCGCGACGAGCACCGACAGCCGTCCGACCAGGGGCCCGTCGGCCGACCCCGAGCGCACGATGGACAGGTGGGTGGCGACCCGCTGGTAGAGGTCGACCAGTTCGTCGGCCTCCTCCCCGGTCAGCGACCTCTTACGGCGCACCAGCTCCTCCAGCCGGTCCCAGTCCGGCCGGTGCGCGGTGACGAATGCGTCGATGTCCACGCCCTGACCCTATTGCGTTCCCGGGCGGGGGCGTGGACCTCGGGGGAGGCGGGACGTGCGGCAGAATGGGCGGCGCGGGCGGCTATGCGCAGACCGAGTGGGGCGGAGCAGACGAGTGTCCGATGTGGTGACCGGCGAGGCCGTCGTCGTCGAGGTGCGTGTGGCGCAGGTGCCGAGCCGGGCCGTCGCCCAGCTCATCGACGTGGCCGTGCAGTTGGTGTTCCTGATCGCCGCGTTCGTGGTGGTCGGCCGGTTCGCGAGCATCGCCGACAGCGCGCTGGCGATCGCGGTGTCGATCCTGTTCACGGTGCTGGTGCTGGTCGGCTACCCGGTGATCTTCGAAACGCTGACCCGTGGCCGCACCCTCGGGAAGATGGCGCTGGGCCTGCGGGTGGTGAGCGACGACGGCGGCCCCGAGCGGTTCCGCCAGGCGCTCTTCCGCGGGCTGGCCGGGTTCCCGGAGATCTGGATGCTCACCGGGGCGCCCGCGTTGATCACCTCGCTCATCTCGGAGAAGGGCAAACGGCTCGGCGACCTGTTCGCGGGCACCATCGTCATCTCCGAGCGCGCTCCCCGGCTGGGCCGGGCGCCGGTGGAGATGCCGCCGCAGCTCGCCGGGTGGGCGTCCCGGCTGGAGCTGTCCCGGCTGCCGGCCGAGGTCGCCGACACCGCGCGGCAGTACCTGCTGCGCTGGCACGACCTCGCACCCGCCGTGCGGCACGAGATGGGCGTGCGCATCGCCACCCAGATGGCCTCGTACGTCTCGCCGCCGCCGCCCGCCCAGGTCCCGCCGCACGCCTACCTGTCCGCCGTCCTCGCCGAACGCCGCCACCGCGAAGAAGCCCGCCTGGCCCGCCGCCCCACCCCGCACCCCACACCCTCGTACGGCACGGGCGCGTACGGCAATGCCGCGCAGGCGCCCGCGTACGGCCTGGGATCCCGACCGGCTCCCTACGGCGCCCCGCCCGCCCCCACGCCGCCGCAGCCCTCCCCCTACGGCCCGCCCGCGCAGGCCGGGCCGCCTTCGGCCGGTGGTCGGGGCCCGGCGGCTTCCTCGCCCGCCGCGGCGCCCGAGCAGGGGCCGACTCCGGGCGGATTCGTCCCGCCCGCCTGAGAAATCACGGCCGGGGACGCATGGTGTCCCCGAAGTGGGGCAGGTGTGGTCGGCGCGGGCGATGGGACATTGCTCGCCTGGGGGAGCGGGGCGGTTCGCGCCGGTGGGAGAGGCCGGTGCGGGCCGCCCCAATCATGTCCGCACGAACTCCACCGCCGCCGCAGGCGGACCTCGGCCCGGCACCGGTGTGCCGGTGAGCCTCGCCCGGACGTGAAACGGCGGCGGGTCCGGGGGGACCCGCCGCCGTCCGGTCACCGATCGATCAGCGATCCGTCACCTGTGCGTTCAGCCCGATCAGTCGCGGTCGTGACCGTGGCCGCGGCCACGCTCGGCGTACGACTCCTGGGTCTGGACGTTCAGCAGGTCGTCCTTCACACCGTTGGCCGGGTTCGTCAGCCTGTCGTTGATCTTCAGGACGTCGAGGCCGTAGTTGAAGTCAGAACCGTAGATGTAGCCGTTGTAGTAGTAGGCAGACCAGAAACCGCCGGAGAGGTTGGCCGCCGCGTACGGGCCACGCTCGAAGTAGCCGATCTCCCGCGGGCGCGTGGAGTCGGTGAAGTCCCACACCGAGATGCCACCCTGGTACCACGCCTGCACCATGATGTCCTTGCCCTTGACCGGGATCAGGGAGCCGTTGTGCGCGACGCAGTTCTCGGTGTCGGCCTGGAAGCGGTCGATCTTGAAGTAGCTCTTGAAGACGAGCTCACGCCGCTTGACGTCGAAGATCGCGTCAGCGCCGCGGTTCGGGCCGGTCGCCTCGTTGCAGGTCGCCGCGCCGCCGCCACCGAGTTCGTCGGTGAAGATGACCTTGTCACCCTCGTTGTTGAAGGTGGCGGAGTGCCAGAAGGCGAAGTTCGCGTCCTGGACCCGGTCGATCTCCTTCGGGTTCTCCCGGTCGCGGATGTCGAACAGCACACCGTCGCCCATGCAGGCGCCGGCCGCGAGGTCCTTCTCGGCGTACACGGTGATGTCGTGGCAACCGGTCGTACGGCTGGCGCCGGGGACCGGGGTCTCGTTACCGCCGTCCGGGAACAGCACCGGGGTGGACACGACCGCGGCGGCCGTCGGGTTCTTCAGCGGAACCTTGACGATCGAGATCTTGTCGTGCGGCGGCTGGCAGTCCGGGAAGCTGGCCGACGGCGAGTACGACGAAGCGTACAGGTAGACCGACTTCTTGTCCTTGGCCGGCACCAGCGTGTGGGTGTGCGAACCACAGTCGGTCTCGACCGACTTGATGTAGACCGGGTTCGCCTTGTCGCTGATGTCGAAGATCCGGATGCCTTCCCAGGACGTCTCCACGGCAGCGCTCTGGCCCACGCTGTTGCAGGAGTCGTCGTTGCGGGACGAGTCGACCGACCCGAACAGCAGGTTGCCATAGACGGACACGTCCATCTGCGAACCCGGGCAGACGACCGAGCTCACGACCCGGGGACGCTTGGGGTTCCGGATGTCGTAGATGGAGAAGCCGTTGTAATTGCCGACGTAGGCGTAGTTGTCCTGGAACGCCATGTCGGTGTTGATGTTGCCGGCAATGGGCTCCGGCTTCGGGACGTTCGCAACGTGAGAGATGTTGTTGCTCATCACGATCGTGTCGGGTGCGGGAATGTCAGCGGCCTGCGCGGGCATACCCGAGAGCACCATCGCCACAGCGGCGCCGGCCACGGCGAGGATACGACTCGCCCAGCCAGACCTGGAGGGGGTGGACACTCAGGACCTCCTTGCTCTTGCGCACATAAGGTGCGCATAAATGACATGAAGTCTTACCCCTGAACCCCGAATGATCTAGCTGGCAAACTGTCAAGAAAAGTGCCTATCTGACCCCTTTACAGTCCTCGCCGCCGGACGTTACCGTGCACCCTGCCACACCACACGTACAAGGAGGTCGGGTGCGCGCCGCACTTCTCTGCGTCACCGGAGCCACCCTGATCGCCTTGACCGGGTGCAGCGACACCCCGGCGCCGGCCGCGGCGCAGACCGCTCCGGTGATCGCCCCGGGCAGGCCCGGCGAGCAGGCCAGGACCCTCGGCCCCGAGGAGGCCGCCACCGCCGCCCCCGCCCAGGCCGCCAACGCCGCGGACATCCGGTTCATGCAGGACATGATCATCCATCACCGCCAGGCGCTGGACATGAGCGTGCTCGCCCCCTCCCGGGCGCAGTCCGAGCCGCTCAAGCGGCTGGCCGCGCGCATCCAGGACGTCCAGGGGCCCGAGATCACCATGATGAGCACCTGGCTCCAGCAGCAGAGCCAGCCGGTGCCCGAGCACCACGCCGCACACGGGAACATGCCGGGCATGGCGACCCCCGAGCAGATGGCGGCCCTCAAGGCGGCCTCCGGCACGGCCTTCGACGAGCTCTACATCCAGCTCATGACCGCCCACCACCAGGGCGCCATCAAGATGGCGGAAGAGGTCCTCAGGAAGGGCTCGCACATCCGGGTCCAGGAACTGGCCGAGGACATTTCGGTCAGCCAATCCGTGGAAATCGCCCGGATGCACGATCTGTAGCCCTATAAGCACATCACACGCCGATTGTCCGAATTGTGTGAATTGTGGGAGTCAGTCGGCGTAGAGCGGATTGTTGGGCAGGTGTTCCCGGGTGACCATGAGGCGCACCGTGCCCGCCTTCACCGCCTCGACGTCCCAGACGGTCCAGTCGTCGCCGACCTCGGCGGCGGTCAGCGGTTCCACGGTGTGCGAGTCGTTCTCCAGCGGCACCACGAGGGCGAAGAGGGCGGTCAGGTTCCGGTCCTGTACCTCGGCCAGGACGGTCCCGACCGGCACGCCCTGCACCTTGACCCCGGCGAGGTCCTCGCCCGTGGCGGCGGCCGACGCGGAGTTCTGGTAGGTCTCGCCCGGCCTGGCCTGCCGGCCGAGCTTGAGCCAGGCCGACCCGGTGAGATCGGCCGGCACCTCGACCGTGAGGAAGCAGCCCGGCTCTCGCAGCTCGCACCCCGCCGGCGTGGTCCCGGAGCCCAGCCCGCTCTCGCCACCGCTGCCCTTCATCCCTATCTGCACCAGGTGACCGGCCCCGCTCGGCGAGACGGGCACCACGAGCAGGTCGACGTCGAGCCCGACCGCCTCGAACGCCTGGGTGTACTTCGCGCTCTCGGCGAACGGATCCTTGATCCGGGCGACGTACCGATCGCCTTCGAGCCGGATCTCGACCGCCGAGTTGGCGTACGACGTCGCCACGCCGCGGCCGTCCGGCAGCAGGCTCGGACCGAGGACCACGGCGGCGGCGAGGAGGCCCACCGCGGCCACGGCCGGCCCGATCCGCCGCAGCCGACCGGCGCGGCGGGCGGGCCCGACAGCGGGAAAGGGCTCCGCGGCCGGAAAGGGCTCCACGGCAGGGTAGGGCTCCACGGCGGGGTAGGGGGCCGCGGCGGGGCCGGGCCTCTCGGCTGTGATCGAGGCCAGCAACGGCGGTGCCCCCGCGCCCGCCGGGCGGCCTCGCCCCGCTCCCGGCTCGACCCGGGCCAGCGCCCTCACCATCGCTTCGACGTCCTTCACAGCGACCTCCCAACGGGAAACAATCTGTTCTCTGCGGTGTGCCTGACACCCGCCCTGGTGAGCGCGCCGGAGAACCGCCGGCGCGCGCGGTGGAGCCGGATCCGCACGGCGTTGCGCGACAGGCCGAGCACCGCGGCGATCTCCTCGCGGTCGAGCTCCTCCCAGGCGACCAGCGCCAGCACCTCGCGGTCCTCCTCGGACAGCGTCCGGAACGCCTCGCCGATCACTCTCAGCTCCACCGTGCTCTCCGGATCCGCGCCGTAGAGGTCGGCCATCTCCGCGTCCAGCTCGGCGCTGCGCGCCTGACGGCGTACCTCGCCGCGCCGGTGGTTGGCCAGCACCCTGCGCGCCACGCCGTACAGCCAGGGCATCGCCTCCTCCCCCCGCGGCATCTCGTCCGTCCGCCGCCAGGCGACCGCGAACGTCTCCGCCACGACGTCGGCCGCGTCCTGTGGCGAGTCGCAGCGACGCGCGGCGTAGTCGGCGATCCGGCTGTACGTCTCGCGGTAGACGGCCTCGAACCCGGCGAGCCGTTCGTCATCCACGGGCTGCCCCCATGGCTGGTCTCCTTAGTCAGCGGGTGACACGGACACCAGGTCTATGTACGCGGCCGGGGCCATCATTTCCGGTCGATCACGACTATCTGCCCGTACGCCGCCACTCGGCCTCACTTCCGTGCGACCGCCCGGGAGACCTCCTCAAGGGCGCGGGTCTCCTTCTCCGTCAGGCGCAGGTGCATCGCCGCGGCGATCTCCTCGGCCTGGTGCGGCTTGGAGGCGCCCGGGATCGCGACCACGGTGTCACCGTAGAAGCCGATGACCCAGGCCAGCGCGACCTGAGTGGCGGAGACGCCGTGCGCCTTGCCGATCGCGCGCAGCTCGGCGACGAGCGGCGCGGTCCGGGCCATCGAGGCGGCGTCGTACCCGCCGAACCGCCTGCGCATCACCGGCAGCGCCTTCACCCGGGCCGGGTCCTCGTGGAACCTCCCGGTGAGCAGGCCGGTCTTGAGCGGGGAGTAGGCGATCAGCGTGACGTTCAGCCGGCGGGCGGCGTCGAGCACGCCGTCGCGCTCGATCTCGCGGTCGAGCAGGCTGACCCGGACCTGGTTGGCGGCGAGCGCGATCCCGTAGGAGGCGAGGATCCGGCTCGCCGCCTCCATCTGCCGGGCGGAGAAGTTGCTCACCCCGACCGACGTGATCTTCCCGGCCTGGCAGAGCCGGGCCATCGCGTGCACCTGGCTGGGGATGGAGGACAGGCTCCCCCAGGGCAGGTGGATCTGGTGCAGGTCGATCGGATAGCCCTGGAGCGAGGCGAGCCGCGCCTCGGCGGAACGCTCGATGTTCGACGCCGTACGGAGCAACGGCGCCCACTTCGTGGCGATCCGTACCTCGCCGGGGGCGATGCCGCTCCCGCGCAACGCCGTGGTGAGCGCCCGCTCCGAGGCGCCCCTGCCGTACATCTCGGCGGTGTCGAACCAGGAGACGCCGCCCTTGAGCGCCGCGTCCACCACCGTGTCGACGACGGGCTGGGCGACCGCGCTGTAGAACCTCGCCATCAGGCCCGGCCCGGAGAACTGCATGCAGCCCAGCCCGATGGGCGTGATCTCGATGTCCGTGGTCCCGAGTCTTCTCATCCGCTTCCCCACTTCTGAGACACTGATGTCTCATCACGATACATTGATGTCCAATGAAGAGACAGGCCCATATGCTGTTCCCATGGTGAGGCAGCCGGCACTGCACGATCGCATCGCCGCGGGCATCCTGGACGCGGCGGCGGCGGTGCTCGCCGAGCGCGGCGATTCGGCGAGCATGGCCGAGATCGCCGAGGCGGCCGGCGTCGCGCGGGCGACCCTGTACCGTTACTTCCCCAGCCGTGACGCCCTGATCCAGGGGCTGACCAGGGCGGCCTTCGACGAGGTGTGCGCCAGGATCGCCGACGCCGGGATCGACGACGTCCCGGTCCGGGAGGGTCTCGCCAGGCTCGTCCGGGGTTTCGTCACCGCGGGCGGGAAGTACGCCGCGCTGACCGAGATCGACAAGTCCCGGATGGAGGACGTCGAGGAGCTCGACCGCAGGCTCACCGAGCCGGTCCGCGAGCTGCTCCGCCGGGGTGTGGCCGACGGCACCCTCCGCGACGACCTGCCGGTGGACGTGCTGCTCGGGCTGCTCACCGGCCTGCTGAGAAACGTGCTGCACATGGTCGCCGGTCAGCGTCTCGGCGTCGAGCAGGGCAGCGCCGCGGTCATCACCGTGTTCCTGGAGGGCGCCCGCCGGCCGTGACATCCGGCCGCACAGAATATCTGTCTGCGGGCACGCGAAGTTATGATGAAACGGTGAGTACCACGCAGGACCCCCCTCAGGCGCCGGGCGACCCCTGCGCGGTGGACGGCGATCTTGGGTGGGCGCTCGGCATGGTCTTCCGTTCCTACCTCAAGGCCGCCAACCTGGCGATGACCGACCTTCCCGGCGGTCCCCGCGGCTACCAGGTCCTGACCACCGCCGTGCAGGGCGTGCCTTCGACGCAGCTCGCGCTCGCCCAGCAGCTCGGCGTCGACCGCACGGTCATGACCTACCTGCTGGACGACCTCGAACAGGCGGGCCTCATCGAGCGACGCCCCGACCCCACCGACCGGCGCGCCCGGCACATCATCGCCACCGAGCGGGGCCACGCCCGCCTCGACGAGTTGCAGCTACGGCTGCGCCACGTGGAGGACGAGGTGCTGGCCGCCCTGGAAGGCCCGGAGCGCGACGTCTTCCGCGACCTGATCCGGCGCATGGCCACCAACAGCGAGCCCTCCGGCGCCGAGCCCTGCACGGTCGTGCAGGACATCGCGCTCGCCGAGGCGAACACCTCGGCGAAGCCGCGCCGCGGCCGGCGCTCCCCCACGGGCGACTGACACCGCAGTCAGCCGTGACCACCCCGAAAGGCGTCCGCGACATGACCACCGATCGAGTTCCGCCACCGCTGGTCGCGGGCGAGCGGGAGACACTGCGCGCCTTCCTCGACTACCACCGGGCGACGCTCGCCATGAAGTGCGACGGGCTGTCCGACGACGACCTGCGCCGCCGGTCGATGCCGCCCTCGGCGCTCTCCCTGCTCGGCCTGGTACGCCACATGGCCGAGGTGGAGCGCACCTGGTTCCGCCGGGTGATCAACGCGGAGGACCTCCCGCTGGTGTGGTCGGACGAGGGCGACTACCAGGCGGCGTACGACGCGGGCGCGGCCACCCGGTCCGAGGCGTTCGACGCCTGGCAGGCGGAGGTCGAGCACGCGCGGCGGATCGAGCGGGAGGCGGAGTCCCTCGACGTCGTCGGCCACAACGCCAAGTGGCAGGCGGACGTGTCACTGCGGCTGGTGATGCTGCACCTGATCCACGAGTACGCCCGGCACAACGGCCACGCCGACTTCCTGCGCGAGGCGATCGACGGCACCGTCGGAGCCTGAGCCGCCAGCACCGCGACCTCCTCACGTCGCAGGCCGGGCGTGCGCCTGCGCCCGCCGCCGGGCATCCCCACATCCTGCGGGGAGAGCCGGGCCCGCCGCGTCCGCAGGAAGTCCCTGAGCTCTTCTCGCCGCCGCTGGGCGCCGGGGGAGTGAGAAGAAGGCATGGGTTCACCTAACCTTCGCCGCGGACGCCCCCTGGCAGGTGGCATCGATCAGCTCGGCGAGCGCCGGTCACCGGTCGAAGTCGCCGTTCTTGGCACCGGCGATGAAGGCCCGCCAGTCGCCGGGGTCGAAAAGGAGGGTGGCTCCGTCGGGGTTCTTGCTGTCACGGACCGCGACCACGCCGGCCAGGTTGGAGGCGACTTCCACACACTGGCCGCCGCTCGCACTGGAACGCGAGGACTTCCGCCATACGGCCGCGCTGAGGTCCATTTCCGCTTCACTTCCTCGATCATTCGATGGCATATGGGCACAGGATAGTCCCAGAGCCATCGCGTTTCATACCATTCCCGGAATATAACTCACGGCCGTCCGCTCTTACTCTGGGCCGAAAGGTCAATGCGCCCGGCCCCCCTTCCCGGCCCACCCTGCGGCCACGGTCCCCCCACCCGTCACCTTTCCGAACCCGCCCCTGACCTCGGCCTTCACCCCTCGGAAAGCCCGTAATGCGACCATCCGGATATCATCCGAGCGCCCGCCGAAATGAAAAAGGATAACGTTTTCCGGTCGCGGCGCGCACGGCCGTCAAGGCACCGCCAAACAGGTCCCATTTGCGACCGAAAGGACCTGGTGCGCCGCCCGTGGTCACCGGGCGGCGTAACAGCGCATGGCGACCTTCTCCCCGGAATCCCACATCCCCGCGCCGGGTCAGCGCGGCGGGATGTTGTGGTTGATCCGGAAGAGGTTGGCGGGGTCGAAACGGGTCTTGACGTCGGTGAGCCGGGCGAAGACGGCCGGGGGGTAGGCGGTGCGGACGTGGCCGGGGGTGGTGTCGTCGACGCCGAGGAAGTTGGCGAAGGTGCCGCCGGTGCTCCAGGGACGCATCTTGCCGTGCACCGTGTCGTGCGCCTGCCGGGCCTCCGCCAGGCGGGCGGGGTCGAGGAGGGAGCCGGAGAAGAGGGAGAAGGCCGCGTCGCGTCCGCCGACGGCGTTCGGCACGGCGGGCGGGCGCGCGTAGGCGCCGCCGAAGTGGCGCAGCTCGACCGCGAGCGCCGTCCCGGCCTGCGGCCCGGCCAGTGACAGCAGCGTGTCCACGACGGCGGCGTCCAGCCCGGCGAGCATCGTGACGCGGTCGTAGGCGGCGACGGGATCGGTGGGCTCGTGGTGGATGGAGCCGACCCGGGCGTACGGCATCTCGCCCGCCGTGTCGAGCAGCCGCGGGCCGATGTCGCGCAGCGGGCGGGTCAGCCGTTCGCCCTCCTCGACGGGACCACTGTGGGCGATCCGGACGTGCGTGACGAACCGCCCGCGCAGCGGTTCGGGGACGGCCGGGTCGTCCGGATAGTGGAGCAGCATCACCGAGGACGCCATCTCGTCCGGCACCGCCGCCGTCCACCCGGCGTAGGCGTGCAGCACGTCGGAGGCGGCCTCGCCGGGGAAGTACAGCCCTCCGCCGTAGAGGCGGGCCACCGGGAAGAGGCCGATCTCCATGGCGACCACCACGCCGAAGTTGCCCTTGCCGCCGCGCAGCGCCCAGAACAGGTCCGGCTCGGCGTCGGCCGACACGTGCCGCAGCCGCCCGTCGGCGGTCACGACCTCGAACCCGCGCACGTGGTCGGCCGCGAAGCCGTACCGGCGGCCGAGGAGTCCCGCTCCGCCGCCGAGCGTGTAGCCGACCGCGCCGACGTGCGGGCTCGACCCGTTCAGCGGCGCCAGCCCGTACGGCGTGGCCGCCTCCAGCACCCGCTGCCAGCGTGCCCCCGCCTCGACCCGGGCGGTCGCGGCCACCGGATCGACCAGCACCCCGGCCATCCGCCGCGTGTTGATCAGCACGGCCCCGGCGGACGGCAGGGCCGGCTGGTGCCCGGTCGCCAGCACCGCCACCGGCCTGCCCTGGGACGCGGCCAGGGCCACGGCCGCCTGGACGTCCCCCGCGCCGGTCGCCCCGACGGCGATCGCCGGCCGATGCTCCACGGCGTGGTTGAACCCTGCCCGTTCCGCGTCGTAACCGTCGTCCCCCGGCCGGAGAACCGGCCCCGTGAAGTCGTTCATCCGGCGGACGCTACCTGCGGCTCGGCGCCACGGTCTTGCACGAATCAGACGCCCGGCGGCACGGCGCCGGGCTCAGGAGCCGGCGCGCCAGGAGTGGAGGTAGTCCTCCTGGGTGGCGGTGAGGGTGTCGATCTCGACGCTCGCGGCGGCCAGCTTCAGGCGGGCGACCTCGGCGTCGATCTCGGCGGGGACGTCGTAGACGCCGGGGGCGAGGGTGGCGCGCTCGCGGGCCAGCCAGGTGATGGCGAGGGCCTGGGCCGAGAAGGACATGTCCATCACGGCGGCCGGGTGGCCCTCGGCGGCGGTGAGGTTGACGAGGCGGCCTTCGGCGAGCAGCAGCAGGCGGCGGCCGTCGGCCAGCACGTACTCGTCGGTGCTGGGGCGAACGGCGGGGTTGACGGTCAGGGCGAGCGACTCCAGGGCGCGCACGTCCACCTCGACGTCGAAATGGCCGGCGTTGGCGAGGATGGCGCCGTCCTTCATCCGCTCCAGGTGCTCGCCCCTGATCACGTCGCGGTTACCGGTGACCGTGACGAACACGTCCCCGGTCTCGGCCGCCGCCGACATCGGGCGCACCTCATACCCCTGGAGCAGGGCGTCCAGCGCCTTGACCGGGTCGATCTCGGTGACGATCACCCGCGCGCCCAGGCCCTTGGCCCGCTCGGCCACTCCCCTGCCGCAGTAGCCGAACCCGGCCACCACCACGGTCTTGCCCGCCAGCAGGGTGTTCGTGGCACGCATGATGCCGTCCAGGGTGGACTGGCCGGTGCCGTACCGGTTGTCGAACATGCGCTTGGTGCGGGTGTCGTTCACCGCCACCATCGGGAACCGGAGCGCCTGCTCGGCCGCCATCTGGCGCAGCCGGATGATCCCGGTGGTGGTCTCCTCGCAGCCCCCGCTCACCCCGGGCAGCAGCTCGACCCGCTCGGTGTGCAGGGTGTTCACCAGGTCGCACCCGTCGTCCAGGACGATCTCCGGGGCGATGTCCAGGGCGGCGTGGATGTGCCGGTAGTAGGTGTCCCGGTCCACCCCGGCCTTGGCGTGCACGGCGATGCCGTACCCGGCGAGGGCCGCGGCCACGTCGTCCTGGGTGGAGAGCGGGTTGGAGGCGGCCAGCGCGATGTCCGCGCCGCCCGCCTTCAGCGCGCCCATGAGCACCGCGGTCTCGGCGGTCACGTGCAGGCAGGCGGCGATCCGCACGCCGTCGAGCGGACGCTCGGCGGCGAAGCGGGTGCCGAGCGCCTGCAGCACGGGCATCGCCCGCGCCGCCCAGTCGATCCGCCGCTCTCCCGCCTGCGCGATCTGCGTGCCTTCCACCTGCGGCTCGCCTTCCACCGTGGCCGCCCCACCAGGGGCGGCCGGGCCGGTCATCTCAGTAGCGGTAGTGGTCGGCCTTGTACGGGCCCTCGACCGGGACGCCGATGTACTCCGCCTGCTCCTTGGTCAGCTCGGTCAGCTTGACGCCGAGGGCGTCGAGGTGCAACCGGGCGACCTTCTCGTCCAGGTGCTTGGGCAGGGTGTAGACGCCCAGCGGGTACGCGTCGGACTTGGTGAACAGCTCGATCTGCGCGATCACCTGGTTGGTGAAGGAGTTGGACATCACGAACGACGGGTGGCCGGTGGCGCAGCCGAGGTTCATCAGGCGGCCCTCGGCGAGCACGATGATCGAGTGGCCGTCGGGGAAGACCCACTCGTCGACCTGCGGCTTGATGTTGTTGCGCCTGACGCCCTGGACGCGGGCCAGGCCGGCCATGTCGATCTCGTTGTCGAAGTGGCCGATGTTGGAGACGATCGCCTGGTGCTTCATCGACGCCATGTGGTCGGCGGTGATGATGTTGAAGTTGCCGGTGGTGGTGACGAAGATGTCGGCGATGCCGACGACGTCCTCCAGCGTGGTGACCTGGAAGCCGTCCATCGCGGCCTGGAGCGCGCAGATCGGGTCGATCTCGGTGACGATCACCCGGGCGCCCTGGCCGCGCAGCGCGTCGGCGCAGCCCTTGCCCACGTCGCCGTAGCCGCAGACGACCGCCACCTTGCCGCCGATGAGCACGTCGGTGGCGCGGTTCAGGCCGTCGATGACCGAGTGGCGGCAGCCGTACTTGTTGTCGAACTTCGACTTGGTCACCGAGTCGTTGACGTTGATCGCCGGGAAGCGCAGGCTGCCGGACCTGTGCATCTCGTAGAGGCGGTGGACACCGGTGGTGGTCTCCTCGGTGACGCCCTTGATCCGGTCGGCCATCGCGGTCCACCGGCCCGGGTGCTCGGCGATGGAGCGGCGCAGCGTGTCCAGGATGATCTTCCACTCCTCGGCGTCGCCCTCGGCGGCGGCGGGGACGGCCCCGGCGGCCTCGTACTCGGCGCCCTTGTGCACGAGCAGCGTGGCGTCGCCGCCGTCGTCCAGGATCATGTTGGGGCCCTCACCGTCAGGCCAGGTCAGCGCCTGCTCGGTGCACCACCAGTACTCCTCCAGCGTCTCGCCCTTCCAGGCGAAGACCGGGACACCCTTGGGCTCCTCGGCCGTGCCGTCCACGCCCACGACCACGGCCGCGGCGGCGTGGTCCTGGGTGGAGAAGATGTTGCAGCTCACCCAGCGGACGTCGGCTCCCAGCTCGACCAGCGTCTCGATGAGCACCGCGGTCTGGATGGTCATGTGCAGCGAGCCCATGATCCTGGCCCCGCTCAAGGGACGCGTGTCCGCGTACTCCCGGCGGATCGCCATCAGCCCCGGCATCTCGTGCTCCGCGAGCTGGATCTCCTTACGGCCGAAGCCGGCGAGTGACAGGTCGGCGACCTTGAAGTCCATGATGTTCCCCTCTACCGGAAGTGGTCGCCAGCGAGTCTAGGCTCCGGTACGGCGGGCCGCATCTTCAGGCCGGGGAACCTTACACAAGAATGTAAGAATGCGAATAACGGAAGCCGCCAAGCGGCTCGGCATGTCCCCGCGCATGCTCCGCTACCGCGAGGCGCTCGGCCTGCTGCCGCCGGTCCGCGACCGTGGCGCCCACCGCAGGTTCGGCGAGGAGGAGCTGGGCGCCGTGGCCCAGGCGATGGACCTGGAGCGGCGCTTCGACGTCTCCCCCGCCGAGCTCGCCTTCGCCCTGCGGGTGCTCACCGAGCCCGCCGTGGCGCACGCCGTACGGGATCTCGGCCTGCGGATCGGCCGTATCCAGGCACCGCGCCGTGCCCTGGACTTCGAGAAGGAGAAGGCCCTGCGCCTGCTGCGCGAGGCACAGCCCCCCGGACGCCGGACCGGCAGGCCGCTCTAGGAGACCGTGGCGTCCGCGCCCCCCGGGGAGTCGCCGCCCGGGGAGTCGCCGGGCGTGCCCGCGTCCACGGCGGGCGGGGCGTCGTGGCCGACCTGGGCGGGAGTCTGCCCGGCCGCGCCGTTCGTCCTGCGGGTCTCGTAGAGGTCGGGCTCCAGGTAGATCACCCGGGCGCTCGGCACGGCGGCGCGGATCCGCTGCTCGGCGGCGTCGATGCCACGGGCGACCTCGGCAGCCGTGTCGTCGTGCGCCATCGCGATCTTGGCTGCGACGAGCAGCTCCTCCGGGCCGAGGTGCAGGGTGCGCAGGTGGATGACCTGCGGCACCTCCGGCCCGGCGGTGAGGGCGGTGACGATCTCCCGCTCGATCTCCGGGCCCGCGCTCTCGCCGATCAGCAGCGACTTCGTCTCGATGGCCAGGATGACCGCGATGCAGGCGAGCAGGACGCCGATCATCAGGGTGCCGATGCCGTCCCAGATGCCGTCGCCGGTGACGACCGCCATGGTCACGCCGAAGAGCGCGAAGATCAGGCCGAGCAGGGCGCCGAGGTCCTCCAGCACGATGACCGGCAGCTCCGGCGACTTGGAACGCCGGATGAACTGCACCCACGACTGCTTCCCGCGCACCGCGTTCGCCTCTCTGATCGCGGTGCGGAAGGAGAACGCCTCGGCGATGATCGCGAAGATCAGCACCCCGAAGGCGACGATCGGGGTGTCCACTCCGTGCGGTTCACTGATCTTGTGATAGCCCTCGTAGAGCGAGAAGAGCGCGCCGACGGTGAACAGCACGACCGCCACGACGAAGGCGTAGAAATAACGCTCCCGCCCATAGCCGAAGGGATGCTGCGGGGTGCTCGCCCGGGTGGCCCGCTTGCCGCCGACCAGCAGCAGGATCTGGTTGCCCGAGTCGGCGAGCGAGTGGATCGACTCGGCGAGCATGGAGGATGAGCTCGTGATCACGAAGGCGACGAACTTCGCCACCGCGATCGACAGATTCGCGATCAGTGCGGCGACGATCGCCTTGGTACCGCCAGACGCGCTCACGTGCCTTCTCCGCTCGTCAAGAAAGTAAGGGGACGATCCCGTCGGATCCTATTGGGTTATGCGCGCCTTCAGCTCGGTCACCGGGGGAACCGGACCGGGATCGATGCCGTAGCCGAGCGCGAGGTACACGCTCGCGTAGTCGGCGTGCGCGATCAGCCCGGCGACCCGCTCCAGCGGTCCCTCCCCCTCGGCGACCAGCTCGGTCACCCGCACGTCACGCTCCTCCGCCACCCGGACGGACGCTTCCCTGCGCCTGGCCACCTGGGGGTGCTCCTCCGTGTCCCGTAGCACGAACAGCCGCAGCGACCGCCCCGCGTCCTCGGCGAAGAGGTCGCGGGTGGCGAGCGGGCCGTCGAAGGCCACCACCTGGTTGTGGGTGGCCTCCGGTATCTGCCCCCAAATAGCGGGATATTTCGCGTTTTTGTGGAGTTGGTCGGCCAGGCGGTGTGCCACGACCGCCGTGAGCGGCGAAGATCCCCAGATCATCGGGACGGTCTCGGCGAGATCCAGCGCCAGCATCTTGCCCGGGTTGATGAAGGACTCGCTGGACGGCCGGCAGCGGTGGGCGATGTCCTCCAGCCGCTTCGCCGTACCCTCGAAGACCTCCTCGCCGGCCCGGACCAGGCCGAGCTCCCCGGCCAGGACCAGCAGCGGCACCGTCAGGCCCCACATGGTGGCCCGGGACGGCGCGTCCACGTGCACCGGCACGAAGGGCGCGCCCGCCTGCGCGGCGACGGCGTGCAGCGGGCTGTCCGCGGCGGCCACCGCGAGCAGGTGACAGCCCCGGCGCACGGCCTCGGCCGCGGCGGCGAGCGTCTCCTCCGACCTGCCGGAGGAGGACACCGCGACGACCAGGTCGGCGGCGCCCACCCAGCCGGGCAGCCGGTAGTCGCGCACGGTGACGATCGGCAGCGGGGCGCCCTGGCCGCACACGGCGGCGAGCAGGTCGCCCGCGATGCCCGCCCCGCCCATGCCCACGACGACCAGGGCCCGCGGCCTGCCGTACCGGGCCAGCGCACCGAGGCCGGCCGCGACGGCGGCGCGGTGGGCGACCCGGATCTGGGCCGCCGACGACGCGACCGCGGGCAGCATGCCCCCGGGGTCGCCCGCGGCCAGATGGGCCTGGTCGTCGAGCCGGTCCGGATCCCAGTGGTGGTCGGGCATCCCGATCACGCTCCCGCGGAGAGGCCGGCGTGGCGCCCCGGTCCCCGAAGGCGCCGGGTCACGGCTTGCGGGCCTCGTCGACGAGCAGCACCGGGATGTCATCCCGCACCGGGTAGACCAGGCCGCACTCCGCCGAGGTGCAGGTCAGCTCCTCCGCCTCGGCCGAGGCGCGCAAGGGGGACTTGCACGCCGGGCAGGTCAGGATCTCCATCAACCAGTCGTCGATCTTCACTGCTTACTCCTCACGACGGCCAGGACCTCATCCCGGACCGCCGCCATCAGATGCTCGTCGGCCGCCTCCGCGTTCAACCGGAGAAGCGGCTCGGTGTTGGACGGACGAAGATTGAACCACCAGTCGGGTCCGCCGACCGTCAGACCGTCGAGTTCGTCGAAGGTCACGGCGTCCCGGCCGGTGAAAATCTCCCGGACCCTGCGCAGGGTCGCCGCCTGGTCGCCGACGGTGCTGTTGATCTCGCCGGACGCCGCGTAACGGGCGTAGGACGCCAGCACCTCCGACAGCGGCCGGTCCTGCTCGCCGAGCGCGGCCAGCACGTGCAGCGCGGCCAGCATGCCGGAGTCGGCGAACCAGAAGTCGCGGAAGTAGTAGTGCGCCGAGTGCTCGCCGCCGAAGACCGCGCCGGTCCTGGCCATCTCGGCCTTGATGATCGAGTGGCCCACCCGGGTGCGGACCGGCACGCCGCCGTGCTCCGCGACGATCTCCGGCACGCCCCTGGAGGTGATCAGGTTGTGGATGATCGGCGCTCCGGGATGCTTGGCCAGCTCACGGGCGGCGACCAGCGCGGTGATCGTGGACGGCGAGACGGACTCGCCCCGCTCGTCGATCACCCAGCAGCGGTCGGCGTCGCCGTCGTAGGCGAGACCGATGTCGGCGCCGGTCTCCACCACCGCCTTCTGCAGGTCGACGAGGTTGGCGGGCTCGATCGGGTTGGCCTCGTGGTTGGGGAAGGCGCCGTCGAGCTCGAAGTAGAGCGGGGTCAGTCGCAGCGGAAGGCCCTCGAAGACCACCGGGACGGTGTGCCCGGCCATGCCGTTGCCCGCGTCGACGACGACCTTGAGCGGCCGGATCCCGGAGAGGTCGACCAGCGTGCGCAGGTGGTCGGCGTACCCCTGGAGCAGGTCCTCGCTCCGCACGGAGCCGGCCGGAGCGGTGGCGGCGAGGCCGCCGGCGAGCAGGGCGGCGGCACGGTCGCGGATCTCGGTCAGGCCGGTGTCGGTGCCGACCGGCACCGCGCCGGCCCGGCACATCTTCATCCCGTTGTACCGGGCGGGATTGTGGCTGGCGGTGAACATCACCCCGGGCAGCGAGAGCGCGCCGCTGGCGTAGTAGAGCAGGTCGGTGGAGCCGAGCCCGGCGTCGACGACGTCGGCGCCCCGGCCGGTCACGCCCCTGGCGAAGGCGGCGGACAACGGGCCCGAGGACGCGCGCATGTCCCGGGCGACGACCACGGAACCGGCTCCGGTCACCTCGGCGAAGGCCGCGCCCACGGCCTCCGCGATCTCCTCGTCGAGCTCATCGGGCACGACGCCGCGGATGTCGTAGGCCTTGAAGATCCTGGCGAGGTCGCCCACTCCTGCTCCGCCCTGCTGGTCGGTTAGCGCGAACGCTTAGAGCTTACTAGCGGTCACGCTGGGGCTGCGCGGAGCGCAGAACTCTGAGGTGGCCGCGACGGCCCACCTCGACCCCCTGGCCCACCGGCTCGCCCCCACCGGGGGACGACGGCTTGGCCGCCTCGCGGACGGCGTTGGCGAGCGCTTCCAGGTCGTCGCTGCTGGGCTGGCCGGCCTCGCTGGGCAGGCGGACCACTTCCCAGCCGCGCGGCGCGGTGAGCCGCTCGGCGTGCTCGGCGCACAGGTCATAACAGTGCGGCTCGGCGTACGTCGCCAAGGGGCCGAGAACAGCGGTCGAGTCGGCGTATACGTACGTGAGCGTGAAGACGGCAGGCTGACTGCAGGCGGTGCGGGAACAGCGGCGGACGGGGCTCACGGAGGGACCGTATCCGGTAAGAGTCCGGGACGCCACTATCCGAGCACTCTTAAAGAGCGTGTCGCCACAATTCGGACAGCTGTCACGGCTTCTCCCGTCTTGCCGCACAGATCCGCTCCATGCCCTGCTGGCGTTCCCGGCCCTTCGCCTTAAGCTGGGCGCTGTGAGTTCTAGGCTTGCTCTGTGAGTTCGGCACCAGAAGGGGGAAGGCCCCGGTCCCGCGGACCGCGCCGGCGCGACCGGCACGGCCGGGGCATGCGCGGTCCCATAGCGCCCTCGCACGTGCCGATCGCCAGGTCGAGGAGCGAGCGCTTCGACGATCTCGTCCTCGATGCCGTCGACCGGCTGAAGCCGCGCTGGAGCAAGCAACTCGCCGCCGTGGAGTTCGCGGTGGAGGAGGTCCCCCCGCTGTCGGAGCTGGGCGACGGGCCCGACCTGCTGGGCGGGGACCCGATCCCGTTCGGCCGCGCCCAGTCGGCCGCCGGGTCCCATCCCGCCGTGGTGGTGGTCTACCGGCGCCCGCTGGAGGCCAGGGCCCGCGACCGCGACACGCTGGGCGCGCTGGTGCACGACGCCGTGGTGGAACAGGTGGCCAACCTGCTCGGCCTGTCCCCCGAGACCGTCGACCCGGGTTACTCCGACCGCAACTGATCAGGGCAGCACGGTCGAGGGCGAGTCGATCATGGGTGGGACGATCGCCCAGGTGCGGCCGGGAGCCAGGGGCTGGATCGTGATGAGGAGGCCCTCCGGCGTGTCGCCGTCCATGATCCGCCCGCCGTACACCGGGCCGGAGCCGGGCTGCGGCGTCACCACCATGCTGAACGGCCCCTTGACCGCGGGGAGCTTCACCTGCCTGGTCCGGGCGGCCGGGATCTCGACGTCCACCGGCGCGGGGGCGGCGCCCCGCGCGGGGACGATCTGCACCCGCGCCCTGGCCGCCCTGCCCGGCGCGGTCAGCACCAGCGCCGAGCCCGCGCCCTTGGCGATCAGGTTGTCGGCGACGACGCTGCCCAGGTCGATCGGATCGGCGCCCGCGGTGAACGCGATGTCGGGCCGGACGCCGGTCCCGGTGGCGACCACACCGGCCACCACCGGGGTGTCGGAGGTGACCTCGATCGCCGCGGGCTGCCCGCCGACGCCGGTGGTCAGGTCGAGCTGGGCCACCGAGCCCGCCGGCACGTCCAGGGTCTCCCTGCCCTTCAGCGCGTACGCGCCGTCCGCGGTCACGGCCCTGATGCGCACGACCGTGTCGGCCTCGCCGGGCGCGGCGACGTAGAGCTCCCGCTTCCCGCCGCCGTCCGGGACGCCGGGCACCACGACCCGCTTCGCCGGGGCGGCGGACAGCGGCAGCCAGTCCACCCCGCCCGACCTGCTCATCTCGGCCCGGGCGGCGACGGCGACCCGTCCGCTGCTGGTGCGCACCTCCACGGCCATGATCAGCGGCGAGGGGGCGAGGTCCTTCAGCCGGATCGCCTGGTGGCCGCCGGGCTCCACCATGAACCCGTGGTCGCCGACCACCGGCCCCTCCCCCGCGTAGATGGCCAGCTGCACGTAGGCGGGCGCGTCGTCGGGATTGGCCAGGTAGAGCGTGACGTCGGCGGCGGCCGGGCCCGGTCCGATCAGCCATGCCTGCGAGGTGGGCTCGGTGCACCGGACGCCGGCCAGGCCGCGCCGGTCGCCGGCGGCGTTCCTGGCCGTCTGGGCGGTCTCCATGCCCGCCGCCAGGCTGCCCGTGCCGGTGAGGAGCAGCGGCAGGGAGCGGGCGGCGGCCTTGTGCTGCCACAGGACACCCGGCCGGTCCACCGTGGCCGCGGGCTTCGCGTCCTTCGCGATCTCCCGCATCGTCGCCGTGCCGGGCGCGGCGCCCGGCCGAGCCGCCGGGACGACCGCGCTGACCGTGCCGCCGGCCGGATCGGGGCACACGGTGCGCACCGACTCGACGGCCACCTTGACCGGCGCGGGCGGCGGCGGCTGCGCCGCGACGGGCTGGGTGGCGTAGGCCACGCCGTACAGCGCGAGGAGCGCGAGCACCACCAGGGCGAGCAGCCCGAACCTGTTCTCGACCAGCGTCTTCATCTGGTGGCCGCCTCCGCCTCGACCAGCGTCTTCATCTGGTGGCCGCCTCCGCCTCGACCGGCGTCTTCATCGGGGCCTTCGCCTCGGCCGGCGTCTTCATCGGGTGGCCGCCTTCGCGCGGCGGCCGCGCCTGCCCGCCGGGGCCGCGCGGTCGGGCTGGGCGGGCTGGGCGGGCTGTTCCGCGGGCTCGGCCGGGTCGGCGTAGTCGGGCGCCCCGTCGTCGTCGCGGGAGCCCGGCGAGGCGAGCACCAGGATCACGACCAGCAGCGCGGCCTGCGCCCACAGCCACACCGTGTGCCAGGTGTCCCGGAAGGCGATCCGCACGCCGGTCGCCTCCGCGCCCAGGGTGAAGCCCTGCGCCCAGCCGTCCACGGTCTTCGCCGTGAGGGACTCGTCCTCCGCGGTGGCCGTCCAGCCGCCCGCGGGTTCGGCGAGCACCAGCGTCCTGCCCGCCGCGCCCGCGGGCACGTTCACCGTCAGGCCGCCGTCCGCGTCCCGCCTCGCGGCCAACGGGGTGCGGGCGCCGCCCGGGCCCGCGATCCAGGTGCGGCCGAGCGGCCGGGTGAGCCGCCACACGCCCGCGGACCTCGACAGGCTCAGCCTGGCCAGGCCGGGCTGGGAGTCCAGCGCGTGGCCGACCTCGGGGTCGATGGGGGCGGCCAGCACCACGAACCGCACGCCGTACGTGGCGAGGACGTCGGTGTCGTCGCCGCCGCGCCCCGAGGCGAGCCCGGAGGCGGCGACGGCGAGCCGGTCGCGGGCCGGCGCCCCGGCGGGCAGGTCGCTCTCCCCGATCAGCGGGGTACGGCCGCGCAGCACGGTGTAGGTGAGGCCACCTGCGGGGCTGGAGCGCATCACCAGCGTGCTCTCGCCCTGCCGTGAGCCCGCGGCGGCCAGGATGGGCATCGCGTCCGGCAGATCGGCTCTGAGCGGCCCGCCGGCGCCGGCCAGGACCCACTGGCCCGCGGCGAGCAGCGGCGCGCTGAAGGCGACCGCGGCGATGAGCAGGGCGCCGATCCTGCGTACCCCGCCCGCCGCGCGGAACTCCGCCAGCCGGTCGGCGGTCAGCGCCGCCACGACCAGCATCCCGGTGGCCGCGAACGCCAGCGGCACGCCGGGCCAGCCGGGCGCCTGCGGGCTGCCCGCCATCGAGGTCACCGGGATCCTGCTCACCAGGATCGCGACCAGCACCCCGAAGACGGTGACGCCCCAGCCGACCGCCACCGGGATCCGCCTGCGCCGCATCAGCAGGGCGGCCAGCGCGACCGCGAGCAGGCCGGACACCGTCCACAACGGCGGCACGCCGGGGCCGCCGGGGCTCAGCGTCAGCAGGTCGGCGGCGGGCAGCCGGGGATCGACCAGCGCGGGCTGGTGCAGGCCCGCCTCCAGCAGAAGCCGGCCCGGATGCCGGGCGATCTGCGCGAACCACGGGAAGAGCAGCAGGACCGGCACGCCGAGCGCGATGCCCACCGAGACGCCGACGCCGCGCCTGGCCGAGCCGAACGCGGTCGCGCCGAGCACGCCGATGACGGCGGTGAGCAGGTAGACCAGCGGGACGAAGGCGGTGCCGACCGCGAGGAGCAGGCCGAGCCCCCAGGCGGCGCGCCGGGCCCGGCGGCCCTCCCCGGCGAGGAGCACGGTGGCCAGCGAGGCGTAGACGGGCAGCAGCGCGAGGACCACGGCGGTGCCGAGCCGCCCGGCCGCGATCGCCCCGGTGGCGACGGGCAGCAGCGCGTACGTCGCGGCCAGCCAGACCCGCGCGCCCGCCCTGGGGATCATGGACCGGGTGGCCAGATAGGCCGAGACGCCGGCCAGCGGGACGCTGCCGAGCAGCAGCACCGTCACGGCCAGCCAGGTCTTGCCCAGGAAGAGCGTGGAGACGGCGGCGACCACCGCGACGTACGGCGGCGCCCAGGCGTCGGTGCCGACCCCGGTGGCGTGGAAGGCGTCGAGGTAGAAGCGCCACAGGTCCGACGCGCCGCCGGCGACCGGCACCAGCGCGCCGCCGCCGAGCAGGGTGCCGCCGAGCAGCGACCGCTCGGCGGCGACGGTGATCGCGAGCAGCGCGAGGAAGAGCAGGACGCCGGGGTTGCCGAAGACGCGCTGCAGCACGCCGGCGTCGGCGAGCAGTTCCTCGCCGTCGTCCTGGGAGGGTTCGGCGGAGGCGGCGTGGTGCCGTCCGGCCGACTCGACCGGCCCCGCCCCCGACAGGTAGCCCTGCACCATGTCTGCGAGCCGCCTGTAGGCCGCGCCCGGCGGCGTCATCAGCCGTTTGACCTGCGGGTAGTTCTTCTTCCTGCCCTTGGCGCGCTTTCTGCGGGCCGTGATCACCCGGCCGGGGTGGGCGAGGATCGAGCCGAGCGCGCTGAACTCGTCGAGCGCGTTGGCGGGCTGCTTGGCCAGGATGAAGAGCACCGTGCGGAACAGCGAGCCGAAGACGTTGCGCAGCAGCGCCCACAGCATCGGCAGGAACGGCAGGTTGGCCATGATCACGAACATCGCGTTGCGCCGGTCCAGCCGGCGCGGGTGGTGCACGCTCGCGGTGACGCGGCGGCGGCGCCTGGTGGCGGCCTCGGCGTGCCAGGCGACGGCGTAGGTCACGTTCAGCACCCGGTGGCCGGCGTTGCGCACCCGCCAGCACAGGTCCAGGTCGTCGCGGAACACCGCGAGCGCCGGGTCCAGCCCGCCGACCTCGTCCCACACGTCGCGCCGGATCAGCATCCCGGCCGTGGACACCGACAGCACGTCGCGCACGCCGTCGTACTGCCCCTGGTCGTACTCCCTGGCCTCCAGGCCGGTGTCCCTGCGCCCGGTGCGGTCGACGGTGACGCCGACCTCCAGCAGCAGCCGCCGGTCCAGCCAGTCGCGCAGCTTGGGGCCGAGCACCGCGGCCTTGGGGTCCTGGTCGGCCGCCCACAGCAGCGCCTCCAGGGCGCGCTCGTCGGGCGCGCAGTCGTCGTGCAGCAGCCAGATCCACTCGGCGCCGCCGCCCGCGGGCAGCCGGGCGAGCACCTCGGCCACCGCCTCGCCGAACCCGGTCGAGCGCGGCAGCGCCAGCACGTTGCCCTGGCCGAGCGCCCCGGCGAAGATCTGCCCGCTGCCGTCGCGGCTGCCGTTGTCCACGCCCACCAGCCGGTCCACCCGCCGGGTCTGGCGCGTCACCGCGGTGAGGGTGTCGCCGAGCCAGCGGGCGCCGTCATGGGCGACGACGATCGCGGTGACCACGCGGTGGGAGGGAGGGGCGCTGGTGCTGGACATCTGTCCCGGGGGTCGGGGGTCGGGTACGGCCGGCGGGGTGACTCGGCGTCCGACAAAGATACGGCACCGCGGTTGCGGCCGGACATCGGTGTACCGAAGCCGCTATTCAGGCATCCGGTAAGTGATCACTTAGCCGGGCCCGCCGCCCGGCGGCTCGGGGAAGAACGAAGGGGCCGCGCTGGTCGCGCGACCCCTTCGTACATATCGTCGCAGGCGCCCGGCTTATGCCTGGCGCCTTGGATCTTCACCTTCTTGGTGTGCCCTAGCCGGCCTCACGCTTGATCCGGCGACGCTCGCGCTCGGACAGACCACCCCAGATACCGAACCGTTCATCGTGCTCTAGTGCGTATTCCAGACATTCGGCCCGCACTTCGCACGAACGGCACACCTTCTTGGCCTCCCGAGTCGATCCTCCCTTTTCCGGGAAGAACGCCTCCGGGTCGGTCTGCGCGCACAAGGCGCGCTCCTGCCAGCCAAGTTCTTCAGCGCTGAGCGCCTGTGCATCGACCAGGTCGGCCACTGCACACCTCCCTGCCGCCCGCCCGCTATGGAGCCCCCCATGGACGCCCTCCTGTATACCCACCCTCGCGGAAGGCGTAACAACACGTCTGTAATTACACGCACGTGCCGGGTGTGACGTCAAGCGGCATGCCGGTATCCCGGGGAAAGACCCGCTCGCCCCGGTTCTCAACCGCGTGCTCGTCCGCTCGGGCGCCACGGTGAAAGCCCACCCGCCCGTTTCGCGGGGGGACACGATCACCGGCCCTGGAGCCATCGGAGATCGGCAACGTATCAGGACATGTTCCGACCGTGACCCGGGCCCACCTTCTCTCTGTCCACTTATTGCCCGGTCATTACCTACGCGGATCGCCCGGCGTGTATATGGCGGTCGGGTCGATGGGCTCGTCGCCCTGGTGCGACCGTGGCTGCGCGGAGGGCTGCGCCTGGGGAGTCTGGCTGTGCCCCATCAGCGCGTCTCCCCCCTGGTAGGCCTTGGGGTCGAAGCGCATGGTCGACTCGCCCGTGGGCTCCTCCCAGCCGCCCGGCTGCCCGGCGTACGACCCGGAGTATGAGGCCGGCGGCGTCTGCGGGTGGCCGAACGGGTCGTCGTACGGCTGCGCCGTCTCCGACCCGAAACCGCCCACCTGGGGCTGGGTGCCCGCCTGCGACTGCTGGTAGCTCTCGGCCTGCTGGTACGCCTGCGCGAGCTGCTGGCCGCGCGGGTCGAAGGGCACGGGGTCCTCGTAACGCGGCTGCTCGGCCTGCTGGCCGTAGTCGTAGCCGGAGTGCTGGGCCGCTCCCTGGGCGTCCTGCCGCGCGTACCCGCCCTGGGCGGCGTCCTGGCCGAACCCGCCCTGCTGGCCGAACCCGCCCTGCGCGTCCTGGCCGAACCCGTTCTGCGCGTAGGAGTCGTAGGGCTGGTTCTGGTTCTGCTGGGCG
This sequence comes from Microtetraspora sp. NBRC 13810, assembly GCF_030268685.1. Taxonomy (GTDB): domain Bacteria; phylum Actinomycetota; class Actinomycetes; order Streptosporangiales; family Streptosporangiaceae; genus BSRQ01. Next base: position 528,262 of record NZ_BSRQ01000001.1, read on the forward strand.
TAGGGGGCGTCCTGGCGGGCGAAGCCCTCGTTGCCGTAGGGGCCGGCCTCCGCGGCGCCGTAGGAGGCGGGCCGCTGTTCCTGCTGGTAGGACTGCCCGCCGAACGCGCCCGCACCGTTCTCCGGCCCGGCGGGTGCCGCCTGGCGGTGGTCGCCGAAGGCGCCCTGACCGTGCTGCTGCTCGGCGGAGTAGGGCGCCTGCGCGCCGTAGTCGGAGGTCTGGGCGTGCTGCTGCGTGCCGTAGTCGGGAGCCTGGGGCTGCTGCCCGCCGTACTCCGCGGACTGGAACTGCCCGCCGAACGCGTAACCCTCGGTCGGCTGGGCGAAGTCCGGGGCGGGCGGCGGGAAACCACCGGCCGCGGGGGCCTGCTGACCGTAGTCCGGTGCGCTCTGCGGGTACTCGGCCGCGGCGGGCTGCGCGTAGTGCCTGCCGAAGGACTCCTGGGCGGGGGGCGCGGTCTCGGCGGCGGGGGGCGGCGGCAGGGCCGGGAGGGTGACCGGCGCCGGCGCGTACGACTGCTGGGGCTGGGGCTGAGACTGGGACTGGGGCTGGGGCTGCTGAGCGGCGGCGTGCTGGGGGGCGGGCTGCTGCTGGCCCAGCGGGGACTGCGGAGACTGCGCCTGGGGATGCTGGACCTGCTGGGTGGCGTACTGCTGGCCCGGCTGGAAGGACTGCTGGGCCTCCTGGAACGGCTGGTGCGTCTCCTGCTGGAACGCCTGCGGGGCGTCCTGCTGGAAGTGCGGCTGCGCCTCCTGCTGGAACGGCTGCGCCTGCTCCTGCTGGAAGGGCTGGCCGGGTTCCTGCTGGAAGGGGGACTGGGGGGTGGGTTGTCCCTGCTGGTCGTAGGAGGGCTGCTGCGGCGTGCCGTACTGCGAGGGCTGCCCGAACTGCTGACCGGGGGCGCCGAACTGCCCCTGCTGCCCCTGCGCCTGGGCCGCCACCTGCACGGGGGGCTGGCCGGAGTCCTGCGTGGGGACCTGGCCGGGCCTCTGGGCGGCGGCGTGACCGGGAACCTGACCCGGGACCTGACCCGGGGCCTGACCTGGAGCCTGACCTGGGGCCTGGTTGGGGATCTGACCGGGGGCGGGCTGCTGTGCCGGGGGCGGGGCCATGGGGCTCTGGCCGTACTGGCCCTGCTGGCCTGGGTTGAAGCCGAAGCCGAAGTCGTGGGCGGGCTCCTCCTTGGCGGGCAGCGCCTGCGGCAGCAGGTAGAGCAGCGCGACGGCGGTGAGCGCGAGCCCGGCCACGCCGCCGAGCAGGAACTCCAGCCCGGACCGGAAGGCGAGGTCGCCGGAGAACAGGCCGCCGAAGAGCGCGATCACGCCGAAGAGCGCGGCGACGGCGAGCGCGCCGAAGGATCCCAGCGTGATCTGCTTCGCCTTGGGCGTCGGCTCGCCGAGCTTGGTGCAGAGCAGGACCGCGCCGACGAGGAGGGCGGTGCTCACCGGGGAGACGAGCGAGTCGAATCCGCTGAGTGCGCCGAGCGCGCGGCCCCCGAAGCCGACCACCGCGCCGCCGAACGGCGAGGACTCACCGATCAGCAGCCGCTCGACGGCCACCAATATGCCGATCGCAGCCACCGCGAACATGATCCACGCGGCCGGTTCTCGCAGCCGAGCCGCATCGACTCTGATCACAACTGCCCCCCAAGAGGTCCAAATGGCACCCGGGAAGTTTTGCACATGGTCGACTTTGGTGTCGGTCGTCCCAACAACCTCATCACCCCCGTAAGTGCTCAATCGCACGCTTTTTCCCGATTTTTTCGGCTTCTCCGGGTGGCAACTCGGACCCCGCGACGCTCTGTCACCGGCCAGTGGAAGACTGGGACGCATGCGCATTGTCTCCCTTGCCGGCGGTATCGGCGGCGCGCGTTTCCTCCGTGGCCTGAAGTCCGCGGCCCCCGACGCGAAGATCACCGTCATCGGCAACACCGGCGACGACATCACCCTTTTCGGCCTCCGGGTCTCCCCCGACCTCGACACCGTGATGTACACCCTCGGCGGCGGCATCGACGAGGAGCAGGGCTGGGGCCGGGCCAAGGAGTCGCACGTCGTCAAGGAGGAGCTGGCCGCCTACGGCATGCAGCCGCAGTGGTTCGGGCTCGGCGACCGCGACTTCGCCACCCACATCGTCCGCACCCAGATGCTCGGCGCCGGTTTCCCCCTCTCCCAGGTCACCGAGGCGCTGTGCACGCGCTGGCAGCCCGGTGTCCGGCTCATCCCGATGAGCGACGACCGCACCGAGACCCACGTCGTCGTCTCCGACTCCCAGGGCAGGCGGGCGATCCACTTCCAGGAGTGGTGGGTCCGGCTGCGCGCCTCGCTGCCCGCCGAGGAGATCGTGCTGGTCGGCGCCGACGACGCGCGGCCCGCGCCGGGCGTGGTCGAGGCGATCCAGGAGGCCGACGTCGTCATCCTGCCGCCGTCCAACCCCGTGGTGAGCATCGGCACGATCCTCCAGGTCAAGGGCATCCGCGAGGCGCTGACGGCCAAGACGGTCGTCGGCGTCTCCCCGATCATCGGCGGCGCGCCGGTCCGCGGCATGGCCGACGCCTGCCTGACCGCGATCGGCGTGGAGACCTCCGCCCAGGCCGTGCTGGAGCACTACGGGGCCGACCTGATCGACGGCTGGCTGGTCGCCGAGGAGGACGCGGGCGTGGCGCTCGACGGCGTCCGGGTGGTCGCGAGGCCGCTGCTCATGAGCGACCCCGAGGCCACCGCCGCCATCGCCCGTGCCGCCCTCGACCTGGCCGGTGAGCTCACGTGATCACGATCACCGGCCTGACCGGGATCGGCGAGGTGCGGCCCGGCGACGACCTGGCCGCGCTCATCGCCGCCACCGGCCCCGGCCTGGCGGACGGTGACATCGTCGTGGTCACCTCCAAGATCGTCAGCAAGGCCGAGGGCCGGGTCCGCACCGCCGCCACCCGCGCGGAGGCCGTCGCCGAGGAGACCGCGCGGGTGGTCGCGCGGCGCGGCGACACGGTGATCTCGCAGACCAGGCAGGGCCTGGTGATGGCCGCCGCCGGCGTCGACGCCTCCAACACCGAGCCCGGCACGGTCCTGCTGCTGCCCGAGGACTCCGACGTCTCCGCCCGGCGGATCAGGGCCGGGCTGCGCGAGCGGCTCGGGGTGTCCGTGGGCGTCATCGTCTCCGACACCTTCGGCCGGCCGTGGCGCACCGGCCTGACCGACGTCGCCGTCGGCGCCGCCGGCGTGCTCCCGGTGGACGACCTCCGCGGCCGTACCGACCCGTACGGCAACCCGCTGGCGGTCACCGTCACCGCGCTCATCGACGAGATCGCGGCCGGGGCCGAGCTGGTCAAGGGCAAGCTGTCCGGCGTCCCCGTGGCGCTCGTGCGCGGCCTGTCCACGCTGGTCACCGAGGAGGACGGACCGGGCGCGCGGCTCCTCGTCCGCCCCGCCGACGAGGACCTCTTCCGGTACGGCTCCCGCGACGTCGTCTTCGCCCGCCGTACGATCAGGGAGTTCTCGGCCGAGCCGGTGGACGGCGAGGCCGTGCGGCGGGCGGTGGCGGCGGGCATCGCCGCGCCCGCGCCGCACCACACGACGCCGTGGCGGTTCGTGCTGCTGGAGAGCCCGCAGACGCGCACCAAGCTGGTGGACGCGATGCGCGACGCCTGGATCGCCGACCTGCGCCGCGACGGCTTCTCCGAGGAGTCGATCGCCAAGCGGATCCGCCGCGGCGACGTGCTGCGCGACGCGCCCTACCTCGTGGTGCCCTGCCTGGTCATGGAGGGCTCGCACGCCTATCCCGACGAGCGGCGGGCCGCGGCCGAGCGGGAGATGTTCGTCGTCGCGACCGGCGCGGGGGTGCAGAACTTCCTGGTCCAGCTCGCGATGGAGGGGCTGGGCTCGGCCTGGGTGTCCTCCACGATGTTCTGCCGCCCGGTGGTCAGGGAGGTGCTCGGGCTGCCCGAGGGCTGGGACCCGATGGGCGCCGTCGCCGTCGGCCACGCCGCCGCCCCGCCCCGCGACCGGCCGCCGAGGGACGCCGCGGACTTCATCCTCGTCCGCTGACGTCCCCCGGCGTCACCCTCCGCCCCCCTCCGTCCCCCTTCGTCACCCTTCGTCGTTCGCCGGCGTCCCGGCCCGGCCGGGTCAGGGCGCCGCGAGCGGCAGCACCCGGCGGACGCTGCGGCAGACGCCGTCGCTGGCCGCGGCTGCGGCCCTGCGCTCCGCGTCCGGCTCGCCGTACCCGGTCAGCCGCTGGCGCAGCGGCCGGCCGGTGGGCGCGACCATGGCGGCGATCTCGCTGATCGTCTTGTAGGAGCCGTTCTCCGAGCCGGCCATCCGGCTGATCGTCTCCTCCATCAGCGTGCCGCCCAGGTCGTTCACCCCGCCCGCCAGCACGTCGCGGCACAGATCGTCCTGGAGCTTGACCCACGAGCACTGGATGTTCTTGATCGCGCCGTGCAGCATGATCCTGGCCAGTGCGTGCACCGCGCGGTTCTCCCTGGCCGTGGGACCGGGACGGGCCACCCCCGCCAGGTAGATCGGCGCGCTGTGGTGCACGAACGGCAGCAGCACGAACTCGGAGAACCCGCCGGTCTCCTCCTGGATGGACCGGATCAGCCGGATGTGCCGCACCCAGTGCGCGTGCGTGTCCACGTGCCCGTACATCATCGTGGACGTGGTCGGGATGCCTACCTTGTGGGCCGTGCTGATCACCTCCACCCATTCCCGGGTGGGCAGCTTGCCCTTGGTGAGCACCCAGCGCACCTCGTCGTCGAGGATCTCCGCCGCGGTGCCGGGCAGCGAGTCCACCCCGGCCTCCCTGGCGGCGACCAGCCAGTCCTCGATCGACAGGTTCGTCCGGCTGGCGCCGTTGACCACCTCCATCGGCGAGAACGCGTGCACGTGCATGTCCGGCACCCGCGCCTTGACCGCCCGCGCGATGTCGAAGTAGGCGTCGCCGGGCAGGTCCGGGTGGATGCCGCCCTGCATGCACACCTCGGTCGCCCCGGCCTCCCACGCCTCGTGCGCCCGGTCGGCGACCTGGTCCAGGGAGAGCGTGTAGGCGTCGGCATCCGTCCTGCGCTGGGCGAAGGCGCAGAACCGGCAGCCGGTGTAGCAGACGTTGGTGAAGTTGATGTTCCGGTTGACGACGTAGGTGACGTCGTCCCCGGCCGCCTCCCGGCGCAGCCCGTCGGCGATGCGGCACAGCTCGTCCAGGGCGGCGTCGTCGGCCCCCTGGCCCGAGGGGTCGCCGGCCAGCCCGAGCAGGGTGAGCGCGTCGGCCTCGGCGAGCCCGCCCGGGTCGCGCTCGGCCCTGCGCAGCGCCTCGCGCACGTCGCCGCGCACCACCCCGCCGCCGTTCTGGCCGGACTTCAGCCGGTCCTTCAGCGCGTCCCAGTCGCCGTAGACGTTGTCGAAGTCGTCACGCCGGTCGGCCGAACGGCCCTCGGTGTCCACCGCGACGTGCAGGTCGGTCCGCCCGATCGCGGCGAATCCGCCGTCAGGCTCCTGCCAGGGCCGCCCGGTCAGGGTCGCGTCCTCGCGGGCCAGGCCGGTCTCCGGGTCGGCCAGCGCGGCCACGTGCTCGCGCAGCCGCGGGTCCAGCCACGGCTCCCCCGCCTGGACGTACTCGGGGTAGATCGTCAGCCGCTCGCGCAGCGTGAACCCGGCCGCCGCCGTACGCTCGGCCAGCTCGTCGATCTGCGGCCAGGGCCGCTCGGGGTTGACGTGGTCCGGGGTGAGCGGGGAGACGCCGCCCCAGTCGTCGATCCCGGCCCTGATCATCAGCGCGTACTCCGCGCCGATGAGGTTCGGCGGGGCCTGCACCCGCATCCGGGGGCCCAGTACGAGCCGGGTCACCGCGATCGTGGCGGCCAGCTCCTCCAGGTCGGCGTCCGGCATGCCGCGCATCGCCGTGTCCGGCTTGGCGCGGAAGTTCTGCACGATGACCTCCTGGACACCGCCGTACTCCCTGGCCACCCGGCGGATCGCGAAGATCGACTCGGCGCGGTCCTCGATCGTCTCGCCGATGCCGATCAGGATGCCGGTGGTGAAGGGCACGTTGCTGCGGCCCGCGTCCTCCAGCACGCGCAGCCGTACGGCCGGGTCCTTGTCCGGGGAGCCGTAGTGCGCCTGGCCCTTCTCCTCGAACAGCCGCCGGGACGTGGTCTCCAGCATCATCCCCATGGACGGCGCCACCGGCTTGAGCCGCTGGAGGTCCCGCCAGGTCAGCACGCCCGGGTTGAGGTGCGGCAGCAGGCCGGTCTCCTCCAGCACCCGGATCGCCATCGCCCGCACGTAGGAGAGCGTGTCGTCGTAACCGTGCGCGTCCAGCCACTCCCTGGCCTGGTGCCAGCGGTCCTCGGGCCGGTCGCCGAGGGTGAACAGCGCTTCCTTGCACCCCATCGCCGCGCCCTGCCTGGCGATCTCCAGCACCTCGTCCGGGCTGAGGAACTCGCTGTGCAACTTGTGCGGCGCCGTGGCGAACGTGCAGTAACCGCACCGGTCCCGGCACAACCTGGTCAGCGGGATGAACACCTTGCGGCTGTAGGTGATGACACCGGGGCGTCCCACGGCGGCCAGACCGGCGTCCCTGACCCGGGCGGCGTGTTCGAGCAGCGTGCCGAGGTGCTCGCCGCGGGCACGCAGCAGGATGCCCGCCTCGGTCAGGTCCAAGGTCTTGCCGTCGCGCGCTCTGGCCAGGGCACGACGCAGGGAGGAATCGGTTACCGGTGACTGGGGATCACTCATACCAGGCACACTACGTCCGCCTGGGTCCCTCTTACGCACCCAGGTCCCTCTGTGCGGGCGACGCCACTCCCGTGCCACGCAGGAAGATCGCCGCGATCGGCACGGCGGCGAGCAGCACCAGCGCGGCCACGAGCACCGCGGCGTGCAGCCCGCCGAGGAGCGCCTGCGCGGCGCCCCCGTCCAGCGCCCCGTCCAGCGCCCCGTCCAGCGCCCCGGCCCGCGCGTCGGCGACCGCGGCCAGCCCGGCCACCCCGATCGATCCGACGAACTGCGGCATCTGCGCCAGCCCGCCGGCCACCCCCTGCTCGTCGTCGCGCAGGCCGGAGGTGAGCGTTGTGACGAACGCCACGACCGCGAGCACGTGCCCGAACCCCATCGCCGCCGAGGTCGCGACCAGCAGCGGGAGGTTCCCCCCGACCGGCAGGAAGACCATCGCCCCGGTGCCGGCCGCCTGCGCGAGCAGCCCGGCGGCCAGGGCGGGGACGACGCCGCGGGCGCCGATGAACCGCGCGGCGATCCCGCCCGCGACCAGGGCCGCGACGCCCTCGCCCAGGAATCCGAACCCGGTGGCCAGCGCCGAGAGGCCGAGCACGTCCTGCATGTAGACGCTGAGCAGCACCGTCGTCCCCCCGCACATGCCGAAGGTGACCACGCCGACGAGGAAGCTCCACTTCACCGTGGGCCGGCCGAGCAGCCCGAGCGGCACCAGCGGGCTGGGATGACGCGCCTCCACCGCGAAGAACGCGCCGAGCAGCACCGCCGCCGCCAGTACGGCCACGCCCCGCCAGCCGGCGGCGGCCCCACCGGAGATCGCGTAGACGAGCGCGAACAGTCCGGCGCCGGCCAGCAGCGCACCGGGCACGTCCAGCCGCGTGGCGGCCCGGACCTCCGTACCCGGCAGCAGGGTCAGCCCGCCCGCGAGCACCGCGACGCCGATGACGACGAGGACGCCCATGGTCCACCGCCAGCTCAGCCCGCTGGTGACGACGCCGCCGCCGATCGTCCCCGCGACGAAGCCCAGCGACAGGATCGCCCCGTTGACGCCGAGCGCCCTGGTCCGCCGCGGCCCCTCGGGGAAGGCCGAGGTCATCAGGGCGATGGCGGTCGCGCCGATCGCCGCCGCCGCGATCCCCTGCCCCGCGCGCGCGGCGACGAGCATGCCCGGCGACGCGACCAGGCCCGCCACCAGCGACATCACGTCGAACCCGGCCACTCCCGCGAGGAACAACCGGCGCCGCCCGGTGAGGTCGGACAACCGGCCGAACAGCGGCAGCAGCGCCGCCGTGGGCAGCACGCACGCGGTGGACACCCACTGGAGATCACTGGTCGAGGCGAAGCCCAGGTCGCGCCCGATCTCCGGCAGCGCCACCGTGACGATGGAGAAGTCCAGCCCCGTGACGAACGTCGCCCCGCACAACGTGACCAGCACCAGCCAGTCCCGCACCCCCAGCCCCGCCCCGGGCGTCCCCCGTGAGGTATCGGTGACCACAACGACCGCCTCCCCTGTCGGCACGGCATTCCGGCGGTCAGCCTCCCGTCCTCCCCGGCCCGCACCCAGCCCCCTGCCGGAGGTATCCCTGCCAGGTGCACCCACGCTTGTCCGCGGGGACCGGAGGTACCCCTGTCAGGTGCACCCGGGCTCGTCCGCGGGGACCGGAGGTATCCCTGTCAGGTGCACGCGGGCTCGTCCGCGGGGATCAGAAGGCGCGGTAGTCCCGGGCGGGCATTCTCGGGCCCCGGGCCGGCGGGCGGCGGCCACTCAGCTCCAGGAGGCGGGTGACCCGGTGGCGGTGTCCCAGGTAGGGGGCGAGCAGCCGCAGCATGCCCGCGTCGTCGGTCCGCTCGCCGGTCAGCGCCCAGCCGACCAGCGAGGGCAGGTGGTAGTCGCCCACCGACACGGCGTCGGCGTCGCCGTACGAACGCTGCCGGATCTCGGCCGAGGTCCACACCCCGATCCCGGGCAGCGCCCGCAGCAACCGGTCCGCCTCGGCGCTGGTGGCCGCCGCCTCCAGCCTGTCCGCGTACCGGGCCGCGTTGACGATCGTGCGAGCGCGTACGGCTTCCGCCCCGGCGCGGTGCCAGTCCCAGCTCGGGACGCGCCGCCACACCTCCGGCGCCGGCGTCACCCGCATCCCGTCGGGCGCCGGGCCGGGCGCGGCGTCGCCGTACCGTCCCAGCAGCCACCGCCAGGCCCGCCACGCCTCCCGCCCGACCACCTTCTGCTCCAGCACGGCGGGCACCAACGCCTCGAACACCCGCCCGGTCCGCCCGATCCGCAGCCCTCCGTACCTCTTGGCCAGTTCCCGGACCAGGATGCCCGCCTGCCCGGCCGCGGGTGCCTGAGACGCCTCGGCGCGGTGGCGGAAGGCGCCGAGCAGTCCTTCGAATCCCGAGACGTCGTCGGCGGCTCCGAGGAGGGCGGGCAGTTCCTCCAGCGTGCGGCCGGCGCCCGGCCCCCACGCCGTGCCGGTCACGGTCCGCTCGGCCGCGCTCACCGTCACCCGCAGGGTGACCGGCCCCTCCGGGGTGCGCGAGGTGCGCCAGACGGTGCCGTCGGGGGTGGCGCGCCAGGCGGGATCGCCGCTTCCGCGCCGGTGGGCGGCGAGCACCAGCCGCACGTCCACCGGCCCGTCCGGCCGCCACCTGCGCTCCATCACCCACCCAAGTGTGCCGCCCGCCCGCACCACCCCGGAACCGCCCCGCGCGTCACGCCCGGCCGGGCGTCACCTGGAGCATGGCCGCACGTTGAATGGCCTCACGTTAAGAGGCCGGGGGCGTCCTTCGGAGTGGGGAGCGGGCGGATTCTGCGGGTTCGGGCGGCGGGGCGGCGCTGGGCCGGGGAGGGCAGCAGGGTCGCGAGGTCGGCGCGGAGCCGGTCGGGGGTGGTGCAGGCGAGGGTGGCCAGGCCGGCGGTGCGGGCGGCGTCGATCACGCGGGCGTCGGCGTCGATGAGCAGGACGTCGGCCGGGAGGGCGCCGAGCTTCTCGCAGACGAGCCGGAAGATCTCCGGATCGGGCAGGAGGCGGCGCAGGTCGGCGCTGAAGAAGCGGTGGGCGAACAGACCGGACCACGACTGGGCGTCGAGATGGCGGGCCAGCTCCACGGAGGCGTCGGACAGCAGTGCGACCGGCAGGCCGCGCCCGGCGATCTCGGTCGCCACGCCGATCATGTCGCGGTCGACGTGGCTCCAGACGTCGAGGTCGAGGGCGAGCAGCGTGTCCAGCATCCGCAGCGTGGCGACCCGGCCGAGCAGGCCGCACACCTCGCCCCAGAAACCGGCCGCGTCCACCACGCCCCGGTCGTAGTCCGCCCGCGCCTGCCGGTAGACCGGCCAGAAGCGCTCCGGCGCGGCGTCGAGGGCGGCGGGCAGCCGGGCGAGCTCGTCCTGCGACGGCGGACGGCCGATGACCCCGGCGAAACCGACGACGACCCAGTCCACGTGCACTCCTCACTCGCCCCGGCAGAGCAATCCCACATCCATCACGTTTGGACGAACATAGTTTATGTGCGATTGGCCGCCGGTGGCGCACTTCGCCACGAAACGCCCAACCTCACACGCCGCCGGGGGAGGACCGGTCACGCCAGGCGGTCGAACTGCCCCAGCTTCACGCCGGCGAGAAAGGCCCGCCACTCCCCCGGGGCGAAGACGAGCACCGGGCCGCCGGGATCCTTGGAGTCGCGGACCGCCACCAGGCGCGGGAGACCGGCGACCTCGACGCAGTTGCCGCCGTTGTCGCCGCTATGGGAGCTCTTCTTCCAGGCGGCCCGGAAAAGGTCGACGCCTGTCAAGTCTTCCGCTTCCACTCGTCCCGAGCCTCCTTGATCATTTCTAGTGACTGGCCGGGACGATGCGCTTCCGCGCGAATTCTGTCATATCTGTCCCAGATGATGGTCACCAGGTCGTGTTCCGTGGACACTTCGCCTCTCCCTGCGGAGTCTACGGAGACGGCGGTGGGCGCGTCAGCGAGTTCGGCAATGATGAAGCTGGATATCAGGCCGGCCGTGCACGGTGTCTCGTGGGAAACGAGTTGAATCTTCACATCGTGCCGCACGGCGACGGCCGCGAGGTTGTCAAGTTGCTCGTACATAACATGTGGGCCGCCGATGGGACGGCGCAGCACCCACTCGTCGATCAGCACCCACAACGTGGGCGGGCCGTCCCTTTCCCAGATGGTTTTCCGCCGCATTCTGGCGGCCACCTGGTCCTCCACCTCGCGTTCGGACCTGGCGAGACCGCCGCGGAAAACGGCTCGCGCGTAGCCCTCCGTCTGCAGCAACCCGGGGATCAGCAACGGATCCCAGCTGCGCAGCACGCGCGCCCGGGGCTCGATCTCGTCGGCCCAGCCCATGAACCAGCGCGGGCCGGTCGGCGAACTGATACCCCGACAAAGTCGGGCGAACAGGTCACCTGTCTTGAAGATTTCGTCGCATCGACGTGCAAGGTCGGGTTTGGGGATTCTGTTACCGATTTCGATGTGTCCGACCAGTGACGAAGAGACGCCCAAGTGCGCGCCCAGCCGCGCCTGCGACAACCCCGACTCTTTGCGCACCCGGGCCAACTCGCGACCGAAGCGCTGCGCCGGCGTCAAACGTGGATCCAGGTCGTTCACAAGCACCTTCTTCGATGACGAACCGATGACGAATGCCTACGCCTGTCGAAGGTCTTTGTCCGCCGTTGTCGACCGCGTCCTCCTGCGACGCCACTTTAACCGTGGGCATTCTGGTGTCTCAACAGCCCTTTGCACGGGACATGACGATATGAAGACAATTCGCCTTAACGCGATGGAGGAAACATGACAGGCGGTGATCCAGCGAAACCGAAGCCGCCGACGGCCCACGCACGCGGGACCGGCCGAAGCCCTTGTACGCGCCCCCGGCGCCCGCGCGGGACCTGCCGAGGCCCGTACGCGTGCCACCGGCGCCCGCGCGGAACCCGTACGGATCCGTACCCGTGCCACCGGCGCGGGGCGGCTCACGGGTGCGGGGTCCGGTGAGCGCCGGGATCACGGGCCGCCGGACCGGCGGTCCGGCGCGGACGACGGGCCTGCTCGGCCTGTGGGACCTGCCCTGCGTGGCGGCCAGCGCGCGGACCGCGCGCGGGCACGTGCGCGCCCGGCTGCGCGAGGAGACCTTCCACGGCGACCTCGACACCGTGTCGCTGCTGGTGAGCGAGCTGGTCACCAACTCGGTCCGGTACAGCGAGTCCGGCCTCGCCGCGCGCCCGGGGACCGTGTCGGTGGTGCTGGCCCGCGACGCCCGCTTCGCGGAGATCGACGTGATCGACGCGGGCTCCCGGTGGAGCACCCCCACGGTGCTGCACCTGCCGCTGGGCGCGGAGCGCGGGCGGGGCCTGCGGCTCGTCCGGGAGTTCTCCGCCAGTTGGGGCGTGGTCATCGACGCCTCCGGCTGCTGCGTCTGGTTCCGGGTGCCGTGGGATGGCTGACCGGCTCCGAGGTACATATGGGGCTAAAGACAAGTAATGAGGTCAAAACAAAAATTGAGCATCCGCTCCGATACCAAATGACTGCGCTGGGTAACCACTTCACATGACCGACAGGTTCATCGAGGCCGTGGTAGTCGGGGACGTGATGCTCGACTCCTGGCTGCGAGGGCCGGTCAGCCGCGTCGCGCAGGAGGCGCCGGTGCCCGTGGTCAGCGTGCGGGAGGACGACGACGCGCCCGGCGGGGCCGGCAACACCGCCGCCAACCTCGCCGCCCTGGGCGCCCGGGTCCAGCTCCTGGGCGTGATCGGCGACGATCCGTGCGGCGAGCGGCTCACCCGCGAGCTGCGGCTGCGCGGCGTCGAGACCTTCCTGCCCGCCGTGCCCGGCCGGCGCACCGCGCACAGGCGACGGCTGATGACCGGCGGACGGCTGGTCGCCCGCTACGACGAGGAGGACCGCGAGCCCATCCCGCCGCAGGCCGAGCGGGCGCTGATCGCCCGGCTGCGCGAGGCGGCGAGCTCCGCGCACGTCGTCATCGCCTGCGACCACGCCGCCGGGGTGTGCACCCCCGCCGTGCGGCGCGCGCTCACCGGTCTGCCGCTGCTCGTGGTGGACGCGCACGCCGTCGCCCCGTGGCGCGGCTGCTCCGCCGCCGTGCTGCCGAGCTACCGCGAGACGCTCCGGCTGCTCGGTGAGGAGGCCGCGGGGGGCGCGGAGGAGGACAGGGCCGGCTTCCTCGCCGCCCGGACCGCCCGGCTGCTCGCGGTGACCGGCGCGGAGCTGGTCGTCACCGCGCTCGACGGCGAGGGCACGCTGCTGCACCAGCGCGGGCGGCAGCCGTACCGGACCTACGCCGAGCCCGCCCCGGCCCACATGGCCGCCGGCACGGGCGACACCTACACCGCCGTCTTCGCGCTCTGGCTGGCCGCCGGCGCCGTGCCCGAGGAGGCGGCGCGGACGGCCCAGGCCGCCGCGGGCGTCGTGGCGCGCCGCCCCGGCACCACCGTCTGCACCTGGCACGAACTGCTCCGCGCCCTGCGCGGCACGGACGGCGTGGTACGGCCGGCCGAACGGGTCGCCGAGCGGCTGGACGAGCACCGGCGGCGCGGCGAGCGGATCGTGTTCACCCACGGCTGCTTCGACGGGCTGCGCCGGGGCCACGTCGCCTACCTGGAACAGGCCCGCAGGCTCGGCGACGTCCTCGTCGTGGCGGTGCACGGCGACGCGAGCGTGACCCGGCTGAAAGGGGCGGGCCGGCCGGTCAACCCCTGCGCGGACCGGATGTCGGCGCTGGCCGCGCTGAACCACGTCGACTACGTGACCTGGTTCGAGGAGGACACCCCCGAGCGGCTCATCCGCATGATCAGACCGGACCTCTACGTCAGGGGCGGCGACCACCCGCCCGGCACGCTGCCGGAGAGCCCGGTGGTCCGCGCCCTCGGCGGCGAGGTCATGACGCTCGGCCACGTCGCCGGCCGGTCGAGCGGCGAGGTCATCGAGCGCATCCGGGCGTTCGAGTCGGGTGGCGGCACGGCGGGCGGGCACGAGGAAGACGAGCCGGTGGCCTGAGGAGGGACCGAACATGGGCAAGAACGCAGGCGGGCGGACGGCATGAGCGCCCTGGTCGAAGGGGTGCGGCGGATCGCGGTGCTGCGCGCCAACGCGGTCGGCGACCTCATCGTGGCGCTCCCCGCGCTTGAGGCGGTCAAGCGCGCCTATCCCTCCGCCCGGCTCACCCTGCTGGGCAGGGAGTGGCACGCGCGCTTCCTCACCGGCCGGCCCGGCCCGGTGGACGAGGTGATCGCGCTCCCTCCGGTGCCCGGGGTGTCCGCGCCGGAAACCGGCCAGCGGCCCCCGCCGGGACTCCTCGAAAGCCTGCGCGAGCGGCGTTTCGACCTCGCCCTGCAGATGCACGGCGGCGGGGTGAGCAGCAACCCGTTCGTCCGCCGCCTCGGCGCGAGACTCACCGCCGGGCTGTGCGTGCCGGAGGCGGAACGGCTGGACCGGTGGACCCCCTACGTGTTCTACCAGCACGAGACGATGCGGCTGCTGGAGGTCGCCGCCCTGGTGGGCGGGCGCGCCGGGGCCATCGAGCCGAGCGTGGCGGTCACCGCGGCCGACCGCGCGGAGCTGGCCCGCGCGCACGGCGAGCCGCCGCCCGACCTGGTGGCGGTGCACCCCGGCGCCGCCGACCCGCGCCGGCGGTGGCCCGCCTACCGGTTCGCGGCCGTCGCCGACCGGCTGGGCCGGCCGGTCGTGGTCACCGGCACCGAGGAGGAGCGCGACCTCGTCGAGGAGGTGATCGCGGAGATGCGCCGGCCCGCGACCCCTGCGGTGGACTCGCTGAGCCTCGGCGGCCTGGCCGCGCTGTACGAGCGGTGCGCCCTGGTGATCGCCAACGACACCGGACCCCGCCATCTGGCGGCGGCGGTCGGCACCCCCACCGTGGGCGTCTACTGGTGCGGCAACCTCGTCACCGCCGGCCCGCTGACCCGCACCCGGCACCGGCCGCTGATCTCCTGGACCGCCGCCTGCCCGGTGTGCGGGGCCACCGGCCTGGGAGGCGACGCCGAGCGCTGCCCGCACGACGTGTCATGGGTCGCCGACGTGCCGATCGGCGCGGTGCTGGAGGCCGCCCGCGCGCTGCTCGGCGAGGACCACGACCCGCGCGGGACACGGGCCGGCGACCTCGTCTGCTGAGGCCCTGAGCCGACCGCCCGTACGGACCGGTTCGTCCGCACAGGCCGACCGTCCGTACGGGCCGGTTCGTCGTACGGGCCGGTTCGTCGTACGGGCCGGTTCGTCGTACGGGCCGGTTCGTCGTACGGGCCGTACGGTCCGGTCGGCTCCGCCCGGCAGAAGGCGTGGCCCGGGGCGGGCTCAGACGTCGCTGGAGAAGCGGACGGCGCGCTCGGGAAGCACGATGCCCGGCCACACCCGGGTCCCGGCCAGCAGCTCGTTGCCCGAGCCGATCACCGCGCCGTCGCCGACCACGGCGTCACGCAGCACGGCCCCGGACGCCACGACCGCCTCCCTGCCCACCACCGAGTCGATCACGGTGGCCCCCTGGCACACCTGGCTGCCGTCGCACAGCACACTGCCGGTGACGATGGCGCCGGAGCCCACGACCGCGCGGGCGCCGACCGTGGAGCCGCCGGAGACCTTGGCCTCGGCGGACACCTGGGCGCCCGGCATGGCGAGCATCTCGCCGGGCGTCCCCGGCAGGGCGGGTGAGCGCAGCCGGCCGAGCACCAGGTCGCGCGACCCCCGGACGAACGCCGCCGGGGTGCCCACGTCGAGCCAGTAGGACCGGTCGGCGTACCCCAGCACGAGCGTGCCCGACTCGATCAGCCCGGGGAACGTCTCCCGCTCCACCGACACGACCTGGCCGGCCGGGATGTCGTCGATCACCGAGCGGGTGAACACGTAGCACCCGGCGTTGATCCGGTTGGTCACCGGGTTGGGCGTCTTCTCCAGGAACGCGGTGACCCTGCCGGACTCGTCGGTGGGGACGCAGCCGAACCGGGAGGGGTCGTCGACCTCGGTGAGGTGCAGCGTCACCCCGGCGCCCCTGGCGACGTGCCGCCCGACCTGCTCGCCGATGTCGTGCCCGGAGAGGATGTCGCCGTTGAGCACCAGGACGGGCGCGTCCGGCCCGCCGGTCAGCGCCTGGGCCGCGTTGCGGATCGCGCCGCCCGTGCCCAGCGGGTGCTCCTCGGTCATGTACGTGAGCCTGAGCCCGAACCCGGAGCCGTCGCCGAACGCCTCGGAGAACATCGAGGCGCGGTAGGAGGTGGCGAAGACGACGTGACGCACTCCGAAGGACCGCGCCCGGGTGAGCTGATGAGCCAGGAAGGGGACTCCCGCCGTGGGCAGCAGGGGCTTGGGGACGCCGAGCGTCAGCGGACGCAACCGGGTGCCCTGCCCTCCCACGAGGAGAATCGCCTCAAGATCACCTGATGCAGGCCGAATGTTCTCCGTCACGCCGTGAGGCTAGCTTACTATTCCACGGCGCGTTGATAACAAAGCAGATGCGCCTCCGCCGACGCCTGCCAGGTGAACTCCATGGCCCGGCTGCGCCCGGCCGAGGCCAGTTGCCCGCGCCGGTCCGGTGAGGTGAGCAGCGCGCGCAGCTCCCGCCCGATGCTGTCCGCGTCCGGCTCGGTGTAGGCGACCGCGTCGCCGCCGACCTCGGGCAGCGAGGTGCGGTGCGTGGTGAGCACCGGCGCGCCGCACGCCATCGCCTCCAGCACCGGCAGCCCGAAGCCCTCTCCCCTGGAGGGGAAGGCGACGACTTGCGCCCCGCCCAGGAAACCGGACAGGTCGGCGAAGGCGAGGTATCCGGGCAGCACCACGCGGACCTTGTCGGCCACCTCGCTCACCGCCTCGTCCACCCCCGCGTCGCGCACGCCCCCGGCCAGCACCAGCACCGGCGGCTCGGCCAGCCCCTCCACCGCGCGGGCGAACCCGCGGATGAGGTTCGGCACGTTCTTCCTCGGCTCCAGCGCGCCGAGATACGCGACGTACGGCCGGCCGTGCAGGCCCAGCCGGCCGGTGACCCGCCTGACCTCCCGGTCGTCCGGCCGGTGGAACAGCGCGGTGTCCACCCCGTGGTAGGCCACGTCGATCCTGGTCGAGTCGGCGGCCAGCACTCTGATCATCTCTTCGCGGGTCGCCTTGGACGGCACGATCACCCGGGTCGCGTGGCGCGCGGACGTGCGGATGGCCGAGCGGAAGAAGGACGCCTTCACCGCGCTGTGCTGGTCGGGGTCGGTGAACCAGGTGACGTCGTGCACGGTGGCGACCGTGGGCAGGCCGGCCCGCAACGGCATCGAGTAGTAAGGCGCATGGATCACTCCGGCCCGGACCTGCTGGGCGACGACGGGCAGACTGGTCTGTTCCCATGCGAGCCTGGCCGCCCTGTTCGTGATCGAGGGCGGCCCGGGGATCACCCGGGCGTTCGGCGCCAGCCTGCCGTATCGCTCGCCGTCGGCACGCTGGCAGACCACTGCCAGGTCCGCGCCGATCCGGTCCAGAGCGGTGACGAGTCCATCGACATACCTGATCAGCGCACCGCGATCGGCCGGCACCGCGGCCGCGTCGACGAGCACTCGAGGTGTCAAGAAGGATCGCTCCCCTCAAGGTCACTGTGGGACCGTCGTCCCCCCTTCTACAGACAACTCTATGGCCCGCCCCTCGGAAAGAGTGGGGTAAATCACATGGCATTTCGCGGGCTGTCGTCTTTCCGTGGGTGAAACACGGAACGTGCCACTACGGCGGCGCTTCCAGCGCAGATAAGGTCGCCCGCGACGATGACCATCCGCGAACACAGCGCCACCGCGAGCGCGGTCCCCTGGTCGAGGACCGGCGAGAGCACCACCACCATGGCGACTTCGCGCACCCCGGCGCCCGCCGGCACCACGAAGGTCATGATGCCCAGGCACCACGACAGCGCGAACGCGCCCACGGAGAAGACGACGATCCCCGCTCCCCCCGGACGCACCTCGGTGAGGATCGCCGCGAGACTCAGCCCGTAGGCGATCCAGCCGGCCAGCGCCCAGCCGAGCGCGGTGAGCATGCCGCGCCGGGTGAGCTCGCGCTCCAGCGGCGGCCGGCCGAGCCTGCGCAGCCCGAACGCGATCACGGCGTTGATCACCCGCGGTTCGAGCAGCACCGCCAGCACCGGCACCAGGAGCAGCGCCCACGCGTAGGGGAACGCGCCGGGCCCGGCGGTGAGCAGGGTGACCGCGGCCACCAGGAGGCCGCTGCCGAGCTGCACGGGCAGGGTCAGGAAGAACGCCGCCGCGCTGCGCGGGCGGGGGATGCCGAGGTCGCGGCCCATCTCCATCTGGGCCAGCATCGGCCAGACCGCGCCGGGGATGTACTTGCCGAGCTGGCCCACGAAGAAGACCTTGGCGGCCCGCCGTACCGGGAGGGGGGAGCCGAGGTCGGCGAGGAGGGCGCGCCAGGTGAGCATGCCGCCGCAGAGGGCGGCGACCACGCCGGCCACCGACAACGCGAGGGACTGCCAGGACAGGCGGGCGAATCCGGCGACCACGGCGTCCCACTCACGGGCGACGGCCCAGCCGCCGAAGCCGAGCGCGGCGAGCAGGAAGACGACCCTGAGCGCGCCGCGCGCCGACCTGCGTACGGAGCCGCGCGCCGGCCGGCTCACAGAGACCGGACCGGATCGGGCGGCTGCGGCAGGACCGGGCCGCCCGGTCCCCTGCCGCTCTTGGTCGCCACCCACAGGTAGGTCGGCACGACCGGCAGCAGCGCGCGCAGCACCGGGCGCGGCGTCGCGCCCAGCACGGCCCGTGCGAGGCGGCCCGCCGGACCGGGGAAGAGCTCGCCGCCCGCGAACCGCTCCGGCGTGGCGAGCACGGGGAACGTGTAGTCGTGCACGTGGAAGCCGCGCACCATGCGGCGCAGCCCTTTGCGGGTGCGGTACCGCTCGTAGTAGTGGTCGGCCCGGCCGGACAGCCGCACGTAGCGGTCGGCCAGCGCCGGCGGCAGGTAGGACAGGAAGGGCAGCTTGTAGTGCGGCTCCATGACGCCGAGCCGGTTGCCGAGGCCGAGGTAGAGCACGCCGTCGTCGGCGAGCACCCGGTGCAGCTCGGCCATGATCGCGTCGGGGTCGACGACGTGCTCGTAGATGTGGTTGAAGACCAGCACGTCCACCGACCCGTCGGGGAACGGCAGCGCGGTGCCGTCGGCGCACACGAACGTCACCCGTCCGCCGAACCGCTCGGCCGCCTTACGCAGCCCCGGCACGTCGATGTCCACCCCGAAGGTGTGACGCGCGCCCGCGGCGGCCAGCTCGTCGGCGATGAACCCGGCGGAGCAGCCGATGTCGGCCACGGTCAGCCCGTCGAGCGACCTGCCGGTGCCGAGGAAGTGCCCGAGCACCGCGATGATCTTCGCTGCCTTGCGGCGGCGCTTGTCCTCGTCGAGCATCGCGGACTGGAACTCGGAGTACTCAAGCTGAGCTAGGCGTTCCTTTCCCACGCCGCCCAACAGTACCCGCGCGGGGCCCGCGCCGTGCGGCCCTCGCGCACGCCTTGACGTGCTCGGGGTGACGTGCTCGGGGTGACGTGCTCGGGGTGACGCGCTCGGGGTGACGCGCTCAGGACAGCAGCGCGGACAGGTAGGCGGCCCAGTGCGGCTCGGGGTCGACGGACTTGACGCCCGCGCGCAGCCGTTCGGGCTCGCCCGGGGCGTAGAACCGGCCGATCGCCTCGCGCAGCGCCTCCGCCGAGCCCGGCTCGACGAGGAGGCCGTCCACGCCGTCCGTGACGTTGTCGGCCAGCGCGCCGACCCTGGTCGCGATCACCGGCACGCCGTGCTCGTGGCCGAGCCACACGTTCTGGCTGGCGGTGGCGCTGCGGTAGGGCAGCACCAGCGCGTCGGCCCGGGCGAAGAGCGCGGGCACCTCGTGCGCCGCGACGTAGCCCGGCCGCAGCTCCACCCGGTCCGCGATGCCCAGCTCGGCCACGAGGTCCCTGGTGGCGTCGAGCCCGCCCCAGAACTCCCCGGCCACGGTCAGCGACACCCCCTCGGGCAGCGCGCGCAGCAGCAGGTCGAGCCCCTTGTAGGGGCGCACGATGCCGAAGAACAGCAGCCGCCGGCGCACCCCGTCCGCCGCCGCCCGCCCGTCCCTCCGTGCGGGCAGGTGCGGTGGCAGCCCGGCCACCGCCACCGGCGCGGGCGCGAGCGACCGGGCCAGCGCCGCCTGCTCCTCGGAGTGCGCGAGCACCCGGTCCACCCGCCTCAGCAGGGCCCGCACCAGCGGCGTGTCGTACGGCTTGCGCTCGTGTGGGAGGACGTTGTGGCACAGCGCCAGCACCGGGGTCGAGCGGGCGGCGCCGTACAGGATGCCGAGGTAGGGGGGCACCTGCACCGGGCTGAGCACAGTGAGCACGGCCAGGTCGGTGCGCCGCAGCCGCCTGCCGCAGCGCACCCAGCCGTCGGGGCGGCGCCAGTCGAGCTTCCGCCGCACGGTCCGGAACGGCGTGCCCTCCGGGCTGTCGATCGTCTGCTGCCCCGGATAGAGGAAGGCGGGATACTGGGCCCGCCACGACTCGATCACCACGTCGTGGCCGAGGGCGTCGAGCCGGTGGGCCAGCTCGGTGGTGTGCTGTGCGCCGCCCCCCTTGTAGGGATATGTCGGGCCGACGATGGCGATGCGCATCCGGTTACTCGCCCCTGGACCGGACGATCAGGTCGGCCAGCAACGCCAGCGAGCCGATGAGCAGACCGGACAGGAAGATCACGATGGTGTTGCTGGTCAGGTAGAACCCGTAGCGGACGACGTCCACCACGCCCTTGCCCAGGCCGATGCCGACCAGCCACAACGCGGGCGGCATGAGCACCTTGAGCGGGTTGAAGTACATCACCATCCGCAGCACCTGGAGGATGTACCGGTAGGCGTCGGAGATGAAGCCGAACTTCGACTTGCCCGCCCGCTTGCTGTAGTCGATCGGCAGGTAGTACACGTCGTGCTGGTTGGACAGGAACGCCAGCGTGATCGTGGTGACGCAGGAGAACCCGGGCGGCAGCAGCCGCAGGTAGGGCAGCGACACCGACCGGCGGAACGCGCGCAGCCCGGAGTTCAGGTCCGGGATCGACTGCCCGGCGAGCCGCTCGGCGACCTTCCTGATGAACCACTTGGCCGGCACCCGCAGGAACTTGTGCGACCCCTGCTCGCTGGTGCGCGCCCCGACCACCTGGTCGATCGAGTCGTCCTTCTCCAGGATCCTGACCAGCTCGGGGATGCGCTCGTTGGGGTAGGTCATGTCGGCGTCGGTCCACACGACGATCTCGCCGCGCGCCTCGTGCGTGCCGATCCTGCGCACCGTGCCCGACCCGCCGTTGCGGTGGAACGCCCGCACCCGCATCTGCGGATAGAGCGGCTCGGCCTCGCGCAGCTTCGCCAGCGTCTGGTCGCTGGAGCAGTCGTCGACGGCCAGCAGCTCATACGTGTAGCCGCTGCCGTCCATCGCCCTGCATATCCTCTCGACCTCGTCCAGGACGTGGTCCTGCTCGTTGTAGCAGGGCAGGACGATCGTGACGTACGGCTTCGCTTCCACAGTCCGGTCCAAGTCTGGTTCGGCAGGCTTACGACGGGCGAGGATACCTTTCCCGGCCCCGCACCGAGCGCACATCACGCTCCCACGCCCGCTACAGCCCGATATCAGGGGGTGGCGAGCCAGACGTCGGCCGACAGGGTCCAGGTGGTGTCGGGCGCGGAGGTGAGGGAGCGTTCGTCCTGGCGGGTGCGGAGGGTGAGGGCGTGCCGGGGGGTCGCGGCGTAGGGGGTGAGCTGGTCGCGCTCGGCGGCCATGAGCACCGGGCGGCGGCCCGCGGCGCGGGTGCGCTCCACCAGGCGGCGCACGTCCGCGCCCGGCGAGACGTCGGCCCCGGCCCGGATGCGCACCTCGGCCGCCGGGACGCCGCACATGCCGCGCACGATCGGGGTGAACCGGTCGTTGGTGACGCGTTCCACGACGAGCACCGAGGCGTCCCGCGGGATGGCGGCGCACAGCCGGGAGACGGCGGCGGCCTCACCGCGCTCGACCGGGGTGAACGCCGTGCCGCCCGAGGTGAACGCCGGGAAGAAGAGCACGAGCACCCCGCCGGCCACCAGGACCGCACGCCCGGCCCGCGGGCCGTACCACCGCCGGGCGCTCTCGCGGAGCAGGCGCAACCCCCAGAAGGCGAGCAGGATCAGCCCCGGGACGACGATCGGGACCAGCCGCCTGGACGCGAAGGGGTGGTCCGGCGTGATCGCGGGACGGTACAACGTGGTGACCGTGGTCCAGCCGATGATCGCGAGCGGCAGCAGCCAGCCCGGTTCCCTCCCGCGGACCAGCCGGTGGGTGAGCACGGCCGCGGCCAGCGTGGCCAGCACGACGACGGGGATCCCGACGTACCAGATCACCCAGTGCAGCGAGTTCTCGTAGTAGAGCCGGGTCTCGTCCACGGGCAGGCCGTTGGCCCGCTGGATCACGCCGATGAACTGCGCCGTCGCGGCGTCCTCCGGCGTCGTCGGCACCCGGCGCACGGTCTGCAGCCACGGCCGTACGGCGAAGGCCGCCATGACCAGCACCACGGCCGCCGCCGCCACGCCGGGCGCCCACCGCACGAGCCGCGACCCCGCCGCCCGCCGGGCCGCGCCCGCCAGCCGGGGCGCCAGCCACACGCCGAGCGCGGCGGCCACGAGCACGGCGGCGCAGATCAGCAGCAACGGCAGCAGCGACCCCCACAGGTACGCGAGGTAGGGCCGGGCCACCAGCCACCCCGCCAGGAACGCCGCCCCCACCCCCGCGACCAGCCCGCCCAGCAGCCGGCCGCCCAGCCGTCCGTCCGCGAGGACCGTCCCCCACCCGGCCTCCCCGACCGGCCCCGGGCGGGCCGCCGCGCGGCGCAGCGCGAGGAGGAGCCCGGCGTAGACGAGCGCGGGGAGCACGTCCCGCAGGCCGTCGATGCGGACCAGCGTGGCCAGCCCGAGCACCAGACCGGCGAGCAGGGCGATCCGCGCCGCCCCTCCCCCGCCGCCCACCGGCACGGCCGCGCGGGCCCGCCGGGCGTCTAGGAGCAGGGACAGGCCGCCGAAGAGCATGATCAGGGAGAGGATCTCGCTGTAGGAGGTGCGCGAGGTGTAGAGGACGGGCAGGCTCACCGCCGCGGTCAGCGCGGCGGGCGCGGCCCAGCCCGGCCCGACCAGGCGCGCCGCGGTCCCGGCGAGGGTGAGTACGGCGAGCGCGCCGAGCACCGGCGGCGTGAGCAGCAGCCCGGTGACCCCGCCGAGCCAGTGCCCCACCACGAGGACCAGCGGCAGCCCCGGCATGAACTGCGGCACCACCGCCCCGTGGAAGTCGTAGAACCCGATGCTGGCGAAGTCCAGGGCCGGGTCGGGACCGCCGAAGGCCGCCTCCTGGTAGGGAATCGGCAACGAGCCGTGCCCGGCCACCCACATCGCATACTGCGCGTAGGTCGCGGGATCCCGCCGGACCATCAACTGCTCGGCGTGAAAGACGGCGTTGAACACCCCGCCCCCCACAGCAACCACCACAACCCAAACCACCCCCCACCCCCCCACCCGCCCAGCCACCCCGTCGCCCGCCCGGTTGACTGCGGTGGTGCTGGTGGTGCTGGTGGTGCTGGTCTTCGCGGTTCCGGTGGTTCCGGTGGGCTTGATGGTTCCGGTCGTCCCGGTGGTTCCGGTGGTCGGGAGCGTGGGGCGTATGCCGTACCAGCAGAAGGCGGCGGCGACCGGCACGCCGAGCAGCAGCGCGGGCAACGGCGTGTACCAGCCGAGGAGCAGCAACGGCAGCCCGGCCACCAACCATCCGGCCAGCGCGAGCGCGGGCACCACCGTCACCACGGTGAGCACCCTCCCCGCCGACGGCACCTGCGTCTCCACCGCCACTCCCCGCCACCCCTGATCGCCTGCCAAGGCCCGCACCCTACCCGCCCAACCCCCGGACAGCCGAAAACCCGCGCCACCCCTACCCGCCGCCACCCTCCACCCCGCCACGCCCCCTAACCCGGCGCCGCCTGCCCCCGTGCCACCCCCACCCCGCCACACCGCCCCCTTGGCTGCCGCCGATGGTCGGGGCGTCGGTGTCCCCTCCCCCCTTCGCGGCGACCACCCCGTGACCGCAACCGGCGCGGAATGGGGGTGGGGGTGGAGCCGGTAGGTTCTGGGCGGGAGTTGAGGGAGGTCGGGTGAGCCGGTTGCGGCTGTGGTTGTCCAGGCATCGATGGTTCGCGGGGGTGCTGGCCGCCGGGGCGGTGCTGCGGGTCGTGACGATGCTGGGATACCGGCCGGCGTTGTGGTTCCCGGACAGTTACAGCTATGTCGTGACGGCGCTGCGGCCACGGCCCGACCTGGTGCGGCCGGCGGGGTACTCGATGTTCCTGCGGCTGTTCGAGCCCTTCCACTCGTTCGGGGTGGTGGCGCTGGCGCAGCACGTGCTGGGGCTGGCGGTCGGGGTGCTGGTCTACGCGACGGCGCGGCGGCTGGGGGCGGCCAGGTGGGTGGCCACGCTGGCCTCGGTGCCGGTGCTGCTCGACGCGTACCAGATCCAGCTTGAGCACCTGCTCGTCTCCGACACGCTGTTCATGTTCCTCGTGGTGGCGGCGGTGTGCCTGGCCCTGTCCCGGCCGGGGCGGCGGATCCGCTGGCGTACGGCGGGCGCGATCGGGCTGCTGGTGGCGGCCGCCACGCTGACCAGGACGGTCGGCCAGCCGCTGCTCGTGATCATCGCGGGCTGGCTGCTGGCCCGCGGCTCCGTCCTGGGGGCGCACGCCGATCCGCGGCGCGAGTCGCGGGACCGGGCGGTGCGCGCCGGGGTGATGCTGGCGGCGGCCGTGGTGCCGCTGCTGGCGTACGGCGGCTGGTTCTACGCGACCTACCAGCGGGCCGGGCTGGTGGGCGCGAACGGCGTGTTCCTCTACGCGCGCACGATGGCCTTCGCCGACTGCGGGGTCATGCGGCCCCCGCCCGACCTGGCGGTGCTGTGCGACCCGCGACCGCCCGCACAGCGCCCGCCGTCCCAGGAGTACGTCTGGGCCCTCGACTCCCCGCTGGTCGTCCTGCCCGACATCACCTTCAGCCGGGACAACGACGCCCTCGCGGGGCGTTTCGCGTCGCTGGCGATCCGCAGCCAGCCGCTGGACTACGCCGCCTCGATGCTGTCGGAGCTGGGCCGCACCTTCGAATGGGGCCGCCCCGTCTACCCCGACCAGGAGATCTACGACTACTACCAGTTCCCGAGCGAGACGCCGGCGCCACCGGGCAGGCATCCGGCGCAACGGGGGGTCGAGTTGGCGCGGGAGTACGAGCGGGGGGAGATCTGGACCCGGGTCACCGAGCCGTTCGGGGTGCTGATGCGCGGTTACCAGCACGTGGCCCGGCTGCCCGGCGCGGTGCTGCTGGCCGTGCTGCTCGTCCCGCCGGTGGTGGCCGCGGTCAGGTGGGTCAGGAGGCGTCAGGCGGGCCGGATGTCCTGGACGCTGCCGTGGCTGTGCTCGTGGGTGCTGGTCGTCATGCCGCCCGCGGTCGCCGAGTTCGACTACCGCTACGTCCTGCCCGTCGTCCCCCTCGCGTGCCTGGCCGCGGCGGTGGCGGCGGCACGGGAACGCCCTCCGGCGGAGAGGTGACCGGCACGCCGATGAGAAGCTGTGAAATCGATGAACAACTCATAACTCGATCTACGAATCGATGCCATGAAATGTCCGAATCTGAGTATGCTTAGCGCCGGTTCATCGCCACGGAAGCCTGACTGGTCACGCCTCGATTCGGCAGTTCATGACGCCCGGCTTATGGCCCGTGACCTAGTCTTCTTTCGCGATGACCGACCGGACTGGCACGTGGTGTCCGCTCGTGAGCGGATCTTGCGGCAGCAGGGAAGGGACCCGTGAGCGAGCGAGGGATTGAACCAGGCGCCACGCCGCGCGCGGGGTCGGCGGAGGAGGCCCTATGAGCGAGCGCAGGCATGGCGCGGTTCAGGATCAGCGGGTGTCTCCGGCGGGGCCTGAGACAGGCCGGCGCGGCTCCCGCCGCGCGCACCGCGACCTGCCCACGGAGGAGCGCGCCCCCGGGAGGGCTGCCGGGCGCGGCGCGGGCTCCGGCATGGACCAGCGGGTCGAGCGCAGCTTCTACGAGGACCCGCCGAGGCCGGGCGAGCGTCCCCGGCCGCCGCGCCGCGGGCAGGCGCCCGAGGCCCCGGAGCCGCAGTTCGCCGAGCCGCCCTACGACGACCCGCCGAAGGGCCGCCGCCGCAAGGACGGCGACGGCGGCGGCGGCAAGATGCGGGTGCTCGCCTGGGGCAGCATCGCGCTGACCGGTCTCATGGTGGCCGGCACCCTCACCGGCTACACGTTCTACCGCTCCCTGCTGAGCGGCGTGGAGACCGAGGACATCGAGGGCAAGCTCGGCAACAACCGCCCGGTCAACGCCACCGGCGCGCTCAACGTGCTGCTCGTCGGCTCCGACACCCGTGAGGGCGACAACCTGAGGTACGGCCAGAAGATGGCCAACGCCGGCAAGCGCACCGACACGATGATCCTCATGCACATCTCCCCCAACCGGGACAACGCGACACTGATCAGCTTCCCGCGCGACTCGATGGTGCAGATCCCCTCCTGCGTGGCGGACAACGGCACCCAGCTCGCCCCGCGGACGGAGATGATCAACGCCGCGTACAACGAGGGCGGCATCGCCTGCACGGTCAAGACGCTGGAGAGCCTCACCAAGATCCGGATCGACCATTTCGTCGAGGTCGACTTCACCGGCTTCAAGAACATCGTCAACGCGCTGGACGGCATCCGGGTCTGCCTGAAGGAGCCGGTCGACGACAAGGCGTCCAAGCTGAAGCTCGACGCCGGCTGGCACAACCTGCGGGGTGAGGCCGCGCTCGGCTACGTGCGGCTGCGCCACTACGGCAACGGCAGCGACATCGATCGGATCAAGCGGCAGCAGGTCTTCCTGTCCCAGGTGGTCAAGAAGGCCACCAGCAGCGACCTGATCACCGATCCCACCAAGCTGATCGGCTTCATCCGGGCCGCGACGGCGTCGGTCAAGATGGACCCCCAGCTCGCCAACAACACCGAGACGCTGATCCAGATCGCGCAGAGCGCCAGGGCGCTGACCTCCAGCGGCGTGAAGTTCGTGACGATCCCCTGGGCGCCCTGGCCTGAGAACCCCAACCGGGTCATCTGGAAGGAGCCGCAGGCCACCCAGCTCTTCGACCGGATCCGCAGCGACATCGAGGTCACTCCCACCTCGACCCCCAAGCCCTCGGCGGCGGCGTCCTCCTCCTCCGCGCCCGCCAAGCCCGCGATCAAGCCCGCGCAGGTGCAGATCCAGGTGATCAACGGCACCAGCGTGTCGGGCCGGGCCCAGACGGTCGCCGACGCGCTCACCGAGCAGGGCTTCACCGTCACCGAGATCGGCAACGCCCCCCTCACCGGCGGCGACCAGGCCAAGACCAGGCTCCTCTTCCCGAAGAACGCGGCGGACGGCGCCGACTACGCCGCCCCCGTCGCCGGCAAGCTGATCAAGAAGGTCACGCCGGCCTCCGGCAAGATCAAGCCGGCCACGGTGCAGCCGTACGTCGTGGGAGGCGCGGCCGGGCAGCCCGCCGTCCCCACCGCCCCCGCCACCCCGGCCCAGCCGGCCGCCGGCGGCACTCCGGTCATCCAGCTCGTCATCGGCAGCGACTGGGAGGGCGTGTCCGCGCCCGTCAAGATCCCGGACGAGCTCAAGGACAACGTGGTCGACTCCAAGACCAACGTCTGCCAGTAGGTTCGCGCGATCGCGGCGCATCCGGCCGGTGCCGGATGCGCCGCCCTTTGTTCACTTGGCCGCGACTTCTGATCCATCCCCCGTTAGGCTGAGAAGATCCGCCGGGCGTTCCGCCCCGAGCCGCCGGGCGTCTACCCGGACGCCCTGTGCCGATGCCCGGTAGCCCACTGTTTCCAACAGATAGCCGAGCGTTCCCTCGTGAGTGAGACCCGTTCCCCCTTCCAGATCCCGGGCCCGCGGAGTGACGGCGCCCCTGGCGCGCCCGCGTCGCCCCCAGCCGCAGGGAAGGAGGGACCGGCCGCCTGGCCGCCTCCCCAGCCCCCTGGCGAGCGGCAGGGGGCCGCCTGGGGGGAACGGACGCCGGAGGAGGCGGGACGGGAGCGCGGCGACCGGCCCGGCACGCGGGGGGCCGCGGTGGAGACGGCGGAGCGGCCGGAGACGGCGCGGCGGCAGGAGCCGGCCGCCCCGGCGCCGAGGCGGCGGCGCGACCCCTACCTGGACAACGTCAAGTTCGTGCTGATCGCGTTGGTGCCGATCGGGCACTCGCTGGTGCCGACCCTGGCGGCCGACTCCGCGCGGTCGCTCTACATCTTCGTCTACGTCTTCCACATGCCGGCGTTCGTACTGATCAGCGGTTACCTGAGCCGTAACTTCTGGCACTCCAACGCCAAGATCAACAAATTGGTGGACACGCTCCTGGTGCCCTTCGCCGTGGTGGAGGTCGGTTATGCCGTGCTCCGCTTCGCGCTGGGCCAGAAATGGAGCCTGACCATCACCGACCCGGCCTGGCTCAACTGGTATCTGCTGGCGCTCTTCCTGTGGCGGATCTCCACGCCGCTGTGGACGCGAATGAAGCAGCCTTTGCTGGTCGCGGTGGTCATTTATCTCGCCGCCGGTTTCTCCGAGATCTCCGGCGATTTCAGCATCGACCGGTTCTTCGGGCTGCTGCCGTTCTACGTGCTGGGCCTGATGCTCAAGCCCGAGCACTTCGAGATGCTCAACCGCACCTGGGTGAAGATCCTCGGGGTGGTCACGCTGGCCGGCGCGGCGGCCGTCGCCATCCTCATCGCCCCGGGCCAGAGCCTGGCGCCGTTCTACTACAAGAACAGCTACGCCGCGATGGACATGTCGTGGTGGATGGGGCTGTCCACCCGGATGGGGCTGCTGGTCGCCGCGCTCGCCATGACCGCCGCCGTCCTCGCGCTGGTGCCGCGCAAGGAGACCTGGTACTCCGACCTCGGCACCCGGACCCTCTACGCCTACCTGCTGCACGGCGTGCCCGTCCTGATCGCCAAGGACCAGGGCTGGCTCGATTTCCCCTGGCTGTACGGCCCGCTGGGCGCCCTGGCCATCTCGGCGAGCTGCTTCGCCCTGGCGATCCTGCTGTGCATGCCGATCACGCGCACCGCGTTCAAATGGATGCTGGAGCCCCGGCTGACGTGGCTCTACCGGCGTAGCGCGAAACAGTGATGTTCAGCGGTAATTACCCCGTCATTTACTTGGGGACTCCGCGTTTGACGGGATAGGCGCTCAGCATTCTGGCATGAGGGTATGTGTCGGGACGATCGTTCACCATCCGGAGGACGCCCGGATCATGCACCGGCAGATCCGAGCCCTCCTTGATGCCGGGCACGAGGTGACGTACATCGCCCCGTTCACCCACTGCAACGTGACCCCCGCCCCCGGGCTGCGGGCCGTCGACGTGCCGAGGGCCGTCGGCCGCCGCCGGAGGCGGGCGCTGAGCGCCGCCAGGAAGGCGCTCAGGCGCGCCGCCAAGGAATCCGATCTCATCATCGTGCACGACATCGAGCTGCTGCTCGCGCTGCCCTCCGGGCGCCACCACCCGCCCATGGTGTGGGACGTGCACGAGGACACCGCCGGCGCCCTCGGCGCGAAGGGTTACCTGCCGGAGGGGATGCGGGTCGTCATGCCGCCGCTGATCCGCTGGGCCGAGGCGCACGCCGAGCGCCGGATGCACCTGATCCTCGCCGAGGACGCCTACCAGGACCGCTTCACCCGGCGGCACCCGGTGGTCAGGAACACCACCTACGTGCCGCCGGCGCCGCCGAAGCCCTCCGGCGCCGACCGGGTCGTCTACGTCGGCCACCTCTCCGCCGCCCGGGGCGCCGCCGAGCTGATCGAACTGGCCAGGAGGCTCGCCCCGCACGGCGTCAGGACCGACCTCATCGGCGCCGCCGACGTGGCCATCCGGCCGATGCTGCGCGACGCCCAGCGCGAGGGCGTGCTCGACTGGTACGGCTACGTGCCCAACCGGCACGCCCTGCGGATGGCGGAGGGCGCCCTCGCCGGGCTCTCCCTGCTGCACGACGTGCCCAACTACCGGCAGTCGCTGCCCACCAAGGTGATCGAGTACATGGCCAGGGGGGTGCCGGTGATCACCACGCCGCTGCCGCTGGCCGCCTCGATGGTGGGCCGGGTGGACTGCGGCACCATCGTCCCCTTCGGTGACGTGGAGGCCGTCGCGCAGGCCGTCCTGCGGCTGCGGGAGGACCCCGAACGGCGGGCCGCGATGGGCGCCAGGGGCTACGCCGAGGCGCTCAACCACTACAACTGGCCCGACCAGGCCGCCGAGTTCGTGGCACAACTGGAGGAGTGGGCCACCGCCACCACCGGGGTGCCCGCCCGGCCGCGTCGCGTCCTGCCGGTTTGACCCGGGGGGACGGTGACGCGGGCGGCCTGGGATTGATTCACTAGGACACATGGCAAGGCATGTGATCCAGGGACGCACCGTGAGCACGCCGGTGCAGGTCAGGGATGCCGCCTTCGGCGGCGCCGCCTACCTCGTGCGGGCCGACGCGGCCCGGGCGGTGATGGCCTACTCGGGGCTGGACGTCACCGAGGTGCTCCCCGGTAAGGCGCTCTGCGCACTGGTGTTCGTCAAGTACGCCGACTCCGACCTCGACGCCTACCACGAGTTCGGGATGGGGTTCCTGATGCGCCCGCCGGGCGCGGCCCGCGCGCCGGGCCGCCGTGGCCTGCCGGCGCTGCTGTCGGACATCCGGCGGGTGGGGGCGGGCGCCTTCGTGCACTGGCTGCCGGTGGACCAGGACTTCACGCTGGAGGCCGGGCGGACGATCTGGGGCTTCCCCAAGGAACTCGCCGAGATCGACCTGCGGCTCCGCTCGCCGTTCAAGCGGTGCATCCTGCGCAAGGACGGCCGCCTGGTGCTGGACCTGCTGCTGCGCCCGGGCATCCCGCTCCCGGCGCGCGGCGCGCTCGCGCCGCTCGACGCCTTCACCCAGCGCGACGGCGTCACCCGCCGCACGTCGTGGTCGGTCTCCCCGCGCGGGGTCAGGGTACGGCCGGGCGGCGCGCTGATCCGGCTGGGCAACCACCCGATCGCCAAGGAGCTGAGCGAGCTGGGCCTGCCCAAGCACGCCCTGCTCACCGTCACCGTCGCGCACGCCGCCATGTCCTTCGGCGACGCCACCGAGCAACCTCTGGAACACTGACCGGCCCCCGGCGGGAACCGGGAGCGCTAGACGATGGGCGGGCGGCCGAGGCGGAGCATCCGCCAGGCGGTGCGCCAGGCCATCGCGCGGCGCTCGCCGGCGGGCTCGCGCAGGCCTTCGGAGAAGCCCTTGAACCAGGCGCGCAGGGCCAGGCCGGAACGCTCGCGGAGCAGGGTGAGGACCATCCAGTCGAGCAGGTAGAGCGCGGCGAGCGGCCAGGGCAGGTTGCGCCTGGCGAGCCACACCCGGTTGCGGGCGTTGAGACGGTAGAAGTCGGCGTGCCTGGTGGGCGGCACCTGCGGGTGGTACATGACCGTCTCGGCGTCGTACTCGATGCGGTAGCCCTCACCGAGCAGCCGCCAGGCCAGGTCGGTCTCCTCGTGCGCGTAGAAGAAGCGCTCGGGCAGGCCGCCGACCTGGAGGAAGGCGGAGCGGCGGATCGCGCAGGCGCCGCCGAGGAAGGTGGTGACCGGCGACGAGCGCTCCGGATCGCCGGCGCGCAGCCGCGGGACGTGCCTGCGCTGCCCGACGCCTCCGTCGGGGTCCATCACCCGGAAGCTGATCACGGCGAGGTCCGGCTCGGTGGCGAACCGCTCCCGCACGTGCGACGCGAGCTTGGTGTTGGCATACCAGCCGTCGTCGTCGAGGAAGAGGACGACGTCCCCCGAGCACTCCTCGACGCCGCGGTTGCGGCCGGCGGGAATGCCGCTGTTGTGCGACAACCGCACGATCTTGACATCGGAACCGGGCAGCGGCTGAGCCGACAGCGGAGGCACGTCGGCGCCGTTTCCGACGATGACCACCTCGATGTCGCCGTCGTCCTGGGTCAGGGCGGATTCGACCGCCCGGTCCAGCTCGGCTACCCGGTTGCCCATGGTGAGGATGACGCACGAGATCTTCAACGCGTCATCGCCCCGACGCGTGATTCGTAGCTGCGGAGCGTACTTTCATGATCACCGAGTCTGCATCGCCGGGCAAGACGTCCGACCGCCCTGTTCCTGTTTTACCGGGAAATAAGGGTATCGGAACTCCAGGCAAACCCCCACCGAACAGTAGGTGTCCACCACTGACCCATACGACGCGCAAACCCCGCGATTGGTTCCTCATGACAGCCGCCGGGAGGCCAGAATGCTGACGAGGTGCAGGATGAGCTGGACGACGGCGACGACCGCGCACGCCACCACCAGCACCCGGGTGACCGCCTGCCCGCCGACCATCAGGTCGAGGATCGCGGCGAGCACCACCAGCAGGGACAGCTCCACCGCCTGGACGATCCGGTGGAACTGCAACGCCGCGGCGGCCTTGCGGGCCAGGCCGAGCCCGCGCGACCGGAACTGCCCGGCGGACGCCTCGGTAGCCGCGATCAGCCCGGAACGGGCCCGCGCCACGTCCACCAGGTCGGTCTCCGCCTTGATCAGGATCGCGCCCAGCGCGGCGGTGAACCCGAGCACGGTGTACCAGTCGGGCAGGGTCTCCGAGGCGCGGAAGCCCAGGCCGATCAGCAGCGCCGCCTCGGCGAAGTAGTGGCCGACCCGGTCGAGGTACACCCCGGTGATCGAGGTGCGGCCGGTCCACCTGGCCAGCTCGCCGTCGGAGCAGTCGAGCAGCAGGTAGACCTGCACCAGCAGGGCCGCGCCGACCGCCGCCGCGAGGCCGGGCAGCGCGAGCACCACACCGGCCAGCACGCCGCACAGGATCATCAGGCCGGTGGCCTGGTTGGGGGTGATCGGCGTCTTGGCGAGCGCCCAGGTCACGTAGACCGAGAGCCTGCGCATGTAGAGCAGACCCGCCCAGTGCTCGCCGCTGCGGCGATCCATCGTGCTCTGCGGCTGGGCGACCGCCCGGATCTCAGCGACCGACGGCCCGGACATAGTCCTCCACCCGCTCCCGTGCCTCGGACTCCGACAACCGCAGGTGCTCCAGGATCGTGTAACGGCCCGGACGCGTGGCGGGCGCCAGCATCACGGCCTCGGTGAACTGCTCGGCGGTCAGCCCGACGTCGCCGGGCGACACCGGCAACTCGTGCCGGCGCAGGCAGTCGGTCACCTGGGTGAGACGCGGCTCGTCCTTCCGCAGGAAGAAACAGAAGGCAGCGCCGATGCCGGCGAGCTCGCCGTGGTTGGACGTGCCGGGAAAGAGCTGATCCACGGCATGCAGGATCTCATGGTCGCCGCCACTCGACGGACGAGATGACCCTGCGATGACCATCGACATACCCGAAAGGACCAAAGCCTCGGCCAGAACGGTGAGGAACGCGTCGCTTTCGATGGAATCGGACCGGCCGATCACCGCCTCCGCGGCGGTCCGGGCCATCGAGCAGGCGAGGCCGTCGATCGGCTCGCCCCGCTCGGCCGCGCCGAGCTGCCAGTCCTCGATCGCCGACAGGTTGCTCACCACGTCGCCGACGCCCGCCCTGACCAGGGAGGACGGCGCGTCGTGCACGAAGTCGAGATCGACCATGATCGCCAGTGGCATGGGCACGCCGAAGGAGCCCTTGCCGCCCTCGTGCACGAGCGAGGCCACCGGCGAGCAGATGCCGTCGTGCGAGAGGTTGGTGGCCACGGCCACCATCGGGATGCCGGCCAGCGACGCCGCGTACTTGGTCGCGTCGATGGTCTTGCCGCCGCCGATGCCGACGACCGCCTCGTAGGCGCCCTTGCGCAGGTCGGCGCCGAGCGAGACGGCGGCGTCGACCGAGCCGTCGGGCACCCGGAAGAGCTGGGCCTCGCCCAGGGTGGGCGCGATCACCGACGCGATCTTGTCACCCTGGGCGGTGCCGACGGCCACGGCCACCCGGCCCGAGGTCGCCACCCGGCTGTCGGCGAGCAGCGAGCCGAGCTGCGCGATGGCCCCCCGGCGCACCTCCATCCGCAGGGGGGCGGGCAGCATTCTGGCTAGTATCGGCATGCAATCTCCCTGGCCTTGGCCAGGTCATCGTGGTTGTCGACCTCGACCCACGCCACCTCGCCGATGGGGGCGACGGCGATCTGCTCGCCACGCGCGACCATCTCGGCGTAGCCGTCCTCGTAGTAGAGCTGGGGGTCGCGCTCGAAGGTCGCGCGCAGCGCGTCGGCCAGCCGCTCGGCGGCGGCGGGGCGGATCAGGGTGGCGCCGATGTACTCGCCGTAGGCCAGCGCCGGGTCCATGAGCTTCGTGATGCGGTCCAGGTGGCCCTCGGCGGAGAGCGTCACCTTCATCTCCTCGTCGGCCAGCGGCTTCACGTTGTCCACCGCGAGGAGGATGTCGCTGGTGGCGGGCGCGGCCAGCAGCGTCTTCTCCACCGACTCCGGGTGCACGGTGTCGCCGTTGACCAGCAGCGCGCCCTCGGCGAAGTGGTCGCGGGCGCACCACAGGGAGTAGGCGTTGTTCCACTCCTCGGCCTTGTCGTTGTGCACGAGGGTCAGCCGCACGCCGTACCTGCGCTCGAACTCGGCCTTGCGATCGTGTACGGCCTGCGCCTGGTAACCGACGATGATCACGATGTCACGAAGATCCACCGCGGCGAGGTTGCGCAGCGAGATGTCCATGATCGTGGTGTCCCCGTCGACCGGCACGAGCGCCTTGGGCAGTGTGTCGGTATACGGCCGCAGACGTCTGCCGGCCCCAGCGGCCAGCACCATTCCCAGCAACGTGCACTCCTCGTCCGAGTGTGACTTCGTAGGCCCAAAGGTTAGTTGCCTTCTGGTCGTGATCGTGTAATCGCCCGTTGGCCTGGGGGTGGGATCGCATCAATCTTCGGCGCCGAGATCGGCCGCATCCACCCCGCTGCGCGGGGCCGCCAGCCAGGTGGTGAGGCTCTCCCAGCCGAAGAGGCACCACAGATAGAGCGCGAGCAGCACGAAGACCGCGGTCACCCAGCCGACCAGCCCGCCGAGCGCGACGAGCAGCATCCGGCCGTCCCAGCCCAGGCCGGCGGTGGCCAGCCAGGCCGGCGGGTAGACCCGCTGGCGGACCCGGTAGACCACGTCGTAATGGTGGAACGCCATCGCGCCCAGCAGCATGAACACGATCACCGGCGGCACCTCGTGGGCGAATCCCACCGACGCGATGAAAACGTACTCGATGAGCCGCAGGATCGGCGGCACCAGCCAGTCCAGCCGCCCGTCGTGCAGGTGCGAGCTGCCCGGCCCGGACAGCAGCAGCGCGACGGCCGGCGCGAAGACCGCGAGCCCCTCGGTGCCCGCGACGCCGACCAGCAGCAGGATCGCGGTCACGAAGGCGCCCGCCAGCGCGGGGGGCAGCGGCGGAAGCTGCCCCGCCACCAGCAGGCCCATCCCCCGGGAGAGCACCCCGTCGTCGCGATAGGCCACCAGCGTGCTCTGCGGAACCGGAGTCATCTGCACAGAGATCACTATTTCACCCGCCTCCCCTCACCAGCCCTCGCCGAACCGCCGCGCCCCGCTCACGCCAGGGATCTCGCTATGCGTCCCGTGACGGTGTAGGCCGCGGCCACGCCGCCCCACAGCAGCAGGGCGAGGAAGGTGATCCGCGCGTCGAAGAACGCGGCCGTGACGGCGATCAGGGCCATCCGCTCGCCGATCGGCAACACGATGATCTTCTTCAGCCAGCGGCTCGCCTGGCGCCCTTCCAGGCGGCGGGACAGGCCCACCACGCCGCCCCCGGCGGGCGCCGCGCGCGCCGGCGGGTCGTCGGGCAGCAGCAGCGAGCGCGGCGTCCGCGCCCAGGCCGTCCCCCAGGCCGCGCCGACCTTCCCCGCGTCCTCGCGGGACGCGCGGAAGGAGAAGTCGATCGCGTGCCGCAACGTCTGGAGCACCAGCGCGGCCACGGCCAGCGCCCAGATCCCGTGCGGCCCGCCGTTCCACAGGTCGTACGGCCCGGCGCCGGTGTGCGGATGCCAGGCGGCGTAGCCGATCGCCAGCCCCAGATAGGCCATGTACTCCTTGGCCCGGTCGGCCGTGGCGTCCAGCCAGGCGCCGAGCGGTGAGAAGGCGCGGCTGTAGCGGGCGAGCTGGCCGTCCACGCAGTCGAGCACGAACGACAGGCACAGCAGCGCGGCCCCGAACATCATGGCCCCCCTGGTGCCGGCGGAGAACCAGACCGCGGCGAGGAAGGCCAGGCCGAGCGAGATCCCGGTGACGGCGTTGGGGGTCAGGGAGAGCCGCGCGGCCAGCCGTACGAGGTGCCGGGACCAGGAGCTGACCAGGAAGGTGCTGACGAAGCCGTCGTCGGACTTGATCGCGGCGTCCAGCCGCACGGCGGACTCGTCCACCCCGGCGAGGCGGCGGACGGCGTCGTCGGCGCTCGCCTGCCCGGTCACCCGGTCGCAGTGCAGCCTGCCGAGCGGCACCGCGCGGACCGGGACGCCCGAGCGCACCAGCCCGACGAGGAGCAGGTCGCCCACCTCGGCGCCGCTCACCGGGCCGAAGGCGCCCGCGCCGACGTGCTCGGCGAGCTCCTCGGCGACCCTGGCGAGGCTGCCCAGGTGGGCCTCGCCGACCTGGAGCACCCCGCAGAAGGCGGCGTTGGCCTCGGTGACGCGGTGGAAGGAGGTGCCCGCCTCCGCCACCCGGCCGTCCTGCGCCCGCACCGGCGGGCGGAGCGGCCCGGCGGGCTCCCCCACCGCGACGAGCGCGCCGGTGTCGCGCGCCGGGTGGTCGAGCAGCGCGGCGAGGGCGTCGGTGTGCGCGACGATGTCGCCGGGCAGCACCGCGACGGGGCCGGAGGCCGCGGCGGCCGTCTTGGCGACGGCGCGCAGGTCCTCCACCAGGCCCCTGGCGGCCTCGACCGGCCGCGGACCGGCGGCCACCGCGGTGCGGGCTACGACGTGCAGGTCGAGCACGAAGAGACCGTCGAGCTGCGCGGTCAGTCGTTCCAGGATGGTGCCTTCTGCGCAGGCGAGCCGGGCTGCGGGCGTCGTCGCCAGCACCACGGCCGCCGTTTGGGGGGCCTTGGGACCCGAGGTATCCGGCAAGCGGCTTGCTCCTTCGCGTCGGGATCGCCGTACGAACGGGAAGCGCGCACCCAGCGTAGCGAGATGTTGACCGAATATCACGGGTGCGCCGAGACGTTTCCCCGGCGATCGGGTGGTGCCGTGCCAAGACCGCTACGCTCGGAATATCCCGTCCGGACCGGCCGTCCCGCTGGGCGATCCCTTAACGGAGGACACCGATTTTGGCCGCACCCGAACCCCGCCTGCCCACCGTCGGCGTGATCCTCGCCGGCGGCGTCGGACAGCGCCTCGGTCACGACCTGCCCAAGCAGTTGCTCGAGATCTCCGGCAGGACGATCCTGGAGCGCGCCGTGGACGCCTTCGAGCGGGCCCCCGAGATCGACGACATCATCGTGCTGATGACTCCCGGTTTCACCGGCGAGGTGGAGGAGCTCGTCGCGCGCAACGGCTTCGCCAAGGTGCGCATGGTGCTGGAGGGCGGCGCCAGCCGTACCGAGACGACGTGGCGGGCGCTCTCGGCGATCGGGGCGCGCGAGTGCGACGTGCTGCTGCACGACGCCGCGCGACCGCTGGTGGAGCCGAGGATCATCACCGAGTGCGTCGAGGCGCTGCGCGACCACCGGGCGGTCAACGTGGCCGTGCCCAGCTCCGACACCGTGCTGGTGGCGCAGGCCGGGCCGCACGGCGAGGTGATCGGCGACGTGCCCGAGCGGGCGGCGCTGCGCCGCAGCCAGACGCCGCAGTGCTTCCGGCTGTCGGTGATCCGCGAGGCCTACGAGCGGGCGCTCGCCGACCCCGCCTTCGGCGACCGGCCGGCCACCGACGACTGCGGGGTGGTCCGCCGTTACCTGCCGGAGGTGCCGATCCACCTCGTGCCGGGCAGCGAGCTCAACATCAAGATCACCCATCCGGCCGACCTGGCCGTGGCGGAGACGCTGCTCCGGCTGTCGCCGGAGACGACCCGGTTCATGGACTACCGGGAGGCGCTGGCCGGGCGCACCGTCGTGGTCTTCGGCGGGTACGGCGCCGCCGCCGAGCTGGCCGAGCTGGCCGCGGAGCACGGCGCCCGGGTCTACACCCACTCCCGGGCGCACGGGACCGTGCACGTCGCGGACGCGACCGCCGTGACCGACGCGCTGGACCAGGCGGCCAAGGAGACCGGCCGGATCGACTACGTGGTGAGCGCGGCCGAGGTGCGGCACATGGGCCCGCTCGCCGAGGCCGAGGAGGCCACCGTCGCCGAGGTGGTGGGCGTCAACCTGCTCGGCTCGGTGCACGTGGCGCGCGCCGCGCTCGGTCACCTGCGCGAGACCGGGGGGCACTTGCTGTTCCAGACCGGTTCCCCGCCCGCCGGCCCGCACGCGCTGTACGCGGCCACCGTCGCGGCGCTCGGCGAGCTGACCCGCGAGCTCGCCCGGGAGTGGGCGGGCGAGGGCGTGCGGGTCAACTGCGTCCGCGCCGAGCAGGGCGCGGCGGCGGCGCTGGGCGTGCTGGCGTCCGGTTTCACGGGACGGGTCGCCGGGCCACACTGACCGTCAACGGGTCTTGCTGAGTTTCGCCGGGCTGGTGAGGAACCCCCATCCCCAGGCGACGTGCATGGCAGCATAGGCGAGCGGCAGCCGTACCAGGGCGGCGGCGGGCAGGCCGCGGCCGGTGAGCACCGACCCGGCGAGCACGCCCGCCACGTAGCCGGCGGGGATCAGCAGGCCGGGCCAGAAGAACGGCGAGACCACCAGGCCGAGCAGCATCGCGACCACCGCGGCGGGCGGCGCCAGGTAGCGCAGGTTGATCGTGCCCTGGTGGGTCCTGCCCACCACCCTGCGCCAGCGACCGTAGTGGAAGTACTGCCTGGCGAGGGCCCGCAGGTCGGGGCGCGGCCGGTAGGTGACCCGCATCCGCGGCTCGAACCAGACCAGGCCGCCGGTCTCCCGGATCCGGTGGTTCATCTCCCAGTCCTGGGCGCGCTGGAAGTGCTCGTCGTAGCCGCCCACCCGGTCGAGCGCCGAGCGGCGGAACACGCCGAGGTAGACGGTGTCGGACGGGCCGGCCTGTCCGCCGGTGTGGAAGCGCGCGCCGCCGACGCCGAGCTTGGAGGTCATCGCGCAGGCCACGGCCTTCTCGAAGGGGGTCACCCCCTCGGCGGCCATGATCCCGCCCACGTTGTCGGCGCCGGTCTGCTCCAGGGTCTCCACCGCCACCTTCAGGTAGTCGGCGGGGAGCAGGGCGTGGCCGTCCACACGGGCGACGATGTCGGAGGAGGACGCCCCGATCGCGGCGTTCAGCGCGTTCGGGGTGCGGCCCGTGGGGTTGGCGACCACCCGCACCCGCGGGTCCTCCGCGGCGAGCGCGTCGGCGACCTCCTGGGTGCGGTCGCGCGAGGGACCGATGGCGAGGACCACCTCGATCGGGCCTTCGTACGCCTGGGCGAGGACCTGCCGCACCGCCTCACGGAGGTGGCGCTCCTCGTTGAGCACGGGCATGACGACAGAGACGGGGGGCCAGACACGGGTCTTCGAGGCTGAAGTGCTCGAAGAGGCGGTCTGCGCATGCGAGTCGGGGAACTGCTTCATGGCTGCGCTCACGCTACTGTACGAGCGGGCGGTGACGGCAACCTTCTCGACATCGGCCGGTGAACTGCGGTGGGAGGGTGGGTATGCGGAAGCCGGAGGACGACTCGGCGGTGCACGTGGGCGGCGACGCCTACGGCGGCGTCCGGCTGACCTCCCGGCGCGGCTCCAAGGCAGCCCGCGGCGCCCGGGCCCGACGTGGCCGGCTGCTCCTCGCGGGCTCGCTGTCCACGGTCGTGCTGGCGGGCGCGTGCGCCTCGTGGGCGCTGCCGAACTACGCGGCGGGCCAGATCAGGCAGGTGGACGCCGGGGTGGCCGGGTCCGAGGCGCGGGGCGCGCTGAACATCCTGGTGGTCGGGGTGGACAAGCGCGACGATCTCACCCGCCGCCAGCAGAACCAGCTGAAGCTCGGCAGGGAGTCCGGCCAGCGCACCGACACGATGATGGTCGTGCACCTGTCGGAGGACCACAGCAAGGTCACCGTGGTCAGCCTGCCCAGGGACACCTGGGTGACGATCCCCGGCCAGGGCGACCACAAGATCAACTCCGCCTACCAGTTCGGCGGCGCGAAGCTCGCCGTGCGCACCGTGCAGAACGTCACCGGCCTGAAGATCAACCACTACGTCGAGATCAACGTGCTGGGCTTCATCGACGTCGTCGACTCGCTCGGCGGCGTCTCCGTCTGCACCCCCGTGCCGATCAACGACTCCAAGACCGACCTCGACCTCCAGCCGGGCACCTACGAGCTCGACGGCGTCAAGGCGCTCGCCTACGCGCGCACCCGGGCCACCGCCCGGTCCGACCTCGACCGCATCGACCGTCAGCAGCAGGTCATCTCGGCCCTGCTGAACCAGGCGCTGAGCGGCGGCACGCTGGGCAACCCGGCGCGGCTGACCGCCCTGGTCAACTCCACGCTGCGCACGCTCACCGTGGACGACCAGCTCGCGGACGACATGATCGGCCTGGCCAGGCAGCTCAGCGACGTCTCGACCGACGACGTCTCCTTCGCCACGGTGCCGGTGGCCAACGCGAACTACACCACGCCCACCAAGGAGTCGGCGGTGCTGTGGGACAAGCCCGCTGCCAGGGAGCTCTTCCGCCGCATCGCCGCCGACGAGCCGCTGACCGGCCCGACCGCCAAGCCGGCCCCGTCCCCCACGGGGTCCGCGTCCGGGTCCGCGTCCGGGTCCGCCCCTCCGTCCGCCCCCGCGTCCGGGAAGCCGTCGCCGAAGCCCTCGGAGACGCCGCTGACCGTGCCGCCGGAGCGGATCGCGATCAAGGTGCTCAACGGCACCGGCATCACCGGCCGCGGCGCCTCGACGAAGGCCGACCTGCTCAAGGCGGGCTTCCTGGTCCCCGCGGAGCCCGGCGACACGGCGACCACCGACTACGCCAGGACGGTGATCAGGTACGGCCCCGGCCGCG
Organism: Microtetraspora sp. NBRC 13810; assembly: GCF_030268685.1. Lineage (GTDB taxonomy): Bacteria > Actinomycetota > Actinomycetes > Streptosporangiales > Streptosporangiaceae > BSRQ01. The sequence continues at coordinate 569,123 of NZ_BSRQ01000001.1, forward strand.
AGGATTCCGCCGCCACCGTGGCCGCCGCGCTGCCCGGCGCGGAGCTCCGCGAGGTGGCCAGTGTGGGCAGCCGGATCGAGGTCATCGTGGGCCGGGAGTACCCCGGGGCCAAGAAGGTGACGGTGAAGGAGCCGGGCTCCGCGGCGGCCACGCCCACCGCGACGCCCACCGCCCGGACCGCGACTCAAAACATTTGTCGGTAATAACCGGTTTTGGGGGAATGCTTACGCCACGAGGGGGTACCTGTGAAGGAACCCCTGCCCGGGGCGGAAGGAGGTGATGACGGCGATGGAAATCCTCTCCTGGCGCGAAGGAACGAGCACGGTGATCCAACCGGACGGCGACCTCGATCTCGCGGCCACACCGCGACTGCGGGAGGTACTCGACGAGGTCCTCGCGACGCACCGGCCCCCACGCCTGGTGATCGACCTGACCAAGGTCCCGTTCTGCGACTCGGCCGGCCTCGGGCTCCTCATCAACACCCTGACCCGGGTGCGCGACGCGAACGGCCGCCTGGTCCTGGCGGTGACCCCCGGAATGATCACCAACCTGCTGACGATCACCAACCTCGACAAGCACTTCGAGATCCACGAGACCACGCAGGCCGCCCAGTTGTCCCTCGCGAAGGCGGCGTGACCCGCCCTCCCTCCGGCCCGGCGCCCCGGCCCGGCGGTCGCTGACGCTCCCCGGCGCAGACAACGGCCGCCGGGCCGACGCATGTCCCCCGCACGGGCCGCCCATCGCCGCCTCCCTCACCGGAAGCAAGATCTAGAACATCATTCGAGCGATGCCACTGCTCATCTGCCCGGCATCGATCGGCCACTCGGCCATCAACTCGGCGTCATCCAGCCGAGTCAGGTTCGGAACACAGGCCGCCTCCCACAGCCAGAGGAGACCCATGTTCCGCCGACTCGGCCTCATCACCTCGATCGCGCTCGCGGTTCTCGCGGCGACCGTCCCCCAGGCGGCCGCCGTGGCGCCGCCCCCGGTCGTCAACGTCGCCCACCGGGGGGCGTCCGCGTACGCGCCGGAGAACACCGTCGCCGCCTTCGAACTGGCGCGCGGCCAGGGCGCCGACCTGTTCGAGCTGGACGTGCAGGAGACCAGGGACCACAAGCTGGTCCTGATGCACGACACCACGCTGGCCCGCACCACGAACGTCGAGAACGTCTTCCCCGGCCGGTCGCCGTACCGGGTCGGCGACTTCACCCTGGCCGAGATCCGCAGGCTGGACGCGGGCTCCTGGTTCGGCCGCGACTTCGCCGGGGAGCCGGTGCCCACGCTCGCCGACGCGCTGCGCGCCATGAACGGCGGCGGCCTCGGCCTGCTGCTGGAGGTGAAGGCGCCGGAGCTCTACGAGGGCATCGAGGGCCGCATCGCCGCCGAGCTGCGCCGGCACTCCGCGTGGCTGCGGCCCGGCCGGCTCGTCGTGCAGTCCTTCGACTGGGACTCGATGCGCACCTTCCATCGCGCGCTGCCCACCGTACCGGTCGGCCTGCTCGGCACGCCCACGGTCGGACAACTCCCCGGCCTCGCCTCCTTCGCCGCCCAGATCAACCCACCGCACGCCGATGTCACCGCGGAGTACGTCCGGCGGGTCCACGCGAACGGCATGGAGATCCTCACCTGGACCGTGGACGACCCGGCGGTCATGCGACGCGTGATCGGCCACGGCGTGGACGGCGTCATCACCAACCGCCCGGACGTCCTGGCGGAGGTCACCTCGAAGACACGAGCCGCCTGACCCTGCCCCCGCCCCCGCCCCTGACCCTGACCCTGACCCTGACCGCGAGGCCGTCTCCACGACCCGGAGACGGCCTCTCCGCATGCCCGCCCGCCCCTTCCCGCACATAGGAACCCGCTCCCCGGCCCGCCACCCGACACCATCCCCGCACCCCCTTTCCCACAGGCACGAAGTTCGCCTCACCATTCGCCCTAATTTGCCGGTATTTGCGAAAAAAGCCCGCCTTGAGATTATTAATCAGCATTTATGCATAAATCGCGACTCGACAACCCGCTTATATCGTGATCTACGTTTCACCCGCCTCTTTATATGGGTATTTCTGACCCAGCATGCCCACTCTGGTGATGCACTCCAGAAAAGTTCTGATCTTTCGGATGCCGGGCTATTTGGGGAAGCCAGTGATCGTTCGTAACAAAACGACGGGTTCGAGCAGGCGGACGGGTAAGCGCATCTCGTTGTGGGTGATCCCCACCAGGCGCACCGACGGCGTGGCCGCGGAACTTCGCGATACCGGGGGCACGCGGCAGAGTACCGGCGTCACCAGGATCGCCCCCATGCTGGGGCCGGCCTTCGTGGCGGCGATCGCGTACGTGGATCCGGGCAACGTCGCCACCAACCTCACGGCGGGCGCCACCCTCGGCTACTCACTCGTGTGGGTGGTCGTGATGGCCAGTCTCGTCGCCATCCTCGTGCAGTTCCAGGCGGCCAAGCTGGGCATGGCCACCGGCCTGAGCCTGTCCCAGCTGTGCCGGCGGCGGTTCACCCGGTGGGGTAACCGGATGCTGTGGCTCCAGGCCGAGATCGTGGTGCTCGCCACCGACCTGGCGGAGTTCGTCGGCGCGGCGATCGGGCTGCAACTGCTGTTCGGGATGCCGGTGGCGCTGTCGGCGGTGGTGACCGCCGTGGTGTCGCTGGCGCTGCTGGAACTGCGACGCAAGGGCCGGACCCGCCCGTTCGAGCTGATGAGCGCCGCGGCCCTGCTGCTGGTGGGCGCGGGCGTCGGCTACGACATCATCGCCGTGGGCGAGCAGTCCGCGAGCGGGCTCGCCGCCGGGCTGATCCCGACGTTGGGCGGCGAGGGCGCGCTGCTGCTGGCCATGGGGATCGTCGGCGCCACGGTCATGCCGCACGCGGTCTACCTGCATTCGGCCCTGGTCCAGGGCCGCGGCCTGTCCACCGCCGACGCGCGCAGGCAGCCCGCGCTGGTCCGCCGGATCCTGCGGCTGGACTGCTCGCTCGCCCTGGGCGTCGCCACCGTCATCAACGTCTCGATGATCGCCCTCGGCGCCGGGCTCGCCGCCGCCACGAGCGGCGGCTGGACCGGGGACCTCGTCGCCGCGCACGCCGAACTGGCGGCCCGGATCGGCGGCGCCGCCGCCCTCGCCTTCGCCGTCGCGCTGCTCTCCTCCGGCGTCTCCTCCGCCGGCATCGGGACGCTCGCCGGCGACATCGTCATGCAGGGCTTCCTCGGCTGGCGGGTACCCGTGCACATCCGCCGGCTGGTGACGATGGCGCCGGCCGTCGCCGCGCTGCTCTCCGGCGCGTCCCTGACCGCGATGCTGGTGCTCAGCCAGGTGGTCATCTCCCTCGGCGTGCCGGTCGCGCTGTTCCTGCTCGTCTACTTCTGCCGCGACAGGAAGCTGATGGGCCCGCTGGTCAACGCCCCGCTCACCACCTGGATCGCGGGCACCGCCGGAGCCGTCGTCGCCCTGCTCGCCTGCTCCCTGCCGATCACCATGCTGTTCTGACCCCCACCGAGGAGCCCCGCGATGCGCCCCCTGGACAAGTGCCGCGTGAAATCGGACGCGGAGGGACCGCCGATCCCGATCTCCCTTTCCCGGACCCGGCTGAAACTCCGCGCCTTCGCGATCCTGGCCGTGCTCAGCGCTTTCTCCGACCTGCCCGGCTGGGTCACGCCGGCCCTGCTGCTCGTCTGCGCGGCGATCCCGCTCGCCGTGTGGACTCTGTGGGGACCGGAATCGGTCCGCGCCCTTTTCCTGCCGCCTCCGCGTTCCATGGAGAACACGCCGGAAAAGGAGTGACTTTCCCTTCCGGAAATGTCATCCGGCCGCCGTTCACGACGCGCGGAGATCCCTCGGTGGTTTCCCGGACCCGCAAGGGGTAGAGGAGCGGTCCGATCGCCCGGGTGCGGGCGGCGCGAGAAGGGAGACAGGGCGGATGACGTGTGCGACACGGTGGCCGCGATGACCGGCTCCACTGGGGGGCGGTCGTGATGGGACGGCCCGATCCGCCCGCGCTCACCGTGGGCGTGGAGGAGGAGTTCCTGCTCATCGACCCGGAGACCGGGCAGGTGCTGCCGGTGTGCGAGGACGTCCGGAGCCGGCTCGGGGGGCCCGAGGCCGAGCAGGTGGTGTCGGAGCTGGCGCAGTTCCAGATCGAGACGAACAGCGGGGTGCACACGGATCTGCGCCGGCTGGAGGAGGAGCTGCTGCGGCTGCGCCGTACGGTGGGCGAGGCCGCGGCGGGCTGCGGCGCCCGCCTCGCCGCCTGCGGGACGGCGTTGTTCGGGCACACCGACCTGCCGCCGCTGACGCACTCGGCCCGGTACCGGAACATGCGCCGGCACTACCGCGACATCCTGCGCGGGCAGGGCGTGTGCGGCTGCCACGTGCACGTCGGGATCGAGGACCGCGAGGAGGCGGTCCAGGTGAGCAACCACGTGCGCCCCTGGCTCCCGGTGTTGCAGGCCCTGACCAGCAACTCCCCCATCTCCTACGGGCACGACACGGGCTACGCGAGCTGGCGGGCGATCGTGTGGGGCAGGTGGCCGAGCACCGACCCGCCGCCCTTCTTCCACTCCGCCGAGCACTATGACGCCCTCGTGGCCGGCCTGGGCGACGCGGGCGTCATCCTGGACGAGGGGATGGTGTACTGGCAGGTCAGGCTGTCGCGCACCTGGCCCACCATGGAGTTCCGGCTGTCCGACTCCTGTGCCACGGCGGGCGAGGCCGTGCTGCTGGCCGGGCTGATCCGGGCGCTCTCCGCCACGGCGCTGGCCGACGTGCGCGCCGGGGTGGCGCCGCCGGAGGTGGACCAGACCCTGCTGAGCGCGGCCTGCTGGGGCGCCGCCCGCGGCGGCCTGGAGGGCGAGAACCTCGACCTGCTCTCCGGCGCCCGGGTGCCGGTCTGGGAGTCGGTCGGCCGCCTGCTGGACCGGGTACGGCCGGCGCTCGCGGTCACCGGCGACCTGCCCCTGGTGGTCAGCGGCCTGGACCGGCTGCGCAGGCACGGCTCCGGAGCCGTCCGCCAGCGGCACGCCCTGCGTCGCAGGGTTTCCCTGCTCGACGTCGCCGACCTTCTGATCCGGCAGACCCAGGCGGCCACCGGCGCGCCGTGCCGGGCCCCCGCCCCGATACCCGTACCCGCGGCCGAGCCGGCGGGGGGCGAAGCGGGGTAGTCCATTTCTCCCCCATGTCGGCGTGGCGCAGGTTCGGCCAGGTCTCTCGGTGGCAGATGGACGCACGACGGCATTCCCATCGGAAGGACGGCACGTGACGGCTCAGAACTCGGCGCGGGGACCGCGCGTCGTGATCGTCGGCGCGGGCTTCGCCGGCCTCGCCGCCGCGCGGCGGGCGGCCCGCGGCGGCGCCCGGGTGACGCTGGTCGACCGGAACACCTACATCACGTTCCAGCCGCTGCTCTACCAGGTGGCCACGGCCGGCCTCAGCCCCGGCGACGTGTCCTACCCGACGCGCAGCTTCGCGGCGAAGTATCCCACGATGCGTACCCGGCAGGCCGCGCTGAGCAAGGTGCTGCCCGACGAGCGGCGGGTGGAGCTCGACGACGGCACCGGCCTGGAGTACGACTATCTGGTGCTGGCCACCGGCGTCACCACCAACTGGCTCGGCGTGCCCGGCGCGGAGCGGGACGCGCTGCCGATCTACTCCGTCGGCGACGCGATCACGCTGCGCAAACGGCTTCAGCGGCGGCTGGAGGACACGGCGGCCGGCCGGCGCGCGAGCACGCACGTGGTCGTGGTCGGCGGCGGGGCCACCGGCGTGGAGATGGCCGGCACGCTCGCCGAGCTGCGCCGCCGGACGATTCCGCTGACCCATCCCGAGATCGGCCCCGGACAGACCAGTGTCACCCTGGTCGAGCGGTTCGACCACGTGCTCTCGCCGTACAAGCCGCGGCTGCGCGCGGCGGCGGCCCGCGCCCTGGCGAAGCGCGGGGTGCGGCTGCGGCTCGGCTCCACGGTGGCCGAGGTCTGCCCGGACGCGGTGGTGCTCGGCGACGGCACCCGGCTGCCCAGCGACGTGACCGTGTGGGCGCTCGGCGTCGCCGCGCCGCCGGAGGCCGCGGACTGGGGGCTGCCGCAGGGCAAGGGTGGCCGGATCACGGTCACCGAGGCGCTCAACGTGGAGCGGTATCCCGAGATCTTCGTCGCCGGGGACCTCGCCGGGCCGCCCGACCCGCTGCCGCAGCTCGCCCAGCCCGCCATCCAGATGGGCGAGCACGTGGGCCGGCAGATCGTCGCCGCCACCAGGGGCGGGCCCGTCCGGCCCTTCGCCTACCGGGATCCGGGGATCATGGCGACGGTGGGCCGCGCCGAGGCCGTGCTGCAGTTCCCCAACGGCTGGACCATGCACGGCCTGCCCGCCTGGCTGGCCTGGATCGTCCTGCACGTCGCCTATCTGCTGGGCGGGCGGAACAGAATGAGCGTGCTGATCAACTTCGTGTGGCGGTACACCGGGCCGCGCCGTACGGCGGCGTCGGTCATCGAGTGACGGGCGGCGGGGCGGTGGCCGCCTCGCGCAGGACGAGGAGCCTGGCCACCCCCGCCATCCAGACGAAGGTGAAGGCGATCACCGTGGGGTTCTTCGCCGCGACGAGGATCGACATCACCAGCTCGCGGCTGCCCGCGGCCACCCAGTGCCCGACGGCCAGGCCGGGCAGCACGTCCAGCACGACGAAGGCCGCCCCGAGCAGGACGAACTGGAGGACGAAGTCGGCCGGCCGCCGGTCGATCCCCTCTCCCAGCCGCCGCCAGATCTCGCCCGCTCTAAGCCCGGCGAGTACGGGATCCCGCCCGAAGGCGAGCCGGAGAACCAGGTAGAAGAGCACCACCCGGCTCACGCCGGTGAGGGCCTCGCCGCCGATCGCGGCCCACGAGGGCAGGTCGTCGCCCCACCGCACGGCGGCGAACCGCTGGACCGTGGGGATGGTGGACACGCCGCATACGAGCCAGAAGTGCCGCAGATAGAAGCGCGCACCCCAGCGGGCCGCGTCGCGGCCCAGAAGTAATCCTGAGGAGACGGTCATACCGCTATAGTAGTTCATTGAGTTGAACTATTCACTGCATCGAAGCATATGGAGGCGGCGTGGACGGCGCGGAACTCGGCTGGGAGCTCAGCACGGCGGTGGTGCTGTTCCACGAGGCGGTCGCCCGCAGGCTCGGCCTCAGCGCCGTCGACCACAAGGCCCTCGGCCTGATCACCAGGCGGGGTCCGCTGCCCGCCGGGGCGCTCGCGGCCGAGCTGGGCATCGGCGCGAGCGCCGTGACCGCGCTGGTGGACCGGCTGGCCCGGGCCGGCTACGTGCGCAGGGTCACCGACCCGGGCGACCGCCGCCGGGTGCTCGTCTCCGCCGACACCGGGCACGTCCCCGACCTCTCGGACATCTTCGCCGCCCTCGGCCGCGACATGAGCGCCTTCATGGCCGACTACGACGAGCGCGAGATCGCGGCGATCACCGACTACGTCACCAGGACCGTCGCCGTGCTCAAAGCCCACACCGCCCGCCTGGCCTCCCCCGGACAGGACTGACCGGGGTCGGAGAACCGGGCGGCTCCAGGCCGCGGGCCGTCAGGTCGTCGAGTGGTCCTCGTCGAAGATGTCGGCGGCGCTGATCACGATACGCGGGTCGGGGGTGCCGACGACCTGCTCGTCCTTGTTCGCGTAGTCGAAGAGGCTCAGCACGTGCCGCATCGACTCCACCCTGGCCCGCTTCTTGTCGTTGCTCTTGATGACCGTCCACCGGGCGAAGTCGGTGTCGGTGTGCAGGAACATGTCCTCCTTGGCCGCGGTGTACTCGTCCCACTTGTCCAGCGAGGCCAGGTCCATCGGGGACAGCTTCCACTGCCGCACCGGGTCCACCTGGCGGATGATGAACCGGGTGCGCTGCTCGGAGCGGGACACCGAGAACCACAGCTTGACCAGATGGATCCCCGAGTCGACGACCAGGCGCTCGAACTGCGGCGCCTGGTCGATGAACTCCAGATACTCGCCCGGGGTGCAGAAGCCCATCACCCGTTCCACTCCGGTGCGGTTGTACCAGGAGCGGTCGAACAGCACGATCTCCCCGGCGGCCGGCAGATGGGCGACGTACCGCTGGAAGTACCACTGGGTCCGCTCGCGCTCGCTGGGCTTCTCCAGCGCCACCACGGTCGCGCCGCGGGGGTTGAGATGCTCCATGAACCGCTTGATCGTGCCGCCCTTGCCGGCCGCGTCACGCCCTTCGAAGAGCACCACGAGCCGGTTCCCGGTGTCCTTGATCCAGTACTGCAACTTGAGCAGCTCGATCTGCAGCAGCCGCTTGTCCTGCTCGTAGACGGTGCGCGACAGCCGTTCCTCGTACGGGTAGTGCTCGCGCCAGGTGTCGACCGGCCGTCCGTCGACCCGCATGAGCACCGGGTCGTCGTCCTCGACATCGTCCACCCACAACCCGGGGATGGTGTCTATGAGCTCACTGTTCTCCGCGGCGGTACGCGGATCGACGACGCCCTGCTCATCCGGCGTGTAGTTCATCGGGCACCTGCGTCAGGCATGCGGACGCTCACTGTGTTCGGGCTCATACCGCCTCATATGACTCGCCGGACCGCCTCTAAACCCAACCGCCCCGAGAAGGTGGATCGACGAGCTTTCTGCGGGTGGCGCAGATCACATGCCTCGCGGTCAACCGGATCCGTCCCCCGCCGGTCTACAGGAGGTGAACAACGCAACGATTCGGACCCGTGCCGAGTCCGAATCCGCCAGGTCCGGTCCGGCCGGCCGCCGGCGGTCCGCGGTGGCGCTCGCCGTACTCGCCGCCGTCGCCCTCACCTCGGCCTGCGCCGCCGAGCAGACCACTCCCTCCGCCACACCCCCGGCCTCCTCCCCGGCGGCCCCCGCCACCTCCGCGGCTCCGCCCGCCACCTCCCCGGCGGCCCCGGCCGCGGCTCCGGCCGCGGCTCCGGAGGTCTTCGGCACCGAGTTCCAGCCCGCCCCGGAGCACGACTGGAGCAAGGGCCGGCCACCGCCCTTCGAGGGGGTCCTGCGAGGTTGGCTCACCTCGGTGGACGACGACGGCGTCGCCGAGTACGAGCCGATCCGGTTCACCCAGTCGGGCGGCGAGGACGGCCACTTCGAAGGTCCCCCGGAGGGCGACGTGGTCCGTTATCTGGCGCCGGTCGCGCAGGATGTGGAGTTCCTCGCCGCCGGCGGCTGCGACGGCACCGCCCAGACCTACGACAGGGCCACCGGTCTCGCCACCGAGTCCTGCCCCCGCCGTACTCTGATCGACAACGTGCGGGAGGCGGCCGCCCTGAACGAGGAGAACGCCTTCCACCCCGCGCTGATCACCACGGAGAACGGCCGGATCGTGAAGGTCGTCGAGATCTTCTGGCAGGGCGGCGGCTGACCCGCCCGCGCCGGGCCCGCGATCCGGTTCACCATGGACAACGCCGGGTGAACTGTGCCTGAACGATGTTGATCTTTCATGGCGACCGCCCCTCCCGGCTCTCTAGCCTCGTAAAACATGGACTTTCTGGACGAATTCGCGGCCTTGCGGGAAACCGCGACGGCCGCGAACGGACTCGTCAGGGTGGAGGTGGACGGCACCTCCGACCTCACCGGGCTGAAGCTCGACCCGCGGGCGCTGCGACTGTCCGCCGCCGAGTTGGAAGAGGCGATCAGGGAGGCGTTCGGCCGGGCCCGCGCGGCGGCCCAGGAACGCGTCACCGAGGCCATGCCAGAGGTGCTGAAGCAGGACCCGCTGGAGCTGAACAGCCTGATCGAGGAGATCACGGCCGACACCCAGGCGGAGATGAACGAGATCCTCTCCACCGTCAACGGGCTGACCCTGCGCCTGGATCGGCTGATGGGGCAGTGAGCGCGACGTTCGACGGGATCCAGGTCGCGTTCGGCTCCCGGATCCGCACCGCCGAAGGTCTGGCCGAGGTCACCGACCGCCTTGAGCGGGCGGTCTCCGGCGCGCTGCCCGGTGCGGCCCGCATCGCGGGCACCCCCGACGATCTGAGCGACGAGTTCGACGCCGAGTGCGCCGGCCTCATCGACCACATGGCGCAGCACTTCGGGGACATCGCCGCCCGCCTGCGCGAGATGGCGGCCAGGCACGTGGCCTCGGAACACAACTACACCCGGGCCGAGCACGCCAACGGGGGAGCACCGTGAACGGGGAACTGCCCGAGAGCCTGCGCTGGGCCCATAGCCTGATCGCCGATGTCGCGCCCCTGGGGAACGACGACGACCGCGACCGCCTCCAGGGGGTCTCGTCCCACCTGGACATCGCCGAGGCGGCCAGGAACAGCCGGACCGGTACGAACGCGTCGGCCGCCCACGTTCGCGCGGCCGGCAACGACAGCGACGACATGGCGGCCTTCGAGGACTCCCTGCCCGTCGCCCAGGTGGCGGCGGACAAGGGCGGCGTGGCCGCCATGGCGTCCGGCACGGCCACCATGCTCCTGGTCACCTACAAGGTGGTCTGGAGGCTGTACGTCATCATCGCCCTGATCTCCCTGGTGATCGCGCTCGCCCGCTACTTCGCCTTCGGCCCGGCGGCCGGTTCGGTGGCGAGCAGGAAGCACATCGCGCTTCTCAGAGAGAGGATGCGTTCGGCGCTCGCCGGCATCAAGGCGAACATCCGGCGCAACCCGGTCGCCGCGCTCCGGCACGCGAGGGCGTTGCTGGGAAGCACGGCGGCCATGGGGAACGCGGGGCGGTGGACCGCCGTCGCGGCGGCGGCCACCCTTCCTCCGGCCCTGGTGGCGATCGCCACCGGCCCCTGGGAGAACAACGAGGAAGCCCGCGACCTCACAGAGCGAGCCCTGAGCGAGACGAGTGAAGGCCGCGCGGCACTCGCCTACGCCAGGGACCACAACATCACCACGATCTACCGGAACGGGCTCCGGCCGGGCGCCTACGAGTCCAAGTACTATCGCAACACCAACGTCCTCATCCTCGGCGCGGAGGACTACGGGAATCCGGACCAGCTCGCCGGGGAGTTCATCCGCCACATCGAGGTGGCCAAGAAGGGTGAGGGCCATTTCGGCGGCGGACCGGGCTACGGCGGCAGGACGGCCGAGCAGGACGAGGCGTGGTATCGCCTTCACTACGACCGCATTCACGACCCCCTTTACTACCAGGGCAGACATGGTGCGGACCTCACGAACTGGCCCTACCGCCAGATCAACCAGTTGTTCGACCTCGATTGACGAAAAGGGAGTTCCGGGGTCGCCGTCGCCACCCCGGAACTCCCTTTTCAGGTCAACCGATCAAGGGCGGAACAGCGGCTTGCCCGGCTCGCCGACATACACGTCGAACATCACCTGATGTTCGAGCGGGCCGTTGAAGAAAGCCTGGTTGGAGACCAGCACGCGATCGTCGAGAAACGCGACGCCCGCCGGCATGTTGAACGGGACCTCCCGCTGCGCGTTCTCCTCCGGCGTGGCGGGCGTCCGCCCGAGCTCCTGGCCGGTGGTGGAGAGCACCATGAGGGCATTGGCATTCGCGACGGCGACGTACATCTTGCCCGACCTCCCGATCGCGAAGCCGTCGATGCCGTCACCGGGCTTGCTCTCCCAGAACGGAACGAGGTCACCCGGGCTTCCGCCGGCGGTGATCGGCAGCTTGTACAGACGCCCGCGACCCGTGGGAATCCCGCTGGGGTCGGACACCCCGTGAAGCGACTGCGCGAACATCAGGGTACGCCCATTGTCGGTGAACCGGATTCCGTTGGGACCGAAGATGCTCTCCAGCCTCGGATCGGTGAACCAGACCTTGGGCGTTCCACCGCCCGGGGGAACACGCCAGATCAGGGCTTGGTTGATGTCCGTGACATACAAGGTCCCGTCGGGCGAGAAGGCCAGGTCGTCGGCGAAGGCGGGCTGGTCGCCGACGGTCGCCGAGCAGTCGTTCGCCGGCTGCCCGGGAGTACACGGCGCGACGTCACGGAAATAGGCGTAGTCACGCTGCTCCCCCGTTCTGGGGTTGAGCGTGAAAACACGCGACGGGTTGTGGTCGATGACGTACAGCAACCCGTCGCCGTCCATGGCCATGCCGAGGAGCCCTTGCCCCTGAGCCGCCTGCCCACGGATGGCATACTCGCGCTGAAGCCGACCCTGCCGATCGTAGGCGAAAACCTTCGAAGGAACGCCGGGAGCGCCCGTGGCGTCCTGATGGGTGCCCACATAGACCGTGCCGTTGTCGACGACAATCGTTTCCGGGTGACCCGGATAAGGCACACTGGCGAAGACATCCGTGTCCAGCCATGGGCGTGTCCAGTTCGGCACCGCCGAGGCCGGCGCGGCGAGAGACATCACCAAGGCGGCGACCATTCCCGCCATCATCAACGGTCGGCGATGCACGCCACGCCATACGGTTGTCAATCTCACGTTAGCTCCTTCTTAGGAGGCCATTGTCGCGATTAGTCATATTTCATGATGATCATGCCATAGAGGGCGGAGTGGTACGTAACATCTACGCGAACTGGGAGGAAATAGATCAAAGTAGGGCGTCTGGGATGGGGGACGAAGCGTGCGGCGGACGTTCAACTTGCGCGCAGGGGCAGAGTTTTGTCACATTTTGCTATCTGTGTCTGATTTTGGCGCCCGGCCGGCGGTTGGGACGAGAGGACATCATGGGCATCCGCCTGAGCGGCATCGTCATCGACACCACGGACCTCGACCTGCTCGCCCGCTTCTGGGGCGGACTACTCAACCTGGACGTCACCCGCCGGGAGCCCGACTGGATCAGCCTCGGCCCCGGCCTCGCTCTCCATCTGGTCCCCGAGCCCAAGACGGTCAAGAACCGCATCCACCTGGATCTGGTCGCCGACGACTTCGCCGCGGCGGTCGGCCGGGCGACCGAGTTGGGCGCGACTCCCGCGGGAGAGATGCAGGAAGACCTGTGGCAGGTCTGGCGCGTAACGGGTTCCTTCGGGCCAACACTCAGAAGGACCTGGCCTAGCTCTCCTGCACGATGCCGATCGCCTGGACCACGTCGGAGACGACGTGGTCCGCATCGCTTTGATGGCCCGGCCAGGTCCCCCGGTCGATCCAGACGGTCCGCAGGCCCGCGCCGCGACCTCCGCCGACGTCCGCGACGGGATGGTCGCCGACCATCCACCCGCCGCCGGCAAGGTCCATGCCACACCGCCGCGCGCCGACCTCGAACAGCGCCCTGTCCGGCTTCCTGACGCCTTCCAGACCTGACAGGGCGCAGGCGTCCACCACATCGGCCAGCCCCGTCTGACGGAGCTTCCCGAGCTGGTTGTCGGCCATCCCATTGGTGACGATCGCCACCTTCCACGCCTGGTCCCGCAGCCCCGCCAGGCCCTCCATCACCTGGGGCCGGCAGCGCACGAGGTACGGCATCCGCGCCCGATACCCGGCCCACAGCGTCTCGACCGGATCGGCGAGGCCGAAACGCTCGCGGACCTTGGCGAAGAAGACCTCCCGGTGCGGGAAACCGTCCCGGTCGAGGGCGGTCAGCCACCCCACGGCCCCCTGACCCAACCGGCGGTCCTCGGCGAACTCCCGGGCCCACACCTGGAACGCCGCGTCGAGGTCGATGAGGGTGTTGTCCAGGTCGAAAAGGGCCAGCCGCTGCACGTGCCCGATCCTACGAGCCGGTCTCGTCGGGCTGGCACGGAACAGCGACGGAACAAGCCCGGAGAGAAGATCGAAGAACATCGGCGAAACCCGGCCGAGGGCAGGCGTCTCAGCCGGGTTTCCGCTGTCAAGACGCCTACTTGAGGAGCTGGCGGGCCATCACCATGCGCTGGATCTGGTTGGTGCCCTCGTAGATCTGGGTGATCTTGGCGTCGCGCATCATGCGTTCGACCGGGTAGTCGCGGGTGTAGCCGTAGCCGCCGAGGAGCTGGACGGCTTCTGTGGTGATCTCCATGGCGGCGTCGGAGGCGGCGCACTTGGCGGCGCTGGAGAAGAAGGTGAGGTCGTCGGCGCGGGTGCCGTGCATGGCGAGTTCGGACTTGGCGGCGGCGGCGTAGGTGAGCTGGCGGGCGGCTTCGAGCTTCATGGCCATGTCGGCGAGCATGAACTGCACGCCCTGGAACTCGGCGATGGGCTTGCCGAACTGCTCGCGCTCCTTGACGTAGCCGATCGCGTAGTCCAGGGCGCCCTGGGCGATGCCGAGGGCCTGGGCGGCGATGGTGACGCGGGTGTGGTCGAGGGTGGCGAGCGCGGTCTTGAAGCCGGTGCCGGGGGCGCCGATCATGCGCGAGGCGGGGATGCGCACGTCCTCGAAGATGACCTGGCGGGTGGGCGAGCCCTTGATGCCGAGCTTCTTCTCCTTCGCCCCGAAGCTGACCCCCTCGTCGCTCTTCTCCACCACGAACGCCGAGATGCCACGGGCCCCCGCGCCCGGTTCGGTCACGGCCATCACGGTGTAGTACTCAGAGATGCCCGCGTTGGTGATCCACATCTTGGTGCCGTTGAGCACGTAGTGGTCCCCGTCGGCGACCGCGCGGGTCTTCATGGAGGCCGCGTCGCTGCCCGCCTCGGGCTCGGAGAGCGCGTAGGAGAACATCGCCTCCCCCCGGGCGACCGGCGGCAGGTAGCGCTGCTTCAGCTCCTCAGAGGCCGACAGCAGCAGCGGGACCGTGCCGAGCTTGTTGACCGCGGGGATGAGCGAGGACGAGGCGCAGGCGCGGGCCACCTCCTCGATGACGATCACCGTGGCCAGCGCGTCGGCTCCGGCGCCGCCGTACTCCTCGGGAACGTGCACGGCGTGGAAGTCGGAGGCGACGAGGTCCTTGTAGACCTCCCAGGGGAACTCTTCGTTCTCGTCGGCCTCGGCCGCCCGGGGGGCGATCTTCGCGTCGGCCAGGTCTCGCACGGCCTCTCGGAGCATCTGGTGCTCTTCGGCGGGGGCATAGAGAGGGAAGCTCATGCACAGATGGTAGGACGTCCAACAAAGTGCCCGCCGTCGCGGGCGGCGCGGAGAGCCTCGCTGGTCAGGCGTGTGGCCTGGCGGCTATCGCTGGCGGTTTACGCACGTGACACAGTGGAAGGCGAGGGCCGATAGCATGCCTCGGCGACCTGACCGCCAATATTGGGGTGAGGTCAGTGGAGAGGAGCGCAGACGTGCCATACCGCCTGACGGTGCTGGGAACCGGATACCTGGGTGCAACACACGCGGCATGCATGGCCGACCTGGGCTTCGAGGTGCTGGGCCTCGACGTCGACGAGAGCAAGATCGCCCGATTGCGCGCCGGCGAGCTGCCCATGTACGAGCCTGGGCTGGAAGAGGTCCTGCGGCGCAACCTGGAGTCCGGCAGGCTCAGGTTCACGACGTCGTACGAGGAGGCCGCCGCGTTCGGCGACGTGCACTTCGTCTGCGTGGGCACGCCGCAGAAGAAGGGCGAGAACGCGGCGGACGTCTCCTACCTCGACGCCGTGGTGGAGTCGCTGGCGCCGTACCTGACCCGCGAGTGCCTGGTGGTGGGCAAGTCCACCGTCCCGGTCGGCACCGCGCAGCGCCTGGCCGACAAGCTCGTACGGCTCGCGCCCGCCGGCCCGCTGGTGGAGCTGGCCTGGAACCCGGAGTTCCTACGCGAGGGCTTCGCCGTGCAGGACACCCTGCACCCGGACCGGATCGTGCTCGGCGTGGCCAGCGAGAAGGCCGAGAAGATCATGCGGGACATCTACACCCCGCTCGGCGACGTGCCGACCATCGTCACCGACTACCCCACGTCCGAGCTGGTCAAGTCGGCGGCGAACGCGTTCCTCGCCACCAAGATCTCCTTCATCAACGCGATGGCCGAGGTGTGCGAGACCTCGCACGCCGACGTCAAGCAGTTGTCGCTGGCGCTGTCCTACGACGAGCGGATCGGCGGCAGGTTCCTCAACCCGGGCCTCGGGTTCGGCGGCGGTTGCCTGCCCAAGGACATCAGGGCGTTCATGGCCCGGGCCGGTGAGCTGGGCGCCGACCAGGCGCTGACCTTTCTGCGCGAGGTCGACGCGATCAACATGCGGCGCCGCGCCCGGATGGTGGACCTCGCCCGCGAGTTGGTCGGCGGTTCCTTCCGCGGCTGCACGGTCGGCGTGCTGGGCGCGGCCTTCAAACCGAACTCCGACGACATCCGCGACTCCCCCGCGCTGGACGTCGCGGTCAAGATCGGCGAGCAGGGCGGCCAGGTGACCGTCTACGACCCGGTGGCGCTGGACAACGCCCGAAAAGCGCACCCGGAGCTGGCCTACGGCACCTCGGCGCTGGACGCGGCGCGCGGCGCGCACGTGGTGCTGCTGCTCACCGAGTGGCAGGAGTTCATCGACCTCGACCCCGAGGAGCTGGGCTCGGTGGTCGCCACCCGCAGGATCGTGGACGGCCGCAACGCGCTGGACGCGGAGGCGTGGCGCGCGGTGGGCTGGAACTACCGCGCACTCGGCCGCCCCTGACCCCGCGCCCCCGGCCGTACCCGAACCGCCCGTGAGGCTCGCCGGGGACGGCCCTCAGGCGCCGGCGCCGAGGAGTTTGCCGAGCAGCGCGCTCAACTGGTCGCGGTCCTCGGGGGTGAGGGATCGGAAGACCTCGTCGAGGAACCCCGGGATCGACGCCTGCGCCTCGGACAGCCGCCGCCGGCCCGAGTCGGTGATGGTGACGGCGTAGGAGCGGCGGTCGTACGGGTTGCGCTCCCTGCGGACGTGGCCCGCCCGTTCCAGGTCGTCGCAGACGCTGACCATGACGCTGCGGTCGATGCGCAGCTCCTCGCTGAGCGCCTGCTGGGAGCAGGGGCCGACGGCGTCGAGCATCTGGAGCACGAGATGCTGCCCCACGCCGAGCCCTTCCTCGGCGGCGTGCGTCTCCGCGGCGCGCGCCACGGCGGCCGAGGCCCGGCACAGCGCGATGTCCAGCCGCTCGGCGGCGAGCCGCGGAAAGTACGCCGGCCGGGCGCGGCCGGCCGTCCTGGTCGTGGCCACGATTGCCCTCCCCTTCGGTAAGCGGTCAGCCTATCGCACCATCTTGCTCCAGATTGTTTGACAGAAGATGATTGTCGGTCCTACGGTCCCAATCATCTGTCGGCAAACTGTTTGAACTCAGATGGAGAGTGGCCGTGCCGCCCCGGCGCGCCCGGCCACCGCTGCCCGAGGAGCCGCGTCATGAGGCTGGACCTGACCCCCGACGAGTTGCTGAGCACGACCCGCGCCGTCCGCAGGCGCCTCGACCTCACCCGGCCCGTGCCGCGTGAGCTGATCGAGGAGTGTGTGGACCTGGCCGTGCAGGCGCCCACCGGGCGCAACCGGCAGCGCTGGCACTTCCTCGTCGTCACCGAGCCCGAGCGGCGGCGGGCCGTGGCCGACATCTTCCTGCGCGCCCTGCCCCTGGCCACCGGACACCCGCTGACCGAACGTGACATGTGGCGGATGAGCTACCACGCCGGCTCCACCGCGCGGGTCTTCGACGGCCTGCGCCACCTGGCCGACAACATCCACCGGGTACCCGCGTTCGTCATCCCGGCCGTGGAAGGGCGGACGGACCGGGCCACCGTGGCTGTTCAGGCGGGCGTGTGGGGATCGATCCTGCCCGCCGTGTGGAGTTTCATGCTGGCCGCCCGCGCACGCGGCCTCGGCACGGTGTGGACGACCGCGCAGGGACCGCTCGAACCGGAACTCGCCGAAGTTCTCGGCGTGCCGTACGAGGAGGTCATGCTGGCCGCTTTCATCCCGCTGGCCTACACCGTCGGGACCGACTTCAGGCCCGCCCCCCGGGTCCCGAGGGAGGAGGTCCTGCACTGGGATCGGTGGTGACCGCAGCGCCCGCTCAGGTGCCGTTCAGTCCCGCGACCTCGGCCCTGAGCTTCTCGCCCTTGGCGTGCGCCTGGGCCCGCAGGTCGTCCTGGAAGGCGCGCATGCGCTGCTGGAGCTCCGGGTCGGCGGCGGCCAGGATCCGTACGGCGAGCAGGCCGGCGTTGCGCGCGCCGCCGATCGCCATCGTGGCCACCGGGACCCCGGCGGGCATCTGCACGATCGACAGCAGCGAGTCCATGCCGTCGAGGTACTTGAGCGGCACCGGGACGCCGATGACCGGCAGCGGCGTGACCGAGGCGAGCATGCCGGGCAGGTGGGCGGCGCCGCCCGCGCCGGCGATGACGACGCGCAGGCCGCGCCCGGCCGCCTGCGCGCCATAGGCGATCATCTCGTCCGGCATCCGGTGCGCGGAGACCACGTCGGCCTCGAACGGCACGCCGAACTCGGCGAGGGCCTCGGCGGCGAGCCGCATGACCGGCCAGTCCGAGTCGCTGCCCATGACGATCCCGACCTGCGGCTGGGTCACGTGTAGATCCCTTCGGTGAGGTAGACGGCGGCGTGCCGGGCGCGGGCGCGGACGGTGTCGAGGTCGTCGCCGAGGGCCGTCACATGGCCGATCTTCCGCCCGGGGCGCACCTCCTTGCCGTAGAAGTGCACCTTGATCCCCGGGTCGTGCGCCATGACGTGCTCGTAGCGGGAGAAGACATCCGGGTCATCGCCGCCGAGCAGGTTGGCCATCACGACGACGGGCGCCGTCTGCGCGGGCGAGCCGAGGGGCAGGTCGAGCACGGCGCGCAGGTGCTGCTCGAACTGGGAGGTGCGCGAGCCCTCGATGGTCCAGTGGCCGCTGTTGTGCGGGCGCATGGCCAGCTCGTTGACGACCAGGCCGGCGCGGGTCTGGAACATCTCCACCGCGAGCAGGCCGGTCACGCCCAGCTCGTCGGCGATGCCGAGGGCGATGCGCTGGGCGACCGCGGCGTCCTCCGGGTCGAGCCCGGGGGCCGGGGCGAGGACCTCGACGCAGATGCCGTCCCGCTGGACGGTCTCCACCACCGGGTAGCTGACCCCCTGGCCGTGCGGCGAGCGGGCGACCAGCACGGCGAGCTCGCGCTCGAACGGCACGAACGCCTCGGCGAGCAGCGGGATCCCGGTGGCCACCGCCTCGGCCGCCTGTTCCTCACCGTCGCACACCCAGACGCCGCGGCCGTCGTACCCGCCGCGCACCGCCTTGAGCACCACCGGCCAGCCGTGCTCCGCGGCGAACTCCGTCACGTCGGCCGCCGACGCCACCCGCCGCCACGCGGGGCAGGGCGCGCCGATCGCGGTCAGCCGCTCGCGCATGACCGCCTTGTCCTGCGCGTGCACCAGCGCGCCGGCCCCCGGACGTACGGCGACGCCACCGGCCTCCAGGGCGCGGATGTGCTCGGTGGGGACGTGCTCGTGGTCGAAGGTGAGCACGTCGCAGCCCTTGGCGAAGTCGCGCAGGTCGCCGAGGTCGCGGTGGTCGCCTAGCCGTACTGAAGAGACGACGCGGGCGGCGCTCTCGTCCGGGGAGGCCGCGAGGACGCGCAGGTCGATGCCGAGCGCGATGGCGGCCTGCTGGGTCATCCTTGCCAGCTGGCCGGCGCCGACCATACCGACGACCGGGCCTACGAGGTGGGTGTTACTGCTGCTCACGTCGCACGAGCCTACCGGCTCGGGCGCGGGCGGCCCTCAGGCGAGGTGGCAGCACGGAAGGCGGCCGAGTGCCACTTTGGTGGAGTTGCGCTCCACCGGACTCTTCTAGAGTATCGGCTTATTGACTGAAATATCAGTCAAAGATCGTCGCTTGGTGACATATGGCCTGATCTTGGGGTAGGGAGCCGGTGCTCCCGGGAGCTTCAACGTGCAGGCGTGGACCCCGGTAGCCTGAACCAAGCAGTCCAAGGGAACCCCCGACCACGCTCGGCGAGGCAGGCGGAGTCGGCGAACGAAAGGACCGTCAGGAGTCGTGAAACTTCTTCGACGCGCCCAGCAGCGCTTCGCGGTCCTTTTCCACGAGCTCGCCAAGTTCGGCGTCATCGGCGCCGTGGCCTTCGTCATCGACTTCGGCGTCACCAACTGGGCGCGCTACGGCCTGGACCTCGGCCCCATGATCTCCAAGGTCATCGCCACCGTGATCGCCGCGACGTTCGCCTACCTGGGCAACCGGTTCTGGACCTGGCGGCACCGCGAGCAGAACGGCATGGCCAGGGAGTACATCCTGTTCTTCGTGCTCAACGGGATCGGGCTGCTGATCTCGCTGCTGGTGATCGGCTTCGTCAGCTACACGCTCAACCTGCACGATCCGCTGAGCTACAACATCGCGCTGATCATCGGTACCGGGCTCGGCACGTTGTTCCGGTTCTGGTCCTACAAGAAGTGGGTCTTCCTGGAGCCCGCGCTCCCGGACACGCTCACCGAGCCCGAGCCCGTTCCCCCCTCGCGCTAGGCGGGGCCGCTCACCACGCGGCGCTTGCGGTCGTGTTCCCGCACGGGGAGCAGGAAGACCGCGAAGACCGCCGGACGCGGCCGTACGAGCTCCAGCCGTCCGCCGTCGGCCGCGGTGAGGGCGCGGGCGAGCGTCAGGCCGAGGCCGGTGCCGCCGCCGCCGCTCACGTTCCGCTCGAAAACCCGGGGCACGAGCTCCTCGGAGATGCCCGGCCCCTGGTCGCCGACCTCGATGACGATGGACTTCGCGCTGCTGCTCGTGGCGACCACGACCGGCCCGCCGCCGTGCTCCAGCGAGTTCTCCAGCAGCGAGGCCACGACCTGGCCGAGACCTCCGGTGGTGGCCATCGCCCGCAGGCCGCGGTCGCCGTCCAGCATCAGCTTCCTGCCGGCCCTGCGGAAGGCCGGCTCCCACTCGGTGAGCTGCTGTTTGAGTACCTCGTCGATGTCGATCGGCGCCGCCTGGGCGTGCCGCTGACGGCGCGCGGCGGCGAGCAGCTCGTCGATCACCGCGGTGAGGCGCTCGGCCTGCACGATGGCGGCCTCGCCCTCCTCGCGCACGACCGTCGGATCACCGGCCGCCGCGACGATCTCCTCCAGGCGCATGCTCAGGCCGGTGAGGGGGGTTCTGAGCTGGTGTGAGGCGTCGGTCGCGAAGTCCCGCTCCCTGCTCAGCAGATCGGAGATGCGGGTGGCGCTGCGGTCGAGGACCTCGGCGACCCGGTCAAGTTCCTGGATCCCGTAGCGGTGCTTGCTCGGCCGGGCGTCGCCCGACCCGAGGCGTTCGGCGATCATCGCGAGGTCCCGGAGGGGCAGCGTCAGCCGCCGGGACTGCACGATGGCCAGCCCGACGGCGACCGCCAGCGCGGCCGCGGCGAGCGCGACGATGAGCAGGAGCCGCGCACGCACGTCCTGCTCCACCTCGGCTCGGTCCCGGCTGACCTGGACCCACACACCGCTTTCCGAGTGAGCGTCCGCGGTCATCTTGTGATCCGCGGACGGCTCCTTCCCCACAATGGTGGCTTTAGGGGGATTGCCGCCCTCATATACCTGAATATAGCGATCGAGGTAGTTTCGTCCTATTTGTTCGGAGTTGATGGGTTCATCTTGGAGTCGGGCATACTCGACCTCCTTGAGCAGCCGCCTCGCGTCGGACTGCAACGCCTGCCCGGCCTCGTCGACTATGAGCCGACTCACGACGACGCCAAGGGGAACACCGAGCAGGAGAACAGCGATGACCGCGACGACCAAGGTGGAGGTCAGTAGCCGGCGGCGCATTACCTATTCTCGCTCGAACCGGAAGCCGACCCCTCGAACCGTCGTGATGTAACGGGGCTTGGCCGCGTCGTCGCCGAGTTTCCGGCGAAGCCAGGAGATGTGCATGTCGAGGGTCTTCGTGGAACCCCACCAGTTGGTGTCCCACACCTCGCGCATGATCTGCTCCCGGGTCACCACCTTGCCGGCGTCCCGGACCAGCACCCTGAGCAGGTCGAACTCCTTGGTCGTCAGGTGCAGCTCCTTGTCGCCCATCCAGGCCCGCCTGGAGTCGGCGTCGATCCGCACACCCTGGACCACGGGCGTCTCGGACGTGCCGCGCCGCAGCAGCGCGCGGACTCTTGCGAGAAGTTCGGCCAGCCGGAACGGTTTCGTGACGTAGTCGTCGGCCCCGGCGTCGAGTCCGACGACGGTGTCGACCTCGTCGACGCGGGCGGTGAGGATCAGCACGGGCGTGCCGTGTCCCTCCGCCCGAATCCGGCGGGCGACTTCCAGGCCGTCCATTTCAGGCAGGCCCAAATCGAGAACTATGAGGTCGATGCCCCCCGACAGTGCCCTTTCCAGGGCCTGCGGGCCGTCGGGGCTCACCTCCACCTGATAGCCCTCCCGGCGCAACGCGCGCGCCAGCGGCTCAGAGATCGAGGTGTCATCCTCGGCGAGAAGTACGCAGGTCATGAACCGATCGTAGGACCTTAGGGGATCGTTTCCCGGGCACAGCGCACGGTTTGACTCGTCGTTGACCTATCCATTGACCTGGGCAAACACTGATAAATCACGGTTAGTGGTCACGCAACGGTTGTAGATTTCCGGGTACGGCTCGCACCCTCCCGGGTAGCCGTCACATGCGTACGCCCACGGATCGTACAACCTCACCTATCACATAATCCCCAGAGGGGACATCGCCTGGCCGTACGGCACTCTACTGGCGTGTCGCCGCATTATCGATAAAGCCGACCATCTCAACGTACGCCCATTATGTACATCCGGAATGACGGCGGCCCCGGCCCCCGCGGCGTCTCGTGGACACCGCGGGGCCGGGGCCGTCCGTGCTCGCCGCCGGTCGCGGCGGGCGGCGCGCCCACGCGTCACTCCGCGCTGGGCGGCTCCGCGTAGCGCGCGAGGTAGAGCTTCTCGCCGAGGCTCTCGATCAGCCCCAGCTCGGTCTCCAGGTAGTCGATGTGGCGCTCCTCGTCTTCGAGGATGTCCTCGAAGATCCGCGCGGAGGTGGCGTCGCCCTTCTCGCGCATCAGGATGACGGCCGGTTTGAGCCGTTGCACCACGCCGAGCTCGAGGTCCAGATCGGCCCTGAGCTGCTCGGCCACCGTCTGCCCGATGTGCAGCGTGCCCAGGCGCTGGTAGTTGGGCAGTCCTTCGAGAAAGAGGATGCGGTCCGTGAGCCGCTCCGCGTGCCGCATCTCGTCAATGGACTCGGCGCGGGTGTGCTCGGCCAGCTTGGTGAAACCCCAGTTCTCCTGCATTTTGGCGTGCAGGAAATACTGGTTGATCGCGGTCAACTCCGATGTGAGCTGCTCGTTCAGCAGCTCGATGATCTGCTTGTCGCCCTGCATAGGGGCCCCTTGTGTCTATGCGGTCGCCATCAATTCCTCAGACCGTTTCAGGATCGCACATATCTTCCTGACACATGACGCACAGTCCCCGCCGGCACCGGTAGCGTCGCGGACCTGCCGCGCGCTCTTCGCACCGGCCGAGATGCAGTCGTGCACTTCACTTTCCGTCACGGCACGGCAGACGCACACGTACATCTTCGGGGGAAGCCTCTCGTGGGGAGGGGAGGAAAAGGGGGCCAATTAGGTAAGGCATGCCTAAGGTACCACCACAGGTAAGCCTTGCCTATGTGAAGACGGCCACACTCTCCCGCGCCGCCTTTCCTCCCGCCCGCAACCCGCCCCTTACCGGCCGCCCCGCCACGAGCAGACGGCCGACCGCAGCCCGCAACCCGCAGCCCATCGTTACCGACCGCAGACCGCAGACCGCAGCCCATCAGTTACGCTGCCGGCCGGCCGTACGGCGCCTCAGTCCCGCGCTTCGGGCAGGCAGACGGTGAGCGCGCCCGGGACGGCCTCGGCCTTGAGCCGGGTGGTGGCCTCGCGCTCGCCGCCGTCCAGCTCGTACCTCAGCGGGGCCCCGAAGCGGGCGGACACCTGCTTGGCACGGGTGATCCGGAGGAACGGCGACTCCTCGGACCGTCCGGTGGCCATCCTACCGAGCACCCTGGCCCACTGGATCGGCCCCTGCGCGGTGGACACGCCGACCTCAAGCCAGCCGTCATCCGGCCGGGCGTCGTCGAACGCCTCGATGCCGCCGGCGATCGTGCCCACGTTGCCCAGCAGCAGGCAGCTCGCCTTCCCCTCGAACCAGGTCGTCCCGTCGATCTCGATCTCCATCGGCACCAGCGGCCCGTCCACGTGCCGGACGGCGGCCCGGACGTAGCTGAGCTTGCCGAGCCGCCGCTTGGCCCGCCCGTCGGCGTCGGCGATCATCTCGGCCTCGAACCCGGCGCCGGCCATCACCGCGAAGTGCTCGCCGTTCAGCAGCCCGAGGTCCAGCTTCCCGTGCCGGCCGTGGAAGCCGATCCGCACCGCCTCCTCCAGGTCGGCGGGGACGCCGAGGTTGCCGGCGAACAGGTTCCCGGTGCCGGCCGGGAGGATCGCCATCGGGACGCCGGAACCGGCCATCGCGTCGGCGCACCGCTGCACCATGCCGTCGCCGCCCCAGACGAACACCAGCCCGGCGCCCTTCTCCAGCGCCTTACGCACCTTCTTCGGCGCCTTCCTGCTCTTGGACACCTCGTACCAGACCAGGTCGCCGACATCCTGCTCGGAGAGCAGCACGCGCAGCCTGTCCAGGCCGGCGCCGAGGGTCTTCTTACGATGCGCGACAACCGCCACGGTGGGGGACATGCTCCCCGATTACCCTCGGCGGCGGTTTACATGCGATCCCCGTCCGCTCCGGCCGGGCAGGAATCAGCGGCCACCGCCGGGGTAATCGTGACCGGATGCGAAACCAGGAACGGTGTCTCACCGGAGACGACGACGCCCGCCGGCCCGGCCGGGACGGGGAGACGGCCCGGCCCTCGCCCGGTCCCGGCCGCGGGAGGGCCGTGCCGTGAGCCGCCCGTGGCTGCGGGCCGGCGACCGCGATCTGGGTGTGCGGCTGGCGGTCGCCGGTGTCGCGGCGGCCCTCGTCCTGATCCCGTTCGGCCTGCTGCTCGTCGTGGCCAAGATGCCCGTCAACCGGCTGGACTCCGGGGTCGCCCAGGCGCTGCACGCGTACGCGCTCGGCCATCCCGGTGTGACCAGGCTGCTCATCGTGTGGACCGACGTGTTCGGGCCGTGGCCGTGGCGGGTCTCGGTCGGCGCGTTCGCCGCGTGGCTGCTGTACCGGGGCGCGCCCAGGCTCGCCCTGTGGGCGATCACCACGGTGACGGTGGGCGGGCTGCTCGGCCTCGTCCTCAAGATCATCATCGCCCGGGCCAGGCCGCACCTGCCGGACCCCGTCGCACTGGCGCCGGGCGACTCCTTCCCGTCGGGCCACGCGATGACCGTGACCCTCGGCGCGGGGGTGATCGTCCTGCTCCTGCTGCCCACGCTGCCCCGGCGGGGGCGGCCCGTCGCCTGGGGCGTCGCGTGGTTCCTGGTGCTGTCGGTCGCCTACACCAGGGTCGCGCTCGGCGTGCACTGGGTGAGCGACGTGGTCGCCGGGATCGTACTGGGCGCGGCCGTAATCGCGGCCACCACGGCGGCGTTCGAAACATGGCGGCGGGAGCAGGGCCGCGAGCCCGCCACGCCGCTGACCGAAGGACTGGAACCCGAGTCGGTGAGGGTACGCCATGGCCATAAGTGAACATGTGAAGTACTACGCTCTGTCGATCGTCACACCCCTGCTCCTGCTCACCGCGATGACGTACGGCGCGGGGCGGCTGGTCCTCGCGTGGCCCACCGGTGAGGCGGCCGTGAGCAGGGGCATGGCCGCCGACCGCACCGCCCTGTGGAACACGCTCACCGACTACGGCACCAGCCTGTCGGACACCCCGTACATCGTGGCGCTCACCGCGATCGGCGCGATCGTCTTCCGGCTCGCGTACCGGCGCTGGCGCGAGTCGGCGTTCCTCGTCGTGGCCGTCTGGAGCCAGTCGCTGGTCTTCCTCACCACCACCGTGCTCATCGACCGGCACCGGCCGCCGGTACGGCACCTCGACCCGGCCCCACCCACCTCCAGCTTCCCCTCCGGCCATGTCAGCGCCGCCGTCGGGTTCTACTGCGCGGTCGCGCTCATCCTCAGCACGCGCGTCCGCAACCGGCCGCTCCAGGTGGCGATCTGGGCACTCGGCGCGGCCGTCCCGCTCATCGTCGGCTTCTCCCGGCTGTACCGGGGCATGCATTTCGTCACGGATGTCCTGTGGGGGCTGCTGCTAGGCGTGTGCTGCGTCGTGGTGGCCGCACGGGGAATCCTGTACCGCCACGAGCCCCGCGCCCAGCGAACACCGGCGACGGAACGCGACACCGGCCACCCGGCCCCAGCCGCATAACCCCCCCACAGCCCTTCCCCCCACCACATCCCTTTCCCCCACCTCATCCCACCACAGCCCTTTCCCCCACCTCACCCCACCGCGCCCATCCACCCCACCGCAGACCCACACCCGTCTCGCTCCGGCACCCGCGCGCTACGGTCTCCCACCCTGCCGCGCCCCGCACCCACCTGGCCGTTGCACTCACGCCACGCCGGCCACCCACGCTGTGCCCTCGGCCCTGCCCTGGACCTGGGCCCGTCCGGCTTTATCCACCCGCGCTGCGGTCTCCATCCCCGCGGCATTCCTCACGCGATGCCGCGGCCTCCACGACCGACGTGTGACCCGCCGCGCCCTTGCACCTGCGCGGCGGGTCCCTCTCTGTCCGGGGCTAGGTCCGGGGCTAGTGTCCCCGGGTGATCCACTCCTCCAGGTGCGGGGCCTCGGCGCCGATCGTGGTGGAGTCGCCGTGGCCGGTGCGGACGACGGTGTCCGCAGGGAGGCTGAGCAGCCGCCCGCGGATCGACTCGATGATCGTGTCGAAGGACGAGTAGGACCGGCCGGTCGCGCCGGGGCCGCCCTGGAAGAGGGTGTCGCCGGTGAAGACCGTCTTCAGCTCGGGGGCGTGCAGACACACCGCGCCGGGCGCGTGGCCCGGCGTGTGCAGCACCTCCAGCCGGATCCCGCCGACGGTGAACGCGTCGCCGTCGGCCAGCGGGGCGTAGCCGGGCGCGTCGGGATAGACCATCTTCCACAGCATGTCGTCGGCGGGATGCAGCCGCACCGGGGCGCCGGTCGCCTCGACGAGCGCGCCCGCCGCGTTGACGTGGTCGTTGTGCGCGTGGGTGCAGATGATCGCCTTGACCCGGCGACCGGCCACCACGTCGAGGATGGCCGGGGCGTCGTGGGCGGCGTCGATCACCACGACCTCCTGGTCGTCGCCGACGATCCAGACGTTGTTGTCGACCTCCCAGGTGCCGCCGTCCAGGCTGAAGGTGCCCGAGGTCACCACGTGGTCGATGCTCATCGGCCGCTCCTCTCGCCCGCCCGCTCCGCGTGAACGCTCACAGGACCACCACCGAGCGCAGCACCTCGCCGCGGTGCATCTTGGCGAACGCCTCCTCCACCTCGTCGATGGCGATCGTCTCGGAGACGAAGCCGTCGAGGTTGAGCCGGCCCTGCAGGTAGAGGTCGATGAGCATGGGGAAGTCGCGGCTGGGCAGGCAGTCGCCGTACCAGGAGGACTTGAGCGCGCCGCCCCGGCCGAAGACGTCGAGCAGCGGCAGGTCCAGCGTCATCTCCGGGGTCGGCACCCCGACGAGGACCACGGTCCCGGCGAGGTCGCGGGCGTAGAACGCCTGCTTGTACGTCTCCGGGCGGCCGACCGCCTCGATCACCACGTCGGCGCCGTTGCCGCCGGTCAGCTCGCGGATCGCCTCCACCGGGTCGGTCGTGCGCGAGTTGACCGTGTGGGTCGCCCCGAAGTCGCGCGCCCAGGTGAGCTTGCGGTCGTCCACGTCGACCGCGATGATCTTCGAGGCGCCGGCCAGGGACGCGCCCAGCACGGACGCGTTGCCCACGCCGCCGCAGCCGATCACGGCCACGCTGTCGCCGCGGGTCACGTTGCCGGTGTTGAGCGTGGCGCCGAGCCCGGCCATCACGCCGCAGCCCAGCAGACCGGCCACGGCGGGCTTGGCCTTGGGGTCGACCTTGGTGCACTGACCGGCCGCCACCAGGGTCTTCTCCACGAACGCGCCGATGCCGAGCGCCGGGCTGAGCACCGTGCCGTCCGCCAGCGTCATCTTCTGCGCGGCGTTGTGCGTGGCGAAGCAGTACCACGGACGGCCACGCAGGCAGGCACGGCAGTTGCCGCACACGGCCCGCCAGTTCAGGATCACGTAGTCGCCCGGCTCGACGCCGGTGACGTCGGGCCCGACGGCCTCCACGACCCCGGCGGCCTCGTGCCCGAGCAGGAACGGGAAGTCGTCGTTGATGCCGCCCTCCCGGTAGTGCAGGTCGGTGTGACAGACGCCGCACGCCTGGACGTTCACCACCGCCTCACCCGGTCCGGGGTCCGGCACCAGGACGGTCTCCAGGGAGACGGCCTCCCCCTTGCCCCGCGCCACCACACCACGCACTTCGTACGGCATCGCCCGCACCTCACTCTCGACAAACCAACGATCGCGATTCTGCCCTTGCTTACCACCGATCAGGGAGGCCGTCGCAAGACATATGGCTGCACGACTCCCAAACCGCGGGCGGGACGGCGGCGAATGCGGTGGATCTCCAGATCCGGTGCGTCGTCGAGCGCCTGCGCCATGCTGCCGTCGATCACGATCGTGCCCGGCCGGGCGATGGCGGTGAGCCGGGCCGCGAGGTTGACCGTCGTGCCGAACACGTCGCCCATCATGGGCACGACGGGGCCGTGGGCCAGTCCGATCCGCACGTTGGGGCCGTCGCCCGCGCCGGTGATGGCCTCGACCAGGTCGAGGGAGATCTCCGCGGCCAAGCGCGGCGTCATCGCGGTGAACAGCACTTCGTCGCCCAGCGTCTTGACCAGCCGGGCGCCGTGCGCGGCGATGACGTCGGCGGCGCGCGCCTCGAACCCCTCCACGAGGTCGCCGAGCGCGTGCTCGTCCAGCTCCCTGGACACCTGGGTGAAGGAGACCAGGTCGACGAAGCCCACGGCGAGGGTGAGCCGGGTGGGCACGATCTCGTCGTTCAGGTCGGTCACGGTGAGCAGGCGGGTGCCCGCGGCGGCGAGCTGGGACCGCCAGACGTGCAGCAGCACGTGCTCGAAGTCGGGCAGCAACCGCTCGGCGGTGGACAGGACCTTGGCGAGGTCTTCGTCCGCCGGGTGCCTGCGGCCGTCGAGCACGGCGTCGATCATGATCTCGGCCTGCCACTGGGCGAGCCGGGCCGTTGTCTGGCCGAGCGCCCTGGCCATCCGGATCACGGTGCGCTCGTTCAGCAGCCCCCGGTCCAGCATCGTGCGGACCCGCTGGAGCGCCGCCACGTCGGCGTCGGTGAAGGCGACGGCGTCGTCGGCGCGGGTGGCGAAGCCCAGTGCCCGCCAGATGCGCTCGGCCAGACTCTGCGGCACGCCCGCGATGGCGGCCACCTCGATCCTGGTGTACCGCGCCGTCGGACCCACGAAGACCTGCTCGACCTCTTCCGCCGTGGGCCGCCCCGCCGCCCCCACCAGCGGAATCCCACCCCCGTCCAACAGAGACCGCCCGCCCCCGCCGTCCACGACGGCGGAAGCGGCATCCTCCACGACCGAGGAATCTCCCACGACAGCGGAACCTTCCACGACGACGGAATCTCCCGCGACGGGGGAATCTCCCGCGACCCCGACGTCTGCCGCGACGACGGAGGGGGCGTCTCCCTCGATGGCGGAGGCGGCGTCTCCCGAGACGGCGGCATGCCCCACGACGGCGGTGTCTGCCGCAACGGCGATATGTCCCACGACGGCGGAAGCGGCGTCTGCCGTCACGGCGGGATCGCCTGTGACAGAGGCGTCGCCGGGCACACGACGGCCCGAACCGTCCGCGCCGCCACGCCTGGCAGTCTCCGGCACGGAACGCCCGGCCACTTCCGAATCACCCATCCATCCCCCCAGCCCTGGACATTACGCCACGACCCCGCCCGACGTCCCATATGAGGGGACCTCACCTTTAATCCGGGGTTTCGTCTGGAGCGTCCTCCACCAGGCGGAACAGCTGTGAGCGCACCTCCTGGATCCGCGGGATGTCCCTCAGCGCAAGCTGTCCCCGCTCCCCCGCGGACTCCACCACCAGCGTGCCGCTGCCGAACAGCCGCTCCACGAGCGTCTGGTCCGAGCTGACGGTGTTGACCTTGCTCATGGGGATCTCGTCGGTGGACTTGCTGAGCAGGCCGGAACTGATCGTGAAGCGGTGGCTGGTCAGCAGATAGGAGGTGGTCCGCCACTGGAGGTAGGGCACGACGGACCAGACGATCAGCAGAAGGACGGCGATGACCGCGACCGCGATCCGCGCCTGGAAGGCATAGGAGAAGTCGGAGGGCAGAAACCAGATCGCCGCCGCCGCGGCGACGACGATGAGGACGAACGCGACGACGGGCACGACGAGCCGCTTCCAGTGTGGGTGGAAGGAGCTGACGAGCGTCTCGCCGTCGGTCAGGTGGTGATCGGGCAGACCCATGTGCCAAATCGTGGCACGCCCGCCCGCCCTCCGGCCACGCACTCGCCCCGCCTGTGGACGACGGCGAATACACCTGCCCGGCCTGTGGACGGCGGGCGAATACACCTGCACGACCTGCGGAAGACGGCGAATGCCCGACCTGTAGACGACGGCGAATGCCCGACCTGTGGACGACCGCGAGGACCGGGCCCTGTGTGAACGACCGCTGGGGTCTCAGGTGCGGGGGCGGACGTGGACGACGTCGCCGGCGCTCAGGACGCGCTCGGGGCCCTCGGCGGGGTCGTCGGGGGTGACCACGAGGTGCCCCGCGGGATCGATCCCGGCGGCCAGGCCGGTCAGCGTACGCTCGCCCGGCAACTCGACCCTGATCCGGGAGCCGATCGTCGCGCTGGACGCGAGATAGGCCGCGCGCAGCCCACAGGCGTCCGCGTCGCCGTCCGCCTCCGTCCAGTCGCGGTAGTGGCTCTCGACCTCGCGCAGTACCGCCCGCAGCAACGGGTCGCGGTCGGTGCAGGCCGCCTCCTGGAGGGTCAGCGAGGTGGCGGTCGGCACCGGCAGCTCCTCCTCGCGCAGGCTGACGTTGAGCCCGACACCGACGACCACGGCGTCCCCCGCGCGCTCGGCGAGCACGCCGGCCAGCTTCCGCTCGCCGATCAGCACGTCGTTGGGCCACTTCAGCCGGGCGTCCACCTCTGCAAGCCTGCGCACCGCCGTCGCGACGGCGACCCCGACGAGCAGCGTCAGCCAGCCGTACCGGGTGATCGGCACGACCGGGCGCAGCACCATCGAGAACGTCAGGGCCGAGCGCGGCGGCGTGGACCACGTCCGCCCGAGCCTTCCCCTACCCGCCGTCTGCGACTCCGCGACGAGCACGGTCCCCTCCCCCGCGCCGTCTCGCACCGCCCGGACGAGGTCGGCGTTGGTGGACCCGGTCTCGCCTACGACGCCGATCGCGGACCACAGGGAGCCCGGACGCACCAGGGCACGGTTCAGCGCCTGCTCCGAGAGCGGCGGCCGTTCAAGATCAGAGTAAGGCGATTCGGACACGAGGCCATCATCTCGCCTCCGGCCCGCTGAACACGACGTCCACACGCTCCGCAACGCAACGCACACCCTCGTGTACGCTCGGATGGTATCGCGCAAGTGTTTGAAAACCCCGGCAAGGAGGCTCCGGTGACCACCCAACCCGTCCCCGCACGCCACCCCAGAACACCCGCCACACCCACAAACCGACGCCCACAAACCGTACGGCCGACGGTCGCGGGGTTGAAGACCCAGAGGCCGGAGAGCGTGGACCTGAACGTCGTGGGGTCGAGGGTTGAGGGACTGAGCGTCGTGGGGTTTGAGGTCGTGGGGCCGAGGGCTTTGCGGCCTAGGGGTGTGCGGCCGGGGGACGGGTGGTCGGCTGGTGAGGGG
Organism: Microtetraspora sp. NBRC 13810; assembly: GCF_030268685.1. Taxonomy (GTDB): domain Bacteria; phylum Actinomycetota; class Actinomycetes; order Streptosporangiales; family Streptosporangiaceae; genus BSRQ01. The sequence continues at coordinate 600,745 of NZ_BSRQ01000001.1, forward strand.
TGCGGGGCGTGACCGCCTGGCGGCCGGGGCCCGCCACCAGGGCGCGGATCCGGGAGGTGATCGGCGGCGTGGCCCGGGAGCGGCGCGAGGAGCTTGCCACCGAGGAGCCGCTGGAGATCAGGGTCCAGGCGGGCCAAGGGCCGGACGCACCGTGGCGCACCCTGACCGTCACCATGCGCACGCCGGGCGCCGACTTCGAGCTCGCGGCGGGCTTCCTGTACGGCGAGGGCGTGGCCGTAGAAGGGGACATCGCCGCCATCGGCTACTGCACGGACGAAGACGTGCCCGCCGAGGCCCGCTACAACACCGTCACCGTCCGCCTCCGCTCCCACCCACCAACACCGACCCCGACCCCGACCCCAGCACCAGCACCAGCACCAGCACCAGCACCAGCACCAGCACCACAAGAACACGGCGCACCAATCGAAGCAAAGGATCACTTCGGACCGGTCGAACCGTCCGAACCATCGAAGCAGCCCGGACCACCTGAGTCTTCAGCACCCCAAAGAGCACTGGGACACCCCATACCACCCGCTCCCTCCGAGCCACCCAAGCCCTCCGGACCGAGCGGGCCTCCCGAGCCTCCTGGGCCGTCAGCACCGAGCGGGCCTCCTGGGCTTCCTAAACCATCAGGAGCGTCAGGACCGCCGGAGCGTCCCAGGCCGGCTGAGCCTCGGAACCCGCCCGGGCCGCCGTGGCCGCCTCGACCTGCCGGGCCGCCTGAGCCGCCTGGGCCACCGCCTGCACCGCCCAGGCCCGAGCCGGTGGGGCCTCGGCCAGTAGGGCCTGAGCCAGTGGGGCCGGCGCCTCCAGCGCCCGAGCCAGTGATGCCCAAGTCAGGGGCGCCCGAGTCAGGGGCGCCAAAGCCGGTGGGGCCGACGCCTCCAGCGCCCGAGCCGGTGGGGACTGAGCCGTCCGGGCCGCCTGAGCCTCCTGGGCTTGGGGCGTTGCTTGGGGCGGCGGGCGGGGTGTGTGGGGCGGCGGGGATCGAGGCGTTGCGGGGGCGGGGGGCGGTTCCACTCGGGGAGACGGGTGGGGGGATCTCCGCCGAGGTGCTGTGCGGGCTGCCGGAGCGGATGGCGCAGGGCAAGGGGGGTGGTCTGCTCGCCGCCGGGCTGTTCGGGTTCGACGGGACGCCGGTGGCCGTTCGCACGGATGTGCGCGCGGTCAACGCGGTGGACAAGCTGACCGGGTGGGGGCTGCTGGCCGGCCGGTTGCCGCTGGCCGGGCACATTCTGCTGGTCGGCGGCGAGGTCGGTTACGAGGTCGTGCGCAGGGCGCTGGTCGCGGGGGTGCCGGTGGTGTGCGGGGTGGCCGCGCCCTCGTCGCTGGCGGTGAGCCTGGCCGGGGAGTTCGGCATGACGCTGGTGGGCTCTCTACGCGGAGAGCGGTTCAACGTCTACACCGACCCCGGCCGCCTCGACCTGTGACACCCCGAACCAGCACCCCACACACGAACACCCGACACCCCCCAACACGGGAGGCTCCACCATCAGGGGACGCCCCACCAACACCCGACACCCGCAACCGGCGCCCCGCGCACTGGTGGGGGGCCGGTTGCTGTTGGGTGGGCGTGTCAGCCGGTGTTCTGCAGGCCGGCGGCTACGCCGTTCACCGTCAGGAGGAGGAGGACTGAGAGGCGCTCTCGTTCGTCGTCGGACAGCGGGTCGCCTGAGCGGAGTGCGGAGAGTGCGCGGAGCTGGAGGTGGGAGAGCGCGTCCACGTAGGGGTCGCGCAGTTGGACGGCGCGGGAGAGGACCCGGCGGTTCTCCAGCAGCCGCCCGTGGCCGGTCACGGCGAGCACCAGCCTGCGGGTCAGGTCGTACTCCTCCAGCACCTGGGCCGCGAAGTCGGCTCGGCCGCCGAGCGCGAGATAGCGTTCGGCGATCGCGCGGTCGGTCTTGGCCAGCGACATCTCCACGTTGTCCAGCAGCGAGGCGAACAGCGGCCATTCGGCGTAGGCCCGCTTCAGCTCCGCGAGGCCGGAGTCCGTGCCGACCACGGCGGACAGGCCGCTGCCCAGGCCGTACCAGCCGGGCAGGTTGACCCGGGTCTGCGCCCAGGCGAAGACCCACGGGATCGCGCGCAGGTCGTCCAGCGAGCGGGGGGCGCCGAGGCCGCGCCGGGCCGGGCGGGAGCCGAGGCTGAGCGAGCCGAGTTCCTCCAGCGGGCTGACCAGGCCGAACCACTCGGGGAAGCCGGGGGCCTCGGTCAGGCCCCGGTAGGCCCGCTCGGACGCCGAGGCGACCTGCTCGGCGAGCGCGCGGAACCTGTCCGCGGCGGCGGCCGTGCTCTCCTCGACCGAGGCGGTGGAGGCAAGCAGGACGGCGTTGGTCACCTGTTCCATGTGCCTGCGGGCGATGGCGGCGTGGCCGTACCTGGCGAAGATGACCTCGCCCTGTTCGGTGACCTTGAACCGGCCGGCCACCGAGCCGGGGGCCTGGGCGAGCACCGCCCGGTTGGCGGGGCCGCCGCCGCGGCCGAGCGCGCCGCCGCGGCCGTGGAAGAGCGTCAGCTTGACGTCGTGCTCGCGGGCCCAGGCCGACAGCGCCTCCTGCGCCTGGTAGAGCTTGAGCGTGGCGGCGGCGGGGCCGAGTTCCTTGGCGGAGTCGGAGTAGCCGAGCATGACCTCCAGCCGCCGCCCGGTCGCGGCCAGCCTGGCCTGGACAGCGGGCAGTTCCAGCATTCCGGACAGCACGTCCGGCGCGTTCGCGAGGTCCTCGCCGGACTCGAAGAGCGGCACCACGTCGAGCGTGGGCGCCCGCTCGCCGAGCGCGTGCTCGGCCAGGTCGTAGACGGCGGCGATGTCCCCGGCGTTCCTGGTGAAGGAGACGACGTAACGCGGGCACGCCTTGACGCCGAACCGCTCCTGGATCCAGGCGATCACCCGGATCGTGGCGAGCACCTCCTCGGTCCGCTCCGAAGGGGCGCCCTCCGCGAGTTCGGCCAGGGCGGCGGCGTGCACCTGGGAGTGCTGGCGCACCTCCAGCTCGGCCAGGTGGAACCCGAAGGTCTCGACCTGCCAGATCAGGTGCTGGATCTCTCCGTACGCCTGCCGGGGCGCGCCGCCGCTGGCCAGCGAGTCCTGGCACAGCCGCAGGTCGCTCAGCAGGTCGGCCGGGGACAGGTAGGCGAGGTCGAGGTCGCGGCGGCGGGTGGCGGCGATCCTGGCCGCGACGTAGAGCAGCCACTGCCGGTGCGGCTCGCGCGGCGAGCGGGTGCCGAGTTCGGCGAGCAGTTCCGGGTGGGCGTCCGCGGCCTCGGCGATGGCGCCGCGCAGGGCGGCGGACGGCGCCGCGAACATCGCCCCGACGGTGAGGCTGCGGCCGATCCTGGTGGCGGCGTTCTCCAGGGCGGTCAGCACGTGCTCGGCCTGGATGAGGACGGCCTGCCGGGTGACGGAGGCGGTGACGTTCGGGTTGCCGTCGCGGTCGCCGCCGATCCAGCTTCCGTAGCGGATGTAGGCGCGGGCGAGCGGCGGGCGGGTGCCGGTGCCCGCGCCGAGCGCGGCGTCCAGCGAGCGGTAGACCGTCGGCACCACGCGGAACAGCGTCTCGTCGAAGGCGGCCATCGCGGTGCGGACCTCGTCCAGCGGGTTGAGCCGGGTGTGCCGCAGCTGTGCCGTACGCCAGAGCAGGTCGATCTCCTCCAGGAGCCTGCGCCTGGTCTCGGCCCGCTCGCTGACGCCCGCCGCGGCGGCGCCCGGCGTGTTGTACTCGGCGAGCCTGGCGCTGATCCGCTGAATGGCGGTGGCGACCGCGCGCCGCCGCGCCTCGGTGGGGTGCGCGGTGAGGACGGGGCGCAGTTCCAGGCCGCTCACCAGGTCGGCGACCCGTTCGGGGCCTACCTCCTGGACGGCGGCGGCGAGGGAGCCGTCCAGCGGGACGGCGCCGGTGTCGCGCTCGTTCAGGATGCCGATCCGGTAGTGCTCCTCCGCGAGGTTGGCCAGGTGGAAGTAGCAGGTGAAGGCCCTGGCGATCTCCACGAGGCGATCGACGGGCCACTCGGCCACCAGGGCGGCGACCTCGTCTGCGGGCAGCCGCCGCTGCCGGGCGGCTATCACGGCTTTGCGCAGCCGTTCGACGTCGGCGAGCAGGTCGGGACCGCCTTGCTCGGCGATCACCTGACCGAGCAGCTCGCCGAGGAGCCGCACGTTGGCGCGCAGCTCATCGGGCATCTCGGTGACAGCGCTGTGGCGTTCGGCAGAGGCGTGGTCTGCCCGCTGGGAAGCGATCGCGGCCATGACTCGAAGGGTAGCGACCGGCTTTTCCCGACCGGATACCGGGGCACCCATTGGACTAGACCACTGTGGATCACGCGGAGCGCGACACCGCCGCCAGCAACTCAGGGAAGCGGGCGAACCCGATCAGCGCCGCGAGCCGCCGCCCGCCCCACGCGACGACCAGCCCGTACGGCACCGCCGCCACGCTGAGCCAGGGCAGGCTGAAAAGCACCGGCACGACGATGGGCGCGACCAGCACGCTCGTCCCGATGATCGCGGCGAAGGAGCCGAGGAAGGCGACGCCGCCCTGGCCCGGCACGGCCCCGGTGAAGGCGTTGAGCCGGTCGGGTGTCGTGTAGGGGAAGATGACGCTGGTCACCGCGCCCACGCCGAGGGCGAGGCCGAGCACGCCCCAGGCGGTCAGCGTCGCGGGCAGGCTCCACAGCAGGTTCCCGGCGAGCAGCGCGGCGATGATCGACAGGACGGCCAGCAGCGGGCACGCGATCAGAGAGACGGCGAGGTGGCGGCCGGCGAGGTCGGTGCGCAGTTCCCGCTCCGAGCCGTAGACCACGGAGTTCATCCACAGGGAGCGGCCGTCGATGCCGAACGCGTTGCACGACTGGAGGCCGATCATCAGGGCGCCGAGGCCGGCCGGCACGACCACCAGGGCTGCCGCCCCCTCGACGCCGGCCCACTCGTCGGACTGGCCGCTGAGGGAGAAGCCGAGCACGGCGGTCACCGCGACCGAGGCGAACCAGCCGACCCGGCCCCTGGGCTCGCGCCTGGCGTACTTGAGCTCCTTGGTGACCACGGCGGCGAGCTGGCCGTCGGGCAGCAGGCGGGCCACGCCGCCGCGCGAGCGGCGCACCCCGCCGGCCTGGGTGGAGGCGTCGGCGGTGACCAGGGCGCGGCGCAGGACCTCGATCCAGAGCAGGCCGAGCAGCAGGGCGAGCACGGCGAGCAGGGCGAGTTCGGCGAGGGCGGCGGGGCCGCCGTCCGCCATGGCGTGCGCGGCCATGCCGGGCGGGGTCCAGCGCAGCACGGCGGCGGTGTCGGCCAGCATGCCGGCCCAGTCGCCGGACAGGCCGCGGTTGATGACGAGGTTGGGCAGCTGGGCCAGCACCACGACGAAGATCGCCGCCACCGCCAGCAGGTCCCTGCCCCGCCTGGTGCGCAGGACCCTGGACAGCGAGGTGGTGATCAGCCGGGAGACGACCAGGCAGAGGGCGAACTGCAGCAGGACCGCCAGCATGCCGAGCAGCGCGCCGCCCGCCCCGGCGGCCAGGCCGATGATCGCGCCGCTGGTGACGACCAGGGAGGCGAACGGCCACGGCCCGATGGCCGAGGTGACGAACAGGCCGGCCGCGAGCTGGCGGGTGCGCAGCGGCAGCAGCGAGAGCCTGGCCGGGTCGAGGGTGTCGTCCAGGCCGAAGGCGAGCAGCGGGAGCACCGCCCAGCCGAGGAAGACCAGGGCGAAGGCGACGATTCCGAGGTCCACGGCGATGCCGGCGGGGACCAGGCGGAGCAGGGACATCGCGAGGAAGCCGATCACCGCGACCGCCGCCGCGGCCAGCAGGGTGAACAGGAACCCGATCCGGTAGGTCAGCTCGCCGCGCAGGTTGCCCGCGATGAGCCGGAGTTTGAGCCGGACGAACAGTCCCACGGTCCGGCCGAGGCCCAGCGGCGCGGCGGCCGGGGGCGCCGCGCTCACGCCGGAGTGGACCCCAGCCATGTGAGCCCTTCCTCCTCTCCGCCGCCCCGGACCCCGACCAGGTCGAGGAACGCCTGGTTGAGGCTGCGCCCGCCGCGGACCTCCTGGAGCGGGCCCTGTGCCACGATCTGGCCGCGGTTCATCACCGAGACCCAGTCGCACAGCCGTTCCACCAGGTCCATCACGTGGCTGGAGAAGACGACGGTGGAGCCGGAGGCGGTGTAGCGCTGGAGCACTTCGACGAGCGTGTTGGCGCTCACCGGGTCGACTCCTTCGAAGGGCTCGTCGAGGAAGAGCACGACTGGGTTGTGCAGCAGCGCGGCGGCCAGGCCGATCTTCTTGCGCATGCCGGTGGAGTAGTCGACGACGAGCTTGTCGGCGGACTCGGCGAGGTCCATGACCTTGATCAGCTCCTCGGACCGCCGTTCCACCTCCTGCCGGGGGATCCCGCGGAGCTGCCCGTTGTAGGAGAGGAGCTCGCGGCCGGACAGCCGCTCGAACAGCCGCAGTCCCTCGGGCAGCACGCCGATGCGGGACTTGACGAGCACGGGGTCGCGCCAGACGTTGACGCCGTCGATCTCGGTGATCCCCCCGTCGGGGCGGAGCAGACCGGTGATCATGCTGAGGGTGGTCGTCTTGCCCGCGCCGTTCGGCCCGACGAGGCCGGCGAAGCTGCCCCGGGGCACCACGAGATCGACTCCGGCGACGGCCACCTGCTGCCCGAATCGTTTGAACAATCCTCGCGTTCGCACCGAATCGGGTATGCCCTCACTCATAACCTCACTCTGCCAGATCTTGCCCCAAGGCGACCCCACCCGGCTCCTAACCTCAGGAACTGCGATTATCGTGCTGCTCATGAGCACGCAGCCTGTGCCAGACGGCATCGACATACACACCACCGCGGGCAAGATCGCCGATCTGGAGCGCCGCATCTACGAGGCGGCGCACGCGGGGTCCGCGAGGGCTGTGGAGAAGCAGCACGCGAAGGGCAAGATGACGGCCCGCGAGCGGCTGGAGGCGTTCCTCGACCCGGGCAGCTTCGTGGAGTTCGACGAGTTCGCCCGGCACCGGTCCACCAGTTTCGGGCTCGACCGGGAGCGGCCGTACGGCGACGGCGTGGTGACCGGCCACGGCACGGTGGACGGGCGGCCGGTGGCGGTCTTCGCGCAGGACTTCACGGTGTTCGGCGGCTCGCTGGGCGAGGTCTTCGGCGAGAAGATCGTCAAGGTGATGGACCACGCGCTCAAGACCGGCTGCCCGGTGGTCGGCATCAACGACTCCGGCGGCGCGCGGATCCAGGAGGGCGTGGTGAGCCTGGGCCTCTACGCCGAGATCTTCAAGCGGAACGTGCACGCCTCGGGCGTGATCCCGCAGATCTCCCTGATCATGGGCCCGTGCGCGGGCGGGGCGGTCTACTCCCCCGCCCTCACCGATTTCGTGCTGATGGTTCAGGAAAAATCGCACATGTTCATCACCGGGCCCGACGTCATCAAGACGGTCACCGGCGAAGAGGTCACCTTCGAGGAACTCGGCGGCGCGCACACGCACAACTCCAAGTCCGGCGTCGCCCACTACGAAGCGGCGGACGAGCAGGACTGCCTCGACTTCGCCAAGGCGCTGCTCTCCTACCTGCCGAGCAACAACATGGACGAGGCGCCCGCCTTCGAAGCCGATCCGGCGCTGGAAATCACCACCGCGGACCGCGTCCTCGACACGCTGATCCCGGACTCGCCGAACCAGCCTTACGACATGCGCGAGGTGATCGAGCACGTTCTCGACGAGGGCGAATTCCTGGAGATCCACGCGCAATTCGCACCCAACATCGTGGTCGGCTTCGGCCGGGTGGAAGGCCGCTCGGTCGGCGTCGTGGCCAACCAGCCCATGAGTTTCGCCGGGACCCTGGACATAGCCGCCTCCGAAAAAGCCGCACGGTTTGTACGCACCTGCGATGCTTTCAACATTCCTGTGCTCACATTTGTAGATGTGCCAGGGTTCCTGCCCGGAACCGACCAGGAATGGAACGGCATCATCCGCCGCGGCGCCAAGCTCCTCTACGCCTACGCCGAGGCCACCGTCCCCCTCGTCACCGTCATCACCCGCAAGGCGTACGGCGGCGCGTACGACGTCATGGGGTCCAAGCACCTTGGCGCGGACATCAACCTGGCCTGGCCGACCGCGCAGATCGCGGTGATGGGCGCCCAGGGCGCGGTCAACATCCTCTACCGGCGGGAACTCGCCGCCGCCGAGGACCCCGACGCCGAGCGGGCCAGGCTCGTCACCGAGTACGAGGACACGCTGGCCAACCCCTACCTCGCCGCGGAGCGCGGTTACGTGGACGCGGTGATCGCGCCCTCGGCCACCCGGACGCACGTGACCAAGGCCCTGCGCGCCCTGCGCAACAAGCGCCAGACGCTGCCGCCCAAGAAGCACGGCAACATTCCTCTCTGACCACGCCCATCTCGTCAAGGGTTCGGCCAAGGCGCATGGGGAAGAGTTAACTTCGCCGGCCCGAGGCGAACCGGCGTAAGCCCAAGACAAGTCCAAGGACGGAAAGGACCAGCATGACCGAGCCGCGACTGCGCATAGTGCGCGGAGACGCCGGCCCCGAGGAGATCGCCGCTCTCGTCATCGCGCTCACCGGGCGCGACGCCACACCCGAGAGCCCGAGTTTCCCAGTCAGGCACCCCTGGCGTGACCCCGCGCATAGGATGCGAAAGCCGCTGGCCCACGGGCCTGGCGCTTGGCGGAGTAGCTCCCTCCCGATTTAGACCAGATGCGTCCACGGAATGGGGTGTCAACTTCCCCAAGTGTTGGGACTATCTAGAAATGGGCGAATATAGTCAGCCGATCACCTAGTCCCGAGGCCTGGAGGACGACATGGCCATCCCGGACCTCATGCCACATCCTGTGGCGGCCAAGTACGCCGTCCTGGTCGACGTCGGTTATCTGTACGCCGCGGCCGGCGAGGTCCTCCTGGGCGCCAAGGAGCGCAAGGAATACCGGGTCGCCGCCGATGCGCTCATCCAGGCCCTGCAGAAACACGCCGAAGAACGCATTTCCGGTGAGTTGCTGAGGATCTATTGGTACGACGCCGCGCGTGACCGGGTGCCCACCGTGGACCAACGGGTGATCGCCCAGCTTCCCTGGGTCAAGGTCCGCCTCGGCAACCTGAACGCGCGCGGCCAGCAGAAAGGCGTGGACGCGCAGATCAGGAGCGACCTGGAGGCACTGGCCCGGCACCACGCGGTGAGCGACACCATCCTGCTGGCCGGTGACGAGGACATGGTGCCGGCGGTGGAGGCGGCCCAGGCGTTCGGCGTCCGGGTGCACCTGTGGGGGGTCGAGCCGCCCTACGGCACCAACCAGGCCGAGCGGCTCGTGTGGGAGGCCGACACGGTCGAGGTGATCAACGCCGACTTCCTGCGGCCGTTCTTCAGCCGCACCCCGCAGGCCGTGCCCGCCGCCCCGGCCACGCCGTCGCCGGCCCAGGTCTTCGCCGGCCGCACCGCGCTGGGCGCGAAGCCGCCGGTCAAGACGGGCCAGGTGGCCAAGCTCGGCCCGAGCCGGCCGCACGTCGAGGAGGTCGGCGAGCACGTGGCGCAGAAGTGGATCCTCACCCGTGGCCGGGACAACATCCGCGACCTGCTGCCCGGCCCGATCCTGCCCACGGTCATCGACACCGAGCTGCTCATCGAGGCGGAGAAGGAGCTCGGCCACTCCCTGCGTCCCTACCCGGAGGCCCGGGTGTGGCTGCGCGACGGCTTCTGGGCCAGGGTCTACCGTGAGTTCGACCTCGGCGTGGGCGTCTCGTCCAAGTGACCCCACGCGTCGGCTCCGCGTAAGCGCTCCCGGGGCCGGTCCGAAGGGTGGCACGGCGAGGTCCGATTCCCGCCGGTCGGCCACCCTGAGATGCGCATAGTGTCGGAGGCGTGACCACGACCACCGAGCTCGACTTCTCCGCGTGCTACCGCGCCCTGGCGGCCAGGGACGCCCGGTTCGACGGGCGGTTCTACACCGCGGTCACCTCGACGAGGATCTACTGCCGTCCGATCTGCCCGGCGCGCACGCCCGAGGCGCGCAACGTCCGGTTCTACCGGCACGCCGCCACCGCCGAGGCCGCGGGGTTCCGCCCGTGCAAGCGGTGCCGTCCGGAGATCAGCCCGGGGGACCCCGGCTGGGACGTCCGCGGCGACCTGGTCTCCCGTGCGCTGCGGCTGATCGACGAAGGGGTGGCGGACGACGCCGGGGTGGCCGGGCTGGCGAACCGGCTGCACATCACCCAGCGCCACCTGCACCGGCTGTTCACCGCGCACCTGGGCGCGAGCCCGCTCGCCGTGGCCAGGACCAAACGCCTGCTCCTCGCCAAGCAATTGCTGACCGAGACGTCCCTGCCGGTCACCGACGTCGCGTTCGCGGCCGGTTTCGGCAGCGTCCGGCAGTTCAACGCGACGATGAAGGAGACGTACGGCTTCGCCCCCGGCGAGCTGCGCGCCACCGCGGGGCCGCGCCGGCGCGGCACGGGCGTGGCCGAGGACACCGGCTCCGTGCCCGGCGGCCCCGTGCTCACGCTGCGGCTGAACTACCGGCCGCCGTTCGACGGCGGACCCCTGCTGCGCTTCCTGGCCACCCGGGCGATCCCCGGCCTGGAGAGCGCGGACGCCACCCGGTACGCCAGGACGGTGCCCGGCGGCACGATCACGCTGACCCCGGTGGACGGGCACGTCAGGCTGGAGGTCGCGGTGGCCGACACCCGACATCTGGCCAGGATCGTGGCCCGTTGCCGCCGCCTGCTCGACCTCGACGCCGATCCGGCCGCGATCAGCGAGACCCTCGGTGAGTCGGCGCTGCGCCCCCTGCTCCTGGCCCGGCCCGGCCTGCGGGTCCCCGGCGCGTGGGACGGCTTCGAGCTGGCCGTGCGGGCCGTCGTGGGCCGCGGCCTCGCCCCGGCGACCGCCCGCGGCATCCTGGGCCGGCTGGCCGGCGCCGGGCGGCCGGGCCCCCACCCGTTCCCCACGCCGGAGAGCCTGGCCGGGGCCGACCTGGACGGCGCCGGCATCCCGCCCGGCCGGGCGGCGTCCCTGAAGGCCATCGCCCGGGCGATCATCGACGGCGACATCGACCTGGACGGCGCGCAGGACCCCGCCACCACGACCCGGGAACTGCTCAGGATGCCCGGCATCGGGCCGTGGACCGCCGGCTACATCGCCATGCGGGCGCTGCGCGACCCGGACGCCTGGCCGGACGGCGACATCGCCCTCCGCCGGATCATGAGCTGCCTGGCCATCTCCGAACACCACATCCCGCGGTGGCGGCCCTGGCGGGCCTACGCCGCGCTGCACCTCTGGAGCACGCAGTGATCGAAGCACAGGTCATCCCCACGCCCGCCGGCGCGCTGTCCCTGCTGGCCCGCGGCGAGGTGGTCGTCGCGGCCGGTTTCACCGCCGACCCCACCGAGCTGTTCGCCCGGCTGTCGCCCGCGGTCCGGGCCGGGGGGCTGGCCCCGTCCGGCGACCTGGGACCGGTCGCGCATGCCGTACGGGACTACCTCGGCGGCGACCTCGCCGCGCTGGACGCGGTGCCGGTGGAGCGGCAGGGCTCGCCCACCCGGCAGCGGCTGCACGCCGCGTTGCGGGACGTCCCGGCCGGGACCACCGTCACCTACGCCGAGCTGGCCGAGCGCGCCGGGCTGTCCCGGGGCTCGGCGAGGGTCGCCGCGTCGGCCTGCTCGCAGAACCTCATCGTGCCCTTCGTCCCCTGCCACCGGGTGCTGCCGGCGTCCGGCGGGGCCGGCGGCTACTACTACGGCACCCCGGTCAAGGAATGGCTGCTGGCCCACGAGGCGCGGGTCACGAGCCCGACCGCCTGACCGTGCTCTGCACCTCGCCCACCGGCACGTCCACGGTGGCGCCGACCTCGATCGGGTCGTAGGCGAACGGCGCGATCCCGCCCTCGCCCTCGCCCGTGATCTCCCAGATCGAGGTCACCGTCAGCTCGTAGACCTCGCGCGGCTCGTTCAGCGACGCGCGCAGGTAGCGGACGCCGCAGGTGAGCTCCCCGCCCGGCGTGTACGGCGTCCCGGTCTGGCCGCAACCCTCGTCGACCACCTTCGCCCATTCCTCCGTGCCGGGGTCGATCTCCAGGCTGTCCATCGTGGCGGTCACCGTCGCGCTCATGACGCCGGGCAGGGTCGCGGTCACCGACCGGGAGGTGTCGCCCGCGCCTTCCAGCCAGACCCAGGTGTCCAGGTTGACGTAGCTCTTCGCGGCGGGGTTGAGCCGGATCTGCGGCTCGGGCACGGTGAGCGCGGCGCGGGCGAGGTCGGCGAGCTCCTGCATGGTGATCCCGGCCGCCGGAGTCTCGCCCTCGGGCACCCACACGTAGGGCGGGAGGTCGGCGTAACAGGACGCGGCGTCCGGGTCGGCGTCGTTGGCGGCCGAGCTCCACCAGCGACCGTCCTCGCCGACCCGCTCCTCGTACTGGCTCAGGTGCTCCTCGAAGTCGGCCTGGACGTCGGGGTTGGCCCGGTTGAACATGTGCCAGGTCTTGCTGCCGCCCTGCTGCCTGCTGAGCATCTCCTCGGCGCTGGGACCGGGCTCGTACCAGCACGGCTGCGGGACGCGGTAGCCGTCGCCGCGCCCGCCGTCGACGCCGTCGCCGGTGATGACGATCTCCGAGTTGCGCAGCGTGACACCGGCCCTGCGCCCTTCCTGCCACCCCTCGCCGTACGGGGTGCCCGGCGGGGCGGGCGCCGCCTCGGCGGGCAGGGCGGGAAACGCGATCATGGCGGCCAGGGCGAGGGCCAGGGCGGGCAGACGCTTCATCGTTGGCATCCCTTCGCGCGTTCGTGCGGCGGCACGGCGTGGCGGTAGGACCTGATCCGCCACGTCCCGTCGTCCTGCCGGTGCATCAAGGCGGACTGCAGGTAGGTGGACTCGGGCGGCCTGGCCCAGGCGGGCTGTGTGGTGACGGCCTTCCCGGTGCGCGCGTCGGTGAGCCGCAGCCCCGTCTGGTCGACGCACACGTCCACCTGGGCGCCGTCGCCGGTCACCGAGGGCACCCGGAGGTGGTAGAGCCGGACCGTGCCGCTCAGCGAACGCCGCTGGTCCAGGAAGTCCTTGACCCACCGGTAGGACTCCTGGGCCACCTCGGCGTCCATCCGTGCGGCGTACCCCTCCTCCTCCCCGCGGGTGAGGACCGCCCGGTAGAGCCGGGTCTGCGTGTCGCGGTAGGTCTCGAACATCTTCCTGTGCTCGGCGGGGACCGCCGCCGGCCACTCCACCACGAGCTTCAGCCCCTCGCCCACCTCGACCGTCTCGGCGGACGGGACCGGCGAACCGGTGGCGGCCCGCGCACCGGACGTGGCCGGCAGGTCTCCGGGATCGAAGGAGTTTCCGGCGCCGGGCGCGGCGCATCCGGCCGCGAGGACGGCGCCGGCCAGCGGCGTGATCAGCAGCCCGCGCACACCGTTCACGCTAGGCCGCCCACCTGAACGGCGACCACCGCTATGCGCGGATCGGCATGGCTCTTCGTCCATCACTTTTCTCCCGTTCACGCCGACGGCACCGAGGAAATGCGCCAGGAGGGATGCAACTCGTCGATGAGGGCCTCGGTCTCCGGGGCCATGCCTCCGCCGTACGGGTGGGAGGACGCCCTGCGGTGCAGCGCGTCGACCACGGCCCGCAGCCGCGCCGGGTCGCCGCTCGCGTGGGTGGCTCGCAGCAGGTCCCGCCACAGGCCCTCGTCGTCGGCGGCCAGCAGCAGGCCGGCCCGGGCCGCGGCGACCGCCTCGGCCGTCTCCCCCTGGGCCATGCGTATCTCGTGCAGCCGGTGCGCCGCGTCCGCGACCGCGGCCGTCACGTCGTACTCCAGGTCGTCGTCGGCGAGCCAGGTGTAGCGGCCACGCGGGCGGCCGTTGAGCAGCGGCCCGCGGACCAGCCCGAGGGCCCGTTCCAGCAGCACGGCGCCGGCCGCCGGGTCGCCGTGCGACCTCCTGACCAGCTCGCGGAAGAGCGCCCAGTCGGTGCGCACCTCCGGGCCGAGCCGGATCCTGCCGGAGGAGTCGCCGGACAGGTGCGGGCGGCCGGCGCTGTCCAGGCCGAGCCATTCGGCCACCCTGGCGATCGTCGCGTCGCGCACCTCCGGCTGCACGCCGCGCGGCCACAGCACGCCGCCGAGCACGACGGGGTGCACGCCGCCCGGGTGGGTGGAGAGGTAGACGATCAGCTCGGTGGCCAGGGCCAGCCTGCCCTCCTCCAGCGGATGCGGGCAGGAGATCTCGATCGGGCCGAGGATGCGCACCTCGATCGCGGGCGGCCGGGCCGTGGGCGGCATCTCGGCGGCGGCGGGGACGGGCTCGCCCTCGTGCCGCGCGGCCGTGCGGAACAGCTCCACCAGCGCCCGGTACTGCCTGCGCGGCAGAAGCTGCGCGCGGACCTCGAAGCCGAGCGCGTCGATCGAGCCGCGGCCCTCCTCGGAGACCTGCCAGGTCCAGGTGGCGTGCGGCACGTCGCCCGCGACGATGTACCCGGCCGCCATCCGGGTGCCGGTCCTGGCCAGCACCGCCAGCCGTCCGGCCTCCTCCGGGGTCGGGCCGATCGCGGAGAGCAGGAAGTGCGGCGACCACGCGGGGTCGTCCGGCCGCCCGTTGATCCGGCCGGTCAGCACGTCGCCCGCGCCCTCGTGCTCGCGCGCGCGGTCCTCCAGCGCGGGCAGCACCTCGGCGAGGCTGCCCGCGCAGGCGATCCGCTCCGGCGCGATCGCCACGAGTTCCTCGCCGAACCCGACGAGGGTGATCCGCATCCGGTCCGACCAGCGGTTGGTGGCCAACTCGACGGCGAGGGCCGCCAGGGCGGCCGTGGTGTGCGCGCCCCGGATGTTGATCAGCCCGTGCGCGGCCTCCAGGTCCACCAGCACCCTGCCGGTGGCGTCGACGCCGAGCGACACCAGCCCCGGGTACGGCGCCGCCGCGTCGGCCACGGCGTGGTCGTCCAGCATCCGCCCCTCGTGCGCGGCCAGCCGCCACACCTGCCCGCCGTCGTGCGCCGTCCACGGCGCGGGGGCGTCCGGCTCCGCCGGGTGGATCCACAGGTCCAGGCCGGCCGCGGACAGGTGCGCCGCGTAGATCGTCGGAGGTGTGCGGCCGCGCAGCGCCAGCGCCCTGCCGAGCACCCGCAGCCCGACGTCGAGCATCCGCGTCCCCGGCCCGTCCGCGCCGAGCCGCAGCTCCATCTCCGCCGCCGCCGCGTCCCCGGTCGGCCGGGCGACCCGCCGGCCGAAGGCGCGGTGCCACAACTGCTCCCTGCGCTTCCTGCCCAGGGCGAGCAGCAGCCCGGCCGCGGCCAGCGACATCACCATGAGGTAGTCGCCCGCCGCGAACCCGTCCCCCTCACCCGCCGCACCGCCGTCCCCGGCCTCCGTACCGCCGTCCCCGGCCCCTGTACCGCCGTCCCCGGTCGCGGCGCCGCCGTCGGCGGTCGCGGCGTCCGGTCGTGGCTGGTCCCGGTCCGCCGCCGTCCCCGGCCGCGCCGGCTCCTCCGGCGGGGAGAGCGGGGACCGCAGGTCGCGGGCGGGGTCCGCGGTCCCCCCGGGCGACAGGTCGGGGACGCGATCGGGGACACGATCGGGGACACGGTCGGGCACGGTGCGTTCGGCGGGGTCCTTCAGGGTGTGGGCCGGGCCCACGGGGACGGTCTGGGTACGGCCGTCCAGCTCGGCCGGTTTGCGCGGGTGGTCGGCCAGGATCTCCGCGCGGGGCCGGTCGGCCGGGACGACGTGCACGTTGACCGCGTCCTTCGGCATGTCGAGCACCCAGCCGGGACGGATCAGGTCGGCCATGTGCAGCCGGGTGCCGTCGGGCTGTTCCTTGTGCTGGTTGAGCCGGTAGATCTCGGGATAACGGCGTCCGTCGCCCAGGCACTTCTCGGCGATCTCCCACAGGCTCTCGTGGTGCCTGCCGTGCGGCGGCTGTACCACGTAGACCTTCTTGACCTCGCCCACCTCGTGCAACGCGGCCCGCGCGGCCTCGGCGGGGGCGAGCACGCCGGTGGCCGTCACGGCGGGCCCGGCCGGCGGCGGGCCGCCCATCTTCGCCAGGGGGACGACCGCGGCCGAGGCGGTGAACAGCAGCAGCGCCGCGGAGACCAGCTTGTTGGCCAGGAGCTGGGTACCTCCGGACAGCGGGACCCTGGCCGGCATCCCCACCCGGCGCAACCCGGCGTACACCTCGACGATCACGCACAGCGTGAGCTGCAACCAGGCGAGCCAGACGAAGAGCACGAGGATCGCGATCACCGTGCCGGTCCCCACGGTGCTGGTCAGCAGGTCCAGGTCGAGCAGTTCGGGCGCGACCGGCGGCCCGGCCAGCCGGAGCAGCGCGTACGGCACGCCGCCCACCAGTGCCAGCAGCATGACCAGCGCCCCGATGCCGGCCAGCACGTCGCCGAGGGTGCGCCGGGACGTGATGCGCTGCGGCTGTCGCGTGGGCATGCCGTGTTCCTTCCTCCTCGAAGCCTTCCCGCCGGTCACCCCGCGGGCCGGCGCTCCTCCCACCGGCCACCCCCGCGGGCCGGCGCTCATGCGGTCAGGGCGCGCCCGCGGGCTCGCCGGTGTCCGGCCCCGCGGTGGCGGACGCCTCCATCTCGGTGCCCGCGTAGCCGAGCGCGGCCAGGAAGAACGCCTCCCATGTCACGCTCACCGTGACCGTCACCTCGGTCTGTCCCGCGCCGCCCGAGCAGTCCGCCATCTGGACACCGTCGTCGTCGTGCGCGGCGACGATCTCCTCGGCGCGGTCGCACACCTCGCCGTCGCCGAGCAGCCGCGCCTGGCCGGTCTCCCGCAGGTACTCGACGTCGATCCGGTCGCCGCCCGCCCGCGCCGCCTGCTCGGCGATGTCGGCGGCGCGCAGCCGGGCGTTGATGGCGGCGCCGCCGTCCACGAGCAGGCCCGCGAGCAGGAAGACCGCGACGGAGAAGAGCACGGTGAACACCGACATCGACCCGCGCTCGCGGCCCGCGCGGCGCCGGCGCCCATTGCCGGTCCGGGCCTCGCGCGGCCGGTCACGACCCGCCCGCATCTTCCACCCTCCTGTACACCTCCAGCGGGACCACCGAGGTGCCCGACATGTCGACGGCCGCGCCGAAGCCGAGGAAGCCCAGGTCCAGCGTGCAGGTGACCTCGGCCTCGACCTGGCCGCCCTGTTCCCACTCGGAACCGGCCAGGCTGACCCGCGGGCCGTCGCACTGCCCTTCGAGCACGGTCGTCCCGACCTCGGTGGCGGCGTCCTCGGCGTCGCTCTCGCTGCGCTGGACGGACGCGGCGCGGGCGGCGTCCCTGGCCGCGCCGTTGACCTCGCCCTGCGCCTCCACCACCCGGCCGGCGGCGGCGAGGAACATGAGGAACAGCAGGAAGACCGGGGCGAGCAGCACCGCCTCCGCCGACATCGACCCCCTGTCCCGCCTGCCCGCCCGCCGTGCCGTACGCGGGGACGGTCCGGTCAGCCGCACTCGTCGCCTCCGCCCTCGACATCCGGCCGGAAGCACTCCACCGGCCCGCCGAACCTGGACGTGATCGTGAAGGTCAGCTCGGGCAGCAGCGGGACCACCTGCACCACCTGACCGGTCACCTCGACTCCTCGCTGGTCGGCGTCTTCCCACGCCGTGATGTCCGCGTCGCGCAGCAGTCGCGGACCGACCGCCTCCACGATCTGCCGGGCGCGGTCCTCCGCCTCGCCCTCCCAGCCGGAGGACTCGGCGCCGGCCGAGCGGGCGATCCTGGCGCCCTCGCGGGCCGCCGCGTCGGCCACCTGCCTGCCGTGGAACCACAGGGCCACCTGCACGATGAGCAGGATCACCGCCAGCACCACGGGCATGATCATGGCGAGCTCGATCACGGTCGCGCCGCGCTCCCGGCGGTCGCTCACGGCTCGGTGTCACCACCCCCGCCGCCGCCGTCGCCTGCGCCACCACCGCCGCCGCCACCGCCGAAGTTGCTCTCGATCTCGGCCTGCTGGTTCGTCACCAGCGTCCGGATCAGGGTGGCGAGCCCGAGCGCGACGCCCGCGATGATCGCGGTGATGATCGCCCACTCGACCGCCGACGCGCCCCTGGTGGGGGCGTTGCGCGCGCGTTCGATCCGTACCGAGAGCAGCGCCGTCACATAGGTGATCCACGGATGTCCGAACATTCAGAACCCCAACATCTTCATCGCGGCCGGATAGGTGATGAAAACCACGAAGCCCGCGCACAGCAGGAGCTGGGCCACGAGCATGGACTGTGAGCGCTCCCCCGCCCGGCCTTCGATCTCGGCGAGTTCCCGCCTGCGCAGCGTCGCGGCGCGGGCGGACAGCGACGCGCGGACCTTCGCGCCGTCGTCGGCGACCAGCCCGAGCGCGGCGGACAGGTCGCGCAGCTCGTCCACGTTGATCTCGTCGCCGAGCTGGCCGAGGGCCTGCCAGGGGGTGATGCCGACGATCCGGGCGTTCGACAGCGCCTCGCGGATCCGCGCCATCGGCCAGTTGGCCTCGTCGGGACCGCCGCTGACCGACACCGACAGCAGCAGCGCCTCGGGCACGCCGCGCCCGCCCGCGAGGTTCATCGAGACCAGGTCGAGGAAGGCTCCGACGACGTGCCGGAAGTCCCGCCGCCTGGCCGCCGCGTCCCGCCGGATCTGCACGTCGGGCAGCAGGAAGAAGACGAACGACACCAGCAGCGCGGCCCACAGCGGGATCGCGAACGAGGTGCCCCACCCCATCAGGGCCAGCCAGCCGAGCAGCAGCGGGAACGCGAGCAGCCCCGACGCGCCGAGCAGCACCTTGGTGGCGAGGAAGCCCTCGAAGGACCGGCCGAGCAGCGTGAGGTCGGCCTTGACGGACCTGGCCTCCCAGCCGCGGGCCGCGTAGATCCGGGCCAGCCGCTCGCCGAGCCCGCGGCGGAACGCGCTGACCTCCTCGTCCGGCAGCACGAGCTGGATCTTGGGCGCGTCGCCGCCCTGGCGTGCCGCGTCGAGCGCCAGCAGCCGGGCGACCAGTCCCGGCCTGGCCGGGAAGAGCGCCCGCACCAGCAGGAACAGCCCCAGCCCGAACACGCCGCCGGCCAGCAGTCCCTCGGTCATGCCCGCCTCCAGCCCGGCGCCGTCATGCGTTCCGGGTCCCGTGCGGGCCGCCGGCCGGTGCGCGGGCGGCCGGTCGTCTCACTCATGGGCGCCTCCGCGTTCCTTCCAGGCGGCGGCGCCCGCCACCCGGGCCGCGTACGCGCCCGCGGGGGAGGCGCCGTTGCCGGCGGTGTGGCCCGCGCCGTTGGCCGCCGGGTCGGCGGCGGGGCGGGCGCCGGGGCCGTCGGCGGGCGAGAGCAGCCGGGCCGGCTTGTCGAACCGCGCCAGCCGGCGCATCCACGCGAACCCGGCGCCGAACAGCGCGCCCACCACGACCAGGACGGCCTGGCCCAGCGGGTCGTCGTACTCGGCGACGTAGGACGGGTTGAACACGATGAGCACGCCGGCGAAGGCGAGGGCGGTGCCGACCACGATCTGGGCGCTGCGCCGGGTCGCGCGGCGCTCGGCCTCGACCCGGCGGCGCATGTCGAGCTCCTCGCGGGCCGAGACGGCGAGCGCGCCCAGCACGTCGCGCAGGCCGGGGCCGCGCAGCCGGGAGTTCAGGATCAGCGCGGCGATCACCAGGTCGGCCGACGGGTCGTCCAGCTCGTCGGCGAAGAGGCGCAGCGCGTCGGGCAGCGCCATCCGGGTGTGCAGCCGGTCGACCAGCGACCGCAGGTGCGGCTTCAGCTGGGGGGCCGCGGCCCGGATGGAGGAGGGGATCGCCTGTTCCAGGCCGGCCGCGCCGGCGATGGTGTCACGCAGGGACTCGGTCCACGCCGCGAGCCCCTCCAGCCGCCGCATCGCGGAACGTTCCTCGGCGGCGCCGCCGGACAGCCCGCGCCAGGCCAGGACGAGGGCGACCGCGCCGGCCGCCATCACCGGCCACCGGGTGAGCAGCAGGACGCCCACCCCGACGATGGAGGCGATCGCCGAACGGGTGGACAGCACTCTGAGCAGCCGCCGGCGGTCGGCCCGCCGGTCCGGGGAGGGCGGCCGGGGACGCGTGCCGTACAGCGCGAGGGCGAGCAGGAACAGGCCGCCGCCGGCGACCGCGCCGGCCAGCAGCACCAGCGGGTCCAGTAGTCCGGGCGGGATCCCGGTCACGACCAGCCTCCGAGGGTGTAGCCGTGCGCGGCCAGCTCGTCGATGCAGGAGATCGGCGCGTGCGGTACGGCGATGCCGCTCGCCGACGGCTGGAACACCTCCGAGGAGAGCACCCGGCCGTCGCAGCCGGTCACCTCGCGCACGCTGGACACGTAACGCCGCAGCGTGCCGCCCTGGGCGTAGTCGTTGCGCTTCTCGATGAAGACCACGAAGTCGATCGCGCCCGCGATGAGCATGTGGGTCGCCTCGATCGGCAGCCGCTCGGCGGCCTGGAGGGCGTAGGTGGCGATGCGGTTGAACACCTCCATGCTGGAGTTCGCGTGGATGGTGGACAGCGAGCCGTCGTTGCCCTGGGTCATCGCGTTGAGCATGGTGACGATCTCGTCGCCGAGGACCTCGCCGACGATGACCCGGCTGGGGTTCATCCGCAGGCTGCGGCGGACCAGCTCGGCCATGGTGATCTCGCCCTGGCCCTCGGAGTTGGGCAGCCGCTGCTCGAAGGCGACGACGTTGGGGTGCAGCTCGGGGAACTGGTCGAGGCCCAGCTCCAGGGCGCGCTCCACGGTGATCAGGCGCTCGGTGGGCGTGATCTCGTTGGCCAGGGCGCGGAGCAGGGTCGTCTTCCCCGCGTTGGTGGACCCGGCGATCATGATGTTCTTCCTGGCCGCGACGGCGGCGGACAGCAGGCGGCCCAGCTCCGGGGTCAGGGTGCCGTTGCCGACGAGGTCGCTGAGGAAGACCTTGCCCAGTCTGGCCCGGCGGATCGAGACGGCCGGCCGTACCGTGACGTCCATGACCGCCGAGAGCCGGGAGCCGTCGGGCAGGCGCAGGTCGAGCTGGGGGTTGGCGGTGTCGAAGGGCCTGCTGGACAGGCCGCTGTAGGCGGCGAGGATCTGGATGAGCTCGACGAGCTCCTCGTCCGAGTCGGCCACCGGCTCGTGCATGAGCTCCTGGCCGTCGGCGTACCCGACGAAGACGCGGTCGCAGCCGTTGATGTCGATGTTCTCGACCTCGGCGTCGTCGAGCAGCGGCTGGAGCCGGCCCACGCCGAAGAGCGCCGCGTGGATGCCGGCGGCGAGTGCCTCCTCCTCCTCCGCGGACGGCGGCGTGCGCCCGACGCCGATCTCCCCCCTGGCGAACTCCTCCAGCACCTGGGCGATCAGCGCCCTGGCGAACTGCCGCTCGTCCTCGCTCGTCATCGGCGGCAGGCCGCTCGCCTGGTCCAGCCTGCGCTGGTGGGCCAGGCGGTCGCCGACCTCCTGGCGGAAGCGCTTGACCAGCGAGTGGTCCATGGTCACGATCTCACCCCCCGCTCGTGGGCCGGCTGCGCGCTGCCGACCTGGGCGGCCAGGCGCCCGGCCAGCTCGCGGCAGGTGCGGATGAGGAGCGAACGGTCCAGCCGCCCGCCCCACTGGCCGCGCAGCAGCTCGGCGCCCTTCGGGTCGTGCGCGACGCCGCCGACGAAGGCGACCTGCGTGCCGGTGGCGGCGACGATGCGCCGGACGTCGTCGATGGAGGCGCGGTACTGCCGGGGGTCGGCGATCACCACCACGCCCAGCTTCGGGCCGCCGCCGAAGGACACCAGCCGCTCCCGCAGGTGCGCCACGTGGTCGAGGCTCGCCCGGGTGAACAGCACGACCAGCTCGGCCTCGGCGATCAGGTCGTTGAGCTGCGGGTGACCGCCGAGACGACCGCAGTCGGCGAGCACGTCGGCGTCCGGCAGCGCGGCCAGCGCCCGGCCGAGCGGCCCCCACAGCCAGGTCAGGCCGGCCGCCTGCTCTCCGTGGGTGAGCCCGGCCAGCACGTCCAGACCGCCGATGATCTTCTGGGTGTGCTCGTGGATCTGGTCCGGCCGCAGCCCCTTGCGCGCGACGGCGCCCAGGGTGAGCAGGCCCTTGCTGGGGTTGAGCACCCCGCCGTCCTGGGCGGGCAGCCGGTAGGCGAGGTCGCCGCCGGCGGGGTCGCACTCGGCCAGCAGCACCGGGCGCGGCCAGACCGCCCCCAGCGCCGTCGCGGCGGTGGTGACGCCCGGCGCCCCCTTGTCGGCGGCCAGCACGATGAGCGCCACCTCAGTGCGCTCCGGGCAGCTCGGCCAGCGCGATCTGACCGTTGGAGGCGTAGGCGGCGACCTGCGGGGAGACCGTGCTGTCCACGATGACGGTGACCAGGCCGCTGGAGCCGCTGCGCTCCGGCGCGCCCACGCTGTCCACCAGCGCGCTCTGCGCCAGCACCTCGACGTCTCCCTCGCGGCTCTCGCTGCGCCCGGACACGTGGATCACCTGGACCCGGTCGCCCCTGCGCAGCCGGGTGGGCATCTGACCGGCCTTGAGCGCCAGGCCGACCCGCGCCTTGCCCGGCCCGAGCTCCTCGCTCGCCGTGACCGCCATGGACTCGGTGAGCAGCGTGCCCGGGAGCAGGGTGACCCGGGCGAAGGTCTGGGCCACCTCGCCGCGCTCGGCCCACAGCACGTGCTCGATCCCGGTGTCGGCGATCTGCACCTCCTCCAGCACGCCCTCGCTGAGCGGCTGCCCGGCGGCGACCTGCTGGCTGATCCGGATCACCGAGATCCGGTCGCCGCTGCGCAGCACCAGCAGCGTGGTGGTGAGCGCGCCGCCGAGGATGAGGAGCACGGCGAGCGCGGCCAGCGCGGGCCTGCGCTCGCGCGGCGGGACGGGCAGCTTGCGCGAGGCGGGCCCGGACAGCGCGCCGGTGGCACCCGCGGCGCCGGTCACAGGAGTGCGGCTGTCGCGGGCGGACTTCTCACTGATCCTCATGGGTCGGGGGCTCCCGGTGATCGGAGGATCCGCCCACGCGGGAAGCGAGGGCTGTGATCACACTATTGGACGAACGTGAATGGGGGAATTCACGCTGATTATGTGTCAGTGGCGTCGGGTCTGGAGACAAATGCGAGGATCCATACTCGTTTCCTTGAGCCGACCACGTCAACGCCTGTCGAGCAAGACCGATTCGTTAGAACACCTGGTTCGCAATGAAAAATCGTGATATGCGACAGTAATTAACACGAGTAACAAGCGCACCATAATTCCCACTTCTTTGACCCTGTAGGTCCCCAGCCACGATACGCACTCACCGTCACGCCGGTTCCACGTTTCGTCACCCTCGACCGCGAACCGCCGCACGCGGGGCCTCCCGTGCTGCGTATCCGCGCGAGTCGGTGGACCGCGGCCCGGAGTTGGGTGACCATGCGAAGGCGAGAGAGCGCGGCTCGAAGGCTGCCGGTCGCCATGTCGAGCCGGGGTCGGAAAACCCGAGGAGACGGCATGCGGATCATGCTCACCGTGCTGGACGGCCACGGCGCCCGTGACGTCGTGGTCGAGGCCGGCAAGTCCACCACCGTGGGCGAACTCGCCGCAGCCCTCCGCACCACCTCCAGAACCCCCACCCCCCACCAGAGCAACACCAACCGAAACATCGCCGACCGAAACGGCACCGACCGAAACGAAGCGGACAGATACGGAGCGGACCGGTCTGGCGCGGACCGATACGGAGCGGACCGGTATGGCGCGGACCGATACGGAGCGAGCCAGAACGAAGCGGACAAGTACGGCGCGGACCGGTATGGCGCGGCATCGGGCCACGCGTCTCACGACCGCCCTCCCTACGACCGTGCGGCCCCGGACGGCGTGGCACGGCATGAGGCCGCCCGGTCCGCGGACGCGGGGCGGATCCACCCCGGCGGCGACGGCCGGGGTGGCCCCCGCCCGCCCGCAGGTGACACCTGGTCCCCCGGCTTCGGGCAGCCGTCCACCGACCGCGCCGGAGGGGCCGGCGCCGGACGCGGGGGTGTGGGTGGCCCGGGGCTCGGCGGGTCGGGGGGCGTGGGGCGTGGGGGTGTGGGTGGCCCGGGGCTCGGCGGGTCGGGGGGCGTGGGGCGTGGGGGTGTGGGTGGCCCGGGGCTCGGCGGGTCGGGGGGCGTGGGGCGTGGGGGTGTGGGTGGAGAGGGGGCCGGAGGGGAGCGGCTGGCCAAGGTGGTGCGGTTGCCGCGGGCGCGGGCGCCGTACGGCATGGACCGGCATCTGCGGAAGGCTCCCCCGCCGCCCCCGGCGCCCCGGGAGAAGCTGTGGTCCAAGGGCAGGCTGCTCGATCCGGACGGCGCGATGGCCGGGCTGCTGCGAGACGGCGACCTGGTCACGCTGGAGGCCGGGCTCGCCGGCGCGACGGTGGTGGCGGAGCCGGGCGGGATCGTCGAGGTGCGGGTGGTCGGCGGGCCCGCGGCGGGAAGCGTCCACCGTCTCGGGCCGGGCGCGCATGTGATCGGCTCCTCGCGGGCGTGCGCGGTGGCCGTGCCGGACGGGCGGCTGCCGCCGGAGGCGCTCGTCGTGCGGGTGACGCCGGACGGGGTGAGCGTGGAGCCGGTCCCCGCCGTGTACGGGCCGCCCGCGCCGAACGGCGCCGAGCGCCGCCGCCGCTGGTTCCGCAGGCGCGGCAAGAACAGGCCGAGAACCGGAGGGACGAACGCCCGGCGCGGCGGTGTGCAGGACGAGGCGGGAACGAACGCCCGGCGCGGTGGTGCGGAGAGCAGGGCGGGGGCGAAGGCGCGGCGCGGCGATGGGAAGGACGGGGGGAAGGCGCGGCGCGGAGGTGTGAAGGGCGGGGCGGGGATGGGGGCGCGGCGCGGTGGCGTGGAGGACGGCGGCGAGTACGGCGGAGTGCGGGGGTGGTATCCGGGGAAGCCGGGAGGGCCGGGAGCGGGGCTCGGCACAGGACTGGAAGCGGGGCTCGGCACGGGGCTAGGAGCGGGGCTCGGGGCAGGGCTGGAGGCGGGGCTTGGGGTGGGGGGTTCGCCGCCGTTGCTGGACGGGTGTCCGTTGGAGGGGCCCGTGGAGGGTGAGGAGGCCACGCCTTGGCCGCGGGGGGCGCTGGTGGCGTGCGGGCTTTCGGCGTTCACGCTGGTGGACATCGAGGCGCCGGACGCGCACCTGGACCCTCGCCCGGACGGGGGGTACGCCTACAACCGGCCGCCCCGGCTGCGCCGCCCCGACCCGGTGCGGCGGCTGGAGGTGCCGGCCGAACCGCGCAGGGGCGAGGGCGTACGGCTGCAACTGCTCGCGGCGTTCCTGCCGGCGGTGCTCGGGCTGGGCTTCGCCTTCGTGTTCCAGATGTGGTACTTCCTGCTGTTCGCCCTGATGACGCCGCTGATCATGATCGGCCAGTGGTGGAGCGACAAGCGGCACGGGCGCAAGCAGTACCGGCAGGCGGTCAAGGAGTACAAGGAGCGGCTGGCCGCCTTCGACGAGGCGCTGGAGGCCGCCAGGGCGGCGGACGAGGTGGTCCGCAGGGCGGGCGCGCCGGATCCCGCCGAGCTGCTGCTGACCGCGACCGGGCCGCGGCGGCGGCTGTGGGAGCGGCGGATCCACGACGCCGACGCCCTGCGGCTACGGGTCGGGCTGGCCGACCTGCCCGCGGACCTGGAACTGGTGCCGGAGCGAGGGGCGCCGCACGATTCGCCGGTGCCCGACCCGCCGCTGTGCCACGCCGTACCCGTGGCGCTGGCCATGCGCCGGCTCGGCGTGGCCGGCGTCACCGGCTCCCGCGACGCCGCCACCGGGCTGGTCCGCTGGCTGGTCGGCCAGGCCGCGGCGCTGCACAGCCCGCGCGACCTGGCGATCGTGGTGCTGTCCGCGCACGCCGACGGCGGCGCCCGGTGGAGCTGGACGCGCTGGCTGCCGCACTGCGCCCCGCACGGCGTCGAGGACTGCGTGGCGCTGATCGGCGCCGACCCGGAGGCCGCCGCCCGGCGCGTCGCCGAGCTGACCGCGCTGATCGACGAACGCCTCGGCGAGGAGAACGGCGCCGCCTCCCTCGGCAAGATGCCCGCAGGCTGGGACGACCTCGGCTGGGGCGCCCCCAGGAACGGCCGGGGCGCCACCGAGGAACCCGCCTTCTCCTCCTACGACGAACGCCCCTACGACGTCCTCGTCGTGCTCGACGGCGCCCAGGTGCTCCGCGCCCTGCCCGGCATGCCGCAGGTGCTCAGGCAGGGGCCGCGCGCCGGGGTCTACACGCTCGCGCTCGACGAGAACCAGCGGCTGCTCCCCGAGGAGTGCGCCACCGTGGCGGCCTGCGGCCCGGACGGCCTGGTACGGCTCGGCGGCGGCGGCCTGGACGCGCTCGGCGACATCAGGGGCGACCAGGTGCCGGTGCCCTGGTGCGAACGGCTGGCCCGGTCGCTGGCCCCGATCCGCGACGTCAGCCGCGAGGACGCCGGCTCCGCCCTGCCCGGCGCGGCCCGCCTCCTCGACCTCCTGGACCTGCCGAACCCGACCGGCCCCGCCGTGGCCAGGCGCTGGCGGGGCGCGACCACCCGCGCGGTGATCGGCGCCGGCCCCGACGGCCCGTTCGCGGTGGACCTGAGCCTGGACGGCCCGCACGCCCTGATCGCGGGCACCACCGGCGCGGGCAAGTCGGAGCTGCTGCAGACGCTGATCTGCTCGCTCGCCGCGGCCAACCGGCCGGACGAGATGACGTTCGTGCTGATCGACTACAAGGGCGGCGCGGCGTTCAAGGAGTGCGTACGGCTGCCGCACACGGTCGGCATGGTGACCGACCTGGACGGCCATCTCACGGGGCGGGCGCTGTCCTCGCTGGCCGCCGAGATCCGGCGCAGGGAACGCCTGCTGCTGGCGGCGGGCGCCAAGGACATCGAGGACTACCAGGAACTCGCCGCCGGGCCCGGCCGCAGGCGTGCGCCGCTGCCCAGGCTCGTGCTGATCATCGACGAGTTCGCCGCGCTGGTGACCGAGTTGCCGGACTTCGTCACCGGGCTGGTGGACATCGCGCGGCGTGGCCGTTCGCTCGGCATCCACCTCATCCTCGCCACGCAGCGGCCGGGCGGTGTGGTGACGGCCGACATCCAGGCGAACACGTCGTTGCGGATCGCCCTGCGGGTGACCGAGGCGGTCGAGTCCTCCGACATCATCGACCGGCCGGACGCGGCCCACATCTCCAAGTCCACGCCCGGACGCTGCTACGTGAAGTCCGGGGCGGGCGGGGCGACCGCCGTGCAGACCGCCAGGATCGGCGGCAGGCGCAGCGGCGGCGGCGACGCCGACGGGCAGGTGTCCGCCGTGACGCTGGACTGGCGGGCGCTCGGCCATCCGCCGGCCGTCCCGGCGACCGCCGCCACGGCGGACAGCCAGGCGGAGAGCGACCTGTCGGCCCTCACCCAGGCCCTGATCGACGCCGCCCGCCTCCTCCAGGTCCCCGCCCAGCCCACCCCCTGGCTCGACCCGCTCCCCGAGCACATCACCCTGGACGGCGTCCGCGCCGAGACGGCCGCCTCGGAATTCGGGACGGGGCGCCGGGTGGCGGGGGACGTGGCGCCGCTGGGGTTCGGGCTGACCGACCTGCCGTGGGTGCAGGGGCGGCGGGAACTGGCGCTGGACCTGGCGCACGGCGGGCACCTGCTGATCGCGGGCGCGCCGCGGAGCGGGCGTTCGACGGCGCTGCGCACCCTGGCCGGCGTGATCGCCCGGCAGGCGGGCCCCGGCGACGTGCACGTGCACGCGATCGACTGCGGCTCCGGCGCGCTGCTGCCGCTGGTGGCGCTGCCGCACTGCGGCGCCGTGGTGACCCGGGACCAGCTCGACCGGGTGGAACGCCTGATCGGCCGGCTGCGCGCCGAGGTGGGACGCCGTCAGGAACTCCTCGCCTCCGCCGGCTACGCCTCCCTCACCGAACTGCGCGCCGCCGGGCACGACATCGCCGGGCAGGGGGTGCCGCCGTGGCTGGTACTGATGCTGGACCGGTGGGAGGGATTCCTCGCGGCGTTCGAGAACTACGACTACGGCAGGCTGATCGACGCCATGCTCCAGTTGCTGCGGGAGGGGCCGGCGGTCGGGTTGCGGGCGGTGGTCACGGCCGACCGGTCGGGGCTGCTGGGGCAGGTCTCCACCGTGTTCGACGACCGCCTGGTGCTCCGGCTCGCCGACCCGTCCGACTACGGCCTGGTGGGGCTGCCGCTGAAGGACCTGCCGTCCTCGATGCCGCCGGGGCGGGGGCTGACCGTCGGCGAGCAGGGCGTCGTGGAGAGCCAGATCGCCCTGCTGGCCGAAGATCCGGCCGGTCCCGCCCAGGTCGCCGCCCTCCAGGCGCTGGCCAGGACGTCGGCGGCCGGCGGCGTGGCGGAGCTGATCCGGGTGGACGCGCTGCCGATGCGGATCACCGTGGAACAGGCGATGGAGCTGTCCCCGTCGTTCGTCCCGCCGTCCCCGCTGTGGGCGCTGCTGGGCGTCGGCGGCGACGCGCTGGAGCCGCTCGGCGTGGACCTGCTGGCCCAGGGACCGGGGGCGGTCATCGCCGGGCCGGCGCGCTCGGGCCGTTCGTCGGCGCTGCTCGCCGCCGCCCGCTCACTCCTCGCCCAGGGCACGCCGCTCGTCGTGGTGGCCCCGCGGCGCAGCCCGCTCCGCGCGCTGGCGGAGGAGCGCGGCGTGCTCGCCGTGCTCGGCGGCCAGGCGGCCGACCTGCCCGCGCTGGTCGCCGGGCAGGACCGCTACGTGGTGCTGGTGGACGACGCGGAACTGGTCTCGGCCGACTCGGCGCTCGGAATGGCGCTGGAGGAGGTGCTGCGCTCGGGCAGGGACGCCGAGCACGGCCTGATCATCGCGGGCACCACCGGCGACCTGACCGCGGCCTACCGCGGCTTCGTGGCGGAGGCGCGCAAGTCGCGCACCGGCCTGCTGCTGTCGGTGCAGAGCCCCGCCGACGGCGACCTGTTCAACGTACGGCTGCCGCGCGGCGCGGTCGGCGGGCCGTCGGGGCGCGGCCTGCTGGTCACCCTGGGCACGGCCGTCCCGGTCCAGGCCGCGCTGCCGTCCTGAGGCCCGTCCGCCACCCCCGGCCGCCACCCCCGGCCGCTACCCCCTGCCGCCGTACGCGCGCCCCCGTACGCAGGCCGCCGTGTGCGGGCCGTCTGGAGACGCGAAAGGCGCACCCTCTTCCGTGAGGGTGCGCCTTGGGGCTGAGAGGCCAGGTCAGCGGGTGGCCGACTCGATGTTGCCGCGGTAGGTGTTGATGACACGGGCGGCTTCCTGAAGCTCCTCGGACATCCGCTGGAAGGCGGCGCGGTAGGTCTGCCAGGAGTCGCGGAAGCGCTCGGCGCCGGGGCCGGTCCACGCCGTGCCGACCTTCGCCGCCTCACGGTCGAGGGCCGCCATCGTCGTGCGGACCGCATCGGCCTGCTGGGTGAACTGGGTGGCCATCTGCTGCATTTCCGCGGGATTACCACCGAGCAAGCTCTGGCTCATGCAGGTCTCCTTCTGGATCGACTGTGGCTCGACTCGTCAAGGTGACAGTAGGGGGCAGCCAAGCGACCTCACGATACGTCAGATCGCCCCCCGACGGCCGGTTATGCCGACTGGCTATGAGAAATGGAATCACGAAATGGTCCGGTTTTCCTCCTGGCCTACATTAATCGCAAAAAGGGACATGACCGAATATGTACGCTAATGGTGTCCCCAACCGCTGGCGGGCAGCCGTACCGGCGGGCGACGGGCGGCCGGACACTAAGATGCGAACGCGCTTCCGGGGGGCACCCGCCACCGTGCGATCAGCAGGCGCTTACACTCCGTGGGAGGCCCGCCGCCCTTGTGAGGAAGGAACGTTCGGTGCAGAAGGTCCTGATCGCCAACCGCGGCGAGATCGCCGTCCGGGTGGCCCGCGCCTGCCGCGACGCCGGGCTGACCAGCGTGGCCGTCTACTCGGACCACGATCTGGACGCGCTCCACGTGAGAGTCGCCGACGAGGCGTTCGCGCTGCCCGGGCAGACCCCGGCCGACACCTACCTCGCCATCGACAAGCTGCTCGACGTCGCCGCCCGCAGCGGCGCGGACGCGGTGCACCCCGGTTACGGGTTCCTCGCCGAGAACGCCGGCTTCGCCCAGGCGGTCATCGACGCCGGGCTGACCTGGATCGGCCCGCCGCCCTCGGCGATCATGTCGCTCGGCGACAAGGTCTCGGCGCGGCACATCGCCCAGCGCGCCGGCGCGCCGCTGGTGGCGGGCACCGCCGACCCGGTCGCCGGTGTGGCGGAGGTCGTCGCGTTCGCCGACGAGCACGGCCTGCCGATCGCGATCAAGGCGGCGTTCGGCGGCGGCGGGCGCGGCCTGAAGGTCGCCAGGACGCGCGAGGAGATCCCCGAGCTGTACGAGAGCGCGGTCCGCGAGGCGGTCACCGCCTTCGGCCGCGGCGAGTGCTTCGTCGAGCGCTACCTCGACCGCCCGCGGCACGTGGAGACCCAGTGCCTGGCCGACGCGCACGGCAACGTCGTCGTGGTCAGCACCCGGGACTGCTCTCTCCAGCGCCGCCACCA
The DNA here is from genome assembly GCF_030268685.1 of Microtetraspora sp. NBRC 13810. GTDB lineage: Bacteria > Actinomycetota > Actinomycetes > Streptosporangiales > Streptosporangiaceae > BSRQ01. The sequence goes on from NZ_BSRQ01000001.1 coordinate 631,201, forward strand.
GAAGCTGGTCGAGGAGGCCCCCGCGCCCTTCCTCTCCGCCGCCCAGATGGAGCTGCTGCACACCAGTTCCAAGGCGATCCTGCGGGAGGCGGGCTACGTCGGCGCCGGCACCTGCGAGTTCCTCGTCGGACAGGACGGCACGATCTCCTTCCTGGAGGTCAACACCCGGCTCCAGGTCGAGCACCCCGTCACCGAGGAGGTGTCCGGGATCGACCTGGTCAGGGAGATGTTCCGGATCGCCTCCGGCGAGGAGATCGGCTACGACGACCCGCCGCTGCGCGGCCACTCCATCGAGTTCCGGATCAACGCCGAGGACCCGGGGCGCGGTTTCCTGCCCGCCCCCGGCACCCTGACCACCCTGCACGCCCCCACCGGCCCCGGAGTCCGGCTCGACGCGGGTTACGAGGCGGGCATGACCGTCCCGCAGGCGTACGACTCGCTGATCGCCAAGCTGATCGTGACCGGGCGCACCAGGCGGGAGGCGCTGGAGCGGGCCAGGCGGGCGCTCGGCGAGTTCGAGATCGACGGGATGCCCACCGTCATCCCCTTCCACCGTGCCGTGGTGGACGATCCCGCGTTCACCGGCGAGCCGTTCAGCGTGCACACCCGGTGGATCGAGACCGAGTTCGACAACACGATCCCGCCCTATGAGGGCGCGGCGGAGGCCGCCGAGCCGGGCGAGCGCGAGCGCATCACGGTCGAGGTCGGCGGCCGGCGCCTGGAGGTGGTGCTCCCCGCCGGGTTCGGCGCGGGCACCGGCCGCGGCGGCGGCGGCGCGCAGGCGCCGAGACGCGGCGGCCGGGCCGCGCAGAAGGCCGTGGCCACCGGGGACTCGCTGGTCAGCCCGATGCAGGGCACCATCGTCAAGGTGGTCGCCGCCGACGGCGACACGGTCGCGGCCGGCGACACCGTCGTCGTCCTGGAGGCGATGAAGATGGAACAGCCGCTCACCGCCCACAAGGCCGGCACCGTCACCGGCCTCAACGCCTCCGTCGGCCAGACGGTCACCGCCGGCGCCGCCATCTGCGAGATCAAGGACGCCTGACCCGCCGGCGCCCGCCCGAGGGAGCCCCGCGCCGGCGGGCGCTCGCCGCAGTGAGGAGAGGCGGCTCGCTCCGCGCGGTTTCCGGTACGACGCCCCCGTGGACAGATGCCCATTTGGGAGGAAACGGACCCGAATCCGGATATCCCACCGGGAGGGCGGATCCCGCTGCGGCGGGGCATCCCGCCTGTCCGGAGGCCGACTGATCCTTCCCCGCCGGGGAAGGGAGCGGCGTAAGGGCGGAAGAGGGCGGAGAGAGGTACGGTCTGGGGAGGGAACTCCGTCGATCGGCCGTTCGTCCTCATGGGCGAAGGAGGCTTTGCTGCCGTGAACATGACCCATCCGGTTCGCCGTGCGGGCGCAGCGTTCGTCACGCTGCTCGCAGGGATTCTCACGCTCTTCGCTCTGGCGCCGGCGGCGAGTGCCGCGGCACCGCCCGACGCCAACTCGGTCGTCTCAGCCTGGCACGACACTCAGGACCCGCTCTTCGTGCAGTCCGGGGCGGCCCTGTCCTCGGGTCAGCGGCCCGAGGTCTCCGAGGCGCTGAAGTCCGCCGACTCCAAGATCTACATGGCCGCGCTGCCCGAGGGCACGTTCCCCAACGTGCAGACGGCCGGCCCCTACATCCAGCAGCTCGAAGCCGCGCTCGCCTCCGCGGGGCGCCCGCAGGCGACCGTCGTCGTGCTCGACGGCACCACGGTGTTCGCCGGCTCCACCGCGATCCGGCAGGACGTCGCGGGCCGGATCTCCGGCCTGGCCGCCTCGAACAACCCGGGCGACGTCGTCGCGGTCACCCAGGACCTCGTGAAGCGGGTGGACTCCGCGGCCGACGGCAACGTGCGCCAGGCTCTGCGGTCCGGCAGCCAGGCGGGCTCGGGTTCGGGCACCGGCGTGCTCATCGCCATCCTGGTCCTCGCCGTGGTCGGCGGCACCGGCCTGTTCTTCTACTCGCGCAAGAAGAAGCAGCAGCGCGAGGCCCGCGAGGCCGCCGAGCTGGCCGCGGTCAAGCAGACCGTGGAGGAGGACGTCACGAAGTTCGGTGAGGAGATCACCGCGCTCGACACCGACGTCAAGCTGCTCGGCGCGGGCGGCGGGCACCTCGACGAGTGGCAGCAGGCCCTCGACTCCTACGAGAAGGCCAAGGCCGAGCTCGCGGCCGTCAAGCGGCCCGACGACGTGCGCGCCGTCACCACCACCCTGGTGGACGGCCGTTACGCGCTCGCCGTGGTGAAGGCCAGGGTCAACCAGCAGCCCGTGCCGGAGCGGCGGGCGCCCTGCTTCTTCAACCCGCAGCACGGCCCCTCCGTCCGCGACGTGCGCTGGGCCCCGCCCGGCGGCGCGCTGCGCGACGTGCCCGCCTGCGCGGCCGACGCCGAGGCGATCGAGCACGGCTTCGACCCGCAGATGCGCGAGGTCATGGTCAACGGCCAGCGCCGGCCCTACTACGACGCCGGCCCGGCCTACCAGCCCTACGCCTACGGTTACTACGGCGGCTTCGGTGACGTGATGAGCCTGATGCTGGTCGGGACGCTGCTCGGCAGCATGATGGGCGGCTACGGCATGGGCGGCTACGGCATGGGTTACGAGCAGGGCATGGCCGACGCGGGCTTCGGCGGCGACGGAGGCGACTTCGGCGGCGGCGACGCGGGCGGCGGCTGGGGAGACTTCGGCGGCGGCGACTTCGGCGGCGGCGACTGGTAACCGGCCCCGATCCGGACATCCGGTTCCCATATCGAGCCCCGGCGGCACCCGTCGCCGGGGCTCCTCCGTGCCCGGGGGCGATCGCCCGGCGTTCCAGATCCGGGGACGCCGACCCCGGAGCGTCCATGGGAGCGCGATCCGCGGGAAAGGTTTCGCGGATGTAGGTGGGGTGCAAGCGGAATGTAATCAGCCGCTGCCATGATCGGAGCTGTTCCCGAGGAGGCTCCGTTGCGTCGTCCCATCCCCCTGGCCCTCAGCACGGCCGTGGCCGCCCTGGTGGCGGTCACCTGGCTCCCTGCCGCCGCCACGGCCGCGACGGCCGCAGCGGGGCCGTGCAGGCCCGGCCAGGGGGCGGACCTGCGCGGCAAGGACTTCACCAAGGGCCGGGCGCTGCCCGACGACCTGCGCTGCGCCAACCTCACCAAGGCCAGGCTGGACGGCCTCCCCCTGGTCCAGAAGGACCTCACCGGCGCCATCCTGCGCGACGCGTCGCTGAAGGAGACCAACCTCACCCAGGCGCACCTGGAGTACGCCGACCTGCGCGGCGCGAACCTGACCGAGGCGGACCTCGGGCAACTGCAGGCCGACCACGCCGACCTGCGCAAGGCCGTCCTGGTGGACGCGGACGCCGGGCAGGCGGAGTTCCCGCACGCCGACCTGACCGGGGCCAGGCTCACCAGGGCCGAGCTCGCCCAGGCCGACTTCACCGACGCCAAGCTTGTGGGCGCCGACCTGACGGACGCCTCGCCCGGCCAGATCAAGGCGCGCAAGGCCGACTTCACCCGGGCCGTCCTGCGTGAGGCCAAGCTGGGTCAGGCCGAGTTGCAGCACGCCACCTTCAAGGACGCCGACCTGCGGGAGACCGAGTTCACCCAGGCGGACCTCGACGGCGCGGACTTCACCGGCGCGCAGGTGCAGGACGCGTCCTTCAGCCAGGCCGACGACCTGGACCTGACCGGGGCCAAGGGCACACCGCAAGATGTGCCCGCCGAGGCGCGCGGCGTCCCGTCCGCCGATCCGGTCATCCCCGCCATCGGCGACCTGTTCCCCGGCGGCCTCACCGGCGAGGACCCGCGGGGCGCGGAGGACGGGGCGGGCGGCCTGTCCGCCGGGCTGGTCCTGGTGATCCTCAGCGCCGTCGGCCTCGCGCTCACGGCGCTGCTGTGGGCGGGGTCGTACCGGCGGCGGACCCGCGCGGCCGCGGCGTTCGGCGCCGCGCTGCGGGCCGCCGAGGAGGACGTCACCCGGCTGGGCGAGGAGATCGACCGCCTGGACTACGAGTTCCAGCTCGCCGGGACCTCCGGCGGCATGTCGGCGGACCGGGAGTGGCGGTATGCGCTGGACGCCTACGAGGCGGCCAAGAACGCGCTGGCCGGGGCCCGCTCCCGGGAACAGCTGCTCTTCGTGACGCAGGCCGTACGGGACGGGCGCGCGGCCCTGGACCGCCTGCGCGGCCACGACCGCCTCAGGTGAGCCCCGGCCTCGGGCGAGCCCCGGCGGGGACGCGCCGAAGCCGTGGGAGGCCCGGGGGTCAGATGCCGGTGGGGGTCATGGGCTGCATGAGGCGGCGGGCGGCCTCGGTGACCGAACCGGCCAGCGACGGGTAGACCGCGAACGTGTGCGCGAGCTGGTCCACGGTCAGCCGCTCGTGCACCGCGATCGACACCGCGAGGATCAGCTCCGACGCGCGCGGCGCCACGACGACGCCGCCGAGCACGATGCCGGTGTGCGGGCGGCAGAAGAGCTTGACGAAGCCGTCGTTGAAGCCCTGCATCTTGGCCCTGGCGTTGGTGGCGAGCGGCAGCTTCACCACGTTGGCCTCGATCTCGCCGGACTCGATCTGCTTCTGCGCGACGCCCACCGTGGCGATCTCGGGGTCGGTGAAGATGTTGGCCGCCACCGTGGCCAGCCGGAGCGGCTGCACGGCCTCGCCGAGCGCGTGCCAGACGGCGATGCGGCCCTGCATGGCCGCCACCGAGGCGAGCATGAGCACGCCGGTGCAGTCGCCGGCCGCGTAGACGCCGGGGGCGGAGGTGCGGGAGACCTTGTCGACCTGGATGAAGCCGTTGGCGTCGAGGGCGACCCCGGCCTCCGCGAGGCCGAGCCCCGCGGTGTTGGGCACCATGCCGACCGTCATCAGGCAGTGCGAGCCCTCGGCGGTGCGGCCGTCTTCGAGGGTGACCTGCACGCCGTGCGGGGTACGCCGGACGGATGCGGCGCGGGAGCGGCCCATGACGTTCATCCCGCGGCGGCGGTAGACCTCTTCCAGCACCTCGGCGGCGTCGGCGTCCTCGTTGGGCATCATGCGGTCGCGGCTGGAGACGAGCGTGACCTCCGAGCCGAGCGAGCGGTAGGCGCCGGCGAACTCCGCGCCGGTGACGCCGGAGCCGACGACGATGAGGTGCTCGGGCAGCTCGGGCAGGTCGTAGAGCTGGCGCCAGTTGAGGATGCGCTCGCCGTCGGGCTCGGCCCCCGGCAGCACGCGCGGCGTCGCCCCGGTCGAGACGATCACCACGTCCGCCTTGATCGTACGGTCGCCCGCCTTGACCACCTGCGGGTCCACGAGCCGCCCGGTCGCCCTGATCACCTCGACGCCCTCGGCGGCGACCCGGGCCGCGGTGTCGGCCGACTGGGCCTGGGCCAGCTCCTTGACCCGCTTGTTCACCAGGGGCAGGTCCACCCTCACCCCGCCCACGTCGCCGTCGTCGCCGCCGGTGAAGTGCACGCCGAGCGACTCGGCGTCGAGCAGGGCCTGCTTACGCACGGAGGTGGCGATGAGCGTCTTGGAGGGCACGCAGTCGGTGAGCACGCACGCGCCGCCGATGCCCTCCTGTTCGACAACCGTGACCTGGGCGCCGAGTTGCGCGGCTACCAGAGCCGCCTCATATCCGCCTGGCCCGCCACCGATGATCACGATCCTCGTCACGGTCCCTATCCTTCCGCATGCCCACGAGTACTCCACCGATGGAGGCACAAATCCCCCACCCAAATGTATAAGCCCCTGACCACTGCCCGCCCCGGGCCGGATCCCGCGGAGACTCGCCCTCCCCGGCACAGAAGGACCCGGCGACATCCCCAGGCGGACACCCGTTTCCCCCGGGCGGCACGCGGGCCGGAGTACGGCAGCCGGTCGGCATGTCCCCAACACGGCCGGGGTACCGCGCGATGGAGCGGGATCAGTGCGGGATCTTGGATTATTCTTGTGTGCCGTGCCTGTTTACGCCGCCTACGGCAGCAACATGGACCCCAAGCAGATGGCCCAGCGGGCTCCGCACTCCCCTATGCGGGTGACCGGCTGGCTGGAGGGCTGGCGCCTGACGTTCGGCGGTGAGGACGTCGGGTGGGAGGGCGCGCTCGCCACCATCGCCGAGGATGCGGCCGAGCAGGTGTTCGTCGTCCTCTACGACGTCCCGGAGTGGGACGAGCCCTCCCTGGACCAGTGGGAGGGGGCGGCGCTCGGGCTGTACCGCAAGGTGCGGCTGCGGGTGCAGACGCTGGAGGGCGAGGTGGTCGCCTGGTTCTACGTGCTGGACGACTACGAGGGCGGCCTGCCCTCGGCCCGCTACCTCGGGATCCTGTCCGACGCCGCCGAGAAGGCGGGCGCACCGGACGACTACGTGAAGGACCTGCGCGGCCGTCCGTGCACGTCGCTCGGCAGCTAGCCAACCGGCGGGCTGCTGCCCGGTGCGCTCTGAAGAGCGGTTCGCCAGTGGGTTTACGTGCCGAGCAGATAAGTGCCGTCATGGTGACGGACGGCCGGCGGCTGGGTGTGGTGCATGGCGTCGAGGACACGAACGGCGAATGCCTCGGAGGCGAGTTGCCCGACCTCGCCGGCAGTGACCCAGCGGAAGGCACGGGTCTCGTCGGTTTCGGTGAGATGGCCGCTGATGACCTTGCAACGGAAGACCAGCGCGACGATGCCGCGGGTCATGTTCTTGTAGACGCCGGTCAGGGCGATGGGTTCGACGTCGAGGCCGGTCTCTTCGCGGATCTCGCGGAGCAGGCCGCTGGTGATGTCCTCGTCGCGTTCCAGGACGCCGCCAGGGGCTTCCCAGTGGCCGTTGTCGCGGCGCTGGGTGAGGAGTGCCCGGCCCTGATCGTCGACGATCACACCGGCCACGCTCACGGAGTGTGCGTTGTGATGATCCATCGCATGACCTCCCGGGGCCGCCGGTCGCTATTCTCGGACTGCGGTACGTACGTACGAGTTGAGGAGTGGTCGTGGCCGAGCTGCCGCTGCCGGATCTGGACCCGACCAGCGACCGGGCCATCTTCCGGCAGATCGCCGACCACCTCCGTACCGCGATCGAGCACGGCGTGCTCGCCGAGGGGGACAAGGTGCCCTCGGAGGCCCGGCTCATGCAACATTACGGCGTCGCGCGGATGACCATCCGCAATGCGCTGCAGGTGATCCAGGGCGAAGGACTGACCGTTGCCGAGCATGGGCGCGGGCTCCTCTAGATGAGTAGGTGTCTGTACATGCAGGCGACAGCTGTGAATGAGGCGACGGGTCGGAAGATGGTTACGCCTCTGGAGGCAGCCGAGTCACTGCGGCTCGAACTCGGACGTCGGCACATCACCGCCGATGTACTTGAAGGGCACAACCTGGCACTGGTGTCCGTCTGGGTGGGCGTGGTCGTCTGGTGCGACGGGCAGAAATTCTGTGGCGCACCGGCTGGAGCGCGCGGCCGGTGACGCTCGCAGAACTGATGCATGCTTTCGGGCGAACCTGGATGATTCGCGAGGCGGTCGGGGGAGGCTGGTATGCGCTGCGCACCTTCATCTCCACATACGCACAGCGGCTCGGTATGTCCGATGTCCGATACGGGGCAACCCTGGGGGAGTTGGCGCGCCACCTGGAGGCAGAGAGGCGATTGGACCATCGTTTCACCACCCTCCTCACGGAAAGCCCATGTGATGACGAACCCGACTCGTAACGCGCCGTGTACCTGTCACCCCGCCTGGGGTTCGCTCGGTGGAGCGCCGCGGACCTTCGCCGGCCGGACCGGTAACCTCCTGCATGTGAGCAAAGACCCCTATGCGCTCGCCGTCGACGCCGCGGCCGCACTGAAGAACGTCACCGGTGTCGAGTCCTTCGACGTCGCGCTGGTCATGGGATCCGGCTGGGTCGCCGCGGCCGAGGCCATCGGCACGACCGTCGCGGAGATCGCGGTGACCGACCTGCCCGGGTTCGCGCCGCCGGCCGTGGCGGGCCACGCGGGCCGGATCCGCGCCGTGACCACCGGGACCGGCCGCAACGCGCTGATCTTCCTCGGCCGTACCCACCTGTACGAGGGTCTCGGCGTGGAGCCGGTGGTGCACGGCGTGCGCACCGCGCTCGCCGCCGGGGCCGGCACGGTGGTGCTGACCAACGCGGCGGGCGGGCTGCGCCCGGAGACGCAGCGGGTCGGCGACCCGGTCCTGATCGGCGACCACATCAACCTCACCGGCGCCAACCCGCTCACCGGCGCCCGGTTCGTGGACCTGACCTCGGTGTACAGCCCCCGGCTGCGCGCGCTGGCCAAGGAGTCCGACCCGTCCCTCGCCGAGGGCGTCTACGTCGCCTTCCGCGGCCCGACGTACGAGACGCCGGCCGAGATCCGGATGTGCCGGGCGATCGGCGGCGACCTGGTCGGCATGTCCACCGCGCTGGAGGCGATCGCGGCCCGCGAGGGCGGCGCCGAGGTGCTCGGCCTGTCGCTGGTCACCAACCCGGGCGCGGGCCTCGTGGGCGAGCCGCTCAACCACGAGGAGGTCCTGGAGGTCGGCCGCGCGACGGCCGCCCGGATGGGCGTCCTGCTGGCGGACGTGGTCGGCAAACTCTGAGGGAGACCGTGGTGCGCGATCTCGTGCGGCAGGCGGAGGAATGGCTGGCCCAGGATCCCGATCCGGAGACCGGGGAGGAACTCGCCAAGATCCTCGACTCCGGTGACCTGGCCGAGCTGGAGAGCCGTTTCGGCGCGAAACTGGAGTTCGGCACCGCCGGCCTGCGCGGTGAGCTGGGCGCGGGCCCCGGCCGGATGAACCGCGTCACCGTGATGCGGGCCGCGGCGGGCCTGGCCGCGGTGCTCGGCCCGGGCGGGCACGTCGTGATCGGGTATGACGCCCGGCACAACTCCGAGGTGTTCGCGCACGACTCGGCGGCCGTGCTCGCGGGCGCGGGGCTGCGCGTCTCGGTGCTGCCCCGCCCGCTGCCCACGCCGGTGCTGGCCTTCGCCGTGCGCCACCTGGGCGCCGACGCGGGGGTCACCGTGACGGCCAGCCACAACCCGCCGCGGGACAACGGCTACAAGGTGTACTGGGGCGACGGGTCGCAGATCGTGCCCCCGGTGGACGGGGAGATCTCGGCCGCGATCGACGCCGTGGGACCGGTCGGCGAGCTGCCCCGGGGCCCGTGGGCGACGCTCGGCGAGGACGTCGTGCACGCCTACCTGGCCGCGGTGACCGCGCTGCCGCTCGGCGAGGATCGTGAGCTGCGGGTCGCCTACACGCCGTTGCACGGGGTGGGGGCGGCGACGCTGGCGGCGGCGTTCGAGCGGGCCGGGTTCGCGGCGCCGGAGATGGTGGCGGCCCAGGCGGAGCCGGATCCGGACTTTCCCACGGTTCCCTTCCCCAATCCGGAGGAGCCCGGCGCGATGGACCTCGCGCTCGGCCTGGCCGCGCGGATCGGCGCCGACATCGTGCTGGCCAACGACCCGGACGCGGACCGCTGCGCGGTGGGCGTCCCGACGCCTGACGGCTTCCGGATGCTGACCGGCGACGAGCTGGGCGGCCTGCTCGCCGAGCACGTGCTCACGCACACGAGCGACCCGTCCCGGCTGGTCGCGACCACGATCGTGTCCTCCTCCCTGCTGGCCGGGATCGCCGCGGCGCACGGCGCCCGCTACGCGGAGACCCTCACCGGCTTCAAGTGGATCATGCGGGCGGGCGAGGGACTCGTCTACGGCTACGAGGAGGCCCTCGGTTACAGCGTCGGCTCCGGGCAGGGGCTGCCGGTGCGCGACAAGGACGGCATCGGCGCGGCCCTGACCGTCGCCGCGCTGGCCGCCACCGCCAAGCGGGCCGGCCGTACGCTGCTCGACCTGCTGGACGACCAGGCGCGGCGCTACGGGCTGCACGCGACGAGCCAGCTCTCCGTGCGGGTCGCGGACCTGTCCCTGATCGACGGGGCGATGCGGCGGCTGCGTGAGGCTCCGCCCGCGTCGCTGGGCGGGCGCGCGGTCGAGTCGGCCGACGACCTCGCCGCCGGCTCCGCCGGCCTGCCGCCCACCGACGCCCTGCGCTACACGCTGTCCGGGCGGGCCCGCGTCGTCGTACGGCCGAGCGGCACCGAGCCCAAGCTGAAGTGCTATCTGGAGGTCGTCGTCCCGGTCACCGGGGACGTCGCGGACGCCCGCGCCGAGGCCGCCCGCGCGCTGGCCGCCGTCACGGAGGACCTGTCGGCGGTGCTCGCCCTCTGAGGGGCGGCGCCGCTCAGGAGGCGATGATCGCGGCGACGACGAAGCCGGCCGCGGCCACGCAGGCGGCGACGGCGTCCCAGGACCAGGTGGTGCCGGGCACGGGCACGCTCTCGGCGGCGGGGGCGTCGGCGAACTGCGCGGTACGGCGGGCCCGCTCGGCGCGCTCGGTGAGCTGCTGGGCCACGAAGTCGGCGTGCGTGCGGCCGGCCAGCGCCTCCAGGGCGGCCTGCTCGCCCGAGGTGCGGACGGGCTCGGTCTGGAACCGGCCGCGGCGCGGGGCGCCGGTGCCGCGCCGGGCCGCGGAGGCGCGCTCGCGGGCCGAGGACTGCGGGGTCCAGCAGCGCACGGACTGCTCGCCGTACTCGATGAGGATGGCGTGCGACACCCGCACGTCGTCGATCCGCACCCACGGGACGAACGTGTCGCGCAGCGGGTTGCGCACCCGCACGCCGTCTTCGAGCAGCACGGTGGCCGGGCGCATCGACGTCACGTAGATGAGCGCGGTCAGCACGGCGAGCACCGCGGCGGCGACCAGCGACGGCGCGCCGTTGTACCGCCGGACCAGGTCGAACGCCATCAGTGCCGCGAAGACCACCCACAGCCAGGCGAGGATGTAGGCGCCCTTGGACCGGAAGACCTGTTTCACGCGCCCTCCACCGCCCACTTGAGCTGGGCGAACCCCGGCTTGATCAGCCCGTTGATGAGCGCCAGCCGCTCGTCGAACGGGATGAAAGCGGACTTCATCGCGTTCACCGTGAACCACTGGAGGTCGTCCCAGCCGTAGCCGAACGCCGCGGCCAGCTTGGCGAACTCCAGGGAGAGCGTGGTGCCGCTCATCAGCCGGTTGTCGGTGTTCACGGTGACCCGGAAGTTGAGGCCGCGCAGCAGGCCGATCGGGTGCTCGCCGATCGAGGCGGCGGCGCCGGTCTGCAGGTTGGAGGTCGGGCACATCTCCAGCGGGATGCGCTTGTCCCGCACGTAGGCGGCGAGCCTGCCGAGCTTGGCCTCGTCGCCGGAGACCGCGATGTCGTCGATGATGCGCACGCCGTGGCCGAGCCGGTCGGCGCCGCACCACTGGATCGCCTGCCAGATGGAGGGCAGCCCGAACCCCTCGCCGGCGTGGATGGTGAAGTGCGCGTTCTCCCGCTGGAGGTATTCGAAGGCGTCGAGGTGCCTGGTGGGCGGGTAACCCGCCTCGGCGCCCGCGATGTCGAACCCGGCCACGCCCGCGTCGCGGTAGCGGACGGCGAGCTCGGCGATCTCCCTGGACCTGGCCTGGTGCCGCATCGCGGTCAGCAGCGAGCGCACCTTGATCGTCCGGCCGGCCGAGCCGAGCCGGAACCCTTCGAGCACGGCCTCGACGACCTGGTCCAGCGACAGGCCGGTGGAGGTGTGCAGCTCGGGGGCGTAGCGCACCTCGGCGTAGACGACGCCGTCGTCCGCGAGGTCCTCCGCGCACTCGGCCGCCACCCGGGTCAGCGCCTCGCGGGACTGCATGACGCCGACGGTGTGCGCGAAGGTCTCCAGGTAGCGCTCCAGCGAGCCGGAGTCGGCCGACTCCTCGAACCAGGCGCGCAGGTTGTCCGGGTCGGCGGTCGGAAGCCGGTCGTAGCCGCTCTCCCGGGCCAGGTCGGCGATCGTCTCGGTGCGCAACCCGCCGTCGAGATGGTCGTGCAACAGCACCTTGGGGGCGCGGCGGATCTCGTCAAGCGTCGGCTGGCTCATCCCGACATCTTAGAGCGGGTCTCCCGGTGTCCGCCGTCGACGTCCTGCGGGCACCCCGATGTAGTTACGGTTGATTGATAAATCTATTGTAAGTATCTATGAATCCGGACGAATCACCCGAAACCACTGAGGGCGCCCGGCTAGGCGCCGCCCTGCGGCTCGCCGTCTCCCGCATCGCCCGCCGGCTGCGCCAGACGCACGCCGTCGGAGACGTCACGATCGCCGGCGTGTCCGTGCTCTCCCGGCTCGCCGCCGACGGCCCGGACTCGCCGGGCTCGCTCGCCGAGCTGGAGCGGGTACGCCCGCAGGCCATGGCGACCACGCTCGCCGCGCTGGAGGAACGCGGGCTCGTCCGGCGCGGCCAGGACGCGGCCGACGGGCGGCGGGCGGTCATGACGATCAGCGAGGAGGGGCGGCGGGTGCTCGGGGAGCGGCGCTCCGAGTCGGTGCGGCGGCTCGCCGAGGTGCTCGACGGGGAGTTCACCCCGGCCGAGCGGCAGCGGCTGGCGGAGGTCATGCCCCTCCTGGAACGGCTGGCGGACCGGCTGTGAGGAGCACGGTGGACGGCGGCCCCCGCTACAAGTGGATCGCCCTGTCCAACACCACCCTCGGCGTGCTGATCGCCACCATGGACGCCTCCATCGTGATCATCTCGCTGCCCGCGATCTTCCACGGCATCGGGCTCGATCCGCTCGCCGCCGGCAACATCGGCTATCTGCTCTGGATGATCCTGGGCTACCTGCTGGTGTCCGCCGTGCTGGTCGTCGTGCTCGGCCGGCTCGGCGACATGTTCGGCCGGGTGAGGATCTACAACCTCGGCTTCCTGATCTTCGCCGTCGCGTCGGTCGCGCTGTCCCTCGACCCGTTCACGGGCGGCGGCGGGGCGATGTGGCTCATCCTCTGGCGGGTCGTCCAGGCGTTCGGCGGCTCGATGATCACCGCCAACTCGGCCGCCATCCTCACCGACGCGTTCCCGCCCGGCCAGCGCGGCATGGCGCTCGGCGTCAACCAGATCACCGCGCTCGCCGGGCAGTTCCTCGGCCTGCTCGCGGGCGGGCTGCTGGCCGCCGTCGACTGGCGCGCGGTGTTCTGGGTGAGCGTGCCGCTCAGCGTGGCGGGCACCGTCTGGTCCTACCTCAGCCTGCGCGAGACGGCGTCCGGCCGGCGCGGCCGGATCGACTGGCTCGGCAACGTCACGTTCGCGGCCGGCGCCGGGATCCTGCTGGCGGGCATCACCTACGGGATCCAGCCGTACGACGGCGGCGCGACCGGCTGGGGCAACCCGAAGGTGCTCGCCGGGCTGTTCGGCGGCGTCCTGCTGCTGGCGGTGTTCTGCGTCGTCGAAGTGCGGGCCGCGGAGCCGATGTTCAAGCTCGCGCTGTTCAGGATGCGGGCGTTCGCGGCGGGCAACCTCGCGGCGCTGCTCACCGCGATCGCGCGCGGCGGGCTGCAGTTCATGTTGATCATCTGGTTGCAGGGGATCTGGCTGCCGCTGCACGGCTACGCCTTCGAGGACACGCCCCTGTGGGCCGGGATCTTCATGTTGCCGCTGACCTTCGGATTCCTGGTCGCGGGCCCGCTCTCGGGCTACCTGTCCGACCGGTTCGGCGCCCGGCTGTTCTCCACCACCGGGCTGGTCGTGGTGGCGTGCTCGTTCGTCGGCCTGCTCCTGCTGCCGGTGAACTTCGACTACACCGCGTTCGCCCTGTTGCTGCTGCTCAACGGCCTGGGCCAGGGGATGTTCTCCTCGCCCAACACGTCCTCGATCATGGGCAGCGTGCCGCCGGAGCACCGCGGGGTGGCGTCCGGGATGCGGTCCACCTTCCAGAACTCCGGCACCGCGCTGTCCATCGGCGTGTTCTTCTCGCTGATGGTCTCCGGGCTCGCGTCGTCGCTGCCGGCCACGCTGAGCGGCGGGCTCCAGGCGAACGGCGTGCCCGCGGACACCGCGCACCGGGTGGCGTCGCTGCCGCCGGTGAGCACGCTGTTCGCGACGTTCCTCGGCGACAACCCGATCCGGCACCTGCTCGGCGCGGAGACGCTGTCCGGGCTGACCGCCGCGCAGCGCGACACGCTGACCGGGTCCGGTTTCTTCCCCGGGCTGGTCTCCGGGCCGTTCCACCACGGGTTGGTGATCGTGTTCGGCGTGGCCGCGGGCATGGCGCTGATCTCGGCGGTCGCCTCGGCGCTGCGCGGCCGGCACCGGCCGGCCGGCCTGCGGCAGGAGGCCGCCGAGCCGCTCGGGCGGGCCGGCCGCGGCTGACGGGGACCGCCCTACTCGTCGCGGTGGGCGGTGTCCGGGGAGAAGGCGGGCAGGCAGACGGCGACGTACTCGGCGCCCTCGGGGCCGGTGCTGTAACGGATCTTCTCGCCGGGCTCGCTGACGAACGCCTGACCGGCCGTGACCTCGTCGGTGCCGCCGTCGTGCTCGATCAGCACGGCGCCGCGCAGCACGAGCGTGTACTCGGCGAACTCGGGCGTCTGCGCGGGCTCCGACCAGCCCGCCGGAGCCACCATGCGCGCGATCGAGACGCGGTCGTCCCCGGTGTTCACTCTGCCGACATGCTCGTCGATGATCTTGCCGCCCGGCACCGGGATCCGGGTCGCGGTGTTGATGAGTCGTCCCACGCGGGCCAGTCTGGCACGGCCGCCGCCGCGACCGGCGACCGGTCCCGCGCCGGGGCTCAGTGCGCGACGTCCACGACCAGCCTGTTCGGCGCTCGTTGCTCCAGCACCCGGAAGGCGGCCCGGCGGTCCAGCACGATCGCCACGCTGACGATGCCCTCGAAGTCGCCGTTGCGCACGACGGTGCGGACGTTGGGGAGGCCGGCCTGGAAGACGGGCCCGCCCGGCCAGGTCACCTCGCCGTCCTCGTCGTGCGCCTGCGCCGGGGTCATCCTGATCTGGAGGTAGGCGCCGCCGTCCACGTCGACCGGGTCGCCCGAGCCGTCCTGCACGACCTCGTCGGTCCAGTTGACCGTGTAACCGGGCAGGGAGCCGTCGATGTCCAGCACCACGCGGTCGAAGCCGGGATGCCTGGCGTAGCGCGCCCCGGTGATCATCGGCGGCTCCGCGGGCTCCTTGGTCACCTCCACCTCGTCCATGCTGGTGGGCGGGCCCAGGGCGGCGGCGCCGTTCGCCGTCGCGCCGGGAGGGCTCGCGGCGCCCGCGGAGGGGGCCGGCTCGGTGGCGGTCGCGGTGGTGACCTCCCGGGTGGGCTGGGAGGTCACGCCGCCTTCGCCGCAGGCTACGGCGAACATCGCGAGCGGGATGAGCGCGAGGACGATGCGCGTGCGGTTCATGGGCTGCCTCTCATGACCTGTTAGATGCCCCGAACCCGCCGATCGTTCACGCCCCAGACCGGAACGGGCCTACCCCGCACCCGGAGCCCGGATGCGGGGTAGGTGTGAGTGCTCAGACGGTCTCCAGGACCGGCGCGTCCGCGTCCGTGCCCGCCGTACGGGGGGCGGGGCGGCGCAGGCCGGTCAACGCGATGGCCAGGCCGACCAGGGCGAGCACGGCGGAGACGACGATCGCGGAGCGGATGCCGGCGACCGGGTCGGCCGCGGTGCTGGAGGTCATCACGGCGGTGACGACGCCGAGCACGATGGCGCCGCCCACCTGCCCCGAGGTGTTGAGCAGGCCGGAGGCGAGGCCCTGCTCGTCGTCGGCGACGCCGTTGGTCGCCTGGATGTTCAGCGAGGGGAAGGACAGGCCGAAGGCGATGCCGAGCAGCACCATGCCAGGAATGATCATGGTGGCCAGGCTCGGCGAGTGGTCGACGTTGAGGAAGATCGCGTAACCGCCGGCCAGCGCCGCCGCGCCGATCGCGATCAGCCGCCCGGTGCCGAACCGGTCGGCGAGGTCGCCCATCTTGGTGGAGCTGACCGCCACCAGCAGCCCGGCGGGCAGGAAGGCGAGCGCGGTCTCCAGGGCCGACCAGTGCAGCAGGTTCTGGAAGTACTGCATGGCGACGAACTGGAAGCCGACGTAGGAGCCGAAGAGGATCACCAGTCCGAGGTTGGCCCGGACCAGCGGGGCGGAGCGCAGGATGCCGAGCCGTACCAGGGGATGCCTGACCCGGCTCTCGGTGAGCACGAACGCGGCGAGCAGCACGACGGCGGCGCCCAGGGTGGCGATGGTGCGCGCGGAGGCCCAGCCGACCTCGGGCGCCTCGACGACGCCGTAGACGAGAAGCAGCATGGAGCCGGTGATGGTGATCGCGCCGAGCAGGTCGTGGCCGCCCTCCGCGCGCTCCTCCGTGTGCCTGGGCAGCAGCTTGAAACCGGCGATCAGGGCGAGGACGGCGATCGGCGCCGGCATGAGGAACGTCCAGCGCCAGCCCAGCTCGGTGAGCAGGCCGCTGAGCACCAGTCCGAGCGAGAAGCCGCTCGCGCCGGACGCGGTGAAGATGCTCAGGGCCCGGTTGCGGGCGGGGCCTTCGGCGAAGGTCGTGGTGATGATGGACAGGGCGGCGGGCGCGGTGAACGCGGCGCTGATGCCCTTGAGGAAGCGCGCCGCGATGAGCAGCGTGCCGTCGTTCACCAGGCCGCCGAGCAGCGAGGCGACCGTGAACAGCGCGAGAGCCACCAGGAAGACCCGGCGGCGGCCGAGCAGGTCGGCGGTCCGGCCCCCGAGAAGCAGCAGACCGCCGTACCCGAGCACGTAACCGCTGACCACCCACTGCAGCGAGGAGGTGGTCATGCCGAGGTCGGCCTGGATGGAGGGCAGCGCGACGCCCACCATCGAGACATCCAGCGCGTCGAGGAATATGACGACGCAGAGCACGGTGAGCGCTCCCCACAGGCGCCCGTTCCAGTGCTCCGTGGTTGTGGAGGAGGGAGTCATGCGAGAGACAATACATGCGTACGCATCTAATGCGCCAGCATTTAATGCGTGTGCAGCTTATGTTCACGCGTGGTACACTCCGGCTGTGAGCGACGAAGCGGTGATCATCGCGTGGCGCCGGCTGCTGGCCCAGCACGCCGCCGCGTGGTGCGCCCTGGAGCGCGAGCTCAGTGAGCGCCACGACCTGGGGCCGAGCGAGTTCGAGGTCCTGGACCGGATGGTCGAGGCGGGCCGCGACAAATACCGCGTCCAGGAGCTCGCCGACTGCGTTCACCTCAGCCAGAGCGCGCTGTCCCGGCTGGTCGCCCGCCTGGAGAAGGCCGGCCTGGTGAGCCGCGACATGTGCCCCTCCGACCGCAGGGGCGTCTTCGTCTGCATCACCTCCGAGGGCCGCGCCAGGCACGCCGCCGCGCTGCCCACCCACCGGGCCGTGCTCAGCGCCATCCTCCCCTCCGCCTAGGGGACTTAGAGGACCCCCGCCGCGCCCACATGTGCACCCCGCACACTGTGAGCCGCCCCGCCGTGCACTTCGCACACTGACGCCCGGCACGCCGCCGCCTACCGTACGGCTCAACACTCCTCCGTGCGATAAGGAGGTCGGCGATGGCGTCGTCCGTCGGTGTCGATGATCATGCGTTGACCAGGGTGCCGATGGGCGCCCGCTATTCCTGGTGGTCGATCGCCGTGCAGCGGTTCGGCCAGGTGTCCGCGCTCAGCCAGTTCCTGCTCGGCGCCACCCTCGGCTTCGGCATGGGCTTCTGGCAGGCGTTCCTCGCGCTCACCCTCGGCGCGGTGGTCCTGGAGGTGGTCTCCGTCTTCGTCGGCGTGATCGGCGTGCGCGAGGGCCTGTCCACCTCCATGCTGGCCCGCTGGACCGGGTTCGGCCGCGCCGGGTCGGCCCTGATCGGCCTGGCCATCGGGATCAGCCTGGTCGGCTGGTTCGGCATCCAGTCCGCGGTGTCCGCCGAGGGCCTGGCCGCGCTGGTCGGCGGGCTGCCCGAGTGGGGCTGGTCGCTGCTGTTCGGGCTGCTGGTCACCGCGATCGTGCTGCGCGGCTTCCACTCGATGGCCTGGACCGCCTACCTCACCGTGCCCGCGTTCCTCGTCCTGGTCGGCTGGTCCATCGTCACCGAGCTGTCCAGGCACGACGTCGGCGCCCTGGTCGCCTCGGCGCCGCCAGGGCCGCAGCTCTCCCTCCTGGAGGGCACCACCCTGGTGGCCGGCGGGTTCATCGTCGGCGCCGTGATCACCCCGGACATGACCCGGTTCAACCGGTCGATCGCGGACGTGGTCAAGCAGACGCTGATCGGCATCACCCTCGGCGAGTACGTGATCGGCCTGGCCGGGGTGCTGCTCGCGCACGCCGCCCGGTCCTCCGACGTCACCACCATCATCACCTCCTCGGTGGGCTGGGTCGGCGTCCTCGTGGTCGTCGCGGGCACCCTGAAGATCAACGACTGGAACCTGTACTCCTCCGGGCTCGGCCTGGTGAACTTCGTCGGCACGGTGTTCGGCAGGCGGATCAACCGGGGCGTGGCCACCGCGCTGGTCGGCGTCGTCGGCAGCGTGCTCGCCGCGGCCGGCATCCTCGACCGGTTCACCGACTTCCTGACCACGCTGGGCGTGGCGTTCCCGCCGATCGCCGGGATCATGGTCGCGGAGTACTTCGTCGTGCGGCGCTGGCGGGGCGAGCTGGAGACCGCCCGCGCCGCGGGGACCGTCCCGCGGGACGCGCCCGTCTGGGTGCCGATGACGCTGGTGATCTGGCTCGTCTCCGCCCTGGTCGGCAGGTTCGTCGAGTTCGGCCTGCCCAGCATCAACTCCCTCGTGGTCGCGTTCGTGCTCTACATCGTGGCCGGGAAGCTCGGCCTGGTGCGCGGGGTCGGCGCGAGCCGTACCGCCGACGCCGAGCCCGTCCCCACGGCCGGATGACCCGCCCCTTTCCCGACAAGGAGTCATGACCCGTGCGTATCGGAATCGACGTCGGCGGCACCAACACCGACGCCGTCCTGCTGGACGGGACGCGGGTGCTCGCCGCGGTCAAGACGAGCACCACCGCCGACGTCACCTCCGGCATCGTGGCCGCCGTGGACGGCCTGCAACGGCAGCACGCCTTCGACCCGGCCGGCGTGCGGGCCGTGATGATCGGCACCACGCACTTCATCAACGCGCTGGTCGAGGCGCGCAGGCTGGCGCCCACCGCGGCGGTCCGGCTCAGCCTGCCCGCCGGCGCCTCGCTGCCGCCGATGGTGGACTGGCCGCAGCGGCTGGTGGACGCGATCAGCGGCCGGGGCTACCTGTGCCACGGCGGCCACGAGTTCGACGGCAGGCACATCGCCGAACTCGACGAGGCCGAGCTGCGCAGGGCGGCGCACGACATGGGCGAGGCCGGCATCCGCAGCGTGGCGATCAGCTCGGTGTTCTCCCCGGTGAACGCGGAGTTCGAGCTGAGGGCCGCCGAGGTGATCTCGGCCGTGCTGCCCGACGTGGCGATCTCGCTGTCCCACGAGATCGGCCGGATCGGGCTGCTGGAGCGGGAGAACGCCACGGTGATCAACGCCGCCCTGCGCGAGCTGGCCGCCCAGATCGTGGACGGCCTCGCCGCGTCGGTGACCGGCGCGGGCATCACCGCCCCGCTGTACCTGAGCCAGAACGACGGCACCCTGATGGACGTCGACTTCGCCCGCCGCTACCCCGTGGCCACCTTCGCCTCCGGGCCGACCAACTCGATGCGCGGCGCCGCCGTGCTCTCCGGGCTCGGCACCTGCGCGGTGGTGGACGTGGGCGGCACGACCAGCGACATCGGCGTGCTGCGGCACGGCTTCCCGCGCGAGGCGACCACCGACGTGAGCGTGGCCGGCATCCGGACCAACTTCCGGATGCCGGACGTGCTGTCCATCGGCATCGGCGGCGGCAGCCTGGTCCGCGGCGAGCCCGCCGGGGGCACGGCGGCCGGCGCCGGGGTGACCGTCGGCCCCGACTCGGTGGGCTACGAGCTGACCTCGCGGGCGCTGGTCTTCGGCGGGGACACCCTCACCGCCACCGACATCGCGGTCGCCGCCGGCCTGGCCGAGATCGGCGACCCCGGCCGGGTCGCGCACCTGGACCCCGGCCTGGTGCGGGCCGCGCTGGACCGGATCGCCCGCGACGCGGCGGACGCCGTCGAACGGATGCGCACCTCGGCCGAGCCGCTGCCGGTGGTCGCGGTCGGCGGCGGTTCGATCCTGCTGCCCGGCGAGCTGGCCGGCGTGGGCGAGGTGCACCGGCCGGAGAACTACGCGGTGGCCAACGCGATCGGCGCCGCCATCGCGCAGATCGGCGGCGAGGTGGACCGGGTGTACGCGATCGAGCCGGGCCGCAGGGACGCGGTGGTCGAGGAGGCCAAGCAGGAGGCGGTGGACCGCGCGGTCGCCGCCGGGGCGAGCCCGTCCACCGTGGACATCGTCGACTTCGACGAGGTGCCCATCCCCTACCTTCCGGGCAACGCGACCCGGATCAGGGTGAAGGCCGTCGGCGACCTCCAGCTCGGAGCCTGACATGCGGGAGATCAACGTCGCCGACCTGGACGACATCGCGCGCGGCGCGGCCATCCTGGGCACCGGAGGCGGCGGCGACCCGTACGTCGGCCGGCTGCTGGCCGCCTCCGCGCTGCGCGAGCACGGCCCGGTCCGCCTCGTCACCCTGGACGAGCTGCCGCCCGGGGCGTCGGTGCTGCCGGTGGCCATGATGGGCGCCCCGACGGTGATGGTGGAGAAGCTGCCCTCCAACGACCAGGTGGCGCTGGCCGCCCGCACCCTGGCCGCCTACCTGGGCAGGGAGCTGACCCACATCGCCTGCGCCGAGGCGGGCGGGGTGAACTCGCTGATCCCGATGGTCGCCGCCGCCCAGCTCGGCCTGCCCCTGGTGGACGCGGACGCGATGGGCCGGGCCTTCCCCGAGCTCCAGATGGTGCTGCCCACGCTGTACGGGATCCAGGCCACGCCGATGGCGATCGCCGACGAGAAGGGCAACCGGGGCGTCCTGGACACCGTGGACAACCACTGGGCGGAACGGCTGGCCCGCAGCGTCACCGTCGACATGGGCTGCTCGGCGATGATCAGCCTCTTCGCGATGACCGGCGGGCAGGCCAGGGAGTCCCTGGTGCCCGGCACGCTGAGCCTGTGCGCCGAGCTGGGCGCCCTGCTGCGCACGGCCAGGGCCGGGCACGCCGACCCGGTGGCCGCCGTGGTGGACCGGCTCGGCGGGCACGCGCTGTTCACCGGCAAGGTCACCGACGTCGCCCGCCGTACGACCACCGGCTTCGCCCGCGGGGAGGCCACGCTGACCGGGACGGACGGCGACTCCGGCGCCGAGCTGGTGCTGCGCTTCCAGAACGAGCACCTGATCGCCGAGCGGGACGGCGTGCCGGTGGCCTCGGTACCGGATCTGATCTGCACCCTGGACCGGGAAACGGGTGAGGCGATCACCACCGAGTCGCTACGGTTCGGGCAACGGCTCGCGGTCATCGCCGCGCCCGCCGACCCGCGCTGGCACACTCCCGGCGGGCTGGAACTGGTGGGGCCGCGTTACTTCGGTTACGAGATCGACCCGGTGGAGGTGTTCCAGTGAGCTGGCTGCTGACCGAGGAGCAGCTGCCCGATCTGGCCCGCGGCGCGGCGGTGCTGGGCACGGGTGGCGGCGGCGACCCGCACGTGGGCCAGTTGCTCGTGCGGCAGGCGATCCGCGAGTTCGGCCCGGTGACGGTGCTCGACCCGGACGAGGTGGACGACGACGCGCTGGTCATCCCGACGGCCCAGATGGGCGCGCCGACGGTGGTCTTCGAGAAGCTGCCGCGCGGCACGGAGCCGGTGGCCGCGCTGCGCGCGCTGGAGGACCGGCTGGGCGAGCGGGCGTCGGCGACCATGCCCATCGAGTGCGGCGGGATCAACTCGATGATCCCGCTGGTGGTGGGCGCGCGCACCGGGCTGCCCGTGGTGGACGCGGACGGCATGGGCCGGGCGTTCCCGGAGCTGCAGATGGAGACCTTCGGCGTGTACGGCGTCCCCGGCTCCCCGATGGCCATCGCCGGGGAGCGCGGGGAGACCGCGGTGATCGACACCGGTGCCGACAACCGCCGGATGGAGTGGCTGGCC
The DNA here is from genome assembly GCF_030268685.1 of Microtetraspora sp. NBRC 13810. Classification (GTDB taxonomy): domain Bacteria; phylum Actinomycetota; class Actinomycetes; order Streptosporangiales; family Streptosporangiaceae; genus BSRQ01. The sequence goes on from NZ_BSRQ01000001.1 coordinate 653,109, forward strand.
AGGGGCGTCACGGTACGGCTGGGCGGCGCCGCGCACATCGCCGAGTACTCGATGCGCGGCGCGGACGTGAAGCGCACGGCGATCCCGCGCACGCTGACCCTGGCGCTGACCGTGGGCCGGGCGATCCGCGAGGCCAGGGAGGCGGGCGCGGACCCGGTGGCCCGGCTCGCCGACGCGCTGGGCGGGACGTTGTACCGGCATCTGCGGGTGCTCTTCCGGGGCAAGATCGCCGACGTCGAGCGGCGTACCGAGGCGGGGTTCGCGCGGGGCCGGGCGGCGGCGGTGTCGTTCGACGGCGAGCACAAGCTGGAGCTGGTCTTCCAGAACGAGAACCTCGTCGCGCTGGTGGACGGCGAGCTGCGCTGCGTGGTGCCGGACCTGGTGTGCGTGCTGGAGGCGGAGCGGGCCGAGCCGATCACCACGGAGACGCTGCGCTACGGCCAGCGGGTGACGGTCGTGGGCATCTCCACCCCCGGCATCATGCGCACCCCGGAGGCCCTCGCCGTCTTCGGCCCTTCCGCCTTCGAACTCCCCTACGACTTCACGCCGGTCGAACAACTGGTCCCGTCGTCCGTTTTGTAGGAGTTTGTCGCATCGGGCAGGCTTGTCCCCATGCGCATCGCGATGCCGGAGGTGGCGGCCCTGGAACGGGGCGTCTCCCTGCTCGGCTCGGGCGGCGGCGGTGACACCATCACCGCCGCCGCCCTGCTGCGCCGGCAACTCGCCGCCGGGCGGGAGATCACCGTCACGTCCTGCGGCGAACTGCCCCCGTCGGCGGGCGTGGCCCCGGTCGGGGTGGTCGGCGCGACCGCGGTGTTCACCGAGAAACTGCCCGGCGGCGGGGAGTTCCGCGCCGCGGTCGCCGCGATGGAACGCTGGACCGGCACGCCGGTGGCCGCCGCCGTGTCCATCGAGATCGGCGGGCTCAACGGGATCATCCCCCTGGTGGCGGCCGCCGACCTGGGCCTGGCCACGGTGGACGCCGACCTGTCCGGGCGCGGCGTGCCCCGGCTGGACCAGCTCTCCGTCGCCGCCGTGGGCAGGGGGCTCACGCCCGCCGTGCTCGCCGAGCCGGGCGGGCAGGTGGTCCTGATCGACGGCGGCTCGGCGGCGGAGGTCGAACGCGCCGCGCGCGTCTTCCTCGCCGGCACGGGCGGCTGGGCGGCGCTCGTGCTGGCCCCCGTCCCCGCCGGCGAGCTGCCCGGCTGCGCGGTGCTCGGCACGCTCGGCGGCGCGCTCTCCCTCGGCCGCCGCGCCCTCGCCGCCGGGGAAAACCCCGACCCCGCCGCCCTGGCCGCGGCCACCGGCGGCCGGGTCCTCGCGCTCGGCCGGGTCGCCGAGGTCTCACGCCGGCTCGGCCCCGCCCGGTACGGCCGCGCCGGCTTCGGCCGGGGCAGCGTGACCGTCGAGGACCACGCCACGAAGGAACTGCTGAGGCTGGAGATGGAGAACGAGTACCTGCTGGCGCTGCGCGACGGGACGCCGGTGGCCTCCACGCCCGACATCCTCGCCGTGCTGGACCGCCGCACCGGGGCGCCGATCCTGTGCGACGTCGTACGGCACGGCGTCGAGGTGGCCGTGCTCCAGCTTCCCGCCGCCCCCTTCTGGACCGACCCGGCCCGGCTCCCCGTGCTCGCCCCCCGCGCCTTCGGCATCGACGCGGACCCCGTCCTCCTCCCCGCAGCCGGCGGGCGCGCGACCGGGCGCCGGCTCCTCCCGGGACCGGCGTGAGCGCGAGCGTGCGCCGGCTGCTCGCGCTCGCCGAATGGGCGGGGGCGGTCCGGGTCGCGGCCGGCGGCCGGGGCCTCGACCGCGAGGTGCGGCGGGTCAGCCCGATCACCGACCCCGGCGCGGAGCACCCCCTGACGGCGGGCGAACTCCTCACCGTGGTCGGCCCGGTGGACCCCGGCGACTGGCGTCTCGACGCCCTGCTGCGCCGTGCCGCCGACGCCGGCGGCGCCGCCGTCCTCTACCGCGAGCGGGGCGGCGAGGACGTGCCGTTGCTGGCCACCCGGATGCTCGCGGACCGGCTCGGCATGCCGCTGCTGGTGACCGGCGCCGGGCCGCTGGACCTGGTGGTGGCGGCCAGGCTGGCGCTGGCGGTGCCCGAGCTGGACGGCGCGGAGCTGGTGATGGCGGCGCACCGGGCGCTCGGGACCCGGCTGCATCCGCCGCAGGAGGTGGCCGCCACGCTGCGCGCGCTGTTCCACGCGCCGGTGGCGGTGCTCGACGAGCGCGGCGAACCGCTGGCGGGCGAACTGGCCGAGCCGTCCCAGGTCCGGGTGGACGGGCCGGTGCCGCAACGCGTCGAACTGGCCGACGGCGTGCTGCTCGCGCACCCGGTGCTGCTGCCGGGCGCGACCCGGCCGGCGTTGTGGCTGGCCACCGAGGTACGCGGCGCCGAGGCCGCCGCCGCCGGCATCCTGCCCCCGGCGCTCGCGGTGGCCGCGGGCGCGGTGCAGCGCTGGCTGCTCGCCCACCGCCTGGAGACCGAACGCGACGCGCGCACCCGTACGGCTTTGCTCGGCGACCTGCTCAGGCTGGACGGCGAGCCCAGCGCGGACCTGCGCCGGCGTGCCGCGGACGCGGGCTGGCCGCTCGGCGGATGGCACGTCGGCATCCGCGTCGGCACCCCGTCCACCCTGGACAACGTCGCCAGAGGGCCCGAGGTGACCCGCGCCCTGCGCGCCGAGGGCATCGAGGCGGTCGTCGTCGAGCACGGCGCCGGCTGGACGGCCTGGACCACCTTCGACCACGAACCGACCGCCACCCGGGTCCGCACCCTGGCCGCGGGACTGCGCGCGGCGCACCGGGAGCTGCAACGGACGATGGGCGCGCACATGGGCGTCGGCAGGCCGCACCCGCTCCCCGACGGCCTGGCCGGCACGATCGCCGAGGCCACCGACGCCGCCCGGCTGGCCGCCACCCGCCCGGAGACCGGCCGCTTCCTGCACGTCGACCAGCTCGGCATGGCCCAGTTGCTGCTGGAGTGGACCCGTACCGACACCTTCGAACCCGCGGCCCGCGCCCTGCTCTCCCCGCTGCACGGCATCCCGGGCGACCTGATCCACACCCTGGCCGCCTACCTGGACGCGGAGTCGTCCCTGGCCGAGACCGCCGCCGTGCTGGGCGTGCACCGCAACACCGTCGCCGCCAGGATCGACCGCGTCGAACACCTGCTGGGCGTCAGCCTCACCCACCGCGACGACCGTCTCGCCCTCCACCTGGCCTGCCGCACGGTGATCCTGGCCGAGGAGTGACCCGAGGGTGTTACGCGGTGATCCGGTCGATGATCAGGGGGAGCCGGTCACCGTCCGCGGCGCCGACGGTGTAGCCGCCCTCCAGCGCCGCGAGGGCGCGCGGGAAGCGGGCCGGGTCGTCGGCGTGCAGGGTCAGCAGCGGCTCGCCCTGCCGTACGGTGTCGCCGGGCTTGGCGTGCAGGGTGACGCCCGCGCCGAAGGACACCGGGTCCTCCTTGCGCTCGCGGCCGGCGCCCAGCCGCCAGGCGGCCACGCCCACGGCGTGCGCGTCCAGGCGGGAGAGCACGCCGGAGGCCGGGGCGGTGACGACCTCGGACTCGGCGGCCCTGGGCAGCGGCGCGTCCGGGTCGCCGCCCTGGGCGGAGATCATGCGGCGCCAGGCGTCCATCGCGGAGCCGTCCTTCAGCGCCTGCGCCGGGTCCCTGCCCTCCACGCCGGCCGCTTCGAGCATCTCGCGGGCCAGCCGTACGGTGAGCTCGACGACGTCGGCGGGGCCGCCCCCGGCGAGGACCTCGACCGACTCGGCGACCTCCAGCGCGTTGCCCACGGCGAGGCCGAGCGGCCGGTCCATCGCGGTGAGCAGGGCCACGGTGCGCACGCCCGCGTCGGTGCCCAGCTCGACCATGGTCGTGGCCAGCTCCCTCGCCCGGTCCTCGGTCTTCATGAACGCGCCCGAGCCGACCTTGACGTCCAGGACGAGCGACCCCGTCCCCTCGGCGATCTTCTTCGACATGATGGACGAGGCGATCAGCGGGATCGACTCGACCGTGCCGGTGACGTCGCGCAGCGCGTAGAGCTTCTTGTCGGCGGGGGCCAGCCCGCCGCCCGCCGCGCAGACGACCGCGCCGGCCGCGCGCAGCACGCCGAGCATCTCGTCGTCGGACAGCGACGCCCGCCAGCCCGGGATGGACTCCAGCTTGTCCAGGGTGCCGCCGGTGTGGCCGAGGCCGCGCCCGGACAACTGCGGCACGTAGGCGCCGCAGGCGGCCACCAGCGGGGCGAGCGGCAAGGTGATCTTGTCGCCGACGCCGCCGGTGGAGTGCTTGTCGGCGGTGGGCCGGTCCAGCGCCGACCAGTCCATCCGCTCGCCGGAGTCGATCATGGCCTGGGTCCAGTCGGCGATCTCCCGCCGGTTCATCCCGTTGAGCAGGATGGCCATCGCCAGCGCGGACATCTGCTCGTCGGCGACCGCGCCCCGGGTGTAGGCGTCCACCACCCAGCCGATCTCCTCGGCGGACAGCTCCCCGCCGTCGCGCTTGGCCAGGATCACATCGATGACGTTCACGCCGGTCAGGCTCCTCGGCTCAGGTCGTCGGGGCCGAACGCGTACGGCAGGATGTCCGCCATCCGCTTCGGCCCGTCCACGGTCTCCACCAGCAACTCCGGGCCGCCGTGCTCGAACAGCAACTGGCGGCAGCGCCCGCACGGCATGAGCAGCTCCTCGTGCCCGTCCACGCAGGTGAAGGCCACCAGCCGGCCGCCTCCGGTGGCGTGCAACGTGGACACGAGACCGCACTCGGCGCACAGCCCGATGCCGTAGGAGGCGTTCTCCACGTTGCAGCCGGAGATGATCCGGCCGTCGTCCACCAGGGCCGCGGCCCCGACCGGGAACTTCGAGTAGGGCGCGTAGGCCCGCGTCATCGCCTCGGCGGCGGCACGATGCAACGCCTCCCAGTCGATGTCCACGTTGTGCTCGGCGCCCTCGGCCGGCCTGGAATCAGTCATGTCGGTCAATGTTGCTCTCCTCGACGGTAGCGGACGCCGTCGGCCTTGGGCATCCGCAGCCGCTGCGACGCCACCGACAGCACCAGCAGCGTGAGCACGTGCGGGGTGATGAAGACGAACTCGCCGGGCAGCGCGTCCACGGTGAGCCAGAGCCAGAACAGCACGACGGCGCCCAGCGCGGCCACCGCGACGACGGTGTACCCGCAGACGGAGCCGCCGGCCACCGGGGCGGTCAGCCGGCGCCGGACCTGGATGATCGCGTAGGCGAGCAGCAGCAGGGCGCCGAAGAGGAACAGCCCGGTCACCGCCTGGGAGCTGCGCAGTTGCAGGCCGTCGGCGTAGCCGAAGAGCGCGGCGCCCGCGGCCAGCCCGCCGGGCCGCCAGTTGCCGAAGATCATCGCGGCGAGGCCGATGAAGCCGCGGCCGGAGGTCTGGCCCTCGACGTACTTCGTCGTCACGAAGACCAGGAACACGCCGCCCAGCCCGGCGAACGCGCCGGAGATCACGGTGGCGACGTACTTCGTCCGGTAGACGTTCACGCCCAGCGACTCGGCGGCCCACGGGTTCTCCCCGCAGGAGCGCAGCCGCAGGCCGAAGGCGGTGTGCCAGAGCACGTAGTAGGACACCGGGATCAGCGCGACGGCCAGGATGACCAGCACGTTGATGTTCCAGGTGAGACCGCGCAGGATGCCGGCCACGTCGGAGAGCAGGAACCAGTGGGTGCGTTCCAGGTCGCCGAGCCAGTCCGGGCCTGACGACAGGAGCGGCAGGCTGACCTGCGGCGCCTGCCAGGCCAGGGTGGGCGAGGCGGTGATGCCGCCGCCGGCGTCCGCGGCGTGGGTGCCCTCGGCGTAGAGCACCTCGGACAGGAACCGGGTGATGCCGGGGCCGAGCAGGTTGATCGCCACGCCGCTGATGATGTGGTCGACGCCGAAGGACACCGTGGCGACGGCGTGCACCAGGCCGCCCAGCGCGCCGCCCAGCAGACCGGCGATCAGCGCGGCGGCGGCCCCCCACTGGTAGCCCGCCCACCCGGCGAACCAGGTGCCGAGCACCATCATGCCTTCGAGGCCGATGTTCACCACGCCCGCGCGCTCGGCCCACAGGCCGCCGAGGCCCGCGAGGCCGATCGGCACGGCGAGGCCGAGCGCGGCGGCGAAGGTGCCCGAGGAGGTGAGGTCGGCGTTGCCGGACACCATCCTGACCAGCGAGAGCAGCAGGACGAGCAGCGCCGCGCCGATGAGCGCCAGATGGTAGTGGCGCACCCGGCGCGCGGCGGCGGCGGTCGCGGTCGCGGCGCTCATGCGTTCACTCCGGCGGGAGCCGGGGCGGCGGCGCCGGCCGCGGCCCGCCGTTCCTCCTGGCGGAGCGCGATCCGCCGGGTGACCTCGCCGGCGATGACGACCATGAGCACGATCGCTCCCTGGATGATGGAGACCACGGACGGCGGGATGTCGGCGAACTGCAACGGCGTGGCGGCCCGGTCGAGGAAGGCGAACAGCAGCGCGGCCAGCGCGATGCCGAGCGGCTTGTTACGGCCGAGCAGCGCGACCGCGATGCCCAGGAAGCCGAGTTGCGGGGTGAAGCCGGTCCCGTAGCTGTAGGTGCGGCCAAGGATCTCCGGCAGGCCGATCAGCCCGGCGACCGCGCCGGACAGCACCATGGCGGAGATGACCATCTGCCGCGGGTTCACCCCGGAGGCCAGCGCGGCGGGGCCGTTCAGCCCGCTCGCCCTGATCTCGAAGCCGAACCTCGTGCGTTCGAGCAGCACCCAGATGACCACCCCGACCAGCACCGCGACCAGCAGGAACCCCCACAGTCCTGTGCCGCGCGGGGCGGGCAGCCCGAACATCTGGAACAGGAAGTTGGCGTTGGGGAACTGCCCGGAGGGGGGCAGCGGCGGGGTCGAGGTGGTCAGCCCCTCCTCCTGCCCGCCGGCGAAGGGCCCGCGGACCAGGTAGGCGGCCATGCTGAGGGCGATGAAGTTCAGCATGATCGTGGAGATGACCTCGTTCACCCCCCGGTAGACCTTGAGCATCGCGGGCACCAGCGCGTACAGGCCGCCGGTGACCATCGCCACGAGGATGATCACCGTGAGGTGGATCGGCGCGGGCAGCGCGAGCTGGCCGCCGACGAAGGCGGCGACGATCGCGGCGATGCGGTACTGCCCCTCGACCCCGATGTTGAAGAGGTTCATCCGAAACCCGATCGCCACCGCCAGGCCGGCGATGAACAGCGGGGTCGCCCGGTTGAGCATCTGCGTCACGGCGTTGACCACGGCGACGGTGGTCTCGCCGAAGTCGAACATCGCCTGGAGGGCGGTGACCGGACTGCCGCCCGCGATGACGATGGCGGCGCTGGAGACCACGAAGGCCAGCAGCACGGCGACCACCGCGCCGGCCAGGGTGAGCGCCGCACGTTGCAGCGCCGCGCTCCTCACGGCCGGCCTTTCACGGGATGCGTACGGAGTCCTCCGGCCGTTGTCATGGCTGGTCCTTCGCGATGGCGCCGGTCATGTAGCCGCCGAGCTGCTCGGGGGTGACCTGGCTCGGATCGAGGTCGGCCACGAAGCGGCCGCGGTAGATGACGTAGAGGGTGTCGGACAAGCCGATCAGCTCGTCCAGGTCGGCGGAGACGAGCAGGACGGCGAGCCCGGCCGCGCGGGCGTCGCGCAGGTGGCCCCAGATGGCGGACTGGGCGCCCACGTCCACCCCCCGGGTGGGATGGGCCGCGATCAGCACCTTCGGGTCGCCGCTCATCTCCCTGCCGACGATGAGCTTCTGCTGGTTGCCGCCGGACAGCGCGAGGGCCAGGGTGTCCACGCTCGGGGTGCGCACGTCGTACTCGGCGACGATGCGCTCGGTGTCCTTGCGGGAGGCGGCGCGGTCGATCCACGGGCCCCTGCGGGCCGGGGGTCTGGTCTGGTGGCCGAGCACCCGGTTCTCCCACAGCGGGGCCTCCAGCAGCAGCCCCTCGCGGTGGCGGTCCTCGGGGACGTAGGCGATGCCCGCCTCCCTGCGCCGCCGGGTGGACCAGGTGGAGACGTCCTCCTCGGCGAGGGTGATCCGGCCGGCGGCCAGCGGGCGCAGGCCCATGATGGCCGCGATCAGCTCGGTCTGGCCGTTGCCCTCGACCCCGGCCACCCCGACGACCTCGCCCGCGCGGACCGGGAAGGTCACCTCCGACAGCACGGTCCGGTCGCCGCCGGTGACGGTCACCCCGTGCAGGCCGAGGACGACGCGGTCGGTGACGGTGGACTCGCGGGTCTGCGGGGTGGGCAGTTCGCTACCGACCATCAGCTCGGCGAGCCGCCGGGCCGTCACGTCGCCGGGCAGCACGCTGGCCACCGTGGTGCCGCGCCGGATCACGGTGATCGCGTCGGCGATGTGCAGCACCTCGTCCAGTTTGTGCGAGATGAAGATGACCGTGAGCCCGCCCGCCTTGAGCTCGCGCAGGTTGGCGAACAGCTCCTGGACCTCCTGCGGCACCAGGACCGCGGTGGGCTCGTCCAGGATGAGGATCCGCGCGCCCCGGTAGAGCACCTTGAGGATCTCGACCCGCTGCCGGTCGCCCACGCCGAGGTCCTCGACCAGCCGGTCCGGATCGACCCGCAGGCCGTGCGCCTCGGCCAGTTCGGCGAGCCTGGCCCGCGCGGTGGCGAGGTCCAGCCGGCCGGCCTTCTTCGGCTCGGCGCCGAGGACGACGTTCTCCAGCACGGTCAGGTTGTCGGCCAGCATGAAGTGCTGGTGCACCATGCCGATGCCGGCCCGGATGGCGTCGCCGGGGGTGCGGAAGACGACCTCTTCGCCGTTGACCCTGATCCGGCCCTCGTCCGGGCGCTGCATGCCGTAGAGGATCTTCATGAGGGTGGACTTGCCCGCGCCGTTCTCGCCCACGATGGCGTGCACGGTGCCGGGTTCGACGGTGATCCGGACATCGTGGTTCGCGACGACGCCGGGGAAGCGCTTCGTGATGCCCTCAAGCTCCACAGCGGATCGCGCCGGTTTGAGGGTCTCCGAGCTCGTCGACATGCGTTCTCCTGAAAGTCCCGGGGGCGGGACGGGAGTCGAGTGGCTGGGCGGGGACAAGCGGGAGCCCGGGGGGCGGGTGGAGCCGCTCCCCGGGCCCTGGTGTTCACCGCACGGTCACGCGGGATGAGGTCACGGCGTTTCCGGGACGGTGATCTCGCCGCTGATGATCTTCTGCTTGGCCTCGTCGATCTGAGCCTGGACGTCGGAGAGGTGGTCCCCGGTGGTGCTCAGGCCGACGCCGTCGACCTTGAGGTCGTAGGCGACGGTCTGGCCGCCCTTCGCGCCGCCCTTGTTGGCCTTGATGAACTCGAAGACGCCGTTGTCGACCCGCTTGAGCATCGACGTCAGGATGATCTTCTGGAGCTCGGGCTCCTTGACGGTCTGCGCCTGGTCGGAGTCGACGCCGATGGCCCACTTGTCGGCGCCGGCCGCGGCCGCCGCCTGGAAGACGCCCTGGCCGGAGTCGCCGGAGGCGTGGTAGACGATGTCCGCGCCCGCCTGGTACATCTTCTCGGCCGCGATCTTGCCCTTGTCCGGGGCCTTGAAGGCGGCGAAGTCGCCGTCCGCGCCCAGGTAGGAAATGTCGATCTTGATGTCCGGCTTGGTGGCCTTCGCGCCGGCGACGTAGCCCGCCTCGAACTTCTGGATCAGCTTGCTCTCCGGGCCGCCGACGAAGCCGATGTGGTTCGTCTTCGTCTTCGCCGCGGCCGCGACGCCGGCAAGGTAGGACCCCTGCTGCTCGGCGAAGGTCAGGCCGGTCACGTTGGGCCCGACGGAGCCCGCGTCGACGATGGCGAACTGCACGTCCGGGTACTCGGCGGCGACCGTCTTGAGCTCGGGCTCGTAGGCGAAGCCCACGGCGATGATCGGGTTGTAGCCGGCGTCGGCGAGCTGCTGAAGCATCGCGCCCCGGTTGGAGCCGTCGCCCGCCGGGCTCAGCTCCCTGATGTCGGCGCCCAGCTCGGTCTTGGCCCGCTCCAGGCCCGCGTAGGCGGAGTCGTTGAACGACTTGTCGCCCCGGCCGCCGACGTCGAAGGCGAGGCCGACCTTCAGGCCCGAGCCCGCGCCCGCGTCGGAGGCGCCCGGACTCGCGCTTGTCGCCCCGGTGTCGCCCCCGCCGCCACAGGCGGTGACGGCCATGAGCATGGCACCGGCCAGCGTGGTTACGGCCAGCCTGCCGAATCTCTTGCGGAGCAAGGTGACTCCTCCCAGTTCCCCGCCATACTGCTTCCGTCGCGCGCGATGCTGACCGCGCAGCGACCCTGCACGGAAGATAGTTGTTTGACCAGGGAAAACGAAAGCCGGGAAGAGGTCCGCAACTGCTCTGTTACCGACCTCAAGCACGTCTGTGACCAGACCGAAGCCGGACCAACCATCACGAGCCGGTACTTTCACCCCTGGCCCAGCCCGCCCCGCAAAGCCGACATATCGCCCAAGCCAGCGCCGAAACCCATCCTGGCCCCGTCCGCAACCGAGGGCTCGGGCACAAGCTTGATCGAAAGATGGGTTTCTGTCGAGATCTTGCGTCAGAAGGTTTCCTGACGGACATTGCTCGCAGTCGTGGAGATTGCCCACACGTGTCACTGGAGACCCCATGCGCACCTGGAAGGCCGCCGCCGTCCCGCTAGCCGTGCTTCTCGCGATCACGGGCACGGCCATGCCGGCCTCGGCGGAACCCCCGCCGGCGTCGAGCGTGGCCGCGCACGCGACGCAACCCGTCTTCTCCCGGGCGGACGCGATCGTCGAGACCGTCTACGTCGAGGTCGCCGGGGTGGACAGCGACTTCGACCGCAGGCCGGACCGCGTCGCCGTCGACATCATGCGCCCCAGGGAGACCGAGCGCGGCCTGAAGGTGCCGGTCATCATGGAGGCCAGCCCGTACTACGCGGGCGGCAACGACGTGCAGAACCACGACGTGGACATCGAGCCGGACGAGGAGGGCCGCTCCGGCAGCCGCACCGCGCGGAACAAGCTGGCCGACCTGATGGAGGCCGGCGTCACCACCAAGTCGGAGATCGCCAGGGCCGAGGCCGGGCCGTTCGACAGCTACTACGACAACTACTTCGTGCCGCGCGGCTACGCGGTCGCCCTGGTGGAGAACCTCGGCAGCGGCCGGGCGACCGGCTGCCCGACCACCGGCGACCGCAACGAGACGCTCGGCCCGAAGGCGGCCATCGACTGGCTGAACGGCCGCGCCCGCGGCTTCGACGCCGACGGCAACCGGGTGCGCGCCGACTGGACCACCGGCAAGGTCGGGATGATCGGCGTCTCCTACAACGGGACCCTGCCGAACGCCGTCGCGGCCACCGGCGTCGACGGGCTGAAGACGATCGTGCCGATCGCCGCGATCTCCTCCTGGTACGACTACTACCGCGCGAACGGCGGCGTGCTCGCCCCCGGCGGCTTCCAGGGCGAGGACGCCGACGTGCTGGCGAAGTACGTGCTCACCCGGGCCGACGGCCAGGCCGTATGCGGCGGGCTGATCGACCGGATCGGGCAGGACCAGGACCGGCTCACCGGCGACTACAGCGACTTCTGGGACGACCGCAACTACCTCAACGACGTGCGCAGGGTCAAGGCCAGCGTCTTCCTGGTGCACGGTCTCAACGACTGGAACGTGAAGACCAAGCAGGCCGCCCAGTGGTGGGACGCCCTCGCCGAGCAGGGCACCCCGCGCAAGATCTGGCTGCACCAGGGCGCGCACACCAGCCCGTTCAACGTGCGCACCGCCGAGTGGCTGCGTCAGTTGCACGGCTGGTTCGACTACTGGCTCTACGGCATCCAGAACGGGATCATGCGTGAGCCGCAGGCCGACGTGGAGTTCGCCCCCGGCCAGTGGGGCCGGCACGCCTCCTGGCCGCTGCCGCGCACCCGTGACGTCTCGACGCCGCTGGACTCCCTCGGGTCGCGCGGGGCGCGGTCGGCCCACGACGTCGACTCGTTCGTGGACCAGCGGACCCGCCGGGCCGAGGAACTGGCCGCCGAGCCGGAGACGGCCGACGCCAACCGGCTGGCCTACCTGTCCCCGGTGCTCAAGGACGACCTGCGGATCTCCGGCACGCCGACGATCAAGGTGCGGGCCTCGCTGGAGGGCGGTCGCTCGCCGTACCTCACCGCGCTGCTCGTGGACTACGGCTCCGACACCCGGGCGACCGGCGCGCTGCGCAGCACCGGCGAGGAGCTCTGCTACGGGCAGGGCGTGCCCGGGGACACCGGCTGCACGATCCTGCGCCAGCACGTCACCGAGACCGCCCCGTTCAAGATCGTGACCAGGGGCTGGCTGGACACCCGCAACCGGAACGCGGCGGACCGCACCGAGCCGCTCAGGCCCGGCAGGGCGTACGACTTCCGGTGGGACTTCCAGGCCCAGGACTACGTGTTCAAGGCCGGGCACCGGCTCGGAGTGGTGCTGATCTCCACCGACTACGACTACACGCTCCGCTACCCGGCCGGCACCGTGGTCAAGGTGCAGCCGGAGCGGAGCGTGCTGAGCCTGCCCGTCGCCGAGGGCAGGCTCTGACGCCCGATCAGGTGAGGGCCTCCGCCACGTGCTCCCCGGCGCTGACGCGGTGGCCCTCCCACAGGGCGGTCAGGGCGGTGGCCGCCATGAACCGCACGCCCATGCCGATGCAGGACTCGTCCACGTCGAAGGTGCCCTGGTGGATGTCCACCAGGGACGTCGAACCCGGCTTGCGCACGCCCAGCCGGGCCATCGCGCCGGGGATGGACTCGAGGTACCACCCGAAGTCCTCGCCGCCGAGGCTCTGCTCGGTGGGGATGGCCGAGCCCTCGCCCAGCACCCGCTCGGCCGCCTCGCGCAGCATCTGCACGCTCGACTCGTCGTTGATGGTGGGCGGGACGCCCCTGGTGTAGTCCATCTCGGTCTCGACGCCGTAGGCGCCGGCGACCGACTCCAGCAGGGACTTGATCAGGTCGGGGGCGCCGTGCCAGGCCGTCTCGTCGAGGCAGCGCACGGTGCCCTGGGCGATGCCGTCGTCGGGGATCGCGTTGGCCACCGACCCGGCCTCGACCCGGCCCCAGACCAGGCTCAGCGACGAGCGCGGGTCCACCCGGCGGGACAGCGCCGCGGGCAGCTCGGTGAGGATCTTGGCCAGCGCGAAGACGAGGTCCACGGTGAGGTGCGGGCGGGCCGTGTGCCCGCCGGGACCGGCCACCCTGATCGTCACCTTGTCGCAGGCGGAGGTGATCGGGCCGGCCCGCAGGCCGACCTGGCCCACGTCCACCTTCGGGTCGCAGTGCACGGCGAAGATCCGGTCGACGCCGGTGATGCCGCCGCCCGCCATCACCTCGAGCGCGCCGCCCGGCAGCTCCTCGGCGGGCTGGAAGATCAGCCGCACCCGGCCGGGCAGCAGCCCGGCGGCGGCCTGCCTGGCCAGGAAGAGCCCGGTGCCGAGCACGATGGCGGTGTGCACGTCGTGGCCGCAGGCGTGGCAGCAGCCGGGCACCGTGGAGCGGTAGGGCACGTCCTTCTCGTCGGCCAGCGCGAGCGCGTCGATGTCCGCGCGGAGCGCCACCGTGGGCCCGTCGCCGCTGCCGACGTCGCAGATCAGCCCGGTGCCCTTGGGGAGCACGGCGGGCACCAGCCCGGCCTCGCTGAGGCGGGCGGCGATGCGCTGCGTCGTACGGTATTCGGCGAACGCGAGTTCCGGGTGCATGTGCAGGTCACGCCGGAAGTCGACCAGCCCGGGCTCGACTTCGGCGAGGTAGGCGTCGAGCTCCCCCCGCAGTTCACGTGCCCGCATCAGTCACCGTCCCATCTGCCGTCGCGCCCAGTACGCCTCCTGGGAGGCCGCGAGCCGTGCCTCCCCCGCCTGGCCGGGTGAACCGGCCGGTGGATGGTCGCGTCCTGGCCACGATCATCGATATGTCAAGCTCCGCTCTCCGCTCGCCGAATGCGGCGGCCCCGGATCGCGGTGCCTCTAGAAAGCGAGCGCCCCGCCGGAGGGCCGTGGTTCGCGGGCCGTCCCGGCGCGGGCTGCAGGTCGCCGGGCGTCCCATGCGCGACAGGTAGGCCCGCGCGGACGTTGGCGATGTATTCGACTGTATCTCTCCCCTGGACCCGGGCGGTGACATCCCCTGCAATTGTTCAACGTGGGGACGCCCGCCACACAGCCCCCGAATACCACCAGGGCCACAGGAAACGCACCCGGGGCCACCGGGAAGGGCTAGGGATGACCTCCCCGTGAATGACCGGAGAACCACCCGTACGTGTCAGGACCGTATAGTCAGTACGGGTGTCCGTTTATAGCCCCACCCGACTCCGTCCCTGCTCAGACCCTGGGGGCGCCGAACGACCCAAACCACGGCCTTAAACCCGCCGAACCCTGCCAATTGCCTGACCATGAGTGCTAGTCATCGCACCTTGTCGCCTCATGCTTGTGAGAAGAATGCATGGTTCACTCCCTGTATGATCACTAATATCCCCTTCGCGGAGAAATACTCAAAATTGAGCATCTTCGAACCCAGCGAAGGGACCTTGGTGATCGTCCCCTCGTTGTCCCTGCCCCAGGATGAGCTGCGCCGGATCACCGCCGTCCAGGCGTACGAGGAACGGCTGCTCTTCCTGCTGCTCACGCTGCGCTCGCCCGGCGTGCGGGTGATCTACGTGTCCTCCGTGCCGGTGGACCCCGCGATCGTGGACTACTACCTCGGCTTCCTGGAGGACCCCGCCGGCGCCCGCGGGCGGCTGCACATGGTCAGCACGGACACCCCCGGCGCGCAGCCGCTGATCCGCTCGGTGCTGAACCGGTCGCGCGTGCTCGACCGGCTGCGCGGCCTGGTCGGCGGCGGTGAGGACGCCTGGCTGCTGCCCTTCGTCGTCGGCGAGGACGAGCACCGGCTCGCCGAGGCGCTGTCCGTCCCGATCTACGGGCCGTCCCGGGAGCTCGCCGACCTCGGCTCCAAGACCGGCTCCCGGCGGGTGGGCGAGGAGGCCGGGGTGCCGATGGCCCGCGGCTTCGCCGACCTGCGCTCGCTGCCAGAGATCGAGCACGCGGCGCGCGCGCTCAACCCCGGCCGGCGGGTCATCGTCAAGCTCAACGACGGCTACTCCGGGCTCGGCAACGCCGTCGTCGAGACGGCCGGCGGGCGCGCGCTCGCCGACTCGCCCACGAGCTTCTCCGCGCACGGCGAGACCTGGGACACCTTCGCGGACAAGATCTGCGAGCGCGGCGCGGTGATCGAGGAGTTCATCGAGGACCGGCCGCTCTACTTCCCGAGCGCGCTGGCCAGGATCACCCCCGGCGGCCACTTCGACGTGGTGGCCACGCACGACCAGGTGCTGGGCGGGGCCAACGCCGACGTCTTCCAGGGCTGCACGTTCCCGGCGCGGGCGCGGTACCGCCGCCAGGTGAGCGAGTGCGCCGAGCGGATCAGCCGGGTGCTGGCCGAGCGCGGCGTCATCGGCATGTTCGGGATGGACTTCTTCGCGCTGAAGACCGACGCCGGCTACCGCGCGCTGCTGTGCGAGATCAACCTGCGCATCGGCGGGACCACACATCCCTTCGGCGCCGCCCTGCTCACCACCGGCGCGTCCTACGACCCGGTCGGCGGCACACTGGTGGCGGACGGCCGGCCGAAGCACTACGCGGCGACGGACAACTGCGCCTCCTCCCTGCTGCGCGGCCGTAGCCCGGGCGAGGTGGTGCGCATGGTTGAGCAGCTCGGACTCGGCTTCGACCGCGACCGGCGCACCGGCAACGTGCTGCACCTGCTCGGGGCCGTGACGGAGTACGGCAAGGTGGGCTTCACCAGCATCGCGGACAGCACCAAGGAGGCCGCTGAGCTGCACGTACGGACCCTGCGGGCACTCGGCGCGGGGCGTTGACCCGGGGTGCCGTCCCAGCCCCTCCTGGGCTGTCTCAGGCCGCCGCGCCCCGCCACCCGCGCCAGCCGATCACGGCCAGTGCCAGGGCCAGCAGGATGTTGACCGCGATCAGGATGCCGTGCACGACGTAGAACGACGTCTCGTGGCCGTCCGCGAGATTGAATCCAAGATTGATCCACTCGAAGACCATGAAAGCGGCAAGTGCGAGGAGAAATCCGGCGATCCTTCGTGACATTTGCATGCGCCCAGTATCAAGCCCTCGGCGGGTCGGGTGTCCGCGGCACCCCGGGAGGAAACTGACCGCACATGCGATCCGGCTCGAAGCTAACCTGAGTCCGTTATGCGGACAAACCACCTGATGCCGCGCACGGCGCTGCTCACCATGGCGGTGCTGGCCACGGCCGCCCTCGCCCAGCCCCCGGCGCGGGCGACCGCCGTGCCGGAGGGCACGCCCCCCGCCCGCGCCGCGGCCCTGGCGCCACAGGTTCCTTCACCGCCGCCCGACGCACCGCTCCCGACCGAGCCACCGTCCGACGCGCCGCCTGCGGTGCAGCCGCCCCCCGACGCGCCGCCTGCGGTGCAACCGCCGTCGCAGGCGCCCACCGGGGCGCCGTCGGGTGATCCGCTTCCCGGCGCGCAGCCCGCCGACCGCCCCCCGGCGCGGGGCGCGGCCGTGCCGATCGGCGGCGCGCTGCTCGGCGCCCGCGGCATCGTCGCCCCCGAGGGGATCAAGGCGCCGCCCAAGACCGGCGCCAAGGCTTACGTGGTCGCGGACGCCGAGACCGGCCAGGTGCTCGCCGCCAAGGACCCGCACGGGCACTACCTGCCAGCGAGCACCCTCAAGACCCTGACCGCGCTCACCCTCATCCCCAAGCTGGACAAGGACGAGAAGGTACGGCCGAGCCGCAACGCCGCCAACCAGGAGGGCAGCGCGGTGGGCATCTCGGTGAAGGGCACCTACCGGGTCGAGGACCTGTTCCGCGCCCTGATGATGTCCTCGGGCAACGACGCGGCCATGGCGCTCGCCGAGGCCAACGGCAGCCTGGCCCAGACCATGAAGGACATGAACGCCGAGGCCAAACGGCTCCAGGCGCTCGACACGGTGGCCAGGACGCCCAGCGGCCTGGACCTGCCGGGCCAGCGGAGTTCGGCCTACGACCTGGCGCTGATCGCCCGAGCCGGACTCGCCAACGCCGACTTCCGGCGATATGTCAGCATGAAGTCCGCAAAATTCCCCGCGCCCAAGGGCTACTACGAGATCAGCAACCACAACAAGCTGCTGTTCCGCTACAAGGGCATGATCGGGGTCAAGAACGGCTGGACCTCCAAGGCCATGGGCAGCTTCGTCGGCGCGGCCAAGCGCGACGGGCACACGATCATCGTGGCGATCATGCGGCACGACGGCTACTTCTGGGACGAGGTCGCCGACCTGCTCGACTGGGGGTTCGCCGCGCGCGGCCGGGCCACCCCGGTCGGGCAACTGGTCGATCCGCTGCCCGACCCGGCCGTCCAGGCCACCGCCCCGGTCGGCAAGGTGCAGTCGAGCCCGCCGCCCGCCGCCGTCTCCGCACCCGGCGCCGGCGCCGGGCCCGCGAGCACCGAGCACCCGGCCACCCGGATGGCCGCCCCCCTGGTCATCGGCGCGGCCGTGCTCGCCGGCCTCGCCTGGCTCGGGTACGGCATGCGCCGCCGCAGGCGGGCCGGGTCACGGTGACCCCATGAAGGTGCGCCTCACGGCACGGGGGTGACGCCGCCGTCCGAGGAGGGGACGGGGGACGGTTCCGGCGGCGGGCCGAGGTTCGCCGTGGCCGTCCAGGCCGCCGCGTAGAGCGTGAGCCTGGTGGCCAGGTTGATCCAGATCAGCAGCCCGGCGATGACGGTGAAGGTGCCGTAGATCGGGTTGCCCAGCACGTGCGAGAGCAGCAGCGCGGCCAGTTGCTTGAGCAGCCCGAAGCCGACCGCCGCGATGAGCGCGCCCTTCAGCACGGTGCCGAACGCCTGGGCCGCCCTGCCCAGCCAGCCCAGGATGATGAGGAAGACCAGGGTGTCGGCGCACACGCTCACGGTGATGCCGGCCAGCCAGACCAGGCTCTCCCCCAGCCCAGAGGCGGACAGGCCGAGCCACCCGGCGACCGTGCCGGTGGCGCCGGTGGCGAAGCCGCTCACGGCCACGGACACCACGAGGGTCAGCCCGATCAGCACCAGCGCCACCAGGTCGCGCAGCTTGCCGAGGAAGTAGTTGAGCGCCGGCTCGGTGGTCATCCAGATGGCCCGCAGCGCGCCGCGCAGCGCCTCCACGGCGCCGAGGCCGGCGTACAGCAGGCCGAGCAGGCCGACGAGCCCGGCGCCGGTCCTGGACTCGGCGATCAGCCGCAGGTTGAGCCGCTCGGCCAGGCCGGGCAACTGCTCGTCGATCGCCCTCGCCAGCGTCTCCAGCGCGTCCGGCCGCATGCTGACCACGTAGCCGAACAACGCGAACGCCAGGGCGACGATCGGGAAGAACGACAGGAAGGCGAAGTAGGTCACCGCGCCGGCCAGCCGGTCGCCGGACTGCACGTGGTACCGGTGCACGGTCAGCATGAGGTGGTCGAACCACGCCCACCTGACCCGGGCGCGTTCGAGGACGCCGTGACCCCGCTCCCGGAGCCGAGCCATCCGCTCCTGAACCCGCCTGACCAGACCGCCCACGGCAGGCTCCTACCCGAGATCGCCGCCGCCTCCCGGCCCGGGGGCCGGAGGATCAGAGGCGGGGCAGGAAGCCGACCCGGTCGCGGACCTTGGCCATGGTCTCGGCGGCCACGGCGCCGGCGCGCTCGGCGCCGATCGCGAGCATGCGGTCCAGCTCGTGCTCGTCGGCGAGCAGCTTCTCGGCGCGCTCCCTGATCGGGGTGAAGACCTCGATGACGGCCTCGGCGACGTCCTTCTTGAAGGTGCCGTAGCCCTGCCCCGCGTAACGCGCCTCAAGGTCGGGGATCGGGGTGCCGGTCAGGGCCGACTGGATGCGCAGCAGGTTGGTGACGCCGGGCTTGTTCTCGTCGTCGGCGAGGACGTCGGAGCCGGTGTCGGTGACCGCGCGCATGACCTTCTTACGCAGCGCGCCGGGCTGCTCCAGCAGGTCGAGGATGCCCTGCGGGCTGGAGGACGACTTGGACATCTTGGCCGTCGGCTCCTGGAGGTCGGTGATCTTCTCGACCTCCTTGAGGATGCTCGGCGACGGCAGCGTGAAGGTGTCGCCGAACCGGTGGTTGAACCGCTGGGCCAGGTCGCGGGTGAGCTCCAGGTGCTGCTTCTGGTCGGCGCCGACCGGGACCTGGTCGGCGTGGTAGAGCAGGATGTCGGCCGCCTGCAGGATCGGGTAGGTGAACAGCCCGACGCTCGCCGCGCCCTCGCCGTACTTCGCCGACTTGTCCTTGAACTGCGTCATCCTGCCCGCCTCGCCCATGCCGGTGAGGCAGATGAGCACCCAGGCCAGCTCGGTGTGCTCGCGCACGTGGCTCTGCACGAAGACGGTGCAGCGCTCGGGGTCCAGGCCGGCCGCGAAGAGCTGGGCGGCGGCCACCCGGGTGCGCCGGCGCAGCTCCTGCGGGTCGGGCTGGACGGTGATCGCGTGCAGGTCCACCACGCAGTAGAAGGCGTCGTGCGTCTCCTGCATCGCGACCCACTGACGGACCGCACCGAGGTAGTTGCCCAGGTGGAAGGAGTCTGCCGTGGGCTGGATGCCGGAGAGAACGCGAGGACGGGCCATAGCTCCAGATTGTGTCAGGAATCCTTGTCGTCTTGCGACTCGACGGGCCCCTCCGGCCCCTCCGAGTCGGATTCCGGCCCCGTCCGCTCCGGCGTGGCGGGCGGGCCGCCGTGCTCGATGCGGACCCGGGCGACACGCCGTCCGTCCATCTCGGTCACGGTGAGCTCGAAGCCCGGGATCTCCACCTTGTCGTCGAGCGCGGGGAGGCGGCCGAGCGCGGCCATGACGAAGCCGCCGAGCGTCTCGTAGGGCCCGTCGGGCAGCCGGATGCCGGTCTGCTCGGCCACGTCGTCCAGGTTGGCCAGGCCGTCGATCTCGATCTGGCCGGCGGGCAGCCGTACGGCCTGCGCGTCCTCCAGGTCGTACTCGTCCCTGATGTCGCCGATGAGTTCCTCGACGAGGTCCTCCAGGGTGACGATGCCCGCCGTGCCGCCGTACTCGTCCACCACGAGCGCCAGATGGTGTCCCTCGTCGCGCATCTCGGACAGGGTGGGCAGCACCCGCTTGCTGGCCGGGACCAGCTTGACCGGGCGGATCCTGACCAGCTCGCTGATCGGCTCGACCCGGCCGGTGAGCACCGGGTCGAGCAGGTCGCGCACGTGCACGAAGCCGATGACGTTGTCGTAGGAGTCGCGGAAGACCGGGAAGCGCGAGTGGGGCATGGTCGCGGCGAGCACGGCCGCCTCGGCGAGCGTCGTGTCGGCGGACATGAACTCCACCTCGGTGCGCGGCAGCATCACCTCGCGGAGCTGCCGCTTGCCCGCCGAGAAGACCTCGTTGATCAGCCGCCGCTCGTCGTCGGCCAGCTCGTGGTGGCCCACGACGATGTCGCGCAGCTCTTCGGTGCTCATCTCCTCGCGGTCGGCCTGCGGGTTGCCGCCGAGCAGCCGGACCACCAGGTCGGTGGACTTCGACAGTCCCCAGATGACCGGGCGGGAGAGCCGGGCCATGCCGTCCAGCAGGGGGGCGACGAGCAGCGACAGGCCCTCCGCGCGCTGGCGGGCGAGCCGCTTGGGCGCGAGCTCGCCGAGCACCAGCGAGAAGTAGGAGATCACCAGGGTGACGAGGACCAGCGCGGCCGGGGTCGCGACCCCGGCGGGCAGCCCCCAGCCGAGCAGGGCGGGCACCAGCTCGGAGGCGAGGGTGTCCGCGCCGAACGCGGCGGACAGCATCGTGGCGACGGTGACGCCGATCTGGACCGAGGAGAGGAAGCGGTTCGGATCGCGGGCCAGCCGGGCCACCCGGGCGCCTCTGCGGCCACGCCTGCTGAGGCTGCGGACCTGGCCTTCCCGCAGAGAGACCATCGCCATCTCGGCCGCCGCGAAGAACCCTCCGATCAGGATGAAGATGAGGACCAGGGCGATATTGGCGAGCACATAGTTCACGCGATTACCCGTTTCCGCACGGGCCGATATTGATTTGCCAGCGTACCCGTCCTCTTTACGGCGTGCGGGTCCGGGAACGCGTATGCTGGGCCCGCTGGCCTTACAAATTCCAACATAATCCAACATGGACGAACACGGGAGTGGCATCGTGAAACTGCTGGTCACCGGAGGCGCCGGCTATATCGGAAGCGTCGTCGCGGCACAGCTCGTCGAGGCCGGCCACGAGGTCGTGGTGCTCGACGACCTGTCCACCGGTCACGAGGACGCGGTGCCCGCCGGCGCGACGTTCGTCCGCGCCCCCGTCACCGACGCGGCCGGCGTGCTCGGCGGCGGCGGCTTCGACGGCGTGCTGCACTTCGCCGCCAAGTCGCTGGTCGGCGAGTCCATGGCCCGGCCCGGCCTTTACTGGGACGCCAACCTCGGCGGCACCCTCGCGCTGCTGGAGGCCATGCGGGTCGCCGGCGTGCGCCGGATCGTGTTCTCCTCCACCGCGGCCGTGTACGGCGAGCCGGAGCGCACGCCCATCCTGGAGACCGACCCGACCCTGCCGACCAACCCCTACGGCGCCTCCAAGCTGGCCGTGGACACGACGCTCACCGCGTTCGCCCGGATGCACGGCCTGGGTGCGACCAGCCTGCGCTACTTCAACGTGGCGGGCGCCTACGCCGCCGCCGACGGCCGCGTCTACCGCGAGCGGCACACCGTCGAGACGCACCTGATCCCCAACGTCCTGGCCGTCGCCCGCGGCGGCGGGAAGCCGGTCAGCGTCTTCGGCACCGACTACCCCACGTCCGACGGCACCTGCGTGCGCGACTACGTCCACGTCGCCGACCTGGCCCGCGCCCACCAGCTCGCGCTGGCCGGCTGCGCCGAGGGCACGCACAGGATCTACAACCTGGGCAGCGGCACCGGGTTCACCGTGCAGGAGGTCATCTCGGTCTGCCGCGAGGTCACCGGGCACGACATCCCCGTCGTGACGGACGCCAGGCGGCCGGGCGACCCCGCCGTCCTCGTCGCCTCCTCCGAGCTCATCCAGAAGGAGCTGGCCTGGAAGCCGGACCGCGCCTCCCTGCGCGAGATGGTCGCGGACGCCTGGGCAGCGCTCGGCTGACCGGTCCCCGCCATGCGCGAAGGCCCCGGGCGGCGTGCCCGGGGCCTCGTTCACGTCACACTCCGCGGGCTCAGAGCAGGCCCAGGCCGCGGACGGCCTCGCGCTCCTCGGCCAGCTCCTGCACCGAGGCGTCGATGCGCCCACGGGAGAAGGCGTCGATGTCCAGGCCCTGGACGATCTCCCACGCGCCGCCCCGGGAGACCACGGGGAAGGAGGAGATCAGGCCCTCCGGCACGCCGTAGGAGCCGTCGGAGGGGATGGCCGCGGAGGTCCAGTCGCCCTCGGCGGTGCCGTTCACCCAGTCGCGGACGTGGTCGATCGCGGCGTTGGCGGCCGACGCCGCGCTGGACGCGCCGCGCGCCTCGATGATCGCCGCGCCGCGCTTGGCCACGGTCGGGATGAACGTGTCGCGCAGCCAGCCCTCGTCCACCTGCTCGGCGGCGACCTTGCCGCCGACCTCGGCGTGGAACAGGTCGGGGTACTGGGTCGCCGAGTGGTTGCCCCAGATCGTCATCTTCCTGATCTCGCTGACCGGGACCCGGAGCTTCGTCGCGAGCTGGGACAGCGCGCGGTTGTGGTCGAGCCTGGTCATCGCGTTGAACCGGTCGGCGGGCACGTCGGGGGCGTGCTTCTGGGCGATCAGCGCGTTGGTGTTCGCCGGGTTGCCGACCACCAGGACGCGGATGTCGCCGGCCGCGTGGTCGTTGATGGCCTTGCCTTGCGGGCCGAAGATGCCGCCGTTGGCCTCCAGCAGGTCGCCGCGCTCCATGCCCGCCGTACGCGGGCGGGCGCCGACCAGCAGCGCCACGTTGGTGCCGTCGAAGGCCGTGGTGAGGTCATCGGTGATCTCGATGCCCCGCAGCAGGGGGAACGCGCAGTCGTCGAGCTCCATCGCGGTGCCCTCGGCCGCCTTCACCGCCTGCGGGATCTCCAGCAGGCTCAGCCTCACCGGCACGTCCGCGCCGAGCAGCTGGCCCGAGGCGATACGGAAGAGCAGCGCATAGCCGATCTGGCCTGCTGCGCCGGTGACGGTGACCTTGACGGGAGTGTCAGGCATTGCCTTCCCCCAACTCGCGGATGATTTCGTGAACGGGTGGGATGCTACCCGCACGGGTGCCGGGACACGTCACCGCCCGGCCGTCCGCGCGGTGAACGGCCCGCCCGCGACGCTCACCCGCACGGGGCGAGCGCCGGCATGGCCAGCTCGGGCGCGAACTCCACGTTGGAGAAGTGCTTGCCGAGCAGCCTTCTGATCACGCCGTTCTCGTAGAGCGCGGTGATCGCGGCCCGTACGGCGCGGCAGCCGCCCTCGTCGCCCGGCTTCAGCGCCACCGCGTAACGCTCGTCGGTGAGCTTCAGCCCGAGCACCTTGAACCGGACGCTCTCCCGGTTGGCGAACCCGGCCAGCACGAGGTCGTCGCCGGGGACCGCGTCGACGGTGCCCGCGGTCAGCATGTTCACGCACTCGGTGTAGGTGTCGGCCGGCACGAGTTCGAGCCGCTCGACCCTGCGCTGCACCACGCCCACCGAGACGCTCGCCGCCGGCTGGCAGAGCCGCCTGCCCTCCAGGCCGGCCAGCGTCTGGATCGACGACCCGTCCTTGACCAGCACGTCCACGTGCGCCAGGTAGTACGGGCCGGCGAACACGACGTCGTCGGCGTCGTTGACCGGGTAGGTGGCGATCACCATGTCCACCTTGCCGTCCGCCAGCAGGCCGGGCCGCTCCGCGCGGCTCGTCTCGCGGAACGTGATGCCCTCGGCCGGCACGTCCAGCGCCTTGGCGATCTCGGTGGCGAGGTCCACCTCGAAGCCGGTCCAGCTTCCGTTCTGGGTGGACTGGAGGGAGATGCCGGGCAGGAAGTTGCGCAGGCCGACGGTCAGCGTCTTCGTCGCCGCCGCCTTGTCCACCACCGAGGCGAAGGAGCGGGGTTCCCCTCCCCCGGTGCTCGCCGACGCCTGCAGAAACGGCGGCCGCCAGCCCGCGGCGTACGCGACGCCCGCGCCGCCGGCGAGCAGCACCACGATGGCCAGCAGGACGGCCCACACCTTCTTCCCGGTCTTCCGGCGCGCCGGCTCGGCGGACACCAGTGTGGACGGCTCCCCGCCGCGGCCTCCCGGGGGCGGCGTCTGCCAGCTCGGCGGCGGGATGAGCGCGGGCGTCGGCGATTCGGCGGCGAAGTCCCTGCCGGGCGCCGGGCGGGCCCAGGGGTCCTGCTGCGGCACCGGCCGGGAGTGCTGGTCGTGCCGGGGTTGCTGCTGCTGGTGTGGCGGCTGGGGCTGTCGGCGGGGTTGCTGGTGACCGGGCTGCGACTCCTGCGGCTTCTGCGGCTTCTGCGGCTGCTGGGGTGCCGGGAACGGCTGCGGGGGCGGCTCGAAGCCGGTGGCGGTGCCGGGGGCGGGGCGGGCGGGCGGCGGCGCGCCCGACCGGCCGGTGGAGGTGGGCATCCTGGCCTGCCGGGTGGTGTCCCCGTCGTCGGCCGGGGTGGCGATCTGGACGCCCTGGGTGAGCACGTCGGGCGACGCGCCCGCGCTGTCGGGCCGGCCGAGCAGGCGCAGCAGGATCTGGTCGGCCGAGGGTCGGCTCGCCGCCGGCTTCAACAGCGACGAGCGCACCACACTGCGCAGCGGCTCGTGCAGCATGCTGAGGTCGACCTCGTGGTTGAGGATCCGGTTGAGCACCGCCGCGATCGAGCCGCCGTCGAAGATGGTGACGCCGGTCGCCGCGAAGGTGATCGTCGCGCCCCAGGCGAAGATGTCGGTGTGCGGGCCCACGTCGTCGCCGGCGATCTGCTCCGGGGCCATGTAGGCCGGGGTGCCGATCGCCCGGCTGGTGATCGTGCCCGTCGAGTCGAGGATGCGGGCGATGCCGAAGTCGACCACCCGCGGGCCGTCCACGGCCATGAGCACGTTGTCCGGCTTGAAGTCGCGGTGCACGATCGACGCTCGGTGGATGGCGGTGAGCGCGGTGGCGGTGCCGATGGCCAGCCGGTCCAGCGCCACGCCGCGCAGCGGGCCGTCGTCGTCCACGACGTCGCGCAGCGAGCGGCCCTGGATGAACTCGCTGGCGATGTAGGGGGTGTCCCCTTCGAGGTCGGCGTCGATGACGCGGGCCGTACAGAAGGACGCGACCCGCTGGGCGGCGCGCAGCTCGCGGGCGAAGCGGGAGCGGGCGGTCGTGTCACCGCTGAACTTCACGTGCAGGAGCTTGACCGCCGCCTGCTCGCCGGACTCGCTGACCCCCAGGTAGACGACTCCCTGGCCGCCCTCGCCGAGCCGTCCGGACAGGCGGAAGCCCCCCAGCCGGGTGGGATCCCCCGCCACGAGCGGCGCGATCTGCGGCATGCGCTTTCCCTAACAAGGTCGCGTGGATTCCGACCAGGCAAACTTTACGGCCCCATCACCGTTTCACACGGCCCCTTGCCGGGCGTTACACCTACGTGACCCTGGGAGTGCCTCGGTGAGACAGGACGGGGGCAGGCGAAAGGGCCGCCCGGAGGCGGCCCTTGACCCGGAGAAGATCAGACGGACATCTTCTTCTTGAGGTTCTCGTCCAGCGCGGCCAGGAAGTCCTGGGTGGTCAGCCACTCGGCGTCGCCGCCGACGAGCAGCGCCAGGTCCTTGGTCATCTGGCCGCTCTCGACGGTCTCGACGCAGACCTCCTCCAGCTTCGTGGCGAAGTCGACCACCTCGGGGGTGTTGTCGAGCTTGCCGCGGTGCTGCAGGCCACGGGTCCACGCGAAGATCGAGGCGATCGGGTTGGTGGAGGTCGGCTTGCCCTGCTGGTGCTGGCGGAAGTGCCGGGTGACCGTGCCGTGCGCGGCCTCGGCCTCGACCGTGCGGCCGTCCGGCGTCATCAGCACCGACGTCATCAGGCCCAGCGAGCCGAAGCCCTGCGCCACCGTGTCCGACTGCACGTCGCCGTCGTAGTTCTTGGCGGCCCAGACGTAGCCGCCCTCCCACTTCAGCGCCGCGGCGACCATGTCGTCGATCAGGCGGTGCTCGTAGGTGAGCCCGGCCGCCTCGAACTCGCCCTTGAACTCGGTCTCGTAGACCTCGGCGAAGATGTCCTTGAACCGGCCGTCGTAGGCCTTGAGGATCGTGTTCTTCGTGGAGAGGTAGACCGGGAAGTTACGGTTCAGGCCGTAACGCATGGAGGCGCGGGCGAAGTCCCTGATCGACTCGTCCAGGTTGTACATCGCCAGCGCGACGCCGCTGCCCGGGAAGTCGTAGACGTCCAGCTCGATCGGCTCGCTGCCGTCCTTCGGGGTGAAGGTCAGCGTCAGCGTGCCCTCGCCGGGGATCTTGAGGTCGGTGGCGCGGTACTGGTCGCCGAACGCGTGACGGCCGACCACGATCGGCTTGGTCCAGCCGGGCACCAGGCGCGGCACGTTGGACATGATGATCGGTTCGCGGAAGATGACGCCGCCGAGGATGTTGCGGATCGTCCCGTTCGGGGACTTCCACATCTTCTTCAGGCCGAACTCCTCGACCCGCGCCTCGTCGGGGGTGATGGTGGCGCACTTCACGCCGACGCCGTACTGCTTGATCGCGTTGGCGGCATCGATCGTGACCTGGTCGTCGGTGGCGTCGCGGTGCTCGATGCCGAGGTCGTAGTACTTCAGATCGATGTCGAGGTAGGGAAGGATCAACTGGTCCTTGATGAACTGCCAGATGATCCGGGTCATCTCGTCGCCGTCAAGCTCGACGACGGCCCCCTCTACCTTGATCTTGGGCATGCGTGTGGTTCCCCTTCTGAACTAACACTGACCAGACGATCCTTTTTGAGGCTCACTGGCCGTTGAGGCTATCGGACCGGTTCGAACACCTCGCTGGCCACCCGGTCATCCGACGATCCGGATGAAGCCGAGGATCCCGACGATCCATTCACGCTCCACGAGCAGGATCAACCCGCCGAATACCAGCAGAGCGCCGAAGGTGGTCAGGGTGAGCGCGTCGGTCGTCTTGCCGCGGATCGCGAACCACCCCGCGCGCCGCTCAGGGAGTATCACCCTGATCAGCGCGCCGAGCAGCAGGAAGCCGCCGGCAACGGGCATGCCGACCGACGGCGATGCCCCTAGAAGTATGGAGGCGAGGCCGAGAACCGTCCCCAGTGCGATGAGAGGGTACGGTCCCCAGCCTGCCTGCTGTCGCTCGTTCAACGCTCGTCGATCGGCTTCCATTTTTGGTCGCGCTCACCGATGTATTCGCTGTCGGGCCGGATCAGCCGGTTGTCCGCGTGCTGTTCGATCACGTGCGCGGTCCAACCCGACATGCGGCTCACCGAGAACACGGGGGTGAACAGATCGGTAGGAATACCAAGGTAGTGGTAGACGGTCGCCGCGTAGAAGTCGACGTTCGGGTAGAGGCCCTTCTCCGCGAGGACGACCTCCTCCATCTCCTTGGACATGCGGTAGTACGTGTCGTCCCCGGCGGCCTGGGCCAGCTCCTCGGACATCCTGCGCAGATGGGTCGCGCGCGGGTCCTCCGTCTTGTAGACCCGGTGCCCGAAGCCCATGATCTTCTCGCCGTTCGCGAGCTTGTCGCGGACGGTCCCGGCCACCTGGTCCGGCGCGATGCTCTGCAGCGTGCGCATGACCTGCTCGTTGGCGCCGCCGTGCAGCGGGCCCTTCAGCGTGCCGATGGCGGCCACGATCGCCGAGTGCATGTCCGACAGGGTCGCGGCGCACACCCGGGCGGCGAACGTCGAGGCGTTCATCGTGTGGTCGGCGTGCAGGACGAGGCAGGTGTCGAAGATCTCGACCTGCCGCGGGTCCGGGACCTTGCCGGTGATCTGGAGCAGGAAGTTCGCCGCGATGCTCAGCCCGGGGTCGGGATCGGGGATCTCGGCGCCGGTGCGGGCGGCGTGGTACCGGGCGACCAGAATGGGCTGCTGGGCGGTGAGCTGCGCCGCCTTGCGGTGGTTGGCCTCCGCGCTGTTGGCGTCCTTGTCCGGGTTCTCGGCGCCGGACAGGGAGACCAGGGTGCGCAGGGCCTCCATGGGGGCCTGCTTCTCGGCGATCTCGGAGATGTTGGCCTCGACCAACGCGCCGAGCGAGCGGCCGTTGACCAGCTCCGCGCCGTAGGCGGCGAGCTGGTCCCGGGTGGGGAGAGCGCCACACTGGAGCAGATGGGCGGTCTCTTCGAATGTGGTGCGCCCCGCCAGATCGTGGATGTCGTAGCCACGATAGAAGAGGCGACCGGCCTTCCCGTCGATGTCACTCAGCGCTGTGGACGCGGCTACGACATCGGCGAGGCCTTTGGTGGGCTTGTCCGCCATGTGTGTTTCCTCCGCTTATCTTCGCCCGAAGTCTACCCGTGAGCAGGCAAAACCTTCTCCAGAGGTCCAGACCAATTTCGCGTCGGATTCTCCTTACGGCAAAGGCGATTCCCCATCCCCTCGTTTGGGTAAGCCGAAGCTATAGCAGAAGATACGGCGGGCTACCTGGGGAGGAACTGCCGTGGAGGGGCCGTTCATACGCATCGAGGACACCGGCGAGGTCGTCCCGTTGCGGCCCGAGATCACTACGGTCGGCCGTGGCCGTGGTGCGGACATCAGGCTGACGGACCCGAGCGTGTCCCGGCTGCACGCCGAGTTCGTCCGGCGGGGACCTTACCTGTACGTCGTTGACCTGGGCCTGTCCCGCAACGGCACACGGGTGAACGGCAGGCCGATCGCCCGGAGGGTGCTCGACGACGGCGACGTGGTGTCCTTCGGCGCCGCGCGCTGCCGGGTGGGAGGCGTGCCCCGCGAGGACTTCACCCCCGAGGTCGAGCTGCGACGCGCGGCGGCCCCGGAGCTGACCCGGCGGGAGGTGGACGTGCTCACCTCGCTGTGCCGCCCGGCGCTGTCCGACGAGGCGTTCGTCGCGCCCGCCACCGCGCGGGAGATAGCGGACGACCTGGTGGTGACCGAGGCGGCGGTGAAGCAGCATCTGCTCCGCCTCTACCAGAAGTTCCGGATTCCCGAGGGCACCAACAGGCGCACCCGGCTGGCCAACGAGGTGGTCGCCCTCGGCCTGGTCCGGCCGACACCGGTGGTCCCGCCGCAGCGTTCCGCGGGCACCCCGGCGGAGGGACAGCCGCACCCGACCGCGGGCCGCCGCGCGTCCTGAGGCGTACCCGCCCGTGCCGGTCACGGGCGGGGCTTCATCATGCCCGCATGCCGGGGCGGCGTGCCACGCCGGAGCCGGGCATGCATGCCCTTACGCCGGGTGCCGGCGCTCGGCCGCCTCCACGACGTTGGTGAGCAGCATGGCGCGGGTCATCGGGCCGACGCCGCCGGGATTGGGGGTGAGGAAGCCGGCCACCTCAGCGACATCCGGCGCCACGTCTCCGGCGATCTTGCCCTCGACCCGGGAGACGCCGACGTCGAGCACCGCGGCCCCCGGCTTGACCATGTCGGCGGTGATCAACCCGGGCACGCCCGCCGCCGCGACGACGACGTCGGCCCCGCGCACGTGCGCGGCGAGGTCCTGGGTGCCGGTGTGGCACAGGGTGACCGTGGCATTCTCACTGCGCCGGGTCAGCAGCAGGCCCAGCGAGCGGCCCACCGTGATCCCGCGGCCGACCACCACCACCTCGGCGCCCTTCAGCGGCACCCCGAACTCCTGCAACAGCACCACGATGCCGCGCGGCGTGCACGGCAGCGGCGCGTCCATCATGTGCACCAGGCGGCCCAGGTTGACCGGGTGCAGCCCGTCGGCGTCCTTGCCCGGGTCGATGCGCTCGATCAGCGCCATGGTGTCCAGACCGCGTGGCAGCGGGAGCTGCACGATGTAGCCGGTGCACGCCGGGTCGGCGTTGAGCTCGTCGATCGCCGCCTCGACCTCGGCCTGGGTGGCGGTCTCCGGCAGGTCCTTGCGGATGGAGGCGATGCCGACCTCGGCGCAGTCGCGGTGCTTGCCCGCGACGTAGATCTGGCTGCCGGGATCGTCGCCCACGAGCACCGTGCCCAGCCCGGGAGCGACCCCGCGCTTCCTCAGCTCCGCCACCCGGGCGGTCAGGTCGGCCTTGATCTTGGCCGCGGTGGCCTTGCCATCGAGTCTCTGCGCGCTCATGTCAGCCCATCATATGGGCCGCCTACCGGCTGCCCTCCCGAGCCGCCGCCTCGCGCCGCTCGATGATCCTCCTGGTGAAGGGGATGGTCTCCACGGCGACCTTGCCGAGATACGCCCCGAGGCCCGCGAAGATCACGAGCACGAAGGGGCTGTGGAGGAACCCACTGACCAGGACGACGCCGTACAGAACCAGATCGATCAAGGACATGCGGGTACTCCGAGGGAGGAAACAGACGATGAAGCCTCAGGGTACCTGCCCCATCCGGCCTGCGGCCCCGAAACACCCGAACCATCCCCACTACCCAGATCAGCCGGGAGATCACCCCAACGCGGAAATCCCGGGCAGGCCCGGCCGCCGGAGCGCGGCGGCCGGGCGGGCGGGGTTCAGTGGAAGAAGTGGCGGGTGCCGGTGAAGTAGAGGGTGATGCCGGCCTTCTCGGCGGCTTCGATGACCTCGGGATCGTGCACCGAGCCACCGGGCTCGACGATGGCGCGGACGCCCGCCTCGGCGAGCACCTCCAGGCCGTCGGGGAACGGGAAGAACGCGTCCGAGGCGCCGACGGAACCGGTGGCGCGGTCGCCGGCGCGGGAGACCGCGAGGCGGGCGGAGTCCACCCGGTTGACCTGTCCCATGCCGACGCCCACGGTGGCGCCGTCGGCGGCGAGCAGGATGGCGTTGGACTTGACCGAACGGCAGGCCCGCCAGGCGAAGGCGAGGTCGGCCAGCACCTCGGCGGAGGCGGCGGCCCCCACCTTGAGCTCCCAGTTCGCCGGATCGTCGCCCGGCGCGTCCACCCGGTCCACGGTCTGCACCAGCAGGCCGCCGTCGATCCGGCGGAACTCCGCGACACCGGCGGGACCGGCCGGGCAGCGCAGCAGCCTGATGTTCTTCTTCTGGGTGAGCACGGCCAGCGCCTCGGGCGCGAACCCGGTGGCCACCACGACCTCGGTGAACACCTCGGCGATCTGCCGGGCCAGCTCCTCGGTGACCTCGCCGTTCACCGCGATGACGCCGCCGTAGGCCGACAGCGGGTCACAGGCGTGCGCCTTGCGGTGCGCCTGCGCCACGTCGGCGCCGACCGCGATGCCGCACGGGTTGGCGTGCTTGATGATCGCCACGCACGGCTCGGCGAAGTCCCAGGCGGCCCGCCAGGCGGCGTCGGCGTCCACGTAGTTGTTGTAGGACATCTCCTTGCCGTGCAACTGCTCGGCGCCGGCCAGGCCGCCGGTGCCCGCCGAGTAGAGCGCGGCTTCCTGGTGCGGGTTCTCGCCGTACCGCAGCACGGCCTCGCGCTCCCAGGTGGCGCCCATGAACTCCGGCCACGGACCGTCCTGCGGCGCGTAGACAGAGGAGAACCACGAGGCCACGGCCACGTCGTACGCGGCGGTGTGCGCGTAGGCGGCCCCGGCCAGGCGGCGGCGCTCGTCCACGGTGAAGCCGCCCGCGGCGACCGCGGCGAGCACGTCGCCGTAGGACGCCGGGTCGGTGACGACCGCCACCGTGCCGTGGTTCTTGGCCGCGCCGCGGATCATCGCCGGGCCGCCGATGTCGATCTGCTCGACGCACTCCTGCGGCGCCGCGCCGGAGGCCACGGTCGCGCTGAACGGGTAGAGGTTGACCACCACCAGCTCGAACGGCTCGATCTCCAGCTCTTCGAGCTGCTTGACGTGGGCCGGGTTGCCGCTGTCGGCGAGGAGGCCGGCGTGCACTCTCGGGTGCAGCGTCTTGACCCGGCCGTCCAGGCATTCGGGGAACCCGGTGAGCGCCTCGACCGGGGTGACCCGCACGCCGAACGACGCGATCTTCGCCGCCGTGCCCCCCGTAGAAACGATCTCCACGCCCGCGGCGTCGAGCCCCCTGGCCAGCTCCTCCAGCCCTGACTTGTCATACACCGCGATCAACGCGCGCCTGACGGCGATGCGGGTCACTTCGTGGTCCTCCCTGGTTCTCCGTCACCCCGGGTCCGCGAACCCAGGCGAACATTCCGGCCGGTGACCGTCCAGCCCTCGCGGGCCATGCGGCCGACCGTCTCGACGAGCAGGCCGCGCTCGACGGTCTTGATCCGTTCGTGCAGCGTGTCCTCGTCGTCCCCGTCGTACACGCGGACGGTCTCCTGGGCGATGATCGGCCCGGTGTCCACGCCCGCGTCGGCGAACATGACCGTGCAGCCGGTCACCCGCACGCCGTACGCCAGGGCGTCTCGCACCCCGTGCGCGCCGGGGAAGGCCGGCAGCAGCGCGGGATGGGTGTTGACCACGGGGAACGCGGACAGCGTCGGCGCCCCGAGGATCCTCATGAACCCGGCGCAGATCACGAGATCCGGCTTGTGGGCGGCGATTCTGGCGGCGATGGCCTCGTCCCACGCCGCGCGGTCGGAGTGGTCGCGGACGCGCTCGACGAACGTCGGCACACCCGCCCGCTCCGCGCGGGCCAGTCCTTCGATGCCGTCGCGGTCGGCGCCGACCGCGACGATCACGGCGCCGTAGGATTCGTCGGCCACCGCGTCCAGTAGGGACTGTAGGTTGGTTCCAGAACCGGAGACGAGAACCACGAGCCGAATGGCCTGGTCAGACAAAGAGCGCTCCAGTCGGTGCTGATCGGGTGACGTGCCGGCACGGTCGCGCACGCCGCAACCAGGGTATCCGGCTGACCGGTCAAACGACGCAGAGGAGGTCAGGTGGCGACACCCGTCCAGAGTCCGACCGGGCAGCGGCCCCCCGAAGCCGCGGGCAGACGGGCGATGCTCTATGCCTTCCTAGCACTGGTGGTGACCTTCCTGCTCCCCGTCGGCGGCCTGGTGCTCGGCCTGATCGCCCTGGTGATCGGGATTCGTGCGGTGGGTCTGCTGCGCCGGGCGGGCAAACCGGCCACGGTCGCGATCGTGGGGGTGGTGATCTCGTCGGTGGCGTCGTTCATCGCCGTAGGCACCACGGGGTTGCAGCTCTACTTCGCGTCCGAGCTCAGCACCTACACCGAGTGCAAGATCGGCGCGGGCACGGTGGCGGCGCAGAGCGACTGCGTCGAGCGGCTGGAGCGCTCGATGGAGCAGCGGGTGCCGTTCCTGCGGCCGGGCGAGCTGCAGTTCCCCATCGCGCCCTGACCGGTCACTCCCGGTCCCAGGCGTAGGGGTCCACGTAGATCACGTGGCCGCCGCGGTCGTCGGTCTCGTCCACGATGTCGCGGCGCTGCGGGCGTTGCTGGTCGGCCTTGCGGAAGCCGGGGTCGGCCAGCAGTTCGGCGGCGGCCGAGGCGTGCTCGTCCACCCAGTCGTCCCTGACCACCGGGATGGGCTGGGTGTCGGTCTCGGTGGCGTCCATCCAGTGGCCGGGCAGCCGGTGCGGCTCGCCGGGCTCGGCGAACCCGACCCTGCTGGCCACCTTGGCGATCGCCGCTCCGGCCTTGCGCACGGGGGCGGCAGCCGTACCCAGCCGGGCCAGGGCGGGCGCGTGGCCGCGGGCCGCGCGGAAGACCAGCCACCAGTTGGACAGCCCGGCGGCGATGCCCGCGGCGACGCCGACCTCCAGGGAGACGGAGAGCATCACCTCCCACGGCGAGGGGCCGATCGCCGACATCCGCCCGTCGCCGAGCGGGCCGCCGGACAGCGCGGCCAGCGCGCCCGCGGCGACGCCGGTGGTGATCCCGCAGACGAACCCCCACAGGGGCGCGATCTCGTACGACGGCGTCGGGGCGATGCGCACGATGAGCAGGCCGCCCACCGCGCCCGCCGCGAACGGCACGGCGAGCACCGCCATGACCCACGGCGAGGTCGTCCCGGCGTCCGGGAGTGCGCCGAGCACCGGCAGGCTGGGCACGTGGCCGAGCTGGACGCCGGTCGGCGCGACGAGGGTGCCGGTGCCGATCGCGAACCCGGGCCCGGCGATGTACGCCATCCCCCACACGACGCCGTTCAGCAGGTAGAGGCCCTGCACGAGGAGCAGCAGCGTGCCGCCGACGACACCCGGCGCGAGCCCGTCGGACAGCTCCCTGACCTGGGCGAAGTTGACCACGATCGAACCGAGGACCAGGAGCAGCCCGGCGGACAGCATGATCGCCAGCGCGGCCGCGGTGCCGATCGTGACGGCCCGCGCCCGCTCGGGCAGCAGGCGGAGCATGGTCCGCCACGGCCCGATCGTCCGCGCCGTGGCCAGCGCTCCGGCGACGAACGCCAGCAGCAGGTGGCTGACCAGGACCTCGCCGAGGTGGGGCTGGGTGATCTCGTTCCGCGCGACCAGCGCGATCAGCCCGGCGAGCAGCGCGTACGGCGCGGCCAGCGAGATGCCCGCCTGGGCGACCAGGACGAGCTGGGCCCTGCGCCGGGCGCTCGCCATGTCCTTGGGGCTGCCCTTGGGCAGCCGGGCGGGCAGCCGGACCCGCAGGTCGGCGTCCCTGGCCATCCACAGCGCCGCCCGGTAGAGCAGCAGCGCCGGCAGCACCATCAGGCCCAGCGGGAGCAGCCCGACCCGGCCGCCGGGGATCGCGAACCCGGCGTGGTGGGCGGCCAGCCACAGCTGCGCCGCGGTCCGGAACACGCCGGGCAGCCCGGTGCCGAACGCCGCCGAGCGCGGCGCCGCGATCCAGCCGACCAGCGTGAGCGTGGTGAGCACCGCGAGCCCGACGCCGAGGGTCCAGGCCGCGGCGAGCATTCCCGACACGGGAAGCGGCCTGCGGACGTCGTCGTCGTCGGTGACACCGGGCAGGGGGATTCTGCTGAGCATGCTCCGGGGGGCCGTCCGCAGCCGGTCGAGAAGGGCCGTCACAGTAGTCGATGGTCTCAGGGTGTACGGCTTCCGCCGGGTTCCTGCGTCCGCGTGTCGCGGTGTTGAGCCCCTTTTGGTACGGCTCTCCCGCCGAAGGGCCGCATTATGCGCCGGAAGCGTGGGACGCCCGGTGAGATCTCACCGGGCGTCCGCGTCGCGAAACGGGCCTCAGCGGGCCTGGAGCACCTCGCGCAGGAGGCGGCCGGTCTCGCTGGGCGTCTTACCCACCCGCACCCCGACCTTCTCCAACGCCTCCTTCTTCGCCTGAGCCGTACCAGCCGACCCCGACACGATCGCCCCGGCATGACCCATCGTCTTACCCTCCGGCGCCGTGAACCCCGCCACATACGCCACCACCGGCTTCGACACCGACCTCTCGATGAACGCCGCCGCCCGCTCCTCCGCATCCCCGCCGATCTCACCGATCATCACGATCGCATCGGTCTCCGGATCCGCCTCAAACGCCGCCAACGCATCAATATGCGTCGTCCCGATCACCGGATCCCCACCGATCCCCACCGCCGTCGAGAACCCCAGATCCCTCAGCTCATACATCAGCTGAT
The DNA here is from genome assembly GCF_030268685.1 of Microtetraspora sp. NBRC 13810. Classification (GTDB taxonomy): domain Bacteria; phylum Actinomycetota; class Actinomycetes; order Streptosporangiales; family Streptosporangiaceae; genus BSRQ01. The sequence goes on from NZ_BSRQ01000001.1 coordinate 688,591, forward strand.
ACGTCAACGTCCCCGACTTCGACACCAACCCCACCCGACCAGGCGACGTGATATCCGCAGGAATAATCCCCGCATTCGACGCACCAGGCGACGCGATCCCCGGACAGTTCGGCCCGATAACCCGCGTCACCCCACCCGCCGCCACCGCATACGCCCAGAACTCCGCCGTGTCATGCACCGGAACACCCTCGGTGATCACCACACACAACGGAATCCGCGCATCCACCGCCTCCTTCACCGCATCCTTCGTGAACGCCGGCGGCACGAACACCACCGACACATCCGCCCCCGTGACCGACATCGCCTCAGCCACCGAACCGAACACCGGCAACCCCTCATGCACCGTGCCGGCCTTACGCGCATTCACCCCCCCGACCACCTGCGCACCCGAAGCCAGCATCCGCCGCGTGTGCTTCGAACCCTCCGACCACGTCATCCCCTGAACGATGATCCGCGAGTCCTTGGTCAGCCAGATCGCCATCATACACCCACCGCAGCCAGATCGGCAGCCCGACGAGCCGCATCATCCATCGTGTCCACCAGCTCCACACCCGGCAAAGCCGCCTGCGCCAGAATCCGCCGCCCCAGCTCCGCGTTGTTCCCGTCCAACCGCACCACCAGCGGACGACTCACCGCCTCACCACGACCCTCCAGCAACCGGAACGCCGACACCACACCATCGGCCACCGCATCACACGCCGTGATCCCACCGAACACGTTCACGAACACCGACCGCACCGACGGATCCGACAAAATGATCTCCAGACCATTCGCCATCACCTCCGCCGACGCACCACCCCCGATATCCAGGAAGTTCGCCGGCCGCGGCGACCCCGCGAACCCCTCACCCGCATACGCCACCACGTCCAGCGTCGACATCACCAGCCCCGCACCATTGCCGATGATCCCCACACTCCCGTCCAGCTTGACGTAGTTGAGACCCTTCTCCTTCGCCCGCGCCTCCAGCGGATCCTCCGCCGCCACGTCCACGAAACGCTCGTGGTCCGCCTGGCGGAAGTGCGCGTTGTCGTCGAGGGTGACCTTGCCGTCGAGGGCCTTCACCTGGCCGTCGGCGGACAGGATCATCGGGTTGACCTCGACCAGGGTGGCGTCCTCGTCCACGAAGGCGCACCAGAGCTTCTCGATGAGCTCGGCGGCGCCCTCCAGGGCGTTGGCCGGGAGCCCGCCCGCCTCGGCGATCTCGCGGGCCTTGGCCCGGTCGACGCCGTCCAGCGGGGAGATCGCGATCTTGGCGACCTTCTCGGGCGCCGTGTGGGCGACTTCTTCGATGTCCATGCCGCCCGCCGCGGAGCAGATGGCCAGGAAGGTGCGGTTGGCGCGGTCGAGCAGGAAGGAGAAGTAGTACTCCTCCGCGATCGCGCTGGCCTCCTCGATCAGGACCTTGTGCACCGTGTGGCCCTTGATGTCCATGCCGAGGATCTCGGTGGCCTTCTGGTAGGCGTCGGCCGCGTCATCGGCGAGCTTCACGCCGCCCGCCTTGCCACGGCCACCGGTCTTGACCTGGGCCTTGACGACGACGCGGCCGGCGAGCTCGACCGCAGCCGCGCGCGCCTCGTCCGCCGTGTGGGCGACGACGCCGCGCGGCACCGGGATGCCGTAGGCCGCGAAGAGCTCCTTCGCCTGATGTTCGAACAGGTCCACGAGGGTCCGTCCTTGCTTGTCCGGCTGATCTGGTTCAGTTGCCCGTGCTTTCACGGGGCCAGGCCCAGGGCCATCGTGATCTGCCGAAAGCCTGGCGTTTTCGCCTGTGAAGCCTAGCCGCCCAACGGCCCCCGCGGGTCATCGGGGGCGGGTTTACCCCAGGTCAGCAGTTCGACAGATACGACAAAGGCCCATAAATTACCGCAGGCGTCTCACGAAACGCGGGACGGTATCGCCGACCGGACCCACTCGACGATCTCCTGGGTGGTCGCGCCGGGGGTGAACACCCGGGCCACGCCGAGCCGCTCCAGCTCGGGCATGTCGGCCTCGGGGATGATGCCGCCGCCGAAGACCACGATGTCGGAGGCGTCCTGCTCGCGCAGCAGCTCCAGCACCCGGGCGAAGAGCGTCATGTGCGCGCCGGACAGGATCGACAGGCCGATCGCCTGCGCGTCCTCCTGGACAGCCGTCTGCACGATCTGCTCGGGGGTCTGGTGCAGCCCGGTGTAGACGACCTCCATCCCGGCGTCGCGCAGCGCCCGCGCCACGATCTTGACACCTCGATCGTGCCCGTCCAGGCCAGGTTTGGCGACGACGACCCGGATCCTTGCCGTGGCGTCCATACAGAACCTCCGTACACGTGGTGCCCGTCCCCCGCAGCGTAACCGCGCCACCCGCCGCGGTCCCACCGGGGCGCACCCGCACCCCCCCAAGAGGGACCGGGATCACGATTCACGGATTTTCTAGATAAATCTGTAAATATCGGATGCACGGGTGATCATGTTCCGCCATCATGTGTCGGCAATGCCTTTCGGGCGGTCCGAAGGCACTACAGGAGGAAAGTCATCCATGAGGCGATTGGTCGCCATCCTGGCCGCTGCGCTTATCGCGCCCGCTCTCGCCACGGTCTCCCCGGCGAGCGCGCAAACGGCCGCACCTGTCAATCCTGTGGACGCTCTGAAGAACCAGTTCAAGAGCAACACCGGTGTGAAGTTCCTCACCGTCGAGAAGAGCATCATCGGCGGAAAGTCGTCCATCTTCGCTGACGTGAAGGGCGCCTACCAGTTCGGCGCCTCGGGCATCTCGGCGTCGGACACCACTCTGCGTCTCAGGATCGACGACGAAACGCGCGACTCGCTGGAGGAGTTGAGCGAAACCGAAGAGGGCGAGGTCAGCCTGCTGGAGATCATCACCTCGCCGATGCGCCTCGTCTCGACCAAGAAGGGGACCTATCTCTCCACCCCGGCCATCGCGCCGGTGCTCCCCGAGGGCAAGAGCTGGGTCGGCCTGCCGTCGTCCACGCTCGGCGGTCGCGTGCTCGTCGCCCAGACGCTCAACGTGCTCGAACCGGCCACGCTGAAGGCGCTCCTCTCCGACGTCTCCAGCAAGAAGCCCGGCGGCAACGTGGACGGCGCCCGCACCACCCTCTACACCGGCAAGCTCACCTACGGCGAGCTGTACAAGGTGTCGCCCGCCCTGCGTCAGCTCGGCAAGCTGGACAAGAGCCAGGCCAAGAGCGTCGTCAACTGGCAGCTCTGGCTGGACGCCAAGAACCTCCCGCGCCGCGTGGTCAACTTCACGGACGAGAAGGTCTCCGGCGTCACCACGCGCAGCGTGTCGGACACCCGCTACACCGGCTGGGGCTCCCGCCTCACCATCAAGACGCCGCCGGCCGCGGAGGTCCTCACCGAGAAGGACGCCCTCCAGGAGATCCCCGAGCTTCCGCAGCTCTTCAACGTGATCAAGTAATTTCCCAGGTCCCCGGACCTGTCCCGGCCCGCCGCTCCCCCGGCGGGCCTTCGCACGTCCCGTAAGTCCCCGAGCCAACGAGAGACATGACTCCCATGAAGCGATTCATCGCCGTACTGGCCGCCACGCTCGTCGCGCCCGCGCTCGCCACGGTCACCACGGTCTCCCCCGCGGCCGCGGCCGCGCCCGCCAACCCGGTGGACGCCCTCAAGAAGCAGTTCAACAACGGCACCGGCCTGCGCGTCACCGAGATCTCCAAGGCGACCTCGTCCGGAAAGACGCTCATCACCGAGCGGCTGGCCGGCTTGTACGCGTTCGGCGCCAACGGCGTGACCGCGTCCGACCTGACCGTGCGCCCCTCCTACGACAAGTCCGTCCGTACGGGGCTCGCGGAGGAGTTCGAGGATGACGAGTCGGACGTCGACCTGCTGAAACTGGTCACCTCGCCGACCCGCATCATCTGGCAGAACAAGACGGCCTACGTCTCCAACCCTGCGCTCACGCCGGTCCTCGCCGACGGCAAGACCTGGGGCACCGCCCGCAGCGCGTCGCACGCCGCTCCGTTGAGAACGGCCTACCAGCAGGTCAACGTGCTCGAGCCGAACACGCTGAAGGCCCTGCTCGCCGACGTCGATCGCAAGAGCGCGGGCGGCGTCGTGGACGGGGCCCGTACCACGCTCTACTCCGGCGTCACCACCTTCGGCGAGCTGAACAAGGTCTCGCCGACCTTCCGGCTGCTGCACGGCAAGCTGAGCAAGTCCGCGGCCAAGACCGTTCTGAAGTGGCAGCTCTGGGTGGACGGCAAGGGCCTGCCGCGCCGTGTCGTGAGCTCGACGACCGAGAAGCTCAGCCGGACCGCGACCTGGCGCGAGGTGAGCGACACCCGCTACAGCGGCTGGGGCACCCGCCCCTCCGTCAAGGCGCCGGCCGCCGCCCAGGTCGACACCGAGACCGACATCGAGGACGCGTTCCGCGAGGTCTCCACGACCGGCTGAGGCCACGGCCCCGCAACCAGAAGGAATCCCCCATGAAGCGATGGATCACCGCGCTCGCGGTGGCCGTGGCGGCCCCCGCGCTGGCCGCCGTTCCCGCGCTGCCCGCGAGCGCCGTGGCCACCGCGGCCGCACCGGCCGCGAGCACCGCCGCCCCCGACCCCGCCGCCGTGCTGAAGAGCAGGCTCGCCGGCCGGCAGGGGGTGAGGTTCACCGAGACGAACGCGTCCACCGGGCCCCTCGCGGGCATCAAGTACCAGTCCCACGGCGTGCTGGAGTTCGCCAAGGGCTCCCTGCGCGCCGTCGACGTCACCAGCGGCGTGGGCGCCAAGGACGAGACCCCGGCGCGCTACATCATCTCCGAGGGCAAGGCGTACCTGCGGAGCGGTCTTTTCGCCGAGTTTCTCCCGGAGGGCAAGCACTGGATCGCTCCCAAGCGCGACTCCCTCCTCTCCTCAGCGATCATTGACGTCCGGACGACCTCCGGGCTGGTCGACGTCTTCGAACCGGCGACGGTGCGGAAGCTGGTCACGAGCGCGACGACGAAGCGCCCGTCGAGCACCATCGACGGCACCCGCACCACCCTCTACCAGGGCACCACCGCACTCGGCGACCTCTACGCGGTGTCGCCGACGCTGCGCAAGGCCCTGGGCAAGAAGCCGGTCGGCGAGTCGGCCGTGCTCAAGGTCACCTGGCGGCTGTGGCTGGGCAAGGACCAGCTTCCGCGACGCGTCTGGAGCTCCTGGACGGAGAAGACCGTCGGCCTGCGCACCGACCGGAGGACCTCGACCAGCGATCTGCGGATCAGCGGCTGGAACTCGAAGATCACCGTCAAGGCGCCGCCCGCCGCCCAGGTGATCAGCGAGGAGGAACTCGACAAGGCGCTCACGTTCGAGCCGCCCGTCGAGCTGCTCCCGCTACCCAGGTAATCCGCTCTCCGTACGGCCGCCACGAGGTTCGGCGGCCGTACGGAGGTCAGCGGGCGTCGCGAGGCGCGGTGGCCGTACGGAGGTCAGCGGGCGTCGCGAGGCGCGGTGGCCGTACGGAGGTCAGAGCTTTTCGAGCGGGGCGTAGGCGAGGAGGAGGGTCTTCTCGCCGCCGGTGCCGAAGTCGATCTTGACCTTGGTCTTGTCGCCCGCGCCGTCCACCGAGACGACCGTGCCGAGGCCGAAGGCGTCGTGGGTGACGCGGTCGCCCGGGTCGAGGCTGGGGATGGGTCTGCCGCCCGCGGAGGTCTTCCGCGCCGGGGCAGGGTCGCGGCGGGCGGTGGCGGCCTGCCAGGCGGTCTTCTCCGGGTCGGTGCGCCAGTCGAGCAGCTCGACGGGCACCTCGGCGACGAAGCGGGAGGCGGGGTTGAACGCGGGGGCGCCGCCCCAGGAGCTGCGGACGGCGGCCCGGGTCAGGTAGAGGCGCTGCTGGGCGCGGGTGATGCCGACGTAGGCGAGCCGGCGCTCCTCCTCCAGCTCCCGCGGCTCGTGCAGCGAGCGCATGTGCGGGAAGACGCCGTCCTCCAGCCCGGTCAGGAAGACCACCGGGAACTCCAGGCCCTTGGCGGTGTGCAGGGTCATCAGCGTGACGACCCCCTGGCCCTCGTGGCCCTCGGGGATCTGGTCGGCGTCGGCCACCAGCGAGACCTGCTCCAGGAAGTCGACCAGCGTGCCCTCCGGGTTGGCCTCCTCGAACTCCGCGGCGACCGAGATCAGCTCGTCGAGGTTCTCCAGGCGGCTCTCGTCCTGCGGGTCGCCGGAGGTCTCCAGCTCGGCGCGGTAGCCGGTGCTGGTCAGCACCTCCTCGGCGGTGGCGGCAGGCGGGAGGCCCTCGGCCTTGCCGCGCAGCTCCTCGATGAGGGCGACGAACTCCTTGATCGCGTTGAGCGAGCGGGTCGCCAGGCCGGGTGCCTCCTCGGCCCGCCGCAGCCCCTCCCAGAACGGGATCCGCTCCCGCGAGGCGAACGCCTCCACCATCGCCTCGGCCCGCTCGCCGATGCCCCGCTTCGGCACGTTGAGCACCCGGCGCAGCGACACCACGTCGTTGGGGTTGGCCAGCAGCCGCAGGTAGGCCAGCAGGTCCCGGACCTCCCTGCGCTCGTAGAACCGCACCCCACCCACGACCTTGTACGGCAGGCCGGTCCGGATGAAGATCTCCTCGAAGACGCGGGAGGCCGCGTTGGTGCGGTAGAACACCGCCACCTGGCCCGGCTGCACGCCGTCGTCGTCGCTGAGCCGGTCGACCTCCTGGGCGACGAACATCGCCTCGTCGTGCTCGTTGTCCGCCACATAGCCGACGATCTTGGGACCGGCGCCCTGGTCGGACCAGAGGTTCTTCGGTTTGCGGCCCTCGTTGCGGGCGATCACCGCGTTGGCGGCGGTCAGGATGGTCTGGGTGGAGCGGTAGTTCTGCTCCAGCAGGATCGTGCGCGCGTCGGGATAGTCGCGCTCGAACTCCAGGATGTTGCGGATCGTCGCGCCGCGGAAGGCGTAGATCGACTGGTCGGCGTCGCCGACCACGCACAGCTCGGACCGGTCGACGCCCTCGCGCACCACGTCGCCGTCGGCGGTGCGCGCCTCCGGCAGGCCGACCAGCTCGCGGATCAGCATGTACTGGGCGTGGTTGGTGTCCTGGTATTCGTCGACGAGGACGTGCCGGAACCGCCGCCGATAGTGCTCGGCCACCTCGGGGAACGCCTGGAACAGGTTGACCGTGAGCATGATGAGGTCGTCGAAGTCCATCGCGCCGGCCTCGGTCAGCCGCTGCTGGTAGCCGCGATATGCCTCGGCGAGGGTCTTCTCCAGGTGGGTGCCCGCCTTGTCGATCGCCGTCTCGTAGTCGATCAGCTCGTTCTTGAAGTTGCTGACCTGGGCGGAGAACGAGCGCGGCGGGTAACGCTTGGGGTCGAGGTCCATCTCGCGGCACACCATCGCCATCAGCCGCTGGGAGTCGGCCTGGTCGTAGATGGTGAAGCTGCTCGGGAAGCCGAGACGCCTGCCCTCGCTGCGCAGGATGCGCACGCACGCGCTGTGGAAGGTCATCACCCACATGGCGGCCGAGCGCGGGCCGACGAGCTTGTCGATCCGCTCCTTCATCTCCCTGGCGGCCTTGTTGGTGAAAGTGATCGCGAGGATCTCCGGCGGCCGGACCTGCCGCTCGGCCAGCAGGTAGGCGATGCGATGGGTCAGCACCCTCGTCTTGCCCGAACCTGCCCCGGCGACGATGAGCAGGGGCGAGCCGTGATGGACGACGGCCTCGCGCTGTTGCGGGTTGAGACCGTCGAGCAAGGGGTGGTCGACAGAGGTTCGGGTGGGCACGTCCCTAGGTTATGGCCGCCCACCGACAACCGGGGCCAGGGCTGGAATAGTCGCGGTGGTCGCGGCGTTGCCGCGAACAGTCCGGAGAGATCGTGCGAGGAGGGACCGTGCTGGAGGACAACGAGGTCAACCGGGTTCTGGTGGTGACCGCCCATCCGGACGACGTGGACTTCGGCGCGGCCGGCACGATCGCGTCGCTCACCGGGCGCGGCGTCGAGGTGAGTTACTGCCTGGTGACCGCGGGCGACGCCGGCGGTTTCGACCGGGAGCTGGACAACGGCGGGATGAGCGAGCTGCGCCGCGCCGAGCAGACGGCCGCCGCCAAGGCGGTGGGCGTGAGCGACGTGCGCTTCCTCGGCTACGCCGACGGCCTCGTGGAGCAGAGCCTCGGCCTGCGCCGCGACATCACCCGGGTGATCCGCCAGGTGCGGCCCGACCTGGTGATCACGCACAGCCCGGAGCGCAACTACGCGGTCGTCTTCCCCAGCCACCCCGACCACCGCGCGGTCGGCGGCTCCACCCTCGACGCGGTGTATCCCGACGCGCGCAACCCCTACACCTTCCCCGAGCTGCTGACCGACGAGGGGCTCGACGCCTGGACGGTCCGCGAGGTGTGGCTGACCGGCGGCCCCTCCCCCGACCATTACGTGGACATCACGGCCACGCTGGAGCACAAGATCGCCGCGCTGCGCGCGCACGTGAGCCAGGTGGCGCACCGGGACGACCTCGACGCGTTCGTCAGGGCGCGCTTCGGCGAGACGGCCCGGCTCGGCGGCCTCGGCGAGGGGCGCTACGCCGAGGCGTTCCAGCGGGTCGTCACCGGCTGACCTCGCCGGGGGGCGCCAGCCGCCTGGACAGGCGGGCGAAGACGTAGCCCAGCGAGTTGGTGGCCGTGTGCAGCAGGGACGGCGCGAGCAGGCCCTCACGCCTGCGCAGCTCGCAGAAGAGGACGCCGGCCGCGGCCGTGATCGCGACGCTGCCCGCGACCACGCGGACCACGTCGGCGCGGCCCGGCGCCTCCTGCGGGGCGGGCTCCGTGCCGGGGTGACGCACCTCCCCGGCGATCTCCTCGACGCCCTTCCCCGCGGTCAGGTGGCCGAGAGCGGGGTTGGCGCCGGCCATGTCGATCGCCGGCAGCACGTGCCAGAGGCCGAAGAGCAGCGAGGAGGCGGCGGTGGCCGCGCCGGTGCCGTGCGAGCGGGCCACCAGGCCGTACACAACGCCGCGGAAGCCGACCTCCTCCAGCAGCACGGTGCCGACGGGCACCTGGAGCAGGGCCTCCTCCAGCACCCGCGCCCGGGAGAGCCCGAGGGCGCGCTCGTCCTGGAAGAACCTGCGGGTGGCCGGCAACGAGACGCCCACCGTGTACACCCCGGCCACGGCGGCGGCGAGCGCGAGGCCGGTGCGCGCGCCCCGGCCGGAACGGTGGAAGCCGAGCTCCTCCCAGCTCAGCCCGGACCTCCTGGCCATGGCCACCAGCGCGCCGGTGGCGAGTGCCGAGGTCAGCGGGCCGAGCCGCGGGGCGACCCGGTTGTTCAGCACGTTGGCGGCGGCCAGCACGGCCACGGATCGTCCTAAGGTCACCCTCGCACGCTACGTCAGCGGCCCGCCGTGGCGTGCTGCCATCCGCCGGGGAACCGGGCCCGCCGCCGCTCCTCGACGGTGAGGCCGCCCCAGATGCCGTCGGGCTCGCCGGTGCGGAGCGCGTACTCCCGGCAGTCGGCGAGCACCTGGCAGCCGGCGCAGACGCCTTTCGCCCGCTCCTCCTGCTCGGCGGAAGAGGTGAGCGGAAAGAAAAGGTCCGGATCGCTGTCCCGGCAGGCGCCCCGCGGCGCCCAGGCGATCTCCGGTATAACCCCCCGCATGACGACCTCCCGGCGTCTCGGCGCGAGCAGGGAATGCCGGTGGGCACGGTTGCCCGCGCGAATACGCGAGGACGCCGGGCCCATTGTCCGGCACCGCCGATTATTCCAATGACGACGAAGAACGGCAGCCACCCACGCGGAAAAATCGACATCCGATCCGGCGCGGTCACCGGCGGAATTCACCGGAAAAGCGGAACCTCAGACGAGGCGCCGCGCGGTGGCCCATCGGGAAAGCTCGTGACGGTTGGAGAGCTGGAGTTTCCGCAACACCGAGGAGACGTGCGTCTCGACCGTCTTGACCGAGATGAACAGCTCCTTGGCGATCTCTTTGTAGGCGTAACCGCGGGCGATCAGGCGGAGCACCTCGCGCTCGCGCTGGGTGAGGGAGTCCAGCTCGGGGTCGATCGGCGGCGCCTCGGAGGAGGCGAAGGCGTCCAGCACGAAGCCGGCGAGCCGCGGGGAGAACACGGCGTCGCCCTCGGCGACCCGGCGGATGGCCTCGGTGAGCTCGTTGCCGCTGATGTTCTTGGTGACGTAACCCCGGGCGCCGCCGCGGATGACGCCGATGACGTCCTCGGCGGCGTCGGAGACGGACAGCGCGAGGAAGCGGACCTGCGAGCCGGAGCCGAGCACCCGGCGCAGCACCTCCTGGCCGCCGCCGCCCGGCATGTGCACGTCGAGGAGCACGACGTCCGGCCGGAGCTCGGCGATCGCCTTGACCGCGGACTCGACGTCCTCGGCCTCCCCGACCACCTCGATCGAGTCGCCGAGTTCGGCCCGCACCCCGGACCTGAAGAGCCGGTGGTCGTCCACGATAAGAACCTTGGTGGTCACAGCCGCTCCAGCTTCATGGTCAACATGATCTCCGTTCCCTCACCCGGCGCGGTGCGCACGCGGGCGGTCCCGCCGTTGCGCTCCATCCGCCCGATGATGGACTCGCGGATGCCCATCCGGTCGAGGGGCACCTCGTCCAGGTCGAAGCCCTTGCCTCGATCCCGGACGAAGATGGTCGCCTCTTCCGGCTCGGCCTCCGCGTAGACGGACACCACCGACGCGCCGGAGTACTTCGCCGCATTGACCATAGCCTGCCGGGCGGCCTGCACCATCGCGCGCAGCGGGCCGTCGAGGTCCTGGTCGCCGACGCAGACGATCTCGATCGGGACGCCGTGCGCGTCCTCTTCCTCGGCCGCGGCCCGCCGTACGGCTCCGGCGAACGTGGCGTCGGCGTTCTGGACGGGCTGGTAGAGCCAGTTGCGCAGCTCGCGCTCCTGGGCGCGGGCGAGGCGCTGGACCTCGCGCGGGTCGTTCGCGTTGCGCTGGATGAGGGTGAGCGTGTGCAGCACCGAGTCGTGCACGTGCGCGGCGACCTCGGCGCGCTCCTCCTGGCGGATGCGCTCGCGGCGCTCAAGCTGGAGCTCCCGCCACAGGCCGGCCAGCCAGGGGGCGCCGATCACCGCGAGGCCGCCGACCACGACGGCGGTGAACAGCAGGCCGGGGCGGACCCACTCGCCGCGCACGGCGAGGAAGCCGATGCCGCCGATGACCACCAGGCCCATGCCGAGCGCCGAGCGGATCCAGTTGTGCCGCACGCCGCGCACCGCGCCGCTCATCCAGCGTTTGCGCCGGTCGGGCGCGGCCTGCTGCCACAGGATGAGCGCGCCGATCCCGCCCACCGCGATCGGCCAGGTGCCGAACCCCCCGGTCGGGGTGCCGGTCAGCCAGCCGAACCCGGTCAGCGCGAGCCCGATCGCGGCGAAGGCGGTGAACTGGCTCCAGTCCCGCGGCGGCTCGTGCCCCTCGAACGGCCGGCGCGGGGTGAACACCCACAGCGCCACGTAGGCCACCACGCCGATCCCGCTGACCACGGTCAGCAGCACGAACGCGAGCCGGATGACCACCGGGTCGAGGCCGAGCTGCTGGGCGGCGCCCTGGGCCACGCCCGCGACGAGCCGCCCCTCGACCGGTCGCGTCAACCGGGGGAAGGGTGCGTCCTCGGCCTCCGGCGGGGAGGCGGGGGGCGCGTCGCGGAATGTCGGTCGGTCAGCCATATGTCAGCATGGTCACACGCTCCTGGGACGAGCGCATCAGGCGTTCCCCTGATGCGTCCCTGACCGGCCGGTCACCGCTCGGGGAAGACTCAGGGGTGTCCCGGATGCGACGCTACCCTGCCGGGGACCACGATGGACCCATGACCGACACCGGGAACGACGCCCGCGACGACCGCGACGCCACGGCCCCGGCGAGCCACGACGGCCCCCCGCCCGCCGAGGCCCCCGAGCCCGGCGCCCGCGAGCACGCCACCACCGCCCACCCAGGCGCCCCCGGACAGAAAACCGCCGGAGAAAGCGCCGCCGACCCGGGCCTTTCCGGACAGACCGCCGCAGGACAGGGCGCCACAGGGCAGGGCGCCACAGGGCAGGGCGCCACGGGGCAGGGTGAGCAGGCCGGGCAGTGGCCGGGTGCGGAGAAGGTGCTGGCCAAGAGCTCCGAGGGACGGCTGCTGACCGGGGTGTGCGCGGGGCTCGGGCGGTACATGGGCGTCGATCCCATCCTGCTCCGGGTCGGTTTCGGGGTGCTGGTGCTGGGGTCGGGCATCGGCGTGCTGCTGTACATCGCGGCGTTCCTGCTGATGCGCGACAGCGACGGCCGTCCCGGTTACGCGGAGCAGTTCACGCACCGGTCCTTCGACGCCGAGAGCGTGATGGCGCTGCTGTGCGGCGTCTTCGCGCTCGGCCTGGTCGTCAACCTGGCCTCGGGCGGCATCGGCCCCGGCACGCTCGTGGTCGGCACGCTGTTCGCCGTGGCGCTGCTGGCGGCGCACTCGGGCGGGGTGGACATCCTCGCCCTGCTCCGCTCGATGCCCGACCGGATCACCGGCAGGAAGGGCTCGCGTGCGGGTCAGCCCGCGCCGGTCCACGCGGGGTCCGCCGACTTCGCCGGCGCGCCGGACGCGGCCTTCGCCCCGTCCCGCCCCGCCGCTCCCGCCCGACCGCATGACCACCCCCAGGACACGACGTCCCGGTACGGCACCCAGGCCCCGCCTCCGCCGCACGACCCGCCGCACGACCCGCCGCACGACCCGCCGCCGTACGGCCCGCGGCCGGACAACCCGCCCCCGTACGGCCCGCCGCAGGACATGCCCGCGCACCTCGGCCCGGAGGCGTACCGCGGCGCCGGTGTCGCCACGCCGCCGGAGCCACAGGACGCGCCCGCCGCACAGACCACGCACGACACCCTGCCGCAGGACAACCCGGCGACGCGGACGCCGCCGACCCGGACGTACCCGGCGGCCGACGACCGGCCGCGGTACCCGGTGACGGCGGCGTACGACTCGACGGGGGCGCCGTTCGCGCCCTACGGGCCCTACCAGCCGCTGGATCCGCGGCGGCGGGAGGGCTTCCCGGGTCCCTACCCGGCCGCCCCGGCGCGGCGGCCCCGGCGGCCCCGGCGGCCGCGGACCTTCCTCGGCACGATCACCGTGTTTCTCGCCATCCTCGTGGGAGGGATCGTCATGGCGGTCCAGTCAGCGTCGGGAGACGCGGTCAGCGTGCCGGTCGCCGGCGGAGCGGTGCTGCTCACGATCGGCGCGGGCCTGCTGGTCGCCGCGTGGTTCGGGCGCGGGGCCGGGCTGGTGGTGGCCGGGACGCTGGTGACGCTCGCGCTCATCGTCTCCTCGACCGTGGGCGGCGTGCCGGAGAACATCGGCAGCCGCGCGTGGCGGCCGATCAGCGTCGCGGCGGTCGCGACGCCGTTCCAGGTGGGGGTCGGCGAGGGCCGGCTGGACCTGACCGCGCTGGACCCGCCGCCGGGCTCGCGGACGGAGGTCACCGGTTCGGTGTCGGTGGGCAGCCTGGAGGTGATCCTGCCGCCGGACGTGCGGGCGGAGGTGTTCGCGACCAACCGGGTCGGCGACATCACGGTGGACCAGTCGATGCGCGGCGGGTCGCAGGTCAGGTTCAACACCACACTCGCTCCCGAGGTGCCGCCGGACGGGCAGGTGGCGACCGTCGTGCTGCGTCTCACCGCGGGCGTGGGGGACCTGGAGGTGCGCCGTGGCGCATGAGCCCCAGCATCCGTACGGCGACGTCTGGGAGTCGCGGGAGGAGCGCCCGCGCCGGGTGCACCGGACCGACTGGATGGCGCTGCTGAGCGGGATCCTGTTCATCGTGCTCGGCATCGGGTTCGTCGGCGGCGACATCGGCGATCCGCTGACGACGGCGCTGCCCGCGCTGGTGGCCGGGCTGGGCCTGGCGGGGTTCGTGGCGGTCATCGCGCGGGTGACGCGCAGGAAGTGACCGTCTACGGGACGGAGTGGGATCCAGGCGGCCGTCGACAAGGCCAAATACGCCACAGGTAAGGACCAAATACGCGTCCCGCCGATCGTATGGGGCTTGACCGGCGGGAACAGCGGCGTACTTTCAGCCTTATCGGCTCTCACCACTCCTACCCCCCGTAGGTGCGCTCGCGCTCAGCACCTCGCGCTTGGAGGACGTATGCCACGAATCACCGTCACCGTCGACGGCGTCACGTACGAGGAAGAGGTGGAACCGCGGCTCCTCCTCGTGCACCTGCTGAGGGACCGCCTGGGCAGGACCGGCACCCCGATCGGCTGCGACACGACCAACTGCGGCGCCTGCACCGTGATGCTCGACGGCAGGAGCGCCAAGAGCTGCTCCGTGCTCGCCGTCCAGGCCGACGGCTGCGACGTCCTCACCATCGAGGGGCTCGCCGCCGACGGCCGGCTGCACCCTCTGCAGACCGCCTTCCACGAGGAGCACGCGCTCCAGTGCGGCTACTGCACGCCCGGCATGATCATGGCGGCGCTCGACCTGCTCAAGGAGGACCCCGACCCCTCAGAGGAGGCCGTCCGCGAAGGGCTTGAGGGCAACCTGTGCCGGTGCACGGGCTACTGCAACATCGTGCGCGCCGTACGACGCGGCGCCCAGGCGATGAGCGGCCGGGAGGTGAGCGCGTCATGACCGAGGTGGGCAGTGCCCGTCGCCGCAAGGAGGACGCCCGCCTGATCACCGGGCGTACCCAGTGGACCGACAACATCCAGCTTCCCGGCATGCTCTACGTCGCCTACCTGCGCAGCCCGATGGCGCACGCCCGGATCGTCCGGGTGGACACCGGCCCCGCGCGGCGCGAGCCGGGCGTCGTCGCGGCCTTCAGCGGCCGGGACTTCGCGCAGGAGCAGGGCAGCCTGCCGTGCGCGTGGCCGGTCAGCGAGGACGTGGTGATCCCCGACCATCCGCCGATGGCGGTGCACGAGGTCAGGTACGTGGGCGAGGCGGTGGCCTGCGTGGTCGCCACCGACCGGTACAAGGCCGCCGACGCGCTCGCCGCGATCGAGATCGAGTACGAGGAGCTGCCCGCCGTGCTCGACATGGCCGAGGCGCTCACCGACACGGCCCCGAAGGTGCACGAGGCCGGGAACCGGGCCTTCACCTGGCGGTTCGGCAACGGCGACATCGACGCGGCGTTCCGCGACGCGCCGGTCGTGGTGGACCGGACGTACGTGCAGCAACGGCTGATCCCGAGCGCGATGGAGCCACGGGCGGTGGTCGCGGCCACCGACGGCGACGCCTTCACGCTCTACTCGGCGACCCAGATCCCGCACATCCTGCGGGTGATGCTGGCGCTGACCACCGGCATCCCCGAGCACAGGCTGCGGGTGATCGCCCCGGACGTGGGCGGCGGGTTCGGCTCCAAGCTCCAGGTCACCGCCGAGGAGGTGCTCGCGCTGCTGCTCGCCAGGCGCCTCGGCCGGCCGGTCAAGTGGACCGAGTCCAGGTCCGAGGGCAACATGACCGTGCACCACGGCCGCGACCAGCTCCAGCGCATCTCGGTGGCGGCGGAGCGCGACGGGCGGCTGCGCGGCATCAAGGTGGACCTGCTGGCCGACATGGGCGCCTACCTGATGCTGGTGACGCCGGGCATCCCGCTGCTCGGCGCGTTCATGTACAACGGGATCTACAAGATGGACGCCTACGACTTCGGCTGCACCGGCGTCTTCACCACCAAGATGCCGACCGACGCCTACCGGGGCGCGGGCCGTCCCGAGGCGACGTACGCGCTGGAGCGGGTCATGGACGAGCTGGCCGCGGAGGTCGGGCTCGACCCGCTGGAGCTGCGCAGGCGCAACTGGATCAGGCACGAGGAGTTCCCCTACACGACGATCGCCAACCTGACCTACGACTCGGGCAACTACGAGGCGGCGACGGAGCGGGCGACGACGTTGTTCGGGTACGACAAGCTGCGCGCCGAGCAGGCCGACCGCAGGGAGCGGCGGGACCCGGTGCAGCTCGGCATCGGCGTGTCCACCTACACCGAGATGTGCGGGCTGGCGCCGAGCCGGGTGCTGGGCAGCCTGTCCTACGGCGCGGGCGGCTGGGAGCACGCCTCGGTCAGGATGCTGCCCACCGGCAAGGTCGAGGTGGTCACCGGGTCGAGCCCGCACGGGCAGGGCCACGTGACCGCGTGGAGCCAGATCGTCGCCGACGCGCTCGGCGTGCCGTTCGAGGACGTCTCGGTGATGCACGGCGACACGGCCGTCTCCCCCAGGGGCATGGACACCTACGGCTCCCGCTCGCTGGCCGTGGGCGGCGTCGCGGTGCTCCAGGCGTGCGACAAGGTGAAGGAGAAGGCCAGGCAGGTCGCGGCGCACCTGCTGGAGGCGTCGCCGGAGGATCTGGAGTTCGCCGAGGGGTCGTTCCGGGTGCGGGGCACCGGCGCGGGCAGGAGCATCCAGGAGATCGCGCTGGCCGTCTTCGCCGCGCACGACCTGCCCGACGGGTTCGAGCCCGCCCTGGACGCGGACGCCACCTTCGACCCGGAGAACTTCTCCTACCCGCACGGGACCCACCTGTGCGCGATCGAGGTGGACACCGAGACCGGGCAGAGCCGGATCCGCTCGTACGTGGCGGTGGACGACGTCGGCAAGGTGGTCAACCCGCTGATCGTGGAGGGCCAGGTGCACGGCGGCCTGGCGCAGGGCATCGCGCAGGCGCTGTTCGAGGAGGCCGTCTACGACGCCGACGGCAACCTGCTGACCACGACGATGGCCGACTACCTGATGCCCACGGCCGCCGACCTGCCGGACTTCGTGACCGACCGGACGGAGACCCCGGCCACCAGCAACCCGCTCGGCGTCAAGGGCGTCGGCGAGGCCGGCACGATCGCGTCCACCCCCGCGGTGGTCAACGCGATCGTGGACGCGCTGCGCCCGCACGGCGTGCACGACGTGCGGATGCCGTGCACGCCGGAACGGATATGGCGGACCCTGGCCGGTGTGCGCGGAGGTGCCGCATGATCCCCGCCGCCTTCGACTATGTCCGCCCGGAATCCCTCGCCGAGGCGTGCGAGGCGCTCGCGGACGCGGGCGAGGACGCGAAGGTGCTGGCCGGCGGCCAGTCCCTGCTGCCGCTGCTCCGGCTGCGGCTCTCCTTCCCCAGCACGCTCGTCGACGTCGGCCGACTGACGGAGCTGCACGACATCCGCGACGGCGGCGACCACGTCTTCATCGGCGCGGGCGCCACGCACTACGACGTGGTGCGCTCGCCGCTGGTCAACGCCGCGTGCCCGCTGGTCGCGCTGGCCGCCGCCACGGTCGCCGACCCGGCCGTACGGCACCGCGGCACGTTCGGCGGAGCCCTGGCGCACGCCGACCCGGCGGGCGACCTGCCCGCGGTGGCGGTGGCGCTGGACTGCGTGTTCACGGCCCGCTCGGCGAACGGCGAACGGGAGATCCCGGCGGCGGAGTTCTTCGTCGACTACCTGGAACCCGCGCTCGCCCCGGACGAGATCCTCACCGGCATCCGGGTGCCGAAGCTCGGACCCGGCTGGGGATACCACTACGAGAAGTTCCACCGGACCGCCCAGTCGTGGGCGATCGTCGGCGTGGCGGCGGCCGTGCGCCGGTCGAACGGCGTCGTCGAGGAGGCACGGATCGGCCTGACCAACATGGGACCGACCCCGCTGCGGGCCCGCGGGGTGGAGGACGCGCTGCGCGGGGCCGGGATCCACCCGGCCGCGCCGGACGACGGCGGCGCGGACCCGATCAGGGACGCCTGCGGGGAGGCGGCGGCGGGCTCCTCGCCCCCGTCCGACCTGCACGCCCAGCCGGACTACCGGCGGCATCTCGCGAGAGCCCTCACCCACCGCGCGGTGCGCGCCGCCGCCCGCGCCTGACCTCCGTCCGGGCGCCCGGGGAGAGGGGCGACGCTCCTCTCCCCCTGCGGCATGCGGGCCCGCCTGCGGGGCACAGGACTACTCATCGACGACGCGGAGTCGTACTGTCACTGGATAGGCACACCAAGGAGCGGTTCGATGGCGATGCGTTTCGAGCACGAGTTCACGGTTCCGGTGCCCGTCGAGCAGGCGTGGCCGACCCTGCTCGACGTGGAGCGGGTCGGGCCGTGCCTTCCTGGGGCGAGCGTGGAGTCCGTCGAGGGTGAAGAGGTCACCGGCCGGATGAAGGTGAAGGTCGGCCCGATCACGGTCACCTATCGGGGCACCGCCGTGTTCGAGGAAGTGGACAAGGACGCCCGCACGGTCTCCATCAGGGCGGCCGGCAAGGAGGTCAGGGGCACCGGGACCACGAACGCGACGATCCGCGCCCGGCTCCACCCCGAGGGCGACGCCACCAAGGTCACCGTGGAGACCTCGTTCAACGTGACCGGCCGGCCCGCGCAGTTCGGCAGGGGCGTCATGGCCGAGGTCGCAGGCAAGCTCATCGGCCGCTTCTCCGCCAACCTCTCCGACCTCCTCTCCGCCCACCCCGACCTCCCCGCGCACGCCGAGCCCTCCGGGGGCGCCGGGCGGGTCCCGCCGCCCGCCGTCGTGCCCGCCCCGGAGCGGGACGAGGCGGCGGGACGGGACGAGGCGGAGCGGGACGCGGGGAAGGCCGCCGGGCCGGAGCCGGGCAGGCCGGCGGAGTCCCGGCACCTGTCCGCGGTTCCCGCCGAGCCGCGCCACACCGGCGTCCGCGAGGAGGCCGCGCACGCCGCGCCGGCCCGGGTGGACACCGTCCCGACCGGCACGGCGCGCACCTCGCGCACGCCCGAGGAGGAGGCGCTCGACCTGCTGGAGATCGCCGGCAGCCCGCTGCTCAAGCGCCTCGCCCCGGTGGCCGGCCTGCTCGCCGTCCTCCTCGCCGTCGCCTGGGTCGTCCGCCGCGCCCTGCGGCACCGCTGAGCCCGGTCGGCTGAGCCCGATCAGCTGGGCCCGGTCAGCTGATCCCCGGTCAGCCGCCGACGTAGTGGAAGGCGGGCTTGGGGTGCATGAGGAAGTCGTGGTGGGAGATGTTCCACGCGTAGGCGCCGGACATGGCGAAGACGACGGTGTCGCCGATCTCCAGGCGGCCGGCGGTGACCGCGCGGGCGAAGACGTCCTTCGGGGTGCACAGCTGCCCGACCAGGGTGACCGGGGCGCCGTGCCGGGCGGGCGGGGGCAGCTCGCGTGACCCAGGGTGTGGGTCGCCGCCGCCGGGGAGCACCGCGAAGGGCTGGTCGTGGCCCTTGGTGACGGGGGTGCGCAGGTGGTGGGTGCCGCCCTGGAGGACCGCGAACCACTCGCCGTGGCTCGGTTTGAGGTCCAGAACCGTGGTCACGTAGAACCCGCAGTAGGCGGTCACCGCCCGGCCGGGCTCGATCCGCAGCCGCTCGCCGGCCCCGGCCAGGCCGCCCAGCCCGGACGCGTACGCCGCCCAGTCGAAGAGCCGCCCGGGGTCGCCGTAGTCCACGCCCATCCCGCCGCCCAGGTTGAACTCCGGGCCGGCGACGCCGTACCGGTCGCACCAGTCCCTGCCCCAGTCCAGGAGGCGGGCGGCCAGCTTCACCAGCTGCGGCGCGTCCAGTCCGGAGGCCAGGTGCGCGTGCAGGCCGCGCACGCGTACCGAGGGGGTGTCGCGGAGCAGGTCCGCGCAGGCGGCGAGCTGCGTCTCGTCCATGCCGAACGGCGTGGCCGCGCCGCCCATCGCCAGGGCCGCGTCCGCGACCGCGAGGGGCGGGTTGGCCCTCAGCAGCACCTCCACCGGCTCGCCCAGCGCGCCCAGCCGGGCCAGCTCGGCCGGGCTCTCCACGTGGATCCGCGCCCCCGCCGCCACCGCCGCGGCCAGCTCCGCCGGGGTCTTGCCCGGCCCGCCGAACGCGAGCGGCGCCTCCGGCAGCACGTCGCGCACGTGGGCCAGCTCACCCCCTGAGGACACCTCGATCCCGTGCACGTGGGGCGCGAGAGCCCGCAGCACGGGCGCGTCCGCGTTGGCCTTGGCCGCGTAGAACACCTCCACCGGCCCGGCGGCGAAGGCCGCCCGCACCCGCCCGGCGTGCTCCCGCAACCCGGCCAGGTCGTAGACGAAGGCGGGTGTCTCCCCCGCCTTCACCAGCTCCGCGACCCGTTCCCGCACTCCCGCCGGAACCACGGCCTCCACGCTCACGCCCGTACGTCCTTCCCTCGGCCACCACCACGCCCGGCGCATCCCGCCGCCCCGGTGCCGCGGCTCGGCCCGGCCCGGCGAGCGGCGGGAAATGGCGTGCGGCCGCGAGACGGGCGGTGCGAGGATGCGCGGATGGAAGCGATTATGCGGGCCGCCGGGGCGCTCATGGGGACGGAACTGTCCGACCCGGTGGATCTGGGAGGCAACCCGCGCAGCACCGTGTTGCGCTGCCGTACGGCGGCGGGCGGGAGCGTGATCGTGAAAGCCTACACCGGGGAGCGGGACGCGCTGAGAGCGTTCACCTCCGAGGCGGCGGGGTTGTCGCTGGGGGTCGCCGGGCCGGAGTTGCTGGGCGTGGACCCGGAGTACCCGATGGTCGTGATGCGGGACCTGGGGGACCTGCCGACGCTGGTGGACGTGCTGCTCGGCGGCGACGCCGGGGCCGCGCGGGAGGGGCTGCTGAGCTGGGCGGCGACGCTCGGCCGGTTGGCGGCGGAGTCGGTGCGCCACCGCCGGCGGTTCACCGGGCTGCGTGCGCGGTTCCACAAGGGCGTGCCGGGGTGGGATGAGGAGCCGTGGCTCGCGGAGGACGCGGACGGGCTGCTCGCGCTGCTCGCCGGGACGGGGATCACCGCGCCGGACGGGCTGGCGGCGGACCTGGAGGCGATCGGGGCGGTGAGCGGGCCGGAGTTCAGCGCCTTCACGCCGGGGGACACCTGCGCCGACAACGTGCTGCTCACCCCGGACGGCCCGGTCCTGATCGACTTCGAGAGCGCGTCCTTCGCCCCGGTCTTCCTGACGGCCGCCTACTTCCGCATGCCGTTCTCCAGTTGCTGGTGCGTCTTCCGGCTGCCCGGGGACGTCGCGGCGCAGGTGGAGGACGCCTACCGGGCCGAGGTGGCGGAGGTGTACCCGCCGCTGGCGGACGACGGCCTGTGGCGGCCGGGGGTACGGCGGGCGGTCGCGGCCTGGACGGTGAACGCGACGGTGCACCTGCTGCCGCGCAGCACGCCGGACCGTCCCACGCACCGGATCCGGCGGCCGGTCCCGACGCTGCGCCAGTTGCTCCGGTACCGCTGGGAGGAGGCGGGCGAGCTGACGGAGTACCCGGCGTTCGCGGAGACGATGGGGCTGCTGCTGCGCGAGGTGGCGGCCGACTGGGACGTGCCCTCGCTGCCGTGCTACCCGGCCTTCCAGCCCACCCCATCCCCCAATCGCTGACTTATGCGCGTTTTTCCCGAAAAAAGGCCAAATACAGTGCTTTTCGAATGAATGGCACTATCGCCTAAAAACACGGCAATCCTCCCCACTGAACGGACAAACCCTCACTTACAGTCATATATAGGACCAACGTTCACTCGGGGGGGTCCACATGCCCGACTGCAGTGTTGTTGTGATCACATACAACGACGCCGCACGGCTGACACGAGCCGTGCGGTCCGTGCTCGGACAGTCGTTGCGCAATCTCGAAGTGATCATCGTGGACGACGCCAGCACCGACAGGACCCCCGAGGTGGTGGCGGCGCTGTGCCGGGAGGACGCCCGGGTGCGGTCGATCCGCAGGACGGTCAACAGCTCAGGATGCGGCGCGCCGCGCAACGACGGGCTCGCCGCCGCCGCCTCCCCCTACGTGACGTTCCTGGACAGCGGCGACCGGCTCACCCGGCACGCCTGCAAGAGCATGCTGCTGGAGATCGAGCGCACCGGCTCCGACTTCGTGACCGGGCAGGTCTGCCTGGTAGCCGGGCACGACGGGCGCCGGCGGCTCTACCACCCCGAGATCTACCGGCGGCGCGCGGTCAACGGCATCCGCGAGGACCCCGCGATGTTCCTGGACGCCTTCGCGACCAACAAGCTCTTCCGTGCGCACTTCCTGCGCCGGCACGACCTGTGGTTCGAGGAGGGCATCCTCTTCGAGGACCACGTCTTCACCGCGAAGCTGTTCTGCGCTACGCGGAGGTTCGCGGTGGTGCCGTGGGTGGTCTACGACCGGCACCACGCAGCCGGGGAGCCGTCCTTCTCGCTCGACGTCAGGGAGCCGGACAACGTGCGGCAGCGCCTGCACGCGGCCCGGCTCTCCGACGAGGTGCTGCGCGAGCGCGGCTTCGCCGACCTCGTGCCCGCGCGGCGGCACCGCTTCCTCCGCCACGACCTGCGGGTCCACCTCGATCCGCTGCCCGCCGGGGACCGGGTCTGGGTCAAGGAGTTCGCCGCGCTCGCCCGGCCGTACCTGACCGAGATCGCCGGTGAGAACCCCGAGCTGTTCGACCGGATCGACCCCGTCGCCCGGGTGTGCTGCCACCTGATCATGACCGACCGGATCGAGGAGCTGGAGGTCGCCGCCCGCTCGCTCACCGGCCCGCGGGCCGCGCCGCGGCGTGCCGTACGCCGGGAGGGGCGCACCTACTGGGGGACCGCGCCCGAGCCCTGGCTCGACATCACCTCCCTGCACCTGGCCGAGCGGCCGTTCAGCGCCAGCAGGCTGCGGCACGAGGTCACCGAGCTGTCGGTGGCCGGGCCGACACTGGCGATGACCGTGCGCACCTACGACCCCTTCTGCGTGCTCGACACCCGGCTGCACGCGGGCTGGCGGGCCGAGCTGCGGGTCAGGGACCTGCGGATCCGGCTGGCGCCGCGCCGCCAGGACGACGGCAGCTACCTCAGCGAGGTCCTCGTCGACCTGGCCACGACCGTGCGCGGCGGCGACGAGGGCAGGCTGCGCGCCCTGCTCGGCTTCGACGGGCGGCAGGAGCCGCGGATCTCCTTCACCCGGCCCGACGGGCACACCACCAGCGACGCGCTGCTGGTCAGCCCCGCGATGCGGCCGATCGAGGTGCGCGTCCCCGGGCACACGGTGAGCGTGCTGCCCGACGGCTCGGCGGCGGTGCTGCGGATGCGGTGGCGGCGCGAGGGCGTGCTCCGCCAGGTGCCCCGGCTGAACCGGCTGCGCAGGCGGGCCACCGCGCGGCTCGGCGGCCGGACCGGCAAGCTGCGGGTCTACCGGGGGCTCGTCCGGGTGCTGCCGCGCCGCCCCGACCTCGCGCTGTTCGAGTCCGACGTGGGCCGCGGCTACACGGGCAACCCGCGGTACATCTACGAGGAACTGCGCAGGCGCCGGCTGCCGCTCAAAGTGGTCTGGTCGGCCGCGCGGCGCGGGCCGGACTTCCCCGGCGAGGCCCCGCTGGTCCGCCGGATGAGCTGGCGTTACGTCTGGACGCTCGCCCGCGCCGGCTACTGGGTGGACAGCCACGGCTTCCCGCTCGACTTCCCCAAGCCTCCCGGCACCCGTTACCTGCAGACCTGGCACGGCCAGGGCGTCAAGACGGTCGGGTTCGACGCCCCCGGCCTGCGCGCCGACCTCCCGGGGACGCGCGCCCGGTGGCGTGCCGCGGTGGCCCGCTGGGACGCGCTGGTCTCCCCCGGCGCGGAGTTCGAGCGGACGTTCCTGCCCGCCAACGAGTACGCCGGGCCGGTGCTGCGGCACGGCTCGCCGCGCTGCGACGTGCTGGTGCACGGCGACCCCGGCGCGCCGCGCAGGGTGCGGCGGCGGCTGGAGATCCCCGACGACAGGCGGATCCTGCTCTACGCGCCGACCTGCCGGGACGGGGGCTCCGGCCGGTCGGTCCGGGCCGACCTGCGCGAGCTGGCCGAGGCGCTGGCCGGCGAATGGGTGCTCGTGCTGCGCACCCACCCGGCCGAGCCCTGCGAGGTGCCGGAGGAGGTGCGGCACTTCGTCCGCGCGGCCGGCTCGTACCCGGAGGTCAACGACCTCATGCTCGCCTCCGACGTGCTGATGACCGACTACTCGTCCCTGATGTGCGACTACGCGGTGACCGGGCGGCCGATGCTCTTCCTGATCGACGACTGGGACGAGTACCGCCGGTGCGAGCGCGGCAGCCTTTACGACCTGCCGGCCATCGCGCCCGGCCCGTGCCTGACCACCACCGCGCAGGTGATCGAGGCGCTCGGCGACCTCGACGGGGTCCGGGCCGCCTTCGCCGAGCGTTATGCGGAGTTCCGCCGGGTCTGGTGCGCCGACGAGCGCGGGCACGCCGCCGCCCGGGTCGTGGACGCCTTCTTCCTCGGCCGGTCGTACGCGCCGCCGCCGGACGCGCCGCCGCCGGACATGCCGCCGCAGGGGGCGTCCCGGCGGCAGCCCGCCGGTGAGGGCCGGTGAGGGCGGCCGACCGCGGAGAGCCCGGCACCGTGGTGTTCGCCTGCCTGGACGCCGACGCGCTGGGCGGCGTCCAGCGGGTGACGCACACGATCGCGCAAGGGTTGTCCGGGCGCGGCTACGAGGTGCACGTGCTCGGCCTGCACCGGGCCGCCGAGCCGGTCAGGTACGTCGAACGGCCCGCCTACCTGCGGCACCTCATCCACCGCGCGCCACAGGAACGGGTCGGCCGCCTGCCGCGCCGCCTCGGTGACCGGCGGCTGCGCGCGCTGCTCGACGCCCTGGCCCCGGGGCACATCGTGATGACCTCGCCGGGCGCGGTGAACAGGCTGCTGGCGCTGCTGCCGCCGCACCTGTCCCCGATCGGGCACTACCACGGGTCCTTCGAGCACGCCCGCGGCTGCTGGCACCTCGCCTCGGTACGACGTCACTGGTGGCGGCTGGACCAGGCGGTCTTCCTCAGCGCGGACGACGCGGCCAGGTTCGCCGACCAGGCCCTGCTGCCCAACGTGTGGACCATCCCCAACCCGCTGCCCGGCTGGCCGCGCCGGCAGGCGCCGCTCGACGGGCACCGGGTGCTCGGCGTCGGGCGGCTGGAGGGCGTCAAACGGTTCGACCGGCTCATTTCGGCGTTCGCCGCCGCCCGCCGGGACGCCGGGGAGCCGTGGGAGCTGCACCTGATCGGGGACGGGGCGGAGCTCGGCAGGCTGCGCCGGCACGCCCGCGCCGAGGGCGTGGCCGGCCGGGTGGTGTTCCGCGGGCGGGTGCCCGCCGGGGCGATGGCCGAGGAGTACCTCGGCGGCGCGCTGCTCGGCCTGTCCAGCGAGCACGAGGGCCTGGGGCCGGCCCTCGCGGAGGCGGCGTCGTACGGCGTGCCCGCGGTGGCCTTCGACGTGTCCGGCGGGGTCAGGTCACTGGTGAGACACGGTTACACCGGGCTGCTCGTGCCACCGGGCGACACCGCCGGGCTGGCCGCGGCGCTCGCCCGGCTGATGGCCTCGCCCGGCGAGCGGCGGCGGATGGGCGCCGCCGCTCGGGTGCACGCCGAGACCTTCCGGCTGGAACGGGTCCTCGACGACTGGGAGCGGATGTTCGCCCACATGACCCGGTGAACCGGACGCTACTTCGAGGCCAGCTCGGGCGACTGGGTCCGCTGCCGGGGCACCCCGGCGATGGCGAGCTGGGCCGAGGTGAGCTGGGCGCCCATCGGGTTCGGCTCGCGCATCCGGACGAAACGGTCGAAGGTCTTCTTCCGCATCCGGGACAGCTTGCGCCGCGCCGCCGTCCGCTCGTAGGCGGCCAGCCGAGACATCGGCGCCTTCGGCGCGCCGGCCAGCTCGTACCCGTAGGACTCCAGCCGCTCGCCGAGCACGGTCTCACACAGCGAGATCTCCCACGGCTCCAGCCGCTGCCGCCAGCTCCCCGACCGGGAGGTGGTCACCGCGCCGTGCGTGCGGGCGTGCCAGGTCTTGCGCTCCGGCACCGCCACGCTGGCCACCAGGTGCGGCTCGCACATCGCCGGGTCGAAGTCCTCGCCGATGAACTCGCACAGCGCCTTCAGCGTCGTCGCCGGGTCGCTGATCAGGTGCTCGTACTGGAGCTCGTGGTAGCTGTCGGCCGGCAGCCGCTGCGAGCCGTTCCTGGCGAAGTCGATCGCCTCGGCCCAGCCGGACACCGCGCTGTAGATGTTGCCCTTGTACCAGGGCATCTCCTTCAGCGACGCCACGCAGTCCCGGCCGTCCCTGATCAGGTGCACGAACTGCGCGTCCGGGAAGAGGCGCAGCAGCACCTCGGTGTTCTGGAAGTACGACGGGCGCTTGTCACCCCAGCGCGGCTTGCCGAAACGCTCGGCGTAGGCGCGCAGGATGATGCCGAGCGCCGAGCCGAGCGTGCCCGGCCCTTCGATGATCTTCTCCGTGATGTCGTCGCCGTCCAGGCCCAGTTCGTAGAACCTGCTCTGGCGGCGCTGGACGATCCACTTCGCGAGCTGGCGGCGCCGGTCGGCCTCGCGCAGGTCGCCGAAGGACAGCCGCCGCTGGTAGGCCCCCACCACGAACCGGGTCTCCGGCGGGATGGCGATCCGCGGGTGCGCGTGCATCATCAGTTGCAGCAGCGTGGTCCCCGACCGCGGGCAGCCGACGATGAATATCGGTCGATCCGATTGCATTGAAACCCCCGTTTGAATGCTTTGTAACCGATGGAGAAAGCCGCCGTCTCAGCGGACGAGCGGGGCGCCGGCGCGGCTCTCCTCCCGTGACTCGATGCGCCGCATGGCCCGGTTGAAGTCACGCGTCGACATCCAGAGCTTGTAAACCAGGGCCGATTCGAAGACCATCAGCAGCGTCCCGAAGACGCCGACCACGTACGGCAGGGCCGCGGGCCCGAGAATCGGGCCGACCACGAAAACGGCCATTTGATATTCGATGCCACTCACCAGGTGAGTGCGGATACGGCGGGCGAGCAGCCGCTGCCGCATGCGCAGATACCACGGGAAACGCGCCTGGAATCCCGTCTGCAGCCCGCGCTGCGCCTCCTCCCGCGTGGAAGGGTTCTCCCTGATCCGGTCGCGCACCTCGGCCTTCTCCTTGGCCGAGGGCCTGACCCGGCCGCCCCGCGTGTCCCCCGCGACGTTGAGGGCGACGACCAGCCGTTCCTTCATGGCCTTGCGCACCTTGGCCATGTGCGGGCCGTTGAGGTAGCGGACCAGGTCGAAGGCGATGATGACCCCGGCGAGGAAAGCCGCCTCCGGCCGCCCGGTCTGCAGGTACAGCCCGTAGGCGAGGGCGAAGGAGCACATCACCAGGCGCACCTGGTCCAGCGCGAAGTCCAGCCACAGGCCGAAGACGGTGCCGTTCCGCTTCAGCCTGGCGAGTTTCCCGTCGATGCAATCGGCGACGAATCCCAGGTGAAAGAACACGGCGCCCAATGCCATGAAGCGCCATTCCCCGATACTGAAACAGGCCGCCGCGCACACGCCGAACATAAACGCGACGGCGGTGACCTGATTCGGAGTGACCGAGGTACGGCTGGCCAGAAAGCGGACGAGCCGACACGCCATCGGATCCACCAGGAGCACGGTCCACCAGGCGTCACGTGATTTGCACACGGCACGTACGTCCGCCAGCGAGTACGTCGTCATGAGTGCCAGCATGATGAAGCGGGGCGTAGTGCCACTGGAGCCTGGCCACCTTGGGAAGCTGTCCTGACCGACTCTTTACCGGGGCCTTTATCGGCGGCTTTGCCGGTGCTCCGTCCCATGACTTGGCCAGATCTTTTGGCCCGCCTTTTGCGACGGCTCGCCGGGATGACCGTGAGCTCGCCGTCGCGTTCCTCGGCGACCAGCCGGCCGCCCCGGACCCGGCCCGAGCGCACCAGGCCGTCCCCGGCGCGCAGTTCGGCGTGCAGCGTCCAGGGTCCCGGGCCGGTCAGCGCGGCGGGATCGACGGTGACGGTGAACCCCGTCTCCGGCTCCTCCGCCCCGCGGATCCGGACCGCCACCAGCGGGACGCGCCGGCCGGAGTCCTGGTCCACCAGGTGCAGCCGCAGCGTGGCGGGCAGCGACTCGGCGAGCCTGATGCAGGCGTGCCCGGACAGCCGGACCCGCCCGCCGTCCAGGGTGGCGCTCTCCACCCTGGCCCGGAGTTCGAGTTCGGCGGTGACGTCGTAGAGGTGGTCGGGGAGGCGGCGGGCTCGGTCGCCGAAGTAGGGGTAGGCGGCGAACCAGCGGGGCGTCTCGCGTCCCCGCCTGACGATCGGCGTCTGCGGCGGGCCGTGCTGCCTGACCTGCCGTACCCGGGCCAGCTCGGGCAGCATCCGGGCGCGGAGCAGGTGCAGCTCCAGCCGCCTGATCGCGGGCAGGGCGGCGACCGCCTCCTCGTCGAGCCGGTCGATGAACGCGCCGGTCACGTCGAGCAGTCGGTCGCGTTCGTCCTCCTCGGCCGTCTCGACCGCGCCGGCGACGATGCCGAGGTCCCAGGAGGCGGCCATGTGGTCGAAGGCGGGCCGCAGCATCGGCACCAGCCCGCCGAGGAACGCCCGGACCCGCTCCAGGGAGGCGATCCGCTCCGCCGCGTTCGCGGCCTCCCCGCGACGCTGGGTGATGGAGGTGGCCCCCGTCTCACGCACCCGCCAGTGGTAGACGACCTTGCGCAGCAGGTCCACCCTGGCGGCGTAGACGTGCGCGGCGACGGCCACCGGCAGGTCCTCGTACAGCCCGGCGGGGAACGCGAGGTCGTGCGCGTCCCAGAACGCGCGGCGGTAGACCTTGTTCCACACCGTGCGGTCCCTGATCAGCTGCGGGTTGCGCCTGATGTGGGTGCCGGCCTCGGGACGGCGGAACAGCCTGGCGTGCAGCGGCGAGGGGGTGAGCCCGTCGGCGTCCAGCCGGTTCACCGCGCCGCAGGCCAGGTCGGAGCCGCTCCGCTCCAGGCTGCGCACCAGCAGCGCGTACGCGTTGCGCGGCACCACGTCGTCGGCGTCGGCGAAGGCGAGGTAGCGACCGCCCGCGGCGGCGATGCCCAGGTTGCGCGCCAGGCCCGGGCCGCCGCGCCGGGCCGCGCGCAGCAGGCCGAACCTGCCGTCCGCCGCGGCGAACCGCTGGGCGATCAGCGCGCTTCCGTCCAGCGAGCCGTCGTCGACCATGACGACCTCCAGATCGTCGAGCGTCTGGGCGGCCAGCGAGGCCAGGCAATCCTCCAGGTAGGGCTGCACGTCATGGAAGGGAACGACAACACTGAGTAATGGCGGCATGCGCCCAGAGTGCCTTCCCGGGGCCCGCCGAGAGGATGGCACTACCGCGTGCTTATCCCGGCTTTACCCAAGTCTTGGCTTCACCATCGGAGACTCCTTCGCTACCCTCTGCATCATCACCGGGCGCTCTAGGTTGTCAGGGGCGGGCATGCTGCGACTCATCGAGGATCACGAGGTCGAGACCCTGCGGCGGTGGCGCAACCACCCCCGGGTGCGGGCCGCGAGCTTCACCACGCACGAGATCCGGCGCGCCGAGCACGCGTGCTGGTGGGCGGGCATCCGGGACGACCCGAGCCGCCGGGTGCTGATCTACGAGCACGCGCACACGGCGACCGGCGTCGTCACCTTCACCGGCCTCGGCTCGGCCGAGCGCAGCGCCCACTGGGGCTTCTATCTCGACCTGGCCGCGCTGGAGCGGTCGAAGCAGTTGCTCAACGCCTGGATCGGCATCGAGCGCGCCGCCATCGGCCACGCCTTCGACACGCTCGACCTGCTCGTCCTGCGCGGCGAGCTGCTGGCGGAGAGCATGGCGGTGCGGCGGCTGCACCACCGCTTCGGCTTCGTCGAGGTGGGCGCCCACCATCGGAACGTCGACGGCGTCATGCGGGAGGTCGTGG
This sequence comes from Microtetraspora sp. NBRC 13810, assembly GCF_030268685.1. Classification (GTDB taxonomy): domain Bacteria; phylum Actinomycetota; class Actinomycetes; order Streptosporangiales; family Streptosporangiaceae; genus BSRQ01. The sequence goes on from NZ_BSRQ01000001.1 coordinate 718,139, forward strand.
AGATGCGGCTCGACCGGGCCGACGCCAGGTGATCTCGATCGCCGGGCGCCCGATCGGCCCCGGCCACCCGCCGTACGTCGTCGCCGAGATGTCCGGCAACCACGGCGGCGACCTGGACCGGGCGCTGGCCATCGTCGACGCGGCGGCCGGCGCCGGGGCGCACGCGGTGAAGCTGCAGACCTACCGCCCCGACACGATCACGATCGACGCCGACGGGCCGGCCTTCCGGATCGGCGCGGACCACCGGCTGTGGGGCGGGGCCAGCCTCTACCGGTTGTACGAGCGGGCGCAGACTCCGTGGGAGTGGCACGAGCGGATCTTCGCGCACGCCGCGCGGCGGGGGCTCGCCGCGTTCTCCTCGCCGTTCGACCCGACCGCCGTCGAGCTGCTCGAATCGCTCGGCGTGCCGGCCTACAAGATCGCGTCGTCGGAGATCGTGGACCTGCCGCTGATCAGGCTGGCGGCGCGGACCGGCAAGCCGCTGATCGTCTCCACCGGCATGGCCACCGTCGAGGAGGTCTGCGCGGCCGTGCGGGCGGCCCGCGAGGCCGGGTGCGCCGAGCTCGCCGTGCTCGCCTGCACCGCGTCGTATCCCGCCCGGCCCGAGGAGAGCCATCTGCGCGCCCTGCCGCTGCTGCGGGAGATCACCGGCGCGGTGGTCGGGCTGTCCGACCACACGCCTGGGATCGGCGCGGCCGTCGCCGCCGTGGCGCTCGGCGCCTGCCTGGTCGAGAAGCACGTGACGCTGTCCAGGGCGGACGGCGGGGTGGACGCGGCGTTCTCGCTGGAGCCCGCCGAGCTGTCGGCCCTGGTCACCGAGAGCGAGCGGGCCTGGCGGGCGCTGGGCGAGGCGCGCATCGGGCCGCGTCCGGGCGAGCGGGAGGGCCTGCGGTTCCGCCGCTCGCTCTACGTGGTGCGCGACGTGCGCGCCGGGGAACCGGTCACCGAGCTGAACATCCGCTCCATCCGCCCGGCCGGCGGCCTGCATCCCGACCTGGCCGCCACCGTCCTCGGCCGCAGGTTCACCCGGGACGCCGCCAAGGGCACCCCCCTGACCTGGGATCTTCTCTGACCGGAACACCAGGGTACACAAACGCCCCATATGCCCCCTATTGCACATATAGGATCTTCCGCGCCTCCGTCCTCCGGGCCCGCGTGGGCCCGCGCAGCGACGGTGTCGATCAGCGGAAGGAACGCAGTGCACATTCGCAGCAAGTTCGCGGCCCTGGCGAGCACGGCCGTCTTCGCCACCGGCCTGGTGGCCTTCGCCGCCGCGCCGGCCGACGCGACCGGCCCCTGTGGCAGCGGCTACGCCGAGGTCAAGTCCTACAACATCCCGGCCAAGGGCCCCAAGAAGGGAGTCCTGCGGGTCTACTACAGCTCCCGGACCGGCAAGAACTGCGCCCTCGCGTACGGCTACGGGAGCACGTACGGCAAGGCGACCTACAAGTCGGTCACCATCAGCGTCACCGACGGCACCCAGGCCGACCACGACTACGGCAACTTCAAGAAGTACGCGGGCCCGGTGTACGTCTCGGCCCGGCACAAGTGCATCAGCCTCTCGGGCTGGATCGAGAAGACCAAGGTCAACCTCACCAAGGTCCACTGCCGCTGACGCAGCACACCCCGCCAACCGCTCGCGCCCCCGCCACGGGCGCGAGCACCCGGGCCTCCCCTGCGGCCGTCACGCCCGCGCCGCCGGACGTCGGTGGCCGGTGAGGTCCAAGAGGGCGTCGGCGACGCGTTCCCTGCCCCGGCCGTCGACCAGGTCCCTGCCGCGCCTGCCGTACGGGCCGCGGGCGGCCGGGTCGGCGATCAGCCGGCGCAGCAGCGGCACCGCCGCGCGCGGATCCGTGCCCAGCCCGGCCGCGAGCCCCCGCCCCACCACGGCCTCGTACCCGATGAGCTGGTTGCCGGCCACCCAGGTGAGCGCGGCGGGCACGCCGAGGTAGAGCAGCTCCCAGATCGCCGACCCCGCCGCGGTGACCACCAGGTCGGCGCGCGCCATCAGCAGGGGCAGCCGGTCCGTCGGCGGAATGACCTCGATGGGCGCCCCGTCCGGCGCCACCACCTCCGCCCCGCCGATCGCCGTCCCGAGGTACGGCACGCCGGTCGCCGCCAGCGCCCCCAGCCACCCCGGCATCACCCGCGCCGCATCCGTCCCCCCGAAGAAGCACAACACCCGCGGCACCTCCCCCCGCTCCCTCCCACGAACACCGCCCCCACCACCCCACCCCGCCCCCGGGCCACCGTCCCCGCCATCCCGTACCACCTCCGGGCCACCGTCCCCGCCGTCCCGTACCACCTCCGGGCCGCCGTCCCCCTCGCCCCGCGACCACCGGCGGACGGCGTCCCCGTCGTCCCGGGACCCCCCGTCCGCTTCGCCCTGTCCCCCGCCCCCGCTCCCTCCGCCCCCTCCGCGCGGTAACCGGCGGACGGCGTCGCGGAGGAGGGTGTAGGCGGCGCCGGCGAGGACGCGGCCCTCGGCGCGGTCCCGTTCGGGGTAGCGGGTCTCCGCGCCGAGGTTCTGGTCGAGATAGACGTCGGCGTCGAGGCCGCGGCGGTCGCCGTCCACGATCGCGAGGACCCGGATCCCCGCGCGGCGCAGGCCCGCGCCGGTGCCCGGCGGCAGGTCGTAGGAGTCGAGCACGACGGCGTCCAGCCCCAGGACGGCCGCCTGGGCGGCGAGGTCCTCCGGCGCGGCGGCGGGCAGCAGCGCCAGTCCCCTGCCGCCGAGCTGCGCCGCCGCCCACGGGAGGCCGCCGAGGTCGCCGAGGAAGACGACCTCGACGCCGCGTCCCAGCAGTTCCTCGGCCAGCGCCACGCACCGGACGAGATGCCCGACCCCTATCCGCGCCCCGGCGTCACATCGCATCCCGACCCGTACCACCACTCGCCCCCGAACGCAGACGCCGTGCCGCCCAGCCAACCAGCCCCGCCCCCACCGGCGACCGGGCGACCGTCACCCGCCGGAGCGGGGACGCCGTCAGGGGGCGTCGTCGTCGACGGTGATGCCGAGGGCGCCCGCGAGGGTGTGGGCGAGGCCGAGGGCGTCGCGGCTCCTGATCGTCGAGCCCCTGAGGCTGGTGACCCCGCCGATGCCGAGGAGGACGCAGTCGGCGAACCTCGCCCCGGACATCTGGGCGCCGGAGAACTGCGCGCCGGTGAGGTCGCACTCCTCGAAGCGGACGCCGCGCAGGTCGGCGTTGTGGAAGTTGGTCTCGGTGAGCTTGCAGTCGCGGAAGACACTGTCCTTGAAGACGGAGAACCGGAAGTCGGCCAGGTCGGCGCGGCAGCCCTCGAAGGTGACGTCGCGGAACGCGCACTCCGACCACACCATGCCGGTCAACCGGCTGCCGGCCACCTGGACGCGGTTCATCGTCGAGCTCTCGGCCCGCAGGTTGGACAGGTCGGAGCGTTCGACCGCCACGTCGAGGAAGCGGGTGCGCCGCAACCTGGTGCCCGACAGTCTCGCGTCCACGAACCGGCAGCCCTCGAACTCGGCCGCGTTCACCTGGCGGGATGTCAGGTCGAGGCCGGCGAACCGCAGCGAGAGATAGGCCCCTTCGTCGTCGAGGTCGTGTTCGGGGAGGACGGCGTCGACGAGCGTCTTGGGCATCTCGGGCGCGGCCGGCTCCCTCGGCTGTCGCCCGGTACGAGCGGAACGGGAGGACATGGGCCCGCAGGCTCGCACCTGCGACCGCCCCTGTCAACCCGCCCGATATACACCGGGTCGATGCCCCGCACCTTCGGCTTCCTGGCCAGGATCCAGAACGGCGTCAGCTCTCCTCCAGCGCCTTCTGCCGGACGTGCGCGTTGAGGGCGGTGACCTCCGGCCGGAGCCGGAGCCAGCCGACCAGCTCGCGGACCGGCACGGGACAGTCGCCGAACTCGGCCGCGACCTCGCCGATCAGCCGCCAGTCGTCCTCGGTGTCCAGCGTGACGCGCAGGTCGGCGGCGGCGGGCAGGTAGGTCAGGCCGAGCACCCGGAAGGACTCCGGATGGGTGTAGAGGTAGGAGGTGACGTGCGCGCGGTGGTGGCCGGCGGCCAGGCGGTCGGCCTCGGCCAGCGCGCGGCGGCTCGCGATCTCCACATCGGTGCCCCGGGGCAGCGTGGCGGGCAGGGCGGTGCTCAGATAGTCGAGCCCGGGGACCGCCCGGTAGACGAGCGCCGCCTCCCTGACCACCGCCGGGTCCAGCAGCGGGCAGTCGGCGGTGAACCGCATGACCGCGTCGGGCGGCACCGGGTCACCCTCGACGACCTGGGTGAACCTGGTCAGCACGTCGTCCACCGGCCCGCGGTGACAGCGCACGCCCAGCCGCCCGCACTCGGCGGCCACCGCGTCGTCGGCCCGGTCCACGGTGGTCGCGACGACCAGGTCGTCCAGCGCCCCCGACTCCCGCGCCGCCCGCACCACCCAGCCCAGCACCGAACGGCCCGACAGGTCGCGCAGCACCTTCCCCGGCAGCCGCGACGACCCCATCCGGGCTTGCACGATCCCGGCGATGCGCACCCATGCCCCATTCTTCATTGTGACAATCCGTAGTCGATCGGTAGCGCTATGCTACCGGCGCAGTCCAGTCACAGGGAGAACCGTTGAGCGTATTGACCGGATCGTCGATTCTCATCACCGGCGGCACCGGCTCCTTCGGCAGGGCGTTCGTCCGGCACGTCCTGCGGCACGAAGACCCGCGCCGGGTGGTGGTCTTCTCCCGCGACGAGCTGAAGCAGTACGAGGCCCGCCGGCTCTTCGGGGCCGACGAGCGGCTGCGCTGGTTCATCGGCGACGTGCGGGACCGCGACCGGCTGACCCGGGCGATGCACGGGATCGACCACGTGGTGCACGCCGCCGCGCTGAAGCAGGTGGACACCGCCGAGTACAACCCGTTCGAATACGTGTGCACCAACGTCTCCGGCTCGCAGAACGTCGTGGACGCGGCGATCGACGCGGGTGTGCACCGGGTCGTCGCCCTCTCCACGGACAAGGCGTCCAGCCCGATCAACCTGTACGGCGCGACGAAGCTCGTCGCCGACAAGCTCTTCGTCTCGGCCAACCACTACGCGGCCGGCCGGCCCACCAGGTTCGCCGTCGTCCGCTACGGCAACGTCATGGGCAGCCGGGGTTCGGTGGTGCCGCTCTTCCTCCGGCTGGCCGGCGAGGGCGGGAGCATCCCGATCACCGACAAGCGGATGACCCGGTTCTGGATCACGCTGGACCAGGCGGTCCGCTTCGTCGTCGACTCCTTCGACCTCATGAAGGGCGGCGAGCTCTACGTCCCGCGCATCCCCAGCATGCGGATCATCGACCTGGCCGAGGCGCTCGCCCCCGACTGCCCCATCTACGAGATCGGGGTGCGGCCGGGCGAGAAGCTGCACGAGGAGATGATCGCCCCGGACGACGGCCGCCGCACCCTGCGCCTCGCCGACCGCTACGTCGTCCAGCCGGCCATCGCCACCTGGGGGTACACCCCGCCGACCGACGGCGAGCGGCTGCCCGAAGGCTTCTCCTACCGCTCCGACAGCAACGAGTCCTGGCTGTCGGCCGACGAACTGCGCGGCATACTCGCCGTGGAGGACTGATGCTGCCCTACGGCAGGCAGTCGGTGACCGAGGAGGACGTCGAGGCGGTCGCCGCCGTGCTGCGCGGCGACTGGCTGACGACCGGGCCGGCCGTGGCCGCCTTCGAGGAGGAGCTGGCGCTGTGGACCGGCGGGGTGCCGTGCGTCAGCGTCACCTCCGGCACGGCGGCCCTGCACGTCGCCTACTCCGCCGCCGGGATCGGGCCGGGGGACGAGGTGGTCACCTCGCCGATCACGTTCGTGGCGACGGCGTCCACCGCGCACCTGCTGGGCGCCCGGGTGGTCTTCGCCGACGTGGAGCCGGACACCGCCAACCTCGACCCGGCCGCCGCGCGGGCGGCAATGACCTCGCGCACCCGGGCGGTGACCGCGGTGGACTACGCGGGCCACCCCGCGGAGTACGACGAGCTGCGCGCGGTGGCGGACGCCGCCGGCGCGGTGCTCGTCGCGGACGCAGCGCACTCCATCGGGTCCGCCTACCGGGGCCGCCCGGTCGGCTCACTCGCCGACCTGACGACGTTCTCCTTCTTCCCCACCAAGACGGTGACCACGGCCGAGGGCGGCGCGGTCGCCGTGCCCGACCCGGCGCGGCGGGCGCGGGCCGCGGCGTTCCGCAACCACGGCCTGGTGCGCGACCCGGCGCGGCAGCGCGAACCCGGCCACGGCGGCTGGCACCAGGAGGTGCACGAGTTCGGGCTGAACTACCGGCTGCCCGACGTGCTGTGCGCGCTCGGGGTCAGCCAGCTCCGCCGCCTCGCCGCCTTCCGCAGCCGCCGCGCCGCCCTGGCCGCCCGCTACGGCACCCTGCTGTCCGGCCTCCCCGGCCTGAGCCTCCCGGTACGGCGGGCGCACGCCGACCCGGCCTGGCACCTCTACCCGGTCCGGGTGCACGACGGTCGCAGGCGCGAGGTCTACGACCGGCTGCGCGCGGCCGGCATCGGCGTCCAGGTCAACTACGTCCCCGCCTACTGGCACCCGGCCTTCGAGGATCTCGGCTACCGGCGCGGCATGTGCCCCGGCGCGGAGTCCTACTACGCCGAGCAGCTCTCGCTGCCGCTCTTCCCCGGTCTCACCGAGGCCCAGCAGGACCACGTCGCCGAGTCCCTCGCCACCGTCCTGCGCTGAAGGGGAGGCGTTGTGGGCGGGCGTTGAGGGCGGGCAAGGCGATGCCACCGGCGCGGTCCCGGTGGCATCGTGACGGGTTCGATCGTGATGGGCTCGATCGGGGCGGTCCGATCGGGCGGTCCGATCGGGGCGGGTTCAGCGGCGGCGCAGCCTGCGCAGCGCGTTCGGCACGAGTTTCCTGGCCAGGCGGTGGCGCCAGGACTTCTTCCGCTTCCCCCTGCCCGCCTTTCCCTTGGCCCGGCGCGACTTGGCGGAGCGCGTGCTCGTCCACGCGGGGGCCTTCACCGGGGCGGGCGCCGGCGTACCCTCCTGGGGGCTGTCCGGCGCGGCCTCCTGCGCGGCCTCCGGTGCGACCTCGGGCAGCGGCAGCGTCTGGCCGGGCGCGGCGGCGTCGGCGGGGTCGCGGTCCAGGCGGATGACCCGCCGACCGGCCACGGTCTCCTCGGCGACGGTCCACTCGTCCGGCCGCTCGGCCAGCCAGGCGACCAGCTCGTCCTGGATCGGGCCGGGGTCGCCCCAGGTGCCGTAGAACTTCCCCGGGCTCAGGCAGACCGGCCGCAGCCCGCCCGCCGAGAACGCCTCCCAGACCGCGGCGGCCACGCCCGGCGTGCGCCGGCAGCGGTAGCCGTCCACGGCGACGACGCCGCCCTCGACGAGCAGTTCCCGGGCCGCCGCGAGGTCGGCGCTGATCTCGGCGTGCAGGTGCGAGGCGTCCAGGTGCACGAACCTGCACGAACCAGGCTTCACATGGAAGGCCACCGACGCGGACGGTCCGTGCACGACCTCGGGCAGCGTGCTGTGGTAGGCGAGGTAGTTGATCTCGAAGGCGTCCCGGTCCGGGGCCGGGGACAGCTCTGTCACCTCGCGCCGGTTGTCCTCGCCCGGCGCCGGGGAGCCGAAGAGGTCGCAGACGGTGAACACGTCGCCCTCACGGAGGTGGCGGCCCAGCACGATGGCGCTCCTGCCGAGATGCACCCCGATTTCGAGCAGGTCGCCGGGCGTGTGGCGGCGCGCCTGGTAGCTGAGCAGCCACTCGAACACGCGCATGTCGGTCTCGGTGAACGAGCCGGGGACGCTGTCCAGCGTCCACGGAGACGCGGGCAGTGCAGTCAACGGATCTCGGTCCTTTCTCGCAGTAGGAAGTGACACTGGCTGGACCTGGTCACGACGAACCGCCGCTGCCCCGAGGTCCCTTCGAGGTGAGCCGCCGCGTCGAGGGCCAGCGGCGTGCCCCGGCCGTCCGCGCGCCGCAGCGCGAGCCGCCAGCCGGAGCCGGCGAGCGGGGCGACGGAGTGCAACGGGAGGATCGCGGAGAACCGCGTCCCGCCGTCCGCCCGTTCCGTCCTGTCCGTCCTGGCGGGGAAGGACAGCACGCGTTCCTCGTCGTCCTCGCTGATCAGGCTGATCTCGGCGGTCCCCGGCGTGGCCCCGCGCGCCCGGCCGGACGCCCACCCCGACGCCCATCCGGAGGCCCATCCGGACACCGCGAGCCCGCCCGGCCCGAACGCCCGGTCGGTGACGGCCGCCCTCGCCTGCCGTACCCGGATCCGGAAGCGGCGGCCTGGACCGGCGGACGGGATGATCCACAGGCCGTCGCCCGCCCGCAGCGGACCGCGGCAGAAGACCCGGTCGCCCACCGGGGCGGCCAGCCGGCCGGTGATCCGCAGGCCCCGCACGGCCACCTCGGCGCAGAGCTGCCACAGCCCCTCCCGCCACTCGCCGCCCGGCCCGGTCAGCACCCTGGTCAGATCGGCCTCGAACGCGAACCCCTGCCCGTGCGGCCGGAACGCCACCGCTCCCGGCCCCGCGGCGAAGGCGCGCCCCGGGCGCGGCACCCGGCAGGCCGCCACGAGCAGCGCCGCGTCGTCCCCGCCCTCCCGCAGCACCAGGCTCAGCGTGCCGCCGGCCAGGTCGGCGGGCCGGACGCCGGGCACCCGGATCCGGCCGCGCGCGGTCAGCCGCCGGTCCCGCCAGCCGAGCCGGTCGATCTCGCCGGCCACCTCCAGCTCCGCGGTGACGTCATGGCAGTCACCGGTCAGCCGCCGGTCGCCGCGCAGCGGGTAGTCGGCGTACCAGCGCCGCACCAGCGTCCCGCGCGGACGCACCAGCACGACCGGCTCGGCCCGTTCGTACGCGAGCACGGAGGCGATCTCCGGGATCATCCGCCGGTGCAGCAGCCGCAGCTTCAGCCGGGTGAGCGCGGCGACCTCCCGCCAGGTGCGCCGGTCCACGCCGTCCAGGTAGCGGCAGGCGAGGTCGAGCAGCGGCGCCCGGTCCGCCGCGCCGAGCAGCGTCATCGCCTCGACCGCCACCGGCAGGTCGCGTTCCATGGACTCCTTGTCCAGCAGCGGCTTCAGCTCGGGCGCGCGCACGGCGAGGAAGGAGGCGGTCTGCTGGATCGAGATCAACCGGTCGCGCAGGTTGGCCGGTTCCAGCCGGCGCTGGGTGATCGACGCGCCGCCCGCGCCGTCGCGCTCCCGCCAGTGGTAGACCACGTCGGACAGCACGTCCACCGACCGGGCGAGGACGTGCGCCGGGATGGTCACCGGCTGGTCCTCGTACAGCCGGGCGGGGAAGGCGATCCGGTGCAGGTCCCAGAAGTCGCGCCGGTAGACCTTGTTCCAGGCCATCCGGTCGCGGACCAGGCCGGTGTGCTCGCGGACGTGGGTGCCCAGGATCGTCACGGCGAACGTGTCCCGGTGGGTGAAGGACCCGCGCGGCCGGCCGTCCACGATCCGCCGTACGTTCCCGCAGGCCAGGTCGGAGCCGGTGGCCTCCAGCGAGGCGACCAGGCGCTCGTAGGCGTGCGGCGGCACGAGGTCGTCGCTGTCGGCGAAGGCGAGGTAGCGCCCGGTCGCCCGGGCCACGCCCGCGTTGCGCGCCGGTCCGAGCCCCTGGTTGCGCTGGGTCAGCAGGACGATCCTGGGATCGGCGGCCAGGTGACCGGCGACGATGTCCGCGCTGCCGTCGGCCGATCCGTCGTCCACGCAGACGATCTCCAGATCCGTGAGGGTCTGGGCGGTGATCGAGGCCAGGCAGGCGTCCACGTACCGTTCCACGTTGTGGAAGGGGACGACGACGGAGAGCAGCGGGCGCGGCATCAGTGCTCCCCCCTCAGCCGCGCAGCGCCTTGAGCAGCCGCGCCGCCATGCCGGGCGGGCGGGACATCCCCTGCACCACCCGCTTGCCGAAGCTACGGCGCAGCGCCCGCAGCCGCCTGCGGGTGTTCCTCAACTTGATCTTGGCCCTGCGCAGCTCGCGCTCCCTGGCGGTGAGCTTGACCTCCAGCCGGTCGATCCGCGCCTGCGCGTCGGCGAGCGTCTCGCTCAACCGGTCCCGTACGGCGAGCAGTCGCCGGTAGCTCTCCGGCGAAGCCTGCCGGCCGGGCGCGGCGGCGCCGAGAGTGGCGCGGATCTCCTCCTCCAGCGCGACGGCCCGCTCCAGGTGGTCCCGGTCGAGGGTGAGGCCGCAGAAGGAGAGCAGGGTGGCGGTCAGCCGTTCGGGGTCCGCGGACCACGGCCACGGGTGGTGGCCGCCGGAGCGGAGCAGGGCGACGGCGAAGCGGCGCATGACCCGGGTGAGCGCGACCTCCAGCGGCACCGGCTCGGCCAGCGCCCAGCTCGGGTCGAGCAACTGGAGCCGCTCGCCGTCCCAGACGACGTTGTCGGCGGTGGCGAAGACCAGCTCTCCCGGCAGCATCCCGTCCTGCGAGCGCGCGGCCAGCCAGCCGCCGAGCTGCCGCAGCACCTGCCTGATGGTCTGCACGTCGTCGTAGGCGCAGGCGGTCAGCAGCACCTCGGCCAGCACCCTGCCCTCGGGCACGGCGCCGGAGAGCATCGCGGGGTCGCGGCGCACCCGGTCCAGCGCGACCGGCGCCGCGTCACCGGGCACGTGCCGGGTCCACCGGCCCCGCCCGTCCCTGCGCAGCTCCTGCACCAGGGTCCACGGCGGGCCGCACACGTCGTCCTCGGCCAGCCCGAGCGGCAGCTCCCCGCGCCCGGCCGCAGCAACCTCGCCGCCCCCGGCCACAGGAAGTTGCTCGCCCTTCACCGCGGGAACCTGCTCGCCCTCCACCGCATAAGCCTGCTCGCCCATCACCGCGCGAACCTGCTCGCCCTCCACCGCAAGAGCCTGCTCGCCCTTCGCCGCGGGAACCTGCTCGCCCTCCGCCGCCTGAGCCTGCTCGTTCTGCGCCGGAGGAACCTCGCCGCCCTCCGCCGCCGGGACGCGGCGGGCCACCGTCACCCAGGAGGGCGCCAGCCGGGCGGCGAGCCCGCGGCGGAACGCCTTCCTGGCGAGCTGCACCGGGTCGGCCACCACGGACCTGCCGTCGTGGTCGCGCGCGCACGCCGGCACCGTCACCGCGTCCGGCAGCGGGCGGCCCTCGTGCAGCAGGGCGTCGATCGCGAACAGCGCCCGCGGCGCCTCCGCCGTCGGGAAGGCCGCGTAGCAGGCGCCGGCGGTGAGCCCGTACGACTCCAGCGCGCCGATCAGCCGCTCGTGGCCGCCGGGCCGGGTCTCGTCGAAGCCGCCGGGGAACCAGTCGCCGTCGGCCCGCGCGTGCGGGCGGGCGTCGGCGAGCGTCTGCACGCCCAGCTCGTTGCGGGTGGCGATGACCACCGTGCCGCCGGGCGCGACCAGGGCGGCCACCTCGGCGAGGGTGTCCCGCCACGGATGCTCGGCGGACTCGGCCGAGTGCACCCGCTCGAACCCGTCGAGCGCGAGCACCACGTCGAACGGCTCCATCCCGGCGAGCTTGGTGAACTGCCCGCAGTAGACGGCGAACCCGGCCCGCCCGGCGTGCCGCTCCCCGAGACGGCGGGCGTCCGGGAACGACCGCAGCGCCACCGCGACCGACCGGGCCCGCCCGACGAGCCAGTCCACGAAGTCATCCGGGTGCGGCCCCAGCAGCAACACCCGGCCGGGCGCCGGGCTCGCCCGCCGCACCAGCTCGCGCAGCACCTCCCCACAGCCGGCACCGGGAACCCCCCGCGCACCGGAATCCCGGGAGACACCCACCCCCGCCACGCAAACAGCCGCCCCATCGACCACCCCACCGGCCACGCTTCCGGCCGGGTCTCCGGCCGGATCTCCGGCCACGTGTCCGGGCGGGTCTCCGATCGGGTCGGCGCCCGCCGCGTCGGAGCCCGTCGGCGCGAGGCCCGCCGGCGCAGATCCCGCCGTCGCGGGGCCTGCCGGGCCGGGGATGACGGGGGCGGCGGGAGCGGGGCTCGCGACGCCCCTCGTCGCAGGGTCTGCCGTCGCGGGGTCCGCCGGGGCAAGGGTGGCGGGGTCGCTTGTGGCGGGGTCGGGGGCGGGAGACGGGATGACGGGGATGTCGGACCAGAGGAGCATTTCGCCGCCCACGAGGTGGACGTTGGGCGGGATCGTCTCGGCGGCGTCATCGGCGGCGTTCACGCGGCGACCCCCCTCGCCCAGCCCAGCAGCAGGCGCAGCTCGTCGGGACCGGCCAGGTGCTCGAAGCCCAGCTCGGCGTCGGCGATCTCCCGCGCGGTCCGCCGGTCCACGTCGGGGCCGTGCAGCTCCGGCCACAGCCGGGTCCGCCGCCCGGCGCCGCCGTACTCGGGGCGCTCGTCGGCGAGGACCATCGGATCGCCGTAGACGGCGACGTCACAGCCGAGGGAGGCGCCGTAGAAGACCGCGCTGCCCAGGCGGTTGGACGCGACCCGGCGGTGGCGGCGCAGCTCGGCCGCCTGGTTGCGGAGGAAGTGCGCGCCGCGGGCGTCCCAGCGGCTCCCCCGGTCGCCGTGGCAGATCACCCGGAAACCGGCCGTCTCGTACTGGTGCCGGATCTCCGGCTCGCGGTACTCCAGCCAGTACAGGCACACGGTCACCGGCCCCCGCTCCACCTCGCGGATCTCCTCCACGAGGCGGGCGTGGTCACCCCGGACCGCGGCCTTCTCCCAGCCGTGGAAGGGGTACCAGATCGTCCCCGTCCGCTCGTCCTCCGGGACGTAGCCGAGGTCGGGCTCCATCGTGAGAAGGTAGGCCCACGGGGAGCCGATGACGTAGTGGCCGCGCCGTCCCATCGACCAGCCGCGCCTGCGCAGCACGTCGGACCAGACGAACCGCGGATAGCCCGGCGTGCACCAGCGGTCGTTCGGCGGGAACCCGTGCAGGTAGTTCCACCCGTGCTGCACGAACCCCTGAACGCGCGGCACCTCGCCGGACTCCACCCCGCAGTAGCGGGCGAGGATCCGCGAATGCCCGTACCAGTGGTTGGACTCGTCCATCACACCCCCTCAGCACCCCCTGAGCGACACCACGACGGCCCGTGGCGGCTCCTCGGCACGACCTAAGCACGGCTTCCGGGAGGCGCGCGGCGGCCTATACGCTTCCATTACCTTGGTCCATCACGATGCGTGATCATCCGGTCGCGACAGGTAACACTAACCCACCGGTCCCGTCAGACGGCGGATGCGGGAGACCTGTCGACACGAGAGGACTACACTCCGTTGTTATCCCTACACATATGGTGAGGCGACATGGATGATCTGGACCGCCTGCGCGCCGTCTTCAGGAGCACGCTCGACCTGGCCCCCGACGCCCCCGACGCCGACGTCGACGGCCTTGAGTACCGCGCGATCCCGCAGTGGGACTCCCTCGCCCACATGTCCCTGGTGGCCGCGATCGAGGACGAGTTCGACATCATGATCGACACCGATGACGTGCTCGATCTGAGCTCCTTCGCCAAGGCCGTCACGCTCCTGGACAAGCACGGTGTCGTCACCGCAGGCTGAGCCACGCGTCACCCTGGTCACCGGGTCGACCAGGGGCATCGGCCACGCGATCGCCCGCACGCTCGCCCGCGCCGGGCACCCCGTCGTCCTGCACGGGCGCACCGAGGGCCCGGTGGCCGCCGCCGCGGCGGCGCTCGCGGCGGAGACCGGAGCCAAGATCGCCGCCGTGCACGGCGACGTCGCCGATCTCGCCGCCGTGGCCGCCATGATGCGCGAGGTGCACCGGCTGCACCGGCGGCTGGACGGACTGGTGGTCAACGCGGGCATCCACGACGCCGGGCCGCTCGGCATGATGAGCGGGCCGGCGGTCGCCCGGCTGTTCCAGGTCAACGCCGTCGGCGCCACGCACACGCTGCAGGAGGCGGTCCGGCTGCTGCGCCGCGGCGTCGCGCCTTCGGTCGTGCTGGTCTCCTCGGTCATGGGCACCAAGGGCTCCCCCGGCCAGGCCGTCTACGGCGCGACCAAGGCGGCGGTGGCCGGTCTCACCCGGGCCGCGGCCAAGGAGCTCGGTCCGGCCGGCATCCGGGTCAACGCCGTGGCGCCGGGCTTCGTGCGGACCGCCATGCTGGCCTCCCTCGACGACGCCGCCGCGCGGGAGCGGGTCCGCGCGACCCCGCTCGGCCGGCTCGCCGAGCCGGAGGACGTCGCCTCCGTCGTGTCCTTCCTACTGTCCGACTCCGCCCGGTTCGTCACCGGCCAGGTGATCGGCGTGGACGGCGGGGTGGTCCTGTGACGGCGCTCGGACCACAGCAGGGCCGTCCTGTGACGGCGCTCGGACCACAGCGGGGCGGTCCCGTGACGGTGGCCGGCGTGCTCGGTGAGGTGATCCGGTGACGGCGCTCCCCCATCCCTCCGCGCGGCTGGTCGACGGCCCCACCGGCACCGAGCTGGCCGGGCCGCGGCTCGTCGGCGAGATCGCCGCCGCCGCCGAGCGGCTGACCGCCCAGCCTCCCGGGCTGATGCTCACCACGATGCCCACCCGCACCCAGGCGGTGATCCGCTACCTCGCGGCCCTCGCCTCAGGCCGGCCGGTCGCGCTGCTCGACCCCGGCCTGCCCGCCGACTTCCTGCTCGACCTGGTGGCCCGGTTCACCCCCGCCGTCGTCGCCGGCCCGCCCGCCGCGCTCGCGCCGCCGTACGGCTACCGCGCCGACGGCGACTCCTGGGTGTGTCCCGGCGCGCCGCAGCCCCACCACCAGCTCGCCGTCCTGCTCACCACCTCCGGCTCCACCGGCAACCCCAAACTGGTACGGCTGTCGCGGTCCGCGGTCTTCACCAACGCGCGCACCGTCGCCCGCGCCCTGCGCCTGGCCCCCGGTGACCTGTGGCCCACCACCCTCCCCCTGCACTACACCTACGGGCTGACCACGCTCAACTGCCACCTGGCGGCCGGGGCCGGCGTCCTCGTCACCGAGCACGGGCTGCTGGACCGGCCGTTCTGGTCCCTGACCGAGTCCTTCGGCGCCACGGTGCTCGCCACCGTGCCGTACCACTTCGAGATGCTGCGCCGGCTGCGGTTCGACCCGTCGGCGCACCCCAAGCTGCGCATGATCACCCAGGCGGGCGGGCGGCTGCGCGGCGAGCTGGTCACCGAGTTCGGCCGGCGGATGTCCGAGGCGGGCGGCGGCCTGGTGAAGATGTACGGGATGACCGAGGCGCCGCGGATCAGCATGCTGCCCGCGGAGCGGCTCGCCGACAAGCCCACCTCGGTCGGGCCGGCCATCTCGGGCGGCGCCCTGTCGATCGACAACGGCGAGGTCGTCTACCGGGGGCCCAACGTGATGATGGGCTACGCCGAGCACGCCGCCGACCTGATGCGCGGCGACGACCTCGGCGGCATGGTGCGCACCGGCGACCTCGGCCACCTGGACGACGAGGGCTTCCTCTACATCGACGGCCGGCTGCGGCGCATCGGCAAGGTCTTCGGCGTCCGGGTCAACCTCGACGACCTGGAGTGGCTGCTGCCCGGTCACGGGCCGGTGGCCGCGGTCGCCGGCGACGACCGGGTGGTCGTGTGGGTGGAGGAGGCGGGTGCCGCCGCCCGCCGGGAGGTCGCCAAGGAGCTGGGCGCCCGCCTCGGGCTGCACTGGAGCGGGTTCGACGTGCGCGCGGTGGACCGGCTGCCGCTGCTCGGCACCGGCAAGGTCGACTACCGAACCCTGGAGGAGCGCACGTGAGCGAGCCCGTCACCCCCGTGTCCAGCATGCCGTCCGCGCCTGCGTCCGCGGCTGTATCCGCATCTGTGTCCGCATCTGTGTCCGCATCTGTGTCCGCTGCGGCGTCCGCGCCTGTGTTCACGTCGGTGTTCACGCTGCGGCAGCGGGAGAAGGAGGCGCGGCTGCTGCCCGCCCTGGCCGCGCTCACCGAGCACCACCGGCGCGCCTGCCCGCCTTACCGTCGGGTGCTCGACGCGATCGGCGCGGCGCCGCCGTGGGACAGGGTGGCCGACCTGCCGTGGCTGCCGGTCCGGCTGTTCAAGACGCACGAGCTGAAGAGCGTCCCCGACGACCGGGTCTTCCGGGTGCTCACCTCCAGCGGCACCACCGGGCAGCGGCCGAGCCGGATCTTCCTCGACCGCGAGGCGGCCGCCGCGCAGCCCCGGGCGCTCGCCGCGACCCTGCGCCAGGTGCTCGGCCCGGCGCGGCTGCCGATGCTGATCGTGGACAGCCGCTCGGTGACCAGGCGCCCGACGCTGAGCGCGCGCGGCGCGGGCGTCCTCGGCATGATGAGCTTCGGCCGCGATCACGCCTTCGCGCTGGACGAGCGGGGCGAGCTCGACCTCGGCGCGGTGCGCGGGTTCCTGGACCGGCACGGCGGCCGGCCGTACCTCGTCTTCGGGTTCACCTACATGGTCTGGCTGCACCTTTTCGAGCCGGCCCGGCGGCACGGGCTGGACCTGTCGTCCGGGGTGCTGATCCACTCGGGCGGATGGAAACGACTGGCCGAGCGGGCGGTGGGCAGCGGGGAGTTCCGGCGGCGGCTCGCCGAGGAGACCGGGCTGCGCCGGACGCACGACTTCTACGGCATGGTGGAGCAGATCGGCACGGTCTTCCTGGAAGGCCCCGACGGCGGATCGCTCTACTGCCCCGACTTCGCCGACGTGGTGATCCGCGACCCGGGCACCTGGCAGGAGGCGCCGACCGGCACCCCCGGCCTGATCGAGGTGGTGAGCACGCTGCCCACCTCCTATCCGGGGCACGTGCTGCTCACCGAGGATCTCGGCGTGGTGCACGGCGTGGACGACGGCGTGTGGCCGGGGAAACGCTTCTCGGTGCTCGGCAGGCTGGCCCGCGCCGAGGCACGCGGCTGCGGCGACACGTACGGGCGGGCGGCATGATCGTGCACTCGCGGTTCCCCGAGGGCCGGGCCGGTCTGTCCGTGGGCGCGCTGGTCGACGAGGCCGCGGCCGAGCCTCCCGGCGGGCCGCTGGCCGTCGGCGACGAGCGGATCCGCGGCTTCCTCGAAGCGGTCGCCCGGCGGCTGGTCGCCGTCGAGGTCGCCCGCGCCCATCCCGAACTGGCCGCGCTCGGCTTCTTCCTGCGCCGGGCCGAGATCTCCCGCGCTTTGGACCGGCTGTCCCCCGCCGACGGGCTGCGGATGCCGCGCGGCCTCGTCTTCCACATCCCGCCCGCCAACGTGGACACCGTCTTCGTCTACTCCTGGGCGCTGTCCGCCCTGGCCGGCAACCACAACGTCGTACGGCTGTCGCCGCGCGCCGGAGGGGCGGCCATGGCCGTGCTCGGCATCATGCTGGACGCGCTGGCCGACACCCACCCGGCGGTGGCCGCCTCTCAGCGGATCATCTCCTACGACCGGTCCGACGAGGTGACCGCGCGGCTGTCCCGGGCCTGCGACCTGCGGGTGACGTGGGGCGGCGACGCGGCCGTGCACGACCTGCGGCGGCATCCGCTGGCCGCGCACGCCCGTGACCTGATCTTCCCGGACCGGTCGTCGTTCTGCGCCATCGCCGCCGCCGCGTGGCTGGCCGCCCCGGGCGAGACCCGCGAGCGCGCCGTGGAGGGCTTCGTGAACGACGCCTACTGGTTCGACCAGGCCGCCTGCGCCTCCCCGCGGGCCGTCTTCTGGGTCGGCCCGGCGGACGCCGCCCGCGCGGCCCGCGCCGACTTCACCGCCAGGCTCGCCGACCGGGTCGCCGACCGCCGGCCGATCGACCCGGCGATGGCCGTGGAGAAGCGCGTCGCCGCGTACGGCCTGGCGGCGGACGGCCTCGCCGACAAGATCACCTTCCATGGCAACGCGCTCGCCGAGATCGACCTGACCGGCCCGGCCGCCCTGCCCCGGCGCTGGATGGGCGCGGGCACCTTCGCGCACACCCGCATCGACACCCTGGACGACCTGCGCGCCGTGGTCCACCGCAAGGACCAGACCATGACGCACTTCGGCTTCGGCCAGGCCGACCTGCACGCCCTGGCGCACGCGCTGGCCGGGCGCGGCCTGGACCGGATGGTGCCGATCGGCTCCGCCCTCACCTTCAACGGCGTCTGGGACGGCGTCCACCTGCTGACCGAGTTCACCCGGCTGGTAACGATCACTGGATGAGCACACCGTTTCGCCCGATACCAAGGAGGAATGCCGCCGTGCCGGGAAGGTCCGGGGTGGTATAGCGTTCGGCTGGTTTTCACCGGCTGAAGGGCGGATGTGCGATGTGGCGAGGGGTTCGTGCTGTTCTGGGGATCGCGGTGGCGGCGACCCTGGCGTCCACCGTGGCGGCGCCGCCGAGCGCGTCCGCCGCGGCGGGCAAGGCGGCGGCCGTGAACTGCAAGAAGGTCAAGTGCATCGCGCTGACCTTCGACGACGGCCCCTCGCCGTACACCGGCGCGCTGCTCGACACGCTGCGCAGCAACAAGGTCAAGGTGACGTTCTTCGTCGTCGGCCGACAGGTGGAGAAGCGGCCCTCGGTGGTGCGCCGGATGGTCCGCGAAGGGCATGAGGTCGGCAACCACACCTGGGACCACACCCGGCTGACCGACGCGCTGGACGGGGAGATCGTCTCGGAGCTGTCCAGCACCCAGGAGGCCGTGCACGAGGCGGCGGGGATCCGGCCCAAGCTGATGCGCCCGCCGTTCGGCGCGACGGACCAGCGGGTGCGGGCGGCGGTGCAGACGGCCGGGCTGCCGCTGGTGCTGTGGACCGGCAGCACCCGGGACTGGGAGCTGCGGAACACGAAGGCGATCACCCGGAAGGCGCTCAGCCTGGTCCGGCCCAACGGGGTGATCCTCATGCACGACATCGTCCCCGAGACGGTCAAGGCGATGCCGGGCATCCTGTCCGAGCTGCGGAAACGGGACTACCACGTGGTCACGGTGTCGTCAGTGCTGGGAGACAGGAAACTGGAGGCCGGCGAGCAGTATCCATCGTGACTTCTGGGGCGCATGTTACGGAATTCACAGGAAGTGGCGATACGGTAGGCCGCTCCGAGTAGTTCCCCCAAGATCACGAGGAGTTTTTCGCGATGGCTCGCCATCAGCGCGCCCGGCTCACCCTTGCCGTGGCACTCTCGTCCGCCATGCTCGGCCTGGCGGCAGCACCCGCCCAGGCCGGCACCGCCCCTACCCCCGTTCCTTCCAAGGCCCCCACGAAGGCGGCGCCCGCGAAGCCGACCCCGGTCGACTGCGCGAAGGTCAAGTGCATCGCGCTGACCTTCGACGACGGCCCCGGCAAGTATGCCGGGACCCTGCTCGACACCCTCAAGAAGCACAACGCCAAGGCGACCTTCATGCTCGAAGGGCAGTACGTCAAGGCGCGTCCCGCCTTCGCCAAGCGCATGGTGACCGAGGGACACCAGATCGGCAACCACAGCTACACCCACCCTCACCTGCGCGACCTCGCCCCGTTCGAGATCAGGGAAGAGCTTGAGCGGACCGAGGAGGCCATCGTCAAGGCCACCGGGCAGCGCTCCAGTGTGATCCGCCCGCCGTACGGCGAGTTCAACGCCGACGTGCAGCAGGTCGCCGCGGACATGAAGATGCCGCTCGTGCTGTGGAACGGCGGCTCACGCGACTGGGCCACCAAGAACACCGACGCGATCTACAAGGAAGTGCTGCGCAACGCGAAGCGCGACCGCGTCATCCTCATGCACGACTGGGTCGAGCAGACCGTGCAGGTCATGCCGAAGCTGCTGACCGAGCTGGAGAAGCAGGGCTACCACATGGTGACGGTCTCCCAGCTTCTCCGCAACGGCAAGAAGCTGCAGCCGGGCGAGATCTACCCCGACCCGGATGTGAAGCCGAGCGAGCTGGAGTCGCCCGCGTTCTGAGGGGTCACTCCCACTCGATGGTGCCCGGCGGCTTGCTGGTGACGTCGACCACGACCCGGTTGACCTCGCGGACCTCGTTCGTGATCCGGGTGGAGATGCGGGCCAGCACGTCGTAGGGCACCTTGGCCCAGTCGGCCGTCATGGCGTCCTCCGAGGTGACCGGCCGCAGCACGATCGGATGGCCGTAGGTGCGGCCGTCACCCTGGACGCCGACCGAGCGGACGTCCGCGAGGAGCACCACCGGGCACTGCCAGATCTCCCGGTCCAGCCCGGCACGGGACAACTCCTCGCGGGCGATCGCGTCGGCGTCGCGCAGCAGGTCGAGCCGGTCGCGGGTGACCGCGCCGATGATCCGGATGGCCAGCCCGGGACCGGGGAACGGCTGCCGCCACACCATCGCGGCGGGCAGGCCGAGCTCCTCGCCCGCGCGGCGCACCTCGTCCTTGAACAGCCAGCGCAGCGGCTCGACCAGCTCGAACTTCAGGTCGTCCGGCAGGCCGCCGACGTTGTGGTGGGACTTGATGTTGGCCGTGCCGGTGCCGCCGCCGCTCTCCACGACATCCGGGTAGAGGGTGCCCTGCACCAGGAAGTCGGCGGGACCGTCGGCGAGGATCGCGCGCTGCTCGTCCTCGAAGACGCGGATGAACTCGCGGCCGATGATCTTCCGCTTCTCCTCGGGGTCGGTCACCCCGTCCAGCGCCTTCAGGAAGCGCTCGGCCGCGTCCACGACGCGCAACCGCACCCCGGTGACCGCCACGAAGTCCCGCTCGACCTGCTCGGCCTCGCCCTTGCGCAGCAGCCCGTGATCGACGAAGACGCAGGTCAGCCGGTCACCGATGGCCCGCTGCACGATGGCGGCGGCCACCGCGGAGTCGACCCCGCCGGACAGCGCGCAGATCGCCCTGCCGTGCGGGCCGAGCTGCTCGCGCACCGCCGTGACCGCGTCCTCCACGATGTTGAGCATGGTCCAGGACGGCCGGCAGCCCGCCGCGTCGAGGAAGTGCCTCAGCACCGTCTGGCCGTGGTCGGAGTGCAACACCTCGGGATGGAACTGCACGCCGTACAACCCCCGGCCCGGGTGCTCGAAGGCGGCGACCGGGGTTTCGCTCGTCGACGCGGTCACCTCGAAGCCCTCGGGCGCGCTGGCGACGCTGTCACCGTGCGACATCCAGACCCGCTGGGCGACGGGCAGACCGGCGAACAGCACGCCCTCCCGCTCCACGGTCAGGTCGGTGCCGCCGAACTCGGCCGTCCCCGTCCGCTCGACCCGCCCGCCGAGCGCCTGCGCCATCGCCTGGAAGCCGTAGCAGATGCCGAACGTGGGCACCCCGGTCTCGAACAGCCCGGCGGACACCACGGGGGCGCCTTCGGCGTAGACCGACGAGGGACCGCCGGACAGGATGATCGCCTTCGGGTTCTTGGCCAGCATCTCCTCGACCGGCATCGTCGAGGGGACGATCTCCGAGTAGACGTGGCACTCACGCACCCGGCGGGCGATGAGCTGCGCGTACTGCGCACCGAAGTCGACGACTAGGACGGTGTCGAACTCAGACACCTGAGGACCCCCCAAGGCAGGAACGCGGTTTGACCCAGTCTATCGGCGCGGCCTGCGCCGATGCCCCGGCGGTGGGCGGCACGGCCGGGGGCGCCCGGCCCGGGTGAGAAACGCCGCGGAAGGGGTAAGCCACCCCGGTTGCCGGGAATGACGCCGGCAGTCGCCGGATCAGCCGCTCAGCCGCCGGGAGAAGGAGTTCGCCGTGAACGGAGTGATCGTCACAGGTGGGGCGTCGGGCATCGGCCGGGCGTGCGCGCTCGCGCTGGCCGAGTCGGGACGCCTCGTGGCCGTGTGGGACATCGACGAGCCGGGCGCGCTGGGCGTGGCGAAGGAGGCGGGGATGCTGACCCCGCTGCCCACCTTCGGCATCGGCGTGGACGTCACCGACAGCGCGGCCTTCCCCGCGGCGATCACCGCCACCCGGCAGGCCATCGGCCCCATCGGCGGCCTCGTGCACGCCGCGGGCGTCGCCGGCCCCTCCACCGTGGACGACCTCACCGACGAGCGCTGGGACGCCGTGCTCAACGTGAACCTGCGCGCCCAGGCCATGCTCACCAGGGCGCTGCTGCCGGACCTGCGCGCCGCGGACCAGGCGGCCATCGTGGGCATCTCCTCCATCGAGGGGCTGGTCGGCTCCGCGTGGCTGCCCGCCTACTGCTCCTCCAAGGCCGGCCTGCTCGGCCTGACCCGCTCGATGGCCCAGGAACTCGCCCCCGACGGCATCCGGGTCAACGCCGTCTGCCCCGGTTACATCGACACCCCGCTGCTCACCAAGGTCGTCGGGGACGACACGGCCTTCCTCGACGCCTTCGCCGCCAAGTCGGTCTTCGGCCGGCTCGGCAGGCCGGAGGAGGTGGCCGCCGCCGTACGGTTCCTGATGAGCGCGGAGGCGTCGTTCGTCACCGGCGCCCACCTCGTGGTGGACGGCGGGGCCACGGCGGTCGACCGCTGAACCGCGGCGCGGGTGGCTTCAGGCGTCGTGCCCGTGGTGCCGCGGGCGGTAGGGCCTGGGCAGCTTGAAGCCGCGCTCGGCCATGACCTTGCGCAGCCGGTCGGGATAGTCGGTGATGATGCCGTCCACGCCGTCGTCGATCAGCTTGTTCAGCGTCGGCTCGTCGTCGATGGTCCACGGGATCACCTTGAGCCCCATCCGGTGCGCCCGGTCGACCATCTCCCTGGTCACGTACGGGCGGTAGCCGGGGTCGGTGATCTTACCGTCCTGCGGGGTGCCGTGCACCGGCGAGAACGCGTCCGCGCCGAAGGACTTGATCGCCCTCAGCGGGTCGCCGCCGAAGTCGTCGATGTCGATCCCGCCGAGCCACGGGGAGGCGCCCGGCTGCCCGGTCTGCAGGAAGTCGATGTTGGTCAGCGCCACCAGCGGCAGCCGGGGCTCGACCTGCCCCATCCGGATCAGCGCGCCCCAGTCGAAGCTCTGGATCGTCACCTGCCTCAGCAGCCCGGCCCGGCGGATCTCCCGGGCCGCGACCTGGACGAACTGCTCACGCGGCGCCGTCTCCTGCGGGGCGCCGGCCTCCACCTTGGTCTCGACGTTCAGCGTCACGTCCTTGGCGCGGTAGTCCTTGACCAGGTCGAAGACCTCCCGCAGCAGCGGCATCCTGGCGCCGGGGACCGCGCGCTGCCCGGGGAACTGCGGCAGCGTCTGCGAGCCGCAGTCCATGGTCCTGACCTGCGCCAGGGTCAGCGTGTTGAGGTACTTGCCGACGTAGGGGAACTCCGGGTCCGCGGCGGTGACCGGGGCGGTGTCTCGGCACTTGGCGCCGTTGATCCGGCGGTCGTGGGTGACGACCGCCTGGCCGTCCTCGGTGATCTGGATGTCCAGCTCCAGGGTGGTCACCCCGAGCTCCAGCGCGTTCGCGAACGCGGGCAGCGTGGACTCCACCACCAGCCCGATCCCGCCCCGGTGCGCCTGGAGGTCGAGATCACGCTGCCGCCCGTGCCCGCCGTCCGCCGAGGCCGCCCCCGGCGCCGCGACGACCGCCCCTCCGGCCATGCCCCCGGCCAATATGGCCGCCGCGACCTTCCGCCATGCGCGCATCCGCTGTCCGCCCTTACCCGTAGCCGTCGTCACCGGCCGGAGAGGACCACCGGCCCGCCGCCCAAGATCCGTGAGCGGCGCGACCGGCGAACGTATGCGAGTTGATCGCGAGGCGAAGGTTGGATGAGCAACAGCCCCCGGCCGCGGCGGCTACAGGACGCGGTCCAGCAGGCCGAGCGGCGGGGAGCCCAGGTCGAGCATGGCCTTGTGGAAGCGCTGCAGGGTGAACCCGGTCCCCCAGGCGGCCTTGGCCTCCTCGCGCAGGTCCATGATGGCGAGCTTGCCCCAGGTGTAACGACCGTAGGTGGGGTCGTAGGTCGCCCGGCCGGCCTCGGCGAGCGCGGCGGGCCCGGCCAGGTGGGTGTCCGCGGCGAACCTCGCGGCGCCGTCCCGCACGGTCATCGCGCCGGTGTGCACGCCGATCGCGCAGGCCAGCCGGGTCACCCGGACCAGCGCCTCCAGCCAGACGCCGATCTCGAACCGCGGGTCGCCGGCCTCGAAGCCCTCCTCGACGCACAGCTCCTCGGCATAGTGCGCCCAGCCCTCGATGAACGCCGACGACTGCAGGATGCGCCGCACGTCGGTGGGCGCCTGGCGCAGGGCGCGGCCGTGCGAGAAGTGGCCGGGCGCGACCTCGTGCACGGTGATGCCGGGCAGGGTGGTGGCGCTGAAGACCTCCAGCCACTCCTCCGCGTCACGCTCGGGCCAGGACGGGTCGGGCGGGGTGATGTGGTACCACGACGGCCCCTCGGGCTCGCCCGGGGAGGCCCAGCTCATCATGGCCATCGCCCAGCGCCGCGACTCGGGCGCCAGGCCGACCCGGCACTCGCCGTCGTGGTAGGGCACGAGATCGCGCTCCCTGGTGAAGGCGATCGCCTTCTCGGTCCAGTGCCGGGCGGTGTCGATCACGCCGTCCGCGTCGGGGTGGTCGCGCACCAGCTCGCGGGCGACGTCGAGGGGCGGCTCGGCCGGCCTGCCGTACCGGGCGCAGGCGTCGGCGAGCCGGGCCAGCAGGCGGTCCCGCTCGGCGTCGGCGCGCTCGGCCAGGCGGCCGAGGTCGACGGGCAGGCCGTCGCCCGCGCTCATCAGCGCGGCCAGCGCCTCGCCGCCGAGCGCGGCCTCCGGCGCGCCCTCCTTCGCGGCCCGCTCGACGTGCCCGACCAGCCGGGCGTGCGCCTTCAGCGCGGCCTCGTCGGTGACGCCCGCGGCCAGCCCGCGCGTGGCGCCGAGCAGCGCCGTCGCGACCGGCGCGCTCAGCCGGTCGAGGGAGGCGATCGAGCCGTCGATGGCCTCCGGCCACCGGGCGAGGTGGGACCGCCGGGCCTCGGCGCGCTCGGCCTCCGGCGCGTACTCCCGGTCGTAGCAGGCCGCGTCCAGGTTGCCGAGGTGGTCAAGGAGGTTGCTCCGGTGCAGTTCGAGGTCGCCGAAGCTGACCTTCAGCGCCTGCTCGAAGACCTGGAGGTGGGCCGCGTCGTAGGCGTCCTGCGGCAGGGACCCCGTGCCCAGCGCGGCCACGCCCGCGCGCACGCCGTCCGGTGAGAGGTCCTGGACCTCTCCGTCGTACTCGTGCCGCCCCGCGGCCTCCCTGACCTCGGCCACGATCAGGTCGCAGACCGCGCGCAGCCGCCCCTCGAGTTCGCTCATTGACGCACGTTATCGCCCGGTTCCCGGTCTGTCACCCGCCCGATCGCCCACCTCGGCGACGGCGTCCAGCAGGGCTTCGAGCGTCTTGTCGTCCGTCGCCGGGCTCATCACGGTGGCCCGCAGGTGCCGTACGCCGCCGACCTCGGCCGAGCTCAGGTAGAAGGTGCCGTCGTCGATCAGCCGGCTGCGCAACGCCGCCTGGTCCACGTCGGCGGAGCCGTACCGGAAGCAGACGATGTTGCTCTCCGGTTCGTAGGGGCAGCTGAAACCGGGGCGGGCCGTGGCCAGCCGCCACAGGCGGTGGGCGGTGGCGTAGCCGCCCGCGACGTACTCGCCGAGGCCGCGCTCGCCGCGCCAGGCCAGGTTGAGGAAGATCTTCAGGCCCAGCTCGGCCTTGGAGCACTCGACGGTGCGCCCGATCGAGTCGAACCCGCGGTCGCCGTAGAAGAGGTAGCTGGCCTCCTGCTGGAAGGCGCGGTCCAGGTCGCCCTCCCTGCGCACCAGGACGGCCGCGGCCAGGCTGGACACGCGCAGCATCTTGTGCGCGTCCCAGATCAGCGAGTCGGCCAGTTCCAGGCCGTCGAGCAGGTGCCGGTGCTCCTCGCTGAGCAGCGCGGACGCGCCGTGCGCGCCGTCCACGTGGAACCACACGTCGTGCTCGGCGCAGAAGCCGCCGATCGCGCGCAGGTCGTCGTACAGGCCGGTGCCGGTGGAGCAGGCGGAGGCGACCAGGGCCATCGGCCGCCGTCCGGCCCGCCGTACCCGGTCCAGCGCGGCGGGCAGCCCGGCCGGGTCGATCCGGCCGAGCGGGTCGGTTTCCAGCGGGAAGACCGCGCGCTCGCCGAGGCCGAGGATCGCCGCGGCGCGGGTCACGGAGTAGTGCGCGGACGGCGGCGCGAGCAGCGCGAGGTCGGCGGGCACGCCGTCGGTCCACGCGGACGGCGCCACGGCGGCGCGGGCGGCGAGCAGCGCGGTGAGGTTGGCCAGCGACCCGCCATGGGTGAGCACGCCGCCGCCCGAGACGCCGAAGCCGACCTTGTCCAGCATCCAACGCAGCACCTCGAACTCCACCGTCGCCGCCGAGGCGCCCATCTCGTAGATGGCCATCGGGTTGTTGGTCACGCCGTGCACGAAGTCGGCGAGCGCGGCGGGGAAGTCCGGCGCCGGGCACTGGTGGGCCAGGTAGGCGGGGTGGTGCATCCGGGTGCCCTCGGCGAGGTACCCGGCCAGGAAGTCCCGGTAGCCCTCCTGGTCCATGCCGCCCTCGCTGATCCACCGCCGCAGCCCGAGCAGCGCCGACAGCTCGGCGGGCGGGCGGGTCCTGATCACCGGCGTGAGCCCGCGGGTGCTCTCGTCCACGTAAGCCGACAGGCTGGCGACGGTGGCGTGCGCCGCCCGCTCGAATTCCGCAATATCCCACATAGGGGAAATCTTGACGGCCACCGGACCCGGCAGCCAAAAGCCGAGATCGAGGTGGCCGAGACGGGGTTGGCCGAGACGGGGTTGGCCGAGACGGGGTGGCTACCAGACGCCCTCGGCGAGAAAGCGGTCCAGCGCGGCGGCCCGGCGGCGCACGTCGAGGCCCTTGCCGGCGGCCCAGCCGTCGTCGTGGTAGGTACGCAGGTGCCGGGGCGAGGCGTCACCGAGGATCGCGACCACCGAGCCCTTCGTCTCCCGCGCCCGCATCTTGGCCAGCAGCTCGACCGCCGCCCACAGCGTGGTGCCCGAGGACCCGCCCACCGGCAGCCCGGTGACGGCGCGCAACTGGCGGGCGGCGGCCACGCTCGCCGCGTCCGGCACCGGCACGACCAGGTCCACCAGCGGGAACATGAAGCCCGGCTCGATCTTGGGCCGGCCGATCCCCTCGATCCTGGACGGCATGCCGGTCGCGTAGTCGGGGACGCCGAGCAGCCAGCCCGGGTCGTACGCGGAGTTCTCAGGATCGGCGACCGCCACCTTCGTGCGGTATCCGCCGACCCGGACGCGGCGCCCGAGCGCGGCCGAGGTCGCGCCGGTGGCGGCGCCCGCCACCACCCACTCGGGCTCCTCCGGCATCTGGTCGAACAGCTCGCCGGCGAGGCCGGGATCCTGCCAGTCGATCGCCCGCTCGGCCCAGGTGAACTGGTCCAGGTAGTGGCCGCCGAGATCCTCGGCGAGCCGCCGCGCCTCGTCGTAGATCGCCGGGGGCGGGTTGTGGAAGCGGCACTCGCCGCCCAGTTCCTCCACCATCGCCGCCTGCCCGGCCGAGCGCTCCCGGTCTCCCGGCATGACCGCGATGTACTTCAGCCCGAGCAGCCGGGCGAAGTATGCCTGGGCGACCGCGGAGTTGCCGCCGGTGGCCTCGACCACCGTGGTGTACCCGTGGATCCGGCCGGAGGCGATGGCGAACCGGAACAGCGCCCGCGCGTGACGGTGCCGGAGGCTGCCCGTCGGGTGTGCCGACTCGTCCTTCAACCACAGCCGCACGCCCCAGCCGGCCGGCAGCGGGAACTCGCGCAGCGGGGTCGGCCCGCACCGGAGCGACTCCTCCTCGAGTTTCGAGATCGCACCGGCCGCCCACCCGTATCCCGCCATGCGCCCCATTATCAACGACTCGTAAGGCTTACAGAGTCCGGTCAACCAAGTGCGGCAGGTACGCGTCAGGAGTAGACCACTGGTTCGAAGCAGGCGCAAAGGGCAGGACGACTGTGTTCCGACAAGAAGGTCCGATCGAACGGCAGCAGCGCGCGCACCGGGCGCTGGACGACCTCCACCTGAAGGGTCCCGAGGCGGTCCGCGAGGAGACGCTCAGGGTGCAGGCCGAGTTGGTGCGGCTGTACGGCTGGGAGGGCTACCAAAAGGTGATCATGCAGATGGAGTCCGATCTCGATCGCCTGAGAGAGCATTGACCAGCGGGCTTGGCACACGTCGGGACGATGAACCCCCGGCCACCAAGCGATAACGACGCCCCCGGGGGTTCCCGGTCAGGTGGCCGTACGCCACGACGAACCGCCACAATCCCCTTATGCCGTCAACAGCGCCCCTGAGATCCGGAGACCCCGCACGGCTGGGAGACCACGACCTCCGAGGACGGCTCGGCGAGGGCGGACAGGGTGTCGTGTACCTCGCGGCCGACCAGGCGGGCAACCAGGTGGCGGTCAAGTGGCTGCGCCCCGAGCTCGCCGGAGACCCCGTCATGGTCGAGCGTTTCGTCCGCGAGGTCGCCGTCGCCCAGCGCGTCGCGCCCTTCTGCACCGCGCAGGTCCTCGGCACCGGCGTGCAGGACGACCGGCCCTACATCGTCAGCGAGTTCATCGAGGGCACCTCGCTACAGGCCGTGGTCACCGGGTCGGGGCCGCGCACCGGCGCCGGGCTGCACCGGCTGGCCATCGGCACGGCGACCGCGCTGGCCGCGATCCACCAGGCCGGGATCGTGCACCGGGACTTCAAGCCGGCCAACGTGATCCTCGCCTCCGACGGGCCCCGGGTCATCGACTTCGGCATCTCCCGCGCCCTGGACGCCACTTCGACGATCAGCTCGATGCCGATCGGTACCCCGGCATACATGGCTCCCGAGCAGATCCTCGGCCACACGGTGGGCTCGGCGGCCGATCTCTTCTCCTGGGCCAGCACGATGGTCTTCGCGGCCAGCGGCAAGGCGCCGTTCGGCAGCGACACACTGCCCGCGGTGATCAACCGGGTGCTGAACAAGGAGCCGGACCTCTCCTGCCTGGAGGGACGGCTGCGCGACCTGGTGGCCGCCTGCCTGAGCAAGGATCCGGCCCAGCGCCCGCCGGCCGAGCAGGTCATCCTCGGCCTGCTGCAGAACCCGGCCGCGCCCGCCGACCCCGTGGGCCTCATCAGGGAGGCCGCCGCCGTCGCCACCCCGGAGGACCCGCCCGGCTCCTCCCGGCCCTCCTCCACCGAGGCCCCCGGCCCCGCCTCCACACCGGGAGCGCACGGAGCGCCAGGGGCGCCAGGGGCGCCGGGGGCGCACGGAGCGCCGGGAGCCTTCGAGGACCGTCCCTCCGGCGTCTCCGGGGCCTTCCGCGCCGAGGGCGGGGACCCGGACCAGCCGTCCACCCTCGCCTCGCCGGGCCAGCCGTCCACCTTCGGGTCGCCGGCCGGGCCGGGCCAGCCGACCGCCTGGAGCCCTTCCGCCCAGCCCGGCTCCTGGACCCCGACGGGCGCCGCCCCGCCGTACGGCAGGCCGCCCCACTCCACGTCACAGCCAGCGCCCCACTCCGCGCCCCACTCCGCGCCACAGTCCGCGCCACAGTCCGCGCCACAGTCCGCGCCACAGTCACCGCCGCACGCCCCGCCGTACGCCTCCCAGGGTCCCTACGGGCCCGGCCAGTACGGCGGGCCGTCCTATCCGCCCGCGCCCTACGCGGCGCACCAGCAGGGCGGTCCGGGGCATCCGGAGGGGCGTCCCGAGGGGCGTCCGCGGCGTGCCAGGAGGGTCACCGTGGCGCTCGGCAGCGCGCTGGCGGTCGTGCTGGTGGCCGTCGTCGCCGTGGTGGTGATGCGCGGCCAGGGCGCGGACGACCGGACGCCGGGCGACGGCACCACCGCGGTCGCCGACCCTACGGGCACCCCGACGACGCCCGTGCCGTCCCCGGTGCCGACCGCCGGCCTCGCGGTCACCACGTTGCCGGGCAGCGGGCAGACCAAGCTGTACGAGCACCCCGATGACCGGCTCATCCTCACCTCCTACGAGGTGCTGGACACCAAGTCGAAGGAATGGGTGGACTACGCCCGCGGCTCCCTCACCGGAAAATTCACGAAATATCCGAACAACTGGGAGTCGAAGGTGTCGCCCAACGGGCGTTACCTCGCCGGCCGCGGCAAGTCCTACACCGAGGACGGCTACGACTCCGTGGTGATCACCGACCGGCAGACCGGCAAGCGGACCTCGTACAACACCGTCAAGGATCCGCTGATCGCCACCGTCTGGCTGTGGTCGAAGGACAGCACCCGGCTCCTCCTCGTCATCGAACGCGGCGGCGGCACCGACGCATGGACGACCGAGGGGTTCGCCGTCCTCACCGTCGGCGACCCTAAGGTCGCGGTGGTCAAGGAGAAGGACACCGAGGTGAACAAGTCCTACTACGGCTGGGCGGGCGCGTCGGACGGCACCGTCGCGGTGGCCGTGACCGGGGACAACCAGTCGCTGCGCTTCTTCGACGCGAAGGGCGCCGAGGTCCGCGACATCGGGCGGGTCGGCCGGGTGCCCGCCTCGCTGGACGTCTTCTCCCCCTCCGGCGAGTCCTTCGTGACCGGCTGCCCGGACGACACGACGAACCGCCAGTGCATCTGGGACACCGGGACCGCCCAGATCACCAGCCGCTTCCCCACCGACTGCGGCAACGTGCTGGGCTGGTACGACGACGACCACCTGTACTGCTGGGAGGTCGGCGACACGAAGAAGGTCAACGTCGTCGACATGCAGGGCCGCACGGTGCGGACCCTGCTGGAGGCGCCCGCCGACGTGGAACTCGACGTGGACTTCACCCGCAGGCCCACCGGCACCGACTGAACCGGCGGGCCGCGGGATCCGTCGTTAGGGCATGAGCTCTCTGATCCGCAGGACCGGAGCCGCCGCCCTGTCCGCCGCCGTGCTCGCGACGGCGGGCGCGTGCAGCCTGTCCGGCTCGGACCGGGAGGCCGGCCGTACGGGGCCGCCGCCGGTCAACCTCTCCGCCGCCAGGCTCGTGGCCTACTCCAGTTGCGACGACCTGCTGGCCGGCCTGCGCGAGAAGACCGCGCAGTCGGTCTCCCCGTGGGGGCTGCTCCAGCCGTACGCGTTCGCCGTGCAGGACGGCGGTCCCGCCGCCGACGCGCGGACCCTCAAGTCGGGCGCCCCGGCGAGCTCCACCACCAACGTGCACGAGGCGGGGGTGGACGAGCCGGACATGGTGAAGACCGACGGCACCCGGATCGTCACCGTGGACCGCGGCGTGCTCCGGGTGATCGACGCCGCGTCCCGGAAGATCACCGGCACGGTCCGCCTGGTGCCTGCCGGGCAGGCCGGCTGGGCGCCCAGCGACCTGCTGCTGAACGGTGACCGGGCGCTGGTGCTCTTCTCCGGCAGCGGCATCGTGCCGTTCGACGCGAGCGTGAAACGGGTGGCGGGCGCGGAGACGCGTTACGTGCTCGTGGACCTGTCCGGCAAGCCGTCGGTGGCCGGCTCGATCAAGCCGAACGGCGCGCACGTGGACGCCCGGATGATCGGCTCGACGATCAGGCTCGTGGTCAGGAGCGCCCCCGTCATCGACTTCCCGCACCCGGACTTCAACCTGCCCCAGGAGAAGCAGCCGAGCGAGCAGGAGTTGCTCAGGCGGAACCGGGAGCTGGTCATGAAGGCTCCGCTGTCGGCGTGGCTGCCGTCCTACACGGTGACCGACGCCGCCGGCGAGGAGCGGGTCGAGACGGTGCCGTGCGAGCGGGTCAGCCATCCCGAGGAGTACACCGGCACGTCCATGGTGACCGTGCACACCCTGGACCTCGCGGCCGGCGACCGCACCCTGACCACCGACGAGCCGATCAGCGTGGCCGCCGAGGGCGAGAACGTCTACGGCACCGCCACCAGCCTCTACGTGGCGAGCAACCCGCGCCCGCAGTTCCCGCCGGCCGTGGACGTGGCCCCGCTGCCCGTGCCCACCGACGCCCCGCCCGCCACTTCGCAGGCGCCGCCGCCGGTCAAGACCCCGACCGCGCCCCCCGGCGACCCGGAGATGCCGACGCTGCTGCCCGAGCCCGCGCCGACCCAGTCCAGCGTCGCCCCCGCCCAGGAGCCCACCCCCGCCGAGCCGCCCCCGCCCGGCAGTCCCTCCCCCGTCACCCCGACGGCTGTCACCCCGACGGCTGTCACTCCGACCGCCACGGGATCGGCCGGGCCCCCGCCTCCCCCCGAGCAGAGCGAGATCCACCGGTTCGACATCACCGGGTCCGGCCCGCCGCGGTACGTCGCCTCCGGCGTGGTGCCGGGACGGCTGCTGAACCAGTACTCGCTGTCGGAGCACGAGGGGCACCTGCGCGTCGCCACCACCACGACGAACTCCCGGACCGACTCCGAGAGCGGCGTCCACGTGCTGGACACCGCCACGCTCGGCGAGGTCGGCAGGGTGACCGGGCTGGGCAAGGGGGAGCAGATCTACTCGGTGCGGTTCATCGGGCCGGTCGGCTACGTCGTCACGTTCCGCCAGGTGGACCCGCTCTACACGCTCGACCTGCGGGACCCGAAGGCGCCCAGGGTGACCGGCGAACTCAAGATCACCGGCTATTCCGCCTACCTGCACCCGGCGGGCGACGGGCGGCTGATCGGCGTCGGCCAGGAGGCCACCGAGCAGGGCCGCACCCGGGGGATGCAGATCTCGCTGTTCGACGTGCGGGATCCGGCCGCCCCGCGCCGGCTGGCCCAGCTCTTCCAGAAAGACTCCGGCACCGAGGCCGAGTGGGACCCGCACGCCTTCCTGTCCTGGGAGGACCTGGTCGTGGTGCCGCTCAGCTCCTGGAGCGCGGACGGCGCCGAGGCGTCCAACAGCGCGCTGGTGCTGCGGGTCGGCGCGGACGCGGTGGACCGGGTGGGCGAGGTGCGGCATCCGGAGATCAAGCTGCCCGGCACCGATCAGCGGATGGAGCCGGTCATCCGCCGGTTCCTTGTGATCGGTGACACATTGTGGACGGTATCCGAGGCGGGTCTCAAGGCGAGCGACCTGAACACCCTCGCTGACCAGGCATGGATCCCGTTCAACTAACCCCTATTACACCGACATATCACCCTTTACAAGGTCTTGTCATAACTTGTGAATGGGTGCTACCTCTTGCGCAACGCGCGTGATCAACGCGTGTCGGGCCGCGCGGACCCTGCAACCCCGTGCGGCCCGTCGAGACCTGGCCGACGCCGGCCGCGTCTGCAGGAGGATCCTTGCCTTCCAAGCCCTGGTTACGTACCACCCTCACCACCGCCGTCGCCGCTACTCTGACGCTCTCCCTGGCCGGGACCGCCCAAGGCGAGCCCGCGCAGGCCGCCAACCCCGTGGACTTCCAGGCGGAGGTGAACGGGCACGGCAAGCCGGACCTGGACAACAGGCGCGGCTCGGTGGCCCCGCCCGCCATGCTGCGGGCACAGAGCAACGCGACCGTCCGCTGGAACACCCTCGGCACCCCCGCCGTGGTCACCTCGGGCGTCCCCCTCGCCGAAGGGCTCGGCGCCGATCCCGAGCAGGCGGCGCGCGCGTACCTGAAGGCGAACCAGACCCTGTTCGGCCTCGCTCCCGAAGCGGTGGACGCGCTGGAGAAGGTCGCCGTCAACCCACTCGGCCAGGGCCACGCCGTACTCCTGCGGCAGCGCTTCGGCGACCTGCCCTCCGGCGTCGACGGCCAGGTCGCGATCGGCGTCTTCGACGGCAAGATCATCCATGTGACCTCGTCGCTCTCCCGGGCGACCGGCGCGCCCCCGGCCGCCGCGATCACCGAGCAGCGGGCGCTGGAGATCGCCGCCGCCGACGGCGGCATCGACCTGGCGACCGCCACCGCGAAGCAGGTCACGGCGGTGGCCGTGCCCGCCGCGGACGGCGTGCACCGGGCCTTCCAGGTGACCCTGGTCGGCGGCGCCGACGAGGCCGCGGGCTACACCACGCACGTGGACGCGGTCACCGGCGAGATCCTGGTGCGCGACAACCTCGTGGACCACGAGACCGACCACGAGACCGACCACGAGACCGACCCCGCGGCCGACCTCCAGTCGGGCGGACACGGCCACGGACACGGGCAGGACACGGACAACCCGCGCTGGGAGGTGTTCCCGGCCAACCCGCGGAGCAACTACTCCTCCGCCGACGTCCGCGAGACCTGGTGTGCCAAGAAGGCGCCCGGCTGCGACTACGTCGTGGGCGGCGACCCGGCCACCGGCAAGGCGTGGGACGTGGACCACGCGACCGGCCAGCCGACCGGCACCAGCCTCGGCAACGCGGCGCGCACCTTCGAGAACCGGGCCAGCGGCAACAGCAACAGCATCGGCACCCGCACCGGCGCCGCCACGCCGGACCGGGTGTACCGCTTCCCGTGGACGAACAAGTGGTTCACCGCCAAGTGCGACCCGGCCACCTTCGACCAGCCGGGCGAGGCCGACCTCGAAGCCGCCATCGCCAACCTCGGCGTGATGCACAACCGGCTGCACGACTGGTCCTACCGTCTCGGCTTCACCGAGACGGCGTGGAACATGCAGACCGACAACGGCGACCGCGGCGGCGTCGGCAACGACCCCGAGCAGGGCAACGCCCAGGCGGGCGCCCGGGTGCTGAGCGTCCGGAACAACGCCAACCAGATCACCCCGCCGGACGGCGTGGCGCCGATCACGAACATGTACCTCTGGCAGCCGCAGGCCGGCGCCTTCTACGGCGCCTGCGTGGACGGCGACTACGACATGTCGGTGATCGGCCACGAGTACACCCACGCGATCTCCGGCCGCATGATCGGCGGCCCGAACGCCGGGTGGAGCGGCGCCCAGGCCGGCGCCATGAACGAGAGCAACTCCGACCTGATGGCCATGGAGTACCTCGCCGAGTACGGCTTCCGCCCCGCGGGTGAGACCCCGTCGGTCATCGGCGCCTACGTCACCAGGGACGACAAGGCCGGCATCCGCAACTACGACATGTCGCGCTCCCCGCTGAACTACAGCGACATCGCCTACGACCTGGTGGGCGCGCAGGTGCACGCCGACGGCGAGATCTGGACGGCGACGCAGTACGACCTGCGCGAGGCGTTCATCGACCGCTACGGCAAGGGCAACGCCAAGACCCAGGAGGCGTGCGCCGACGGCGAACTGGCCGTGGAGAAGTGCCCGGGCAACCGGCGCTGGGCCCAGATCTCCTTCGACGCGCTGCTGCTGATGGCCTCCGGCGCGGTCTCCTACGTGGACCACCGGGACGCGCTGCTGGCGGCGGACACCATCCGGTTCGGCGGGAAGAACCAGGACCTGATCTGGAACTCCTTCGCCAAGCGCGGCCTGGGCGAGGGCGCGGCCAGCAACGGCCCGTCCGACCAGGACCCGACGGCGAGCTTCGCCTCGCCCCGGGCGGACAACGCCACGATCACCCTGCGCCCGTCCGGTGACGCCACGGGCAAGCCGGTCCGCCTCTACATCGGCGACTACGAGGCCCGCGCCACCCCGGTGGCCGACACCGACCCGGCGACCGAGCTGGACGAGACCTTCGAGGCCGTGCCCGGCGACTACTCCTTCCTGGCCGTCGGCGCAGGCTTCGGCCACACCCGGTTCAAGGAGGACTTCCGCCGCGGCGAGAACGCGACCCTGAAGGTGGACCTGGACCGCAACCTCGCCGCCGCCGCGGCGGGCGCCACCGCCACCGGCGACGGCGTCAACCAGGCCCTGCTCATCGACGAGACCGAGGCCACCCAGTGGGCCTCGCTGACCGCGCCGGTCGCGGGCCGCTCGGTGACCGTGGACCTCGCCGGGACCGACCCGGTCGACGTCCGCCGGGTCCAGGTGAGCGCCATGCTCCGGCCCAACGACGGCAACCCGGCCGACCCGGGCGCGCAGAACCGCTTCAGCGCGCTCCGCTCGTTCGAGGTGCTGGCCTGCAACAGCGCCGCCGGCAAGAACTGCGCCGACCCGGCCGCCTACTCCAGCATCTACAAGAGCAAGCAGGACGCCTTCCCCACCAGGAACCCGCGTCCGCGCGGCGCCGACCTGCTCATCAAGTCCTTCGACGTGCGCAGCGCGAAGGCGACCCACCTGATGCTCCGCACGGTCACCAGCCAGTGCACCGGCAACCCGCTCTACCTGGGCGAGCAGGACAACGACCCGAACTCCTCCACCGACTGCGCCACCGCCAGCGCCGCCAGGAACCAGGTGCGCGCCGCCGAGTTCCAGGCGTTCGAACACTGATCCGCTGATCCGCCCGCACCCGCACGGCCCGCGCCACATCCGGTGGCGCGGGCCCTGCCCGTTCCCTTGACTGAACGGCGCTCACGCTGAAGCCCAGCAACCGCCGCCGGTCCGAGCGATCCAGTCGGCCAGGATCAGGTCGGGGACCTGCGCGAGGATCTCTTCGGGATCGGCGTAGGCCAGTGGGGCGTGGATCTCGCGCACAGTGTCGATCAGATCGGGGAAGTCCCCGCGACGGCGGGCGTCTGCCAGGTGAGCTGACAGCTTTCCCCAGAGTAGCCGCCGCGTTCGAGACGTGATCCCTCACGCCCATCTCAGAGGGAGATGGCTTCCGGTCCGGCCAGCGCCTTGATGTCTCCGGCGAACGACGAGTCCGCGGCCACGAAGTAGTCCGGCAACGCCATCATCACGGTCTTGCCGCCGCCCCGTCGTAGGTGGATGTGGACCGGCACTTTGCCCGGGTGCATCGTGAAAATGTTGCGCAGTTCCTCGACCAAGGAAGCGGTCACGCGCTCCTCCCGCAGGATGATGACGACGGGATGCCCGGACTCACCGGTGATGCCGGACACGTCGAGCGGCGTCAGGTCCTGCGCGAAGACCGAGATGGCGCCATCGCGGTTGTTGATCTGCCCGCCCACCGAGACCACGACATCGCTGCGCAGCTCGGAGGCGTACAGCTCGTAGCTCTTGGGGAAGAACAGGCACTCGATCGCCGCGTCCATGTCCTCGACGGTGATGATCGCCCACGTGTTGCCAGCCTTGTTGATGCGCCTGTCAACCTTGGTGATGAGGCCGCAGACGCGGACGTCGCCGCGGTCGTCACGGCCGGAGTCGAGCAGGTCGGCGATCGTGGTGTCCCGGTTGCGCGCGAGCAGCCGCTCCGTGCCCGCCAGTGGGTGGTCTGAGACGTACAGGCCGAGCATCTCCCGTTCGAAGTCGAGCTTTGTCTTCTTGTCCCACTCGCCCTCGGGGATGGTGAGGGACAACGTCGCGCCGTCGTCGTCGGCCATGCCGCCGAACAGCGAGTCCTGACCGTGCGCCTCGTTCTTCTTGACGTCAATGACCGAGTCGACGGCTTGTTCGTGGACCATGAGCAGGCCCCTGCGTTCGTGGCCGAGGGAGTCGTAAGCGCCGGCCTTGATCAGCGATTCGATGACGCGCTTGTTGCAAGCGGTCAGCGGCACCTTGCCCAGGAAGTCGTTGAAATTGGTAAAGCGTCCCACCTCGGCACGGGCCTTCACGATTCCGTCGACGACGTTCTCCCCGACGTTGCGGACCGCGCCCAGGCCGAACCGGACCTGCGTGTCACCGACCGCGACGAAGTCGAGCTGGGAGTCGTTCACGTCCGGCGGGAGCACCTGGACGCCCATCTTGCGGCACTCGGCAAGGTAGAGGGCCGCCTTGTCCTTGTCATCACCCACTGACGTGAGCAGAGCGGCCATGTACTCGGCGGGATAGTTGGCCTTCAGGTAGGCGGTCCAGTAGGCGACGAGGCCGTAGCCGGCAGTGTGTGACTTGTTGAACGCGTAGCCGGAGAACGGCAGCATGACATCCCACAGCGCCTGGGTCGACTCGTCGCTGTAGCCGTTGGCGCGCATGCCGGCCGAGAAGGTGTCCCATTCGGCGTCCAGGACCTCTTTTTTCTTCTTGCCCATGGCGCGGCGCAGCATGTCGGCGCCGCCGAGCGTGTATCCGGCCAGTTCCCGGGCGACGGCCATGATCTGCTCTTGGTAGACGAGCAGATGGAAGGTGGTGCCCAGAATAGGTTCGAGCGCGTCCTTCAGCTCCGGGTGGATCGGCTCGATGTCCTGCCGGGCGTTCTTGCGGTGCGCGTAGTTGGTGTGCGCGTTGGCCGCCATCGGGCCCGGCCGGTAGAGGGCGAGCACCGCCGCGATGTCCTCGAACCGGGTTGGCTCCATCAACTTCAGCAGTGACCGCATGGGGCCGCCGTCGAGCTGGAAGACGCCCAGTGTGTCGCCCCGGGCCAGCAACTCGTAGGTGGTTTTGTCGTCGAGCGGCATGGTCAGGGTGTCGAGCTTCACGCCTCGGTTCTGCTCGATGATTTTGATGGCGTGGTCGATGATGCCCAGATTTCTCAGGCCCAGGAAGTCCATCTTGATCAGGCCCATGGCTTCGCAGCTTGGGTAGTCAAAGCCGGTGATGATGACGCCGTCCTTGGCCCGCATGTGCATCGGGATCAGGTCCAGCAACGGAGACGAGGACAAGATGACCGCGGCGGCGTGCACGCCGGTACCCCGGATCAGACCCTCGACGCCGCGTCCGGTGTCGAGGACCTTTCGTACGTCCGGGTCGCTTTCGTACAGCGCGCGGATCTCGGCGCCCTCGTTGTAGCGAGGGTGGTTCTCATCGAAGAGATCTTTCAGGGGGACGCCCTTGCCCATGACGTCGGGCGGCATCGCCTTGGTGATCTTGTCGCCCATGGCGAAGGGGTAGCCGAGGATCCGGCTCGCGTCCTTCACGGCGGCCTTGGCCTTGATCGTACCGAACGTGTTGACCTGCGCGGTCGCCCCGCTACCGTATTTCTCGGTGACGTAGGCCACCATACGGTCACGCTGGCGGTCGTCGAAGTCGAGGTCAATGTCGGGCGGGCTGATCCGCTCGGGGTTGAGGAACCGTTCGAACAGCAGGCCGTGCTCCAAAGGGTCCAACTCGGTGATGCGGGTAGCGTAGGCGACGATCGAGCCGGTGGCGCTACCACGTCCCGGCCCCACAGCGATGCCGTTGTCGCGCGCATAGGTGCAGATGTCGGCGACGACGAGGAAGTAGGAGGAGAAGCCCATCGGGCCGATGACCTTCATCTCGGTTTCGTACCGCTCCCGCACCTCGGCCGGGATCGGAACGCCGTACCGCATCTCCAGGCCGCGCTCCGTCTCCTTGCGCAGCCAGGACTCCTGCGTCTCACCCTCGGGGACGCCGGGGAACTGCGGCATCCGGTCGACGTACTCGAACACATCGCCGTAGTCGCCCACCATCTCGGCGACCAGCAGCGTGTTGTCGCACGCCTCCGGCAGGTCGGCGAACAGCTTCCGCATCTCGGCGGCGGTTTTCACGTAGTAGCCCGACCCGCTGAACCGCCACCGTTTGGGGTCGTCTTTCTGGTTGTTGGTGCCGATGCACAGGAGGCTGTCGTGGGCGTCTGCCTGGTCCTCGGTGACGTAGTGGGAGTCGTTGGTCGCCAGCAGCGGCATGCCGAGCTGTTTGGCGAGGCGCAGAAGGTCGCCGCGAACCTGCCGCTCGATGTCGATGCCGTGGTCCATCAACTCCAGGAAGTAGTGGTCCTTCCCGAGAATGTCCTGATAGGCGGCGGCGGCCCGGACCGCCTCGTCGTACTGCCCGAGACGCAGCCGAGTCTGCACCTCCCCTGACGGGCAGCCGGTGGTGGCGATGATCCCCCCCGAGTGCTCGGCGATCAGCTCGCGGTCCATGCGCGGCCACTTGGAGATGAAACCCTCGTAGTAGGCCAGCGACGACAACCGGAACAGGTTGCGCAGGCCCGCAGCGTCTTTCGCCCACATGGTCATGTGCGTGTACCGGCCACCGCCGGACACGTCCTTGCCGCTGCTGTCGTCATCTCCGGAGACGGACCGTTTGCCGCCCGGCGCCCAAAACACCGGCTTTTTGTGGAACCGTGATTCGGGCGCCACGTACGCCTCGATGCCGATGATCGGCTTGACACCACTGTCTTTGGACGTCTGGAAAAACTCATACGCCCCGAACACGTTTCCGTGATCCGACATCGCGATCGCCGGCATCCCCAGCCGCTCGGCCTCCTGGAACAGCGGCTTCATCTTGGCCGCTCCGTCCAACGTGCTGTACTCGGTGTGGACGTGAAGGTGCACGAAACGTTCGTCGGGCACAGCGGTCTCCCTCATCTCCGGATTGCTCACCCTAGCGGCGGCTACGCCGAGTCGGAGGTCACTCGCGGCGGCGTGCCGCAGTTCGAAGTAGGTCGGCCATCTCCTCGATGTCCATCGTCACCAGCGAGCCGATCAGATACTCGCGTGCCTCGGCGACGGCTGTTCGCGAATCGCCGACAATCGCGGCGGGCGGAAGGGTGGCGCGCATCTGCGGGTCCTGCAACGCCAGCGTGAGAACCTCGGCGATGACCTGCTGAGCCGCCCAGTGGGGAGTCCGTTCCTTGAACGCGATCGTCAGATGCAGCGACGGCTCCTCCCCCACGGTGTATGGGGAGTGCATCCAGCCGCGCGGAAGCCACAGCACCTGGCCAGGCTCCAGGATGAAGGTCTGCTCCGGAGGGGTGTGCTCCAGGTAATGCCGCTGCTCCGGGGTGAATCCGATGAGGTGGAAGGAGCCGTGTTCGCGGACGGGGTTGTCCACGCACGGCGCATGAACTGGCCACGCCTTCCGGCCGTGCAGTTGGACGATCAATGTCAGGTAGGGGTCATAGTGGTACTTGATCCCTTGGGCGCCCGCCGGAGTGAGGTAGGCGTTCGCGTGGACGCGGTAACCAGTCTCCTGGGTCAGGGCGGCGTGCAGCTCCGCGATCGACGGCTTGAACCGTTCCAGGCCCCGCAGGGAGATCGTCCCGCCGTTGTCGAGGTGCGCGCGGATCGCTCCCCGCCGCGGCATGCCCGGCAGGTCCTCATCGGTGTAGCGGCACGGATCGCTGATGACGCTGTCCTTGAGCAGGACGACGTTGCGCAGGGCGAGACATTCGGCGTCCACGAACTGCTCCACCTCCTTCAACGTCAGCAGGTGTTGGAAGGAGGCAGGGGTGCGCTGGTACAGCCGTGGCTGCTGTGGCCACGCCTTCGTGACCTCGTCGGGGTTGTCG
Source organism: Microtetraspora sp. NBRC 13810 (assembly GCF_030268685.1). Lineage (GTDB taxonomy): Bacteria > Actinomycetota > Actinomycetes > Streptosporangiales > Streptosporangiaceae > BSRQ01. The sequence goes on from NZ_BSRQ01000001.1 coordinate 758,844, forward strand.
ATCAGGGACTTCAGCATCATGGTCTCCGGTCTGCGAAGCGGGGGCGGGTGGGCGCCCCGCGGCGACTGGCCGCTGAGCGCCCACGAGTCAGACGTCGAAGCGAATCGGCGGACTACTCGGCCAGCCCACTCAGCCACGCCCTCGCGAAGCTGGTGAGCTCAACCTTGGACATGCGCAGCTCACGACCGGCACCGGCCGGCTTGGAGTCGCCCAGCGCGAAGCCTCCGCCGGACAAGGGGGCGACGGTGAGGCAGTCCTCCATCGTGCCGTCGCTGTTGTCGCCACCGCCGCAGAGCTTCTTGAACGGGCCGGCGACGACCTGCTCGTACAGGTTCTCGTTGGACATTTACGGTTTCCTCTCGTTGAGCGACGACCCGAGTGCTCGCTCGTGTGCACCCGGGCGTGGGTGACAGTGCGGGGTCCCGCCTTTGCCGCTGGCGGCGGTTCCCCTTCCTCTCAACCGAACCTGGTCAGACGGTGTCGGGGAATTGCCACTTACTGGCAATGGGGTTGCCACCCGCCCGCAACCCGCTCAGGACCCCTTGCGGGAACGGGTCACGGTGTTACCGTGCGGTCGTGGATCCCCAGTCACGCTTTGTGATCTCTGCTGATCTCCGCGCAACGGCAGCGGCCGAGGACTGGACTCCGTGGCAGCTCGTCCAGGCCATCCACGGCAAGGCCGAGACCCGATCACTTCTGATGGCGTGGCGGCTGGCCGCCGGACAGACTCAGGCCGAGGTGATCGCCGGCGTGCGGGGATTGGCGGCCGACGACGGTCACCCCTGCTCCAGAGGAAACCCCTCTATCCAGCACTACTCTCGCTGGGAGAACGGCCACGGCACGCCCAGCAGGTTCTACCGCCGGTATCTGGCGCTATGGTTCCGTTGCCCCCTGGACAGACTGGGGCTGGCAGATGAGGACCCGATCGTTACTCTGATGGGACAGGCACCGGATCCCGAGCTGGAGGACGACGTGGACCGTCGCCGTTTCTTCTCTGTCGTTGCTGCCGCACCCATGATCTGGAGCCTGGACAGCACACGCTCACGCATGGAAGCCGGGCTGCGCCGCGTCTTGCCCGCGCAGGATCTCGACCACTGGGCCGATGTGACCGCCGGGCACGTCGCTTCCTACGGCACCGTGCCACCCCAGGGGCTGCTGGATGCCCTCAGCCCCGATCTGCACGAGATCGCGGGCTTCGCCGACCGATATCCTCACCAGCGTGAACTCCACCTGATCGCCTCGCGCCTGTGCGGGCTCGTCGGCGCCGCCGCCACCGACTTGGAGCAGGAACGCACCGCCCGCGACTGGCTGCACACCGCCCGGCGATACGCCGATCTGTCTGGCGACACCACTCAGCGCTACTGGATCGCCATGGCGCAGGCGATAAGCGCCTACTACGGCCCCACACCGCAGATGGTCATCACCATCGTCGGCCGCGCCCGCGCGATGCTCGGTGACGCCCCGAGCGCCCCGGCCGCACAGCTGACCGGGCTGGCCGCACGTGCCTACGCCCGCCTCGGCCAGCGTGAGGAGGCGGCCCGCGAACTCGCCAACGCGCACGCCACGTTCGACCGGCTCACCGCAGAGCAGCGGACCGAGCCATTCTTCGGCTTCCCGCAGGCGGAGATGACCATGTACAGCTCGCAGGTGCTTAGCTTGACCGGAAAGCCGGAGGCATGGAACGAGCAGGATAAGGCGCTGGCCGCCTACCCCGACGACGACCCCATGGACCGGCCGCTCATCCTGCTGGACCGCGCCCGCTACCTGATCGGCCAAGGCGAGGCTGGACAGGCCGCGGCCGTAGCTGCGGCCGCCGTCACCGAGGTTCCCGCACACCGGAGGGTGCCGCTCCTGATGACGCAAGCTCGCCAGTTGGGCGACGCCCTTGCCCAACTCTCCCCCCAGGCCGCCGCCAATCTGCGCGAAGCCGCCCTCATCTGAGGGCAGGCCACTCCCCAGATCGCAAGGCGGCGCGGCGGTGTCGCGGCGCGATCTGGTGCGCGAACTGAGCATGCGTCTGTCCTCTTGCGCTTGTGCGCGTCTGTGCGCACGTGAGCGTCTCTCGCGTGTGTGGTGATGCGTGCGTCCTCTGTGCTCCTAGATCGCTTAGACGTCGTCTCAGCGGCTCAGGGGGTCGCCGTGGGGACGTCCACCGGGACGATGTCCGGGGCGCCCATCCTGACGGCGTCGGCCTCCTGGTCGGTGTCCTGCTCCTGGGAGGCGCGCTCGGCCTCCACCCGCTTGGTGTAGTGCTCCACCTCGCGCTTGACCTGCTCGTCGTCCCAGCCGAGCGGCCCGGCGAGCAGCTCGGCCGCCTCCTGGGCGACGGCCAGGCCGCGGTGGAAGGTCTCGATCGAGATGTGGGTGCGCCGGGTCAGCACGTCGTTCAGGTGCCGGGCGCCCTCGTGGGTCGCGGCGTAGACGACCTCGGCGCGCAGGTAGTCCTCCGCGCCGGTCAGCGGCCTGCCGAGCGAGGGGTCGTTCTCGATCAGCACGAGGATCTCGTCGATCAGCGAGCCGTACCGCTGGAGGAGGTGCTCGATCCTGGCGACGTGCAGCCGGGAGGACACGGCCAGCCGGTGCCGGGAGTTCCACAGCGCCTGGTAGCCCTCGGCGCCGGCCAGCGGGACCTGGTGGGTGCAGGACGGCGGGACGCGGTAGTCCAGCCCGTGCGCCACGGCGTCCACCGCGTCCTTCGCCATCACCCGGTAGGTGGTGTACTTGCCGCCCGCGATCATGACCAGGCCGGGCACCGGATGCGCCACCACGTGCTCCCGGGACAGCTTGGAGGTCTCGTCGGACTCCCCCGCCAGCAGCGGGCGCAGCCCGGCGTAGACGCCCTCCACGTCGTCCCTGGTCAGGGGTACCGAGAGGACGGCGTTGACGTGGTCGAGTACGTAGTCGATGTCGGACCGGGAGGCGGCGGGGTGGGCCTTGCCGAGAGTCCACTCGGTGTCGGTCGTGCCGATGATCCAGTGCCGGCCCCACGGGATCACGAAGAGCACCGACTTCTCGGTGCGCAGGATGATGCCGCTGTAGGAGTGGATCCGGTCCCTGGGCACCAGGAGGTGGACGCCCTTGGACGCCTTGACATGAATCTGGCCCCGGCCGCCGACCAGGGCCTGGATCTCGTCCGTCCACACGCCCGTGGCGTTCACCACCTGCCGGGCGCGCACGTCGAACTCGGTGCCGGTCTCCAGGTCGCGCACCCGCACCCCGGTGACCCGCTCCCCCTCGCGCAGAAAGCCCACCGCCTGGCTGCGTGAGGCCACCTGCGCCCCGTACGTCGCAGCCGTGCGCAGCATCGTCACGACATAACGGGCGTCGTCCACCTGCGCGTCCCAGTACTGCACCGCCCCGGTGAACGCCGAGCGGCGCAGCGCCGGGGCCACCCGCAGGGCCCGCCGGCGCGACAGGTGACGGTGACCGGGCACGCCCCTGATGAAGCCGAACCCGAAGCCGAGCGTGTCGTAGAGGGCCAGCCCCGCCCCCACGTAGGGCCGCTCCCAGGTGTGATGGGTGAGCGGGAAGAGAAAGGGCACCGGGCGCACCAGGTGCGGCGCGATGCGCTGGAGCAACAGCGACCGCTCCTGCAACGCCTCCCGCACCAGGTCGAAGTTGAGCTGCTCCAGATAACGCAGCCCGCCGTGGATCAGCTTGGAGGAGCGGGAGGAGGTGCCCGAGGCGTAGTCGCGGACCTCGACCAGGGCCACGCTCAGCCCTCTGGTCGCCGCGTCGAGGGCGACGCCGGCGCCCACCACGCCCCCGCCCACCACGACGACGTCGAACTCCTGCCCGGCCATCTGCGCCAGCGCGGCCGACCTCTCCGCAGGACCCAGCCTCGCGGTGCCCATTCGAGCGGTCATGATGCTCCCCCTCGGCATTCGCTCTGCATTGCTTATCTACCCTCTTCACCCGGTCGTACCTAACCGGAGGCGGTACCCGCGCTACGGGTTCGCTACTAGCCGGGAAGTAGTCTTTCTCACCCCATAACCGGCAACCATCCGCACCCTACCTTGGCGAACATCCCCCGGACACCGCGTGTGACCAGCGCCTCCGTGCCCGTGGCGGGCCACCGGAAAAGGCCCCCGGCGGCCCCCGCGCGCCCCGCGATCTGTGATCCTTTCCTCATGAGCATCACACTCGCCGACGCCCGCGTCGTGACCCCGGACGGAGTCCACGACGGCTGGCTCACCATCGAAGACGGCCGCATCACCCACGTCGGCCGGGGAAACGCGCCCGGGAACGGGCACCGCCTCTCCGGCAGGTACGTCGTGCCGGGCTTCGTGGACGTGCACAACCACGGCGGAGCGGGCGCCTCCTTCCCCTCGGGCGACCAGGAGGGCGCGCGGCGAGCGGCCGGCTTCCACGCCGGGCACGGTACGACCACCGTGGTGGCGAGCCTGGTCAGCGGCTCCCACGACGACCTGACCAGGGCCGCGGCCGCGCTGGCCGACCTGTGCGACGACGGGGTGCTGGCCGGCGTGCACTTCGAGGGGCCCTACATCGCGCGGTCACGCTGCGGGGCGCACGACCCCGCCCAGTTGCGTCCGCCGAGCCGGAGCGAGTTCGCCGAGCTGGTCAAGGCCGGGCGCGGGCACGCCAGGATGCTCACCGTCGCCGCCGAACTGCCCGGCGCCCTCGACGTCATCCGGGACGCCGCCGCCGCGGGCGTGATCGCCGCCATCGGGCACAGCGACGCCACCTACGAGCAGACGCTGGCCGGCATCGACGCGGGCGGCACGGTCGCCACCCACCTGTACAACGCGATGCCCGCCCTGCACCACCGCGACCCCGGGCCGATCGCCGCCCTGCTGGCCGACGAGCGGGTCACGGTCGAGCTCATCAACGACGGCGTGCACGTGCATCCGGCGATGGTCCGGCTGGCCTACGAGGTGGCGGGCGCCGGCCGTACGGCCCTGGTGACCGACGCGATGGCGGCCACCGGCGTCGGCGACGGCACCTACGTGCTCGGCACGATGGAGGTGACCGTCGCCGGCGGCGTGGCCCGGCTGGTGGACGGCGGCGCCATCGCGGGCAGCACGCTCACGATGGACGTCGCCTTCCGCCGGGCGGTGCGCCTCGTCGGCCTCTCGCTGCCCGAGGCGGCCCGGATCACCTCGCTCACCCCGGCCCGGATCCTCGGCCTGGACCACCGGATCGGCTCGATCGCGGTCGGCAAGGACGCCGACCTGGTCGTGCTGTCCGAGGAGCTGGAGGTCGAGGGCGTGATGCGCCGCGGCGCCTGGCTCACCGAACCCCGGTGAGCCGGGCGGGCCGGTCCAGCGGGGTCCGGGTTCAGCGGATTCGGGTCCGGGTCCGGCGGGTCTGGGTCTAGCGGGTCTGTGTCTAGCGGGTCTGGGTCTAGCGGGTCTGGGGCGCGATGACGACCTCGACCCGCTGGAACTCCTTGATGTCGGAGTAACCGGCGGTGGCCATCGTGCGCTTCAGGGCGCCCATGAGGTTCATCGAGCCGTCGGCCACCGTGGAGGGGCCGTGCAGGATCTCCTCCAGGGTGCCGATGGTGTCGAAGCCCACCCGCCTGCCGCGCGGCAGGTCCGGGTGGTGCGCCTCGGAGCCCCAGTGGAAGCCCCGGCCGGGTGCCTCGGCCGCGCGGGCCAGCGGGGAGCCCACCATGACGGCGTCGGCGCCGCAGGCGATCGCCTTGGCGATGTCGCCCGAGGTGCCCATGCCGCCGTCCGCGATCACGTGCACGTAACGGCCGCCCGACTCGTCCATGTAGTCGCGGCGCGCGGCGGCGACGTCGGAGATCGCGGTGGCCATCGGCACCGCGACGCCCAGCACGGTCCTGGTCGTGTGACCCGCGCCGCCGCCGAAGCCCACCAGCACGCCGGCCGCGCCGGTCCGCATCAGGTGCAGCGCGGCGGTGTACGTCGCGCAGCCGCCGACGATCACCGGCACGTCGAGCTCGTAGATGAACTGCTTGAGGTTGAGCGGCTCGGCCCGGCCGGACACGTGCTCGGCCGAGACCGTGGTGCCGCGGATGACGAAGATGTCCACCCCGGCGTCGATCACGGCCTTGTGGTGCTGCACCGTGCGCTGCGGCGAGAGGCGGACCGCCGTGGTCACCCCGGCCCCGCGGATCTCCTCGATCCGGCGGCCGATCAGCTCGTCGCTGATCGGCGCGGCGTAGATCTCCTGCAACCGGCGGGTGGCCGCCTCGCCCTGGAGCTCGGCCACCTCGGCCAGCAGCCCCTCGGGGTTCTCGTAACGCGTCCACAGCCCTTCGAGGTCGAGCACGGCGAGACCGCCGAGCCGCCCCACCTCGATCGCGGTGTGCGGCGAGACCACGCTGTCCATCGGGCTCACCACCATCGGCAGCTCGAACCGGTAGGCGTCGATCTGCCAGGCGATCGAGACCTCCTCCGGGTCGCGGGTACGCCGGGAGGGCACGATGCCGATCTCGTCGAGCGAATAGGCACGGCGGCCGCTCTTGCCCCTGCCGATCTCCACCTGAGTCATGCTGCCTGTCTTTCCTGAAAACGGGGGCCGGACACCCCGGATGTGCGAAGCCTAGCGACGGTGGTAGTTGGGAGCCTCGACCGTCATCTGGATGTCGTGCGGGTGGCTCTCCTTGAGACCCGCCGCGGTGATGGGCATGAGCTCGCACCTGGCGTGCATTTCGGGGATCGTGCGGCACCCGGAGTACCACATGCCCTGACGCAGGCCGCCGACGAGCTGGTGGGCGACCGCGGCGACGGGACCGCGGTAGGGGACCTGGCCCTCGATGCCCTCGGGGATGTAGGCGTCCTCGCCGCTCGTGCCCGCCTGGGCGTAGCGGTCCTTGCTGAAGGACACCCCGCCGCGCTCCCGGTTGCGGACCGCGCCGAGCGACCCCATGCCGCGGTAGGACTTGAACTGCTTGCCGTTGATGAAGATCAGCTCGCCCGGCGACTCCTCGCACCCGGCCAGCAGGCTGCCGAGCATCACGGCGTCGGCGCCGGCCGCGATGGCCTTCGCGATGTCCCCGGAGTACTGCAGGCCGCCGTCGCCGATCATCGGGATGCCGGCCGGGCCGCAGGCCAGGGAAGCCTCGTGGATGGCGGTCACCTGCGGCGCGCCCACCCCGGCGACGACCCGCGTGGTGCAGATGGACCCCGGGCCCACGCCCACCTTGACCGCGTCGGCGCCCGCGTCGATCAGCATCTGGGCGCCCGCGCGGGTGGCGATGTTGCCCGCGATCACGTCGACCTTGCTGTTGGCCTTGAGCTTGGCGACCATGTCGGCCAGGCCCTTGGAGTGGCCGTGCGCGACGTCCACCACGATCGCGTCGACGCCGGCCTCGATCAGCGCCTGGGCCCGCTTCTCCGCCTCGTCGGCCACGCCGATCGCGGCGCCCACCACGAGGCGGCCGTCGGCGTCCTTGGTCGCCAGCGGATACTGCTCGCTCTTGGTGAAGTCCTTGACCGTGATCAGGCCGCGCAGCCGGCCGCCCGCGTCCACCAGCGGCAGCTTCTCCACCTTGTTGGACCGCAGCAGCCGGAACGCCTCGTCCCTGGACACCCCCACCGGCGCGGTGACCAGCGGCATCGGGGTCATGACCTCGCTGACCGGGCGGCTGTGGTCGGTCTCGAAGCGCATGTCGCGGTTGGTCACGATGCCCACGAGCACGCCGGTCTCGTCGGTCACCGGGACGCCGGAGATGCGGTAGCGGGCGCACAGCACCTCGACGTCGGCCAGCGTGTCGCCGGGCGAGCAGGTGACCGGGTTGGTGACCATGCCGGCCTCGGACCGCTTCACCAGGTCGGCCTGCTGGGCCTGCTCCTCGACGGAGAGGTTGCGGTGCAGGATGCCGATGCCGCCCTGGCGGGCCATCGCCACCGCCATCCGGGCCTCGGTCACCGTGTCCATCGCGGCCGAGACGAGCGGGATGCGCAGCGTGATCGACCTGGACAGCCTGGTCGAAGTGTCCGCCTCACCGGGCTGCAGGTCGGAATAGGCCGGGACGAGCAGAACGTCGTCGAACGTGAGACCTGTCTCGGTGAACTTCGCCATGCTGGGAACCCCTCTGCCGCGGCGCGCTATGGGTGGGGAAAGGCGCCGACCCCTCGGCCCAGTTTAGTGGGCGGCCGGCGTCGCCTTTCAGGGGTTCCACCCAGGGTGGGGCTGCCACGGCCTTTCAGGAGCCCCAGGAGTCCGGAAAGGCCGGGCAGGTAGGGCATGGGCCCGCGTGGGCGACGATCCCCACGAACCGCCGCCCGGTCGCGGGCCCACGTGTGTCAGCCGGGGGTCCGGCACGGTCGACGACCACTCCGGATCCCCCGGCCACCGGCACCACCGCGCCGCCCGCCGCAGGATCCCCCTCCGTCTCCCGACGGCGGGCGGCGCGCACGACCGGTGCCGACGCTGGGTCAAGACTGCGTCACGAACCGTTCCCACGCAACGTGAGAACGTGCAACTGCACGAACCTGCACCCGCCACCCCGCGACCCGCCCGTACGATGACCGACCGCCCGCGGCGGGCTCCGGCGGCGGGCTCCGGCGGCGGGCGGGGGCGGGGGGGTGGGGGCGGCGACGTCCGGCGGCGGCGGGTAGAGGCGGCGGCGAGCGGGGTCCGGCAGCGGGCGGTGCGGCGGGTCCGGCGGCGGGTGGGGGTGGCGAGTACGGTCAAGGTCCGGACAACGGACCCGTGCGCGGTTATCCTCGGCCGCACGCCGTCTCCCCCAGGGTGTCGTCCCCCAGGAGCCCCGTTCATGCCCAACTCCCCCACGCTGCCCGACCCGCTGGAAAGCCTCGGCCTCAGCCCGGCCCAGACCACGCTGTACACCGCGGTGCTGCGCCTGCACCGGGCGTCGCTCACCGAGCTGGCGAAGGCCGTAGACGGGCCGGAGGAACCGCTCGGCGAGCAGCTGGCCGCGCTGGTCCGGCTGGGCGTCGTGGACCAGCGGTCCGGCGAGTACTTCGCCAGGCACCCGGCGGGCGCCCTCGGCCGGCTCATCGCCGAACGGCTCGACCGGCTGGCCGCGGAGAGCCGCCAGATCGACACGGTCCTCGGCTCGCTGCGCACCCTCATCAGGGACTACGACTCCGGCCACGACCAGGTCGGCGGCCCGTTCTCCGCCGAGCTGGTCACCGGCGCCGACGAACTGTACGAGAGCGTGGTGGGCCTGGCGGTGGAGGCCCCGCCGCTGGACCTGTGCACCGCGATCCCGGACCAGCGCACGATGACCGACCTGGCCAGGAAGTACGCGGACACCTGGATCGACGCCCACCGCCGGGGCCTGCTCTCGCTGCGCGCGCTGATCCCGGTGGACGCCCTCACCGTTCCCGGGCTGCGCGACAAGCTGTGCGTGCTCACCGCGAGCGGCGCCCGGGTGCGCACCCTGGACCGGGTGCCGAGCTGGTTCTTCACCGCGGGGCCCGACGCGGCCGGGCTGCCCGCCCAGTGGGGCGGCAACCCGCCGGACCACGCCTACAAGTTCTACTCCGTGCGCGCGCCCATCCTGGTGGGGGTGCTGCGGTCGCTCTTCGACGAGCTGTGGGCGCGGGCCGCGCCGCTGCCGTGGGCGGGCGGCGGCGACGGGGTGATCCAGGTGCTCAGGCTGGCCGCCCAGGGGCTCTGCGACGAGACGATCGCCCGGCACCTGGGCGTCTCGGTGCGCACCGTACGCGCGCGGTTCGCGGACGCGATGACCGAGCTGGGCGCCCAGTCGCGGTTCCACGCCGGCGTGGAGGCCGCGAGGCGGGGATGGCTGGACGGGGACGCGATGGGCAAACACTGATCCATCCCGGCGTCTCATGCCAAGCACGACCGGTGAGCAGCCTATAGGCTCTTTCCCCATAGTCGTTGACAAGGTGGGATGCGTGGAAGATCTGCCCCGCGACCCGTTCGCGGACGATCCAGAAGACCCGACGGAAGCGCTGGGCGGGCTTGAGGACAACGAGCCCCTGACCCCGGCGGAGCGCGACGAGGCCATCACCGACCTCGCCGACGTGGAGGTGTTCCGTTCCCTGCTCGAACCGCAGGGGGTTCTCGGGCTGGTCCTCGACTGCCCGGAGTGCGGGGAGCAGCACTACTTCGACTGGGAGCTGCTGCGCGGCAACCTGCGCCAGATGATCGACGAGGGTCAGCCCCAGGTGCACGAGCCGGCCTTCCAGCCCGACCCGGCCCACTATGTGAGCTGGGAATACGCCCGGGGTTACGTCGACGGGGTCATCGACACCGAAGAGCGCCGCTGATCCACGTCGTCGATCAGCGCGGCCAGCAGCCGCACCGCGGGGTCCTTCTCGCCCGGATCGACGCCCTCCCGCCGGGACAGAGCCGCAAGGACCGCGTCGGTGGCCAGGACCGCGTCGGTGGCGAGGACGCCGATGTCGTCCTGCGCCGGCCCGCCCACCCGAGCCGGCCGATCCGGGGCCGCACCCGCCCCGGTCTCACGCTGATCCCGCTTCGTCTCCCACTCCTCCGCTAGCTCGCCGGCCCCGGCTGACCGCACGGGGGTCAGGCGATCGACTCCAGCTCCGCCATCGCCCGCAGCCTGGCCAGCGCCCTGTGCTGGGCGACCCGGACCGCGCCGGGCGACATACCGAGTACATTACCGGTCTCCTCGGCGGACAGTCCCGAGACCACCCGCAGGATGATGAGCTCCCGCTGGTTGTCCGGTAACCGCGACAGCAGCCGGCGGGCGTGCTCCGCCTCGATGTAGCGGACCACGGTCTCCTCCGGCCCCGGCCCCTCGTCCGGCCCGTCCGGCAGATCCTGGGTCGGTACGGCGGAGCGCACCGAGCTTCTGAGCGCGTCGGCCACCTTGTGCGCCGCGATGCCGAACACGAAAGACGCGAACGGCCGGCCCATGTCGCGATAGCGGGGCAGCGCCGACAGCACCGCTATGCAGACTTCCTGGGCCACGTCATCGGCAATGTGATACTGACCGGAAACTCGGCCGAGGCGCGCGCGACAATAACGCACCACCATCGGGCGCAAGTGCCCGAGCAGAGTTTCGATCGCACGGCGATCTCCCTGAACGGCGAGGCTCGTCAGTTCCCTGAGGTCGGGCTCGTCCGATCTCGTCGCAAGCCTTACCCCACTTATGGCGTCGGCGACGCGTCCCTCGGTCACGATAGGCATGATGCCCGCCCTGATCGGGCCTGTCGTCATCGCGAACGGCTACGGATTGGTCACATTGAGGGGACGATAACGGGCGGTAATCAATTGGCAACTCTATGGATTATGCCGTGTGAAATATTTCATGGCATTAGGTATTTTGCAACTATTGTGAGTGACTTCGCGTGACGCTTTGGGCCCTCGCCCGGTTTACGGCTAAACAGAGCTACATCCTTCTCGTCTGGTCCGGCCGCGCCGTACCGCCCGGTCGGACCGGAAACGCAGAACGGCCCGCGCCCCCTGGACGGGACGCGGGCCGTGCCGCTCGAAGCCTCGATCGGTGACCTGGATCGGTGACCTCGATCAGTGGCCGTGGCCGTGGCCGTGACCCTGACCGGCGGCGGCCGGGGCCTCCTCCTCGGGCTTGTCCACGACGAGGGCCTCGGTGGTCAGCAGCATGCCGGCGATGGACGCGGCGTTCTGCACCGCGGAGCGGGTGACCTTGACCGGGTCGATGACACCCTGCTCCAGCAGGTTGACGTACTCGCCGGTGGCGGCGTTGAGGCCGTGGCCCGGCTCCAGCTCGGCGATCTTCGAGGTGGCGACGTAGCCCTCAAGGCCCGCGTTGACCGCGATCCAGCGGGCCGGCTCGACCAGCGAGCGGCGGACGATCGCCACACCGGTGGCCTCGTCGCCGGTCAGGCCGAGGTCGTCGAGAACCTTGCTCACGTGCACGAGCGCGGAGCCACCGCCGGAGACGATGCCCTCCTCGATCGCGGCGCGGGTCGCGGAGATCGCGTCCTCAAGGCGGTGCTTCTTCTCCTTGAGCTCGACCTCGGTGGCCGCGCCGACACGCAGCACGCAGACGCCGCCGGAGAGCTTGGCGAGACGCTCCTGGAGCTTCTCGCGGTCCCAGTCGGAGTCGCTCTGCTCGATGGCGAGCTTGATCTCGCGGACGCGGTCCTCGATCGCCTTCGCGTCACCGGCGCCGTCGACCAGGGTCGCGGTGTCCTTGGTGATCACGACGCGGCGGACGGTGCCCAGCACCTCAAGGCCGACGTGCTCCAGCTTGAGGCCGATCTCCTCGCTGACGACCTGGCCGCCGGTGAGGATGGCCATGTCCTGCAGCATCGCCTTGCGGCGGTCACCGAAGCCGGGCGCCTTGACGGCGACGGAGGTGAAGGTGCCGCGGATCTTGTTGGTGACGAGCACCGCGAGGGCCTCGCCCTCGACGTCCTCGGCGACCACGAACAGCGGCTTCTTGGTCGGGGCGACCTTCTCCAGCAGCGGCAGGAAGTCGGCGATGGAGGCGATCTTGCCCTGGTGGAGCAGGACGTAGGCGTCCTCCAGGACGGCCTCCATCCGCTCCTGGTCGGTGACCATGTAGGGCGACAGGTAACCCTTGTCGAACTGGAGGCCCTCGGTGAACTCCAGCTCCATGCCCATGGCGTTGGACTCTTCGACGGTGATGACACCGTCCTTGCCCACCCTGTCGAACGCCTCGGCGATCAGGTCGCCGATCTTGGCGTCCTGGGCGGAGATCGTCGCGACGTTCGCGATCTCCTTCTTGTCCTCGACCGGGCGGGCCGACTCGAGAAGCTTGTCGCTGACGGCCTTGGCGGCCAGGTCGATGCCGCGCTTCAGCGACAGCGGCTGGGCGCCCGCCGCGACGTTGCGCAGACCCTCGCGGACCATGGCCTGGGCCAGCACGGTCGCGGTGGTCGTGCCGTCACCGGCGACGTCGTTGGTCTTGGTGGCCACTTCCTTGGCGAGCTGAGCGCCGAGGTTCTCGTACGGGCCTTCCAGCTCGACCTCACGGGCGATGGTGACACCGTCGTTCGTGATGGTCGGGGCACCGAACTTCTTGTCGATGACCACGTTGCGGCCGCGCGGGCCGATCGTAACCTTCACGGCGTCCGCGAGGGCGTTGACGCCGCGCTCCAGAGCGCGGCGCGCGTCCTCCTCGAACTCCAGGATCTTGGGCATTGAGCACTCCTCCTTGAGCGCATCAAAGCCCCGGGGCTTCACCTGAAGCGCCCGGGGCCCGACACGTCACCTTTTTGGTAAGTCCCGCTGGCTGGGGCGCTTACTTCTCGATGATGGCGAGCACGTCGCGGGCGGAGAGCACGAGGTACTCCTCGCCGCCGTACTTCACCTCGGTGCCGCCGTACTTGCTGTAGAGGACGATGTCCCCTTCGGCGACGTCGAGCGGAATGCGCTTCTCGCCTTCCTCGTCCCAGTTACCCGGGCCCACGGCGAGGACTTTGCCCTCCTGGGGCTTCTCCTTCGCGGTGTCCGGGATGACCAGGCCGGACGCGGTCGTCTGCTCGGCCTCAAGCGGCTGAACCACGATGCGGTCGCCGAGCGGCTTAACGGGAACCTTAGTGGCGGTCGTCACGATCGGACCTCCCCTTCAGATGGTTATGTAGAGCTGAAGAGGCGACCAGCGGCCTGCCGTCGCGGGTGTCAGACCTGCCTCGTCGCTATTGGCACTCTCAATGGTTGAGTGCCAACACGAAACAGTATGCAAGCCTCAGCGACTCGTCAACACGAACCGCCCGCAGGTCAGCCACCACCGTGTCCGCTGGTAGAGGAACCGGGCGGAGGGCGGCGACCGCGCCGGGCCGCGGAGCCCGGCCTGACCGGCGCCGTGAACAGGGGAGCGCACGCCGAAGGGGACCGGCGCATCCCCGCGCGCCGGCCCCCTGTCGGTGAACCTGCTAGATCAGCCGCTCAGCGAGTCGTTGAACGTGTCGTTGAAGCACGCGAAGTTGCGCGCCTTGTTGCTGCTGCCGAGAACGCCCTGGAGCTCGAGCAGCTCCACGACGCTGACGTCGTTCAGGGCGTCACAGAGCTGAACGTGGTCGAGGATGTGCACGCTCTGGTCGACGTCGTTGCCGCCGTTGCCGACGGGCCACGGCTGCGCGTACGCCGGGGTAGCAGCAAGGGAGATGCCCAGGGCGGCGAGGATGGCTCCGGTGGCTGCCAGCTTCTTCATGCGTGAGACTCCATAGCTCGATTGGATCGGGGGGAGGCTGATCGGTCTAATCTGCCTCTGGCTTGCCAGTTGACCTTCGGCACAATGAATGCCGCTCAGTCGCAGAGTGAAACTACAGGGGCCCTGCATCATCCGCAGGCCATTGTCGATTTCCACCGACCATCGCCATTAGTACGGGGATGCGCTCGGAATACTTATAGTAGCCAACCCTGTTATTCACCCTGAAGATCCACTAGATCCGCGCTATGTACGTCTCGCCCGATCTGTCCAGTGCAATTCATGAACCGGATTGTGATAACGCCGAAAACACGAATAAAAACGCACTTCCTGTACTTTCGGTGCGTTCGGACAGCCGGGAGCCGGTCGAGCCACCGGGCCGGCGACGAGGGGCGATCTTCCGCCACACCGCTCCCCCGCGGCCGGCCCGACGCCACCGCGCCGCCCCGGACCCCACGACGATCATCGGGTCTCGCCGGTACGGCGGCCCTTAGCCGTTCTGGTAGACCCGGATGCTGCAGTCCACCGGCTTGGACCCGGCGAAGGTCACCGGAGTCAGCGGAACGAGGAGGGCGGTGATGTCACCGATGGCACTGTTGCCGCACTGGATCGTGTTTCCGTTCTGCGCGGCGGCGTTGCCACCGGGCCAAGGCGCGGCCGCCTCGGCGGGGGTGAGACCCAGTCCAGCCCAAGCCGCCAGGGCGACCCCACCAAGTGCGAGCTTCTTGAGCATCTAATTCTCCCGATCGATCTCGGTCTGAGGATTGAGCTCGGACCAAAAGTCCGAGCCGACAGCAAGTAGACCGACAGCGGCGACGAATATCAACCCAACGGACGTCGATTGAATTAAAGAAAGGTCAAACTCGGTCGTCCCGCCCAACGAATCCCGCCGGTCCGGGGAAGAAGCGCGCAAGGCCCGTTTTGACCGGTCCCGCAAGAAACATTCCTCCGTATCGTGTTATCGGCCCCAAAACAAAAAAAGGGGGGCACTACGACCGACGTCGTAGTGCCCCACCTTCCCTGAAAACGGTTCGGCGATCCGCGGACGGCCGGGGGCCGGCCCCATCGACGCCGGCCCCGGCGGTCCGATCAGCTTGCGCCGACCTCCGCAGTTTTCAGTCCTGATCCTGGTAGGCGCGGATGCTGCAGTCCACCGGCTTCTTGTTGTTCAACGTCACCGGGGCGAGGTTGAGCAGCGTGACCGCGATATCACCGATGGTCTGGTTGCCACAGACAATCACGTTGTTGGACTGCGCGGCGGTGTTGTCGCCGCCTTCCGGCCAGGGCCACGGCGCAGCCGCGTGAGCGGGGGCGAGCCCCAACCCGGCCCATGCCGCGAGGACGGCTCCGCCAAGTGCGAGCTTCTTGAGCATCTAATTCTCCCGATCGATCTCGGTCTGAGGATTCGGCTCGCACCAAAAAGACGAGCCCAAAGCCAGTAGACCCATCCACGCGAGGAATCTCAAGCCGACAACCGATCGATCGGATTAAAGAAAAATCAAATAACCGGCGAGATTCCCAAGAGCCTGACACATTCACTCTTGCCGCAAATACGACATGTCGGTCAACCTATACAACGAGCACTTTCTGAATTGCCTCCGCCCCCGCCGGCCCCCGGATCCGCGCGAACAAAAAAAGTGGACACCGCGACGCCGTCGCGGTGTCCACCAGCCTGAACGCCAACCAGCAGGCCGACTCGTCTCCTGAAGAGGAGACGTTCCAGAGAGCCTCTAAGCCCTGCGTTCACATCGAGCGCAGCGCCTGTGGCCGTCCCATGAGCCGGTCTCGAACAAGCCGGCCAGGTCCGGCGGGAGGATCCGCCTTCCCCCGGAAGGCGGATCGGCGATCCGCAAGCGGCCGGCCCCGTCGGTGCCGGCCTCCCGCGGCCGATCAGCTTTCGCTGATTCCCGGCAGGGCCTAGTCCTGGTTCTGGTAGGCCCGGATGCTGCAGTCCACCGGCTGGGTGTTGTTGAAAGTCACCGGCTGGAGAGGAATAAGCGGAATCGAGATGTCGCCGATGGCCTTGTTGCCGCAGACGACAACGTTGTTGGCCTGCGCGGCGACGTTGTCGCCACCCGGCTTGGGCCACGGAGCGTCCGCCTGGGCAGGGGTGGCGAGGCCCAGTCCGGCCCAGGCCGTGAGGACGGCCCCACCAAGTGCGAGCTTCTTGAGCATTTAAATCTCCCGATCGATCTCGGTCTGAGGATTCGGCTCGCGCCAGAGGTACGAGCCAGACAGCAAGTAGACCGACGGGCGACACGGATAGCAAGCCAACAGCCGCCGCCAAACCTTAAAGAAACGTCAAATCACCTCCGAAGCTCTCTTAGCGTGAATGTGAGGTGTAGCGACGACGATTTCCGGGAAACGTTTCGCGCGCCCTGCCTCCCCCACCGGTTTCACCGGAGCCGCGCCCGCGCCGACACTCCGGTGCGTACATCGGGCGAACACAGAAGCGGGCGCCGCGGCTGTCTGCCGCGGCGCCCGCATTCCTTGCGCTTACCTCACGAAATGACCGAATCCTCCGGAAGAAATATCTTTACGTCATCGATGTCGGGCCGAAAAACCGCGCGTCCCGGGAAACCGGACGACCCTCCCGTCGCCTCCGCACGCGCACCCCGGCCCGGATCATCGCTCCGCGGAGCAGACCGCCGGCCGCGAGGCCCATCGACTCGCCCTTAGTGCTGGTTAACCGTGAAGTTGCAGTTCACCGGCTCGTTGCCGGTGGCCGTCACCGGGGCGAGGGTGATGAGGCCCAGCGTGATGTCGCCGATGGTCTCGTTACCGCAGACGGCGGTGTTGCCGGACTGCGTCGAGATGTTGTCGTGGTCCGGAGGCGGCCAGTGGCCACCCGCCTGAGCAGGAGAGGCGAGGCCCGCGAACCCCGAGACAACTGCACCAGCGACTAGAAGCTTCCTGAACATATGTGTTATCCGATCGATATCGCTCTAATAGTCCGACTCGCCACTCATCCGAGGATCGAGCCATTAACTAGTAGAACGGACAGACGGCACAATGGTCAAGCGAATAGCGGTAAAGAATCATCAAGCACTAGTCAGCATGATTTAGCACAACAAGAACGGCATATCGGGCTTACCGTATCGCTATGAAACGGACCCGCTCCATCAGAACCTCTACGGCGACATTTGCCTTCAAGGCTCTTGTCGCCACGGCAAATTGCAGGCTGAAACAGCCCGCCGACGTAACCGAGCCCCGCTCTCCGACCGGCTCGGCGCGCACCGGGTGAACGGTGACCGCCCCGGCGCCCCGGCACCCGCCTTCGCCCCCGGAAGCGCCCAGTCCCCTGAACATCCGTGCCCCCGTCCACCCGGGCGGCGCGGACCAGGGGCCACGACGAAGGGGCCGGCGCGTGTGCGCCGGCCCCCCATGATCTTGCGCTGTCTCAGACGCCGGCCCAGGCGAAGTCACCGCTCGCCTCGTCGTCCCACTTCTTGTGGTCGTCCTTCTTGTGGTCGTCCTTGTGGTGGTCGTCCTTGTGGTCCTCGAAGGACCACTTGTCGTCGTCGGACCACTTCTTCTCGCTGTGGAAGGACCACTTGTCGTCGTCCGACCAGTTCACGTGCGTGTCCTCGTCGACGACCTTGTTGTCGTCGTTGAACGACTTGTCGCTGTCCTTGTTGAAGGACTCGTCGAACTTGTTGTCGTCGTTGAAGGACTTGTCACTGTCCTTGTTGAAGGACTCGTCGATGTCCTTGTTGAAGGAGTTCTCGATGTCCTTGTTGAAGGTCTCCTTGTGGCAGGAGTTCTTGTAGTAGTTCTGCCGGTGGCAGGAGTCCTTGTAGAAGGAGCCCTTGTCGTGGGAGTCCTTGTTCAGAGAGTTCTTGTTGAACGACTCCTCGACTTCCACCGTCTTCTGGAAGGAATCCTCGATCTTCTTGTTGTTGAAGTCCTCGGCCGTCTTGTTGAACGACTCCTCGACCTTCTTGTTGTTGAAGTCCTGGGCCGTCTTGTTGAAGGAGTCCTCGATCTCGACCTTCTTGTTGAGGAAGTCCTCGGCCTTCTTGAAGGAGTCGTGGTTGTTGCAGTGGCTGCCGGGCTTCTTCTCGTCGGCGTACTCGTAGATCTTGGACGCCCACTTGTCGCCGGTGTTGACGTTGGTCACACCGCACAGGTAGATGTGGTAAAGCACGTGCACGTTCGGGGGATTACCCTCGACCGGTCCGACCGGGGTCGAAGAGGCATATGCCTGGGCGCAGCTCATACCCAGGGCGGTCGCCAGCGCACCGGCGGTAACGATCTTCTTAATCATTCTGGTGCAACTCCATGAATCGCGCTCTTCAGACGGGATTTGATCGCATCCAAGGGGATCAATCGACCCGCCATATCGACTTCCGTCGTCATCAATACCGCTCTGCCGTATAGGGCAAACGAGGGCAGCCATTTACCGGGTACGAGTCTCTTGCTACCTGTTTGCGTGGCGAGGGATTTGACTTGAGCGCTCTAGACATGTTGATCAATCAATGTCCCGAATGGGGATGTTTGTCCAGCCGCTCAGCAGTCCACGGCACAGCCGGGCGCCGGGTGACGATAACGTCGGGAACATGAACCTTGACACATTTCTTGAGCTCCTGACCGACCACGGGCAGCGGGCCCTGGCCGAAGCCGGGGAACTCGTGTCGAGGACCGATCCGGTGACCGCCGCGAGCACCCTGCGCCGCTCCCATCCGGCCGATCTGACCTCGGCCGCGCTGGTCCAGGCGGGCCTGCGGGCGCGGGCGGCGGCGAAGTTCGGCGCCGACGCCGCCCGCATGTACTTCACCCCGGCCGGCCTGGAACAGGCCACCCGCCCCGAGGTCGCCGCCCACCGTGCCCGCCGCCTCTCCGCCTCAGGCGCCCCCCACCCCTCCGCCTCCGGCCCCTCGCAAACCCCCACCTCCGGCGCCCCCCGAACCCCCGCCTCCGGGGCCCCGCGATCCGCCGACCGCTCCACCCCCGACCGTGACATGACCGGCACCGCCCCCGACCGTGACATGACCGGCACCGCCCCCGACCGTGACATGACCGGCTCCGCCCCCGGCCGTGAGGTGACCGGCTCCGGGCCGCGGGTCGCCGACCTGTGCTGCGGCATCGGCGGCGACGTGATCGAGCTGGCCAGGGCAGGTTGCGCGGTGGACGCGGCCGATCGCGACCCGCTGACCGCGGCGGTCGCCGCGGCGAACGCCGATGCCCTGGGCCTCTCGGCGCGCGCCCGGATCCGTACGGCGAGCGCGGAGGACGCCGACCCGGGCGACTACGACGTGGTCTTCCTCGACCCGGCCCGGCGCGTCTCCGGCAGGCGGGTGTTCGACCCGCTGGCCTACTCCCCCACGCTGCCGGAGGCGCTGGCGCTGGCCGGGGCGGCGCCGGGCGCGTGCCTCAAGGTCGCACCCGGCCTGCCGTACGAGTTCGTGCCGGCCGGGGCGGAGGCCGAGTGGGTCTCCTACCGGGGGGAGGTCAAGGAGGCGGCGCTCTGGCTGGGGACGCTCGCGGGCGGCACGGGCGCCGCGGACGGATGGGACGGCACGGGCGGCGAGCCGTTCACCCGCAGGGCGACGCTGCTGCCCTCGGGGGAGACGCTGGTGGCCGATCCGCGGCTCGGGCCCGCGGAGCACGGCAAGGCGGGCAGATACCTCTACGAGCCCGACGGCGCCGCCATCCGGGCGCACCTGGTGGCGGAGGTGGCGGCGATGGTGCGCGGGCGGCTGCTCGACCCGCACATCGCGTACATCACCGCGGACGATCGCGTCTCCACCCCGTGGGCGTCATGCTACGAAATAGTGGAAATGATGCCCTTTTCCGGTAAGCGATTGCGGGCCGCACTGAGAGAACGGGGTGTCGGCAACGTCACCCTGAAGAAGCGCGGCTCCGCCGTGGACATCGAGCGCCTGCGGAAGGACCTCAAACTATCCGGGGACAATTCGCTCGTCGTGGTCTTGACTCGCATCTCGGACAAACCAATCGCACTGCTTTGCGAACCGATGTCCTCCCTTGAGCAAAGCAGTACCCAGTTAAACGGGACAATCTCCCGTTAATCATGGCCTTTTCCATTACTGGTGTACGCCCTACCCCACGACGGCTAAAGTCTTGGGCCACGGGCCTTTCCCGTTGTTTCATTGCCGGCGGGCGTCCTCGGCTTCGATGATCGCGATCATCCCACCGGTGCGCCGCCCGCCGTCGGCGAGTGAAGGAGCTTCCGGTGGATCACTCCAACCGCACCCTGCTCCAAGCGGGCAGCCAGACCGCCATATCGGACCGCATGCGCGAGCTGCTCGCGCGCGCGGCCCAGGACCATGTGTACGAGCAGCGCACGCAGGGCGCGGTCCTCGACGAGATCCGCCAGCGGCTGGAAGGCATGGAGTGGCTGCTCCGCGAGGTGCGCGAGCGCGAGCTGGGCGGGCTCAGCGGGTCGCTGGACACCGTGACGGGCAAGCTCGACGAGATCAGCACCCGGCCGCCCGAGTGGGCCGAGGGGCTCGCGCAGCATGTCGAGGCCGTCCGCGACCACGTGGACACGGTGGGCGACACGGTGCGTGCCGTCGGCGACCGGGTCGACTCCGTCGGCCACCAGGTCACCCCGGTCTCCGAGCTGCCCAGCCTGTGGGCGGACGTCAGCGCGGTCAGCGAGAGCATGGACTCCGCGCTGGCCAGGCTGCAGACGATCGTCGAGGGCACCGTCGGCATCTCCGAGCGCATCGGCGAGTTCGCCAGGCACCTCGGCCACCTTCAGGAGAGCGTCGACTCCGCGACCCAGCGCTTCTCCCGCCTGGACAAGTCGGTGACCGACCTCACCGCGCGCACCGTGCGGGTGGAGGAGGGCCTGCACGGCCTGGCCGCCCGGCTGGACGAGTCGGCCGCCACGATCTCCGGGCACCTCGACGAGCGGCTCGGCCGCGTGCTGGAGGAGCGCCTGGACGACGCGCTCGGCAGGATGGACTCCCGGCTGACCGGCGTCGACACCGGCATCGCCGAGCTGGGCGGCCGGGTCGGCGGCATGGACGCCAAGCTCTCCGGCCTGGACGCCGGGCTGAGTGAGGTGGACGAGCGGCTGGGCGGTCAGGCGCAGCGGATCGACGCGCTCGGCGAGCGGATGGAGAGCCGGTTCACCGCGCTCGACGGCCGGGTGGACAGCCGCTTCACCACGCTCGACGAGCGGCTCACCGTGGTGGACACCCGGGTGGGCACCGTGGACGGGCGGGTCGTGGAGGCGTCGGTGCACCACGACGACCGGCTCGACATCCTCGACGGCCGGCTGGAGGAGGTGGAGAGCGCGCTCGCCGGGCGGCTCGACGGCCTCGACGGCCGGCTCACCACCCTGTCGGCGCACGCCGAGGCGGCCACCGAGCACCTGGAGGCGGTGGACGACCGGGTGGAGGCGGTCAACCAGCGGATCGGCCAGCTCCCCGCCGCGCTCAACATCCGGGAGCGGGTCGGCGAGCTGCTCGCCGCACAGAGCGACGACCACACCAAGCGCTTCGACGCGCTCGGCGAGGCGGCCGGGGCGCTCATGGACGCGGTCCGCGACCGTCCCGACGCCGAGCGGCTCACCGAGGCGCTGAGCCAGATCGTGGTGCCGGCGCACGCCGACCTCACGCGCCGACTCGGCGCCCTGGAGGAGACCATGCTCGCCCTCGCCGAAGCGCTGCTGCGCCCCGTGCGCGCCGGCAAGGACTGACCGCGCCTCCCGGCGGCCGGCTCACACGTTGACGACGGTGACCGGCAGGGAGGAGTCGGCGGGCAGGTCGAGCGCGGAGGGGGTCACTCCGGCGGCCACCAGGTCGGCGCCCAACGCGGCCACCATCGCGCCGTTGTCCGTGCACAGTCCCGGCCGGGGCACGCGGAGCCGTACGCCGGCGGCGTCGCAGCGCTCCTGGGCCAGGGCGCGCAGCCGCGAGTTGGCCGCCACGCCGCCGCCGATGAGCAGATCCTGCACGCCGTGCTCGCGGCAGGCCGTGAGCGCCTTGCGGGTCAGCACGTCCACCACCGCCTCCTGGAAGGAGGCCGCGACGTCCGGCACGTGGATGGACTCCCCGGCCTTCTCCCTGGCCTCCACCCAGCGGGCGACCGCCGTCTTCAGCCCGGAGAAGGAGAAGTCGAGCGTGCCGTCGTCGTACTTGCCGCGCGGGAAGGCGATCGCCGTGCCCGAGCCCTCGCGGGCGGCGCGGTCGATGTGCGGGCCGCCGGGGAACGGCAGGCCGAGCACCCTGGCGACCTTGTCGAACGCCTCGCCCGCCGCGTCGTCCACGGTCGAGCCGAGCGGGATCACGTCACGGGCGACGTCGGGCACCAGCAGCAGCGAGGAGTGCCCGCCGGAGACCAGCATGGCGATGGCCGGCTTGGGCAGCGGGCCGTGTTCGAGCTGGTCCACGGCGACGTGCGCGGCCAGGTGGTTGACGCCGTAGACCGGCACGCCGAGGCCCAGCGCGTAAGCCTTCGCGGCGGCGACGCCGACCAGCAGCGCGCCCGCGAGCCCGGGGCCGGCGGTGACCGCGATCGCGTCGATGTCGGCGAACCGCAGCCCGGCCTGCTCCAGCGCGCGCTCCACGGTGGGGGTCATCGCCTCCAGGTGCGCGCGCGAGGCCACCTCCGGCACCACGCCGCCGTACCGCGCGTGCTCCTCCACGCTGGAGGCGATCGTGTTGGCCAGCAGGGTGTGGCCGCGGACGATGCCGACGCCGGTCTCGTCGCAGGAGGTCTCGATGCCGAGCACCAGAGGTTCGTCAGCCATTGAGCTTCCTCACCATCATGATCGCGTCGGTGCCGTCGTCGTAGTAACCGCGCCGGACACCGATCCTCTCGAATCCGTAGTGGTCGTAGACCGCGCGTGCCTGCGGGTTGTCCGCCCGCACCTCCAGGAAGACCGCGTCGACGCTCCTGCGCCCGGCCTCGGCCAGCAGCTCGGTCAGCAGCGCGCCGCCGATGCCGGTCCCCTGGTGCTCGGCCAGGACCGCGATGGTCTGCACGTCGGCCTGGTCGCCGGCGGCGGCCAGGCCGGCGTATCCGACGATCTTCCCGGCCACCGTGGCCACCACGTAGTGCCGGGTGCGCGGCTGGTCGGCCAGCTCGCCGCGGAGCATGCCCTCGCTCCACGCGTCCAGCGGAAAGGTGCTCTCCTCGATCGCCAGCACCGCGGGCAGGTCGTCGAAGGTCATCCCGCGCAGGACCACGCCGCCGGGCGTCACGCCGTCACCCGTTTCGGGGCGCCGGGCACCCTGGCGTCGGGGCGGCGCAGGTAGATCGGCAGCGGGGCGGGGAGCTCGGCGCCGGCCGCCAGCCGCTCGGCGGCCAGCGCGGCCAGCGCGCCCGCCGACGGGTACTCCGGCGCGCCCGCGACGATCCGCTCCTCGCCGAGGATCCCGGCGTAGAGCCGCGCGCCCGCGCCCACCAGCGGCAGCCCCGCGGGCAGTTCGCCCGGCAGGTCCACCGCGGGCCCGGACAGGCGGGTGCGGGAGTCGGCGTAGCGCGCCCAGAAGACTTCTTTGCGGCGGGCGTCGGTGGCGACGACGAACGGCTCCGACAGCCCGCTGCCGTAGGCGACCGCGTCGAGGGTGCACACGCCGTACGCCGGGACGCCGAGGGCGGTGGCCAGCGCCTGGGCGGTGACCAGGCCGACGCGCAGCCCCGTGTAGGGGCCGGGGCCGGAGCCCGCGACGACGGCGGTGACCTCGTCCAGCGCCGCGCCGCAGGCGCGCAGCACCTCCTGGACGGCGGGCGCGAGCAGCTCGCCGTGGCGGCGCGCGTCGACGGTGGTGGACTCCGCGAGCACCCGCTCGCCGTCGTGCAGCGCGGCGGTCACAGCGGGGGTCGCGGTATCAAAGGCCAGGACCAGCACGAACGCCAAGCCTAGCCGGTCCTGACCACCACCCGGTCTCTTCCGCCCCCGGCGGTCAGCGGGCCGGGGCGACCATGGAGGCGTAGACGATGACGTTGTCGCGGTACTGGTGGTCGGACCAGTCGAAGGTGCCGCCGCAGGTGACGAGGCGCAGACCCTCGTCCACGTAGACGCGGCGGGCGGGGAAGTCGTTCTTGTGCACCTGCTCCACCGAGTCGACCTGGTACTCCGCCACCTTGCCGTCACTGCGCTCGACCCGGATCTTCTGACCCTTGCGCATGTGCTTGAGCCGGTAGAAGACGGCGGGCGCGGTCTTGGTGTCCACATGCCCGATGATCACCGAGGCGCCCTCGTCGCCGGGCACCGCGCTGTGCTCGAACCACCCCGCCGTCTTCGGCTTCTCGTACGGCGGGAGCTCGACCTCGCCGTCGTCGGTCATGCCGAGCTTCATCAGCGGCGCCTCCAGTTTGAGCGCCGGGATGTCCAGGCTGCGCGGCACGACCGAGGCCCGGGCCGGCGTCTCGGCGTCATCCGTCGTGTTGGACCTGACGGCGACCAGGATGAAGCCGGTGATCACACCCGCGACGACGATCCTGGTCCACCCGGAGGAACCTGCCATGCCGTGGACTCAGGACCGGCGGCGCCGTACGACGGCGACCGCGACGCCGCCCGCCAGGACGGCGGCGATCGCGAGCCCGGCCGGGTTCATGCCGGACTCCTCCTGCGGGCCACTGGCCGCGGTGCCGCCGCCGCCGGCGCGGGGCGCCCTGGTGGGCACGACCGAGGGCTCGGCCGCGACCCGGAGCCGCGCGGTGCCGGAGTCGTTGGTGCCCTCGCAGCGCACCTCCACGTCGTAGGTGCCGCGATCGGCGGTCCGCGACACGGTGGCCTCGCCGCGCACCCAGGGCAGCGGCGCCCCGGTGGCGGTGCCGGTCGGGGTGGCCGTGGGGGTGGGCGGGGGCACCGGATCGAGGGTGACGGCCCGCAGGAAGGCGTCGGAGTTGGCGGTGCCGCTGAGGTCCGGGCCCGCGGTGGGCACCGGGCAGTTGGCGAGGACCCAGACCGAGGAACGCTCCCCGGCGATGACCCGGTCCGGGTTCAGCCGGACCTCGATCGGCTCGCGGGCCGCGCCGCTGGGATCGGCGGGGGCGGCAGGAGTGGTCGGCGCCCCCGAGGGGTTGCCCGTGCCCGCCTCCGCCGTGCATCCCGTGATGCCGAACACGGCGACGGCTCCTAGAACGGTCCCTAAAACCGCGACATGCCTGACCCTTGACACCGCGCGCTCCATTCACCGTCCGACCCGACCGCTTCTGACGAGATACCCAGAAAAATCAGGGCGACCCGCATCAAGCGATCTTCAATGTCGATGATCTATACCAAGTGGGACTGAGGTCAAGCGTGCCAGGATTCCGCCGGGAGCGACGGCGGAAAACGCAACTCTGGCCGGAGGTTCAGTTGACGGCGAGGTC
The DNA here is from genome assembly GCF_030268685.1 of Microtetraspora sp. NBRC 13810. Classification (GTDB taxonomy): domain Bacteria; phylum Actinomycetota; class Actinomycetes; order Streptosporangiales; family Streptosporangiaceae; genus BSRQ01. The sequence goes on from NZ_BSRQ01000001.1 coordinate 784,198, forward strand.
GGACCAGCGGCGGCCGACGCCGCGCAGCCGTACGGTGCGCTCGTCGCCGTCTCCGGCGCGCTCGATGGAGATCTCCAGGCGGTCGTCGGCGAGCCCCTCGGCCAGGCCCTCGCCCCACTCGACGACGGTCACCGAGTCGTCCAGCGAGGCGTCCAGGTCGAGATCGTCCATCTCCAGCTCGCCGCCCAGCCGGTAGGCGTCCGCGTGCACGAGGGCCGGGCCGCCGGACAGCGACGGGTGCACCCGGGCGATCACGAAGGTCGGCGAGGTGATGGGGCCGCGCACCCTGAGGCCGTCGGCGAGGCCCTGGACCAGGGTGGTCTTGCCCGCGCCGAGCGGCCCGGACAGCACCACCAGGTCACCGGGTCCCAGCAGCCCGGCCAGCTCGGCGCCGAAGGCTTTCATCTCCTCGGCGGTGGCCACCGGTCTGGTCATGGGCCCTCCTTTCCCGCTGCCCGCTTGAACAGGTCGCGCAGCGCGTCGTTCACCACGGTCGGGCGCTCAAGCTGGATCAGGTGCGACGTGGCCGGCACCTCGGTGAGCTGCGCCTGGGGCAGCGCCGCGGCGATCGCCCTGCTGTGGTCGGGCGGGGTCAGCCAGTCCCGGTCGCCCACGATGACGGCGACGGGCACGTCGGTGAGCAGGTCCAGCGCGGACAGCTTGTCATGCGACATGAGCGCGGGGTAGAAGTTGGCGATCACTTCGGTGGGCGTCGAGCGGATCATGGACTCGACGAAGTCGACGACGGTCGGGCTGACGCTCTTGGAGTCGCCGAAGCCGAAGAGCCGCACGGCGAGGAAGGACAGGTCGGTGCCCGCCTCCCGGCCCCTGTCCACCAGGGTGCCGCGCCGGCCCAGCGCCGAGACGGTGGGCGTCACGACCTTGTGCACGGCCTTGGCGAGCAACGCGGGGAGCCCGAGCGAGATCTCGGCGAGCTTGCCCGCGGAGGTGGAGATCAGGGCCACGCCGCGGACCCGCTCCGCGAACAGCGCGGGATGCCGGTCGGCCAGCGCCATGATCGTCATGCCGCCCATGGAGTGGCCGACCAGCACGCAGGGACCCGGCACCAGCGCTTCGAGCAGCTCGGCCAGGTCGTCGCCGAGCCGGTCGATCGTGCAGTCCTCGGCCGGGGTGCGCTGCGACCGGCCGTGACAGCGCTGGTCCCACAGCACCATGCGGCAGGTGTCGCGCAGGTCGCGGCGCTGGTAGTGCCAGGATTCGAGGTTGAGGGTGTAGCCGTGGCAGAAGACCACGGTCAGGGGGCCGTCCTCCGGCCCGTCCACCTCGACGTGCAGCTCCACGCCGTCGGACGTGGTGACCAGCGTCTCGCGGCCGTGCAGCTCGCCGAACGGCTCGTGCGCCTCGGGGTCGGGCCCGAGGCGGATACGCCCGACGGCATAGCGCTTGGCGAGCGCGGCCGACGCCACGCCCGCGGAGGCGACGCCCACGATCGCGCTGGCGATCCCGATCCTCCGCCGTGTCCTCATCCCGGCCTCCCAGCCACCTCGCGATGTCCGCCCTCCGATGGTTGCCGGACATGCGACGTTTGGGGCATTGTGCCCTGAATGTCACGTTTAGCCAAGGCCACCCCCGGTGATGTCCTCCGAACCGCCATGACCTTCCTGCCAATGCTCCCTACCGGTAAACGCGCGGCACCCGCGCACCGATCCTCGTCACGATCTCATGGGTGATCGTTCCGAGGGAATCCGCCCACTCCTGAGCGGTCGGCTCACCCCGGTCACCGGGGCCGAACAGCACGACCTCGTCCCCGGCGGCCAGCGGGTCGTCGCCGACGTCGATCAGGAACTGGTCCATGCAGACCCGGCCCGCGATCCGCCTGCGCCGGCCGGCCGCGAGGACCTCGGCGGTGTTGGTCGCCTGGCGCAGGATGCCGTCCGCGTAGCCGAGCGGGACCAGGCCGAGCGTCGTCTCCCGCTCCGTGACGTACAGGTGCCCGTACGACACGCCGGTGCCGGCGGGGACCCGCTTGGCCAGCGCGATCCTGGCGGTGAGGGTCATCGCCGGGCGCAGCCCGAAGTCGCCCAGCTCGGGGATCGGGCTCAGGCCGTAGACCGCGATGCCGGGCCGGACCATGTCGTACCTGGCACGGGGGAGGGTCACCGTGGCCGCCGAGTTGGCGAGGTGCCGGATCACCTGTGAACCGGCCGCCCCGGCCTTCTCCGCGACCGCCACCGCCTCGTCGAAGGCGTCGAGCTGGGCGTCGATCGAGGGGTGGCCGGGCATGTCGGCGCAGGCCATGTGGGTCCACAGACCGGTGATCTCGATCAGGCCCTCGGCGCGCAGCGCGAGCGCCCGGTCCAGCAGGGCGGGCCACTCGGCCGCCGTCGCGCCGCCGCGCGTGATGCCGGTGTCGATCTTCAGGTGCACCCGGGCCGTGCGACCGGTGCGCGCCGCGGCGGCGGCGAGGTCGTCCAGCAGCCAGACCGCGCCCGCGGCGAGCTCCACGTCGGCGAGCAGCGCGTCGTCCATCCGCTCGCCGCCGGTGATGATCCACGACAGGATGGGCGCGGTGATCCCGGCCGCCCTGAGCGCGAGCGCCTCGGCGGGCAGCGCCGTGCCGAGCCGGCCGGCGCCGGCCTCCAGGCAGGCGCGGGCGCAGGGCACCAGGCCGTGACCGTAGGCGTCGGCCTTGACCACCGCCATCGTCTCGGCTCCCCCGGCGTGCTCGCGCAGCAGCCCGACGTTGTGCCGGATCGCGGCCAGGTCGACCCGCGCCTGGCTGGGGGCCGCCACGGGAAAGCTGATCGGAGAACTCATCTTCCCAGTCTGGCAGGCATCTCAGGCCGATGAGGCTGCATGACGCCCGGTGCCGCCGCCGAGGACGGCCCGGATGGCCGCCGGGATCGCCCCGGCCACGTCTCCCGCGGCGATCGGAGCGCCGTCGGCGGCGATCCGGGCGGCGGAGCCGTGCAGGTGGGCGGCGCACGATCCGGCGTCGTAGCAGCTCAGCCCGGCCGCCAGAAGCGTGCCCGCCACGCCGGACAGCACGTCGCCGGTGCCGCCGGTGGCCAGCCAGGGCGTGCCGGTGGCGTTGACCCGCACCGGCAGCCCCTCCTCCGCCACCACCGTGGTGGACCCCTTGAGCAGCACCGTCACGCCCAGCCGCGCCGCCGCCTCGCGGGCGTGCTCGACCCTGCGCTCCTCGATCGCCTCCCTGGGCACGCCGAGCAGCCGGGACAGCTCCCCCGCGTGCGGGGTGAGCAGCACGGGCGCGCCGCGCCGCAGCAGGGAGGGCTCGCGGGCGACCAGGGTGAGCGCGTCGGCGTCCACGACGACCGGGACGCAGGTCGCCAGCACGGAGCGGGCCACGGCGAGGGCGTCGTCGTCGGTGCCCAGACCGGGGCCGACCACCCACGCCTGGACCCGGCCCACCTCCTCGACGCCCTGGCCAGGGGCGAGCGTGGTGACGACCGCCTCCGGCCAATGGTCCCTGACGTAACCGACGGGCGTCTCCTGCCCGGCATAGCGCACCAGGCCCGCCCCCGAGCGGACCGCGCCGCCCACGGCGAGCACGGCCGCGCCGGTGAACCGGGCCCCGCCGGCCGCGACGCCGACCACTCCCCTGCGGTACTTGTCGGACTCCGCGCCCGGCCTGGGCAGCCGCTCGGCCACGTCGGCGTCGGTGAGCGCGGTCGCGTCGGGGCCGGGCAGATAAGGCCCGAGGCCGATGTCCACCAGCTCCACCCGGCCCGCGTGCTCCGCGCCGGGGTCGGTGAGCAGCCCGGTCTTGAGCGCGCCGAAGGTCACCGTGACCGCGGCCCTGACCGCCGGCCCCTCGACCTCCCCGGTGCCCGCCGCGACCCCGCTGGGCACGTCCACCGCGACGACCCGGCCCCGTGCGCCGCCCGCCAGCGAGACCAGCTCCGCGTACGGCGGGCGCAGCGCCCCCGAGCCGCCGATCCCGACGAGTCCGTCCACGATCAGGTCGGCCCGCTCGACCGCCCGCCGCGCCGCGTCGCTCCCGGCGGGCACGGCCCGGCCGCCGGCGGCGCGCAGGGCGGCGAGGCCGCCCTCGTGGGTCCGCGACCCGGCCAGCACCGCGTCCACCCGGGCGCCCCTGGCTGCGAGCCTGGCGCCCGCGTAGAGCGCGTCTCCGCCGTTGTCGCCGCCGCCGGCGAGGACGGCGACGCGCGAGCCGTAGACGCCGCGCGCCCGGCGCAGCTCGGCCGCGCAGTGGACCGCCAGCCCCGCGGCGGCCCGCTGCATGAGCGTGCCGTCGGGCAGCCGGGCCATGAGAGCCCGCTCGGCGGTCCTGATCTGGTCCGAGGTGTACGCGGTCCGCATGACGCAGACGTTATCCTTCGTCGATCACCGACGCGACGGCGTGCGGCCCGTTGTCCACAGGCGGCGAACCCGCTTTACGGCTCGTTAACCGAAATCTCCGATTTGGTCGCCAGTTGGACGTCATCCCGTTACCCTGACCAGGCATTACCCCAAATGGGTCGCCCATAATCCCCCGAATTTATCCACAGGGTGTGGACATGTCCGGACCCACCGGGCACCGTCCGGCGGCCGGTCAGTAGGCTTCCGTTCATGGTCAACGGGTCTCCCGCGGTGACGGCGTCGCCGTACGTCGAGCTGAGCCGCGAGCAGTGGCGTGATCTGCGCAAGAACACCCCGCTCACCCTCACCGAGGACGAGCTCGAAGAGCTGCGCGGCGTCGATGACCCCATCGACCTCGCCGAGGTGACCGACATCTACCTGCCGCTCACCCGCCTGCTCAACCTGCACTTCACCGGGGCCAGGCAGCGCGGCGCCGCGGTCAGCGCCTTCCTCGGCGAGAAGACGTCACCGCCGCCCTACATCCTGGGCATCGCGGGCAGCGTCGCCGTCGGCAAGTCCACCACCGCCCGGCTGCTGCACACGCTGCTGGCCCGCTGGCCCGAGCACGCGAAGGTCCAGCTCGTCACCACCGACAGCTTCCTCTACCCCAACCAGGTGCTGGCCGACCGGGGCATCACGCACCGCAAGGGCTTCCCCGAGAGCTACGACCGCCGGGCGCTGGTGCGGTTCGTCGCCGCGGTCAAGGCGGGCGCGGCCGAGGTGAGCGCGCCGGTCTACAGCCACCTGGGGTACGACATCGTGCCCGGCGCCGTCCAGACGATCCGGCGGCCCGACATCCTCATCATCGAGGGCCTCAACGTGCTCCAGCCCGCCCCGCCCACCTCCCTGGCGGTGTGCGACTACTTCGACTTCTCCATCTACGTGGACGCCAAGGTCGAGGACGTCCGCGACTGGTACATCGACCGCTTCCACAAGCTCCGGCGCACCGCCTTCGCCGACCCGAAGTCCTACTTCAAGTACGTCGCCGACATGCCGCACGACGAGGCCACCGAGTTCGCCAAGAACGTGTGGCGCGACGTCAACGAACGCAACCTCGTGGAGAACATCGCACCGACCCGCGGCAGGGCCGGGCTCGTCCTGCAGAAGAGCGCCGACCACGCCGTGCGCCGGGTGCGGCTGCGCCGTACCTGATCGAGGTCGCCACGTGCTGCACATGCGAGTGATCAGTCCGCCGTCGCTCACCGAGGAGATCACCGGCTACCTCTCCGAAGCCACCGGCGTCACCAACCTCGCCGTGCTCCCCGGCGCCGCCAGGCGGCCCGCGGGCGACCTGCTGATCTGCGACGTCGCCCGCGAGGCGGCCAACGACGTGATCGCCCGCCTCAAGGAGTTCCGCCTCGACTCCGTCGGCTCCATCGCGGTCGAGCGGGTGGACCTGTCGGTGTCGGAGGTCGCCGAGCAGGCCCGGGAGGAGGCGCCCGGCGAGAGCGACGACGCGGTCATCTGGGAGGAGCTCGCCGACCGGGCCGCGTCCGAGTCCAGGACCACCTGGGCGTTCCTCGCCTTCATGGCCATCGCCGTGCAGCTCGTGGCGATCGCCGTGGTGGTCGACTCGACGGTCCTCATCGTCGGCGCCATGGTGCTCGGGCCGGAGTTCGGCGCGGTGACCGCCATCTGCTTCGGGCTGCTGGGCCGCAGGTGGGGGCTGATCGGCTCGTCCCTGCGCACCCTGCTCGTCGGGTTCGCCTTCGGCATCGCGGTGACCTTCGCCTGCGCCTTCGTCTCCCGCGGCCTCGGCTGGCTCGACCCGGGGATGCTGTCCGAGCGGGAGGCGGTGCAGTTCATCGTCAAACCGGACCGCTGGTCGTTCATCGTGGCCGTGCTCGCCGGGGCGGCCGGCGTCCTGTCGATCACGGCGGGCAAGTCCTCGCCGCTGGTCGGCGTCTTCATCTCGGTCACCACCGTGCCCGCGGCCGGCTACGTCGCGCTGGCCGTCGCGCTCGGCGACTGGGACGACGTGGGCGGCTCCCTGGCCCAGCTCGCCATGAACATCGCGGCCATGGCCGTCGCCGGCACCGCCACCCTGTACATCCAGCGCTTCCTGTGGTCGCGCTACGGCAGGAGCGCCCCGCAGCGCCTCAGGAGCACCCTGATGACGGAGACCCGCCCCCGGGGATGACCCGGGCTTCGTCCGTTCGGACGAGGTACGCCAGGGGGCCGCGGCGGTAGCCTTCGGAACCATGCGCAGCTCGACGATCCTCGCCACCGAGGGGCTGTCCAGACGATTTCCCCGGGTCACCGCCCTCGACCGGCTCACGGTCACGGTCGGCCCCGGCGTCACCGGCCTGGTCGGAGCCAACGGCGCGGGCAAGTCCACCCTCATCAAGATCCTCCTCGGCCTGCTGGAGCCCTCCGCGGGCACCGCCCAGGTCCTCGGCATGGACATCGCCACCCAGGCCCCGGAGATCCGCCGGGCCGTGGGCTACATGCCCGAGCACGACTGCCTGCCGCCGGACGTGTCGGCCACCGAGTTCGTCGTGCACATGGCCCAGATGTCCGGCCTGCCGCGCACGGCCGCCCGGGAGCGGGCCGCGGACACGCTGCGCCACGTCGGCCTGCACGAGGAGCGTTACCGGTCCATCGGCGGCTACTCCACCGGCATGAAACAGCGGGTCAAGCTCGCCCAGGCGCTGGTGCACGACCCGCGGCTGGTCTTCCTCGACGAGCCGACCAACGGCCTCGACCCGCAGGGCCGCGACGAGATGCTCGCCCTGATCCGGCGGATCGGCGCCGAGTTCGGCATCAGCGTGCTCGTCACCTCCCACCTGCTCGGCGAGCTGGAACGCGTCTGCGACCACGTCATCGTCGTGGACGGCGGGCGGTTGCTGCGCTCCTCGTCGATCTCGGAGTTCACCGAGGCCACCCAGACCGTGACCGTCGAGGTGGAGGAGGGCGAGACGGTCCTCGCCGCGCGGCTGCGCGAGCTCGGCGAGAGCGTCGTCCCGCACGGGCGGCTGCTCGCCGTCCAGGTGCGCGGCGACGAGACCTACGACGCCGTACGCGACGCGGTGTGCGACCTCGACCTGTCCCTCATCCGGCTGGAACAGGGACGCAGGCGCATCGAGGACGTGTTCCGCGACTCGGCGGCCGAGCCCCGCCGCGCGGACGACGACATGGCGACGACAGGGCGGGGTCCCGCATGAGCACCGGAGTCATCCACGACATCGGCTACCGCCGCTACGAGGGCGCGCGGCTCGGCCGGCGGCACGCGTTCACCGCGCTGGTCGTGCACAGCCTGCGCGGCGCCTTCGGGCTCGGCAGGACCGCCCGCTCCAAGATCGTGCCCTTCCTGCTGGTGATCGTCATGCTGCTGCCCGCCGTCGTGGCCATCGCGGTCATGGCGCTCGCCCAGCAGCGCTCGATCGGCTACTCGAACTACGTCACGCTCATGCAGCCGGTCGTCATGATCTTCCTGGCCGCCCAGTCGCCCTACCTCGTCGCCCCGGACCTGCGCTTCCGGGTGCTGCCGCTCTACCTGTCCCGGCCGGTGACCGTGCCGGACTACGTGGGCGCCAAGGTGGTCGCGATGATCGCGGCCGTGCTCCTGCTGATCGCCACGCCGATCACGGTGACGTTCGTCGGCGAGCTGCTGGTGAACATGCCCGGCCCGCCGCGCACCGGCGAATACCTCGGGGCGCTGGCCACATCGGTGATCTATGCCGTGCTGCTGGCCGCCCTGAGCCTCGCCATCGCCTCGTTCACGCCCAGGCGCGGGCTCGGCGTCGCCTCGGTCATCGCGTTCTACCTGCTCGCCTCCGGCGTCTCGACCGTGCTAGCCGGGGTGTTCGCGTCCCTCACCGACCGGGCGACCGCCGGGTGGATGCTGCTGATCAACCCGTTCTTCCTCGTCGACGCGGTCCAGGTGTGGCTGTTCGGCAGCGAGCCGGCCGCACCGTTCCCCTACCCCGGCGGCGCCGGCGGACCCGTCGCCCTGCTCGGCGTGCTCGGCTGGGTCGCGCTGGGCCTGCTCGCCCTGGCCGCCCGCTACCGGAAGGCGGCCTCGGCATGACCGCGCAAGCCGTACCCACCCCGCCGGCCACCGGCCCCGCCACCGTCGAGCTGCGGCAGGTGTCGCGCTGGTACGGCAACGTGGTCGCGGTCAACGACGTCACGATGACGATCGGGCCCGGCGTGACCGGACTGCTCGGCCCCAACGGCGCGGGCAAGTCCACCCTGCTCAACATGATGGCCGGCTTCCTCGCCCCCTCCGGCGGCACGCTGTCGCTCAACGGTCGGCCCGTCTGGCGCAACCACGACATCTACCGGCTGATCGGCCTGGTCCCGGAGCGGGAGGCCGTGTACGGGTTCCTCACCGGCTGGCAGTTCGTGCTCTCCAGCGCCAAGCTGCACCGCCTGCCCGACCCGGTGGAGGCCGCCAGGCGGGCGCTCGCCACGGTCGAGATGGAGGCCGCCAAGGACCGGCGCATCGAGACCTACTCCAAGGGCATGCGCCAGCGGGTGAAGGTCGCCGCCGCCATGGTGCACGACCCGCAGGTGCTGCTGCTCGACGAGCCGTTCAACGGCATGGACCCCCGCCAGCGCCTGCACCTGATGGACCTCGTCAAGGCGATGGGCGCCGCGGGCAAGACGATCGTGTTCAGCTCGCACATCCTGGAGGAGGTCGAGCGGGTCGCCGGGCACATCGAGGTCATGGTGGCCGGGCGGCACGCCGCCTCCGGTGACTTCAGGGAGATCCGCCGGCGGATGACCGACCGGCCGCACCTGTTCAAGGTCCGCTCCAGCGACGACCGGCGCCTCGCCGCCGCCCTCATCGCCGACGCCTCCGCGGGCGCCGTCTCCCTCGCCGGGACCGGCCTCGAAGTGCAGGCGGTCGACTTCCGGCGCTTCACCTGGCTCCTCCCCCGGGTCGCCCGCGACGCCGGCGTGCGGGTCTGGGAGGTCTCCCCGGCCGACGAGGACCTCGAAAGCGTCTTCTCCTACCTCATCACCCGGAGCACCTGATGAACACCACAGTCGCCGGGATCAGCTATCGGGCCGTGATCGGGCGGCGCAGGATCTGGCTGCTGCTCCTGCTGCCTCTGGTGCTGATCGGCCTGGCCGTGCTGCTGCGCCTGGTCGGCAGCGCCGACGAGGCCACGGCCGGCACCCTGCTCAGCACGTTCGCGATCGGCACGATGCTGCCGCTGACCGGCCTCATCGCGGGCACCGGGGTGATCGGCCCGGAGATCGACGACGGCACCATCGTGCACCTGCTCGCCAAGCCGATCCCGCGCCCGGTCATCGCGCTGACGAAGTTCCTGGTGGCGGCGTCGCTGCTGGCGGTCTTCGCCGCGCTGCCCACCTATGTCGCGGCCTGGCTGCTGGTGCGGAACGAGGAGAACATCGCGGTCGGCTTCGGCCTCGGCGCCCTGGTCGGCGGCATCGCCTACGCGGCGGTGTTCCTGCTGCTCGGCACCCTCACCCGGCACGCGGTCACCATCGGCCTCGCCTACGCCCTGGTCTGGGAGGGCCTCGTCGGCGGCCTGGTGCCGGGCGCCCGGCAGTTCTCGGTCCAGCAGTGGGCCAACGCCATCGCCGACCGGCTCTCCGGCTCGGCGTTCGTCGGCACCGACGTCACGCTCGGCTTCGCGATCCCGGCCCTGATCATCGTCACCGTCGGCGCCCTGCTGTGGACCGGGCAGCGCCTGCGGTCCTTCTCCGTCACCGGCGACGAGTGACACCGAACCGCCCGTGCCCCCGGGAAGGGGACACGGGCGGTCAGGGCGATGTCAGCCGCAGGTGGTGCTCACCACGTCGGCGAGACGCGCGGCGATCTCCTTGGCCTGGGCCTCGGAGGCGGCCTCGACCATGACGCGGATCATGGGCTCGGTGCCGCTGGGCCGGATGAGCACCCGGCCCTCGTCGCCCAGCTCGGCCTCGGCGTCGGCGATGGCCGCCTTCAGCTCGGCCGACTGTGCGGCCTTGGCCTTGTCGACGCCCTTCACGTTCACCAGGATCTGCGGCAGGCGGGTCATCACCGACGCCACCTCGGCGAGGGTGCGGCCCTGCCTGGCCACCTCGGCCAGCAGGTGCAGCGACGTCAGCAGGCCGTCACCGGTGGTGGCGTGGTCGAGGAGCAGGACGTGCCCGGACTGCTCCCCGCCGAGGTTGTACCCCCCGGCCTTCATCGCCTCCAGGACGTAACGGTCGCCCACGGCCGTCTCGATCACCTTCACCCCGGCGTCACGCATGGCGATCTTGAAGCCGAGGTTGGACATGACCGTGGCGACGACGGTGTCGTGCGCCAGCCGTCCCTCGGCGCGCATCGCCATCGCCAGGATGGCCATGATCTGGTCGCCGTCGACGACCTCGCCGGTGTGGGTGACCGCCATGCACCGGTCGGCGTCGCCGTCGTAGGCCACGCCGAGATCGGCGCCACGCGAGACGACGACCTGCTGGAGGCGCTCGATGTGCGTCGTGCCGTACCCGGCGTTGATGTTCAGCCCGTCCGGGCGGGCGCCGATGGCCTCGACCGTGGCGCCGGCGCGCAGCAGCGCCTCGGGGGCCACCATGTGGGCGGCGCCCTGGGAGCAGTCGACCACGACGTTCAGCCCGTCGAGGCCGCGGGGCAGGGAGGTCAACAGGTGGGAGATATAGCGGTCGGCCTCGCCGTACGCCTCTCGGACGCGGCCGACGGCGGCTCCCACCGGGCGGTCCCACTTCTCACCGAGCCGCCGCTCGATCTCGTTCTCCACCGCGTCGGGCAGCTTGAAGCCGCCGCGGGCGAGGAACTTGATGCCGTTGTCCGGCGCGGGATTGTGGGACGCGGACAGCATGACGCCGAAGTCGGCGCCAAGCGCGGACGTCAGATAGGCCACTGCGGGGGTGGGCAGCACGCCCAGCCGGAGCACGTCGACCCCGGACGACGCGAGGCCGGCGACCACGGCGGCCTCCAGGAATTCACCGGAGGCACGCGGGTCCCGGCCCACGACGGCCACCGGGCGGTCACGCCGCCCAGTGGCCTCGGACGCGCTCGCATCGCCGAGGACGTGCGCCGCCGCGACGGACAGGTCCAGGGCGAGCTCGGCCGTGAGGTCGCGGCCCGCGACCCCACGTACCCCGTCGGTGCCGAAAAGACGGCTCGTCAACGCTTGCTGTACTGCGGAGCCTTACGGGCCTTCTTGAGGCCGTACTTCTTCCGCTCCTTGGCCCTCGCGTCGCGGGTCAGGAAGCCCGCCTTCTTCAGCGGCGGGCGGTTGGTCTCGACGTCGAGCACGGCGAGCGCACGGGCGAGGCCCATCCGCAGCGCACCGGCCTGGCCGGTCACGCCGCCGCCGTCGATGCGGGCGATGACGTCGAACTGCTCCTCGGCGCCGAGCGTCACGAAGGGCTCGTTGACGATCTGCTGGTGCACCTTGTTCGGGAAGTAGGTGTCCAGCGACCGACCGTTGATCGTCCACTTGCCGGTGCCCGGAACGATGCGGACCCGGGCGATGGCCTCCTTGCGGCGGCCGGTGCCGTACGAGTTGCCCGTCGTGATGGGCTTGCGGACGGCGGCCTCACTGCTGCCAGCGGACTCGGTGGTGTACTCGGACGGGAACTCCTCGCTGGAGAATTCCTCCAGCTCGCCCTCGATGGGCGTCTCGACACCGGTGGGCTCGGCCACGGTTCTCCTCTTACTTTCGGTTACTCGGACGTCAGCCGTCGGCCAACGGTGCTACTGGGCGATCTGGGTGATCTCGAACGGAACCGGCTGCTGGGCCTTGTGCGGGTGCTCGGCACCGGCGTAGACCTTCAGCTTCTTGGCCATCTTCCGGCCGAGGGCGTTCTTCGGGAGCATGCCCTTGACGGCCTTCTCCACGGCGCGGTCGGGCCGCTTCTCCATGAGCTCGCTGTAGGGCACGGCGCGCAGACCGCCCGGGTAGCCCGAGTGGCGGTATGCCTTCTTCTGCTCAAGCTTGTTGCCGGTCAGCGCGACCTTGTCGGCGTTGACGACGATGACGAAGTCACCGGTGTCGACATGCGGGGCGAAGGTCGGCTTGTGCTTACCGCGGAGCAGCGTCGCGACGTGGCTGGCCAGCCGGCCCAGGACGACATCGGTCGCGTCGATGACGTACCACTGACGCTGGACGTCGGCGGGCTTCGGTGAGTACGTGCGCACGGTCGTAAGCCTTCTTTGCTCGCGTCTTCGGCGCTGTCGGATGTGACAGCTCTGGTCGGAGGGTGCGGGCACACGACGGCCCGGACCTTCCGTCTCCGCACTACGGGAGATGACGCCGGACGCGCCGCGCTTCGGTCACGCAAGGACCGACTCGCACACAACGAACTAGCAGACTACCGGCCGTGACGCTCATGGGTCAAAGCGACGCGGAGGAAACCCGGCGATCCGTACAGCAGTCTACCGGGGCCGGTACGGCGGGCGAGACCGCGCAAAATCCCGGATTTCTCGATGGGAGTGGACAAACGGTTGCATCTCGTTCCCGCTAACCTCTTCTTCCCCAAGACCTAACATCTCTATCGTTGACTGCGGTATGTGGCAGACCCCTCACCCCCGGCACACCCAGCGGCCCAGCCGACGCCGGAACCACGTGGGCGTCTTCGCCTGCCTTCTTATCTCCGCGCTGATCAGCGGCATCGTGATCGGACGCGTCTCGGCCGGCTCCGAAGCGCCGGAACAGGTCTTCCTGAACAACGCCGCCCCCGGCACCCCCACGCCGAGCGCGCAGGCCGAGGTCCGCGCCGAGAAGACCCGCGCCCCGCTCGGCGAGGTCGTCCGCCCCACGGCCGTCCCCCGCCGCAGTCAGCGCGCGCGCCCGACCGTCAGCGTCTCCAAGACCCCGCGCAACAGCATCGACGGCTCCTACGGGACCGACGGCGGCGGCACCGTCATCGGCCCCGACCTCGGTGACGACGAAGCCGACGGCCGGCTGAGCCCGGTGGAGTCCGAGGTCGTCAAGCTCACCAACGCCGCCAGGCGCAAGGCGGGCTGCCGGCCGCTGCGCGTCGACTCCCGGCTCGTCCGCTCGGCCAAGGGCCACTCGGCCGACATGGCGGCGTTCGACTATTTCTCGCACAACTCCAAGGACGGCAGCTCCCCGTGGAAGCGGATGGAGCGGGCCGGTTACCGCAGCGGCGGCGCCGAGAACATCGGCCGCGGCTACTCCAGCGCCTCCCAGGCCGTACGCGGCTGGATGGGCAGCCCGAGCCACCGGAACAACATCGTGAACTGCGACCTCGTCGCCATCGGCGTAGGGGTCTCGGACGGGGCGGGCGGCCCGTGGTGGACGCAGGATTTCGGGTATTCGTGACCGGTTCAGCTCTGTTGGACGGTTAATCTCGACCGCATGGGCTTTCCCGGGGAACCGCCGCGCCGCCAGCCGTACGCCGGACCCGACTCGTCCCCTCCTGGGGAGAGCTGGTTCGACTCCACGCACGACCGACCCTCCGAGCCGTCCCGCCCGGACCGGCCCGGGCCTTCCGGTCCCGGCTCCTCGGGCCCCGGCTCCTCGGGTCCCGGCTCTTCCGTGCCCGGCTTCCCCGGGTCCGGCTCCGGGAGCACGTACGACGGCGGCCTCAGCCAGACCTACGGCCGCCCGCGCCCCGACGCCGGCGGTCCCCCGTCCCCCGGCCTGCCGCCGTCCGGCCCCCAGGGCCAACCGCTCCCCGGCGGCGACCCGTTCGGCCAGCCCCGCAGCGGCACCGACCCCTTCGGCCAGCCGCGCAGCGGCACCGACCCGTTCGGCCAGCCCCAGACCGGAGCCGACCCGTACGCCCGGCCCCGCTCGGGCACCGACCCGTACGGCCAGCCCCGTGGCACCGACCCCTTCGGTCAGCCCCGTGGCGGCACCGACCCCTTCGGCCAGCCCGCCACCGGCGCCGACTCGTCGGGACAGGCGCAACCCGGTACCGACCCGTACGGGCAGGCGCAGACCGGCACATACAGCCGGCCCGACGCCTTCGGCCAGGCACAGACCGGCACATACAGCCGACCCGACGCCTTCGGCCAGGGGACGCCCACGCCGGGCCGCCCCTCCGACCCCTTCGGCCAGCCCTCCCCCGGCCAACCGTCCTCCGGTCAGCCGTCCTCCTTCGGCCAGGGGCCTGCCGATCCCTTCGGCGGGCCGTCCCAGGATCCTTTCGGGCAGCCGTCTCCGGGCGCCGGGCAGCCGTACGGCTCGCCGCCCGCCGAAGACCCGGCCGCCAACTTCGCCGCCACCGGCCCCTTCGCCCGCATCACCGGCACCACCCCCGCGCCCGAGGGCACGGGACCGTCCACCCGCGCCCCGGAGGGCACCGGCTCCTTCGGACGGGTCACGGGCTCAGAGGGCACCGGCTCCTTCGGCCGCCCCACCGGCCCGGAGAACGGCGCGCCCTTCGGCGGAGGAGGACCTGACGGCACCGGCTCCTTCGGCGCGGGGACGGACAAGACGAGCTCCTTCGGCGCGGGGCCGGGAAGCACCGGCTCCTTCGGCGCGGGGCCGGACGGCACCGGTTCGTTCGGCGCGGGGGCGGAGAAGACGAGTTCCTTCGGCGCGGGGGCGGATGGCACCGGGTCCTTCGGTTCGGGGGCGGACAAGACCGGTGGCTTCGGCGCGGGGCCGGACGACGGGCCCTTCGGCCGGGGCGGTGGCCCGCAGGCCGCGCAGTCTCCCGAGGGCGCGGGGCCGTCCGGGCGCAGGGCGGCGAAGCAGGCGGGGGGCACGGGGCCCTTCGCGCGGATCGACGACGACCGGGAGGAGTCCGAGGGCGGGGAGCTGGGTTTCGGTCTGCCCGAGGGCAAGCGCCGCGACGGCAAGAAGTCGGAGGTGCCCCAGGAACGGCGTAGCCGGGACATGTGGAGCCCCTACGACGAGGGACCGCGGTCGTACCGGCCGATCTACTACGCCGTCGCCGCGCTGCTCCTGCTGGCCGCCGGCGGGTACGGGCTCACCGTGATGGCGTCGTGGGATTCGGACACCACCGCCACGACGGAGCCCGCGCCGTCGGTGGGCGCCCCGGTCGCACCCGCCGCGCCGGGCGGCAAGGAGGGTTTCGCCGCCTCGCGCAAGACGGACAAGTACCCGCTGACGCTCAACGAGCTGTTCGCCCGCAAGAAGATCACCACCAAGGACGGCAGTTACGAGATGACGGTCCGGCGCAGCGACAAGTCCTGCAAGAACGGCGCCACCGGCGACAAGCTCACCAAGGCGCTGTCGTCGGCCAAGTGCACCCAGATGCTGCGGGCGAGCTTCCGCGACAAGTCCGGAAAAATCATCGGAACGGTGGGCGTGGCCAACCTGTCGAACGGCAGCGGCGCCACCAAGGTCGTCGAAGCCGCGGCCGGGGGCAAGCTGGAGGACTACGTCAAGCCGCTCCCCGGCAAGGACGACGTCACCAAGGCCCTCGGCAGCGGCCAGGCGAACGCCGGAGCCTGGCGGTTCGGCCACTACGCGGTGCTGCTGTGGTTCCAGTACAAGGACGGCCACGCGCCCAGCAAGGCGGAACAGAAGAAGCTCACCCAGGCCGCGGTGAGCATCACGGATGTCACCGTCTACCCGGCGCTGGAGTCCCGCGCGCTCACCGGACGCCGTCCCGGCTGAGCCAGCAAAGGCCCCATTCAGCCCACAAGAGCAACGAAAAGGGCAACGGATCCGGTCATACCGGCTTGATGATCTCCGATGCTCGATACTCTTCCGCATATGCGTGGCCAGGATTCCCGGTCGTCCGAGCACGAACCTGACATCAACGGCTCGGCCGCACCGGCGACACCCCCGCCGAGCTTCGGCCAGCCGACGTCTCCCCCGCTCCGGACCGGTGCACAGACGTACCCACCACCGCACTCCCCCACCACGGGCGATGCGGCGGCCCACCGACCCGGCCCGGAGCCGGACGTCGACCAGGCACCCTGGGGCGCGTCCGCCCAACCCTGGGAGGTCCCCAGCGACGCCGCCCCCTACGACTGGTACGCCACCCCACCCCCAAACCTCGGCCCCCCATCCCCCAACGGCCTCGGCCCGGAGAACGGTGCCGCCCTCGGCCCGGGGAATGGCGGCGCTCTCGGTCCAGGGAATGGCGCCGGGAGCGGTCTCGGCCCCGGCGGCCCCAGCGCGGGTCCCGGCCTCGGTACAGGTCCGGGCCCCAGCTTCGGTACCGGCCTCGGACCCAACGCGGGTCCCGGTCACGGCCCCGGTACGAGCCCCGGCCGTGATTTCGGTCCCAGCGCTGGCGGCGGCCTCGGTCCCGGAACGGGTCCCGGCGGTGGCCCCGGTCCCGTCACGAACCCTGGCGGTGGCCCCGGTGCTGTAAGCGGTGACTTCGGGCCCGGTTATGGTCCCGCGACGGGTCCCAACCCTGGCCCCGGCTTCGGCACGGGCGCGGGTCCCGGCCCTGCTTTCGGTCCTGGGACGGGCCCTGGTGGTGGCCTTGGTCCCGGTACAGGTCCTGGTGGTGGCCTTGGCCCCGGCTATGCCTCTGCGACAGGTCCCAACTCCAACCCCGGCACCGGTCCCGGCCCTGGTTTCGGTCCCGGTCAAGGCCCCGGTACGGCCGCCGCTCTCGGCCCTGGCGGGGTCGGCCCTGGTGGGGTCGGCTCTGGCGGGGGTGGTGCTTCAGGCTCTGGTTTTGGTGCGGATGGCGATGGTCCGGCGGTGCCCTGGACGCCTTCCGGTGTGCCGCTGCCCGGTGCGCTTCTGCCCGGCGGTCCCATCCCCGGCGCCCAGGGGCCCGGCGGAGCCGTACCCGGGGGTCCGCAGCCGTGGGTCCCGCCCGGGGCGCTCCCGCCGTCCCACAGGCAGCCCGAGCCGCCGTTCCCGAACCTGCCGCGTCCTGGGTCGCTGAACCCCGCCGACTGGCAGCCCCCGCCCGCCTACACCGCGGCGGCGGCCGGCATGCCGGTCCCCACCGCCTCCGACACCTCCGGCCAGGCCACCTGGCCCGCCGCCACCGGCGAACCGGTCGAAACACCGACCTGGCCCCCCGGCTCCCCCCGCCCCGCCACCCCCGGCTGGACCCCGAACGCGTCTGAACGCCAGGACACCCCGGGCTGGACCCCCACCTCTCCGGAGCCCAAGGACACTCCCGGCTGGACCCCCGGCGCCACCGACCCCAAAGAGACCCCTGGCGCATCGGGCGTGCAGGAGATCCCCGGTTGGACGCCCAACGCCTCGGAGCCGAAGGACACCCCCGGCTGGACGCCCGGCGCGTCGGGGCCGGGGGACGCCGGTCCGCGGGACGCGGTGGCGGACGCGGCGTGGTGGAGTGAGCCGCAGGACACGGCCTCCTGGAACCAGCCCAAGGACGCCTCCGCGGACCGGCCCTCGCCCGACGTCCTGGACGGCCCCGGCGGTGAGATCGCCGACGCCGGCCTGACCCGGCCGGTGCGGCAGCGCGACGTGGAAGACGTACCCGTATGGCCGCCCTCCGGTACGGACCCCGGCCACCAGCCGACCGGTCCCACCCCCTCCGACGGCACCCTCCCCCTGGCCCCCGGCGACGCCACCGTCCCCGTACGCCATGGCGCGGACTCCCCACGCGCCACCAGCTCGCCGGGCTCCTCGGGCTCCGGCTCCACTGGTTCGACCGACTCCACGGGCTCCGGCTCCACGGGCTCCACGGGCTCCACAGTCCCCGGAGGCGGCACGTCCGCTCTCGCCCTGCCACCGGGTCCCTCCGCCCTCGACGCTCCCGGCGGCCCCGCCACCCCGCAGGCCCCCGGAACGACGCCGGGCGCACATGCACCCTCCACGAGCGAAGCCCCCCTCAACGGCACCGGCCCCCACACCCCGGGAACCCCCCAGACCGGACCCGGCCCCGACGGCACGAACGCAACCCAAGGCACAAGCGGAACCCAGGGCACAAACGCCCCTCAGGGCGCAAGCGGCCCCCATCCCGTAACCGGAACCCAGGCCGTGAACGGGACTCAGCCCGTAAACGGAACCCAGGCCGTGACAGGGCCCCAGGGCGTGAACGGTACCCAGGCCATGAACGGGACCCACCTCGAACCCGGCCTCCAAGCCGCAAGCACAACTCAGCCCGAAGGCACCCTTCAACCCGAAACCGCAGCCGAAACCACGTCCCCAGCCGGAATCCCTCCCCACCCCGGAACGGCGGCCCCCGCCGGAACCGGCCCCCAAGGCGGCAACGGACCGCAGCCCGGGGAAGCCCCCGGGTCCCCGGAGGGCGGGGAAACCAACGAAGACACGACAACCCTCGTCAAGGGTCAGGCACAGGGGCAGGGCCAAGGTGGGGTGACGTTCCCGGGGGGTCCGGCGGAGTGGCCGACGCCGCCGCATGGGATGCCTCCCGGCGGGCCGCCGCCGCTGTCGTCGGAGCCGCGCGGGCCGTTCACGCCGCCGCCGGGTCCGGCGGAGCCGGGCTTTCCGCCGGGGACGGACTTCGGCGGCCCGCAGCGGGAGCGCGGCAGCCGCAGGAAGGCCGTGCTGATCGGGGTCGGCGCGCTGGCGCTGCTGGCGGTGGTCGGCAGCGGCGGCTACTTCGGCTACCAGGCGATCTCGGCGCCCGAGCCGGTCAGCGCGGCACCGGTGCCGACGCCGCCGCCGGGTGACCCCGGGCCCGCCGACTCGCGGGTCACGTCCATCCTGAACACCGAGTCCACCGAT
Source organism: Microtetraspora sp. NBRC 13810 (assembly GCF_030268685.1). Taxonomy (GTDB): domain Bacteria; phylum Actinomycetota; class Actinomycetes; order Streptosporangiales; family Streptosporangiaceae; genus BSRQ01. The sequence continues at coordinate 803,100 of NZ_BSRQ01000001.1, forward strand.
CCGAAGGCGCTCACGCTGGCGGAGGCGTTCCCGGACCGGCAGATCGAGGTGTCCGGGGCGACGTTCACCCGGGTCAAGACGGCCATGACGATGGAATGCGACACGGCGGCGACGGGCGCGTTCGCGACGGCGTTGCGCGACAACAAGTGCAGCCGGGTCCTGCGCGCGACGTACGTGGACGCCAAGAAGCGTTACGCGATCACCACCGGCATCGCCGTACTGCCGTCCCTGGACGACGCCCTGCACGCGGACAAGGCGAAGAACCTCATGGGGAACGTGTGGTTCCGCCCGCTCCCCGGTTCGGCGGCGTCGGGGGCGGACCGGGTGCACATCGCCGGCGGGTACGCCTCCGGCCTGGTCTGGGGACGCTACATCGTCTTCAGCTATGCCACGAACGCCGACGGCCACACCCCTACCCCCAAGGAGACCGGCCTCGGCAAGGTGAGCGGCGGCTTCAGGGACACCACCGCCCTGGTCCTGGAACGCCGCATCACCGGCTGACCCCGCCAACCCCGACGCCCGCGCCCTCCTCCCCGAAGGCGCGGGCGTCCCGCGTCCCACCCCCGGAAGAAAACCCGGACCGTCCGGCCCCTCGCCGAAGGCCCAGCGGCGGCAGGCACCTCGCACGGACCCGGCCACTGAAGGCTTCAGAGCCGGTGAAGGCTCAGAGGTGGTAAGGCTCAGAGCCGGTGAAGGCTTAAGGGTCGGTGGCTCAGAGGTGGAGGGTGCGGACTCGGCGGGTGAGGGTGGCGCGGCGGGCCAGGTCGGCGGGGGCCGGGTAGCGGACCTCTTCCAGGCACAGGCCGTGCGCGGGAGCCACGTGAACGCCGGAGTCGCGTACGGCGTGTGCCAGGACCTCGCCCGGCCATGCCACCTCGCGGCGGCCGTCGCCCGCGGCGAGCAGCGAGCCGACGAGGGCGCGCACCATCGAGTGGCAGAACGCGTCGGCGACCACGGTGGCCGCGAGGATGCCGTCCGCGCCGCGGACCCAGTCGAGCCGCTGCAACTCGCGGATGGTGGTGGCGCCCTCGCGCTGCTTGCAGAAGGCGGCGAAGTCGTGTTCGCCCAGCAGTCGCGCCGCCGCCGCGTTGAGCCGGGCGGTGTCCAGAGGGCGCGGGTGCCAGAGCACCTCGCGCCGGCGCAACGGATCGACCCCGCCCGGCGCGTCGCTCACCCGGTACACATATCGCCGCGAAAGCGCCGAGAACCGGGCATCGAAGCCCTCAGGAGCCACGCTAAGGCGATGAACTCGCACATCGGGCGGCAGAACCCCGGCGAGACTGCGGAACAGTCCAGGGAGCCGCTCAGCGATTCCCGCGGGTTCCGCCTCGGCGTCCTTGCGGCGGTTGCGGTTCATCGCCTCGACCGCGGCCACCGGCAGGTCGGCGTGCGCCACCTGACCGCGCGCGTGCACCCCGGCGTCGGTACGGCCGGCCACCGTCAGGGCAGGCGCCGGATCGAGCCGCAGGATCCGGCCCAGGGCCGCCTCGATCTCGCCCTGCACGGTCCGTCTCCCGGGCTGTACGGCCCAGCCGGAGAACTCCGTGCCGTCGTACCCGAGGTCGAGCCGCACCCGTACGACCTCCTCCGGAGCGGAGGACGCGTGCGCCGGGGGAGGCACGCTGCCGGAGGGAACCGGCGAACTCGCACCGGAAGTCACAGAATCACCCACCTCGGAGACACGGTAAGCAAACCACCTGGAGCAGCAGAAAGGCCCGGCGCCCCAGGGAACGGGACACCGGGCCTCACGTGCGATGCGGTCAGGCCTCGTCCTTCTTGGACTCGGCGGCCGGAGCGTCGGCGTCGGCGGGAGCGTCGGTCGCCTCGGCGGCCTCGTCCTTCGCCTCGACGGCGTCCTTCGGCTCTTCCGCGGTGTCCTGCGGCTCCTCGACGGCGTCCTTGGGCTCCTCGGCGGGAGCGGCAGGCGCGGCGGCGGGGGCCTGGCGGGAGACGGTGACCGGGTTCAGCGGCTCGGTCACCAGCTCGATCACGGCCATCGGCGCGTTGTCGCCCTTACGGGGACCGATCTTGGTGATCCGGGTGTAGCCACCGGGGCGCTCGGCGAAGGTCGGCGCGATCTCGGTGAACAGGTGGTGGACGACGCCCTTGTCCTTGACAACCGTGAGGACCTGGCGACGGTTGTGGATGTCGCCCTTCTTGGCCTTGGTGATCAGGCGCTCGGCGAGCGGGCGCAGGCGCTTGGCCTTGGCCTCGGTGGTCCGGATGCGGCCGTGGTCGAACAGCTCGGTGACGAGGTTCGCCAGGATGAGCCGCTCGTGCGCGGGACTGCCGCCGAGACGGGCACCCTTCGTGGGCTTGGGCATTGCGTTCTCCTTGTGAGTGAACCCGCCCCGGCCGTATGAGGTACCGGGGTCGGGCCGGCGGGCGCCCCCCGTGGAGAGGGCGCCCCCGATGATCTAACTCAGTACTGCTCGGTCTCGACGTACCGGCTGTCGTCGTCGTCGCTGTAGTCGCCGGCCACCGCGCTCGGGTCGAACCCGGGCGGGGAGTCCTTGAGCGCCAGCGACATCTCGTGCAGCTTCTGCTTGACTTCCTCGATCGACTTGGCGCCGAAGTTGCGGATGTCCAGCAGGTCCTGCTCGCTGCGCGCGACCAGCTCGCCCACGGTGTGGATGCCCTCGCGCTTGAGGCAGTTGTAGGACCGGACCGTGAGGTTGAGCTCCTCGATCGGCAGCGCCAGGTCGGCGGCGAGCGCCGCGTCCGTCGGCGACGGGCCGATGTCGATGCCCTCGGCCTCGACGTTCAGCTCGCGGGCGAGACCGAACAGCTCGACCAGGGTCTTGCCCGCGGAGGCCACGGCGTCGCGCGGCTTCATGCTGGGCTTGGTCTCGACGTCGAGGATGAGACGGTCGAAGTCGGTGCGCTGCTCGACTCGGGTCGCCTCGACCTTGTAGGTGACCTTGAGCACCGGGGAGTAGATCGAGTCGATCGGAATCCGGCCGATCTCCTGACCCGGCTGCTTGTTCTGCGCGGCGGAGACGTAACCGCGGCCGCGCTCGACGGTCAGCTCCATCTCCAGCTTCGCCTTGCCGTTCAGCGTGGCGATGCGCAGCTCGGGGTTGTGCACCTCGACGCCCGCGGGCGGCGCGATGTCGGCGGCGGTGACCTCGCCGGGCCCCTGCTTGCGGAGGTACATCACGACCGGCTCGTCGTGCTCGGAGGAGACGACCAGCTCCTTGAGGTTCAGGATGATGTCGGTGACATCCTCCTTGACCCCGGGCACGGTCGAGAACTCGTGCAGCACGCCCTCGATGCGGATGCTGGTGACGGCCGCCCCCGGGATGGAGGACAGCAGCGTGCGCCGCAGCGAGTTGCCGATGGTGTAGCCGAAGCCCGGCTCCAGCGGCTCGATGACGAACCGGGACCGGGTCTCCTCAAGGGATTCCTCGAGGAGGGTCGGACGCTGAGCGATCAGCATTGGGATCTCCCCTGTTTCTCCACGACGCCCGCTATTTGACGCCGTCGGTATACGAGCCTATGCCGTACGGCGACGAAAGCCGTACGGCATGGGCAAAAAGCGCTACTACTTGGAGTAGAGCTCGACGATCAGCTGCTCCTGGACCTGCGTGTCGATCTGCTGGCGAACAGGGAGCTGGTGCACGAGGATGCGCATCGCCTCGGGCAGGACGCCCAGCCAGGCCGGGACGGTCCGGTCGCCGGCGGTGGCGCGGGCCACCTCGTACGGCATCAGGTTGCGCGACTTCTCGCGGACCTCGATGATGTCGTGCTCGCGCACCCGGTACGACGGGATGTCGACCTTCTTGCCGTTCACCAGGATGTGGCCGTGGCGCACCTGCTGGCGGGCGGCGTCGCGCGACTCGGCGAAACCGGCGCGGTAGACGACGTTGTCGAGACGGCTCTCCAGGATCTGGAGGAGGTTCTCACCCGTCTTACCGGTCTTGCGGTTGGCTTCCACGTAGTAGTTGTGGAACTGCTTCTCCAGCACGCCGTAGATCCGGCGGGTCTTCTGCTTCTCACGAAGCTGAAGCTGGTACTCGGACTCCTTGGGGCGCCCGCGGCCGTGCTCACCCGGCGGGTAAGGACGGATCTCGATGGGGCACTTGGCGGACTCACACTTCTTGCCCTTGAGGAAGAGCTTGGTCTTCTCGCGGCGGCAGAGCTTGCAGTCCGCTCCGGTGTAACGAGCCATTTCTCTAGTCTCCTGGGCCTCAGACGCGCCGGCGCTTGGGCGGGCGGCAGCCGTTGTGCGGAACCGGGGTCACGTCCTGGATCGAGCCGACCTCGAGGCCGGTGGCCTGGAGGGAGCGGATCGCGGTCTCACGGCCGGAGCCGGGACCCTTGACGAAGACGTCGACCTTGCGCATGCCGTGCTCCATGGCGCGGCGAGCGGCGTTCTCCGCAGCCATCTGCGCGGCGAACGGGGTGGACTTACGGGAGCCCTTGAACCCGACGTGGCCCGCGCTGGCCCACGAGATCACGTTCCCCTGGGGGTCGGTGATGGAGACGATCGTGTTGTTGAACGTGCTCTTGATGTGGGCGTGCCCGTGAGCGACGTTCTTCTTTTCCTTGCGGCGCACCTTCTTCGGTGCACCCTGGCGGCTCTTAGGAGGCATGTAACGCTATCTCCGAAAGGTGGTCGGTCCTGCTGCGCGGGACTACTTCTTACCGGGCTTCTTCTTACCGGCGACGGTCTTCTTCTTGCCCTTGCGGGTGCGCGCGTTGGTCTGCGTGCGCTGACCGTGCACGGGGAGACCGCGGCGGTGCCGGATGCCCTGGTAGCAGCCGATCTCGATCTTGCGGCGGATATCGGCCTGAATCTCGCGGCGGAGGTCACCCTCGATCTTGAAATTCGCCTCGATGTAGTCACGCAGCGGGACGAGCTCCTCGTCCGTGAGCTGGTGCACACGAATGTCACCGCTGATGCCGGTGGCCTCAAGGGTCTCCAGCGCGCGGGTCCGGCCGATGCCGAAAATGTAGGTGAGAGCGACCTCGAGCCGCTTGTCGCGGGGGAGGTCGACGCCAACCAGGCGAGCCATGGCGGGCATTCTCCTTCTTTGTGGCGGAGGTCTTGCACCTCACTACCCCTCCCCAATGCCCGGGGTGAGGGCCCCGGCCTCCGACCGGGGGTCGCCCGCGTGGTACGGCTTACGCCGCCTGCGCAGGTGTGAGACGCGCTTACTTTGTGCACGGTCCCTTCATGCGTCGAGTCCGCTACCAGGAGCGGACTCAGAGGGGCCGTGCGCGACTAGCCCTGACGCTGCTTGTGACGCAGGTTGTCGCAGATCACCATGACGCGACCGTGCCGGCGGATCACCTTGCACTTGTCGCAGATCTTCTTGACGCTCGGCTTGACCTTCATAGTCCTTGTCGTTCCTCAGACGGCTTACTTGTATCTGTAGACGATCCGCCCACGACTCAGGTCGTAGGGGCTCAGTTCGACGACAACCCTGTCGTCGGGCAGGATCCGGATGTAGTGCATCCGCATCCTTCCGCTGATGTGGGCCAGGACCTTGTGCCCGTTGTCGAGCTGCACCCGGAACATGGCGTTCGGGAGCGACTCGACCACAGTGCCCTCGATCTCGATGGCGCCGTCTTTCTTGGGCAATGTCCCTCGCGTTTCACTGATCGGTCGTCTGAGGCATCGGATCACTACGCAGCCGCGACCACGCGTTTCGAGAGAGCGGCAGCCGAGAGGGCCGCCGATAGCGCAATGGTCATAGTGAGCCGACAAAGAAGTGTACGGCACCAGCGATGAAAAAGCGAAACTCAACGACCGGTGTCAGGACACCTAGTGACTTCCAGCGTACCGTACCCGCGGCCCTTACCGGGACGGCGAAGGCCCGGCGCCGCCGTGTCGCGACAGACTCCCGAAGCGGGCTCCCGAAGCGGGCTCCCCCCGGATCGCCACCGGCCCCGCCGGCCGCACGCGCACGCGGCGCGGAAACGCGCCCCTACCCCTTGGATCCCCTGCTCTTGCCGACCATGACAAGCAGGACCAGGCCCCACGGGATCATGACCCAAAACGGCCAGGGGTAGACGAAGCCATCGGAGTTGAGGCTGGCGGCCACCCAGATCATCCAGTTGATACCGCTCGCGAAGGCCCACGTCCGCCAGCCGTCGCGCAGCTCGTTGCGCGCGGGCTTCTTCTCGACCTCGGCCGCGGTCTGCGCCCGCTCCGCCACGGCCCGCAGGTCGGTCGCCGGCAGGTCGGCGGTGAGCAGCTGGAGCTCGGCGTGGGTCTTGCTCCTGAAGACCTGGTCCAGCCGCTCGTGGAACTCGTCGATCGTCAGGCGGCCGTCGGCGCAGTGCTCGCGCAGTTCTGCCGCCACCCGCTCCCGGTCGCCGTCAGAGGCCCGCATCTCCGGACTTATCGCCATCGCCATCGGCTCCCGCGCTTAGAAGACCCTGCAGGCGCTCCTTGCCTCCGTCAAGAGCCGTGAGCACCCACGGTCCATTATGCGTGACGGCGACGCTGTGCTCGAAGTGCGCGGACGGCCGGCCGTCCATCGTCACCACGGTCCACTCGTCGGCCAGCACCCTGGTCCGGTCGGTGCCCAGGTTGACCATCGGCTCGATCGCGAAGCACATGCCCGCCTCGAACTTCGGGCCGCGTCCCGGCCTGCCGTGGTTGGCCACCCACGGGTCCATGTGCATCTCGGTGCCGATGCCGTGCCCGCCGTACTCCTGGGGGATTCCGTAACGGCCCTGGCGGCGCACGTACCGCTCGACCTCGTAGCCGACGTCGGACAGGTGCCGGCCGACCGTGAGCGCGGCGATGCCCGCCCACATCGACTCCTCGGTCACCCGCATCAGCTCGGTCAGCTCCGGGTCCACCTCGCCGACCGGCACGGTGATCGCCGAGTCGCCGTGCCACCCGTCCAGGATCGCGCCGCAGTCGATGGAGATGATGTCGCCCTCGCGCAGCTTGCGGGACTCGCCGGGGATGCCGTGCACCACCTCCTCGTTCACCGAGGCGCAGATCGTGGCGGGGAAGCCCTGGTAGCCCTTGAACGACGGGATGGCGCCCTCGTCCCTGATGGCCTTCTCGGCGACGGCGTCCAGATCCAGCGGGGTGAGGCCGGGCTCGACGGTCTTCCTGAGCAGCTCCAGGGTCCGGCCGACGACGAGCCCGGCGGCCCGCATCTTCTCCAGTTGCTCAGGCGATTTGATCTGAATTCCGTGCCGGTTCTTCTTGAACACTGAGACACCCCCTGGGGTGGTTTGAAAGGGTGGTCCAATTCCCCCGATTGTGCCCTAAACGCCAACACGCCACTCATGGGGTTCCATGAGTGGCGTGTTGACGAAGGCGTCAATCGGTGAAGGGCCGAAGGGCCTCCATCGCGCGCTGAGTGACCTCCTCGACCGGACCGGTGGCATCCACCCCGACCAAGATGCCCTCGTCGGCGTAGAAGGCGATCAGGGGCGAGGTCTGCTCCTGGTACACCTCCAGCCGGTGGCGAATGGTCTCTTCCTTGTCGTCGTCGCGCTGGAAGAGCCGGCCGCCGCAGGCGTCGCACATGTCGTCCTGCTTGTCGTCGAACTCGACGTGCCAGATGCGCCCGCACTGGCTGCAGGTTCTGCGCCCTGCCAGCCTGCGGACCACTTCCTCGTCGTCGACGACCAGCTCCAGGACGATGTCCAGGGCGGCCCCCCACTCGGCGAGCATCTTCTTCAAGATCTCGGCCTGGGGGACGTTCCTGGGATAGCCGTCGAGCAGGAAACCGTCCTGCACGTCGTCCTCGGAGAGGCGGTCGCGGACCATGGCTATCGTGACCTCGTCGGGTACGAGGTCGCCACGGTCCATGTATTCCTTGGCGAGCTTGCCGAGCTCCGTGCCGCCCGAAACGTTGGCACGGAAAATGTCACCTGTCGAAATTTTCGGGATGGACAGGTTCGATGCGATGAACTGGGCCTGTGTCCCCTTGCCCGCTCCGGGGGGCCCGACCAGGACGACACGCACTACTTGAGGAAACCCTCGTAGTTACGCTGCTGCAACTGGCTCTCGATCTGCTTCACGGTGTCAAGTCCAACACCAACCATGATCAGAATGCTCGTCCCTCCGAACGGGAAGTTCTGACTCGCACCGGCCACCGCGAGGGCGACGATCGGCACCATGGAGATCAGGCCCAGATACAACGCCCCGGGAGCGGTGAGACGAGTGAGCACGTAGTTGAGGTACTCAGCCGTCGGCCGGCCCGGGCGAATGCCCGGGATGAACCCACCGTACTTCTTCATGTTGTCGGCGACTTCAACGGGGTTGAAGGTAATGGACACGTAGAAGTAGGTGAAGAACACGATCAGCAGGAAGAAGGTGGCCATGTAGACCGGCGTGTCACCCGTGACCAGGTGCTCCGAGATCCACTGGACCACCACGTTCGGGTTCTCCGCGCTGGCGAACAGCGTGGTGACGAGCTGCGGGAGGTAGAGCAGCGAAGAGGCGAAGATGACGGGGATGATGCCCGCCTGGTTGACCTTGAGCGGGATGTACGTGGAGGTCCCGCCGTACATCCGGCGACCCACCATGCGCTTCGCGTACTGCACGGGGACGCGGCGCTGAGCCTGCTCGACGAAGACGACGGCGGCGATCATGAAGATGCCGACCACCATCACCGCGACGAAGGTGAAGGCGCTCTGCCGGTAGATGTTGAGCAGCTCGGACGGGAAGACGGCGATGACCTGGGTGAAGATCAGGATCGACATGCCGTTGCCGACGCCGCGGTCGGTGATGAGCTCGCCCAGCCACATGATCACGGCGGTGCCCGCGGTCATGGTGATCACCATCGTGACGATGGTGAAGATCTCCTGGTTGAGGAGGACCTCTTCCTGACACTGCGGGAAGAGCTGGCCGGTCCTCGCGAGCGCGATGAACGCGGTCGACTGGAGGATGGCGAGGCCGATGGTCAGGTAACGCGTGTACTGTGTGATCTTCGCGGTGCCGGCCTGGCCCTCCTTCTTGAGGGCCTCAAGCCGTGGGATCACCACGACCAGCAGCTGCAGGATGATGCTCGCGGTGATGTACGGCATGATGCCGAGCGCGAACACCGAAAGTTTCAGCAGCGCCCCGCCGCTGAACAGCTGCACCATGCCGTAAATGTTGCCGGCGTCACTGGACTGCGCCTGCTCCAGACAGCGGCGGACGTTTTCGGCGTTGACGCCAGGGGTCGGAAGCACCGAGCCGAGCCGGAACAGCGCGATGATGCCCAGAGTGAAGAGCAACTTCTTTCGCAGGTCCGGCGTACGGAACGCTCGGGTAATCGCGGTCAGCACGGGCCCTCCTGCGCGCCTGAAAGGCGGTATCGGTCAGCGATGGTGCGGGGGTGGTCCATCGAATATCTCTGTAGTCGAGCTTGTCAGACGCGGACGTCCCGCGACATGACTCTCCGAGGGGGATTCCCGTCAAAGAGCCTTCAAGGAACGGCCGCCGCCCAGCGAACTCTAACGCACCAGGGGCGCGGAGGCCCATAACAAGCCCCCGCGCCTCTTCGTGCGATTACAGCTCGGTGGTCGATCCCCCGGCCGCGGCGATCTTCTCCTTGGCGCTCGCGGAGAAGGCGTGCACCTGCACGTTCACCGCGACGGAGATGTCACCGGTTCCGAGGACTTTCACCAGCTGGTTCTTGCGAACCGCGCCCTTGGCGACCAGCGTCTCGACGGTGACCTCGCCACCCTCGGGGAACAGCTCGCCGAGCTTGTCCAGGTTGACGACCTGGTAGGTCGTCTTGAACAGCGCGTTGGAGAAGCCCTTGAGCTTCGGCAACCGGCGCTGGAGCGGAACCTGGCCACCCTCGAAGCCGAGCGGAGTCGTCTTCCTGGCCTTGGTCCCCTTCGTACCACGGCCGGCGGTCTTGCCCTTGGACGCCTCGCCGCGACCCTTACGGATCCTGGCCTTGTTGGCGCCCGGGGCGGGCCGCAGGTCGTGAATGCGGAGCGGAGTGTTCTCAGACATGATCAGTCGACCTCTTCCACCGTGACAAGGTGCGTCACCACGGTGACCATGCCACGGATCTCCGGGCGGTCCTCCTTGACGACGACGTCGCCGATGCGCTTCAGGCCAAGCGACCGCAGCGAGTCACGCTGGTTCTGCTTGCCGCCGATCTTGGAGCGAACCTGAGTGATCTTCAGACGCGCCATGGTCAGCTCACCGCCTTGGCCGCCGCGGCGGCCTCGGCCATGCCTTCGGCACGGGCCTTGAGCATCGCCTTGGGCGCGACGTCCTCGATCGGCAGGCCACGCCGGGCGGCGATCTCCTCGGGGCGCGAGAGGCCCTTCAGAGCCGCCACGGTGGCGTGCACGATGTTGATCGGGTTGTCCGAGCCGAGCGACTTGGACAGCACGTCGTGGATGCCGGCGCACTCCAGGACGGCGCGCACCGGACCACCCGCGATGACACCGGTACCGGCCGAGGCCGGACGCAGCAGGACGACGCCGGCGGCGTCCTCACCCTGCACGGTGTGCGGGATGGTGCCGAGGATGCGCGGCACCTTGAAGAAGTGCTTCTTGGCCTCTTCGACGCCCTTGGCGATGGCCGCGGGGACTTCCTTGGCCTTGCCGTAGCCGACGCCGACCAGGCCGTTGCCGTCACCGACGACGACCAGGGCGGTGAAGCTGAAACGCCGACCGCCCTTGACGACCTTGGCCACTCGGTTGATCTTCACGACGCGCTCGATGTACGAGACGCCCTTGTCGGCGGCGCCACCGCGGCGATCGTCACGACGGTCCCGCCGCTCGCCACCGCCGCCTGCGCCGCGGCGCGGAGCTGCAGCCATCAGTGGTTCCTCTTCTCGTTGCTCATAAGACGGGTGGTCACTAGAAGTCCAACCCACCTTCACGGGCGCTGTCCGCGAGGGCTGCGATGCGCCCCGCGTAGCGGTTGCCACCGCGGTCGAGAACGACAGCGGTGATCCCGGCGGCCTTGGCCCGCTGAGCGAGAAGCTCGCCGACCTTCTTCGCCTTCGAGGTCTTGTCACCCTCGGTCGTGCGCATGGACACGTCCATGGTGGACGCGCTCACCAGCGTGTGACCGGCGGTGTCGTCCACGATCTGCACGAACATGTGCCGGGTCGAGCGGTTGACGACCATACGCGGCCGCTCCGCCGTACCGACGACCTTCTTCCGGACGCGGGTGTGCCGGCGGGCCCGCGAGACGGCGCGGGCAGCCGTGTGCTTGCCGAACGCGGCCTTCGGAGCCATGCCTACTTACCAGCCTTTCCGACCTTGCGGCGGATAACCTCGCCCTGGTAGCGCACACCCTTGCCCTTGTACGGGTCGGGCTTGCGCAACTTGCGGATGTTGGCGGCGACCTCGCCGACCTTCTGCTTGTCGATGCCGTCCACGTGGAACAGCGTGGGACGCTCGACGCGGAAGGTCACGCCCTCGGGGGCGTCGACCGTCACCGGGTGACTGAAGCCCAGCGAGAACTCCAGCTGCGTCGGGCCCTTGGCCTGGACGCGGTAACCGACACCGACGATCTCCAGGGTCTTGGAGTACCCCTGGGTGACGCCGGAGACCATGTTGGCGATCAACGTCCGGGACAGGCCGTGCAGCGCACGGATCTTGTTCTCGTCGTTGGGACGCGTGACGGTGATGGTGCCGTCGTCGGCCCGAGCCACGTCGATGGGCTCGGCGACCTTGTGCGAAAGCGTGCCCTTAGGCCCCTTGACCGTGACATCCCGGCCCTCGATGGTGATGTCCACACCATTCGGTACGGGGATGGGCAGCCGTCCGATTCGCGACATGCTGAGATTCCTCCCCTCGTTACCAGACGTAGGCGAGGACTTCCCCGCCCACGCCACGCTTGCCGGCCTGCTTGTCGGTCATGAGCCCGCCGGACGTCGAGATGATCGCGATGCCCAGCCCCCCCAGAACCCGAGGCAGATTGTCCTTCTTTGCATAGACCCGCAGTCCGGGCTTCGACACCCGGCGCAGGCCCGCGATAGACCGCTCGCGAGTCGGCCCGAACTTCAGCTCCACCACGAGGTTCTTACCGACCTGGGCGTCTTCGACGTTCCAGGCCTGGATGTAACCCTCCTGCTGGAGGATCTCGGCGATATGCGCCTTGATCTTCGAGTACGGCATCGCCACGGTGTCGTGGTAAGCCGAGTTCGCGTTACGCAGACGCGTCAGCATGTCTGCGATCGGGTCGGTCATCGTCATGGCCGGTGGCCCTCCTCGCCGCGGTTTCCACTCGATGTGGACCTACGGCGCGGTCATGGGCGCTTGAGGCAGCGCCCGGTTGATATGACTACTTGTGCTACGGCAGTGCCGTGGCGTCTACCAGCTCGACTTGGTGATGCCGGGCAGCTCGCCCCGGTGTGCCATCTCACGGAAGCACACACGGCACAACCCGAACTTACGGTAGACGGCGCGGGGCCGGCCACAGCGGGAGCACCGAGTGTATGCCCTCACCTCGAACTTCGACTTGCGCGACGCCTTGGCGATCAGCGACTTCTTCGCCATGATCCGCCCCTCCTATGCTTCCTTGAACGGGAACCCGAGGAGCTTCAGCAGCGCCCGGCCCTGCTCGTCATTCGTCGCGGTGGTCACGACCGTGATGTCCATGCCACGCTGCCGGTCGACCTTGTCCTGGTCGACCTCGTGGAACATGACCTGCTCGGTCAGACCGAACGTGTAGTTGCCGTTGCCGTCGAACTGCTTCGGCGACAGACCGCGGAAGTCACGGATACGAGGCAGAGCCAGCGACAGCAGCCTGTCGAGGAACTCCCACATCCGGTCGCCGCGAAGCGTGACGTGCGCGCCGATGGGCATGCCCTCGCGGAGCTTGAACTGCGCGATGGACTTGCGGGCCCGGGCCACGGCCGGCTTCTGGCCGGTGATCGCGGTGAGGTCGCGGACCGCGCCCTCGATGAGCTTGGAGTCGCGAGCGGCCTCGCCGACGCCCATGTTCACCTTGATCTTGGTGAGCGTGGGCACCTGCATGATGTTCTCGATGCCGAATTCCTCACGCAGCTTCGCGATGATCTCCTCGCGGTAGCGCTGCTTGAGGCGCGGGATCGTGCGCTCTTCAGTGGTGGCGGTCATCAGTTGTCCTCACCCGATTCGTCGGCCTTCTCGGCCTTCGCGGCGGGCTTTTCGTCCTTCTCCGGCTTTTCATCCTTGAGCTTCTTGACGTTGCTCACGTGGATGGGAGCCTCATAGGTCTGCACGCCGCCGGTCTTGGCGCCACGCGGACCCTGGTGGGTCTCCTTGGAGTGCTTCTTGATCATGTTCACGCCTTCGACCACCACGCGGTCCTCCCGCGGGTAGGCGGCGATGATCCGGCCCTTGGCACCCTTGTCCTTGCCGGAGATGACCTGGACGAGGTCACCCTTCTTCACATGCAGCTTCGGCATTTACAACACCTCCGGAGCGAGCGAGATGATGCGCATGAACTTCTTCTCGCGCAGCTCGCGTCCGACCGGACCGAAGATACGCGTGCCCCTGGGGTCACCGCTGTCCTTGATGATGACCGCGGCGTTCTCGTCGAAGCGGATGTAGGAGCCGTCAGGGCGGCGGCGCTCCTTGCGGGTGCGCACCACGACAGCCTTGACGACCTCACCCTTCTTCACACCGCCGCCGGGAAGGGCGTCCTTCACCGTGGCGACGATGATGTCGCCGATTCCCGCGTAGCGCCGACCCGAGCCGCCGAGCACACGGATGCAGAGAATCTCCTTGGCACCCGTGTTGTCGGCGACCTTGAGTCGCGACTCCTGCTGGATCACGTCAACTCCTGTGTGTCGCGCCGGTTCTCACCTTCGTGGTGAGCCTGGCGGAACCTACTGTGGTCTTGGTCCCCCGGCGTCAGCCCCGGTCTCCCGACCGGCGACCGCCGCCGCAGGCGGTACGGCACCTCTCGGCGTCGCACCCTTGGACGTCTCCGTGGGGGCCGCAGCCCCCACGGAACGCGTTTCTACTTGGCCCGCTCGAGGATCTCCACGACGCGCCACCGCTTGCTCGCGGACAGCGGCCGGGTCTCCATGAGCAGAACGCGGTCGCCGACGCCACACTCGTTGGCCTCGTCGTGCGCCTTGTACTTGGTGGTGCGGCGGATGACCTTGCCGTACAGCGGGTGCTTCACGCGGTCCTCGACGGCGACGACGACGGTCTTGTCCATCTTGTCGCTGACGACGAGACCCTCACGGGTCTTGCGGTAGTTACGCTGCTCGGTCGCGGTCTGCTCGGTGGTCTCAGCCATCGCTCGGCTCCTTCACTTCCGTGATGATGCCAAGCTCCCGCTCCCGCATCACGGTGTAGATACGGGCGATCTCACGACGAACGGCGCGGAGCCGCCCGTGGCTCTCCAGCTGACCGGTCGCGGCCTGGAAGCGGAGGTTGAACAGCTCCTCCTTGGCTTCCTTCAGCTTGGTGACCAGCTCGTCCTTGTCATTCTGCCGCAGCTCAGCGGCGGTCAGGCCCTTAGCCATCACGCCTCACCGACCTCTCGCTTCACAAACCGGCACTTCATGGGCAGCTTGTGCATGGCACGCCGCAGCGCCTCGCGAGCCACCGGCTCGGCCACACCCGAAAGCTCGAACATGACGCGGCCAGGCTTGACGTTGGCGATCCACCACTCGGGCGAACCCTTACCGGAACCCATGCGGGTCTCGGCCGGCTTCTTGGTGAGCGGACGGTCCGGGTAGACGTTGATCCACACCTTTCCGCCACGGCGGATGTGCCGGGTCATCGCGATACGAGCGGCCTCGATCTGGCGGTTGGTCACGTAGCTGTGCTCAAGCGCCTGGATGCCGAACTCGCCGAAGACGACCTTCGTGCCACCCTTGGCCGCGCCGTGCCGGTCGGGCCGGTGCTGCTTGCGGTGCTTGACCCTGCGCGGGATCAGCATGGTCAGCTCCCTTCAGCACCCGGCTGTTCCGCCGGGCCGGAGTCGGGCGCCCCAGCGGGCGCGGTGGATTCGGTCTTCGGGCCACGGCCGCCGCCGCGGGGGCCGCCGTCACGGCCGCCACCGCCGCCGCCGCGACGGTCACCGCCGCGGCCGCGCTGCGGCCGGTCGGTGCGGTCCCGGCGCTGCCCTGCCCGGGCACCGGCCGCCGCCGCCTCGCGCTCGGCGCGAGAGGTCGGGGCCTCACCCTTGTAGATCCACACCTTCACGCCGATCCGGCCGAAGGTGGTGCGGGCCTCGTAGAAGCCGTAGTCGATGTCGGCCCGGAGCGTGTGCAGGGGCACGCGGCCCTCGCGGTAGAACTCCGAACGGGACATCTCGGCGCCGCCCAGACGACCCGAGCACTGGACCCGGATGCCCTTGGCGCCGCTCTTCATCGCCGACTGCATGGCCTTGCGCATGGCCCGCCGGAACGAGACACGGCTGGACAGCTGCTCGGCCACGCCCTGGGCGACGAGCTGGGCGTCGATCTCGGGGTTCTTGACCTCGAGGATGTTGAGCTGAACCTGCTTCTTGGTCAGCTTCTCGAGGTCGCCACGGATGCGGTCCGCCTCGGCGCCGCGACGGCCGATGACGATGCCCGGCCGGGCGGTGTGGATGTCGACCTGGACACGGTCGGTGGTGCGCTCGATCTCCACCTTGGAGATGCCGGCCCGCTCCATGCCGCGCTGCAGCATGCGACGGATCGACACGTCTTCGGCGACATAGCTCTTGTAGAGCTTGTCGGCGTACCACCGGCTCTTGAAGTCGGTCGTGATGCCGAGGCGGAACCCGTGCGGGTTAACCTTCTGGCCCACTAGCGGGTCCTTCCCTTCGGCTTGCCCTGGCCCTGGGGCCGGGACTCGACGATCACTGTGATGTGGCTCGTCCGCTTGTTGATCCGATAGGCGCGGCCCTGGGCGCGAGGACGGAACCGCTTGAGTGTCGGGCCCTCGTCGACCCACACGCGGCTCACGACCAGCGTGTCGCGGTCGAGCTGGTAGTTGTGCTCCGCATTCGCCATGGCGCTGGAGAGCACCTTGTAGATGGGCTCGCTCGCCGCCTGGGGAGCGAACTGCAGCACGGCCTGCGCCTCCGAAGCGGGCAGCCCGCGAATGAGGTCCACCACACGGCGGGCCTTCTGGGGCGTGACACGGACGAACCGCGCCTGAGCCCTGGCTTCCATCGCTTACTCCTCTTAGTGCTTCTGAAGGCTGCTATCGCCGGCTACGGCGGTCTTCCTTGACGTGGCTGCGGAAGGTCCGCGTGGGAGCGAACTCACCCAGCTTGTGGCCGATCATCGACTCGGTGATGAACACCGGGACGTGCTTGCGGCCGTCGTGTACGGCGATCGTGTGACCGAGCATGTCGGGCACGATCATGGAGCGCCGCGACCACGTCTTGATGACGTTCTTGGTGCCCTTGTCGTTCTGGACTTCCACCTTCTTGATCAGGTGGTCGTCGACGAAGGGGCCTTTTTTGAGGCTACGTGGCATATCGGCTGCTCCTACCGCTTCTTCCTCTTGCTCCGACGACGGATGATCAGCCGGTCGCTGGCCTTGTTCGCCTGCCGGGTACGACCCTCGGGCTTGCCCTTGGGGTTCACCGGGTGACGACCGCCGGAGGTCTTGCCCTCACCACCACCGTGCGGGTGGTCGACGGGGTTCATGGCGACACCGCGGACGGTCGGGCGCTTGCCCTTCCAGCGGTTACGGCCGGCCTTACCGATGTTGATGTTGGCCTGCTCGGCGTTGCCGACCTGGCCCACCGAGGCCCGGCAGCGCACATCGACCATGCGCATCTCACCGGAGGGCATACGCAGCGTGGCGTACTGGCCCTCCTTGGCGAGGAGCTGGATCTGCGCTCCCGCGGAGCGGCCCAGCTTGGCGCCGCCGCCCGGACGGAGCTCCACCGCGTGGATGAAGGTACCGGTCGGGATGTTGCGCAGCGGCAGGCAGTTGCCCGGCTTGATGTCGGCGCCCGGGCCGTTCTCGATGCGGTCCCCCTGCTTGAGGCCGGTCGGCGCGATGATGTAGCGCTTCTCGCCGTCGGCGTAGTGCAGCAGCGCGATCCGGGAGGTCCGGTTCGGGTCGTACTCGATGTGAGCGACCTTGGCCGGGATGCCGTCCTTGTCGTTCCTCCGGAAGTCGATGATCCGGTAGGCGCGCTTGTGGCCGCCGCCCTGGTGCCGGGCGGTCACCCGGCCGTGCACGTTACGGCCGCCCTTGTTGTGCAGGGGGGCAAGCAGCGACTTCTCGGGCGTGCTACGCGTGATCTCGGCGAAGTCCGAGACACTGGCGCCGCGGCGACCCGGGGTCGTCGGCTTGTATTTACGGATGCCCATCTTTTTCGTTCATCCTTCGTCGGTTAGCACTACGGCTGTCGGCGGTTCAGCCGACCTGACCGAAAATGTCGATCCGGTCGCCGTCCACCAGGCTCACGATCGCGCGCTTGGTGTCGGGACGCTTGCCGTAGCCGGTGCGGGTGCGCTTGCGCTTGCCCGCCCGGTTGATGGTGTTCACGCTGGTGACCTTGACGCCGAAGATCTGCTCGACGGCGATCTTGACCTGGGTCTTGTTCGCCGTCTTCCTCACCAGGAACGTGTACTTGTTGTGCTCATCGATCAGGCCGTAGCTCTTCTCAGAGACGACCGGCTTGATGATGATGTCGCGCGGGTCGGCGATCTTCTCCATCAGGCGTCATCCTTCCCGCTCTGGCTCAGCCTCGCCACGACCTGGTCGTAAGCCGCCTGGGTGAAGACCACGTCGTCGTTGCAGAGCACGTCATAGGTGTTGAGCTGGCCCGCGTCCAGCAGGTGGACCTCGGGCGCGTTACGCAGGCTCAGCCAGGTGACCTCGTCGTTCTCTTCGACGACGACGAGCACGCGGGCGGACTGCGTGACCTTGCGCAGCGCCTGGAGCGCCGACTTGGTCTTGGGGGTCTCGCCGCTCACCAGGGTGCTGACCACGTGCACGCGGCCGTGGGTCGCCCGGTCCGACAGGGCGCCGCGGAGGGCGGCGGCCTTCATCTTCTTGGGCGTGCGCTGGGTGTAGTCGCGCGGCACGGGGCCGTGCACGACGCCACCACCGGTGAACTGCGGGGCGCGGGTCGAACCCTGACGGGCGCGACCGGTGCCCTTCTGGCGGTACGGCTTCTTGCCGCCACCGCTGACCTCACCACGGGTCTTCGCCTTGTGGGTGCCCTGCCGGCGAGCGGCGAGCTGGGCCACGACGACCTGGTGGATCAGCGGGACATTGACCTTGGCGCCGAAGATCTCCTCCGGCAGCTCGACCGAGCCGGTCTTCTCACCGCTCGCGTCAAGGACGTCAACGGTGCTCACTTCGCGGCCCCCTTCTTGGCAGCGGTGCGGATGAGGACCAGGCTGCCGTTGGCGCCGGGAATCGCACCCTTGATCAGGATGAGCCCCTTCTCGGCGTCCACGGCGTGCACCTTGAGGCTCTGGATGGTGGTGCGGACGTTGCCCATCCGCCCCGCCATGCGCACACCCTTGAAAACGCGGCCGGGAGTGGCGCAGCCGCCGATGGAACCGGGCGAACGGTGCTTGCGCTGGGTACCGTGCGAGGCCCCCAGACCACCGAAGCCGTGGCGCTTCATGACACCCGCGAAGCCCTTGCCCTTGCTCTTGCCCGTCACGTCGACGAACTGGCCGGCCTCGAAAGTGTCGGCCAGCAGTTCCTGACCGATCGTGTACTCGCTCGCGTCGTCCGTGCGGATCTCGGCGAAGTAGCGGCGCGGGGTGATCTCGTGCTTGCGCAGGTAGTCACCCAGCGGCTTGTTGACCTTGCGCGGGTCGACCTGTCCGAACCCGAGCTGGACGGCGGAGTAGCCGTCGCTCTCGGGAGTGCGGACCCGGGTCACCACGCACGGACCGGCCTCGACCACGGTGACCGGGACGATCCGGTTGTCCGCGTCGAAGACCTGGGTCATGCCGAGCTTCTTGCCCAGGACGCCCTTGATCTGCTTAGCCATGTCAGTGCGTTCCCTCAGAGCTTGATCGAAATGTCGACGCCTGCGGGGAGGTCGAGTCGCATGAGCGAGTCGACGGTCTTCGGCGTCGGGTCGATGATGTCAATCAGCCGCTTGTGCGTACGCATTTCAAAGTGCTCGCGGCTGTCCTTGTACTTGTGCGGCGAGCGGATGACGCAGTACACGTTCTTCTCGGTCGGCAGCGGCACCGGGCCCGCGACCTTCGCTCCGGTACGCGTCACCGTCTCGACGATCTTCTTGGCCGAGCTGTCGATGACCTCGTGGTCATAGGCCTTAAGCCGGATGCGGATCTTCTGTCCCGCCATAGTGGCCTCGGTGTCCTTCGCTGTCGTCCTGTAAAAGCTTCGTGCGGCCTGTCGCCGCCGGCCCAGCCACCTCTTTCCGTGAACTTGCAGGTGTTTCGAACGAGTCGAAACCGCTGCGAGATCACGGCCCAGGTCGCGTCGGGCCGCAGAGGAACCCGGCCATACGGACCAGGTCCCCTTTCGTGGTACGGCGGTCGGCCCGTACGGGCCGACCGCCGCCCCGCGGTCGTGCTACTTGATGATCTTGGTTACCCGGCCGGCGCCGACGGTGCGGCCACCCTCACGGATGGCGAACTTGAGACCGTCCTCCATCGCGATGGGCTGGATGAGCTGGACGGTCATCTCGGTGTTGTCACCGGGCATGACCATCTCGGTGCCCTCGGGCAGGTTGACCACGCCGGTCACGTCCGTGGTACGGAAGTAGAACTGCGGGCGGTAGTTGTTGAAGAACGGCGTGTGACGGCCGCCCTCGTCCTTGGCCAGGATGTAGACCTGGGCCTCGAACTCGGTGTGCGGGGTCGTGGTGCCCGGCTTGATGACACACTGACCGCGCTCGACGTCCTCGCGCTTGATGCCACGGAGGAGCAGACCGACGTTGTCACCGGCCTGGCCCTCGTCGAGCAGCTTGCGGAACATCTCGACACCGGTGACCGTGGTGGTGGTCTTGGTGTCCTTGATGCCGATGATGTCGACGGTCTCGTTCACCTTCACGATACCGCGCTCGATACGGCCGGTGACGACCGTACCGCGACCGGTGATCGAGAAGACGTCCTCGATCGGCATGAGGAACGGCTTGTCGGTCTCACGAGTCGGCTCGGGGACGTTGTCGTCCACGGCGGTCATGAGCTCGATGATGCTGTCGGCCCACTTCTCGTCGCCCTCCAGCGCCTTCAGCGCGGAGACGCGGACCACGGGCAGGTCGTCGCCCGGGAACTCCTGGGCGGACAGCAGCTCGCGAACCTCGAGCTCGACGAGCTCCAGGATCTCCTCGTCATCCACCATGTCGGCCTTGTTCAGGGCGACGACGATGTAGGGCACACCGACCTGACGGGCCAGGAGCACGTGCTCCTTGGTCTGCGGCATCGGGCCGTCGGTGGCGGCGACCACGAGGATCGCACCGTCCATCTGCGCGGCACCGGTGATCATGTTCTTCACGTAGTCGGCGTGACCGGGGCAGTCCACGTGGGCGTAGTGCCGCTTCTCGGTCTGGTACTCGACGTGCGCGATGGAGATGGTGATACCGCGCGCCTTCTCCTCGGGAGCCTTGTCGATCTTGTCGAACGGGGTCGACTCGTTGAGGTCCGGGTAACGGTCGTGAAGCACCTTGGTGATCGCCGCGGTCAGAGTGGTCTTGCCGTGGTCGATGTGCCCAATGGTGCCGATGTTCACGTGCGGCTTGGTCCGCTCGAACTTGGCCTTGGCCACTGCTCTGTCTCCTTAGAGATTCTGACTTGACTTGCGTCTCTTCACTCGGGCTCAGGTCCCGGACCCGTCGCCGGGTCCGGGACCGGGGAGGCTATTCGCCCCGAGCCTTCGCGACGATCTCCTTGCCGATGCCCGGAGGCACTTCCGCGTAGGAGTCGAACTGCATGCTGTACACGGCCCGGCCCTGGGTCCTGCTCCGCAGGTCACCCACATAGCCGAACATCTCCGACAGCGGGACGAGCGCCTTGATGACCTTGACGTTCGTCCGGTCCTCCATCGCCTGGATCTGCCCGCGGCGACCGTTGAGGTCACCGATGACGTCACCCATGTAGTCCTCGGGCGTGGTGACCTCTACGGCCATCATCGGCTCGAGGAGTACGGCGTCCGCCCTGCGCGCGGCCTCCTTGAAGGCCATCGAACCGGCGATCTTGAAGGCCATTTCCGACGAGTCGACCTCGTGGAAGGCCCCGTCCTGGAGGGTGACCTTGACGCCGACCATCGGGTAGCCGGCGAGCACACCGAACTCGGCCGCCTCCTGCGCGCCCGCGTCCACCGACGGGATGTACTCCCTCGGGATGCGGCCACCGGTGACCTTGTTCTGGAACTCGTAACCGTCGTTGCCCTCGCCCAGCGGCTCCAGGTCGATGATCACGCGCGCGAACTGGCCGGAACCACCGGTCTGCTTCTTGTGCGTGTACTCGACCTTCTCCACCTTGCGGCGGATGGTCTCGCGGTAGGCGACCTGCGGGCGGCCGACGTTGGCCTCGACCTTGAACTCGCGGCGCATCCGGTCGACGAGGATCTCCAGGTGGAGCTCACCCATACCCCAGATGACCGTCTGCCCGGTCTCCTCGTCCCGGCGGACCTGGAAGGAGGGGTCCTCCTCGGCCAGGCGCTGGATCGCGGTGCTGAGCTTCTCCTGGTCGCCCTTGGTCTTGGGCTCGATCGCCACGTTGATGACCGGCGCCGGGAACGTCATCGACTCCAGCACGACCTGGTTGTTCGGGTCGCTCAGCGTGTCACCGGTGGTGGTGTCCTTGAGGCCCATCACGGCGACGATCGAACCGGCTGCCGCCGACGCGCGCTCTTCGCGCTTGTTGGCGTGCATCTGGTAGATCTTGCCGATCCGCTCCTTCTTGCCCTTGACCGAGTTGGTCACCGCCATGCCGGTCTCGAGCGTGCCCGAGTAGATCCGGATGTAGGTGAGACGGCCGAGGTGCTGGTCGCTCATGATCTTGAACGCGAGCGCGGAGAAGGGCTCCTTCGGGTCCGCGTGACGCTCGATGATCTGCTCCTCGTTGCCGACCGCATAGCCCTTGAAGGCCGGGATGTCGGTCGGCGCGGGGAGGTAGGCGACGATCGCGTCGAGCAGGGGCTGCACGCCCTTGTTCTTGAACGCGGTGCCGCACAGGACCGGGTTGATCGCACTGGCCAGCGTGGCCCGCCGGATCGCCGCGACGAGCTGCTCCTCGGTGGGCTCGACGCCCTCGAGGAAGAGCTCCATGAGCTCGTCGTCGTTCTCGGAGACCGTCTCGATGAGCTTGTCGCGCCACTCGCGGGCGGCGTCGATGTGATCCGCCGGGATCTCCACGGTGTCGTACATCTCGCCCTTGGCGGCCTCGGCGCTCCACACCAGGGCCTTCATCTTCACCAGGTCGATGACGCCCTTGAAGTCCGACTCGACGCCCAGCGGGAGCTGGATGACCAGCGGCGTGGCACCCAGGCGGGACACGATCATGTCCACGCAGCGGTGGAACTCCGCGCCGACCCGGTCCATCTTGTTGACGAAGCAGATCCGCGGCACGCCGTACCGGTCGGCCTGGCGCCACACGGTCTCGGACTGCGGCTCGACGCCGGCGACGGCGTCGAAGACCGCGACG
The DNA here is from genome assembly GCF_030268685.1 of Microtetraspora sp. NBRC 13810. Lineage (GTDB taxonomy): Bacteria > Actinomycetota > Actinomycetes > Streptosporangiales > Streptosporangiaceae > BSRQ01. The sequence goes on from NZ_BSRQ01000001.1 coordinate 825,575, forward strand.
GCGCCGTCGAGGACGCGCAGGGAGCGCTCCACCTCGATGGTGAAGTCCACGTGCCCGGGCGTATCGATGATGTTGATCGTGTGATCAAGCCAGCTACAGGTGGTCGCGGCGGAGGTGATGGTGATGCCGCGCTCCTGCTCCTGCTCCATCCAGTCCATCGTGGCAGCGCCCTCGTGGACTTCACCGATCTTGTAGTTGATCCCGGTGTAGAACAGGATGCGCTCGGTCGTCGTGGTCTTGCCCGCGTCGATGTGGGCCATGATCCCGATATTTCGGACCCTGGCCAGGTCAAGAGCGGTCGTGGTGGCCACTTCTCTCGCGTCCTCGTCGTCTCTAGAGCTTTGGCCGTCGCGGGACGGAGATCCCGGCCGGCCTTTAGGGCACTACCAGCGGTAGTGGGCGAAGGCCTTGTTGGACTCGGCCATCTTGTGCGTGTCCTCGCGCCGCTTGACGCTGGCACCGAGGCCGTTGCTCGCGTCGAGCAGCTCGTTCATCAGCCGCTCGGTCATGGTCTTCTCGCGGCGGGCGCGGCTGTACTGCACCAGCCAGCGGAGGGCCAGCGTGGTGCTGCGCGCCGCGCGCACCTCGACCGGCACCTGGTAGGTCGCGCCACCGACACGGCGGCTGCGCACTTCCAGGGTGGGCTTCACGTTGTCGAGCGCCCGCTTGAGGGTGACCACGGGGTCGTTGCCGGTCTTCTCCCGGCAGCCCTCCAGGGCGTCGTAGACGATCGTCTGGGCAAGCGAGCGCTTGCCGCTCAGCAGCACCTTGTTGATGAGCGCTGTCACCAGCGGCGAGCTGTACACGGGGTCGGCGACCAGCTGGCGGCGCCCCGCGGGACCCTTACGCGGCATGTCAGCTCTTCTCCTTCTTCGCGCCGTAACGGCTGCGGGCCTGCTTGCGGTTGCGGACACCCTGGGTGTCCAGCGAACCACGGATGATCTTGTAGCGAACACCCGGCAGGTCCTTAACACGACCGCCACGCACGAGCACGATGGAGTGCTCCTGAAGGTTGTGACCGACACCCGGGATGTAGGCCGTCACTTCGATGCCGTTGGTGAGCCGGACACGGGCCACCTTGCGGAGCGCCGAGTTGGGCTTCTTGGGAGTAGTCGTGTAAACGCGCGTGCAGACGCCGCGCCGCTGCGGGCTCCCCTTGAGCGCCGGTGTCTTGGTCTTACTGACCTTGTCCTGGCGGCCCTTGCGGACCAGCTGCTGAATCGTGGGCACCGCGTCTCCGTTCCTGCTTTGGCCGGTGATTCGTGTCGTCGTGCATTCGCAGGTTCTGCCGGTGTCTTGACCTGCTGGTTTTCTTCCAGCGCCGACCCCCGCGCTCGGGCGTGTCGCACTCTGCTCGCAACACTCCCGGCTAGGCCGGACCCTGGGGAGAGGTCATGTCGCGCCTCGTCCGGGACGCCCTGAAAAGAGCGACCGGCCATGCGCACGCATGAGAGCCCATGAAGACACGGGCACGAAGGGAAAGACTACCCAGCCCATCGCAACACGTCAAAACGGCTGCGTCCCTCGACCGCCGTTACCGACGGCGGTCTCTTCGCGCCACAGGTCTTGCGGCCGGTGTCCATCCGGCCACAAATGGCCCGTGGCAAAGTTTACCCGCTCCTCCCCGGTGCCGCGTCCCATTCGCCACCTGTCGCGGGTCGGCCTGCCGTACGCCCGGTTTCACCCGGGAAACGCGCGAAGCGCCCGAAACCGTAGTGGTTTCGGGCGCTTCGCGATCAATCAGCGGTTGTACTGACCGAAGTCGTACTCCTCCAGCGGGACGGCCTCGCCGCTGCCCGTGCCGAAGGTGTAGTCGGCCGCGGAACCGTCGTAGCCGCCCACCGTGTACATGGCGGCCTTGGCCTCCTCGGTGGGCTCGACCCGGATGTTGCGGTACTGGGGCATGCCCGTGCCGGCCGGGATGAGCTTACCGATGATGACGTTCTCCTTGAGGCCGAGCAGGGAGTCGGACTTGGCGTGGATGGCCGCGTCCGTGAGCACCCTGGTCGTCTCCTGGAAGGACGCCGCCGACAGCCACGACTCGGTGGCCAGCGACGCCTTGGTGATGCCCATGAGGACGGGACGGCCGGAAGCCGGCTGGCCGCCCTCCGCCACGCACTCGCGGTTCATGATCTCGAACCGGGGCCGCTCGACGAGCTCGCCGGGCAGCAGGTCCGTGTCGCCGGACTCCAGCACGTTCACGCGCTTGAGCATCTGGCGGACGATGATCTCGATGTGCTTGTCGTGGATCGACACACCCTGCGAGCGGTAGACCTGCTGGACCTCCGCCACCAGGTGCAGCTGCACGGCCCGCGGGCCGAGGATGCGCAGCACCTCGTTGGGGTTGACCGCACCGGCGATGAGCTGGTTGCCCACCTCGACGTGCTGCCCCTCCGAGACCAGCAGGCGGGACCGCATGGACACCGGGTAGGCGATCTCCTCGGAGCCGTCGTCCGGAACGATCACCACCTTGCGCGTCTTGTCGGTCTCGTCGATCCTGATCCGGCCGGTGACCTCGGTGATCGGGGCGACACCCTTGGGGATGCGCGCCTCGAACAGCTCGGTGACACGGGGCAGACCGTGGGTGATGTCGGCGCCCGCCACACCACCGGTGTGGAAGGTCCGCATCGTCAGCTGGGTGCCCGGCTCACCGATCGACTGGGCGGCGATGATGCCGACCGCCTCGCCGACGTCCACCAGCTTGCCGGTGGCCAGCGAGCGGCCGTAGCAGGTCGCGCAGACCCCGATCTTGGCCTCGCAGACCAGCGCGCTGCGGGTGCGCACCGTCTCCACGCCGGCCTCGACCAGCGCGGTGACCGTGTTGTCGTTGATGTCGACACCGGCGGCCGCGACCAGCTTGCCGTCCACCTCGACGTCCTCGGCCAGGATGCGGCCGTGCACGTTGCTCTCGGCGTTCTCGGCCTTGGCGAGGTTGCCCGAGGCGTCGCGCTCGCCCACCGGGAGCGGGACGCTGCGGTCGGTGCCGCAGTCGATCTCGCGCACGATGACGTCCTGCGCGACGTCGACCAGACGACGGGTCAGGTAACCGGAGTCGGCGGTCCGCAGCGCGGTGTCCGCCAGACCCTTCCGCTGGCCGTGGGTGGAGATGAAGTACTCCAGCACCGACAGGCCCTCGCGGAAGGAGGACTTGATCGGCCGCGGGATCGTCTCACCCTTGGTGTTGGACACCAGACCACGGATGCCCGCGATCTGCCGGACCTGCATCTTGTTACCGCGGGCGCCGGAGTTGACCATCATCCAGACCGAGTTGGTCGCCGGGAAGGCGTTGACCATGTCGGTCTCGACGTCGGCCGTCGCGTGCGTCCAGATCTCGATGAGCTCCTGACGGCGCTCCTCGTCGGTGATCAGGCCGCGCTCGTACTCGCGCTGGACCTTGTCGGCCCTGCGCTCGTAGGACTCCATGATGCTCGCCTTGTTCGGCGGGGCCACGACGTCCTCGATGGAGATCGTGACACCGGCCCGGGTCGCCCAGTGGAAGCCCGCGTCCTTCAGCGCGTCCAGCGCCGTCGCGACCTCGACCTTCGGGTAGGTCTCCGCCAGCTCGTTCACGATGGCCGAAAGCTGGCGCTTGCCGACCTGGTAGTTCACGAACGGGAAGTTGGCCGGGAGGGTCTGGTTGAACAGGCAGCGGCCCAGCGTGGTGTCCAGGCGCAGCGTCTCGCCGGCCTCCCAGCCCTCCGGAGCGGCCCAGCCGCGCGGCGGCGGGACGTCCTTGAGCCGGATCTGGATGTTGGCCTGCATGTCCAGCTCGCGCCGGTCGAAGGCCATCAGGGCCTCGCTGATGGAGCCGAAGACCCGGCCTTCGCCGGGCGCGCCGTCCTTCTGCGTGGTCAGCCAGTAGAGCCCGATGACCATGTCCTGGGTGGGCATCGTCACCGGCTTGCCGTCGGCCGGCTTGAGGATGTTGTTGGTCGAGAGCATCAGGATGCGCGCCTCGGCCTGGGCCTCGGCCGACAGCGGCAGGTGCACGGCCATCTGGTCGCCGTCGAAGTCCGCGTTGAACGCGGTGCAGACGAGCGGGTGGATCTGGATGGCCTTGCCCTCGACCAGCTGCGGCTCGAAGGCCTGGATGCCCAGGCGGTGCAGGGTGGGCGCCCGGTTCAGCAGCACCGGGTGCTCGGTGATGACCTCTTCGAGCACGTCCCACACGACGGGACGGGCCCGCTCCACCATCCGCTTGGCCGACTTGATGTTCTGCGCGTGGTTGAGGTCCACGAGCCGCTTCATCACGAACGGCTTGAACAGCTCCAGCGCCATCTGCTTGGGCAGGCCGCACTGGTGCAGCTTGAGCTGCGGGCCGACGACGATGACCGAACGGCCGGAGTAGTCGACTCGCTTGCCCAGCAGGTTCTGGCGGAACCGGCCCTGCTTGCCCTTGAGCATGTCGGACAGCGACTTGAGCGGCCGGTTACCGGGACCGGTCACCGGGCGACCGCGGCGGCCGTTGTCGAACAGCGCGTCCACGGCCTCCTGGAGCATCCGCTTCTCGTTGTTCACGATGATCTCGGGGGCGCCGAGGTCGAGCAGACGCTTGAGGCGGTTGTTCCGGTTGATGACCCGGCGGTACAGGTCGTTCAGGTCGGAGGTGGCGAACCGGCCACCGTCGAGCTGCACCATCGGGCGCAGGTCCGGCGGGATGACCGGGATGCAGTCGAGGACCATGCCGTTCGGCGAGTTGCTCGTGTTGAGGAACGCCGAGACGACCTTGAGCCGCTTGAGCGCGCGGGCCTTCTTCTGCCCCTTGCCGCTGCGGATGGTCTCGCGCAGGTTCTCGGCCTCGGCGTTGAGGTCGAAGGAGACCAGCCGCTCCTGGATCGCCTGGGCGCCCATGCCGCCGCGGAAGTAGCGGCCGAAACGGTCGCGCATCTCGCGGTAGAGCATCTCGTCGCCCTCGAGATCCTGGACCTTGAGGTTCTTGAACCGGGTCCAGACCTCCTCCAGCCGGTCCAGCTCACGCTGGGCCCGGTCACGGAGCTGGCGCATCTCGCGGTCGGCGCCCTCGCGGACCTTGCGGCGCTGGTCGCCCTTGGCACCGGCCGCCTCAAGCTCGGCCAGGTCGCCTTCGAGCTTCTTCTGCCTGGTCTCCACGTCGGCGTCGCGACGCTGCTCGATGTGCTGCCGCTCGACGGAGATCTTCGCCTCCAGCGACGGCAGGTCGCGGTCCCGCATCTCGGCGTCGACATGAGTGATCATGTACGCCGCGAAGTAGATGACCTTCTCCAGGTCCTTCGGGGCGAGGTCCAGCAGGTAGCCCAGCCGGGACGGAACGCCCTTGAAGTACCAGATGTGGGTGACCGGAGCGGCCAGCTCGATGTGGCCCATCCGCTCACGGCGCACCTTCGCCCGGGTCACCTCGACGCCACAGCGCTCACAGATGATGCCCTTGAAGCGAACCCGCTTGTACTTACCGCAGTAGCACTCCCAGTCCCGGGTAGGACCGAAGATCTTCTCGCAGAAGAGTCCGTCCTTCTCGGGCTTCAGGGTCCGGTAGTTGATGGTCTCCGGCTTCTTCACCTCGCCGTGGGACCACTGACGAATATCGTCGGCCGTCGCGAGACCGATTCGCAGCTCGTCGAAGAAGTTGACGTCGAGCACTTCTCATCCCCTCTTGAATCAGACCTCGTCGACGCTCATGGCACCCTCGTTAGGACGCCGGGCGAGATCGATGCCCAGCTCCTCCGCGGCGCGGAACACGTCCTCGTCGGTGTCACGCATTTCGATGGACATGCCGTCGCTCGAGAGCACCTCGACGTTCAGGCAGAGCGACTGCATCTCCTTGATGAGCACCTTGAAAGACTCAGGGATGCCCGGTTCGGGGATGTTCTCGCCCTTGACGATGGCCTCGTAGACCTTCACGCGGCCGGTGACGTCGTCGGACTTGATGGTCAGCAGCTCCTGGAGGGCGTAGGCGGCGCCGTACGCCTCCAGCGCCCACACCTCCATCTCACCGAAACGCTGACCGCCGAACTGCGCCTTACCACCCAGCGGCTGCTGGGTGATCATCGAGTACGGGCCGGTCGAACGCGCGTGGATCTTGTCGTCGACCAGGTGCAGCAGCTTCAGGATGTAGATGTAGCCGACCGAGATCTCGTGCGGGAAGGGCTCGCCCGAGCGGCCGTCGAAGAGCCTCGCCTTGCCGTTGACGCCGACCATGCGCTGCCCGTCCCTGTTGACCAGGGTGTTGTTCAGCAGGCCGGTGATCTCGTCCTCGTGGGCACCGTCGAAGACCGGGGTGGCGACGTTGGTACGGGCGGCGACCTGGCCGAAGCCCTTGTCGCGCAGCCGCTCGGCCCACGCCTCGTCCAGTCCCTCGATGTCCCATCCTCGGGCCGCGATCCAGCCCAGATGGGTCTCCAGCACCTGCCCGACGTTCATCCGGCCGGGCACGCCCAGCGGGTTGAGGATGATGTCGACCGGCGTGCCGTCCTCCAGGAACGGCATGTCCTCGACCGGCAGGATCTTGGAGATGACACCCTTGTTACCGTGCCGGCCGGCCAGCTTGTCACCATCGGTGATCTTACGCTTCTGCGCCACATAGACGCGGACCAGCTCGTTCACCCCGGGCGGCAACTCGTCGCCCTCCTCGCGGGAGAACACCCGGACGCCGATGACCTTGCCCTGCTCGCCGTGCGGCACCTTCAGCGAGGTGTCACGGACCTCACGCGCCTTCTCACCGAAGATCGCCCGCAGCAGCCGC
>NZ_BSRQ01000002.1 GCF_030268685.1 Microtetraspora sp. NBRC 13810
AGCCTCCCCTACAACGCCACCATCGCCCCCGGCGCCACCACCGCCTTCGGCTACCAGGCCACCCGCCCCAACGGCAACACCACCACCCCCGCCGCCTACACCTGCGCCACACCCTGACCCCGTGACGGACGAAGCGGGGGGTACGGCCGGCCGGCCGTACCCCCCGCTTCCTTTTGCGGTCAGCCCTTGGTGGCCCCCGCCGCCAGGCCGCCGATGAGCTGGCGTTCGGCGACGGAGTAGAAGGCGAGGGCGGGGATCATCGCGAGGACGACGTAGGCGAGGATGCGCGCGGTGTCGCTGGAGTACTGGCCGCTGAACTGCTGCACCCCGACGGGGAGGGTCCACCAGCTCGGGTCGTTGAAGACGACCAGCGGCAGCATGAAGTTGTTCCAGCTGTTCACCACCGCCAGCACGGAGACCGTGGCGATCGCGGGCCGGGCCATCGGGAGCAGGATCCGCCAGAAGAAGCCGAAGGCGGAGCAGCCGTCGAGGGTCGCCGCCTCCTCGATCTCACCGGGGACGGTCCGGAAGAACTGCCGCAGAATGATGATCGTCAGCGGCAGTCCGAAGGCCGCCTGGGGCAGGATCACCCCGAGCGGGTTGTCCAGCAGGCCGAGGGTCCGCAGCAGCACGAACAGCGGGAGGATCGCCACCGCGAACGGGAACATCAGCCCGGTCGCGAAGAACATGAAGACCGCCTCCCGGCCGCGGAAGGCGTAGCGGGCGAAGACGTAGGCGGCCATCGCGGAGACGCCGACCACGAGCAGCGCCGTGGCCAGCGCGATCAGCGTGCTGTTGCCGATCTGCCGCCAGAACTCCCCGGCGGCCAGCACGTCGGTGTAGTTCGACGGCACCCACGGCGCGGGCAGCCCGAACGGGTTGGTGGAGAGCTGGCTGTTGGTCTTGAAGCCGCTGAGGACGCCGTAGGCGATCGGCACGAGGATGAAGGTGCCGATGACCACGACGACGAGGTGCATCGCGACGCTCTTGGGCCAGGGGCGCCGGCGGGCCGGCGCCACCCGGGCGTGCGCGCTCATCGATGGTCCTTCATTCCGGTGATCGCTCCTTCGATGTCACGGCGCATGACCCAACGCTGGTAGCCGAGAGCGAAGACCAGGCTGATGATGAACATCACGACGCTGATGGCACTGGCGTAGCCGACCTGGTAGCGGGCGAAGCCGTACTGGAACATGGTGACGGCGAGCGTCTCCGAGGTGTGGATGGGGCCGCCTCCGGTGAGCACCCAGACCAGGTCGAAGAGCTGGATGGTGCCGATGACGGACAGGAAGACGCCGATCCGGATCGTCGGGCCGAGCAGCGGCAGGGTGACGTGCCGGAAGATCTGCCAGGTGTTCGCGCCGTCGATCGCGGCGGCCTCGGTGACCTCGCTCGGGATGGCCTGCCGCCCCGCCAGGAAGATGATCATGTAGAAGCCGAAGTACTTCCACGTCATGACGATGAACAGCGTGTACATGACGGTGGAGGGGTCGGCCAGCCAGGTGGAGGTCAGCCCTTCCAGGCCGATCGCGGTGAGGATGCGGTTCGCCAGGCCCTGTTCGGGTGAGAAGACCATGGTGAACAGCACGGCCGCGATGACCTCGGAGACCACGTACGGCGCGAAGAACAGCAGCCGGTACACCGCGCGGCCGCGCATGGGCTGGTTGAGCAGCAGCGCGATGCCCAGGGCGAGCGGGAGCTGGACCCCCACCGACAGGACGATCAGCAGCAGCCCGCGCCACAGGTCGCCGAGGAAGATCTCGTCCTCGAAGAGCCTGGTGAAGTTGTCCAGCCCGATGAAGTCGGTCGGCAGCACGCCGAAGCCGTTCCACTTGAACAGGCTGGCGTACAGCGCGAGCAGGATCGGCGCCACCACCAGCAGGCAGAAGAGCACGAGCGCGGGCAGCAGAAAGGCGGCGATCGTCGCCCAGGCGCGAAGCCGGAAACGGCGGGCGGGCCTGTCGCCCGCCCGCCGCCCGGCCTCGCGGGGCTCGGTCGCCCCGTCGAGTCGTGTCATCGTGTCCACCCGGCGGCTACTCCGACTTCGCCGTCTGGGTGATGTCCGCCGTGACCTGCTCGGCGGTCTTGCTGCCCGCGATCAGCTCGGCCACGCTGTCGTTCACCTGCTGGCCGACCGCGGGCGGGTACGCCTGGTCGAGGTAGAGCTGGAAGCCGGTGGCGCCGGCGAGGTTCTCCGCCACCACCTTGGCGCGGGCGTCCTTGATCGCGTCCTCGGCGCCCTGCACGACCGGCAGGAACGCGCCGGTCTCGACCGACCGGCGCTGGTTCTCGACGCTGGTGATGTACTTCAGGAAGTCCACCGTGGCGGGCGGGGCGTCCGCGCCGACGGCGAACCCGCCGCCGCCGCCGAACGCCTCGGTGGCCGTGCCCTTGCCGCCCTCGACCGCGGGGAAGGGAAAGAAGCCGAGGTCGTCGCCGAGGTCCTTGGCCGCGTCACGCTGGACGGTCGGCGCCCACTGGCCCATGAGCTCCATGGCCGCCTTGCCGTTGCCCACCGCGGCGGCCTGCCCGTCCGGGGTCTCGTAGGCGGCGCCCAGGAAGCCGGTCTGGAACGGCTGGAGGTCCACCAGTTGTTTGAGCTGCTGCCCGGCGGCCACGAAGTCGGGGTTCTCGAACGACTTGGTCTCGGCCGCCTGCTTCAGCGCCTCCAGCCCGCCGACCCGCATGGCGAGGTAGGCCCAGTAGTAGTGGCCGGGCCACTTCGCGTTGCCGGCCAGCGCGATCGGGGTGATCCCGGCGTCCTTGAGCGCCTTGACGTCGTCGAGGAACTCCGCCCAGGTGGCCGGCGGCTCGTCGATCCCGGCCTTCGCGAACAGCGCCTTGTTGTACCAGAACCCGACCATGCCGATGTCGTACGGCACGCCGTACGTCTTGCCGCCGATCTGGTAGGGCTGGACGGCCAGCGGGAGGAGGGGGCTCGGCCAGGCCGCCACGTCGGCGGTGAGGTCCTTCACCAGGCCGGCCTGGACCTGCTGGTCGAGCACGCCGCCGCCCCAGGTCTGGAACAGGTCGGGGGCCTCGCCGGACTGGGTGACCGTGGTCAGCTTGGCCTTGAACGCCTCGTTCTCGATCGGCGTTATGTTGATCTTGACGTTGGGATGCGCCTTCTCGTACTCCCTCGCCATCGCGTCCCAGACGGGCAGCATGGGCTCGATGTTCTGGATGTGCCACCACTCGATGGTGGTGGTCTCCGCTCCTCCCGCCTGGTTCCCGCCACCGTCTCCGCCACCGTCTCCGCCGCCGCCGCAGCCGCTCAGCAGGAGCGCGGCGACGGCGAAAAGTGCTGCACTTCGCCGACCCAACGACATCACAGTCGTCCCCTTTCCGACCCGGGGAGAACGATCGAGGCATGCGAGACCGGGCTCTCGCTCGTTGCCGCGAGGACTCCGTTTCCGAAACTTTCGGCTTGGCTCCGATAGTTTCAGATGACGTTACAATGGGTTTTCGACAGGATCAACGGCCGTTGTCCACCCGTTACGCGCAGACACGAAAGCCACCCGCCGCAGCAGGTGGCTTTCGTGATGGGAGGGGAGTAAACGGGACGGTCAGGGCTCCGCGCGGGCGGAGGACGGCCTCACCGCCCCGCGCGCAGAGCCTGGACGAACCAGCCGGACAGCGGCGCGAGACTCGGCGGCACCGGCCAGCCGTTGATCGTGGCGAGCAGCAGCATGTACCGCTCCGCGAGCGGCTCGTCGGCCACCTCCAGGCGGTCGAGCATCCAGGCGCGCAGGGCGGCGTCGTCCGGGCTTGGCGAGCCTGTGCATGAGTTCCGTCTCCTCCAGAGTCGATCCCCGCACGGCGACCGTGCGCAGCACGGCGCGGCGCAGCCGCAGGATGCGGATCCGCACGTCCAGTGCCTCCGCGTACTCCTGCGCGACCTGCGCCACCGGGACGTCGCGTTCCACGAGACGCCGCACGGTCGGCAGGTCGATGCCCAGTTCGGGCAGGGTGCGCACGAACTCCAGGCGGGCCAGCGCCTCGACGCCGTACAGCCGGTAGCCGGCGGGGCTGCGGGCGGTCGGCGGCACGAGCCCGCGGTCGGAGTAGAACCTGATCGCCTTCACCGTGAGCCCGGTGCGCCGGGCCAGGTCCCCGATCGTCAGCAGCGTGTCGCCGTCCATGCGCACACTCTGCCGCCTCCCCTCAGGGGAGACTCAAGCCCGCCCCTAAACGGATATTTCGGGATATTTCCTCCTGTGGATAACGCCTTGAGTAATCCACTACTCATGCGCCCGCGGCACCGGCGGTGGTGCAATCGCGGCAGGGTCGGACGGGGGCGATCGGAGCGAGCGAAGGAGGGCCGATCGACATGCCTGTCTCCCAGGTGGGACCGGTCCCGCCGGCCGCGCCGGCCGGGACGACACAGCTACGGGTGCACGGAGTGGGCGGCACCCGGCCGCAGCGGCTGCTCGGCGACCCCGCCCCGCGCCAGGTCGCCGGCGACGCGATCGCCGGCTTCTACCGCAGCGACGACCCGCGCAAGCGGCACGTCGAGGCATACTCCTGGGGCGGGCTCACCTCGCGCAGCGCGACCCGGGTGCTCTGGCTGCTGCTGCTCCCCTTCATGCTGGCCAACCTGGCCGGCTGGATGTGCCCTGCCCGGCTGCTGGAGCGGCCCAGGAGCTTCCGGATCTACCGGGCGGTCATGCGCTGGGCCGCGCTCGCCGTCACGCTCAACCTCATCCTGCTGGTCACCTGGATCCCGCTCGACTACCTCGGCTACCAGTGCGGCGGCATGGCCTCCTGCGCCGGGCGCTGGTGGCCGTTGCAGCCGTTCCGGGCCGAGGCGGTCGCGGCCTTCCCCGCCAGGCGGCTGCTGCTCGGGGCGGCGGTGCCGCTGGCGGTCATCGCGCTGCTGGCCTATCTGACCTACCGTTCGGTGCGGCGTTACGAGACCGTTCTGCCGCCCGCCGCCACACGCGCCGCCCGCCGGCCGTCCCGCAGCGGGGCCGCGCTGCGCGACGGGCTGGCGCACCGCGACTTCTGGAACGGCCGCCGCTCGGCCTGGCGGCTCGGCTGCGCGCACATCGGCGGCTCGCTCGCGCTGGTGGCCGCGCTGGTCACGCACACGGCGCAGGCGTCGGCGCAGCATGCGGGCCACGTCGAGCGCGAGGCGCTGCGCCCGGCCGCCCTCGCGCTGGCCGCCGCCGTGCTGCTCGCCGCGCTCGCCCTGCTCGCCGCCGACGAGCGGCGCGCGGGGCACCCCGGAGCCCGGCGGAGGTGGACCGAGTGGCCCGAACTCGGGCTCCCGCCCGCCGGCGCGGTGGCGGTGGCGCTGGCGGCCATCTTCGCCTGGTCCCAGCCCGCCGCGCGGGCGGCGGCCGGCGAGCCTCCCGGCATGGGACAGGCCGTCGCCGCCGCCTACACCGCGATCGCCGCGCTGATCGCGCTCATCCCGTTCGTGCTGCTGCTCGGCACCGCCACCCGGGCCGGTCTCCGGCTCCGGCTCGCCGGGTCCGCCTGCGCCGCCGCCGCGACCGCCGGCCTGCTCCTGCTGCTGGACAGCACCTCCCTGTCGCATCCGTATCCGTGGGCGGTCGCCGCCCTCGCCGTGGCGCTCGGGGTGGCCCTGGCCGGGCGGGCCGCGCGGCGGCGCGGCTTCGAGGGCTTCCGCTGGGCCGCGCCGTTCGTCGTGCTCGCCCTCGGCGTGGCCCTGCTCAACACGGTCGGGCTTGGCCTGCTGATCCGCCTCGCCGACACCGTGGGCAACATCGAGTACGCCGACAGCACGGCCGAGTCGGTCGCCGGGCAACCGGGCATCGCCGTCTTCGCCGGCGTCCAGCAGACCGCCCCCTACCTGATCCTCGTGCCCGCCGGGGCGCTGCTGCTGTGCCTGTGCCGCCAGCTCGTCCTGTACGGCAAGGCGTGGCTGACCGGGTATGCCGAGGTGCGCCGCGAATACCTCGCGCTGGAGGCGGCGCAGCCCGCGCCGGAGCGCGCCCGCGTCTGGATGGCCTCCGCCGTCCGCGGCCCCGGCGACCCCGGCATCCCCGGCGACCCCGGCGACCCCGGCGACTTCACGGACCCCGCTCCAGACGGTCCCGTGGGGTGCGGGCGGTGGCGCGGGCGGCGCTGGGCGGCGCGGGTGGCCGCGGTCCGCCGGCTGGGACGGGCCACCCTCGACCTCGATCTGCTGCTCACCACGACCGTCACGCTGTGGGCGTTCCTGCTCGGCCGGCTGGTGTGGCGGGCCTGGACCGCGCCGGTGTCCCCGTGGCTGACGGATGCCGGCACGACGGCGGCCGCGGCGCTGCCCGCGTTGCTGCTCGGCCTGCTGAGCAGCGGCTGGCGCGACTTCGACCGGCGCAGGAACATCGCCGTGCTGTGGGACGTGGGCACCTTCTGGCCGCGCTCCTACCACCCGCTGGCGCCTCCGTCGTACGCCGAGCGGGCGGTGCCCGACCTCCAGCGGCGCATGTGGTGGCTGCACGACAACGGCGGCAAGGTGGTGCTCGTCGCGCACAGCCAGGGCTCCGTGCTGGCCGCCGCCGCCCTGGTGCAGCGCGACTGCCGGCCGCCCGACGACACCGTCGCCCTGGTCACCTTCGGCTCGCCGTTGCACAAACTGTACGGCTGGGCCTTTCCCGCCTACTTCGGCGCGCGGGAGCTGGGCGAGGTCGCCGCGTTACGCGTGCCGTACTGGAAGAACCTCTACTACCTGACCGACTTCATCGGCGGGCCGGTCCGTGCCGACGGGTGTGCGGATGTCGAGCTGCCCGACCCGCGCACCAGCCTGTTCCTCTACGGCGATCCGCCGCCCGCGATCCGGGGCCACTCCGGCTACTGGCAGGATCCGGCCCTGTGGACCGTCGTGGAGGAGGCCACCGCGTCCCTGCGCGCCGCGCCGGCCGAGAACGGCGCTGTCTCCCAGGTGCGGACATCGTAGGATACGAGCATGTACGCGGGACGGGTCCGGAGTCTGCATCGCTGGCCGGTGAAGTCGCTGCGGGGTGAGCGGTTGCCTGCCGCGGTCCTCGACGGGCGGGGGCTGGCGGGCGACCGGGCCTACGCGCTGATCGACGAGCGGCCGGAGCGTTCGAGGGCGCGGCTGACCGTGCGGCAGCGGCCGGAGATGCTGTCCTGGGAGGCGTCCTACCCCGCCACCTGCGACGGCTCCCCAGAGCCGCCCGGCGCCCCCGTCCTCTACGACGCGAGCGGCGCCGCGTGGGCGTGGGACGACCCGGCCCTGCCCGCCGCACTCAGCGACACCTACGGCGTGCCGCTCTCGCTGCGCTCGGCCGAGGGTCAGCAGGATCGCGGCCCGACGGTGCTGGTGACCTTCGAGGCGTCACGGCGGGCGCTGTCCGAGGAGATGGGCGCCGACGTGGACGTGCTGCGGTTCCGGCCCAACGTGCACCTCGACCTCGACGCGCCGGCCTTCGCCGAGGAGTCCATGGGGCCGGGCACCACCGTCACGATCGGCGACGCCGTCCTTGCGATCATCGGCGACGACGCGGGGCCCTGCATCCGCTGCGTCGTGCCGAGCTGGGATCCGCTGGGCGGGGAGCGCTGGCCCGCCCTGCAGAAGCACCTCATCGTCGAGCACGAGAACAAGTTCGGCCTGATCATGCGGGTCACCCGCCCCGGCACGGTCGAGGTGGGCACGCCCGCCACGCTCGGCTGATCCGCACTCCCCGGCCTCGCCGGGTTCATGGTGCACCGCGACCGCAACAGGCGCGGCGGGAGCAACCACCGGGCGGTCCCGCCGCGGCGCTCACCAGAGGCCGGAGTGCGGGCCGGCGGTCTCGGCGGCGGTCCAGTCGATGGCGACCTTCTCGGGGTCCTCGCCGGCGATACGGACGGGCAGCCGGGTGCCGGGTACCGTCAGGCGTACCAGGGCGAGCGGGACGCGGTGCCCGATGCGCACCTGGTACGGCATGCGGCCGGACTCCGGCGTGACCTCCAGTTGCAGGCCGAGGATCGGGTCGCCGTTGTCCGCCTCCATGCCGTTCAGGGAGAACGTGCCGAGTACGGTGGCGATCCCCGGCAGGCCCCTGGCCAGGAGTTCCGCGGCGGACAGCCGCTCCCTGACCGGCGTCTCGCCCTGCCGCGGCGGGACGCTCCAGTCCACGGCCAGCCGCAACTGGTCGGCCGGATCGAGCCGGACCGCGAGCAGTGTCCCGGGCAGCACGGCCCCGACGAGCAGCCGCGGCACGGTCTCCCGGTGCGCGACCGCGTAGGCGTCCGCGCCCTCGCGGCGCACCTCCAGCTCGAAGCCGACCAGCGGCATGTCGTTCACCGTCATGCCGCTGTCCTTCATCGACACCACCAGGGCCGTCGCGGGCAGGCCGGCGGTGAGCAGGCCGGGGTCACCGCCCGCCAGGCTCCGCACCATGCCGAGCAGCCCGCCCGTCTGCTCACCGTGCCGGGACATCGCCTTCCTGAACATCGCGTCGTGGTGGGCGAACGCGGTGGCGATGAGCCCCGGGGCCAGCACCGTCATGCCCGCCACGAACGCCGGCACCGCCCAGCCGGGGAACGGCCACATGAACATGCCCGTCACGCCCACCGCGATCAGGACGGCTCCCGCGCATCCCGCCGCCAGCCCGAGCTTCCCGATCCATCCCATCGGCGTTTCCCCACTTCGACCAGTCCGAGTCACTGTGACGCCGAAAGGAAAAGCCACCCCGCTTGCGCGCCGGTTGCACACCGATTACGCCGAGTTCGCCCACCCGTCGCGACCAGGCCGGAGACTCCCGGTGCGGCCAGGTCAGAGGCTCCCGTCGCGGCCAGGGTCAGAGAGTCGCGGTGCGACCGGGTCAGAGGGTGGCGGCGAGGGCGCGGAGCCGGGCGTGCGTGCCGCCCATCGGCTCGGCGCCCCTGAGCACCGCCTTGGGCAGCTTCGCGGTCATCGTGTAGACGGTGTCCACCACGTTGGCGACCGGGGTGAGGACCGCCTGGGAGACGAGCTGGTAGGCGTCGAGCGTGGACAGCCCGGTCTCGGCCGACAGCCATCTGATCATCTCGGCGTGCGCGATGCGGAAGGCGTCCTCCAGCGGCCGGGCCGAGCCGGTGGTGATGATGAAGTCGTCGGTCTCCAGCCTCGGCCAGGGGCAGGGCGCGCCCTTGATCAGGTCGATGACGACCACCGTGTCCATCGCCGTCTCGACGGCCACCCCGCAGGTCTCGCCCTCGCCCTGCCTGGCGTGCCCGTCGCCGAAGGAGAAGAGCGCGCCTTCGACGTTCACCCCCAGGTAGCAGGTCGCGCCGGCGCGCATCTCGGGGGTGTCCATGTTGCCGCCCCAGTCGCCGGGGGCGAGCGAGCTGCGTACCTCGCCGAGTGCCGGGGCCACCCCGACCGTGCCGTGCATCGGGTCGAGGGGCAGGTCCACCTCGTAGGGGGACTCCAGCGCGTTGTAGCGGACGAGCCGCTCCCGCCGGTCGATCTCGTAGATCCAGGTGCGCTCGGGCAGCGCCTCGTGCAGCAGGGCGGTGGTGCCGGTGCCGGTCAGCGAGCCGAAGAAGGGCACGGTGGTGCTGACGCCCTGGGCCTCCCTCGGCTCGATGCTGACGAAGTGCACGGCGAGCGTGTCACCCGGCTCGGCCCCCTCCACGTAGAAGGGGCCGGTCTGCGGGTTGATGAACCGCGGGTCGCAGACCTCCGACACCTTGTCGGTGATCGAACGGACCCGGCCGGCGAAGCAGTCCCGGGTCCAGGTGGACAGCGCCGTGCCCGGTTTCACCGACATCACCGGCGCGGCGCCGCCGAAGGTGTAGGTCAGGCCGCTGGGGTCCGCCTGCGGGTCGAAGTCGTACGAGACCGTCATATTGCCGTTCTCCTCAGTCCCGCTCGACGGTGTCCTCCAGGACAATGCGCCCGATAATTCCAAACTTTTCCGGATCCTTGACTTTCAGATAAAGGGCGAGTCCGGCTCCGATGGCGGCGAAGCCCAGCACGATCCACGGAATGAGCCGGAAGAGCAGCGTCTTGGACGCCTCGCCGGCGGCGGCCTCCTGATTCTGGAAGAGCAGCAGGACCACGAAGAGCATCGCCAGCCCGCCCGTGAGCGGCGCGAGGAAGGTGCGCCAGATGTTCGCGGTCTCCTGGTGCTTCTTCCTGACGTGGAAGTAGCCGATCACCGAGAACGAGCAGAGCGCCTGCACGACGAGGATGGCGAGCGTCCCGAGCACCGCGAGCAGCGTGTAGATGTGCAGGTAGGGGTCCATCCCGGCGAAGAAGAACGCGAGGATGAGCACGACCGAGATCGCGGTCTGCACGAAGCCGGCGATGTGCGGCGAGCCGTGCGAGTGGTGGGTGCGGCCGAGGGTCCTGGCGGTGCCGGGGATGAGGTTCTCCCGGCCGATCGCGTAGAGGTACCGCGAGGCGCAGTTGTGGAACGCCATCGAGCAGGCGAACGAGCCGGTCAGGATGAGGATCTTGAACAGGTCGACGGCCCACACGCCGACGAGTTCCCTGGTCGGGTTGAAGAAGATCCCGGCGTACTCCTTGGCGGCGATGGCCGGGGCGTTGTGCCCGTTGGCGGCGACCACCATCCAGGAGACGAACGTGTAGAACAGGCCGATCCCGACGACCGAGACCAGGGTCGCCCTGGGCACGATCCGCTTGGGGTCGCGCGACTCCTCGCCGTACATCGCGGTGGACTCGAAGCCCACCCAGGACCAGAAACACATGAACAGCCCGAGGCCGACCGCGCCGGCCGCCAGGCCGGGGGTGCCGAAGGCGTTCACCGGGTTGACCGACGACGCCATCAGCCCGTCCGGGCCGCCGCCGTGGAAGAGCGTCACGACGGCGGTGAGGCCGAGCATGAAGATCTCGGTGATCAGGAAGACGCCGAGCACCTTGGCGGTGAGGTTGATGTCGAAGTAGGTCAGGACGGCGTTGAGCGCGAGGGCCACGAAGGCGAACCACAGCCAGTGGATGTCCACCCCGGCCAGCGTCTTGAAGGTGTCGTTGGCCTGGTAGGCGAAGAAGCCGATGATCGACGCCTCGAACACCACGTACGCCATGGTCGCGAGCATGCCGGCCACCATGCCGGCCACCTGGCCGAGGCCGTGCGAGATGTAGCCGTAGAAGGCGCCGGCCGAGGTGATGTGCCTGGCCATCGACACGTAGCCCACCGAGAAGACGGTCAGCACGATCGTCGCGAACAGGTACCCCGCCGGGGCCCCGAGTCCGTTGCCGAAGCCGACCGCGATGGGCACGTTGCCGGTCATCGCGGTGATGGGGGCGGCGGTCGCCACCGCCATGAAGATCACGCCCATCAGTCCGACGGCGTTCTTGCGGAGGCGGTGGACATTCTGCGACTCGGTAGGGGTCACAGCCTGTTGTTCGATGGGGCTCACAGCCGTGCCTTCCGGAGAGACCGTAAGGGGGGTTAGGGGGCATGCCCTAAGGCACCGAGGTGCGGAAATAGTGACACTTGGCACCCTGCCCAGGCAAGACCTTTGGTGTTTCATAATCCTCACCACGATAACCATTGACGTTTCAGGTCTACCAAGCGCAGTATTTGGTCCAACCGATTCGCATACCGATGGGACCGGGATGCTGGACTACGGACTGTTCGCCTACGCGTCGAAGGACGAGGTGCTGGAGAAGTCCTCGGCGTACTGGAATCCGGGGAAGACGCAGTTCTGGATCGACTCCGGCGTCCCCCTGGTGATCGACCGCCGGGAGGGCTACTTCCTCTACGACGTCTCCGGCAGGCGCCTGATCGACGTGCACCTCAACGGCGGGACCTACAACCTGGGTCACCGCAACCCCGAGGTGGTGGCCGCCCTCAAGCAGGCGGCGGACCACTTCGACATCGGCAACCACCACTTCCCCTCGCTCGCCCGCACGGCCCTGGCCGAGGCGCTGATCACCACCGGCCCGGAGGGCATGAGCAAGGTGATCTACGGCAGCGGCGGCGGGGAGGCCATCGACATCGCCCTCAAGACGGCCAGGCACACGACCGGCAAGCGCAAGATCGTGTCGATCGTCAAGGCGTACCACGGCCACACCGGGCTCGCCGTGGGCACCGGGGACGACCGGTTCTCCAAGCTCTTCCTGGCCGACCGGCCCGAGGAGTTCGCGCACGTGCCGTTCAACGACCTCGCCGCCATGGAGGCGGCCCTGCGCGGCAGGGACGTGGCCGCCGTGATCATGGAGACGATCCCGGCGACGTACGGCTTCCCGCTGCCCGAGCCGGGCTACCTGGAGGGCGTCAAAGGGCTCTGCGAGACCTACGACGCGCTCTACATCGCCGACGAGGTGCAGACCGGGCTGATGCGCACCGGGGAGCTGTGGGCGATCACCAAACACGGGATCCAGCCGGACATCCTGGTCACCGGCAAGGGCATCTCCGGCGGCGTCTACCCGATCGCGGCCGTGCTGGTGAGCGAGCGCTGCGCCGGCTGGCTGACCGAGGACGGCTTCGCGCACATGGCGACGTTCGGCGGGGCCGAGCTGGGCTGCGTCGTCGCCCTGAAGACGCTGGAGATCTGCAACCGCCCGGAGACCCGCTCGATCGTGCACCACGCGAGCGACCTGATCGGCCGCGGCCTTGAGCGCATCCAGCGCGACAACCCCGGCTGGTTCACCGGCATCCGGCAGAACGGCCTGGTCATCGGCCTGGAGTTCGACCACCCCGAAGGCGCCAAGCACGTCATGCGGCAGTTGTACGCCAACGGCGTCTGGGCGATCTTCTCCACCCTCGACCCCCGGGTGCTCCAGTACAAACCAGGCATCCTGCTCGACCCGTCCCTGGCCGAGGAACTGCTCGACCGTACGGCCCTCGCCATCGGGCGGGCGGCCGAGGAGGCCCGATCATGAGTAACGGCATGCTCCGGCGGGCGCAGTGGGCCGCGCGGGCCTTCGCCGGCTACGACCGGGCGGCCGTGGACCGGATCGTCGCCGCCGCGGGCGAGGTGGCCGCGCGGAACGCCGCCCGCTACGCCGAGTGGGCGGTACGCGAGACCGGCTTCGGCGTGGCCGAGCACAAGACGCTGAAGAACGTCGCCTGCTCGACCGGCCTGCTGGCGGAGTACGCGGGGCACGACTACGTCTCCCCGCGCGCCGACGCCGCCACGAAGACCGTGTCGGTGCCGCGGCCCGCCGGGGTGGTGCTCGCGCTGACGCCCTCGACGAACCCGGTCGCCACGGTCTACTTCAAGATCCTGCTGGCCCTGATGACCAGGAACGCGATCGTGGTCAGCCCGCACCCGATGGCGAAGGAGTGCTGCTCCGACGCCGCCCGCACGCTGGCCGAGGCCGCGGTCGCCGCCGGCGCGCCGGACGGCGTGATCCAGGTGGTCGAGGACCCGCGGCTGCCGCTCATCGAGGAGTTGATGGCCGACCCGCTGGTGAGCGTGATCGTCGCGACCGGCGGCACCCCGGTCGTACGGGCCGCCCACCGCTCCGGCAACCCGGCGCTCGGCGTGGGGCCGGGCAACGTCCCCGTACTGGTGGACCGCACCGCGGACCTGGAACGGGCGGCCCGGCTGATCGTGGACAGCAAGAGCTTCGACAACTCGATCCTGTGCACCAACGAGTCGGTCCTCATCGTGGAGGACGCCGTCGCCGACCGGCTCGTGTCGCTCATGCGCGGCGCGCACCCGCTGTCCGCCGGGGAGACCGGCCGCCTCCGCGAGACGCTCTTCCCCGGCGGCGTCTTCGACCCCCGCTTCGTCGGCAAGGACGCCGGCTGGATCGCCGGGCAGGCCGGGATCCGGGTGCCGGCCGGAACCAGGGTGCTGCTCGCGCCGTTCGACCTGGCCGTGCCTGAGGAGCCGCTGGCGCACGAGAAGCTGTGCCCGGTGCTCGGCGTGCTGCGGGTGCCGTCGGCGGAACGCGGGATCGACGCCGCGCGGGCCGTCCTGCGCATCGCCGGGGCGGGTCACTCCGCCGCGATCCACAGCACCGACCCGCGCACGATCATGGAGTTCGGCGCCGCCGTACCGGTGCTGCGGGTCTCGGTGAACGCGGGCAACAGCCTGGGCGGCTCCGGCGTGCACACCAACCTGCCGATCTCCATGACCATCGGCACCGGGTACGCCGGCGGCTCCTCGGCGGGGGCCAACCTCCAGCCGGGCGACCTGATCAACTGGACCCGGCTGGCCTACCACGTGGACGCGCCGTTCGGCGACTTCACCGGGCTCGACCCGTGGTCCTCGCCGGAGGGGCCGGTGCCGCGCTACCCGGAGCCGTCCAACGCCCGCGCCGTCCCCGCGGCCACCGCGCCCGCCACCCCCGCGGCGGCCGGGCCGGACGCGCTGCGCGCCGAGATCAGACGGCTCATCCTGGAAGAGCTCGCGTCGATGGCGAGGCGCTGACATGGCGGAGTTGCGTTCCTTCATCTTCATCGACCAGTTGCAGCCGCAGACCATGTGCTACCTGGGCACCTGGATCCGCGGCGCGCTGCCCCGGCTCAACCAGGCGGCCCAGATCGTCGAGATCGCCCCCGGGCTGGACATCGAGCCGCTGACCGACGTGGCGCTCAAGCACGCCGAGGTCAGGGCCGGGGTGCTGGTGGTGGAGCGGCAGTTCGGCTACCTGGAGTTCCACGGCCCGGTCGGCGAGGTGCGCGCCGCCGCGGACGCGGTGCTCGACGCGCTCGGCGCGAGCGCCGCCGACGCCGTGGCCCCGCGCATCCTCGCCGCGGAGATCGTCTCCAGCCTGGACGACCGGCACGCCTTCCTCATCAACCGCAACCGCGCCGGCTCCCTGGCCCTGCCGGGCGAGTCGCTGTTCGTCCTGGAGTGCCAGCCCGCCTCCTACGCCGTCCTCGCCGTGAACGAGGCGGAGAAGGCCGCCGAGATCAAGGTGGTGGACTACCGGATGATGGGCGCCACCGGCCGGGTCTACCTGACCGGCCGCGAGTCCGACGTACGGCAGGCCGCCGACGCCGCCCGCCGGGCCCTGGGCGAGCCCGCCGTGACCGGGGGAGGCCGCCGGTGAACTCCGAGGAACTGCGCCTGCTGATCCGCGAGGTCCTGCGCGAGGTCGTGGACGGCCGGGCCGTGGACGCGCTCCCGGCGGCCGAGCCGGTCACGATCAGGGACGACGGCGACCTGAACGCGTTCGCCCTGCGCGTCCTGGACCTGGCGGCCGACCCCGGGCGGGCGGCCGACCTGCGGGCGGGACGGCTGCGGTTCCGCCTCGACGCCGCCGCGCCTGCCGTACCGGAGCCCGGGCGGGCGGACGGGCTCGTGCACCGGCACGAGAAGGGGGCCGTGACCGAGCGGCACGTGGCGGCGGCGGCCGCGGCGGGCGCGCGGCTGGTCCTCGGACGCGGGGCGGTGCTCACGCCGCTGGCCCGGGAGAAGGCCCGCAACTGCGGGCTCGTCGTGGAAAGGGAGAGCTGATGCTGCGCGCGACCGTCACGGCCAGCGTCTGGGCCACCAAGCGGATCGACGGGATCCCGGCCGGCGCGTTCCTGGAGGTCGAACTGGACGGCGGCAGCCGCCTCATCGCCTTCGACGTGCTCAGCAGCGGCATCGGCGAACGCGTCCTGGTCGTGCAGGGCTCCGTCGCCGCCTCCTGGTTCCCCGCGCCGAAGTCACCACCGGTCGACGCCCTGATCATCGGCTCGATCGACGAACCCCGCTGACCTCAGCGAACCCCTCGAAAAGGAGAGACACATGGCCAACAACGCGATCGGGCTGATCGAGACCAAGGGCTACGTGGCGGCGCTCGCCGCGGCGGACGCGATGGTCAAGGCGGCCAACGTGACCATCGTCGGACGCGAGCAGGTCGGTTCGGGCCTGGTCGCGGTCACCGTGGTCGGTGACGTCGGCGCGGTCAAGGCCGCCACCGAGGCCGGCGCGGAGACCGCCTCCACCGTCGGCGAACTGGTCTCCGTGCACGTCATCCCGCGCCCGCACGCCGACCTCGCCCGCGCCTTCACCGTCTCGACCGGTGAGTAGCGCCGCCTCCGCCCCGCGCACCCGCGCCGCCGCCGCGCGACCGGACCCGCCCGCCGCCCCGTACGCCGCCGAACTGCGGGTCTACCTGCTGGTGGAGAACCTGCGGCGGCAGTTCACCGCGGCGATGGCAGCCCCCACCCGGGCCCGCGGCTACCCGCCGCAGGAGGGGCAGCACGCGCTGATCGTCGAGGTCGCCCCCGGCCTCGCGATCGAGCGGGTCATCGACCTCGCCCTGCGCGCCGTGCCGGCCGTGGAACCCGGCATCCTCTTCGTCGAGCGGCAGTTCGGCGTGCTGGAGGTGCACGGCTCCGCGCTGGACGACGTGCGGCGGGCCGGGGAGGCGATCCTCGGCGGCATCGGGGCCGCCGCGGGAGACCGGCTCCGCCCCAGAATCCTTTACGCTGACGTCATCGACGAGATCACCGACCAGCACGCGGTGCTCATCAACCGCAACCGCCAGGGGTCGATGGTGCTGCCGGGGCAGTCGCTGCTGGTCTGCGAGATGACTCCGGCGCTGTTCGCCACCGTCGCCGCGAACGAGGCGGAGGCGGCGGCCCCCGACATCACCCTCGTCGACGTCCAGATGATCGGATCGGCCGGCCGGCTGTACATCAGCGGTCGCGCGGGTCCGGTGCGAACCGCCCGCGACGCCATCGTCAGGGTCCTCGAATCCGTCGAGGGCCGTGACCGGTAGGAGCCGCCAGGACCTTGAGGAGAACCATGGTCCATGACCTGTCCGGCGGGGACGACGTGCTCGTCCGGATCGAGGACGCCGCCCGGCACGCCCTGCGGCACTACGACGTGTCCCCGGCCGCCGAGCTCAGCCTCCTCAACGTGTCGGAGAACGCGACCTTCACCGTGTCCGACCGCGGCTCGCGCGCCGTGCTGCGGGTGCACCGCCTCGGCTACCACTCCCCCGAGGCCATCGCCTCCGAGCTGGCCTGGCTGGAGGCGCTGCGCACCGAGGAGGGCATCAGGACGCCGGGCGTGCTGCCCGCCCGCGACGGCTCCAAGGTGGTCACCGTCGAGCGGCCCGGCGGCGAGCCGCGCCGGTGCGTGATGTTCGAGTTCCTCCCCGGCGCGGAACCGGCCGAGGACCGGCTGGTGGAGAGCTTCGAGCCGCTCGGCGCGCTCACCGCCCGCATGCACCGCCACGCCCGCGCGTGGGCGCGGCCGGCCGCGTTCACCCGGTTCCACTGGGACCTCGACGCCGCCTTCGGCCCGCGGGCCCGCTGGGGCAGGTGGCAGGACGGCGCCGGCGTGGACCGGGAGGCGCACGCCGTACTGTCCCGCCTGGAAACCGAGCTGCGCCGCCGGCTGGCGCGGTACGGCCGGGGGCCGGACCGGTACGGCCTGATCCACGCCGACCTGCGCCTCGCCAACCTGCTGGTCGGCGAACCCGGCGACGGGACCAGCGTGATCGACTTCGACGACTGCGGCTTCGGCTGGTACCTCTACGACCTCGGCGCGGCCCTCAGCTTCATCGAGCACCACCCCCTGGTGCCGGAGATGGTGGACGCCTGGGTCAAGGGCTACCGGAGCGTCCTCGACCTGCCACACGCGGACGAGGACGAGATCTGGACCTTCATCATGCTCCGCCGCATGCTCCTCGTCGCCTGGATCGGCTCCCACACGGCGGCCGACGTCGCCAGGGAACTCGGCGCCGGCTACACCGCCGGGAGCTGCGAACTGGCGGAACGCTTCCTCAGCGGATCACTCTGAAGGAGTTCACGTGTTCACTTCACTGGCCGGGCGCTCCGTCGTCGTCACCGGGGGCAGCAAGGGCATCGGCAAGGGCATCGCCCGGGTCTTCGCCAGGACGGGCGCGAAGGTGCTCATCGCGGGCCGGGACGCGGAGACGCTGGCCGCGGCGGCCAAGGAGCTCGGCGTGGCGCACGTCGTGGCGGACGTGTCACACGCGGCGGACTGCGAGCTGATCGCGCGTACCGCGATGGAACGGCACGGCGGCATCGACGTCCTGTGCGCCAACGCCGGCGTCTTCCCCGACCGGAGGCTGGCCGAGATGACCGAGACGGACATCGACGACGTCCTCGGCGTCAACCTCAAGGGCACCATGCTCTGCGTGCGCGCCTGCCTGCCCGCGCTGGAGGCGTCCGGCCGGGGCCGGGTGATCCTCACCTCGTCCATCACCGGCCCGGTCACCGGATACCCCGGCTGGTCGCACTACGGCGCCAGCAAGGCGGGCCAGCTCGGTTTCATGCGCACCGCCGCGCTCGAACTCGCCCCCAAGGGCATCACGGTCAACGCGGTGCTGCCGGGCAACATCATGACCGAGGGACTCGCCGGCATGGGCGAGGATTACCTCGACGGCATGCGGGCCGCCATCCCGATGCGCCGCCTCGGCTCGGTCGAGGACGTCGGCCACGCGTGCGTCTTCCTGTCCACCGACGAGGCCGCCTTCATCACCGGGCATCCGCTCGTCGTGGACGGGGGCCAGATCCTCCCGGAGTCGCAGGACGCGCTCGGGGTCCTGTGATCTACTTGATCGTCGTTTCGGCACGTGAGGAAGGGTGAAGAGGTGCCCCGCGAGCCCGTTGGCCAGAGCACGGTCGAGGCGGCCCGGCAGGAGATCTTCCGGCTGATCGCCACCGGAGAGCTCCAGCCCGGCCAGCGGCTGGGCTCGGAGCGCGAGCTCGCGCTCCGGATGGGCGTCAGCCGCACCACCCTGCGCCAGGCGCTCGGCCTGCTGGAACAGGCCGGGACCGTACGGCGGGTGCCCGGCCGGGGCGGCGGCACCTTCGTCAGCGGCACCAAGGTCGAGCGCGACCTGTCCAACGTCGTCGGCGTGCCCGCCCTGCTGCGCGAGCAGGGGTTCACCTCCGGCTCGCGGGTGATCCGGGCCACCATCGTGACCGCCGACGGCCCGACCGCCGCCGCCCTCGCCATCCAGCCGGGCGAACTGGTGACCGAGATCGTGCGGATCAGGTTCGCCGACGGCGTGCCGCTCTCCCTCGAACAGGCGCGCTTCCCCGCCCTGCGCTTCCCCGGCCTGCTGGAACTCCCCCTCGGCGGATCGGTCTACGAACTCCTCACCGCCCGGTACGGCGTACGCCCCGCCGACGCCCTGGAACGCATCGAGGCCGTCTCGGCCGGTGCGGAGGAGGCGGCCGTGCTCGGCGTGGAGCCGGGGGTGCCGGTGCTGGCCATCACCCGCACCACGTCCGACGATCACGGCCGGCCGTTCGAGTACTCCCAGGACCTCTTCCGCGGCGACCGCACCCGCGTCCTCGTGCACGTCTCCGGCCCCACCGGCACCACCCACTCCGCCCGCGACCGGGGCCGCCTCATCCGCTTCCCCGCCACCCCGCCGACCGCGCCCGCCGCACCCTCCCCGTCAGGGTCCTCCACCCCATCCACCCCATCCGCACCGTCAGCTCCCCTCGCCCCGTCCAGGCCCGCCGCGCTCCCCCGCCGCATCCGCTTCCCGGCACCCGGCACCCGGTCCCCCACCACGTCCTGACCACAGGTTGCGGCAGTGTCGCCCTCCGGCCGGTCGCGGACCTCCCGCCAGGCGGTCATGCCGGAGCTCACTCGACCGCCGCGTCCTCGACGAGGGCGGGGTCGATGTGCCCGGCGGGCGGTGATCCGGGCGGCGAGGACGTGCTTGCACGGACCGCGGGAGCCGCGGTGGTCGTACCACCAGGGGCAGGTGCACGAGCCGGCCTCCAGCCGCACGCGGCGCACCCCGCCGTCGGTGGTCACCTCAGCCTCGTCCGGTCCGGTGACGCGGACGGCCGCGGCGGCCACCAGGGCGCGGGCCGAGACAAGGCGCGGGTTGAGCGCCTGGACGTGCTCGCGGTCGTAGGGCAGCTCGCGGTGGAAGTGGCCGGCGTCGGCGAGATCGTAACCGACGCGGCCGGCCGTGCCGAGCTGGGTGAGCGCGGCGCGGACCCGGGGCAGCGGAAGGCCGGAGCGGTCGGCGAGCAGGCCGAGCTCGACGGCGGGCTCGAAGTTCAGCAGCATGCCGATCAGGTCGGCGTCGCCCTCGGCCTCGTCGGTGGACAGGTCGTCGAGGACCGCGCCCTCCCCGGAGAAACCGCGCCGGCGGCCGGGCGAGAGGACCAGCGTGTACCGCATGCCGGGCAGCTCGACCTCCCACGCGCCGGCCTGCGCGTCCGTGCCGGCGCCGGCCGCAGGGCCGTACACCCGCAGGGACTTGACGAAGCGGAGCAGCGGCATCAGCGTGGCCAGCCGGCCGACGCCGGACAGGCACCGCGCCCGGTCCAGGCCCCGCGGTGACCCGCAGCTCGCGGCCGGCGGGCGCCAGCCAGAGGTCCGCCGCGGCCCGCTTGGGCAGGCCGCGCAGGAACCGCACGGCGTACATGCCGGGCAGCTCGGCCCGCAGGTCGAAGCGAGAGGCGATGACCTGCACCTCGGCGAAGCCGCGCAGCCACCGCATGGGCAGCGGCACCTTCTTCTCCACCACCGCGCCGTCCAGCGTGGTGGGCGTTCCTGGATCGGCTGGCAGCGGCATGTCACCCTGGCTTCGGCCGCCCACCTGTTCCTCAAGGAATTGCGCTTGACCAGCCCAAAAGCGGCTGGGGCGGCCTGACCTTCTACAAGGCCCTGCACATGCTCCAGGTGCTGTTAGCCACCTGGACCGGCCGATGCCCCACCTGCCATCAACGACCACCATGACGAACTAAGGAACAGATGACCGATCCGGGCCGCCGCGGTCCGCAGCCAGTAGCGCTCCTGATCGCAACGCAGCAGTACCTGAGCCACCGCCACGACCACCGCCTCGGCCGAGGTCAGCACCGGCGGCCGGCCCCGTCCGCGAGGCCGTCCCCGCGAAGGCATCACGTGATCGTCCAGATAGACATAGAGTGCGGTCAGAAGGGCGTCCAAGTCAGTCTTCACACACCGACCATGGACGCCCTTCGTCACGCCCGCAGCCGATCACCGAATTTCACATCAGCGATCTAGGCTGCGTCCAGCAGCGCTACCTCGATGTCATCTACCGTGACACGGAGCCCCACCTATATGTCGGCGAATAAAGGGATGATCATTCGCTTCGGTCCACCCGTAGGAGGCCAGATGGCTGGCCAAAATAATGTGACCTAGCTCACATAAGATGGTGGTCCGAGGTTCACTTCCCGCAATAAAGGCAGCTTACGGAAGCACCGCAAGCGAATCACTGCCCCCGGAAGGGAAGTAGCGATGAACTAGTCAGCTCAAGTTCCCCTTGCCAGAAAGCGACCTAAGAGTGATGATCAGACAGGCACGTCCTTGGTGAGGCGTATTAGATTCAACTATCCTCAGCAAAGTGCCTATTCGCTACTATGGGCGCCACGCTCGCGCGAAACCTAAAGAGAATGGAGGAACTATGAGAGATAAGGCAGCCCAAGCTGCGCTACTTACGATAGCAGCCGCTTTCGCGATCACAAGTTGCGGCAATGGGCAGGTATTTGCCGGCATGTCGGCAGAAATGGCGGAAGTACCACCAGCACATCCCTCCACCACTCCGCATCCCAACCTGCCGACTTCTGCTCCGGAAAGCCCTCCCTCCGTTACCAAGAGAGCCGATGAACCTGAACTTGGATCACTAAATACCATAACGAACCGCGATCCGGTTCCCATGCCTCTAGATCCATACATGACTTCCATGGAGGACCTTAAAACAATCGACAAGGCGCGCGATATCGGCGCGGCTGCCTGTATGCGGGCACTTGGTTTTGACAACTGGACAGACAACGTTATACGGACATGGCATCCCCAGGCATATCAAGAGTCAGATGTATTTGAGTATTTGGATCCGAAACAAGTTGCAATATCGGGATATCCGCGCCCCCCTGTTATACCCGCCAAAGAGATCGAGCAGGCAGAGCCGACTCGTCGAAGTGCCACGACAGAAGAGCGAAAGGCGTTTGACGGGCTAAGTGAGAGAACTGCGACAGGAAACAAAATACCTTCAGGTGGTTGCACCGCAGAATCGACGCGCAAAATCCATGGAAACGATGCCAAACTGCCGGTAAATCCTCGGGAGCTGGCACTTCAAGCACGCACTTCCGCCATGACAGACAGCCGAATGCAAGAAGCCGTCTCATCATGGAGATTATGTATCAGCAAGCAAGGCCTTATATACGATAGCCCAGTCGTTCCTCCACACGATCCGCGATGGAAAACGCGGGTGGAAGCGCCAGCTAGCGAGGAGGAACGACGCGTCGCCTTTATTGACGCAACATGCCAGACGGGCGTGAATCTGGTAGGTACCTATAAGACATTGAGGACCGTATATGAAGAGCGACTGGTGACCGACCATAAGGCCGATCTCGCAGCATCAAAGTTGATCTTCCAACGCTGGCTCGATACAGCAAGGGAAATCACAAACAAAGGGTACTAATATTATCTTACTGCGCAAAGGGGAAGAAGCATGAGAGCCATCAAAAGAATGGCGTCCACATCAATGCGCATAACACTTATAGGAAGCCTCGTCGCATGTTTTAGCATTCTCGCCGCCGGCACTTCTCGCGCGGACGGAACATTTCGATGGCAAAACATGTATAACGGATGGTATCTAGAAGTGTGGCTATCGTCCACCGCCAATCAGGCAGACGTAATAACATATCCCCTAAACGCCGCCTCATCCAATCAGCTTTGGAGCGATACCTATCTTGGCGATGAATACTATAGACTACAAAACAATAATAGTTGGAAGTTTTTGGGGCACCGGGACGAAGGACGCTCTGACGACCTGAGGCTGTGTGGGTTTCCGGATCAATATGATTGGGTCAACACGTCATACCAGCATTGGAAATTTAGATGGGAGTGGAGCGGGCACGATCAACGCTACTTCAATTTCTGGATCAACAGAGCCGGCTGCCAGGGAGATCCCTATCATGACGCTTTGGGTGCATTACTCCTAAATGCGTCAGGCTATCCTATTACCACTTCACTATATACAGAGGAGTTGTGCAGCGATCAGCGTTACGGCCCGCAATCTCAGTGCTACTGGAACCGAGGTTGATCAGCTCCTGACATGAGTGAGTATTGCATGAAAAAAGCATCAGACCGCCGCAGGAGTCGGTAGCTATTACTACATAGCCACTCTAGTGATATCCTCTCGAACCCCGCCGGGACATAACTCTGCACATTTTTCAAATTCTCGAGGATGAGTGAAGATATTATGAGCGGCCTGATAAGCAACACTGACGTGATCTCAGCGAATTGCCGGTAGGTAGTTGTGCTCGAAGTGGGTGAGGACGAGAAATCACCTAAGCGCCTTCGGGTTGTGTTGTATACGACTTCACGGAAGGAGTATTTAGGAATGCTTTGAAGCATGCACCCATCCTCGCGAGTTAACAAAGGACTTAATACTCTCTAAGTTCAATATAATTAAGGGTCAGGGATATGGACGAGAAAGTTCGCGCGGCGCAGGTGTGGGTCAATGCTACATATGGTGCAATTCCCGGCTATAGCAGGTGTTCCGAGGATGGTATAAGCGGTTGGAGGACGATGTACTCTCTAACTCGCGCTTTACAGATTGAGCTGGGTATCACTGCTATCTCGGATAACTTTGGGCCCACCACCCTCTCTAGACTCAGCGCCCTGGGTGATATCGGCCCTGGGTCTACACGCACAAACATTGTGAAGATTCTCCAGCATGGACTGTTCTGTAAAGGCTACTGGGGAGGGTTGCAGGACGGCAACTATGATCCTCAAACGATAACTTCGGTTCAAACACTCAAAGCAAATATGGGGTTAGGACCCAACGGCTATGTGCAACCGAAGATTTTCAAGGCTATTCTTACCATGGATGCGTATACGCTTGTTACGGGAGGTTCGGAAAAGGTTCGATCCGTCCAACAGTGGCTCAACGGCCGCTATACGAATCGGACCAGTTTCTTTATTATTCCTTCTGATGGGATCTTTTCTCGCGATGTACAGAAGGCCCTTTATCTAGCGATCCAGTTCGAACTAGGCATGACCGACGACCAGGCCACCGGTGTATTCGGTCCTGGAACGCAAGCTGGCTTGAGAAGCCATCCACTTTCTACCGGATCTTCAGGTATCTGGGTGCAACTCTTCAGCGCGGCCGCTGTGTTTAATGGCAAAGCCAAGTTCCTTGGCAGTGACGGTTACAAGTACGAAGAGGCCTCGTTTAGTACTGCTTTCAACTCTGCTCTCAGCGGTTATGTCAGCGCATTTCAGTCTTTCTCTGAACTGCCCGTCACGGGCAATGTAGATTTCGCCACATGGTGCCAAGCTTTAGTGTCAACCGGAGACCCTAATCGTCCAGGTACTGCTGCTGACTGCATCACCACGGTCACTGATGCTCGCGCTGCAGCACTTAGAGCTGCTGAATATAAGATCGTAGGCCGATATTTGGATGAGCGGTCAAGCAGTACGCCACTGAATAAGCAGATTCAACCGGGCGAGCTGGACACGATTTTTCGAAACGGGCTATCAGTATTCCCCATCTCACAGTACTATGGCGGGGAGGTCGGCTACTTTACTTACACTCAAGGCTACGCAGATGCACTCGGCGCGCATGCCGCCGCAGTCCGCTATGGTTTCGATGCTGGCACGGTTATCTACTTTGCTGTCGATTATGATGCAACGCAATTAGAGATCGAGTCTCACATAATTCCTTACTTCAGGGGTGTTGTTGCCGGCCTGCTCAGTCAGGGCAAGAGATATGTACATGGTGTTTACGGATCTAGAAACGTATGCATCGAGGTTACCAAATTTACATATTCCCGCTGGTCTTTTGTCTCTGGCATGTCCACCGGGTTCTCGGGTAATATGGGTTTTCCGCTACCCGAGAATTGGTCCTTCAATCAGATTCAAACTATTAGAGTCGGGGCCGGTGGTGGCGCGATTGAGATTGATAAGAACATCCATAAGGCGGGAACGGACTACGGCGTCTCGTCGGTGAATAATCCCAGTAGCTCTCTAAATGCCTTCATTGCCTACATCGAACGTATCTACGGCTTGGCCCTAAGCTATAGTAGTAACAGGTCGCCTAGTCAATTGGTAGTGGAGTTCTTACGACATGAGGAATATAATAACTTTGAATGGCAGCAACTAATTGGGGGAGTCGATGAGGGGTTCGTTCGGCATGTAAAGAATGCAGGGATAGTGATGATCCGGCATGTTCGTGATCCATTTTATGGCATCGATCTCAATGTCGCCCATCTTGGGGCTACATGCAACGGCTTGTACGTCTCAAGTCCTCCTGCTCACCCACTATCTGTAATCAGTGCTGGTGATGTGACTGGCTGGGCCGGTGACTTGATGACCTTTTACGGCGAATGGCGCCGTGACGTCGATGCCTACCCATCTGGCCATACCTACTGCATGGAAAAGTTGGCGAAGGTAAGTGATGCCGGTACGTTCAAACTACGAGATCTGATCGAAGATGCAGATGGACATAATCTCGCAAAGATGCTCAGGGCGGGCACGCATATCGTTGAAGCCATGGATGTGTACTATCAAAATAACGGGTATTTATCTCGTTTTGGACACTTCTTTGCTGATCGCTTCGAGACGGTGACGACGGGCAGGGTCGTTGCTAACCTTGCGCTTACCGATAACAACCTCCCAATAATAGCGGCGGGGCGGATATATCTCATTAATAGTACTGGCGGCTGGCCTACTCTACTTCCCTCCGCATTGCCGACTGCGGAACTGGATGAATTCGTAAATGGCTTCGTGGATACACTGGAGGCCAAGGTTGCGGAAGAGGAATTTCGCCTGCGGAAACTCCGGGCGGAAGGTAAGATTTAGCGTGTGAAGGTCTTTGTCCGTATAGGATTACCGCTATTCATTGCTGGCGCTACCTATCTCCACGGGTTTATGGTTTCCCACTTACTAGATTTGCGGCCCACCAGTGAATATTGCAACGATAAGCCGCTCACGTTTCCAGCGACGTCCTGGACGTGGATTCCACTTAGGCACCTGTGTCATCGGATTGACGGCACGACAACCGATCTGGTTCCCGTGTACGTTAACCCCATAGTGGCTATTTTCGTGGTTGTTGCGGTAATTGGCGCAATACAGCTCACATTGTCGAGCCGCAGCAGGGTGGACTGACTTGCAGATAAACACGCCGATCCAATAGGCAGATGAGGTCTCATGCTAAGCTCTCACTCGGGATTATCACGTCGTCATCTTCTGGCTTGTGGATTGACTCTTGCAGGAGTGACCACACTTCTGGGTAACGATGTGAATAGCGAGGCTCGGGCCGCTACGAGGAGCGACTCCTCGGAGGCTCCGAAAAGAAGTGCCAACGGTTGGCCAATAGTCGACAAGCTGGACGAGCACAAGATCGAGGGCAGTGATCTTGCAGTATCCGTAGCAGGGGGGCCTGCCGCCGTGATCCTGCTACATGTGGCCCGTCGCTTTCATTACGAGGTCGATCACTTAAAGCCGGAGGCGTCTGAGGAAGTAGTTGGTTATTTGCCCTCTGGGAAGTTTGTACAGCAATACGAGAGCAACCATAGCTCGGGAACCGCTATCGCAATTCGTCCCAATAGTTACCCAACCGGTGTCTCGGGGAGCTTCTTTCCTCATGAGCTTGTTGTCATTCGTGACATTCTTGCAGAATGCGAAGGGGTTGTACGTTGGGGTGGAGATGAGAGGGTCCCCAAGGAGAGTCATTTCCAGATTGACGTAAGACCTGACGACGAACGGCTAGCCGCCCTGGCCGAGAAGATAAGTAAGTGGAATCGGACACCAGGTTTAGGAGCCGGGGCTAGAGATCCATTTTTGGAGGACCGTCTCATTGCTTCGAGATTGTTGCGGGAGAAGCAGC
Source organism: Microtetraspora sp. NBRC 13810 (assembly GCF_030268685.1). Lineage (GTDB taxonomy): Bacteria > Actinomycetota > Actinomycetes > Streptosporangiales > Streptosporangiaceae > BSRQ01. Next base: position 26,660 of record NZ_BSRQ01000002.1, read on the forward strand.
GCAGGAATTGACGATGGAGCTATGGGCGGATACAACCGTTGCTCGGAACACTCTGTTTTTGGAGGTGTTGGCGAATGGGCTTGGGGAAGAAGCAACAAGCTGTCCAGTTGTATCGCGGCCAGATCCATCGCCGCGACGGCCGACTATCGCCTGGCCTACGGACCGCGTTCGGTTCTGGCAAGCGATCGCTCGAGGATTGCGCTCAAGTACGCCGCGACGGGGATCAGCGGGTCGCCGGGGTGACGTCCATGGGAGTGGCGTATAAGTGGACCTTCGCGTGATCTTGTTTCCGGAACGATGCAGATCTGGGTGTGCGTCCTGCCTTCCGCCAGGAGAGCGTGGATCGTGGCGTGGCGTTCTCGGGTGCGGATCGCGGTCCGCGATTCTGGCACGTCGGGAGCTGTGTCGACCTCGGAGTCTTCATCGGCGGGTGACGTCTCGGGTGGGGGCTCGGCCAGGTCGGCGCGATGGGGGCGGACTGTGGATTCGACCGCGGTGCACAGGTTGTGCCACAAGTGCCACCTGTCAGCGACCTGGATCGCCTCTGGCGCGCCGTCGCGGGCGCCTTCGGCGAAGCTGCCGGCCCTGTCGCGGCAGATCACCTGGGTGCCGGGATGTTCACCCAGCCAGGCGGCGAAGACCTCGGCGGTGCGGTCGTCCAGGACATCGACGGGCCGGTGGGTGGCCATGTCGATGAGAATCGTGGCGTAGGACTGGCCTCGCCGTTTGGCGAATTCGTCCACCCCCAAGACGGTGACCGGGCCGACCTCGGGGTCGGGCAGCGCCCGGATCAGTCTGATCAGCAGGGACCGGGACACGGTGATGCCCAGCCGGGCGGCCAAGCGCGCTCCAGCGCGACCGGCCAGGGCCAATGCGATGTGTTCCAGCAGCCGACGCAGCGACGAAGTCCGCCGGGCGTATCTGCGGGCCAGCTCGGGTACCTGCTCGGTGAAGGTACGGACCGGGCAGTCAAGATTGCCGCAGAACCACCGCCGTACCTCCAGCTCGATGGTCACGGGCACCTCGCCGCAGGCCACATCGCGCAGATGGCGACGGTATCTGCTGTGGATCCGCTGACTGAGCGTGCCACAGGCGCCACACTCGGCCTCGGTGTTCTTCGTGCGTGCGCTGATCAGCAGGCCGTTGCGGCCCTTCGTCACCCTCTCTACCTGTACTTCCGCCAGGTGGGGAAACGAGAAGGAAAGAAGATCAAAGCGGGGGCTCTCGCCGCCCGCTTGGAAGTGCAGCACAATAGCCCTCACGGCCGCTCGTGATGATCGAATTCTTGGTCGAACCTGATCTTCACGACGCGGCCGCCCTCATGCGCAGCCAGTTACGGAATCGCGACCACGATCACACGTCGTAACGGCGTCACGATCTTTGTGCCAGAGCCACTTCTAGATGGCCGCATACAGCACCGTCGACCGAGATTTCCCGAGCGTGTCACACGCAAATTTCGTGTTGGTCACCGCCGACCTGTCCGCCGCCGATCCCACCGCGCTCGCCGTACGGCTCCTCGACGCGCACGGGCCGATCGAGCTGATCGCGAACAACGTCGGGGTGAACCACCGGCGCACGTTCCTCCAGGAGCGGGACGACGAGCAGCTCGTCCGGTCGTTCCGGGCCAACCTGCACAGTCCGGCGTTCCTCACCAAGCGCCTGGTCGAGGCGCTGATCGCGGCGGGGCTGCCCGGCTCGGTGCTGTTCGTCTCGTCGCTGCACGACCACCACGTCCGGCTGCATCCGTCGTACAGCGTGGCCAAGGCGGGGGTGGCGATGCTTGTCAAGGAGATGGCGTACGAGCTGGCGCCGCACCGGATCCGGGTGAACGCCGTGTCGCCGGGCTGGGTCGAGACGGCCGGGCCGGGCGAGGAGCGGATCCCCGAGCAGGAGGCGGCGAAGCTGATCCCGGCCGGGCGTTTCGGCGAGCCGGACGACGTGGCCAGGATCGCGCTGACGCTCCTCGACGACGCCTGGTCGGGCTACGTGACGGGCGCGAACATCCCGGTGGACGGCGGTCTAGCGCTGCACAACTGGCTCATGGACGTGTGAGCTACAGCCAGTCCCGCCGTTTGAAGATCTTGTAGAGCAGGAAGGTGCCGCACAGGATGAGCAGGGTGGAGGTCCAGAAGCCGAGCGGGCGCTCGGCGCCGGGGTAGGGCACGTTCTGGCCGTAGAAGCCGGTGATCAGGGTGGGCACGGCGATGATGGCCGCCCAGCTCGTGACCCGCTTCATGATGTCGTTGAGCCGGTAGCCCTGCAGCGTGAGGTGCGTCTCGCGGATGTTGCCGACCAGCTCGCGCAGGGAGTCGGTCCACTCGGCGACCCGCAGCACGTGGTCGTACACGTCCTGGTAGTAGGGCACCATGACGGGCTGGATGACGCCCAGGTCGCGTTTGAACAGGCTGTTGACGACCTCGCGCATCGGCAGCGTCACCTTGCGGAAGGTGACCATGTTCTTGCGTACGGCGAAGGTGCTCAGTTGCAGCTCGCGCCGGTCGGAGGACTCGTCGAACAGCTTGTCCTCCAGCTTCTCGATCTCGTCGTCGAGCCTGCCCACCACCTCGAAGTGGCCGTCCACCACGGCGTCGAGCACGCCGTGCAGCAGGAACGACACCCCGAACCTCGCCATCTCCTTGTTCGCGTCCCACCGCCCGACCACCTGCTCGATGCCGAAGTTCTCGTTCTCCCGCACGGTGACCAGGGCGTTCTTGGTCACGAAGATCGAGATCTCGGTGAGGTCGAGGGCGCCTTCCGCGAGCCGCACGCCGTACACGGTGAGGAACAGGTGGCTGTCGTAGGTGTCCAGCTTGGGGCGCTGGTGGTCGGCCAGCACGTCCTCCACGGCCAGCTCGTGCAGGCCGAGCTCCTCGCTGATCACCCGGAGGTTCTCCTCGTCGGGGTAGCACAGGTCGAACCAGACGACCGTCTCCGGGTCGCCGATGTGCTCCGATACGTCTGCGATCGGGAACCCCTCGGCTCGCAGAACGCCGTTGCGGTACAGGCGGGTGTTGACCATGCCGCTCAGGCTATTTCCCCGCCGGGGGCGGCCGCGACGGGCCGGGGGCGCAGGTGGGCGGCGAGGCAGAGGGAGGCGAGAACGGCGCCGAGTCCGGCGGCGGCGACGGCCAGGTGGGCGGGCACCAGCTCGGCGAGCCCGCCGGCCAGCGCGGCGCCGAGCCCCTGGGCGGTCATCTGCCCGGCGGCGGCCAGCCCGTACGCCTGGCCGCGCACCGGTTCGGGCACCGCGTCGAGGAAGGGCCGCTGGACGCCGAGCAGGTAGGCGGTGCCGAGCGTGGCGAGGGCGGCCAGTACGACGGTCGCGGCGAGACCGGGGCGCAGGACGAAGGCGAGCAGCGGCACGCCGCTCCACACGGCCAGCGGCAGCGCCAGCCGTTCCCGGCCGGCGGGGGTGACGAGCCGGCCGACGGCGAAGTTGCCCGCGGCCATGCCGGCCGCCGCGGCGGCCAGCGCGATCCCGGCCGCGCCGGATCCGGCGGCGGCCGGCCCGGACAGGTAGGGCACGAACACCGCCTCCGCACCGGCCACGAACGCCACCGGCAGCCACTGGACCAGCATCAGCCCGCGCACCCGCCGGTCGGCCATCAGCACCCGGTTGACCCGCAGCGTCTCGCGCACCGCGCCGCGCCCGCCGGAAGCCCCGCCGGAGGCGCTACCGGAGGCCCCGCCGGGGGTCGACGCGGAGGTGCGGGCGGCCCGGTCGGGCAGGCCGAACCGCACCAGGAGCAGCGCCACCGCGGACAGCCCCGCGGTGACGGTCAGCCCGCCGGTCGCGCCGGTGACCGCGAGGAGCGCGCCCCCGGTGGCGAGGCCGCCGATCTGCGCCCCGCCGGCGGCCATCACCATCAGCGACCTGGCCAGCACGAACGCGTCCCCGGGCAGCAGCTCGGGCAGCACGGCGTTGCGCGCGGCGGCGAAGAGCGGCGAGAACAGCCCGGTGCCGAACACCACGAGCAGCATCGCCCAGACCGGCAGCCCGGCGTACGCGAGCACCAGGCAGACCGCCACCAGCAGCGCCTGACCGGCGGCCATCAGCGTCCGCGGGCGCACCCGGTCGGCCAGCGACAGCAGGAAGGTGCCGCCCAGAATGTAGGGCAGGAACCCGAGCATGTACGCCAGCGCGGCCAGGCCGGGCGACCCGCTGCGCTCGTAGACCAGCACCGACAGCGCCAGGTTCTTGACCGTGTCCCCGGCCACCTGGAGGACGAAGCTGCCGAAGAGCACTCTGAACTCGCCGTTGCCGAAGACCTCGCGGTAGGTGGCTGCCTGTTCCATGGGAGGGGATGCTGTCGGCGGCCGTCCCGCCCGGACTAATCTTTCGGAAATATCCGAAAGGTTCGGTCCGATGTCCTATCTGATCGAGGTCAGCCCGCGGGACGTCATCGCGAGCAGGTTCGCCGTCTCCCCGCTGATCGTCACGCACCACGCGCACTGGGTGCTGTCCGGCGTGCGGGCGCCCGGCGTGTGGCGGAGCTGGGCGGAGCGGATGCGCGGACCGTACCGGCGGCTGGCGGCGGAACGGCCCGCGCTGGCCGCGCTGACCGGGCTGCTCCGGCAGGGACGGTACAACGCCGACTTCGTCGCGCCTCCCCCGAGCGGCGTGCAGGTGCCCTTCGCCGACGAGATCGCGGTCGTGCGGGCCACCCCGGCCGCGCGGGCGCACGAGGAACTGGCCAGGAACCTGGAGGGCATGCCGCGCATGCCGGGCCACGTCATGGACGTGCTCTTCGCGCCGGACGTGGTGGACCTGGTCGCGGACGCCTACCAGGCGCTGTGGGACGAGACCGTGGCGCCGTTCTGGCCGCGGTTCCGGGCCGTCCTGGAGCGGGACGTGATCCACCGGGCGGGCCGGCTGGCCACCTACGGGTGGGCGGCGGCGCTGGACGACCTGCGGCCCAAGGTGCGCTGGCGGCCGGACGGGGTGATCGTGGTGCGGGCCGCCGGACCCGACGTGACGCACCGGCTGGGCGGGCGCGGCCTGCTCTTCGTGCCGACCGTCTTCCAGACGGGCGTGGGCTCCTACCTGGAGCACGCGTGGCCGTACGCGATCAGTTATCCGGCCAGGGGCACGGCGGCGGCTGTGGCGACGCCGCACGGGCTGGGGCGGCTGATCGGGCGGACCCGCAGCCGGGTCCTGCTGGAGCTGGCGGTGCCGGCGACCACCACGCAGCTCGCCGAGCTGCTCGGCCTGGGCCTCGGCACGGCGTCCGGCCACCTGGCCGCGCTGCGCGACGCGGGGCTGGTGGAGGCGGCCCGCGCCGGACGGCGCGTCCTCTACCAGCGCACGGACCTCGGGGACGCGCTGGTCGCCGGCCGGTCGCCCACCGGCTGAGAACGCCCGGACACACGTGACCGGACGGCTACGGGACGGCGGCGGCCACCCGCCTGGGCACCACCATCCGCCACGCCTCCACGACCAGCTCCCGCATCTCCTCCTCGCCGAGGGCGGAAAGGTCGGCGTGCACCCAGTTGAACCGCAGGTCCGAAGGGCGCGGCAGGCTGAACTTCGCGGGCTCGGCGGCCACCAGGGCGTCTCGCTCCTCCTTGGGGAAGGCGAAGCCCATCCACGTCTCGTCGGGTGAGATCGCGACGTAGACGATCCGGCCCACCCGGAACTTGACGTGCTCCCTGATCAGGTGCTCCTCGGTGCGCGGCAGGGGGAGCGCCACCCGGCGCACGTCGTCGGCCGTGACCATCCGCGTCAGCCTCCATCCGGAATCGCCCGTTCCGCCCTCATGCTGCCAGAGACTCACCGGGCCAGGTTCCGCAGGAACTCCTTCAGCGCCCGGTAGTAGGGCGCGACCGTGGTGAGGTCGGCGTACTCGTCCGGGCCGTGCTGGCCGTCGCCGCCGATGCCGAAGATCACGGCGTCGACGCCCCGCTGGTAGTAGAAGCGCGCGTCGGCCGAGCCGTGCTTGCGCAGCAGGCCGCCGTCGAACCCCTGGCCGCGTGCCGCCCGCATGAGCCCGGTCACGCCCGGCGAGCCGGGATCGGCGTGGTGCGGCGGGTCCACGTGGTCCACGAAGGGGACGACGCCGGGCACGCAGAAGGACGCCAGGCGGGTGACGATCTCCTGGGCGGTCCTGCCGTCGAAGTCGGCGTCGCCCGCCGGGTACCGGATGTCCAGCCACGCCTCGGCCAGCGCGGGCACCTGGTTGCGCGCCAGGTTGGGGGTCTCGATCCGCGCCACGTTCACCGTGGTGCGCCACACCTCCTCGGCCGGCGGCGGGTAGGCGGCCAGCACGGCGTCCAGAGTGCGGTTCAGCAGCAGCAGGGCGTTGTCGCCGAGCCACGGGTACGCGCTGTGCGCGCCCCGGCCGGCGGCCCGCAGCCCGGCCGTCACGACGCCCTTGGAGTCGGTCACCACGCGCAGCCCGCTGTGCTCCCCCATGATCGCGAACTCCGCGCGCACCCCCTGGCCGAGCTGGTGCAGCGTCCCGTCCCGCCCGCCCAGCTCCTCGTCGGTGACGAGCTGCAACGCGATCGGGTACGGCAGGCCGGCCGCCAGCTCGCGGAACACCAGCGCCTGCACCAGCGCGGACACCTTCATGTCCTGGGCGCCCCTGGCGTAGAGCCGGTCGCCGTCGCGGCGCGGCCTGAACTGCTCCGGCGGGGCCGGCACGACGTCGAGGTGCGCGTTGAGCACGACCCGGAAGCGCGGCCGTACGGCTCCCGCCCCCGCGTAGAGCAGGGCGCTCGGCTTGCCCCCCGACTCGAACCGCTCGACCGCGAACCCCGGCCCGACGAAGCCGAGCACGAGGTCGAGCGCGCGGCGCAGTTCGGCGGGACGGTCGGCGGTGGACGGCACGGACAGCAGTTCCCAGGCGGCCGTGAGCAAGGATTCCATCCTCTGATGCTGCCCGCCCGCGCCCCATCCGACCCGGCGGCCGGGCGCGGAGGGCCGGTGCGGAGGGCGGCGGGTGCGGAGGGCCGGTCAGGTGAGACGCGCGTAGACGATGACGTTGGCCGTGTAGTGGCCGGTTCGCCGGTCGAAGCCGCCGCCGCAGGTCACCAGGCGCAGGCCCGGGTAGCCGAGCGGGCCGTACACCCGCTGGGAGGGGAAGCCGCTCTTGGGGACCTGTTCCACCGACTGGACCACGAAGACGGCGACCGAGCCGTCCGCACGGGTGACGGAGATGTCGTCGCCCCGGCGCACCCGCCCGAGGTCGTAGAACACCCCTTTACGCCCCCCGCCGTCCACGTGCCCGAGGATCACCGCCCCGCCACGCTCCCCGGGCCGGTACCCCCGTGCGTACCACCCTGCCTCCCCGGGCCGGTCCACCGGCGGCACCTCCACGGTCCCGTCACCGTTGAGCCCGAGCCGGGAAAGCCCGACATGCACCCCGATCCCCGGCACGTCGAGCCACCGAGGCTCCGCCACGGCAAGCCCGTCCGCATCCGGGAAACGGTCACCGGACGTCGCAGGACCGTCCCCCGGCCCCTGCCCGGAATCCCCCGCCCCCGCGGCGGAAGCCCCGTCCCCCGCTCGCGCGGGCGCGGAACCGGCCGCCTGTGCCTGCGCGGGCGGCGGAGCAGGAGGTCCTGCCGCGGGCAGGAGACCACGCCCCATCAGCACGGCACCCGCCACGCTGACGGCGACGGCCGCCACGCCGAGCGCCCGGCGACCTCCCGCCGCCGCCGGCCGGAGGGCGCCGGACCCGCCCGGCGCCGCCTCCTCCGGGCGCGGCGGCCGGCCGGCGTCGTCTCCCGCCCCCGGCACGGTCAGATCCGGCCGGGCGTACGGCGGCGCAGTGCCAGCAGACCCGCCCCGGCCCCCGCGGCGAGGAGGACTCCGCCGACCGGCACCAGCGTGCTGCCGGCCGGGCCGCCACCGGTCTCCGGGGCCCCGGCGGGTACCGGGCGGCGGGGCGCGGACCGGTCGGGAGCGTCCTCGGCGGGCGCCGGAGCGGGGGTGGCGACGGAGTCCGAAGCCGGACCGGAGGGCGAGGGCGAGGCGGGCGCGGGGCTGGGGTTCGTGCGCGCCAGGGCCGCGGTGGCGACATGTGCCGACGCGGCGTCGGCGAAGGCCGGGGCGGCGACGGTCAGCAGGGCCGCGGTGAGGCCGGCCGCGGCCAGGGCGTTACGGGCGAATCGCATACATCCTCCTAGGGTGGCCCGCCATGGTGGCGGCGGTGCGAACCCGGGTCAGGGATCGTCGATGGGAAGCGGCCACGATGCTGGCAGAGCGATGTCCGCCGCCCATGACCGAAATGTCATGAGCGTGTAATGAATGACCTCATCGTCCGGCGACGCGCTGACCACGGCGGATACTTGGACGGTGGCCAGAGTGATGCTGATCGAGGACGACCCGTCTGTGCGGGAGGGGTTGCGCCTCTCGCTCGGCCGGCACGGCCACGAGGTCGACGTCGCCGGCACCGGCGAGGAGGGGCTGCGGCGGCTGCACGCCGTACCTGCGGACATCGTCGTGCTCGACCTCATGCTCCCCGGCCTGGACGGCTTCGAGGTGTGCCGCCGGATCAGGGCCGGCGGCCCCACGCCGATCGTCATGCTCACGGCCCGCGGCGACGACCTGGACGTCGTCAGCGGCCTGGAGGCGGGTGCCGACGACTACGTGGTCAAGCCGGTACGGCCGCGCGTGCTGGAGGCGCGGATCCGGGCGGTGCTGCGGCGCGGCGGGCAGGGCACGGCGGCGGGCGGCCGGGAGGTGCACGGGGACCTGGTGATCGACCGCGGTTCGCTCACCGTGGCCAAGGGCGGCGTGCCGATCGTGCTGCCGCCGCTGGAGCTGCGGCTGCTGCTGGAACTGTCGGCGGCGGCCGGTCAGGTGTTCAGCCGTCAGCAGCTTCTGGAGTCGGTGTGGGACCTCGACTTCCTCGGCGACTCCCGGCTGGTGGACGCGTGCGTGCAGCGGCTGCGCACGAAGATCGAGGACGTGCCGTCGAAGCCGCGGTACGTCCAGACCGCGCGCGGGTTCGGGTACCGGTTCGGTCCCCTGTGAAAGACCCACTGCGAAAGGCCCGCTGCGAAAGGCCCGCTGGGCGAGGTCCGCTGTGGGTCCGCCGGGCGGGGCCGGCTGTGAGGGGCTCGCCATGAGCTCCGGGGCACCGGGGAGGTGGCGGCCACGGCTTCCGTCGGGGGCGCGCGGGCTGCGTGCCCGGCTGGTCGTGGTCTTCGTGCTGCTCGCCGGGCTCAGCGCGCTGACCGCGGCCGGGCTGGTCTACCGGCAGGCGCGTGACCTCATGCTGGAGCGGACCGAGTGGTCGGTGGTCAACGAGTTCCGGCTGCGCGTCACCACCCTCACCGAGAACATGCAGCACCCGCCCGACCGCGCGGCCCTGCAGCGGCTCGCCAACGGCGTCGCGCCCGCGTTCCTGGCGGCGACCGGCGCCGCCGTGTACGAGGACTCCGGCCTGGTCGCCTCCGGGGACGGCACCGGCCCGATCACCTCCGCGCTGCGCCGCGGCGTCGCCGCCCGGCACCGGCTCGTCTACCAGCGGGTCGTCTCGGCCGGTGTGCCCTATCTCGTCGTGGGCACGCCGGTGCTGCTGGGCCGGCAGCGGACCCCGTCGGGGGTGGAGGTCTATCTCGTGACGCCGCTGGCCAGGGAGTCCGCCGACGAGGACGCGCTGGTCGCCGCCGCGCCGAACGGGGTGCTCCCGGTGGTGGCGCTGGCCGTGCTGTTCGCCCTGCTGGCGGCCGGGGGCGTGCTGCGGCCGGTGCGCGACCTCGACCGGGCGGCCCGCAGGCTCGGGGCGGGCGAGCTGGACACCCGGCTGAAGGTGAGCGGCGGCGACGAGCTGGCCCGGCTGGTGCGGACCTTCAACGCCACCGCGGCCGCCCTGGAGGCCAACGTGTCCGAGCTGCGCGACATGGAGGTCAGGGCCCGCCGGTTCGTCGCCGACGTGTCCCACGAGCTGCGTACCCCGCTGGCGTCCATCCTGGCCATGGCGGACCTGTTCGAGGAGGAGGCCGGCCGCCTCGAAGGGGACCTGGCGCAGGCCGCCCGGCTGCTGAGCCTGGAGGTGGGCAGACTGGTCCGGCTCGTCGAGGACCTCATGGAGATCTCCCGGTTCGACGCCGGGGCGGCGCGGCTGATCCTGGACGACGTCGACGTGGCGGAGGCGATCCGCGCCTGCCTGCGCACCCGCGGCTGGACCGCCCGGATCACGCAGGACCTGCCGCACGGCGTGCGGATCCGGATGGACCCGCGCCGGTTCGACGTGATCATGGCCAACCTCGCCGGGAACGCCCTCCGGCACGGCGCGCCCCCGGTCACCGTACGGCTGCGCGCGACCGGCCAGGACCACGTGGTCATCGAGGTCGGGGACGCGGGCGACGGGGTGGACCCGGCCGTCCTGCCGCACGTCTTCGACCGTTTCGCCAAGGCCGACGCGGCCAGGACGCGGTCCGACGGGAGCGGGCTCGGCCTGGCCATCGCCCTGGAGAACGCGCGCCTGCACGGCGGTTCGATCGACGTGGCCAACCCGCCCGGCGGCGGCGCGCTGTTCACCCTCACCCTCCCCCGCCGCGCGGCCCCCGTACCGGGCGGTTCGCCGGCCCGTGGGGAGGCCGGATGAACGTCCGCGGGGTGACGGCGTGCCTGCTGGCGGTGGCCGCGACGGTGGCCGGGTGCGCGATCGGGCCGACCGGGGTGATCGACGGGGGCGAGCCCGCCGTGGGTTTCCAGCCCAGCGTGCGGCTCTACTTCGTGTCCGGCGCGCGGCTGCGGGCCGTGAGCAGGCCCGGCCCGTTGCCCTCGCTGAAGGAGACGCTGAACCTGCTGGTGGACGGGCCCAGCACGGCCGAGCGGCGGCAGGGCCTGAGCACCGACCTCTCGCCGGAGGAGGGCACGCCGGACCAGGTCACCGCCGACGCGGCGCGGGTGCGCATCTCGCTGGCCGTCCCCCCCGTCGCCCGGCCGCGGCCGTCGCCCGAGCCACGGGTGCCCCCGCTGTGGCTCGGCCAGCTCACCTGCACCGCCGCGAACGCGCTCGCCGCGCGGGCGAACATCGACCCCGACGCGGTCACCGTGGTCATCCGGCGGGGCGAGGCCCAGCGGTTCGGCTCGTTCCGGTGCTCGGAGTTCCCGCGCGCGCAGGAGTGACCCACGGCGTGACCTGGGGCGTGGTCAGGCCGGGGCGCCTTCGAGGGCGGCCAGCGCGGCGGCCACCGCCATCGGGCCGAGCTCGTCGGCGAGGGACTCGGGAAAGGCCACCGTGCAGTCCGACAGCCCGCCGATGGCCACGACGCCGCGGACCCGGGCGGCCAGGTCGGGCTCCGGGCCGAGGAGCAGCACGGTGAGCCGCCGCCGCCAGTCGAACAGGCGCTCGGCGAGATCCAGGTGGGCCAGGGTGAACAGTTCACGCACCACGATCAGGGTGACCGCGCGGTGCCGATGGATGATGTCGAAGTAGCCCGCGCGACGACCTCAGCGAGATCTTCCATGAGGCGGGCCGGGACCGGGTGGAGTACCTCTTCGGCGACTCGGTCACCGCACTGGACGAGGACGGGGCCGGGATCGGCGTCACCTTCCAGACGGGCCCGCCGCGCAGGTTCGACCTGGTGATCGGCGCCGACGGACTGCACTCGAACGTGCGCCGGCTGGCCTTCGGGGAGGAGTCCCGGATCACCGAGTTCATCGGCGCGTACCTCGCGGTCTTCGCCATGCCCGCCCACGACGGCCCGGACGGCGAGGCTCGCGCGTACACCGCCCCCGGCCGGACGGCCGCCTACTACACGGCGGCCCACCTGGACGAGGCGCGGGCGGTGCTCATCTTCCGCCGGGACCGGGCACACGACTACCACCACCGCGACATCCCCCGGCAGAAGGCACTGGTACGGGAGGCGTTCGCGGGCGCGGGCTGGGAGGTGCCGAGGCTCCTCGACGCGATGGACGCCGCCTCCGCGTTCTACTTCGACTCCATCACCCAGGTCCGCATGGACGGCTGGTCAAGGGGGCGGGTGAGCCTGGCCGGGGACGCAGCGATGAGGGAGAGCAGGTCACGCGGGCTGCGCGGAGGGCCTGACCAGGGAACTGACGACGGCCTGAACGACCTGAGTGATCAAGCCCTCAAGGAACATCAGGGCTGCGCGGGCCAGCAGAGTGGCCAGGAACTCGGACATAGATACACCTTGAGGTAGTTACGTGTACTTATCACCAACTTTACCAATAGTCGTGAGTTAAGGGCATATCTCACTCATCAGAACAATGAACGTTCGACTACGATTCGGTGAACGGCCACCGGATGACCTTGCCCAGCAGGCTCGCCGCGACGGCGCAGGCCAGGGCGGTGGACCAGCCGACCGGCCCGACCGGGCGCGACCCGAAGAAGTGGCTCAGGCCGGGCACCGAGACGACGACCACCAGCAGCCCCAGCGACGACAGGGCGGCGAGCAGCACCATCCGGTCCTTGCGTCCCATCGCCAGCGTCTGCAAGAGCTGGGTGCTCACCAGGGCGATCAGCCCGACCGTGTCCGCGCGGCCGCGGGTGCCGCTCATCCTGGCGAGGATCCACGCGGCGGCCGCACCCACCGCCGTGGTCACCGCGCGCACGTAGATGTCGCGGGTCAGGGCCGCGCCCAGCGACGCCTCCGGGCCTTCGGCCAGCAGCCGCTCCGGACTGGCGGCGCTCGGCGGGCGCACCGCCACCGCCATCGCCGGCAGCATGTCGGTCAGCAGGTTGACCAGCAGCAACTGGCGGGCGTTCAACGCGCTGCGCCCGGTCAGCACGCTGGAACCGACCGTGAAGACGATCTCCCCGATGTTCCCGCCGAGCAGGATGCCCAGCGCGTCGCGCACCGAGCCCCACATCGCCCGGCCCTCAAGGAGCGCGTCGATGAGCGTCTCGATCCGGTTGTCGGTGACGACGATGTCCGCGGCGACCCGGGCGGCCGGGCTGGCGTGCGCCCCCAGGGCCACCCCCACGTCCGCCAGCCGGATCGCGGGGACGTCGTTCGCGCCGTCGCCGGTGACCGCGATCACGTTGCCGGACCGGCGCAGGCTCGCCACGACGCGCGCCTTGTGCGCCGGGGTCACCCGGGCGAACACCGCCACCTCGCCGAGCACCCGGTCCAGGGCGTCGTCGTCCAGCGCGTCGAGCTCGGGACCCGTCATCACCCGGCCGCCGTTCAGCGCGTTCACCTCGGCGGCGATGGCCTCGGCCGTGCTCGGGTGGTCCCCGGTCATCATCATGACCCGGACCCCGGCCTTGATCAGCCCGGCGACGCTCTCCGCCGCGGTCGGCCTGACCGGGTCGGCCAGGCCGAGCAGCCCGCGGAAGCGCAGCTTGCCGATCCGCTCCTCGTCCAGGTCGGAACGGTCGGAGGCGGGCCGCTCGGCGACCGCGAGCACCCGGTAGCCCTGCAACGCGAGCCGGTTCACCTCCATCTCCAGCTCCCGCCTGACCTCGTCGTCGAAGGGCAGGATCTCCCCGTCCCGGATCACGCTCTCGCACCGGGTGAGCACGACCTCCGGGGCGCCCTTCACGCTGAGCAGGTGCCCGGACTCGCACAGGCCCAGCACCGCGTGGTAGCCGCGTCCCGGCTCGAAGGGCAGCTCGTCCACCCGCTCCCACTCGCGCAGCCCCTCGGCATCGGGCACGCCGAGGCGCTCGGCGCCCTCCACGACCGCGCGATCGGTCGGATGCGGGAGCGCCTGCCCCTTGCCGAAACGCGGTCCCGCCCGCAGCGCCGCCCCGACGATCCCCTTCAGCTCGGGGGTGACGTCGTCCAGGGTCCGGTCCTTGCGGCCGTCGGAGACCAGGCCGAGGGTGATCCGGCCCTGGGTCAGGGTGCCCGTCTTGTCGAAGCAGAGGACGTCGATCCGGCCCAGGGCCTCGATGGTGGACGGGTTGCGCACCAGCGCGTTGCGCGCCGACAGCCGCTTGGCCGCGGCCAGCTCGGCGACGGTCGCGATGAACGGCAGCCCTTCGGGCACCGCGGCGACGGCGAGGTTCACCGCCGGGGCGAGCGCCTTCGCCAGCGGGGTGCCGCGGAGCAGGTCGATGACCATCAGGACGGCCCCGGAGCCGAGCGCCGCGGGCAGGATGCGCCGGCTCAGGGCGCGCAGCCGCAGCTCCACACCGCTCGGCGGCGGCCCGTCGGCGCCACTCGCCGCGGTCCTGCCCGACTCGGTCCTGGCGCCCACGGCCACGACCACGCCGCGCCCGTGCCCGGCCGCGATGGTGGTGCCCGCGTAGACCATCGAGGTCCGCTCCGCGAGGGCCTGCGCGGCCGTCGGCGCCGCGGTCTTGGTGACGAGCTGCGACTCCCCGGTCAGGCTCGACTCGTCCACCTCCAGCCCGGACGCCTTGATCACCCGGCAGTCGGCCGGTACGGCGTCGCCGGCATGCAACTCGATCACGTCGCCGGGGACGAGCTCGTCGGCGTCCACCTCCTGCTTGCCGTCGGGCCGCCGCAGCCGTACCCGGGCCGCGGTCACCTCGGTGAGGCGGTGCAGCGCCTGGTCGGCGTTCCTGCGCTGGACCCCGCCGAGCAGCGCGTCGGTCACCATCACGCCGCCGATCAGCACCGCGTCCAGCACCGAGCCAACCATGGCCGACACGCCGGCGCCCGCGGCGAGGACCGGGGTGAGCGGGTTGGCGAGCTCCTCCACCGACGTGCGCACCAGTGAGGCCGGCCGGTCCGCCTCGGCCGCCCCGTCCGCCGTCCTGCGGTGGACGGCGTCGCTCTCCCTCAGCCCGCGCTTGGAGCTGTGCAGCCGGGCCAGGGCGTCCGCGGCGCTCATCGCGTGCCACGGCGTGCGGTCGGCGCCGACCGGCGGCGCGGTGCGGCCGAGGTCGCGGCCCGCCCACCGTCCGGTGACCAGCGCGGCCAGCGACGTGCAGTCGCCCACCAGCGCGGCCCGCGCGACCGAGGCCGGGCCCGAGTCGCCGAACAGCGCCAGCACCGACCCGATGGTCGCGCCCGCCGCGGCCACCCGCACGCTCTGCGAGCTGGCCCGCCGCGCCGGGGCCAGACAGCCCAGCAGCAGGTGGGCGCCGTCGAGGTCGCCGATCACGTCCGCGTCCCACGGCACCCGGCCGGGCTGGTCCAGCACGCCGATCCCGAGGTCGGCCTGGCGCAGCGCGCGCCGGGCCCGCCGGGCGACCACGGCCACGCCGTGACCGTCCTTCTGCAGCGCACGGACCGCGGCGCCGAACCGCGCGCCGGCGCCGGGGAGCGGCTCGACGCCCAGCCTGCGGGCGAGCCAGGGCTCGCCGCCGGCGAGCATCACCGTGCAGTCCGCCGCCGCGCCGACCAGTGCCTCGGCCAGCGGGTGGAGCTCCGGCGCGAGGCCCGCGACGGCCACCGGGACGCCGTTCCTCGTGATCAGGACCGGCCGCGTCCCCTCGTCCCGCCAGCGGGCGACCTCCTCCGGTTCGTCCGCGCCCCCGTGGTAGGGGGCGACGGCCCAGCCGTCCTTCTCCCGTTCCGCGCCGGGGTCGGTGAAGTCGAGCAGCGCGTAGAGCCGCGCCTGCAACTCGTCCATGTCCTGGCCGCCGCCGTCCTGGCCGCCGTCCTGGCCGTCGGCGCGCCCGTCCGGCGCGTTCCCGGCTGGAACGTTCCCGCCCTGGGCGGCGCCGTTGAGGGTCCGCCCTTTCACCGCCCCGCCGTTCGCCGCCCCGCCGTTCGGGGCGGGGGTCGCCGGGCCGAGGGGAAGCACGCCGTGGATCTCCCAGCCGCCGGTGCGGAGCATCTCCGCGTCCAGGACGACGGTGTCGATCCGGTCCATCCGGCGCAGCGCGTCGGCGTGCAGGACGATGCTGCGCCTGCTCGCGAGGGCGCGGACCACCGTGCTGGCGAACGCGTCCCTGCCGACCGCCGCGGCCTTGGGCGTGCCGGGGATCAGGACCGACAGGCCGCGGTCCCCGTCGCGGCCGACCACCGCGGTCAGCCCGTAGGCGCCGAGCGACGCCGGGATCGCGATGCCGGCGTACCGCTCGATCGGGCCGTGCCGCAGCGGCGCGGGCCGGGGCGGCTGCACCGTGCGGATGTGCCGGTAGGCGCCCTTGTGCTCGGCGAACTCCTCCTCCCGGCTGAACCACGCGTGCAGGCCGCTGCGGGCGTCGGCGAACCGGCCGGCCGCCGCCGCCGAGTCGATGAGCAGGCCGACCGGCCGCACCGCCAGGGTCTGGGTGACCGTGCGGGCGGTGGCGAACATCGCGTCCACGGCGGGCGTCCCGATCAACCGGTCGAGGTCCCTGCGCAGCCGCGGCGAGTGCTCGGCGAGCTGGAGGAAGGCGGGGACGGCGGCGTTGAGCACGCGGATCCTGGTCACGTTGCCGGCCAGCGCCAGGCCGGTGCCGAGAAGGCTGCCGCCCAGGCCGACGACGGCACGGGCGTGCTGTTCCAGCGGGATGCGGGCCCAGGGCACGTCGATGCTCTCGTGCGTCTCGTCCAGCTCCTCGACGATCGACAGCAGCTTGTCGTGGTCCACCGACTCCGGATCGCAGCCGATGTACACGAATCCGAGGGCGCCGTTCACCTCCGCCCGGGCCACGCCCACCCTGAGCAGCCGCTCTTCGAGCTCCTTGACGACGCGCGCGCTGCCCGGACCGCCGATGTTGCGCAGTTCGATGCGGAGCCCGCCGGGACACTGCCTGGTCCAGCGTTTGTGCGGGACCAGGCCGCGCACCGGCTCGGGAAGCATGGCGAGGAGGGAGTCCGGGTGCAGCGCGCCGAACAGGTTCATGGGCTTTCTTCTCCGGTCGGAGGAACAGGGACGGGGTTCCGGGCACGCCGATCAGGCCGCGCCCTCGCGCGGCGGTGTGGCCTGGCTCACTTCGCGGTACGGGTACGACGGGTCGTCGTGCCGCCGCCGGGCTTGGGCTCGGACGCCTTGGTCCGGGCGGCCCTGGTCCCGGAGACCTTCGTCCCCGGCGCCTTCGCCCCGGCTGCCTTGGCCCCGGTTGCCTTCGCCCTGGGCGCCTTCGCCGCCGGGGTGACGGCCTCGGGCTTCCGCTCGTTCCTGCCGCGCGCGGTCTCCTTGCCGCGCTCCCCGGACCTGGCTCGCTGGGCGATCAGCGTGCCCGCGCCGATCGCGGCCGCCACCGGCCACTCCAGCAGGCCGAACACCGCGAGCGCGCCCAGCCCGCCGTAGTAGACGATGCGCTCGGGCGGCGGGAGGAAGGACCGCGCGACGTCCACGGCGTGCCCGACCTCCTGGCGGTTGACCCGGGGCATCCTCATGTCCGGCATGTGCATCTCGGGCATGTGCATCTCGGGCAGCTTCATGTCCGGCAGGTGCACGCTGGGCATCCGTACGTCCGGAGACCGGAGCTGGACGGTGAGGAACGGCAGGTCCAGGGTGAACTCCCGGCCTCCGTTGTGCCGGCCCTCCGGCTTCGTCCTCTTGGCCTCCGTCGCTGTGGCCGAACGCCTGGTCTGTGTCACGGTCATGGCCCCCTCCAAACCGAGAAATCTTTCCGAGCCACGGCGATGACGAAGACCGACGTGCCCGAGGTACCCCCTCGTCCTTCTCCCCCGTGCCGGCGCTCAGATATCCCCTGACACACCCACTTGCCCGTTTTATGACCTGCTATGCCAATTCCAGGACCAGGTCAGGGGCCGCCGCGGCGCATCGCCCGCCAGACCGTCTCGGGTGTCAGCGGCATGTCCACGTGGTCGACGTCGAGCGCGTCGCACACGGCGTTCACCACCGCGGGCGGGATGCCGATACAGCCGGCCTCGCCCGCCCCCTTGGCGCCGAGCGGCGTGTTCGGGTTCGGCGTGCTCGTCTCCAGCAGGGTGATCGGCGGCATCTCGGCGGCGGTCGGCACCAGGTAGTCCAGCAGCGTCGTCGCGTACGGCAGGCCGCACGGGTCGGCGAACGCCTGCTCGTACAGCGCCTGGCCGAGTCCCTGGGCGATCGAGCCGTACCCCTGCCCGTCGACGATCATCGGGTTCACCACCACGCCGTAGTCGTCCACCGCCACCACCCGGCGCACCTCGACGGTGCCGAGGTCGGGGTCGATCTCCACGACGGCGACGTGCGCGCCGAACGGGAACGCCTGCGGCGGCGCGAAACGCTCGTCGGCGCGCAGCGGCCCGGTCCCGGCGACCAGGTCGCCCAGCTCCGCCGAGTCGTCGCCGCACACCAGCCGTCCCGCCGCGTAGGACACCTCCGCGGCGTCCACGCCCAGCTCCTTGGCGTATCGCCGCCGCGCCTCCGCCACCAGCGCCTCCGCCGCCCGCCACAGGGCGGCGCCGCCGACCTGCATGGACCGGCTGCCGAAGGTGGCGAACCCGTAGGGCACCTCGGCGGTGTCGCCCTCGACGACCCGCACCCGGTCGAGTTCGACGTCCAGCGCGGAGGCGACCACCTGGGCGAACGCGGTCAGATGCCCCTGCCCGGTGGCCGTGGACCCGGACCTGGCGAGGAACGTGCCGTCCTGGCACGCCTCCACGCTGCCGAACTCGTCGCTGTCCGGCGGCCCGCCGGAGCGTTCCACGTACGTCGCGATGCCCACGCCGAGCGGCCGGCCGCCCTCCCGCCGCCGCCGGACCTGCTCGGCGCGCACCCGGGCGTACCCGGCGGCGTCGAGGGCGGTGCGCAGGGCGGTGGCGTAGTCGCCGGAGTCGTAGGTGCGGCCGGTGGGAGTCAGGTAGGGGTACTCCTCGGGCCGGATGAAGTTGCGCAGCCGCAGCTCGGCCGGGTCCATCCCCAGCCTGCGGGCGAGCAGGTCCACGGTCCGCTCCAGCGCGTACGCCGCCTCCGGGCGTCCCGCGCCCCGGTAGGACGTGGTGGGCGCGGTGGTGGTGAGGACGCAGCGCACACGGGTGTGCACCCGGCGGGTGCGGTAGGCGCCGGTGCTCATCGCGCCGGTCATCATGGGCACGAAGGCCCCGGTGTGCGGGTAGCCGCCGATGTCGGCGTCGATCAGCAACTCGTAGCCGAGGAAGGTGCCGTCGGTGCCGGCGGCCAGCCGTACCCGCTGATGCTGGCCGCGTCCGCGCGGGGCGGCGAGCATGGCCTCGGCGCGGTCCTCGCTCCAGCGGACCGGGCGGCGCAGGTGGCGGGCCAGATGGGCGGCGACGAGGTACTCGGGGAAGACCTGGCTCTTGGCGCCGAAGGCTCCGCCGGTGGCGGGGACGATCACCCGGACCCGTTCGGGGGCGAGGCCGAGCGCGGCGGCCACCCCGTCCCGCATGCGGTGCTGGGCCTGGTGGGAGACCCAGACGGTGAACCGGTCCGCACCGTCGGGCCTGATCAGCACGGCCCGCGCCTCCAGCGACATGGGCAGCACGAGTTGCTCGCGGTAGGCGGCCTCGACCACCACCGGCGCGGCGGCGAAGACGTCGTCGGCGGGCCCGCCGAAAGTGCGTTCCTCGGCGACGTTGCTCCGCCCGTCGAACAGCCGCGGCGCGTCCCGGGCGGCGGCGGCCACCGGGTCGTCGAGGACGGGCAGCGGGTCGAGGTCGAACCGGACGCGTTCGGCGGCGTCCTCGGCGTGCGCGCGGGTGTCGGCGGCGACCGCCGCCAGGGCCTCGCCGGGGTAGCGGACCTTGCCGGTGGCGAGCAGCGGCCGCGGCGGCGGGCCGCCCTCGCCGGGCGCGGGCCGGGCGGCCTGGGCGGGCAGGTCCGCGGCGGCCCACACCGCGGCGACGCCGGGCATGGCCCGCGCCTCTGCGGTGTCCACCGCGCGGATCCTGGCGTGCGGCAGCGGGCTGCGGGTGAACGCCAGCTCCAGGGTGCCGGGCACATCGAGGTCGGCGACCCTGCGGGCCCGGCCGGTGATCAGGTCCCGGTCTTCGCGCCGCGGGATCCGCTCACCGATGTAGCGCATGTTTGGCTTCCCCCCGATGCGGTAGCTACCACGGATATCCGCTTCCCAGGACAAATGACATGAAACCGGCATATTTCGACTACGTGGCCCCGCCCTCCGTGGCGGAGACGGTGAGCCTGCTGGGCGAGCACGGCACGGAGGCGAGCGTCCTGGCCGGTGGGCAGAGCCTGCTCATCGAGATGCGCTACCGGCGCAGGCGTCCCGCGATCCTGATCGACGTCAACCGGGTCGCCGGGCTGTCCGGCATCGCGCTGGACCCGGCGTCCGCGCGCCTCGGCGCCCTGGTCAGGCACGCCGACCTGGAGCGCGCCCGGTTCGCGGACCCGCTGGCCGCACTGTTCCGCCTGGTCGCGCCGAACGTCGCGCATCCGCCGATCCGGGCCAGGGGCACCTTCGCCGGCAGTCTCGCCTGGGCGCACCCGGCCGCCGAGTGGTGCGCGCTCGCCGCCGCCCTGAACGCCGAGGTGGAACTGCGCGGCCCGTACGGCGAGCGGCGGGTGCCCGCCGGCGCCTGGTTCCTCGGCCCGTTCACCACCGCCCGCCTCCCGGACGAACTGGTCACCGGCGTACGGCTGCCGCGTCTCGGGCCCGGCACGGCCGTCCGCTTCGCCGAGCACCGCCGCACCCACGCCAGTTTCGCGCTCGCCGCGGTCGTGGTCGCCGTGCGGCTCGCCGCGGAACGCGTCGCATGGGTGCGCATCGGGCTGGCCAACGCCGCCGACGTCCCGCTGCGCGCGGTGGAGGCGGAAGCCGTGCTGATCGGCGAGCGGGCGGGCCCCGGGCCGATCGCGGAGGCCGCGGAGGTGGCCGGCACGGAGGCGGACCCGGTCGAGGAGCCGTACGCCTCGGTCCCCTACCGGCGGCACGTGCTGCGCACGCTCGTGCGGCGGTGTCTCACCGAAGCGGCGGAGGCGGCCGCGGCGGAGGCGGCGAACCGATGACCGACATCGAGCTGACCGTCAACGGCGAGCCGCGCCGGGCGACCGTGGAACCCCGGACCAGCCTGGCCGACCTGCTGCGCGACGGGCTCGGCCTGACCGGCACCACGCTCGGCTGCGAGCACGGCGTCTGCGGCTCGTGCACCGTGCTGCTGGACGGCGCCGCCGTACGCGCCTGCCTCACCCTCGCGGTGCAGGCGGCGGGTCATGAGGTGCGGACCGTGGAAGGGCTCGCCGACGGGGACCGGCTGCACCCGTTGCAGGAGGCGTTCGCCGCCGAGCACGCGTTGCAGTGCGGCTTCTGCACGCCCGGTTTCCTCATGTTGCTCGCCGGGGCCCTCGCGGCGGAGCCCGAACTCGACCGCGACGAGCGGCGGCTCGACCAGGTCCTGGCCTCCAACCTGTGCCGCTGCACCGGATACGTCGGCATCCGGCGCGCCGCCGCGCACGCCGCCGCCCGGCTCCGCGGCGAAGCCTATGACGACCGCGAAGCCGACGAGGACGGGGAGGACGGCGTGCCCGGCGGGAGCGTCTAGGGCTGCGGACTGAACCAGACCGGCGTGATGTCGGCCCGGTCGAACCGCCATCCCCGCGCGGTCCGCAGCGCGCCGAAGACGTAGCGCAGCCCGACCGTCCGGTGCGGGGTCTCCCCCGGCCGGTAGAACACGTCGATCAGGCTGGCGCGGACCACCGCCCGATCGCCGTCGAGGTCCACGACGACGTCGGTGGTGAAGTGGTGGGTGCGTTCGCCGCCGTCGCCGCGGCGGACGAACGCGATCACCGCGTCGATTCCCTCCGCGGTGCCGCGCGGGCTGTTGACCACGGCGTTCTCGGCATAGACGGCCCGGAGGCCGTCGTCGTCCGCCGGGTCGTCCAGCAGGTGGCTCAGGCGGGACACCAGTTCCGCGAGTTCGAGGCGGTCGTGCAGATCGGTGGACACCGGTTTCCTTTCGTGGGGACTGGGTGAATCGTTGGTGATACCAACAATAGGGAATCGTCGGCGAGTGCGCGACGGCCGATCTCACGGCGGACTCACTCCGCTCCGTCCGCCCCGCCGGCCCCCTCCACGCCGTTCGCCAGCTCGGCGAGGAGCAGCGCCTCCGCGAGGCAGGCCTGTTCGAAGTCGGCCAGGTGCAGGTTCTCGTCCACGCCGTGCGCCCGGGCGGCCGGATCTCCTCCCGGGCTCGTGATCAGGATGGCCGCGTCCGGGCACGCGGCGGCGAACTCCGCGACGAAGGGGATGGCTCCGCCTCCTCCGACGTCCACCACGTCGCCGCCGAAGGCCCGCCGGTAGGCGCGCCGGGCCGCCTCGAACGCCGGTCCCCGGGTGTCCACCGCGTACGGCTGCGCGACCTCCGCCTCGGTGACCTCGACCCGGGCGCCCCAGGGGGCGTGCGCGCGGAGATGCCCGGCCAGGGCCGCGCGGGCCCGTACCGCGTCGTCCCCCGGCGCGACGCGCAGGCTCACCTTGGCCCGGGCGGACGCCGTGAGGGCGTTGGCGGCCTCCGGCACGGCGGGGGCGTCGATCGCCAGGACGGTCGCCGCGGGCCCGGCCCAGACCCGCTCGGCGACGCCGCCCGAGCCGAGCAGCCCGACGCCGTCGAGCACCCCGGCCTCGGCCCTGAACCGTTCGGCGGGATAGTCCGCCTGCGGCGGGCGGCCGGTGACCAGGCCGTCCACCGCGACGTGGCCGTGCTCGTCGTGCAGGGTGGCGAGCAGCCGGCACAGCGCGGTGAGCGCGTCGGGGGCCGCCCCGCCGTAGGTGCCGGAATGCGCGTTCTCCGCCAGGGTCCGCACCTCGACGACGCAGTTGGCCAGACCTCGCAGCGTGGTGGTGAACGAGGGGACACCCGCTTCGAAGTTCTCCGAGTCGGCGAGCACGATCACGTCGGCGGCGAGCCTGGCACGGTGCCGGTCGAGGAAGGCGCCGAGCGTCGGGGAGCCGATCTCCTCCTCACCCTCGACGATGACGACGACGCCGACCGGTGGGCGCCCGCCATACGCGCGCAACGCGGCCAGGTGGACGGCGATCCCCGCCTTGTCGTCGGCGGACCCGCGGCCGTACAGCCGCCCGCCGCTCTCCCACGGCTCGAACGGCCCGCCCGACCACGCCGCCGGATCGCCGGCGGGCTGCACGTCGTAGTGGGCGTACAGCAGCACCGTGGGACGGCCCGGTGGAGCGGGGCAGGTGGCGACGACCACGGGACGGCCGCCGGGGACGTCGTCCAGGATCTCCACCTCCCGCGCGGCGCCGGCCAGGAAGAGGCGCGCCGTCAGTTCCGCGCAGCGGCGCACGTCCCCGGCGGCGGCCGGGTCGGCGCTCACCGACGGGATGCGGATGAGGGCGTCGAGGTCGGCTCGTACACCAGGCAGCACTTCCCGTACGGCGCGCCGCAGGTCATCGTTCACCGAATCGCGCACTGAGCGGTTTCCTTTCCGATCGCTTGTCGAGCAGGGACGGGACGAGGGCGAGAGCAAGCACGGCGCCGAGCAGCGCGAACCCGGCCGAATACCCGGCGGGCCCGGCCACCAGCCCGAACCCGACGGCGCCGATCCCCATCCCGCCGTCGTAGGCGAGGTTCCACAGCGCGCTCACCCGGCCGGCCTGGGAGGGCGAGGACCGCTCGAACATCAGCGCCAGGGTCGCGTTCTGGGCGGCGCCGAACCCGGCGCCGAAGAGCGCCGCCCCGACGATCACCGCGTACGGGACGTCGAGCAGGACGAGCCCGGCCATCCCGACGACCGTGGCGAGCACCGAGGGCACCAGCAGGGCGGCCTGGCCGTGGCGGTCGCCGTACCGGCCGGCCGCCCAGCGGGCGAGCGGCATCGCGCAGGAGAACGCGAGCAGCGCCGCCGCGGCCGTGCCCGGTGAGCCGGCGGGGACGGCCAGCGGCAGGAACGTCAGCAGCACCCCGGCGGCCAGGGCGATCACGGCGAAGACGATGACGGGCCGGGCGATCCCGGCGCGGCGCAGCGCGTGCAGGACGCCTCCGTGCTGCTCGACCGGCGCCGTCCTGGCGGGCAGCCAGGGAATCCCGATCAGCGCCAGCAGGGTGAGTCCCGTCGCCGCGAGGAAGACCGGCCCGTAGCCGAGCAGCGGAACCAGCCACAGGCCGATCGGCAGTCCCAGGATCGCGGGTATCCCGACGGCCACCCCGTACACGCCCAGCGCCTCGCCCCGGCGTCCGGCCGGAGCCAGCTCGGCCACCAGGGCGGGGCCGGCCACGACCACGATCGCCAGACCGGCGCCGCGTGCCAGACTCGTGGTCAGCACCATCGGCAACCCGGACGACAGGACCAGCAGGGCCGAGGGAGCGCCGAGCAGGAGGACGCCCAGCGCCATGCCGGCGCGGTAGCCGTACCGGCCCAGCAACGCCGGCGTGACCAGCTCCATGAGCACGGTCGCCAGCATGGTGACGCCGGTGGACAGCCCGGCGCCCATGTCGCCGGAACCGCCCTCCGCCGTGTACAGCGGGACGAGCGGCACCAGGAGATAGAAGGTCGTCATCGAGGCGAGCGAGGTCACGCCCAGGAGGACCATCGGACGGGTGAGCAGCGGTCGCGCACCGGTGCGGATCATGGGGCCAGCCTCGCCGGAGCGGCGGCCGGCCGGATCGGGCAGATGCCCTATTCGGCATCCCTAGTTCTCCGCGCGATCTGAGAGCCTGTCTCCATGGTGTTCGTGGGCAGAGACGCGGAGTTGTCCGCTCTGGGCGCGGCCTACGCACGGGTCCGAGGAGGTTCTCCCGCCACCGTGCTGCTCGGCGGCGAAGCCGGGGTGGGCAAGACCCGGTTGATCTCCGAGTTCGCGGCGCCGCTGGCCGGGGAGGCGCGGCTGCTGCGGGGCGACTGCCCCCAGATGGGGGAGAACGGCCTGGTGTTCGCGCCGTTCACCGCCATGTTGCGGGGGCTGTTGCGCACGCTCGGCGCGGACGGCTTCCGCCGCCTGCTGCCCCGCGGCGAGCCCGGTGAGCTGGGCAGGCTGCTGCCGCTCCTGGGCCGGCCCGCCGGCGCCGGCGATCCCGCTCTGACCAGGGCGCGGCTCTTCGAGGAGATCCTCACCCTCTTCGAGAACCTCGCCGAGGAACGGCCCCTGGTGGTCATCGTCGAGGACGTGCACTGGAGCGACCGGTCCAGCCGGGAGCTGCTCGACCTGCTCATCGGAGGCCAGCAGGCCGCCGCGGCCTTCCTCCTGGTCGTGACGTACCGCAGTGACCAGGTGCACCGGGCGCATCCGCTCCGCCCGGTGCTGGCCGAATGGGACCGCAAGCCGTGGACGACCCGGACTGAGCTCGGCCGGCTCGGCAGGGGCGACGTGGTCCGGCAGCTTCGCGGCCTGTCCGGCGGCGAGCCCGCTCCCGAGGTCGTCGAGGACGTCTTCCGGCGCAGCGAGGGCAACCCGCTGTTCGTCGAGGCGCTCTCGGCCCGGGTGGGCGCGCCGCTGCCCTCGTCCCTGCGCGACCTGCTGATCACGCCGCTCGACCGGCTGCCCGCGGAGTCCCGGCGGGTGGCGCAGGCCGCGGCCGTCGGCGGCGCCCGGGTCGGCCACGCGCTGCTGCGCGCCGTCACCGGGCTGGACGACGCCGGGCTGACCCGGGCGCTGCGCCCGCCGGTGAGCGAGAACCTCCTGCTGATCGAGGAGGACGGGTACGCGTTCCGGCACGCGCTGATCCGGGAGGTGCTCTACGACGACGTTCTCCCCGGCGAGCGCGAGCTGCTGCACGTGCGCTACGCCGAGACCCTGGAGGGGGCGCCGGAGCTCGCCCCGCTGGGCCGGGCCGCGTACGAGTCCGCCCTGCACTGGCACGCCGCGAGGTGCCGGCCGTCCAGGACGCTGGCGGCCGCGCGCCGCGCCGCCGACGAGGCCGCGGCGTCTCTGGCGCACGCGGAACAGCTGCACATGCTGCTCCGCGTCCTGGAGCTGTGGGAGCAGGCCCCCGACCCGGCCACGTCCAGGGCCGACGTGCTCGACGAAGCGGTACGCGCCGCCATCGCCGCGGGCGAGAACGCGACCGCCGTCCAACTGATCGACACAGCCCTCTCAGCCACCGCCCCCACCACCGACACCCCTGCCACCGACACCCCTGCCACCGCCCCTCCTGCCGATCCCCCCGCCGCCGGCCCTCCCGCCGATCCCGCGCGGACCGGCTGGCTGATCGCCCACCGGGGAGAGCTGCGCCACCTCTTAGGCGTGCCGGGTGACCTGGACGACCTGCGTGCGGCCGCCCGCCTGACGCCGCACGGGCATCCCGCGCGCGCCACCGTGCTCAACCTGTTCGCCCATCGCCTCCTCACCCTTCCCCGGGAGGCCGAAGGCAGCGCCGTCGCCCGCGCGGCGCTGGACGCGGCGCGGGCCGCGGGCGACGCCAGGGCCGAGGTCATCGCCACCGTCAACCTGACGTACGCGCGGGCCCGCGCCGGCGATCTCGACGCGCAACTGCCCCACCTGGTCGAAGCCCAGGCGACGGCGCGCCGCATCGGTGACCGGGCCGCGCTCCTGCACGCCTGCCGCTGCGAGGCCGACGTCCTGCAGGGCGCGGGAAGGTACGCGGAGGCGGCGGATGCGGCCCGCCGGGGGCTCGCGGCCACGCGGCCCGGCCTCGCCCGTACCGCGGGCCCGACCCACGCGGGAAACCTCGCGGAGGCGCTGATCGCGCTGGGCCGGTGGGACGAGGCCGCCGAGATCGTCGAACACGCCCTGCGGCTCGCCCCGACCCCCAGCCTCGGCGCGTACCTCATGGTGCTGACCGGGACGATCGCGCTGGCCAGAGGTGACCTCGGAGCCGCGCAGAACGCCGCGGCGCACGCCCGGGAGGTCTTCACCGGAGGCACCTCCTACGCGCAGGACCATCTCCTCCTGGTGCGCATGGAGGTGGATCTCCGTAAGGCGCAGGGGCGCACGGCCGACGCCGCGCGACTGGTGGCCGAGGCGTTGCGCGGCGGGCACGCGAGCCCGCGCTACCTGTGGCCGGTGATCGAGGCGGGCGCCTCCCTCGCCGTGCCCGGCCTGCCCGAGGCCGCGGCCACGCTGCCGGTGATCGGGCCCGTCCAGGAAACCCACCGCCTCGCCAGCACCGCCGAGGCGGGACAACCGGACCTGTGGCCACGCGTCGCTGACGCGTGGACGGATCTCCACCAGCCGTACCCCCGCGCGCTGGCCCTGCTGAGAGCCGCGGAACACGCCGCGGAGGCGGGCGACCGCACCCGCGCCGCCGGTCATCTGGCCGACGCGGCCCGGGAGGCGGACCACCTGCGGGCCGAGCCCCTGCGCGCCAGGATCGAACGGCTGGCGCGCCTGGCGCGGATCCCGCTCGACGCCCAGGGCGGGACCGGCCCGGCCGGGGAGCGCGCCTTCGGCCTCACGCCACGCGAGCGGGACGTCCTGCGCCTGCTCGCCGACGGGCGTACCAATCGGCAGATCGCCGAGGAACTGTTCATCTCGGTGAAGACGGCGGGCGTGCACGTGGGCAACATCCTCGCCAAGCTCGGCGTACGCGGCCGCGTCCAGGCCGCCACGGCGGCCCATCGGCACAGGCTGGTCTAGGCCGTCGCGAACGGGCCTCCCTGCCGGTGGAGAACGTGCAGCGCGGCGAACGGCCGACATAGATACGGCGCCTTTGACACGGTTGTCCGGCGTGACGGAATTGCACGCGATGGCGGCCACGCACAGGGCGATGGACCGGCGAGAATCCCCTGCCGCGCACCAGAACCTGGCCTTTGCACAAAGGGCTCTGCCCGGGAAAGGCGGCGCGGACTTCCGGCGGCGGGCAGACGTTCCAGGGGCGTACGACGTCGATCTCCTGTCGCTGGGTGACCGATCTCCTGGGCCGGGCGGCTGAGGGCGGGTCGCCGCCGGGCCGGGCCGGCAGCGCCCTGGCCATGTCCGCGGCGCTCCGGTGACGCGGGATCATCCTGGCTGCGAGGCCGTGCCGGGATCGCCGGTCATGGGGCGGACGTCGTATCCCGGTTCGCTTTCTCCAGGCTTTCCGCCATTTCGCGGGCATGCGTTCCGTACGCCGCCGCGCCGGCGAAGCAGGACACCGCGCCCCCGAAAGCCGGAATCACCGGAGGGTCGCCGTCATATCCGGCGCCATTCGCGACCGGCAGTGGCGCCTCCCGATTCCACGGCGCACCTCACCGGATATAGCGTAAAAAATCTTGACTCATCGGGTAATCATGGCGCGTTCCGGGCAAGGGGTCGAAAGGCGGGGCCCTCCGCCCCACAGGCCCCTCGCGGCACGGTCGTTCACCACCGCGCCATCAGCCCCACACCCGCCATCCCACAGAAGGTGCTCAAAACGTGACTTGACGGATCCGCTCCGCTAGCAAACGATATTCCCAGTCTATTAAGTAGGGATATAGGGGAGGCGGATGTCGTGCGCGCACTCATCCTGCTCGGCCTGGTCGGTCTCGCGGCCCAACTGGTCGACGGCAGCCTAGGTATGGCTTACGGGGTCACTTCGACGACCCTTCTGCTGGCCATCGGCACGAACCCGGCCGCCGCCTCGGCGACCGTGCACCTGGCCGAGATCGGCACCACACTCGCCTCTGGCATCTCGCACTGGCGCTTCGGCAACATCGACTGGAAAGTCGTAGCCAAGATCGCCATTCCGGGTGCCATCGGCGCGTTCGCGGGCGCGACGTTCCTGTCCAGCCTGTCCACGGAGACCGCGGCTCCGATCATGTCCATCATCCTGCTGGCGCTGGGCCTCTACATCCTGGTCCGGTTCACCGCGTTCGGCCTGCCCCGCGGCAACCTGGGCAAGCCGCTCCGCAAGCGGTTCCTCGGCCCGCTCGGCCTGGTCGCCGGGTTCGTGGACGCCACCGGCGGCGGCGGCTGGGGCCCGGTCGGCACCCCGGCCATCCTGGCCAGCGGGCGCCTCGCGCCGCGCAAGGTGATCGGCTCGATCGACGCCAGCGAGTTCCTCGTCGCCATCGCCGCCAGCATCGGCTTCATCATCGGCATCGGCTCGGAGAACATCGACTTCGCCTGGGTCGGCGTGCTGCTGCTCGGCGGTGTGATCGCCGCCCCCATCGCGGCCTGGCTGGTCCGGCACATCCCGCCGCGCATCCTCGGCTCGGCCGTGGGCGGTCTCATCATCCTGACCAACGTCCGCACCCTGCTGCGCAGCGACTGGATCGACGCCTCCGACAGCGTGCAGACCGTGTCGTACATCGTCATCGCGGTCATCTGGGTCGCCGCGATCGTCTACTCGGTCCGCGAGTACCGCAAGGACAAGGCGCACGAGTCCGTCGAGGCGGTCGAGGCCGAGGCGGAGAAGCGGGAGGCCGAGCCCACCGCCGCCTCCTGACACCTCGGACGACCGCTCGCCCGGAAGGGGCGCCCGGCGGCACCGCCCCGAAAGGGCGGGCCCCCGGGCGCCCCTTTCGGCATATGCCGACAAAAGCTGACATATCCCCCAAAAACGTAGATTTTGCCTAAGGCAGGGCATATCAGGGCACCCATCCGCTGTTTTATTAGCTGAACTAAGTTCCGACGAGCAAGGGGGATCGTCGATATGTGCGGCATATGCGGATGGGTGGACTACGAGCGGGACCTCGAACTGGCGAGGGAGACCGTACAGGCCATGACGGACACGATGGCCTGCCGCGGACCCGACGACGAGGGACTGTGGGTCGCCCCGCACGCCGGCATCGGCCATCGCCGGCTCGCGATCATCGACCTCCAGGGCGGCCGGCAGCCGATGACCGCCGAGGACGACGGCAGGCCGCTGGCCGTCCTCACCTACAGCGGCGAGGTCTACAACTTCCAGGAGCTGCGCGCCGAGCTCTCCGCGCGCGGCCACCGCTTCCGGACCGAGAGCGACACCGAGGTCGTCCTGCACGCCTACCTCGAATGGGGCGAGGACCTCGTCGACCACCTCAACGGCATGTACGCCTTCGCGATCTGGGACGCCCGCCGCGAGGAGCTGCTGCTCGTCCGCGACCGGATGGGCATCAAACCGCTCTACTACTACCCGACGCCGCACGGCGTGCTGTTCGGCTCGGAGCCCAAGGCGATCCTGGCCAACCCGCTGGCGAAGCGGGCGATCGGCCCGGACGGCCTGCGCGAGATGCTCGGCTTCGTCAAGACGCCGGAGCAGGCGATCTTCGAGGGCATGCACGAGGTGCGCCCCGGCCAACTCGTGCGGGTGCGCAGGGAGGGGCTCAGCAAGCGCCGCTACTGGCAGCTGTCCTCCTACGAGCACACCGACGACATCCCGACCACCGTGCGGACCGTGCGCGAGCTGCTGGACGACATCGTCGCCCGCCAGCTCATCTCCGACGTGCCGCTGTGCACCCTGCTGTCCGGCGGCCTCGACTCCAGCGCGGTCACCGCGCTCGCCGCCCAGCAGCTCCGCGAACAGGGGCTGGGCAAGGTCCGGTCCTTCTCCGTGGACTTCACCGGCTACACCGAGCACTTCAAGCCCGACGCGGTGCGCGAGACGCCGGACACCCCCTTCGTGCACGACCTGGCCCGGCACGTCGACGCGGACCACACCGACATCGTCCTGGACTCCGCGGACCTGATGAACCCCGCCGTGCGCGACGCCGTCCTCACCGCCCGCGACCTGCCGGTCGGCATCGGAGACATGGACACCTCGCTCTACCTGCTGTTCAAGGCGATCCGGCGGCACTCGACGGTGGCGCTGTCCGGGGAGTCGGCCGACGAGGTGTTCGGCGGCTACAAGTGGTTCCACGACCCGGTCGCGGTCAACGCCGACACCTTCCCCTGGCTGTCGCCGCACGACCCCACCGGGCACGCCACGACGGGGCAGCTCCTCGACGAGGACCTGCTGCGCAAGCTGGACCTGCCCCGCTACCGGGCCGACCGGTACCAGCAGGCGCTCGCCGAGGTGCCGCGGCTGCCCGGCGAGACCGGCCTGGAACGGCGGATGCGGGAGATCAGCTACCTGCACCTCACCCGGTTCGTGCAGATCCTGCTCGACCGTAAGGACCGCATGAGCATGGCTGTCGGCCTGGAGGTCCGCGTGCCGTTCTGCGACCACCGGCTCGTCGAGTACGTCTTCAACGCGCCCTGGGCCATGAAGACCTTCGACGGCAGGGAGAAGAGCCTGCTGCGGGCGGCCACCGCGGACGTGCTGCCGCGGTCGGTGGTCGAGCGGGTCAAGAGCCCCTACCCCTCCACCCAGGACCCCGCCTACGAGAGGGCGCTGCGCAAGGAGGTGACCCGGCTGCTGGACCGCCACGAGCTGACCGACCTCGTCGACGTGCCGAAGATCCGGAAGGCGCTGGAGCAGCCGGTGGCCGAGATCAGCCTCCTGCAGACCCGCGCGTCCCTGGAGGGCCTGCTCCAGATCAACGCCTGGCTCAAGGAGTACCGGGTCCAGGTCAACGTCTGACGCCTCTCTCCCGCCCGGCCCGCCGGAGTGCCCCCGGCGGGCCGGGCGGCCCGCTCCCTGGGCGAGGCTTGCCGGGGCTGATGGCGGCACTTGACTTTGCCGGGCGTCCTCGCGGGTAGCCTCTGGATCGTTGAAGACGCCTGCTCGGGGCGGCCTTCCGCTCACCGCGCTGGCCGCCACCCTCACCGTCGGTACCGGCGCGGTCGACGTCGCCAGCTTCACCCGGCTGGGCGGGGTGTTCAGCAGTGTCATGACCGGCAATCTGGTGGTGTTCGGCTACGCCGTCAGCACCGTGTCCGTCCTGATGCTGCTGAGCACCGTCATCGCCGTGGGCGGTTACGCGCTCGGGGTGCTGGCGGGCACGCTCGTCGCCGGGCGGCCCCGGTCCGACGGACCGCTCTGGCCTCCCCGGGTCACCCTCACCCTCGTTCTGGAGTCGCTGGTCCTCGCCGTGTTCGGCGTCGGCTGGGTGCTGACCGGCGGGCGGCCCGGCGTCACCTGGCAGGCCGTGCTGCTCGGGTTGTCGGCGCTCGCGATGGGGTTGCAGAGCGCCGCCATGTGCGGCCTCGGCGGGCGTACCTCGATCTCCACCACGTACCTCACCGGGACCCTCACCGGCGTGCTCCCCGCGCTGCTCACCCGCGCCCGGCTGCGGTCCACGGACCGGCGGAGCATCGTCATCCTGGCCGCCCTGTTCGCGGGCGCGGCCATGGGCGGCCTCCTGATCGGCACCGTTCCCGCCGCCTTCCCCGCCCTCCCCCTCGCCGCCGTGGCCGCCGTCATCGTCAGGGCGGCCCGCCACCACCGCCACTGACCGCCCCCGGCGGCCCGGGGTTCCTGACGGCGTGATTAGATAATGACGGTTCATTATTTAATGGAGGGATCATGGCGGGACGACCGCGCACGATCAGCGAGGAGCGCATCATGGTCGCGCTCGCCGCGACGGTCGGGCGGGTGGGGCCGAGTAGGCTGACCCTGGCCGACGTCGCACGGGAGGCCGGGGTGTCCACCGGCGTGCTCGTCGGGCGGTACGGCAGCAAACGGGATCTCCTGCTGGGCTTCGTCCGGTGGGGGTTGTCGGAGCAGGCGTTCGCCCGGCCGATGCGGGCCGCGTTCGAGACGGCCGCCGACCCGGTCGAAGGGCTGATCCGCGCGGTGGTGCGCAGCGCCGGGCCGGGCACGGAGCCCGGGGAGTTCGCCAACCACCTGGCGTTCCTGCACCTGGAGCTGGCCGACGAGGAGTTCCGCGCGCTGCTCGGCGAGCACGACGCCGCGGTCCGCGCGGAGCTCGCCGGCTACCTGCGGGCGGCGGTGACCGCCGGGCGCCTGGTGCCCGGCGCAGACGTCGAGGCGCTCGCCTCCGCCGTCGACTCCATCCGCAACGGCACACAGATCACCTGGGCGATGACCCGTTCCCAGCCGCTCGGCGACGCGATCCGCCGGGACCTGACCACACTGCTCGCTCCCTACCGGAGCACCGAGGAGGACCGATGAAGAACACGTCCCTGACCGGCCAGGTCGCCCTGGTGAGCGGGGCGACCCGCGGCGGCGGCCGGGGGATCGCCGTGCAGCTCGGCGCGGCCGGGGCCACGGTCTACGTGACCGGCCGCAGCACCCGGGCGGCCAGGTCGCCGATGAACCGCCCGGAGACCGTCGAGGAGACCGCCGACCTGGTGACCGCCGCCGGCGGGCGCGGCATCGCCGTGCCCACCGACCATCTGGACCCCGCCCAGGTGCGGGACCTGGTGGCGCGGATCGGCCGGGAGCAGGACGGCAGGCTCGACATCCTGGTCAACAACGTCTGGGGCGGCGACCCGCTGACCGTGTGGGACAAGCCGCTGTGGGAGCAGCCGCTCGACGACGGCCTGCGGTTGCACCGGCAGGCGGTGCACACCCACATCATCACCAGCCACCACGCCCTTCCGCTGCTGGTGGCCCGCGGCCGCGGCCTGGTCGTCGAGGTCACCGACGGCACCGCCGACCAGGACTACCGGGGCACCTTCTTCTACGACCTCGCCAAGTCCTCCGTCATCCGCATGGCGAAGGCGCTGGCCGGCGACCTGCGACCGCACGGCGTCACGGCCCTCGCGCTCACGCCGGGATTCCTCCGCTCGGAGGCGATGCTCGACCACTTCGGCGTGACCGAGGCCACCTGGCGCGACGGCATCGCCAAGGACCCCTACTTCGCGCTGTCGGAGACGCCGGTCTACCTCGGCCGCGCGGTCGCCGCGCTCGCCGCCGACCCGCGGGTGGACCGCTGGACCGGGCAGTCGCTGGCCACCTGGGGTCTCGCCAAGGAGTACGGCTTCGCCGACGCCGACGGCTCCCGCCCGGACTGGGGCGGCTACTACGCCGAGACCCAGCGCCGCGGCGACGTGGACCCGGCGGACTACCGGTGAGACACGGCCTGCTGTGCTTGTTCGACGCGCCTCGCGCTGTTCACCGCCGTCGCGGCGGCGAGCGCCCCCGATCCGGCGCCGGCGGCTCGCGGTGAGCCATCCTCGCCGGACTCGCGGTGAGCCGTCCTCGCCGGACTCGCGGTGAGCCGTCCTCGCCGGACTCGCGGTGAGCCGTCGTCGCGGCGGCGAGACCCGCTCCGGCGCAAACCCCGCTAGGGTCTTTGACCACACCTGACCCTGACGTGGAGTTTGTCCCATGACCACCGCGCTACGGGCCGCCCTGGCCTTCGCCCTGCTCAGTGGCTTCTACGTGCTGGTCGGGCTGGTCCTGGCCGCCGCAGTGTTCCTCGACGTCTACCTCCTCGTGGACTTCCACGTCCGCGGGCTGCAGGTCGCCGCGCTGCTGACACTGGCGGCCGTCGCGCTGGTCCGGGCGCTGTGGATGGTGAGCAGGAGGACGTCGGACGAGCAGCCGGGCGTGGCCGTGGAGCGGTGGCAGGAGCCGGAGCTGTGGCGGACGGTGGAGGAGCTCGCCCAGCGGGTGCGCACCGCCCCGCCGAACGAGATCCGGCTGGTGGCCGAGGTGAACGCCGCGGTCTCGGAGGACACCCGGCTGCTCGGCCTGGTCACGACCGGCCGCCGGATGTACATCGGCCTGCCGCTGCTGCAGATCCTCACCGTGGACGAGATGCGCGCCGTACTCGGGCACGAGCTGGGCCACTACAGCGGGGCGCACACCCGGCTGGGCGCGCCGGTCTACCGGGGCCGGGTCTCGCTGATCGCCACCGTGCAGGGGCTGCGCGGCCATCCGATCCTCCAGCGGGTGTTCTACGCCTACGCCAAGCTCTATCTGCGCATCTCCCAGGCCGTGTCGCGGCGGCAGGAGCTGGAGGCCGACGAGTTCGCGGTCGCCATCGCGGGCAGGGACGCGATGGCCGGGGCGCTCCGCAAGATCCGCAGCACGGCGCTGGCGTGGGACCTGTTCACCGACTCCTACCTGAGCATGGCCGGCGCGGGCGGCAACCGGCCCGCGCAGATCATGGCCGGGTTCCACGCGCTGCTGTCCGACCCGGCCCGGCAGGCCGAGCTGGCCAAGGCGGGCGAACAGCCGAGGCCGACCTCCCCCTACGACTCCCATCCCGGCCTGGAGGAGCGGCTCGCCGCGATCGCGCTGCTGCCCGAACCGGGCCATCCGCCCGACCGCCGGGCCGCGACCGCGCTGCTCGTCGATCCGGGGGTCGCCGCGGCGGCGGTGGAGAACACGATGTGGACCCAGGAGGCGCTGACCCGGCTGCGGCCCGTGTCGTGGGAGGACCTCGTCGCCTTCGGCATGTACACCGCGCGCAACGCCGAGGCGCTGTACGACCTGTCGGCGGCCGGGCAGCGGGTGGTCGGCGCCGCGCTGCCGTACCTGGACGCGGCCTTCGAGGCGATCCACCGGGGGCAGCAGGGGGCGCTGGAGCACGAGTTGCGGCAGCTCGGCTGGCAGCCGTCCGACACGCTGCTGGCCGGGGTGCTCGGGCAGGCGCTCGAAGCGGTGCTGATCGAGCACGGGCAGGCGAGGTGGACGCTGTCGTGGTCCGGGCCGGCCCGGCTGCTGTACGGCGACGGCGAGGAGGTGGCGCTGTCGCAGTATGCCGCCAAGGTCGCCGCCGACCCCACGGCCGTCCCCGGCCTGCGCCGCTGGCTGGCCGACCTGAACGTCGCCTCCGGCTACGTGCCGCAACGACCCGTCCCCGCGGCCCAGGCGCTCCCCTCCCCGGCCTCGGCGCCCGCCCCGGCCCCGGCCCTCGCTCCGGCCCAGGCGCCCGCTGAGGCGCCCTCCGCCCCCGCCCTCGCCCCGGCCCCGACACCCGCCCCGACACCCGCCCCGGCGCCCGTCCCGGCCTCGGGTCAGGCTCCCTCCGCTCCGGCACCACCGGCTCCCTGACCGGCCGCCCCCCGGCCCCGCCCGGCCGAGGGGGCCGCAGGGGTCAGCAGCCCCTGGCGGCGAAGGCGAGGAACTGGGTGGCCTCCCGCTCGTCGAAGTTGTCGTCGGAGCCGATCACGAGGCTGCACTCGCCGCTCGCCAGTCGCGGTCCCCAGGCGATGCTCTCCAGGTTCTGCACCGGCGGGCGGACGTCGCCGAGGTCCATGACGAGCCGCTTGGTCACCGGACGGTAGGGCCGGCCGGTGGCCAGGCTGTCCCTGGACAGCACGTCGGTGGCCCCGCGCAGGTCGATCTCGTACAGCTTGACCCGGTAGTTCACGCCCTCGATCCAGGACCGCTCCAGCGCGAGGTAGCGGTCGTCGTCGATGGCCAGGATCTCCGAGACGCCGCTGTCGGTGTGCCCGGTGGGCGGGATCGGGGCGGCGGGCAGCGGGTCGATGGGGTAGGCATACTGGGCCTGCAGGCGGCCGGAGCGGCTCCAGACGGTGATCCGGGCGGGGGCGCCGCGCTCGACGGTGGGCGGCTCGCCGTCCTCATGACGGGGGCCTTCCACGACGGCCGCGATCGTCCGGGGGGCGAAGGTGAGGCCCTCGAAGCCGAAGTTGCGCCGCGGGCCCGCCTCGGTGCCGGTCATCGTGAGATTCTTCGGCAGCGGCAGCTCGCCGCGGTGCCGCCCCTGGTCGTCGGTCCAGCGGACGAACAGCTGGGAGACGGGGATGCCGGGGTTCGACGCGCTCGGGCGGTCGCCCTCGTGCGCCCAGAGCAGCCGCCCGGTCCGCCGGTCGAAGCGGATGGTCTCCGGGTCGGCCGACTCCGGCTCGCCGTACGCCGGGTAGGGGCTGCCGTCCGGGCGCTTGAGGGTGGTGACGCCAGTGAGGCGCACGCCGGTGAAGGCGCCGCTCGCCGGGTCGATGTCCAGCCTGCCGGTGTAGAAGCGGGCCGGGTTGTAGCGCCAGCGGTCGTCGGAGATGAAGTACCAGGTGCCGGTGCGCGGGTCGCGGTCGATGCCGGACAGCCCGCCGACGACGGTCCCCTCGAACTCCGCGCGGTACGGCAGGCGCTGCTCCCCGAGGAACCGGGTGACGCGCAGTCCCCCGGGCGCGGCCACCCCCTTCGCCACCGTCTCCGCCGCCGTCTTCGCCGCCACCGTCTCCGCCAGCACCGTCTTCGCCGCCGCCGGACGTGCATCGACGGCTCCCGGCCCCATCGCCACCACCACTGCGACAGCGAAAGCCGATATTCCCCGCCAATTTGCCATTGTCTCTCCTTGCCTCACGGAAAATGGGCAAGTACATGAGACCCTGACTTCAAAGAATTGTCCAACGACAACTGTGACGAAATTACCGTCAAACCCGACTTATATCGGCACGGAATTACTGGAAGGGGCATCCGGGATTGGGCACGTCCTGGGCCAGCGGAGCGCCCTGCGGGTTCACGTAGAGCACCTGGAGCACGACGGGCGTCTCCCCCAGGTTGCGGCCGATGTGCACGAAACGGCTGCCGCTCGGCTCGACGAAGTTCCGGCCGGCGCCGTAGTTCCTGGTGGTCACGCAGTCGTAGGTGGTGTGCGTCAGCGTGCCGCGCACCACGCGTACGTACAGCGTGCCGTTGTGCCAGTGCCACCCGGTGCTGCCGCCGGGCGCGATCGTGATCTGGCGCACGATGTACTCCGTGCCGAGCGCCGTCACCTTGGTGATGTTCTGGCCGCTCACCCCCACCGGCGGGGTCGCGTACGCGGCCTGGGGCGCCAGAAGAGCGGCCACCGCCCCCCATATGATGACGCTCCGGCTAATCGTGGCCTTTTTCCCGTTGAACGGCACGGCGAAGCCTCGCATCGACATGTTGCCTGCTTTCTCACTGTCGGTGTACGGCGGGCGAACGCCGCCCTTTCCAGCAGATTTTCCGTCATAGGCGACCCGGCGGGTTGACAGTGCGCCGCAAGAGTACTGACAAGGTCCTGCAAAGCTTGGCTCAGTTACGAAGCGGGGGCGGGAGACGCCTCTCCCCCGCCCGACCCGGGGAAACGTTGATTGTCCAGTGGAACCGGGCACCGCTGGACAACGCCCGGCGGACTATAACGGTGCTGCGCGGACAGCCCCCGGACACACGAGAGAGCCGGTGATGAGCAGCACCCACGGAGGAACACGGCGCCGGGACGCCTACCCTGCCGGGAAGGCCGGGAAGGCCCGGAAGGCCCGCCTCGCCGTGCCGTCCCGCGGTGAGACGGCCCGGTGATGCTGGAGTTCCAGGTCTTGGGCCCCCTGGAGGTGCGCTACGAGGGCGTCCCGGTCGCGCTCGGCGCCGCGATGTGGCGTCGGCTGCTCGCGGTGATGCTCTGCCGGCCGGGCGAGCCGGTGGCGGTGGACGACCTGATCGACGCCCTGTGGCCCGGCGCCCCGCCGCGCAGCGCCCGCAAGACCCTCCAGGTGTACGTGCGCCGGCTGCGCGAGGCGATCGGCCAGCGCGAGCGCATCGTGCACAGCGCGGCCGGGTACGCGGCCGTCGTCGCGCCGGTGGAACTGGACGCGCTGCGCTTCGCCGGGCTGGTCGCGGAGGCGCGCGGCGCGCGGGACCGGGCGGACCTGGGCGCGGCCGCCGTCCTGTTCGAGCAGGGACTCGGGCTGTGGCACGGGACGGCGTACGCGGGCATCGGGGAGGTGCAGCCGGTGGCGGACGAGGTCCGCCGCCTGGAGGAGCAGCGGCTGCTCGCGTACGAGGACCTGGTCGCGGTGGACCTCGCGCTCGGCCGCCAGTCCGGGGCGCTGGACGAGCTTCCCCAGATGGCCGAGCTGCACCCCTACCGCGAGCGGCTGCACGGCTACCTGATGCTGGCGCTGCGCGACGCGGGCCGTCAGTCCGAGGCGCTGGAGGTCTACGCC
Source organism: Microtetraspora sp. NBRC 13810 (assembly GCF_030268685.1). Taxonomy (GTDB): domain Bacteria; phylum Actinomycetota; class Actinomycetes; order Streptosporangiales; family Streptosporangiaceae; genus BSRQ01. The sequence goes on from NZ_BSRQ01000002.1 coordinate 64,939, forward strand.
AGAACCCGGAACCGGCTCTCCGACGAGCTGGGGGTGGAGCCCGGGCCGCTGCTCGGCCGGGTGCACCGGGCGGTGCTGCGCGGCGACCAGCCCGCCTCGCGCACCCGGCACGTGCTGGAGCTGCCGCCCGCCGCCCGGGACCGGGTCGTCGTGCCGCCGGGCGCGGGACCGTGCCTGCTCCCGCCGGACATCATCGACTTCACCGGCAGGATCGAGCACACCGACGCGCTGCTCGGCCACCTCACCGGACTCGGCACGGGCACCGCGACGGAGATCGTGACGCTGACCGGCATGGCCGGGGCCGGCAAGACGACGATCGCCGTGCACGCGGCGCACCGGCTGCGCCGGGAGTTCCCCGACGGCCGGCTGTACGTCGATCTGCACGGCTCCGGGCCGCGTCCCGCCGACCCGCGCGCCGTGCTGGGACGCCTCCTGCTCGCGCTGGGCGTGGACCGGGAGGCGATGCCCGGCGGGCTGGACGAGCGGGCCGAGATGTTCCGCGCGATGCTGGCCGGGCGCCGGGTGCTGACCGTGCTGGACGACGCCGCCGACGAGGCGCAGATCCGGCCGCTGCTGCCCGGCGGCCCGGCCTGCGCCGTGCTGGTGACCGGCCGCCGCGCGCTGACCGGGCTGAGCGCCCGCCCGTTGCGCGTGGAACCGTTCGACCCGCTCACGTCGGAGGCGCTGCTCGCCCGGGTCGCCGGGCCGGAGCGGGTCGCCGCCGAACACGCCGCGGCCACCGAGATCACCCGGCTGTGCGGCCACCTTCCGCTCGCCGTACGGATCGCCGGGGCCCTGCTCGCCGGTCACGGGCACTGGCGGCTCGCCCGGCTCGCCGACCGCCTGCGCCCGGAGGACCGGCGCCTCGGCGAGCTCGCCGTGGGCGACCTGTCCGTACGGCACAGCCTCGACCAGAGCCACCGGACACTCGCCCCGCGGACGAAACGCGCCTTCATGCTGCTCGGCGCGGCCGACGCCGCCGACTTCACCGCGCAGACGCTCGCCGCGCTGCTGGACACGTCGGTGCGGGAGGCGGAGGCGCACCTGGACGAACTCCTGAACGCCGAGCTGCTCCGCTGCCACGCGCCCGGCCAGGACGGTCCCACCCGCTACCTCTTCCATCCGCTGGTCCGCCTCTACGCGCGCGAGCACGCCGACCGCCATCGCGGGGCGCTACTCCCGTGAGCGCCCCGCCCGTGACCGTCCCTCCCGTGACCGTCCCGCAGAGGGCGGCCGGCACGCTCGCCACCGCACGCCGCCCCTGTTCCCCGGGAGCGGCGCGTCCCCATACTGGGCACCTCCGGTTGCGCCGTGGTAGCGCGCGGGTAGCGAGAAGCGCGCGGCGGCTCACGACCCGGCGAGGCGGATGGCCATGGCCGGGCAGAGGACGGCGGCCCGGCGGACGGCCTCGTGCTCACCGGGCGGCGGGTCGTCGGTCAGCAACGTGACGATGCCGTCCTCGTCGCGCTGGTCGAACACGGCGGGCGCGGTCAGCACGCACTGCCCCGATCCGACGCACCTGTCCTGGTCGGCGAACACGCGCATGGCACTCTCCTTTCTCACCAGGTGACCGGCAGCTCGTAGACGCCGAAGATCTGGGCGTCGTGCTTGAACGGCACCCGGTCCAGATCCACCGCGAGCCGCAGGCCGGGGATGCGCCGGTACAGCGTCCCGTAGACGACCTGGAGCTCCATCCGGGCGAGATTCTGGCCCAGGCACTGGTGCACGCCGAAGCCGAAGGCCAGGTGGCCGCGCGCGTCACGGTGGTCGTCCAGCCGGTCGGGGTCGGCGAACCTCTCCTCGTCCCGGTTGGCGGCGTCGGTGGCGAGGACGACGCCGTCCCCCGCGTGGATGGTCCGGCCGCCGACCTCGATGTCGGCCAGCGCGACCCTGCGCCGCCCCGAGTGGACGATGGTCAGGTAGCGCAGCAGTTCCTCGACCGTGCTCGCGACGAGCGCGGGGTCGCCGGAGTCGCGCAGCTCGGCGAGCTGGCCGGGATGCAGCAGCAGCGCCAGCGTGCCCAGCGCGATCATGTTCGCGGTCGTCTCGTGCCCGGCGACGAGCAGCAGCATGCCCATCGCGGCGGCGTCGCGCCGGGACAGGGCGCCGGTCGCGACCTGCTCGGCGGCCACCCGGGACAGCACGTCGTCGCCGGGCCGGACGAGCTTGGCGGACACCAGGCGCTCCAGGTAGCCGACCAGGTTCTCCTGAGCCCGCGCCTGCGCCTGGACCGGCTCGTCCCGGTTGACCAGGATCCTGCTGTCGGCCTGGAAGAAGTCGTGGTCCGCGTACGGCACGCCGAGCATTTCGCAGATCACCATCGACGGCACCGGCAGGGCGAACTCGCGCACCAGATCGACCGGACGCGGTCCGGCGAGCATGTCGTCGATCAGGCCGTTGACGATCCCCTGCACGACCGGCCGCAGCGCCTCCACCCGCCTGACGGTGAACGGGGCCGTGACCATCCGGCGCAGCCGGGAGTGGCCGGGGTCGTCCATGCTGATGAAGGTCCGCGCGTACCTGCGGCGCTCGGCGGAACCGGGCGTCGGGTGCGGATAGCCGGGCAGGCCGGTGTCCGCGCTGATCCGCGGGTCGGCCAGCAGGGCGCGCTGGTCGGCGTACCGGGTGACCAGCCAGGGGGTGCTGCCGTCCCACAGCCGCACCTTGGCGGGTGGCCCCTCGGCCCGCATCTCGCGCAGCCGGGACGGCGGGTCGAAGGGGCAGCCGGCCGCCCTGGGCATCGGAAACGCGGGAGTTTCGCCCGTTTCGGCGGGTCTACCCGTTTCAGTGGTGTGCGCGGACATCGCTCTCACTCCCCGTGATGATCGTCGGCGATCGCCTTTCTCGCGGCGGCCAGCGCGGCCGGGACGGCGGCCTGGTCGACCAGGTGACGCAGGGCGGGGACGGCGGCGGCCAGCGCCTTCTGCTCGCCGGCGCCCAGCGCGCCGACGAGGCTGGACACGAACGCCACCCGGCCGGCCTGGCGGTGCCGGAGCATCGCCCGTCCGGCGTCGGTGATCACGACCAGGACGATCCGGCCGTCCGACGGATCGCGCCGCCGCTCGACCAGGCCCTGCGTCTCCAGCCTGGAGACCATCGCGGTCATCGACGGCTGGCTGATCCCCTCGTGCACGGCCAGCTCGGTGATCCGGCACGGACCCGAGGTGTCCAGGCGGCTCAGCGCCGTCATCGCGGTGAGGCCGACCTCGCGCATCGCGAGCATCTGCCGCACGACGAACCTGATCACCTCGTCCAGCGCCCGCGCCGTCTCGTCCCGCCGCTCCGCATCCGCTGTCACGGGACAACTGTATAGCCAATCTATATAGATGGCCTATGTGATGGGGCCCACATCACCGCCGTTGACCTTGTCGCGACGTCAACGTTTCTAATGACGGTGAGCCGCCCCGGATCACCGGACCGCGCCTCCCGACGACCACGAGAGGACCTCATGCTCAGGATCGCCCGCGCCGCGCTGTTCGCCGTCATCCCGGCCGAATTGCTGCTCCTGATCCTCATCGTGTCAGGGGTGTCCCTGCCCTTCCCGGTGCTCGTCGCGGCCGAGTTCGCCGTCGTCTCGGTGCTCACCCTGGAGGCGGTGACCGCGTACCGGCTCTTCCGGGCCGAGCGCCGGGCAGGGGCGAGCAGGCCGGCGGCGTTGCGCGGCACCTACGACCGGCTCGTGCCCGCCCAGGTGCGCAAGATCATGCATTTCGACTTCCAGGGCGTCGCGAGCATCGCCCTGTGGGTCGCCCGCCGCCGCCACGGCGTGCCCCCGGGCGCCACCGCCGTGCCGTACGCGAGCGGGCAGTCCATGATGACCTGGGTGTTCATCTTCGCCATGGTGCTGGAGACGGTGGCCCTGGAGCTGATGCTGCAGTCGATGAACGTGCCGACGGGGCTCCGCGTGGCCGTGCTGGTGATCGACGTCTACTCGGTCGTCTTCGCCCTCGGACTCCAGGCCGGCGCCGTCACCCGTCCGCACGTCGTGTCACCGGACGAGCTGCGCGTCCGCTACGGCGCCTTCTTCGACCTGCGCGTCCCCCGCGAGCTGATCACGTCGGTGCAGACGGCGCGCAGCTTCAACGAGACCGGCATGGTCACCGCGGCCGACGGGCGGGTCACTGTGGCGATCTCCTCGCGGATCAACGTCGTCGTCCACCTGAGCGAACCGGTCCCCGTCACCCGCCCGCTCGGCCGCCGCACCGAAGCCACCACCATCCGTTTCTACGCCGACGACCCCAAGGCCGCCCTCCAGGCCCTCCAGCCCCGGCACGACCGCGCCGACGCCTTGCGGTGACGGCGGACACGCGACGGCCGCAGCGGGGTCTCCCCGCCGCGGCCGTCGTCAGTGGTGGTGAGGGGTCAGGGGGTGGGAGTGGTGGTCGGGGTCTCGGTCACCGTGGGGATCGGGGCCGGGGTGGTGGGGGGTTCCGCCGGGGGGTCGGTGGGGAGGGTCGGGGGGTCCGTCGGGGTGGGGGTGGCGGACGGCACGCCCGGGGACGGGGTGGGGCAGGTGGCGGGGGTGCGCCACTTGCTGCCCGGCCGCCACTTGCCCGGGTACCACCAGCCGTCGCCGCGCCAGAAGTTCTTGCTGGGGCGGGACAGGTCGAAGACGTAGGCGGCGGTCGCCGTCTCGGCCGCGGGGGCGCCGGGAGCCGTGCCCACCCCGCCCGGCGGCGCCACCGGCGGGGCGCCCACGGGGACGCTGCCAGTCGGGCTCGCGCCGGTGTCGGTGGGAGCCGGGGTGGCGGTGTCGGTCGGGGCCGGATCGGTGGGAGCCGGGTCGGTGGGAGCCGGGTCGGTGGGAGCCGGGTCGGTGGGAGCCGGATCAGTCGGAGCCGGATCAGTCGGAGCCGGATCAGTCGGAGCCGGGTCGGTGGGAGCCGGGTCCGTCGGGGCGGGGTCGGTCGGGGCGGGCGGGGGCGGGGGCGGGGGCGGGTCGGTGGGGGCCGGGGTGCCGGTGACCACGGTGGCGGTGACCGTCACCCAGTCGCCCTGCCTGATCTGGTTGCCCCGGCGGCCCGCGAGGGTCTTGGTGGAGTCGGTCAGCGTGTACACCCGCTCGAAGCCGTCCTGGCTCTTGACGGTGATCGACTCCTCGGACAGGAGGGTCGCCTCACCGGTCTGGGTGAACACCCGGACACCGCAGCCGTCCCTGCCGGGCAGGACGAACTCGCCGTGCATGGTGCCGGGGAACGCCAGCGGCGGGATGCGCGGCGGCTTGGGAGCGGGGGGCGGGGTCTCCGCGGGTGGTTCGGTGGGCGTCTCCGTCGGGGTATCGGTCGGCGTTTCGGTGGGCGTCTCAGAAACCGTCACCGTCGGGGTCGGGGTCTCCGGCTCCGGGGCGGGCGGCGTCGCCGCCGACGCCGCGGACACCCCGACACCGCCCGAGGCCGCCAGTACGAGGGCGGTCGCGAGGACCACCGGACGTGAGTGGCGGCGGCGCGGCCGGCCGGCTCCGCTCGATGTCGTTTCGTCTGGGCGGCCGGGGTTGGTTGACGTCACCATGTCCTCCATCGGGCTTGATCCGAAACCATCTGGGCAGTCGAGAAGCGCCGCTGCCCACCCCGCCCGACCGAGGGCCACCGCCCGGCCGTGATCCTCCGCCGACGAGGCGCGGGGAAGACTGCCCGCTTCACCACGACCCATGCGGACCGAATCCCCCGCGAAACCCCCGGATGGGATCTTCTGCCTGCTCACCGCCAAGGTTTAATTCCTGAAAAAGCGTGATGCGTCTGGCGGGGACCCGCCTAACCTGGCCTTGGCCATCCTGGTAGTCCTGGGGCCACCTGATCTACCGGATTCCGTCATACCGTAACAAAATGGACAGCGAGCAGTTCCTCGGTGAGTTCCTTCGCACGCGGCGCGAGCTCACCACCCCCGCGCAGGCCGGCCTGCTGGGCCTCGGCCCGCGCAGGACGCCCGGTCTGCACCGGGAAGAGGTCGCCATGCTGGCCGGCATCAGCACCGAGTACTACATCCGGCTGGAGCGCGGCCAGGAGCGCCGCCCCTCCGAGCGGGTGGTGAACGCGCTGGTCCGGGCGCTCGACCTGGACCCGGAGGCCGCGGCGCGGCTCTACCGTCTGGCCCGGCTCCGGCGGGACGACCGGGCTCGCCGTACCGAGGCCGTCAACCCGAACCTGCTGCGGCTGATGCGATGCTCGCCGCAGAATCCGGCGCTGGTGTTCGACCGCCGCATGGACGTCCTGGCCGCCAACCCGCTGGCCACCGTGCTCTACGAGGGGCTGGAGCACACGGACAACCTGGCCTCGATGGTCTTCCTGGATCCGGCGGCGCGCACGTTCTACCGGGACTGGGAGGACGTCGCCCGGTCCCGGGTGGCCCATCTGCGCTCGGCCGCGGGAACCGGCTCCGGCGACTCGCATCTGGGCGAGCTCGTCGGGGAGCTCAGCCACAGCGCGGACTTCCGGCGCCTGTGGGCCCGGCACGACCTGCCGCTGCGGCCCAGGGAGACCAGGCGGCTGCGGCACCGGGAGGTCGGCGACATCGTCCTCTGCGCGGAACTGTTCGACGTCACCGGCGCGCCCGGCCAGCGGCTGCTGGTGCTGCAGGCGGAGCCCGGCAGCCCGTCCGCGCACGCGCTGGCCCTGCTCGGCACGCTCTCCCTGATGACCGAGCCGGACGGCCGGGAGCGCTGAACGACATGACGATCTCGCGGGCGACACGCACTGTGAAAGGACCTGGGATGACGCACCTGCGGTCGATCCAAGCGCGGTACACCACGACCGCCACCCTGCTCCTGATGGTCATCCTGATCGCGGTGGGCGCCAGTACCGACCTGGCGATCAGGTACCACGTCGAGGACGGCCTGTTCAGGGCCGCCGAGCGGGTGGCCAGCCAGTGGAGCGCGGCGGCGCGGCACGAGCAGGTGCCGGGCATGATCCCCGCGTCGGCCGAGATCGCCCTCGTCCAGCTCGTGGCCTCCGACGGCACGATCCTCGCGGCCAGCAGGCAGGCGCCCGGCGGCCGGCCGCTGAGCACCAGCCGGCCGCCCGCCGACGACCGCTTCCAGCGGCTGGTCGAAGGGGGCAACATGCTCATGGCGATCCGGGTGACCCCCGCGGCGGACGCCCCGGTCGTCTACGCGGGCAGCGCGACGCCCGGCATCCTGCGCGGCCATCGCCTGGAGTACCTGCTCGCCCTGGGCATCCTGCTCCTGTCGGTGCTGGCCGCCTGGCTGGTCTGGGCCGTGGTGGGTCGTACGCTGCGGCCGGTGGCCGGGATCCGGGCGCGGATCGCGGAGATCACGGTGAGCGACCTGAGCCTGCGGGTGCCCGTCCCGCCCGGCGAGGACGAGATCGCGCAGCTCGCCCGCACCGCCAACCAGACGCTGGCCCGCCTGGAGGGCGCGGTGGAGCAGCAGCGCCAGTTCGCCGCCACCGCCTCGCACGAGCTGCGCACCCCGATCACCGGCCTGCGCATGCAGTTGGAGGAGGCGCTGCGCTACCCGGGCGAGGTCGATCCGGTCCGCTCGATGCAGGGCGCGCTGTCGGTCACCGACCGGCTGGAGGCGATCGTCAACGACCTGCTGGCGCTGGCCAGGCTGCGCGCCGCCGACCCCACGCCGCCGGAGCCGATCGACCTCGGGGAGCTCGTGTCGAAGGAGACGATGCACCCGCCGGGCACGCCGGTGGACGTCAGGACGGCGCCGGGGGTGTGGGTGCGCGGCTCCCAGATCCAGTTGATCCGGGTCCTGGGCAACCTGCTGAGCAACGCCGTACGGCATGCGGAGAGCAGGGTCACCGTCTACGTCGAGTCGGTGGACGGCCAGGCCGTCATGGCGGTGGCGGACGACGGCGCCGGCATCGCGCCGGCCGACCGGGAACGCGTCTTCGAGCGCTTCACCCGGCTGGAGGACGGGCGGTTCCGCGACTCCGGCGGCAGCGGTCTCGGCCTGGCCATCTCCCGGGACATCGCCCGCGCCCACCACGGCACCCTGCGGATCGAGGACTCTCCGCGAGGCGCCCGGTTCGTCCTGCGGCTGCCGCTGCTGGAGGAGTCGCCGGAGTACAGCAGGAAGGCCACCGTGCGCGACGGCGTCGCGCGGGACGTCGGCGCCGCGAAGTCCTCCGCGCGCAGGATGAGGCCGCGCGCGAACGCCCGGGAGGGCCGCACCGCGACCGGCACGGGGTGAAGAGTCGCTAAAGAAAGCGACTGGGGGTGTTACGGACCCCCTTTCCCAGTAAATCCAGACATAAAGTGACGAAATGGACAGCAGCGACAAGCTCCTCGGGGAGTATCTCCGCGCCCGGCGTGAGGTGACGACGCCCGTACAGGCCGGACTTCCGCTCATCGGCTCCCGCCGGACGCCCGGACTACGCCGGGAGGAGGTGGCGATGCTGGCCGGGGTGAGCGTCCACTACTACACGCGGCTGGAGCAGGGCCGCGAGCGCGGTCCCTCGGACCAGGTGCTGTCCGCGCTGGCGCGGGTCCTGCGGCTGGAGGACGAGGCCGCGCGCCACCTCTTCGAACTCGCGCACCCGGCCGCCCGGCCGCGCCACCCGGTGGACCGCCGGGAGCGGGTGAGCCCCAGCCTGCTGCGGCTGCTGGAGGGCTGGCAGCACACGCCCGCGTTCGTGGTCGGCCGCCGGATGGACGTGCTCGCCGCCAACCCGCTGGTGCGGGCCCTCTACGACGGGTTCAGCCTCCAGGACAACTGCCTGCGCATGGTGTTCCTCACTCCGGAGGCGGAGAACTTCTACCTGGACTGGGAGGAGGCCGCCGCCTGCAAGACGGCCGCGCTGCGCGCCACGGTGGGGAGCGACCACGACGACCCGCTGCTGGCGGAGCTGATCAACGAGCTCAGCGCGCACAGCCCGGCGTTCCGCCGCATGTGGGCCCGGCACGACGTGCGGAACCGCGGCTGCGAGGTCAAGCGCTTCCGGCACCCCGAGGTCGGCGAGATGCACCTGTCCGCCGAGCTGTTCACCATCTCCGGCGCCCCCGGGCAGCAGCTCGTGGTCCTGGCCGCCGAGCCGGGCAGCCCCTCCGAGCGCGCCCTGGTGAGGCTGGGCCACGTCGCCGCGGAGAAGAACGGCGCCGCGGGCGGCGGTCCCCCGGTTCCGCTGTGGACCGCCCGCTGATCGACCGAATCCTGCCGCTCCCTTGCCGAAGGACAAACCCCTCCAGACGTGCCCGATGCGTATCTTGAGGGCAGCGAGGGAGGGTTGGACATGACGGCTGAGGAGTTCGGCCGCGCCGGCTCCCGGTACCTACCGATCGGGGAGCACGGGCTGATCGGCGACCTGCGGACCGTCGCTCTCGTCGGCACCGACGGCACCATCGACTGGTACTGCTGCCCCCGGTTCGACGCGCCCAGCGTGTTCGGCGCGATCCTGGACGCCGAGCGCGGCGGCGCGTTCGAGCTGGCCCCTGAGGTGCCCGCGGGCACCAAGCAGTTCTACTTCCCCGACACCAACGTGCTGATCACCCGGTTCTCCGCCGCCGACGGGGTCGGCGAGGTCCAGGACTTCATGCCGATCGTGGACGACTCCCGGGAGATCGACCGGCACCGGCTGATCAGGCGGGTCGTGTGCGTGCGCGGGACGCTGCCGTTCCGGGCCCGCGTCGCCCCCCGGTTCGACTACGGGAGGCGGCCGCACACCCTGCGGGTGCACGAGGGGCACGCGGAGTTCGAGGCGTCCTCGCTCGCGCTCACCCTGACCTCCACCGTGCCGCTGGAGTCCGACGGGCGGGACGTGCGGGCGCGGTTCAAGCTCAGCGAGGGCGAGGTCGCCGTCTTCGCCCTGGACCGGACGGGCAACGGCGTCGAGATGCGGTCGTGCGCGTTCGAGGAGGCGGAGGAGCAGTTCACCGCCACCGTACGGTACTGGCGGCACTGGCTGGCCGCCTCCCGGTACCGCGGCAGGTGGCGCGAGGTGGTCCACCGTTCCGCGCTCACGCTGAAGCTCCTCACCTACGCGCCGAGCGGCGGGATCGTCGCCGCCCCCACCACCAGCCTGCCCGAGCAGATCGGCGGCGGCCGGAACTGGGACTACCGGTACGTGTGGATCCGCGACGCCGCCTTCTGCGTGTACGCGCTGCTGCGGCTGGGCTTCACCGAGGAGGCGGACGCCTTCATGACCTTCCTGTCCCAGCACGTCACCCTGGACGACGGCGGCCCCTCCGGCCCGTTGCAGATCATGTACGGCATCGACGGCCGCAACGACCTGCCCGAGTACGAGCTGCCGCACCTGGAGGGCTACGCGGGCTCCGCGCCGGTCCGGGTCGGGAACGCGGCCGTCGGCCAGTTGCAGCTGGACGTCTACGGCGCGCTCATCGACTCCATCTACCTCTATGACAAATGGTGCCGCCCGATCTCCAGCGACCGCTGGGACGAGCTGTGCATCCTCGTGGAGTGGGTGTGCCAGAACTGGGACCGGCCGGACGAGGGCATCTGGGAGACGCGCGGCGGGCGCAGGGACTTCGTGTACTCGCGGCTGATGTGCTGGGTCGCGATCGAGCGGGCCATCCGGATGGCCACCCGGCGCGGGCTGCCCGGCGACCTCAACCGCTGGCGCGACGCGCGCGACGCGATCTACCGCCAGATCATGCGGCGCGGCTGGTCCCGGACGCTGAACGCGTTCGTCCAGCAGTTCGACGCGGACATCCTGGACGCCTCCGTGCTGATGATGCCGATGGCGAAGTTCGTCGCCCCCACCGACCCGAAGTGGCTGTCCACCCTCGACGCGCTCGGCAACGGCCTGGTCTCCGACTCGCTGGTCTACCGCTACGACCCCATGGTGAGCCCGGACGGCCTCCAGGGTGCGGAGGGCACCTTCTCCATCTGCTCCTTCTGGTACGTCGAGGCGCTGGCCCGCGCCGGACGGGTGGACGAGGCCCGGCTGGCCTTCGAGAAGATGCTGACCTACGCCAACCACCTGGGCCTGTACGCGGAGGAGATCGGGCGCACCGGCGAGCAGCTCGGCAACTTCCCGCAGGCGTTCACCCACCTGGCGCTGATCAGCGCCGCGTTCAACCTCGACCAGGCGCTCGGCTAGCCGTGCGCAGCTCCAAGAATCCGGTCGCACCGGGGCACTCCGGGCAGGAGGCCGCCGTATTGTCTAGGCAGCCGCCGATCTCCCGAGGAGTCCCCATGGCCACGCCCGTCGTCCACTCGCTGAGGGAGCAGATCCGCGAGTTCATCGTGGACGGGATCGTGAGCGGGCGATGGAAGCCGGGCGAGCGCATCGTCGAACGGCGGATCGCCGGCGAGCTGGAGGTCAGCCAGACCCCCGTACGGGAGGCGTTGCGCGAGCTGGAGGCCCTGCGGCTGATCGAGTCGGCGCCGAACAAGGGCGTGCGGGTGCGCAACCTCACCGCGGCCGACCTGGAGGAGATCTATCCGGTGCGGGCCGGCCTGGAGCAGATCGCCGCCGAGCTGGCCGCGCCCAGGCTGGGCGCGGACGTCTCCGTCCTGGAGCCGGCGGTCACCGCGCTCTACGAGGCCGACCGGGCCGGCGACGCCGAGGCCCAGGTGCGGCACACGGTCGCCTTCCACCGGGAGCTGGTGCGAGCCTCGGGCAACAGCGTGCTGCTGCACACCTGGGAGTCGCTCGGCATCGAGGTGTGGACGGCGCTGTCCATCCGCTGGCTGGGCACCTACCAGCAGTCGTACGCCGAGGAGCACGAGGCGGTGGTCGAGGCGTTCCGGCGGCACGACCCCCGGGTGGGCGAGCTGGTCAAGGAGCACGTGCTCAACTGCGCCCCCCGCACATGATCGACAGAGGGTCTTGGTACTTTCGTTGCCCGGACAAGAATTTCCGTTTGTCCGTTTTGATCGATCATCGATCAGATCTAGAGTAGGGAGCGGGCCCACCCGGCCCAGCCCTGTCCTGGTGACAGGACACACCTTTCTCACCGTCTCACCGGCCCGCCCACCCCGGCGGGACGGCCCGGACCAGTCGGAAGGCGGCCTCCATGACCGACGCCACGCGCAAGCAGCCGAGCGGGCTCGACCAACTCCCCGATCGCGATCCCGAGGAGACCGCCGAGTGGGCCGCCTCGCTCGACGCCGTCGCCGCGGCCGCCGGGCCGCACCGCGCTTCGTACCTGATGCGTCGCACCCTTGAGCACGCCGAGGGCATCGGCCTCGACCTGCCCCGGCTGGTGGAGACCGACTACGTCAACACCATCCCGACGGCCGCCGAGCCGGACATCCCCGGCGACGCCGAGCTGGAGCGGCGCGTCACCGCCTGGAACCGGTGGAACGCGGCGGCCATGGTGACCCGCGGCAGCCGTTACGGGCTGGGCGGGCACATCGCCACCTACGCCTCGGCCGCGTGGCTGTACGAGATCGGCTTCCAGCACTTCTTCCGCGGCAAGGAGGCCGACGGGTCCGGCGACCAGCTCTACATCCAGGGCCACGCCTCCCCCGGCGTCTACGCCCGCGCGTTCCTCGACGGGCGGCTCTCCGAGGGCCACCTCGACCGTTTCCGCCAGGAGACGGGCGGCGACGGCCTGCCCTCCTACCCGCATCCGCGCCGGCTGCCGTGGCTGTGGGAGTTCGCCACCGTGTCGATGGGCCTCGGCCCGCTGTCCGCGATCTACCAGGCGCGGTTCAACCGCTATCTGGAGCACCGCGGCATCAAGGACACCTCGGGCTCGCGCGTGTGGGCGTTCCTCGGCGACGGCGAGATGGACGAGCCGGAGTCGACCGCCGCGCTCGCCCTGGCCGGCCGGGAGCGGCTGGACAACCTCACCTTCGTGATCAACTGCAACCTGCAGCGGCTGGACGGGCCGGTACGCGCCAACTTCAAGATCGTCCAGGAGCTGGAGGCGCAGTTCCGCGCCGCGGGGTGGAACGTCGTCAAGGCGCTCTGGGGCACCGCGTGGGACGATCTGTTCGCCCTCGACACCACCGGCGCGCTGGCCAGGCGGCTGCGCGAGATCCCCGACGGCCAGTTCCAGACGTACGCGACCCGTGACGTCGCCTACATCCGCGAGCACTTCTTCGGCGCCTCCAGCGAGCTGGCCGAGATGTCGAGGGTGCTGACCGACGCGCAGATCGACGAGTGCTTCCACACCTCCCGGGCCGGCCACGAGCCGCGCAAGGTGTACGCCGCCTACCGCGCCGCCGTCGAGCACAAGGGCGCGCCGACGGTGATCCTCGCCCAGACGGTCAAGGGCCACACGCTCGGCGCGGGCTTCGAGTCGCGCAACGCCAACCACCAGATGAAGAAGCTGACCGCCAAGGAGTTCCGCGTCCTGCGCGACGTGCTGGAGCTGCCGATCCCGGACAGCGCGCTGGCCGGCGACCTGATGCCCTACGCGCACCCGGGCGCCGGCTCGCCCGAGGTCCGCTACCTGCACGAGCGCCGGGCCGCGCTGGGCGGCCCCGCCCCGGCCCGCTCGGTGCACCCGGTCGCGCTGCCCGAGCCGGCCGCCAAACCGTTCGAGACCCTGGCCAAGGGGTCGGGCGGCCAGGAGATCGCCACCACGATGGCCTTCGTCCGGCTGGTCAAGGACCTCATGCGGGACAAGGAGACCGGCAGGCGGTGGGTGCCGATCGTGCCGGACGAGGCGCGCACCTTCGGCATGGAGTCGCTCTTCCCGACCGCCGGGATCTACTCCCCGCTCGGCCAGACCTACGACCCGGTGGACCGGGACATGCTCCTCTACTACAAGGAAGCCCGCGACGGGCAGATCCTGCACGAGGGCATCACCGAGGCCGGTTCGATGGCCGACTTCACCGCCGCCGCGACGTCGTACTCGACGCACGGCGAGCCGATGATCCCGTTCTACATCTTCTACTCGATGTTCGGCTGGCAGCGGACCGCCGACCAGATGTGGGCGGTCGCCGACCAGCTCGGCCGCGGCTTCCTCATCGGCGCCACGGCCGGCCGTACGACGATGACCGGCGAGGGCGTGCAGCACGCGGACGGCCACTCGCACCTGATCGCCGCCACCAACCCGGCGGCGGTCGCCTACGACCCGGCCTTCGCCTACGAGGTGGGCGTGATCGTGCGCGACGGCCTGCGCCGGATGTACGGCCCGCAGGCGGAGGACGTCTTCTACTACCTCACGGTCTACAACGAGACCAAGGTGCAGCCGCCGATGCCGGAGCGGGCGGATGTCGAGGAGGGCATCCTCAAGGGGCTCTACCGCTACAAGGAGAGCGAGGGGCTGCCCGACGACGCCCCGCGCCTCCAGCTTCTCGCCTCCGGCACCGCCATCCACTGGATCCTGGAGGCGCAGGAGCTTCTCGCCGCCGACTGGGGGGTGGCCGCCGACGTGTGGTCCGCCACCTCCTGGAGCGAGCTGCGCCGCGACGCGCTGGCCTGCGACGCCGCGCAGCTGCGCGGCGAGGAGCGGGTGCCCTACGTGACCCGCGTGCTGGAGGGCGCGCCCGGCCCGGTCCTCGCGGTGAGCGACTGGATGCGCGCGGTCCCCGACCAGATCGGCCAGTGGGTGCCGCAGGACTGGAGCTCCATCGGCACGGACGGCTTCGGCCTCTCCGACACCCGTGAGGCGGCCCGCCGGTACTTCGGCGTGGACCCGCAGTCGGTGGTGGTCGCGGCGCTCGCCGCCCTCGCCAAGCGCGGTGACGTCAAGGCGGAGACCGTCCAGGAGGCCCGCGAGCGGTACGCCCTGTGATCCCCGGCCGGTGATCCCCGGTCGCTGATCCTCGGGGAGTCGGCGACGGCCGCCCGCGTGTTCGCGGGCGGCCTCGCCGGTCAGGGCGCCGGGCAGGTCATCGTGCCAGGGCGACGGACTGCGTCCACCAGACGACCTTGCCGAATCCCACGGGGGCGGGCTGGCAACCCCATTCCCTGGCCAGCGCGTCCACGATGGTCATGCCCCGATGGCACTCGTCGTCATCCGTCGCGTGCACCAGGCGGGGCGGACGGGGATCAGGGTCGCTGATCTCGAAGCGCAGCGTGCCGGCCGCCAGGACGATCGCGACGTGCAGGAAGCCGGTGCGCCGCAGCTCGGGGTGGACGTGCCTGACGGCGTTGGTCACGACCTCCGAGGTGATCAGCATGGCATCGCCGACGCCCTCCCTCTCCACCTCCCAGAAGAAGAGGATCTCCTCCACGGCCCGGCGCGCGCCGGACGGGGCGAAGCCGTCCAGGTGCCACTCGTAGCACGCGTACCGTTCCTGTAGCACGTTGTTCATCACCACCGCCGCCAGCCGTCCGCACCGTTCACCGTCGTGTCTCCGATGCTAGGCCGACCTGCGCCGCGGCCCGGGTTTCTGTTTGCACAGTGAAAGGGCCATCCGGTTTCCCATTGGGGAGTGAAAGACGGCGGCGGGATCCGTCAGGCGATCTCCCGCCGCCGCGGGACCGCCCGCCCGTCCAGGATCCGCACGGCGAGGATCAGGTCGTACCGGGCCGAGGGCGCGTTCAGCAGCGACCTGGCCAGGATGGCTTCGACGCGGAGCATGCGCTTGCGCGCGGCCGGGACGGAGAGCGCGAGCACCTCCGCGGTCACGTCCAGCCGGGCGTTGCTGTTCAGCCAGGCGCGCAGCGTCTCCAGCAGTTGCGGCTCCGCGTCGCGCAGCGGGGACAGGTGGGCCTCCGCCCAGTACCGCGCCTGCGGCGTGTCGATGAGCACGTCCAGCGCGACGGCCTCCGGTTCGCCCGACGTGTGCCGTGCCGCCTGCTCCAGCAGCCGCAGCGCGAGCTGGATCTCCGCCTGGGTGCGCAGGTCGCCCAGGTCGCAGCCGAGCAGCCCTTCGATGTGCCGCAGCCGGGCGGACAGGGTGTTCCGGTGGATCTTCATCTGCTTCGCCGCGCCGTTGTAGAAGGCGAGCCAGGAGGCGAGGGTGGCCGTCAGCTCGTCCGCGTCGGGGTCCTGGCGGCGTTCGGGGCGGTACTCCAGCAGCCGGCGGAGCTTCCGCAGCGCCCACGGCAGCCCGCCGGGGCCGAGCAGCGCCGTGATGTCCTCACGGATGCTGAACGTGGCGCACCGCGCGGGCGTGCCCCGGGCCACCGCCAGCGCGTGGAACGCCTGCTCGTACCCGGCCGCCGTGTCGTGCAGGGCGACGACCCGCCCGGCGCCGACGTAGCAGCCCGGCCGGGTCTCGGCGAGCGACCGCAGCGCCTGGTCCAGCGGCCCGTCGGCCTCCTCCGACTCGGCCGGGGCCAGCACGATGAGGTGCCGGGTGTAGACCGGGCAGCGGACGATCCAGGCCCGGCCGCCGGTCATGTCGGCGCAGGTGCGCTCGTAGTCGGGCCGCTGACCGGCCGGGCACTCCACGATGTACACCCGGGTGATCTCGGGGAGCCGTGCCCCCAGCGCCCGGGTGACCCGCCGGGCCCCCTGGATGTTGCCCAGCATGAGCAGGTGCAGGGTCGCCTCGCGGCTGTGCGCCACCGCCTGGTCGACCTGTCTGCCGCGTGCCCGCAGCTCCTCCACCCGCCAGCGCAGCCACACCAGGCCCGCCGCGTCGGCCACGAGGCCGCGCAGCGGCGCGGGGAACGCCTCGTCCCTGACCAGGACGAGCACGGCGCTGGGCTCCTCGCCGCCGATGGACATGATGTGCGCCACCCGGGGAGCCAGGTCGATCGCGGCCGACCAGGTCTGCTTGGCGACGACCCGCTCGATGTCCGGGCGCGCCCGGGTGAGGACGTCCTCCGGCAGGTCCGGGTACGCGTACAGCACCGTGCCGCCGGGGCCGACCAGGGCCACGGAGCCGGAGATCTGCCGGGCCAGCCAGCGCAGCAGGCGGCGCAGGCCGTCCGGTTCCAGCACCAGGCGTTGCATGGTCTTGACCTCGTCGGCGTACCTGCGGCGTTCGCGTTGCTCCTCGCGGCGGATCACCGGGAAGAGCCGGGTCCACGCCTGCGACGCGCCGTCCGGGACCGTCAGCAGCGGGACGCCGGACCGGCGGGCCGCCGCGGCGAGTTCCTCGGGCACCCCGGCGCAGCCGGCGATGACGACTCCGGCGACCCCGCCGCGGGCCAGCTCGCCGAGCCGCGCCCCGGCCCGCCGTACGTCGTCCGCCGTCCCCCACGCGGGGGCCTGGGACGGGTCGTGCGCGGCGGGTGAGGCGTTCGCCGCGGGCAGCAGGAGCAGGACGTTCCGCATCGCGTCGACGCGGGCGGACTCCCCCTCGGCCGCCCAGGCGCCCTCGACGACCGCCTCCACGGGACGGTCGCCGTAGCGTGCCGCGTCCGCGCTCTCGGCGAACCTGAGGTCCAGCTCCGGCCGTCTCGTCAGGGCGCCCAGCGTCGGCATCCGCGCCGCCCTCCGGCGTCAGCGCCCGGCCCGCGCGGCGTCGGCCCGCCGCCGGCCGCCACTGCCGTGTCCTCCCACTGCCAGCCCCCTTCTGCCGCAGGTCGGTACGGGGGGTGCGAGTACGGGGGGTGCGATGCGCGGGAACGCGTGGCCCCTGGCGGGCCAGGATTCGACGGTATCACCGGGTGGGCGGCCGGGACCGGGGCGATCCTGGCCCTGCCGCTGCCACCCTTCGCCGGGAACGGCCCGCCGCGGTGGCGGGCCGTTCCCGGCTTCGGGCCCGGTTACGAGTCCGCGGGCCTGCGGGTGGGGAGCATGTCGTCGAAGGGGAGGCCGGCCGCCTTCTGCAGCGGCCCGGTGTCCGTGACTCCCGCCCAGCGGCGCAGGGTGGCCGTCGCCGCGGCGCGGTCCGCCTCGGCCAGCCGGGAGATGTTCGCGCCGTGGTTGGCGCCCGGGGCGACGTACCGGTGGGAGTCCCGCCTGCTCGGGCTGAACTGCTCGGCGCTCCACGGGTCGTTCTCGCCGTAGACGAACATCATCCGCTCGGCGCGGGTCCGCACCCACGTGTCCACGTCGAGCATCGGCAGCGGGTTGTACCCGGACCGGAGCTCGGCCGGGATCGAGGAGTTGGGCTGGTAGAGGTCGGGGTAGCGGGTCAGGCCGCGCAGGTGCCGGAAGGCGAGGTCGGGCCAGCCGAGCTGGGTGGCCGCCTGGTAGTAGTACGGCGTGTAGTAGTCCAGCCCCTGGTCGGTGTAGAAGCCGAAGAACGCCACGGCGTCGATCCAGGCGTACAGCTCGTCATCCGTGGCCGTCGCCGCAGGCACGCCGGCGCACGCGGACACGTCGGAGTACTGCCAGAAGGCCCACGCCGTGTCCAGGACCGTCATCTCGAAGGACCGGTCGGCGGTGCCCAGCGTCCTGGCGAAGGTGTAGCCGTTGTCCGCCGCGTACGCCGCGACGCGCGGCACCAGCCGGTCGCGCCGCTTGAGCGCCTCACGCTGCACGTTCTCCAGCGCGGTACGGCACGCCTGGTCGCCGACGCCGGCGAAGAATCTGTCGTACTCGTGGTCGAGCGGGTTCAGCCGGTCGTTGGGCGCGACGTAGGCCACCACGCCGTCCACGTCCTCGGGATAGAACCGCCGGTGGTAGACCGACGTCATGCCGCCCTTGCTGGCGCCCGTCTGGATCCACCTGCCCGAGTAGATCGTCTTGAGCGCCTGGACGATCCGGTGCTCGTCCGTCGCCTCCTGCCAGATGGTCAGGTCGTCCCAGTCGGCCGGGGACGGGCGGGAGTCGCGGAAGAAGCGGTGTTCCACCGAGACCTGGTTGCCGTCGAGCAGTTGGGTGGGCTCGGTACGGGAGGCGGTGGGGTTCACCGCCAGGCCGTAGCCGTTGGTGGACAGCACGACGGGCGCCCCGGCGGACCGGTGCAGCAGGGTGAGCCGCTGCTCGAAGGTCGCCCCGCGCGGCTTCCTGTGGTCCACCGGCTGGGTGTACCGCAGGACGAAGAACCGGTAGCCGGCCGGCTGGGTCTCCGACACGACGGTGAGACCGGGGATGGCCTGGAGCCTGGTCAGCAGGTCGTCCGCGGCGACGACGGCGGCCGGCGCGGACCGGGCGCCGGCGGGGAGGGCGGTCAGGGTGAGGGCCGTCGCGACGGCGACGGCGGACGCCAGGGCGGGCAGTAATCGGAATCGCACGGTTCGCGTCTCCTTGAAGGTGGGCTGCGCCCACCGACGCTATACCGCGATCATTCGTGACTGTAATGCCCTCTTCCATAACCTCGGCAAAGCTGGTGGATCAAACCCATGGGGGGTCCTCGCCGAACCGGAGGGAGCCGCCGATCTGGGCCGCCAGCTCGAACTGGTCATAGTAGATCCGGTGGCTGGCGATCAGGCCGTCCTCCAGGAAGGACACGCTGCACGCCCGGACGGTGATCGGGCGCCCGGTCGGCTCGACGGTCCCGCCGCCCGGCACCAGGTACGGCCCCTTGTGGGTGCCGGTGAGGGTGTACTCCGCCACGAGGCTGTCGGTGGACGTGGTCACCGACTGGGGGGTGCACCGGGAGTCCGGGAACGCCTCGATGAACTGACCGTAGTACGAGGCGATCTCCTCCCGGTCCTGCCCTATGCCGTCCGGTGCGACCAGCACGGCTCCCCGGCTGAAGCATTGCGCGAGCCCGTCGAGATCGTGACGGTTGAAGGTCTTGCGCAGCCGGTTCAGGGCACGAAGATCCGTCATCTAGGAGGACACCCCTTAGACAAGTCCGATTTGTGTTGCTTCGTCACGATAGCGCGGTTTCATGAAGTTTTGTGAGTGTCCCGGCGAGGCTCGCCCTCCACGGGAATGGTTCGGCGGCCGGACGCGTTACTCCGGGCAACAAGTTGAAGGTTCAACCACCGGGAGGGGCCATGCCCGCCATCACCGCCGACACCCTCACGCTCCCGCGGGTGGCCGTGCCCGACCCCGCCGTGACCGTCCAGCGTCCCGTCCGCGTCGTGACCACCGCCCCCAGCGGCTTCGAGGGCGAGGGCTTCCCGGTCCGCCGGGCCTTCGCCGGCGTGCCGGCGTCCACGCTCGACCCCTTCCTGCACATGGACCAGATGGGCGAGGTCGAGTACGCCCCCGGCGAGCCCAAGGGCACGCCCTGGCACCCGCACCGCGGCTTCGAGACCGTCACCTACATCATCGACGGGATCTTCGAACACCAGGACTCCAACGGCGGCGGCGGGACGATCACCGACGGCGACACGCAGTGGATGACCGCCGGAGCCGGGATCCTGCACATCGAGAAGCCGCCGGAGCACCTGGTGCTGTCCGGCGGGCTGTTCCACGGCGTCCAGCTGTGGGTGAACCTGCCGCGCAGCGACAAGTTCAGCCCGCCGCGCTACCAGGACATCCGTGGCCGGCAGGCCGCCCTGCTGTCGTCCGACGACGGCGGGACGCTGCTCCGGGTGATCGCCGGCGAGCTGGCCGGGCACACCGGTCCCGGCTCGACGTTCACCCCGATCTCGCTGGTGCACGCGACGCTCAGCCCCGGCGCGCGGCTGAACCTGCCGTGGAACCCCGGCTTCAACGCGCTGGCCTACGTGCTGGCCGGTCAGGGCAGCGCGGGCGACGAGCGGCGGCCGGTCCGCAAGGGCCAGCTCGCGGTGTTCGGGCCCGGCGACGCGCTCACCCTCGCCGCCGACCCCGGCCAGCCGTCCGCCGAGCCGAATCTGGAGGTGCTGGTCCTCGGCGGGCGGCCGATCAAGGAGCCGGTGGTGCACTACGGCCCCTTCGTGATGAACACCAGGGCAGAGATCGTCAAGGCGATGGAGGACTACCAGGCGGGCCGCCTGGGCGTCATCCCCGCGGAGCGCGTCCCGCACGCGCACGGGGAGTTCCCCGGAGAGGAGTAGGACCATGACCGCCGAGACGTTGATGGCCGAGTTCGAGCGCGGCACGCTGTTCTTCGAGGCGCAGGACTACATCGGCGCCTCGAAGATCCTGGCCGAGGTCGTCAGGCGGGCCCCGGACAACCTGGCGGCGCGGCTGCTGCTCGCCCGCGCCTACTACCACTCGGCGCAGCTTGGCCGGGCCGAGGCCGAGCTGCGCAGGGTGCTGGAGCGCGACCCCGCCGAGTCCTACGCCTGCCTGCTGCTCGGCCGCACGTTGCAACGGCGGAACCGGCCGCAGGAGGCGCTGCCGTACCTGCGGCTGCACGCCGCCATGACCGGTTGACCCCGCCGCTTTCCCCCTCGCCGGCCTGGCTGGGCCGGGGACAGGCCGCTCCGCCCGCCGAGGTGTCGCATATCGCCGGCCGGGAAGAGCTGACAGTGCAGGTCCGACGAGGGGGGAAGCGATGCGGTTGAGTGCGCGTAACAAGATCCCGGCCCAGGTCGTCGCCATCACGCACGGTGAGGCGACGGCCAACGTGGAGCTGGACGCGGGCGGTCTGCGCCTGGTGGCGTCCATCACCCAGGAGGCGGCGCGCGAGCTGGGGCTCGCGCAGGGCAGCCAGGTCATCACGTTGATCAAGGCGTCCGACGTGATCCTCGCGGTCGAGGACTGACGGGCCGCCCCGCGTGGCGGGGCCCGGTCAGCGGGCGGCTGACCGGCAGGCGGGCTCCTCGTGCTCGTGCTCGTCCAGCCAGTCCCACATCTCCACCGGGTCGTCGCCGGCGTGCGTCCGCCCGCACCAGCAGCGGCCCACGAGCTGACCGGCTGCCGCGCGCAGGGACACGCGGAGCGTGCGCGCGCCGTCCACTAGCGGTCCCGCTCCTGCGGGTGGGTGGCCAGCGCCTCGACGGTGACGTCCAGCCAGGGGGCCATCGGCAGGGACATGAGGGCGTCGTGCAGCTCCGCCGGATCGTCGGCCTCGTACAGGCCGATCGTCGCGGTACGGCCGGGCACCCGCCACAGCCGCTTGAGGATGCCGGCCTCGCGGAGTTCCACGGCACGGGCGCGTTCGGCCCTGCGCAGCTCCTCGCGCTGCTCGGCGGGGGTGCTGGCGGGCAGGCGGTTCTCGGACCTGACGAGGAACTCCACGTCGTCTCCTTCTGTGGGCCGGGGGGCGTTCCCTCGGCTGAGGGTGGGGAAGGCGGCCTGTCGGCCGAGGTGGGAGCGGCCTTCCGGCTGCGGGTGGGGTGGGATTCCGGCTGCGGGTGGGATCAGCCGGCCAGTTCCAGCAGGACGTCGGCGAGTGCCTTCGGGGCGGTGACCATCGCCTCGTGGCCGGTGTCGAGCTCGCGGACCGGCCAGCCGCGTTCCCTGGCCCGGCCGGCCTGCTCCCGGAAGACCCGCATCCACGCCACGCACTCCACGAACGCGGCGGGCACCCCGGCGGCGGCGCCGGTGAGGCGGAGCGGATCGGTGTAGGTCCGCCACGGGTGCGGGGTCAGCCTCGGGGTCAGCCAGTCCACGTCGGCCTGCTCGGTCACCCCGAGCACGGACAGCTTGCGGACCGGGACGAGCCAGCCGAACCCCGGACCGGCCGCCGCCTCGGCCCAGTGCCGGGCCACGGTCTCCGGCAGCAGGTCGCGCGCCGCCTCGCCGTCCTCCCCCGCGAACGCGTCGAGGTACACCAGCCTGGCGACCGCGGCGGGCCGCCGGTCGGCGACCGCGGTGATCACCTGCCCGGCGTAGCTGTGCCCCACCAGCACCACGTCACGCGACGCGAGGACGTCCAGGAGCCGGACCACGTCCTCGACGTGCGTGTCCAGGCCCACCTGCGGGGAAAGCAGATGGGCGCGCTCCGACAGCCCGGTCAGCGTCGGGGCGTGCACGTCGTGCCCGGCGGCCCGCAGATGCGGCGCCACCCGGTCCCAGCACCACCCGCCGTGCCACGCGCCGTGCACCAGGACGAAGGCGCTCACGTGGCCACCCCCGTGGCCGCCCCCGTGGCAGCCGGGCGGGTACGGCGGGCCGGTGCCGCCGCGCCCGCCTCCTTCGCCGCCATCTTCTCCAGCAGCCGCCGGCCGCGGATGCCGGCCACGTCGGAGCGGATGCTCGACTCCCGGACGCCGTCGGGTTCGGTGGCCACCATCACCTCCTGGATCTCCAGGGCGTCGACGTCCTCCTTCATCACGGCGAGCTGCTGGTCGAGCTGGAACTTCGACAGCTCCTCGTCGTGGATGCGGTAGTCGCGGCCCAGCGCGAAGAAGTCGTGCGTCTCCGTCTCGGTGGCCGGGGTCAGCCCGTAGAGGACCTTCATGTGGAAGCCCTCGGGCTCCTCGGTGCCGGTGGGCGCGAGCCGGATGTTGAGCTGGAAGATGCCGGGGGCGTAGAAGTCGCCGTCCTGCCAGCGGTCGATCGGCGACGTGAGACCCATCGACTTCTCGTAGAAGGGCGGCGCCTCGATGCCGACCATGTGCCGGGTGAAGGACACCCGGTGCCCCTCGCTGGTCACGTCGATCGGGGTGGCCGCGACGGCGGCGTTGCCGATGCTGCCCGGGTGCAGGAACGTCTCGTGGGTCAGGTCGAGCAGGTTCTCCACCAGCAGCAGGTGCCGGGCCTTGAGCGGCACGACGCCGTGCACGTGGGTCCAGCCCGGAGAGGTGAGCCAGGACGTGTCGGGCAGCAGGCTCTCGTCGGCCTGCTCCGGGTCGCCCGGCCAGATCCAGACGACGCCGTCGCGTTCCACCAGCGGGAAGCGGTGCACCGACGCCTTCGGCCGGTCCGACTGCTCGGCGACGCCGACGCAGCCGCCGGTGCCGTCGATCCGGTAGCCGTGGTAGTTGCACTCGATGACGTCGCCGTCCAGGCGGCCCAGCGACAGCGGGAACCTGCGGTGCGGGCAGCGGTCCTCGATCGCGTTCACCGTGCCGTCCAGCAACCGGTAGAAGCAGACGGGACGGCCGGCGATCCAGCGCTGCATCAGCTTCCGGCCGACCTCGTCGGCCCAGGCGCCCATGTACCAGCCGTTCATGACCAGTCGTGCGGGTGAAGCCATGGAGACTCCTCGGGGAGGTGGAGGTGGGCGGTCAGGATCCGGCGGCGTCCCGGTCGCGGGCGGTCATCCGGCACCCCGTCCAGGCCAGCAGCGGGTGGGCGCCGGCCGCCACGCAGGTGTCCACGTCCAGCGTGGCCAGCGCCGTGGCCTCGGCCTCGGAGAGCCCGTACTCGGCGACCAGGCCGGCCGCGTCGTCGAGGTACCTGCGGCGCAGGGCCGGGTCGCGGAAGTCGCGGAGCAGCCGGTTGAACGCGTAGTTCTCCGGGGCCGGGTACCGGTAGTAGTTGTATCCCTGGTTCCTGAACTCGAAGGGCGGCTTACGGCTCACGACGCCACCGCCGGGTCCCAGACGACGACGCCCTGGCCGTGGTGCCAGACCTTCTGGTAACTCAGCACCCGGCCGGGCGACCGCTTCCCCATCGCCCCCCACAGGACGAACCACGCCAGCATCTCGCCCTCGCCGACCTCGTCGAGCTGGGGCGGGGTGAGGTCGAGGACCGGGTCGAGGTCGTTCTCCTCGATCCGCTCGATGATCCACTCGTCGAAGGCGAACTCCGGGTGCGGGTAGCGCGGCGTGCCGGGGAAGTGCGACATCCCGCCGCTGGCCAGGACGGCGACCCGCTCCGGACGGCCGGCGATCACCTCGCCGATCGCCCTGCCCAGCGCCTCGCACCGGCGGCCGGTGGGCAGCGGCGGCAGGTAGACGTTGACGAGCAGCGGGATGACCGGGATGTCGCGGTCCCCGAGCACGTAGCGGAACGGCGTGGCGAACGCGTGGCCCAGTTCGGCGTGCTGGGAGTACGCCAGGTCGAAGCCGCGCTCGACCAGCCCCTCCAGCAGGGCGGTGGCCAGCTCGCGGTGCACCGGGTGGTCGAAGCGCTCGCCGCCGAACTCGCCGGTGGCGCGCTCCCCGGTGACCAGGGTGAAGGTGGGGACGAGGTCGAGCGAGAAGGTCTCCAGGTGGTCGGTGCCGATCACCAGCAGCACGTCGGGCCGCGTCTCGTCGAGGACCCGGCCGAGTTCGAGGAGCGCGTCCCGGCTGGCCGCCAGCTTCTCCTCGTCCTCGCCGGCGAACTTCTGCAGCAGCTGGGGCGCGTGCACCCCGGCCATCGCGGCGACGATCTCACCCATCTCGGCCTCCACTGGTCGTCTGGTCGTCGATGTAGGTCACGCCAAGGCGGGCGAGGGTCTCCCGCATGCCGTACAGGTCCAGGCCGAGGACGCCGGCCTGGAACTTCTCGCGTTTCTCCTGCTCGTTCGCCTCGCGGGCGAGGGCGCGGGCCGCCACCTCGGGCGCGTCCTCCAGGGGCAGGCACAGCACGCCGTCGTCGTCGGCGACGATCACGTCCCCGGGACGCACGTACGCCCCGGCGGCCACCACGGGCACGTTCACCGACCCGGGGGTGGCCTTGACGGTGCCCTGGGCGGAGATCGCGCGCGCCCAGACCGGGAACCCCATCGCGGTCAGCTCGGCGACGTCGCGCACGCCCGCGTCGATGACCAGCCCGCGCACGCCGCGCGCGGTGAGCTGGGTGGCGAACAGCCCGCCGAACATGCCGTCGGTGGACGGGCTCGTCGTCGCGACCACGAGCACGTCGCCCGGTCCGCACTGCTCGATGCAGGCGTGCAGCATCAGGTTGTCGCCGGGCTGGCTGAGCACGGTGACGGCCCGGCCCGCGACCCGCGCGCCGGGGTAGATCGGGCGCAGCACGGGCTGGGCGAGGCCGCGGCGGCCCATCGCCTCGTGCGTGGTGGCCACGCCGAGCCGCCCGACGACCGCCACGGCCTCCGGATCGGGCTGCCGGTCGGTTCGTACGATCACATGCTGGTTCATCGGAGTTCGTCCCCCACGGTCGGGAAGGTCCGCTGGTATGCCTCGGCGTGCGTGACGGTCTTCGGGGCGCCGTTGCGGACCGCCTGTACGCCCCGGCGCAGGCCGAGGTCGGTGTAGTAGCGCACCAGGTGTTCCTGGGCGGTCATCCGGCTCATCGCCTCGGCCTTCACGTCGAAGACCGGCGTGACGTCGAGCAGCAGGTCGGGGACGAACCCGCAGACCTCCGGCTGGTGCGGTTCGAACTGGAGCACCTGGGCGGCGCCCAGCGGGCGGGTCGCCGGGTCGTGGCCGTGCGCCTGGGCGATCATGCGGGTGAGCAGGGTGGTCTCGTGGGCCTGGTTGTGGTCCCGGTTGTAGGGGTCGTCGGCCACGTGGGTGAGCAGGACGTCCGGCCGCCGCGCGCGCATGACGCCGGCGATCCGGTCCACCGCCGCCTCGTCCACCCGCAGCGGATAGTCGCCGAGGTCGAGGAACTCGATGCTCGCGCCGAGCACCCCGGCCGCCGCGGACGCCTCGGCCCGCCGGGCCTCCTTGACCCGCTCCAGCGTCATGCCCTCCCGCTGCCACAGGCCCTGTGACTCGCCCCGCTCACCGAAGCTCAGGCACAGCACGTGCACGCTGCCGCCGCGCCGCGCGGTCAGCGCGATCGCGCCGCCCGCGCGCCAGACGAAGTCACCGGAGTGCGCGCTGACGACCAGTACGGACGGGTTCCCTGGGGAGTCGGCCATGGGGCTCCAGATCGGGGAGGAGGTGGCTTGCGGGGTCACAGGTCGAGCACCAGGCGGGCGCCGCGGCACCGGGAGACGCAGATCATCATCGTGTCCCCGGCGGCCCGCTCCTCGTCGGTGAGCAGGGAGTCGCGGTGGTCGGGCTCGCCTTCCAGCACGACGGTCTCGCAGGTGCCGCAGATCCCCTCGGTGCAGGAGGAGAGGACGTCGATCCCGGCGTCCTCCAGCGCCTGGAGCACGGACGTGCCCGCCGGCACCGGGACGGTGAGCCCGGAGCGGGCGCAGACGACGTCGAACGCGGTGTCCTCGCCCTCGGCGGCCACCGGCGCGGCGGCGAACCGCTCGACGCGCAGCGTGCCGGGGGCGCGGTCGCGGCACCGGAGCTCCACCGCCTCGATCAGGCCGGCGGGCCCGCAGCAGTAGACCAGGGCGTCCCGCTCCGGCCCGCCGAGGACGGCGTCCAGGTCGAGCAGGCCGGTCTCGTCCTGGGGATGCACGTGAACGCGGTCTCCGTGGCGGGCCAGCTCGCCGAGGAAGGCCATCGACGCGCGGGTACGCCCGCCGTAGTGGAGCACCCAGTCGGCGCCCGCCGCGGCCACCGCCCCGACCATCGGCAGCAGCGGCGTGATGCCGATGCCGCCGGCCACGAACACGTACCGCTCCGCGGGCCGCAGCGGGAAGTTGTTGCGCGGTCCGCGGACCCGCACGGTGGCGCCCTCGGCCAGTTCGTCGGCGATCCACCGGGACCCGCCGCGCCCGCCGGGCTCCCGCAGCACCGCGATGCGCCAGCGGGCCCGCTCGGCCGGGTCGCCGCACAGCGAGTACTGCCGGACCGGCCCGCCGGGCAGCAGCACGTCGATGTGCGCGCCGGGCGTCCAGGCGGGCAGCGTCCCGCCGGACGGCAGCGCGAGCCGCACGCCGACGACGCCCTCGGCCTCGTCCCCGCGCGCCACGACGACGAGGTCGGCCTCGGCCTCGGAGCCGGTACGGGTCGCCGTCGCCGGCACGTCGAGGACGATGGGCGCGATCACGGTGGCGGTGGCCCTCTCTGCGATGTCGCCGGGCGGCACGGCCCCGGCGACCGCGCTCGCGAACAACCGTAGGAACCCGCCCGCCCCGGTGAATCGGCCAGACGTCACCCCCACGCCGACCGATCCGACCCGCCGCCCCTACGTCATTTGTCGCACCCACCCGGCCACACCGACCCGCACCCACCCGGCCACGTCAGCCCGCGCCCACCCGGCCACGGGAGACGGGCCGATCCCCGCCCGGCCGCGGGAGGCGGGCCGATCCCGCCCGGGGTGCCGCTCCCCCCGGGGAGACCCGGGGAGGGCTTCCCGCTCGGAGGCCGCTTCCCGCCCCGGGGGCGGAGGGGGCGTCAGGCGGGTGGTGGGATGAGGCCCTCGCGGATGGCGAGGAGGGCGGCCTGGGTGCGGGAGGAGAGCTGGAGCTTGGACAGGACGTTGCTGACGTGGGTGCGGGCGGTGCGTTCGCTGATGGCCAGGCGGTCGGCGATGTCGCGGTTGGCGTGGCCCTGGGCGACCAGGGTGAGGATCTCCCGCTCGCGGGCGGTGAGCGAGGTGAGCCCGACGTTGGGCGCGGTCATCCGCCGGGTGAGCTGGCGGGCGACCGCGGAGTCCAGGTGCACCTCGCCCTCCGCGGCGGCCCTGACCGCCATCACGACCTCGTCGGGGTCGGCGTCCTTGAGCAGGTAGCCGGCCGCGCCGGCGGCGAGCGCGGCGTGCACCCGTTCCGCCTCGCCGAAGCTCGACAACACGACGACCCGCACGCCGGGGTGGGCCCGCACGATGGCCGCGGTCGCCTCCACCCCGCCCATCCGCGGCATCTGCAGGTCCATCAGCACCACGTCGGGCAGCGGCTCGCCGAGCGTCTCCCACTGCCGCAGCAGGGCGACCGCCTGCTGCCCGTCGGCCGCCTCCCCCACCACCCGCAGCCCGGCCACGGTGTCGGTGTAGGCCAGCAGCCCGCGGCGGACGATGGCGTGGTCGTCCACGACCATGATCCGGATGACCCGGTCCGGGTCCGCGTCGCCTCTCACGGCGCGTCCCCCGTCCCGGCGCCCGGCCCCGGCAGGGTCACCGCGACGGTCCAGCCGCCCGCGGGTCGGGGACCGGCGGCGACGAGGCCGCCCCAGCGCTGGGCGCGTTCCCGCATGGACACCAGGCCGAGGGTCGCCTGGCCGGGGTCCTCGGCCGCGGGCGTACGGCTGGGGCCGCAGCCGTTGTCCGCGACCTCGACGGTCAGGCCGCCGCCCGCCGACCTGGCGAACCGGATGGCCACCTCGGTGGCGTGGGCGTGCTTGATCACGTTGTGCAGCGCCTCCTGGACGATGCGGTAGACGTCTTCCTGCGCGTCGACGCCCAGGTCCGGTTCCAGCCCGCCCGCGGCCTGGACGTCGACGGCCAGGCCGGTGCGCGCCTCCAGGCTCTCGGCGTGCACCCGGACGGCGTCGACGAGGCCGCGTTCCGCGAGGTCCAGCGGGCGCAGTTCGAAGACGAGGCCGCGCAGGTCGGCCAGTGCGCTCTGGGAGAGCTCGGCGAGTTCCTCGGCGCCGCTGCGCACGCTCGCCGGGTCGGCGTCCGGGCGGTCGAGCTGGGCGCGCAGCGCCTTGGCCTGCATGCGCATCGAGAAGAGCTGCTGCACCACGGAGTCGTGCAGGTCCCTGGCCAGCCGCCGCCGCTCGTGGGTGCGGGTCTGCGCGACCAGCGCGGCGGTGTCGATGGCGACCGCGGCGTGGTCGGCCATCGCCTCCAGGAAGGCCAGCGAGCTGGCGCCGGGATCCTCCCCCGGCACGTAGTACGCGTTGATCACGCCGACGGTGCGCCCGCGGACCGTCAGCGGCATGGACACGAAGCCGTCCCAGTCGGGGTAGCCCATGATGGCGTGCAACGGCTCCCAGGCCGGGTCGGCGAGGATCGCGGGCTTGCGGTTCGGCACCACGACCGGCGCGCCCTGCTGGAAGGCGTCCATGAAGCGGACCCGGGCGCCCCGGCGGCGGCAGGCGCTGAGCCGCTCGGTGAAGTCCCGGGCGTCGCCGAACCCGGCCATGCCGAGCACCCGCAGCTCGTCCTGCGGGTCGTCCAGCGCGAGGATCTGCACGGCCGCGATGTTCGCCGTCATCACGACCTCGCGGGCCACCGCGTCCAGGGTCGCGCGCAGCGAGAACGCGTCGGCGACGCTGGAGGCGGCCCTGACGATGGCGGTCAGCCGCTCCTGCTGCCGGACGGCGTCGGTCACGTCGCTGAACCAGACCGCGTAGCCGCCGGCGGCCACCGGGGCGATGCGGTATTCGAGGTCGCGCCGCCGCCCGCCCGGAGCCGGCCACGAGGTGCGGCAGACGTCCCCCCTGACCTTGAGGTCGAACGGCGACCCGTCGCCCACCAGGTCGTCCGCGGCGCGGCCGAGGATGTCCGCGGCGGCAGGGTTGACCAGGGTGAACCGGCCGTGCCGGTCGAGCAGGGCCAGGCCCCCGGCGGACACCGCCAGCAGGGCCCCGACGGCCTCGTCCACCGTGCCCGGCGGCCGGGCAGCGCCGGCAGTGGACTCCACGTCGCTCCGCACCTCTGCCTGGTCGAGCGGCCCGGCACTCACGTCAGGCCCGCGTGTCGCCCCGAATGGTACTACACGGTAAAACGCCGACAAACCGCTTGAACAACGCACGCCGCGGCCCTGCCGTACCGGGGACGGCGGGGCCGCGGGCCCGTTCACCGCGTGGCGGGCGCCGGCCGCGGACCGGTCGCGTCCGCGGCGGACGGCTCCGGCTGGCGCAGCCCGAGGATGGCCAGGAAGCTGATCAGGCACAGTGCCGTCACGTACACCGCGATCGCCGTCGAGGACCCGTAGGCGTCGAACAGCGCGGTCGCGGCGATCGGCGTCACCGCGCCGCCGATCATGCCGCCGAGCTGGTAGGCGATGGAGATCCCGCTGTAGCGGGTGACCCGGCTGGCGGCTCCGCCGTACCGGACCGAGATCTCCTACCTGCCGCTGGGCGTGGTGACGATCATCCGGGCTTCTCGCCGGCACCCGGCTGGGCCACGGCCTGGACGAGGGGGTGACGATGGGGCCGCTGCACAGCCCGCGGCAGGCGGAGTACGTGCGGGACCTGGTCGCGCGGGCGCGCGAGTCCGGCGCCGAGGTCCGCGAGTTCGGTACGGCGGCTTCGCGCACAGCGGCATGGGCCGTGAGATGGGCGTCGAGGGCGTCCGCGAGTTCATGGACACGCACTCCGTCGGCTTCCCCGCCTGAGGGCGGACGGGTCTCCCGTACGGAACCGGCCCGTGGCGCCGGGACGCACGGGCCGGTCCTCCCGTTACAGCAGGCGGGCGATCTGGGCGGCGCTGGCGAGGACGAGCGGGGCGATGTGCGCGGCGTCCCGCTCGCCGATGGTGACGACTCCCACGCTGGCCTCGGCGGCGCGGCCGGGCGTGGCGATCGGCACGGCGACGCCCCACGCGCCCGGCTGCAACTCGCCGGAGGTGACCGAGTAGCCGGCGGCCCGCGCCTCGCCGATCTCCGGGCGCTCCCCGGGCAGCGCCGCCCGGCCGGCCAGTATGGCGATGCCGGAGGCCCCCCGGTCCGCGGGGTGCCGGGTGCCGGCCCGGTAGGACACGTGGAACTGCGACGCCCGCGGCTCGGCCACGGTGAGCACGACCGCCTGGTCCTCGTCGGTGTCGAGCACCGTGATGAACGCGGTGGCGTTGCACGTGTCGGCCAGCACCTGGAGCGCGGACGCCGCCGCGGTGCGCAGCCGGTGTTGCACGGCGGCGTTGAGTTCGACGATGCCGAGGCCGAGGGTGAACCGGCCGCCGATCCTGGCGACCAGCCGGTGGTTGCCGAGCGCGGTCAGGTGGCGGGAGACCGCGTTGCGGTGGATGCCGGCCACCTGGGCGAGCTCGGTGATGGTGAGCCCGTCCGGGTGGTCGCGGAGGATCTCCAGGAGCCGCAGCCCGGTGTCGATGGTCTTCGAGCCCGGCACGGTCGACGGGTGCTGCTCGGTGGTCATTCCACACCCAGCCGGGCGACGGGGGTGTAGCGCAGCGGCAGGTGCTTGACCCCGGCGATGAAGTTCGACACCAGCCGGACGGGCGGCCCGGCGAGTTCGACGTCCGGCAGCCGCCAGAGGAACTCGTGGTAGAACGCCCGCAGTTGCAGCCGGGCGAAACGGGCGCCGAGGCACACGTGGGGACCGTCGCCGAAGGAAACGTGATCGTTGTCCCGCCGGGCGACGTCGAACGTCATCGGGTCGGGGAACCGCCGCTCGTCGTAGTTGGCGGCGGCGTGGAAGACGACGACCTTGTCCCCGGCGGCGATGGGCCGCCCGGCCAGCTCGGTGTCGTGCACGGCGGTGCGCCGGAAGCTGAGCACCGGCGGGTGCCAGCGCAGCATCTCCTCGATCGCCGAGTCGAGCAGCCCGGGGTCGGCGAGCAGCCTGCGGTGCTCCCCCGGGTGGCCGAGCAGCGCGATCACCCCGCCGGGCAGCGCCGAGCGCACGGTGTCGTTGCCCGCGATGACCAGCAGGAAGAAGAACATCGACAGCTCGGGGTCGCTGAGCCGCTGCCCGTCCACCTCGGCCGTGGCCAGCGCGGTCATGATGTCGTCGGCCGGGTTGCGCCGCTTGTACTCGGCGAGGGCGTGCGCGTACTCGAACATGTCGGTGAGCATGGCCGGGGAGCGCGGGTTGACCGGTTCGCCGTTCGGGCCGCGGACCACGGTCGCGTGGTCGGGATCCTGGTAGCCGACGACCCGGTTCGTCCACGCCAGGATCTGGCCCCGGTCCGCGGCCGGGATGCCGAGGAGGTCGGCGAGGTTCTGGATCGGGTAGTCGTCGGTCACGTCCACCGGCAGGTCGCACGCGCCGCGTTCGGCGATCTCGTCGACGAGCAGCCGGGCCCGGGTCGCGATGCCGTGCGCGAAGCGCTCGACCCGGCCGGGGGTGAACACGCCGGAGACGATCCGCCGGAGCCTGCCGTGGTCCGGCGGATCGAGGTTGAGCATCATCCGCCGGATGAACGACAGGTCGGCCGGATCGGGGTCGCGGATCTGCGTGGCGCCGGTCCAGGAGCTGTACTCGGTCGGCGACCGCAGCACCCGTACGACGTCCGCGTGCCGGGTCACCGCCCAGAAACCGGGCCCGGCCGGCCAGTCGTCGACCGCGTGCTCCTCCTGCCAGCGCACCGGCTCCTCGTCGCGCGACCGCCGGTATGTCTCATGCGGGATGCCCTGCGCGTAGATGCGCGGGTCGAACACGTTGAGCGTCGTGTTCATGTCAATCATGGGCACCCCTCGTACAGACCGTCAGGCGGTCAGAAAACGTTCAAGAGCCGACACAAGAGCCAACGGCGTCTCATCGATCGCGTAGTGTCCGGCGTCTGTCAGGACAAGCAGCTCGGCGTTCGGGTACCACTGCAACCAGGTGCCCCGCATGACGTCGGCGGACAGCGCCGGGTCGTGCGCGCCGGCGATGAGGAGCGCGGGCGTGGCGTTGCCCTCGACCTCCGCGTGGAAGTCGGTCCCGGCCCAGGCGTCCAGGTAGGCCCGGAAGGCGGGCGCCGCGGAGTTGCGCACGGAGGCGTCCACCATCTCGTCCAGCCACCTGGCGGGGAGCCGGTTGCCGGTGGTGAGGTCGATGATCGCCCGGCGGTTGGCGGGCTCCTCGGCCGCGCCGGCGAACAGGCCCCAGCCCTGCTCGTCGAACGGGACGCCGGAGGCCGGCACCGGGGAGACGCCGACGAGCTTGCGCACCCGGCCCGGCGCGTCCAGCATCACCCGCTGCATCGCCGTGCCGCCCATGGAGTGGCCCACCAGGGAGAAGGTCTCCCAGCCGAGCTTGTCGGCGAGCGCGATCACGTCCGCGGCGATCTCGGCGAGGGTGAACTCACCGGCGAGGTCACGGGCCTCGCCGTAGCCGCGGTAGTCGGGGAAGGCGTAGGTGAAGGCGTCGCCGTCCAGGTAGGGCTGGATCTTGCTGAAGGAGGTGCGGTCGCCGAACCAGCCGTGCAGCGCGATTACGCGGTGCGGCCCGGAACCGCGGACATCGTGGGGTAGGACGACGGAGGACATGGCGGATTCTCCTTCGTGTTCAGGACGCCGGTTGAGGATCGGTCAGCGAAGAACGGTTCGCCCACGCCGCCCAGGCACGCGAGGCTGAACCAGACGTACTTGCCGTCACCGCACCGGACGGCGCCCCACTGGTCGGCCTGGGCCTCGACGAGGAAGAGGCCGCGGCCGCTCTCGGCGAAGAAGTCGGGCGTCCGGGGCCGGGGCAGGGTCGGGTCGGGGTCGCACACGGCCAGCCAGACGACACTGGAACCCGCCCGCACGTTGATCCTTATGCCGGAGACGTCGCGGGCGGCCGGGGCCGCGTGCTGGACGGCGTTGGTGACCAGCTCGCTGGTCAGTTCCGCGATCGTCGCCTCGTCGGCTGCGTTTAGGCGCAGGTCCCAGGAGGCGAGCATCGCCGTCACCCACCGCCGGGCGACCGAGGAGGCGACCGGCGAGCAGGGGAGGTCGCACCAGCGGGAGAGCTGCCTGCCGCGGAGTTCGCTGACGTCGTTCACGAGGCGCTCGCTCCGGCCGGCGCTAACAGCTCGCGACGGTACTCCGGGCGGGCGCCGGTGCGGGGTCCCGGACCGGCGTCGCCGTTCACGCGGCGCCCCGGCGGGCTGGGTCGGATCCGGCTGCGGGTGTCAGGCGACGGCTCACGAACACGGCGTGGACTTCTCCCGAGATGCCCACATAATGGGCACAGTGGTCAAAAGATGGGCGTGCAGTGAGGAAAGCATCCGGCCGGAACAAGCCCGTTGTCAACGCGAATGACAGAAGATGTCGATCTTTCTTGTCGGCGGCGTGCCACCCCCTCCCACAGGGCCCCGGAAGACCGGACACGCAGCACGATCCGGGCAGGCACCGCCCCCTTGCCGAGGGGCGGATGCACGGCCACCGGACGACCATTTCCGCGACACGGGGCGGCCCTCCCCATGGAAGAGCCCCTTCACCGGTACGGCCGGGCGACCGGCGCACTGTGACACAAGTCACAGTTTGATGAGTTTACATCCATGTAATCGATTACATACCCTCGTGAAATCGATTACATGGAGGGCCGGTGGCTCGTATCAAGGACGTCGCCGCGTACGCGGGTGTATCCGTCGCGACGGTCTCCCGCGTGCTCAACAGCAACCCCTCGGTCACCGCGGAGACCCGCGACCGGGTCTACGCCGCGATGACCGCGCTGAACTACCGGCCCAACGCGGTCGCCCGGTCGCTGCGCACCGAGGCCACCAGGACGCTCGGGCTGATCATCGGGGACATCCTCAACCCCTTCTTCACCGAACTCGCGCGGGCGGTCGAGGACGAGGCCCGCGAAGCCGGGTACACCGTCGTCATCGGCAACGCCGACGAGCGGGCCGACCAGCAGGACCACTACGTGCGCACCCTGCTGGAGCAGCGGGTGGACGGGCTGCTGATCTGCCCCACGGCCGAGGTGACCCCGCTGGTGGAGGAGCTGGCCGGCGGGGACCTGCCGCTGGTCTTCCTGGACCGGACGCTGCCCGGGATGGAGGTGCCCTCGGTCCGGGTGGACGGCACCGGGGCCATCACCGAGCTCGTCGCCCACCTGCGCGCGCTCGGCCACCTGCGGGTGGCCTTCGTCTCCGGCCCCGGCACGCTGTCCACCGGCCGGGAGCGCACCGAGGCGTTCCTCGCCGCCGCGTCCGCCAACGGCCTCGACGTCCCCGCGGAGTACGTCCGGGTGGGCGACTTCCGCGCGGGCAGCGGCCAGGCGCTCACCTCGGCGCTCCTCGACCTCCCGGAACCACCCGAAGTGATCTTCCTGGGCGACAACCTGATGGCGCTCGGCGCCCTCGACGAGATCCGGAAGCGGGGACTGCGGGTCCCGGACGACATCGCGCTGGCCTCCTTCGACGACGTGCCGTGGTTCGCGCACACCCACCCGCCGATCACCGCGATCAGCCAGCCGACGGCGGAGCTGGGCCGGCGCGCGGTGCGGGTGATCCTCGGCCGCCTGCGCGGCGAACCCGCCGAGTCGGTGGTGCTGCCCGCCGTCCTCACCGTCCGCGAGTCGTGCGGCGAGGCAGGAAGGGTCGCCCTGTGAACGGAGCCGAGGAGATCCTCCGGGTCGAAGGACTGGGCAAGACCTTCCCCGGCGTGGTCGCACTGGACGGCGTGGACTTCGATCTGCGGGCGGGCGAGGTCCACGTCCTGCTCGGGGAGAACGGCGCGGGCAAGAGCACGCTCATCAAGATGCTGTCCGGCGCCTACCAGCCCGACGCGGGCCGCATCCTGCTCGACGGCTCCCCCGTGCACATCCGCACGGCGGCCGAGGCGCGGCGGCTCGGCATCGCCACCATCTACCAGGAGTTCAACCTGGTCCCGCAGCTCACCGTCGCGGAGAACCTCGCGCTCGGCCGGCCGCCGCGCAGGTTCGGGTTCGTGGACACCCGGCGCATGCACGACCAGGCCAGGGAACTGCTGGACCGGGTCGGCATCGACGTCGACCCGCGCGCCCGGGTGGCCGAGCTCGGCATCGCCCGGATGCAGATGGTGGAGATCGCCAAGGCGCTCGCCCTCGACGCCCGCGTCCTGATCATGGACGAACCGACCGCCGTGCTGACCACCGGCGAGGTCGAACGGCTCTTCACCATGGTCCGCCAGCTCCGCGACCGGGGGGTGGCGATCGTCTTCATCACCCACCACCTGGAGGAGATCGCCCGGCTCGGCGACCGGGTGACCGTGCTGCGGGACGGCAGGTCGGTGCGCGAGGTGCCCGCGACGACGCCCCAGGACGAGCTGGTCCGGCTCATGGTGGGCCGTCCCATCGACCAGCAGTATCCGCGCGCCGCCGGCGACCCCGGCGCCCCCCTGCTCAAGGTGAGCGGCCTCACCCGGGCCGGCGCCTTCGCCGGCGTGTCCTTCGAGATCCGCGCCGGAGAGGTCGTCGGGCTCGCCGGGCTGGTCGGCGCCGGCCGTACCGAGGTGGCGCGGGCGGTCTTCGGCGCCGACCCGTACGACTCGGGCGAGGTGCTCATGGACGGCCGCCCGCTGCCGCGGACGAACGTGCGCGCCGCCATGGAGGCCGGGCTCGGCCTGGTCCCCGAGGACCGCAAGGGCCAGGGGCTCGTGCTCGGCGCCGACGTCGCGGAGAACCTCGGCCTGGTCA
Organism: Microtetraspora sp. NBRC 13810; assembly: GCF_030268685.1. Classification (GTDB taxonomy): domain Bacteria; phylum Actinomycetota; class Actinomycetes; order Streptosporangiales; family Streptosporangiaceae; genus BSRQ01. The sequence goes on from NZ_BSRQ01000002.1 coordinate 101,334, forward strand.
CCCTCAGCCGCTCCGGCAGGGGCGGCTTCGTCGACCGGGCCGGCCGGCGGAAGGAGGCCGGCGAGGTGGCGGGCCGGCTGGGCGTGCGGATGAGCAACCTCGGCCAGGAGGTCCGCACGCTCTCCGGCGGCAACCAACAGAAGATCGTGATCGGCAAGTGGCTGCTCGCCGACGCCCGCGTGCTCATCCTCGACGAGCCCACGCGCGGCATCGACGTCGGAGCCAAGGTCGAGATCTACCAACTGATCAATTCGCTGACCGCCTCGGGACACGCGGTGCTCATGATCTCCAGCGACCTGCCGGAGATCCTCGGGATGAGCGATCGGGTCCTGGTCATGGCGAGGGGCAGGCTCGTCGGCGAGCTCGACGCCGCCCAGGCGACCCAGGACGCCGTGATGGCCCTCGCCGTCACCGAGGTGGAGGAGACCCGTGTCCACTAACGTGCTCACCAGGCGACCGGCGGTGCGGAGCCTCCTCGCCGAGAACGGCGCCCTCGGCGCGCTGATCGTGCTGGCGGTCGCGCTGTCGCTGCTGTCGCCCGACTTCCTGACCGTGACCAACCTGCTCAACGTGGGCGTGCAGGCCGCGGTCACCGCGATCCTCGCGTTCGGCGCGACGTTCGTCATCATCACCGCGGGGATCGACCTGTCGGTGGGCGCCGTCGCCGCGCTGTCCGCGATCGTGCTCGCCTGGACGGCCACCGAGGCCGGGCTCCCCTGGCCGGTGGCCACCGTGGTCGCCCTGGTCGTCGGGCTCGCCTGCGGCCTGGTCAACGCGGCCCTGATCGCGTACGGCAAGCTGCCGCCGTTCATCGCCACGCTGGCCATGCTCGGCGTGGCGAGAGGGCTGGCCCTGGTCGTCTCGCAGGGCAGCCCGATCACCATGCCGGACGCGGTGTCCCACCTCGGCGACACGATCGGCGGCTACCTCCCGGTGCCGGTGCTGGTCATGGCGCTGATGGGGATCATCGCGGCGGTGATCCTGAACCGCACCTACCCGGGCCGCGCGATGTACGCCATCGGCGGCAACGAGGAGGCCGCCCGGCTGTCCGGCATCGCGGTCAACCGGCAGAAGCTCGTCACCTACGCGCTGTCCGGCGTCTTCGCCGCGGTGGCCGGCATCGTGCTGGCCAGCCGCCTCGCCTCCGCGCAGCCCCAGGCGGCCTCCGGCTACGAGCTGGACGCCATCGCCGCCGTGGTGATCGGCGGGGCCAGCCTGTCGGGCGGCAAGGGCCGGGCGTTCGGCACGCTGGTCGGGGCGCTGATCCTGGCCGTGCTGCGCAACGGCCTGAACCTGCTGTCCGTCTCGTCCTTCTGGCAGCAGGTCGTCATCGGAGTGGTGATCGCGCTGGCCGTTCTGCTCGACACGTTGCGCCGGCGCGGCGCCAACTGAAACCCGAAGATCAACCCACAGCAAGAAGGTGACCACCATGCGCATCCCCGCCCTCGTCGTGGCCGGAGCGGCACTCGCCCTCGGCCTCACCGCCTGCGGCTCCGGTTCCTCCTCGACCGGGTCCGCCGACGCCGGCGGCTCCGGCGGCTCCGGCTCGGGGGTGAAGATCGGCATGTCGATCTCCACCCTGAACAACCCGTACTTCGTGCAGCTGCGCGACGGCGCCGAGGCCGAGGCGAAGAAGCTGGGCGTCACGCTGACCGTGACCGACGCCCAGAACGACGCCTCCCAGCAGGTCAACCAGGTACAGAACTTCACCAGCCAGGCGATGAAGGCGATCATCCTCAACCCGGTCGACTCCGACGCCGCCGCGCCCGCCGCCAAGCTCGCCGAGCGGTCCAGCATCCCGGTGGTGGCGGTGGACCGCGGCGTCAACAACGCCTCGGTGGCGCAGACGGTGGCCTCCGACAACGTGGCCGGCGGGAAGCTCGCCGCCGAGGAGCTGGCCAAGCAGCTCGCGGAGAAGGGCAAGGTCGTCGTCCTGCAGGGCGTGGCCGGCACCTCCGCCTCCCGGGACCGCGGCCAGGGCTTCACCGAGGGCATCAAGGCATACCCCGGCATCCAGGTCGTCGCCCAGCAGCCCGCGGACTTCGACCGCACCAAGGGCCTGGACGTCATGACGAACCTGCTCCAGTCGCACCCCGACCTCACCGGCGTCTTCGCCGAGAACGACGAGATGGCGCTCGGCGCGATCAAGGCCCTGGGCGCGAAGGCCGGCAAGGAGGTCAAGGTGGTGGCCTTCGACGGCACCCCGGACGGCCTGAAGGCCATCCAGGACGGCACCCTCGGCGCGAGCGTCGCCCAGCAGCCGGCCCTCCTCGGCCAGCAGGCCGTGCAGAACGCGGTCAAGGCCGCGCAGGGCCAGACGCTGGAGGCCACGGTGAACGTGCCGGTGAAGATCGCGAACAAGGACAACGTCGCCGAGTTCGCCACCTCATGACGCCGTCGTACGACGTGGTGGTGGCCGGGTCGGTGAACGCGGACCTCGTCGTGCGGGTGGCGCGGCGGCCGGGGCCGGGTGAGACCGTCCTCGGCTCGGACCTGGCGACGTTCCCCGGCGGCAAGGGCGCGAACCAGGCGGTGGCCGCGGCCCGGCTCGGCGCGCGGACGGCGTTCCTCGGCCGGGTCGGCTCGGACGCGCACGGCCGGCTGCTGCGCGAGTCGCTGGCCCGCGACGGCGTGGACCTGCGGCACCTGCGGGAGACCGACGGGCCGAGCGGCGTCGCGCTGATCACCGTGGGCCCCGGGGGCGACAACAGCATCATCGTCTCCCCCGGCGCGAACGGCAGGCTGGACGCCGAGGACGTGGCGGAGGCGGACGGCCTGCTGCGCTCGGCCCGGGTCGTCTCGCTGCAACTGGAGATCCCGCTGCCCGCCGTGCTCGCCGCGGCGCGGGCGGCCCGCCGGGTGGTGTTCAACCTCTCCCCGCCCGCCCCGGTGCCGGCCGAACTGCTGGCGCGCTGCGACCCGCTGGTGGTCAACGAGCACGAGGCCGCCTTCGTGCTCGGGGACACCGGGTCGCCCGTACGGCTGGCACGGGCGCTGCTCGCGCTCGGCCCGCGGTCGGTCGTGATCACGCTGGGCGCCGAGGGCGCGGTCGCCGCCGGACGCGACGGCGACGTCACCGCGATCCCGAGTCCCCGGGTCGAGGCCGTGGACACCACGGGCGCCGGGGACGCGTTCACCGGCGCGCTCGCCTGGCGGCTGGCCAGGGGCGACAAGCTGCCCGACGCCACGGCGTTCGCGGCCCGGGTGGGCGCGGCGACCGTGCGGCGGCCCGGCGCCCAGAGTTCGTATCCGCGGCTGACCGAGGTGGAGGGCCTGTGAAGCGTTCGGGGATCATCAACGCCGCCCTGGCCGGGGCGATCGCGCGGCTGGGCCACACCGACGAGGTGCTGGTCTGCGACAGCGGGATGCCGCTGCCGCCCGGCGCCAACGTGGTGGACCTCGCCTTCCTGCCGGGGATCCCGTCCTTCGCCGACGTCCTCGACGGCCTCCTCGCCGAGATCGTGGTGGAGGGCGCCACGGCGGCGCAGGAGGTGCGCACCGCCAACCCGGCCTGCGCCGCCCTGCTCGCCGAACGCCTGACGGACCCGGTCTACGTGCCGCACGAGGACCTCAAACGGCTCAGCCACCGGGCCAGGCTGGTCATCCGCACCGGCGAGGCGCACCCGTACGCCAACGTGATCCTCCGGTGCGGCGTCACGTTCTGATGCGGGCGGCGAGCAGGCCGAGGACGCCGTCCACGGCCTGGGCGAACGGCTCGGCGGAGCCGGCGGCGCGGGCGAGCACGTAACCGCCCTGGAGGACCGCGACGACGGCGGACGCCGTGGCGAGCGGGTCGAGCCCGGCGTCGAACTCGCCGCGGTCACGGCCCTCGGCCAGCACCCCGGCGAGCCGGCCGTGCAGCCAGGCGAAGGTCTCCTCGACCGGGCGGCGCAGCGCCGGGTCGGCCATCACGTCCGGGTCCTGGGTGAGCCGGCCGATCGGGCAGCCTCTGAGGACGTCGCGCTCCCGCCGCAGGTAGGCGGTGATCCTCTCGACCGCCGTGCCGGGAGCGGCGAACCGCGCCTCGGCCTCGGCGCGCATCTCCTCGGCGCTGCGGCCGATCGCGGCGAGCGCGAGGTCGGACTTGCCGCCGAAGTGGTGGTACATGCTGCCCTGGCCCACCCCGGACCGCTGCTGGATGGCCTTCGGGCTGGTGCCGACGTAACCGCGCTCCCACAGCAGCTCGCGGGTGCTCTCGATGAGGCGTTCCAAAGTGCTCACGCCCTCAATGTACCTACCGGTAGGTCCAGCACATGCCGTCGCAAGTTTTTTCCAGCCTTACGCAAGCCCTTGCGCATGTTTACGCCGAGCATTTCCGCGCCATCTCGCGGATACATTGCATGGTTTCGCTGAAATATTGCAGACATCTGTTCGTCATTTTATGGTGTGGGGTACCCCCCGGGCGCCGGCGGCCCCCGTCTCCGGCCGCGAAGCGTCCGGCTCTTCGAAGGATGAAGGGTCAGTCGATGAACAACGGCAGGCTCAAAGCCTGGACGATCGCCACGGTCGTGGCGCTGACCGCGGGAGGACCCGCCTTCCTCCCGGCCACCCCCGCCTCCGCCGCACCGATCCCCGCCGCCGCGGCCGCCGCCGAGCGAGCCGAGTCCCCGTTCGACTTCCCCGGGCGCGGCGCCACCGTGCCCTTCACGGAGATCGAGGCCGAGGACGCCGTCACCTCGGGACAGCTGATCGGCCCCGACCGGATCTACGGCCGGCTGCCCTCCGAGGCGTCCGGACGCAGGGCGGTGACGCTCGACTCGTCCGGCGAGTACGTCGAGTTCACGCTCACCAAGCCCGCCAACGCGATGTCGCTGCGGTACAGCGTGCCGGACAACGCGCAAGGAACCGGGCAGAACACCACGGCCGACCTGCGGGTCAACGGCGCCCACCTGAAGGCCCTGCCGCTCACCTCCCGGTTCGGCTGGTACTACGGCGGCTACCCGTTCACCAACACCCCCGGCAACAACCCGCACCACTTCTACGACGAGACGCGGACCATGTTCGGCTCCACGCTCGCGGCCGGCGCCAAGGTGCGCGTGCAGTCCACCGGCGGCATCCCGATCACCGTGGACCTCGCGGACTTCGAGCTGGTCCCGGACCCGGTCGCGCGGCCCGCCGGCTCGCTGTCGGTCGACGACTTCGGAGCCGTGCGCAACGGCACGTCCGACTCCACCGCCGCGTTCCAGGCCGCGGTCGACGCCGGCCGGGCGCAGAACAAGGAGGTGTGGATCCCGGCGGGCACCTACACCCTGTGGGACCACGTGGTCGTCGACGGCGTGACCCTGCGCGGCGCCGGCCCGTGGTACAGCGTGCTCACCGGCCGGCACCCCACCGACCGCAGGCGCGCGGTCGGCGTCTACGGCAAGTACGTCCCCGGCGGCGGCTACACCGGAGCGGTACGCCCGCACGAGGCGAACGGCCCCAGCCGCAACGTCACGCTCAGGGACTTCGCCATCATCGGCGACATCACCGAACGCGTGGACGATGACCAGGTCAACGCCATCGGCGGCGCGATGACCGACTCGGTGGTGGACAACGTCTGGATGCAGCACACCAAGGTCGGGGCCTGGATGGACGGCCCGATGAACAACTTCGTCATCAGGAACAGCCGCATCCTGGACCAGACCGCCGACGGGGTGAACTTCCACACCGGCGTCACCAACTCCTCGGTGACCAACACCTTCGTCCGCAACACCGGGGACGACGGCCTGGCCATGTGGCCGGACCGCATCCCGAACGTGGGCAACTCCTTCACCCGCAACACGGTGGTCGCGCCGATCCTGGCCAACAACATCGTCACCTACGGCGGCAGGAACATCCAGATCACCGACAACGTGGTGACCGAGACCGTGACCAACGGCGGCGGCATCCACGTCGCCAACCGGTATCCGGGGGTCAACTCCGGCCAGGGCACCGCGGTGTCCGGCACCATCACCGTCGCCCGCAACACGCTGCTCCGGGCGGGCAACAACGACTTCAACTGGCGCTTCGGCGTCGGCGCCATCTGGTTCAGCGGGCTCAACGAGCCGGTCAACGCCACCATCAACGTCACCGACACCGACATCCTGGACAGCTCGTACGCCGCCATCCACTTCATCGAGGGCAGCACGAGCACGGTCAACTTCAACCGGGTCACCATCGACGGCACCGGCACGTACATGATCCAGGCGCAGTCGGGGGCCGCGACGACGTTCAACAACGTCACGGCGGACCACATCGGCGCGGGCGTGGCCATCCACAACTGCGTCGGCAACGGCTTCACCCCGCAGGTCGGCACGGGCAACTCCGGCTGGAGCCCCACCTCGACGACGTGCACCGGCACCTGGCCCGAGCCGAACTACATCTACCCGGGCGGCGGGGGCGGCGGCACGGGCGGCCTGTCCGCCTCGCCCGGCAGCCTGTCCTTCGCGGCCCGCCAGGTCGGCACGACCAGCCCGGCGCAGGCCGTCACCGTCACGAACGGCGGCGCCGCCGCGGCCCCGATCGGCTCGGTGACCACGACCGGCGACTTCGCGCGTACCACCACCTGCGGCGCCACCCTCGCCGCCGGCGCGTCCTGCACGGTCGACGTCACCTTCACCCCGACGGCGAACGGCACCCGCACCGGCACGCTCACCGTCGCGAGCAGCGCCCCCGGCGGCCCCGTCACCGTGCCCCTCACCGGCACCGGCGGCTCGGCTCCGGCGACCAACCTGGCCCACGGCAGGCCGACCACGGAGACCGGCCACACCCAGGCGTACGGCTCGGCCAACGCGGTGGACGGCAACGCCGCCACGTACTGGGAGTCGGTGAACAACGCCTTCCCGCAGTCGGTCACGGTGGACCTCGGCTCCGCCGTGAGCGTGGGCCGGATCGTCCTCAAGCTGCCCCCGGCGGCGAGCTGGGCCACCCGCAGCCAGACGATCGCCGTCCTCGGCAGCACCGACGGCGGCACCTTCACCGGCGTCGTGGCCCCCGCCTCCTACACCTTCAACCCGGCCACCGGCAACACGGCCACCATCACCTTCCCGCCCACCACCCGCCGCCACCTGCGGCTGACCTTCACCGCCAACACCGGCTGGCCCGCCGGCCAGCTCTCCGAGTTCGAGGTCTACGGCTCGTAGCCGGCATCCGCCCGCCGTCCGCCTCCCGCAGGCGGACGGCAGGTGGCCGCCCTGGTCACCCGTGGATCCTTCGGGTCCCGCGCGTCGATCTCGACCAGGCAGGCCGTACAGGACAGGTACTCCTCGTGGAAGCCGACCCCCTGGGCGAAGCCGTCCGGCATCCGGCGTCCCCAGTCGCCCTCGGCGGCCACCTTGTCCAGCACGGCCCGCTGGCGGGCGGTCTTGAGGAACTCGCGGCGGAACGCCACCGGGTCCCTGCCCAGCTTCTTCGCCAGCTCGTCGACGACGATCTCCTCGGCGCCCCGGGTGTTCGCGGAGTACACCGACCGCCAGCTCCCGGTGTGCATCCTCAGCGGCACCTCGTTGAGCAGTTCGGTGACGACGCCGAAGTGGTAGGGCACCTTCACCGTGGTGAGGAAGACCGTCTGGGCGAAGCTGAGGTTGCCGGCCACCGGCAGGTCGGCCGCGGTGGCGGTGAGGATCTCGCCGAGTCCGTGCCGCAGATCGGTCTCCACCGCCGCCACCCGGTGCTCGTACGTGAGCACCTGGCCGAGCGCGCAGGTCGCGCGGACCTTGTGGTGGGTCGCCGGGCGGGCCCGGCCGTGCCGCATGTCGTCGACCCGGGACCACATCAGCTTGACCGGTCTGCCCATCGCCCTGGAGATCCGCGCCGCCTCCAGCGCCGCGTCGAAGAACAGCCGGCGGCCGAACGACCCGCCGCTCTGCGTGACGTGCACGGTGACCCGCCGCTCGGGCAGGCCGAGCTCCGCGGCGATGGCCTGCCTGGCGACGACGGGCGACTTCAGCCCGGCCCAGATCTCCGCCCGGTCGTCCCGCACGTCGGCGATCGCGCAGTTGGTCTCCAGCGGCGCGTGGCTGACGAACGCGAAGTCGAACTCCGCCTCGACGTGCCCGGTCAGCGGCGGCACCGCGAACGGCGGGGCCGCGGCCCGCAGCCGCGCGCGGATGCCGGCGTCGGACAGGTCGTCGACGGTCCCGCCGCGCCAGGCGACGTCGAGCGCCGCCACGGCGTCCGCCGCCTGGCCGAAGGTCTCGGCCATGACCGCGACCCCGGTCGGGACCACGGCGAGATCGAGCACGCCGGGCATGGCGCGCACCGCGGCCTCGTTGCCCACCGACCGCACGGTGCCGTTGATCGACGGCGGGCGCCGCACCATCGTGGGCATCGCGCCCTCGACGTCGTGGTCCAGCGTGTACCGCAGCCGGCCGGTGACCATCGCCCGCGCGTCCAGGCGCGACGCGGGGGTGCCGACCAGCCGGTGCTCGGACTCCGGCTTCGGCGCGGCGTCGAGCCGGAGCGGGGACAGCTTCGCCGCGGACGCCGTGAGGGAACCGTAGGACGCGGTACGCCCGTCGGGCGCGACGACCGCGCCGTCCTCGACGACGAGCCGGCCGGCGGGCAGGTCCCACCGCGCGGCCGCGGCGGCGACCAGACGGGCCCGCGCCGCGGCGGCCGTGGCGCGGACCGGGCCGTAGAGCGAGCGGACCGAGTTGGAGCTGCCGGTGAGCTGGTTGAACAGCAGCTCGGACCGGGCGCCGGCCACCCGTACCCGCACCTTGGACAGCGGCAGGTCCAGCTCCTCGGCGACCAGCATCGCCACCGCCGTCGTGATGCCCTGGCCGACCTCGGCGCGCGGCAGCTCGACCCGGGCCTCGCCGTCCTCGCCGATCTCCAGTACGAGCAGCAGGTGCGCGGTCGGCGCCCCGGCCAGGATGAGGATCTCGCCGAGGTCCATGACGTCGGCGGGCTGCGGCAGGCTCGGCACGACGACCGCCGCGCCCACCGGGGCCGCCCCGGCGACGACGGTCAGGGTGGGGGCGGCGACCAGGAGGGTCAGGAACCGGCGCCGGTCGAGCGCGCCGTCGTCACGCCGGGCGGAGCTTCGAGGGGGACTGCCCATCGGCTTCCTTCTGACGGCAGAGCGGCCCCCCCGGCAGGCGGTACGGCCTTACTCCGCGAAGATCGGATTCTTTACTCCGGCAGTTTGCCGCACCCCGCCCCCGGCGGCAGGGTGAACGACGACATAGAGGTGAAATTCCATGCCGTACCGTCACCAACCCCTACGCCATCGGGGTTTGCGGGGCTTCGTGTCAACCGACCGCCCCGCTGTTTCGTCTCCCCTTATGCCCCATCTGTCACTCGAGGAGGCGCCTTGCGCGTTCGCCCGGTTCTCTCGGCCGCCGTCCTGGGCGGCGGCCTGCTCTGCCTCGGCCATCCGGCGGGCGCCGCCCTCGGGGACGCCGTCATCGTCACCGACGTCGTGGAGTACCGGTGCACGACACTGGCCACGGCCGACACCCAGGACATCAGGGTGCGGGTCACGCTGACGATGCCGACCGACGCCCGGCCGGGTGAGCAGTTCGAGATCGGCTGGACCGGCGTGTACGCCGACGGCGACGAACTCCGCGCCCCCTTCGACGGCCTGCCCGCGGACACCAAGGCGTACGCGTACGCCGGCATCAGCGACAAGCCCGGCCTGACCTCGGCCACCGGCGTCGGCACCATCGACGTGGCCGGCGGGGAGGCCACCGTCCCGCTCCCCACGGAGAGGGTCCCGCTGAAGACCCAGGCGTCCACCGCCGGCACCGCCACCGTACGGCCGGCCGCCCTCAACTTCGGCACCACCCCGCAGGACCGCGTGATCGACTGCGAGGTGCAGAACAGGGCCGCCCTCACCCCCTACACCCTCACGATCGGCTCGGTCTCCCCCTCGACCACCCCCTCGTCCACTCCCTCGACCACCCCGTCGTCCACCCCCTCGTCCTCGCCCTCCTCGACCCCCATCTCCACAGTCACCGAAACCGCCACCGAGACGGAGACCGCGACGAACCCGGACGGCACGGTCACCAGAATCCCCACGGGCGGCGCCGCCACCGGCGGAGGCGGCGAGACAGGCCCCGACGCCCGCCTCCTCATCCTCACCGGCCTCCTCCTCACCGCCACCGCCGCCGCCGGCGGCCTCCTCCTCCGCCGCCGAAATCCGTCAACCCGCGACAGCCCTATTCGATAAACAACGAGAAGCTCTGGCGACCACTATCCGGACGTGGTGGACTGATTACCGGACCTCTTTCCTGTCACCCTGGAGCGTGTGTCGATGACAGATCCGATGACCCTGGCCATCGCCACTGCCATGGCGGGTAAGGCGGTGGAGATCGCGGGCGAACCGGCCAAAGAAGCCATCGGGGCGATGGTCCGGAAAGTACGGGAGAAGTTCAGAGGACGCGCCGCCGAGGAAGCCCTCGTGATCGCCGCCGAAACCGACCCGGACTCCACGAACCGGCTCGGCGCACTACAGGGAGCGCTTCAGCGCGTCATGGGCGAGGATCCGGCTTTCGCCGGGGAACTGCGGGCTCTGTGGAATCAGGCTCAGGTGAGCGCGGCGGCGCACGGGGACGGCGTGGTCAACGTCTTCCACGGTCAGGCCGAGAAGTCCATCCAGCTCCGTGACGTGCACGGCGGGCTCACCATCAACTGAACGGCGTCCCCCATTCCGCACGCCGGTCACTCGCGTCACGTCTTACATCTGGAATTGCATATCGGACAAATTCCTCGGCGTCTTTCACCGTGGTCACCCCGGCGTGAAATCCCGCACGCGAGCCAGGCATACTGTCGTCGACGGAATGCCGAACCGGGGTGTGGTAGTGGTGGCAGAACGGCGACACAATGACCGGAACAACCCGGAAACCGTGCGAAATGAGGTTGACGGGTCAATATATGGGCCCCTTGTCCAGGCGCGGGACATCACCGGTGACGTCCATTTCCACCGGACCGTTTCACTGCCTCCGCCCAACCAGCTCCTGCCGCGCCCACGTCTGATAAACCGCGATTCCGTCATCGCCGAGCTGGACGCGCTCCGCGCGCACGACACGGACACCCCGGTCACCGCGCTGATCACCGGCTCGGCCGGGGTGGGGAAGACGACACTGTCCCTGAGCTGGGCGCACATGGTCCGCCCGCACTACCCCGACGGGCAGTTGTACGCAGACTTAGGCGGCCACGCCGGTGATGAGCCGGTGTCCCCGCATACGGTGCTGGGCGATTTCCTGCACGCCCTCGGCATTCCGGCCGAGCTCATCCCGGGCGAGTTCGCCAGGCGGGCCGCGCTGTACCGCACGGTCACCCACGACCGGCGGCTCTTCGTCCTGCTGGACGACGCCGTCACGGCGGCCCAGGTCCGGCCGCTGCTCCCCGCCTCCCCGCGAAGCGTCACCTTGGTGACGAGCAGGCACCGGCTGGCGGGTCTGCTGGCAGGAGGGGCGCACGGAGTGCAGGTCGATCATCTCGACGCCGACGCCGGTCTCGCCCTCCTCGTGGACGTCCTCGGCGAGGACCGGGTGGCACGGGAACCGCAGGCGGCGGTCGAGCTGGTCGAACTGTGCGTACGGCTCCCGCTGGCCCTGCGCGTCGCGGCGGCCCGTCTCGCCGCCCGCCCGAACTGGCCGCTCGCGGAGATGGTCGCCGCGCTCTCCGAGGAGCAACGACGCCTGGCGGCCCTGACGATCGGGGACGACATGGCCTTACGCGCCTCGCTGGACCTCTCCTACCGGGCGCTCCCGCCCGGGGCCGCCCGCCTGTACCGGTTGCTTTCCGTGGTGCCGGGCAACACCTTCGGCGGCGACGCCGTGGCCGCGCTGGCCGGCATCCCCGGGTGGGAAGCGAGGCGCCTGCTCGAACTCCTCACCGAGGCGAACCTGCTGACCGACACCGCCGAGGCCCGGTACCGGTTCCATCACGCCCTCATCCGGCTGCACGCCTCCCAGGAGGCCGAAGCAGAAGATCCCGAGGAGGTGCGCGACGGTGCGGTGCAGCGGCTGCTCGGCTGGTACCTGGCCACCGCCGCCAAGGCCGAGCGACGGATACGGCCCCATCGCACCGGGTTGCCCCGAGACGCGGAGTCCCCGCCCGCCGAGCCCACCGACTTCGGCGGCCCGGAGGACGCGCTGGCCTGGCTCGCCGCCGAACACGCCAATCTAGGCGCGGCGGTCACCGCCGCGTACGAGCACGGCCGGCCGGCCACCGCGTGGCAGCTCGCGGACGCCATGTGGCCGCTGCTGCTCCACCTGGGCCATCGTCAGGCCGAGCGCCTCGCCGTCGAGGAGATCGGGGTGGCCGCGGCGCGCGCCTGCGGCGACCGGCACGCGGAGGCGAAGATGCTGAACCGGCTGGGCCTCAGCCTGCACGACCTGGGACGGTTCGACGACGCCACCGCCCACTTCGAGCAGGCGCGCGCCCTGTGGGAGGCCCTCGGCGAGCGGGGCAGGAGCGCCGGTTCGCTGCGCAGACTCGGCTGGGTCGCAGCAACCCGGGGCGAGCACGACACCGCGATCGGGCACTTCCTGGCCGCGGCCGCGGTCTACCGCGAACTCGGGGCAGGCAGGAAGGTCGCGCTCGTCCTGACTGAACTGGCGAACGTCCTCATAGCGCAAGGCCGAGGTTCGGATGCGATCCACCATGCGGAGCAGGCACGCACGCTCCTTGACGGCGTGGACGATCGTTACAACCAGGGGCGCGCCCAGATCGCCCTGGGGCGCGCTCACATGGCGAAGGAAGATCGCGATGCGGCCACCCAAGAGCTGCGCGCCGCGTTGGAGACGCTGACCGAGCTCGGCTCGGCGACCGGCCGGGCGGAAGCTCTCACGGCACTGGGCGAGCTGGCCGAACACGCGGAGCGGCACGACACGGCCCGCCGACGCTACGAGGAGGCGCTGGCCGCTCTCGGCGAGGGCGACACCGCGGCCCACACCCGGCTACGACTCCACCTGAACCGGCTCGATCGAGGCGAGGGAGTGTCCTGACACGAAAAAAGGCCACCACATTCGACGATCCCCTTGTGGGAGGTCGGCGGTGGTGGCCGTCCATCCTGCGGCGGCTCTCCTAGATAACCCTCCCCATAAGAACCTTCGTGATCAACGACTCTTTTCCGGCCATCAGGCACCCATAATGATCGATACACCCTCAATGGCACCCATCATGATCAATGCATTTTTAGCCACACCCATCATGATTAACGGGTCCATAAGGGCGATAATGGTGGACACGAAAATTCCTCCTTGAGGAGTTTCTGGTTCACACAATAAAAGTCGGAAAAAACCCCTCTTGCGGGCTTTCGTGCTCATACTACCAGCACACACCGGCGTTTCGGCACTCGCCCATTCACTCACGCTTCATCCCAAAATCCGAAAAATGACCATAAACCTAAGTATTATGGTCAACCAGGCGGATGGATAATCAGGAACCGGTAGCTTCCACACCTTGAAGGCGGAGTCGTATTATTTCGGACTCGGGGGCATCAAGCGCCTCGAATATCGCAAGCGCTTGCTCTAGAAAAGGTCTGGCCGCTTCGTGCCCCCGCATGTGGAGCGAGGTCTCCCCCAGCCCCTGAAGGCAGGCCGCCTCCAGGGCTGGGTCCTCCAGCCTCCGCGCCTCACGCAGGCCGCGCTGGTAGGTCTCGTAGGCGGGGGTGTACTGCCCGCTGCCACGCTGCGCCTCGCCCATGGCGTGCAGCGCACGGATCTCCTGGTAGGGATCGCTTATCTCCCGCGCCAGCGCCAGCGCCTTATGGAAGTGGATGAGCGCTTGCGCGTGCATTTCCCGCAGCAGATACGTCCTGCCGATGTTGCTGAGCGCATCCGCCTCGTGTCGGCGGTCACCTGTCTCCCGGTAGACAGACAACGCTTCCCGGTAGAAGTGCAGGGCTTCGTCGTAACGCCCTTTGTACTGGTGCACGTTCGCCACGTTGTTGAGGGCCACTGCCTCGTTCTGCCGCCAGCCCACCTCACGCATTATCGCCAAAGCTCGCTGGAATAGTTCCAGCGCTTCGCGATGACGACCCCGGTCGAAACGCCACTGGCCGATGTTGTTGAGGGCCATCGCCCCGAACGGAGCGTTGTCGAGGGTCCGGGCGATCTCCCACGACTGCTCGAAGGCGGCGACCGCTTCTTCCGTGCGTCCCAGGTAGTTCAGCGCGTTCCCCTTGTGCAGTAACGCTTCTCCCTCGCCATGCGCCACCCCCAGTTCGCGGTACAGCGCGATCGCCCGTTCCGCGTACGCCACAGCCGCCTGGTTGCGACCGGACAGCCAGGACACCCGCGCGAGATGGTCAAGGGTGTCAGCCTCACCACGCCGGTCGTTGATCTCGCGGAACGCCCGCAGGCCCGCCTGCGCGTGCTCGAAGGCGGCATCGTAATAACCGGTACGGCTGCGCACGAGGCTGAGTTCGAGTTCGGCATGCGCCTCGCCGCCGCGGTGACCGGTCTCCCGGCAGACCCGCCGGGAGATCTCATGGATGTCGAGCGCGTCCTCCCAGTGCGCCGACCATTCCAGGTACTGAGCAAGGATGCGTGGCAGCAGGGCCGCGTGGGCGGAGAAGCCGTGGTGAGCGGCGTAGCGAACGCATGCCAGAAGATTGGCCCGTTCGGCACGCAGCCATTCCACGGCCGTGCGCGGCTCGGTCACCTCAGGCGCGTCAACCGGCGGATAGGAGACCCGCACATCGACGGGGCGCCGATGCGGATACAGCCTGCGTCCGGCCTGATCGGCGGTGTGCAGGTAGAAGTCGAGCAGCCGGTGTACGGCCTGCCGAGGCTCCTCCCACGGTACCGCCGCCGCGCGTTCGCGGGCATAGTCGCGCAGCAGATCGTGCAGCCGGACGCGTCCTGGATGCGGTTCCTCGACCAGATGCCGGTCGATCAGCCCTTCGAGGACGCGCTCCGTCGTGGCCCGGTCGTAGCCGATCAGCGCCGCTGCGGCGTCGGTGGACAGGTCGTCTCCCACATGGAGGCCGAGACGGCGGAACGCCCGCTGCCCTTCCGCGGAAAGCTCGCGGTAAGAGAGATCGAACGCGGAGCTCAGATCGCTGTCCTCCGCGTGCATCTCGGCCAGCCGATCCCTGGCTCGTGAGAGCCTGGTGGCCAGCCCGTCGACACCCCTCGCGGGCCGGTGCCGGAGCTTGTTCGCCACGATGGTGACGGCGAGCGGCAGATGCCCGCACAGGCTCACCACCTCCTTGACGGCGCGGGCGTCCACCTTTCGGTCGAGACCGACGATCCGCCGGAACAAGAGGGCGGCGTCATTCGGCGCGAGGATGTCGAGCGAGAGCGGCCGGACTCCGTCGAGTCCAGCGAGCCGCCGCCTACTGGTGATCAGCACAAGGCATCCGGGCGTTCCGGGCAGAAGCGGCCGGACCTGGTCAGCGCCGGCGGCGTCATCAAGCACGACCAGCGTCCGTCGATTCGCCAGCCGCGCCCGCCACAGCGCGGCACGTTCCTCCAACCGGTCCGGAATCCAGCGAGGATCTTCACCGATCATGTGGAGCAGGGATTTCAGGGCATCGGCGGCCTCGACCGGTGGCCGGTTCGGGTCGTGCGCGTGCAGATGGAGGTACAGGCGTCCGTCCGGATAGCGGTGGGCGAGCCGGTGAGCGGCGTGGATCGCGAGCGCCGACTTGCCGATCCCGGCCATGCCGTCGATGGCCTCGATGGACACTGCCGTCGGCGTGGGGTCGAGCGCCTCGTACAGGCGCTGCAACTCGGCCTCCCTGCCGGTGAAGTCCGCGGTGTCACGCGGCAGCGTGTCAGCAAGCGATGTCCCCTGCGCCCGCTGGACGGGCGGAGCCGCCAGACCGGGATCTCCGCGCAGGATGCGCTCGTAGGTACCGCGCAGCGACGCGGCGGGCTCCGCGCCGAGATCCCCCACGAGTCGGCGTCTGGCCTGGTGATACGCCTCCAGCGCATCGCCTTGGCGGTTACATCGGTAGAGGGCCACCATCAGGTCCTCGACGAACGATTCGTCATAGGGATGCTGCCCGACGAGCCGGTACAACTCGCCGATCAGCTCGCTGTGCCGGCCCGCCTCGAGTTCGAGTGCGAGCCGCATTCCGATGACCGCGCGATGCTCGTTTTCCAGGCTTATACGGAACTTCTCTACCCATTCTCCAGACAGTCCGGAAAGGGGTTCTCCACGCCATAATTCTTCGGCATCGCGCAGGAGACGCAGCGCGTCCTCCGCGTCCCCGCTGTCCGCGATGGCACGCGCCTGCGCGTACAGCCGCCGGAACCGGTGTAGATCGATGCGCTCCGGGTCGACGTCCAGCAGGTAAGCCCCGGGACGCGAACTCACCCGCGCTTCATGCGCGCCGAATTGCAGCCGGCCACGCAACCGCGCGATGTAACTGTGCACACTCCCACGGGCCTTGGACGGCGGCGTGTCACCCCATACCCGCTCGATCATACTTTCGATGGAAACGGGCTGCCGGGGAGTGAGCAGCAGGAGCGCCAGCACGAATCGTTCTTTAGCCGAGCCCAGTTCACGCAACGCCCCGTCGGCCCGCAACTCTACGGAGCCGAGTACTCGGAACTCCATCCACGAGTGTCCTTTCGGCAGCAATTTACCCGCCGCTAGCCAGTTTCTCCCGTGTGGGGCTATCGGTCCACGTCACGACAGCGATCGATGCGCAGGCGCGACATACGGATGCGCTCACGGTAACTGCAAGGTTTTATCCAGGTCCAGTCTGGATGCTCAGATAGATCGATAAAAATCACAATAACGGCCTGACTTATAGGTACAAGAAATCCTGGCCGAAGCGGAAAGGAGTTCACATCGATGCCGTGCACAGAGAAATATCACGTGCCAGTCGGTCCCGACGCCGCCCGGTGGGTGACCCGCCGGAGCGTGCGGACCGTTCTGGTGATCGTGCACACGGTCACCTCCGGCCAGCGGTTGCTGGACATCGTCCACCTGCTCGCCACCGACCTACGGGTCCAGGTGGTCTTCACCATCGGACCGGACGTGTTCGGCAACGGGGTGACCGAGCTGCTGAACCGGATCGGCGGCGTGGTCCTGCCGTGGCATCTGGTCATACGCCACCGGTTCGACCTCGCGGTGGCCGCCGCGTACGGGGGGATCGAGGAGGTGCACGCGCCGCTCATCGTCCTCCCGCACGGCGCCGGGTACAACAAGCGGGTGAGCCGCCGGACCCGGGGCGGGCCCGCCGGCGTCCGCGGCGTGTACGGGCTGAGCCCGCAGGAGCTCGTGCGGGACGGCACGGTGGTGCCCGCGGCCATCGTGCTCGCGCACGACGTGGAGCTGCGCCGGCTTGGGCGAAGCTGCCCCGAGGCCGTCCCGGTGGCCGAGGTGGTCGGCGATCCCTGCCACGACCGGCTGATGGCCAGCGCGCATCTGCGGCCCGCCTACCGCCGGGCGCTCGGTGTCGGAGACGATCGGGAACTCGTGGTGGTGACCTCCACCTGGGGCACAGGTTCGCTGTTCGGCAGGCGCGCCGAGTTGCTGCCGCGGCTGTTGGCCGAACTGCCGCGCGACCGCTACCGCGTCGCCATGCTCCTGCATCCGAACGTCTGGTTCGGGCACGGGATCTGGCAGATCCAGGGGTGGCTCGCGGACTCCGTGCGCGGCGGGCTCGCGCTGGTGTCGCCGGAGGCGGACTGGCGCGGCGCGCTGGTGGCCGCCGATCACGTCGTCGGCGACCACGGCTCGGTCGCGGTCTACGGTGCGGCGTGCGGCGCGTCCGTCCTGCTGGCGGGCGAGGCCACGGACGACCTCGACCCCGAGTCCGCCGGCGGCCTGCTCGCCGCGACCGCCCCCGTGCTGCGCCCCGATCGACCGCCGGCCGCCCAGCTTGCGGACGCCGCCGCCCGCCGTCCCGGCCTCAGGCCGGTCGCGGCACGGCTCACCTCTGCTCCTGGCGAGTTCGACCGGAACATGCGGCGGCTGATGTACCGCCTCATGCGCCTGCCGCAACCGCGCACTCTCGCCCGTACCGAGCCGGTGCCGCCCCCCTTCGTCAGCGCCCCCGCCTGACCGTGCGAACCCGAGGAGCCGTCATGGGAAGCAAGATCGTGGTCGCCGGTGTCACCAGCCTGTACATGGCGTTGCCGGTCGAGGGGTTCCCCCTTCCGTACACGCCCGTCCATTTCCCCGACTGGTTGCGTGCCGACGTGTCGGGGGCCGCCTGCCACATCGCCGATATCTTGCGTGCACTCGGTGGCGACGTCCGGCTGTGCACCTTCGTGGGAAACGACATCGCCGGACAGGCGATCACGACCTCGCTGCGTGCCCGAGGACTGCTCGGGGGCGGTGTTGTGACCACGCTGCACTCGTCGCTCGGTGTCGTGCTCGTCGACCCGGACGGACGGCGCCGCGGCCATCCGTACCTCGCCTCCGTCAACGCCCTGGAGTACCCGGTCGAAGCGTTCCGCAAGGAGATGCGCGGCTCCGACCTCGCCGTGCTCACCAACACCGCCTTCGTGCGGCCCCTGCTACGGCACGCGCACCGCGAAGGGGTCCCCATAGCCGTGGACGTCCACGTGATCACGGACGTGAACGACGCCTACAACCGGCCCTGGCTGGAGGTCGCCGACATCATCTTCTGCAGTGACGAGCGCCTGCCCTGCCCCCCAAGACAGTGGGTGGCCCAGATCTTCGCCTGCTACCCCGGCTGCATGATCGCAGCAGTGGGACGCGGCGAGCGAGGCTGTCTCATGGGACTGAAGGACGGCCGTCTGATCGAGGCCGCGGCCGTGGCGCCACGCGGGGTGGTGAGCACTTCGGGGGCCGGAGACGCGCTCTTCGCGTCGTTCCTGCACACCTGGCTCGCCTCGCACAACCCGGTCGCCGCGTTGGAGGACGCCGTGCTGCACGCGGGGTGGAAGGTGGGCGACACGTTTCCGGGTGCGGTGTCCCTCACCGAGGACGAACTACGCCGGCTGCGCGAAGCGCACCCTGTCAAAGTCGTGTTCGACCGCTGGGACGACACCGTCTGATCTGCGGGCCCCGATCCATGCTCGGTTCCGGCCGGTCTGGTCACCCGGCCGGCACCGAGGGCGCCGCCCTCTCACGGCCCCGCTGTCGTGTTTGTCGTGATCGATCTGTTGCCGGATGTGCCCTTTTGAAATCTGGAGGTAACGCCTAGCCTTCCGGATAACGTTATCTCAGCCTCTGTTTCGGAGATCCGAAACCGGAGCAAGGAGGGCTGCGCAGTGGGCGGAGCCATGCTTTCTGCCTGGTCACGGCGCCGCCATGCGGTCACGGCCACCGTAAGCGAAAGGTACCGAGGCACCACCATGAGAAGACCGCGAAGCGCCGCGCTGGCAGTCGTGCTGGCGACGACGCTCACCGGCTCGCTGATGACGGCCGGGCCGGCCACGGCGGCCACCCCCACGGCCGACCAGCAGTGGGCGCGGGTTCAGCAGATCGTCGGCGCCGTCAAGGGCCGCTGGACCACGCCCGCGTACTCGAACTCGATCACCCGCACCATGCCGGACACGGCGCTGCTCGGCAACGGCGACATCGGCGTCACGTCCGGCGGCGGGAACGGCTACAAGACCTTCTACATCTCCAAGGGCGACTTCTGGCTCGGCGGCTCCAGTCCCTCGCTCGTCGCCCTCGGCTCGGTGACCATCACCCCCGCGTCCGGCGCCGACCAGTCGGCCAACCTGGCACTGGGCGCGACGGCCACCGCCTCCAGCTCGCACCCCTCCTTCGCGCCCGGCCGGGCGGTCAACGGCAGTTGGGGACCCGGCTACGAGGGCTGGGTGTCGAACGTCGGCAAGCCGCAGACCCTCGAACTCGACCTCGGCACGGCCAGAACCTTCCGGCGCTACATCCTGCGGCACGACGCCGCCGCCCGGCCGGCGGAGAGCGCCAACACCGGCAAGGACTGGACCCTCTCGGTCAGCTCCGACCGCTCGAACTGGACCACCGTCGACACCGTCACCGGCAACACGGCCGCCGTCTCCGACCGGACGTTCGCCCCGGTCACCGCACGGTACCTGCGGCTGGACCTCACCGAGCCGACCCAGGGCACCACGCCCGACTCGGTCAGCAACCCGCGGGCCAGGGTCGGGCAGTTCGAGCTGTACGACACCGAGGGCCCCACCGCGCCGAACGATCCCTTCACCGAGGAGCAGAACATCCTCAAGGGTGACATCGAGACCTCGATGACGATCGGCGGCACCCCCGTCTCCATGAAGACCTGGACCGGGGCCGAGGACAACGTCGTGGTGACGCAGATCCGCTCCCTCGGCGAGCGGACCGTCCGGCTCCAGGCGCAGACCGCCACCGGCTCGGTCGACGCGCGCCCCGGTTTCACCAGCACCGCGGGGGTGACCGGCGACACGGTGTGGGCCACCCGCGAGACGCCCGCCGGTGAGCCCTGGACCTCGCGCGCCTCGCTGGCCAGCCGGGTCGTCGGCGGCGCCCCGGTCGGCGAGCCGGCGGCGAACGGCCCCGCCGGGCAGATCGTCTTCGACCTGCCCGCCGGCCAGACCGTGAACATCGTCACCGCCGTCGCCGGCGGCGGCCCGAACCCGGCCGACCCCGCCCCCGCGGCGCGGAAACTGGCCGGCGACCAGACCGCGGGCACGCTCGGCACGCTCTACGACGAGCACGTGGACTGGTGGAAGCGGTATTGGCTGCGGTCCTACGTCGACCTCGACGACGACGTGCTCGAACGGTTCTACTACGGATCGCTCTACCTGCTCGGCTCCTCCATGCGGGAGGGCAGGACGGCGCCCGGCCTCTACGGCATCTGGGCGACGTCGGACTACCCGCAGTGGGGTGGCGACATGCACCTCAACTACAACTGGCAGGCGAACTACTACGGCGTCTACTCCAGCAACCGCCCCGAGCTGGCGCTGCCGTACTTCGACCTGGTGCAGGACTACCTGCCCGAGGCCAGGCGGCGGTCCGTCGAGGACCTCACCCGTGTCAAGCCGGACTACATCGGGCCGCGTTTCCCGAGCGGCGGCATCCCCGGCGGCGTGCTCTTCCCGGTGGGCATCGCGCCGTTCGGGGCGACCGTGGGCGACCTCTACCACCAGCAGGTGGCGAACGCGCTGTTCACCGTCACGCAGTACATCTCGTACTACGACTACACCCAGGACCGGGACTTCCTGGTCACCAAGGGGTACCCGTTCATGAAGGAGGTGGCCACCTTCTTCGAGCACTACCTGGAGTGGGACGCGAAGGCGCGGCAGTACAACCTGTACTCCGGGCCGCACGAGGGCACCTGGGCCAAGAACTCCAGCCCGGATCTCGGGATGCTCAAGCTGCTGCTCACCAAGGTGATCGCGGCCGGCGAGGAGCTGAAGAAGGACGCCAAGAGCCGCAGGACCTGGCAGAAGATCCTCAAGCACCTGCCGGCCACGCCCACCACGGTCTACAACGGCAAGACGGTGTACGCGCTCGCCGACCCCGGCACGGTGAGCGACGGGCGGGACATCCGCCCCGGCGACAACACCGTCAACCTGGAGTTCGTCCATCCCGGTGAGCAGCTCGGCATCGGGTCGCCGCAGGCGGACCGGCAGCGGGCCATCGACACGATCGACGTCATGAACTCCTGGGGCCAGGAGAACAGCTTCCCGAAGATCTTCACCCAGGCGGCCCGGGTCGGCTACCCCGCCCAGACCCTGGTGGACAGGCTGAAGGGGCAGATCACCCAGCGGATGGCCCCGAACCTGCGCATCGCCGACGGCAACCACGGCCTGGAGAAGGCCGGCGCCATCGAGGCCATCGACAACATGATGCTGCAGAGCTTCGACGGCGTCGTGCACGTCTTCCCCGTCTGGCCCGCGGGCAAGAACGGCTCCTTCGTCAAGCTGCGGGAGAAGGGCGGCCTGGTCGTCTCCAGCGAGATCAGCGGCGGGAAGGTGACCTACGTGGACATCACCGCCGAAGCGGGCGGCGATGTCCGCCTGGCCAACCCGTGGCCGGGGCAGAAGGTGCGGATCACCCGGGTCGGCACCAGGCAGGTGGACTACGCCGCCGGCAAGGACGTGATCAAGATCTCGGCGAAGAAGGGCGCGACGTACACCATCACCCCGGTCTGAGCCTGACCTGAGGGGACAGGGAGCCCGGCGCGGTCGCCCGCGCCGGGCTCCACGCGTTCCCGGCTACGCCGAGCGGTGTACGCCGCGGGCCGCTGACGGGCGGATGCGGGCGGCGGCGCGAAAAGGAGACGGTGCACGCACACCACTCACGCACAGGAGAGACGATGACGCGCTTACCCGTCCTCACCGCGCTCACCACCGCCGCCGCCGCACTGTTGCTCACGAGCCCACCCCCGCCCGCACAGGCGACGACCACGACCCTGCCGGCACAGGCGACGGCCACAACCCTGCTGATCGACGACTACCTCCTCACCGGTGAAGGCGACCTGGACGCCCTGATGGGCCAGATGGCCGCCACGTGGCGGACGCGCGAGGTCCGGGACGTGCTGCGCCGGCTGCGCGCCTACAACGCCGCGCACGCCGGCAAGGTCCGGTTCGCCGGCGTGGAGTTCTTCGCCACCCGCCCGCTGTCGTACGACGCGGTGACCGCGTACGTCGGGCGGGCCGCTCCCGGACGGCTCGCCGAGCTCCGGAGCGCACGGCAGGCGACAGGTCGTTCAACGGGAAAAGCCTGCTCCGTGCGCCTGTCATCACAGCTGGGGGAACCGCCCTGGGACGTGATCATCGCTTTACCCGCGGCCGGAGACATCGCCTCGGGATTTCCGGCCGGACATCTCCCGTCCGGCCGGAATCGGCGCTACCGGGCGCGCGATAAACGGACGATATGACCCCGCCGGAAGGCGGTTTCCTGACGTACGATCTCATCGTGGATCTCGGCGGAGACGACAATTCCAGGGCCGCTTTCACGGTCCGGCTGGGCAGGGCGCTGATTCGCGAGGCCGAAGGGGGAGTTCGGCGGAATATCGGTCTCGCGGAATTGGCCGAGGAGTGCGCCGGGGCCCCGGGGGAAGCAGCGCGGAGCGGGGAGCGTGACGGCGAAGGGGACGGCGGGCGGGCCTACGCGGTGGGGGCCGCGGCCCTGGCGGCGCGGGAGGTCTGCGCCGATCCGCGGTCGCTGGACGGGCTCGGCGACGACGAGCGCGGGGCGATCCTTTTCCGTTTCACTTCCTACCTCGCTTATCTCTCGGCCAACGACGCCGAGCATCTCGCCCCACGGCCGGTGACGATTTACCCGGAGGTGGTCACGCGATTCTCCGACGGGGCGAAAATGGCGTTGGCGTGGAAGGTCGCGGCGGCCGTCATTCTGGAGACCGCGGGCCTTGAGGCTTATACCGCCGCCAAGGCGGTGGTGGAGGAGTATGTTGCGGGGCTGCCCGCGGAGGTCGCGGCGGTTTTCCGGGAAACGGACGACCTGATCACCACCGGTCCCGCCCTGGCGGTGGGCCGGGCACTGCGGGACGAGGCCGAGCGGGGCCTGCGGCGCTATCCGAGCCTGGTGGACCTGATCCAGGACTCCCTCGCCGAACTCGCCTCCCCCGAGCCGGACACCGCCCCTGAACCGGGCACCGGCCCTGAACCGGGCACCTCCCCCGAGCCGGACACCGAACCTGCGCCGGGCACCGGTCCTGAAGCGGATGCGGCGCCCAGGCCGGGTGACGGAGACGCGGCAGGCGACGAGGACGGGGCGTTTCTCGTGCGGCTCGGCGGTGCGGCCATGCAGGCGGCGGGGATCTGCGCCCGGCCCGGCGACCTGGACCAGCTGCCGGAGGACGCGCGCTCGGACTCGCTGTACGGTTTCCTGGGCTTTCTCCAGTTCGTCCTGGAACACCGGCTCTGGCATCTCGCGCCGCAGCCGTTCACCGCCTATCGGGAGATCATCCCCCGGTTCGACGATCCCGAGCCGATGACCTACGCCTGCATCTGCGCGGCGGCCGTCGTCAGGGAGCGCGGCGAACTGGCGGAGTCGCTCGCCGTACTGCTCCTGGCCGAGGAGCACCTTGGCGCGCTGCCCGCCGAGCATGCCGCCACGGTCCACCTGCACGCCGCGAACACCCTGCGTGACCTGCGGCGTTTCGACGAGGCGGAGCGGCGCTACGCGAGTGCCGAGGAGGCGGCGGCCCGGCTCGGCGCGGAGGAGCGCGGTCCGCTGCTCGTGGAGATCGGGCACCAGCGGCACCGGCTGTCCACCTATGCCCGGCCCGCCGAGGACCTGCCGGGCGCCGGCACCGGTTTCGATCCCAACCCGTTCCTGCCCGGCTCGATCTTCAACGATCCGGGGCGCTGGCGGGAGCAGCCCTGGCAGTTGCTGACCCTGGCGCAGAACGCGGTGCGCGGCGAAGACCATTTCACCGCGCACCGGGCACTGGCCGAGTTGGCCGACGCCGCCGCACCGTCCGACTACGACCTCCTGGCGGCCCTGCACCACGAGGTGGCCGAGCTGGCGCACCGGGTGGGCGCCTCGGCGCGGGTCGTGCGCTGGCACGGCTTCCTCTGCGTGTGCGCCACGATCCTGAGCGACAACCACCGCGAGCTGGGCATCCGGCTCTCCCGGCAGGCGGTCCGGCTCGCGGCGCACGACGACCACCTGTCCGCGTACAACCTGGCGCTGTGGGCGCAGGCGGCCGACCGCGTCCCGCTCTACACGGCGGGCATCCTGGCCGACATCGCCTTCGTCCTCTACCGGAACGGCACCCTCGACGCCGCCAGGAACCGCTTCGAGGCGTCGCTCGCCGCCGTGCCGGACGACGACCTCGTACGGGCGCAGCGGGACATGGTGGCCCTGCTGGTCGGTGAGGAGCCCATCGGCGCGGAGGAGCCGGCGCGGCGGCCGTCGCGGTCCGCGGCGACCGGGGCCGCCCGGCTGCGGGCCGCGGCCCGGCTGCTCACCGCGCCCGCCGACGATCTCGACGCCTGGCAGGACCTGCTGCTCTACTCCAAGGGGTCGCTCCAGCCGTGGTCGCCGGCGTTGCACACCCTGGTCGAGTCGGTGCAACGGCTGCCGGAGGGCGGCGGGCCCGGCATCTTCGGCAACACGCCCGTCGACGGCGTGAAGGCCCGGGTGTTCCAGATCCTGTTCACCTCGGGGCTGCTCGGCCTGCTCGACCGGCACTGGAGCATCCCGCCGTGGGCGGGCGCGGCCTGGGCGCTGTCCGGCGACCCGTCGCAGGCCACCGCGCGCGAGGAGGTCGGCCTGGAGATCGCCGTCTCGGCTCCCGCCGCCGAGCGGCCGTCCGCGGTGGTGAGCGACCCGGCGGACGCGCCCAACGTCACCGACGCCCAGCGGCGTGAGATCGCCGCGTGGGTCGATCGCCTCCTCGCCCTGACGTTCCTGCCCGAGCGGGCGTCCCGCGCCTTCGGCGGCGCCGCCGCCGCGGCCGGGGCGCGGAGCCGGGCCGCGGCGTTCGTCGCCGCACACGGGAACCGGCTGGCCTTCCGGCTGCGCGACCAGGCGACCGACCGGTACGAAGCCGAGAACGCCGAAGCGCTGCACCGGTTCCTGGACGCCCTCTCCCGGTTGCCGCCGCGGCTCAGGGACGCGGTGGGCGCCATCGAGTCCCTGCGGCAGGCCGCCGTCGAGGCGGGCCCGGTCCGCGACTTCCGCGCGATCGAAAACACCTGTCTGGCCGGCATGCCCGAGGACGACGCCCGTCCGCTTCGCGAGCTGTTCGCCTCCCGGGTCGGCGCGCGGCAGATCCTGCCCTCGCACGCGAAGAGGCTCGGGGACGAGGTGCGATCGTGGTTCACCGGCCCCGGCCAGGCCACCGTGGACCTCGTCCAGGGCACCGGCACCGCGCACTCGATCGCCTGCCGCACCGGAGCCGGGGTGACCGGGGCCGGGGTGACCGGGGTCGAGGTCGGGGTGACCGTCGGCGAGGTCGGGGTGTCGCGGGCGGCGGCGCAGGCCGCCGTGCGGCGGGTGCTGCTTCCCGCGCCCGCGCCGGACGAGGTCGGCCGGCTGGTCGGCGGCCTGCGCGCCGCCGCGGGCGGCGCGCGGGAGATCGCCCTGCGGCCACGCCAGCCGTGGGAGCAGATCCCGGTGGAGAACATCCCCGACGGCAGCGGCCGTTCGCTCGCCCAGGACCACGTGGTGGTGCGGCGGTACGGCCGGCGTCCCCGGTTCGGCGTCGCCACCGCCCGGTTCCCCGACCGGGCCGAGGTCCTCGGTGACCCCATGGGCACGACGGACGCGGAGGGCCTTCCCGGCGCGCTCGACGAGGCGTACGGCGTCGCGGAGGCGTTCGGCGTCACCGCGGTCGTCCGGGACGGCGTCACCTGGGACCGGCTGCGCTACAGCGCCCGCGTCGCGGACCTGCTGTGGATCTCCACGCACTGCGAGCCGGTGCGCGACCTGGGCGGAGCCGCCGCGCTGCGGCTGCGGGACCGCTGGGTGCTGCCCGCGGAGCTCGCGGCGCTGGACGTCAACCCCGGGCTGGTGGTGGTGCTGACGGTGTGCGCGGGCGGGCGGGGCGTGCCGCTGGGCAACGTGAGCGAGCCGCCCACGGCGACCGCCTTCCTCACCGCGGGCGCGGATCTCGTGATCTCCCCCATCCGGCCGATCAACGACGTCACCTGGGGCCCGCTCATCGTCACCGCGCTGCGGCGGACCCTGGCGGGCGAGGCGACGCCCGCGGAGCTGGTCCGCCTCCTCAACGCCTCGACGCCCGCCGCGGAGCCGTTCGCCCCCTGGGTGATGCACGCCTGACACACCCCCGGCCGCGACCGGCGCGGCCGTACCGATCCGGATGAGGAGTCGCCATGCGATACGAGGTGGAGAACAGCGGCCTGGCCCCGGAGGATCTGGCCGCGGTCGGAACGTTCGAGGAGGCGGGCGGGCCGACCGGCGAGCGCGGGATCGGCGCCGACCTGCTCGTCGCGATCGCCGGGGACGTCGCCGGCGGCGGGATCACCGCGGCGCTGGCCGGGATCTGGTTCGCCTGGCGGCGCCGCCGCGAGCGCGACCTGCGGGACGCGTCGGCGGCCACGGTACGGGTCGAGGTGGGCTTCGAGGACGGCGGGCGGTTCGAGACCGTCGTGGAACTGCGGGGGAACGGCGTCGAGGGCGTGCGCCGGTTCGAGCTGGAGACCGGGAAGGCGGCGGACGGGAAAGAGGTCCGGCATGTCCGGGTCACTTTTCCCGAGGGGCAGTAGCGGCGGGCCGTCCCCACCGGGTCCGCGCGCGGGCCCGGTGCGGATTCGCCGCCGGGTCAAGGGTTAACCCTCTGGTGGGCGTCTCCCGCTTCCCCGACCATGGTCGTACTCCGAAGCCCCCGGACTTCGAGGAGGTGAACGGCCTGCCGCGACGGACCTGGAACTGAGTGCCCCGGTACGCAGGCGCGCGCCCAGGACCCTCCCCCTGGGCACGCGAACCCGGGATCCCTCCACCGGCTCGCCGATGCCGAGGACTCCGGCGCGCCGGACCAGGCGCCGGGGTCCTCGGCGCCCGTTCCGGCGCCGGGGTCCCCGGCGAACCCGTCCCAGGCCGCTCCCGCCCGTAGCCGCTCCCGCCCCAGGCCGTTCCCACCCGAAGCCCTTTCCGTCCGAGGCCGTTCCAGAGGAGGCGACACGCCGCGATGAGCCGGAACGGCACCTTCCGCCAGGTGTTCTCCTCCCGCGAGTACCGCGCCCTGTGGACGGCCACGCTGCTGTCGGACGTCGGCGACCAGCTCGCCCGGGTCGCCGTCGCCGTGATCGCCTACGAGCGGACGTCGTCGGCCGCCGTGACGGCGGTCACCTACGCGCTCACCTTCGTCCCCGCGCTGATCGGCGGGCCGCTGCTCGGCGGGCTCGCCGACCGGTTCCCGCGCCGCGAGGTGATGTTCTGCTGCGACCTGGTCAGGGCGGTGCTGGCCGGGCTGATGGCGCTGCCAGGGACGCCGCTGGCCGTGCTGTGCGCGCTGCTGTTCGCCGTGCACCTGCTGGAGGCGCCGGTGCGGGCGTCCTACAGCGCCGTGCTGCCGCAGGTGCTGGACGGCGACGGATACGTCACCGGGCTGTCCGCGCTCCAGATGGCCTCGCAGGCGGTGCGGGTGCTCGGGTTCGCCGTGGGCGGGGTGGTCGCCGCCGTGTTCCGGCCGGAGAACGCCCTGCTCATGGACGCGGCCACCTTCCTCGCCGCCGCCCTGATCGTCCGCTTCGGCCTGACCGCCCGCCCGGCCCCCAGGCCACCTGTCCGCGCTCCCGCCCCCGGCACGCCGTCGTCTCCGGGCTCGCGAGGGGTGGCGACCGTGAGGATGATCGCCGGTGACCGGCGGCTCCGGCTGCTGGTCGCCTCGGCGTGGCTCGCCGGGTTCTACGTGACCCCCCAGGCGCTCGCCCTGCCGTACGCCGCCGCCCTCGGGATGGGCGGCGCGGGAGCCGGGGTGCTGATGGCGGCGGGGCCGCTGGGGGCGCTGGCCGGCGTGCTCGTCCTCGGGCGCATGGTGCCCGCGCCGGCACGTCTCGCCCTGCTCGGGCCGCTGACGGTGCTGACCAGCGTGCCCCTGATCCTCGTCGCCACGGGCCCAGGACCGGCCGGATCGGTGGCGTTGCTGGCGCTGTCCGGACTCTGCTCCGCCTACCAGGTCACGGCGAACGCCGAGTTCGTCACCGGCGTACCCGACCACCTGCGCGGCCGGGCCGTCGGACTGGCGGGGTCCGGCCTGATCGCCGCGCAGGGACTGGGCATGGCGGCCGGCGGCCTCCTGGCCGAGCTCACCGGCCCGGGTACGGCCATCACGACGGCCGGCGTGCTCGGCACCCTGGCCGCCCTCCCGCTGGCGACCGCCTGGCACACCCGCGTGCACAGCCTCCGCCGGCTGCGCCACGGCTGACCCGGTTCACCCGTTCTCGATGGGCAGACCGTCGAAGAGCTGGACCGTGGGGATGTCGATGTCGGCTGTTTCCACCGTTGTCGGGACGTTGGTGAAGGAGTTGTAGAAGATGGCGGTCTCGCCTTTCCTCCAGCGTTTGTTGTGGAGGTTGGTGCACACGCAGCCCTCCTGGTCCGCGGCGGTGAGATGCCTGACGCCGTTGGTGGTGTCGATGAGCACGACGCCGTTGGTGCTGACGTCGTAAATGCCGTTTCTCGACTGGCCGAACACGTTGCCCGGTTCCCACACTCCGGCGGCGTCGACCGGCTGGTACACCGCCGACCATTTGACCGTCACGGTCTTGCCCGCGCGGCGTAACGAGTCGATCTGCACCTGGAGCGTCCAGCCGCTGCCGGACAGCACGTGCCGCGCCAGCGGGTCGCCGTCCGAGCCCTGGCCGGGCAGGCCGCCCGGCCGCAGCGCGATCAGCAGCACCGCGGCCGTCACCGCCACGGCGGCGAGGGCCGCGGCGACGGGGAGCCACCGCCGCCACCTCTTCGGCAGCGCGTCGGCGACCGTCCGCGCCACAGGCGGCTCGACCGCGGTCCAGGTACCGGCGACGGCCTCGATCGCGTCCTCGATCGCCGTCTCCTCCCGGCCGAGCAGCCGGTCCAGGAGTTGCTGCGCGGTGGGGCGCCGGGCGGGGTCCTTGTCCAGCGCGCGTTCCACGAGAGGGCGGAGCCCTTCGTCGAGGCCGTCCAGCCGTGGCGCGTTGTGCACGATCCGGTACAGCAGTTCGGGGGCGCCGCCGACGCCGAAGGGCGGTCTGCCGGTGCCCGCGTACGCGATCACGCCGGCCCAGGCGAAGACGTCGCTCGCGGCGGTCACCCGTCCCTCGGCGTGCTCGGGCGACATGTAGGCGGGAGTGCCGATCACGGACTGCGTGCCCAGGGTGCCGGCGAGCTGCGCGATGCCGAAGTCGATGACGCGGGGGCCGAGCGGGCTCAGCAGGATGTTGGACGGTTTCAGGTCGCGGTGCACCACGTCCGCCTGGTGGATGGCGGCGAGCGCGGCGGCCACGCCCACCGCGAGCGCTTCCAGGTTGGCCCCGGTCATCGGCCCCTGCGCCTCGACGACGGACGCCAGGTCGGGACCGTCGACGTACTCGGTCACGATGTACGCCTGCCCGTCGTCCACCCCGGCGTCGAGCACCGGCGCGGTGCAGAAACGCGCCACCCGGCGAGCGGCCTCCGCCTCCTTTCCGAAACGCCGCCGGAAATCCGCGTCGGTCGCCACCTCCGGGCGCATCACCTTCACCGCGACACGCCGCCCGGAAGGGTCGTTCGCGAGATACACCCTTCCCATGCCGCCCTCGCCCAGCCGCCTGACGAGGGCATAAGGGCCGATGGTTCGCACGGTCGTCGCGGTACGGTCAGCGTCCATGACGGCCAGCCTTCCGGAACACCGGTCCACTGGCAATCGCCCTTTTGTCCGCCGGACGCGACCGCGCAGGACGGCCGGCCCGCTGCCGTCCCACTTCGCGCTCGGTCTCGCCCTACTCCGCCACGGTGAGCACGATCTTGCCCGTGGTGCGTCCCGTCTCGCCGAGCGCGTGCGCCTTGGCCGCCTGCTCCAGCGGCAGCACCGCGGCGATCTCGGGGCGCAGCCTGCCCGCCTGGGCCAGCGCGGCGATCGCCCGCATGGCGGCGTGGTCCGGCTCCACGAGCATGGACTCCGCCCGCACGCCCAGCTCCCGCGCCTGGTCATCGAGCCCTTCGGCCAGGTTGGACAGCACGAGCGACACCATGACACCGCCCTTGCGCAGGCAGCGCAGCGACCTCGGCCCGTAGTCGCCGCCCATCGTGTCGATCACCACGTCCACGTCCTTGACCACCTCGGCGAAGTCCACGCTCCGGTAGTCGACGAGTTCGTCCGCTCCCAGGCCGCGCAGGAAATCGTGCTTGGCCGCGCTCGCCGTACCGATGACGTGGGCGCCCCGCGCCTTGGCGATCTGCACAGCGAGGTGGCCCACCCCGCCCGCGGCGGCGTGCACGAGCACCCGGTCGCCCGCGCCCGTCTCCGCCGTGTCCACCAGCGCCTGCCAGGCCGTCAGCGCGGCCAGCGGGAGCGCCGCGGCGTGGACGTGGTCGATCTCCGCGGGCTTGCGGGCGAATGTACGGGCGGGCGCGGCCACGTATTCGGCGAAGGCGCCATGACTGTGTGGATAACGCAGCATGCCGAACACCTCCTGGCCCGGCTTGTACAGCGTCGTCCCCACTCCCACGGCCTCGACGACGCCCGACACGTCCCACCCGAGGACGAACGGCGGCCGGCCAAGCAAGCCGCCGGTGGCGCGGTGCTTCCAGTCGGTCGGGTTGACCCCGGCCGCGCGCACCCGCACCAGCACCTCGGTGGGACCGGGTGAGGGCCGCTCCGTCTCGATCTCCTTCAGCACCTCGGGGCCGCCGAGGACGTCCTGACTGATCGCGCGCATCGTTGTTCTCGTCACATCGCCAAGTATGGCCAAGCGCCGCCGGAGGCATGGAGATCGGCAGCCGTCCCCGGCCTACCTCTCCCGGGCCAGCAGGGCGCGGATCTCGGCGGCGCCGCCGTTCCTGAGCCAGGCGGGGAAGTCCAGGAGGCCGGGATGGCGTGCGCGCAGCGCCGCGATGTCGGCCCGCCACACTCCGCGCTCGTCGGCGAACAGCCGTTTCGCCTGCGCGCTCAGCCCGGCGCCGTAGTCGGCGACCTGCCGGTAGGTGATCTCGCGCCCGACGGCGCGGCTGATGAGCTCCACCGTCCGGCTGGGGGTCAGCTCGTCACCGGCGATCTCGATCGCCTGCCCGGCGTACTCCTCCGGGCGGGTGAAGGCGAGCCGGGCGAAGACGCCGATGTCGGTGACGGCGATGAGCTGCACCGGCGTCTCCGGGCCGAAGAGGTGCCTGAGCTCCCCGCCTGCGATCCCTCCCACGGGCAGCCCGGGAACGGTGTGGTTCTCCATGAAGCGGACCGGCCGCAGGATCGTCGCGGGCAGGCCGAGCGCGTGGACGTACTCCTCGATCCGCCGTTTGCTCTCCCAGTACGGCAGGCCGCTCCCGCGCTCGGCGCCGCCCACGGAGGCGAACACGAAGTGCGAGACGCCGGCCGCCGCGGCCGCGTCGGCGAGGTTGCGTCCGCGCCGGATCTCGCGTTCCGTGTCCTCGTCGTCGGGGGTGACGCCGAAGATCCCGTGGCTCCCGGCCGCCGCCTCCGCGAGCGAGCGGGGATCGTCGAGGTCCCCGGCGCGCAGTTCGGCGCCCCGCGCGAGCCACGCCCTGGCCGCCGGGGCGGCCGGGTCGCGGACGAGGGCGCGCACGGGCAGGCCGGCGGCCAGCAGCTGGGCGGCGGTGGCGCCACCTTGGCGGCCGGTGACGCCGGTCACCAGAACGGGCTTGCGAACCGGGTTCATCGTCGGTCCCTTCCGGACTAAGATGAGACTGTCTCAACTAAGATATTGAGGCAGTCTCAACTTGGCAATCCGGGAGCATCCATGCCAACCGCCGACCCCGCCCCGCGACGCCGGATGCGCGCCGACGCGCGCCGCAACCACGACCGGCTGCTCGCCGAGGCGGCTGCCGTCTTCGCCGAGCAGGGCGTCGAAGCGTCGCTGGAGGCCGTCGCCCGGCGCGCGGGCGTGGCGAACGGCACGCTCTACAGCCACTTCCCCACCCGGCAGGCCCTGCTGGAGGCGCTGCTGGCGAACGGCATGTGGGTGCTGGCCGACACCGCCCGCGACCTCGCCGGCCACCTGTCCGCCCACGAGGCCCTGACCACCTGGGCGCGGGCTGCCATGGCGCACACCACGAGGTACCGGGGGCTGGCCACGTCGCTGCTGCGCAGCGTCGAGGACGAGACCTCCGAGCTGCACGCCGCCTGCCAGGAGGTCCTCGGCGCCGGCGAGCGGCTCCTCACCCGCGCGCAGGCCGCCGGAACCGTGCGCGCGGACGCCACCGCCGCGGACCTGTACTCCCTGATCAACGCGGCGGCCTGGGCCGGGGAGCAGACGTCACCCGCGCAGGGCGAGCGGCTGCTGTCCTTCTGCATCGACGGCCTGCGCCCCTGACGTCCTCTCCACGGCCCGCCGCCCCGCGGGACCACGGCCCCCCGCCCCGCGCGACCACGGCCCCCCGCCCCGCGCGACCGCGGCCCCCCGCCCCGCGCGACCGCGGCGGGCCGCCACGCGGCGACCGCCATGTCCCGCTCTGCACCCGCGGCAAGGGCGGTAACCTGACCTACCAGCCGGGTGCGCAACTCCCCGATCCCGGCGGGGATGGACTCGTCGCCGCTCTCATGGGTCGCGGGCGTCCCGGCGATGGCGAGCTGATCGTCGTGGATCCGGATCCGGGCGGCCGTGATCCGGGCGTCGAACTCATACGGGCCGTGCAGTACCGCGCCGTGACGGTGCGAACGGCGAGAAAGGACACATCATGGAGTCGGCTGAGATTCGCCGCCGCTGGCTGAGGTTCTTCGAGGAGCGCGGGCACACCGTCGTGCCTTCGGCGTCGCTCATCGCGGACGACCCCACGTTGCTGCTCGTGCCCGCCGGCATGGTGCCCTTCAAGCCCTACTTCCTCGGCGAGGTCAGGCCGCCCTACCCGCGGGCCACCAGTGTGCAGAAGTGCGTGCGCACGCCGGACATCGAGGACGTCGGCAAGACCACCCGGCACGGCACCTTCTTCCAGATGTGCGGGAACTTCTCCTTCGGCGACTACTTCAAGGAAGAGGCCATCACCTACGCCTGGGAGCTGCTGACCACGTCCGTGCAGGACGGCGGTTACGGCCTGGACCCGGAGCGCCTGTGGATCACGGTCTACCTGGACGACGACGAGGCCGAGCGGATCTGGCGCGACAAGGTCGGCGTGCCGGCGGAGCGGATCCAGCGGCTGGGCATGGGGCCGAACTTCTGGTCCATGGGCGTGCCGGGCCCGTGCGGACCCTGCTCGGAGATCAACTACGACCGGGGTCCCGAGTTCGGCCCCGAGGGCGGCCCCGCCGTCAACGACGAGCGGTACGTGGAGATCTGGAACCTGGTCTTCATGCAGTACGAGCGGGGCGAGGGCGAGGGCAAGGAGGACTTCCCGATCCTCGGCGAGCTGCCGTCGAAGAACATCGACACCGGTCTCGGCCTCGAACGCCTCGCCATGATCCTCCAGGGCGTACACAACATGTACGAGACGGACACCCTGCGCGTCGTCATGGACAAGGCCACCGAGCTCACCGGGATGCGTTACGGCGCCGCCCCCGCCTCGGACGTGTCGCTGCGCGTGGTCGCCGACCACATCCGCACGTCCGTGATGCTCATCGGCGACGGCGTCTCGCCCGGCAACGAGGGCCGCGGCTACGTGCTGCGCCGCATCATGCGCCGCGCCATCCGCAACATGCGCCTGCTCGGCGCCACCGGCCCGGTCGTCAAGGACCTGATCGACGTCGTGATCGACACGATGGGCCGGCAGTACCCCGAGCTCGTCACCGACCGGGGGCGCATCGAGACGGTGGCCCTCGCCGAGGAGGCCGCGTTCCTCAAGGCGCTCAAGGGCGGCACCGGCATCCTCGACGCCGCCGTCGCCGAGACCAAGGCCGCGTCCGGCACCGTGCTGTCCGGCGACAAGGCGTTCCTGCTGCACGACACCTGGGGCTTCCCGATCGACCTGACCCTGGAGATGGCCGCCGAGCAGGGGCTGTCCGTGGACGAGGACGGCTTCCGGCGGCTGATGAAGGAGCAGCGGGAGCGCGCGAAGGCCGACGCCAAGGCCAAGAAGACCGGTCACGCGGATGTCAGCTCCTACCGCGAGATCGCCGACGGCTCGGGGGTCACCGAGTTCGTCGGCTACACCGCCACCGAGGGCGAGTCCACCGTCGTCGGCCTGCTGGTCAACGGCGTTCCGTCGCCCGCGGCCGTCGAGGGCGACGAGGTCGAGGTCGTCCTCGACCGCACCCCGTTCTACGCCGAGGGCGGCGGCCAGCTCGCCGACCAGGGCCGGATCAGGCTCGACACCGGCGCCGTCGTCGAGGTCCGCGACGTCCAGCAGCCGGTCCCCGGCCTCTCCGTGCACAAGGGCACCGTCCAGGTCGGCCAGGTCACCGTCGGCGCCGCCGCGTACGCGGTCATCGACGTACGGCGCCGCAGCGCCATCGCCCGCGCGCACAGCGCCACGCACCTCACCCACCAGGCGCTGCGCGACGCGCTCGGCCCGACGGCCGCCCAGGCCGGCTCCGAGAACTCCCCCGGCCGCTTCCGCTTCGACTTCGGCTCCCCCTCCGCCGTGCCCGGCTCGGTGCTGACGGATGTCGAGCAGAAGATCAACCACGTCCTGGCCCAGGAGCTCGACGTCCGCGCCGACGTCATGAGCCTCGACGAGGCCAGGAAGGAAGGCGCCATCGCCGAGTTCGGCGAGAAGTACGGCGAGCGGGTCCGCGTCGTCACCATCGGCGACTTCTCCAAGGAACTGTGCGGCGGCACGCACGTGCGCAACACCGCCCAGCTCGGCCTGGTGAAGCTGCTCGGCGAGTCGTCCATCGGCTCCGGGGTGCGCCGTATCGAGGCCCTGGTCGGGGTGGACGCCTACGACTTCCTCGCCAGGGAGCACACGGTCGTCGCCCAGCTCCAGGAGCTGGTCAAGGGCCGCCCGGAGGAGCTGCCGGAGAAGATCTCCGCCGTGCTCGGCAGGCTGAAGGACGCCGAGAAGGAGATCGAGAAGTTCCGCGCGGAGAGGGTCCTCCAGGCCGCCGCCGGTCTCGCCGAGGGCGCCAGGGACGTGCGCGGCGTGGCCCTGGTCACCGGTCTCGTCCCCGACGGCACGTCCGCCGACGACCTGCGCAGGCTGGTCCTCGACGTCCGCGGCCGCATCCCCGCCGAGCGTCCCGCCGTCGTGGCGCTGTTCACCACCGCCGGCGGTCGCCCGCTGACCGTCATCGCCACCAACGAGTCCGCCCGCGACCGCGGCCTCAAGGCGGGCGACCTGGTCCGCGCCGCCGCCAAGCTCCTGGGCGGCGGCGGTGGCGGCAAGCCGGACGTCGCCCAGGGCGGCGGCCAGAACCCCGAGGCCATCCCCGAGGCGATCACCGCCGTCGAACACCTGGTGACCGAGACGGCCTGACGTCGGCGCGGAACGCGGAACGGCTCGGCGGCGAGCCGTTCCGCGTCTCCCCACTGCGGACGGGACACGAGCCGAGCGCGTCCGGCGGAGGGCCTGCACGTCCGACTGATATATCAGTTGTAGATGAGACATTTCACATGCCATGGTGTGGAGCATGCGCTTCCGCACCGCACCGGAGCCGCCGAGCTGCGAGCCGCCGCCGGCCGGGATGACCGCGCCCCCTTCCGCAACCCCAGAGCCCGAGGAGTAAGCAGTGCCCTCCACCGACCCGCACCCGGAGCTCGCCCGTCTCAGCGCGGACTTCTTCCAGGTGCAGCACGCCACCGACCCGTTCACCGCGACGCTGCTCGGCGTCAGCGGCTTCGACGACCGGGTGCCCGATCCGAGCCGGTCCGGCGCCGCGGCGGGAGCCGCCGGGATCTCGGCGATCGAGGAGCGGCTCGGCCGGATCGACGCCTCGGCGCTGGGCGAGGCCGACCGGATCAACCACGCCGTGCTCGGCGCGCTGGCCTGGGGCGCCCGGCAGGACCTGGAGCACGGACTGTGGGAGGCCAACGCGTCCGCGGCGAGCTACGTCTCCCCGCAGGCCATGGCGTTCCAGTCGGTCGGCACCGCCTCGCTCGCCGGCCCGGACGCCGCCGACGGTTACCTGCGGCGTCTCGAAGGTCTCCCGGCCTACTTCGACGCGATCGCGCGGCGCTACCGCGAGGCCAGGCAGGACGGCCGGGTGCCGACCGCGGTCGGCGTGGGCCAGGCGATCGACCAGCTCGGCGGGCACCTCGCCGCCGCCGTGGACGCCGACGTCCTGATGCACCCCGGCCTGCCGGACGGCCGGACCAGGACACGGGCGGCCACGCTCATCGAGACCGGGGCGCGCCCGGCCATGCGGCGGCTGCTGGACACGCTGCGCGACGAGCTGCTGCCGGTGGCCCGGCCGGACGACCGGGTGGGCATCCGCTTCGTGCCCGGCGGCGAGGAGGGGTACCGGGCCGCGGTACGCCGGCACACCACCACCGAGCTGACCCCCGAGGAGATCCACCGGATCGGCCTCGACTGCCTCGACCGGCTCGCGGAGGAGTGGTCCGAACTCGGCGGGCGCGCCCTGGGCACCACCGACGTCCCCGAGATCATGCGGCGGCTGCGGGAGGATCCGGCACTGCGTTTCGAGCGCACCGAGGACATCGTGGCGACGGTCGGCGCGGCCCTGCGGCGCGCCGAGGAGGCGCGGCCCGGCTGGTTCCCCGCGTACGACATCCCCGAGTGCGTGATCGAGGAGATCAGCCCGATCGAGGCCGGCAACGCGCCCCTCGCGTACTACCGGCCGCCGGCCGCGGGCGGGGCGAGGCCCGGCGCGCACTGCGTGCTCACCGCCGATCCCGGGCAGCGCTTCACCTACGAGTACGAGGCCCTCGCGTTCCACGAGAGCGTGCCGGGGCACCACCTGCAGATCGCCTCGGCGCAGACCCTCGCCGGGCTGCCCGACTACCGGC
The DNA here is from genome assembly GCF_030268685.1 of Microtetraspora sp. NBRC 13810. Taxonomy (GTDB): domain Bacteria; phylum Actinomycetota; class Actinomycetes; order Streptosporangiales; family Streptosporangiaceae; genus BSRQ01. The sequence continues at coordinate 138,617 of NZ_BSRQ01000002.1, forward strand.
GCCACCTCGACGCCGAGGTCGGCGCGTACGTCGAAGGCTGGGGCCTGTACAGCGAGCGCCTGGCCGACGAGATGGGTCTGTACACCTCGGACGTGGCCCGGCTCGGGATGCTCTCCTTCGAGGCGCTGCGCGCGTGCCGGCTGGTCGTGGACACCGGGATGCACCACTTCGGCTGGTCGCGCGGGCGGGCCATGCGGTTCATGTGGGAGAACACGGCGACGACCAGGGCGAACGTCGCCAACGAGATCGACAGGTACATCGCCTGGCCGGGCCAGGCCCTCGGCTACATGATCGGCCGCCGGGAGATCGGCCGGTTGCGGGACGAGGCACGGCGGCGGCTCGGCGCGCGGTTCGACATCCGGGCCTTCCACGGGACCGTGCTCGGCAACGGCGCCGTGCCCATGGGCGTGCTCGAACAGATCGTCCTGCGCTGGATCGGCACGGTCGCCTGAGCCCGCCCGACCATCCGGCGCTCTTCCCGGCGCTCTTCCCGGCGCTCTTCCCGGCGCTCTTCCCGGCGCTCTTCCCGGCGCTCTTCCCGGCGCTCTTCCCGGCGCGGATCGGCCGCCGCCTGGTCCGGCGGGGCTCGCGCGGGCGCTCCACACCTGCGGCACCGCCCCTGGGCCGCGGGGGCCACTTAGGCCGATCGGAAGCCAAAGACGCTCCGGTATGGGGACATTAGGCCCTCCACATTCGGCGTAAATCGGGTTAAGTTCACGTTAATTTGCCCTCTCTTACCCCCGATGCAGACCGAAGGGAGAGGCGTGAGAGCGAGAACCGTGATCGCGGCCCTGTCCGCTGTGGCGTTCCTCATGCCGGCCGCCGCGGCTCAAGCCGACGGGACCGCCGGGACCGCGGCCCCGCCATCCGACGACCAGTTCCAGAAGGTGACGCTCAACGACACACCGGGCGAGCCGATGGACCTGGCGGTCTTACCGGACTCGCGGGTGCTGCACACCACCCGCGCCGGTGAGGTCTGGCTACACGATCCGAAGACCGGCCTCAACACGCGGGCCGCCGAACTCGACGTCTACGAGCACGACGAGGAGGGACTCCAGAGCATCGCGCTCAGCCCCGGCTTCGGCAAGGGCTCCAAGTCCGACGACTGGGTCTACCTCTACTACTCCCCGCCGCTGGACACCCCGGTCGACGACCCGGACACCCCGGATGTCAACGAGGGCGACGCCCCGGTCACCGGCACGGCGGAGGACTTCGCGCCCTTCAAGGGGCTGGTCCGGCTGTCCCGGTTCCGCTTCACCGGAACCAAGATCGACCTCAACACCGAGCAGCGCATCCTCGACGTGCCGGTGGACCGCGGCATCTGCTGCCACGTCGGCGGGGACATCGTCTTCGACGCCGCCGGCAACCTCTACCTGGGCACCGGCGACGACACGAACCCGTTCTCCTCCGACGGGTACACCCCGATCGACGAGCGGCCCGACCAGAACCCGTCCTTCGACGCCCAGCGCACCTCGGGCAACACCAACGACCTGCGCGGCAAGATCCTCCGGATCAAGGTCCGTGACAACGGCTCCTACACGATCCCGCAGGGCAACCTCTTCCGGCCCGGCACCAAGGACACCCGGCCGGAGATCTACGCGATGGGGCTGCGCAACCCGTACCGCATCGAGTTGAACCGGTCCACCGGTGATCTCTACGTCGCCGACTACTCGCCCGACGCGCAGCAGGCCGACCCCCTGCGCGGCCCGTCGGGCACCGGCAAGTGGACGGCGATCCGCAAGGCCGGCAACTACGGCTGGCCCTACTGCGGGACGGCGCGGCTGCCGTACACCGACTACGACTTCGCGACCGGCGCGTCGGGCGCGAAGTTCGACTGCGCCGCGCCGGTCAACGAGTCGCCGCGGAACACCGGTCTGCGCAAGCTGCCGCCGGTCGTCCAGCCGGACGTGTGGTACTCCTACGGCGCGTCCCAGGAGTTCCCCGCGCTCGGCACCGGCGGCATCGGGCCGATGGCCGGCCCGGCGTACGCCTACGACCCGGACGACACGCGTGGCCGCACCGCCGTGGGATGGCCGAAGTACTACGACGGCGTGCCGCTCTTCTACGAGTGGACCCGCGACTACGTCAAGGCGTTCCACCGGGACGGGCGGATCGAGGACGTGCTGCCCTCGCTCACCTTCGACAACCCGATGGACATGGAGTTCGGGCCCGACGGGGCGCTCTACGTGCTGGAGTACGGCGACGGCTACTTCAGCGAGAACCCGGACGCCCAGCTCGCCCGCTTCGACTACATCGGCAACACCGGCAACCACTCCCCCGTACCGGTGGCCGCGGCCTCGGTGACCGACGGCATCGCCCCGCTCACCGTCCGCTTCACCAGCACGGGGACGAGTGACGCCGACGGCGACAGGCTCAGCTACGCGTGGGACTTCGACGCCGACGGCAGGGTCGACTCGCGCAGCCCGGAGGCGTCCCACACCTTCAAGGAGAACGGCCTCTACAACGCCACGCTCCGGGTCAGCGACCCCAGCGGCAGGTCCGCGGCGACGTCGGTGCGGGTCGTGATCGGCAACGCCGCCCCGGTGGTGGAGCTGGTCCGGCCCGTCGACGGGCAGGAGTTCAGCTTCGGCGACCTCATCGAGTTCGAGGTACGGGTCACCGACGACCAGCCGGTGGACTGCGCCAACGTGACCGTGGACTACATCCTCGGCCACGACGAGCACGGCCACCCGCAGACCACCGCCCGGGGCTGCACGGGCTCCATCCAGACCACCGAGCCGAGCGGGCACGACCCGGAGACCGACGATCTCACCGGCGTCTTCGTCGCCACCTACACCGACCCCGGCGCAGACGGCCTGCCCCCGCTGACCAGCAGCACCGAGGTCGTCCTCCAGCCCACCAGTTAGGAGATCCCCCCATGTGCTACGGCTACGGCCCGAGCAGGCGGTCCCTGCTCGCCGCGGGCCTGGGGCTCGGGGCTGCCGCCGTCGCGGCAGCCTCCCCCGCCGCCGCGGCGGCGACGCCGCACCCCCGCAAGCACCACATCCCAGCGGACCAGATCAGCATCCAGCTCTGGACGGTACGCGACGACCTCTCCCAGAACTACGACGCCACCCTCACCTACCTGTCCAAGATCGGCTACCCGAAGGTCGAGCTGGCGCTCGGCTACTTCGGCCGTACGGCACGGCAGCTCCGCAGGTTCCTCGACGGGCTCGACATCCGTGCCACCTCCAGCCATGACGACCTCAGCGCCGACGACGCCGCCCTGGAGACGAAGATCTCCAACGCGCGGACCCTCGGCCAGTCCTTCATCGTCGTGCCCTACCTGAACTCCACCAGCGCGGACCAGTGGAAGGCGTGGGCCGAGCGGATGAACGTCGAGGCTGCGGCCGCCCGCTCGGCGGGGCTGCGGTACGGCTACCACAACCACGCCCACGAGTTCACCATCGACCTCGGCGGCGGGAAGACGCCGTGGGACATCCTCACCGCCGAGCTCGATCCCCGGCTGGTGCACCTGGAGATCGACATCTACTGGGCGGTCACCGGCGGCATCAACCGCGGCGTCGCCGACCCGGTGCGCTTCACGCTCGACGTCATCCGCAGGGCGCCGCAGCGGGTCCTCCAGTTCCACGTGAAGGACCGGGACCTCAGCGGCGACATGGCCGATCCCGGCACCGGGATCATCGACTTCGGGAGGATCTTCGACGCCCATCGGGTCGTGGAGTACATCGTGGAGAACGACACCCCCGACGTGACCCCCCGGCGTACCGCGGAGGTCGGATACCGCTACCTGCGCAAGGCGCGGTTCTAGCGGCCACCGCACCGGGCACGGCCCGCCGGCCGGGCCGTGCCCCGGTCATCGCCGCCTGGAAGCTCCCAGGCGGCGATGACCGCCCCGGCGCCGGCGTCCCCGCGCGACGGCCAGGACCCCCGAGGCGTTCATGCTCTCCCGGTAGACCGCGGTGCCGGCGCTGCCCAGGATCGCCACCCCCAGCGCGATGCCCAGTTCGCTGCTGGTCTCGCCGAGCGCCGACGCCGCGCCCGTCTTCTCCGGCGGGGCCGCGCCCACGATCAGGTCGGTGCCCAGCGCGCCGACCGGGCCTGCGCCCACGTAGACGAGGAAGAACGCGGCCAGCAGCACCGCCGTCCCGGCTCCCGCCTGCGTCATCAGCAGGTACCCGAGCGCGCACACCGCGAACGCGCCCGCCAGAACGTGACCCGGCCGGATCCGCCGCGCGAGCAACGGCGCCGTCAGCGACGTCACGATCAGGCCGGCCGCCGGGGGCAGCAGCCACAGCCCCGCCTCCATCGGCGGCAGGCCCGCCACCAGCTGGAGGTACTGCGTGACGAACAGGTAGACGCCGCCGGTGGTCAGCAGGCTGACCAGCGTGATCGCCAGGGCGCCCCGGAAGGACCGGTTGCCGAACAGCGTCAGGTCGAGCAACGGGTCGGCCAGCCGCCGCTGCCTGCGCACGAAGGCCACCCCGGCCACGAGCCCGGCGGCCAGCGCGGGGTGCTCGGACCGCTCGCGGTGTGGACGGATGACGGCGACGCGGTCCGGGTCCCCGAGGCCAAGGTGCGCGCACTCCTGGCCTGCCTGCCGGTTCGCGGCGTCGCTGGACGTGGCCGGGTCCTGGCGGGCCCCCGGACCGGGCGGCGTAACACCCGAGGAGGGCGGGCTCATCGCTGGGCGCGGCCGTGGCCATCGGTTGGGCCACGTATCGCGTGCCCAACGCGAAGTGAGCCCGCCGGGCGGTAGAAGGCCCCGCCGCTCCGTCCCTCCCGGATGGAACCAAGCAGCGGGGCTGTGGGGCCTCGGCGGGAGCCGGCCCGGAGAGCGCGGCCCCCGCCGAGGGCCTCATGGGCGGGCGCAGTGGTTCAGCGCTCCGCGGCGGCGTTCGAGGATCTCGTCCTGCTCGTCGAGGCGTGTCGCGAGGTCGCGGAGCCGGCACCGGCCGATGGCGGCCCGAAGGCCCCGCCGGAGTTCGCGTTCGGTCACGCCACCGCACCGGACCGCCCACCACACGCCGTCGTGGTCGATGTCCCATCCGGGGTAGAGGTTGCGGAGCGCCTCCAGCAGCCGCCCGTCGTCGTCCTGAGGCACCGAGGTGGCCTCGTCCGGGGTCATCGCCGCTGTTCCGCGAAGCTCAGGACGTGGGCGATTCGCGCGGTGGTCTCGCGATCGTTGTCCACGGTGTCGATCGGCTCGTGCCAGGACCACCAGAACCGCCATACGTCGGCGAGGCCAGGCCCGGCGTAGACGGTCTCGGTCAGCTGCCGCGCGGCGGGGTTGGTCACCACGAGGTGCGGCATCCGGCCGTCGGCCTTCACTCCGGCTTCGAGGCCGCGGTCCTTGAGGAGCACCGCCAGGCGGGTCAGGTGGGCGATGGCGGTCGTCCTGCGGGCGAGTGCCACGAGCGGGCGCGGCGCCGGCTGGTGGCTCACCGGGCGTCCGCCTGGGCGCGAGGCCGGGGGACCATGGGGGTCATCGCGCGCATCTGCTGAGCGAGGTCCTCAGCCGTTCTGGCCCACAGCACGAGCGGTTCCGGAGTCGGCCCGGCGGCGATGGCGTAGAACCGGCGGCGGAAGAGGCTGTACATCACCAGCCACGCCGGGTGGCCGGCGTCGAGGCAGGCCGCGGCTTCCCGCTGTGCCTGGTCGTACCGTCCGCGGACGACCTTCGGGTGGGGATGCCCGCACGGGCACTCGGTCGTAAGGTTTGGCATTGGGTCGCACCTCCGTTGTGCGATCAAGGGACCCGCCGGACGTGACAGCGCTTCGGCGGGTTCCGCCGTTCTATGGCCCGGTCCTCCCGGGCACTGTCATATTGAGCGTGAGGTGGAGCGCGCACCAGAGGTTGGATGCCGGGGGGTGCGATCTCAGCAACGCTCAGCAAACGGGAGAAGGCATGCCGCCACGTCCCCAGCCCGTGGATCCCGCCGCGTCACCGTGGCATTTGCTCGGCGCCGGTATCCGGCACTGGCGCGACGACGTACGGGGCATCAGTCAGCGCACCCTTGCGGAACAGGTCCACATCGACGACGCTCTCATCTCCCAGTACGAACGAGGGCTCGCCCGTCCGCATGCTGACACCGTCCGCCTGATCGACGAAGCCACCGGCGCGGGTGGACATCTCGTGGCGCTGCACAGGAACGCCCAAGAGATGGAACGCTTACGGGGCCTGCAATCTCAGAGGGTCCGTGCGGGTACGGTTGAAGCAGAATCCGACTCATCTAGTGACGAGGAGGACGATATGGAGCGAAGGCGACTAATGCGGGATGCCGCAGTGGTCGCCGCCGTAGGGACGGTAGCGCCTCTGCTGACGGCTTTAACCGATGCGTGGCAGGCATCCGAGTCGAGGATTGCCGGCGCGAGCGTATCTCAGTCCATGATCGACGACTGGGAAGATGCCGCTGACGTGCATGCGAAAGCCGCACGCGTTGATCGACCGGATATCGTGCTCGCCGCACTAGCCGCGGACTTTGCCGACATGGCACCCCATCTCGCCCGCAAGCAACCGGACGAGGTCCGGCGAGACTTGGCGCATGCCGCCGCCCGACATGCCGCGTTGATCGCGGGCAAGTGGGCAGACATGGCTAATCGCAGAGAAGCGCGCCGTTGGTGGATGAAGACGCGGACACTCATTGATGAGTCCGGAGACCACCTGCTAGCGTCGTGGCTTCGCAGTCGCGAAGCCTTGCACCGGCGTGGTGATCCGGCCGAGGACATGGGCGATGTCCTGAAAGTCGCCCAAGAGGCGCGCCGCCTGGCAGGCGAGCGGCCAAGCGCCGCGCTCGTGGCTGCCATGACCGCGGAAGCGAAGACGCTTTCTGTCATGGGGCTCCACGAGGACGCGGTCCAGGCGTTACGAGCGGCAGAGAGGGTCTTTGACCAACTCCCGGCCATCCCCGGCGTATTCAGGAGCCTGAACGAACGCGGTTTGTGGTTCGATCGAAGCTTGGTCTACTCCCTTGCTGGCGATGTGAGCCATGCGACCGAGGCCCACGACCGCGCAGAGGAACTGTACCCGGCGGCAGACCAAGCCAGGCCGCGGATTCGACTGCACCGTGCCGCGCTGCACGCGCGGACAGATCCGGGTAGTGCCGCACAGGCGGCTGTCCAGGTCGTTTCTGACCTTCCTCCGGGGCGCTGGATCACCCGCTATTCGTCAGACGCTCAACTGGTGCTGGGGGCACTTCCGGAGAAGGCTCGCGCCTTGCCCGCCGCCCGAGAGCTGCGGGCGCTCACTTCCGCCTGAGCAGGGGGACGCCCCGCCGGTCGCCATTCGACCGGCGGGGCGTGTAACTCAGAGCAGGGCGGGTGGCGTGGCGTGCAGCTCGGCGAGCCCGGATGGGTACGGGGTGTGGGCGAATACCAGGAAGCCGTAGAGGATGTCGACCGGGACCATGGGGCCGTCCTCGCCGCCGCGGTCCAGGCAAGCGCGGTCGTCGCGCTGTGCTTCGGTGAGGATCATCGGCCACTCTCCAACGTCGTGGCGGCGGCGCGCAGCGCGGCGGAGAAGTCGCCCACCTGGCGGAAGCCGAGACCGGCGAGCAGCCGTCCCCAGTCGTCGGCCTCGGCGGTGTTCAGCTCGATCAGGGACCGCGGCCGGCCGACGTGACGCAGACGCGGGCCCCGCCTTCGGGGACTTCAGGGACGAGGACTTCGCCGCGGCGGCCATCGCCCCCCTCCCCACAGCCGAACGCCATGACGTCAACCGCATCATCATTCGACTCACCCCACTCTGTAGCACACAACACCAGCCACACCACACCACACCACACCACACCAAGCCGCAACATAACACCGAGTCACGACGCGGCGCCAGGTCACGGTGTGGCACCGAATCGCGGCGCGGGAATCGGCGAGGCGGACCGGGCACGGCGCGGGAACCGGCGAGGCGGGACCCGGGGCATCCGGTCCGGTAGCCGGTTCCCTACCCGTCGGCACCGTGTGGTGGTCGTTGGGAGGCCGGTCCCGTGGGCCGTATTCGTCGGCCACCGTCGCGGGAGCCGTCCCGTGGCCGGTCTGGCGGGCCGTGTCCGCCCGTGCCCGGGGGGGCCAGGTGTCAGCCGGGCACCACGCGGGGTCTGGGGGGACCGGCGTCCGGCTCGCTCGTACGGCGGTGCCGTGCCACGGGGAGCGTGTCGTCGGGCTGCACGCGGGTGGACTCCAGCCAGGTGGCCGGCCGATCGATCGGGAGCGGGGCCGGCAGCCGTACCACGGCCTGCGGGCCGACGTCGAGGCGGCGGGCGTCGTACACCCGAAGCTCGCACCGGGCGTGTCCGGCGTGCCAGGCGACGACCAGGATCCAGCCCGCCCCCTCCTCCGCGCAGCCGGGCTCGCCACCTGCGAGGGCGGGCGGCGGCACGCACCGCACGTCGGGCGCGAACACCGGCGGGCCCGTCCGCCAGCCCGGCTCCAGCCGGGATCCCTGCGCGTCGCCGGTGACGCGGTCATGGCGGACGACGGCGGCCCTGTCCCCCTCGCGCGTCACCCCGAACACGTAACGGTGCGCCCGGCCCTCCACCCGCGGGTCCACGACCCCCGCGACGACATCGGCCGCCCGACACGCCTCGCACATGCCCGCCGCCCGACACGCCTCGCACATGCCCGCCGCCCGACACGCCTCGCACACGTCCGCCGCCCGACACGCCTCGCACACGTCCGCCGCCCGACACGCCTCGCACACGTCCGCCGCCCGACACGCCTCGCACACGTCCGCCGCCCGACACGTCTCGCGCATGTCGGCTGACTGGGACGTCTCGCGCACGGTGCCGGTCGCCGGGTCGAGGCGCCATCGACGGAGCTGCGAGCGGCCGGCGTCGTGCGGCGACGAGGTCTCGTCGGTGGAAGGGCGCGTCACGGCGTCGAGCACGATCTCGTCGCCGTCGTCGTAGGCGTTCACGACGTCGAGGCCGGGGCACAGGCCCTCGGCGAGCCAGGACGGCTCCGTCCAGCCGGTCGGCGACCGGGGCAGGAGGCCGACCCGCGCGGGCCGGTCCGGCCGCAGGACGTAGGGCGACCGGACTCCGACGAGTGCGGCGGCCCGGGAGTAGACGACGGGCGAGTCGACGATCACGACATAGCGGCGGGTGAGTGCGACGGCGTGCCCGAGCGGTGCGCCGTCGAGCGGGAAGGGGTCGGCGTGCACCACTGTGCCGTCCGCCCCGGCGATCAGGTGCTCGGCGTGACCGAGGCCGGGATAGGTGGCGACGGTGTGCCACAAGGACGACCCCGCCTCCCGCACCGGACGAGCGAAGGCGACGACCCCCGGCCCGTCGTCGCCCTTCCGCGAGGCACCGAATCCCGAGCCGTCGTGGCCCCTTCGTGGGGTGGTGTGCCACAGGGTGGGGGCCAGGGCCGGGATCGGTCCCAGGGGGCGGCTGCGATGCACGGGTAGCCGGTCACGGCACAGGAGGGCCGCCCCCGCCTGGAACCGGATGCCGGAGAAGACGTGCGGCCCTCGCAGGACGGAGTCGCCCGGCCCTCCCGCCGCGGGATGCGGCCCGGCCTGGAGGAAGCACCCTTCCAGACCGGCGGGAAGCTCGCCCTCGACGGGAAGCGAGACGCCCTCGCCCGAAGGGTCTCCCGGCGCGACTGCCGTCTTCGGATCGAGACCGCGGGTCCTGGCGGCCATGGCGCGCCCCCTTTCGGGAGACCTCCGTTGCATAACGATGTTGTGCTAAGCGAAAAGATATCGGTGTTATGCAACACTGTCAATATGAGCCCACGCCAACTGGACCCGGGGATCCGCACGGCACTCATCGACATCGCCGCCCGCCTCCTCACCGAAGAGGGGCCGCAGGCGCTCACCACGCGCCGCATCGCCACCGAGGCGGGCAGTTCGACGATGGCCGTCTACACCTATTTCGGCTCGATGAGCGAGCTGGTGCGCGAGATGGTGAACGAGGGCTTCGCACGGCTCCAGCACCACCTCACACACGTCGAGCGCACCGACGACCCGGTCGCCGACATGGCCCTGCTGGGCCGGGCCTACCGGCACAACGCGCTGGCCAACCGCCGGCTCTACGCGGTGATGTTCGGCGGCTCGGCACCGGGCGGATTCTCCCTGACCGAGAACGACCGGCAGCACGGGCGCTACACGCTCGGCAACGTCGTCGAGTGCGCGGCGCGGTGCATCGAGGCGGGCCGGTTCCGCGCCACCGACGCGGAGATGGTGGCGCACCAGATGTGGACCGCGACCCACGGTCTCATCGCCCTCGAACTCGGCGGCTACCTGATCGAGCCGTACGACGCGGAGCGCTGCTTCGAGGCCCAGCTCGTGTCCCTCATGGTCGGCGCGGGCGACGAGCACGAGAGCGCCGAGGCGTCGGTGCGGGCCTCCAGGCGGCGCCTGGCGGACGAGGTGGCGTCGGCGCCGCCCGCGCTCGCGGAGAAGGCACCGGCGGAAAAGACGCCCGCGGAAAAAGCGACCGAGGAGAAGGCGCCCGCGGAGAAGGGACGGCTCAGGGGCGGGCGACGATCTTCCCGGCGGGCCTTCCGGGCGGACGGAACGGCCCAGAGGTGAAGGCGGGAGACCACGCCCCCGGACCGCCGCTCACGCCGACGCGACGGTCCGCAGCCGTGGCACCGCCGCTCACGACGACGCGGGGGGTCGTGGCACCGCCGCTCACGCCCAACGCGGCGGTCCGCGGCCGTGGCACCGCCGCCCGAGGGACGGGGGCGGGCGCCTCACGCCGGCCGGTCTCGGTGGGCGTGGAGTCTCACAACGGGACGTTGCCGTGCTTGCGCTGCGGCGGCGACGTGCGCTTCTGGCGCAGCATCGCCAGCCCGCGCGCGACCGCGGACCGGGTCTGCGCCGGATCGATGACGTCGTCCACGAGTCCCCGCTCGGCCGCGTAGTAGGGGTGCATGAGCTGCCCGGCGTACTCGGCGGTCAGCTCGGCCCGCAGTTCCCCGGGGTCCGCGGCGACGGCCAGTTCCCTGCGGAACAGCACGTTCACCGCGCCCTCCGCGCCCATCACCGCGATCTCGTTCGTCGGCCACGCCAACGACAGGTCACAGCCGATGGAGCGGGAGTCCATGACGATGTACGCCCCGCCGTACGCCTTCCGGATGATCACCTGCACCCGGGGCACCGTGGCCTCGCAGTACGCGTACAGCAGCTTGGCGCCGTGCCGGATGATCCCGGCGTGCTCCTGGTCGGTGCCCGGCAGGAATCCCGGCACGTCGACCAGTGTCACCAGGGGTATCCCGAACGCATCGCAGAACCGGACGAACCGGGCGGCCTTCTGTGCCGCGTCCACGTCGAGCACCCCGGCGAGCACCATCGGCTGGTTGCCCACGACGCCCACCACCTCGCCGTCGATCCGTCCCAGCGCGCAGATCACGTTCCGCGCCCAGTTCTCGTGCGTCTCGATGAACTCCCCGTCGTCCACCAGCTCGCCGACCACCAGGCGCATGTCGTACGGCTTGTTCGACTCGACGGGCACGATCTCGGCCAGCCGCGGCCGCTCGTCGGTCACCGCGCCGGTCGGCGCCGCGGCCGGGGCCGGTTCCAGGTTGTTGCCCGGCAGCAGCGAGACGAGGTAGCGGACCTCCTCCAGGCACGTCTCCTCGTCGTCGTACACGAACGTGGCCACCCCCGTACGCCCCCCGTGCACGTCCGCGCCGCCCAGCTCGGCATGGGTGACCCGGACGCCGCTGACCGCCTCGACCACGTCCGGACCGGTCAGGTACATCTGCGCGGTGTCGCGCACCATGAACGTGAAGTCGGTCAGCGCCGGAGAGTACGCCGCCCCTCCGGCGCAGGGTCCCAGCACCACGCTGATCTGCGGGATCACCCCGGATGCCCGGACGTTGCGGTGGAAGATCCCGCCGTAGCCGTTGAGGGCCATCACGCCTTCCTGGATCCGCGCGCCCCCGCTGTCGTTCAGGCCGATGAGGGGGGCTCCGTTCTCCAGCGCCAGGTCCATCACTTTGTGGATCTTCGCGGCGTGCGCCTGGCCGAGCGACCCTCCGAAGACCGTGAAGTCCTGGGCGTACACGAACACGCGGCGGTCGTGGATGGTGCCCGACCCCGCCACCACGCCGTCGGTGTGCGGGCGGTTCTCGCCGATCTTCAGCCCGTGCGCCTGGTGCCGCCGGTGCATCTCGATCTCGATGAACGACCCCTCGTCCAGGAGCAGTTCGAGCCGTTCCCGCGCGGTCCGCTTGCCCAGCCCGTGCTGCCGCTCGACGGCCTCCTTCCGGCCCGCGACCACCTGCGCGCGCAGCCGGTCGTTCTTCTCCCGCAACTGCCGCATCGACGGCACCGGCGCGGCGGGCTGGTCGTGCAGCGGTCTCCGCCCGGTCTCGGCAGGCCCTCGCCCGTTCGGGCGCGGCACCGGGACCGGCACGAAATCGATCTCCGGAGCACTCACCGCCTCTCCTTTCGCAGTTCAAGCCGTTCCTCGGGGACCGGCGGAGGGTGTCCGGCCAGGCCCGCCTGCCGGGCCGACAGGTGGCCGCTCTCGCGCAACCAGCGCACGGTGTCCCCAAAGGTCTGGGCGATCGGGCGTGGTCCGGGGGCGGCGGCGACCCGCAGATCGCGGACGCAGGTGTAGACGGCGCCGTACTCGGCCGGGATGTGCCAGGGCCAGGCCCGCTGCACGAGGTCCGTGAGCAGTCCGACCGGCAGCATGGCGCGGGCGGGGAGGAACACGGCGGGCAGCCGGCGACCGGTGACCTGGCGGAGGGTCGCCACGTACTCCCGGGTGGACAGGTACAGCCCGGGGGTGAAGTGCCGCGCCGGCCCGCCTCCCGGGGTGCCGAGCAGCTCCGCGTGCGTCGCCGCCGCGTCCCGCACGTCGCCCACCGGGAACCCGCCGAGCGGCCACATGGGCATCAGGCCGCGCAGCGCGTTGCGCAGCCGGGTGGTCTGGTCACCGAGCCGCGGATCGTGCGGGCCGAGCAGGGCGGGCGGGTAGGTGATCACCACGGGCGCCCCCTCCGCCTGGTGTCGGCGCGCGATCCGTTCGGCCGCCGCCTTGGTCGCCATATAGCTCTCGCGCGGCCGGCCGGCCGGAGACTCCACCCGCACCTCCCGGCCCTCGCCCGGTTCCAGCACGCCGAACGTCGAGACGTGCACGATCGGCCCCGCCCCCTCCCGGCGCGCCGCGGCGAGCACGACCTCCGTCCCCAGCTCGTTGACCCGCCGCATCTCGGAGCGCCGCCTGCTGTCGAACGAGTACACCGAAGCGGCGTGCAGCACCGCGTCGGCGCCGCGGATCGCCCGCACGGCGCGCCCCTCGTCCGTGACGTCACCGACGACCACGTCGACGGCGCCGGGATCGACGCCCAGCGCGCCCAGCGCGCGCCCGGCCCGCTGCTCGTCGCGTGCCAGCAGGCGGACCCGGTGTCCCCGGCGCACCAACGCGGCGACCGAGTGGGCGCCCACGAAGCCGGTGCCACCGGTCACGCTCACCAACATCGAACCATCTCCATTCGGCCATTCGGCGCTCCATTCGGCGCGCCCGCGGGCCCGGAACTCTGAGCACGGTCGGTCTCCGTCACGAGCCTGCATCACCGGAGATCGCGATGTCTTCTCCGAACGGGCCCTTTTCCACGGATCGGGTTCCACCCGCCGGGAAGCGCAACCGGTTATAGGGCCGCGGCGATATCCGGTGATCCCTTCGAGCCGAAATCACACTGCCCGGGAATCGCGTACGGAAAAGGGTTCGGCCACCCCAACGGACATACCGCAATCTGGAAGATGCACCGACCCTATATCGGCGACAAATATGCACACGCGAGTCAACAATCACGGCACCCGGGAAAGAGTTCCCGTCGAAACGGAGCGGCACCACGCCAACCACCCGCCAACCACCCGCCCCCATCCCGCCCCCGGTCCCTGCCGGCGCTGACCGCGAACCGCCAAGACCGCCCCGACCGATCCCCAGACAAGGAGCACAGGGCATGACCCAGATCGTGGACGTACGGGAGGCCGTGGACGAACCGTGGCTCACCTTGGGTGATCTGCACTTCCGCTCGCGCCTCCTGGTGGGCATCGAGCAGTACGAGGACCCGACGCTGGTCAGGCAGGTCCTGGAGGCCAGCGGTTCGGATGTGTTCATCACGACGATGGACCCCGACAACAGCCGGTCGAGCCTGCTCCTCACCGACTTCGCCGACGAGTTGCCGGAGACCGACTACCGGTGGATCGGCACCACCTCCTTCGCCCGTACGGCGCAGAGCGCGCTGAAGACGGCACGCGCCCTGCGCGACCTGTACGGCATCAACGTGATGAAGCTCGACGTGCGGTCCGCCGGGAACCGCCCGGACAACGCGGCGACGATCGAGGTCGCCGAGACGCTGCGCGCCGAGGGGATGGAGATCCTGCCGTTCATCCTGCCCGACGTGGACGACGCCAGGGCGCTGGAGAGCCTGGGCTGCGCGGCCCTGCGGATCATGGCGGCGCCGGTGGCCTCCGGGCGCGGCATCCCCGAGCCGGACCGGCTGCGGGAGGTGATCGAGCACACCGGTCTCCCGGTCATCGTCGAGGGCGGCCTCGGCACGGCCGGACACGTCACCCTCGCCATGGAACTGGGCGCGGCGGGCGTCCTGGTCAACACCGCGCTGGTGCGGGCGGACAAGCCGCTGCTGCTGGCCCGCGCCATGAGGTACGCCGTCCAGGCCGGGCTGCTGGCCTACCGGTCCGGCTTCATGGCCGGGGACCTCTCCTGAGGGCGGGCCGCGCGAGCGGTACGGCCGCGGGGGCCGTGGCCGGCGCGGACCGGCACGGCGACCGGTCCCAGCGCGGCGTCCTGGCGTCGCTGGCCGCGGCGACGGCGATCGGCAGCACCGGTCTCGCCGCCGGGGGTACCGCCGGGGTCCTGCTCGGCGCCGACCTGGCGGGCACCAGCGCGGCGGCGGGCCTCCCCGTCGCGCTGGCCGTCGCGGGCTCGGCGGGCGGCGCGCTGCTCATCGCGCGGCACACCGTCCGCGGTCACCGCGGACGCGGCCTGACGCTCGGCTACCTGCTGGGCGCGCTCGGGGCGATCGTGGTCATCGTGGCCGCCGCCGCGCGGAGCGTGCCGCTGCTGCTGATCGGCAGCACGGTGCTCGGCACGGCCAACGCCTCGGTGTTCATGACCCGCTACGCGGCGCTGGAGGCCGGTGGCGAGGCGGCCCGCGGCCGGGCGCTGGGGACCGTGTTCGCCGCGACCGCGGTCGGCGCCGTGCTCAGCCCGACGCTGCTCGGCCCGAGCGGCGCCCTGGCGCAGGCGGCCGGGCTGCCGCGGCTCAGCGGGCTCTACGTGGTCGCCGTGGTCGCGTTCGGCGGCGCGGCGCTGGTGCTCGCCGCCGCGTCGAACCCGCGCGTCCCGCTGCTCGGCGGCGGCGCGAGCGTGCTCGCCAGGGGCGGCGCCGCCCGTCCGGTGCCGGGCGCGATGGTCCTGGACGCGCTGCGCGGCCTCCGCATGCGGGTCGCCGTCCTCGCGCTCGCCCTGACCAACCTCGTCATGGTCGCGACGATGACGGTCGCCCCCGCCCACCTGCACGGACACGGGCAGGGGCTGGACGTGATCGGCTGGCTGATCGCCTTCCACGTCGTGGGCATGTTCGGGCCTTCGCCGCTGTCCGGCCTGCTGGCGGACCGGTTCGGCCCGATCCCCGTGGTGCTGCTCGGCTGCTCGCTGCTGCTGGCGGCCGGTCTCACCGGTTTCCTCGTCCAGGAGTACGGCACCGCGGCGATGGCCGTCCACCTCGGCGTTCTCGGCGTCGGCTGGAACTGCGGCGTCGTGGGCGGCAGCGCGCTGCTCGCCCAGGCGTCACCGGGCGCGCTGCGACCGCACGCCGAGGGCGTCGGGGAGGTGACGATGGGGCTCGCCGCGACCGTGGCCGCCCCGGTCGCCGGCGTCATCGCCGCCACGGGTGACTACGGGGTGTACTCCCTCGCCGGCGTCGCGGTCGCGGCGGGCGCGCTGCTCCTTCTTTCCTTCCTTGGGCTCAAGTCGACGAATCGAGGTCGGTCGAGTGAAACTCCTCACCTGTAGCAACAGCTGTCCCCGATGGGACGGCGGGGACCTGCGGCCACGCTCACCGGGCGGCCTGGCGCCGATGCTCGTCTCCCTGCTCAAGGAGAACAGCGGGCACTGGATCTTCACCGCGCCGCCGGACGTCCAGACGTCCGGCCCGGTCCGCCTGGACGGCGACGTCTGGCTGCACCCGGTGGACCTCGCCGAGGACGTCCGCCGCCAGCACTACGACACGGTCTCCATCCGGCTGTTCCTCGGCCTGCTGCACTACATGCACGACACCTCGGTGGAACCGGTCTTCGACGACGAGATGCTGGAGGCGTGGGCGGCCTACGAGGCGGTCAACCAGGCGTACGCCAAGCGGCTGGGCGAGCTGGCCGAGAACTCCGCGGACGAGCTGATCCTGATCAACGACCCCCATCTCATGCTCGTGCCGTCCTTCGTCGCCGCCGGGATCCGGCCGCGCCGCAGCCGCCTCACGTATTTCCTCGGCACTCCCTGGTGCGAGCCGGACTACTTCTGCGTCCTGCCCGGATGGATGCGGACCCGGATCCTGGAGAGCCTGCTGGAGTGCGACGTCGTCGGGTTCCACGCGGACCGGTGGGCGGACGCGTTCGTGCGGTGTTGCGAGCGGTTCCTGCCGGGCGCCCGGGCCGAGGGGCGGACGGTGGTCCACGGCGGGCGGGCGACCAGGGTGGTGGCGTCGCCGTTCCCGGTCGACGTGGACGTGCTGGAGCGGATGCGCGACGAGCCCGCCACCCGGCGGTGGGAGGCGCGGCTGGCGGAGATGGCCCAGGGCCGCCGGATCATGGTGCGCGCCGACCGGCTCGACCTGTGGAAGAACCTGCCCCGCGGGTTCGCCGCCTACGAGGCGCTGCTCCGGCGGCGCCCCGAACTGGCGGAGGAGTGCTGGTTCGCCGCCGTGGTGACGACGCCGAGCCGGGCGGCGGGCCGGCAGGTGACCTACCAGGAGCTCACCGAGTCCGTGGTGGACCGGATCAACCGGCGGTTCGGCCGGCCGGGCCGGGACGCGGCCACGCTCGTCTATCCCGGCACCGGCGGCGACTCGCGGAACGCCGTGGTGGCGGCGCTCGGCATGAGCGACGCCGCGCTCGTCAACTCGACCTACGACGGCCTGAACCTCTTCGCCAAGGAGGCGGCGTTCCTGCTGGGCGATCACGCGTCGCTCCTCGTGTCGGTGAACGCCGGGGTGTACGACCAGCTGAAGCCGTACTCGATCGGCGTGGAGCCGTTCGAGCTCGGCCAGACCAGCGCGGCGATGGAGTCGGCGCTGAACGGCACGCGCGCCGCGGACGCCGCCGGGGCGGCGGGACGCCGGGCGCTGCTCCGCGGGGAGAGCCCGGCCCGCTGGCTGTCGGCGGTGTTCCCGGACTGAGCCACCGGCCCCGGCCGGATGCCGGGAAACCGGGCGAAAAGCCTTACCAGAAGGAGAGGAGACCGTTCCCATGCCCATCCAGGTGGACATCCCGACGCCGCTGCGCGGTTACACCGAGGGACGGCGATCGGTGCAGGCCGACGGCGCCGACCTGGTGGAACTGCTCGCCGACCTCGATCGCCGGTACCCGGGGTTCCGCGCCCGGCTGGTCACCGACGACGGGAAGCTCCGGCGGTTCGTCAACGTCTACATCAACGACGACGACGTCCGTGCCGGGCGGCAACTCGACGCCCGGCTCACCGACGGGGACAGGGTGACCTTCCTCGCCGCCATGGCCGGAGGCGCCTGACCGCGCCCGCCCGGCCGCCTGATCCGCGTCCGAGAAACTTCGAGCACCGACAGGGGTACCGACCATGCCCACGACCACCTCGCCCTGGGGGAAGGCACCGGACATCCTCGCCGCCGCAGGCATCGACGACGATCCGTCCTTCTACGGCGACTTCACCGGCGAAGCCGAAAGGGCCGCCCTCACCGTTCCGCTGCTGGTGAAGGCGGCGTGGGCGGCCAACGACGCCGACGCCTTCGCCGAGATCTTCACCGAGAACGGCAGCGAGCTCATCGGCGACGACCAGATCAACGGCCGCGAGCAGATCCGGTCGTACATGACCGAGGGCTTCGCGGGTGTCTTCAGAGGCTCCCAGGTCATCGGATGGCCGCTGCACGTGGCCTTCCTCGACGACGAGGTGGCCCTCCTGGTCACCGGGGGCGGGGTCCTGATGGCCGGGGACACCGCCCTCGCCCCGGAACGCGAGCTGCGTTCCACCTGGGTGATCGTCAAGGAGGCCGCCGGCAGGCTGCGGCTCGTCTCCCACCAGAGCAGCCCGATCAGGGGCTGACCCAGGCCGGTCGCCCCTGCCGGCCGTACCCGCCGGCGGGGACCCGGAACGCCGGAGCGCAGGGCGGCGCCCAGCCGCCCCGCGCTCCTCCTCTTCCTCCGGCCGACCGCACAACGGCCACCTGGACCTCAGCCTTCGGAAGCGGCCACGGGGGTGGCGGCCTCGGCGTCCTGCTCGGACTCCGCGCCGGGGCGCACGTCCTTGAGCAGGGCCACGGCGAGGACCGCCAGAAGTGCCATGGTGACCGCGCAGACGACGCCGACGACGTTGAGCCCGCCGGTGAAGGCGGCGCGGGCGGATTCGAGCACCGTGCCCGCGAGGTCGGCGGGGAGCCGCTGCGCCTCGGCCGTCACCGCCACGAGGGCGTCGCGCGCCGCCTCGGCCACCCCGGGCGGCGTGGCCGCCGGGAGGGTGTCGGCGATCTGGCCCCGGTAGACCGCGGCCAGGACGCTGCCCAGAACGGCGATCCCGAGTGCCACGCTGAGCTCGCCGCTCGTCTCCGACAGCGAGGAGGCCGAGCCCGCCTTCTCCGGCGGGGCGGATCCCACGATCAGGTCGGTGCTCAGCACCGCGCCGGGCGCGAAGCCGAAGTAGGCGAGGCACATGCCGATCACCGTGACCGTGAGGCCGCCGGTGGCCTGCACCTGGGTCAGCAGCAGGTAGCCGATCGCGGACAGCACCAGGCCGCCCGCGACGAGGTAGGCCGGGCGCACCTGCTGCGCCAGGGCGGGAGCCAGCATGGAGCCCACGATCATCGCCAGGGTGTGCGGAAGCATCCACAGGCCCGCGGTCATGGCCGGCATCCCCTCGACGAGCTGGAGATACTGGGCGAAGAGCATCGCGATCCCGCCGATGGTGATCCCGCCCAGCAGCACGACGGTGAACGCGGCCCGGAAGTTGCGGTTGCGGAAGAGTCGCACGTCCACCAGCGGATCGGACAGCCTGCGCTGCCGGGCGACGAACGCCACGCCGACCAGCAGCCCGATCGCCAGGGCGGCGACGGGCACCACGGCGAGCCCGCCCTGGGCGAGCTCCTTGAGCCCGTAGACGATCGGCAGGATGGTGGCCAGGGACATCCCGACGCTGACCAGGTCCAGCCTGCCCGCCTCCGGGGCGCGGTATTCCGGCAGCAGGATGGGGGCGGTCACCAGCAGCAGCACCATCACCGGGACGCCGAGCAGGAACACCGAGCCCCACCAGAAGAACTCCAGGAGCACCCCGCCGACCAGGGGCCCGATGGCGGTGCCGCCCAGGAAGCAGCTCAACCAGGCGCCGATCGCGACCGCCCGCTGTTTGGGGTCCTTGAACATGTTGCTGATCAGCGCCAGCGTCGAGGGCATGAGGGTGGCGCCCGCGACGCCGAGCAGCGCGCGGGTGACGACGAGCGTCTCCGCGGTGGGCGAGTAGGCGGCCAGCACGGAGGTGACGCCGAACGCGCACGCCCCGATCATCAGCAGTTTGCGGCGGCCGACCCGGTCGCCCACGGTGCCCATCGTGACCAGGAAACCGGCGATCATGAAGCCGTAGATGTCGGCGATCCAGAGTTGCTGGGTGCTGCTCGCCCCGAGGTCCGCGCTGAGCTGCGGCAGCGCGAGGTACAGCACGCTGAGGTCGAGGGCCAGGAGCAGGGTGGGCAGGGCGAGTACGGCCAGTCCCGTCCACTCCCGGCGGCCGGCGCGCGGGCCGGCCTCGGCGAGGTTGCTCGAATCCATGGGAAAGGTCCTTCTGCGGTCGTGACTGCGTTCACCGTCGCCTCCACTGTGCCCGCGCTCGCTTACGGTGCGTTTTCGCTCCACTTACGCAGGGCACCCGGCGCGGTCGCGACGCCGTAAGACGCCGGAGGTTCAGAGACCGAGATCCTCCAGCGAGGACCCGGAGCCGCTGCCGAACTCCGCGGCGAACGCCGCCTCGTCCAGCGCCTCGCGGGCGGTGGCCGCGATCCGGTCCACGTCGCTGCGTTCGGCGTCCGGCAACGGCGCCCCGGACGACTCCCGGAGGGCTGCCGCCGCGCCCAGCAGCCGGACGGCCTCGCCCGGACGGCCGGCCAGGGCCTCGGCCCCGGCCAGTCCTTCCAGGGCCAGCGCCACGCCGCGGGGATCCTGCATGCTCCGCGCGACGGCCAGGCCCTCCAGGTGCAGCGACCGGGCGGTGCCGGCTTCGCCGCGCTGCTCGGCGGCGAAGCCGAGCTCGGACAGGATCAGCGCGGTCACCGCGCCCGCCTCGATGTTCATCCGGCGGTTCCAGTCCAGCACGCCGCGCAGGTGCTTCTCCGCGAGGTCGAAGTCGCCCTCCCTGCGCGCGACGAGCCCGAGACCGATCGCCGCGTAGATCTCACCCGACTTGTAACTGTGCTCGACGGCCAGCCGGAAGGCGCGTTCGTGCAGCTCGCGCGCCTGGGTGTGGTCGCGGTTCAGCAGCGCGATCCGGCCCAGGCCCACCATCCGCTCGGCGACCTGGGTCCACAGGCCGAGCTCCTCGGCCATCCGCAGCCCCTCCCTGTGCAGCCGCGCGGCCCGCGCGTAGTCGCCGACGACCTCGGCCAGCGCGCTGAGCGCGAACGACGCCTGCGACTGTCCCCAGAGGTCGCCGAGCTCGTGGAACAGCTCGGCGCTGCGCCGGCCGTCGCGTTCGACGGCGGCGAGTTCGCCGCGGACCAGCGCGTGGTTGGCCTGGAGGCTCAGCGCCGCCGCCACTCCCCACCGGTCGCCGAGCTCGTGGAAGCCGGCCAGCGCCCGGCTGGCCAGCTCCTCACCGGCGGCCACGTCTCCGCTGCTGGACAGCGCGAAGCCGAGGAACCAGCACGCCCTGGCCCGGCCGCCGGGATCGTCCGCCTCCCGGTACAGCTCCAGCACCTCCAGGGCGCGCACGGCCCGGCCGGTGCCGCTGCCGGTCAGGAGCTCGATGCCCACCCGCCACGCCATGGCGTCGGCGCGCGGCGTGGCCTCCGCGTCACCGGCGCCGCCCAGGGCCTTCTCCAGGGACCGTCTGGCCTCGCCGAGCTGGCCGCGCAGGAACCAGTACCACGACAGCGCGTTGACCAGCCGCAGGGCGCGCTCCCCCGCCCGGCGGCGCAGCGCCTCGGCGAGGGCCTGCCGCATGTTGGCGGCCTCCAGGTCCAGGCGTTCCAGCCATTCGCGCTGGCCGGGACCGTGCAGGTGCGGGCGGGCGCGCTCGGCCAGGTCGGTGTAGTGGCGGCTGTGACGCTCCCTGACCCGTTCCTCCTCGCCGGCGTCGTGCAGGCGTTCCAGGAGATACTCCGCGACCGACCCCAGCAGCCGGTAACGGATGCCGCTCCCGGTGTCCACCGGGATGACCAGCGAGCGGTCCACGAGACGCGCCAGCAGGTCAAGCACCTCCTCGGCGCGCACGCCCGCTCCGGCGCAGACCTCCTCGGCGGCGTCCAGCGTGCAGCCCTCGCAGTGCACGGCCAGCCGGCGCAGCACCGTGCGCTCGGACTCGGTCAGCAGGTCCCAGCTCCAGTCGATCATCGCCCGTAGCGTCTGCTGCCGGGGCGGGCCGCCCCGGTGCCCGGTGGACAGCAGTCGGAACCGGTCGCTCAGGCGGGCGACCAGGCCCCGCACGCCCAGGGTGCGCACCCGGGTCGCCGCCAGTTCCAGCGCCAGCGGTATCCCGTCCAGCCGGTGGCACAGCTCGGCCACCTCCGCCTCGTTGTCCGGGCCAAGGGTGAAACCCGGCGCGGCGGCGGCTGCCCTGGCGGCGAAGAGCCGTACCGCGCTGGACGGCTCCAGCGGCGGCACCGGGTAGAGGTGTTCGCCGGGCAGGGCCAGCGGGTCCTGGCTGGTCACCAGGAGGCGCAGGCCCGGCGCGGTGCGCAGCAGCGCGCCGGCCAGTTCGGCGACGGGACCGACGACGTGTTCGCAGTTGTCCAGGATGAGCAGCATCCGGCGGGCGCCCAGGGCCTGCGCGAGCCGGTCGACGAGCGACATCGACTCCCCGGCGGGCATGCCCTGGGTGGCCTCCTCCCGGATGCCGAGCACCGCGAGGACCACCCCGGCCACCGAGTCGACCGGCTCCGCGATGCCCGGGCCCCCCACGGCGGCGAGCTCCACCAGCCGCACGCCGTCGGGCAGGCTCTCCGCGAGGCGCATGCCGAGCTCGACCGCCAGCCGCGTCTTGCCCACCCCGCCCGGTCCGGTGAGCGTCACCAGGCGACCGGCGCGCAGCAGCGCCGTCAGCTCCGCGAGGGCGTCGTCCCGGCCGACCAGCTCGGTGAGCTGCACGGGCAGGTTGGTCCGCCGCCCGTCCTCGCCCGCGCGGGGCAGGGCCGTGCCGAGCGCCGGATCCTGGCGCAGCATCGCCTGCTGCAACGCCGCCAGCCGCGGGCTGGGATCGAGCCCCAGCTCACCGGTCATGCGATGGCGCAGGTCGGAGTAGCTCTCCAGCGCCTCACCCTGCCGCCCCTCGCGGTAGAGGGCGCGCATGTGCGCCGCGCGGAGCCGTTCCCGGAGCGGGTGCTGCGCCACCAGCTCGGCCAGCTCGCCGACCAGCGAGCCGGACTCGCCCGACTCCAGGAGCGCCTCGGCGCGCTCCTCCACGGCGGCGAGCCGGTCCTCCTCCAGCCGCCCGGCCACCCGCCGCGCGAACGAGTCGTCGCCGAAGTCGGCGAACGCCGGTCCCCGCCACAGCTCCAGCGCGGCGGTCAGCAGCGCGGCGCGCTCGCGCGGGTCCGCCTCCGCCCGCGCCCGTTTCGTCAGCGCCGCGAACCGGTCGGCGTCCACCGCGCCGGCCCCGGCCCGCAACAGGTAACCGGGCGGGCGGGACATCACCAGGTCCCGGCCGCCCGGCTCGGCCTCTTCGAGCGCCCGCCGGAGCTGGGAGACCTTGACCTGGAGTGCCGCGGCGGGGTTGACCGGCCGCTGCTCCTCGTCCCACAGGTCGCCGACGAGCTGCTCCGACGAGACCGGCCTGCCTTCGCGAGCCAGCAGCGCGGCGAGCAGCGCGCGGACCTTCAGCCCGGGTATCGCGACGGGTTCGCCGGTGTCCGTCGTCACCACGAACGGCCCTAGCACACCGAAACGCATACGGTCACGATAACGGGACGGGGGTCGGCCGGGGCGCTATTGCGCCCCGGCCCGCCGGGCGGCGTGCCGCGCGGCCCCGTTCAGGCGGCGCCGCTGTCGGGCAGGGCGAGCCACCCGGGGTTCTCCCTGGCCCAGGCGACCGTCCGGGCGAGTCCGTCCCGCAGGGAGGTCTCGGGTTTCCAGCCGAGGACCGAGCGCGCCTTGGCGTTGTCCGGCACGCGCCGCGGCAGGTCCTCGTACGCGCCGCCGAACCGCTCCCCGGTCCGCACCGCGACGGCGGGCGAGGCGATCCCGGTGAGTTCGGCGATGAGGGCGACCACCTCGGCGACGGTGACCTCGTCCATGCTGCCGATGTTGAAGGACTCCCCCGTCGCCGCCGGTTCGGCCGCGGCCAGCAGGGTGCCCGCGACCGCGTCCTCGACGTAGGTGAGACACCGGGTCTGCCGTCCGCCGTCGTAGACCACCGGTGGCAGCCCGTTCAGCGCCCGGTGCACCGAACGGCTGACCATGTACGCGGGGCGCTGGCGGGGGCCGTAGGCGTTGAAGTAGCGGACAATCGTCGCGGCCAGGCCGTGCTGGCGGGCGAAGGCGAAGGTGAGGTGCTCGCCGAGCGCCTTGCTGGTGCCGTACGCCCAGCGGTCGGCGGAGGTGGCGCCGAGCAGCCGGTCGCCGTCCTCCCTCCATGGCACGGCGGGGTTCTTGCCGAAGACCTCGCTGGTGCTGGCCAGCACGACCTTGGCGTCCGCCCGGGTCGCCAGGTCCAGCACGTTCATCGTGCCGTTGAAGTTGATGTCGATGACGTCGAGCGGGCGGGAGAGGTACGCGTCCACGCCGACCACGGCGGCCAGGTGGTAGACGACGTCCACGCCGGGGATGATCGCGGCGGCGAGCCGGTCTCGGTCGCGGATGTCCCCCTCGACGTGGGCCGTCTGCCCGCGGGCGTCGCGCGGCACGGCGTCGAAGACCGTCACCTCGTCGCCCTGGGCGAGCAGGCGCTCGACCAGATGGCTGCCGATGAAACCGCGTCCGCCGGTGACCACTGCGCGTGACATGGTCACCGCCCGATTCCGCGGTAGAGGTAGCCCAGGGTCCGCAACTCGGCGATCTTCTCCTTGGAGTAGTAGGCGCGGCCGTCCAGGATCAGGCAGGAGGGGGCGACCGGCAGCGCGGCGAAGTCGATGTCCTGGAACTCCTTGTGCAGGGCGAGGACGGCCAGGCAGTCGGCGTCCCGGACCGCTTCGCGCAGGGAGCCGGCCGGCGCGATCCCGAACAGCTCCTCCGCCTGGGCGGCGTCCACCAGCGGGTCGAAGAGGCTCACCTGCGCGCCGGCCTTGGTCAGGGCCGCGACCGCCGCGCGCACCGGCGTCTCGCGCAGGTCGCCGGTGTCGTTCTTGAACGCCAGGCCGAGCACGGCGATCCTGGCGTCGTCCGGATCCTTGCCGAGCCTGACCAGTTCGTCGACGATCAGCCGGGCCGTGTGGTCCGGCATCCCGGCGTTGATCTCGCGGCCGATGGACGCGGTCGCGATCTCCAGTCCCTGTTCCCTGGCCGACCGCCACACCATCCAGGGGTCCTTGGTCAGGCAGGAGCCGCCGACCCCGACGCTGGGCAGCAGGATGTTGACGTGCCTGCCTCCCTTGGGGAGCGTGTTGGCCGCCGCGATCACGTCGAGCACGTCCACGCCGAACAGGTCGCAGTACTTCGCCAGCTCGTTCCCGAGCGCGATGTTGAGGTCGATCCACCAGTTGTCGGCGAGCTTGACCACCTCGGCGGCCTCCAGCGACTCCAGCGGGATGGTCTCCACCCCGAGCGCCCGGTGCCAGAACTCCCCGGCGCTCCGCGTGCTCTCCGCGTCCAGCCCGCCCACCACGATCGGGAACGCGCGCAGCTCGCTCAGGGCCGAGCCCTCGGCGAGACGCTCGGGGGTGAAGGCCAGCCCGAAGTCCGTCCCCCCGGCCAGGCCGCTCCGCTCCAGGAGGGGCAGCACCAGGTCCTTGCTGGTACCCGGGGGAACGGTGCACTTGAGGACCACGAGCTGGCCCGGGCGCAGCCACCGGTACAGCTCGGTGCACGCGCCGCGGAGCTGTTCGTCCGCCAGGGAGCCGTCCTCCGCGATCGGCGTGCCGACCGCGATCAGGATCACGTCGGCGGCCTGGACCGCCGCGTAGTCGGTGGTCACGCGAAGCGTGCCGGCCTGTATCCCGGCGAAGAGCAGCTCGGCCAGGCCCGGCTCCTGGAACCGGCAGCGACCGCCGGCCAGGTCCTCGACCAGCCGGGCGTCGATGTCCACCCCGGTGACGTCCAGGCCGCGACCGGCCAGCGTCGCCGCCAGGCACGAGCCGACATACCCCAGGCCGATGACCGCCACCTTCGGGGCTTCATTATCGGGCAGGAATGGCATTTTCACTCCATGACGTCGATATCTCCTTCTCAACGGTGGCGCCCGGCCCTCGTCAGCGCATCTCCAGAATTGCGACCAGTAAATCGCCCTACCCCGCCGGCCGGCCGCAGAACACCGCAATCCAGGAGATGCGTCGCCCCTACCGCATGAAGATGATGAATCGACGCTGATGGCCGGACTCCGTCGGAGAAGGACGCTATGCGCACACCGGATATCCCCACGAACGAATCGACCGTACGAGTGGGCGGACGGATTCCCGCGCTTACCGGAATGCGATGGTGGGCGGCCCTTCTCGTGTTCTTCTACCATGCGGCGATCGGCCCGCTCATCTTTCCTGAGCCGCAGAACCTGTTCGGCCAATTCACGTTGACCCTGCTGGATCCGGGCGGCGGGCTGGGCGTGTCGTTCTTCTTCGTGCTCAGCGGGTTCGTGCTGACCTGGTCGGCGCGCGCCGGCGACACGCCGGTGCGGATCTGGCGGCGCCGGGCCGTGAAGATCTACCCCAACCACCTGGCCGTGTGCTTCCTGGCCATCGGGGTGATGCTGGCGACCGGCTTCACCGACCAGCTCCACCACGTGCTGCCCACCCTGCTGCTGGTGCAGACCTGGACGCCCGACTTCTGGGCCGCCGTGGGCGTCAACGGGGTGAGCTGGTCGCTCGCCTGCGAGCTGCTGTTCTACGTGTGCTTCCCGCTCTGGATCTGGCTCATCACCAAGATCAGGCCGGAGCGGTTGTGGTACTGGGCGTGCGCCGTGATCGCGGCCGTCATGCTCGTCCCCGCGGTCGCCACGTTGCTGCCGGACACGCCGAAGCTGCTCTGGGCGCCGATGTCGGCCCCGGAGTACTGGTTCGCCTACAAGTTCCCGGTGCCGCGCATGCTGGAGTTCGTGCTCGGCATCCTGCTCGCCCGCATCGTCATGACCGGCCGGTGGATCAACCTCCCGCTGCGGGCCGCCTGGGCGCTGATGGCGGTGGGATACGTGGTCGCGATGTTCAGCCCTCCGCTCTTCCGCCTGGTCGGGGCCACGATCATCCCGATCGCCCTGCTCATTCCGGCGCTGGCGACCCGCGACCTGCGCGGTGGGCGCACGCTCCTCGGCAGCCGGACCATGGTGTGGCTGGGCAACATCTCCTTCGCTTTCTATCTTTTCCATCGGATGGTCCTGGAATACACGGTCCGCGCCTTCGGTGAGGACTTCCAGTGGAATCTGGGCTGGGCGCTGGCGGCGACGCTGATCGCTCTCCTGGTGACGACCCTGCTGGCCGCCGCGCTGTTCGAGTTCTTCGAGAAGCCGATCTACCGGCGATTCTCCGAACCACGGCGGAAGGTGGCGGAACCGGTGCCGCAACCGGAGTCGGCCCGCTAGTTTCCTGTGTCACGGAGGGCGGTCGCGCGGGCGGCCGCCCTCAAGGCATGGAGAAATCCGTCGCCGGTCCCCCGGGCGGCGTGGTCACGCACCGTTTCTGAAGGCACGACGTAAGTTCGGATGGCACGACGTGAAGGAGAGAAGCGTGGCAGAGAGGCAACCGGTCGCGGAGCGGTCGTTCGAGGCGGAGGACCCCACCGTGAAGCCGTGGAAGGAGGCGCGTGAGGTTCTCGTGGCGGCGCAGGAGTACTGGCTGGCCACGGTCCGCCCGGACGGGAGGCCGCACGCGATGCCGCTGCTGGGCCTGTGGATCGACGGCGCCCTGTACTTCGGCACCGGCGCGAGCTCGGTCAAGGCCAGGAACCTCGCGGGCAACCCGAACTGCGTGATCACGGTCGGCGACCCGGCGCTCGACCTGTCCGTGGAGGGGAAGGCGGCGAAGGTCGCGGACGAGGCGACCCTGCACAGGGTCGCCGACGCCTACGCGGCCAAGTACGGCTGGCGGATAGAGGTCAGGGACGGCGGAGTGCGCGCCGACGACGCCATCGGCGCCCCGCCGTACGAGATCTACGAGGTGGTGCCCGACCGGGTGATCGGCATCGGCAAGGACACCTCGCTCAGCGCCACCCGCTGGCGCTTCGCCTGACCGGCGTCCCGGACGGCGCGAACGGCCCGGACGGCGCGGACGATCCGGACGGCGCGGACGATCCGGACGGCGCCGACGACCCCGACGAACTGGGCGGACTGGGCGGACTGGGCGGACTGGGCGGACTGGGCGGACTGGGCGGACTGGGCGGCCCGGCACGACGAGAACCCCGGCCAGGAGGTGCGTGACACCTTCTGGCCGGGGTTCGCCGGCGCGGCCGGGGACGGTCTCCGGCCGGGGTTCGCCGAGGTCAGGGACGGTCGGCGGCGATCGTCTCGCGCCGCCGGGCGACGGGCGTCACCCGCACGCCCGCGGTGCGCTCCAGCCACCACTGCGCGATGAGCAGGTTGAGCAGGATGCCGATCCAGCTGGCCGTCTCCAGCAGCAACGGCATCCGGTCCGGGGTGAAACCGGGCAGGAGCGGGATGGTGAGGACCATGATCCGGCCTTCGATGATCTGCATGCACAGCGCGAAGCTGTAGATCATCCAGCGCCGGTGCTCGGTGTACCTGCGCTGGCGCACCCGCCGGAACCCCATGATGGTCGCGCCCAGCCACAGCACGGCCCCGAACGCGTTGCCCACCGGCCCCGCCGCGAACGGCGTGATGACCAGGGCCATCAACCCGGCCGGCAGCACCCCGGCGAAGATGTGCAGCCGTCCCATCACCCGGTGCAGCGCCGGATACCGGTTCCGGAACCGGGGCCACACCTGGAAAGGGGCCGTCGCCATGGCCACCAGGCCGAACGCGACGTGCGCCACCAGGAAGCCGTAGTGCCACGGGAAGTAGTCGCTCAGTTGGACCCGGGCCCCGCTGGGATCCCCGGTGAAGTACACGGGCACGAACATGACGATGAACGCGAAGGCGAGGAGGAGCCAGACGGCGATCCCCGCGGCGGGCAGCCACCGGGGAGCCGGGCCCCGCCCACCGGCCTTCTGCGCCACCCCGCCGCCGGCCGGGGCGGTGCTCTCCTGGGTTGAGTGGGACACGATCCATCCTTTCGACGGATAAAGCGGATCTCAGACAGCCGGTCGGGCATGGGACATTCGCCGGCGTGCATGGATTCGGCGGCACGGAAATCCGATTCCTCAGGCTCCGCTCCATTTTCCGCCCGCCACCGGGGAAATCAAGGCCGAAATCGAGAAGGCACAGCAATCAGGAAGTTGCGCGACGCCCGTGCTCAGGCGACGGGCCGGAGCGCGAAAATGTATCGCACTTCAGAAGAAGTGATATCCGGGCGAGGGTGCGCACAATGCCAATGACGGCATCAGCAGCGGCACGCCCCGGAGCTCCCCGGGAGCCGTGCCGTGACGACTCCGCGCCCCGATACGGGGGGCGATATTCGGCAAAGGCGGTCGGCCATGAAAGCAGCCGTGATTCCCGAGGTCAATGGCAGGTGGGAACTGCGTGAAGTCCCCGCCCCGCGTCCCGGTCCCGGTGAGGTTCTGGTCAGGGTGCGCGCCTGCGGGGTCTGTTCCAACGACGTCATGGCCACCCGCGGGATCATCCCGTTCCCCGCGGTGTCACCGGCGATCACCGGTCACGAGGTGGCCGGCGAGATCGCCGAGGTCGGCGACGGCGTGACCGCCCATGCGGTCGGGGACCGGGTCGGCGTGCCGTGGGTGCAGGCCGGCTGCGGGCGGTGCGACTACTGCCGCCGCGGGCTGCCGGTCACCGGCCAGACCGCGATGAGCTGCCCGGCGGCGGTCTCGACGGGGTTCACCGTCCAGGGCGGGCACGCCGAGTACATGGTCGCCAAAGCGGAGGGCACCTTCCCGCTGCCCGACGGCCTCTCCTACGAGTCGGCCGCTCCGGTGCTGTGCGCGGGTTACACGAGCTGGTCCGCCCTGCGGCAGGCGGACCCGAAGCCGCACGAACGCGTCGCGGTGGTGGGCATCGGCGCGCTGGGGCACCTCGCGTTGCAGTTCGCCAGGTCCTGCGGGTTCGAGACGATCGCCGTCACCCGCTCGCCCGGCAAGCACGACCTCGCGCGCGAGCTGGGCGCCGACCTCGTCGTGGGCAGCGGCAAGGAACTGCTGGAGGTGGGCGGGGCCGACGTCATCCTGGCGACCGCGAGCTCCTCCGCCGCCGCCTCCGAGAGCCTGCTCGGCCTGCGCCCGGACGGCCGGCTCGTGCTCTGCGGCCTGGACGGAACCGACTCCTTCAACCTGGCGCCCGACCCGATGAGACCGATCTTCTCCCAGCGCCACCAGATCACCGGCGCCACCCACAACGGCCCCCGCTACCTGCGCGAGGCCCTGGAACTCGTCGCCGCAGGCAAGGTCACCCCCCTGGTCGAGACCTTCCCCATGGAACGCGTCGCCGACGCGGTCGATCGGGTCGCGAAGGGAGACGTGCGCTTCCGCGCGGTCGTCACGTACTGAGATCCCGAGCGCCGTCCGCCGTCGCCGACCTGTGAGACCGCGCCCCACCCAACCGACCGAGAAACCTCAGGAGGACCTCCCAGATGCGAGTCATATTCGCCCCCTGGCCCGCGCCGGCGCACCTGTACCCGATGATCCCGCTGGCCTGGGCGCTGCAGGCCGCCGGCCACGAGGTCTGCATCGCCGCGCCGCCCGCCATCAAGGACGACATCGTCGCCGCCGGCCTGACCGCCGTCACGCTGGGCCCGGAGAGCGCGCCGGTGGCCCGGGCCGCGGGCATGCCCCGGCCCCCGCACATCAGGGAGCAGATGGACCGTCTCACCGAGAGCCTGGACCTGGCCCCCGCCGAGCGCGACCCCTGGGACGTCTTCCAGCGGTTCATGCTGCCCGGGATCTGGAACTTCCACCCCGCCGGGGTATCCCCCAAGGAGCCCAACCCGGTGGTGGACGACTTCGTGGAGTTCGCCCGCGCCTGGCGTCCCGACCTGGTGCTCTGGGACCCCGGCACGCCGTCGGGCGCGGTGGCGGCGCTCGCCTCCGGTGCCGCGCACGCCCGGATGATGTGGGGGCTGGACTACTTCGGCTGGACCATCGAGAGGTTCGCCGAGCGCAGGGACCGGCCCGCGCTGGCCGGCGTCGACGACCCGATGACCGAGGCGGTGCGCCCGATCGCCGAGAAGTACGGGTTCGAGGTGGACGACGAGATGCTGTACGGGCAGTGGACCGTCGACCCGACTCCGGCGGGCATCCGGCTGCCGGTGGCCAAGGGGCGGACGCTCTCGGTCCGGTGGGTGCCCTACACCGGTGCGAGCGCCATGCCGGAGTGGCTGCACGGGCGCCCGGAGCGGCCCCGCGTCGGGGTGTCGCTGGGTCTGTCGCGGCGCATGTACTTCCGGGGCGGCTGGACGGAGATCCCCAAGGTCATGGAGATGGTCTCCGATCTCGACATCGAGGTCGTGGCCACCCTGAACGAGGAGCAGATCGGCGGTACGCCCGTACCGGACAACGTGCGGGTGGTCGAGTACGTGCCGCTGACCCAGTTGCTGCCGACGTGCTCGGCGTTCATCCATCACGGCGGCTTCGGCACGTTCGCGGCGGCGTCGGCGCTGCGGACCCCGCAGATCATCCTCGACTCCGACGAGGAGAACGGCCTCGTCGACATCACCATCGAGGAGGACGGCACCGAGTGGTCGGTCGTCCGCAAGCACCCCGAGTGCTCGCCGACCGCCGCCTACGTGAACGCGCACAACGCGGGGCTCGGCCTGCACCACAAGGTGCTCCCCGTGGACACGATGCGCAAGCAGCTCCTGCGGGTCCTGGAGGATCCCACCTTCCAGAACGGGGCGCGCGGGGTCTACGAAGACCTGCAGGCCACGCCGAGCCCCGCCGAGATCGTGCCCATGCTGGAGAGGCTGACCGCGCACTACCGACGCCGCGGGTGACACGATGATCAACGTTTTCCAGCCCACTCTCGGAGACGAGGAACTCGACGCCGTACGGCAGGTCTTCGCCGGCAACTGGCTGGGCCACGGACCGCGTACCAGGACCTTCGAGGCGGAGTTCGCCGGTCACCTGGGGGTGGATCCGCAGCGGATGGTCTTCGTCAACTCCGGGACCACCGGCCTCTTCCTCGCGACCGAGCTGCTCGGGCTGGGACCCGGTGACGACGTCGTGCTCCCGTCGATCAGCTTCGTCGGCGCCGGCAACGCCGTCTCGGTCACCGGCGCCCGGCCGAGGTTCTGTGACGTCGATCCGCGCACGCTGAACCCGTCGGCCGGCGACGTGGCACGCGCCCTCACCCCGCGCACCAAGGCGGTGCTGGTGCTGCACTACGGCGGCTACCCCGGGGAGATCGCCGGGATAGCCGCCCTCTGCCGGGAGCGCGGGGTCGCGCTGATCGAGGACGCCGCCTGCGCGGTCGCCTCCAGCGCGGACGGCACCGGCTGCGGGGCCTTCGGCGACATCGCGATGTGGAGTTTCGACGCGATGAAGATCCTGGTCACCGGCGACGGGGGGATGCTCTACGTGCGTGACCCCGAGCTGGCCGACCGGGCGCGCCGGCTGGCCTACCACGGCCTGGAGTGGCACAGCGGCCTGGCCGCCTCCGCCAGAGTGCCCCACCGTTGGTGGGAGCTGAACGTCCAGGACTTCGGCCGCCGGGAGATCGGCAACGACGTGACCGCGGCGATCGGCAGCGTCCAGTTGCGCAGGCTGCCCGGTTTCGTCGAGCGGCGCCGCGAGATCGCGCGGGCCTATGACCGCCTGCTGGCCGGCGCCGACGGAATCCGGCTGCCGCCGCCGCTGCCCGACGGGCACGTCACCTCGCACTACTTCTACTGGGTGCAGCTCGACGCCGGGATCAGGGACCAGGTGGCCGCGGATCTGAAGGAGCGCGGCGTCTACACCACCTTCCGGTACGCGCCGCTGCACAAGGTCCCCATCTACCGGGGCGACGCGGAGCTGCCCGGCACCGAGGAGGCCGCCGACACC
Source organism: Microtetraspora sp. NBRC 13810 (assembly GCF_030268685.1). Classification (GTDB taxonomy): domain Bacteria; phylum Actinomycetota; class Actinomycetes; order Streptosporangiales; family Streptosporangiaceae; genus BSRQ01. Next base: position 171,180 of record NZ_BSRQ01000002.1, read on the forward strand.
ACCCTGCTGCTGCCGCTGCACCAGGGGCTCGACGACGCGGACGTGCGGACCGTCGCGGACGAGCTGCGCAAGGCCGTCGAGTACCGGCGTGACCGGGGCCGGACATGAAGGCCCTGGTCCTGGCGGGCGGGTCCGGCACCCGGCTGCGCCCGTTCAGCCACACCATGCCCAAACAGCTCATCCCGATCGCGGGCCGGCCGGTGCTGGAGTACGTGCTGGACAACATCCGCGCGGTGGGCGTGACCGAGATCGGCGTCATCGTCGGCGACCGCGCGGCGCAGATCGCCGACGCGATCGGCGACGGCGGCCGGTTCGGCGCGCGGATCACCTACATCACACAGGACCGGCCGCGCGGTCTCGCGGACTGCGTACGGCTGGCCCGCCCGTTCCTCGGCGACGACGACTTCGTGATGTACCTGGGCGACAACATGCTGCCCGGCGGCATCGGCGAGATCGCCGCGGACTTCACGGCGGCGCGGCCCGCCGCGCAGATCGCCGTGCAGAAAGTCCCCGACCCGCAGAACTTCGGCGTGGTCGAACTCGACGGTGACGGCTCGGTGCGCCGGCTGGTGGAGAAGCCCCGGCGACCGCGCAGCGACCTCGCCATGATCGGCGTCTACGTGTTCTCCGCGGCCGTGCACGAGGCCGTCGCCGCCATCCGGCCCAGCGCCCGCGGCGAGCTGGAGATCACCGACGCGGTGCAGTGGCTGCTGACGCGCGGCGCCGAGGTCAGGGCGAGCGAGTACGGCGGTTACTGGAAGGACACCGGGCGGATCGAGGACGTCCTGGCGTGCAACCGCCGGCTGCTCGGCGAGCTGCGTCCCGGCGTCGCCGGGGACGTGGACGCCGCGAGCGAGGTGACCGGGCAGGTCGTCATCGGCCCGGGGGCCCGGGTGGTGCGCTCCCGGATCGACGGTCCGGCGATCGTCGGCGCGGGCGCCCTCGTCGAGGACAGCCACGTGGGCCCGTACGCGTCCATCGGCCCGGACTGCGTGCTGCGCGGCACCCGGCTGACCGACTCCATCCTGCTGGAGGGCGCGTCGGTGTCCGGTGTGCCCGAACTGCACGGCTCGCTCATCGGGCGGTCCGCGACCGTCGGCACGGGCGGAGGGCATCGCATGCTGGTCGGGGACCATGCCCGGATTGAGATAACCGCATAGCAACCGTGGGAGCACACGTGAGCGAGCTGAAGGCATCGATCCTCGACGAGGTTCGCAGATACCACCGGGAGCGCCAGGGCGACTCCCCCTTCGTCCCCGGCGAGACGGAGATCTGGCCGACCGGCGCGGTGCTCGACGCCGACGACCGGGTGGCGATGGTCGAGGCGGCCCTGGACCTGCGCATCGCCGGGGTGCAGAGCGCGCAGAAGTTCGAGTCGGCCCTCGCCCGCAGGCTGAAACGGCGCAAGGCATACCTGACCAACTCGGGATCCTCGGCCAACCTGCTGGCGGTGTCCGCCCTGACCTCGCCCCAGTTGGGGGATCGCCGGCTGCGCCCGGGGGACGAGGTGGTCACGGTCGCCGCCGGGTTCCCCACCACGGTGGCGCCGATCCTGCAGAACGGCCTGGTCCCGGTCTACGTCGACGTCGAGCTCGGCACCTACAACCCGACGGTGGAACGGGTGGCGGAGGCGATCGGCCCGAGGACGCGGGCGATCGTCGTCGCGCACACGGTGGGCAACCCGTACGAGGTCGCGGAGATGGCCGGGCTCGCCAAGGAGCGCGGGCTGTTCCTCGTCGAGGACAACTGCGACGCCCTGGGCTCCACCTACGACGGCGAGCCGACCGGGACGTTCGGCGACCTGGCCACCGTCAGCTTCTACCCGGCGCACCACATCACCATGGGAGAGGGCGGCTGCGTCCTCACCTCGAACCTCGTCCTCGGGCGCATCGTCGAGTCGCTGCGCAACTGGGGCAGGGACTGCTGGTGCGAGCCCGGCCAGAGCAACACCTGCCGCAAACGGTTCGAGCACCAGATGGGCACGCTGCCCGCCGGCTACGACCACAAGTACATCTTCTCCCACGTCGGCTACAACCTGAAGGCCACCGACACGCAGGCCGCCCTGGGACTCAGCCAGCTGGACAAGCTCGACGGTTTCGTCGCGGCGCGGGGCCGGAACTGGCGGCGGCTGCGCGAGGGGCTGGACGGCCTGCCACACCTGCTGCTGCCCGAGGCCACGCCGCGCAGCGAGCCGAGCTGGTACGGCTTCGTCGTCACGGTGGACCCGCAGGCCCCCTTCTCCTCCGGCGACCTGGTGAACTTCCTGGAGGACCGGAAGATCGGGACCCGGCGGCTGTTCGCCGGCAACCTGCTCAGGCACCCGGCGTACATGGAGCGTCCGCACCGGGTGTCCGGGCCGCTGACCAACAGCGACCTCATCACCGAGCAGACCTTCCACATCGGGGTCTACCCCGGGCTAACCGACGAGATGATCGACTACGTCATCTCGTCGATGAAGGAGTTCGTGACGGCCAGCGGCTGACCCGCGAACGCGGCGGCCCGGGAGGACGGGGTGATCCCGTCCTCCCGGGCCCGCGTGCCGGTGCTCAGTCGTCGTACTCGTCGTGCAGGCGCCACCACTCGTACGCCGGGGTCTGCGGCCAGCCCGCCGGGGAGTCCTCCCAGGTCTCCTGGCGGCCGTACGGCGTCAGGTCCAGCAGGTTGAAGTCCAGCCGCAGCCGGTCCACGCCGCGGGACGTGGTGTAGTACGTGCGGAAGACGTCGTCTCCGTCGCGCAGGAAGACGCTCAGGCCGAAGCCGGGGTTGGCGCCGCAGTCGCCGTTGAAGTCGGGGCCGCCGTACGTGGAGTACCACGGGACGGTCCAGCCCATGCGCTCCTTGAACGGCTGGAGCTCGCTCAGCGGGGCGCGGGACACCAGGACGAAGTTGGTGTCCCGGGCCCGCAGATGCGCCAGGTTGCCGACGTTGTCGGTCAGGCTGGAGCATCCCGAGCACGGGTCCTCGGTGCCGGGCTCCAGCATGAAGTGGTACACGACGAGCTGGCGCCGCCCGTCGAACAGGTCGGGCAGGCTCGCCTTCCCCTCCGGCCCTTCGAAGACGTAGCCCCGGCCCATCTCGACCATGGGAAGCCTGCGGCGTTTCGCGGCCAGCGCGTCCAGCGCGCGGGTGAGCGCCTTCTCCTTGGCCACCTGCTGCTGGAGCGCGGTCTGCCATTCCTCGGCCGACACGACCGGCGGTCGGTTCATCTCTGTCTCCTCTCGACGGGTACCGCGGGCGGCCGGGCCCCCATCGCGCCCGTCCCCCGCCCCTCCCCTTTCCGTCAAGGTTCGGGCCTGAGCCGAGTCTGCCAGCGGGCTCTTATCGCGGGCTTCTCATCCGCTTCCGTGTCCTCCGGCGCGGCCGTAAGCCGGTCGTCTTCGCCCGTGCCGTCCCCGTTTCAACCGCATTCTCGGAGATGTTCGGCTCGGCATTCTTGCGCATGCTTGAAACGGCCCAAGAGGAGGGATGTCATGCACGATTACGTGATCGTAGGCGCGGGATCCGCAGGCTGTGTGCTGGCCGCGCGATTGAGCGAGGATCCCTCGGTCAGCGTTTGCCTGATCGAGGCCGGCTCGGCCGACGAATCCGAGGACATCCATATTCCCGCACGATTCGGGGAGAACTTCCGCACCCATTACGATTGGGACTACGACACCCACGAAGAGCCGTTTCTGGACCGTCGTCGCGTTTATCTGCCGCGTGGCCGGGTGCTCGGCGGCACCAGTTCCATCAACGCGATGCTCTATCTGCGGAGCAACCAGGTCGACTACGACGGCTGGCGGCAGCCGGGCTGGAGTTACCGCGAGCTGCTGCCGTACTTCAGGAGGTCGGAGGACAACGAGCGCGGCGCGTCGGAGTACCACGGCGTGGGCGGCCCGCTGGCGGTGTCCGACGGGCGTTCCCGCAATCCGATGGCGGCGGCGTTCGTGGCGGCGGCCCAGCAGGCCGGGCACCCCTACAACGACGACTTCAACGGGCCGGCGCAGGACGGCTTCGGGTTCTTCCAGGTCACCCAGCGCGACGGCCGCCGGTGCAGTACGGCGGACGCGTTCCTGCACCCGGCGATGTCCCGGCCGAACCTGACGGTGGAGCTCGACTTCCAGGTGCACCGGGTGCTGGTGGAGCACGGCCGGGCGACGGGCGTGATCGGCCGGCGGCACGGCGAGGAGGTCACGATCCGGGCCGGGCGCGAGGTCGTGCTGTGCGCCGGGGCCTACAACTCCCCGCAGCTGCTCATGCTGTCCGGGATAGGCCCGGCGGACCATCTGAGCGACCTCGGCATCCCGGTCGTCGTCGACCAGCCGCAGGTCGGACGGAACCTCCAGGACCACCCGCTGATCCCGGTGATCTTCACGCACTCCCAGCCGGTGAGCCTGCTCATCGCGGAGGAGCCGGAATCGCTGCGGCAGTACCAGGAGGAGGGCCGCGGACCGCTGACCTCCAACGGGCCGGAGTGCGGCGGTTTCGTGCGGACGCGTGCCGGGCTCCCCGCCCCGGACGTGGCGTTCTTCACCGGACCCCTGATGTTCGCCGACAGCGGGCTGAGCATCCCGACCGCCCACGCGATCACCTACGGCCCGCTGGTGCTGGCGCCGCAGAGCCGGGGCAGCGTCACCCTGCTGTCGGCCAACCCGACGACCAAGCCGAAGATCGAGCACCGGTACTTCTCCGAGCCGGCCGACATGGAGACGGCGGTCGCGGGGCTGCGCATCGGCCTGGACATCGCCCGGCAGCGCGCGATGGACCCCTACACCGAGACGTTCCACGAGCCGCCGGCCTCGGAGTCCGACGCCGACCTGCGGACCTATGTCCGCAGGTACACGCACTCGATCTTCCACGGCTCCGGGACCTGCGCCATGGGGACCGTGGTCGACTCCGAACTGCGGGTCATGGGCGTCGAGGGGCTGCGGGTGGCCGACGTCTCGGTGATGCCGACGGTCGGCCGCGGCGCGCCCAACGCCTCGGCGATCATGATCGGCGAGCGGGCGGCCGACCTCGTACGGGACGGCCGGGCCCCGGCACTGGCCCACGCGCAGGCCGTCCGGTCGGGCTCCTGAACCCGGCCGATCGATCCCGGCACTGACGAAGCAAGCAAGCGAAGGAGGACTCCCATGTCCATCGGTACCCCCACGCCGATGCTCACCGCGTCCGCACGCGAACTGGAAGACCTGGACCGGCGGCATCTGATCCGCTCCATGCACCGCGGCGACATCACCGACCGCGCCGTGATCGTCCGCGGCAAGGGCTGCAACGTCTGGGACGCCCGGGGCAACGAACTGCTCGACGCCGCGGGGGGCGGCGTGTGGCACTCGCCCATCGGCCACGGCCGCGAGGAACTGGCCGAGGTCGCGGCCAAGCAGATCAGGGAGCTGGAGTACTTCACCAGCCTGCTGGAGTTCTCCAACGACAAGGCGATCCGGCTGGCGGCCCGGCTGGCGGAGCTCGCTCCCGAGGGCATCGACCGGGTGGCGTTCTGCAGCGGCGGCTCGGAGGCGGTCGAGACGGCGATCAAGGCCGCGCGGCTCTACCACCACCGCAGGGGCGAGGCGGACCGGACCTGGATCCTCGCCAGGCACTACTCCTTCCACGGCGCGACCTACGGCAGCGGCACCGCCACCGGCTTCCCGCCGATGCAGTTCGGGGTGGGCCCGAACCTGCCGCACGTCGAGAAGCTCTCCCCGCCGTACCTGTACCGGGCCAAGGACCTGTACGGCGACAAGGACCCGACCGACTTCCTGGTCGAGGAGCTGGAGCAGACCATCGCCCGGATCGGGCCGGGCAACATCGCCGCCATGATCGGTGAGCCGATCATGGCCGCCGGCGGGGTGCTCACGCCGCCGCCCGACTACTGGCCGCGGGTGCGCGCCGTCCTGCGCAGGCACGGCATCCTGCTGATCGCCGACGAGGTGGTCACCGCGTTCGGCAGGACGGGGGCGTGGTTCGACTCCGCCCAGCGGGACATGGAGCCCGACCTGATCACCACGGCGAAGGGCATCGCGGGAGGATACGTCCCGCTGGGCGCCACGCTGATGACCGACGAGATCGCGGACACGCTGATCAACAACGGCGGCTTCTTCCACGGCTACACCTTCCAGGGGCACCCGCTCGCCTGCGCTCTCGGGCTGGCCACACTCGACATCGTCGAGCGCGAGGGGCTGGCGGCCAAGGCGCTGACGATCGGCGACTGGTTCCGGTCCGCGCTGGCTCCGGCGGCCGCGTTCCCCGCCGTCGGGGACATCAGGGTGGAGGGGTCGCTGGCGGCCCTGGAGCTGGTCAGCGACCGGGAGACGCGGATGCCCATGGACTGGGGACCGGTCGAGCAGGTCGCCTTCGAGATCCGCCGGACGCACGGCGTCATCGCGCGGCCGTACGGGCAGATGATCGTGCTGGCGCCGCCGCTGATCATGGACCAGGGGCAGGCCAGGCGGGCCGCGGGGGCCGTGGTCGAGGTCCTCTCCCGGCTCGGCGCCGACGGCCGGATCGCGCCCGCGAAGTAAGCCACGGCGGGTCCGCCATGGCGGGTGGCGGACCCCCTGACCGCCTGTGCCGAGCGCCCCGGACGGCGCTCGGCACAGGCGTTCCCGGACGGCCGCTCCTCCCGCGGACGGCTCTCAGAGGGCTCCAGCGGACGGCCTCTGAGGGGCGCGGAGAAGGCTCGACGAAGAAGACGGAGAAAGGGCTCCCCGGGCCGGCCGGGGAGCCCTTTCGTCGTCGTCGTCGCGTCAGGACGGGCGTAGCGGCTCGCTGGGCACGCGTCCCGGCGCGGCCGGCGCGGAGGCTTCGCCCGGGGACGGCGCGGGGCGCCTGCTCTTCCAGAGCACGCGGAGCATGAAGGCCGGGCGCATGAGCGCCTGCGGCGGCTCGACGAGGCCGGCCACCCGCAGGAACGTGCCCGTGATGCCTGCGTCCCTGGTCGCCGCGGCCTGCAACCGGGCGAGATAGGCGTTGCTGATCCGCACCTTCGCCGTGCGCTCGCCCTCGACGCTGGGGAAGGCCAGGTCGCCCCCGGCCGCGATGTCCCACGGCACGTCGATGATCCGGGCGATCTCCGCGAAGAACGCGCGCGGGGCGGGCGCGCTCCCCTGCCGCAGGTGCCGCCGCAGCGCCAGGACCTCCATCGAGGCCACGGTCATGCCCTGGCCGTAGACCGGGTTGAAGCTGCACACGGCGTCGCCGAGGACCAGGAGGCCCTCGGGGAAGCCGGTCAGGCTCTCGTACCGGCGGCGCACGCTGGCGGGGAACCTGAAGGCCACGGGGTCGTCCAGCGGCTCGGCGTCGCGGATGGCCTCGTAGACGTCGGGCACCGGCAGGGAGCGGGCGTAGGCGAGGAAGCCCTCGGGGTCGGTGGGGGGACGGTCGCCGCCGATCCCGGTGAGCGACAGCAGGGCCTCGTCGCCGCCGAGGGTGTGGAAGAAGGCTCCCCGGGGATGCGCCGGGCTCGCCACCGGGTTGATGGACTGGTCGCCGTGGAACGGGTCGGCGCGGAGCCGGTAGCGGCGGCTGGTGTAGAACAGGTCGATCTTCACCTGCTCCTCCCTGACCCGCGGGTAGCCGACGCTCTCCAGCCACGCCGGCGTCCGCGATCCCCGGCCGGTCGCGTCGACGACCAGCTCGGCCTCGATCGTCTCCTCCACGCTGCCGGGGGTCCTGCGCCGGACGCGCACGCCGATGACGCGGTCGCTCTCCGGCGCCAGCACCGGCGACAGGATGTCGGTGCCCTCGACGAACTCCACGTTCGGCAGGGCGCGCACCCGCATCCGCACGTGGTGTTCCAGCACCGGGCGCATGACCCCGAACACCAGCGTCCCGGTACGGGCCTGGCGGGCCGGCCGGCCGTTGAAGTACCAGCGCATCCGGCCCACGTCGGTCGCGGGGATCCCGGCGCCGATCAGCTCGTCGGCGAACCCGGGCAGCAGCTCCTCCAGCACCTGCTGCCCGCGGGCCAGCAGGCCGTGCGCGTGACGGCCCTGGGGGACGCCGCGCCGCGCGTCGCGCGCACCGTCCGTCTCGTCCCGGTCCACTATCACGACGTGTTCGTACGCCTCGGCGAGCACATGGGCCGTGAGCAGGCCCGCGATGCTCCCGCCCAGCACCACCGCCTGGGCTCCAACGTGGTGGCTCATCGTGGTCCTCTCCTTAGACCGCGGGCCTGTCCGGCCGGGGCGCGGGTGAAAGACGTCAGCCGGCCGCCGGTGACCGGCTGGCGGTCACCGGCGGCCGGCTCTCTCAGATGTAGAACGTGTTGGGTTCGAGGCCGCAGAGGACGCGGCCGTAGAGCTCGAAGTTGGTGGACGGGTAGATCAGGGCGTGCAGGCCGACGGCCCGGATGTCGCGCGCGATCCGCTGGATCGGCACGGTCCGGTAGATCGACGAGCCGCCGCTGGCGCCGCTCAGCAGGTCCACGGCCTCCTGTCCGAGCCGGCACGCCGCCCCGATGTCGGCCCGGGTCCGCGCGCGTTCCTCAAGCGTCCACGGCTCGCCGGTGGACCCCTTGGCGTCGACCAGGCCCGCCACCCGATGGGCGTGGAACTCCGCCTGGTCGATCTTCAGCGTCGCCTCGGCGAGCTGGAGATGGGTCACCGGAGCCTCGCCCTGGCTGGCGTACATGGTGTAGGTGATCTTGCGTTCCGGCAGCCGGTCCAGGAAGGCGTTCCTGGCGGCCCGCGCGAGGCCGACGATCAGGCCGATCGTGGAGGCGTTGGCGACGCCGAGCAGCGGCGCCCGGAACATCGGCGTGCCGGCGTTCAGGACGGACGCGTACCGCTCCTGGAGGACGGCCCCCAGCGACAGGACCCGCTCCCGCGGGACGAAGACGCCCTTCGCCACGGTCGTCACGCTTCCCGACCCCTGCAACCCCGAGACGTGCCAGTCGTCCACGATCTCCAGGTCCGTCATGGGCACCAGGGCCATGATCGGCTCCTGACCGCCGTCCGGGGTCGCCGACATCGCGATGACGGTCTGCCACTGGCTGTGCCAGGCGCCGCTGATGAAGCCCCACCTGCCGTTCACGACCACGCCGCCGTCGGCCGGGGCGGCGGCGGCCGAGGGGCTCAGCGTCCCGCAGACCCGGACGTCGGGGGTGGCGAAGACCTCGTCCTGGACGTGGTCCGGGAACAGGCCGGCCATCCAGGTGGGGATCCAGAACACCGACGCCGTCCAGGCGGCGGACCCGTCGCCCAGGCCGAGCGCCGCGCCGACGTCGACCAGCGTGCGCGCGTCGGACTCGAACCCGCCGTAGCGGGCGGGCACCCGCATCTTGAACAGGCCGGCGTCGGCCATCGCCTCGATCACCTCGTCGTGGAGCCGGCGGTTCTCCTCCGCCCACAAGGCGTGCTTGCGCAGCACGGGTTCCAGCTCCGATACCCGGCGGACGAGTTCATCCCTGCCCGGTGCATGGGTGAGGTTCCGCACCGTGACCTCCCTGGTGACTAGCGACCGACGATCAGCCCTTGACGGGGCTGCTCTGATGGGAAACGAGTTCCAGCCGGCCCGACTCCCGCTTGACGATCACCCAGGTCGCCCTGATCAGGCGCTCGGGCCGGATGTCCTGGTCGCCGGGGAACATGATGCCGCCCTCGGTGACGAACATCGCGACGTCGTCATCGAGGAACTTGACCTCCACGGGCCATCCCTTCACCCGGGCGCCGCGGAGCGGGCCGGCGAAGTTCTCGGCCATGTAGGAACGGATCTCCTCGCGGCTCATCAGCTGCCGGTCCTGCATGAGGAGGCTGCCGTTCTCCGCGAAGGTGTCGGCGAAGGCGTCGGGGTCGTTGGCCGCCCAGGCGGCCTGGATGCGCATCGCGACCGTGAGGGCGGCCTTCTCGTCCTCATCGGTGAACTCGCGGTAGTAGGAATCGTCCTCCGCCACGCCGGCGGTTCGCAGGATCTCGGACGCCTCGCCCCACGGCGCGGTGACTACGGACATGTCGTCCCTCCGTCTCGTGCTGGCTTCGCGGCCACGGGCGTGCGCCGTGGCCGCGAGGCCACGCCCCGCGCACGACGCCCGCCCGTGCCGACCGGTCTGCTACCAGCGCAGGGTCGCGCCCTCGCCACGCGGGCTGTTCTGGTAGCCGGCGAGCTGCCACTGACCGTCCCTCTTGACGCAGACCCAGGTGGAGCGCACGGCGAGCTCGGGCGCGATCTCGGTCTCGCCCGGAGCCAGGATGCCGCCGTGGGTACGGATGAGCGCGACGTCGTCGGTCACGAAGCGGACGTCCACCGGCCGGCCGGTGACCCCGGTCCCCTTGAAGGGACCGGCGTAGGCGGCGCCCATGAACGCGCGGATCTCCTCGCGTCCCTTCTTCATGACGTCGCCGGGCAGGATCATGACGCCGTCCTCGGTGAAGACGTCGGAGACGCCGACCTCGTCGTTCTTGGCCCAGGCGGCGACCAGGCGGAGGGGAACGCTCAGGACCTCCTTCTTCTCTGCGCTGGTGAACTCGCCGTAGTACGCGTCCAGGTTCGGAGAGGCGGGGGCCGGGGTTGTCGTGGGCATGCTAACGCTCCATTCTTGGCACTCGCGACGGACCGCGAATTCATGCCTGAATTCAGCTCGCGTTCTCTCTTGAAATAGTGCGTCAGAGCTATATGCCGCGCATCTCTTGTATTGCTGTGCTGTACGGCGCCGCACACCGCAACCCAGAAGATGCGAGGTAAATGGGGTGCGCAGCACGATGCGATAGCGACGTCTGAGAGAGGAACTGGACCCATGATCGATGAACTGGAGCGGACCGGGGTCACCACTTTTCGCGGCAGGCCCGTCACCCTGGTGGGCACCGAGGTGAAAGCCGGCATGCCCGCGCCCGGGTTCACCGTGCTCGACAACGACCTGTCCCCGGTGACGCTGGACTCCTCCCGGGGGACCGTGCGCATCGTCTCGGTCGTCCCCTCGCTCGAAACCCCGGTCTGCGACCAGCAGACCCGCCGGTTCAACGAGGAGGCCGCCAAGCTGGACGGCGTCACCGTGCTGACCGTCTCCGTCGACCTGCCCTTCGCCCAGCGACGCTGGTGCGGCGCGGCCGGCGTCGAGGCCGTGCGGACGCTCTCCGACCACCGCGACCTCTCCTTCGGGGCGGCCTACGGGGTGCTGGTGAAAGAACTGCGGCTGCTCTCCCGCGCCGTGTTCGTGATCGACTCCGACGACCAGATAATTCACGCGGAATACGTTCCGGCGATCGAAGAGCATCCGGATTACGAAAAGGCCGTCTCCGTGGCACGCGCCGCCTCCGCGGCGGGCAAGGTTCAGCGGTAACCGATCGAGATTGGAGCACTGAAATGACGAACAATGCGGCCTCCCTGGTCACCCAGGCCAAGCAGTGGGCCACGTACTACGGCGACTATCCCAATGGCAAGGAGGGCGCCGTGCTCACTGTTCCGCTCCGCGTCCGGGCGGCGGTGGACAGCAATGACGCCGACGGGCTCGCCGAGGTGTTCACCGAGGACGGCAGCCTCCTGATCGGCGACACGCAGCTCAGGGGCCGGGACGAGATCAAGTCCTACATGGCCGACGCGTTCGCCGGAAGCTACAAGGGGACGCGCCTGAGCGAGGTCCCGCTGGAGATCCGGAGCATCGCGGACGACGTCGCCATGGCCATCACCCAGGGCGGGTACATGCTGCCCGGGGAGAGCACGGTCGCGCCCGAGCGGCAGATGCGCACCATGTACGTGATCGTCAAGAGGGAAGGCCAGTGGCGCCTGTTCTCCCAGCAGAGCAGCCCGTTGGGGGGCTGACCGGCAGACGGATCAACGGGCCGCCGCCCGTGGGGACACGGGCGGCGGCCCGTCCGCATGTGACCGCCCCGTGGGGACACGGGCGGACGGTCCGTCCGCATGCGACCGCCCCGTGGGGACACGGGCGGACGGCCCGTCCGCATGTGGCGGCGGACGCGCGCCCGGCCTGCCGGGAGCTGTACAGACCCGCGGGGTTGTCGACGCGGGTGGCCGGGGGGCGGGCACGGCTCGGAGCGGAGGGGCGGCCGGTGGTTCGCAGCCGCTCCTCCGCTCCGGGCCGAGCGTCAGGACGTCACCTGCCGGCGGGCAGGGCCGCCGCCCCCTCCCCCTCGGGGGACCTGAGGCCGCGCATGAGGTCCGCCGCCCGTTCCGCGATCATGATCACCGACGCGTTCGGGGTGCCGCCGCCGACCTCGGGCATCACCGAGGCGTCGACGACCCGCAACGCGTCGACGCCCATGACCCGCAGCTCGGCGTCCACCACCGAGCCGAGCGCGCAGCCGCCCGTCACGTCGAAGAGCGAGTGCGCGTAACGGCGGATGTAGGAGCGCAGATCCGCGTCGGACTCCGAGTCCGGCGCGCGGAAGAACGAGCTCACCGAGCCCGCGAGCGGCTGCGTGCGGGCGATGTCGAGCCCGATGCGCAGTCCCGCCATCGCCGCCGCCACGTCGGCCTCCGCGGCGAAGTAGCCGTGCTCGATCTTCGGCTTGGCGGTCGGGTCGGCCGAGGCGAGCATGACGCGGCCGGAGCTCTCCGGCCTGAGCACGCACGGGCCGTAGGTGATCGCGTGACCGGCGGGCGCGCTCAGCCCGGCGTCCAGGAACATGACCGGGGCGGCGAAGTACCCCACGTCGGGCTCCGCCAGCTCCGGCCGGGTGCGCACGAACCCGCCCGCCTCCGGCCCGTTGGACGTCAGCGGCCCGCGGCCCTCCTCCACGAACTGCCGCTGGTAACGGGGATCGAGTCCCATCAGCAGGCTGACCGGCTCCGCGAGGGTGAGGATCAGCGGCACCAGGACGTGGTCCTGAAGGTTCGCCCCCACCGCCGGGTTGTCCACGGCGACGGGGACGCCGAGCTGCCTGAGGTGGTCCGCCGGGCCGATCCCGGAGAGCATCAGCAGTTGCGGGGAGTTGTACGCGCCGCCGCAGAGCACGACCTCCCGCCCGGCCCGGATCGTGATCTCCTCGTCCAGCCGCCGGCCGGCCACCCCGGTCGCCCGGCCGCCCTCGACCAGCACCCGGTGCACCTGGAGGTTCAGCTCGACGGTCAGGTTCGGCCGGTTCGCCGCGGGGTGCAGGAAGGCCACTGCCGCGCTGCACCGCCGCCCGTCGCGCTGGGTGACCTGGAAGAAGCCGAACCCGTCCCGCGACGGCCCGTTGAAGTCGTCGTTGCGGGCGAATCCGGCCTCCTGCCCGGCCGCCACGAACGCCGCCGAGACGGGGTTCTCCGAGCGCCCGTCGGACACACCGAGCGGCCCGCCGGCGCCGTGGTAGGCGGAGGCGCCGCGCTCGTTGTCCTCCGAGCGCAGAAAATACGGCAGAACGTCATCATAATTCCAGCCCGGCTCTCCCCAACGGTCGTAATCGAGCCGGGAGTTGCGCAGATATATGCCGGCGTTCATCGAACTCGAACCGCCCAGCACGCGCCCCCGCGGCAGATAGATTCGCCGCCCCTCCAGGAACGGCTCCTCATGCGAGTCGTAATCCCAGTCGAGCGAGGTGCGGAAAAGCCTGCCGAACTGTGAGGGGACGTGGATGACGTCCGACGTGTCGGCCGGTCCCGCCTCGATCAGGCACACGCTGACCGACGGGTCCTCACTCAGCCGCGCCGCCAGGGCGCAGCCCGCGGAGCCGCCGCCCACGATCACGTAGTCGTACATGGCTCACGCTTTCGCGAACTGGCCGGGGCGGCGGCCGGGTCCGGCCGGGCCGCGGTACGCCTGGGCGATGTCCAGCCACCGGTCGGCGTCCTCGCCGGTGGCGACCAGCGACAGGTCGTCCCGGTGCCGCCGCCTGGTCACCAGCAGGCAGAAGTCCTCGGCCGGGCCGGTGATCCGCTGCGCCGCGTCGGCCGGGCCGTACGTCCACAGCTCGCCCGAGGGCGCGGTGAGCTCGAAGCGGAACTGGACGTCGGGCGGCGTCAGGCCGCGCGACAGGTAGCCGAAGTCCCAGACCAGCACCGCGAAACCGGTCAGATGCCTGATCCGGTCGGTGCGCACCAGCCGGATCCCGAGCGCGTCGGCGATGTCCTGCCCGTGCCCGAACACCTCCATGATCCCCGCGCAGGCGAGGATGGCCGGGGGCAGCGGCCGGACCAGCCACGGCACCACCTGGTCGGGCGGGAAGGCGGCGAGGGACTTGACCGCGGCGGCGCGCTCGGCCCGCCAGCGGGCGAGCATCGCGGACGGCTCGTCCATGTAGTGGGCGAGCGCGGCGTTCACCGCTCCGCTGAAGTCCTTCTGGGCTCCGGCGACCATCTTCTGGAAGGTGTCCGGGTCGGCGGCGGCCGTACCCGCCAGGTTGAAGATGAAGGTCAGGTGGCCGACCTGGTGGGCGATCGTCCAGTCCGGGGCGGGCGTGGGCGTCCGCCAGCGGGAGGCGTCGAGACCGGCCACCATCTCGTCGATCTCTTCGCTTTCCGTGTTCAGGTCCTCGAATACGTTCTGCAAATCGGTCACGGCTCGTCCTTTCGCCAGATGGCGGTTTCTGTGAATTCCGGTCGCTGCCCGGCCATGCGAATATCCGAATATGCGAATCGGCGGATCAACCGGCGTCGATCGGCAGATCCAGCGTGTCCCCGCCGCCGCCCGGTTGTCTTCTCTCTTCGTGCTTCGTGCCTTCCGCCGGGGTGAGCCGGCCGCCCACCCGGCGCGCGGCGGCCATCGCCGCCCACGACGTGAGCTCCACCAGGGCCACATCTCCGGCCCCGTCCCGGCGGAAGTCCTCGACTGCCGGGCGGTCGACCTGGTAGGAGGCCATCGCGGTCAGCAGGGCCAGCCGGCCGGCCGGCAGTTCCCGGCGGGGCAGGACGGACAGCGCGTCCGCGGCCCACGCCCGGCTCAGGCCGGGAGGCCGCCCGTCCCAGCCGGCCAGCGCCGTCTCGACCAGCGCGCGCACGGCGGCCGGCACCGAGCGCTCGCCGCCCCGCTCGATCGCGGCGGCGGACCTGGCCAGCGCCTCGGCGACGGCCGGCGTGCCGGCGGCCCAGGCCAGGTCCGCGGGGAGCGGAGCGGGCGGCAGCAGGCCGAGCGACTCGCCCGGCGCGCGGTGTCTCGTGGCCGCCGGCCGCATCACCCGGCCGGCCAGCCGCATCAGGCCGCCGCGCAGCCGCGCGGGCGTCCCCGGCGGGAAGGGGGACGTGCCGAGGAACACGTTGACCATGCGGTTGTAGTAGTGGAAGACGACGGCGACCCCGGCGAGCTCGGGCCCCTGCGCGGCGGGGAACGGCGGCGAAGCGCCCGCCGCCGTCCCGCAGTCCCTGGCCCACCCGGCGACGGCGCGGAGGTGCGGATCGGCGATCGCCTCGAACCGGCCGCCGGCGACCGCCGTGGCGTCCCCGCCCTGCACCAGCCCGTGCAGCATCGTGCCGTGCACGTCCACGCAGTAGGGGCAGGTGTTGCCGTGCGACACGGCCGCGGCGACCGCCTCCTTGGCCGCCCGGCCGGCCTTCCCGGTGGCGATCAGCGTCTCCCGCAGCATCACCCAGGCCGCGGCGAGGGCGTCGGGCGCGGGAGAATGCAGGATGACCGGCGGCGCGAGGACGCCGAAGTCACGCTCCACCTGCGCGTAGACCTCGGCGACCCGCCCCCGCGCGGCCTCCGCCCGCACCACGGAGACGTGCTCGACCTGCTGCTGCGTCCCACGTCGTGCCGCCCGGACGAAGGCTCCTGTCATGGCGTGGCCTCCCGCCTGGTCAGTCGCTGGTCAGGCTGGGCACGAGCGCGGCCGTGCCGCGGCGCCCGGCGGTGGCCCCGTCCGGCGAGGGCGCCCCGTACGTGACGGAGACGCCCCGGTCCCGGGCGGCCCGGACGATGCCCGGCATGGCCCGCTCGGCGAGCGCGGCGATGGTCATGGCGGGGTTGACCGTCAGCCCGCCGGGTACGGCGGAGCCGTCGGTGACGAAGATGCCCGGGTGCCCCCGCAGCTCGTGCCGGTCGTCGAGCGCGGAGGTCGCCGGGTCGTCCCCGATGCGGCACGACGCCAGCGGGTGCACGGTGTAGGCGCCGACGACGTCGTTCGTCCACGGCATGACCTTGCCGATCCCGTCGCGTTCGAGGATGTCGCGCACCGCGGCGTCGGACTCGGCCCAGCCGCGCAGGGTGTTCGCGGTCGGCTGGTAGCGGAGGTTCCCGCGCCCGAGCATCTGCTGGGAGATGCGGACGGCGTTCCCGGTCGCCGGCGGCAGGCCGAAGACCCCCTCGTTGTCGTCCTCGGAGATGGTGAAGATGGTCAGCCACGACTGCCAGCGCTTGAGCATCTCCTTCTTCTCCACGCCGAACCAGGTGGGACCGGCCGCCTCGGGCGCCTGGGCGAGGATGGTGCCCAGACCGGGCGGGAAGTACAGCTGTTCCAGCGAGAAACGGGAGTATTCCGGCAGGGATCCGTCGAGGCGGTCCCAGTTGGCCACCACCGGGCCGCGGCCGATCTGGTTGGCGGCGTAGGCGAGGCCGTCGCCCCGGTCGAGGCCGAGCACCTCGCGGGCCCGGTCCTCGTCGATCACGGCGGTGTTGAGCCGTTCGCCGTTGCCGGAGAAGTAGCGGCCCACCGCGTGCGGCATCCGGCCGAGCGCCGGTTCCGACCGCTGCAGGATGACCGGGGTCGCGCCCGCGCCCGCCGCCAGGATCACGATCTTGGCGTCGATCGTCCCGCTGCCCGTGTGGATCCGGTAGTCCTCGTCGTCGATGACGTTGTAGTGCACCCGGTAGCCGCCGTCGCCGGTCCGGGAGAGATGCTGCACCTCGTGCATCGGCCGGATCTGCGCGCCGTGCGCGAGGGCGGCGGGCAGGTAGTTGAACAGCAGCGACCGCTTGGCGTCGAACCGGCAGCCCGCCATCATCCAGTTGCAGTTGGTGCACCTGGCGTTGTCCACGGCGACCGGCACCGGGTTGGCGGTGTGGCCCGCGTGGTGGCACGCCGCCGCCCACAGCCCGCCCGCGTACGTGACGTCGTCCCAGCTCTGCTTGGTGACCGGCATCGCCTCGGCCACCCGGTCGTACCACGGTTCGAGGGTGTCCCGGGTGAGCGCGCCCGGCCACATCCGCCGGCCTATGCTGCCCGTGCGTTCGAAGACGAAGCGCGGCGCCCTGGGCATCGCCGCGAAGTAGACGACACTGCCGCCGCCGACGCAGTTCCCGCTGAGGACGCTCATGCCGTCGCCCACCACGAAGTCGAAGATCCGGGTGCTGGAGGAGCCGAGTTTGAAGTCGTGCTCGAAGTCCTTGCCCTCCAGCCACGGCCCGCGTTCCAGCACCACGACGCGCGCGCCGCCGGCGGCCAGGTGGTAGGCCGCGATGGCGCCGCCGAATCCGCTGCCGATCACCAGGACGTCGGTGCTCTCAAGGCTCGTCATGCGGGACTCCCTGACGGGGTGGTGTGCGGGTGGAGCTCGGCCAGCTGGCGGCCGTAGCCGTATCGGGGGAAGCGCCACAGGCCGTCGGCGTCCGGCATGAACAGGCCGAGTGCCTTGATGCCGGGGTGGCCCTCGGCGATCGCGTCGAGGGTGTTCATGTGCGCGCCCGTGTCGAAGGCCATGTTGCTGAACAGCGCGAGACTGACCCAGACGTCCTTCTCCGGGTGGCCGGGCGATATGAGGGCCTGGATCAGGGCTGTGCGCTCGCCGAACGGAAGTGCGACGAACGGCGGCACCGCCGGGTCCAGCGACAGGCCGCGCCACCCGGCGTGCGCGCGGGCCTGGTCGTTCAGCATGCGGGTGAGTTCGTCCAGTCCGTCCACCACCCCCGTGGCGGACCATTCCAGCAGTTCCAGGGCGCCGGCCGCGACGGCGCCGGGCCCGGCCGACGCCCCGGCCACCGCCCGGTCCCCCGGCCAGCGTTTCTCGCCGGGCACGATCGTGTCCGCGAAGGCTTCGATCGTCATCTTTCGTATCTCTTCCTCGACCGGGGCATCCGATGGCACCGATGTCACCTCCTGTTGTCGCGGCGAGGAGGGCACGCGTGACCGGCTGGGATATCGACGGCCGAGCGACCTCAGGTGACGGCGAATAATCCACGACGAGACCGGGATTGTTTACACGCCGATTGAGCACTCACCTGGCAGGTGAATTGCCTATTTCCTCGCCCACGCCCATCGTCGGGCGCGGCGTCGAACAGTGCATCTCTGAGCGTGCCGTGACGCGGCCCGAGCGACGCCCGGGGCACGGGTAAACCCGCTTCCGCCCACCGGGACGTCTTCCGGCGGCCCCGGCCACCTGGCGACTTCCGTTTCCGAAAGCGAGAACTTCCGCCAACCCTCTACAAAGGCGTGGTGCTCCTTATAAGATCGTTTACTCCTGGAAATGGGGATGTGTGTGGAGCATGCAGACGCGAGCCAACCGGACACGACAGCTCCTGTTGAAGGCCGCCGCCGAGGCGTTCGACGATCACGGATACCGTGGGACACGGCTTCAGGACGTGGTGGCGGGGCGGGGCATCAGCAAGGGCGCCCTGTACTTCCACTTCGCGTCCAAGGAACGACTCGCCGCCGCCATCGTCATGGAACAGCGTGACCTGCTGTCCCGGCTCTCCAGCGAGCTGCGAGATCGCCATCCGCGCGCCATCCAGCGGCTCATCGTGCTGTCGCTGCGCACGGCGGGCATGCTCCAGGACGACCCCATGGTCCGCGCGAGCACCCGGCTCGCCTGCGAGAGCCACCACATC
Source organism: Microtetraspora sp. NBRC 13810 (assembly GCF_030268685.1). Classification (GTDB taxonomy): domain Bacteria; phylum Actinomycetota; class Actinomycetes; order Streptosporangiales; family Streptosporangiaceae; genus BSRQ01. Next base: position 189,784 of record NZ_BSRQ01000002.1, read on the forward strand.
GGCGCGGCGATACCGCCCCTCTTCGACCACTGGACCGACACGGTCAGGACGCTGCTGGACGAGGCCGGGACGCAGGGCGACCTGTTGCCCGAGGTCGACACCGGGCTTGTCGCGGAGTTCATCATCGCCGCGATCATCGGACTCCGGCGCACCAGGGAGGACGCGAAGAATGAGGACGGAATCGCGCGGCACGTGATGGAGATGTGGCGGCTCCTGCTCCCGGGACTGGCCGTGCGGGCACACCTTCCGGAGATCATGCAGGCGATCGATACATATACCCGGCAAGCGTATAGACAGCCTTGCAGAAACGGCCGATGAAGTCAAGGGCCGACGGGTTGATTGTTGTGCGTCCGGCCGGACAGAAATACCTGTCCGCGAGGTTCCTTCCGACCCGTAACCGATTCCGGTCCGTTCATTCGGACATCGGCACACTAGGCACAACTCACTACGCGTGCAAGATTAATAAGTCGCACACCTGGCAGACTTGCGAAAAGTCGGCCAGCCGGTATCTTTCTGACTGATGTACATCTGACAGGCCGCTTCACCAAGATCGACCACCGCAGGACAAGGCGCGGCAACTCGTCGCGAAGGCGATGGGGGCGTCGTCGCGAAGGCAACGGGGGCAGCAGTTCACCTTCGTCGCACAGGGAGACCGGGAGTAGCACGTGGGCCACACTCCGTCAGCAGCCCCACCAGTCGCCGACCGCGCAGCCGGACCGGCGTCCGCCGACGGACCCCTCACCGTGCCCATCAAGACCCTCAGTCTCGGGTATTCCCCCCGGCGGGGGGTGAACGAGGAGCACATCCAGTTGCTCACCCAAGCCGAGATTCCGCTGCCCCCGATTCTGGTGCACCGGGTGACCATGCGGGTGATCGACGGCGTGCACCGGCTCCTGGCGGCCGCATTCATGGGCCGGGACGAAATCGACGTGGTGTTCTTCGACGGCAGCGCGGAGGACGCGTTCCTTCTCGCCGTCAGGGAGAACGTGACACATGGCCTGCCGTTACCCCTTGCGGAACGCAAGGCGGCGGCAATGCGCATCATTTCGTCACATCCGCACCTGTCAAACCGTGCGATCGCCGGCCATACCGGTTTGGCCGCCAAGACCGTCGGCGCGCTCCGGCAGCGTTCGAGTGAGGAAATTCCCCGGTCGAATGCCAGGATCGGCACCGACGGGCGGGTGCGCCCGCTGAAGTCCTCGGAGGGCAGGCGCCGCGCCGCCGAGGCGATCGAGCGGCACCCGGACGCCTCCGTCCGGGAGATCGCGCGGATGGCCGGCGTCTCCGTCGGCACGGCGCACGACGTCCGCCTGCGGCTGAGCCGGGGAGAGGATCCGGTCCCCGCGAGGCTGCGCACCCGCGGCCGGCCGCGGAACACCGCCCAGCACCCGCCGGACGCCGCACCGGGCCGCCCGCCCGGCCGGCCGGTCGAGCAGGCCCAGCTCATCGAACTGCCGCCGGTCCTGCAGAAACTCGCCAAGGACCCCGCGTTGCGGCACACCGATCCGGGCCGGGAGCTGCTGCGGCTGCTGCACGCGCGATCGATCACGGTCACGAACTGGTCCGCGCTCATCGAAGCCGTGCCGCCGCACTGCGCGCCGGTCATCGCCCAGATCGCCCGGCAGTACGCGGAGAACTGGGGCCGGCTCGCCCGCGGTCTCGAACGCCTCAACGACCCTTCGTTCTGAGCGTCCGGCCACCCGCCACGGGTGAGCCGGTTCTCTCGCGCATCCTTTCGACACGTCCGTCACCCTTACTCAACCTCTTCACAGAACTCAACCGAATCGACGAAGCGTAAATATGTCACACTTTCATTGGACCGCTATTCGCCGACGGAGATCCCCGAGTTCAAATCCAGGAAACCTGCTCTCGAACTCTGACTGTTATAGTTGCCACTGTGGGCCGATCGCGGTCAACACACAGTCACACCGCAGGCTCGAAACGTGACTCATAATCCGATGACAGCCACCCGGCCAGCCAATCACAACTTTAGAGGGGGGGTATCCGGTATTCACCACCGGCAACAGGTCATTAAAGAACTTAAACCAACGACATCAGAGGTGAACGGGTGATGGACAGTCATTCGGAACGGAGCATACAGCGCGTTATCACCCACATATGTCAGAACATGGGTGATCAGATCACCATCGACGACATGGCACGTACGGCGATGTTCAGCAAATTTCACTTCACCCGCATCTTCCAGCGGGCGACCGGAGTGTCACCGGGGCGGTTTCTTTCCGCCGTCCGGCTCCAGGAGGCCAAGCGGCTGCTCCTCTCGACCTCCATGAGTGTCACCGAGATCAGTCACAAGGTGGGGTACAGCAGCGTCGGGACCTTCAGCACCCGCTTCAAGAACAGCGTCGGGCTCTCGCCCACCGCCTATCGCGAGTTGCGGGGTTTCGCGCCCAGCATTCCTGTCGCCAGCCACCATTCGTCGCCCCGGTCCATGAGCATTCAGGGCGAGGTCCTGCAGCAGACCTCCTCGGACTATGCGGAAGGAATGGTCTTCATCGGGCTCTTCCCGGACACCATCCCCCAGGGCCGGCCGACCCGCTGCACGGTGCTCGACCGGCCCAGCGCGTTCCGGCTCGACAACGTCCCCGAGGGGGACTGGCATCTCCTGGTGCAGTCGGTGGCCCCCGGCGAGGAGCAGGTCATCGGCGACACGCCGCCGACGGTCGCCATGCACGGACCGATCACCATCCGGCATGATCGGCTTGTCCGGCCCCTGCGTCTCAGCCTGCGGCCGATGCGCATGCTCGACCCTCCGGTGCTGCTCGCGCTCCTCGACGCACGACAAGGCGCGTTGAGCGCGGCCGCGAGCTGACGTCGCAGAACCCGAAAGCACCCGACGAATGGCACGCGGTATGAAAGCGGCCCAGACATGGACGTCTGGGCCGCTTTCATGTCACGAGGATCGTGACCTTCGAGGTCGCGAAGATGCCGCGAGGATGTCGCGAGGATCAGGGCAGGGCGCTCACCCGCACCGGCAGGCCGCCCCCCAGGCGCAGGGACAGCATCGGCTCGGGCACCGCCCGGTGACCGGGCACCGCGGACAGGCGCAGTTCCCTGACCACCATGGCGAGGACGAAGGTGGCCTCCACCATGCCGAGGTGGTTGCCGACGCAGAACCGGGGCCCGGCGCCGAACGGGATGTAGGCGTACTGCGGCCGGGATTTCGGCAGCTTCGGATCGAACCGGTCGGGATCGAACCGCTCCGGCTCGGTCCAGAACGCCGGATGCCGGTGCAGCGTGTAGGGACAGACCAGCACGTCGGCGCCCGCCGGGACGTGGAAACCGCCCACCTCGTCCTCGGCCTGGGCCACCCGGGGCAGGATCCACACCGGCGGATACAGCCGCATGGCCTCCTGGATGACCATCGCCGTGTACGGCAGGCCGTGCAGGTCCTCGTATCCCGGCAGCCGGTCGCCGAGAGTGCCCACGACCTCCTCGCGCAGCCGTTCCAGCACCTCCGGGTGCCGGTCGAGCAGATGGAAGGTCCACCCCAGCGTGCTCGCCGTCGTCTCGTGGCCGGCGAGCAGCAGCGTCACCAGCTCGTCCCGCAGGCGCTGCCTGCCGACCCGGGGATCGGACTCCTCCCGGACGGAGACGACCAGGCGGGACAGCGCGTCGTCGCCCTCGGGACGCTCGCCGCGTTCGGCCACCAGCCGCTCGACGACCCGTTCCAGCTCGCGGCGGGCCCGGCGGAAGCGCAGCTGCTTGGGCAGCGGCGTCCACAGCGGGACCATGCCCTGCGTCACCATCTCGAACATCGCCTGGTCCTGCACGGCCTCGAAGGAGTGGCCCACCGAAGCGTGCGCGCTGAGGTCGGCGTCCAGCAGGGTCCGGCCGAGGACGCCGAGGGTGAGCCCGGTCAGCTCCTGGACGAGATCGACCGGTTCCCCTCCCGCGCGGGCCCGCAGCCGGGCGACCAGCTTGGCCGCCTCCTCGGCGATCACGTCCGCCTGCTGGGAGATGCGCTTGTTCTGGAAGGCGGGCTGGACCACCCTGCGCTGCTTGCGCCACAGGTCGCCCTCGCTGGTCAGCAGCCCGTCGCCGAGGGCCCGGCGGGCCTGCACCAGGCCGATGCCCTTGTGGTAGTTGGCGCTGTTGTCGGCCAGCACGTGCTTGGCGTGGTCCGGGTGGTTGAAGAAGTAGAGCGTGCGCGGGCCGATCGCCAGCCTGGCCGCGTCGCCGTACCGCGCCGCCGTGCTCATCAGGGCGAGCCGGTCCACGACCAGCTTCCTCAGCAGGCTCAGCGTCGCGGTGCGCGGCGGGCCGGGCGGCACCCGGCGGGCCGCCGCCCGCCGCGTGCCGCCGGGATGTCTCGTGGTGCTCATGCCGTGACCCCTGTTCGCTCGGGTTCCAGGCGGCGGAAACGCCCCTGGTAGAACAGCAGGGCCTCGGCTCTCTCCCCTGCCGGGTGGTCCATGGACAGCACCTCGCCGATGAAGATGGAGTGGTCGCCGCCGTCGCAGGAGCGCCAGAGCCGGCACTCGAAGGTCGCCAGCGCGCCGCTGATCAGCGGCGTCCCGGTCACCGGCCCCGCCTCGCAGTCGACGCCCTCGAACTGCGCCGCGCCCAGGGGCCTGGACAGGTCCGCGAACCGTTTCGCCACCGCCTCCTGGTCCGCGGCCAGCACCGAGACGCCGAAGATCCCGGCGTCGAGCATGCCGTGCATGACCGCGGTGCGGCCGACGCAGATCAGCGCGAGGGGCGGATCCAGCGACACCGACGTGAAGGAGTTGGCGGTCATGGCGTGCGGGGTGGCGCCGCCGACCGTCACGACGGTGACGCCGGTGGGGAACACGCCGAAGGTACGGCGCAGCAGCTTGGCGTCGGTGACGCCCCGGGCTCCGTTGACGCCGTTCACGCGACCCTCCCCGCGGTGACCCGGACATCCGGGACATAGGGGGCCAGCGCCCGGCTCAGCGGATCGGGCACGCGTGCGGGCACCGTACGGGTGTTCGGACCGCGCATGCAGGCCACCCGCTGCCGTCCCCGGGCGATCAGCGTCTCGGCGTCGTCCGGGCCGAGACGCACGTAGTCGAAGCCGAACTCCAGTTGCGTCTGGCCCAGTTCGAGCAGGCGCATCCTGATGGACAGCTCGTCGAACGCGGTGATCTCCGCGTAGAACTCGCAGTCGACCTTCAGGGTGAACAGCTTCAGGTCGTCCTGCAGGTCGGCCAGCACCTCCGGGGCCCGCTCCTTGAGGAACATCTCCCGGCAGCGTCCCTGCCAGCGCAGGTAGTTGACGTAGTAGACGTTGCCGACGATGTTGGTCTCCTCGAAGCCGACCGTGTGCCGGTACTCGAAGTAGTCGTTCATGCCTGTGACCGTCCTTCCACCAGGACCGCGAACACGACCGGGTCGGGTGCGTCCCGCAACGTCGTGACGAGCGTCGCGATCCGCAGCGAACCGGAGGCGAACACGGCCCAGGCTCCGCGTGCTTCTGGCGTGAGGGTGAGCGGGCTGTCCGCCGGGAGGCCCGCCTTGCGCAGGCATTCCACCGCCGACCAAATCCTGGACCCGGCCGTGCCGGCGGACTCGCCCAGCTCCCGCGCGACCAGGGCGGCCAGCGGGCGGTGACCGCCCAGGAGTCCGTCCCACTCCCCCGGCGGCCGTTCGGCCACCGTCTCGACGTCGCAGCCGAGCGTCCCGTCCGCCACGGCGCAGAGGGTCACCCCGGCGCCGTGCGAGGCCGAGAGCGTCCCTCCCCCGGCCAGTTCCGGCCGGCCGTCGGGGCGGTAGCGGACCTCCGCCGGGCGGCCGAGCGCACGGCCGGCGGCCAGCGCGGTACGGCCACGGCGGTCCTCGCCGCCGGCCGGGTCCGGTTCCACCGCGATCGCGGCCCGGACCCCGGTCAGGTCCTCCACCTCGCGCTCCAGGTAGGAGCCGAGCAGCGGAGCCACCCAGGGGCCGCGGCCGTCGCCCTTGCGCACCGCCCGCAGGCGCAGCCCCTCCCAGCGTTCGACGGCCGCACCGGCGCCGTCGCGCACCACGATGTCGTACACGTAGGTGTCGCCCTCGCGGTACCGTTCGGTGGCGCAGTAACGCAGGTCGCCCACGGCCTCGGTCATCGCGCGGCCGACCCGCACCCGCTCGATGCCAGAGGGGAGCAGCGTGGCGTCGGGGACGCACACCTGGTTGCCGTGCATCAGCGCGTCCCGCGTCCCGGGGTCGCCGAGGAGCAGGTCGGCGGGCAGGAACCCGGCGAACCAGCCGGCGGCGGGGTCCACCGCGACGGTGGCGTCCACGTGCCGGGCGGCGGCCCGCCGGTAGTCGCGCAGCCGCTGGAACCTGGCCCCCTGGAACAGCACGCCGCCGTACATGTCGGCCGCCGGGTCCAGCGGCACCCGAGGCAGGCCGTCCGCGACCTGGTCCGGCGGGCCGTCCGGCACTTCGGCGCCGGAGAAGACCAGCCGGGCCCTGAAGTGCTCGGCGGCGAACGCGGTCTCCGCGCTGCGGATGGTCACCTCCGCCACGCCGTCGTCCACGGCGGTGGCCGCCACCTGGATCGTGGTGGTCCCGCCGGGCGGGACCACGATCGGCCGCAGGAACTCCGCCGCCTCGATCGCCGGCGGCCCCGCCCAGCCGGTGGCCGCGGTGGCCACCTGGGCCATCGCCTCCATGCCGAGCACGGCGGGGAACAGCAGGTTGCCGTCCAGCAGATGGTCGGCGAGGTACGGGTCGGTGCCCGCGTTCAGCGCCACCTCGGCGACCATTTCGACGCCGTGGTAACGGACCAGCGGCTTGTCCACGAAGCGCAGCAGCGGGAGCGCCGGCAGGTCGTGCCGGACCGTGTCGATGGTCCCGGTGCGCCCGCTGATCACCACCACGGGCGGGGCGTCCGGGTCGGACACCAGCCGCCGCATGATCTCGACGCCCTGGTCCGGTGTGATCGCGGTGATGCCCTCCCGGGAGAGGCCCTCGACGACCGACAGGCGCTCGCCCATGCCGACCCCGGCCCACACCGACCACTCCATGCAGAGTGCCCGGCAGCCCGGATGCCGTTCGCCGGCCTCGCGGGTCAGGTCGGCCAGCCACTCGTTGGCGGTGGCGTAGTGGGCCTCGCCGCGCAGTCCCGCCCGGCCGATGATGCTGCCGAACGTCACCAGCAGCTTCAGCCCGCCGGGCTCGACCGCGTCCAGCACGGCGCGCAGGCCGTCGATCTTCGGGGCGAAGGTGCGCGGGAACGCGTCGAAGTCCAGGCCCGCGATCCCGGCCGGCTCGTTGCGCCCGGCACCGTGCAGGACGGCGGTGACCGGTCCGAGGTCCCGCGACAGCTCCGCGACCGCGGCGCGCACCTGGCCGGGGTCGGTGACGTCGGCGCGGGCGTAGCGCACGGTGGCGCCGCTGCCGGCCATCCGCCGCAGGTTCGCCGCCAGTTCCCCGTCCTCGGCCGGGTCCGAACGTCCGAGCACCGCCAGCCTGACCCCGGTGTCCAGGGCCACCGCCAGCGCGCACTCGGCGGTGATGCCCTTCCCGCCGCCGGTGACGAGCATGACGTCGGTCCCGTCCAGCGGCTGCTGAACGCGTTCCGCGCGGACGGGCATCGCCCGCAGGGTCGGCACCCGCCGTACGCCGTCCGCGCCGTAGTGGGCCTCGGCGAAGTCGGCGGTCGCCGAGACCTCGGTGACGACGGCGTCGAGGGCGTCGGCGGGCGCGCCGTCCTCGGGCAGATGGACGATGGTGGTGCGGATCTGCGGCGCCTCCAGCCTCAGCGTCTTGGCCAGGCCGGCCGCGCCGCGACCGTGCTGGACCAGGACGAAACGGCCGCCCGGCGCGCCCCTCAACGCCTGCTGCGCGCCGTCCAGGGCGAGCTTCACCTGCTCGGGGACACATCCCGCGGGCAGGCAGACCAGCACCCCTGCGCCGACGTTCGCCCGCTCCAGGGCCCGGCGCAGCGGTTCGGCCAGCGGGTGACCGTCCGGGGCGTGCACCTGCCACGGCCCGTTGTCCTGCGGCGCGGTCCGCGCGGGCGCCGGCACCTCGTCGAGGTCGATCCGGAACGGCCGGGACCAGGCCGCGGCGCCGGCCGCTGCCGCCGCGGCGGCGGTGTCGCCCGGCTGGGCGGTCTCGGCCAACGTGTCCAGCGTCTCCCCCAGCTCGCGCAGGGTCGCGGTGGCGAAGTTGGTCGGCGCCTGGGTCACCGGCAGCTTCAGGAGCTGCGCCGCCTGGTTCACGACCTGCCCCACCGTGATCGAGCTCATGTGCAGGTCGTCCAGCAGGCGGCTGTCGTCGGTGACCATCTCCGGGGGGAGTTCGACGCGCTGGGCGATCAGGCGGCGCAGCAGTTCGATGCCCGGCTCGTCACCGGTCGTCCCCGCGTCCCCGTCGTCCGCCGCCGCGCCCGCCGCGCCCGCCCCGCTCGGGCCGTGAGCCGGGTCACGGCCCGGGTCACGGGCCGGGCGGCCCGCGCCGGGGGCGCTCCGCCTGCCGCCTCCGCCGATCTTCAGCGGCGGCGCGGCCTCGGCCGGGCTGGCGAAGAACGTGAACTCGGCGCCGATCTCCAGCGACCGGGCCAGCCTGCCGTGGAAGAGCGCCTCGTGCCGTACCGGGGCGCCGAGGACGTACGCCGCGCCGGTCACGCCGAGCAGGCCCCGGAGCGACTCGTCGTCGGTGTCCAGGGCGATGGCCGGCACGTCCGCGATGGCGGTCGCCAGGCCGGAGAGCACCCGGCCAGGTCCCACCTCGACGAACAGGTCGACATCCTTGGCCGCGAGCTCCACCGCCTGGGCGAACTGCACCGGGTCGCTGATCTGGCGGTGCAGCAGGGCGGGCAGGTCGGTGTCCGCGGCCAGCGTGTCGGCCGTCACCGTGGAGATCACCCGTCGCCCGACCCGGCCGAAGTCCTCCTCGGCCAGCCGGGCGCCGAACGCCTCGGCCGCCGGGGCCACCAGCGGGGAGTGGAAGGCGTGCGACACCGGCAGCCGCGTCCAACGCACCCCCGCCTCGTCGGCCCGGCCGCCGGCGGCCTCGACGGCCTCGACCGTGCCCGCGATCACCGTCTGCTCCGGCCCGTTGTAACCGGCGATCACCACCGGCAGCCCGGCGATGAGCCCGTCCACCACGGGCGGCGGCGCGCTGATCCCGGCCATGGTGCCCGACGAGCTGTGCTCGGTCATCGTCCGGCCGCGGACGGCCGCCACCCGCAGCAGCGTCTCCTCGTCCATCGCCCCGGCCCAGTGCAGGGCGGAGATCTCGCCGAGGCTGTGACCGACCGCCACCTCGCCGTCCACGCCGAGGACGGACAGGGCGCGCAGGCCGGCCATCGAGCCGGTGACGATGCGCGGCTGCGCCACCGCGGTCGCGACCATGTCGCCGCCGGTCGGCAGCGCCGCCTTGAGGTAGACCTCCTCCACCTCCGAAAGCCTGCGGCGGAGCGCGCCGCCGCTGGTGCCGCGTCCCGAGCCCTGCCCGGGGAACAGCAGCCCGATCCTGCCCTGCCGGCTGACCCGGCCGAGGAAGACGCGGCCCTCGACGTCGATCAGGTTCCGCTCGCCCGCGTTCAGGGCGTCCAGCGCCCGCGACAGCCGCCGTTCGGCGTCCTCCGGGGAGGAGACCACGACGGCCGCGCGGTAGGGCATGTCGCGCAACCGGCGCTGGAGCGTCGCGGCCAGGTCGCCGAGCTGCGCGTACGACAGCCGGGACGCGAACCCGGTCAGCTCGGCCAGGCGGTCGCGCAGCCCCTCCACCGAGTCGGCGTCGACGAGCAGCAGTTCCACGTCCTGGACGGAGGCGGCGAGCGCCCGGGTGCGGGTGTCCATCGGCACCCGGCGCCGCGGGGCCGCGCCCTCCACCACCACGTGGGTGTTGATGCCGCCGAAGCCCATGGCCGTGACGCCCGACCGCACCGGCGCCCCGGCGGGGAACGGCTCGGCCTTGCGCAGCACCCGCAGCGCCGCGCCCTCCTCCGTCAGCACCGGATGCGGGTCGACGCACCCGGTGGCCGGTGGGAGGACCTGCTCGTGCACCGCCATGACGGCCTTGATGAGGCCGGCCACCCCGGCGGCGGCCTTGGTGTGCCCGATCATCCCCTTGATCGAGCTGATCACGGCCGGCGCCGCCTGCGGGTCGGCGTCGGCGCGGGACAGGGACAGCGCGCGCAGCTCGGTCGCGTCGCCGACCTCCGTGCCAGTGCCGTGCCCCTCGAACATCGGCACCGTCTCGATGCCGAAGCCCGCCCGTTCGTAGGCGCGCCGCAGCGCCAGCCGGTAACCGCTGATCTCGGGCCGGGTGATGCCGCCCTGGCCGTCGGAGGACACCCCCCAGCCGGCGACGGTCGCGTAGATCCGGTGCTGCCGGTCGCGGGCGTCCTGCTCGCGCATCAGCACGACCATCCCGCAGCCCTCGCCCGGCCAGAAGCCGTTGGAGCGGCGGTCGTACAGCCGCATCTCGCTCCTGGCCAGCGCTCCGGTCTTGGCGAAGCCGACGATCTCGAACGGGTCGATCGACAGGTCCACCCCGCCGGCGACGGCGACGTCGAGGTCGCCCTCCAGCAGCGCGTTGCACGCGGTCGCCACCGACAGCAGCGACGAGGAGCAGGCGCCGTCGACGGTGTACCCGCCGCCCTTGAGGTCGAAGTAGTTGCAGATCCGGCCCGCGATCGTGTTGGACAGGCCGCCCGCGAGGGTGTCCTCGTCGATCGCCGGGAACGGGTCCTTGTAGGCGACCTCCAGGTCGTCGAGGAACCCGCCCAGCCGGTCGTCGTCCCAGCCCTCCTGCTCGCGCAGCGCCGCGGCGACGACCCGCCGCACGTACGGCCAGCGCAGCCGCAGCGTGTTGGCACGGGTGAACTCCCCGGTCAGCGTGTTGCCCACGACGACGCCGGTGCGTTCCCGGTTCAGGCCCTCGCCCTTGGGGAACCCCGCGTCGGTGAGCGCCTGGCCCGCGACGTCGAGCGCCAGCCAGTGGGTGAGGTCGGTGGACCGGTAGGTGCTCCCGGCGACGCGGTGGGCGACCCGGTCGAACTCGTAGCCCTCGATGACGGCGGCGTTCCTGGCGTAGAACCGGTCGGGGGCGGCCGGGTCCGCGTCCCAGTAGTCCTCCAGCCGCATCCGCTGGTCGGGCAGCCGGCGGAACGCGCGCCGCCCGGCCAGGACGTTCTCCCACAGCTCTCTCGGCGACGCGGCGTCCGGGTAGCGGCACGCCATGCCGACCACGGCCAGTCGGTTCCTGCTCATGCGGGCACGACCTTCTTGTCGGTCGCGGGCTGGTCGGTCACGGAGGTGTCGGGCACGGGGTGGCCGGCGCCGGCCCTTCCGTTCGCGGCGGCGGCCTCCGCGGCCTCCGCGGCCATCGCCGCGTCGTGCGCGGCACGCTGTTCGCGGGCCCTGTTGGAGAAGTGCAGCGACCACAGGTAGAGGCCGCGGATCAGGCAGACGACCGCGGTGGCGAAGAAGAGGCCGTAGGCGATGCCCGCGCCGGTGAAGAACCCGTAGATGACCGCGATGCCGCCGCCGAACGCGAACTGCGCGGCCGGCGCGGACGGGCTGGTGCCCGGGTCGGTCACCATGTAGTTGGTGTAGAGGACGAAGGCGACACCGGTCATCATGATCAGTGACGACGGGATCGACGTGTCCAGCAGCACGCCACGGAAGACCGCCTGCGCGACGTAGACGCTGAGCCAGCCGAAGATGAGCCACGTCCGGCCGGTGAGCTTGGCGTTCAGCATGGTGCCCGCGGACAGGATGATCGCCGGGACGAGCCAGTCGACCGGGGCGTCGAACTGCTCGGTGAAGTGGTACGGCGGCGCGATGCTCGCCCACGGGAAGACCAGCAGGATGACGGTGATCCCGAAGTTGGACGGGTTCATGTAGTGCCGCAGCCGGCCGCGCACCGGAGCGCGCAGCACCCACTTGGCGCCGACCGCGACCATGACCCCGAAGATCATGACCCACACCTGGTCGTTGACGTAGATCAGCATGTTCATGGCCAGGGCGGTGATGTGCGCCGGGTAGAGGAACTCCATGACGCCGCGCATGCCGTTGCCCATGAAGCGCGGCGCGCGTCCCTCCGCCCGCGCTCCGATGATCTCCAGCAGCGCCTCGAACGAGTAGGCGGTGGCCAAGGCGATGAAGGGCCACACCCACGGCTGCTCGAAGCCGAGGATCGTGTAACCGAAGATGTTGAACACCGTCATCGACATGGCGAAGTTGCGCAGGGCGATGACGACCTTGGGGTCATGCCGCGGAGGGCTGGGCTTGGTCGTGGACATGTACGATCACCTCTCCTTGGCCTGGGAGCCGAGCCGCAGCGCGTGCCGGCCCGGGTTGAGCTGCAGGTTCTGTTCGCGCACCTGACCGGAGCGGTCCCGCCAGGTCAGGTGGACCTGGACCGGCCCGGTGACCTTGGAGCCGAGGCCCACGTGCACCTCGTGGCTGCGCTTGCCGGAGTGGCCGCTGCCGCCGTCGACGCGGGCCAGGTGCTTGCGGCCGTCCGGGGTCGTCACGGTCACCTGCGCGCCGACCACCGGCGAGCCCTGCGCGGGCATCGCGCCCTCGGGCGACTCGGTGTCATGGGTCAGCTGGAGTCCGAGGTACGCGCCGGGCGCCGGGCTGGTGTTCTGGTAGAAGACGGGCTCGTCCCACTGGCGGGCGACGGCCATGTCGAGCCGTCCGTCGCCGTCCGCGTCGCCGACGGCGATGCCCCGGGTGGGCACCGGGATCGCCAGGCCGAGCTCGTGCGCCAGGTCCTGGTACCTGCCGTCCGGGGCGCAGACGAAGAAGGCGAGCCGCTGGCTCCCGGCGATGTCGTCGCCGGCCTGCACGTACGGCCACCAGTACGGGTTGTCCGTCGCGAGGTCGTTGGTCGCGGCGAGTTCCTGGAGCTGCGGCCACCTGTTGACCTCGCCCTTGACGAACCCGGTCGTCTGCGCGATCACCGATTCGCCGCTGTTGTTGAAGTCGGCCACCTTGACGTCCCACGCCCAGCCGGACCACGCGGTCCCGAGGTTCGTGCTGCGGTCCTCCCACGGCCCCACGCCGTTGCCCAGCTTGGCGCGCAGGTCGGCCTGGTCCTTCGCCGTGTTCATGAACTGGAAGTTGCTCTCCTGGATGCCGAACGTCGTGGTGATGTTGCTGACGAACATGTCGTAGAGGCCGTCGTGGTCGAAGTCGGCGAAGTCGATGCCCATGCCCTTGAAGGAGTCCTCGCCGATCCGCTTGGACTTGGGCAGCCCGGGGGTCCGCACGCCGTGCACCGCGGCGAACTCGATCTTGCCGGGCCGGGAGATGTTGTGCAGGAGCGCGTCCTTGCCGTGGTCCTGGGCGATGTAGAGCTCGGAGAGCTGGTCGCCGTCGAGGTCGTTGGCGGCGGCGGCGAGCACCCACCCTCTGGAGATGTCGCCGGGCACGGCGTTGTCGATCCGCTGGAACGTGGCCGAGGGCCGCTCCCCCGTCCGTGCGCCGGTCCAGCGGAAGAAGTAGTCCTCGCCGCCGTTGGTGGCGGCGGACAGCGAGCGGTTCATCGAGACACCGCCGCGCTTGCGGTCGTCGAGCACCGGCCCGTGCGGGAAGTAGTTGCCGAGGTAGATGTCCTCGTGCCCGTCACCGTCGAAGTCGGCGATCGACACGGCGTTGGAGTTCCACTCCGGCCCGGTGTACGTGGCGCCGCCCGCGTTCGGGACCAGTTCGGTGGCCACGTAGGCGTCGGCGGTCAGCTTCGCGGCGTCCGGCTTCGCCAGGTGGACGATCGGCGTCCGGCCCCACAGGTAGACCAGCAGGTCCATCCGGCCGTCCTCGTTGAAGTCGCCCGGGGCGCAGCCCATCGGCGCCATGGCGTCGTTCATCGGCAGCGAACCGCTGCTCAGCGCGAACGGCGTGTACCGCTGCGCCCGGGCGCCCGGCGCCGGGGTCACCACGACCTGGTCGATACGGGGATCGGTGACGCACAGGTCGTTCGGCAACCCGTCGCCGTCGAGATCGTTCATCGCGATCCCGGCCCCGACCGAGGAGATCCAGGCGTCGATGTGCTTGTACTCCTTGTTGACGCGCCGGATCGTCTGCTGCCGGAATCCGCTCGGCAGCGCGATGTTCATCGGCTGGAACGCGTACTTGCGGGCCAGCTCCGCCTTGTCGGCCGCGGACGCCTCGGGCAGGCGGACAATGAAGAACATGCCCACCACCATCAGCAACGCCACTGCGCCTGGTAACTGCTTGCGCAGCCGGCTGGTCAGGGTAGCGGTCACGAACTAGCACCTCCCAAGGGACACGAACTCGTCGGCGATACGCCGCCGCCATTCCTCGAACGGGGGCTCGGCCCCCCGGCCCTGCCCGGTGGCGGAACCGCCCCGCTCCGGGAGGACGTCGATGCAGATCTGCGCCGCCCGGTCGGGCGACATGTCGCAGAACACCCCGGTGGCGACCTCTGTGTGCGGCACCTCCAGGCCGGCCCGCCGCCGGGCCTCGGCCGCGAACGCGCTGCCCTGCGCCACCTGCGGGCGGTACTCCCCCGCGCGCTTCCAGAAGCCCCGCAGCTCGTCCTCGCCGGCGCCGCCCGCGTAGGTCGCGGCCAGCCCGGCGCCGGAGTACAGGTCGGCCTGCCGGCTCGCGGGGAACCCCTCGATCAGGGTCGTCACGACGTCGGCGTCCGCGCCGCCGACGAACCACAGGGCCCGGCCGATGCCCTGGTCGAGGGCGCGGTTCGCGTACCCGTGGGGGTCGTCGGCCGGCCACGGGAAGCGCGGCTCCTCGTAGTGCCGCCTGACGTACTGCTCCGTGCGGAAGTACGCCTGGTGGAAGCCGTAGCCGTCGAGCACGAGCCACTGCAGCAGCGGGTCGAGCGGCAGGCTGGGCCAGAGGAACCTCGGCAGCCTGGCCATCGCCCACCCCACCCCGATGAGGGCCATGTAGACGTGGGCGTCGCCGGGACCGGCCAGAAACTCGCGCACCCGCCGGCCGCGCGCGAAGGTCAGCGCGTCGACCATGGTGAAGCCCATTGCCGCACCCTCGTAGGCGAAGCCGCGAAATCGCACCGGAATCCCGTCCAGGCGTTCCGGAAGCGCATCGGCCGTACCCGCTTCGACGGCATGGCCATAACCCGCGAGAAAGTTCTTCCCGATCTTTTCCAGAATTTCCCGAGTGGCGGGATCCTTCACATGGAATCCGCGTTTTCTCAGGTTCGTCTCCGAGTCGTCCGGGGTGAGCACACGGCGACTCAGCCTCCGTAATGTGGCGGCCAACGCATTCCCCAATCCACACCCAAGGGCACCATTAACACATGGTCCCGACAGCGAGAAACATCTGCTTGACCGAATGTATCCGGACCCCTCCGGAGTGCGTCTACTTCACCATTGCTCAGGAAAGAGCACGATTAAGGAATTGAACGGAGTCGTTGATCACGCGCATATCGCGCGCAGCAAAAGACGTCCGGTGTCCCGTGCCGGTCGGAGGGGTTCCCACGGCATGCCGCACCCGAGGACGGGCGTCCACGCGGCGGGCGCGCCCGTCCCGGGGCCGGGAGGCGGTGCGCGTCGTCCGCGGGAGGCATCGATCGAACGGTCAGCCGGCCGGGATCCGTCGGCCGGGTCAGCCTGCGGGGTCAGTCGGCGGGGTCCGTCGGCCGGGATCCGTCGGCCGGGATCCGTCGGCCGGGATCCGTCGGCGGGGTCAGTCGGCGGTGACGTCCGCGGACGAGAGGCGGGCGCGCACGTTGCGGCGCCACAGCTCGTACGCGGGCACCGGGCCGGACGCCCCCGCCGCCACCTCGGAGTCGTCCGCCAGCGCGACCGCGGCCTGCGGCGTCAGGTCGGCGAGCGCGCCGGCCGCGGCCTCGGTGTGCGCGGGCACGAATCCCGCGTACGCGCGGGCCTTGACCGCGAAGACGACGCCCTGCGCCAGCTCGGGCCGGTGCTCGCCGGCCTCGCGCCGCAGGACGGCCAGGCCGGCCGGCTCGCCGCCTCCGGCGAACGCGGCGGCCAGCCCCACCCCGCTCCACAGGTCGGCCTGCCGCCGCCCGGCGAACCGCCGGACCGCCGCGGCCACCTGCGGGGCCCGGCCGCCGCAGATGAACCAGAGCGCCCGCCCGATGCCCTGGTCCACCGCCCGGAGGAAGTAGTCGGGCGACCCCTCCCACGGGTAGGGCGTGGGCGCCTCCTGCCGGTCGACCCAGCGGCCGGTGTCGAAGTAGGCGCGGTCGAAGCCGTAGCCGTCCACCGCCAGCCAGGTCATGACCGGGTAGTAGGGCGAACCCGTGAGGTCGGGCACCGCCTTCTTCCACAGCACCCGGGGCAGCCGGGCCATGGCGAACCCGATGCCGATGTAGGCGAGGAAGATGTGCGGCTGTCCCGGGCCGAGCAGCAGGTCACGGGTGCGGTGGCCGCGTCCGCCGCGCATCGCGTCCAGGACCGCGCAGGCCATCGTCGCGCCCTCGTAGGCGAACCCGCGCAGTTCCGGGGTCACGAAGTCGAGCCGCCGCTCCAGCTCCCACTGGTCGCGGGCGTCGATCCCCCACTCGAAGCCGCAGATCACCGACTGGGGGATCGCTTCGAGCCGCCCGGTCGCCGCCGTCCCCTCCACCGGGAACCCACGGCGCGCGAACGTCACATCGGCCAGCGCCGGAGCCAGTACGAGCCTGCGCAAAGATCCCAGGACGGTGGACATCGTTCCTCCCCGCTGGAGCCTGACGACCGATACGGCCATGACGCATCCATGCTCATCCGGGAACAAATCCGGCGCATCTCTCTGATTGCTGCCTCAACCGGTCTTCTGCCGGCCGTCCCAGCACGCCGGACGGACCTGAACGGAGGCGGCGGAACAAGGCATGAAAGAAGTAGCGAACCCCGCGACGGAACCCTTGGATGGGATGTGGCACCGGGACAATGACACTGAACGGAGGCCCGCGAATGGCGACAGGCACAGCGGTGACCGGCGGCGTCCAGGCCCACCTGAGGGCCCTCAACGAACGCAACCACAATACCGGGCTCGCCATATTCCTGGTGATCGTCGTGGCCCACTGGGCCGAGCACATCGCCCAGGCGGTCCAGATCTACGCACTCGGCTGGCCGACCCCCGAAGCGCGCGGCGTACTGGGCGTCCCCTTTCCCTGGCTCGTCACCTCGGAATGGATGCACTACGGCTACGCCCTGCTGATGCTCGTCGGGTTCGTCATACTGCGCAAGGGGTTCGTCGGCCGGTCGCGGAAATGGTGGAACATCGCGCTCGGAATTCAGATCTGGCACCATTTCGAACACCTGTTGCTGCTCATTCAGGCGCTCTCCGGAGCCAACCTCCTCGGCCGCCCGGTCCCCACGAGCATCATTCAGCTGCTCATGCCACGGGTCGAGCTGCACCTGTTCTACAACGCCATCGTGTTCACCCCGATGGTGGTGGCGATGATCCTGCACCGCCGGGCCACCGCGGTGGAACGGGCGCGCATGCGCTGCACCTGCGCCGTGGCCGCCGGGCACTAAGCCGATGGCCGGACGGCGAGGCCCCCGGGCCGTCACCGTGGTCCTCGTACTCGTGGCGGTCTACCTGCTCTACCTGGCCGTGCCCAACATCGGCCCGGCCGTGCGGGCGGCCCGCGCCGACGGCGTACCCGGCGTCTTCACCGCCCAGCAGCGGGAATGCGTCCAGCACCCCGGTCACGAGAGCTGTGTCTGGACCGGCGACTTCCGGTCCGACGACAACAGCGTCCGCCGGACCCAGGTCGACCTCTACGGCAGCGAACGCGACTCGCTGCGCGCGGGAGAACGCACGAGGGCCTTCGACATCGGGCGGGACGGCCGGGTCTACGGACCCGGCGGTTCCAACGAATGGGTGATCGTCGCCCTGATGATCCTGCTGAGCGCGGGAATCCTCACGTTCACCGCGATACGCGGACCGATACGCAGACCACGCCTCGCAAACCGCTGACACCCCCAGCCGAGCCTCACGCCCTCGCCACGCGCGGAGCGGTCAGCACAAACCGAGCGGTCACCACACCGAGCCCCGCCACGCGCGGAGCGGTTACCACGCACCGAGCCCTCGCCACACACAGAGCGGTCACCACGCACCGAGCGAAAGGACGACCGAATGACCAGCTCCGACCTCAGGGCGAAACAAGCCCCGGCCGCCTCATCTCCGGTTCCCGGACGGCGCGGCCTCGTCGTCGCCGTCAGTTTCCTCGCGGGCTTCGTGCTCACCGTGCTGTGGTCGGCCCCCTTCGTGGACCGGGTCATCGGCGACGGGATCACCAGCGCGCTCATCGGGCACGAGGCCGCGGAGGCGCCGCTCACCGGCATCCTCTCCGGGGTGGCCTTCGCCTTCGCCAGCGGTCTCGGCGGCACCTTCACCGCCTGCAACATCGCGGCCCTGGGCGCGGTGGCCCCGATGCTCGGCGAGAAGCAGTCCGTCGGCAACCGGCTCGTCGCCGCCCTGCCGCCCCTCGGCTGGCTGGTCGCGGGGGCGGTGGCCGTCTCCGCCGCCTACGGTGTCGTCGCCGCGCTGTTCGGCACCCACATGCCGCAGTACTCCACCGCCACGGTGACCGGCGGCCTCGCCCCGCGCCTCGTCCAGTCGATGATCGTCTTCGGCGCGATCGGCCTGGTGCTGTGCTACCTCGGGCTCGCCGCGCTCAAACTGGTCAAGGATCCCCTGGAGGGGATCTCCCGGCGCTTCCCGCACGCCCGCTCGCTGCTGATGGGCCTGTTGATCGGCGCCTTCCTCATCGGCCGTCCGTTCCCGCTCTACCGGCAGCTCTTCCGCGACGTCGCCGACAGCGGCAACCCGCTGTACGGGGCCGCCGCCCTGGTCCTGCAGTCGCTCGGCAACATCGTCGTCCTCGCGGTCGTCTTCCTGCTGCTGACCGCCCTGGCCGGCGGTCGCATCCAGCGCTGGTTCGCCGCCGCGCCCGGCCGCGCCGCCGTGATCAGCGGCTCGGCCTTCCTGGTCGCCGGCGTCTTCACGTTCCTCTACTGGGACGTACGGCTCCTCGCCAGGACCGGCGTCATCTGGTACCCCGTCATCACGTGGTACTGACACCCGTGACGTACCGCGCTCCCGCGGCCGGCCGTGGGAGCGCGGCGCACGGGTCACCTCGTTGAATTCGGCCACCGTGTCCACGGTTGTTCTGCCGAGCACGTCGCCGAGCGGGGAGACGAGCAGACCGCCACCGCCCGGCCGCAGCATCGACACGTACAGTTCGCCGATGGCGGCCACGTGCGCCGCGGTTTCCGCGACCGTCCATTCCGGGCCGATCCGGAAAAGCCTGGCGCGAGACCGGACCGAGAGGGTGCGGGGACCGGGCCGAAGAAACGCGGGACCGGCCGGGGAACGCGGGACCGGATCGGGGGTTCGTCGGCGACGCCGGTGGCCTCCTCGTCACCGGTCGCGGGCTCGGTGTGTTTCCCGGGTGTGAGCAGTGTGTTTCCGACTCGTGGACAACCGGGCCTTGACACCTGTGAAATCCAGGCGCACTCTCCTCGCGGAGAGCGCTCTCCCCGCGGCCCCTCCGCCGCGGGCATCTCCCGTCGCGAGGAGAGAACGTGCATCCAACGCGTGGTCAGAGCCGGTTCCCGGGATGCCCGGCCGCCGCAGGCGGCACCCGGTGGGCAGGCCGCACGACCGCGCGCCGGGGAGCGTTCTCCGCAGTCCGGGCCGCCTTCTCCCCGGCCCGCCCATCACCCCCCACCCGAAAGTGACCACAGATGAGACTCAGACCCATCGGGGCCGCGCTCGCCATGGTGGCGTGCATGCTGGCCGTACCGACCGCGGCGCCCGCGCACGCCGCGGACACCCTGCTCTCGCAGGGCGGAACCGCGGCGGCCTCGTCCGAGCAGAGCGCCGGCATGGCGGCCCGCTACGCCTTCGACGGCGACCCCGGCACCCGCTGGTCCAGCGCCGCCGCCGACCCGCAGTGGGTACAGGTGGACCTCGGCGCCGCGAAGGACATCAGCAGGGTCGTGCTGACCTGGGAGGCCGCCTACGCGACCGCGTACCGGGTGCAGTCCTCGCCGGACGGGAACACCTGGACCGACCTCCGGGCCGTGACCGGCGGTGACGGCGGCGTCGACACCTGGGACGTCACCGGCAACGGCCGTTATGTCCGGATGCTCGGCGGCACCCGCGGCACCGGCTACGGCTACTCCCTGTGGGAGTTCCAGGTCTTCGGTCCCGGCGGGAGCGGCGCGGAGTGCGGCGGCGCCAACGCGGCGCTGAACAAGCCCGCCACCGCCTCCTCCGTGCAGGGCGGTTACGCGCCGGGCAACGCCTTCGACGGCAACACCGGCACCCGCTGGTCCAGCGCCGCCGCCGACCCGCAGTGGGTGCGGGTGGACCTCGGCGCGGTGAAGGCGATCTGCAAGGTCGATCTCCGCTGGGAGACGGCCTACGCCAGGGACTACCGGATCCAGGCGTCCCTCGACGGCGGCAGCTGGCAGGACCTCAAGGTGGTCACCGGCGGCGGTGGCGGCATCGTGTCCTACGACGTGTCCGGGGCGGGCCGCTACCTGCGCGTGTACGGCACGGCCCGCGGCACCGGCTTCGGCTACTCGCTGTGGGAGGTCGCCGTCCACACCCTGGAGAGCGAGGACCCGCCGACCCAGCCGGGCGGTGGCGACCTCGGGCCGAACGTGAAGGTGTTCGACCCGTCGATGCCGGCCGCGACCATCCAGGCCCAGATCAACCAGATCTTCACCCAGCAGGAGTCGGCGCAGTTCGGCACCGGGCGTTACGCGCTGATGTTCAAGCCCGGCAGCTACGACGTGAACGTCAACGTCGGCTTCTACACCTCGGTCTACGGGCTCGGCCAGAACCCCGACGACGTCACCGTCCGGGGCGTGAGCGTCGACGCGGGCTGGTTCAACGGCAACGCCACCCAGAACTTCTGGCGGTCCACGGAGAACCTCTCGGTCACCCCGTACGACGGCACCAACCGGTGGGCGGTCGCCCAGGCCGCGCCGTTCCGCCGCATGCACATCCGGGGCGGCCTCAACCTCGCGCCGTCCGGGTACGGCTGGGCCAGCGGCGGCTACATCGCGGACAGCAAGATCGACGGCACGGTCGGGCCGTACTCGCAGCAGCAGTGGTACACCCGGGACAGCTCGATCGGCGGCTGGACGAACGGCGTCTGGAACATGGTATTCTCCGGCGTCGAAGGCGCTCCCGCCAACAGCTTCCCCGAGCCCGTCTACACGACGCTGGCCAACACCCCCTACAGCCGCGAGAAGCCGTACCTGTACATGGCGGGCAACGACTACCGGGTGTTCGTCCCCTCCGCGCGCACCAACGCCCGCGGCGCCACCTGGGCCAACGGCCCGACGCCCGGCACGTCCCTGCCGCTCAGCCAGTTCTACGTCGCCAAGCCCGGTGTGACGGCCGCCGCCCTGAACCAGGCGCTTGCCCAGGGGCTGCACCTGCTGTTCACCCCCGGCATCTACCACCTGTCCCAGACGATCAACGTGACCAGGGCGAACACCATCGTCATGGGTCTCGGCCTGGCCACGATCGTCCCGGACAACGGGGTCACCGCGATGAAGGTGGCCGACGTCGACGGGGTCAGGCTGGCGGGCTTCCTGATCGACGCGGGCACGGTCAACTCCCCGACGCTGCTGGAGATCGGGCAGCAGGGCTCGCACGTCGACCACGCCGCCAACCCCACGACGGTGCAGGACGTGTTCATCCGGATCGGCGGCCAGTTCGCGGGCAAGGCGACCACCAGCATGGTGGTGCACAGCGACGACACGGTCATCGACCACACCTGGATCTGGCGCGCCGACCACGGCGCCGGCGTCGGCTGGACCGTCAACACCGCCGACTACGGCCTGCGGGTGTACGGCAACGACGTGCTGGCCACCGGCCTGTTCGTGGAACACTTCCAGAAGTACGACGTGGAGTGGTTCGGCGAGCGCGGCCGGACGATCTTCTTCCAGAACGAGAAGGCCTACGACCCGCCCAACCAGGCCGCGTGGATGAACGGCACCACCAAGGGCTGGGCCGGCTACAAGGTCGACAACGCGGTCAACGTCCATGAGGGCTGGGGCATGGGCAGCTACTGCAACTTCACCTCGGACCCGACCATCGAGAACGAGCACGGCTTCCAGGCCCCGGTGAAGCCCGGCGTGAAGTTCCACAGCCTCCTCGTCGTCTCCCTCGGCGGGATGGGCCGCTACAACCACGTGATCAACGACACCGGCGCCCCCGCCTTCGGCACGGCGACCATCCCCTCCAAGGTGACCTCCTACCCCTGACCCCACCCCGGCCTCCGGCCGCAGACCCCCGGCGACACGAAACGGCTCGCCGCCCGGCGAGCCGTTTCGGCAGCGCTTTCGGCCTCATATGACGTGCTCGCCCGGTGCAGGGCCGCGGCGACCTGGGCCGGAACCTCCGGCGGCCTCCGCGGCGGCCGAAGCCGTGACGAATATCATCGCGAACAGGTGTCAGATGCTCCTACCGGCGTCAACAGCGAATATGGCAACTCTGGTGTGAGGAACGGCGTCATGTGATCCAACCTTCGGGGAGGCCGTCGTGGACGTGGAGTTTGCCATCCTCGGGCCCCTTGAGGCGCGCCGGGACGCGGCGCAGGTCGATCTCGGGCCGTTCAAGCGGCGGGTGATCCTGGCGGCGCTGCTCGTCCGGATCAACAATGTGGTTCCGGTTTCCTCGCTCATCGAAGCGGCCTGGGCCGACGCGCCCCCGAGGACCGCGCAGAAGAACCTTCAGGTCTATGTCGCGGCACTGCGCAAGGATCTCGGTCTGCGGGACGACCTGCTCTACGTGCCGCCCGGATACCGGCTGCGGTTGCCGGCCCGCCGGCTCGACATGGTCAGCTTCACCGAGTCGGTCAAGTCGGGCAGGCGAGCGCTGCGCGGTGGGGACATGCGGACGGCCCGGCGGCTGCTGGGCGACGCGCTGGACCTGTGGCGCGGCGACCCGCTGCCCGATCTGACGCATGTCCCGCTGGTCGCCGCGGAGGTGGCCCGGCTCGGCGATCTGAGGCTGACGGCCTTCGAGGACTGGGCCGAGGCGGAACTCGACCTCGGACATCACGCGCGGATCGTGGACGTCCTGACCGAATGGGCGAGGGAGAATCCGTTCAGGGAACGGCTGCGGCGGTGCCAGATGCTCGCCCTGTACCGCTGCGGCCGGCAGACCGAGGCGTTCGCCGAGTTCGAAGGGCTGCGGCAGGCGCTCACCAGGGAGCTGGGCCTGCGGCCGAGCCCGGTGCTGGAACGCCTCTATCAGGCGATACTCCGCGGGGACGACGATCTCGACCCGCCGCGCCCGGAGTACGACACGGTCGCGCACATGAGCATGCTGCCGAGGGACCTGGCCGACTTCACCGGACGCGAGCAGCAGATCGGCGACATCCTCGACGCCTTCGAGGAGGGGCGGCTGAATCCGCCGGTCGTGCTGTACGGCCCCGCGGGCAGCGGCAAGACGTCGCTGGCCGTCCACGTCGCGCACCGCCTGCGCACCGGTTTCCGGGACGGCCAGTTGTTCGTCGCGCTCAGGGACGCCTCCGGCGCGGAACGCACCACCGCCGAGATCGTCGCGGAGGTCCTCCGGCTGACCGGCTTCGGCGTGGAACTTCCCGAGTCGCCGGAGGAGCGGGTGGCGACGTATCGCGCGTGGCTGGCGGAGCGCCGGTTCCTGCTCGTCCTGGACGACGCGGCCACCCCGGCGCAGGTGCGCAGCCTGATCCCCGGCACGGGCAACAGCGGCGTCATCGTCACGAGCAGGAGGCGGCTGGACGCGGTGGAGTCGGTCCACCACGTGGCCCTCGGCGCCTTCGACCGGTCCGAGGCGCTTGAGCTGCTGCGCGGCCTGGTCGGCGACCGGCGGGTCGCGGCGGATCCGGTCGCGGCGCGCCGGCTGCTGACGGCCGCCGGGTGCTCGCCGATGACGATCCGGCTGGCGGGCGCCCGGCTCGCCGCGCGACCGGACCTGAGCCTCGCGGAGTTCACCGCCCGGCTGGCCGACGATCGGCTGCTGCTCAACGAGCTCACGGTGGGCGATCGTTCGCTGCGCGCGTGCGCGGCCAGCCTGGAACGCGACCTGGACCCGTCCGCCCATCAGGCGCTGAGAAGCCTCGGGGCGCTGCCGGACGAGCAGTTCACCTTCGGCGAGGCCGCGCCGCTGCTCGGGCCGGACCGGGCGCAGGCGCTGCTGGACACCCTGGAGGAGGCGCAGGTGATCGAGGTCGAGTCGCGGGCGGACGCGGTCTATCGCATCCCGCGCTGGGTCAGGTTGTTCGCCAGGGAGTCAGCGACGCGGGAGCGGCCCTGAATCCTCCTCCACCAGCTCGGTCAGGGCGGAGAGCAGGCGGCGGGTCTCCTGCCGCCGCCGCGCGTTCGGGTCCGCGCGTACGGCCTGCGCGTAGTTCCGGGTCACCCGCAAGGCGACCGACGCCTGACGCGCGAACATGACCAGGAGCTCCAGCTCGGCGATCGCGGCACGCGCCTGGGGATGCGGGTCCAGCACTTCGAGCACGCCGAGGGCCTCGTCGTCGTGCAGCAGCGGGACCGCCATGAGGGACCTGGGCACGTAGGAGGTCGACTCGGCGATGTCCCTGGCGAAATGGTCGCTGCCGGTCAGGTCGTCGACGATCATCGCCTGCCTCGACGAGAGCACCCAGCCCGCGATCCCCTGCGACGAGGGGAAGGCACGCCCGACCAGGAGCCCCTGGCCCTGACCGGAGACCGCCCGGAAGATGAGTTCGTCCCGTTCTGTGTCGTAGAGGAAGATCGAACTGGCCGCCGCACCGTAGATCGCGAGGGCTACGTCGACGATCGACTGAAGCAGAGCGTCGTGGTCGGCTTCGAACTCGACGTTCATGGTTCTCGCCTCACATTTCTCGCGTTCATGTAGAGAGCGTTCTTCACCTGGAAGGGGGTGAGCCCTGGACACCCGCTCAGCACGAGTGCGCACAGCCCGGTGACATGGGGGGTGGCGAAGCTGTTCCCGGTGCACCGCCTGCGCCCGCCTCCCGGCCAGGCCACCTCCACGTCCGAACCGTGGGCGAAGAACTCCACGGGCGGACGCGGGTTGTAGATGAGCAGGGCGGCATCTCCTTCGGCGTGGCTGCCCACCGAGATCACCGACGAGAACCGCCACGGATAGCTCTCGACGGGGAGGTTGTGCGCGGACGCCACGATCACCGTCCGGCGGAAGTAGGCGTCGTCGCTCACCGCCCGGAGATCTTCGGCGAGTTGCCTGCGGGTGGTGGACAGGCTCAGGTTGATGACGTCGAATCCCTGCTCCACGGCCCAGCGCAGGCCCGCGACGAACACGTTGCCGCGCCCCGCGAAGCCCGGCCCGAGCACCCGGACGCTGTACAGCTCGCACTCCGGCGCGATCTTCCTGATGATCCCGGCGCAGGCCGTGCCGTGCCCGCAGACGTCCCCGGGCTCCGTCTCCCGCACGACCGTCCCGTCGCCCTCGGCCAGCACCGCGTACGACCCCTGGATCGGGCCGATCGCCGGGTGGCCGGGCTCGATCCCGCTGTCGAGCACGCAGACCCGGACCCCGCGGCCGGTCGCCCCGGCCAGGTCCGGCGCGCGGGACCACCAGGTCGTGGTGACGTCGAGGTCGTCAGGCCGGTCCTTCAGGCTCCAGGTCAGGGCGAGGTCGGCGGCCGGCATCACCGCTCCTTGCCCGCGCGCAGTCCGCCGCAGGCGGCCAGGTCCTCAGCGGCGCCGTCGGCGTCGCCCTGGGCGGCCCGCACGTGGGCCCGGTCCGCAAGGACGCGGGCCTGCATGAGCGGTGAGTCGGTGGTGGCCGCCAGGTCCCAGGCCGCGTCCGCGAGCGGGCGCTCGACCAGGATGCGAGCCGTGAGGCTCATGAACTCCGCCCGGAGCATGGGCTGGGCTCCGTCGGGATCGGCCAGCCCCTCGCGCGCCAGGGCGTACGCCTGGTCGGCCCGGCCTTGCTCGTACAGCACCCGGGCGAGATCCCGTACGGCGGTGACGCGCAACTGGGCGTCGGCGAGCGCGGTCGCGGCGTCGTGGGCCCGGCGCAGCAGGGCCTCGGCGTCCGAGACGCGTCCGGCCAGGTGGGCGACCGTCGCCGAGAACATCGGGACGAAGGCGGCCGCGTAGGCGTGGCCGAGCTCGGACAGGATGGCCTCGGCGCGGGCGAGCGCGCGCTCGGACCGGGCGAAGTCGCCGTTCAGGGCGTGCAGGACGGCCAGCGGGCACCCCATGACGGCCTGCACGGTTCTCCGGCCGCGTCCGTGCACGGACAGCAGTTCCTCGCAGCGCGCGACCCCGACGGACGCGGGTTCGGGACCCAGCCACAGCGAGACCGCGAGCGCGCCCAGCGCCGTCGCCCGCTCCAGCTCCGCGTCGGCCAGGATGGCATGGCCGAGCCCGCGTTCCAGCGCGGTCCTGGCCTGGGCGAACCTGCCGTCGGACTGGGCGTGCTGGCCGACCCGGACCATGGCACGGGCGAGCCCGAGATCGTCGCCCGCGCTCTCGAAGACGGCCGCCGCCTCCAGCGCGCCGACCTCGGACAGGCCCCCCTCCAGATAGCTCAGGTAGAGCCTGGCGTGGCAGGCCACCCGTTCGTCCCCCAGCCCAAGTGCGCGCTGCAGCAGCGGCACGCCCTGCCCGGCGTCGCCGACGGCGATCCTGGCCTCGCCCAGCCGCTCGACCACCAGCGGGTTCCGGTCGCCCGTGAGGGAGTACGCGTCCTCCAGCAGGTGCACCGCCCTGGAGAGATCGCCGTGGCGCAGCGCCTTCTCGCCGCCGCTCGCCAGGCGGGCGGCGGCCGTGTCACGCATCCGCACGGTGTCGGCGTCCGGACGGGTGAGCTCGCAGCGGAGCCGGTAGGCGATGGCCAGGTGGGTGCCGACGGAGTCCGGCTGCTCGCCGGAACGGTCGAGGTGGGCGGCCAGCCGCTGGTGCAGGTCGGCGCGCGTGCTTTTGCCGGTCTCCACGTAGACCACCTGCTGGATGAGGGTGCTGGTGAACCGGTGGCGCCCGCCGGCGGGCTCGACGAACTGCTTGCGCGTGAGCCTGACCACCAGCTCGTCCGCCCCGCTCCCGTACAGCGCCGCCAGCTCCGCCCGGCCGAACTCGCGGCCGATCACGCTCGCGCAGGCGAGGACGTGCCGCTCCTCGAAGCGCAGCGCGTCGATCCGCGCGGACAGGAGCGCGCGCAGTGCGGGCGGCACCCGTTCCGGATCCATCCCGTCGCAGATCAGCGCGACCAGTTGTTCGAGGTAGAACGGGTTGCCCTCGCATCGGCGCACCAGCCGTTCGAGCACGGCGCCGTCGTGCGCGGTGGTGTCGAGCAACGCCGAGGAGAGGCGGCGGCAGTCGGGGGCGGGCAGCGGCCGCAGCACGAGGGACTGCGACGGCGCGGCGGCGTCGGAGCGGGCCGCGCACAGGAGCATCACCGGCACCCCGCTGAGGCGTTCCTCAAGCTGCCCGAGCAGGTCGAGCAACTCGGCGCCCGCCCAGTGCAGATCGTCGATCGCCAGCAGCACCGGTACGCCCGCGGCCTTGAGACAGGTGACGACCGCCCACAACGTCTCGTCCGGAACGGCTCCGAGCGTGCCGTTGGCGAACAGGCCCCGCAGCACGTCGGGAGCGGGCCCCTCCTGCTCTCCGACCGCCTGGCGCAACGCGTCGGCGAGCGCCCGCAGCCCGCCGCCTCCCCCGTACGGCACGCAACGCCCGGCGCCGAAGAGCGCGCCGCGCCGGGTGACCGTCTCGGCCCAGAACCGCACGAGCCGCGTCTTGCCGAGGCCCGCTTCCCCGACCAGCGTGATCCGGTGGCAGGCGTTCAGCTCGACCACCCTGGCGAAGACGGAATCCAGCTCGCGCAGCGCCTGCTCCCTGTCGACGAAGGGGGCGTCGAACCTGCGGTTGATCGCCGGATCGTCCTCGCGCACCCCGTGCAGGCTCCACACCCGCACCGGCTCCGCCTTGCCCCGCACGGTCACCCCGCCGAGAGGGGTCGTCGCCAGCGAACGACCGGTGAGCGCTTGGGCGCCCTCGCCGATCAGGATGCCCCCGGGCGACGCCTGCTGCTGCAGCCGTGCGGCGACGTTCACCGCCTCACCGGTCACCAGCGCCTGACCGGCGGCGGCGTCGTCCGCCGTGGCGACCTCGCCCGCCTCGATCCCCATGCGCACGTTCAGCCGGACGTCCAGCCTGCCGGCCAGGTCGTCGTTGAGCCGGTCCAGGGCGGCACGCATGGCGAGCGCGGCCCGCGCGGCGCGCAGCGCGTCGTCCTCGTGCACGACGGGCAGCCCGAAGACCCCCATGACGGCGTCGCCGATGAACTTCTCCACCACGCCGCCGTGCGATTCGAGGCAGTCCCGCATGGCCGCGTAGTAGCTGAGCATGACCGCGCGCAACGACTCGGGATCCAGCCGCTCGCTGAGCGCGGTGGACTCGGTGAGGTCGCAGAACACCACCGTGACCTGCTTGCGCGCACCGGCCACGCCCCGCTTCTCCAGGCGGTTTCCGCACGCGGGACAGAACCGTGCCCCCTCCGGCGCCGTCGCCGCGCAACCCGGGCAGCGCATCAGAAGAGCAACCCGCCGATGATGTGGGCCTCGACTTCCGGGTCCGTCTCGAGGAGCTGCTCGTGGATCGAGATGAGCATCGCCACCTCCTCCGGGCTCAGACCGGCGACGATCGTGCGCTGTTCCTCGCTGATGACCTGCAGGTCCAGACCTGCCTCGGTCAGCTCGCGCACCGCGTCAAACGGCATGGGTCTCCCTCCCGAGCATGACAAGTTCTGCGAAACGGGCTTCGCCGTACCGGCGCATGAAGCCCGCGGGGCCCGCGCCCACCTGGGCGTGGACGACCTGTTGTTCCAGGTAGGCGGCGGCCGGGCGGGGACGTGCCGCCTCCTCGGCGCCGAGCGCGCGGCAGGTGCCGCAGTACCCGTCTTCGGATCGGCCCGACGCCCACCGGGGTCCGCCCGTCCGGATGGCGCGCAGCAGCGGGGACGTCAGGCAGCTCGTCCGGATCGACCGCCAGTCGTCGGTGGACAGGTGGCCGAGCCGCAGGTGGCCGGGGACCGGCCGGTGGTCGAGGACGTCCTGGTTGCAGCAGGCGGTGACGGTCCCGTCCGGGGACACCGTCGGCCACGCGGCCATCGTGCACGGCCGGGGCCGTTCCGAGGGGGCGCGCTCGTCCGCGGGCGCCCACGCGCGTGCCCGGCCGGCCGCCTGCACCCGGCCCACCAGCATGGGGACCTCGTCGCGGAACTCCCGCCTGACCGTCCCGATGAGCTCCGTGAGGTAAGGGTCGCCGGGGCCGGTTCCCACCAGGTGGAAGCTGACCGCCGTCCCCCGCTCGGCGAGCAGGTGGACGAGGCGGAACACGTTCTCCCGAGGGACCTCCCGCTGGTGGAAGACGTCCAGGCTCACCGAGACGTGGGCGACGTCTTCGAGCGCGGAAGGGACGCGCGGCGCGAAGAAGCCGCCGGTGAGCACCATCGTCCGGGTGCCCACGCCGCGGGCCGCCGAGGCGATGGCGCCGACCAGCCGGGGGCGCAGCATGGGTTCGCCGC
This sequence comes from Microtetraspora sp. NBRC 13810, assembly GCF_030268685.1. GTDB lineage: Bacteria > Actinomycetota > Actinomycetes > Streptosporangiales > Streptosporangiaceae > BSRQ01. The sequence goes on from NZ_BSRQ01000002.1 coordinate 219,240, forward strand.
CGGTGAGCATGATCAGCTCGGGACGGTCTTCGCGCCCGATCGTCCCGACGAAGCCGGAGAACCACTCCGCGGGGTGCTCCTCACTGGTCAGCAGCGAGTTCGTCGAGCAGTGGGCGCAGGTCAGCGGGCACCGGCGGGTGATCGCCATCAGGAGCCCGGCGGCCGGCACCGGTCGCAGCGCGAGCATGTCCGCCAGATGCACGTTTCCTCCTCTGTCTACCGCTGGTCCGCCGGTACGGGTGACGAACACTGTGCGAGCACGATCCGCGCGGCCTCCGGGGCGCCGGGGGACGCCCGCAGCCGCGCGCCGAGCCTGCCCGCCCGGCGGGCGAGCCCGGGGTCGGCGAGCGCGGCCGTCAGCACCTCGGCGGCCCGGCCGGGACGGCTGGGGAACTCGGCCGCGACGCCGGCCCGGCGGCACGCCGCGGCGAGCACCGGCTGCTCGGACCCGTTCGGCGCCACCACGAGCGGAAGGCCGTGCCGGAGCGCGCCCAGGACCGGGGCGGAGGTGGCGTTGGTGAGCACCAGGCTCGCCAGCGCGACCAGCGGATCCATCCACGGCTCGCGCACGACGAGCAGGTCGGCGGCGGGCGCCGGATCGGGGCGGCCCGACCTGCCCAGCTCCACGACGGCCTGCAACGGGCCGCGCGTGAAGGCGGCGTTCAGCCGCGGCCACAGGCTGTCCCCGCCGAACACCCGGCCGAGGTGCACATAGACGACCGGCTTGCCGACCCGCCGCGTCCGCTGCTCGATCCGCGCGACCGTGCCGGGATCGGGCGGCGGCTCCCACGGGCACGGCCCCACGTGGACGACCTCGCCGGGGAGTTCCGCGCCGGGCGGTTCCAGCGCGGGGTCCCCCCTGAGCAGGAAGACCGACCCCAGTAAGGGCTGCTCGGGATGCCGGTCGCGGCGCGGCGCCATCCCGGCCCCGGAGCGGATCTCGTCGTAGAACCCGCGCACCTCACGGACCCGCCACTCCCGCTCGGCGCCGTCCCCCGGCCCGCCGCCGCGGTAGGGCCACAGCCACGCGCCGAGCCCCAGCACGACGGCCGGGATGTCCAGCCTCTCCGCCGCGAGCAGGGCCCCGTGGCACAGGATGGACGTGAGCAGCGCGTCCGCGCCGAGATCACGGGCCGCTTCCAGGACGGCCGTGTGCTGGGCGGCGCCTTCGGCGATCCAGTGCCAGGTGCCGACCGAGAGGACCTCGGCGGGGCCGTACTCCTCGACGTTCAGCGCGAGCAGGCCGGCGAGCGTGACCGTGGCCATCGCCGCGGGGCCGCACAGCACCGCGACCAGATGACCTCGTGCGCGGAGTTCCCGCCCGATCGCCAGGGTGGAGTACAGGTAGCCGGGGTTGCTCAGGGGGCAGAGGAGCACGCGCATCGATCCCCCTCCGGGCACAGGCCGAGATGGTGGCCGCAGAACGCGAGGACGTCGGCCTGTAACCCGACGAGGCGGGAGGTCGCCCGGCCGCCGTGCCCGACGTGCCGCTCGACGCGCAGCGCCACCGGGCCGCCCGCGGAGGAGTGCTGCAGCGCCGCGGTGAACTTGCGGGCATGGGCCGGATCGACGCGGGTGTCCCCGTCGAAGGCGCCCACCAGGACCGGCGGATAGGCGACGTCGTCCCGCACGTTGTGGTACGGGGAGTAGGCGAGCAGGGCGGCGAGCTCGCCGGGGTCGTCCGCGGTGCCGAACTCCGAGCGCCAGCTCGGCCCCATGCCGCTGCGTTCGTAGCGGACCATGTCGGTGAGCGGGGCCAGGCACACGGCCGCCGCGTACTTCTCCGGATGCTGCGTCACGGCCGCCGCGACCAGGAGCCCGCCGTTGGAGCTGCCGACGATGCCGAGCCGGTGGCGGGTGGTCCAGCCCTGCCGGATCAGGTGGTCGGTGACCGCGTCGAAATCGTCGAAGACGCGCTGCTTGTTCCGTCCCATCCCGGCGCGATGCCAGCCGGCGCCCTCCTCGCCGCCGCCCCGCAGGCAGGAGATGGCGTAGACGCCGCCCGCGCGGACCCAGGCGAGGACGTCGGGGCTGTAGGCCGGGCTCATCGACGCGCCGAACCCGCCGTATCCGGTGAGGATGAGCGGACGCGGCCGGTCCGGTCTCCCCGCCGGCGAGACGACGAAGACGCGGACCGTCGTGCCGTCGCGGGAGACGGCGCTCTCCACGGTGACCCGAACCTCGCCGTCGTCCTCGTCCTGGGCGCGGGCGCCGGGGAACCAGGTCCGCAGCCGCTCGTCCAGGGCGTCGAAGTGCAGGACGGTCCGGGGTGTGGTGTGGTCGGCGTAGGAGAACCAGACCTCGTGACCGGGGGCGGGCCGGGTGTGGAAGGGCCCGACGCTGCCGTTGCCCGGCAGCTTCAGCTCACCCAGCTCGCGGCCGTCGCGGAGGTCGTGGAGGGTGATCTCGGAGACGGCGTGCCGCGACCACGAGACGAGCGCCACGGGATGGGGAAGCCGGTCGTCCGTGAGCGGGACGAAGTCGTTCAGCACCGCGTCGCGGCGCTCCGGGATGATCGTCTTCCAGGTCGCCTGGCCTGGGTCGTCCGGGGTCGTCGAGACCACCCTGCCCCGGGGCGCCGCCGCGGTCGTCCGCAACCACATCGTGTCGCCGCGCGAGGTTCCCGGGACGATCCTGGTGTGGGTGCGCGCCGCCTCGCCCACGTGGACGGGCCGCAGCGCCGGGCGGGCGGGGTCGCTCAGCCCGAGGTCGGCCAGCCAGAGCTCGTTGTGCGGCGACGTGCCCGCGGCGGCCGACACGGTGAGCCATCGGCCGTCCGGGGAGACGGCCACGGTGTAGAACTGCGACGCCGCCCGCCCCGCGCCGAAGATCAGCACGTCCTCCGCCGGGTCGGTGCCGAGCCGGTGCAGGTAGATCCGCCGGTGGTACAGCTCCTCGCCCGGATGCAGCTCGGGAGGCAGCCGCCGCACGTAGTAGAAGGACGCGCCGCCGGGCAGCCAGGCGACGGAGGTACGGCGTACCCGGTCGATCGGCCCGTCGGCGACGGCGCCCGTGGCCACGTCCCGCACGAGCAGCACACAGTCCTCGGTGCCCCGCGCGGAGAGCTGGTACGAGATCAGCTCCCCTTCCGGTGAGGGGTTCCACGCCTCCAGGACGGTGTCACCGGACGGATCGATCACCAGCGGATCGACGAGCACCCGATCCACCCCGTCCTCCGAGACGTACAGGGCGGCGTGCTCGGAGTTCCTCGTCACCCGGGTGAAGAACGTGCGGAGCCCGCGAACCGCGGGCACGGAGGTGATCTCCCTGCCCGCCGTCTCGGCCAGCCGGCTGGACCACTCCGCACGGTGTGGCCACCGCTCGCGGCACCGCAGGAAGAGCTCCCGCTGGTCGTCCTGCCATTCACGCGTGCGACGGTCGGCCGCGTCCTCCAGCCATCGGTAGGGATCGGCCACGGCGATGCCGTGCAACAGGTCGCGCCGGTCCGACCTGGGGGCCCCTGGATATCGCACGCGCACCTCCTAGAGGCGTCCCAGGGCGACCAGGTCGTCCAGCAGGGCCGCGTCGACGGCGTCGTGGAAACGCTGCCACGCGTCGGCGTCGGTGAAGTTCAGGAAGTCCTCCTCGCAGGTCGTCCAGCGCGGTTGCGCGACCTCGTCCGGCTGGTAGCCGTCGAAGACCGTGCCGACCTGCCAGTCCGGTTTGCCGGCGGTCTCCCAGCAACTGGACAGGCTGCCGTCGGCGCTGACCACGGCCCCGTACCTGCCGCCGGTGAAGGAGCAGGCCGGGCAGGGCACGACCTCGCGGGGACGTCCCACGCCGAAACCGCAGTCGAGCGCTCGCTTGTTCCAGTCGATGAACTGCCGCAGCAGCCGCCCCGAGGCGGAGACGTCGTTGTGGTACCCGATCCCGACGTCCCCCACGATCTTGAAGTAGATGCCGCAGCGCGCCGTCCTCAGGCGCTCGGCCAGACGTTCGATCAGCCGGTCGATGCCGGGGAGGTTCTCCGCGGTCACGTTGACCCGGAGCGCGAAGCTGATCTCCGTCTCCTCCTGGACCTCGCGGATGTTCCGCACGATCGCGTCGAACGTGCCGCCTCCGGTGCGCTTCACCCGGACCGCGTCGTGGTCCGGCTGGTCGCCGTCGAGGGTGACCTGGATGCCGCGCAGCCCGAGTTCGTGCAGCCGCCTGATCGGGACGGAGTTCAGCAGCGTGCCGTTGGAGACCATGTCGGCGTAGCGCAGCCCGAGAGGTGCGGCCGCCTCCAGCAGTTCCACGCATCCGCGGGGATTCAGCAGCGGCTCACCGCCGAACAGCGTGACACAGAGCTCGCTCAGCCCGGCCGCGTCCATGCGCTCGCGGGTGAATTCGATGATTTTCTTGATGGTGCCGGAACTCAGCCTGGTGTAACCGATGCGCGGCGGGGCCGTGCCGCCCGACTCGTCCTGACCCAGATTCTGGAAACAATAGGAACAACCGAGATTGCAGTGGGTGGTGGTCAGCACCGTCAGGCTGTAGTTCTTCCGCCGGGGCGGTTTGAGCATTCCCTGCGAGCCGAGCCATTCCATCGTCTCCGCCGTGGGCACGCCCGTTCGGTCGATGTGCCACGAATACAGTTTGGCGACCCCGCCGGGGCCGAGAAACCACCAGTTGTGCTCGCCGCGAAGCACACGAGGTCGCAGTTCCTCGTCGCGATGGCGTCCTTCGAACATCTGGGCAACCTCCTGGGCCTTCCGGTGGGCCAGGGCGTCCTCCGCGGCCGGGCGGGCCGCGGAAGACACCGTGAACGTCCAGCTGAGCTGGGGTCGTCTAGCTCTCGACGGGGCCGTCCGAGCCGAAGTGGCCGCAGCTGAAGCCGGCCAGGCACGGGGTGTCCTCGCCGCCCTCCTCCGAGTGGGCCAGGACTTCCGGCTTCATGGCCGCCTTGATGCGCGCGTCGAGCGAGCCGAGGAACTGGACCTCGCTCTCGGTCAGCTCGCCGAGAACTCCGAGCGCCGCCTGGGAGGTTTTCGCGTGAACGATGCCCGCTTCGCGGAGCGCGTCGAGTGCGTTGAAAGTCATTTGCCCTCTGCCTTTCGACCGTGGCCGGATTATGTAATTCAATAGTCTGTGCGGCCGCCCCGGCGGACAACCCTACGATCGTATGCCGAATTCATTCACCCGGCCGCTCGCGGGAAGAATCGTGGGCCATGACGTCGGCGTCCACCGCGGTTCTGATCCGGGAGTTCAGCGACGTGAGGAAAAGTATTTCCTCTTCCTTCAGCGTGCGGAGCGCGGAAATGTCCTCCGGGCCGGCGTCCGTCACCACGACACCGAGTTCCCGGAGTTGCCTTATGGCGTCGAGGTCGGCACGCTTCCCCCCGTCCGCCGGAGGGGGTTGCGCGGGGCCGTCTGGTTCATCGGGTTCGCCGGGTTCGTCGTGTTCGTCCTCTGGCCCGCGCAGGCTCCGCAGCGCCGTACTCGTCGAGGCGATGGCGGTGATCACCAGGAGCGAGACGCCGCAGGCCACCAGGGCGCCGGCGCCGCCCAGGGCGCCCGCCAGGAAGCCGCCGATGACGGGCCCGAGCGGCGAGAACCCCTGGAAGGTGAGGGCCACCACCGACATCATCCGCCCCATCATGGCGCTCGGGACGAGGTTGCCCATGAGGGCCATCAGCGCCACGTTCAACGCCGGGGAGGCGAGACAGGAGACGATGATGGGCACCATCGGCCACGGCGTGCCGAACGGGAGCGGGATGAGGCAGTACGAGCCGCCCATCAGCAGGCAGACCAGCAGGAGCAGCTTCCCCGGCGGCAGCAGTCTGCTCAGCCGGGTGGACAGCAGGGAACCCGCGAGCCCGCCCACCCCCGCCCCGGCCATGATGATCCCGGTGTCCAGCGACTCTCCCCCGCGCTCGCCGACGAGCACGATGATCGGGATCCAGATGGCGTTGACGAGCGGGTTCATGAAGAGCGCCACCCCGATGACGGCCCGCAGGCCGCGCTGCGCGAGCAGCCAGCGGAACGCCTCGGCGAACGCGCTCCTCATGCTCGTGCCGGCCTGGGACTTCCGCGCGGGCTCGGCCGGCCTGCGCGGCACCTTCGCCGCGAGGTAGCAGAGCATGGAGAACACCGAGGAGAGCGCCTGGAAGACGAACGGCACCCCACGGCCGAGCGAGTAGAGCAGGCCGCCCAGCGGCGGCCCGGCGAGCTGCGTCGCGTACGAGCGCGCCTGGTTCTGCGCGTAGGCCGTCGCGAGCTGGGGTTTCGGGACCAGCGCCTGGATCGCCGCCGCGTGCGCCGGAGCCTTGAACGCTCCCGCGCTGCCGCTGATCACCGACACCAGGATGACGTTCCACGCGGAGACGGCTTCCAGGTACACGAGTACCGCGAACGCCCCCCAGACCAGCGCCAGCACCCCTTCGGCCCCGATGAGGATCCGCCGCCGGTCCATCCGGTCCACCCAGACGCCGGCCGGGGCGCTGACGAGGAGTCCCGACACCATCGCGATCGTGGTGGCGACGCCGGTCAGCACGGGGGATCCGGTGGCGGCGAGGACCAGCAGCGGCAGGGCCAGTCCGACCGTCGAATCTCCCAGATACGAAATACCGGCGCCGGCCCAGAGAAACTGGAACCGCCAGTTCCGCCGTAAAGAGTTCTGCCCCGCAGGGGGGTCGCCGCCGCTGCCCTGATTCATGGTCACCTCTGCCGGACGAAACTAGGGAAGTGTCTCCGCCCACGTTCTCTGCTGGGCCTGCCGGGCGGCGTGCGGCGGCCAGACGCCGGTTTCCAGCAGCCCGTGCGCATACGCGTAGGCGACCAGCTCGGTCCGGTTCTTGCAGCCGAAGCGGGCGAACAGCCTGCCGCAGTGCTCCGCCGCGGTCGGTTTGCTGACGTAGAGGTGCCGCGCGATCAGCTCCGTGGAGAAACCCGCGGCCAGCAGGGTCAGAATGTTGAGGTCCCGGTCCGAAACAGCGATGCTCGAAGCCATCCACCCCGTCCAGAGTTAACGGTTGGTCTTTGTCTCTGCGCCGTGCCGCCGATTCTGGGACGACCCGCCAGCGAACCGGTATCGCGCCGGTATGGTGGCGGCTTCTCCGGCGAGGCCGCGGAGGAGTTCGGTGCTCGTCCGCATGCTGTGAAGTGCGCTGATCCGCAGGGCCAGGCAGGCCGCGGGATCCGGGGCCAGCCGGTCCAGCAGGGCGTCCACGGCCGCCCGATGTCCGATGTCGGCCTCGGCGTGGACGCGCATCGTGCGGAAGGCCGCCCGGGGGTAGCCGGTCAGCCGTTCGAGATGGGCGATGAGCGAGGCGGTCGGCGGATGACCTTCCATGACCGCGATGTAGCCGAGCAGGCTCACCGGGTGGTGGTGGAGCACCCAGTAGTACTGGGCCCCCACCAGCTCGGCGACCAGGGGTGGCGGCGTGACCGCGGTGGACCGGCCGATCACGGCGAGGTCCTCCTTCAGCCACTCGTCGTGCCCCGCCTCCTCGCGCGCGTGTTCGTCGAAGTAGTCCGCGAGCCGGGCCTCGCCGCGTTCGTGGCTGCGATCGCGGGCGGCGACGAGCAGCGGGACGGTGGCCCGGATGACGGCGTGCATGACCCGCAGGTACTCCGGATAACGCCGCTCCAGGTCGTCCGCGCGCCACAGGCGGGCGCTCGCGGCCAGCAACGCGGGCGCCGCGAGGGAGATCGTCGCCCGCAACACCCCACTCGCCGACGTCACGCGCCCTCCCCCACTCGCCGTCACGTGCCCTCCCCCACTCGCCGTCACGAACCCTTCCCCGTGAACAGTCACGGGCCCTGCCCCCTGAACAGTCACGGGCCCTGCCCCCTGAACGGTCACGGGCCCTCCCCCGTGAACAGGGACAGTGCGGCGACCGGTCCGCCGCGGTCCGCGCCCAGCCGTCCGGTCAGCCGCCAGCAGAGCTGGCAGATGTGCTCGAACTCCCGATCCTGGAGACCCGCGAGCGGGGCGAGCGGTCCTGGCCCGTGGCTGCCGATGAACCTGAGCAGCGGATCCGCCTCGAAGGAGCCGAGGGCGGCCCGCAGTTCGGCCGCGTCACGGGCGTGCCGGCGCAGCGGGGCCGGGCCGCCTCCGGTGATGACGGTCTCGTTGCAGCATGCCGACACCCGCCCGTCGTAGCGGACCACCGGCGCGTCGGCCACGGTGCAGGGCCCGAACGACCGCCCGGCACGCGGGGGCGTGACCGGGCGCAGCCCGCGTGCCCGCCCCACCGGCAGGAGACCGGTGACGTGGATCTCGGCGTGGTCCGGCCACGAGGCCCCCAGCGCGCGGGTGAGCAGCCCGGCCGCCTCCCGGTCCGTGCCGATGGCCTGCAGCACCAGCCGGCAGCCCGCGTCCCCGATCGCCCGGATCGCGGCCACGACCCGGTCCTCGGCCAGTCGCGCGGCGTGGAAGGCGTCGGTCCCGAGCACGACGCAACTCGTCCGGCCGAGCACGCGGCGGCCCCAGGGCGCGGGGTCGCCCCAGAAGCCGCTCGTGTACAGCACCACCGACTTCCCGGCCGCGGCGAGCTCTTCGGTGGCGAAGGTGAGCCCGCGGCGCTCGGTGAAGGGCTCACCGCCGGAGATGCCGACGATCTCGAAGCTCTCCACCTCGCACAGCACGGAGACGATCTGCTCGAACAGCGGCCAGTCCGAGATCCGCGGTCCGTCCGGGCGCGCGTCGACCGAGCAGTGGCCACACCCGACCGGGCACCGATCCGTGAGATACAGCAGCGCCGAAGCCCACCGTCGCCTTCTGGCGGCCTCGATGTACTCGTAAGTGAGCATGCCGCATCCTGCGCGACGCCGCCTGGGTGCGAGTTCGCCCTCGGTATGGAATCGCTTTGCCGGCTCGCCGCCCGTTGCGTAGATCGCGTACGGTTGCGATGCTCCCTGTGTGCCCCACAAGAGGGTTCCAAGAGTTCGCGCCCCCCTGGAGGTACGGCTCAGCCGCGCGACGATCGCGGCCTTCGCCGTCTTCCTGATGGGCCGCACGTTCGCGCACTATCTCCAGGAGGGCGTCGCCCACCGGGTCGCCGCGCTCGTCCTGGCGGCGGCGGTCGTCGTGCTCTACGTCCTGGCCGCGTGCACGACGCCGGATCCGCGCCGGCGGCGGTGGCTGCTCGGGACGATGGCGCTCCTGGTCTACCTGCCTCTGCCGCTGCTGGGTGAGTGGTGGGCGGCCTCGGGGGTCCTTCTCGCCGCGGCGGTCCTGGGGCTCCTCCCCAGACCGCGCTCCCTGCTCGCGTTCGTGGCGGTGGTCCTCGCCGAGGCGGTCAAGGCGGCCCTCCTCGGCGACGACCTCGCGGAGGTCCTGTCGTGGACGCTGACCGTCGCGGTGGCGGCGGTCCTGCTGGCGGGCCTGACGCATTTCGCGGAGACGGCCAGGGTCCTCTACGCGACCCGCGCCAACCTGGCCTCGGCGATGGTCTCGGCGGAGCGGGCCAGGGCGACGCGCAAACTGGAGGCCGTCCTCGGCAGCCGCCTCGACGCCATCGCCGCGCAGGGCCGCAGGGTCCTCACCGGCACGGACGACGAGACCGTCCGGAACGAGCTGAACCACCTGCTCGACATGGCGCGCGAGGCGCAGAGGGAGACGCGGGGGTTCGCGCACCGGGAACAACAGAGCCCATCAAAAGCGACAAACCATACAAAATGATAAACATCACGAAATGTCGGTGATGGTTGTTTCTGGCATGCATGACCGATGATGGAGAATCTGGAGCACGAGACGGTCTCCCCTACCTTGTGGTCCTGCCATCGATCTGGCGCTTCTCCGGCGGCCGTGCCGGCCGTGCCGGCCGTTCGAGACGTTCACTCCGACGGGTCCAGATGCCCGCCCCTTCGCATCAGGAGGACTGTGATGACGGTGGAAGCGTTCAGCGAGAACACCCTCGACGCGAACGCCCTCGGCTGGGACCTCGCCCAGCGCAGACGGTTCGGCGAGCTGACCGCCCGTTCGTGGTCCGACGCCGGGCTCAGGCTCCGCTACGAGCGCGAGCCCGTCTCGGTCCTGACCGAGTTCGGCATCGCGCTCGCCGACGGGGCGCGGGTTCCCGCACTGCCGCCCCGGCCCGCGGCCGAGCTGGTCATCGAGAGCTTCGACGTGGCGGCGCCGCCCCCGCCCCCGTGCCTGATCAACTTCTGCTTCTGCCTGGCGGAGCACACCCCCGCGGACCCCCGGTAACCGGCCCACGCCGCAGGACGTCTCCACCGACGCGCGTACCGCCACCCGGGGAAAGGAAGGCCATGGACGTCCGGCCAGGGTTCCGCCGCCACTTCCGGGTGGAGGCCGTGGAGGGAGAGGGTGTCTTCCTGATCTCCGAGCGCGGCCTGCACATCCTCACCGGCCGGTCGATCGAGGCGGTGGCGGGCCTGCTCGACGGCAAGCACACCGTTTCCGACATCCTCACCGCGGTGGAACCCGACATCCCGCCCGAGCACGTCTACTACGTCATCCACCAGCTCAGAGAGCGCGGCCTGCTGGTGGACGTGGCCGAGGATTTGGAGCGCGGCACGGCCGCCTACTGGGAGATGGCGGGACGGCAGGCGGAGGCGGCGGTCGCGGGCGTGCGGAACGGCCGGGTCGACGTGGTCACGCTCGGCCGGGCGTCCGGCGGCGAGTTGTGCCGGCTGCTCGCCGCCGAAGGGGTGCGGGTCACCGGCCCGGAGGAGGGCGACCTGACCGTCGTCCTGACCGACGACTACCTCAGGGGGGAACTGGCCGAGATCAACCGCCGGCACCTGGCGGAGGGGCGGCCGTGGCTGCTCGCCCGCCCGGTCGGCTCCGTCATGTGGCTGGGGCCGGTCTTCGGGGCGGCGCCGGAGTCCGGAGAGCGGGGCGGCTGCTGGCGCTGTCTGGCGCACCGCCTGGAGGGACACCGGCAGCAGCTCACCTACCTGGAGGAACGTCTGCGCAGCCCCGGCCCGCTGGCCACGCCCCTCGCGGACCTGCCGCTGACCAGGGACGCGGGGGTGCGACTGGTCGCGGCCGAGGCGGTGAAGTGGCTCGCCGGGGTGCGCGACCGGCAGCAGCACCACGTGACCACCTTCGACACCCAGTGCCTGGGCCTCACCCGGCACGAACTGCGCCGCAGGCCCCAGTGCCCCGCGTGCGGCGACGTGCGGCTGATGGCCGAGGCCGCCCGGCGCCCCGTCGAGCCCCGCCCGCGCCCCAAGACCTTCACCGAGGACGGCGGCCACCGCGCCCGCCATCCCGAGGACGTCGCCGAACAGTACGGCCACCTCGTCAGCCCCGTCACCGGCGTCATCAGGGACCTCGTCAGAATGGACGCCGGAACCCCCTTCGCCAGGACGTACACGGCCGGGCACAACGTCGCCCGGCGGGCCCGCGACCTCGGCGCCGTCCGCAGGGGCCTGCGCAGCCAGAGCGCCGGCAAGGGCACGACCGACCTCCAGGCGAAGGTCAGCGCCATGTGCGAGGCGATAGAACGCTACTCGGGTGTCTTCCAGGGTGACGAGGCCAGGCGCGCGGCGAGCTTCGCCGAACTCGGGGCGGACGCCGTCCACCCGAACGCGTGCATGCTCTACAGCGAGGCGCAGTACCGCACCAGGCGGGCCACGCGGCTGACCGGCAGCCACGACCACGTCACCGACCCCCTCGACCCGGACGCCGTGATCGACTGGACGCCCGTGTGGTCGCTGACCGAGCAGCGGCACAAGTACCTGCCGACCGGCTACCTGTACTACTCCTACGAGTCCCGTCCCGCGGGTCCGGTGCACGCCTTCGCCGACTCCAACGGCAACGCGGCGGGCTCCTCACTGGAGGACGCCATCGTGCAGGGCTTCCTCGAACTCGTGGAAAGGGACGCGGTGGCGCTGTGGTGGTACAACCGCGTCCGCCGTCCCGCTTTCGACCTGGCCGGGTTCGCCGACCGCTGGATGACCGAGTTCCAGGAGGTCTACGCCGGGCTGGACCGCGAGTTGCATGTGCTCGACCTCACCACCGACCTGGGCGTCCCCGTGGCCGCCGCGATCAGCCGCCGTGCCCGCGGACCGGCCGAGGACATCCTCATGGCCTTCGGCGCCCACTTCGACGCCCGGATCGCCGTGCAGCGCGCGCTGGCCGAGCTGAACCAGTTCCTGCCCGCGGTCACCGGCGCCGGCTACCTCGTCACGGACGGCGAACAGCTCACCTGGTGGAAGCACGCGCACATGGCGGAACACCCCTACCTCGCGCCCGCCGGGCCGCCGGTGCCCGCGTCCGCGTACGACCGGCCGTGCACGACCGACCTCCTGGACGACATCGCCGCGGCCCGCGCGCTGGTCGAAACCCGCGGCATGGAGCTGCTCGTGCTCGACCAGACCCGGCCCGACATCGGCCTGCCGGTCGTCAAGGTGATCGTGCCGGGCCTGCGCCACTTCTGGCGGCGGCTCGCGCCGGGGCGGCTCTACGACGTGCCCGTCCAGCTCGGCTGGCAGGCCGAACCCACGCCGGAGGAGCAGATGAACCCCGTGACGATGTTCCTGTGAGCGTTCCTGTGAGCGTTCTGTGAGCGCGCCATCGGCCCCGGCGAGCCCGCACGTGCGGATCGGCATGCGCGAGGACGCCGTCGTGACGCCGGGGGACGGCACGCTGACCATCACGAACCCCTTCGGCGCGGTCACGGTGCGCGGCCTGCCGCCCCGCGTCGCCTCGCTGCTGCGCGAACTGCCGGGCACGCTCGCCGGCAAGGACGACCTGGTCGCCCGGCTCGTGGCCGCGGGCGGGACGGACCAGGAGATCGCCCTGCTGCTCGTGACCCTGGACCGGCTGAACCCGATCCTGGTCCACGCGGTCGATCCCCTGCTCCGGTTCGTTCCCGTCGCCCGCGACGCGGTCCTCCGGCCGCCCGCCCTGGACCAGGGCGAAACCGTGCGGTTGTCGAGGTTCGCGCTCGTCCGCAGGTCGGGCGGGGAGCTCGTCCTGGAGTCCCCGCTGTCCAGGCACCGGGTCACGCTCACCGGCGACGCGATGCCGCTGCTCGCGGCGCTCGGCCGCGCCGTCATGGTCAAGGAGGCGCCGGAGGCGCTGAGCCGTCTCGTCGCGGCCGGGCTGGCGTACCCGGGAGACGCCGAGGAAGCGGATCCCGCGCTGCGCACCTGGGACTTCCACGACCTGCTCTTCCACGGCAGAAGCAGATCGGGCAGGCACGACGAGCCGTTCGGCGGGACCTTCCGCTTCCTGCGGGAGCTGCCGCCGGAGCCCGCTCGCAAACCCGCGCCCACCGGCCCGGCCGTGCACCTGTACCGCCCCTCGCTGGAGGATGTCACCGCGACCGACCCGCCCTTCACCACCGTGCTCGAATCGCGCAGGTCGGTACGCGAGCCCGCCGCCGCCCCGCCCACGATCCGCCGTCTCGGCGAACTGCTCTACCGGGCCGCCGGGGTCAGGCGGGTCTCCGGACCGGCCTCCGGCGTGCCGTACGAGACCAGCGGCAGGCCGTACCCGGGGGGTGGCGCGATGCACGAGCTGGAGCTGTATCTCGTCGTCGGCAGGTGCGCGGGACTGGACCCGGGCGCCTACTACTACGACCCGTTCGCCCACCGCCTCATCGCACTGCCCGCCGGCGCCCGGGACGCGGACGCGATGCTGGCCCAGGCCGGCGCCGCGGCGGGCGGCCTCGTCCGGCCCGACGTCCTCATCACGATCACGGCGCGCTTCCGGCGGATGGCGTGGAAGTACTCCGGCATGGCCTACGCCACCACGCTGAAGAACGTCGGCGTGCTCTACCAGACCCTCTACCTGGTGGCCACCGCGATGGGCATGGCCCCCTGCGCCCTCGGGGGCGGCGACGCCGACCTGGCCGCCCGCGCCTTCGGCCTCGACTGGGCGACGGAGTCGTCGGTCGGCGAGTTCCTCATCGGCGAGGCCCCGCACGGTACGGCCGGTCCGTGACATCCGTCATGGGCGGTGGATGTCGTCTGCATCTGCCCGTGACCGGACGGATCCGAAATCGTGAGAGCCGACAGGCCCGCAGCCGGGAGGGGAGCGCCTGATGGCCGAGAGCATCTACATCCTCGGAGACGAGGACCGCAGGAAGTTCGCCAGACTGATCGCGGCGGCCTGGAGCGACGGCGCGCTCCGCGACCGCTACGAGAGCGAGCCGAGAAGCGTGCTGGCCGAGTTCGGCATCGACTACCCCGCCCACGCGCCGACGCCGCCGCTGCCGCCCAGACCGGAGGGCGACTTCGAGATCACCCGCCTGGAACCTGCCGCGGGCGCCGAAGACGGCACGACCTTCGGGACGGGTTCCACGCTCCCGCCGGCAGCGCCGTACCGGGACCGCGAGCCTGGAGGGCCACGCTGAGGACAGAGCGAGCAGCTGGCCATAAGGGGACGAATCGACCGCCCGTCAGTGGTTGATCGAGACCCGGGAAGACGGCACGATCAGTGTGAAGCCATGATGCACCGGAACATACTGAGAGGCCGCCATGGCTCACCAGGGCGAAGGACAGATCAGGTGGCTGTCCAGAGGCGTCATCGCGGTGACCGCGGCGCTCTGGGCGCTCACCCCGCTCGCGTGCCTCGTCACCGGCGACGTGGACCGGGCCCTGCTGTCGGGGATCCTGCTCGGCGGCCTGCTGGTCGTCTACGCGCGTCTGGTGGTCAGGCAGATCAGGGGAGCCGCCCCGGCGGCCCGCCCGCTCCGGACCTTCGCCTGTTTCGCGGCGGTCGTCTACGGGGCCCTCCCGTTCCTCGGCTCGGTGTGGATCTACACCCCGTTCATCGTCGCCACGGCGGGACTGCTCCTGCTCCGGTTCCGGCTCGCCGTGACCGTGCTCGTCGCCGTCGCCGTGGCCGAGTTCCCGCTGAGCCGGGCGTTCCAGGATGCCGCGCCCCTGGCCGCGCTCCAGAACAGCGCCGGTGTGTTCGCCGCCGCCGTCGTCGCCTTCGGGCTCGTCCGCTACGCCGCCTCGGTACAGGAGCTCCGCGACATACGGGCGGCGCTGGCGGAGGCGGCCGTGGACCAGGACCGGACCCGCATGGCAGGGGAACTGCACGACCTGCTCGGCCAGACGCTGGCCGCGATCACGCTGAAGACGGAACTGGCCGTGGCCCTGCTGGACCGGGACAGAGAACGGGCGATCGAGGAGGTCGAGTCGGCGATCGCCATCGCCGGCGAGGCCCGCGCGCAGATCGGCGACGTCGTGGCGGCCAGGAGCTCGCTCGACGTGGGGGCGGAGCTGTCCACGGCCATCGCGCTGATCGAGCTGACCGGCGCCCGCTGCGACCTGCGCCTCGGCATCAGCGAGATCGACGAGCAGACCGGCGACGCACTCGGCTGGGTCGTGCGCGAGGCGGCGACCAACATCGTCAGGCACAGCGACGCCCGGCACTGCCTCATCGAACTCGGCAGCCGGGAAGGACGCGTCCACCTGCTGATGCGCAACGACGGAGCCGGCCGCGAACCGGGCAGGCGGCGCGGCTCGGGCCTCGCCGGGCTCCTGCGGAGAGTGCAGGGACTCGGCGGAGCCCTTCAAGCCGGCCCGGCCGGTGACGACGGGTTCGAGGTGCGCGTGTGGCTGCCTGTCGTACCCGACCGGGAGAAAGTGGTGACCGTTGATTCATGTCCTGCTGGCTGAGGACCACGGGATCGTCCGTGGCGCCCTGGTCGCCCTGCTCAGCCTCACCGGTGACATCAAGGTGGTGGCCGAGACCGGCAACGGCGCCGACGTCGTCAACCAGGCCCTCGCCACCGCACCCGACGTCGCCGTCATCGACATCGAGATGCCGGGGATGGACGGCATCGAGGCGACCCGGCGGCTACGTGAGGTCATGCCGGCCTGCCACGTGCTGATCCTCACCGCCCTCGCCCACACCCACCTGCTCAAACGCGCGGTGGAGGCGGGTGCGGAGGGCTTCCTCCTCAAGGACGCCCCCAGCGAACGGCTGGCCGAGAGCATCCGCAGAGTCGCCCAGGGAGAGCGCGTGATCGACGCGTCCCTGGCCCTGGCCGCGATGACCGGGCCGACGACCCCGCTCACCGACCGCGAGTCCGCGGTACTGCGCCTGATCGACACGGGCGCGAGCACCGGCGAGATCGCCGCCGCCCTGCACCTGTCGGCCGCCACGGTCCGCAACTACATCTCCAGCGTCATCACCAAAGCCGGCGCCCGGAACCGGACGGACGCCGTGCGCATCGCCATAGAGGCCGGCTGGATCGAGAGCGCCCGGACCAGACGCACATGACATCTCTCCCGCCGGTCCCCTCCGCGGACGGCCCCGCCACCGTTCGTGCGAGCCGGTGGCAGGGCCGCCGCCGTCAGGCTCAGCCCCAGGTCCAGCCACGTCGCGCCATGTCGTTCACCTCCTCGAACGGGGAAGGGAATCGGCCGCCGGCTCGTGCCGTCCGGCGTAGGACCATGGTCGGCGACCCCACACACGCTCACCAGAGGGATAACCCTGAACAGCTCGACGCCAGGACGGTCGTCACGGCCGGCCTCGTCCGCGGCGGTGGCCCCGGCGGTCCTGCCGGGGCGTGGACCCGAGGTCGGGCGTCTTGTAGGTGACCAGGGGGACCGTGGTGGCCACGGGCGTGGCCAGGTCGTGCTCGACGAGGTCGGCGATCACCTGTTCGATGCGCTTGTAGGCCGTCGGCGCCTCCTCGAAGAGCAGCTGGCGGTCGCCGCACACCACCAGGGACCCCACCGGCGTGCGGCGCAGTTCCTCGACCGTGTGTTTGGCCCGGCCCCGGCGCAGGGCGTCGGCGCGCGACATCTTGCGGCCCGCGCCGTGCGCCACGGAATGGCAGGCGTCCGGCCCGGCGTGCCCGGCAACGAGGTAGGAGGGGGTGCCCCGGGTACCGGCGATGAGCACGTCGCGGCCGTCCCCCGGTGCCGCTCCCTTGCGGTGCAGGTAGAGCCCGTCGCGGATCTCGACCAGGTTGTGGCACTGGTCGACGATCGGCTCGGCGGGCTCGGCCCCCAGGGCATGGGCGACCCGGGCGGCCATCAGCCGCCGGTTGAGCGACCCCCAGCGTACGGCGTCGTCGTGCGCCGCCAGGTAGGCGCCGGGGTCAGGGGCGGGGCCCGCGCCGTGGACTTCGGTGTGCGCCCGCAGGATCCGCTCGCCCAGTCCCCGGGAACCGCTGTGGACGACGAGGACGAGGTCTCCGGCGGCGACCCCGAGACGGCTCGCGTGCCCCGGCTCGAAGACGGCGCCGATCCGCGCCAGCTCGACGAAGTGGTTACCCCGGCCGACCGTCCCGAGGCCCTCGGTGTGCCCGGCGGGAACCCCGCCCTCCATGACGGCCCAGGCCGGATCGCCGGCATCCCGCTCCGGGTGCAGCGCGCGGTCGAGGTCGGGGAACCGGGCGGCGAGCTTCTCGGGTACGGCGCGCTTCAGTGCGATGGGGAACACGGCGATGCCGCAACCGATGTCGGAGCCGACCAGGAACGGGTACAACACGCTCGACGCCATGGCGGCGCCGACAGGGGCGCCCTTGCCGGGGTGCAGGTCCGGCATGGCGGCGACGTGCGTCATGCCGTCGAGGGCGGCCACCTGGTGGCACTGCGCGAGGGCGTCGGACTCGATCCAGCTCGCGGAGGAGGCGAACACGGTCACGGTGGCCGGACCCCTGACCGGGGCGGACTCTGGTAAGGAGGGTTGGGTCAACGACGCTCTCTTCGGTGAAAGGGCCGGACGGCATGAAGGCACCGTGGGCCTGTGCTGTCCGTCGGATGGGACATCACGTTCCCCCAACCCCTCCGCACGCGGCAAACGGTTTTCCGCCGCGCACCCCTGCCGTGGCCGGGGTCGCGCGAGGGCAGTCCCTACTTCGGGCGGCTCGCGATGTGGCGGTCGCGGGCGGAGGCGAGGCCGGTGAGCAGCTGGGGCGCCAGGAGGGCGAGGAGCAGGGCGACGCCGGCCGTCCAGGTGCCGGTCGCGGTGCGCAGCAGGCCCAGGGTGAGCGGTCCCGCGGCCGCGATGACGAATCCGACGGACTGCGCCATCGTGGACAGGGCGATGGTGTCCTCGGCGGTCCGGGAGCGCAGCACGATGATCGTGAGGGTCAGGGGGAAGATCGGCCCCTGGCCGAGTCCCAGCAGGATCACCCAGAGGTAGGGGGCCGCGGTCGGGGCGATGAGCAGGCCGAGCAGGCCGGCGGCGGTGAAGGCGGTCAGGAGAACGATCCACCCGCGCTGGTCCGGGCGGCGTGCCGCCAGTGTGGGCAGGACCAGTGAGACGGGGATGGCGACGAAGCCGGCCACCGACAGCAGGACTCCGGCGGTGGCCCGGTCGAGGCCGGCATCGGTGAAGACGGACGGCAGCCAGGCCAGGGTCGTGTGATAGCTGAGCGCCTGGAGTCCCATCAGGCCGGTGACCTGCCAGGCGAGACGGTCACGCAGGAGCCGGGTCACACCACCGGGGCCGGACGGGGCGTCGTCCGGAAGGCGGGCGCTCCGGCGTAGCTGGGGTGTCCAGATGACGAGGGCGGCAAGGGCCAGGAGTCCCCAGACGGCCAGGGCGCCGGGCCAGCCGTACCCGATCGCGTCTCCGAGGGGAACGGTCACGGCGGCGGCGAGAGCGGCGGCCGATGCCAGTGCGGTGGTGTAGAGCCCGGACACCAGGCCCGCCCGATCGGGGAAGTCGCGCCGGACCAGGACGGGCAGCAGCACGTTTCCGACCGCCGCGCCGGCGCCGACCAGGACGGTGCCGGCGAACAGGACGGTGGTGGAACCGGCGAGCCACAGCGCCGAGGCCGCCGCTATGGCGGCCAGGGCCAGGGCCAGGGTCCGCTCGATGCCCAGGCGCCTGACCAGCACGGGCGCGGCCGGGCCGCACAGCCCGAAGAACAGGACAGGAAGGGTGGTCAGTGTTCCCGCGGCCGCTCCCGACAGGCTCAGGTCACCGGTGATCGAGTCGAGGACGGTGGCCGTGGCCGCGATGGCGGGGCGCAGGTTGGCCGCGATCAGCACGATGCCGAGCACGAGGAGTACCCGGGCCAGGCGGCGGCGCGTGGGCGTGGGCAGGACCCGTTCGGGCGCCTGCGAGGGGCCGGTCATGGGGGCTCCGATCAGCGGCTGAGGGCCCCTCGGCGGATTGTCGGCCATGCCGGGGGCCCTGGGAGAACCGGGAACTCGATGTCAGCCGAGGAAGGCGGCCAGAGCGTCGATGACGGCCTGCGGCTGTTCCTCCGGGATGTAGTGGCCGCAACCTGCGACCTCGACCACCTGGACGTCCGTGCCCTTGGCCGGCATCAGTTCGCGCAGGAAGGCATAGTTGCTCGCGTCGCCGCCGAGGGCGAGGATCGGCGCGGTCACCCGCCCGTACGCCTGCTCGTCCTCGATGTCGCGGTTGAAGGTCTGGTACCAGCCGTTGCCCGCGCGTACGGCGTCGGCGGTGGAGTAGGCGTGCGCGTACACCTGCCGGGACCGCTCGTCGATGGACCCCGGGTCCTTGGCCTGACGGTTGAACAGCCAGTCGACCAGCAGCCGGCTGCGCCCTTCCAGCAGCCGTTCGGGCAGGTCTCGGACCTGGTTGAAGGCGAACCACCACAGGTAGGAACGGGCGCCCGCCTCGATGGCCGAGGCGACATGCTGGTCGGGCTCGGGGAGCAGGCCGAACGTGGACCACGTCTTGTCCGGGTGGGGGACGTCCAGCAGTGCGATCTTCGCGGTGGCCTCGGGATGGTTGGCCGCGAAGGCGTAGGCGACCATGGCGCCGATGTCGTGGCCCGCGATGTTGACGGTCGTCAGCCCCAGGTGCTGGACGAATGCGTGGATGTCGGCCGCCATGGTCTTCTTGTCGTAGCCGTCGGCGGGCTTGTCCGAGCCACCCATGCCGCGCAGGTCCACGGCGATCACCCGGTAGCGGCGGGCCAGCGCGGGCATGACCTTGTGCCACTGCCACCAGGTCTGCGGCCATCCGCCGAGCAGGAGCAGCGGCTCACCGCTGCCGCCCTCGACGTAGTGCAGCCGGACGCCGTTCACCTCGGCATGGCGGCTGGAGAACTCCCCGTCGAGCGAGCGCGCCAGGGCGGCGTCGTCCAAGGGGTCGTGCAGGGACGTGTTCACAGCACTCCTCAATGTTCGACCGTACGAAGATTTCGTACGATATGACGGTACGGAATCCTCGTACGGTCGAACGGTGCGTGTCAAGCCGGCCATGGGGTGTTGTACGAGAATCACGTACAGTGGAGGGATGGCCGTACTGCACCATCCCGGCGTCGAGGAGATCCGGCTCGTCGACGTGCTCGCCGCCCTGGGGCATCCCGTCCGCCTGGAGATCGCACAGGCGCTGGCCTCCGGCGAGGAGAGGTTCTGCGGCGAGTTCATGCCCGACGTGCCGAAGTCGAGCATGACCCACCACTGGCGGGCACTACGGGAGAGCGGGGTGATCAGCCAGCGCCGCTCCGGGCGCAAGCTCTACCTCAGGCTCCGCCGCGACGACCTGGAGGCCCGGTTCCCCGGCCTGCTCGACATCGTCCTGCACGGCGGACACCCGGCGCCCCGCACCTAGCCTGGGGGGCCGCCGCCGAAAGATCGAACTCGCCGGTCCGCACGGAGGTCGTCGCGCGGATCGAGAAGTGTCAGACGGCGCACTGACAATCCGCGCGGCCCATCGCCGAATAGCGGCACTCCGCTCGTATGAGCCGGCCACGCGCCGTGGAATCCTGCCGCTACCCGGGTAAACGCCTTAACGCACCGACATTGCACCTCAAAGGCACTTTTTTCCTGCTAATGATCAGATTCGATCATATTTATCGTGAAAGTGAAAGCCCGCGGCTAGTATGTGACCATGACATGGACCGCGCCGACTGTCGACCGCGCCGAGGAACCCACCAGAGGCAACGAGCTCGAAGTGCTCACCGCCTGGCTCGACTTCCACCGGGACACTTTGTCGCACAAGTGTTCCGGGCTCACCGAGGAACAGCTCAAGACCGCGGCCGTCGAACCGTCGCCGCTCACCCTTCTGGGCATAGTCCGGCACATGGCCGAGTTGGAGCGCTGGCTGCGCTCGCTGTTCACCGGAAAGCCGGAGAACGACCCGTACAGCACCGAGGAAGACCCGGACGCCGCATTCCTCGACATCGCGACCGCGGACGCCAAGGCCGACCTGGAGCTGTTCCGCCAGGAGATCGAGCTGACCCGCAAGGCCGTGCCGCTTCGTGACATCGGCGAGTCCTACTTCGACGAGGACGAGGGCGAGGACATCGACATCCGCGCCATGTACGTGCACGTGCTGGAGGAGTACGCGCGGCACAACGGTCACGCCGACCTGATCCGCGAGCGGATCGACGGGTCGACGGGGACCTGAGTGCCGGCGCCGGACTCCCGCGTACTGCTGCTGTCCCCGCATCCGGACGACATCGCCTGGTCACTCGGCGGAACGCTCGCCCGGATGCGGGGCAACAGCGCCGAACTGCACGTGCTGACGTTCTTCACGCAGACCCGCTACGCCCCGAGTCATCCGGCGAACGGCGACCCGCGCGAGGTCTCGCGCGTGCGTGAGGAGGAGGAACGCGCCTGGGCGCGGGAGAACGGCGTGCTCCTGCGTCGTGCCACCCTTGAGGACGCGAGCCTGCGCGGCTACGACGACGACACCGAGATGGGCGCGGAACCGGCCGAGGACGTGGTGCGTCAGGTCGCCGAGCACGTCAGGACCACGGTGTCCGACGTGGACCCCGGACTCGTGCTCGTCCCGCTCGCGGCGGGCGGGCACGTCGACCACGCCGCCGTACGGCTCGCCGCCGCCGAGCTGGTGCCGCCGGCTCGCCTCGCCTGGTACGAGGACCTGCCGTACGCGACGACCGACCGGCCCGAGCTCCCGCCGGGCTGCCGGGAGGTCCTGGTCGGCGTCGACGCGCACCGGTCCGCCAAGGAGGCCGGGGTGATGACCTTCTCCTCGCAGGAGCCGGCCGAAGTGCTGCCGGTGCTGCTTGCCCACATGAACGCGGTCGGCGGTGAACGGGTCTGGTTCTCAGACCCGTCCACCGCCGACCGTCTTCGGTTGCTGAAGGGCTGACTCTCAGGTCAGGCTCTTCAGCTCCCCGAGGTTGTCCCGCAGTTTCTGCACGGCGTCGAGCATGTCCTGCACGTCCTCAGGCTCGACGACGAGCAGCGAGTGGTGGATCCACACCGCTTCGTCCAGGCCCACCTTGTCCGCGACCGGCAGGTGGAAGGAGTCGGCGGTGATCCGCTCGCCGTAGCGCTCGCGGATCATCGGCCACTCCTTGGCGTCCACGTGGAACAGCGGGTCGCGGTGCATCGGCGGGTAGAACGTGTCGCCCTCGAACTCGACGCCCTCGGCCAGCAGCGCGGCCAGCACCTTGTCGCGGTGCAGGCCGTCCCACGCCTCGGTGTCGAACCGGACCAGCAGCTCGTACTTCTGCCGCCGGGTGACCCGCGCGTCGTCGGGCAGCAGCTTGAAGCCGCCGACCTCGCTCAGCCCCTTGAGCAGCTGCTCGGCGACGAGCGTGCGCTTCGCGTCCAGCTCGGCGTAGCTGTCGAGCTGGCCGAGCAACACCGCCGCCTGCAGCTCGCTGATCCGGTGGTTCCAGCCGAGCACCCGGCCCTCGTACCTGTCGTACGGCGCGTCCTTGTGTCCCATGTGGACCAGGGACATCGCGCGGTGGAACCGCTCCTCGTCCTTGAACGTCAGGAAGCCGCCCTCGCCCGAGGTCATGATCTTGCTGGTCTCGAAGCTGAAGCTGCCCGCGTCACCGATGGTGCCGACGCACTGGCCCCGCCACTCGGCGTAGTGCGCGTGCGCGCAGTCCTCGACGATGAACAGGTTGTGCCGGTTGGCGATGTCGACCAGCGCGTCCATGTCCGCGACCTGGTTGCCCAGGTGCACGACCACGATCGCCCTGGTGCGGTCGGTGATCGCCTCCTCGACCTTCTGCGGGTCGATGCACCAGTTGTCGTCGGAGATGTCCACCAGGACCGGCACGGCGTTCACGTGCACAATCGAGGACGCGGTGGCGACCCAGGTGAGCGAGGTCGTGATCACCTCGTCCCCGGCCTGGACACCCAGCGCGCGCAACGCGGTCGAGATGCTCACCGACCCGTTCGTGCAGAGCAGGCCGTACGGGGCGCCAAGGCTGGTCGTGAACCGCTCCACGAACTCCCGGTGCAGGGTGTTCGGGAACGGGATGCCGCCCAGGTTGCGATTCTCGATCACCTGCCGCAGCCGCTCCACGTCCGCCGGCCCGACATGCGGCCAAGCCGGCCACGGGCGCTGCCGCAGCGGAGTGCCGCCGAGTATCGCAAGCTTGTCCGCCATCAAATCTCCTTCAGCAGTTTTCGGTAGATCGCCTCAAGACGCTCGCCGGCAGCCTTCTGCGTGTACGCCTGCGGAAGGGGGGCCGCCGTTTCGGCGAGCTTGCTGCGCAGCTCGGGGTTGTCCAGGAGCCGCTCGATGGCATCCGCGAGGAGCGGGGGTTTGAACGGCTCCACCAGCAGGCCGGTCTTCTCGTGGTCCACCAGTTTGTGCACGCCGCTCACGTCGTGCGCGATGACCGGCAGGTTCATCAGCATGAACTCGATGATCACCACGCCCAGCTCCTCGTACTCCGAGGGCAGGATGGCCATGGTGGACAGCGCCAGCATCGACGGCACCATCTCGTGCGGCAGGAAACCGGTGATCACCAGGTCGTCCGCCACGCCGAGCCGCCGAGCCAGCTGCTCGATGTCACCACGCTGCGGGCCGTCGCCGGCCACCACGAACTGGCACCGGCGACCGCGCTTCTTGACCTCCGCCGCGGCCTGGACGAACCACTCGACGCCCTTCTCCGAGGCGATCCGGCCCAGGTACACCACGATCGGCCGGTCGTCGAGCTTGTACTTCGCCTTCAGCTCGGCCCGCCGCTCCGGGGTGTCGTTGGACACGAACGAGTCGCTCGGCACGTGGGCCAGCACGTGGGCCATGTGGTCGGGCACGCCGACCTCGTCACGCACCCGGAGGCGGATGTCCTCCGACAGCGTGAGCACCGCGTCCGACTTCTGCATCACCAGCCGTTCGGCGTTCTTGGCGACGGGGTCGGACACCCGCTCGAACAGCGTGGTCGGGTACTGGGTGAGGCAGCGGGAGGAGTAGATGTGCGTGACGAGCGGCACGCCGAGGATCTGGGCCGCCGCGTACGAGTACGCGGGTGCCGAGCCGGACCCGTCGCAGTGCGCGTGGACCAGGCCGATCTCCTGGCGCAGCCGGGCCCGGTGGGTGAGGACGAAGCCCAGGCTGGCCTTCGCCCAGGCACCGACCAGCCCGAAGTATCCCTCCAGCTTGGACGGGATGGGCAGCACGGGCAGCCGCCGGGCGTGCACGCTGACGTTGGCCGCCATGCGCACGTCCTTCGGCACCCCGGGCGGCGCCATCGTCAGCACGCGGTGCGGGAAGCCCCGCCGCGCCATCTCCTGGACGATGGAGTACCCGAGCAGGTGCATCCCGCCCATCGGGTCGAACCGGACCTCCCACTTGTCCTTGTGGTCCGGATACAGGAAGAACGGGGTCAGGGCGAGTACTCCGCGCGGCTTGCCGTTCTCAGTCATGAATTTCGATTTTCCTTCCCTCGGCCGCACTGCGGTAGACCGCGTCCAGCGCCGAGACGATCGGGATCGCGCTGTCCGCGGCGCGGCCCAGCGGTTCCCCGTTCACGATCGCGTCCACGAAGCTGCGGTCCTGCTGGACGTAGCCGCTGTTGCGGATCCATTCCCACTCGGGGAATGCCCAGCCCTGGTTCGGTTCCCACACTTCGGCGAACTTGTTCGTGGTGAACGCCGTGATTCCCATGCCCTGCCAGAAGTCCACGCTTACCCGGCCCTCGGTGCCCAGCACCTCGACGGTCAGCTGCTCACCGCCGGGGCACAGCCACGACACGTCGCACTGGCCGACCGCGCCGCCCTCGAAGTGCAGCAGCATCACGCCCTGCTCTTCGACGTCGCCGACGCCGGTGATGTTCTGCGTGGCGGCGGTGACCGCCTCGATCCGCGGCTCGCCGAGCAGCCAGGAGCACAGCTCGATGGCGTGCCAGCCGATGTCGGTGCACGCACCGCCACCGGCAAGCGCCCGGTTGCGCGGCCACTCGCTGTCCGGACCGGATGTGCGGTAGACCACCCGCACCGCGTGTAGCGTGCCCAGCGCGGTCCGGTCGGCGACCAGCTCCTTGGCACGTCTGAACTTGGGCGCGTGGACGAAGTTGCCCCCGAAGCCGAGCAGCACGCCCTTCGCCTTGGCCGCGGCCACCAGTTCCCTGGCGTGGTCCGGGCGCATCACCAGCGGCTTCTCCACCAGCACGTGACGCCCGGCCGCGATCGCCTCCAGCGCGACCGGGTGGTGGGTGGTGACCGGAGTGGACACCACCACCAGCCGTACCTCGTCATCGGCCAGCGCCTCGGACAGCCGCGTGGTCGCCCGCGCGTCCATCTGGGCCGCGAGCTGACCGCCGGCGCGCTCGTCCAGGTCGACGATCCAGCGCACGCGCGCCCGCGGGTCCTCGGTCAGCACGGCGGCGTGCACGCCGCCCATGAACCCGGCCCCGACGACGGCGACCCCGACCGTACCGGACACCGGCTCAGACATTGTCGGCCGTCGGCATCAGGGACGGAGGGGCGACCAGTTCCTCCGGGGTGCTCAACTCGGCGAGCACCTCGCGGACCAGCGCCCCCGGCACCTCGACCAGCGGGCGGCTGTCCGTCCACAGTGGCTGCCCCTGGGCGCCCAGCAGCACCATGGCGTAGGCGTCGCCGGTCAGCCCGAGGTAACCGCGTTTGTTGTCGAAGCGCAGCCGGTGGGCGACCTCGTCCAGGTCGATCCCGGCCGGCACGGTGCAGGTGGCGCCCGCCCTGGAGAGCAGGTCGCGGTGCAGCGCCAGGGTCCCCTCGTCGAGGTGACCCAGCCGGTGCGACACCTCGGCTGCGACGATCATGCCGAGGCCGACCGCCTCGCCGTGGGACAGCGCGCCGAGCGCGGTGTACTCCAGCGCGTGGCCGACGGTGTGGCCGTACTCCAGTGCCATGCCGGCGCGGCACTCCTGCTCGTCGTCGGCGACGACCATCTTCTTGGCCGCCAGGCTCTCCACGATGATCGGCCTCAGGGCCTCGTCGGCGTAGTTCGAGTCCGGCTGCAGCGAGTTGAGCAGCAGGTCGGTCATCTGCGGCCGGATGGCCAGTGCGTTCTTCACCACCTCGCACATCCCGGAGATCATCTCCCGGCGGGGCAGCGTGCGCAGCACCGAGGTGTCGGCCAGCACCTCCTCCGGTGCGTAGAACGTGCCGATGAGGTTCTTGCCCAGGCCGGAGTTGATCGCCTGCTTGAGCGAGTACACCGAGTCCAGCATCGCGACCAGGGAGGTCGGCACGTGCACCAGCCGGATCCCGCGGAACATCAACGCGGCCATCAAGCCCGCGATGTTGCCGGTCACGCCGCCGCCGACGGCGACGATGACCGACGCACGGTCCGTTCCTGAGCGCAACGCGGTCTCCATCAGGTCGTTCACCGTCTGGAGATTCTTGTGCTGCTCGCCCGCCCCGTGTACGAGGAGATCCGCCACCGCCCGGCCCGACAGCCGGTTGACGATGTCCTTGCCGTAGAGGGGAGCGACGTTGCTGTCACATACGATGACGTAGCGGCTGGCCGAGAGCTGGAGCAGACGTTCGACGAGTTCGTCGAGCGCGTCCGTGCTCAGGTGAAATGGAAACCGGACCGAGCCCAGACATATCTCGATCTTCATGGAAACCCTTCGTTAGTAGGGCCCTTGCATAAGGGAGCTGACCGTGATTTCCGGCCGCCGAGCTGTTATCCCATCGAGGTGGGAAGTGCATCGCGACCCGTCAGCTCGTGCCGGTGGGCGTGAACCTTCTCGAACGCACGCGCGATGTCGTGCATGTCCTGCTCGTCGCCGAGCAGCAGCGAGTGGTGGATGGTGATCACCCGGCGGGCGGCGTCCTCGCAGACCGGGAGCTCGGATTGGGACAGGTCGAGCGCGTCCGGCCCCAGTGCGTAGCGCTTCCGGGTACCCGGCCGATACAGCGGGTTGGTGGTGAACGCGGGGTAGCACGCGGTGACCGCGCCGGTGCCGAGCTCCGCGGCCACGGCCGCGGCGACCTTCTCACAGCCGGCCTCGGCGAGCTCGGGGTCATCGATCCAGCCGGCCCACTCGTAGTACGTGCGCCGGGTGGTGCCGGGCGACGTGACCTGGGGGCGGATTCCGGCCGCGCCGATCGCGGAGTCGAGCAGTGCCGCGTTGCGGGCGCGCCGCGCGTTCTGCTCGTCGAGGATCGCCAGCTGGGCGATCAGCAGTGCCGCCTGGAACTCCGACAGGCACCGGTTGTTGCCCATCAGCTCGGCGGTCTGCAGCAGCTCCATCTCCCCCAGCAGGGGCTCGGTGGGGCTGTAGGTGCGGCCGTCGGCACGCAGGTGCTCGGCCCGCCGGGCCAGGTCGGCCGACGCGGTGATCACCGCACCGCCCTCGCCGCTGGTGAGCACCTTGCTGTGCTGCATGCTGAAGGTTCCGAGCGCGCCGAACGTGCCCACCCGCCGATCACGGTAGGTGGCGCCGTGCGCCTGGGCGCAGTCCTCGATGAGCGGGATGCCGTGCCGCTGCGCCACCTCCAGCAGACCGTCCAGATCGGCCACGGCGGAGTACAGGTGCACGATCACGATCGCCGCGGTGCGCGGGGTGATCGCCCGCTCCACGGCCGCCGGGTCGATGCACAGGGTGTCGCGGTCGATGTCGACCGGGACCGGAACGGCGTTCACTCCGGCCACGGTGGACGCGTTGGCGACCCAGGTGAGCCCGGGGATGATCACTTCGTCGCCGACGCCGACGCCGCACGCCTCCAGCGCGACCATGAGGCTCGCCGTCCCGCTCGCCGTGGGCACGCAGTACGGAAGGTCGTGGTAGTCGGCGAACTCCTGGGCGAACCGGCGCTCGAAGCTGGACTTTCCCTGGTACGGGCCGCTGATCGACCATCGGCCGGAGGAAAGCACCTCCTGGAGAGCGTCCAGCGCACCAGGAGCCGGCTGCGGCCATTTCGGCCACTCGCGGGTGCGGACCCTCTCACCACCGTTAATGGCGAGAAGACTCATGTCAACCCTCCTAGTGAGAACAATGGCGACGGACTGGTGCTCCGAGATTCCTGTTCATGTGCCTAGAGCACACCCCGGAGCAGGACGAATCCCTCGGCCGCGGGAATGCTCACTTCCGATCCGCGCACCCGGGTCGCCAGTTCGAGCGCCTCCGGGCTGCCGTGGTACATCGGCTGGCGTACCTGGGACTGGTGCAGTCTCAGCGCCTCGATCTTGACGTCGAGGTAGCCCGAGATGTCCACGTACAGGTTCGGGCTGAAGCGGGTTTCCGGACCCGGCCAGAACAGCGAGGTGTTGTCGTACACCAGGACGAACGGAACCGTGTGCTTCTGCCCCGGTGCGCCGGGGCGGGTCGCGGTGACGCAGGCCCGGTACAACGCCTCGTGGTCCTGGTTGTAGCTGACCGCCGGAATCATCACCATCGTGGGCTGCACCCGGTCGATGGAGAGCCGGCCGCTCGACTCGATCAGGCCGACCAGCTTCTTACGGGGAATGGTGTCCAACGTCAGGTGCGCGTCGGACTCCTCGATCAGCAGTTCCCAGTCGTCGACCTTCAGGTGTTTCATCACGGTGGCGAACTCCTGGAGCCGCTGCCCGCGGGTGACCAGCTTCGAGACGTCCTCGCTCTCGGCGTCGGCGTCGGCGTAGTGCCGCACGTCACCCGCGGTGGCCAGCACCACGTACACGCTGCCGCCCGCGGCCTTGACCCGGGCCATCGTGCCCGCGCAGCCGTAGGTCTCGTCGTCGGCGTGCGGAGTGATCACCAGCAGGCGCTGGGCGGCGAGGAACTCGTCGGTGAACGCGACCATGGTCAGCCCCGCCCCCCCAGGGTCGACAGCTCCGCCGTGCGGGACTGCCGCTGGTCCTCGAGCACGCTCATCACGATGGTGTCGAGCCCGAGCCGCGGCTCGAAGCCGATCAGGTCACGCAGCTTCGTGATGTCCGGCACCCGTCGGCGCATGTCCTGGAATCCTTCTCCGTAGGCCTTGCTGTAGGGGACGTACTGGATCGAGCTGGAAGAGCCGGAGAGCTCGATCACCCGCTCAGCAAGTTCTCGGATCGACACCTCCTCCGGGCGGCCCAGGTTGAACGCCTGCCCGTAGGCGTCCGGGTGCCCGATGAGTGCGACCATCGCGTCGACCGCCTCGCGCACGTGGCAGAAGCAACGGGTCTGGCGGCCGTCGCCGTACACGCTCAGCGGCTCGTCGCGCAGCGCCTGGCCGACCAGCCGCGGGATGACCATGCCGTACCGGCCGGTCTGCCGGGGGCCGACGATGTTGAACGGCCGCACGATCACCGTGGGCAGCCCCTCGTTCCGCCAGTAGGCGTACGCGAGGGTCTCGACCACCGCCTTGGCCTCGGCGTACGACCAGCGCGCGAGCAGCGGTGAGCCGAGCACGCGGTCGTCGTCCTCGGTCAGCCCGTCGGAGGTGTTCATGCCGTACACCTCGCTGCTGGACATCACCATCACCTGCACCTGATGCCTGAGCGCGGCATTCAGCACGATCTCGGTGCCGTGCAGGTTGGTGCGCAGCGAGCGCAGCGGGTCCTTGAGGATTGTGTTCACCCCGACCGCGGCGGCCAGGTGGTACACCTCGTCCACCCGGCTGGTCAGCTCGTCGAGCAGGGGCGCGTCCAGTACCGACCCGGCGACCCGCTCCACGCTGGGATGGTCGACGAGGTTCGCCATGCGGCCGGTGGACAGGTCGTCCACGGCGATCACCTGGTGGCCGAGCTCGACCAGCCGGTCCACGAGGTGACTGCCGATGAAGCCGGCTCCGCCGGTGACCAGGGTGCGGCGGCCGGGGTTGGCGCGTACCTGCCAGGCCGTGTTGTCCGTCGCCATCACGACACCAGCGCGTTCGGCACACCCACGGTGCCGAGCCGAGTGTCGTCGATCAGCGGATCGGTGAAGTCCACTTGTGCCCCTTCTCGGCAAACTCCGACATGATCTCCAGTGCCGTCGACCTGCGCGGATCGCTCACCCCCATGTGGTGGGTGACGCAGTGCCGACCCACCCCGAACGCGAGGTGAAACGGCATGGATCCGAACGACGTGGTCGCCGTGGCCCCGATGCCCTCCCCCGCCGCGAGACCGCACTCCCGCAGGAACTCGCGTACTCTGCCCCGAGCATTCACCTGCCCGCGCATTGATATGCGGGCCACCCATGCCGATAATCCGGCGATTCCTGGAATAGTCGCGAGCGGTCCCCGACAAGAGGGGACGGCGAACGACGATACTTTGCCAAGTAGGCAGTATTGTCATGCCTCAACCACCCAAGTAAGACCCGAGCGAACGCATGCTCAACCGACTAGAACATCGACGATTCCTACCATACAGAACCGTCGGCCGGTGCGCCATCAAATTGGCGGAAAATTATTCATCACCTGTTTCCTGTCACAGCGATCACATTCCATGCAAACGACACCGCACCGCCGGCCCTTGAACTCGTCGGCACTACCACCAATGGCGTCCGGATGCGCCGGATGAGAATTCACAAACGTCCGCATCCTTGTCAGGGCCCATTGGCCGCCGATATCGTGCAGCTATAAACTCGAGGTATTCCTCGGAATCAACGCGGCGGTTGCGTGAGCAACTATTTGGCCGGAGGGGGCTCAGCCATGCGGGTGCTACGTCTCACCCCGTTCTTCCACCATGAGGGCGTAGACAACTGGCCGGCGAAATTCGACCCGGTCGGCGGTATGCAGATCCAGATTCTCTCCCTGTCCCGTCGGCTCGCACAGGCCGGTGTGGACCAGCTCGTGCTCACCCTCGGCTTCCCCGGCCTGCCGCGCACCCGGCGGATCGAGCCGAACCTGACCGTCCGGATCGCCCGCGCCCCACTCCCCCAGGTCCGCTCGGAGATCACCGGCCTGGTCGGCCTCGGCCAGGCCTGGCTGGCGGCCACGCTCGCGGAGTGTGTCCGGATGCGGCGCAAGGGCTGGCGCCCGGACCTGATCCACGTGCACGCCGACGGCCAGATCTGGCCGCTGATCGCGGGCCGGGCCGCCGCGCGACTGCTCGGCGCCCCGTACGTCCTGACGCTGCACTGCTCCCGGCTTGCGGTGTACCAGCCGATGTCGCTCGTGGACCGGCTGGCGCACCGGGTGGTCACCGCGGCGGAGCGGCGCGCGCTGCGCGACGCCGCCACGGTCACCACGCTCACCAGCCGCACGGCCACCGTGGTGAGCGCCGAGACCGGACTCCCGCAGGACGGCATTCTGGTCGTCCCCGACGGCGTCGACCTGGAGCCGGCCGACGAGGACGCGAGCTCGCAGTTCGCCGCCAGGTACGGGCTCACCGGCCGCCGCCCGCTGATCGGCTACATCGGCCGGGTGGCGCACGAGAAGGGCTGGTACGACCTGCTGCCGCTGGCGAAGCAGCTGTCCGATCTGGACCCGCACTTCCTGGTGGTCGGCGACGGCCCGCAGCGGGAGCGGATGGAACGCGAGCTGACCAAGGCCGGGTACCGCGACCGGTTCACCATCACCGGTTTCCTGCCGCACCACGTGGTCCCCGCCGCGCTCGGACTGATCGACGTGCTGGTGATGCCGTCGGTGCACGAGGAGCTCGGTGGCAGCGCGGTGGAGTCCATCCTGGCCGGCACCCCGGTCGCCGCGTACGCGGTCGGTGGACTGAAGTCCACGATCGGCGCGGTCACCCCGGACCTGCTGGCCGAGCCGGGCAACGTGGCCCAGCTCGCCGACATCGTCCGGGGTGTGCTGGCCGACCGGCCGGGCGTGGCCGCGCGGCTGATCGCCGCCCGGGACAACACCGCGGGCTCGTTCGACCCCAACCAGGCCAGAGACCTGATGCTGGACTGCTACCGCTCGGTGCTGGCCGGCGCATCCCGCTGACCAGCACCGCGACGCACAGCGCGACCGGCCGGAAACGTCCCGGCCGGCAGCCGTCGTCGTCCCGGGCGGGCAGCCGGTCACTCGTCCCACAACTGGGCCACGAGCTCGCGGCCCTGACCGGGCTCCCTCTGGCGAGTGGCCAACCCGTCGATCGACCTCCATGCCGCGCGGTACCACGCCAGCTCGTCTATCTCCTGGCCGCTCCAGCGGCCGGCCAGCGCGGCGGACACGGCGTCGAACCGCGCGCGCAGATCCTCCAGCGCCTCACCCCGCAGCGCCTCGGACACCCCCTGGTTGTCCCGCTCGAACAGCAGGATCCGCTGCTCGGCGCAGGCCGCCAGGAACGCGTCCTCCACCTCCGGCGAGGCGCACACGAAATGGAACAGGGACGGGTCCCCGGCGATCGCGATCGGCACGTCCGCGGCGGTCAGCGCCGCACGTGCGGACTCGATGAAGGCGCCGGCGTTCTCGGCGATCGCGCGCTGCGGCTCGCCGCCGGCGATCCGCCCCAGCGTGACGTCCGCCGCGGCCAGCACGGTCGGCTCGAAGAACGACGTGAACGACACCTCGCGCAGGCTGTCGAGCAACCCGGCCCGGCCGCCGGCCATCGCGATCGGCGCCCCGTTCGCGATGGTCTTGGCGACGATCCACACGTCGGGGTCCAGGCTCCGCATGACCAGCTCGGGCGCGTGCCGCAGCCCGACCTTCACCTCGTCGGCGATGATCGGCACCTCGAACGCCCTGGCCAGCTCACCCAGCCGCGCGAACCACTCCGGCGTCAGCGCGCCGCGGTCCGGCGACACCGCGATCGCCGCGATGCGGCCCTTGTTGTCCCGCAGGCTCTGCTCAAGGAAGTCCAGCTCGAACAGGAAGTGGAGGATGCCCTCCTCGTTCACCTCGAACGGCTGGTCCGGGTACTGCCACATCGGGTCGTAGCCGTGGTAGCCGGCGCTCAGCAGCAGGGGCCGGTCGACGCCCAGCTCCTCGGCCCGCGCCGCAAGGACCGCGTGGACCACCGAGCGCAGCGCGGCCGTGCCGGTCCGGAACAGCGCCAGCACGTCGCCGCCGAGCAGTGCCGAACCGCGCTGCAGCACGCGGTCCAGCAGCGGGCTCCAGCCCGTCACCGTGCCCAGCTCGCCACGGGCGGCCCTGGCCACGGCCTCGGCCACTTCGGGGTCGGCGTGTCCGAGCATGACGGACCCGCGCCCGTTGTCCAGGTCGATCCACCGCTGACCGTCGGTGTCGACCACATATGCGCCCCGCGAGCTCACGAACTTCCGGGGCTGACCGTCCGCGTCCCTGGGGCAGGTCTGCTCCTGCCCGAGTAACGAGTGTGCACTGTTGTCAGGGTGGGGCATGGGTATGCGCTCTCCAGGTCGTGGTTGGCGGAACGAACGCACAGCGAGCGACCAGTCCGGAGGGGGACGTGGACCGGGCCGGTGCGCGGGTCAGGATTGGAGGCTGGGGGCGGGTAGCTCGATGCCGTCAGGTCGGCGCGGGCTCGGATCCGGCAGCCGGTGCGGGCTCGGGTCCGGTAGCCGGTGCGCGTGGATGCCGCCCACGTGGGCGTTCAATCTGCTCCAGTCGTCGCGATAGCTCCGCGGCTCCAGCACCCGCCGCTGGCGGGTGAGCTCCTTCGCCGACGCCACGGTCTGCGCGCGGCCGGGCTGCGCGAGTTCGGGCTGACTGGCCTCGATCCACGCCTCGGTGTCCTCCTTGATGCCCGCGGCGAGCTGTTCGATCGCCGCCTCGTGCGACACGCCGGCGTCGCGGTCGTGCCAGTACCGGCCCACCCGGTAGGCATGCCCGACGATTCCGGTGGTCGGGCCGCGGCCGTTCAGCGGGGTGCCGTTGCCGAACGAGTCCCCGGCCACCACGGCGTTCGCGCCCACCCGGGCGTTCTCCCCCAAGCGCACCTGCACGTGCATGAACCGGGGGCCCCAGATGCTGAACACCCGCTGCAGGTAGCTGACCTCCACCTCCAGGATGCGGGCGGCGTTCTCCAGGAAGTACTCCCTGGCCAGGTAGCGCATCGCGCTGCGGTAGCTCCTCGACCGGGTCGGCGTGAAGCGGGACACCAGGCCGCGGGCGACCGGGTCGAACCGATGGCCGCGGGGGATCTCCACGAAGATCCAGGCGACGTCGGCGAAGGCGTCGTGGCCCTCCACGGTCTGCCGGACCCAGTGCTCCTGGCCGTGCACGTCGAGCACCGACGCGATCCGCCGCCGGCACACCCCGTCGACCAGAAGGCCCTGGCTGCCCATCACGTAGTCGACCTCGGCGGGCACCGGACCACCGCCGTGGTCGACCGTCACCGGCCGCGGCTGGAAGCCGAGCCGGCGCGCGTCGACACCCTCGGCGCCCTCGGCCACCACGAGCAGCTCGGGCGTGCCGAGGTCGACCACGCTGCCGTGCGGGTCGCGCACGCGGGTGTACGACCGCAGGCTGTCGAGCTCGCGGATCGGCTCCACCCGGACCTGGATGCGCCCGTCGGGCAGCCGCACCACGCCGTACTCGGGCGAGCGGTGCGACCCGAACCGGCGCAGCGCCGCGAGGCCGCGCTGGACCCGGCTGGGCTCGGCGGTGCGGTGGTAGGTCAGCAGCCTGACCCGCGGCGGGATTCCGCGCTTCAGGTCCATCTGCTCGATGCCTTCGAGGTACCTGCGCATGAGGATGAGCAACTCGTTGGCGTCGCACATGAACTTCGGCCGCTCCGCGAGGACCTCCGCCATGGGGCGGGGCTCGGCCAGCGGGTCGAACGGCTCGCGCAGCTGCTCACGCGGGTGGATGGTGAGCTGCCGCTCCTCGTGCTGCACCCGGTCGTCGATCAGGTGGGTCGCCCGCACCGGGCAGGCGACCACGAGCTCCGACTCCTCCGACAGCACCTCGTCGGCACGGTCGGAGTCGCCGTAGGAGCAGTCCGGCCGGAAGAAGCACTCGTGCAGCCTGATCCGGCTGCCGTCGGTGCGGGTGGGGATGGCCTCGATGCCGTACCGCTCCTCCATCATCCGGTCGATGGTGGCGAGGTGGTGGTACAGGTCGTCGTACAGCGGCCACTGCATGGCGAAGTAGAACGGCGCGCCGCGCAGGTCGACCCCGACCGCCCGGCGGCCCTGCGCGACGGCCCAGAGCATCGACATCATGCCCGTACCGCCGAGGCCGAGGACGACCATGTCGGCGTCGGCGGTGCCGGTGGTGTCGTACTCCCGCCGCCCTTCCCTGGTCGTCGCCTCGTCGAGGTCCTGGGGCGCCACCTTCGGGGTCTCCGGCTGCACCAGGAAGATCGCGGCCGCGACAGCCAGGACCAGGATGCCGAACCCGACGAGGAAGCCGGCCTGGTAGCCCTCGGTGAGGGCGAACGCCTGCCCGCCGCCTGCGGCCACGGAGTCGGCCGTGGTGGCCGCCGCGACCGGCGCGATGATCGCCAGGCCGAGGGCGGCACCCACCTGCTGCGAGGTGTTGACCAGCCCGGACCGCAGCCCCCGGTCGCTCTCCGTGGCGTCCACGAACGCCATCTGCAGCGCCGCGGGGGTGCTCAGGCCGCCGCCGATGCCCAGCAGCAGCATGGCGGGCAACACGTCGACGAGGTACGACCCGTCGGCCGGCACCCGCGCCATGAGCCCGAGCCCCGCGGCCATCAGCGGCAGCGTGAAGATCAGCAGCGTCTTGCCGTCGAATTCGCGCAGCAGGCGCGGAGCCACCTTGAGCGAGGCGAACGCGACCATCACGGTGATCGGGAGGAAGCCCAGGCCCAGCTCCAGCACCGAGAACCCGAGCACGTTCTGCAGGTACAGGCCCGCCAGGAAGAACATCCCGGTCGGGCCGGCCAGCATGAGCGCGAGGGTCAGGTTGATCTGGCTCAGGTTGCGGGCCCGCAGGCTCGCGGGCGGGATGAGCGGCGCCGCGGTCCGCACCTGCCGGACCGCGAAGGCCGCGAGCAGCAGCAGGGCCACGCCCGCGAGCACCAGCGTGCTCACCTGGTCCCAGCCCTCGGCGCTCACCCGGACGATCGAGTAGACGAGCAGCGCGACCCCGGCCACCAGCAACAGCGTGTCGAAGGCCCCTACCCGGCTCTGGCCACGCGCGCCCTTGGTGTCGTCGATCAGCCGCATCGCGCCGAGTATCGTCACCGCGCCGATCGGCAGGTTGACCAGGAAGATCAGTTCCCAGCCGACCAGGGCGGTCAGCCCGGCGCCGATCAGCAGCCCGCTCGCCGCGGCGGAGGCCGAGACGAAACCGAACAGGCTCAGGGCCAGGCCCTGTTCCTGGGCCTTGGGGAACAACGTGATGATCAGACTGAGCGCGACACCGCTGATCAGCGCCCCACCCGCGCCCTGCACCGCGCGCCCGATGAGCAGCATGGCGGCGTTGTCCGCCAGCGCGCACAGGAGCGAGGCTGCGACGAACACGCCGATGCCGGCCATGAACACCC
Source organism: Microtetraspora sp. NBRC 13810 (assembly GCF_030268685.1). Classification (GTDB taxonomy): domain Bacteria; phylum Actinomycetota; class Actinomycetes; order Streptosporangiales; family Streptosporangiaceae; genus BSRQ01. The sequence continues at coordinate 255,511 of NZ_BSRQ01000002.1, forward strand.
GCCTCGGCCCGATGACGTCACCGAGCCGGCCGGCGAACAGGAGCAGCCCGCCGAAGGGGATCAGGTAGGCGTTGACCACCCACGCGAGGTCGGCGGGCGTGAAGCCGAGGTCGGCCTGGATCGAAGGCAGCGCGACGTAGACCGCGGACCCGTCGACCGCGGTGATGAACGCGCCCAGGCACACCACCAGCAACGCCCGCTGGCGATGTCGCAGGCTGCGCAACGGCCGGCTGCCATCGCGTAGAACGACGGTCTCGTTGCGCTCGTCGTGGGCGTCGCCGCGCCCACGATACCGAGCGTCGGAGGAGTCCAACGAACTCACGCATTCCTCGCCATCTTGGTCCCCGGCATGCCGTCGCCGCCGCCCATGTCACTCGCCGCGCCGACGACCGAGCCTGCTCGCTCGTCGGGGTGCGTCTCCTGTAGCGCCGGAATCTCCGGCACGTGCAGGCGCCCCGCCCGGATGGTGAGGCGGCGCCAGTCGGACGGGTCCAGCGGCAGCAGCGACTTGCGGTGGCGGCGGGTCGCGTCGATCGTCGTCGCCCGAGCGCCGGAGTCGACGCCGGACTTCGCCTCGATCTGGGCGATCCGCTCCTGGCCGAAGTTGATCGGCAGCGCCTGGCTGAACTCCTGGGCGCTGACGTGCAGCCAGCCGAGCGTGTCCTCCTCGATCGCGTCGGCGAGCGTGCGGACGGCGTCGTTCTCCGGCTTCCCCGCGTCGATGTCCTTCCAGTAGAAGTACACGCGGCACGCGTGGCCGACCATGCCGGTGATCGCGCCGCCGCTGGTGAGGAAGTGGCCGTTGCCGAACGTGTCGCCGGCGACGACGCCGTTGGCGGCGACCCGGGCGTCGGTGCCCATCCGCTCCACGAGGCTGAACATCTTCGGCCCGTACGGCATCTGCACGGTCTCCAGGTCCTCGCGCGGCAGTTCGAGGATGAGCGCCGCCTGGTCGAGGTAGAAGTCGCGCAGCATGTGCTTGTAGGCGGCCACGTACTCGGCCGACTTGCGCGGCGTGTTCTCCGGGACCAGGCCGGCGAGCACCGGGTCGAAGGTCTTGAAGTCCGGGACCTGGACGAGCAGCCAGCCGACCTCGGGGTCGTTCTCGTGGCCCACGGCGATCTGCCGCACCCAGTACTCGTTGCCCTTGCGGTCGAACTCGCTGGCGATGCGCCTGCGCAGCCGGCCGCCGATGTGCAGTTCGAGGAACCCGGCGAGGTAGTCGGCCTGGGCGACCACCGGTCCGCGCCCGTCGTGGTGGTCGATCTCGACGTCGTGCTGCTGGAAGCCGAGACGGTCGGCGTCGCTGCTGTCGTAGCCCTGGGCGAGCACGAACAGCTTCGGGACCCCCAGGTCGATCAGCGGGGTGCCGGGGCGGCGGACGCGGCGGAAGCGGGTGTCGAGATCGAACTCCTCGATCTCCTCGATGAGCACCTGCAGGCGGCCGTCGGGGTGCCGGACGAACCCGTCCTCGTGCTGGAACCAGCGCAGGAACCCGTCGTTGGTGTCGCCGACCGAGGAGACCACCCGGTGCGAGGTGTACAGGCGCACCCGGGGCACCCTGCCCGCGGCCATGTCCATCTTCTCGATGGCCTGGAGGTAGCGGCGGAGGAAGGTGAGCACCTCGATGGCCCCCGCCTGGAACATCGAGGGGCCGTCCAGGACGTCGATCGTCGGCCGGCCGACCCGGGTCAGGTCCGGCTCCATCGGCGGGTTCGGCCGGTCGAGCACGGTGATCGAGCGGTTCGGCTTGCCGTTCCGGTAGCGGTCGTCGATGAACTCCGCGTGGTAGATCGTTCCCGATATGTGGATCTCGTCCCCGAGTGAGGAGGCCAGCCCGGAGATCAGTTCGTCGGCGAAGATGTCACCGGCCTCGGACTTCGGCGAGTAGAAGGTTTCCGCTAATCGGAACAACCTGCCGTCACCGCGCCGCGGGATGCCGTCCTCGCCGTACTGGCGCATCATGAGGTCGTCGATGATTCCGAGGTGGTGATAGAAATCCTCGCGGATATTCCAGTGCACGCCGAGGCCCGGGTCACCACGCATTTCCACGCCGACACAACGGCGACCCATGGCAACGCTCCAGAGCATCGCCATCATATTGGTACCGCCAAGCCCGAGCGCGAGGAAGTCGGGGTCGGCGATCCCTTCCTCTCGTACGACCTCGGTCCGATACTTGGGCAGTCTCACGATCTCCTCCAGGTTTCGGAACGCCCAGTTCTAGATTGAAAGGCCCGAATGGGCGGAAGTGGAATTACTTCCGGCTACTCGCCGCTGGGTGGAGCGATGCTGCACGCCAGCGTGTTCACCTCCCAGTCGAACAGCTCGTAGCCCGCGGCGATCAGCATCGCGCGGCACGCGGCCTGGTCCTCGCCCAGCAGTTCGTTCTCGTAGTTGATGTACGTCGGCCGGATCCGGGAGAAATCGACGGTCTTGAGGATGTCGTAGTCCGACCCCTCGGTGTCGATCTGCAGGAAGTCGACGTGGTCGAGGTTGTAGGTCTTCAGCAGCGTGTCCAGCCGGATGCTGCGCACGGTCTCCTCGACGCAGTGCTCGTGGAAGAACTTCTTGGCCTCCACGTAGTCGCGCTCGGACTCGCAGTTGTCCCACAGCTCGTTCATCCGGTCCGCGCGGATCGAGCTGCACTGCCGCAGCCACTCCGGCTGGCCGTACTCGACCGGGTCGACGCCCAGCCGGTAGACCGTCGCCTCGCCGTCGGTGGTGGAGATCGCGGCGTGCACGAACTCGGCACCGGGCAGGCCGGCGTAGTTGGCCTTCAGCTGGTCGAAGTACTGCTTGACGGGCTCGACGAGCACGGCCCGCGACCCGGGGAAACGGGGCAGGTTGGTGCTCAGGCAGCGGGCGATGGGGTCGTTGTCGGTGTTGCCGACGTATGCGCCGATCTGGACGAACACCACGTCCGGCCGCTGCTCGAGTTCGGCGAGCACGCGGTCGATCTCGAGTGAGTGGCCGTTGGCCAGTTCGTCGGCAGACGGTAGGGACATGCATTGCTCCTTGATGCGGCCGTTGCGCCGGGGGCGTCGGCGGTTTGCAGCGCGGACCGGCTGACGGTCCCGCGGAGGCGTGCTCCGCGGGACCAACCGTCCGCGTATGACCGGTTCGGACGCGGCGCCTAGTGGCCGGACCGCTCACCCATCGCGTGCCGCCAGGGGCCGAGGGAACGGTCCCGGTTCGCGATGGCCTGCACGGTCTGCTCGATCAACCCGCGGGTGCGGTCGTCGTCGCGGAGGTAGCCGCCGAACTCTTCTTCGGCGGTGTTCAGCCGGAACTCCTCGTTCAGCTCGCCCGGCACGATGTCGCTCTCGGCGATGACCTTCTTGGTCGCCCGCTCGAACGCGCTCAACGCGAAGTCCACGTTGCTCTCGTCGAAGGAGGTCAGCACCAGCTGCGTGCCGCAGTCGTCGAAGTGGACGCCGTAGTCGTAGGCGGTGCGGTAGATCTTCGTCATGAGCGGCTTCGCCGTCGTGATCACGTCGAAGAACATCGGCGGACCGCCGACCATGTTCGGGATCTCGTGCGCGTTCAGGATGTCGCGCATCCCGTCCATGAGCAGCTGGCCCATGCGCTCGCCGTTCGCGTGCTGGGAGCCGTCCTCGATGATGTCGAGCACGGCCAGCCCCGCCGCCATCGCGGGCACCTCGCGCAGGTACGTGCCCTCTGCGCGGGCGGTGTCGTAGGCGTCGATGAGGTCGCGCCGTCCCATCACCACCGAGAGCGGGTGCCCGTTGGTCAGGCCCTTGCTGATGACGACCATGTCGGCGGGCACCTTGCCGGAGCCGTGCAGGCCGTGCGAGCCGCAGCGAAACCCGCTGAACACCTCGTCCATGATGAACGGCACGTCGTGCTTGCGGCACATGGCCGACAGGCGCTGGTAGTACTCGGGGTCGAAGTAGTACAGCTCGGTCGACATGATCACGCCGGCGACGTCACTCGAGAACTCGGTGAGCATCCGCGCGAGCGCCTTCTCGTTGTAACCGAAGTTCGCCACGCCGGTCGCCGGGTCGAAGCCCATCTGGCCGTAGGGCAGGTGCCACTCGTGCCAGCCGTGGAAGCCGGAGGAGAGGATGAGGTCACGACCGGTCGCCGCGCGCGCCAGGCGGACCGAGAGGGTCGTCGCCTCCGAGCCGGTCTTGGAGAAGACGACCTTCTCCGCGACCGGGTACCGCTCGACGAGCCGTTCGGCCAGCTCGATGCGCGGGATCGACAGCGTGCTGGAGAAGTTCGCGCCGTAGTCCCGCATCTGCTTGGTGACGGCCTCGATCACCTTCTGCGGGCGGTGGCCCAGCAGGAGCGAGCCGTCGCCGGCGGTCAGGTCCAGCAGGCGGGTGCCCTCCACGTCGTACAGCCACGGACCGTCACCACGCTCGATGATCGACGGGTACCGAGACTGAATGTCGTAGTCCTCGGCGGCGGTCACCCTGCGTGCCCGCTCAAACAAAGCGTCGTTTGTCAACTTCTGGTTATTGGTCATACGATGCCCGCCTCATTCGGCCCAAAGTTCAGATAGTCGCAAGCATGATTGAACAGACGTGCAAACAGTGAACTGTGTGCAGCCGTCGCTTTCAGCACCTTCCCGCGGATGGCACGCGCGACTGTTCACGCGCGCCGAAGCAGCCGGACCGATCCCGCGCCAGTCAAGAAGTCCCCCCTCGGACGGAGACACGCCAAGCCGGATGTCGGGGTATGGCCGGACCACTCCGCATGGAAGCTGATCTCAAGTGTCGCGGTCAACCCGGTTGAGTACCGCGACGTCCCGGTTCGCCACCTACCGCCGGCGGAACTCCCGTCCACACGCCGTCTCCGCAGTGTCCGTGCCTATGCCAACCCCCCTTAGCACATTCACCTATGGCCCTCCATGCCGATAGTCGGACGGTCCCGGACTCACAGCCGGCCCTCGAACTCATCCCCGAAGAGGGCAGACCGTGTTATCAGTCCAGCCGGGCACAGCCCAGCGGACCCCCGATCGCGTGGATCCCATGGTTGGGTCATCAACACGGCCCACGATACAGAATTTCGGCCGGTTCGCCAGTAAATCCGATAAATTGCCCGACCTAAACCCTGATACGTGAATGGACCTCCAGGCAGGCGCGCGGCAACGGACTCTGACCGGTGACCGTCAGGGTCACGAAGGGCGGGGTCGGGAGCCGGTCACCAGGTGTCACCGCGCTCGGGGAAGGGCTTCCTGGCGACCTGGCCGCGGTAGCCGCCCCCCTTCATGACAGCCGGTGTCCTGGCTGACCGCGCCGAGCCCGGCCGTCTCCGCGGTGCGCGCCCGACCGACCTCGGTCCGGTGACCCGGCGCGTCCCGTACCGCGCTGACCTGCGCGGGCGGCACGGAACTCCCCCGCGGCTGCACGCGTTCCAGCAGCCGAGCCGGCCACTCGACGTCCGCGAAGTCGTCCTGCGCCCGGGGACGTTCTTCACGCACCCGGTGTCGCATCCAGCACCTGGGTCAAGTCACCGTGTCAAGCACAGCGCGGCAGAGCGACATGTTGTAGATTCCGGTGGTTCCCCCTCATCCCCCTCTCCTCTCGCCAACCGGAACCGCACCGGCCGGCCGAAGTGTTCCACCGTCGGCCGACTCGCCCACTCACGCCCCGCGCGTCAACTCACACGGTGTCCCATACCGGACAGGCCCCATCCGCCGGCTATCCGCAGCCGCGACCAGAATCCGGTCACTTTCGGTAACGCCGCCGAGCGTCCCATCGATACCGAAGCGCACGCCGTCTCACCCGCCAGGTCATACCGCGATCACGATCACCACAGCAACCCGGCGATCTTCAAACAACCCGACGTGCGGAAACAGGGCTATTCGGCTCTCTCGAACGGCTGATCCCCGAACCGGAGAAAAGTTATCTCCCACAAACCGTCACATTGCCCTACTATCAAGCTGAGTTGGTTCCGGTCGGCGATTCGAACAAGAGGCTCGCCCGCCCCGAACTCTTTTCTGATTCGCCGAGGCTAAACACATGTAGTGCAAGGTTAGCTACCAGAGAACGTGGTTCTCCTGCGCGAAAAGAGATCCCCGGCATGAAGGTGCTGCTGCTGAAACCGCCCATGCGGGCATCCATGATCGAGATCGGTCGGCACATGCCCGTCGGCCTCCTCTACCTGGCCTCGATGCTGCGGGATGCCGGGCACGAGGTCGCCGTGTTCGACTCCCTCGCCCACATCGAAGACAACCACGTGGTCCCGGAGAGCGAACTCACCGAGGTCGACCGCGTCAAGCTTGCCAGCCACCCTCGGTGGCGGCACCTCATCCACTGGGGCGCGCACTGGAGCAAGCTCCGTGCCGCCATCGAGGACTTCGCCCCGGACGTCGTCGGCGTCTCCTGCATGTTCACCCCGCACTACGAGCCGGCCTACGAGGCGGCGCGGTTGAGCAAGTCGATCTTCCCGGACGTGCCGGTGCTGCTGGGCGGCCAGCACCCGACGGTCGCCCAGGCCCACGTCATGGCGGAGAAGGCGGTCGACGTGGTCGTGCGCGGCGAGGCCGAGCAGACCATCGCCCACCTCATCGCGGCGATCGAGGCCGGCACCCCGCTGACCGAGCTGACCGGGCTGACCTTCCGCTGCGGCGCGGGTTTCTGCGAGTGTGACCGGCCGAGCGGCGGCCTGCACGTGACAGCGGCCACGAACTGGAACGGCGACCTGGACTCCCTGCCGCTGCCCGCGAGCGACATGGTCGACTGGAGCAACTACGACCACACCGCGACCGTCATCACCAGTCGCGGCTGCCCGTTCGCCTGCACCTTCTGCACCGTGCACGCCATGGTGGGCAAGAAGTTCCGCTCCCGGACCTCCGTCCAGATCGTGGACGAGTTCGAGCACTACGTGCGCGACCACGGCGTACGGAACTTCTTCATCGAGGACGACAACTTCACCTTCGACATCCCGCGGGTGCACGCGATCTGCGAGGAGATCCGCCGGCGCGAGCTGGACATCCGCCTGCACCTCCCGAACGGGATGACGGTGGTCAAGCTCGACGAGGACCTCGTGCACAGCATGCACGACGCCGGGTTCCGCAGCCTGTTCCTCGGCCTGGAGACCACCGACCAGGCCCGGCTGAAGGCCATCCGGAAGAACTTCACCTCGCTCGACAAGGTCCGCGCGGGCGCGCAGCTCTTCGGTGGCGAGGGTGTCGAGGTCGGCGCGTCGCTGATCGTCGGCCTGCTCGGCCAGGACGTGCGGGAGATCGCCAAGGACTCGATCACCGTCGCCCGGTCGGGGATCCGCTTCTGGACCAACCCCTTCTACCCGATCCCGGGATCGACGGACTTCCAGCAGTGTCTCGACGAGGGCCTGATCCGGCTCGACACCGAGTACGCGCTGTTCGACCAGTACAACTTCGCGATCGGCTCCACCCATCTCACCCCGCTGGAGCTGTACTGGTCCTGGATCGCCACGCAGGCGATCGCGCAGTGGTCGGCGTACGTGTTCGAGGAGCACCAGGACGAGACGTTCGAGGGGGCGCTGGCCGCCCTGGGCGATCACGTCATCGCGGCCGGCCAGATTCAGGCGCCGACGGAGTTCGACGCGGTCGGCGCCGTGCCGGTCGCGGTCGACGGCCGGAAGTTCGACGTCCACCGGCCGTCCTGCTTCTGCGCGCTGCACGCGCTCTCCAGCAACGACCTGCCGCTTGACCTGTGCCAGTTCAGCGGGGACATCGTCGCCGCGGTGGTGTCGCTGCGCCTCGGCCGGCCGGTCGGTGCCGTGCCGACGGGCCGGAACTCCGATGTCTGCTCGTTCGAGCTGGTCGAGCGGACCGACGAGGTCTGGCCGGCGACGCTGGAGACGTTCAAGTCGGTGCTCGCGACCGCCGACGAGACGGACAAGCTGGAGGCGGCGGTCACCGCTTCCTGAGCGTCGCGAACGAGACGACCCGTCCCGGCGGTTCGCTGCCGCGGGGCGGGTCCGTCGCGTGCCCCTGAGCCGTTCGTTCCGGACTCGCGCGGGCCCGGCCGGAGACTTTCACGCCTCCGGCCGGGCTCCGCCGTCTATGCCGAGCCCACCATGCGGCTCATGCTGAACCCCCGCTCCAGCAACCGGTGCGCCTGGCGGAGCGCGAGCGCCTGGATGGTCAGAGTCGGGTTCACCGCGCCCGGGTAGGGCATCAGGGCGCCGTCGACCACGCTCACGTTGTCCACGGTGTGCAGCCGGCCGTCCGGGTCGGTGACACTGGTCGCCTCGTCGATGCCGGACCGGCAGGTGCCGTGCAGGTGGGTGCTGCCCAGCTCGCCCAGCGAGCGCTCCCGCCGCAGGTACTTGCCGCCCGCGGCGCGCAGGATGTCCTCGCCGCGCTGCAGCAGGTACTCACGGCGGGCCTGGTCCCGCGCCGACGGCGCGTACTCCAGGGCCACCTCGGGCAGGCCGAACCGGTCGTGCTTCTTCGCGAGCAGGACGCGGTTGGACTTCCGCGGCTCGTCCGGCGCGATGCAGTCGATGCGCAGTGTCTGCTCGTCGCCGCGGAGCGGGTGGGCGTCCTCGGCCGACTCGAAGATCATGCCGCCGATGCCCCCGGGTGCGTCGTCGGCGGTGTAGTAGTCGGCGATCGCCACGGTCGAGCACGGCCCCACGCCGCCGTTCGGGCCGACGCCGGCCAGCGGCAGCTCGATCCGGTCGGACCGGCGGTAGGCGACCACGTACTCGTTGGCCTTCATGCACAGGCCGCGGCCGACGAGGCCGAACTGATTGCCCAGGCCGTGCGGCGAGTGCGTGTCGGCCGACCGCAGCAGCAGCGCCGCCGACTGGATCGCGTTGCACGCCACGACGATCTGCTTGGCGCGGAACAGGAAACGCTTGCCGGTGTTGACCTGGACGCACTCGACGCCGGTCGCCTGGGAGGCACTCGCCGCGGTGATCCTGGCCGCCTTCATACCGGCGAAGAGGCGGACCGTGCCGCGCTCCACCAGCGACTTCAGGAAGACGCTGAAGCTGTCGCCCTTGGCGCCCTTCTCACACCGCGCCGCCACGCAGTCGTTGTCCCGGCTGCAGGCGGGGCGGCCGCCGTAGGGCAGGCTGTTGATGGCCATCGGCGTGGGGAACGGGTGCAGCCCCAGCGACCGGGCGCCGTCGGCGATGGCCCGCCCGGACGGGGTCTGCGCCAGCGGCGGCAGCGGGTAGGAGTGACCGGGGGGCAACGTCGGGTCACCGGGCCCGCCGGACACCCCCAGCCTCCGCTCCACGCTGTTGTAGAACGGCTCGAGCTCATGGGGCTTCCACGGCCACTCCAGCGGCCACTCTCCGCCGCCGAGCAGCTCCTCCGCGTTGAAGTCCGGATAGCGGTGCCGGAAGGAGATGCCGCCGTAGAAGACCGTTCCACCGCCGACGTTGCAACTCGACCACGGGTATCCGATCTTGGCCCAGACCCCGTCGGCCTTACGCACCCAGGCGCGCTCGGAGAGGTCCTCAAGGTCGTCGTAGGACATGTCCGGGCTCACGAAAGGACCCTGTTCCAGGACGACGACGTCGAGTCCGGCCTCGGCCAGGGTGGCCGCCACGATCGAGCCGGACGCGCCGCTCCCGACGACGCACACGTCGGCGATCCGCGCCATGTCCTCGTCGGTGGGCGTGGGTCCATAGTCAACTAATCCAAGGTCGGTCTGCACGTGCCCCTCCATGCGGTCGACGAAAGATCTGTAGTTGTATGAACGGCAGTCTAGATCCTTTGGTCCTGAATTCTGAATATGTGAGTCATTTTTGGAGTACGGGTTTGCGGCGGCCTCGGCCGATGTAATGATCGCCAGACGTCGTCCTTCGGGATCGGCACATAGGTGTGGCTATGCGCGATCCGCCGGATGAGGTTTATAGAAGGGCAGGCTGTGTGGCTCCTCGGATATGCCCGCCCGTGACTTGCCGCACAGGACGACGTCTATGACAGCCGTACTCGTCAACAGCGCGGGCACAAACAGCTGTGACCTACCTTCAGCGGACCGGACGCCCGTTTCAAAGGCAGAAGCGGAGCTTAGTGACGCTTGGTGATAACCAGCAGGTCCTCGGTGTCCAAGGTGGCCCTGTCCAGCCGCCAGCCGCGCCGATCGGCCAGCTCGGTGAGGTCGGCGACGTGCCGGCGGGCGAACACCGCGGCCCGGCCGTTCATCGCCCTGGTGGGAAAGGAGACCACGACCGCCGCCGCCGGCACCTGGTCCACCAGGGACAGCGCGGCGCCGCGGCGCCGGTCCTCGATGCAGTGATAGGTCTTGAGCAGCAGGGCCAGGTCGACGTCGGGGAGGGACGATCCGACGAGGACGTCACGTTGCTCGGCGTGACTGCCCGGATACACCCGGGTGAGGAAATCCTCGGCCAGGCCGACGAACCCGGCGTTGAGGTCGTAGCCGGTGTAGCCGGCGTCGGTGTGCTCGCGCAGCCACGGCAGCGTGAACGGGTTGAGTGCGCAGGCCAGGTCGGCGATCGTGGCAGGGGGCGGTACGAGGTCGAGGACCGCCGGGTAGAAGCGATCCAGGTCGGGCAGCCGCTCCCCGGTGGACACGTGGGCGGCGAGCACCTCCCGGCACCAGGCACGCAGCTCCGGCTCGGCCATGCCGGCCAGGTCCGCCTTGTCCATGCCGCGCCGCAGCGCCGCGAGCCTGCCGGTGAGCAGGTGCAGGGCGGCCACCTTGTGCAGCCGCGCGCGGGAGCGACGCTCCAGCTCGGCCGGGTCCGTGGTGCCGTCGCGCTGCCCCGCCACCACGTCGGCGATGGTGTCCGGGTGCACGTCCCGGTACTTGGCCGCGCCGGCGAGGCGGGCGGTGACCGTGGCCGTGGCGTCCTCGGTGGTGTTCCCCGCCCGGCGCCGTTCCCTGGTCATGTCGTCGGCCCGCGCCGCGGCGTCTCCGCCGGCCGGCCGGCTTGGCGGGGTGACCACGTCATCCGGCGCCACGCTCCTCGGCGGACGGGCGGGAGGCCGGTTGGCGCCCCGTGCCGCGCAAACTCTCGGGGGCGGCGCCCGCCGGCGTGACCTTCTGCCCCTGCCGCACCAGCTCGTAGACCTGGTTGCGCGGCAGCCCGGTGACCTCCTGGACCACCTCCCGGCACACCCGCGCGTCAGCCCCGTGCCGCAGCATCGACGCCGCGAGCCGCTCGGCCTGCGCCCGCGCGGCGTCCGACGTGGTGTCCGGGCAGCCGCCGACCACGCCGGTGTACTGGCCGCGAACGGCGTCCTCACTGCCCAGCCGGTCCAGGATGCCGGACAGGGGGCCGCGGATGAAGCTCTCGTCCGGCTTGCTGAGGTTGCACGCCAGCGCCGCCGGCCGGTCGCCGAGCACCTTGAGCATGTCGCCCAGCGTGTCGACGATCCGGTGCGGCGCCTCGAACATGATCAGCGTGGCGTCCACGTCCCGGATCCGGCCCAGCTCGGCCTGGCGCGCAGCCGCCTTCCTCGGCAGAAAGCCGAGGAAGTAGAACCGGTGCACGGGCAGGCCGGAGCCGATCAGCGCGGTGATCGTGGCGCTGGCCCCGGGCAGCGGGCGGACCGTGATGCCCTCGGCGATCGCCCCGGCCACCACACGGTAGCCGGGGTCGTTGACGAGCGGGGTCCCCGCGTCGGAGAGCAGCGCGACGTCATCGCCGCGACGCAGCGCTTCGAGCAGGGTGCCGCTCCTGGTCGCCTCGACATGGTCGTGGTAGCTGAGCAGCCTGCGCTGCCCCAGCTCGATGCCGAGGGTGCGGAGGAGGTTTCGCGTGTGGCGGGTGTCCTCGGCGGCCATCACCGGAACGTGGCGCAGCACCTCCAGCGCACGAAGGGTGATGTCGTCGCGGTGCCCGATGGGGGTGGGGACGAGGTAGAGGGTCCCCAGGTCCACACGCCCCTCCTCAACCTAGTCTGCTCGCAAGTCAAAGACGACCCGTAGAGTACCATCGGTCCGGTTCACGGCGCGCTCAAGGGCCGGGCCGTACTCGTGGAGGCCGACGATGTCCGTGAGGATCGGCTTGACGTTGATCGCACCGCTGGCCAGCAGGTTCACCGCCTGCCGGTACTTGCCGCCCGGCCCCATCACGCCGATCAGGCTGGCGTAGGACAGCGGCAGGTTGGCGGTGGCGATCGGGTGCGTGGCGCCGACCTGGTAGCCGATCAGGCCGACCCGGCCGCCGGGGCGCACCAGCTCGATCGCCTTGGCCACCGCCGTCGGGTCACCGGACGCCTCCAGCACGACGTCGAACTTCTCGTCATAACCCTCGGGGACGGGGATCTCGTCGGGCGCGTAGGCGGCCTCGGCGCCGAGTTCGAGCGCGACCTTGCGGCGCTCCGGGACCGGGTCGGTGGCCACCTGGACCCGCGCCCCCGCGGCCTGAGCCGCCTGCGACAGCATCAGGCCGATGCCGCCCGCGCCGAGCACGGCGACCCGCTCCGACGGCCGGAGGTTCACCCGGTCCACCGCGTGCACGGCCACCGACAGCGGCTCGACCTGGCAGGCTGAGGCCAGGTCGAGCTCGTCCGGCAGCGGATAGAGGTTGGCCACCGGCACGGCGACGTACTCCGCGCAGCCGCCGTCCACCATGAAACCGATCTCGATCATGTTCTCGCACATCACCGGCAAGCCGTCGCGGCATGGGCCGCAGGTGTGGCACTCGACGATCAGATCGCCGACGACCCGGCGGCCGACCCAGGACTCGTCGGCGCCGTTGACCTCGACCACCTCGCCGGACCACTCATGCCCCGGCACGACCGGGTAGGTGTTTCCGTGCCACTGTCCTTTGTAGAGCCATAAGTCGCTCCCGCAGAGGGAGCTGTAGTGCACTTTGACCACAGCCCAGCCCGGCTGCGGCGACGGCCGCTCCGCCTCGATCAGCTGCGCCTGATTATCGCCGAGAAACTGCAGCGCTCGCATACCCACCTCGTTGGTCGTCGCGCCCCTGATAATCCCTCCCCGATAAAGATCAGTGTACTGTCGTCGTCGTTGAATGTGGCGGATGGGAGAGACTAATGACCGGCTCTGAGCGCCGCCCCACGGACGACGCGATACAGACGGTGGCGGCGGCACTCACCAAGAGCAAGCGGTACGCCACCGTGGCGCCGGACGTCGTGCACCGGCTCGCCGAGCGGGCGCTGGTCTCGGCGGGCGGCAACGTCACCGAGGGCGTCAAGCGGACCAAGCGCAGCCTGCACGAGATCTACGGCGCCTATCTGCCGGGCAGCGCCGCACAGTACGGCGGGATGCTGCGCCAGCTTCGCGCCGCGCTCGACCAGGGCGAGGACGCGGTGACCGAGGCGTTGCGGTCCGCGATGTCCGCGCACGCCTCGTCCCGGGAGCGGCTGCCCTACCTGACCGAGTTCTACGCCCAGGCGCTCGCCGGGGTGACGCCGGAGACGGTCAGCGACCTGGCCTGCGGCCTGAACCCGTTGGCCGTGCGGTGGATGGGCCTGCCGGCCGGGTGCACCTACCTCGCCTCGGACATCGACGCCCGGCAGATGGAGTTCCTCGACGAGGCGCTCGACCTGCTCGGCGTCCCGCACCGGACCCGCCTGCACGACCTGGTCGACGGTCCCGGCGAATCAGCCGAGGTGACCCTGCTGCTGAAGACCGTGCCCTGCATGGAGCGCCAGCAGAGCGGGGCGGGCTGGGCGCTGCTGGAGAAGGTGCGCTCCCCCACGCTGATCGTGACGTTCCCCACCAAGTCCCTCGGGCAGCGCTCCAAGGGGATGTTCCAGACCTATTCCACGGCGTTCGAGGAGTACGCGGCCGACCGGACCTGGCGTTACGAGCGGTTCGAGATCCCCAACGAGCTGGTCTACGTCATCAGGAGATGAGCGAACGCCGCTCGTGATTCGCCCCGGGTCACGGCCGCGCGGGAGACGCCGTTCTAGTCCCAATGCCGTGTAGTTAGGGCCTTGGCTGCTTTGTCAAGGCTCTGAGCTGGTGCGGATCTCGATGCCGATCGTGGCTTTGTAGCTGGTGCGGTCGACGGTGCCTCTTGCGTTGTACTTGGAGATGGCGCGTTTGACGAGGCGGGGACGAGTCCGGATACGCCGGTCGGGCATGAGGTTGGCCAGGACCTGGCGTCCGATGGTGCCGAGCAGGTCGATGACGGTGTCGGCAATCACGCCGGCGGCCTGGATGACCAGGTCACGGGCAGTGTTCAGGGCGATGGTGAAGCTGGCCCGGTCGGGATCGAGGCCGGGCCGGTGAGTGGTGGCCTCAGCCATGGCCAGGCGCAGGAGTTGGTAGGCGACCAGGAGGGCGTGGACTTCCTGGTCCAGGCCGTCGGGTGTGCGGGCGCGCAGCACCCGCCCGCCGAGGATGGTGGACTTGATCTCCAGGTAGGCGGTCTCGATCTCCCAGCGCTGGTGGTAGAGGGTGAGTAGGTCGGCCGCGGGGTGGCGGTGCGCATCGGTGAGGGTGGTGACCAGGCGGTAGGCGCTGGTGCGGTGGCCCGCTCGGGTGGTGATGGTGATGACGGCGTCGATGACGCGCACGGGGGTGGCTCCCAGCCGGGACAGGTAGGAGCCGTCATGGCAGCGGGCCAGGAGGGGCAGGCGGCGGCCGTTCTTGACCCGGACCAGGACATGGGCGCCGGTGGCGGCGATGGCCTGGATCAGGGCGCAGACGGCGAAGTTGCGGTCCAGCAGGACGATCATGTCGCGATGCAGACGCTCCAGCAGACGCGGTGCGAGGGTGGTCTCGCCGGTCGAGGCCGGCGCGAAGACCGCGTCCAGCAGGGTGCGGGTGCCGCACGCGAGCAGGGTCAGCAGGCGTAGCGCTGGATACCCGGCGCCGCCGTGGTTACCCCGCTGCTTGGGATAGACGGCCAGGTTGGCAGGACTGTCGGCCACGCTCATGACGGTGCCATCGATCGCGCAGACCAGGAGTCCGCGCCAGCGGGTGCCGGGGGTGGCGATACCGGCCGACGGACCGCGTAACAGCTCAAACAGCCACCGTAGCGGGGCTGCTGCGATGCGTTTGCGGGCTTGGGCCATCGCAGCACCGGTCGGGGCGGCGACGGTCAGGCCGGTCAGGCCGGTCAGCCCCGCCGTCAGCCGCTGCCATACCTGCCGCCAGCCCAGTCCGGGGAACAAGGCCCCGGCCAGTATCAGGTAGACCGTAACCCGGGAAGGGAGGTCACGGACCCGCTGCTGTGTCCGGCCGGTCTGTTTCAGCGCCTCATCGACCATCTCGAAGGGCATCAGTTGAGTCAGTTCCCCGAGATGGCCGGGGGCGAAGGGGCCCGATGCCACCACCAGGGTGCGATTGATGACAGACTTGCTCTCCAACGGAGCTCCCCGCTCGGACAGTGATCTTGGTCGACACCGTTCTAGCAGGAGCTCCGTTCCCTTTTCCAGTGGCCCTTGACTACACCCGCATCACGCTAACTACACGGCATTGGTTCTAGTCCTCGCCGCGGTACACGCAGCCCGAGGTGCACGTCTCCCGGACCTGGACCGCCGACAGCGGCAGCTTGCCGGCCAGCCGGTCCCAGATCCACCGGGCGAGGTTCTCGCTCGTCGGGTTGTCGAGGCCGTCGACCTCGTTGAGGTAGTGGTGGTCGAGCTGGTCGTACAGGGGCTGGAACGCCGCCTTCAGGTCGGCGAAGTCCATCACCCACCCGGCGACCGGGTCCACCGTGCCCGCCACGTGCACCTCGACGCGGAAGGAGTGGCCGTGCAGGCGGGCGCACTTGTGCCCGGCCGGCACGTTGGGCAGCCGGTGGGCCGCCTCGAAGGTGAACTCGCGGAAGATCTCGATCATCGGATTCCCAGGTACTTGTGGGTCTGCGTGCTCAGCCGCCACTGCGGGTGCGCCAGGCAGTACTCAACCGCCCGGCGGGTGTTCTCTGCGAGGTCCGGACCGTCCATCGGCTGCAGCAGCAGGTTCGGGAAGTCCAGATTCTCGAACCGCTCCGGCTCGGCGCCCTCCTGCGGGTAGACCAGCTTGAGCTCATCGCCCGCGGTGAGCACGAGATCCGCGCCGGCCTTGGGGCTCACGCAAATCCAGTCCAGCCCCGGAGGCGCGGGCTGGGTGCCGTTGGTCTCGACCGCGACCTCGAAGCCGACGTCGTGCAACGCCTTCACCACCTGCACGTTCAGTTGCAGCAGCGGTTCGCCGCCGGTGCACACCACGAACGGGCGCGCCCTCGGGTGCGCGGCACCCTCCCAGGTGGCCGTGATCGCGGCGACCAGTTCCTCGGCCGTGGCGAACTTCCCGCCTCCCGGCCCGTCGGTGCCCACGAAGTCGGTGTCGCAGAACGTGCAGATCGCCCTGGCCCGGCCGGACTCGCGCCCGCTCCACAGGTTGCACGCGGCGAACCGGCAGAAGACGGCGGGACGGCCGACATGGATCCCTTCCCCCTGCAGGGTGTAGAAGATCTCCTTGACCTGGTACGTCATGGGGTGACCTCGGCGGGCGCGGGCCGCGCCGGGTCGGTCAGGCCGAGCTCGGCGAACCCGCGCTCGCGCAGCAGGCACGAGTCGCAGGTGCCGCACGCCCGGCCGGCCTCGTCCGGGTCGTAGCAACTGTGGGTCAGCGCGTAGTCCACGCCCAGTTCCAGTCCGCGCTGGATGGTCTGGGCCTTGGTGAGCTCGATCAGCGGGGTGTGGATGGTCAGCCGCTGCCGGCCCTCCACACCGGCCTTCGTGGCGAGGTTCGCCATGGTCTCGTAGGCGGTGATGTACTCCGGCCGGCAGTCCGGGTAGCCGCTGTAGTCCAGCGCGTTGACCCCGATGAACACGTCGCTGGCGTCCAGGGTCTCGGCCCAGGCGAGCGCGAAGGACAGGAAGATCGTGTTCCTGGCCGGCACGTAGGTGACCGGGATCTCGCCGGCGTCGATCTGCTCGGCGCTGTCGTGGTGCGGCACGTCGATGTCGGCGGTCAGCGCCGAGCCGCCGAAGACCCGCAGGTCGATCTCCGCGACCACGTGCGAGCGCGCGCCCAGCGCCTCGGCCACCCGGGCGGCGGCCGCGAGCTCGACGTCGTGACGTTGCCCGTACCGGAAGCTTAGCGCGTACGGCTCGTAGCCCTCCGCATGCGCGATCGCCAGCACGGTTGCAGAGTCGAGGCCCCCGCTGAGCAGGACCACCGCCTTCCTCCGCACGTCCATTTACTTACCTCCTGAACACAATCGTCCCACTTGATGTCGCCCTAACACATACCAGGTGCCCCACGGGATCGACCCAGTCGTGAGGGACCGTATGGCCGGCCGGGTGTCCGCACGGCACCGCCGCTCTTCTCAGCGTTCTCGCTCGGCGCGCAGGGCGTTCATGAGGCGGACGTAAAAGCGAAGATTATGCAACGAGCCCAGGATCCCGGCCAACGGGTCCTCGATGCGGTAGAGATGGGCGAGGTACCCGGCGGGCACCGTGGTGCACGGCTCGCAGTCACAGCCGGGGTCGACGGGGCCCTTGTTCCGCACCCACCGTTCGTCTTCCATCCTGGCATAGCGATAGAAACGGGGAGCGTCGAGGGCGGAGGTGTCGAGCTGAGAGTAGAGCACGCCGCGCCGAGCGTTTCGGGTCGGCAGGGTGCAGTCGAAAATATCGTACCCGGCCCGCCAGGCGCTGACGACGTTCTCCGGGGTGCCGATGCCGAGGCCGTGCAGCACGCTGCCCGGCGGGGTGAGCTCGGCCACCAGGGCCACCTCGTCCACCAGCCGGCCCTCGTTGATCGGGTAGCCGCCGAAGCCGTATCCGTCGAAACCGATCTCGGCCAGCGCCTCGGCGCAGTGCTTGCGGCGCTCAGCGGAGGAGCCGCCCTGCACCACGGCGAACAGCAGCGGGCGATTCTCGGCGGGGAGGTCGGCGACGAGCTCGTCGAACCTCTTCCGGCACTCCGCCGCCCAGCGGAGGGTCAGCTCGACGCTGCGATCCTGCTCACCGTCGGGCGCCGACGGGTGGGTGCAGTAGTCCAGGGCGTAGATGATGTCGGCGCCCAGCCGTACCTGCGCTTCGATACACGAACGCGGGCTCAGCTGCCGATACTTCTGCTTCGGCGAGAAGCGGTATTCCAGTCCGGCGTCGGAGACCTTCGCGAGGGAGCGATTGCTGCCCAGCAGCGAGAAGACCTGGAAGCCACCGGAGTCGGAGATTACCGGCCGGTCCCAGCCCATGAAGGCGTGGACCCCGCCCAGGCTGGCCACCGCCGACGCCCCCGGCTGGGAGGCGAGATGCGCGGTGCTCACCAGCGTCGCCTCGACGCCCTGCGCGGCATAGAGAGAGGTTGCCACGCCTCGCACCACACCGCGCGTGGCATCGGGGACGAACACCGGGGCGTTGATCTCCCCGCGTCTGGTCCACACCGTGGTTCGCGTGCTGCCTTCCGGCACGTCACCGACGGCGGCGGGCGATTCCACGGATTCCGAGGTCATGAGGGATTTGGCAGATCAGCTGTGGCCTCGGTCACGATTCCCCCACGGGCGTGCTGCGTCACCACCACCCGAACCGTTCGCGGGCTGGCGGCCCGCCAGATCTCCGACGCGATCTCGCCGGCCAGGCTCTCCGCGAACAGCGCCCGGTCACGGAACGACCACAGGTACAGCTTCAAGGACTTCGACTCGATGCACAGGCCGTCGGGCTCATAGTCGATGACCACGCTGGAGATGTCCGGCTGACCCGTCACCGGGCAGAGAGAGGTGACCTCCTCGGTCAGGAACCGGACCCTGGTGCACACGGGCGGAGCGGGGAAGGACTCTACGTGATCGATCGGACCGCGAACGTCAGATCCGAGAACAGTGAGATTGGTGGTGCTTGCTTCTGACACGCGACCAGTATAAAGCGCTGCTGATCGTGGCCGAGGTTGACCTGTCCGCCCTGGAGCGCACGGCATAGACCAAGATCAGCGCGGTCGGCTTGTGAATCTCGGCACCGCCCGGCGGCTCCCCGCCGACCGGCCGCCGGGCGGGGCCCTGCCGGGTCGTCAGGCCGGCCGGGAGTCGGCGGTCAACGCGTCGGGGCCGAGCACGTCCTGACCGTAGAGGTCCCGCAGCCAGTTGGTCTGATAGACGGTGTCGAGGTAACGCTCGCCGAGGTCCGGGGCGATGGCCACCGCCGTGAGTTCACGCGCGTCCTGCCGGGCCAGCCAGTCCATCGCGCCACTGACCACCGTGCCGGTGGAGCCGCCGAACAGGAACCCCCGCCCGGCCAGCCGGTGGCAGGCACGGACGGTGTCCGCCTCCTCGACGTGCACCACCTCGTCCACGTAGGACTCGTCGAGCAGTTGCGGGCGGACGCTCGTGCCCAGGCCGGGGATCATCCGGCGGCCCGGGGCGCCGCCGAAGGTCACCGAGCCGGCGCTGTCCACCGCGACGATCCGAACCGGCCTGCGCCACTCGCGCAGGTAGCGCGCGCAGCCCATCAGGGTGCCTGTGGTGCCGGTCCCGACGAAGAGGACGTCGAGCCGGGGGGAAGCGGCGGACGATCGCCGGCGCCGTCCTGCGGTAGTGCGCCTTCCAGTTGGCCGCATTGCCGTACTGGTTGAGCCACACGTACCGGTCGTCGGAGGCGCATAACGCGCGGACGTAGTCGATCCGCGCGCCGAGGAGCCCGCCCTCGACGTCCGGCGCGCCGGCGATGACGTGCACCTGGCCGCCCAGCGCCTCCATCAGCCGCCTGGTCGCCAGGTTGCACCGGGAGTCCGTCACGCACAGGAACCGGTAGCCCTTGCCGGCCGCGATCATGCTCAGCGCCACGCCCAGGTTTCCGGACGAGGACTCGACCAGGACCGACCCCGGCGTCAGGATCCCGTCCCGCTCGGCGGCCTCCACCATTTCGGTCGCGGTCTTCAGTTTGATCGAGCCGGCGAAGTTGAAGCCCTCACACTTCAGGAAGAGCGAGTACCCGAAGACCGGCCGGAGGTCCACATAGAGCTCTTCCTCGTGGTAGTCCTGGGGAACGGAGATAACTGGCACGGTGGCCTCCTCGTCCGCGGTGTGATGTCCCCGGCCACTCATCCGTACCGGCGCAGTTCGTGGAAGAAGTCGTCGACGACGTGCAGCTCGCCGGAGCCGACCAACTGGTCGTAGACGTACCTGCCGACCGCGAGATCGAGCGCTCCGAGGCCGAACGGCGAGAAGATCACCGGCCGGTCCCGCGGCACCTCGATCCGCCCGGCCATCACGTCGCCCAGCGTGCCGTGCACGAAGTCCCGGTTGCCGACGAGCTGTTCGGCCAGATGGGGTGACGTGTCGGCCTTCAGGCAGTGCTCGACGTCGTCCACGATGTTGGTCGAGGCGAGCACGATCTCCGGCGAGAGGTCGCGCAGCGACACGTGCAGCACCACCGGATGGTGGTCGAACCACGGCAGGTCGCCGACATGCGGCTGACCGGCGACGGTCGCGAACACCACGAGGTCGCTGGAGCGGATCAGCCGCTCGGCGCTGTCGTGCACGGTGATCCGTCCTTCGGCGCCCGACTGCTCCAGGTAGCCGCGGAAGCCGGCCGCGCTGTCGGCGGAGACGTCGTACACGGCGATCTCGTCGAACGACCAGCCGGCGCCGGCCAGGAAGGTGTGGATGTAGCGGGCGATCAGGCCCGCCCCGAAGAACCCGACGCGCGCCGGGCGCCGCCGGCCGGGGTGCAGCCGGCCGGCCGCCGAGGCCGCCAGCGCGGCCGTCCTGGTGGCGCTGATGATGGAGGCTTCCAGGCAGGCGAACGGGTAGCCGGTGTCGT
Source organism: Microtetraspora sp. NBRC 13810 (assembly GCF_030268685.1). Taxonomy (GTDB): domain Bacteria; phylum Actinomycetota; class Actinomycetes; order Streptosporangiales; family Streptosporangiaceae; genus BSRQ01. The sequence continues at coordinate 276,125 of NZ_BSRQ01000002.1, forward strand.
GGTCGTTGAGGATCAGCACGGCCGAGGCCCGCGGGATGCCGGCCGCCACGTTCGCCGGGAAGCTGGCGATCCACTTCAGGCCGTCGACCCGCATCGGCCCGCCGATCGAGGCGGGCAGCGCGATGATGCGGGAGGACGGGCGGTCGGGGAAGCGCAGGAAATAGGACGGCGGGTTCACCGAGTCCCCGGCGCAATGCAGCCGGTAGGCGCCCTCGACGAGTTCCATGATCTGCTTCTCCCGCCCCCGCAGCACCCGCTGGACCTGGGCGCCGGAGATCACCGCGAACGGCGGCGCGGTACGAGGGACGATGGTCATCGGAAGGTCACCTCGACGGTCGGCGAGCAGTCCAGCAGGCTTACTTCGTCGGTCATCGCGACGAGCACTTCGCGTGGTCCCTCGAAGGGCTCCCTGCTGTGCGCGGTGCGGATGTTGTCCACGAGCATCAGGTCGCCGGCCTGCCACGGCTCGCGGACGGTGGTGGCCTCGTACACTTCGTTGATCAGCTGCACGACGTCCTCGCCGATCGGGTCGCCGTCGCCGAAGCGGGTGTCGAACGCCAGCCCGTCGGCGCCGTGGACGTCGACCAGGTACTCGCGGACCTCCGGGGCCATCGTCCACGCGTTGAGGAACGCGATCTGGTTGAACCAGCAACGCTGCCCGGTCACCGGGTGCCGCACCACGGCGCTGCGGCGCTGCCTGGTGAGCAACCCGCCGTCCGGTCGCCACTCGAACTCGATCGCGTTGGCGCGGCAGTACCGCTCGACGGCGCCGCGATCGTCGGTGCCGAACGCCTCGGCGATGGACGCCCCGATCTCGTCGTTGTACCCGCGGGTGAGCAGCCAGCCCTCCCGTTCGAACCGCTCGACCAGCTCGCCGGGCAGCGCGCGGAGCACCTCCGGCGAGTCGGCCACCGCGGTGGCCCCGCCCGCGGAGGGCGCCGTGAGGCACGCGAACATCATCAGGCCGGGGAACTCCAGCCGGTAGCTCAGCTCGTGGTGCATGCACATCGGGTGGTTCGGCGGCCACGTCGACGAGGAGTACACGTCGGCCGAGTACGCACGCCGGGACGCGAACCCCTCCTTCTCCGTCATGAGCCCGCCGGCCAGCCGCTGGAGGACGGCACCGGTCTTCGCCGGGTCGCGCAGCCCGAGGCCGCGGACCAGCAGCGAGCCGTGCTCCGCGACGACGGCGCGCAGCGCGTCCCGGTGCTCGGACGCCCAGCTCAGCGGATCGCCCCCGGCCACGGCCCGCAGGATCGGCGGTCTGCCCGGGGACAGGTCCACGGCGGGGGAAGACGTCTGGGATGAAGAGAGCATCTCGATTCCTTGATCGGTCATGGGAGTGAGCCGTCCGGCGGACTCCCGGCGGAGTCGCTTCATGACAGGGCGGGCAGCCCGACCGCTCGCCGTACGGCCTGTGCCGCCTCGGCCGGACGGGTACGCGGGAAGTGGTGGCCGCCGTCGGCGAGCTCGTACAGCTCGACATGCTCGGCGAGCAGCCGCCAGTCGCCGTACCGACGGGGATGGCCGGCGGTGCCCGGGTCGTCGGCGGCGACGACCACGACGACCGGGGCGGACAGCTTCACCGCCGGCGGGTTGTCCAGAACGCCGGCGAAATAGCGGTGCGCGGACACGCAGTCGTGCCGGTAGGCGGCGGCGACGTGCGCGGCGCGCAGCGCGTCCAGGTCACCCAGCTCGGTGTAGCCGCTGTCCGCGCTCAGCCGCGCGGCGATCGCGGCGTCGCCGCGCCCGGTCAGCTCGGCGGCGGCGGCGCGCCGGGTGGCGGCGTCGCCGAGGAGCTGCGCGCCGAGGAACACCCGCCGGACGTCCACCCCCAGTTCCTGTGACTTCCTGGCCGTCTCCACGGCCAGCGCGGTTCCTGAGGAGTGGCCCCACAGCAGGACCCCGGTCAGGCCACGCCGGATGATCTCGGCGACGACCTGCTCGACCACCTGCGCCGGCGAGGCGAACGGCTCACGCTCCGCGGCCAGGTCGTGGCCGGGCAGCTCGACGGCGTAGACCGCCAGCCCGCTGCCGCGCAGGGCCGCGGCCATCGGCTGGAAGTTCACCGCGTTGCCACCGGCGTACGGGAAGCACACCAGGGCGCCGGCCTGCGCGCCGTCCGGTTCCGAAAGGGGCTGCAGCAGTCCGGGGCGCCGTTCGGCGGTGCTGTCCACCAGCCGGGCGAGGTCGGCGAGGATCGGATGCCGGGTGACGTCCTTGAGGGACACCGCCCGGTCCAGGCCGATCACGAGGTTGACCGCCGACAGCGACGTGCCGCCCCGGTCGAAGAAGTGGTCCCGCCGCCCGATCCGGTCCGGCGGGACTCCGAGCACCTGCGCCCACACCGCGGCCAGCCGTCGTTCGGCCGGCGTGCTCGGCGCGTGGTACTCCTCCCCTGCGACGTCGAGTTCCGCGGCGAGCGCCGTCAGCGCCTTTCTGTCGATGCCTGGAACCTCGTGGCGGCACGCTCCACCAGCGCGAAGTAGACGACGCCGAACACCAGTGCGAGCACGCCGGCCAGGACGATCACCGGCGCGCCGAGCGAGCGATAGACGTCGACGGCGGCCAGCACGATCACGGTGAGACCGAAGAGGAAGAACCACCGCGTCAGCAGGTACAACCCCATGGTGGCGGCGTTGTGCCTGTTCTTCGCGGCGAGGCGGCGGCGCAGCTCGGCCCCGCCCTTCAGGTGGTCGAACCTGCTGTCCCGCTGGACCGATCGCGGGATCTCGAAGCTGGGCGACCCCAGCAGCCCGACCCCTTCCCGGACCTCCCCGTCCACGGGGACCATGACCTTCGTCGCGAGGAGGCAGTCGTCCCCCGTCCTGCCCTGCGCGGGATAGGCGACGTAGTTCCCGACGAAGTTGTGCGGCCCGATCGTCGTCCGGGACACCTTGAAGGACGTGCTGGAGTAGTCGGCGTTGATGATCGACAGGCCGTCGGCGACCATCGTCCCGCTGCCGACGAAGCTCAGGTAGGGATTCTCCTGCTTCACCTCCAGGCCGAAGTTCGACCCGGTCTGCTCGACTCGCGAGAGGTCATAACCGAGACCGCGGAGATAGTGCACGACGGCGGAGCTGTCACCGAAGAGGTACGTGAAGAACGTGATGTTGGTCAGGCGCGCGATCACCCGGTGCACCCCGTAGTGGAAGCCGTACAGCGGACGGACCCTGCCCGGCTCGACGGCGAGGTTGAGCAGCCGGGGAACGGTGGCCACCAGGAGCAGACCGGCGACGACGAAGCCGGAGAAGAGCACGAACGAGGTGGTCAGAGCGTCGCGGTAGAAGGTCCAGCCGGTGAAGACCGGCGGTCCCGAGCCGAGGAGCACGGCGAACTGCGGGACCTGGGTGACCAGCAGCACCACGCCGCCGATCACCAGCGGGACCTGCAGAAGCAGCACCTTCGACAGCTGCAGCACGGAGTAGACGACTTTCCGCAGGGTGCCGCACCCGGCGGGCTCGACCGTCCGGTGGTCCACCTCGGGCCCGCGCCGCCCCGGTGACCCGTGCCAGTGCTCGCCGGCGGGTACGGCCTGCCCGGCGTGCAGGGAGGAGGCATGGGCGAGCCGGGCCTCGTCGCCCATCGAGGTGTCGATGTCGAGCACCGACACCTCCCCGACGAGCACGTTCCTCCCGAGGGTGACCGTGCCCGTCCGAATCAGGCCGGCCTGGGCCCGGTAGCAGGTGAACGACGCGTCCTGGCGGATGACCGCGCCGTCGCCGATGGTCAGCAGGTCGGTGCACACGGGCACGTTCCCGGACAGGACCACGGCGCCTCGCCCGACCTTCGCGCCCAGCGACCTCAGATAGAGCACATAGAGCGGCGAACCGGCGAACAGGACCAGCGGGTTCGAGCGGACCAGCGTCTTGACGATCCAGAAGCGGACATATGCCAGGCTCCAGATGCGGATCCGGTCCGGTCTCCACTCACCGACGAGCAGCCATTTCGCCGCGATCGGAACAGCGCACAGGCCGAGGAAGGCCGCGCCGCCGAACAGGACGGAACGCAGGTACACGCCGATCACCCCGGAGCCGGCGGAGATCCATTCAAGGCCCCGGCTGAGGACGAGGGCGGCAACGTAGGAATATCCCAGGATGAACAGGACCTGCAGCGCGCCGCACAGGACATATTGCGCCCTGCCCGTCGGCGCCGCCTCCTCGATCGGCGCCGGAGCCGCCGATGCGACAGGGGTGGACGGGTCCTCCGCGAGCGCCGCCGCCAGGCTGCTGATCGTCGGATGCCGGTAGATCTCCTTCATCGACACCGACGGCAGGTCCTCCCGCTTCCTGACCCGCGCGCAGAACTGGGCCATCACCAGCGAGTCGGCACCGAGGTCATCGAAGAAGTTGCCGTCCACCGGCACCCGCTCGACCCCCACGACCTCGGCCAGCACCTCGGCCAGGAGCGTCTCGGTACCAGGCGTCGCACCCGCGTACCGGTTCCCGGACTCGGTCAGATCGGCTGTCATGTCCTCGACGGCCCCGCCTCGGACCACCACCGGCCGACGGCGCCACCGGTGCAGCCGTCCCCCTCGACTCCCACGACACACAAGACCCAAACCGGCACTCGCGGCCGCAAACGGAAGATTCTCACCCTGCGATCGTCACGACGTGAGGTGAGCCTCTCATTAGCGACAAATGAGGATTGTCTAACTAAAATCAGCCGGTTAACCCGATCACATCCCCGGGAATCCAGACATCCGCCCACGCCACGGTGACACGAGTCCACAGCCGCCTGCCGCCCGCTGCTCCTTGGCGGCGGAGTCACCTCATCACGCTTCCGGAGTCACGTCGCCCTCGTCCTAAAGAGTCGCCCTCGTCCTAAAGAAAGGGCCGATGGTGACGATGTGATGATGTGGTTGCCGTGCCTGCGGGACAGGGTTGTGCGGCATGACAGAGATCGGTTCTTCTGGCCGGGTGGGCCGCAGGTGGGCGGTTCCCGGTGTCGTGTACCGTGGCGCCTGGTTTCCCGGCCGGATCATCGGCGGGGTGGCCCTCATCCTCGGGCCCCTTGCCTGGTTCCTGGGGCTCTTGCTGCGCTATTGCGGGGTCTTGGCGGCGGGCTTCACACCTGAACAGTCTGAGTGGTATGCCCGGCAGCCGTTCGCGGCGCCGTCACAGCTCGCGGCGTACCTGGCCGATCCGGGCCTGGTCACGGCCGGGTACGCCGTGTTCGCGGCGGGGGCGATCCTGCTCTGGCCCGCTTTCGCCACCCTTGCCCGGATCGTCGCCGTGAGGTCTCCTGGACTCGCGTTCTGGGGTGGCACGCTCCTCATTGTGGGGCTGTTCGCCCGCCTCTACTGCACGGGTGTCGAGCAGGCCGCCTTCCAACTGGCCGAGACACGGGGACTGGCCGAGGCGACCAGGTTCGTGGAAGCCACCTACGTGAACATCTCCTACGGGCCGTGGTGGGTACCCGTCACGGCGTCGGCGGGGCAGTACCTGGGCGCGCTCCTGCTGGCCGTCGGTGCCTACCGGTCCGGGACGTTCGGCCTGGGAAGGGCGCTGCTCCTGCTGTGGCCTGGGACGATGTGGTCGGGGGTGCTCAAGGAGAGCCATGTCCTCGACGGCGTGCTCTCGGCCGGCGCCCTGTGCCTGGTGCTCGTGCCGCTCGGCATCCGGGTGCTGCGCGACACGGTGCACGAGCTTCGGGTCGAGCGCCTGGCCGCGGAACGCACGCCGCTGCGGCTGCTGAGCTGGTGACGGCCCGGCCGCGGCCTAGGCTGGGGTAAGTGAGCCCACTGCTTGATCGGATACGAGGGCACGCGCTCGCGGCCGTCGCCTTCTGCGCGGCCTTCGTTCCGGCGGGCCTGCCGGGCGTGGAGCCCCGCGGGTACGCGCCGCCGGGATTCGCCGCGCTGCCCGTCCACGTCCAGTGCGCGGTGGCCGGAGTGCTGGCCGCGGCGGCCGCCACGGTGGCGGGGAGGCGGCAGTGGCCGCTGTTCGCGGTCGCCGCGCTGGACGTGGTGCTGCTGGCCCCCGGGCTCTTGTGCGCGATGGCGTCCTACGTCGCGGCGACCACGTACCGCAGGCCCCGTCACCTGGTGATCTACACGGCGGTCGCGAGCCTCGTGGCCGTGGTGCCGCGGCCGGGCGTCGAGATCGTCTCCTCGCTCGGCGCGGCGCCGCTGTTCGTCTGGCTCCCGCTGACGATCGGGCTCTGGGTCGCCGCGCGGCGGCAGGTACTGGCGGGGCTGCGCGAACGCGCCGAGCGGCTGGAACGCGAGCAGACCGCCCGCGCCGACCGGGCACGCGCCGAGGAACGCGCCCGCATCGCACGGGACATGCACGACGTGGTGGCCCACCGGGTGTCGCTGATGGTGCTACGGGCCGGAGCTCTGGAGATCAACGCGGCCGACGAAAAGACGGCCGCCGAGGCGGAGCTCATCCGTACGACGGGCAAGGAGGCGCTCACCCAGCTCAGAGCCGTTCTCGGGGTGCTCGCCTCCCCGCCGGACCGGCACCCGCCGCACTCCACGCTCGCGGACCTCGACCAACTGCTCGACCAATCCCGCTCCGCCGGGGTCCCCGTCGAGCGGAGGGACGAGGGTGAAGCCGGCGAACTGCCCGCCATGGTGCAGCACGCCGTGTACCGGGTCGTCCAGGAATCCCTGACCAATATCCACAAACACGCCGGCACGGTCGCCACCGAGGTGGTGCTGCGCCACCTGCCCACCGCCCTGGAGGTCACCGTCGGCAACGCCCCCGGCGACGCGGCCGGGCCGCCCGGCGGCGGGCTGGGCCTTATCGGGCTGAGGGAACGCGTCGAACTGCTGGGCGGCGAGTTCACCGCGCGACCGCGCGACGACGGCGGCTTCGTCGTGTCCGCGAGGCTGCCGACATGATCAGGGTGCTGATCGCCGACGACGAGGCCCTGGTACGCACCGGGTTGCGCATGATCCTTGAGGCCGCCGACGACATCGAGGTGGTCGCCGAGGCCGCGAACGGCGCCCAGGCCGTCGACGCCGTCGCGCGGCACTGGCCGCACATCGTGCTGATGGACGTACGGATGCCCCGCATGGACGGCCTCGCCGCGCTCAAGGAGCTGAACCGCTCACCGAACCCGCCGAAGGTCGTCATGCTCACCACGTTCGACCACGACGAGTACGTCTACGCGGCATTGCACGCACGGGCGGCCGGGTTCCTGCTGAAGGACACCGCGCCCCGCGATCTGATCGCCGCGGTCCGGCTGGTCGCCGACGGCAGCGCGATGCTGGCGCCCTCGGTCACCAGACGGCTCATCGACGCTTTCGCCGACCGGCCGCCCGCCGACGTCCGCGCCGCGCGGGAGCGCCTCGCCCTGCTGACCGGCAGCGAGCTGAGGGTCGCGCGGGCCGTGGCCCGCGGGCTGGCCAACGCGGAGATCGCCCGCGAACTCGATACCAGCGAGACGACCGTGAAGACCCACGTCAGCCGCTCCCTCGCCAAGCTCGGCCTCGCCAACCGCGTACAGCTGGCACTCCTCATCCGCGACGCGGGCTAGGGGGCAGGAGTAAGGGCCCCTGTGCCGTACGCCGGGCCGCCGAGAGTCTTGATCTGCCCGCACCCGCGCGGCCGACGAATGGACCGACGCCCGAAAATCTCCCGAAAGCCGCATAGTCCGTGGTCTCCGGTAACGAACGGTCATCCGGAGCGGATCTCAGTGCGAAGTGACCGGAACATATGATCGCCGGTCTGCATCCAACGAGTGAAGAGTCGTCTCAGGGCTGGGTGGTCAAAGTGAGCGCACTCGCACCGGAGGACCCGCAGTGGATCGGCAGGTACTGGCTGGCCGGTCGACTGGGCGCCGGTGGGCAGGGTGTCGTGTACGAGGCCTACGGTGAGGATGGGGACCGCGTCGCGTTGAAGGCCCTGTTCACCCATGACGGGGCGGAGTTGCGGGACCGGTTCGAGCGAGAAGTCATCGCCGCGCGACGTGTCGCGTCCTTCTGCACCGCCCGGGTGCTGGACGCCGACCTGGCCGGCCGTACTCCCTACATCGTGAGCGAGTACGTGGCAGGGCCGAGCCTGCGCCGGGCGGTGCAGGACGGGAGGCGCTTCGCCGGAGACGATCTGTACCGGCTGGCCACCGCGATCGCGACCGCGCTGACGGCCGTGCATGACGCCGGCGTGACGCACCGTGACCTCAAACCGGACAACGTACTGCTCGCTCCCGACGGGCCACGCGTGATCGACTTTGGCATCGCGCGTACCGAGGAGATGTCGCTGACCTCCACCGGCATGATCGCGGGTACCCCGACCTACATGGCGCCGGAGGTGTTCACCGGTCGCCGCGCCACAGCCGCCGCTGACGTGTTCGCCTGGGGCGCGATCGTGCTGTACGCCACCACCGGCCAGGACCCCTTCACTGCTGACCATCCCAGTGCGATCATCCACCGGGTGCTGTCGCTGGAGCCGGATCTGAGCCCACTTCCAGACCGGCTACGGCCACTGGTGGCCGCCGCCCTTTGCAAAGATCCCGATGACCGTCCCACCGCTCGGGACCTGCTGTTCGCCCTGGTCAGCACCGCCACACCGGCCACGTCCGGCCTGCTTGACGCCGGGCGGGAGAAGGCGCGCGGCATCCGGACACCCGCGGCGCCCGATCCCGGGCTCGGTACGCTGGCCGAGGACGCCTACCAGCTCCTGGGCAGCGCGGAGCAGGAGCTTGTCCCCGATGTGCTGCTGCGAATGATCACTGTGGGGGATGACGGCAGAGAGCTCGCCAAGCCCGCGCTGCTGGCCGACCTGCTGCAGGACCGGCCGGCTCCCGAAGCGGCCGCGATCCGCGACATCCTGAACGTCTTCACCTACCTGATCTCCACCCGGGACGACGAGATCTTTCTGTCGCGCCCCGCGGTGCTGCGCGCCTGGCCGCGGCTCCGCGGCTGGGTGAACGCCGACAAAGACGGGCTGAAACTGTTCGATGAGGTGGCCGTCTCGGCCCGGCGATGGTCGGCCCACGGCAGGAAGGACACCGACCTGCTGCAGGGCAGCCGGCTCGAGGTCGTACAACAGTGGGCCACCACCGGTCGGCGCCATGTCCGCCTCAACTCGTTGGAGCGGACATTCCTGCAAGCCAGTTCCGGTCTTGGGCGGCGCCGAGTCCGCGTGCGCCGCGTCGTCTCCGCTGTCCTGGCCGTGCTGCTCGTCATGGCCGTCGCCCTTGCCGGCTGGGCCGAGATCAACCGGCGAGATGCCAACGACCAGCGCTGGCAGGTCGCCTCCCAGCTCGACCAGGCCGTTTCTCGTACCGTGGCCGCGAAAGCCGTCTCGCTACGCGAATCCGATCCTGCGCTGGCGATGCTCCTGAGCATCGCCGCCTGGCGGATCGCGCCGACCTCTGACGCACGCTGGGCCGTCACCGGCTCCCTTGCCCAACCCGAGGTCCTGCGAAGGGCCACCGACGCTGTCGACCTGGGACAGGACGGCAGATCCCTGCTGCATGTCAGCGATGATCAGGTACGCATAACCGACTCGGCTACCGGTATGACGATCGCCACAGTGAAAGGGACCGGGAGAGGACCGGAGTCGGTGCATCTGTCAGCCGACCGACGGTTCTTCGCTGCGACGACCTGCGTCGACACGTCGGCCGCCGGGGGATGCGACGAGTTCCAGGCGCAGGTGTGGTCCACCCGCACCGGGGCCACGGTCGGCCGGGTGGCGAAACTGGACTTCGAGACGGCCCAGGACGAGATCCGCTTCGACAGCCGCGGCCGGCTGCTCTTCACATCCGGGCAGGCGGCCTGCGGCGCCCCGCCCCGGGTCCTCGTCGACACGGGCATCCCCGCCGGCGCCGGCCAAGACGCCTCCGAGCGACTGGCGGCCTGCATCACCAGCGGCGAACTCACCCTGGTGGACCGCACCACAGGAACCATCGTCGACACCCAGACGATCCCGAAGATCACTTCCGGGAAGGCGGCGCTCAGCGCCGACGGCCGGCGCATAGTCGCCACCTGGGCCCGGCCTGACCCGCAACATCCTGGCAGCCTCTGGGACGACGGACAGGTAGTGGACCTGTGGGAAGTGACCGGCAGCGGAACACACGCGAAAATCACCCGGCTGCTCGGCCGCAGAACCTATCTCTCGGCAGTACCGGGCGACGATTTCACGGTGCAGCGAACCGGACTCGGGTGTGTAGCCGACCATCTGCTGATCAGCCGCTCCGGACAGGTCAGCGCGCAGGACTCCTGCCATGTCGCAACACTGTGGGGATCCCCGGATCGCCCCGGCAGGCAGAACCTGGCATGGCGTACCTGGCCGAAAGGCGTTCCCCATCTCGAACAGCTGGCGGACATCGACCATCCCAGCATCATCAAGATGGCGTTCACCGCCGATGGGAGAGGTCTCGCCATCCTCGGATCGGGGGACTTACGCGTCCTGGACATGAGCCCCTACATCGGCACATCAGCCGCGGCCACCCATCGGCCGGCTCGGGCAGCCGCCTTCTCCGTCGACGGCAGAACCCTGGCCGTCCTGGAGGATGCGGCGGTCAGGTTGGTCGACGCGACCACGGGCCGCGACCTGTACCGCCCACTGACCGGCTCATGGATCTCCCCTCCGGCGACCACCGACTTCTCGTCATGGCAGGAACCTCTGCGGTTCACACCCGACGGACGAACCCTGGCCGTTCGTACGTCCAGGACACAGATCACTCTGGTCGAGGTCGCCACCGGCGACATCCTCGGCCACCTCTCATCCCCAGCGAATCAATCCATCAGGGCCCTGGACTTCAGCCCGGATGGACGCACCCTCCTGGCGGGGACTGACAGCGGTATCCAGGTCTGGGACGTGACGACTCGCCGGCGGATCACACAGATCACCGAAGCTCCTGCCTATCATCTCTACAGTCACGGAGTCGCTACGGTGATCACCGGCGATCCGGGTGACGGGATCTGCCTGGTCGACACGACCACGAAGAAGAAAGACTGCCCGGCTTCGGGATTCCATCTCAGCCCTCTTGAAATCGTCCCTTTGCCGGCGTCGTCGCAGCACGACGACGTTGTCCTCGGCGGTGCGGACGGTTCCGTCATCACCTGGGACTCGCGGACCAGGACCGCGACCAGTCCTGTGCTGCGCGGCCACTCCGAAACCGTGCTCGCCGCCGCCCTGTCCACAGATGAACGTCTGCTGGCCACGGGATCACACGACAACACCGTCCGGCTGTGGGATCCAGCAGCCGGCGCATCCATCGGACCGCCGTTTCCGCAGAATGGCGACGTCCTCGCCGTGGCGTTCGAGGCCGGCGGTGAGGTGTTGCACAGCGTGGACGTGACGGGAACCCTGCACAGCTATCCACTGGACCCGGAGAAAGTGGTGCCGATCCTCTGCGCCAAGATAGGCCGCGACCTCAGCAATCAGGAATGGCGGAACCACATTCCCGGCGCGGCACCCCAAACGTTATGCCGCACCTGACCCTGTAGCCACGGAGGGCCTGCCGGTACCGCAGGCGCAGCGGACGCTGCGCTCCCGCGCGGCCGCGATCGAGGGCAGGGTGCAGATGGACCGGCTGTCCCGCGAGCAGGAGGCCGGTTCTGGGCGGAGAGCCGGCCTGGTCCGAGCGTGCGGAGCCGACGCTGAGGGTCAAGATCCGCCGTACCTGGGCGGCGGTCCGGGCCGGGCTCTGATACGTTGTCGGCATGATCCAGAAGTTCATCCGTCTTCGTAACGCCTGACGCAGGTCTGCTCGCCGGTCGTTCAGCGACCAGCGCCAGTCAAGGCGGCCCGCGGCCAGGTGCGCCAGCGCAAGCAGCGCGCCACAGTCGTCATGGCCGCCGCCCGCCGACGTCATGTCACGACCTGCCCCGCAGGTTTGCGGCAGCGGCATGCCATTCCCCGGCACTGCAAGGCGTCTTCGTCACGCCTTTTATCGAAACGGACTGTTCTTCATGCGATCCACTTCCAACCACTCGTCGTCGCCCACGTTCGTGCTGGTCCACGGCTCCGGCAGCAGCTCCTTCATGTGGGCCTCGGTCCAGCGTGAGCTGGCGTTGCTCGGTCACCGCAGCTACGCCGTCGACCTGCCGGGCCACGGCCTCGACGCCCAGTACCCGCTCGCCTACCAGGCTCCCCAGGACCTCGACGCGTGGGCGGCCGAGCCGTCGACGCTGGCCATGGTCACCCTGCGGCACAACGTCGACGCGGTCGCCGACGTGGTCCGGCGCGTGGCGGAGCACGGGCCGGTGGTGCTGGTCGCGGCCAGCCTCGGCGGCGTCACCATCTCCGGCGTGGGCAACGCGATCCCCGAGCTGGTGAGCCGGCTCGTCTACATCTCGGCCTGGTCGTGCGTCCGGCTTCCCAGCCCGATCGCGTACATGCAGGAGCCCGAGTTCGCGGACAACCTGATGGCGCCGCTGGCGGCGTTCAACGTCGGCGATCCCGCCCGGCTCGGGGTCGGCCGGGCCAACTACCGCACCGCCGACGCCGAGCTGCTCGACGCGCTCAAGGCCGCGACCATGGCCGACGTCAGCGACGAGCAGTTCCGCGCCTTCCTCAACATTCTGCAGCCGGACGAGTCGATCGCGGTGATGACGGCCGACGCCCGCGTCGACGCCGCGACGTGGGGCACGATCGCCCGCTCCTACATCCGGCTCACCGGCGACCGGTCCGTCCCGGTGGCCATGCAGGACAGGCTGATCGCCGAGGCCGACGCGCTGACGCCCGGCAACCCGTACGACGTGCACACCCTGGACACGTCACACGCGGGGTTCGTGTTCAGGGCGGATGAGGTGGCCGCCATTCTGGACAAGGTCGCCGTCTAGCGACGGTGCGCGTACGGCTTGGCGGAGTGGCCGCCAAGCCGTACGCGGGCGCGGTCCCCGCGCCTTGCCACCCGTCAGGAGCCCAGGGAGAACGAAAACGGCTCGCCAGGAGGCGAGCCGTTTCGAGAAAGTACAGGTCAGCGCCCTGCGAGTGGGTGCGCCGCCAGGGACTCGAACCCCGGACCCGCTGATTAAGAGTCACTGGCTTTTGTGTCAGGCCATGCCCCGATGTCCTTCCTTGCAATGCTCCGCCTCCTTTCGCCGTTCTCGAAATGCCCCAAAATGCCACCGCGTGTTCCGGGCGACAGGCTCTCTTATGCGTCCTTTTACATTGAAGACCGGGTCGAGAACGGCGATCATTTGGTGTGCTCCTCAGCAATCGTGCCGTCTTCGCCAGCTCCGACCTCGACGAGGTCCGCGGCGAGGTCGCCAAGGTGTTCTGCCCGCACCGGCTGGATCTGGCCGGCGACGCGGACCTGCTGTCGGCCCGGTTCAACTCCGTCCAGCTCGGCTCGGTCCGCGTCAGTTACCTCGATTACGGGGCCGACGTGCACATCGAACCAGGCGACCTCGATACGTTCTTCCTGGTCATGATCCCGCTCGCCGGGCGAAGCCTGATCCGCGTCGGCGACAAGGAGATCGTCTCGACCTCGTCGCTGGCCTCGCTGCCCTCGCCGACCCGCCACCTCGACATGCGCTGGGCCGCCGGCTGCCCCCAGTTGGTGGTCAAGTTCGAGCGCACCTCGATCGAGCGCGCGTTGGAGCAGATGCTCGGCGAACAACTTGACGACCCGGTCGTCTTCGACCCGGGCATGGACCTGACGACGGGCTGGACCCGATCCTGGCGGGGCATGGCCGACCTGCTCGTCAGGGAGGCCGAGCGCGACGACGGACTGACCGGCCATCCGCTGGCCATCGCACACCTGGAGAACGCCCTGATCACCCTGCTGCTGACCATGCAGCCCTCCAACTACCTGGAACGGCTGACGGCACCCAGGCCGCCCGCTCTGCCGAAGGTCGTGCGCCGGGCGATGGAGTTCATCGAAGGGCACGCGCACCTCCCGCTCACCACTACCGACATCGCCGGCGCCGTCGCGGTCAGCAGCCGCTCTCTGCAGGAAGGTTTCCGCGCGCATCTCGGGCTGACCCCCATGACCCACCTCAGGCAGGTGCGACTGGCGCGGGTCCACGATGAGCTCAGGACGGCCGACCCCGCCAGGGCCACGGTGACCACGGTGGCCGCCCGATGGGGCTTCCTGCACCAGGGACGTTTCGCCGCCCAGTACCGCGAGAGGTACGGGCAACCGCCGTCGGAGACGTTGCGCAGGGGTTCCGCGTCAGGTGGATGAGATCCGCGCTCCGCGGATGGCTCGGGCGGACGCACCGGCCGTACCTTTCTTGTCAGGCGCCGATCGCAACCCCACTCCTGACACCGAAGGGACACACCACCATGCGCGACATCCTCATCGTCGGTGCCGGTCAGGCCGGCCTCCACCTGGCCATCGGCCTGCTCCAGCACGGCTACGACGTCACGGTGGTCTCCAATCGCACCCGCGAATCCATCCGCGACGGCCGGGTGATGTCCGGCCAGGCTATGTTCGGCACCGCGCAGGCTTACGAGCGTGAGCTCGGCCTGGACTGGTGGGCCGACGTCTGCCCGCCCATCGAGGGCATCGCGCTCACGGTTCCCGGCCCGGAGGGAGACAAGTTGCTCGACTGGGCGGCGCGGCTGGACGTCCCGGCCCGCTCGGTCGACCAGCGGCTGAAGATGCCGGCCTGGATGGGCGAGTTCGAACGGCTCGGCGGCAAGCTGGTCCTGCACGACGCCACCCCCGAGGACCTGGAGAGCTATGCCGCCCGGTACGACCTGGTCCTCGTCGCCGCGGGGAAGGGACAGATCGCCTCGCTCTTCGAGCGGGACCCCTCGCGCTCCCCGTACGCCGCTCCGCAACGCGCGCTGGCGGTCACCTACGTCAACGGTCTCGCCCCCCGCCCCGATCACTCGGCGGTCTGCTTCAACCTGCTCCCCGGCGTGGGCGAGTACTTCGTCTTCCCCGGGCTCACGCACACCGGCCCCTGCGAGATCATGGTGTTCGAGGGCGTGCCGGGCGGTCCCATGGACTGCTGGGGCGACGTGCGCGGCCCCGCCGAGCATCTGGCGCGCAGCCGCCAGATCCTGGAAACCTTCTTCCCGTGGGAGGCCGAGCGCTGCGCCGGGATCGAGCTCACCGACGCCAACGCGGTCCTGACCGGCCGCTTCGCCCCCACGGTTCGCCGTCCTGTCGCCGTTCTGCCCTCCGGCGCACCGGTACTCGGCGTGGCCGACGTCGTGGTGCTCAACGACCCGATCACCGGGCAGGGCAGCAACAACGCCGCCAAGTGCGCCGCCACCTACCTGCAGGCCATCGTGGAACGGGGCGCGCAGCCGTTCGACGCGGACTGGATGCGGCGGACCTTCGATCTCTTCTGGACGCAGGCCCAGCATGTCACGAACTGGACCAACGCCCTGCTGGCGCCTGCCGAACCCCACCACCTGGCGCTCCTGGGGGCCGCCGGACAACACCCGGAGATCGCCTCCCGCTTCGTCAACGGCTTCGACAATCCGGCCGACTACGCCGACTGGTTCATGGACGCCGCCCGAGCCGAGACCTACCTGAGCACGGTCGCGGCATGAGATCGCTCCGTGAGGCCTTCGGGCAGTTCGCGACCGGGGTGGCGGTGATCACGACGGCGACCGCCGATGGGGAGCGGGCCGGCGTGACCGTCAACTCCTTCACCTCGGTCTCGCTCGATCCGCCGCTGGTGCTCTGGTGCCTGTCGAACCGGGCGCCCAGCGCGCCGCTCTTCCTGCGGGCTGGGCGGTTCGCCGTCAACGTCCTCGCCGCCGACCAGGACCACCTGTCCAGGCGCTTCGCCACGCCCTCAACCGACAAGTTCGCCGGGGTGGAGTTGCTCGGCACGCCCCTGCCGATACTCGCCGGGACGCTGGCCAGTTTCGTCTGCCGTACGGAGCGCGTCCACGACGGCGGCGACCATCACATCTTCGTCGGGGCAGTGGAGCGCTACCAGCGGGCCGAGGGGGAGCCGCTCGTCTTCCACTCCGGCCGCTACCGGGAGTTCTGGCCCGCAATCGGTGCCGGCGCTGCGTGATCCCTGCCAGGCTGTGCCGTGCCGAAGATCGGCGATCTTACGAGTGTGGTGTTCGCGGGACGATCTGCCCCGGCCGTCGAGAAAGTGGCGACCTCATTCGGGTCATGGACCGTACTCGCGACGAGCCGGCGCCGTGCCCGGTGTGTGGGGCGCCGACCGGCCGGGTGGTCGTTCTCGACGCGGGGACCGGGGCGGTCGTGACAGCGTTCGTCCCGCCCGCCCGTCCGACGGCGATCGCGTCACATCCGGACCGGTCGCTGGTGGTGCCCGGCGGGCGGGACGGCTCGCTGTCGTGGGATGCCCGCTCGGGGCACTGCCTCGGGCGCGTTCAGGCACATGGCGACTGCGTCCGCGCGTCGGCGCTCGCCATCGGCACCGACCTGATTCCCAGGATGGAACGCCCGCGCTCTGGCGGCTGCACGGCCGTGGTCCCGTAGGCCGCTTCCCGCCCCCAAGCCCGTCGGCTTCGATCGCCACGACGGTCACGGCTCCGCCGGAATGATGCCCATATCCGGTTCTAGTCACGATGACAACCGCGACATCAAGCCCGAGCCAGGTGATCCCACTACCAGCGACGATGCCTCAGAGATCACTAAATGCGGCTGTCCTGCCAGGTCAATCAGAATCCAGAGGCTCCACCCTCTCTTCGCTTTCGTCCCACGGCTCGCCGGAACGCGGAACCTGCTGCGTGGGAACGTTGTCACTCGAGCCGGTCGTATCCTTGTCTGCCCAGGGATCGTCCCCTCTCCCCTTGCCAAAGGCACCCATATTCGCACGGCCAACCTGTTTTTCATCTTTCCCAAAGCTTTTTGCGATGTTGTCGCCCGCTCGAGTACCTATGGAGGCTGATGGGCTGACGCTATTCGGTCCGGCGGGTGCGAGGCGGGGTTGATGAGGCCTGAGGTGTTCAAGGGCTCTTTGCAGCGGCCGGGTGACGAGACGGTCGAAGATCTCGGCCAGGGTTCTGTTCGCGCCCTGGTCGGCTTCACGCAGGACCAGTCCCCACTTCTGCCGCCCCTTGAGTAGTTCCGCGTTGGCCCTCGCGGGACCTGTCGGGCCGCCCAGCAGGTAAGCCGTGTACACCGCAAGAGCGGTGCCGGCGGCTATCGTGATCAATGCTGTCTGGCTGCCCTTCACCACCCTGGCAGCACCTCCGACCACCTCCGGGATGTTCCCTACGGCGGAGCTGACCTGCGCCGTCAAATCATCGATCAGCGAAGTGCGGTCGGCCAGGGCCGCAGCCCCCGAGCCGGTATAGCTCGCCGGATTCCCACCTATCCCGATCGTCTTCGCAAGCTCGGCCCTCGCTCCGGCGGCGGACCGGCCGACGGAGGCACCTGCCGCTCGGAAGCCGTCGCCACTATTTTCCATGCCGTCCGTGTCGACAGCGGGATAAGCGACCTGCATGGCTGCCATCATCGGCCGGACCTCACCTGGCACTTCGATGTTCACAGATTCTCCTGCAACTCCCGGACCGCTTGCAGGCTGGTGTCCTCGGCGCCGCATATACGTCCCGCCGCCATGCTCAGCTCGGCACCGGTTCCGGCGATCATCGCACCAAGCTCTTGCTGTGCTTCGCGCCATGGCAGGCGCTCACGGTCGCAGCGAATCCACCGATCAGCCAGCTGTCGCCCCAGGAGGAGGCTGATTGTTCGGGAGTATGGATGACTCACGCCTCTGAGCATGACCAGGAATTGCTCGATCGGTTCATGGCTCAGACGCGACGGGCGATGCGGAGACTCCAGGAGGCGGAGACATCTGCCGACCGGGTGGTCGGGGAAGGCATGAGCGCGGACGGCCTCACCGAGGTCAGCGCCGACGGGCACAGTCATGTGACCAAGACCAGACTCGACCCGCGGGTCCTCCGGCTCGACTGATGTACCCCGAGTTCCGTGGAGTCGGCTCGGTTGGCTGTCATGCCAGCTGTGTGTTTGCGTGAAGTATCTCGTATTCGATCGGAGTGAGCATCCCCAGCGCGCTGTGGCGTCGTTGCCGGTTGTGGAAGATCTCCAGGTACTCGAAGATCGCGTTGGCGAGTTCGATGCGGGTCCTCCACCGCCGGCGATTGAGCAGTTCAGTTTGCATCCGTCCCCAGAACGACTCGATCACCGCGTTGTCGTAGCAGTCACCGACCGACCCCATGGACGGAACGAGGCCGGTGGCCTTGGCCCGATCGGTGAACGCCCAGGAGGTGTACTGCACCCCGTGGTCGGAATGGATCACTGTTCCGGCTTGTGGCGCGCGATTATGGATCGCCATGCTGAGAGCATTGGTGACCAATGCCGCGGTCTGGCTGGAGTCGATCGACCAGCCCACCACCCGGCGGGAGCAGGCGTCCAGGACCACGCAGCAGTAGACCTTGCCCTCACGCGTGGGGTGCTCGGTGATGTCGGTGACCCACAACTGGTCCGGTGCTGTCCGGCTGAACCGGCGGTCAACCAGGTCAGCGGCGGTCGGCACCTGCCGGACCGGGCGGCGTCGCCGGTTGCCCGACAGTCCCTTCAACCCGGCCCGGCGCATCAGCATCTCCACGGCCCCGTGCCCGACCGCGATGCCGCGTCCCAGGACGAGTTCGGCATGGACCCGCCGTCCACCGTAGACGCCATGGGAGGCCGCATGGACCTGCTCGATGACGCCGGTCAGCCATGCATGCCGGACTGATCGAGGCGAGGGGGGACGGCTACGCCACGCGTAGAAGCCCGACTCCGGCACGCCCAGCACCCGGCAGCACACCTGGATGGACAGTCCTTCGGCGGCCATCAGCGCGATGACCTCGAACCGTCTTTTGGGGACACCACCTCTCGCAGCAGCTCAGCGGCTCGTCTGGTCACGGCCAGCTCGGTCTCCAGTTCGGAGATCCGCCGACGGGCCACCACCAGTTCGGTGTGATCGGAGGTGGACAGGCCGGGCTCCAGGCCGGGCCTGTGCACAGGGCCCGACACAGCCGCACCGCGTTTCGCGAGGCCGGTACGACCGCCGCCACCGGCCGATGTACACGATCTGTACACGCGAGCCCGCCAGGAGCCCAGGAAGAACGAAAACGGCTCGCCAGAAGGCGAGCCGTTTTGAGAAACCGCAGGTCAGCGGCCTGCGAGGTGGTGCGCCGCCAGGGACTCGAACCCCGGACCCGCTGATTAAGAGTCAGCTGCTCTAACCAACTGAGCTAGCGGCGCCCTGCGTGGAAAAGAATACAGGACTCGGGCGGGGGGTTCGTACATGTCGGGATCGTGGTGGGGCTTACCTGGGGGTTAGGTGGACGTGGTGGTGGCTTGACGTTTACCGGGGCGGGGCGGGGTAGCGAGAAGGGACCGATCGAGAGGAGAGAAGTCCGATGACTTCGGAGCTCTGGACTTTCCGGACCGACGTGCATGACGCCCCCCAGGGCCTTGAGCTGGTGGGGTACGACGTTCAGGCCACGGACGGCAAGATCGGGTCCGTGGACGAGGCGACCTACGAGGTGGGTCAGAGCTACCTCGTCGTCGACACCGGGCCGTGGATCTTCGGCAAGAAGGTCATGCTGCCCGCCAGCACCGTCATGCAGATCGACCCGCAGGACAAGAAGGTGCACGTCAGCCGTACGAAGCAGGAGATCAAGGACGCGCCGGAGTTCGACGACGCGCGCTTCAAGGAGGTCGAGTACCGCCAGCGGCTGGGTGACTACTACGGCCGCTTCCCCCATGGCGGGGCCCTCTGACAGGCCGCACGCCGCTCAGGCGAAGTAAGCGAGGGGGCCGCGCCCGGGCGCGGCCCCCTTCGGCGTGCGGCACCGGTTGTAAACGGGCGGCCATGTGGTGCCGCATGGTGACGCGGCTACGGTGACGGGGAGGGCCGCCGGGAGGAGTTCCCCCGAGCGGGCGGTTTCTCCGGAGATCGGGGGCATGTCGCCTCGGTTGGCGACGCGTATGTCCCCGGTTGGCAAGGAGGCCGGGCGGGCCATGCCCCGTGCCCCGGCGGACGGGAGATCGACCTCTTCCAGCGGGGGCCGTAGACGCGGGTCCAGCGGGGGTGTTGGAGGCCGGGGGCAGGCTGGGGTGGGCGGGGCTGGTTGGGGGTTAGGGCCAGACGGGGCTGCCGGAGGGTTCTACGGGGGCGATGATGTTGAGGCGTTCCAGCAGGGTCAGGAACGTGAAGGCGTACGGGGACGAGGCGACGACGGAGGCCACGCGGTTCCAGTCGACCTGTTCGCGGAGGGCTCTGACCTGGGGAAGCAGGGAGCCGTAGTCGCAGCTGTGCTCCGAGAGGGGCATCAGCCAGGAGATGACCAGGTCGGTGGCTTCGAGGACGGGGAGGATGACGGCGGACGCCTTCAGCGGCTCGGAGCGCTTGATCAGTTCGGGGGTGACCGGGCGGTCGGAGACGCGGAAGATGAGGTCGACGAGCCTGCCCTCGTCGAAGGCCTTGACGAGCCAGTCCTCGGGGGGTCGCTGGGTCCGGAAGCCGAGTTTGCTCAGGGTGTCGAGGGCGATCGGGACGTCGTCGTGTACGAGTACGAAGTCGACGTCGTGGAGTGACGGGGCGGCGCCGCGCGCATAGGCGGCACAGCCTCCGGCGAGAGCGAATCGCACACCTGCGTCTTTAAGCGCCGTCCCGGCCAGCTTGAGTGTTTCCAGGATCGCATCCGTGACCTCGTGGCTGTGGCTGCCCATGGAAGCGGGCTACCCGATCAACCGCGACCTAGACATGGGAAAGCCGGGTCCGGGTAGTGCGGCTCTGCCGAAATTCTGCCGCGCAACAGGAGAAGACCGGCAAAGCACCAGGAGAAGCCCAAGAGGACGGTACGGCATGAGCATGACCGGCTCTGACAAGAACCGCGCGACGACCCCCGACGCGCAGCCCCCCGCCACCACCCCGGCCCCGGCCCGTGACGCGACGCACGGCAGAACCCGAGACACGACGGCACCCCGGGCCCCCCGCCACGCCTTCGACAAGCCTGCGGCCCCGGCGCCCCCGGCCCCCCGCAACGCCTTCAACACGCCCACGACACCGGCACCCCGCGGAAACACCGGCAACGATCTCGACGAGGACCGCACGGTCACCGGTGGCCGGGAACACGCCACGGCCGAGAACCGCGAACACGGCGACGCCCGGGGACACGCCAGGACCGAGGACCGCGAACGCGACTACGACCAGGGACGCGTCCACGCGGAAGACCGCGAGGTCACCGGTGGTCGGGGACGTGCCAGGGGTGGGGATGAGACGCATAAGGAGCGGGTGGACAGGGAGCTGGCCGAGTTGCTCCAGGGGTTACGTGTGGCGGTGACGGGGGTGCAGGTGCTTTTCGCGTTCCTGTTCACCCTGCCGTTCGCGGCCGGGTTTCCCAAGGTCGACAACCTGGGGTACTGGCTGTTCTTCATCGCGTTGATGAGCGCGGCGTTCGCGTCGGTCTGCTTCATCACGCCGGCGGCGCAGCACCGGGTGCTGTTCCGGTCGAACCTCAAGGAGAAGATGCTGCACCGTGCCAACGAGCTGGGCGTGGCGGGGGCGGTGTTCCTCGCGGTGGCGATGACCAGCTCGGTCGCGCTGGTCGCGGAGGTGGTCCTCAACGCCTGGCCGGCGGCGTTGTTCGCGGCGGCGGTGGCGCTGACCGCGGGCTGGCTCTGGTTGCTCCAGCCGGCCCTCGACCTGCTACGGCTCCGCCGGAGCGAGCAGAGCACGGACAAGCAGGACTCAGACAGGCAGGACTCAGACAGGCAAGACACGGACAAGCAGCGCACGGAACGCTGAGAGGTTCACGCGGAGCAAGGCGACGCCCGTGGAACGGCCACGCACACACCGGGCCGCTCCTGGCCAAGGTTGTGCGTGGCCGTTTCGACATGCAAGCCGTCGTCCGCGTGCGGCCACAGCCACATCGGCGTGCGGCCACGGCAACGGAGGCAATCCTCCGGGGGGCGACGTCTTCGGTGAACGGGAGACCGAGGCCGAGCGGGGCCCGGGGATGCGTCACAGGCCGGGATTCTTCGGGGTCGTGACGATGGTCTGCAGGGCGTGGATCAATCGGTCCGCGTCCGAGGGGGGAAGTGGGGCGAGAAACCGCTGTTCCATCTCCTCGCGGGCCTGCTCGGCGCGGCGCAGGCAGTCCTGGCCCGTTGGTGTCAGCTGCACGGTGTTCCTGCGCCGGTCCTGGGCGCTGCGGTGGCGCTCGACGAGGCCCTTGGTCTCCAGGGTGTCGAGGAGCGCCACCATCGTGGTGCGGTCGATGCCGAGTCTGCCTGCCGCCTCCAACTGGGACAGCGGGTACTGCGTGGCGAGGACGGCCAGAACGGCCAGTTCGCGGCCGTCGATGCCGAACGGAGCGAGTGCCTGCGTGGACGCCTCGGTCAACCGCAGATACGCGTGTTTGAGCAGATAGCCCAGGCGGGAGGTGAGGACCTCTGAGCTGGATTCACCTGTCATGCCCCCACCCTATCCCAGGTGCTGACAATCAGGGCTGCTGACGATCCGCTATGGTGACGGTGTAGCCGCCTTCCGGAGGCGGCGCATCGAGCCGAAGGGCGCATACACGCGATGAGCGACCAGCACCAAGACCAGGTGACATTTGGCATCAAGACCACCCCGATGCGCACCACCTACGAGGAGATCTCCCGCGTATGGCAGGAGGCCGACACCCTGCCGCAGATCGCGGACGCATGGCTGTGGGATCACCTCATGCCTGTCGCCGGACCCAAGAACGGCCAGGTCCTCGAAGGGTGGACCCTGCTGAGCGCCCTGGCCGCACAGACCCGGCGTCTACGGCTGGGACTCCTGGTGACCAGCAACCGGATCCGTGAGCCCGCCGTCCTGGGCAAGATCGCCACCACAGTGGACGTGATCTCCCAGGGCCGCCTGATCATGGGACTCGGCGTGGGCGGCACCCATCAGCCCGCCGGCGCCGGGGGCGTCGCCGGCGAGAACCCCGCCGTCGCGGAGTACGACGCCTACGGCCTGACCCTGGTCCCCCCGGCCGAGGGCATCGCCCGCCTCGCCGAGACCATCGCCATCCTCAGGAACATGTGGACGGAAGACGTCTTCGACTTCCACGGGCGCTACTACACCCTCAAGGCCAACCGGAACGAGCCCAAGCCCGTCCAACGACCCGGCCCGCCGCTGCTGATCGGCGGCTGGGGCACGAAGACTCTGCGCCTGGTGGCCGAGCAGGCGGACATCTGGAACATCCCCGGCCCCCCGCACAACACCCTCGACTACATCACCGAACGCGCCCGCGTCCTGGACGCCCACTGCGCCGCCATCGGCCGGGACCGGCAGACGATCACCCGCTCCGTGCAGTACATCGTCTCCTACGACGACCCGGCCGGTGACCGGGAGGCGATCCTGGGGCTCGTCGACGCCGGCATGACGCACATCGTGCTGAGCCTGCGAAGCCCTTACCCCGCACAGGTCGCGCACTGGCTCGTCGACGAGATCATCACACCCGTGCGCACAGCCCTGTCCCGCTGAAGGCCATCAACGCCGCCGGTGAACGCCCCGATCCACGCCCCGCGAACGGCCTGCCGTACCGGTGGGACCGCAGGTCGGCGCCCCGCGAACGGCCTGCCGTACCGGTGGAACCGCAGGTCGGCGCCCCACCTTGCAAACCAGCACAAAACGGGACTCATAACGGAAGCAAGACGTTAGCCATACGGCTCTGAGGGCAGTTGAGGTCCATGGCTACATTGCTCTGGATCATCGCCGTAATACTCGTCATCGCTGGGATCTACGTGATCCTCGCCCGGCGCGACCTCCTGTGGGGGATCGTGCTCATCGTCGTCGGCTTCCTCGTGGGCCCGGGAGGCGTCAGCATCTTCCACCCATGACGCCCGCGCCCCGCGGGCGGCCACCGAAACTCCACCATCCACCGGCTGATCAGGGTGCGGCGGGCACCGCTTTCGGAGCGGGCCGCCGACCGCCCCTGACGACTCCAGCCCCATGATCATTCATCGGGGCCGCTACGAGGGGCGTCCGCCCTCACCCGCCACGGGTGAGGGCGAACCCTTGTCCACAAACCCCCGAAAGGCACCAAACCCCCGAAAGGCACCGAACGAAGCCCGGGGTCACCCTCGGGAGTGGGGACTACTCCTCGTCCGGGTCGCAGCCGTCGAGGCAGTACACCGCGTACGCCCGGCCCAGTACCGGCAGTGCGACGTTGCGGACCCTGATCCCGCCGGGTGTCATGCCCTTCTCCGAGCCCAGGTGGGCGTGGCCGTGCAGGATGAGGTCGGCGCCTTCGGCGTCCACCGCCTCGGCCAGCAGGTAGCTGCCGAGAAACGGGTAGATCTCCGGCGGCTCGCCGTCCAGGGTGTCCTTGACGGGGGAATAGTGCGACAGGACCACCTTGTGGTCGGCCTGGAGTTCCTTGAGCCCGACCCGCCAGCGCTCGGCGATCTCCTTCGTGTGCCGGACGAACGCCTTCGTCTCCGGCTCGCCGAACTCGGAGGCGCACTTGCCGGCGAAGCCGCCGCCGAAACCCTTGCCTCCGACGATGCCCAGCGTGCTGTGACCGTCGACAACCGTCGAGTTGTCGTCCAGTACGGTGACGCCGGCGTCGCGCAGCAGGCCGGAGATCTCCTCCTCGGCGTCGGAGTGATAGTCGTGGTTGCCCAGCACGGTGACCACCGGAATGGGCAGGCCGCGTAGTTCGTCCGCGACGACCCTGCCCTCCTGCACGGTGCCGTGCCGGGTCAGGTCTCCGGCGATCAGCAGGATGTCGGCGCGTTCCTCGATGCCTTCCAGCCGCGCCCGGAACCGGCCGCGCACGTCTTCGCCGAGGTGAATGTCGCCCACCGCCGCGATGCGCGTCTTCACAGAGACTCCTCCTCCCGGGGATCACGGATCTCCACGACGGTCAGCTCGTTGCGTACCTTCAGCTCGGGGGCCGCCTCGTGGGCGACTCCGGCGAGCGTCTCGCGGCGCCCTTCGCAGGAGACCTGCCCGCGCAGGAACAACTGGTCTCCCCGCACATCCACCCGTATGCCGAGTTCGTGCGTCCGTTCGTCCTCGGCGAGGGCGCGCTGGACCCGCGCGGCGACATACTGCGGAGCTTCCGCGCTCATGCTCACTCCCTTCCGCGAATGACCTGTCAGGACGACACGCCTGCCCGCGCCCGGACCGGCGAAACCGCCGCCGCGGGCCCCGCCGGGCGGCCGCATGAGGGGGCCCGCTGGGGGTACGGGGTCGTGGTACTGGTCCCAACCAGGCAGGAGGGGTCATGTGCGCACGTAACCGACCGCGGGAGAGGCCATCGGTGGCGGGCACGCCGACGGACGTGGTGCACATCCGTCTCGGCTCGTTCCTCTTGTTCTTCGCCATCGCGATGGGCGCGCTTGGTCTGGTGTCGCAGGTGCCCGTCCTCACCGGGATCATGGCGGTCGTCGCGGTCATCGCGGTCATCGACATCGCGGTAGCCGTCCACCGCCAGTCCCAACGGGAAAACGAGGAGGATGACAGTGCCGGAATGGAATGACGCCCCAGTGGAGGCCCCGTTCAAGACCGGTCCCGCGCAGGACGGCGCGTTCGCGGGCAAGGTCGTGGTGGTGACGGGCGCGAGCGGGGGCGTCGGCCGGGCTGTCGCGCGGCGCCTCGGCGACGAGGGCGCCGTCGTCGCGCTGCTCGCCCGCGGCGCCACCGGACTGTCCGCGGCGGCCGTCGAGGTCGGCGCGGCGGGCGGCAGCGGCATCGTCTACGAGACCGACGTCGCCGACTACGCGCAGGTCAAGGCGGCAGCCAAGCAGATCGAGGACGAGCTGGGCCCGATCGACGTGTGGATGAACATCGCGTTCTCCTCCGTGTTCGCCCCGTTCACCGAGATCGCGCCCGAGGAGTTCGAGCGCACCACCGCGGTCACCTACCTGGGTTACGTGTGGGGCACCAGGGTCGCCCTGGAGATGATGCGGACCCGCGGCCACGGCACGATCGTGCAGGCCGGGTCCGCCCTCGCGTACCGCGGCATCCCGCTCCAGTCGGCTTACTGCGGCGCCAAGCACGCGATCAGGGGGTTCACCGAGTCGGTGCGCACCGAGCTGCTCGGCGAGGGCAGCGACATCAAGATCACCATGGTGCAGCTGCCCGCCCTGAACACGCCGCAGTTCGACTGGGTGCTGTCCCGCCTGCGCGGCCACCCGCAGCCGGTGCCGCCCATCTACCAGCCGGAGGTGGCCGCGGACGCGCTGGTCTTCGCGGCACGCCATCCTGGGCGCAAGGAGTACTGGGTCGGCGGCTCGACCGCGGCGACCCTGCTCGCTCAGCGGGTCGCCCCCGCGCTGGTGGACCGGTACCTCGCCCGCTACGGCGTGAAGTCGCAGCAGACCGACGAGAAGCCGCCGACCGGGGTGGCCAACCTGTGGCAGCCGGCCGACAAGGACCGCGACTACGGCGCGCACGGCGGTTTCGACAACCGCTCGCACGGGCGCAGCCTCCAGGTCTGGTTCTCCCAGCACCGCCGGCTCACCGCCGCGGCCGTCGGCGGTCTCGCCGCGGGCGCGCTCCTCGGCGTCGCCCGCCGCCGCGCCGCACATCGCTGACACGGCCGGCGGCCGGCCCGTACGGCGCGGCCGTACGGGCGGGAGGTTTCCGGCAGGCCGTCCGGGTAGTCGAGCACGGACCCCCCGGCGGCCGCCGGTACGGCGGCGCCGGCCCGCGCCGACCGAAGGAGCCGTCCCATGTCCCAGCCTGACCTGCACTATCTGGCCGATCTGGCCGCTCAGCTCCGGGTGGACGCGGTGCGCGCCTCGGCCGCCGCGGGCTCGGGCCATCCGACGTCGTCGATGTCCGCGGCCGAGTTGATGGCCGTGCTCTTCGCCCGGCACCTGCGTTACGACTTCGCGTACCCGGACTCCCCGGCCAACGACCACCTGATCTTCTCCAAGGGGCACGCCTCCCCGTTGCTCTATGCCCTGTACAAGGCGGCGGGGGCGATCTCGGACGAGGAGCTGCTGACCTTCAGGAGGCGGTCGAGCCGGTTGGAGGGCCATCCGACGCCCCGGCTGCCGTGGGTGGACGTGGCCACCGGGTCGCTCGGCCAGGGGTTGCCCGTCGGCGTCGGGATCGCGCTGGCGGGGCACCGGCTGGACCATATGCCCTACCACGTGTGGGTGTTGTGCGGGGACAGCGAGATGGCCGAGGGGTCGATGTGGGAGGCGGCCGAGCACGCCGGTTACGAGGGGCTGGCCAACATCACCGCGATCGTGGACGTGAACCGGCTGGGCCAGCGCGGTCCGACGAGGTACGGCTGGGACACCGGGGCGTACGCGCGGCGGTTCGGCGCGTTCGGCTGGCACACGATCGAGATCGACGGGCACGACCCCGGGCAGATCGACTACGCGCTGGCCGACGCGCGTTCGATGCGCAGACGGCCGACGGCGATCCTGGCCAGGACGAGGAAGGGCGAAGGGGTCGTCGCGGTGGAGAACCGCGAGGGCAAGCACGGCAAGCCGCTGGCCGATCCGGACCTGGCGGTGGCCGAGCTGGGCGGGCGCCGCGACCTGCGGGTGGCGGTGCCGCTGCCGGACGGCGGCGGGGTCGTGCGCGAGGTGCGGAAGGAGCCGGTGCGGCTGCCGGAGTTCCCGGTGGGTGAGAAGGTGGCGACCCGGGCCGCGTTCGGCGAGGCGCTCGCGGCGCTGGGGTCGGCGCGCGGGGACGTGGTCGCGCTGGACGGGGAGGTCGCCGACTCGACCAAGGCGCAGACCTTCGCCGAGGCGCACCCGGACCGGTTCTTCGAGTGTTACATCGCCGAGCAGCAGATGGTGGCCGCCGCGGTGGGCATGCAGGTGCGCGGCTGGACGCCGTACGCGACGACGTTCGCGGCGTTCCTCACCCGGGCCCACGACTTCATCCGGATGGCCGCGGTGAGCAGGGCGGACATCCGGCTGGTGGGCTCGCACGCGGGCGTCGCGATCGGGCAGGACGGGCCGTCGCAGATGGGTTTGGAGGACCTGGCCATGTTCCGTGCGGTGCACGGCAGCACCGTGCTCTACCCGTGTGACGCCAACCAGACGGCGAAGCTGGTCGCGGCGATGGCGGACCGGGCCGGCGTCGGCTACCTGCGCACGTCCAGGGGCGAGATGCCGGTGATCTACGAGCCGGGCGAGGAGTTCCCGATCGGCGGCTGCCGGGTGCTGCGCAGTTCGCCGCAGGACGTGGCGACCGTCGTGGCGGCCGGGGTCACCCTGCACGAGGCGCTGGCCGCGGCCGGCGAACTGGCCGCGGACGGCGTCCGGGTGGAGGTCATCGACCTCTACTCGATCAAGCCGCTGGACGCGCAGGCGCTCAGAGGGGCCGCCACCCGCACCGGCACCATGATCACGGTGGAGGACCACTGGCCGGCCGGCGGGCTGGGCGAGGCCGTGCTCTCCGCGGTCGCCGACCTCGGCCCCCGGGTGATCAAGCTGGCCGTGCGCGTCATGCCCGGCTCGGCCGCCCCGCGGGAGCAGCTCGAAGACGCGGGCATCGACAGGAACGCCATCGTCCGCGCGGTCCGCGACCTGCTCTGACGACACCGCCCCGCACGGCGGAAGCGGCCCCGCCACGAGTGGCGGGGCCGCTTCCGGCAGGTCGGCCGACTCCGGTCAGCGCGACCGGGCCTTGGCGGTGGCCCGCCGGTTGGCCTTCTTGATGGCCTCGGTCAGCTCGGTCTTGCTCATCGAGGAGCGGCCCTTGATGTCGAGGCGCCGGGCCGTGTCGTACAGGTGCTGCTTGGACGCGTTCTCGTCCACGCCTTCACCCGTCCTGCCCCGCCTGGGCGTGCTCCTGGCGGCCTGCGGGTCGGACGGGCCCTTCCTGGCCTTCCGCTCCCAGTGGTCGCCGATCTTCTCGTACGAGTGCTTGAGCGCGCTGAACGCGGTGCGGTGGGCCCTTTCGCCCTCGCCGTACGTCTCCACCGCGGAGTCGTGCGCCTTGATCCAGGTGTTCTGCGCGTCCCTGCCCGATCGTCTGAGCGTGGACGGCAGTTCTTCGCGTGCGGGCATGACAGACACCTCCCGAAGCCCTACGCCTGCCCGCCGCGCCGGCACCGAAACAGCAGGTCAGATGCGAGGGTCGTCGTAGCGGCGCTCGGTCACCACGCGGCGGGCGCCGGGCTGCGCGACGGGGGCCTCCTCCCGGTCCACGACGACGGTACGGCGGGCCATGCTCACCCGGTAGACGCCGAAGAGCAGGCCGGCCAGCCCGCCCAGCATGAGGATGACACCAACGATGTTGATGTCCAGACCGGCGATGTTGTAATCGACGGCCCATGTCAGGATCGCTCCCAGCATGATGAGGATGATGCTCCCGGCGATGGTCATGGATTACCTCCTTGGAAACCAGCGCATGCTTACTTTCCTCTCCACGGATATCAAACGTCCGAGCCGGTGAGATCCGCGCTTCTGGGCAGGTAAATCCTGTTCGCCGTACCCGACCCCTCGGAGGTGTTCGCGTGACGAGGCCCTTTCCCCTCTCCGCCCCCATCGTCGTCGTCGGCCTGATGGGCTCCGGCAAGTCCAGCGTGTCCAGGCCGCTCGCCCAGGCGCTGGGCCGGGAGATGCGGGACAGCGATCCGGACATGCGCCGGCGGTACGGCCTGTCCGCCGCCGAGATGGCCGAGCAACTGGGAGCCGACCTGCTGCACGACCGGGAGGCCGAGCATCTGCGCGAGGCGCTGGCCGAGGAGCCGCCGCCGGTGATCGCGGCGGCGGCCAGCACGATCGAGCGCGCCGACATCCGGGCCCTGCTCCAGCCGGCCGTCGTCGTGTGGCTGGACGCGCCGGACGACGTGCTCGCCGAGCGCATGCTGTCCGGTTCGCACCGGCCGCACTTCGAGCCCGACCTGCGGGCCATGCTGGCCAAGCAGCGAGCCGTACGAGGCCCCTACTTCCAGGAGGTGGCGGACCTCACCTTCGACGTGTCGAAGCTGACGCCGGAGGAGATCGCCACCCAGATCCTGGACCGGCTCGGCTGATATACGTTTGCCCGGCGGCCGGGGGCCTGATACGCACTGTCGGTGAACTTCGCCAGCAAACCGACGCTCAAGGGCGAGCGTGTGGTCCTCCGCCCGGCCGGTCCCGAGCACGCCGACGGCCTGTGGGAGCTCGTCAACGATCCGGAGACGATCCGGCTGACCGGCTCGCACGGCCGGTTCGGGCGCGAGCACACCGACCTGTGGTACGCGACCCGGCACGAGCACGACGAGCGGCTGGACCTCGCGATCTGCGACGCGGCCGACGACTCCTACGTCGGCGAGGTGGTGCTGTACGAGCTGGACGCCAACAACCTGTCCTGCACGCTGCGGATCGCCCTGATCGGCCCGCGCGCCTACGGGCGGGGCTACGGCACCGAGACGCTGCGCCTGGTGCTGGACCACGCCTTCGGCGCCGTCGGGCTGCACCGGGTGTCGCTGGAGGTCTTCGACTTCAACGAGCGGGCCAGGCACGTCTACCGCAAGGTGGGCTTCGTGCAGGAGGGCGTGCTCAGGGACGCGTTGCACTGGGAGGGGCGGTGGCACGACGCGATCCTGATGTCGGTGCTGGCCCCGGACTGGAAGCCGGCCGGCTAGCTCAGGCCGCCTCGCCCAGTACGAACCACACGACCTTCCCTCCGCCGGGCGCCGGCACGACCCCCCAGTCGCCGGCCAGCCGGCCGACGATCAGCAGCCCCCGCCCGCCGGTGGCGTCGAGGTCGCCGTCCGTCTCCGCGGGCAGGCCCTCCCCGTCGTCGGCGATCTCGGCGTACACCCCGCGTCCCGCAAGGATCAGCCTGACCCGTACGGCGGTGCCGCCGTGCAGGACGGCGTTGGTGACGAGTTCGCTGACGATCAGCGCGCAGTCGTCGGCCATGTCGCCGTGCGCGGCCAGGTGGCGCAGGACCATGCCGCGCGCGGCGCGCACGCTGGTGACCTCGCCGGGGAGGATGCTCTCGTAGGTGCGCCGGGGCACGTCCACCCCCTCGATCACGGAGGTCGCTGTGGGATAGGGCACGCCGGCCTCCAGTAAGTCACAAGTGGGAGCGCTCCCATTCAGGCTAAACGCCCCCGGCGAGGTTTGTGAACCTACGCTCGGGGGCGCTCAACCGGCGCCGCCGCCACCTGCGCACCCGCCCCGCCGGACGGTTGAAAGTTTCAGGTTCGGTCCCCGGAGAGGGGCCGTCACTCCTCCTCGGACTCCGCCGCACCGACGATCAGCCGCGGACCGGCCGGAATGGTGTCGTCGCCGTAGTCCACCAGGTCGGCCACCACACAGGAGATGTTGTCCGGGCCGCCGCCCTGGTTGGCCAACTCGATCAACCGGTGCACCGCCTCCTCCGGGTCGGCCACCTCGGTGAGCA
Source organism: Microtetraspora sp. NBRC 13810 (assembly GCF_030268685.1). Lineage (GTDB taxonomy): Bacteria > Actinomycetota > Actinomycetes > Streptosporangiales > Streptosporangiaceae > BSRQ01. The sequence continues at coordinate 307,284 of NZ_BSRQ01000002.1, forward strand.
CCTCGTGCAGCTCCTCCGGGCCGAGCACGGCGGTCAGGCCGTCCGAGCACAGCATGTAACGGTCGCCGGCCTCGCCCTCGCGCAACCGGATGTCCGGGTCGCCGTCGCCGGTGCCCTCCAGCACGCGGAGCAGCATCGACCTGCGCGGGTGGACCGACGCCTGCTCGGGGGTGATCCGGCCGTCGTCGACCAGCGTCTGCACCAGCGTGTGGTCATGCGTGATCTGGTAGAGCGCACCGTCTCTGAGCAGGTAGGCACGGGAGTCGCCGATGTGCGCCAGGGCGAACCTGCGGCCCTCCCACAGCATGGCGGTGAGGGTGGTGCCCATCCCGCGGAACCCCGGGTCCTCCTCCGACATTCCGCCCAGCGTATGGTTGACCTCCTTCACCACTGTCCGCAATGCGTCAACCAGGTCGACACTCGGCTCGGCCGCGTGCAAGCTGTGGTCCAGAGCCGCGATGGCCGTGATCGCGACGGAGCTTGCCACCTCGCCGTGGGCGTAACCGCCCATCCCGTCGGCGACGGCGAGCACCCGCGGACTGGCATACGCGGAATCCTCGTTCTGCTCGCGGCGGAGGCCCACGTCAGAGGCGGCGGCGTAGCGCAGGTTGTGTGCCATGGAAGAAGTAAATCACTGGTTGAGTCACTTCACAAGCAAAGATGTTGTAGACCGCCAGGACATGGTGAACTAGTCTGACCGCCATGAGCAGCGACGCTACCGTCAACGCGGGCGACATCGCCCGGCTGGCCGGGGTCGGGCGTGCCGCGGTGAGCAACTGGCGCCGTCGCTATGCGGACTTCCCCCGGCCCGTCGGCGGCACCGCCACCAACCCGGAGTTCTCGCTGCACGAGGTGGAGGGCTGGCTGCGCAAGAACGGCAAGGACTTCGAGGTCTCCCTCGGCGACCGGGTCTGGCAGCGGCTGCGCGCCTCCGGCGAGGACCTGCGGCTCGGCGCCTCGGTGGGCCGGGCGGGCGCCTTCCTGCTCTATCTGGTGCGCGATCCCGCGGGCTGGCGGCAGCTCGCCGCCGCCGACGGCCTCGCCGAGCTGCTGCCCGTCGCGGTGACCGCCGCCACGGCCGACCTGCCGCACCCGCCCGCCGACCCGCCCCGGCCCTACGATCCCGAGCTGGCCTTCCTGATCGCCGAGCTGGCCGCGGAGCGCGGCCCCGCGGAGGCGTTCGAGCTGCTCTGCGCGCGGTACACCGAGGCGCACGCCCGCCGCCTCGACACCACCCGGCCCGACATCGCCGACCTGATGGTACGGCTGAGCGCCCCGCCCGGCGCCGGCGTCGTGCTCGACCCGGCCTGCGGCATCGGCACCTTGCTGCTGGCCACGCGGGCCACGCGGGCCACGGGCCGTCCCGGCGGGCACACGCGTGTGCTCGGCCAGGAGGTCGACGACGCGGCGGCGCTGATCGCGGCCGCCCGCCTGCTGCTGCGCGGAGCCCACGCGGAGATCATCTCAGGTGATGCGCTGCGCCGTGACGCCTTCCCCGGGGGCATGGCCGACGCCGTGGTCTGCCATCCGCCGTTCAACGAGCGCGCGTGGGGCTTCGACGAGCTCACCGGCGACCCACGCTGGGAGTACGGGCTGCCACCGCGCGGGGAGTCCGAGCTGGCCTGGGTGCAGCACTGCCTGTCCCGGGTGCGGCCGGGGGGCACGGTGGCGATCCTGATGCCGCCCGCGGCGGCGAGCCGGCGTTCCGGTCGCAGGATCCGCGGGAACCTGCTCCGCGCCGGGGCCCTGCGCGGCGTCGTCACGCTCTCCGTGACCGGTCCTGACCTGTGGCTGCTGCGTCGTCCCGAGCCGGGCCTGCGCCCGCCGTCCCGGTTGCTGCTGGTGGACGCGGGCGAGGACCTGTCGCTCGCCGAGCGCGCCTGGACGGCCTACACCCGCGACGTGGAGAGCGTGCCGCCCGGCGCCGGCCGTACGGTGCGGATCATCGACCTGCTGGACGACGAGGTGGACCTCAGCCCGACGCGGCACCGGCCGCGCCGCAGCGGCGAGGACCTCGGGCGGGACTTCGCCGCGACCCGCGCCCGGCTGCGCGCGGCGTCGGACGCGCTGGCCGGCGCGACGCCCGATCTGCGGCTGGCCGGCGGCCCCGGCGAGCGGCTGATGACCTCGGTCGGCGAGCTGGTCAGGGCCGGGCTGGTGGCCGTGCACCAGGCGCCGTTCAAGATGGCGACCGGCGGCGGGGACGTGCCGGTGCTCATGGCCGACGACGTCGCGGCCGGACAGCGGCCCTCGGGGCGGACCGCCGACGACGCCGGGCTGGTGCCGCTGGAGGCGCGCGACGTCGTGATCACGCCGCCGGGCGCGGTGCGGGTGCTGGGAGAGTCCCTTCCCGCGGGCGCGGTGCTCGGCCCGCAGCTCACGCTCTACCGGGTGGACCCGGACCGGCTGGACCCCGACTTCCTGGCCGGCTTCCTGCGCTTCGCCGGCGCCTCGGCCGGCTCACGCCCCGGCGCCAGCCGGGCGGACGCCCGCCGGGCCAGGCTCCCCCGGCTGCCGCTGCCCGAACAGCAGGCGTACGGCAGGGCGTTCCGCGAGCTGGTCGCCCTGGAGGACGGGCTGCGCGAGACGGCGGCGCTGGGCGAGTCGCTCATCCGGCTAGGCTTCGAGGGTCTGGTGGACGGCCATCTACAGCCGTATGACCAGGATGCCTGAAAGGTCAACAGGAGGGGCGGATGGTCATCGCCGACCGGTACGTTCTGGATGACCTCCCGCTCAGCCAGGGAGGCATGGGCGCGGTGTACGCGGGCCACGACCTCCATCTGGACCGGAAGGTGGCCGTGAAGTTCCTCCGGGTGCCCGGCGGGCATGACGCCGAGCTGGAGCAGCGGTTCACCCGCGAGGCGCGCATCCTGGCCAGGCTGGAGCATCCCGGCGCCCCCGTGCTCTACGACTTCGGGACCGCCGACCAGCGCCTCTACCAGGTGATGCAGTTCATCGACGGGGTGACGATCGCCGACGTGGTGAGCGAGCACGGCCCGCTCCCCGTGCCGTGGGCGGCGGCCATCGCCGCGCAGGCGTGCGCCGTGCTGTCGGCCGCGCACGCGCTGTCCATCTGCCACCGCGACCTGAAGCCGGGCAACCTGATGCTCTGCCCCGACGGCAGCGTCAAGGTGCTCGACTTCGGCCTCGCCCGGCTGCACGAGACCGGCACCGCGCAGTTCACCCGGATCGGCCAGATCCTCGGCACGCCCGCCTACATGGCCCCCGAGCAGATCCAGAGCGGCGTGGCCGACGCCCGCAGCGACCTGTACGCGCTGGGCTGCGTGCTGCACGAGATGCTCACCGGCGACCAGCTCTTCACCGGTCCGACCGAGTACACCGTCTTCGTCAAGCAGGTCAACGACCCGCCGCCGCCGCTGCCCGGCGTGCCCGCCGAGCTGGCCCGCCTGGTCGCCGACCTGCTGGAGAAGCGCCCCGAGGACCGCCCAGCCGACGCCGGCGCGGTCTACGCCCGGCTGCGCCCGCTCACCTCCGGCCTGCCCCTCCTGCCCGGCTTCCTCACCCCGGCCACCACCCCCAGCCCGGTCCGCATGTACGCCCACATCGTCGGCCACGTCCTGTCTCCCGGCCGCTGATCCGCCCTTCCCGTCAGGCGGCGAGCGTCTGGCGGGTGCCGGTGGCCGCGGAGCGCCGGACGGCGTCGAGGAGGCGGTGCACGTGCAGGGCGGCGCCGAAGTCGGCGGTGGTGCGGGCGCCGGTGCGGAGGTCGTCGGCCAGGCCGGCGTAGAGGCGGGCGACGTTGAGCGCCTGGACGTCCTGGACGACCTCGGCGAGTCGGCGGTGCCGCACCGGGACGGGGAGCTCCTCCCAGGAGCCGTCGCCGCGCGAACCGAGCACCCGCAGCTCGCTCATCTGCACCCCGCCGGCCCCGAGCGCCCCGGAGACGATCGCGAGGTCGCCCTCGGTGCCCGCGATCTCGATCCGGGTGCGGGCGTCGGTGACCTTGGCGTCGTGGATGTGCGCCGACAGGGCGGCGCCGCCGGTCAGGGCGCCGTGGAGCTGGAGGTGGTCGGGGCCGGTGACCTCGACGGCCTCCCCGGTCTCCTCGACGGTGTAACCCGGGCGCTGGACGGACAGGGCGGCGGACAGCGTGGTGATCTCGCCCAGGAGGTGCTCCACCGCGTCGAGGGTGTGCCCTCCGGCGACCTCCAGGAGGCCGGCGCCGTTGGCCCGGTCGAGGGTGTAGGCGGCCCAGGCGGGGATCGTCGTCCCGGCGCCCTTGCTCCGCGTGGCGTACACCGTCGCGGAGGTGACCCGGCCGATCCGGCCGGCGGCGAGCAGCTCGCGGGCGTAGCCGACGGCGGGGGCGTGGCGGGCCTGGAGACCGACCACGTGCCGGACGCCCGCCTGCCCGGCGAGGTCGGCCAGGGCGCGCGCCTCCTCGGTGGTGCGGGCCAGCGGCCACTCGCAGTAGACGTGCTTGCCCGCCTCCAGCGCCGCGCGGACCAGCTCGGCGTGCGCGGGCACCTTGACGGTGATCGCGACGAGGTCGACGTCGGGGTGCTCGGCGAGCCGCCGCGGGTCGGTGAAGGCGTGCGCCGCGCCGAATCGGCGGGCGGCCTCGCGGGCGCTCTCCGCCCTGCTGGTGGCGACGGCGGTGAGCGCGTAACCGGGCAGCGCCCGCAGCGCCGGGACATGTGCCCTGGCCGCCCAGCCGCGGTCGGGGCTCGCGCCGATGACGCCCACCCGGATCTCCATGGCGGGACCTCCCTCACTCCCAAGCGGACCTCTCACGTCCGGTTACTCTAGCCAACCGGACCTGCGGCGTCCACTTTTGCTAGGCTGCCCGCATGAGCGCGGTGGATCGACTGCTGGCCGGTGAGGGGCAGCGTCCCCGGGCCGACGCCCGGCGCAATCTGGAGCGGCTGGTGGCGGCGGCCCGCGCGGCGGTCGCCGAGGTCGGCGTCGAGGTGACGGCGCACGAGATCGCCCAGCGGGCCGGTGTGGGCATCGGCACCTTCTACCGGCGGGTCTCCTCCCGCGAGTCGCTCCTGGAGAGCGTGCTCGACGAGGTGCTCGGCGAGGCGGTGGCCGCCGCCGATCAGGCGCTCGGCGCCGCCGACCCCTGGCAGGGGTTCCACGGCTTCGCCACCGCGTTCGTCCGGCTGCGCGCGGAGAGCTGCGGCGTCGGCGAGGCGCTCGGCGGCGCCTGCGGCCCCGCGCTGGACCGCGCGCTGAGCGAGGTGCGGGAGCGGATCAGGCTCCTGGTCGAGCGCGCCCAGGCGGCCGGCCTCATGCGGCCCGACGTCGCGTGGCAGGATGTCGCCTTCCTGCTGGCCGCCGTGGCGACCGGGCCGAGCACGATCGGCCTGCGGGCTGGCGATTTGCAGTGGAGCCGCAACCTCCAGGTCGTCCTCGACGGCCTGCGCACGACCGCCCCCTCCCCGCTGCCCGGTGCTCCCCCGAGCCAGATGACCGCGATCCCAACAGGAGGCGAACGCCCGCGGACGGCATAGCGACCTCCCTCCTTTTTCACACTTGACGTTGTTATCGTCCGCCTATGTCGGAGGCTGACACACGACTCACCCCCCAGGCCCTCGACCGCGTTCCCGGCTGGTTCTGGGAGGCGGATCAGCGCCTGTTCACCTGGTTCCTGACGCAGAAGGCGGCAGACGAGCCACCGGGCGATCTCCTGGAGATGGGCGCCTACATGGGCAAGAGCGCCATCCTGATGGGAAGCCACCTGCGCCCGGGCGAGGGTTTCACCGTCTGCGACCTGTTCGAGTCGGACGCCCCCGACGAGTCGAACAACGCCGAGACCACCCGGTCGTACTCGACGCTCACCCGGCGCAAGTTCGAGGAGAACTACCTCACCTTCCACGAGACCCTGCCGCGGATCGTGCACGGCCCGACCTCGGAGGTCCTCGACCACGTCCAGCCCGCTTCGTGCAGGTTCGTACACGTGGACGCCTCGCACCTGTACGCCCACGTGCGGCAGGACGTCATCACGGCGCGGAAGGTGCTCCAGCCGGGCGGGGTCGTGGTGTTCGACGACTACCGCAGCGAGCACACGCCGGGCGTGGCCATGGCCGTGTGGGAGGCGGTGGCGAACCTCGACCTGGTGCCGATCTGCGTCACCACGCAGAAGCTGTACGGCGTCTGGGGCGATCCTGCGCCGCTGTTCACCCGGTTGCAGGAATGGCTGGCGGCCACTCCGCAGCTCTGGCACACGGTGGACGACCTGGGCAGATGGCAGCTCCTGCGGGTCAACCACAAGAAGAAGCCCGCGCCGGCGGTGGACGCCGGCACCCTGAAGCAGATCAGCGCCGAGCTCAGGCGCACCTCGGCCGACCTGGAGAAGGCGGTGGCCGAGTCGCGTGCGGTCACCGCGTCCCTGCGCAGGGCGACGGCCGACATCAGCCTGGCGGGGCCCATCGCCCAGCGCGCGGTCCGCTGGACCCGCAGACGACTCAACCGCAAGCCCGCCGCCGGGAAGTGAGCCTCACACCGACTCAACCGCACCCCGCCGCCGGAAAGCACCTCACCCTGTGACTCCACCTTCGTCTTCTGGACCGTCCCGGCGAGCGAGCTCCCGATCGGCTGGGACGAGATCGAGCGCCGCGTCGCGCAGCGGCGGGCCGGGACCGCCGGGTGAGGAGTCTCAGTCCCACCAGAAGGACCAGGCGTTCCTGCCCCTGATCTGCTCGGCGTAGTCGGCGAGGGTGCCCGGTCCCTGGATGATGCTGTCCGGGCAGAACGCCCAGTGCTCGGCCGCGACGTGCAGGGCGTGCTCCGGGGTCACCGGCGGGGCGGCGATGCTCACCTCCAGGGTGTTGAACCCCATGCCGACCACCCGCGCCCCGAAACGCTCCTCCCAGCTGCGCACCACGGCGGCCAGCGGAGCGGTCCACTCGTTGTGGTGCAGCGCCCCCTGCCAGCCCATCACGGCCAGCGCGTCGGCGCCGCGCTCCACCGCGGCCAGGCCGAGCGGGGCGCCGCGCTCGGCGAGCAGGCCCGCGTACCAGTCGGCGACGTACCCCGGGTCGGCCATCAGCACGGCGGGGGCGGCGAGCCCCGGGCAGCGGCGGCCGAAGGGCGCGAGCTCGCCGAGATGCTCCTCGTGCACCTGCTCGACCCAGTCGTCCCACACCTCGGCCATGAACGCGGCGGCGCTGTAGTTGCCGACCTCGTCCGGGCTGTCCGGCGCGATCTGCCCGGTCGACCACGACTGCACGGACTCCTCCAGCAGCACGGGCCACAGGCCGGAGCGGGAGTGGTCGGCGCGCAGCCGGGCCCACGTCTCGGCGGACACCGGGCCGTCGCTCATCCAGAAGGCGGGCCGTTCGCAGGACAGGTGCGGCGCGTAACCGGGGTCGGGCCACACGACCTCGCCGGGCGGGAGTTCGATCGAGAGCGTCCGCCCGACTCCGCCGTCGGCGAATAGCCGCCCCACCTCGGGGGGCAGCTTCACACGTTCACCGTCGTCCATCTCAACCGTTCCGCACTGTCGACCGAAGCTTGGGTTCCCGGCGCTTTCGAGATGGTAATGCCGCCGGTCCCCTCGTGGTGAGGGCGGCCGGGTGCCACCTGCGCCAATCGCGCGGTCACCCTTCGCCACGGCTTGATTACCGAATTCGACGGACGAGTGATCTGGCCAAATGTAATACTTCGCTCACCAACCGTGGGGAGACGGGGTGCCGTGTCTCCGAGTGCTCAGGAGAGTGCCCTTGCCGAGGGACAAGGTGGAGGATGCGGACTTCCCACCGGCGCGACGTTCTCCTTCCTCCCTGCACTGCCGGCTGCCGCTACCCGGCGGGGCGGCGATGGCCGGAGCCGCGCTGGAGACGAGGATCACCCGCGTCCTCCAGGAGGGCCTGACGCCGCCGGCCCCGCCCGCGCTCAACGGGGTCGAGGTCGGCTACCGCCATCTCCCCGCCGTCGGCGCCCCGGACGGCGGGCGCCCGCACGGCGACTGGCTGGACGCGCTGCCGCTGCCCGGCGGCCGTACGGCGCTCGCCGTGGGCGACGTGATGGGCGACGGCTGGCGGTCCGCCGCGGTCCTCGCCCGGCTCCGTACGGCGATGCGGGCGCTGTGCGGACTGCACCCGGACCCGGCCCGGCTGCTCGGCAGGCTCGACGACCTCGCCGGGCGGCTGTGCGACGGGCACCCGGCCACCTTCCTTTATGTCACCTACGACCCGGCGACCCGCCGCTGCCGGCTGGCCAACGCCGGGCACCTGCCGCCCATCCTCGTCACCCCCGGCGGCGCCGGCAGGGTGCTCGACGCGCCTCCCGGTCCGCCGATCGGCGCCGGCGGGGCGCGCTTCCGCACCGTCGAGTTCGACGTCCCCGACGGCAGCCATCTCATCCTGAGCACCGACGGCCTGGCCGGCACCGGGCAGGGGCTCGCCGGACTGCTGGAGCGGGTCTCCGGACCGCCGCGCCCGCTCGACCAGCTCTGCGAGGACGCGATCCGCCCGCTCGGCCGGGCCGCCGGGCGCGGCGACGTCGCGCTGCTCGTCGCCCGCCTCGGCGGGCCGCGCCGCGACGACGTCGCCGAGACCGCGCTGGCCTCCTCGCTCTGCGTCATCTCCCAGGCCAGGGCCTTCGCCCGGGCCGCCCTCACCCGCTGGCGGCTCGACGCGGTGGCGCCGACCGTGGAGCTGCTGGTCAGCGAGCTGGTGACCAACGCGATCCGGCACGCCCGGCGGCCGATCGGCCTGCGCCTGGCCCGGGACGGCGGCCTGCTGTGCGAGGTCTCCGACGGCGACGCGACGATGCCGGAGCTGCGGCAGCCGGACCCGACCGCCGAGAACGGCCGGGGCCTGCATCTGGTCGCCGCGTTCTCCGCCCGCTGGGGCGCCTGCCGCACGCGCAGCGGGAAGATCGTCTGGTTCGGTCACCCGGGTCGGGAGGAGCGGGACTGACGGCTCAGCCGCAGTGTTCGAAGGGGCTGTCGTACACCGACGACCCCGCCTTCCCGCCCCACTTGACGCACTTGTTGGCGGCGGCGGCTCGCACCGGCCCGGCGTAGTAGCCGAAGTTGCCGCTGTCGGTGATCCGTGCCGAGCCTTGGACCTCCAGATAGGCGCTGGTCGCGGTGGCCGTGCCGAGCGAGGTGCGCTTGAGGGTGGTCACGCAGTTGCGCCCGGCCGAGCCGTTCCACAGCAGGTAGACGGTGCCCGCGGTGCCGAGCGCGGCCTGGTCGATCACCTCGTAGCCGTCTCCGCAGACCTGCTCGGGGGTGTAGGGGTTGACCGGGCCGGTGCCGCCGGTGACGTACTGCATGTACGTGGTCCAGTTCCAGTTCGGGCCGGGGTCGGTGTGCGTGGCGCCGGGGACCTGGGAGTGGCCGACGATGTGCGTGCGGTCCTTCGGGATGCCGTACCGGTCGGCGATGTCGCGGGTCAGGGCGGCCGAGGAGCGGTACATCGCGTCGGTGAACCAGGAGGCGTCGTTGACGAAGCCCTCATGCTCGATCCCGACGGACCGCCGGTTGGCGTCGCCCGCGTGCCAGGCCCGGTCCTTCTCCCTGACCATCTGGGTGATCTGACCGTCGGAGGAGCGCACCACGTAGTGCGCGGAGACCTGGGAGGCGGGGTTCTGGAACCAGGAGATGGCGCCCGCGTAGGAACCCTGGGTGACGTGGATGACGATACGGTCGATCGCGTCGCTGGCCGGCCGGTTGGAGACCGCGTAGTTGGCGGCGTTCGCCGGGACCCAGCGGGCCGGGGGGTAGTCCACCGCGGCGGCGATCCCGCGGCCGAGTTCGGGCGTCCGGGCGTAGGCGCCGCGGTCCGGCTGGACGACGCGCGCCGGCACCGTCACCGTCTCACCGCCCTTCGTGACCGCGCTGATCCCGGCGCCCAGCAGGTCGTAGACGGTGTCGGCGTAGAGCTTCGCCACCTCGGGCGTGCCCGCGGCGCCGTACGCGGCGATCGCGGAGTACCAGCGGGCGGGGTCCTTGCGCGCCGCGGCGTCGAGGCCGAGCTTGTCGGCGTGCGCGCGGAGCACGGCGGCGCCGCCCTCGATGTTGGCCGCGTCGGCGGTCTTCAGCTCCGCCGCGGGCAGGCCGGTGAGTTCGGCGGCTTTCTCCAGTGCGTGGTTGACGGGGTTGCTGACCAGGTGCATCACGCCGTAGCCGCCGCTCGCGCTCGGCTCGCCCGCGTGCCCGTCGAGGTGGGTCTCGGCGTAGGCGAGGGCGACGAGCAGGTCCCGGGGGACGTCGTGGGCGGTGGCGGCGGCGGCGAAGGCGGTGTTCAACGGCCCCGCCTCCGGTCCGGCGGGCTGGGCGGCGGCGGGGCCGGGCAGGCACAGCAGTGCGGCGAGCGCACCGGCCGCCAACGCCGCCAGGGGGCGTAAGCGGCGGGTTCGGGCAGCCATCATGAATCCTCCTCGTGCGGGGCTTTCCTGAGAAGGGAAAGCCGAGGCCGACTGCACCGTAAAAGGGCCCGTGGACGCCGGTAAAGGTCATTGACAGAGGGCGATCTGTGATCGACAATTTCCTGCTTCGGTCGTCGCCGGGAGAATTACCGCGAATTCACAGCCGGCTGGTCTGGAGTTCCCTTCGCAATGTGAGCGCGTGCCGTAAGTAGTTCCGGGCCAGCGCGGTGTCGCCGGCCTCGCGGTGGAGTTCGCCGAGCATCTGGGTGGTGCTGGCCTCGCCGAGGCGGTCGCCGAGCCGCCGGAAGATCGTCAGTGATCGCTCCAGTTGCACCGAGGCGTGCCCCCGCCGCCCCCGCTCAGCCTGGAGCCTGCCGAGATTGCGCAGCGCGTACGCCGCGCAGTGGCTGTCCCCGAGATCCTCGAAGATCTCCAGCGCCTGCCCCTGGAAGCGCATCGCCCGCCGCGCGTCGTCGCCCATGTGGTGCAGCCGCCCGAACTGCGTGCACACGCACGCCTCCCTGTGCCGGTCGCCCAGCTCCCTGGCCAGCCGCAACGCCTCACGCAGCCAGCGGAACGCGGCGGGCAGGTCGCCCGACTCCAGGCACACCCGGCCCAGCGCCTGCCGGGCGAACGCCTCCCCCACCGTGTCGCCGCCGGCCACGAACATGCCGAGCGCCTGGCGGAAGAACCCGAGCGCCTCCACGTGCCGTCCCAGGAACTGGCTGACCGCGCCGCGCCCGCAGATCGCGATCGCCTCGCCGCGCCGGTCGCCCAGCTCCCGGAAGATCATGTGGGACTTGAGGAACATCCTGCCCGACTCGGCGTAGTCGTCCTGGTAGAGGGAGAGCTGGGCCAGGCCGCGCAGCAGGGCCGCCTCGCCGTACCGGTCCCCCGCCCTGCGCACCGCGCCCAGGGCGACCGTGTGCGTCCGCCGCCAGGCGTCGTGGTGGGAGCGCAGGTCGTAGTAGGGCACGAGGGCCGCGGCCAGGCCCCAGGCTGAGTCGGCCATCCCGGCCGTCGCGGCCAGCCGTACGGCCTCGGCCAGCGCGTCCCGTTCGGCGTCGAACCAGGCCAGCGGGTCGGCGATCAGGTCGCCCGCGGCGGCCCTGGCGGGTTCCCAGCGCGGTGCGGTCGCCGACACGAGGCTGAAGACCTGGGTGGGTAATCGGGCCATCGCGTGCTCGGCGTTCGCCAGCCACGCGCCGAGCACCCGGGCCAGCGCCGGGACGGCCGTGCCCGGGTCCACCCGTTCCCTGGCCACCGAGCGGGTCAGGCCGTGCAGCCGGTAGCGGAGCAGGCCGTTCTCGGCGACCGGTTCCAGCAGGTGCGCGTCCACCAGGGCGTCCGCCACCTGCTCGCCGCCGTGACCGCCCAGCGCCGCGCCGATCACCCAGCCGGGGAAGGACTCGCCGAGGTGGCCCAGCAGGTCGAGCGTGCGGGCCGGGTCCTCGGGAAGCAGCCGGAAGCTCGACTCGAACCTGGCCCGCACCTCCAGGTCGCCCGCCCGCAGCTCGGCGAGCCGTCCCGGCTCCTCGGCCAGCCGGCAGGCCAGCGTCCGCGCCGACCAGCCCGGCCGGGCCGCCAGCCTGGCCCCCGCGACCCTGATCGCCAGCGGCAGGTGCCCGCAGGCGCGCAGGATGTCCGCGACCGCCTCCTCCTCCCCCGCCAGCCGCCCGGCCCCGGCCACCCTGCCCAGCAACTCCCCGGCCTCGGAGGGAGGCATCGGCGCCAGCGCCACGCGGACCGTCGCGGGCAGCTCGGTGATCCTCCTGCGGCTGGTCACCAGCACCGCGCAGCCGCTGCCCGGCAGCAGCGGCTCCACCTGCCCGGCGCTCGCCGCGTCGTCGAGCAGCACCAGCAACTGCCGGTCCGCGAGCAGCGACCGGTAGAGCGCCGACCGCTCCCGCACCCCGTCCGGCATGCCCGCCCCGGCCCCCAGCGACCGCAGCGCCTCGGCCAGCAGGTCGCCGGGATCGGGCGGCGCCGCCGTGGTCCCGCCCAGGTCCAGGTAGAGCTGCCCGTCCCGGTACGCCGGCCGTACGGCGTGCGCGCAGTGCACCGCGAGCGCCGACTTGCCCACCCCCGGGGGCCCCGTCACGACGGCCACCACGGGCGTCCCCTCCCCCGGCCGATCCACCAGCGCCTCGGTCAGCAGGGCGACGATCTCCGCGCGGCCGGTGAAGTCCGGCACGTCCGCCGGTAGCTGGTAGGGCACCCGCCAGCCGTCGGCCACGTACGGGAGGGGGACGGGCCCGCCGTCCGGATCGTGTGGGCGGGAGGCGGCCTGGCCGTTTCCGGGATGGGGGGTCCCGGTGAGGATGGTGGTGTGGGCTTCGCGGAGGCCGGGGCCGGGTTCGACGCCGAGTTCGGCGACGAGGCGTTCCCTGATCGTGGCGTAGGCGAGGAGCGCTTCTGCCTGGCGTCCGCTGTGATGCAGGGCGAGCATGAGCCGCCGCCACAAGCCTTCCCGGAACGGATGCTCGACCAGTAACCCGCGTAACTCGGCGATCGCCTCGGAGTGCCGCCCGCGTGCCATCAGCAGCGCGACGAGGTCTTCGGCCGCCGCCAGCCGGGCCTCGGCCAGGGGTTGCAGCCGGGCGTCCCACAGGGCGCTGCCCGGCAGGTCGGCCAGCGGGGCGCCGCGCCACAGGGCGAGCGCCCGCTCGAACAGGCCGAGCGCCTCCGGCCCGCCGTCCCGTCTGGCCTCGGCGGTCAGCCGCTGGAAGACCAGCAGGTCGAGCTGCTCAGGCGGCAGTTCGATCGTGTACCCGGACTGGCCGGTGAGCACCCCCGCCTCCACCCCCGCCGCGGCGAACGCGCCACGCAGCGCGCTGGCATAGGTGCGCACGTTGGCGACGGCGGAACGCGGGGGGTTCGCCGGCCAGAGCGCCTCGACGAGGACGTCCACACTGACCTGACTGTTGGCGTTGAGCAGGAGCGTGGCCAGCAACATGCGCGGCTTCGTCCCGCCGAGGTGTGCGGTGGACCGGACCTGGAGTGGCCCGAGGACGTTGAATGTCGGCCGATCAACCACCATGCCCGCTCTCCTTAAGAGGGTGGGGTTTTACCGGTGATAGTGACTCATGTCGTACGGCGTTTATATCTGTTTTGGACGCTATTTATATGACTTATCCGGACGCTGTTGGCCAACGGGGGCCCAACGTGAGTGAGACGAGAAAGGGACCTGATGAAGCTCAGAGCGCTCGTCACGGCGGGGCTGGCTCTGCTGTTCGGCCTCACCAGCAGCATCGTCACCGCGCCGGGTGCGTCCGCGGCGACCAACTTCCAACTCCCCTTCCCCTGCAACCAGTCGTGGACCGGCAACTCCAGCGCGAGCAGCGCCCACCGGTCCTACGAGATCGACTTCAACCGGGGCGGCACCGCTGACGCCGACCTGGGCGACACCGTGGTGGCGGCCGCCTCCGGCACCGTGGAGATCTCGGCGCATCAGGGCTCGACCAACGGCTACGGCAACCTCGTCAAGATCAACCACGGCAGCGGCTACTCGACCTACTACGCCCACCTGCGGGTCCGCTCGGTCAGCGCCGGCCAGTCGGTGGCCCAGGGCCAGAAGATCGGCGAAGTCGGCAACAGCAGCTCGCCGGGCAACAACATCTCACCCCACCTGCACTACGAGGTGCGGTCGGGAACCGCCGCCTACCCGGCCAACATCACCCGGGCCGTCTTCAACGGCACCACCTTCGGGTACCCGAACCAGACGCTGACGTCGCGCAACTCCTGCTCCGGCGGCGGCACCCCGAACCCGTACACCCCGCAGGAGGTCTGCGGCAGCGGCTACGACGTGATCGACCAGGCCGCTCTGGGCTCCGCCGGCACCGTCTACCTGCTGTGGAACGGCTCCAGCAACTGCGTCGCCACCATGAAGAGCACCTCGGTCGGCACCGCCACCGCCACGACCGCCTATCTGGAGGTCCAAGGCTCGGCCCGGATCACCGACAGCGGCAACTTCGCCTACTACGCAGGGCCGGTGAGAGCCGCCGCCGCCAACAAGTGCGTCAAGTGGGGCGGCCGGGCCGGCTCCGGCGTCTACGACAGCCCCTTCGAACACTGCGGCAGCTGATCCCCGCCCGTCCCCCACGGCCGCTCCCCCTCCCCGGGGGAGCGGCCCGCTCCGCTTCCGGCCCAACCCTCAGGCCCCCGGCCCAACCCTCAGGCCCCCGGGACCGACCTCAGGTCTCCGGGACCGGCCTCAGGTCTCCGGGACCGGCTCAGGTCTCCGGGACCGCTCAGATGCCCGGGACCGGCCTCAGGTCTCCGGCCCGTTCTCAGGTCCGCGGACCGGCCTCGGGCTTGCGGCCCGGCCTCAGGTGACGCGTTCCGGGCCTGTGGTCAGGTGAGGCGCCAGATGCGGATGTTGTCCTCGCCGCCGGCGGTGACGGCGAGGAGGCGGTCGCCGTCCTCGGCGACGGCGGCGCCGAAGACGTTGTGGTCGTGGGCGGCGAAAGGGCGGCCGACGAGCTTGCGGGTGGCGAGGTCGGTCACCCGGGCGGTGCCGTCGTTGCCGCCGGAGACCACGGCGACGCCCTCGCCGATCCGGGTGACGGCCAGGGTGTAGATCCATCCCGTGTGGCCCCTGATCGGGGCGCGGACCTCGCCGCCGGAGAGCGGGTCCTCCACCTTGATGACCTGGTCGGCGCCCGCGGACAGCACGGCGAGCGAGCCGTCCAGCTCGGCGGTGGTCACGGCCGAGACCTGCGCGTCGTGGGTGGTGACCGTCTGCCCGTCGTTCTCCCCGCCGTCGAGCCGCCACATGCGCACCTGGCCGTCCTGGCCCGCGGTGAACACCGCCGGCGCGCCGCCCGTCTCGGCCACCGCCAGGTCGAAGATCGCGCCGTTGTGCGCCCGGCGGGCCTCGCCGACCCGCTTCCGGGTGCCGAGGTCCCACACCCACAGCCTGCCCTCGCCGCCGCCGGCGATCGCGACCGGCCTGCCGTCCAGGATCGCGGTGTCCACCGAGAAAAGCGACTCCGACGTGGTGATCGGCCTGCCGAGCGCCCTGCGGGTGGTGAGGTCCCACACGCGCAGCGTCCTGTCGTCGCCTACCGAGACGGCGACCGGCCTGCCGTCGATCTCGGTCGTGGCGACCTGCCGTACCCAGTTGGTGTGACCGGTCAGCGTGCCGAGCGCCCTGCGCGAGGTGAGGTCCCAGAGCCGCACCGTACGGTCGTTGGCGCCCGAGACGATCACCGTCCGGCCGCCGACGTGGGCCGTGGCGACCGACTGCGCGTCGTCGGTGTGGCCCCTCAGCACGGCCACCGCCCGGCCCGTCTGCCCGCCGGCCCGCACGGGCGGTGTGGTCGGCAGGGCGAGCGGCGTGGGGCCGGGCGGGGGTCCGGCCGTGGGCGGGGTGCCGGCGGCGGGCGTGAGCTCGGCGGACGGCCGGCTGACCGGTTCCCCCCGCGTATCCGGTTCCCCCCGCGAGTCCAGCAGGGGCGGCAGCACGACGGCGCCCGCCACGACGACCGCCCCCACCCCCGCGCCGAGCGCGACGTACACCCGCCGGCGCAACCGCCGCCCACCGGCCCGCGGCGGCACCGTGACGGCCGCGCCTGGCACGTTCCATCCGGGCCCGGCCACGGCGGGCGGCGCGGTGTCCCCACCCCGGTCCCGGCGAGGCGCCTGCTGGGGAGGAGGCGCCGGGGATACGGGGAGGGCAGGGGGTGGCGGGGTGTGGGTGATGAGCCGGAGGAGGAGGTCAGGGGCGGTCGGCCGGGCGCCGGGGTCCTTGGCGAGGCAGGCGGCGAGGAGAGGGCGCAGGGTGTCCGGCACACCGGACAGGTCGGGCTCGGCGGACAGCACCCGGTGCAGGATCGCGGGCACGCTGTCCTCGCCGAACGCGGGCCGGCCCGTCGCGGCGAAGACCATGGTGCCGGCCCAGGCGAAGACGTCGGCGGCGGGGCCGACGCCGGGCCCGTCGATCTGCTCCGGCGCCATGTACGTCGGGGTGCCGAACGCGCCGCCGGTCGTCTGCACGGCGGAGGCGTCCAGCGCGCGGGAGATGCCGAAGTCGATGACCCGCGGGCCGTCCGGGCCGAGGAGCACGTTGCCCGGCTTGAAGTCGCGGTGCACGATGCCCGCCTGGTGGATGGCCGCGAGCGCGGTGACCGTGCCGACCGCGATGCGCTGCAACGGGGTGCCGGTGCGCGGGCCGTCCCGCTCGACGCCGTGCTGGAGGGAGACGCCCTCGATGAACTCGCTCACCACGTAGAGCGAGTCACCCGCCTCCCCCACGTCCAGCACCCGGGCGGTGCAGAACTCCGCGATCTGCCGCGCGACCTCGATCTCCCGCCGGAACCTGGCCCGCGCCTCGGGCCGCTCCGCGTGCGTGGCGTGCAGCATCTTCACCGCCACCCGCTCGCCGGCCTCCTCCCCTGCGCGCACCCCGAGGAAGACGACCCCCTGCCCGCCCTGCCCCAGCCGCCCGAGAATCCGGTACGGCCCCACCCGCTCCGGATCCCCGGAACGTAAGGCGCTGACACCCACCCCAACCTCCCACCCGCGGCGGCCCCCACCACCCACACACCCACGGCGGCCCAGAAAAGAGCGCTTCGCGAAGCTTATCCGCCGGGTCCGCCGGGTCCGCCGGGTCCGCCGGTCACGCGGTCTCCTTCGTCTCCGCACGGTCGAGCAACGGGGCGAAGGGGTCGTCGAAACCGGCCCACACGTCCGAACCGGCGACGCTTTCCTCCGGGGTGAGCAGGCAGGAGTCGAGGAGGTCGTGGATGCGGCGGCGGTCCAGGTCGGGGCCGGTGAAGACGAGGTGCTGGACGCGGTCGCCGACGGCGGGGGCCCAGTCGAGGGCGGCGGCGGCGCGGCGGGCGGGGGTGACCATCTCCCAGGCGGCCTCGGGCAGCGCGGCCAGCCACGGGCCCGCGTCCTCCATGGAGATGACGCCGGCGACCGCGTCCCAGGCGAGCATGCGCTCGTGCCGGTTGGCCAGCCAGAACCGGCCGCGGCTGCGCACCGAGCCGGTGACCAGCTCGTCCACCGCCTCGTACAGCCGGCCGGGGTGCAGCGGGCGGAGCCGGTGCCACACGACGGTGCCGATCTCGCCGGTCTCGCGGTCGACGGGGAGCCGGGCGGTGGCCGGGTCGACGCGGGCGGCCAGCTCGCCGGTGCACAGGCCGGGTCCCGCGACGTCGGGGAGGGCATGGCCGGGCAGGACCGTGGGGGTGACCGGGGCGAGGTGGCCGAGCACGGTGACGGTCAGCTCGACGTCCTCGTCGTCGCCGAGTCCGCGTTCGACGACCAGGCCGGTGGCGTACTCGATCTGCCTGGCCAGCACCTCGGCGACGTAGCGCCCGTCGCCGGCGGCGGCCGGTTTGCCCGCGTCGGACAGCAGGTCGCCGCGGCAGATGTCGGCGGGCATGTGCACGCTGTCCAGCGCGGTCAGCACCGCGGTCAGCCGGAACGCCCCGGCGGCGCTCTCCGGCGCCCCGTCGGGGACGCCGTCCAGCGCCTCGGCGACCGAGCGCGGCTCGACGGAGTCCCACAGGTCGGCGATCAGCAGGGACGCGGTGCCGGCGCGGCGGAGCAACTCGGGCACGAGGTCCTCGCGGATGGTGCACGAGACGCAGCCGTGCGCCAGCCGTACCTCGTCGATGTCCAGGACGCCGGTGGCGGCGCGGACCACGCGCTCCACCTTCCCGCGGGTCACGTCGCGCAGGTCGTGGTGGATGGCGATCGCGCCGGGGTGCTCCCTGAGCAGGCGGCGGACCACCGCGCCGCGGGCGGGCGCGTGCAGGCCGGAGACGAGGACGACGGGAACGGACACGAGGTCTCCCTTTCGCAAATGAAAACGGTTATCGCTATCATGGCATACCCACGCAACCCCGAAGGGAGCTGACCCACGTGGCCAGAAACGAGCTGAGACCGGTCGTCAAGCTGCGATCGACCGCGGGCACCGGCTACACCTACGTGACCCGCAAGAACCGGCGGAACGACCCCGACCGGCTGACCCTGCGCAAGTACGACCCGATCGTGCGCCGGCACGTGACGTTCCGAGAGGAGCGCTGACCCCTTGTCCGCCCACTGCCAGCTCACCGGGACGACCCCGGTGTTCGGCAACAACGTCTCGCACTCCCACCGGCGGACCCGCCGCCGGTGGAGCCCCAACCTCCAGCACCGGCGTTACTGGCTGCCCTCCGAGGGCCGTTTCGTCCGGCTCCGGCTCAGCGCCCGGGCGATCAGGACCGTGGACCGGATCGGCGTGGAGGCGGCCGTGGCGCGCATCCGGGCCCGGGGGGAGAAGGTCTGATGGCCAAGAAGAGCAAGATCGCCGCCAACGAGCGGCGCAGGGCGGTCGTGGCCCGGCACGCGGAGCGCCGGGCCGAGCTGAAGGAGATCGTCAGGACCGGCGACCCGGCGGAGCGGGCGGCGGCCGTGCGGGCGCTGAGCCGCCAGCCGCGTGACGCCAGCGCCACCCGGGTGCGCAACCGGGACGCCGTGGACGGCCGCCCCCGCGGCCACCTGCGCGCGTTCGGCCTGTCCAGGGTGCGCTTCCGGGAGATGGCCCACCGGGGCGAGCTGCCCGGCGTGACCAAGTCGAGCTGGTGACCAGAAAGGAGGGCAGCACCGATGGCGGTCCCCAAAGGCAGGACCTCGCGTAGCAACACCCGAAGCCGGCGCGCCCGGTGGAAGGCGGCCCGGCCCGGCCTCGTCCCCGTCACGGTGGACGGCCGCGAGCTGCCGGTCCCCCGGCGGCTCGTCCGCGCCTACCGGCGGGGCCTCCTCACCCCGTGATCGCGCGAGGACCGGCGCCCGCCCGGCGGGCGCCGGTCCCGGCGCCGTGAATAGGGCACCCCGCAGGGTAAGGGACGGCTGTGTCCGAGAGAGGGGGAAAGGTGCGATGACCACACAGGACGAGGGACAGGGCGAGGGTGAGATCCGCGAGCGGCTGCGGGAGATCGACGAGCGGCTGGCGGTGCTGCGGGACGAGCTCGGCGAGCGCGCCTTCGACGACGTCAAGGACTCCGGGGACGCGGGAGCGGAGATCACCAGGATGGAGGAGCAGAACGCCTTGATCGAGGTGCTGGAGGCCGAGAAGCGCCGCCTGCTCCAGAGGTAGCCACCCGACTTCCGGTCATATTCCCACTTTAAAGTGTCGGAATAGTAGGTTATGGTCGGAAATCGTGAGTGGAGGTCAGTTGAGCCCGCATATCGCCGGGATCGCGCCCGCGGGCGTCTCCCTGAGCGATGTGGGGCGCGCATTCGGTGCGCACGTGGTCCTGCGGGACATCGACCTGGAGGTCGCGCCGGGCGAGGTGGTGGCCCTGCTCGGCGCCTCCGGGTGCGGCAAGTCCACCCTGCTGCGCCTGGTCGGCGGGCTGGACCACGCCACCTCGGGCTCGGTCAAGGTCGACGGGGCCGAGGTCACCGGCATCGACCCGCGATGCGCCGTCGTCTTCCAGGAGCCCCGGCTGCTGCCCTGGCGTACCCTCGCGGCCAACGTCGCCCTCGGCCTGCCCCGCGACCTGCCCCGCTCGGAGCGGGCGGCGCAGGCCAGGCACTGGCTCGGCGTCGTGGAACTGGAACGCTTCGAAGGGCACCGCCCCCGCCAGGTGTCCGGCGGCATGGCGCAGCGTACGGCTCTCGCCCGCGCCCTGGCCCGGCGGCCCGGCGTGCTGCTGCTCGACGAGCCCTTCGCCGCGCTGGACGCGCTGACCCGGCTGCGGATGCAGAACCTCGTCGAAGAGGTGCAGCGCCGGGCCGGCACGACGATCCTGCTGGTCACCCACGACGTGGACGAGGCCCTGCGACTCGCCGACCGGATCGTCCTGCTCGCCGCCGAGCCCGGCGGCGCGCCGGGCACCACGGTGGCCGCGACCGTCCACGTGCCCGGCGAGCTCGACCCGGCCGACGCCGCCCTCCTCCGCGACGACCTGCTCACCCGCCTCGGCGTGCCACAGCGCACCACCCCCGCACCGAAGGAGACCGTCGTATGACCCGCCGGATCGCACTGGCGCTCGGCCTGGCACTGCTCACCATGACGGCCGCCGGATGCGTCAGCGGGGAGGACTCCTCGGGCCGTCCCGCCTCGGCCGCCGGGCAGGGCGGCACGGAGTTGCGCCTCGACTACGCCTACTACAACCCGGAGAGCCTGGTCGTCCGGGACCAGAAGTGGCTGGAGCAGGAGCTCGCCGCCAAGGGCGTCAAGGTCACCTGGACGCTGTCCGCCGGGAGCAACAAGGCCAACGAGAACCTGCGCAGCGACGTCATCGACCTGGGCTCCACGGCCGGCGCGGCCTCGTTCCAGGCACGGGCGAACGGCACGCCGATCAAGATCGTGGACGTCTACAGCCGCCCCGAGTGGGTCGCGCTCGTCGTCCCCAAGGACTCTCCGCTGACCGACGTCAAGCAGCTCAAGGGCAAGAAGATCGCGGCCACCAAGGGCACCGACGCCTACTTCTTCCTGCTCCAGGCACTGCACGCGGCCGGGCTGAGCGGCACCGACGTCGAGGTGATCAACCTCCAGCACGCCGACGGCAAGACCGCCATGGAACGCGGCGACGTGGACGCGTGGGCCGGGCTGGACCCGATGATGGCGCAGAGCCAGCTCGACTCCGGGTCCAGGCTGCTCTACCGCAACCGCGACTTCTCCTCCTACGGCGTGCTCAACGCCAGGGAGGCGTTCATCGCCGAGCACCCCGACCTGGTGCAGGCCACGGTGAACGCCTACGAGCGGGCCAGGGAGTGGATCGGCCAGAACCCGGACCAGGCGGTCGCCCTGCTGGCCAAGGAGTCCAAGGTGTCCACCGAGGTGGCCAAGCTGGTGCTGAGCGAGCGGACCGACGTGAACATCAGCCCGGTCCCCGGCGCCGACCAGCGCGCGGTGCTGGAGCGGATCCTGCCCACGATGGTGGACGAGAAGCAGGTCAGGACCGAGCAGGACGCCACCACGGCGCTCGACGGGCTGTTCGAGCCGAAGTTCGCGCAGGAGGCGGCCGGGCGATGAGCACCGTCACCACCGCCCGCCCGGCCGCCCGTCCCGCCGCCGGGAGACCCGCCTCGCGGCGGCGGCTGATCACCGTCGCCGGCGGGCTGGTGCTGCCGGTGGCGCTGCTGGCCGCCTGGCAGGCGGCGGCGTCCACGGGCGTCTACTCCGTGGCGCAGCTCCCGCCGCCGCTGTCGGTGGCGCAGGCGCTGGGCGAACTGGTGGACGGCGGGCTGCTCTGGCAGCACATCGCGATCAGCGTGCAGCGGGTGCTCATCGGCTTCGCCGCCGGCTCCGCGCTCGGGTTCGCGCTCGGCGCGCTGGTCGGCCTGTCGGCCACGGTCCGCACACTGCTCGCGCCGAGCATCGCCGCGCTGCGCGCCGTGCCGTCGCTGGCCTGGGTGCCGCTGCTGGTGCTGTGGCTCGGCATCGGCGAAGGCCCCAAGATCACACTGGTCGCGATCGGCAGCTTCTTCCCGGTCTACACCACGCTGTCCGCCGCCCTCGCGCACACCGACCCGCACCTCGTGGAGCTCGGCAGGGCGTACGGCCTGCGCGGCGCCTCGCTGCTCGGCCGGATCATGCTGCCGGGCGTGGCGCCGTCCATCTTCTCCGGCCTGCGCCTCGGTCTGGCCCAGGGCTGGCTGTTCCTGGTCGCCGCCGAGCTCATCGCGTCGTCGATGGGACTCGGCTTCCTGCTGACCGACAGCCAGAACACCGGCAGGACGGACATCCTCCTGCTGGCGATCCTGCTGCTGGCCGCGCTCGGCAAGACCTGCGACGTGCTGCTCGGCCTGGTCGAGCGGCGTGTCCTGCGCACCCATTCCTGATGTGAGGAGTACGTCCCGATGAGTTTGACCTTCCACTGGTTCCTGCCCACCTACGGCGACAGCCGGTACATCGTGGGCGGCGGGCACGGCCTCGCCGCCGGCACCGCCTCCGGCGACCGGCCGGCGACGCTCGGATATCTCGGCCAGATCGCCCGTGCCGCCGAGGACCTGGGTTTCGTGGGGGCGTTGACCCCGGCGGGCGCGTGGTGCGAGGACGCCTGGCTGACCACGGCGATGCTGGTGGAGTCCACCGAGCGGCTGAAGTTCCTGATCGCCTTCCGGCCTGGCCTGATCAGCCCGACGCTGGCCGCCCAGATGTCGGCGACCTACCAGTGGCACTCGCGGGGCCGGCTGCTGCTCAACGTGGTCACCGGCGGCGAGCCGCACGAGCAGCGCGGCTACGGCGACTTCCTGGACAAGGCCGCCCGCTACGAGCGGACCGACGAGTTCCTGCACATCGTGCGCGGGCTGTGGGCGGGCGAGCCGGTGACCTTCGAGGGCAAGCACCTCCAGGTCGAGGGGGCCACGATCCCGCGGGTGCCGGACCCGCTGCCGCCGATCTACTTCGGCGGCTCCTCCGGCCCGGCGGGCCCGGTCGCGGCCCGGCACTCCGACGTGTACCTCACCTGGGGCGAGCCGCCCGCCGCGGTGGCCACGAAACTCGACTGGATCAACAAGCTGGCCGTCGAGCAGGGCCGTACCCTCAGGTCGGGCATCCGGCTGCACATCATCACCCGGGACACCGCCGACGAGGCGTGGGCGGTGGCCGACCGGCTGCTCCAGGGCATCGACCCGGAGACGATCCGCAAGGTGCAGGAGGGCCTGCGGCGCAGCGAGTCCGAGGGGCAGCGCCGCATGCTGGACCTGCACGGCGGCAGCACCGCGGACCTGCTCGTCGCGCCCAACCTGTGGGCGGGCGTCGGCCTGGTGCGCGGCGGCGCGGGCACCGCCCTGGTCGGCAGCCACCAGGAGGTGGCGGACCGGATCGCGGAGTACGCCGCGCTCGGGCTGTCGGAGTTCGTGCTGTCGGGCTACCCGCACCTGGAGGAGGCTTACTGGTTCGGCGAGGGCGTGCTGCCGATCCTGGAGAGCCGCGGCCTGTGGACCCACCCGACGCGCACCGGGGCGGCGGGCAAGGCGGCCGTCCCGTTCGCCGGGGTGTGAAAGTTTCCCCGGCCGCCCGGCCGGCCATGTGCTGAACGGGCAGGTCGTGGGCACGGGGAGGGAGGAGTGGGAGTCGGGTCCCGTTGCCGGTCCCGGCACGGTACGCCTAGGGTGCCCGGACACGGAGGCGACCGAGATCCCACTCCCACCGACCAGGAGTCCGCGATGCCGAAGCGTTCCGTCCCTGCTCTGATCGTCACAGTGTGCGCGACGCTGGCGGCGGTGCTGCTCGCCGTCGCCTCGCCGCCCGCCGCGGGAGCCCTCACCGGGGGCTTCGACTTCACCCGGGCCCAGGTGTCCGTGACCGGGCTCCAGGTGCCGTGGGCCATGGCGTTCCTGCCCGACGGCAGCGCCCTGGTGACCGAGCGGAACACCGCCCGCGTCATGCGGGTGCGTCCCGGTACGACCCCGACGGTCGCGGCGACCGTGCCCGGCGTCTCCGCCGCCGGGGAGAGCGGTCTGCTGGGCGTCGCCGTCTCCCCGTCGTACGCGCAGGACCAGTGGGTCTACGTCTACTTCACCACCGCCTCGGACAACCGGGTGGTCCGGTTCCGGCTGACCGCGCCGCAGACCCAGCAGGTGCTGCTGTCCGGCATCCCGCGGGCGAACTTCCACGACGGCGGCCGGATCGCCTTCGGCCCCGACGGCATGCTCTACGTCGCCACCGGCGACGCGGGCGTCACCGCCAACGCGCAGAACCTCAACACCCCGGCGGGCAAGATCCTGCGCATGCGCCCGGACGGCGGCGTCCCGCCGGGCAACCCGTTCGGCGACTCCCTCGTCTACAGCTACGGCCACCGCAACGTGCAGGGTCTCGCCTGGGACGACCAGGGACGGCTGTTCGCCACCGAGTTCGGCCAGAACACCTGGGACGAGATCAACCAGATCGTGGCGGGCGGCAACTACGGCTGGCCGACCTGCGAGGGCGTCTGCTCCGGCGGCCAGTTCCGCAATCCCGTCGTCACCTGGTCCACCGCCGAGTCCTCGCCCAGCGGCCTGGCCTACGCCAACGGCACGCTGTTCGCCGCCGCCCTGCGCGGCACCCGGCTGTGGACGGTCCCGGTCACCGCGAGCGGCGGCGCCGGCACGCCGGTCGCCGAGTTCCAGGGCGCGTACGGCCGGCTGCGCGCGGTCGCGGTCGGCCCGGACGGCTGGCTCTGGGTCGCCACCAGCAACCGCGATGGCCGGGGCAGCCCCGTGGCGGCCGACGACCGCATCATCCGCGTCCCCCCGGACGGCTCCGACCCCACTCCCACCGTGACGCCCACCGTGACGCCGACCGTGACGCCCACGGTGACCCCGACCGTGCCGGGGGCCGGGTGCACCGCGTCCTACCGGGTCGTCAACCAGTGGCCCGGCGGCTTCCAGGGCGAGTTGACGGTCCGCAACACCGGCCCGGCCACCGCCTCCTGGACGGCGGCCTTCGCCTTCCCCGGCGGCCAGACGATCAGCCAGATGTGGGGCGGCAGGCACACCCAGACCGGTGCGAGCGTGACCGTCAGGAACGAGGCGTGGAACGGCTCCCTGGCCACTGGCGGCACCACCACGGCCAGCTTCAACGCCACCTGGACCGGCACCAACGCCACCCCGTCCACGGTGACCTGCACCACGACCTGACCCGCCGCCTCCGGGGCCGGTTGCCCGGCATCTTTGCCCGGCGGATGACCGGGTAGGCGAACCGGATGCAGACGTTCCTGCCGCATCCCTCGTTCCGGGAGACGGCCGAGGTGCTGGACCCGCTGCGGCTGGGCAAGCAGCGGGTCGAGACCCTCCAGGTGCTGCGCGCGCTGACCGTCCGGGGGTACGGCTGGCGGCACCATCCCGTCGTGGCCATGTGGGCGGGCTATGAGGAGGCGCTGGTCCGGTACGGCCTGGAGATCTGCGCGACGTGGCTGGCCCTGGACCGGGTGGACACCTGCGCCGCCACGATGACCGGGGAACTCGCCGCCGCCTGCGGCGTCACGGCCGTCCGGTCACAGGCCGGGCTGGCGGACGCGGGCGAGCTTCCCCCCTGGCTCGGCGACGAAGCCTTCCACCTGAGCCACCGTTCGGCCCTGCTCCGTAAGAACCCCGCCCACTACGGCCCCTTCTTCGCCGGCGTCCCGGACGACCTCCCCTACGTCTGGCCTTCCTCCGGCCGCCCGCCCACCTGCCCGCTCACCCACTGAACCGGGGCCTGCCCGGGCATGCCGGTCGCCCCGTGAGAGGTTCCTCACGGGGCGACCGGTACGCGGTCCTGCGATGCGCCGGCGGTCACGGCTCGGGTCGTGCCGGCGGGCACCGCCTCGGCCGGGCGGAGTGCCCGGCCGCCTACTCGGACACGCGCTCCTTCACCATGTCCGCGACGGCCGCCATCATCTTGTCCTGTTTGTCGGCGATCGCCTTGACGGGCTGCTGCTCGTCCTCGCTGCGCTGGACGTCGGCCTGCTGGATGCCGGCCTGCTGGACGTCCTGGGTGCGCTCGGCGCCCTCGGTCGTCACCTGGGCGGGCTCGCCGGTGACGGCGGCGACCGTGTCGGCGGTGACGGAGCCGGTGGTTCCGATGCCGGTGACGGTGACGGCGGTCCCCGTCTTGCCGGCGCCGGCCTTGAACTCCCGCTCGGCCTGCTCCGACTCGAACTTCCGCTTGGCCTGCTCCGCCTCGAACTTCTTCTTGGCCTGGGCCATCTCGAAGTCGCTCTTGGTCTTCGCCGCTTCCAGCTCCCTCTTGGCCTGGGCCGATTCGAAGTCGCTCTTGGCCTTGCTCGCCTCGAACTCCCGCTGAGACTGGGCCAGCTCGAACTCCCGCTGGGCCGCCTCGGTCTCGAACTTCCGCTTGGCCTGCTCGGACTCGAACTTCGCGGCGGCGGCGGCTGCGGCCGCGGCCGCAGCCGCCTCGGCCTCGGCGGGCTTGGCCTTGCCGATGACCCTGATCGGTTCGGCCGGCTGGACGACGGGCGGGACCTGGGCCGGCACATTGATGGGTCCCTTCGGGATCTTGCCCAGGATGTCGGTGACCGGCTTGGTGACCGTGCCGATGATGTCGAACGGGTCGAGCAGGTCGCCGATGCTGAAGGCCTGCGCCCTCGTCAGCGGCTTGGCCGCCGCCGCGTCGTCGTCGTCCGGATCGGGCGGAGCGACCCGTTCGCATCCCACGCCGGCCGTGGCTGCGCACGGGTAGAGCGAGGAGGTCTCGGGTTCCGACGCGCTCGCGGCGGCGGCCGCCTGCGTCGCCATGGCTCCGGCGCCCAGTAGGGCGGCCGTGGTCATGGTGGTCGCGGTGAGAGTCCGCTTGAGCATGGGGGTTCACTCCCTTGCGGGTCGGGCCCCGAGGCACTGCCCCGGGCCGGTAGAGCACCGCACCGCTCCCGTGCGGGACGCCGCACGGTGCTTGATCTCTTTCCACGCTAACCAGACCGATTCGGCGTTAGTTACCCATGAGTAGCAAAGAATCCCACACGAGCGATCGAGCCACCGCCGCCGTAGCCCGCCCCGGCCGGACGCCCCGCGAACGGCCCTCGCGGGGCGGCCGGAGCCCGGTCGCGCCGGAATCCGCGCGCCCGCCCGGCGTCCCGGCGCGGACGGCCGCCTCCGGTACGGGCCCGCCCCGGCGGCCATGCGTGCGGTTTACTCCTGGGTCGAGAACCATTTCGACACCCGGCTGCTCTCGACGTAGCCGAACCCGGCCGGGATCCTGCCCGTCCTGATCACGAGCGGGCCCCTCCTGGCCTTGATCGCCTCGGAGTACATGTACTCCCCGATCACGTCCTCGCCCCGCAGTCGCACGCCTGGAAACCGCGGCCAGTCCAGCCGCTCCTCGACGAAGGCCGGGCCGTCCCCCGAGTCGAACTCCGAGCGGTACGGATAGTCGCTGAGCCGGCCGCGACAGCCGGACCAGACCCACTCTCCCTCGATCTTGCAGTACTGGCAGATCCGGTCTCCCGCGCGGCGCCACTCGCACGGCGCGGCGGCCGAGCCTGCGGCGCAGGGCGTGTTCGGGGCGGCGGACGCGGCGGTCTGCGCGACGGCGTCCGAGGTCACCAGCGTGGCCGCCGCGACGACACCGGCGGCTAGGGCTTGTCTGAGCATGGGGGTTCACTCCCCTGTTCGGTGAATCCTGCAGATCGAACCCGGGAGGTGTCCCGGGCCGTCGGGCCGCCGCGCGCCTTCGGAGGAGCGTCCTGCGGCGCTGTCTCCCACGCTAATCAGCGGGGATCACCCTTGGTTACCCGCGAGTAGCAAAGAAACCGGCCCGCGCGCTTACCCCCTGTTTCGGCGGGCCGCCGGGTGACCGCCCGCTGCCGGGCGGGAAGGCGTCCCGGTCCGCCCGTCCCGGCGGCGGCCCGTACGGTAAGGCTCCGGCAAACGCCGGGCGGCCTCCCCTACCGGTCTCCTAACCGTGGGGCTCCGGTTCGGCGGCCGGGGCCGGCGGCAGGTCGCGGTAGTGCGCCGGCGGGTGGCCGGTGACGCGCTTGAACGCGTTGCTGAACGCGCTCTCCGAGGCGTACCCCGACTCGGCGGCGACGGAGGCGACGGTGCGCCGCCCGGTCCGCAGCGCCTCGGCCGCCGACCTCATCCGCCAGTGCATGAGGTAGTCCAGCGGCGGCAGCCCCACCGCCGCCTTGAACCGCGCGGCGAAGCTGGAGCGGGACATGCCGGCCGCCGCGGCGAGGTCGGCGACCGTCCACCGGCGGGCGGCCTCCCGGTGCATCACCCGCAGCACGGCGCTGATCTGCGGATCCCGGAGCGCGCCGAGCCAGCCGGGCAGCACCCCCTCGCCGTCGAGATACGTGCGCAGCGCCTGAATGAAGATGATCTCGGTCAGCCGGGCGGTCATCACGCCCGCGCCGAACGGTTCGGTGGCGTTCTCCTCGGCGAGCATCCGCAGCATCGGGCGCAGCGCACGGGCCTGCGGGCTGCCGGCGGGCACCTTGACGATCGGCGGCAGGCTGCCCAGCAGCAGCTCGGCGGTGACCGCGTCGAAGGAGATGCTGCCGCCGATGAGCACGGTCCGGTCCGGCGCGTCCGGCACGGTGCCGTACCGCACGTCCCAGGTCGGGAAGCGGGCGTAGACCTCGTGGCCGTCGGCCGCGGGGGTGGTCTCGTCACCGGCGACCTCGTACGGCCGGCCGCCCGACAGCAGGTAGCAGTCCTGTTCCCGCAGCCACACGGGCGGCACGCCGTCGACGGCCATCCGGCAGGATCCGGACACGAGCGCGCCGACCTTGACGTGCCGGTAGGCCCCGAACCGCAGGGCCCAGCATCCGCCGGCCTCGAACCTGGAGGGCTTGGCGCCGTGGATGTTCAGCAGGGTCAGGATGTCGTTCAGCGACTCGGCGTCGTCCGGACGATCGCGCATGGATGACGGACTCTCTCTCATGGATCGCTCCCCGGTGCGGTTGTTAGCGTGCGAGCGTCACCCATAGAAAGGTACATAACGGTGCAATACGCACAACTTGGTACAACTGGGGCATTCGTCTCACGGGTCGCACTCGGAGCGATGACCTTCGGCGGGCGTGGCGTCCAGCCCTGGGACACGGTGGGCGGCCTGGACGAGAAGGAGACGGACCGGCTGGTCGGCGCCGCCCTCGACCAGGGGGTCAACCTCATCGACACCGCCGACGTCTACGGCATGGGCGAGTCGGAGGAGCTGCTGGGCCGGGTGCTCGGCGCCCGCCGGGACGACGTGGTGCTGGCCACCAAGGCGACCGCGCGGACGGGCCCCGGCCCGAACCAGGTCGGCCAGTCCCGGCTGCACCTGACCCGGTCGCTGGAGGACAGCCTGCGCCGGCTGAACACCGACCACGTCGATCTCTACCAGATCCACAACTTCGACCCGCTGACGCCGTTCGAGGAGTCCCTCGCCGCGCTCGACGACGCGGTGCGCCAGGGCAAGGTCCGCTACGTCGGCGCCTCGAACCTCGCCGCCTGGCAGCTGATGCAGGCCCTCGGCGTCTCCGAGCGGCGCGGCTTCGCCCGGTTCTGCGCGCTGCAGTCCTATTACTCGCTCGCCGGGCGGGACATCGAGCAGGAGATCCTCCCGCTGGTCCGGGACCAGCGGCTCGGCCTGCTCGTGTGGAGCCCGCTCGCCGGCGGCCTGCTGTCCGGCAAGTTCGACCGGACCGGCGTGGCGGAGAGCGACGCCCGGCGCGCCAAGGCCGACTTCCCGCCGGTGGACCGGGAGCACGTCTACGACATCATCGACGCGCTGCGGGCGGTCGCCGCCCGGCACGACACCGGCGTCGCCCGTGTCGCCCTCGCCTGGGTGCTCGCCCAGCCGGGCGTGACCAGCGTGATCGTCGGGGCCAGGCGGCCCGGCCAGCTCGACGACAACCTCACGGCCGTGGACCTGGAGCTCACGGCGCAGGACCTCGACGAGCTCGGCCGGGCGAGCGCGCGGCCGGCGACCTACCCCGGCTGGATCCAGGGCGACCACGGCCGGTTCCCCCAGGTCTCCTGAGGCGGACCGGCCGGGTTCCCGGTCATTGGCCGAGCAGGGCGAGCATCTGCGCGATCTGGGCGCTGCGGGAGACGTCGACCCGCCGGGCCAGCTCCCTGACCTGGGCGTTCCGCCCGCCGGCGGACGCGGCCCTGGCGAGCTGGACGGCGTCGTCCTGATGGGCGATCAGCATGTTGAGCAGCCCGGCCTCGAAGTCGGCGGGCGCGGAACGGGCGATCACCGCGATCTCCTCCGGCTCGACCCCGGGCATGCCGCCGTGCGCGGCGTGCTCGTCCGGTGCCGCCGTCGGCGGCTGCTTCCAGCTTTCCAGCAGGCCCGCCATGGTCGCGTTCTCGGCCTTCTGGGTGGTCGCGATGGCCTCGGTCAGATCCCTGACCTCCGGGCGGACCTCGCGCTCTCGCGCCAGCCGTACGATCTCCACGCCCTGGACGTTGTGCGGCACCATCATCTGCAGGAACATCACGTCGTCGGCGTTGAAGCCCGCGTCACCGGCCCGCACGGCGTCCACCCCGTGTGACCCGTGCGAGTCATGCGACTCATGCGACCCCTGTGTCTGCTGCGATCCGTGCGTGACCTGCGTGGGCTGCCCGCCGCAACCGGCGAGCAGCAGGACGGCGCACACGAGCGCGGGCACGCGCTTCATCGAAGGCTCCTTCTCTCCCGGACATGCGGGCCGGGCGGCCGGGGACGCCCGGCCCGGGGATCAGACGCGACGCCAGAGGGCGGGGACGTTCGGCGGCTCCCAGCCCGGGATCGCGGTGTGCGACTGGACGCACTGGTAGGTCGCGCCGCCGTAGGTGACCCGCGCGCCCGCCGCGTACGCCGTGCCCGCGGACCAGGTGCCGCCCTGCTGCGGCGGGGTCGGCGTCGGAGTGGGCGTGGGCGTGGGTGTCGGGGTGGGGGTGGGGGTCGGCGTGGGCGTCGGGGTGGGGTTGGTGGGGTTCCCGCCGCCGAAGTCCACGTCGGAGCAGGTGTAGAACGCCTCCTCGCTGCCGACGACACGCTGCCAGATCGAGTAGACGAGCTGGCGCCCGCTCCGCTGCGGCAGGTTGATCGTCCAGTTGGTGAAGGTGGTCGGATTCTGGTTGTTGAAGGTCCTGATGTGCTCCAGGTCCGACCAGCGCAGCGGCTGGGAGGGGTTCCAGCTCTGCTTGGTGATGTAGAACTCGAAGTTGCTGTTCGCGTGCGGCGCGGTGGCGTGGTAGGTGATCGTCAACGGGCCGGAGGAGACCCGCGTGGCGGGCCAGTCGGTGCGGGCGAGGTCCAGGCCGCGGTACTTCTCCCGGCCGCCCGAGCAGAGCTGGCCGTCCGGGATGATCTCCCGGTGCCGGCCGCCCGCGTCCAGCCGGGACACCTCGTGCCAGTCGTAGAGGGCCTGCGTGCCACCCGCCGCGACGGCGGCCTTGCAGGCGGCGGACTTGGGCGTCTCCGGTCCTTCGTTCTTGCACACGTAGGCCCGGCTGGGCGGGTTCGACATGGAGCCGTGCGCCCCGGCCGGCCCGGCGGGCAACAGCACGAGCGCGGATCCGAGGCTGAGGACGGCGGCGGTCCCGATGGCCGCCTTGTGTCGCAGGTGCACGAAAACTCTCCTCCTAGGGGGGTGGTCGGAGGTGGCGGGCATGACGCGCTGACGCGCGTAATAAATAGGAAACCTTACTAAGGATTAATCGACAAGACCCAGGTTCCAGGATCCGGCCCCCGGGGCACGCCGCCACGGGCACGACGGATCCGGCGGGTACGGCAGGCTCGCGAGACAGCGACTACGGCGAGCACCGCGGCAGGTACGGCGGGCCGAGTCGGGTGTGACCGATATGTCGGACAGATCGACCCGCCCGGCACCTCCGGAAGGAATTCGCGCAGCGCGGAAACCGTCCACCCCCGCCACGCCCCATATCATCCGCCCGCCCACCCCGGACGCCATTGCCGGAATTCACGGGAAAGCCACAGCCGACCCCAGGTGAACCCGTTCCACCTGCGATGACACTCCCGGACCGCCATCACGCCAGGGCGGCCGAATAACGCACGGCTGCAAGCTTCAGCATTTTGCCAAATCTCCGCTAAGCTCGTGCTCATCACTATCCTCCAATTCAAAATCCCCCACGAACCAGCGCATTCAATACACTGCACCAAATTTACCGACACATTCCCAAAAATCGGTCATACCGCCATCTGGCATGTGAGGTGATGGATGAAGCGCAACGGACGGTCCAGTGAGCACGACGCCCGGCGGGAGACCCCGCCCAGACCGGGCTCGGGCACCCGGGCGGCACATCCGCCCTGGCCCGAGGCCGGCGCGATGGACGAGTTGCGGCTGCTCGACGCCAGCCGCCGGCGGTTCCTGACCGGCGCGGTGCCGGCCGCGGGCGCGGGCCTGATCTCCACCGCGGCGCACGGCTCCGGCCTGGCCGCGCTGAACGACCAGGCGATGTTCGTCCTGCACGTGGACGAGCGGGTGCTGCGGGCCGCGCCGCTGCTCGCCGACGTCATCGCCGACATCGAGTCCTCCGGCGTGGCCGCGGTCGGCGACCGGCTCAGCGGGCGGCTGCGCTGGTCGGTGTGGAACGACCCGGAGGTGCCGCTGGCGAAGCTCACCCTCACCCTCACCGAGCCGGTCGCGTTCCAGGTGGACCTGCTGCTGGAGTGCCGGCCGTACGCGCCGTTCCTGTGGCTGGCGGCCAGGGGCGGCCATCTCGCCATCGCCACCCTGGACAGGTCCGCCGCCACCGACGTCAGGACGCTCGCCACCGACCTCAACCGCTGCCTCATCCTGGACGCCCCGCGCTCGACCGCGCTGCTGGCGCTGATCGACAAAATGGGCTGGCCGAAACCACGCCCCGTCGCCTGATCACCCCTTGCGGGCGACTCCCCCGGCGAACATGTGGTAGCCCGGGAACATCGAACGGTCGGTGTCGGGGTCCGGCCGCCAGTCCGGCAGCATCACCAGGCCGGGCTCGACCGGCTCGAAGTCCCCGAAGTACCGCAGGATCTCGTCGTGGTGGCGGAACCGGCCGGTGCCCAGCTTCTCGTTGAAGATCCGCTCGCCCGCCAGCACCTTGGCGGCGACCTCCGGGCGCTCGGCGCCGGGGTTGAAGAAGTGCGAGATGGCCAGGTGGCTGCCCGGCGCCAGGCGGTCCCGCAGCACGGCCATGATGTCGCCCGGCCGCTCGTCGTCGCGCAGGTGGTGCACGATCGCGAAGAGCAGCAGACCGACCGGCTGCCCGAAGTCGATGAAGCCCCGCACGGCCTCATGGTCGAGGACCGTCTCCGGCCGCCGGAGGTCGGCGGAGATGATCTTGGTGGTCGGGCTGTCGCCCAGCAGCGCCCGGCAGTGCACCAGGACCATCGGGTCGTTGTCCACGTAGACCACCCGCGCCCCGGGGTCGGACTCCTGGGCGACCTCGTGCACGTTGCCCAGGGTGGGCAGGCCGGATCCGATGTCGATGAACTGACGGATGCCCACCTCGCGGACCAGGTAGCGGACGACCCTGCGCAGGAACGCGCGGTTGTCCAGCCCGTTGCGCCTGCTGTCCCAGCCGGGCCCCATGTTCTTCTTGAGGAGCTCGCCCGCCGCCCGGTCGACGGCGAAGTGGTCCTTGCCGCCCAGCATGTAGTCGTAGACCCGGGCGCTGCTCGGCCTGCTGAGGTCCAGGCCGGCCGGAACATGCCTTTCACCGCCGTCTCCCCAGCTCAGGTCATGCGCTCGCGAGAACATGGGGCTCCCTCGGGGTGGTGCATCGTTCCACGATCCAACTTCTGTAGATCGTATTCAATCACTCCACACTTTGTTTACGTATCGTCCGAAAAAGTGGATGGTGAGACGCGTCACCACCGGGAGGACGGGCCTCCCGGTGGTGACGATCAGCCCAGTCCTACGGGTTGATGTTGAGCGTGAACGTCGAGGTGGTGTTCCTGATATTCACGGCGTTGTTGCTCATTTGCAAGTTGTTGAAGGTGGCTGAACCGCGGGCGGGGCCTTGACCGGGCTCGGGCATCTCGTTGACCCAGATGCCGTAGCCGGACTTGGCGTCGTAGGCGTCCCCGCTCTTGGCGGCGCCGGTGATGGAGACGTTGGTGAAGACCGTGTCCGTCACCGGGAACTGCGGCTGGCCTCCCACGTAGTTGGTCTGGAACATGATGCCGCTGTAGGTCGGCTCCACGATGTCCACATCGCTGACCCGGATCCCCTGGAAGACCTTCGAGGCGGAGAACACCCAGATGCCGGGGAAGGTCTGCGCGCCCCAGAAGTGGCCGCCGGCCCGGACGATCGAGATGTTCTCGAACCTGGTCGGCGGGCTCGCGCCGAAGCCGTTCATCGGGTAGCCGAAGTCCAGCGAGCTGATCGTGATGCCCGAGTAGACCAGCGTGTCCGCGATGTAGATGTTCCGGAACACGTTGTCGTACCCGCCGTACACCGCGACGCCGGCGGCACGCCAGGTCAGGGTGGACGTCAGGTTCTCGTAGACGTTGCCGGTGATGTCGGAGCCGCCCGCGTCGATGGCCGAGAACAGCGCGAAGCTGTCGTCACCGGTGCCGCGCGCCTCGTTGTTGGTGACGTGGTTGTCCGTGCTGCCGTTCGTCATGTTGATGGCGTCGGCGAACGTGTTGCGGATCCGGGAGTTCTTGATCGTCACACGGTCGGTGTTCAGGCCCCAGTAGAGGCAGACCATGTGCTCGGCCCAGACGTTGTCGATGGTGATGTCGGAGATGTTGCCGAAGTCGAAGACCTTGCCGGGGCCGTCGATCCGTGAGGTGTAGTTGCCCCAGTAGGAGAAGTTCGTGAAC
The DNA here is from genome assembly GCF_030268685.1 of Microtetraspora sp. NBRC 13810. Classification (GTDB taxonomy): domain Bacteria; phylum Actinomycetota; class Actinomycetes; order Streptosporangiales; family Streptosporangiaceae; genus BSRQ01. The sequence continues at coordinate 341,800 of NZ_BSRQ01000002.1, forward strand.
GAGGAGCCCCGCGCGGAGCCCTCGGCACGGAAGCCGACGTCGGTGTTGTCCTGGGTGGCCGGTGCGAAGAACCTGCTGTACCAGGGGCCCGCGCCGACGACCTGCACGGGCTTGCCGTACACCTGGAACTTGCTCGACGTCTGGTAGTCGCCGGGCGGCAGGTAGACGCCGACCAGGTTGCCGGTGGTGTCCATGCGGACCCGGTCCAGCGCGTTCTGCACGTCCTGGTGGGTGAGACCGGTGGGCACGGTGTACTTCACCGGGTCCGGGTTCGCGATCGGCGAGACCTGCTCCAGGTTGATGAAGTCGATCGCGTAGGTGGTGGAGTTCGCCGGGTCCTTCTGCAGCCTGATCTTGCTGCCCGCGGGGACCGTCGTGCCCAGCATGATGTTGGCCTCGTCGTAGATGTGCCGGGGACCGCCGGCGCCGGGCGAGTTGCCGGGACTCGCCTCGTTGCCGTAGAGCCAGGCGTATCTGGAGGTCAGCGGGATCGGCTTGAGGAAGGTGCCGTTGACGTAGATGTTGAGGCTGGAGTTGATGCCGCCGCCGCCGGCCGCGTCCGGGATGGAGAACCGGGTGACGAGGGTGTTGGTGCTGGCCTTGGTGGTGAACTCGACGTAGCTGCCGTTGGAGTTCAGGGTCACCGCCTTGCGGCCGGACGCCTCGCCGGCGATGTCGCCGACCGTCCGGTTCGGCCCGACGACGGCCGCGCCGCCGCCGATCACGCCGTCCTCGGCCTCGTACATGTCATACGGCATGTTCGCGCCGCGGCCGACGAAGAACGGCTGCTGGGTGGAGTTGTTCGCGCGCTTCACCGGAAGCTCGTTCGCGTCGTCGGCGAGCACGACGCGCACGGTGTACTTGCCGTTGGCGGCGGTCCACGAGCCCAGGTTGACCGGGTTCGCGGTGGCGCCGGGGGCGATCGTGCCGGTGTGCGAGCCGGTCAGGGTGCGCACGACCGCGCCGGTGGTGGCGTTGAGCAGGGTGAGCGTGATGCCGTGGGCGCCGCTCGCGGAGGCCACGTTGCCCTGGTTCTTGATCGCGACGGAGAAGGTCACGTTGTTGCCGTTGGCCGGGTTGTTCGGCGACCAGGAGACCGGCGAGGCGATCAGGTCGGAGCTGTCCACCGGACGCACGACCAGCGAGGTCGGGTTGGTGTAGGCGTTGTTCGTGTCGTTCTGCTCGATGACGGTGTTGTTCTCGTCGACCTTGGCGCTGAGCGGGTAGGTCGCCGCGTCGCGGGTGCCCGCGTTGACCGTCACGGTCGCCGTGCCGCCGGCCGCGAGGGCGGCCACCGGGGCGGTGCCGGCCAGCGCGGTGCCGAGGTAGAAGTTGACGTTCGTCGCGCCGGAGCCGGCGCTGCCGATGTTCCGCACGGTGGCGGAGAGGGTCACGGAGTCGGTCTCGGTGGGGGACGCCGGGGTGAACGACATGGCGCTGACGGTCAGGTCGGGGTTCGGCGCGGGGACGCCGATGACCTGGAACTCCGCGACCTGCCCCGCGGGCGCCCCGGTGTTGCCGGTGATCCGGAGCTGCACGTCGGCGACCGTGGCGCTGAGGGGGATCGTCACGGTGTTGCCGGTGGCGGGGTTGAAGGTGTAGTTCGCCGCCGCGACCAGGTTGGTGAACCCGGTGGCGCTCTGCTCGCGGCCGACCACCTGGATGTTCTGGGTGCGGGTGCCCCAGGCGGAGGACGGGTTCAGCCTCAGCACGACCTGGTTGACGACGGCGTTCGCGCCCAGGGCGACGGTCAGCGTGTTCGGGTAGCTGCCGCCGGCGCCCTCCCAGTACGTGTTGACGTCGTTGTCGTTGGCGTTGGTGGCCACGAAGGTGTGCACGGTGCCGTTCGCGGTGATCGGCTTGCCGACGGCCAGGTTGGATCCGCCGCCGCCGGTGCCGTTGCGGGTCACGGTGTTGCTGTTGCCGGACTCGTTGCCCGCCGCGTCCTTCGCCCGCACGTGATACGACACGGTGGCGGTCGCCGGCTGCTCGTCGGTGTACGTCAGGACATTTCCGCCAACACTGCCCCTTAGGACGTTATTTGCGTAAATGTCGTAGCCGGTCACGCCCACGTTGTCGGAGGACGCACTCCAGGTCAGCCTGATCTGGCCGGTCGCCGGCTGGGTGTAGGCGAGGTTGCCCGGCGCGGTCGGCGCCTGCGGATCGACGGTCGGCTGGCCGTTGCGGGTCACGGTGTTGCTGTTGCCCGACTGGTTGCCCGCCGCGTCCTTCGCCCGCACGTAGTACGACACGGTGGTGATCGCCGACTGGGTGTCCGTGTAGGTGGTCACGTTGCCGGCCACGCTCGCGCGCAGCACGTTGTTCGCGTAGATGTCGTAGCCGGTCACGCCCACGTTGTCGGTGGAGGCGTTCCAGGTCAGCCTGATCTGGCCGGTCGCCGGCTGGGTGTAGGCGAGGCTGCCCGGCGCGGTCGGCGCCTGCGTGTCACCGGTGGACGGGCCGTAGAGCTCGAACTCCGAGACCTGCCCGGCGGGCCACTGGGTGTTGGCCGTGATGTTCAGCCGGATGTAGCGCGCCGTGGTCGTGTTGAAGTTGATGGTCACCGTGTTGCCGGTGGCGGGGTTGAAGGCGTACCCGGCCGAGGCGACGACGGTGGAGAAGGTCGAGCCGTTCGCGCTGCCCTGGACCGTCAGCGTCTGTGTCCTCGACTCCCAGCCCGTCGGCAGCTTGAGCACGATCCTGTTCACCCCGACCGAGGAGCCGAGGTCGGCCTGGATCCACTGTGGGAAGGCGTTGTTGGTGCTCTCCCAGTAGGTGGCCTGGTTGCCGTCGTTGGCGTTGCCCGCCCCGTAGGGTGCGACCGTGCCGCTCGCGCTGAGGGTCTTGCCCAGGGCGAGGTTCATGGTCGAGTTGGCGGCGCCGTACACCTCCAGCTCGGCGACCTGGCCGGCGGTCCAGCCGGTGTTGGCCGTGACGTTCAGCCGGACGTACCTGGTGTTGGTGGCCGGGAAGTTGATCGTCACCGTGTTGTTCGAGCCCGGGCCGAACACGTATCCGGCGGAGTTCACGATGGTCGTGAAGCTCGTCCCGTCGGCGCTGCCCTGCACCGCGAAGGTCTGCGTCCGTGTCTCCCACTCCGCCGGGAGCTTCACCACGACCTGGTCGATGCCGGTGCTCGCACCGAGGTCGACCTGCGCCGACTGCGGGAAGCTGCCGGTCCCTTCCCAGTAGGTCGCCTGGTTCCCGTCGTTGAGGCTGCCCGCGCCGTGGCCGCCGCTGGAACTGCTGGCTCCGGCCGTCTTGCCGGTCGCGAGGTTGGGGCCGCCCGCCGCCGAGGCGGACGTGACCGGCCCCATGACGACGAGCATGCTGCTCGCGAGCACCGCCGCGAGCAGTCGTAACAGAGGGTGCTTCTTTCGCATCTGTTTCTCAATCTCTCCGTTGGAACGAGAGGTACCGCTGCGGCCGCCACGGCCGCGCCCCTGCCAGGCGAGCTCGCCATGGTCGCCGGGGGCTACGTAGGGACGTTGAGCGCTGGGACCACGGCCGCCTGGGGGGGCGACCGGCCATGGAATGCCGGAGCCGACATCTCTGGGCCTCTCCGTTGGGGGGTGGAGCGGGCACGCGGCGGCCCAGCCCCGAAAGTTGCGGAGATTGCGAGACGATTGAACAGATATTTGCAAGTTTCTTGCAGTGCGTTGGCCAAATGTTACATACGTGCTACGACCTCGTCAACGGGGTGAAAAGGGTGACTTGTCAGAGCTGAGAGTTGACGGTCGCTCTCCTTCGCTTCTATGGTTCACTAGTGGAATAAGGAACCATCGAAGTGGGTGTCATGTTCGACGACCGAAGCCCCATCTACCGGCAGATCGCCGACCGCATCAAAGCCGATGTGCTGAGCGGGGCACTGCAGGGCGACGAGCAGGTGATGTCGACCAACCAGTACGCCGCCTTCTATCGGATCAACCCGGCCACCGCCGCCAAGGCCTTCCAGCACCTGGTCGACGAGGGAGTCCTTTACAAGAAGAGAGGCATCGGCATGTTCGTCTCCCCCGCCGCGCGCGACGACCTGAGCGCCCGGCGCCGTCAGAGCTTCTACGCCGAGGTGGTCGATCCGATGGTCGCCGAGGCCAGGGCGATCGGCATTCCGCTCGACGGTGTCATCGCGAGGATCAGGGAACTGGAGGAGGACAGGTGAAGATCGAGGTCAGCGGCTTACGCCTGGATTACGGAGACGTCACCGCACTGCGGGATCTGACGTTCACCCTCGACGCAGGCAAGATCTACGGGCTGCTCGGCCGCAACGGATCGGGCAAGACGAGCCTGCTGTCGGTGCTCGCCGCCTTCCGCAGGCAGACCGCGGGCACCGTGCTCGTCGGCGGCCGGCCGGTGTTCGAGAACAGCAAGGTGACGCCGGACATCTGCCTGATCCGGGACACCGGCGAGACCGTGGACATCGGCACCGCGAACGACGCCCTGTACTTCGCCGAGTGGCTGCGCCCCCGGTGGGACGCCGCCTACGCGGAATCGCTCATGGACAGGTTCCGGCTGACCCGCAAGATGAAGGTCGGCTCCATGTCCAAGGGCCAGCGCTCGGCGCTCGGCGTGGTGGTGGGGCTGGCCTCCCGGGCGCCGATCACCATGTTCGACGAGTCCTACCTGGGCATGGACGCCCCCTCCAGGCACGCCTTCTACGACGAGCTGCTCACCGACTACATGGCCAACCCGCGCACGATCATCCTGTCCACCCATCTCATCGAGGAGGCCGGCGCGCTCTTCGAAGAGGTGGTGATCATCGACAGGGGACGGCTCGTCCTGCACGAGGACAGCGAGCGGCTGCTCGCCCGCGGCACCGCCGTGACCGGCCCCGCCGCACAGGTCGACGCCTTCACCGCCGGGCTCACCACACTCGGCGAGAAACGGCTCGGCGGCACCAAGTCCACGATGATCTACGGCGAGCTCGACGACGCGCAGCGCAGGAAGGCCCGCGAGGCCGGGCTGGAGCTCGGGCCGAGCGCCATGCAGGACCTGTTCATCCGTCTCACCGAACCCGAGGGAGAGCCGTCGTGAGGTTCCCGAGCCGCCTGCTCGCGGCGAACCTGTTCTTCATGGCGCTGGTATGGGGCGTCTTCTACGTCGTCGTCACGCTGATCACGGTGGCCATCGCCGTCTTCGGCACGCTCCGCTTCAGCGCCTGGGAGAGCGCCATCCAGGTGTCCCGCTGGTTCCTGCTGTTCGTGGGCGTCGCGCTGATCAAGGAGTTCATGCCGCTCTACATCGCGCACGGGCAGACCCGCAGACAGTTCGGCTGGCACGCGGCCGTCACCACCTGCCTGTACGCCCCGGCCGCCGCGGCGCTGCTCACCCTCGGCTACCTCCTCGAAGCCGGGCTGTACGGCCTCGCCGGCTGGTCCCAGGCGCTTCAGGAGCCGCACCTGTACGACGCGCCGACCCAGGTGCCGCTGGTGTTCGTCACCTTCCTGATCGAGAGTCTCGTCTGGATCACCGGCGGCGCCTTCATGATGGCCGGGTTCTACCGCTGGCGGGGCGGCGGCCTGCTCACCGTGCCCGTCGGCATCGCGCTCATCGTCCTGGCCGAGAGCAGCGTCGGCGCCCAGCTCTACCTGCCCCTCCTGAACCGGGTGCCGCAGCCCGACATCACCGCCGGCACTCTCACGGCGGTGGCCATCGGGCTCGCCTGCTTCCTGGTCGGCCTCGCCCTCACCTGGCCGATCATCCGCGACGTCCCGCTGCGCAACAAGCCCTCCTGAGCCCGGCCGGTCAGCCGAGCCACCCGGGGGCGACCAGCACCAGCCAGGTGAGGGCCGGCCCGACCGCCACGACGACGGCGCCGTAGACGAGCAGGCCGCGGTAGAAGACCGCGGTCTCCATCCCCCGGGCGTTGGCGACCAGGAGGGCCCCGGTGGTGGAGAAGGGGCTGACGTCCACGATCGTCGAGGACACCGACAGCGCGGCGATCAGTCCCACCGCCCCCAGCTCCCCCTGGAGCAGGAACGGCACGGCCAGCGGGATCAGCGCCCCGAGGATGCCCACCGAGGAGGCGAACGCCGACACGACGCCGCCCACGTAGCAGATGAGCAGGGCGGCGACGAGCGGCGCCCCGATGCCCGCGACCGCGCCGCCGACGTAGTCGATGGTGCCGATCTCCTGGAGTACGCCCACATAGGTCACCACGCCGCCGACCAGCAGCACGGTGGACCAGGCGATCTTCTCCACGATGCCCTTCTGCGAGCCGCGCGCGGTGAGCGACAGCAGCACGGCCACGGTGATGGCCGTGAGCCCCACGTCGAGCTGGAAGACGAGCACCGCCACGCACAGCGCGACCAGCCCGGCCAGAGTGAGCGCCTGGTGCGGGGTGGGCCGCAGGGAGGTCGTCAGGTCGGCCCCGGTACGCGCCTCGGTGGCGGTGGCGGTGGCGGTGGCCGTGCCGGGAGCGGTCCCCGCGGGGCCTGCGGGGGCGCCCGCGGGGGCCGGAGCGGCGGCGGGCGGCGCCACGGAGCCGCGGCGGAGCAACCGGAGGCCGCCGAAGATCAGGAACACGATGACCGCCGCCGCCGTGTTGAAGAAGAAGCCGGCCAGGAAGAGCACTATGTCGTTCTTCGGCAGCCCCGCGTCCAGCACCACCTGGTTGACGATCCCGCCCAGCACGCTGATCGGCGAGAACGCGCCCGCCTGGGTGCCGTGCGCGACCATCAGCCCGATCATCAGCGCGTGCATCCGGTACTCCGCCGCGAACCCGAACGCGATCGGCGCGAGGATCGCCGCCACCGCGGGCGCGGGCGCGCCGATCGCCGTGAGCAGCGCCGAGATGACGAACATCACCAGCGGGATGGCCCCGAGCCTCCCCCGCACGGCCCGTACGGCGGCGCGTACCAGCCAGTCCACCGTGCCGTTCCTGGTCGCGATGGCGAACAGGTAGGTGATGCCGACCAGGATGACGAAGAGGTTGCCGGGAAAGGCGCCCAGGATGTCGTCGGTGGACATCCCGGCCGCGAGCGTGCCGACGAGGAAGGCGCCGACGAAGGCCAGCGCGCCCAGGTTGACCGGGAGCACGGTGGCCACCACGAACATGGCGACCAGGGCGAGTATGGAGATGAGCTCTGCGGACACGGGCAACGGCTCCGATCTCCCCCGAGGCGGATCAGTGTGCTGGATGGACCTCCCCCGGCGGGACGACCGCCGCGCGGACGAGCTGGACAGGATGTTGTGCGGTGCGGCCGGTTCCGTGCGCGATCTGCTGGCGGCAGGAGACCCCCGTGGCCGCGATGAGGGTGCCGGGCGTGGTCTCGGCGACCGCGGGGAACAACCGGAGGCCGCCGATCTTCATGGACAGGTCGTAGTGCTCGGACTCGAAACCGAAGGATCCCGCCATCCCGCAGCAGCCCGCGTCCAGCTCGGTCACCTCGGCGCCGGGGAGGCGGGCGAGCAGGGCGCGGGTCGCCTCGGTGCCGACGCCCGCCTTCTCGTGGCAGTGGCCGTGCAGCAGGACGGAGGTCGTCTCGCCGGTGCCGCGCAGCACGAGGCCGCCGTCGTCGATGGCCTCCAGCAGCGGCGTCGCGATCAGCCGGGCCTGGGCGGCCACCATCCGCACCCGCTCGTCGCCGGACAGCAGCGCCGCGTACTCCTGGCGCAGCGTGAGCAGGCACGAGGGTTCGATGCCGACGATCGGCACCCCGCGCTCGGCGTACGGCGCGAGCAGGGTGACCATGGCCCGCGCCGACGCCCTGGCCTGGTCCAGCAGCCCCTTGGAGACGGCGGCCCGGCCGCAGCAGCCCTCGGTCAGCAGGACCCGCCAGCCGGCGAGCTCCAGCAGCTCGACGGCGGCCCTGCCGATCGCGGGCTCGCCGTAGGAGGTGAAGGAGTCGGCGAGCAGGACCAGGTCGCCGCGCGGGAAGGGCCCGGCCGGCGGGGTCCTGCGGGCGAACCAGCGCGCCAGGGTCTCCCGGTGGAAGGCGGGCAGCGGGCGGCGGCGGCTGATGCCGAGGGCGCGGTCCAGCAGCGCGCGGACCGGCGCCGCCCCGGCGATCCAGTTGGACACCGGCGCGGCGGCCGAGCCGAGCCGGTTGAGCCGCCGGATCGAGGCGAAGAGCCGCGAGCGCCGCGGCGTGCCGTGGATCTCCTGGTACTGGTGCAGGAACTCGCTCTTCAGCGAGGCCATGTCCACCCCGAGCGGGCACTCCGAGGTGCACGCCTTGCACTCCAGGCACAGGTCGAGGATGCCGTGCAGCCGCTCGTCGCCGAGCGCGGCCCGCGGGTCGGCCGAGGAGAGGGCCTTGACCAGGGCGTTGGCCCGGCCCCTGGTGGAGTGCTCCTCGTCCCTGGTGGCCATGTAGGACGGGCACATGACGCCGGTGTCCTCCTTGCGGCACACGCCGATGTTCATGCACCGGTCGGCCGCGCCGCGCATGCCGTCCGCGAAGGCGAGGGTGGTGCGCAGCGGCGGGGCGGCGGGGAGCGCCGGGTCGCGCAGGTGCTCCGTCATCGGCCCGGCATCGACGATCTTGCCGGGGTTGAGCCTCCCCTCGGGGTCGAACAGCCGCTTGACCCGGCGCATCGCCTCGTACACCCGGTCGCCGAAGAGCCGCCGGTTGAACTCCGAGCGGGCCAGGCCGTCGCCGTGCTCGCTGGAGTTGACCCCGCCGTACCGGGCGGCGAGCGCGGCGATCTCCTCGGCGACCGCGCGCATGGCGCTCACCTGGGCGGGTTCACGCAGGTCGACGAACGGCCGGATGTGCAGGCAGCCGACCGAGCAGTGGCCGTAGAAGCCGGCCTTCAGGTCGTGCCTGGCCAGCACGGCGGCGAACTCCTCGACGTAGGGCACCAGCGTGTCCGGCGGGACGGCGGTGTCCTCGACGAAGGCGAGCGGCCTGCGGGTGCCGGTGCTCGACGCCATGAGCAGGCCGAGGCTCGCCTTGCGCACCTTCAGCACGGCGGCCTGCTGCTGGGCGGTGACCGCGCGCAGCGTGTGGTAGCCGTGCCCGCCGGCCTGCCACGCGGCGGCGAGGTCGTCGACCCGGGCGGCCACCTCGTCCTCGTCGTCGCCGAAGAACTCGACGAAGAGCAGGGCGTGCGGGTCCCCGGACAGGATGCCGCCGAGCCCGGCGTACTCCACCCGCTGCCGGGACAGGTCGAGGATGGTGCGGTCCATCAGCTCCACCGACGCGGCGTCCCGCTCCAGCGCGTCCCGGGTGGCGGCGACCGCGGCCGTGGTCGCGGTGAAGTGGCCGACCGCGATGGCCCGCGCCCGGGGTCTCGGCACCAGGCGCACCTCGGCCTCGGTGACCACGGCCAGGGTGCCCTCGGAGCCGGCGACCAGTTTCGCGAGGTTCGTCGTGCCGCCGTCGAGCACCCGGTCGAGCCGGTAGCCGCCGGAGTGCCGCCAGAACGGCGGGAAGCCGGCCAGTCCGTCGCCGAGGGACTCGATGATCTCGCGGGTCCCCCGGTGCAGCCGGTCGTCGCCGCCGTCGGGGCCGAAGCGCGCGGTCCCGGCGTCGGCGAGCACCACGTCGAGGGTCTCGACGTGGTCGATGGTGGAGCCGTAGCGGATGGAGTGGCTGCCGGCCGAGTTGTTGCCGATCATGCCGCCGATGGTGGCGCGGTTGCTCGTGGAGGTGTCCGGGCCGAACATCAGGCCGTGCCGGGCCGCCGCCCGGTTGAGCTGGTCCTGCACCACGCCCGGCTGGACGCGGGCGCGCATGGCGCCGGCGTCGATGTCGAGGATGCGGTTCATGTGCCGGGAGAAGTCGACGACGACGGCCCTGCCGACGGTCTGCCCGGCGAGGCTGGTGCCCGCGCCGCGCGGCAGCACGGGCACGCCCAGTTCGGCGCAGACCGCGACCAGGGCGGCCACGTCCCCGGCATGCCGGGGGAAGGCGACGGCCAGCGGCTCGATGGCGTACATGCTGGCGTCGGAGGAGTACAGGTGCCTGGTGTAGGGGTCTTCGCGCAGTTCGCCGGTGAAGACCGGCGCCAGTGCCGTACGCAGGTTCACCCGCGCCGCCCGAGCCAGGACAGCGCGGCGCCGGCCCCGCCCGGTTTGATCGGCACGCCCGCCGCGGCCAGCCCCATCTCGACCCCGCCGAGGGTGCCGGCCAGGCTGAGATCGTTGAAGTGGCCGAGGTGACCGATCCGGAAGACCTTGTCGGCGAGCCTGCCGAGCCCGGTGCCGAGCGACATGTCGAAGCGCTCCAGGATCAGCCGGCGCACCTCGTCGGCGTCGTGGCCGGGCGGCATCACGACGGCGGTCAGCGAGCTGGAGTACTCCCGCTCGTCCGCGCACAGGACGTCGAGGCCCCATGCGCGCACCGCCCGCCTGGTCGCCTCCGCGTGCCGGTCGTGCCGGGCGAACACCTCGGGCAGCCCTTCCTCCGCCAGCATGGCGAGCGCCTCGCGCAGGCCGTAGAGCAGGTTGGTGGGCGGGGTGTAGGGGTAGAAGCCGCGCTCGTTGGCGGCGACGATCGGCTCCCAGTCCCAGTAGGAGCGCGGGAAGCCGCCGCGGTGGGCGAGCGCCTTGCCGCTCACGGCGTTGAAGCCGAGGCCGGGCGGGAGCATGAGTCCCTTCTGCGAGCAGCCCACGGTGACGTCGACGCCCCACTCGTCGTGCCGGTAGTCCATGGAGCCGAGCGAGGAGATCGTGTCCACCAGCAGCAGGGCGGAGTGGCCCGCGCGGTCGATCGCGGCGCGGATCTCCGGCACCCGGCTGCGCACGCCGGTGGAGGTCTCGTTGTGCACGACCATGACGGCGGCGATGGACGGGTCGGCGGCGAGCCGTTCCGCCGCGGCGTCCGGGTCGGCGCCGTGCCGCCAGTCGCCGGGGACGAGTTCCACCTCCAGTCCGAGCCGCCGGGCCATGTCGCACCACAGAGTGGAGAAATGACCCGTCTCGAAGGCGAGCACCCTGTCCCCGGGGGAGAGCGTGTTGACCAGGGCGGCCTCCCACGCGCCGGTGCCGGAGGAGGGGTAGACGATCACCGGCCCGGTGGTGCGGAAGACCGGGCGGAGCCGTTCCAGGATCTCCAGGGCCAGCCGGGCGAACTCCGGGCCGCGGTGGTCGATGGTGGGCCGGGCGGTCGCCTGCAGGACCCGGTCGGGGACGTTGGTCGGGCCGGGGATCTGAAGGAAGTGACGCCCCACATGACCTCCTCTGTGCCGTGTGACGGCACGCGTGCCGTTCAGCGGTACGTCGATACTAGAATTGCCCTCGTAAAGGAGTCAATGGATGCAGAACGTGGTGAACGCGCTGCGCGTGCTGGAGGAGGTCGCCGCCCTCCAGCCGGTCGGCGTCGGTGAGCTGGCGCGTCGCGTCGGGCTGCCCAAGAGCACCGTGCAGCGGTCCCTGCGCACGCTGCACGACGCCGGGTGGATCCGCCCGGCCGGCGGGGAGGTCACCCGCTGGCTGCTGACCACCAAGGCGTTGCACGTGGGCCGGCGGGCGACCGGCGAGCTGAGCCTGCGCGACACCGCCCGGCCGGTGATGGAGGACCTGCGCAGGCGCACCGGCGAGACGATCCACCTGACGGTCCCGGAGACCGACGCCGTGGTGCTGGTCGAGCGGCTGGAGACCGACAAGCCGCTGCGCATCGTGCTGCCGCTGGGCATCCGGCTGCCGCTGCACGCCTCCGCGAACGGCAAGGCGGTGCTCGCCCTGCTGCCCGGGGAGGTGGTGGACCGGGTCCTCGCGGCCGGGCCCGCCGGGTTCACCGGCACGACGCTCGTCGATCCGGCCCGGATCCGCGCCGAGCTGGCCGAGGTCAGGGAGCGGGGTTATGCGGACAACCGGGGCGAGTGGCGCTCCGACATCGCCGCGGTGGCCGCGGCCGTACCGGGTCCGGACGGGCCGGTCGCCGGCCTCAGCGTCTCGACCCCGGCCAGCCGGATGCCCGACGATCTGCGCCCGGAGTACGGCGCGCTGGTGCGCGAGGCCGCGCGCACCCTCGCCACCGCCCTGGGCCACCAGGACTGACCGGTCACTCCGCCGCCACGACGATGACCGCTCGCCCGTTCATGGCCTGGTGGGCGTTGTGCATGTGGCCGTGCCGTTGTCACACGGACTCGTCGGCGGTCCGCCGTACGGGCGGGGTCCAGCGCTCCTCGATGCGCAGCAGCTTCCAGGCGGCGACCGCGGCGATCCAGGTGAGCACGAACAGCGCCACGATGCCGTAGCCGACGTAGTCCAGGTCGAGGTCGGCGATGAAGCGGAGCGGGCCGCCGGTGACGCCGAGCTTGTCGGCGAGCAGCGAGATGATCTCGATCAGGCCGATGATCAGGGCGACGGCGGCGGACAGGCTGGTGATCGTGATGTTGTAGTAGACCTTGCGCACCGGCTTGGAGAAGGCCCAGCCGTAGGCGAAGTTCATGAAGGTGCCGTCGATGCTGTCCAGCAGGCTCATCCCGGCGGCGAAGAGGACCGGCAGGACGAGGATGGCGTACCACGGCAGTTGGAAGGCCGCCGCGCCGCCGGCCAGCACCAGCAGCGAGATCTCGGTGGCGGTGTCGAAGCCCAGGCCGAACAGCAGCCCGACGAGGTACATGTGCCACGGCTTGGTGACCGCCCTGGTGACGCCGCCGAGGATGCGGTTCATGAAGCCGCGTTTGCCGAGCTCGGCCTCCAGCTCGGCCTCCTCGTAGTGGCCGTGCCGCATCCGGCGGAAGACGCGGAGGATGCCGCGCAGCACGGCGAGGTTGAGGATGGCGATCAGCATGAGGAACACGCCCGACACCGCGGTCCCGATCACCCCGGTGACCTGCTGGAGGGCCGAGGAGTCGTCGCCCACCTGCCCGGCCAGGGCGCGGACGCCGAGCGACAGCAGCAGGCACAGCCCGAACACGATCGAGGAGTGGCCCAGCGAGAACCAGAACCCGACCGACAGCGGGCGCCGGCCGTCCGACATCAGCTTCCTGGTGGTGTTGTCGATCGCGGCGATGTGGTCGGCGTCGAAGGCGTGCCGCATCCCGAGGACGTACGCGGTGACGCCGAGGCCGACGCCGAAGACCTGCCCGCCGACCGCGTAGTGCCTGGGGGCGACGACGAGGATCAGCGCGGCCCAGCCGGCGATGTGCAGGGCGGTGACGAAGACGGCCATCCCGGCCAGGCTCCGCTTCTCCGATCCGAGCAGACGCCCGGCCCCGGCGGGGGGATGAGCTGACACGTGGGACCTCTCTGCATGTCCTAATTGAGACTGTTTGGCAATTATGTCCCATCCGCAATAACCGCCGCCGCCCAGGTCGCCTCCCGGCTCACGGTTCGAACGGCTCACCGGTCGAACGGCTCACCGGTCGAACGGCTCACCGGTCGAACCCGAAGACGTCGAACGGCTCCCCGTCGAGGATCGCCCGTACGGCCGCCGCCGGGTAGACGACTATGTCGCCGGGCAGCCCGGTCACGGGATGCCAGTCCAGGGCGTCGCACTTGCCCGGTTCGGCGTTGTACGGCTCGCCGTGTCCTGCTTGGGTGACAGGGTCGTCATCAACAGGGCAGCGGACAACAGGTCCCGTCCCTCGGGTATCTCGTGGAGTGCGCATGTTTCTGGCCACCGGCGCCACCGGCAACGTCGGACGCAATGGTTTAGCTCTGGTTCTGCCGGAGGCGCTCGACATGTGAGACCGGCGTCGAGCAGTTACTCGACGCGCTCTACTTCGCCTGGGCGTGGTTCACGTCGCAGCGGAAGGTGACCCCGGTCGCCGATCCGAAGGACGGCCGCGGCCGGCCGCTCGTCGTGCAGGGCCGCCTCGAACCCATGTGATCTGCTGATGAGCCCTCGGGGAACCGAGTTGAACTGATCAATCCGGCGTCCGTCACGGTGTACGGGCGCGTATCGCCCCCACTGCTTCCTTCGAGAGGCGGTGGGGGGAGCTATTTTGCGTATGTCCCGTTTTCCCGGACCCGGGAAAAGCCTGGTCAGGCTGGCGAAGCGTCGTCGGCGGTGATCTACTGTTCGCCATGACGGACTACGTGCAGGTATCAACGACCGCCGCCACCCGCGACGCTGCGCTGAGCCTTGTCCGCTCAGCGGTCGAAGCGAAGCTCGCCGCCTCCGGCCAAGTCTTCGGGCCGGCCGTATCGATGTTCTGGCATCAAGGCGAACTCGGCGAAGGCGAGGAATGGCAGGTCTTCCTACGGACTACTGCCGATCGCTATCCCGCCCTTGAGAAACACCTCATCGACCAGCACCCTTGGGACAACCCGGAGGTCACGTTCACAGCGATCGACGGGGGCTCGGAGGCGTATCTGGGCTGGCTACGTCGAACGACAGCGTAGCCAGGCGCTGACGTAGCTCCGACACACACGGCTCGTCCCCGTGTGCGTCGAGTCGTTGCAGGACACTCTTGATCCGCTTGTGCGGCCGGACGGATGCCACGTCGGCGCACAGGTCGGCGGATCGGCCAAGGATGGCCGCAGCCTGCTCGACCTCTCCTGCATCTAGGTGGGCCTCTGCGAGCCATGTCAGGTATAGGGCCTTGTCTCGGGCGTGCGTGTCGTCGTACTGCGCTAGAGCAGCCTCCAAAGCTGGAACTGCGCGCAGCGGACGTCGGAGGGTACTCCAGCAACGACCAGTCATGATCTGCAACTCAGTGCGATCCACCCATTGGGCCCACTCTGGAGAAGGCAGACTGCTGGAGCTGTCCAGAGCTTCGGCGGCTTTACCAAGTGCCCGCGTCACCTCTGCCTCATGGGACCGTCCCTCAAGCGCGTGCGCCCACGCGGCCCGCTCGAAGAGCAAAGCCCGCACGGCTGGTGGGGTGCGACGTGTTGCCACCCGGCACGCGGCGTCAGCTTCGTCCGCCCCAGAGTGGCCACTGCTCACCTTCTGGTACGCCAGATAGGCAAGAGAGTTCGCGATGAGCGACGTGTCTCCGGCGTCCGTAGCGGCCGACAAGCTCTGCTTGAACAGCCGGCGCGCCTCCTGATGCCAACCTGCATCGAAAGCGGCCCATCCGGCCTGTTGAGCCTGCTCAGCCAGCACCGACAGCAGCGCCCGGCCAGTCTCCTGCGTGTAACTCGCGTCATCGGCTAGCGCGCTGGTCACCGCGAGTTCGGCAGCGTAAAGCCGGTATGTGTCGGCGCCGCCGAGGTGGTCATCCAGGCAGCGCAGGCGGGCTGTCCGCCGCAGCAGGTGGTCTATCTGATCAGCACCGATACGCCGTCCGTGGGGAAGACGGCTCGTGGGGGAGGCGGTGATGGCGAGCCCGGTGACGACGGCGGACACCCCAAGGAACTCTCGGCGAAGCACATCATCATGGTCATGTACGGAGGGCTCGGCGAACAACTCCCGCTCAGTCGTGTCGAAGACGCGCGCTAGCAGTATCGGATATGGGTCCCTCGGTCGATGGCGGCCAGTCTCCCAGTCCTTGATTCGGCGGACGAGCGACTCTCGCTCGGGGAGGTTGACGTGCTCTCCTGCCACTTGGGCTAGGCGTTTCGCCACTTCACGCTGAGTCCATCCATGGTCGCGTCGCGCGCTCTGCAGGCGCGCAGCCCATGCGGGCACCTTCGGAGACATGCCGTGACGCCTCTCCGCCGCAGGTTAGGGGACACTCCGTTGTCCCCCAGTGTCCCCCAATCGCACTCGTCGTGCAGGAACTCAACGCGTTGAGATGGGCGTTCGAGACCGCAGATAGACGGGTCCGGACGCGGTGAGGAGAACACCGGCCGGACCCTTGGCCGCATGGAGGTGCGACCCGATGCATAACCCTAAGACAGAGCAGCCGCTCAGCCAGCTCCCGATTCTCTACCGTGGTAACCACGACCCAGCGAAACGGGAGGCCGCGGCACGCCTCAACGCCAAGCACCCGGCCTGGCTCGTCCTCTACAGCCTGCATCGCCGCCAGTTCTGCGCCATCGCCGCCTGGCCGGCCCCGGAGCCGCTCACGCTGTGGGCGCGCACGATCGAGGACCTCGCCCAGCAGATGCACGCGACGATGCCTGTCGTCCCCCGGCCGCGCGTATTTCAGGACGCCCGATGAGCGGCCGGCAGGCGACGTCCGAGGTCTCGCACCTCACCGCCCTCGCCGACGTCCTCGGCAGTCTGTCCCTGGGCACCCAGGTAGAAGATGGCGGCGAGCCGAAACTGATCGTGACGAATCCGCAGGTACCGCAGCTCAGCGAGTCCATCACCGTCGCCGCGGACGCCGACGGCGTGCGGCAGTACTGGTGGTCGTGGGGCAAGCCGATCGCCCCCGTCGCGAACCGGCACGCGGTAGCGATGCGGATCAAGTACGTCCTCACCCCGAAGAAGAACCTCCAGTGACGCCGGCCGAGGAGGCTATCCATCTGAACGTCCTCGACCAGACGTTCCCCGCCTGGCGGTTCACCGTCCTCAACAGCGGCTGGTGGGCCACCAAGGTGGACCCGCCCACCGAGAAGGAGAGGAAGTTGGGGATCCACGCGCAGATCCGCCGGGACCACCCGCACGCGCTCGTCTCCGCAATCGCCGAGCAGCAGGGCATCATCTCTGCGCGGCGTGGCATCTCCGTCTGACGCCCTCTGAACTCCTCGTCGGGGGCACACTTCCCCCAGGATGTGCACCCGCCGAGGTTCCAATACGACGCCTCCTGTCCTCACCCGAGGGCAGGGGGCGTTCTCGTGCGTGCGGCTGGGCGTGGGATTCCCGCCCAACCCCTTTTTGATCTTGCTGCCAGAGGTGCCAGGCCAGATGCCAGCCCCCTGCCAGAAAGGGGCCAGAAAGGGGCCAGGTGGGGGGACAGGGCGGCCGTCGTCTCGTCGGCCATCTTGGTGGCGGCCGGCCAGCCGGCAGTATGCGCGCTGATGGCCGCGATCGCCGGCTCGTCATCGAACTGCCCGCCCGCGGTGAGCCCCCAGGCGAAGGTGCGCATCAGCATCGCGACCCGCCCGTCCGGGATGCTGGGCGCGTCGAGGTAGGCCATTCCGGGCTGCTTGTTGCGTCGTCCTGCTGTCGTCCGCCGGAGTCGACGACACCGCCGCCGAGCAGGCCAACCCGATCGCGGCCTACCACGCCGAGATCGAGCGGGCGCTGCGCGCCGCCGAGCCGGTCTGGACGTTCCTGCGTTCGGCGCACATGGCCACCAACGCCCTGCCCTGGGCGGGGCAGATCCGCGCCGGCGACGTGGTCCGCGCGCCCTACGCCGGCGCCACCAGCGCACCGATCCACGAGGCCGACCTCGCCGAGGCCGCCGTCGTCGCGCTGAGGCGGGACGGCCACGCCCGCCAGGTGTACCCGCTGAGCGGCCCGCAGTCTCTCACCGCCGCCGCGCAGGTCGCCCTGATCGGCCAGACGCTCGGCCGTCCGCTGGTCTACCAGGAGCTGCCCCCGGGGTCGCCCGCGAGCAGATGGGCCGCTTCATGCCGCCGTTCGTTCTGGACACCTTGTTCGAGCAGTGGGAGAAGTCGGTCGGCCATCCCGCGCGGGTGTACGACACCGTCGAGCGGCTCACCAGCCGCCCGGCCCGCACCTTCGCGCTGTGGGCCACAGACCACGCCGCCGACTTCTCCTGAACAGGCGGAGCGCTACCGGCGGCCGGAATTCCCTGCCTGGCGGGGCTGCTCGCGTGGGCTGAACCGCGGGCCGGCCGGGGTTCGCGGCCGTAGCCGGTCGACCCGGAAGGTCCGCCAATCGGCCCGGTCGGGATCGTAGGCCACCAGGTACCAGCGGCGTCCGGCGTGGACAAGCTTGCGCGGCTCCACCGTACGAGTGGTGTCGGTGCCGTCGTGGCCGCGGTAGTCCATGCGCAGCCGCTGGTGGTCCCGGCAGGCCGCGGCGATCGTGGTCAGCACCTCGGCCGAGACGACCGCACCCGGCCGGTGCCGGGCCACGGTGGCCGCGTCCAACGCCGAGACCCGGTACCGCAGCCGCGGAGGCAGGATCTGCTCCAGTTTCGCCAGGGCCCGCAGCGACGTCTCTTCGATCCCGGCCACCGTGCCGTTCGCCGCGGTGCGCAATCCCACCGCGACCGCGACGGCCTCCTCGTCGTCGAGCAGCAGCGGCGGCATGGCGGCCCCTGCGCCCAGCCGGTACCCGCCGATGTTCCCGATCGTGGCGTGCACCGGGTAACCGAGCTCGCGCAGCCGATCGACGTCACGGCGCACGGTGCGCACCGTCACCCCCAACCGGTCGGCCAGTTGCGGACCGGACCAGTCCCCATGCTGCTGCAACAACGACAACAGCCGAAGCAACCGAGCCGACGTCTCAAGCATGCCTGCATTTGTGCACCGCAACGAGGACCGTGACTGACCTCCCGGCCGGCCCGGGCCGATCGCGGGGTTCCTGGAGGTGGTCGAGCCGCTGACCGACCCCGCCGACGCCTTCCACCTCGTGATCCCCTCGCACCCGGACTTCGGGTTCACCGGGCCGGCCGCGGCAGGCGCACCGGCGCGACCGTCGAGGCCGAGGCGTACGCCAGGGGTCGTCGACGAGACCGTTCCCCTGGTCTCCGTCCCGCGCTGCCCGCCGGATGAGGCGCGGCCTTTACCCAATCCTCGACCGTCACCCAGGTTGACCGCCTAGGGTGACCGGATGTCCATCCACGTGGTGAAACGGAGCGACGCCGGTCCCCGGGCGGCGGCCCGGCCGACCGCGCCGCCGCCGGGACAGGGGGCGCAGGGACAGCCGCCGCCGAGACAGGCGTGGCTGGACGCGCTGCGCGGCATGGCGGCGCTGGTCGTGGTCTTCGAGCACGCCCTGGACCCGCTCTTCCCCGAGGTCCGCGCGCACGTCAGCCCGTGGTTCGACTTCGGGCAGTACGGCGTCATGGTGTTCTTCCTGGTCAGCGGCTATGTGGTGCCGATCTCGCTGGAGCGCGGGGGCAGCGTGGGGCGGTTCTGGGTCAACCGGGTGTTCCGCCTGTACCCGCTGTGGATCGTCGCCGCCACCGTCGGGACGATCTTCGCCCTGCTCCCCGTGTACTGGGCGCTGCCGGGGCAGGTGGCCGCGCAGCCGGTCACCTCGGCGGTCGCGCACCTGACGATGTTGCAGGACCTGCTCCAGGTGACCAGCGTCGTCAACGTGTTCTGGACGCTCTCCTACGAGATGCTGTTCTACCTGCTGGTGACGGCGATGTTCGTCTTCGGTGTGCACCGGGCGAGCACCGCGAGCGCGGTCGGCCTGGCCGCGGCGGCCGTGCTGGCCGGCGGCGTGCTTCCGGCGGGCGCGCTGTCGCGCGGCCTCGGCACCGGCACCGTGGTGCTGGCCACCGTCGTCGTGCTGGCCGTCTCGGCGGTGGCGATCGCCTCGGGCGACCGCCGGGTGCGGCTCTGCGGGGCCGCGGTGCTGGCCGTGCTGGCCGTGTCGCTGCTCGGCGCCAACAGCAGGGTGGGGGCCTGGCAGAGCCTCGCCATCCTCGCCACCATGTTCGCCGGGACCGCCCTGCACCGGCTGGACCACGGGCGGCTCCGGGCGGGCGCGGGCCGGCTGATCGTCCTGGTGCCGGTGGCGTCGATCGGCGCCGCGATGTGGTTCGGCCCCGGCTGGGGCATGCCGGAGGACCGCGCGTGGGCGTACCGGTGGAGCTGGTCCGCGGCGGTCGCGGCGGCCTGGCTGACCTTCCTGGTCGCCCGGGCGCTGCGCCGCCGCGCACTGCCCCGCTGGCTGGCCGGACTCGGCCTGATCAGCTATTCGGTCTATCTGCTGCACCCGCTGGCGATCCAGGTGGTCAGGCGGCTGACCGCCGACCCCGCGCAGATCTCCCTGGCCGGGCGGCTGGGCTGGGCCGCGCTGCTGCTGGCCGTGGTCCTCGGTACGGCCGCGCTCGGCTACCGGTACATCGAACGACCGGCGCAGGCCCTCGGCCGCCGGCTCACCCACGCCCGCCGTCCCGACCCGGCTGAGTGAGCATCTGCGAGCCAGGCGTGTCCCGCGTTCTTGGTCGCCGGGCTCAACCGCGAACGGATGTTCGGCAGGATGATCGCATGACGGTGCAGAACGGCAGGCGATGGAACCACAACATCCATTACCACCCCCGGATCCTCCAGGCGGTCCCCCACGGCGCCCGGCGCGCCCTCGACGTCGGCTGCGGTGAGGGCATGCTTGCCCGCGAACTGCGGCGGACCGTGCCGGACGTCACCGGCATCGACCTCGACGCGCCCAGCATCGACCTGGCCCGCGAGCACCCGGACGACGTCGGCTACATCCTCGGCGACTTCCTCACCCACCCCTTCGAGCCCGCCTCGTTCGACGTCGTCGCGTCCGTGGCCACCCTGCACCACATGGACGCCGCCGCCGGGCTGGCCCGCATGCGCCACCTGCTGCGCCCCGGCGGCGTCCTGGCCGTCGTCGGCCTCGCCCGCAGCACCATGCCCGGCGACCTGCCGCGCGACCTCGCGGGCGTCGCCGTCGGCACCCTGCACCGCGCTGTGAAAGGGCACTGGGAGCATCCGTCCCCCCTGGTGTGGCCGCCGCCGGTGACGTACCCGCAGATGCGGGCGCTGGCCGCCGAGATCCTGCCCGGCTCCGAGTACCGCCGCCACCTCCTGTTTCGCTACAGCATCACCTGGCGCAAACCGCGGAACTGAGCGAGGCTCCCTGTCGTGCTCTCATGGCATTTGTCCTTGGGGGAAACGCGACGACAATTCCTCCTGTGGAGGACGAGGATGCTTACAGTGCGATGCTGCCCCGTACCAGTTGCCTGATCGGTTGCCGGCTGATCGGCGGCGACGCGGCACAGGGGCTCACCGCGGAGTTTCTCTCCCGCCGTGGTGGACCTGGGTGCCGGACGGCCCTCGCCCGGACTTCCTCTCGGACCTCGCCCTGTACGGCTTCATAGCCGCGTTCCTGCGGGAGGTGGGTCCCTGAGGGCGGCTTCGCCTCCCGAGCCGTAGTCGGGCGTCCCCCGCCGACCGCTCAGAGCGCCTGACCGAGCCCGGATGAGCACCCCACCCCCTCGGCACCTAATCTCGACATAGTGCGACATTTCATATCAAAGGACTTGTCATGGCAGATTTGGGGCCGAGTGAGCTGATCATCATCGCCGTCGTCCTGGTGCTGCTCTTCGGGGCGAAGAAGCTGCCGGACGCCGCGCGGTCCGTCGGACGGTCGTTGCGCATCTTCCGGTCGGAGATGACCGCGGCCCACCAGGAGGCCGAGTCCGCGCCGCCGTCCACCGAGGACCAGGCGAGACAACTGGAGGAACGCGCCGCGCAACTCCGCGCGCAGGCGGCCGCCCAGCGGGAACAGCACACCTGACGCCGATCGCCCCGTCCTGGCCCGTGGCTCGGAATCCGCGCGGCTCGGAAACCCCGCGGCCCGGAAACCCCGCGGATCAGAATTCCGGCTCGGCGGTCAGGGACACGCTGACCGGGGCGGCGATCGTCTCGATGAGACGTGGCGCGATGGCCGCCGCCTGGGCGCGGATCTCCGGGATCGCGGTGGTCTCGTACAGGGTGCCGCGGAGCAGAGGGCCGAGGGTGACGACCCGGCCGTCGGAGCGGCCCTCCGCGTCCAGCACCGCGCCGCCCCGACCGGCGTCCAGGCCGAGCCGCAGCCGGTCCGGCCGGGCGTCGCCGGCTTCGATGAGCCGGGCGAGGAACGGGTCGCGGCCGATGTCGGAGCCGGGGCCGGTGGCGTTGACCAGCCAGCCCACGTCGAGCACCTGGACGGCGCCGTCCACGCCCACGTGCACGTGCAGCCCGCCGGGCGCGGCCGTGGACCGGATCACCTGGCCGCGGAGCACCCGGAGCCGGCCGCCGTCGCGCAGTTCGGCGATCCTGGCGGCGGTGACCGGCGGGATGCGGTGCCGGTGCACCTCCCAGAAGCGCGCGGCCAGGTTGAGGAAACGCCGCTGGTCGGCCGGGCTGAGCCGGGTCCACAGGCCGGGGGCGTGCGAGCGCAGCCCGTCCACCACGCCGGCCCAGTCGCCGCCGTTGTCCCGCACGGCGAGCCGTACGGCGCGCAGCAGGCCGGCGAGGGGCAGCGGCCCGTCCTGGATCGGCGTCGGCACCGGGACCGGCAGCGGGTCGGGATGCCGCCGGGGCAGCAGGCCGTGCCTGGACACCGCGTACACCACCGCGTCCGGCCGGGCGCGGGTCACGGTGACCGCGATGTCCACCATGGTCAGGCCGGTGCCGATGACGAGCACCGGGGTGCCGTCGCAGATCCCGGCCAGCGCGTCCGGCGCCCACGGGTCGGCGACGTAACGCGGGGTGTCCGCGTCCACGATCTGCGGCCAGGCGGCCGGGGCGCGGTTGCCCAGGGCCAGCACGGCGGCGTCGGCGTCGATCCACTCGCCGCCGGCCAGCTCCACCCGCACCCCGTGGCCGCCGGCCGGCCTGGTCAGCCCGGTCGCGGTGGCGGTCACCCTGCGGACGACGCGGGCCGGGACGTCCTCGGCGTCGGCCAGCACGTCGCGCAGGTAGCGCCCGTAGTCGCCGCGCGGCAGGAAGTCGGACCCGGCGAGGTCCAGGCCGTTGCCACGGGCCCAGGTGAGCAGATGGGCGGGGTCGTCGTGCAGTGCGCTCATCTTGTCGGCGCTGGTGTTGAGCAGGTGGTGGGGATCGGCGGTGGAGTATGCCTGGCCCAGCGCGTGCCTGCCGTACCGGTCGATCAGCACGACCTCCAGTGTCAGGGAGCGTGCCCGCGCTTCGCGGAGGAGGTGAACCGCGGCCAAGGCGCCGCTGGCGCCGCCACCCACGACGGCGACCACTGGAGAACCCGACATGATACCCCACTATACCTATAGGAATTGACGGGCAACCAGTCCCCGCGCGCCCACCAGGCTATCCGGACGCGATCAACGCCCGGACAACCGATCGAGTATTCCATCAGGCCCGGAACCCGGTTTCGGCCCCCTCCCCCAACGCCCCGCTTCGGGGACTTCATCATCCGGCACTCCGGTACGGTCAGGGTCATCTCGCTGCGGGAACGGCGGACGACGGGACCACCGTTCGATCGCGGCCCCCGTGCTCAGCCCTCGCCGACGGTGGCGCCCGAGAGGAACGCCTCAAGGTCGCGTGCCAGATCCACGGCGCCGCGCCGGTCGGTGTACATCATGTGGCCGGCGTCGTACCACCGCTGGGTGATCCGCGACTTCGGCAGCTCGTACTGGGTCACGAGGTGGTGGGCCGCCCCGACGGTCGTCAGCGAGTAGCCGCGGACGGGGGACGGCAGGCCGCCGTCCCCCGTCCGTCAGTCGGCGGCGGTCAACCGCCCACCGCGGGCTGGATCGTGCCGGTCACCTCGCCGAACCCGATCCGGGTGCCGTCCGGGCCGGGAGCGGTGGCCGAGATGGTGACCTCGTCGCCGTCCAGCAGGAAGGTGCGCTCCTCCCCCCGCACCGTGACGGGCTCACGGCCACCCCAGGTGAGCTCGATGAACGCCCCCCGCCGGTGCTTCTCGGGGCCGGAGACGGTGCCGGAGGCGAACAGGTCCCCGGTCCGCGCCGAGGCGCCGTTGACGGTCAGGTGGGCGAGCATCTGCGCGGGCGACCAGTACATGTCGCGGTAACGCGGGCGGGCGACCTCCTGGCCGTTCCACGTCACCACCAGGTCCACATCGAGACCCCAGTCCTCGCCGCCGCGCAGGTAGGGCAGCGGCTCGGGGTCCTGCCCCGGCAGCGGAACCCGCGCGGCCCGCAGCGCGGCCAACGGCACCACCCACGGGGAGATCGAGGTGGCGAAGCTCTTGCCCAGATGCGGGCCCAGCGGCACGTACTCCCACGCCTGCAGGTCGCGGGCGGACCAGTCGTTGACCAGCACCGCGCCGAACACGTGCTCGGCGAACCCGTCCACCCCGATCCGCCCGCCCAGCGGTGACCCGACGCCGACGACGAACCCGAGCTCGGCCTCGATGTCCAACCGGCGGCTCGGCCCGAAGCGCGGCGCGGCCTCGTCCGGAGCCTTGAACTGCCCGCAGGGCCGGACGATGCCGGTGCCGGAGACGACGACGGTGCCCGCGCGGCCGTGGTAGCCGACCGGCAGGTGCTTCCAGTTCGGCAGCAGCGGCGCGGCGTCCGGCCGGAACAACCGGCCCAGGTTCGAGGCGTGGTGCTCGGAGGCGTAGAAGTCCACGTAGTCCGCGACCTCGAACGGCAGGTGCAGGCGCACGTCACGCACCGGATGCCGGGCCTCGTCCGGCACCGGCCCGCCGGCGGCGGCGCGGATCCGTTCCCGCACCTGCGCCCACCGTGCAGGCCCCTGCGCCAGGAACGGGTTCAGCGACGGCGCCGCGAACACCGGATCGCCGAGCAGCAGCGCCAGGTCCACCACGGTGTCCCCCAGCCGCACCCCGACCCGGGGCTGCCCGCCGGCCGCCGAGAACACCCCGTAGGGCAGGTTGTCGCGCCCGAACGGCGAGCCGTCGGGGATCTCGATGACGTTCACGACGCCCCTTCCGTGGCGGGTGTGGTCAGGACGCCCAGCCCGACCAGTTCGGTGAGCGGGTCGGTGATGCTGCACGTGCCGAACGAGGTGAACGACGACCGCGCACGCCGGACCCGCGCCTCGTCGAGCCCGCGCACCAGGCCGGCCACGGTGGGGCCGTCACGTTCGGCGAGGAGCGCGCCCGCGTCGCGCTCGGATCCTCCGTGCGCGAGGGCGTCGGCGGCCAGCAGCGGATTCAGGAAGCCGTGCTGCTCGAACCCGGTTTCCGAGTCGGTGTTGCGCAGCGCGTGGTGCAGCCCGGCGGTGGCCTTGAACGGCACCCCTGCCGCGACGGCGGCGGCGACCGCCGTCGCGAGCTCCGCCTCGCCGGGATGGAGATCCGCGCGGACGCCACCGGTGCGGAACTTGGCGCGGTACCGGCCGGCGATCGCCTCGATGAGCGGGAACCGCAACGGCCCGAGGTTCCGCAGCGCGGAGGCGGGCAGCACCAGCGGGCCGACCTTCACGATCCGGGCCCCCGTCCGGACCAGGTCCAGGCGTAGGCCGGGTCCTCGCCGGCCAGCCCGGCCTCGCCCAGTTCCAGCGGCCGGAACGTGTCGACCATGACGGCCAGTTCGTCGACGAACTCCACGCCCAGCGAACGCTCCACGGCGCCCGGCTGGGGTCCGTGGCTGTGCCCGCCCGGGTGCAGGCTGATCGAGCCCGGCCCGATCCCGGAACCCCTGCGCGCCTCGTAGTTCCCGCCGCAGTAGAACATGACCTCGTCGGAGTCCACGTTGGAGTGGTAGTACGGCACCGGGACCGACATCGGGTGGTAGTCCACCTTGCGTGGCACGAAGTTGCAGATGACGAAGTTGTGGCCCTCGAACACCTGGTGCACGGGCGGCGGCTGGTGCACCCGCCCGGTGATCGGCTCGAAATCGGCGATGGAGAACCGGTACGGGTACAGGCAGCCGTCCCAGCCGACCACGTCGAACGGGTGCGCCGGATACACGTACCGCGTCCCGGTGATCCCCCGCGAGCCACGGTGCTTCACCAGCACCTCCACGTCGCGGCCCTCGGCCAGCAGCGGTTCGGCGGGCCCGTGCAGGTCGCGCTCGCAGTAGGGCGCGTGCTCCAGCAGTTGCCCGTACCGCGACAGGTACCGCTTCGGCGGGGTGATGTGCGAGCTCGCCTCGATCACGTACAACCGCAGGGGCTCGGAGCCGGCCGGGACCCAGCGGTGCGTGGTCGCCCGGGGCAGGATCACGTAGTCGCCCCGGCCCACGGTCAGCGCGCCGAACACCGTCTCGACGGTCGCGGCGCCTGACTCGACGTAGACGCATTCGTCGCCGACCGCGTTGCGATACAGCGGCGAGGTCTCCCCCGCGGCGACGTAGGAGATCCGCACGTCGGCGTTGCCCAGCACCAGGCGCCGCCCGGTGACCGCGTCCACGGCCTTCCAGTCAGGACTGGTCAGCTCGTGGAGCCGCAGGTGGCGGGGCTTGAGCGGCCGGTTCTCTGTGGTCGTCTGGTCGGGCCACTCGTACGGCGTCGCGTCCACGATCGCCGACGGCACACCGACGTGGTAGAGCAGTGAGGAGTCCGACGAGAACCCCTCCTCCCCCATCAGCTCCTCGTAGAAGAGGCCGCCCGAGGGGGTCCGATGCTGGGTGTGCCGTTTCGGGGGGACGTCGCCCACGCGACGGTAGAACGCCACTGTTCTCTCCTCCTCCACGCCGGATCAGAAGTTGCCGCGCTTGGCCTGCTCGCGTTCGATCGCCTCGAACAGCGCCTTGAAGTTGCCGATCCCGAAGCCCAGCGACCCGTGCCGCTCGATGAACTCGAAGAACACCGTCGGGCGGTCGCCGAGCGGTTTGGTGAAGATCTGCAACAGGTAGCCGTCCTCGTCCCGGTCCACCAGGATCCCGCGCGACTGCAACTCCTCGATCGGCACCCGGACCTCGCCGATGCGCGCCCGCAGCTCGGGGTCCTCGTAGTACGAGTCCGGCGTCGCGAGGAACTCGACTCCCCTGGCCTTGAGCACGTCCACCGTGCGCAGGATGTCGTTGGTCGCCAGGGCCAGGTGCTGGGCGCCCGGCCCGTCGTAGAAGTCGAGGTACTCGTCGATCTGCGAACGCTTCTTGCCCCAGGCCGGCTCGTTCAGCGGGAACTTCACCCGGTGGTTGCCGCTGGCGACCACCTTGCTCATCAGCGCCGAGTATTCGGTGGCGATGTCCGCGCCCACGAACTCCGCCATGTTCGTGAAGCCCATGACCCGGTTGTAGAAGTCCACCCACTCGTCCATCCGGCCGAGTTCGACGTTCCCGACGACGTGGTCGAGCGCCTGGAACAGCCGCTTGGGCTCCCCGTCCGGCTTGACGTAGCCGGAGGAGGCCGCGACGTACCCCGGCAGGTAGGGGCCGTGGTACCGCGAGCGGTCGACGAGCGTGTGCCGGGTCTCGCCGTAGGCGGCGATCGCGGCGATCCGCACCGTGCCGTGCTCGTCGGAGAGCTCGTGCGGCTCTTCCAGGATGGTGGCGCCCTGGGCCCGGGCGTGGCTGACGCAGCGATCGACGTCCGGCACTTCGAGCGCGATGTCGACGATGCCGTCGCCGTGGCGGCGGTGGTGGTCGAGCAGGGGGCTCGCGGGGGCCACCCCGCCCTTGATCACGAACCGGACCGCGCCCGAGCGCAGGACGTAGGCGTGGTGGTCGCGGTTGCCGGTCTCCGGGCCGGAGTACGCCACCAGCTCCATGCCGAACACGACCTGGTACAGCAGCGCGGCCTGGTTCGCGTTGCCGACCGACCAGACGACCGCGTCCCAGCCGGTGACCGGGAACGGGTCGCCCTCGGCGTCGTACTCCACCAGCCCGACGAGCTGGCGAAGCTGATCGAGATCGAGGTCGGCCAGACGCTCCTGACTGGTGAGGGTCTCGTTGATGCTCACGGCGTACCTCCTCGGACGCGTTGGTATACGCACGAAGCACACCGCAACTCGCAAACCGACTGCAAGAGCGAGCTGATCCGCTGGTCCGGCTGTCCACTCTGACGACCAGATCGGCATCTGAGCTGTACAGTCTGTCCCCCTGAGCGTCGAACTCGACGCACTCGGCACCGACCCGCTGACGGGCGCGGAAGGCGGCACGACGCCGGGCGGGCGCGCCGCACGCCCGGCGAAAGGGCGTCAGCCGTAGGACAGGGCCACTCCGTAGAGGAGGTGTTCGAGGGTGTCGTAGGACGGGGTGTCGACCACGTCGATGAGGTTCTTCTCGACGGGGACCCGGTGCTCGGTGGCGACCTTGTCGAACAGTGCGGCGTCGGCCGGGCGGAACCCGTGCTCGGCGGCGAGGCGTTGCAGTTCGGGGTCGGTGGTCAGCAGGCGCCCGACGCGGTCGCCGTTGGAGTCGAGCGGCACCAGGGTGTGCTTGGACAGCACGGTCGGCGACGGGTACATGAGCACCATGCCGGGCTTGGTGCGTCCCTGGACGGTGGCGTCCACATACTGCGCCTCATAGATCCAGACCATCGGCGCCGGGCCCATGCCGAGTGACAGGTACTCCTCGAACGGGCCCTCGGTGGTGTTGTCGGTGTAGCCCTGGCTGAGGAAGAGCCGGGACAGCAGGGGCAGCACCTTCTTCTCGGCCTCGGCGCCCTGCACGACCGCGTCGCCGTTCGCGACGTAACCCGCCACGGCCAGGTACATCGCCGCGGAGTTGGAGCTGCGCGGGTCGGTGGTGGAGACCAGGACGTTCTTCTTGACGGGGTAGGCGGTGTTGCCCTTGAGCTGGTCCCAGCGGGTGTCCTTGGCGACCAGGTCGAGGTAGCGGGCGACGTCGAAGGTCCAGACGGCGTCGTGCCCGGCCACCCCCGCCTCGGTCAGCAGGTCCGCGATCGGCTGGAAGGTCGCGATCGCCATCGGTGAGGAGAACGGCGTGTACTTGACGCTGACGCCGCGCTGCCGCTGGATCCGGTCGGCCGCCGGGGCGCTGGACGGGAACGCGAAGTCGTACCGGTCGAGATCGACGGAGGTGGCGATCTGCCGGGACCCGGCCGGCTGCACCTCGACCCGCACCCCCTGGCGGGCAAGGGCGGCCCGCACCTCCGGGTCGTCGAAGAACGCCCGCTTCTCGGAGCCGACCACGCCGCGCACCAGGGTGAGCGGGGGCGCGGCCGGAGCCGCCGCCCCGTCCCCGCCGCCGGTCACCACCACGACCACCGCGGCGACCACGACGACCCCCGCCACACCGGCGGAAAGAAATACCTTGTTCCTGGTGTGCCGTTGTTGATTTCGCGATTTACGAGAGATGTCCGAAGAGTGACTGATTTCTGAATGCTTGATGTCGTCGCTGGTATTCGACGGGTTTTCGGGAGCCGGTTCCGGTTGAACGACCGGCGGGACTTCGACCGGCGGGACTTCGACCGGCGCGACTTCGACCGGCGCCGCCGCGGAGGCTTTCTCCTTCGCCGCCGTTTCCAGTTCCAGCCGGGCCAGACGCTCGACCAGGACGGGGACGAAATCCCGGACGGGATGGCCCTCGAACCGGTGCCGGGCCGCCCCGATCACGCTCGTGACCTGCTCGGCGGAGTGGGAGTCGGCGAAGACCTCGGTGAGGCGATGGGTCACCCGGCCGATCGCCTGTTCTTCGCGGACGGTGTCGCCACTCAACGGTTTTCTCCTCGGCGTGACATCAGTCAGACAGGGCGGGCCGGTCATTCCCGCCCGCGCCGCGCTGATCTTACCGGGATTTCGGGCGATTCGATCACTTAATGCGGAATGCCCATATATTGAACTCGTTCACCCGGAGCCATTGTTCACAGGGCGCGCTCCTGCAGCAGGAACAGGCTGTAAGCGGCCACGGAGGTCGAGTCGGCGACCACGCCCTCGCGGACCATCCGCTCGAAGTCCCGCCTGGAGACCCACTCCTGGCGCATGTCCTGCTCGGTGTGCTCGCGGGCGACCTCGCCCACGGTGAGGCCGGTCGCCAGGTAGACGTGGCAGCCGTTGGTGACCAGGCCGTGCGCGGCGTCGAGCCGGCCGAGCGGGCGCAGCCCGGCCGCGCGCAGGCCGGTCTCCTCGGCCAGTTCCCTGCGGGCCTCGTCCTCCCGGGTGGCGGCCTCCGCGTGCCCCTGCGGGAAGCTCCACGAGCGGCGGCCGATCGGGTAGCGGTACTCCTCCACCAGGTGGAAGCCGCCGTCCTCCTCCGGGATGACCAGGACGAAGTCCGGTTTCACCACGTATCCGTACAGGCCGGGAGAGCCGTCCGGCAACTCGATGCGGTCCTCCCGCACGGTCATCCAGGCGTTGGCGTAGACGACGTCTGAGGAAATCTGCCGGACTTCCGGCCGCATGCTCGTCATGGCCCCTGATCGTACGGCGATCGACGGGGCCGAACTGTTGACATCGGGCCACCATGTACTGCTAAATCTGTCCAGACAGGTATGTACTACCCAAAAGGTCGCCATGATTGTCAAACACCGACAGATCGCGAGTGAGCTGGCGGAACGCATCCGCCGCGGCGAGATCGGCAACCGTGACCGGCTTCCCGGTGAACTGGAGCTGGCGGAGGAGTTCTCGGTGAGCCGCGGAACCGTACGGCAGGCGCTCGCCACGCTCCAGCAGAACGGGCTGATCGAGACCTCGACCGGCACGTGACCAGCCTGCCGCACCCCGAGCACTTCCGGCTGCACCGCACGTTCGGCCGCACCCGATGAGCCCGGCCCGCGACCGCGCCCCGGGCGCCCTCCTCGGCCGCGCGGCGACCGGGCGGCGCGCGCCGGTGCCCGCCGTCCCAGCGGCGAAGGTCGCGGGGAGCGCCCGTGACTGAGACGGGACGGGTGATCTCGCTCGGCAGCATCCTCGTGGACGTCGCGGTCGAGGTGCCCCGGCTGCCCGAGCGCGGCGCGGACGTGCTCGCCACCGCCACCCGCACCCAGGTGGGCGGCGGCTTCAACCTCGCCGCCGCGGCGGCCCGGCACGGCGCCCGCTGTGTCTACGGGTCGCCGCACGGGACCGGCCTGCACGGCGACCTCGTCCGGGCCGCGCTGGCGGAGGAGGGCATCGAGGCGGCCGGCGGGCGCAGGGACGGCGGCGACACCGGGTTCTGCCTGATCATGGTCGAGCCGGACGGGGAACGCACGTTCGTCACGATGCCCGGCGTGGAGGCGTGCCTCACGCCCGGCGACCTGGCGACCTTACGGCCCGGTCCGGCCGACTTCGTCGCGGTGTCCGGTTACGACCTCGCCTACCCGGTGAGCGGGCCGGTCCTGGCGGCGTGGCTCACCGGGCTGCCGCCGTACGCGCGGGTCGCGCTGGACCCCGGCCCGCTGGTCGCGGAGATCCCGGCCGACCGGCTCCGGGCGGCCCTGGGCAGGCTGTCCGTGCTCACCCTCAACCAGCGCGAGGCCCGCCTGCTGGCCACCCCGGCCCGGCCGGACGAGACGGACGGGGCGACCGAAACCGGCGGTACCAGCGGGACCGGCAGGGCAGACGGGGCGGGCGCCGGGGTGGACCGGCTGAGCGGTGCCGCGCTGGTCGAGGCGGTGCGGCGGCACCCGGCGCTGGCCGCGGACGCGGTCGTCGTCGTGCGCGAGGGGGCGCTGGGCTGCCACGCCGGCGGCGGCCCGCTGGGGGACCGGATCATCGCCGTCCCGGCGCCCCGGGTGAAGGCCGTGGACACGACGGGAGCCGGTGACGCCCACACCGGGGTCCTGCTCGCCGAACTCGTCTCCGGCACCGCCCTGGACGAGGCGCTCGTGGCGGCCAACAGGGCGGCGGCCGTCGCGGTGACCCTCCCCGGCTCCGCCACCGCCCCCCGCCGCCCGCCCAGCCCCTGACCGGGTCCTCCTCCGCGCCCCCGCCGCCCGTCCCTCCCCTGACCGGGTCCTCCTCCGCGGGCCGCGACGCGGACGCGGGCCGCGGAGGAGGACGCGCGGCCCGCGTCCGCGTCGCCGAGCCCGGTCAGAGGTCGAGGTCGCCGCGGCCGAACCGGTCCTGGAGGAAGCGGCCCTGGTCGCGGAGCGCCTGTTCGTCACCGCGGTGGACCGCTTCGGCGATCTCGCGCAGTCTGCCGTCGAGCAGGTCGAGCTGGGCGAGCAGTTCCTCGTGCGCGCTGCGCCTGCCCTCGACGCGGCGGGTGAGCGCGTAGGTCCTGGGCAGGTTGGCGTAGGACTCCAGGCCGGCGGGCAGGTAGTCGCGGATCGTCTGCGACACGACGTGCAGGTGGTCGGGTGAGGAGGTGAGCACCTCCGCGCGGTCGAGGATGCCGCCGAGCACCTCGGCCAGGCCGGTCAGCCGGTCGAGCACGTCCGCCGGGAAGCGGCCGGACTCGACGGTCCCGCGCACCAGGGCGTCGAGGTCGGCCCGCAGCCGCCGGGTCTCCACCTCGCCGTGCGAGATCGTCAGCCGCACCCGGTCCGGCGGCGCCAGCAGCGCGCCCACCCCGTACAGCCCGGCCACCACCACCGGCCACAGGTCGCCGGCGAGGCCCAGGAAGTACCCGACCAGGCCGAGCAGCGCCAGCACGCAGCCGGTGATGTTCCTGGTCGAGCCGAGATAGGCCAGGGCCCTACTGGTAGCCACGGATCTCCTTGAAAGCCGCGGCGAGCGAGCCGGTGCGGGCGTCGAAGGTGGCGCCGCCGGTGAGCGCGGCCAGCTTGGTCATCTCGGCCACGTCGCTCTCGCCGAACAGCACGACGAACGTGCGCACCCGCCGCTGTTCCGCGGGCAGCGCCCGGTAGAACGCCTCGAAGGCGGCGTAGTCGGCGCCCTCGGTGTTCTCGCCGTCGGTCATGAGCACGACGGAGGTGTAGGAGCCGGGAGCGGCGGCGAGCTGCTCCCCCGCCCGCTCGTACGCCACGCGCAGGCCGTCGTAGATGGCGGTGCCGCCGCCCTCGCGCAGGCCCTCGGCGAAGCCCCTGATCTGCCGGAGCACCGGCTCGGGCGCCTTCTCCGGCAGGGTGAACTCCTCCGGCGCCGCCGGAGCCGAGTTGAACGGGATCATCGTCACCTTCTCCCTGTTCCGGAAGCGGGAGAAGGTGCCGGAGGCGGACGTGTCGGCGCCGGTCAGGGCGACGAGGGCCTGACGCAGGCCGTCGATGCGCGCGCCGGCCATCGAGCCGGAGGTGTCCAGCACGAACAGCGCCTGCGAGGGGACGCTCACCTGGTTGAGATAGGCGTCGATCAGGCCGTCGGCGGCGGCGCGCCGGTTGGGGAACGGCAGCTCCAGGAGCTGGGCGGTGCCGAACCTCGCGTCGGGCCGCACCGAGGGCACGATCGGCCGCCGGAACGTCGTCGTCATGATCTCCTGCTGGACCGGCGTGGAGCGCAGCCACGCCGCCGCCTTGTCGTACAACGCCTTCTTCTCCGGCGCGGCCGAGGCCAGCAGGGTGAGCGGGTAGTCGGCGGTGACCACGCCGTCGGTGGGATAGATCAGCGTCAGCGGCTCGGGCAGCCGGGCGCCGAGGCCGAGCAGCACCGACTCGTAGTTCACCAGGCCGTCCACGCCGCCCTGCCGTACGTAGGCGTCGGCGAGCCAGCCGGAGGACCCGGCGGTGAGCCGCTGCGCGGAGAAGAACTCCTTCAGCCGCGGGGTGACCGAGGTGATCCGCGCGGCGTCCAGCGCCCCGTCCGCGTCGGACAGCGCGGCGGTCACCCCGACCAGTGCGGAGAAACCCGAGTTGGAGGAGGCGGGATTGGTCATGCCGAAGGTGAACCGGCCCTCGCGGGCCGCGTCCGCGATGTCCGACCACGTCACCGGCCTGCCGTCCCAGCCCAGCTCGCGGGCCTTGGCGGCGGTGAGGCCGAGCACCACCGGCGAGGCCATCACCTTGGTCTGGGTGGACAGCCGGGCGTTCGCGCCGTCGATCAGCGACAGGTACCGGTTGGAGGAGAACCAGATCGCGTCGTACGAGCCGTCCGCGCCGCCGCTCGCCACCCGCTCGGCGCCGTCCAGGGTGCCGGCGTAGCTCAGCGCCAGCCGTACGCCCGCCTGGTCGGCGGCCCTGGCCAGCAGCGGTTCCAGGTCCTTGACCTCGCTGCCGGCGAGCACCCGCAGCACGTCGGGGCCGTCCTCGATCTCCCCCGGCGTGTCCGCCGAGGCGCAGGCGGTGAGCGTCAGGGCCGCCGTGAGGAGCACGGCCGCGAGCCGCCTCACGGGGCGACCTCGCCCGCCGGGCGCCTGGCCCGTTCCAGGTGGGTCCTGGCGTGGTCGAGCTCGACGGTGAGGTTGTCCACGGTGGCCGCCATGCTCTCCACGGCCTTGGCCTTGAAGGCGTCGATCATGTCCATGGTGGCGTAGACGTTGTCGAACGCCCGGCGCAGCGTGTCCATGTCGATGGTGGCCGAGGCGGCCTGGGTGTGGATCTCGGCCGCCTGGGTGCGCAGCATCTCGCTGGTCGCCAGGATCAGGTCGGAGGTGGTCGCGTTGAGCGCGCCGATCTGGTCCAGGACCAGCTTCTGGTGGGCCAGCGCCTGGGCGACGGTCACCGCGGTGCGCAGCGCCGAGATCGTCGTGGTGGTGGCGCGGTCCACGCCCTTGCTGAGCTCCAGGTTGTTCCTGCGTACCAGGTCGAGGGCGAGGTAGCCCTGCGCGGAGACGGCGAGCTGGGTGAGCAGGTCCTGGTGCTTCTGGCGGACGCCGAAGAGGGCGTCCGCGCGCAGCCCCTTGGCCTGCTCGGGCTGGGTGGCGTCGATGCGCAGGATGTGCGCCTCAAGCTCGGCGTCGATGGCCGCGGCGAGCACGGCGTACTCCTGGAGCCGCTGCATCGTCTCCCACAGGTGGGCCTTCTCGCCCTCGATGGCGGCGTTGTCCTTCAGCAGCTCGTCCTGCCCGGACTTCAGGGCGCGGATGATGTCGTCGATGTGCCGCTGCGCGGAGTGATATTTCGCGAAATAGTCCCTTAAACGGTCGCCAAAGGGGATAAGTCCCAACAGCTTCTTGGGCCCGCTCACCGCCTGCTTCGGATCGAGGTCCACGATCGTACGGCGGAGCGCCACGAGCTGCCCCGCCACCTGCGCCTGGGCGTCCGAGCCCTCCCCCTTGACCGCGGTCAGGGCCGCGACCGGGCGCTTGAGCATCCGGTTGGCCACCTGGGAGGCGGCGCGGATCTCGGTGTCGCCCATCGAGGAGATGTCGTGCACCTTGCGGCCGAACTCCGGCGCCCGCGGGTCCAGCCCGGCCAGCTCGGCCGCGAAGCCCCTGGCCTTCTCCGCCAGTTCCTCGGCCCGCCCGTCCGGCAGCGGCAGCATGGTCGCCGCCTTCTCGGCCGGCACCGCCGCCACCGGCTCGGGCGGGGTGAGCACCAGATCGTTGTCTGCCACGGCTCTCCTTCGGGGGGTGGCGCGGGGGGTCAGGACGCGGGGACGGCGTTGCTCGCGTAGAGCCGCTCGATCCCGGCGATCAGCTCTTCCAGCCGGTCGAACGTCGGCGGCTCGACGACGTCCACCAGGTCGGCCGCGACCGGCGCCCCGTGCTGTGCGGCCAGGTCCGCGAACGCCTTCGGGTCGCCGGTGCGGAAGCCGTGCCTGGCCGCCAGCGCGGTCAGCTCGGGATCACCGGTGAGCAGCTCGCCGACCTTGACCGCGTCGGCGTCGAACGGCACCAGCGTGTGCTTGCTCAGCACGGTCGGGGCCGGGTAGAGCAGCCGCATGTCCGGCCGGATGGACCCGTCCCCGGCGAAGATCCGGGCCGCGTACTGCGCCTCGTAGATCATCACCATCGGCGTCTTGCCGGCGCCGAGCGCCAGGTAGTCCTCGAACGGCGCCTCGCTGCTCGACTCCGAGTACCCCTGGTCCAGGAAGGTCGGCGCGACCGCCCTGGCCACGGCGTCGATCTGGCCCGGCGCGTTCACCACGTCCTCGCCGTTGGCGACGTAGCTGGTGAGGGCGAGGTACATCGACGCGGAGTTGGAGGTGCGGATGTCGGTGGTGGTCAGGAGCACCCGCTTGCGCGCCGGGTACGCGGTGTTGCCGGGAAGCCGGTCCCACCGGGCGCCGCCGGCCACGAGCTCCAGGTACTTCTTGACGTCGAACACCTGGCCTTTGACGACTCCCGCCCGGGTGAGGATGCCCACGATGGGCTCGAAGGTCGCCACGGCCATCGGGGAGTAGAACGGGGAGAAGGTCCGCGCGGCCTTGCGGTCGGCCTTGATCTTCTCGGCGGCGGGCGCGCTGCTGGGGAAGGCGAAGCCGTACCTGCCGAGGTCCACCTCGGTGGCGATCTGCCGCGACCCCGCGGTGTCCACCTCCACCCGCAGCCCGTGCTCGGCGAACGCGGCCCGCACCCGCGGATCGTCGAAGAACGGCTTCTTCTCCGACCCGATGACCCCCCTGACCACCTTCAGCTCCGGCTCGCCGCCCCCGTTGTCCCAGACGACGGCCACCACGACCACGGCCCCGAGCACCAGCGCAAGGACGACGCCGACCCACCTCTTCATCGCAACCGCCTCGTCAGACGAGAACCCCCGCTGCCCCGAATTATGGGAGACCCCGAAAAACGGCGAGTGACCTCAAAGCGGCCCAGAAGAAATTTCAGCGCCTATTCACTGACCTGTAACTCAGCCGGAAGCCCCCACCGGCCACCCCGGTGGGGGCGCTCCCCCGGCTCGGTCAGAAGTCGAACTCGCCGCGCTTCGCCCCGTCCAGGAACGCGTCCCACTCACCGGGGGTGAAGACGTGCACGGGGCCTTGCCCCTTGTCCTTGGTGTCCCGCAGAGCCACCCGCCCGCCGGACAGCGGAGCGACCTCCACGCAGTTGCCGCCGTTGCTGCTGGTCTTGGTAGCGGTCCGCCAAGCCGCGGTGGCCAGCTCAGACGCCATCTCATCCTTGAGGCTCATACTTCACCTTCATCTCTCGTATGACCTGCTCCGACACGTGCTGTGGGTGCGCCCACGCACGGACCGCGTCAAATCGCAGTGTAATCGCGTGGACCTCGTCCTCGCGATCGGTTACCTGGCCATTGATGGGGTTGTCCAGGTAAGCGGCATCTCGCGCACCGGCTACCTGAGCGAGGGCGAACGCTCCCGACAGACCTGCGGTCGCGCCCACCGCCACCGGCACGACCTGTACGGTCACGCAGGGGCGGGCCATCATTTCCACGAGGTGTTCCAACTGCCGGTGCATCACCGCGACCCCGCCGACGGGCCGATACAGCACGCCCTCGTCTATAAGCACCGACACCACCGGCGGCGACGGCTGGTCGAAGACGTTCTGCCGCTGGATGCGGGCTTTCAGGAGTTCTTCCACGCGCTCCCGGCTGACCGCCGGTTCGGCGCTCAGAACGGCGCGGGCGTAGTCGTGGGTTTGCAGCAGCCCCGGAACGAGCAGCGGCTCCCATATCCGGATGGTGCGCGCCTCGGCCTCGATCTTGGTCCAGGGGCGAAACCATCTCGGCGCGTTCTTCGGAGCACACTCACCCCAAAGAGGCTGTAGCGTACGCGCCCCAAGCGCGGCTTCGCACCGCGCGACGAAATCCTGCGTGGGAGTGCGTTCACCCCGCTCGACAAAACCCACCATCGCGGGCGAGAACTGGATTTTCGCGGCCAGATGCTCCTGGCTTATCCCCTGCTCATGACGCAGGCGTCGAATCTCGGCCCCCAGCAGTTTCTCCGGGGTTGACACCGAATTCCCCATGCCCCCTCCAGGCCGCTACAAGAGTAGTGATTACTACAGCCAACACCGGCACCCATGTGTCGTGAAGCTGTAGTGCCATTGCCATGTAAAACCTAGCGGGCGGGAGGCAACCTTGGAATACCCCAAGGGGATACAACGAGCACCACAACTCCTTTGAGCACCCCGACGACACGACCGATACGGAACCGGGCAAACATGGCGCATCGCACACAGATGGGAAGTTTCAAAATGCGCGTTATCCCATTCCAGGCAACCCTGCTGGGCGAAATCCACCTGCCGTATTCCGCGGACTCTCCCGGGCTCGCCCGTGCGCGGTTCACCTCCTGGGTCGGCGAAACCCATCCGGCCGCCTTCACCGTGCAGTTGGTCGTGTCCGAACTGGTGACGAATTCGGTACGGCACTCCGACCCGGGAGCGCGTCCCTCCATCGGCGCCCGGCTGTTCGCGTACGGCGAGTACTTCCGCCTGGAAGTCACGGACTCCGGATCCGCCTATTCAGCGCCGCACATCGCCCTGCCCCCGGGTGTCTTCGAGAACTCCACGGACGAGTCGGGCCGCGGCCTCGCCCTGGTCGACAGGGTGTCCGCCGCGTGGGGCGTCCGCACCACGCGGAACCCTCGCGGCTGCCTGGTGTGGAGCCACATAGCCGTGACCGGCGAGTAGGTCTCCCGGAGGCATCGGCACACCCGGGCAGCCGCGTCGGGAGGTCATTCTTCAGGTAGGAAATGCACCCTGATGTCGGCGTTGTAGGGCAGGACGAGGGTGCCGGAGGAAGCCGTCCACTTCTCGGGCACCAGGAAGAGCCGGCCGCCGGCTTCGGTCAGCAGGCGCATGCCGCGGTAGCGGTACTTGAACTTCTCCCCCTTCGCGGTGGGCAGGAGTTGCATCCTGTCGGGTGCCGCCAGGGTCTTCAGCCGCTCGGTGGTGTCGATCACCGCTTCGGGATATTCGTGCAGGTGACGCGAGATGGTGATGCCCACACCCCGGCCGAACGCGGACGCGAAACTGTTGGTGGCCCAGACCGCGCCCGACATGACGAGGCCCACGGTGGTGAGGACGGCCAGCACGGTCACCCAGCGCGGCCGGCTCCACGTCCGCATCACGACGTACCCGCCGTAGGCGATCAGCAGCGCGCCCACGCTGAGGGAGAGCGGAGTGACCCCGGCGGTCTCGTCCCGCGCCACCTGGGGCACCACCACTCCGACCACCGAGCGGATCACCAGCCCCAGTCCCACCACCATCATGACGATCCCGGCGCCCCGCACCCGCCTCGGCCATTTTCCAGTGGCGATCAGTCTCAGGTGCACGGCGTGGATGCCGACGAAGGCGAGGACCAGCAGCAGCAGCGTGGCGAGGGGCACCCACATGGTCTCCGTGCCGTAGAGGATCAACTCCTGCACCGTGAGGTCCATGGCCTCCAGCGCGATCCCGAAATACCGGAACTTGGCATAGGTCGCCACGTAGCCGTAGTAGATCATGAGCCCGGTGACGAGCGTGGTGGGCGCCAGGACCTGGGCCACCTGCATCAGGCGTTCCCACGGAGGCGGGCCCTCCTGGGGTTCGGGCGCGGGACTTCTCTCCGGCGGCCGGCGCCGGACGTACCGGGGATCGCCGCCGATGGTGATCCGCCGCCTCCGGCTCACGACTCCGCCGGCGGCGGCGAATCGGCCGGGAACTCCTCGACCGGGTCCTCGGTCTCCTCTGGGGTCTCGTCCGTGGTCTCCTCCGAGGTCTCGGACTCTTCGGACGGGGACGAGGTCAGCCCCTGTTCGGCACGGAGCTCGTCGCAGGACCGCTCGAACTCGCCTCCCCCGCGGGGACGCGGCTCGGCGAGGCACGCCCGCAGTTCGAGCGTATGCCTGCTTCGGAAGGTGATCGGGCGTTCCACCGGGGAGTTCGCCCGATCTCTGGCCTCCGCGCAGATCGGGCCGCCCTCCTCACCCGCGGCACAGTCACCTTCCACCGTTATGGCGACCGCCCCGTAGTAGTCACCCACCGCGTCCGGGCGCAGTTCGACCCACAGCTCGCAGAAAACCAGTTGGTCTCCGGAGCGCGGCAGTTCCGCGCCCTGGCAGGGTCCGGCACCTTGCGCGGCCGCTCCTGCCTGGCTCAACCCGTTACAGGCCCGGCCGGCTTTCGACCCGACGAAGAAGACCTTCGGCGAAGAACGCCGCGCGCTCGTCTCCACCCGGGTGACACGCAGAGTCCCGGGATGCCCCTCGTTGTTCACGGCGCGGCATTGGACGCGCTCTTCGTCCCGGAACTCGCCGAACACCTCGGGGTAGAAACCGCTCAGCAGCGGACTGGACACTTCGATCGACTTTTCCTGTCCGCCTCCGTCCGGCGGCCCGGGGTCCGGGTTCTGGCCTCCGCCGCCGTTCCCGTTGTGCTCCTGCTCGCCCTCGCCGCCCGATTCCGGAAGCGATTCCCCGCCCTGGCCGTCCGAGGTGGCACCGGAACCCTGGTCAGACCCGTCGGGTACGGTACCCGCGCCGGAACCGCATCCGGCGAGGAGAAATGCGGCAAGCATCAAACAGACGATTTTCACCGAAGGGCGTCGTGACATGATCCGCTCCCGGAAACGACGACGTGGCCTCCATTTGACGCCCGCCGGCCCTCCCCAGAGCACCCGGCTTCGACACGGATACATAACCATCCGCATTCGGCGACGACTTGGAAAGCGCCTGGCCGCCGATCGTGACCCGGCCTGGAGATCGTGGAGTCTGGTCGGCTGGGCGGGACCGCTCGTTCCGCCGTGTCCGCCTGTACGGCGGTGCCGCGCTAAGATCGCGTCCCGTGCTTTCGGATAGTTTCTGGCGGATTATCAGAATTGGATTAGTGGGTCTGGTTCTTGCGGCGGCGGTCGCGGGCCTGGTGCTCGGTGACGCCTGGCTCTGGATGGCCGTCGAATGGTCGCCGCCGGCGTATGCGGATTTCCACACGCGCGGCGGATTGGACACCTGGGAGACTGTGGCGCTGCTCGTGGCCGCCCTGGTGAAGGCCGCGTTCCTGTGGCTGATCCTGCGTGCCCCCGCGCCGGGACCGCTGGACCGCCGGGAGAAGGCGCTGCGCCGGCTGCTGTATCTGGCGGTGGCGTACTCCCTCGTGCTGTGGTACCCGATCGCGCTGCTCCCCGACGCGGTCGACGCGGCATTCCAGCTCGCGCTGTGGACCGCGATCGACGTCCTCTTC
Organism: Microtetraspora sp. NBRC 13810; assembly: GCF_030268685.1. Classification (GTDB taxonomy): domain Bacteria; phylum Actinomycetota; class Actinomycetes; order Streptosporangiales; family Streptosporangiaceae; genus BSRQ01. The sequence goes on from NZ_BSRQ01000002.1 coordinate 381,871, forward strand.
CTGCTCGTCATCCGCTGGCGGTCCCGCCTGCTGCGCGCGACGGCCGGAGCGATGTTCGCGGTCGAGCTGGCCGGGATGGCCGACGAACTGCTCGACGAACTCGACCTCCCCGAGCTCGGCACGGGCGGCATCGTCGAACTGGGCTTCCTGCTGGGCGTAGTGACGGCGAACGTCGTCACGATCGCCGGGCAGCGGCGCGACGGCCGGTGGAGCCGTGGCACGCAGGCCACCGGGTGGTTGTCGGTGGGCGTCTACGCGCTGGTGATCCCGCTCAACTTTCTCCTCGTGAGGATCTCCGGCGGCAATCTGGCGATCACGGTCATGATGGACGCGGTGGCGCTCCTCAGCACCGTGTGGCTCGCGGCGACCGCCCGTGAACTGCCCGCCGAGGGCCGCCCGGCGGACCTCCCGCCCGCGCGGCGGCGCGTGACCCGCGTCGCGGTGGCGGCCGTGACCGCACTGCCGATCATCGCACTGATCCACCCGGAGCACAGCCCGCGCCTCACCTACACCGGCTGGTCGATGGACTGCCACGACCGGCCCAGCTTCGGCGACCTGAAACCCGCGGAACGCGACGCCGCGTTCCTGTGCCGGGCGCGGAGCATGGAGGGCGGAGTCCCGCCCATGTTCCCGGACAGCCTGTCGGACCAGGCGATCCTCGCGTACGGGCGGGCGCTGTGCCGTACGAAGGACCGCGCCGGGCAGGAGGCGGTTCTGACCCGGGCCGGGAGCGCGCGGCCCGCCTGGGGCGCGGACCCGTGGGACCTCGTCTACGTGTGCCCGGAGATCATCGGCGCGACCCATCCCGAACTGCTGCGGTCGACCGAGGAGACGGAGGCGGCGAACGCCGCCTACCTCGCCGAGAAGAACGCGACGTGCCGCGACCCGTGGCCCCGGACGAAGGGTGTCGTCCAGGCCACGGCCAGATACTTCCTGTTCGTCGACGGCGATCCCGGCTATCTGGTCCACGACCCCGAAGACGAAGCGGCCCACGAGGCGGCGGACCGGGCGATGGACAAGGTCTACGACGACAGCACCCTCATCGGGGTGGCCGGCAGCGCGGTGCTCGTCGGGCACGTCGAAGACATCGTCGATCTGTGCCTTACGGTCAAGGCCCTCCGCACCGCGCCGCCACGGCGGACGGCCGGGTGGGATCAGGTCAACGAGGTGCCGATCGTCAGCCGCAGCGGCCGGCTCACCGTGCCGGAGATGGGCGACGGCGGAGATGTGGGCGCGGGTGCCCCGATGCCGAACCTGGCGATCACGGGGAAGGGCCGCTACCGGCTCCGTGTCTACGTCCGGGTCGACGACACAGGAGAGGAGCAGCACCTGGTCGTCGTGTTCCCGGGCGCGTCGGGGAAGCGGCTCAAGCTGAAGCCGTGAAGGGTCGCGCGCCCGGTATGACATCCGTCATGCCGGGAGGCGTGGCACGCGGCACTACATCGGAACGGCGCCGCCGACCAGGCTGGACGGCATGGAAACCGCGATGAGACTCACGGACGTGCGGAAACGATACGGCGGGGTAGCCGCCCTGGACGGCGTCGACCTGGAGATCCGCCCCGGGGAGACGGTGGCCGTGCTCGGCCCCAACGGGGCGGGCAAGACGACGCTGCTGTCGGTCGCCCTCGGCCTGGTGGACCCCGACGCGGGGACGGCGAGCCTGCTCGGCGGGTCGCCGGCCGCGACCGTCGGGACCGGCCGGGTGGGCGCGCTGTTGCAGGACGGCGGGCTGATCGACGACGTGCGGGTGGACGAGCTGGTCACCGCCGTGGCGGGGATGTACCCGGCGCCGGTGCCGGTCCACGAGGTGCTCACCGCGGCGGGGCTGACGGAGTTCGCGACCCGGCGGGTGCACGGGCTGTCCGGCGGCCAGCGGCAGCGGGTCAGGTTCGGCCTCGCGCTGGCCGGTGACCCCCGGCTGCTCGTCCTGGACGAACCGACCGTCGGTCTCGACGTGGAGAGCCGCCGCGCCCTGTGGCGGCGGGTGCGCGAACGCGCGGCGCTGGGACATACGGTGATCTTCTCGACGCACTACCTGGCCGAGGCCGCCGACAACGCCCACCGGATCGTCCTGCTGGCCCGGGGGAAGGTCATCGCGGACGGCGACGTCGCGCGGATCACCTCCATGGTCGGCGACGGCGAGGTGCGGTTCCGGCTGGACGGGGCGGACCGCCAGGCGCTGAACCGGCTGCCCGGCGTGCACGCCGTACAGGTGGACGGGACGGCGGTCACCCTGACGACGGGCGACCCGGACGCCACGCTGCGCGCGCTGTTCGCCGCGTACGACGGCGTCCGGGGGGTGCGGACGGCCGGCGCCGACCTGGAGACCGCGTTCGTGCGGCTCACGGGAGGGGAGCTGTGATGGGCTCGCTGCTGCGGCTGGAGATCGCCAGAACGTTCCGCAACCCGGTGAGCATGGTCTTCCTGATCGGCTTCCCGCTCGCCCTCTACCTGCTGTGGACGAAGGTCCTCCCGGTGTCCGCCGGCACCGGGATCACGGACTTCGCCGCCTACTCCATGGTGTCGATGGCCACCTACGGCTCCCTGGGCGGCGCGCTGTTCATCGGCGGCGCCATCGCCCTGGAACGCACCGGCGGGTGGCTGCGCCAGCTCGCCGTGACGCCGCTGCCCGGCCACGGCTACGTCGTCGCCAAGCTGGTCGCCGGCATGCTGGGCGTGCTGCCGAGCATCGTCGCCGTACTCGCCGCGGGCGCGGCGCTGGGCGGGGTACGGCTGGCCGGGACGACGTGGGTGGTCCTGGTGCCGCTGATCTGGCTGGGCGTGCTGCCGTTCGCCGCGCTGGGCGTCGCCCTCGGCTACTCGCTGGCGGGGCAGTCCGCCAACATGGCGATGATCGTGGTCTACTTCGGGCTGTCGGTCCTCGGCGGCCTGTGGGTGCCGGTCGAGGCGCTGCCGGACGGGTTGCGGGCCGTGGCCGAGTACAGTCCGGCGTACCAGGCGGGGTCGCTGGGCTGGCGGGCGCTGGACGGGCTCGCGCCGACCGGTACGGCGGTCGCCGTGCTGGCCGGCTGGACACTGTTGTTCTGCGCGCTGGCGGTGTGGCGCTACCGGCGAGCCCTGTGACGATCGGGTGGGAGGACGGATGTGGCCACAGGAGTCGATGATCCATCGCGGCAGGCGGTTGCTGCGGGTGGCGTCGCTCCTGTGGCTGCTGCTGCTCTGCTGGCCGCTGGCCGTGTTCCTCGGCGAAGGGCCCGGCCCCGCCGAGATCGCCTGGGCGCTCGCCGCCTCCGCCGGGCTCGCCTGCTGCTGGCTCCGGATCAACTGGCGGGCGCTGAGCGTGCTGGGGATGCCCCTGCTGCCGTGGGAACTGGCCGGGCTGTGCGCCGCCGTGCTCGCGCTGTTCCCGGTGCTCGGCCACCGCTGGGCCTACTGCTCGTTCCTGTTCGTCGTGTCCGCGCTCGCCATGCTGCCCGGGTGGGTCTTTCACGCCGGGGTGGCGGCGACGGCGGCCGTGGAGGTGTCCGCGCTGCTCGTCTTCGGCGTCCCGGTCGCGGACTTCTGGTGGGTGCCGGTGCTGGTCGTGGTCCAGGCGACGGTGGTGCGGGCGCTGCTCGGCATGGGGAGGCTCGTCCACGAGCTCGCCGCGGCGCGGGCCGAGGTCGCCCGGCTGGCGGTGGACAACGAACGGCTGCGCTTCGCCCGTGACCTGCACGACATCCTCGGCCACACGCTGACCTCGATCACGATCAGGAGCCAGTTGGCCGCCCGGCTGGCCCGGCGCGACGCCGAACGGGCCGCCGCCGAGATGACCGTCGTCGAGCACACGGCCCGCCGGGCGCTCGACGAGGTACGGGACGCGGTCGCCGGCTACCGCGCCCTGTCCCTGCCGGACGAGCTGGACAACGCCCGGCACGCCCTCGGCGGCGCCGGGATCAGCTGCGAGGTGGCACCGCCGGGTGATCCCGTCCCGGTCCTCGCCGAGTCGCTGCTCGCCTGGGCCGTACGGGAGGGCACCACCAACGTGCTGCGGCACAGCGGGGCCGGCCGCTGCGCCATCTCGGTCCGCGTCGATCCCGCGCAGGCCAGCGTGGAGGTCCGGGACGACGGCCCCCGCACGAGCCGCCCGGCGGACGCGGCCGGCGGCCCGGAGCCGGGCCGGCGGGGCAACGGGCTGACCGGCCTGGCCGAGCGGGTGGCGGTGGCCGGGGGCACACTGGACGCGGGACCGCTGCCCGGCGGTGGCTACCGGCTGCTCGCCCGGATACCGCTGGAGGCGCGATGATCCGGCTGCTCGAGCGGATACCGCTGGGGGGCGCAGTGATCCGGATGCGCGCCCGAGTACCGCTGGAGGCGCTGATCCGGATGCGCGCCCGGGTACCGCTGGAGGCGCGGTGATCCGGGTGCTCATCGCGGACGACCAGGACCTCGTGCGCGGCGGCCTGGCCGCGCTGCTCGGCCTGGAGGACGACATCGAGGTGGTGGCCGAGGTGGGCCGGGGCGACGAGGTGCCGCCCGCCGTGGCCGCCCACCGCCCCGACGTCGTGCTGCTCGACATCGAGATGCCCGGCCTGTCCGGACTGGAGGTCGCCGAACGGCTGACCGGCTGCCATGTGATCATCGTCACCACCTTCGGGCGACCCGGTTACCTGGGCAGGGCGCTGCGCGCGGGCGTCGCGGGCTTCGTCGTGAAGGACGCGCCCGCCGCCGAGCTGGCCGGCGCCGTACGGCGGGTGATGAACGGCGAGCGGGTGTTCGACCCCAGGCTCGCGGCCACCGCCCTGACCGTGGGCCCGAGCCCGCTGACCGCCCGCGAGGGCGACGTGCTGCGGGCCGCCGCGGACGGCGCGACGGTGGCCGACATCGCCCGCCGGCTGTTCCTGACCGAGGGGACGGTCCGCAACTACCTGTCGTCGGCGATCGGCAAGACGGGCGCCCGCAACCGCGCCGAGGCCACACGCGTCGCCGAGGCCCGCGGCTGGCTCTGACCAGCGGGCCTTCTCCTCGGCCGCGTCGTCAGCCCCGTCGTCGGCCGGGGCGTCGGCCACGGCACCGGCCGCGTCCGCCGCCGGGTGTGCCGCCGTCGTGCCGGGACAGGGAGTGCGGCTCTGAGTAGATTTGACCGGTGCGACGTGTGTCCGTGGTGGGGAACTCAGGCTCCGGCAAGTCAATCCTGGCCGCCGGGCTGGCCGGCCGGCTCGGCGTGCCCTGGCTCGAACTCGACTCGATCTTCCACATGCCCGGCTGGCGGCCCCGGCCGCGCCAGGAGTTCCGTGCCGAGGTCGAGCGGTTCACGGCCGGCGACGCGTGGGTGGTGGACGGCAACTACTCCGCGGTCCGCGACCTGGTCTGGTCACGCGCCGACACCGTGGTGTGGATCGACCTGCCGAGACACACGGTGATGCGCCAGCTCCTGTCCAGGACCCTGCGGCGGATGGCCACCGGCGCCGAACTCTGGAACGGCAACAAGGAGTCGTTCCGCTTCCTGCTCGACAAGGACGAGTCGATCATCCACTACGCCTGGACCAAGCACGCCGCCTACCGCGACCGCTACCGCCAGGCGTCCACCGACCCGGCCAACGCCCACCTGACCTTCGTCCGGATCGCCTTCCGCACCGACGCCACCCGCCTCATCGACGGAGGCTGAACCGGTCCGCTGAAACGCGTCCGCCCTGACCTCGGCCCCCTGTCCAGCCGTAGAATTCGCCACTGCCCAGGAGGCCGTGTTCCCTGCTTCCGCGGGCCCATCCAAGCGCTCACGGTCGTGAATGACGGTCGCCGGTCGGTCACGAGCCATCCCTTCCGGCCGTACACCACGTCATCCAGGCCCTGGCGGCCGGGAGGCGCCGGCTCGTTGACCGTGGTCCAGGCGACGCCATCGGTACTGGTTCAGATCCCGGCAACGCCGGTCCGTCGCGCAAGGCACGGTGGATCAGGCGGCGGCCGAGCCCTTGGCGCTGCCATTCCTGGTCGATGGAGATCTTGTTGATGCTGCCGCAGCGGCAGAGCAACCTCTGGGCCCGGCACCGGATCTACTACAGGAACATCCTCGGCAACTTCGTGAAGCACTTCGAGGGCCTGGTGCCGCCGGGGCACCACCAGGCCGTGGTGAAGTCGGGCGCGATCAAGCGGCACCGCACGGTCTCCTACGACGACGCCTGGAACGCCGACCCGTCCTGCGGCGGCGGCACCTGCGTCTACGCTCGTGAGGGCCGTTTCCGCAGCTAGAAGCTCGGCGGCCGCTTCTCGCGCAGCGCCCGCCCTCCTGCACGTCAGGCCCGGAGAACCCGAGGAACGGGAGCGGTTCTAGGGCGCGGACCTTCGTGCTGGGCGGCTCATACCTGCTGGGCGCGCTGGTGGCGGCCGCCGCGCACGGTCAGATGAGCGGTCCCTGGCTGGCGTTCGCCGCCGTCATGACCGCCGGGTCCGTCACCGGTGCGCTGTTGGGTGGCCTGATCGTCGGCGTGATCCCCGACCTGATCCTCATCCCTGCCCTCGCCGCCATCCAGCTGATCTCAGCGGTCAAGCTGGCTCGCCACACGGCACCAAGTTGATCACCCACGGGCCTACCGCTAATTCCTGCACTCAGCCAGTCCCCAAGGCCAGAACCGGTCCGCGAGGGACAGGCGACCGCGCGGTTTCGCAGGTGTCTGGTGAGGAAACTGCCCAGCTTCGTGATGATGTACCCCGAGTTTGGTGGCGGCCGTGGTGTGCCCCTGGTCTTTGGAGACCAAGGTCCCCATCTAAGCCGGGGCGGTTCGCTGAGCCAGGACTCCGGGGCCTTCATGGGCCGATCATCGCGGTGTCGAGGTGTTTGCGGATGGCGGTTCTGGCCCGCTCATAGGCGTTCGCGTCGTCGTGCAGCAAGGAGGTGACGTTGGCGGCCTCCAGGAAAGCGATCAGCTCGAAAGCGAGCTGATCGGCGTCCGTGTCGTCGGCGATCTCGCCGAGCTGGCGGGCGTCGTCGATGGCGCGCGCCACGAAGCGGGCCCATTCGAGGCCGGCCTCGGCGATGGCATCCCGCACACGGCCCGGCCGGGCATCGAACTCCGCGGCGACGGCGAAGAAGAAGCAGCCGCCCGGAAAGACCCGCCGCTGCGAGTAGCCCAACCAGTTCTCGCACAGTCGGCGCACCCGCCCCAGGCCCGGCGGCACGGTCAATGCGGGCTGGACGACCTCGTCGACGTACACGCCCATCGCGGTGCGGATCGTGGCGAGCTGAAGCTCTTCCTTGGAACCGAAGTAGCCGAACAGGCCGCTCTTGCTCACGCCGAGATCGGCGGCCAGTCGACCGATCGACAGCCCTTCCAGCCCGTCCTGAGAAGCGATGTCCGCCGCCCGGCGCAGGATCACGTTGCGTGCTCGCTCGTCCCGCGGCCTTCCCGGCATCTTCGACCTCCTTTGTACGCACGTTCGGTTCAGAATAGCCGCTTGACCTGGGGTGTGATACGACCCTAATCTCAGCACGAACGTTCGTACAAAGAAGGGTTGGCGATGACTGTTCCCACCGCTGTCGATGTCCAGGACCTGGATCGGCGCGCCTTGGACATTGCCGGAGAGGTGATCGCCCAGGTCACTATCGCGGACCTCGATCGGCCCACACCGTGCGCGGCGTGGAACCTGGGCGAACTGTTGTGGCACATGGTCGGCGAAAACCGCAGCTTCGCCGCCGCCGTGGGCACGCGGGCGCAGTGGTCCATCGAGGATGGCGGCGACCTCGGAATCGACCCGCTCCGTGCCTGTCACGACTCCGCCGCCGCGGTCACGGCGGCGTTCGCCCGCTCCCCGTCGTGGCAGGCGTCATGCTGAGAACGCGCTGGACGCCTGGGCAGGCGGCCGCCGTCGCCGGCCCGGTACTGGTCAGCGTCACAGACTTCCGGGTCAGTCGGCTACACGATCTGCCCGGTGTCTACCAGGCCGGGCTCAGCCTGCGCCGTGACTGGCTCCGTCTGCCCGGAGCGGTCGGCATGTGGCTGTGGACGGAGCCGCTACGGGGCAGATGCGGCTCGGTGGCGATCTGGCAGAACGAACAAGCCCTGCGCGATTTCGTCGCCTGGCCGGACCACGTCACCATCATGCGGCGCTACCGAGGGCGGGGACGGATCAGGTCCATCACCTGGACAGCCATTCAACCCGACCGCGGCATCTGGGCACAGGCCCGCTCCTACCTGTCCGGCGACGGTACTCCGGCACCATGACCGGCGCCGCGAAACGAGAAGGGCATACACAACGCGAACCGGTGACCGAGCCCGGCCGGCATGAGGTGCTGCGCGTCCTGGCCGACCGGGTCCGCCGCGGCAGCCGCCCGGGTGAGCGCCGAGACGGCCACCGGGTGGCCCTGGCCATCGAAGGCGGCGGCATGCGCGGCACGATCTCCGCGGGCATGGCCCTCGCCCTGTACGAAAGCGGAATGACACACGCCTTCGACGCGGTCTACGGAGCGTCGGCAGGCCGCGCGGCGCCGCCAGGGACTCGAACCCCGGACCCGCTGATTAAGAGTGGGCTGCATCAGGTGTCGGCAACTGCTGAAGGGTGCCGCGCATTAGCGTTTCAGGCCGGTCTGGATACGAACAACCGATTCTCCATGCCGGGTAGGGCCACGCTCGACCACCCTGTCGCGGGACATACGAGCCCGGACCGAGCCCGCAACACCACCGTCGCCAAACCGTAGGAGGTTGATCCCGGTGCAGCGAGCGCTTATCCGGATCGGCGATCGCCTGGTCGGTCCCGGCCGATGGGGCGCAGCTCGTATTCGACGGGGTGAGCGATTCCCGCAGAGGCACCGCACATGCCAGGCTATCCTGGATCTTCGTGACCCCTCGTGCGGACCTGGCACGGCTCGACGCCCTGATCGAGCAGGCGACTGTCGACGCCTACGACGAAGACGAACAGCGCACCGGCTTCCACGTGATGCTCGAAGAACAGCTCGCCATGCCGTTCCAGACGGTCGTGCTCGGCGTCGAGGTCACGGTTGAGAAGATCGACCCGCTGGCCGGGACGGGGATCGTCGCGATCTGCCGACGTGGCCGGGACCGCCAGGCGATCGGCATCCTGGACCTCCCGCTACCGACCCCACGCCCTGTGGGGGCCGAGTGGATCGACGCCTACCGCCGATGGGAGGGCTGAGCCGGTGAGCGAGTTCCAGTACTACGAGTTCCTCACCATCGACCGCCCCCTGAACACCGCCCAGCAGGCCGAGGTCCGCGCGCTGTCCACCCGCGCCCGGATCACCTCCACCAGCTTCACCAACGAATACCACTGGGGCGACTTCCGCGGCGACCCACGCCGGATGATGGAGCGCTACTACGACGCCCACCTCTACGTCACCAACTGGGGCACCCAGCAGGTGATGCTCCGCCTGCCACGCACGCTCCTGCCCCCGGACGTCGTCGAGCCCTACTGCGCCGGCGACCAGGTGACCGCCTGGACCACGCGCGAGCACCTGATCCTCGACCTGACCAGCGAGGACGAGGAGGCCGACTTCGACCAGGACCCCGAAGGCCTGCTGGCCGCCCTCGTCGGCGTCCGCGCCGAACTCGCCGCCGGCGACCTGCGCCCGCTCTACCTGGCCTGGCTGTCGGCCTACGGCGCCTGGGAACGCGACGAGGACGCCTTCGACTACGCCGACCAAGAGGCACTCGAACCTCCCCTACCAGCAGGACTGGGCTCTCTCACCGCGCCGCAGCAAGCCCTGGCCGATTACCTCCGTCTGGACCCCGACCTGCTCACCGTCGCCGCCGAGGCCAGCCCGCCGATGCCCCCCGCGCCCACCGGCGACCGGCGCGCACTCGCCGCGTGGATCACCGCGCTTCCCGCGGCTGAGAAAGACGTCCTGCTCCTGCGGGTTGTCCAGGACCGGGCCGCCCAGGTCCGGATGGAACTGCTACGCCGTTTTCAGGGCGAACCCGCCGGTGGCACGGTGCCTCCCAGCCGTACCGTGGCCAACCTGCTGGACGCCGCGACCGAACGCCGCCAGGACCGCAAGCGCCGGCGCGCCGCCGAACACGCGGCCGAACAGGCCCGTCTCGAACGCCAACGGGCGCAGGCCCGCGAAAAGCGGCTCACCGCACTGGCACAGGACGAGGACACCGCCTGGGCACGGATCGACGCGCTGATCGCCACCAAGAAACCCACCGAATACGACAAGACCGTCGAACTCCTCAAGGACCTTCAAATCGTGGCCCAACGCGCCGGCCGCTCCGACGAATTCACCCGTCGCTTCGCGCCCCTGCGTCAGAAACACCTCCGTAAGCCAAGCCTCATACAACGATTCGACCGCGCAGGACTCATCACCCCTTCGGCCATGGGGTAGGAGAGGTACCCTCGCCGGGCCGCCGACCGTTTCCACCGATGTTGAGCTGTGCTGAGGCACCAGCGCCACCGGCAAGACCCCGCGGCCGCACAACGCCCCGCCGCGATGTACGGCAGCGCCACCACGACCCGCCCTCTGGCTGTCCGGCCATCCGGGACAGGTCCACTCAGCTCACTGGTCGGAGTTCATGTCACGATGAGGGTGAGTCTGGAGGGCCTGCCGGCGTCTCCTCCAGTTCCGTAAGTTCGTCCTCCAGCATTTTCAACTGGATATGAGCCACGCGGATTTCTTTCCGGAGATCGTCCGCGTACAGTCTCCGATAAAGAGCGGTGCCTTCATCGAGATGAGTGAAGACCTCGATGCCGTCGCGATGGCACACGACCCGATCAACCAGCAGCGCTCGTCCGAGATCCGTAAACACGCCATCATCGCGCGTCGGCCTGTCGCGCCAGGGCTCCCGCACAAGTGCATCCAGGCCGGCCACCGTGAACACTCCGTGTTCCTGAATCATCCCGACCTGCTCCAATCGCGCCACCAGGTCGGTGCGCTGCCGCGAAAGAGCCGCGTCTGCCTTCGCCGCGCCGATGTGCGCATCGTAAGTTGCGATCTTCGCCGTGAGATAGTCGGCATAGGCGACCAGGGCAGCGGGAGCCGGCGCCAGCTCGGGCGCCATCACCCAGGAGATGCGTCCGTTGAGCGCGTCGAGCAAAACGCGGTCGACCACACGGTGGATATCAGCCTTCTCCTCGCGGCGGAAACGACCATCCGTATGCCGGTGCCCGCACGCATACACCGAGGGCACGTCCGCACGGCTTTCCCTCTCGTGGAGCGCCATCCGCCGATCGCACAGCCCACACCGAACGTTGAGGCCGAGGTCCATGGGCTGCGGGTTCGCTTCCTCGAAAGCCCGTAGCGCGGCGGTCACCGATCGCCAGTCGTCTGCCCGGGTGCCGTAGACCTCGCTCCAGCGCGAGTCACCCTCAGCGATCAACGAGGCGATGAGGGCAAGAGTGTCGTATTCGACCTCATCCCAATGCTTCCATACCTCGTAGGTCTCGTCATCCCAGGCCAGTCGGCCATGCATCGAATTGGCCCGGCACCGGAAATCGACCTTCAGCGTGCGCGGATCGAACGACACGTCGGCTTCTGCCGTGCACGTCCCGTCCTCGCAGCAACGAGTCACGGCGTTCAGGACATCGGCGGATCGTCCTTCAGCCGCTGCCGCTCCTCAGCGAGTCTCCACTCCCACCCATCGAGGATCGCCCGTGCCCGCTCATCGAGTGCATCAGCAGCACGCACCCGAGCCACCACGACGCGTTCGGCCTCAGCCCTCCGCTGCGCCGCCTCCAACCGTGGGGGCAGTAACGACGCCAGCTTCTCAACGCTTGCAATCTCCTCCGGGCTCAACGCAGGCAGGTCCGCGCCGCCACATGTTCGGCACACCCGCTCGTGATGGCGATGTTCCCGAAACTCCTTCAAGCTCGTGGTAGTCGGTTCCGCCGCGTGTTTTCCCCGCTGTCGGCAGGAAGGGCTGTGCGAGCAGCCCTTCTCTTTCACCGAGCAGGTGATGGCTATTTGCCCCAGAGGCCCAAGCTCGTCAAGGGTGAACAGCGGAGAGAACAGGATTTCCGCAACCTGCAGGCTGCTCTTCCCCGCCTGATTGTTGGTCACAGTTTGTTGACCTTTCCGCCCGGCATCGGACTCCAGGGTATGACCGTCATCGCCGTCTTTCCTGTGATTGAGAGATTGCATCGGTGCGGCGCGCATTGGGGCCCGAGCGGCGCGGTCCAGCGCCGGCATCTCGACAACCGTCCGTTCCCCCGGTCGTCCCGCGTGCTCGTGGGACGGCCACGGGATCAGGTGCATGGCGCTGCCGCGCTGGCGCAAACCAGCAGACCGGAGCGGGGACGAATCAGTGCCCGGCTAGCGTCGAGACCACCCTGAGACCTCCGTCCTCGTCAAAAGCTTGCCGGCGGCTCCGCCCAGACTACGGAGACGTGGGCCAGAATTTGGGCGAATTCAGCGCAGGATCGATCACCCGCAGCCGACTCGCCAACGTGGGATCGACGCCACGCAAAGTGATCAAACGTGACCCGCTGGATTCCTCCAGCAACGCCAGCGCGCTCGGCAATCCAGCGGCGACCGTCGCGATCGCGGCACCCATCCCGACCAGCCCAGGGTGCTTGTGCGGATATTCGATCCGGTGCAGACCAGAGGCGGCGATAGCGGCCACTTCCCGCGGTCGCTGCATCTGACGACCGTCGTTGGTGAGAACCACGTGGAACCCCTCGGCCGCGGCTCGCGGATACAGGCTCTCATCGCGCGTGCCCGACCAGCCAGGAAGATCCAACAGGTGGACGATGTCGTGATTCAGTACGAAGCTCGTCAGGACCTGGTGCAGCGGGCGGGGGACGTTCTCATCCAGCAGCAGCCTCACGCTGCTCCCTTGGAGGTTCGTAACTGTCGACGTAGTCGGCGAAGTCGGCGGCGTCCAACGCCGCGGTGGCCGACACGCTCGGGTAGTAATCCGCGATCCGCTCAGCCGGAACACCATCCCGCAGCAGCGCCGCGATCTCGTCGTACGGCACGCGGGTCCCTTCGATCACCGGCATCCCACCGCGGACCGCCGGGTCGACCGTGACGTGCTCCCGGGGACGTAGCAGGTCCGGAATGTGCCGTCCATCGCGGTAGAACGGCCGCAACACCTCGACCATGTCATGGATGACGAGGTGGGCCTTGCGATGCACCAGATCGGTGGCCTGACCCTGCTCGACCAAGTAGATCGTCGAACCATCGGTCACCAACTGATAAGCCGACAGATGCTCACGCTCCTGCAGGTCGTCGCGAAGCGTGTCCAAAGCCCGGCGAATCTTCTGCAAGGACGCGTCATTGCGCAGCTTCACACACGTACGCAACGCCACCAGATCCCGAAACGAATACAGCACCGGACGCACCGACGAGACCTCCGGCTCCAGCACTGCGCCACGGCCAGAACCGGCCTTACGCCAATGCGCGAGCTGACGAAGCGTGGCACCCGACAACGCCGCCGCCAACTTCGGACTGTAGGACACCCACTTCACCCCCCCTCGCTTGACCCGGCCCCCTTCATCATCGCAAACATCCCCACGATTCACTCACCATTACCTCATCTTGATCGGAGTGTCGCCATGCCCGTCACCGGTCACGTCCACAAGCGCTGCGGCTACCGGAATCCACAAACCGGACGTCAGCTCGGCGCCCACTGCCCCAAGCTGACAACCGGCGCCCACGGCAACTGGTACCTCACCCTCGATATTCCCGCCGGTCTCAACGGTGTCCGCCGCCGCGTCCGTAAGGGCGGCTTCACCAGCCGCGGATCCCGAGGTCCACAGCGGTGTGCCGTCCGGAGCGGCGATGACCTGGACGTTCATGCCGTGGTGCTTGTGCTTGCCGGAGTAGTACGGGCGATCGGCGGCGACGCGGTCGATCGGAATGAGCGTGCCGTCCAGGACGACGAAGGCGTATCCGGTGCGCTTGGCTGTTAGCAGTGCCTGGTCCAGGGTGGGCGAACGCTGAGCGAGCAGGGTGACGGCCCCGTGAACGTAGCGCCAGGCGATGGCCACCCCGACGCCGAATCCGGCGGCGACCTCGGCGAATGTCTCACCCTTGCGCAGGTGGACGAGGACGAGCATGGCCTGCTGTCCGGGGTTGAGCCGGCGCCAGGTTGAACCGATCGAGGCTCGATGGCGGCGGATCACGCCGGCCAGGTAGGTCAAGGTCCGGCGTGACAAGGGCAGCGCAGCACGATAGAACAGCAACTCGAAGCCTCTGGTTACAGGTTGATCTTGGTCGACAACCCTTCTACCAGAGGCTTCTCTACGTCAGGACCGAACCCAGCGATCCACAGCAAGCCCACGACCTGCCACATCCTGTTGGAATCAGCTCACTGCGCCAGGGCCCTCTCGGCTTGATCAGCTCAGTCTTGTACAAGCCGATCTTCGATTCCATCAGCGCGTTGTCGAGCGCCCACCGCCACGTCACGGACCACACCCAACGCGCCGCGAGTTAACCAGCAGGGTCAAGGACAGGAACAAAGCCGAATCACAGAAGCGGACCAACCGGTCACACGCACGGCTGCGCGGTCCGGGCGAGCGCGCGAACGCCCAGCTCAAGAGCTGGCGCATCCTCCGAAAGCTTCGCTGCAGCCCCGGCAAGGCCGGCCACGTGTGCAAGGCCATCGCCGTCCTTCAAAATCACCGTGTCGCGCAGGCCGCACGAGGATGAAAGGAGCCCAGTGATCAACAACCAGGAGCGGTCACATAGCCCTCAAGTCCAAGGCCTGAACGGTGCGCTTTCCTTTTTCGGTCAGGATGTTTCCCGGAGGCGAAGAGGCTCAGATTATCGAGCTTCCGCGCTGCTTCGGCGCACGTTTCCTGGCTGTGGACGCCGGTCGGCGTGTCCAGCATGGCCGAAAATCTGCTCTCCGCAATGTGATGCAGGACACGCTTGTCGGATCGATCACGCCATGTGTAGTTTTTGATCGTTTGCCCGAAGTTTTTTCTGTCAAAGCTTGAGCTGATGCCTAGCACAGGAGCATAAGTCTCCGGAAGGAAGTGTGACGCCATATGCGTCAACAGGACCCCATACACCATTTACCGGGCCGATGGAAGATGCGCTTAACCACCGGTTTCGTCTTAGCGATGATACCGGGGCTGACGGGTGTTTACGGAACGCCGGCGTGGGGGGAATCGGCGGCTTTCTCGGTCTCTCTTCCCGGTGTGGTCGCGCCAGGAGGTCCGATACCGGTGCAGGCGCTGGGATCGGCGAGCCGGCTGGGGTCGTCGACCTCCACCACGCGCTCCGCCTCGGCACCTGCTGATGGATGGGGGACAGATCCGCAACCGCCGAGTGAAGCTGTTCCGGTGGAGGAACGCGGTGCGCCGGGCCCCGCCCCGGAGGGGGATCCGGTGGGTGAGGGCTTGCCGTCGGGGGTACGCCGGGCGGAGGCGGCGGACGCCGTCGCGGCGGCTCCGGCGTTGATCGATGTGTATCCCAAGCATGGTTATCTGGTGGATTCGCTGACCCCGGCGTTGCGCGCGTGGGGACAGGGTGGATCAGCGCTGTCGTACAACTTCAAGATCTGCGACGTCGAGACGATGTCCGGGACCGGGTGCACCACCTCGCCATATCTCGGGCAACCGCAATACCTGGAGCGTTCCAGGCGGCAAGCTGAAGTGGGGTACCCAGTACTGGTGGACGGTCACAGTACGGGACTCATCGAGCCTGACCACGACTTCGCCCGTGTTGTCCTTTGTGACCGGTGTTCGTCAGCCGGCGGTCAACTCTCAGTTGGCCGAGGCGGGCGTCAAGGGACTGGGTTTCGATCAGCAGTCGGGTAACTACACCACGACGGCTACCGATCTGACGGTCGCCTCCGCTGGTCCGCCGCTGTCGGTGGTGCGGACGTACAACAGCTTGGACCCGCGCACGGACGGCATCTTCGGGGCGGGATGGTCGACCCGCTGGGACATGAAGATCGTCAAGGAGACGCGCGGGACGTCGGTCTCGGCGCTGGTGACGAACCCGGACGGTCGTCAGGTGCGGTTCCGGTCCAATGGGGACGGAACGTTCCAGCCGCCGCCGGGTATGTTCGCCACCCTCGCCGAGCAGACCGGGGGGACCTGGCGGCTGACAGACAAGGCGGCCACGACGTATCTGTTCGACGCGCAGGGCCGGTTGACGAAGGTGACCGATCAGCGTAACCGCAGCCAGGACCTGACCTATGCCGCCGGCGGCAAGCTGGAGAAGGTGACCGCTGCCGGCGGCCGGGCGCTGCACTTCACCTGGACCGGTGACCACGTGGGGTCGGTGGCGAGTGACCCGGTGAACGGTACCGCCCTGACGTGGACCTACACCTACGACGGCAACCGGCTGGTGCAGGTGTGCGCGCCGGTCGCGGCCCCGAACTGCACCTCCTATGAGTACGGCACCGGATCGCAGTACCGCAGTTCCGTGCTCAACTCTGATCCGTTCGGCTACTGGCGGCTGGGCGAGGCCACCGGCAGCACGGCCACGGACCTGGGTACCGGCGCCGGAAACGCCACCTACCAGTCGGTGACCCTCGGCCAGCCAGGAGCGTTGACCGGGACCACGGACACATCGGCGCGCTTCGCCGCCGGCTCGGCGATGAAACTCCTAGACAACACGATCCCGCACCTGGGCGACCAGCTGTCGGTGGAGACGTGGTTCAAGACCGGCCAGTCCGGTGTGCTGATGGCCGCGGGCACTCAGCAGACCAGCGGCATCGCCCGTGGCCCCATGCTGTATGTGGGCACCGATGGCAAGCTGCGCGGCTCCCTGGACGCCGTCACCGCGCCGATCACCTCGGCTGGGGTGGTGAATGACAACGCCTGGCACCATGTGGTGCTGACTGTCGCCGGAGCGGAGCAGAAACTGTTCCTCGACGGCCAGCAGGTCGGCACGATCAATGGCCAGGTGTCCGCCTGGCGGCAGTTCGCCACGGTCGGCAACGGCGTCGCCGTCTCCGCCACCTCGCCGGCCGTTCCCTCCGGTACCGCGGCGTTCCCGTTCCAGGGCCAGATCGACGAAGTCGCGGTCTATGGCACGCCGCTGACGGCGGCTGAGGTGCAGGCGCACTACGCCGCCCGTGCCGAAGTGCCGCACAAGCTGACGAAGGTCACTCTCCCTTCTGGGCGGGTGCAGGCGGTCAACACCTACGACGAGCGCACCGACCGGCTGGCCACCCACGTCGACAACAACGGCGGCACCTGGAAAATCGGCGCCCTGTCGGCAGTCGACGAGTGGGGTGAAGCCGAGGTCAAGGTGACCGACCCACACAACGAAACCCTGACCTACCTCTACGACGCATGGCGCGGCTACCGCATCCGCGGCGAGACCGACCAGCTCCTCAAAACGACCTGGTACGAGTACACCCAGGCGGGGTTCCTGACCAAGGTCATCGACCGCAACGACATCCCCAACGACATCTACCAGGACGAGCGTGGCAACCAAATCGGCCACAAGTACTGCCGGGCGCCCGGCGAGTGCGCGATCGAATTCTGGACCTACTACCTGAACGAGGACGACCCGTTCGACCCGCGCAACGACCGGGTGACCGAGTACCGGGACGGCCGGTCCGACGACGAGGACGACAACACCTACCTCACCCGGTATGAGTACAACCAGTACGGCGAACGGACGAAGGAGACCACCCCGGCCACCCCGGACTTCCCCAACGGCCGCTCCACCACCTACACCTACACCGATGGCACCGAACCCGCCGCCGGAGGCGGCACCACCCCGGCCGGGCTGCCCAAGTCCAAGACCGCACCCAACCAGGCCATCTGGAGCTACAAGTACACCGCCGCAGGCGACCTCGCGGAACAGGTCGAACCCGAAGGCCTGACCACGACGTTCGACTACGACGTGCTCGGCCGGGCGACGTCCAAGACTCAGGTGTCGGACTCCCAGCCGGACGGGGTGAAGACCACCTTCACCTACGACGGCCGCGGACGGGTCCTGACCGAAACCGGCCCCGGCGTGAAGAACGAAATCGCCAACGTCACCCACACCGCGCAGACCCGCTACACCTATGACCCGGACGGCAACAAGCTGACCGACACCCGGGCGGACCTCACCGGCGGCGACGCGGAGCGAGTGACCACCTACACCTACGACGACTACGGCAGGCTCGCCAGCACCACCGACCCCGAAGGCGGCGTCACCCGCCAGGAATGGAACCACCGCGGCTGGATCACCCGCACCACCGATCCACGCGGCGCGATGATCGATCAGGCATACAGCAAGCGCGGTGAGCCGACCGTGCGCACTCTGAAAGGGTGGACCGGCAGCCCGGTGGCCCCGCAACCGGCCACCGACGTGACGCTGGAAACGCGCACGTACGACAATGGCGGCCGTCTCGCCTCGACGACCGACGCGATGAACCGCAAGACCACCTACACCTACTGGATGGACAACCGGCTGTCGCAGAAGATCGGCGACAACGTCAAGCTCAACGGCGCCACCACCACCCGCGATGTCGTCCTGCAGGATGACGTCTACGATCCGGCTGGGAATCTGACCGAGCAGACCACCGGCGGCACCTCCACATCCACGCACACGCCCACCCGCATCGAGTTCGACTATGACGCCGCCGGGCGTCTGATCTCACAGAGCTTGGACCCGTCCGGACTGGATCGAACGGTCGCTCTCGCCTATGACGCCGTCGACAACCCGATCAAGGTCACTCGCGCCGGAGCGGGAAGTAGCAGAACCGAAGTCACCCAGTCCATCTACAACAAGACGGGACAAGTCACCCGCGAGACCATCGAGAACGGCACCGACGACCTCGTCACCACCGCCACCTACGACGATCGCGGCCTGCTCACCTCAATCACCGACCCACGTGGCAACACAGGTGGTGCCGCAACTGATTTCACCACCAACCTTCGTCATGATGCCTCCGGCCGCCTGGTGGAAGCGATCGCACCGCCGGTACAGGTCGACAAGTCGGGCCACGCCACCACGGCTCAGCCCATTAGTCGTTTTGGCTACAACGCCACGGGCGAAGAGACCCACATCACCGATTCTGAGGGCCGCACACGGACCACGAGTTTTGATAAGGCCGGTCGAATTGTCTCTACCACTGTCCCGGCTTATGCACCGCCCGGTGGCATCCCCATCACACCAACTTTTCGAAGTACCTATGACGACGCTGGTCAGTTGATCAGCACCACCGATCCCCGCGGCTACAGCACGACCTACGAGTATGACGCTCTCGGCCGGCAGGTACGCGTCACCGACCCCACGCCACAGGGCCAGACGCCAGGCCGCTGGGTCAAGGAGTACGACTTGGTAGGCGAAGTGCTCGCCACCGTTGACCCGAGCGGGGCCCGCATCGAGGCTACCTATGACGACCTCGGTCGTAAGATCACCGAAACTACGATCGAGCGGACGCCAGCCACCGCGGCCTACATCACGAAACTGGAATACAACGACGCTGGCTTCTTGATCAAGAGCACCGCACCAGGTCCAGGTAACAGGAGCACCGGCTACCAGGTCAACCCCGCTGGCGAGATCACTGATGTAACCGATCCGCTTGGCCACAAGACAACCTCGTTGTACGACCTGGCCGGACGTCTCACCAGAGTGACCGATGCGCTCTTCAACGCCACCACGATCGACTACGATCTTGCCGGACGTAAGGTCACGACAAAGGACCTGAATGCCTCCGGTGTGGTGCAACGTACCTATAGTTACGGCTACGACGCCGCTGGCAACCAGACCAGTGTCACCTCTCCAGAGGGGCACGTTACTCGGAAAGCGTTCAACGCTCTTAACCTGCCCACCTCTCAAGTCGAACCCGTTTCGGCCACCGAGTCGATCACGATCAGCTTTGGCTACGACGCCACTGGCGCCCGAACCCGCCTTACCGACGGCCGTGGTAACACCACCTGGACCAGCTACAACACCCTCGGCCTGATCGAAACGACTACCGAGCCCGCGACCACGGCTCACCCCGATCTCGCTGACCGCACTTGGACAAGCGTCTATGACGCGGCAGGTAACGAGACTGCGACGATTCAACCCGGCGGAGTACGAATCGACCGCACTTTCGACCACCTGGGCCGCCTAACCGCCCAAACTGGAACGGGCGCGGGAGTCGCCACCGCTGACCGAGCCTTCGGCTACGACCTGGTCGGACGAGCCACCATCATCGGCGACTATACGGTCGAGTACAACGATCGCGGCCTGCTCACCAAGGTCACCAAGGCAGGCATCCAGGAGACCGCAGTCAACTACGACGCGCTTGGTAATCCCGCCCAGCGGGCCGACGCTTCGGGCACAGCCACCTTCACTTGGGACAACGCAAACCGTCTGGCCACCGCCACAGATCCCGTAGCCGGCCGCACCCTCACCTACGGCTACGACAACGCCCACCGACTCACCTCCCTCACCGCCACCGGCCAGGCCAGCACCCAAATCTTCGACTACGACTCAATGAACCGACTCACTGCTCATACCCTGCGCGGTGCTACTGGAGCGCAGCTGGCGAAGATCTCTTACGGATGGGATAAGGACGACAACCTCACCTCCAAGGACACAATTGGCTTCGCTGGAGCGGGTAGCAATACCTACAGTTACGACCATTCTGGGCGTTTAACTTCTTGGACCAACCCTGCCGGAGTTACCGCCGCGTACGAATGGGACGCTGCCGGTAATCGTACCAAAGCTCACAACGCGGCCTTCGTCTACGACCAGCGAAATCGACTTACCTCGGGTGATGGAACCACCAATACATATACTCCTCGTGGCACCCTGTCCTCTCAGACTAAGGACGGCACCACTCAGAGTCTGACTTTCGATGCCTTTGACCAGCTCATTGCCGACGGCGAAGCCACTTACAGTTATGACGCCTTGGGTAGAATGACGAGCCGGACTAAGGCGGGCGCCCACCAAAATTTCATATACAGCGGCCTAAGTAACTACATGTCCGCTACCACTGACCTCGCCGGCGTGGTGCGCTCTAAGTATGCCCGCGATCCCTTTGGAGAATTACTCGGCGTCCAGGAAAGCGGCACAGTTGCGGCTGGCGCGCTGACAGACTTACACGGTGACCTGGTCGCTACCTTTTCTGCCGCAGCATTGATCAACTCAGCGGCCTATGATCCGTTCGGCCAGGTCGCGGCCAAAACCGGGGTACAGCAGGCTCTCGGCTACCAGAGTGGGTATACCGACCCGGACACCGGGAAGGTCAACATGCATTCCCGGTGGTATCAACCCGGCACGGGAGGCTTCGCCTCCCGTGACACTCTCACTCTCGATCCCAGTCCGAGCGTTCAGGCCAATCGTTATACCTATGCCAACGCGGCACCACTTACCGGAGCCGACCCAAGTGGCCATGCCACGTTGAACGTTATCGTCGGCTACGGCTCCAACCCGGCTGGCTTTTCCTGTGACTATTACTGTCAAAACGCCCCAAATACTCCGACTCCCGAAACTCCCATCGTGACACTCGGGTTTAACGGCCTACCGGGTCACGAACTCGAGTACAACTCCCAGATTCTAGATATTCGAGAATGGACCGCCAAGCAAGCCGGTGTCATGCTTGACGGCACGCCACTGCCAAAGGGAATGAGCGATTTCTGGGACCGCCACAGTTACGAGCGCGATTTCTTCGTTATGAACTACAGGCCAAACATGAGCGAAGAAGGAGCTTCTTGGCTCTGGGGTACGATCAAAACCACCGATCTCGCCACGATCGATGCTTGTCTTCAGGGGTGCGGCGGCGGAAAGATCGATACTTGGCAAGAATGCAAGAAGATTCATGGCGCAAAAATGTGCGAGGCGATGCGTCAGACCGTTGCAACAACTCAGCTCGCGCAAGCCTTCGCCAAGAATTGTCTCACGGAAGCACAGCTCAGAGACCAAAGGAATTACTCCAACTGCCGCGCTATCTCCACACAACTTGGCATAAAGGGTAAAGTGTGGGGCGACATGATGGTCGCAAACTTCAAGGATAGCGCACTTTATAAGGTTCTCGACTTAATTGTCGGAGATGCAACGCGTTGCGCAGATGGCTATGTGACCAATTGCCTTCTTATGGCAATCACGGTAGCCGGCGGAGCGGCCGTCAAGGGAATTCGAATAGCAGGAAAAGCCGTACCCAAGTTAACCCAAGTATCGGCCGGACTCGCATCCGCATGTAGTACAAAATGCGACTGGGCTAAAATTAGCGGTATCGTTCGCGGGGCAGCTCAGGGGAAGGGAAACTTTGGCGTCGGTGTTGGCACGCGCGCAGAAGCGAGACTGGCAGGCGAAGCGTGGGTGGGCTCCGGCTACAGGACGGTAGTGAACAAGGAAGGGAAGGAAGTTTGGATTAGCGCAGACAATATGCGTCAGTATCGCCCTCCCAGCAACAAAGATAAGATAGGAAAAGTTCAAGCGAACTTCGAGTCGAGGGTGCCGGGGCAACTATCGAAACGCTGGCAAAACAACGGACATCTGGACATTGTGGATTAGCGCGTGAGAGCAGAACTGAAGGGAATTCTCAGCCCCGACCTGGACTGGGAATCGGAATTTCCGAGCGATCCAGACAACTTCGAAGTATTCATCCAAGTCTTCGTAGGACCGGCAGAGGGGGGTGGTTCAGAGTCTTTCGACATAACAATCTACTCCCCTCTGCGTATCAGTGCGATCGTGTCGGAACACGGAATATTCGATGGCCGTCACAGCTTGATCGTTGCAAGGTTTGACAAAGATCAAATCGAAAGCTACCTGCGACGCCGTATCGATTCGTTGACAGCCAACGATTGGAGTTCATTAGCTGAAAAGGTGGCAAGGTTGGGCTACTGGGAATTCGAGGACTATGAAGAATGAGCCAGTCAAGCGAATGGATCTTCTGCTGTAATTAGTTAAACAAATAGAATCCCGAGGCTGACACCTATTGATATATGGCCTCTAGGTGTCAGTCTCGGCACTCTGAATAATTGCAAGAGTCGAGCGCGAGCAAAGTATGAGGCGCCGACACGTGGCCCCCTCGTGTCACGGCCCGCCATCTGCAACGCCGCGACGTTCAGGGCGGCATCATAATGGTTCAACATCGTATATCCGGTGGACACCCCGGCGGCGACGAACGTGCTCTACCCGCATGCCGGGCCGGAACGTGCGACCGATCACGGGTGACGGCCCAGCCGGCCCGGCACCCGCGCCTGCCCACCGCATCCGCATCGCACCCCTGCGTACAGGCCGCCCGCAGGCCGCTGCACCGGGTCAGCCGTCACTTATCCGCCTGGTCAGCAGCTCTTCGAGCCACTGGCTGGAACAGGAGGGGGTATCACTCCAGGTGTGGAAATGATCACCAAACGTAGACGGGAGTCTAGAACGATCATTCACCATCTCGGGGGAGAACACGATCATGTCCACGACACGGGGAAGAGCCGCGCTGGCCGCGGTGGGGCAAGACCAGCGCGATGACGCATCGGTGCTGCTGGGGGCGGCTGCTCATTATGGCGGGGAAAAATCCCCCCATCGTGGCGGCGAGGTGCCGCTGCGGGACCTGCTCGGCGATCAGGTGCTGGACCTGCTGCTGGAGCGTTCCCGCGATGGCGCGGGCGGGCTGCGGCTGACCGGTGAGGGCTCGATGCTCGGCGAGCTGGTCAAGGCGGTGCTGGAACGCGCGCTGGAGGGCGAGCTGTCGTCGCATCTGGGCTATGGCAAGCACGAGGTGGCCGGACACGGCAGCGGCGACTCCCGCAACGGCAGGATCGGCAAGACGGTGCAGACCGGGGTGGGGCCGGTCCGGCTGGCCGTGCCCCGGGACCGGGCCGGCACCTTCGAGCCGATCCTGGTGCCCAAACGGGCCGGCCGCGTCTCCGGCGGCCTGGACGACATGATCATCAGCCTGTACTCGCACGGCATGAGCGTGCGCGACATCCAGCACCACCTGCGCCAGATCTACGACACCGAACTGTCCCACTGATGGCGCTCGCTGAAACTGGCTCTGGCGATCTTTGTGTGGTGCCGTCACGGATCGTGAGAACGTTCAGTGGGCGCAGAGGATGATCTTCCTGAGAAGGTCGAACTTGGCTCGGCCGTATCGGCTCCTCTTGAGCGCCTTGACTCTCGTCACGTTGCCCTCGACCGCGCCTGAGCTGTACGGCAGGGTGAGGCCGTTGACGACCGCGTCCAGGTCGCGGCGGATGCCATGGGTGAAGGAGTGCAGGCCGGGCAGGTCGTCGGCGTCGACGGCCGCCATCCACGCGTGCAGGTTCTCGGCCGTGCCGGTCAGCGTGGTCATCATTTGAGCGAAGGCGGCGACATAGTCGGCGGTGGCGTCCAGGCGGGGACTGCGAGCCCGCAGATCGGCGAGTTTGGCCTGGTCGTCGGAGGAGAGCCGGTCGGGGTGGCTGGTGATCCACCGGGTGACCTCGCGGACGGTCGGGGCCGTGGATGGTGCCTGCGCCTCGGCGGCTGAGGACCGCAGCGGGTGCAGATACCGGCGGACGGTCTGCGGGCTGCCGCGATAGCCCTGGGCTCGGATCTCGCGGGTGAGGCGGGCGGCATCGGTGCAGCCGTCGTTGAACCGCTGGATCAGGTAGGGCAGGTAGGCAGTGAGCAGGTCGGACCGTCCGGTCGCCTTGGTCAGCAGGTCCTCCACCACCTCGGCGTGGGCGAACCGGCGGACGGTGGGCCGGGACAGCCGTAGCTTGCGCGCGATCGCCGAGATCGTCCAGCCTTTGGCTGCCAGATCCTGCACCGCGGCGTAGCGTTCACGCGTGCGGACGATGAGCCGGGTGTTCCTCCTGTGGTGGCTGATCTGACATCGGCTGGGGCTGGAGCGGCAAGTTGTCGCGCTGGTGGTCGCCGGGTTCCTCGTGGGCGGGCCCGGCGTCGTCGGCGTCGGGTTCACGCAGGCCGGCGCGGCAGGTGATGACGTTTTTCTCGACCGCGTCGCAGAGGTTGCGCCACAGATGGAAGCGATCAGCGATTTGCGTCGCCTCGGGTGCCCCGGCTGTGGCGCCTGCCGCGTAGGCTCCGGCCCGGTCTCTGCAGATCACCTGCACGCCGGGATGGTCGCGTAGCCAGTGCTCGAAAGTGTCGGCGGTCCGGTCGTCCAGCACGTCGATGGGCTGGTGGGTGTCCATGTTGATCAGCACGGTGGCGTAGGAGTGCCCGCGTTTCTTGGCGAAGTCGTCGACCCCGAGCACGGTGACCTGGCCGATCTCGGGGTCGGGCAGGGCGCGGACGAGCCGGATCAGGGTGTCCTTGCCGACGTGTACGCCGAGTAAGCCCAGTAGCCGGGAGGCGGCGCGCCCGGCCAGGGCCAGCGCCATCAACTCCAGCAGCCGCCGCAGCAGTTGCGTGCGGCGGGCATAGCGCTGGGTGAGACCGGGCACGGGTTCGGCGAACGTCCGGACCGGGCACTCCGGATTCTGGCAGGTTAGGCGGCGGACCGTGAGGGCGATCAGGACTGGGCGGCCCCCGGCGGGCAGATCGTTCAGCAGCCGGCGGTAGTGGCCATGCACTCGAGATGAGGGTGTTCCGCACGTCCGGCAGGGCGTCGGCCCGTCACCGATGTGTGCCGTGACCAGCACGTGGTTCCCATGATCGGTCACCTTGTCGACGACCAGCTCGGCCAGATGGGGGAAGAACATCCTCAGGCAGCAGGCATCGCCCGCCACCGCATGCTGCGCACAGGGCACAATGAACCTCGCGGCCGCTCAAGTGGTGATCACGTTCTTGGTCGAACAAGATCCTCACGGGGCGGCCGCTCCTGCACGTGGCCAGTTACACGATTGCGATCAGCCCCTGACTCGAGGTCTCGGCCACCGTCTGTGACGGCACCACACAAAGATCGCCAGAGCCACTTCCGCTGAGCCTCATCACCACGAGGCCATCTCCAACATCACCGACGCCGTGCTGGAGAAGGTCCGCGCCTGGCAGGCCCGGCCGTTGGAGGCGGGGCGGTCTACCCGGTGGTGTTCCTGGACGCCATCGTGGTCAAGGTCCGCGACAACCACAGCGTCCAGGCCAAGCCCGCCTATCTGGCGGTCGGCATCGACGCCGACGGCGACAAGCACGTGCTGGGGATCTGGCTGGCCAAGACTCTGCCGCCACCGCCGGCGAGTCCGCCCGGTTTTGGACGTCGGTGATGACCGACCTGCGCAACCGGGGCGTGCGTGACATCCTCATCGCCTGCACCGACGGCCTGGCAGGTTTCGAAGACGCCATCCACCACGCCTTCCCGCACACGCGCGGCACCCTCACCTCGCAGACTAAGGACGGGGCTACCCGCAACCTGGCTTTTGATGCTTTCGACCAACTCATCACCGATGATGACACAACATACAGATACGACGGCCTAGGACGCATGACCACGCGGACTAAGGATGTTAGCCAGCAGAATTTCTACTACACCGGCCTGAGTAATGACATCGCCGCGATCACCGATGGCTCCAACACCCTTCAGGCCAAGTACAGTCGCGACCCATTCGGAGATATCCTTGGGCTTCAGGAAGGTGCTACACCCGGTGGAGCACTGACCGACTTGCACGGCGACCTTGTTGCCACCTTCTCCGCGAATGCCCTGACCGGCTCGACTGCTTACGACCCCTTCGGTCAGGCTACCTCCTCTGGCTTACCGCGTGCCCTCGGCTACCAAAGCGAGTACACCGATCCCCACACCGGCAGCGTTAACATGCACTCTCGCTGGTACCAACCCGGTAGTGGAAGGTTTTCTTCCCGAGATACCGTCACCATTGCCCCCTTTCCCTCTGTCCAGGGCAACCGATATACCTATGCCAACGCCTCTCCTCTCACTGGAACTGACCATAACGGTCATGAGACGATGAACGTCATCGATTACGGTTCCAATCCTGGCGGTTTCCCGTGCAACTATTACTGCCAAAACGCGCCCGACACTCCTACGCAAGCGACGCAGATTGCAGACTTGCGCCCTTCGGATGGCTCTACCCCTTGGGATCTCCTCGATATTCGAGACTGGACTGCAAAAGAAGCAGGCAAGCTGCCTAACGGCTATGATATACCCCCCGGCATGACGGCCCGAGAATTTTGGCTCCAAGAAACCGATGTCCGAGTTCGATTCATGATCGGGTACGAACACACTAGGGAGTCTATGACAAAAGAGGAATTTTCTGCACTTGGCGAGGGAGACTGGCGTACCGCCTGGATTGGCTCTATAGACCCCTGTTCTTTAGGGTGCGGCGGCGGTGGCGTCCCAAAGCTTAAAAGTTATGGAACTTGCAAAGTGGGCTTATATAAGACGAGGTGTGAAATCTATCTAACGTCGGACGATGCGGCCGATCTGGCCGACAAGCTAACCGTCTACGCTGCAATGTCCGGCGCATGCGCTGGTGTCGCCGGCATAACTCCCGGCCCTCTTGCTAAAGGTATTGCGCTGGCATGTACTGGGGCGGCGGCCCGCTTCACCATTGACGTTGTAAATATATCTGCTGCTAATCGTAAAAGCGGGGGGGATGGTGTACGTCTAACGTGTGACAATTACAATATACCCTTGATGGAGGATAAGTGTAATGCTCGTCCAGCGGAGCTGGATGCATAACGACGGCCGTAACTCATCGGGAATTCTATGTGTGATATAAAGTTCGCGCCGCAGGCGACCTGAGTGAATGGAAAGATAACAGTCATGCGGAAAGTTGCTACGTGGAGCCTGGTAATCATTGGCGTAGCAATAATGGTAGCCGGACTAGTCGTCAGAAGCGGCGCGCAAGATCTGGAGCGCCTCACCTGGGGGCAGCAGATAACGGCGATTGGTATAGCCGTCTGGGCTGTAGCGCCAGTAGTTCATCTGCTTTTTCGATGGATCGAAAAATTTCGAAATGGAGACTCCTCTTAGCTGAAGTCGAATTCAGATATAGCGCCGCCGATGCGGCCTCCTTCGGAAAATCAAAAGACCTTCTTTTCCGAAGGAGGCCGTGGAGTAGGCGACAGTGCACCCTACAGCTCAAGGTTTGTCATAGAATACCCAGTATTTCTGAAGGGAGCTATTCAGGTGCAGGTATAGACACTCACACGACTTGTTCGGTCCGGCCTGCGTCGGGGATCGTGCAGCGCGATGGTAATGGGCTCCTGGCGACTAGATGCTTGAGTCCAAGGGATATGTAGGTCACGTTCAGTTGTCGTAGGCGATCAGTGATCGCTTGATCGGCTCACCCGATCTGTCGTTGTGCCATATAACCGCCGTCAGCGCCAAGACCCGGATCAGCACTCGGGCGATGACGCGGGCAGGGGTACGATCGCCGTGACGCTCCGGGTCAAGCTGTCCTTTGAAAGTCTGAATGATCAACTCGATGATCTGCCGCAACGGTTTGATCAAAGACGCCCCGGCCCGCTCGGGCTCACCTTTGCGGGCCGGGCGCAGCAACCACAGACCACGTCCGGACAACTCGACCTCGAAACGCTGGCCGTAATAGTTACGATCATCGATGTCGTCTTGAACCGCCCCGGCATCGGTGGAGACTTTGATGTTCCCCGGCTTTCGTGGAGTCACTTTGGTTGACTTGCCTCGATCTTTCGTGATCTTCGTGTGGTCGGTTGAGTGGTTCGGCTGGTATTAAGATGCGTGTCCTGGTCAGCGTTGCGTCCCGGCTGTCGCGCCGGGTGGGCGGGGTTCCACGGGCCCGCGGGTTTGTCCTTCCTGGGTTTTGTCGGGTCGGTGGGGGCTGGTCAGGGCGCCGGTAGTGTCTGCAAGTGGGTGATCGCGGAGGCGATCAGGGTGGCCCATTGCCAGCGTTGAGCGAGGCGGAGCCGGAGCCTTCTGCCGCCTTTGACCAGGCGCCTGGCAACGGAGAACATGACGCGCCCCGCCCCCACAGGCACCAGAACACCGCTGCTCGGCCTGGCCGTGGACGGCAAGACCCTGCGTGGCAGCCGCACCGGCGAAGACGTGACCCATCTGCCGGCCGCCGTCCGTCATGACAGCCAGATCGTCGTAGCCCAAGCCCAGGTCACCGCCAAGAGCAACGAGATCCCCGCGTTCGCGCCACTACTGGCCACCCTGGACCTGTCCGGAGTGGTGGTTACCGCCGACGCCCTGCACACCCAGCATGAACACGCCCGCCACATCGTCACCGCAGGCGGCCACTACCTGCTCATCGTCAAGGGCAACCAGCCCACCCTGCACCGCCGGTTCAAAGCCCTGCCCTGGCGGGAGGCCATCCTCAACGACCGCACCGACGAGACCGGACACGGCCGCCGCGAGATCCGCCGCCTGAAGATCTGCACCGCACGCCGGGGACTGCCCTTCCCACACGCCGCTCAGGCCATCCAGGTCAAACGCCGCCGCACCGATCGCAAGACCGGCAAGATCACGATCGTCACGATCTACGCAGTCACCAGCCTCCCACCGGGCCGGGTCCCCCACGCGCCGCAGCTCGCCACGCTCATCCGCGGCCACTGGAGCGTGGAGATCTTGCATTACATCCGAGACGTGACCTACAGAGAGGACGCCTGCAAGGTGAGAACCGGCGCCGCTCCCCGAATCCTGGCGAGCCTGCGCAACCTGGCCATCGGCCTGGCCCGCCTGATCGGCTGGACCAACATCGCCGCCGCCACCGACCATTACCGCAGCCACCCCGACGACGGCCTACAGCTACTCGGTCTTACAACATGAGAACGCTGCCCTGGGGTCTGTCCAGTGACCGGCTCTGGCCCGTAATCGGTGGTGGCGTTGAGTGATCTTCACTGCAGCAGGATGCGGTGGCGCAATAGGTCGAACCCGGCACGGCCGTGCATCCTGACGGGGGCACGCGCCTACCACGGCGCATGCCCCCGTTGCCATCGGTGTGGCATGGCCTCCAGCAAGCTTCTGGAGGGGCCACCTCTTCGGACCCTGCTCCCTGCCCAGGCGAACGTTACTGGCTGGGAAGGCCGCCACTACACCATCACCACAGCACAAACTGGCGGCCTACCTCCCAGGCATCACCGCCGGGGCCAACCGCTCGACCCGGCAAGAAACGATCATGGAAAGATTGTCAGAATTTTCGCGGGGGCCTGGTACTGGAGCGCACCGGCGACCGGTCCCGCACCCGGCCCAGCTGACCTTTAGTGATCATGAAACGAGCAAGATCACGACAAACGAGCACCCAGCAGCACCCAGAACGCACAAACGACTGTGGGCATCCCCACCGAAGCGAGAATGCCCACGTCAACCGCATATGGGTGCGCCGCCAGGGACTCGAACCCCGGACCCGCTGATTAAGAGTCAGCTGCTCTAACCAACTGAGCTAGCGGCGCTTGCGACGGGTGTAACTCTAGCAGCAGCCGGACCGTGGTCGCACATCCACAAGAGCGCGGGAGCGGGGCGGTGTGTCCTTGCGAAGATCCATGGGGGCGGGAGAGGAGAGGAAAGGTGGGGGGAAAAGGTTCGGGGCCGGCCAGTCCCCCAACTGTCCGGCCCCGATCTACCGGGACCTGCCGATATCTCCCCCCAGAGATCGCCGGTCCCGTCGGCAGATGGCGTTCCCCCAACGCATCCGCCTTCGGTAGAAAGTCTTCTGTTGTGCCGGCTTCGGGGCGATCCTGGCCCCTTGACCTGACTAAACAGTACCGAGGGCAGGGCAATGGGGGCGTCATATGAGGGTTGTTTTTCGGGCTACACCCGGGGTTGACCCGGTATGCCCGGCGGGGGGCTACTCGGGGAGGACGACCTTGACCTCGGTGCCCTTCTCCAGGGTGCGGCTGACGGTGCAGTGCCGCTCGTGGACGCGGTGGGCGACGGCGCGGAAGACCTCGTCGGCCTTGGCGTCGCCCTCGGGCAGTTCCACGTCGTAGGTGACGGTGACCGGGCCCAGCAGGTTGGACTCGACCTTGTCGGCCTGCACGGTCATCGCGAGGCGGACGAGACGGTGGCCGCGCTGTGCGGTCAGGGGTTCCACGGTCACGATGTTGCAGCCGCCGACGGCCGCGAGGAGCAGTTCCACGGGGGTGAAGACGCCCTCCTCGGTCGAGCTCCCCATCCGCACCTCACCACCCCGGTCGTTGCGCGCCACGAAGCCGTCATCGGTACGTTCCACATTTACGATCGCCATACCCGCAGCCTACTGACCACCCTGGCATTCGGACGCGTCAGGCGAAAGCGGGCAGGGTCAGCCGGATGAGGGTGCCGCCGCCGGGGGCGGGATGGGCGGTGACCTGGCCGCCGTGGCTGTCCACGATCTGGCGGACGATCGCGAGGCCGAGCCCGGAGCCGGGCAGGGAGCGGGCGTCGCGGGCACGGTAGAAGCGGTCGAAGACGTGCGGCAGGTCCTCGGCGGCGATGCCGGGGCCGTGGTCGCGCACGGTCAGCACGCCGCCGCGGAGCCGTACCTGGACCTCGGTGCCGTCGGGGCCGTATTTGCCGGCGTTGTCCAGCAGGTTGGCGACGGCGCGGGACAGGCGTTGCTCGACGCCGCGCACGACGGTGGGTTCGAGGTCGTGCCGGAAGCGGATGGCGGGCCAGTAGGCGGCCGAGCGTTCGACCTCGTGGCCGACCAGCTCGTCGAGGCGCACGTCCTCGACCAGGGCCACCGGCTCCTCGTCCCTGGCGAGTTCCACCACGTCGGAGACCAGCGCGGTCAGCTCCTCGAAGCCGGAGACGACGGCCTGGCCGATCTCCCTGCGGTCGTCCTCGCCCAGGCGGTCGGCGCGCAGCAGCAGTTCCACGTTGGTGCGCAGGGCGGTCAGCGGCGTGCGCAGCTCGTGGGAGGCGTCGGCGACGAGGCGGCGCTGGGCGTCGGCGGAACGTTCGAGGGCGTCCAGCATGGTGTTGAAGCTGCGTGCCAGGCTGCCCAGTTCGTCGTCCCCGGTGTGCAGGCCGACCCGCAGCTTGAGGTCGCGGGTCTCGGCGACGTGCTCGGCGGCCCTGGTGAGGTCGGCGACCGGGCGCAACGCCGTACGGGCGGCGGGCCAGGCGAAGAGGGCGGCGAGGACCAGGCCGCCCAGCGAGACGGCGACGAACGGCCAGCCCAGCGAGGTCTGCATGGCCGCGACCCGGTCGAGCAGGCCGGTCGGCGGCGGCTCCTGGCCCTGGTAGCCGCCGAAGGTGTCCTCGACCCGGTTGCACGCGACGAAGTACGCCAGGGTCATCACCGCGATCACGCTGAGCGCCGCCGCCACCCCGGCCGCCAGCGCGAGCCGTACCCGCAGCCGCAACCGGACCCGCCACCCGAACCCGGCGCCGCCGGAACGCGCGCCCCCGGCGACGGCCGCCGCGCCGCCCGCGGTCGCGCCCGTCACGACGGGTCCCGCAGCGCGTAGCCGAGCCCGTGCACGGTCTGGATGATCCGCGGCTCGCCGCCCGCCTCGGTCTTGCGGCGCAGGTAGCCGATGTAGACCTCCAGCGAGTTGGACCCGGGAGCCGACGCGTAGCCCCAGATCCGGTCGAGGATGACCTCCCTCGTCAGCACCTGGCCGCCGTTGCGGATCAGCAGGTCGAGCAGGGCGTACTCGGTACGGGTCAGGTCGAAGACGCGGTCGCCGCGGACGCCCTGCCGGCCGCGTGGCAGCAGCCGCACGTCGCCGTGGGCGGGCGGGGTGACGTCCTCGCCGGGAGGCGTGCGGCGGAGCAGCGCGCGGACCCTGGCGAAGAGCTCCTCCAGGGCGAACGGCTTGATCAGGTAGTCGTCGGCCCCGGCGTCGAGCCCGGCCACCCGGTCGCGTACGCCGTCCAGCGCGGTGAGCATGAGCACCGGCGTGCCGTCGCCGTTCTCGCGCAGCCGGCGGCAGACCTCGATGCCGCTCATCCGGGGCATCATCAGGTCGAGCAGCACGAGGTCGGGCCGGTCGGCGGCCACCGCCCCGAGCCCGGCCCTGCCGTCGGCCGCCACCGCGACCCGGTATCCGGCGAGGCGCAGCGCGCGGGACAGCGCGTTGCGCAGCTCGGGTTCGTCGTCCACGACGAGGAGCCGGGCGCTGGTGTCGGTCTCGGCCATGATCCCCTGTCTTCCGGGCGCGAGGGTTCTCCGGAGGGAGCTTAGGGCGCAGGGCCGGCAAAGCCGCGTAAAACGCTTAGGGGGACATTACGCGGCCCGTGGGATGCTGGCCGGGATCGTGCGGTCCGGCGCGCGGGTCCGCAACGCCGCCGGTCGGACGCGATGCCCGCGACAGGGAGGGATGGAACGATGGCGTTTCCCGGAGCCGCCCGTGCCGAGCAGGTGTCAGGCGTTCCCGTCCAGGTGGACATCCGTACGGCGCTGCCGCCTCGCGAGCTGGATCCCGTGCTCGACGACGCCTTCACCTGGCTGCGCGACACCGGATCGGCCTTCGGCGCGAAGCGCGAGGTCAGGGAGGAGTCGGTGGAGCGCCTGTCCCGCGCCCTCCTCGCCGCCGGCGCGGTGGACCACCAGGTGCGCGCGGGGAACGCGGTGCGGGTGCGCGGGTCGGCGACCCCGGGCCGGCGCTGGCGGGTCGAGGTCCGCGACCCGGGCACCGGCCGGGTGCGCACCGCCGTCTACGCGCACGACCTGGCGATCGCCACGGCGTCCGCCGCGGTGAACGACACGCGGGCGCCCGGCCGGTCGGTGACCGTGGTGGGGCCGGATCTCGTGATGGCCGGCGCCTACGCCTCCGCGATCTCGGCGCTGGGGCCGACGATGGCCAGGAGGTTCGCCGTGCGGCTCGCCGAGGCGGGGCCGTACGAGGTGCTGATCGCCGCCCCGGAGCGGCGGCCGGTGAGCACGCCGGGTTTCGCCGCCTACGGCCCGGTGGGGGGCACCCTGCTGGCGGGGTGACCCCGCACCCGGCGGTCAGGCGTCGGGATGCCGGTTGAGGTAGTCGATGTAGATCGGCCGCAGCGACTCGCCCAGGCGGCCCTCGCCCGCGGCCACGGCGTCACTGAGCAGGGCGGAGACCTTGCTCAGGTCGTTGACCGCCTCGTCCTCGTGACCGCTGGCCACCTCCGCGGCCGGGATCACCTTCAGCAGGTCCCACAGGAACCCGAGGTCCCCGTGCCGCACGGCATAACGGACGGCCCGGTCGTGCAACTCCTTGGCCGGCAGCGACTCCAGTTTCTCCGCTTCCATCTCATGCCCACCCCCTCTCTTGCCTTCCCCGTCTCCGTGGTGATCACGCCACGCTACCCAGGGCCCCGCGCGGCTAATCCTCTCCCGGCGTTCACCTGGGAAAGGTCGTGTCCGCACGGCGCCGGTCCCGGCGCGCTAGCCTCGAATCACCGGCGCTCCCCGGCCGGCGCGGCTCTATCGCTCGACCGATCGACATGGGAGGATGCCGCAGCGTGAAAATAGTCGTCAAAATCCTCATCGTGGCCGCCGCACTCTGGGTGGCGACACAGTTCGTCGCCGGGATCACCGTCTCCGGCAACACCACGACGAGGAACGTCCTCACCCTTCTCGCCGTCGCCCTCATCTTCGGCCTCGTCAACGCCGTGCTCAAGCCGATCATCCACACCATCGGCTGCGCGTTCTACGTGCTCACCCTGGGCCTCTTCGCACTGATCGTGAACGCCGCGCTGCTGCTGCTGACGAGCTGGATTGCCGAGCAACTGCACCTCCCCTTCCACGTGGACGGCTTCTGGGCCGCGTTGTGGGGGGCGCTGATCGTGGGCGTCGTGAGCTGGATCCTCGACCTGATCATCCCCGATTGACCGATAACGTACGCATGTGAACCACCCGCACGTCCTTCTCGACGGCGACCACCTCACCTGTGCCCAGGTCTACCAGGTGGCCGTCGCCGGGGCCCGGGCCGAGGTCGGCGACACCGGCCGCGCCCGGGCCGCATGGCAACTGGCCGCCACGCTTCCCGGCCCCGTGTACGGCAGGCACACCGGTGTCGGGGCCAACGTGGCCGTGATGAGCGAGGACACCGGGCTCCGGGAGAACGCGCTCGACCTCGACCTGCTGCGCAGCCACGCCGGCGGCGCGGGGCCGCTGATCGACGAGGAGCGCGCCCGCGCCACCCTGGTCGTCCGGGCCAACCAGATCCTGCGCGGCGGCTCGGGCATCGACCCCGGTGTCACCCACGCGCTCGCCGACGCCGTCAACCACGGTTTCACCCCGCCCATGCGCACCTACGGGGCCGTCGGCACCGGCGACCTCGCCGCCCTGGCCACCGCCGCCCTCTGCCTGCTGGGCGAGCTGCCCTGGCGGCAGGCGGGCGGCAGGCCGACCGGCGGGGAGGGCGGGCCGCGGTTCGCGCTCGGGTACGGCGAGGCGCTGCCGTTCATCAGCTCGGGGGCCGCGACGCTGGGGGACGCCGCACTGGCCTGCCACCGGCTGCGCCGCCTCCTGACCACCGCGATCTCGGTCGCCGCGCGGTCCTTCGTCGCGGTGGACGCCTCGGTCGAGCCGCTGGCCGCGGCCGTCCAGGAGGGCCGCCCGCATCCGGGTCAGGCCGCCGTCGCCACGCTGCTGCGCGCGTCGCTGCCCGTCCCCGGCCCCACCGGCCGGGTGCAGGACCCGTACGGCTTCCGCGCGTTCGCGCAGGTGCACGGGGCGGCGATGGAGGCGATGGCGCGGGCCGAGCAGGTCGTCGAGGTGGACATGAACGCGGCGGCGGAGAATCCGCTGATCGGCGGCGACGGGCACGCCTGGCACAACGGCAACTTCCACTCCGGCCCGGTCGCGCTGGCGCTGGACGGGCTGCGCGCGGCCGTCGCGCAGACCGCGGCCCTGAGCGCCGCGCGGCTGGGCGCGCTGATGGAGCCGCGGTACACCGGGCTGGCGCCGTTCCTCGCCGAGGCCCCCGGGCGGTCCGGGATGATGATCCTGGAGTACGTCGCGCAGGACGCGCTGGCCGAGTTGCGGTTCCTGGCCCAGCCGGTGACCACGGGCTCCACGGTGATCTCGCGCGGCGCGGAGGACCACGCCGGGTTCGGCACCCACGCGGCACGGCGGACGCTGGAGGCGATCCGGCCGCTGGAGGTCCTGCTGGCGTGCGAGCTGGTCGCGGCGATGCGCGCGATGCGGCTGCGCGGGATCCACCAGCCCCCCGGCGACCCGGACCTCGACCTGTCCGACCCGCTCGGCCTGCCCGTCCAGGACCACTCGCTCGACGCCGACCTGGAGGCCGCCCGGTTGGCGATCAGCCTGGCGGGCGACCGCGAACTCGGCCCCGCCCGAGGCCGCTGACCGAGGCCGCTGAACGGGGGCGCCGCCCGAGGCCGCTGAACGGGGCCGCTGACCGAGGCCACTGAACGGATGCGCCGCCCGAGGCCGCTGAACGGAGGCCGCTGAACGGGCGGAGCCGCCGGGTCAGCGGGCGGCGAGCCTGCCGACCGAGCCGCGCTCGCGCAGCTTGGGGGCCTGCACGATGCGCCTGCGCCGGTTGTTGCCGTCCACCGCGGCGACCACCAGCCGGACGGCGGCCAGCACGATGCCGTCGATGTCCCAGTCGACGGTGGTGAGACCGGGGTGCAGCAGCCGGGACATCGGATGGTTGTCGTACCCCATCACCGAGATGTCGCCGGGGATGCTCAGCCGGTGCTCGGCCGCCGCCGCGTAGACGCCGTAGGCGATGGAGTCGGCGAAGCAGAACACCGCGCTCGGCCGGTCCTTCTCCTCACCGAGGAGGTCCCTGGCCACCTCGGTCGCGCCGGTGAGCGACTGGGGCGCGGTGACCATCTCGATGTCCAGGCCGAGCC
Organism: Microtetraspora sp. NBRC 13810; assembly: GCF_030268685.1. Taxonomy (GTDB): domain Bacteria; phylum Actinomycetota; class Actinomycetes; order Streptosporangiales; family Streptosporangiaceae; genus BSRQ01. The sequence goes on from NZ_BSRQ01000002.1 coordinate 418,260, forward strand.
GGTCGGCCTCGGCGGCCACGTGCACGTCGGCCGGGCGGTCGGGGGTGCTCGACCTGGTGGGGGTGAGCACGGCCAGCCGGTGGTGGCCGTTGTCCCGCAGGTGCTCCAGGGCCATCGTGGTGCCGAGGCGGTTGTCGAAGACGACCTCGCCCGCCGTACGCGCGCCGGCCAGGGCGTCGCCGATGGCCACGACCGGCAGCGTCGCGCACAGGTCGGCCCAGAACCCGGCGGCGGGGTCCACCGGCTGCACGATCAGCCCGTCCACTCGCTGGTCGCGGAGCTGCTGGGCGAGCCTGCCCTCACGGGAGGGGTCTCCGACGGCGTCGAGGATCAGCGCGTAGCGGTCCTTGTCCTTCAACGCCCTGCCGATCCCCACGGCGAGGGCCTGCTGCCAGAGGTCCTCCAGGGAGCCGCAGAGCAACCCGATCGTGCCGGTCCTGCCGCTGGCCAGGGCCCGGGCGATGGGGTCGGCTTCGTAGCCGAGCTCGGCGGCGGCCTGCTTGACCCGCTCGATGGTCTCCTCGGAGACCTGCATGCCCCGCAACGCGTAGGACACTGCGGCCGGTGACAAGCCCGTCGCCTTGGCCACCTCACGGATCGTCGCTCGCTTGCGTGGCTGCGTCACCTCGCAAGCCTACGCCGAGTACCGCCCGGAAGCCGAGTACGCCGTCGAGTCACGAAAGTGTACGGTTGACACGATTCGGGGTGAAACGGTTCACTGAAACGGATCACTGAACCGTTTCACATCTCTTCCATCTGGGAGGGTGTTAGTATTACCGTCATTCCGAGTAGGGAATAAGGGGAGCACCGGAAGGAGGCCCGATGAGCGTTGACGTGCACCAGCATGTCTGGACGCCGGAGTTGCTCGACGCGCTCCGCCGCCGGGCCGCCGCGCCCCGGCTCGACGGGTGGACCCTCCACCTCGACGGGGAGCCGCCCTACGAGGTCGATCCGCTCGACCACGACGTGCCCCGCCGCACCGAGCTGAACCGGGACCTCGACCTCGCCCTGGTGTCGCTGTCCAGCCCGCTCGGCGTCGAGCACCTGCCGCCCGGCGAGGCCTGGCCGATCATCGACGCCTACCACGCGGGCGCGCTCGCCCTCCCCGCGCCCTTCCGCGCCTGGGCCGCCACCTGCGTCGCCGACCCCGACCCCGACCGGCTCCGCCGGGACCTCGACCGGGGGCTCGTCGGCCTCCAGGTCCCCGCGACGGCCATGCTGGACGCCGCGGGCCTCGACCGGCTGGCCGGCGTGCTCGACGTGCTCGCCGAGCGGGACCGGCCGCTGTTCGTGCACCCGGGCCCGGCCGCCGCGCGCGGCGTGGGCGAGCCGGGCTGGTGGGCCGCGGTGGTGCCCTACGTGCAGCAGATGCACGCCGCCTGGTACGCCTTCCACGCGTACGGCCGGCCGCGACACGCCGGACTGCGGGTCTGCTTCGCCCTGCTCGCCGGCCTGGCCCCGCTGCACCTCGAACGCGTGATCACCCGGGGCGGCGCCGGCCGCGGCCAGATCGACACCCGCGTCTACGTCGAGACCTCCTCCTACGGCCCGCGGGCCATCGACGCCGTCGTCCGCGAGCTGGGCATCGACGTCGTGGTCAACGGTTCCGACCTGCCCTACGCGAGCGCCCCGCCCACCGGGCTGGGCGCCGCCGCGGACCACGCCATCCACACCGTCAATCCGTATCGATTGCTGGGCGTCTCGGCCATGCCGGGCCCGACACGAAAGGAGTCGCATCCATGAACCACTACCGAGGCGGTCAGCCGTGTGCCGGCGAGGCGCGGCTCCCGGAGGGCACGGCGACACTCACCCCGGTCACACCGAAGACACCCCGGACAACCGAGACACCAGAGACAACCGAGGCCGCCGAGCCACCGGCGTCCGTGACGCCGGCCCGGGACTGGGACGCGATCCCCGAGCGCAACCTCGACCGGCGCGAGCTGCGGGAGCTCGTGGACGAGCTGGCCGGTGACCCCGGCCGGTGGGCCGCCGAGGTCGACTTCCCCGAGGACGGCGGCGGGCGGCACTACGCCTCGCTCTACCGTGACGCCTACGTCGACATCTGGCTGCTGTGCTGGCGGCCGGAGGACGACACCGGCTGGCATGACCACGACATCTCCTCGGGCGCGGTCCGGGTGGTGTCCGGCGCGCTGAAGGAGTGCAACCCGCGGATCGGCGGCGAGCACCTGGAGACCCTGGTGACGGACGGCGAGTCCTTCTCCTTCGGCCCCGACCACATCCACCGCCTCACCGGCGCGCAGCCGGGCAGCGTGTCCATCCACGCCTACTCCCCGCCGCTGTGGCGGCTCGGGCAGTACTCGATCAGCGACTCGGGCGTCATGCGGCGGGTCTCGGTCAGCTACGCGGACGAGCTGCGCCCGGTGGACGAGCCGGTCGACGCGGAACAGGTCGCCTGAACCCTCGACAACCAGGACAGGCCCCCGGCGCGGCGCAGACCGTAGACCGGGGGCTCGTTCGTGGGAGAGAGCTGACGGAGCACGAGGCGCTCGTGCGCGCGGCCCTGGCCGACCGCACCGCCTTCAGGCTCTCCGAGCGCGCGACCACGTTCGCGCCTGCCCCGGGAATCCCCCCGAAGGCGGCCCGCCGTCCGTCGCCGTGGATGCTCCGGCTAGAGTTTGCGAGCATTCGCTGTGGATCACGGAGTTGAGGGACATCGCCACCGAGAACGTTGCCTCTGCGGGGATACTGCAGTTCGACCCGCAGACCTGGGTCAGCGCGGGAAAAGGCGTCCGGGAGGCCGCTGACGATCTGGCCCAGGGCGTGGACGGGTTCTGCCGGGCGATGGACGAACGGCCCTTCGGTCAGGACGATCTGGGCCGTGCGCTGTTCGAGGGCGATCCTCAGGCGGGCAGGCCGGGGTTCGCCCAGGTACGTAATGATCTGCTGAAAGAGCTGGTCATGGCGGTGAACCTGCTACGCGGGATGGCGGCCGGGCTGGCCGTCTGCGGGGAGCGGTACGCCACGGCCGAGACGGCGAACAGCGGGACCTCGTACACGCAGTCGTGCCCGGCATGGTTGAAGGCTCCGGAGGAGTACAAGCCCGCGCTGAGCGTGGGTGCCCTGCCGACGACCACGCCACCGCCCGACTTCGTCAGCCAGGCGTTCTGGTTTCTCCAATCTGTGGGATTCGGGTCCGCGTGGCCGGATGCCGATCTCGACGGTGTGGCGCGGCTGCGGGATGCCGCGGCGGCGCTGGCCCGCGTGGTCGGCGACGTCAGGGAGCAGGTCGCCGGACAGGCCGGGCGGGCGGCCGGAGAGGGGGACGGGCCGGCCACGGCCGAGTTCGGACGGGCCGCGCAGGGGGTGCACGGCGAGCAGGGGCAGTTGGCGGACCTCCAGCGCCGGTGCGAGCATCTCGCCCACTGCGGCCAGATCGCCTATGACGCGATCGTCAAGGCCAGATGGCAGTTCACGGCATCCGCGGCGTTCGTGCTGTCACTGATGCTCGTCGCGAAGCTCCTGGCCCCCCGGCTCGGCCCTTTGCTCGACGTCGTGGTGAAGAAACTGCTCCGGGCGGAGGGCCTGGCCCTGCGGATCATCGTGCTGATCATCCGCCAGGCCGCGCTGGGCGCGATGTTCTCCGGTGGGCTGAGCGCGATCGATCAGTTGTTCGCCACCGGCACCGTCGATCCGGCGAAGCTGGTCCGGGACATGTCCTTCGGAGCGCTCGCCGGCGGGTTGATGGCCGGCGCGCACGCCGCGCTGCCCGCGCTCCTGCGCCGGGGCGGCCCCGGGCTCAAGGGCCTGGCCGAGGCCATGGAGTCGGCCACCTGGGAGCGGGCGTTGTCCCGGCTTCTGGTCGGGGGAACGGTGAGCACAACGGTGCTGGCGACCGCGGGATGGGCCACCGGCGGCGACTGGAACTGGAAGCAGGCCGCCGAGATGGGCTTCGGCATGGCCGCGCTCAGCACCGGCGCGGGCCTCGCCGCCCGATCCTGGCCTGCCCCGAGCTATGCGAGCCTGAGAGGCAGGGACTGGAAGCAGAGTCCGGCCAAGCGGTGGCACGACATCAAGTGGGCCACGGGCATCACCATGGTCACCGCTCCCGTGAACGCCATCTTCGCACTCGCCAAATTTGCCGAAGACGGAAAGAACCCTTTCTTCTTCCAGAAACGGATTGGCCAGTTCGGCCACGAATTCAACATGGCCAAGGGCCGTACGATGAAGACAACCGACGGCACGAAAGGCGGTGACGGCGAACGTACGTTGGTCGGTGGTCCATGGTCGAAAAGCAGCTTGGACGAGGCCATCCAAGCGTTGTACAACATTTTGATCAAGGGAAACATGTCGCTCGTGGGCGACCGGCCGCTGCTGCCCCCCGATAGAGACGCAACCATAGCGGCCCTCGGGCCCATCCTGGGGCCACAATGGAGCAAAGCGGACCTGGCCGGAAAGCCCGGGTGGTTCGGCCCGTTCGCCAACAAGACCGTCGAGCTCAATCTCAAGCGGGGGACACACCCGTACGACGTTCAGCGAGGCTTCACGGGCCTCTGGCATGACCAGCACGCGAGCCTGAAGTCGGACCGGGAGATCGTCTGGGAAGCCCTTTCCGCTTACTGGAAGCGCATCCACTAGGCTCGATAGGGCAGCTTGGCGATGCCCGGGCGCCGGTGCTCCGGAGCACCGTCCGCTCGCACTGTGGCCGGGCAGGCCAAAGGGCTCGCCGGTCAGAGGCGGGAGCGGCCGATGCAGCACGTGGCGCAGGCCGTCGTGTCCGGGACGGTGGCCCACAGGCAGCAGGTGCGGCGGCGGTAGCCCTCGGCGGTCCACTCCAGCAGGCCGTCCACCGGAGCGCCGACCGAGGCGAGCAGGGCCGGCGCACCGGCCGCGGCGTCGCCGGGCAGGATCTCGGCGTGCGCGACCAGCGGATGGACCAGCGCCTCCGCGGTGGACCCCCACAGCGTGCGCTCCCCCACCCGGGTCAGCGCGGCGACGGCGTCGATCAGCGGCGCCTGGCCGGTGATCAGGGCCTCCCGTACGGCCGCGCCGAGATCGTCCACCACGACCGTGCCGGGCTCGCCCGCGGACGGGTCGCCGGGCAGCACGGCGGTGCGCACCGACGTCGCCGCGACCGTCACACCGCCGTCGGCGGGGCGGACCAGGGTGTCCTCGAAGCGCATGATCGGCACCCGCCGGTTGAGCGCCCAGCCGAGCGCCATCGGCGCGGTGTGCCAGTAGCCGTATCCCTTCCACAGCAGCGCGCCCGCCACGTGCCGGGGGATGCCGCCGCGGTGTTCGGCGGCGTCGTCGAGCACCGCGCCCAGCAGGAAGGGCTCGCGCGCCAGCTCGGCCGCCGGGATCCAGCCTGGCCCCGGCTCTGTCACCGGCTCGAGGACGACACCGAGAGCTCCCCCGCGCCGGGCCGCGATCAGCGTGAGCAGATCACGCAGTCCCGCGAGCGGATCGGTGAAGAGCGCGAGCGTCATCCGGCACACCCCGTCGTGCGTCAGTAGGTAAGGCTTACCTAATACGGTACCGCACACCGGCACCAACTGACCATCGAGATGACAGGGACCTCAGCCGGACCTCAGCCGGGAGCCCGCCCGGCGAGGGTGCCGAAGACCGACTGGACGACGCAGAGGGCCAGGCCGACCAGGAGCGGCAGCGTCCAGCCGCCGGAGATCTCGTGGAGCAGGCCGATGAACAGCGGGCCGAGGGCGGCCAGCGTGTAGCCGAACGTCTGCGCCACCGCGGACAACGCGGTGACCGACGCCGGGTCGGGCGCGCGCAGGGCGATGATCAGCAGGGCGAGCGCGATCGACGCGCCCTGCCCCAGGCCCAGGATGACCATCCACAGCCACGGGACGGTCGTGGGGACCAGCCAGACGCCGAGGTACCCGGCGACGGTGAGCGCGCCGGCGACCAGGATGTGCGGCACCTGGGTACGCGACCGGCCCGCGTGCACGGGCACCGCGAGGGTGGCCGCGACCTGGGCGAGGTTGGTGAGGCTGAGCAGGTAGCCGCCCTCCTCGGCGGGCAGCCCGGCGTCCAGGAAGATCGTCGGCAGCCAGGCGAGCATGATGTAGAAGGTCAGCGACTGCAGGCCCATGAAGGCCATGACGTACCAGGTCATCGGCCTGCGCAGCAGCGCGCGGTACGGGCGCGGGCCGTTGGCCGCCCGGCGGCCGGACGGGCGCAGCGCCTGCGGCAGCCACAGCAGCGCGGCGGCCACGGCCGGGACCGCCACCGAGGCTGCGGCCACCCGCCAGCCGGCTCCGGTGGCGCGTTCCAACGGGACCATCAGCCCTGAGGCCGCCGCCGCGCCCACCACCAGCCCGGAGACGTAGATCGCGGTGAACAGCCCGATCCGGTCGGGGAAGTGCTGCTTGACCACGCCCGGCATGACGACATTCATGATCGCGATGGCCGTGCCGGCGAGGGCGGCGCCGAGATAGAGCCCGGCCAGGCCGTCGAGACTGCGCAGCATCACCCCGGAGGCGAGCACGAGCAGCCCCGCCAGCAGCGTGCGGTCCAGCCCCATCCGGTTCACCAGCACCGGGGCGATCGGGGCGAGCACCCCCAGGAAGAGCACCATCACCGTGGTGATCGCCCCGCCCGCGGTGGCGCTCAGCCCCAGGTCGGCCATGATCTCGTCGAGCAGCGGGGAGATCCCGGCGAGCGCCGGCCGCATGTTCACCGCGGCCAGCACGAACCCCGCGACGAGCAGCCCGAACGCGACCTTTCGCCGTACCGGCGTTTCGAGCTGCGTCATAGGCATCGAATGTTAGCCGGTGCGTTTTCCGGTCGCCGAGGGGGCTGTGGCACTCCACGGCGCGGCGGTTCACGGGGTGAAGCCGGGGTCGGGTGTGACGGCCACGTCCAGGAGGAGGGGGTGGTTCCGGGTGGCGAGGGAGGGGATCACCTCGTCCAGGGCGGCGGTCAGGCCGGTGTGGCCGGTGATCCGGCGGGCCGGGCAGCCCAGGGCGGTGGCCAGGCCGGACACGCTGACCTCGGTGAACGGCGGCCACGGCACCCTGCCCGCGCCCGCCGCCTCGGCCAGCCGGTCCATCACGGCGTACCGCCCGTTGGACAGCACGACGAACAGCGTCCCCACGCCGTAGTGCGCCGCGCTCCACAACGCCTGGATGCCGTAGAGCGCCGCCCCGTCCCCGATCACGGCCACCACGGGCCGCCGCGGATCGGCCATCCTGAGCCCGGCGGCGGCCGGCAGCGCGAACCCGAGCCCGCCCATGGCCGCCGAGAGGAATGCCGACCACCGCCCCCTCGTGCAGCCCGAGCACGAACTCCAGGTCGTCGGGGAAGTCCGCGAGCAGCGGGATCTCGGTGGATCCGGGATTGGCGAAGACCGTCGTCATCCCGGCACGATCACGGGCGCAGGATCAGGAGTGCCGTCGTCCTGCGAGCCGCGGGCGGACGCCGGGACGGACAGCACCACGGCGGTGATCGGTAAGCGGCGCATGGGACCCCCTGGGCGGGAAAGTGTTCGGCATACGAACGCATATTCTGTGGACGAACGCCCCGATATCGCGGAAGTTTCACCTGCTGTCCGGGAGGTGTCAAGGATCATGGTGAGTATTCTGAACAGCCGTTCGCTACTCGAACGCGGGGTCCGTGCCGGCTCGCCGTACCGGGTGGACCATCATGGACCTCACCCCGGACCTCACCCCGGACCCTGGAGGAGAACGTGACCACCGACGTGTTCGTGCTGGACGCCGTGCGCACGCCCATCGGCAAACTCGGCGGAGCCCTGGCCGGCGTGCGGCCCGACGACCTGGCCGCGCACGTGGTGCGCGCCGTGACCGAGCGGGCGCCCGACCTGGATCCCGCGCGGATCGAGGACGTCTTCTTCGGCGCGGCCAACGGCGCGGGCGAGGACAACCGCAACGTCGCCCGGATGGCCGCGCTCCTCGCCGGTCTCCCCGTCACGGTGCCGGGCACGACGGTCAACCGGCTGTGCGGCTCCGGCCTGGAGGCGGTCATCGCCGGGTCGCGGGCGGTGGCGGTGGGCGACGCCAGCCTCGTCGTCGCCGGCGGCTCCGAGTCCATGACCCGGGCCCCGTGGGTGCTGCCCAAGCCGGCCCGCGCCTTCGAGCGCGGCCCGCAGACCATGTACGACACCGCGCTCGGCTGGCGGATGGTCAACCCGGCGATGCCCGCGGAGTGGACGGTCGCGCTCGGCGAGAGCACGGAGATCCTGGCCGACAGGTACGGCATCACCCGGGAGGCCCAGGACGAGTTCGCCGTGCGCAGCCACCGGCGGGCGGCGGAGGCGTGGGAGCAGGGCGTCTTCGCCGACGAGGTCGTGCCGATCGCCGGCCTCGCCAGGGACGAGGGCCTGCGTCCCGACTCGACGACGGAGTCCCTGGCCAGGCTCAAGCCGGTGTTCCGGCAGAACGGCACCGTGACCGCGGGCAACTCCTCACCGCTGAACGACGGCGCGGCGGCGCTGCTGCTCGGCGACGAGGCCGGGGCCGCGGGGGCCGGCCGCCGCCCGCTGGCCCGGATCGTCGCCCGCGCCGCCGCCGGGGTGGAGCCGCACCTGTTCGGCATCGGCCCGGTCGAGGCCGCGCGGACCGCGCTCAAGCGGGCCGGCCTGTCCTGGTCCGACCTGAGCGCCGTGGAGCTGAACGAGGCGTTCGCCGCCCAGTCGCTGGCCTGCCTGGCGGAGTGGCCCGAGCTGGACCCGTCGATCGTCAACACGCACGGCGGCGCCATCGCGATCGGCCACCCGCTCGGCTGCTCCGGCGCCCGCATCCTCGGCACCCTCGCCTGGGACCTGCACCGCCGCGGCGGCGGCTACGGCCTCGCCGCCATCTGCGTCGGCGTCGGCCAGGGCCTCGCGGTCGTACTCGAAGGCGTGTGATGACCCGGGATCTCCGCAGGGACGGAAGGCGTGTGATGACCCGGGATCTCCGCAGGGACGGAAGGCGTGTGATGGCCGGGATCTGCACGGGGACGGAAGGCGGGTGACGACCGGAATGTTCGCGGGGACGTTCGCCCGCGGCGGCGCCGCCGCGGAGGTGTCCGGCGCGGCGTGGCTCGCGGCCATGCTCGACGTGGAGGCGGCGCTCGCCGCGGCGCAGGCCGGGATCGGCCTGGTGCCCGCCGAGGCCGCCGCCGCCGTCGCCGACGCCTGCGTGCCCGGCCGGCACGACCTCGCCGCGATCGCCGGACGGGCCGGGCCCGCGGGCAATCCGGCGATCCCCATGGTGGCCGCGCTGCGCGCGCTGGTGCCGCCGGAGTTCCGCAAGCACGTCCACCTGGGAGCGACCAGCCAGGACGTCAACGACACCGCCGCGATGCTGGTCGCCCGGCGGGCGCTCGGCCCGATCCTCGCCGACCTGGGCGGGGTCGCCGCCGCCTGCGCCGACCTGGCCGGGGAGCACCGGGGCTCGGTGATGGCCGGCCGTACCGTGCTGCAACACGCCGTGCCGATCACCTTCGGCCTCAAGGCCGCCGGGTGGCTCTCCGCGCTGGACCGGTGCCGTGCCGGGCTGGCCGGGCTGCGGCTGCCCGCGCAGTACGGCGGCGCGGCGGGCACCCTGTCCGCGCTCGGCGGCCGGGGCCACGAGGTGATCGCCGGTTTCGCGGCGGCGCTGGACCTCGCCGAGCCCGCCCTGCCCTGGCACACCGACCGCACCCCGGTCGCCGAGCTGGCCTGCGCGCTCGGCACCGCCACCGGCGCGCTCGCCAAGATCGCGACAGACGTGAAGCTGCTCGCGCAGACCGAGGTCGCCGAACTCGCCGAGCCCGCCGCGCCCGGCCGGGGCACCTCCAGCGCGATGCCGCACAAGCGCAACCCGGTCGGCGCGATGTCCGCGCTGGCCTGCGCGCAGCGGGTGCCCCCGCTGGTCGCCTCCCTGCTCGACGGCATGGCCCAGGAGCACGAGCGCGCCGCCGGGTCCTGGCAGGCCGAGTGGGAGACGCTGAGCGACCTGCTCCGGCTCACCGGCAGCGCGGCGGCGTGGCTGCGCGAGGTGCTCGAAGGGCTGCGGGTGGACACCCAGCGGATGCGGGCCAACCTCGACCTCACCGACGGCCTGCTCATGGCCGAGCACGTCGTGGCCAGGCTCGGCGGCGGCCCGGACGCCCGCCGTACCGTCGACGCCGCCTGCGCCACGGCTGTGGAGCAGGACCGCCCGCTGCGCGAGGTGCTGCTCGCCGACCCGGGCGTACGGCTGTCGCCGGAGGAGATCGACGAGACGCTGGACCCGGCGCTCTACCTCGGTTCCGCCCAGGTGTTCATCGACCGGGCGCTGACCGCCCACCACGACGCCGAGCGGGCCCTGGCGGCCGGCCCGGCCCTCCACCACTATGGAGCACCATGACCCCCGTGCACCACGAGATCCTCGGCGACCCCGGCGCGCCCCCGCTGCTGCTCGCCTCCTCCCTCGGCACCACCGCCGCCATGTGGGACCCGCAGGTCGCCGAGCTGGCCGCCAGGTTCCGCGTGATCAGGTACGACCACCGGGGGCACGGCGGCTCCCCGGTGCCCGCCGGGCCGTACACGATCGCCGACCTGGGCGCCGACGTGCTCGCCCTGCTCGACCACCTCGGCATCGGGCGGGCGCACTTCGCCGGGCTGTCGCTGGGCGGCATGACCGGTATGTGGCTCGCCGCCCACGCGCCGGAGCGGATCGACCGGCTGGCCCTGCTGTGCACCTCGGCCAGGCTCGGCCCGCCCTCCGTCTGGACGGACCGCGTCGAGGCCGTGCTGCGCGACGGGACCGGCTCGATCGCCGAGGCGGTGGTCGGCCGCTGGTTCACCCCCGGCTTCGCCGAGCGGCGGCCCGACGTGGTCGCCGCGCACGTGGACATGCTCAGGCGGACCCCGGCCGCGGGCTACGCCGCGTGCTGCCTGGCCATCCGGGACATGGACCTCACCGGCGACCTCCCCGCGATCACCGCCCCCACCCTGGTCCTCGCCGCCGCCGACGACCCCTCCACGCCTCCCGAGCCGCACGCGCGGACCATCGCCGCGGGCATCCCCGGCGCCCGGCTGGTCACCCTCGCCGACGCCGCGCACCTGGCGAACGTGGAACAGCCCGGACCGGTGACCGCGCACCTCATCGACCACCTCGACCACGCAGGGAGCTGACGCATGGACCAGTGGACCGCAGGGAACGCGACGCGCCGGGCCGTGCTCGGGGACGAGCACGTGGACCGGGCGACCGCGGCGACCACCGACTTCACCGCCGACTTCCAGGACTTCATCACCCGCTACGCGTGGGGCGAGATCTGGACCCGCCCCGGCCTGGACCGACGCACCCGGAGCTGTGTCACGCTGGCCGTGCTCACCGCGCTCGGCCACGAGAAGGAACTGGCCATGCACGTGCGCGCCGCCCTGCGCAACGGCCTGACCACGGACGAGATCAAGGAGGTGCTGCTGCAGACCGGCGTCTACGCGGGGGTGCCCGCCGCCAACACCGCCTTCGCCGTCGCGCAGCGCACCCTCGCCGAGATCTCCGCCGAAGCCGGAGAGGCCACGGAGGACCGGGGATGACGGAGCCGGCCGACCGCGCGTCCGAGCACGTCCAGTCGCTGGTCCGTGGCCTCGCGGTGATCAAGGCGTTCAGCGCCACCACGCCCGAGCTCACGCTCAGCGAGGTGGCCAGGGAGACCGGGCTGACCAGGGCCGCGGCCCGGCGGTTCCTGCTCACGCTGGTGGGCCTCGGATACGTGCGCACCGACGGGCGGCTCTTCGCGCTCTCGCCCCGGATCCTCGAACTCGGCTACGCCTACCTGTCCAGCCTGTCGCTGCCCGAGGTCGCGGAACCGCACCTGGAACGGCTCGTCGCCGAGGTGCACGAGTCCGCCTCCGTCGCCGTGCTCGACGGGGAGGACGTCGTCTACGTGGCCCGGGTGGCGACCACCCGGATCATGCGGGTGGCGATCAACATCGGCACCAGGTTCCCCGCGTACTGCACGTCGATGGGCCGCGTCCTGCTGGCCGGGCTCCCCGCCGGCGACCTGGCCGACTACCTGGAGCGCGCCGACCTGCGCAGGCTCACCGCGCGCACGGTCACCTCGGCGACCGCGCTCGGGGCCGAGCTGGCCAGGGTGCGCGCGCAGGGGTGGGCGCTGGTGGACCAGGAGCTGGAGGAGGGGCTGCGGTCCCTCGCCGTGCCGGTCCGGGACCGGTCGGGGAAGACGGTCGCCGCGGTCAACATCTCGACCCACGCCAGCCGTACGACGGTCGCCTCCGCCCGGCGCGACCTGCTCCCGCCCCTCCTCGCCACCGCCGCCCGGATCGAGGCCGACCTGCACGCCACCGCCGCCGGCACCCCGCTGACCTCTTCGTCCTCCGGCTGACAACGTTGTCAGGGTGGCCGCGCATGGGAGATGATGCGGCCGTGACCGAGCCCCCTCGGGGCCGCCCGACCACCATCGGCCTGGTCATCGAGGACGTCTCCGACCCGTTCTACTCGGACGGCGGGGGCATGGACGGCGATGGGGGGCCCGTCGATCTTCACCGCGCGGGAGCGCGAGCATGGCTACCGCGCCGCGCTGGCCGAGGCGGGGCTCGCCGTGGACGAGCGGCTGATCGCCATGAGCCCGCCCGCACCGGACCGGTGCGGCGGGCGCTGGACGGGATGGCGGCCCTGCCCGATCCGCCCACCGCCCTGCTGACCGGCAACGGCCGCCTCACCGTCACCGCCCCGGCCGCGCCGCATCCGCCTGCCCACCCGCCTCATCCTCCGCGGCTCCGGCGAGCCCCGCGCTGAGCCCGGCCTGGCGGGTCAGGTCCGGGGCAGGTCGAGGATGGCCTTGCCGAGGACCTCGCGGGAGAACAGCGCCTTCGCCGCCTCCTGCGCCCGCTCCCAGGGGCCGCGCCAGCCGACCTGCGGGTCCAGCGCGCCCCGCGCCAGCAGGTCGAGCAGTCCGGCGAGGTCGCCGGCGAAGGGCGCGGCCACGGCGAACGGTTCGATGCGCTTCCTGCGGCCCTGCACGCGTTCGGCCTCCCAGTCGATGACGGTCGGTTCGAGGGACGCCATGCCGATGGACAGCGCGACCCCGCCGTCCTCCACCCGGTGGAACGCCTCGGCGAGCAGGGAGCCGCCCACGTTGTCGAGCACGCCGTACACGGTGCCGGTCAGGCCGCCGAGGCCGACGACGACCTCGGCCGCCCCGAGCCCGGTCAGCCCGGCGCCGCGGGCCGGCCCGCCGACCGAGGCGATCACGTGGGCCCCGGCCCGCGCGGCGAGCTGTACGGCGAAGCGGCCCACCCCGCCGGACGCGCCGGTGATCAGTACCCGGCGGCCGGTCACCGTGCCCAGCCTGCGCACCGCCTGGGCCGCGGTGACCCCGGCGGCGGGCAGCGCGGCGGCGGCCCCGAGGTCCACGCCCTCCGGCACGACGGCCAGGTTGGCCGTGTCCGCGGCGCGCAGCTCGGCCCACCCGCCGACGCCGCCGAACGTCGCCACCCGGCTCCCCTCGGCCGGCCCCGACCCGTCGGCCGCGGCCCGCACGACGACGCCCGCGGCGTCGTTGCCGAGCACGTCTCCCGGCCGCCGCCGGTCCTTGAACGCCAGCTCCCCGAAGTTGAGCGACACCGCCCCGACCCGGACCAGGGCCTCGTTCTGCCGCGGCTCCGGCTCGGGGACGTCGGCGAGGCGAATTCCCTGCGGTACGGCGGGATCGTAGACGAGAGCGCGCACTGCCACCTGCTTCCATCGTTGAACTAACCAGTAAGGTCAGTGGACAATATCAGACTGAACTCACCGGTTAGAATGGTCGGGTGGCATCATCTTCGACCCGTGCGGCGTCACCGGCCGCGACCCGGGAGCGGCTGTTGCGTTCGGCGCACGCGATGTTCTACGCCGACGGTTACGGCGTCTCGATCGACGCGCTCGCCCAGCACGCGAAGGTCGCCAAGCCGACCGTCTACGCGCACTTCGCGTCCAAGGAGGCGATCCTGGAGGCCGTGCTGCGCAGGGCGGACGACGCGTGGTTCGGCACACTGGACGCCGAGCTCGCCCGACGGGAGGGCGACCCGGTCGAGCGGGTCATGGCTCCCTTCGACCTGCTGGTGGCCGACCTGCCCGACCCGGCCTACCACGGCTGCCTACTGATCAACAGCGCCGCGGCGTCGCTGGCCGCCGACCATCCCGCCCACCGCGCGCTCACCGCCCACCACACCCGGATGCTCGCCGTCTTCGAGAGCCTCCTCGCCGACGCGGGAGCCGCCGGGCCCGCTCCCCTGGCCCGCCAGTTGCTCCTGCTCTACGACGGCGTCAAGGCCCGCGGCCTGATCGACCACAGCGGCGCCGCCGCCCAGGACGCCCGCGCCGCCGCCACCGCCCTCCTCACCTCCGCCCTCCCCGCCTGACGTCCCACCCGACGCCCCGCCCCCGCACCGGCCACCGAACCGGCCACTGAACCGGTCGCCCAGGCGTCCGCGCCGGGTTCGATAACGTGAGATCGCCGCACAGAACCGGAAAAGGGGTGGATCGTGGCACAGGACTTCGTCGCGCCTCGGGAGTGGTACGCCGGTCTGCCCATGGTCTACGCCTCGGCGAGCATGCTCTTCACCGACGCCGACGACCGGGTGTTGCTGGTCAAGCCGAACTACCGGCCGGGCTGGGCCGTACCGGGCGGGGTGATCGAGGAGGGGGAGGCGCCGCACGAGTGCGCGGCGCGGGAGATCGAGGAGGAGCTCGGGCTGGTGGTGGCGGCGGGGCCGCTGCTGGTGGTCGACTGGGCGCCGCCGGAGGGCGACCGGCCGCGCACGATGGTGCACTTCATGTTCGACGGCGGCACCCTCCCCGGTACGGCGGGCATCCGGTTACAGAGCGAGGAGCTCGACGACGTGGCCTTCCTCCCCTGGCCGGAGGCGACCGCGCGGCTGCTGCCGGTCGCCATGGCCCGGCTGCCCGCGGCCCGGCGTGCCCGGCGGGACGGCAGGACCGTCTACCTGCCGGGCGAGCCGGTGGCCGCGCCGCCGGTCAGCCCTTGAGCGCCCCGGCCATCAGGCCGCGCATGAAGAACCGGCCGAGCAGCACGTAGACCACCATCGTGGGGATCGACGCCAGGATGGCCGCGGCCATCTGCTGGCTGTACGGCGTGGCCTGGGCGCCGGCGATGTTGTTGAGCAACACGGTGGCCGGCCAGCTCTGCGGCCCGGTGAGGAAGACGGCGAACAGGAAGTCGTTCCACAGCGAGGTGAACTGCCAGATCACGACGACGGCGAACGCCGGTCCCGACACGGGCAGCACCACCGAGCGGTAGGCGCGCAGCATCCCGGCGCCGTCCACCCGGGACGCCTCGATCAGCTCGTCCGGGATCGTCACGTAGTAGTTCCGGAAGATCAGTGTGCAGATCGGGATCCCGTAGACCACGTGGGCCAGGATCAGCCCGGGAAGGCCGCCGTAGATGTCCAGCGTGGTCATGAGCTGGACCAGCGGGATCATCACCCCCTGGTAGGGGATGAACATCCCGAACAGGAACAGCGTGAACACCACGTCCGCGCCGGGGAAGCGCCACTTGGACAGCACGTAGCCGTTCATCGAGCCGAGCGCCGCGGAGATCAGCGCGCCGGGGACCGCGATGAGCACGCTGTTCAGCAGTCCGGGGGCGAGCTTCTCCCAGGCCACCCGCCACGCCTCGAACGTCCAGGTCCGCGGCAGGTTCCACGCCTGCCCGGGGTCGGCCTCGGTCAACGGCTTGAAGCTGGTGGCCAGCAGGACGTACACCGGGACGAGGAAGACCAGGACGAAGGCGATGAGCAGGGCGAACCGCACGCCGGGCAGGACCCGCGCGCGCCGCGCGACGGCCGTCACGACTCCCGCCTCTCCCGGCGCACCGACCAGATGAGGTACGGCACGACGAAGACGGTCACGGACAGCACGATGTACGCGGCGATGGTGGCCCCCTTGGCCGGGTCGTGGGAGTCGAAGACGGCGACCCACATGAAGACGGCGGGCACGTCGGTGACGACCTGCGTGCCGGCCACCGCGACGATCAGGTCGAAGACCTTGAGCGAGATGTGCCCCAGGATGATCAGCGCGGAGAGGGTCACCGGCCGCAGGAGGGGCAGCACGATGTGCCGGTAGACCTTCCACTCCGAGGCGCCGTCCACCCGGGCCGCCTCGCGCAGCTCATCGGGTACGCCCCGGAAGCCGGCCAAGAACAATGCCATGACATATCCGGACATCTGCCAGACGGCCGGGATGGCCATCGCGGCCATCCCCCAGTCCGGGTCGCGGAACCACTGCCATTGCAGGAAGCCCAGGCCCAGCCCGTCGAGCAGCGCGTTCAGGCCCACCGCGCGCTCGCCGGTGCCCGCGTTCATCAGCCAGCGCCACACGATGCCGGTCGCGACGAAGGAGATCGCCATCGGGAAGAGGTAGATCGCCCGGAAGGTGCCCTCGCCCCTGATCCCGCGCTCCATCAGGAACGCCAGCAGCCAGCCCAGCAGCAGCGCGCCGCCCACGAAGACGAGCGTGAACACCACCGCGTGCTCGACCGAGATGTGCCAGCGCGGCTGGTCCCACAGCTGCACGAAGTTGGTCAGGCCGACGAACCGCCCCTCCGAGATCTCGTCGTGCCGGTCCGTCATGGCCACCTGGAGGTTCCAGCCCAGCATGCCGTACACGAAGATCGCGATGGCTGCGATCGAGGGCGAAAGCAGCAGCAGCCCCGGCAGCCACCTGCGCATGCGAGTCACGCGAAGACTCCCCCCAACGGGAAACGGCGGTGCGAGGGCGCTCGCGGCGGGAGCGCCCTCGCACCGGTCAGGTCACTGGGCGTTGGCCGCCGCCGCGTCGGCGAGCGCCGCCTGGAGCGCCGCGACGTCCTGGCCCGCCTGGAACAGGCCGACCGCCTCGTTGATCGCGGCCAGCCAGGGCTGGTTCGCGACCACGCCGTGCTGGATGGAGCCGACGAGCCTGTCCTCGCTCCAGTCCTTCAGCGCGTCCGCGAGGTAGTCGGTGTAGAGGGCGGGATCGGCGTCCTTGCGGGCCGGGATGGAGCCTTTCTTCGGGTTGAACGCGTCCTGCCCCTCCTTGCTGGCCGCCACCTTGAGCCAGGCCACGGCGCCGTCGCGGTTCTTCGCCCCCTTGGGCAGGGTGAAGCTGTCCGACAGCCACATGAAGGTGCCGTCCGTGCCCGGCGCGGGGGCCCAGTCGAAGTCCACCTTGGACTGCTTGCCCAGCCCGCCGTCCGGCGGGTTGTGGAAGAAGCCGTAGGCCCAGTCGCCCATGATGTTGAACGCGGCCTCGCCGTCGGCGACCTGCTTGGACGCGGGCTGCCAGTCGTCCTGCGGCGGACCCGCGTAGGACACGATGGTCTTGAAGTCGGTCAGCGCCCTGGTGATCTGGGGGGTGCTCCAGTCGGCGCCGGGCGCCCACAGCGCGGTGTAGGCGTCGGGGCCCAGGGAGCCGAGGAGCACGCTCTCCAGCAGGTGGGTGAGCGTCCACTCCGAGCCGATCGAGAGCGGGATCTTACCGGTGGCCTTGACCT
The DNA here is from genome assembly GCF_030268685.1 of Microtetraspora sp. NBRC 13810. Lineage (GTDB taxonomy): Bacteria > Actinomycetota > Actinomycetes > Streptosporangiales > Streptosporangiaceae > BSRQ01. The sequence continues at coordinate 435,702 of NZ_BSRQ01000002.1, forward strand.
TCTCCAGCGCGGCGACGAACTCCGGGATCGTCGCGGGCGGCCCGGCGACGCCGGCCTCCCTCAGCACGGAGGGGCTGAACCACAGCACGTTGGAGCGGTGGATGTTGACCGGCACCGAGTAGATCTGCCCGTTCACCGTGATCTGCTGGACGAGCTGGTCGGGGAAGACGCCCTTGAGCTTCAGCTCGTCGTAGAGGAAGTTGACCGGCTCCAGGTCGCCGGCCTTGATGTACCCCTGCAACTCGGCGCCCGCGTGGCCCTGGAAGGTGTCCGGCGGGGTGTCGGCCTGGAGCTTGGCCGCCAGCACCGCCCTCGCATTGTTGCCGGAACCGCCCGCCACCGCGGCGTCGAAGAACGTCAGGTCGGGATTCTGCTTCTCGAAGATCCCCCGCATCGCCTTCAGGCCGTCGGCCTCACCCGGGCCGGTCCACCAGGAGTAGACCTCGACCTGCCGGGAGGCCGACTCGCCACCGGTCGCGCCCTGGTCACCGCCGCCGCCACCGCAGGCGGCGAGGGAGAGCAGGCCGACCAGGGCGACGGCCGGCATCCACCGTCGTCGCATCGATACCCATCCCTTCGGGTTGGAGTTCCACGGTTGCGTGAACGCGCGAAACGGCCCCCCGAGCGCCACCAGCACGTAACTGACAGCGTTGTCAGTTACCCACTTGGCCCGACCGGTCGTCAAGGTGTGCACCGGTAACGTCTGCGCAACCGATCTCCGCGGCGGTGTCAGAAGGAACGGGTGATCGAACCGTCCGTAAGTGCCGCGACCGTCACCCCGAAATCGTGCACCCCGCCGGCCAGCTCCGGGCCCGACATGCCCGGCGCGGCCACCACCAGCGCCCCTCTCATCAGGGCGAGGGCGACCAGGTCGGTGGTCGCCGCCCCGTCACCGGCCGGCACCGCGACCAGCACCACGTCGGACGTCTCCAGCCCGGCCACCGCGTCCACCTCGCGGATCCGGCCGAGCAGGTCGTGATGGGTCAGCCGGGCGCCGTCCGCGGACAGCAGCGCGGGGGCGGCCGGATCGAGCACCGGGAGCGGGGTGGGATCGAGGGCGAGCAGCTCGCCGAAGTCGAGGGTGTCCCGCGCCGGGCCGCGGCAGATCACCTGCCTGACCCGCGACCCTTCGGCCGCCGCCACCGCCGACTCCGCCAGGTCGGGCGTCGTGAAGAGCAGCCGGGCGTCCCAGCCGGTGAGCAGCCGCGCCGCCTCCTCACCACCCGTCCCCGGCGGGACCGACGCGGCGACGCCGCCCGCCGCGATCACCGCGTGCACCACCACGGTCTGCACCGCCAGCGAACTCACCCGCACCGCCGCCACCTGGCCCAGCCGCGCCCCGCGCCGGACCAGCCCGGACGCGGCCCGCCACACCTCGTCGGCGAGATCGCGGTAGCCGTACATCCGGCCCGCGCCGAGGTCGATCAGGGCGGGGCGGTCACCCCGCTCGTGGGCGTCGCCGAACACCGCCTCGGTGACCGTGCCCGCCACCGGCGAAGTGGTGCGTGTCATGGAGCAGAAGGTAAGGCCGCCCGCCCTGCGTGGACATCGGCAGATGTATGTAAGCAGATGTGTATTCGGGGCGGGCCCGGACCGAACGGCCCGGACCCGCTGTCACCCGCCCCCGCGATCTCGGCCTCCACCCCTCCGAGGACGCCTCGACCGCCGCGGGACGGGTGACGCCCCTGGGTGACCGCGGCGCCGGATCCCCCGGTGCGGAAACCCGCCCGCCGCCGGCCAGAGTAGCGGGAAGGCGAGGGAGCGTCGCCGCGATCACGAGGCCAACGTATGGCGGCGCCGGACCCGGGCACATGCGTCAGAGTGCGTAAGCACCCGTGTATCCCGCCGGCCCGCGAGGTGTGTAGGCCACCGGGCGGACGGGGTCAGCGCCGGCGCCGCTCCAGCATCCAGGTGGCCACCTGTGTACGCGAGGAGAAGCCCAGCTTGGCGAGGATGTTCGCCACGTGCCGGGCGGCGGTGGCAGGGCTGATCACCAGCTCGTCGGCGATGCCCCTGTTGGTCAGGCCGCGGGCGATCAGCTCGGCGATCTCCAGCTCCCTGGCGGTGAGGCCGCTGCCCGGCGGGCGCGCCTCCTCCCGGACGACCGCCCCGCCGCCGGTCCCACCGCAGGTCCCGCCGCCCGTCCCGCCGCGTGCGCCCGTCAGCGTGCCGGAGAGCGCGTAGTCGATGGAGTGGCCGGCGGGCAGGCCCAGCCCCTCGCTCCACAGCTTGTTCACCATCGCCTCGCCCAGCTCGGCGCGGGCCGGGGCGAGCAGCTCCTCCAGCCTGCCCCCCTCGCCCGGCCCCGCCGGGTGCCCGGTGCGCTGCTGGATCGCCGTCGCCGCCGCGAGCAGCCGCACGGCCCGCGGCAGGTCCCCCTCGCGCCCGGCCAGCTCGGCGAACACCCTGATCAGCTCGGCGGCCCTGGCGTGCCGGCCGCGGCCCCTGCTGAGCCGCAGGCTCTCGCTCAGCCGCCGCCGCGCGGTGGCGTGGTCGCCGAGCGAGATCGCCACCCGGGCGAGCCCGGTCAGGCAGCGGATCCGCTCGCCCCGGTAGTCCAGCTCGGCCAGGAGCTCCTGCGCCTGCTCGTAGTGCGCGAGCGCCCCCGCGAGGTCGCCGCGCGCGTGCGCCACCTCGGCCAGGCCGATCACCGCCATCGCCATCGCCCAGGCGCGCGCGTCGCCCTGCCGTTCCAGCACCTCGGCATAGCAGCGCGCCGCGTCGCGCAGCCGCCCCGCGCGCTGGGCGAGCATGCCCCTGGCATAGAGCGCGTAGCACTCCAGGTAGACGTCGCCGTCCGCCCGGGCCAGCGCGAGGGCCGCGCCGAGCGGGTCCTCCCCCGCGTCCGGATTGCCGGGATCGACCACCGCCGCCTGCACCAGCGCCAGCACCTCCCCGGTACGGCTGCCGCCCGCCCTGGAGTGCCGCAGCGCGGCGGCCGTCCAGTGCCGGGCCGAGACGAGGTCGCCGGAGAAGAAGTGCAGCTCGGCGCGGAGTGCCATGGCCTCCCCCGCCAGGCCCTCCGGCACGCCCTTGGCCTCGTCGAGCATCCGGTCGAGCAGCGGCGCCACGTCGTCGAACCTGCCGCTGCCGATCAGCGCCCAGCGCAGGTCGAGCAGCACCCGCAGGCCGCTCTCCACGTCGCCGGTCTCCACCGCCCACACCAGCGCGGTCCTGATGTTCGGCCGCACCGCGTCGAGCACCGCGAGCTGCCGCCGTACGGCGGGCCAGGTGTCGCGGGTGCGCTTGCCGATCAGCTCGCCGCACCTGCGGGCCAGCTCGCGGACGCAGCCGAGGTGCCTGCGGCGCAGCTCGTCCGCCTCGCCGCCGTCGGCCAGCCTGAGCCCGGCATACTCCCGGATCGTCTCCAGCATCCGGTAGCGGATCTCCCCCGCCACCTCGCCGTCCATGACGACCAGCGACTTGTCCACCAGCATGGCGAGCGTGCGCAGCACCTCCTCCCGCCGGACGCCCTCCCCCGCGCAGACCAGCTCGGCCATCTCCAGAGTCCAGCCGCCGGTGAAGACGGCAAGGCGGCGCAGCAGCAGCCGCTCGGGCTCGCTGAGGGTCCGGTAGCTCCACTCCACGGTGGCGAGCAGGGTGCGCTGGCGAGCGGGAGCCGTACGGTCGCCGGAGGTCAGCAGCCGGAAACGGTCGCTCAGCCGCTCGCGGATCTGGGCGACGGACAGGTAGCGGGTCATCGCGGCGGCGAGTTCGATGGCGAGCGGGATGCCCTCCAGCTCGGCGCACAGCTCCGCGATGCGCGCCACGTCCGCCTGGGTCCAGGTCAGGTCGGGGCGGGAGGCGCCGGCCCGGTCGAGGAAGAGTCGCACGGACTCGCTCGGCGTGCCCCCCGCGCCGTCGGCGAGAGCCTCGGCCGGCCCGAGGGCCAGCGGCGGCACCCGCCAGATGGACTCGCCGGGCACCCGCAGCGGCTCCCGGCTCGTGGCGAGGAGCACGACGTTCGGGCAGGTGGCGGTGACCCGGGAGCACAGCAGGGCGCACTCCTCGATGACGTGCTCGCAGTTGTCCACCACGAGCAGCAACCGGGCCTCGCCCAGCGCGGCCAGCAGCGCCTCCATGAACTCGCCCGAGCTCTCCGCGGTCACCTCCAGCGGGGCCGCGATCCGCTCGGCGAGCTGGCCGGGGTCGCTGAGGTCGGCCAGCTCGACCAGCCAGACCCCGTCGGGGAAACGGCCGGCCACCTGCCGCGCGAGGCGCAGGGCCAGCCGGGTCTTCCCGATGCCGCCGGCGCCGCAAAGAGTGATCATCCGGGTGGCCGTCATCAGATGAGCGAGCTCTTCGAGGTCGGACTCTCGCCCGACGAAGTCGTTGGGTTCGAGCGGGAGGTTGCTGTACGCGGTCATCAGCCCTCGGCGTGTGGCGGTTCAAGCCGTCACGGAAAGTGTTACACCAATAAGCAGAGTGTGCCCACCCTCTGTCCGGTTTCGGTCCCGGCGTAAGTCACAACGATGGCGAACTGTCGGTGGCCGCGTTCACACTGCGGGTATGGCGGCTGATCTCACCCCCGGCACCGGCACCGACCGGCCTCCCCCGGAGAAGGCATCCGGAGGCGACGTCCCCGACCTCGCGGAGGTCAACGCGCCTGACTGGTTCGCCCACGCGGAGGACCTGTCGGGGACCGGCTTCCTCACCGTGGCCCGCAGGCTGCCCTTCCTCGTCGGGCACGCCGTGCGGATGGCGTGGGGGGCGAGCCCGCGGGACACGACGCTGGCCATCGCGCTCAGCCTGTTCGGCGGCGTCTTCACCGCGTTCGGCCTGCTGGCCACGACCGGGGTGCTGGAGGCGCTCTTCAGCGCGGGGCCGACCCCCGACCGGGTGCGCGCCGCGGTGCCCGACCTGGTCCTGGTCGCGGTCGCGGCCATTCTGCGCAGTTCGTTGCAGGCCGGCGCGGGCTGGGCGCAGGCGCGGCTCGGGCCGCAGGTCAGCCGGGCCTCCGAGCGGCGGCTCTTCGGGCTGACCAGCCAGGTGGACCTGGTGTCCTTCGACGACCCGGAGTTCCACGACGAGTTGCAGCGTGCCCGGCTGCGCGGCATGGCGGTGGCCGACACGGTGGTGGACACCACGATCGACCTGCTCACCGGGGTGATCGGGCTCGCGGCCGTGGCCGGGGTGCTCGGCTTCCTGCACCCGCTGCTGCTGCCGCTGCTGGTCCTCGCGGTGCTGCCGGACGCGTGGGCGGCCGTCCGCGCCGCCCGGATGGGTTACGCCACCGACTACGCGCTGATCCCGGCCCGCCGCCGCAAGTGGATCATCACCGAGCTGATGGCCGACCGGCGCACGGCCGCCGAGACCCGCTCCTTCACCATGCGCGACTTCCTGCTCCGGCTGTACGACCGGGTCGCCGGCGCCGAGCAGGACGTCATGCTCGGCCTCGCCCGCAGGCAGACCGTGGCCCGGGTGGTGGGCGAGGCGCTGAGCGGGATCGGCACGCTCGCGGTGTTCGTCGCGCTCGGCGTGCTGCTCGCGACGGGCACCGTGCCGCTGGCGGTCGCGTCACCTTCGGTTACCCCGGCGCGGACCGCCCGGCGCTGCGCGGCGTGTCGATGCACATCGACCGCGGCGAGGTGGTCGCCCTGGTGGGGGAGAACGGCTCGGGCAAGACCACCCTCGCCAAGATCCTCTCCGCTCTGTACGAGCCGGACGAGGGCCGGGTCACCTGGGACGGCGCCGACCTCGCCACCATCGACCCGCACCGCCTGCGCACCCGCATCGCCGTGATCGCGCAGGACCACAGCCGCTGGCCGCTCACCGCCCAGCACAACATCACGATGGGCGACGACAAGGGCGAGGCCGCACTGCTGGGCGCCGCCGAGGTCGCGGGCGCCGACCAGGTGGTCGCCGAGTTGCCCCACGGCTACGACACGCTGCTCGACCGGCGGTTCAAGAACGGCAAGGAGCTGTCCGGCGGACAGTGGCAGCGCATCGCGGTGGCCCGCGGCTTCCACCGGGACGCGCCGCTGCTGATCTGCGACGAGCCGACCGCCGCGCTGGACGCCCGGGCCGAGCACGCGCTGTTCGAGCGGATCAGGCGGCACGCCACGGGCCGCACGGTGCTGCTCATCACCCACCGCCTGGCCAGCGTCCGCTACGCCGACCGGATCTACGTGCTGGACCACGGCAAGGTCACCGAGCAGGGCACCCACCAGCAGCTCATGGCCCTCGGCGGCCTCTACGCCGAGCTGTACACCCTCCAGGCCAGCGCCTACGCCACCTGACCTTCAAAGAGCGGGTCCGCCGGAAATGTCGGTTACCTCTCCGCTACATTGATCTTGCATCCGCATGAACCATGACCTACGAGATCGATGCGGTTCGGGAGGTTTCCGAATGGCTGCCGGAGAAGTGCCGGGAAGGCGACGCCACGCTGGACGGGGAGTCGACGGATGACGGACGACGCCCAGGTCGACGCCCAGGTCATCGACGCCGCGGGCAGCCACGCCGCGGGGCGCGGCCTGCGACGCCTGGCGGAGGAACACGCGCAGTACAGGACGCAGATGGGCGGCCATCTCGACGGAGAGTCCCCGGTGCCCCATGAAGAGGTCGCCGGTCCCTACTTCGAGTGCCTCTCCGCGTTCATGGAGACCTGGGACGAGGTGACCGCGCAGCTCGGCTTCACCGGTGCGGGACAGATGGTCATGGCGGACAACGACGTCACCGCCGAGACCGCCAACGTCACGGGCATCGCCCATGTCATGGAGGCCTGATGGGCGACGTGCTGGTGGACAGCGGTTACCGGCTGATGGGCCTGACGCGGATGCCGGACGTGCCCGGTGTCGCCCCGGCGGCCTCGTCCTGGGAGGGATCCGCCGGGGTGCAGCGGCAGATCGCCTCCGACGGCGGGTCCGTCCAGCGACTGGCCGCCGCGAACACCGGCCCGGCGGCCCACGCGGCGAGCGAACGCGTCTCGGGAGCCGGCGGAGTCCTCAGCCAGGCGGAGAGCCTGGCCAGGCAGGGCCACATCGCGGGCGGCGTGCTGCGGGTCGCCGGCGACCTGCACACCTGGGTCCGGTCGCACCTGGACCTGATCGCCGCGTACGGCGGCGGGCTCGCGGTGGGGACGCTGGCCAATCCCGCCTGGCGCGCCGCGATCCTCAGCAGGCTGGGCGGCATGGTCACCCGGGTCATCAGCTTGCTGCGGACCGGCATGCGGAAGATCGGCCAGATGTTCAGAGGTCTCACCCAGCCGCTGCGGAAACCACGGTCCGCGCCCACCGCCCAGGAGAGCTATCAGGCGGCCGTCGCGTCACTGGCCCGGACACGGGCCAAGCTGGAGACGGACGAGGCGGCGCTGCGCCGCGTGGCGAAGCCCTTGGAGCATGCGGTGCGAACTGTGCGGAAAGAGGCGAATGCGAGGTGGGAGCAAGACCTCGCGTACGAGGGATCCGCCTACGCCCGACGGCGGCTGGACAACCATATGTTCGACGTGTCCCTGCCGGACCACGTCCTTCTCCCCCCGCGTCAGCAGCGCGCCCTGGCCGAACTCGGCGCGAGCGACGACGTGGCACTGCTGCGCGCGGCCGGCAGGGAGCGGGAGGGAGTCGCCGGGCTCCCGGCGGAGCTGATGGAAGCCGAGCGCCACATCAGAGCCGGGCAGCTCACCGGTTCACCGGGCATGGACGCCGCCCAGGCCACCCGGTTCGGGCAGCTCGGTGACGAGGCCGCCCACTTCCGCAGGCAGCGCCGGTTCCTGGACGACGAGATCGGCCAGGCGCTGGACGACCTCGACGGAAAGAAGGGGTGGCTCGGCGAGACCAGGACCTATTTCGCCCACCTTCCTTAGTACCTGGCACCCAGCCTGCCGGCAGTACCTGGTACCCAGCCTGCCGGCGACGGCCGATCCGGCCGCGTCCGCGGCGGGCGGAGAGTTCTCCGCGCGCCGGTGAGGTGGCCGCGCGCCGGGGCGGGGCTCGGCAGGCGGCGTGCCGGTGGACGGCCCCGGTCGGAGGGGCGGGCGTCAGGGCATGGTGGCGGACTCGTTCTGGCCGGCGGTCAGGCTCAGGACGCCGCGATACCAGTCGATCTTGTACTGGATCGCCGTCTGCTGTTGCCGCAGCAGGGCCACCTGTGCCTCGACCCGCCGGTCGTGCTCGGCCAGCAGTTCGATGCGGTCGGCGATCGTGTGCTCGCCGTCCCTGGTCAGCTGCGCGAATCTCAGCATCTCGGCGATCGGCATCCCGGTGTCGCGCAGGCACCTGACCATGCCGAGCCAGCCGAGGTCGTGTTCGGTGAACCGCCGTTGCCCCGCCGCGTTGCGGTTGATCGGTTCCAGCAGGCCGATGCGCTCGTAGTAGCGCAACGTGTCCAGACTGAAGCCGGTTTCCTCCACCACTTGTCCTGGTGTGTACACACTCATAAGGCGAGGATCTCACCTGGAGTCGGCTCCAGGTCAAGGTGCTCGGGGAGCCCTAGACCATGCCCTAGACCTGGGGGAGACGGTCGGCGAGGTAGCGGCGGGCCAGCCGTTTGCACTCCTCGATCAGGGCGGGGTCGCCCTCGGGGGCGGCACGGAAGGCGAACTTCAGCACGGCTCCGGCCGCCTCGACGGTGACGAGCAGCGCGCGGTCGAGGTCGGCGCCGGCCGGGCCGCCGAGGAGCGCCCGCAGCCGGTCGGCCACCGCCGCGTCCTGCTCCCGCACCGCCTCGAACAGCCGCTCCCCGGCCCTGGTCACCGGATCGTCGCCGAGCGCGGCGCCGAGGTCGATGGCGCCGAATCCCGGCGTGTCGCGTTTCATCGCGGCGAACTCGTCGATCCCGAGGTCGGTCACGTCCGTCCAGTGCGCCGCGTCCGCCTCGGCCAGCCGGGCGATGAACCTGGCGAGGAGCAGTTCCAGGCTGCGTGCCGCGAGCGCCCGCACCAGCCCCTGCTTGTCGGGGAAGAACTGGTAGAAGGTGCCGATCGGGACCCCGGCGCGGCGCGCCACCTCCTTGGTGGTCAGCGCGTCGAGTCCCACCTCGTCCAGCAACCGGGCGCACTCGTCCAGCATCCGCTCGACGCGTTCCACGCTGCGGCGTTGAGCCGGACGTCGACGCAGCGTCTCTCCGTTCGCCATCCTTCCATCATGCGCTCGCCCAGAAGGCCGGGCGCTAACATGAGTAATACTCACAACACGGGAGACCGCCCATGTTCCTCTGGGGAACGGCCACCGCCTCCTACCAGATCGAGGGCGCCGCCACGGCGGACGGCAAGGGTCCGTCCATCTGGGACACCTTCAGCCACCAGCCGGGCAGGATCAAGGACGGTCAGACCGGCGACCTGGCCTGTGACCACTACCACCGGTGGACCGAGGACGTCGCGCTGCTGGCCGACCTCGGCGCCGACTCCTACCGCTTCTCCCTCTCCTGGCCGCGGATCCAGCCGGACGGGCGCGGCGCGGTCAACCGGGCCGGCCTTGACTTCTACGACCGGCTCGTGGACGCCCTGTGCGAGTGCGGGATCGTGCCGGCGGCGACGCTGTTCCACTGGGACCTGCCGCAGGCGCTGGAGGACGAGGGCGGCTGGCTCAACCGCAACACATCCGGATATTTCGCAGAATATGCGGCCAAGGTGGCTGATCGACTCAGCGACCGGGTGGGGCTGTGGATCACGCTCAACGAGCCGTTCGTGCACATGGCGTACGGCTACGCGCTCGGCCTGCACGCGCCCGGCCGGACGCTGCTCATCGACGCCCTGCCCGCCGCCCACCACCAGTTGCTCGGCCACGGCCTCGCCGTACAGGCGCTGCGCGCGCACGGCGCGGGGCAGGTGCTGATCACCAACAACTGCACCCCGGTGCGGCCCGCCTCGGACTCCCCCGCCGACCTGGCCGCCGCCGGCGCCTACGACACCCTGCACAACCGGCTGTTCAACGACCCCGTGCTGACCGGCTCCTATCCCGACATGTCGGGGCTCGGCGTGTCCTCGATGCCCTTCGTCCTGGACGGCGACCTGGACGTCATCGCCGCCCCGCTCGACGGCCTGGGCGTCAACTACTACAACCCCACCCTGATCGCCGCCGCCGGCCCCGCGGCCGGGCTGCCGTTCGAGGCCGCCGAGCTCACCGGCCACCCGCGCACCGGTTTCGGCTGGCCGGTCGTCCCCGACGGCCTGCGCGAGCTGCTCGTCTCCCTCAAGGAGGGGTACGGCGAGAAACTGCCGCCGATCTACGTCACCGAGAACGGCTGCTCCTACCCCGACGTCCCCGGCGCGGACGGCGTGGTCGAGGACCTCGACCGGATCGACTACCTCGACGCGCACATCCAGGCGGTGGACGCCGCCATGGCGCAGGGGGTGGACGTGCGCGGCTACTACGTCTGGTCGCTGCTCGACAACTTCGAGTGGGCCGAGGGTTTCACCCAGCGGTTCGGCCTGGTGCACGTCGACTTCGCCAGCGGGCGGCGTACTCCGAAGGCGTCCTACCACTGGCTGAAGCGCCACATAGCAGGCCGCTGACCAGCCCGGCCCGCCCGGGGTGCGGGCGGGCCGGTCTCCGTGGGTCACCGGGGCGGCGCGGGGGCGTAGCCGGCCGGGCGGGTGGTGAACGTGCCGCGGCCCCGGGTACGGCTGCGCAGCCGGGTCGCGTAGCCGAACAGCTCTGCCAGCGGCACGGTGGCGGTGATCATCGTCGTGCCCTGCCGCGCCTCCGAGGCCGAGACCCGGCCACGCCGGGCCGCCAGGTCGCCCAGCACCCCGCCGACGGCGTCCTCCGGCACGGTGACCGTGACCTCGGCCACCGGTTCCAGCAACGCCATCACGCAGGCCCGCAGCGCCTCGCGCAGCGCGAACCGGCCGGCCGCGCGGAACGCCATCTCCGAGGAGTCCTTGGGATGGGTCGCCCCGTCGGTCAGCGTGACCCGCAGACCGGTCACCGGATGGCCGCCGAGGGGACCCTCGGCCAGCGCGCTCCGGCAGCCCGCCGCCACCGCCCGGACGTACTCCTGCGGCACCCGGCCGCCGACGACGGCCGAGCCGAACACGAAGCCCTCCGCCAGCGGTTCGACGTCGAGCACCACATGGGCGAACTGGCCGGCGCCGCCGTCCTGCTTGACGTGCCGGTACAGCAGCCCGGACACGCCCCGGACCACCGTCTCCCGGTAGGTCACCTGGGGCCGGCCGATGCCGACGTCCAGCCCGTGGACCCGGCGGATCTTCTCCACCGCGACCTCCAGATGCAGCTCCCCCATCCCGGACAGCAGCGTCTGACCGGTCTCCGGGTGGGTCCGGACCGCCGTCGACGGATCCTCCTCGACCAGCCGGGCCAGCGCCGCCGCCAGCCGGTCGGCGTCGGTGCTCCGGCGCGCCTCGACCGCCACGGAGACCACCGGATCGGCCACGGCCGGCCGTTCGAGGACCAGCGGCGCGGCCGGCGCGCACAGCGTGGCGCCGGTGCGGGCCGCCTTCGGCCCGGCCACCGCGACGATGTCCCCGGCCGCCGCCAGGTCCACCTCGGTGTGCCGGTCGGCCTGCACCCGCAGGACGCGGCTGATCCGCTCGGTGCGCCCGGCGCCCGCGTCCAGCACGACGTCTCCCTTCCGCATCGTTCCCGAGTACACCCGCAGGTAGGTCAGCCGCCCGGTGGCGGTCGAGTTCACCTTGAACACGAGCGCGGCGAACGGCGCCGCCGGGTCGGCGGCGCGCTCCCGCACCTCGCCGTCGTGCCCGCCGGATACCGGCGGCATGTCCGCCGGCGAGGGCAGGTAGGCGACCACGGCGTCCAGCAGCGGCTCGATCCCGCGGTCGCGGTAGGCCGACCCGCACAGCACCACCACGCCCTCACCGCCGAGGGTCAGGTCGCGCAGCGCGGCGGCCAGAGTCGGCCCGGAGATCGCCGGCTCCGCGCAGTACTCCTCCAGCGCGCCCGGATGCAGCTCGGCCACCGTCTCCTCAAGCAGCCGGCGCCGCCGCTCCGCCTCCTCCCGCAGGTCCTCCGGCACCGGCCCCTCCTCCAAGCCGCCACGCCCTGCGGCCCAGACCAGGGACCGCATCCGCAGCAGATCCACCACGCCGGTGAACCCGTCCTCCCGTCCGATCGGCAGCTGGACCACCAGCGGGACCACGCCCAACCGGTCGCGGATCGACGCGACGGCCGTGTCGAGGTCGGCGCCGGCCCGGTCCAGCTTGTTGACGAAGGCGATCCGCGGCACGCCGTGCCGGTCGGCCTGCCGCCACACCGCCTCGCTCTGCGGCTCGACCCCGGCGACGGCGTCGAAGACCGCGACCGCGCCGTCGAGCACCCGCAGCGCGCGCTCCACCTCGTCGGAGAAGTCCACGTGGCCCGGGGTGTCGATCAGATTGATCCGGTGGCCGTCCCAGGCGCAGCTCACCGCCGCGGCGAAGATGGTGATCCCACGATCGCGCTCCTGGGGGTCGAAGTCGGTGACGGTCGTCCCCTCGTGCACCTCGCCCTGTCTGCGGGTGGCGCCGGTGACGTGGAGGATCCGTTCGGTGACGGTGGTCTTGCCGGCGTCGACGTGGGCGAGGATGCCCAGGTTGCGGACGCCGGTCAGCGGGTTGTCGAGATGCACGTTGACACGCACGGTCCCATGTCCTTTCAGGACGCTGGTGACAGGACAGCGCGATTCCCTGACAGAACGGCAGGCGTGAATCCCGGTACGGCACCGGGCGACAGAGTCAGGGGTTCGTCACGGACGTCCCGCGCCGGCCGCGCAGCCGGCGCCGGGCAGCGACGAAGACACCAGAATCACCTCATACCGCGACGGGGGGATGACGACAGCGATGCGATAACGCACGACCGGCTCCCCTCACTCGTCACAGGCGCGCTCTCCGCGCAGTGCTCCCGGCCGGATTCGAACCGGCGCCCGCCACCCCACCGCGGTGGGCGTGTGTGTCCTCGGCCGCTGGACCACGAGAGCGATGAGCCCGAGGCTACCGAAACCGAACCCGCGGCCTCACCCCGTTTTCCCGGCGACCGGCGACCGACGAACCGACGAACCGGGGAACCGGGGAACCGGCGAACCGGGCCGTTCTCACCGGCCGAAAAGACCGGTCCGTCTCACCGGCGGTTAGAAGACCGAGACGTGGACGTGGTCCCAGTGGTTCGCGGTGATGCCGCCGCGGTCGGACATGGGACGCCAGCCGGTGCCGGTGCGGACGTCGTAGTAGCGCTGTTTCCAGATGATGTACATGACGCCGACGCGGGCGCCGTTGTCGATGGCCCACTGGGCGAGGGCGTCGCCGCGTTCCATGTCGACGGCGCCGGGCATGCGGCCGCCGGCGCTCAGCATGAAGTCGCAGGCCCGGCCGCTGCCGTGGTCGCCGGGATCGCCGGGGCGCAGGCAGCCGTACCCGTAGGGCATGGGGTAGCTGCCGAGCACCAGGTTGCGCACGGAGACCATCCGGGAGGTCAGGCCGTCGGTGCCGCCGGGGGTCTGGAAGCCGTACTTGGCGAGGAGCTTCTCGATGTCGCGGCGCTTGGACTTGAGCGTGGCGATCTCGTCCTTCAGCTCCTCGATCTTGCCGTCGGCTTCCTTCTTGGCCTTCTCCGACTCCTCGACGAGGAGCCTGATCTGCTCCAGCTTGCGGGCGCGCTCGCCGGCGAGGTGGGACATCGTGGCGGCGGTGCCGAGAACGGAGCCGGTGTCGGTGCCGAGGCCGAGGAGCCTGGCGGAGTCGAGGGTGCCGCCCATGTACGTGGTCTGCGCGTAGGTCGTCACCTCGCGCTCGGCGGCCCTGAGGGTGCGCTGGACCTTCGCGACGCGGTCGGTGGCCTTCTTGGCCTGGACGCGGACGTCCTCCAGGCTCTGCACCTGGCCGCGGTAGCGCTTGTTGAGCGAGGCGGCCTGCTTGGTGAGCTTGTCCAGCTCGGCCTGCGGGGTGGGCTTGGCCCGCTGCGCGGCGGACGCGCCGGCGAGGGTGGGGGACAGCAGCACGGCGGCGAGGGCGAGCGCCAGGGCTGCGGGGCGGCCTGCTCTCACGCGTCCCTCCCTCTGCCCCCACTGGTGCGGCCTGGTCGCACGGAACTATAGAAGGAGATCTTGGCGCCTGTCACCCGAATGATGGAACCCATGCACTCTTAATGAAGTTTCTCCCGGATGTGACGAGATAGAAGGCTAAGCGGAAAATGCCTACTTGCATTCGCGTTGGTAGAACATGATTCTGTGACTGGCGGATCCGGCCCTTGTGCGGCTCTCGCACCCGGGCGGAGACTGACCGAAACAACCAAGCACTAGTTCAAGACACCCCCCGCCCGACCAGGAGGAGACATGATCCAGCACGACCGGCTGTTCATCGGGGGCGACTGGGTCGCCCCCGCGGGCACCGCGACGATCGACGTGATCTCCCCGCACACGGAAGAGGTGGTCGGGCGGGTGCCGGACGGCACCCCCGCCGACATGGACCGCGCGGTGGCCGCGGCCCGCGAGGCGTTCGACCACGGCCCGTGGCCCAGGATGACCATGGCCGAGCGGGCCGCCGTGGTCGGCAGGCTGGCCGAGCTGTACGGCGAGCACCAGGCCGAGATGGCCGAGCTGATCACCGCCGAGATGGGCTCCCCCATCACGTTCTCCCAGCTCGCCCAGGCTCCGCAGCCGCTCGGCATGCTGCGCTACTTCGCCGAGCTGGGAAGCGCCTTCGAGGTGGAGGACCAGCGTCCCGGCCTGTTCGGCCCGGTCACCGTGCGCAGGGAGCCGGTCGGCGTGGTCGCGGCCGTCGTGCCGTGGAACGTGCCGCAGTTCGTCATCATGACCAAGCTGGCCCCGGCCCTGATCGCCGGGTGCACCGTGGTGGTCAAGCCCGCGCCCGAGACGCCGCTCGACTCCTACCTGCTCGCCGACCTCGTCGCGCGGGCGGGCGTCCCCGCGGGCGTGGTGAACATCGTGGCCGCCGGCCGCGAGGCGGGCGAGCACCTGGTCTCCCACCCCGGCGTCGACAAGGTCGCCTTCACCGGGTCCACCGCGGCCGGCCGCCGCATCGCGGCCATCTGCGGCGAGCAGCTCAAGCGGTGCAGCCTGGAACTGGGCGGCAAGTCCGCGGCGATCATCCTGGACGACTGCGACCTGCCCTCGGCGATGGGCTTCCTCTCCATGGCGTCACTGATGAACAACGGCCAGGCGTGCGTGGCCCAGACCCGCATCCTCGCCTCGCGCGGCAGGTACGACGAGGTGGTCCAGGCGATCGGCGAGATGGTGACCGGGCAGGTCGTGGGCGACCCCGCCGACCCCGGCACCGGCATCGGGCCGCTGGTCGCCAAGCGCCAGCAGGAGCGGGTCGAGGGCTACATCAGGATCGGCATCGACGAGGGCGCCAAGCCGGTCGTCGGCGGCCTCGGCCGGCCCTTCGACCGCGGCTGGTACGTCACGCCGACCGTCTTCGCCGGCGCCACCAACGACATGCGCATCGCCCGTGAGGAGATCTTCGGCCCGGTCCTCACCGTGATCCCCTACGAGGACGAGGCCGACGCCGTACGGATCGCCAACGACAGCGAGTACGGCCTGGCCGGCTCGGTCTGGACGGCGGACGCCGAGCACGGCATGGACATCGCCCGCCAGGTCCGGGCCGGCACCTACGGCGTGAACATGATGAACACGCTGGACGCCGGGGTGCCCTTCGGCGGTTACAAGGCCAGCGGCCTCGGCCGTGAGCTGGGTCCCGAGGGGCTGGCCGCTTACCTGGAGTACAAGTCGATCGCCCGGCTGGGATGAGATGCGAGCGGCGCGCGGAGCCGGTGGCTCCGCGCGCCGCGGGTGGACGGGCCGGCGCCCCTCCCCGCGTGCCCCCGCGACGCCGGGCTGCCGGCACCACCGAGGATGTCCTCCGGCACCGCGTACGAGCGGCTTCGCCGGTAATGGACATATCCCAGTGGATTCGTTCCATCCGCTGAAAGTAGACGCGCCCTGTCCGTCAGAAGTTCGGAGGCGGCGAAGAAAATTTTCCGCCGCCTCCGTGGAACCTCAGAGCTCGATCCCCTGGGCCTGGATGCCGGTGACCGCGATCATGTTGACGATGTCGTCCACGGTCGCGTCCCTGGGCAGGTCGTTGACCGGCTGGCGGAGACCCTGGACCACCGGCCCCAGGGCCATCGCCTCGGGGAAGGCGCGGACGGCCTTGCAGGCGCTCTCGCAGATCTCCAGGTCCGGAAATATCAGGACCGTGGCCCGTCCGGCGACCGGCGACTCGGCCGCCGCCCCGGGCGGCGCGTCCGGATCGATCGCCGCGTCGTACCCCATCGGGCCCTCGACCAGCAGCCCGGGCGCGCGGCGGCGGGCGATCTCGGCCGCCTGGCGCACCCGCTCGACGTCGCCGCCCGCGCCCGCCGGGCCGCTGGAGTAGGAGAGCATCGCGACCACCGGCTCGATCCCGAACCGCTCCGCCGTACGGGCGGACGTGATCGCGATGTCGGCCAGTTGGGAGGCGTCCGGCTCCGGGATCATCGAGCAGTCGCCGAAGAGCACCACCCGGTCCGCCAGGCAGGCGAAGACCACCGTGGAGACCGCGGTGCGTCCCCCCGCCGGCCTGATGAGCTGGAACGCCGGCGTGAGCGTGGCCGCCGTGGTGTGCGTCACCCCGGACACCATGCCGTGCGCCATGCCGCTGCTGACCATCATGGCGCCGAAGAAGTCGTGGTCGCCGAGCAGGTCGGCGGCCCTCCTGGTCGTCATGCCCTCGTCCTCGTGCAGCAGCGCGTACCGGTCGGCGAACGTGCTGGTGAGCGGCGAGGAGAGCGGGTCGATCACCCGGACGTCGTGCAGCGCCAGGTCGAGCGCGTAGATGCGGCGGCGGATCGGCTCGACCGGGCCGAGCAGGGTCAGCTCGGCGATGCCGCGCCGGACCACCAGGTCGGCGGCGCGCAGCACCCGTTCCTCCTGGCCCTCGGGCAGCACGATGTGCCTGCGGCCGGCCCTTCCCCGTTCGACGAGCATGTGCTCGAACATCTTGGAGGTGATCCGCTCGGACCGGGCGGGCTCGATGTGACCGGCCAGTGTGTCCGCGTCCACGTGCGCGGCGAAGTGGCCGAGCGCGGCCTCGATCTTGCGGTGGTCGCCCGGCGTGATCCGTCCCTCCAGACCGGCCAGCAGGGCGGCGACCGAGAAGCTGTCCCCGCCGGCCGACAGCACCGGCATCTCGGGGGCCAGCCGGGCGGTGAGGGCGCGCACGTTCGACGCGGGCTTCTCGCCGAGCGTGAGCATCACCCCCGCCGGGCGGACCACCTGGGCCGAGTCCGAGGCCAGCGAGCCGAGCAGCACGTCGGCCCGGTCCCCCGGCGTGACCACCATGTCGCCGTCCTTCAGGTGGTCGAGGAACACCGGCAGCGTCGCCCCGCCGAACACGAAGCCCAGCACGTCGCGCTGCATGCCGTCGTCGCCGCCCTGCACCAGGGTGGCCCTGGCCGCCGCCGCGACCTGTCGCACCGTGGGCGCGGCCAGCGACGGCTTCTCCGGGATGACGAAGCAGCGCACGGGCGCCTGCGGATCGACCGGCACGTTCTGCGGCATCCGGTTGGCGATCAACGCCAGCACCGTGCAGCCGTGCCCGGTGAAGACCTCCCACGCCTCGCGCAGCGCGCTCGCGGTCTCGTCGGCGCGTCTGCCGCGCCCACCGGCCACCACGACCACCGGGGCGTCCAGCTCGGCCGCCAGGCGCGCGTTGAACGCCGCGTCCCGCCGCGCGTCGCCGAGCACCAGCATCGCGTCGCAGCCGTCGCCGGTGTCCTGGCAGCCCTTGGCCAGACGGGCGATCAGCTCGTCCGGGTGGGCCTGCGCGGCGTCCTGCGCCGTCGCACCGATGCCGTACCCGGCGAGCCGGTAGCGGCTGCGGATCAGCTCGACGTTTCGATCAGGACCTCCGTCCTCGGACGAGGTGATCGTCCGATATACCCCCACTCGCTCGGCCCGCCTGGACAGCAGCTCCATCATGCCTAGCTCGATGAGCTGCCGGCCGTGCCCCCGGCCGAGTCCCGCCACATAGATGCTTCGCATCGGCGTTCCCCCGCGCAGTCAAGGATTGACCACCTTCAGGATCACCCGGACGACTTGGTGGGAAGTGTCCGCATCGATCAAGTGTCGGTAAGGGTTGTCCTGATCCAACGCCCGATTCGCCGGATGAGCTCCGGGGTCGCCGCCGTCTCGGCGTGCCCGAAGCCCGGCTCCACCCAGAGTTCCTTGGGCTGCTGGGCGCCCTGGTAGAGCTGGTGGGCGTGCTCCAGCGGGAAGAACGTGTCGGCGTCGCCGTGCACCACGAGCAGCGGGACGGGCGAGATGAGCGCGGCGGCCTCGTGCGGCGGGATGGGGATCGGGTCCCACGGGCTCGTGGTGATCCTGGTCCGCTTGACCACCCGCGCGGCGAACCGGCCGAACGGCCGCTCGATCGCCCAGTGCACCTGCCGCATCGGCCTGGTGCCCCGGTAGTACCAGCGGGCCGGCGCGCTCACCGCCACCACGGCGTCCACGCCCCCGTGCAGCCCCGCGTGCCGTACGGCGACCGCCCCGCCCATCGAGAAGCCCACCACGGCCACCCTCGGGTAACCGGTGACCTTGGCGTGCCGTACGGCGGCGTCCAGGTCGAGGACCTCCAGGTCGCCCACGGTGGTCAGGCCGGTGGACCTGCCGTGGCCGCGGAAGTCGAAGCAGATCACGCCGCCGAAGCCGCTGAGCACGTGGGCGATGCGCCGGGTGGTGCGCTCCCGCCAGCCGCCGGTGAACCCGTGCCCGACCACGATGCCGACCTCGCCGCCGCCGCGCGCCGGCGTGTGCACCGCGTCGAGGCGGATGCCGTCCTTGGTACGCAGCGTCACCGGAAAATGCGGAGCGAGAGGCATGGGCACGAGCCTACGTGGGCGTCGTCGGCGCAGGTCGGCGGGGTCAATGTGGATCAATTAAAATGGTCCCGCCGCACAGTCCGGCGGCGGCCCCACGATCGCAGAGCGAGACTCCATCATGCCACTGAACAGCCGCGACGATCTGCGTAACATCGCGATCATCGCGCACGTCGACCACGGCAAGACCACGCTGGTGGACGCCATGCTCTGGCAGTCCGGCGCGTTCCGCGCCAACCAGGACGTCGAAGACCGGGTCATGGATTCCAACGACCTAGAGCGCGAGAAGGGCATCACCATTCTCGCGAAGAACACCGCCGTCCGGCACGACGACGTCACCATCAACATCATCGACACCCCCGGCCACGCCGACTTCGGCGGCGAGGTCGAGCGCGGGCTGTCCATGGTGGACGGCGTGGTGCTGCTCGTCGACGCCTCCGAGGGACCGCTGCCGCAGACCAGGTTCGTGTTGCGCAAGGCGCTGGCGGCGAAGATGCCGGTCATCCTGTGCATCAACAAGGTCGACCGGCCCGACGCCCGGATCGCCGAGGTGGTGGACGAGACCTACGAGCTGTTCATCGACCTCGACGCCACCGAGGAGCAGATCGACTTCCCGATCGTCTACGCCTCGGCCAAGGCCGGCCGCGCCAGCCTGAACCGCCCGCAGGACGGCGGCATGCCGGACGCGGAGGACCTGGAGCCGCTGTTCCAGACGATCATGAAGACGATCCCCGCGCCGATCTACGACCCGAGCGCGCCGCTCCAGGCGCACGTCACCAACCTCGACGCGTCCAGCTACCTCGGCAGGATCGCGCTGTGCCGGGTCCACCAGGGCACGATCAAGAAGGGCCAGCAGGTCGCCTGGTGCCGCACCGACGGCAGCGTCCAGCGGGTGAAGATCAGCGAGCTGCTGATGACCGAGGCGCTGGAGCGCAAGCCGGCCGAGGAGGCCGGTCCCGGTGACATCATCGCCATCGCCGGCATCCCGGACATCATGATCGGCGAGACGCTGACCGACCCGGAGGACCCGCGCCCGCTGCCGCTCATCACGGTGGACGAGCCGGCCATCTCGATGACCATCGGCACCAACACCTCGCCCCTCGTCGGCAAGGTCAAGGGTTCCAAGGTCACCGCCCGGATGGTCAAGGACCGGCTGGAGAAGGAGCTGGTCGGCAACGTGTCGCTGCGCGTGCTGCCGACCGACCGCCCGGACGCCTGGGAGGTCCAGGGCCGTGGCGAGCTGGCGCTGGCCATCCTGGTCGAGCAGATGCGCCGCGAGGGTTACGAGCTGACCGTCGGCAAGCCGCAGGTCGTCACCCGCGAGATCGACGGCAAGGTGCACGAGCCGGTGGAGCGGCTGACCGTCGACTGCCCGGAAGAGTACCTCGGCGCCATCACCCAGCTCCTCGCGGTGCGCAAGGGCCGTATGGAGCACATGACCAACCACGGCACCGGCTGGATCCGGATGGAGTTCGTCGTCCCGGCCCGCGGGCTGATCGGCTTCCGGACCGAGTTCCTCACCGAGACCCGGGGCACCGGCCTGGTGCACCACGTCTTCGACGCCTACGAGCCGTGGTTCGGCGAGCTGCGCACCCGTAACAGCGGCTCCCTGGTCGCCGACCGGGCCGGTGTGGTCACCGCGTTCGCGATGCTCAACCTCCAGGAGCGCGGCACGCTGTTCGTCTCCCCGACCACCGAGGTCTACGAGGGCATGATCGTCGGGGAGAACTCCCGGTCCGACGACATGGACGTCAACATCACCAAGGAGAAGAAGCTCACCAACATGCGCTCCTCCACCAGCGAGGAGACCGAGAAGGTCATCCCGCCGCGGGTGCTCTCGCTGGAGCAGGCGCTGGAGTTCATCCGCGAGGACGAGTGCGTGGAGGTCACCTCCGAGAAGGTGCGCATCCGCAAGGTGGTGCTCGACGCCGCCACCCGGGGCCGGGCCGCCGCCCGGGCCAAGCGCACCAACTGATCGTCCCGGCGGCCCGGTGAGCGTCCGCGCTCACCGGGCCGTCACGTTTTTCCCTGCGAGGTGTTACCGGATCTTCTTGCCACGGCGTGCCGTGAGTGTTTGCATGGGTCTGCACTCGGGGGGGATGGGGGTCGCCCCAACCTCTCTGAGAAGGAGTTCCGCCCGTGACCGAGGTCGCAGCGCCCGGTGCCCACCTTTCCCGGCTGATCCGTGACACCCCCGCCGCCGTGCTCGCCAAGAAGGTCTACGACGCCGAGGTGAACGCGCGGGTCGGCGCCGGCACCGAGCCGTGCTGGAAGCTGGAGCGGATGCAGTACTTCCGCGAGCCCGACGTGCCGAGCTGGGCCGCCGCCCGCGAGGGCGACTGGGCCCGGTCCCGCGCCCTGATCGACGGCATGCGCCCGGCGCTGCGGGCGCAGTCCGCCTCGCTGGCCAGGCTGCGCCGGGCCCGGATCGTCGAGCGGCCGGTCAGCCCCTACCTGCAGTGGGAGATGCACGTCTTCCTGGCCCGCACCGCCGCGGGGGAGACCGTCCGAGCCGTGGACGCCGCCGCCTTATCCGGCGT
Source organism: Microtetraspora sp. NBRC 13810 (assembly GCF_030268685.1). Classification (GTDB taxonomy): domain Bacteria; phylum Actinomycetota; class Actinomycetes; order Streptosporangiales; family Streptosporangiaceae; genus BSRQ01. The sequence continues at coordinate 457,009 of NZ_BSRQ01000002.1, forward strand.
CGAGGCGGACGGCCGGCTCCCCGAACAGCTCATCGTCGGCTCCGGCCTCATGTACGAGATCCTGTACGACGCCGCCGGGGAGCACACCGGCGCCCGCCGGATCGAAGCCCCCGGCGTCATCGAGGCCTGTACGGCCGAGCTGACCGCGATCTTCGCCATCGGCGAGCCGTTCTCCGCCTACTTCGCCCGGGAGATCGCCCCGCTTCCGCCGCCCGCCGGCTTCTGACCGCTCAGGGCTTGGCGTGGTCGGTGAGCCATTCGACCAGCGGGCGGAGCTCCCGCCAGGTGGCGCGGACCCGGGCCTGCACCTCCGGGGTGTACACCCACGGCTCGGGTTCGAAGCGCCGCCCGGCGTGCAGTGACCGGTGCCGCAGCAGCTCGATCCTGGGGTGGTCGGCGGGAAAGCCGCGCGGCCGGGTCTTGAGGCGGTCGCCCTCGATCGCGTGGCCCGCCGCGCGAAGCCCTTCGACGATCTTCTCCAGCGCCGGCCCGGTCAGCTCCTCGGCCACCGCGTCACGGAACCGGCCGAGCTGGTCACTCGACCCGGCGTAGAAGCCGGCGCCCGCGTAGATCCCCTCGGCGTCGAGCTGGACGTAGTAGCCGGTGCCATCGAATACCGGGGCATAGAGACCTTGGTGCGTTTTGTACGGAGATTTGTCCTTGGCAAAACGTACATCCCGGTAGGGGCGGAACAGGTGTGCCGTCCCGAACTCCGCGGTGAGCTCCTCCCCCAGCGCCACCATGGGAGCGCGCACGGCCTCCTCATAGGTCGTCCTGTGCCGGGTCCAGTAGGTCTTGGAGTTGTCCGCGGCCAGGCCCTCGTAGAAGACGAACGCCTCGTCGGGGAACCCGCTGAATGCCATGGGCTCATGCTCCCACGTGCGGTCACGGCTCCGGGTAGCGCCTGCCGGGCAGCATCGGCCGGGCGCCGAAGAGCTCGGTGACGGTGACGAAGGTGAACCCCCGGGCCGTGAGGTCGCGCAGGATCTCCGGCATCGCGTTGACGCTGGAGCGGTGGATGTCGTGCAGCAGCACGATGGAGCCCGCCCGCGCCCTGAGCGCGCGGCGCGCCACGATCTCCGGCCTCCGGTCCCGCCAGTCGAAGGTGTCCACGTCCCACAGCACCTGGGCGAGCCCTTCCCGCTCGGTCACCTCGCGCACCCGATCGTCGGTCGCCCCGTACGGCGGGCGCATCAGCCGCATCCGCATCCCGGTCGCCCTGTGCACCGCGTGCGCGGTCCTGCGCAGTTCCTCCTCGATGCCGCGGCGGCTCAACCCGGTCAGCGCGGGGTGGTCCCAGGTGTGGTTGCCCAGCTCGTGCCCGTCGGTGACCATGCGCAGCAGCAGGTTCCAGCGCTCCGGGACGATCATCTCGCCCACGACGAAGAAGGTGGCCTTGGCGTGGTAGGCGGCCAGCATGTCCAGGAGCCGGCCGGTATGCTCACCCGGGCCGTCGTCGAAGGTGAGGGCGACGCACTTGAGCCGGCGGCAGTCGATCTGGCGGGCCCGGAAGACCCCGGTGGGCGGGCGGCGCATGGGCTGCTGGGCGCGCAGCCGGGCGGCCAGCTTCTGCCGCTCGACGTCCTCCGGCTTCCTGGGCGGCGTGGGCGCCGGAGCCGGGCGCGACCCACCCACCAGACCGCCGCATCCCGCGACGAGCTGCCCTGCTAAGAGAAGTGACACCCCCAGCGCCACAGCCCGGAACCGCACGCATCCCCCCGAAGACACGGCGAGGGATCACCGCCGGTCGGACACGTCCCCTCGCAGGATCCTGGCGAGATCCTCCCACCAGGGTGGAACATCGGCGCGCACCTCCGCATAGCGACGCGCCACGCGTAGAGCACATCCGACCGGGTCATTACCGAGATGGCTGCGCCGGACCGCCCCCTCCCGCCAGCGGTAGCAGCCGTCGCGGTAGCACACGACCAGCCCGACCCACACGGAGAGCGTGGCGTCGTCGCCTATCTCGTAGGCGTCGGCGACACCGAGGGCGGCCAACTCCACCCGGAGCTTGCCGATCGCCGCGCCCGCTTCGTTCACCCGTCACCCCCAGTGCACACGCACAAAGGGAATGTACCCACCATCTCTCCGGCCGATCAGACCGAGTCAGATCGAGTGGGTCGGGTTTGTTAGGGGCATACCCGGGCAGACGCGGCCGTTCTCGCCGCGACGGCACCCGGGCATCCCCGGCGACGTGGCCGCGGGTCCGGATCTCCGGCGGGCCGCTCGGCGGGCCGCTCGGCGGGCCGCTCGGCGGGCCGCTCGGCGGTCCGCTCGGTGGTCCGCTCGGTGGTCCGCTAGAGGTCCGGCGGCGTCATCGGCTCGGTGACGACCATCATCAGCCTGAGCTCCTCGTCGCCCTCGTTGGCGTAGCGGTGCGGGCGGTCGGCGCTGAACACCACGGCTTCGTCGGCGCCCACGACGTGGCTCTCGCCGTAGACCGTGAGCGTGAGGCGCCCGGTGAGCACGGTGAGCATCTCGCGGGTGCCCGGCGGGTGGGCGCCCCCGTCGTGGTGGTCGCCGGGCGCGATCCGCCAGTCCCACAGTTCCAGGATGGCCGGGGCGTCGGTGCCGACGAGCAGCCGCGCCGACCCCTCGCCGTGCCGGAACTCGACGACGTCGGCGGCCCGCACGACCCGCACCACGGGCGTGTCGGCGACCTCCACCAGCCGGGCGACGGTCACGCCCAGCGCGTCGCCGATCCGGGCCAGCGTGGTCACGCTCGGGTTGGTACGGCCCTGTTCCACCTGGACGAGCATCCCGCGGCTGACCCCGGACCGCGCGGCCAGCTCGTCCAGCGTCATCCCGCGGTGGGCCCGCTGCGCCCGGACGTTGTTGGCGATGGCGGCGGTGAGCGTCCCCTGATCCGGCATGAGTGCAGTGTAGTGAAAAGTATGTGCACTGTGTTGTACTCTCCATTGTACTACTGGTGCAATCAATTGAACTGGAGCCCCCCTGTGACCGCAGTGGTGCTGGCGACCGTGTGCGCGGTCGTCTACGGCACGGCCGACTTCTTCGGCGGCCTCGCCACCCGCAGATCCCGCGTGTTCGCCGTCGTGGTGCTCTCGCAGAGCGCCGGGATGGCGTTCGTGATCGCGCTGCTCCCCCTGTTGCCCGGCGTGCCGTCCTGGGCGGGCGTGCTGTGGGGCATGTCGGCCGGTCTCGCCGGGGCCGCCGGGCTGCTGCTCTTCTACTGGGCGCTGGCGAACGGCGTGATGTCGGTGGTGGCCCCCGCCACCGCGACCACCTCGGCGGCGCTGCCGGTGCTCTTCGGACTGGCCACCGGGGAGCGGCCCGAGCCGCTCGCGCTGGCCGGAGTGGTGATCGCGCTGCTGGCGGTGACGCTGGTGAGCCGCGACCCGGTCAGGAGCGCCTCGACCGGCACCGCCAGACCGCTGATCGCCGCGCTCGCCTCCGGCGCCGGCTTCGGCGGCTTCTTCATCCTGCTCCACCAGGCTCCCGCCGACACCGGCATGTGGTCGCTGTTCGGGGCGCGGCTCGTCTCGATCAGCCTGGTGGCGCTGCTCGCGGTGTCCACCCGCCGGTCGCTGCGGCCGGGCCGGGGCACGCTGCGCGTCATCGTGGCCGCGGGCGTGCTCGACATGGCGGCCAACGTGCTCTACCTGTTCGCCGTGCAGCGCGGGCTGCTGAGCCTGGTCGCCGTGCTCGTCTCGCTCTACCCGGCGAGCACGTTGCTGCTGGCCAGGCACGTGCTCGGAGAGCGGCTGCACGCGCTCCAGGTGGCCGGCGTGGTCGCCGCGCTGGCCGCGGTCGGGCTGATCGCCGCCGCCTGAGACGTTGTCATCCCCGCCGTGGGCTTGTTACGTTCATGCGCGTGCAGCCCGAGCGGGCGTTCTTCGACCCAGAGTCGTTCGCGCACGTAGCCGCGATCTACGACTCCGATCAGACCTACCTGCACTCGGTGCTGCCCTTCGTCCGGCGGTCGCTCGACCACGGGCGCGACACCCTCGTCGTCGCGGGCAGGGACAAGCTGGGCCTGCTCTCGGCGGCGCTCGGCGACGACTTCGGGCGGATCGACCGGCGGATCGGCCCCACCTGGTACACCCATCCGGCACGCACCCTCACCGCCTACCACGAGTACGCGGAGCCGTGGGCCAGGCGCGGCACGACGCTGATCGGCGAACCGGTGTGGGCCGGGCGGGACGAGCGTGACGTGCGCGAGTGGCTGCGCTACGAGTCGGCGATCAACCTGGCCTTCGCGGAGGCCCCGGTGCTCGTCCTGTGCCTGTACGACCGCGCCGCCACCCCCGCGGACGTGCTCGCGGAGACGGCCCGCACCCACCCCTGGTGTCTCGACGGCGACGGCCTGCGGCCCAGCGCGGACTATGTCCGGCCGGCCGACTACCGGCCCGCCGGGGACGGCGTGCCGTTCGCCGACCCGCCGCCCCGGGCGGCCGGGATGGCGTTCACCTCGCGGGACCTCGCCCGGCTGCGCAGGACGGTCGCGGACACCGCGCACGCGGCCGGCCTGGACCGGGACACCGCGGGGTCGCTGGTGCTGAGCGTCTCGGAGATCGCCGCCAACACCGTGGAGCACGGGGCGGGGCACGGAAGGCTGACGATCTGGACCGCGGGCCGCGAGCTGATCTGCGAGATCACCGACGAGTCCGGCAGGCTGGACGTGCCGCTGCCCGGCTACTTACCGCCCGGGCCGGCGTCTCCCAGGGGATACGGGCTGTGGATCAGCCGCCAGCTCTGCGACCTGGTGGAGATCCGCACGGAGGGCGGGGTCCTGCGCGTGCGCCTGCACATGTACCTGCCGTGAGGCCGACTCAGGCCGACTCAGGCGGACTCAGGCGGCGGACGGCGCGGCGACGCGCACGGCGCCGACCTCGCGCGCGTACTCCTCCAGCATCGCCCGGAGCTGCCGGCGGCCACGGTGCAGCCGCGACATGACCGTGCCGATCGGGGTGCCCATGCGCTCGGCGATCTCCTTGTAGGGGAAACCCTCCACGTCGGCGAGGTAGACCGCTTCGCGGAAGTCCTGGGGCAGGGCGCGCAGCGCGTCCATCACGACGCCGTCGGGCAACTGGTCCAAAGCTTCGTTCTCGGCGGAGCGCAGGCCGGTGGACATGTGCGACTCGGCGGCGGCGAGCTGCCAGTCCTCGATGTCCTCGGTCGCCGACAGCTTGGGCGAACGCTGGCGCTTGCGGTAGTCGTTGATGAAGTTGTTCGTCAGGATGCGGTGCAGCCACGCCTTGAGATTCGTCCCCTCGCGGAACTGGTGGTAGGACGTGAACGCCTTGGCCACGGTCTCCTGGACGAGATCTTCGGCGTCGGCCGAGTTACGGGTGAGACGCATGGCGGAGGCGTAAAGCTGAGCCGTCACCGGCACGACGTCACGCTCGAACCATGCCTGGCGCTGCTCTTCGCTTATAGAGATCATCCCAATCCCCCTCGTGCTCTTCCCCCCGCTACCCCGTCCGTACGCAACCATGACGGACCGTTGATCCTTCTGATGGCTTGTCTCATGGTGACAGGGCATCGATAAACGCCCTGTTAAGAGTTCTGCCTGATCAGGGGGCTCCCAGCTCGCCGTGCCCGAGGCGGCAGTCGTCACGCCTACGGCCGGACAAGTCTCATTAGCGTAACACTCTTTACTCGATTGAGTGGAAAGTGTGGTCAGCATCACAGATCCTCGGCTAGTCCGGCCCGCACCGCCTGCCGCACGGCGCCCGATGACCCCCTTCCCTCGCCCGGCCGTGCGTGTCCGCTGCCCTCAGACGAGGGCGTTAACCCGTATCGATAGACGTGTGTGACCACCTACCCGGTTCACTCCGGCCGCGGGAGAAGACGCGCGAAAGGGCGCGCGTCCTCTTCCGGGACGCGCGCCCTCGGCGCGGGAGCGGGGTCAGGCGGCCTTGGCCGGGTCCACCTGGAAGAAGCCGGCGATGTCGTCGAGCATCGACTGGGCGCCCAGAATGCCGCACGCGGTCATCCAGGTGATGTCGCTGACGTCGCGCTTCTCGCCCTTGAGCCGGTCCCAGAGCGGGTTGCTCACGAACTTCGCCTTAGGCGCCTCGGAGGACGGGTCGCCGTAGGTGGAGACGAAGATCTCGTCGGCGTCTAGCTGGGCGATGTTCTCCTGGCTGACGTCCACCGCGATCGTCTCGGTGGTGGTGGGCTGGCCTTCGGGGCGGGGGAAGCCGACGTCCTTGAGCACCAGCCCGGAGTAGGAGTTCTCCACGTAGAGCCGGACCGTCGGCTCGCCCGCGAAGCGCACGACGGAGATCGTGGGCAGCTTCCCGCCGTTCTTGTCCTTGATCTCCTGGCCGATCTTGGCCGCGCGGTCCTGGTACTCCTTGATCTTCTGCTCGGCGAGGTCCTCCTTGCCGATGGCCTGGCCCACGAGGCGCAGGTTGTCCTTCCAGATGGCGCCGGTGGTCTCGCTGAAGACCGTGGGCGCGATCTGGGCCAGCTTGTCGTAGAGGGCCTCGTGCCGCACCTTGGCCGAGAGGATCAGGTCGGGCTTGAGCGCGATGATCTGCTCCAGGCTCGGCGCCTCCAGGGTGCCGACCGACGTGGCCTCCTTGCCGTACTGCGCCAGGTCGGGGCCGAGGTACTCGGGCAGCGCCTCGTGGATCGAGCGGTAGGTGGAGAAGCCCACCACGTTCGCGCCGAGGGCGAGCGCCGCGTCCACGAAGCTCTGGTCGAGCGCCACGATCCGCTTCGGCTCGGCCGGTACGGTGGTCTCGCCCATCGCGTGCTTGACCGTGCGCGGGAACGCCGCGCCGCCCGCGGCGGGGCTCGCGGTGGCGGGGCCGGCCGCCGGCGCGGGTTCGCTCGACCCGCATGCGGCAAGGCCGGTGGACAGCACGACCGCGGCCACGCCGAGCACCAGGGCTCGCAACGCTCTCATGATGACCGTTCTCCTCAAATCAGGTAAGGCTAACCTCATTAAGATTAGCTATACCTAAACTGGCATACTTCTTGGGGTTCCGGCCAACACCAAAAGCCGTCAGGCAGCCGGCCGACACGAGAAGGGACGAACAGGGGTGAGCACCACCGCGTACGCGCCGCCCGGACGACTGCCCGGGGGAGTGCCCGCGATCCGGCGCCGCCGCGTCCTGGTGCTCCTCACGCTGGTCGCCGCCCTCGCCGTCGCCGCGCTGCTGAGCCTGACCCTCGGCACCAAGCCCGTCCCGCTCGGCGACACCTGGCACGCCCTCACCGGCCCCACCGGCACCGAGAACGATCTGATCATCCGCTCACTGCGGGTGCCGCGGACCGCGCTCGGCGTGCTCGCCGGGATCGCGCTCGGCGTGGCCGGCGCGCTGATGCAGGGGCACACCAGGAACCCGCTGGCCGATCCCGGCCTGCTCGGGGTCACCCAGGGCGCGGCGTTCTTCATGGTGATCGGCATCGTAGCCTTCGGCGTGACCGATCTCTACGCCTATATCTGGTTCGGGCTGGCCGGGGCGCTGGTCGCCAGCGTGGGCGTCTTCGCGCTCGGCATGGCCGGCGGGCGCGGCGGCCCCACCCCGGTGACGCTGGCCCTGGCCGGCACCGCGGTGAGCGCCTTCCTCTACGCCCTCACCTCCGCCGTCGTCCTGCTCGACCAGCAGGCCATGGACGTCTTCCGGTTCTGGCAGGTGGGCGCCATCGCGGGCCGGGGCACCGCGATCGTCTGGCAGGTCCTGCCGTTCGTCGCCGCCGGGCTGCTGCTCGCCCTGATCAACGCGCCCGGCCTGAACGCCCTGTCCCTCGGCGAGGACGTCGCCCGCGCGCTCGGCCGGCACATCACCCTCACCCGCGTCGTCGGCGTGGCCGCGGTCACCCTGCTCACCGGGGCGGCCGTCGCCGCCTGCGGGGCCATCGCCTTCGTCGGCCTGATCGTCCCGCACCTCGTCCGGCCGCTGTCCGGCCCCGACCAGCGCTGGCTGCTGCCGTACGCGGGGCTGCTGGGCGCGGCGCTGCTGCTCTTCGCCGACGTGATCGGGCGGCTGGTGGCGCCGCCCGGGGAACTGGAGGTGGGCGTGGTGCTCGCCCTGATCGGCGCGCCCTTCTTCGTCGCGCTGGTCCGCCGCAGGAAGCCGGTGCGCCTGTGAGCACCCCCGCCGCCTCCGGCCGGGTGCGCGCGGGCACCCGGGCCGTCCGCCTCGCCTCGGCCTCCTGGCGGCTGCACCCGCGCGCCGTCGCGGTCACGATCACCGGGCTCGTGCTGCTCGCCCTGCTCATGGCGCTCAACATGCGCATCGGCGACATTCAGCTCAGCCTCGCCGACGTCCTGGCCGCGATCACCGGCGAGGGCCCCACCCACTTCGTCGTCATGGAGCTGCGCCTGCCCAGGGCGCTGACCGGCGCGCTCGTCGGCGCCGCGCTCGGCCTGTCCGGCGCCATCACCCAGGCCATCGCCCGCAACCCGCTGGCCAGCCCCGACGTCCTCGGCGTGACCACCGGCGCCAGCGTCACCGTCGTCGCCGTCCTGGTCGCCAACGGCGCCATGTACGGCGGCGCCAGCGGCGCCCTCGCCGGCCTGGGCGTGCCCGCCACGGCCCTGCTCGGCGGCCTGGCCGGAGCGCTGATCGTCTACGCCTTCGCCTGGCGCAGGGGCCTGGACGGATACCGCCTGGTGCTGGTCGGCATCGGCGTGACCGCGGTGTTCACCAACGTGAAGTACTGGCTGCTCACCGTGGGCGACGTGGAGGACGCGGGCAAGGCCATGACCTGGATCAGCGGGTCGCTGAACGGCCGCGGCTGGGAGCACGTGACACCGGTCGCGCTGGCGCTGGCCGTACTCGTCCCCGCGACGCTCTTCGGCACCCGGTCCCTGGGGGCGCTGCGGTTCGGCGACGACACGGTCACCGGGCTCGGCGTGCGGATGAACCTCGCCAGGGCGCTCATGCTGCTCGCCGCCGTGCTCCTCGCCGCCGTCGCCACCGCCGCGGCGGGGCCGATCGCGTTCGTCGCGCTGGCCGCCCCGCAGATCGCGCTCCGGCTCGCCGGCACGTCCCACCCGCCCCTCCTCGTCTCCGCGGTCGCCGGGGCCGTGCTGGCGAACGCCGCCGACCTGGTGGCGAGGACGCTCTTCGCCCCCGTCGAGCTCCCGGTGGGCGTCGTCACCGCCGTCCTGGGCGCCCCCTACCTCGTCTACCTTCTGATCCGCGTCCGCCGGGAGGCACGCTCATGAGACTGCAGGCAAGCGGTGTCCGGCTCGGGTACGGCGACCGGATCATCGTGGACGGCCTCGATCTCGGCATCGAAGCGGGCACGGTCACCACGATCATCGGTCCCAACGGGTGCGGCAAGTCCACACTGCTGCGCGCGCTGGGCCGGCTGCTCAAACCGGCGGGCGGCGAGGTGCTGCTCGACGGCAAGCGGATCGACCGGATCCCCACCCGCGAGGTCGCCAAGATCCTCGGCGTGCTCCCCCAGGCTCCCGTCGCCCCCGAGGGGCTGACCGTGGCCGACCTGGTGGCGAGGGGCCGCCATCCGCACCAGACGTGGTACCGCCAGTGGTCCTCCGACGACGAGTCCGCGGTGTCCGAGGCGCTGTCCATGACCGGGCTGCTCGACCTGGCCGACCGCCCGCTGGACGAGCTGTCCGGCGGCCAGCGGCAGCGCGCCTGGATCTCGATGGCGCTGGCCCAGGGCACCGAGTTGCTGCTGCTCGACGAGCCGACGACCTTTCTCGACCTCGCCCACCAGGTCGAGGTGCTGGAGCTCGTCCGCCGCCTGCACGCCGAGGCCGGCCGCACCATCGTCATGGTGCTGCACGACCTCAACCTCGCCGCCCGCTACGCCGACCGCCTGGTCGCCATGCGCGCGGGCCGGGTCGTCGCGGCCGGCACCCCGCACGAGGTCCTCACCGAAGCCCTGCTCCGCGACGTCTTCGACCTGGACGCCAAGATCATCTCTGACCCGGTGGCCGGCACCCCCCTCGTCGTCCCCATCGGCATCCGCCCCTCCCCCTGACCCGGAGGGCGGCCCGCCCCCGGGCGCCCGCGTGCCGTCTCCGCGGTCGCCGCGGCGGCCGTCCCGGCCGGCACGAGGACCCCGGCGAGAACCGTGGCGAGGACCCCGGCGAGGACCGCGGCGAGCGGCGCACCGGCCACACGGCGGGCAATTTGTACGATCATGCCGGAATCGTTGCCGCCGGCGGTGACCTCGGCGTGGCTGCGTGATGACCTTGAGGCGAGCGAATGGGGTCGCCCTCGCCGCCCGGCCCGTCCTAGTCTCCTGTCTCGTGACCGAGATCATCATGCGCCCCAGTGCCCGCGTCCTCCTCGCCGACCAGGACGACCGCATCCTGCTGTTCCGCGGCTCGGACGGCACCTGGTTCACCCCGGGCGGCGGACTCGACCCGGGAGAGCCGGTCGAGGTCGCGGCGGCCCGCGAGCTGCGCGAGGAGACCGGATACCTCGTCACGCCGGAGAACCTGGGCCGGGTCGTCGCCGTCGGGGCCGGGCACTGGCGGGGAGGCTGGGACGGCCTGCTCTACTACTCGGTGGAGTCGTACTTCTTCCTGCGGGTGACCGGGTTCACCGTGGACACGTCCGGGTTCACCGACCACGAGCGCCGCGACATCGGGGAGCACCGCTGGTGGAGCGTCGCCGACCTGCGGACCACCGGGGAGAACGTCGTGCCCTGGGGCCTCGTCGGCCTCCTGGAGCGGCTGCACGCCGGGCAGCCGCCGGCCGATCCGGTGCGGTTGCCCTGGCACCACCCGGAGTTCGCCCACCTGGCCGCGCCGGAGCCGCACTGACCGGCGGGCGGGCCGGGAAGGCCGGCCCGCCGGGCACGCGTCAGTCGCCCAGCAGGGCGTCCACGAAGACCTCGGGATCGAAGGGGGCCAGATCGTCCGGCCCCTCGCCGAGGCCGACCAGCTTGACCGGGACGCCCAGCTCGCGCTGCACGGAGATGACGATGCCGCCCTTGGCGGTGCCGTCGAGCTTGGTCAGGGCGATGCCGGTGACGTCGACCACCTCGGCGAAGACCTGGGCCTGGCGCATGCCGTTCTGACCCGTGGTGGCGTCGAGGACGAGCAGGACCTCGTCCACCGTGGCCTTCTTCTCGATGACCCGCTTGACCTTGCCCAGCTCGTCCATCAGGCCGGTCTTGGTGTGCAGGCGGCCGGCGGTGTCCACGATGACGACGTCGACCTTGTCCTCGATGCCCTTGGCGGTGGCGTCGAAGGCGACCGAGGCCGGGTCGCCGCCCTCGGGGCCGCGCACCACGTCGGCGCCGACCCGCTCGCCCCAGGTCTGGAGCTGGTCGGCGGCGGCGGCGCGGAACGTGTCGGCCGCGCCGAGCAGGACCTTCTTGCCGTCGCCGATCAGGGATCTCGCCAGCTTGCCGGTGGTGGTGGTCTTGCCGGTGCCGTTGACCCCGACGACCAGCAGGACCGCCGGGCGCTCGCCGTGCGGCTTGGTGTGCAGGGTGCGGTCCAGGTCGGCGCCGATCTGGACGAGGAGCTGCTCGCGCAGCAGGCCCCGCACCTCCGACGGCGTGCGGCTGCCCAGCACCTTGACCTTGGTGCGGAGCTCTTCGACCATCGTCTGGGTCGGCGCGACGCCCACGTCGGCCGAGATCAGGGTCTCCTCGATCTCCTCCCACACGTCGTCGTCGAGCCGGTCACGGGAGAGCAGGTCGAGCAGGCCCTTGCCCAGCGCGTTCTGGGAGCGGGCGAGGCGGGCGCGCAGCCGCACCATCCGCCCCGCGGACGGGGGCGGCACCTCGATCTCCGGTTTGAGGACCGGCGGCTCCACCGGCACCGCGGGCGGCGGCACGGTAGGCGGCGGCACGGTGGTGGTCGCCGCCTCTTCGGGGGCGGCGACGCCCTCCGCGGGCGCCTCCTTCTCCTTCGGGACCGGGTGGGTCTCGGGCGGCTGGACCGGTGGCGGCGCGGCCTTGCCACCCGGCCGGAACAGCAGGAAGAGTCCTCCCGCCGCCAGCAGGGCCACGACGACCACGATCACGATGATGCCGAGGTAACCATCCACAGCGCTTAGTTTCCCAGACAAGCGCAAATGCTCCGACCCGCCCCGCCTCTCCGGTGGAAACCCTTTTCCGGCAGCCTCAGGCGGATTCGCGCTCCCGCAGGCGCTGGCTGACCACGTGGGTGACGCCGTCGCCGCGCATCGAAACGCCGTAGAGCGCGTCGGCGATCTCCATGGTGCGCTTCTGGTGGGTGATCACGATGAGCTGGGAGCTGCGCCTGAGCTCTTCGAAAAGGGTGAGCAGCCGCTGGGTGTTGGTGTCGTCCAGGGCGGCCTCCACCTCGTCCATCACGTAGAACGGCGAGGGCCTGGCCTTGAAGATGGAGATCAGGAACGCCACGGCGGTCAGCGACCGCTCCCCGCCGGACAGCAGCGACAGCCGCTTGACCTTCTTGCCCGGCGGCCGGGCCTCCACCTCGACGCCGGTGGTCAGCATGTCGGCGGGGTCGGTGAGCAGCAGCCGCCCCTCACCGCCCGGGAACACCCTGGTGAAGATGGTCTCGAACTCGCGGGCGACGTCCTCGTAGGCGGCGGAGAACACCTGCTCGACCCGCTCGTCCACCTCCTTGACCACGGTCAGCAGGTCACGCCGGGTCTTCTTCAGGTCTTCGAGCTGGGAGGTGAGGAACGCGTGCCGCTCCTCCAGGGCCGCGAACTCCTCCAGGGCCAGCGGGTTGACCTTGCCGAGCTGGGCCATCTGCCGCTCGGCGACCTTGGCGCGCTTCTCCTGCTCGGCCCGCACGTAGGGCACCGGCTCCGGCTCGGCGGGCACCGGTACGGCGGGGCCGTACTCGGCCACCAGCGCCTCGCCCTCGACGCCGAACTCCTCGACCGCCCGCGCCTCCAGTTGTTCCAGCCGCAGCCGCTGCTCGGTCCGCGCGACCTCGCTGCCGTGTGCCCGGTTGACCAGTTTGTCCAGCTCGGCGGTGAGCTCCCGCACCCGGAGCCTGGTCGCCTTCAGCGAGGTGTCGATCTCGCCCCTGGCCAGCTCGGCGTCGTCCCGCTCGGCGGCGGCTGCGGTGATCGAGGACTCCAGCACGGTCAGCACCCGATCGGCGCCGCGTACCACGGCCTGCGCGACGGCGGCCTGCCTGCGGCGGCGGGCCCGCTCGGCCGCCGCGCCCGCGCGATCGGCCCGCTCCCGCTCGGCGGCGCGGAGCAGCGCGTCGGCCCGGCCGGAGATGCCCCTGACCCGCTCCTCCGCCGTGCGCACGGCGAGCCGGGTCTCCAGCTCCGACTGCCTGGCGACCTCGCAGGTGGCCGCCAGCTCGTCGCGGATCTCGGTGGTCGGCTCCGGCTCGTGGTCCATCTCGGACTCGGCCCGCGCGAGGCGCTCCTCCAGCTCGGCCAGCCCGGCGACGTCGCGGTCGCGCGCCTCCTCGGCGGCGCGCACCCCCTGGGCCGTGCGGACGGTCTCGGCGCGGGCCGCCTCGGCGGCGGCGGCGAGCTGCGCCAGCCGCCTGGCCACGGCCGCCGCCTTCTGGTCGGAGTCGCGCTGCCTCGCCCGCACCTGGTCGAGCACGGCCTGCGCGGCGCTCACCCCGCTCTGCGCGGAGCTGACGCCGGACTGCGCCTCGGCGGCCCGCGCCTGGGCGGCCTCCACCGCGGCCTGCGCGGCGCGCTCGGCCTCGATCGCCTCGTCCAGCCGCTCGCCGGTCAGCTCGGCGGTGGCCTCCGCCTCGCCGAGCGCGGTGACCGCCTCGTCGAGCACGGCGCGCCGCTGGAGCGCGGAGCCGCCGCCGTCCGCCGAGCCGCCCCGGACGACGTGCGCGCCGACCAGGTCACCGGCCCAGGTGACCGCCCGCAGCCCGGGGTGCGCCTCGGCGAGCGCCCTGGCGCCCGCGAGGTCGTCCACCACGACGACGTCGCCGAGCAGCGCGGTCACGGCCGGACGCAGGTTCTCGGGGACGGACACGAGATCCAGCGCCCACTCCCCGGCGACCGCGGGCCGGCGGTCGGCGGGGCGCGCGCCGGCGAGCCCGGTGGGCACCGGCCCGGTGAGGGCCGCCACGACGAGGCTGGACCGGCCGGCCTCCCGCTCCCGCAGGAACTCCACGGCGCCGACCGCCGCGGGCAGCGAGCCGACGGCCACCGCCTCGGCCGCGGCGCCCAGGGCGGCGGCGATCGCGGTCTCCGCGCCCTGCCTGACGGTCACCATCGTGGCCAGCGGGCCGAGCACGCCGGCGAGGCCGCCGGCGAGCAGCGCCGCCGCGCCGTCCACGCCCTGCCGCAGGCCCAGCTCCAGGGCCTCCTTGCGGGCCTGGAGCGCGGCGATCGCGCGCTGCGCCTCCTGGTCGGCGGCGCGCGCCGTGCCCACCGCGGACTTCGCCGCCGCGAGCGCGGCGCGCGGCCGCTCCACGTCCTGTCTCATCCGCTCGACCGCGGCCCTGGCGGCCTCGACGGCCTCCTTGGCCGTCTCGACCCGCTCCAGGGCCAGCTCCAGCTCCTCCGCCAGCGCGGGGTCGGCGCCGGGCTCCTGCGCCGCCTGGGCGTCGTGCTCCGCCTGCGCGTCGGCCGCCCGCTGCTCGGCGTCGGCGAGGGACCTGGTCAGACGGCCGATCTCCTCCTGCGCGGCGTTCGCCCTGCCGCGCACCGCGCCGACCTGCCCGCGCATCCTGGCGAGCTCCTCGCGCCTGGCCGCCGCGGCGCGGGACTCCGCGGCCAGCCTGCGCTCCTCGGCCGCCAGCGCCGCCTCGGCGGCGGAACGCCCGGCCACCGCGTGCTCCAGCATCTCCTGCGCGGAGGCGAGCTCCTCGGCGAGCTCCTCCTCCTGGGCGCGGATCTCACCCGCCTCCCGCTCGTAGTCCTCCGGGTCCCGGCCCCTGCGCTCGACGGCCGCGGCGTCGGCGGCGTGCCGGTGGCGCTCGGCGGCCAGCCCGGACAGCCCGCGCAGCCGGTCGCGCAGCGAGGCCAGCCGGAAGTAGGTCTCCTGGGCGGACTTCAGCCGCGGCTGCGCGGCGCCCTCGGCCGCCTCAAGCTCGCTCTCCCGCAACTGGGACCGCTCCAGCTCGGACTCCACCTGTGTACGGCGGGCCAGCACGGCGGCCTCGTCGGCGGCCTCCCTGTGCAGGGTCTCGCGCAGCGTGATCACGTCGTCGGCGAGCAGCCGCAGCCGGGCGTCGCGCAGGTCGGCCTGGATGACGGCGGCCTTCCTGGCGATCTCGGCCTGCCGGCCCAGCGGCTTGAGCTGGCGGCGCAGCTCGGTGGCGAGGTCCTGGACGCGGGTCAGGTTGGCCTGCATCGCGTCCAGCTTGCGCAGGGCCTTCTCCTTGCGCTTGCGGTGCTTCAGGACGCCCGCGGCCTCCTCGATGAACGCCCTGCGCTCCTCGGGGCCCGCGTGCAGCACCGCGTCGAGCTGGCCCTGCCCCACGATGACGTGCATCTCACGGCCGATCCCGGAGTCCGACAGCAGCTCCTGGATGTCGAGCAGGCGGCAGGTGTCGCCGTTGATCGCATACTCGCTCTGGCCGGACCGGAACATCAGCCGGCTGATCGTGACCTCGGTGTAGTCGATCGGCAGCGCGCCGTCGGTGTTGTCGATGGTCAGGGTGACCTCGGCGCGGCCCAGCGGCGCCCGGGAGGACGTGCCCGCGAAGATCACGTCCTCCATCTTGCCGCCGCGCAGGGACTTGGCGCTGTGCTCGCCCATCACCCAGGCCAGCGCGTCCACCACGTTGGACTTGCCCGAGCCGTTGGGGCCCACCACGCAGGTGATGCCGGGCTCGAACTTCAGCGAGGTGGCCGACGCGAACGACTTGAAGCCGCGCAGGGTGAGGTTCTTGAGATACACGGATCCGCGTCCCCTTCCCCGTCAGCGCACGGCCCGGGCGCCCCTGCCCATTGGGGCAGACTACCGTTCACGGGCGCGTGTCCGCTGGTACACGGGCGGGGAAACGATTGAGGCCCGTGGGTCACCACGGGCCTCGCACATGACGAGGGACGCCTCCGCGAGGCGTCCCTGGACTATTTGATGATGCTTCCCGACCTCTCAGGTGAGGGCCGGCTCGCGATCCTGCAGACGGTTGAACGCCTCCTCCCGGCTTTGTGCCGAAAGAGCGTCGTTCTGTGCCTGGAGCCGGATGAGCTCTGCCTCCAGGTCTCGGATTCGCTGCTGGAGACGGCGCATTTCCGAGACCATCCGAGGGTCAGGACCGCCGACGTGGCCGAGTAGAGCCTTCGCCATGGTAAAGGGTCCTCCACGCTGAGTGACCAGACTGGTTCGCGCACTTCATGCCGCGGGAGGGGTGCGCGTGGTTCCTATCAAGAGTCGCACCGGTGCTGAGGCCGGTCAAGTTGAACGCTCCGGCTAGATGCACCAGCGGGCACTCCCGACATACAAATATACCTCATTTGGCGCGTTTAGGGGAAGCGGCTAGCGCTCCCGGAAACCGCTGAGGCCACCTCGCGCTTCTCCCCAGCGTTCCACCACTCCATCGACCCGGCCCGGCGGGTCGCAACCGCGCAGGAGTTCGAGGAGCTTGACACAGGAGTCGCGAGACCCCTCGGCGACTATTTCCACCCGGCCGTCCGCGGTGTTCCTCGCCCATCCCAGCAGCCCGAGCTCCAGCGCCCGGGACCGCGTCCACCAGCGGAAACCCACGCCCTGCACCCGCCCGCGGACCCAGGCGGTGAGGCGGACGGGCGCCTCCTCCCCGGTCACGCCCGCGCCCTCGGCCGGGGTTGACAACGCGGGCAGCTATATGAGGATCGGTTCATGAACGGCTCCCTGATCACCGGTGTCCCGCACCGCGAGCACGGCAGGTCGCGCCTGCCGTACACGGCGAGTGACCGGTCGAAGTAGCCGCTCTCGCCGTTGACGTTGACGTAGAGGCTGTCGAAGGACGTGCCGCCCTGCTCCAGCGCCTCGCCCAGCACGTCCCGAACCGCCGCCAGCAGCTCGCCGACCTTGGGCCGGGTGAGCCCGCCGGTCGGCCGGGCCCCGTGCAGCCTGGCCCGCCACAGCGACTCGTCGGCGTAGATGTTGCCCACGCCGCTGATCAGCGACTGGTCGAGCAGGGCGCGCTTGATCTCGGTCCGCCGCAGCCGCAGCCTGCGGGCGAAGTCGTCGTCGTCGAAGGCCGCCTCCAGCGGGTCGGCCGCGATGTGCGCGATCGGCGAGGGAACCGGCCTGTCGTGCCGTACGAGGGCGGTGACCAGGAGGTGGCCGAACGTGCGCTGGTCGACGAAGCGCAGGTCGGGACCGCCGTCGTCGAACCGGAGCCGGACCCGCAGATGCTTCTCCTGCGGCGAGTCCGGCTCCACCACGAGCAGTTGCCCACTCATGCCCAGATGGGCCAGAAGAGCCTCCTCGCCGCCGTTCAGCGGCAGCCAGAGGTATTTACCCCGGCGCTCGGCCCGGCCGATCGTACGGCCCTCCAGGCGCGCGGCGAACTCGTCGGCGCCCGGCACGTGCCGCCGGACGGCACGCGGGTGGAGCACCTCGGCCTTGGCCACCGTACGACCGGCGACCCAGCGCTCAAGGCCCCGCCGGACCACCTCGACCTCTGGCAGCTCGGGCATCGGGCCTCACCTGGCCGGCTGGCTCTGAACCGGGCTCTGGACGGACCCCTGGACAGGGCTCTGGCCGGGGCTCTGAACAGGGCCCTGGGCGGGGCTCTGGACCTGGTCGCGCAGCGCCCGGATGCGGGTCCACGCGGCCTCGGCCGCCTGCTGCTCCGCCTCCTTCTTGCTGCGCCCCGAACCGCTGCCGTAGTCCTCGCCGCCCACCCGCACCACGGCGGTGAACGACTTGGCGTGGTCGGGACCGCTCTCGTCGACGTGGTACTCGGGCACGCCGAGCGTCTCGGAGGCGGTCAGCTCCTGCAGCGAGGTCTTCCAGTCCAGCCCGGCGCCCAGCGAGGCGGACCGGGTGATCAGCGGGTCGAACAGCGTGTGCACGACCCGGAACGCCTCGTCCAGCCCCTTGTCCACGTAGACCGTGCCGATCAGCGCCTCCAGGGTGTCGGCGAGGATCGAGGACTTGTCCCTGCCTCCCGTGCCCTCCTCGCCCCGGCCGAGCCGCAGGAACCTGCCGAGGTCCAGCGAGCGGGCCACGTCGGCGAGCGCGCGCATGTTGACCACCGCGGCGCGCAGCTTGGCGAGCTGCCCCTCGGGCAGGTCGGGGTGGTTGCGATAGAGCGTGTCGGTCACGACGAGCCCCAGCACCGAGTCGCCGAGGAACTCCAGGCGCTCGTTGGTGGGCAGCCCGCCGTTCTCGTACGCGTAGGAGCGGTGCGTCAGCGCGCGCTCCAGCAGTGCGGCGTCCAGCCGCACCATCACGACCTTCTCAAGTTCGTCTCTGGCGACCTCGACGGCCACCGGTTTGGCACCTGCGCCCACGTTTCCTCCTCGGGCGGCTGATCCGACCGTGTGAACCCTCGCGACGCTCCGTCACGAGGAACGCGGTGGCGTGAGGGGGGAAACGAGCCAGTGCCCGAAGACGTGGTGGGCGCCGGGAGGATCACGTCGTGATCCCGGCGTCCACCACAGCCGCGGGCGTTCAGCCACCGCTTGCGCCGCCTGCGGTACGGCCGGCCGGATCCCTCAGAGGCTCCCGGCCGGCCGCCGCCCGGCTCGCGCGATCAGGCCGAAGGCTCGATGACCTGACGGCGGTTGTAGGTGCCACAGCTCGGGCACGCCACGTGAGGCCGCTTGGGCTGCCGGCACTGCGGGCAGTCCACCAGCGCCACCGCGGCGGCCTTCCACTGCGCGCGGCGGGAGCGGGTGTTGCTCCGCGATGTTTTCCGCTTGGGGACGGCCACGTCAGCCCTCCTGATCGTTGTCGTGTTCGCTTATCAGACCCTGCAGTCGCGCCCAGCGGGCGTCGACTTTGTCATGCCGGTGATCAGGGCCGGCGTCCGCCAGCCTGATCCCGCACTCCGTGCACAGGCCCGGGCAGTCATCCTGACAGACCGGGCTGAGCGGCAGTGCGAGCACCACCGCGTCACGGAAGGTCGGCTCGAGGTCGAGCAGGTCGCCGTCGAGGATCTGGTCGTCCTCTGCGGCGTCCTCCGCGGAGTAGAAGAAAAGCTCCTGGAACCCGGCCTCGATCTCCGAGGTCAGCGGCTCCAGACACCTCGCGCACTCCCCGCTCAGCGGGGCCCGCCCGGTGCCCGTGACGAGCACACCCTCCATCACCGACTCAAGCCGGATGTCCAGCTCGACATCGGCGTCCTTGGGGACGCCGATCATGTCGACGCCGAGATTCTCCGGAGCCGGAAGAGACCGGACCATCTGCCGCATCGATCCCGGTCGCCGACCCAGCTCATGGGTCGAGATCACCCAGGGGGCTCGGGGATCGAGGCTACGCAGAGTCATCCTGCTCTCATCAGGCATGGCGAATCAACGCCGTCGTGCAAGGCCGAATAGAAAGAATACCAGCCGGGGGTCAGCCCCTGAGCCGCTCGACCAGGAGCTTGTGGATCAGGTCGGGCACCAGGCCGGACACATCCCCGCCGTAGCGGGTGATCTCCTTGATCCGGCTGGAGGACAGGAAGGAGTATTCCGGGTTCGTGGACATGAACAGCGTCTCCACTCCGGACATCCGGTAGTTGAGCTGCGCCTGCTGCAACTCGTAGTCGAAGTCGCTGATCGCGCGCAGCCCCTTGACGATCGCGGGGATGCCGCGCTGCTTGCAGTAGTCCACGAGCAATCCGTGGAACTTGTCCACCCGGACGTTCCCGTACTCCTTGGTCACGGACTGGAGCATGTCGATGCGCTCCTCCACCGTGAACAGGCTTTTCTTCTCGATGTTGATCAGAACGGCGACGACCACCTCGTCATACAGCCGGGACGCCCGGCCGATGATGTCCAGGTGGCCATTGGTCACAGGGTCGAACGACCCCGGGCAGACGACACGGCGCAAGGCGCACCCCCAGTTCTACGGGTTCCCGGCGGCGCGACCGTACCAAACGGCCGCTTCGCCATATCGACGCACCCTCTCCTCTACGTACCCGGAGGGCCATTTAACGTCATTTCCCCGACTTTCCCGCTCAACCGCGATCAGTGCGTCCGCCGCGAGCCAGCCGTGGTCCCGCAACAGCTCCAGCACCTCGTTCACCCGCGCGTCGGTCACCGCGTACGGCGGGTCGGCGAACACGAAGTCGTACGGCGAGCCGCAGCCGCGGGCCAGCACCCGCTCGACCTTGTCCGCGGCCAGCTCGGCGCCGGGCAGCCCCAGCGCGTCGATGTTGGCCCTGATCGTCCTCGCGGCCTTGGCGTCCGACTCGACCAGGAGCGCCGCGACCGCCCCCCTCGACAGCGCTTCGAGCCCGACCGCGCCCGATCCGGCGTACAGGTCCAGCACCCGCGTGCCGTCCAGCGGGCCGAGCAGCGAGCCCACCGTGGAGAAGATCCCCTCCCTGGCCCGGTCGCTCGTCGGCCGCGTGCCCTTGCCCGCCGGCACCGCCAGCCGCCTGCCACCGGCGCTTCCTGCGATCACCCGCGTCATAGCCCCCATTATCGGGCGGATCCGCGCGGACTTCTCGGCTACTCCACGTTCTCCCCCGGTCACAGCTTCAAGAGTGAGCAAGGAGTGGCGAGGAATGTGTAAGGGTCGTTCACATCAGGGAGCCGGGCCCCCATGATGAGTTCTGCGGCCTTCAGGTGACCCAGGGGAAGGCCGGCCGGCGTGATCGTGAGCCCTTCCGCACGCCGGTGCCCTCGGCACCTGACCCGAGGGTGGGGCCCAGCCGGGGACGGCATTCGGGGGGAGGCCGTCCCCGGCTGGGCCCTGGTCACATCATGCGGCCAGGAGCCGGTGCGAGTCCCCCTCACGTTCTCATTCGAGACCCCTTCGTGGCCTTTCGAGACCCCTTCGTGGCCTGCCCGCGATCCCACGGGCCGCTCAGGTCTTCTCCAGGTAGCCCGCGCGCTCGTCGGCCACCAGCCGCTCGATCTCGGCGCGCAGCACCGGGTGGGCCTCGAACTCCGGGTCGGCCGCCAGGAGCTCGGCCGCCTCCTCCCGCGCCGCCGTGATGACGTCTTCGTCGCGCAGCAGTTGGAGCATCTTCAGCGACGACCTGCGGCCCGACTGCGCCACGCCCAGCACGTCGCCCTCGCGCCGCTGCTCCAGATCGACCCGGGACAGCGCGAAGCCGTCGAGCGTCTCCGCCACCGCGTCGAGCCGCGCCCTGGCGGGGGTGGCCGGCAGCGAGTCGCTGACCAGCAGGCACAGGCCGGGGAGCCCGCCGCGGCCCACCCGCCCGCGCAGCTGGTGGAGCTGGGACACGCCGAAACGGTCGGCATCCATGATCACCATGACCGACGAGTTGGGCACGTCGACGCCCACCTCGATCACCGTGGTCGCCACCAGCACGTCGATCTCGCCCCTGGTGAAGGACCGCATCACCGCGTCCTTCTCCTCCGGCGCGAGCCGGCCGTGCAGCACCTCGACCCGCAGCCCGTGCAGGGGCCCCTCGGCCAGCATCGGCGCGACATCCGTCACGGCGAGCGGCGGCCGGCGGTCGCCGTCGGCCCCGACATCGGCCTCCAGGTCGCCCTCATCGCCCTCCTGGTCGCCGATCCGCGGGCAGACGACGTACGCCTGCCGCCCGAGCGCGATCTCCTCTCGCAGGCGCTCCCAGACGCGCTCCAGGTAGTGCGGCTTCTCGGCGGCCGGCACCACGTGCGTCGTGATCGGGGCGCGGCCCGAGGGGAGCTGGGAGAGCGTGGAGACCTCCAGGTCGCCGAAGACCGTCATCGCGACCGTGCGCGGGATGGGGGTCGCCGTCATCACCAGCACGTGCGGACGGCCGCCGCCGCCCTTCTCACGCAGCGCGTCACGCTGCTCCACGCCGAACCTGTGCTGCTCGTCCACCACGACCAGGCCGAGGTCGGCGAACTGCACCCGGTCCTGGAGCACCGCGTGCGTGCCGACGACGATGCCCGCGGCCCCCGAGGCGGCGTCGAGCAGGGCCGAACGCCGCGCCGCCGCGCCCAGCGAACCGGTGAGCAGCGCCACGGCCGTGCCGCCGAACATGCCGCCGGTGGCGAGATCGCCCAGCATCGCGCTGATCGAGCGGTGATGCTGCTGGGCGAGCACCTCGGTCGGCGCCAGCAGCACGGCCTGGCCGCCCGCGTCCACCACCTGGAGCATCGCGCGCAGCGCCACCACCGTCTTGCCCGCGCCGACCTCGCCCTGGAGCAGCCGGTGCATCGGGTGCGGGCTGGCCAGGTCGGCGGCGACCTCCTCGCCGACCTTCCGCTGCCCCTCGGTCAGGTCGAAGGGCAGCCGCCCGTCGAAGGCGGCGAGCAGCCCGTCGTCGCTGCGCGGGCGCGGCCTGGCCGGCCACGCCGCCGCCGCGGAACGCCGCCGCAGCAGCACCGCCTGGAGCAGGAACGCCTCGTCGAACTTCAGCCGGCCGCGCGCCCGGGTCACGTCGCCGAAGTCGCGGGGCCGGTGGATCGCCACCAGCGCCTCGGCCAGCCCCGGCAGCCGGTGCGCGGCCCGCAGCCCGGCGGGCAGCGGATCCTCCAGCGGGCCGAGCGTGTCGAGGATCATGCCCACGGCCCTGCGGATCACCCACGAGGTGAGGTCCTTGCCCGCCGGGTAGATCGGCACCGGCGCCGCCGCGAACTCCTCCGCCCCGGCGGACTCCCCCTCCTCCTCGAACAGCTCGTAGTCGGGCTGGGCCAACTGCCAGCGCGGCCGGTCGCCGCGCCCGAACATGCCGACCTTGCCGGCGAACATGCCGCGCCGCCCCGGCTTGAGCCTGGACTCCGCCGCGTGCGACGCCTTGCCGAAGAACGACAGGTAGATCCGGTTGCGCCGGGCGTCGGCGACCTCGACCTCCAGCCAGGTGCCGCCCTTGTTGCGCATCGGCTTGCGCATCACCCTGGCCACCTCGCCCACCACGGTGACGTGCTCGTCGACCTCCAGCGCGTCGATCGCGGTCAGCTCGCCGCGCTCGGCATAGCGCCGCGGGTAGTGCCGCAGCAGCTCGCCCACGGTACGCAGATCGAGCACGTCCTCCAGCAGCCCGGCCGTCTTACGGTCGAGCGCCGTGGACAGCGGCTCGTCAAAGCTCGTCACGCCATCCAGTTTTACCCTGCGCGGCCGACAGATTCGCGCCACGTCCCGCCCGCGCCACGCCGATGATCAGCGCCGATCCCCCGGGGGATGAAGCGGCGGGCGCCGCCTATGCGCTACGGTGACTGGAGAGATTATCCTCTTCGCCTGTCCGGCGGGCTCGCGTGCGCGGGCATCGGTGGGCATCGGATATCCTCGTGTGGCTGGCCGGTTGTCCCGGCATGCCCGACGACCGTCCTCACTGGCTGAGGCTCGGGCTTATCGACTGATCTAAGGAGCGATACCGTGGCTTCCGTCTGCGACGTCTGCGGCAAGGGGCCGACGTTCGGCAACAACATCTCGCACTCGCACCGCCGCACCCGCCGCCGCTGGAACCCCAACATCCAGACGGTCCGGGCCAAGATCGGCGGCACCCCGAAGCGGCTGAACGTGTGCACCTCGTGCATCAAGGCGGGCAAGGTCGCCCGCTGACCCCAAGATCTTCCCAAGGACCCGGCGCCTCCCGAAGCGCCGGGTCTTTGCTTTGCACGTGATCGCCCACCGTGCTCGCGGAGGTCTGGCGGGGCGGGCGCGTCAAACCGGCTCGCCACGTCGCTCAAGCTCGCCTCATGAGCGCTGGGCCACCGCTCACAGGCCCACGTGTGCCGTCGTACCGGCCACCGTCCACCGGGCGCGTGGACACCACGGCGCGCCGCCGCCGGTCACAGGCCCACGTGTGCCGTCGTACCGGCCACCGTCCACCGGGCGCGTGGACACCACGGCGCGCCGCCGCCGCTCACAGGCCCGCGCGGGCCGGGGCGGGGCCCTGTGAGCGGGTGTCCGATCCTCGGGGGTGGCCGGTAAGGGGGGCCGGTATGGGGGTCAGCGCCAGCGCCAGGCGTGGTCCACGGGGCCGATGCCTGCGCCGAGGGGGAAGCCGTGGGCGATGGCGCCGGTGACGTACTCCTTGGCCTTGCGGACGGCGGTGGGCACGTCCTCGCCCAGGGCGAGGTGGGAGGCGATCGCGGAGGCCAGGGTGCAGCCGGTGCCGTGAGTGTGGCGGTTGTCGTGGCGTCCGGCGGTGAGGAGGAACTCCTGGTCGCCGTCCGTGAGCAGGTCGACGGGCTCGCCGGGCAGATGGCCGCCCTTGATCAGCGCCCAGGTCGGGCCGAGGGCCAGGACGGCCTCGGCCGCCCGGCGCAGGCCGCGTTCGTCCTCGACCTTGACGCCGGTGAGCTGGGCGACCTCCCACAGGTTGGGGGTGGCCACGGTGGCGGTGGGGAGGAGGAGGGACTTGACGGTCTCGACCGCCTCGGCCGCCAGCAGCGTGTCGCCGTGCTTGGAGACGCCGACCGGATCCACCACGACGGGCGCGCCCGCCTGGGCGAGGACCCGCGCCACCGTTTCGACGAGGGCGGGCGAGGCGAGCATGCCCGTCTTGATCGCCTGGGCGCCGATGTCGCCGAGCACCGAGTCGAGCTGGGCGCGCACCGCCTCCGGCGGCAGTTCCCAGTAGCCCTGCACGCCCAGCGAGTTCTGCGCGGTGACCGCGGCGATGACGCTCATGCCGTGTACGCCGAGCGCCAGCATGGTCTTGAGGTCGGCCTGGATGCCCGCGCCGCCGCCCGAGTCGGATCCGGCGACCGTCAGCACGAGAGGAGGGGTCGAAACCGTCATGAACAACATCCAACCAAACGCGCTCCCCCTCCCCCCTCCCCCGCCCCGTCCCTCAACGGCACCGCCCGAGGACGGCACGCGACACACGGCACCACCCAGGGCGGTGGGCACGGCGCACAGCCCGGGACACAGCGCGGCCCGGCACGGAGCCGAGCGAGGCCGTGCCGGGATGGGCCAATGGACACGGCACACGACGACGCCCCGAAGACCAGGCGCGCAGCCCGGGACACAGCGCGGCCCGGAGCCGGGCGGGGCCGGATCGTGCCGGGGAGTCGCGGCGCCCCCGCTGCGGTGGAGGCGCCGCGACTGGTCCGGCGGTTCTGTAAGGAGGTGCCGGGGCCGGGCAGGGCGGGTGGGTCAGCTGGTCCTGCAGGAGGTGCCGGGGCCGGGCAGGGCGGGTGGGTCAGCTGGTCCTGCAGGAGGTGCCGGGGGCCGAGCAGGACGTGGGCGGCTTGGCCGTGCCGGTGGCGGTGAAGGTGATCACCACGTCCTTGCCGGCCCGGACCTTGGGGGCGTCGAGCACGAGCGTGGAGCCGCGCTGCTTCCAGGTGACGCCCTTGACGTCGCTGACCACGCCGCCGACCGGGATGCTCACCTCCGTGCCGGCCAGGTCGCTGCCGGAGTCGTTGGAGAGCACGATCGACGCCGTGTAGCTCGCGGGCTTGGCGCGGAGCAGGTCGAAGCCGATCTCGATGTCGATCGGCGGCCAGTGGGGGCCGTCGCCGTCGCCCGACGGACCGGACGTCGGTCGCGGCCCCTGCGGCTCCTGCGGGTCCCTCGTCGGCGGGCGCGGGCTGGCGGACGGTACGGAGGTGGGCGGGGCCGAGCTGGCGGGGGTGCCGATCTCGCCGTCCTCGGCGGGCGCGGAGGCGTCCAGCGGCTGTTGGACCGCGCCCTGCTGCGTGTCGTCGACATCCGGGGGCGGCGTCGCCTGGGACTCCATGTCGGGCCCGGTCTCGGCGCGCTCCTTGCGGGGTTTCGCGGGGGTCGTACGCTGCGGCGCGTCGGCCGGGGCGGAGATCGGGTCCGCGGGGGGCGCGGTGGAGTCGTCGGCCGTGGGCTGCTCCTCGGCGGGCTCCGACTCGGTCTCCTCGGGCAGGACGGGCTCATCGGTGTCGTCCGGCACGACCTGGTTCGGCCCCGTCGTGGCGCACGTCGTACCCCGGTCACACGCCAGCGGGGTCGCCTTCTCCGGCGAGCCGGACATCAGCTGCACGCCCGCCGCGGTCCCGCCGAGCAGGACGACCACCGCGGCCGCGGAGAGGAGCATGGTACGGCTGCGCCGCCTGGCCGGGACGTCCAGCCCGGCGACCTCGGGATCGAGGAAGTCGCCGCCCGCCTCCGCCTTCGACGGCGGCTCGGTCCAGCCCGTTTCATGCAGGCCGGCGGCCTCGGCCGTACCCCGTCCCGCCCGGCCCGAGCCCGGAGCGGCACCGCGTCCGGCCGCCGGGGGCTCCTCCGGCGCGGCGCCGGTGCGGCTGGAGTAGACGAGCCGGTCGGTCGGCTGCACCTCCCAGGCCGGCGCCCACTGGTCGGTCGTCTCCCCCTCGCTCTCGTCGTCGAGCCCGGAGGCCGGCCCGGCGGGCGGAGGCGTGGCGCCCGCCGCGGAGACCGGCGCGGCCAACGGCCAGGCGGGTTCCCCCACGAGCTCGCCCGAAGGCCCGAGCGGCCACCCGCCCCCGGTCGCCGCCGGCGCGTCTCCCAGACTCCCCGCCCCGCGCTGACCGTCGAAACCGCCGAAGTCGTCCGCCCCACGCGCTCCGCCGTGCGGTCGTCCACCGGCATCCGTGTCGTCCGCCCCCCACGCACCACCGCCGTGCGTCCGTCCGGCGGTATCCGGGTCGTCCGTCCAGGCGGTCGGTTCGCCCCGCCCCCATGCCTGCGCCCCGGAGAACGCGGCGGGGCTGTCCCCCGCGTGCGGGTCGGGCCACTCGGCGGCCGGCCGGCCGGCGGTCTCACCCGGGGGCGTGGCCCGGCCGGGAGTGGCGGTCCACGGGCCGGTCAGGTCTCCGGGGGAGGTGGCACTCCACCGGTCCGCCGCCTCGTCGGAAGCGGCGGCCCACCCGCCCGCCGGCTCACCGGGCGCGGAAGCCTGGGAACCTGCCGGTTCGCCGGGCGTGAAGGCCCAGGAAGCCGCCGGTTCGCCGGACGCGGAGGCTCGGGAGCCCGGCGGGTCGCCGGGCGTGAGGTTCCAGGAGCCGGTCGTCTCCCCAGGTGTGGTGGTCCAGGAACCGGTCGTCTCCCCTGGTGTGGTGGCCCAGGGGCCGGTTGTCTCCCCGGGAGACTCGTCGTCGGCGGCCCGCCATTCGGCCGTCCACTCGGAGGCTTCGTCGTCAGAACGCCGGCGGTCTCCGGCGGGCTGTGGATCTGGCAGGCTCGCGCCAGGACGCGTCTCAGCCGCGCGCGGCCTGCGGCGACCGCGCCTGCGGCTGGGCTCCGATCCTTCTTCCCCGTGGCGGCCCATCACAGCCCTTCCCGTCGGAAATCATGGCCGCCCATCTTCATAACACTTGCTATACGCAATTGTCACAACGTTCACGTAAGTCTCAAGCGTTAACAAAGTCACTCTTTGAAGTGATCCCAGCCCGCACGACCCGGCGGACGGCCCCGCACGGTCACCTCCCGGCCCTCGCCGACCCGGCCGACGACCAGCCATTCCGGCGGCAGCCGTACCTCCGGCGGGAAGGTCGCGGCCAGCGCGTGGTCCTCGCCGCCGGTGAGGATCCACTCCAGCGGGTCGGCGCCGAGGTGGGCGGCGGCGGCACTGAGCGGGGCGGAGGGCGTGAAGGCGTCCGGGTCGAGGTCGATCGAGACGCCGCTCGCCGCGCAGACATGGCCGAGGTCCTGGAGCAGGCCGTCGCTGACGTCGAGCATCGCGGTCGCGCCGAGCCGGGCCGCGCCGGGACCGCACGCGTACGGCGGGCGGGGGCACCGGTGCGCGTCCACCAGCCAGGCGAACGGGTCCGCCGTCTCCTCCGGCCCACCCACCGCGCCACCAGGACCACCGGCACCCACCGCGACCCCGGGCCCACCGGCCCCCGCCACGGCCCCGGAGGCACCGGGACCACCGGCCAGGAGCAGGGCCAGGCCGGCGGCGGAGGGGCCGAGGCGGCCGGCGACCGCCACGACGTCGCCGGGGCGGGCGCCGGAGCGGACGACCGGGGCGCGTCCGCCGAGGTCGCCCAGCGCGGTGACACCCAGCACGATGAGGTCGGAGCGGACCGTGTCGCCCCCGGCGACGGTGGCGCCGACCAGGGCGCACTCGTCACGGAAGCCGTCGGCCAGCGCGTCGATCCAGGTGGCCTCCAGGTCGGCGGGGACGCCGAGTCCCACCACGAGCCCGGTGGGGTCGGCGCCCATGGCGACGATGTCGGCGAGGTTCTGCGCTGCGGCTTTTCTCCCAATGTGGTACCCGCTGGACCAATCGCGACGGAAATGTCTACCCTCAAGTAACAAGTCCGTCGAGATGACAACCCGTCCGTCGGGCGCGCCGACCAGTGCGGCATCGTCCCCGGGGCCCAGCAGGACCGTCTCACCCTGGGGCAAGCGCCCAGCAATCCGCGCAACAACTCCGAATTCGCCGAGATCTCCGACTGTGATGGTGCACCTCCTGTCGCAACACAGGGTACGGTGGCCCTTCGGCGCTGATCCAATCCAGCTCTGCCCGCCCGGGAGGACGTGATGGTGCAGGCCTACATCCTTATCCAGACCGAGGTCGGTAAAGCCGCGGGTGTGGCGCGTCAGATCGCCTCGATCCCCGGCGTCACCCAGGCCGAGGACGTCACGGGTCCCTACGACGTCATCGTGCGCACCCAGGCCAACAACGTCGACGAGCTGGGCAAGCTGGTGGTGGCCCAGATCCAGGCGGTCGAAGGGATCACGCGTACTCTCACGTGTCCCATCGTGCACATCTGATGACTCGCAGGTTCGCCCTCGCCGCCGGGTCCGCGGCCCTGACCGCGCTGGCGCTCGCCGGTTGCGGCGGCGCCGTGCAGGTCGAGCCGCCGACCCCCGAGGGGACGACGGCGGCGGCCTGCGTGAAGCTGGACGGATTGCTGCCGCGTTCCCTGGACGGGGTGGACCGGGTGGAGTCGACGCCCAAGTCGCCCTATGTGGCGGTCTGGGGCTCGGCGGAGATCGCGTTGCGGTGCGGGGTGCCGCGTCCGGTGACGATGGCCCCCACGGACCAGCTCACCGAGATCGACGGCGTGGGCTGGTTCCCCGACCCGCGCACCCCCACGCTGTTCACGGCGGTCACCGGCGAGGGGTACGTCGAGGTGACGATCTCCCGCGAGCACACGCCGGGCAACGTCCTGGCCGACCTCTCCGGGCCGGTCAAGAAGGCCCTGCCCGGCTAGCGCAGCCCCTTGGGGCGGTGCAGGGCGAGCTGGATCAGGTGGTCCACCAGGCCCGCGTACGGCAGGCCGGTGGCCGCCCAGAGCTGCGGCGCCACCGACAGCGCGGTGAAACCCGGCATGGTGTTGATCTCGTTGACGACCAGGTCGCCGTCCGGGGTGTAGAAGAAGTCCACCCGGGACAGCCCTTCGCAGCCGAGCGCCTCGAAGGCCCGGACGGCCATGGCGCGCACCTTCTCGGCGACCTCGGCGGGCAGGTCGGCGGGGACCGCCAGCGACATCTGGCCTTCGTAGTACTTCGCGGCGAAGTCGAAGAACTCGTGGTCCTCGGCCGGCAGCACCTCTCCCGGCACGCTGGCGGACGGGGGCGCGTCGCCGAGCGACTCCAGCACCGCGCACTCGACCTCGCGGCCCGCGATCGCCGCCTCGACCAGCACCTTCGGGTCGTGCCCGCGGGCGAACTCGACGGCCCGCTCCAACTCCTCCCGGTCGGACGCCTTGGAGATGCCCTGGCTGGACCCGGCCCTGGCGGGCTTGACGAACACCGGCCAGCCGAGCTCCTCGACCTCCTTGAGCACCCGCTCCCGCTCCAGCCGCCAGTCCCGGTCCCGGACCACCACGTACGGGCCGACCGGCAGCCCGGAGGCGGCCAGCACCACCTTCATGTACGCCTTGTCCATGCCCACGGCGCTGGCCAGCACCCCGGAGCCCACGTAGGGCACCCCGGCCATCTCCAGCAGGCCCTGGATGGTGCCGTCCTCGCCGAAGGGGCCGTGCAGCACGGGGAAGACCACGTCCACCTTGCCGAGTTCGACCGGGATGCGGCCGGGCTCCATGGCCAGCAGCGCACCCTCTCCGGAGGGCAGGGCCAGCGCGGTGCCCGACTCGTCGACCTCGGCCTCGATCGCGAAGCGCTGCTCACCCGAGGCGAGCACCCAGCGCCCGTCCTGGGCGATGCCCACCGGAACGACGTCGTATTTGGACCGGTCGATCGCCTCCAGCACGCTTCCCGCCCCGACGAGGGAGACGGCATGCTCGGAGTTGCGGCCGCCGAAGACGATGGCGACTCGCGGCCGGGACTCGCGCTGTTCGTTCATGATGCCCGAATCTATCGCGTCTGGGCGGTCAATCCCGCTGTCAGGTGCGTGTCGGCCCCGCCACGCGCAGGGCGTCCAGTGCCCTGGTCACGTCGGCGATGAGGTCCTCGGCGTCCTCCAGGCCGATGGCGAAGCGCACGGCTCCCGCGTCCACGCCGGAGGCGGCGAGGGCCGCCTCGCCGAGCCTGCGGTGGGAGCTGGAGGCGACGTGCGCGGCCTTGGTGTGCGTGCCGCCGACCGAGGCCCCGACGCCGGCGAGGCGCAGGCCGTCGGCCAGGGTCATGCCGGCCTCGTAACCGCCGTGCGGGGTGACCGTGACGCAGCCGCCGTACCTGGTGCCCTCGGGACCGGCGTCGAAGAGGCGGCGGGCCAGCTCGTTGCCGGGGTGTCCGGGCAGGCCCGGGTAGTCCACCTTGCGCACGGCCGGGTGCTTGGCGACGGAGGCGGCGAAGACCATCGCGGTGGAGCACATCCTGCGCACCCGCAGCGGCAGCGTCTCCAGGCCGCGGCGCAGCAGGTAAGCGTCGTCCGGGGAGAGCGAGCCCCCGGTGTCGACGCGTACCTCGCGCAGCTTGTCGATCAGGGCGGGGCGGCCGACGACGACGCCGCCGGTGGAGTCGTCGTGCCCGCCGAGGTACTTCGTCGCCGAGTGCAGGACGAGGTCGGCGCCGTGCTCCAGGGGACGGCAGACCACCGGGGTGGCGAAGGTGGAGTCCACCACGAGCACCGCGCCGGCGGCCCGGGCGAGCTGGTAGAGCCCGCGGATGTCGGTCACCGTCATGGTCGGGTCGGCCAGCGTCTCAGCGTAGATGATCTTCGTGCTGGACCGGATCGCGGCGTGCACCCTGGTCAGGTCGGAGTAGTCGACGAAGTCCGCCGTGACGCCGAACCGGCCGAGCACGTTGGTCAGCAGCGAGTAGGTCCCGTCGTACACGGGAGCGGGGGCCACGACGTGCGCGCCGGAGCGCAGGAAGGTCATGAAGACCGCGGTGACCGCGGCCATGCCGGACGCGAACGCCTGCCCGGCCACGTCCTCCGGGGCGGCGGCCCCCTCCAGCGAGGCCACCGCCGCGGCGAAGGAGGCGGTGGTCGGGTTGTCGATCCTGCTGTAGGCGTAGCCGGGCGCACGGCCGCCCAGCACGTCGGCGTAGTCCGCGGAGTTCTCGAAGGCCCAGGCGGCGTTGCGCCACACCGGCTGGCCGAGGGGGGTCTGCGCGGGCGGCTCGGCCACCGGGAGGTGCACCGAGCGGGTGTTCTCGCCGAATCTCCGGCGCATGCGTCGTGAACTCGTCACACTCCGTACCGTTCCGGCTTGGGGGTCCGCGACATCAGCAGCATCGCGGCCTCGCTGGGAGTCATTCCGTCGTGCACCACACCCACCACGACCTCGGTGATCGGCATCTCCACGTCATGCTTTCTGGCCAGTTCGAGCACCGACTCGCAGGACTTGACGCCTTCGGCGGTCTGCTTGGTCGCGGCCATGACCTCGGCCATGGTCATACCCCGGCCAAGATTCTCGCCGAAAGTGCGGTTCCGCGACAGTGGGGAGGCGCAAGTCGCCACGAGATCGCCCATTCCGGCCAGGCCGGCGAAGGTGTGCGGGTCGCAGCCGAGCGCCGCGCCCAGCCGGGCGATCTCGGCCAGCCCGCGGGTCGTCAGCATCGCCCGCGCGTTGTCGCCGAGCCCCATGCCGCTGGCCACGCCGACGGCGATCGCGATGACGTTCTTGACCGCGCCGCCCAGCTCGACGCCCACCACGTCGGGATTGGTGTACGGGCGGAACCTCGGCACGTGGCACGCCTCCTGGAGCCGCTCCACCACCCGCTCGTCCGTGCAGGCGACCACGGTCGCGGCGGGCTGGCGCTGGGCGATCTCCGGGGCCAGGTTGGGCCCGGAGATCACGGCGACCCGCTCGTCGGGCACCTCGGCCACCTCCTGGATGACCTCGCTCATCCGTTTGGTGGTGCCCAGCTCGATGCCCTTCATCAGGCTCACCAGCACCGTGTCCGGCGCGATGTGCGGCGCCCAGGCCGCGAGGTTGCGCCGCAGCGTCTGCGAGGGCACCGCCAGCACCGCGAAGTCGGCACCGTCCAGCGCCTCGGCCGGGTCGGTGGTCGCCCGCAGGGAGGGCGGCAGCTCGATGCCCGGCAGGTAGTCGGGGTTCTCGTGCCGCCGGTTGACGGCGTCCACGCTCTCGGCCCTGCGGCCCCACAGCGTGGTCTGCGTCCCGGCCTCGGCGAGGATCATCGCGAACGTGGTGCCCCAGGAGCCGGTTCCGAAAACAGCAGCTTTGGTCATTTCCTCACCGTACGCCGAACTCACTGGTCGGAGTGCTTTTCGGGGGCCTGCCCGGACTCCGAGTCGAAGGGCCGCGCGGGCGGCTGCTTTCCCCGGAGTTCGCCGAGCTGGACCGTGATCGCCGCCATGATGTCGGCCGTCGCCTCGTGCAGCACGTCACCGTCCGGCGACCGCCCCGCGTACCTGGACAGGTCCACCGGCGGCCCGGCGAGCAACCGGAAAGTGGTCCGCGGGAAGAGCCTCGGCTTCTTCGACCCGTACGGCAGCAGCACCTGGGCCCCCCAGTGCGCCACCGGGATCACCGGCGCCCCGGTGGCCAGCGCCAGCCTGGCCACGCCGGTCTTGCCGGTCATCGGCCACAGGTCGGGGTCGCGGGTGCAGGTGCCCTCGGGGTAGAAGACCACGCAGGCGCCCCCGCGCAACGCCTCCTCCGCGGCGCTGAGCGACCGGGCGGCGTCGCCGGTGCCCCGGTAGACCGGGATCGTGCGCAGCCAGGCGATGATCTTGCCGACCACCGGGACGCCGAAGACGCCGGACTTGGCGAGGAACACCGGCCACCGCCCGTTGTCGAACAGGAAGTGGGACACCAGCACCGGATCGGTCCAGGACAGGTGGTTGGTCGCCACGATGACGCCGCCGGTGCGCGGCAGGTGCTCGCTCCCCCGCCAGTCACGCCTGGTGAACAACAGCATCAACGGCTTCATGATCCCAACAGCCACCGCTTCCCAGAAGCGGGATGGTCGACCGGGGCGGCTCATCGGCTCCTCCAAGGCACGCGGCGGGCGCCCCAAGTCTCCCGGTTCGCCGCGGGGACTGTCGAGGCGCGATGCTTAAGGTTATGCACGCAGCGGAGAATTCCGGCTGGTCCTTGGTGGTACCGGTCAAACCCCTGGTCGCCGCCAAGACCCGGCTGGCCGAGGCCGCGGGCGCCCACCGCGAGTCCCTGGCGGTGGCGGTCGCCTGCGACACGGTGGAGGCGGCGCTCGTCTGCCCGCGCGTGGCGCGGGTCGTGGTGGTCACCGCCGACCCGCTCGCCGCGCGCGAGCTGTCCGGCGTGGGAGCGCACGTGGTCGGCGATCCGGAGGCGGGCCTCAACGCCGCCCTCCGGCACGGCGCCGCCGAGGCCGTACGGCTGGCGCCGGACGATCCGGTCGGCGCGTTGCAGGCCGACCTGCCCGCGTTGCGGCCCGCCGAGCTGGATCTCGTGCTGGCCGCGGCGGCGGAGTTCGAGGTGTCGTTCCTGCCGGACGCGGCCGAGATCGGCACCACGTTCTACGGGACGCTGCCGGGCGTGCCGTTCCTGCCGGGGTTCGGCGGCGAGTCGCGGGCCAGGCATCTCGGCCGCGGCGCCAAGGAGCTGATCCTCGACGGCATCCCGTCGATGCGCCGCGACGTCGACACCCCCGCCGACCTGGAGGCGGCCCTGGCGCTCGGGGTGGGGCCACGCACGGCCCTGGTGGCCGCGCTGATCAGCCGCTGAAACCCGGCCCACGCACCCGGACGCCTCACGGACCGACGCTCGCACCCTGGCGCCTCACGGACCGACGCTCGCACCCGGGCGCCTCACGCCCGGACGCCTCGCGGGCGGGCGCCTCGCGGGCGGGCGCCTCGCGGGCGGGCGCCTCGCGGACCGACACCGCACACCCGGACGCCTCGCGGGCGGGCGCGGTTAGGGTGGCTTTCGTGCAGGCGACCGTGCGGAGTTTCGATCCGGCGACCCGATCGGGGTCGGTCTTCCTCGACGACGGGACGCAGGTCCCGTTCGACACCGCGGCCTTCGACGCCGGGCCGCTCCGGCTGCTGCGGTCCGGGCAGCGGGTCAACATCCTGGTGGACGGCGACGGCCGGATCACCGTGATCACGCTGTCCACGTTCCCGCTTCCCACGGAGACCTGACGCCCGAATTAGGGGTGTCCGAAACACCGATCGCCCGGGTCCGCGGAGGACCCGGGCGACCACTCGGGAACGTTACTTCTTCTTCGCGGCCTTCTTGCCGCCGACGTTGACGACTTCCTTGAAGTCGGCGCCCGGGCGGAACCTCGGGGCCCAGCTCTCGTCCACCTTGATGGGCGCGCCGGTCGAAGGGTTCCTCGCCGTACGGGAGGGCTTGTGCACCATCTCAAAGGCGCCGAATCCAGTGATGGAGACCTTGTCCCCGGCAGCGACCGCCTTCTGAATGGTTTCCAGCACGGCATTCACGGCCTCGGTGGCCGTCTTCTTGTCGCCGACCCGATCCACGATGGCGTCGACGAGTTCCCGCTTGTTCATCTCGGTTGCTCCCCCTCTAACGGATGGGGTTCCAGCACACCAGGCAACGGTTAGAAACCCCTTACCCGCTTGAAATTAGGGGACGAACGCCGAGGACTCAATCACCACTAGCAATGTTTTGCCGACTGGGCGTGTCATATTCGGGGCCGTCCGGATCGCCGGGGAGCGCGTCCAGATCGTTCAGGAAGGCCGAGAGGCGGGTCGCGGCGTGCGGGATATCCCGCTTGGAGACCTCGCAGATCGCCAGCAGGCGCCGGGCGAATCGGGCGCGCTCGGCGGGGGAAACGGCCAGCGCGCGAACGCGGCGGTGCGCATCGCGCAACCGCCGCGCCAGCTCTTCGGGGCTCGCGGAATCTGTCAAACGGTTGTCGGCAGCCATGACTGCCGACCATTCTCGTACTCCGAGATGTCGTCCTCCGCACGCAGGGTCAGCCCGATGTCGTCCAGGCCCTCCATCAGCCGCCAGCGGGTGTAGTCGTCGATCTCGAAGCCGGCCGCCTCGCCGGCCCACCTGACCTGGCGTTCCGCGAGGTCCACGGTCACCTCCAGGGCCGGGTCCGCCTCCACGGCGGCCTGGATGGCCTCGACGGTCTCACCGGGCAGCACCACGGGGAGCAGGCCCATCTTGGTGGAGTTGTTGCGGAAGATGTCCCCGAATCGGGCCGCGATCACGACGCGGAAGCCGTACTGCTGGAGCGCCCACACCGCGTGCTCGCGGGAGGAGCCGGTGCCGAAGTCGGGGCCGGAGACGAGGACGGAGGCGCCCTCGTAGGCCGGGTCGTTCAGGACGAAACCGGGGTCCTCCCGCCAGGCGGAGAAGAGCCCCTTCTCGAAGCCGGTGCGGCTGACCTGCTTGAGCCAGACGGCCGGGATGATCTGGTCGGTGTCGACGTTGCTGCGGCGCAGCGGGACCGCGCGCCCGGTGTGCGTGGTGAAGGCTTCCATGGCTGGCTCCTGTCAGAGGTCGGCGGGGGCGGTCAGGCGGCCGGTGACGGCCGTCGCGGCGGCGACCGCGGGCGAGACCAGGTGGGTGCGGCCCCCCTTGCCCTGCCTGCCCTCGAAGTTCCGGTTGGACGTGGAGGCGCTGCGCTCGCCGGGGGCGAGGGTGTCCGGGTTCATGCCCAGGCACATCGAACAGCCGGCCTCGCGCCACTCGGCGCCCGCCGCGCGGAACACGTCGTCCAGTCCTTCGGCCTCGGCGGCCTTCTTGACCTGCATCGACCCGGGGACGATGAGGGTGCGGGTGACCACCGTGCGCCCGCGCAGGATCTCGGCGGCGGCGCGCAGGTCCTCGATCCTGCCGTTGGTGCACGAGCCGACGAAGACGGTGTCCACGGCCACCTCGCGCAGCGGCGTGCCCGCGCTGAGCCCCATGTAGGCGAGCGCGCGCTCGGCGGCGGAGCGGGCCACGGGGTCGTCGAACTCCTCGGGGCTCGGCACCACCGCGCCCAGCGGCACGCCCTGGCCCGGGTTGGTGCCCCAGGTGACGAACGGCGTGAGGGTGGAGGCGTCGATCTCGACAACCGTGTCGAAGACGGCGTCGTCGTCGGTGCGCAGCGACTTCCAGTACTCGACCGCGCGGTCCCACTCCTCGCCCTCGGGGGCGTGCGGGCGGCCCTTGAGGTAGGCGAACGTCGTCTCGTCCGGGGCGATCATGCCCGCCCGCGCCCCGGCCTCGATGGACATGTTGCAGACCGTCATCCGGCCTTCCATCGACAGCTTCCTGACGGCCTCGCCGCGGTATTCGACGATGTGGCCCTGGCCGCCGCCGGTGCCGATCTTGGCGATGATGGCGAGGATGAGGTCCTTGGCGGTCACGCCCACCGGGAGCTCGCCGGCGACCTCGATGGCCATCGTCTTCGGCCGGTAGGCGGGCAGCGTCTGGGTGGCCAGCACGTGCTCGACCTCGGAGGTGCCGATGCCGAACGCGATGCCGCCGAACGCGCCGTGCGTGGAGGTGTGAGAATCGCCACACACGATCGTCATGCCCGGCTGGGTGAGCCCGAACTGCGGCCCGATGATGTGCACGACGCCCTGCCCGGCGTCGCCCATCGGGTGCAGCCTGATCCCGAACTCCGCGCAGTTCTTCCGCAGGGTCTCGACCTGGGTGCGGGAGACGGGGTCGCTGATCGGGCCGAGCACGGTCGGCACGTTGTGGTCCTCGGTGGCGATGGTCAGCTCCGGCCTGCGCACCGGGCGCCCCGCCATGCGCAGGCCGTCGAACGCCTGCGGGCTGGTCACCTCGTGCACGAGGTGCAGGTCGATATAGAGCAGGTCGGGCTCTCCCTCCGCACGTCGCACGACGTGCTGCTCCCAGACCTTCTCGGCCAAAGTGCGGCCCATTGCCTTCGCCTCCCTATGCCTTCATCCTGCGATGCCGCGCCCCGTCTCCACGTGAACTTGCTTTCTCATATGGCGAGACGTCAGTATCGGGTTATGGACAACTCTAGCGGAGTCGGCGTACTCGACAAGGCCGTTCTGGTGCTCAATGCCCTGGAGGCCGGACCGGCTTCCCTGGCGCAGCTCGTGCAGGCGACCGGCCTGGCCCGGCCCACCGCGCACCGGCTGGCCGTGGCCCTGGAGCACCACAGGATCGTCACCCGCGACACGCAGGGCAGATTCGTGCTCGGCCCCCGGTTGTCCGAGTTGTCCACCGCGGCCGGCGAGGACCGGCTGCTCGCCGTGGCCACCCCGGTGCTGACCCATCTGCGCGACATCACGGGCGAGAGCGCCCAGCTCTACCGCCGCCAGGGTGACGAGCGGGTGTGCGTGGCCGCCGCCGAGCGGGCCAGCGGCCTGCGGGACACCGTACCGGTCGGCTCCGCGCTGCCGATGACCGCGGGTTCCGCCGCGCAGGTGCTGCTCGCCTGGGAGGAGCCCGACCGGCTGCACCGGGGGCTGCGCGGCGCGAAGTTCACCGCCGCCACCCTGGCCAGCGTGCGCAGGCGCGGCTGGGCGCACAGCGTGGGCGAGCGCGAGCAGGGCGTGGCGAGCGTCTCCGCGGCCATCCGCGGCCTCGGCGGCAAGGTGATCGCCGCAGTCTCCGTCTCAGGCCCGATCGAACGGCTCACCCGCACTCCCGGCCGGTTGCACGCCGCTCCCGTCGTCGCCGCGGCCGAACGCATCACCGAGTCGATGCGCCGGGCGAACTGACGCGCACGGGGCGGTGGGGACGTCCGGGACGCAGGGATGCGCGAAAGCCATGCCCCGACGAGGGATATGAGGGGCCGAGCACCCTTCGCTCCGACTAGCCTGGGCGGGTGACAGATCGCATCGAGGCAGCCGCCGCTGAGCTGCGTCCCCTGCTCCAAGAGTTCATCCTTTGGGCGCCTGAGCACGCGCCAGACAGCGATCCCGACCTGGTCGGCCATGCCGCCCTGTGGCATCGCCTGACCGCCTCCAACGACGTCGGCCGGTGGAGGCGTGCCGATCTGCGCACCGTGCTTCTCGACCGCATGCCGCAGGTCGTCGAGGATCCCGACCGGGCCGCCGACGGCATGGTGCCCGCCGTGCGGGCCTACCTCGCCTTCCTGTCCGACACCGGCCGGCTCGCGAAGAGCTCCGACGCGATCGCCGACCTGCTGGCCGAGCTGGAGGAGATCGAGGACGACTTCGTCGAGGCGATGGAGGACGTCATCGCCGACGAGGACGAGCTGGACGAGGAGGAAGACGAGGAGGAGGACGAGGGCCTGGGCAGCTTCGAGCCGTTCGCCGACGACCTCGGCGACCTGCCCACGATCCGGCTCCGGCCAGACTCCGAGCTGGCCGTCGCCGCCCGCGCGGTGCCCCTGATCGCCACCGCCCGTGACCTCGCGGTCTGGGTCGGCGCCGAGCGCACCGTCGGCGAGGACAGCCTGCTCGACGACGAGGAGATCGTGCAGGCCCTGGCCGCCACCGGTCTCCCCCGTCCCGAGCGGTCCGGCGAGCCGCTCGCCCAGGCCGTCCCCGCCCTGTGGAACGTCTGGAACCTCGCGGTCGACCTGGAGTTCCTCACCCCCGTCGGTGACGACACGGTGAGCGTGGCCGAGGACACCGCCGCCTGGCCGTTCGACAACGACGACGACGTGCTCGACGCCTGGATGCAGGGCCTGCACTCGATCGACTACGGCGACCCCGAGCTGGACGACGACGAGATCACCCTGGCCCTGGCCGGGCTCACCCGGGCGTTCCTGGTCCGGCTGCTGCTCGCCGGCGCCCCCCGCCCGCTGGCCGAGCTGCGCGCCGAGCTGGCCGAGGCCGCCGCCGACCTCGACGACCTGGGCACGGAGGCGTGGGCCGCTGCGGAGGCCGCGTACGGTGACCCGCTGTCGCCCACGATCGAGTGGCTGACCGGCTACGGCATGGTCGCGGTGGAGGACGACGTCGCACAGCTCACGCCGCTCGGCGTCGAAGGCGTCGTGCACCTGGTGGACGACGCGGACATCGAGGTGGACGCCCGGCCGGCGATCGACGCGATGACGGCGCTCGACCTGCTCTCCTTCAGCTCCGAGCTGCCCGAGGACGAGGCCGACGCCGAGTTCGAGGCGTGGATGAAGCTGCGCGAGCCCGAGCGCGCGGCCCGCGAGCTGCTCCAGGCGGCGGCCGACGACGACGCCGACGCCCTGATCAGGGTCCAGGCGGCCAGCATGGTCGGCATGCTCGGCGAGGCGGCCGTGCCCGCGTGGCTGGAGGCGCTGGAGGAGCCGTCGCTGCGTCCCTACGCGGCCACCCACCTGACCCAGCTCGACGTCGACGACGCCCCCGAGCCGACCCAGGCGGACACCCACTGGCTGATCCTGGACATGTGGACCATCTCCGCCGGCCTGGGCCGCCAGGAGTTCGTCAGCAGCCTGCACGACATCGGCCCCGCGCCGCTGTCCAGCCTGCTGGAGATCATCTGGAAGGTGCCGCACCCGCATCTCGAGGAGCTGCTTGAGCTCATCTCCCAGGCCCACCCGGACCGCCAGGTGGGCAAGATCGCGAAGCGCGCCCTGTTCAAGGCCAGGTCCTCGGCCAACTGAGCGCGCGGGCCCGTCGCCGGACGCCGTTCAGGCGGTCCGGGGGCGGGTCCGGTCGGCGGCCAGCAGCCACAGCAGATAGGCCCCGCCCAGGGCCCCGGTGACCAGGCCGACCGGGATCTGGAACGGCGCGAGGAGCCGCTGGGCCAGCAGGTCGGCGACGGCGAGCAGGCAGGCGCCCATGGCCATCGCGGCCACCGGGGCGATGCCGGGCGCGCGGGTGAGCCTGCGGGCGAGCTGGGGGGCGGCCAGTGCCATGAAGCCGATCGGCCCGGCGACGGCGATGGCGGCCCCGGTCAGCGCGACGCCGAGCAGCAGGACGGCGAGCCGGGTGCGGGCGAGGTTCACCCCGAGCGCGGCGGCGGTGTCGTCGCCCATCTCCATCAGGCGCAGCGGCCCGGCCGTGGCCAGCGCGGGCGGCACGAGCACGAGCAGGGCGAGCGCCAGCGGGGCGACCTGCGGCCAGGAGACGGCGTTGAGGCTGCCGTACAGCCACGTCTTGGCGTTCTCCGCGGCTTCCAGGTCGGCCCTGGTGATCAGATAGTCGTTGACCGAGGCGAGCATGGCTCCCACGGCGATGCCGACCAGGATGAGCCGGTTGCCGGTGCCGCCGCCGGTGAGCGTGAACAGGTAGACCACGGCGGCGGTGGCCAGCCCGCCGAGCAGCGAGCCCGCGCCCACGCCGAGGCCGCCCACGCCGGCGAAGAGCGCGACCAGCGCGCCGGTGGCCGATCCGGTGGTGAATCCGACGATGTCGGGGCTGCCGAGCGGGTTGCGGGACAGGCTCTGGAACATCGCCCCGGACAGCCCGAGGGCGGCGCCGACCAGCACGGCCGCGGTGACCCTGGGCAGCCGCTGGCCGAGGACGATGAACCGGCCGGTCCCCGACCCGCCCCCGGTAAGCACGCCGAGCACCTGGCCCGCGCCGATCCGGTAGGTGCCGGTGAGGACGGTGACCGCGCACAGCAGCGCGCAGGCCGCCAGCAGGACGGCCACGACGATCGCGGGCCTCCTGGAGCGGCGCCGGGCGGGCCCGGTCACGCGGTCCCGCCCCGGTGCCGGGTGACCAGCCAGAGGAGCACGCAGGACGCCGGGCTCGGCCGACCGGGGAGCCAGCGGTTCGACGCGACCTCGCAGGACATCAGCAACGAACAGCTCGACCTGGCCGACGCCGACTGGATCTTCTCCGGGGTCCAGGGCGGCGCCGCCGCGGCCGGGACGCTGACCGGCGCCCCGCTGTGGCCGACGCTGACCGCCGTGGCGGGCGGGACCGCGATCCCGGTGGACGACGACATGTTCTACCTCAACGCCGGGCCCACGGCGGCGCTCGGCGTCCTCAAGGTCCTCGAACAGCACCTGCGCGGCTGAGCGACGCCGCCCCCGGTCCGCGCCTGACCGGGGGCGGCGGACATTTCGGTCCAGACAATAAAAAAGCCCTCCGGGATAATCTCCCAGAGGGTTTTCACTATGTAGTCCCGACCGGATTCGAACCGGCGTTACCGCCTTGAGAGGGCGGCGTCCTAGGCCACTAGACGACGGGACCTTGCGCACAGCTCCGGGAGGGCGTTTCCGCTCTCCCGGTGTTTCCGGGGCTTTCCCCCCGGCGACAGGTGTAACTCTACCGCACCCGCGAGGGTCCACAAAACGCGTTAACGACCATCCGCCGGACCGAGCAGACCGCGGCGGTAGCCCTCCGCCACGGCGGAGGCCCGATCCCGCACGTCGAGCTTGGCGTAGACGTGCAGCAGGTGGGTCTTGATGCTGGCCTCGCTGATGAACAGCCGGGCGGCGGCCTCCTTGTTGGTGGAGCCGCCGGCCACCAGCCGCAGCACCTCCAGCTCGCGCGGGCTGAGCGCGCCGCGCGCCGGGCGGCGCACCTGGCCGACCAGGAGGCCGGCCACCGAGGGCGCGAGCACTGTCTCACCGCGGTGCGAGGCACGCACGGCGCGGAGCAGCTCGGCGGTGGGCGCGTCCTTGAGCAGGTAACCGGTGGCGCCCGCCTCGATGGCGGGCAGCACGTCGGCGTCGGAGTCGAAGGTGGTGAGCACGAGCACCCTGATCGCCGGGGCCGCCTCCCTGAGCAGCCTGATGGCCCGCACGCCGTCCATCCCGGGCATCCGCAGGTCCATCAGGACCACGTCCACCGCCAGCTCGGCGGCCAGCCGTACGGCCTCGGCCCCGTCCGCGGCCTCGCCGGCGACCTCGATGTCGGGGACGGGGCCGAAGGCGGCGCGCAGACCGTCGCGGACGATCGGGTGGTCGTCCACGATCAGCACTCTGACGGGCGTGCTCACGGAGCCTCCTGTACGAGGGGCGCGCCGGGATGCCCGGGGTCGGCAGGGCCGGCGGGGAGGACGGGCGCGGCCGGGTGGCCGGGGTCAGCGGAGACGGCGGGGTGGCCGGGGTCGGCGGAGACGGCGGGCCCGGCCTGATGGCCAGGGTCGGTGGGGACGGCGGACTGGCCGGGGTCGGCGGGGTCAATGGGGTCAATGGGGTCGGTGAGGTCGGCGGGGAGGGCGGGGACGGCGGCGGCGACCGCCGTGCCCTGGCCGGGGGCGCTCTCGACGGACAGCGTGCCGCCCGCGCCGCGTACCCGCTGGCGCATGGTGCCGAGGCCGAAGCCGCCGCCCGCCGCGCCGGGGTCGAAGCCGCGGCCGTCGTCGCGCACGTCGAGCAGCACCATGTCGTCCAGGTAGGACAGGGTGAGCCCGGCCCTGGTGGCGTTCGCGTGCTTGGCTACGTTGGCCAGGGCCTCCTGGGCGACGCGGTAGAGCGTGACCTCGATGCCGGCGGCCAGGCGGCTCGGGGTGCCGGTGACCTCGAAGGTGTGCCCGATCCCCGCTGTCTCGCTCCACCGTTCGGCCAGGTGGACGAGCGCGTCGGACAGCGCCGAGCCCTCCAGCGGCTCGGGGCGCAGCGCCCGCACCGACCGCCTGGCCTCGGTGAGGGCCTGTCCGGCGAGCGCCTGCGCCTGTCCGGTGTGCCGCCGCCGGTCCGCCTCGTCCGCGGCGCCGTCGGCCGCCCGCAACTGGGTGATGAGGGCGATGAGGTCCTGGGCGATGGTGTCGTGGATCTCCCTCGCGAGGCGCTGCCGTTCGTCCAGCACGCCGGCCTCCCTGGCCTGGGCGACGAGCCGGGCGTGCAGGCCGGCGTTCTCCTCCAGCGCCGCGGCGAGCCGCTCGCCCGCCTTCCTGCGCTGCTCGCTCTCCGAGCCCAGCTGCCAGCCGGCGATCAGCAGCGGCACCGAGATGCCGAGCAGTATGGCGAGCGCGGAGGCGTCGTCCGTCGCGGAGGTCTGCGCGAGCACCATGGTGATCGCGGTGGCGGCGACCGCGGCCATCATGACCCTGGCCCGGAAGAGCGCGAGC
This sequence comes from Microtetraspora sp. NBRC 13810, assembly GCF_030268685.1. Lineage (GTDB taxonomy): Bacteria > Actinomycetota > Actinomycetes > Streptosporangiales > Streptosporangiaceae > BSRQ01. The sequence goes on from NZ_BSRQ01000002.1 coordinate 500,037, forward strand.
CCGAGCGGGTATCCCAGGGAGACGAAGGGGGCGAAGCTGTCGCTCCTGGCCAGCAGGATGCCGCCGACGGCCAGCAGCCCGGCGTAGTAGAGCGCGACCGGCGCCTGCCGCCCGCGGCGCGGGTAGACCCACAGCAGCCAGGGCAGCCAGGCGGCGGCCAGCGCGGCCAGACCGGTGGTGACCGGGTCCAGCCGGTCCAGCGCCGCCGCCCACAGCACCGAGACCGCGAGCAGCGCGTACCCGATGCCGAGGAAGATCCACCTTCCCCGGCGGCCTCCCGGGTCGGCCGCCTCGTCGGGCACCAGCCACGTCATCCGCTTACTCCCACCGGAACATCTTCGCCGAGAGCAGCGCGAGCGCCACGGCGGTGACCGCCATCGCGGCCAGATGCTGCGGCTGCGGCCACTCCCCCGCCCAGCTCGCCCGGGTGGCCTGCACGAAGGCGCCCACCGGCGTGTAGTCCCCGACGGTCCGCATGAAGGCGGGCATGCTCTCGGCCGGGGTGAACACCCCGCCGAAGACGATGCTGACGAAGAAGAGCACGACACCGGCCCCGCTCGCCACCCGCCCGTTCGGCGCCACCGCCGCGATGATCAGGCCGGCCGCGAAGAGCACCAGCACCCCGAGCACGAACGTCACCGCGAACGCGGGAAGCCGCCTGGGCAGGTCGAACCCGAACCCGAGCGTCCCCACGGCGACCACCGAGACCATCGAGACCACCGCCAGCAGCGAACCGACCAGGAGCTGTGCGCCCAGCACCCGGGAGGGCGGGATCGGCGTGGTGGCCATGCGCCGCAGTATGCCCTTCTCCCGGTAGCCGACCAGCGTGGTGGGCAGCAGGTTCATGCCGAGCTGGGCCAGGCCGAGCGCGATCGCGGCGGCGGGGAAGAACGTCTCGATCGGGTCGTTCCCGTCGGCCGGGGAGATGATCGCGCCGAAGAAGACGACCATGCCGACGGGAAGCAGCACGGTGACGATGACGGCGGCCGGGTCGCGCAGGAAGAGCCGCAGCTCGTAGCGGGTGAGCCGGGTCATGACACGTTCTCCCGCCCGCCGACGAGGGCGACGTAGGCGTCGTCCAGGGTGGGCTGTTCGGTGCGCAGGTCGGCGACGGTGACCTGGTTCCCGGCCAGCGCGGAGGTGACCGCGTGCAGCAGGTCGCCGCCGCCCGCCACCTCGACGTGGGAGCCCCGCACCCGCACGGCGGTGACCTCGGGCAGGTCGCGCAGCAGCCGCTCGTCGAACGGCCGGACACAGCGGAAGCGGACCCGCGGGGCGAGGGCGGCGCGGGCGATGAGCCCCTCGGGGGTGTCCACCGCCACGACCCGCCCGGCGCCGACGACCATGAGCCGGTCGCAGAGCCGTTCGGCCTCCTCCATGAAGTGGGTGACCAGGACGACCGTGACGCCGGCGTCCCTGATCCGCTCGACGAGTTCCCAGGTGTCCCGCCTGGCCTGCGGGTCGAGGCCGGTGGTCAGTTCGTCGAGCAGGACGATCTCCGGGTCGCCGATCAGGGCGAGCGCGACGAAGAGCCGCTGCTTCTGGCCGCCGGAGAGCTTGCCGAAGGGGGCGTCACGCCGGTCGGCGAGCCCCCAGTCGTCCAGCAGCGCCCGCCAGTCCACGGGGCGGGGGTAGAAGGAGCTGTAGAGGTCGAGGGCCTCCCAGACCTTCAGCCGGTCGGGGAGGCGGCTCTCCTGGAGCTGGACGCCCACCCGGGGGCGCAGCTTGGCCGCGTCCGCGCGCGGGTCGAGGCCGAGCACCCGCACGGTGCCGCGGTCGGGGCGTCTGAGCCCTTCGACGCACTCCACCGTGGTGGTCTTGCCCGCGCCGTTGGGGCCGAGGATGCCGAAGATCTCCCCGGCGGCCACGTCGAACGACACGTCGTCGACCGCCACCCGCTCGCCGTACCTCTTGTGCAGGCCGTCTACTTCGATAACCGTCATGGTCCACAGCGTGCGCCACGGGGGCGGGCCGGCGGATCGCCTCGATGGCGGCTCGATCGGTGGATCCCGGGCATCAACCGATCGGTGGATGGGCGGGGAGAACGCGAAAAAGCCGGGTGCTCGTTGCGGAGCATCCGGCTTCACTTGCTGGGGTACCAGGACTCGAACCTAGACTAACTGAACCAGAATCAGTCGTGCTGCCAATTACACCATACCCCACCGAGCGGTCTCCCCTGGGAAGTCTCGCTTGGCGACGTCCGAAAGAATAGCCCAGCTTGGGCGCCAAGGCCAAAACGAATACCCACTTGGCGTCGGCGGGCGTCGCCGAGTAGGAAGGATGCCATCCGAGCCGACGCGTGAGGAGATCCACATCTTGCCGGAAAATCCGTTTTTCACCGCGAGCACGCTGCCCTACTCGCTGCCTCCGTTCGCGGAGATCCGCGCGGAGCACTACCTGCCGGCCTTCGAGCGCGGCATGGCCGAGCAGCTCGCCGAGGTGGCCGCGATCGCCGGCGATCCCGAGCCGCCGACCTTCGCGAACACCATCGGCGCGCTGGAGCGCTCGGGCGCGGTCCTCGGCCGGGTCTCCGCCGTCTTCTTCAACCAGGCGTCCTCCGACAGCACGCCCGAGGTGCGCGAGATCCAGAAGGAGATCACGCCCCGGCTGACCGAGCACAGCGACGCGATCCACCTCGACCGGGCGCTCTTCGAGCGGATCAAGACGCTGCACGCGGCGAAGGACACGCTGCCGCCCGCGGAGTCCTGGCTGCTGACCCGCTACCACACCGACTTCGTGCGGGCCGGGGCCGAGCTGTCCGCTGCCGACAAGGAGCGGCTCGTCACGCTGAACGGGGAGCTGTCCGAGCTGGCGACGGCCTTCGAGCAGAACCTGCTGGCCGACACCAACGCCGCCGCGATCGTGGTCGAGGACCCGGCCGAGCTGGACGGCGTCTCCGTGGAGGCCGCCGCCGAGACGGCCAGGGCGCGCGGCCTGGACGGCAAGTACGTCATCCCGCTGGTGCTGCCGACCGGGCAGCCGCCGCTCGCCACGCTGACGAACCGGGCGCTGCGCGAGCGGGTGCACCGGGCGTCGGTGGGCCGGGGCGCCACGGTGAACGCCGAGATCGTGGTCCGGATGGCCAGACTGCGCGCCGAGCGGGCCAGGCTCCTCGGCTACGCCGACCACGCGGAGTACGTGGTGGCCGACCAGACCGCCCCCGGCACCCAGGCCGTCGCCGACATGCTCGGCAAGCTGGTGCCGCCCGCGGTCGCCAACGCGCACCGGGAGGCCGAGGACCTGCGCGCCGAGGCCGGGTTCGACATCGCCCCCTGGGACTGGGCGTTCTACGCGGAAAAGGTGCGCCAGGCCCGCTACGACCTGGACACCGCCACCATGCGCCCCTACTTCGAGCTGGACAGGGTGCTGCGCGACGGCGTCTTCCACGCCGCCGGCCTGCTCTACGGCCTGACCTTCACCGAGCGCCCCGACCTGCCCGGACACCACCCGGACACCCGCGTCTTCGAGGTGTTCGAGGAGGACGGCACGCCGCTCGGCCTCTTCCTCGGCGACTTCTACGCCCGCGAGTCCAAGCGGGGTGGGGCGTGGATGAACAGCCTGGTCAAGCAGTCGGACCTGCTGGGCGAGAAGCCGGTCGTGGTCAACAACCTCAACATCGTCAAGCCGCCGCCCGGCGAGCCCACGCTGATGACCTTCGACGAGGTCAACACGATGTTCCACGAGTTCGGCCACGCGCTGCACGGGCTGTTCTCCGCGGTGCCGTTCCCGCGCTTCTCCGGTACGGCGGTGCCGCGCGACTTCGTGGAGTACCCGTCCCAGGTCAACGAGATGTGGGCGGTCTGGCCGGAGGTGCTGGCCAACTACGCGCGCCACCACGAGACCGGCGAGCCGATGCCGCAGGCGATGGTGGATCGGATGCTGGAGGCCGAGCGGTTCAACCAGGGCTACGCCACGGTGGAGTACCTCGCGGCCACGCTGCTCGACTGGGCCTGGCACACGTTCACGGAGGATCCGGCCGACCCGGTGTCCTTCGAGCGCGGGGCGCTGGCGGACGCCGGGCTGGACCTGCCGCTGGTGCCGCCGCGCTACGGCAGCACCTATTTCGCGCACATCTGGGCCGGTGGCTACAGCGCGGGCTACTACTCCTACATCTGGAGCGAGGTGCTCGACGCCGACAGCGTGGAGTGGTTCAAGGAGAACGGCGGCCTGCTGCGGGAGAACGGCGACCACTTCCGCCGGGAGCTGCTGAGCAGGGGCGGCAGCCTGGACCCGATGACGGCGTTCCGCAACTTCCGGGGCCGCGACCCCCGCATCGAGCCCCTGCTGGAGCGTCGCGGCCTCCTGTGACGCCCGGCCCTCCGCGTGGCGGCCGGCGCCGGTGACCGGCCTCAGCCGCGCAGCCTGCCCAGGGCCGCGCGGAGCCGGTCGGCCGCGCGCTCCCGGCCGAGCACCTCGATCGACTCGAAGAGCGGCAGGCCCACCGTCCGCCCGGTGATCGCCACCCGGACGGGGGCCTGCGCCTTGCCCAGCTTGAGGCCGTGTTCGAGGCCGACCTCCTCCAGGGCGGTCTTGAGCGACTCGGGGTCGAAGGAGACGGTCTCCAGCCGGGCGAGGTAACCGGAGAGGATCTCCTCGGCGCCCGCCTTCATCGCCTTGTCCCAGCTCTGCTGGTCGAAGACCGGCTCGGCCAGGAAGAGGAAGTCGACGTTGGCGGTGATCTCCGACAGCACCGCGACCCGCGTCTGCGCCAGCTCCGCGACCCTGCCGAACACCTCGACGTCCCAGCTCGGGTCGAGGTACGGCCGGCAGCGGGCGACGAACTCGGCGAGCGGCAGCGCCCGGATGTACTCGCCGTTGAAGGCGCGCAGCTTCTTCTCGTCGAAGAACGCCGAGGACGGGTTGACGTCCTCCAGGCGGAACAGCGGGGCCATCTCCGACCAGGGCATGAGCTCCCGGTCGTCGCCCGGCCCCCAGCCGAGCAGCATCAGGTAGTTGACCATGGCCTCCGGGAGGTAGCCCTCGTCCCGGTAGGACTCCAGGGCGACCTTGTCCCTGCGCTTGGACAGCTTCTTGCGCTGCTCGTTGACGATGACCGGCAGGTGCGCCCAGACCGGCGGCGTGGCGCCGAGCGCGGGCCACAGGAGCTGCTGCCTGCCCGCGTTGGTCAGGTGCTCCTCGCCGCGCACGACGTGGGTGATCCGCTGCTCGATGTCGTCCACCGCGTTGGCGAGGACGTAGAGCGGGGAGCCGTCGGCGCGGGCGATGACGAAGTCCTCCATCGCGTTGTTGGGGAACTCCACCCGGCCCCTGATCACGTCGTCGACCACGGTCGCGCCCTCGTCGGGGGTGCGGAAGCGCAGCGCCCTGGCCGGGCCGGGGCGCAGCCCGCGGTCGCGGCAGAAGCCGTCGTATCCGCGCTGCTCGGAGCCGGTGCGCTCGGCGAGCTGGTCGCGGGTGCAGTCGCAGAAGTATGCCTTGCCGCCGGCGTAGAGCTTCTCGGCGGCGGCGCGGTGCTGGGTCTCGTAGCTCGACTGGAAGTAGGGGCCTTCGAAGGCCGGCTTGTCGCCGCTGATGCCGATCCAGGCCAGGGCGGAGATGATGCCCTCGGTCCATTCGGGCCGGTTGCGCGCGGCGTCGGTGTCCTCGATCCTGAGCACGAACTGGCCGCCCGACCGCTCGGCCAGCGCCCAGTTGTACAGCGCGGAACGGGCTCCGCCGACATGGAACATGCCGGTGGGCGAGGGAGCGAAACGAACCCTAATCACGGGAGACCACCCGGTTGGTGAGAGTGCCGATTCCTTCGATGCCGACGCCGACCTCGTCGCCGACGCTCAGCGGGCCGACCCCGGCGGGGGTGCCGGTGAGGATCACGTCGCCGGGGATGAGCGTCATGACCGCGCTCACGTAGGCGACCAGCGCGGGGACGTCGTGCATGAGCTGCGAGGTGCGCGCGCTCTGCCGGATCTCGCCGTTGACCGTCGTGGTGATCGCCAGGTCGCTCGGGTCGAGCTCGGTCTGGATCCACGGGCCCAGCGGGCAGAAGGTGTCGAAGCTCTTGGCCCTGGTCCACTGGCCGTCCTTGGCCTGCAGGTCGCGGGCGGTGACGTCGTTGGCGCAGGTGTAACCGAAGATCACCTCGCTCGCCCGCTCGACCGGGACCTCCCGGCACAGCCGGCCGATGACCACGGCCAGCTCGCCTTCGAAGTCGACCCGCTCGGAGAGCTTCTCCGGGTAGGCGATGGCCTCGCGCGGCCCGATCACGGACGTGGAGGGCTTGCTGAAGATGACCGGCTCGGCCGGGGGCTCGCCGCCCATCTCACGCGCGTGCTCCGCGTAGTTCTTGCCGATCGCGACGACCTTGCTCGGCAGGATGGGCGCGACCAGCCGCACCTCGGCGAGCGGGAGCCGCTCGCCGGAGAACTGGATGGCGCCGAACGGGTGACCGGAGATCGCCTGGACGAACTCCTGTCCCGGACCGCCGTCGACCACGCCGAACGTCACGCCTTCGCCGGTGGAGAACCTCGCTATGCGCACTGCTGACTACCCCTGAGAGTCGGATGTCGTACGGCACGAGCCTACTGAGCCCGCGAGGCGCTTGACGCCCTCGACCGTTTTGTGACGTTTCGCCCCATTCAGTGGAATATGCCTGGAAATATACCCTAAAAACCTGATCAACCCTGATTGTGCCGATGACCTGCGGTTATGGAGGTGTATATAACTGTCCGAGGAAGGAACGCACCGTGCCCGACACCATGCATGAGGCCACGACAGAGGCCGGGGTGCCACGCGCCCGTACGCAGTCGCCCGTCGCATCGGGCGAGCAGTCCCTTACCACCAGCCGAGGCAGGACCACGATCAGCGACACGGTCGTGGCGAAGATAGCGGGTCTCGCCGCCCGCGACGTGTCCGGCGTACACGCGATGGGGGCCGGCACCGCACGGGCCCTCGGCGCGATGCGCGGGATCATGGTCGGCGACAAGACGTCCCCCGCTCACCAGGGCGTGTCCGTGGAGGTCGGCGAGCGGCAGGCCGCCGTCGACGTGGCTCTGGTGGTCGAATACGGCACCGCCATTCCGGACCTCGCAGCCGCCGTGCGCCGCAACGTGATCACCGCTGTGGAGCGCATGTGCGGGCTGGAGGTCACCGAGGTGAACATCAAGATCGACGATGTGCGCTTCCCCGGTGAGGAGAGAGAGCGGGAGCCCGAGGAGCCGCGAGTCCGGTGAGCCGCCGCCCCCGGGGACGCGTCCCGGACGGCGTCCCGAACGACTCCACAGGACCCACCCCAGGGGCCGGGCCCTCGTCCGGGTCCGAGCAGGCGCCCGAGCACCTTTCCGAGACCGGATCCGCCGCCGGGCGGCCGGCCGCACCGCGAGCGGATCCGTCCGCGACCGCGGAACCTCAGCCGGGACCGACCCCTCGTACCGAGCCCGGCACGACCATGACCGCCACGGAGTCCGAGGACCCCGCCACCGGGACCGGCGAGACCGGCACGGTGGGCGGAGCCGGCTCCGGTGACGACCGACTCGCCCGTGAGCTGGCCGAACGCGTCCGGTCCTGCCCGGACGTGGCGGGACTCTCCACCGGCCCGTTCGGCACGGTGGCGAGCTACCTGCCCGGCCACCGGATCCACGGCGTGGCCGTGCGGGACGACGAGATAGAGATCGCCGTCGTCGCCCACTACGGCCGGCCGCTACCCGAGATCGCCGACCAGGTGCGCGAGGCCGTGGCCCCGCTCGCCGGGGGACGGCCGATCCACGTGGCGATCGACGACCTGAACATTTGAGAGTTGGGGGGACTCACGATGAATACGTTTCCGCTGTGGCCGCTCGTCGGCCTGGCCGTAGGGATCGCGCTCGGCTTCGCCGGCGCGTTCGGTGGTTGGCCGGCGTTCGTGATCGTGCTCGTCCTGGGGGCGGCCGGCGTCCTCATCGGACGGGTGATGGAGGGTGGCACCATCGACCTTTCGCCGTTCGCCGTGAGGCGACGGTGATCGCCCCGGAGGCGCGCGGCGCCATCCGGATTCCGGAGAACGTGGTCTCCAAGATCGCCGAACGGGCGGCCGAGGAGGTCCCGGGGGTGGTCGAGGTCCGCCATCGCGGGATGCCGTGGAAGCGGCGTCCCGCACGGGTGGTCGTCGACGGAAGCCTGACCACGTTGCGGCTCGACGTGTCGGTGGCCTACCCGGCGCCGATCCGCCGGGTCACCGACGAGCTCCGGCACTATGTCGCCAGCCGGGTGCACGAGCTGACCGGCCTTTCCGTCGGCCACATCGACATCGACGTCGCCGCCCTGATGCCCGTCCAGCAGCCGCCCCTCGCCTCCGAGGGCACACCGCCCGAGGACACGGCACCCGCCGCCACCGAGCCCGCCGAGCAGACCGGGACGACCAAGCAGACCGAACCCACCAAGCCCACCGAGCACACCAAGCCCACCGAGCGGACCGAGCACACCGAGCGGAACGAGCCGGAGATCGACCGGCTGGCTCCCGACTACTCGCGGCCGGAGACGCAGGGGAGCCCGGGGACACAGGACGAACCAGGACGCGCGGAGCGTCCGCGGCGACCGGAGTGTGGATCATGACCGCGATCGGGGCGGACGGCCGGAACGACCTGCGACCCGCCGAGCCGCCGGCCGGTGCCCGGTACTCCCGGCGGGCCAACCGCGCCGCCGTACGCGCCTTCCGGCCGCGCCGCGCGGTGCCCGGCACCATCGCGGCGATCGTGCTGCTGCTGCTCGGCCTCGTCAGCGCGATCGAGGTGATCTCCGCACTGCTCGGCACACCGTTCCGGATCGTGCCCTACGACCGCATCCTGAACTGGGCGTTCACCACCAGGTGGAACAACCCGGCGCTGCTGCTCGGCGCCGGCGTCGCCGCCATCCTGGGACTGTTGCTGCTGCTGATGGCGCTGGTGCCCGGCCGGGGCCGGTACATCGCGCTGCGCACCGGCGACCCGAACCTGATCATGGGGATGCAGCGCCGCAGTTTCGCCCGCTCGCTCGCCCGCGCCGCCGAGTCCGTGGACGGCGTCACCGCCGCCCGCGGCCATGCGCGCGGCGGCTACGTGCACGTCAAGGCCACCACGCCGCTGCGGGACACCCGGACCCTGGAGGAGACGGTACGGCGGGCGATCCACGACAAGATCGATTCACTCTCTCCGGCGAGCGCCCCGCACGTCGGCGTGACGGTTCGAAGGAAGTGACCATGGAACGCACGACCGCACGCGGCAATCGCTGGGGGCTGGGCCTCTGCGGCCTGGTACTGCTCGCCCTCGGCGGGCTCACGCTCGCCCGGGGGCTCGGCCTGTTCGGCTTCGGGCAGAAATGGGGGTTCCTGGTCGGCCACGGCACGATCAGGCTCTTCGCCGACAATCCCTGGATCTGGTACGTGATCGCCGCCGTCTCGGTGATCGTCGCCCTGCTGGGCCTGCGCTGGCTGCTCGCCCAGGGACGTAAGGACACGCGCACCGGCCTGCGCCTCGAACACGGGCCGGCCGGCACGACGGAGATCGAGTCGAGCGGCGTCACCCACGCCATCGAGGCCGACGTCGAGCATTACCCCTCCGTCCAGGCCGCCCATGCCGCCGTCACCGGCACCGGCCTGGCGCCCGGCATGCGGCTGCGCCTGGTCACCGACGAGGACACGCCGGTGATGGCGCTGCGCGACCATCTCGGCAACGAGGCGATCCCGCGGATGCGCGACACGCTGGAGGTGGAACGGCTGCCCACCGTCGTGCAGCTCCGGATGGAACCGCGCGGGCGGCGCGAGCGTTCCCTCCAGTGACCGTCGCGCCGGTGGTGGGATGCTGGGATCCCATCCTTGATAAGGAGCTCGCATGCCGAGTGTCGTGAAGATCAACGTCCTGACCGTGCCCGCGGAGATGCGGGAGGAGCTGGAGCGCAGGTTCTCCGGGCGGGCCGGGATGGTGGAGGCGTCCGACGGGTTCGAGTGGTTCGAGCTGCTGCGCCCGGTCGACGGCACCGACCGCTATCTCGTCTACACCCGCTGGCGGAGCGAGGAGGACTTCGACCGCTGGCAGAAGAGCCAGGCGTTCCAGGCCGGCCACGCCCAGGCGGCCGGCGAGCGGGAGGGCGACGCGGCGCAGGGACACGGGCACGGGCAGGCAGCCGGGCAGGGGCAGGGACACGGACACGGCCGTGGCCCTGCCGCCTCCGGTTCGGAGCTGTGGTCCTTCGAGGTGGTGCAGAACTCGGGGCCCAAGTCCTCGTGAGGCCGCTGGGAGAGTGATAACGATGTGGCGGATGTGACCACAGCGACTTGACCGGTTCGATGGGATTCGGGAGCATGATCCGCTCCCGTCGTCCCACCCGGAAGGAAACTGGCGTGCGCCGCCGCACACGTGCCCTCTCCCTCTCCCTCCTCGTCCTGCTCGCCTTCGGCGGAGTGGTGAGCCCGGCGCAGCCCGCCGGTGCCGACGAGGTCAAGCGCACCGCCGAGTGCCAGGGCGACTGGTTGCCCGCCACCCCGACCTCGGGCGACATCATGAGCGGCCAGTTGTCCTTCCTGGGCCTGCCCGCCGTCAAGGTCCCCAAGAACGTCAACTGGCGCTGGAGCCCGTACAAGAACCGGTCCTGGGACATGGTCTTCCACTCCCTGCGCTGGATGGGCCGCCTCGTCGCCGACTACGAGGTCAACGGCGACGCCGCCTACCTCGCCAGGGCGACCGAGATCGCCAAGGACTGGGTGCAGGACAACCCGCGCGGCGGCCGGAACACCGCCCCCGACGCGTGGGCGGAGCACCCGATCGCGCTGCGCGCGCCCGCGCTGGTGTGCCTGAGCAAGCACGTCAGCGCCGACTGGCTGACCAGGACGATGTCCGAGCACGCCCGCATGCTGTCGGACCCGAAGCTGTACGAGAAGGGTCACAACCACGGCATCGACCAGGACATCGCGCTGCTCGGCATCGGCTGCCGGTACAACCGCGACGAGTGGTCCGACCTGGCGGTCAGGCGGCTGACCGAGACGGTCAGGCTGGACGTCGACTCCCAGGGCGCGCTGCGCGAACAGGCCCCCCGCTACGCCCTCTACGTGCACGAACGGCTCGCGGTCGCGATCGCCAACCTGAAGTCCTGTGACCGCAAGGTGCCCGCCGAGATCTCCAGACGGTGGAAGTCGCTGGAGGGCTTCATCAGCCACTCCACCCAGCCCAACGGCCAGATGGTGCCGATCGGCGACGGCGGCGCGGACGTGAAGCCCGGCGGCCACTTCGAGCAGCCGAAGCAGACGGTCAAGGTGTTCGGCGGCGCCGGGTACGTCTACGGGCGCACGGCCTGGGACGACCCCAAGTCCGCTTACTACTCGATCAGGTTCGGCCCCGCCCTGAAGTTCCACGGCCACGAGGACCACCTCGGCGTGACGTACTACGCGCAGGGCCGCGACGTGCTGGTGGACGTGGGCTTCGACTCCTACGAGGACACCGCCTACCGGCACTGGACGATGACCCCGCAGGCGCACAACGTGCCGGTGGTGGCCGGCGCCGCCTTCCGCGGCGGGACCGTCTCCCCGCTGGTCAAGTCGACGATCGGCCGGGACGAGCAGTCCTACCGGCTCACCGACAAGGCGTACGGCGTGAGCCGCAACCGGTCGGTGCTCGTCCACCACGGCGAGGACCTGATGGCGGTGCTCGACTCGACCGTCAAGGGCTCCAAGATCTCCAACATCTGGCACTTCGCCGCCGACCTGTCCACCGTCTCCACGAAGGCCGGGCGGGTCGTCGTGCGGGACAAGAACGGCTGGAAGGCGACGCTGGTGCAGCTCAAGGTGCCCTCGTGCGCGCCGGTGAGCGGGCTCAAGGTGGTCAAGGGGGCGAAGGGGCCGTTCCAGGGCTGGGTCTCCCCCGCCTACCTGCAGAAGCGGTCCGCACCCGCGGTGCTCTCGCCCGCCTCGGCCGACCCGCTGCTCACGATCGTCGTCCCCGGGGTGGACTCGCCCAGGGTGAGCTGCTCCGGCGGCAAGGTCACCGTGGAGACCTCCGACGGCGACGTCAGCTTCCGGGCCGGCCCGTCCGGCCTGGCCTGACCGCCGCGGCGTGGCACGGTGGTGCGCTGCCCACCGCGCCACGCCGCCCCGGGTGACCCGGCCGCCGTGCGGCCGGGCCGGGGCCGGTCGCCTCAGTCCGGCTCGCGCCCGGCCCGGAGCAGGCCGTACGTGACCGCCTCCTCCAGGGCCTGCCAGGACGCCTGGATGAGGTTCTCACCGACGCCCACCGTGGCCCACTCGCCCGCGCCGTCGCTGGAGGTGATCAGCACCCGGGTGATGGCGTCGGTGCCCTGGTGGCCCTCCAGGATGCGCACCTTGAAGTCGGTGAGGGCGAGCTTGGCCAGCTCGGGATAGAGCTTCTCCAGCGCCATCCGCACCGCCCGGTCCAGCGCGTTGACCGGGCCGTTCCCCTCGCCGGTGGCGACGATGCGCTCGCCCTTGGCGTGCAGCTTGACCGTGGCCTCGCTGACCACCTCGCCGGTGGGCAGCCGCTCGACGATGGTCCGCCACGACTCGACGGTGAAGTGCCGCCTGCGCCCGCCCAGCGTGTCCTTGAGCAGCAGCTCGAAGGAGGCGTCGGCGGCCTCGAAGGTGTAGCCGCGCGACTCCAGCTCCTTGACCCGGTCCACCAGCTCACGCGACTCCACCGCGTTCAGCTCGTAGCCCAGCTCGCGGCCCTTGAGCTCGACCGAGGCGCGCCCGGCCATGTCCGAGACCAGCATCCGCATGTCGTTGCCCACCTGGGCGGGGTCGATGTGCTGGTAGAGGTTGGGGTCCACCTTGATCGCGCTGGCGTGCAGGCCGGCCTTGTGCGCGAAGGCCGACACGCCCACGTAGGGCTGGTGGGAGTTGGGGGTGACGTTGGTGACCTCGGTGATCGCGTGCGCGATGCGGGTCATGTCCGCGAGGGACTCCTGCGGCACCAGGTCGAACCCCCGCTTGAGCTGGAGGTTCGCGACCACGGTGAACAGGTTGGCGTTGCCCGACCGCTCGCCGTACCCGTTGGCGCAGCCCTGGACGTGCGTCGCGCCCGCCCGGACCGCGGCCAGCGTGTTGGCGACGGCGCAGCCGGTGTCGTCGTGGCAGTGGATGCCGACCCTGGCGCTCGTCCCGGTGGCGGCGAGCACGACCTCGGCCAGTTCGTCGGGGAGCATGCCGCCGTTCGTGTCGCACAGCGCGATCACGTCGGCCCCGGCCTCGGCCGCGGTGCGCACGACCTCCAGGGCGTACGCCGGGTTGGACTTGTATCCGTCGAAGAAGTGCTCGGCGTCGAGGAAGACCCGCTGGCCCTCCGCCCGGAGATGGGAGACCGTGTCGCGGATCATCGCGAGGTTCTCGTCCAGCGTCGTGCGGAGGGCCAGTTCCACGTGCCGATCGTGACTCTTCGCTACAAGGGTCACGACCGGCGCGCCGGATTCGCGCAGGGCGGCCACCAGGGGGTCGTCGGCGGCCTTCATACCGGCCCGGCGGGTCGCGCCGAACGCGGCTAGCTGCGCGTGCTTCAGATCGAGCTCGGTCCGAGCCCGCCGGAAGAATTCGGTGTCCTTCGGATTGGCTCCCGGCCAGCCTCCCTCGATGAAGCCGACGCCCAAGCCGTCCAGATGCCGCGCGATGGACAGCTTGTCCACCACGGTGAGGTTCAGTCCTTCTTGCTGTGCTCCATCGCGCAGAGTGGTGTCGTACACGTGGAAGCGGTCGTCGGCCATGATTGCCATCTCCTGGGAAACAAAAAGACCCCCCACGGACGTGAGAGGTCTGCGCGCCGGCTGTCCTTGTTTATGTGCCGGCGCGCCTGCCGATAATGAGCAGACCAGAGAACATGATGTTCAGCAGTCTGCCACACCGATCCGGCATCTGGCACATCGATCTCACGATCCGGGACCACGTGGCGTGACTCGCGGGGGTGTACGGCGGGCGACCGGCGGAAAGATGGCCTTCATGAAGGCGACCTACATCCATGCCGCAGTCGGCCAGTACGTCCTCGCGCACACCACCCCGCCGGACGATCTCCTGGAGGAGCTGACCAAGGAGACGCTCTCCTACACGGGCGACGACGCCGTGATGCAGATCGACCCCGCGCAGGGCCGGTTCATGACCATGATCACCCAGTTGTCCGGCGCCGCCAACGTGGTGGAGATCGGCACCTTCACCGGCTACTCGGCGATCTGCCTGGCCCGCGGCCTCGCCCTCGGCGGGCGGCTGACCTGCTTCGACGTCAGCCACGAGTGGACCTCGATCGCCCGCCGCTACTGGCAGCGGGCGGGCCTGGCCGACCGGATCGACCTCGTCATCGGCCCCGCCGCGGACAGCCTGGCCGCCTTCCCCGCCGACCCGCCGATCGACCTGGCCTTCATCGACGCCGACAAGCAGACCTACCCGGTCTACTACGACCTCGTCATGGAGCGCCTGGCCCCCGGCGGCCTGATCCTGGTGGACAACACCCTGCGCGACGGCCGGGTGGCCGACCCGGAGGAGCGCGGCCAGGCCGTACAGGACATGCGCGCCTTCAACGCCAAGGTCGCCGCCGACCCCCGGGTCACCACCGTCCTGCTGCCCGTCGCCGACGGCCTCACCATGATCCGGAAGTCCTGACGATTCGAAAGAACTGACGAGACATTTCCGGGACGGGCCGCCATCTTGGCCATTACTTTGTGTGCCGCGTCAAACACGTTGCGCTCGCCTAGTGGAAGGGACGATGGGAGCATGGCCAAGGTTCTGGAACGACGCAAGACCGCGCACGACTCCGGACAACGACGCGAGACCGCCGAGCCCGTGGCGGTCGAGGCGGAGCCTCCCGGTGAAACGGAGCACGCAGAACACGAGGAGCACCAGGAACACGAGGAGCACGACAGGGAGATCTACGAGCGTTACCAGGAGGAGTGCGACCGATGGCCTGACCGCAAGGTCGAGATCGTCAACGGCCGGATCGTGGTGACGGAGATGGCGACCATCAACCACGCCCGGATCATCTTCCGGCTGTTGCGGCAACTCCTGTCGGTGGCGGCCGAGCGGGACTGGGAGGTGCTCTCCGGCGTCAAGATCTTCTTCGGTGCCCAGAAGGATCGTTACGTGCCGGACCTGATCGTGCTTCCAGGAGAGCCGGAAACGTGGGATCAGGACAACGTCTACGCCGACGAGGCCCTTCTCGTCGTCGAGGTGGTCTCTCCGAGCAGTGTGCACGACGACCATGTCATCAAACCCCGCACCTGCGCCGAGGCCAATGTGCCGCTCTACATGGTGGTCGACACCTTCGAGGGCGAGGTGCGGCTGCTCAGCCGGCCCGGTGAGCAGGGGTACGGGTGCACGGTGTCGGTGGTGATCGGGGAGCCGTTGGAGCTGCCCGAGCCGTGGTCGATCACCGTGGACACCGGGCAGCTCAAACGGTGAGGGGGTCCGGCCACCGGGGTCGGGGTGGCCGGACCTGTCGGGGTCAGCAGATCTTGTGGATCCAGTCGTGGGTGTCGGGGCGGGAGCCGTACTGGATGCCGACGAGTTCCTCGCGGACCTTGAGGGTGACCGGGCCGGGGGTGCCGTCGCCGACGGTCCAGGCGCGGTCGGCGCCCTTCACCGAGCCCACCGGGGTGATCACGGCGGCGGTGCCGCAGGCGAAGACCTCGCTCAGCTCGCCGGACTCGCAGCCGGCCTGCCACTCGTCGATGGACAGCCGGCCCTCCTCCACCTCCAGGCCGAGACCGGCGGCGAGGGTGAGGATGGAGTCACGGGTGATGCCGGGGAGCAAGGTGCCGGTGAGGGCCGGGGTGAGGAGCTTGTCGCCGAGGACGAAGAAGAGGTTCATCCCGCCCATCTCCTCCACGTAGCGGTGCTCGAAGGCGTCGAGCCAGACCACCTGGTCGCAACCCTGCGCGACGGCCTGCCGCTGGGCGACGAAGGCCGCGGCGTAGTTGCCGCCGCACTTGGCGAAGCCGGTGCCGCCCGGCGCCGCCCGGGTGTACTCGGTGGACAGCCAGACCGAGACGGGCTTGACGCCGCCCGCGAAGTACGACGCCGCCGGAGAGGCGATCACCATGTACTTGTAGGTCTGCGACGGGTAGTTCACGCCGAGCGCCGGCTGCGTGGCGATCATGAAGGGGCGCAGGTAGAGGCTGTGCCCCTCGGTGGTGGGCACCCACTCGCGGTCGGTCTGCACGAGCAGCTCCAGCGACTCCACGAACGCGCTCTCCGGCAGCGCCGGCATCGCCATCCTGCTCGCCGAGACGTTGAACCGGGCCGCGTTCGCGTACGGCCGGAACGACACGATCGAGCCGTTGGTCTGCCGATACGCCTTGAGCCCCTCGAACAGCTCCTGGGCGTAGTGGAACACCGAGGTCGCCGGGTCCAGGCTGAGCGGCCCGTACGGCATGAGCCGGGCGTCGTGCCAGCCGCGGCCCTCGGTGTAGTCGATGGAGATCATGTGGTCCGTGAACGTCTGCCCGAATCCGGGGCTCGCCAGTACCTGCTCGCGCTCGGCCGTCGTACGCGCGTGGTCGGAGAGCTGCACGTCAAAGCTGAGCTGTTGAGCGGTGGTCATGGCGAACATCCTTCTCTTGTTCTCTGGGAGACGTCCCTGAGCCCATTCTGCGACGGGATCGGTCAGGTAAGGGGAAGCTACTGCATCAACCGGACATCCGGCAGGGTGTGCGGACACGAAAACGCGCATGGCACCCCTCGCGGGGCCACCATGCGCGTACGTGTGGTGCGGCCCGCCCTAGCCGGCTACTCGGGCGGTGATGTCGTCGCCGATCTGGCGGGTGCCGCGCGTCGCCGTGCCGCGCTCGGCGAGGTCGTCGGCCACGGCCCGCTCGACCCGGGCGGCCGTCTCGGTGTGGCCGAGGTGGTCGAGGAGCATGGCGACCGACAGGATCGTGGCGGTCGGGTCGGCCTTGCCCTGGCCGGCGACGTCCGGCGCGCTGCCGTGCACGGGCTCGAACATGCTCGGCGAGGTGCGGCCGGGGTTGATGTTGCCGCTGGCGGCGAGCCCGATGCCGCCGGCGATCGCGGCGCCGATGTCGGTGAGGATGTCGCCGAAGAGGTTGTCGGTGACGATCACGTCGAACCGCTCCGGCTGGTTGACGAAGAACATCGAGGCGGCGTCGATGTGGCAGTAGTCGGTGCTGACCTCGGGGAACTCCGCGGCGACCCGCTGCACGGTGCGCGACCAGAGGTCACCGGCGAAGGTGAGCACGTTGGTCTTGTGCACGAGGGTCAGCTTCTTCCTGCTGCGCCCGCGCGCCTTCTCGAACGCGTAACGCACCACCCGCTCGACGCCGAACGCGGTGTTGAACGACTCCTGGGTGGCGATCTCGTGCGGGGTGCCGCGGCGCATCGTGCCGCCCGCCCCGGCGTAGAGGCTCTCGGTGCCCTCGCGGACGACGACCATGTCGATGTCCTCCGGGCCGGCCCCGGCCAGCGGCGTGGCCACGCCGGGGTAGAGCCGGACCGGGCGCAGGTTCACGTAGTGGTCGAACTCGAAGCGGAGCTTGAGCAGCAGGTCACGCTCCAGCACGCCGGGCGGCACGCTGGGGTCGCCGACCGCGCCGAGCAGGATGGCGTCATAGCCGCGCAGCTCGTCGAGCACCGCGTCGGGAAGCGTCTCACCGGTGGCGTGATAACGCCTGGCGCCCAGGTCGTAGGTGGTGGTCTCCACCTTCGGGCCGACCGTTTCCAGGACCTTGAGTCCTTCGGTCACGACCTCGGTGCCGATCCCGTCTCCGGGGATGACTGCCAGACGGATGCTGCTTGACTCCATGCGCGTACCCTACCGGTCCGTCTCGGGTGTCGAACACCCATCTCATTCTTCGGACAAATGATGCCGAAACAGATCAGCGGGAGGGCGAGCCGCCGTTGTCGCGACGGTCCAGCGCGAACTGGACGGCCTCCTGCGCCTCGTCACGCTCTTCGTCGGCACGATTCCAGGGATACATGTCATACATTTCGTGATCTCGCTTGTGAGAAGCGCGTACGGCTCCGCGCACGCGACGGCGAATCGGGACACGAGCCCCACGTGTGCCACCCGGATCGCGGGCTCAGACGTGGAACGGCGGCCGGCACGGGCGCACTCCGCGGCGGGTCACCGGCCTGCCCTGATCAGGCCCCACCGCGGCAGGCAAGGATCACACATGCCTGGCGCATTACCAGCGAGAATACCTCGCGACTCCCGATCCGTCTCGTTGGACGTCCTAACATCTCACATACCGAGACGGGAACGGCGCGGCCGTACGCCGCGCCGACGAAACGGCCCGCGGGCGGAAACCCGCCCGCGAGCCGCGTGCCCCTGCCGCCCGTGCGGTCAGTGGATCAGCCGGTCAGCCGGTCAGTCGGTCAGGTCGACGGTCCGGCCGCTGTCGGCGCCGATCTCCTGGACGATCTGCTCGACGACGTCGTCCGGGATGGCGGAGTCGACGGTCAGCGCGATGAGGGCGGTGCCGCCCTTCTCGTCCCTGGCCACCTGCATGGAGGCGATGTTGATGGAGTGACCGCCGAGGATCCGGCCCACGATGCCGACGATGCCGGGGCGGTCGGAGTAGCTGAAGAAGGCGAGGTGCTCGGTCGGCTCGATCTCCATCGTGTAGCCGTTGACCTCGACGATCTTCTGGATCTGCCGGGGGCCGGACAGCGTGCCGGAGACCGAGACCGCGCGGCCGTCGGCGAGCACGCCGCGCAGGGTGACGAGGTTGCGCCAGTCGGGGCTCTCCGCGCTGGTGACCAGCTCGACGGTGACCCCGCGGTCCTTGGCGAGCAGCGGCGCGTTGACGTAGGTGACCGCGTCCTCGACGATGTCGGTGAAGACGCCCTTGAGCGCGGCCAGCTCCAGCACCCGCACGTCCTGGGCGGCGATCTCGCCGCGCACCTCGACGTCGAGCTTGGTGGCGGTCTCGCGGGCGAGGGCGGTGAAGACCCGGCCGAGCTTCTCGGCCAGCGGCAGGCCCGGCTTGACGTCCTCGGCGACCGCGCCGCCCTCGACGTTGACCGCGTCGGGCACGAACTCGCCGGACAGCGCCAGCTTCACGCTGCGGGCCACCTGGGTGCCGGCCTTCTCCTGCGCCTCGTGCGTGGAGGCGCCGAGGTGCGGGGTGACGACCACGTTGTCCAGCTCGAACAGCGGGCTGTCGGTGCAGGGCTCCTTGGAGAACACGTCGATGCCCGCCCCGGCGACCCGGCCCTCCTTGAGCGCGGAGTAGAGCGCGCCCTCGTCCACGATGCCGCCGCGGGCGACGTTGACGATGCGCACCGACGGCTTGACGGTGTGCAGCTCCCGGTCGCCGATGAGGCCGACGGTCTCCTTGGTCTTCGGCAGGTGCACGGTGATGAAGTCGGCCTGCTCCAGCACCTCCTCCAGGGTCACCAGGCGCACGCCCATCTGGGCGGCGCGGGCCGGCTGGAGGTAGGGGTCGAAGGCGATCAGCTCGACGCCGAAGGGCTGGAGGCGCTGGGCGACCAGCTGGCCGATCCGGCCGAGCCCGAGGATGCCGACCACCTTCTCGTCCAGCTCGACGCCGGTGTACTTGGACCGCTTCCACTCTCCGCCCTTGAGCGCGCTGTGCCCCTGGGCGACGTTGCGCGCGGAGGCCAGGATGAGGGCGACCGTGTGCTCGGCGGCGCTGGTGATGTTGGAGGTGGGCGCGTTCACGACCATGACGCCGGCCTTGGTGGCGGCCTCGACGTCCACGTTGTCCAGGCCGACCCCGGCCCTGGCCACCACGCGCAGCTTGGGCGCGTGCGCGATGGCCTCCGCGTCCACCTTGGTGGCGCTGCGCACGATCAGCGCGTCCACGCCGTCGAGGGCGGGCAGGAGCTGGGCGCGGTCGGAGCCGTCGGTGTGGCGGACTTCGAAGTCCGCACCGAGCACGGCCAGGCCGGCCTCGGAGAGCTCCTCTGCTACGAGGACAACGGGCTTGTTCACGGCGGGATCCTTCGATATCGGGTGGGCACGGGCCTCACACAGTGTATCGGCGCGCTTGTGAACGATTTCACTAGTGTCCGAAATCTGGGATGGCCCCAGCTCAGCATACGCGCCGGGGTGGCCACCTGCCCTGATCACACGGCGAGGGGAGCCGGTACCCAGGTTGGCCCGATTCCATCCTTCCAGCCGCCATCTTGGTATTGATAGCAACAAATCTTCACGATTACCCTGTTAAGCCGTGGTCTACTACCTATCGTTCACCATATGAGCATCGGGAACCCCGCTCTCGGCGATGTGCTCGCGCAGCACGGCAGTCCGCACCGGCTACTGGCAGCCCTTGCTGAGGGGGGAATCCTGGTCGCCGTGCGCCCGGACCGGTCGGTCGTGCTGGGCACGACCCAGGCCGGCGATCGCGTGCTGCTCGGTTACACCGGGCCGCACACCTACGCCCGGCATCGCGGCAGCCACTCGCTGTCCGCCTGCGACGCCGACACCATTCTCGACATCCAGCGGGTCACGGGTGTCCGGGAGATCGTCATCGACGCGGCCGGTCCCGCCGCCGCGGCCGTGCCGATCGAGGACCTCAAACGCTTCCTGCGCTCGACCCGTACC
Source organism: Microtetraspora sp. NBRC 13810 (assembly GCF_030268685.1). Lineage (GTDB taxonomy): Bacteria > Actinomycetota > Actinomycetes > Streptosporangiales > Streptosporangiaceae > BSRQ01. The sequence goes on from NZ_BSRQ01000002.1 coordinate 520,511, forward strand.
GGCCCCACCCCGGTCATGTCGGCCGCCACGCCGAACGCGTACGCCACGGGCGCGATGGCCACCGTGGACCGCCCGGCCGCCTCCCCCGCCCCGCCCCGCCCGGCCCCCGCGCGACCCGCGCCGCAACCGGCCGCGCAGGCGTTCCCGCAGTCGTGGATCCCCGCCCCCCGGCCGCACCTGTCCGGGCCGATGCAGCAGGTCGATCCCGGGTACAAGCGGTGCACGCATCCGATCCTGCCCGGCCTGCGCAGGGCGATCTCCGGGCTGCTGACCGACTTCCCGCTGGTGCACCACGTGTGGATCTCCGAGGCGGCCACCGCCTCCGGCGCGACCGGCATCATGCTGCACGTCAAGGTGCACATGTCCGCGGCCGAGGACGTGGTGCGCGACCTGCACCGCGGGGTGCGCGCCCGGCTTCCGCAGCTCGCGGCGAGCGAGGCGCCCATCCTGATGGCCAGGGTCGCCGACGCGCACAGCGAGAGACGCATGGTGGAGATCGGCGCGCACGTCGTCTGCGCGGACGTCACGGACTGATCCGGAGGTCAACGCGCGGAAGATCTTTCCGGGCGGCGCCACCTGTCTGATCGGATAGGTCGCCGTTCGTCCGGATGCCCGTCTGCGCGTTCTCCACCGCCCGCTGTGCCGCTCCTGCTTACGATCCCCCTGTGGGCGAGCCGACAGGGCGGATCAAGTGACATGACGCGTGCCAACCCCATCTACCAGCTTCGCTACGCGGTGCGGCATCCGGACAGGGTGGTCCCGCATCTGCGCAGGCTGACCAGGGACACGTGGTTCCGGTTGCGCACCCGCGACCACGTGAGCTACTACCGCGCGGTGATGAGGTCGGACACCGCGCGCAACCCGGAGGCGGCGGTCGGCAGCAAGTCGCACGCCCGGTGGAACGCGCTCGGCCGGATGCAGTTCGACTACCTGGTGGGCCACGGCCTGCGCCCGGACATGCGGATGCTGGAGATCGGCTGCGGCAACCTCCGTGCGGGCCGCCTGTTCATCGACCATCTCCAGCCGTCCTGCTACTACGGGGTCGACATCTCCCCCGACATCCTCATGGCGGCTCAGGAGGTGCTGGCCGACTACGGCCTGCGGGACAAGCTGCCGCATCTCACCCCGGTCCGGGATCTGCGCCTCGCCTTCCTGCCCGACGCGCACTTCGACGTGGTGCACGCCCACAGCGTGTTCTCACACTCGCCGCTGCACGTGATCGAGGAGTGCTTCGCGCACGTCGGCCGGGTCATGAAGCCGGACGCCTGGTTCGACTTCACCTTCGACCGCACCGAGGGCCGCGAGCACCAGGTGCTCCGCGAGGACTTCTACTACCGCACCGAGACCCTGGTGGACCTCGCCGCCAGGCACGGCCTCACGGCGAGGTTCATGGACGACTGGGAGCGGCTGCCGCACAAGCAGTCGAAGATCAGGATCACCCGATCCGCCGGTTGAGCACCGGCACGGAGCCCCGCGCGGCACCCCCGGCCGGGGCCCGTACGCTGGGCGGTCTCCCAGGGCAGGACGCGTGCGGCCCGACCCGTACGGACCCTGATCGCCGATATGCATACCCGGTATGGCCCAGACGAGCCGTTTAGATGATCTGGACATGCGCCCGTGCGGGGAACGATACTCAAGGACATGAGCTCGACGCCTCCCCCGTTCCGCGCGTCCGACGGGGACCGCGATCGCGCGATCAACGAGCTCCGCGACCGGGCGGTGGAGGGCCGGCTGTCTCATGACACCTTCCTCGGCCGCGTCGACCAGGCACTGCGTGCCCGCAGCCGGGGCGAGCTCGACGAGCTGATCGCCGATCTGCCGCCTCGCGGGCGCTGGCGCCGCAAGCTGACCGAGGCCGTCTCCGCGGTCTCCGACCTCAGCACCCGCGTGCAGAGCGCCTGGCGGCGGCCCCGGCTGCCCCGGCTCGCACTGCCCGGTGACGACCGCCCGCGCTATGTCGTGGGCCGCGGCTCCGCCTGTGACCTCGTCCTGGCCGACCTCACCGTCTCCCGGGTGCACGCCGAGTTACGCCGTGAGGACGACGGCGGCTGGATGCTCATCGATCTCGGCTCGCTCAACGGCACCCGGCTCAACGGCTGGCGCCTGGTCGGCCCCGCCAGGGTCAGGCCGGGTGACGAGATCTCCTTCGGCGACTGCGCGTTCCTCGTCTCCACCACTCAGCTCGCGGTCTGAGCGGGCGCCCCTTCCGCCGCGCGCCCGGCCTCGGCGAGGGTCTCCGCGGTCAGCGTGTACCGCAGCGTCAACGCGATGCTGATCGCCATGAACAGCGCCGGCAGCAGCGTGGTGCTCAGCAGCACCGCGTCGACCGCCCCGGCCGGCTGCGTCACCGGCGTCGACGGGTCGGACTCCACGAAGCCGACCGCGCCGAGGATCCAGCCGAGCGCCAGCGCGCCCAACCCCATGACCACGGTCTCGGACGCCGTCCACAGCCCGGTGAACACCCCGGCCCTGCGCTTCCCGGTCACCAGCGAGTCGTGCACGATCACGTCCGACAGCATCGAGAACTGCAGCAGCTGGAACCCGGCGTACCCGACGCCCACCAGCAGCACGCACCCGTACGCGTAGGCGGTGCCGAACTGCGGGGTCAGCGCCAGCCCGGCGGCGCCGGCGAGGAACAGCGCCGAGGACAGCACCATGGCCCCGCGCTTCTCCAGCCGGGTGGACAGCCGCACCCACAGCGGCATCGTGAGCAGGATCGGCCCGACCAGGAACACGAAGAGCGCGGTCGTCGTCTCCGGGTGCCCCAGCACGTAGGTCGCGAAGTACGGCGTGCCGGCCAGCATGACGCTCGCGGCGAACATCTGCGCGCAGCTCAGCACGAGCACCACCAGGAACATGCCGTTGGTGCGCGCGACGACCAGTTGCGCCCTGAGGGAGTGCTCGGTCGCCACCTTGCCGACGACCGGGGCGCGGGCCGTGCCGAAGAAGGCGCCGAGCATGGCGATCAGCAGGAGGGCGCCGATGACCACGCCCATCAGCCGGTACCCGGCGACGGGGCCGCCGATCCCCTCCATCGACGTGATGGCGGGCGCGACGGCGCCGGAGACGAGGATCGCCAGGCCCAGGAAGATCATCCGCCACTGGAGCAGCGACGAGCGCTCGTGGTAGTCGCCGGTCATCTCGGCCGGCATCGCCTTGTAGGGCACCTCGAAGAAGGCGTAGGCGGTCGCGGTGAGGAAGAACATCACCCCGACGTAGATCGCGGCGGGCACCCCGGTCAGCGGCGGCCCCAGGAAGGTCAGCGCGAAGGCCACCGGCAGCGTCAGCGCGCCCAGCAGCAGCCACGGCCGGCGCGGCCCGAACCTGGACACCGTGCTGTCCGAGCGCTGGCCCACGTAGGTGTTGATGAACAGGTCCCACAGCTTGGGCAGGAACACCACCAGACCGGCCAGCCAGGCGGACACCGCCAGCACGTTCGTCAGGTAGAAGAGCAGCAGGAGCCCCGGAACAGTGGAGAAGGTGCCCGTCCCGAACGCACCCACGCCATAACCGATGCGCACGGATCGTGGTACCGTGGTGACCATCGGTGTCGATGCCGGAGAGACCATTTCCATATTGAACAGGAAGTCGCGATCGGCCGATAGCCCCGCCGATCAATACGGGTATGCCGCCACCAGGTGAGAGCCCGTTCACCCAGCGCAGATCACTGGAATACGGAAATTTGCGTATTGCCCTTCGCCCTTGGGGTTCTCGATGATCCCGGCAGACGCGTTCCCGCAGCCCCTTCCTGCAACACAGGAGAGATCTTGCGTTCAACGACCGCTCTCGTCACGAGCGTCCTCGCGGTGAGCCTCGCGTGGGCCTCGGCCCCGACGCCCGCGACCGCCGTGGAGCCAAGCCCCGGCATAGCCGATCTCACCACCGACCTCGACCAGATTCTCAGCGACGCGCGGCTGACCGTCGGCCGCGCCGGAGTGGTGGTCAAGAGCGCCGCCACCGGCGAGGAGCTCTACACCCAGGACTCCGGCAAGATCTTCACCCCGGCCTCCAACACCAAGCTGGTGTCCTCCGCCGCCGCCGTGGAGACGCTCGGCCTCGACTACCGCTTCACCACCGAGGTGCTCAGCACCGGCCGAACCGCCGGGTCCACCCTGTACGGCGACCTCTACCTCAAGGGCACCGGCGACCCGACCATGCTCGCCTCCGACTACGACGCGCTGGCCGCCAAGGTCGCCGCCTCGGGTGTGAAGCGGGTGCAGGGCGACCTCGTCGCCGACGACACCTGGTTCGACGACGTCCGGCTCGGCACCGACTGGGCGTGGGACGACGAGCCCTACTACTACGCGGCCCAGATCTCGGCGCTGACCGCCTCCCCGGACACCGACTACGACGCCGGTTCGGTGATCGTCTCGGTCGCGCCCGGGTCCGCGGCGGGCAAGCCGGTCAAGGTGTCCACGACCCCGGAGACCGGTTACCTGAAGATCGTGAACAGGGCGGTCACCGGTTCCTCGACCGACGTGCTCGTCACCCGGGAGCACGGCACCAACACGGTGCTCATCACCGGCACGGTCGCGGCCCCCTACAGCGAGTGGATCACCGTGTGGGATCCGACGGCCTACGCCGCCTCGCTGCTGCGCGACGGCCTGGCCAGGCACGGCGTCAAGGTGACCGGTTCGACCGGTCGCGGGGCCACCCCCGCGGGCGCGAAGGCCGTCGCCACCCGCCAGTCGATGCCGCTCAGCGAGTTGCTGGTGCCGTTCATGAAGCTCAGCAACAACATCCACGCCGAGATCCTCACCAAGGCCATCGGCCGCAAGGTCGCCGGCGAGGGCACCTGGCCCGCCGGTCTCGCCGCGATCACCGCCTTCGCCAGGGCCAACGGCGTGCCCGCGTCCCAGCTCCGTGACGGCTCCGGCCTGTCCAGGGCCGACGGGCTCACCCCCGGCGGCCTCACCGCGCTGCTGATCGCGCTGCGCGACAAGCCGTGGTTCGCGACGTGGTACGCGGCGCTGCCCATCGCCGGTCAGCGGGACCGGATGGTCGGCGGCACTCTGCGCAGCCGTATGGCCGGCACCCCCGCCGCCGGCAACGTGCACGCCAAGACCGGCTCCCTCACCGGCGTCACGTCCCTGTCCGGCTACGTGACCAGCGCCGACGGCGAGCCCCTGGTCTTCTCTGTGATGCTCAACCAGTATCTCTCCGGGTCTCCGAAGGACATCGAGGACAAGATCGCGATCCGGCTGGCGCAGTTCAGCCGCACGGCCGCGGCCGACACCCCCTCGGTCCAGCTCCGCCGCACCGAGGCCGGTCAGAGCGAGCTGGAGTGCTCCTGGCTCAAGCCCGTCCAGTGCTGATCTCGCCCTGAGGCTCCGGCCCTCGTCGCACCTGCCTGCGGCGAGGGCCGGTGGCGTTGCGCTCATCGGCTGGCGGTGACCAGGGCCGCACGGCCGGATCATGGGGGGAAGGGATCCGACCGTGCGACGGTCCCTCGCCTTACTCGCGGAGGGGGGCCGCGCGCGTAGAAGAAGGTATCTCAGCAGGATGAGCGCCGACTTCCGCGATTGTGCCTATTCACCGGATCCCCGCCTTGTCCGTGGGCGCGTTCGCCGTTTCGCCTTTTCTGAAGAGCGCCTGCTCGACGACCCGGCAGCGCGTTTCGTCGTCGGGGTGGCCTCGTTCGTGGACACCGGCGCGCCTTTCCCTCCGTGCCGGCGCGGCGGCTCTGACCTGCGGCGGCAGCGGCCGGGCGGCGGCGACCCGCCGGGATGGCGACCCGGGTGGCCGCGGTGACCTCGTCCGGGTCGCCCTCGCTGACCAAGCTCTCCCGTTCACACGGTGAGGTCGGGAAGAATTGCGGGCAACCTGGAGCCCCAATATTCTGCGCAATTTCCTTACATATCCGTATCCGGCGGCACACAATGCGGGTTCCACAGGTGTTCGAGCCTCCTGGAGACCACATGCGCAGACTCACCCGGACCCTGTTGTGCCTCGGCGGTCTGACGGCGGTGGGCGCGTCCGCCGTCCCGGCGCAGGCCGCCGCGCAGAACGGGTCGCCGTGGCGGCCGGCGGACGACTGCCAGGTCGTGGCGGCGCGGCCGACGGCCACGGCCACCCTCGTGTACGCGCTGGGGTTGCGCACCGGGTGCGCGGACGACGCGACGGCGGTGCTCCAGATCCGCAGCGTCGGCGTCGCCGACCAGCTCGTCCGGCAGGGGCGCATCGTCGTGCGGAACGGCAGATTCACCCTCACCGCCCCCTGCTCCCCCACCCCCGTCACCTACTACGTCGCCGTCGCCGACAGCGCGCGGAACGTCTACCGGTCCGAACGCATCCAGCTCAGATGCACCCCGGCCACGGCGACCCGCACCCCGCCCGCCGCGCCGGCCGCGTCCCCGAGCGGGTGGCCGCCGCCGCAGGCCGGCGGCTCCGCCCGGCCCGCCGCACCGAGCGGCGTTCCCGCGCCTGCGCCGTCCGCGCGCCGGGCGACGGGCACGGCGGCGGAGGAGGAGGTCGTCCGGCTGACGAACGAGGCACGCGCGGCGAACGGGTGCGGACCGCTGGCCCATGACCCGCAGTTACGGGCGGCGGCGCTCGGGCACTCGACGGACATGGCGGCGAACGGCTACTTCTCGCACGACTCCCGGGACGGCAGGGACCTCGGCGACCGCATCGGGGCCACCGGCTTCGCCCCGCTGCGCGCCTGGGGTGAGAACATCGCCTTCGGCCAGCCGACCCCGGCCGCCGTCGTCCGGGCCTGGCTGGACAGCCCCGGCCACCGGGCGAACATCATGAACTGCGCCTACACCCACATCGGCGTGGGCCAGGCGGGCGCCACCGGCCGCCCCTACTGGACGCAGAACTTCGCCCGCCACTGACACCCGCCGCCGACCCGCCCCCGACCCGCCGCCGACCCCGCCATCGGCCCGACGCCGACCCCGCGACCCCGCCAGCGACCCCGCCGGGAGCGCCACCGGCCCCCGGCCGCTGACGGCCACCGCCGACCCTCACCGCCATTCCCGTCGCCGACCTCGGCAACGGCATAACCGGCCGGAGCGGTGACCGGAGGCCGTTCATGACCTCAGGACGGGGAAGTTGTGACAGTTGAGGTCGGTGTGGCCCGTGAGGTGACCGGGAAGTGCACGGAAATGAGCGAACTGCGCGTGACGCGTATAAGAGGGATTCGGTTTACCCTGAGCCCAGATTTCTTGAAGAAACGTCCAGCATGTTCGGATCCGCGGAACCGGAAACGCGCCCTCGCCGGAACCCTGGTGTGCCTCGGCGGCCTGGCCACCCTGACCCCGCTCCTTCCGGCGCGGGCCGAGGCGTCCGCCGGCCGGTGCGGCGCCACGGCGGCCCGGCTCGCGGCCCCGGCCACCCCGTCCGCCGCGCGGCTACCGGGCAGGCGGTGCGCGAAGAAGTCACCCGGGGCGCGGCGGACCACCACGCACTCGTGGCCGGAGTACGAGGTCATCCGGCTCACCAACCTGGTCCGCAGGATATACGGCTGCGGCCCGGTCCTCCCCGAGCCGCGGCTGCACGCCGCCGCGCTGTGGCACTCCCGGGACATGGCGGCCCAGGGGTACTTCTCGCACACGTCCCGGGACGGCAGGGAGCTGACCGACCGCCTCGCCGGCGCGGGACTGCACAGCCTGCGCTCCTGGGGCGAGAACATCGCGCACGGCTACGAGACCCCGGCCGCCGCCGTACGCGGGTGGCTGACCAGTCCGGGCCACCGGGCGAACATCGTGAACTGCCGCTACACCCACATCGGGGTGGGCCTGGCCGGCAACCCCGACGATCTCTACTGGACCCAGAATTTCGCCGGCCGCTAGGCGTACCGGCCACCTCCTACGGCGGCCGTCAGCGCGACCCGGCGCCCGGGGACCCGGCCGTGCGGCTCGCGCCCGGTCCCGCCCCGCCTTGCGGCGGGCGGGGTGACGGGCGCGAGCCGTACCGGCAGGGGTTACTTCTCCTTGAGCCAGCTCATCATCGGGCGGAGCTTGGCGCCGGTCTGCTCGATCGGGTGCGCGGCCAGTTCCTCGCGGAACTTGCGGAAGTTGACCTGGCCGCCGTCGAACTCGGCGACCAGCTCACGGGCGAAGCTGCCGTCCTGGATCTCGCCGAGGATGCGCTGCATCTCCTTCTTGGTCTCCGCGTTGACGATGCGCGAGCCGCGGGTGTAGCCGCCGTACTCGGCCGTGTCGGAGACCGACCAGTACATCTTGGAGATGCCGCCCTCGTACATGAGGTCGACGATCAGCTTCATCTCGTGCAGGCACTCGAAGTAGGCCACCTCGGGCTGGTAGCCCGCCTCGATCAGCGTCTCGAAGCCCGCCTTGATCAGGTCGGAGACGCCGCCGCACAGCACGGCCTGCTCGCCGAACAGGTCGGTCTCGGTCTCCTCGGTGAAGGTGGTCTTCAGCGCGCCGGCGCGGGTGCCGCCGATGCCCTTGGCGTAGGAGAGGGCGAGGTCCCAGGCGTTGCCGCTGGCGTCCTTCTCCACCGCGACGAGACACGGCACGCCGCGGCCCGCGGAGAACTGGCGGCGCACGAGGTGGCCGGGGCCCTTGGGGGCGACCATGGCCACGTCCACGCCCTCCGGCGCCTCGATCAGGCCGTACCGGATGTTGAGACCGTGACCGAAGAACAGCGCGTCGCCCTCGACGAGGTTCGGTGCGACGTGCTCGGCGTACAGGTGCCGCTGGATGTGGTCCGGGGCGAGGATCATGATGAGGTCGGCCTCCTCGGCCGCCTCGCCCGGGGTGAGCACGCGCAGGCCGTCGTTCTCGGCCTTCTCCCTGCTCTTGGAGCCCTCCGGCAGACCGACCCGGACGTCCACCCCCGAATCGCGGAGCGACAGGGCGTGCGCGTGGCCCTGGCTGCCGTACCCCAGGACGGCGACATGCCGGCCCTGGATGATCGACAGATCCGCTTGGTCGTCGTAGAAGATCTCGGTCACTTAGCTAACCTTTCGTGTCATGCGCTTCGGTCCAAGGCACGGAGCGAGCGGTCGGTGATGGAGCGGGCGCCGCGGCCTATGGCCACCATGCCCGACTGCACGAGTTCCTTGATGCCGAACGGCTCCAGCACCCTGATGAAGGCGGCGAGCTTCTCCGGCGTGCCGGTGACCTCGATCGTCACGGCGTCCGAGGCCACGTCGACGCAGCGGGCGCGGAACAGCGACACCAGCTCCAGCACGTTCGAACGGGTGTCGGCATCGGCCCTGACCTTGATGAGCATGAGTTCACGCTGCACCGACTGGCCAGTGTCGAGCTCGACTATCTTGAGCACGTTGACCAGCTTGTTGAGCTGCTTGGTCACCTGCTCCAACGGGAGTTCCTCGACGTTCACCACGATGGTCATCCGGGAGATGTCCTGGTGTTCCGTCGGCCCGACGGCCAGCGAGTCGATGTTGAATCCCCGCCGGCTGAACAACGACGCCACCCGGGCGAGCACGCCGGGCCGGTTCTCCACGAGCACCGAGAGCGTGTGCCTGCTCATATCCGTTACTCCTCCGCGTCCCAGACGGGCGCCATGTCCCGGGCGATCTTGATGTCGTCGTTGCTGGTTCCCGCGGCGACCATCGGCCAGACCATCGCGTCCTGGTGCACGACGAAGTCGACCACCACCGGGACGTCGTTGATCTCCATCGCCTTCTTGATGGTGGCGTCCACGTCCTCGGGCCGCTCGCACCGCAGGCCGACGCAACCGTACGCCTCCGCCAGCTTGACGAAGTCGGGGATGCGGCGCACCGCCTGGAGATCGGTGTTGGAGTAGCGCTTGTCGTAGAACAGCGTCTGCCACTGGCGGACCATGCCGAGGTTACCGTTGTTGATGACGGCGATCTTGATCGGCACCCCTTCCAGCGCGCAGGTGGCCAGCTCCTGGTTGGTCATCTGGAAGCAGCCGTCGCCGTCGATCGCCCACACCGTGGACTCCGGGCTGCCCATCTTGGCGCCCATCGCGGCGGGCACCGCGAAGCCCATCGTGCCGGCGCCGCCGGAGTTGACGAAGCTGCCGGGCCGCTCGTAGCGGATGAACTGCGAGGCCCACATCTGGTGCTGGCCGACACCCGCGACGTAGATCGCCTCCGGCCCGACCAGCTCGCTCAGCCGCTCCAGGACGAACTGCGGCGCGGTCGAGTCGTCGCCGAAGTCGTCGTAGCCGAGGGCGTAGGTGTTCTTGTAGCCGTTGAGCTGGGTCCACCAGTCGGTGTAGTCGCCGGTGCGGCCCTCGGCGTGCTCGTGCTCCACGGCGCCGATCAGGTCGCCGATCACCTCGCGGCAGTCGCCGACGATGGGGACGTCGGCGTGCCGGTTCTTGGAGATCTCCGCCGGGTCGATGTCCGCGTGCACGATCTTCGCGTGCGGCGCGAAGCTGGAGAGCTGGCCGGTCACCCGGTCGTCGAAGCGGGTGCCGAGCGCGACGATCAGGTCGCTGCGCTGGAGGGACGCGACCGCCGCCACGTTGCCGTGCATGCCCGGCATGCCGACGTGCTGCGGGTGGCTGTCGGGGAAGGTGCCGCGGGCCATCAGCGTGGTGGTCACCGGGATGCCGGTCAGCTCGGCCAGCCGGCGCAGCTCGTCCGAGGCGCGCGCCTTGTGCACGCCGCCGCCGACGTAGAGCACCGGCCGCCTGGCCTCGACGATCAGCTTGGCCGCTTCGCGGATCTGCTTGGAGTGCGGGCGGGTCACCGGCCGATAGCCGGGGAGCTGCAACGTGGGCGGCCAGGAGAACGTCATCGTCGCCTGGAGCGCGTCCTTGGCGATGTCCACCAGGACCGGGCCGGGCCGGCCGGTGAGCGCGACGTGGAACGCCTCGGCGATGGTCCGCGGGATGTCGGCCGGGTCGGTCACCAGGAAGTTGTGCTTGGTGATCGGCATCGTGATGCCGACGATGTCCGCCTCCTGGAACGCGTCGGTCCCGATCATCGGCGACGCCACCTGGCCGGTGATCGCGACGATCGGCACCGAGTCCATGTAGGCGTCGGCGATGGCGGTCACCAGGTTGGTCGCTCCGGGCCCGCTGGTCGCCATGCACACGCCGACCTTGCCGGTCGCCTGCGCGTAGCCCTCGGCGGCGTGCCCGGCGCCCTGCTCGTGCCGTACAAGCACGTGCCGGATCTTGGCCGAGTCGTAGAGGGGATCGTAGGCGGGAAGGATCGCACCGCCCGGGATCCCGAAAACCGTGTCGACCCCGACGTGCTCCAGGGCCCTGACGAGGGCCTGCGCACCTGTCATCCGTTCGGTCATCGGCTCGTTCCTTGTGTGGCTGAGCTTGCTGCTGGCATGAAAACGTGCTGCTGGCATAAAAAAGGCCCCACCCGCCCTATGGGGCGGAACTGGGGCGGCGCGCAGGTCGAAGTGCTTCGCTCAGTGGCCTGCGCGCCAGCGAAGTACTACGAGAATGTCCCTGCGAAGCATGGCACCTACCCTAACCGGTGAGGTCATTGTGTCAACTCCGTGGGACGCTTGTCTCATCATGTGAACGTCAGACGCTGCTCTGCAGGGACGACAGGCTCGTCCGCATCAGCGAGTCGACGCCCCGCGCGGCCATCGGCCGGGCCACCAGGTAGCCCTGGCCGCGGGTGCAGCCCATCTCCCTGAGCAGCTCCAACTGCTCGGGCCGCTCGATGCCCTCCGCCACGACGATCAGGCCGAGGTCGTGGCCGAGCTGGACGATCGTGCGGGTCAGCAGGGTCAGCGTCTCGTCCGCGCCCAGGCCGGACACGAACGACGGGTCGATCTTGATCATGTCGACCGGGAGCTGCCGCAGCAGGGCCAGCGAGGCGTAGCCGGTGCCGAAGTCGTCGATGGCCAGCCGTACGCCGAGGGCGCGCAGCTCGGTGAGCCGGTTGACGGTCTCCCCGGCGTCCTCGACCAGCATCTCCTCGATGACCTCCAGGGTGAGCGCGCTCGGCGGCAGCCCGCTCTCGGCCAGCGCCGCGGACACCGTCTCCACGAACCTGGGGGCGGTGATCTGCCGGGCCGACAGGTTCACCGACAGCCCGATGTCCCACGACGACGCCCGCCACGCGGCCACCTCGCGGCACGCCTCGCGCAGGATCCACTCGCTCAGCGGCACGATCAGGCCGGTGTCCTCGGCCACCCCGAGAAACTGCTCGGGCGGCACGAACGTGCTCCCCCGCCACCAGCGCACCAGCGCCTCGACCGCGGTCACCCGGGAGGTCGCGAGGTCCACCACCGGCTGGAACTCCACGGCGAACTGGTCGTCGAGCAGCGCCCGCTGCAGATCGGCGGCGAGTTCCAGGCGGCGCACCACGTCGGTGTGCATGTGCGCGGCGAACACCTCCACCCGGCGCCCGCCCAGCTCCTTGGCCCTGGCCATCGCCACGTCCGCGTTGCGGATCACGTCGGCGGAGGGCACCTCCTCCTCGGCGAAGGCCACCCCGACGCTCGCGGTCAGCGCGATGTCCCGGTCGGCGACCCGGAACGGCTCCTGCGACACCGCGTGCACCAGCCGCTCCGCCTGGTCCACCACCGCCTGCACGTCCTGGCAGGACTCCACCAGCACGGCGAACTCGTCCCCGCCCCACCGGGCAAGCGTGTCGTCGGGCCGTACGGCGGAGCGCAGCCGGCGGGCGGCCTGGCCGAGCAGGAAGTCGCCGCTGGCGTGCCCGACCGAGTCGTTCACCGCGGTGAAGCCGTCGAGATCCAGGAAGAGCACGGCCCCGCGCGCCCCCGGCCGGCCGGAGAGCACCTGCCTGGTGCGCTCCTCGAAGTAGGCGCGGTTGGGCAGCCCGGTCACGCCGTCGTGGAAGGTCAGGTGGTTGACCTGACTGAGCAGCGCCTCCTGGTCGCTGATGTCCCGGGTGGACACCAGCAGCAGGTCCTCGCCGCGGGTGTGCCGGGTCGCCACCGAGACCGTGGGCCGCCAGGTCCCGTCGGCGGCGCGGATCCGGCAGCCGACCTTGCACGCCCCGCCGGGCTCCGCGTCGTCCTCCTCCACGCCCAACGCGGAGAGCGCGGTCATGACGTCGGGTATGTCCTCCGGGTGGATGTAGTCGAGGATCGAGCCGCCGACGAGCTCGTCCGGGCGGTAGCCGTACACCTCCACGACCTGGTCGCCGATCTCGTAAATCACGCCCGACTGGTCGCAGACCAGCACGAGGTCGCCCGAGCGCTCGGCCAGCTCCCTGATCCTGCGGTCGGTGACGACGGCCCGGCGGCGCAGCGAGGCGTTGTCCGCCAGGAGCACGAACGAGCGGAACAGCAGCACGAGCACCACCGAGGCGATGATCGCCGACACCAGCGGCACCGGGTGCTCCGAACGGCCGCTCACCGCGCTCACCAGCACGAACACCGTGGCCACCGCGACGAGGGTGAGCGGCACGCCGGCGATCACGCCCGCGGCGACCGGCCCCGGCGGGCGGGACTCCTCAGCCATCCGGACCGCGCGGGACCTGCGCCCGCTCCACGGCGCGGCGGCGAGCAGCAGGAAGGCGACCGGCGCCAGCCAGACCCCGGTCATCGAAGGCTCCTCGCCCTGCAGCCGTGCCACCGCCGTGGCCATCTCCCCCGCCGCGATCGCGGCCAGCGCGCCCAGCCCGGCCAGCCCGACGGGCCAGGCCGAGGACCGGGTGGTCACCACCGAGGGGCCCACCGCGCAGGCGGCGAGCAGGCACAGCATGGGGATCGTGAGCGGCAGGGCGAACACCCCCGGGTCGCCGATCGCCCGGTAGATCGGGCCGAGCGCGATCACCCAGCTGATCACGAAGAACGAGGCGGCGCATAAGTAGGCGTCGGTGACGTGCCGCAGCACGGCCCGGCCGTGCGGCGGCGGCGCGGCGGTCAGCCAGCAGCCGACCGTGATCAGCGCCATCCCGGTGAGCAGCGGCAGGTCGGCGAAGGTCATCGCGAAGGACGCGTCGTCCGCGACCGGCCGCAGGCCGATCCCGACCAGCCACGCCGCCGCGCCGGACGCCAGCCAGCGCCAGGCCAGCGCCGTACGGCGGAGCCGGGAGGCGATCCGCCGGGCCGCTGTGACCAGTGACACCACGGCGAGGAGCGCGGCCGCGACGCCCGCGGTCGCGCCGACGAGCACTGTCGGCGCGTCGGTGATCAGCCCAGCCGCCAATCCCGCCACGCCGGCCGCCGCGGCGGCGGTCAGCGGCACCCGTGGATCACGCCAACGGATCAAAGTCGTCTGCCCATCCGGTGTCTGTTCGGCACGCTGCTGATGCGTCACGGGCCCTCACCGTCGAGGTGCACCGTGACAACTTTGTCGCCAGTGTGTTCGCTCGCACCGACGCACGTGGTCACAACGTCTCAGTTGTCACCGATCTGATAACCAGCCCGACCGGATCGCCGCTGAGGCGGCCCAGCCGGATGTGCGGCCGGATCGCGGCTCCACACCACGGCTTTACTCTCGGTAGAGTCCACCGTACGCACATAAGGTCACGGTGCAGCCACGGTCCGGAATCCATTGTTGGCTCAGTATGAACCCGTGATCACGTTATTGAGCGGTTCCCCTGCCATATAACGCAGAAGCTGTGAGCGAACGAGCTTCAGGGAGCGGCGCAGGGAGGCCGGGGTGCTGCCGGCGACGTGCGGCGTGATGAAGACGCCGGGCGCGCTCCACAGCGGGTGGCCGGGCGGCAGCGGCTCCGGGTCGACCACGTCCAGCGCGGCGCGCAGGCGGCCCGTGGTCAGCTCCGCGACCAGCGCGCCGGTGTCCACCACCGAGCCGCGTGCCGCGTTGACCAGCAGCGCGCCGTCCTTCATCCGGGCGAGGAAGGCGGCGTCCACCATGCCGGCCGTCGCGGCGGTCGCCGGCACGAGCAGCACCACCACGTCGGCCGCGGGCAGCAGCGCGGGCAGCTCGTCCTCGCCGTGCACCCGCACCGGCGTGCCCTGCGGCCCCGCCATCTCCCTGGCCGCGCGCGCCACCCGAACGACCTCCACCTCGAACCCGTCCAGCCGCCGCTCCAGCGCCGCGCCGATCGAGCCGTAGCCGATGATCAGCACTTTTGCGTCGGCGAGCACGCCGGTGTGGTGGTAGGCCCACTTCTCGGCCCGCTGCGCCGCCGCGAACTCCGGGAACTCCCGGAGCACCGCGATCATCGCGCCGACCGCCCACTCGGCCGTCCCCGCGTCGTGCACGCCGCGCGCGTTGCACAGGATCACGCCCGAGGGCAGGTAAGGCCGGTACGGCTCGACGCCCGCCGTGACCGTCTGCAGCAGCCGCAGCTTCTTCATCCCCGCCAGCACCCCGGGCACGTCCGGCACCGTCACCAGCGGCGGCACCCACACCTCGACCTCGTCGGCCCCGCCCGGCATCGCCCCCGTGCCGTCGTAGACCACGCACTCCACCTCCGGCAGATCCCGCAGAACCCCGGCGACATCCAGCGAAGGCACCCAGATCTTCATGCCCCAAACCCTAACCGCCCCGCCTCCCCACTCTTCCCGGCCGCGTCTTCCCCGGCCGGGCGGGCGGCCAGGACTCCACGGGGGTTCCCATCTTCCCGGCCGCGTCTTCCCCGGCCGGGCGGGTGGCCAGGACTCCGCGGGGTTCCCGCGCCTCGCGCGGGTGAGCGGTCCGGCCCGGTCGCTCCGTCCGCGGACGCCGGTGGCAGGGGGCGGCCCCTCGCCTCCTTCGCCGGGCGGGTGGTCGAACACGGAGCGGTACCGATCTCGCGGGGAGGGGCGTGCGCCGGGGGGAGAGAGGCAGTATGGCGGGCGAGGGTCGGTGCGGATGACGGAGGTTGGGCGTGGCTTCTCGTGCTGGTGTGCTTGCGGTCGTGGTGGCGACGGCGCTGGTGAGCGGGTGTTCGGCGGGGTCGCCCGAGCGGGTGGGAGCGGGGAGGACGCCGTCCGCTCCGCAGGAGAGTCCCGCGGCGCCGGTGGCCGGGGAGACGCCCGAGGCTTCCGGGTCGGGGACTCCGGGCCCGGATCGGGCGGTGCGGCCCGAGCGGGCGCGGACGCTGGTGCAGGGGCTGGCGGTGCCGTGGGCGATCGCGTTCCTGCCGGGCGGGGACGCGCTGGTGACCGAGCGGGACTCGGCGCGGCTGCTGAGGGTGACGCCGGAGGGCGAGGCCGGCACGGTCGGCACGATCGCCGGGGTCTCACCGGAGAGCGAGGGCGGTCTGCTGGGCGTCGCCGTGTCCCCCACATACGATCAAGACAACTATATTTTCGTATATTTCACCGCAAATCAGGACAACCGAATCGTCCGGTACCGCCTCCGGAACGATCGTCTGACCGACCCCGTGCCCATTCTCACCGGCATCCCCAAGGCGGCCATCCACAACGGCGGACGCCTCGCCTTCGGACCCGACGGCCTGCTCTACGCCACCACCGGCGAGGTCGGCGACCGCCCGCTCGCCCAGGACCGCGCCTCGCTCGCCGGCAAGATCCTGCGCCTCACCGAGGACGGCGCCCCCGCCCCCGGCAACCCCACGGCCGGCTCCCCCGTCTGGAGCCACGGCCACCGCAACGTCCAGGGCCTCGCCTGGGATCCGCGGGGACGGCTGTACGCCACCGAGTTCGGCGCCAACACCTTCGACGAGATCAACCGGATCGAGAAGGGCGCCAACTACGGCTGGCCGGAGGTCGAGGGCGTGGGCGGCGACAACCGCTTCACCGACCCCCTCGTCACCTGGTCCACCGCCGAGGCGTCCCCCTCCGGCCTGGCCTACGGGGGCGGCTCGCTGTGGGCGGGCGCGCTGCGCGGGCAGCGGCTGTGGCGGGTGCCGGTCTCGGCGGACGGCTCCCTCGGCACCCCCGTCCCGCTGTTCCAGGAGGAGTACGGCAGGCTGCGCGCGGTCGCCACCGCGCCGGACGGCTCGATCTGGATCGCCACCAGCAACAAGGACGGCCGGGGCGCCCCGGCCGCCGCCGACGACCGGATCATCGTCCTGCCCGCCGGCTGACCCCCGGCTCACCGCGGGCCGCGCGGGAGGAGGGCGTGCCGTGCCGTACCGAGGAGGCGGCGGACGGCGGCGCTCGGGAACTGGGACCTCAGCCGCCGCCCGGCTCGTCCTTCGTGCAGGTGAGGTCGGTCTCCGGGCGGTAGACCGTGCGGATCGGGCGGTCGCGCTTCACCTCGGCGCCGTCCCGGTAGTAGACCCGGGTCACCTCGATGGTGAAGCCCTGCTGGCCGGTCATCGGGATGCAGTCCGGGCCGTCGTCGGTCTCCTTGGTGAAGTTCGTGAAGCTGTGCTTCTCGGAGGCGACGGCCTCGATCCGGTCGTAGCGCTTCGTGCTCCAGAAGGCCACCGTGATCGAGGTGTCCGTGTAGGACGTCTTGACGAGCACGCCGTACTTGGAATCGTTCTGCCACTGGAAGTCCGGCTGCGGGAAGGACACCGTGGACTCGCGGCCGGGGGGATAGCGGCTGATGTAGAACTCGTGCGCCGTGTGCTTGACGTCCTTGAGACCGCCGAAGAAGACCGCGTTGTACATCGTGGTGACGAACTGCGAGATCCCGCCGCCCACGTCGTCGACCAGGCGGCCGGCCACGATCTGCGGCGCCTCGACGAAACCGCGCGCCTTGTCCCGCTGGCCGACGACGTCGTTGAGGGAGAAGGTCTCCCCCGGCTTCACGAGGTAGCCGTCGAGGATGTCGGCGATGGTGTGGATGTTCGTCACCCGCGGCGCGCAGCAGGGGTGCTGCGTGGTGAACGTGCTGATCTGCTCCTTGATGCCCATGGCGCGCACCTCGGCGTCGCCGACCCGCGGCTTCACCGTGGTGAGGCTCACCGGGATCGTCCGGCGGCTGCCGTCCTGGATGACCTTGACCACCGCCGCCGCCAGCTTCGTCGCGTCGACGCCCTGCCCGGCGCGGCCGGGGATCAGCTTGGGCCGGCCGCCCACGATGTCGTAGGTCGGCTCGACCGGCGCGATGGCGGGGTTGACGAGGTGCTTCTCCACCTCGGCCAGCGCCATCTTGGCGTTGAACACCGGGCGCAGCCTGCCCTGCGCGTCGGGGACGAAGCGCAGGTGGGCGGCGAGGGTCTCCCTGGGGAGCTGGACCCGCTTGGCGCCGGCGGTCAGCAGGATGGGGGCGGCCACGGCCCGGCGCGCCGTGGTGGTGGCCTCCTCGAAGGCGTCCGTCGTGGCCCGCGGCTTGAGCACGGTGACCGGCAGCGCGACCGGGTCGGTCGTCGTGAAGTAGGCGTCCTGGATGGCCTTGGCCGCGGCCTCCCGCTCCAGTTCCCTGCCGTCGCGCGGGGTGACGATCTCCGGCTGGATGCCCTTGAAGCGGATCTCGCCCTCGCGGATCGGGCGGTCGATCTCCTGGGCCAGCGCGTCGACGGCCTCGGCCAGCTTGGCCGAGTTGACCTCGATCCTGGGTTCCACCGGGGTGGTGCCGGTCAGCCCCCGCCACACCTGGACCGGGCTGGGGAAGCCGCTCGGCACCTGCTCGATCGTGCCCACGACGTCGAGCTCCAGCCCGGCCTCCTCGGGCATCACGTCCTGCCGGATGCCCATCGCCTCGACCACGATCGGCGCCTTGCTGCGCTTGTCGAGCGTCTGCCTGAGCTTGTCGGCGGCCTGGGTGACGGTGAGCCCGCCGATGTCCACGCCGGCGACGGTGGTGCCGCGCAGCATCACGCCGGACATCGTGATCGCCGGGATCGCGTAGGCGAGGGCGAGGACGAGGACCAGGATCACGACCGTGACGAGGATCCTGCGGCCACCGCGGCGGCGGGGCCGCTCGTCGTCGGCTTCGAGCCGGTCCTGCCCGGGGTCTCCGCCGTCGGGGGGGCCGGGCACGACGGGCGGGTGGCGGCGCTCGGGCCTGCCCTCCATCACCCACGGCTCCGCGGGCGGCTGCACCGGCGGCAGTGCCGACGGGCCGCGACCGCCGCGCGGGGGCGGGCTCGGCTTGCCGAAGATGTCCGGGGAGACGCCCGGAGGGAGTTTCCTTCCGCCGGGTGTGCCCGGCCCTTCGGCGGCGGCCCTGGACGCTCCCTTGATCCCTCGGGTCTTCGGCGGCGGCGCCGTGGAGAAGGGGTCCATCGGCGGCTCTCCGGCGTTCCGCACGCCTCCGTCCTCTCGCTATGTGGGCCTGGTCTCAGAGAAAGAACCCTAAGGCACAGGTGTCCTCATATGTCGTGGAATCAAACTTCACTAACCCGTCCACTTGTAACGGTGTTCGGGTCGCCCCGCCGTACCGTACCTTGGGCGCAGCTCCGCGCGTCCGGAGACGCAGAGAAACTCAAGGTACCGGCGTGCGCTGACCCTGGAGAGCCCGGTGAGCGCGGCGGTCTCGGCGGCGGAGAGGTCGGTCCCGGTCTCCCGGAGGGTGTCCGCGACGAGTGTGCAGGTCGTGGCCGACAGCCCCTTGGGCAAGGCCGGAGCGCCGGTCCTGGCGCCGCCGAACAGCCGGTCCACCTCGTCCTGCCCGGCCTCGGGGCCGATCATGGTGAGCTGCCTGCGGGTGTCCGCGTACTGCTCCAGGCGCTCGGTCAGGGCGCTCGCCGGGAACGGCTTGATCAGGTAGTTGACCGCGCCGCCGCGCATCGCCGCGCGTACCGTGGACACCTCCCGGGCGGCCGTGATGACCAGCACGTCCACCGGATGCGCCGCCCCGCGCAGCGCTTTCAGCACCTCCAGGCCCGACATGTCGGGCAGGTAGATGTCGAGGAGCACCAGGTCGGGCCGGTGCTCGGCGACCGCGGCGATCGCCGACTGCCCGGTGTGCGCGGTGGCCGCCACCGAGAACCCGGAGATCCTGGCCACGTATCCCGCATGGATCTTGGCCACCATGAAGTCGTCGTCCACCACGAGCACGCGGATCATCGCACAGCCTCCATCCCGGTCCTCCTGGCGCCGTCGGCCGTGCAGGGAAGCCACGCGGTGAACACCGCGCCGTCCTCGTTGTGGACGCCGACCCAGCCACCGCGCCGTACGCAGGTCTGCCGGGTCAGCGCGAGGCCGAGCCCGCGCGGCCCGGCCTGGGACGCCTTGGTGGTGTAACCGTCGCGGAACACCTCCTCGGCGAGCTCGGGCGTGACGCCGGGGCCGGAGTCCCGCACCCGCACGTGCAGCCCCTCGGCGTCGGCGCGGACCGTGACCTCCACCGTGCCGCCGGTGCCCTCCAGCACGTCCAGCGCGTTGGCCACCAGGTTGCCGACGACCAGCACGGCGTCGTGCGGGTCGCCCAGCTCCCCCTCGGCCACCTCCGAGTCGGCGGAGACGACCAGCGAGGCCCCGCGCTCGGCCGCCTCCGCCGACTTGGCGAGCAGCAGCGCGGCGAGCGTCGGATCCGCCACCCGTTCCCTGATGACCGAGGCGTGCTCGGTGTACGCCTGGGTGGTCTGGGTGATGTAGCGGACGGCCGCCTCGTGCTCGCCGAGTTCCAGCAGGCCGACCACGGTGTGCATCCGGTTGGCGAACTCGTGCGCCTGGGCGCGCAGCGCGTCGGTGGTGCTGCTGGCCCGGTCCAGCTCGTGCGCCAGCCGTACCAGCTCGGTGCGGTCGCGCAGGGTGACCACCCAGCCGCGGTGCTGGCCGCGGACCGCCACCGGCGTGCGGTTGAGCACCACGACGCGGGCGGCGTGCAGCACGATCCGGTCCTCCCCCGGGTCGTCGCCGCCGAGCACGTCGCGGACCCGGTCCGACAGCGGGATCTCCGCGAGCGAACGGCCGATCGGGTCCCCGGACAGCCCGAGCAGGTCCCGCGCGGCGTCGTTGACCAGCGTGACCCGGCCGGCGAGGTCGAGGGCGAGCACCCCCTCCTTGACGCCGTGCAGCACGCCCTCGCGCTGCTCCAGTAAGGCCGCGATCTCCGCGGGTTCCAGCCCGAACGTCTGCCGCCGCACCCGCCGCGCGATCAGCGCCGCCGCCAGCGAGCCCGCCACCAGCACGGCGAGCACGGTCCAGAACAGCGGCGGGAGCGCGGCCCCGAGCTGGTCGGCCACGGTCTTCTCCAGCACGCCGACCGAGGTGAGGCCGATGACCTGGCCGCTCGCGTCCCGGATCGGCGCCTTGCCGCGCACCGAACGGCCGAGCGTGCCGGTCTCGATGCCGGTCCACGGCTTCCCGGTGGTGAGCACGAGGGAGCCGTCGGTGGACAGCCGCTGCCCGATCAGCGACCTGTTCGGGTGGGCGTACCTGATCTGGTCGGTGTTGGCGATGACCACGTAGTCCGCGCCGGTGGCGCGCTGCACGCCCGCCGCGATCGGCTGGAGCACCAGCTCGGGCCGGGCCGTCTCGAACGCCGCCCGCACCTCGGGCAGCCCGGCGACCGACTCGGCGATGGCCAGCGCACGCTCCTGGTACTGGTCGTCGAGCTGGACGCGGGTGTGCTGCGCCCACACCAGGGCCGTGCCCCCCACGGCGAGGAAGACGATGACCACCTGCATCACGAACAGCTGGGTGCCCAAAGAGGCGTTGAGAAGGCGTCGCACAGCTCCTCCAAGCGAAACCACCCAGGTCAGAGCCTTGAGCCGGGATCTCATGAAAGCAGTGGAAGGTAACGGCGGGGTCGCGGGTGACTGTGACCAATACCACCATTACGACGGCAATCACATAAAGCGTTGCCCCTGTGACTCGCGGCGCACAGGCTCCTCACAACGCCGAACTATCGCAGTTGGAGTGACCCATGCGCCTTCCCAGACTCGCCGCCGCCCTGGCGCTCGCGGCCGTGACCCTCACCGCCTGCGGCTCCGGCTCCGCCTCCGGAGGCGGCACGTCCGCCCTCCGCATCATGGCCCCCGCCGCGCCCGGCGGCGGCTGGGACCAGACCTCCCGTACGGCGGAGCAGGCCATCAAGCAGGCCGACCCGGCCCGGCGGGTGGAGGTGTTCAACGTTCCCGGCGCCGGCGGCACCATCGGCCTGGCCCAGCTCGCCGGTGAGAAGGGCAACGGCAACCTGCTGATGACGATGGGCCTGGTCATGGTGGGCGCCATCGAGCAGAACCGGTCGAAGGTGACGCTGGCCGACACCACGCCGATCGCCAAGCTGACCGAGGACTACGAGGTGATCGTGGTCCCCGCCGAGTCGCCGAACAAGACGATGGCCGACCTGGTGAACGCCTGGAAGGCCGACCCGGCCAAGGTCGCGATCGCCGGCGGTTCCGCGGGCGGCACCGACCACATCGTGGCCGGGCTGACCGCCAAGGCGGCCGGCATCGACCCCAAGCAGGTCAACTACATCGCCCACTCCGGCGGCGGCGAGATGCTCAACTCGCTGCTCGGCAACAAGGTCGCGGCCGGCATCTCCGGCATCAGCGAGGTCGCCGAGCACATCACCTCCGGCAAGCTGCGCGCGCTCGCGGTGACCTCCCCCGCGCGGCTGGACGCCGTGGACGCGCCGACGCTCAAGGAGAGCGGCCTTGACGTCGAGGTGGCCAACTGGCGCGGCCTGGTCGCACCGGCCGGGGTGAGCGAGGCCGACCAGAAGGCCCTCACCGACCTGGTCACCAAGATGCACGCCTCCCAGACGTGGCAGGACGCGATCAAGAAGAACGGCTGGGTGGACTCGTTCCAGACCGGCAAGCCGTTCGCCGACTACGTGGCCGCCGAGCAGACCCGGGTCAAGGCCATCATCTCCGAAATGGGCCTCGTCTCCTGATGTCCGACACCATCCCGCCGCGGGACCGGCACTGGTACCGGCGAGGCGAACTCGTCCTCGCGGGCGTCGTGCTCGCGCTGGGCGCCTTCGTGATCGCCGGCACCGCCGACGTCACCGCCGCCGCCTCGACCCTGGGACTCGGCCCCCGGTTCTTCCCCATCATCGTCGGCTCGGCCATGCTGCTCATCGGCGTCTTCTACGCGATCGACGTCCTGCGCGGCGGCCGGGGCGACCCGGAGCAGAGCGAGGACGTGGACAGCGAGACCCCCGCCGACCTGCGCTCGGTGCTCCTGGTCAGCGTGATCTTCCTGGCGTTCGCCTTCACCCTGGACTTCCTGGGCTGGATCATCGCCGGGGCGCTGCTGTTCTTCGGCCTGTCGGTCACGCTCGGCGCCCGGCAGCCGCTGCGCGCCGGACTGATCGCCGTCGTGCTGTCCGTCGCCACCTACCTCGCCTTCGTCAAGGGTCTCGGCGTCACGCTGCCGGGCGGGCTGCTGGCCGGGGTGATCTGAGTGGAGTCGCTCAGCCTGCTGCTGGACGGGTTCGCCACCGCGCTCACCCCGGTCAACCTCCTCTACGCGCTGGTCGGCGTCACGCTGGGCACCCTCGTCGGGGTCCTGCCCGGCATCGGCCCGGCCATGACCGTCGCCCTGCTGCTGCCGATCACCTTCAACGTGCCGCCCGCCAGCGCGTTCATCATGTTCGCCGGCATCTACTACGGCGGCATGTACGGCGGGTCCACCACGTCGATCCTGCTCAACACGCCCGGCGAGAGCTCCTCCATGATCACCGCGCTGGAGGGCAACAAGATGGCCAAGCGGGGCCGCGCGGCCCAGGCGCTGGCCACCGCCGCGATCGGCTCCTTCGTGGCCGGCACCATCGCCACCGGGCTGCTCGTGGTCGCCGCGCCGCTGGTCGTCGACTTCGCGATCTCCTTCGGTCCGGAGGACTACTTCGCGCTGGCCATCCTGGCCTTCACCGCGGTGTCCTCCGTGCTGTCCACCTCCGCCGTGCGCGGGCTGGCCTCGCTCGGCTTCGGGCTGGTCATCGGGCTGATCGGGATCGACCAGCAGACCGGGCAGGCCCGGCTCACGCTGGGCGTGCCGCAACTCCTCGACGGGATCGACGTGGTGATCGTCGCCGTGGGGCTCTTCGCCGTGGGCGAGGTGCTCTACGTGGCCTCCCGGCTGCGGCACTCCTCGCCGGACGTGGTGCCGGTCGGCCGCGCCTTCCTCGGCCGGTCCGACTGGGCCAGGTCCTGGCGGCCGTGGCTGCGCGGCACGGCGCTGGGCTTCCCGTTCGGCGCGCTGCCCGGCGGCGGGGCCGAGATCCCCACCTTCCTGTCGTACTCGGTGGAGAAGCGGCTGGCCCGCGGGGAGGCGTCGGAGGAGTTCGGCAAGGGCGCGATCGAGGGGGTGGCGGGGCCGGAGGCGGCCAACAACGCCTCCGCGGCCGGCACCCTGGTGCCGCTGCTCACCCTCGGCCTGCCCACCTCCGCCACCGCCGCGATCCTGCTCGCCGCCTTCCAGCAGTACGGCCTGCAACCGGGGCCGCAGCTCTTCGACCACAACCCGGCACTGGTCTGGGGCATGATCGCGTCGCTGTTCGTCGGCAACGCCATGCTGCTGGTGCTCAACCTGCCGCTCGCCCCGCTGTGGGCACGCGTGCTGCACATCCCCCGGCCCTACCTGTACGCCGGGATCGTGCTGTTCGCCGCGCTCGGCGTCTACGCGCTGAACGCGTCGGCGGTGGACCTGGTCGTGCTCTTCGTGCTCGGGCTGCTCGGCTACGCGATGCGCCGGTTCGGGCTGCCGGTCGCGCCGGCGGTGATCGGCCTGATCCTCGGGCCGATGGCCGAGATCCAGCTGCGCAGGGCGCTGGCCATCGGCGCCGGTGACGTGTCGGTGCTGGTCCGCAGCCCGGTCGCGGCCACGCTGCTCGTGCTGTCCGCGCTGGTGCTGCTGCTCCCGGTGCTGCGCCGGTTCAGGAACCGCCCGGCGCCCGCGGCGGACTGACGCCCGCGGCGGATCACCGACGACGCGGATCACCGACGGAGAGGCCAGGCCCCGCCCGGGGCCTGGCCCTCGTCCAGTCAGTCGCGGATCTACTCGGTGACGCCGAGCTTCTCCAGGATGAGCTGGCGGGCCCGGCCCGCGTCGGCCTTGCCGCGGCTGGCCTTCATGACCCCGCCGACCAGGGCGCCGGCCGCGGCGACCTTGCCGCTGCGCACCTTGTCCGCCGCGTCGGCGTTGTCCAGGATGACCTGGTCGATGATCGAGGACAGCTCGCCCTCGTCGTTCACGATCTGCAGGCCCCTGGCGGACACCACGTCGTCCGGGGTGCCCTCGCCGGCCAGCACGCCTTCCAGCACCTGGCGGGCGAGCTTGTCGTTCAGCGCCCCGCCGGCCACCATGGCGGTCACCCTGGCCACCTGGTCCGGGGTGATCGGCAGGTCGGCGAGCGCCGTACCGGACTCGTTGGCCCGGCGGGCCAGCTCGCCCATCCACCACTTGCGCGCGTCCGCGGGCGGCGCGCCGGCGGCGATCGTGGCCTCCACCAGGCCGATCGCGTCGATGTTGTGCATCGCGGCCATGTCGAGGTCGGAGACGCCCCACTCGTTCTGGAGCCGCTTGCGGCGGACCGACGGCAGCTCGGGCAGCTCGGCCCTCAGCGACTCGACCCACTCTGCCGCGGGCGCGATCGGCACCAGGTCGGGCTCGGGGAAGTAGCGGTAGTCCTGCGCCTCCTCCTTCGAGCGGCCCGACGTGGTGGCGCCGGTGTCCTCGTGGAAGTGCCGGGTCTCCTGCACGATGCGGCCGCCGTCGGCCAGCACCGCGGCCTGCCGCTCGATCTCGAACCGCACCGCCCGCTCGACCGAGCGCAGCGAGTTGACGTTCTTCGTCTCGGTACGGGTGCCCCACTCCGCCGAGCCGCGCGGCATCAGCGACACGTTCACGTCGGAGCGCATGGAGCCCTCCTCCATGCGCACGTCGGAGACGCCGAGGGCGCGGACCAGCTCGCGCAGCTCCGTCACGTAGGCCTTGGCGACCTCGGGGGCCATCCGGTCGGTGCCCTCGATCGGCTTGGTCACGATCTCCACGAGGGGGATCCCGGCCCGGTTGTAGTCGACGATCGAGTGGTCGGCGCCGTGGATGCGGCCGGTGGCGCCGCCCACGTGGGTCGACTTGCCGGTGTCCTCCTCCAGGTGCACCCGCTCGATGCCGACCCGGATGGTCCGGCCCTCCACCTCGATGTCGAGGTGGCCGTCGAAGCAGAGCGGCTCGTCGTACTGGCTGATCTGGTAGTTCTTCGGCATGTCCGGATAGAAGTAGTTCTTCCGGGCGAACCTGCACCAGGAGGCGATCGAGCAGTTCAGCGCGAGGCCGATCTTGATCGTCGACTCGATCGCCTGCGCGTTGGCCGTCGGCAGCGAGCCGGGCAGCGCCAGGCAGACCGGGCACACCTGGGTGTTCGGCGCCGCGCCGAACGCGGTCGGGCACCCGCAGAACATCTTCGACGCCGTGCCCAGCTCGACGTGCGTCTCCAGGCCGAGCACCGGCTCGAAGCGCTCCAGCGCCTCGTCATAGGGCATGAGCGTTTCCGTGCTCACAGGTCACCACGTCCCTTCAAAGCATCCTGCGCCGTGCGGGCGGGAGCCGCGGCCGCGAGGTCGATCACGATCCGAGTCGTCATGCCGTCCCCCTCTCCTACAGGGCCGGGGCCTTGGACAGCAGCGGGCCGCCCCAGCGGTTCTCCAGGGCCCTCTCCACGGCGGCGCCGACCCGGTAGCAGCGGTCGTCGCCGAGCACCGGGGCCATGATCTGCAGGCCGACCGGCAGCCCGTCCTCGTCGGCGAGGCCGCACGGGACCGAGATCGCGGCGTTGCCCGCCAGGTTGGCCGGGATCGTGCACAGGTCGGCGAGGTACATCGCCATCGGGTCGTCCGCGCGCTCGCCGATCGGGAACGCCGTGGTCGGCGTGGTCGGCGAGATCAGCACGTCCACCTGGTGGAAGGCGGCCTCGAAGTCGCGCGCGATGAGCGTGCGCACCTTCTGGGCCTGGCCGTAGTAGGCGTCGTAGTAGCCGCTGGACAGCGCGTAGGTGCCGAGCATGATCCGGCGCTTCACCTCGGGGCCGAAGCCGGCCGCCCGGGTCAGGGCCATGACCTCCTCGGCGCTGCGGGTGCCGTCGTCGCCGACGCGCAGGCCGTACCGCATCGCGTCGAAGCGCGCCAGGTTGGAGGAGCACTCCGACGGCGCGATCAGGTAGTAAGCCGGCAGCGCCGTGGTGAAGCTCGGGCAGGAGACCTCGACGACCTTGGCGCCGAGCGACTCCAGCAGCTCCACGGAGTCCCGGAAGCGGGCCAGCACGCCCGGCTGGTAGCCGTCGCCGGCGAACTCCTTGACCACGCCGACGCGCAGCCCCGCCACGTCGCCGTGCCTGGCCGCCTCGACGACCCCGGGCACCGGCGCGTCGATCGAGGTGGAGTCGAGCGGGTCGTGCCCGGAGAACGCCTCGTGCAGCAGCGCGGCGTCCAGCACGTTGCGCGCGAACGGCCCCGGCGTGTCCAGCGAGGACGCGAAGGCGATCACCCCGTACCGCGAGGAACCGCCGTAGGTCGGCTTCATCCCGACGATGCCGGTCACCGCGGCGGGCTGCCGGATGGAGCCGCCGGTGTCGGTACCGGTGGACAGCGGCACCGTGTAACCGGCCACCGCCGCGCTGGAGCCGCCGGACGAACCGCCCGGGATCCTGCCGAGGTCCCACGGGTTGCGCGTCACGCCGTACGCGGAGTTCTCGGTCGAGGAGCCCATCGCGAACTCGTCGAGGTTGGTCTTGCCGAGGATCACCAGCCCGGCCTCGCGCAGCCGGCCCGTCACCGTCGCGTCGTACGGCGGGCGCCAGCCCTCGAGAATCTTGGACCCGGCCGTGGTCGGCATGTCCACCGTGGTGAACACGTCCTTGTGCGCGATCGGGACACCCGCCAGCGGGCCCAGCTCCTCGCCCGCGGCGCGCCTGGCGTCGATCGCCCGCGCCTGCTCCAGCGCCGACTCGTCGCCGACGTGCAGGAAGGCGTGCAGCTTGCCGTCGACCTCGGCGATCCGGTCCAGATGGGCCTGGGTCACCTCGACGGCGGACACCTCACCGGCCGCCATCAGCGCGGACAGCTCGGCGGCGGTCTTGTGGATCAGGCTCATGCTTCCTCCCCGAGGATGCGCGGGACCCGGAACCGGTCGTCCTCGACGGCGGGGGCGCCGGAGAGCGCCTGTTCCGGAGTGAGACCGGGGCGCGCCTGGTCCTGGCGGAAGACGTTGGTGAGCGGCAGCGCGTGCGACGAAGGCGGGACATCCTCAGCGGCGACCTCGGCCACCCGCGCCACGGCTCCGATGATCACATCGAGCTGGGTGGCGTAGTGGTCGAGCTCTTCATCGGACAGCGCAAGCCTGGACAACCGGGCCAGGTGAGCGACCTCGTCGCGGGTTATGGCGGACATGAGTCGTTGAACCCGTTTCATCAATGGCGATGGGACACTGTCATCCTAGGGCGCGCTCCCCGCCCTTTCCGAACGCATAACGGCACGCCCGGCCGCGGCGGGCATCCGCCGCCGGTTCACCGCCGTGTCCACCGCCCTGCCCGCCGTCGTGGTCACGCCGGGTTCACGCTGTGTCGGCCATCGCCAGGCCGTCGCTGAGGCCGCCGCCGGCGTGGCCGGTGAGGGCGACCCCGGCCGGCGCGGGCGGGGCGAGGAGGGTGCGGCGGGCGCGCAGCCACAGGGTGGCCTCGTCCACCGGGAGGGCCTGGCTGAGCCACCAGCCCTGGCCGACGTCGCAGCCCATGGCGGCCAGCCGCCGGGCCACCTCGTCGCTCTCCACGCCCTCGGCGACCGAACGCAGGCCGAGGGAGCGCACCAGGTCGACGATGGACCGCACGATGCGGTCGGCGTCGCCGCTGTCCGGATCGGCCAGGCGTTTCACGAAGGACGAGTCGATCTTCACCTCGGACACGGCGAGCCGCTGGAGCCGTACCAGGGAGGAGTAGCCGGTGCCGAAGTCGTCGAGGGCGAGCGGCACGCCGAGCCTGGCCAGGGTGCGGACCGTGTCCGCGGTGTACGCCTGGTCGGTCATCAGGATGCGCTCGGTGACCTCGAGCTGGATGGCGGTCGGCGGCAGCGCGTAACGGGCCAGGCCGCTCTCCAGCCGCTCGGTCAGGGCGTTGTCGAGCAGGTCGCGGGCCGAGACGTTGACCGAGACCTGGGTGCGCAGGCCGGTGTGCCACCAGTGGGCCGCCTGGGAGAGGGCCTCGTCGATGACGTGCTGGGTGAGCTGGCGCATCAGGTAGGACTGCTCGGCCAGCGGGATGAACTCGCGCGGCGAGACCAGCCCGCGGACCGGGTGCCGCCAGCGCAGCAGCGCCTCCAGGCCCACCACCCGGCCGCTGCCGAGCGCGATCTTGGGCTGGTAGTGCAGCATGAGCTCGCCGCCGGCCAGGCCGCGCCGCAGGTCGCCGAGCAGGTGCAGCCGCTCGGGGGAGTTCCGGTCCTTCTCCGCCTGGTACAGCTCGACGCCGGTGCGGCCCTCCTTGGCGAGGTACATCGCCACGTCGGCCCGTTGCAGCAGCAGCTCGAAGTCGGGGGCGTGGTCCGGGTGCAGCGCGATGCCGACCGAG
The DNA here is from genome assembly GCF_030268685.1 of Microtetraspora sp. NBRC 13810. Taxonomy (GTDB): domain Bacteria; phylum Actinomycetota; class Actinomycetes; order Streptosporangiales; family Streptosporangiaceae; genus BSRQ01. The sequence continues at coordinate 549,680 of NZ_BSRQ01000002.1, forward strand.
GCGTCCAGGTCGAAGGTCATGCCCTCCAGGCGCACCGGCTGGGTGAGGGCCACCCTGAGCCGGGCCGCCACCTCCCTGGCGGCGGCCTGGTCCCGGATCGAAGGCAGCAGCACGGCGAACTCGTCGCCGCCCAGCCGCGCCACCACGTCCCCCGGCCGCACGCTGTGGGTCAGCCGGTGCGCCACGATCTGCAGCAGCCGGTCGCCCACCGGGTGCCCCAGGGTGTCGTTGACCTCCTTGAACCGGTCGAGGTCGAGGAGGAAGAGGCCGACCCGGTCCTCTCCGCGTGCCTCTGCAAGCGCTTCCCCGGTACGCAGCACGAGCAACTTGCGGTTCGGCAGGCCCGTGAGCCCGTCGTGCATGGCCTGGTGGTCGCGGCGCAGCGAGAGGGTGGCGGTGAAGTAGACCGCCACCAGGGGCGCGGTGAACAGCGGCACCATGCCGGGCGAGTGCGTCATCACCACGACGACGAGCGGCGCGAGGCCGAGCAGCCCGGCGTAGACCAGGGCCTGGTAGCCGATCGACGCCCGGACCACCCGGAGCGGCGAGCGGCGCTCGTGCAGGGCGACCGCCATGCACACGAGCATCGCGCGGACCACGAAGTAGGCGGCGCCGGCCAGCGCGATCGCCGGTACGTCGCCCCCGCTGGGCTGCCACGGCCCCGCCGGGCTCGGCCACACCCCGAACAGCCCGAGCACCACGGCGGCCGCCGTGCTCGCCAGCGTGACCTGGGCGATGTTGAACATGGTCCGGTGCACCGCCTTGCGGGTCACCACGGCGTTCACCGCGATGGCGAGCGCGTGCAGCAGCACCGCCACGGACAGGCCGAGGTGCAGCAGCAGCGCGAAGGTGAACATCACCGAGGGGTAGGTGCCGCCGACCACCATGGAGGAGGAGACGATCACCGGGCGCAGCTCACCCAGCACGACCAGGGCGGCGATCACCCAGAACACCGGCTCCGTGGCCAGCGTGGCGAACCCCGCCACGTCGAGCAGCAGCAGGGCTCCGGCCAGCACCGTGAGGCCGGTGGTGATGACGCCCGCGAGATAGGCCCACAGGGGTGAGCCGACACGAGGGCCGGTGTCGCGCGTATCGGTCGGGCCGGTCATGAGTAACAAAACCCCCAGCAGGTCACTATGGGAGAGTACGACCTTTGGGCCACTTCGCGAAACCGGCTGGGCACGTTCTGTCACTGGCGATTTGCCACTATATGTCAGCATTAAGCGCTATTGCGCTTACTGTCGGTGTTCATTCATCGTCTCAGAGTGCGGTTACGTCACGTACGGTGAGGTAAAAATCACGAAATTTACTGACCGATTCCCCCCAAGTTCGGACCGGCCGAAGTCCCCCGGGCCGAAACGTCGCATTCCGCCCGGCAGCGGGTCAGGACTCGGGCTGGACGGCGAGCGCGGACGCCGCCTCCGGGCCGTCGGCGAGGAGCGTCTCGAAGGCGGGCTCCGCCAGGATCGGGATGCCCAGCGTGACCGCCTTGTCGTACTTGGAGCCGGCGCTCTCCCCCGCGATGACGAAACTGGTCTTCTTCGAGACCGACCCGGTGACCTTGCCGCCGCGCGCCTGGATCGCCTCGCCCGCCTCGTCGCGGGTGTAGCCGGACAGGGTGCCGGTGACGACGAAGGTGAGCCCTTCGAGGAACCGGGGGATCTCGGGGCCGCTCTCCGTGGGCGGCTCGTCCTCCATCCGCACGCCGGCGGCCCGCCAGCGCTCGACGATCTCGCGGTGCCAGTCCACCGCGTGCCATTCCCGGATCGAGGCGGCGATGGTGGGGCCGATCCCCTCGACCGCGACCAGCTCCTCCTCCGTGGCCGCGAAGATCCGGTCCATGGCGCGGAACTCCGCCGCGAGGGCCTGCGCGGCCGTCGGGCCCACGTGCCTGATGGACAACGCCACCAGGACCCGCCACAGCTGCCGGGTCTTGGCCTCCGCCAGCCCCTGCAGGAGTAGCTCCGTCGTCTTCTTCGGCTCGCCCTCCAGATTGGCGAAGAAGGCGACGACCTCCGGCTCGCCCGTCTCCGGGTCCACCCTGGGCAGCCCGGTCTCCGAGTCCCGGGCCACCGTCCTGATCGGCAGCAGCTGCTCGACGGTCAGGTCGAACAGGTCGGCCTCGGTGCGGACCGGCGGCTCCTGCGGCGGCAGCGGCTGGGTGAGCGCGGTGGCCGCGACGTAACCCAGCCCGTCGATGTCGAAGACCTTGCGCCCGGCGGCGAAGAAGATGCGCTCACGGAGCTGGGCCGGGCAGGACTTCGCGTTCGGGCAGCGGATGTCGACATCCGCCTCCTTGATGTGCCGCAGTTCCGTGCCGCACTCGGGGCAGTGCGTCGGCATCACGAACTCCCGCTCGGAGCCGTCGCGCAACTCGACCACCGGCTTGACGATCTCGGGGATCACGTCCCCCGCCTTGCGCAGCACCACCGTGTCCCCGATGAGCACGCCCTTCCTGACCACCTCGGAGGCGTTGTGCAGGGTGGCCCGCTCGACGGTGGACCCGGCCACCAGCACCGGCCGCATCACCCCGTACGGCGTGACCCGGCCGGTCCTGCCGACGCCCACCTGGATGTCGAGCAGCTTGGCGTTGACCTCCTCCGGCGGGTACTTGAAGGCGATGGCCCAGCGCGGCGCCCGGCTGGTGGACCCGAGCTCCCGCTGCACGGCGATGCGGTCGGTCTTCACCACGACGCCGTCGATCTCATAGGCCGGGTCGTGGCGGTGCTCCCGGTAGTGCTCGATGTAGGCCAGCACGTCGTCCAGCCCCTCGGCCACCCGGTAGAGGTCGCTTACCGGCAGCCCGAAGCCCTTGAGCCGCTCGTACACCTCCGACTGGGTGCGCGGCTCCGCGGCGGCGCCCTTCCAGACGCCGATGCCGTGGGTGATCATGCGGAGCGGGCGTTGCGCGGTGATCCGCGGGTCCTTCTGCCGCAGCGAGCCCGCCGCGGAGTTGCGCGGGTTGGCGAAGGGCTGCCTGCCCGCCTCGACGAGCTGTTCGTTGAGCCGCTTGAAGCCCTCGACCGGCAGGAACACCTCGCCGCGCACCTCGACCTGGTCGGGGACGTCGGCACCGGTCAGCCGGTGCGGCACGCCGGTGATCGTGCGCACGTTCGGCGTGACGTCCTCCCCTATCCGGCCGTCGCCCCGGGTGACCCCGCTGACCAGCACGCCCTTCTCGTAGACGAGCGCGATGGCCAGTCCGTCGATCTTGAGCTCGCACAGGTAGGGCCCGGCGTCGCCGCCCGCGAGCCGCTCCGCCCTGGCCAGCCAGGCCGCCAGGTCCTCCTGCCGGAACGCGTTGTCGAGGCTCTCCATGCGGCTCAGGTGCCGCACCGCGGTGAACTCCGTGGAGATCGGCGCCCCGACCTTCTGCGTGGGCGAGTCGGGGGTGACCAGACTCGGGTGCCCGGCCTCCAGCGCCCGGATCTCCCGCATCCAGCCGTCGTAGTCGGCGTCGCTGGCGGTGGGCGCGTCCAGCACGTAGTAACGCCAGTTGGCCTCGTCGATCAGCTCGGCCAGCTCGGCGTGCCGCTCAAGCGCGGCCCCCGGCACACCTTCGGCCTCGGCGCTCATGCCACCTCTCCCCTCGTCGGAATCCCCAGGTCGTCGAAGTCCCCAGGTCGAACGCTATCGCCGGACACCGCTGCCCGCCGAGCTCCCCCGGCCCGCCACCCGGCCCGTCATGCGCCGGGTCACTCGCCGGGTCACTCGCCCGGGTCCTCGCGCAGCACGACGGCGGCCTCCCTGCACCGGGCCAGGGCCGCCTTCGCGTACGCCGGGGACGCCCCGGCGAGGCCGCACGCCGGGGTGAGCACGACCTGCGAGGCCAGCGTGGCCGGGGAGAACCCGAGCCGCCGCCACAGCTCCCTGGCCGGCCTGGCGACCACGCCCACGTCCGCCAGCGGGCTCACCACGCCGGGCACCACGCCGAGGAAGAACGCGACGCCCGCCTCGACGGACTCGCCGATGGCCTCCTCGTCGCGGCGGCGCAGCAGGGAGGCGTCCACCGAGACGCCCTGCGCGCCCGCCCTGCGCAGCACCTGGAAGGGCACCTGCGGCGCGCAGCAGTGCACGACGGGGAACGCCTCCGCCGCCGCGAGCACCCTGCCCAGGCGCTCGACGGCCACCTCGGCCTCGACCGCGCGCAGCCGGCCGAACCCGGAGGCGGTGGGCACGGTCCCGGCGAGAGCCCCAGGCAGGCCGGGCTCGTCCACCTGGAGGACGATCTCCGTCACGCCGGGGACGCGCCGCCGTACCTCGGCCACGTGCTCGGCCACCCCCTCGGCCAGGGACTCCACCAGGTCGCGCACGGCGCCGGGATCGGACAGCGCCTTGTCCCCGTGGCGCAGCTCGATCGCGCCCGCGAGCGTCCACGGCCCGCACACCTGGATCTTGAACGGCCCCGCGTACCCCTGGGCGACCTCCTCCAGGCCGTCGAGGTCGCGAACCAGGTGGTCCCGGCCCCTGCGCGCGTCGCGCCCCGGCCGGTCGGCGAACCGCCAGCCGGAGGGCTGCACCTCCACCGGCATCTCCACCAGCAGCGACGCCCCGCGCCCGACCATGTCGGCGCCCACCCCCCGGCCGGGCAGCTCGGGCAGGTAGGGCAGCGCGGGAAGCTCGCCGAAGACGACCCGGATCGCCTCCAGGTGGTCCTCGCCGGGATGCGATCCGACGCCGGTCGCGGTGGCCTCGGGAAAGGGGTAGTCACTCACGCCCGCTAGCGTAAGGCGCATGAAGCTCACGAAGTTCGGCCACGCGTGTGTGCGGCTGGAGAAGGACGATCGCGTCCTGGTGATCGACCCCGGGATCTTCAGCGACACCCGGGCGCTCGACGGCGCGCACTCGGTGCTGATCACCCATGAGCACTTCGACCACATGGATCACGACGCCCTCGCCAGACTGCCCGGAGACGTGGAGATCTGGACCTGTGAGGGGGCGGCGGCCAAGCTGGCCGGCGTGTCCGCCAAGATCCAGGTCGTCCGCGACGGCGACGCTTTCGAGACCGCGGGTTTCCGGGTGCGCACGGTCGGCGAGTGGCACGCCCCCAACCATCCGGACCAGCCGATCGTGCAGAACATCGGCTTCCTGGTGAACGACGACGTGTTCTACCCCGGGGACGCCCTCACCCGGCCGGGCGTCGAGGTCGGCACCCTCATGGTCCCCACCGGCGCCCCGTGGCTGAAGCTCCCCGAAGTGATCGCCTACCTCCGGGACGTGCGCCCGGAGCGCGCCTTCTCCACCCACGACGCGCTCTACAGCGACGCGGGCCTCATGCTGGTCGACAGCTGGCTGCTCGCCGAGGCGGACCGGCAGAAGGCGGACATGCGCCGGCTGGCCGTCGGCGAGTCGGTCACCCTCGCCTGAGCGCCGGTCAGGACGACGTCGCGATCGTGGCCGAGCCGATGACGACGTCGCCGTCGTAGAGCACGGCGGCCTGGCCCGCCGCCACCCCGGCGGCGGGGGCGTCGAGCTGGAGGTGCAGCGCGTCGCCGGAGACCTGCGCGCGGCAGCCGTACACCTCGCCGTGCGCGCGGAGCTGGACCGAGCAGGTCAGCGGGGCCAGCGGCGCGGGCAGCGGGCCGTTCCACACCGGGCGCTCGCAGGTGATCGAGGAGACCTCCAGCGAGGAGCGCGGGCCGACGGTCACCGTGTTGGAGACCGGCTCGATCGACAGCACGTAACGCGGCCTGCCGTCGGGCGCGGGCCGGTCGATGCGCAGCCCCTTGCGCTGGCCCACGGTGAACCCGTAGGCCCCCTGGTGGTTGCCCACGACCTCGCCGGAGAGCGCGTCGACGATCGGGCCGTCGGCGGCGCCGAGGCGGTCCGCGAGGAAGCCCCTGGTGTCGCCGTCGGCGATGAAGCAGATGTCGTGGCTGTCCGGCTTGTCGGCCACGGCGAGCCCCCGGCCGGCCGCCTCCGCCCTGACCTCGGCCTTGGTGGAGCCGCCGAGGGGGAAGATCGCGTGCGAGAGCTGCTCGCGGGTGAGCACGCCGAGCACGTAGGACTGGTCCTTGCCGGCGTCGACGCTGCGGCGCAGGACGCCGTCGTCGAGCCGGGCGTGGTGGCCGGTGGCGACGGCGTCGAAGCCCAGCGCGAGCGCTCGGTCCAGCACCGCCTCGAACTTGATCTTCTCGTTGCAGCGCAGGCACGGGTTGGGGGTGCGCCCCGCCGCGTACTCGCTCACGAAGTCCTCGACGACATCACGGTGGAACCGCTCGGCCATGTCCCAGATGTAGAACGGGATGCCGATGACGTCGGCGGCCCGCCGGGCGTCGCGGGAGTCCTCCACGGTGCAGCACCCGCGGGCGCCGGTCCGGTAGGACTGCGGGTTGGCCGACAGCGCGAGGTGCACGCCGGTGACATCGTGTCCCGCCTCGGCGATGCGCGCGGCGGCCACAGCGGAATCGACGCCGCCCGACATGGCGGCAAGCACTCGGAGAGCCATAACAGTTCGAGCGTACCCGCCGCCGCGACCATTCCCGTTCGGCGTGCCGCCTGTTGGCGTACGGGGCCGCGGGCTGGGACAATATCCGGCCATGCGACAATTCGGCCGCAAGACCGAGAAGCACGACCCTGCCCGGCGGATCGCGGAGTTCTGGGCGTGGTGGAGTTCGGCCCGGCCCGAGATCGACACGCTGGTGGCCGCGGGTGACGCGGAGCGGCTGACCGAGCTGGTCGCGCCCGCGGTGGCCGCCGTCCACCCCGGCCTGGTGTGGGAGGTCGCCCCGGGGCGTACCGCCGCGCAGGCCCTCGTCGTCACCGCAGCAGGCGACCCCGCGCTGCGCTCGCTCGCGCACCGCCTGGCCGGGGCGGCGCCGGCCGCCGACGCCCAGTGGGAGTACCACCCCTCCCGGCAGGCCAACCCGCAGGCGCTCGACGTGACGCTCGACGTGGGCGGCTACGACTTCGACCTGGGGCAGCTCATGCTCGGCCTGCGGGTGCCCCGCGACCGGCCGCAGGTGGACATGGTCGTCTACCACCCGATCTACACGCTGCTCGACGAGGAGACCCGGTTGCAGGCGACCGTCCTCGCGCTGCACTGGCTGATCGGTGAGGACGACGTCGCCCGGTGGGCCGGTGAGATCACCACGTCGGCGTTCCCGCCGATCGACGCCGTGGCCGCGGTGCACCTGCCCGCCGTGGTGGCCGACCTGGCCGCCGGTTACGACCAGGAGCAGTGGGCCCTGCTGGAGGGCCGTACGGGCGACGGCGCCCGGCTGATCGCCGTCGCCCGCCATCCGCTGCGCCACGTCGACCACCCGCTGTTCGACCGGCACATCGAGATCACCCTGCCCTACGCCCACGCGGACGCGGACGGGCTGCCCGCCGAGGAGTCGGCGCGGGCGCTGCGCGAGTTCGAGGAGCGGCTCGTGGACCGTCTCACCGAGCTCAAGGACACGGCGCTGCTCGTGGCCCACCTGAGCGCGGAGGGCCGGCGGGTGATGCACGTCTACGCCGATCCCGCGGGCGACGCGCCGGCCAGGCTTCAGGAGCTGGCGGCAGACTGGCCCGAGGGCGGCGGCGCGCAGGTCGTCGTCGCCGACGATCCGGGCTGGAGCGCGGTCGCCCCGTTCCTGAGCTAGGGGCGCCTGGGAGTTCCGTTGACGGCGGGGTCGGTTCGTGCCGTGCACGCCGCCGAGCGGGGCCCTAGGTGAGGCCGGCCCGCCTGGCGCGTTCCACCACGGGGCCGATCACCTCGACCAGGCGGTCGATGTCGGCCTGGGTGGAGGTGTGGCCGAGGCTGAAACGCAGCGAGCCGCGCGCGGAGGCGGCGTCGGCGCCCATGGCGAGCAGCACGTGGGACGGCTGGGCCACGCCCGCCGAGCAGGCCGAGCCGGTCGAGCACTCGATGCCCTTGGCGTCGAGCAGCATGAGGAGCGCGTCGCCCTCGCAGCCGGGGAAGGAGAAGTGGGCGATGCCGGGGAGCCGGTCGTCGGGGTCGCCGTTGAGGACGACGTCGGGCACGGCCGCCCGGACCCGGTGGATCAGGTCGTCGCGCAGCGCGCTCAGGTGCTTGGCGTGATCCTGGCGGGAGGACACGGCGACGCTCACCGCCGCGGCGAACCCGGCGATGGCGGGCGCGTCGAGCGTGCCCGAGCGCACGTCGCGCTCCTGGCCACCGCCGTGCAGCACCGGGACGGGATCGACGCCGCGGGCGAGCAGCAGCGCCCCGACCCCGATGGGCCCGCCCACCTTGTGCCCGGTCAGGGTCAGCGCGTCCACGCCCGCGTCGGAGAAGGACACCGGGAGCTGGCCGATGGCCTGGACCGCGTCGGTGTGGAACGGGATGCCGTGGTCGTGCGCGATGGCGGCCAGCACCTTGATCGGCTGGATCGTGCCCACCTCGTTGTTCGCCCACATGACGCTGACCAGGGCGACCGTGGCGGGATCGCGCTCGATCGCGGCGCGCAGCGTCTCGGGGCGGACCCTGCCGTGCTCGTCCACGTCGAGCAACTCGACCTGGGCGCCCTGGTGGTCGCCGAGCCAGTGGGCGGGGTCGAGGGTGGCGTGGTGCTCGACCGCGCTGACCAGGACGCGGGTGGCGCCGGACGGGCGGCGTGACCAGTAGAGCCCCTTGACGGCGAGGTTGTTGGCCTCGGTGCCGCCGGAGGTGAACACGACCTCGCTGGGGCGCGCGCCGAGCGCGTCGGCGACGACCTCGCGGGCCTCCTCGACCACCCGGCGGGCCCGCCGCCCGGCCGCGTGCAACGACGACGCGTTGCCCACCCGGCCGAACTGCGCGTTCATCGCCTCGATCGCCTGGGGGATCATCGGCGTGGTCGCCGCATGATCAAGATAGGCGGGCTCCACGGCCGCACTCCCCTCTCGGCTCCACGATCTATGACAGACGTTCCAAGACTATCCGGGGCCGGAACAAGGTTCGCCCCCGGTTTGCCTACTGTACCGTCCGGACGGTACAGTGAGGCGCATGAGGAGGGATGAGCTTCTTGATGCCGCCGAGTGTCTGCTGACCGAGCACGGCACGGGCGCGCTCACCCTGGCCGCCGTCGCCGAGCGCGCGGGCGTGAGCAAGGGTGGCCTCCTCTACCACTTCAACAGCAAAGAGGCCCTGGTCAGAGCGATGATCGAGCGGCTCATCGCCGACTTCGACCGGCTCGTGGCGCAGCAGGGACACGATTCCTACGGCAAGAACTACGTGGCGGCGACGTTCGCCGCCGTGTGCGGGGGCCAGCTGAGGCGATGGGCGGTGGTCACCGGCGCGGCCGGAGACCCCGCGCTGCTCGCGCCGCTGCGCGAGGCGCTGACCCGGTGGTTCCGCGAAGGGCTCGACGCGGAGGCCGACCCGATGACCGCCCAGGTGGTGCGCCTGGCCTGTGAAGGGCTCTGGGAGATCGCCACGCACGCCCCGGCGGTCTACACCCCCGAGCAGTATCGCGACCTGGAGCGACACCTGCTCTCGATGCTGGACTGACCTCCGCCGGCGCCCCCTGGTGGTCGCCCCGACGGCCCGGGCCGTGAGGGCGACCTGATTCTGTGTGCCCTCTTCGCGGGCGCCGAAAACCCTCTGTCAACGCATTTGGAAGGGAGTGACGATGACCCGCGCCCTCAGGACGGCACATATCGGCGCAATCCTCACATTCGCCCTGGCCGGCCTGCTCTGCGGCACGTTCACGATCCGTATCCCGGCCCTGTCCGACGGCCTCGGACTGTCGGAGGGCGCGATCGGTTCCGTGCTGCTCGCCTGGGGTCTGGGCGCCCTGGTGACCATGCAGTCCATGCGCCGGGTGATGACCCGCGCGGGCAGCCGCGCCGTGCTGCGGATCGGCGGCCCGCTGTGCGCCGTGGCCCTGGTGCCGCTCGCGTTCGCCCCCGGCCTGCCCTGGCTCCTCGCCTCCGCCGCGCTGTTCGGCCTCGCCTTCGGCGCCGTGGACGTCGCCATGAACGCCCAGGGCTCCTCCGTCGAACGGGCCGTCGGCCGCCCGCTGATGAACGGCATGCACGCCGGCTGGTGCGTGGGCGCCATCTCGGCGGGGCTGCTCGGCACCCTGGCGATCGCGACCGGCCTGCCGTACCCGGTGCACCTGGCGCTGACCGCGGCGCTGGTGCTGCCGCTGATGGTGGTCGTCGGGCGTACCCACCTGCCGGACGGGCCGCGCGGCGCCGGGCGCAGGGTCGCGCGGGCGGCCAGGCGGATGCCGCCGGTCGTCTACCTGCTCGGCGTGATCGCCTTCTGCGCGTTCATGATCGAGGGCACGGTCGCCGACTGGAACGGGCTGTTCCTGCGGGACGTGGTGGGCGCGTCGGCGGCGATGGCGGCGCTCGGCTATCCGACCTTCGAGGCGGGCATGCTGGCCGGCCGGCTGTCCGGCGACCGGCTGCGTACCCGGATGGGCGACCGCGGCCTGCTGTTCGCCTCGGGGCTCGGCACCGCCGCGACCTTCACCGTGGTGATCCTCGCCCCCGCGCCGCTCGCCGCGCTCGGGGGCATGTTCCTCGTCGGCCTGTGCGTGGCGACGATCTCCCCGATGGCGCTCTCGCTCGCGGGCACGTCGGGCGCCGCGCCCGCGCCCGCGATCGCGCAGACCGGCGCCATGGGCTACGCCGGGCTGCTGCTCGGCCCGGTGCTGATCGGCTTCGTGTCCGGGCACGCGTCGCTGCGCGTGGCGATGTTCGCCGCCGTGCTGCTCGGCCTGGTGATCGCGGTGACCGCGCGCTTCTTGCCGGCCGGCCGTACGGCTCCCGCGCCGCCGGTCGGCGCGCTCCCCGAGCCCTCGCTCAGCCGGTGAGACCCGGAACCGGCCGGTGGCACACAGCCGCCGGCCGGGGGACTCAGCCGCCGGCCGGGGGGACAGCGGCCGGGGGGACACTGGCGTCGGCCGAGGGACGCGGCGGCGCCGCACCGCGGGCGGTGCGGCGCCGGGAGCGGTGCGGTGCCGAGGGGCGTGCCTACTTGCGCTTCTCGATCTCCTCGGTGAGCTGCGGGACGACCTGGAAGAGGTCGCCGACGACGCCGAAGTCGGCCAGCTCGAAGATGGGGGCCTCGGAGTCCTTGTTGATGGCGATGATCGTCTTGGCGGTCTGCATGCCGGCCCGGTGCTGGATCGCGCCGGAGATGCCGGTCGCGATGTAGAGCTGGGGCGAGACGGTCTTGCCGGTCTGGCCGACCTGGAACTGGTGCGGGTACCAGCCGGCGTCGGTGGCGGCCCGGGAGGCGCCGACCGCCGCGCCGAGCGAGTCGGCGAGCTTCTCGATGATCGCGAAGTTCTCGGCCGAGCCGACGCCGCGCCCGCCGGAGACCACGATCGCGGCCTCGGTGAGCTCGGGCCTGGCGCCCTTCTCCTGCTTGACCCGCTCGACGACCCTGGCCGCCCTGGCCGCGTCCGACAGGGTGACGGAGACCTGCTCCTCCTCGGCGGCGCCGGCGGCGGCCTGCGGAGCGGTGGAGTTGGGGCGGACCGCGACGATCGGGGTGCCCTTGGTGACCCGGGACCGGACGTTGACGCCGCCGCCGAAGATGGACTGGTCGGCGACGAAGCCCGCACCCAGGCCGACGACGTCGGTGAGCACACCGGAGTCGGTCTTGACGGCCAGGCGGCCGGCGATCTCCTTGCCCTCGGCGGTCGCGGCGACGAGCACCGCGGCCGGCGACTTCCCGGCCACGAGCTGGGCGAGCAGCTCGGCCTTGGGCACCACCACGTAGTCGACGATCTCCTGGTCGCCGGCGACGTAGACCTTCTCGGCGCCGTACTCGGCGAGCCGCGCCCTGGCGGTCTCGGAGTAGCCGGGACCGGCCCAGACGGCGGCCGGGGCGCCCAGCGAGCGGGCCAGGGTCAGCAGCTCAAGGGTGACCTTCTTGACCTCGCCGTCAACATGCTCGACAAGAACGAGAATTTCCGACATTTCAGCACAACCCCCGTTCTCAGATGAACTTCTTGGCGGCGAGGAACTCGGCGGTCTTCGCGCCGCCGTCGCCCTCGTCCTTGACCACGGTGCCGGCCGCGCGCGGCGGGGCGGCGGCGAACTCGGCGACCTCGCTCCAGGCGCCGCCGAGCCCGACCTGGTCGGCGGCGATCTCGGCCTCGGCCAGGCCGAACTTCGCCACCGGCTTCTTCTTGGCCGCCATGATGCCCTTGAAGGACGGGTAACGCGGCTCGTTGATCTTCTCCACCACGGAGACGACGGCGGGCAGGGTCGCCTCGACCCTGTCGAAGCCGTAGTCGGTGACCCGCTGGATGGTGATGGACGAGCCGGCCACGTCCACCTTGTTGGCCAGCGTGAGCTGCGGCACGCCCAGGCGCTCGGCCAGCATCGCGGCGAGCACGCCGGTACGGGCGTCGGTGGACTCGGAACCGAGGATGACCAGGTCGAAGCCGATCTTCTTCAGCGTCTGGGCCATCGCGTAGGAGGTGGACAGCGCGTCCGAGCCGTGCAGCGCCTCGTCGGTCACGTGGACGGCCTTGTCCGCGCCCATGGCGAGCGCCTTGCGGATGGTGTCGGCCGCCTTGTCCGGGCCCATCGTGAGGACGGTCACCTCACCGCCGTGGGCCTCCTTGAGCCTCAGCGCCTCCTCGACCGCGTATTCGTCGAGCTCGTTGACGACGCCGTCGGCGGCCTCGCGGTCGAGCGTCTTGTCGTCGGACCTCAGCTTGCGCTCGGTCGCCGTGTCGGGGACCTGCTTCACACAGACGACGATGTTCATGGGGTCAGTGGCCTCCGGACGATTTCCCGATGTTCCCGAAATTTCCCGATATTCCCGGTATATCCCGCTGTCCCGCCGGCCGGGGTGTCGCCGTGCCGGTTCCCGGCATGCGCCGTGGGACGTGCGGGTGACGCACCGCTGCCAGGTGCCCGAGAGCGCCGTGACGGTGGATGGGCCGGCATGTCACTCCGATCCTCCCGCCGATATGTTACCCGCCAGTAGCTTAGACGCAAACCCGCTGATCAGGCGGTCGGCGTCCACGCCCGGACCCGTACCCCTCCACCCTACCGAACTTTGTTCCACAGGTGCCCGACCGGCCCCCGATCAGGCGGCCACGACCGCCACGACCAGCACCAGCAGCACCGTGGCGAGGGCCAGTGTCAGCGTGAACGTGCTGAACACCGTGCCCAGCAGCGCGGCCAGCACCGCCGTTCCCGCCACCCCGCCCAGATCGACGACGAGCCTGCTCCGCCGGCCCGCCGGCTTGGAGAACACCGCCACCCCCGCGTCGGCCAGCACCGCGCACACGTAGAGACCCAGCACCAGCAGCGACACCTCGGTGAGGTTCTCCCAGGCCGCGGCGGTGGCCAGCGCGGCCACCAGCCCGGAGCCGACCACCCACCGGGTGCGCACCTTGGCGGTGTGCCGGGCCAGCGCCTCCTCCTGCGTGGGCTTGGCCGCGGGACGCCGCCGGTCGTGCCCGATCTGCTGGGTGGACAGCCCGTGCACGCCGTCGTCGGGCACCACGGGGATCTCCCCCACCACCGTGGCGGCCGGCGGGCGCGGCGCGACGGGAGCAGGCGGCGGCACCACCGCGCCGAGCCTGGCGCACAGTTGCCTGGCGGTCGGCCGCGCGGCCGGCTCGTGCACGAGGCACTCGCGCAGCAGCGGCGCGAGCCAGTCGGGCACCCCGTCCAGGTCAGGCGCGTCGTGCACCACCCGGTAGGCCACCGCCGCCGCCGGCCCCATCCCGTACGGCTGCCGCCCGGTCGCCGCGAAGGCCAGCATGGCGGCGAAGGAGAACACGTCGGACTCCGTGCGCGAGCCGCCGTCCTGGATCACCTCGGGCGCGAGATAGCCGGGCGTGCCGAGGATCGCGCCCGAGGCGGTCACCGCGGCGGCGTCGAACGCGGACGCGATGCCGAAGTCGATCACGACGGGCTCGCCGTCGGCCACGATCACGTTGGCCGGTTTGAGGTCGCGGTGCACCACGCCCGCGTCGTGCATCGAGGCCAGCGCCTCGGCCAGGCCCCGGGCGAGGCGGACGAGGTCGTCCCCGGCGAAGGGGCCGTCGGCGGCGACCGCGACGTTCAGCGGCCGGCCCTGCACGTAACGGGTGACCAGGTAGGGGCGATCTCCCTCCAGGGAGGCGTCGACGACCTCGGCGACGTGCTCGCCCCGCACCCGGCGCATGGTCTCGACCTCGCGGCCCAGCCGGGTGAGCGCGACGGCGTCGGCCGCCACGTGCGGGTGCAGAACCTTCACCGCGACGGTGCGGCCCTGGGCGTCGAGCGCGATGTGCACCGCACCGTAGCCGCCAGCCCCTATGAGGGATAGCAGTCGATAGGGACCGAGGTGCTCAGCGTCCGGCGGCGCTCCCATGCCACTCCTTCTCCCGCATCTCACTCACATCGTGCCCTAGAAGGCGGCCGTGCGCACCGGGGCGCGGCTTGCCGCCGACATCCAAGTTTCCGCCAAGGGCACCGGGTGACGCCCGCGAGTCACCCGGAGTGCCGGAAAGACCCGCGGCGCCGGTGGAGTGAGACTCAGCTCCAGAAGGCCAGGAAGCCCAGGCCGAGGCTGTTGAGAAGATCGCCGACCAGCCCGGTGACCAGGTCGATGGCCCCCATCGACGCCTGGTCGGTCTGCTCCCGGAACGTGGTGGTCAGCTTGTCGATCACCACGGACGGCGGCTCCCACGGCATGAACGACGCCGTGGTGGTCAGGGCGCCCATCACCGCGAAGACCGCCAGCGCGCCGAGCACGATCGCGGTGACCATCGCGGCCCCGGGGCTGCGGACCAGCGCGGTGAGCGTGCGCGAGACCGCCTTGCGCGGCTTGCCGCCACCGGGCAGCACGAACAGCCCGCCGGTGAAGGCCCCCGCCGCGTAGGCGGCGGCCACGTCGGTGGACATGCCGCCGGGGTAGGCCAGCACCCCCCACACGCACATGCCGAACATCGCGGCCAGCGGGACGTGCACGACGGTGCCCAGCACCGCCCTGATCAGCGCCCACGGCGTGCCCAGCACGACCAGCAGGGGGTCCGCGCCGCTGCTGCCGCGCGCACTGCGCCGGTCGGCGAGGTCGCCGAAGAGGTATTCGCCGACCCGCAGGCACAGCACGGCCACCACCGCGAAGGCGCTCACCACGACGGGGAACAGGCAGGCCGCCCCCACGATGATCGCCAGCAGCAGCACGGCCAGCAGCGGGTGCCCCACCCGATAGGGCGGGCGCCGCTCCTCCGGCGGGGTGTACGGCCTGGGCCGGTTCTCGGGCGGCGGCAACGGCCGCGCCGGCCCGGACGGCTGCGGCGGCGGGCCGGCCACCCGCTGGTCGGGGGGCGGCGCGGGCCGCTGGTGCACCGGCGCCCTGCCGCCCTGCTCGTAGGGCACGGCCGGCGTGTAGGGCGGGGCCTGCACCGGCGGGGGCGCGGGCGGCGGGGCGGACCTGGCCGAGGGGGCGGCCTCCTGCTGCCGTCTCTTCTGCGACGGCGCGTAGTTCACCGGCGGCAGCAGGTCGGAGAAGGAGTCGTCCTGCGAGAACACCCGGGTGCCGCTTCCGGCGGGCGGCTCCTGCTCGGTCACCCGGGTGACGGACTCGATCCTGGTCGGCTCGTGGAAGGCGGTCACCGACGGGTCGAGCGCCCGCGCCATCCGGTGCAGCTCGCCGGCCGTGGGCCGTTCGGCCGCCTCGACCGCCAGCGCCGCCTCCAGCCAGCCGCGCAGCCAGCCCGGCGCCAGATCGGTCCGGGCCCGCCCCTCCATGATGTTGAAGCACACCACCTCGAACGTGCCGGTGCCGAACGGCGGCTTCCCCGTCGCGCCGAAGAACACCGTCGAGGCCAGCGCGTGCACGTCCGCGAGCTGGGTGATCTCGCTGTCCCTGATGATCTCCGGGGCGAGGTAGCCGGGCGTGCCGACGAACATGCCGGTCTGGGTGAGCCTGGTCGCGTTGACCAGGTGGGCGATGCCGAAGTCGATGACCAGCGGCTCGCCGCCGATGAGCATCACGTTGGCCGGCTTGAGGTCGCGGTGGATGACGTCGGCCGCGTGGATCGCCACCAGCGCCGCGGACAGGCCGCGCGCCAGCCGTACCAGGGCGGCGGGGCTCAGGGGGCCGTCGGTGAGGACGGTCTCCTCCAGGGTCCTGCCGGGCGCGAAACGCGTCGCGATGTACGGCTGCGGGCCCGAGAGCTGGGCGCCCAGCACCTCGGCGACGTGCGGGCTGCGCACCCGGCGCATCGTCTCGACCTCGCGGGTGAGCCGGTCGCGCGCCTTGAGGTCGGCGGCGACGTGCGGGTGCAGGACCTTGACGGCCACCTCCCTGCCGTCGTCGTCCACGCCCAGGTGGACGACGCCCATGCCGCCCTCACCGATCTTGCGGATCAGCCGGTAGGGGCCGAGCCTCTCGGCCGCCTGGATGTCTCCCCCGCTCATGGCCTCACTCCGTTCGGCTGCTTCGGGCCTCGCGTCATTGCGCGGCCGTCCGCAGGGCCTCGAGTTTGTTGGCTATCGGTTGGATGTTCACGGGTGACCACACCGATGTGGTCCGCTCTCCGAGGGTGCCCACGGCGACCGCGAGCGTCAGCGCCACCGCCACCGCGACCGCCGCCGCCACGGCGACCGCGACGTTCTTCGCCGGGACCAGCGAGGCGAGCGCCCTGCGCATCTGACGGCCGGGGCCCTCGACCCCGGGCCCCGCGCAGATCGTCCACAGCGCCACCGCCACGCCCCAGCTCAGGGCGTTGGACGTCTCCATCCCGCTCACCAGCACGGTGAGCAGCAGCGTCACCGGCAGCCCCAGGATCAGCGCGTAGGGCACCAGGGCGACGGTGATCACCACTGACTTGACCAGCGCCGCCGGGCGGCCGAGGACCCGCAGCACGTCGAGCGCCGCGCCGCCGTTCCCCTGCCCGCCGAGCTGCGGATGGGCGATGTCGGCGGCCCTGAGCAGCACCGCCAGCGGGATCACCACCACCGATACGAGCACCGGCGCGATGATCGCCAGGGCGGCGACCAGCCCGAGCAGCAGCACCGCCGCCGCGCCGTACGCCTTGGAACGCTGCAACGGCCGGGCGGCGCCGTTGGCGGTGCGCACCTCGTGCCCGGGGAAGGCCGGGTCGTGCCCGCGGCCGTGCGCGGGCGGCTGGGGCTGCTGGTAGGGGTGCGGGTAGGGCGCGGACGGCTGCCCCGGCCGGCCGAACGCCTGCTCGTGGCCAGGCCGGTCAAGGCCGGACCGCTCGTGGCCCGGCCGGTCGTGGCCGCCCGTGGTCCGCGGGTTCGCCGGCGCGGGCGGTCCCTGGAGGCCGGCCGCGCCGTGCCCGTGCGCCGGCGGCGCGGGCGTCTTGCCCTGGCCGTAGGCGGGCGTGACCTGCGCGTCCGGCGTGCCGTACGGCGCCGCCTGGCCGTGCGGCGGACGCTGGTGGTTCCTGATGTACTCCTGGAGGTCGCTCGGCCGCACCCGCTGCGTCGGGATGTCGCCGTCCGGCGACGGCGACGGCGGCGCGGGCGGCACCGGCCCGGCGGCGGGCGCCTCCCACGGGCGGGACGGCGTCGCCGAGACGTCGGCCTGGGTCGGCACGTCCCAGGAGACGGAGGGCACGGCGGAGACGTCGGCCTCGGTCGGCACCTCCCACGACGGGGCGACCTGCTCCTCGGGCTGGTCCCAGGGCCGGGAGGGCATCTGGGACGCGCCGGGCGCCTGCCACGCCTGCGACCCCTGGACGGGCTCACCGGGCAGCACCGGCGCCGGCAGGTCGGAGCCGCCGGAGCGCACCTGGCGCAACTCCTCCGGCGTCACCCGGCGGGTCGGCCACGGGTCGCCGTCCTCCGGCAGCGGGCCGTCGCCCGCCGGGGCGGGAGGGGCCTGCTCGCCGAGCAGCGAGACATACTCCCGGTCGGCCGCGGGGCGGTCGGGGGCGGGGCGGTCGGGGGCGGGGCCCTCCTGGGCGGCGAGCACCGCGGCGCGGGACGGCCCGACCGGCGGGGTCGGGATCTCGTCCGCCCGGCCGCGCGAGTCGAACTCGGGGACGGTGGGGATGTCGTCGGGCACCCTGTGCCGGGCCGGCCTGGGCATCAGCCGGGCGCACTGCTCGGCCAGCTCGGCCGCCTGGGGACGCTTGGCGGGATCGCGGCGCAGCGCGGCGCGCAGCAGCGGGCGCAGGATCTCCGGGGCGGCGTCGATGTTGGCCTTGCCCGCGGTGATGTTGTAGAAGACCATCTCCAGCGTGCCCTTGCCGAAGGGCGGCTGGCCGCTGCACGCGTAGAGCAGAGTGCCCGCCCAGGCGTGCACGTCGACCTCGGGACCCGCCACCTGGCCTTCGATGATCTCCGGGGCGAGATAGCCGGGCGTCCCGATGAACATGCCCGTCTGGGTGAGCCTGGTGGCGTCGACCGCCTGGGCGATGCCGAAGTCGATGAGCACGGGCTCGCCGTCCACGATGAGGACGTTGCCCGGTTTGAGGTCGCGGTGGATGACGCCCACCGAGTGCACGGCGGCCAGCGCGGAGGCGACGCCCCCGGCGACCTTGAGCACGCCTTCGAGATCCAGCGGGCCGTCCTGCTTGACGAGGTCGTCGAGCGGGCGGCCGGGGACGTAACGGGTGACGATGTAGGGCCGGTGGCCGGTGACGTCGGCGTCGAGAACCTCGGCGATGTGCTCGCTGCGCACCCTGCGCATCGTCTCGACCTCGCGGGCGAGCCTGCGTCTTGCGACGTCGTCGCCGGCGACCTCCGCGCGGAGGACCTTCACCGCCACTTCGCGCCCCTGGGGGTCGGTGGCCAGGTGGACCACACCCATGCCCCCCTCACCGAGCCGCCGGAGCAGCCGGTAGGGTCCGAGTCGGTCGTCATTCATGGCATGAAGCACCATACCGGCTTAAACACCGCCCCTGAGATGAACCATGAGGCCACATTCCCGCTTGTACAACGTTCCCGTGGCCTTGAACGGTTTCCCCATCGAGGGTCACAAACAGGCTTCGAAACGGCCTCAGCCGGCCAGTCGAAGCACTTCCGCGCCCTTCAATCCCCCCAGCAACGCCCCGGACACCGCGAGCTTGGAACGCCGGACGCCGCTGCCTATCACCACGCCCGGATGGGCCGCCACCGCCTCGTCCACCAGGACGGGCCAGTCGTCGGGAAGACCGAGCGGCGTGATCCCACCATATTCCATTCCGGTGAGGCTGACCGCCTCCTCTTGCGGCGCGAATGACACCTTTCGCACATCAAGCCACTTTCGGACAACGCCATTGACGTCGATCCGCGCCGCGGCCAGCACGAGGCACGCGGCGTGACGCACCTGCCCGTTCCGCCTGCCGGAGACGATCACGCAGTTGGCGGACTCGTCCATCCGCACGCCGTAGCGCTCGCAGAACACTGCCGTGTCGGAGAGCCCGGGGTCGATCTCGGCCACCCGCACGTCGTCGGCCTCCAGCGCCCCCACGGCCGTGGCCACCGGGTCCGCCAGCAGGTCGGATCGCGTCCGGGCCGGGACCCACTCCAGCGAGCCCATTGACATGCCCTCCCCTTCCCCCATCGCGCACACGTCCCCCAACCCTACGTCCCCTTCCCCTGCGACGCGTCCGATCGCGCGGGCGGGGTGCGGGACAGGGCGTCCCTGTGCACGGCGGTGACCGCCCTGCGGGCCGACTCCATCGCGCCCGCCTGCCAGGCGATGAGATGGGTGAGCCAGTCGCCGGCGAAGTGCACCCGGCCGGCGGGCCGCTGCAACAGCTCGAAGGCCCCGGTGTAGGACGGCCAGCGCACCCAGCCGCCCTGGATGTGCGGCTGGCGCTCCCAGTGCACCGAGACGCCGGACACCACCTCGGAGCGGTACTTCTCCCCGTGGATCTTCTTGCCCTGGGTGAGCGCGCGGCTCAGCCGGTCCCGGTGCGACAGGGCGCCGTACAGCTCGGCGTTCTCCTCGGTGTTGTAGTAGCCGACCAGCAGGCCGCGGGGCGCGTGGTAGCCGTAGGACGGGTACCAGATGTGCGTGATGTCCAGGTCGGTCTCCGTGATGCCGCCGTAGACCCGGTCCTCCAGCTCCCACCAGCGCCTGCCGTACTCCAGGCCGATCTTCCCGGCGGCGACCGGGGTGGGGGTGGCGAGGGCGGCGGTGATCTCCGGGCCGAGGTTGCCGGGGATCTTCGCGAGGATGTGCGGGGGCAGCGCGGCGACGCAGTAGTCGGCGCGCAGGGTGCCCGGACCGTCCGGGCCCTGGTAGGCGATCTCCACGCCGTCCGGGAGGCCGGTGATCCGGGTGACCCGCACGCCGGTCCTGATCCGGTCCTCGCCGACCCGGGCGGCCAGGGCCCGGGCGATCGCGTCCATGCCGCCGACCGGCTGGAACATCGGCATCGCCTGCTCGAAGCCGAAGTCGGCGGTGACCGCCCTGCCGATCCCGGCGGCGAGCACCTCGGCGAGCGGCTCCGGTCCCTGGAGCGGCACGCCGGCGGCGACCGCCGGGTAGGTCTGGAAGCCGCGCCGGTCGGACCCCTCGTAGGTCAGCTCGGGGCCGATGTCGCCGAACCTGCGCAGGAAGTCGATCAGGCGTTCCCGGTCGTCCGCGGTGAGCCGCCGGTTCAGCGCCCCGGCGTGGGTCGCCTTGGCCAGCAGCTCCGCGACGTACCCGTACACGTCGGCGCGGGCCGTGCGCGCCCGGACCGGCGCGGCCATCCCGTGGTTGTAGACGTAGGCGGAGGCGTTGTTGTTGACGAAGGTCTCGATCGGCACGCCCAGTTCGCGGCAGTAGTCCAGGGTGACCATCCACTGGGCGATCCGCCCCGGTCCCGCGTTGAAGTAGACGCCCTCGCCGAACCGCGCCGTCTGCGTCTCGCCGGACAGCTCGGACACCCGGTCGCCGCCGCGCAGGGTCAGGCTCCGGCCGCCGGTCCGCTCCCGCGCCTCCAGCACCGTGCAGCGGTAGCCCGCCTTGCCCAGCTCGTAGGCGGCGGTCAGCCCGGCGACCCCGGCGCCGAGCACGACCACGTCGGCGGCGACGCGCCCGGTCAGGTGGAAGTCCGACACCCGCGGCGGCGTGTAGTCCTCCCTGCGCTCCTGCGGGGCGAGGCCGAGCGCGCCCATCGCGGCGAACATCGCCCCCGCCCCGCCGGCCGCGCCCACGCCGACGAGCAGGGCGCGCCGGGTCAGCCCGCCGCCGGGGGCGGGCGCGGGAGGCTTCGGGGGATCGACCTGGGGGGTGCCGGACATCGGAGGGTCAGCCGTACACGCCGCTGTTGCAGGCCACCTGGCCGCCGATCATGGCGAAGATGCCGAAGAGTCCCATGATCTGGGTGAAGTCGTCCGTGCTGAACTCGGTGTGCCGGGGGCCGACCGCCTTGACGCCGGGGATGAGCGCGCACCCGGAGGCGATGGCCGTGGAGTTCCACTCCACCCCCAGCGTGTACGGCGCCGCGAGCTCGTAGGGCCGCAGCGACGACACCCGGGACAGCGCCCGCGCGGCCGCCTCCCTGATCCGCTCCTGGGCCACGCTCGGCGGCAGCAGCTCGGCGGCGAACTTGTCCACGCCGTTCTTGACCGCGACCGTCTCGACGTCCCCCAACAGCTCGCGGGCCTCCGCGCAGACCGCCTCGTCCCCGGTCACCAGCGCCACCGGCACGCCCATGTAGCCCGCGTAGGCCGCCACCACCCGGGTCTCGCCGCAGACCTCGCCGTTGAGGTAGACGTTCTGGATCTCCTTGCCCATCCAGGTGTGGTTGAGCACGCCGTCGCGCACGCCCGCCCTGGCGTGGTAGCCGACGAAGCAGGCGGCCACGTGGTCGCGTTCCAGGCCCTGGGCCATCCGCATCGGCTTGCCCGGGCCGCGGATCAGGGTGGCCCGCGGGTCGAGCAGGTCGATCCTGAGGTTCTTGGTGGAGCCGTGGGCGTCGTTCACCACGGCGGAGGTGGCGCCCGCCTGGAAGAGGCCCTCGACCGCCGCGTTGGCGTCGGCGGTCATCAGCTCGCAGCCGCGCTCGTAGCCCCGGCCGCCGGCGTGCATCTCCTCCGGATCGGTCAGTCCTGTGACACCCTCCATGTCGACCGACAGGTAAACCTTCACTGCTGCCCCCAGCTTTCGACGCGGCGCGCCTCGTCCTCGGTCATGAAGCCGACCTCTTCCGCCATGAAGTCCGCGATCTGCTTGCGCCACGGATCGGGGATCTCGTCCAGCGCCGGACGGTAGCAGTGGTCCAGCCAGCGGGTCGACTCCTCGGTGGCCCGCAGGTGCTCCGCGGCCCTGGCGAAGGGAGTGGTCTCGATGCCGGGCACCCGGGCGCAGCCGTACTCGATCATCTCCTGGCCGCCGTAGGGCGGAGGCTGTTGCCACTTGGCCGCCACCGGGCGGTCGGCGGTGATCGTGGTGCTGAGCGGGCGGCGCTCGACGGCGGCCTGGATCAGCTCCTTGTACAGGCACTTGCCGCAGGTGCCGCAGGCCCCGCCGTCGCCTCCGCGCAGACACCAGCGTACCTGCCGCCGCAGGCCGGAGCCGAGGGCGAGGCGCATGGTGGTGGCCTCGCTGATCCCGCCGACCGGCAGCACGACGCGCAGCCCGGCGGCGGCGAACAGCCGGCCCCACCTGCCGTCCGCCGACCACATCGGGTTGTCCGGGGTGTAGCGGTGCACATAACGCCCGCCGCCCAGCCAGCGCGAGCCCATCTCGTAGCCGAACGCGATCCCGGCGAGGTCGAGCTCGTCCGCCATGAGCGCGGCGCCGGCGGCGACCGCGTGATGCTCGGGGTAGCCGGGGCGCGGCTCGGCGAGGGTGAACTCCAGGTCCGACCGGACGACGGTCAGCTCTCTCCCGGTCTGCGCGGCGAGCTTGGCGAGGATGTCCGCGCGGTAGTGCGTCCAGCGGTTGGGCACCCTGGGGTGCGAGATCCGCTGGAAGTGCACGAACGGCGCGTCGGGCAGGATCGAGGCCACCGCCGCGGAGTCGGCGCCGCCGCTGTAGGAGATCGCCAGCCGCGCGCCCGACCGGGGCGACCCGCCCACCGGCCCGGCCTGCACCGGCCAGCCCTCCTCCAGGGCCGCCGCCAGCCCGGCGGAGACCGGCCGGTCGAAGACGATCCGGCTCCGGGTGTAGGGCGCGACGACGGTCCAGGCGGCCAGCGCGAGCAGGTCCGGGTGCACGTCGTCCACCGGGTACGGCAGGCGCAGCCGGCAGGAGTTGGTGGCCAGCCGTACCCGCTGGCCGTCGGTGACGGTGCCGGCCAGGTCGTCGTCGGCATCGAGCCGGAAGTCAAGTCGCCAGACGTCGTCGTCCCGGGTCCAGGCGACCCTCACCGCGCGCCTTCCCCGGCGGGCCTGGCGCCGGCGTCGATGCGGTCGACGGCCTGCCAGAGCAGGACCTCGTTCTGTAACAGCCGGTCCACGGCCGTGGCGGTCTCATGCGCCAGGCGGTGCGCCTCGTCCCATCGGGCGGTCTGGCGGGGGTCCGGGGCCGCCGCCGCGCGCGGCCGCTCCGTCAGCGTCGTGACCTGCGCGCGCAGCCGCTCGACCTCGCGCCGGAGCGCCACCAGTTCCCTGCCGAGGGCCTGGACCTCCCACAGGGAGTCCCGTATGTCGTGCCGGTGGTCCACCCGCGTGACGTAGCGGGCGTCGAGCCAGGCACGTACGGCGCGCCGGAGCCGCGTGGGCACCGGCGCCAGCTTCCACAACCGCACCATGAACGGTCACGATAGCGGCAAAACACGATCTACCCTGGCTCATCCTGCACGCAAAGTATGGATCTGCCCAAGGGGTCAGCTTCCGGTGAATTCAGGCTTGTTCTTCGCCACGAACGCCCGCATCCCGATCCCGGCGTCGTCGGTGGCGAAGAGCCCGGCGAAGTGCATGCGCTCGATCTCCAGGCCGGTGCCGAGGTCCGCGTCGAGGCCCCGGTCGATCGCCTGCTTGGCGGCGCGCAGCGCGAGCGGCGGCCCGGCGGCGAAGCTGGCCGCCAGCTCCACGGCGAAGGTGTGCACGTCGGCGTCCGGGACGACCCGGTCCACCAGGCCGATGGCCAGCGCCTCCGCGGCGGGCACGTGCCGGCCGGTGAAGACGAGGTCCTTGGCGCGGGCCGGGCCGATCAGGCGGGGCAGCCGCTGGGTGCCGCCCGCGCCGGGGATGATGCCGAGCTGGATCTCGGGCTGCCCGAGCTTGGCGCTCTCCCCGGCGACCCGGAAGTCGGCGCACAGGGCCAGCTCGCAGCCGCCGCCGAGGGCGTACCCGGTGATGGCGGCGATCACCGGCTTGCCGATCGCCGCGACCGTGTCGAAGGACGCCTGGAGCGCCGCGCAGTAGCGGGACATCTCGGCGAAGGACAGGCCGGTCATCTCCTTGATGTCCGCGCCGGCGGCGAAGACCCGCTCACCGCCGTAGAGCACGACCGCGCGCACGGCGGGGTCGGCGTCCACCTCGCGGGCGCACTCGGCCAGCTCGCCGTGCAGCCGCGCGTCGATGGCGTTCATCTTGGGCCGGTCCAGCCTGATCGTCGCGACGCCGTCAGCCGTCTCGACGCGTACGAACTCCCCCATGCCTGTCCTCCGTGCGTTCTTCCTCGATCGACGCCCAACATATCCGGGAAGAGCACGCTTAGGGAGTGAAGGAAACCTTCGACATCTGACAACCGCCGAAGGAAATCGTTGACATCTCGATCAAGGCTCCGCACCCTTGCTCCAGGAGTCCCCCAGCCCCAGGAGCCACCATGCGACCCCACAGGAAGGGGGTGACCGCTGTGGCAGTCGCCGCCCTCACCGGCCTCGCCCTGCTGTCCCCCACCCCCGCCGGCGCGGCGCCGCCTGACCGGCAACGCCTCTTCACCGAGGCCGCCGCGAAGTACGGCGTGCCGGAGAGCGTGCTGCTCGGCGTCTCCTACCTGGAGTCGCGCTGGGACGCGAACGCCGGCCGGCCGAGCACCTCCGCCGGGTTCGGCCCCATGCACCTGACCGACGCCGCCGCGCTGACCACCGCCCGGCAGCACCACTCGACCGGCACCGAGGACCCGCGCGGCGACACGGCCCGGCCCGCCAAGACGCCCGCCGCGAGCCCGCCGCCCGTCGCCGGCCCGTCCCTGCGCACCCTGGAACGGGCCGCCGAGCTGACCGGCGCCAGCAGGGAGAGCCTGCGCGCCGACCCGGCGGCCAACATCATGGGCGGCGCCGCGCTGCTCGCCGACTACCAGCGGCAGCTCGGCGCGCCCGCCGACGGCGGGCCGGGCGACTGGTACGGCGCGGTCGCCCGCTACTCCGGCGCCGCCGACGCGGCGGCGGCCAGGTCCTTCGCCGACGAGGTCTACTCCGTGATCGCCGAAGGCGCCGAGCGGGTCGTGGACAGCGGCGAGCGGGTGCGGCTGCCCGCCGTGCCCGGCGTGCGACCGGCCAGGCGCTGGCTGGACCGGCTGGGGCTGCGCAAGCCGCGCCCCGGGCAGGTGGACTGCCCGCGTTCGCTGTCGTGCGAGTGGATCCCCGCGCCCTACCAGGACCTGGGAGCCGGCGACTACGGCAACCACGACATCTCCGACCGGCCGAAGAACCAGAAGATCGAGTACATCGTCATCCACGACACCGAGACGCTCTACGACCCCACGCTCCGGCTGGTCCAGGACCCGGCCTACGTGAGCTGGCACTACACGCTGCGCTCCCAGGACGGCCACATCGCCCAGCACGTGCGGACCAAGGACGCCGCCTGGCACGCCGGCAACTGGTACGTCAACGCCAAGTCCATCGGCCTGGAGCACGAGGGCTTCCTCGCCCAGGGCGGCGCCTGGTACACCGAGGCGATGTACCGCACCTCGGCCAAGCTGGTGCGCCACCTCGCCAAGGAGTACGGCATCCCGCTGGACCGGGCGCACATCCTCGGCCACGACAACGTGCCGGGCACGACCCCCGCCACGGTGCGGGGCATGCACGAGGACCCGGGCCCCTACTGGGACTGGGCGCACTACTTCGACCTGCTCGGCGCGCCGCTGCACCGCTCCGGCGGGCCGCGCGGCCAGTCGGTCGTGATCCTGCCCGACTACCAGCGCAACCAGCCCTACTACTACGGCTGCGACGCCGAGAACCCGGACGCCGCCTGCCCGCCGCACGGCTCCTCGTCGGTCTGGCTGCACACCGAGCCGCGCGCGGACGCGCCGCTGGTCGCCGACATCGGCAAGCACCCGACGGGCGAGTCCCTGTACAGCGTCTACGACCACAGCGCCCGCGCCTCGACCGGCCAGCGTTACGCCCTCGCCGGCCACGAGGGCGAGTGGACCGCCATCTGGTACCTCGGCCAGAAGGCGTGGTTCCACAACCCGCCCGCCAACCCGGTCGCCGTCCCGTCCCGCGGCCTGGTCGTCACCCCCAAGCCGGGCCGCGCCACCGTCCCCGTGTACGGCAGGGCCTATCCCGAGCCCGAGGCGTATCCGGCCGGCGTGCCCGTGCAGGAGCTCGTCCCGCTGCAGTACACGTTCCCGGCGGGCCAGCGGTACACGCTCGGCCTCACCGCGTACGGCGAGTACTACCGCGCGGTCACCTTCGACGCCTCCCGGCACGTGGTGGTGCGCGGGAAGCTGAAGTACTACCAGATCCAGTTCGGCCACCGGGTCATGTTCGTCAAGGCGGACGACGTGACGGTCTCCTTCTCCTGACCGGCTCCTTCTCCTGACCGGCTTCTCCTGATCGGCCGCGTTCAGGCGACCATGGCACGGGCGGGTGGGCGGAATGCCGGCCCGTGCCACAATCGGCTGTTCGCGAATCTGGAGGAGCCGTTCAGGTGGGGCTGATCTATCACATCGCGTCCGGCGCGGACTGGGAGCGGGCCCGGCGCGAGGGCGTGTACACGACGTCCACGCGCGGCCGGTCGCTGGCGGAGGAGGGCTTCATCCACGCGAGCCGCGCCCACCAGGTGGCGGCCGTGGCCGACGCCTTCTACGCGTCCGACCGGGACCTGCTGGTGCTGGTCATCGACGAGGACCGGGTCGAACCGGAGATCAGGTACGAAGACGTGCCGGGCGGCGAGGAACCGTTCCCGCACATCTACGGTCCGCTCGACGTGACCGCCGTGCTGCGGACCGTCCCGTTCGCCCCCGGCCCCGACGGACGCTTCCGGTTCGGCGAGGCGTGACCCGGCCTCACCTCGCACCCGGCGTCACCTCCCGCACCCGGCGTCACCCACGCCGCTGATCGTGGAGTGCCCCGCCCGGCGGTCGCCGGGCGGGGCTCACCCGTGGCTCAGCGCGGGCTGCGCGGCAGGCTGGGCGGGCTCTGCCGGTTGGCCCGGTCCACGGCGGTGACGTGGTAGACCGCGTCCCGCCCGCCGTCGGGGTCGGTCCAGCTCGCGGTGCGCCCGCCGGGGACGAGGGCGACCAGGTCCCGCGCGGTGTCGGTGTCCAGCGTGCCCCGCCTGGCCACCCGGTAGACCGCGTACAGGCGGGGCGCCTCCCTGCCGGTGGCGAGCAGGCCGAGCTCCACGCCCGAGCCGGTACGGCGGGCGTGCGTGATCAGCGGGCGGCCCGCCGGGCGCTCCCCGGACAGCCGGGGCAGCACGGGCGGCAGCGCCGGGCGGGTGTAGTGGTCGGCCACCACCCGGCCGATCGAGCCGATCCGGTCCTCGCGCACGTCGTTCGCGTTGTAGAAGACGTCCCCGCCGATCTCGGGATGGGCGGCGTTGAGGGTCAGGTGCGAGGACAGCTCCCCCGGCTCGAACCACTGGGCCGGCTGTCCCGCCAGCGCGACCTTGTACGCAGCCTGCCCGATCCACAGTTGCACGCCGGTCCCGGCGGCGACACCGGCCCACCAGGGGACCAGCTTGGCGTAGTCGGCGACGGGCAGGCCGATGTTCCAGTAGAGCTGCGGCGCGATGTAGTCGAGCCAGCCCTTCCTGACCCAGCCCCGGGTGTCGGCGTGCAGGTTGTCGTAGGACTGGCTGCCGTTGGTGTCCGAGCCGAGCGGGTCGGTGCCCTTGTTCCGCCAGATGCCCGACGGGCTGATGCCCCACGCGACGTGCGGCTTGGCCCGCCGCACCCGTTGCTGCATCTCCCTGACCAGCAGGTCCACGTTGTTCCGCCGCCAGGAGGCCAGGTCGGGGAAGCCGCCGCCGTGGGCCGCGAAGGCTGCGGCGTCGTCGAAGGCCGTGGTGTTGACGGGGTAGAAGTAGTCGTCGAAGTGCAGCCCGTCCAGGTCGTACCGGAGCACCGCGTCCATCATCGCGTCCTGGACGAACCTCCGCACCTCGGGCATCCCCGGGTTGTAGTAGAGGCGGCCGCCGTAGGCGACGATCCAGTCCGGGTGCCTGCGTCCCGGGTGGTCGGGGTGCAACTGCGCCGGGTCGGCCTGCATCGAGACCCGGTAGGGGTTGAACCAGCCGTGGAAGGCGAGCCCCCGCCGGTGCGTCTCGGTGACGGCGAACTTCAGCGGGTCGTAGCCGGGATCCCGGCCCTGCGTCCCGGTGAGGTACTGCGACCACGGCTCGTACGGCGAGGGCCAGAAGGCGTCGGCGGTCGGCCGGATCTGCACGAAGACCGAGTTCAGCTTCCGCGCGACGGCGACGTCCAGCCAGGCGAGGTACTCGGCGCGCTGCTGGTCGGGGGTGAGTCCCGGCCGGGACGGCCAGTTGATGTTGGCGACGGAGGCGATCCACATGCCGCGCATCTGCCGCAGCGGCGCCGCCTCCGCGGCACCGGCGTGGGCGAGATCGGGCAGCAGCGGAACCGCCGCCGCGGCGGTGAGACCACGCAGGACGGTACGGCGGGCCAGTCTGCTGGAAACGGCCATCGTGACTCCTCGGGAGGGGGCGCAAGGGCTCTCCGGCGGAACATGACAGAAATCTCCCGACCCGTCAATGACAATGAAGAAAACCGTCATGACGAGCCGGACCGCGAGAACGGGGCGGGGTTGGCGGGTGTCGCCGAGGTAGCGGGAGCGGGTCAGGGTTTGCCGGTGTCGCCGAGGTAGTCGCTGATGGCGTGGCGGGTGGCCTGGAGGGCCTCGGCGGAGGAGGTGAAGGTGCGCTGGGCGACGCCGACGAAGACGCAGTCCACGACGAGGAGCTGACTGATCCTGCTGGCGAGCGCGCCGGGGCGGAAGACCGTCTCCCGGCCGGCGGAGATCAGCAGGTGGTCGGCGGCACCGGCCAGGGACGAGCGCGGGTTGTTGGTGATCGCGACGGTGGTGGCGCCGGAGCGGCGGGCGTTGCGCAGGGGGGCGAGCACGTCCGGCGTCTCCCCCGAGGTGCTCACCCCGACCGCGACGTCCCCCTGGCGGAGCAGGACCGAACTGGTCAGCGCCAGGTGCGCGTCGGTGAAGGCGTTGCTGGACAGGCCGATGCGCAGCAGCTTCTGCGCCATGTCCGCCGCGACCAGGCCGGACGCGCCCACGCCGTACACGTCCACCCGGCGCGCCGCCGCGATCGCGGCCACGACCACGCCGAGCCGCTCGGCGGTGAGCTGGGCCACGGTGTCCTCGATCGCCGCCGACTCGGCGCGGGACACCTTGAGGATGACCTCGGACAGCGGGTCGTCAGGTGCCAGGTCGCCGGGCACCAGCCGGTCCGCCGTACGGCCGGCGGACGCGGCGGCGAGCGCGAGCCGGAGCTGGGGGTAGCCGGCGAAGCCGAGCGCCCGCGCGGTCCGCACGATGGTCGCCTCGCTGGTGCCGGAGACCGCGCTCAGCTCGGTGATCGTGCTGCGGGCCACCATCGCGGGATCCTCGATGATCAGCCGGGCGACGGTCCTGGCCGCCGGCGTCAGCGACGGCAGCACCCCGCGCACGGTGGCCACCAGCGTCTCCACCGGCGGCCCCTCCCCCACCCGCACCGGCCCACCGGCGACGTCGGAGACGGACGGCGGCCCCTCCCCCGTGGCGGTGGGGGAGGGCGCCGGACGGGGGTGGACGGCGACGCCGTCGATCCCAGCCGATCCGTCCAGTCGCTCGCTGTCGCCCATCGCCGCTCCACGTCGTCGTTCGGGAGCCCGATGAAGACTTCCGTCATCACAGGCTCGCCGGTGAAGGCGGCTTGTGCAAGGCGGGGGTCAGCGAAGGGTGCCGTTGGTCATGCCTGCGGGCTCCTCGGGAACGGCGATCAGGCCCAGCTCGGCGGACGACGCCATCAGCGGGTGCGCGGGGACGACCCGGACCGTGTAGCCGAAGGGGCCGGTGCGGTCCAGCGGGACCGTGCCGGAGAAGGTGGCCTTGCCGTCGTCCCCGACCGGCCCCGGCTTGAGCACGGCGTGCTCGGGGGCCTCCAGCTCGTCGTGCGGCCCGACCCTGCCGTAGGCCGCCTGGACGCACACGTCGCCCGGCTCCAGGTCGCCCAGAGCGATGGTGGCCCGCAGCTCCAGCACCGCGCCGACCTCCGGCGTGTCCCCCACGCCGGACGCCTCCACGTGCTCGACCCGCACCCCCGGCCAGGCCCGGGTGACCCGCAGCTTCCAGGCGGCGAACCCCTTCGCGCCCGCGTGCCCCTCGGCGGACAGCTCCCGCGCGGCCTTCGCGGCCGGCGTGTACAGGGCGGTCACGTAGTCACGCAGCATCCGGCCGGCGAGGACCTTGGGGCCGAGCGAGGTGAGCGTGTGCTTGACCATCTCCAGCCAGCGCCGGGGCGGGCCGCCGCCCGCGCGGTCGTAGAACCGGTCGGCGACCTCGTGCTCGATGAGGTCGTAGAGGCCGGCCGCCTCCAGCTCGTCCCTGCGGTCGGCGTCGGCGACGCCGTCGGCGGTCGCGATGGCCCAGCCGTTGGTGCCGTCGTACCACTCGTCCCACCAGCCGTCGCGGATGGAGAGGTTGAGGCCGCCGTTCAGGGCCGCCTTCATGCCGCTCGTGCCGCACGCCTCCAGCGGGCGCAGCGGGTTGTTCATCCACACGTCGCAGCCCTGGACGAGGAGCTGGCCGAGGTTCATGTCGTAGTCGGGCAGGAAGACGATCCGGTGCCTGACGTCCTCGGCGTCGGCGAACTTCACGATCTGCTGGATCAGCTTCTTGCCGCCCTCGTCGGCGGGGTGGGCCTTGCCCGCGATCACGATCTGCACCGGCCGCTCCGGGTGCAGCAGCAGCTCGCGCAGCCGCTCGGGGTCCTTCAGCATGAGCGTCAGCCGCTTGTACGAGGGCACCCTGCGGGCGAAGCCGATGGTCAGCACGTCCGGGTCGAGGGCGTCGTCGATCCAGCCCAGCTCGGCGGTGGAGGCTCCCCTGTCCCGCCACGACCTGCGCAGCCGTACCCGGGCCGCGTCGACCAGCCGCCCGCGCAACCGGCCCCTGATCGCCCACAGGTCGGCGTCGGAGATCTTCTGAACGCCCTCCCAGCCCTGGCTGCGCTCGACGAGCCGAGGCAGCTCCTTGCCCGCCAGCTCCATCAGCTCGCGCCCGACCCAGGTGGGCGCGTGGACGCCGTTGGTGATGGAGCCGATCGGCACCTCCTCGATGTCGAACCCCGGCCACAGCCCCTGGAACATCTCCCTGCTGACCTCGCCGTGCAGCTCGGAGACGCCGTTCACCCGCTGGGCCAGGCGCATGCCCATGACGGCCATGTTGAAGACCGCCTTGCCGCCCTCGGCGCCGCCCGGCTCGGCGCCGAGCGTGAGGATCCGCTCCACCGGGACGGTCGGCCAGGCGTTGGCGCCGCCGAACTGGCGGGCGATCATGTCGGCGGGGAAGCGGTCGATGCCGGCCGGCACCGGGGTGTGCGTGGTGAAGACGGTGCCCGCGCGGACGGCTTCGATGGCCTCGTCGAAGGAGAGGCGGTTCTCGGTCAGCTCACGGATGCGCTCCAGGCCGAGGAAGCCGGCATGCCCCTCGTTCGTGTGGAAGACCTCGGGCTCGGGGTGCCCGGCGATCCGGCAGTAGGACCTGATCGCCCGGACGCCGCCGACGCCGAGCAGCAGTTCCTGGAGCAGCCGGTGGTCGGTGCCGCCGCCGTAGAGCCGGTCGGTGACGTCGCGGGCCGCCGTGTCGTTGTCGGCCACGTCGGAGTCGAGCAGCAGCAGCGGCACCCTGCCGACCTGGGCCACCCAGATCTGCGCGTGCAGCGCCCGCTCGTCGGGCAGGTCGATGCGGACCCGCGCGGAGGCCCCGTCGGCGTCCTTGAGCAGCGTGAGCGGCAGGCCGCCCGGGTCGAGGCTGGGGTAGTGCTCAAGCTGCCAGCCTTCGGGTGAGAGCGACTGGGTGAAGTAGCCGTGCCGGTAGAGGAGGCCGACCGCGAGGATCGGCACGCCGAGGTCGCTGGCCGCCTTGAGGTGGTCGCCGGCGAGGATGCCGAGGCCGCCGGAGTACTGGGGCAGGGCGGCGGCGATGCCGTACTCCGGGGAGAAGTAGGCGATGGCCTGCGAGGCGTCCGGCAGCGTTTGGTACCAGCGCGGCGCGGTCATGTACTCGTGCAGGTCGTCCGCGGCGTCGGCGAGTTTGCGCAGGAAGCGCCGGTCACCGGCGAGCTCGCGGAGGCGGGCGGCCTCGACCTCACCGAGAAGGGCGACGGGGTCGTGGCCGACGCGATCCCACACGACCGGATCCACCTCGGCGAAGAGGTCCAGGGTCTCGGGATGCCAGGACCAGCGCAGATTGTGGACGAGCACGCCCAGGGCGGCCAGCTCGTCGGGGAGGACGGTACGGACGGTGAACCTGCGGATTGCTCTCACGGTGCCAGACCCTAGTTACTCGGCGCCACGGGGCGCGACCGAAACTCGACTGCCAGGTGGTCAGCTTTCATCGTCTCCCCTTCACCAGCACCAAACCCTCTCAAACCGAAGATCCCCCTAAGGTTCTCGCCGCCATACCCTCGATGATGCACAGAACAGGCGCTTCTCGCACACTGAGAACAACTCGCCCGAGCAGAGAGCCGCAGACTCTTTCTTCTCCACGCATGAAGCGGGACTATTGGGGCACCTCCTTGGAGGAGCTTCCAGGTTCACACGGCTCTCCGATCAACTCGCGTGGTGGCGGCCGCCGCATGCCTCCACGGGTGCACAATCAGAGATCGTTCAGGCCTCACCATTTCCGGCGGCGCCGAGTGCGTCGTCGCTACCTTGAGACGCGATGATTGGACGAATCCCGATACAGGACATCCATCCCGTGGTCGACTGCGGCGGGCGCCCCGCCAAGGCCGCCGCGGGCGAAACCTTCGACATCGGCGCCACGGTGTTCCGCGAGGGACACGACGCGGTCGCGGCTGGGGTGGTGCTGACCGATCCCGCCGGGACGCGTCAGCCCCTGCTCCCGATGCGCGAGGAGGCGCCGGGCACCGACCGCTGGGCGGTGCCGGTCACGCTGCCGAGCGAGGGCGCGTGGCACTTCAGGATCGAGGCCTGGAGCGACCCGATCGCGACGTGGCTGCACGACGCGGACATCAAGATCCCCCGTGGTCTGGACACCGACCTGATGTGCGAGGAGGGCGCGCGGCTCTTCGAGCGCGCGGCGAAGGCCGTACGGCCGACCGAGTGCCCGCACGCCGGCCGGGCCGGCGGGCCGGGTCCCGCGGCGGCGGGCGCCAAGGGGCGGGCGCGTGACGCGAAGAGCGGCCGGTGGGCGCGCGAGGCGGTCGTCTCCGCGTGCGGGCACCGGGCCGCGTTGCAGGAGGTCGCGGCCAGGCTCAGGGACGAGAACCTCGACCCGCGGGCCCGGCTCGCGGTGGCGCAGTTGCCCGAGACGGCCGCGCTGCTGGCCGCTCATCCGCTGCGCGACCTGGTGACGAGATCCCCGCGACGGCAGATCCTCGTGCACCGGCGCAGGGCGCTGGTCGGCTCGTGGTACGAGTTCTTCCCGCGTTCCGAGGGCGCGATCGTGGACACGGTGTCAGCCCCCAAGTCCGGAAATTTCAAGACTGCGACCAGGCGGTTGCCCGCCGTCGCGGCCATGGGCTTCGACGTCGTCTACCTGCCCCCGATCCACCCCATCGGCACCAGCCACCGCAAGGGCCGGAACAACACGCTCCAGCCCGAGCCCTACGACCCGGGCTCCCCGTGGGCCATCGGGTCGGAGGACGGCGGCCACGACGCCATCCACCCCGACCTCGGCACCTTCGAGGACTTCGACGCGTTCGTCCGGCGCGCCCGCGAGCTGGGCATGGAGATCGCGCTCGACCTGGCCCTCCAGTGCTCCCCCGACCACCCCTGGGTGAAGGACCACCCCGAGTGGTTCAACATCCGGGCCGACGGGTCGATCGCGTACGCGGAGAACCCGCCGAAGAAGTACCAGGACATCTACCCGCTCAACTTCGACACCGACCCCGAGGGCATCTACACCGAGGTCAAGCGGGTCGTGCGGCTCTGGATGGACCACGGGGTGCGGATCTTCCGGGTGGACAACCCGCACACCAAGCCGGTGAGCTTCTGGGAGCGCCTGCTGGCCGACATCAACGCCACCGACCCGGACGTGATCTTCTTGTCCGAGGCGTTCACCCGCCCGGCGATGATGCGGACGCTCGCCCAGGTCGGCTTCCACCAGTCCTACACCTATTTCACCTGGAAGAACTCCCGGGAGGAGGTGGAGGAATACCTCGCGGAGCTGGCGCACGACACGTCGCATTTCCTGCGCCCGAATCTCTTCGTCAACACCCCCGACATCTTGCACGAGTACCTTCAGCAGGGCGGGGTACCGGCATTCAAGATTCGGGCGGTTCTGGCGGCGTTGATGGCTCCTTCATGGGGAGTGTACGCCGGATATGAACTCGCGGAGAATGTCCCGGTTCGCCCGGGGAGTGAAGAATACCTCGATAGCGAGAAATATCAGTACAAACCGCGAGACTGGGAGCAGGCTGAGCGAGAAGGGCGTAGCCTTGCGCCGTTCATCACGCAGCTTAATTTGTTCCGAAGAGCCCATCCCGCGCTCCAGGAATTGCGTAACCTACGGTTCCACAGCATCGACCAGCCGGACCTGATCTGTTTCTCCAAGCGCCTGCCGCCGGAGCGACCGACCGGCGCCTACGATCCCGCCTCACGACGGAACGGGCTAGGCGACGTGGTTCTGGCTGTCGTCAATCTGGATCCGCACCACACGCGTGAGGCGACCGTATCTCTCGACATGCCCGCCCTCGGGCTGGACTGGCAAGCCGAGTTCGTCGTGGACGACGAGCTGTCCGGCGAGTCCTACCGGTGGCGGCAGGCCAACTACGTTCGCCTCGACCCCCACATCCAACCTGCACATGTTTTCACGGTGCGCGCGGCACCGGCACATCCGCTGTAGCCGGTGACGTGCGCTTAGGCACAGCGACCACCGCCGGCCGGGGACCGGCCGGCGGACCGGCCACGCACGAGAGCGACGGGGAGTCCACAAGGTGAGCTCGACACCTCAGCCAGTCCCGAACACCTTCACCCACGAGAAGCCGAACGATCCTTACTGGTACAAAAGGGCCGTCTTCTATGAGGTGCTGATCCGGGGCTTCGCCGACTCCAACGGGGACGGCACCGGAGACATTCGCGGGCTTATCGGCAAGCTCGACTACCTCCAGTGGCTCGGCGTCGACTGCCTATGGCTGCTCCCGCTATACGAGTCACCGCTGCGCGACGGCGGATACGACATCTCCGACTACATGAAGATCCTGCCGGACTTCGGGGACCTCGGGGACTTCGTCAAACTGGTCGACGAGGCGCACAAGCGCGGCATGCGGGTGATCGCCGACCTGGTGATGAACCACACCAGCGACCAGCACCCGTGGTTCCAGGCGTCCCGGCACGACCCGGAAGGGCCTTTCGGCGACTTCTACGTCTGGTCCGACCACGACGACCTGTATCGGGACGCCCGGATCATTTTCGTGGACACCGAGACGTCCAACTGGACCTACGACCCGGTGCGCGGGCAGTACTACTGGCACCGGTTCTTCGCCCACCAGCCGGACCTCAACTTCGAGAATCCGGACGTGCAGGAAGCCATGATGGAGGTCCTGCGTTTCTGGCTGGACCTCGGCATCGACGGTTTCCGGCTGGACGCGGTGCCGTACCTGTTCGAGGTCGAGGGCACCAACTGCGAGAACCTGCCGGCCACGCACGCCTACCTCAAGCGGATCCGGGCGGAGATCGACCGGATCTACCCCGACCGGGTGCTGCTCGCCGAGGCCAACCAGTGGCCGAGCGACGTGGTGGAGTACTTCGGCGATCCGGTGACCGGTGGCGACGAGTGCCACATGGCCTTCCACTTCCCGCTGATGCCGCGCATCTTCATGGCGGTGCGCCGGGAGTCGCGCTATCCCATCTCGGAGATCCTGGCCCAGACCCCCAAGATCCCCGAGCACTGCCAGTGGGGCATCTTCCTGCGCAACCACGACGAGCTGACGCTTGAGATGGTGACCGACGAAGAGCGCGACTACATGTACTCCGAGTACGCCAAGGACCCGAGGATGCGGGCGAACGTCGGCATCCGGCGCCGCCTGGCCCCGCTGCTGGAGAACGACAGGAACCAGATCGAGCTGTTCACCGCCCTGCTGCTGTCGCTGCCCGGCTCGCCGGTGCTCTACTACGGCGACGAGATCGGCATGGGCGACAACATCTGGCTCGGCGACCGGGACGGCGTGCGCACCCCGATGCAGTGGACGCCCGACCGCAACGCCGGGTTCTCCGACTGCGACCCCGGCCGCCTCTACCTGCCGGTGATCATGGACCCGATCTACGGCTACCAGGCGATCAACGTCGAGGCTCAGCAGCGCAACGCCGGGTCGCTGCTGCACTGGACCAAGCGGATGATCGAGATCCGCAAGCGGCACCCCGTCTTCGGGATCGGCGCCTTCACCGAGCTGAACTCCTCCAACCCGAGCGTCCTCGCGTTCGTCAGGGAGCTGGGTGACGACCGGGTGCTGTGCGTGAACAACCTCTCCCGCTTCCCCCAGCCGGTCGAGCTCGACCTGCGCAGATTCGAGCGTGCGGTGCCGGTGGAGTGCATGGGAGGAGTTCCTTTCCCCCCAATTGGCGAACTTCCGTATCTTTTGACGCTTCCTGGGCATGGGTTCTACTGGTTCACCCTGCCGCCGGATGACACGAAGACCAAGGAGGAGTGACGACTTCCTTCCATGAATTCCTTACCGGCTGGATCGCCCGTCAGCGGTGGTTCGCCGGTAAGGGCCGTGCCATCGAAGAAGTCACCGTCGAATCGGACGTGGAGATCGGTCCCGGGCTCAACCACGTGATCATCGCGGTTCGCCAGGGCGAGGAACGCGATCTCTACCAGCTCCTCGTCGGGACACACGACGAGATGCCGCAACGTCTCACGCACGCCCGGATCGGGCCGCACACGTATGACGGCACCCACGACGCCGAACGCACCGGCGCCCTCCTCGAAGCCATGGCCGACGACCGGGACATCGGCCCGCTGCGCTTCCGGCACCTGCCGGGCGTGCGGATCGACGTCTCGCCGCGCAGCCTGGTGATCGGGGCGGAGCAGTCCAACACCTCGCTGGTGTACGGCGACGTCTACATCTGCAAGCTGTTCCGCCGGCTCACCCCCGGGCTCAACCCCGAGCTGGAGATCGTCACCGCGCTGGCCGCCCAGGGCTCGGCCAACATCGCCCGGCCCTACGGGTGGATCGAGACCGACATCGACGGCGAGAGCACCACGCTCGCGATCATGCAGGAGTTCCTGTCCGCGGCGAACGACGGCTGGGCGCTGGCGCTGACCAGCGTCCGCGACCTCTACGCCTCGATGCCGGGGGTGTCGGCCGACGAGGCGGGCGGCGACTTCGCCGCGGAGGCGTTCCGGCTCGGCACGGCCACCGCGCACGTGCACAAGGAACTGGCCGAGGCGTTCCCCACCGGCGTCGTCGAGGCGCCGGAGGTCAAACGGATGACGGAGGGCTTCCGCAGACGGCTCGACCGGGCCGTCTCGGAGGTGCCGCAACTGGCGCGGTACGCCGGGGTCGCGCACGACGCCTTCGACCGGGTCGCCGACATCGACGGCTCGGTGAACGTCCAGCGGGTGCACGGCGACTACCACCTCGGCCAGGTGATGCGCACGCCCACCGACTGGGTGGTGCTGGACTTCGAGGGCGAGCCCGGCCAGCCGCTGGCCGAGCGGCGCGGCCTGGCCTCGCCGCTGCGCGACGTGGCGGGCATGCTGCGCTCCTTCGACTACGCCGCCCGGCACATCCTCGCCGACCACCCGGACGCCGCGGCGCTGCTGCCCAGGGCCGAGGAGTGGGCCGCCCGCAACCGCGCGGCCTTCCTGGCCGGCTACTCCGAGGGCGGCGGGCGGCTGCACGGCGACGACGCGGCCCTGCTGCACGCGCTGGAGCTGAGCAAGGCGGTCTACGAGGTCGTCTACGAGGCACGCAACCGGCCCTCGTGGATCTCCATCCCGCTGTCCGCCTTCTCCTGACATCGAGTGACATCGAGTGATGTCGAGTGACATCGAGTGATGTCGAGCGACGGCCCGGAGCCTGGCGTGTCCAGGCTTCACCGTCGCGCGTCGGGGCATGTTGACGGTCCGACACGCAGAACTTTCCTGTGACGTCGGGGGAAAAGGTGGGTTGAAGCATGGCACTCGGGCAGGGTTAGGGACATGCGGGACAAGACGGAATTGGATCGGCTGGCGGGCGGCGCGCACCACGATCCCCACGCGATTCTGGGTGCCCATCTGGGCGCGGACGGGGTCACCTTCAGAACGCTCAGACCTCTCGCGGAGCGGGTGCAGGTGGTCCTCGACGGCGAGGCGCACGACATGCCGCACCTGGCGTACGGCGTGTTCGAGGTGACGCTGCCGGGCCTGGACAAGGTGCCCGACTACCGGTTGCGGGTGTCCTACCCGGACGCGGACGCGTACGAGACGGAGGATCCCTACCGGCACTGGCCCACGCTGGGCGAGGTGGACCTGCACCTCATCGGCGAAGGGCGGCATGAGCGGCTGTGGGAGGCGCTCGGCGCGCGGGTGCTGCGCCACGAGGACGTCGAGGGCACCGCCTTCGCCGTGTGGGCGCCGAACGCGCGCGGCGTCCGGGTGATCGGCGACTTCAACCACTGGGACGGCGGTGGGCACCCGATGCGCTCGCTCGGCCGGTCCGGCGTGTGGGAGCTGTTCGTGCCCGGGATCGGGGCCGGTGAACGGTACAAGTTCGCGGTGCTCGGCGTGGACGGCAGGTGGCGGGAGAAGGCCGACCCGATGGCCCGCCGTACCGAGCTCCCGCCGGCGACCGCGTCCGTGGTGGAGAGTCCCGAGCACGTCTGGGGCGACGACGCCTGGATGGACGGCCGGCCCGCCCGCGACCCGATCGACGGCCCGATGAGCGTCTACGAGGTGCACCTCGGTTCCTGGCGTCCCGGCCTGTCCTACCGTGACCTGGCGGACCAGCTCGTCGCCTACGTCAAGGAGATGGGGTTCACCCACGTGGAGTTCCTGCCGGTGGCCGAGCATCCGTTCGGCCCGTCGTGGGGCTACCAGGTGACCTCCTACTACGCGCCGACGTCGCGCTTCGGGCGGCCGGACGACTTCAGGTTCCTCGTCGACTCTCTGCACCAGGCGGGCGTCGGCGTGCTGCTCGACTGGGTTCCCGCGCACTTCCCGATGGACGAGTGGGCGCTGGCCCGCTTCGACGGCACCCCGCTCTACGAGCACGCCGACCCCACCCGCGGCGAGCACCCCGACTGGGGCACCTACGTCTTCGACTTCGGCCGCAACGAGGTGCGCAACTTCCTGGTGGCCAACGCGCTCTACTGGCTGAAGGAGTTCCACATCGACGGCCTGCGGGTGGACGCCGTCGCCTCGATGCTCTACCTGGACTACTCCCGCCGCGAGGGCGAGTGGCACCCCAACGAGCACGGCGGCCGGGAGAACCTCGACGCGGTGGCCTTCCTCCAGGAGATGAACTCCGTCGTCTACCGCGAGGCGCCCGGCATCGTCACCATCGCCGAGGAGTCCACCGCCTGGCCCGGCGTCTCCCGGCCCGTCTACCTGGGCGGCCTCGGCTTCGGCTTCAAGTGGAACATGGGCTGGATGCACGACACGCTCGCCTACCTGGCCCACGAGCCGGTGTTCCGCCAGTACCACCACCACCAGATGACGTTCTCCCTGATGTACGCCTACTCCGAGCACTTCGTGCTGCCGCTGTCGCACGACGAGGTGGTGCACGGCAAGGGCTCGCTGCTCGGCAAGATGCCCGGCGACGAGTGGCAGCGGTTCGCCGGGCTGCGCGCGCTCTATGCCTTCATGTGGGCGCACCCGGGCAAGCAGCTCCTGTTCATGGGCAGCGAGTTCGGCCAGGGGTCGGAGTGGTCGGAGGAGCGCGGGCTGGACTGGTGGGTCCTCGACTTCGACGTGCACAAGGGCGCCCAGCGCCTGGTCCGCGACCTCAACCGGCTCTACCTCGACACCCCCGCCCTGTGGCAGCAGGACGCCACCCCGGACGGCTTCCGCTGGATCGACGCCGACGACGCCTCCGGCAACGTGTTCTCCTTCCTGCGCCTCGGCGCCGACGGCTCCGCGGTGGCGTGCGTGGCCAACTTCTCCGGCGGCCCGCACGAGGACTACCACCTCGGCCTGCCGTACCCGGGGCACTGGGAGGAGATCCTGAACACCGACGCCTACGAGTACGCCGGCAGCGGGGTGGGCAACCTGGGCGGCGTCGAGGCGACCGACGAGCCGCGGCACGGCCAGCCCCATTCGGTGCGGCTGCGCGTCCCGCCGCTCGGCGCGGTGTGGCTGCGCCACGCCGGTCCGGCGCCGGACCCCCGCACGGACCTGGCCTGATCGTCTGCACTACGATTTGATCGCTCGGCCCCTCGTACGCGTCAACGCCGCGGGGGGTCGAGCCATGTACGCGCGCACTCGGCCGCGGATACCGACCGTTCACCCCGAATCGGTCTGATCACTCTTCTCTTGGGCAGAAGATCCCATCTAGACTCACATCCGGCCGTGTTGTGTCACCTCCTGTCCCCCCGGAGGACGTGTGCGACTTCGACGCCTGCTGGCGTGCTCCCTCCTGCTCGCATTGGTGCCGGTCACCCCGGCGATGGCCCAGGAACCACCCGGGCTGCGGAAGCTGGAGACGGGCCTGGCCGGGGGCGAGGCGCCCGCACGCGTGATCGTCGAGCTGAGCGACCCGTCAGTCGCCGCCCCGGTGGCCCAGGAGGCCGACGAGCTGGCCCGCACCGACGTGGTGCTGGAGCCCGAGCGGCAGCCGTTCATCGTCGTCGAGGGCACCGGCGACGACCTCACCGAGCTGGCCGCCGACCCACGCGTCGTGTCCATCCGCAGGGACCGCGCCTACACGCCGTCGCTGGAGTCCAGCGTCAAGGTGATCGGCGCGGACCGGGCGCAGGCCGAGGGCGTCACCGGGACCGGCCAGACGATCGCGGTGCTGGACACCGGGATCGACCGGGACCATCCGGCGCTGGCCGGCCGGATCGTCGCCGAGGCGTGCTTCTCCGCCACCGACGAGGAAGGGCTCCAACTGGAGTCACTGTGCCCCAACGGGCAGAGCAGCCAGATCGGCGAGGGCGCCGCGGACGCCGAGACGCCCAAGTGCCTGGACGGCACGGTCAACATGTGCGACCACGGCACGCACGTCGCGGGCATCGCCGCCGGCGCCGCCGTACCGGGGTCGCCGGGCGCCGGGGTGGCGCCCGGGGCGAACATCGTCGCCGTGCAGATCTTCAGCCGGGTCAACGACCCGGACCTGTGCGGCGCCGCGGCCTGCCTGCTCGCCTTCGACTCCACGCTGCGCCTCGCCATGGACCACGTGGCGAGCCTGGCCGCCACGCACCGGATCGCCGCGGTGAACCTCAGCCTCGGCGGCGGCCTGTCCGACGTGGCGTGCGACGACGCCGAGGAGGCGCAGGACCTCAAGCCCGGCATCGACGCGCTGCTCGCCCAGGGCGTGGCCACCGTGGTCGCCGCGGGGAACGAGTTCTTCGACGGCACGGCGTACCCCGCCTGCATCTCCACCGCGGTGGCCGTGGGCGCGACCGACGACGACGACACCATCGCCCCCTTCTCCAACTCCGGCCCGCTGCTCGACCTCTTCGCACCGGGCGTGAACATCGACTCGGCGATCCCCGACGACGCCTACACCGGCTACAGCGGGACCTCGATGGCGGCCCCGCACGTCGCGGGCGCGCTGGCGCTGCTCAAGCAGAAGTTCCCGGACCGGCCGGTGCAGGAACTGATCGACCTGCTCAAGTCCTCCGGCCGGCAGATCCACTACGGGGCCGCGGTCACGCCGCGCGTCGACGTCTACGCCGCGCTCACCGGGGGCGCCCCGGCTCCGCCGGTGACCCAGCCCCCGCCGGCGAACCCCGACGAGCCGGGTGACCAGGGCGCCGGCGGGGACGACCGGGAGACCGGCGAGCCGCCGGTGCCGTCGCCGACCACCGAACCCGTGCCGTCCCCGCCGCCTGCCGAGCCGCCCGCGCCGGTGGTCCCGCTGCCGGCCGTGACCGTCACGGTCACGGTGACCGTCACCCCGACGCCCCCGGCGCCCACGACCGCGCCGCAGGTGTGCACCCGCGGCACCGCCAAGAAGGGCCTGACCGCCGCCCGGTGGGCGAGCGAGATGGGCACCGGGAAGGGCACGCTGACCGACAGGACGCTCGGCTGCTACCTGAGCCTGGTGAAGAAGGCCAGCGACGTCTTCCCCGAGGTCGCCAAGCTGTCCACGCCCGCCTCCGCCGCCAGGATCCTCGCCGCCAAGGCGCGGGCGACGTCGAAGGCGCCGGTCCGGACGAGCCGGGCGGCGCTGGACCGCGAGCTGCTGGCGGCCTGGCTCAACTGGGCGCACGGCGCGCGCAACATCACCGCGAAGGTGAACGGCTCCGCCACCCTGAAGGCCGTGCTCGCCACGGCGGAGGGCCAGCGGCTGGGCACCCGCACGAACAGCGCCCAGTACACCCGATCCGCCGTCCTGCTCCAAACACGAGTCAACAAATAGTTGACCACACGCGCAGAAAGTGTCGCTTAGGGTGGGTTCATGGATGCGACCAAGGCGATCACGGACACGGTTGACCGGTTCCGCCAGCGGCGCACGGCGCCGCTGGTCCTTGAGCTCGACCTCACAGAAGGGCTCACCGAAGGCCCACCCGGCGACCCGCTCACCGCGGTCCTGTCCATGCGCAAGGCCCGCCTGAGCGACGTGCTCGGCGGGCTCAAGCGAGCCCGGCAGGATCCCCGGGTCAAGGGGCTGATCGTCAAGATCGGCGGCCAGCCGCTCGGCTTCGGCACCGTGCAGGAGCTGCGCGCGGCCGTGGCCAGGCTCAGGGCCGCGGGCAAGCTGACGGTCGCGTTCGCCGAGTCGTTCGGCGAGTTCGGCGCGGGCACGGTGCCTTACTACCTGGCCAGTGCCTTCGACCGGGTCTACCTCCAGCCCTCGGGCGACCTCGGCCTGACCGGCGTCGCGCTGGAGCAGCGGTTCGTCCGCGGCGCGCTCGGCAAGCTCGGCGTCGAATACCAGGTGGGCCAGCGGCACGAGTACAAGACGGCCGCCAACATGTTCACCCAGGACCACATGACCGAGCCGCACCGGGAGTCCATCGCCCGGATCGCCGAGTCGGTGACCGAGCAGATCGTCGCCGGCGTCGCCGAAGCCCGCAGGCTCGACCCGGGCAAGGTGCGCGAGCTGATCGACCGCGGCCCGTTCATCGGCGCGGAGGCCGTCGAGGCCGGTCTGGTGGACAGGCTCGCCTACCGCGACGAGGTGTACTCCGAGGTCCACCGGGCGGCCGGCGAGGACAGCCAGTTGCTCTTCGTCACCCGTTACGCCAAGACCGCGCTGGCCAGGAAGCTGCCGAGGCCGGCGGAGCCCGTGGTGGCACTGGTGCACGGCTCCGGCCCGATCCGGCTCGGCCGCAGCGGGCGCAGCCCGCTCGGCGGCGGCCACTCGATGGGCTCCGACTCGATCTGCGCCGCGCTGCGCGCCGCCCGCCGCGACGAGCACGTCAAGGCGATCGTCTTCCGGGTGGACAGCCCCGGCGGGTCCTACGTCGCCTCCGACGCGATCTGGCGCGAGGTGGTGCTGACCCGCAAGACCGGCAAGCCCGTGGTGATCTCGATGGGCGACCTGGCCGCCTCCGGCGGTTACTTCGTCTCGATGGCCGCCGACGTGATCGTGGCCCAGCCGGGCACGCTGACCGGTTCGATCGGAGTGCTGGGCGGCAAGCCGGTGCTCGGCGGCCTGCTCGACCGGGTCGGCGTGGCCATCGAGTCGGTCGCCGAAGGCGCCAACGCCGGCATGTTCTCCACCAGCAGCGGGTTCTCCGAAGCGCAGTGGGAGCGGGTCAACGCCTGGCTGGACCGGATCTACGACGACTTCGTGGGCAAGGTCGCCCAGGGCCGCGGGCTCGACCGCGACCGCGCGCACGAGCTGGCCCGCGGCCGGGTGTGGACCGGCTCCGACGCCCGGGAAGGCGGCCTGGTCGACGAGCTCGGCGGCCTGGAGGACGCGCTGGCCCTGGCCCGCGGCAAGGCCGGCCTCGCGCCGGACGCCACGGTCCGCGTCTACCCGAAGCTCAACCCGCTGGAGCGGCTGCGCCCGCCGGAGTCCAGCGAGGACCGCGCCGCCGCGCTCG
This sequence comes from Microtetraspora sp. NBRC 13810, assembly GCF_030268685.1. Classification (GTDB taxonomy): domain Bacteria; phylum Actinomycetota; class Actinomycetes; order Streptosporangiales; family Streptosporangiaceae; genus BSRQ01. The sequence continues at coordinate 593,982 of NZ_BSRQ01000002.1, forward strand.
CCCGGGTACGGCTGTCCGCCTGGGGCCCGCTCGCCGGCATCGCCACCGAGCTGGGCCTCCCGCCGTACGGCCCGCTCCTCCTCCCCGGGACCTGGACCATTCGCTGACGGGTGACCGCCCGGCTAGCTCATGGCGAGCAGGTCACGCACGGCCTGGTCGATGAAGGCGACGTCCACGGGGTTGCCTCCGCCGCCCGTCAGGTGTCCCCAGATGCCGGGGATCACGCGTACCTCCCCCTGCGGGATGTGCCGGGAGGCTCGCACCTCGTCCTCCGGCGGGAAGTACAGATCCTTCTCCGCCGGCAGGGCGAGGACCCTGGCCTTGATGGCGCCGAGGGCGCGTCCGATGTCGCCGTCCGCTCCCGGCGTGGTCGCGACGTCCGCGTCCTGCCACGTCCTGAGCATCGCGAGCAGGTCGTTGGCGTCGTATCCGGTGAAGTTGGTCTCCCAGAAGCCGGTCAGGAACTCCTCCAGCGAGGAGAACCCGAGCTGCCGGTAGGTCTCCTCCCGGTAGAAGGCCTGCGAGAACCCCCACCCCGCGTACACCCGCGCGAACGCCCGGATTCCCGCCAGCGGCTGCTCGCGGTAACGGCCGCCGTCGTAGGCGGCGTCGAGGGTGAGGGTCGCGCGCAGGCTCTCGATGAAGACCTGGTTGTGCGGCGACGTACTCGACGCCCCGCAGAACGGCAGCGCCCGCGCGACCATCTCGGGATGGCTGACCGCCCACTGGAAGGTCTGCAGGGCGCCCATCGAGCAGCCGAGCACGAGCGCCAGCCGTTCGATGCCGAAGTGCTCGGTGACCAGGCGGTGCTGGGCCCGTACGTTGTCGCGGATCGTGGTCTGCGGGAAGTCGGCGCCGCCGTGGGGCGCCGGGGTGTTGGACGGTGAGGAGGACACGCCGTTGCCGAAGAGGTTCGGCACGATGACGAAGTACTCGCCCGGGTCGAGTGCCTTGTCCGGGCCGATCAGCCATTCGTGGGACGTGTGGTCTCCGGCGAACCAGGTGGGGAAGAGGACGGCGTTCGTCCGGGACTCGTTCAGCTCGCCGTGGGTGCGGTAGGCCAGCCGGGCCGGGTCGAGCACGGCGCCGCCGTCCAGCTCGAAGGCGGGCAGGTCGAAGATGTCGAACACGGGTTTCTCCAGGGGATGTACGGAGTCGGGGGTCAGGGGAGCTGGAAGCCGGGGAGCAGGTCGAGCAGGGGGATGACGGTCGCGGTGCACACGGCCATGGTCGCGGTGTAGGCCACCATGGGCTGGACGTCGTCCGGCAGCCGCCGGGCCAGCGCCGCCGCGAGCGGAGGGGCGAGGGCCGCGCCGAGTACGGCTCCGGCCACGATCGAGGGCAGCGTGCCGCCGAAGGCAAGGACCGTGGCCGGTGCGACGGACACGATCGGCACGAACGTCGGGTACCACCCCCTGGACGCCCACCGCCTGCCCCACATCACCATCCCGCAGGCCGCCGTGAGAACCTGCGCGGCCAGCAGGTGGGGCAGCAGCCCGCTGCCGTAGGCCGGTCCGGCGGGATTGAGCATGAAGTGCAGCACGCTGCCCAGCAGCAGACCGGCTCCCGCCCACTCGTTGCCGTAGAAGTGGGCCTCGGTGAAGTCCGCCAGGATGCGGCGCGGTACCCAGGAGGCCCCGTACCGCGCGGGCGGCGGCGCCACCGCCGCCGGTCGCGGCGGCGGCATCCACGGCAGCCTCCGGCACGCCCAGAACGCGGCGAGCCCGCCGGCGGACATGGCGAGGGTGCTGCCCACGACGGTCGACACGCCCAGCGGCACGCACACCGCGTTGACCAGCACCAGGGCGAGAGGCGTGACCAGGGTCGCGCCCAGCGCCGCGCCGGTCGCCGCGACGCGCCAGCCCGCGCCGTAGATGATCACGATGGCCGGCGGGACGGACACCATCGGCACGAACGTCGGCTGCCAGCCGCCGATCACCGTGAGCGTCCAGCCCCACAGCAGGTTGCTCGCCACCAGGCCGAGACCGGCGGCGACCAGTACCCACGGCCAGCGCACGCCGCTGCCGCAGGCCAGCGCGAAGCCCTGCCAGCGCCGGCCACGACGGCGCGCGTCGTACGCGAACGCAGCCCCGGCGATCATCAGCAGGCCGCCGAGCGCGGACTTGGCCAGGGTCGCCTCGGTGGTGTCGCCGAGAATCCAGTAGGCGTACCACGTCGGATCGGTGTATCCCAGGCCCCAGGAGGCGTAGTCGGGCACGATCCCCGGCAGCGCGGGACGCGCCTCCGCCAGCCACACGGCGAGTCCCGCCGCAAGGGCGGCGACCGTGGCGGCGGCTCCCAGGCGGCGCGCGCCGAGAGCGTCGGCTGCCGCTGTGACGGTTCCCATCAGCGTGGCGCCGCCCGGCCCAGCGTGTAGCCGAGCATGGGGTCGTACAGATCGGTGCGCCGATCGCGGATCAGGTCGTTGAGCTGGTTCCACACCGGCGCGCTGCGCGCGGCGACGATGTCGATGTCGGCCGTCAGGATGGTCTCCTCCTCGGCGCCCGCCACCCGGCCGATGGGCCAGCCGTTGGTGCCGGCGATGAGCGAGCAGCCGAGGAAGCGCGCGCCGCGGTCGGTGCCGACCCGGTTGGCCGCGGCGATGAACACGTTGTTCACATGGGCGGCGGTCATGGTCAGGTAGGAGGCCATGCACCTGCCGGTCTCGTCGAAGATCGGGGGCGGGGTCCACACCCAGTTGTTGACGCTGCAGATGATGTCCGCGCCCTGCTGGGCCAGGAGCCTGGGCACCTCGGGGAACCAGATGTCCCAGCAGATCAGCAGGCCGATCCGGCCGATCGGGGTCTCGAACACCGGGAAGCCGAGATCACCCGGCGTGAACCACAGCTTCTCCCTGTTCCACAGGTGGGCCTTGCGGTAGTGGCCGACGTACCCCTCCGGGCCGACGAGGACGGCGGTGTCGTAGAGCCGCACGCCGTCACGCTCGGCCAGGCCGCCGACCAGGTGCACGCCGTGCTCGCGGGCGAAGGACTCCCACGCCTTCACCGTCTGCCCGCCGGGGACGTCCTCGGCATGGCGGTATGCCTCGGCGCGGTCGCGGAAGCTGTATCCGGTGGTGGACAACTCGGGCAGGACGATGAGGGTCGCCCCGTCCGCCGCGGCACGCCCGGCGAGCGCGAGCGCGCGTTCGGCGTTGGCCGCGCGATTGTCCAGGCCCACCTGAGGATCGAACTGGACCACCGCCACCCTGGCCGGGCTGACTGGGGGGTCCGCTGGAGGCGATGTGTCAGTCATCTTCGTGGTTCCTTCCGTTACCCAAACGTTTGGGCCAAACGTTTGGGTTAGCATGTACTCCGTGCCGGGACGGCGTCAAGACGTCGTACGGTGTCATCTGCCCCATCTCTCTGCGAAAGCGAGGCGTTCGTGGCGGATTCCAAGGCGCGCCAGGTGACCCTGCGTTTCATCGCCGACGAGCTCGGCCTGCACGTCTCCACGGTGTCCAGGGTCCTCAACGGGCGGGCCGACGACGGCGCGCGGGCGGCCTCCGGCGACACGGCCACCCGCGTCCGGCGACTGGCGGAAGAGCTGGGATACCAGCCGGACCCGCACGGCAGCGGTCTGCGCACGGGCCGCAGCAAGCTCATCGGCGTCCTCGTGCCACGGCTGTCCGACCTCGTCCTCGCGATGATCTACGAGGGCATCGACGAGGCCGCGGGCGAGCTCGGGCTCGCCACGATCACCGCCAACAGCCGCGACGACGAGGAGACCCGGCGGCTGCGCACCAGGATGCTGCTCGCCCGGCGGGTGGAAGGGCTGATCTTCGGTGACGCCAGCCTGGACAGCGGCTTCCTGGACCGCCTGGCCGCGGACGGCACGAAGTTCGTGCTGGTCAACCGGCGGGCGGGCGACCATCCCGCGGTGACCGCCGACGACCGGCTCGGCGGCCGGCTGGCGGCGGAGCACCTGCTCGCGCTCGGCCACGTCGACGCCGCCGTCATCGCGGGCGAGCCCTACGCCAGCACCGGCGTCGACCGCACCGCGGGCTTCGTCGGCCTTTACCGGGAGCGCGGCCTGCCCGCGCCGCGGGTGCTGCACTCCCCCTTCGACACCGCGGGCGGCCGGGCCGCCGCCGAGACGCTGCTCGCGGACGCCGACCGGCCGACGGCGATCTTCGCGGTGAACGACTTCGCCGCCATCGGCGCCATGGGCGCGGCTCGCGACCACGACCTGACCGTGGGCAGGGACATCGCGATCATGGGCTACAACGACACGCCGCTGGCCGCCGAGTTGCCGCTGCCGTTGACCAGCGTGGCCGTGCCCGTGCGCGAGATCGGACGCAGGGCGCTGGTCCTGCTGTCCCGCCTCCTGGCCGGCGACGAGATCGAGTCCGAGCGCCTGGCCCCCACACTGACCGCCCGCGCCTCCACCGGCGCGGACACGTGAGCACGTCCCAGGGCTGACGACACGGGTGGCCCGGGTGACACGCTTGCCCGGCCCTCCGATCTCCCGCACAATCCTGCTCCAGTGAAAAAGATATGCAGAAAGAGGGACGCGCGAGCGGTACGGGCCCGGCGATCCTTCCGGCATGAACATCGTTGCGTCGCTCGTCATCGGCGCGGTCACCGTCGTCACCCCGGTCACGGCCATGCCGCTGTCGTGGCAGGACTGCGGAGACGGTCTGCAATGCGCGCAGATCCAGGTGCCGGCCGACTGGACCCGCGGATCGGGACCGAAGGCCGAGATCGGTCTCGCCAAGCTGCCCGCTCAGGATCAGGCCCGCAAGAAGGGCGTGGTACTGGTCAACACGGGTGGGCCTGGCGAGCAGATCACGCTTCTCCGCCAAGGGACGGAATACTTTACAGATCTGACTAAATGGTTCGACGTGGTGATTTTCGACCCGAGGGGGTTCGGCAGGTCCACGGCGATCAACTGCCCTATACCCGCGCCCTTCGCCACCGAATGGGTGTTTCCGGGTAAGCCAGCCTACGATGCCTACACTGCGAAGAATCGCACGTTCGGGGAGGCGTGCGCCAAGGAGGCGGGCAAGCTGTCGGGAAACCTCAACTCCTGGCAGATCGCGCACGACATGGAGGCGATCAGAAAGGCCCTCGGTCAGGCCAAGCTGACCTACTTGGGCAACTCGCACGGCACCGTGCTCGGGCAGGCCTACGCCGAGCTGTTCCCCCGCAAGGTCGGCCGGATGTACCTCGACAGCGTCTTCGACCACACCACCCCCGACCTCCGCGCCTGGCTCCAGCCGCGGGCCAAGGCCCTGGAGAGCAACTTCAAACGCTTCGCCGCCTGGTGTCAGAGCACCGCGACCTGCGCGCTGCACGGCAAGGATCCGGTGGCCGTCTGGGACGAGGTGACGGCCAAGGCCCGCCGCGAGCCCATCCCCGCCCCCGGAGCCGGTCCCGGGGTGCGCATCAGCGACACCCAGATAGCCTCCCGTGCCGACTTCACCCACGAGGCCACCTGGGAGCGCCTGGCCGCCGGGCTCGAACGAGCGCAGGCCGGTGACGCCTCGTTCTTCGCCAAGGTGGAGGGGGCTCCGGACCCCAGCCTGTCACGCGTCATCCTCTGCGCCGATATGCCCTACCCCGGCTACCACAAGCTCAAGGAGCTGGAGACCGCACTGCGCCGCGATACGCCCCGCATCGGCTGGCGCGCGGTGTGGCCGATGGCCAACCACTGCGCGGGCCTGCCGCCGACCAGGACGTACGCGCCCCACCCCATCAAGGCGCCGGGCCTGCCGCCCGTGCTCATCGCCAACGGCGAGTACGACGACAACACTCCGGCCGGTGACGGCCGCCGGCTGGCGGCCGCGCTTCCCGGCGCCCGCTACCTGAAGGCTGTCGGAGGGCATGCCCTCTACTTCTCCGGCCACCCGTGCGTACGCCGGCACGTGCACCGCTACCTGACGACGGGCGAGATGCCGCCGCCCGGAGCGGCCTGCGGCCCGGCCCCGTCCTGACCCGATACCGGAAGCGGCGTGGCGTGCATGACCGGACAGCAGCAAAATCGACAGCCTCGGAGACCCGTTCGGCGGGACAGGATGGTACGGAACATCGACATGGGGAGCGGTGCGATGAGTCGAAGGCGCAGGACGTGGTGGCGGTGGCTGACGGCCATCGTCACGGGGCTGGTGGTGACCGCGGTGGCCGGTGTCGCGGTGGCCTTCCCGTCGGTCGCCGCCACGACCTGTCCCGGCTGTTACGGCATGAAACAGGTCAGGCCCGGCCTGTATCTGGAGCCCGGCCTGCCGGCGGCCCGGGAGCGGCAGGTCACCGAGGTCGTCGATGCGGCCGGCCGCCGGGTGGCGGACTTCTACGGCGGACGCCGGAGCTCTCCCGACATCCTGGCCTGCCTGACCGACACGTGCTACCAGAAGATCGGCGGCGGCCGGGAGCGCGGGATCGCCGTGCTGAACCGCGCGGTCATGCTGTCACCGAACGGCATCGACCCGGTGATCGCCGCACACGAGATGTCACATGTCGAGCTGCACGCCCGCCTCGGGTCCGGCGCGGGGCCGATGCCGCAATGGTTCGACGAAGGACTGGCCGTCGTGGTCTCCGGCGACCCGCGCTACCTGAAGCCCGAGACGGCCGGCAACCGATGCCGGGTGTCCACGCAGGAGGCGCTGCCGCGGACGCTCGACGACTGGCTGCGCACGGCGAAAGCCGACCGGGACACGTATGCCAAGGCCGCATGCCGGGTGAGCCGGTGGCTCCAGGCGAACGGCGGTTCCAGGGCCGTCCTCGAACTGATCGAGCACCTGGCCGGCGGTGGTGAGCTGCCCACTTCCCTGGCAGCCGCGTCGCGTAGTAACACGGAGATCGCCGCAGCCCTGACCATCGAGGAGGGCACCGTCAAGACCCACGTCGCCCGTATCCTCAGCAAACTCGGGCTCCGCACCCGCGTACACGCTGTCATCTACGCATACGAACACGGGCTGGCACCTCGCGGGAACAGAGCTCGAACCGGCCGCCCGGTCAGAAGCGACGGCAAGATCCCTGCGCGTCGCAGAACGCGCTTCTCCTGCACTGAACCTTGTTCGTCCCGCGATGGCGGTCCGCACGTCACGGCCTGATCGCCACGCTCGGCCTCGGCCGTCACACGCGACCTTGACCGTACAGTCGCTAGGGGCGGTACCTGCCGCGGAGCCGTACCAGCGGCTCGGCGGTCTCGTCGAGGTAGTCGACGCGTACGACACGGGCGATGAAGACGGTGTGGTCGCCGGCCGGTACCACCTGGGTGGTCTCGGCCTCCAGCGCGGCCACCCCGCCCTCCACGATGAGCGCCTCGCTCGCCTCGCCGCGGTGGTGCGGCAGCCCGGCCAGCAGGAGACGGGCGCTGGGGCGGCCGGGGGTGGCGAACCTGCTGGCGACGGCCTTCTGCCCGGCGGCGAGCACGGTCGCCGCCCAGGTGTCCCGCCTGAGCAGCACCTCGGCGAGGTAACCGGCGAGGCTCACCAGCACCAGCGGCGGGTCCAGGGAGATCGACGCGAACGTGTTGACCGTGCCCCCGATGTCGTCGCGCTCCTCCCGCACGGAGACGACGGTCACCGCGGCGGGCACCTGCCGCATCGCTTCGAGAAACATCGCTGGGGACATCCGGTGAGAAGGGCCGCCCCCCGGGAAGGGGGGCGGCGACGGGTGAAGGGTCAGAGGAGGCCGTTCTGGGTCAGCCAGTCCTTGGCCACCGCGGGCGCGTCCTCCTTGTCGATGGCGACGCGCTTCATCAGGCCGAGCAGGGTCTGGGTGTCCAGCTTGGCGGAGATGCCGTTCAGCGTGGAGGTGACCGTCTCGTTGACGCCGGCCTTGTTGACCAGGGGGACGATGTTGTCCGCGCCGAAGGCGTTCTTGGTGTCCTTGAGGGAGACCAGGTCGTTCAGCACGATCTTGGGGTCCGTGGTGAACACGTTGCCGACCTGGACGGTGCCGTCCTTGATGGCGTCGGCGGTGGCGTCACCGGTGGGCTGCCACTCCTTGAACTCCAGGCCGTAGACCTTCTTGAAGTTCTCCTCCTGGCGGGTCCTGAACTCCGGCGGGCCGCCGACCGTGAAGTCCTTGCCCACCTTCACCAGGTCCTCGATCGTGGACAGGCCGTGCTCCGTCGCGGTCGCCTTGGTGACCGTCAGCGAGTTGTTGTCCTCGGCCGGGGACGGCTCCAGCACCTCCAGGGTGGCGGGCAGCTTCTCCTTGAGGCCGGCGACGATCTCGTCCTTGGTCCGCGCCGTGCTGTCCTTGTCGATGAAGGCCAGCAGGGAGCCGATGTACTCGGGGAGGACGGTCAGCTTGCCGCTCTGCACCTGGTCGTAGAGGATCTCGCGGCTGCCGACGTTGAACGTCTCCTGCACCTTCACCCCCTTGGCCTGCAACGCCTGGGAGTACATGGACGCGAGCAGCACGTTCTCCGGGAAGTTGGCCGAGCCGACGACGACCGTCGGCCCGCCGGAACCGGTGGAGCCGGCCGGCTCTGGTGAGGCGGTGAGCGGATCCCCGCCGCCGCACGCGGTAAGGACGAGCGCCGCGGACACAGCGACCGCTACCGCGCTTATGAGACGTCTCATCATAATCCCTTCTCCATCAGGGGGTAATTCTCAACCTACCGGACCTTGAGGCGCCGGCTCACCCCCGGGGAGACCGCCACCTTCTCGATCAGCACGAAAAGGCCCTGCGTGGTCACCGCGGCGAGGGCCACCAGGGCGGCCCCGCCGATCGTGCTCGGGAAGTTCTTCGTCGCGAGGCCGTCCACGATGAACCGGCCGAGCCCGCCGAGCCCGACGAACGCCGCGACCGTCGCGGTGGCCACCACCTGGATCGCGGCCAGCCGGATGCCCAGCAGGATCACCGGCAGCGCCGACGGCACGAGAACCCGCAGCAGCACCTGCGGCCCGCGCAGCCCCATGCCGTACGCGGCGTCGCGCAGGTCGCGGTCCACGCCCCTGATGCCCTCGAAGGTGTTCACCAGGATGGGCGGCACGGCGAGCAGGGCGAGCGGGATGAGCACCGGCAGCACGGAACCCGGCCCGACGAGCAGCACGATGAGCACCAGCAGGCCCAGGGTGGGCAGGGCGCTCGCCGCGTTGGCCGAGATGACCACGGCCAGCGCGCCCCTGCCGGTGTGTCCGATCAGCAGCCCGAGCGGCACCGCGATCAGCACGGCGATCAGGACCGCCGTCACGGAGAACTGGAGGTGTTCGAGCAGCCGGTGCGGGATGCCGTAGGTGCCGGACCAGTTGGCGGGGTCGGTGAAGAACTCGATCAGCCAGTTCACCCTGACCTCCTCGCCCGTGCCCACGGGGTCAGCAGGCGCTGCGTGGTGACGAGCAGCGCGTCGGCGACCACCGCGAGCGCCACCACCAGCACGACGCCGACGACGATGGGCGTGTAGAACTGCCGCTGCCAGCCGTCGATGAACAGGTAACCGAGGCCGCCCCTGCCGATCAGCGCGCCCACGGTGACCAGGGCGATGCTGGAGGCGGTGGCCACCCGCAGCCCGCCGAGCACGACGGGCACGGCGATCGGCAGCTCCACCCTGAGCAGGCGGCGCAGCGGCGTGAAGCCCATCGCCACCGCCGACTGGCGCACGTGGTCGGGCACCGAGCGCAGCCCGTCCACCACCGCGGGGAGCAGCACGGCGACCGCGTAGAACGTGAGCGGCACGATCACGGTGGCCCGCTGGGCGAGCCCGGTGATCGGGATGAGCACGATGAAGATCGCCAGCGAGGGCAGCGAGTAGAAGACGTTCATGATGTGCACGGACGGCTGGTAGAGCCACCGCCACCGGGCGCCGGCCAGGCCGAGCGGCAGCGAGATGAGCAGTGCGATCAGCACCGGGACCAGCGCGATCACCACGTGGTCGACGATCAGCTCCTGGATCTCCGGCAGGTTCCTGCCGATCCAGTCCCAGCGGACGAGTGGCTCATCCACGTGGCTCTCCCGCCGTGCCCTGGACCGCGTCGCGCGGCTGCGCCGGGGCCGCCACGGCGGACATCGCCTCGTCCAGCGACTCGCGGGTGGCGACGCCGACCACCTTGCCGTCGTCGTCCACCGCGATCGCGCATCCGGAGGGCGACAGCAGCGCCGCGTCCAGCGCCGCCCGCAGCGAGTCCTTCCCGCGCACGTAGGTCCCGTACGGCAGCAGCCCCGCGTCCTTGGCGGGGAGGTCGCCGGCGGCGGCCCAGCCGAGCGGGCGTCCCTCCCCGTCCACGACCGCCCGCCAGGGGAAGTCGCCGGAGACGGCCTCGCCGGCCTCGCCCGGCCGGACGGTCAGGTCGGTCCGCAGCCGCAGGCCCTCGTCGCCGATGAAGGACAGCCGGCGGATGCCGCGGTCCCGGCCGAGGAAGCCGCGCACGAAGTCGTCGGCGGGGTCGGACAGCAGCGTCGCGGGGTCGGACAGCTGCGCCAGCCGCCCGCCGACCCGCAGCACCGCCACCCGGTCCCCCAGCTTGATCGCCTCGTCGATGTCGTGGGTGACGAAGACGATGGTCTTGTTCAGCTCGGACTGGAGCCGGAGCAGCTCTTCCTGGAGGCTGGACCGGACGACCGGGTCGACCGCGCTGAACGGCTCGTCCATGAGCAGCACCGGCGGGTCGGCGGCGAGCGCCCTGGCGACACCCACCCGCTGCTGCTGGCCGCCGGAGAGCTGGAAGGGATACCGGGAGGCCATCTCGGGGGCGAGTCCGACCCGTTCGAGCAGCTCCATCGCCCGGTCCCGGGCCTTCTTCTTGTTCCAGCCGAGCAGGAAGGGCACCGTCGCGATGTTGTCCACGATCGTGCGGTGCGGGAACAGCCCGGCCTGCTGGATGACGTACCCGATGCCGCGCCGCAGCGTCGGCGGGTCGATCGTGCGCACGTCCACGCCGTCGAGGAGGATGCGCCCCTCGGAGGCGTCGATCATGCGATTGATCATCCGTAGCGACGTGGTCTTCCCGCATCCGGAGGGACCGACGAACACGGTGATCTCACCCGTCGGGGCCTCCAGGTCGAGGTGGTCCACGGCGACGGTTCCGTCGGCATATCGTTTGGTGACACCGTCAAATGTGATCACGTGTGTCCTCGTGGTTATCGGCTGAGCTCGTCCGGGGGAACGGCGCAGCCGCCTTCCCGGCGCCCCCTCGCGCCCCGTACGGCGGCCTGGCCGCGGCTCTCGGGCCGCGACCGCCCATGATCTCCCTTCGGGACAGCCTACGGCGACCGCCGCGCGCCTGTCCCCCCGAATCCCCTCATGACCTACCTGATCGGTGAACGGGTCCGCAGGTGGGGGCGAGCGCTGACAGGCTGCCAGAAAGGCAAAAATGATCTTATTGATAGAACTTCACGTGTTTTCTATCAAATAGGCATCCGGTAGTGCGGCGGTCACCGGGGCTTGACATGATTGCTCCATGTCACCGGAGTGATCAACGGCGACGTGCAGCCCCACCGGTCACGGCCGACGGCGCGGGCGAGACGTCGGCCGGAGACACTTCCACCGCGCTTTCGGAACCGCTCCCCGCACCGCCTCACCCCTCAGAGGAAACGGCCCGTGACCCACTCGGTCAGCGATCAGCGCGCCCGAGCCGAGCTGATCGCCGAGCTCTACGACCGGCACGCCGCCGGGTTGTTCGCCTACTGCCTCGACCAGCTCGGCGACGCCGACTCCGCCGCCGACTCGGTGGCGGCCGTCCTCGCCGGGGTCCCGGCCGTGGAACCGCCGCGGGCCGCGCTCTACGCGCTCGCCCGCCGGGAGATCTACCGGCGCGACGTCGTGCAGGCTTCGCTGTACGTCGATCCCACCGTCGATCCGGCCAGCGCGCTGGTCGAGCGGGTGCTGCACGAGCTGCGCCCGCACCAGCGCGAGGTACTGCTGCTCGGGGTCGTGTGCGGGCTGACCGTGGACGAGCTGGCCTGGGTGCTCGACGTCGCCTCCGACACCGCCGCCGACCTCGCGGAAAGCGCCGACCACCGGTTCGCCCAGGCGCTCGGGCACGCCCTCGCCTCCACCGGCCGCGCCCCCGGCCCCGTCGCGGACGTGTACGGCGCGCTGGCCGTGGCCCCCACCAGGGACGTCCTCGCCCGCCTCCCCTGGCGCCCGCCGCCCGCGTCCCTCCGCGCCCGGCTGAACGCCGGCATCTCCCCGCGCGCCGCCGCCGCTGCCGCCCGCCTGGTCGCCCCGGTCAAGCCCCTGTGGCCCACCGCCCCGTCCTGGCCGCTCCCCGACGCCCCCGCGGACCCGGCCACCGCCACCGGCCTCCACCCCGTCCCCCCGCCTCCGGGCGGCGCGCTCCCCACCGCGTCCGCCGACCCGTTCGGCCTCCCCACCTCCTCCGCCGACCCGTTCGGCCTCCCCGGCGGGGCCGCCACCACAGGTGGGGACCCCTTCCCCGCCGACCCGCGCGCCTCCCTGCCACCGGAGCCGGGCCGTTCCCGCCACGAGGCGACCACCGAGCCGATGCCCACCCTCGACCGTGCGGCGTCCAGGTTCGCCCAGGGCCTCCCCACCCTCCGCCCCTCGACGCCCCCGGCCACCGGCTCGCTCTTCACCCCGTCCTCGCAGGCGGCCCCCCTCTTCACCCCCGCCCCGGCCGCCGAGCCCGCGCGCCCCTCCGGCCCGGCCCCCGCCCCCGAGTCGGCACGTCCTGCCACGCCGGACCTCGCCCCACGCTCGGCCCCCCTGTTCACCCCGGCGCCCACCTCCCCGTCGGCCCCCCTGTTCACCCCGGCGCCCGCCTCCCCGTCGGCCCCGCTGTTCACCCCGCCCGCCTCCCCGTCGGCCCCGCTGTTCACCCCGGCCGCCTCCCCGTCGGCCCCGTTGTTCACCCCGGCCGCCGGATCGGCGCCTCTGTTCACCCCCGCCTCGGAGCCGGCGCAGCGGGTCACTCCCCTGTCGGACACCGGCCCGCTTTTCTCGCCGTTGTCCGACACGGGACCGCTTTTCACGCCGTTGTCCGACACCGGACCGCTCTTCACGCCCTCGGCGTTGAACGACACCGGGCCGATGCCGGCGTCCAGGCCGGCGCCGTTGTCCGCGCCGCTGCCGGCCGACATCCTCGACCCGGTCGTCTTCGACCCCCTCGCCCTGCCCGGCGCCACCTCGCCGCCGCCCGAGGCCGCCGCGCCGCCGGAGGCCACCACGCCGGGGGACCTGTTCACCCCGGCGGCGAAGCGGTCGCGGGTCGCCGAGCCGGTCTACCTCATGCCGCTGCCCGCCGTACCGGCTCCGCGGGCCCCCGGCACGGAGGCGCAGGACGAGGCGCCGGAGGAGATCACGGATGTCTTCGCGGTCATCGACCTGCCTCCCGAGCCCGACCCCGAGCCCGGCGCGGCACCCGCGGCGTCCGCCTCCCCGGCGACGTCACGGCCCCGCGGCGGTGCACGGCGGAGCCGCCGCAAGCTCAAGCCGATCAAGGTGGGCGAACGCCACTACGACTGGGCATGGGAAGTGATCGGCCTGGTCGTCGCCCTGGCCATCGCCATGATCGTCTTCTTCGCGGTACCCGGCATCATCACCCCCTGAGCCCCGGCGCAGTCCGGCGGGGACAGGGAAGCCGTCTGGTGTGGATGTGGGAAGGACCGACCGGCATCATCACCCCCCGAGCCCCGATGCCGTCCGGCGGGGGTAGGCAAGCCGTCTGGTGTGGATGTGGGAAGGAGCGAGGGGTGATGTCTGTGGACGGGAACGCGGTGGCCTTGGTGACCGGGGCGGGTTCCGGGCTCGGGAGGGCGATCGCGCGGGCGCTCGCCGGGGCCGACTGGTCGCTCGTGCTGGCCGGCCGCCGCGAGGAGACCCTGCGCCGGACCGCCGCCTCCCTCCCGGGCCGGTCGTACGGCGGCGCGACACCCGACACCGGGACGGGCGCCGAGGTGGCAGGCGCGCTTGTCGTGGTCGCCGATGTGAGCAGGCCGGAGTCCGTGCGGGAGTTGTTCGGCCGGGTGGCGGAGCGGTTCGGCCGGCTCGACCTGCTGGTGAACAACGCGGGCACGTTCGGGCCGTCCCTGCCGCCGGACGAGGTGTCCTACGAGGACTGGCGGGCGACCGTCGACGTCAACCTGACCGGGTCGTTCCTGTGCGCGCAGGAGGCGTTCCGGATGATGCGCGACCAGCGACCGCAGGGCGGGCGGATCATCAACAACGGGTCACTGTCGGCGCACACCCCCCGGCCCAACAGCGTCGCCTACACGACCACGAAGCACGCGATCACCGGGCTGACGAAGTCGCTCGCGCTGGACGGCCGCCGGCACAACATCGCCTGCGGGCAGATCGACGTCGGCAACGCGGCCACCGACATGACGGCGGCGATGGCCCGCGGCGTGCCCCAGGCGAACGGCTCCACCGCCGTCGAGCCCACCATGGACCCCGGCGAGGTGGCCCGCACCGTCCTGCACATGGCGAGCCTGCCACTCGACGCCAACATCCTCTCCCTCACCATCATGGCCACCGGCATGCCGTACGTCGGCCGCGGCTAGCCGTCGGCCCGCAGGGCGCGCAGCACGGCGAGGACGTCGGTCTCGTCGTTGAAGTAGTGGAAGCCGAAGCGGACGCGGTCGCCGAGCGCGGTCGCGCGGATGCCGTGCCGGAGCAGGCGGCCGGCGAGCCGGTCGGCGTCGGCCGCGTGGAGGACGGCGATGTGCGACAGGGCGCCCCGCGACGTGCGCCGGAAGCCGAGGGCGGCGGCCTGTTCGACGAGGCTGCCCGCGAGGTCCAGGCAGTGCCGTTCGACGCGGGCCGGGTCGAGGGAGCCGATGAGCCCGAGGGCGGCGCGGGCGCCGATCCAGGACAGCCAGGCCGGGGAGGCGTCGGCCCGGCCCGCGTCGGCGGCCAGCCGCATGGGGCCGCCGAAGTAGCCGTGCGGCGGGCTGGTGGACTTCCAGCCGGGGGCCAGCGGGCGCAGCCCGGCCAGCCGGTCGGCCCTGGTGACCAGCCAGGCGGCGCCCCGGGGGCAGAGCAGCCACTTATACCCGTGCACGGCGAGATAGTCGGGCCGTACGGCGGCGGCGTCGAAGCGCAGCACGCCGAGCGACTGGGTCAGGTTCACGAACAGCCGCGCGCCTACCCGGTCGGTCGCCTCCCGGAGCGCCGCGAGGTCGAGCCGCCGCCCCTCGCGGCTGGTCACCTCGCTCACCGCGAGCAGTTCGGTGCCCTCGTCCAGCGCGTCGACGAGATCTTCCACCCTGGTCACCCCGTCGCGGGGTGGCACGGCCGTGACCTGGTGCCGGTCCAGCCACGGGAACAGGTTGCTGCGGAACTCCTCGGCCGCGACCACCACCCGCCGCCCCGGCGGGATCGACGCGGCCACGGTGGCCGCCGCCTCGGCGAGCGAGCCCATCGTGGACACCGTGCCCGGTTCCGCGCCCACCAGCCGGGCGAAGAGCACCCGCGCCTGCGCGGAGGCGTCGTCCCACGCCTGCCAGGAGAAGTCGCCGCCGGACCACGCGGAGAGGGCGTCCCGCAACGCTTCGACGACGGGGTCGGCGCCGGGCGGCGCTCCGGGGGTGTCCAGCCACACCGTCGAGCGGAGTGCGGGGAAGAGCGCGCGGAACTCCTCCGCGGTCGTCGCGGCGTTCATCTCGCGGCGTTCATCCGGCGGCGGGGACGAGCGCGACGGCCTCGACCTCGACGAGGATCTCGGGGGAGGCGAGCGCGCTGACCACGATCAGGGAGTGCGCCGGCCAGTCGCCGCCGGGGAACCACCCGGCGAACGCCTCGGCGCGCGCGGCGCGGCAGCCCGCGAGGTGGTCCGCGCCCGCCACCATGGTGAAGAGCTTGACCAGGTGCTCCGGTCCCGAACCTGCGGAGGCGAGCAGGGCGGCGAGGTTCGCGAAGATCTGCCGGGTCTGCGCGTACGCGTCGGTCCCGGCGAAGGAACCGTCGGCCAGCGTGCCGACCTGGCCGGAGACGAACAGCAGGTCCGCGCCGGCGGGCGCGGCGGCCAGGTGACTGTACTGCCCGACCGGCGCCCCGATCCCGGCCGGACTCCAGCGGCGAACCATCTTCCCCATCCCTCCCCGCGCCGGGCTCCGCACACTGCCCGGCGGCGTTTCGGCCGAGCCTACGCGCGGGGTCGATCAGCCCCCGGACCGGCCCACCCGGCGCCCTCGGATGTGTCCCGGGATGCCGGGCAGGAACACGAACGCCCGGGGGTTCTGTGCCGGTTCGTCGCGAATGGTAGAAGTGAGCGTCGAGCGGTCACACGAAGGGGCGATCATCGTGGGTGCACAGCAGGCGGGCCGTTTCGGCCTGGTCGGAAGCGGATGGCGGTCGGAGTTCTTCGTACGGCTGGCGCGGCAACTGCCCGAGCGGCTGTCCGTCTCCGGCGTGGTGACCCGGTCCGCCGAGCGGGGGGCCGAGGTGGAGGCCGCCTGGGGGGTGCCGAGCTTCCGGACCGTCGGAGAGATGCTCGCGGCGGAACGCCCCGAGTTCGTCATCGTGTCGGTGCCGTGGGAGGTCACCCCGGCGGTGACCGAGGAACTCGCCGGCCTCGGCGTGCCCGTGCTGGCCGAGACGCCGCCCGCGCCGGACGCGGAGGGGCTGCGCGAGCTGTGGGCCGCCGTCGGCGACAGCGGGCTGGTCCAGGTGGCGGAGCAGTACCTGCTCATGCCGGGGCACGCGGCGCGGCTGGCCCTGGTCCGCGAGGGCGTGATCGGCGAGGTGACCTCCGTGCAGGTCTCCTCGACGCACCTCTACCACGCCACCTCGCTCATCCGGCACCTGCTCGGCGCCGGCTTCGCGGAGGCCACGGTCTCCGCGCGATCCTTCACCGCCCCGCTGGCCGACCCGCTCAACCGGGAGGGCTGGACCGGCGACACCACCCCCAAGGACGCCGTCACCACCATCGCCACCCTGGACTTCGCCGGGAAAACCGGCCTGTACGACTTCACCGACAACCAGTGGTGGAACCCGCTGCGCGCCCGCCGCATCGTGATCCGCGGCTCGCTGGGCGAGATCGTGGACGACCGCGTCGTACGGCTGGCCGACGCGACGAGCGCGGTGGAGTCGCACCTCGTCCGGCGGCAGACCGGGATCGACCTCAACCTCGAAGGGGCCGGGCTGGACCACATCAGCTTCGAGGGGCGGGTGGTGCATCGCAACGAGTTCCGCGGGTTCTCCGACGACGACATCGCCGTCGTCGCGCTGCTGTGCCAGATGACCGCCTGGTGCCGCGGCGAGGCCCCCGCCCCCTATCCCCTCGCGGAAGCCTGCCAGGACCACCTCCTCAGCCTGGCCATCCTCGACTCCCAGGCCGCCGGCACACCCGTGACCACCGTCCGCGAGCCCTGGGCCTCCTGACCGCCGCGGTCGTCGCGAGCATGGCGGTGACCGACCCGGGTAGCTCTGTCAGTTGACCGTGCAGAGGCGCCCGGGTCGGCGCGGTGCCGTTCCGGGCGACTCGGGGAACGGTGAGGGGGCAGAGGGCGATGCGATTCCAGAACACCGACACCGCGGTCGTGTTCATCGACCCGCAGAACGACGTGCTGAGCGAAACCGGGTCAAGCTGGGCGGCCGTGGGCGCCAGCGTGACTGAGAACGGCACCGTGGAGAACATGGAGCGCATCTTCAGGGCCGCCAAGCAGCGGGGCTACCACGTCTTCATATCGCCCCACTACTTCTACCCGGCCGACGACAGCTGGATGTTCAACGGGCCGCTGGAGACCGAGGAGTTCAGGACGCGCACCTTCGCGCGGAAGGGCCCGCTGGACCTGACCGGTTTTCCCGGCTCCGGCGCGGACTGGCTGGACCGCTTCAAGCCCTACATTGAGGACGGCAGGACGATCGTCGCCGGCCCGCACAAGGTGTTCGGTCCGCAGAGCAACGATCTGGTCCTGCAACTGCGCAAGCGCGCGATTCAGAAGATCATCCTCGGCGGCATGCTGGCGAACCTGTGCGTCGAGTCCCACCTGCGCGGCTTCCTGGAGGACGGCTTCGAGGTCGCGGTCGTCAGGGACGCGACCGCCGGACCCCGGCACCCGGACTGGGGTGACGGCTACCAGGCGGCCATCGTCAACTACCGGTTCCTCGCCCATGCGGTGCCCTCGACCAAGGAGGCGGTCGATCGCATGGCCGGGTGAGCCGGGACGGCCGCCTTCTCGCCGTCACCCGGTGGTGAGGATGAGGGCGCTGGTGGGGACGCCGGTGCCGGCGGTGACGAGGGCGGTCCGGGGGGCGGGAAGCTGGTTGGCGGCGGTGCCGCGGAGCTGGCGTACGGCTTCGGTGATGCCGTTCATGCCGTGTACGTAGGCTTCGCCGAGCTGGCCGCCGTGCGGGTTGACGGGGAGGCGGCCGTCGAGCTCGATGCCGCCGTCGGCGACGAAGTCCTTGGCCTCGCCGCGCCCGCAGAAGCCGAGCTCCTCAAGCTGGACGAGGACGAACGGGGTGAAGTGGTCGTACAGAATGGCCACTTCGATATCCCCAGCCACCAACCCCGACTTTTCCCACAAAGACCGCCCAACCACCGACATTTCCGGTAAGCCGGTCATGTCGTCTCGGTAGTAGCTGGTCATCATCATCTGGCCGGCGCCGGAACCCTGCACAGCGGCGCGGACCAGCGCGGGCGGCCGGCGCAGGTCGCGGGCCCGCTCGGCGGAGGTCACCACCACGGCCACCGCGCCGTCGCTCTCCTGGCAGCAGTCGAGCAGGTGCAGCGGCTCGACGATCCACCGGGACGCCTGGTGCTCGGCGAGTCTCCGGGCCCGGCGGCGAGGCGGGCCGGCCGAACCGCAGGCCGGAGCGCTCGTTGAAGGCGCGCCGGCCCGGCGTCCTCCAGCGCGGCGAGCACCGCCTCGGCGGCGAGCCGCAGCTCCGAGCGGCCCGACCGCTTGGAGAACTCGGTGGCGCCGATGCCCGCGATGGCACTCCCGGGGGTCATCCGGCGCCCTCGGGCCCGGGCGGCCGGAAGCGGACGGTGCCGAGGGCGTGGTCGCCGAGGCTGACCCGGCCGCGCACCTCGACGGTGCACTCGCCGTCGTCCTCGGCCACCACGGTGCCGCTGAAGACGAGGGTGTCCCCCGCGTAGGCGGGGACGCCGAGCTTGACGTTGATCGCGCAGATCATCGCCTCCGGCCCGGCCCAGTCGGTGACGTAGCGCTCGACCAGTCCCATGGTGGTGAGGATGTTGAGGAAGATGTCCGCCGCCCCCTGCGCCCGCGCCCTGGCGACGTCGTGGTGGACGGGGGTGAAGTCGATCGTGGCGATCGCGGTGGAGATGATCAGCGTGGGCGTGAGCTCCAGGCGCAGCTCGGGGAGCTCCGCGCCGACCGCGGTCACGCCTTCGGAAAGCGTCCTCATCATGACTCCCGGGGCGCCCACATCGGCCGGACCGGGCCGTCGTCCGCCCGGCGAAACGTCACACGTAACGGCATGCCGATCCACACGTCGTCAGGTCGGCAGTCCACCACGTTGCCCACGATCCGTACCCCTTCCGGCAGTTCCACCACGGCGACCGCGAACGGCGTCTCACGTCCCGGTACCGGCGGGTGGTGGTGCACCACGTAGCTGAACACCACCCCTTCACCGGAGGCCGCGACATGGGTGCGTTCCGTCGACCGGCACGTGGGACAGAGCGGCCCCGGCGGGTGCCGGAGCTCACCACACGAGCCGCACCGCTGGATGCGGAGCTCGCCCCTGCGGACACCTTCCCAGAAGTACTCCTCGTCCCGGCCGGCCGTCGGCGTCGGGGGATGCGCCTTGGGCCCCTCGGGCGGGGATATCCCCTCCCCCGGGCGAAACTTCAGCACCCGGAACAGCATCCGGGCCACCCATTCCTCCGATGAGTGCCACGTCACGCGCCAGGTGACGAAATATCCTTCGCCCAGTTTCGTCCGCTTCGGCCCGTTGAATCCTGTCAACTCCGTGACAGGCACCAGCCGTTCACCCAGCCGCAGGTAACGGCGGTAGGTCTGCTCGCAGTCGGGCGCTCGGCGCGGTCGGCGAGCCGATCACGAAGTGGCACTCCCCGGCGAGGATGCGCGGCAGGAAGAACTCCTTCTGCTCCGGCGTGCCGTACTGCATGAGGGTGGGGCCGACCGTCTGCACCGTGATGATCGGGTAGGGCGCCCCGGCGCGGGCGATCTCGTTGGCGAACACCTGCTGTCCGATCGGGCCGTAGCCGCCTCCGCCGTACTCCCCGGGCCAGCCGAGCCCGAGCTTCCCGTCCCGGCCGAGCCTGCGGCAGTGCTCCATGTACGCGGGGCCGAACGGGTCGCGGTCGATCTCCGCCCGGTCCTCGCCGGTCAGGCACGCCTGGAAGTACTCGCGCAGCTCGTCGCGCCGAACTGCCGGCGCGTCCTGAGGTGCTCCGTGGTGAGGCCGAGCGCCCCGGCGAGGACGCCGGAGACGGTGGCGGCGATCCCGGCGAGCGCGAGGGAGCGCAGCCCGGCCACGGCCTCCGGGCCGCCGACCCGCTCGGCGGGCGTGGCTTCCAGGGTGACGGTGGCCGCGGGTTCGCCGGTGGAGGTGTGCTCCGGCCGGGTGGTCACCGCGGCGCCGTCCACCAGGAACAGCCCTTCGCGCGCGGGCACCAGGATCCGGGACGCCTGCGCGGCGTAGGACACCATGGTCTTGCGCCCGTCGAGCAGCCACCCGCCGCCGTCCGGCCGGGCCGTGGTGCCGGGCGCGGCGGCGAGGGCGGCTCCCGGTTCGCGCAGCGCGACGGTGAGCACGGTCTCGCCCGCGGCCAGCGGGGCCAGCGCCTCCCGCTGCCGGCGCGAGCCGTACCTGGCGACGGCGAGGGCGGCGGTCAGGGCGTGCAGCGCGGGCACCGGCGCGACGCGCGCGCCGGTCTCGCGCAGCAGCACCGCCAGCTCCACCGGCCCGAGCCCGGCGCCGCCCGCCTCCACCGGCAGGCACGCCCCGAGCAGCCCGGCCCGCGCCATCGCCGCCCACATGCCCTGCGCGTACGGCCCGCCGCCGCGCTCGTGCTCCTCGATCCGGTCCTGACGGGCCTCCTTGCCGAGCACGTCGGCGGCGAGGCCCTGGAGATCCCGTTGCGTCGCGTCGAGGTCGAAATCCACCAACACTTCAACCGAGCGATTGCTTGGTACGCCGAAATGGCGAACTAGAACAGATTTCATTCATTGTCCAGAGCAGGTACGGAAGGGGCGTCGTGACATCTGGACGTAACACGAAATACGCCGTTCCGCGGTACCCGCCGGTAACCCGTCACTTAACAGGCGAATCAGATAACGTGTTCTTATGCGCATCTCGCATGTGACCGCCCCGGCGCCAGACGGCCCGCACCGGTCCACCCCCGCCCGCCCCGTCGCCGTGGACCCCGAGCCGGCCCCCGCCGCGCCCGCCGGCGCCGGGGTCCGCTCCCGCAGCCAGCACCTGCGGCGCAGGAGGATCGTGCAGGCCGCCGCCGCGCTGGCCTCGCGCGGCGGCGTCGAGGCGATGCAGATGCGCACGGTCGCCGAGCGGGCGGGCGTCGCCCTGGGCACCCTCTACCGCTACTTCCCTTCCAAGATGGACCTCGTGGTCGCGGTCGTCGGCGAGGAGATCGACCTGCTGGAGAGCAGCATCGAGCGCCGCCCGCCGAGCGCGGAGACGGCGGCGGGCCGCTCGGTGGACGTGCTGATGCGCGCCACCCGCGGCCTGATGCGCGAGCCCGAGCTGGCCGACGCGCTGATCCGCTCGCTGATCCTGGCCGACGTCGAGGCGCCGTTCGGCGAGCGGATGGCGGGGCTGCTGCTGCGCGTCTCCACGCCCGCGCCGCCGACCGAGGAGCGGCTCGCGCTGGCCGGGTCGCTGTCCGCCGTCTGGGTGCAGGAGCTGCTCGAAATGCTGCGCGGCAGGCGCACGCACGAGCAGGTCCAGCGGCGCCTGGAGATCGCCGCCGGCCGCCTCCTCGCCGACTTCGACTGACCGCCGCCCGGAAATCCCCTCGAAATCGCTTCCCCGACGTTCCGGCGATCCCGTCAAGCCAGGTAGAACGCGTTACATTCGGATCCGGGACTAGAGCGACGTTCTGGAGCGACGAGGGCGGCCACGTCGGCAGGTACGCCTGGCTGCACGCCGGCCTGGACGGCCCGGTATCGCCATGTGCGCGAGGGGCGCCCTGGCCACCGCTACGATCATCGAACGGATCCAGGCACAAGCCCTCGCTCTATGACATAGGACCTTTACACTAGACATCGGATGTATCCGGCGGGATGAGGGTGGTGGGTCTGTGGCGGTGACCGATGCGGCGATCGACAAGATCAAGCAGATGATCCTGTCGGGGGAACTCTCACCCGGCGACCGCCTCCCCAAGGAGGCCGACCTGGCCGAGCGGCTCGGCCTGTCCCGCAACTCGCTGCGCGAAGCCGTGCGCGCGCTCGCCCTGATCCACGTGCTCGACGTGCGCCAGGGCGACGGCACCTACGTCACCAGCCTGGAGCCACAGCTCCTGCTCGACGCGATGTCCTTCGTCGTCGACTTCCACCGTGACGACACCGTGCTGGAGTTCTTCCAGGTCAGGCGGATCCTGGAGCCCGCGGCGACGGCCCTCGCCGCCACCTACATGAGCGACGACGACATCGCCGACCTGCGTAAGATCCTCACCGCGCTGCCCGAGCGGCCCAGCGTGGAAGAGCTGGTCGCCAACGATCTGGAGTTCCACCAGCGCATCGCGAGCGGGGCCGGCAACACGGTGCTCTCCTCGCTCATCGAGAGCCTGTCCGGCCCGACGACGCGGGCGCGGATCTGGCGCGGGCTCACCCAGGAGGGCGCGCTGGAGAAGACCGTCGAGCAGCACGTCGCGATCTGCGACGCCATCGCCGCCCGGCAGCCCGAGGTCGCCAGGGCCTGGGCCACCGTGCACGTCGCGGGCGTCGAGGACTGGCTCCGCCGCGCACTCGCCTGACCCCGGCGATCCACGCCTGGCGGAAGCGACCGGGCACCGTGAGCGCTGACCGAAAAGGAACGCTCATGGTGCTCCCCGGGCCGCACCCCGCGTTTTGGATCGATTGAAATAGGCATTGTCCCCGATATCGATCGACCGCAATGCACAGTTATGGTCAATCCAGCCCGTGGCACCCCCACGAGCTTGGCGAGGGGAACACCGCACGGCCGGAAACCACCTGCTCCCAGGTGCGTGTCCGGTCGTGCGGCTCAGAGCGCTGCCGGAGCGCACCACCGATGTAGAGCCACCCGTCGGCGGGACGCCAGAAGTCCCGTACGGCGGCGCCGTACGGGACCCCGGGGGGTGTGGTCAGGCCGGGATCAGGCCCTCGGCGGCGAGGTCGGGCCACAGTTCGGCGGGGACCGGGTCGGCCAGCAGGCTGACGTTGCGGCCGACCTCCTCGGCCGAGCGGGTGCCGACCACGATCGAGGCGACGGCCGGGTGCCGCAACGGGAAGGCCATCGCCGCCTGCGGCAGCGTCACGCCGTGCCGCTCGCACACGGCGGCGATCCGGCGGGCCCGCTGCACGATCGGCGTGGGCGCCGGCGCGTAGTCGAAGGTGCCCCCCGGCTCGTGGGTGGCGAGCACGCCGCTGTTGAACACGCCGCCGGCCAGCACCGACACACCGCGCTCCGCGCACAAAGGCAGCAGCTCGGCCAGCGCCGACTGGTCGAGCAGCGTGTACCGCCCGGCCAGCAGTATGACGTCTACCCCGGTCTCCCTGACGAACCCGGACAGCATCCGCCACTGGTTCATGCCGACGCCGACCGCCTTGATCACGCCCTGGTCGCGCAGCTCGGCGAGGGCCGGGTACGCCTCCTCGACGGCCTGCTTCCAGTGGTCGTCCGGGTCGTGGAGCAACGCGACATCCACCGAGTCCAGGCCGAGCCGTTCCAGGCTCTCCTCCAGCGACCTGCGCACGCCGGCCGCGGAGAAGTCCCACTCCCTGCGGGTGGTCGCCGGCACGTCGAAGCCCTGGTCGTCGCGCCCGCCGCGGTCGTCGGGCACGAGCAGCCTGCCCACCTTGGTGGACAGCACGTAGGAGTCGCGGGGCCGGTCGCGCAGCGCCGCGCCGAGACGCCGCTCGGACAGGCCGAGGCCGTAGTGCGGCGCGGTGTCGTACAACCGCACGCCGGCCGCCCAGGCCGCGTCCACCGCCGCCCTGGCCTGCTCGTCGCTCACCGCGGTGAAGAGGTTGCCGATGGGCGCGGCGCCGAACCCGTAGGCCGGAAGCTCGATCACGTCATCTCCCATACCAGCCCCAGGCCGCCGGCGCCGGGATCGAAGTCGGCGTCCAGCAGCCGGTTCATCTGCCGCTGCCATGCCTGGTTGGCGGCGCTGCCGCCGAGCCTGCGCTGAAGCTCGGCGTAGTCGTCCACCTCCACCAGGTGGAACAGGTCCAGGCCGGCACGCCAGATCCGCCAGCTGTGCACGCCGTACTCCCGCATCTCGGCTTCGAGATCGGCGGGGATGACGGCGTGCTCGGCTTCATAGACCTCCTCGGCGCCGGGCCTGAGCCTGGTGTGCAGGGCGACCCGCTGCATCAGTCCTGTGCCTTTCCACCGGCGACCCGACTGATCATCAGCGCGACCAGGATGATCGCGCCGTAGACGAGCTGCTTCCACTCGCCGGGCACGCCCTGCAGGGTGAGGATGTTCTCGACGAGGCCGATCACGAGCACACCGGTGAGCGCGCCCAGGATCGTGCCCTTGCCGCCGTCCATGCTGACGCCGCCGATGACCGCCGCGGCGAACACCATGAAGATCCAGCCGTCGCCCTGGTTGGCGCTGATGCCGCCGAGCCGCCCGGTCTCCAGGAGGCCGGCCAGCGCGGCGAGGATGCCGCCGATGATGAACACGGCCCACACGACCCGCTCCACCCGGACGCCCGCCGCCCGCGCCGCGTCGGCGTTGCCGCCGATCGCGTAGAGCGCGCGGCCGTGCCGGAAGTAGCGCAGCGTCAGGATGCCCACCAGGAAGAGCACGGCGGTGATCCAGATCGCCACCGGAACGCCGATGAACGTCGCGCTGCCCAGGTAGAGGAACGACTCGGGCAGCTCGAACAGGCTGCTGCCGCCGGTGAAGCCGAGCTGGAGCCCGCGCACCACGATGAGCATGGCCAGCGTGACGACGAACGCCGAGAGCTGGAAGCGCAGGATGAGGAACCCGTTGAAGGCGCCGAGCGCGGCCCCGATCAGCAGGCAGAGCGGGATGGCGAGCACGCCGGGCACCCCGAACCCGAATCCGCCCGCGGACACCGGGATCACCAGCATGACGGCCAGCGCGGGCGCGGCGCCCACGGTCGACTCCAGCGACAGGTCGAACTTGCCGGCGATCAGGATGAGCGTCTCGGCGAGCACGACCAGGGCGAGGGCCGACTGCTGCTGGAGCACGTTGGTGAGGTTGCTCGGGGTGAGGAACACCGGGTCCACGAGCGCGCCCGCCACCAGCAGCACGATGATGACGGGGACCAGTGTGAGGTCGCGGAACCTACCGAGCCGGAACCGGCTCCCACTCGTCGTGGCCGTCGCGGTCTGCGTGGTCATTGATGATCGATACCTTCCATTACTGCCACGAGTTCCTGCACGGTCCAGCCCCGGGGCAGGTCCCTGACCACCCTGCCGTGGAACATCACCAGCACGCGGTCACAGATCCGCAGGTCCTCCGCCTCGTCGGAGACGAGTACGGCTCCCGCGCCGCGTTCGGCGGCGTCCTCCACCGCGCCCAGCAGCGACTGCTTGGCCTTCACGTCCACGCCCGCGGTCGGGTTGATCACGACGAGCACGGCCGGGTCGTCGGACAGCGCCCTGGCCATGACGACCTTCTGGGCGTTGCCTCCGGACAGGTCGCCCACCGGCTGGTCGGGGCCGGTGGTCTTGATGTCGAGATCGGCGATCATCTGGGCGCCGCGCTCCCGCCGCCTGGCCGGGGACACCGTGCCGAAGCGGCCGAGCTTGTGCGCGATCGGGAGGGTCGCGTTCTCCGCGATCGACAGCATCGAGACGAAGCCCTCGTGGTGCCGGTCCTGGGGGACGAAGCCGAGGCCGGCGCGCAGGGCCGAGGGCACGTCGCCCTGCCGGACCTCCTTGCCCTTGATGGCCACGGTGCCGGTGTCGGCCTTGCGCAGGCCGACCAGGCTCTCGGCCAGGCTGACCTTGCCGGAGCTGCCCGACCCGGCCAGGCCGACGATCTCGCCGGGGCGGACGGTGAGGTCGATGTCGTGGTACCGGTCGGCCAGCCCGAGCCCGCGCACGGAGAGCACCGGTGCGGTGTCCGCGCCGCCGGTCTTGCGGGCCCTCGCCTGAAAGGCGGCGGTGGCCTCGCCGGTCATCGCGGCCACCAGCTCGTCCTGCGGCAGGTCGGCGACCGTGCTGGTCACGACGTGCCGGGCGTCACGGAAGACCGTGACGCTCTGGCAGATCTCGTAGACCTCGTCGAGATGGTGGGAGATGAACATCATGGTGACGCCCTGCTCGCGCAGGGCGCGCATGCGGTCGAACAGCCGCTCGATGGCCGGGCCGTCGAGCTGGGCGGTGGGCTCGTCCAGGATGATGAACCGCGCCCCGAAGGACAGCGCCCTGGCGATCTCGACGAGCTGGCGCTGTTCCACGCCGAGGTCGCCGGCGAGCGCCTCGGCGTCCACCGCGACGCCGTACTGCTCCAGGAGCTGCCTCGCCCGGGCCCGGAGGGCGCCCCAGCGGATGGGGCCGCCCTCTGACTGCCGGTTGAGGAAGAGGTTCTCCGCGACGGTGAGCGTCGGGATGATCGTGGACTTCTGGTAGACGCACGCGACCCGCCGCCGCCAGGCGTCGCGATCCGGCAGCGGCGGGGCGGGCTCGCCGCCGAAGAGCACCTCTCCCTCGTCGGGTCGTTGCAACCCGGTCAGGATCGATACCAACGTCGACTTGCCTGCGCCGTTCCTGCCGACCAGCGCGTGGGTCTCCCCCTCGGCGATGGCGATGCCGGCCGAGTTGAGCGCGATCGTCGGGCCGAAACGCTTGGTGACGCTCCTGGCCTCGACAGCGGTCCGAGTGCTCATTTGACCTGGTTACCCCAGAGGTTGGGATCGTCCACGTTCTCCTTGGTGACCAGCGGAGCGGGGAGCTGGTCCTCCAGACCGTTGGGGAGCTGGATGATCGTGCTGTCGTGGTCGGTCGGGCCGGGCTGGAAGGTCTTGCCCTCCACGGCGGCCTTGGCGTAGAAGAGCGCCCACTTCGCGTAGAGGTCGGCGGGCTGGGAGACGGTCGCGTCGATCTCGCCGTTGCGGATCGCCTCGAACTCCTGCGGGATGCCGTCGTTGGACACCACGAACACGTGCTTCGGGTCCTCCGGCTTGACCAGCAGACCCTTGGCCTTGAGCACCTGGAGGGTCGGCGCCAGGTGGACGCCGCCCGCGTGCATGTAGATGCCCTTGATGTCGGGGTGCTGCTCAAGGCGCGTCTGGAGCATGGAGGCGGCCTTGGTGCCCTCCCACTCCGTCGGCTCCTCGAAGATCTGGATGTCGGGGAACTTCGTCGACATGCACTCGCGGAACGCCTCGGCCCGGTCCCGCCCGTTGATCGAGGACAGCGCGCCCATGAGCTCGACGACCTTGCCCTTGCCGCCCAGCTTCTCGCCGAGGAACTCGCAGGCCTTGGTGCCGTACGCCTTGTTGTCGGCGCGGACCACCATGTACACCTTGCCCTTGTCCGGGCGGGTGTCCACGGTCACCACCGGGATCTTCTTGTTCTCCAGCTGCTGGAGCGTGGAGGCGATCGCGCCGGTGTCCTGCGGGGCCATGACGATCGCCTTGGCGCCCTGGCTGGTGAGGGCCTGGGTGTTGGCGACCAGCTTGGCCACGTCGTTCTGGGAGTTGGTCGGCGGCATCAGGTCGACCCCGAGCTCCGTGGCCATCTGGGGGACGTACTTGTTGTAGGAGTTCCAGAAGTCGGAGTCGGCGCGCGGGAAGTCGATGCCGACCTTCCCGCCCGCGGCTCCGGACGCCCCGGGGGTCGTGGTGGCACTGTCGTTCGTGGTGCCGCATGCAACCAATGCCAGGGCGAGCGCGGCCACGGCCGCTGCTGGTCCGATCTTCATCTTTCGCCTCGATTCAACATATTTCAGGGGGGTGATGACGGCCAGGCGGCCGCCCAGGCCGAAGATCGCCGGTCAGGACGTCGGGCGCAACCGCAGCCCCTGCATGCCGCCGTCCACCGCGAGCGAGGTGCCCGTGGTGGCGGAGGCGAGCGGGCTCGCGAGGTAGGCGATGGCAGCGGCCACCTCGTCGGCCGAGACCAGGCGGCCCATCGGCTGGCGCGCGTTCAGCGCGGCGCGTTCCGCCGAAGGGTCGGTCGCGGCGTCGAGCAGTCGCCCGATCCACGGGGTGTCCGCGGTGCCCGGGTTCACGCAGTTGACCCGGATGCCCTCACGGACGTGGTCGGCGGCCATCGCGAGGGTGAGCGACAGCACCGCGCCCTTGGTCGCGCTGTAGAGCGCCCGGTCGGGCAGGCCGGCGGTGGCCGCGATCGAACAGGTGTTGACGATCACGGCATGCTGGGAGGAGCGCAGGTACGGCAGGGCGGCCCTGGCCACCCGGACCATGCCGACGACGTTGACGTCGAAGACCCGGTGCCACTCCTCGTCGGAGTTGGCCTCCACCGTGCCGGCCGCGCCGATGCCGGCGTTGTTGACCACGATGTCGATGCCCCCCAGGCGCTCGGCGGCCTCGGCCACCGCCCGTCGTACCGAGGCGTCGTCGGTCACGTCGGCCTGCACGCCCACGAAGGGCTCCCCCGGCGGCTTCAGGTCGAGGCAGGCGACGTGGGCGCCGCGGTCGGCGAGCACCGTCGCCGCGGCCAGCCCGATGCCGGAGCCCCCACCGGTGACGAGGGCTTTGAGTCCGGTGAACTCGCTCATTCGCTCCTCCAGGCGGGTCCGTCGGGGAAGGTGTACTCGGCGATCGACTCCGGGCGCATGGCGGCGCCGAAGCCGGGGGCGAGCGGCGCGACGTAGGCGCCGTTCTTGATCTCCACGGGGTCGGCGAAGTGCTCGTGGAGGTGGTCGACGTACTCGATCACGCGATTGTCCATCGAGCCGCTCACCGCGACGAAGTCGAACATGGACAGATGCTGCACCAGCTCGCACAGCCCCACGCCGCCGGCGTGCGGGCAGACCGGCACGCCGAACTTCGCGGCGAGCAGCAGGATCGCGATGTTCTCGTTGACGCCGCCGACCCGGGCCGCGTCGATCTGCAGGTAGCTGAGCGAACCGGCCTGGAGCATCTGCTTGAAGATCATGCGGTTCTGCACGTGCTCACCGGTGGCGACCTTGATCGGCGCGATCGCGCTGGCGATGGCGGCGTGGCCGAGCACGTCGTCCGGGCTGGTCGGCTCCTCGACCCACCACGGGTCGAACTCGGCCAGCGCGTTGACCCAGGCGATGGCGGTGTCGACGTCCCACCGCTGGTTGGCGTCGATCGCGATCGGGAAGCCGGGGCCGCACTCCTCGCGGGCGATCCGCATCCTGCGGATGTCGTCGTCGAGGTCGGCGCCGACCTTCAGCTTGATCTGGGTGAAACCGTCGGCGATGGCCTCGGCGCACAGGCGGCGCAGCTTCTCGTCGCCGTAGCCGAGCCAGCCGGGCGAGGTCGTGTAGGCCGGGTAGCCGTGCTGCTTGAGGTGCTCGATCCGCTCCCGGCGGCCCGGCTCGGCCCTGCGCAGGATGGCCAGGGCGTCCTCGGGGGTGATCGCGTCCGACAGGTAGCGGAAGTCGACCAGGCCGACGATCTCCTCCGGCGTCATCTCGGCCAGCAGCAGCCACACCGGCTTGCCGGCACGCCGGGCCTTGAGGTCCCACAGGGCGTTGACCACGGCGGAGATCGCCATGTGCATGACGCCCTTCTCCGGGCCGAGCCAGCGCAGCTGCGAGTCGTACACGAGTTCCTTGTACCGCGCGCCCAGGTCCTCCGCGTCGCGGCCGATGATGTAGGGCTCCAGGGCCCGGATGGCGGCGGTCTGCACGTCGTTGCCACGCCCGATGGTGAAGGCGAAACCGTGCCCTTCGGCGCCGTCGTCGGTCCGCAGGATCACGTAGGCGGCGGAGTAGTCGGGGTCGGGGTTCATCGCGTCCGACCCGTCGAGCTCACGTGAGGTGGGGAAGCGGATGTCGTGTGTCTCCATCGCCACGATGCGGTAGGAGCCGCTCTCCTCCGCCTGCCCGTACGGCTGAGCGCTCATGCGCCTACCACCTCGATGAGGGCAGCGGCGGCCCCCGCCACCGGCCGGGCACTGCCGACCGATCCCACTCGCAACACCTTCACACCGTATCCTTCGATCAGACATCGGATGTCTTGTCTCGTGATGCTGATCGAGGCTCCTATGGCATGTCAAGACATCCTGGATAGCTACATCCGACCGTTATCTGGTTTATCACTACTCGGTCAAACATCGGATGAAATGTCTTGTTACAGATGGGTTTCGGTGATATCCCCTTGAGCTGAACGACTGACGTGATCGGAGCTTTCGATGCAGTCACCCCCCAGACTCCGGGCGAGCGCAGTGGCCATGGCGGCCGCTTGCCTGCTGATCGGCTTACCGCTTCAGGCGACGGCTCAGGCCGCGCCGACCACCGTGGCGAGCGCCACGGATAGACCCGATGACTTGACCCTCTGGTACGACAAACCCGCCACCGACTGGGAAACCCAGGCCCTGCCGATCGGCAACGGCGCCCTCGGCGCCATGGTCTTCGGCGGAGTCGGCAGCGAGCAGATCCAGTTCAACGAGAAGACGTTGTGGACCGGCGGCCCCGGCGCGCGCAACTACAACTTCGGCAACTGGACCGCCCCCCGGCCCGGCGCGATCGCCGACGTGCAGGCGCAGATCGACCGCGACGGCCGGATGACCCCCAACTCCGTGGCCGCGAAGCTCGGCCAGCCGAAGTCCGGCTTCGGCGCCTACCAGACCTTCGGCGACCTGTGGCTGGACACCGGCCACACCGACGCCACGAACTACCGCAGGGAGCTGAGCCTGCGCGACGCGGTGGCCCGCGTCGGCTACACCGCCGGCGGCGTCGGCTACACCCGCGAGTACTTCGCCAGCTACCCGGGCAACGTCATCGTCGGCCGCATCGCGGGCGACCAGAAGGGCAAGGTCTCCTTCTCCCTGCGCACGTCGTCGCCGCGCAACGACAAGCAGGTCACCGTCTCCGGCGGGCGTCTCACGATCAAGGGCACGCTGGCCGACAACGGGATGAAGTTCGAGGCCCAGGTCCAGGTGCTGACCGAGGGCGGCAGCCGTACCGACGGGGCCGACCGGATCACCGTGAGCGAGGCGGACAGCGCGGTCTTCGTGCTGTCGGCGGGCACCGACTACGCCGACACCTATCCGGCCTACCGCGGGACCGACCCGCACGCCGCGGTGACCGCCGCGGTGGACAAGGCCGCGGCGCAGGGCTACGACCGGGTCAAGAAGGCCCACCAGGCCGACTACAAGAAGCTGTTCGACCGGGTCAGGCTGGACCTCGGCGGCTCCACCCCGGCGATCCCGACCGACCGGCTGCGCGCGGCGTACACCGGCGGCTCCTCGGCCGACGACCGGGCGCTGGAGGCGATGTTCTTCGCCTACGGCCGCTACCTGCTGATCGCCTCCTCAAGGGACGGCTCGCTGCCGGCCAACCTGCAGGGCGTGTGGAACAACTCCACCAACCCGCCGTGGTCGGCCGACTACCACGTCAACATCAACCTGCAGATGAACTACTGGCTCGCCGAGCAGACCAACCTCGCCGAGACCACCGGGGCCTACGACGACTACGTGAAGTCGATGGTCCCCGCCGGTCAGAAGACCGCGCAGGACATGTTCGGGTCGCGCGGCTGGGTGGTGATGAACGAGACGAACCCGTTCGGCTTCACCGGCGTGCACGACTACGCGTCGTCGTTCTGGTTCCCCGAGGCCGGGGCCTGGCTGACCCAGCAGATGTACGACCACTACCGGTTCGGGCTGGACACGAAGTACCTGCGGGAGACCGCCTACCCGGTGATGAAGGGCGCGGCGGAGTTCTGGCTGGACAACCTCTACGCCGACCCGCGTGACGGCAAGCTGGTCGTCTCCCCCAGCTACTCACCGGAGCAGGGCGACTTCTCCGCGGGCGCCTCGATGTCCCAGCAGATCGTCTGGGACCTGTTCAGCAACGTGCTGGAGGCGGGCAAGGTCCTCAAGATCGACGACTCCTTCCAGGCCGAGGTGCGGGCCGCGCTCGCCAAGCTCGACCCGGGCATCAGGATCGGCTCGTGGGGCCAGCTCCAGGAGTGGAAGACCGACTGGGACGACCCGAACAACGAGCACCGGCACGTGTCCCACCTGTTCGCCCTGCACCCCGGCCGGCAGATCACCCCGGACAGCCCGGAGGGCCAGGCGGCCAAGGTCTCGCTGACCGCGCGCGGCGACGGCGGCACCGGCTGGAGCAAGGCATGGAAGATCAACTTCTGGGCGCGGCTGCTGGACGGCGACCACGCGCACAAGATGCTGAGCGAGCAGCTCAAGTCCTCCACCCTGGAGAACCTCTGGGACACCCACCCGCCGTTCCAGATCGACGGCAACTTCGGCGCCACCTCCGGCATGTCCGAGATGCTGGTGCAGAGCCAGAACGACGAGATCCACGTGCTGCCCGCGCTCCCCTCGGCGTGGCGCGAGGGCTCGGTCACCGGCCTGCGGGCCCGCGGTGACGTGACCATGGACGCGTCCTGGCAGGACGGCGCGGCCAAGGAGGTCACGCTGCACATCAGCAGGACGGGGCAGATCAAGGTCCGCTCCGACTTCGTCAAGGGCCGCTACCGGGTCTACGACGAGCAGGGCCACGAGGTCGGCCCGCACCGTTCCGGCGACACGCTGAGCTGGAACGCCAGGGCGGGCAAGTCCTACACGATCAAGAACGAGATCGCGGTCACCGTCACCCCGGCCGCCGAGGCCGCGCCCGACTCGACCTTCCCGGTCGAGGTGACCGTCTCGGCGCTCGGCCGGCGCGCCGTGCCCGCGGGCAGGGTCACGCTCGGCCTGCCGCAGGGCTGGACCGCCGAGCCCGCCACGGTGAAGCTGCCCGCCGTGCCCGCCGGCAGGACCCGGACCGCGACGTTCAGCGTCTCGGCCCCGCCGACCGACGGCACCCGCAGCGCGACGATCTCCGCCGAAGTCCGCGCCGACTCCTGGAGCGCGGCCGACTCCGCGGTGGTGTACCTGCCGCCGTGCGCCGTACCGCCCGCGGACAAGCCGGTGGTGGCCTGGGACCCGGCCGGGGGCGGCACCGTCGCCGACGCCTCGGGCAACGGCAGGAACGCCACCGTCTCCGGCGCCGCCGCCTACGACGCCACGGCGCCGACCGGCAGCGGCCTGGTCCTGGACGGCTCGAACTACCTCACCTCCGGGGACACGAAGCTCGGCTATCTCCAGGAGGCGACGTTCGCCGCCGAGGTGAAGGTGGCGGGGAGCGGCTACCGGCGGCTCTTCGACAGCCAGCCCTCGGGCAACCCGGGCAACGACGGGATCATCCTGGACCTGACCCCGGACAACCGGCTCAGGTTCATCGGCTCCGGTCAGAACATCACCACCAACGCGACCGTGCCGACCGGCCGCTATGTCGACCTGGTGGTCACGATGGACCGGACCGGCGCGGTGAACGTCTACGTGGACGGCGCCCGCGCCGGCGGCGGCACGGTGCCGACCGACGGCATCACCGGCTGCACCGCCAGGCCGCTCCGGTTCGCCG
Organism: Microtetraspora sp. NBRC 13810; assembly: GCF_030268685.1. Lineage (GTDB taxonomy): Bacteria > Actinomycetota > Actinomycetes > Streptosporangiales > Streptosporangiaceae > BSRQ01. The sequence continues at coordinate 627,534 of NZ_BSRQ01000002.1, forward strand.
CCGACCAGGGCGGCGGCCAGCGCCTCTCCGGCGCGGTGGACCGCATGGCCGTCCTGCCGACGGCCCTGCCCGCCGCCGAGGTCGGCACCTGGCGCGACATCGCGTTCTGACCCGCCGCACGCCGCGGGCGGCACCCTCCCCCGAAGCCCGCGACCGTACGGCACCGGCCGCCCGCCCCGCACGGGGCGGGCGGCCTCCGCGTGAAAGGGGACGATACGCCGCGGGTGGTCGTGGGCCGCCCGCGCTTGCCGTACCCTTGACCAGGTATAGAACGCGTTCTAGTGAACCGGGTGCCGCCGATGAACCCCTCTGACATCGACCTGGTCGACTACGACCACTACGCCCGTGAGGGCGCGCCGCACGACCAGTTCGCGTGGCTGCGCGCGAACGCGCCGGTGTTCCGGCACAAGGGCGACGAGGAGCTGGACTGGCCCGCCTTCTGGGCGGTCACCAAGCTCGAAGACGTCGTGACCGTGTCCAGGAACAGCGATCTCTACTCCTCCAGCCGCCGGTTGTCGCTCTTCCCCGAGGTGCCGGAGGAAATGCTGGCCCTGCAGCGGATGATGATGCTCAACCAGGACCCGCCGGAGCACACCCGGCGCCGTTCCCTGGTCAACCGGGGCTTCACCCCCCGGGCCATCAACGTCCTCGAACAGCACATCCGCGACATCTGCGACCAGTTGTTCGACGAGGCCGAGGAGCGGAGCGAGATCGACTTCGTCCGCGACATCGCCGCCCCGCTGCCGCTCTACGTGATCTGCGAGCTGCTCGGCGCGCCGGTCGAGGACCGGGACAAGATCTTCAGCTGGTCCAACCAGATGATCGGCGCCGACGACCCCGACTACGCGCCCGCGCCCGACGAGGCCGGCCAGGCGGCCATGCAGGTCTACGCCTACGCCAACCAGCTCGCCGCCGAGCGCAGGGAGAACCCGCGCGACGACATCGTCACCAAGCTCCTCCAGCCGGGCGACGGCGGCGAGGTGCTGTCCCAGGACGAGTTCGACCTGTTCGTGCTGCTGCTCGTGGTGGCCGGCAACGAGACCACCCGCAACGCCGCGTCCGGTGGCATGCTCGCCCTCTTCGAGCACCCCGAGCAGTGGGACCGGCTGGTCGCCGACCCGTCGCTGGCCCGCACCGCGGCCGACGAGATCGTCCGCTGGGTCTCCCCGGTCAACCTGTTCCGGCGTACGGCCACGGCCGACACGGTGCTCGGCGACCAGAAGATCGGCGAGGGCGACAAGGTCGTGGTGTTCTACACCTCGGCCAACCGGGACGAGTCCGTCTTCGCCGCGCCGACCACCTTCGACATCGGCCGCGACCCGAACCCGCACATCGGCTTCGGCGGCGGCGGCGCGCACTTCTGCCTCGGCAACCACCTCGCCAAGATGGAGCTGCGCGTCCTGTTCGAGACGCTGGCCCGCCGTTACCCGAAGCTGCACCAGACCGGCGAGGCCCGCCGCCTGCGCTCGTACTTCATCAACGGCATCAAGGACCTCCCGGTCGCCCTCGGCTGACAGGCCCGCCGACCTCGGCCCCGCCGGCGCGTTCTAACCGGCGGGGCTCACGTCCTTGCCCGCACCCTCGGCCGCGACCGCGGCCGTGACGTCGGCCGTGACGTCGGCCGCTGCCTCGGCTGTGGCCTTCCCCGCGGCCTTCCCCGTGGCCTTCTCCGTGGCCGGCGTGGGCCGGCCCCACGTGCCGCGGACGGTGATCGCGCCCGGCTCGACGTCGTGCCCGGCCGCGCAGCTCAGCCGTACCGCGATCGGCTCCTCGCAGCCGGTGTGCCGGAAGTCCAGCGGCGGGCCGCCCCTGCGGGGCAGGTGGCGGTCGCCCCACTGGATGAACGCCATGAGCACCAGCTGCAGCTCGCCCCCCGCCTCGGTCAGGACGTACTCGTGCCGGGTGCGCTCGCCGGGGTTCTTGTACGCCCGGCGGGCGAGCAGGCCCGCGGTGACCAGCTCGCGCAGCCGTGCCGCGGCGACCGCCTCGGTGATGCCGACCCTGCGCACGAAGTCCTCGAACCGCGTGGTGCCGTAGTGCGCCTCCCGCATCAGCAGCATGGCCGAGCGGGTGCCGACGATCTTCAGTGCGCCGTCGATGGAGCAGTCCCGGGCCTCCCAGCGGTCCCGGTCGGCCGCCGCTCCGGCGAGTTTCATGTGCGCCGTGTCCATGAGGCCACGCTACCCCTGACTTTGCCCTGCCACAGCCAGTGGCAAGACCTGAATTGACTCAACCATAGTCAGGTGCGAACCTGCTGGCCATGGAATCCCATAGCCAGCAGGCGGCCACGGTCGCCGTCCCGAGCCCGCCCGCGGCACCGCCGCACCGGCCCGCCCTGATCCTGACGGTACTGTCCGCGGCGGCGTTCATGGCCGGCCTGGACGTGTTCATCGTGAACGTCGCCTTCACCGGTATCGGCCGGGACTTCTCCGGCGTCTCGCTACCGGACCTCAGCTGGATCCTCAACGCGTACACGATCGTCTACGCCGCGCTGCTCGTCCCGCTCGGCCGGCTCGCCGACCGCTACGGCCGCAAGGCCGGGTTCATGGCCGGGCTCGCGCTGTTCACACTGGCCAGCGCGGCGTGCGCGGCGAGTTCCGGCCTGTGGGCCCTGGTGGCCTTCCGGGTGCTCCAGGCCGTGGGCGCCGCGATGCTGACCCCGGCCAGCCTCGGCCTGCTCGTCGCGGCCAACCCGCCGGAGCGCCGGGCGCGCGCGGTGCGCATCTGGGCCGCCTCCGGCGCGCTCGCCTCCGCACTGGGACCGGTGCTCGGCGGCCTGCTGGTGGAGGCGTCGTGGCAGTGGGTATTCCTGGTGAACATCCCGGTGGGCGTGGTCGCGCTCGTCGCCGCCGCCCGCCTGGTGCCGGACTCCCGGGACACCGCCGCCGGTCGGATCCCGGACGTGCTCGGCGCGATCGTGCTCGCGCTGGCGATCGGCGCGCTGACCCTGGCGCTCGTCCAGGGCCCGGACCGGGGGTGGGCGTCGGCGGGCATCCTCACCGCCTTCGCCGTCGTCGTGCTCGCCGCGGCGGTGTTCGGGTACCGGATGACCCGCCATCCGGCGCCGATCGTGGAGCCCGCGCTGCTGCGGGTGCGGGCGTTCGCCTGGTCCAACGTGACCTCGGTGCTGTTCAGCGTGGCCTTCGCGGCGAACCTGCTCGGCGTGATCCAGTGGATGCAGCAGGTGTGGCACTACAGCCCGCTGCAGACCGGGCTCGCGGTGGCGCCCGGCCCGCTGATGGTGCCCGTCGTCTCGGCGCTGGCCCATCGCTTCGGGCGCCGGGTGCCGGTCGGCGTACAGGCCGGGGCGGGCTGCCTGCTCTTCGCGCTGGGCTCCGTCGTGCTGCTGCTCAGCGTCGGCACGACCCCGCACTACGCCACCGACCTGCTGCCCGGGTGGCTGATCGGCGGTGCCGGGGTCGGGCTGGCGCTGCCCACCATCCTGTCCGCCGCCACCGCCGACCTGCCGCCCGCGCGGGCGGCGACCGGCAGCGCCGTGGTCAACATGAGCCGTCAGATCGGCACCAGCCTGGGCGTGGCGCTCCTGGTGGCCGTGCTCGCCGGCACCGCCGCCTCCGGCGACGTCCTCTCCTCGTACGTGCACGCCTGGTGGGCGACCGCAGGCGTCGGTCTCCTCGCCGCCGTCACCGCCCTGGGCATGACCCCGCCCCGCCGCCCGGCCCACAGCTCCTGACCCCCGCCCCGCCGCCCGGCCCACGGCTCGCTGCCCCCCGCCCCGCCGCCCGGCCTCCGGCTCCTGCCCCCGCCCCGGGCGTCAGCGCGTCCCGGCCACGACGGCCACCAGGTGCGCCGACTCGCGGTGCCGCACCACGGTGGCGGTCCAGCCGAGCGCCTCGAACGCCGGAGGCACCCTGCCCGCGATCTCCTCGGCCCGCTCGGCCCCGGGCGCCTCGTAGAACAGGTGCACGCTTCCGCCGGGGGCCAGCCAGCGGCCGAGGAGCCCGATCTCCCGGGCCGGGGAGGCCGTCCAGAAAAGGTTGACGTTGACCGCGAAGATCCTGTCGAAGGAGTCGTCGCCGAAGGCCCCGTCCACCAGGCTCGCGGTACGCAGGACCGCCTTTCCGGCGGCGATGTGCTCGGCGTTGCGGCGCCTCGCGGCGTCGATCGCCTTCTCGGAGCGATCGATGGCCGTGATCGTGCCTCCGGCCAGGCGTGCGCACACCAGTCCGACCGCGACGCCCGGACCGCAGCCGATCTCCAGCACCCGATCGGCGGGACGCACGCCGATCGTCTCCACCGCCCAGCTCAGCCGCTCAGGTAACACCATGCCCGGAAAATAGCAGGCATTCGCCGGCGAAGAAGGCCGTCCCGTTTGTCAGGCAACCCCGAATTCATCCCGTCGGACGCCCCAGGTGAAGGCCCGCCACTGATCGAGGGACAACAGCAGAACCGCCTCGGCGGGATCTTTACTGTCGCGGACGGCGATCACATCCGGCGGAATGGTGGCCACCTCGACGCACTCCCCGCCCGTGCCGCCACTGGCCCGCGCCTTGCGCCAGACCGCTCCCGTGAGATTCACTTCGTCCATTGCTCTGCCGCCCTCTCGATGAGGCGCAACGAGTCGTGCTGCGATAAAGCGTCGTTTCGTATGGTGTCACAGCGCAGCGACAAACGCGTGATCATACCCGGATCGGTGGTGACCACCCCGTCCCCGGCCGACTGGACCGTGGCGATCTCGAAGTCGTCGTCCGGCACCCGGGCCAGGGCGAAGGCGCTCAGCAGGCCGGGGGCGCAACCGGCAGAGACGGGCACGACCTGCAGGGTCACGCTCGGATGCTCGGCCATATTCAGCAAATGGCGGAGTTGGTCGCGGAGCACGTGTTCGCCGCCGATCGGGCGGTTGAGCACGCTCTCCTCCATCATGATCCAGACACGTGGCGGCTCTTTCCTGTCGAGGATGGCACGGCGGGCCATCCTGATCGCGACGCGCTCCTCGACCTCACCCGCCGAGACGGTCGGCTCCTGGCTGAATATCGCGCGAGCGTAGTCCTCCGTCTGCAGAAAGCCGGGAATCAGCAGCGGATCCCAGAAGCGCAGCAGGGACGCCCTGGGCTCGACCTCAAGCCAGCGCAGGAACCAGCCGATAGTCCCGAGATCGCGCACCATCCGCTTGTACAGGCCGATGAAATGCCCCTGCTCGGTCAGGTCGAAGACGGTGTCGAGCCCCTCGGCGATCTCACGCTGTGGCGGCTTTCCACCGCGCTCGATATGCGAGATCAGGGTACGGTGAACCTGAAGCCGCTTTCCGAGCATGCTCTGGGAGAGCCCTCTTTCCCTTCTCAGCCGCACCATTTCCGCGGAGAAGAGCGCACGAGCGGACTTACCCGAACCAAGATCGCGTTCCATGCCGCCTCCCATATGGATGTGACCCGCCTGCGGTCCCGCCGGACTCGGCCATAACAAAGTGACCAAAAGAGATCACTAAATGTCACCACTGGCCGCTCCGGTACCGTCCTCCCCGACATGCTCGCATGCGCCCTGGTCAGACATCTACTCCTGCGACAACTTCGGTAACATGACACAGTAATACAGGAGTTTGCCCCAAAATGCCGGGCATAATGCGCACAACCTGTTCGGAGCTGCGGCAAACACCGAATAGCACCGACCGAAACAACGGCCTCCGACCGCGAGTCAGGAGAGCGGATAACCCTAGGCGGGCCGGGGCGGGCCGGCGAGTCCGTGCAGGAGGAGATCGGTGACGGTGTCGAGGATCTCGTCCGGGCCGGCGTCGGGCCCATGCTCACCGGCGGTCAGGACGGTGTAGCCGAGCATGGAGATCATGGCGCCGATCGCGGCCGCGACGACGGCAGGGTCGCCGGGCAGCTCGTGCCCGCGCTCCCGCAGGTACTGGAGGTGGTCGCGGAGGACGTCGGTCTCCTCGGCGAGCTGCCGCCAGGCCCGCCCGGACCCCGGATCGGCGGCCATGGACGACTGGAACAGCGCCACCATCACCGGCAGGTGGTCGCGGAACACGTGCCAGGAGACCGCGAGGTGCTCGCGGAGCTGGGCGCGGTCGGTGAGGTCGTGCTCGCGCGGATGGCCGCCCGCGGCGATCTCGGCGTCGGCCTGCGCCTGCATGTCGCCCAGCAGCGCCGCCAGCAGATCCTCCTTGCTGCTGAAGTGGTCGTAGAAGGAGCCGGTGGCGCGACCGGCGGCGGCCGTGATGTCGCCGATCTTCGTGTTCAGGTAGCCGCGCTCGACGAACACCCGCCTGGCCGCCTCCTTGAGCGCGGCCTGGGTCTCGGCCGCCCTCTCCTTACGGACCCCCATGGAACCTCCCTTGACGACCTCTCGCAGCGGACATCATACTGAGCCCATATTCGCCGAATCTAGATTCACCGAAAGTGGGTTCACCTATGCGGGTCATCATCGCCGGCGGCGGGGTGGCGGGTTCCACCGCCGCGATCGCGCTGCGCCGGATCGGCGCCGACGTCACCGTCTACGAGGCACACGAGTCCCCCGCCGGCCCGGTCGGCTCCTTCCTGAGCGTCCGGCAACGGGCTGCGCGCCCTGGACCGGCTCGGCTGCATGGAGCAGGTCCGGCGGGCCGGCTTCGCGGTCCCCCGGCAGCGGATGTGGAGCGGCTCAGGCAAGCTCCTCGGCGACGTGCCGAGGGGCCGCCTGCCCGGCGACCCCCTGCGCTCCGTCACCCTCATGCGCGGCCGGCTCGTCGAGACGCTCCGCGAGGAGGCGCTACGCTCCGGCGCCCACTTCGTCACCGGGGAGCGCCTGGTGAACGCGGTCTCCGGCCCCAGCGGGGTGCGCGTGAAGTTCGGCGACAGCCGTGCAGCGGAGGCGGACCTGCCGGGAGTCGGCGGCAGCCGTACGGCGGGGGCGGACCTGCCGGGAGTCGGCGACGGCCGTACGGTGGAGGCGGATCTGCTGGTCGGCGCGGACGGCATCTGGTCGGCGACCCGGGCCGCGCTCGACCCGGCCGCGCCCACTCCCGTCTACGCCGGGCTGTGCCACTTCACCGGCGTCTCAGCGGGGCTCGACCTGGAACCGGGCGTCTTCAACCTGGTCTTCGCCCGCAACGGCGCCTTCCTCTACGTGCCCGTGCCGGACGGCACCGTCTGGTGGTCGGCCCAGGTGGCCCTGCGCGAGCAGCCCGACCTCGCCACGGTCACCCTCGACAGGCTCGCCGAGCTGTACCGCCAGGAGAAGACGCCCTCGGACATCCTCGCCGCGGCCACCCGGCTGCACCGCGCGACGCCGGGACACGTGCTGGACGAGGTGCCGGTCTGGCACGACGACCGGATCGTGCTCATCGGGGACGCGGCGCACCCGGTCGGCGCCGGCCAGGGCGCCTCCATGGCCGTCGAGGACGCGCTCGTGCTGGCCGGGGAGCTGCGCAGGGCGCCGTCCATCCCGGAGGCGCTGGCCGGGTACGACCGGCTGCGCCGCCCCCGCGCGGCCAGGATGGCCAAGATGGCCGAGGACAACCGCGGCGGCAAGACCGCGGGGCCGGTACGCCGGCGGCTGAACGACCTGGTGATGCCCTTCTTCATCCGCCACTTCCACGAGAGGGCCACCGCCTGGCTCTACACCTACGACACCGGCTTCGACACCGGCTTCGACACCGGCTTCGACACCGGCTTCGACACCGGCTTCGAGGCGGCCCGGGCGTCCTGCCGGGTCCCGGCCGGCGCCTCAGCCGAGCCGGGGCTCCTCGTGCGGGAGCCCCTTGAGCTCGTGGAACCCCCGGACGCCGGCCACCAGCAGCGTCCCGTCCCAGAGCCGCCCGGCCTCCTCCCCGGTGGGAATCCGGGAGATGACAGGGCCGAAGAACACGACGCGTTCCGCGCCGGCGCCGGTGACCGCGATCACCGGGGTGCCGACGTGGTCGCCGATGAGCCCGATGCCCTCGGCGTGCGAGGCGCGCACCTCGTCGTCGTACTCCGCCGACATCCCGGCCTCGGCCAGCTCGACCGGCAGCCCCGCGGCGGCCAGCGCGGTGTGCAGGTCGCCGAGCCAGTCCCCGTCGCGGCCGGCGGTCCACAGCGCGGTGTAGAACCGGCCGAGCGCCTGCCCGCCGTACCGCCGCCGCACCGCCGCACAGATGCGCACCGGCACCCACAGGTAGCCCTCGGGGTCGCCCTCCGGGTCGTCGTCGCGGCCCTCGTTGAGCACCGACAGGCTCATCAGGTTCCAGCGCACCTCGACCGGCCGGACCTTCGCCACCTCCAGCATCCACCGCGAGGTGATCCACGTGTACGGGCAGGACGGGTCGAACCAGAAGTCCGCGATCAGCTTGTCCACCGGGGTCACTCCACCTTCGCCGGGATCTACCGAGCAGTCTGCCCGACAGATCGGAACCCGGCGCAGCACCCGCCGGCGCCGCCACCCCGCTACCGGCCGCCGCCGACCCGTCCCGCCCGACGACGGGAACTTCACCGAGGCCCCCGGCCCGCACCACGGCGAGCCCCTGCAGAAGCGCATGCCGTCCGGCGGGAGAAACTCGCCGGCACCCGCGAAGAAGGTCGCCGAGAACCCTCCGACTCCAGAAGGATCTCGCGAAAGCCATGAAGAAGACCGGCCAGGACGCGGCTGCCGTGGGGACAGAAAGCAGTCGAAGCTGTTGCGGAACAGACAACAAGCGGTGAGCGACAAGGTCCGTCGAACAGAGAAGTGGTCGCGCAAGAACCACCCCTGACATCCACCACCTAAGACAGCCAGAATTCACCACCTCCGCCAGCCGGACCGTCGCCACCTCAGACAGCCAGACCCTCACCACTTCTGCCAGCCAGACCCTCACCACCTCCGCCAGCCGGAGCTTCGCCATCTCAGATAGTTGGACCTTCGCACCTTCGCCAGCCGCCTACAGCGGCCACCCGAGGCAGTTCGCCTGGCGAATCAGGACATGATGCGGTTCACGGCTTCCATGATGCTCGGCACCCCGTGACTGCCATGTCCCGGTGGAGCAGGCCGCCCGGCGGCTGCGCGACCGCATCGCCGAAGGCCACCGGCTCGTCGGCGGCACCGACCGGCCCTTATCCAATCGTTGTACGCAACCCGGTCCGTGACGGTCAGACTCAGGACATGACCGAGCTGGCACATGTCTGGATCTGTACCGCGCTCACCGAGTTGATCCGCGCCGACCGGATCGTCTCGCTCTACGTCTCGGATGGCTTGGCCAAGGGAGACCGCCCCGACCCGGGCAGTTCCGGGGACTTCGTGCTGTATGCCCGCCTCACCGACGGCCGCGAACCGGTGCGCATCGGCGCCTTCGGCGAGCCGACCCGCCCCGGCGAGATCCTCGCCGGCCTGACCGAACTCCTCGCCGACGTCGTCCGCCACCGCGCCGACCCAGTCGTCTACATCGACCTGGACAACCCGCCCCCCGACGAGCAACGCCCCGCCCGCTGGCAAGCGGACAAACTCATGCCCCCCGGCTGGGTGTAACCCCCCATCCCCCACCAAGCCACCCCCTCCCACCACACACCCCAAACTAAACGAGCCAGGGGTGATGGGCAGGGCAGGGCAGATGAGGGCACAGCGGGGCAGGTCAACGCAGCGCAGGGCAGCGCAGGGCAGGGCAGAGCTAGGGACAGGTCAGGGCAGGGCAGGTCAGGGCCAGGAGGAGTCCTGGTCGGGGTCGCCGCCTTCGGTGAGGAGGCGGAGGTCGGCTTCTACCATCATGGTGACCAGGTCTTCGAAGGAGACGGACGGCTCCCAGCCGAGCTGGGTGCGGGCCTTCTTGGGGTCGGCGCAGAGGAGGTCGACCTCGGCGGGGCGGTGCAGGGACTGGTCGACGACGACGTGGCGTTCCCAGTCCAGGCCGGCGGCGGCGAAGGCGGCCTCGACGAGTTCGCGGACCGAGTGGGTGCGGCCGGTGCCGATGACGTAGTCCTCGGGGGTGGTCGCGCGGAGCATGAGATGCATGGCGCGGGCGTAGTCGCCGGCGTAGCCCCAGTCGCGGCGCGCCTCCAGGTTGCCGAGCCGCAGCTCGCCGGCGAGGCCGAGCTTGATCCTGGCGGCGCCGAGGGTGACCTTGCGGGTGACGAACTCCGCTCCCCGGCGCGGCGACTCGTGGTTGAACAGGATGCCGGAGACGGCGTACATGCCGTACGACTCGCGGTAGTTCTGGGTGAGGAAGTGGCCGTACGCCTTGGCGACGCCGTACGGGGAGCGAGGGTGGAAGGGGGTGCGCTCGGTCTGCGGGGTCTCCCTGACCTGGCCGAACATCTCGGAGGAGGACGCCTGGTAGAAGCGGATCTGCCCGGCGCCGCCGACCGTACGGGAGGCCGAGATGCCGGAGCACACCCGGATCGCCTCCAGCATGCGCAGCACGCCCATGCCAGTGACCTCGGCGGTCAGCTCGGCCTGCTCCCAGGACATCGGGACGAACGAGATGGCGCCCAGGTTGTACACCTCGTCGGGGCGCACGCGTTCCACGGCGGAGATCAGCGACCCCTGGTCGAGCAGGTCGCCGCGGACGAGCTGGACGTCCTGGAGCAGCCTGCGCACACGTGACACACGCGGGTTGGCCTGCCCGCGGACCAGCCCCCACACCTCGTATCCCTGCGCGAGCAGGTGCTCGGCGAGGTAGGAGCCGTCCTGGCCCGTGATACCGGTGATCAGAGCGCGACTGGCCAACGGATCCTCCAACACTCGTCACACGGCCTGTTGAGAGGCGAATGTACCCTCACGTCGCCTGCCGACCGCTATGCCCTGGCCCGCCGAAACCCACCATCCCCGCTAGAACACGTTCCACAGAACGCTGCTCGGTCAGGCTAACTTCGCAGTTCGCGGAGTGTGAAGGTGACGTGAGACACAATTTCACCTCAGCTCCGCCAGACTGCCGAATGGTATGGTTCGCAACTAAGGTCATCTTTCACGGTACATGCCCCTATTTGGGCGGCTACCGTCGCGGTTACCGTCGTCGAAAGGGGTGTCCCGTGGCAGGTGCGGACGCGCTGCGGGTCGCGCTGCTCTCCTATCGCAGCAAGCCGACCTGTGGCGGTCAGGGCGTCTATCTACGGCACCTCAGCCGCGAGCTGGTGGCCCTCGGGCACCGGGTGGAGGTCTTCTCCGGCCAGCCGTACCCGGAGCTGGACGAGGGCGTCATCCTGACCAAGATCCCCAGCCTGGACCTCTACAACGACGACCACCCCTTCAGGACGCCGCCGCTGCGCGAGTTCCGCGACTGGATCGACGCCCTCGAAGTGGGCACCATGTGGACCGCGGGCTTCCCCGAGCCGCTGACCTTCACCCTGCGCGCCTACCGGGAGCTGAAGAAGCGGGTCGGCGACTTCGACGTCGTGCAGGACAACCAGACCCTCGGATACGGCCTGCTCGGCATCCAGAAGCTCTTCCCGGTGGTCGGCACGATCCACCACCCGATCAGCGTGGACCGGCGGATCGAGCTCCAGGCCGCCAAGGGGATGAAGAAGCTCAGCATGCGCCGCTGGTACGGCTTCGTCCGGATGCAGAGCCACGTCGCGCCCCGGCTGAACCCGATCCTGACCGTGAGCGAATCCTCCCTCGCCGACATCCACCGCGACTTCAGCGTGCCGCAGGCGAACATGCGGCTCATCCCGCTCGGCGTGGACACCCGCTACTTCCACCCCCGCCCGCACCTCCCCCGGCGCAAGGGCTCGATCGTCGCGGTGGCCAGCGCCGACTCCCCGATGAAGGGCGTGGCCACGCTGCTGCGCGCGGTCGCCAAGCTCGCCACCGAACGCGACGTGAACCTCACCGTCGTCAGCAAGCCCACCCCCGGCGGCCCGACCGAGAAGCTGGTCGCCGAGCTGAGCCTGCACGACCGGGTGCGCTTCGTGCACGGGATCTCCGACACTGAACTGGGCGAGCTGATCGCGACCTCCGAGATCTCCGTCGTGCCCTCCCTCTACGAGGGGTTCTCGCTGCCCGCCGTCGAGCACATGGCCTGCGCCACCCCGCTGGTCGCCAGCCGTACCGGGGCGCTGCCCGAGGTGGTCGGCGATGCGGCCGTCCAGGTGGCCCCCGGCGACGCCGAGGAACTGGCCGCCGTCCTGCGCCGGCTGCACGACTCCCCGCGCGAGCGGGAGGAGGTCGGGCGGCGCGGCTACGAGCGCGTCATGGAGCGCTACACCTGGAACGTCGTGGCGAAGCGGACGGCCGAGACCTACCGCGAGGCCATCGCCGCCCGTACGGCCGGCACGAGATAACCCTACGAGGAGGCGCATTGCTGACCGTCGATTTCGGACGCCTGCCGGTGGGACCGGGCGACCGGGTGCTCGACCTGGGCTGCGGAGGCGGGCGGCACGCCTTCGAGGTGCTGAGGCGCGGAGCGCACGTGGTGGCCTTCGACCAGGACGCGGCCGAACTGGACAACGTCGCGACCATGTTCAAGGCGATGGACCAGGCGGGCGAGGTGCCCCCCGGCACCGGCGGGGACACCGTGGTCGGCGACGCGCTGGACATGCCCTTCGACGACGGCACCTTCGACTACGTGATCGCCGCCGAGGTCCTTGAGCACATCCCGGACGACATGGCGGCCATGCGGGAGATCGTCCGGGTGCTCAAGCCCGGCGGCCGGGTCGCGGTCACCGTGCCCAGCTTCCTGCCCGAGCGGATCTGCTGGGCGCTGGACGAGGACTACCACACGGCCCCCGGCGGGCACGTGCGGATCTACACGCTGGCCGAGCTCCAGGCGAAGCTGAAGTCCGCCGGCCTGGAGGTCGGCGGCCACCACCACGCCCACGGACTGCACGCGCCCTACTGGTGGATCAAGTGCGCGGTCGGCGTGAACAACGACGACCACCCGCTCGCCAAGGCGTACCACGAGCTGCTCGTCTGGGACATCATGAAGCGCCCCCCGTTGACCCGGCTCGCCGAGGCCGTGCTCAACCCGGTCATCGGCAAGAGCGTGGTGGTCTACGCCCGGAAGCCGGCATGACGCCTGGCACCGAGATCCCCGAGGTCGCGGGGGTGCTCAGCCGCGAGCAGGTGCTCCAGACGGCCAAGAGCATCGCCGCGGTGCAACAGGCCGACGGCGGCGTACCCTGGCCCGAGGGACACGTGGACGCCTGGAACCACGTCGAGTGCCTGATGGCCCTGACCGTGGCCGGCCTCACCGAGGAGGCCAGGCGCGGCTACGACTGGCTGGTGCGCCACCAGCGCCCGGACGGCTCCTGGCCGATGAAGATCCTCGACGGCCGGGCCGCCCAACCCGCCGGGGAGTCCAACCACGCCGCCTACATCGCGGTCGGCGTGTGGCACGAACTGCTGGTGACGGGTGACGAGGCGTTCGCCCGTACGATGTGGCCGGCCGTACGGCGGGCGCTGGACTTCGTCGTGGACCTGCAGACCCCGCGCGGCGAGATCGTCTGGCAGCGCGGGCCCGACGGCGCCGCCGCCCCCTACGCGCTGCTCACCGGCTGCTCCTCCATCCACCAGGGCCTGCGCTGCGGCGTACGGCTGGCCGAGCGCCTCGGCGACCCGCAGCCGGAGTGGGAACTCGCCGCCGACCGGCTCGGCCACGTGGTGGCCGCGCATCCGGAGGCGTTCGCCGACAAGAGCCGGTTCTCGATGGACTGGTACTACCCCGTGCTCGGCGGCGCCGTGCGCGGACCCGATGCCCACGCCCGCGTCGCCGGGGACTGGGAGCGGTTCTACGTGCCCGGCCTCGGCATCCGCTGCGTCAGCGACCAGCCGTGGGTCACCGGGGCCGAGTCCTGCGAGCTGGTGCTGGCGCTCGACGCCATGGGCGACCGCGACCGCGCCCTGCGCGTCTACACCGACATGCAGCACCTGCGGCACGAGGACGGCTCTTACTGGACCGGCTGGCAGTTCGTCAACCGGCGGCACTTCCCGAACGAGCAGTCGGCCTACACGGCCGCCGCGGTCATCCTCGCCGCCGACGCCCTCTCCGGCGCCACCCCCGCCGCCGCCCTCTTCCGCTCCGTCACCACCCCCGCCCCCACCGGCTCCCCACACTGCGGCTGCCACCCCGAACTGACCCCGAGCTGACCCGCCCACTCCCTCGCCGATCCCACCGGCCCCCCACACTCACCCCACCGTCACCCGAGCCATCGCCGCTCACCCCACCGCCGCATCACCCCGGAACACCGCTCGTGTCACCTCCAGGACGCCGCTCGTGCCACCCCCGAGGTGCCGTCGGAGGCCGTCCTCGCCGCTCGTCGCGAACCTGCGGAACACCGGCTGGGGCGGCGCGGGAAACCGACGCCCGGCGCCTTTCTTTAATGGGCATCTCTTTGCGGCGGGTGGGCGGGGATGTGCTTGAGAGGCCGATGGCCGGTCGTTAGCTTCGACGGAGACCTCATCGGTCCATGCGTTCGGGGGAAGCATGCACAATGCCGAGGAACAAGGGGTTCCCGTCTCCGGTATGCCAGTGAACGTCGCGATCGTCGGTATGGCCTGCGTCCTCCCCGACGCCAACGGGCTCGACGCGCTGTGGGAGACCGTCCTCACCCGGCGCCGCGCCTTCCTCCCAGGTCCGGGCGGCCAGGTGGCCCGTATCGAAGGCTGGACCCCCTCGGCCGAGCCCTTCGAGATCCCGGGCCTCGACGAGCCCCGCTCACACACCGCCCCCAACGGCACCACCGGGTTCACGGGCACCACGGGAGGCACCGGGGGCACCGGCGTCGGAGGCATAGACAGCACCGGAAGCACCGGCCGCCCTGCGTCCCGCGACGATCCGGCGCGGCTGCTGGCGGCCGACACCGCCCGGCGGGCGCTCGCCGACGCCGGGTTCCGCGCGGCGGAAGGGCTGGATGGCCTGCGCCTGTCGGTCGTCATCGCCAACCTCCCGCCAATCCCGAAGTCCTACGACGAACACCTCTACGGCGAACTCCCCGCCACCGCCGTCGAGATCCTCACCCACTACTTCGACCGGCGCGGCGTCTTCCCCCTGGACGACGCCGGCACTCCGTCCATGCCGGCCCTGATCGCCGCCTGCCGTACCCTGCGCGACGGCGGCGCCGACCTCGCCCTCGCGGGCGGCGTGGACCTCGACCTCTCCAGCCGCGCCATCTCCCCACCCCCGCCATCGAGCCTCCCCGGCTACACCCCGCCCCCGCCATCGAACCTCCCCGGGTGCACCCCGCCCCCGCCCTCAGGACTCCCCGGCCACGCCGCGTGCCCGCAACCGCCGCCGCACCTGCCCGGCGGGACGCCACGGCCGGTCGGACACCAGTACGGCGAGACGCCTCGGCCGTTCGGGCACTGGGACGGCGGGACGCCTCGGCCGTTCGGGCAGCGGGACGACGGCCTGCGGCCCGGTGAGGGGTGCGGGGTCATCGCGTTGATGCGCACGGCCGACGCGCGCGAGCGGGGGCTGCGCATCTACGCGGAGATCGCCGGGTGGGGCGTCTCCTCCGACGGCCACGGCGGCCTGACACTGTCCGAGGTGGACGGCCGCCTGCTCGCGATGCGCCGCGCCTACGCGCACGCGGGCGTACGGCCGAGCGCGGTCGCACTCTTCGAGGGACACGATCCGTCCCGGCGCGGCGGCGTCGGCCTCACCGCCCTCACCCGCCTGCTCCGTGACCACTCCACCGGCCCCTCCCGCGTCCCACCCCAGTCCCGGCACAGGACCGCCCCGGCAATCCCCCGCCCGCCGGAGGCCCCCACGGACCCGGACCACGCCGACCACCCCCACCCTCCCGACGAGAGCCCCCGAGCCACGTCGAAAACCACCGACAACGGAACCACGGTGAACAAGCCCACCACCAACGGAACCACGGGGAACGGGGCCACGGGGGACGAGGCCACAGGGGACGGAACCACCGCGAAGGGAACCATAGGGAACGGGACCACCGCGAACGGGGCCATGGGGGACGGAACCACGGGGAACGGGACCACCGCGAGCGGAGCGGCGGCGGACGGGGCCATCGGGGGCGGGATCACGGGAGATCGGACGCCGGGGTACAAGGCCATCGGGAACGTGATCCCGAGGAACGGGACCACAGGAAGCAGGACCCCGGGGAACAAGGTCACCGGGAACGGGGCCATCGGGGGTGGGCTCGGGTGGGCGGTGGTGGGCGCGGTTGAGGGGAACGTCGGGCACGGTGGGGCTGCGGCGGGGGTGGCCGGTGTGATCAAGGCGGCGCTGAGCATCGCGTACGGCGTGCTGCCGCCGGCCGCCGCCGAGCACCCGCACCGGCTGCTCGCCGCCCCCGGCACCCTCCTGCGCGTGCTGTCCCGGCCGCGTCCCTGGCCCGCGCGGGGGCCGCGGCACGCGGGCGTGAGCGCGATGGGCTACGGCGGCGTCAACACCCACATAGTCCTGCGCGAACCCCCGCCACCACCGGCGAACGTACCCCGGACCCCACCCGGCACCCGCCCGGGCGACCTGCGCGGAACCTGGCGGGAACCCGCCCACAGCATCCCACCCGCCGACGCGCACCCCCCGCGCCACGACCACGACAACCCGCCCGGCCACCCCCATCCGCCCGGCCACGCCGATCTGCCCGACCGCGACAACCCGCCCGGCAACCCCCATCCGCCCGGCGACGACAACCTGACCAGGAACGCGCACGGAACCCTGCCCAGGAAGGGGATAGGAGTGGTGACCATCTCGGGGACGGCCCCTTCCACGCGGGAGCCGCTGGTGTTCGCGCTGACCGGTGCGGACGGCCCGGCCGTGCGGCCGGTGCTCGAACGCATCGCGGACCAGGCGCCGCGCTGGACGGAGGCGGAGCTGCACGACCTGGCCTGTGCCCTGGCCGCGGAGGCGGCCTGCGGGCCGTTGCGGGTCGGGCTCGTCGCGGGGACGGCGGAGGAACTGGCCGCGCGGGCGCGGACCGCCGCCGGGCGGCTGGCCGGGCTGTGCCAGGCCCGGCTGTCCGTCAGCGCCGGGGTGTACCTGGGCGCCGGCGTACGCGGGCGGGTCACGCTGCTGCTGCCGGGCCAGGACGCGCCCGTGCGCCGCCAGGAGGAGTACGGGCGGTCGGCGGTGGGCGACATGCCCGCGGACACCGCCATCGCCCAACCGGCGATCTTGGAGGCTTCGCTGGCGGCGCTGCGCGAGCTGGACCGGCTGGGCCTCGACGCGGGGGCCGCGGTCGGGCACGGCCTCGGCGAGATCACCGGGCTGGTCTGGGCGGGCTGCCTGTCCGCGCTGGCGGCGCGCAGGCTGGTACGGCGGCGCGGCCGGCTGATGAGCGAACTGGGCACCCCCGGCACCGGCATGATCAGCGTGGCCACCACCAGGGAGGGCACGGAACGCCTGGTCAGAGGTACCGGGATGGTGATCGCGGCGGCCAACGGACCGACCGCGCACGTGTTGTCCGGGCGCGACTCCGAGGTGCTGCTGATCGCCAAACGGGCCGCGGAGGAGGGCATGCGGGCCAGCGTGCTGCCGGTCACCAGGGCGCTGCACTCGCCGCACGTCGCCGTCTGCGCGAGCAAGTTCGCCGAATGCCTGCAAGGGGTGTCGTTCGGCCCGCCGCGGCGGATGCTCGTCTCGACCGTGACCGGCCGCCCGATCGGGCCGCGCGAGGATCTCGCCGAACTGCTCAAGGCGCATCTGATCGTCCCGGTGCGCTTCTGGGACGCGCTGGACCAGGTGGTGGACAGCACCGACCTGTTCTGCGAGGCGGGGCCGGGCCGGGTCCTCGCCGCGCTGGCGGCCCCGACGGGGGTGCCCGCGGTCGCCACCGACACCTTCGGCCCGGACGGCGTCGCCGCGGCCGAGACCGCCGCCGCCCTGTGGGCGTGCGCCGCGATCCCGGACCTCACGCCGCTCTACGCCGGGCGCCCAGCCCGGCCGATGGACATCTGGCGGGACCGCGTCTTCACCGGCGACCCCCGCCACCTCTTCCGCGTCCCCCGCCAGGGACCGTGACCCGCACCCCGGCCCGTACCGACCGGCAACCGAAAGCCAGAGGCCGAGAACCGGAAGCCAGAGGCCGAGAACCGCGAACCGGGAACCGGAGGCCGCGAACCGCGAACCGGGAAGCGCGGCTTCGGTAGGTGTTGACCGGAGGGGTCAGCCGATGCCCGGGCCCACCCGCTCCAGCACGCGCAGTGAGCCCTCGTGCCGGATCTCGCGGAAGGCGCCCGAGTCCAGAGCCCGGCGGTAGACGCGGTAGGGGGCCTGCCCGCCGTCCTGCGGTCGTTCGAACACGTCGTGCACGGCGAGTACGCCGCCGGGCATGACGTGCGGCGCCCAGCCTTCGTAGTCGGCCCTGGCCGGCTCCTCGGCGTGCCCGCCGTCGATGAACAGCATGGCCAGCGGGGTGTTCCACAGGGCGGCCACCTGCTCGGACCGGCCCACGACGGCGATCACCTCGTCCTCCAGCCCGGCCGCGGCGATCGTGCAGCGGAAGACGGGCAGCGAGTCCATCTTGCCGAAGCGGGGGTCCACGAGCGTGGGGTCGTGGTGCGCCCAGCCGGGCTGGATCTCCTCCGAGCCCCGGTGGTGGTCCACGGTGACCACGACGGAGCCGGTGTGCCGGGCAGCCGCGCCGAGGTAGATCGCGGACTTGCCGCAGTAGGTGCCGATCTCGCAGATCGGCCCGCGCGAGCCGTACGCGCAGGCCACCTCGAACAGGGCCAGCCCCTCGGCGGGCGGCATGAAGCCCTTGGCACGCTCGGCGGCGTACAGCAGATCGGGGGGCATGGTCGCGTCGGTCATCAGGGTCCTTTTCCTGCGGTTTTGCGAAGCTTGCGGCAGTATGGGCAGCCAAGACTACCGAGGTCACGGCGTCACGCCACCCAACCGAACAACCTTCCGGCGACCACTTGCCCGGCTTGTTGCAACCTGTTCTACTTGGCACCGTGAATCAGCGCGCCCGCATCGTGATGTCCGACGACGAGATCGCCGCCTTCATCGGGGATTCGCACAAGTTCCAGCTCGGCACGATCAACCCCGACGGCACGCCGCACATGGTGACCATGTTCTACGGCCTGACCGGGGGCAGGGTGTCCTTCTGGACGTACGGCAAGGCGCAGAAGACCCGGAACATCGAGCGCGACCCCCGGGTGACCTGCCTGATCGAGGCGGGCGACGACTACTCCGAGCTGCGCGGCGTGATGATCTACGGGACCGCGCGCAGGCTGGAGGACGTGATCTCCGTCGGGCTGGCGGTGACCCGGCGGATGCCCGGCCTCGGGGAGGCGGGCGACGACGGCCTCCGCGAGTACGTCGAGCACACCGGGCGGAAGAGAGTCGCCTACGCCGTCGAGCCTTCGCGCGTGGTCTCATGGGACCATCGCAAGCTCGGCGCGACGACGTCCGCCTGACGTATCACCGTTGTGGAGGTGACTCCAGATGAAAGTCAAAGTCGACTACTTGGTCTGTGAGGCCAATGGAGTCTGCATGGGGCTCGCACCCGAGGTCTTCGACCTCGACGACGAGGACCAGTTGCACGTTTTGCTGCCCGAGCCACCGGCGGACCTGTCCGACCGGGTACGGCACGCGGCGCGTTCCTGCCCCAAAGCCGCCATCTCCCTAGAGGAGTAAACCCCCCTTCCAGGAGGTATCGCCCATGCGAGCCGCGCTGCTGCACGCCGTCGGAGACGACAAGCTCGACATCCGAGACGACTTCACCCTGGCCCCGATGGGCCCGAACGACGTCCGGGTGAAGGTGCGGGCCACTGGCGTCTGCCACTCGGACCTGTCCGTGCTCACCGGGGTGCTGCCCATGCCGCTCCCGGTCGTCCCCGGCCACGAGGGAGCGGGCGAGGTCCTCGAAGTGGGCGACCACGTGACCGGCGTCAAGCCGGGCGACCACGTGATCGTCAACTGGACCCCGGCGTGCCAGCAGTGCGACAGCTGCCTCAACGGCCAGCCGTACCTGTGCCTGACGTACGTCATGGACAGCTTCGTCAACGCCCGGTTCCGCTACGGCGGTGACACGCCCGCCTTCGGCATGGCCGGGTGCGGCACCTGGGCCGAGGAGATCGTCATCCCGCACCAGGGCGCGATCAAGATCGACTCGGACGTGCCGTTCGAGGTCGCGGCCCTGATCGGCTGCGGCATCACCACGGGCGTGGGCGCGGTGCTCAACACTGCCCGGGTACGCCCGGGGGCCACCGTCGCGGTCGTCGGCTGCGGCGGCGTCGGGCTGGCGGTGATCCAGGGGGCCCGCATCTCCGGGGCCACCACGATCCTGGCCGTCGACCCGCTGGAGTCCAAGCACGAGCTGGCCAGGAAGGTGGGCGCCACGCACGCCTGCACGCCGGACGCGCTCGCCGACACCATCGCGTCGGTGACCGGCGGGCGCGGGTTCGACCACTCCTTCGAGGTGGTCGGCAAGTCGGCGGCGGTCAAGACGGCCTGGCGGGCGGCCCGCCGGGGCGGCGACGTCATCGTCGTCGGCGCCGGCGCGGCCGACGACATGGTCACCTTCCCCGCCTTCAGCCTGCTCTTCGAAGGCAAGAACCTGCTCAGCTCGCTGTACGGCGGCTCCGACGTCCGCCACGACTTCCCCTACTTCACCAGCCTGTGGAAGGCCGGCAAGCTCGACCTGGAGAGCATGATCAGCTCCCGGATCAGGCTGGCCGACCTCAACGACGCGGTCGCCGCCCTGCGCGGCGGCGAGGTCCTGCGCCAGATCGTCGTCATGGACTGACCTCGGGCCCCCGGCCCCGCACCGGGGCCGGGGGCCCGTGTGACATCGTCACGAAGCGCGCCCCCGGTCGGTGGCGCGGCCCTCGGCATCGACCAGTCCGCGCTCGGCCAGCCGTTCCCTGGCCTCCGCCCACTGCTGGCTGGTCCAGCCGCGTCCGGCGAAGTTGGCCTCCGGGGCGGCGCCGACCGCGGCGAAGGAGACCAACGCCTCACAGCCGTCCAGCCCCGCCGCGAGCAGGGCGGCCGCGTGTCAGCGTTCGTGGCTGCTGGTTACGGTATGGTCGCGCGCCATCCGGCGCGGGCCAGACGGATCACACCATCGGGTTCGATCCAGACGCGCGCCCCACGCAACGGTAGTTCACCTTCCACCAGCCATCGATGCCGGATGTCATCAGGGATGTCCCACAACCGGCGCGAGCCGCCCTGGCGGACAACGGGAAGCTCGTCCCCGACGGCGCTCGCAACCGCCCACGAGCCGTCCTCATGAATCATCCACGCCGTGCGGCTACCGTCATTCGCGCGGTAGAAGTGTTCTATGCCGGGCGCCGTCACTTCGAGCATGGAGGCCAGATCCCAGGCATCGGACACGTTCACTACCGGGTAGCGGCCTTCAGTGACTTCCTCGTCTTCTCCATCCTGGATCGCCTCGAACCGCCCTTGCAGGCCGGGTGGGTAGTCCGGGCCAGTGCGTGTCTCCATGAACGCCGCACGATCCCACTCCACTCTCCCAACTGCTCCGCCGTCATCGGTCTTGTTGGCGGTGATGATCAGCGAGGTGTTCGCGATGACCGCTACCAGTCGACCGCCAGGACGAAGCGCGGTCAGCCAGCCAGGTGGGATGGACTGGACCGACACCATGGCTACGATGCGGTCGTACTCGCCAGGCAAAGCGCCCGTGGCATCGCAGGTGAGCACCTTCGGATGCAGGTCGATCGCGTCGAGGCGTTCAGCAGCGACCTCGGTCAAGTAGGGGTCGACGTCAATGCTGGTCACGTGTTCGTCGCCGAGCTGGTGGCAGAGGAGGGCCGCGCTATAGCCCGAGCCGGTGGCGACGTCGAGCACCGCCGCCCCAGGGGGTACGTGCAGATGCCGGAGCATCGCCACGACCAGGCCCGGCAGCGTAGAAGAGGACGTAGGCCGACCGGGCGGATCGTCGTCGGGCTGAGCATGGTCCGCATGCAACGGCCCTACCTGTGTGGCCAGCGTTTGGTCACTGTAGGCCGCCGCCATCCACGACTCAGGGTCTGACGGCCCATCGCGGAACACCCAGTGCCCCTTCGAGTCGTCCCACCAATGGGGCACCAACAGGTGTCGGGGGATGTTTGCTACCGCCCCGTACCAGCAGCCCCGATGGGTTACCTCATGAGCCAGCGTTTGAGCGTGTTCCTGCCAGGTCACCGCCGGCCTCCTTCTTCTGGTCTGGTGCGCAGAACTTAGGGTTGCACGCCGGCTTGAAGCCATTAGGCCCGGCGCCTGCCAGGTGGCAGGCGACGGGCCTGCTGATTTCGGTGTCGGCAGGCCGCCGACGCACAGCTGGTTCATGCTGGCGACCTGCTGCTGTTCTATGCGGGGACGCGGAGTTCCTGACGTACGCGGTGGCGAAACTCTTGCGCGCAGGTCTCGGCGTTCCAGGGTTTCAGCGCCTCAAGGAAGTGCCGGACGTAGGTGAGAGAGCGAGTGGAGGCGACCTGCGACAGGATGTCCACGGCGCGGTGCCCGAAGTGCAGGCCCTCGTCGAGACGGCGGGCCTGGAGATGGGCGGAGCCGACGATGGCGTTGCGCATGCCGCAGGAGCGGGTGTAGGCGTCGGCAGGCATGGTGGCCAGTTCCTCGAAGCGCATCACCATATGCGGCATCTGGAGGTCCCGGTGGATCTCGGTGGCGTCGGCGGCCAGCCGGGCGTAGGTGAAGAAGTCGATCCAGCCGGGGTCGGGATCGTCGGGGCGGGCCTGGCTGAGCAGTGTTTCGGCTTGGGCCAGGGCCAGCCCTGCGGCGCGGCTGGCGTGGGCGCGGGCGTGCGCGCGGGCTTCGACGAGTTTGAAGAACGCCAGGGTCCGGGGTGTCGCGCGGTGCCGGGCGCGTTCGTAGGCGCCTTGGGCCATGTCGATGGCGCCGTCGCAGAAGTCGTTGAGCCCGGCCTGCAGTGACATGGAGGCCAGCACGTAGCCGCCGAGCGCGACGTCACCGGCGGCGCGGGCCAGCCGCAGGGCCTGGATGTAGTGCCGCTGGGCGCGGGCCTGATCGCCGACGTCCCAGGCCGAGTAGCCGGCCAGGCGGCCGAGTTGGGCGGTGACGGCGAACAGGTGGCGGCCCACGTCGTCGCTGTAGGTGCCCTTCAGCAGGGGACGGCACGCTCGCGCAGGCAGGAGTCCACCATGGAGGCGCCCCAGGAGCCGCCGCCGTACTTGGAGTCGCTGCGGCGGGCGTGCTCGGCGGCCTCGTGGAGTTCGGCGATGTCGGCGGCGCCGACGCGGCGGGCTCGGGGGCGGGGGCGTTCGATGGTGGCGCTGGCATCGGCGGGCTGGATCAGCCACCGGGTGGTGGGCATGGCGAAGGCCGCGGCGGCGAATGTCAGGTGGTGGAAGGCGCGGCGGTTCACCTGGTCTCCCAGGACCCACCAGGCGGTGGCGGTGTCGATAGCGGTCGGAAGCTCACGAGGAAAATCCAACCCGATCTCGGGGGAGGTTGTCGCCGGTGGCGGCATGCCAATTTCGATCACGCTGACGGGGCGGCCCAGCCGTTCGGTCAGGGCGGCGGCGATCGCCTGCGGAGTGGGCCAGCGGGGGGTCATCCCGGAGATCCAGTTGGCGACGGAGGTGTGGGTGTAGCTGGCGGGTTTTCCCTGCGCCTCGCAGTGCTGGTTGACCCGCGCGGCCAGGGCCTTGTGGCTGGCGCCTGAGGCGGCGATCAGTTTGGCCAGCGCCAGGTTCGGGCGGTGCCCAGATGCATGGTGCACGTCGGTGGTCTCTACAGCCACGACGCCTCCTGGAGGCTCGGCAGTCCGTTCCCACGCGCCTGGCACCCAGGGTAACGCCGCCGGGGCTGACCGTGAACCTGATCCGTGATTTGTGAGCCCCCTCGTGAGCCCTCCCCGGACCGGCCGCCCGTGAGGTTCCGTGAAGGGGCACCAACCGGCTCTCACGACCGGGCCGGTGCCAACCAAGGAGGTGAGCGCACGTGTCCCTGGAAACGCTTGTGGGCACGAGGGTGCTGGTGACGAGAGCCGGAGGGTTGATCGGCAGCCGCCTGACGGCCCAACTGCGCCGGATCGGCGCGCGACCGGTGTCGGTGTGCAAGATCGACGCCTATCCCCGCCGGGTCTACCACGACCACTTCAAGATCCTGCTGGACGACCTGGACTTCCATGTCGGCGACATCGCCGAGCCCGGCATGGTCCACGCGCTGATCAGCGGGTGCGACTATGTGATCCACGCTGCGGCCCTGGCAGATGTGGCCGCGTGCACCCGTCAGCCGCTGGATGCCATCAAGGCCAACGTCATCGGCACGCAGCGGGTGCTGGAGGCCGCCGCGGCGACGCCGAGCGTGCGGCGGGTGGTGTTCGTCTCTTCGGCCAGCGTCTACGGCAACCAGGACCCGCTCCCCGGCGAGTTCGCCGAGTTCACCGAGGACGCGCCGCTTCGGCCGCTGTCGGTCTACGGCAGCACCAAGGCATGGGGGGAGTTCCAGACCGCGGCGGTGCTGGGCGAGGCCGGCATCTCGTACGCGATCGTCCGGTACTTCTCGGTCTACGGCGAGCCGCAGATCATCAAGGAGAACAGCCACTCGTGGGTGGTGGCCTGGTTCTGCATGCGCGCCGCGCTCGGGCTGCCGCTGCATCTGCACGGCGGCGGCCGTCAGGTGCGCGACCTGGTGCACGTGGACGACATCGCCACCGGCACCCTGCACGCCCTCATCGCGCCCGCCGCGCACAACCAGACCGTCAACATCGGCACCGGCGTCGGCACCACCATCCGCGAGGTCGCCGAATTGGTCCGCCTCCACTACCCGGACGTCACCGTGGATGACACGCCGCTGCCGCCCGGTGACCCGCAGGGAGGTTACGCCTGCACCCGCCGGATGGGCGAGGTCCTCGGGTGGCGGCCCGGCATCACGGTCGCCGAGGGCATCGCCCGGTATGCGGCGTGGCTGAAGAACACACCCGAAGCCATCCCCTCGTGGCTGCGCCAGCCCGCCGCCACCCGGCCCTGACTCCGCTTGTCGCCCCCTTGGGGCCTTCCCCGTCGAGGAGGAGCGTATGCCGTCGCGATCACAGCCTGCCGTCCCGCTCTGGGAACTGGCTCAGTTGGGGCGTCTGCCCGCGCACCAGGCCATGGACCAGCCCACCTTGACATGGATCGCCAGGCACCGACCCGAGCAAGCGGTCCGCACGGTGGCGGTGGCGGACCTGCCCGTGCTGCTGGTGCCGGAGGCCACCTGGTTCACCAGCGGGCAGGCCGCCGACGGCATCCACGGCGTCCGGCATAACGCCCGGGTCTGTCTCCTGGCTGCTCTGCTGGCCCAGCACTATCGCCTGGAGGGCGACCAGGCCGCCGCCTTGTGCCTGGCGGCCGCCGTCCATGACTGCCGTCGTCGCGACGATCGGGCCGATCCGGGGCACGGGCGGCGGGCCGCGGCGTGGCTGTCGCATCACCACCCGGTTGTCACAAGCGCGTTCGGCCTGGACCTGTCGGCGGAGTCGGTGGCAGTCGCCAGCGCGGCCATCAGCCTGCACGACGTCGCCTACCCGGCCTTCTCCCCCGCCCAGCACCGCGCCTACCGGCGAGCCGAGCCTGTGACGGATCTGCTGAAGGCGGCCGACTGCCTGGACCGCTACCGGCTTGCGCTGCCCCGGTGGTGGCCCGACACCTCACGGCTGCGCGTGAGCGTGCCGAGCTGGCTGCACGGCGTCGCCGCCGATCTGATGCTGCACAGCGAGCAAGCCCACCTCGACGGCGCCTCGCACCCCGACGCCCTCACCCACGCCCGCCAGATCATCTCCCGCCTGCCCTAGGAGGCCCCATCGTGGATCACGACGTCATCGTCCCCGGCGCGGCCCTGGCCGCGGCGTCCCTCTGGGAGGACGCCCACACCGACTACGGCCCCGGCCACCGCCCGCGACCGACCCCCCGTGGTCTGGCCGCCGGCGCGGCCGAGTGGCAGTCCTACCTGGAAGAGCAGACCCCCAATGGATGGCTGCTGCGCTCCGGCTCCCTGCTGGAGATGCTGGACAGCGGCCAGCCGATCTATCTGATGCACACCACGACGTACCTGGACGACATACGCGCCAACCGCCAGCTCTACCAGGCCGCCGGATGCCTGGTCGGCGCGCTGTATTGCGCGCCGCTCGCGCGCGAGGGTGACGGGCTGCGCCCGCACAATCTGGGCGCATGGCTGCTGGAGAGCAAACCCCACACGCGCACGATCGTGTTCGAGGTCGCCAGCGGTCGTCCGGTGCCCGCCAAGGGGGTTGACTATCTTCGCCTCGGCGGCGTGCATCTGCGCACTTATGCAGACCACCGTGTCTTTCTCACCCCGGAGGAGGACGAACAGCTTCGCCGCGCGAGCGTGCACCGCATCCGGCAGGTGGCCGCCTTTCTCGACGTACTGCTGGCCGGCGCGTGCGGGAGCGACACACTGGCCAAGCCGTTCCTCGACCAACTCGCCGCCACGGTGCCAGTGGTGCCGTTCCTCGGCTACCTGTACTTCGAGGTGGTAGCCGAATACCTGATGCTGTATTCGACCTGCCGGCAGACCCAGCAGTGTGCCCAGGCCGGGGAGATGAACAACCGCCTGTACAAGCAGTTGGCGTTCGCGGCGGTGGACACGATGGGCCAGCTGTTCGATCTGGCGCTGTTCCGCCCCGACCACGACCGGCTCCGGCACCTGGTTGGACAGATCGAACCTGCTCTGGCCGCGGGCGTGGTCGACTACACCCGCCGCCGCCTGGCGCATCTGTTCGCCTGCGTGGCGCTGGACCCCTCCCAGGATGCCACCGCCGTCACCTTCCACCAGGCCAGCTTCGGCGGCCTGGCCCGGGTTGCTCCGGGATTGCTGGGACAGATGGTCTTCCGGTTGCTGCGCACCAGTCCCCGCTACCCGCAACTGTTCCCGATCTTCGAGCAGGCCAAGGCGACCGCGGCGTCTGCCTACTGGAACGCGCAGAAGATTCCCACGCCGTTCAACGGCGTCACCCCCAAAGGGGAGATCGGCCTCAACCTGGCCTGGCCCACCGGCGCACGCACCTGGACGGCTGAGACCTGTCAGCGCGGCCTGCTGCATCCCACCGAGGAACTGGCGCTCGCCTTCGTCCCGCGTCTGGCGGATCTGCGTGGGACCGCCCTGGGCCGCGCCCGCTTCCGCCTGCCCGCCACTCCCCGCACCGGCGCCAGCGCCGAACCCCCCGCCACAGCTCTGTCGGCGGCCGTCACCGTCTCGAACAACCACTGATGACAAGGGAGTTGAGCTTCATGCGTGTTGTGCTGCTTGGCGGCGCCGGGTACCTCGGCGCCGTCGCCACCCGCCACCTGTCCGCGCTGGGTCACCACGTGAGCGTGGTCGATGGCCTGATCTACCAGCGAGACGACGACCCGCAGCACCTGCTGCCCACCGCCGGTTCCTTCGTCCACGCCGACCTGCGCGACCCTCAAGCCCTGCGCCGGGCCGTGGACGGCGCCGACGCTGTGGTGCACATGGGCGGCCTGGTGGGGGAACCGGCCTGCGCGCTGGATGAGCGCCTGGCCGTCGAGCTCAACTTCGCCTCCCCCGTCCTGGCCGCCGCCGCTGCCCGCGACCTTGGCGTGCCGCACTACGTGCTGTTTTCCTCCTGCAGCGTCTACGGACAACGCGAAGGCACCGTCGATGAGGACACCGCTCCGCATCCCCTGGGCATCTACGCCCGCACCAAGGTGCTGGCCGAACAGCACGTCCGCGACGTCCTGGACGGCCACGCCGACGTCACCGTGCTGCGGCTGGCCACCGTGCACGGCCGATCCCCACGCCAACGCCTGGACTCGGTCGTCAACCGCATGACCGCCCAGGCCGTCGCGACCGGCCGCATCCCCCTCAACGGCGGATCTCAGCGCCGCCCCCTGGTACACGTCACCGACGTGGCCGAGGTCCTGGCCGCCGTCCTCAACCGCCCGAACGGGCACAGCGGCGGGCACCGGGTCCTGAACGTGGGCACCGACCGCGAGAATTACACCATCGCCCAGATCGCTCAAACCGTGGCCCGCGCGGTGCCCGGCACGCAAATCGACCAGGGCCCGGAACAGGACGAGGCCGACGCCCGCGACTACCACACCTCTTTTGGCCGGCTGGCGAGCCTGTTCCCCGGTGCTTGCCCGACGCCGCTGATCGACGGCGTCCGCCAGATCTCCGGCGCGATGGCCGATCACCAGATCATCGACCCCGACCTGCCCGAGTACGACAACCTCAAGGGCCTGCGGGCCTGCCATGCCGCCGGCCGCCTGCACGCGGTGCGCTCGGCCGAGTGCGACCGCCTGCAGGAGCAGTACGACCGTGCTTATGGAGGTGTTGCGCGGTGACCGCACAGATCCCCAACCTGACGCAGGTGCCGTGGAACCGGCCGTCCCTGGGCGAGGACGAGATCGCCGAGGTTACGGACACGATCCGGTCGGGCTGGCTCACCCACGGCCCCAAGGCGGCCGCGTTGGAGCAGGCCGTCCGCGACGAGCTCGGCGTGCCGGATGCCTTCGCCGTCTCCTCCTGCACCGCCGCCCTCCACCTGGCGCTGCTCGCGGCCGGGATCGGCGACGGGGATGAGGTGATCACCCCGAGCCTGACGTTCTGCGCCGCGCCGAACGCGCTGCGGCAGGTGGGGGCGCGGCCGGTCTTCGTCGATGTCGAACCCGCCACCTACAACGTCTGCCCCGAGCAGGCCGAGGCCGCGATCACCGCCGCCACCAAGGCCATGGTGGTCATGCACTACGGCGGTCACCCCTGCGACCTGGCCGCCTTCCGCGACCTGGCCGACCAGCACGGGTTGCTGCTGATCGAGGACGCCGCTCACGCGCTGCTGGCCCGCCGTGACGGGTTGCGCGCCGGGACGGTCGGCGACCTGGCCGCCTTCAGCTTCTACGCCAACAAGGTGATCACCACCGGGGAGGGCGGCATGCTCCTGGGCCGCCGCGACCTCGTCCAGCGGGCCCGGCTGCTGGGCCGGCACGGCATCGACGCCTCGGTGTGGCAGCGTCACAGCGGAGGTCGCACCGCCGGTTACGAGGTCACCGTGCCGGGCCTGAAATACGTCATGTCCGATCTGGCCGCCGCGGTCGGGCTCCCGCAGTGGCGCAAGCTGGCGGCTTTCACCGCGCGCCGCGCGGAGATCGCCGCCGCCTACACCGGCGCCCTGGCCGGGCTGCCCGGCCTGGCCACACCGGCCGTCCTGCCCGGCGTCGAGCCCGGCTGGTTCCTCTACTCGATCTTCATCGACCCTGCCCATGCCCCGCTGACGCGCGAGGAGAGCGCCGAACGGCTGCGCACCGAGTACGGGATCGCGACCAGTCAGCACTTCCGTCCCGTGCACACCTTGCAGGTCCACTCCGGCAGCGTCACCTGCCCGTTGCCGGTCACCGAGACCGCCGCCGCCCGGCAGTTGTCGCTGCCCTGTTACCCCGCCATGACCGACGACCAGGTCACCCAGGTGATCACAGCTGTTCGCGCGCTGTGGGGATGCTGAACGACGACGATGCCGACCAGGTGGCGTGACGCGCTGCCTGTTCGGCGCCCGCTCGCCGTCATCGCCCGTTAAAGTGGAGCGTCAGCAGCATGGCGGCAGAATGACGGCAGCGTGAGCGGCAGACGAACCTCCCTCTCACGCCATGACGCCAGCCGGTACCAGCGCGACCTCCAGACAGCAAAGGAAGAGCGGTGAGCACTGGCACCCCGCGCCCCACGGTCGGCGCCGTGGTCTTGACCATGAACGACCGTCCCAAGGAGTTCCTGGTCGCCATGGATTCCCTGCTGTCGCAGGAAGGCATCGACCTGGATGTGGTGGTGGTCGGCAACGGCTGCACACCGGACCAGGTGCCCGACGGCGTGCGGACCGTCGAGCTCCCAACGAACGTGGGCATTCCCGAGGGACGCAATGTCGGCGCCGCCAACGTCAAGGGCGAGTTGATCTTCTTCTTCGACAACGACGCCGTCCTGCCCGCCCCCGATACGCTGCTCCGCCTTGCCGCGGAGTTCGCCCGCGATGCGCGCCGCGCCTTCGTCCAGCCGCGCATCGCCGACCCGACCACCGGCCGCACCCTGGGTCGCTGGGTGCCCCGCCTGCGCGTCTCTCACCCCAACCGGGCCGGCACCGCAACCGTCATGGCAGAGGGCGTCGTCATGGTCCGCCGCGACGCCTTCGAGGCCGTCGGCGCCTGGCCCGGCCACTTCTTCCTCTTTCACGAGGGAGTCGACCTGGCCTGGCGGCTGTGGGAGCGCGGCTGCATCGGTCACTACGCTCCCGCCGTCATCGTCCATCACCCCGCCACCGATCCGGCCCGCCACACCCTCTTCTACCGGCTCAACGCCCGCAACCGGGTCTGGCTGGCCCGGCGCAACCTGCCCGTCCCGCTGATCCCGCTCAACCTCGCCACATGGGCGCTGGTGACGCTCTGGCGCATCCGAGACCCCGCGGCGCTGCAGGCGTCCCTGGCCGGACTCGCCGAGGGGCTGCGCGGAGGACACGGCACCCGAGCCCCCATGCGCTGGTCCACCGCGGCCCGGCTTACCCGAGCAGGGCGGCCCCCCATCTGCTGACGCCCGCTGGACGGGTGCGACCTCCGCCCCGGGCAACCAGGCCGCCGACGGCCGTGAGGGGATCTGACTTTCGCTCTGATGACCGGCCGTGACCTTCGGTAGTGTCAAGGCCCTTCCTTCCCCGCGGGAGGACATCGCTGGAGGACCCTGTCCCTCCGGTGGAGGGACAGAAAGGGCGAAGCGAGCAGATGACGGCTGACCGATTCAGCACCCACCATCTCGAACTCGGCGACGACGTCGTGATCAAGCGATACACCTCCTGGGACCGAGGCGAGCCCCACCGGGAATGGGCGGCACTGACGCTCCTGGCCGAACACGCGCCCGGCCTGGCCCCCGCCCCCATACAAGCCGCGCTCGACGCCCGCCCGCCCATGATCACGATGAGCAGGCTGCCGGGCCGCGTCCTGCGCGGCGAGCACGCCACGAACGAACAGATCAGCGCGATCGCCGCCGCCCTGAACCGGCTGCACCAGATTCCACCTCAGGTGGTGGAAGCGCTCCAGCCCGCCCCCTGGGGACCCGTCACCGCCGTGGACAAAGTCCGCGCCTGGGCCGGCAAGCAACCCGACCTCGGCGACAACCCCCTGGTGCGGCAAGCGTTCCACACGGGAGCCACCTGGCTGGCCTCCACCGCCCCCGACAAGCTCACCACCAACCCGCTGCCGCCCGTCCTCGGGCTGGCGGACGGCAACCACGCGAACATGCTGTGGGACGATCATGAGCACCGCGTGTGGCTCATCGACTGGGAAGACTCCGGCCGCAACGATCGAGCCTTCGAACTCGGCGAAGTCACCGAGCACGTCTCCCGCATCGACGGCACCCTGAACGCAGAACAGCTCCTGGCCCACCTCGACCTGCCCCCGGAGGAAGCCGAACGCGTGCGGGACTTTCGCCGCCTGATCGCGCTGATGTGGTTTCTCCAGCTCGGCCCAGACGGGCCGGCGACGCCCCACAACCCGCCCGGCACCCTGGAACGCCAAGCCGAAAGAGTTCTGCAGCTGTTCAGCTGACGCCCTCAGCTCCCAGCCGCCCACGAGGCTCGGCACGTCACCGGCTCAGCGCGTAGGCGTTCCGGGGCGCTGTGTGACCCTGGCGGTGACTGCATGAGCGCGACCAGCCTCTCCGAGCCATCCGCTCTCCAGGCCCGGACCCGCCAGCGCCCTTGCCATGACGGGATGGCCAGGTCAGGGCCAGGCATCGGGAGTGAGCCGCGCATGGGGCCGGTGCATCGGGCTGATGCGCCAGGCTCCCCAGTCGCCGCAGGACCGGGATGAAGGGCGCAACCCACCACAGCGACGCTGCGGCCATGACCATGAGCTGGGTTCCGGCGCGCCCCAGGACCGCCCACTCGCGGGCTGATCGCAGCTGTGAGCGGCGACGCGCCCGGCAGCCGTCACACATCCGCACGGGGTCGCCCTCGGTGAGCCGGGCGATGGCCTCCAGCGTGGGCACGACGCTCAACGCCATGCCGGTGACCCAGATCAGGGCGAGCACATCACGGACGGCACTCAGGACGCTCACGACGCCGCCTCGGACCGTCGGGTGGCCATCGGTCAGCCATAGCCTGACCGCTTGCCGTGCCTGCCGTGGAGTCTTGGCGCTGCGCCGCAACGTCATGCCTTTCCACCCGGCGACGTCCGGCATCGTGGATATGGTTCCCATTGACGCGAAATCACCGACTTATCCGAGTTGCTGCCCGCGATCCCCGAGACAGGCGGGCTGTCGTTTTCGACTGTGTCGGCTCTCAGCATGAACACTCACGCAACTGATTGGTACGGCAATCTCGCGAAACCCGGTCGACAAAGAAATGCAGGCCCTGTGTATTGATTGTCGTCTCGGCGTCGCAGTACGGTCACCAGCAGCAATGGGCCCCAGCTCACCACCGCGAAGGCGCCATGGAGACCCACCATCCTGGCGATCAGATGTCCCCCCGAGCCCGCTTCGCCCACGACCTCGCTGAGCACCGCAAGGCCGCCCGAATGACGCAGGCTGCGGCTGCGGCGCGCATGCGCTGCCACGAATCGCTCATCAGCCATATCGAGACCGGCCGCTTCGCCGTCTTCGACGGCCCCACCCCGCCCACCTTTCTCGCGCTCGTCGACGAGGGCGTGCTACACCGCCCCGTCGGCGGCCCCGACGTCCTGGCAGCCCAGATGCGATAAGGAGATGGAACAGCTGAACCTCGACAATGCGGAATGGCGCAAGGCCAGCGCCCAGCGGCGACAACGGGCAGTGCGTGGAAGTCGCCACCAACCTGCCCGGCATCATCGCTGTCCGCGACAGCAAGAACCCCCAAGGCCCCGCGCTGGTCTTCACTCCCGGAGAGTGGAAGGCATTCCTCAAAGGCGCCAACCAGGGTGAATTCGACATCTAACAGTGCAGGCCGTGTAAGCCCAGCCGGGCAGCGGAGAACCCACGCGCGCCCGTCGTGACAACACCCGCCTCCGCCACCCACCAAGCCGGTCCGGGGTGGATCAGCTTGGCGAGGCGGTCGGCCCGCTCGGCGGCCAGCCGGTCCGTCGTCCGTTCGACGTCGTCGCGGAGCGCGCGTCCCCGGTCGGTGGCGCGGCCCTCGGCGTCGACCAGTCCGCGCTCGGCCAGCCGTTCCCTGGCCTCCGCCCACTGCTGCCCGGTCCAGCCGCGTCCGGCGAAGTTGGCCTCCGGGGCGGCGCTGACCGCGGCGAAGGAGACCAACGCCTCGCAGCCGTCCAGCCCCGCGGTGAGCAGCGCGGCGAGGTGGCCGTCGCCGCGGTGCTCGCGCAGCACGGTGCACGCCTGCCACAACGCCAGGTGCGGCCCGCGCGATGACGTCATCACCGACTGACCATCAAACCGCCGTACGGCTCCGGAGCCTGCCTGCCTGTCATCAAAACGGCTGTACCGCTGCCACTCAACCCCGGAAGCCGCGTACGGCCGGCGTCCAGGACCCGGACACCGGCCGTACGCGGAGTCTCGCGGACGTCACTCGGAGGAGAAGGCCGCGTCGAAGGCCGCCGCGGGCGGGGTGATCGCGTTGAGCCTGCGGATGTAGGCGAGGGCCTCGGGGGCGCCGTCGAGGCGGTCCATCCCGGCGTCCTCCCACTCGATGGAGATCGGGCCCTCGTAGCCGATCGAGTTCAGCGCGCGGAAGCAGTCCTCCCAAGGGACGTCGCCGCGGCCGGTGGACACGAAGTCCCACCCGCGGCGCAGGTCGGCCCACGGCAGGTGCGAGGCGAGCCGGCCGCGGCGGCCGTCGCCGACCCTGACCTTGGCGTCCTTGCAGTCCACGTGGTAGATCCGGTCGGCGAAGTCGAGGATGAAGCCGACCGGGTCCACCTGCTGCCACACCATGTGGGACGGGTCCCAGTTCAGGCCGAACGCCGGGCGGTGGCCGATGGCCTCCAGGGTGCGGACCGTGGTGTGGTAGTCGTAGGCGATCTCGCTCGGGTGCACCTCGTGCGCGAACCGCACGCCCACCTCGTCGAAGACGTCGAGGATCGGGTGCCACCGGTCGGCGAAGTCGGCGTAACCGGCCTCGATCATGGACGGCGGCACCGGCGGGAACATCGCGACGGTGTGCCAGATCGACGAGCCGGTGAACCCGACGACGGTCTTCACGCCGAGCTTGGCGGCGGCCCGGGCGGTGTCCTTCATCTCCTCGGCGGCGCGCTGCCGTACCTCTTCCGGATCCCCGGAGCCCCAGATGCGGGCGGGCAGGATGCCCTTGTGCCGCTCGTCGATCGGGTGGTCGCAGATCGCCTGGCCGAGCAGGTGGTTGGAGATCGTCCAGACCTTGAGGTTGTACTTGTCCAGGGTCTCCAGCTTGCGCGGGATATAGGAGTCGTCGGCGAGCGCCTTGTCCACCTCGAAGTGGTCACCCCAGCAGGCGATCTCCAGGCCGTCGTAGCCCCACTCCGAAGCCAGCCGGCAGACCTCCTCGAACGGCAGGTCGGCCCACTGCCCGGTGAACAGCGTGACAGGGCGGGTCATATCTCCTCCACGGATACGAATCGGCTTTCCTCGGCCGCGCTCTTCTCGACCGCGGCCAGCACCCGCTGCACCCGCAGGCCGTCCTCGAAGGACGGTGAGGGGTCGGCGCCCGCGGCGATCGCCTCCAGGAAGTCCTTCACCTCGTGGGTGAAGGTGTGCTCGTAACCGAGCCCGTGTCCGGGCGGCCACCAGGCGTCCAGGTACGGATGCCCGGGCTCGGTCGCGATGATGCGCCGGAACCCGGCCTCCTCTGCGGGAAGCGTCTGGTCGTGGAACCACAGGTCGTTCATGGCCTCGAAGTCGAAGGCCAGGCTGCCCAGCGAGCCGTTGATCTCGATGCGCAGCGCGTTCTTCCTGCCGGTGGCGAAGCGTGTCGCCTCGAAGGAGGCGAGCGCCCCGCCGGTGAGGCGGCCGATGAACAGCGCGGCGTCGTCGACGGTCACCGGGCCGCGGGTGGCCCCGCCGGTGGCGGCGAGGCCGGCGGACTCCTCGGCGAGCGGGCGCTCCTTGACGAAGGTCTCGGTGATGGCCGAGACCCCGGCGACCTGCTGGCCGGTCACGAAGGCGACGGTGTCGATGATGTGCGCCCCGATGTCGCCCAGCGCGCCGGAGCCCGCCTTGTCCTTCTGCAGCCGCCACACCAGCGGGAAGTCCGGATCGGTGATCCAGTCCTGCAGGTACTGCGCCCGCACGTGCCGGATCTCGCCCAGCCTGCCCTCGGCGACCATGCGCCGGGCCAGCGCGATGGCGGGCACCCGGCGGTAGTTGAAGGCGACCATGGAGCGGACGCCCCTGGCCGCCGCGGCGGCGGCGGCCGCGGCCATCGCCTCCGCCTCGGCGACCGTGTTAGCCAGCGGCTTCTCGCACAGGACGTGCTTGCCGGCTTCCAGCGCTGCGATGGCGATCTCGGCGTGCGAGTCGCCCGGCGTGCAGACGTCCACGATCGCCACGTCGTCGCGGACGATCAGCTCTTTCCAGTCGTTCTCGACCGCGGCCCAGCCGAGCTGCGCCGCCGCGGCGGCTGTACGCTCCTCCGACCTGCCGGAGAGCACCGCCATGACGGGTGCCACCGGCAGGTCGAAGAACGCGCCGACGCTGCGCCAAGCCTGGGAGTGGACCCTGCCCATGAAGGCGTAGCCCACCATGCCGACCCCTAGCGTCGGCTTGTTGTCCTGCACGTGAAACCCCCGATCAGGATTCGAAGCCCAGCGGCAGGTACTGCTGGACGTTCTCCTTGGTGATGGTCTCGGACGCCAGCGTGATCGACTGCGGCACCGTGTTCTCCACAAGGTCGCTCATACCCTTGCCCTGGGCGATGAGACGCGCCAGCTTGATCGCCGACGAGGCCATCGTGGGGCTGTAGGTGACCGTGGCCTTGAGGACCGAGGTGTCGCCCTGGATCTCCCGCATGGCGTTGGCCGAGCCCGCGCCGCCGACCATGATGAACTCGTTGCGTCCGGCCTCGTTGATGGCGGCGAGCACGCCGATGCCCTGGTCGTCGTCGTGGTTCCACATGGCGTCGATCTTCGGGTGCGCCTGGAGCAGGTTGCTGGCGACCTCGGTACCGGTCTCCACGGTGAAGCTCGCGTCCTGCTTGGCGGTGACGCTGAAGCCGAAGGTCTTCAGCGCGTCCTCGAAGCCCTTGCTGCGCTCCTGGGTGAGGGGCAGCGTGGCGATGCCCTGGATCTCCACGATGACCGGGTTGGAGACGTTCTTCGCCTTGAGCGCGTTGCCGATGTAGTGCCCGGCGGCCACGCCCAGACCGTAGTTGTCGCCGCCGACCCAGGTCCGGTAGGACAGCTTGTCGGGGAAGACCCGGTCCAGGTTGATCACCGGGATGCCGGCGTCCATCGCCCTGCGGGCCACCTGGTTGAGCTGCTCGCCGTCGTTGGGCAGCAGCACCAGCGCGTTGACCTTCTGCTGGATCAGCGACTCGACCGCGGAGATCTGCTGGTTGATGTCGTTGGTGGGCTCGACGGGCACGAACCGCACGTCGGAGTACTGCTTGGCGGTCGCCTCGGCGTTCTTGGCGATGGCGGCGATCCAGCCGTGGTCCGCCGCGGGGGCCGAGAATCCGATGGTGACCTGCTGACCCGGCTGGTCGTTGCCGCCGGGGGCGGCCTGGGTCTGGTTCACGGGGGCCGAGGAAGGGGCCGCCGCGGGCTCGTTGCTGGTGCAGGCGGTCACTAACGCGCCCGCGCCGACCACGGCACCGCCGAGGAGGAAACCCCTGCGGCCGACTGTCTCGCTCATGCGTTCTCCTAAAGGGGGTGTTACGGCGCTATGTTCGTGCTTCGAGGCTGCGCCGCTGGAGCAGTACGGCGACGACGATGATCAGCCCCTTGGCGATGAGCTGATCGCTGGTGTTGAGACCGTTGAGAATGAACAGGTTGGTGATCAGAGTGAAGATCAGCAGACCGAGGATCGCGCCCACGATGGTGCCGCGGCCGCCGGTCAGCAGTGTGCCTCCGATGATCACTGCCGCGATCGCGTCCAGCTCATAGAGGTCGCCGTGGGTGGAGGAACCGGTCGTGGTCCTGGCCATGATGATGATCGCCGCGATGCCGCAGCAGAAGCCGGACAGCGCGTAGAGGAGCATCGTGTGCCTGCGCACGTTGATGCCCGCCAGCCGGGCGGCCTCCGGGTTGCCGCCCACCGCGTACGTGCGCCGGCCGAACGTGGTGCGGTTGAGGATCACCCAGCCGACCACCACCACGGCGGCGAAGATGTAGACCAGCAGCGGCAGTCCGAGCACCCGGGTCGTGGACAGCTCGACCAGGGCGTTGTTGTCCGGCTGGACCAACTGGGTCCTGCGGTCGGACATCCGCTGCGCGAGTCCCCGGGCGGCGACCAGCATCGCCAGCGTGGCGATGAAGGGCACCATCCGCCCGTAGGAGATGAGGAACCCGTTGACGAGTCCCGCCCCGGTGCCGACGAGGACGGCGCAGATCGCCATCACCACCGGCCCGTAGGACTGGGTGGCCAGCGTGGTCGCCCACACCGAGGCGAGCGCCATCACCGCGCCGACGGACAGGTCGATGCCGCCGCCGATGATCACGAACGTCATGCCGACCGTGATCACGCCGATGGTCGAGGCCAGGGCCAGGATGGTCACCAGGTTGGCGGTGGTGGCGAAGTTCTCCGGCCTGGTGAGCAGGCCGATGATCGTCAGCAGGACCAGCGCGGCGACCAGGCCGAGGTGCCTGGTCTCGCCCAGGCGGCCGAGCGCGCCCCAGCGGGAGGCGGACAGCGTGTCCGCTCTGCGCCCCTGGTGCTCCACGCGTTTGCGTTCGTCCGAAGGCGGCGCCTCCGGAGCGGTCTGTTTAGGTTGGGCCTCACTCACCGGAGTCCTCCTTCGACGATGTTGCGGCCATGACGAGTCCGAGCACCTGGTGCTCGTCGAGCGTGCGGGCGTCGGACTCGTGCACGATCTCCCCCTCGCGGATCACCAGCACCCGGTCGGCGAGCCCGAGCACCTCGGGCACCTCGCTGGACACCAGCAGCACGCCGATGCCCTCGTCGGCCAGGCGGCGGATCACCGCGTACAACTCTGCGCGGGCGCCCACGTCCACGCCTCTGGTCGGCTCGTCGAGCAGCAGCAGCCGGCGGCCGTTGACCAGCCAGCGGGCCAGCACCGCCTTCTGCTGGTTGCCGCCGGACAGCGTCTTGATCGGCCGGTTCGGGTCGCCCGGACGGATGTCCAGCGCCTCGACCTGGGCCTTCGCCTCGGCCATCTCCTTGCGCCGGTTCATCCAGCCGAACCTGGCGTACCGGGTGAGGCCGGCGAGCGTGATGTTGCGGGCCACGCTCTCGTCCAGCAGCAGCGCCTGCGCCTTGCGCTCCTCGGGGGCGAGGCCCATGCCCAGCCGGACGGCGTTGTCGGTGCCGCTGCCCCGCCGTACCGGACGGCCGTCGAGCAGCACCCGGCCGGAGGACCTGCGTGCCCCGTAGACCGCCTCGATGATCTCCGAGCGGCCGGAGCCGACGAGGCCGGCCAGGCCGACGATCTCGCCCTCGTGCACGGAGAAGGAC
Source organism: Microtetraspora sp. NBRC 13810 (assembly GCF_030268685.1). Lineage (GTDB taxonomy): Bacteria > Actinomycetota > Actinomycetes > Streptosporangiales > Streptosporangiaceae > BSRQ01. Next base: position 665,845 of record NZ_BSRQ01000002.1, read on the forward strand.
ACACCGGCGACGACCCCGGGCACCGTGAGGTCCTCCACCCGCAGCACCTCCTTGCCCTTCTCGGCGCGGGGCGCGGGACGCTGCGGGAAGACGTACTCGACGTTCCTGCCGGTCATCAGCGAGACGATCTGGGCGGTGGGGGTGTCGCGGGCGGGCAGGCCGACGGCGGCGGTGCGGCCGTCCTTGAGCACGGTGACCCGGTCGCCGATCTCGCGGATCTCCTCCAGCCGGTGCGAGATGTAGATCACCGCCACGCCCTGCGCGGTGAGCTCCCTGATGATCCGGAAGAGGTTGCCGACCTCGTCGTGGGCGAGGGCGGCCGACGGCTCGTCCATGACGATCAGCCGGGCGTCGTGGGACAGCGCCCGCGCCATGCTGACCACCTGCTTGCCCGCCGGGGACAGCCGGCCGACCTCGGTGGACGGGCGGATCTCCCCGTGCCCGAGCCGGTCGAGCAGCACCTGGGCGGCGCGGTTGGTCTCCCCCTTGCGGGTGAAGCCCATGCTGGCCTTCTCATGGCCGAGGAAGATGTTCTCCGCGACGCTGAGCCCGTCCACGAGGTCGAGCTCCTGGTAGATGGTCGAGATGCCGAGCCGGATGGCGTCGGTCGGTCCCGAGGCGCGCATCTCCCCGTCGCCGAAGGTGATGGTGCCCTCGTCCGGCCGGTGCGCGCCGGCGAGGATCTTGATCAGCGTCGACTTCCCCGCACCGTTCTGGCCGAGCAGGCAGTGCACCTCGCCGGCGCGGACCTCAAGGTCCACCCCGTCGAGGGCACGCACGCCCGGGAACTGCTTGACGATCCCCCGCATGATCAGCAGATCGCTCATGGCTCTCCTGGGTGTTCGTACGGCTGTCGCTGCCCGGTCAGGTGATCAACCGCTCGCGGTGGGCACCTGACTGTCGTTGATGATGCGGTTGATGTTGTCCGGGGACAGGTAGTGCTCGACCGCGAGGATCCCGGCGCCGAGCGCCGCGGCGTCCACGCCGGTGCGGCTGGGCACGATGGTCAGGTGGTGCGTGGCCAGCGGGAGCGACCTGCGGTAGATCGTCTCCCTGATGCCGGCCAGCAGGTGGTCGTGCACCCTGGCCAGCACGCCGCCGATCACGATGACCTCGGGGTTGAAGAAGTTGACCAGGCTGGCGAGCACCTCGCCGATGAGCCGCCCCGCCTCCCTGACCAGTCGCAACGCCTGGGTGTTGCCGTTCTGCACCAGCGCGACCACGTCGGCCGCGGTCTCCGCGGACAGGCCCAGCTCGCTCAGCCGCCTGGCCAGCGCCGCACCGCCGGCGACCGCCTCCAGGCACGCGCTGTTGCCGCAGCGGCAGCCCGCGTCCTCGTGCCCGCTGACCCGGATGTGGCCGATGTCGCCGGCCGAACCCTGGGCGCCGCGGTGCAGCCGGCCCTCGGCGACGATGCCGCAGCCGATGCCGGTGCCCACCTTGACGAAGAGCAGGTAGCCGGTGCCCGCGAAGGCGTACCGCTGCTCACCGAGCGCCATCACGTTGACGTCGTTGTCCACCAGGACGCTGGCGTCGTACCTCCCGGCGAAGAATTCGGGCACCGGATAGTCGTTCCAGCCAGGCATGATCGGCGGATTGTTGGGCCGCCCGGTGGCGAACTCGACCGGGCCCGGCACGCCGATCCCGATCGCCTTCAGCGCGCTCGCCGGCCGGCCCGCCTCGGCCAGCAGCCGCGCGATGCGCTCGTCCACGTGGGCGAGCACCACCTCCGGCCCCTCGTCGATGAGCAGCGGGTCCTCGCAGGTGCCCAGCGTCGCGCCGCTGATGTCCATGAGGATCGTCCGGCAGTGGGTGGCGCCGAGGTCGACCCCGGCCACGACGTGGTCGGTCGTCCGCAGGCGCAGTTGCCGCGGCGGCCGGCCGCCGGTCGACTCGCCGCTCTCCGTCTCCAGCACGAGCCCGCGCTCGATGAGCGCGTCAACCCGCTGGGAGATGGTGGAACGTGCCAAGCCGGTGACCCTGGCGAGGTCGGATCGCGTCGTAGCCGACCCGGCACTGATGAGCGTCAGAACATCGCCCGGTGAGCCCGGAACCGTCCGATCCTCTCCGGAACTGAAGACCATGCGGCGACCATAAGAGGGTAATAACCGCTAAATCAAGACCGAACGGCACCGTGATCTGACTGAAACCTTCCAGAAGTTCCGTCGCGTGTCGAACAAAGCCCGGTCAGTGTCTGTCGGGATACATGTGTCTTTTGGGCCTTGACAGTGAAAGCAGGCGTGCCGCACAGTGCCATGGTCGCCGGGTGAGGATGGGAGCGGCCGATGCGCGCCACGTGCCCGTGGATACTCGGATGATGGTCACCCAACTGATCGCCTTCGTCGGCGTCTCCCTCGTCGTGATCTGTACCCCCGGCCCGGACACGGCTCTCACCGTGCGCAACGCGTTGTCCGGCGGCCGTCGCAGCGGTGTCTGGACCGCCGCGGGCGTCGCCCTCGGGCAGGCGATCTGGACGCTGGCGGCGAGCCTCGGCATCGCCGGCCTGATCCACGCCTCGGAGCCCGCGTTCCTGGCGCTGAAGTATTTCGGCGCGGCTTATCTCATCTATCTGGGCATGCAGTCGCTGCGGTCCGCCTGGCGCGGCGGCGACGACCACGGCGCCGCCTCCCCGCGGCGCAGGCCGCTGCTCACGCCGGGGCGCTCGCTGCGCCACGGACTGATCAACGATCTGGCCAACCCCAAGATGGCGGCCTTCTTCATGAGCCTGCTGCCGCAGTTCGCGCCCGATGGCGGCGGCGCGTTCGCCGGGATGCTCGCGCTCGGGCTGCTGTTCAGCCTGCTGACCTTCGCCTGGCTGTCCCTCTACAGCATCCTGATCGACAGGGCCCGCGCGTTGTTCGACCGCTCCCGGGTCCGCCGGGCGCTCGACGCCGTCACCGGGTCGGTACTCATCGCCTTCGGCGTCCGCCTCGCCCTGACCCAGCGGTAAGCCCTCGGGACCGTGATGCCGCCCGCCCGGCGGGCGGCACATCCCACAGTTGTCACAGCATGGCGGTCATGGAGGCGCCGGCCTGCTCGCCGAGCGTGGTGGGGCGGAGGAACGGCTCCTCGGCCATGATGGCGTCCCAGTTGTCGCGGATGCCCTCCATGGAGAGGTCCTCGTCGCGCCACCCGGGCCCCTCGGCCACGAAGACCCGCGCCACCCGGCCCGCGCCGACGCTGAAGACCTCGCCGGTGACCGGGCAGTCCTCGTGCGCCAGGAAGGCGACCAGCGCGCTGACCCGCTCCGGGGTGAACTTCGCCTCGAACTCCGCGGGCAGCAGGGACTCGGTCATCCGGGTCCAGGCGATCGGGGCGATGGCGTTACACCTGATGTTCGCCCGCGCGCCCTCGATGCCGATCGTCTTGGTCAGGCCGACCAGGCCCATCTTGGCCGTGGAGTAGTTGGCCTGGCCGAAGTTGCCGAACAGGCCGGCCGGCGAGGAGGTGTTGACGATCCTGCCGAAGCCCTGCTCCTTCATGTGCGGGAAGGCCGCGTGGCTGACCAGGAAGGAGCCGCGCACGTGTACGGCGAGCACCGCGTCGAACTCCTCGACCGACATCTTCCCGAAGGACTTGTCGCGCAGGATGCCCGCGTTGTTGACGACGACGTCCACCGTGCCGAAGGTCTCGACCGCGGCGCCGACGATCGCCCTGGCCCCCTCGGGCGTCGCGACGTCGTCGGCGTTGGCGACCGCCTCGCCGCCGTTCTTCCTGATGAGCTCCACGACCTCGGCGGCGGGCCCGCCGGACGCCCCGGTGCCGTCCAGGGCGCCGCCGAGGTCGTTGACGACGACCTTCGCCCCGCGCTCGGCGAGCAGGAGGGCGTGCGAGCGGCCGAGACCGTGCCCGGCCCCGGTCACGACCGCCACTTTTCCGTCGAACCGCAGTTCCGGCATCTGTCCCGCCCTTCAGGAGAACAACATTCTGTTGCTTGCACAATAGCCCGCCCGCCGTACGCGGGACATCACCCTGACGGCACCCCCGCACACCGCGTGGGAGGACGCACGCGCCGGCCGCTGGAACGTTGCGGATAGTGATCGGATGAGTAAATTTCTGCTAGAGTTTCTCACTTCCGCACGGGCGAGGGTCCACGTCCAATCCCCAGCACGGCCCCGCCCTTTCCCCCAGGGCTGGAGGCTATGCATGCGAGCACAGCCGCCCTACCGTGTGGTCCAGTGGGCCACGGGCGCCGTCGGACGTTATTCCCTGCGCAACCTGATCACACGCCCCGAGTTCGACCTCGTGGGCGTGCTCGTCTATGACCCCGACAAGGTCGGCCAGGACGCGGGCAGCCTTGTCGGCCTGCCCGCCGCCGGGGTGGAGTGCACCGACGACGTCGAGCGCATCCTCGCCGGCGACGCCGACTGCGTCCTGCACATGCCGCTGCCGGCCGCCTACTTCGGCGGCGACCACGGCAGCGACCTGGAGTCCATCTGCGGCCTGCTCGAATCGGGCAAGAACGTCATCACCACCACCGGCTTCGTCAACCCGCAGAGCTACGGCCCTGGCGTGGTGGCCCGGCTGGAGGCGGCGTGCCGGGCCGGCGGCAGCACGCTGCACGGCACCGGCATCAACCCCGGCTTCATGAGCGACCTGCTGCCGCTCGCGCTCACCGGCCTGTCCAGCCGGGTGGACCACATCTACGTGCGGGAGTCCTCCGACTACCGGGGCCACCCTTCCCGGCAGATCGTGGTGGACCTCATCGGGTTCACCCGCTCCCCCAAGGACTACGCCACGGCCGTGCGGCCCTTCCGCGCGTTCCAGCGGGCGCTCTTCGCCGAGAGCGTGCAACTGGTCGCGGGCGCGCTCGGCGTCACGCTGGACGAGGTGGAGGAGTACGACGACTTCGAGCTGGCCGAGGAGGAGTTCGAGATCGCCGCGGGCATGGTCAGGCGCGGCACGGTGTGCGCGTCACGGTGGATCTTCTCCGGGCTGGTGCGCGGCCGTCCGTTCATGACCGTCGAGTGCGTCTACAAGGCCGACTCGATGGCGGCGCCGCGCTGGGCCGACCCCGGCTTCACCGTGCACATCGAAGGCGTCCCGGAGATGATGCTCACGGTGAACGAGATGTCCCACGGCCTGGCCGGGGCCGCCGCGCACGCGGTCAACTCGATCCCCGCGGTCTGCGCGGCCGGGCCCGGCATCCGTACCCTTCTCGACCTCCCGCTCGCCACCGGCCGGGGCACGGTGCGGCTGGCCTGAGCTCAGCCGTTCGGGATGAACCGGCCGAACCTGCCGCCGTGGTAGAGGAGGGGCTTGGCGGTGGGGCCGATCCTGGCGTCGGTGACCAGGCCGACGACCAGGTGGTGGTCGCCCACTTCGAGCGTGGTGTGCGGGGTGCAGATGAGGTGCGCCGAGACGCCGTCGAGCAGCGGAACCCCGACCGGGCCCGGCCGCCAGCTCGTCGGCGGGGCGAACCTGTCCACGCCCTTGCGCGCGAACCGCGAGGCCACCTCGGCCTGGTCGCCCGCCAGGACGTTCACCGCGAAGCTGTCGGCCTTGCGCAGCCAGGGCCAGGTGGTGGAGTTCTGGTCGACATAGAAGGAGACCAGCGGCGGGTTGAGGCTCACCGACGAGAAGGACGTGGCGGTCAGGCCGACGGGCACGTTCTCGGGCCGGGCGGTGACCACGACCACCCCCGCCGCGTGCGCGGACATCACCCGGCGGAACCCCTCGGCGTCCACGGCCCGGTCGGCGACGGCCTCGCTCATGCCCGCACCCCCTCCCGCAGCGCCACGCCGACCTGCGGGGCCACCCGGTCCGCCCAGGCGCCGAGCACGCCGTCGAGGTCGCCGAGCTGGGACTCCAGCACGGCCAGGCCGGGCGTCGGGACGAAGGCGCCGAGTTCCACCAGCAGCGGGCGGAAGTGCACCTCCACCGCGAGCGCGTGCCGGGGGTCGCCCATGACCAGCAGGGGCAGCGCCGCCGCCCCGCTCAGCGCCCCGGAGGGCAGCCGGTCCAGGAACGCCTTCAGCAGGCCGGTGTAGGTGCCCTTGTAGGTGGGGCTCGCCAGCACCAGCACGTCGGCGGTCGCGGCGAGCTCCAGCGCGACCTCCACGCCGGACGAGGGCGTGGGCGAGAGCAGCGCGGGGGCCAGCGCCGCGAGGTCCACGACCTCGCGGGATCCGAGGTCGCGCGCCCCGGCGTCGCCGAGTGCGGTCACCAGTGCGTCTGTCGCGCCGACGGCCACGCCGTACGTTCGAGAGCCGGCTCGCGGATTACCCACCACAGTGAGGATCGTCATGAAATGTCCTCCAGGTCCCAGACGCGGAAGTCCATATGTACCCGGCCTGAATGGGACGACCTGGCACATAGCTTGACGTTACGCAGCCCCTATGGCTAAGTCAATATTCCCTACTGGATTTAACGGGAATACCAGAGATCCGGCTCTCCCGGGACTTTCCGCACCCGGTCCCTCGCCTCCAGCCACACCAGGTGGGCCAGCGTCTCGTTGTTGGCGCCCCTGCGCATGAAGGTGGGGATCGTCTCCCACGGGCGGGACCAGGTCAGCCTGGTCGCGAGGTCCCAGCAGCTCACTCCGTCGCCGCCGGCCAGCACGGTCTCGATCTCGGCCAGCCGCTCCTCGTGGTGCGCCATCACGTGGTCGACCCGTTCGGCCAGCTCCAGGAACCGGTACTCGTGGGCGGGCAGCACCTCCTCCACGTCCCACTTGCGCACCGCCGCCAGCGCGTCCAGGTAGTCGGCCAGCGGGTTCCGGCCGGACTGGGGATGGACCGCCACCGCCGGAGTGATCTTGGCGAGCACGTGGTCGCCGGAGAAGAGCACCCTGCGGTCGGGTTCGACGAAGCACAGGTGGCCGGGCGAGTGTCCCGGCGTCCACAGGGCCTGGAGGTGCCACCCGGGCAGGTCGATCCGCTCGTTGTCGCCGAGGAGCCGGTCCGGCTCGGCCATCTCGACGAAGTTCCTGATCATCCTGGAGGCGCCGGCCAGCTCGACCGCCGTCTCCGGCGGCACGCCGCAGCGCATCAGCAGCCCGCGCTCGGCCTCGATCAGCGAGTCGATCCGCGCCTCGTCGTAGCGGGCCTGGATGAGCCGCGCGTCCGCCTCGTGCAGGCCGATCCACGCCCCCGACTCGTCGCGCACCCGGCCCGCGAGGCCGTAATGGTCGGGGTGCATGTGCGTGACGAGCACGGCGCGCACGTCGGCGATCCCGAAGCCGGCCGTCCGCAGGCCGCCCACCAGGCCGTCGTACGCCTCGTCGGTGTTCCAGCCGGCGTCGACGATCGCCACCCCGTCCGGCAGCTCCAGCGCGTAGACCAGCACGTAACGCAGCGGGTTGATCGGGATCGGCACCGGGATGGACCACAGGCCCGGCCGCACCCGCTCCACCTCGGGGAACCCGCCGGTCCGCCACGCCTCCCGCTGCGCCTCGTTAGCCGCCGTCACCATGCGCATCCGGACTCCTTTCCGCCCTACGATTCTGCCCTGCGACCGAACCATGTTCTATAGCCGGCGGCCCGCATAGAGTCGTGGGTATGAAGCTTGGACGTGAGATCACCGACGACGGGCGCTTCACCCGGCAGCCCAACAGGTTCACCGAGCTGATCGGGACCACCGAGCCCGGTCGTTACCAGCTCTACGTCTCCTACGCCTGCCCGTGGGCGCACCGGTCACTGATCGTGCGCAGGTTGACGGGCCTGGAGGAGGTGATCGGGGTGACCGCCGTCGACCCGATCAGGGACGAGAAGGGCTGGCGCTTCGACGGCACCGACCCGGTCACCGGCGCCTCCTACCTCTCGGAGCTGTACCTCTCCTCCGACCCCGACTACACCGGCCGCTACACGGTCCCCTGTGTCTGGGACCGGATCGAGGAGCGCCTGGTCACCAACGACTACCCGCAGATCACCCTGACCCTGGAGACGCTCTTCCGCCCGCTGCACCGGGAAGGCGCCCCCGACCTGTATCCCGAGCCGCTGCGCCCGGCCATCGACGAGCTGAACCAGCGGATCTACCGCGGGCTCAACAACGCCGTCTACGAGGCGGGCTTCGCCCGGGACCAGCGCGCCTACGAGGACGCGGCGGGCCGGGTCTTCGCCACCCTGGACGAGCTGGAGGCCCGCCTGAGCGGCAGCCGGTTCCTGCACGGGGACGAGATCACCGAGAGCGACATCCGGCTCTACCCGACGCTGGCCCGCTTCGACTCGGTCTACTACGGCCACTTCAAGTGCTCGCTGCGCCGGCTGACCGACTATCCGGCGCTGTGGGCCTACGCCCGCGACCTCTACCAGCGTCCCGCGTTCCGCGAGACCACCGACTTCGACCAGATCAAGCGGCACTACTACATCACGCAGACGAACGTGAACCCGAGCCGGATCGTCCCCGTGGGCCCGGTGCTGGACTGGGAAGCTCCACACGGGCGGGGCTGACCTCGGGGAGCCGTACGAAGAGCGCCGCGGAGACCAGCACGACGACGGCCACCACGCCCCAGGTGCCGCCTATGCCGAGCTGGGCGGTCAGCCAGCCCAGGGCCAGCGAGGAGGTCATCCCGCCGAACTGCAGTTGGAGCGAGCTGACCGACATGAGCGTGGCCCGCCGGCCGGAGGCGACCCGCCGGTGCATCATCTCGGAGCGCAGCACCCCCACCGCGGACAGGGCGGCGTAGATCACGACATAGGCGGCCGCCGTGGCGACCATGCCGGGGACGCCGTCGAGCGCGACCGACGCGGCGAGCGCGCCCACCGCCCCCGCCATGACCACGACGCCCGCGATCGAGCCGCCCACGGAGCCGCGGAACAGCCGGGCGGCGGCCGGGGCGAGGGCGCTGCCCGCCGCGCCGGCGCCGAAGCCGAGCGCCGCGACCAGGGCATAGAGGGTGCCGCCGGTCTCCGCCTGCCCGGTGAGGCTCGCCAGCCGTTGCGGCGTCAGCAGCTCGATGCTGTTGAGCGCGACGCCGAACGCGAAGGAGATCAGCAGCAGCCGGCGCAGTCCCAGGTCGCGCAGCGCGAGCCGCAGCCCGTCGCGGACCGTCTCCGGCACGCCGCGCAGCACCGTGCCCAGGGTGGTCCGGTGGCGCGGCGGCTCGGGCATCGTGACCAGCGCGGCCACCAGCAGGACCGCGGAGGCGACGACCGAGGCCAGCACCGGCACGGCGAGCGGGGAGACCGGCCCGTCCGGCACCAGCAGCGGGATCAGGCCGCCGGCCAGCACGCCCACGGCTAGGGACACCGAGCCCATCGCGCCGCCCCGGGCCAGGCCCGGCTTGAGGTCGGCGTCCGGCCCTTCCACCGCGTGCAGCGTGTCCACGTACCACGCCTCGGCGGGGCCGCTGGACAGCGCCCGCCCGATGCCGCGCAGCACCGCGGACAGCGCGAACGGCCACAGCGAGGTGGCGAACGCCATCATGGCGACCCCGGCGAGCGCGAAGGCGGCGGAGGCGGCGAGCGTCCAGCGCCGCCCGATCACGTCGGCCAGGCCGCCGGTGGGCAGCTCCAGCGCGATGCACAGCGCCGAGTAGATCGCGCTCACCAGGCCGATCTCGGCGACGCTGAGCCCGCGCTCGCTCATGAGCAGGACCATCGGCGCGATGGTGAGGCCGGTGGGGAGCCAGGACAAGAAGCTGATCACGGCGAACCGGCGCCGGGCCGACGCCGCGGTCAGGGCTTCGAAGGGCATGGAGGGTTACTCGCTTTCACGGGGGGTGCCGCTCAGATAGGAGTCGAGATGGGTGCGCAGGAAGGCGGCCAGGTGCACGTGGACCTCCTTGGCCGCCGGGTCGCCCTCGTCGCGGGCGACCAGCTCGTCGATCACCTCGACCAGCCGGGTCCACAGCTCCAGGACCGAGGCCGGGGTGAGCGTGGCCATGCGGTTGCTCATGCCGATCGCGTTGACCCAGTCCTCGGTCATCGCGCCCATGTCCTGCTCGAAGGCCGCGAACTCGGCGGTGAGGGCGGAGAGCTGCACGCCGCGCATGGCGCCGGCGGCGGCGCGCCCCTCGGGGGTGCCGGCCATGTCGGCGTTACGCCATGCGGTGTACTGGTGCTTGGCCCGCCAGCGGCGCTCCCTGGCGTCGCGCTGCCCGGGGTCCTCCTCGATGAAGCCGTATTTGGCCAGCTCGCGGAGGTGGTAGCTGGTGAGCCCGGAGCTCTCGCCGACCTCGCGGGCCAGCTCGGTGGCGGTCGCCGGGCCGTGCGTGCGCAGGCGCCCCAGCATGCGCACGCGTAACGGATGCGCGACCGCCTTGAGGGTGCGCGGATCGGAGATCTGGAAGTATTCGCTCACATCGCAAGGATAGCTTTGCAAAGAGAGCTTTGCAAAGTGTTCCTTGCGATGAAACGTTCACGGCTGTCGTCGCACGGAGATCCATCCGGGCGGGTGGTTCATTGACGGCGGGGAAAGGCGCTGGAAGCATCGGGGGTCCCCCGAATTGGGAGCGCTCCCATATCGCCCTCACCCCCCGGAGGACGCATGACCAGACGGCTGGCCGTCGTCGCGGCGCTCGCCCTGGCGGCGCTGTCCGCACCCCTCGCCCCGCCGGCCGCCGCCGACCCGGGCCCCGAGCAGATCGTCAACGGCGGCTTCGACGGCGGCACCGCGCCCTGGTGGCACACGCCCAACACCTCGTTCGAGGTGGACGACGGGCGGCTGTGCGCCGACATCCCCGGCGGCACCGCCAACCCGTGGGACGTGATCATCGGCCAGGACGACGTCGCCCTGGTACGAGACGAGACCTACGCCTACTCCTTCACCGCCTCCGCCGTCCCCGCCGCCACGGTCAGGGCCCTCGTCCAGCTCCCCGTGGACCCCTACACCCAGTACGTCGCGGGCAACCCGCAGCTCGGCGCCTCCGGCGGCGCCCACTCCTTCACCTTCACCTCACCGGTGGACCTGCCGAACGCCCAGGTGGCCTTCCAGCTCGGCGGCAGGGCCGAACCGTGGCGGTTCTGCGTGGACGACGTCTCACTCACGGGAGGAGCACCACCCGACGTGTACGAACCGGACACCGGCCCGCGGGTACGGGTGAACATGTCCGCCTACCTGCCCGACGGCCCCAAGAACGCCACGCTCGTCACCGAACGGACCGAACCGGTGGACTGGCGGCTCAAGGACGCCGGCGGCGACACCGTGGCCTCCGGCACGACCCGCCCGCGCGGCCTCGACCAGAGCTCCGGCCAGAACGTGCACTCGATCGACTTCGGCGCGCACGACGAGCCCGGCACCGGCTACACGCTGGAGGCCGACGGCGACACCAGCCGCCCCTTCGACATCGGCGGGAACCTCTACGAGACGCTCAGGACCGACGCGCTGAAGTTCTACTACACCCAGCGCAGCGGCATCGAGATCCGCGACGACCTGCGCCCCGGGTACGGCCGGCCGGCCGGGCACGTGGGCGTCGCACCCAACCGGGGCGACGTCGAGGTCCCCTGCCAGCCCGGCGGCTGCGACTACACCCTCGACGTCAGGGGCGGCTGGTACGACGCCGGCGACCACGGGAAATACGTGGTCAACGGCGGCATCTCGGTACACCAGCTGATGTCCGCCTTCGAACGGGCCAAGGCCACCGGGCTCTTCGAGGACGGCGAGCTCGCGATCCCGGAGAGCGGCAACGGCGTCCCCGACGTGCTCGACGAGGCCAGGTGGGAGCAGGAGTTCCTGCTCAGCATGCAGGTGCCCGACGGCGAGCCGTACGCGGGGATGGCCCATCACAAGATCCACGACGCGCAGTGGACCGGGCTGCCGCTGCTGCCGCACCTCGACCCTCAGCCGCGCGAGCTGCACCCGCCCTCCACCGCGGCCACGCTCAACCTCGCCGCCACCGCGGCGCAGGCGGCCCGGCTGTTCGCGCCCTACGACGCGGCGTTCGCGGCGCGCAACCTCGCCGCGGCGCGCAAGGCGTGGGCCGCGGCCAGGGCCAACCCGGCCCGCTACGCGAGCCCGGACGACGGGGTGGGCGGCGGCCCCTACAACGACGACAACGTGACCGACGAGTTCTACTGGGCCGCCGCCGAGCTCTACCTGACCACCGGCGAGAAGGCGTTCCGCGACCAGGTGCTCGCCTCGCCGCACCACACCGGCGACATCTGGCGGGCGAGCGGCTTCGACTGGGGCTACACGGCGCCGCTCGGCCGGCTCCAGCTCGCCACCGTGCCCAGCGACCTGCCCGGCCGCGACGCCGTACGGGCCTCGGTGCTGGCGGGCGCCGACCGCTACCTCGCCGCCCAGCGGGCCCACCCGTACGGCCTGCCGTACGCGCCGGAGGGGAACTCCTACGCCTGGGGCTCCAACAATCTCATCCTCAACAACATGGTCGTCATGGCCGTGGCGCACGATCTCAGCGGGGACCGGAAGTACCTCGACGGGGTGCTGGAGGGGATGGACTACATCCTCGGCCGCAACGCGCTCAACCAGTCCTACGTGACCGGCTACGGCGAGGTCGCCTCCCGCAACCAGCACAGCCGGTGGTACGCCCGCCAGCTCGACCCCGACCTGCCCGGCCCGCCCAGGGGCACGCTGGCCGGCGGGCCGAACTCCGCCATCCAGGACCCGGTGGCGCAACGGCTGCTGCGCGGCTGCGCGCCGCAGTTCTGCTACGTCGACGACATCGAGTCCTGGGCCACCAACGAGCTCACCATCAACTGGAACTCGCCGCTGGCCTGGGTCTCCGCGTTCCTCGCCGCGCCGCTGCCCGCGCCGTCCGGCTGCCTGGTGACCTACACCAAGCACGCCCGCTGGCCCTCCGGCTTCAACGCGCAGGTGACGATCAAGAACACCGGCGCGGAGACCGTGGACGGCTGGACGCTGCGTTGGTCCTTCCTCGGCGGCCGGCGGGTGACGGAGCACTGGAGCGCCGAGGTGACCCAGTCGGGCGCCGCCGTCACCGCGCGCAACCTGCCGTGGAACCGCGAGATCCCGCCCGGCGGCGCGGTCACCTTCGGCTTCCTCGGCGCCAACGCCCCCGGCGCCGACCCCGCCCCCGACCTCTTCCTGCTCGACGGCGCCCCCTGCCGCTGAGCCCCGCTCCCGGCCCGCCGCCCGGCTCTCGGGGGTGCGGCGGGCCGGGTCTCCCCGCGTGTTCCGCCGGGACACCCCTCCACCTGGGATTAGGCTGGGGGACGTGGGGATCGAGGACATCTGGGTGGACAAGGCGGTCAGCGGGCTGCGCCCCGACTTCGCGGTGCTTCTCATCGGGGCGTACGGCATGCGCAACGGGCCCTCCGACGACCGGTCGCGCGAGTGGCTGGCCAAGGCGGCCCTCCGGGCGGTGACCCTCGGCCACGAGAAGATCGAGTCCTGGCGGGAGGCCTACCGCTCCTTCGGCGCCAAACCGCAGCGGACCAGGCCGTCGGTCGACGCCCTCATCCGCAGGGCGCCGCTGCCCGAGATCAACCTGGTGGTCGACGCCTACAACGCGGTGAGCGTCGCGCACTCGCTGCCCATCGGCGGCGAGGACCTCGGGCGGTACCAGGGCACCGCCCGGCTGGTCAGGGCCACCGGCGAGGAGCCGTTCGACACCGTCGACCGGGGCGAGGCGTTCGTCGAGCACCCGGAGATCGGCGAGGTCGTGTGGCGCGACGACCTGGGCGTCACCTGCCGCAGGTGGAACTGGCGCCAGTGCGTGCGCACCCGCATCACCAAGGACACCGTCGACGGGCTCTTCATCCTGGAGCGGCTCGCCCCGCTGGAGCTCGACGAGCTGAGCGCCGCCGGCGACGAGCTGACCGTCCTGCTGCGCGAGATCTCCCCGGAGGTCCGCATCGAAACCCGGCTTGTCACCTCCTGGTGACAGGCATCAGACCCGCCGGCACCTGGGCGCGCACCGTCCGGGACAGCCACCCGGGCGTGACCTTCGCGACGCGTCCTGGGAGTATCGGGCAAGGACCCTCGCCAGGGCGGCGTCCGCCACCTTGGCGGGAGAGTAACCTTGAACAGGTTCTCTATCATCAACGCCGATCTGCGGAAGAGGGCGATTTCCGCCGTGTCGTCTGAGTCGTCGCGGACAAACCCGCTGGCAAGCTTCGGGCAGAACGAGTGGCTTGTCGACGAGCTGTACCAGAAGTACCTCCAGGATCCCGAGTCGGTGGACCGGGCCTGGTGGAACTTCTTTGCCGACTACAACCCCGATTACGGGCCCGGCCGCGGCGGCGCGGCGCAGAGCTCGGCCAACGGCGGAGCCGCCGTGGTCGCGCCCAAGGCCCCCCCGACGGCTCCCCCCAAGGCCCCCGCCACCGCGGAGCCGAAGACGACACCGCAGCCGGCCCCCAAGCAGGCCACTCCGCTTCCGGCGGGCGCCGAGGAGGTGCGCCTTCGCGGCGCCGCCGCGCGCACCGCCGCGAACATGGAGGCGTCACTCGCGGTCCCGACCGCGACGAGCGTGCGGGCCGTCCCGGCCAAGCTGGCCATCGACAACCGCATCGTCATCAACAACCACCTGTCCCGCGGTCGCGGCGGCAAGGTGTCGTTCACGCACCTGATCGGCTTCGCGGTCGTCAAGGCGCTGGCGGCGATGCCGGAGATGAACTACTCCTACGCCGAGGAAGACGGCAAGCCGGTGCTGGTCAAGCCGGAGCACGTCGGTCTCGGCCTGGCCATCGACGTGCAGAAGTCCGACGGCACCCGCCAGCTTCTCGTGCCGTCCATCAAGGCGGCGGAGACGATGGACTTCCGCCAGTTCTGGATGGCCTACGAGGAGATCGTGCGCAAGGCGCGCGCGGGCAAGCTGACCATCGACGACTTCGCCGCCACCACGATCAGCCTCACCAACCCGGGCACCATCGGCACCGTGCACTCCGTGCCGCGGCTGATGCAGGGCCAGGGCACGATCATCGGTGTCGGCGCGATGGAATACCCCGCCGAATACCAGGGCGCCTCGCCCGAGACGCTGTCCCGCCTCGCGGTCAGCAAGGTCATGACGCTCACCAGCACCTATGACCACCGCATCATCCAGGGCGCCCAGTCCGGCGACTTCCTGCGCCAGATCCACCGCCTGCTGCTCGGCGAAGACCGTTTCTACGACGAGATCTTCGAGGCGCTGCGCATCCCCTACGAGCCGATCCGCTGGGTGCGCGACATCTCGGCGACGCACGACGACGACGTGGCCAAGTCGGCCCGGGTCATCGAGCTGATCCACGCCTACCGGGTGCGCGGCCACCTCATGGCCGACACCGACCCGCTGGAGTACCGCCAGCGCAAGCACCCCGACCTGGACATCCAGTCGCACGGGCTGACCCTGTGGGACCTGGAGCGGGAGTTCGCCACCGGCGGCTTCGGCGGCAAGCCGCTGATGAAGCTGCGCGAGATCCTCGGCGTGCTGCGCGACAGCTACTGCCGCACGGTCGGCATCGAGTACATGCACATCCAGGGTCCCGAGGAGCGGGCCTGGATCCAGGCGCGGGTGGAGAAGCCGCACGCCAAGCCCGACCGCCAGGAGCAGCTCTACATCCTGAGCAGGCTCAACACCGCCGAGGCGTTCGAGACCTTCCTGCAGACGAAGTTCGTCGGCCAGAAGCGCTTCTCGCTGGAGGGCGGCGAGTCGCTGATCCCGCTGCTCGACTCGGTGATCGGCGCGGCGGCCGAGGACGGGCTCGACGAGGTCGTCATCGGCATGGCGCACCGCGGCCGGCTCAACGTGCTGGCCAACATCGTCGGCAAGTCCTACGGGCAGATCTTCGGTGAGTTCGAGGGCAACCTCGACCCGCGCAGCGCGCACGGCTCCGGCGACGTGAAGTACCACCTCGGCTCCGAGGGCGACTTCGTCGCGCCCGGCGGCCAGAAGATCGTCGCCTCCGTGGTCGCCAACCCCTCCCACCTGGAGGCGGTCGACCCCGTGCTCGAAGGCGTCGTGCGGGCCAAGCAGGACCTGCTGGAGCGCGGCGAGGAGGGCTTCACCGTGCTCCCGCTGCTGGTCCACGGCGACGCGGCCTTCGCCGGCCAGGGCGTCGTGGCCGAGACGCTGCACCTGTCGCAGCTTCGCGGCTACCGCACCGGCGGCACCGTGCACGTGGTGGTCAACAACCAGGTCGGCTTCACCACCTCGCCCGCCTCGTCCCGCTCGTCGGTCTACGCGACCGACGTGGCCCGGATGATCCAGGCGCCGATCTTCCACGTGAACGGCGACGACCCGGAGGCCGTGGTCCGCGCGGGCCGCCTCGCCTACGAGTACCGCCAGGCGTTCCGCAAGGACGTCGTGATCGACCTGATCTGCTACCGGCGGCGCGGTCACAACGAGACCGACAACCCGAGCTTCACCCAGCCGCTGATGTACGACCTGATCGACGCCAAGCGGTCCACCCGCAAGCTCTACACCGAGGCGCTGATCGGCCGCGGCGACATCACGGTGGAGGAGGCCGAGCAGGCGCTCCGCGACTACCAGGAGCAGCTTGAGCGGGCCTTCACCGAGACCCGCGAGGCGGTCAGGGAGCACACCGGCGAGTTCTCCCGGCCGGTGGACCCCGAGGTCGTCCCGTGGTCGCACGACGACACCCCGACGGCCATCGCCGACGAGACGGTCAAGCGGGTCGTGGAGACCCAGCTCAACCTGCCCGAGGGCTTCACCGTGCACCCCCGGCTGGCGCCGGTCATCCAGCGCCGCGGCCGGATGGTGGCGGAGGACACCATCGACTGGGCGATGGGCGAGACCCTGGCCTTCGGCTCGCTGCTGCTCGACGGCCACCCGGTCCGCCTCGTCGGCCAGGACTCCCGCCGCGGCACCTTCGGCCAGCGGCACGCGGTGCTGGTCGACCGGGTCTCCGGCGCCGAGCACACCCCGCTGAAGACGTTCAACCAGGGCACCACGAAGTTCTACGTCTACGACTCGCTGCTGAGCGAGTTCGCGGCCATGGGCTTCGAGTACGGCTACAGCGTGGTCCGCCCGGACGCGCTGGTCGCCTGGGAGGCGCAGTTCGGTGACTTCGCCAACGGCGCCCAGACGATCATCGACGAGTTCATCTCGGCGGGCGAGCAGAAGTGGGGCCAGCGCTCCGCGGTCGTGCTGCTGCTGCCGCACGGTTACGAGGGCCAGGGCCCGGACCACTCCTCGGCCCGGATCGAGCGCTTCCTCCTGCTGTGCGCGCAGGACAACATGACGGTCGCGCAGCCCTCCACTCCGGCCAACTACTTCCACCTGCTGCGCTGGCAGGTGCTGTCGGAGCGGCGGCGTCCGCTGGTCGTCTTCACGCCCAAGTCGCTGCTGCGGCACAAGGCGGCGGCGTCGGCCACGGCCGACTTCACCACCGGCGCCTTCCAGCCGGTCATCGGGGACAGGACGGTCGACCCGGCGGGCGTCCGGAAGGTCGTGCTCTCCTCGGGCAGGATCTACTACGACCTCGCCGCCGCGCGGGACAAGCGGGAGCGCAACGACGTCGCGCTGGTTCGGCTGGAGCGGATCTACCCGTTCCCGACCGAGGAGCTCCAGGCGGAGCTGTCCCGCTACGCCGGTGACGTCGAGCTGGTCTGGGCGCAGGACGAGCCGCTGAACATGGGTCCGTGGCCGTTCCTCACCCTGAAGTTCACCGAGAACCCGGACACGCTGGGCGGCCGGTCCATCTCCCGGGTGTCCCGCAAGCCCAACTCCTCCCCCGCCGTGGGTTCGCACTCGGCGCACGAGACGGAGATGGAGCGGATCATCGATCAGCTCTTCGGCTGATCGGCAACGATGGAGGAAGGGGCCTCCCACGGTCGCCGTGGGGGGCCTCTTCCCATGTACCACCAGGACGGCAGGCAATGTACTTCACGGATCGGGGCATCGAGGAGCTCGTCGAGCGCCGGGGTGCCGAGGACGTCACCATCGGCTGGCTGGCCGAGCGGCTGCGCGAGTTCGTGGATCTGAACCCGGAGTTCGAGACGCCGGTCGAGCGGCTGGCCACCTGGCTGGCCCGGCTGGACGACGAGGACGAGTGACCTCTGCCCGACGACAAACGCGATACATCTTGACTTTCGCCAGACGCGACATATCGTGTCTTGTGTAGGTACTCGCGTGAGAAGGGCGGGGCCATGCCCCAGTGGACGATAGACCGGCCGGAAAAGCTCACCTTCGGCCCGGTGCGCCGGCTCAACGTGCGCATCGTGGCGGGTCGGCTGGCCGTACTGGCCAGTGACGGGCCGCCGACCCTTGAGGTGACCGACATCGGCACCCCGCCGTTGGTCGTCACCCACGACGACGACGGCACGCTCACCGTGGCGTACAAGGACCTCACCTGGGACGGCCTGCTCGGCTGGCTGCGCCCCGGGCGGCGGGACACCACGCTGACGCTGACCGTGCCGCAGAACTGCCCGGTCCAGGCGGGCGTGATCACGGCCAGCGCCCTGGTGGCGGGCTTCGACAACCGCACCCGGGTCAAGAGCGTGTCCGGCGAGATCCTGCTCGACGGCGTGAGCGGCGACGTCCACGCCGAGACCGTCTCCGGCAGCGTCGAGAGCCGCAGCCTCACCGGCGACCTGGCCTTCACCAGCGTCTCGGGGGAGCTCACCGTGGCCGACGGCACGCCGCGCCGGCTGCGCGCCAACACGGTCTCCGGCCGGATCACCGCCGACCTCACCCTCCCGCCGACCGGCCACGTCACCCTGCACAGCATCTCGGGCTCGATCCTGGTACGGCTGCCGCACCAGGTGGACACCGACGTCAGCCTGCGCTCCACATCCGGCCAGCTGGAGACGACGTTCGACCATCTGAACGGGGCGGACGACTTCCCCGGCACCAAGTCCCTGTCCGGCAGGCTGGGCGGCGGCATGGCCTCGCTGTCCGCCACCACGATCTCGGCCGACGTCACGTTGCTCAAGGGAGACAAGCGATGAGCCCGGTGTTCGGTCACGGCCGCCTCCGGCTCTACCTGCTCAAGCTGCTGGAGGAGAGCCCCCGGCACGGCTACGAGGTGATCCGGCTGCTCCAGGACCGCTTCCTCGGCGTCTACTCGCCCTCCCCCGGCACGATCTACCCCCGGCTCGCGCGGCTGGAGGAGGAGGGCCTGGTCACCCACGAGGTCGTGGAGGGCAAGAAGGTCTTCCAGCTCACCGACAAGGGCCGCGCCGAGCTCGACGACCGGCTGGACGAGCTGGCCGACCTGGAGCAGGAGATCACCGAGTCGGTCCGCGACATCGCCCGCGAGGTGAAGGAGGACGTCCGCGACACGGTCCGCTCGCTGCGCGAGGAGCTCACCCAGATGGCCCGCGACGTACGGCGGGACGGCACGTCGGAGAAGACCGACGGCACGCGGTCGCGCAAGGAGTCGCACGACAAGTGGCAGCGCGCCCACCGGGCCGAGTGGGAGCGGGAGCAGAAGCGGCACGCCGCCGAGTGGCAGCGCCTCGCCCGCGAGCAGGCCGACGAGTGGCGGCGGCACGCGACCGACTGGCGCAGGCACGCCAACGACTGGCGGGAGGAGGGCGAGCGCTGGTCCGGCGAGTGGAACCGCATCTGGAAGGACACCTGGGCCGTCTTCGGCGGCGTCCAGGACACCGACACCAGGGCGCGGCTCGACGCCGAGCTGGGCGAGGTGCTCGCGGACTTCGTCAGCGCCGTACGGCGGGCGGCGTCCGACACCGAACTGACCGAGGCGACGGTCGCCGAATGCCGCGCGGCCCTCGACGAGGCCGCCGCGCGCATCCGCGACACCCTGCGGCGATGATGACCCTCGCGGCCCTGCGCCCTCCCCTCCTCCGCCCAGGTCACTCCCCCGACGACGACCCCCCGGTCCACACCCCCACCCCCGCCCCGTCCACCCCGACCCAGAACACCTGACCCGGGGACGCCCCACCCGCGGCCCGTCCCCCGTCCCCCGTGCGCCCGGACGGTGCGGGGCCGTCCGGGGGCGGTGTTTCCCGGGGGTCAGAGGGTGAAGACGATCTTTCCGAAGACGTCGCCCTCGTGCAGGGCGGAGAAGCCGTCGCGCGCCTGCGTGAGCGGGAGGGTGCGATCGATCAGCGGGCGGACGCCGGTCTGCGTGAGGAAGGTGGCGAGCCGGCCGAGCTGGTCACGGGTGCCCATGGTCGTGCCGGTGACGGAGAGCTGGAGGAAGAAGACCCGGTTCAGCTCGGCCGACGGGGTCTGGCCGGAGGTCGCCCCGGAGACCACGATCCGGCCCCCCGGCCGCAGCGACTTCAGCGAGTGGTCCCAGGTGGCCTGGCCGACGGTCTCCATGACCGCGTCCACCCGCTCGGGCAACCGGGCGCCGGACGCGAACGCCTGGTCCGCGCCGAGCTCCAGCGCCTTCGCCCGCTTCTCCTCCGAACGGCTGGTGACCCACATCCGGTAGCCGCCGGCCCGGCCGAGCGCGATGAGCGCGGTCGCCACCCCGCCGCCGGCCCCCTGCACGAGCACCGTCGACCCCGGCTCCAGGCCCGCCTTGTCGAACAGCATCCGGTAGGCCGTGAGCCACGCGGTGGGCAGGCAGGCCGCCTCCTCGAAGGACAGCGCGGCCGGCTTGGGCACGAGGTTGCGGCGCGGCACGGCCACCCGCTCGGCGAAGGTGCCGTCGTGCACCTCCGACAGCAGGGAACGCTTCGGGTCGAGCGTCTCGTCGGCCCCGGTACCGATCACCGAGTGCACGATCACCTCGTTGCCGTCCTCGTCCACCCCGGCGGCGTCACAGCCGAGGACGATGGGCAGGCGTTCCTTCCGGATGCCCACGCCCTTGAGCGTCCACAGGTCGTGGTGGTTGAGCGCGGTCGCCCTGACGGTCACCGTCGTCCAGCCGTCGGGCACCTTGGGCTCCGGGTGATCGCCGAGCGTGAGCCCGGTGAGCGGATTGTCGGGATCGAACTGTGTGGCGGTTACGGCGAACATGGCCGCACCTTAACTCTTTCCCTCCTCCAGGGAACGCACCTGGATGCCCTGGAGGAGCCGATCGGTCAGCTCCGGGCCCGCGCCGACGACGACCAGCACGTCCCCCTGGCAGGCCCGCCCGGAGAAAACGCCGCTCAGGACGTGGAACGGCAACGGCGAGCCGCGCCCGCACCGGGGTGTCGGCGTCAGCACCACGAGGGGCCCCGTCTCGCCGCCGAACCACAGCTGCGGCCCCACCGCCCGCTCCCGGGAGATGTCCCCCGGCCTGGCCAGCTCCACGGGCTGTCGCGCACTGAGCACGAGATAGCCGTCGGAGCGGACCTCGCCGCGCAGGTTCTCAGCCATGGTCATGCGGCGGTCGAAGGTGAGCGCGCTGGTGCCCGGGTCGCGCATCGCCATCGTCCACCGGCCGAAGGTGTAGACGGTGACATGCCCCTCAGGCTGCCCCGCCCGGCGCGGCCACAGCGCGACGTTGCCGGTCAGGTCCCGCAGCTTCTCGCCGCTCCCGCCGGAGATCTCCACCTCGCCGCCGAGCGGCGCGTAGAGCCGCCGCGCCACACCCAGCTCGTCGTAGCGCACCCCGATGGCGGGACGCACGCCGAGCCCGGCGAGGTCCAGGGAGGCGGGGTAGCTGACCCGGGCCCGTGACCCGTCGGGGAAGGTGACGTCGAGCGACTCCCGCCCGTCACCGGCCGGCCTCGGCTCGGGGTAGAGCACGTTGGGCCGGGCCTCGACGCTGGTCAGCGCCGGTTGCGGGGTCGGCCCCGGCGTCCGCTGCCCGGGAACCGGCGGGATGGGCGCCGGTTCGAAGTCCACCACCAGGCCGACGAGGGGCACCGCGACCAGCGCGGCGACGATCACCATCGTGATCCGGCCGCGCCGCCGGGGCGGCTCAACTTCGATGATCTCGTATCGGTCGTCGCCGACCACCGTGCCGCCTTCGAAGCCGGGGGTGCCTGCTTCAAGTTCAGTTCAGCGGGTGGCGGGAACGCAAGCCCTTGAACTTGGCGAAGTCGCCGTCACAGGTCACGAATTCGCAACCATGCTCGATCGCGAGCGCGGCGAGATAGGCGTCGGGCACCAGCTTCCCGGTCGCCGCCGTCTCCCGGCAGAGCCGCGAGAAGATCTCCCAGTGCCTGCGCCCGGCATGGAGGACGACCGCATGCGGTTGGTTGCGCACCCGCTCGGCGAACTCCAGCGCGACGTCCAGCGGTGACGGATTGGGGATTCGCGCGTTCGTGACAACACGGAGGAAGCCGGCGATCACGGCGTCGCTGACCGCGTAGGTCTCCTCTCCGTTGACCAGGTCACCGACGAAGGCGAGGTAGTCCTTGTGCCGGTCCGCGTCTTCGCGATGGGCGTTGATCAGCACGTTAACGTCGAGCAGTTGCATCCCGGACCTCCTCGTATCCAGAGCACTCCTCGACATCGATCAGTTCCTTGATCACTTCCGTGCTGAAGTGCGCGGCCGGCGCGTCCGCGCGGTGTCCGGCGGTGGGCAGCACGACGATCGGCCGGTGGTCGGCCTGGATCGCGCGATTGAGCAGCTGCCGCAAGGCATCCTCCATCACTGAGTTGAGACTGCGTCCGTGCTCCGCCGCGAAGGCCTTCGCCTCGCTCAGAAGCGTCTCGTCGAGCCGAAACGTGGTTCTGCGCATGACTCCAGCCTCCCCGGTCGGCATCATGATGTCAACACCCAAGGTAATCGTATGGCAACCCAACGTGTAACCGGAACCCCACAACCGCCCGGGACGCCACGGCGAGGAAAACGACGACGAAACGACCCCACCGCGACCCGAGTTACCGGTGTGACGCGTTTCCATTTCGCCGGATCTGGTGCCGGAGTTTCGCCGGACGCTGTTTGTTGCCGAAGGAATCCGCGAGGGCAAACGCCGGTTTCCGCCCGCCGTACCCGCCGTCGACCTGCGGATACATCGGTCGCACAGTTATTCATAAACGGTATATCCATAACGGACGCGCATCGCCGATAGCTTTCCGGTTGGTTCTGCGGCGCGCGTCACATCGAGTCCGTTAGCGTTCCGAACGTTTTTACGGCTGGGAAGTCCCGCCCAGCTCGGAGAAACGGAAGGAGCTCCATGATTTCCCGAGCACGGCGCCTCATGATCCCCCTCACCGGTGTGCTCCTCGCCACCGGCGTGATCGGCGCCACCACGGCCACCGGCGCGAACGCCGGGGCCGCGGCACCAGGCGACGTCGTGTCCCGCGCGGCGTCGGCCTCCGTCGAGGAGGCCATCGAATTCTGGTCGCCCGCCAAGATGCGCGCGGCCAAGGACGCCACGGACGAACTCGACGTCAACGTCCGCGGCACGGGCAGCAGCCACAAGGCCGTCCCCGACGGACCTGCCGGCACCGTTCCGCCGATCGGCGCAGAGAAGGCCAAGCCGATCAGCACCAAGCAGGTCAACCTGCCCAACACGGTCGGCCGGGTGTTCTTCACCCTGCCGGGCAAGAGCCCGACCGACCCGGCGAGCTGGAAGTACTGCTCAGGCAGTTCCGTCCAGGGCAAGTACCGCAACGTGGTCGCCACGTCGGCCCACTGCGTCTACGACGTGAAGCGCAACACCTTCTACGACAACTGGATCTTCATTCCGTCCTACTGGGACGGCGACCAGATCTGGGACGGCAAGACGCCGTACGGGATCTACGCCGCGAAGTGGTTCAACGCGCACGACGACTTCGTCGTGAAGGAGGACTACGACTACGACTACGCCTTCGTCAACGTGCACGGCGGCGTGAAGATCAAGTGGAAGCAGGTCAACGGCAAGTGGGTGCCGGACGACGTCACCAAGGCCGGTCGCCTCGGTGACAACGTCGGCGGCCAGGGATTCACCTGGAACCGCAGCACCAAGGCCACCGTCTTCTCCTTCGGCTACCCGGCCGGACGGCACCCCGACGGCGACAAGCCGTACACGGGCCGGACGATGAAGTGGTGCTACGGCACGACGGCTCCCATGCCGGCCGGGCCCGCCTACCGCATCCAGGAGCACGTCGGCTTCAAGTGCGCCTTCACCGCCGGCGCCAGCGGCGGCCCCCTGCTCTACAGCTACAAGAACTCCAGCCGCACCGGCTACCTGATCGGCGTCAACAGCGTCGCCTGGGACACCGACGGCAACGACCGCTACGACCGCATCTCGTCGCCGTACTTCAACAGCGACACCTACGACGTCTACAAGAAGGCGGCCAACCGCTGGACCGAGTAACCCTCCGGGCGGCCGTCAGGCCATTCGGCCGCCCCTGACCCAGAAAAGGGCCCGGATCCCTCAGTCCGGGCCCTTTTCGCCGTCCCAGTCCGGGGAAACCGACCCATCAGTCCGGGGAACCGGCCCAGTCCCGGGGAGCGACTCAGTCCCGGGGAACCGACGCGACCGCGGTGATCTCCACGAGCTGGCCGGGGTAGCCCAGACAGGAGACGCCCAGCAGGGTGGAGGTGTGCGGGCCCCAGGAGAGGGCGGAGTCGCGGACGACCTGCCAGACGCGGCTCAGGTCGGCCGGGTCGGCGGACACCACGTACACCGTGCTGGCGAGGACCCTGCCCAGGTCGCTGCCGACCTCGGCCAGGGCCTCGGCGAGGTTGGCCAACACCCGGCGGGTCTGTTCCTCCGCGTCGCCGGGGCCGACGAGGTGACCGGCGGGGTCGAGGGGTACGGCTCCCGCCATGAAGGCCAGCCGGTCGCCCGCCTCCACCACCGCGGCGTGCGCGTAGCCCGGCGGGGGGAACAGACCCGGCACGACGACGTGACGAACCATCAGATCCTCTCCTTCCGTGGGGACGGTGCATGAGTGTGGTCCACGCCGCCCCGCCGGGTCATCCGGTTATCGCCTCACAACGACGCGCGGCGCATGGCGAGGGTGCCGAGGACGACGCCGAGCGCGGCGATCGCGGCGGCGGCGAGCAGGCCGGGCGGGACGGACGGGTGGAGGAGGTCGCCGGCGAAGAGGCTCCTGGTGGCCTCGACGACGTAACGGAGCGGGTTGAACTGGGCGGCGACGGCCAGCCAGGAGGGCGCGTTCTCCATCGGGAGCAGCACGCCGGACAGCAGCAGCAACGGGAAGAGCGCGAACTGCTGGACGCTCCAGAAGAGCGCCGGCTGCCGCCGGGCGGCGATCGCCAGGGCGAGGGACAGGGAACCGAGCCCGACGCCGAGCGTGACCAGGAGGAGCAGGCCGGCCGCTACGCCGGCCGGGTGGAGCCGGAAGCCGAAGGGCATGACGACCAGCACGATCAGCGCCGCCTGGGCGAGAAGGATCAGGATGTGCTTCATCGTGTGACCGATCATGATCGCCGCCCGGTTCAGCGGCGTGACCATCATCCGCTCGAACGACCCGGTGGCGAGTTCCGTGATCATCGTGTAGCCCGCGCCGGACGCGCCGAACAGCGCCAGCATCACCAGGATCCCGGGGACGAACCACTGCCACGGCGACCCCGCCCCGACGCCGGGGAGGCCGGCCAGCAGCGGGCCGAAGAAGACCAGGAAGACCAGCGGCTCCATCATGGTGAGCACGAGTCCCAGGGGACTGCGCAGTTCGGGGCGGACCTGCCGGGCGAAGACGATCCCGGTGGCGGTGACGAGGTTCATGCCGCGGCTCCTTCGGCGTCGCCCTCGCGCAGGCTGCGCCCGGTGAGGTTGAGGAACACGTCGTCGAGGGTGGGCCGGCGCAGGTCGGCGGTCAGCGCCTTGACCCCCTCGCCGTCCAGCGTGCGCAGCAACTCGGGCAGTACGGCGTCGCCCTGCCGTACCCGCGCCCGCACGGTCGTCCCCTCCACGGTCACCGCCGGGCCGGACGCGAAGCGTTCCGCGACCCCGCCGGCCCGCGCGGCTTCGGGACCGGTGCCGGTGGTGAGGGTGATGACGTCGCCGGCCAGGTCGGCCTTGAGCTGCTGCGGGGTGTCGTCGGCGATGACCCTGCCGTGGTCGATCACCATGACCCGCTCGGCCATCGAGTCGGCCTCCTCCAGGTAGTGCGTGGTGAGGAAGATCGTGGTGCCGGACTCCGCGCGCAGGCGCAGAATGTGCCGCCAGAGGTTGGCGCGGTTCTGCGGGTCCAGGCCGGTCGAGGGCTCGTCCAGGAAGAGCAGTCTCGGCCGGTGCACCAGGCCGAGGGCGATGTCCAGCCGCCGCCGCTGCCCGCCGGAGAGCGTGCCCGCCGTACGGCCGGCCTGTTCCGCCAGGTCGAGCGAGTCGAGGAGCTCCGCCGCCCGCGTCCGCGACTCGGCACCGCTCATCCCGTAGCAGCGGCCCTGGGTGATCAGCTCGTCCCGCACCACGAACTGCTCCCCCGCGCCGTGGCCCTGGCCGATGTAGCCGATCCGCCGCCGGGTCCCCGCCGGGTCGGCCACCACGTCGCAGCCCGCCACGACGGCCGTCCCCGCGGTGGGCGGGAGCAGCGTCGTGAGCATCCGCAGGCTGGTCGACTTTCCCGCGCCGTTCGGCCCGAGAAAGGCCACGAGTTCTCCTTCTCCGACATCGATGTCGAGTCCGCGAACGGCTTCGACGACCTCTTTCCTGACCCGGAAACGCCGGGCCAGTCCACGGGTGTG
This sequence comes from Microtetraspora sp. NBRC 13810, assembly GCF_030268685.1. GTDB lineage: Bacteria > Actinomycetota > Actinomycetes > Streptosporangiales > Streptosporangiaceae > BSRQ01. The sequence goes on from NZ_BSRQ01000002.1 coordinate 692,142, forward strand.
AATCATTCTTTTCCTCCGTTTTCGGGCAGCACGAAGCCCGCTTCGGGGCAGCGCGAATCGCCGCGTGACCAGGGTGGGATTGCCCGCCGTGGTTCTCGCCCGGCGGGAGTTCGAAAAGCCTAGGTTAGAATGACGGTAAAATGTCAGGGTGCCTGACGATTTATCCGAGCGACGTCCCCCGAAGCCGCCGATTCCTTACCTCCTGGCCTACGCGCACACCCTCGCCGCCCGCCACGCGGAGGAGGAGCTGCGACCGCACGGCCTCACCATCCGCCAGTACGGCGTGCTCGCCCAACTGGCTTTGGAGCCGGAGCTGACCACCTCCGAGCTGGCCCGCCAGCTCGGCGTCAGCCGCCAGTCGCTGCACGAGATGGTCGCGGAGCTGGAGCGCGCGGGCCGCCTCATGCGGGGTCCCGGCGCCTCGGGCCGCACCCGCAGGCTCGCCCTCACCCCGGAGACCCGGCGGTTGCTGGTCAGGCTGCGCGAGCCGGTGGAGTGGATGGAGGCCGACTTCCTCAGCGGCCTGACCTCGCGCGAGATCGAGCTCCTCCGCCGCCTCCTCCAGCGGCTGCTCGCGCACGCCACCGACGACGAGACCTGGCTCGCCTGACCCGGTGACCCGGGCGGGGCTACCCGCCCAGGGACGTGCGGAACTCGGTGAGCTTGGCGTCCAGCCTGGCCCGGATCCGATCCCTGGCCGCCATCCTCGGCACGCCGGACATGAGCAGGTCGTCGTAGTCGGTGTCCAGGTGGCGGATGGAGGCGACGACCGCGAGGGTGATGGCGTTCTCGTCCAGGGCGCGGGCGGCGGCCGTTCGGCCGACCCGGCCGCTGCCGCGCAGGGCGGCGTGACCGGCGATCGACTCTGCGCGGTCCGGCGGGCAGGAGGGGAAGAGCCGCAGGATCTCGGCGGCCATCCGGGCCTGGAACTCCACGTCCTGGTCGGCCCGGCGTTCCCGGTCGCGCTCGCGACGGCGCTGCCGTACCTCCTCGTCGGCGAAGCACCGCTCCTCGGCGCGGGCCAGCGCGGCCTCCTCCACCAGGATGCCCTGACGCTGGTAGACCTTGCGGCGCCGGTTGTAGGCGACGACCAGCGCGGACAGACCGCTCTCCTTCTTGGCCCGGCGGCTCAGCGCGGCGTCGCCCGCGGGGAGGAAGACCAGGTGGTCGAGGTCGGCGCAGGTGAGGCAGTGCGGGCGGTCGGCCTCCATGATGAGGTACGGGCCGGTGCCGCGGCAGCTCACGCAGGTCCACGGCTCGACCGGGGCGACCGCCACCAGGTCGGGCGCCTTCAGCTGGCGTTCGGTCAGCTTCTGGACCCTGGCCTCGCTCAGGTCGGGCGAGATCCAGTGCACGCGGAACGCGCGTTCGGCCGCGTCGCCGCCGGCCGCCGTGAAGCGCAGTTCCCTGCGGTCCCGGGTGCCGGACAGGTAAGGCGTCTCGACCGGGCGCAGGCCCTTCTCCTCCGCCCACCGTTTCAGCAGGTCGGCGGCGGTGACGAGGCGCTCGGCGTCGACGGCGGCCAGTTGCTCCAGGGCGGGGGCGCGACCTTGGCGCCACTCGTCCACATGCCGGGAGCGGAGCCAGCGCAGGCCGGTCGCCACATCGATGAAGGTGACGTACTTGCGGTGGGTGAGCGCTACCTCGGCCGCGTCCGCGACCCTGCGCGCCAGGTTGGACCGGCTCATTCCCCACAGCTTGCCGTATCGGACCGGCGCCGGCGCCCGGGTCCGGGAACGCCGGAGGGGCCCGGGCAGGATCGCCCGGGCCCCTCGGGATCCGCGGGGTTCCGCGGATCGGCGGCGGACTAGAACCGGAAGACGGCGCCGGTGGCGGCGTTCAGCAGGCAGCGGTTGCCGAAGGTCTGCTGGAAGCGGATGGTGCGCCCGTTCCAGGTGCCCTGCGCCCTCGCGTTGACGGGCGCGTAGATCCTCGGGCAGGCGGCCGGCTGCGGCGTGAGGAAGCCGGGGTTCCCGCCGACACCGCTGACCTCGTTGCAGGCGGCCCAGCGGTACGGGTGCCCGGGTCGTGCCGGGTTGCACCACAGGGTGACGGAACGCTCCCGCCACCTGCCGTTGAAGCTGTCCCGGGTCGTGAGCTCCAGCACGCGGTAACCGGGCCTCGGGTGGAAGTCCCAGTCGTCACCCCCCAGCCAGTCGACGGGCGGGAACGGATCCGCGGCCACGGTGCGGGTCTCAGGCCCGGCGGCGGTCGCCTGGGCCGAGGCGGTGGCCATGGTCATGCCGATGATCAGAGCCGAGCCGAGGACGGCCAGCTGCGTAAGACGTCGCATCAATCCCCCGTGTTCGCTTGACGTCAGGTCCCGCCCAGCGTCCCGTACCGGATCGATCCAGGGCCGGAGCGACGCCCCGGGATTGAGTCAAAATCAGACGGCAAGATCACCATTTCGGTTCCACTGATCAGATAACGAAGAGATAACGGTCTTTCCGTTTGTACCGATTCAAGGTGCTTCGAGCATGATCAGCCGAGTACGGTCTCGACTTGTCTCTTTACGAGGTCATGGATCGCCTTTGTGATCCTTGTGACCAAAGTGCGTACGGATGTACGGGCCGCAGCACCCCTCATCGCCGGCCCCGCCGTACGACTCTCCGAGAAGGAGTCAGATTGAACACCCGAGCCAAGCGCCTGATCCTGCCGGTCGGCGGCGCGCTCCTCGCGTCCACCGTCGTCGGCGTCTCGATGTCCGCGACGGCGCAGGCGGCGCCGGACCGGAAGAGCGCCACGCTGGCCGCCTCCACCGACGCCAAGGCGATCGCCGGCAACTGGAACGCCAAGAAGCTCCAGTCCGCCAAGAGCTACCTCGAAGACTCGACCGCCGCAGGCCGCCTCAAGTCCTCCGCCACCAAGGCCGCGGCCGACGGCAAGGCCGGTTCCATCGCCCCGTCGGGCCAGACCAGCCGCACGGCCGGCAAGTCGAAGAACGTGAACCTGCCCACCACGGTCGGCAAGGTCTTCTTCGAGGTCGACGGCAAGCCGTACTGGTGCTCCGGTTCCGCGATCCAGTCGAAGTACCACAACCTGGTCGCCACTGCCGGGCACTGCGTCTACGACACCGACAAGAACAAGCCGGTGCAGAACTTCGTGTTCATCCCCGGCTACTACCAGGGCAAGGCTCCCTGGGGGATCTACGTCGGCGCCAAGGTGCACACGCACTACGACTTCGACGTCTACGAGGACTACGACAAGGACTACGCCTTCGTCAACGTCTACAACGGGATCAAGCAGACGGGCGAGAAGGAGGTCGTCAAGTCGGAGTACGAGAAGCACAAGGGCTTCAAGTACACCGTCGACAAGGCGATCTCCCAGAAGGAGTACGAGGAGGGCGTCGACAAGTACGGCGTCAACGGCCCGTACTGGAAGCGGCTGTCCGACCCCACGGTCGAGACCGTCGGCAAGCCCGCCGACGCCGAGAAGTACCTTGAGGACTACATCAAGGACGGTCGCAACGGCGTCAAGCTGGCCGCCGTCGAGGTCACCGAGGCGACCTACGCCAAGGCGCCCAAGGGCCTCGAGAACAACGCCCAGTACGAGCGCAAGACCGTCAAGCTGCCGATCAGCCAGGAGGAGTACAAGTCGCTCCTCGTCCAGAAGGGCGACGGCAAGTTCCTCGGCAAGCTCGAAGCCGACAAGGACAAGAACGGCAACGAGATCGCCTGGTTCAAGACCCAGTACTTCGTGAAGAAGTGGGTCAAGACCACGGTGAAGGAGCTGTACTTCCGCAGCCACTACTACGTGAAGACCTTCACCGACGCCGGGCGCCTCGGCGACAACGTGGCCGAGCAGGGCTTCGCGTGGAACCAGAAGCTCTACCAGAAGGCCTACGCCTTCGGTTACCCGACCGCACCACACCTGGACGGTAACAAGCCCTACTCCGGGCAGACCATGAAGTGGTGCTACAACAAGATGTACCCGGCGCCGGCCGTGTCGTCGTACAAGGTCCAGGAGCAGGTGGCGCTGAAGTGCGCCTTCACTCCGGGAGCCAGCGGCGGCCCGCTGCTGCTGCAGTACAAGAACGCCAAGCGGACCGGTTACATCAACGGTGTGGTGAGTCTCACCCTTGACACGGACGGTAACCGGCGCTACGACCGGATCACCACACCGTACTTCGACGGCGAGACCTACGGCATCTACAAGTACGCGGCGAACCTCTGGACCGGCAAGCTCGGAAGCTGAGGTAACGGCAGGTGAACGTACCAGGGGGCTCGGTTGACACCGGGTCCCCTCGTTCGCTCTCCGCGCGCGCTTACCCGAGTTTTCCCGGGTTTTCGCGACGCGAAGGACCTGTTGACGCGGCCCTTATATCACGCAGGGCAAACTTGATCAGGTAACGGACCAGAACCAGATCGTGCCCGCAAGCTACGGCGAACCAAGTGGATCTGGAAAAATCATCTTCCGTCGCCACTCTGAACTCTGAAAGGCCAGGCTCGATGTCCCCCCGTATTCCGCGGATCATGAGCGCACTCGGCGGTTTGACCGCCGCGAGTGTGATCATTATGTCCGCGTTCTCGGGGATGTCCGCGGCGGCGGAGCCGTCGCGCAAGATCACGGCCGAGGTCATGTCCGTGCCCATGGCGAGAACCGGCGCGGACGTGGCGAAGGTGGAGGAGTACTGGCGTCCCGACCGGCTCTCCAAGGCCGACAACTCCACCCCCAAGACGGCGGACCCCAAGCCGGTCGCCCCGGCGCGCGCCGAGGTCGGCAGCACGGCGGTCACCGCCGCCGCGAAGGCGTCGCCGACCGCGGCCGCCGCCCCCAGCACCACGGAGAGCGCCACCGCCCCGGGCCTCCCTGCGCCCTGGACGGTCCAGCCGGCGCCCCCGGCGAAGGCCCTGCCGGTCTCCACCACGCCGCGGACGATAGGGAAGGTCTTCTTCCGGATCGGCGCCAAGGAGTACTGGTGCTCGGCCTCGGCGGTGCGGGCCCAGAACCGCAGCCTGGTGGCCACCGCCGGGCACTGCGCGTTCGACGTGCGGTCCGGCAAGCCGGTCGAATACTGGATCTTCGTCCCCAACTACCGGCCGGGCCAGCAGCCCGACGGCATCTACGTGGGCCACACGCTCTCCCTGCACCTCGACTACGCGGGCAAGGGCGACTACGACTACGACTACGCGTTCATCACGGTCAACAAGGGCTTCAAGTGGCAGGCCCAGAAGGACGCCAAGGGGCAACTGACCTACCGCCGGGTGTCGGTGGGGTACCTCCAGGACAACGTGGGCGGTCAGGGCATCACAGCGGGCCGGGGGACGACGGTGGCGGCCACCGCCTTCGGCTACCCGGCCGGCGCCCAGCCCGACGGCAGCAGGCCCTACGACGGCCACTCCCTCAAGTGGTGCTCGGGCACCACCAAGAAGGTGGTCTCGCCGACCTACCAACTGGAGCAGGGCATCTCCATCAAGGAGTGCGACTTCACCGCGGGCGCCAGCGGCGGCCCCTGGCTGGTCGTCTACAACGCCGGCACCGGCCTCGGCTTCCTCGACGGCATCAACAGCCTGAGCTGGAACCGCAAGGGCGGCAAGAACGACGAGATCTCGTCGCCCTACTTCAATACGATTACCCAGGCGATCTACAACCGGGCACAGAGCATCGCGATCAACTGACCGGTTTGAGTGGGTTTGTCACAAACTGCAAGCAGAGGGGCCTCGGCGGATCGCCGGGGCCCCTCTGCTGTGTGCGCGCGTTAGACGTGGGCCGGGCCGATTCGGTGCCATCGATTTAGTGTGATCTAGGCCACATACGACCCGCTACGCACCGTGATTGCCCACTTACGTCCCATCGGTCACAGAAATCTCACGGTCTGGGTGATCTGCACAAACAGCCTTGATCGCAGATCGGGCCACCTCAGCCGCATCGCCGACCTAAACATCACAGAAGGGTAACGGCCACACAGAAGCGGATCTTCCCGCTCGAAGCGGCTACTGCACCCAAGATCGGCCCTGTATGTTTCTGGCTATCCCTTTACTGACGCATGGGACGCAAGAGGCGTTCCACATCAGCGCAAGGAGTTACCTCGTGAAGCGCATCCTCCTCCCGGCCAGTGGCGCCGTTCTCGCCACCGGTCTGCTCGCCGCTGGTCTGGCCGGCACCGCTCAGGCGGCTGACGACATCGCCACCGACCCGCTCGCCAGCTCCTCTGCGCCGGCTTACTCGGTCGCCAAGTTCTGGCTCGACGCCAACGGCGCCGCGCTGAAGAAGGCGAAGGAGTTCCAGTACGACGCCAAGGAAGTCACCAAGCTGGTGTCCGGTGGCGGCTACAACCCCGACGGCAAGGCTGGTTCGACCACCCTGCCCGGCTCGGTCAAGCCCACCACCTCGGTTGTGAAGAACATCAACCTGCCGAAGACCATCGGCAAGGTGTTCTTCACCAACACCAAGGGTGAGCTCAACTGGTGCTCCGCTACTTCGATCCAGTCGAAGTACAACAACCTGGTGGCCACCGCCGGTCACTGTGTCTACGACACCGCCGGCAACGGTAACGTCCTGAAGAACTGGGTGTTCGTCCCGGGTTACTACCAGGGCAACGCTCCGTGGGGCGTGTACGTGGGTAAGCAGGCCTTCACCCACTACGACTTCGACAACTACGAGGACTACGACCGCGACTACGCGTTCGTCACGGTGTACAACGGCATCTCGCTGGACAGCGAGAAGCAGGTCACCAAGTCCGAGTACGACGGCTACAAGGGCGACAAGTACACCTCCTCCAAGGAGATCACCGCGGAGGAGTACGCGGCCGGCATCGACAAGTACGGCCCCGAGGGTCCGTTCTGGAAGAAGCTCGCCGACCCGGTCAACGAGACCGTCGCCCAGCCGGCTGACGCCGCCCAGAAGTTCAACGAGTACCTCAAGGAAGACGGGTACAAGGGCGTCAAGGTCGCGGCCGTCGAGGTCACCGAGGCTGCCTACAACGCCGCTCCGGGCGGGTTCGACAACAACAGCAAGTTCCTGACGAAGACCGCCAAGCTGCCGATCAGCCAGGAGGAGTACAAGTCTCTCCTGGCCCAGAAGGCGGACGGCAAGTTCCTTGGCAAGCTCGAGGCCACCAAGGACAAGAACGGCAACGAGACCGCGTGGTTCAAGACCCAGTACTTCACCAAGAAGTGGGTCAAGAGCACCGTCAAGGAGCTGTACTTCGTCGACAGCTACGTGATCCAGTTCGTCAAGGACCGGGGCACGCTGGCCAGCAACGTTGGCGCCCAGGGCTTCTCCTGGAACCAGAAGACCGGCCAGGCGACCTTCGTGTTCGGCTACCCCGCCGCGCCCCACGCGGACGGCAACAAGCCTTACACCGGGACCACGCCGAAGTGGTGCTACAGCGCCAAGCCGAGTGGCAAGGTCTACACCGCGGCCGCTTACAAGGTCGAGGAGCACGTTGCGATCAAGTGCGCGATGACCGGGGGCGCCGACGGTGGCCCGTGGCTCGTCAAGTACAGCAACACCAAGCGTCTCGGCTACGTCAACGGTGTGACCAGCCTGTTCGGCGACCAGGACCAGAACGGTCGCGTGGACTACATCTCGTCGGCTTACTTCGACGGCGAGACCTACTCCATCTACGCCAAGGCCGCCAACACCTGGTCCGGCAAGATCGTCGGCCCCAAGGGCGAGATCCTCAAGTAAGGTTCAACCCCTGAGCGACGAGGGTCCAAACCTCTGAGCTCGACCAGCGTCAACGCAAGGCCCAGTCGGTTCGACTGGGCCTTGTGCTTTCTCCAGGCTTTTGCAGGGTCGCCGCAGGTAGACGGCAGGTTTACTGACTCGATGTCACGATCGGGTAACAGTAGATCTTCATCGACCGAATACCTTCCGGGCGGACTCAGCCCTCGATATCGTCCTTGACATCCCTTTTCTGACGCGTGGGACGCAAGATGCGTCCGCGACAGCGCAAGGAGTCCCCCCTTTGAACACCCGAGCAAAGCGCTTGGCCCTCCCCCTGGTCGGCGCCCTGGTCACGGGCGGCATGATCGGCACCTCGTTCGTGGGCAGCGCCTCGGCCGCCCCGGACTGGGCCACTGACGCCCTGACCGGCAAGAAGCCCGACGCCTACGCCGTAGCCAAGTTCTGGCTCGACGCCAACGGTGCCGCCCTGAAGAAGGCGTCCGAGTACAACTGGGACGCCAAGGACGTGACCAAGGCGGTCCGCGGCAGCGGCGACACCTCCGACGGCAAGGCCGGCAGCGTCGCCCCCGGCGGCAGCACCAAGCCGACCGGCGTGGTCAAGAACATCAACCTGCCGAGGACCATCGGCAAGGTGTTCTTCATCACCAGCAAGGGCGAGTACCGCTACTGCTCGGCCAGCGCCGTGCAGTCGCGTTACGCCAACCTGGTGGCCACCGCCGGTCACTGCGTCTACGACGTCGACGGCAACAGCGACGTCATGAAGAACTGGGTCTTCGTCCCCGGTTACTTCCAGGGCAAGGCTCCTCTCGGCATCTACGTGGGCCAGACCGCCGTCACCCACTACGACTTCGACAACTACGAAGACTTCGACCGCGACTACGCGTTCGTCGCCGTCTACAACGGCGTGCAGATGACCGACAAGAAGGAAGTCGTCAAGAGCGCCTACACGGCGTGGGCGGGCGACAAGTGGGTCGAGAGCAAGCCGGTCAGCGCCGACGACTACAACGCCGGCGTCGACAAGTACGGCCCCGAGGGACCGTTCTGGAAGAAGCTCTCCGACCCCGAGATCGCCACCGTGGCCAAGCCGGCCGACGCCCAGCAGAAGTTCGACGAGTACCTCAAGGACGACGGGTACAAGGGCGTCAAGGTCGCGGCGGTCGAGGTCACCGAGGCGACCTTCAACGCCGCTCCGGGTGGGTTCGACAACAACAGCAAGTTCCTGACGAAGACCACCAAGCTGCCGATCAGCCAGGAAGAGTACAAGTCTCTCCTGGCCCAGAAGGCGGACGGCAAGTTCCTTGGCAAGCTTGAGGCCACCAAGGACAAGAACGGCAACGAGACCGCGTGGTTCAAGACCCAGTACTTCACCAAGAAGTGGGTCAAGAGCACCGTCAAGGAGCTGTACTTCGCCGACGCGTACTACGTCGGCATCGCCAAGGACCTGGGCCGGCTCGGTGACGTCGCCGGCGTCCAGGGTCTCGCCTGGAACCAGCCGGTGGCGCAGAGCGTGTACGCCTTCGGCTACCCGGCGGACGCCCACCCCGACGGCAACAAGCCCTTCACCGGCCTCACGCCGAAGTGGTGCGCGGGCAAGACCAGTGCCCAGACCTTCCGGGCCGACGCCTACAAGGTCGCCAACCACGTCGCGCTGAAGTGCTCGATGACCGGTGGCGCCGACGGTGGCCCGTGGGTCACGAAGTACGACAACAACAAGCGCATCGGTTACATCAACGGCGTGACCAGCGTGTTCCACGACCAGGACGGCAACGACCGGATCGACTACATCAGCTCGCCGTACTTCGACGGTGAGACCCTGGCCGTGTACAACAAGGCCCAGGCTGTGCAGAGCGTGAAGATCGTCGGCCCGAACGGCGAGCTTCTCAAGTAGTAGGGACTTCCCTGCGAAGCGGGGCCCGGCCTGTGCCGGGTCCCGCTTTTCGTTTCCGGGCTCAGGCTCGGCTGCCGGCCAGCTCGCGGCTGCGCTCGGTGAGGCTGCGGACGGCCGGGGCGGCGGAGAAGGGCTCGAAGCGTTTGCGGAGATCGGTGACGTAGGTCTGGGTGCGGGCGGAGTTGATGCCGCCCGCGGTGTCCAGCGCGCTGCCCGCCACGACGCACGCCTCCTCCAGCTCACCGGACCGCACCAGGCCGGCCGCGAGCAGTGAGAGGTTGAACATCTTGCCCCGGACGTAGCGGGGGTCCATGTCCAGCGACCGCCTCGCGTGCCGCACGGTCTGCGGGCCGTCGCCGAGGTCGCGGAAGCAGTGGGCGAACTTCGCGGACAGGTAAGCCTCGTCGAAGTAGGCGATCCAGTCGGGCTCGTCGTCCGGCGAACGGCCCTCGAAGGCCACCTCGGCCTCGTGCAGCGCCTTGACGCACGCGGTGCGCTGCCCGAGCAGGGCCAGGGCGTGGCCCTCCAGGACGTGGGCCTCGGCCATCAGGGAGTGGATGCCGGAGCGGCGGGCGGCGAGCTGGGCCGCCCTGGCGAGGTCCAGCGCGTGGGCGGGCTGGCCGATGTAGGCGGCCTGGTGGCTCATGCCGGCGAGGATCTCACCGCCCAGGCCGTGGTCTCCGGCGCCGCGGGCGAGCCTGAGCGCCTGGATGAGGTAGCGCTGGGCGAGCCCGTGCTGCTCCAGGTCGTAGGCCATCCAGCCGGCGAGCCTGGTCAGCTCGGCGGTGGCGGACGCCAGCCGGCGGCCGGTGGCCTCGCCGTACACGCCGTCGCGGAGCAGCGGCGTGACCGCGGTGTCGAGGTACTTCACGACGGCGGGCCTGACCCGCCCGCCGCCGAAGCGGTTGTCGAGCTCGCCGAAGGACCGGGTCACCTCGCGGATCGCCGCGATGTCGGCCTGCCCCACGTTGCGCGAGCCGGTGCCGGTCGGCCGGCCCTCGGCCGGCAGGGTCAGCCAGCGCACGGCTCCCGCCGACCCGGCTCCCAGAGCGAACGTGGAGTCGAGGAGGAACCTTCGTCTCTCCATGTCCGCTCGCCACAAGGCTGTCACGGTCGTCACCCCCTCCTGCCAGGTATGCGAAAACTCCTGTCCCAGATCGAGAGAGATGCAGACAGCGGGCATGCCGACGTCCTCGGAGCTGACCGGCCGGCCGAGCCGCAGGGCGAAGATCTCGGCCAGCAGCCCGGGCACCGGGTCACGGGGCCGCTGGCCGCCGATCCATCGCAGCACCGAGCTGTGGTCGTACTTCAGCCCGGCCAGGCCCCTTGCCACGCCGAGATCGTTGAGCCGTCGGGCCAGACCCTTGTGGGAAAAACCCGACTCCGCGATCAGTTCCTGTAGCAGCCGGTTGGGCTCGCGTTGCATCCTTCTCCTCCCCCCGCCGATGTGGGCCGCGCGCCGGGTTGGGCGCCCGCCCCACTCCACCCCGTGTCGCACCCAATGCCCGGGTACGGCAACGGAGAGCTTTTGTTATAGCACGCAGCGTAGTCGGCTTTGAGGTTTTCCCCAAAAGGGAGTAAAGATCAGGCGCGGAATGGGTAGGCGACGCGAAGCGCCCCCCACCCGGACGGGCGGAGGGCGCTCGGTGACGCCGGCCGGGTCAGATCCTGGCCACGCCGTCCGCCCTGGCCTGCGCGGCCACCGCGGCGACGACGGCGGGGACGACCCGCTCGTCGAACGGGCTGGGGATCACGAAGTCCTCGGCCAGCCGGTCGCCGACGACGCCGGCCAGCGCGTCCGCCGCGGCGACCTTCATGTTCTCGGTGATGGTCCTCGCCCGCACGTCGAGGGCGCCGCGGAAGACGCCGGGGAAGGCCAGCACGTTGTTGATCTGGTTGGGGAAGTCGGAGCGGCCGGTGGCGACCACCCTGGCGTGCCTGCGCGCGTCCTCGGGGTGCACCTCGGGCGTCGGGTTGGACAGCGCGAAGACGATCGCGTCGGCCGCCATCGAGGCCAGCGCGTGCTCGGTCAGGGTGGAGCCGGACAGGCCGATGAACACGTCGGCGCCGGCCAGCGCCTCCTCCGTGGAGCCGGTGAACCCGGCCCGGTTGGTGTCGGCGGCCAGCGCCCGCTTCACCGCGTTGAGGTCCTCCCTGCCGGCGTGGATGAGGCCCTTGGAGTCGGAGACCGCGATGTCCCCGATGCCGGCGTTGAGCAGGATGCGGGTCACCGCCACACCCGAGGCGCCCGCGCCCGCGACGACGGCCCGCAGCTCGCCCAGCGGGCGGCCGGTGAGCCGCGCGGCGTTGCGCAGGGCGGCGAGCACCACGATCGCGGTGCCGTGCTGGTCGTCGTGGAAGACGGGGATGTCCAGCCGCTCGCGCAGCCGGTCCTCCACCTCGAAGCAGCGGGGCGCGCTGATGTCCTCCAGGTTGATCCCGCCGAACGACGGTGCGAGCCGGACGACGGTCTCGACCAGTTCGTCCACGTCGGTACAGTCGAGGCAGATCGGCACCGCGTCGACCCCGGCGAAGTCCTTGAACAGCAGGGCCTTGCCCTCCATCACGGGCATGGCGGCCGAGGGGCCGATGTCGCCGAGGCCGAGGACGGCGGTGCCGTCGGTGACGACGGCCACGACCCTGGACACCCAGGTGTACTCCTGGGCGAGCTCCGGCGTGTCGGCGATGGCGGTGCAGACCCTGGCCACGCCGGGCGTGTATGCCAGGGAGAGGTCGTCGGCGTCGCGCACGGAGACGGCGGAGCGGACCTCCAGCTTGCCGCCCCGGTGCAGCGCGAAGGCCGGGTCCTTGTCGAGCTCTTCTAGCGGAACGGTGGATGGCGTGACTGCCACAGCGACCCCTGTTGATGAGATGAACGGCTTCCTTGGGTAGACGCCGCACGGCTGGGAGCTGCGGCTTCGGTAGCAGCCGGCCCGCTCAGTGCTGGCGGTCGTCTCTTGGGGCTCGGGCACGGGGGTCGCCCGTTGCTCGATTGTGCCACACGGCCGCCTGACCGGTGTCACTACCGACTCCCGATCGTTGACGGTCCGTTAACACGCGGGTGGGGGGGCTGGCGATTCGCCCTCTAAACTGCCTGTAAAGCATGGATATCGGTTAAATCACTTGAGGAGGCCCGCAGTGGCTTTTGGGTGTAGGAACCTTCTGTCGAGCAGCTCGCGGCGCCGGGCCGCGGTCGGCGCCGTCGCCGCCCTCTCGGCCCTTGTGCTCGCCGCCTGCGGGTCCTCCGACGAGGGTGCCACGTCCGCGACGGCGACCGCGCCCGGCGGCGTGAAGCTCGTCAAGGCCGGCAAGCTCACCGTTTGCACGAACGTGCCGTACGAGCCCTTCCAGTTCAACCAGAACGGCAAGGTCGTCGGCTTCGACGTGGACATGGTGGACCTGGCGGCCAAGAAGCTCGGCGTGACCCAGGAGATCGTGGACATCGACTTCGCCGTCATCAAGAGCGGCGCGGCGCTCAACGCCGGGCAGTGCGACCTGGCCGCGGCGGGCATGACGATCACCCCCGAGCGCCAGCAGAACATCGACTTCTCCATCCCCTACTTCGACGCCACCCAGGCGCTGATGGCCAAGAAGGGCAGCGGGATCACCTCGCTGGAGGACGTCAAGGCCAAGAACCTCAAGATCGGCGCCCAGGCGTCCACCACCGGCCTGCAGTACGTCACCGACAAGGGCCTCGACCCGATCCAGTTCGCCGACTCCCCCAAGGAGCTGCTCGGCCTGCAGACCGGCCAGGCGGACGTGATCGTCCAGGACCTGCCGGTCGTGCTCACCTGGCTGAAGAAGCCCGACATCGGCTCGCAGTACGAGGTCGCGGCCAGCCTGGACACCGGCGAGCAGTACGGCATCGGCATGAAGAAGGGCAACACCGCCCTGAAGAAGGTCGTCGACGAGGCGATCGAGACCGCCAAGTCGGACGGCACCTACAACACCATCTACAAGAAGTGGTTCGGCACGGAACCCACTCAGGCGCCCGCGGCATCGTGACCCCATGAGCGAACCATCCTCGTCCCCTACCCTGACGGCCGCGCCGCCGGGCGGACTCAGCCCGCGCAGGCGGCAGCAGCTCAGCCGCGGCGTGCAGTACGCGATCCTCGTCGTCGTCATCGCGGTGATCGCGCTGCTCGCCGACTGGCGCGAGATCAGCAAGTCGTTCTTCAACTTCACGGTGGCCGGCGAGGGCATGCCCGCGCTGTTCACCGTGGCGTTGCGGAACACCGTCATCTACACGCTCTCCGGCTTCGTCCTGGGCTTCGCGCTCGGGCTGGTGCTGGCGCTCATGCGGCAGTCGTCGGTGGCGCCCTACCGGTGGATCTCCGCGGCCTACGTGGAGGTCTTCCGCGGGCTGCCGGCCCTGCTGATCTTCCTGATGATCGGCAGCGGCCTGCCGCTGGCCTTCCCCGAACTCACCCTCCCCGGCGACGTGTACGGCAAGGCGGCGCTGGGCCTCGGCCTGGTCTCGGCCGCCTACATGGCCGAGACGTTCCGGGCCGGGTTGCAGGCCGTGCCCAAGGGCCAGATGGAGGCGGCGCGCTCGCTCGGCATGCCGTACATGCGGGCGATGGTGTCGATCGTCATCCCGCAGGCCATCAGGATCGTGATCCCGCCGCTGACCAACGAGCTGGTCCTGCTGTTCAAGGACTCCTCGCTGGTGCTGTTCCTCGGGGTCACGGCCGCGCAGGTGGAGCTGGCGAAGTTCGGCAACGACCAGGCGTCGACGTTCGCCAACCCGACGCCGATCCTGGTGTCCGGACTGACCTACCTCATCATCACCATCCCCCTCGGGTACGTGGCCAGACGGCTTGAGGCAAGGAAGGGGGCCCACCGATGAGCACGGTCGAGATCAGGAACCTGCACAAGTACTTCGGCAAGCTGGAGGTGCTCAAGGGCATCGACTTCAAGGTCGCCTCCGGGCAGGTCGTGTGCGTGATCGGGCCGTCCGGCTCGGGCAAGTCCACCCTGCTGCGCTGCGTGAACCTGCTGGAGCAGCCCACCTCGGGCCAGGTCTTCGTGGACGGGATCGAGCTGACCCATCCGGACGTGGACATCGACGCCGCCCGGCGCCGGCTCGGCATGGTGTTCCAGCAGTTCAACCTCTTCCCGCACCTGACCGTGCTGCGCAACGTCACGATCGCGCAGGAGCGGGTGCTGAAGCGGAACCGGTCCGAGGCCGAGCGCGTCGCCAGGGAGAACCTGGAGCGGGTGGGCCTCGCCGAGAAGGCCGACTCCTATCCCGCCCAGCTCTCCGGCGGCCAGCAGCAGCGGGTGGCCATCGCGCGGGCGCTGGCGATGAGCCCGTCGCTGATGCTCTTCGACGAGCCCACCTCCGCGCTGGACCCCGAGCTGGTCGGCGACGTGCTGAAGGTCATGCGCACGCTGGCCCAGGAGGGCATGACCATGCTCGTGGTGACCCACGAGATGGGCTTCGCCCGCGAGGTGGCCGACCGGGTGGTCTTCATGGACGGCGGCGTCATCGTCGAGGACGGGCCGCCGAAGCAGGTCATCGGGGACCCCCGCCACGAGCGCACCCGCGCGTTCCTCAGCCGGGTGCTCAACCCCGACCAGGTCAGCTGACGATTGCACCGGGGGGCGCAGGGCGCGGCGCCCCCGTGTAATACTCGGTCAGGGAGTCGTCTCTTACCGAGGGCGTCCGTGGATCTCATCTCTTACGCCGAGCTGGCGGTGCTGCTCATCAACGGCCCCGACCGGCTGGAAAGCCCCGACGGCGTCGCCGCGCTGCTGTCGGCGGCCGGCCGTCCCGCCGAGCCCTGCCGGGCCACCAGAGCCGATCTGGAGGCCCTGCGCGAGCTTCGCGGCGAGCTGGCCGAGGTCTTCGAGTCCGCGGCCGCCGGCGACGAGCGCGCCGCCGTGGAGCGGCTCAACGCGCTGCTGGTCCGCCACCCGGTCCGCCCGCAGATCTCCGGTCACGACGGCAACCCCTGGCACCTGCACCTCACCGAGGCGGGCAGGCTCGCCGACCAGTACGCGGTGGGCGCGGTGATGGGCCTCGCGACGCTGGTGACCGAGCTGGGCGTGCACCGGCTCGGCCTGTGCCAGGCGGCTCCCTGCCGGCGGGCCTACCTGGACACCTCCTCCAACCGGTCGCGCCGCTACTGCTCCGACCGCTGCGCCAGCCGGGCCAACGTCGCGGCCTACCGCGCCCGCAGGCGCAACGTCGCCCCCGTCGCCTAGGCCGGCCCCTTCCCGCGCGCGGGGGGCCTGCGGGCGAGGGGCCAGTAGCGCAGCACCACGCGGCCCACGAGGAGCCCGGGGGGCAGGGCGCCGAAGTCCCAGCTGTCCCTGCGGCCGGGGGCGCGCTGGTTGTCGCTCTCCAGCCACCACCCGTCCGAGGTCATCATGGCCGCCCGTTTGACGATGAGCCTGGACTCGTCGCCGGGCAGCCGGGCGACGACCACGTCCCCGGGACGGATCGGGACGCCGCGCCGTACCAGCAGCCAGTCGCCCGGCGCCAGCCCCGGCAACATCGAATCGCCCTCGACACGGACTCTCATGACAGGCGGGCCCCCTCCCACACGGTGATTCAGGACGAGTAAGGTCAGTAAGCGGACCATGCTGTATTCAGCATCAAGGAAGGATTTCCGATGCTCGCACGACTGTTGCGGCCCAAGCACGTGGCGTCCGCCCATTGCGACCTGCCGTGCGGGGTCTACGACCCGGCGCAGGCCCGCATCGAGGCCGAGTCCGTGAAGGCCATCATCGAGAAGTACGCGGCCAACGAGGACCCCGTCTTCCGTGCTCGGGCGATCCAGATCAAGGAAGAGCGGGCCGAGCTGGTCAAGCACCACCTGTGGGTGCTGTGGACCGACTACTTCAAGCCTCCGCACCTTGAGCAGTACCCGCAGTTGCACCAGCTCTTCTGGGAGGCCACCAAGCTCGCCGGCGCGGCGGGCGCCAAGGGCACCGTGGACGCGGCGAAGGCCGAGGAGCTGCTGGGCAAGATCGACGAGATCTCCAAGATCTTCTGGGAGACGAAGGCCGCCTGATCGCGGCTCTCACAGGCCCCGTGTGTCGATCTGCGCACACGGGGCCTGACCATTTTTTCATGATCGCGAGTCTCAACCCGACATCTGGCCCTCCGGGGCTGTAGGTTGCAAGTCAGCGGCAATATGCGCTGAGGCGTGAGGGAGGAACGTGACCGAGGAAACCGAGACGCGAGCGGACGGTGTCAACGGCATCCGCGACGTGGTCAGCATAAGGCTGCCCGCCGCGAGCGCCTACCTGTCCGTCCTGCGTACGGCTACCGCCGGGTTGGCCGCGCGGCTGGACTTCACCCTCGACGAGATCGAGGACCTGCGCATCGCCGTGGACGAGGCGTGCGCCATGTTGCTGGGCCAGGCCGTGCCGGGTACCGACCTGGTGGCCGAGTTCGAGCTGTCGGGGCAGGAGATGCAGGTGAGAGTCGAGGTCAGCACGGTGGGGAGCACCGCTCCCAAGCGTGACGACTTCGCGTGGATGGTGCTCACCGCCCTGGCCGACGACGTCGACGCGGTGACCGACTCCTCCGACCGTATGGCGATCGTGCTGCGCAAGCGCCGAGGCGTGGCGAGGCCGCTGTGACGGAAAGGACTCGTGCCATGGCCGCCGGCGACGAGGCGGTGCCCGACAGGGTGCGCGCGCGCACGCTCTTCGCGGAACTGGCGGAGTTGGCTCCCGACGACCCGCGCCGCCAGCGCATCCGCGACGAGCTGGTGGAGTTGCACCTGCCGCTGGTCGAATACCTCGCCCGCCGCTTCCGCAACCGCGGCGAGTGGCTCGACGACCTGACCCAGGTGGCCACGATCGGCCTGATCAAGTCGATCGACCGGTTCGACCTGGAGCGCGGGGTGGAGTTCTCCACGTACGCCACCCCGACCATCGTCGGCGAGATCAAGCGGCACTTCCGCGACAAGGGCTGGGCGGTCCGGGTGCCGCGCCGCCTCCAGGAGCTCAAGCTCTCCCTGACCAAGGCGATCAGCGAGCTGTCCCAGCGTGAGGGCCGGGCGCCGACGGTCGCCGAGCTGGCCGGCCACCTCCAGATGACCGAGGAGGAGGTGCTGGAGGGTCTGGAGTCGGCCAACGCCTACTCCACCGTCTCCCTCGACGCCCCCGACTCCGGCGACGACGACGCCCCCGCGGTGGCCGACTCGCTGGGCATCGTGGACGACTCCCTTGAGGGGGTCGAATACCGCGAGTCGCTCAAGCCGCTGCTGGAGCGGCTGCCGCCGCGGGAGAAGCGCATCCTGCTGCTGCGTTTCTTCGGCAACATGACCCAGTCACAGATCGCCACCGAGCTGGGCATCTCGCAGATGCACGTCTCGCGACTGCTGGCCCGGACCCTCGCCCAGCTGCGCGAGGGCCTCACCGCCGACGACTGACCGACCGGCCGCCCATGACCTGGGCGGCCGGGGAGACTGTCAGGACGGATGCTCGGCGTCGTCACCGTAGAGCGCGTGCGTGGTCCGCGGCGCGAGCAGCGCGACCAGGGCGGCCAGGGCGATCACCACGAGCGGGATGCCCAGGTCGAGACGGCCGGAGTCGATGAGGGTGACCGCCACCGGAACCAGGATGATCTGCGTCACCACGCTGGGAGCCCTGCTCCAGCGCTCCTCGGTGAACAGGCCCCAGGCGACCCAGAGCAGGCCCGCGCCGACCGCGAGCCCGAAGACCGCCACCGCGATCGAGGTGCTCAGCACCTCCGGGGCCCCCACCACGGTCTCCACGCCGACATAACCGCCCAGCACGAGGGCGGTGACGCCTTCCACCGCCATCACGGCCGCGGCGATCAGCAAGGTCATCGGACGACTCGACACACCTGCTGAGCCTACTCGCCCATCCCCCCGCCCGGCCCCTCGGCCGCTCCATCGGGGCGAAGGTGGAAATCCCGGGAAACGCTCTGAGGGCGGGCGGATACGCTGGCGGCATGCGCGCCATGCTCTTGGTCAACCCCAAGGCGACGACGACCAATCGCCGGACGCGGGATGTGCTGATCCGCGCACTGGGGGCGGCCGTCGACCTGTCGGTGGAGGAGACCGCCTACCGGGGCCACGCCGCCGCCCTGGCCGGTACGGCTCACGCCAAGGGGTTCGACATCGTCGCCGTGCTCGGCGGCGACGGCACCATCAACGAGACGGTGAACGGCCTGCTCGACCCGGCCAACGGCGCCGGGGCCGCCGACCGGCCGAAGCTGGTGGTGATCCCCGGCGGCAGCGCCAACGTGTTCGCCCGCGCGCTGGGCCTGCCGAACGATCCGGTGGAGGCCACGGGCGCGGTGCTGGAGGCGCTGTGGGAGGGCCGGCGGCGGATCGTCGGCCTGGGCCAAGCCCTCTGGGACGACGAAAGCCGATATTTCACCTTCTGCTCGGGTCTGGGGTATGACGCCGAGGTCATCCGGGCCGTCGAAGGGCTGCGCGGCGCCGGGTTCCGCGCCACCCCCACCCGGTACGTCGCCACCGCGGTGCGCCACTACTTCATGACCGACCGCCGTCACCCGGCGATAACCGTCACCGGTCCGGGCATCCCCCGGGCCCGCGGCGTCCACCTGGCGATCGTCTCCAATACCACACCCTGGTCCTACCTTGGCAACCGCGCGGTGCACCCGACGCCGTGGGCGAGCTTCGAGACCGGGCTCGATCTGCTCGCCCTGCGTAAGCTGCGGCTGCACACGCTGTTGTGGACGATCGGCCAGATGCTCGGCGAGACGGACGCCCTGCCACGTGGCCGCCACCTGGTGCAACTGCACGACGAGCCGGAAATCACGGTGACGGCGTCCCGCCCGATCGCGTTCCAGCTCGACGGCGACTACCTGGGCGAACGCGAACGCGTGACGTTCCGGTCTATCCCCAACGCGTTACAAGTTTTGGTCTAGCCCGTTACAATCGGTCATAGTGTGACGCATCCGACATCCATATCACCCAAAACTTCGCCTCAAACCCCTTGCGTGCACGAAGAGTGGCTGACAATCTCAGACTGACGTCGGAACGTAGGACCTTTGAGCGGGCCACCCCCGCTCCCTGGCCCCCGACCATCAGGAGCAGACCCCCCGGTCCACACCCTGGACGGGGGGACATGTTCGCCGAGGTTAGTGAAAGTCTTCACAAAGTACGCCGCCGGAGCTACAGGCTCCACCTTACGAAGGAGTGGAACGCATGGACTGGCGCCACCGAGCTGCCTGCCGTGACGTGGACCCCGAGCTGTTCTTCCCGATCGGCAACACCGGGCCCGCTCTGATGCAGATTGAAGAGGCCAAGCAGGTCTGTCGTCAGTGCACCGTCAACGAGGCGTGCCTGAAGTGGGCCCTGGAGTCCGGCCAGGACGCCGGCGTCTGGGGCGGCCTGAGCGAGGACGAGCGCCGCGCCCTCAAGCGCCGCACGGCCCGCGCCCGCACCCGCGCGAGCGTCTGAACCACACCCGACCGGCCGCAACGCTGAACGACCCCTCTAACCGAATCTCCCTTCCGGCCACACGGCCCGGCACGTCCCCAGGATGCCCCCTGGGGACATCGCTTTGTCCGAACGCGAACACGCGAACACGCGAACACGACGCGAACGCGATCATGGTGCGTACGCGATCAAGCAAGAATAGCGGCAACCGCGGGTGGAACCTCAGCCGGGGTTCAGGTGCTCGCCGGGATCGGCACCGTGAGGCTCACCTCCGTACCGCCACCGGGCCGGGGATCGATGGACAGCCGCCCCGCCAGCTCCCCGACCACCAGCGTCCGCACGATCTGCAACCCGAGGCTCTTCGACGTCTCCAGGTCGAAGTCCTCCGGCAGCCCCTTGCCGTCGTCGGAGACGAGCACGTCGAGCCGCTCCGCCCCGCGTGACACGATCACCTGAAGCTTCCCGCTCCGCTGCTCGAACCCGTGCTGCACCGCGTTCTGCAGCAACTCCGTGAGCACCATGGCCAGCGGCGTCGCGATGGCCGCGGGCAGCACGCCGAAGGTGCCCACCCTGCGCGGCGTGACCTGGGCCTCGGGCGCGGACACCTCCCCCGTCATGCCGATCACCCGGTCCGCGATGTCGTCGAAGTCGACGAACTCCTCCGGGGCGTGCGACAGCGTCTCGTGCACGATGGCGATCGAGCCGACCCGCCGTACGGCCTCCTCCAGCGCCTCGCGGCCCTCCGGCACCCGCAGCCGCCTGGCCTGGAGACGCAGCAGCGCGGCGACCGTCTGCAGGTTGTTCTTCACCCGGTGGTGGATCTCCCGGATCGTCGCGTCCTTCGTCATCAGCTCCCGCTCGCGGCGGCGCAGCTCCGTGACGTCCCTGATCAGCACGAGGGCGCCGATCCTGCCGCCGCCCACGATCAGCGGGATGGCCCTGAGCTGGACGATCGTGCCGCCCGACTCGACCTCGGTCTCCCTGGGCGCCCGGCCGCTCGCCACCACCATCAGCGACTCGTCCACCGGCTCGTCGCCGTAGCACAGCGAGGCGGTCACCCACCCCAGCTCCGCACCGACGAGGTCGGCGTTGAGGCCCAGCCTGCGGTAGGCCGACAGCGCGTTCGGCGAGGCGTAGGTCACCCGGCCGGCCCGGTCCAGCCGGAGCAGGCCGTCACCGACGCGCGGCGAGCGGACCAGGATCGGCTCCTCGCCGGAGAACGGGAACCGGCCCTCGGCGACCATCTGGGCCAGGTCGGAGGCGCTCTGCAGATAGGTCAGCTCCAGCCGGGACGGCGTGCGGGCCGAGGAGAGGTTCGTGGAACGCTGGATCACGCCGAGATACCGCCCGCCGGGCGCCCCCTCGGCCGGGCGGCGCACCGGGATCGTCTCCTCCCGCACCGGGACGCCGCTGGACCAGTCGGGATCGCCCTCACGGCAGATCCGCCGCTCGTTCCAGGCGGTGTCGATGAGCGGGCGCTCGCCCTTGGCGGCCACCGTGCCGACCACGTCGTCGTGGTAGACGGTCGGGCCGGTCGTCGGCCGCATCTGGGCCACCGCGATCCAGCCGGTCCCGTCGCGCAGCGGCACCCACAGGACCAGGTCGGCGAAGGACAGGTCCGCGAGCAGCTGCCAGTCGGAGACCAGCGAGTGCATCCAGTCCAGGTCCACGTTGTCGAGTTCGGTATGGCGAAAGGCCAGGTCGCTGAGAGTCGGCACGTCTGCATCATGCGTGCTGGGAGCCCCGCCGAACAAACCGGCGCACAAAATGCGCGGCACGACCGCCACCGGGCTCCGGTGAACGACGCGGCGGGCCGCACTTGCGAAAATGCGGGTATGGAGCCCACGCGGACAGATCCGCTCGACCGATTCCGTACGGCGGCAGCCGCCCGCGAAGCCGCCGGACTGAGGCGCACGCTGCGTTTCCGCGCCCCGGACGACGACGGGCTGATCGACCTCGCCTCGAACGACTACCTCGGCCTGGCCAGGGACCCCCGGCTGGCCGAGGCGGCGGCCGGGGCGGCCCGGACCTGGGGCACCGGCTCCACCGGCTCCCGGCTCGTCACGGGCTCCACCCGGCTGCACGGGGACCTGGAGGACGCGCTGTGCGCGTTCACCGGCGCGGAACGGGCGCTGGTCTTCTCCTCCGGCTACCTCGCCAACCTCGCGGCCGTCGCCGCGCTCGGCAGGGACGCCCTGGTCGTCTCCGACGCGGGCAACCACGCCTCGCTGGTGGACGCCTGCCGGCTGTCCCGCTCCCGCGTGGTGGTGACGCCGCACAACGACGTGGAGGCCGTCGAGAAGGCGCTGGCCGGCCGTACGGAGGAGCACGCCGTGGTGGTCACCGACGCGCTCTTCTCCGTCGACGGCGACCTCGCGCCGCTGGCCGCGCTGCACGAGACGACGGCGCGGTACGGCGCGCTGCTGGTCGTGGACGAGGCGCACTCGCTGGGCGTGGTCGGCACCGGCGGCCGAGGGGCGGTGCACGCGGCCGGCCTGGCGGACGCGCGGGACGTTGTGAGAACGATCACACTGTCCAAGTCGCTGGGTTCACAGGGCGGAGCCGTACTCGGACCGCCGGAGATCGTGGACACACTGGTCGACACCGGACGATCGTTCATCTTCGACACGGGGCTCGCCCCCGCCAGCGTGGCGGCAGCACTGGCCGCGGTCGCTATTCTTCGAAGTCAGCCCGAACTGCCGGAACACGTCAGAACCAGGGCCCGCGAGCTGGCCGCCGCCGTGGCAGCTCTCGGCCTTGAGACCTGCGAGCCGGCCGGTGCGGTCGTGCCCCTCGTGCTCGGCCGTCCCGACGTCGCACTTGCGGGGGCGGCGATCTGCGTGGAGAACGGAGTGCGCGCCGGATGTTTCCGGCCGCCGTCCGTGCCCGCCGGTCGCTCTTGCCTGCGGTTGACCGCGCGGGCCAATCTGAGTTCGGACGATCTCGCGGTGATCACGGTCGCGCTCACCGCCGTGGCTGAGATGAAGGTGAACGCGTGACAGACGACTCCCCGCGGGTCCCGAAGTACTACGACGTCAAACGGAGCCTGCTAGAGCTCACCAAGAGCCTGTCCGCGGGCACGGCGCTGCCGCCGGAGCGCACCCTCGCGGTCCGGTTCGAGACCTCGCGGACCACGGTGCGGCAGGCGCTGACCGAGCTCGTGGTGGAGGGCCGGCTCGTCCGCATCCAGGGCAAGGGGACGTTCGTCGCGCAGCCCAAGGTCGCCCAGGTGCTCCAGCTCACGTCCTACACCGGCGACCTGCGCACGGTGGGCCTCGAACCGGACACCAAGATCCTGGACATCAGCTACATCACCGCCGAGGAGACGCTCGCCCGCCGCCTGGCGATCAACCCGGGCGGCCGGGTGCTGCGCATCCACCGGCTCCGGCTGGCCAACGGCGAGCCCATGTCGATCGACACCACCCACCTGTCGGCCCGCCGCTTCCCCCGGCTGCGCCGCGAGCTGGAGGTGCACTCCTCGCTGTACGAGACGCTGCACAACGCCTACAGCGTGCGTCTCACCGACGCCGAGGAGATCATCGAGACCGTGCTCGCCACGCCGTACGACGCCCAGGTCCTCGGGGTGGACGTCGGGCTGCCCATGCTGCTGCTGACCCGGCACGCGTTCGACGCCGACGGCAACCCGGTGGAGTGGGCCCAGTCGCTCTACCGGGGCGACCGGTACAAGTTCGTCACCCGGCTGCGCCGCCCCTGAGTACGCTGAGGCCGGTGAGCGTTCTTGTGGTCTCGGGCACCGACACCGGCGTGGGCAAGACCGTGGTCAGCGCGGCGGTGGCCGCGCTGGCGGTGGAGCGCGGCGCGTCCGTCGCGGTGGTGAAGCCGGCGCAGACCGGGGTCGGGCCGGGCGAGCCCGGCGACCTCGACGAGGTGATCCGGCTGGCGGGGGTGCGCTCCACGTTCGAGCTGGCCCGCTTCCCCGACCCGCTGTCCCCCGCCGCCGCGGCCCGCACGTCCGGCCTGCCCCCGGTGTCGCTGGCCGAGGCCGCCGTCCGGGTCGCCGAGCTGGCCGAGTCGCACCGGCTGGTGATCGTCGAGGGCGCGGGCGGCCTGCTGGTGCGCTTCGACGAGGACGGCGCGACGCTCGCCGACCTGGCCCGCCGGCTCGGGGCTCCGGTGCTCGTGGTGGCGCGGGCCGCGCTGGGCACCCTCAACCACACCGCGCTGACGCTGGAGGCGCTGGCCGCGCGCGGCCTCGACCTCGCCGGCGTGGTGATCGGCTCCTGGCCGGCCGACCCGGACCTGGCCGAGCGGTGCAACGTCGCCGACCTGGAGATGCTCGCCGCCCGGCCGCTCGCCGGCGCGCTGCCGGCCGGGGCCGGCGACCTGGACCGGGCCCAGTTCGCCGAGGTCAGCCGGGCGGGGCTCGGGCCCGCGCTGGGCGGCGCGTTCGACGCCGCGGCCTTCCGCGACGGCCTGTCCCGCTAACTGACCGACTGGTAGGTTCGCCGCATGGAGTCTTCGAAGCACGCGGGTGACATCGCCGTCTCCGTCTCCAGGGCCTATGGCGTCGAGACCATGTTCACCCTGTCCGGCGGCCACGTGTTCCCGCTCTATGACGGAGCCGTCCACGAGGAAATGCCGATCCTCGACGTACGCCACGAACAGAGCGCGGTCTTCGCCGCCGAGGCGACCGCCCGGCTGACCAGGAAACCCGGCCTGGCCGTGCTCACCGCCGGTCCCGGCATCACGAACGGCGTCAGCGGAGTCACCACCGCCCACTTCAACGGCTCGCCCGTGGTGATCCTCGGCGGGCGGGCGCCGAAGTCCCGCTGGGGCGAAGGCGCCCTGCAGGAGATGGACCACCCGCCGCTGTTCGACTCGATCACCAAGCTGGCGTTCACCGCGGGCTCGGCCGAGAGCGTCGGGCAGGACGTGGAAAGCGCGTTCCGCACCGCGATCGCGCCGCACCGCGGGCCGGTCTTCCTCGACTTCTACATGGACG
This sequence comes from Microtetraspora sp. NBRC 13810, assembly GCF_030268685.1. Taxonomy (GTDB): domain Bacteria; phylum Actinomycetota; class Actinomycetes; order Streptosporangiales; family Streptosporangiaceae; genus BSRQ01. Next base: position 717,022 of record NZ_BSRQ01000002.1, read on the forward strand.
ACCTGTTCTCCCCCTCGCCCGGCCACCAGGTCGAGACGCTCACCCCGTCACCGCTGGAGCCCGACCCGGAGGCGCTGGCCGCGATCGCCCGGCTGATCGCCGAGGCCGAGCGTCCCGTGCTGGTGCTCGGCTCCGACGTGTGGATGGACCGTGCCGAGGAGGCCGCCCGCGACTTCGCCGAGGAGTGGCGGCTGCCCGTCATCCCCAACGGCCAGGGCCGCGGCATCCTGCCCGCCGGCCACGAGCTGCTCGTCACCCGGGCCAGGAGCGTCGCGTTCGGCCAGGCCGACCTGGTCGTCGTCGTCGGCGCCCCGCTCGACTTCCGGCTCGGCTACGGCTGGTTCGGCGGCAAGGAGGGCGCGCCGCTGGCCAAGGTCGTGCACATCGCCGACGCGCCGTCCCAGCTCGCCGCGCACATCGGCACGGCCGCCGCCGCCTCCGGCGACCTCTCGCTCGTCCTGTGGGGTCTCGCCACCGCGTGCGGCACCGCCGGTGTCTCCCCCAAGAGCTACGAGCCGTGGCTGACCAGGCTGGCCGAGACGGCCGCGGCGGCCATCGCCGGCGACGCGCCGCTGCTCGCCGCCGGGACCGACCCGATCCACCCCATGCGCATCTACGGCGAGCTGGCCAAGGTCCTCGACGACGACGCCGTGGTCATCGGCGACGGCGGCGACTTCGTCTCCTACGCCGGCAGGCACGTCGAGCCGAGACAGCCCGGCTGCTGGCTCGACCCCGGCCCGTACGGCTGCCTGGGCACCGGCCTCGGCTACTCCATCGCCGCCCGCCTCGCCCGCCCGTCCTCCCAGGTGGTGCTGCTCCTCGGCGACGGCGCGGCCGGCTTCTCCCTGATGGACGTGGACACCCTCGTACGGCACCGCCTGCCGGTCGTGATGATCTGCGGCAACAACGGGATGTGGGGGCTGGAGAAGCACCCGATGCAGCTCCTCTACGGCTACGACGTGGCCGCCGACCTGCAGCCCCAGTGCCGCTACGACCAGGTGGTGACCGCGCTGGGCGGCGGCGGTGAGCTGGTGACCTCGCCCGAGGAGATCGGCCCCGCGCTGCGGCGGGCGCTCGACTCCGGCGTGCCCTACCTGGTCAACATCGCGACCGACCCGGCGGTCGCCTACCCGCGCAACACCACCGGGGTGTGACCCTGCGCCGGCGACCGCCGCCCCGCCCGAGCGGGGTCAGGAGGTCGCCGGCTTGCCCGCCGTCGGCGTCGGCGTGGACCCCGGATCGGGCGAGGCGCAGCCCGCCTGCGGATCGACCACGATCGTGATGGTCTTCTTCAGCTCCAGCGAGGATCCCGAGTTCGGATCCTGCTGGACGACGATGTAGCAGTCGAGTGCGGGGCCGCCGCCGCTCACCTGCACCTTGGCCTGGAAACCGGCAGCCCTGATCTCGGCCACGGCGTCGACCAGCATGAGCCCGAGCAGGCCGGGCACCGGCTTCTTGGCCACCGGCGTCGGCGAGGGCGAGACCGGCTTCTTGGTGATGGACGCGCTGGCGCTCGGACTGGGCGACTTGGTGGGCGTCGGGGAGGGATCCGGGGTCGGCTCCTCCTCGGGAGTCTCCTCCGGCTCCTTGACGGGCGGCGGCTTCGCCGCGACCCTGGTCGGCTTCGTCTTGGTCGGGGTGGGTTCGAGAGGCTCGGTGTCCCGCACGTTGGGCGTGTTGGCGACACCCTCCACGTGGCTCTTCGGCGGGGTCACGTCCGAGCCGCCGAAGTCGGACAGGGCGACGGCGACCCCGCCGACGCCGAGCACGGCGACGACGGTCGCGCTGATCACGCCGATCCGGCGGCGGGCCGACGGCTGGGACGACCGCCTGCGTCCGCCCCGGGAACCTTCCACACTCCGGGCCGCGACGGTGTCCGGCCGCCCCGTGTCATACCCCGGTCCCGTCTCCGGGCCGTATCCGCCCGCCTCGTACCCGCCGTCGTACCCGGCCGCCTCGTAGCCGCCTGTGGGGGCGGCGTGCGCACCCGTGGGGGCGTAGGCGTCGGCGGGGGCATAGGAGCCGGTCTGCGCGTAGGCGCCCGTCTGGGCGTGCGTCCCCATGTGGGGGTGGGCGCCCGTGTGGGGGTGCGCGGTCTGGGGGTGGGCGCCCGTCTGGGGGTGGGCGCCCGTCTGGGGGTGCGCGCCCGTCTGAGGGTGCGCGCCCGCGGCGAAGCCGTCGGTCAGCCCGCCGTAGCCGCTTGTCGCGGCGGCCTGGCCGTACGAGCCGGTGTAGTGCGCGCCGGTGGCGGGCGGCTGCGGCTGCGGGATCGCGGGCGACTCGCCCGTGCCGCCCTGGATCGCCTCCCGCGCGGCCTGGCTCATCAGCTCGGCGCTGGCGAACCGGCGGGCCGGGTCCTTCGACAGCGCCCGCTCGACCAGGCGCCGGATGTCGATCGGCACGTCGTCGGGAAGCGGCGGCGGAGCCTCGCGGATGTGCTTGAGCGCGATCGTCACCGGGGTGTCGCCCTCGAAGGGCCGGTGCCCGGCCAGGCACTCGTAGGCCACCACGCCGAGCGCGTAGATGTCCACGGCGGGCGTGACCGGCTGGCCCTCGGCCTGCTCGGGCGCGCAGTAGGCGGCGGTGCCGAGCACCATGCCGGCGTCGGTCAGCCGGCTCGCCGCGTCGGCCCTGGCGATGCCGAAGTCCGTGAGGACCAGCGTGCCGTCCGCCCTGACCAGCAGGTTGCCCGGCTTGATGTCCCGGTGCACGATGCCCTGCTCGTGCACGGCGGAGAGCGCGGAGGCCGCCTGGGCGATCAGCTCCATGGCGGGCTCGGCCGCGATGCGACCGATCCGGGTGAGCAGCCGGTCCAGCGCCTCCCCGTCGACGAACTTCATGACCAGGTAAGCCTGCGCCCCCACGCCCGGCACCTGGTCCACACCGTAGTCGTAGACGTCCACGACACCCGGGTGGTTGATCGTCGCCATCGCCCGCGCCTCGTCGCGGAAGCGCTGGCCGAAGCCGGGATCGTCACTACGGCCGGGCAGCAGCACCTTGACGGCCACCGTACGGCCGAGCACGACGTCCTCGCCCCGCCACACTTCGCCCATGCCACCGGCGCCGAGGCGGGTATCCAGGCGATACCGCCCCGCCAACGTCGTACCTTGGGCCACCATGATTCCCCCGTTACCCCCCTGTCGCGTCCGACCTCTCCCACCTCAAGGATTCTCCAACAAAGCGGATGAGTATCGCGGCAAGATAACACCAAGGTCACGAAACCCGGCGTTTATCCGATCCGCACCGCTCCTGCGGGAAGTCAGAGCGCCCCAAGGGTGATAAAGGGTAAGGCGCCGATCAGCTTACCGGGCTCGCGCCCGGTATGCAGCCTGCCCACCGTCCCCAGCGGCACGTCTGACACCGTCCGCCACCGGCGCGCTCCCTAAACTGGCGCGCATGACGCTGGTTCCAGGGCTGACCGCCCACATGTCGATCATGGTTGAGCGAGAGGACACCGCGCTCACCATGGGCAGCGGCGACGTGCCCGTGCTGGGCACCCCGCGGCTGCTCGCGCTCGCCGAGGCGGCGACCGTGCGCGCGGTCCAGGGCCACCTCGACCCCGGCCAGACCACCGTCGGCACCCGGGTGGAGCTCGACCACCTGTGGGCCTGCCCGGTCGGCACGCATGTGGCGATCAGCGCGGAGCTCACCAAGGTCGACGGCACCCGGCTGGTCTTCGGTTTCACCGCGAACACCAAGGACGCGCTCGTCAGCTCGGGAACGATCGAGCGCGCCGTGGTGGACCGCGAGCGTTTTCTCAACCGGCTCGCACGCTGACTATTCGTCGATGACCGCGATGACGTCACCCTCCTGGACGACATCGCCCTCCTTCACCCTGAGCTGGGCGACCACCCCGGGGTCCTCGGCCAGGACCGGGATCTCCATCTTCATCGACTCCAGGATGACCAGCGTGTCACCCTCGTCCACGGTGTCTCCCTCGGCGGCGACGACTTTCCAGACGTTCGCCACCATCTCCGCGCGTACCTCGGCCATCGGGTGCTCCCCTCTCAAGAATGATGCAACTCTGCCAGATCTGCCCGGGTCGGTCCGCTAGCGCATGCGGGACACGAGACCGGTGTCATAGTCGCCGGACACGAACTCGGGCCGCTCCAGCAGCTCGGCGCAGAACGGCAGGTTGTTCTTGGGCCCCTGGAGCTTGAAGGCGGCCACCGCCTCCCTGCCCCGCTCCAGCGCCTCCGCCCGGGTGGCGCCGTACACGCACAGCTTCGCCATCAGCGGATCGTAGAACGGGGTGACCGTGTTGCCCTCTTCGTAACCCGCGTCGACCCGCACGCCGTCGCCCTGCGGCTCGGCCCACAGGTCGATCTTGCCAGGGCCGGGGAAGAACCGCTTGGGATCCTCGGCGTAGACCCGGAACTCGATGGCGTGCCCGCTCGGCGTCACGTCGGCGGCCACCGGCTCGCCGGCCGCGATCAGCAACTGGGCCTCCACCAGGTCGAGGCCGGTGACCAGCTCGGTGACCGGGTGTTCCACCTGGAGCCTGGTGTTCATCTCCAGGAAGACGAAGTCCTGCTTGTCCGCGTCCACCAGGCACTCCACGGTGCCCGCGCCGCGGTAGCCGACCGCCTCGCCGGCCCGCACGGCCGCCGCCAGCATGCGCTCGCGCAGCTCCTGGGTGATGCCGGGCGAGGGCGACTCCTCCACGACCTTCTGGTGCCGGCGCTGCACCGAGCAGTCGCGCTCGCCCAGGGCGAGCACGGTGCCGTCGGCCAGGCCGAGGATCTGCACCTCGACGTGCCGGGCCCGCTCGATGTAGCGCTCCAGCAGGATGGCGACCTCGCCGCCGAACCGCGCCGCCGCCCGAGCCGCCGCGTCGAACGCCTTGGCCAGCCCGTCCTCGTCGCGGGCCACGCTCATGCCGATCCCGCCGCCGCCGCCCGCGGTCTTGACCATGACCGGGTAACCGATCGCCAGCGCCGCCGCCCTGGCCTGCTCGATGTCGGCGACCGGCTCGCGGGTGCCCGCGGCGACCGGCACGCCGGCCTCCTCCATGAGGTTCCGCGCGTTGATCTTGTCGCCCATCCGCTCGATCGCCTCCGGCGAGGGGCCGATCCAGACCAGCCCGGCCTCGATCACGGCGCGGGCGAACGCGGGGCTCTCGGCGAGGAAGCCGTACCCCGGGTGCACCGCCTGCGCACCGGTCCGCCGCGCGGCCTCCAGCACCTTGCCCACGTCGAGATAACTCTGTGCCGGGTTGGCCGGGCCGAGCAGGACGGCTTCGTCGGCCTCCCGCACGAACGGCAGGTCGGCATCCGCCTCCGAATGGACGGCGATCGCCCGCAGCCCCATCCCGCGAACCGTACGAATGATCCGCCGGGCGATCTCGCCCCGGTTGGCGACCAGAACGGACTCGAACACTTGTGATCTCCCCTGCGCTCGCCCAGCAACGCCTGTGACGCCTCACCACCCTAAGACGGAGATCCCGTACAGCCTTTCCCCCGAAACCACCGTTCCCCGGGGCGCGATCTGTAGGAAGCCCACAACAACGCCACCTCTCGCGACGGCCGGATTGGTCTCAGAGCCGGTGCGACGGGGGCAGCCGATCCACGACCCGGGAGAGGGCCTCCACCACCGCCGGGTCGTACTCGGTGCCGATGGCGAGGCGCAGCCGCTCCAGCGCGGCCCCGGCGCGGTCCCGGTCGACGGAGCCGCTGACCAGGTCGTCGTAGGCGTTGGCGGCCTTGATGATGCGGCTGGCCGGCGGCGGGCAGTCGGCCGGCGGGTCGCACTGGCGGCGGACCACCTCGGCCACCCGGTCGAGCACCCCGGTCTGCCTGATCACCTCGGCGCCCAGCTCGGCGATGCGGCGGGCCTGCTCGGGATCGGTGAGCACGGTGGCGCCGCCCGGAATGGGGTCGCGCAGGGAGAGCTGGCCGATGTCGTGCATGAGGGCGGCGTACTCCAGCTCCAGCAGGTCGGGCTCGGCCATGCCCAGCTCCCTGCCGACGGCCACGGCCAGGTGGCTGACCCGGCGCGAGTGGCCGGGCTCGACGTAGCCGCCGACCTCGGTGACCCGGGACAGCGCTCGGACGGTCTGCAGGTAGGTCGCCCTGATCCCGGCGTACTTGCGGAAGGCCACCTGGGTGACGAGGAGCGGGGCGGAGAAGACGAGGAGGGCGGCCATGTCCATGCTGTGCGCGGCCAGCGCGAGCAGCAGCCCGGAGGCGGCGACGGCCGCGCCGAGCGGTGCGGCCATGCCCAGCTCGTCGCGGACCGCCACACTGAAGGCGGTGCGCACCTGGTCGGCGCGGAGCATGGCGGCCAGCACGATGTCGGCGGACAGCGCGAGCAGGATCATCACGGCCATGACGCCGAGCACCGGCGACCACGTCTGCCCCGGCGACATGGTCAGCTCGTACAGCGGTTCGGCCAGCGGCCGGAAGGCGAAGGCGAGCAGGGCTCCGGTGAGCAGCCGCCTGGCCAGCGCGTCCAGCCGGGGCGGGCGGCCCACCGCGAGATGCGGCAGCGCTCCGGCGATCATGCCGACGGCGAGCACGGCGATCACCTGGAGGGCCGAGTGCCGTGCCTGGTCGCCGCCCATGTCGAGCAGCAGCGTGTAGCCGAGGGCGGCGGCCGTGCTGATCGGGGCCACCTCCCGGTTGCCCGGCATGGTCAGCCTGGCCAGCTCGCCGGCCGCGATCAGCGCGCCGAACCCGACGGCCACCGACCCGTCCGTGAGCCCCACGGCGGCCGTGTGCGAGACGCCCGCCACGGTCGCCAGCCCGGCGGCGCAGATGAGGAGTAACTGGCCGGAGTCGAGGGCCCGCCAGGGGCGCGTCATGACGGTCATCGCTCGGACACCACCTGGATCGGCGCGGTCGGGTCGTCGTGGTCCTTGACGACGGTCTCGTCCTGGTCGGCGGGCGGCACCGGCACCGCGCGCGGCGGCTCCCAGCCCTCCCGCTCGACGGCCTTGACGAACGCGGTCACCATCACCGGGTCGAACTGGGTGCCCGCGCCCTTGCGCAGCTCGTCGATCGCCACGGGCACCGGCCGCGCCCCGCGGTAGGACCGGTCGGAGGTGATCGAGTCGAAGGCGTCGGCGACCGCGATGATCCGGGCGAACTCCGGGATCTCGTCGCCGGCCAGGCCCATCGGGTAACCGGTGCCGTCGTGCTTCTCGTGGTGGTGCATGATCCCGGCGAACGCCTCGTCCAGGAAGTCGATGCCGCGCACGATCTCCAGGCCGCGCATGGGGTGCAACTGGATGGCGGCGAACTCCTCCTCGGTGAGCGGCCCGTCCTTCTGCAGCACCTTGGTCGGCACGCCGAGCTTGCCCACGTCGTGCAGCATCCCCGCGTAGCGGATCGCGCGCAGCCGCTCGGAGCCCATGCCGATCTCCTCGGCGATCATCGTGGAGGCCAGCGACACCCGGGTGCAGTGGCCCCGGGTGTAGTAGTCCTTCGTCTCGACCGCCTGGCAGAGGGACGCGATCGTGGCGTCGTAGGAGCGCTGCTGCGCGAGGTACTGGCCGAACGCCCACCGGGCCACGAACAGCGGCAGCAGCACCAGGACGGCCGAGATCGACTGCACGGTGGCCCAGAGCCCGGCGATCAGCAGCCCGAAGGTGGCGTAGCCGAGATAGGACACCAGGAGCTGGACCATGCCGCGCACCGGGACCCGGTCGACCTGCCCGGCCAGCGACAGCATGACCGCGATCAGCGCGAAGTTCAGCGGGACGAAGACCGCCGCCGCGCCCGCGAAGGGGACGATCAGCTCGTCGAACCGGGCGATGTCCGGCACACCGGGCCGGCCGCCGAGCCGTACGAAGACCTCGCCCGCGGCGTAGCCGCAGATCGCGAACTGCGCGCCGTTGAACAGCCGTTTGGCCAGAGGCAGCCCCGGGCGGACGCTGAACACGGCGGTGAAGCCCACGATCGCCGCGCCCGCCGGGCCCACCAGGACCACGGCGGCCAGCGCGGCCGAGAAACTGACCGAGATGGCCGCCTGCCGGACGTTGAGCAGGGTGGGCACCGACTCGCACACCAGGAAGAGCAGCGCCAGCACCAGCAGCGTGGGCCACTCAAGCCTGGTGAACTCTTCTCGCGCGATGAGGCCGTGCCAGAGCAGGACGAACGCCAGCCCGGCCACGGCCACCAGATTGACTTTGGCGAACCACGGCAGTCCACGCAATGCGGCCACCTAACGGTGTCACGGGCGCGTGCTCACGTCCAGGAGATGCCTGGAGGGGCGCCGGTCGTGCCCTCCACGGACGTCACCGGCACGACCAGCAACACAGCCGCCGCCAACAGCCGGATGACCATACCCTTCAACATGTGCCGCCTCCACGTCGATTTCGAGCCTCAGGCTACAGAAACGCCTCTCGCGAGGTGGCCGACTCCAGCAAAGCGTAATCAACCCGTCACCCGGCGACACGACCGATCAGTGGGCGCGGGTCCTCACCCACTCTGCGGTGGCCTTGAGGCCCGTGTGCAGGTCGGTGCGGGGCCGCCAGCCGAGCGCCTCGGCGGCGGGCGCCGGGTCGACCGCCATCGCGGGCAGGTCGCCCAGGCGGGCGGGCGCCAGCCGCGGCTCGTCGGGCGCGCCGACCGCCTCGGCTACGAGCGTGTGCAGCCGCCGGTCGGTGGTCTGCACCCCGGTGCCCAGGTTGAACCGCCCCCCGTCGCCCCGCTCGCCGCAGGCGCGGGCGAAGCCGTCGACGACATCCGCCACGTAGACGTAGTCGCGGGTCTGGCCGCCGTCGCCGTAGAGCACGGTCGGCGTGCCGGCCAGCAGCGCGTCGGTGAAGATCGACACCACGCCCGCCTCGCCGTCGGGCGACTGCCGCGGGCCGTAGACGTTGGACAGCACCAGCGTCGTGTACTCGATGCCGTGCAGGGCCCGGTAGGCCGACAGGTAGACCTCGCCGCTGAGCTTGGACGCCGCGTACGGCGAGTGGGGGTCGGTGGGCGCGCCGGCCGGGACGGGGATGACGGACGGCCTGCCGTACACCGCGACGGAGGAGGCGAAGACGACCTTCCTGGCGCCGCCGAGCCGGGCCGCCTCCAGCACCGAGGCGGTGCCCTCCACGTTGAGCCGGGCGTCGTGCACCGGGTCGGCCACGCTCCTGCGCACGCTGACCTGGGCGGCGAGGTGGCAGACGACCTCCGGCCGCAGCTCCGCGGCGAGGCCGGCCAGCGCCGGGTCCCGGATGTCGAGCACGTGCAGCGCGAACCGCGGGTCGCGCGCGGCGGCGGTGAGGTTGTCCCTGGTTCCCGAGGAGAGATCGTCGACCGCGACGACCTCGTGTTCCTCCTCAAGCAACCGGTCCACCAGGTTGGACCCGATGAAACCCGCTCCGCCGGTGACCAGGACCCGCATGCCGTCCGCCCTTCGCGTCCGTGGCGGCGCGGGCGCCGCGCACCCCGCCTCCGTGGCGTCGGATGGTCACCGCCGAGCGCCGCGACACTTGCTCGCTGCTCGTTACGGAGATCCTAGGAGGTCAGTCGGCCAGCTCGGCGCGAACCTGGTCGATCCGGGTCAGCACCCGGGCCCGCAGGTCGGCGGGGACGGTGTCGCAGCCGCAGTGTTTGGCGATCAGCTTCTTGACCGCCTCCTCCAGGCCGTACTCCTCCAGGCAGGGGCCGCACTCGTCGAGGTGCACCCGGATGTCAGAGCAGTTGCCCTCGTCGAGCTCGCCGTCGATGTAGCTGTAGACCATGTCGAGAACGTCACGACAGTCGGTATCGTGATGCTTGCCGCAACTCATCAGGATCCCTCCACCGGGACCAGGCCGCGCTCACGCGCGTAATCCTCCAATTGCGCCCGCAGTTGGCGACGGCCGCGGTGAAGCCGCGACATCACGGTACCGATAGGGGTGCCCATGATGTCGGCGATCTCCTTATATGGGAAACCTTCCACGTCCGCGAGGTAGACCGCGATGCGGAAGTCCTCCGGCAAGGAGGCCAGCGCGTTCTTGACGTCGCTGTCGGGGAGATGCTCCAGGGCCTCGATCTCGGCGGACTTCAGCCCGGCCGACGTGTGCGACTCCGCGCGGGCGAGCTGCCAGTCCTCGATCTCCTCGGTGCCCGACTGCTTGGGCTCACGCTGCTTCTTGCGATAGTTGTTGATGAAGGTGTTGGTGAGGATGCGGTAGAGCCAGGCCTTGAGGTTCGTGCCCTCCTGGAACTGGTGGAAGGACGCGAACGCCTTGACGAAGGTCTCCTGCAGGAGATCCTCCGCATCCGCTGGATTCCGGGTCATCCGGAGCGCCGCGGAGTAGAGCTGGTCGAGATACGGCATGACGTCTCGCTCGAACCGTGAGCTCCGCTGCTCCAGGGTCTCCGCGTCTGTCGCTGGAACCTGACCCACCCCCTTAAGATCGCCGGTGCCCGGCGGAAGCGGGATACCGTACTCAGCGGAGAATACCCGCTCACCGGTATCCAACCGGCGGGCAGGGCGGGTGCCGTTGTCGAGGAGCGCCAGCATGCGCAGCCAACCTCTCGGGAGAAGATCGTGCTTCGACGTTCTGCAACACCCGCGCCCGATCGTCTGTTCCCGCAAACTGGAAGGTGACGATCGACCCGGTACGGGGAAAAAGAATACGTACCGCCTGGTAACCCGTGTCCCCGGAACCCCGACGCCCAGGAGCCGCTTGTGCTGCCCATTCCGGCCGAAGAACTGAACGGCTCAGGAAGCCTGGGGCCGTACTGGACCTTCTACAGGGCCGTCGCCGCCGAGCAGCTGAACCGGTGGCTTCCCGAGCGGCCGTCCGTCCTCCTCGACATGTCCGGCGGCGCCGGCGCCTGGGGCGCCCAGGCCGCCAGGTCGGGACACCGGGTGATCGAGGTGATCGACTTCCGGCTCGCCGCACAGGGGAAGCTGCACGACGTGGACAAGGTGCGCCAGATCCGCGCCGACGACCTCGGCTTCCTGCCCGACGAGAGCGTGGACGCGGTGGTCGCCGAGGAGCGGGCGCTGTCGGTCGAGCTCATGGCCGAGTCGGCGATCAAGGACATGGCCCGGGTGCTGCGCCCGGGCGGCCGGGCCCTGGTGTGCGTCGACTCGCTGGTGCTCGGCATGGCCATCCTCGCCGAGCAGAACTACTGGGCCCACCTGTGCCAGACCGGCGAGGTCATGCTCGTGCCCTGGCCGGACGGGAGCATCACCCGCTGCTTCAGCAGCATCCAGCTCCGCGAGCTCCTCGCCGGCGCCGGCCTGGAGGTCGAGTGGGTGCGCCCGCGCACCGTGCTGTCCCCTTCGACGGTGGACCACGTCCTGGCCTCCGACTCGCGCGCGCTGGCCTGGCTGGTCCGCACGGAGTTGGAGGCGCACCCGGACGACGACGACACGGTGGGCATCCACCTGGTGGCGAGCGCCAAGAAGGTGTGATCAGCGGCGGCGTTCGCGGCTGGCCTGGCACTGGACGCAGCGGGCCGCCTCCGGCCTCGCCTCCAGGCGGCCTTCGGGCACCGGTTTCGCGCAGTCCACGCACCGGCCGTACCTGCCCTCCTCCAGACGGCGGAGGGCTTCGGTGATCGCCTTGAGCTGGGTGGTCGCCGCGTCGAGCATGGCCCTGACCCGGTCGGCGTCGGAGAGGTCGGCGCCCGCGTCCGCCGCCGACCGGTCTCCCACCGGGACCGGATCACCCCGTAGGACCCTGATCGACCTCTGAAGCTCCGCCGACATGCCTTCAAGGCGCATACGCACGGTCGCGTCCTCCACGAATCCGCACCTCCGGGATGGGTCATGCCTGTCGGCGGAATACCCCGGATCTTCCGCCGTGCGCAGGGGGTTTATATGGCGGCGTCCAACGTGGATGGAGGCTCGCCTTTCCTCACCGGATTCCCATTCCGCGCCGCTCTTACACCGCTCCGATCAGAACAGCTCCCCGTCACCTTCCGGCTCCTGACGCTCAAGCAGCTCCGGCCCGTTGTTGCGGACGTTGTTGACCGCCGTGGAGACGGGGTGGGCCGCCAGCCGGTCCGGCGAGGCCGGCACCAGCAGGGCGCGGGCCCGGTCGGGCTCGGTGAGGTGCGGGTCCAGCCAGTCGGCCCACCGGTCGGGCTCGACCAGCATCGGCATCCGGTCGTGGATGCGGCCCAGCTCGTCCTCGGCCTGCGTGGTGAGGACCGTGCAGGTCACCAGCCACGCCTCCGGGTCGTCGTCGGGCCGCCCCCGGTCCCGCCAGAACTCGTAGAGCCCGGCCATCGCCATCACACCGCCGTCGGCCGGGTGGATGTAGTAGGGCTGCTTGCGCTTCTTGTCCACCTGGTACCACTCGAAATAGCCGTCCGCGGGCAGCAGGCACCGCCGGGCGGCGAACGCCTTGCGATAGGCCGGCTTCTCCGCCACGGTCTCCATCCGGGCGTTGATCATGCGTGAACCGATCGAAGGATCCTTGGCCCAGGAGGGCACGAACCCCCACCGGAGCACGCGCAGCTGCCGCACGGCCCGGTCGCTCCCGCTCTCCTTGGGCACCCGGCTCAGGACCGCGTAGACCTTCTTCGTCGGCGCGACGTTGTAGTCGGGCCGCAGCTCCTCCTCCGGAGCCGCGTCCATCTCGACCTGGAACTCCTCCAGAAGCTCGTGCTTCTTCCGCGCAGAGGCGTATCTACCGCACATGAGCCCACCCTGCCACTTCTCTTTCTCGCTCGCGTGTGCGATGTCCAAGTCGCCGTGTGAACAAGGAGGCCGTTTCCGGACCGCCCGGGTAGGTTGCGGGTTTATGAAGGCTTTTCAACTGGTCGCCTCGGGTCAGGGCGAGGTGCGGGACGTCGAGGTGCCGGAGCCCAGGGCGGGCGAGGTGCTGGTGAAGGTGGCGGGGGCCGGGGTGTGCCACTCCGACCTGCACCTGCTGCGCACCCAGGTGCTGCCGTACCCGATGACGCTCGGCCACGAGCCCGCCGGGCACGTCGCGGCGCTCGGGCCGCAGGTCACGGGGTGGACGGTCGGGGAGCCGGTGATCTGTTACATCGTCTGGGGGTGCGGGCTGTGCCGGCGGTGCGCCGCCGGGGCCGAGAACGCCTGCGAACGGTTCCCGCGCGGGATGGTGCCCGGCCCCGGGCTCGGCCACCCGGGGGCGATGGCCGAATACCTCGTCGCTCCGGCGCGCTGCCTGGTGCCGCTGGGCCGGCTCGACCCGGTGGACGCCGCGCCGCTGGCCGACGCCGCCCTCACGCCCTACCACGCGATCGACCGCTGCCGCGCGCTGCTCACCCCGTCCGCGACCGCCGTGGTGATCGGCGTGGGCGGGCTCGGGCACATGGCCGTGCAGATCCTGCGGGCCGTCACGTCGAGCCGGATCGTCGCTGTCGACGTGGACGAGTCACGGCTCGCCGCCGCCCGCGGGTACGGCGCGGACGACACGGTGCCGGCCGGGCCGGACGCCGCCGCGCGCGTCCTCGGCCTCACCCGCGGCCTCGGAGCCGAGGTGGTGCTCGACTTCGTCGGCACCGACGGCACGCTGGCGCTCGGCGCCTCCGTCGTGTCCTCCTACGGCCACATCAGCACCGTCGGCCTCGCCGGAGGGTCGCTCCCCTTCCCCGCCGCCGCCGTCGGCCTGCCCTGGGGCGTGACGATCACCAAGCCGTACGGCGGGACCCGCGCGGACCTGCACGAAGTGCTCGCCCTCGCCGCGGCCGGCCGGATCAGGGCCACCGTCGAACGCCATCCGCTCTCCGCCGCCATGTCCGTCCTGAAGAGACTCGAAGCCGTCGAGGTCACCGGCCGCGCCGTGCTCGTCCCGTGACCCGGCCCCGGCGGGGGGAAACCGGTGGATTCGGTGGGTCCGGGGGGCGGGCCGGTAGGCTTTGACCATGTCTCTGTGGCCCGCCCCGGTCGCGACCGAGCCCGTCGCGGCATCCGTCGCCCTGCCCGGCTCCAAGTCGGTCACCAACCGCGCGCTGCTCCTCGCCGCGCTCGCGACCGGCCCCGGCACGGTACGGCAGGCGCTGCGCAGCCGGGACGCCGACCTGATGGCCGCCGCCCTGCGCGCGCTCGGCACCACCATGACCCCCTCCGGCGAGACGGACTCCGGCACCGACTGGGCGATCACCCCGGGCCCGGTGCGCGGCGGGGCGCGGATCGACGTCGGCCTGGCCGGCACGGTGATGCGCTTCGTCCCGCCGATGGCCGCGCTCGCCGACGGAGCGGTGTTCTTCGACGGCGACCCGCACGCCCGCAAGCGCCCGATGGGCCCGATCCTGGCCGCCCTGCGCACCCTCGGGGCCAGGGTGGACGCGGACGCGCTGCCGTTCACGATCCACGGGCCGGTCACCGGCGGCGAGGTCGTCCTCGACGCGTCCGCCTCCTCCCAGCTCGTCTCCGGGCTGCTGCTGGTCGCGCCGCGGTTCGGCAAGGGGATCGTGGTCCGGCACGACGGCCCGCCGGTGCCGTCCACGCCGCACATCAGGATGACGGTGCAGATGCTCCGCGCCCAGGGCGTGGCGGTGGACGACGCGGAGCCCGACGTCTGGCGGGTGGAGCCGGGGCCGATCACCGCGGCCGACCTCACCGTGGAGCCCGACCTGTCCAACGCGGCGCCGTTCATGGCCGCCGCGCTGATCACCGGTGGCACGGTGACGATCCCGGGCTGGCCCGCGGAGACGACGCAGCCCGGTGACGAGCTCCGCTCGCTGCTCGCCGCGATGGGCGCCCGGGTGGAGTGGGTGCCCGGCGGGCTGCGGGTCAGCGGCGCCGGCCGGGTCGAGGGCATCGACGCCGACCTGCACGACGTGGGCGAGCTGACGCCGACGATCGCCGCGCTGGCCGCCCTCGCCGACTCGCCGAGCACCCTGCGCGGCGTCGCGCACCTGCGCGGCCACGAGACCGACCGGCTGGCCGCGCTGACCGCGGAGATCAACGGGCTGGGCGGCGACGTGCGGGAGACCGACGACGGGCTGCGGATCCATCCCCGGCCGCTGACCGGCGGCGTCTTCCACTCCTACGAGGACCACCGGATGGCCACGGCGGGCGCGGTGCTCGGCCTGGCGGTGCCCGGGGTCCAGGTGGAGAACATCGCGACCACGGCCAAGACCCTGCCGCAGTTCAGCCGGATGTGGGAGGACATGCTGACAGGAGAGCAGGAGGCCGGTCGCTGAGAAAGCGGGAGTACGACGAGGACGACGTCAGGGTCCGGCCGGGCAAGGGTTCCCGACCGCGCACCCGGATCCGTCCTGCCCACGAGGGTGCCGTGCAGGGCTTCGTCGTGGCGGTCGACCGCGGCCGCTACACCTGCCTGGTGTCCGATGGCGACACCGACCGCCGGCGTAAGAAGGACCGCCGCGGGGCTGGCGGCGTGCTCGTCACCGCGATGAAGGCCAGGGAGCTGGGCCGCAAGGGCATCGTGGTGGGCGACCGGGTCGGCCTGGTGGGCGACGTGACCGGGGGGCCGGACACGCTGGCCCGGGTGGTGCGGGTCGAGCCGCGCACCTCGATGCTGCGTCGTTCGGCCGACGACACCGAGGACACCGACGGCATCGAGCGGCCGGTCGTGGCCAACGCCGACCAGCTCGTGATCGTGACCGCCCTCGCCGATCCGCCGCCGCGGCCCAGGATGATCGACCGCATCCTCGTCGCCGCCTACGACGCCGAGATCGATCCGCTGCTGTGCCTCACCAAGGCCGACCTCGCGCCGCCCGCCGACCTGGTCGCGCTGTACGACCCGCTCGGCGTGCCTTTCGTGGTGGTCAGCAAGGGCGGTGCGCTGGACGAGGTGCGCGAGAGGCTGACCGGCCGGATCAGCGTGCTCGTCGGGCACTCGGGCGTGGGCAAGTCGACGCTGGTCAACGCCCTGGTGCCGGACGCGGACCGGGCGGTCTCGCACGTCAACCCGGTGACCGGCCGGGGCCGGCACACCTCGACGTCGGCGATGGCCCTCGAACTCCCCGAGGGCGGCTGGATCATCGACACGCCGGGGGTGCGCAGCTTCGGCCTCGCGCACATCTCGGCCGACACCGTCCTGCTCGCCTTCCCCGACCTGGTGGAGGGCTCCCTGACCTGCCCCAAGGGGTGCACCCACCTGGGCGAGCAGTGCGCCCTGGACGCCTGGGTGGCCCAGGGGCACGCCGACCCGGTGCGGCTGGCGTCGCTGCGGCGCCTGCTGGCGAGCCGCGAGGGCGCGCCCGACCCGGAGACCGACTGAGACACCCGGGACAAGGTAGCGTTTCCCCCTGTGACGGGTTACAGCGACGACCTGCGCCTAGCGCACGCCATGGCGGACGCCGCCGACGAGCTCACCATGCGCCGCTTCAGGGCGAGCGACCTGCGGATCGACACCAAGCCGGACCTCACCCCGGTGAGCGACGCCGACCGCGCCGCCGAGGAGGCCATCCGCGCCATCCTGGGCCGCGAGCGCCCCGGCGACGCCGTGGTGGGCGAGGAGTACGGCTGGACCGGCCAGGGCGCCACCCGGTCCTGGATCGTCGACCCGATCGACGGCACCAAGAACTACGTGCGCGGCGTGCCGGTCTGGGCCACGCTGATCGCGCTCATGGACGAGGGGCGGGTCGTGGCCGGCGTCGTCTCCGCGCCCGCGCTCGGCCGCCGCTGGTGGGCCGCCCGCGACCAGGGCGCCTGGGCCGGGCGCGGGCCGGGCGACGCCTCCCCGATCCACGTGTCGGCGGTCCGCCGCCTGGAGGACGCGTCGTTCTCCTTCTCCGACCTGGAGGAGTGGGAGAAGGCCGGCCGGCTGGACCTCGTCCTCGACCTGACCAGGGCGTGCTGGCGCACCCGCGGCTACGGCGACTTCTGGTCGCACGTGATGGTCGCCGAGGGCTCGGTCGACCTGTCCGCGGAGCCCGACCTGTCGCCGTGGGACATGGCGGCGCTGACGGTGATCGTCGAGGAGGCGGGCGGCAGGTGCAGCGACCTGGCCGGCGCCCCGGGCATCGGCGCCAGCCTGGTCTGCACCAACGGCCCCCTGCACGAGGAGGTCCTCAAGCGCCTCGGCGGCGCCCTGTGACCCCTCAGATCTCCAGGCTGCGCGCCGCCGCGGCGAGCAGGCTGTCCCGGTACGGCTCGCCGTACAGGCAGACGTGCACCAGCAGCGGATGCAGCTGGTGCAGCGGCACCCGCGCCCGCCAGCCGTCGGACGGCGGGGCCTCCTCCCGGTAGGCGGCCAGGATCGTGTTGAGGTGCGGGGCGCCGAAGAGCGCGAGCATGGCGAGGTCGGTCTCGCGGTGGCCGCCGTGCGCGGCGGGGTCGACCAGCACGACGCCGCCGGTCGTCCACAGCAGGTTGCCGCTCCACAGGTCGCCGTGCAGGCGGGCGGGCGGCTCGGCGGGCCCGGCCAGCTCCGGCAGCCGCCCGATGACCTCCTCCAGGATGCCGACGTCGTCCGCGCCGAGCCGCCCGGTGTCGCGGGCCAGCCGGATGAAGGGGTGGAGCCTGCGGGAGGCGTAGAAGGACGGCCAGTCGGCCGCCGGGCCGTTGTCCATCGGCAGCTCGGCGATGAAGCCGGGCCACGGCGCGCCGTACCCGCCGGCTCCGGCGCGGTGCAGCCCGGCCAGCCGGCGGCCGAACCGCTCGGCCGCCTCGGCGGTGGCGTCGGCCGTCTCCACCCACTCGACGACGAGCCGGTCCTCGCCCGCCTCCAGCACCTCCGGCACGGCGACCGTGCCGGTTTCCCCGAGCCAGCGCAGCCCGGCCGCCTCGGAAGTGAACACTTGGGAAACGAGCCCTGTCTTCACGAAGGCGTGCCGGCCATCGGGAAGCTCCGCCCGCCGCCGGTGCCAGCCGTGCGAGGAGCCGAGGTCCTGGACCGTTCTCATCTCACCCGCGCTTCGAGGTGCTTGGCGAGGCCGTCGGCGGCTGCCTGGACCATGCGCAGCACCTCGTCGAAGCCCTCGGGGCCGCCGTAGTAGGGGTCGGGCACGTCGGCGTTCTCCGGCGCGGCGGGGTCGAAGGAGCGGAAGAGCCGCACGTCGGCGCCGGGAGGGGCGAGCGCGCGCAGGGCGCGCAGGTTTTCCGCGTCCATGGCCAGGACCAGGTCGGCGTGGCCGAACCACTCGCGCAGGAATCTGCGGGCGCGGTGGGCGGAACCGTCGTAACCGGCCCCGGAGAGCACCGCGGCGGCGCGGTCGTCCATCGGGGCGCCCTCGTGCCATCCGCCGGTGCCCGCGCTGTCCACGGTGACCAGCCCGTCCAGGCCGTGATCTGCGAGAGTGCGGCGCACCACGACCTCGGCCATCGGGGAGCGGCAGATGTTGCCCAGGCAGACCAGGCACACGTGGTAGCTCATGGCCTCAGCATGCCAGCCCGCGGAGCGTGTTCAGAACGTGGGGATCAGGCACTCACCCAATTCACATGCCTCGTCACACGTCTTCCGATCTCGGTCATGACTCGTTTCATCTTCGTTCATCTTCACCAAGTTTTCTTTACCCAACGGCTTGGATCTCACTACGGAGAAGGACTACATACCGTGACCAGAGGACAGCGCCGCCTGAGCGCGGTGGCGACGACCGCGCTCGTGGTCGTCTTATCTTCGGCGGCCTGCGGTGGCAGCGATGCCGGCGATCCCAGCGACACGTCCTCGGCCGCACCGGCCGAGAGCGGCGCCGCCGCCCAGCTTTCCGGCGAAGTCAAGGTCGACGGCTCCAGCACCGTCGCCCCCCTCACTCAGGCCGCCTCGGAACTGTTCGGCGAGGAGCAGCCCCAGGTCCGGGTGCCGGTCGGCACCTCGGGCACCGGTGGCGGCTTCGAGAAGTTCTGCAACGGCGAAACCGACGTCTCCAACGCCTCCCGGGCCATCGAGGACGACGAGAAGGCCGCCTGCGCGGCGAAGAGCATCACCTTCTCCGAGCTCACCGTGGCCACCGACGCCCTCACCGTGGTCGTGCCCAAGGAGAACACCTGGGCGACCTGCCTCACCACCGACCAGCTCAAGAAGATGTGGGAGCCGGCGGCCGAGGGCAAGGTCAAGACCTGGAAGGACGTCGACGCCAAGTTCCCGGCCGAGGAGCTGAAGCTCTACGGCCCCGGCACCGACTCCGGCACGTTCGACTACTTCACCGACGCGATCAACGGTGAGGAGGGCGCGAGCCGCAAGGACTACAGTCCGAGCGAGAACGACAACGACATCGTCACCGGCGTCTCCGGCGCCAAGGGCGGCCTCGGCTACTTCGGCTTCACCTACTTCGAGGAGAACGCCGACAAGCTGACCGCCGTGCAGATCGACTCGGGCAACGGCTGCGTCGCCCCGAGCGTGGAGACGGCCCAGAACGGCACCTACGCGCCGCTGTCCCGCCCGCTGTTCATTTACCCGTCCACGGCCGCGGTCAAGAAGCCCGAGGTGGCCGCGTTCCTCGACTACTACGTCGGGAACATCAACGCCATCGCCACGGACGCCCAGTTCATCCCGCTCAACGCCGAGCAGGAGGCCAAGCTCAAGTCCGACTACGAGGCACTGAAGAGCGCTGGCTGATGGCGACACAGCAACAGCCGACCGCGCGGGGGGCCAAGTCCCTCGCGCGGTCGCGCCCGCGTTACGGGGAGCACATCGTCAAGGCGATCCTGCTGGTCGCCGCGCTCATCTCGGTGGCCACGACGCTCGGCATCGTGGCGGCGCTGGTGGAGCCCACCATCGAGTTCTTCTCGGAGATCTCGTTCGCCGACTTCTTCGGCTCCACCACCTGGGGCCCGCTGTTCAGCCCGCCCTACTTCGGGGTGTGGCCGATCATCGTGGCCACCCTGGAGATCACGCTCATCGCCATCGTGGTCGCCGTGCCGCTCGGCCTGGCCGCCGCCATCTACCTGTCGGAGTACGCGAGCCCGCGGGTCCGCAAGATCTTCAAGCCGGTGCTGGAGGTCCTGGCGGGCGTGCCCACCGTGGTCTTCGGCTTCTTCGCACTGGTCTTCGTCACCCCGCTGCTGCAGAGCTGGTTCCCGTTCCTGAACCTCGAGGCCAAGAACGCGCTGGCCGCGGGGCTCCTCGTCGGCGTGATGATCATCCCGATCGTGGCCTCGCTGTCGGAGGACTCGATGGCCGCGGTGCCCAACGGCCTGCGCGAGGGCTCCTACGCGCTCGGCGCGTCCAAGATGCTCACCTCGGTGCGGGTCGTGGTGCCGGCCGCCTTCTCCGGCATCGTCGCCGCCATCATCCTGGCGATCTCCCGCGCGGCGGGCGAGACCATGATCGTGGCGATCGCGGGCGGCTTCCGGTCGGAGTTCACCTTCAACCCGGCCAACGAGATGTCGACGATGGCCGCGTTCATCGCCCAGGCGGGCTCCGGTGACGCCTCCGCCGGCTCGACCGCGTACAAGACGATCTTCGCCGTCGGTTCGCTGCTGTTCATCATGACCTTCGCCATGAACTGGTTCAGTGCCCGGTTGGTGCAGAAGTACCGAGAGGTGTACGAGTAATGGCCGTTCTCTCGACGCCTCGGTCGGCCGTGCAGCTGGCGGGCAAGGGCCGCCCGCTGCGCGAGCACCTCTTCCGGATCGCGCTGCTGTCCAGCCTGGTCATCGCGCTGGGCTTCCTGGCGCTGCTGCTCATCTACGTGGTGCAGGAGGGCTGGCCCAGGATCAGTCCCACGCTGTGGGAGGCCATGCCGTCGATCCGGCGCCCGGAGACGGCGGGCGTCCAGTCCGGCATCGTCGGCACCCTGTGGATCATCGGCCTCACCGCGCTGATGGCCCTGCCCACCGGCGTCCTGGCGGCGATCTATCTGGAGGAGTACGCCGACAGGACCAAGTGGTACAACAAGATCATCGAGCTGAACATCTCCAACCTGGCCGCGGTGCCCTCGATCGTCTACGGCATCCTCGGGCTCGGCATCATCGCCCGCTGGCTGGAGTTCGGCTTCACCGTGATGACCGGCGCCATGACCGTGTCGCTGCTGGTGCTGCCCATCGTGATCATCTCGGCGCGCGAGGCGATCAGGGCGGTGCCGCCGTCGATCCGCGAGGGGTCACTGGCCCTGGGCGCCACCCAGTGGCAGACGATCTACCGCCAGGTGCTTCCCTCCGCCATCCCCGGCATCGCCACCGGTTCCATCCTGGCGCTGTCCCGGGCGATCGGCGAGGCCGCGCCGTTCCTCATGCTGGGCGCGGCGACGCTGGTGCGGTTCAACCCCGAGGGCGTCTGGAGCAGCTTCACCGTGCTGCCCATACAGATCTACAGCTTCATCACCCAGTCGCGGGAGGAGTTCCACGTCCTGGCCTCCGCGGCGATCGTGATCCTGCTGGCGATCCTGCTGCTGATGAACTCGATCGCGATCTGGCTCCGTAACCGCTACCAGAAGCGCTGGTGAGAGGCATATGTCCGAGATAGAAATCTCCACGCCCAATGTGAAAGTGCGCGGTCCCGAAGTGCCACGTAACCTCGAAGCCCTCGACCCGGTGTTCACGGTCAGCGGGCTCAGCGTCTTCTACGGCGACTATGAGGCCGTCCGCGGCGTCGACCTGACCATCGGCAACCGCGAGATCACCGCCATGATCGGCCCGTCCGGCTGCGGCAAGAGCACGGTGCTGCGCTGCTTCAACCGGATGAACGACCTGATCCCCGGCGCCCGCGCGGCCGGCAAGATCGCCTTCCACGGCGAAGACCTGTACGGCGACCACGTGGACCCGATCGAGGTCCGCCGCCGCATCGGCATGGTGTTCCAGAAGCCGAACCCCTTCCCCAAGTCGATCTTCGACAACATCGCCTACGGCCCCCGGGTCAACGGCTTCAAGGGAAAGATGGACGACCTGGTCCAGGAGGCGCTGACCAAGGCCGCGCTCTGGGACGAGGTCAAGGACAAGCTCAAGCAGAACGCGCTCTCCCTCTCCGGCGGGCAGCAGCAGCGTCTGTGCATCGCCCGCGCGATCGCGGTGAAGCCCGAGGTCATCCTGATGGACGAGCCCTGCTCGGCCCTCGACCCGATCGCCACCACCAAGATCGAAGACCTGATGCAGGAGCTGACCCGCGACTACACCATCGTGATCGTCACCCACAACATGCAGCAGGCCGCCCGTGTCTCCGACCGCACCGCGTTCTTCACCGCCGAGGTGGACGAGGCCGGTGTACGGCACGGCCGCCTCGTGGAGTTCGACGAGACCAGCCGCATCTTCACCAACCCGAGCGACAAGCGCACCGAGGACTACATCACCGGTCGCTTCGGCTAGACCGCTCGGCCCGACCAATTGGAGGACCCGGGTGATCCAGCCGCAGACGGCACCCGATGTGGACGGGGACACTCGCACGGCGCCCATGCTGCTGGTAGCCGATCCTGACACGACGCTGGTGGGCGCCCTGGCGTCCGCCCTCGAACGCGAAGGCGTCGATGTGGCGGGCGCCTCGGACGGCGCCCAGGGGTTGATCCAGGCCGGCGCGCTC
Source organism: Microtetraspora sp. NBRC 13810 (assembly GCF_030268685.1). GTDB lineage: Bacteria > Actinomycetota > Actinomycetes > Streptosporangiales > Streptosporangiaceae > BSRQ01. The sequence continues at coordinate 739,301 of NZ_BSRQ01000002.1, forward strand.
CGGCCTGACGTCGTCCTGGTCAGCGCGACGCTGACGGTGATCGGCGCCGTCGAGTTCATCAAGGCGGTGCGGGTGTCGCGTACCGTCCCCGTACTGCTCGGCGTCGGGGACGGGCACGCGGAGCAGGCGGTCCAGGCGCTGGCCGCCGGGGCGACGGCCTGCGTGGCCCGGCCGTACCGGGTGCCCGAGCTGCTGCCGATGGTGCAGGCCGCGTTCACCGGCGAGGCCGGGGCACGCAGGGTCCTCGTGGTGGGCGGCGTCGAGCTGGACGTGCACGCCTACCAGGTCAGGGTCGCGGGTCGCGCGGTGCATCTGCCGCTGCGCGAGTTCGAGCTGCTGCACTACCTGATGCGCAACACCGATCGGACGGTCACCCGCGAGCAGATCATGCGGCACGTGTGGAACTCCGCGGACACCACCTCGACCAACACGATCGCCGTGCACGTCAAACGGCTCCGCGCCCGCCTCGGCGACGTCGACGACCGCCTCATCCAGACGGTCCGCGGCGTCGGCTACCGCCTGGTCACGCCCCCGACACCGGTGTGACCCGCCCGGGGCCGGGCCGCGACCGGCCGGCCCCGGGCCAGCACTCCTGGCCTTTCGGCCGAGATTTCCCGGGCTGGCATCCCTGGACTTTCGGCCGAGGTTCCCCGGGCCAGCACTCCTGGCCTTTCGGCCGAGGTTCCCCGGGCCGACATCCCTGGACTTTCGGCCGAGGTTTTCCGCCGCGCGCGTTCCTAACATCGGGGGCATGACCGTCACCGGGGCCGACCGCCCGCCGCCGCGACAGGCATGGGAAGATCCGCTGCCCGGCGTGCGCACGTGGCCGGCCGACCCGCACCCCTGGCTCGGCCCGGCCTGCCTGTCCGTGTGTGCCGTGGCCGCGGCACTGGCGGCGGTCGCCGGGCCGTGGTGGTCCGCGCTCGCCGTACCGGCCGCGTTCGTGGCGGGCCGCCGGACCCGCCGGGCCCGCCCCGCCCTGCTCGTCTTCGCCTCGCTGGTCTCGCTGGGAGTCGTGGTGGCATCCGTGCTGCCCGCGTGGGGTGGGCCGGGGTTGCGGCTGGCGAGCGTGACGGCGTTCGCGGGGGTGCTGCCGTGGCTGGCCGGCCGGTTCGCCCGGCAGTACCAGGAGCTGGTGTGGGCGGGCTGGGAGCGGGCCGATCGGCTGGCCCGCGAACACCGTCTCCTCGCCGACCAGGTACGGCTCCGCGAACGGGCCAGAATCGCCCAGGATGTACACGACTCGCTCGGCCACGACCTCAGCCTGATCGCCCTGCGCGCCGGAGCGCTCAAGATGGCCCCCGGCCTCGACGACCGGCACCGCGAGGCCGCCGCCGACATCCGCTCCGCCGCGGCCACCGCCGTGGACCGCCTCGCCGCGGCGATCGGCCTCCTCCGCGACGGCCTCCCCCTCACCACCCCCGACCCCGCCCCGCCGATCGCCGCCCTGGTCGAACGAGCCGCCAGATGGGGAATCCAGGCACACCTGGACACCGACGGCAAACCCCTCGCCATACCGCACACCGTCGAACGAACCGCGTACCACGTCGTCCAGGAAGCCCTCACCAACGTCGCCAAACACGCCCCACACCCCACCGCCCACATCCACCTCCACCACACCCCCACCCAAACCACCCTCAGCATCCGCAGCCCGCTCTCCCCCAGCGGGCCTGACCGCCGGACAACGACCAGCGGGACTGACCGCCGGGAAACGACCGGCGGGCGCGGGCTCCCCGGCCTCGAAGAGCGCGTCCGGCGAGCGGGCGGCCGCTTCGAGTACGGCAGGCGAGACGACACCTTCACCCTCGTCGCCCACCTCCCGCACGCAGTCCCACCCCACTTGGCAGCACCTTCCCCACAAGCCACCTCAGACCAATCCCCTCCGAGCGCCAGCCGGTCCGGTCCACAGGTCGACTCCCTTCCGAGCGCCAGCCCGTCCCACCCACAGGCCGACACCCACCCGAGCCTCAACCCACCCCACCCACAGGCCAACACCCACCCGAGCGCCAACCCACCCCACCCACAGGCCGACACCCGCTCGAAGGTCGGCCGGTTCCATTCACAGGTCGATCGGGGCATCCCGTCGGCGTGGTGGGTCCGGCGATCGGCAGGGAGCCGTCCCCGGGTCGGCAGGCTTCTTGCCGGGGCGGTGGTGCCGCCGCTGGTGGCCTTCGCCGTACTTGCCGCCGCGTTGAAGGGCTGGGACGTCTTCCTCGTCTCGCGATCGGTACTCGACCCCGCGGACTTCGCCCGGCTCCGGCCAGGCCAGGACCGCGCCCAGATCGCCCGCCTCCTCCCCGCCCGCGAGCTACCCGACCCTCCCGAACACGCTTCCCCACCCGCCCCCGGCACCACCTGCGAGTACTACGCGGCGACCGCCAACCCCCTCGGCAACCGGTACGGCGACGCCTACACCCTCTGCTTCCGCGGCCCCACCCTGCTGACCGCCGTCCCTCCCCCCACGCCCACCACCGGCTCCCTGTCCCCGGCCTCCGACTCCACCACCGAGGCCCCACCCGCCATGCCCACCACCACCGCCGACCCCCCACGCACGGCGGTCGCCGCCACCGACAGCCGGGACGCGGGATGATCCGCACAGCCGCCCTCCCGACTGCCGCCCTCCCGCGCACGGCGGCCGGTGTTGCCGGCGGGCGGGAGGCGGCATGATCCGCGTGGTGCTCGCCGACGACGAGGTCATGATCCGGGCAGGGGTACGTGCCGTCCTGGCCGTGGATCCGGAGATCGAGGTCGTGGCCGAGGCCGGGGACGGTCGTACCGCGATCGACCTCGTGCAGCGGTTCCGGCCCGACGTCGCCGTGCTGGACATCCGGATGCCGGGCACCGACGGCATCCGCGCGATGGCGGAGATCCGCAGGACCGTGCCCGGCACCGGGGTCGTCGTCCTGACCACCTTCGGCGACGACGACCACATCCTGCGTGCGCTCAGCGGTGGCGCGGGCGGCTTCCTGGTGAAGTCGGGGGAACCCGAGGAACTGATCGCCGGGGTGCGGGCGGTGGCCGAGGGGGCGGCGTACCTGCCGCCCACGATCGCGGCCCGGGTCATCGCCCACCTGGCGGCGACGGGCGCGGGCGGCGCCACCGACCGCCGCGCCGCCGCCAGGCGGCAGGTCGCCACCCTCACCGACCGGGAGCGCGAGGTGCTCGCCCTGCTCACCCTGGGGCTGGCCAACGGCCAGATCGCCCGGCGCCTCTCGGTCGCGGAAGGGACCGTGAAGGCCCACGTCAGCTCGATCCTGGCCCGGCTGGGCGTACCCAACAGGGCCGCCGCCGCAGTCACCGCCCACGAGGCCGGCCTCACCACCCCCTGACCACCCGCCCAGCCGTTGACGTTAACCGTGGAGACGCACGCCGACCCGTTCCACCGTTCCCCAGAGACACGGTCACCGCCGTCCAGCACGCGCTGTACATCAGCACACGCCGCACCTCGGGCACGCGAGACACCTCCGCACCCGCCGGACCGGTCAGCGGTGTCGTCCGGCGGCAGAGTCCAGGCGGCGGCGAGGTCGACGGCCGGATCACCGGCGAACAGGCCGCCGAAGTCGATTACGCCGCAGATGGTGCCGTCCGCGCGATGGCGTCGTCTTCGCTGAGATCAAGTCCGTGGACGTTCGCCGACGGGCGGCAGTTGGCCCTCTGACTGCGCTGGGGAGCCGGGGTCGGTGTTGGCGAGCAGGGTCAGACTGGTGACGAGGCCGGCGGCCTCGGGGGAGGCCAACCGGTAGCGGACGACGCGTCCGAAACGGTGGGAGGTCACCAGTCCGGCCGAACGCAGTACGGCCAGATGGTTCGACATGTTCGGCTGGGTGACGCCCATGCGGTCGGTCAACTCGCCCACGGACGCGTCTCCCTCGGCAAGCGTCTGCAGCACGGCGAGCCGAACCGTGCAGCTCAACGCACGCCCGATCGCGGAGAGCCGGTCATTGCTATCCATCAGCGTCCGATGATACCTTCCGCTACATATCAGTGGTCAGTGATGTATCTGTACGGAAGGCAGATCATGGTCAGGAATGCCGTCGTCACAGGTGCCGGCAAGGGCATCGGGCTGGCCATCGTCACCGCGTTACGCGACGAGGGATACCGGGTCGTGGCGGGAGCACGGACGATCAGCTCCGAGCTCATGGAGGTCACCCCGTTCGCCGTCCCCGTGGACCTCGGCACTCCCGGCGGACCCCGTCACCTCATCGACACGGCCATGGCCGAACTCGGCGGTATCGACCTGCTGGTCAACAACGTCGCCGGCACCACCGGCCCCCACCCGGGAGGGTTCCTGTCCGTCTCCGACGACGACTGGCGGCACGCCCTCGACCTGACCCTGTTCAGTGCCGTACGAGCCAGCAGGGCCGCGCTGCCCAGCATCGTCGAGCGCAAGGGCCACATCATCAACATCGGTTCGATCAACGCCCGCCGCCCGGCGGCCCATCTGGTGGACATCTCCGCCGCCAAAGCGGCCCTGGCCAGCCTGGGCAAGGCCCTCGCCGAGGAGTTCGGCCCCCAGGGTGTCAGGGTCAACACCATCTCGCCCGGACCAGTGCGTACCGCGGTGTGGACCGAACCGGGCAGCACCGGGGACGCGCTCGCGAAGAAGGCCGGCATCTCGCGCGAAGAGCTGCTTGACTCCCTGCCCGCCACCCTCGGGATGTCCACCGGGCACATCACCGAACCGGCGGAGATCGCTGCCCTGGTCGTGTTCGTGGCCTCAGGGAAGGCTCCCAACATCAACGGTTCCGACCTCGTCATCGACGGCGGCCTGCGCAAAGAGTGGTAGGAGTCAGGACAGCAGGCCCCGTTCGAGCGCGGTCATCACCGCCGCCGTACGGTCGGAGACCCCGAGCTTCGCATGAGGGTGTTGCCCGAGCCGATGCCGGCGCGCCCGCCAGATACGCGCGCGCCTCGACATGCAGCTCCAGGTCCTCATCGACCACCCCCCACGACACCGACTCGTCGACGGCCACCGCCCGCTCAGACCGGAAGTAGCGAGGCAGCGCGCCTGACATGACTGATACGTCAGCCTCGTCCGGAATGCTCGGCGTCACGGGCGTGGCCGTCATGGGCGTCACGGGCTGTCACGAGCGTCACGCCGGAAGGCGTTCGTGGCGCCGGCGGCCACGGGGGCGCACAGCAGGACGACCGTCGTGGTCACGGTCGCGCCGAGGAACAGGCCGGCGAGTACGTCGTGCGGATAGTGCACGCCTGCCAGTACGCGCAGTGCCGCGACCAGGCCCGCGAGCGGCACGGCCACCGCCCCGAGACGCGGGGACAGCAGGACCAGACCCGCCGCCAGACCGCCGGCGATGGCGGCATGGTTACTGGGAAACGCCCAGTCACCAGTGGGCGGGCAGTGCGCGGCGAGGTCGAGACCGGCGGCGAGGACCCGGCACGGCCGTTCCTCGTCCACCACGAGCTTCAGCGCCTCGCTGCCCGCGTACCCGAGCACCGCGCCCACCCCGCCGAGGATCCCGGTCGCCACCGCGTACGCGCCCCGCCCCCTGGCCGTCCACCAACCGGCGGCGAACAGCAGGCCGAGCAGCACCAGGGCACCCGCCGACGCGGTGTCCAGCACCCCCGCGAACCCGTCGGGCCCCCCGGCCACCGCCTCGGCGGCCCACCGATAGAGCGAAGCCGACGGCCCACTCTCCACCCGCACCGCCGAGGTCGTGCCGAGCCCGCCCGGCCAGTTCACAACCACGGCCACCACCCCGGCCGCCAAGGCCGCCACGCACACCACAAGCCGCCGCGCAATTGTCCAGCCCCGATGCGAGGGCCCCGTCTCTCTCGTCATGACGGGTGACTCTAGAAGCGCCGGAGCCCACGGCCATCGCCCGAACGCTTGCCCGGCACTCAGCGAAAGTCGTACTCGGTCACCCCCGAGACGGCGCCCGGCCGGGACTTGATCGCCGGCAGTAGCGTGACGGGCATGGGAATCAAGGCACTGGTCTCGGTGGACATGGAAGGGATCGCCGGAGTCGTACACCCGGCGGAGATCAATCCGGAGCGCTACGAGTACGACCGGTGCCGCCGGTTGATGACCGGGGCGGCCAATGCCGCGGTCGAGGGGATCATCGACGCCGATCCGGCGGCCGAGGTGCTGGTGGCCGACTCGCACGGCCCGTATCGCAACATCCTGCCGGAGGACCTCGACCGCAGGGCCCGGCTGGTCCGGGGTAAGCCCCGACAGCTCGGCATGCTCGCGGGGCTGCAAGGAGGCGTCGAGGTCGCGTTGTTCGTCGGGTACCACGGGCGTGCGGGCGCGGGCGGAGCCGTGCTCGCGCACACGATCAGCGACGCCGTCCTCGACATCCGCATCCACGGCCGCTCACACGGCGAGATCGGGATCAACACCCTGCTGGCGGGCTCGTACGGCGTGCCTGTCGTGCTGGTCAGCGGCGACGACGCGGCATGCGAGGAGTTCGCCGACCTCGCGCCCGGCGCCGTCACCGTGCCGGTCAAGCGAGGTCTGGGCCAGCACGCGGCCGACACCCTGCACCCGGAGGAGGCACGCGACCGCCTGAGAGAGGGAACTGCCCGGGCGATACGCCGGCGCACGGGCGAACCGCCCGTCTCGGTTCCCCAGCCGGTCGAGGTCGAGGTAGACCTGCACCAGCCACGCGGAGCGGACCTCGCCGTCCTGATCCCGGGCGTCTCCCGAAAAGGCGGCCGCACACTGACGTTCACAGCCCAGACGATGACCGCCGCCTACGAAGTAATCCAGCTCATCGTCCTCCTCGCACAAACCCCCTCCTGAACCCCGGCAAGACAACAACACCCCACAAACGCCAGCCCCCCAGCCCCCACCAAGTCCACCCCCAAGCACCCCAAAAAACCGAGCCGAACCCAGAAACCTAAGAAACAACAACGAACACGAACAGACCCAGAAGGGGCCACCCAGAAGGGGCCACCCACCACGGATGACCCCCTCAGATAAGACCTCACCAACCCACCGAACCTCACCAACCCACGAACCAGGCAGAGACCAACCCCAGAACGCAGCCCCTCAAACGCAAAAAAGGGCCACCCCACCACGGATGACCCACACCAACCACCAACCCACCACGACCAGCGACCACCCACCCCGCGGAAACAAACCCCACACCCGCGGAAGAAAACCCCCATACGCGCGGAGGAAAACACCCCCAGAACGCAGAAAAGGGCCACCCCAAAGGGCGACCCCAATCCACAGACAAAAATTGTCCGGCGGTGACCTACTCTCCCACACCGTCCCCAGTGCAGTACCATCGGCGCTGGAAGGCTTAACTTCCGGGTTCGGAATGTAACCGGGTGTTTCCCCACCGCTACAACCGCCG
>NZ_BSRQ01000003.1:0-162498 GCF_030268685.1 Microtetraspora sp. NBRC 13810
AGAAAATCCCGGCCGATACAATCAGTATCAACCAAAGGAATCCGTCACAGACAACATGACGGGGTTAATTCATCATGCACTGGCTTTTAGCACACTGTTGAGTTCTCAAGAAACGGACGCGAACACCTTCCGGTCGATCGAGATGATCGGCCTTCAGAGGCGCAGACTTCCGCTTTGGAAACTGTATCACACTCGCTCAAGCCCGGTCAATCCGCCTCAGTTTGAGGTGAACCATCCGAACACGGTCAAGTGATCGAAGTTTCCGATCTACCCCTTGCGGGGCAACCCTCTCAACTTACCGTGACATCTCGGCGTTGTCCAATCAACCGATTTTCCGGCTGGGCGGACAGGCCGCGACGACACAGATCTCTCATGGAGAGACCTGCGGCTCGCTCAGAGGGTTTCGCCTCGGGGCTCGTCCGCCTGATCGGCGTCCGGCTCGCTCCCGGGCGAGAACAAACTCTAGGTCGCTCCCGGACCCCCGTCAAATCAGGGGTTTCCGGCATTTCCGCAGGTGAGAAGACCGCCCGATGGGCGGGCACGCTCTCCGCTACCGGAATGTTACAGAACCAGCGCGCTCGGCCGCGCGAGAACTCGCCATGTCGGAGTCATCTCGGGGCCATATCGGGGCCACACCAGCGCAAGGAGCCACGACGGAAGCCGCCCGGACCGCGCCCCGGCGCGACCCGGTGACCCCGGCGGCCACACGGCTTCGGTGGCCGCCAGGGGTCGGTCAGGAGGCGACTTCGACGCCGCCGATGGAGCGCTTGCCGTGGCGCAGGACGAGGAACCGCCCCCGCAGCAGGTCGTCGGGGCCCGGCACGTAAGCCTCGTCGACGATCTTGACGTTGTTGAGGTAGGCCCCGCCCTCCTTGACCGCCCGGCGGGCGGCCGACTTGGACTGGGCCAGGCCGCTGTCGGCCATCAGGTCCACGAAGGAGGCGCCCAGCGCGGGGACGGTGGTGTGCGCCACCTCCGACAACGCCGACTCGAGGGTGCGCTCGTCCAGCTCCTCCAGCGAACCCTGGCCGAACAGCGCCCTGGACGCCGCGAGGGCCCGGGCGACCTCGTCCGCGCCGTGCACCAGGGTGGTCAGGTCCTCGGCCAGCGCCCGCTGGGCCTCCCGGGCGGCGGGGCGTTCGGCGACGGACTTCTCCAGGACCTCGATCTCCTCCCGGCTGCGGAAGGTGAAGACCTTGAGGAAGCGGACCACGTCGCGGTCGTCGGCGTTCAGCCAGTACTGGTAGAAGGCGTAGGGCGAGGTCAGCGCGGGGTCGAGCCAGATCGCGCCGCCGGCGGTCTTGCCGAACTTCGTGCCGTCGGCCTTGGTGATCAGCTTGCCGGTGAGCGCGTGCGCGTGCCCGCGCTCCACCCGGCGGATCAGGTCGACGCCCGCGGTGATGTTGCCCCACTGGTCGCTGCCGCCCACCTGGAGCGTGCAGCCGTGCCGGCGGTAGAGCTCCAGGTAGTCGTTGGCCTGCAGGATCTGGTAGCTGAACTCGGTGTAGCTGAGCCCCTCACCGCCGAGCCGCGCGGAGACGGACTCGCGGGCGAGCATGCGGTTGACCGGGAAGTGCTTGCCGATGTCGCGCAGGAAGTCGATCGCGGAGAGTTCGGCCGTCCAGTCCAGGTTGCTGACCAGCTTCGCGGACGTCGGCCCCGGCTCGAAGGAGAGGAACTTCTCCACCTGCACCCTGATCCTGGCGACCCACTCGGCGACGACCTCCGTCGAGTTGAGCGACCGCTCGGTGCTGCGTCCGCTGGGGTCGCCGATGAGGCCGGTCGCGCCGCCGACCAGGCCGATGGGGCGGTGCCCCGCCCGCTGGAAGCGGGTGAGGATCAGCAGCGTCGCGAGGTTGCCGACGTGCAGTGACGGGGCGGTGGGGTCGAAGCCGCTATAGACCGTGATCGGACCCTCGGCCAACGCCGCGCGCAGCGCGTCGGCGTCGGTGGACTGCGCGAGCACGTCGCGCCATTCGAGATCTTCGAGGATATCGGTCACGATCCTGGCCTTCTGCTGGTTGATGAGTCTTGTGCGTTATGCCCCTGACGCAACACAGCCTGCCCGATCACAACCCACTTCGCCACTTGAATCCCCCGCGTGGCCGGGCCGCCGGCCTACACGCCGGAGGTGGACGAGCGGCGGCGCGGGACGTGCCGGCGATAGGGCGACACGGTGGGGTTTCCGGCGAACCAGAACCGCCAGGGGGTCTCGACCGCGGTGGAGATCCCGGTCCGCGGACCGGCGAGGATCACCGGTGGCCGCTCCCCCACGACGCCCGGCGGATCCGCGGGCGGGTCGCCCTCAAGGATGCGCAGGGCGCCGCCGTCGCAGGCGTCGAGGCCGTTGTGCTCCCGGCCGAGCCCGAGGGCCACGGTCAGCCGGGCCGGCCCGCGCGCCAGGTCGCGATCCCGCACGACGGGCCCGCGGCGGGCTCTGGCCGCCTCCACCCCCTCGACCACCTCACCGGCCCGGATCAGGACGGCCGAGCCCAGACCCTCCGGCAGGCAGACGAGGTTGACGCAGTAATGCATGCCGTACGTGAAATAGACGTAGACGTGGCCCGGCGGGCCGAACATGACGGCGTTGCGCTTCGTCCTGCCGCGATAGGTGTGCGAGGCCGGGTCCGTACCCGGCGGGCCGTACGCCTCGACCTCGGTGAGGCGGACGGCGACCGGCCCGTGCACGAGGACCTTCCCGAGCAGGTCGGGGGCCACCTCGTGCGAGGGCCGGTCGAAGAACTCGCGTGGTAGCGGCCGTTCCGTCATGCCGTCACCGATCCGCTCAGGATCCAGTCGCCCAGGCGGCCTGGCCGTCGACGATCTCGCCGAGCGAGGCGAGCTGGTCGCGGACCCGGTCGGGGGCGGTGCCGCCGTGGGCCTTGCGCGCGGCCAGCGCGCCCGCCACGTTCAGCACCTCCCGCGAGTCGGGGGTGAAGTGCGGCGAGACCTTGGCCAGCTCCTCGTCGGTGACCTCGTCCAGGGTCTTGTCGTTGACCTGGCACCACACGACCAGGTGGCCGACCGCCTCGTGCGCGTCGCGGAACGCCACGCCCTTGCGGACCAGCAGTTCGGCGAGGTCGGTGGCCAGCGCGAAGCCGTCGGGGGCGCTCTCGGCGAGGCGCGCGGTGTTCACCCGCATGGTGGACACCAGGCCGGCCATCGCGGGGAGCACGAGGAGCAGCGTGTCGACGGCGTCGAACACCGGCTCCTTGTCCTCCTGCAGGTCGCGGTTGTAGGTGAGCGGCAGGCCCTTCAGGACCGTGAGCAGGGTGGTCAGCCCGCCGATCAGGCGGCCGGACTTGCCCCTGGCCAGCTCGGCGACGTCGGGGTTCTTCTTCTGCGGCATGATCGACGAGCCGGTGGAGTAGGCGTCGTCCATCTCGATCCAGCGGAACTCCTGCGAGGCCCACAGGACGATCTCCTCGCCCAGCCGGGACAGGTGCACGCCGATCATCGCGGCGCAGAACAGGAACTCCGCGGCGAAGTCACGGTCGGCGACGGCGTCCATCGAGTTGGGCGCCGCCCGGTCGAAGCCGAGCTCGGCGGCCACGGCCTGCGGGTCCAGCGGCAGCGAGGAGCCGGCGAGCGCGCCGGAGCCGAGCGGCGAGACGGCGGTGCGCCGGTCCCAGTCGCGCAGCCGGTCGACGTCGCGGGCGAACGCGTGCACGTGGGCCAGCAACTGGTGGCCGAAGGAGACCGGCTGGGCGTGCTGGAGGTGCGTCATGCCCGGCGCGACGGTCTCGGCGTGCTGCCCGGCCTGGCTCATCAGCGCCGTCTCCAGCTCCACCAGCCGGGAGACGATGTGCCTGACGTGGTCGCGCAGGTAGAGCCGCAGGTCGGTGGCGACCTGGTCGTTGCGGCTGCGGCCGGCCCGCAGCTTGCCGCCGAGCGAGCCGAGGCGCTCCAGCAGGCCGCGCTCCAGCGCGGTGTGCACGTCCTCGTCGGCCACCATGGGGCGGAACTCGCCGGACCTGCAGTCGCGCTCCAGGTCGTCCAGCGCGCCGATCATGCGGCCGAGCTCGTCCTCGGTCAGCAAACCGGCCCGGTTGAGCACCCGGGCATGCGCGCGCGAGGCCAGCAGGTCGTACGGCGCGAGCCGCCAGTCGAACTGCACGCTCACCGACAGCCGGGTCAGCGCGTCGGCCGGGCCTCCCTCGAACCGGCCACCCCACAGCCGCATCGGCTTGCCACCCTCAGTCACCTTGTGTTCCTTTCCCATCACGGGCCCGCCCGGTCCGGACGTCTCGACTCCATGCCGTGTCCATGCCGTGTCCACCCGCGACCTTAGTGCACTCACCCTGCGTGCCCCTCATCGAAACGGTCGAAGCCGCCGGAACGAGGGGCGCGGTTGCCCCGGCGGTCAGCCCTGGCGCGCGTCGCGGGACGCGGCGATCCTGGCGGGCAGGCTCCACAGCTCGACGAAGCCCTTGGCCAGGGACTGGTCGAAGGTGTCGCCGGTGTCGTAGGTCGCCAGGTTGAAGTCGTACAGCGAGGCGTCGGAGCGGCGGCCGGTGACCACCGCTCTGCCGCCGTGCAGCGTCATCCGGATGTCGCCGCTCACGTGCCGCTGGGCTTCGGCGACGAACACGTCCAAGGCCTTCTTCAGCGGGGAGAACCACAGGCCGTCGTAGACGAGCTCGCCCCAGCGCCGGTCGACGCCGCGCTTGAAGCGGGCGAGGTCGCGCTCGACGGTGACGTTCTCCAGCTCCATGTGCGCCGTGATGAGGGCGATCGCGCCCGGCGCCTCGTAGACCTCGCGGGACTTGATGCCGACGAGCCGGTCCTCGACCATGTCCAGCCTGCCGACGCCCTGCGCGCCCGCCCGCCTGTTGAGCTCGGAGATGAGCTGGAAGGCGGGCAGCGACCTGCCGTCCAGCGCCACCGGCACGCCGCGGGCGAAGGTGACGACGACCTCGTCGGGCTCGCGCGGCTGGGACGGGTCGGCGGTGTAGGAGTAGACGTCCTCGACCGGGCCGTTCCAGATGTCCTCCAGGAACCCGGTCTCGACGGCCCTGCCCCAGAGGTTCTGGTCGATGGAGTAGGGCGACTTCTTGCTGACGTCGATCGGCAGGCCCTTCTCCGCGGCGAAGGCGATGGCCTTGTCCCGGGTCCAGGCGTGGTCGCGGGCCGGGGCGACGACCTTCAGCGTGGGGTTCAGCGCGGCTAGGCCGGCCTCGAAGCGCACCTGGTCGTTGCCCTTGCCGGTGCAGCCGTGCGAGACGTGGGTGCCGCCGAACTCCTTCGCCGCGGCGGCCAGGTGCCTGACGATCAGCGGCCGGGACAGCGCGGAGACCAGCGGGTAGCGGTCCATGTAGAGGGCGTTGGCCTGGAGCGCCGGCACGCAGAAGTCGTCGGCGAACTCCGCGCGGGCGTCCACCACGACCGACTCCACGGCGCCGCAGTCCAGCGCGCGCCGCCTGATCACGTCCATCTCCTCGCCGCCCTGGCCGACGTCGACCGCGACGGCCACGACCTCGGCGCCCATCTTCTCGGCGAGGAAGGGGATGGCCACGGAGGTGTCCAGGCCACCCGAGTAGGCGAGCACGACTCTGTCACTCATGATCGGTCATCTCCATCGGGACGGTGCTGCGGCCGGTGGGTGCGCCGGGCGCCCGCGTCGCCGGTCACGACGCGGGCCAGGTACGTCGATCGGCCGTCCTCAGCAGGGCGTCGGCCAGGACCGTGCCGCCCTGCGGATCCCGGCTGATGACGAGGATCGTGTCGTCGCCGGCGACCGTGCCGAGGATGGCCTCCCAGCCGGCGTGGTCGATGGCGGAGGCGAGGAACTGCGCGGCCCCCGGCGGGGTGCGTACGATCACCAGGTTCGCCGACGCCTCCGCGGAGACCAGCAGTTCCTCCGCGATCCGGCGCAGCCGCGCGGCCGGCGACTCGCCGGTGCCCAGCCTGGCCGGCGGGATGCGGCCGCCGCCCTCGCCGGGCAGCGCGTAGACCAGCGAGCCGTCCTCGGCGCGGAGCTTGAGAGCGCCCATCTCGTCCAGGTCGCGGGAGAGGGTCGCCTGGGTGACCTCCAGCCCGTTCTCGGCGAGGAGCCTCGCCAGCTCTGGCTGGGACCTGACCGGCTGCTTGCGCAGCAGCTCGGTGATCCGTGCCTGCCTTGCCGCCTTGGTCATCGGGATCATGGTGCTCACCCAGCCCCCAGCAGGAACGCCAGCAGCGCCTTCTGGGCGTGCAACCGGTTCTCCGCCTGGTCCCAGATCACGCTCTGCGGGCCGTCCATGACGTCCGCGGTGATCTCCATGCCGCGGTAGGCGGGCAGGCAGTGCAGCACGATCGCGTCGGCCGCGGCCTGCCGCATGAGCTCGCCGTTCACCTGGTAGGGCAGCAGGGCTGCGGCCCGCTCCTCCTTGCCGTCCTGGCCCATGGACACCCACGTGTCGGTGGCGATCACATGTGCCCCGTCGGCGGCGGCGTACGGGTCGGACAGGGCGACGACCGATCCGCCGGAGGTGGCGGCGATCTCCGCTGCGCGGTCGAGGATGACCGCGTCCGGCTGGTACCGGGCGGGCGCCGCGATCCGCACGTGCATCCCGGCGAGCGCGCCGCCGAGGAGGTAGGAGTGGGCCATGTTGTTGGCGCCGTCGCCCAGGTAGGTCATGGTGAGCCCGGCCAGGGTCCCCCGATGCTCCCTGACGGTCTGCAGGTCGGCGAGGATCTGGCAGGGGTGGAACTCGTCGGTGAGCGCGTTGACCACCGGCACCGACGAGTAGCGTGCCATCGTCTCGATCCGCTCCTGCCCGGCGGTGCGCCACACGATCGCGGCGACCTGGCGGGTGAGCACCCTGGCGGTGTCCTCGATCGGCTCGCCCCTGCCCATCTGGGAGGAGCTCGCGTCGATGATCAGCGGCTGCCCGCCCAGCTCGGCGATGCCGACCGCGAAGGACAGCCTGGTCCTGGTGGAGTGCTTGTCGAAGAGCACGGCGACCGTCTGTGGCCCGGCGAGCGGGCGGTACCCGTGCCGGTCCTTCTTCATCAGGTCGGCCAGGTCGAGCACCTGGGCCTGCTCGGCGGCCGACAGGTCGTCGTCTCGCAGGAAGTGCCGGGTCACGCGTCCGCCTCCGTGAGGATCGCCGGGAACGCCTCGACGAAGGCCCCGATCTCGGCGGCGCCGACGACGAGCGGCGGCGCGAGCCGTACGGCGTCGGGCTGGAGGGCGTTGACGAGGAAGCCGGCGCGCTGGGCGGCGGCCTGCACCTGCGGCGCGCGGTCCCGGGTGAGCACGACGCCCAGCCACAGGCCGCGGCCGCGCACACCGGCGAGGAGCGGGTGCTCGACGGCGGCGAGGCCGCCCGCGAGCGCGGCGCCCACGGTGCGCACGTGCTCCAGCAGGCCGTCGCGCTCGATGGTGGAGAGTACGGCGAGCGCGGCGGCGCAGGACACCGGGTTGCCGCCGAAGGTGGAGCCGTGGTCGCCCTTGACGAAGATCGTGGCCGCCCGGCCGAAGCCGACGCAGGCGCCGATCGGCAGGCCGCCGCCGAGGCCCTTGGCCAGGGTGAGGATGTCGGGGACGACGCCTTCGTGCTGGTGGGCGAACCAGTGCCCGGTCCTGCCGACGGCGGACTGGATCTCGTCGGCCACCAGCAGGGCGCCGGTGCTGTCGCAGATCTCCCTGGCGGCGCGCAGGTAGCCCTCCGGCGGCGGCACGACTCCCGCCTCGCCCTGGGTCGGCTCCAGGAACACCGCGGCGCACTGCTCGGTGACCGCCTGCTTGAGCGCGTCGGCGTCACCGTAGGGAACGAAGCGGACGTCCACCGGGAAGGGACCGAACGGCTCGCGGATGGACGTCTTGCCGGTCAGCGAGAGGGCGCCCATGGTGCGGCCGTGGAAGCCGTTCTCGGCGGCTACGAAGTAGGGGCGGCCCTCGGCCTTGCCGTACTTGCGGGCCATCTTGTAGGCGCACTCGTTGGCCTCGGTGCCGGAGTTGGCGAAGAACACCCGGCCGGGCACGCCGAGCAGGCCGAGCAGGCGCTCGGCGAGGAGGATCTCCGGCTCGTTCAGGAACAGGTTGGACGTGTGCGCGATGGCGGTGACCTGGCTGGTGACCGCCTCGACCAGGGCCGGGTGGGCGTGGCCGAGCGAGCTGACCGCGATGCCGCCGATGAAGTCGAGGTATTCACGGCCGTCCGCGTCCCAGACCCGGCAGCCTTCACCGCGGGCGAGCACGACCGGGGGCACGCCGTAGTTGGGCATGAACGCCTGTTCGAAGCGGCTGCGCAGGGCATCCGCCACGGGGCTGTCGGTCATGTTCCCGTCTCCTCCACTTCGTCGCCGGCGTTCTCGTCGGCGTTCTTGTCGGCGGGCACGACCATCGTGCCGATGCCCTGGTCGGTGAAGACCTCCAGGAGCAGCGCGTGTTTCACCCGGCCGTCGAGCACGTGCGCCTGCGGGACGCCGCCGCGCACGGCGGTGAGGCAGGCGCCCATCTTCGGCAGCATCCCGCTGGACAGGCCGGGCAGCAGGGCCGCGAGCTCGTCGTCGGTGAGCCGGGCGATCACCCGGTCGCTGGCCGGCCAGTCGGCGTAGAGCCCTTCCACATCGGTCAGCACGACCAGCTTCTCCGCGCCGAGCGCGACGGCCAGTTCGGCCGCGGCGGTGTCGGCGTTGACGTTGTAGACGGTGCCGTCCGCGCCGGTGGCGATGCCGCTGACCACCGGGATCCGCCCGTCGTCGATGAGGGCGCGCACGGCGCCGGCCTCGACCCTGACGATGTCCCCCACCTGGCCGATGTCCACCTGCTCGCCGTCGACCGTCGCGTACTTGCGGACGGCGGTGAACAGGCCGGCGTCCTCGCCCGACATGCCGACCGCGAACGGGCCGTGCCGGTTGATCAGACCAACCACGTCGCGGTTGACGTCGCCGACCAGGACCATGCGGACGACCTTCATCGCCTCGGGTGTGGTGACCCGGAGCCCGGCGGTGAAGCTGCTGCCGATGCCGAGGAGGTCGAGGTGCGCGCTGATCTGCGGGCCTCCGCCGTGCACGATGACCGGTTTGAGCCCGGCGTAGCGCAGGAAGACGACGTCTTCGGCGAAGCCCTCCTTGAGCGCCTCGTCGATCATGGCGTTGCCGCCGTACTTGATCACGACGACGGCGCCGTGGAAGCGGGCCAGCCACGGCAGCGCCTCGATCAGGGTGCCGGCCTTGGCCATGAGGTCGTCGGCGCTCATGTGGAGTACGCCGAGTTCTCGTGCACGTAGGCGGCGGTGAGGTCGGTGGTGTGCACGATGGCCGACTCGACGCCGGCGGACAGGTCGATGGTGATCGTCACGTCGCGGGGGCGGAGGTCCACCTTGTCCCGGTCGTCGCCTGCGGCGCCCGCCCGGCAGATCCAGATGCCGTTGATCGCGACGTTGACCCGGTTGGGCTCGAACTCGGCGTCGGTGGTGCCGACGGCCGACAGCACCCGGCCCCAGTTGGGGTCCTCGCCGTGGATCGCGCACTTGAACAGGTTGCTGCGGGCGACGGCCCTGCCGACGGTGACCGCGTCGGCGACCGAGGCGGCGCCCACGACCTCGATGGCGATCGCCTTGGTGGCGCCCTCGGCGTCCACGAGGAGCTGCCTGGCGAGGTCGGCGCAGACCTCGGTGACCCTGGCGGTGAACTCCCGCAGGTCGGGGGTCACCCCGGCGGCGCCGCTGGCCAGAAGCAGCACGGTGTCGTTGGTGGACATGCAGCCGTCGGTGTCCAGCCGGTCGAAGGTGAGGCTCACCGCCTCGCGGAGCACCGCGTCCAGCGTGCCGGCCGGGAGGTCGGCGTCGGTGGTGATCACGCTGAGCATGGTGGCCATGCCGGGGGCGAGCATGCCCGCGCCCTTGGCCATGCCGCCCACCATGTAGCCCTCGCCGCGGCGGAAGGAGATCTTGGAGACGGTGTCGGTGGTGCGGATGGCGTCCGCGGCGGCCAGGCCGCCGTCCCTGCTCAGGTGGGCCGCCGCGCCCTCGACGCCGGTCAGCAGGGCGTCCATCGGCAGCCGCTCGCCGATCAGGCCGGTGGAGCACACCGCGACCTCGCCGGCCGAGTCGCCGATCAGCCCGGCGACCTTCTCCGCGGTGGCGTGGGTGTCCTGGAAGCCCTCCGGGCCGGTGCACGCGTTGGCGCCGCCCGAGTTGAGCACCACCGCCACGACGCGCCCGCCGCCGAGCACCTGCTGGGACCACAGGACCGGCGCCGCCTTGATCCGGTTGGACGTGAAGACGCCCGCGGCGGCGCGGGACGGCCCGTCGTTGACCACGAGGGCGACGTCACGGCCGCCGCCCGACTTGAGCCCGGCGGCGACGCCCGCCGCGCGGAAACCTAGTGGTGCTGTAACGCTCACGGAGCTACTCCATTGAGGGGAAGGCCGAGTTCTTCCGGCAGGCCGAGGGCGAGGTTGGCGCTCTGGATCGCGCCTCCGGCCGTGCCCTTGGTGAGGTTGTCGATGGCGATGACGGCGATGATCCGGTTCACCCGCTCGTCGAGGGCGACCTGCAGGACGGCGGTGTTCGCCCCGTAGGTCATCGCGGTGGCCGGCCACTGCCCGGGCGGCAGCAGGCGCAGGAAGGGCTCCGCGGCGACGGCGGTCTCGTAGGCGTCTCGGAGGGCGGCGGCCGTGAGGCCGGGGGCGGCGGGAGCCGTACAGGTGGCGAGGATGCCCCGGCTCATGGGCACGAGGGTCGGGGTGAAGGAGACGGGGACGTGGACGCCCGCGACGGCCGAGAGGTTCTGCTCCATCTCGGGGGTGTGCCGGTGCACGCCGCCCACGCCGTAGGCACCGGCGGAGCCGATGACCTCGCTGCCCAGCAGGTGCGGCTTGGGCGACCGGCCCGCGCCGCTGGTGCCGCTGGCGGCGACCACGACGACGTCGGGCTCGGCCAGGCCCGCCGCGAAGGCGGGGAGGAGGGCGAGGGTGACCGCCGTCGGGTAGCAGCCGGGGACCGCGATCCGCCGGGCCGCACGCAGGACCTCGCGCTGCCCGGGAAGCTCGGGCAGGCCGTACGGCCAGGTGCCGGCGTGCTCGCCGCCGTAGAAGGCCCGCCAGGCGGCGGGGTCGGTGAGCCGGAAGTCCGCGCCGCAGTCGACGATCAGCGTGTCGTCGCCGAGCCGCTCGGCGACCGCCGCGGACTGACCGTGCGGGAGGGCGAGGAAGACGATGTCGTGGCCGGACAGGGTCTCCGGCGTGGTGTCGGCCAGCGTGCGGCCGGCGAGAGGCGCCAGGTGCGGCTGGTGGGCGCCGAGGAGCGTGCCCGCGCTCGACCCGGCGGTCAGCGTGCCGATCTCGATCTCCGGGTGGCCGAGCAGCAGCCGTAGCAGCTCACCCCCGGCGTAGCCGCTGGCTCCGGCTATCGCTGCGCGCGCCCCCATGGGCCCCACTCCTTCGCATGTTCATGCAGCACATTGCATGCTCTTACTTGTGAAAAGTATGCAGCGGCCAGGATGGTCATGCAAGTCGGTCGCGCCGCCGGATTCCCCCGACGCACTCTCCCCGGCCCCGCCACAGCAAAACCGAACTTCCCTCTGTTCTCCCTACATACCGGTCGGTACGCTGGCTGGGGAAAGTCTGCAACTCACGTCCCCGGGGAGATCTCACGTATGTCAGTCACCCATGACGAGGTTCGCGCCCAGCTCACCGGCCCCGGTCAGCTCTTCGAGATGGACGAGATCGAGGTCCGCGGCAGCCGGATCCGGACGTGGAAGCACGCCCCCGGCCACTTCCGCGTTCTCCTGGAGAACAGCAGGTTCCACGGCGAGAAGGAGTTCATCGTCTACGAAGACGAGCGAGTGACCTTCGAAGAGCACTTCCGGCGGGCCGCCACGCTGGCGAACCGGCTCGTCGCGGACTACGGCGTGACCAAGGGCGACCGGGTCGCCGTCTCGATGCGCAACTACCCCGAGTGGATCGTCTCCTTCTCCGCCATCCTCGCCTGCGGCGCCGTCGCGGTGCCGCTCAACGCCTGGTGGACTCCCCAGGAGCTGGAATACGGGCTGTCGGACTCCGGCGCCAAGGTGCTGATCGCCGACGGCGAGCGGGTCAACCGGCTCAAGGACGCGGCCTTCGACGCCCGCCTCATCGTGACCCGCCCGCTGGGCGAGCTACCCGCCGGCGCCGCGCTGCTGTCCGACCTGCTCGGCGAGGCCGGCCCGGACGTCTCCCTGCCGCCGGTCGAGCTCGACCCCGAGGACCCGGCGACGATCTTCTACACCTCGGGCACCACCGGCCGTCCCAAGGGCGCCCTCGGCACCCAC
The DNA here is from genome assembly GCF_030268685.1 of Microtetraspora sp. NBRC 13810. Lineage (GTDB taxonomy): Bacteria > Actinomycetota > Actinomycetes > Streptosporangiales > Streptosporangiaceae > BSRQ01. The sequence continues at coordinate 12,244 of NZ_BSRQ01000003.1, forward strand.
CGCAACCTCGGCCAGGCCCCCATGACCGTCGCCTATGCCGCGGCCCGCGGTCAGCTGCTCGCCGGACGCCCGGCCGACCTCGCCACCGAACGCCGGGTCACCCTGCTGAGCGTGCCGCTCTTCCACGTCACCGGCTGCTTCGCCGCGATGATCGGCACCATGTTCGCCGGTTCCACCCTGGTGCTGATGTACAAGTGGGACCCGGGAGTGGCGCTGGAGCTGATCGAGCGGGAGAAGGTCACCGGCCTGACCGGCGTGCCCACCAGCGCCTGGCAGCTCATGTCCCACCCCGACTTCGCCAAGCGCGACATCTCCAGCCTCGGCGCCCTCGGGTACGGCGGCGCCCCCGCCCCGCCCAAGCTCCTGGAGCGCATCGGCGAACGGCTCCCCGGCCGGGCCCCCTCCAACGGGTACGGCATGACCGAGACCACCGCGCTGATCGTCAACAACTCCGGCCAGGGCTACCGCGACAAGCCCGACAGCATCGGCAGGCCGGTGGCGATCATCGACGTGCGCATCTCCGACCCGCTGGGCGACGAAGTGCCCGTCGGCGAGGTGGGCGAGCTGTGCGTACGCGGCGCGGCGGTGATCGCGGGCTACTGGAACCGGCCCGACGCCACCGCCGAGACCTTCGTCGACGGCTGGCTGCACACCGGCGACCTGGCCCGGACGGACGAGGAGGGCTACGTCTTCATCGTCGACCGGGCCAAGGACATGGTGATCCGCGGCGGCGAGAACGTCTACTGCGCCGAGGTCGAGGCCGCGCTGTTCGAGCACCCCGCGGTGGACGACGCCGCCGTGATCGGGATCCCGCACGACGAGCTGGGCGAGGAGGTGGGCGCGGTGATCCGGCTGGTCCCGGGCTCTCCGGCCACCGCCGAGGACATCACGGCCTTCCTGACGGAGCGGATCGCCCCCTTCAAGATCCCCGTCCGGTACTGGTTCCGCGAGGCCGAGCTGCCCCGCAACCCCGGCGGCAAGATCCTCAAGACGCGTCTGCGCAGGGAGATCCTCGGCTCCTGACCGGCGCCGTTCGCTTACTTCCGGCGTAATCGACCGGCCCCTCGGCCGCGTGGCACGGTTGCCCTGCCAGCGAACGGCACACATGTCGAGGAGATACCGAGATGACTGACTACGCCGCCCTTGTCGACCGCTACCTCGCCGCCTGGAACGAGACCGACGCCGGACTGCGCGCCGAGGCCGTCGCCGCGCTGTGGACCGCGGACGGCGGCTACACCGACCCGCTGGCCGACGTGCGCGGCCACGCCGCCATCGGCCAGGTGATCGGCGCCGTGCACGAGCAGTTCCCGGGGTTCGTGTTCACCCCGAAGGGGACCGCCGACGGGCACGGCCGGCTGGCCCGGTTCGCCTGGGGGCTCGGCCCCGCGGGCGCGGAGCCGCTGGTCGAGGGGTTCGACGTGGCCGTACTCGACGAGGACGGGCGGATCACCCAGGTGCTGGGCTTCCTGGACAAGGTGCCCGCCGCCTGACATAACCGCCCTTCTTCGGCGCGTCCGGCCCCGGCCCGACGCGGCGCCGGAGCGACACGCTCCGGCGCCCGCCGGGGATAATCCGATTGCCCCGGCCAAAAGCACCGGGGGACAATGGCGACCCGTGTCCCAAGAACGACCAGTGTCCGAAGAATCCGGCCTGCCACGGGCATCACTCCTGCGCCACCTGCGGATGGACCTGAGCCCGCTGCGCGACTCCCGGGACTTCCGGCTCCTGATGGGCTCCGGCGTGATCACGATGCTGGGGAGCTTCCTCACCCTCGTCACCCTGCCCCTGCAGATGATGCAGCTCACCGGGTCCTACGTGGCGGTCGGGCTGCTCAGCGTCGCCGAGTTCGTGCCGATGCTGGTGTGCGGCCTGTGGGGCGGAGCGATCGCCGACGCGCTGGACCGGCGGCGGATCGTGCTGTTCGCCGAGGTGGGGCTGGCGGTCATGGCGGCCCTCCTCGCGGTCAACGCCCTGCTCCCCTCCCCCCAGGTCTGGGCGCTGTACGTGCTCGGCGCCCTGATGGCCGGGCTGGACAGCCTCCAGCGGCCCAGCCTCGACGCCCTGGTGCCGCGGGTCGTCCGGCACGACCAGCTCACCGCCGCCGCCGCGCTGACCAGCTTCCGGTGGAACTTCGGCGCCATCGCCGGTCCCGCCCTGGCCGGGCTGATCGTGGCCGCGTTCGGTCCCGCCGCCACCTACGGGATCGACCTGCTGACGTTCCTCGTCTCCCTGGCCCTGCTGTGGCGGGTGCGGACCGTGCCGCCGGCGGAGAACAGCGCCCCGGCGTCGCTGACGTCCCTGGTGGAGGGCGTCCGGTACGCCGTGGGCCGGCCCGACCTCATGGGCACCTACCTGGTGGACATGGCGGCGATGTTCTTCGCGATGGCGACGGCGTTGTACGCGTTCATCGCCACGGAGTTCGGCGGTGTCGAGACGCTCGGCCTGCTGTACTCCGCGGGCGCGGTCGGCGCCCTGCTGGCTTCGGTGACCTCCGGCTGGACGAGGAGTGTCCACCGGCACGGCCTGGGCGTGGTCGTCGCCGCGATCGCCTGGGGCGTGGCCATGGGCGCCGCGGCGTTCGCCCCGAACCTGTGGACGATCCTGCTGTGCCTGGCGCTGGCCGGCGGCGCCGACATGATCAGCGGCGTCTTCCGCTCCACGATCTGGAACCAGACCATCCCCGACGAGTTCCGCGGCCGGCTGGCCGGTATCGAGCTGCTGTCCTACTCGTCGGGCCCGATGCTCGGCGGCGCGCGGGCCTCGCTGTTCGCGCAGTTCGGCGGCCTGCGGTTCTCGCTGGGCGCGGGCGGCCTGCTGTGCGTCGGCGCGGTGGGCCTGCTGGCCGCGTTCCTGCCCGCGCTGCGGCGCTACGACGCCCGCACCGACGAGAACGCCCTGGCGCAGGCGGCCCGGAGGAAGGCCCTCGCCGCCGACGCCTGACGCCCCCCTGCAGACGCCTTCACGCCGGAGTGCTTCCCGGTGCCGGACCGTGCACGGCGGGCGCGGACGGCGGCGGGCGCGGACGGCGGCGGGCCCGGAGCGTCGCGCTCCGGGGCCGCCGTCGTCGTGGTGGACCGTCAGGCGGCCCGAAGGGTCACGCCCCGCGAAGCCGGGCGCCCAGGCGCTCGGCGGCGACGGACACGGCCTCGTCGCGGGCCGCCGTGGTCTCCTCGACGGTGAGCGTGCGGTCCGCGGCCCGGAAGCGCAGCGTGTACGCCAGCGACTTGTTGCCCTCGCCGGCCTGCTCCCCGGTGTAGACGTCGAACAGCCGGATCGACTCCAGCAGCTCCCCCGCCCCTTCGCGCAGCGCCGACTCGACGTCGGCCACCGGCGTGCCGACCGGCACGATCAGCGCGACGTCCTGGGTGGCCACGGGGTAGGACGACACCGGAACCGTCTGCGCCGGCCCCGGCCGGAGCGCGGCCAGCACGTCCAGGTCCAGCTCCATCGCGCAGGTGCGCGGCGGCAGGCCGAACGCCTCGACGACGCGGGGGTGCAGCTCGCCCGCGTAGCCCGCGAGCTCGCCACCGGCGCGCAGCGCGGCGCACCGGCCCGGGTGCCACGGCTCGGCGGCGGCGGCCTCGACGGTCAGCTCGGCCCGCGCCTCCCGGGCCACCAGGCGGGCGGCCTCGACCGCGTCCGCCCAGGTGGCCGCGCGGCCCGCGCCCCACCAGCCGGACCGCTCGAACTCACCGGCCAGCACCACGGCGACCCTGGCCGGCTGGGCGGGCAGCGACGCCCCGATCGAGGCCAGCTCCTCGGCCGTCGGCCGCCGGTCCACCGCGAGGACCGGGGTCACCGCGGGCGCGTCCGCGCCGGGCAGATAGACCAGGCCGGACTCGAACAGCGCGACGTCGCCGAAGCCGCGGCCCACGTTGCGGACCAGCGTCTTCAGCAGCCCGGGCAGCAGCGTGGTCCGCATCAGCGGCTCGTCCTCGCTGATCGGGTTGGCGAGCCGGGCGGCCCGGCGGCGGTCGTCGCCGGCCGGGAGCAGCAGGTCGTCGAAGTCACGCTCGCCGATGAACGGGTAGGCGAGCACCTCGACGAAACCGGCCGCCGCGAGTCCCCTGCCCACCCGGCGGCGCAGCCGCTGGCTCTCGGTCAGGCCGCCTCCGGCGGGGGCGGCGGGCAGGACCGAGGGCAGCTTGTCGTACCCCTCCAGCCGGATGACCTCTTCGGCCAGGTCGTTCGGGTCGGTCAGGTCGGGCCGCCAGGTGGGCGGCGTGACGGTGAGCAGGTCGTCCGAGCCCGCCGAGACGTCGAGCCTGCCGGACAGGTCGCCGCCGGTCACGGTGCCGGTGGCGGCGGACGCGGCCGGCCCACCGGAGTCGGCGCCCTCGCCCCCCTCGGCTCCCTCGGCTCCCGCGGCCACCGTGCAGCCGACCTGCTCCAGGTGCCGGATCACCGTCTGCCTGCCGTAGGTCATGCCGGCGACGCGGTCGGGATGGTCGGCCGGGATGGTGATCCGCACCGGCTCGACCGGCACCTCGACGTGCGTGACGCCCGGCAGCGCGGTGCCGCCGCCGATCTCCACCAGCAGCCGCGCCGCCCGCCAGGAGGCGTAGAGCGGCAGCTCCCGGTCCACACCCCGCTCGAACCGTTTGGACGCCTCGCTCACCAGGTTGTGCCGGCGCGACATGCGGGCGATGCCGGTGGCGGAGAAGTGCGCCGCCTCGATGACCACCTCGGTCGTGGAGCCGGAGATCTCGGTGTGCACGCCGCCCATCGTGCCCGCCATCGAGATCGGGCCCGACTCGTCGGTGATGAGGATGTCCTCGGGGTGCAGTTCGCGGGTCACGTGGTCGATGGCTTCGAGCGTCTCGCCCGGTTCGGCCCGCCGTACCACGATCTCGCCGGTGAGCTTGGCGCGGTCGAAGGCGTGCAGCGGCTGGCCGAGCTCCAGCATCACGTAGTTGGTGACGTCGACGGCGGCCGACACCGGCCGCATGCCGGCCCGGGACAGCCGCAGCCGCAGCCACAAGGGGCTGGGCGCCGCCGGGTCGAACCCGCTGACCTCGCGCAGCACGAACCGGTCGCAGGCGGCCGGGTCGCCGATCGAGGCCGGATAGGCGGTCTCGGCGGAGGCCGGCAGGTCCAGGTCGGCCGGGTCGCGGAACGGCACGCCGAACGCGGTCGCCGTCTCCCTGGCCACGCCGCGGACGGACAGCGCGTAGCCGAGGTCGGGGGTGACCTCCAGCTCGATCACGTCGTCGCGCAGCCGCAGCAGCTCGACCACGTCGGCGCCGATCGGCACGTCCGGGTCCAGCACCAGGATGCCGGGCGAGGACTCGGCGACGCCCAGCTCGGCCTCGGAACAGATCATGCCGTCGGACACCCGGCCGTACGTCTTGCGGGCGCCGATCTCGAAGCCGCCGGGCAGCACCGAGCCGGGCAGCGCCACCGGCACCCGGTCGCCCACCGAGAAGTTGACCGCGCCGCAGACGATGCCGCGGGGAGCCGCCTCGCCCACCTCGACCTGGCAGTAGCGGATCGGCTTCTTGAAGCCGGGAAGCTCCTCGATGTCCAGGACCTCACCGACCACGACGTTCTTGATCTCGTGGCCGTGGGAGACGATCGACTCCAGCTTCAGGCCCGCGGCGGTGAGCTTGTCGGCCACCTCGTGGGCGGTGACGGCGGGGAGGTCGACGTACTCCCGCAGCCATGAAAGCGGGACCTTCATCAGACCTCCATCCCGAACGGGAGCGTGAAGCGCACGTCTCCCTCGATCATGTCGCGCATGTCCTCGGCGTTGTGCCGGAACATCAGCGTGCGCTCGATGCCCATGCCGAACGCGAACCCGGAGTAACGCCTGGGATCGACCCCGCAGGCCACCAGCACCCGCGGGTTGACCATGCCGCAGCCGCCCCACTCGATCCAGCCCTCGGACTTGCAGGTGCGGCACGGCGGGTTGCCCTGCACCGCCGAGGTGCCCCGGCACACGAAGCACATCAGGTCCATCTCGGCCGACGGCTCGGTGAAGGGGAAGTAGTTGGGCCGGAACCGGGTCCTGATGCCCTCGCCGAACATCACCTCGGCGAACCGGTCGAGCGTGCCCTTCAGGTGGGCCATCGTCAGGCCCTCGTCCACGGCCAGCCCCTCCACCTGGTGGAAGACCGGCGTGTGGGTGGCGTCGAGCTCGTCGGTGCGGAACACCTTGCCCGGCGAGATCACGTAGACGGGGAGCTCACGGTCCAGCAGCGCCCTGATCTGCACCGGGGAGGTCTGCGTGCGCAGCACCTTGCCCGAGTCGACCGACTCGACGAAGAAGGTGTCGTGCTCGGAGCGGGCCGGATGGTCGGGCGCGATGTTCAACGCGTCGAAGTTGAACCACTCCGCCTCCAGCTCGGGCCCCTCGGCGACCTCGTAGCCCATCGCCACGAAGGCGTCGGCGATGCGCTCCTGCAGGGTGGTGAGCGGGTGCCGCGCGCCGCGCGGGGCGCGGTCCCACGGCAGCGTGACGTCGACGGTCTCCTCGACGAGGACCCGCGCGTCGCGCTCGGCCTCCAGCTCCGCCTGGCGGGCGGCGAGCGCCTCGCCGACGGCCTTGCGAGCCGCGCCGATGCGCTTGCCCGCCTCGGCGCGGGCCTGCGGGGGCAGTGCGCCGATCTCCCGGTTGGCGAGCGCGATCGGAGATCGGTCGCCGGCGTGCGCCAGGCGCACCTGCTTGAGTTCGTCGAGGTCGCCCGCCGCGGCGATGGCGGCGAGCGCGTCGGTCTGCGCGCGCGCCACCTCGTCGGCGTGGAGCGGCGTCACCTCGACCGGGTCGTAGTTAGACAAGAGTGGGCTCCGAATCCAGGGCTTGAGCGGCCATGAGTCTAGTGGTTTCCGCGGAGGCGCCCACCGGGCGCGCGCTCGCTCAGGCGAAGTCGGGCGTGCCGGTGGGCACGGTAAATCGGAACTCCGCCCCGCCCTCGGGGCCGCGCTGCACCGTGACGGTGCCGCCGTGCGCCTCGACCAGGCCCTTCACGATGAACAGGCCCAGGCCGGTGCCGCCGCGGCGACGGCCCTGGCCGCGCCAGAACTGCCGGAACACGCGCGTGGCCAGCTCGGGCGCGATGCCCTCACCCCGGTCTCGCACGGACACGGCCACACCCCACTCGATCGGCTCGACGACTATTGTCACCGTACCGCGACCGTGACGCACCGCGTTTTCCAGCAGATTGCCCAGAATCTGGTCGATCTTGTCCTGATCGAGCCACGTCTCCGGCAGCTCGCCGCGGACCTCCACCCGGAATCTGTCCTCCGGCTCCCCCGCCGCGACCCGGCCGGCGATGAGCCTGCGGACCCGGGCCGGGATGTCGACGACCTGCCTGCGCACCTGGAGCCGCCCCGACTCGATGCGGGAGACGTCGAGCAGCTCGGTGATCAGGCGGGTGACCCGGTCGGCGTCGGAGTTGACCGTCTCCAGCATGACGAGCTTCTGGTCGTCGGTGAAGCGGTTCCACTTGGCGAGCAGCGTGGCGGTGAAGCCTTTCACGCTGGTCAGCGGCGAGCGGAGCTCGTGGGCGACGGTGGAGACCAGGTCGGCGCGGCTGCGCTCCAGGCGGGCGCGGGCCCCGGCGTCACGCAGGGTGATCGCCACCCGGACGACGTCGCCGCCCCGCTCGGGCGCGCGCACCAGGCGGGCGGCGATGAGCAGCTCGGGCCCGCCGGGCAGTTGCACGGGGCACTCCGGCTGCCTGGTCCGGGTGCGCAGGCCGCCGCACGGGTCGAGCCACTTCCACCACTCGCGCCCGTCGTGGTCACGGAAGGGGAAGACATCCCGGATGTCCCGCCCGACGGCACGCCCCGCGTCGATCCTGGTCAGCCGGGCGGCGGCCCGGTTGACCGCGAGGACGCGGCCCGTACGGTCGGCCACGATGACACCGTCGGGAAGATCATCGATCTCGATCGAGCACACGGCATCCGGGTGCGGCTGATCGGTGTTCTCTCCCTGCACGACCCCGCCTCCTCGACCTACAAGGCCGACAATAGCGGGTTTCCCAGGTGATGCGGCAGCCTCACTTTTGGCGTTGAGTCCGGGCCGAAGCGTACAAACACACCGCGGCGGCCGTGGCGAGGTTGAGACTTTCGGCCCCGCCGTAGATGGGAACGCGGACCACCTCGTCGGCGAGTTCGAGTACTTCCTTCGGCAGGCCCCACGCCTCGTTGCCGAAAACCCAGGCGGTCGGGCCGGACAGGTCCACGTCGTCGAGCGTGCGCTCCCCCGCGCCGTCGGCGGCGAGCACCCGCAGCCCGGCGTCCTTCAGCTCGCGCACGGCCTGCGCCACCGGGACGCCGGTGACCACCGGGAGATGGAACAGGCTTCCCGCGCTGGCCCGCACGCACTTGCCGTTGTAGGGGTCGACCGAGGCGTCGGTGAAGACGACCGCGTCGGCGCCCGCGGCGTCGGCGGTGCGCAGCACGGTGCCGGCGTTGCCCGGGTCGCGCACGTGCGCGAGCACGGCCACCAGCCGCGCCCCCGGGACGGCCTCGCCCAGCGGCACGTGCACCAGCCTGCACACGGCCAGCAGCCCCTGCGGGGTGACCGTCTGGGCCAGCTCGGCCATGACCTCGCCGCTGGCCAGGTGCACCGGCACGCCGGCGGCGGCCGCGGCGGCGACGATCTCGGGGTGGCGGGCCTCGGCGTCCGCCGTGGCGTAAAGCTCGACGGTCACGCCGGGAAGCCTGAGCGCCTCCCTGACGGCCTGCGGGCCCTCCGCGAGAAAGGCCAGGTCGCGTTCGCGGAACGCCCGCTTGGCGAGCCTCCTGGCCGCCTTCACGCGCGGCGACCTGATGTTGGTCAGCTCCGCCCTCGCCATTCCGGCCCCCAAAGCTCGAATGCTCCCGGCGAGCGGCCGGAAGACGAGAAAACGCCGTGACCCCGCGGCCGTGGGACCCCGCTGCGCGGGATCTCCGCGGCCGTGGGACCACGGCCCGCAAGTGTCAGGCGACCGGCGCGTTCACGTCGGCGGGCAGCGCCTTCTTGGCGGCCTCCACCAGCGTCGCGAACGTCTGGGCGTCGTTGACCGCGAGGTCGGCGAGGATCTTGCGGTCCACCTCGATCCCGGCGGCCTTGATGCCCTGGATGAAGCGGTTGTAGGTGATGCCGTTCTGCCGGGCCGCGGCGTTGATCCGCTGGATCCACAGGCGGCGGAAGTTGCCCTTGCGGTCCTTGCGGTCGCGGTAGGCGTAGGTCATCGAGTGGAGCATCTGCTCCTTGGCCTTGCGGTACAGACGCGACCGCTGGCCACGGTAGCCACTCGCCCGTTCGAGAACGACCCTGCGCTTCTTCTTGGCGTTGATCGCCCGCTTCACGCGTGCCATTTTTATCTATCTCCCCGGGGTTCGTTCTTACTTGGCGAGCAGCTTCTTGATCTTCTTTGTGTCGGAGGGGGACATCACCACATCCGGGGCGAGACGACGCGTAAGGGTGGTCGGCTTGTGCTCGTTGTAGTGCGCGCGGTTGGCCCGGCGGCGGACGATCTTGCCGGACCCGGTGAGCCGGAACCGCTTCTTCGCACCACTGTGCGTCTTCATCTTCGGCATCTCAGCCGTCTCTCCCTACGTTCATCCGTGCCGATGCCCCGGGCCGGTAACCCGAGTCAAGGGCATGCCTGACTACGAGACCGGACCCGGTCTCAGCCTGTCTGCCTGCGGCTGGTCGCCTACTCCTGAGGCTCGGTGGCCTCGTCGACGTCGACGTCGACGTCGATGTCGTCGTCATCGCGTCGCGCTCGTGCCGCGGCCTTCTCGGCCTTGGCCTCGGCCTTCTTCTTGTGCGGTCCGATCACCATGATCATGTTACGGCCATCCTGCTTCGGCTGGGACTCGACGAAGCCGAGCTCCGTCACGTCCTCCGCGAGCCGCTGCAGGAGCCGGAACCCCAGCTCGGGACGGGACTGCTCCCGCCCGCGGAACATAATGGTGACCTTGACCTTGTCCCCCGCCTTGAGGAACCGCACCACGTGACCCTTCTTGGTCTCGTAGTCGTGCGGGTCGATCTTCGGCCGGAGCTTGATCTCCTTGATGATCGTGTGGGCCTGGTTGCGGCGCGCCTCGCGCGCCTTCATCGCGGACTCGTACTTGAACTTGCCGTAGTCCATGAGCTTGCACACGGGCGGACGAGCCGTTGCCGCGACCTCCACGAGGTCGAGGTCGGCCTCCTGAGCCAGTTTCAGCGCATCGTGAATGGAGACGATGCCGACCTGCTCGCCGTTAGGGCCGACGAGACGGACCTCTGGCACGCGGATACGCTCGTTGATGCGGGGCTCGGCGCTGATGGGACCTCCTAGGTTGACGAACCTCGGCCGCCCCCTGAGGGCGACCGCCACGTGCTTGATCGTGCCGGGAGCCTCGCGGATTGCGCGTGCCATCAAGGTCGCGAAACGCGAAATGCCCCGCACGTCGCGCATGCGGGGCCACCACCGAGCCCGATGACCGGGCTCTCTCCGGCACATGCCGGAGGTGATCCTTGACCCGTCGGCCCAGCGGCCGATCAGGTGGGAGGGAAACCTCCGCTTGCGCGTCCAGCAGGCATGCCGGACCGATCGAGCACCTACGTTACCACAACGCGCGCCCTGCCGGATTCATTCCGTCGCGGCGGCCTCTCACGCGCCGCGCGTCCTTCTCGCGATCTCCGCCTCGCCGGCCGCCCGCATGGGCTCGACCGGCGCGGGCGCGCGGCCGGTCATCAGCTCGACCTGGCGGACGGCCTGGTGCAGCAGCATCGGGAACCCGCCGACGACGGTGCCCCCAGCGGCCAGCACGGCCGCCGCCGCCGTGGTCGGCCACGGCGAGTAGACCACGTCGAACAGCGCGGGCACCCCGGCCAGCCGGGCCGCGAAGCCGTCGGCCGCCCCGGAGGGCAGCGTCGAGACGACCAGCCCGGCGCCGTCGAGCACGACGTCGAGCTTGTCGAAGGTCTGTACGGCGGGCGCCACCTCCAGCCGCTCGGCCGCCTCCAGCGTCTCCGCCGCCCTGCCCGGCTCCCTGACCACGAGGGTCGTCTCGGCCACGCCCATCTCGCGCAGCGCGGCGAGCGCCGATGCGGCGGTCGCTCCACCGCCGAGGATCACCGCGGAGCCCGGCGCCCCGACCCCCGCCTCGGCCAGGGCCTGGACGATGCCGTGCACGTCGGTGTTCTCCCCGTGCGCCCGGCCGCCGGCGAACACCACGGTGTTCGCCCCGCCCACCTGGACCGCCAGGTCGGACACGGAGTCCAGCAGCGGGAAGACCGCCCGCTTGAGCGGCATCGTGAGCGACAGGCCCGCCCACTCCGGGCCCAGGCCCTCGACCAGCGCGGGCAGGCCCGCCTCGTCGCACTCGATCGCGTCGTAGCGCCAGTCGCCGAGCCCGAGGGCCGCGTAGGCGGCCCTGTGCAGGTAAGGCGACAACGAGTGGGCGATCGGCGAGCCGAGCACCGCGGCCCTGGTGATGGCGCGCACGGTCACCCGCCCTTGTAGTTCCGGTTGAACTCCGCCTCGAACTGCTGGAACTCGGCGTAGGAGTCGGTGAACTTGGTGATGCCCTTGGCCGGGTCGGTGGTCGCGAAGTAGATCCACGGGCCCTTGGCCGGGTTGAGCGCCGCCTCGATGGCGTGCTCGCCGGGGTTGCTGATCGGGCCGGGCGGCAGGCCGTGCCGCCGGTAGGTGTTGTACGGCGACTTGCTGTCCAGCTCCGCGTGGGTGGCGGCGATGCCGTACTTGTTGAGCGCGTACATGACCGTGCTGTCCATCTGGAGTTGCATGGGCGGGTTCATGGCCAGCCGGTTGTAGATCACCCGGGCGATCTTCGGCATGTCGGCGGCCGTGCCGGACTCGGCCTGCACGATGCTCGCGATGGTGAGCATCTCGTGCTGGCTGAAGCCGAGCCGCTTGGCCCGCTCCGCCATCCCGGCCTCCTCGACCGCGTGCTCGTAGCGGTCGAGCATGGCGTTGAGGATGTCGGCGGCGGACATCTTCGGGGTGATCTCGTACGTGGCGGGGAAGGCGTAGCCCTCCAGCCTGCCCCTGGCCCCCTGCGGCAGGTCGAGGTCCTTGGCGGCGTCCTCGAACTCCTTGACCGGCTTGCCGGTCTTCTTGGCGAGCTCGTCGTAGATCTGGACGAGCCGCCTGCCCTCGACAATGGTGATCTTCGTCTGCAGCCGCATGTTCGGGTCGAGCAGGGTCACGGCCTCCTTGGCCGCCATGCCCTTGCGCAGCCGGTAGTCGCCGGGCTGCAGCGAGGCGCTCTTGCCGGCGGCGTCGATGGCGTTGGTGAAGGCGCGGGCGCTGGCGACCACGCCCTGCTCCTCCAGGGTCTGCGCCACGTCGGAGGCGGTCGCCCCGTCACGGATCTCGATGACCACCTCGCCGGTGCCCGGCCCGCTGAAGTCCTCGGCGGTCGTGACGCCCTGCAGCCACATGTAGCCGTAGTAACCGCCGCCGCCGATGACGCCGACGAGGACGATCAGGGCCAGCAGCGGGGCCAGGAAACCGCCCCGGTTGCGCCTGCGGCGGCGGCGCCGGCCGCCCCGCTTGCGACCCGCGGACGCGCGTCCGCGGCGCCGAGAGGACCCCTCGTCGTCGGCTCCGAGCAGGAAATCGTCCATGTCGAGATCATTCATAGCTGCGGTGGCCAATCTCCCGGTCCGGACGGCCCGGCGTCAAGCCGATGTGCCGAACAGAGGGGAGCACCGATCCGCACGCACCCCGGACGGCCGCGGAGGCGGGCCGCCCTTCTACCGCTGAGGCGGTCAGGACATCCGACATTCAACGCGTCCCGAGGTAGGTAGTCAGCTCTTCCCGGTATCTCACGAACTCGCCCTCTTTGTCAGTGAATTTCGTGATTCTATGCACAGGATCGGTTCGAATGAACCATACGCAATCACCTGGTCTGGGCGTAGAGCCGACCATCAATGCCAGTTCACCCGTTCATTCCCTACGGGTATGGGGGTAGTCCCTAGGCCGGGTAAGCGTTCGATGGCCGAGCATCCAGCGAATGGCGTGGACCCGGCATGCTCCGCGTCCGACGCGCCGCCGGGCCTGGAACCGTCACCCGCGAGGGTCACCGCGTGGATTCCCCGTCCCCGCCCGGACGGGGATCGCCGGAGCCGGGCGCGGCGGCCGGCGGTTCGACGGGGGTGCCGGGGGGCCGGCCGGTGGACCGCTCGGCGTCCAGCGCGGCCTGCAGGAGCACGACGGCCGCCGCCTGGTCGACGACGCCGCGCTGGTTCTTGGCCCGCACGCCGCTGTCCCGCAGCCGCTGCTGGGCGGTGACCGTGGTCAGCCGCTCGTCGAAGAGCCGCACCGGGATCGCGGCCGGCCGTACGGCCAGCGTGCCGGCGAAGCGCCTGGCCGCCTCGGCCGCGTGGCTCTCCCTGCCCGACAGCGACGTTGGCAGGCCCACCACGATCTCGACGGCCTCGTGCTCGGCGGCGATCGCCTCGATCCTGGCGAGATCGCCCTTGCCCCGGCGCACGGTTTCCACCGGCGTCGCCAGCAGCCCGGAAGGGTCGCTGCGGGCCACGCCGATGCGCACGGAGCCCACGTCCACGCCGAGCCGCACTCCCCGCCTCACCGGTGGCCTCCGGGCCGCGGGGCGGGGACGGGGGCGGGGGCGGGGGCGGGGCACGTCACGGGCATCACGGTCAGCCGAGCCGCTGGGCCGCGGCCTGTTCGACGGCGCGCAGCGCGTCGCCGATCGCCTCGGGGCGGGCGCCGCCGCCCTGGGCGACGTCGTCCTTGCCGCCGCCGCCTCCGCCGAGCGCCTTGGCGGCGACGCCGACCAGCCTGCCCGCGGCCAGGCCGCGCTCGCGACCGGCGTCGTTCACCGCGGCGACCACGACCGGCCGCTCGGCGGGCACGCCGGCGACCACGACCACGGCCGGGCGGTCGGCGGGGAACCTGCCGCGCACGTCGAGGGCGAGCTTGCGCAGGTCGTCGGACGATGTGCCGTCGGGGGCGCGGTGGGTGACGAGCGACACGCCGTGCACGTCGCGGGCGCCCGCCGCCAGCTCTCCCGCGACGGCGAGCACCTGCGCCGAGCGGACCTTCTCCAGCTCCTTCTCGGCGGCGCGCAGCCGGCCCACGATGCCCTCGACCCGCTCGGGCAGCTCCTCGCGGCGCACCTTGAGCTGCTCGCTGAGCTGGGCGACCAGCACGCTCTCCTTGGCCAGGAAGCGGAAGGCGTCGAGCCCGACGAGGGCCTCGACGCGGCGCACCCCGGCGCCGATCGACGACTCGCCGAGCACCTTGATCAGGCCGAGCTGCCCGGAGCTCTCGACGTGGGTGCCGCCGCACAGCTCGCGGGAGTAGTCGCCCACCTCGATGATGCGCACCTCGTCGCCGTACTTCTCGCCGAACAGCGCCAGCGCGCCCATCGCGCGGGCCTCGGCCTGAGAGGTGTAGAACGCGTTGACCCGCAGGTCGTCGATCAGCACGGCGTTCACCTCGTCCTCCACGTCGCGCAGCATGGCCGGGGAGACGGCGCCCGCGGCGGTGAAGTCGAAGCGGAAGCGGCCCGGCGAGTTCTCGGAACCGGCCTGGGCGGCGGACTCGCCGAGCGCGTTGCGGAAACCGCGGTGCACGAGGTGGGTGGCGGTGTGGCTGCGCGAGATGGCGCGCCGGCGCTCCAGGTCGATCTCGGCGTGGGCGCCGTCGCCGACCCTGATCTCCCCCGTGCGCACCTTGCCCCGGTGCACGATCAGCCCGGCGACCGGGCTCTGCACGTCGATCACCTCGACCTCGGCCCCCGCGGTGCGGATGACGCCCTGGTCGGCGAGCTGGCCGCCGCCCTCGGCGTAGAACGGGGTGCGGCCGAGCACGATCTCGACGGTGCTGCCCGCGCCCGCGGCGGGGACGGAGGCGCCGTCGATGAGGATGCCGGCGACCTCGGACTCCGCGGCGGTCTGGTCGTAGCCGAGGAACTCGACCTTGCCGGCGCTCTCCAGGATCTGCCCGAACACCGAAATGTCGGCGTTGCCGGTCTTCTTCGCCGCGGCGTCGGCCTTGGCCCGGTCGCGCTGCTCCTTCATGAGCCGGCGGAAGCCGTCCTCGTCCACCTGGAGGCCCTGCTCGGCGGCCATCTCCAGGGTGAGGTCGATCGGGAAGCCGTAGGTGTCGTGCAGTTGGAACGCCTGGGCGCCGCGCAGCACGCCCTCACCCCTGCGCTTGGCCTCCTCGACCGCCACGTCGAAGATCGCGGTGCCGGTGCGCAGCGTGCCGAGGAAGGACGCCTCCTCGGCGTCGATGACGGTGTGGATGTTGGCGGCGTCGGCCTTCAGGTCGGAGTACTGCCGGCCCATCACGTCGATCGTGGTGGCGGTCAGCTCGTGCATGTAGCGCTCTTCGCCGGCGCCGAGCAGGCGCAGGTTGCGGATCGCCCGGCGCAGCATGCGGCGCAGCACGTAACCCCGGCCCTCGTTGGAGGGCAGGACGCCGTCGCCGACGAGCATGACGCCGGCGCGCAGGTGGTCGGCGACGACCCGGAGCGAGACG
Source organism: Microtetraspora sp. NBRC 13810 (assembly GCF_030268685.1). GTDB lineage: Bacteria > Actinomycetota > Actinomycetes > Streptosporangiales > Streptosporangiaceae > BSRQ01. The sequence continues at coordinate 27,702 of NZ_BSRQ01000003.1, forward strand.
TCGGCCCGCTTGTCCCTGCCGTAGCGGGAGTGCGTCAGGTCGGCGGCCCGGTCGAGGATCTTGTACGTGGTGTCGATCTCGTAGATGTTGTCGACGCCCTGCAGGATCGCCGCCATGCGCTCCAGGCCCATGCCGGTGTCGACGCTCTTGGCGGGCAGGTCGCCGAGGATCGGGAAGTCGTCCTTGCCGGTGCCCGCGCCCCGCTCGAACTGCATGAACACGTTGTTCCACACTTCGAGGTAGCGGTTCTCGTCGGCGACGGGACCGCCCTCACGGCCGTACTCGGGGCCCCGGTCGTAGTAGATCTCGGTGCACGGGCCGCACGGTCCGGGCACGCCCATCGACCAGAAGTTGTCGGCCATCCCGCGGCGCTGGATGCGCTCCATCGGAACGCCGACCTTCCGGTGCCAGATCTCGACCGCCTCGTCGTCGTCGAGGTAGACGGTCGCCCACAGCCGCTCCTCGGGGAAGCCGAAGCCGCCCTCGGACTCGGGCCTGGTCAGCAGCTCCCAGGCGAACGGGATCGCGTCGGCCTTGAAGTAGTCGCCGAAGGAGAAGTTGCCCAGCATCTGGAAGAAGCTGGCGTGCCTGGTCGTCCTGCCCACCTCGTCGATGTCGAGGGTGCGCATGACCTTCTGGGCGCTGGCGGCCCGCTTGTAGGGCGGCTTGCGCTGGCCCAGGAAGTAGGGCTTGAACGGCACCATGCCCGCGTTGACCAGCAGGAGCGTCGGGTCCTCGGCGATCAGGCTGGCCGAGGGCACGACGGTGTGCCCACGCTCCTCGAAGAAGCGCAGGAAGCGGCGTGCGATCTCTGCCGACTCCATTTCAGCGGCCATCCTTTGCTTTCGGTGACGGTGCTTTCGAGTGTTTCGGGTGACGGTGCCCGGGGTGACGGTGCTTCGTCGACGATCAGAGGTGGGTGCGGTCGGAACCGGGCGCGGCGGGGCCGATCGCGTCCAGGCCGTACTCGGCGCGCAGCTCGGCCTCGCGTTTCGCCGCCGCCTCCAGCGCCTCGCCGGTGAAGAACCGGAGCCGGGCGACCAGCCCGGACGCGCCGTCCGCGGCGCGGCGCGCCACGTGGTCGGGGTGCAATGTCTGCAGCTTACGCATGACCCAGACGGCGGCGAACGCGCCCAGCGAAAGGTAGAACAGCCGACGGATCATCGCCGGCGCCCTTCGGCCGGCCGGCGGCCGTTGAGCGCCCGCGCGGCGGCGGCGGTGCGGACGCCGTGCCCGAGCGCGGAGATCTTGATCAGCGGCCCGGCGATCAGCATGGAGGCGACCCCGGTGACCTTGGCCATGTCGCCGCTGACCCGCTTGACGTCGGTGGCGATGGCCCCGACGGCCACCAGCCTGCGGTTGGTCTCGCCGACGGTCGCGCTCACCTCGTCGAGCAGCGGCGCCACCCGCTCGCCCAGCTCCGCGACCATCTTGGTGGTCTCGGTGAGCAGCCGGGCCGCCCGGACGAGCACCACGGCCAGGAAGCAGACCAGGATCGCCCAGAACATGGCGACGATGAGGCCCGCGACCTCTCCCGCTGTGAGCATCTTCGGCTCCGTCCCTCATCGGTGCCCAGGGGGCGCAGGGGCGAGTGGAATGTGAAGACCTTATCGTGCCGCGGGGACACGACCCGCGCTCATCGCGCCGCGCGGGCGGGTCATCCTCCGGCGTCCTGGCGCAGGAACTCGCGGATCCTGCCCCACCGCTCGGCGTAACCCGCCTCCGCGCCGTGTCTGGTGGGCTCGTAGTACCTGCGGTCGCCCAGCTCACGGGGGATGTACTCCTGGCGGACCAGGCCGTGCTCGAAGTCGTGCGGATAGCGGTAGCCCTGGCCGTGGCCGAGCTTCTTGGCCCCGGGGTAGTGCCCGTCGCGCAGGTGGCCGGGCACCTGGCCGAGCAGGCCGCGGCGCACGTCCTCCGCGGCGGCGCCGATCGCCTTGACCACCGCGTTCGACTTGGGGGCGAGGGCGCAGTGGATCACCGCCTGGGTGAGGTTGATCCTGCCCTCGGGCAGCCCGATGAACTCCACCGCCTGCGCCGCCGCCACGGCGACCTGCAGGCAGGTGGGGTCGGCCATGCCGACGTCCTCGGAGGCGAAGATGACGATGCGCCTGGCGATGAAACGCGGGTCCTCCCCTGCCTCCACCATGCGGGCCAGGTAGTGCACGGCGGCGTCGGCGTCGGAGCCGCGCATGCTCTTGATGAAGGCGCTGATCACGTCGTAGTGCTGGTCGCCCTGGCGGTCGTAGCGCACGGCCGCCTTGTCCACCGCGCGCTCGACGACCTCGGCGGTGATCTCGTCCTCCAGCAGGGCGGCGGCCTCGAGGTAGGTGAGCGAGCGGCGGGCGTCGCCGCCGGCCAGCCGTACGAGGTGGTCCAGCGCGTCGGGGGCGAGGGTGACGCGGCCGTCGAGGCCGCGCGGGTCGCGGACGGCGCGCTCCAGCACCGCCCGGACGTCGTCGTCGGTCAGGGACTCCAGGGTGAGGAGCAGCGACCTGGACAGCAGCGGGGAGTTGACCGAGAAGAACGGGTTTTCCGTGGTGGCGCCGATGAAGGTGACCCAGCGGTTCTCCACGGCGGGCAGCAGCGCGTCCTGCTGGGCCTTGTTGAAGCGGTGCACCTCGTCCACGAACAGCACGGTCTGCCTGCCGGTCATGCCCAGCTCGCGGCGCGCCTGGTCGATCGCGGCGCGCACCTCCTTGACGCCCGCCGAGACGGCGGAGACCTCCACGAAGCGGCGCTTGGTCACGCCGGCCACGACGTAGGCGAGGGTGGTCTTCCCGGTGCCGGGCGGTCCCCACAGGAAGAGCGACATGGGCGCCTCGCTCTCGACGAGCCTGCGCAGCGGGGTGCCGGAGCCGAGCAGGTGGCGCTGGCCGAGCACCTCCTGGAGGGAACGCGGGCGCATGCGCACGGCGAGCGGCTCCTGGCCCCGGTGGGCCTCCTCGGCCGCCGAATCGAACAAGCTCTCCACATCCCGACACTACCGCCTGCGCACCGCGGGGAACCCGCTCTCCGGCGGGACGGGGGCGTTCAGGCGCCCCAGACGGCGGTGGCGCCGGTGTGCCCGGCGCGCAGCACGTAGAAGCCCACGACCAGGGACAACACGACGATGAGCCCGGACAGCACGCCGGCGACGGCCCTGCCCAGCCGCGCGGCGGCGAAGACGAGCACCAGCACGGCCACGCCGAGGCCGAGCGAGCTGAGCAGCAGGGGGGTGGCGTACGACTCGTGCTCGGCGACCCGGTCGCCCAGGAGGCCCGACGGCGGCTGGCCGCCGAAGACGCGGTCCTTCATCGCCTCACCGCTCTGCCTGGCGGCGAGCACCGTCGCCGGGGCGATCACGGCCAGCGGGACGACCGCCCAGGTCATCCGGTCCCGCCAGCCGGGCACCAATGCGTACGCCAGGGACAGCAGGACGGCCAGCGGAGTCAGCACGACGGCGGCGTGGATGATCAGGGCGTGGGCCGGCAGGCCCAGGATTTCGTCGAACATGTACGGACTCCAGGGGTACTACGTAATGATTTCTTCCACCACAACGGATCCCACCACGCCGCGGTTCGAAGGCGACACCCTTCGCTTCCCGGATCCGCGGCCACTTCCGGCGCATAGCCCCCTTGCGCATCGGTGGTCGTGTTCCTGCACTTACGTCCTTCACACGCCAAGGCCGGTACGATTCGCCAAGTTGAGCCAAAGTAACGGTAAATCTGGAGGGCATACCCGTGACCGGCGAAGACCGTCAGAGCGAGCTGGCGCAACAGCACAAGGAGCGACAGGCGCAGCGGGCCGCCGAGGAGCGCCAGGAGGAGCGTCAGAAGGCCAGGGCCAAGCGCAGGATCACGCTCGGCGCGGGCGCCGCCGCCGTGGTCGTGCTGGGCGGCGTGGTCGCCGCGACGACGCTGACGGGCGGCAGCGCGGCGAGTACGGACGCCACCGCCACCCCGACCCCGAGCGCCACCCCCTCCGTCGCGCCGAGCAGGCCCATCGACGCCGCGGCGATCACCTGCGACTACCGCAAGGACACCACCGGCGCCCCGGCGAAGTTCGTCGGCATGCCGCCGAAGAAGCCCAGCCTGCGCTGGAAGACGATGACCCTGACCACCAACCAGGGCGACATCGTGATCAACCTGGCCACCCGGCAGGCGCCGTGCACCGTCAACTCCTTCGCCTTCCTGGCGAAGAAGAACTTCTACGACAACACCCGGTGCCACCGCCTGGCCACCCCTCAGAACTCCGGCCTGGCGCTGCTCCAGTGCGGCGACCCGCAGGCCAAGGCCGACGGCAAGAACCCCACGGACGGCCAGGGCAGCTCGGGCTACGTCTACAACGACGAGAACCTCGGCGGCATGCCGTACGCCAGGGGCACGGTCTTCCTGGCCCAGCCGCCGGACGCGACGAACGCCAACGGCAGCCAGTTCGCCATCTCCTTCGGCGACGAGAACATGCAGCTCGACGCGGCCTACACCCCGTTCGGCACCGTGACCAAGGGCCTGGAGATCCTGGACAAGGTCGCCGCGGGCGGCTTCCTGGTCAACCCGGAGGACATCACCGGCGACGGCGGCTCCACCGCGCCCAAGCTCCCCGTGATCATCAAAAACGTGCGCCTGTCCATGAAGTGACCCCGGCGGAGTGATTCACCTCACACCGAGGCCGCGCCTCCGTCCGCCGGGCGAGAGTGGGATCTGGATGTGATCCCGGACCGATGGAGCGCACTATGCCGGACAAACTGCCCTTCACGTTTCTGTTCGACCCTGAGTTCGCCGCCGATCCGCACGCGATGTACGGGCCGCTGCGCGAGCTCGGGCCGGTACACCCGATCGACTTCCCCCCGGGGACCAGCGCCTTCCTGATCCTGGACTACGAGCACGGCCGGGCCGCGCTGAACGATCCGCGCCTGTCCAAGGACATGCTCAGGAACGGCCCGGACTGGCTGCAGGAGGAGACCAGGATCAATCCGGTGATCTCCCACCACATGCTGGTCCAGGACCCGCCCGACCACACCCGCCAGCGCCGCCTGGTGGCCAGGGCGTTCACCCCGCGCAGGGTCGAGGAGTTACGTCCCCGGGTGGCGGAGATCACCGACGAGCTGATCGACGCGATGGTCGCCAGGGGCGAGGCGGATCTCATCGCCGACTTCGCCGTCCCGCTGCCGATCACGGTGATCTGCGAGCTGATCGGCATCCCCGTGGAGATCCGGCCGGCCTTCCGTGAGTGGTCGCAGCAGGTTCTGATGGTCGCGGTGGACGAGGAGCAGCGGGCCGTGCAGCTGCGGGCCGTCCAGGGGATCACGGACACCTTCACCGACCTGATCGCGAGCAGGCGGGCGGCGCCGCGGGAGGACCTGGTGAGCGCGCTGATCGGCGCGCGGGACGACGACGGCGTGCTGAGCGAGGAGGAGGTGCTCGGCACGCTGGTGCTGCTGATGATCGCCGGGCACGAGACCACGGTCAACCTGATCGGCAGCGGCATGGCGGCGCTGCTGCGCGAGCCCGCCCAGCTGCGGCTGCTGCGCGAGCGCCCGGAGCTGCTGCCGTCGGCGGTGGAGGAGCTGCTCCGCCTGGAGAGCCCGGTGGAGCGCAGCACCAACCGGATCGCGGTGCAGGACCTGGAGATCGCGGGCACGCCGATCCCGGCGGGCAGTTTCGTGCACGTCTCGCTGGCCGCCGCGAGCAGGGACCCGAAGGTCTTCCCCGAGCCGGACCGGCTCGACCTCGCCAGAGAGGGCAACCGGCACATCGCCTTCGGTCACGGCGTGCACTTCTGCCTCGGCGCGCCGCTCGCCCGGCTGGAGGGCCAGATCGCCTTCGGGGCGCTGCTGTCCCGGCTGCCGGGCATCGCCCTGGCCTGCCCGCCGGAGGACCTGCGGTGGTCGATGAGCGGCTCCGTCACGCGCGGGCTGGTCTCGCTGCCCGTGCGCTTCTGACCGGCACCCCGTCCAGAGCCCTGAGAGCCCCGTACGGCCACGCGGGCGGCCGTACGGGGCCGAGGGACGAGAAGGCTACGCCAGGCCGGGAGAGGCGGGTTTGGCGTCCACGCCGGCCTCTTTGCGCTGCTCGGGGGTGATGGGCGTGGGGGCGGCGGTCAGCGGGTCGAAGCCGGAGGCGGTCTTCGGGAACGTGATCACGTCGCGGATCGACTCGCCGCCCGCCAGCAGCATGCACAGGCGGTCCCAGCCGTAGGCGATGCCGCCGTGCGGCGGCGGGCCGTACTTGAACGCCTCCAGCAGGAAGCCGAACTTGCTCTCCGCCTCCTCCTTGGAGATGCCGAGCACGTCGAACACGCGCTGCTGCATCTCGGCGCGGTGGATTCGGATCGAGCCGCCGCCGATCTCCATGCCGTTGCAGACCATGTCGTAGGCGTAGGCGAGCGCCTCGCCCGGGTGGTCCTGGAAGTTGTCCGCCCATTCGGGCTTGGGGCCGGTGAAGGGGTGGTGCACGGCTGTCCAGCCGCCCTCGCCGTCCTCCTCGAACATCGGCGCGTCGACGACCCACAGGAACGACCACTGCGACTCGTCGATCAGGCCGCAGCGCCGGCCGATCTCCAGGCGGGCCGCGCCGAGCAGGTCGCGGGCGCCGGAGGGCGCGCCGGCGGCGAAGAAGATCGCGTCACCGGGGGCGGCGCCCGTCTTGGCGGCCAGCCCGGCGAGCTCGGTCTCCGAGAGGTTCTTGGCCACCGGGCCGCCGAGCGTGCCGTCCTCCTGGACCAGCACGTAGGCCAGGCCCTTGTGGCCGCGCGAGCGCGCCCACTCCTGCCAGCCGTCGAGCTCCTTGCGGGTCTGGGAGGCGCCGCCCGGCATGACGACCGCGCCCACGTAGGGGGCCTGGAAGACGCGGAACGGAGTGCCGGCGAAGAACTCCGTCATCTCCACCAGCTCGCACCCGAACCGCAGGTCCGGCTTGTCCGACCCATAGCGCGCCATCGCCTCCGCGTACGGCATGCGGGGCAGCGGGGTGGGCAGCTCGTAGCCGAGGATGTCCTTCCACAGCCGGCCGACCAGCGCCTCGCCGAGGGCGATCACGTCGTCCTGGTCCACGAACGACATCTCGATGTCGATCTGGGTGAACTCGGGCTGGCGGTCGGCGCGCAGGTCCTCGTCGCGGTAACACTTGGCGAGCTGGTAGTACCGCTCCATGCCGCCGACCATGAGGAGCTGCTTGAACAGCTGCGGCGACTGGGGCAGCGCGTACCAGTTGCCCGGCTGGAGGCGGACCGGGACCAGGAAGTCACGCGCGCCCTCGGGGGTGGACCGGGTGAGCGTGGGGGTCTCCAGGTAGACGAAGCGGTGCGCGTTCATCACCTCGTGGGCGAGGTAGGTGGCCTTGGACCGGATGCGCATCGCCTCGGCGACCTGCGAGCGGCGGATGTCGAGGTAGCGGTACTTCAGCCGCGCCTCCTCCGACACGCCGGTGGACCCCTCGATGGGGAACGGCAGCGGCGCGGACTCGCTGAGCACCTCCACCTCGGAGGCGACGACCTCGATGTCACCGGTGGGCAGCTCGGGGTTCTCGTTGCCCGCGGGGCGGACGCGCACCTCGCCCGTGACCTTCACGCAGTACTCCGAACGCAGGTCGTGCGCGTGGTCCTCCTCGCGGAAGACGACCTGGGCGGAGCCGGAGCCGTCGCGCAGGTCGATGAAGACCACGCCGCCGTGGTCCCGGCGCCGCGCGACCCAGCCGGCCAGGGTCACCTGGCGGCCGGCGTCGTCCCTGCGAAGTGATCCCGCTTCGTGCGTGCGGATCATGTGGTCAGTCTCTCCTTCAGTGTCGTGACGATCTCGGCGAGCGGTACGGCGATCTGCTCGCCGCTGGCCAGGTCCTTCACCTGCGCTGACCCCTCGGCCAGGTCGCGCTCGCCGAGGATCACGGCATAGCTCGCGCCCGACCGGTCGGCGCCCTTCAGGGCACCCTTGAGTCCCCTGCCGCCGAAGGCCATGTCGGCGGCGACGCCCGCCCTGCGCAGCTCGGTGAGGAGCAGGAAGAGCCTGCGGCGGGCGTCCTCGCCCAGCGGCACACCGTACACCTGCACGGGCCCCGGGGGCTCCTCCTCGCCGAACAGTCCCTCGGCCTCCATCGCGAGGACGGTCCGGTCGACGCCGATCGCCCAGCCGACGCCGGGCAGCGCCGGGCCGCCGATCATCTCGCTCAGGCCGTCGTACCGGCCGCCGCCGCCCACGGCGGACTGCGAGCCGAGCCCGCCGTGCACGAACTCGAAGGTGGTGCGCGTGTAGTAGTCCAGGCCGCGGACCAGCCTGGGGTCGTCGGTGTGGGACACGCCCGCGGCCGTCAGCAGCGCGCGGACCTCCTCGTGGTAGGCCTTGCACGCCCCGCACAGGTGGTCGGTCACCAGCGGCGCGCCGGCGAGCTGGGCCTGCACCTCGGGCCGCTTGTCGTCGAGCACCCGCAGCGGGTTGAGCTCGGCGCGCTGCCGGGTCGCGTCGTCGAGGTCGAGGCCGCGCAGGAAGCCCTGCAGCGCGGCCCGGTAGGCGGGGCGGCACTCCTTGCAGCCCAGCGTGTTGAGCAGCAGGCGCACGCCGGTGAGCCCGAGCGCGGCGTAGCCGTCCACCGCGAGCAGGATCACCTCGGCGTCGAGCGCGGGATCCTCGGCGCCCAGCGCCTCCACGCCGACCTGGGAGAAGTGCCGGTAACGGCCCTTCTGGGCCCTCTCGTAGCGGAAGTTGTTCCCGGAGTACCACAGCTTCACGGGGAGCCGGCCGTTGTGCAGCCCGTGCTGGAGCACGGCGCGCACGACCGGCGCGGTGCCCTCGGGACGGAGCGTGATCGAGCGCCCGCCCTTGTCCTCGAAGGTGTACATCTCCTTGGAGACGATGTCGGTGGACTCGCCCACGCCGCGGGCGAACAGCGCGGTGTCCTCGAAGGTCGGCGTCTCGATGTAGCCGTAGCCCGCCAGCCGGGCGGGGGCGGACATCGCCTCGCGCACCGCCAGCGCGCGCTCGGATCGTGGCGGAAGCCAGTCGAAGGTGCCCTTGGGCGCCTGAAAAGTCATGATTTTCTAGATTCCCCTCGCGGGACCGGCGTGCGGGGCCGCCTCCGCAAGATACGGATTGGTGGCGCGCTCGCGGCCGATCGTGGTCTGTGGCCCGTGCCCGGGGAGCACCACCGTCTCATCCGGCAGCCGCTTCATCGTGGAGGCGAGACTGCGCAGGATCGTCGGGTAGTCGCCGCCGGGCAGGTCGCTGCGGCCGATGGAGCCGGCGAACAGCAGGTCGCCCGAGAAGAGGACCTGCGCCTCGGGAAGCCCGAAGGTCACCGACCCCCTGGTATGGCCCGGGGTGTGGTCGACCCGCAACGACATGCCCGCCAGTTCCAGATCGGCCCCGTCGGCGAGCTCGCGCACGTCGTCCGGCTCGGACAGGGTGATCCCGCCGAAGAGCTGCGCCGACGTGGGCGACCAGCCCTTGGCGGGGTCGCTCAGCAGGTGGCGGTCGTCGGGGTGGATCCAGGCCGGGACGTCCCGCGCTCCGCAGACCGGCGCCACGGACCAGACGTGGTCGAGGTGGCCGTGCGTGAGCACCACCGCGACCGGCTTGAGGCGATGCTCGCGCAGCAGCTCGTCGACGCCTTCGACCGCGTCCTGGCCGGGATCGACGATGACGCACTCCTCGCCCGCGGCGGGAGCGACGACGTAGCAGTTGGTCTGGAAGGACCCTGCGGGAAAGCCGGCGATCAGCATCTGCCTCAGTCGATCTCGTCAAGAATGCGGATGGGAATGTAACCGAAGGGTACCGGTGCGGGTCGGCGGGCTGCGAACCCCGACCCGGAGGCCGATACGATTCGCCCACCTCAGTTAGTTCATACGCGGACCGTCGGAGGGGTGGACGCAGTGTCAACCGGCAAGGATCGCCAGAAGCAACTCGCGCGGGAGCACTACGAGCGGCAACTGAAGCGCCGCGCGGAGCGCCAGGCCAAGGCCAAGCGCACCGCCGTCATCGGTTCGACGGTGGGCGTCCTGGTCGTGGTCGGCGGCGTGGTGGCGGCGGTCACCCTGCTCAGCGGCAACGGCTCCGAGAGCAGTGCCTCCGACAGCGCGCAGGTCAGCCCGCCTCCCTCCGCCGAGGCCGCCGTCTCGGCCCCGGCCGACCCCACCAAGGTGTCCTGCACCTACACCAAGGCCGCCGGCGGCGGCGGATCCAAGGATGTGGGCCTGCCACCGTCGAAGCCGAACCTGAAGGCCGAGCGGATGACGCTCGACACCAGCCAGGGGACCATCGTCGTCGATCTGGAGCCGGCGAAGGCGCCTTGCACGGTCAACTCCTTCGATTTCCTGGCAAAAAAGAATTTCTTCGACGGGACCAAATGTCACCGTTTGGTCACACCTGAGCAAGGTGGTCTCGCGATCCTCCAGTGCGGCGACCCGCTGGCGAAGGCCGACGGGAAGACGGCCACCGACGGGCAGGGCGGCCCGGGTTACAGCTTCGCCGACGAGAATCTCGCGGGCGCGCAATACGGCCGCGGCGTCGTGGCGATGGCCAACAGCGGTCCGAACACCAACGGCAGCCAGTTCTTCCTGATCTTCGGCGACGAGACGAAGCAGCTGCCCCCGCAATACACCCCGTTCGGTACCGTCTCCAAGGGAATGGACGTCCTGGACAAGGTCGCCAAGGGCGGCTATCTCCAGGACAACACCGCCCCCAAGGTGCGAGTCGAAATCAAAGACGTGACAATCTCTGCCAAGAGCTGACGTAATAGCCACATACAGAAGCGCGACGCAGAACGAGGACTATCAAGTGCGGGAGGACACGGTGAGCACCGACCCGTGGGGCCGGGTAGACGACGACGGCACCGTCTACGTGCGTACGGCTGAGGGCGAGCGGGCCGTCGGGTCCTGGCAGGCCGGTGAACCCGAAGAGGCCTTGGCCTACTTCCATCGCAAATACGATGAACTGGCCACCCAGGTGGAGCTGCTGGAGCAGCGCCTCCGCGGGACCGACCTGCCCCCCGCCCAGGCCGAGGCCAGCATCGTCAAGCTGCGCGAAGCGGTGACCGACGCCAACGCCGTCGGCGACCTCGACGCCCTGAACGCCCGGCTCGGCTCCCTGACCGACGTCGTGGCCAAGCGCCGCGAGGAGGTCAAGGCCGCCCGCGAGCAGGCGCGCGCCGAGGCCAGGTCGGTCAAGGAGCGCATCGTCGCCGAGGCCGAGCGGATCGCCGAGGACACCACCCACTGGAAGTCCGGCGGCGAGCGGCTGCGCCAGCTGGTGGAGGAGTGGAAGACCGCCGAGCGCATCGACCGGGTCACCGAGGCGTCCCTGTGGAAGCGCCTGTCGGCCGCCCGTACGGCCTTCGCCAAGCGCCGCAAGGCGTACTTCGCGGGGCTGGACGAGCAGCGCGAGGGCGTGCGCTCGGAAAAGGAGCGCATCGTCGTCGAGGCCGAGGCGCTGGCCGAGTCCACCGACTGGGGCGCCACCGCGTCCGCCTACCGCGAGCTGATGCGCCAGTGGAAGGCGGCCGGGCGGGCCTCCCGCGAGGCCGAGGACGAGCTGTGGGCCCGGTTCAAGGGCGCCCAGGACCAGTTCTTCCAGGCCCGATCCGCCGTCTTCGCCGAGCGTGACGCCTCCCTGCGGGACAACGCCGAGGCCAAGGAGGTCATCCTCGCCGACGCGGAGAAGATCCTCCCGGTCACCGACGCCAGGACGGCCAGGGCCGCGCTGCGGCACATCCTGGAGCGCTGGGAGGCGGTCGGCCCGGTGCCCCGCGAGCAGCGCGACCGGCTGGAGGGCGGCCTGCGCCGGGTGGACGAGGCCGTGCGCAGGGCCGAGGAGAACGAGTGGAAGCGCTCCAACCCCGAGGCACGCGCCCGCGCCCAGGACACCGTCAACCAGCTCCGCCGGTCCATCGAGCAGCTGGAGACCCGGCTGGCCAAGGCCCGCACCGCGGGCAAGGAGAAGGACATCCGGGAGAGCGAGGACGCGCTGACCGCCCGCCGCTCCTGGCTGGAAGAGGCCGAGCGCACGCTCGCGGAGTTCTCCTGACTCGTCCTGCGACACGCTGAGACAGCCCTGGCGCGCCGCACCGGCCGCCAGGGCTAGCTGTTGACGCGGTAGACGTCGTAGACGCCCTGGACGTTACGCACGGCCTTCAGGACGTGTCCCAGGTGTTTCGGGTCGCCCATCTCGAAGGTGAACTTGCTGACCGCGACCCGGTCGCGGGAGGTCGCCACCGACGCGGACAGGATGTTCACGTGGTGGTCGGACAGGCTGCGGGTCACGTCGGACAGCAGCCGCGGCCGGTCCAGCGCCTCCACCTGGATCGCCACCAGGAACACCGAGTCGTCGCCCGGCGACCAGCTCACCTCGACCAGGCGGTCCGGCTCCGACTTCAGCTGCTCGACGTTGGGGCAGGTGGTCTGGTGCACCGACACCCCGTGGCCGCGGGTGACGAACCCGACGATGTCGTCGCCCGGCACCGGGGTGCAGCAGCGCGACAGCCGTACCCACACGTCCGGGTCCCCGGCGACGATGACGCCCGCGTTGGCGCCGGAGCGGGGACGGCCGCGCAGCCGGGTGGGGACCGACGCCTCGGCGATGTCCTCCTCGGCGCCCTCCACCCCGCCGAGGGACTGCACCAGCTTCTGCACGACCGACTGCGCGGCGACGTGGCTCTCCCCGACCGCCGCGTAGAGCGCGGAGACGTCGGGGTAGCGCAGGTCGCGGGCGAGGGCGAGCAGGGCCTCGCCGGACATCAGGCGCTGCAGCGGCAGCCCCTGCTTGCGCATGGCCCGGCCGATGGCCTCCTTGCCCGCCTCGATCGCGGTCTCCCGCCGCTCCTTGGAGAACCACTGGCGGATCTTGTTGCGGGCCCGGCCGCTCTTGACGAACTTCAGCCAGTCGCGGGAGGGCCCCGCGTCCGGCGACTTGGAGGTGAAGATCTCCACGGTGTCGCCGTTGCCCAGGCGCGACTCCAGCGGGACCAGCCGGCCGTTGACCCGGGCCCCGATACATCGGTGGCCGACCTCGGTGTGCACCGCGTAGGCGAAGTCGACCGGGGTCGCGCCCTCGGGCAGCGCGATGACCTGCCCGCGCGGGGTGAACACGTAGACCTCGGAGACGGACAGGTCGAACCGCAGCGACTCCAGGAACTCCCCCGGGTCGGAGGTCTCCTTCTGCCAGTCGAGGAGCTGGCGCAGCCAGGCCATGTCGCCGGCGGACTTCACCTTGCCCGCCGCCGCGCCCGCCGTGTTGACCTCCTCCTTGTACTTCCAGTGGGCGGCCACGCCGTACTCGGCCCTGTGGTGCATCGCGTGCGTGCGGATCTGCAGCTCGACCGGCTTGCCCTCGGGGCCGATGACCGTCGTGTGCAGCGACTGGTACATGTTGAACTTGGGCATCGCGATGTAGTCCTTGAACCGGCCGGGGACCGGGTTCCACCTGGCGTGGATCGTTCCGAGCGCGGCATAGCAGTCGCGGACCGTGTCGACGAGGACCCGGATGCCCACCAGGTCGTAGATGTCGTCGAAGGCGACGTCGCGGGCGATCATCTTCTGGTAGATCGAGTAGTAGTGCTTGGGCCTGCCCTTGACGGTGGCGCGGATCTTGGCCTCGCGCAGGTCGGCCGAGACCTTCTCGATCACCTCCTGCAGGAAGAGGTCTCGCCGGGGGGCGCGCTCGGACACCATCCGGGCGATCTCGTCGTAGCGCTTGGGATAGATCAGCGCGAAGGCGAGGTCCTCCAGCTCCCACTTGATCGTGTTCATGCCCAGGCGGTGGGCCAGCGGAGCGAAGATCTCCAGCGTCTCCCGGGACTTCTGCTCCCGCTTGTGCGGCGGCAGATAACGCATGGTCCGCATGTTGTGCAGCCGGTCGGCCAGCTTGATGACCAGGACCCGGATGTCACGGGACATGGCGACGACCATCTTGCGCACGGTCTCGGCCTGCGCCGCGTCGCCGAACTTCACCTTGTCCAGCTTGGTCACGCCGTCGACGAGCAGCCCGATGTTCTCGCCGAAGTCGGCGCGCAGCTCGTCGAGGCTGTAGGCGGTGTCCTCGACGGTGTCGTGCAGCAGCGCGGCGCACAGCGTCTCGTCGTCGGTGCCCAGCTCGGCCAGGATGGTCGCCACGGCCAGCGGATGGGTGATGTACGGGTCGCCGCTCTTGCGCTTCTGGTCGCGGTGGTGGAACGCGGCCACGTCGTAGGCGCGCTCGATGAGCCGCAGGTCGGCCTTGGGGTGTGTCGCCCGGACCGTCCGGAAGAGCGGCTCTAGAACGGGATTCATGGCTCCACCACCAAACCGCGAGAGCCTTCGCCTTGGCGCGGCTGCCGGCTTGCCATCGGCTCCGGACGCGGCCGATCCCGGATCGGCCGCAGGGGCGACCTGTTGGGGAGCATCGCCTTCGGCGCTTACCTCGGGCACGACCACTTCACGGGGCACGCAGACTCCTCACGTTCGAGTCCAGATCCCTCAGTGTATCCGTGCCACCTGCCGGAAGACGCCTTCCCCCGTGGATCAGACGATCACGAGTGAGCGCAGCTCCACGTCGGCGAGCCTTTCCCGGCCGTGCAGGAAGCCGAGTTCCATGAGCATCGCCACGCCGGTGACCTCGGCTCCGGCCCTGCGGACGAGCTCCACCGTCGCCTGCGCCGTGCCGCCGGTGGCGAGCACGTCGTCGACGATGAGAACCCGGTCACCGGGGGCGAAGGCGTCTCTGTGCACCTCGATGACGGCGGAGCCGTACTCGAGCTCGTAGGACGCCTCCAGGGTCTCGGCGGGCAGCTTGCCCTTCTTGCGCACCGGCACGAAGCCGGCCCCGGCCCGGAGGGCCACCGGCGCGGCCAGGATGAAGCCGCGCGCCTCGATGCCCACGACCTTGTCCACCCCCTCGCACATGCCGGCGAGCTCCTCCACGACGGCCGCGAAGGCCGTGTGGTCGGCGAGCAGCGGGGTGATGTCCTTGAACAACACGCCGGGCTTGGGGTAGTCGGGGATGTCGCGGATCCGTTCCCGGATCAGCGCGCTCAGGTCGCTCATGGTCCGCCCATCGGTGCCTCGGGGGTGGCTGGACATGGGGGCGCCGCGCCCGCGCCCCCGATGCGGGGACGCGGGACGCGGCGCGCCGTGCTACTTCTTCCTGCGTTTCGCGCCCGCGGCCGCGACCGGCTCGGGCGAGTCGGACGGCTCGTCCTTGGCGTCCTTGGCCGACCGGGTGCCGCCGCCACCGCCGCCGGTGCTGGCGAGCCGCTTGGCGATCGCCTGGTACTTCGGCTCCCGCTCCTTCAGCGTCACCAGCAGCGGCGTGGCCACGCACAGCGAGGAGTAGGTGCCGACGATCATGCCGACGAACAGCGCCAGCGACAGGTCCTTCAGGGTGCCCGCGCCGAGCACCGTGGTGCCGATGAACAGGATCGCGGCCACCGGCAGGATCGCGACCAGCGAGGTGTTCAGCGACCTGATCAGCGTGTGGTTCAGGGCGTTGTTGGCCGCCTGCGTGTAGGTCATCTTGGAGGTCGTGCCGAGCTTGGCGGTGACCTCCTTGATCATGTCGAACACGACGACGGCGTCGTAGAGCGAGTATCCGAGGATGGTCAGGAAGCCCAGCAGCGTCGCCGGGGTGACCTCGAAGCCCGACCAGGCGTAGATGCCGGCCGTGATCACCAGGTCGTGGACGAGCGCGACGACCGCGGCCAGCGCCATCTTCCACTCGAACGCCATCGTCAGGTACAGGATGATCGCGAGCATGAACACGGCGAGGCCGATCCACGCCTGTTGCGACACCTGGCCGCCCCACGAGGCGCCGATGACCTGGACGTCGACCTGGTTCTGCGGCAGCTTGAAGTCCTCGGCCACCGACTTCTGCACACTGGTGACCGAGGCGGCGGGCAGGCTGTCGGTGGTGACCCGCCAGCGGTCGCCGGCCGTCTGCACGATGGCCTGGTGCGCCCCGCCGTCCAGCACGGTCTCGCGGACCTGCTCGATGGTGGCCTGCGGCGCCCTGAAGGAGAAGACCGAGCCGCCCCGGAACTCCACGCCCAGGTTGAGGCCGTTGAACAGCAGGCCGGCCAGGGAGAACAGGAGGAGGAACGCGGACAGGCCGTACCACAGCTTCCTGCGGCCGACGAAGTCGACGTTGATCTCGCCCCGGTAGAGGCGGCTGGCCAGTGACATGCCGGACGACATCACGCCTCCCGCGGGGTGGTCGTGGCCGGGGACTGGCTCATGCGCTCGGCGTCAAGGCCGGAGAGCTTGTGCCCCTTGGCGAAGAACTTCGTCTTGGCGAGCAGCGCCACGAACGGCTTGGTGAACATGAACACCACCACGATGTCGATGAGGGTGGTCAGACCCATCGCGAAGGCGAATCCCGCCACACCGCCGACCGCGAGGAAGTAGAGCACCACGGCGGCGATGAACATCACCGCGTCCGCGATGAGGATGGTACGCCGGGCGCGCACCCAGGCGACCTCCACGGCGGCGCGCAGCGAGCGCCTGCCCTCCTTCATCTCGTCTCGTATTCGTTCGAAGTAGACGATGAAGGAGTCGGCGGTGATGCCGATCGAGACCACCAGGCCGATGATGTGCGGCAGCGACAGGCGGAAGTTCGCGTTGTGGCCGAGCAGCACCACCGACTGGTAGGTCAGGATGGTCGCGACGGCGAGGCTCAGCACCGAGACGACGCCGAGCCCGCGGTAGTAGAGCATCGAGTAGACGACCACCAGGGCCAGGCCGATCGCGCCGGAGATGAGACCGCCCTCAAGCTGGTCCGCGCCGAGCGTGGAGGAGACCTCGTCGATGGAGCCCGGCACGAACTTCAGCGGCAGCGCGCCGTACTTGAGCTGGTTGGCCAGGTCGGTGGCGGTCTCCTGGTTGAACGAGCCGGAGATCTGCGCCCGGCCCCCGGTGATCGGCTCCTGGATGACCGGGGCGGAGATGACCAGCCCGTCCAGCACCACGGCGACCTGGTTGCGCGGCGCCGGGGAGTTGAAGGCGGTGGTGGTGATCTGCGACCACTTGTTGGTCCCCGCGCCCTTGAAGTTGAGCTGCACCAGCCACTCGCCGGTCGTCGAGTCGACGCCGGAGTCCGCGCCGCCGATCTCGGTGCCGACGACGGTCGCCTTGTCCAGGATGTAGCGCGCCGCGCCGTCCTGGCTGCACGCCACGATCTGCTTGGCCGGGTCGTCCTGCGCGCCCTGGCCGCGGTTCGCCGCGCCGCACTTGATGTCGCGGAACTGCTGGAGCAGCGCGGGCTCGATGCCGCTGGTGTCCTGCCCGGCGAGCGGGTCGTCGCTCTGCTCCTGCGCGGGCGCGCTCGGCGCCGGCGTGGGCTCGGGCGTGGCGTCGCGGCCCTTGCGGCCCGACGGCTCGGGCGAGGCGTCACGGCCGGACCCGGCCGACGGCTCCGTGGCGGGCGCCTGGCTGGGCGCGGCCTCGGGACCGGTCAGCGCCGAGGCCACGGCGCGCCCCGCCGGGCTGCCCGACGGCGCGGGAGCGTTGCTCGCCTGCGGCGTGGCCGCCCCGCTCGGCGCGGGCTCGGAGCCGGCGCCGCTGGGCTGGGCGCCGGGCGTCGGCGCCGTGGTGGGCATCTGGGCCGGGGGCGCCGTGGCGGCCGCGACGGCTAGCACCTGACGGAAACGCATCTCCGCCGTGGTGCCGACCAGCTTGACGACCTCCTCCTGGCCCACACCGGGGACGGAGATGACGATGTTGTCCCCGGCTCTGGCGACTTCCGCGTCGGAGATGCCGTTGCCGTTCACCCGGTCCCGGATGATGTTGACGGCGAGGTCGAGGCTCTCGTCCGAGGGGGCCTGCCCGGTCGTCGTCTGCGGCGTCAGCGTGACGGTAGTCCCGCCGGCGAGGTCGAGGCCGAAGAGCGGGGTGAACGCCTTCTGCAGGAACATCGTCCCGCCCATGGCGATGATGAGCGCCAAGAGCAGCAGGAGCGTTCTCCCTGGTCTGCTCGGAGTACTGGTCGGTCGGGCCACTGGTCGTCGATTCTTTCGGGTTAAGGGGTCGTATGTAGCCTAGTCAGGACTTCTTGGTACTGGAGTCCTTGTCTTCGCCGTCGGCGGTCTCGACCGGCCGGACCACCGTGTCATCCTCCCCACCCTTGACATCGATGTCGCCGTCGCCGACCAGGGTGGCGTCCTGCGGGTCCAGCACCTTGCCGATGGCCGCCTTGACCCAGCGGGTCTGCACGCCCGGCGCCACCTCCAGGACGACATCGTCGCCGTCGACGGCGACGACCTCAGCGAACAGGCCGGTGGTCGTCATGACGCGCGTTCCCGGGGCCAGGGAGTTCTGCATGCGCTGCTGCTCCTGCTGCCGCTTGCGCTGCGGCCGGATCAGCAGGAAGTAGAACACCACGACAATCAGGATCAGCGGCAGGAACGAGGTAAGCGCGTCGTTGCCCACGATGGGCCACCTTCCATGAGGGAATGTCACCGGCGTGACGCCGGATGATCTATGTCGTCACAGCCGCGCCGTCAGCACGTCAGCCTACACAGCCAGCCAAGGCACGGAGTGTAGGCGAGTGTCATGAAGCCCGGCAACGAACCCACGATGTGCCACGCGGGAAAGTTCCCGCTTTGAGATGCTTGACACCAATCTGTGATCAAGAGTCTTCGAACAGTGCGGGAAACACCGCGGCGCCGAACGCGTCGGGCGGCGGGTTGAGCCCGAGGTGCGCCCACGCCGCGGCGGTCGCCACCCGCCCCCGCGGAGTGCGGGCAAGTAAACCCTGCCTTACGAGGAAGGGCTCGGCGACCACCTCGACGGTCTCCGGCTCCTCCCCCACGGCCACCGCCAGTGTCGAGAGACCCACCGGTCCCCCGCCGAACTTGCGCAGCAACGCGTCGAGCACCGCCCGGTCGAGCCGGTCGAGCCCCTCGGCGTCCACCTCGTAGAGGTTGAGCGCGGCGGAGGCGGTCTCCCTGGAGACCACGCCGCCCGCGCGCACCTCGGCGAAGTCGCGCACCCGGCGCAGCAGCCGGTTGGCGATGCGCGGCGTCCCCCTGGACCGCCGGGCGATCTCGCCGGCGGCGTCGTCCGGCAGGGTGACGCCCAGCAGGCTCGCCGAGCGGTCGAGCACCAGCTCCAGCTCCGCGGGCTCGTAGAAGTCCATGTGCGCGACGAAGCCGAACCGGTCGCGCAGCGGCGCGGGCAGCAGCCCGGCCCTGGTGGTGGCCCCGACCAGGGTGAACGGCGAGATCTCCAGCGGGATCGCGGTCGCGCCCGGTCCCTTGCCCACCACGATGTCCACCCGGAAGTCCTCCATGGCGAGGTAGAGCATCTCCTCTGCCGGTCTGGCCATCCGGTGGATCTCGTCGATGAACAGCACCTCTCCCTCGGCCAGCGTGGAGAGGATCGCGGCGAGGTCGCCGGCCCGCTCCAGCGCCGGGCCCGAGGTCAGGCGCAGCGGGGCGCCCAGCTCGGCCGCGATGATCATGGCGAGGGTGGTCTTGCCGAGCCCGGGGGCGCCGCTCATCAGCACGTGGTCCGGCGGCGTGCCGCGGCGCAGCGCGCTCTCCAGCACCAGCGAGAGCTGCTCGCGGACCCGCGCCTGGCCGATGAACTCGCTCAGCCGTTTGGGCCGCAGGGCCGCCTCGATCATCCGCTCGTCGCCGTCGGCGTCCGGCGACGCCAGGTCGCGTTCCAGGCTCACGATCTCCCACCTCGACTCACGGCGCCCGCCTAACGAACGCTCAGCGCGCGCAGCGCGGCCTTCAACAGCGCGGCGACCTGGGGCGGCCGGCCGGCGGCGAGCTCGGCGTCGGCCTCGGCGGCCACCACGTCGATCGCGTCGTCGGCGTCCTTCACGGAGTAGCCGAGCCCGACGAGGCCGGTGTGCACCTGCTCGCGCCAGGCGGGCGCGGCGCCGTGACCGTTGGGACCCGGGTCGGCGGCGCCCGGCGCGACCAGCTTGTCCTTGAGCTCCAGGATGATGCGCTGGGCGACCTTGGGGCCGATGCCGGGGACCTTGGTGAGCGCCTTGACGTCACCGCCGGCCACGGCGAGCCTCAGCCGGTCCGGGGCGTGCACGGCGAGCATCGCCAGCGCCAGCCTGGGGCCCACGCCGGCCACCTTCTGCACCGCCTCGAACAGGTCGCGCTCGTCGCCTGCGGCGAAGCCGTACAGGGTGAGCGACTCCTCGCGGACCACCAGGGAGGTGGCCAGCCGGGCGGTCTCGCCGGTGCGCAGCGTGGCCAGGGTCCCGGGCGTGCAGTGCACCAGCATGCCGACGCCGCCGACCTCGACCACGGCCGTGCCCGGCCCCACGCCGGCGACCCGCCCGGCGACCGATGCGATCATGTGCCGCCCCTCCTCGTCATGCCCGGCCCACCGGCGGCGCCGTGGACGGCGCCCTTGGCCCTGGCGACCGCCTGGGCGAGCCGGTCCTGGGTGCCGCCGCGCCACACGTGGCAGATGGCGAGGGCCAGGGCGTCGGCGGCGTCGGCGGGCCTGGGCATCTCCTGCAGCCGCAGCAGCCGGGTGACCATGGTGCCGACCTGCTGCTTGTCCGCGGTGCCGCTGCCGGTGATGGCGGCCTTGACCTCGCTCGGGGTGTGCAGCGCCACCGGCAGGCCGCGCCGGGAGGCGCACAGGATCGCCACCGCGGCGGCCTGCGCCGTGCCCATCACGGTGCGCACGTTGTGCTGGGCGAAGACCCGCTCCACGGCCACGGCGTCCGGCCTGACCTCGTCGAGCCATCGCTCGAGGCCCGCCTCGATGGCGACCAGCCGGGCGCCGATGTCGTCTTCGGCGGGCGTGCGCACCACCCCGACCGACACCAGCGTCAGCGGCGCGCCCGGCCGGCCGACGACGGCTCCCACGCCGCACCGGGTCAGCCCCGGATCGACCCCCAGCACCCGCCGCTCGGGCAACCGCACCGGCACGCCTCCCCAGCCCCGAACACTCGCCGAACACCTGTTCGGGCCGACTTTACCGTGATCCCGCGGCCCCCGCACCCGCGAACACGCCCTTCGTACCGGGTGAACCTACCGGCTGGACGGCCGGTGCGAACGCGGGAGTGTCACTCGCCCCTCCAAGACCGGATCCGCCGGAAAAGCCGCCCGTGCCCGGTCTGCCGGTCAGAAGCTGTTCAGCATGTACGGCGTCGCCCGGAAGGCCGCCTCCAGCGACGCGTCCCCGGTCTCGTCCCCGCCGGAGACCAGGCCGGCCCGGCGCAGCGTGCCGAGCGGCACCCCCGCGTACAGCGCGGAGAGCCCGTTGACGGTGAGCCGGTGGCCCGCGCCGGACTCCACCCGCTCGGCGGTGGCCGCGCCGTCGGCGAGCCGCAGCCGCCAGCGGCCCGAGTTGGCGGGCAGGACCGGGTCCGCCACTTCGAGGACGGTGTCCAGGGCGATGCCGGGCGGGAAACCGCGGCCGCTCAGCGCGGCGGCGACGTCGATGACCCGGAGCATCCAGCGGCCCTGCTGTACTTCCAGGTCGGACAGCTCGCGCAGCAGCCAGAACACGGGGTCGTCGGGGGCGACGGCGGCCCGCACCTCGGCGCTGACCGACGAGGAGGTGCCCACCATCGACCAGAGCGCGCGGGCGGTCGCCTCCGAGCCGGCCACCAGGTTGTCCACCGTGATCCGGCCGCCGTCCCAGCGGTAGACGGCGTAGCCGTCGTCGGCGCCGTAGAGGAAGGCGTCCTGGTCGGCCAGCACGTGCCGCAGGAACTGCTCGTCGGCCGCGTACGGGCCGGAGGAGCGGGCCGCGGCGTACACCCGGCCGAGGACGGCGATCACCTCGGGCGCGTCGTCCGGGCCGAGCCTGCGCAGCTTGACCTGGTCGGGGACCGAAATCGTGCGCAGCCTCTCCGCCGACAGGGTCACGACCTGCTGCACGCCGGCGTGCTCCCAGCCCATGGCCCGGTAGATCGGGGTGGTGGCGGGGAACAGCGCCGACACCGGGTGGCCGAGGTCGGCGCAGCGCTCGACCAGGCTCCGCATCAGGAGGCGGCCGACGCCGCGCCCGCGGTCCTCGGGCGCCACGGTGACGGAGGCGATGCCGCCCATCCGCACCGGGCGGCCGTGCCACCACTGGGTGAAGTCGCGGATACGACCGGCGGCGGCCATCCTGCCGCCGTCGAAGACGCCGAGGTAGCGGCCCTGCGGCAGCGACGGGATGACGCGCTCGCGCCACTCGCCCTTGCCCAGGCCGTACGGTATGCCGAAGGCGCGCCTGCGGTTGTCCAGCGCCGCGTCCAAATCGTCGACCGTGAGATCCCGAATTTCCACGAGGCCCTAAGCTAACGCCCTCCGGCCCGCTCCCGCGAGCCGGTTCGGCAACGCGACCCGCTCAGTCGAGCTTGGCGAGAACGTCGTCGGAGACGTCGAAGTTGGCCCAGACGTTCTGCACGTCATCGCTGTCCTCCAGGGCTTCGAGCAGCCGGAAGACCTTCTTCGCGCCGTCCTCGTCGAGCGGGACGCTCATCGAGGGCAGGAAGGACGCCTCGGCCGACTCGTAGTCGATGCCGGCGTCCTGCAGGGCCTTGCGCACCGGGATGAGGTCACCGGCCTCGGCCACCACCTCGAAGGACTCGCCGAGGTCGTTGACCTCCTCGGCGCCCGCGTCGAGCACGGCGGTCAGCACGTCGTCCTCGGACAGCCCGCCCGTCTTGGGCACGATCACGACGCCCTTGCGGTTGAACATGTAGGCCACCGAGCCGGGGTCGGCCATCGAGCCGCCGTTGCGGGTCATGGCCACGCGCACCTCGGAGGCCGCCCGGTTGCGGTTGTCGGTGAGACACTCGACCAGCACCGCGACGCCGCCGGGCGCGTAGCCCTCGTACATGATCGTCTGCCAGTCGGCGCCGCCGGCTTCGAGGCCGCCGCCGCGCTTGCGGGCGCGCTCGATGTTGTCCAGCGGCACGGAGTTCTTCCGGGCCTTCTGGATGGCGTCGAAGAGCGTCG
The DNA here is from genome assembly GCF_030268685.1 of Microtetraspora sp. NBRC 13810. Lineage (GTDB taxonomy): Bacteria > Actinomycetota > Actinomycetes > Streptosporangiales > Streptosporangiaceae > BSRQ01. The sequence goes on from NZ_BSRQ01000003.1 coordinate 50,564, forward strand.
GGTTGCCGTCGGCGTCGGGGCCCCCGGTGCGCGCCGCCACCTCGATGTTCTTGATGAGCTTGGCGAACAGCTTGCCGCGCTTGGCGTCGAGCGCGGCCTTCTTGTGCTTCGTCGTCGCCCATTTGGAGTGGCCGGACATTGCCTAGAGCTCCTCACCGTCTTTGCGAACCATCTCGACAAAATACGCGTGCACGCGATCATCGCCGGTCAGCTCCGGATGGAAGGACGTCGCGAGCAGCGGCCCCTGACGGACCGCGACGATCCTACCGCCGGGTTCCGCCGTGGCCAGCACTTCGACGTCGTCGCCGACGGACTCGACCCAGGGGGCGCGGATGAACACGGCGTGGAAGGACCCCCGCCCGGCGAAGTCGACGTCGGACTCGAAGGAGTCGATCTGGCGGCCGAAGGCGTTGCGGCGCACGACCATGTCGATGCCGCCGAACGTCTGCTGCCCGGTGACGCCGTCCTCGATCCGGTCGGCGAGCATGATCATGCCGGCGCACGACCCGTAGGCCGGCATGCCCTCCTTGATCCGCAGGCGCAGCGGCTCCAGCAGCTCGAAGGCGTCGGCCAGCTTCCACATCGTGGTCGACTCGCCGCCCGGCACGACCAGGGCGTCGACCTCGGCCAGCTCGTCCGGCCGCCGCACCGTGAGCGCCCGCGCGCCCACCGCGGTCAGCGATCGCAGATGCTCGCGCACGTCTCCCTGAAGGGCGAGCACGCCGATGGTGGGCACACTGGTCACGGAACATCCTCGATCTCGGTTGCGCTGATCCGCGGCGTCACGTCACCGCGAACGTCAATCTTCCCAGATTACGCCGTCGGCGGCACATCGGGACGAGTCCACGGGCCGCTCAGGGGGTCTCGCCCATCCTGGCGAGCGCCGGCAGGGCCGCCGCGATGGCCTCGCGTTCCGCCGGCGTGAGCGCGTCGAGCTGCCGGGCGAGGTAGGCGTGCCGGGCTCGCCGCACCTCCTCCAGGCGGGTGCGGCCCTCCGCGGTCAGCTCGACGGTGCGGACCCTCGCGTCGGCCGGGTCGGTGCCCCTGGCCACCAGACCGGGATCCTCCAGCCGGTTGATCTGCACGGTCATCGTGGGGAGCTGGACCGCGTGCTCCTCGGCCAGGTCGGTCATCCTGCGCGGCCCGCCCTCCAGGGAGCGCAGCACGGCGTACTGCTGGCTGGTGATGGGATAGCCGGCGACCGCGCGGCGGAGCAGCATGACCAGGCGGCGCAGCACGAAGGACAGGTCGGCGGCGAGGGCCGTCGGATCGTTCGGCGTCATGGTCAGCAGGATGGCCCGGCCCGGCCCGTATTCCCAGCTGACCTGCCGGGGAACGCCGGACGGCGGCCCGCGTACCGCGGACCGCCGCCGGCGGGTGGGCCCTACGGGCGCTTCGTCTCCAGGTCCACGGTCTCCTGGATCTGGTCGCGGCCGGCGGTGCGGGCCGTCACCGAGGGGTCGACCGGGCGCAGGTAGGTCTGCTGCACGCCGGGCACCCGGTCCTCGATCACGAAGGTGGCCTTGACGTGGACCGGGGAGCCGGGCGCGGTCACGGCGGGCACCACCTTGAAGTCGGCCGTGATGGCCTCCTTGTCGATCCTGGTCAGCACGTAGCCGCGCTGGTTGTTGTAGAACTTCAGGTGCGGGTTGATCGTGAGGTAGGGGTGGGTGGCCGGGTCGGAGTCGGCGCCGTTCCCGCCGGTGCTGATCGAGGTGGCGACCAGCTCCGAGCCCACGGTGGCCGAGGTCGGGTCGTCGTAGTCCAGCTTCAGGTCGCTGGCCCAGTGGGCGTGCACGTCGCCGGTCAGAACGACGGCGTTGCGCACCCCGGCGTCCACCCAGCCGCGGGTGATGCGCTCGCGGGAGGCGACGTAGCCGTCCCAGGCGTCCTGGCTGGTGATCTTGGCGGGGCCGGCGTTGTTGTCGCGCTGGGCGAAGAAGACCTGCTGGCCGAGCACGTCCCAGCGGGCGCGGGAGCGGTGGAAGCCCTCGATCAGCCACGCCTCCTGCTCGGCGCCGGTGATCGAGCGGGCCGGGTCCACCGCCTCGGGGCAGGAGCTGTACCCGTCGCCGCAGCCCTGGTCGTCGCGGTACTGCCGGGTGTCGAGCATGTGGAAGTTGGCGAGCTGCCCCCACCGGATGCGCCGGTAGAGCTGCATGTCGATGCCGCGCGGGACGGAGGTGCGGCGCAGCGGCATGTTCTCGTAGTAGGCGCGGAACGCCGCCGCGCGCCTGGCCAGGAAGTTCGGCTGCGGGACGTCGGGCCGCTCGGGCACCTCGTCGGCCCAGTTGTTGTCCAGCTCGTGGTCGTCCCACACGACCGACCAGCAGGCCGCCGCGTGCGCCGCCTGGAGGTCGGGGTCGGCCTTGTACTGCGCGTGCCGCTGGCGGTAGTTCGCCAGCGTCTCGGTCTCGGGGCCCTCGTGGTGGCGGATGTTGCCGCCGGGGATGGTGTAGGTGTCGCGGGTGTACTCGTACTGGTAGTCGCCGAGGTGCAGCACGAGATCGGGCCGGTCCTCCGCCAGGCGGCGGTAGGAGGTGAAGTAGCCGTGCTCGTACTGCGCGCAGGAGACGAACGCCATCGTCAGGCCCGAGCCGTACGACAGCGGGTGCGGGGCGGTGCGGGCGCGGCCGACCGGCGACTGGTGGGAGCCGGTCCTGAACCGGTACCAGTACTCCCGGTCCGACAGCAGGTCGTCCAGTTCGACGTGCACGCTGTGGCCCCACTCCGGGCGGGCCTGCGCGGTGCCCCTGCGCACGTTCCTGCGGAAACGCTCGTCGGTGGACACCTCCCACTGCACGGTCACCGGGCGGTCGGGCATCCCGCCGAGGCCGTCCTCCGCGAGTGGCTGCACGGCGAGACGGGTCCAGATCACGAAGCCGTCGTGGCTCGGGTCGCCCGAGGCCACGCCGAGGGTGAAGGGGTCGCCGCGGAGCGGGCCCAGGGAGGGGACGGGGTCGGCGTGGGCGACCGCGGGCATTCCCGCGGTGGCGCCCACGGCGATGCCCGTGACGAGGAACGACCGTCTGGTCAACGCGGACATGGGGACCTCCAAGACGATCAAGCGTCGGGACGTCCCGCAGCCTGACGGAGGCCGATGTCCGCCAAGTGGTGTCGGAGTGGCCAGAATCCTAACTTGACAAAACTTTTCCAACCGGGAAAAGACCGGCCGGTGAACGGCGGCTCGCCGTGCCGGGGAGCCGCCGTACGGGCGGGGCTACCAGCCGCGCTCGGCCAGCCGGTGCGGCACCGGGATGTCGTCGACGTTGATGCCGACCATCGCCTCGCCGAGGCCGCGCGAGACCTTGGCGATCACGTCGGGGTCGTCGAAGAAGGTGGTGGCCTTGACGATCGCGGCGGCCCGCTTGGCGGGGTCGCCGGACTTGAAGATGCCCGAGCCGACGAAGACGCCCTCGGCGCCGAGCTGCATCATCATGGCGGCGTCGGCGGGGGTGGCGATGCCGCCCGCGGTGAACAGCACGACCGGCAGCTTGCCCAGCTTGGCCACCTCGGCGACCAGCTCGAACGGCGCCTGGAGCTCCTTGGCCGCGACGTAGAGCTCGTCCTCGGGCAGGGAGGTGAGCCGCTTGATCTCGCCGCGGATCTTGCGCATGTGGGTGGTGGCGTTGGACACGTCGCCGGTGCCGGCCTCGCCCTTGGAGCGGATCATGGCCGCGCCCTCGGTGATCCGGCGCAGGGCCTCGCCGAGGTTGGTGGCGCCGCACACGAAGGGCACGGTGAACTGCCACTTGTCGATGTGGTTGGCGAAGTCGGCCGGGGTGAGCACCTCGGACTCGTCGACGTAGTCCACGCCGAGCGCCTGGAGGACCTGGGCCTCGACGAAGTGCCCGATCCGGGCCTTGGCCATGACCGGGATCGAGACGGCCGCGATGATGCCCTCGATCATGTCCGGGTCGCTCATGCGGGAGACGCCGCCCTGGGCGCGGATATCGGCCGGCACCCGCTCCAGAGCCATCACGGCGACCGCTCCGGCGTCCTCGGCGATCTTGGCCTGCTCAGGGGTGACGACGTCCATGATGACGCCGCCCTTGAGCATCTCGGCCATGCCGCGCTTCACCCGGGCGGTTCCGGTGACGGCGCTGTCGGTGACTTCAGTGCTGCTGCTGGACACGGGTCTTAACCTCACGAGGGGCGGGGGCCGGATGATTTACTCCCATCGTAGGCGCAAATCGACCTATCCCCAGACATCCCAAGTGTCGTGGTTCTTCACACTTTATGGACAGCCTGTACGGCGGGCAGGGCTCACGGCTGGACCGGCTTGGGCGCCGCCAGCACCACCCACACCTGGCCCTTCGCGAAGGGCATCGGCTCGCCCGACGCGGTGGTGAAGGTGGTGCCCTCCTCCTCGGACTCCCTGGACCACTTCGCGTTGTACGCCTTGCCGTCGCGCAGCACGACCGCCCGGCCGGTGCCGGTCGTCTGGATCAGCGGGGTGTAGCTGTCGTTGACGTCGTGGAACTCCGAGCGCGTGGTCTTGGCGTACTGCACCACGACGGTGGGCGCGCCCTGCTGGCCGCCCTCGGCCGCCATGTCCTTCTTGCCGTCCTGCGCGACCAGCCAGCGCTCCTGGGACTGCGACCAGGTGAAGGTGAAACGGGCCGCCGGGTAGCGCACCGTGAAGCTCTTCTTGGGGGTGCCGCCCTCGGGCGCGTCGCCGAAGACGAAGCCGATGTCCTTGGCCTTGCTCGCCTTGGGCGCCTCCGACAGCAGCTTGCGCGGGCTCGCGACCAGGTTGTACGGCGCCACCCGGCCGGGCTCGCGCTGGTAGGCGCCCGGCGCGGCGCTGTCGGAGACGTCGAACAGCGACGCCTTCTGCACGTAGGGGATCATCTTGGTCTGCACGCCGGAGTAGGCCAGCGCCGGCTTGCCGAACATCGGCAGGATGTGCAGGTCGGAGATGCGGGCCGAGCGCACCGGCCCCACCTTGGCGGGCAGCTTCGAGGAGAAGATCGCCATCAGCCGGGTGAGGCCGCCCTCGACCTGCTCGATGTAGACGATGTCCGCGCTCTTGAGCCCCATCTGCGGCTTGCCCGCCGCGGTGTTCTCGATCTTCACGGCCAGCACGGGCTTGCGCCCGCCGATCGGCTGCCCGGTGAAGGGATGCTCGGGCGGCGGCGGCGTGCTCTCGGCGGCGGAGACGGTCGGCGCCGCCTCCGGGTTGCGGCCGGGGGCCGCCTCATCCTGCGACGAGCACGCGACGACGGGGGCCAGGACGGCCGCTCCGGCCATCGTGACGGCGATCACCCGGGTAGCGCGCACCACTCAACTCCTCTGATATGCCATGAAGTGTGCAGAAGCTTACCCATGCCGGGAAAGGGCAGGTTTAAAGTTTCGGCAACGAAGAGTCACTACCCAGTGCGACAGGGTGATCACCGTCCGGGTTGCCGGCTATTCGGCCGCCATCGCCCGCGGCGGGTCGTCGTCGATCTCGAAGAAACCGGGATACTCGGTGTATCCGGCCAGCCGCAGCGTGCGGGCGAGGAAACGCCGCTGCGCCGTCCGGGTCACCCCGGCCGCGTTGTTGTAGAACCGGCGGGAGTAGACCACCTTGGCCACCGCCTCCTCCAGCTCGGCGAACAGCTCGGCGCCGCCGGGCCGCTCGGCCAGCTTCTCCCTGAAGCGCTCCTGGTCCACGGCCGCGCGCAGGGTGCGCGACAGGTCGCTCTCGGCGTGCTCGCGCTCCTCGACGCCCGCCGTGCGCGCCTCGTGCGCCGCCGAGGCGAGGACCAGGGAGGTCGCCGGGTCCAGGATCCGGGAGGCGGCCAGCTCCAGGCAGATCGCGGCCCGCCGTACCAGGGCGCCGTCCAGGGCCTCGCGGGCCAGCTCCAGCCGGATGTGCAGCCGGTCCAGGCGGCCCGCGCGCCAGGAGATGTAGACCGCGGTGAGCACCAGCACGACGCCCACCACCAGCACGATCACGATAGTGGTCATGGGGCGCTCGCCCGGTCCTCGACCACGCCCGCGCCCGGCGAGGTGACGGTCTCGTAGACGCGCACCACGTCACGGGCGACGGTCGACCAGTCGTACTTGCGCACGGCCCTGCGCGCCTCCTCCGACAGCACGGTCCTCCGATCCGGGTCCTCCAGCAGCCGCCCCGCCTCCTCCGCCAGCGCCCGCGCGTCGCCGTTCGGGAACAGCGCGCCCGCCTGCCCCTCCCCCAGCACCTTGCGGAAGGCGGGGATGTCGCTGGCCAGCACCGGCGCCCCGGCGGCCATGGCCTCGGCGAGGACGATGCCGAAGCTCTCGCCGCCGGTGTTGGGCGCGCAGAACACGTCGACCGAGTGGTAGGCGCGGGCCTTGTCCTCCTCCGACACCATGCCGAGCAGGGTGATCCGCCGGTGCAGCGCGGCGGGCACCCGGTCGTAGACGTCGCCGGCGTCGCCGGGGCCCGCGATCAGCAGTTTCAGGCCGGGACGCCGCTCGGCGAGCAGGACGAAGGCGTCGAGCAGGATCGGCAGGCCCTTGCGCGGCTCGTCCATCCTGCCGAGGAAGCCCAGCGTGTCGCCGTCGGGACCCCAGCCGGGCAGCGGCTCGGCCTCGGCGTAGCGGCTCACCGTCACCCCGTTGGGGATCAGCACCGTGTCGCCGCCGAACTGCTCGACCAGGCTCTTGCGCGCCGCGTCGGACACGGCGATCCTGCCGCTGATCTTCTCCAGCGCGCTGCGCAGCATGGGCTCGGCGACCGCGATCGCCCGCGAGCGGGTCCAGGACGCGTGGAAGGTCGCCACGATCGGCCCCTTCGCCGCCCAGCAGGCCAGCACGCCCAGGCTGGGGACCAGCGGCTCGTGGATGTGCAGCACGTCGAAACCCCCGTCGCGCACCCACCGCCGCACCCGCGCGGCCGAGATGAACCCGAAGGACATCCGCGCCACCGAGCCGTTGTAGGGCACCGGCACGGCCCGGCCCGCCGGGGTCACGTAGGGCGGCAGGTCGGCGTCGTCGGAGGCGGGCGCGATCACCGACACCTGGTGGCCGTCGGCGATCAGCGCCTCGGCCAGGTCGCGGATGTGCGCCATCACGCCGCCCGGCATGTCCCACGAGTAGGGGCAGACCAGCCCGACCCTCACCGCTCGCCTCCTGCGGGCTCCAGGTCGTCCAGCCAGAGCCGCTGCAGCATGTGCCAGTGCTCGGGATGCTCGGCGATGCCCTTCTCGAAGACCGACACCAGCGCCTGCGCCACCGCCCGCACCTTCTCCTGGCGGGTGCCCTCGACCGGGACCTCGATCCGCTGGTGGATCTGGAACGCCCAGTCGTCGTCCTGGAACCACAGGATCACCGGCAGCAGCACGGCACCGGTCTGCACCGCGAGCAGCGGCGGCCCGGCCGGCACCCGGGTCTTCGCGCCGAAGAACTCGACCTCGATGCCCTTGGCGGTGAGATCCCGCTCGGCGGGCAGGCAGACCACTCCCCCGCCGCGCACCTTCTGGGCCAGCTTGCCGAAGTTGTGCCCGTCGCCGCCGGTCAGCGGCAGCACCTCCATGCCCAGCCCCTCGCGGAAGGCGACGTAACGCCGGTACAGCGACTCGGGCCGCAGCCGCTCGGCCACCGTGGTGAACGGGTGCCCCTTGGCGACCAGCCACGCGCCCGCCTGGTCCCAGTTGCCCATGTGCGGCAGCGCGAGCACCACGCCGCGCCCCTCGGCCGCCGCCTCGAAGATGTGCTCCTCGCCGATGACGTGGCTGCGCGCGACGATCTCGTCCCTGGACATCGCGGGAAGCTCGAACACCTCCTGGAAGTACCGCAGGTAGGTGCGCATGCCGGCCCGGCTCAGCTCGCGCAGCTCGGCGCTGTCCGGGTGCAGGCCGGTGACCCTGGCCAGGTTGGCCTCCAGCCGGCGCACCGGGGCGCCGCGCCGGCGCCACAGCCGGTCGGCGAAGGCGCGGAACGCGAATGCGGTCGGCCGCCGGGGCAGCCGGGGGATCAGCGCCCAGCCGGCGCCGAAGCCGGCGGAGACGACGCGGTCCTGCAGGGACGGCTTATCGGTCATCACTCTCCCGATCGGCGGAGGGTCTGGGCCCGGCCGCCCCTCCGAGGCGCTGGGTCGCCTGGCCGTGCACGTGCGCGATCCGCTGCACGACCGTGACCGCGCTGGCCCCCGCGAGCAGCCAGAGCGCGATGGCCAGCACGTACGGCACGCCGAGCCCGTCCAGCCAGGCCGGCACGAGGACCGCCACCAGCCGCTCGGGACGCTCGACCAGGCCCACGTCGCAACTGAGCCCGAGCCCCTCTGCCCGCGCCTTGGCGTAGGACACCAGCGCCCCCGCCACGAGGCAGAACAGCGCCACGCCGGCCAGGACGAGCTGGTCGCTCAGCACGAACCAGAACGTCAGGCCGGCGAAGATCGCGGCGTCGCCGATCCGGTCGAGGGTGGAGTCGAGGAACGCGCCCCACGTGCTGCCGCCTCCACCGCCCAGCCTGGCGAGCACCCCGTCGAGCAGGTCGGCGAGGACGAAGACGGTGATGACCAGGGTGCCCCAGAACAGCTGCCCGCGCGGGTAGAAGTACAACGCGGCGGCGGCGGTACCGAGAGTGCCGACGGCGGTCACCATGTCGGGGCTGATTCCCCGGCGCGCCAGAGCCCTGCCCAGCGGGGTCAGGGCACGTGTGACGGCGGGGCGGAGGAGTTTGAGCATCGCGGTCCGATCGTAGGACACCTGGGAAAGGGGCGGCACCCAACGCACAGGAGCCGAGCACTTTACCCTTTTCCTCTTGTGAGATTCGCCACATGGGTATTTGGTGAACACACCGCGTCTTGACGGTGACTCGTGGTCTTACCCGGCGGCGCGCGTCGGGATGCGGTGGCGGACGCACAGGCGGCCGTTCCCACCGTTGCTGCGGGTCACGGTCGCACGAGACGACGCGGGAGGCGATGTGGCGGACAGGACAACCGGAGCCGCGGGAGCCGCGGGCAGGGCACCGGCGGCCGACCGGCCCGACATGGTGCGCAACGTGGTGCTGGTCGGCCATTCGGGAGCGGGCAAGACCACGCTCGCCGAGGCACTTCTGGCGGCGACGGGCACCATCCAGCGCCCCGGCAGGGTCGAGGACGGCACCACCGTGAACGACTTCGACGAGGTCGAGGTACGCCAGCAGAGATCGGTGAACCTCTCACTCTCGCCGATGACGCACAACGGCATCAAGATCAACCTCCTGGACACCCCCGGCTACGCCGACTTCATGGGCGACCTGCGGGCCGGGCTGCGCGCCGCCGACGCCGCGCTCTTCGTGGTCTCGGCGGCCGAGGGCGTCGACGGGCTGAGCCGGATGCTCTGGGAGGAGTGCGCGGCGGTCGGCATGCCGCGCGCCGTGGTCATCACCAAGATCGACCATCAGCGGGCCGACTTCGACGAGGTGCTCACCTCCTGCCAGGACGCCTTCGGCGACGGCGTCGCCCCGCTCTACCTGCCGCACGACGGCGGCCTGATCGGGCTTCTCAGCAGGCGCTTCTACGACTACTCGGGAGGGACCAGGACCGAGAAGGAGCCGCCCGAGTCGACGCGGGAGAACATGGAGGGGTACCGCGGGATGCTCATCGAGGGCATCATCCAGGAGTCCGAGGACGAGTCCCTGATGGACCGCTACCTCGCCGGCGAGGAGATCGGCACCAAGGTCCTCATCGACGACCTGGAGAAGGCCATGGCCAGGGGCGGTTTCCATCCCGTCCTCGCCACCGGTACCGGCGTCGGCGCCGCGGAGCTGCTGGAGATCATGACGCAGGGCTTCCCCGCGCCGCCGGAGCACCCCCTCCCGGAGATCGCCACCATCGACGGCAAGCCGGTCGCCGGCCTGTCCTGCGACCCCGACGGCCCGCTGGTCGCCCAGATCCTCAAGACCACCAGCGACCCGTACGTCGGCCGGATCAGCCTGGTCCGGGTCTTCTCCGGCACGCTGCGCCCCGACATGACGGTGCACGTCTCCGGGCACGGCCTGGCCGAGCGCGGGCACGAGGACCACGACCTCGACGAGCGCATCGGGGCGCTGTCCTCGCCGCTCGGCAAGACGCAGCGGACCAGTACCAGGTGCGTCGCGGGCGACATCTGCGCGGTGGCCAAGCTGGGCCGGGCGGAGACCGGAGACACGCTGTCGGAGCGGGAGAACCCGCTGGTCGTGACCCCGTGGGCGATGCCCGAGCCGCTCCTGCCGGTGGCGATCCAGGCGAGGTCCAAGGCCGACGAGGACAAGCTGGGGCAGGCGCTGGGGCGGCTGGTCGCGGAGGATCCGACGCTGCGGCTGGAGAACAACCCGGAGACCCGCCAGCTCGTGCTGTGGTGCATGGGCGAGGCGCATGTGGACGTGCTGCTGGACCGGCTCGCCAGACGGCACGGCGTCGAGGTCGAGAAGATCAGCCTGCGCGTCCCGCTGCGCGAGACGTTCGGCGGGCGCTGCCAGGCGATGGGCCGCAACGTCAAGCAGACCGGCGGCCACGGGCAGTACGCGATCTGCCACCTGGAGGTCGAGCCGCTGCCCTCGGGGAGCGGGTTCCAGTTCGTGGACCGGATCGTCGGCGGCGTCGTGCCGCGGCAGTTCATCCCGTCGGTGGAGAAGGGCGTGCGCAGCCAGATGGAGCGGGGCGTGCTGGCCGGGTACCCGATGGTGGACGTCAAGGTCACGCTCTACGACGGCAAGGCGCACTCGGTGGACTCCTCCGACATGGCCTTCCAGATCGCGGGCGCGCTGGCCCTGAAGGAGGCGGCGGGCAAGGTGCCGACGCTGCTGCTGGAACCGGTCGACGAGGTGTCGGTGCTGGTGGCCGACGACTACGTCGGCTCGGTGATGTCCGACCTGTCCTCGCGCCGCGGCCGCGTCCTCGGCACCGAGCCGGTCGGCACCGGCCGCACGCTGGTGCGCGCCGAGGTCCCCGAGCTGGAGATCACCCGGTACGCCATCGACCTGCGGTCGATGTCGCACGGCACCGGCACCTTCCACCGTTCCTTCCTGCGGTACGAGCCGCTGCCGCCGCAGGTGGCGGACCGGCTGGCGACGCCGGGCTGACCGGCCTCGGATGACCGGCGCGGTTCCCCGGGGCGGTGGGCGGCGGCCCCTCTCCGCCCCGGGAGCCGCGCCTCATTTCCTACCCCCACCACATAAACCCAGAAATATCCCTTTAAATCCCCAATATCGCTTAAATCGCAATTGCCCGGACGATACCTTCGCGCCACAAAGGAACGTCACAGTAGCCCCATTTCATCACACGGACCTCACAAATCGATTTCGTTCTTCCGGCCTGAGCACCTCGCCCGCGGTGTCAGACTGGAGAACCATGCGAACCGGACACCCTGAGAAGCGACCGGCGAGAATGGCCCTCCTGGCAGCGGCCGCCGTCGCCGTCGCCACCACAGCGGCCGCTTACAGCTTCGGGCCCGGCGCGAGAGCCGACGACGGGCACAAGCCCGCCAAGCAGGCAGGGGCCGCCGCGACCCCCGCGACCTCCGTCCCGGGAGCCGTCACCTCCGCGGCCGGCTGCCCCGTCGACCCGCGGTACCCCAAGCGCCAGCTCCGCGGAGTGTGGATCGCCACCGTCACCAACCTCGACTGGCCCTCGCGGTCCGGCCTGTCCCCGGCCCGGCAGCGCGCCGAGTACGTGCGGATCCTCGACGGCGCGGTCGAGCGCCGGCTCAACGCGGTCTTCGTCCAGGTCCGCCCCGCGTCCGACACCTTCTACAAGTCCGCGCACGAGCCCTGGTCGCGGTTCCTCACCGGTACGGCGGGCAAGCACCCCGGCTGGGACCCGCTGCCCTTCCTCATCGCCGAGGCGCACAAGCGCGGCCTCGAGTTCCACGCCTGGTTCAACCCCTACCGCGCGTCCTACGAGGCGTCCGCGGCCGACATGCCCGCGGGCAGCCCCGCCAGGCGGCACCCGGACTGGCTGGTCAAGTACGACGGCCGCCTCTACTACAACCCGGGCCTGCCCGCGGTCCGCGAGCACGTCGTCAAGGTGGTCACCGACGTGGTGAACCGCTACGACGTGGACGGCGTGCACTTCGACGACTACTTCTACCCCTACCCGGTGCCGGGCGCCCGGTTCGACGACGCCGCGGCCTTCGCCAGGTACGGCGGCGGTGAGGATCTCGCCGACTGGCGCCGGGGCAACGTCAACAAGCTGGTCGCCGACGTCGACGAGGCCGTGCACGCGGCCAAGCCGTACGTGAAGTTCGGCATCAGCCCGTTCGGCATCTGGCGCAACACCGCCAACGACCCCGACGGGTCCAGGACCAGCGGCATGTCCGCCTACGACGAGATCTACGCCGACCCCCTCGCCTGGATCAAGGCGGGCACGGTCGACTACATCACGCCGCAGCTCTACTGGCCGCGCGGGTTCCGGGCGGCCGACTACTCCGTGCTGGCGCCCTGGTGGGCCCGGCAGGTCAAGGGCACCGACGTGCACCTGTACATCGGCCAGGCGCTCTACCAGGTCGGCAGCACGTCCTCGGCGGCCTGGACCAGGCCCGGCGAGCTGCCCGCCCACCTGGTGCTCAACCGCAGGTACAAGCAGATCGGCGGCGACGTCTACTTCAGCGCCAAGCAGCTCCTCGCCAACCCGCTCGGCGCCATGGACCGGATCGCCAGGGAGAGCTACTCCAGGCCCGCCCTGCTGCCGCTGATGAAGGAGCGCGGCGGCGGGGCTCCGGCCGTCCCCGCCGGGCTGAAGGCGTCCGGCGCCACCCTGACCTGGCAGCCCTCGCACGGCGCCCGCTCCTACGCGGTCTACCGGGTGGACGGCAGGCCGGGCGAGTGCTCCACCGCCGACGCGCGGAACCTGCTGGCCGTCGTCCCCGGCGCCCACACCTTCCGGGCGCGGGAGTCCGGCACCTATCTCGTCACCGCGCTCGACCGGCTCGGCAACGAGAGCGACGCGTCGCTGGTCGCCGTCAAGGTTCCGTGAATTCCGGTTATTAGGTCGATCTTCACCTACGTTCCGCCGGAACCTGTGGACGGCGGCCGTCCGGCTCCCCTAGCGTGCGTGCGAGCGCGTCGGAACGACAGGGGAGGTCTTCGGTGAGGCGGACGCTGGCCGCGTTGGCGTTGCTCGTGAGCGGGCTGCTCAGCGTTCCCGGCCTGGCCGGAACGGCGTCGGCCGCGCCCGCGCCGGACGCGCCGGTCGCGCTCATCGGCGTCCCCGGGCTGCAGTGGAGCGACCTGGGCGCCGAGGCCACCCCGAACCTGTGGCGGCTGGCCGGGCAGAGCGCGCTCGGCTCCCTGTCCGTCCGCACGGTGGGCCGGGTGACCTGCCCCTACGACGGCTGGCTGACGGTCTCGACGGGGGTGCGCGCCACCGTCGGCTACTACTGCGGTGAGCCGCCCACCCCCGAGCCCCGCGGCGCGGGCGCGGCCATCGCCTCCTACGGCTACCTGCACGACGTCGCCGGCGAGCAGCACGCGGGCTCGCTCGGCTCGGCGCTGCGCGCCGCGGGACGGTGCTCGGTCGCGGTCGGGCCGGGCGCCGCGCTCGCCCTCGCCGACCGCACCGGCGCCGTGGACGTCTACCTGCCCTCCGCCGCGCAGGCCGACGCCGCCACGCTGAGCCGCTGCCCGGTGGTCGCCGCCGACGTCGACGACCTGATCCGGCCCTACCTCGCCGGCGGGACGATCCCCCGGGTGCCCGAGACGCTCGGCGCGGCGCGGCGCGCGGCGGCGGTCCGCGCGGCCGACGCCAAGGTGGGCGCGCTCCTCGCCGCGCTCCCCCGGAACTCCACGGTGCTGCTGGCCGGGGTCGCCGACCACGGATCCGACCCGCATCTGCGCGTCGCCATGATGCGCGTCCCCGGCGGCGCGGGCCGGCTGCTCGGCGCGGCGTCCACCCACCGCGAGGACACCACGATCCTGCCGGACGTCACGGCGACGCTGCTGCGCGAGGCGGGCGTCGAGGCGCCCGCGAACGTGGTGGGCACGCCGTGGACGCCGAGCCGCGACCGGGCCGGGCAGGTGGCTGAGACCGCCGCCTCGCTGGCCCGCGCCGACACGGCCGGTCAGACGGTCAAGAGCCTGCTCTTCGGCTTCTTCACCGCGCTCGCCGTGCTCCAGGTGCTCTTCTACGCCGCCGTCTTCCTGCTGCTGCGCCGGGGCCGCGCGCCCGGCGGCATCCGTACGGCGGCGCTGGTCCTCGCCTCGCTGCCGGTCTCCACGCTGACGGTCAACCTGCTGCCCTGGGACCGCGCGGGCGACCCCGCCCTGGCGCATCTCGGCGGCGTCCTCGGCTGCGCGCTGGCCCTGGGGGCGATCGCCCGGTACGGCCCGTGGCACCGGCACCCGCTCGGCCCGCTCACCGTCGTCGCCGTGGTCACCGCCCTGGTGCTCGCCGCCGACCTGCTCACCGGCAGCCCGCTCCAGCTCGACAGCGTGGTCGGCTACACCACGGTGCAGGGCGGCCGGTACTACGGCCTGGGCAACATCCCGTTCGCGCTTTTCGCCAGTTCGGTGCTGCTGTCGGCCACGGTGCTCGCCCACTGGCTGATCGGCCGGGGGCGGCGCGGCCCGGCGGTGGTCGCGGTCGCCGCGCTCGGCGGGGTGGCCATGATCCTGGGCGGCTGGCCGGGGGTGGGCAGCGACTTCGGCGGCGTCATCGCGTTCATGCCGGGGATCGCCGTGGCCGCGCTGATGATCGCCGGCCGGCGGATCTCCCCGGTGAAGCTGGGCGCGTTCTGCGTGGCGGGCGGGGTCCTCGTGATGACCATCGCCTTCCTGGACAGCCTGCGCCCGCCGGCCTCGCAGACCCACCTGGGCCGCTTCGTGGGCCAGGTGGCCACCGGCGAGGCGCTGGACGTGATCCTGCGCAAGCTCTACGCCATGCTCAGCACCCTGCTCAGCCCCAACCTGATGCCGATCGTGATCGCCGCGGGCGCCTTCCTGGTCTTCACGCTGATGCGGCCGGAGACGGTGACCGCGGGCGCGCTGCCGGCGGCCTTCGAGCGGTCGCCCGCGTTGCACGCCGGGTTCGTCGGCACCCTGGTGAGCGGCGTGGTGGGGATGCTGGTCAACGACTCGGGGGCGGCGGTGCTGTCGATGGCGCTGGCCCTGGCCGTGCCGCTGGTCCTGACGGCGGGCATCGGGACGAGGGGCGTGCCGACCCGCGAGCCCGTCTCGCGGCCGCTCAGCCCCGCCACGACCTGACCCGCGGCCGGGGAGGGCCGGCCGGGGCGGTCGTCAGTCGACCGGCCACGCCTGGGCGAGCAGCGACCGGGTGTCCTGGAGGAGCTGGGGCAGCACCCTGGTGCGCCCGACGACGGGCATGAAGTTGGTGTCGCCGCCCCAGCGCGGCACCACGTGCTGGTGCAGGTGCGCGGCGATGCCCGCGCCGGCCACGCCGCCGAGGTTCATCCCGACGTTGAACCCCTGGGCCCCGCTGGCCTTGCGCAGCGCGCGAAGCGCCCGCTTGGTGAAGCCGGCCAGCTCGGTGGTCTCCACGTCGTCCAGGTCGGCGTAGTCGGAGACGTGCCGGTAGGGGCACACCATGAGGTGGCCGGAGGTGTACGGGTAGAGGTTGAGCACGGCGAAGACAGCCGCCCCGCGGGCCACGACCAGGCCCTCCTCGTCGGTCATCTTCGGGATCTCGCAGAACGGGCACCCATCGTCGGGCCCGGCGCCCGAGGGCTTGTTCTCCCCTTTGATGTAGGCCATGCGGTGGGGAGTCCACAACCGCTGGAAGTCGTCCGGGACCCCGGCACCGGCCTGCTCGATCGGCTCGCTGTCCTGCATGCCATGCAGCATAGGACCTGGCGGCCGGCCGCGGCGCGGCGCCCTGGGCAAGCGGAAGGCCCGGCGCCCACGGTCACGGGCGCCGGGCCTCCGGCGAAGGCTCGTCAGACCTGGACGCGGCGCTCCACGGCGTCGACGATCTCGGCGATCGCCTCGTCGATGGGCACGCCGTTCTTCTGCTCGCCGTTGCGGTAGCGGAAGGACACCGCGTCGTTCGCGACGTCGTCGTCACCGGCCAGCAGCATGAAGGGGACCTTCGACCGCTGCGCGTTGCGGATCTTCTTCTGCATGCGCTCGTCGCCCTCGTCCACCTCGATCCGGATGCCCTTGGCCGCCAGCCTCTCGGCGACGGCCTTCAGGTGCGGCACGTGCGCGTCGGCGATCGGGATGCCGACCACCTGCACCGGGGCCAGCCACGGCGGCATGGCGCCCGCGTAGTGCTCCAGGAGGATCGCGAAGAAGCGCTCCACCGAGCCGAACAGCGCCCGGTGGACCATGTAGGGCCGCCTGCGGGTGCCGTCGGCCGCCTGGTACTCCATGCCGAACCGCTGGGGGAGCTGGAAGTCCACCTGGAGGGTGGAGAGCTGCCAGCGGCGCCCGATGGCGTCACGGATGTGCACGTCGATCTTGGGCGCGTAGAAGGCGCCCTCGCCCTCGGCCACGACGTAGGGCACGCCGGACTTGTCCAGCGCGTGCCGCAGGGCCGTGGTCGCCTCGTCCCACTCCTCCGGGTCGCCGACGAACTTCTCCGGCCGGGTGGCCAGCTCGGCCTCGAACTCGGTCAGGCCGTAGTCGCGCAGCAGGTCGATGACGAACTGGAGCAGCGAGGCCAGCTCGTCGGCGAGCTGGTCGGGGGTGACGAAGATGTGCGCGTCGTCCTGGGTGAAGCCGCGGGCCCGGGTGAGGCCGTGCAGCACGCCGGACTTCTCGAAGCGGTAGACCGTGCCCAGCTCGAACATCCGCAGCGGGAGCTCCCGGTAGGAGCGGCCCCTCGCCTTGAAGATGGTGATGTGGAACGGGCAGTTCATCGGCTTCGGGTAGTAGGTCGCGCCCTCCATCTCCATGGGCGGGTACATGCCGTCCGCATACCACTCCAGGTGGCCCGAGGTGCTGAACAGCGTCGACTTGGCGAGGTGCGGCGTGACGACGAACTCGTAGCCCGCCTCCTCGTGCCGCTTGCGGGAGTATTCCTCCATGACGCGGCGCACCCGGCCGCCCTTGGGATGCCAGACGGCGAGGCCGCCGCCGATCTCGGCGGGGAAGCTGAACAGGTCGAGCTCGGCGCCGAGCTTGCGGTGGTCGCGCCGCTCGGCCTCCTCCAGCATGGTCAGGTAGGCGTCCTGCGCCTCACGGGACTCCCATGCGGTGCCGTAGATGCGCTGGAGCTGCGGGTTCTTCTCGCTGCCGCGCCAGTAGGCGCCGCCCGAGCGCATCAGCTTGAAGGCGGGGATGACCCGGGTGGTGGGCAGGTGCGGCCCGCGGCACAGGTCCTTCCAGCAGGTCTCGCCGGTCTTGGGGTCGAGGTTGTCGTAGATGGTCAGCTCGCCCCCGCCGACCTCGACGGACGCGCCCTCCTCGGCCTCGGCCGCGCTCCCCTTGAGCCCGATCAGCTCCAGCTTGTACGGCTCGCCCGCCAGCTCCTCGCGGGCCGCCTCCTCGGTGACCGGCCGCCGGGAGAACGCCTGGCCCTGCTTGACGATCTCCCGCATCCGCTTCTCGACCTGCTTGAGGTCGTCGGGGGTGAAGGGCTCCTCGACGTCGAAGTCGTAGTAGAAGCCGTTCTCGACCGGGGGGCCGATGCCCAGCTTGGCGCGGGGGAAGATCTCCTGGACGGCCTGGGCCATGACGTGCGCGGTGGAGTGGCGCAGGATGGCCCGGCCGTCCTCGCTGTCGATGGCGACCGGCTCCACGGTCTCGCCGTCGGCGACCCGGCCCGCGAGGTCTCTCAGCGCGCCGTCCACCCGGGCGGCGACGACGGTTCTTCCGTCGGCCTCCAGGGCCTCGCCGTACGTCGTGCCGGCCGCCACCACACGCTCGGCTCCGGCGAGGGTGATGCGCAGTTCGGCGACGGCAGACACGGTGGCTCCTAGATCACAAGGGGATCGATGCGAATACCCCTGAATGCTACCGGGGGTCCAGACCCAGAGAGGTCAGCTCGCCGCGGCTCCCGGGGAAGACGTTCTTGTCCAGCGGGCTGTTGGCGTACTGGTGGATCACCCAGGACTGCCAGGGCGCCGGCACCACGGGGTCGCCCCGCGGGCTGCTGGGGGAGGCGATCCACAGGGGGTGGCCCTCCAGCCCCGCGCAGTTGCCGGCGCGGGCGAAGTTCACGTAGGTGTAGATCAGTGGCCGCACGCCGGTGAACTCCTCGACGATGTGGCACCACCTGCGGGCGAAGGCCGCCACCCTGGCCGGCGGGAGGCCGTCGTCGGCCTCCAGGTCCAGCGCGATCAGGTCGCCCGGCTGGAGGCCGCCCGCGGCCCTGAGCACCCGCAGGAAGTGCCGGGCCTGCCCGGCGGGACTGCCGTCCGGCCGGGCGAAGTGGTAGGCGCCGCAGACCATCCAGTTCTCCCGCATGCCCGCCCAGTTGCGGGCGAACCACTTGTCGGTGAACGTGCCCCCCTCGCTCGCCTTGGCGAACCCGAAGGCGACGCCGTCGCGGGCGTGCCGCGCCCAGTCGACCGCGCCTTGCCAGTTGGACACATCTATGCCGTGCAGCATGCGGCTCACCCCGCGGGATTCTAATGATCCCGGCGCTCCCCGTACCGCCGACGCGCCGTGTTCAGCGGCGTGCGGCGAGCAGCTCGCCGTACAGCGACTCCCACTGCGGCATGACCGACGCGGGCGAGTACGCCTGCACGGTCCGGACCGCGGCGGCGCCCATCCTGAGCCTGCCCTCGCGGTCGCCGATCAGGTCGGCGAGCGCCCTGCCGAGCGCCTCGGAGTCGCCCGGCGGGACGAGCACGCCCTCGACGCCCGAGGTGAGGACGTCGGCGGGGCCGGTCGGGCAGTCGAAGCTCACGATCGGCAGCGCGTGCGACATCGCCTCGATCATCACCATCGGCAGGCCCTCGAACCGGGAGCTGAGCACGAACAGCGACGCCTTGGCGAGCTCCTCGTCGAAGTGCTCGGTCCTGCCCATCAGGAAGACGTTGTTGTACAGGCGTAACTTCTCGATCTGTTTGCGCAGCCGGTCCTTCTTGGGGCCGGTGCCGTAGACGCGCAGCTGCCAGTCGGGGTGCCGGCGGACGACCTCGGCGAAGGCGGGCATCAGCATGTCGAAGCCCTTCTGCGCGACAAGCCGCCCGGCGGCGATGACGACCTTGTTGTTCTGCTCGGAGCGCCGCTGGTCCACGGTGTGCACGGCGTTGGGGATCCGCTCGACCCGCACGCCGGGCAGCACCTGCTCGTACTCCTTGCGGTCGGTCTCGGTGAGCACCACCACCGCGTCGAAGGCGCCGTAGTGCCGGAGCAGGGCCTCGCGCACGTCCTTGCGGTGGGTGGCGAGGTTCATGTGCTCCTGGGCGACCTTGACCACGCCGCGGCGGGTGTACTTCGCCGACAGCAGGTTGAGGCCGGGCCGGGTGGTGATCACCACGCCGCCGGAGAGCGAGGCGAGGTAGGAGATGACGGCCCGCTCCACCTGGGGGGTGAAGTAGTCCACCGCGAACTCGCCGGCGGGCACGGCCCGGCCGCGCAGTTTGCGGACGACCCTGGCCCCGAGGCTCGGCGGGCGCACGCCGTCACGCTGGTCCACCAGCGCGGACAGGGCGACCCGGGGGTCGAGCGCGAACTGCGGCCGGTCCCTGCGCCGCACCACGCTCACCACCTCGACGTCGTGTCCCGCCTCGGCCATGGCGTTCGCCTGGTTGATCACTGTCCTGATCGTCCCGCCCATGCCGTAGGCGTGCAGCAGCAGGTACCTGAGCCTCATGTCCCGTACCAGTAGTCGATGGAGAGGTTCTCGTTCACGGTGTAACGCGGACGGACGTGCATGAAGCCGCCGTCCAGCGGGATGAGCTGGGCGGGGAAGACCATGATGGAGGTCTTGTCGCGGATGTCGTCGAGGTGCCTGCCGACGCGCAGCCGGGTGCCGTCCGCGCTGAGGTACAGGTCCCAGACGCCCTTCTCCGGAGCCTCGGAGGGCACCAGGTCGGCGATCGGCACCGACGCCTCGAACGCCTGGCCGCTGACCGTCACCGGGTAGGCCAGCTCGGGCCCGCGCGGCTCGCGCAGGACCAGCGTCACCTGCCAGGTCCGCTCCCCCGCCGCCAGCCCGTGGAAGGAGCCGAGGACCAGGACGCGCCCGTTCTCCGGCCAGACCTGGCCGACCTCGGCGTGCGGCTTCACCGGCTGCCCACGGGCAGGTAGCCCCAGGCGGCGCTGATGTCCTTCAGGACGTCGGGCACGGCGTCGGGGTCGGGGAGCTCGCGGCCGGTCTGGATCGCGCCGGAGCGGATCTTGTCCTTCCAGTCGCCGAGGCCCTTGCGGTAGTCGTTGCGTGCGCCGTAGTCGAGCATCTCCTCCTCCCACGGCACGCCGAGGAAGTCGCAGATCCGCCTGGTCTCCTGCTCCGGCTCCGCGGTCACGTCCTCGTAGCGCACGGTCAGCCCGTCGAGCGCCTTGCGGGCCCGCTCGACGGCCTTCATGTACCTCAGCGCGTCGACGGCGGCGGCCTCCGCGTCTCGCTTGCCGGGGCTGGCCTCGTGCCAGGAGGTGGCGATGGAGACCGGGTGGCGCAGCAGGAAGACGAACCGGGCGCCCGGCCAGCAGGCGGTCAGCCGCTCGAAGGCGAAGGCGTTGGCCGGGGTCTTGTCCACGATGATCTTCTTGCCGGAGAGCGTCAGCTCCCGGTGCAGGACGCGGTCCCACAGCAGGTGTTCCAGGTCGGCGCGGTTGTGCCCGAGCGCGTCCATCGCCTGCTCGGCGAGTGTGGTGCCGAAGCCCACGGTCAGCCGCCGCAGGTGCAGCTCGTGCGGCGCGTGGATCTGGGAGTGGGCGTTGAGGATGACGCGGAGCAGCGTGGAGCCCGAGCGCACCGGGGACAGCAGGAAGACGGGCTGGACCAGGCGGTCGGCCTCCGGGTGGACCGGCGGCCGCACCTGGTCGGCGGCGACGGCGGCGGCGCGTTGCGACTCGCGCCGCGCTGTCCGTTGTGGCTCCGGGCCGCCCGCCGGGTGGGTGACACGGCTGAAGTGGAATCCGGTCAGTTCACCGACGGTTTCGTTGACCTTGCGCTTCCAGTTCATGCCGACGGAGGTTAACAACGAATCCTTAAGGTTCGCTGGGGAAAAATCTATCCGTTACGTAACCTGCGGGCCGTGTTCCTGTCACCCGCCGGTCATTCCGGTTCGGAAGGCAGATATCCCCAGGATCGGCAGATCGGGTGCAGATCTTCCGGCACCTCGTCCGGTTTGGGCAGCGGCCGGCCCGGCTGCACGGTGCCGGTGCGGATCTTGTCCCGCCAGTCGCCGATGCCCTTGACGAACTCGCCGTGCCCCTTGTCGCCGTAGTGGACCATCCCCTCCTCCCAGTCCACCTTGAGGTAGTCACAGATCCGCCGGGTCTGCTCGTAGGGGTCGGCCGTGAGGTCCTCGTACCTGACCGTGACGCCGTCGATGCTGTGCCGCGCCTCCTCCAGGTACTTCATGTACTGGTAGGTGTGCGTCACGGCCTCCTTCATGGGCCGTTTGACCGGGTCGGCCTCGTGCCAGGAGGTGGCGATCGACAGCGGGTGCCGCAGCAGGAAGATGAACCGCGCGTCCGGCCAGCAGGTGGCGATGCGGCGGAACGCGAAGACGTTGCTCGGCGTCTTCTCGGCCAGGATCCGCTTGCCGCTCCTGGCCAGCTCGCGGTGCAGCAGCCGGTCCCACAGCAGGTGCTCCACGTCGCTCTGGGTGTGCCCGAGCGCCTCGATGGCCTGCTGCAGCGGCTCGGTGGGCAGGTTGACGGTGATCCGCCGCACGTGCATCTCGTGCGGGGAGTGGATCTCGGAGTGGCTGTTGAGCATCACGCGGAGCAGGGTCGACCCCGACCGCACGGAGGACAGCACGAACACCGGCGCCACGAGCAACCGGTCCGCCGGGTCGGAGGGCGGCCGCACGGCGTCGTTCGGCGCCCGCCGCACCACCGGCGCGGACGGCCGCCGAACGGGCGGCCGTGGCGTGGCGGCGGGCCGGGCGGGGGCTCCGGCACGTTTGAAGTTGTAACCGGTGATCCCTTCGAGTGTGCGGTTCACCCTGCGCTTCCAGCTCATGTCCAGGCAGAGTAGAGACCACCGGTTAACCGGAAGTGAACGCAGGCTGTGTGATCAATTGTCACTTAGGGGCGCGACCCACGAGGGGGCGAGACCGGGAATGCCGGTGTCCTCGGTGTGCAGCCGCTCGGGCAGCACCCCCAGGGCAAGCAAGCGCTGGGTTGACGCACGGACCATCTCGGGTGAGCCGCAGACGAACGCCTCGTAATCGGAAGGCACCCGATGCCGGGAGACCGCCTCGGCGACGCTCTCGGGCGGGCCGTGCCGGGGGTCGTCGGAGACGGCGAGCACGAACCGCATCCGCCCGTGCCGCTCGCGCAGCCGCAGCAGGTCGGGAAGGTCGTACGCCTGGCTGCGTAGTCGTACGCCGTGGAAGAGGTCGACGGAGGGGCGGTCCGGCATCCAGGCGGTCTCTTCGATGATCGCCTTCAGCGGGGCCAGGCCGGTGCCGCCGGCGACGAAGAGCAGGTGCGAGGCATTGGAGCGGCGCAGCACGAGGGTGCCGCGGGGCGGCCCGAGCAGGAGCCGGTCGCCGACCGCGGTGTGCTGGGCGAGCGCGGTGCTGACCCAGCCGCCGGGGATCACCCGGACGTGGAAGGAGAGCAGGTTGTCGGCGCGGGGCGGGTTGGCGATCGAGTAGGGCCGCCACACCTTGGGCCAGTGCGGGCTCTGCAGGGTCGCGTACTGCCCCGCGCTGAACGGGTAGGGCGAGTCGGGCCGCACCACCAGCACGGCGAGGTCGCGCGAGCGCAGTTCGTGCGACACCACGGTGGCCACCCAGTACGGCGGGCCGCCGACGGCGTCGTCCTCAGCCGCCTTGATCATCACACTGGCGATGACGTCGTAGGCGGTGAACCACGCCTCGTCGTGCTGCGCCGTCCAGGCACCGCCGGCGTTGGCCCGCATGGCCGCGACCAGGCAGCGGCCGACCGCCGCGTAATGCTCGGGCCGCACGCCGTACTTGCGATGGTCCCTGGCGAGCTGGGAGAGGTGGCCGGTGAGCCGGTCGCCGTCCTCCAGGTTGAGCACGACCTGGGTGAGCGCGTGCAGCAGCCGCTCGCGCTGGAGGTCCATGGCGGCCGGGAACATCTCCCTGACCTGGGGATAGCGGGAAAAAAGCATTCCGTAGAACTGCGCCGCCACTTTGGCGGCGTGCGGCTCGACAAGCTGCCAGCTCTGGCGGATCAGACCCGTGTCGATGGCCATCGTGTCTGCATCACTTCCTACAGAGAACCATCACTTATTGCTAGTCGTCGGCGACGTTACGTTATATGTGTACATAGATACGTGATCATAGCGACATGTACACGTATCCGGACTCGTCTTGACCAAACGCAGTCCGCTCTTCGGTTAGCGTTAACCCGCTCTTCGGTACCGCCCGCAACCCTCCCGCGACCCGCCGCACCCCGCTCGACAAGGGGAAACCCGCTGCCTATGGTTGAACATATGAAGGATCGTTCAAACGTCGTGGCCCTCGATCCTGACGCCTGCTCGACGCCGGTGGTGGACGCGGAGCGCGTCGCCTCGGTGCGCGGGTCGCTGCCTTCGGAGGACACCGTCCAGGATCTGTCCCGGGTCTTCGGGCTGCTGTCGGACCCCGGGCGGCTGCGCATGATGGCGGCGCTGCTGGAGGGCGGCGAGATGTGCGTGTGCGACCTGGCCGCCGCGACGGGGCAGAGCATGTCGGCCGCCTCGCACGCGCTGCGGCTGCTGCGGGCGCACCGGGTGGTCAAGGTGCGCAGGGCCGGCCGGATGGCCTACTACCGGCTGGCCGACTCGCACGTGCGGATGCTCTTCGACCTGGCGATCACGCACATCGGCCACGAGGAGGGATGACCATGGCCTCGCGGGGGCACGGCCACGGCCACGACCGAAGCCACGACCGAAGCCACAGCCGAGGCCACGGGCACGGGCACGGGCACGGGCACATCCGGATGAGCGGTGAGACCGACCGGCGTCTCCTGACCGGGGCGCTCTTCCTGATCGTCGGCTTCATGGCCGTCGAGGTGGTCATCGGGTTCGTGGCCGACTCGCTGGCCCTGATCTCCGACGCCGGCCACATGCTGACCGACGCGGTGGCCATCGTCTTCGCGCTGGTCGCCATGCGGATCGCCGCGCGCCCGCCCAGGGGCGGTTTCACCTACGGCCTCAAGCGTGCCGAGATCATGTCCGCGCAGATCAACGGCATCACGTTGCTGCTGCTCAGCGCGTTCTTCGTGGTCGAGGGCGTGCGCCGGCTGATCGAGCCGCCGCAGGTCGAGGGCGCCTTCGTGGTGGCGACCGGGCTCGCCGGGATCGTGGTCAACGTGGCGGCCACCTGGCTGCTCGGCAAGGCAGACCGGTCCAGCCTGAACGTCGAGGGCGCCTTCCAGCACGTCCTGAACGACCTCTACGCGTTCATCGCCACCACCGCCGCCGGTGTCGTGATCCTGCTGACCGGCTGGGGCCGGGCCGACGCGGTCGCCGCCCTGGTGATCGCCGCGCTGATGCTGCACTCCGGCTGGCGGCTGGTCCGCGACTCGGGCCGGGTCTTCATGGAGGCGGCCCCGGTCGGCATGAACCCCGCCGAGATCGGCCGCCGCGTCGCCGCCCTGGACAGCGTCGTCGAGGTGCACGATCTGCACGTGTGGGAGGTCACCTCGGGGTACGCCGCGCTGTCCGCGCACATCCTGGTGGTCCCCGGCGCCGACTGCCACGCCGTACGGCAGGCCGCCGAGCGGATGGTGCACGAGGCGTACGGCGTCGAGCACACGACCCTCCAGGTGGACCACGCGCCGCCGGACCTGCTGCACATCGGCGAGGTCGTGTCCCGGGCCGGCGACGGGCACTGCGCGGACCCGCACGGCCCCGCCCACCGCCGTCCCGGCGCCTGACCTCTCGCCCAGGGGAGGGTCATCGGGCGACGCTCCGCATTTTTACCTGCGACAGTCGCCTGACGTGCCCATCTCCCCCTGTGGCGGGTGCACAATGAGGGGAGCGCCACCGCCGGATGACGGCGAGTCAGGCGCCGGTCCCTCACCACCGTTTCGCACTCTCTTCCGGCCATCCGGATGTCCCCGCTCGCGGAAGGCGCGGGCGGCGATTCCCCGGGGAGCGCGGAGGGGGACCGGTCCGGCGCACCACGCTGACAAGCACGAGGAGGTCGTGCCGATGTCACAGACCGAGTCTCGCAAGGCCGAACAGCTTCTCACCGCCGCCAGGGCGGAAGCCCTTTTCGCCAGCCCGCTGTCGATGTGCAGCCGGCCCAGCCTCGCCGAGGCCGCCGACGCGATCAAGATGTCGATGCGCAGCCACGGCGGCACCCTCGGGTGCGCGGCCGAGGTGGCCGCGGTGTTCGGCGACTACCCCGACCTCGCCGCCCACCGGATGCGGTGGGCGCTGGCCACCGTGGAGGCCGTCTTCTCGGCCCGCCGCGGCGGCTGACCCGCCCCACCCCCGCGCCCGGCGCGATCGGCGCCGGGCCCCCGCGCACCGTCGTCCGGGGCGGCTGACGACGGCTATCGACGGGTATCGACGGGTATCGACGGCTATCGTGGTGGGCCGTGACCCGCCGACGCCTTCTCGCCGCGCTGGCGGCCTGCTGCACCGTCGCCGCCGGGCTGGGGGTGCGCGCCCTGTCCGCCGGACCGGTGGCGAAGTACGCCGGAGACGCGCTCTACACGGTGCTGCTGTTCACGCTGCTGCTCGCCGTCCTGCCCAGGCTGCGGCCCGCGCCGGCCGCCGCCGCCGCGCTCGCCGCGAGCTGGGCGGTGGAGTTCGCCCAGCTCACCGACGTGCCGGCGGAGCTGGCCGCGCGCTTCTGGCCGGCCCGCCTGGTACTCGGCACCTCTTTCAACCCGCCCGACCTGCTCTGGTACGCCGTCGGCGCGGGCCTGGCCTGGGCCTGCGCCGCACGGCTCATCCGCCGCCGGGACGGGGAGCGGCCGGTTCCGCCCGGCTGAGTTCGAGGGCGGCGTTCTCCACCCGGATCCGCACGGTGAGCAGGCCCGCGTTGACCACGGTGAAGATCAGGGCGGTGAGCCAGGCGGTGTGCACCAGCGGCAGCGCGACGCCCTCGGCCACGACGGCGACGTAGTTGGGATGGCCGAGCCACCGGTAGGGGCCGGACCGGACGAGGGGCAGGCCGGGCACGACCACGACCCGGGTGTTCCACCGCCTGCCCAGCGTGCCGATGCACCACCAGCGCAGTCCCTGGGCGAGGACGACCACGGCCAGCATGGGCCAGCCCAGCGCGGGCAGGAAGGGGCGGTGCAGCAGCAGCACCTCGGCCGCCGCCCCGGCGAGGAGCGCGGTGTGCGCGAGGACCAGCCACGGGTAGTGACCCCGCCCGGACTCGACGCCGCCGTGCCGCCTGGCCCAGGCCAGGTGCCTGCGGGCGAGGATCAGCTCGGCGACCCGCTCGGCCACCACGAGCAGGAGCAGCAGCAGGTAAAGGGCGGCGGAGCTCACCGGCTCACCAGCGCAGCAGGACGAACTCGGCGGAGAAGCCCGGCCCCAGGGCCGTCAGCAGGCCGAAGGAGCCCGGCGCGGGCTCGCGTTCGGCCATGGTGCGCTGCAGCACGTTCAGCACCGAGACGGAGGACACGTTGCCCATCTCGTTCAGTGAGCGCCAGGTGAGGTCGAGCGCGCCCGGCGGCAGGGCGAGGACCTCGGCGATCTTCTCGATCACCTTGGGGCCGCCGGGATGGCAGACCCAGGTGCCCACCTCGCCGATCAGCATGGCGTGCTCGGCGAGGAAGGCGGCGACGTCCGCGGCGAGGTGTTTCTCGACCACGTCCACCAGGTCGGGGGCGAGGACGAGGCGGAAGCCGTGCCCGCCGACCTCCCAGCCCATCAGCCGCCCGCTGTCGGGGTAGAGGCGGCTGCGGGTGGAGACGACCACCGGGCCGCGGGCGAGGCGCTGGGCGGCCCGCCGCTCGCCGTACGCGACGACGGCCGCCGCGCCGTCGCCGAAGAGGCTGCTGCCCACCAGGTTGGCGAGCGAGGTGTCCTCCCGCTGGAGGGTCAGCGAGCACAGCTCGACGCACACCAGCAGTGCGACCTCGTCCGGCCAGGCCCGCAGGTAGTCGTGCACCCTGGCCAGGCCCGCCGCGCCCGCGACGCAGCCCAGGCCGAAGACGGGCACCCGTTTGACCCCCTGGCGCAGGCCGATCCGCTGGGCGAGCCGGGCGTCCAGGGAGGGCGTGGCCAGGCCGGTGGAGGAGCACATCATGATGTGGCAGACGTCGTGCGCGGCCACCCCGGCGGTGTCCAGGGCGCGGAGCGCGGCCTGTGTGGCGAGGTCGAGCGCGGTCTCGATGTAGGCGTCGTTCGCCGCGGTGAAGCCGTCCAGCCCGGCGTAGGCGTCCAGCGGCAGGGCGAGGCTGCGGGCGCCGACCCGGGCCGCGGCGTGGAACCGGCGCAGGAGGTTCTCGTCGACGTCGCAGACCCGGGCGAACTCCTTGGTGATCTCCTCCTGCTCGTACCGGTTCGGCGGCAACACGGTCTCCACGGCCGCGATCAGCATCGCATCCCTCCCGGGCGGTCGCACAACGGCAGGATCACTGCCCTTCTGTGCCCTTTTGTGCCCGGTCCCCTACCACCGGGAACCACCCGTTAACCCGGGCGGCCCGCCGGCGGCGGGGTCACTCCGCGAGGTCGAGCGCGGCGCGAACGATGCTGTCGGCGTCGATGCCGTGGTAGCGGTAGACGTCCTCCAGGGAGCCGGACTGGCCGAACCGGGAGACGCCCAGCGAGGTGATCGGCGTCCGGTTGACGCCGGCCAGGAACGCCAGCGTGTGCGGGTGGCCGTCCAGCACGGTGACCAGCGGGGTGGCGCGCTCGGCGGGGAAGACCTGGTCGAGGATCCAGGACGGGGCGTCCTCGTGGCCCTGCCGGGCGCGCAGGGCCTGGAACAGCAGTCCCGGGCTGGTCACGCAGACGACGTCGGCGCCGATCCCGGCCTGCCGGAGCCGCCCGGCCGCGGCCAGCGCCTCGGGGATCACCGCGCCCATCGCCGCGATGGTGACCTTGGCGTCCTCCTCGCGGCGCAACGGGTAGGCTCCGGCGACCACCTGCCGCCTGCGGCGCTCCCTGGCGGCCGGGTCGGCCGGCACCCGGGCGAGGGTCTGGTCGACCGGCCGGGTGGACAGCCGCAGGTACGCCGAGCCGCCGTCGGGCCGGCCGAGCCGGGCGAGCGCGGCCAGCAGCGTCCACTCGACGTCGATCGCGAACGCCGGCTCGTAGGCGACGCAGCCCGGCTGCTCGATGCCGATGGACGGGGTGATGACCGACTGGTGGGCGCCGCCCTCGGGGGCCAGTGCCGCCCCGGACGGCGTGCCGACCAGGATCGACTGGCCGCCGGCGTACATGCCGAACGACCACGGCTCCAGCGCCCGGCCCACGAACGGGTCGTACACCACGCCGATCGGCAGCAGCGGCTCGCCCCAGCGGCTCCACGTCGCGCCCAGCTCACCCAGCAGGCCCACCAGGTTCGTCTCCGCGATGCCGAGCTCGATGTGCTGGCCGGTGGGCCGCTCCCGCCAGTGCAGGATCGTCTCCGCGTCGTCGGCGAACCAGTCCACCCGCTCGCGGGCCGACCACACGCCGACCTTGTTCACCCAGCCGCCGAGATTGGTGCTGGAGCTGACGTCGGGGCTGACGGTCACCACCCGGCCGGCCGCCTCGGGGGCCTGCCTGGTGAGGTCGAGCAGGGTGCGGCCGAGCGCGGCCTGCGTGGTGGAGGTCCCGGACGGCGTGCGGGCGAAGTCGGCGGGCAGCCCGGGCGGCGTCCTGCGCACCGGCTCGGGCCTGCGCAGCCGCTCGGCGGCCCGCGCGCAGGTGAGCCCGGCCGTACTGGCCGCGTCGAACCGGCGCCAGGGCCGCTCGGCGTCCATCCCGATCCCGGCGGCCAGCTCGTCCATCTGCTCGCCGGTGAGCAGTGTGGAGTGGTTCTGCGGGTGGCCCTCGGTGGGCAGGCCGTACCCCTTGACGGTGTAGGCGAAGATCACGGTGGGCCGGGTGTCGTCGATCGACGCGTACGCCCGGTCCAGCGCGCTCAGGTCGTGGCCGCCGAGGTTGCGCACGGCCCGCATGAGGGTCGCGTCGTCCACGTCCTCGATCAGGCGGGTGATCGCGGCGCCCTGCGAGCCGGGGCCGGGCAGCCGCAGCCGCACCTGCGCCGCGGTGCACCGCAGCAGGCGCTGGTATTCGGGGTTGGGCATCTCGTCGATCCGGGCGCGGAGCGCGTCGCCGCCCGGCCGGGCGAACAGCTCCTCCAGCAGCCGGCCGTACTTGAGCGTGATGACCTGCCAGCCCGCCGCGGCGAACATGCCGCGCAGCCGGCCGGCGGCGATCTCGGGCACCACCCGGTCCAGCGACTGCCGGTTCAGGTCGACGACCCAGACGATCTCCCCCAGTTCGGCCACGCCCGGGTCGAGGATGGCCTCCCACACCGCGCCCTCGTCGAGTTCGGCGTCGCCCAGCAGCGAGTACTGCCGTCCGGCGGCGCCCGCGCCGGTGTGGCTCTCCACATAGCGGCGGGCCAGCGCGCCCCAGATGGGGGCGGTCGCGCCGATGCCGACGGAGCCGGTGGAGTAGTCGACCCGGCCGGGGTCCTTGGTGCGGCTCGGGTAGCTCTGCAGGCCGCCGAACTCGCGCAGCCTGGTGAGGTAGCTCTCGTCCAGGTCGCCGAGCAGGTAGTTGATCGCGTGCAGCACCGGGGAGGCGTGCGGCTTGACCGACACCCTGTCCTCGGCGCGCAGATGGCGGAACCACAGCGCCGTCATGAGCGAGACCATCGAGGCCGAGGACGCCTGGTGCCCGCCGACCTTCAGGCCGGACGGGTTGGGCCTGACCCGGTTCGCGTGGTGCACCATGGCCGCGGACAGCCACAGGACGCGTTCCTCGATCTCCGCCAGGACGTCGATGTCCACGGCGCCGTCGCCGCGCGTCTCGACCGGCGCTGTACTCATGTGTCGGTTACCCCCTGGGGACGAGTCGCCAGGTCAGACGACCCGTGCGTGCAAGAAACGGCACGAGCACATCACGAATGACACAGAGTGCACAATAGGCCGCAAAATAGTTGTGCAGAACGCACGACCTGGGAGGTCCGCCCAGCGGAGAGAGGATGCATAGTGCCAAGCGACGACCGGATCGACCCCACCGACGCCCGGCTCCTGCTCGCGCTGAGCGAGAGCCCGCGGGCCACCAGCATCGCGCTCGCCGAGCGGACCGGCCTGTCCCGCAACACGGTGCAGGCCCGGCTGGCCAAACTGGAACGGGACCGGGGCCTCGCCTCCTTCGAACGCCGCGTCGACGCCACGGCGCTCGGCTACCCGCTGACCGCCTTCGTCACCGTCAACGTCACGCAACGCAGGCTGGACCAGGTGGCCGCCGACCTGGCCGCCGTCCCCGAGGTGCTCCAGGTGCACGGGGTGAGCGGGCCGGTGGACCTGCTCGTGCACGTCGTCGCGGCCGACGCCGGCGACCTCTACCGGATCGCCGGGCGGATCCTGGCCATCCCCGGCGTCGAACGCACCAGCACGTCGCTCGTCATGCGCGAGCTCGTCGACTACCGGATCACGCCGCTGCTCCGCCGTCTCGTCGAGGAGGGGTGAGCGGTCAGTCCACCTCGGCGCTGCCGTTGACGCGGAGCTTGCGGCGGGCCCGCTCGTAGAAGGTGGTGGCGCCGAGCCGGACCACCTGGGCCGCGCTGCGCTGGGCGGTGACGCTGAGGGTGTCGCCCGGCGACAGGTGCGCGGCCACCGCGCCGTCGACCTCGACGGCGAGCCGGCCGCTGGTCGGCAGCAGATCGAGGGTGACCTGTTCGTCGGCGGCCAGCACGAGCGCCCGGTTGAACGACGAGTGCGCCGCCGCCGGGACGACGAGGAAGCCTTCGACGTTGGGCGAGACGAGGGGGCCGCCGGCGGAGAAGTTGTAGGCGGTGGACCCGGTGGGGGTGGCGACGATGACCGCGTCCGCCGCGTAACGGACGAAGGGGTGCCCGGCCACCGAGATCCCCACCGCGGCGAGCCCGTCGCCGGGCGTGCGCACCAGCGCGATGTCGTTGAACGCGGTGACCTCGGGACCGCCGCCGAGCACCGCCCGCACCGCCATCCGCGGCTCCACGGTGTAACGCTGCCCGTCGATGGCGGACAGCGCCGGCGGCAGCTCCTCCACGTCGATCTCCGCGAGGAACCCCAGCCGCCCGACGTTGACACCGAGCACCGGCGTCGGATGCCCGGCGATGAGCCGCATGGTGCGCAGCATGGTGCCGTCGCCGCCCAGGCTCACCAGCAGGTCGGCGCGATGGACCAGCGCGGCGGAGTCCACCGCGACCGCGCTGCAGTCGATGCGGTCGACCTCTTCGTGCAATCCGAGCACGGTGACGGACCGGGTGCGCGCCCATTCGACGATCGTGTCGATGGCCACCTTAGAGTCACGCTTCGGGTGCAGCACCAGCCCCACGGTGTGGACCATCCCCATGCCCGCCACTGTACGGCAGGCCACGTGGTGACATGGCCTGCCGTACCGGGGCACGGCGATCTAGTGGCCGGCGGAGGAGCCGTTGACCGTGAGGACGGGATCGGGGGTGACGATGGCGGGGAAGGTGCCGGTGTCGATGATGCCGTGCTCGTTGTAGGCGGCCTCGATGAGGGCGTACGCGCGGGGCTCCAGCTTCCACAGGGCCCGGTACTCGCGGGCGGTGGCCAGCGGGATGCCGGTCTCGTGCGCGATGTCGGCCGCCCGCGGCACGAACCGCCGGTCGATCTGCTTGTCCCAGTAGGCGCGGGCCGCGCGCATCTTGGCGGCGCGCTGCGCCGCGTCCACCGCCTGCGGTGCCGCCTCCACCACCTCGACCTGCTCGTCACCGTCGTCGTCGATCGACGCGCCGGCCGCCGAGATCACCAGCCGGTCGCCCGGGACGATCACCTGCGGCTTGCCCTGCTCGGGCGCCCACGGCACCGGCGGGGTGAGGTCCATCAGGGCGGAGGTGTTGTACAGGGCGCCGATCTGGGACAGCAGCGCCTGCTGGCGGGCCGCGTCCACGGCGAGGCCGGTGTGCTCGACGGCCTGGTCCATCGCCTGGTCCAGGCGGGCCAGCGCGGTGCGCATCTTGCGGTCGGAGGCGCCCGACTCGCGGAGCGCGCGGGCCCGCTTGGCGGCCAGCGCGACCCTGGTCAGCCTGCGGTGCGCGTCCACCTCGCTGGCCGTGCGGTCGCTGGCCTCGGCCAGGCCGAGGCGGACCATCATCCGCTCCGGCGTGAGGCGCCAGTGGATGCGGCCGCGGCCGGTGATGCGGTGCCGCTCGATCGCCATCCCGCGCTCCCACAGCCACGCGGCCACCAGCGGCGCCGCGAGCCGGAAGACGGCCTCGGCCACGCTGCGGGCGTCCATGCTGGACAGCACGGCGGTCAGGCAGGTGAGCGCCCACACCGCGATGCCGTCGATGCCCGCCGAGTAGTTCTCCCGCATGTTGCGCCGCGCCCGGACGGCGCTGGTGATGACGGCGACCTCGATGAACGCGAAGAGCAGCAGCCGCAGCGGCCCGTCGAAGCCGAGGACGTCGCTGGAGAAGCGCCACATGCCCTGGGCGGACACGCCCGTGGCGATGCAGGCGGCGACGATGGTGAGGAGGTCCTCCACGGGACGGGGGGCCACGTGGACCTGCCAGAGCCGCACCGCCGTGCGGCCGGCGGCCCGGAGCACGAAATACGCCGCGACCATCAGGGCCAGGGCGAACACACTGATGATGGCCGTCGCGAACGGATTCTCCGCCGCGAAGGCCGTGATTTGCTCGATGGGGGGCATTGGTCACTGTCCGTCAGTCTCGATGTCCGACAGTAGATTTATGAGATCATTCCAGATTGCTGGCGTCTTGTTCGCGAAACGCGTGTTCAAACAGTGACAGTCGGGAAATGACACGACGCCGTGTCCGATCGCGGGCGGGTGCGCCGCCCGGGTCAGGTGGCCGCGAGGATCGTGCCGGTGCGGTGGTGGCGGACCAGCCCGGCCAGGTCGTGGTCGAACTCGGTGACGATCTGCCGGACCCTCGACTCCGCCAGCGGGCCCAGGGTGTCGTAGACCTCCACGAACAGGTCGCGCGCCGCCGTACGGGGCCAGTCCTGCGGCAGCAGCTCGGCAGGCAGGCCGGGGTCGAGGTTGGGGAAGCCGCGCCAGGTGTCCATGATCCCGGAGCGGGCGACCAGCGCCTCGGACGCGCCGACCGCTCCCCCGCGCACCCGGTCGAGCAGCGGGCCGTAGTGCCGGAGGAAGTCGTCATAGGCCCGGCGGAGCAGCGCGAAGTCCCACGCCTCGTGCGGCGCGCGCAGACCGGGCGCCGCGCCGCCGCGGAAGACCGTCGCGTGGCGGACGCCCAGGTCGCGCAGCGCCTCGGCCACCGTCTCCCCGCCGGCGGTCGGCGAGACCCACAGCCCGTCGTAGAGTGGCGCGAAGCCCAGCCAGCGCAGCCGGGTGCGCAGGGCGTGGCGCAGGTCCCGCTGCTCCTCGGGGACGGAGAACCCGGCCACGGTCCACTTCCCGTCCCAGCCGCCCGTGCCGAGCCCGAACGACATGATCCGCTGCCTGCCCTCGGCCAGCACCGCCGAGGCCCGGTCGGTCAGCCGGTAGTAGGTGCGCCGCCCGGCCTTGGACGACTCCAGCAGGTCCCGCCTGGCCAGCCTGCTCAACGCGGCCCGCGCGGCCACCGGCGACACCCCGAACTCCCCGGCCAGCCGGACCAGCGCCGCCGAGGGCAGCGGCTCCCGCCTGCGGAACCAGTAGTCCCCGAGCAGGGTCGTGATGAGGTGCTGGGGAGGCATGCCCACCTGGAAGCGCGGCAGATCGACGTCGGCGCCGGGGGCTGGTCCGCTGTCCGTCACGCCAAGCAGTATATGGATGACGTTTGCCCCCACGCCCGTAACGGCGAAGTCTCCCGATCGGGCTCAGCCGGCCCGTTCGAGGTCGTCCCGCTCCTCGTCCAGCGGCGGGCGCGGGGCGGGGTGCTCGACGAGGGCGAGCAGCCTGCTGGCCATGAACCGCGCGGTGCGGACCGGCGTGCCGCTGCGGGTGACCTCGGCCACCTCGACCACGCCCCGGCCGATGGTGATCTCGACGCGGCGGCCCGCCCGGGTGGCGACGATCTCGTAACTTCGCGAGGTGTCGTGCGCGTCGACGACGATCTCGACCCTATCGCCCTTCACGTCGAAGCCCCCGCCACTGCTCCGGCATATGCGCCTCCCTCACCTGATATATCCGTTACCCGAACAAACCTCCGCATTAAACCTGGGAAGCGGGGTCAGCGGGCCCGGGGGAGCCTTTGCACGGCGAGCATGGCGGCGTCGTCGCCGAGGAGGCCGCCGGTGTGGGCGAGAAGGTCGTCCCTGACGTGGTTCAGCAGCGCCTCTGGCCCGTCCCTGCACCACTCGGCGAGCCGCTGGGCCAGCGGGTAGAACGTCCCGTTCCGGTCGCGGGCCTCGATGACGCCGTCGGTATATAGCAGCAGGATGTCGCCGGCCTCGAACGCGTACGTCTCCACGGCGTACTCCGGCCTGGTCAGCTCGCTCAGGCCGAGCGGCGGGGCGGACCGCCCTCCGGCGAGTTCCTTGACGCCGTTGCGGTGGATGACGATCGGCGGCGGATGCCCGCAGTTGATCAGGCTGAGGATCGGGGCGTCGTCGGGGATGTCGAGCACGGTGGCGGTGACGAAACCCTCCTCCACCTCCAGGTCGGCGTCGGGGAACTCCTCCATCTCCGAGCGGAGGCTCTCCTCCAGGTCGGCCACCAGGGCGGGCAGCATGGCCTGCCGCCGGGCGGTCTCACGGAAGGCGCCGAGCAGCAGCGCGGCGTCGGAGATGGCGCTCAGGCCCTTCCCCCGGGCGTCGCCGATGATGAGGCGGGTCACCGAGCCCGCCCGGGTGGCGCCGTACAGGTCGCCGCCGATCTGGGCCTCGGCCTCGGCGGCCAGGTAGAGGGAGGTCAGGCGGAGCGGGCCGCTGCGGCGTGGGATCGGGCGCATCAGCACCCGCTGGGCGGCCTCGGAGACCGACCGGATCTGCACCAGCTGGCGGCGCTCCTGGTCGCGCACCATGCAGAAGATCACGACCAGCGCGGAGACCACCACCACCGAGACGATCTCCACCTGGATGGTCTGCTTGCCCAGGGCGCGGTCGTGCGCGCCGATGAGCACCTGACCGGCCACGGCGGTGATGCCGAGCAGGCCGGTGAGCCGGGGGCCGGCGAACGACGCCGTGATCGCCGGGGCCACGACCAGCAGCGGCCCCAGGTGGATCTCGTTGGGGACCGCGATGTCGGCCACCATGATCAACACGATCAGGGTGAGCGGGATCGCGAGCAGAGCGTGCTGTGAACGCCACAGCCGCTCCGAGACCGTAGTCCGTGGCATAGTCTCGCCTCCCTCGGCGGGCCGTCCGGCCACCACCTCCTCTCAGACGGTATATCGCATGTCACGCGTAGTCGGTGATCCACCATGCCCTTCGGGGGTCAGCGGCCCCGCCCGCGCGCGGTGAACCAGCCGGACAGGGCGCCGCCGCGGCCGGCGAGAAGGTCGCCGAGCGCGGCGCAGAGGGCGACCAGCACGAACGCGATCACCACGAGCAGCCCGCGTTCGAAGGCCACCGCCCAGTCGCCGCCGGTGCCGGCCACGGTGGCGAAGAACATCGAGCCCACCGCCGCGACGCCGACGGCGGTGCCGATCCGCTGCCCGGTCTGCAGGACGCCGGCCGCGCTGCCGCCGCCCTCCGGCGGGACCTCCGACAGGGTGAGCGTCTGGTTCGGCGAGATCACCAGGCCGCTGCCGAGCCCGGCCAGCAGCAGCGGCGCCGCGGTGGCCAGCGCGACGTGCTCGTCCGGCACCAGGCGCACCGCGACGAGGGTCGCGATCAGCCCGGCCGCCACGCAGACCAGGCCCGCCACGACCAGCGGCCGGCCGAACCGGGCGACGATCCGGCCGCCGACGAACGCGGCGATGGCCGACCCGACCGCGAACGGCGTGATCGACAGACCGGCGAGCAGCGGCGTGTAGCGCAGCCCGTTCTGCAGGTAGAGGGTGAAGCTGAAGAAGATCCCGGAGAACCCGGCGAAGTAGAGCAGCGCGATCAGCGCGCCGAGGGCGTAGGAGCGCAGCCGGTAGAGCCGCAGGTCGATGACCGGCTGCTCGTGCCGCCGTTCCCAGCGCACGAAGATCCAGAGCACGGCGAGGCCGGCCGGGACGAGCAGCCACTTGGCGGCGCCGTGCCACTGCTGCTCCTGCACCAGGGGCAGCAGCAGGAGGACCACGCCGGCGCCGAGCAGCAGGATGCCGACCGGGTCGAGGCGCTCCCGCCCGCGGGTCTCGTCCGGCGGCGGGAGCAGCCGCCAGGCCAGCGGCAGCGCGACGAGGCCCACCGGCAGGTTGACGTAGAACACCCACCGCCATCCCTCCTGCGCTCCGGCGAGCGCGATGAGCGCGCCGCCGATGAGCGGCCCCGCCGCGGTGGCGATCCCGACCGTCGCCCCCAGCGCCCCGAAGGCGCGGCCCCGCTCGGCGCCGCGGAACAGCACCTGGATCACGCCGGCGATCTGCGGGTTCAGCAGCCCGCCCGCGGCGCCCTGGACGAGCCGGGCCACGACCAGCCAGGTGACGGTGGGGGCCAGCCCGGCGGCGGCGCTGGCCAGGGTGAAGAGCGCGAGCCCGGTCATGAAGACGCCGCGGCGGCCACGCGCGTCCCCCATCCGCCCGGCGGGCACCAGGGCGAGCCCGAAGGTCAGCGCGTAGCCGCTGAGGATCCACTGGAGGGCGTCGGGGGAGGCGTCCAGTCCGGCCCGGATGGACGGCAGCGCCACGTTGACGATGCTGACGTCCAGCAGGGTCATGAACGCCGCGACCAGGCACACCGCCAGGGCCCGCCAGCGCCGCCGGACGCATTCCTCCGTCTGCTCTTTGACCCGTTCCGAACGCATGTGGCTGCTTTGTCCGGCAATGAGGCGGTGAAACCCTTTCCCCGCGCCGCGCGCTAGTGGGAGTGCCTCGGTACGGCGTCGCCTCCGGCACCGGTGAGGAAGTCGAGGTCGGCGCCCTGGTCGGCCTGGAGCACGTGCGAGACGTACAGGCTCGCCCAGCCGCGGCCGGCGGGCGGGTCGGGGGCCCGCCAGTCCCGGGCGCGCTCGGCCAGCTCGGCCGGATCGACGACCAGGTCGAGCCGCCGGGCGGGCACGTCGAGCTCGATCACGTCGCCGGTGCGCACCAGGGCCAGGGGGCCGCCGACCGCCGCCTCGGGCGCGGTGTGCAGCACGCAGGTGCCGTACCCCGTGCCGCTCATCCGGGCGTCGGAGACCCGCACCATGTCGGTGACCCCCGCCTCCAGCAGCGCCTTGGGCATCGGCATGTTGCCCACCTCGGGGAAGCCCGGGTAGCCGCGCGGGCCCGCGTTGCGCACGACGAGCACGGTCCCGGCGTCCACCGGCAGCTCCGGGTCCTCGCAGACGGCGATGTAGTCCTCGACCCGGTCGAAGACCAGGGCGCGGCCCCGGTGGCGCAGCAGGTGCGGCGAGGCGGCGGAGACCTTGAGCACCGCGCCGCGCGGGGCGAGGCTGCCGCGCAGCACCACGGTGCCCGAGCCCGCCGGTTGGAAGGGGTTCTCGCGGGTGCGGATGACCTCCGGCCGCCAGCACCGCGCCTGCGCGACGTTCTCGCCGACGGTGCGGCCGGTCACGGTGAGCGCCTCGCGGCGCAGCAGGGAGCCCAGCTCGCGCATGACGACGGGCAGCCCGCCCGCGTAGTAGAAGTCCTCCATCAGGAACCGGCCCGACGGCATGAGGTCCACCAGCACCGGCACGTCCCTGGCCAGCTCGTCGAAGTCGTCCAGGTCGAGCGGCACGCCGACGCGGCCGGCCAGCGCGAGCAGGTGGACGACGGCGTTGGTGGAGCCGCCGAGGGCCGCGTTGACCCGGATCGC
Source organism: Microtetraspora sp. NBRC 13810 (assembly GCF_030268685.1). GTDB lineage: Bacteria > Actinomycetota > Actinomycetes > Streptosporangiales > Streptosporangiaceae > BSRQ01. The sequence goes on from NZ_BSRQ01000003.1 coordinate 88,472, forward strand.
GTTCTCGAAGGCGTCCCTGGTCAGGATCGCCGCGGGCCGCAGATCCTCCTTGACCATGTCCACGATGCGGCGGCCGGTCGCCTGGGCGAGGGCGTAACGGCGGGAGTCGACGGCCGGGATGGCGGCCGAGCCGGTGAGCTGCATGCCCAGCGCCTCGGCCAGGCAGGCCATGGTGGAGGCGGTGCCCATGGTCATGCAGTGCCCCCGGCTGCGCGACATGCAGGACTCGGCCTCGGCGAGGTCGGCGGCGGTGATCAGGCCGGCCCTGGCCTCCTCGCTCAGCCGCCACACGTCGGTGCCCGACCCGATGTCGGCGCCGCGGTATTTGCCGCTGAGCATCGGCCCGCCGGTCACCATGATCGTCGGCAGGCCGACGCTGGCCGCGCCCATGAGCTGGCCGGGGGTGGTCTTGTCGCAGCCGGTCAGCAGGACGACGCCGTCCAGCGGGTTGGCCCGGATCGTCTCCTCGATCTCCATGGCGAGGAGGTTGCGGAAGAGCATCGTGGTCGGCCGCATCAGCGTCTCGCCGAGTGACATGGTGGGGAACTCCAACGGCAGCCCGCCCGCCTGCCACACCCCGCGCTTGACCGCGTCGGCGACGTCGCGCAGGTGGGCGTTGCACGGCGTCAGCTCCGACCAGCTGTTCGCGATGCCGATCACCGGCCGCCCGTCGAACACCTCCGGCCCGAAGCCCTGGTTGAGCATCCACGAACGGTGGATGAACCCGTTGCGTCCCGCCGCGGCGAACCACTGCGCGCTGCGCGGCCCCTCGATGGAGTGATCTTCGCCCGGCTCCCGTGGATCCTCAGCTCCCATGGGGGCAGTTTAGGCAGGTTCGACCGATTCGATCACCCCCCTGGGGGACTCCGGCCGAAGATGCCAGCGCGGGCGGGCGACGGCCCAGCTCCGCCGCCCGCCCCGCCGACCTGTGACTGGAACGGCCGATCCCGACCCAATTCGGAAAGCGCTATCCACGGAATCGGAGAATCAAAGTCCGAGCCCCGGACGAGTTCGACCCGTTCGCATCGTCCCGAAGCTTATCGGCGCATCCTTGCCGGCACCTTGCAGGCCCCGTGACAATGCCGCGTCACCAGCACGACCACCCGCTCCGATCCGGACGACCGGGCAGCGACCGGGACACCCGGCATTTTCTTTCCGAATGGCGATCACTGCGGCCGAGAATTCGTCACCTTTCCCACTCCCGCTTTTATCAGCCATTCCCTATTATCGCCTCAGGGGTGGGAGAAATATGAACGGTCACGATCTACATGCCCGTGCCGATCCGGCGGCGGGATCACGGCAGGCGTTCACCGCCGTGCCCGCGGGCCCGGCCCCGGCGCGGCCGGTCCTCGGCGGTGAGCTGCGGCCGGTGGTCGCGGGCGTGCCGGCCGAGGTCGCGCTGCTGCTCGCGCTCGGCTGCCCGATCGAGGTCGTGCCGGGCCTTCCGGCGGGGGTCCTGCCCCGCCTCCCGGCGGCGGACCTCCGCCGCCCGACCGAGGTGGCGGAGCGCCGCCGCCCGACCGAGGTGATCGACGAGATGCCGCGCACGACGCCCCCCGCCCACGACCACGTCCTCGTGTGCGCCCGCGCCGAGACGCTCACCGGCCGTTTCACGCTGGACGCCCGGGTGCTCTTCCCCCAGGGCACGCCCACGGTCCGCACCCTGGAGGTGTACGGCCCGCCGTACGGCCCGGACGACGCGGAGATCCACGTCACTCTGCCGATCATGAAGCGGGTCGGGCCGCGCCCTGCCGGCTGGGAGGTCGTCCGGCTGCTCCACGCGAGGGTACGGCCGGGCGCCAGGATCCGCGTCGAGGTCGCCCTCACATCCGGCGGAGAGATCACCGCCCGGCTGCGCACGGACTCCGCCGAAGCGCCCCTGGCGGGAGGAACGCCTTTCACGACGGGACCCGCCGTCATGGAAGAACCCGCCCTCGCGGAACGGCCCGCTGCCGGAGAGAGGGAAGAACCCGCCGTCCTGGAACGGCGCGCTGCCGGGGAGAAGGAGGAACCCGCCCTCGCGGAACGGCGCGCTGCCGGGGAGGGGGCGGGGGCCGAGTGGGTCCGGTCGCTGGAGCGGCTGGCTCGGGCGCGGCTGCCGTTGCCGCTGGACCTGGCGATCCTGGCGGAGGCCGGCGGCGATCGGAGGACGGAGCGCGTCGCGCGGTTGCTGGAGCTGATCGACGAGGTGGCGGGCGACCGGCCGGTGGGCGCGCTGCGGGTCGCGGTGGTCGGTTACCGGGAGGGCGGCCCACCGGCGGGTGGGCGGGCCGCCGTCGTCCAGCCGTTCACCGGGCCGGAGGAGGCCAAGCGCCGACTGCTGGCCTTCGGGACCGCCGAGACCGGTACGACCGCCGGGGCGGACGAGGCGGGCAGGGCGGCAGGCGGCGCCGGGGCGAGGGTTCCCGGCGATGCCGGAGGGGCTGTCGAAGGCGACGGGGTGGAGACGAGGGACTCGGGTTCCAAGGTGCACGGCCTGGTGGACGGGCTGGGCGCGTTGCCGGATCTCGGATGGCGGAACAGGGGCGAGTACGCCGTGGTGGTGGCCGCGGAGCGGATGCCGGTGGCTTCCGATGCCACCGGGGGGCCTGCACCGGACGGGCGGGACTGGCGGCGGGTGCGCCGGGATCTCGAGCTCAGGCTGGGCAGATCGTGGGTGGCCGGCATCCTGCTGCTGGAGCGGCCGGAACCGATCCCGGGGCCGCACACCGGCCGCCGGGCCGTCGAAGGAGCCGAACGCGCCCTGCTGGCCGTCGCCGACGCCGGATGGCAGCGCTTCTCCGCCGCCGACCCGGACGCCACCGGCGAGATCGCCATCAGGCTGGCCCCCTTGGACGTCCCGCACCCGGCCCCGTTCCCGCTGACCGAACCGCTCACCGGCGACCTCTGACCGGCGGCCCGTCGTCGGCCTGGCGGAGTCACCGGCCCTTCCGCGAGGCGCAGCGTCCGCACCGGCCCTTCCACAGCACAACGTCCACGAGGCGCAGTCTCCGCACCGGCCCCTCCGCAGCACAGCGTCCACGAGGCGCAGTGTCCGCACCGGCCCCTCTCATGACGCGGGCCAGTTCCTCCGCCCCGGTCCTCCCCCGGCGCGGACCAGGCTCTCTTCCCGGTGGCGACGTTCGTGTGGCGCTGGTCCCGTGGCGTGGAGTTTTCAGGGATCGTTCCCGCTGTGTGAGCGTGTGACCAGGTGTGTGGAGCCGGGCGGCTGAGGGGGCCGTTTGCACCGGCGGGCTTCAGCGGGGACGATCACGTCATCAATGATCCCTGAGGGAGGGCCGGGATGACGGCACCGGATCGCAGGGCGTGGCCCGGCGCGGCGTTCGGGACGAGGCGGGTCGCGCTGGCCGGGGTACTGGCGTTCGGCGTGGGGGTCGTCGTCCTGGCCGGGGTGCTGCTGGCCGGCGGCGGGGCGCCGCAGCCGATGGCGGAGGGGCTGCCGGACGCCGGGCCGATCACCGGCTGGGGGCTTCCGCTGGTCCGGTTCGCCTATGACCTGTGCGCGATCGCGACCGTGGGCGCGCTGGTCACAGGGGTGGTGCTGACGCCGCGGGACACGCCGGAGAGGACGGCCTGCCTGCACGCCGCCGCCGGGTGGGCGCTGGGCTGGACGCTGTGCGGCGTCGCGACCTACCTGCTGACGATCTCCAGCCTGGTCGGGACGCCGCCCGGCGAGGTGCTGGCGGACCCGTCCCTGCTGACGTTCGGCGCCACCTTCCCCGAGACGCAGGCCGTGCTCTTCGCGCTGGCCGCGGCCGTGGTGGTGGCGTCCGGCGCGCGGACCTTCCCCGGCTGGACGCTGCTCGTGGCGGCCGTGCTGGGGCTGCTGCCGCCCGTCTACGCCGGGCACGCCGCCTCCTCGGGCGACCACGAGATGGCGATCTCGGGGCTGACGCTGCACCTGGTCGCGGTCGCCGTCTGGGTCGGCGGCCTGGCCGCGGTGCTGCTCCACTTCCGCCGGTCGGACCGGCTGACCACCGTGCTCCCCCGGTTCAGCACACTCGCCCTGGTCTGCTTCGCGGGCGTCGCCGTGTCGGGGGTGGCGAGCGCGTGGGTCAGGCTGGGCTCGGTGGCCGATCTGTGGCAGACGCCGTACGGGCTCGTCGTGGTGGCCAAGGCGGGCGTGCTCGCGGCGCTCGGCGCGTTCGGCTGGGCACACCGCCGGCGCACCGTCGCGGGGATCGGCGAACGGCCGGTCCGGCACACGTTCCTGCGGCTGGCCGCCGGAGAGGCGGTGGTCATGGCGGCGGCCGTGGCGCTGGCGGTCGGGCTGTCGCGCACGCCGCCGCCGGTGCTGGAGGGCGGCGGGCACGGTCACGGCGCGCTCGGCTTCGAACTGGCGCCCTTCTCGCTCGCCGCCCTGGTCACGGAGATCCGGCCGGACCCGCTGGTGCTGTTCGTCCTGGCGGTTCCGGCGGCCGGCTACCTGGTGGGACTGCGCAGGCTGGCCCGCGACGGCGTGCCCTGGCCGCCCGGCCGTACGCTCGCGTGGTTCGCCGGGCTGGCGGTGCTGGCGCTGGTGCTGCTGTGCGGGGCCGGCGGTTACGCGCGGGCGATGCTGGCCGTGCACGCCGTGCAGTACGCCGTGCTCGGCGTGGTGGCGCCGCTGCTGCTGGCCTTCGGCGCGCCGCTCACGCTGGCCGCCCAGGCGACCTCGCCCCGCTCTCAGTACGGTGACGCCGCCACCGCCGTGCTGGACGGGCGGCTCGCCGCGCGGATCACCCATCCGGCCGTGCTGGCGGTGCTGTACGCGGCGCCGTTCGCCCTGTTGTACGGCACCGGCTGGCTGACGCTGTCGGCGTCGGGCCACGCCTACCACCTGATCAACCAGGCGGTCTTCCTCGGTGCCGGGCTGTTGTGCGCGTGGGTGCTGGCCGGGGTGGATCCGCTGCCGCGGCCGGTCACCTGGACGACGCGCGCGGCGCTGCTGGCGCTGGTCGCCGCCGTGCAGGTCGCCGTCGGCCTGCTGCTGCTGGCCGGGCCGCCGCTCGCGACCGGCTGGTTCTTCCTGGCGGCGCCGCCCGGCTACGCCGACCTGGCCGCCGGGCAGCGGACGGCGGGCCTGGTGTTCCTCGTGCTGCCGACGGCGGCGCTGGCCGTGCCCGCCGTACGGCTGGCGCGGTGGCGGCGTTCCGCCCGGCGGACGGCGGCGGCGCGGGACAGCCGGGTGTGACATGTCGATCGTCCCGTGGCGCGGGCGCTTTTCTCCGGGGCGCGCTGCTGGAAGGATGGGGGCCGTGTCCCGTGGCCCGTCAGCGTTCCGCCTGCTGCGGGCCGTCGTCTTCGCGACGGTGTGCGTCGCGATCTCGGCGGGCGGGCATCTGCTGGCCGGCGGCGGCCCGATCCGGCTCGGCGTCGGCGTGCTCGCCGCGGCGGGCGCGTTCGGCCTGGCCTACGCGCTCAACGGCCGTGACCGGGGCCCCGAGGTCGTCCTGCCCGCCACGATGGCCACGCAGCTCCTGCTGCACGAGCTCTTCTCCTGGCACGCCCCCGCTCCCCCGGCTCAGCTGACCGGCGGGCACGCGCACCCGGGCGTGGGCATGGCGCTGATCCACGTGGTGGTGGGCCTGCTGACCGGCTGGTGGCTCTACCGGGGTGACAGCGCCCTGTGGCTGCTGGTCCGGGTGTACGGCGTGCCGCCGCTGCGGGTGAGGCCGCCGCTCGCCGTGCCGCCGGCTCAGGCGCCGCCGCGGGTGCGGCGGGCCGGCGCGGGCGCGGAGCCGCCGCGGCTGTGCGGCCGGGTGATCCCGCCGGCGGCGTACCGGCGCGGCCCGCCCGAGGGGGTCCGCGCCGCCTGAGGTCCCGGAGGGGCCGCGGGCGGGCGCGCCGGATCCGCTCCGCCCGCGCGGAGCGCGCCCTCGTCCACGCCCGACACCGGAGTCCGTCATGACATCCCTGCCCCGTCCCGTCGGCAGGACGGTCCTCACCGCCCTGCTCTGCGCCCTCTTCTTCACCCTGGGCACGCCCGCCGCCCTCGCCCACGACCGGCTGAAGAGCAGTTCCCCCGGCAAGAACGCCAAGGTCGAGTCCGTCGAGCGGATCGAGCTCGACTTCACCGCGAGCATCAGGCTCGCCACGATCGTGCTCCACGACGCGGACGGCGAGCGCGTCACCGTCGGCAAGCCGGAGGCCGACGGCACCAAGGTGACCGCCGAGGTCTCCGAGCCGCTGACGGCCGGCAAGTACGTGATCGCCTGGCGGGTCGTCTCCTCCGACGGCCACCCGATCACCGGCGAGATCCCGTTCACCGTGACCGGTTCGCCCACTCCGACGCCTTCGCCGTCGCCTTCCGTGCCGGAGACCGCCGATCCGTCCGCCGCGCCGGCCGGGTCCGCCGCGCCTCCCGCGCCGCCCGCCTCGATCGCCCCGGATCCGGCGTCGGGCGCGGAGGCTCCCGCGGCGGACTCCGGCGCGCCCGGGTGGATCTGGGCCGGGGTCGTCGCCCTGCTGGCGATCGGCGCGGGCGTCTGGGCCCGCACGTCTCGCCGGAACCGGCGCGCGCCCGCGGAGTGAGCGTTCCTCCGCTCCGGGCCGGCCCGGGGCGGAGGATGGTTGCCCGGCGAGGAGTGGGTAGCACAGACCACGGGGCCCAGGCACGGGCCGGGCCCCGTCTCGGCCGCCCGCCGCCCGCCGAACGGGTTCGGCGCACCCCCTCGTACGGAAAGGGAGCAGCGCCATGACCGAGCCCGTGTTGGAACCGGCCGCGAGGGCCTTCGCCGACGACACCGCGGAACCGCCGTTCCTGTTCCAGCTCGACCCCGCGGAGGGCCGCAAGGTCGTCAACGGGGTGCAGAGCCCGGAGATCGACGTGCCGGGCACGGAGAGGGAGGAGCTCACCACGCCCGACGGGGTGTCCGTCACAGTCTTCCGCCCGTCGGGGGCGGAGGGGCCGTTGCCGGTCATCCTCTACATCCACGGGGCCGGGTGGGTGTTCGGCAACGATCACACCCACGGCAGGCTGGCCCGGGAACTGGCCCGTGGCGCGCGCGCCGCCGTGGTGTTCGTGAACTACTCCCTCTCGCCGGAGGCCCGTTACCCGGTCGCCACCCGGCAGAACTACGCCGCCGCCCGCTGGGTCGTGGAGCACGGCGCCGAGCACGGCCTGGATCCGGCCAGGATCGCGGTGGCCGGTGACTCGGTGGGCGGCAACATGGCCGCCTCGCTCACCCTGACCGCCAAGGAGCGCGGCGATCTGCGCCTGGCCGGGCAGGTGCTCTTCTATCCGGTCACAGACGCGAACTTCGACACCGGCTCCTACCGTGAGTTCGCCGAGGGCTACTTCCTGAGCCGGGAGGCCATGCGGTGGTTCTGGGACCAGTACACCGCCGATCCCGCGCAGCGGGACGAGATCACCGCCTCGCCGCTGCGGGCCGCCGTGGAGCAACTGGCCGGGCTGCCGCCGGCACTGGTGATCACCGGTGAGGCCGACGTCCTGCGCGACGAGGGCGAGGCGTACGCCGGGAAGCTGCGTGCCGCCGGGGTGCCGGTGACCGCGGTCCGGTACGGGGGCATCATCCACGATTTCGTGATGCTCAACGCGCTGCGAGACACCCACGCCGCCGAGGCGGCGATCAGCCAGGCCGCCGGGTTCCTCTCCGACGTCCTCGCCACCCGCCCCTGACCGGGGCGCCCGCGCGTCACGCCCCTGCGCACCACGGGGCGCCCGGGGTCGCGGGCCGCGCCCACCACCAGGGCATATAGCCCAGCTATATGCCCTGGTCATACGAAAAACCCCACAATCGTCCACCTCGCCCCGCGATAAACCTCCTGAATCAGGAATTCCACATAAAGGAATTCATCGGCCCATATATTGCTCTTCGCGGAAGAAGCGGGTTAACGTGCCTGAAACTCCCTGCTCTTCCGTACCAAACGCCGCCGAACTCCAACCGCTCCGTCCGTGATCCGCCGCGTGCCGCGCACCGTCCGCGCCGCGGCGGAGGAGCGCCCCCCACGAGGAGGCACATGTCGTGCGTCAAGCCGTAGAGGACGAGGGCAACGCGCTCGTCGTGGCATCGGACACGGCGGGTCCCGAGGCGGTGGCCGGGCCGCCGGGCCGCCGGGCCGGCCCGCGCGGAGCCGCCGACCTGGCGATCAAGCTGGCCGGGGTGCTCGCCGTCCTCGTCGTCCTCGAACTGTGCTCCCGGTTCGGGCTGCTCCCCCGGCGCTGGTTCCCCCCGGTCAGCGAGATGTACGCCGAGCTGTTCCGGCTCGCCGCGCAGCAGCCGCTGTGGGTGGAGGTCGGCCGCACCCTGCGCGCGTGGGCGGTGGGCATCGGGCTGGCCACGCTGCTGGCCGTACCGGCCGGGGTGGCGCTGGGCTCCAGCGCGGTCGCCTACCGGATGTCCCGGATCGTCATCGAGTTCTGCCGGCCCATCCCGTCCGTCGCGCTGATCCCGCTGGCGGTCCTGGTGTACGGCACCGGCCTGGAGATGAAGGTCTTCCTCATCGCCTTCGCCACCTTCTGGCCGCTGCTCTTCCAGACCGTGTACGGCGTGCAGGACGTCGATCCGGTGGCCAGGGACACCGCGCGGGCCTACGGGCTGGGAGCGGCGGCCCGGTTCTGGGTGATCACGATTCCCAGCGCCGCGCCGTACATCGCGACCGGGCTGCGCATCGCCTCCTCCATCGGGCTCGTCCTCGCGGTGACCTCGGAGCTGGTGGGCGGGGCCACCGGGCTCGGCCGGGCCATCGTGGTGGCCCAGTCGGCCGGGCAGATCACCCTGATGTACGCCCTGATCATCACGACCGGGCTGCTCGGCTGGGCGCTGAACGCGGTGTTCGCGGCGGTCGAGCGCAAGGCCCTGCGGTGGCATCCCGCGCAACGCCAGGAGGTGGCCCGGTGAAGGACGGCAGGGTGATCGGCCGCCGGGCCGGCCTGTTCCTCCTCCAGTTCGTCGTGCCGGTCGCGCTCGTCGCCGGGTTCGGCCTGTGGTCGGAACGGGCGGACGACTTCTTCTTCCCGCCGCTCAGCCGGATCGCCGCCGACTTCGCCGACACCTGGCTCTTCGAGCGGGTCGGCACCGATCTCGTGCCCAGCCTGGCCAGGATGCTCGCCGGCTACGCGATCTCGGTGGTCTGCGGGGTGGCGCTCGGCGTGCTGTTCGGCATGTCGCGGATCCTGCGCACGGCGACCGACCCGGTGATTCAGTTCCTCCGGGCGCTGCCCGCGCCGGCCATGATCCCGTTCGCGATGCTGCTGTTCGGCACCGGGGACGCCTCGAAGGTGTTCATCGTCGTCCTCGGGACCATGTGGCCGATCCTGCTGAACACCCTGGACGGGGTGCGCGGGGTGGAGGAGCAGCAACTGGACATGGCCCGCTCCTTCCGGGTGCCGGCGACGGCCCGGTTGTTCCACATCACGCTGCCGGCGGCGTCCCCGCGGATCTTCGCGGGCATGCGCACCAGCCTCGGCATCGGGATCATCCTGATGGTCGTCTCCGAGATGGTCGCCAGCCGTAACGGCATCGGCTACTTCGTGCTCCAGTCACAGCGCTCGTTCGAGATCTCGGCGATGTGGGGCGGCGTGATCCTGCTCGGCCTGATCGGCCTGGCCCTGAGCTGGGTCTTCGTCCGGGTGGAGAACCGGGTGCTGCGCTGGCACCGCGGCGCCCGCGGGCTGCTCCCCGAGCCCGCCACCGCTTCCGGCAGAACGGGCCTCCCCCGGCCCACGACCCAGGAGGTCACCCGTGCTTGAGGTGTCCAGGCTGCGCAAGGTGTACGGCGCGGATCCGCAGGCCGCCCCGGCGATCGAGGAGGTGAGCTTCGAGGTGGCCGACCGCGAGTTCCTGTGCATCCTCGGGTCCTCCGGCTGCGGCAAGTCCACGCTGCTGAAGTGCCTGTCCGGCCTGATCCCCGCCTCCTCCGGGGAGATCCGGCTGAACGGCGAGCCGGTCACCGGCCCGCCCGAGGACATGGCCTTCGTCTTCCAGGACTACAGCAGGTCGCTGCTGCCCTGGATGACGGTGGCCGGCAACGTGTCCTTCCCGCTCCGCTACAAGGGCCTGTCCAAGCGGGAGGCGCAGGCGGCGACGGACGAGGCGCTGGACGCGGTGAGCCTGGCCGGGATGCACAAGCGCTTCCCGTGGCAGCTCTCCGGCGGCATGCAGCAGCGGGTGGCGATCGCCCGGGCGCTGGCCTACCGGCCGAAGATCCTGCTGATGGACGAGCCGTTCGCCTCCCTGGACGCGCAGACCCGCTCCGGGCTGGAGGACCTGCTGCTGGACATCTGGCGGCGGTTCGAGGTGACCGTGCTCTTCATCACCCACGACATCGACGAGGCCGTCTACCTGGCCGACCGGGTGCTCGTGCTGGAGGCCCCCGCCAAGGTGGGGCTGGACGTGACCGTCCCGCTGCCCCGCCCGCGCGACCAGCTCACGACGAAGGCGCTCCCGGAGTTCGCCGAGCTGCGCGGGCGCCTCTTCTCCGCGATCCAGGGCGCCCCGGTCGCCCGGTGAGCCGCACCGCGTTCGGAGGACGCCAGATGACATCGTCGCTCTCCCGGCTGCTCGCCGTCCTGGTCCTGGTACTGACCGGCGCCGCGTGCGGGAACCCCGGCTATGACCTGTCGGCCGGCACCTACACCGCGGACGAGGCCGCGCAGGACGGGCTGCGGCGGATCACGGTCGCGGACACCGCGGGGATGCCCGCGGCGTTCGTCCGGTACGGCATGCAGCGGGGGCATTTCGCCGCGCAGGGGCTCTCGGTCGACTTCAAGAGCTCCGGCGGCGGCACCACGGTGATCCCCTCGCTCATCAACGGCGAGCTGGACATCGCCGGGTCCAACGTGGTGTCCAGCATGATCGCGATCGACCGCGGCCTGCCGGTGAAGATCATCGCACCGGGCACCAGCGCCGGTGTGGACGCGTCCAGGGACTTCTCCGCCCTCCTGGTGACCCAGGGCAGCCCGATCAGGACCGTGGCCGACCTGTCCGGCAAGCGGATCGCGGTCAACGCCCTGCAGAGCGTCAGCGACGTGATCGTGGCGGGGCTGATGGCCAGGCACGGCGGCGACTTCGCCAGCGTGACGTTCGTCGAGATGCCGTTCCCCGACATGCTGCCGGCGATCGAGCGGGGCAACGTGGACGCCGGTTTCCTGATCGAGCCGTTCGGCACGGTGGGCCGGTCCCAGGGGCTTCGCGAGGTGGTCCAGCCGTACGCGGCCCTCCAGCCGGGGTTGCAGATCGGCGGATATCTGGCGGCGGCGGAGACGGTGGAGAGCGAGCCCGAGATGGTCGCGGCCTTCAAGCGGGCGGTGCGCGACACCGCGCGGGACATCGCGCGGGATCCCGAGTCGTTCCGCGCGGCGCTGCCGAAGATCAGCAATCTGGACGCGGCGATGGCGGCCAGGGTCCGGCTCAACCAGTGGAAACCGGACAACGACCGGGCCGGGATGGAGAGCCTCGCGGCCATCATGCTCCGGATCGGCTACCTGAAGGAGCCCTTCGACTACCGCCGCGCGGTGGTGGGCTGACCGGTCAGCCCACCGGTCAGCCGACTGGGGCGCGGGTGGGTGGTCACAGCTCCGCGCCGAGGAGTTGCTGCACGGACTCCGCGGCGCGCAGCACCGCGGGGGCCAGCGCGCGCCCGGCCTCCGCGGTGGGCATCCGGCTGGAGGGCACGACGACGGCGACGGCCGCGAGGGGGGCGCCGGTGATGTCGCGCAGCGCGACGGCGACGGCGCTGATGCCCTCCTCCCCCTCTTCGACGTTGAGCGCGTAGCCGTCGCCGCGGACGGCTTCGAGCTCGTTCCGCAGCACCTCCCAGTCGCCGATGGAGGAGGGCGTCCTGGTGTCCAGCTCGTGGCCGCGGTAGCGGCGGTCCAGCTCGACCGGCGGCAGGGCGGCGAGGATCGCCTTGCCGCCCGCGGTGCAGTGGGCCGGGAGCACGATGCCGGTGCGGTTCCCGACGCGCACCGCGCGGGTGCTCTCGACGCAGTCCACGAACCGGATGTTGCGCCCTTCGAGGAGGGACAGGCTGACCGTCTCCCTGGTCTGCTCGCGCAGTTCCTCCAGCACCGGGCGGGCCACCCGGCGCAGGTCGATCCGCCCGATGGCGGCCAGGCCGATCTCGTTGAGCACCGGTCCCGGGCGGTAGGCGCCGTTGGGCTTGTCCTGCAGGACGAAGCCGCGCTTGCGCAGGGCGGCGAGCAGCCGGTGCGCGGTGGACCGGGCGACGCCGAGCAGGTCCGCGGCGTCGGCCACCCGGAGCACCTGCCGCTCGCCGATCAGTTCGAGCAGCCGCAGCGCGTTGTCCACCGAACTGAAGCCACCCTCGCCCGAATTATTCGACATAGCGGAACTATATCCGAAATTTCTTCTAGTAATAGGAATTCATGGATATGGTCATTTTCATGGTGCCTAATCCGCCAGAAGAACCTCCCGTGATCGTGGTCGGCGCCGGACCGGTCGGCATGACCGCCACCGCGATGCTGGCCCGGGCCCGGGTGCCGGTGGTGCTGATCGAGTCCGAGCCGGTGCCCAAGACCGACTGGCGCGCGTCCACCTTCCACGCCGCCACCCTGGAACTGCTGGAACGCGTCGGGGTCACCGGGCAGATGGTCGCCGAAGGGCTGCCCGTGCCCAGGTACCAGTTCCGCGACCGGCGTGACGGCCTGGTCGCCGAGTTCGACCTGACCCTGCTGAAGGACGAGACCCGCTACCCCTACCGGCTCCAGCTCAACCAGCAGCACCTGGTGCGCATGCTGCACGAGCGGCTGCGCGACGACGACTCGGTGCGGATGATGTTCGGCAGCCGGGTGACCGGGGTCGCCGGCACGCCGCGGGGCGCGTCGGTGACGGTGGAGTCGCCGGGCGGCCCGCTGACGGTGCACGGCTCGCACGTGATCGGCGCGGACGGCGCGAGCAGCGTCGTACGGCAGTCGCTCGGCGTGGCGTTCGACGGGTACACCCACGCCGAGCGCTTCCTCATCGCGAGCACCACCGCCGACCTGGCCGGACTGCTGCCGGGCATCGCCGACGTCAACTATGTGGCCGACCCCCTGGAGTGGCTGTTCCTGCTACGCACGCCGGAGTCGTGGCGGGCGGTGTGGCCGGTGCCCGCGGGGGTGCCGGCGGAGCGGGCGACCGCGCCGGAGACGCTCCAGGCGCAGCTCCAGGGGCTCGCCCCCTGTCCCGGCGGCTACCCGATCGTGGACGCCCAGCTCTACAACGTGCACCAGCGGGTGGCGGCGAGCTTCCGGACCGGCCGGGTGCTGCTCATCGGGGACGCCGCGCACATCAACAGCCCGCTCGGCGGGGTCGGGCTCAACAGCGGCATCCACGACGCGATCGACCTGACGACCCGGCTGGTCCGGGTGCGCGCGGGCGAGGCCGCCGAGGACCCCGAGTTGGACACCTTCGCCGAGATCCGCCGGCGCGTCGCCGTCGAGTACGTGCAGGCGGACACCCGGCGCAACACCGAACGGCTGAACGAGACCGACGAGGAGCGCCGGGCGGCGAACCGGGCGGAGATGCGGGCCACCGCCGCCGATCCGGAACGGGCCCGCGCCTGGCTGCGCCGGGCGTCGCTGCTGGAGAGCGTCCGGCGGTTCGGCATCGGCACGCCCCCCGAGGAGTACGCGCGTCGCACCGGCGGCTCCTCCGACCCCCGAAGGGAGGACCCCGTTGCCGGGTGAAAGCGCCGACGCGCTCGACACGCTGTACCGGGATCTCGACGCGGCGAGCCTGCGTCCCCTGTGGACCATCACCGAGCAGTTGCTGACCCCGGCCCCGCGGCCGAAGGCCGTGCCGTGGCTGTGGCCCGCGCGCACGATGCGCCCGCTCGCCGAGCGCGCGATCGGGCTCGTCCCGGTCGAACGCGGCGGGGAGCGCCGGGTGCTGAGCCTGGCCAACCCGGGACTGGGCGGCCGGCCGTACGCGGCGGGCACGCTGTGGGGGGCGATTCAGTGCCTCGGGCCGCGCGAGTCGGCCCCCGCGCACCGGCACACGCCGGGCGCCGTCCGTTTCGTGCTCGAAGGGCAGGGGGTGTGGACGACCGTCGACGGCGACTCCTGCGCGATGCGGCCGGGCGACCTGATCCTCACCCCGGCGTGGAACTGGCACGACCACGTCAACGAGGGCGACGAGCCGATGTTCTGGTTCGACGGCCTGGACCTGCCGATGATCGAGGCCCTCGACGGCGTCTTCTTCGAGCCGCACCCGGACCACCGGCAGCCGGTCAGGGGACGCAACCTGTCCGAAGACGGGTACGCCGCCGCGCCGGGCCGGTTGACCCCGGGAGGGGTGGACGGGGCGCTGGACCCGGCGCCGTCCCCGCTGCTCGTCTACCGGTGGTCCGACACCGACGCCGAGCTGGACCGGCTCGCCGCGCGCACCGGGGAGCCGATGGTCACCCTGGAGTTCACCAACCCGCGCTCGGGCGCCAGCGCGCTGCCCACCCTGGCCTGCGCGATGCACCGGCTGGCCGCCGGCCGCCCGACCCCGCCGGTACGGCGCAGCGGCAACACCGTCTGTGTCGTGCACCGGGGAACGGGCGCGAGCGTGATCGCCGGGACGCGGTTCGCCTGGGAGCCCGGCGACATGTTCGTCGTGCCGTCCTGGATGCCGGTGGAGCACCGGGCCGAGACGCCCGCCGACCTGTTCACGCTCAGCGACACCCCCGTGCTGCGGGCGCTCGGCATCTACCGCGAGGAGACGCTGGACGCCGCGCAGCCGGTGACCGGAACCTTCGAGCCCCGAGGAGAGACCTTTCCATGAAGCTGGCGTTGCTCGACGGGCTCCGGCTCGCCGCCGTCCGCGACGGCATGGCCGTCGACGTCACCGCCGCCCTGCCCTGGGCGCACGACGCCGATCCGCTGACCGCCGGATGGTGGCGGCGGCTGTGCCGTGACTTCGCCGAGGCGCGCCCGGCGCTGGAGGAGGCGGCCGGGACGGGCAGGGCGGTGCCGCTGGACTCGGCGCGGCTGCTCGCCCCGGTGCTCAACCCGTCCAAGATCGTGGCCTGCGCGAGCAACTACGCCGACCACGTGGCGGAGATGCACGAGGTGCAGCGGCGCACGCTGGGGCGGGTCGAGTCGTGGATGATGGAGTTCGACGTCTTCCTCAAGGCGCCGTCGTCCATCTCGGGCCCCGGCGACGACATCGTGCTCCCGCCGGAGGTGGTCGCGGCCGGGCAGGAGATCCACCACGAGTCGGAGCTGGTCGTCGTGATCGGCTCGGGCGGCAGGGACATCCCCGAGGACACCGCGCTCGGCCATGTCTTCGGTTACACCCTCGGCCTGGACATCACGGTGCGCAGCGCGGCCGACCGGTCCCGGCGCAAGAGCTACGACACGTTCTCGCCGATCGGCCCGTGGGTGGTCACCGCCGACGAGGCCGGCGACCCGGGCGACCTGGACATCGTGCTCCAGGTGAACGGCGAGGACCGGCAGCGGGTGAACACCGCCACCCTGGTCACCAAGGTGCCCGCCATCGTGTCGTACGCGTCGAGGATGATGACGCTCCTGCCCGGCGATGTCATCTTCACCGGGGCCCCGCCCGGGGTCGGCGCCATCCACCGGGGCGACCGGCTGACGACGTGGATCAGCCGGATCGGCCCGATGACCCTCGACGTGCGCTGAGGGAGCCCGCGCGGGACGGCCCCACGATGCGGCGGCGGCCGTCAGGCCGCCTCCGCCGCCTCGCCCGCCTGCTGGAGGGCGGTGGAGAAGTGCTGGTCGGAGAGGATGTGGCCGACGCCGACGACGAGGACGACCGGCCATTCGACGACCCCCAGGACACCGAGCGCGCCGAGCACGGCGTAGAAGGCCAGCCTGTCCGGCTCGGGCATGGCGAGGCTGCCGAGAACCGGGACGTGGACCGAGGGCCGTCGCGGAGCCCGCCGGGCGGAGGTCCGCGCCGTGCCGTCCCGGACGGAGGCGCTCGGCGTACGGCGGCGCGCGGGGGTGGGCGTCCGCGTCGCGGTGGAGGTTTCGGCCATAAGATCCCCCTTTGATGTGACATGTACCGCACGGGTGCCCTGCCGGTGACCCGGATAACACCGGGCGGCCAAACTTTGCCGCCTTTACCCGCCGCCGACGTCCGGCTCCGGGCGGCTTCGACGCGGGTCCTAGCCGAACAGCGCGCGTCCCCAGAAGTCGCCGCCGTCGCGGACGCCGGGCGGGCAGGCGAACAGGGCGCTGGAGACGTGCTTGATGTACTCGTTGAGCGCGTCGGACCTCGCCAGCGCGGACTGCACCGGGACGAACTGGCGGCGCGGGTCGCGCTGGTAGGCCATGAAGAACAGGCCGGCGTCGAGGCGGCCGAGGCCGTCGGAGCCGTCCACGTAGTTGTAGCCGCGCCGGAGCAGGTGGGCGCCGTCGTTGTTGGTGGGATGCGCCAGCCGTACGTGGGCGTCGTCCTTGATCAGGGGCCGGCCGTCGGAGCCGGTGAGGGTGAGGTCGAGCGGGTCGAACTCCTTCTTCCCGCCCAGTGGCGCGCCCTCGCCCTTGTCCCTGCCGAAGATCTGCTCCTGCTCGGCGAGCGGGGCGCGGTCCCAGGTCTCGATCTGCATCCGGATCTTGCGGGTGACGAGGTAGCTGCCGCCGGTCATCCACGCGGGGCCGTCGCCGGGGCCGACCCAGAGCTGCTCGCGCAGCAGGGCGGAGTCCTCCAGCTTGAGGTTCGCGGTGCCGTCCTTGAAGCCCATGAGGTTGCGCGGGGTGGCCTGGGCCCGGGAGGTGGAGGAAGTGCGGCCGAAACCGAGCTGCGACCAGCGCACCGAGACCCGGCCGAAGCCGATCCTGGCGAGGTTGCGGATGGCGTGCACGGCCACCTGGGGGTCGTGCGCGCACGCCTGGACGCAGATGTCGCCGCCGGAGATCCCCGGGACGAGGGCGTCGCCGGGGAACTTCGGCAGGTCGGCCAGCGCGGCCGGCTTCCTGGCCGCGAACCCGAACCGGTCGTCGAACAGCGCGGGGCCGAAGCCGACGGTGAGGGTGAGGCCGGAGGCGGGCAGGCCGAGCGCCTCACCGGTGTCGTCCGGCGGCGCCTCGGGCAGCCCGCCGACCGCGCCGAAGGCGCCGGCCTCCTTGCCCTGCGTCATCCTGGCCGCCGCCGCGGTCCACTCCTGGAGGAGCTCCGACAGCTCCGCCCGCTCCCCCGTGGTGACGTCGAAGGACACGAAGTGCAGCCGGTCCTGGGCGGGGGTGACGATCCCGGCCTGGTGCTCGCCGTAGAACGGGTACGGGGTGCCCGCCTCTTCGCCCGCGGCGGGCCGCGGCGGCTCGCCGGGGAAGGCGCGCGCCGCGAGCGCGCCGGCGCCGGCGGCGGCCACGCCCGCCGCCCCCAGCCCGAACAGCCTTCTCCTGCTGACCTGCTCAGCCACTGCGATCCTCCCTGGACGGCACGCGCCCCACGGCCGGGCGGCTCATCCCGCGATGACCGCGGCGATCTTGCTGATCGGCTCGGCCAGCGCGTTGATCGCGTCGGACAGCGTCTTCAGCTCGGCCTCCGACAGCTCGTTGTGCAGCTTCCAGCCGTCGCCCTGCCGGTGGGCGCCGAGCGCGGCCTCGGCCGCGGCGAACTTGTCGTCGAGCGTCTTCACCAGATCGGGCGAGCGCTGTTCGAGGACGGGACGCAGGGCCTGCACGGCCGCCTTGGAGCCCTCCAGGTTGGCGTCGAAGTCCCACAGGTCGGTGTGCGACCAGATGTCCTCCTCACCGGTGATCTTCCCGGTGGCGACCTCGTCCAGCAGCCCCTTGGCGCCGTTGGCGAGCTGGACCGGTGAGAGCTTGGCGGAGTTCGCCCTGTCCACGATGGTCCTGACGTCGGTCATCAGCTTGTCGGCGACCGGGCCGTCGGCGGAGACGTCCTTCTTGATCCACAGGTCCTTCTCGATCCGGTGGAAGCCGGTCCATTCCTGGCCCGGCTCCAGGTCGGCCTCGCGGGCGTCGATCGCCGGGTCGAGGTCGCCGAAGATCTCGGCGACCGGCTCGATCCGCTCCCAGTACGTGCGCGCGACCGGGTAGAGCTCCTTGGCCCTGTCGATGTCGGCGGCCTTGACCGCGTCCACGAACTCCTGGGTCTTGACCAGCAGCGTGTCGCTCTGCGACTTGACGTAGCGCTGGTAGCCGGCGGTCGCCGCGGCGAGCTCGGCGTCGGCGGACAGCGGCTGGGCGGTGCCGGACACCTTCAGCGCGCTGCGGATGCCGTTGCCGACCATCCCGGGCTTGCAGGCGGCCTCGTAGGCGCCCGGCGGCAGCTCGACGATGACGTCCCTGGTCAGGCCGGGCACGATGTTCTCCACCTCGCCCATCACCCGGTCGCCCGGCGCGTAGACGTAGAACTCGGTGACCTTGGTGCCGTTGTTGGTGATCGCGAAGGTGGAGGTGCCCGCGGTGACCTCGCCGGCGGCGACCTTGCACTCGGTGTCGTTCGCCGCGACGGCGATCTTGGCGTCCTCGGCGGGCGCGGCGCCCGGGGTGCCGGACTGCGTCTCGCCCGAGCAGGCGGCCAGCGTCGCCGCGGCCAGGCCGGCGGTGGCGAGCAGGAGGAGGGTGCGCATCTTCAACTCGTTTCAGCCGTCGCGGGCGCGGCCGGCGCCGGGCGGTTCGAAGGGGGTCGGAGGAAGAGGATCAGGGTGGGCACGGCGTAGGCGACCCAGGCGACGGTCTCCAGCACGGTCGGCTGCGGGGTGATGTTGAACATGCCCGCGATCAGGGCCCCCCACCAGGAGTCGGCGGGCAGGATCGCGCTGATGTCGAACGCCTGGGTGGACAGCCCCGGCAGCAGGTCGGCCTCCTGGAGGTCGTGCACGCCGTACTTGAAGATGCCCGCGGCGACCAGGATGAGCAGCAGCCCGGTCCAGTGGAAGAACGTCGTGAGGTTGATCCGCAGGGCGCTGCGGTACAGCCCCCAGCCGATCACGACGGACGTGAGGAGGCCCAGGCTGATGCCGATGAGCGGGGTGGCGGTGGTGGTGGCGCCCTGGACGGAGGCGAAGAACAGCAGCGCGGTCTCCAGGCCCTCCCTGGCCACGGCGAGGAAGGCCATGACCACGACCGCGAACGGGCCGAGCCTGAGAGCGTCGCCGAGCCTGGCGCGCAGTTCGCCGGACAGCGACCTGGCGGCCCTGCGCATCCAGAAGATCATCGCGGTGACGAAGACGGTGGCCAGCAGCGAGGTGATCGCGTCGAAGAGCTCCTGCTGCCGGTGGTCGAGGTGGGCCGCGGTGAAGGTGAGCAGCGCGCCGAAGCCGACCGAGAGCGCCACCGCGGCGAGCACGCCGGTCCACACGAGCGGGAGGCGGTCCCTGCGATCGCCCTTGACCAGGAACGCGACGAGCACGGAGACCACCAGAGTGGCCTCCAGCCCTTCGCGCAGGCCGATGAGAAAGCTGGCGAACACCGTCACTCCATACTCTTTGGCAAGGCTTACCTAATTGGGGCAGGAAGCACCATACTCCTCCGCCTGTCAGATCGACAGCCGGGGCGGCTTCGTGCGCGCACGCTACGCGAACCCCACCCGTCCGTCCTTTCACCGCACTCATCCGCGCACAACCCCTTCACAGCCGACTGCCGCCGGTTTACGTTCCGTGGAGCGTTGTATGTCAGTGATCTCCACTCTTCGACTGAGAATGAGGAACCTGCATGCGCACAACCCGGCGCAGGGGTGCCACCCGCGTGCTGACCGTCGCCGCGGCGCTCGCCCTTCCCCTCACCCTCGCCCCGCCCGCCCAGGCCGATCCGGTCCCGAGCAGGTCAGAGAAAAAGCTGATCGACTCGGTGACGGCAGTGGGCGCGAAGCGGCATCTGGCCGCCTTCCAGTCCATCGCGAACGCCAACGGCGGCACCCGGGCCTCGGGCACCCCCGGCTATGACGCCTCCCGCGACTACGTCGCCGGCAAGCTCCGCAAGGCGGGGTACACGGTCACCGTCCAGCCGTTCGAGTTCCCGTTCTTCGAGGAGCGGGCCACGGCGTCGATGGCGCAGGTGTCGCCCGAGCCGAAGACGTACGCGCCCACGCCGCCCGACGGTTCGGCGATCGGCGAGTTCGCGACGATGAGCTATTCGGCGGCGGGCGACGTCACCGCGACCGTGCAGGGCGTGGACCTGACCCTGCCGCCGAGCCCGGCGCCGAGCTCCACCTCGGGCTGTGAGGCGGCCGACTTCGCGGGCTTCACCGCGGGCAACATCGCGCTGATCCAGCGCGGCACGTGCGACTTCGTGGTCAAGGCCACGAACGCGGAGGCGGCCGGCGCCTCGGCGGTCATCATCTTCAACGAGGGCCAGCCGGGCCGTACGGAGACGCTGCTCGGCAACCTGGGCGCGCCGGACGTGGGCATCCCGGTCGTCGGGGTCGGCTTCGCGGTGGGCGAGGAGCTGAACTCCCCCGCCGGCACCGTGGTACACCTGGTCACCGACACCGTCAGCGAGCTGCGCACCACCTCCAACGTGCTGGCCGAGTCCAGGTGGGGCGACCCGAACAGGACGGTCATGCTCGGCTCCCACCTCGACTCCGTGTCGGCCGGGCCGGGGATCAACGACAACGGGTCGGGCAGTTCGGCGATCCTGACCGTGGCCGAGGCGCTGGGCCGGGTGCCCACCGTCAACAAGCTGCGTTTCGCCTGGTGGGGCGCCGAGGAGCTGGGCCTGCTGGGCGCCGAGCACTACGTGGCCGCCCTGTCGCCCCAGGAGCTGGCGAAGATCAAGCTGTACCTGAACTTCGACATGGTGGGCTCGCCCAACTACGCCTTCAAGATCTACGACGGTGACGACTCCGACGCGACCGGCGCCCCCGCCGGCCCGCCCGGATCGGACGAGATCGAGGCGCTGTTCGAGCGCTACTTCGACACCCTCCGCCAGCCGCACAACGGCACCGACTTCGACGGCCGCTCCGACTACGGCCCGTTCATCGCGGCCGGCGTCCCGGCCGGCGGCCTGTTCACCGGCGCGGAGGGCGTCAAGACGGCCGAGGAGGCCAGGCTGTTCGGCGGCACCGCGGGGCAGCCGTACGACCCGTGCTACCACCAGGCGTGCGACACGACGGCCAACATCAGCGACAAGGCGCTCGCGGTGAACACCGGCGCGATCGCCACCGCCGCCGTGGTCTACGCCTACAGCAGGAACCTGCCGGGACCGGACACCGCCGCCGCGCCCAAGGCGGCGAAGACGGCGAAGGCCGGTGCGGTCAAGGCCGTCCTGCACGACCGCGCCTCCCGCTAGCGGCACCCGCACGAAAGGACGCGGCCGTGCGCCCTGAGGGCGCACGGCCGCGTCATCGGGGTCCCCGCCGACGACCCCGGGTGCCGGTCAGTGACCGTGGCCGTGGTGGTCGTCATGGCCGTGGTCGTGGTCGTGGTCGTGACCGTGGTCGTCGTGCTTGGCCGGGCGGAAGTCGCGGCGGTCGAAGCCGTGGCGCCGGGCGTAGTCGGAGGACACGACCCGCCACTTGCCTCCACTCCACCGGTAGAAACGGTGCCCGTCGTAGCGGTAGTGGTTCCCGTGGTCGCTGCTGAACCAGTCGCCGTGCGCGTGCGCCCGGATCCACAGCCGGCGGCCGTCCCAGCGCCGGGTGTCGGTGTTGTGCCACGCCGAGTGGCGCACGGTGACGGCGGCGGTGACGGCGGCGGTCCTGGCCGTGGTCTCGCCGGCGGTGGCCGCCGACGCGGCGCCCCCGCTGGTGAAGACGATGCCGCCCGCGACGGCGAGCGTGGCGGCGGTGGTGATCACGCGACGTGTGATCTTGCCCATTTTCCAGTGCCTCCTTGGTACGCACGCCCGTTGCCGTGACTTCGGACGACGAGCGTGCAGCGTGTTACGTGGGGATTAACGAGGCACTTGTCGCACTTACTCCCAATCATCCCATGATGTGACAATCCCCACGCATGTCCGAAATATTGAACTTTCATCCTGCTTGTCTCGTTCTACCTCATCCGATGGCGGCGTGGGCGGGGGAGGTCACCGGCCTGCCGGCGAGCGGCGTACCTTCAAGTTTCCCGCCGTGACCGTGGGAGGCTTCTCCGCGGAACCCCCCGCCCGCACTGGGCCTTTGTACGGGTAACCTTCAAATCGATGGACGAGAAGGGTGGTGCGGGGGCGGGACTCCGTCCCGTCGATCTGGCGCGGCTGGCGGGCATCTCCACCCAGCAGGTCCGCAACTACGCCGACGCCGGCATCCTGCCTCCGGCCCCGCGGACCGCGGCCGGTTACCGCAGGTTCGGCGCGGAGCACCGGCGGGCGCTGCTCACCTTCCGGGCGCTCGGCCGGGGGTACGGGTGGGAGACCGCGCGGGCGATCATGCGGGCGGTGCACGCCGGCGACCTGCCCGCGGCGCTCGCCCACCTGGACGCCGCGCACGCCGACCTGCACGGGCAGCGACTCTCCCTGCGGGCCGCGGGCGAGGCGCTCGAAGCGATCGCCGGGCAGGAGCCCGAACCTGCCGCGCTCCCCCGGTCGGGCCTGCGCATCGGCGAGGTCGCCGCCCGTCTCGGCGTGCGCACGTCCGCGCTGCGGGTGTGGGAGGCGGCCGGCCTGCTGACCCCCCGCCGCGACCGGGGCACCGGCTACCGCCGCTTCTCCCCGGCCGACATCCGGGACGCCCGCATGATCAACATGCTGCGCCAGGGCCGGCACCCCCTGCCGCAGATCCGGACCATCCTCGACGGGCT
This sequence comes from Microtetraspora sp. NBRC 13810, assembly GCF_030268685.1. Taxonomy (GTDB): domain Bacteria; phylum Actinomycetota; class Actinomycetes; order Streptosporangiales; family Streptosporangiaceae; genus BSRQ01. The sequence continues at coordinate 111,077 of NZ_BSRQ01000003.1, forward strand.
GCGCCGCACCGGCAGCACCGAGGCCCTGCGCGCGGCCGTCGCGCAACGCCGGGCGGGCCTGACCGCGCGGGCCACGGCGATGCTGGCCGCCTCCGCGGACCTGCACCGGTATGTCGCGGGCGAGGACGCCGGGCACCCGGAGGACTGGTGATTACACCGATGCGGCACGGCTCGCCGCCGTAGATCATCCCTGGTGTGGCCGGCCCGTCCGGCCGCCGAAAGGAGAACTGACGGCATGGTCTCGCTGGTGAAAGCGTCCCGGGTCGTGGTGGCGGGCGTGGTGGCCGCCGGGCTCGCGGCCGGACCGGCTCACGCCGGAGCCCGGGAAGCACCCCGATCGGCTCCCGCCCCCGTCCCCGTCCCGGCCGTCGAAGGGCCGGTGCCCGGCGCCCTCCCCGGCGACCCGGCCGCGCCGGACGTGCGGGACACCTACCCGTGGCTGTCCACCGACGTGAACCTCGCCGCCCGCGGTTACGTGGAGCAGGAGTTCCACCTGTCCGGCGCGGCGGACGCCTACAGCACGACCGGCGAGCTGCTCGAAGCCGACGTGCCCTACCGCACCCGGATCATCGTGCGCCGCCCGGCCCAGCAGGCGAGGTTCAACGGCACCGTGCTCGCCGAGTGGCAGAACGTGACCGCCGGGTACGACCTGGACGCGCTGTGGAGCGCCGACCAGATCACCCGGGCCGGCTACGCCTGGGTCGGCGTCTCGGCGCAACGGGTCGGGGTGAACCAGCTCCGCCAGTGGAGCCCGGCCCGCTACGGCGGCCTGGACGTCACCGGCGGCGGCCGGTTCGCCGCCGACGAGCTGTCCTACGACATCTTCGCCCAGGCGGCCAGGGCCGTCAGGGCCAGGGGCGGCACGGCCCCGCTCGGCCGGCTGCGCCCGGACACGGTGCTCGCCGTCGGCGCCTCCCAGTCCGCGAGCCGGATGACCGTCTACTACGACGCCGTGCTGCCGAAGACGGAGAGCGTCTTCGACGGCTTCGCCAACATCATCGGGTCCGCGCCCACCCGGGTCGGCCCGGAGCCGGTCTTCCAGGTGCTGTCGGAGACCGACGTGCGCTCCCCGGTACGGCCGGCCGACACCGACCGGTTCCGCCGCTGGGAGGTGGCGGGCTCGGCCCACTCCGGCTGGAACGGCCAGCAGTACCGGCGTCCGCTCCTCGCCCGCGACCTCGGCAGCGCGCCCGTCTACGACTGCGACCGGCCGCCGTTCAGCCACGTGCCGCTGCACCACGTGATCGCCGCCGCCTACGACCACCTGACCCGCTGGGTCGAACGCGGGATCGCGCCGCCGTCCGCGCCGCCGCTGGAGTTCGACGCCGACGGCTCCAAGGCCCGCGACGAGCTGGGACTCGCCCGGGGCGGCATCCGGCTGTCCCAGGTCGAGGCGCCGACCGCGCTCAACGACGGCGACAACTCCGGCGAGTCGTTCTGCCGGCTCTTCGGCACGCACGTGCCGTTCGACCAGGCCAAGCTGAGGGGCCTCTACCGGAACCGGGGCCGGTACCTCGCCGGCGTCGCGCTGGCCGACGCGGACGCCCTGCGGAAGGGCTACCTGCTGCCCGCGGACGCGGCGCAGAACCTCAAGGACGCCGCCGAGGTCGACTTCGGCCGCCGCTGAGCCGCGCCGGTGAGGGGGTACGGGCCCGCCCGCGCCCCCTCACCCCGCGGCTACGGCAGGACCAGGCTCTTGTGGTAGATCCGGTAGTCGCAGGGCGTCGCCAGCAGCGGGTTCAACTGGGGGAAGTCCTCCTCGAAGGCCCCGACACGGACCTGCCGGTACCCCATCCGCTCATACCAGGCGGCCAGGAACTCCTTCGACGGGTGGGACCACTCCCTGGGGACCAGCAGTTCCAGTTGCATGACGGCGAGCCCGTCCTGCCGGCAGCTCCGCTCCGCGTACCGGACGAGTTCGCGGCCGACACCCGTGCCGCGATGGGCGGGGTCGGCGGCGAGCATCCCGAACTCGCCGGTCACCTCGTCGAGCCGCTGGACCCGGACGCTGCCGGCGAGCCGCCCGCCGAGCCTGGCCACGACGATCTCCCCGGCCAGTGTCAGGGCGGCGAGCTCGGCCTTCGTCGTCCGTTCGGCACCGTCCCGCCACAGCCCCTTCTCCGACTCGGCGTAGACCTGGTTGACCAGCCGGGTGATGTCCGCCATGACCCCGTCGTCGGAGCTCGCCGCAGCGGGCAGCGGGCGGATCTCGATGGAACTCACGCTCTATCCCTCATGTCAGGTAATGTCCGGCAATTGTCCATCCTGACGGAGATCGTCCAGGGGGCGGAATCCGTCGCCGTCATGACGCGCCTCAGCGCAGCGGCTCGTCCCTGGTCTCCGGCAGCGCGAAGACGTAGACCAGGGTCGAGATCAGCGCCAGCGCGGACATGTACCAGGGGAACAGGCCCGAGTTGCCGGCTTCCTTCAGGGCCGTGCCGATCAGCGGGGCGGTGCCGCCGAAGACGGCCACGGTCAGCGAGTACGGGAATCCGGCGCCGGCCGCGCGCACCCGGGTGGGGAACAGCTCGGAGTTGACCGCGGCCGAGATCGAGGTGAAGCAGGCCAGGAACACCATGCCGACGCACTGGACGATCAGCAGGCTGACGAAGGAGTCGGTCAGGGTGCCGAGCAGCGGCACGGGCAGCAGCGTGAACGCCAGCCCGAAGACGATCAGCATCGGCCTGCGGCCGACCCGGTCGGAGAGCATGCCGAGCAGCGGCTGCAACACCATGAAGAACAGCAGCGAGATGGTGCCCACGGTGAGCGAGTCGCCCGCGTCGAAGCCGACGTTCTGCTGCGCGTAGGTGGGCAGGAACGTCGTCCACGTGTAGTAGGCCACGGTGCCCGCGACCGTGATGCCGACGATCAGGGCGGCCTGCCGGGGGAAGCGGACCAGGAACTCGAACATCTTCGGCTTCTCGGCCCTGCCCTGCTGGATCTCCTCGGCCAGCGTGGTGGTCTCGTCGGCGCCCCGGCGGATCCACAGGCCCACCAGGCTGAGCACCGCGCCGACCGCGAACGGCACCCGCCAGCCCCAGGAGTTCATGTCCGGCTCGGACAGCGTCGAGGCGAGCAGGGCGGCCAGGCCGGAGGCGATGAGCTGGCCGATCGTGGTGCTGACGTACTGGAAGCTGGAGAACAGGCCGCGCCGGCCGGGCGGCGCCGACTCCACCAGGAAGGTGGTCGCCGCGGCGAACTCGCCGCCCACCGACAACCCCTGGATGAGCCTGGCCAGGGTCAGGATGATCGGCGCGAGCACGCCGGCCGCCGCGTACGTGGGGGTGACCGCGAGCAGCAGCGAACCCGCGCCCATCAGGACGATGGTGAACGTCATCGCCGCCTTGCGGCCGAACCGGTCCGCGAACGCGCCGACCACCAGGCCGCCGAGCGGGCGCATGAAGAAGCCCACCGCGAAGACCGCGAACGCGCTCAGCACCGGGACCAGCGGGTTGTCGTTCGCCGGGAAGATCTGCTCGGAGAAGTACACCGCCAGGAACGAGTAGGCGTACCAGTCGAACCATTCGACGACGTTGCCGATGCTCGCCGCCGTGAGCTGGCGGACCCTGCTCCTGGGGACGCCGATCGGGGACTGGCCAAGGGAGGGGGTTGCCACGAGGGCTCCTTTGCTTCAGTCACGGAGATGGCTTACTGTGCATCGGGACGACCGAAACAGTCAATTATCTTCCGACATATTTACAATTCCGACACGAAGACGGCCCATCGTGGATGTTCTCGACCGGCGTCTCGTCGCCGCCCTTCAGGTCAACCCGCGCGCCTCGTGGGGCGAGATCGGCCGTGCCGTGGGGGAGCACGAGCGGACCGTCGCCAGGCGGCTGCAACGGCTGCTCGCCGACGGCGCGGTGCGGGTGACCGCGATCTACGACGACCTGCGCTCGGGCACCGGCAGGCCCGCCCACCTGCACGTCCAGGTACGGCCCGGCCTGGTGGAGGAGGTCGCGCGGGCGCTCGCCGACCGCCCGGACACCCGCTCCGTCTACGCGATCACCGGGGCGGCCGACATCAGCTGCGAGCTCATCGCCCCGGCCCGGCAGGCGATGCACGACATCCTCGCCGCGCAGATCACCACGATCGACGGGGTCCTGCAAACCCGGACGCAGGTGGTGCTGCACACCTTCCGCACGGTGGCCGAGTGGCACGCGCCGTACCTGACCGACGCCGAGGTGGCCGAGCTGCTCCCGCCGCCGCCCCTGGAGCCGCTGCATCCGGAGCCGCTGCCTCCGGAGCCGCTGCCCGACCGGGACGGCCTGGCCGCCGGGGAGCGCGAGGTCGCCGAGCTCCTGGTCGCGGACGGCCGGATCGGCTTCACCGCGATCGCCGAACGCCTGGACATCTCGGTGCCCACCGCCCGCCGCCGGGTCGCCTCGCTGTTCGAGCGCCGGCTGTTACGGCCGCGCGCCGAGATCGAGCCCGCCCTGCTCGGCCTGGAGGTGGAGGCCCAGCTCTGGCTGTCGGTCCATCCGCGCGGGCTCGACCGGGCCGGCGAGACGCTCGCCGCCCACCCCGGAGTCCGCTACTGCGCGGCCACCTCCGGCTCGCACACCATGATCGTGCAGGTTGCCACGGCGCACGAGGCCGACCTCTACCGCTTCCTGACCGGCGTCGTCGGAACGCTCCGCGACGTCAACGACGTCAACATCACCCTCATGACGCACGCCTACAAGCGCGGCCACCTGCGCAAGTCGGGCCTGCTCACCCTGGGGCGCCCGGCCTGACCGCGGGCGGGCCGGGTCAGGCGCCGCCGCACTCGCAGTCCACCGCGTCCCACAGTTGCTCGAAGACCTCGGCGGTCAGCCTGGTCATGCCGAACTCCCACAGCTCCAGCGGCTGGTCGGTGAGGAAGCCGTGATCGTCCTCGATGTGCCGCCAGGAGTATTTGCGCACCCGCCGGCCGGCCGTGATCTCGACCTGCCTGACCACCCAGTATTCGCCCTCGGACTCCACGGTCTCGAAGAGCCACAGGCCGCCGTCGCCGTCCTTGCCCTGCCAGTGCTCCCGGGGCTCGGCCGAGGCGTCCAGCTCCCGCAACATCGCCACACGCTGATCCATCGACACGCCTCCGAGGTTCTCACGAGGGGCCGACACTTCCGGGCACGGCCCGGCCCATCGCCCCTCCGGGGGGACGGGAGTCGCGGACCGGGTCAGCGGAGTCCCAACCGGCCGAGGGACGCTTTGCAGTAGGGGCGCTGGATCTCGTGCACCAGGTCGCAGATGCCGGGTTCGCGGGCCCGGACGGAGGTCGCCTTCGGCTGGGGACGCCGCTCCGGGACCGACGGCCGCTCCGCCTTCCGCCGCACCGGCCCGGCCGGCCGCGCCCGGGAGGAAGCCGACTCCGCCGCCGCCCGCGGCCCGCCGCCAACCGCCCGCGAATCCCCCGCCCCCCGTGCCCCCCGCGAACCGCCTCCCGCCCCACGGGAATCGCCTCGCGCCGCCCGCAGACCACCTCCAGCCGCCCGCGGACCACCTTCCGCCGCCCGCGAACCACCTGCCGCCGCCCGCGAACCACCTGCCGCCACCTGCGGACCAGCGCCCACCGCTCGTGAGTTGTCTCCCGCCTCCCGCGGACCGCCTCGTGCCGCCCTCAGATCGCCTCCCGCCGCCTGCGGACCGCCTTCCGCCGTCCGTGAATCGCCTCCACCAGCCTGCGGGCCGCTGCCCGCCGCCCGTGGACCGCCTCCGGCCGCCGATGAGCTGTCTCCGATGTGACCGCCGGCTTGGTCGGCGCCACGACCGCCACCACCGCTGCCACCACCGCCCGCATCGGCACGAGCGTTGACGTTGGCGTTGGCGTTGGCGTGAACGTTGGCCGTGTCGCCCCCGCCGCCGTTCTCTCCACCCCGCCCGCGACCATCGCCGCCGGTGCCGGTATCGGTCCCCGCTCCCGCGCCGCTCTCCTGCCGACGCGCCTCCTGCGCCCCGCCGCGCCCGCCGGTGTCACGCCCGGTGTCACGCCCGGCGTCGCGTCCGGTGTCGCGCTCGGGGCCGCCGGCCAGGCTCGGCGGCGGTGGCAGCGGACGGACGGACGGCCACCGGATGACGTACGGCATCGCGGCCGATGTGGAGTGCGCCGCGGGGCGGCCCTCAGGTGCGGCCGGAACCCCCGCGGTACGGGAGTGGGCCACCAGCGCCACGGCCCCGCAGGCCACGACGACCGCGATGACGACCGGGGTGCCCCGTGGCGGCCGGAGCGGACGCCGGGGAGTGGAGACGCGGGCGTGACCGGGCGGCAGGTCCTCCCTCCGCTCGCGGCGCGCGAGCTCGCGTGGGGAGTCGCTCGCGTAAGGATGACGGTAGGGGGGAGGGTCGCCCGGCCTGCTCGTCGCGTCGGTCATCACACCTCCCGCTCCCGGTTGCGAGGCCCCATCCTCGCCACAGCGTGACCACGATCTTACGCTATGTGCACATCGGGTCGCCGCAGAGCGCGCCGCACGTCAACGACACGGTTTCACGGCACAGGCTCACGACATGGGTTCACGACACGGGCTCACGACACGGGCTCGTGGCTCGGGCTCACGGCGCGGTGGCTCCGGCGTGGAACGTCCCGTCCTGGTCGCCCACGCACAGCGGGCAGACGCCGTACACCTCCTCGGCCAGGAACCCGTCCAGGTCGTCCTCGCCGAAGCGCTCGACCACCAGCCCGCACACCCGGCAGACCAGGTGGTGGTGGCGGGCCGGGTCGCAGAGCCGGTAGGCGGCCTCGCCGGTGCGGCCGAAGACGTGCACCAGCCCGGCGTCGACGAGTGACGACACGGCCCGGTAGACCGTGGTCAGGCCGATCTGCTCGCCGCGTGCCCGCAGCTCGGCGTGCAGCCGCCCGACGGTGACCGGCCGCGCGTGCGGTGCCAGCACGTCCAGCACGAGCACCCGCCGACGTGTCGCCCGGACGCCCGCGCCGTCGAGCATGGTCCTCCAGTACGCCATGTCGACCATTTCCCTCACCGCCCCACCCTGACGACGGTTTTCATTTTCCTCCGATACTGCCCCGGAAAGTACCACTTTGAGGTAAGAAGAGGACCCAGGTCCGCGCCGTGTTCTCCGCGTCAGCCTCTCCGGGGCGGGTTCGCGGCGGGCGGGGCCGTTCTCACGGGGTCGTCTCCGGGCGTCCGGACCAGTCCGGGCAACCGGCGGGCGTGCCACCACGCCGCGTAGCATCCGGCGACGGCCGCGGCCCCGCAGATCCCGCCGAGCAGGAGGCCGCGCACCAGGTCGTAGAGGCTCACCGCCGCCCGGTCGCCGGTCCCGAGCAGGGCCGCGCCCACGACGGCGGCCACCGCGCCGGCGAGCAGGACCGAGCCGCGCAGCCGCGCTCCGGCGCCCGGCCACCTTCCCGGCCGCAGCGGTGCCCGCCGGTACCAGAGGGCGAACCACGCGGCCAGGACGACGAGGCCGCCCAGCGAGCTGACGTACATCACGACGTTGAACATCTTGTGCGGTTCGACGACCGGCATCCGCAGCACCGCCCAGTGCCGTACGGCGAAGCCGTTCACCTGGGTGAACGCGTCCCAGACCAGGTGGGTGGCCGTTCCGGCGAGCAGGGCGGGCACGGCCAGGGCCCGGCCGCGCGCGGACCGTTCCGGGCCGGGCAGCCGGGCGCGCAGGCCCTCGGGGGCCAGGGACGTCAGCGGCGCCCGCAGCACCAGGTGGAACAGCGCGAGCACGGCCAGTCCGGCGGGGAGGTCGACCAGCAGCGTCCCCCACCAGCCGTGGGTGAGCCGCGAGGAGAAGGGCAGCGGCAGGTAGTAGGGCAGGTCGGGCACCATGGCGCCGGTGGCGAGCGCCGACGGCGGCAGCCGGCGCCGGAACGGGAGGATCGCCGCGGCATGGCTCACGGTGAAGGGCACGCCCCCATTATCGGGGGCTTGATCATCGGTGGGCGCCGCGGCGATCCGTGGCGGTCATCTGAAGGTGCGCAGGCGGAGGCTGTTACCCACCACGAACACCGACGAGAACGCCATCGCCGCCCCCGCGATCATCGGGTTCAGCAACCCGAGCGCCGCCAACGGCAACGCCGCCACGTTGTAGGCGAACGCCCAGAACAGGTTCCCGCGAATCGTCCGCCAGGTCCGGCGGGCCAACCGGATCGCGTCCCCCGCCACCCGCAGATCGCCCCGCACCAGCGTCAGATCCGAGGCCTCGATCGCCGCGTCCGTCCCCGATCCCATCGACAACCCCAGATCAGCCTGGGCGAGCGCCGCGGCGTCGTTCACCCCGTCGCCCACCATCGCCACCCGGCGCCCGTCGGCCTGCAGACGCTTCACCACTTCGACCTTCCCGGCCGGCAACACCTCCGCGATCACCTCGTCGATCCCCACCTCACCGGCCACCCGCCGGGCGACCGCCTCGTTGTCGCCCGTCAGCAGCACCGGCACGAGTCCCAGCCGGCGCAACCCGGCGACCGCCTCAGCCGACGACGCCTTCACCCTGTCGGCCACGACCAGCACGCCGCGCGCCTGACCGTCCCAGCCGACCGCAACCGCGGTCCGCCCCGCCTCCTGGGCCGTCAGGAAGGCGGCCTCCAGGTCGGCGGGCAGCGGCTGGGACCACTCGGCCAGCAGGCCGGGCCGTCCCACCAGCACCGCGTGCCCTTCCACCATGCCCTGGACGCCGAGTCCCTCGACGTTGGCGAACCCCTCCACACCGGGCAGTTCCCCCACCCGCTCGACAGCTCCGCGAGCGATGGCGCGCGCGATCGGGTGCTCCGAGGCGTGCTCCAACGCGCCGGCCAACCGCAGCAGCTCCTCCTCGTCGGCACCCTGGCCGGTGTGCACACCGACCAGCCTCATCCGCCCCTCGGTCACCGTCCCCGTCTTGTCCAGCACGACCGTGTCCACCCGCCGTGTCGACTCCAGCACCTCCGGGCCCTTGATCAGGATCCCCAGTTGCGCGCCGCGCCCCGTGCCCACCAGCAACGCCGTCGGCGTCGCCAGCCCCAGGGCACACGGACACGCGATGATCAGCACCGCCACCGCGGCCGTGAACGCCGCCCCGGCGCCGCCCCCGGTCCCCCACCAGAAGCCCAGCGTCCCGACCGCCAGCGCGATCACGACCGGCACGAACACCCCCGACACCCGGTCCGCCAGGCGTTGCACCCGCGCCTTGCCGCTCTGCGCCTCCTCCACCAGCCGCGCCATCTGCGCCAGCCGCGTGTCGGCGCCCACCCCCGTGGCCCGGACCACCACACGCCCGCCGGCGTTCACCGTCCCCCCGGACACCGCGTCGCCCGGCCCCACCTCGACCGGTACCGACTCCCCCGTCAGCATCGACACGTCCACCGCCGAGGTTCCCTCGACCACCACCCCGTCAGCGGCGATCTTCTCGCCCGGCCGCACCACGAACCGGTCCCCCACGTTCAGCCCGTCCACTGCGATCCGGACCTCACGCCCTTCCCGCAACACGGCCACGTCGCGCGCGCCCAACTCCAGGAGTGCTCGCAACGCCGTCCCCGCCCGCCGCTTGGAACGCATCTCGAAGTAGCGCCCCGCCAGCAGAAAGGCCGTCACGCCCGCCGCCGCCTCCAGGTAGATGTTCCCCGACCCGTCCGAACGCTCGATCGTGAACTCGAACGGATGCGTCATCCCGGTCACACCCGCGGTACCCCAGAACAACGCCCACACCGACCACCCGAACGCGGCCAGCGTCCCCATCGACACCAGCGTGTCCATCGTCGCCGCGCCATGCCGGACGTTCACCCACGCCGCCCGGTGGAACGGCCACCCCGCCCACACCACCACCGGCGCCGCCAGCACCAGCGACAACCACTGCCAGTACCTGAACTGCAGCAGCGGCACCATCGCCATCGCGATCACCGGGACCGCCAGCACCACGGAGACGATCAGCCGATGCCGGAGCGCGGCCAGCTCGTCGGGCGCCGCGGACGCCTCGGCGTCCTCCGTCCTGGGCGGGACGGGCAGGGCCGCGGAGTAACCGGCCTTCTCCACCTCCGCGATCAGCGTCTGCGGGTCGGTCCCCGCGGGGAAGCTCACCTTCGCCTTCTCCGTGGCGTAGTTGACCGTCGCGGTCACACCGTCCATCTTGTTGAGCTTGCGCTCGATGCGGTTGGCGCAGGACGCACAGGTCATGCCGCCGATGGAGAGTTCGACCGATCCGCCCACGGTGAGCGCCCGGTCATTGGTGACGGAGGACATCGCTTCTCCTCTCTCGCGTCATTCCGGTCAGTGGGTGTGGTCGTCGTCGTGCGCGCCGGACGGGACGGCGCCCGGCTCGGGGGCGACCACCGTCGCGGGGCCGCTCCTGGCGGTGAAGTCCGCGGTGCGCACCTTGCCGTCGTGCTGGAAGTCCAGGAAGAGCCGGTAGTCGCCGCGGCTGGGCACCTCGGCGTAGAAGGTGATCTCCGGGCCGGGCCTGGTCGTGCCGTCGCCCGGCTCGCCGTCCGGATGCACGTGCAGGTAGGCGAGGTCTCCGGCGCGCAGGGCCACCAGATGGCCGTAGGCGCCGAGGTAGGGCTGGAGGTCGGTGACCGGCTCGCCGTCCTTGCTCACCTTCAGGGTGAGCCTGCTGGACCTGCCGGGGACCAGGTCGCCCCGGAGTTCGACGGTGTAGCCGTCCACGGTCGCGGTGCGCACGGCCCGCGGGAGCGGCTTCGGCTCGTAGTCGCCCGTGGCGTGCAGGTCGGCGCCGAGCGTCATGCCCTCGGCCCGGTCCGGGGCGAAGTCGGCGAACATCCGGTAGGCGCCGGGCCGGGGCAGGGTGAGCTCGACGCTCCACGTGCCGTCGGCGGACAGCTCCGGGTGGATGTGCGTGAAGCCGGACAGGTCCCGCGAGGCGACGATCAGGTGCAGCTTCTTGTCGTGTTCCACCCGGTAGGCGGTGACCGGCTCGCCGCCGGGCCCGAGCACGGTGAACCGGAGCTCGGCGGGCTCGCCGGGGGTGAACGTCGTGGCGGCCGGGACCAGGGTGTAACCGTTCTGGGAGATCTGCAGCCCTCCCGGGACGCTCGGCCCGCCCGGCGCGGACTCCGCGTGGGTCGCGTGGCCCGTGCCGGGCGCGGCCTGCGCCTTGCCGGGGTGGGTGTCGTGCCCGCGCGCCACGGGGGCGGGGGCGACCTCGCCCACGGCGCCGCCTATCCCGAAGGCGCCACCGAAGATCACGGCCAGCCCGACCACGTAGGCTCCGATCTTCACGGAGGTGTTCATCGCCTCACCATCTTGCATCCGGCCTCATGACCATCACTCCTGCCTGGTCCCCTCTATGGTGCCAACACCGTACGGGGGGTGGGTATGCCGCGACCCCGCGTCCGCCTTCCGCCGGGCAGGCGGGCGCACACGACCGCGCACGTCCACTGCCCCACCGGAAGGCGCATTGGGGCCTATCGATACCCCCATTGGGTATCTTGCATCTCAAGCTAGCATACCCCCAGGGGGTTCCTGAAAGGCGGGCCCCGGGCCGGGCAACCGCTCAGCCAAGGGCGGAAGGTCTGCGCCTCGCGGGGGTGTCTCCAGCGCCCGCCTCACTCCCACCGCACCGGGGTCGGGGCGCTCAGGGTGACCTCCCGGGCCGCGCCATTCCGTTTCGGTTGGGTTTCGGAGTCTTGACAGCGGGATGCCGTGAGGTCATATTTTCAGCACTAAGTTTACTACTGAAGAAAGTCCTCCTATGGCTGGCACGGATCGCGGCGACCTGACGCGCACGGCGATTCTCACCCTTCTCGGCACGGTCGGCCCGCTGAGCCGTACGGAGATCGCGCGCGAGCTCGACCTGAGCTCCGCGCTGGTCACCCAGGTCACCCGGGAGCTCATCGGGCACGGCATGCTGGAGGAGCTGGACCTCAAACCCTCGCGCGGCGGCCGTCCCGCGCAGCGGCTCGGCCTGGTCGGCACCGCGGGCCGCGCGCTGGGCGTCAAGGTGACCGCGGAGCGGCTCGTCATCGTGGACGTGCGTCTCGACGGCGAGGTGCTGGGCTCCTGGGAGCGGCCCTTCGACCCCTCGGCGGCCGGCGCGCTGGACGACCTCGCCGACGCGATGGCGGCCACGGTGGCCGCGGTCGACCAGACGCCGCCGATCCTCGGCGTCGGCGTCGGCGTGCCGGGCGGCGTGGACGACCAGGCGGTCGGCACGGTCAACGCGCCCACGCTCGGCTGGCAGGCGATGCCGGTCGGCGAACGGCTGCGCCGCCGGCTCGACCTTCCGGTGCTGGTGGAGAACGACGTCAACGCGCTGGCCGCGGCCGAGCGGCTGTACGGCACGGGACGCACCCACCGGGACTTCCTGGTCCTGACGATCGGCCGCGGCGTCGGGGCCGCGATCGTCGCGGAGGGCCGGGTCTACCGGGGGGCGCGGGGCGGCGCGGGCGAGTTCGGGCACGTGCCGGTGGACCCGTCGGGACCGCGCTGCGGCTGCGGCACGGCGGGCTGCCTGGAGGCGTTCGTCGGCGCGGCCGGGCTGGTCGCGGCGGCCCGCGCCCGCGGCCTGCTCGCGGACCGCGCCGCCGCGGCGGGCGACCTGCCCGGCGCGGTCGCCGAGCTGGGGCGCGCCGCCGCGGCGGGCGACCGGGAGGCGCTCGCGGTGTTCGCCGAGGCGGGCGCCGTGCTGGGCCGCGCCACGGCCGGCCTGATCAACGTCGTCGACCCCGAGGTCGTGGTGGTCCTCGGTGAAGGAGTCGCCGAATGGGAGTTCTGGCGGGCGGAGTTCGACTCCGCGGTGCGCGGGCGGCTGCTGCCGGGGCGGCGCGACATCCCCATCGAGGTGGAGGGCTGGGACGACACGAGCTGGGCCCAGGGCGCGGCGGCCCTCGTGCTGGCCACCCCCTTCGACGCGGCCGGCGCGGCCGGCGAGCAGGGCCGCCTGGTGCGCGCCCGGCTGATCGGCGCGACCCCGTGACCGGCGGGCCGGCCGGGGCGGTCCGATGACCGTCACCGAGACACGGCCGAAGGCGCCGGCCGTCACCGCCCGGCGCGCGCCCCGGCGGCGGCTGCGGTACGCGGGGACCGTCGCGTTCTTCCTGCTGCCGAGCGCGATCCCGCTGACGCTGTTCACCCTGATCCCGATGGCCGGATCGCTGTGGACCAGCCTGCACGAGTGGAACCTCATCACCCCGATGCGCTGGGTGGGCCTGGCCAACTACGCCGAGCTGCTCGGCGACCCGGGCACCCGGGCGGCGTTCCTGCACACGCTGTACTTCATCGCCGGTTACCTGCCGCTGGTCTACGTGGGCGGGCTGGGCCTGGCGATGCTGCTCAACACGGCTATGCCCGGCCGCGCCCTGCTGCGCGGCGTCTACTTCCTGCCGGTGGTGACGAGCTGGGTGGTCGTCGCGCTGATGTGGAAGTGGCTGCTCAACCCGGCCAGCGGGGTCGTCAACCAGGTCCTCGGCGCGCTCGGCGTCCAGGGGCCCGGCTGGTGGACCGACCCGGACTGGGCGATGCCGTCGGTCATCCTCGCCTCGGCGTGGAAGGACCTCGGCTTCGTCATGATCATCCTGCTGGCCGGGCTCCAGGCGATCCCGAAAGAGTTCCACGAGGCGGCCATGGTGGACGGGGCGAGCGCGTGGCGGCGGTTCCGCCATGTCACGCTGCCGCTGCTGTCCCCCTCGACGTTCTTCGTCGTCGTGATCTCGCTGATCAACGGCTTCCAGGTCTTCGACCAGGTGCACGTGATGACCGGCGGCGGCCCCGCCGGGGCGACGGAGGTGGTGGTCGAGCAGGTCTACACCTTCACCTTCCAGTACCAGAAGGCGGGCGCGGCCTCGGCGCTGTCCTGGCTGCTCTTCGCCGTCGTCCTCCTCGTGACCCTGGTCCAGGTGCGCGGGCAACGCCGGTGGGTGACCTATGGGTAGGGCGGTGCGGTACGCGATCGCGGTGGCGGGGGCGCTGGTCATGCTCTTCCCGTTCGCCTGGGCGGTCCTCACGTCGATCACCCCGGGGGACGCGGTGCTGGCGACCCCGCCCGACCTGACCCCGGACGGCGCCGGGCTGGACGCCTACCGGCGGCTGCTGGAGGCCACGCCGTTCTGGCGGATCCTGCTCAACAGCCTCTGGATCGGCGTCGCCTCGACGATCCTCCAGCTCGTCACCAGCGCCATGGCCGCCTACGCCTTCGCCCGGCTGCCCTTTCCCGGCCGCGGCGCGCTGTTCGCGGTCTACCTGGCCACGCTGATGATCCCGTTGCAGGTGCTGATCGTCCCGCTGTTCATCGAGATGCGCACGTTCAACCTGGTGGACACCTACTTCGCGGTGCTCGCCCCGACCATCGCCTCGGCGTTCGGCGTCTTCCTGCTCCGCCAGGCCATCGCCCAGGTGCCGCGCGAGTTCGACGAGGCGGCGGTGCTGGACGGGGCGGGGCACCTGCGGATCTTCGTCTCCGTGGTGCTCCCGCTGATCAGGCCCGCGCTGGCGACCTTCGCCGTCTTCGGGTTCATGGCCAGCTGGAACAGCTACCTGTGGCCGCTGGTGATCATCAGGTCGCCGGAGTTCATGACGCTGCCCCTCGGGCTGGCGGAGCTGCACGGCCGCTTCACCACCGAGTGGAACGTCGTGATGGCCGGTTCCGTGGTCAGCGTCGTCCCGATCGCCATCCTCTACGCGTTCGCCCAGAAACACGTCATCGCCAGCGTCGCACAGACCGGGCTCAAGTAAGGAAAACCCCCCATGAAGACACCCGCGAAGTTGGCCACAGTGCTGGCCGCCGCGCTGCTCGCCACTGCCTGCGCGCAGGGTTCGGCGACGAATCCCGGCGCCGGCGCGGACGGCAAGGTGACGGTGCGCTACTTCACCTTCTCCGCCGCGCCCGACCACGTGCAGGACCTGGACAAGATCGTGACCGCGTTCGAGCGGCAGAACCCGGCGATCGACGTCGTGGTCGAGACGGCCCCGTTCGACCAGTACTTCACCAAGTTGCAGACCAGCATCGCCGGCGGCACCGCCCCGGACACCTTCGAGCTCAACTACGAGAACTTCGTCACCTACGCCGCCGCGGGCTCCCTGCTCGACCTGGCCGCGTCCGGGGCCGCCACGGACGCGGCGCTGTACGCGCCGGAGTCGCTCAACGCCTTCAAGCACGAGGGCAGGCAGTACGCGCTGCCCGCCTCCTTCTCCACCGTGGTGCTGCTCTACAACAAGGACCTGTTCGAGAAGGCCGGGGTGCCCGTGCCGACGGCTGAGTGGACCTGGGCGGACGAGAAGGCCGCCGCGGAGAAGCTGACCGACAAGGACGCCGGCGTGTACGGCGACTTCCAGCCGGTGCAGTTCTTCGAGTTCTACAAGACGCTGAAGCAGGCCGGCGGGGAGTTCCTCGGCGCCGACGGCAAGGCCGCCTTCGACAGCCCGCAGGGGGTCAAGGCGGCGGAGTGGCTGGTGTCCAAGGTCGGCACGACCATGCCGACCGAGGCGGAGATCGGCGGCACCGCCGACTACGACACCAACCTGTTCAAGTCCGGCAAGCTCGCGATGTGGCACAACGGCATCTGGCAGTTCGCCGGCCTGGCCGACGTGCCGTTCGAGTGGGACGTGGTGGTCGAGCCGGGCGACTCGCAGAAGGCCAGCGCGGTGTTCCACAACGCGGTCGCCGCCTCGGCCGCGACCGGGCACGCCAAGGAGGCGTACGCCTGGGCCAAGTTCCTCAGCTCCTCGCGGGTGGCGGCCGAGACCCGCATCGCGTCGTCGTGGGAGCTGCCTCCGGTGGCCGACCAGGCGCTGCTGGACGGCTACCTGAAGGACCCGGTGCCGGCCGGCCGCCGGGCGGTGTTCGACTCCCTGGAGTCGATCGCGCTGCCGCCGGTGATCCAGCGCCAGCAGGAGATGCAGGACGCGGTCACCGAGGAGCTGACCAACGCCGCCGCCGGCCGCAAGCCGGTGGCCGAGGCGCTGAAGGCCGCGTCCGCCAAGGTGAACGAGCTGCTCGGCGGCTGACCCCGCACCCGGCACCCCCGATCCCAGGAGAGACCAAGTGACCATTGGCAGCGACAGGCTCGGCGCGCTCGTGTCGCACAGCCTCGACGTGATCCGCCGCTTCCAGGCCCCGACCGGGGCCTACCCCGCGTCCCCGACCTTCTCCGCCTATCGCGGCTACTCCTGGCTGCGGGACGGCGCGTTCATCGCGGAGGGGATGAGCCGGCACGGCGACGTGGCGGGCGCGGGCGCGTTCCACGCCTGGTGCGCGGGGATCGTCGCGGACCGCGCGGCCCAGGTGGACGCGCTCGTCGCCCGGGCGTCCCGCGGTGAGACGCCGGGGCACGCCGAGATGCTGCCCACCCGGTTCACCCTCGACGGCCTGGACGGCACGGACGACTGGTGGGACTTCCAGCTCGACGGCTACGGCACCTGGCTGTGGTCCCTCGCCGAGCACGCCGCCCGGCACGGCACGGCGGTGCCGGGGGCGTGGGAGAAGGGCGTCCGGGTCACGGCCCGCTACCTGGCGGCGTTCTGGGACTCGCCCTGCTACGACTGGTGGGAGGAGCACCTCGACCGGCGGCACGTGGCGACGCTCGGCGCCGTGCACGCCGGGCTGCGCGCCGCCGTCTCGCTCGGCGTGCTGTCCGCCGCCGAGACCGCGGCGGCCACCGAGGCGGCCGCCGGCATCGAGGCGCTGGTCGCCGCCGAGGGGGTCGCCGGCGGTCACCTGACGAAGTGGCTCGGCACCGACGCGGTGGACGGCAGCCTGCTGGCGTGCGTCGTGCCGTTCGGGCTGCGTCCCCCCGGCGACCCGGTGGGCGAGGCCACCGTCGCCGAGGTCGGGCGGCGGCTCACCGTGGACGGCGGGGTGCACCGCTATCTCGCCGACACCTTCTACGGCGGCGGCAGATGGGTGCTGCTCACCGGCCTGCTCGGCTGGAACCACGCCCGCGCCGGCCGCCGGGAGGAGGCCATGCGCTGTCTCACCTGGATGGCGGCGCAGGCCACGCCGTCAGGCGACCTGCCGGAACAGGTCTCCGGGGTGCTCCTCGCGCCGGACCGGCTGGCGGAGTGGCTGGACCGGTGGGGGCCGGTGGCGACGCCGCTGCTGTGGTCGCACGGCATGTACCTGATCCTCGCCGACGAGCTGGGGGTGCGGACGTGATCCGGCATCGTCCCTTCGGCTCCGGCCACCCGTACGCGGCCACCGAGGACCAGCGGGTCCCCGCGCTGCCGCTGGACGGCGAGCCGGTGGAGCTGCGGGTGCGCGCGGCGGCGGGCGCCGCGTCCGTGGTGTGCGAGTGGGCGGCGGACGGCGGCGCGCCGGTGGTCCTGCCGCTCACCCGGGCCGGCTCGGCGAACCCGGGCGCGGACACCGCGGACCCCGGCGCGGCCCCGGGCGCGGCGGCGGACGGCGCGGGGGTGGCGGCGGACGGCGGGCATCTCGCCGGGGCGCAGGCCCGCGCGGCGCGGGCGGCCTCCGGTTCCTGGCGGGTGACGACCCCGCCGCTGCGCGCGGGCCACCGGTACGCCTACCGGTTCCGCGCCACCAGGGCGGACGGCACCAGCCGCGCCACCCGGTGGTTCGAGACGACCGCCGCGGCCTGGCGCGAGCAGGGCGGCAAGCTTTCCGTGCGGGGCGCGGACCGGGTGCTGCCCGGCAGCGTCCGGTGGCTGGTGGGCGGCGAAGGGGCGCGCCGGGTCCGGTTCGACCTGGCGCTGGGACCCGGCGAGCACGTGGTCGGCTTCGGGGAGCGGTACGACGCCGTCGACCAGCGCGGGCGGCTGCTCGACGCGGTGGTGTTCGAGCAGTACAAGGCCCAGGGGGCGCACGGCCGCACCTACCTGCCGATGCCGTTCGCCCTGGTGGTGGGCGGTGAGACGGCGTGGGGGCTGCACGTGGACACCTCGCGGCGCACCTGGTACGACGTCGGGGCGTCCGCGCCGGACCGGTTGCGGGTGGAGGCCGAGGTGGGTCCGGAGGAGGAGCTGACCGTGCGCCTGCTCGGCGGGCCCGGACCCGTCGACGTGCTGAACGAGTTCCTCGACGTGGCCGGCCGCCCGGTGGAGTTGCCCGGCTGGGTGTTCCGGCTGTGGGCCAGCGGCAACGAGTGGAACACCCAGGAGCGGGTGATGGCCGAGATGGACCGGCACCGCGACGAGGACATCCCGGTGGGCGCGCTGGTCATCGAGGCGTGGAGCGACGAGACGACGTTCACCGCCTTCCGCGGCGCGGTCTACGAGCCGGCCGACCGGCCGCACTCCTACGCCGACTACACCTTCCCCGCGGACGGCCCGTGGCCTGACCCCAAGGGCATGGTCGAGGAGCTGCACCGCCGCGACGTCAAGGTGCTGCTGTGGCAGATCCCGTTGCAGAAGATGCGCCCGCATCCCCGTCACCAGGCCGCGGTGGACGCCCGCGCGCTGGTCGAGCGCGGATTCGCGGTCCGGGAGGCGGACGGCCGGCCGTACCGGAACCGGGGGTGGTGGTTCCCGCTGGCGCTGATGCCCGACCTGTCCTCGCCTCAGGCGCGGGAGTGGTGGACGGCCAGGCGGCGCTACCTGGTGACGGAGGTGGGCGTCGACGGGTTCAAGACCGACGGCGGCGAGCACGCCTGGGGCCACGACCTGCGCTACGCCGACGGCCGCCGGGGCGCGGACGGCAACGGGCTGTTCCCGGTGCACTACGCGCGGGCCTTCGGCGACCTGCTGGCCTCGGCGGGCAAGGCGCCGGTGACGTTCAGCCGGGCCGGGTTCGCCGGGTCGCAGCCGCACGGCGCGTTCTGGGCGGGCGACGAGGACTCCACCTGGGAGGCGTTCCGGGCGTCGATCGTCGCCGGGATCACGGCGTCGGCCTGCGGGATCGTCTACTGGGGCTGGGATCTGGCCGGGTTCTCCGGCGAGGTGCCCTCGGCCGAGCTGTACCTGCGGGCGGCGGGCGCCTCCGCGTTCATGCCGATCATGCAGTACCACTCGGAGTTCAACCACCACCGCACGCCGAGCCGGGACCGCACGCCGTGGAACATCGCCGAGCGCACCGGCGACCCGCGGGTGCTGCCGTTGTTCCGGCGGTTCGCCGCGCTGCGCGAGCGGCTGGTGCCCTACCTGGCCGGGCAGGCGCGGGCCGCGATCGGCGGCGGCGCGCCGCTGATGCGCGGGCTGTTCTTCGACCATCCCGGCGACCCGCGCGTCTGGGACCACCCGTTGCAGTACAAGCTGGGCGACGCGCTGCTGGTCGCCCCCGTCGTGACGCCCGGCGCCGAGACGGCGGCGGTCTACCTGCCCGCCGGCGAGTGGATCGACGTGTGGACCGGCGCCGCGTACGACGGCGGGCGGGAGGTCACCCTGCCCGCCCCGCTGGACCGGCCGCCGGTGCTCTGCGCGGCCGGCCACTGGCCCAGTATGTCCGCCCTCTTCCCGTCCTGACAGGAGCCCTCTGTGATCCGGTTACGGTCGGGCGTCACCGTCATGGTGATCGCCCTGCTCGCCTCCGTCGTCTCCGTCCCCGCGTACGCGCTCGGCGGCGTCCACCACAACCCGACCGGCATCGACGACCTCTACTCGGCCGAGCCGACCGAGCGCACCCCCCGCGACCCGATGGCCGGGGAGGGCGTCACGGTCAAGGCCACCACCTGGCCGATCGAACCCGGCCAGACCGTCTGGATCACCTGGACCAGGAACGGCGTCGCGCAGCCGCCCATCGGCGCCGCCTGGGACTACAACAGCGGTGGCAACAGCTACTGGAAGATCGCCCTGGGCTCCTTCAACCGGGGCGACAAAATCTCCTACACGGTGAACGCGGACGTGAACGGCGGCGGCCAGAAGAGCGTGGGGCCGTTCGCGTTCACGGTGACCTCCTGGAGCACGGTCACCGACGTCACCGGTTACACGGACAACGGCACGTCGGTGGACGTGCGCACCGGGGACAGCGCGGGATCCTTCACCCCGAGGATCCGGTTCGCGTTCCCCGCCGCGGACCGGTTCCGCACCCAGATCGCGCCCAGCGGCAACGGGCTGACCATCTCCGGCGGCGGCGGTTACACGGTGACCGACTCGCCGGGCACGCTCACCATCGCGACCGGCGCGCTGGTGCTCAGGATCCAGAAGTCGCCCTACCGGCTGTCGGTCTACAAGGGCGACGGGACCACGCTGATCACCCGCCAGTACGACCCCGCGGTGTTCCGGAACATCGGCTGGGCCAGCGACGGCGCCACCACCATCACCAAGATCGAGGACCACTACCTGTCCCCCGCGGGCGAGCGGTTCGAAGGGTTCGGCGAGCGGTACGACCGGCTCGACCAGCGCGGCACCGACGTGCACAACTACGTGTACAACCAGTACCGCGACCAGGGGGCGACCCGGCGCACGTACCTGTCCACGCCGTTCTTCATGAACTCGGCCGGATACGGCGTGCACATCCCGAGCACCAGATACGCGATCTTCAACCTGGGCACGCACCTGCCCGACCTGGCCGGGTTCACCGTGGACACCGGCGGCGGCCTGGACTCCACGCTCGACTACCACTTCTTCGCCGGCACCCCGGCCGAGATCGTGGACGACTACACCGCGGTGACCGGGCGTCCGCAGCTGCCGCCCAAGTGGGCGTTCGGCCTGTGGATGTCGGCCAACGAGTGGAACACCCAGACCGAGGTGGAGAACGAGCTGGCCAGGGCCGGCGCGGAGAAGGTGCCGCACACGGCGATGGTGCTGGAGCAGTGGAGCGACGAGGCGACGTTCTACGTCTGGCACGGCGCGACCTACACGCCGACGCCGGGCGCGGGGAAGCTGAGCTACGCGAACCTCACCTTCCCGCCGGGCACGGCGTGGCGCGACCCCAAGGCGATGGTGGCCGACGCGCACAGCAAGGGCATCAAGGTCATCCTGTGGCAGATCCCGGTCTTCAAGGAGAACTTCGACGCCAACCCGCCGGCCGCGCCGCAGCAGCACCTCAACGACAGGTCCTACGCCCAGGCGCAGGGCTACGTGGCCAGGTCGCCCTCGGGGGCGCCGTACCGGATCCCCACCGGGCAGTGGTTCGGCGACGGCATGGTGCCCGACTTCACGTCGGCGGCGGCCAGGAACTGGTGGCTGAGCAAGCGCGACTACCTGATCGACGAGGTCGGGGTGGACGGCTTCAAGACCGACGGCGGCGAGGCGGTCTTCGGCCGGGGCGTCACGTTCGCCGACGGCCGCAGGGGCGACGAGATGCACAACGCCTACCCCAACGGCTACACCAAGGCGTACAACGACTACGTCCGGGCGAAGACCGGGAACGAGGGGGCGATCTTCAGCCGGGCCGGCACGTCCGGGGCGCAGGCCAACTCGATCTTCTGGGCGGGTGACCAGAACTCCAGCTTCGCGGCCTTCCAGGAGGCGGTCAGGGCGCAGCTCAGCGCCGGCCAGTCGGGCGTGCCGTACACCGCCTGGGATCTCGCCGGGTTCACCGGCGACTTCCCGAGCGCGGAGCTGTACCTGCGGTCGGCGGCGCAGGCGGTGTTCTCGCCGATCATGCAGTACCACTCGGAGAAGGCCAGTCCGGGGGTGTCGGA
Source organism: Microtetraspora sp. NBRC 13810 (assembly GCF_030268685.1). Classification (GTDB taxonomy): domain Bacteria; phylum Actinomycetota; class Actinomycetes; order Streptosporangiales; family Streptosporangiaceae; genus BSRQ01. The sequence continues at coordinate 132,492 of NZ_BSRQ01000003.1, forward strand.
GGCGCGCACGCCGTGGAACGTGCAGGCGCGCACCGGGAACACCGGCGTGCTGCCGGCGTTCCGGAGGTTCGCCAACGTGCGGATGAACCTGATCCCCTACCTGTACACCGAGGCCAGGGCGAGCTCCGCCACCGGCGTGCCGATGATGCGCGCGATGAGCTTCGCCTTCCCCGGCGACGCGACGGCCGCGGCGCTGGACCAGCAGTACATGTTCGGCTCCCAGCTCCTCGTCGCGCCGATCACCGCGCAGGGCGCCACGTCCAAGAACGTGTACCTGCCCGCCGGCGAGTGGTACGACCTGTGGAACGGCGGCCGGTTCACCGGGCCGGGCACCAAGAGCTACGCCGCCGGGCTGGACACGATCCCGGTCTACGCCAGGCCGGGCGCGATCATCCCGCTCAACCTCAACGCGGACTACGAGCTGGGCGGGGAGATCGGCAACAGCGTCGACGCCTACGCCAACCTGGTGTTCCGGATCTACCCGGCGGGCACCTCGTCCTACGCGTACTTCGAGGACTCGGCGGGCGCGAACCGTACCGTGGGGGCGGTGGAGAACTGGGGGGCGCACCGGGTGACGGTCACCGTGCCCCCGCTCACCACGACGAGCACCCTCCAGGTGGCGGCCACGAAGCCCGCCACGGTCACCCGGGGCGGCGCGAACCTCACCGCGCACGCCACGCTCGCGGCGCTGAAGACGGCGGCGGAGGGCTGGTGGTGGGATCCGGTCCGGCAGCTCACCCACGTGAAGCTGGCGTCGAGCGCCTCGGCGCGGACCGTCGTGCTCGACGGGGTGGACAAGGCGGCCTACGAGGCGGAGTTCGCCACCGGCGCCGGCACGTCGGTCAACACCGACCATCCGGGGTTCACCGGCACCGGTTTCGCCGACGGCTTCGCCTCCCCCGGCGACTCGGTGACCTTCCAGGTGAGGGCGGACGCCGCGGGCGCGCACCAGCTCAGGTTCCGCTACTCCACCACGGTGGCCGCCACCCGGACCGTCTACGTGGACGGCGTCGCCGCGGGCACGCTCAGCCTGCCCGCGCTGGCGAACTGGGACACCTGGGGCACCGCCACCCTCACCACGAACCTCACGGCCGGGGCGCACACCGTGCGCATCGCCTACGACGCGCCCAACACCGGCGGGATCAACCTCGACAACCTGGGGGTGACCAGACCGTGAAACGCCAGGCCGTGAAACGCCACGCCGTCAAACGCGTCCTGCTGACCGTCCTCACGGTGCTCGCCGCCTCGTGCGCGACCGCCCTGCCCGCCCAGGCGGCCGTGCAACGGGTGCAGTTCGCCTCCGGGCCGGCCTACCTGCTCGTCGAGTTCCTCGACGACGACCTCGTGCACTTCGAGCTCGCCGCCGGCACCGGCCCCGGCACCGGCTCGCCGATCTTCACCACCCCCCAGGTCGCCAAGAAGGACTATCCGGGGCCGGGCACCTTCTCGCAGAACGGCGGCACACTGACCACGGCCGCCATGAAGGTCGAGGTCAACCCGGGCACCCTGTGCGTCAAGGTGTCCGATCCGGCCCGGCTGCTGTACGAGGCGTGCCCGCGTAACCTCGCCCAGGCGTGGAAGGGGCTGACGATCACCAAGGGGTCGATCCAGCACGCCTACGGCCTCGGCGAGCAGTTCTTCAAGGGCGGCAGCGCGGACGGCGACTGGGTCGGCCGCACCCGCACGCCCGGCGGGAACTACGGCAACGCCATGGTCTACGACACCGACAACGGGCCGGTGGGCAACGCGCAGATCCCGGTGCTGTTCGCGGTCGGCGCGGCGAACCTGAACTACGGGTTCTTCCTGGACCACGCCTACAAGCAGGAGTGGAACCTCTCGGACAACCCGTGGACGGTGGACACCTGGGGCGACCAGCTCCGGTGGTACACGATGACCGGGCCGGACCTGCCGGATCTGCGCTCGGACTACCTGGAGCTGACCGGCAGGCCGCCGGTGCCGCCGAAGAAGGCGCTCGGCATGTGGGTGTCGGAGTTCGGCTACGACAACTGGGCCGAGATCGACAACCGGCTGACCGGGCTGCGCGACGCGAAGTTCCCGGTGGACGGGTTCGTCCTGGACCTGCCCTGGTTCGGCGGGGTCACCGCGGGCTCCGACGACACCAGGATGGGCAGGCTGACCTGGGACCCCGCGGCCTTCCCCGACCCGGCCACCCGGATCGCCGGCTACCAGGCGGACCAGGGCGTCGGTCTGATCACCATCGAGGAGTCCTACGTCGGCAGGAACCTCCCCGAGCACGCCGACCTCGCCTCCCGCGGCTTCCTGGTGCGGGCCGGCTGCTCGTCGTGCCCGCCGGTCTACCTCACCTCCAACGACTGGTGGGGCCGCGGCGGCATGATCGACTGGACCCAGGACGCGGCCGGCGACCACTGGCACGCCGCCAAACGGAAGCCGCTCGCCGACCAGGGCGTCATGGGCCACTGGCTGGACCTCGGCGAGCCGGAGATGTACGACCAGAACGACTGGACCGCCGGCGTGCTGCCGGGCAAGCACGCGCACGCCGACTACCACAACCTGTACAACCTGAAGTGGGCGGAGAGCGTCGCCCGGGGGTACGCGCAGGGGACGAAGCGGCCGTTCAGCCTGGCCCGTTCGGGCGCCTCCGGCATCCAGCGGCACGGCGTGGCCATGTGGTCGGCCGACATCGGATCCAAGCTGACCGCCCTGGCCCAGCAGCAGAACGTCCAGATGCACATGTCGATGTCCGGGATCGACTACTTCGGTTCGGACATCGGCGGGTTCCGCCGGGAGATGCTGGACTCCGACCTGAACGAGCTGTACACCCAGTGGTTCGCCGACGGCGCCTGGTTCGAGGTGCCGGTCCGCCCGCACACCGAGAACCTGTGCAACTGCGCGCAGACCTCGCCCGACAAGATCGGCCACGTGCCGAGCAACCTGGCGAACATCCGGCAGCGCTACGAGCTGACCCCCTACTACTACTCGCTGGCCCACCGCGCCTACCGGACCGGCGAGCCGGTCGTCCCGCCGCTGGTGCACCACTACCAGAACGACCCGAACGTGCGGGAGATGGGCAGCGAGAAGCTCATCGGCCGCGACCTGCTGGTCGGGGTCGTCGCCGGGGAGAACGAGCGCGAGCGGGACATGTACCTGCCCGCGGGCACCTGGTTCGACCTGCACAGCGGTGAGAAGCTCACCAGCACCGGCCAGTGGTTCACCGACCGGCCGCTGTGGGTGAACGGGCGGTTCAGGCTGCCGGCGTTCGCCAGGGCGGGGTCGATCATCCCCAAGATGTTCGTCGACGACAAGACCATGAACGCGCTCGGCAGACGCACCGACGGCCCGGTCAGGAACGAGCTGATCGCCCGCGTCCACCCGGCGGCCACGCCCTCCTCCTTCACCCTGTACGAGGACGACGGGGCCAGCACGGGCTACCAGGGCGGCGCCGTGCGCACCACCGCGCTGAGCCAGCAGCTCAGCGGCACCACGGCGACCGTCACCGTGGCGGCCGCCTCCGGCGCCTATCCCGGCGCCCCGGCGAGCAGGCCGAACGTGATCGAGCTGGTCTCCGACACCCAGGCGTCCGCGGTGACGCTCAACGGGGTGCCGCTCCCCCAGCACGCCACCAGGGCCGCCTTCGACGCCGCGGCGAGCGGCTGGTACAACGCGGGCGGCAACCTCGTGGTGGCCAAGTCGGCGGCGATCCCGGTGGGCACGGCCAAGTCGTTCGCCTTCACGCTCGGCCAGGCCCCGGTGTCGATGACGTTCTCGTGCGCGGGCGGCACGACCACGCCGGGCCAGTCGGTCTACGCGGTCGGCGGCGTCCCGCAGCTCGGCGCGTGGTCGGTGGCGAGCGCGGTCAGGCTGACCCCGTCCGCCTACCCGACCTGGACCGGCACGATCGGCAAGCTGCCGCCGAACACCACGGTCGAGTGGAAGTGCGTCAAACGCCAGGAGGCGGGCCTGCCCGACACCGCCGACCAGTGGCAACCCGGCGCGAACAGCACCTTCACCACCCCCGCGACCGGCTCCGGCGGCACCACCACCGGCGCCTTCTGACACGACCGCGCGGCCCCCGGGGCACTCCGGGGGCCCACCGGTTCCGGGCGCGGCGGAGCCGCCCAGCGGGCCGCCGAGGCCGAGGCCGCCCGCCAGGGGTTCGACGCCGGCGGCGAACGCCCACTTCTCCTGGTCAGACCGGCAGGCCGACGAGACGGGCGCTCTCCGCCCAGAGCCGGTCGCAGCGCTCGGCGTCGGTGGTGTGCGGCGCGGTGGGGACCTGCTCGCGCCGGACGAAGAACCGGCCGGTGACCCCCTCGACCCGCGGCGACGTCGCCAGCCACACGGGGGTGTCGGCCCCGTCGTCGGGCCCCGGCGAGAACGGGCGGAGCTGCGACAGGCGGTCGAACACGCGCAGGGCGCCGCGCGCGTGACGGCCGAGCCCGGTGCCCTTGATGATCCCCGGGTGCACGCCGTTCACCGTGATGCGCGAGCCCGCCAGCCGCCGGGCGAGAGCGTAGACGAACATCGCGTTCATGTTCTTCGTCCGGCCGTACGCCACGAACGGCCGGACGCTCGGCGGGAAGCCGAGCCCGCGCCGGGAGGAGAGGTCCGCGAGATCGACCGGCGCCCTGGCCAGGGCGCTCGGCGAGGCGCCCACGACGACGAAACGCGCCGGCCGTGCGCCGATCGGCGGCACCAGGGAGCGGAGCAGCAGGTACGGGGCGAGGTGGTTGACGGCCAGCGTCCGCTGGAGGCCCTCGGAGGTGAGCTCCGCGGCGTCGGCGACGACGGCGGCGTTGCTGACCACCACGTCCGGCGGCGGTCCGGCGGCCAGGCGTTCCGCGAGCGCGCGGACGTCTCCCAGCAGGGACAGGTCGGCGCGTTCGAGGCTCAGCTCCGCGTCCGGCACGGCGGACAGGATCCGGCGCCGCGCCTGGCGGAGCCGTTCCTCGCCGCGGCCGACCATGACCACGGCCAGCCCTTCCGCGGCCAGGAGGCGGGCGATCGCCTCTCCGATGCCGGACGTCGCTCCGGTGATCACGGCACGCCTGTGCTGGTGCACGACACCCTCCTTAGGTTGACGTTGTCAACCTAGTGAGCGAGGTTGACGGCGTCAACCTGCCTACACTGGTGCGATGCCACCGGATACGCGCAAGGCGCTGCTCCAAGCGGCCACCCGCCTGCTGGACGAGGGCGGCGTCGACGCCGTGACGCTGCGCGAGGTCGGCCGCCTCGCCGGGGTGTCGCACAACGCGCCCTACAAGCACTTCACCCGTAAAGAGGCGCTGCTGGCCGCCCTCGCGGCCGAGGAGCTGACCCGGCGGAACGCCGCCCTCACCGAGGTGATCGAGCGCTCGCCCGGCCCGGAGGCGGCCCTGCGCACGGCGATGCGCGACTACATCGCCTGGGCCCTGGACCACCCGGCGCGCTTCAAGCTGGTCTTCGGCACCTGGACGATCCACTCGCCGGAGCTGGCGACCGCGGCGGACGACGCCCAGGCCACGCTGGTCGGGCTCGTCGCGGCCGCCCAGCGGGCCGGCGCCCTGCCCGGCGGCGACCCGGTGCGCCTGGCGTCGCTGCTGCGCGCGCTCGCGCACGGCGCGGCGGACCTCGGCTCGGCCGGGCACCTCAGCTCCGGCGGCAAGGGGAACGCCGATCCGGGCGAGCTGGTCGACGACCTGATCGACTACCTCCGCGTCGCGACGCGCGACGCGCGCAGCCCCGCCTGACCGCCCCGCCTGACCCCCCGCCTGACCTCCCCGCCTGATCGAAACGTCAGCGCGGGGGGCCGGGCGCGCCGGCGCGCAGGCCGTCCATGACCAGGTCGAGCATCCGGCGGGTCCGCTCCTCCGAGCCGGCGCCCGGGTCGATCCGCCACAGGAAGCCGAGCAGGAGCAGGATGTCGTCCGGGTCGCACCCGGGGCGGATGCCGCCGTCCTCCTCGCAGGCCCGCAGCAGCAGGGTGATCGCGCCGATGACCGGGCCGTAGGTCTCACCGGCCAGGCCGTCGCTGGTGGCGGCGTGCAGCACGTCGGCCAGCCCGTGCTTGATCTTCCCGTAGTGGGCGAGGCGATCCAGCCACAGCCGCAGCGCCGTCAGCGGCGGGTGCTCCTCCAGCAGCGCGGGCGCGGCGCCGACGAGCAGGTGCACGTCGTGCTGGTAGACCGCGAGGACGAGCGCCTCGCGGGTGGGGAAGTGCCGGTAGAGCGTGCCCGCGCCGACTCCGGCCTTCTTCGCGATCGAGTTGAGCGAGGCGTCACCGGAGGCGGCGAAGGCTTCGCGCGCGACCTCGAGGATGCGGTCGCGGTTCTGCCGCGCGTGCGCGCGCAGGGGTCCGCGCTCCCCTTGGATCATCGCGTCGGCCCTTCGTGGCTGCTCACCGGAGAGCGCTCCGATGCCGTCCCCAGCTACCGGAGAGTTCTCCGGTCAGTAAAGCACACAACCTGACCGGGGAGAGCGCGTCGCGTCCCGTCGGCGGCACGGCCCCCGGCCGCATGATGTACGGCGAGCGGCACCGAGGCCGTCGCCGGGCAAGGGGGACAGCCGCCGCCCGCCAAGTGTGAGGCGGATGGCTCGGCGGCGGAGGTTCGGGGGGTGTGCCCCGGGACGGGGCACACGAGGTGAGGCGACCGGCGGCTCGCCGGTGCGCGATGCGACGATCAGCCCCAGAACGTCGGGACCGGGTGGCTGGGGTAGTTGGTGGAGTAGAGCGGCACCGCGTGGTGCGGGACCGCCGTCATCGGGGCGGCGTTGACCCACTTGCCGTGGTGCGCGCCCCCGACGCACTGCCGGGCCGCGAACACGCCCAGGCCGCTGGGCGCGACATAGGCCGGCGCGACCCTGCCGCCGAACATGGCGCATTCCGCGGGGGTCACGGTGGGGGCGGCGGACGCCGCCGGGGCCAGCGCGGCCGCGGCCGCCAGGGTCACCGCGGTCACGCCGAGCAGACGCATGACGAGCTTCATGACTTCTTCCTTCCGGTAAGGGTGCTACACGTGATCTGTACCTCCATCACCCAGTGAAGTCAACGAACAGCGTTCCGTAGCGATTCGCGCTCAGAACCCCGAACCTCGCCCGCTACGCCCTCTTGCAGCCGCCTTTCCACCGGTATTTCACGGCCCGGAAGCCGGAACGCTCCCGGGCTCGGCCCCCGGCTTGCGGGCCTCGATCAGGAAACGGGTGGTGGTGGCGACGAACGGGCCCTCGTCCCGGATCCGCTCGTGCAGGTCGCGCAGCCGTTCGCGGTACTCGCCCACGGTGAACCCGGGGACCATCCAGATCACCTTGCGCAGGAAGTAGACCACCGCGCCGATGTCGAAGAACTCCGTCCGGAGCGACTCGAACCGCAGGTCGGCGACCTCCAGGCCGGCTGCCTCCGCCCGCCGCCTGGCGTCGTCGGGGTGCCGCCTGCGCCGGACCTCCTCCGGCTGCGGCCCGCGGAAGTACTCGACGAGCTCGAAGACGCTGGCCGGGCCGACCTGCTGGGAGAAGTACGTGCCGCCGGGCCGGAGCACCCTGGCGATCTCCTCCCACCAGACGGTCACCGGGTGCCGGCTGGTCACCAGGTCGAAGGCCGCGTCCGCGAACGGCAGCGGCGGCTCGTCCGGATCGGCGACCACCACCGCCCCGAGCGGGTGCAGCAGCCTCGTCGCCTTCTCCAGGTTGGGCGGCCAGGACTCGGTGGCCGCCATCAGCCGCGGCAGCCGCGGCGCCCCGGCGAGCACCTCTCCGCCGCCCGTCTGGATGTCCAGCGCGGCGGACACCCGGGCCAGGCGCTCACCCATGGCACGCTGGTAACCCCACGAGGGACGCTGCTCGGTGGCCCGGCCCTCCAGCCAGGAGAAGTCCCAGCCTTCCACGGGCACCTGCTCGGCCTCGGCGACGAGCTCCTCGAAAGTACGCGGCATATGCCGAATCATGACGGCACCCCCTCGAACACCGGCAACCGAATATTCCACAGCGGCGGGAGGGGGCCGTCGAAGCCCTGCGTCCGGACCGGGTGCTGCCGCTCCCGGACGGCACCGAGGAACTGTGGAGCCCAGACTACCGGGAGCCGGTGGCCCTGCCCCTGGCCGCCGATCCGCGGCACCGCGCCGTGACGCCGGAAATCACGATCCGCGGCACCGCGCCGTGACGCCGGAAATCACGATCCGCGGCACCGCGCCGTGACGCCGGAAATGATTCGTTCCCGAAAGGGACGCCTGCTAGGTTTCCGGGCGTGACGGGCGACGGCAGACACCAGCGGCAGGTACTGATCTTCGACGCCGACGACACGCTGTGGGAGAACAACATCATCTTCGAGCGGGTCATCGGCGACTTCCTGGACTGGATGGCGCATCCGACCATGTCCAGGGCGGAGGTCCGGACGATCCTCGACGACATCGAGGCGGCCAACTCGATCGCCTACGGCTACGGCAGCAAGGTCTTCCTGCGCAGCCTCGGCGAGTGCGTGGCCCGGCTGCGTGATCGTCCCGCGTCGGAGGACGAGCTGCGCAGGATCGAGGAGCTGACGGCGGCGTTCGTCGAATGGCGGGCCGAGCTGATCCCGGGCGTCGCGGCGACCCTCGCCGAGCTGCACACCCGGCACGACCTGCTGCTGCTCACCAAGGGCGACCACCACGAGCAGCAGCGCAAGATCGACGTGTCCGGGCTCGCGCACCACTTCAGCAGCATCCACATCGTGCCGGAGAAGAACGCCGGCGCCTACCGCCGCATCGTGGCGGAGCTGGACCTCGCGCCCGCGACCACCTGGATGATCGGCAACTCCCCCAAGTCGGACATCATCCCCGCTCGCGAGGCGGGCCTGAACGCCGTCTTCATCCCGCACGAGCACACCTGGGTCCTGGAGCACACCGACCTGTCCGGCCACGACGGCGTACTGCACCTCAGCGGGTTCAGCCAGCTGCTGGAACACTTTTGAGCACGAGAACGCCCTCGGTCTCCTGCGTGTTCGTCTGCCACGACGGCTTCCACCCCGGCGGCCCCGGCGGTGTGCACGGTGGCGGGGCGGGACGCGTCCTGCTCGCCAGGCGCGGGGCCGGGGCCCGGGACGAACCGGGCGCCTGGGACTGCGGCGCCGGCGCCCTGGAGTACGGCGAGACGTTCGAGGCGGCGGTCGCCCGCGAGGTCCGCGAGGAGTACACCGCCGAGCCGCTGCGGATCGACACCATCGGCGTCCGGAACGTGCTGCGCGGCGATTCACACTGGGTCGCCGTGATCTTCGCCGTCGAGGTGGACCCGGCACGGGTGGCGATCGGCGAACCGCACAAGTTCGACGACCTGGCGTGGTTCGCGCCCACCGCCCTGCCCTCTCCCCTGCACTCACAGCTCCCCGCCACCCTCGCCCTCTTCGACACCTGGCGCCGCCGGCCCACCCCGTGACCACCCGCCCAAGCCCCCCGCCCACGGCCGCCGGGCGGGCGGGAACCCCGGCGGGGCGGGCGTTTCCGCGTGTCCGGGCAGTGATCGGATGCCACTCCGTGGCCTAGGCTTTGATCGTGAGGAGTCTGCGGGCGGGATGGCGGGCGCTTCGCCGGCCCCGGGTCGCCGACTCGCTGCTGGCACTGGCGATCTGCGCCATACAGATACTGCTCGGACTTTCCGCCGACGCGCCGCCGCTCGTGGTCGCGGCGCTCGCCTGCGCCGGCTCGGCCGCGCTGGTCTGGCGGCGCGACCGGCGGCTCACCGTCCTGACGGTCACCACGGTCTGCCATCTGGCGGCCGTCGCGACCGGCGAGATCGACTGGGCGTCCCTGGCCGCGATGGTGGCGGTGTACTCCGTGGGCCGGTACAGCAGGCCGCGCCACGCCTGGATCGCCGCCGTGGTCACAGACGTCTCCGTCTTCGCCGCCGTGCAGGCGATCCACGCCGCCCAGGGGGTGAGACCGTCGACCGCGGGGGCGCTGTCGGCGCTGATCCTGGTCGGGCTCGGCCAGTTGCTGCGGTTCCGCCGGGAGCTGGCCGACCGGGCGCGGGCCGAGCTCGCCGACGCCGCCGTACGGGCCGAGCGCCGCCGGATCGCGCGGGAGCTGCACGACGTGGTGGCCCACCACATCACCACGATGAACGTGCTGGTCGGGGTGGCCCGCACCACCATGTCCCGGCAGCCGGGCCAGGCCGAGGCGACCCTGCTCACCGTGGAGCAGACCGGCCGGGAGGCGATGGCCGAGATGCGCCAGTTGCTGCACGTGCTGCGCGCCGACGAAGGCACCGGCGGGCACGGCCTGGACACCCTGCCCCTGCTGGTCGCCAGGATCAGGGGCACCGGGCTGCCGGTGGACCTGGAGGTGACCGGTGACCCGGTGGAGCTGAGCCCCACCGCGCACCACACGCTCTACCGGCTCGTCCAGGAGGCGCTGACGAACATCCGCAAACACGCCCCCGGCGCCCGCGCCACAGTCCGGGTCGTCTACGAGCCCGCGACCGTACGCGTCTCGGTGCTCGACGACGGCCCCGCCCCGGGCGGCGCGGAACCCGGAACCACCGGGTCCCACGCGTCCGGTGCGTCCGGTGCCGCCGGTGCGCCCGGTGCCCCCGGTGCGATCGGTGCTGCCGGTGCCGCCGGTGCTGCCGGTGCGGAGGGCGAGCCCGGCAGGGCCGTCGAGGCCGGGGCTGTGGGCAGTAGCGCCGGGGTCGGGGTGGGGGTCGGGGTGGGGCAGGTGGGTGGTGGCGGGTTCGGGCTGGACGGGATGGCCGAGAGGGTGGCGGGCTGCGGGGGGTGGCTGCGGGCCGGGCCGCGTGAGGCGGGGGGCTTCGAGGTGTCCGCCGGCATCCCGGTGTCCGCCGCACGGAACGAGGAGAAATGATCAAGGTCTTGGTGGTGGACGACCACGCGCTGGTCCGGGCGGGGTTCCGGATGATCCTGGACGCCCAGGACGACATGACCGTGGTGGGCGAGGCGGAGGACGGCGAGCTGGCGTTACGGCGGTGCCGGGAGCTGCTGCCCGAGGTGGTGCTGATGGACCTGCACATGCCCCGGTCCGACGGCATCACCGCCACCGGCGCGATCACCTCCGAGCTGCCCGACGTGCGGGTGCTCGCCCTGAGCACCTTCGACCTGGACGAGTACGTCGTCGACGCGCTGCGGGCCGGGGCGTCGGGATTCCTGCCCAAGGACATCTCCCCCGAGGAACTGGTGGAGGGCGTCAGGGTGGTGCACCGGGGGGACTCGGCGGTCGCCCCCCGGTTGCTGACCCGCCTGATCGGCACGTTCGTCCGGGCTGCGGAGCCGCGCCGGCGTGCCGTACCCGAGCAGCTCGCCGGGCTGACCGACCGCGAGCGGGAGGTGCTGACCCTCATCGCCCGGGGCCGGTCCAACGGCGAGATCTGCGAGAGCCTCGGCATGGCCGCCTCCACCGTGAAGAACCATGTGACGAGCCTCTTCGCCAAGACCGGCGTCCGCGACCGCGCCCAAGCCGTGATCGTCGCCTACGAGACGGGCCTGGTCTCCCCGGGCGACTGACCGTCAGGCGTTTCTGCGGCGGGCGAGCTGTGACCGGAGCCGGGCCGTCTCGCCCCTGCGGCCCCAGGCGATGACCGCGGACAGCACGAGCAGCGCGAGCGGCAGGACGGCGCTGCCGCCCATCAGGAAGAGCTCGATCGGCGCCGCCCCGGCCATCAGGACGACGAACGCCAGGGCGGCGAGCCCGGCGAGGCGCGGCACGAAGAGCGCGACGACGCCGGCGACCTCCAGAACGCCGACGAAATAGCGGAACCAGTCGCCTAAGCCGATGGCGTCGAACGTGGAGGCGGCCGGCTCCGCGCCGGAGAACTTGCCCAGGGCCGCCAGGAGGAAGCCGGCGGCGGTGACGACCTGGAGCACCCACAGGACGGCGCTCCAGGCACGGCGCGGGCCGGTGCGCTCAGGGCGGGTCGTGGCGGTCACGAGCCCCAGCCTCTCTCTGGCGGAACGAACGAATGGAGGATCCTGCCCCCGATGACCTTCATGCCATCGACGTTAAGATCCACCGCCCCGCACCGCCATGGAGCCAGATACCGGATCCAGGTGTATCTAGCCACACCCCTGGGTTCGGGCACGGCCATTCTGGGCATCAAGGAAACGATAGGTTACTATCGTTTAGTGTCATGAGCGGCCCGGCCACGGGTCAATCGGGGAGGTTGCATGAGCGAGACGCAGACGGTGCCGCTGTACATGCGGCGCCAGGAGTTCGACCCCGTTCCGGAGCTGTCCGAGCTGCGCGAGGAGGAGGGCGTCCGGCGGATCATCACCCCCCTCGGCGTGGAGGCGTGGCTGGTCACCCGGCATTCCGACGTCCGCACCGTGCTGAGCGACCCGGAGCGGTTCAGCAACGCGCGCAGCTTCCCGCCGCGCGACCCCGGCTCGCCGCCGCCGTCCGAGCAGGAGATCGCCGCGATGCGCGCGGGCAACCTGCTCTCCGCCGACCCGCCCGACCACACCCGGCTGCGCCGGCTGCTCACCCCCGAGTTCACCGTGCGCCGGATGCGCCGCCTGGAGCCGCGGATCGTCGAGATCGTCGATCAGCACCTGGACGCCATGGGGCGCGCCGGTTCGCCGGCCGACCTCGTCTCCTCCTTCGCGCTGCCGATCCCCTCCCTGGTGATCTGCGAGCTGCTCGGAGTGCCGTACGAGGACAGGGGCGAGTTCCAGGAGCGGACGAGCCGGGTGCTGGACGTGTCGCTGCCGATGAAGGAGCGGCAGGCGCTCCAGGCGCAGTCCCGGGCGTACATGATCGACCTGGTGGCGAAGATCAAGGCGGATCCGGGCGAGGAGCTGCTCGGGATGCTGGTCCGCGAGCACGGCGACGACCTGACCGACGCCGAGCTGGCCGGCATCGGCGGCCTGCTGCTGGTGGCCGGGCACGAGACGACGTCCAACATGCTGTCGCTGGGCACGCTCGCGCTGCTGCGGCACCCCGAGCAGCTCAAGCTGCTGCGCGAGGAGCCCGACCGGATCACCGGGGCGGTGGAGGAGCTGCTGCGCTGGCTCAGCATCGTCCACTCCGGCATGGTCAGGACGACCACCACCGAGGTCGAGCTCGCCGGTCACACCATCGGCCCGGGTGAGCTGGTGGTCGCCGGTCTCGCCACCGCCAACCGCGACCCCAAACTGGTCCCCGACCCCGACGCCCTGGACATCGGGCGCGACGCGGCCGGGCACGTGGCGTTCGGGCACGGCCTGCACCACTGCCTGGGCGCGCCGCTGGCCCGGATGGAGATGCGGATCGCCTTCCCCGCGCTGCTGCGCCGCTTCCCCGGCCTGCGCCCGGCCGCGCCTGAGCCGCAGTTCCGCGCGTTCCACTTCGTGTACGGCCTGGCCTCCTTCCCGGTGGCCTGGTAGCCGACGGGCCGATCATGACGGCCGGGGCCGCGGGTGACCGGGACGGCGGCGTCCCGGTGCCCGCCGCCCCGGCCGGAGGTTCCGGCCGGGCGGGTGGCGGTCCTGCGAGCGATCGGATCGCCTCTGCTACCGTTCCGGGCATGCCGGAACGGCGACACCGGGCAGACGCGCGGCGCAACACCGATCGGATCGCCCGAGCCGCGATCGAGGCCCTGGAGGAGTCGGGCGCGGGAGTCTCGCTCGACGAGGTCGCCCGCCGGGCCGGGGTCGGGATCGCCACCGTCTACCGACGGTTCGGCGACCGCGGCGGGCTGATCCGCGCGGCCTTCCTGACCTATTTCGCGGACGAGGTCGAGCCGCTCGCGCTCGCCGCCCGCGACGCGGACGACCCCGGGCAGGCGCTGGCCGCCGCACTCCAGGCGACCACCGAGACGCTCGCCGCGCACCGGGTGCTGCTCTCGGCGGCGAAGGAGTCCGGGGCGTTCACCGTCGACATCGCCGAGCGCTATCTCAGCCCTCTCGGCGACGTGCTCGCCGCCGCCCAGCGACGCGGCCAGATCCGCCGCGACCTGGTCATCCGGGACATCGCCGCCGTCGTCGTGATGGCGATGGCGACGGTGCAGCTGGGCGATCCGCCGGGCGCCGACCGCCGCCGCCACCTGGCCCTCCTGCTGGCCGGCATGCGCCCCTCCGACGAGCCGCTGCCCGCCCCCTCCCCCCGCCAGAGGCCGCCCGGCTACGCCGGCTGACCGGACCGGCCCTGCCTGCGGTATCCGCCGGGGGCGATGCCGTACTCGCGTTTGAAGGCGTTGGCGAAGGCGTACTCGGAGGTGTAGCCGGCGCGGGCCGCCACCTCGGCGAGCGGCGCGCCGGACTCGCGCAGCACGCGAGCCGCGCCGGTCAGCCGCCACCAGGTCAGGTACGTCAGCGGCGGCCGGCCGACCAGGGCGGTGAAGCGGCGGGCGAAGGCCGCCCTGGACAGCCCGGCCTTCGCGGCGAGGGTCCGCACGGTCCACGGGTGGGCGGGGTCGGCGTGCATCGCGTGCAGCGCGGCGCTGACGGCGGGGTCGGCCAGCGCCGCGGCCCAGCCGGTGGCGCCCGCTCCCGCCGGCCGCTCCGCGAACCAGGCGCGCAGGATGTACAGCAGCAGCATGTCGAGGAGGGCGAGCACGACGGTGTCCGCGCCGGGCCTGGGGCGGTCGATCTCGCCGGCGAGCAGGTCGATCGCGGCGCGAAGCTCGGGACGGCGGCCGAGGCCGGCGGGCAGGTGGATCATCTCGGGCAGGTCGCGGAGCAGCGGGTGGGCGCGGCCCGGATCGAGCCGGTAGCCGCCGCACAGCGTGACCGTGACCGCCCCGTCGCCGGGCACGGCGTCGGAGACGAACAGCTCGCCTTCCTCCAGCGGATCGCACACCGGCTCCCGCGGCGGCCGAGCCGACCCTGCGGCCATGCCGTACCCGTGGCCGTGCGGGAAGAAGACGACGTCGCCGACGCCGAGCGGGACCGGCTCCCCCGACGGCGGGTAGAGCCGGCACGAACCCCGGAGCACCACCTGGAACCCCGCCGACCCCGGCGCCGCGGGAAACCGCCTCCCCCAGGGCTCACGCCAGGCGACCCGCGCCGAACGCGGCGCCCCCGAGCGCATGAGCGCGATCACGTCGCTGAGCACATCCACCACACGAACCTAACACGAGACGATCACGTATCTTTCCGCGCCTTCGGAGCATTGGCCATCTCCCTCACCCCTCCTACGGTTGACCATCGATGGAACCTTTCGGGAAAGGGGCGGACGATGCCGCGACGGATTCTGGTCACGGGGGCGACGGGCACGGTCGGCCGCCGGGTGACGGCACAACTGACGGAGGCGGGCGTCCAGGTCCGCGCGATGACCCGCGGACCACTCCCCCGTCCGGCCACCCCGGCACCCGGAGCGCCGGCCCCGCGCCCTGCTCCCACGAGACCGGACGGCCTCCGCCCACGTGCCGCCGACGCGGTAGCCGCCGGGCGGGACCCGGGAGCGACCGGTCCGCTCGCGGATGGGCGAGACCCGGGAGCTATCGGTCCGCTCGCGGATGGGCGGGACCCGGGGGTCGGTGTGCCTGCGGGTGGGCGGCTTCTCGGGGTGGCCGGGGTTGAAGCGGTGTGGGGGGATTTGGGGGTCTTGGGGTCGGTGCGTGCGGCTTGTCAGGGGGTTGAGGCGGTTTTCCTGGTGTGGCCGTTCGCCTCGACCGACGGGCTGGAGGCGGTGCTGGAGGTGATGGCCAGGGAGGTCCGCAGGGTCGTCTACCTGTCGTCGGCAGCCGTGCGGGAGCACGAACGGCGGGCCGAGCGGCTGATCGAACGGTCGGGGCTGGAGTGGACGATCCTGCGCCCGCACGCCTTCGCGGCCAACGCCCTGCGCTGGGCCGGTCAGATCCGCGCCGGACAGGCACCCCGCGAGCCGTACGGCGGAGCCTCGGCATCCCCGGTCCGTGAAGCGTACGAGGGGGCATCCACATCCCCGGCGCGCGAGCCGTACGAGGGGACATCGGCCCGCGAGCCGTACGGCGGAGCCTCGGTGTCGCTGGTGCGTGGGCCGTACGGTGGAGCGGCGATGGCCGTGGTGCATGAAGGGGACATCGCGGCCGTCGCGGCGCGGGCGCTCGCCGGCGGGCACGCCGGCGCGGTCTACGAGCTGACCGGGCCGCAGTCGCTCACCCAGGCCGAGCAGGCGCGGATCATCGGCGAGGCGATCGGCCGCCCGGTGCGCTGGGAGGAGACCTCCCCGCAGGACGCCCGGCGGGAGATGGTGGACGCCGGTCTGCCGCCCGGGATCGCGGACGGCATCCTGCGCGCCCAGGCCGCGATGACCGCCGGCCCCGCCCCGGTCACCGCCACCGTGCGAGAGGTCACCGGAGCCCCGGCCCGCACCTTCCGCTCGTGGGCGGCGGAGCACGCCGCCGCGTTCCGCGCCGAGGGCTGAGCGGCCGGGCGCGGACGGGGCCGGCCGTGGGTGCGCCGCCGCCGGCGATCGGCGACCGGCGGCGGCGCACCCACGGCTTCATGGGCACCACGGATCCGAGGCGCGAACGGCGGTCAGGGTCTGCAAGTCCCGTCTCACCGCCCGCACATCAGAACCGTCAGCCGCAGTTAACGTCGGATGTCTTTTCCCGTCAAGAGCCTGAAAGGAGCCGACAGGACCGACCGGAAGTCTCCAAGACCCCGAAACCGCCGCCGATCTGAGCATATTCGGAGCATCTCGCACATAATTTCGAGTCCACCATCTGGGATACATCCGATGTAACAAGTCCGCCGCCCGCTTTACCTCTGCTTGACGCCCTCCGTGATCCATGTCACCGTTTCGTCGTAAGGCGACGAAAGGTCATGCCTTCGTCGTCGTTTCCCGGTCCCATAAGGTGCGGCGGCGCGCTCCTTTCGTGCAAGGAGTGGCGCATGCCTGTGTCAGCACGACGCTTATCCGCCGGTTTACGCGGCCCGCGCGCCGCATTCCGCGGGATGCTCCGGATCTTCGTCGCCCTCGTCCTGGCGGCCGTGGCCGCGCTGGTCGTGATGCCGGGCACGGCGTCGGCCGCGCCCCTGACCAAGGTCCTCGTCTTCTCCAAGACCGCCGGCTTCCGGCATTCGGCGATCGCGAACGGCATCGCGGCCGTCCGACAGCTCGGCTCCGCCAACGGGTTCACCGTGGACACCACCGAGGACGCCGCCGCCTTCACCACCGGCAACCTCGCGCAGTACCAGGCCGTCGTCTGGCTGTCCACCACCGGCGACGTGCTCAACGCCGCCCAGCAGACCGCCTTCCAGTCCTACATCTCGGCGGGCGGCGGCTACGTCGGCGTGCACGCCGCGGCGGACACCGAGTACGACTGGGCCTGGTACGGCGGGCTGGTCGGCGCCTACTTCAGCTCCCACCCGGCGACCCAGCAGGCGACGATCCGGGTGGAGGACCGGGCGAACGCCTCCACCTCGCACCTGCCGCCGACCTGGACCCGGACCGACGAGTGGTACAACTACCGGGCCAATCCGCGGGCCGGGGTGCGGGTCCTGGCGTCCCTGGTCGAGTCGTCGTACTCCGGCGGCACCATGGGAGACCACCCGATCACCTGGTGCCACGACTACTCCGGCGGCAGGGCCTGGTACACCGGTCTCGGCCACACCGAGGAGTCCTACGCCGACCCGAACTTCGCCAGGATGCTGCTCGGCGGCATCCAGATCGCGGCCCGCGCCAAGCCGGCCGACTGCCGTCCGGAGACCGGGTACACGCCGCTGTTCGACGGCACCCAGGCCAGCCTGAACCAGTGGCGGCAGGCGGGGCCCGGCGGCTTCACCCTGGCCGACGGCACGCTCACCTCCTTCGGCGGCATGGGCCTGCTGTGGTACCCGGTCAGCACGTTCTCCGACTACTCGCTCAGGCTCGACTGGATGATGCCCGGCGACGACAACGGCGGGGTCTTCATCGGCTTCCCCGATCCGCAGGGCGACCCGTGGAGACCGGTGGACCAGGGGCACGAGATCCAGATCGACGCCAGCGACGCCGATCCGACCCGCACGACGGGCAGCGTCTACAGCTTCAAGGCGCCGGACACCGCCCTGCGCGACGCGGCGCTCAACCCGCCCGGCTCGTGGAACGCCTACGAGATCGCCGTGCACGGGCAGCGCGTCGAGGTCTTCCTGAACGGCGTCAAGATCAACGACTACACGAGCACCCGGAACATCGCCGGCGGCTACATCGGCGTCCAGAACGACGGCGCCGGCCTCGACATCAACTACCGCAACATCCGGATCAAGCGGGACGGCGGTCCGCCGGCCGCCATCGATCTGGCCCGCGGCAAGCCGGTCAGCACCTCCAGCGTGGAGAGCGGCAGCGGGCACGTCGGCGCGAACGCGGTGGACGGCAACGCCGCAACCCGCTGGGGCAGCGCCTACAGCGACCCGCAGTGGATCTCCGTCGATCTCGGCGCCTCCTACGCGATCAACCGGGTCCGGCTGAACTGGGAGGCCGCTTACGGGAAGGCGTACCAGCTCCAGACCTCGGCCGACGGCACCACCTGGACCACCGTGCACACCACCACGACGAGCGACGGCGGCGTGGACGACGTCGACGTCACCGGCACCGGCCGCTACCTCCGCGTCCACGGCACCCAGCGCGCCCTGCCCGCCTACGGCTACTCGCTGTGGGACCTCGACGTGTACGGCACCTGACAGTTCGACCCGGCACCCCACCCGCGCACCCCCCAGGAGCTCCCGTGTCCGGTTCCGCGCGCCTTCGTCGCGCCTTATGTGCCCTCTTACTCGTCCTCGCCGGCGTGGCGGCGACCGCGCCGGCGACCGCCCCCGCAGCCGCCGCGTCCGCCACAGCCGCTGCCTCCGCCGCCTCCGCCAGGTCCAGCGCCGGGGCCGCCGCGCCGCCCCCGGCCAGCGCCTTCGAGAAGGTGAAGCTCGACGGCGGGCTGTCGATGGGCGAGCCCATCGAGCTGTCCGTGCTCCCCGACGGCAAGGTGCTGTACATCAACCGCGGCACCAGCACGGGGGGCGGCCAGGTCCGCCTGTACAACCCGGTCACCAGGGCCACCACCGTGGCGCTCACCGTGCAGCTCGACGCGCGGTTCGAGGACGGGCTGATCGGCATCACGATCCACCCCCGGTTCACCGAGAACCGCTGGGTGTACCTGTTCTACTCGCCCAAGGTGACCCCGCTGGTGAACCGGATCTCGCGGTTCACCTTCAACACCACGACCAACGTCCTCGACCCGGCCAGCGAGGACATGATCATCGAGTGGCCCACCGAGCGCGACCTGTGCTGCCACTCGGCCGGGTCGATGAGCTGGGACAGCGACGAGAACCTCTACTTCGCCGTGGGCGACAACACCAACTCCGGCGGCGACTCGGCGGGCATGGCCCCCATCGACGAACGGCCGAGCCGCAACCCGCAGTACGACGCGCAGCGCACCTCCGGCAACACCGACGACCTGCGCGGCAAGATCAACCGGATCCATCCGGAGAACAACGGCACCTACACGGTCCCGGCGGGCAACCTCTTCGCGCCGGGAACCGCCCAGACCAGGCCGGAGATCTACGTCATGGGCCTGCGCAACCCGTACCGGATCTGGGTCGACAGGGAGGCGGGCGACACCCTGTACTGGGGCGAGGTGGGCCCCGACGCGGGGGCGACGATCGCCAACCGGGGACCGGCGGCCTACGACGAGTTCAACCGGGCGACCGGGCCGGGCAACTACGGCTGGCCGTACTGCGGCGGGCCGAACGTCGCCTACAACGACTGGAACTTCGCGACCAACTCCCCGCGTGGCTGGTTCCCGTGCGGCGGCACGACCGGCCCGGTGAACGACTCGCCGCGCAACACCGGCCTGCGGCAGCTCCCGCCCACCAAGCCGGCCCTGGTCTGGGAGCAGCACGGCGGCAGCAAGGAGTGGCCGCAGCTCGACAACCCCGGCGGCTGCGGCTCCCCCAACCACGCCGAGGTCTACCACTACGACCCGGACCTGAACTCGGCGGTGAAGTGGCCCGAGTACTACGACGACACGCTCCTCATCTCCGAGTACTGCCGTAACTGGATCAAGGAGGTGCAGTTCGGCGGCGGCGACCCCGCCACCGCGGCGCCGACGGCCATCGAACCCGTGCTGGCCGGAATGAACCTGGTGCACCCCATCGACATGGAGTTCGGCCCGGACGGGTCGCTCTACCTGCTGGAGTACGGCAGCGGCTACTTCTCGGGCGCGGCGGACGCCGGGCTCTACAAGATCAACTACGTGCAGGGTGGCCGGTCCCCCGTCGCCCAGGCCAGAGCGGACAAGGACAACGGCCTGACCCCGCTCGCGGTCGCCTTCTCCAGCGCGGGAAGCACCGATCCCGACGGCGACCCGATCACCTACGCCTGGGACTTCGACGACAACGGCAGCGTCGACTCCACCGCGGCCAACCCGTCGTACACCTATACGACGAACGGCGACAAGCGGGCCAGGCTGACGGTCCGGGATCCGGCCGGGCACACCGGCACCACGGTGATCCCGATCGTGGTGGGCAACAACCGGCCGGCGGTCACGCTGTCCGGGCTGCCCGACGGCGGCGTCTTCAGCTGGGAGCAGGACCTGAACGCGACCGCGTCGGCGACCGACGCCCAGGACGGCGCCCCGGCCTGCGGTTCCGTCGTCATCCGCGCCGCGCTCGGCCACCAGGAGCACGCCCACGAGGAAGGCGAGGGCACCGGCTGCGGGGCCACCTTCAACACCGGGCCGGTGCACGCCGGGCCGGACGCGATCCAGTTCTTCGTCATCCGGGCGAGCTACACCGACCGCGGCGCGACCGGCACCGTCCCGCTCACCGGGGAGAAGGAGATCTCGCTCTGGCCCCGGCAGTGGCAGGCCGAGCACTACGAGCAGCTCAACGGCCCGCGGGTGGTGGACCAGACGGCGGCCGAGGGCGGCAGGCGGCTGGGCGACATCCAGAGCGGCGAATGGGTCAGGCACCACCGGGTCAGCCTGAAGGGGATCACCGGCGTCCGCGCCAGGGTGTCCTCGGCCAACCAGGGCGGCACCCTGTCCTTCCGCCTCGGCTCGCCCACCGGCACCGAGGTCGCCCGGCTGACCGTGGGCGGCACCGGCGGCTGGGACAACTACGCCGAGGTGACCGGCACGGTCACCCGCCCCGACGACGGCACGTACGACCTGTACATCGTCTTCACCGGGGTGAACACCGGCACCAACGCGCTGTTCGACCTGGACAGCTACACCTTCACCGGCCCGGGCGTCAGCACCCCGCCCGGCACCGGCACCGGCACCGACCTGGCCCGCGGCAAGCCGGTCACCACGTCCAGCGTGGAGTCCGGCAACGCGCTGGTCGGCGCGAACGCGGTGGACGGCAACGCCGCAACCCGGTGGAGCAGCGCCTACAGCGACCCGCAGTGGATCACCGTCGATCTCGGCGCGTCGTACACGATCGACCGGGTCCGGCTGAACTGGGAGGCCGCGTACGGCAGGGCGTACCAGGTGCAGACGTCGCCCGACGGCGCCACCTGGACGACCGTCTTCAACACGGCGGGCGGCGACGGCGGCGTGGACGACCTCACGGTGACCGGAACCGGGCGATACGTCCGCGTCTACGGCACCCAGCGCAGCCTCGCCGCCTACGGCTACTCGCTGTGGGACCTCAACGTGTACGGCACGCCGGCCACGGCCGCCTCCCTGCTGTCCCGGGGGCGGCCGGTCACCACGTCCAGCGTGGAGGCCGGCAACGGCCGGGTCGGCGCCAACGCGGTGGACGGCGACGCCGCCACCCGGTGGAGCAGCGCCTACAGCGACCCGCAGTGGATCAGCGTGGACCTCGGCGCCTCGCGGTCCATCAGCCGGGTGCGGCTGAGCTGGGAGGCCGCCTACGGCAGGGCGTACCAGATCCAGACGTCGCCCAACGGCACCACCTGGACCACGATCCACACCACCACCGCCGGAGACGGCGGCGTGGACGACCTCACGGTGACCGGGAACGGGAGATACGTCCGCGTCTACGGCACCCAACGTTCCCTGCCCGCCTACGGCTACTCGCTGTGGGAGCTGGACGTGTACGGCGCCTGACGGCGCCCGCTCGCCGCCGGGACCCCGCGCCCGGCGGCGAGCGCCGCTCCGGTGCGGGTCAGCCCGTCCCGGTGGGCACGTGGATCACCGCGAAGTCGGTGGCGACCGAGGTCCACGGCATGATGATGAGCGCGCCGTCCCGCTCCAGCACCCGGGCCCGCTCCCCGTCCGTGCCGTACGCCTGCGGCAGCTCCGCCACCCCGGCGGCCTTGCCGGTTGCCGCGTCGAGCCGCACCAGCCGGGGAGACAGGTCGCGCCGGTCGCCCGCCTCCAGGGCGAGCAGTCCCCGCTCGTCGGCGCGGACGTAGGTCAGCATCGTGTCGCGGGTGCCCGAGGACTCCCAGACCTGTTTGCCGGTCCTGAGGTCGACGGCGATCGCCCGGTTGCGGGAGCGCGCCAAGCCCGGCACGTTCTCCGGGAAGGTCGCGAGGTAGAGCCGGTCGCCGTGCACGGTGACGCGGTACTGCTCGGTCAGGCCGTCGATGAAGGCGACCCTGTTCATCGGCAGGAGGTCGATCTTGCCGGTGCTGAAGTCGCCGAGCTTGCCGCCCCGGCTGTCGAACGCGGTGAAGAAGTTCTTGTCGCCCTGGTCGTCCAGCTTGATGACCAGCGGATCGACCGACAGCACCACGGCCGACAGGCCGAGGTCGGTGAGCGGGCGCCGCCAGGTCGTCTTGCCGGTCCGCGCGTCGAGCATCGCGACGCTGTCGCCGCCGTCGAGGTAGCACTCGGTGATCACGGCCACCCGGATCCCCGCGCCGTTGACCGCCCGGATGCGGCACCCGTCCGGCGCCCTGACCGTCCACGCCCTGGCGCCGTCGGACAGGCGGTAGCCGTACAGGGCGTCCTCCACGTGGAGCACCGCCATGCCGTCCGCGCCCATGATCTGCGGGGCGATGAGCGAGGTGGCCAGCCGGGACTTCTCCGCCGGGATCCTGACCTTCCAGGTGATCCTGCCGGTGGCGGCGTCCACACCCGCCAGGCGGTCGCAGAGCGTGGCGCTGCCGTAGGCGACCGCGCCCCTGCCGCCGGACGGGTCGGGGGTGGCGCCGCAGAGCTGCTCGCCGGGCGAGGGGGTGCCCCAGGCGCGTTTGCCGGTCTTCAGGTCGTAGGCCAGCAGCCCGTCCTTCTGCACCCGGACGAAGGTCGTGCCGGTCTGCCAGCCGGCGTAGGCCAGGCCGGTGGTGAAGTCGGAGCTGCCGGCGTTGGTGAGCGGCACCGCCCAGGTGGCGCTCGCGGCCTCGGCGGCCGGGGCGCCGGTCCCCGCGTCCGGGCCGGTCCCGGCCACGAACCACGCGGTGCCCGCGCCCACCGCCAGCAGCACGACCAGGCCGAGCGCGACGAACAGCACGGTCCCGCCCCTGCGCCGCGGCTCCCGCGCCGGCGGCCCCTGCGGGGGATACCAGGGCGCCTGCCCCGGAGGCGGTGGCGGAGGCGGTGGCAACTGGCCCGGGGGCGGCGACTGGCGCGGGGCGGAGGGCTGGGCGGGTCCGTTCGGCGGCGGGAGGTGGACCTGCTGGGCGGGGTGCGGCGGGGGAAGGTCGCCGGGCGGCGGCGGGGGGAACGGGGCCTGCCGCGCCCAGGGGGGCGGCGGCGGAGGAGCGTAGCCCTGGGCGGGGTGGCCCGGCGGGGGTCCCGGGGGGCCGTATCCCTGAGCGGGGTGGTGGCCCTGCGGGGCGGGTCCCGGGGGGCCGTATCCCTGAGCGGGGTGGTGGCCCTGCGGGGCGGGTCCCTGGGGGCTGGGGCCCTGAGGGGGGTGGCCGGGTTGTTCCCAGGGGGCCGCCGGTCCGGGCTGCGGGGGGCCGTATCCCTGCGGTCCCCGGTGCCCGCCGTATGGATCTCCGTTGTTCGGGTCCGTCATGTTCCACTCCCCCGTTCAGGTGAGCTGCCGGCGGGCGTAGTCCGCCCACTGCCGCTCGAAGTTCGCCTTGCCCACGCCCAGCGCCTGGAAGAACGCCGACTCGCTCTCGTCGCCGTCCGCCCGGTAGGCCGCGACCACCGCGCCGACCAGCTTCCGCTCGCCGTACCGCTCGGCCGCGTAGCGGATGGCGAGGTGCCCCATGAAGTAGTTGAGGCTGCCCATGCCCTTGTAGGTCCAGGTCGTGTTGTCGGGCAGCCTGCCTTCGAACGGCAGCGGGAAGCGGCCCGCGAGGTACGCCTGACCTTCGTCGAAGCGCAGGTTCTGGTTGATCGGCCGCCCGCGGTTGGCGACGTACTCGGCGAAGCCCTCGATGATCCAGTTCGGTTTGCCGAAGAGCGAGAAGCCCGCGCTGTCCAGGCTCGCGACGAGCGAGTGCGCGAACTCGTGCGTGGTGACCTCCTTGATGCCCTGCCCGGAGTCGAAGAAGTCCGACGCCGCGTCCAGGACGATCCGGGTGCCGCCGATCTTCACGTCGTCGCCCAGGCCCCAGCTCGGCATCGGGATGGACACGCCGGCCTCGCCGGTCACCTTCTCCTTGCGGAACAGGTTGCCGAGCTGCGCGGGCCCGTCGGCCAGGGCGACCACGAATCCCGCGGGGACCGGGGCGCCCTGCTCACCGCTGCGCTGCCAGAAATCGCGGACGTCGGAGGTGGCTCCGGCGACGGTGGGCGCGATCCTGCGGGCGAGGGCGGCGTCCTGCGGCCGGGCGAGGATGATGCTCGAACCCGCCTGCACCAGCGATATGTCCGGCCAGATGTCCCACGGCCCCGGGTAGTACACCGTCTTGGATCCCCCACCGGCGCTGAACGGGGGCGGCGCCCCGCCCACCTTGGTGACGACCAGGGGCGCGCCGGCGGACGCCTTCTCGATGGTCCAGCGGTACCACTCCGTCACGGGGCGCAGGTCGATGCCGGCGATCCGGTGCACGAAGGCGACGTCCTGCTCGAACTTCACCCCTCGCCCGAAGTTGTCCTCGGCGCGGCCCACCCGGCGCAGCACCTGGTAGGACGTCTCGATCATCGGCACCTTGCGCAGGTTGGCGAAGACCCTGGACTGTTCCCTGACCAGCGCGGTGTTCTTCTGGTCGAAGATCGAGGTGAACTGCTTGGCGTCGCCGGCGGCCAGTGCCCTGCCGTGCGCGGCCATCAGCGCGTTGATCTCCTCGTCGGACACCACGACCGCCTGCGGGTCGGCGCCGCCCGTCGCCGCCGCCGCGAGCTCCCGTTCCGGCGCGGGACCGGCCGCGCCGCCTCCCCGCAGCACCAGCCCCACCCCGGCGCCCACCGCGACGACCAGCACCAGGGACAGGACGCCCAGCGTCACCCACAGGCCGGTCCTGCGCCGGCGCTCGGGCGGCCGCTGCTGCCACTGCGGCGGCGGCCCCTGCAACTGCGGCGGTCCCTGCGGTGATCCCTGCGGCGGTCCCGACGGTGGCCAAGGTGGTGGCCCCGCCGGTGGTCCTGCCGGTGGTCCCGGTGCTGGTCCGTGGGGTGGGCCCGGTGGCGGCCCCTGCCACTGGGGAGGTCCCTGCCACGGTGGCGGCTGAGCCGGATACTGAGGGTGATAACCCGACCCTGTCATCACTTACGCCCCGTAATCGATCAAATAAACCGAAAGGTGGGAATCGTATCAGTGGTGTGATCCCGCCACACCGCAGCTCGGGCAGGTCACGGGAGCGGTGGGCGCGCCTCAGGCGAGGACCTTGTCCAGGAAGTCGGACAGTTTCCCCCTGGTGCGCTCGATCTGCTCCTCGACCGTGAGGGACTCCTCCAGGCGTCCCCCGAGGTCCGGGATCTTCCTGCCGCGCACGTACAGCGAGCAGGCGAGGTCGGTGCACACGTACACGCCGACCGAGTTGCTCTCCCGGCCCGCCTGGCCGGCCCGGCGGGCGGTCATCAGGGAGACGCCGGTGCCGGGGTGGGTGGTCAGGCACAGGGAGCACATGCCTCGGTGCAGGCGCCCGCGCTGCTGCGCGGACAGCCGTAGCGCGACGCCGACGACCTCGCCGCCGCGTTCGGCGACGAGGTAGCCGCGGTCAGGGGCGCCGGGCTCGCGCCACCCCAGGAAGTCCAGGTCCTCCCAGGGCTGCACGGCCAGATCCCGCGGCACCGCGAGCCGTTTGGCCTCTCCCTTGGAGCAGTTGACGAACGACACGCGGATCTCCTGCTCGGTCAGTGCTTTCATGGCGGGGAACGGTACAGCGCCTATGCTTATTAGGCAAATGCCTAGAGACTCTAGGAAGGTGGAAGCGCGGATGGCTCGTGCGGGACTGACGGCGGAGCGCGTCACGAAGGCGGCCGCGGATCTGGCGGACGCCGTCGGGTTCGAGAACATCACCGTGTCGGCGCTGGCACGCGGCTTCGGGGTGAAGGACGCGAGCCTGTACTCACATGTCAGGAACCTGCAGGATCTGCGGGAACGGGTGACGTTGCTGGCCGCGGGCGAACTGGCCGACCGGATCGCGGCGGCGGTCGCGGGCCGGTCGGGCAAGGAGGCCATGACCGCGTTCGCCAACGCCTACCGGGACTACGCGCTGGCCCATCCCGGCCGTTACACGGCGACGCAGTCCCCGGTGGACCCCGCGGTCCTCGCCACCTCCACCGCCTACTTCCGCAGCATCGAGCTCACCCACGCCATGCTGCGCGCCTACGGGCTGTCCGACCCCGAGCTCACGGACGCCGGCCGCCTGATGCGCAGCGCCTTCCACGGCTACATCACCATCGAGGCCAGCGGCGGTTTCAGCCATTCCCGCGACGTGCAGGAGTCCTGGGAGCGCGCCCTGGACGCCCTCCACCTCATGCTGGAGAACTGGCCGGCCGACCCGTCCCGGCACGCGGCGGGCGGCGAGAAGACGTGACCGACGACCCCGGGGGTGACCCGGAGTCGTCCCCGGGCCACCCCGCCCGCACGCCGGTGCAGCCGGTAGCCCGGCTCGGTACCCCCGCCGAGCCCGGCGCTACCAGGACACCCAGGGGCTCTCCGCGCCGCCGCTCCACGTGGCCGCGCCCGCCTGCTTCCAGCGCTGCCGTACGTTGGTCCTCGCGCCGCCGGAGCGTGGCGGCGAGGTGACGACGAACGGGCCGCAGGTGACGACCGTGCCCGGCGCGCCGAGCGCGAGGCCGGCGCAGGTGTAAGGCTGGGAGACGTTGGTCTCCGCGTCGGAGTTGTAGAGCTGGACGTTCACGTCCGCGCGGGCCGCGCCGGTCCCCCGCACCCGCCCGAGCAGGTAGAACCGGTCCCCCACCACCGCCATGCACGGAGAGATCTCGGCGAACTTGCCGGCGGCGACCCAGGCCCGGCAGCGGTACTCCGGGACCACCTTCTCCGGCGTCGGCGTCGGCGTAGGCCGGGGCTTCCTCGTCGGGGGAATCGACGACGGGTCGGGGGCCTCCTTCGGAGGAGTCTCTTTCCTGGTCGCCGTCCGCCGCGGCGTCGGCGAGCCGGAGGGCCGCGTGGGCGGGGACGGCTCCGCGGTGGGCTCCGGCCTGGCCGTCCTGGGCACCCGGCTGCGCGACGGCTTCGGCTCCGGGGAGGAGACGGCCGGGGTGGTGACCGGCGCGGCGGGCGTCGGCGTGGTCGTCGGCTCCGGGGGCGGCGTGGCGCTCTGCGCCGCCGCCATCAGGTCGGCCGGCTGCCACGGGGCGACGGCCACCACCACCCCGGCGGACACGACCAGCGCCCCCGCGACGACCGCCGTCACCAGCACCGGCGCGGAACGCGCCCGCCGCCTGGAAGGAACGGTCCCGGCACCCGGTACGGCGGGCGGCGCGAGCTGCTCACCGGCGAGCGGCTCGCTGGTGAGCAGGGGGTCGGCTCCCCTGCCGACCGGCGGCAGCGCCGGCAGCCCGGCCAGCGACGGCCCCGCCGCGCGCAGCGCCGCCGCGACGTGGCCGATCGGAGGACGCGCGGCCGGGTCCTTCGCGATGCACTGGATGATGACCGACCACAGCGCGTCGGGCATCCCGGGCAGCCGTTTCGGCGCCGCGGTCGCGTGCTGGCGGAGCACCGCCATCGGGTGGTCGCCGGTGAAGGGGGGCCGTCCCGCGAGGAGTTCGTAGAGGATCAGGCCGGTGGCGTAGACGTCCATCGCCGCGGTGGGCGGGCGGCCTTCCGCGACCTCCGGCGGCAGGTACGTCGGGGTGCCGATGATCGAGGTGGTCTGGGTGAGACGGGGGCCGTGCACGATGCGGGCCACGCCGAAGTCGCTCAGCCGTACCCGCCCGGTGCCTGCCTCGACCAGGATGTTCGCCGGCTTGACGTCGCGGTGCACGACACCCTCGGCGTGCGCGGCGGTCAGCGCGTCGGCCACCTGGATCATCAGCGCGGCGGCCTCGGCCGGAGGCAGCGTGCCGCGCCGGGTCAGCAGCCGGTGCAGGTCGCCGCCGTCGACGAGGTCCATCACCAGCGCCAGGCAGTCGCCCTCGACCACGAAGTCGCGCATCGTGATCACGTTGGGGTGCCGGAGCGTGCGCAGCACGTTGCGCTCCTGCACGAACCGCAGCACCAGGTCGGGATCCCCCGACAGGCTGTCCCGCAGCAGCTTCACCGCCACGATCTCGCCGGTGTCCCTGGCCCGCGCCCGCCACACGGTCCCCATCGCCCCGGAGCCGATCTCATCCAGAAGCAGATATCTGCTGAGAGACGCCCCCGATCCTCCCGTGACCATTACCCCGCCCCGCTCTCCCTCGGAAGATCATGGTCACAATAGTCAGTTCTGCCCCAAATATCTCTCAATCCGGGGCGACGGTCCAGTCCGCTTCCTGCGGGCTACCGTTTCGCCCGTCTGCCCGGCTTCGCCGCCCTGCTCCGCTTCCCCTGGGCACCCGGCTTCGCCGCCGTGCCCGGCTTCGCCCGTGCGCCTGGCTCCGACGTCGTGTCCGGCCAGTGGGGCGGGCGGGTGAGTGACGGCGGGAGCCTGGTGGCGGCGTCGCCGTTGGCCGCGTCGAGCTGGG
Source organism: Microtetraspora sp. NBRC 13810 (assembly GCF_030268685.1). Classification (GTDB taxonomy): domain Bacteria; phylum Actinomycetota; class Actinomycetes; order Streptosporangiales; family Streptosporangiaceae; genus BSRQ01. The sequence goes on from NZ_BSRQ01000003.1 coordinate 161,244, forward strand.
ACTGGGTCAGATAGAGGGCGCCGGTGAGGTCGGCGCCACGCAGGTCGGCGTTTCTCGTGTCGGCGCCGATGAGGTCGGCCATCCGCAGGTCGGCGCCCCTGAGGTCGGCTCCGATGAGGTACGCGCCGCGCAGGCCGGCGCCCCTGAGGTCGGCGCCCCGCAGGTCGGCCCCGATCAGGTCGGCGCCCCTGTGGTCCTGCCGGCCCCGGATGCCGGCCCGGGCGAGCTCACCGGCGCGCAGCAGCAGGGCGTTCACGTTCTGCCGGTGCGCCGCGACGTCGAGCTCCACCAGGGACTCGGGCGGCTCCCCGGTGAGACGCTCGGTCTCGGCGAGCAGGTCGCGCAGCTCGCCGTGGATCGGGCGGGCCGCCTCCAGCGTCAGCGCCTCGGCCAGGTAGTAGAGCAGCTCGTGCAGGTGCCGCATGACCGGGAAGACGTCGAACATCCGCTTCGCGGTCTCCGGCGCCCGCCGCCAGTCCCGCCCGTGGAAGGTGACCTGGGAGACCTTCTGGCCCGCGCCGAAGCAGTCGTAGACCGTGCACCCCGGGAAGCCCTTCTGCCGCAGGTCCCGATGGACGCCGCAGCGGAAGTCCTGCCGCAGGTTGGGACACGCCTGCCAGGCGCGCTTGTCGATCGCGAAGTCCGCCGAGGCCGCGAAGGCCGGCACCACGCAGCACAGCGCGAAGCAGCTCGCGCAGTCGGCGCGCAGGTCCGCGCGGCCTCCGCCGGGAAGGGGGCCTGCGGGATCGGGGTTGGCGGACAAGGCGCGTGCTCTCCCGTCGGTCGGTCATGCCGTACGGGCACCGCGGCCCGCCGCGTCGGTCAGCGTACCGCCCGCCCACGACACCCGGTGGAACGCCCGCCTCCAGCGCGCGGCGGTACCGCCCCGGCGAGACGGCGGGCCGCCCGCCCCGCCGCACAGGGCGGAACGCCCGGCCTACGTACGGCGCCGCCGCAGCCGCCGCAAGAGCGGCCATCCGCCGAGACCGAGTACCAGGGCCGCGCCCGCGTAGATCCACCACGTGGACCACCCGTAGGAGTTCGCGGACGTGGCGGCGACGGAGGACGCGTCCACCGTGGTGGAAGCGGCGGCCGGGGTCGCCGCACCGGCGGGGGCGGAGGGCGTTGTCGCCGCACCGGCGGGGGCGGAGGGCGTTGTCGCCGCACCGGCGGGGGCGGAGGGCGTTGTCGCCGCACCGGCGGGGGCGGAGGGCGTTGTCGCCGCACCGGCGGGGGCGGAGGGCGTTGTCGCCGC
>NZ_BSRQ01000003.1:162597-532135 GCF_030268685.1 Microtetraspora sp. NBRC 13810
CACCGGCGGGGGCGGAGGGCGTTGTCGGCGTGGCGAGGGTGGAGGGGGTTCCCTGGGGGGCGGGGGCGGAGGGCGTTCTCGGTGTGCCGAGGGCGGTGAGGAGGGCGTGGTCGAGTGGTTCCTCGCCCGACGCCTCGTCGCCGGCGCGCGGCGGGCCCTCTCCCGCCTGGATCCGGCGGTTCCCCGAGCACAACGTGGTGCCCAGCGCCACGCCGGTGTCCACTTCGGAGGAGACCGCTCCGCGCGACTCGCCGGCGAAGACGAGGTACCGCGTGCCGACCGCGAAGCCGTACCCGCACGACGCCTCGTCCGCGTCGGTCACCACCTCGAACTCGGCGTTCGCCTCCCCCTTGTAGACGTGGTCGGCGCGGAGCGTGTGGACGACGGGCGGCCTGGGTCCGAGAGGGTCGCCGGACAGCGGGCGCGCGGAGACGACGGTGCCGGTGAAGACGGCCGCCGCCCTCCGCACCTGTTCCTCCGGCCCGGCCGTGGCGCACGAGCACGCGCAGGCGGCGGCGCCGGGCACGATCGCGAAGGCGCCTGCGAGAAGCAGGACGAGGAGTAAGCGGGCTGTCATGCCTCTCGGAACGCGGGCGAGCGCGGGACGGTTCAGCGGGAGCCCGGGTGGCGGTTCAGAGCGGGCGGGCGTGGGACGGTTCGGCGGGCGCACGACGGTTCAGCGGGGGTGGGACGGTTCGCGCGGGCGGGGCGGTTCGAGCGGGGCCGGGCGGTTCGGCCAGGGGGCGGTTCCCACGCGGGGGTGGGGGTGGGGGGAGGGGGGATCGCGGTGGTCATAGATTGGAGACGGAGAGTGACCTGTCCCCCCGGGCAGGCCGAGGTCGCCGCGCGGGTGGCGGCATCTCCTGGCGCCGGCGCCGCAGATCCGAGGCTCCGAAGGGGGACGATCGATGACGAAGCACACGACCCGGCTGAGACGGCTGATCGACGATCCGAAGATCCTGGTGGTGCCGGGCGCCTACGACGGGTTGGGGGCACGGCTGGTCCAGGCGCTCGGCTTCCAGGCGATCTACCTGAGCGGATTCCAGACCTCGGCCAGTGTGCTCGGCCAGCCGGATGTCGGCTACCTCACGCTGACCCAGATGGCGGCGCGCGTCTCCGCCCTGGCGGAGGTGGCCGACCTGCCGCTGATCGCGGACGGGGACACCGGGTACGGCAACCCGCTCAACGTCCGGCGGGCGGTCCGCGAGTACGAGAAGGCGGGCGCGGCGGCGATGCACATCGAGGACCAGACCTTCCCCAAGCGGTGCGGGCACATGACCGGGCGGCATGTGGTGCCGGGGGAGGAGATGGTGCAGAAGATCAAGGCGGCGGTGGACGCCCGGCAGGACGCCGACTTCGTGATCATCGCCAGGACGGACGCGCGGACGACGAGGGGCCTGGCGGAGGCGCTCGAACGCGGCGCGGCCTACCACGAGGCCGGGGCCGACATGCTGTTCATCGAGTCGCCCGAGACCGAGGAGGAGATGCGGCGCAGCTGCGCGGCCTTCCAGGGCGTCGTGCCGGTGCTCTGCAACCAGATCGAGGGCGGCCGCACGCCCATGCCGGGCGTCCGCGTGCTGGAGGAGATGGGGTACGCGCTGGCGCTCTTCTCGCTCGGCACGGCGTTCGCCGCGGCCAGGGGCATCCGGGACTACCTCGAAGTGCTCGCCAGCGAGGGTGACACCCGCGGGGCACTCCAGGACATGGTCATGTTCGACGAGTTCAACAAGCTGATCGGCCTGGACGAGCACGCCGAGCTGGAAAGGCGCTACCAGACGCCCTGACCCGTGCGGGCCGCGCCACGAGACCGCCACGGGCCACCGGTCCCACGCGATCGCGATAGATGGACGTCCTCCGTCGGCGCCACCGGCTCCCAGGCCGGTCAGGGCCAACGTATTGCACCGATCATTCCAAAACCTGTACGGTACGGGGCATGGCACGACCGAGAGGGTTCGACGAGGATCGGGCGATCGACGCGGCGATGCGGGCGTTCTGGACCGCGGGCTACGAGGCGACCTCGACGCAGGACCTGTGCGAGGCGACGGGGCTCGGGCGGAGCAGCATCTACAACACCTTCAAGAGCAAGCACGACCTGTTCGAGAAGGCCCTGGACCGCTACACCGAGGAGCGGAACGCCGCGATCGCGGAGGTCCTGGACGGCCCGCTGCCGATCCGGGAGAAGATCCGCACCCTGCTGTGGCAGAGCGTCGAGCCACACGCCGGCGACCCGCTCGGCTGCCTGGTGGTCAACTCCATGATCGAGCTGGCCCCGCACGACCCGGAGATCGCCGAACGGCTCCGCCGCGACCGCGACTGGCGGACGGAGGCGCTGCGCGCGGCCCTGGACGCCGGCAGGCGGGCCGGCGAGATCGGCGCGGACAAGGATCCCCGCACCCTCGCCGACTTCTTCGTCGCCGCGGTCAGCGGCATGCGGGTCGCGGCCCGGGGCGGCGCCGGCCGTCCCACCCTGGAGTCGATCGCGGCCACCGCCCTCACCGTCCTCTGACCGGCGGGCGACACCCGCCCTCCTTCGCCATGCCCGCATTATGAACTGATCCATCCAAAACTGGGAGGCAACCCCGATGCCACTGGCCGTCTACATCCTGGGCCTGGCGATCTTCGCCCAGGGGACGTCCGAGCTCATGCTCGCCGGACTGCTCCCCGAGATCGCCGCAGACCTGGGCGTCTCCATCCCCAGCGCGGGGCTGCTGATCTCGGCCTTCGCCCTGGGCATGCTGGTGGGCGCGCCGGTGCTCGCCGCGCTCACGCTGCGCCGGTCCCGCCGTACGACCCTGCTGACCTTTCTCGCCGTCTTCGTGCTGGCGCACGTCGCCGGGGCGCTGACCCCGGACTACTGGCATCTTTTCGCCACCCGGGTCGTCGGCGCCTTCGTGTACGCGGGGTTCTGGGCGGTGGCCACGGTGACCACGATGACCCTCGTCCCGCGGAACCGGCGCGGCAGGGCGATGGCGATCGTCACCGGCGGGCTCACCGTGGCCACCCTCGCCGGGCTGCCCGCGGGCACGGTCATCGGCCAGCATCTCGGCTGGCGGGCGGCCTTCTGGGTGGTGGCGGCGATGTCCGCGCTGGTGATGATCGGCGTGCTGGCCACCGTCCCCGGCGGACGCCCCGACCCGCGGACCGCCCCCCGGGTACGCGACGAACTGCGCGCCATGGTCAGCCCCGGCCTGTGGCTCTCGTACGGCACGACCGCCCTGGCCACCGGCGGCCTGCTCGTCACGTTCAGCTACCTCGCCCCGATGCTGACCGAGACGACCGGCCTCGCGGCGTCCTGGGTCCCCGCGGTGCTGGCGCTGTACGGGGTCGGCGCGCTCATCGGCATCACCGCCGGCGGGCGGATGTCGGACGCGCGGCCGTTCGGCACGCTCTACATCGGGCTCGCGGGGCTCGTCGTCACGTCCGCGGCGCTGGCCCTGGCCGCAGGCGCCCCCACGCCCGCCGTCGTACTGATCTTCCTCCTCGGCATGTTCGGCTTCGCGGTCAACCCCGCGCTGAACACCCGCGTGTTCAGTTTCGCGGACGGCGCCCCCACGCTCGCCACCGCGACCAACACCTCCGCCTTCAACGTGGGCATCACGGCAGGCCCGTGGCTCGGCGGCCTGGCCGTGGACGCCGGAGCCGGGTATCCGGCCCTCGCCTGGATCGGCGCCGGACTGGGCGCGCTCGCGCTCGGCACGGTGGCGCTGGCCGCCGCCCTGCACCGCCCCCGCCGGCACCCGCGGGCCGCCGAGACCCCGCTCCAGCCGGCCGGAAGCGGAGCGGCACACCCCACCCCTTGACCACTTCCCCGACATGGTCACCGCGAAGGCCGGAAATCACCATCCGTATTCAGCTGAACACGTAACGCAATGTACCTTTGTTCCCATGACCGATGCGATGCGCGGCACCCGGCGCGGGGACGTCCTCCTCGCGCTGTGCCTGGCCGTGCTCGGGATCGTCGTGCTGCTGCACGTGGCGTTGTCCGTCGTCGCCCCCGCCCACGCGGCCCACGCCGGGCACCTCCCGCACGCGGGCCAGGGGATCGCCGTCGAGACGGCCGCCGGTCACGGCGGCCTGGGAGCGTACGGGGAACACGGGCCGTGCCCGCAGCGTCCCGGCCATGACGATCACACCCTGTGCGGCGCCGCCGCCGGGGTCACCCTCACCGGAGAGCGCACCCTGCTCGCCGCGGGGCCCACCTGCTGCGAGTGGACCGGCGCGCAGACCGGGGCCGTGTCCCCGGCCCCCGTCCGGCGTTCCTCGCAGCCCGCCCGCCTGCCGCGAGGCACGGCGGTGCTGCTGCTCAAGTCCGTTTCCCGTACATAGCCGCCCCGCGGGCGTCGCGCGGCAGGCGGCTCGGCATCCGGCGTGGCCGGTGTGAGCCCGTGTCCCCGCGCGCCCAGATGCGCCTCGGCCACATCGCGTCCACGGGAAACGGATCATGATAAACACGTTCCAGCCATCGCAGAGCGCCATCGCTCCGCTGGCCCAGCTCATCACCGGCACGACCTGTCACACGCCGGAGCACGTCGTCGGCAACACGCCCGTTCTGTGGGTCCCGGAGATCTCCACCGGTGAGGGGCGGGGGTTCTGGGCCAAACTGGAGGGGGCCAACCCCGGGGGGATCAAGGACAGGCCCGCGCTGTACATCGTCGAGCGGGCGCGCGAGCGCGGCGACCTGCTGCCCGGCGCGCCCATCGTGGAGTCCACCAGCGGCACCTTCGGCCTGGGCCTGGCGCTGGCCGGCATCGTGCACGGGCATCCGGTCACACTGGTCGGCGACCCCGGCATGGAGCCCCTCATCCGCCGGCTGCTGTCGGCCTACGGCGCCCGGGTGGACCTGGTCGCCGAACCGCACCCGGCGGGCGGCTGGCAGCAGGCCCGCCGGGACCGCGTCCGGCGGCTGCTGCGCGAACAGCCCGGCGGCTACTGCCCGGACCAGTACACCAACCCGGACAACGTCGCCGCGTACGCCGGGCTGGCCACCGAGCTCGCCGGGCAGCTCGGCCGTATCGACGTCCTGGTGTGCAGCGTGGGCACCGGCGGTCACAGCGCCGGCGTCTACCGGGCGCTGCGCCGCTTCTACCCCGAGTTGCGGCTCGTCGGCGTCGACACCGTCGGCTCCACGATCTTCGGCCAGCCCGCCCGCCCCCGGCTCATGCGCGGCCTGGGCAGCAGCATCTATCCGCGCAACGTCGCCTACGACGCCTTCAGCGAGGTCCACTGGGTCGCCCCGGCCGAGGCGGTGTGGGCCTGCCGCCGCCTGGCCGGCCTGCGCTACGCCACGGGCGGCTGGAGCGTCGGCGCCGTCGCCCTGGTCGCCTCCTGGCTCGCCCGCACCCAGCCCAGCCACACCCGGATCGCCGCGGTCTTCCCCGACGGCCCGCACCGCTACTTCGACACCGTCTTCAACGACGACTACTGCGCCGCGCACGACCTGCTGACCGGACCGCCCGCCACCGAACCCGACGAGATAGCCCATCCCGCGGAACGCGAGCCCACCCGCTGGACCCGCTGCACCACCGTCCCGATCCCGGCCACGGCCCTCCGAAACGCCCCCGCCGACACCCCCGACGGCCCGCTCGGCGGCCCGTCCGATGATCCGTCCGGCGGTCCGCTCGGTGGTTCGCTCGGCGGCCCGCTCGGTGGCGAGGGGGTGCCGCGGTGAAGGGCACCCTGGCGCTGGCGCGGTCCTTCGACCGCACGGTCAAGCTGCTCCTGGTCAACCAGCTCACCATCAACACCGGTTTCTACATGCTGATGCCCTACCTGGCGGGCCACCTGTCCGGCTCGCTGGCCATGCCGGCGGCGCTGGTCGGCCTGGTCCTGGGCGTCCGCCATCTCAGTCAGCAGGGCATGTTCCTGGTCGGCGGGACCCTCGCCGACCGGCTCGGCTGCAAGCCGCTGATCATCGCCGGGTGCGCCCTGCGCACGGTCGCGTTCCTGCTGCTGGCGGTGGCCGAGTCACTGCCCGCGCTGGTGGTGGCCTCGGTGCTGACCGGGTTCGCCGGGGCGCTGTTCAACCCGGCCGTGCGCGCCTACCTGGCCCTCGCGGCCGGGGAGCGCAAGGTGGAGGCGTTCGCCGCGTTCAACGCGTTCTACCAGCTCGGCATCCTGGCCGGGCCGCTGATCGGCCTGCTGCTCAACGCCGTGGCCTTCCGGCTCGTCTGCCTCGTGGCCGGGCTGGTGTTCGCCGTGCTGACCCTCGCGCAGATCCGGTCGCTGCCCGCGCGGCCGACACCGGCGGCCCCGGAGGGTGGGAGCGTGCTGCGCGACTGGCGGGAGGTGCTGACGAACCGGCCCTTCCTGCTGTTCTCACTGGCCATGATCGGCTCCTACGTGCTGAACTTCCAGGTCTACCTCGCCCTGCCGCTGGAGATCCGCCGGGTCACCGGGGACGAGCTGGGCGTCACCCTGGTGTTCGCGCTCACCGCCGTGCTCACCATCGCCGGGCAGGCCCGCGCGACGGCGTGGGCGAGCCGCCGGCTGCGGCCGGCGCAGGCCATCGCCTGGGGGGTGGCGCTGATGGGCGCGGCCTTCCTGCCGCCCGCCCTGGCCTCCGCGACCGGCGCGGCGGGCGCGCCCCTCGGCGGCCTGGCGCACGCCGTCGCGCTCGTCCCGGTCCTGTGCACGGCGGCGCTGCTCGGCCTGGCCACGATGGTCGTCTACCCGTTCGAGATGGCGACCGTCGTCACCTTCGCCGGGCCGCGCCTGGTCGCCACCTACTACGGGCTCTACAGCACGCTGTCCGGCATCGGCATCGCCGCGGGCAACCTCCTGACCGGCTGGCTGCTGGATCTCGGCTCGGCGTCGGGCGTACCGGCGCTGCCGTGGGCCGTGCTGGCGCTGATCGGGGCCGGCTGCGCCGCGGCCGTCGCCGTACTGGACCGGTCGGGGCGGCTGGCGGCGGCGCCGCGGGCCGCGGCGGCCGGTACGCCGGGGTGACGTCCCGCCCCGGCGGGTGACGCGCGGCGGAGGGCCGGCCCGGAGGACGGGCCGGCCCCGTGGGGTCAGGGATAGCTGACGATGGTGCTCGTGCCGTAGGAGCCGACGACCGGGGTGCCGGCGTCGTTGATGGTGCGCTCGATGCCGCCGCTGCCGTCGAGGAAGACGGTGACCATGTTGTGGAAGCGGACCCCCGGCGTCTTCGGGACCTCGATCCCGCGGTCCGCCCGGATGTCCACGTTCTGGTTGAAGTAGGAGTAGACGCCCAGGCCCCACGCCTCGTGGGCGCGCACCCCGCGGCTCACCTTGTACGACGCCCAGCCCTTGCCGGTCGGGCTGGTCCACGCCTGCTGGCTCGGCGGGTCGTACGGCAGCTCGCTCTGGTAGAAGATCGTCCGGCCGTTCTCGCCGTTCCAGATCGTCTGGTACTTCTGGTAGTGCTCGACGAACAGGCCGTACGCGGTCACGTCGTCACCGTTGATCACGACGCCGGTGTCACCGGTGTTCTGCGACCAGCCGATCCCGTTGCCGTGGTCGCCGCGCCAGGCCCAGATGTTGTCGATGATCGTGTCGTCGCTGTTGACGACGAGGCTGGTCTCCGCCCGGCCGACCCACGGGCCGCCGATCCGGAAGAAGACGTCCTGGAGCGAGATCGGGTTCCTGGAGTGGTCGCGGCGGCTGTGCCGGTCGCCCACCTCCACCAGCGTCTCCGACTCGCGCCGCCCGGCGTCCACCAGCACGCCGGCGATCCTGACCCCGTCGACGTCGTCCACCCGCAGCGCCGCGTCGCCGGTGCCGGGCGCCAGGCTCGGCATGCCGAGGCCGAGCACCACGGTGTCCCTGTTCTTCACCCGCAGGGCGCGGTCGAGGTGGTAGACACCCGGGGTGAGCAGGAGGTGCTTGCCGCGGGAGAGCTGCTGGTTGATCTTCGCCGCGCTGTCGGACGGCTTCGCGACGAAGAAGTCCCTGATCGGCAGCGAGTGGCCCTGCGGACGCTGCCCGCCGGCCCAGGTGGTGCCGGAGGTGTCGCGCCGCAGGCCGGGGACGAAGACCCGGTAGCCTCCCGAGCCGTCGATGTAGAGGAAGGGCTTCTCCCTGGTGACCGGGCTGGTGGGCAGGGTCGTGTAGGGCGGGTTCGGGAAGCCCTGCTCGGGGGCCCCCACCACGCCGGAGAACACCTGGTTCCAGACGCCGTTGGTCCAGGCGTCGCCGAGTTCGCTGTCCCGGGTGAGCCACTGCTGCTGCGACCCGTTGATGGTGACCCCGTCGATCTTGGAGTCGGCGATGTATCCGCCGCTGGAGTACCCGGCGTTCCCTGGCTCCAGCCAGAGGGTGCCGCGGATGTGCACCCGCCGCATCGGGGAGGCCTGGGACACCGCCCACTGGTTCGACCAGTCGGTCGGCGTGACGGACAGGTTCTCCGCCGAGCGCCAGAAGTTGGTGAGCGCGGAGATGCCGGCCGCGGAGTCCGGGTCGGACTGGCCGACGACCCGTACGGCGCCGCGGATGTCGACGTCGTCCGGCGACATGCCGAGCCCGGCGACGGAGGTGTAGTAGCCGAGCCTGGCGTTGACGTCGTACTGGCCCGGTTTGAAGAGCACGGCGTACCGGTTCGTGCCCATCTCGTTCTCTTCCTGCTGTGCGAAGAGCTGGTCGAACTTGGCCTGGATCTCGGCGGCGGGGGTCTCGGGGTCGTACACGAAGACGTTGGGGCCGAAGTCCGGCTCCCCGCCGTGGTCGGCGGCGGCGGGGACCGCCGCGGACATGAGGCTGGTGGCGGCGAGCGCCGCCGAGGCGCCCACGGCGAGGAGACGGGATAAGACGCCGCGGCGGGCGCGAGGGCGGTGGTCGGGGGTCGTTCTCATGGACCTGCCTATCGGGACCGGAGGGCATGACGTCACAACGTAACGAGAGAGCGCTCTCTCGTTACACCGCGTTCACGTCAGGCCGATGCGAAGGGGTTGGTTATTTCTATCCGGTCAACGGGCTTCGCGCTATGGGTGATCTCTCCCCCGTCCGCATCAGGACGGTGGAAACCGGGTCAGTCCAGGCGGCGCAGCCCGCTCCGGTGCCGGCGGGCCAGGTCGAGATAGGTGGCGACGGCGTAGTCGATCCACTTGGCCTGCGCGCGGCCCGCGTCGAGCCGCAGCCTGGCCGGCACCCCGACGGCCAGCGCGCCCGCGGGCACGATCATGCCCTCCTTGACCAGGGCCCCGGCGGCCACGACGGCGTCCGGCTCGACCCGGGCGCGGTTCAGCACGATGGAGCCGGAGCCGATCAGGGCGTGACCCTCCACCACGCACCCCTCCAGGTGCGCGCGGTGCCCCACCACGCAGTCGTCGCCGATGAAGGTCGGCCACTCCTTGGTGGTGTGCAGCACCGTGCCGTCCTGGATCGAGGTGCGCTCCCCCACCCGGATGACGCCGTGGTCGCCGCGCAGCACCGCGCCCGGCCACACCGAGGCGCCCGCGCCCAGGTCCACCGCGCCGATCACCACCGCCTCGGGATGGACGTAGGCGTCCGGATGGATCTGCGGAGTCAGGTCGTCGAGGGCGTAGACAGGCATGTGTCACTTCCCCAAGTCGGCGGCGATCTCCCGGACGGCGACCCTCCCGATCTTACCGGTGGCCGTCCCGGGCACTCCGTCCAGCCTCAGCACCGCGCGCGCTCGAAGGCAGGCGTCTCGAAGGACGCCGTCCGCGAGATGGGCGCAGGCGTTGGACGACTCCCCGGACATGACCGTCCCGTCCGCGGGCGGGCGCGCGGAGATGAACCTCTACGTCTGGAAAGTGTTCCGTCAATGACTTGTAGCATGGGAGCAGTCTTCGGGACGTCCGATCGAGGGGAGACCCGGCCCGCCATGCCCGCAGCAGCCCGTGAGCCCGCGGCGGCCGAGCCTTCCTACTCCCGGCGCCATCAGGCCGGCACCGGCAGCGCCAGGTCCCTCCTGCTCACCGTGTTCGGCGAGTACGTGCTGCCGCACGCCGAGCCGGCCTGGACCTCCACGCTGCTGCACGTGCTCGGCGGGCTGGGCGTGGAGGAGAAGTCCGCCCGCCAGGCGCTGGCGAGGATGGCCGCGGACGGCTGGGTGGTCGCCGAGCGCGCCGGGCGCCGGGTGCGCTGGGGCCTGACCGAACAAGGCCGGCGGCTGCTGACCAAGGGCGCCGAGCGGATCTACTCCTTCGGCCGGGACCCGATCGTCTGGGACGGCCGGTGGCTGGTGCTGATCGTGACCGTGCCGGAGACCAGGCGCGAGCTGCGTCACCAGTTGCGCACCCGGTTGACCTGGGCCGGGTTCGGCAGCCCCGTGCCGGGCGTCTGGGTCAGCCCGCACGCCTCCTACGAAGCCGAGGCCAGGCGGATCGCCGAGGAGCTCGGCCTCGCGGCGGCGGCGTTCTCCTTCAGCGGCCCGTACGCGGGCATCGGGTCCGAGCGCACGATGGTCGATCAGGCGTGGCCGCTGGACGACCTGGCCGCCGGCTACGAGGTCTTCATCCGGGAGTTCGCCGGGGCGCGGCCCGAGCCCGGCGACCCGACGCTCCTCGCGCAGGTCCGCCTGGTGCACGAGTGGCGGCGGTTCCCGACGATGGACCCTCAGCTCCCGCCGGAGCTGCTGCCGCCCGACTGGGCGGGCGCGCGTGCCGCCGTCGTCTTCCACGGGCTGCACCGGGCCTGGCTGAGTCCCGCCCGGCGGCAGTGGGCCAGGCTCTCCGCCGCCGGGACGTGACCCTCCCACAGTTGACAATTCTCGATAGTTACATGATGAATGCGTAGCATGTCCGCGTCTGTGGAGAGGAGCCTTCCCTGAACGAGACCCTGAGGCTGGAGGAGGGAAGCGACCGGCTGCTGGTCCGGCTGGACCGCCCGCACGTGCGCAACGCGATCGACGCCGCCACCGTGGCCGAGCTGCACGAGGTCTGCGCCGACCTGGAGCGCCGCCCGCGGGTGCTCGTGCTGACCGGCTCGGACGGCGTGTTCGCGGCCGGCGCCGACATCCGCGAGCTGCGCGAGCGGCGCAGGGACGACGCGCTGGCCGGCATCAACAGCGGCCTGTTCGACCGGATCGCCCGGCTGCCGATGCCCACGATCGCCGCGGTGGACGGCCCCGCCCTCGGCGGCGGCGCGGAGCTCGCCTACGCCTGCGACTTCCGGCTGGCCACCCCGCGGGCGCGGTTCGGCAACCCGGAGACCGGCCTCGGCATCATGGCCGCGGCCGGGGCCACCTGGCGGCTGCGCGAGCTGGTCGGCGAGCCGCTGGCCAAGGAGATCCTGCTGGCCGGCCGGGTGCTGTCCGCCGAGGAGGCGCACGCGGTCCGGCTGGTCAACGAGCTGGTCCCGGCGGAGGAGCTGCTCGACGCCGCCGACCGGTGGGCCGGCCGGATCCTGAAGAACGCCCCGCTGGCGCTGCGCCTGACCAAGCTGGCCCTCGCCGCCCCGCCGGGCGCGCACCCCCAGTTCGACAACATCGCCCAGGCCGTACTGTTCGAGACCGAGGAGAAGCACGAGCGCATGACCGCCTTCCTGGAGCGTCGCCGATGACGCCCGAACTCACCGGAGTGCTCGGCGGCGGCCGGATGGGCGTGGGCATCGCGCACGCCTTCCTGCTGGCCGGCGGCACCGTACGTCTCGCCGAGGTGGACGCGGGCACGGCCGAGGCGGCCCGCGCCAGGGTGGCCAGGGCCGTCGAGGCGAGCGCCGAGCGCGGCAAGCTCGGCGCGCCCGTGCCGGACGTGCTCGCCCGGCTGGAGGCGACCGTCGGCCCGGACTCCCTGGCCGGCTGCGACCTGGTGATCGAGGCGGTCCCCGAGGACCCCGCCCTCAAGGCGCGCGTCCTCGGCGCCCTGTCCGCCGCCCTGTCCCCGGACGCGACGATCGCCACGAACACCAGCAGCCTGTCCGTGGGCGAGCTGGCCAACGCGATCGACCGTCCGGAGCGCTTCCTCGGTCTGCACTTCTTCAACCCGGTCCCGGCGAGCGCGCTGGTGGAGATCGTGACCGGGGAGCGTACCGCGCCCGGCCTGGCGGACCGCGCCGGCGACTGGGTGCGCGCCCTGGGCAAGACGCCCATCGTCGTACGCGACTCCCCCGGCTTCGCCAGCAGCCGTCTCGGCGTCGCCCTCGGCCTGGAGGCGATCCGGATGGTGGCGGAGGGCGTGGCCTCGCCCGAGGACATCGACGCCGCCATGACGCTCGGCTACAAGCACCCGGTCGGCCCGTTGCGGCTGACCGACCTCGTCGGCCTCGACGTGCGGCTCGGCATCGCCGAATACCTCGCCTCGACGCTCGGCGAGCGTTTCGCCCCGCCCGCCCTGCTGCGCGAGAAGGTCGCCAGGGGCGAGCTGGGCCGCAAGAGCGGCCGGGGCTTCTACTCCTGGGACGACACCCCGTGACCCGGCGTTGCGGGCGGCTCAGAGCAGCCCGCCGGCGGTGCCCAGGGAAGCGCCGGTGACCCTGGACGGGAGCGCCGAGGCCGCGCCGGTCCTGGCGTCCCCGATCTTCGGGTCGGCCCAGTCCAGCATCTCCGCCATGCCGGTCGCGCGCGCCGGGCCCTCCTCCGCCCACGGGCCGCGGGCCGCCGGGAAGTCGTCGTGGCCGGCGTAGTGGCCGCGGTCCTCCGCGGGACGCCAGTACGCCGGATGATCCGGGTAAGCCGGGTAGCCCGCGTAGCCCCGGCCGGTGCCCGCGGCGGTCGCCTGGCTCACCGCGCCGGTGGGGGCGGCCGTGTCACGGGGGCGGGGCACGATCTGCACGACAACCGTCTGCCGGGCCTGACCGTTGACGTTGTGGGCGCGGTTCTGGCCGACGTTGCTGCGGTTCAGCGCGCGGGTGAGGGCGCGGGTGAGCGACCGGTTCCAGCTCCGGCCGCGGTGCCGGTCCCAGCCTCCGCGTCGCGCGCCGTGGTGCTTGTCCTTCGTCAGCGTGGGGCTCGACACACCGGCATGCGCGGCACCGGTCACGGCGCTCAGGCCGACGACGCCGCCCGCGAGAACGGCACTGACGGCGAGCGTGCTCACGGCCTTTCTGAGGTCAGGCATCACGTATCCCCCTTACGAAATGCTTTGGCTGTTCGGGAAAGGTCATCCCACTTGTCTTGTTCTCCCAGCTTGATGTACGACAAACGCACATCGTCTGCTTTTGACCTCAAGTTACGATCTTGTCGCATGATTCGACACGGTATTTCGTGAATTTCCCCCCGACGCGAGCGCCCCGACCTTACCCGCCACCACCCGGCCACCCGGCCCGCACCCCCACGCCGTCAACCCATCCGCCCGCCTTTTCGAGATATGTCCAGATTCACTCGCCCGTAAGTCATTACCAGCGCCAATTCCGCTAACCCACCCACATATCGACATCAGACCTCAACCGTACCCATCAACCAATTACCCACCCCTTTCGCGAAACCCTGCAAACCACCCAAGCCACCCGATAGCACCTGATCAGCGGCACTCCCCTGGACGGCGGCACGGCATCCCGGCGCCGCCCGCCCCGGACGCGCGCCCGCGAGCGCTCCGGACCTTCCGCCGGGAGCGGAAGTCGCGAGCACCGTTCGGTGAAGTGAACGCCGATCGTTGCCCTCTATCGGCCTCGGGCCGCACCCGGCACGTCAAGCGGAAGCCAAAATTGGTCATGTCCGCCTATAGTTTTGGTCGAATATCCGTCTTTGACGTTTTTAGCAGCCCTTGCAGTGACTCTAGGCAAATAGTGTCTTGAACTATTGGACTCTGCCGTGACGGCGGGGACCGGCCGGCCGTGAGCAGGGACAGGGAGGGATAGGGTGTCGCCGCTTCCACGTCCGCACTCGATCCGGGCCCGGTTCACCATCGCCGCGGCCGCCCTGTCACTCGTCGCCATGGCGACCCTCGGGGCCAGTTTCGACGTGGCGATCCGGTACCGGGTCCAGTCCGACGCCTACAACCAGGCGGAGCGGGTCGCCAGCCAGTGGAGCGCGGCGGTGCGCAACGGGTTCGTGCCGCAGACGATCCCCACCTACGGCCGGGTGGACCTGGTCCAGTTGGTGGACGCCAAGGGGCAGGTGGTCGACGCCAGCAGGATGGCCTCGCGGACCCGGCCGATCAGCCTGCTGCGCCCGCCCGCCGACGACCGGTTCCAGAAGCTCACCGAATGCGCCGCGGGCCACTGCGTCGTGCTCATGGCCATCCGGATCTCTCCCTCGGCGGACTCCCCCGTCGTCTACGCCGGCCTCGCGGAGCCGTCCCTGCTGGCCACGAACGCCCTGGAGTACTCGATCGCGATCATCCTGCTGCTCGTCGTCGCCCTCGCGGTGTGGACCACCTGGTCGGTGGTCGGCCGTACGCTGCGGCCGGTGGCGGCGATCCGGGCGCGGATGGCGGAGATCACGGTGAGCGACCTGAGCCTGCGGGTGCCCGTGCCGCCCGGCGGGGACGAGATCGCGCTGCTGGCCGGCACCGCCAACCAGACGCTGGCCCGGCTGGAGTCTGCGGTGGAACAGCAGCGGCAGTTCGCCTCCACCGCCTCGCACGAGCTGCGCACCCCGCTCGCCGGGCTGCGCACGCAACTGGAGGAGGCGCTGTACTACCCGGGCGAGGTCGATCCGCACGACACGATCCGCTCGTCGCTGTCGGTCACCGACCGGCTGGAGGCGATCGTCAACGACCTGCTCGCGCTGGCCAGGCTGCGCGCCGCCGACCCGGCCCCGCCGGAGGCGATCGACCTCGGCGCCCTGGTGAGCGACGAGATCGCCTACCGCGAGCTGCGGGTGGCCACGTCCGTGCGCGCCATGCCGGACGTGAAGATCCTCGGCTCCCGGATGCAGCTGATCCGGGTCCTGGACAACCTGCTGACGAACGCGCAGCGGCACGCTGACAAGCACGTCGTCGTGCACGTGTACGCGGCGGAGGACGACGCCGTGGTCGAGGTGATCGACGACGGCGTGGGCATCGCGCCCGCCGACCGCGAGCGCGTCTTCGAGCGGTTCATCCGGCTGGACGACGGCCGCCGCCGCGACCCGGGCGGCAGCGGTCTCGGCCTCGCCATCTCCCGGGACATCGCCCAGGCCCACCAGGGCACGCTGCGGGTGGAGGACTCAGCACAGGGCGCCCGATTCGTCCTGCGACTGCCGTCGCTCTCCGCCCAGGCGTGCCGCGAGGCCCAGCCCAGGACCGGCGGCGGGCCGGGGGACGGCCCGGGGGACGGGCCGCCCACCGGTCCAGGCGGCAAGGAGGATTCCTGATGCGCATCGAAAGGTTCGACCACCTGGTCCTGACCGTCGCCGACGTCGAGGCGACGATCGGCTTCTACAGCCGCGTGCTCGGCATGCGGCCGGTCACCTTCGACGAGGGCCGCCGCGCCCTGCTCTTCGGCCGATCGAAGATCAATCTGCACCAGGCGGGGCGCGAGTTCGAGCCCAAGGCGGCTCATCCGGTGCCGGGAAGCGTGGACGTGTGCCTGATCAGCGCCGACCCGCTGGTGCAGGTGATCGCGGAGCTGGTGCGGCACGGTGTGCCGATCGAGGAGGGACCGGTCCGGCGTACGGGCGCCCTCGGCCCGATCGACAGCGTCTACCTGCGCGACCCCGACCGCAACCTGATCGAGATCTCCGCCTACCCGGGACACCCGCAGGAGCCCCTGTAGGTCGCGCGGAGAAGCCCCTGAAGGTCCCGGTAGGTCACGCGGAGGAGCCCCTGAAGGTCCCCGCAGGTCACGCGGAGGAACCCCCGAGGGCAAAGGCTTCCCATGCGCAGGGCAATGAGGCCGGGCCGGGAGGCCGTGGCACGGCACCATGGGCTGGTCGTGCCGTACGGATGCCGGAGGTGCAGCAGTGACCGGACGCCAGCAGCCCCGCCGCGCCCTGCCGTGCGGCGATTTCCATGGATTCCCAGTAGGGAATATTGACTTTGGGTCGCGGCGTGCTTAACGTCATGACCATGAGTCAAGGGATGTACTTGACCCGGCGCGCGCATGTCGACCTCTGCCATGTCGCCAGCGCCCAGTGTCGCCGCCCTTCGTAGCTCGAGCACCGCGGTCCGCCGGCCGGGCCGCCGCCGCACGCCTTCAGCCACCTAAGGGCCACATATGTCTCCTCCACCGTCCCGGCGAGCCTTATCCGGGCTCGCAGCCGTCCTCCTGCTGTCGATCGCCGCGCTCACCTCGTGCGCCACCGCCGGCGAACAAGCCTCGGGGCCCGCTCTCGCGCTCGACGCGCCGCTGCCGGCCGAGGTCCCCCCGGGCACCCGGCTCAGGGTGGGCGATCCCCAGACCCAGGTCGCCCTCCGGCTGTCCGGCGAGATCGACAAGTTCTCCTTCGACGTCGAATGGGCCAACCTCTCCGGCGGCCCGCAGACCACGGAGGCGTTCCGCGCCGACGCGCTGGACGTCGGCGCCGTCGCCGAGATCCCGGCGATCCACGCCACCTGGACCGGCCTGCCCGTGAAGATCGTCGCCTCCAGGTTCAAGCAGGACCCCCTCAACCATCCCACCTACGAACTCGGCATCGCCCCCGGCGCCGACGTCACCACCCTGGCCGGCCTGCGCGGCAAGAAGATCGCTTACAGCCCCGGCCAGGCGCAGGGCGCGCTCGTGCTGCGCATCCTGCGCAAGGCCGGGCTGACCAGTGAGGACGTGACGTTCGTCGAGCTGCCGAGCACCGGCGACGTCTACGTCAACGCGCTGGCGAGCAAGCAGGTGGACGCGGCCCCGCTCGGCGGCGTCAACATCAAGCGCTACGTCACCAAGTACGGCGCGGACGGCGCCACCACCATCCGGCACGGCATCCGCGACGACCCCGCCCACCTCTACGTCCGGACCGAGACGCTCAAGGACCCGGCCAAGGCCGCGGCCATCCGCGAGTACGTCCGGGCGTGGGCGCGCGCCGCGGTGTGGATCGACGAGCACCCGCAAGAGTGGATCGAGGGCTACTACGTCAAGGACCAGGGCCTGACCGCCGCCGACGGCGACTACCTCGTCAAGCTGGCCGGATCCCCGGAGATCCCGGCGAACTGGGACGACGTCATCGCCCGGCACCAGGAGACGGTCGGGCTCCTCGCCGCCGAGACAGGCAACCCGGTGCTGGACGCCCGGGACCTCTACGACCTGCGGTTCGCGTCCGTGGCGGCCGACGCGCTGAAGGAGGGCGCCTGACATGGACACCCAGACCACCGACGCCCCGGCCGCCGTCCCTCCCCGCACGACGCCGCCCCGCCCGGTCCTGAGAACCGTCCGCGCCCGCCGCCGCCTCGGGCCGGGCAGGCGCATCAGGTTCGGCTTCCTGCTCGGCCCGCTGCTCCTGCTGACCGCCTGGACGCTGGGCTCGGCGGCGGGGCTGCTGGACGGCAGGTTCCTGCCCGCGCCGTGGACGATCCTGGGCACCGCCGGCGACCTGATCGCCAGCGGGCGGCTGCAGGAGCACCTGCTCTCCTCGCTGCGACGGGCCGGGCTCGGGCTCGGGCTCGGCATCGCGCTCGGCACCGTCCTCGCGCTCGTGTCCGGGCTCAGCCGCTGGGGGGAGGCCGTCGTCGACGGGCCGGTCCAGATCAAGCGGGCGATCCCGGCGCTGGCGCTGATGCCGCTGCTGATCCTGTGGCTCGGCATCGGCGAGGTGATGAAGGTCACCACGATCACGCTGGGCGTCCTCGTGCCCATCTACATCCACACGCACAACGGCCTGCGCGGCATCGACAACCGCTACGCGGAGCTGGCCGAGACGCTCGGGCTCACCCACCGGACGTTCGTCCGCAGGGTCGTGCTGCCCGGCGCGCTGCCGGGATTCCTGGTCGGCATGCGCTTCGCGGTCACCTCCGCCTGGCTGTTCCTGGCCGTCGTCGAGCAGATCAACTCGACCAGCGGCATCGGCTACATGATGGAGCTGGCGCGTACCTACGGGCAGACCGACGTCATCCTCGTCGGCCTCGTCATCTACGGGCTGCTCGGCCTGTTCTCCGATGGCCTGGTCCGTTACGTGCAGAGGAGGGCGCTGGCATGGCGGCGCACCCTGGAGGACTGAGCACGGCGGCGCCCGCCGTACGGATCGGCGGCCTGACCCGCGCGTACGGCGAGCGGACCGTGCTGGACGCGCTGGACCTGGAGATCGCGCCGGGCGAGTTCGTCGCGCTGCTCGGGCAGAGCGGATCGGGCAAGAGCACCCTGCTGCGCGCCCTGGCCGGCCTGGACTACGAGGTGGCGGGCACGGGATCCGTCGAGGTTCCCGGCAAGGTCTCGGTCGTCTTCCAGGACTCGCGGCTGCTGCCCTGGGGGCGGGTGCTGGACAACGTCGTGCTCGGCCTGGAAGGAGCGGATGCCGCCGCGCGCGGCCGGGACGCCCTGGCCGAGGTGGGCCTCGCCGGGCGGGAGCGCGCCTGGCCGAGCGAGCTGTCCGGCGGCGAGCAGCAGCGCGTGGCGCTGGCCCGCTCGCTGGTCCGCGACCCGGAACTGCTGCTCGCCGACGAGCCGTTCGGCGCGCTGGACGCCCTGACCAGGATCCGCATGCACGCGCTGCTGCGCCGGTTGTGCGACCGGCACCGGCCCGCGGTGCTGCTGGTCACGCACGACGTCGACGAGGCGATCGTGCTCGCCGACCGGGTGCTCGTCCTGGACGAGGGGCGCGTGGCGGCCGAGCGGACCATCGATCTCGAATCCCCGCGGAACTCCGCCGACCCACGGTTCGCCGAGGTCCGCGCCCATCTGCTGGGCGCCCTCGGCGTGACCGGAGAACGGGACCTGGATTGACCCCCTCACCGCGCCTGCTCAATCTGAACCTGTTCATCTACCCGGGCGGCCACCACGAGGCGGCCTGGCGCTACCGCGACTCCGAACCGCACCGGGTGCTGGACATCACCTACTACCAGGAGCTCGCCCGCCGCGCGGAGGCGGCGACGTTCGACGCGATCTTCCTGGCGGACGGGCCGTCGCTGCCGGACAACGTCCGGTACGCCAGCAGGTTCCGGCTGGAACCGTTCACCTGGCTGTCCGGCCTCGCCGCCGCCACCCGGCGGATCGGGCTGATCGGCACCGCCTCCACGACGTACTTCGAGCCCTACAACCTGGCCCGGCTGTTCGCCTCGCTGGACCATCTCAGCGGCGGGCGGGCCGGCTGGAACATCGTGACCACCGGGGCGCCGCAGGCGGCGCAGAACTTCGGGCTGGAGGCGCACCCGGTGCACGCCGACCGGTACGCGCGGGCCCGCGAGTTCGTGGACGTGGTGACCAAGCTGTGGGACAGCTGGGAAGACGAGGCGCTGCTGATCGACCGGGAGTCCGGCGTCTTCGCCGACACCGGGCGGATCCATCCCATCCACCACGACGGCGAGCGGCTGCGGGTGCGCGGCCCGCTCAACACCCCGCGCAGTCCGCAGGGCCGCCCGGTCTACGTGCAGGCGGGGTCGTCGCAGGACGGCAGGTCCTTCGCCGCGAGGTACGCCGAGGCGATCTTCACGGCGCACCAGACCGTACGCAACGCCAGGGAGTTCTACACCGACGTCAAGGAGCGGGCGAAGGCGGAGGGCCGCGATCCCGGCCAGGTGAAGGTGCTGCCGGGGATCAGCCCGTTCATCGGCGCCACCGAGGCCGAGGCGCTGCGGCTGCGGGAGGAGTTCGACGAGCTCACCCAGCCCGAGTACTCGCTGGGGCAGTTGCGCGGCCTGCTGGGCGTGGACCTGTCCGGCCACGATCTCGACGGCCCGGTCCCGCGCGAGCTGATCCCGGCCGGCGGGGAGCGGCACGAGAGCAGCCGGTTCCAGGTGGTGCTGGACATCATCGACCGGGAGCGGCCGACGATCCGCGGCCTGCTGCACCGGCTCGCCGGGGCCCGCGGCCACTGGGTGACGGCGGGGACGCCGGAGCAGATCGCCGACCGGATCACCGAATGGTTCACCACCGGCGCGGCCGACGGGTTCAACGTCATGCCGCCCTACCTGACGGGCGGGTTCGACCTGTTCGCCGAGCACGTCGTGCCCATCCTGCGCAGGCGCGGCCTGTTCCGCTCGGAGTACACCGGCACGACCCTGCGCGACCACTACGGCCTGCCCCGCCCCGCCAGCCAGTACGGTCCCCCTCCCCCGGCACCGGCCCGCATCCAGGATCCGATCCTCGAAAGGACGCCCACACCATGACCCGTGCGCTGACGTCACCTCTCCGCCTGGGGCCGCCCCGGCATCGGCTGAGGTCCACCGCCGTGGTGGCGACCGCCGTGCTGACCGCCGTCACCACGACGGGCACGGCGGTGGAACCCGCCTCGCGGGCCGCGCACACCGCGGTGCACGTGGCGGTGGACGTGGCGGTGGAGTGGTTCGACACGACGGCGGCGACGATCGCCGCGGCGGGGGCGCCGACACAGGTCACCAACAGCCGGACGTGGGCGATCGGCTGGCTGGCCGCCGCCCGCGCCCTGCGCGCCGGCGGTGACCGGCCGGCCGGCGCGCCGCGCGCCGCGGGCGGGCGCGGCGCCTACGCGGACGCCGCGCTCGCCTCGGCCGTGCACACGACACTGACCGGACTGGTACCCGCCCGCCGGGCCGAGCTGGACGCCGCCCTCGCGACCACGCTGGCGCGGATCCCGGACGGCGCGGACCGGGACCGGGGCGTGGCGGCCGGGGCGAGGGAGGCCAGGTCGCTGCTCGCGCAGCGGTCCGGCGACGGGCTCGACCCCGCGTCGGTCAACCGGCCCTACACGCCGCCTCCGCCGCTGCCGGGCGTCTGGCGGCCGACGCCGCCGGACCACCTGGCGGGCACACAGTCCGGGAACCGTCTCGCCAGGCCGTTCGTCCTGGACCGGGCGGACCGGTTCCGCCCGGAGCCGCCGCCCGCGCTGGGCTCGGCCCGCTACCGCGAGGACCTCGCGGAGGTGCGCGCGTACGGCGCGGCCGACAGCACCGTGCGCACCCAGGCGCAGACGGACACCGCGCAGTTCTGGCTCGGCTCGTCCTACGCCATCTACGTGCCGGGGCTGCGCGCGGCGCTCGTCCAGTCCCGCCGGCCGCCGGCGGAGCGGGCCGCGCTGGTCGCGCTCTTCCACGTGGCGTCGGTGGACACCCAGATCGCCACGTCGGACGCGAAGTACGCCTACACGCGCTGGCGTCCGGTCACCGCGATCCGGGCCGAGGACGACGGCGACCCGGCCACCGCGCCGGACCCGGACTGGACGCCGCTGCACGTCACGCCGCCGCATCCGGACTACCCCAGCGGCCACGCGACCTACGCGGGCGCCGCCGAGGAGGTGTTCACCACGCTGGCCGGCGGGCCGCGCCCCCGCGAGCCGTACACGCTGACCAGCCCGACCGCGCCCGGCGTCACCCGGACCTACACCACGTGGCGGCGGCCCTCCCAGGAGAACGTGGACGCCCGTGTCTGGTCCGGCATCCACACCCGGACCGCCGACACGGCGGGCGTCCGGCTGGGCCGCCAGGTCGCCGCGCACGTGCTGCGCAACGCCGGCCGCCTGCTGTGACCGCGCCGGCCGCCGCCCGCGGCGAGGGCGGGCGGCGGCCGGGACCGGACGAGCGCCGGGCGGGACGGCGGCCGGCACCGTGGCCGACAACACTGTGGCCGGCACTGTGGACGGCACTGTGGACGGCACTGTGGACGGCCGGGGCGCCGATGCGACATCCTGGCGTGTGCTGTTACGACAGTTGGAGTATCTGGTGGCCCTGGCCAGGGAACGGCACTTCGCGCGGGCCGCCGCCGCGTGCCACGTCTCCCAGCCCTCGCTGTCGGCCGCGATCAGGAAGCTCGAACGCGAGCTGGGCGTGGCGATCGTCCAGCGGGGCCGCAAGTTCGAGGGGCTCACCCCCGAGGGGGAACGCGTGCTCCAGTGGGCGCACCGCATCCTCGCCGAGTGCGACGCGTTGCGCCAGGACCTCTCCGCGATGCGCGACAGCCTGTCCGGCGTGCTGCGGATGGGCGCGATCCCGACCGCGCTGACCGCCGCCTCGCTGCTCACCGCGCCGTTCTGCGAGCGGCACGGCCACGCCAGGGTGTCGCTCTTCTCGCTGTCCTCGCGGGAGATCAGCAGGCAGATGGCGGAGTTCGAGCTCGACGTGGCGATGACGTACCTCGACGACGAGACTCCGGCCCACGTGCGGACGACCGTGCTGTACGAGGAGCGCTACCTGCTGCTGACGCCGGACGACGGCAGGCTGGCCCGGCGGGACATCGTGCGCTGGGCGGAGGTGGCCGCGATCCCGCTGTGCCTGCTGTCGCCGGAGATGCGCAACCGGCGCATCCTCGACGGCATCTTCCACGAGGCCGGGGCCGTGGTGGTGCCGGCGATCGAGACCGACACCGTCTCCGCGCTGTACGCGCACGTGGCCACGCACCGCTGGTCCAGCGTGATCTCGCACGCCTGGCTGCACATGTTCGGCGTACCGGAGGGGATGCGGGTGGTCCGGCTGGAGCGGCCGGCCACGGCGCCGCGGGTCGGCCTGGTGATCGCCGATCGCGATCCGGAGCCGGTCCTCGCCCGCGCCCTGCTGGACGTCACCCGGGAGGTGGACGTGCGAGACGCGCTCGATCGGGTGATGGCGCGCTACCTGGCGTCTCCCCCTTCATAGGAGCGATCTATCTGCAGATAGAAACTTTCGCTTTGACCTGCGGATACGTCCGCGGCGAGGCTGGAGGCACCAACCCCCGGCAACCGGATGAGGAGCCACCGCAATGGCGAAAGTCCTGTGCGTTCTGTACGACGACCCGGTGAACGGGTACCCCGCCACGTACGCCCGTGACGACCTCCCGGCTCTGGACGGCTACCCCGGCGGGCAGACCCTGCCCACCCCCGAGGCGATCGACTTCACCCCTGGCCATCTGCTCGGCAGCGTCTCCGGCGAGCTGGGCCTGCGCCGCTTCCTGGAGGAGCGCGGCCACACCCTCGTGGTCACCTCCGACAAGGACACCGGGAACTCCGCGTTCGACCGCGAGCTGACCGACGCGGACGTGGTGATCTCCCAGCCGTTCTGGCCCGCTTACCTGACCGCCGAGCGCCTCGCCAAGGCGCCCAACCTGAAGCTGGCGATCACGGCGGGCATCGGTTCCGACCACGTCGACCTGGACGCCGCCATCCGGCACGGCGTCACGGTGGCGGAGGTGACCTACTGCAACAGCATCAGCGTCGCCGAGCACGTGGTGATGATGACGCTGTCGCTGGTGCGCAACTACCTGCCCTCCAACCGGTGGGTGCTGGACGGCGGCTGGAACATCGCCGACTGCGTCAGCCGCTCCTACGACGTGGAGGGCATGCACGTCGGCACGGTCGCCGCCGGGCGGATCGGGCTGGCCGTGCTGCGCCGGCTCAAGCCGTTCGACATGCACCTGCACTACACCGACCGGCACCGGCTGTCGCGCGAGGTGGAGGAGGAACTGGGCCTCACCTGGCACCCGAGCACCGAGGACATGGTGCCGCACTGCGACGTGGTCACCGTCAACGCGCCGCTGCACCCGGAGACCGAGAACCTGTTCGACGACAAGCTGATCGCCTCCATGAAGCGCGGCGCCTATCTGATCAACACGGCGCGGGCCAGGATCGTGGACCGCGACGCCGTCGTGCGCGCCCTGGAGAGCGGCCGGCTCGCCGGGTACGCCGGGGACGTGTGGTACCCCCAGCCGGCCCCAGCCGACCACCCGTGGCGCAGCATGCCGAACCACGGCATGACCCCGCACATCTCGGGCTCCTCGCTGTCGGCGCAGGCGCGGTACGCGGCGGGCACCCGGGAGATCCTGGAGTCGTGGCTGGCGGGCACCCCGATCCGGGACGAGTACCTCATCGTCCAGGGCGGCGGCCTGGCCGGCACCGGCGCCCACTCCTACTCGACCCGCTCCTGACCTGACGGTCAGGCCCTGAGCGTCGCGGCGGGCGTCGGCCATCCGCCCGCCGCGACCCCGTCCGCCTCCCACGGTCCCGCCGGGACCGGGGGAGGCTTTCCGCTCTTCACCCGCGTGACGGGCGGGCTCGCGCGTCCACCTCGCCCCGCTCGCCGTCTCGGCGGTCCCCGCCGCCCGGCGGCCACCGGTGCAGGGCGCCGGTGCTCGTCGTGAACACCGCGTCGCGGCCGGGCTCCACGACCGAGCTCCACGACCGAGCGCGGGCTTGACCCCGGGACGCGGGCACTGTTGTAATGACGGCGTCGCGTGTCGCCGACCAGGAGGACGGCGGTGGCATGGAGGCACCGGACTTGGGATGTGTCGTGTCTACCTACACCTTCCGCGCCTGACGACGCCCTTCCTTTCTTCGCGGGGCGACTCCGCGCGCATCTGCCGCTGAGCCTCGCGCGTTCCCTTTCTCGCTGGTGAGCACCGGCCGCTGAGGCGTGCCGCGTGCCCGCCCGCGCCCGTCCGCCCGTATCCGGGATCCCCGTCCGCCTGACCGTGCCGTGCGCGGTTCCGGGCGGAAGGGTCCCGGCCGCCGGTTGACATCCCCCCTCCCACTGCATAACTTTCCCGCGTGATTACCTTTGCTTTCAAAGCAAAGGCAATCAACCGCGCCCGGACCACGAAGGAGCCCATCCGTGCCCACGGATTTCAACAAGCCGATCATCGAAGAGTTCAGAGCCAACGAAGGCAGGGTCGGCGGCTGGTTCGAGGGATCCCCGCTGATCCTGCTGACCACCACCGGAGCCAGGACCGGCAGGCCCAATGTCAGCCCTCTCGGCTACGTCCCCGACGGCGACCGCATCCTGGTCGTCGCCTCGGCCGCCGGCGCGCCGAACCATCCCGCCTGGTACCACAACCTGCTGGCCGACCCCTGGGTCACCGTGGAACTCGGCACCGAGACGTTCGAGGCGAACGCGGTACCCCTCCGTGGCGAGGAGCGCGACCGGCTCTTCGCCAAGGTGGTGGAGGTCGCCCCCGGGTACGCCGAGTACCAGGCCAAGACGTCGCGGATCATCCCGGTGGTGGCGCTGTACCGAACCGCCGTGGACGAGAAGCGGGCCCGCGCGATCGGCGACGAGCTGCGCGAGCTGCACGACTGGTTCCGCCAGGAGCTCGCGGAGCTGCTCGCCGAGGTCCGCGCCCACCGGGGCGGCGCGGAAGACGCGGCGGGGAAGCCTGCGCCAGCCCTGGGGCAGCAGCTGCGCGAACGCTGCCTGACGTTCTGCGAAGGGCTCGCCAGGCATCACGGCGGCGAGGACATGGTCGTCTTCCCGCACCTGGAGGACCGGTTCCCGCAGCTGAAGGAGGCGCTGGACCGGCTGCGGCGGGAACACGTCACCGTGGAACGGCTGCGCGACGAGCTACGCGACGCGGTCGCCGCCCTCGGCACCGGGGACGCCGCGGAGTCCGAGCGCCTCGGCGACGAGATCGAACGGCTGGCGGCCGAGCTGTCGGCGCACTTCGACTACGAGGAGGATCAGCTCGTCCCGGCCCTCAACTCCCTCACCGACGCCCCCTGGCCGTCCCCGCGATGACACGCCCGGCGCGCCGCCGCGCCCCGAGGGCGATGCGATAGAACAGACCGCATGCAAGATCAGACGATCAGTGGTTTCCTGGAGCAGTTGGCCGCCAAGGTCCCCGCCCCCGGCGGCGGGGCCAGCGCCGCCCTGCACGCCGCGCAGGGGGCGGCGTTGCTGGGCATGGTCGCCCGCTACAGCACCGGCGAGAAGTACGCGGGCGACGCCGAGGCCATCACGCGGATCCGCACGGAGGCCGACCGGCTGCGCGGGCGCGCGGTCGAGCTGGCCGCCGAGGACGCGGCGGCCTTCACCGCGGTCACGGACGCCTACCGGCTGCCGAAGGGGACCGACGCGGAGAAGGACGCCCGCGGGGCCGCCATCGCCGCCGCGTCGGCGGGCGCGGCGAAGCCGCCCGCGGACACGATCACTCTGGCCGGCCACCTGGTGGGCCTGGCCGAGGAACTGCTGCCGATCGCCAACCGCAACGTCGTCACCGACGTGGCGGCCGCCGCCGAGGCCGCCCGCGCCGCGCTGACCACGGCCAGGGTCAACGTGGAGGTCAACCTCGCGGGCGTCCGGGACGGCGAGACGCACGCCGCGCTGGGCGGCGTGCTCGGCACGGTGGACGACCACGTGCGGCGGGCCGAGCGTCTCACCGAGCAGGTCCGCGCGGAGATCGCCCGATGAGCGCCACCGTGCTGTCCGGCCGGGAGCTGGCCGCCGACCTGCGCGCCGACGCCGCCCGGCGGGCCGCGAAGGGCGACCCGCCGCGGCTGGCGGTCGTCACGGCCACCGCGGACGAGTCCAGCGCCTGGTACGTGCGCTCGATCGCCGGCGCGGCGGGGAAGGCCGGCATCGCCTGTGACGTCGTCGATCTCGGCCCGGACGCCCCGGTGGAGACGATCCGCCGGCGGCTGGCCGAGCTCGGCGCGGACGACGCGGTGCACGGCGTCATCCTGCAGACCCCGCTGCCCGGCGGCGCGACGCTGGCCAACCTCGCCTTGGCCATCCCGCCGGGCAAGGACGTCGACGGCGCCGCGCCGCTGTCGCTGGGCCGCCTGATGGCCGGCCTGCCCGCCTTCGCCCCGGCCACCGCCGAGGCGGTCGTCGCGCTGCTCGACCGGCACGGCGTCGATCCCGCGGGCCGCAGGGTGGTGGTCGTCGGGCGTTCCACCGTGGTCGGCAAGCCGCTGTCCCAGCTCCTGCTGGCCAGGAACGCCACGGTCACCGTCGCCCACTCGCGCACCGCCGACCTCGCCGCGGTCACCGCCGAGGCCGACATCCTCGTCGCCGCCGCGGGCCGTATCGGGCTCATCACTCCAGACCATGTCAAGCCCGGCGCGGTGGTGGTGGACGTGGGCACCAATCCGACCCCGGACGGGGGCCTCGCCGGTGACGTGGACCCCGCCGTGGCCGGGCGCGCCGGCGCGCTCAGCCCGGTGCCGGGCGGCGTCGGCCCGGTCACCACCGCCCTCCTCCTCCAGCACACCGTGAAAGCCGCCGGCCGCTGACCGCCGCACCGAGGCCCGGCCGGCTCCGGCCGGGCTCCGGCCCTCACCCGGCCGGGCCGGCCAGCGGCGCGGGAAGCGGGCGGGAGTGCAGGACGTCCAGCCGGGAGACGGCGCGGGTGAGCGCCACGTAGAGCCGGTTGAGGCCGCGCCGCTCGGCCCGCACGATGTCCGCCGGTTCGGCCACCACCACGTGGTCGTACTCCAGGCCCTTCACCAGGGTCGCCGGCATCACGCTGATCCGGCCGCCGGACTCCGGGCCCGCCAGGTGCAGCCCGGCGTCCCACAGCGCGGCCGTCAGCCCTTCCACCGCGTCGTCGGCGGCGATCACGCCGATCGACCCCTCGTGCCGCAGCGCCTCCCGCACCGCGGCGACCGTCGCGCGCGGCACGTCGTCGGCGGCGGTCACCCGCAGCGTGCCGTCCGAGCGGTGGGAGCGGGTCGGCGGCACGTCCACGTCCAGCGCGGCGAGCAGCCGGTTGGCGAGCGCGACCACCGCCGCGGGGACCCGGAAGCCGGTGCTCAGCGCGATCACCTTCGCCTCCGGCTTCCCCAGGTGGGCGAGCAGGGCCGGCCAGTCGCGGGCGGCCCACGGCGTGGTGCCCTGCGCCAGGTCGCCGAGCACGGTGAGGGAACCG
This sequence comes from Microtetraspora sp. NBRC 13810, assembly GCF_030268685.1. Classification (GTDB taxonomy): domain Bacteria; phylum Actinomycetota; class Actinomycetes; order Streptosporangiales; family Streptosporangiaceae; genus BSRQ01. The sequence continues at coordinate 190,042 of NZ_BSRQ01000003.1, forward strand.
TGCTCGCTGCGCCGGGCGACGGCCCGGCACTGCATCGCCGACAGGTCCTGCGCCTCGTCCACGATGACGTGCCCGTAGCCGCGCGGGCGTTCCAGCAGCCCGGCGACCTCGTCGATGAGCACCAGGTCGGCGCTCGACCAGCGGGCGGTCCTGACCGAGCGCGGCGGCCTGGCCCAGCCGATCGCCGCCTGCTCCGGCGGCGTGAGCACCCCGTCCGCGGCGGCGGCCAGCTCCCGCGGGTCGGACAGCAGCCCGGCCACCACCTCCTCCGCGCGCACGGCAGGCCACACCTCGTCCAGGAACGCCGTGACGCCCCGGCCCATCTTCCGCTCCCACCCCGCGCCGGTGCTCCGCCCCCGGATCTCCGCCTGCCGCCGCAGCAGCGCCACGACCCGGGAGCGCACCCGCTCCCGCCCGACCGCGTACGGCGTCGCCTCCCTGCGGGTGTCGTCCACGATCCGGCGCAGCTCGGGTTCCGGCACCCGCCACCGGTAGGACCCGTCGGCGACGACGAGCGGCTCCTGCGGCCTGCGCACCCGCGCGTAGAGCGCCCGGCGCAGCACCCGGGCCATCCGGGCGTCGTGCTTGACCACCGCGGCCGCCTCCCCGTCGGCGCCCCGCGCCGTGCCCGGCGACGGCCCGGCCGCCAGCAGCTCCTCGACGGTGGTCTGCTCGACGTCCACCTCGCCGAGCGCCGGCAGCACCGCCGCGATGTAGCCGATGAACGCCCGGTTCGGGCCCAGCACCAGCACCCCGGCGCGTTCCAGCCGCCGCCGGTGGGCGTAGAGGAGGTAGGCCGCGCGGTGCAGCCCGACGGCGGTCTTGCCGGTGCCGGGCGCGCCCTGGACGCAGATCGACTCCTCCAGCATGGCGCGGACCAGGTCGTCCTGCTCAGGCTGGATGGTGGCGACGATGTCCCGCATGGGGCCGACGCGGGGCCGTTCGATCTCGGCGGCCAGGATCCGGCTCGCGCCGCCCAGCTCCCTGCCCAGGTCGAGCCGCTCGTCCTCGAAGCCGGTCAGCTCGGTGCCCGCCCAGCCGAAACGCCGCCGTACCGTGACGCCCTGCGGGTCGCGGGCGCCGGCCCGGTAGAACGCCCGGGACACCGGGGCGCGCCAGTCGATCACCACCGGCTGCTCGCCGACCTCGCCGGAGATGTGCCGCCGGCCGATGTAGTAGCGCCGCCCGGCGTGGTCGCCCGCGCCGAAGTCGAGCCGGCCGAAGAACGGCGGTCCCCCGGGCTCCTCGTCGAGCTGTTCGGCCAGGCTCTTGAGGTGACGGCCGAGGCGCTCCGCGCTGTAGCGGTCGCCCGCGACGGTCTCGCCGACGACGACGTTGAGCCGCGCGCCGTCCAACATCCTGCGCAGCGCCGTCTCGCAGCGCGCGACGTAGTCCTTCTCCTCCCGGAGAGCGGTCATCTCACACCCCCAAGGGTTAACCGAGTTAAGAATTTAACCAGGTTAACAGCTTGGTAGGGTGGTGCCGTGACCGGACTACGCGATCTGAAGAAGCGGCGGATCCACGAGGCGCTCTCCACCGCGGCCGTCACGCTCTTCCTGGAGCGCGGCTTCGCCGAGGTGTCGGTGGCCGAGGTCGCCGCCGCCGCGGAGGTGTCCAAACCGACGCTGTTCAAGTACTTCGCGTCCAAGGAGGACCTCGCGCTGCACCGGATCGCCGACCACCAGGGCGAGCCGGCCCGGGTGGTACGGGGCCGGCGTCCCGGCGAGGACCCGCTGGCCGCGCTGCGCCGGCACTTCCTGGCCGGACTGGACCGGCGCGACCCGGTCACCGGGCTCAACGACGACGCCGAGGTGCTCGCGTACCACGGGATGATCTTCGGCACTCCGGGACTGGCGGCCCGGGTGTTCCACTACATAACGATGGACGAGGAGGCTCTCGCGGCGGCCCTCGCCGAGGCGTGGGGCGACGATCGGGACGGCCTTACCGCGCGCCTCGCGGCCGGCCAGGCGCTCACCGCGCAGCGCGTCCTCGCCCGCCGCAACTGGGCGGCCCTCGTCGCGGGCGCGACGGCGGCGCAGGTCCACCCCGAGGCGCGCGACGCCGCCGAGCACGCCTTCGACCTGCTCCGCGACGGCTTCGGAACGACCACAGGAACGCCCACAGGAACGACAGAAGGCACCACGCCGGGTACTACGGCCTGAGCCACGAGCGCTCAGCGTGGAGAAGGGCGCGCGGCACCGCTCGGCTGCCGGGCGGGTGCCGCCTGGCAGCCGACGGCTTCCGGCCGGTCGGCGGGGGCGCGCGCCGCTCGGGCGCGCGCCCCCGTGCTACCTCACGGCGTCACGGCCGGTCGTGCCGGACGTACTCGGCTCCCGTCTGTTTGTGGTGCTGAGGCCGCCTCATGCCCAGGAGGCCGAGGAGACCGAGGAGACCTGCCAGCCCCCACAGACCGCCGCCGCCACCGTCGTCCCTGTCGCCCTGGGGAGGCGAGGGCTGCTGCTGCGTGATCGGCGTCGTAGCAGGGGCCTCCGCGATCGCCGCGCTCGTCGGCGCGAGCGCGAGGCAGATCGCCAGCCCAAGGCCACTGAGTGTTTTCCGCATCTTTCCCCCCATAGGACCCCGTTCGCGGAGCCCTGGTCGGCGTCCCGGCCTAGCCAGGCCGCACCGTGATGTGCAGTTTCGCCTACCGGCAATCGGGCCTCTCAAACCTCGCGGGCTCCCGTCCGGGCGCCGGAGGGACCCGCAGGTCAGGCGGGAGCGCCGACGTGGGCGCCGGGCAGCCGGGCCGCCCAGTCCGCGACCCGGCGCAGGAAAGCGACCGCGGTGGGGAGGTGGTCGGCCTCGGGGAGCAGGACGCCGGCGTGGAAGGCATGCGGCATGTGCTGGTAGATGTCGAGTTCGACGTCCACCCCGGCGTCGTCCGCAGCCTGCGCGAAACGCCTGGCGTCGTCGAGCAGCACGGTGACCGGCGAGACGACCGTCGCAGCCGACAAGGCCGGATCCCGGTCACGGCAAACCGTATTCCCGTGCTATTCAGCAAATGTTAATAAATAGCCATTTCTGCGCCACGGTTGATATCCGGTGAAGCGAAATGCGACACTCGTGGTCGCAATTATCCCCTTCGTTCTTTACGGAAGGAATCATGCACCGAAGCCCGTCCGCGCGCGTGCTCCTGTCCACCGCGACGATCGCCGCCGTGCTGTTTCCCGCCACGGCGGCCCAGGCCGCCACCGCGCCGCACGAGATCGCCGCCACGGCCGCCGCCAAGACGAAGACGTTGTCCTTCCGGGGAATGAGCCTCAAGATCCCCGCCGGTTGGCGGGTCTACCGCAACGTGCCGAACGCCGAAGGCGACCGGGTCCGGGTGGTCACCGGGACGTGTCCGAGGGAGATGACCGACAACATATTCCGGTGCGACTCGTTCGACCTCTACGGGCCCAAATGGATCGCGCGGGCACACGCGGGAGAGCCCTATGACGCCCGCCGGCCCTTTCACCCCGGCACCGGCGTGGCGCCCTGCCCGACCCGGTTGGACGCCGTGCTGAAATACCGTTCCGGTAAACCGTCCGCGACCGGTCAGCGCCCGGTGGGACGCGGCCACGAGGCCCGCTACCGGGCCTACGACGGCGTGTGCTCACCCGCCGGCGGTCGCAAGGTCGTCGCCACCTTCACCCAGCGCGAGTGGCACCTGGCCAAGCAGAGAATCCTCGTCGTGGACGTCTGGGACACCCCCGGCCTGGCGACCGTCCTGCGGAACGCCACCTGGAGGTGACCCGCCCCGTGCGACCGGCCTCGCGGGCGCGCCCGGCAACGCGCGCCCGGCAACGCGCGCCCGGCAACGCGCGCCCGGCCACGCGCAGCCGGGTACGGCGGGCGGGCACGGCGGGCGGCACGGGACCGGCGTCCCGGAACGGGGAAGCCGGTGCTACGCGCAGCGCTCCGGCGAGCCGCCGCCCACCGTCTGGAGCCCGCCGCCGGCACTCCGGAGCGAGCCTCCACCGGCCTCCCACGGCGCGCACCCGAGGCCGTCGGCGCCCACGTCGGCGGCCACGGGGAGCCGCGCCCGCACGGTCACCTCTTCCGGCGCCGCGCACACCTGCGGCTCTACGACGCAGTCCTGATCCGCCGGCACCGCGCACGCCTGCGGCACCTCGCCACAGTCCTGATCCGCGTCCACGTAGGCGGCCGGCGCGTCCAGGAGCCGCCTCGGCCCCGCCCCCATGGCGGCGAGCCGGTCATAGGGGTTGGCCAGGGCGCAGCGGTCGATCGACAGGCAGCCGCAGCCGACGCAGTCGGTGAAGTCGTCGCGCAACTGCTGCAACTGGCGGATGCGCTCGTCGAGGTCGGCACGCCAGCGCTCGGACAGCCGCAGCCAGTCGGCCCGGGTCGGGGTGCGGGCGCCGGGCAGCTCGTTGAGGGCCTCGCCGACGACCGCCAGCGGGATGCCGACCCGCTGGGCGATGCGGATGAGCGCCACACGGCGCAACGTGTCGCGCCGGTAGCGGCGCTGGTTGCCCGTCGTGCGGCGGCTGGAGATCAGCCCCTGCCGCTCGTAGAAGTGCAGCGCCGAGACCGCCACACCGCTGCGCTCGGCGAGCTGGCCAACCGTCAGCTCGTGTGCCGGATCGTCCACGGCCGTCCTCCCTCGCTCGCGTTCGGGTCGCCGACCCGCCGACCTGGACCTTAGTCGAGGTTCTATCCTCTCCCGCCTGGCCGGTCAACTCGCCCCGAAACACCGGGCCATCCGCCGGAAACGGACGGTGCGGGTGACGGCCACCGGAGCGGGTCGCGGGCTTAGAGTGTGCCTCGTGCCGCCGCCCGGCGGTCTGAGGTCCTTTCCCCGCCGGCGGAGGTCCGTGCACGATGAGCGAACCCGTGGCCTTCTGGGTCGACCACGACTACGACCGCGAGCGTGCCGGGGACGGGGTCAGCCGCTACGGCGAGCACGTCAGGAACAACGCCGCGGAGTTCGCCGACTGCTACGGCGACATCGCCCCGGTGGCCTTCGCGTGCACGGCGTGGCGGATCGCCACCTCGCCCGTCCTGTCCCCCGGCTACGTGCGCTGGCACCGGCGCATCCTGTCCGCCCGCTGCGTACGCAACCAGTGGGACGGCACCCTGTCGGCCAGGATCGAGCTGGTCTCACCCCGGCCCGCCACGCTCACCTGGTCCCCCGACTGGCAGGGCGACCGCGAGTGGCGCGACTGGCCGCAGACCTTCGGCCAGTTCCTCGAACCCTCCGAACAGGATCTCGTCAAGACGTCCTACCTGCGGGCCATGCTGCTCATCCAGACGCCGATCCCGCTGGACGGCCTGCCCGAGGCCCCCGCCGAACCGCAGGACGCGCTGGAGGACACCGCCCGCCGCACGGTCGTCCTGCTGGCCAGGAAGCTGAACGAGGCGGTCATGCCGATCGTGCGGCAACTGGAGCGCTGGTGAGCCGCCACGAGGCCGTACCGGGCTAGGATCAGGCCGGTGGACGCGCTTGCCGTACCCGGCCCGGGCCTCCGCCCCGGCGGGACGCTCACCCCCGCCACCGACCCCTACCACGTCTACCTCGACTCGCTCACCAGCGCCGAGTCCCGGCGCACGATGGGCGGCTGCCTGGACCGGATCGCCCGGGTGCTCACCGGCGACGAGTCCGCGGGCGGCGCGGGGCAGCCGTGGCACCTGCTGCGCTACGAGCACACCGTGCGGATCCGCGCGATCCTCGGCGAGCAGGGCTGGTCGCCCGCCTACGTCAACAAGCATCTCGTCGCGCTGCGCCGGGTGCTGCGCGAGGCGTGGCGGCTCGGGCAGATGACCGCCGAGGACTACCAGCGCGCCGCCGACCTGCCCACCGTGAGCCACACCCGGCTGCCCGCGGGCTCGCACGTGCCGCCGGAGGTGGTGGGCGCCGCACTGGCCGCCTGCGACGACGACGGATCCCCTGCGGGCCGGCGCGACGCCGCGATGGTGGCGGTGCTCTACTCCACCGGCTGCCGCCGCGCCGAGGTCGCCGGGCTCGCACTGGCCGACTACGACCCGGCGGCGCGTTCCCTGCGCGTACGCGGCAAACGGGACAAGGAGCGCATGGTCTACCTGACCGGGCAGGCCGTGGCCCGGGTCGAACGCTGGCTCGCCGTACGCGGCCAGGCGGCGGGCGCGCTGTTCTGCCCGATCAGCAGGGCCGGGCGGCTGCGCCAGCGCGGCGGCGCGCCCGCCCCGATGACCGGCCAGGCGGTGGCCGACATTCTCACCCGCAGGCTCGCCGCCGCCGGGGCCGCGAAGAAGACCCCGCACGACTTCCGGCGCACCTTCATCGGCGAGCTGCTGGACGCCGGCGTCGACCTCGCCACCGCCCAGGCCCTGGTCGGGCACGCCTCACCGGCCACCACCGCCCGCTACGACCGGCGCCCGGAGCACCGCCGCCGGGAGGCCGTGGACCGGCTCCAGCTCCCGCCGTCGCGCCCCCTGTAGGGGTTCGCGACCGGCACCGGAACACGCCGGGGCACCCCCGGTGGAATAAGCAGTGTCCGGCGTCCGTTAGAGTCAAGTGGCCGATGTGGTCTGTGTCCCCCGGGCCGCAAATTACCGCCTTCACGGAATACCGTTCGGCTGGAGCCGTGTTGTGCCTCTCGCCGAGGAGGCGACCGCCACATCGGCCCCTAGGCCATGAAGGCCCCGCGAGCGCCCCCGTCTCGCGGGGCCTTCGCCGTGTCCGGCCTGTCTCCGGCCTGTCTCCGGCCCCTGTCCGGCTTGTGTCCCGCCCGGGTCCGGCCCGGGTCCGGCCCTCGCCGGGATGCGGCGGCCGTCTCGGTTGCGTGGCGGGGGCGGTCCGCGCGTAGGGTTAGCGGCGTCAGCCGTACTGCGAGGAGAGTCCGTGCTCTACGAGGTCACGAAGTTCGTCAGTGCTCCGTTCCTGCACCTGCTGTGGCGCCCGGAGGTCACCGGAGCCCAGTACGTGCCGGCCCGCGGCCCGGCCATCCTCGCGTCCAACCACCTGTCCGTCCTGGACTCCACCTTCCTGCCGCTGATGCTGCCCAGAAAGGTGGTCTTCGGCGCCAAGGCCGAATACTTCACCGGCAACCGGCTCACCGCCATGTACATGAAGGCCACCGGCCAGATCAGCGTGGACCGGGACAGCGCCCACGCCGCGCAGGGCATGCTGGACGCGGCGGTCGGCGTGCTGAACGCAGGCGACCTGTTCGGCCTCTACCCCGAGGGCACCCGCTCCCCCGACGGCCGCCTCTACCGCGGCAAGATCGGCGTGGCCTGGCTGACCCTGAAGACCGGCGTGCCGGTCATCCCGGTCGCGATGTTCGGCACCGAGAAGGTGCTGCCGATCGGCGCGTCCGTCCCGCGCATCGCCAAGATCGGCATCAAGCTCGGCGAGCCCATGACGTTCAGCGGCGACGCGGGGCACGCCCGCACCAGGCGCGAGGTGACCGACCAGATCATGGCCGAGATCCAGAAACTGTCCGGCCAGGAGTACGTGCCGTCCTACGCCGCGAGCGTCAAGGCCCGCCTGGAAGAGGCCGCCTGACCCTCCCCGGGACGGCCCCGGCGCATGTCAGAGGCGCATCCGGCCGCGGGCGGCGCTAGGCTCGGTACCGCCGGGGCCCGTCGACCATCAGGGGGTGCGCGTGCCACGGGGCCATACGATCGCGATCACTTCGGTGGTCACCGTGCTGGCGGTGGGGGCCGTCGCCGGTGGCGCCTACTACGTCCTGCACACGCGGGGCACGCCGCGGGAGACCGCGCAGACCTTCCTCCAGGCGTGGCAGCGCGGCGACCTCACCGCCATGCGCGGTGAGGTGGCCGCACCCGGACCGGCGTTCACGCCCGCCTACCAGGCGCTGGCGAAGAACCTCGGGGTGCGCTCGACCACGGTGACGCTCACCGGCGTGCGCGAGGCCGACGACTCGGCCGTCGCGGCGTTCAAGGCCGTGCAGCACTTCAGAACCGGCGGGCAGTGGTCCTACGACGGCAGCCTCCGGCTCAAGGTCGAGGACCGCAGGTGGAAGGTCGACTGGTCGCCCGCCGCCATCCACCCCGACCTCACCGACAGCACGAAGCTGGCGCTGAAGACCGTGTGGCCGGCCAGGGCCGCGATCACCGACGCCCGCGGCGAGCGCATCGACGACGGCGACGACGGCGGCTCGGTGCAGCAGCTCGTCGGCTACCTGGACAAGGCCACCGCCAAGGACGCGTCCCAGCTCGGCGCCGCCTACAAGACGGGCGACAGCGTCGGCAGAGGCGGGCTGCAGGCCACCTTCGAGAAGCGGCTCGCCGGTGTGCCCACCACCGAGATCGAGCTCGCCGGCGCCGGCGGCAAACGGGTCAAACTGCTCGGCTCGGTCCCCGGCAAGGAGGGCGAGCCGCTGCGCACCACGCTGGACACCGGGGTTCAGAAGGCCGCCGCCGACACGGTGAGCAAGGTCTCCAAGACCACCTCGCTGGTCGCCGTCCGGCCCTCGACCGGGGAGATCCTGGCCGTGGTCAACAACCAGGGCGGCTTCAACCGGGCGCTGGACGGCCGCTACCCGCCCGGTTCCACGTTCAAGACCGTCACGGCGATCGGGCTGCTCGCCGAGGGCGTCTCGGCGGGCGAGCAGGTCACCTGCCCGCAGTACGTCACGGTGGGCGGCCTGCAGATCCGCAACTCCGAGCACGAGCAGTTCGGGGCGCTGTCCTTCTCCGACGCCTTCGCCGAGTCGTGCAACACCACCTTCGCCCCGCTGGCCGCCCAGCGGCTCGGCGCGGACAAGCTGCTGGCCGCCGCCGAGATGGTCGGCTTCAACCAGCCGCTGAACATCGGCCTGCACGCCACCAAGGCCAGCGTGCCCAAGGCGGGCAGCGAGGCCGAGCTGGCCGCGGAGGCGTTCGGCCAGGGCCGGATCACCGCGAGCCCGCTGGTGATGGCCACGGTCGCCGCGGCGGCCGCCGACGGCACCTGGCGCCCGCCGACGCTGGTCACCTCGCTCCAGCAGCGCGCGAAGCCCAGGAAGCTGCCGGAGAACGTGGTGGGGCCGCTGCGCTCCATGATGGCGGCGGTGGTCACCAAGGGCACCGCCCGCTCGGCCGGGCTGCCCGCCGGGACCAGCGGCAAGACCGGCACCGCGGAGTACGGCTCGGGTAGCGACCTCGACACCCACGCGTGGTTCATCGGCTTCCGCGGCGACCTGGCGTTCGCGGTGGTGGTCGAGGGCGGGGGCGGCGGAGGCGCCGTGGCCGCGCCGGTGGCGGCGCGCTTCCTGCGCGCCCTCGGCTGAGCCGTGGCGACCGGGGGTCACAGCGGCAGGGCCGCCGCCATCTCGGGACGCAGCACCAGGACGAGCAGGGCGGAGATCAGAACGGCGATCACCAGCCAGCTCACCATGATGACGACCGTGGAACGGCGTGGCCTGCGCAACCGCCCGCCCGACCCGCGTGTCTCCCGCTCGCGTGCGGAGTTCTGCCTGTTCTCCTTGCGCTGCACGCGCTCGTTGAACGACTCAAGCCGCGACGCCAGTCGCGGATCATCGTCGACGAGGTGGCGCTCGATCTGTGCGAGCACCCGCTCCTCGTCCTGCGACCAGGCCATGCCTAACCTCCGGAACGCAGTGTTTGTGCCGACTTTCTGCCCAGACGCGAAGATCATTATCCTCACCAAGAGCAGGTAATTCCGGCCTCACCGAAGTTGCGATCATGCTCGAACACCTGTTCCAATCAAGTGATGCGCTGGGACAATCTCCGACTGACCGACACCGGCCGGACAGGCTCCGCCACTCCCCTGTTCTCCAGGGGGGCGATCACCCGCACCTTCGACATGCCCGAGTTCCGCGGGATCACCTTCCACGAGGTGCACGCGCGGTCGATCATCAACCGGGTGCCCGGCGCCGCCCGGGTGCCCTTCGAGTGGACGATCAACCCCTACCGCGGCTGCACCCACGCCTGCGTCTACTGTTTCGCCAGGAAGACGCACGAATACCTCGACCTCGACGCCGGGCGCGACTTCGACTCGCAGGTCGTGGTGAAGGTCAACGCGCCGGAGCTGGCCCGCAGGGAGCTGTCCGCGCCCCGCTGGGCCGGTCACCACATCGCGATGGGCACCAACGTCGACTGTTACCAGCGGGCCGAGGGGCGTTACGGGCTCATGCGGGGGATCCTGGCGGCGCTGCGCGACGCGGGCAACCCGTTCTCCATCCTGACCAAGGGCTCGCTGATCCTGCGCGACCTAGACCTGCTGACCCAGGCGGCCGAGGTCACCGAGGTGGGCACGGCGGTGTCGGTCGGCTTCCTGGACGAGGAGCTGTGGCGGTCGGTCGAGCCGGGCACGCCGAGCCCGCGCAAGCGCCTTGCGGTCTGCGCAACGCTGGGCGAGCACGGCCTGCCCTGCGGGGTGCTCATGGCGCCGATCCTGCCCTACCTCACCGACTCGCCCCGCGCCCTGGACGCCGCGGTGCGCCAGATCGCGGCGGCGGGGGCGGCCAGCGTCAGCCCCATCGTGCTGCACCTGCGCCCGGGGGCCCGCGAGTGGTTCCTCGCCTGGCTCGGCCGCGAGCACCCCGCCCTGCTCCCCCGCTACCGCGAGCTGTACGGCAACGGCTCCTACGCGGCCAAGTCCTACCAGGAGCGGATCGGCGGCCTGGTCAAGGAGCTGGCCGAGCGGCACGGCGTGGGCCGCTCCGCCCCCGCGCGGGTACGGCGGATCCGCCGCGTCCCCCGGCCCCCGGAGCCGCCACCCGGCGAGCAGCTCACCCTGCTCTGAGCCCTCCGGCGGATCGGGTGGTGACGGACCGCCGATAGGGGTATTAACCGCCTTGTCATCACAAACCATGACATAAGGGGGGATCATGGGCGATACAGGTAAGAAACCTACTAAGTCGGCTAAGGCGAAGAAGGCCGCTATCAAGGCGACACGTTCCGCCAAACAGGCCAAGAAGGAAGAAGAGAAGCGTCCTCCGATCGTGGAGTGACCGGCCGTCACGGCCCTCCTCCGACCGGAGGACAACCACCGTCACGGCCACGCCGTACGACGATCCCGCCCGGCGGCCCCACGGCCGCCGCGGCCCCCACCACCTCCGGCCGCGCGGCCCTGGCGACGCCTGTCCCGGTACGCTGCCCGGCGCCCCGGCCCCCTCCGCAACCCACCGCGGTACGGCACGCGAAAACCCTCGTACGGTGCGCGGACACCCCGGCACAGCGGCCGGGCACCCCGGCACGGCGTGCGGACACCTTGGCACGGTGCCGTAGGACCCTCCGCACGGCGGGTTGGCCTTCCCCGGAGTTCCCCAGAGAGCAACGCAGGCCCTTGGAGTCGAAAGATCACTCCCCGTTGCCCCCGCACACCTTGGCGGCGCCCTCAAGGATCAGCCGCGGGTCTGCCCCGGCGGCGTTCGCCCGGCACGGATCGGATCGCGGCGGGGTGGCGTGGATGCCGGCAGTGTGGAGCCGGGTGGCCGGTGCGGGACCGGAGGGGTGGGAGCCTGGGCATGGCTCTGTGCGGGAGGTCGGTGGGCCGTTCGCCTGCGTTCGGGGGGCGTGTCCGGGGGATCGGCGTTCGGCTCGGGCGTGACGCTGGGGAGACGGAGGTGAACAATGGAGGCGCGATCACGCCAACGGGGAGGGACACGATGTCGGCCTACTTCCGCTTTCCGACGATATTTCATGACGTGGTGGTTTTCGCGGCGGAAGATGATCTATGGATGGTGCCCGCCTCCGGAGGGTGGGCCTTCCGGCTGACCGCGGGCGTCGCCGAGGCCGGATATCCCCGTTTCTCCCCGCGCGGCGACCACATCGCCTTCGCCGGCCGTGAAGAGGGCCCGGAAGAGGTCTACGTGATGCCCGCCGACGGCGGCGCCGCCACCCGGGTGACCTTCCACGGCGCCCGTTCGACCGTCACCACCTGGCACGGCGACGACATCGTCTACGCCAGCGACGCCGGCCAGCCGTTCAACGGCTACCGGTGGCTGCACCGGGTCGCGCCCGGCCAGGGCGGCCCGCCCGAGCGCATGCCGTACGGGCCGGCCAACACTGTCACCCACGGACCCGGCGGGGAGATCGTGCTCGGCCGCAACACCGCCGACCCGGCCCGCTGGAAGCGCTACCGCGGCGGCACCGTCGGGGACCTGTGGATCGACCCGAGCGGCGGGGGCGAGTTCCGGCGGCTGATCGCGCTGCCCGGCAACCTCGCCTCGCCGTGCTGGGCCGGGGACCGGGTCTACTTCCTGTCCGACCACGAGGGCATCGGCAACGTCTACTCCTGCACGGCGGACGGCGGCGACCTGCGCAGGCACACCGACCACGCCGACTATTACGCCCGCAACCTCTCCGGCGACGGCGCCCGCCTCACCTACCACGCGGGCGGCGAGCTCTACGTCCTCGACCCGGCGCAGGGCGAGCCGCGGAAGCTGGAGGTGCGGCTGCGCAGCTCGCGCACCCAGCGCAACCGCCGCTTCGTGCCCGCCTCGCGCTACCTCGACAGCGCCACCGTGAACCCGGACGGCAGCGGCCTCGCGATCACCACTCGCGGCAAGGCGTACTCCTTCGCCGCCTGGGAGGGGCCGGTCCGCCAGCACGGCGAGCCGGACGGCGTCCGCTACCGGCTGCTGACCTGGTTCAACGACGGCGAGCGGCTCATCGCGGCGGCCAGCGACGAAGGCGACCGTGAGGTGCTGGTCGTCCTCACCGCGGACGGCAGCGCCGCCCCGGTCCGGCTGGACGCGCTCGACACCGGCCGGGCCATCGCGCTGGAACCCTCGCCGAAGCACGACCGTTTCGCCCTCGCCAACCATCGCAACGAGTTGCTCGTCGTCGACCTCACTAGCGATCCCCGGGCCACCGTCGTCGAGACGAGCAGGTTCGGCCGCGTCGAGGATCCCGCCTGGTCGCCGGACGGCCGCTGGCTCGCCTACGCCTGCCCGGAGAACGCGCACAGCACCGCCATCAAGCTGCACGACACGGAGAACGGCCAGACGTTCGCCGCCACCCGCCCGGTCCTGAACGACAGCAGCCCGTCCTTCGACCCCGAGGGCCGCTACCTCTACTTCATCGGCCAGCGGGACTTCACACCGGTGCACGACTCGCTCCAGTTCGACCTGGGTTTCCCGCTGGGCGGCCGGCCGTACGCGATCGCACTGCGGCCGGATGTCGGCTCGCCGTTCATCCCGGAGGCCCGGCCTCTCGCCAAGAAAGAGGACAAGGACGACGAGGGGGAGGAGAACGACACCCTCGTCATCGAGACCGAAGGGCTGGACCGCCGGGTCATCGCCTTCCCGGTGCCCGAGCGCCGCTATTCGCAGATCGCCGGCATCAAGGGCAAGGTGCTGTTCACCTCCTTCCCGGTCGCCGCGGACGAGGACGACGACGACTCCGACGACGACTCCGGCATCCTGCACCTCTACGACTTCGACAAGCAGGCCGCGGAGAACCTCGCCTCCGGCGTCGCCCACTTCCGGCTCGGCCGTGACGGCACCACCCTCCTCTACCGCTCCGGCCGCCGGCTCCGCCTGGTCAAGGCGGGTGAGGAGCCGAGCGACCGGGACAACACCACCCGCTCCGACGGCTGGATCGACCTCACCCGGGTCAAGGTCTCGGTCCGCCCGGAGGCCGAGTGGCGGCAGATGTTCCGCGAGGCCTGGCGGTTGCAGCGCGAGCACTTCTGGACCGAGGACATGGCCGGGGTGGACTGGGAGGGCGTCTACCGGCGCTACCTGCCGCTGGTGGACACCATCACCACCCGCGGCGAGTTCTCCGACCTGCTGTGGGAGCTGCTGGGCGAGCTGGGCACCTCGCACGCCTACGAGATGGGCGGCGAATACCGTCCCCGCCCGCACTACTGGCAGGGCAAGCTCGGTGTCGACTGGGCCTACGAGGACGGCGTCTACCGCATCGCCGCCATCTCCGACGGCGACCCGTGGGACCCGGACGCGACCTCCCCGCTCAACCGCCTCGGCGCCGGCCTGCGCGCCGGGGACGCCGTCCTCGCCGTCAACGGCCAGCCCATCGGCCCCCAGGCGACCCCGGGCGAGCGCCTCGTCAACCAGGCCGACCAGGAGGTTCAGCTCACCGTGCGGCGGGACGAGGACACCAGGACGGTGACCGTGAAGGCGCTGTCCGACGAGCGGCCGGCCCGCTACCGCGACTGGGTCAACGCCAACCGGGCGCGCACCCACGAACGCACCGGCGGGCGGGTCGGCTACCTGCACATCCCGAACATGGGCGTCGAAGGCTACGCGGAGTTCCACCGGGGCTACCTCACCGAGCACGACCGGGAGGCGCTGATCGTGGACGTCCGGTTCAACGGCGGCGGCAACGTCTCCGCGCTGCTGCTGGAGAAGCTCGCCCGGCGGCGCATCGGCTACGACTTCCCCCGCTGGGGCGTGCCCACCCCCTATCCGCCGGAGTCGCCGCGCGGCGTGCTCGTCGCCCTGACCAACGAGTGGGCGGGCTCGGACGGCGACATCTTCAGCCACACCTTCAAACTGCTCGGCCTCGGCCCGCTGGTCGGCAAGCGCACCTGGGGCGGCGTGATCGGCATCTGGCCGCGGCACCGCCTCGCCGACGGCACCGTGACGACCCAGCCGGAGTTCTCCTTCGCCTTCGACGACGTCGGCTGGCGGGTGGAGAACTACGGCACCGATCCCGACGTCGACGTCGACATCACGCCCCAGGACTACGCCGCGGGCATCGACACCCAGCTGGACAAGGCCATCGAGATCACCCTCGAACGCCTGGCGATGTACCCGCCGCACACGCCCAACCCGGCCGACCGCCCCCGTCTCACCGTCCCCCGTCTCCCTCCCCGCTGACCTCCGGCACCCCGGCGGCGTGCGGAGGCACCCCGGCGGCGTGCGGAGGCGCGCCGCCGCCGCGCTCCGCCGACTCCAGCAGGCGCGCCGCCAGCGCCCGCACCTCCGCGCGCAGCTCCGCGGGCTCCAGCACGGTGAACGGCCAGCCCAGGCCGGCGAGGAGCTGCGCCATGCCGTCCAGCCGGTCCGCCCGCATCCGGAGCAGCACCCCGCCCTCGGTCTCGGTCAGCTCCCCCACCGACGGCGGGATCCGCCGCCGCGCCCGCTCCGCCTCCGTGTGCAGCACCACCTCCACCCGATGCGCGTACGGCACCGCCGACAGTCCCGCGAGCACCTGGGCCACCGGGTCGAACTCCCCCGGCACGGCGAACTCCTCCTCGCCCACCTCGACGGACACCACCCGGTCCACCCGGAACGTCCGCACCTCGCCCCGCCGGTGGTCGTGCCCGGTGACGTACCACCGGCCGGAGTGGAGGACCAGCCCGTAGGGGTCCAGGTCGCGCTCGCCGGCCGCGCCGCCGAAGGACCGGTAGCCGAGCCGCACCCGGCGCCGGCGACGGGCCGCCTCCGCGAGCGGCAGCAGCATGCCGGCCCGTGGCGCCGCCCTGCCGCCGGTCCCGCCCGAGGTCACCTCCACCGTCTCCGCCAGCGCCAGGACCCGCTCGCGCAGCGCCACGGGGAGCACCCGCTGAAGCTTGGCCAGCGCGCTCTCCGTCGCCGCCTCGCCCACCGCCAGGCCGGTACGCCGCCCCGCCATCAGGCCCAGCACCACCGCCGCCGCCTCGTCGTCGCCGAACATCAACGGCGGCAGCCGGTACCCGGGCAGCAACCGGTAACCGCCGTAACGCCCGCGCTCGGCCTCTACTGGCACCCCCAGCTCGGCCAGCCGTACGGCATAGCGGCGCACGGTGCGCTCGTCCACCTCCAGCCTGGCGGCGAGCTCCGGCCCGGTGAGCCCCGGGCGGGCCTGGAGCAGTTCGAGCAGAGCGAGCACCCGGGTCACCGGATGTGACATGGATCACCTTTTCGACGGCTTTTATCCGGGCGGGTCCTGTCCGGATTCGTCGCTAGGTTACGGGCATGAGCACATACGTACTGGTCCCCGGTTTCTGGCTCGGCTCCTGGGCATGGGACGAGGTCGCCGAGCCGCTGCGCGCGGCGGGCCACGAGGTCCACACGGTCACCCTCACCGGACTCGCCGAGCGGGCGCACCTCGGCGGCGCGGGCACGGACCTCGAGACACACATCGCCGACCTCGTCGGGCTGATCCACGACGAGGACCTGCGGGACGTGATCCTCGTCGGCCACAGCGGCGCCATGGGGGCCGTGACCGGCGCGGCCGACCGCTTCCCCGAGCGGATCGCCAGGGTCGTGTTCGTCGACAGCGGCCCGCAGCCCGACGGCGCCTCCTGGATGGACTTCAACCCGCCGGAGTGGCGCGCCCACCTCCTGCGGCGCATCGAGGAGCAGGGCGAGGGCGTCTGGCATCCCTTCCTGCCGTGGGCGGAGCAGGCGGAGAGCGGCGTCAGCCTGGAAGGGCTCGGCGAGGCCGTCCTCGCCCGCGTCCAGGCACGGGCGACCGCGCAGCCGGCCGGCATGCTCACCCAGCCGCTCAAGCGGACCGGCGGCTTCGACCGGCTGCCCAAGACGCTGCTCGCCTGCTCCTTCCCGCTGGACCAGGTGCGCGCGATGATCGACTCCGGTCATCCGTTCTTCGCCGAGATGGCCGGGCCGGAATGGACCTTCCTCGCGCTGCCCACCGGGCACTGGCCGATGTTCTCCCGTCCGCAGGAGACGGCCGAGCTGCTCGCGTCGCTCTGACGCGATCGCGTACGGGCGCGGCAAAGGATCGGGAGATCACCGCGGGCGACGCGGCCGGCGGTCCCTAGCATGACGGCGTGGACATCGACGAAACCAACCTCGCTGTATCGGTGATCGCCTCCGCGGTCGCGCTGGGCGCCCTGTGGGAGGCGCGCAGGTCCCGGCGCACCATGCCGGTGCCGGTGCCCGTGCCGGACAAGCCGGCCACGGAGGCGGCGCGCCCCGAGCACACCACCGACCGCCCGCTGCGGATCGCCGCCAAGCCGGAACGCGGCAAGATCGAAGTCGCCTGGATGTGACCCGCGGTCAGCGGGGCGGCGACACCAGGCCCGCCCCGCAGGCGATCCGCACACCTCGTCCGCTACATCACGTTCCCACCCCACGGCGACACGACAGCGCGACCGACGCCGTGCCCCTACGGAAGCGCGGCCATGCAGGACGCGCACGACGGGCCGACCATGCGGTACACGCACGGCGGGCTGGCCGCGCGGTACGCGCACGGCAGGCCGGCCACGCAGTACGCGCACGGCGGGCTGGCCATGGGGATAGGCGCACGGCGGGCCGACCAAGCGGTACACGCACGGCAGGCCGGCCTCGCAGTACGCGCACGGCGGGCTGGCCATGCGGGTAGGCGCACGGCGGACCGGCCACGCAGTACGCGCGCGTCAGTTCCGGTGGCACCGCGCTCAGCCGGCAGGGCGCGGTGTGCGGGCGGCGCGGCTTCGCCGTACGCGCACGGCCAGGGTGATCGCGGCGAAGGTCAGCGCGGCGAGTAGTTCGAGTCCGGCGGCGGTGAGGAGCGCGCCGGGGAGCGACCACGTGGCGACCTGTCCGGCGAGCCCGGCGCCGAGCGCGAAGCCGGTGATCTTCAGGCTGGCGCCGGTGGTGAAGATCTGACCGCGCAGCCGTTCCGGGGCCTCCCGATGCCGGACCGCGAACAGCGCCGTGAGCTGCGGCCCCTCCGCCACCCCCGCGACCACCATGGCAAGCAAGAGCAGAACCGGCCGCCCACTCGCCGCAAGCAGCATCGCAACGGCCAGCACGACGGTGCTGCACCAGATGACGGCATCGGGCCGCCCCCCAGACCGCACCCCAGACCGCGCGCCGGACCGCGCGCCGGGCTCCGTGCCGGGCTCCGTGCCGGACCGTGCGTCGGGCCTGGCGCCGGGCCGCGCGTCGGGCCGCGCGTCGGAGTGTAGGCGCGACCGTGTGCCGGAACGTGCGTGCCGCCGTGTGCCCGAACGTGGGCGCGGTCGTGTGCCGGAACGCATGTCAGGGCGGGTGCCCGTAGGCGTCGCGTGCGGGCGGCGGGCGAGTACGGCGTTGGCCGCCAGTGCCGAGGCGGCGACGAGGGACAGCAGGACCGCCCCCTGCCCGGGGCCGCCGAGCACCGTCTCCCCGAGAAGGGGAGCGCAGGTGACCAGCATGCCCGCGCCCGCACTTGAGATCACCGAGGCGACGGTCGCCCGCGCCAGCGACGGGCTACGCGCCAGCGCGCGGAACCCCGCGACGAGATCCCCGGCGACCGCCGCGACCGCTGAACGGCCCAGCCGCGAGCGACCACAGGACGACGTCACCCGCGCGTACGGATGACCGGCGACACCGGGCTGAGACCGCGCCGAAGACGCCAAGGGCAACGGTTGCGCTGAGAAGGAATCGGGCTGAACGTCAGCCGCGCGGGGAAGGGCCGGAGGCCGGCCGGAGGGCGAAGCGGACCGGGGCAGGCCCGCAGAGTTACCGAGGAGCGGACGGGTCGAGGACGTGGCGGGGGGTGGCAGGGCGGGAGGGGTGGTGGGGGGCGGGTGGGGTGAGGGGGTGGTGGGGAGGGGCCAGGCTGCGGGGGCGGCGAGGGAGATGAGGGCGATGGCGAAGGCCACGGCGGTCGGTGCTCCGGACAGGGTCGCGAGTGCGCCGGCGAGGGCCGGGCCCGCCAGGCCGGCGGCGTCGAAGGTGGCGGCGTCGAGCGCGTTCGCCCTGGGCAGGCGTTCCGGCGGGACCAGGCGGGGCAACTGGGCGGTCCAGCCGCCGGACAGCGCCGGTCCCAGCAGGCCGGCGAACACCGCGATGAGTACCGTGCAGACGAACGGGACGCGGCCGAGAGTGACGAGGATCGCGGCCAGCGCCGCCGCGTAGAGCGCGAGCGCCACGGCCAGCAGGCGACCGGGGCTCGCCGACCTGTCGAGGAGGGCGCCGAACAACGGACCGCCCACCGCCGCCGCCACCATGATGCCCGCCAGCAGCGCCGACGCCGACGCGGCCGACCCGGTGACCGCGAGCCCGGCCAGCAGCAACGCGGGCCCCGACATCTCGTCTCCGGTACGAGCCGCCGTCGCCCCGGCGAGATACGCCCACATCCCGTAACGCTTTACCATCTGGATAACGTTACGCAGGTAACTCAAACTTTCGCGAGATGCGTTACATTGCCCTGGTGTCGCACCCGAACGACGACTGGTCCACCCGGCACTCGGTGTCGGCCACCGCCCGGCGCACCGTCGCCCTGGTCAACGCCCTGACCGGTGAGCAGCCGGAGGCCGGCGAGATCGCCGCCGTGCTGCGCGAGTACGGCGAAACCGGCCCGGTCGAGCTCACCGCGCGCGACGTCGAGGGGATGCGCGCCGCGGCCCGGCTGCTGCGCGAGGTGTTCGCCGCCGAGCACGTCGACGTGGCCGCTGCCACGCTGAACCGCCTCCTGCTGGAGAGCACCGGCCCGGTCCGCCTCACCTCGCACGCGGGGCTGACCCCCTGGCATCCGCATCTCGACGGCGACGACGACGCGCCGTGGGACGAGTGGTTCCTCGCCTCGTCCTGCATGGCGCTCGCCGTACTGATCTGGGATCGGCAGCGCCCGCCCGGCGGCCTCTGCGCCTCACCCGGCTGCCGGAACGTCTACCTCACCCAGGGCAGCGGCCCGGCCCGCCGCTTCTGCTCCCGCCGCTGCGCCACCCGGGAGAGAGTGGCCGCCCACCGCCGCGCCCGCGCCTGACCCGCCCCCGTGGGCGACGCCGGGGTCACGGCCAGCAGACCACCGTGTAACCGTCCAGGACGGTGAGCCGGTCGGACGTGGGCGCGGGCGGGAGGTCGTGGCCGAGGTCGCGCTCGCGTACCTCGCCGATCCACTGGTCGTGCTGGTACTCGTGGTTGATCAGGGCGACGAGCAGCGTCTGGGCGACCATGCCGAGCTGGGCCGGCGCGCCGACACGGCCTTCGCGGATCGCGCCCAGCCGCGCGTGCACGCGTTCGGCGACGGTGCTCCGGAAGGCCGCCAGCCGGTTCAGATCGGGCAGTTCGCCGCGGGCCTTCTCGGGGGTGGCGGAGTCCATGAGCCCGTCCAGCGCGGGATCCGGGCTCGGCTCGGCTGCGGTGAGATTGCGGACCATGAAATGTGCCACGTGCGCCTGGTGGCCGAGATGCCAGCCGATGGCGCTGGACTCCTCGCTGGGCCGCCAGCGCACCTCCTCCGGGCTGAGGTCACGCCACAGGCTGTCGGTGAACGCGCGGGCGCGGTCGTACTCCGCGAGCAGTTCGGCGATCTCGGCGGCAGGGCTCATCGATGCTCCTAGGGGAGGAAGGGGACGATCGACCCCATCTTCCCAGCCGTACCGGTCCGCGACCCAACCCGCCGGCGCGCTCCGGATGCCCCTGGGACGGCCGGTGCAGCGCCCCGGCTGGGCAAAAAGGCTCCCAGCTCAGCCGGGGAAGGCGACGATCTCGGCGAGGATGCGCGGGTGAGGCACCGGGAAAGCCGTAGCCCCGGCACCGGGAAGGCGGTGCCGGGGCTACGGCGGAGAGGTCAGAGCAGGCTGAGCCGTACGGCGCGGGCGATGGCCTTCATGCCCGCGTCGCTGGGGTGCAGAGCGTCGCCGCCGTCGTAGGCGGGGAGCAGGGCCTTGGGGTGGTCCGGGTCGGCGAGCACCCGGTCCAGGTCCACCACCGCGTCGTACTCGCCGCTGCGCCGCATCCAGTCGTTGAACTCGACGCGGACCTTCTCGTTGCCTGCCGAGTGGTAGTACGCGTTGCCCTCGTTCGGCGGCAGCGTGGCACCGATGATCTTCACGCCGTGGGCGCGCGCCGCCCGGATCAGGCCGCGGTGGCCTTCGATGAGCTCGCGGGCGCCGATCTCCGGCGGGGCGCCGCAGCCGACGTCGAAGCCGTCCAGGGCGATGTCGTTGATGCCGATCAGCACGATGGCGGTGCGGACCCCGGGCTGGTCGAGCACGTCTCGCTTGAAGCGGTGGACGCCGGCGTCGCCGTTGAGGCACGGGGAGTCGGTGAGGAGCATGTTGCCGTTCAGCCCGGCGTTGAGCACGCCGCCCGCCGCCCCGGCGGCCGTCCGCCGCTCGGCGAGCTCGTCCGGGTAGCGGTTGTCCGCGCCGGGGGTGGAGGCGGCGCCGTCGGTGATGGAGTCGCCGAAGGCCACCACGACACCCGGCGCCCGGCGCGGCCCCCCGGTGACGTCCACCCCGGCGAGGTAGTACCACGACTGGCTGGTCTCCCCGCCGAACGCGCCCGCCGCATGATCGAAGCGCCGGTCCCCGGCGGCGCGGTAGCTGGTGGTGAGGCCGCCCGCGTGGAAGGTCGCGGGCCCGGTGGGCCGCGCGAAGTAGAGGGTGACGGTCAGCTTCTCCAGAGGCGAGGTCGTGAGGGGAACGGCGTCGGAGGCGAGGGTACGGCCGGGCGGAACGGTCACGGAGGCCGAACGGCCGAAGGTCAGCGGCCGTAAGGTACCCGGCCGGACAGCGGCGCCGTCGCCCGCCTTCCCGACGGTCGCCCCGGTGAGCCGGAGCGGGGCGGCGCCGTACAGGTTCGACAGCCGGACGCGGACCCCGGTGCCGCCGGCGCTGACCCGGACCACCTGGCGCACCGACTCGGCGGCGAACCCCTCGGTGGACCAGTTGGGACCCGTCAGCTCGTTCGCCACGGGCCGTTGCAGAGCCGTCGACCACACGCCTGACCAGCTCTCCCGCCCACCCCCGCCGGTCACGGCACCGGCCGGCGCGCCGGTCGCCGCCACAGCCGTAACCGCCGTCGCCGCGGCGAGCAGGGACGTCAGAAGAGTCGCGAATCGGGGAGCGAGCACGGGGGGCGTCCTTCCGGAGTAGGAGGTATGAAAAAAAGCTTGTACGTAAAAATCAAGTTTGTCAATCACGCTGGAGCACAGCCGAGCGGTTGGTGGCGTCAGCAGCCCGATGCGATCGACGGCCGACGGCGACAGCCACGGCGACCGCGACGGCGACCGCGACGGCGACCGCGATGGTCAAGGCAACGGCGTGTTCTGCGGGTTCCCCGGAGCGTGCGCGGGAGTTGCCGCCATCCGGCGTTCGATGCGGGCCGATCGCCCAAGGGCCGGGGCCTGTAACGGCTCACCCGCTCTGCGCCGGCGACCGGCGAGTCGGTCCCACTTCGCGACGCATGCCGGTGAAGTCCCCGACCGGTCATGAGGCGGCGGCGTACGGCCGTAGCTTGCGGCCGTAGCTTGCGGCCGTAGCTTGCGGCCGTAGCTTGCGGCCGTAGCTTGCGGCCGTAGCTTGCGGCCGTAGCTTGCGGCCGTAGCTTGCCTCGTGGTTGCGCACCGCGTGCGTGGCCAGGCTGTGCCCGCGCGTCAGATCGATCGGCCGCACCCCCATTTGAGGGTACGTCCACGTCAGCAGCGGGAAACGCCACCAAAGCTTACACAGAAGGTTCAACGATACCGTTGAGCACGTGATCCCCTCGATCCAGGACGCCGCCCGCCCCTTCACCGGCGGCGCCCTCACCGCGCTTCTGCCGCCCGCCACCCGCCTGCTCGGCCTCGGCGAGCCGACCCACGGCGTCGAAGCCTTCCCCGAACTCCGCAACGAGCTCTTCCACCACCTCGTCGAGCACGCGGGCTACCGCTCGATCGCGATGGAGAGCGACTGCCTGGCGGCCATGGTCGCCGACGCGTACGTGACCGACGGCATCGGGACCCTCGACGACGCGATGCGCTGCGGCTTCAGCCACGGCTTCGGCGCCTCACCCGCCAACCGCGAGCTTCTGCGCTGGATGCGCGCCCACAACGAGGGGCGTCCCGCACCGGAGCGGCTCCGTTTCTACGGCTTCGACGGCCCCTTGGAGATAACCGGCCCGGCCAGCCCCCGCCCCGCCCTGACCACACTGCACGACTACCTCGCCGCCCACCTCGACCTGGCCGGGAGCCGCGAGACCCTCGACGAGCTGCTCGGTCCCGACGAACGCTGGACCAACCCGGCCGCCGTCATGGACCCCACCCAGTCCGTCGGCCGTACCTCCGAGGCCGGGGAACTGCGCCTGATCGCCGACGACCTGCGCGCGCTGCTCACCTCGCACGCCCCGCACCTGACGTCCGTCACCTCCCCCGACGCCGTCTGGCGCGCCGACCTGCACGCCCGCACCGCCGCCGGGCTCCTGCGCTACCACGCCGGCATGGCCGACACCGCGCCCACCCGCGCCGACGCGCTCATGGGGCTACGCGACGCGATGATGGCCGACAACCTCGACGCCATCGTCCGTCGCGAGGCCCGTCGCGGCCCCACCCTCGCCTTCGCCGGCAACCGCCACCTACAGCGCGACGAAAGTCACCTCCAACTCGCCGACCTGCCGCTCCGGTGGTGGAGCGCCGGCGCCATCGCCGCCACCCGCCTCGGCGACCAGTACGCCTTCGCCGCCACCACCTTCGGCACCCGTGGCTCCGACGTCCCCCATCCCGACACCCTCGAAGGGCTGTTGTCGACCCTCCCGCACGCCCGCGCCGTCATCGACCCCGGCCGCCTCGCCGCGGCCCTCGACCGGAAGCTCACGCCGCGCGTCCCGGCCGACCACACCTATCTCCCCCTCGACCCGGCCACCACCGGCCAGGCCGATGCCATCATCTTCGTCAGGGAGATCTGAGCCGCCCCGATGGCCGGGTGTCCACTGACGGCTGTTCCATCAGGGGACCCCGACCCCGGCTCGTCCTTTCCCCGTCAGCGCTCCGGGGGGCACGCGCGCCGAGGCGCCTCCGTCAGATGAACGGCTCGACCAGGGCGGCGAACTCCTCCGGGTCCACGATCCGCACGCCCAGGCCCTCGGCCTTGGTCCGCTTGGAGCCCGCCTTCTCTCCCGCGACCAGCATCGACGTCTTGGCCGAGACGCTGGAAGAAGCCTTCCCGCCGGCGCGCTCGATCAGCTCGTTCATCTCGGTGCGGGTCAGCTCCTCCAGGGGGCCGCTCATCGCGCCGGTCACCACGACGGACATGCCGGCCAGCGGCAGGTCGGCGGCGCCCTCGGGGGCCGCTTCGGGCGGGGTCCAGCCCGGCTCGGTCATGGAGACGCCGGCCTTGACGAGCTTGTCGATCAGGTCGGCCAGCTCGGCCAGCTCCGCCACCACCACCGGGGCCTTCTCCGGGCCGATGCCCTCGACGGCCTGGATGGCCTCGGCGTCGGCCGCGCGGATCGCCTCCATGCTGCCGAAGTGGCGGGCGATGCGGCGGCTCATCGAACGGCCGGTGCCGCGCACGCCCAGCGCGCAGAACACCCGGCTGAGCGGCTGGGTCTTGGCCCGCTCGAAGGCGGCGAGCAGATTGTCGGTGCTGACCTCGCCCATCCGCTCCAGCCCCAGCAACTGGTCGCGGGTCAGGTAGAACAGGTCGGCGAAGTCGTTGATCAAGCCGGCGTTCAGCAGTTGGAGGATGCGGTTTTCCGCCAGGCCCTCGATGTCGAGCTGGTCGCGGCCCGCGGCGTAGCTGATAGAGGCGATCAGGCGGCAGGCACGGCCGCGCACGCACCGCCAGCGCTCCTGGGAGACGTCGATGCCGTCGCCGCAGGACGGGCAGACCTGCGGGATCTCGATCGGCCGCTCCTCGCCGGTGCGCAGGCTCACCACAGGGGCCTCGATCCTGGGGATCACGTCGCCCGCCTTGTAGACGACCACGCTGTCGCCGAGCATCAGGCCCCTGCGCCGGATGTCCGCGACGTTGTGCAGCGTCGCGTAGGTGACGACGCTGCCGTCGAGCTCGACCGGCTCCAGCACCGCACGGGGAGCGATGACGCCGGTGCGCCCGGTGTTCCACTCGACGGCGAGCAGCTTGGTGATCTTTTCGACGGCGGGCAGCTTGTAGGCGATCGCCCAGCGCGGCGCACGCGAGCTGAACCCGGCCTGCGCCTGGTCGGCCGCCAGATCGCACTTGATCACGATGCCGTCGATGCCGAACGGCAGCCCGGCCCGCTTGGCGGCGATCTGCTCGACGCG
The DNA here is from genome assembly GCF_030268685.1 of Microtetraspora sp. NBRC 13810. Taxonomy (GTDB): domain Bacteria; phylum Actinomycetota; class Actinomycetes; order Streptosporangiales; family Streptosporangiaceae; genus BSRQ01. The sequence continues at coordinate 214,822 of NZ_BSRQ01000003.1, forward strand.
CTCCTGCACCTGCTCCAGGGTCACCGCGACGATGCCGCCGACCTCCGTCACGGCCGGGGTCTGCACGCCCTGCGCGGCGACCCACGCCATGACCTCGCTGTGCGGCAGCTCGCGCAGCCGCACCGCCGCCTCGGACGTGTCGTCGGGATGCGGCAGGGCGCCGTAGCCGAAGAACGTCAGCTCGCACACGTAGGGCCGGTCCTGGGCGCGCAGCGTGCCCGCGGCGGCGCTGCGCGGGTTGGCGAACGTGGTGCCGTCGTGCGCCTGCCGCTTGGCGCACGCCTCCTCGAACTGCGCCGCGGTCATCATCACCTCGCCGCGCAGCTCCACCGTGACCGGCTCGGCCAGCCGGGCGGGCAGCCCGACGATGGTGCCGATCGCGTGGCTCACGTCCTCCCCCGCGGTGCCGTCGCCCCGGGTCACCAGCTGCGCCAGCCTGCCGCCGCGATATCGGGCGGTGATCGCGAGCCCGTCGAGCTTGGGCTCCACGCTCCACGACGTGACCGGGCGGCCCAGCCTGCGCTCCAGGGACGCGGCCCAGTCGGCGAGCTGCTCGGCGCCGAAGACGTTGTCGAGGCTCAGCATGGGAACGGTGTGCGGGACGTCGCCGACCACCGCGCCGCCCGCGACCTTGCCCGTCGGGGAGGTGCTCAGCACCTCACCGGGATGGGCCTCCTCATAGGCGGCGATGCCGCGCACCAGCCGGTCGTAGGCGTCGTCGTCGAGCGTGGAGGTGCCGTCGCCGTAGTAGGCCGCGGCGGCGTCGAGCGCGAGTTGCACGGCCTCGCCATATGCGGCGGCGTCGGCGAGGCTGGTGATCGGAGGCGTGTCACTCATGGTCACATCATGCCTTCCGCCACCGACAATTCCAGGGGCCCGGCCGGCGGGTCAACGGCTGGTCGAGCGGCGGACCCGGCGGATGGCGTGACGGCACGGCGGACTTCACTCCGCGTGACCGCCCTCCCGCCTGACGACGGGCAGGAAGGCGACCAGGGCGACCGTGACGGCGATGGCGTCGAGGACGCAGACGCCGAGCCAGCCGTGCGCGGCGTAGACGGCCGTCCCGGCGGCGGAGCCGACGGAGCCGCCGACGAACGCCGACGCCATGCAGAGCGTGTTCACCCGGCTGCGCGCGTCGGGCCGGTCGGCGAAGATGCGGTTCTGGTGGCAGACCTGACCCGACTGCATGCCCGCCGTCAGGGCGAGCACGCCGACCGCCAGGCCCGCGACCGTGGTGCCCGCGCCGGTGAGGATCACGACCGCGGCGCCCGAGATCAGCAGGGCCGCGGCCGTGACGGCGACCGGGCCGTGCCGGTCGATCCGGCGCCCGGCGACCGGGGTGAGCAGGGCCGCGGCCAGCCCCGCCGCCCCGAACAGCCCGGCCGCGCCGGTGGACCAGCCGAACCGCGGCCCGGTCAGGTACAACGCGAGCACCGTCCAGGTGGCACTGAACGCCAGGAACACGCACAGCTGCAACAGGCACGCCTGCCGGAGCACGGGCTGACGCCGGAACAGACCGGGCAGACCGGCCAGCAGCCGGGGATAGGGCATCGGCGACCCGATCGGCCTGGCGGTCAGCGCGGGACGCAGCAGCACGGCGGTGATCGCCACCAGCACGGCCGCGGTCGCGTAGGCCGCCCGCCAGCCGGCGAGCTGCGCGATCAGCGAGCCGAGCAGCCGACTGCCGAAGATGCCGCCCATCAGCCCGGTGACCAGCATGGCGACGACCCGGCCCGCCTGCCGGGGATGTGCCAGATGGCTCGCCAGCGGCAGCAGAATCTGCGGCACCACGGCGAACACCCCGGCGAGCAGCGTGGCCAGCGCGAGCAGCGGCGCGGTGGGCGCGACGGCCCCGGCCGCCATGCAGGCCGCGGTCGCGGACAACAGCGTGGTGACCAGCCGCCGCGGCCCGGCGAGGTCGCCGAGCGGCACCAGGAACACGATCCCCACGGCGTACCCGAGCTGGGCCGAGGTGGCGATCAGTCCCCCGCCGCCCGCGGCGACACGCGGATCGGCCGCCATCAGCCCGAGGAGCGGCTGGGGCAGGTAGACGTTCCCCACGGCGACGCCGCAGGCGACCGCGAACAGCAGCGCGGTGCCCCTGCTCAGCGAACCGGTCCGCACCACCGGGATGGACGCGATGACTCGGGACATGAAGACCCCTTGTCGGACAATAGTACAAAATGGCACCGCCCCAACCGGTAGCACCTCCACCCGCCACCCCGCGATGTCCGGGTCTCATCCCGCGGCCCGTAGATCCGGCCGGTCAATCGGCCTTACATCCGCCCCGCACGTCCGACGCGCACGTCCGACGCGCACGTCCGACGCGGACATCGGCGGGGCGTCCGGGGCGCATGGACGGACATCCGGCCGGTCGGTGGCCGAAAATGGTGGGGAACCGGACGACGACGCGAACATCCGCAGGGGGTGTCGGATGCTGTTGAAAGCCTGCCTCAACGGGAGCCGGGCGGTGGGCGACCATCCGCTGCTTCCCGTGACGCCGGGCGAGCTGGCCGCCGACGCTTCTGCCGTACGGCTGGCCGGAGCGCAGGCCGTGCACGTCCATCCGCGTGACGCGGGCGGGCGGGAGTCGCTGGCGGCCGGCGACATCGGCGCGGCCGTGGCGGCGATCCGCGCGGCGTCCCCCGGGCTTCCCGTCGGCGTCTCGACCGGCCTGTGGATCACCGGCGGGGACGTGCCCGGCAGGCTGGACGCGGTCCGCGCGTGGGCCGGACTGGCCGCGGGCGCCCGGCCGGACTTCGCCTCGGTCAACCTCTCCGAGCCAGGGTTCGGCGATCTCGCCCTGGCGCTGCTGGAGGCGGGCATCGGGGTCGAGGCGGGGGTGTGGTCGCCGCAGGACGCCGTCGAGCTGGCCGGATCGGGGCTGGCCGAGCGGGTGCTGCGCGTCCTCGTCGAGGTGATCGACCCGCCGCCCGGCGAGGCGCTGCCCCGCGCCGCCGCCGTCATCGGCCGCCTGGACGACCTGGGCCTGTCCGCCCCCCGGCTGCTGCACGGCGAAGGACGGGCCGCCTGGCCGCTCCTCGCCGAGGCCGCCCGGCGGAACCTCGCGACCAGGATCGGCCTGGAGGACACGCTCCTCCTCCCCGACAGCCGCCCGGCCCCCGGAAACGCCGCCCTCGTCCGGCTGGCCCGGGCCGGCTTCACCCCCCACCCACCCCATACGACGTGAGAAAGGGGCGAACCGCCCGGGAGCCACACGGAAAGGGGCTAACCGCCCGGAAGCCTCGCGAAAGGGGGCGAGGCCGACAGGGCGGGGTCAGGACGACAGGGCGTCGATGGCGGAGATGTCGTCCTTGTCGAGGGAGAAGCCGAAGAGGTCGAAGTTCTCCTCGATGCGGGCGCGGTGCGACGACTTGGGGATCATGACGATGCCGTGTTCGAGATGCCAGCGCAGGACGACCTGGGCGGGCGTCACGCCGTGCCGGGACGCGATTTCGGTCAGGACGGGGGGCGCGCAGGTCGGTCTCCTTGAGGGAGCTGTATCCCTCCACGGCCACGCCGCGGTCGCGGTGCTCGGCCAGCAGCGCGGCGTCGTGCCCGGACGGGCTCCACGGGATCTGGTTGACCGCCGGTGCCCGTCCGGTCGGGCCGGTCACCCTGTCGATCTGGGCCGGGCTGTAGTTGCTCACCCCGACCGCCCGCGCGAGACCGGACTCCTGGACGGCGAGGAACTCCTCCCACGTGCGCACCAGCTCGTCGCGCCCGGGCGGCCAGTGCACCAGCCACAGGTCCACGTAGTCGGTGCCGAGGTCGTCCAGGCTCCGGCGGATCGTCTCCCGCACCCGGCCGACGTTCCCCGGCGGCAGCTTCGTGGTCACGAAGACGTCGCCGCGGTCCAGCCCGCTGTCCCGCAGCGCCCGGCCGACCTCCGTCTCGTTCGCGTACATGGTCGCCGTGTCGATGTGCCGGTAGCCGACCTCCAGCGCGGCCAGGGTGGCCTCGTAAGCCTGGCGCCCCCGCAACTGCCATGTGCCGAAGCCGAGCAGCGGCATGTCGACGTCGCCGCCCAGCGGCACTGTGGAACCCTCGTGTAGTCCAGCCATCCCCCCATTGTCCCCACCGCCCGCCGGCGCCGGCGGGCGGGGCGACGGGGCCGGCCGTCACAGGAGCGGCACGGGCTCCTCGGCGGGGTCGGGGGTGAACCAGTCGGCGACCCTGGCGAAGGTGCGGTCGGCGATGGCGCGCTGCCCCTGGACGTTGGGGTGGAAGTAGTCCCACTTGCTGATGTGGTCCATGGTGAAGGGGTAGGAGAAGACCGCCCCCCCGTCGTAACGGCAGGCGGGGCCGTACGCCGCGCACGCCTGGGCGAGCACCGAGTTGTAGCCGATGACCCGCTTGCGGACCCGGTCGCGGCGCGCCCGGTCGGCCTCGGCCATCGAGGTGGGCTGGGCGAGCAGCGACTGGCACAGCCTGCCTATCCGCCAGAAGCCGCGCGCCAGCGCGTTGTCCTTGCCCGCCGCCCACAGCCGCTTCACGTCGGGGACGCTGGCGATGAACACCCGTGTCTCCGGCAGGCCCTGCCGCAGCACGCCGAGCGCCTCCTCGATGTTCCTGCGGTAGGCGGACAGCGAGGTCATCAGGCCCTCCTCGCGGGCGCACACGTCGTTGGCGCCGATGAGGATGGTCACGTAGTCGGCGCCCCGCTGGACCGCCTGGCGCGCCTGGCCGGCCAGGTCGGCGCTCACGGCCCCGGGTCTGGCCAGGTTGAGGTTGCGCCCGTCGATGGGCGCGTCCGCCCGCCTGATACGCAGGTAGTGGCTGTCCACGTCGATGTGGTCACCTGCCGACCACGAGCGTGATGTACACGAGACGAACCATCCGCACACGTTGAACCCTGCGCTGATGGAGTCCCCGAGCGCGGCCATGTCCTCCGGCCGCCAGGTCGAGGCCGCGGCCTGCCCCGGAACCAGGCAGGTCGCTGAGACGATGGCGGCACCCGCGAAAGCGGCGACCGACGTGCGAACCATGACACCTCCGAACGAGATCTCTTCCCGACTCGGGTGTATCACTGCGAAGCCGTCAGGTGACGGAGGGTAACCGAGCGCCTTGGTTTCCTTGACAGGGAATTGGCACTGTGCTGCGCTCTCGCCACATCCCTTGCGAGACAGGGCCGCCATCGAACACGTTCAGTTTCCGCCTAGCATGGGTCGAGTGAGTGTCGCGCTGGGATTGACCCGTCCTTTAATGGTTCGCACCGTGCCCATCGCGGACCCGGGTGATCTGCTCGCACGCCTGCCCGAGCCCGCGCCGTACGCCTGGATCAGGCACGGTGAGGGGATGGCGGCGTGGGGCGAGGCCGCCAGGGCCGCGGTGCCGCCGGGCGCGGACCGGTTCGCCTGGGCGCGCGACTGGCTCGGTCACGTGCTCGGCGAGGCGGACATCGACGACGAGGTGCGCACGCCCGGGACCGGGCCCGTCGCCTTCGGCTCCTTCACCTTCGACCCCGACTCGCCGGGGTCGGTGCTGGTCGTCCCCAAGATCCTCTTCGGCCGCCGCGGCGGTCGCGCCTGGCTGACCACGATCGGCGACACCTCGCTCGACGTGGTCTCCCCGCTGCGCGACCCCGGCACGATCCTGTACGGCGACGGCGGCCTGACCGCCCCCGAGTGGACGCACGCGGTGGCCCGCGCGGTGGAGCGGATCCGCGCCGGCGAGCTGGAGAAGGTCGTGCTCGCCCGCGATCTCGAGGTCTTCGCCGAGCACCCGATCGACGTCCGGCTGCTGCTCACCCGGCTGGCCCGCCGCTATCCGGAGTGCTACACGTTCTCCTGCGCGGGGCTGGTCGGGGCCACGCCCGAGCTGCTGGTCCGGCACACCGGGGAGGCGATCGAGTCCCTGGTGCTCGCGGGCACCATCGCCCGCGGCGCGTCGCCCGCCGACGACACGGCCCGCGGCGCCGCGCTGCTCGCCTCGGACAAGGACCGGCACGAGCACGCCTGCGCGGTGGAGTCGGTCCGCGACGCGCTGGCCCCGCTGTGCAAGGAGCTGACCGTGCCGCACCGGCCGGAGCTGCTCGTGCTGCCCAACGTGCAGCATCTCGCGAGCCCGGTCAGCGGGCGGCTGTCGGAGGGCGCGTCCGTGCTCGACGTGGTGGCGGCCATGCATCCGACGGCGGCGGTCGGCGGCACCCCCACCGCCACGGCGCTGACCCTGATCAGGGAGCTGGAGGGGATGGACCGCGCGGGATACGCCGGGCCGGTCGGCTGGATCGACGCGCGCGGCGACGGCGAGTGGGGCATCGCGCTGCGCTGCGGCCGGGTCGGGGGCGACCGGGCCCGGTTGTTCGCCGGGGCCGGGATCATGGCTGACTCCGTCCCGTCCGCCGAGCTGGCCGAGGCCCAGGCGAAGTTCCGGGTGATGCAGTACGCCCTGGAGGGCTGAGCCGGCCGGTGCGGCGGTCAGGAGCGCTCCGGGTTCCGGCGCTCGTCGCGGCCGTCGCCGCTATCCCGGTGCCGCCCGGTCCTCCGCTCCCGGGTGAGCCTCGTCACCACGAACCACACCACGGCCAGCACGCACCCGCCGAGCACGATCCTGGACAGGATGCCGGCATATTGCTCGACCAGGGTCCAGTTCTCACCCAGCAAGTAGCCGGCCATCACGAAGACGGTGTTCCAGATGAGGCTGCCCAGGGTGGTGAACAGCACGAACGTGCCGATCGGCATGCGCTCGACGCCGGCGGGCACGGAGATGAGGCTGCGGAAGATCGGCACCATGCGGCCGAAGAAGACCGTCTTCTTCCCGTGCCGGGCGAACCACGCCTCGGCCCGCTCGATGTCGCCGATCTTCACCAGCGGCAGCTTCGAGGCCAGGGCGATGGTGCGGTCGCGGCCGAGCAGCGCGCCGATCCCGTAGAGCGCCAGCGCGCCGACGACCGAGCCGACGGTGGTCCACAGCACCGCGCCCCACAGGCTGATGTCCCCCCGGCTCGCGGCGAACCCGGCCAGCGGCAGGATCACCTCACTGGGCAGCGGCGGGAAGAGGTTCTCCAGCGCGATCGCGATGCCGGCGCCGATCTCGCCGAGAGACTCCATCAGGCCGATCGCCCAGCCGGCGATCCCGTCGGGTTCCGCGGGGGCCGCGGTCAGAGAAGTCAAGGTGTCGGGCATCCGTCCGTGTGAGGCGTACGTGTCCATGCCGTCCCGGGTGCGGGGGGCGGCGGGCGCCGTGGCCGCGCCCCGGGGGCCTCTGCCCGGCGAGCGCGCACTCTCACGTCGCCCGGTCCGGAACGAAGACCGTGTCGCCCGGCTCGACCCGGGCCCGTCCGGCGGTGACGGTGGCGACCCACTCGCGGAACCGGCCGAGCTCCTCCTCGCCGACCGCCGCCCGCACCGTGACATCCGCCCCGTAACCGACCTCGCGCACCTCGTACGGCGAGGCGCGCATGTCGTTCTCCAGCCGGCCGGCGTGCGCGTGCCCGATGGCCACGGCCATCAGGCGGGCCGGGACCATCCTGACCACGGCGCCCGTCTCGGCGGCGAGGTCGAGCGTCTCCCCCACGGACCTGCCGTAGGCGCGCACCAGGCCGCCCGCGCCCAGCAGGACGCCGCCGAAGTGCCGGGTGACCACGGCGGCGACGTCGCTGAAGCCGCGCCGGGTGAGCGTCTCCAGCATCGGGGTGCCCGCGGTGCCGCCCGGCTCGCCGTCGTCGTCGCCCCGCTGGACCCGCCGGTCGCCGCCGAGCACGTAGGCCGAGCAGTGGTGCGTGGCGTCGGGGGCGAGCCGGCGACGCCCTTCGACGAACGCCCGCGCCTCCTCCTCGGTCCCGACCCGGCGGATGGCGCACAGGAACCGCGAGCGCCGGACCTCCAGCTCGTGCTCCACGTCCGTGCCGTGGGTGTCGAAGGTGAGGTAAGAGCCGGCCATTCGATCAGCCTACCGGCCCAACGCCTTTACAAAGTAGATCGTCAGGTTTCCGAGGGGTTCGCGAGATCGTGGGCCAGTTGTTCGAGTTCGGCGCCTCCGGCCATGAGCGAGGTGAGCTCCTCCCTGGTGATGGCCGTTCTGGGGTACTCGCCCAGGCTCGCGCCGCGGTTGAGCAGCAGGAAGCGGTCGCCGACCGGGTGGGCGTGGTGCGGGTTGTGGGTGACGAAGACCACGCCGAGCCCCCGGTCGCGGGCGCGGACGACGTGGCGGAGCACCATCGCGGCCTGCCTGACGCCCAGCGCCGACGTCGGCTCGTCGAGGATCAGCACCCTGGCGCCGAAGTGCACGGCGCGGGCGATGGCGACGCACTGGCGCTCGCCTCCCGAGAGGGTGCCGACCGGCTGGTCCACGTCCCGGAGGTCGATGCCCATCGCGCGCAGTTCCTCCCGGGCCACCCGCCTGGCCCGGGCGACGTCGAAGCGGCGCAGCGGGCCGAGGCCGCGGGTGGGCTCGGAGCCGAGGAAGAAGTTCCGCCAGACCGACATCAGCGGGATCATCGCGAGATCCTGGTAGACGGTCGCGACGCCCCGGTCGAGCGCGTCCCTGGGGCCGGCCAGGCGCACCGGGGAGCCGTCCACGAGATACTCGCCGGTGTCCTGCCGGTGCACCCCGGACAGGATCTTGATGAGGGTCGACTTGCCCGCGCCGTTGTCGCCGAGGACGCAGGCGACCTCGCCGGCGGCGACCGTCAGCGACACGTCGCGCAGGGCGATCACGCCGCCGAAGACCTTGCCCACCTGTCGCAGTTCCAGCAGCGGGGTCAACGCCGCACCTCCTCCGCGTACCTGCGGACCAGGCGGTTGGCCAGGGTGGCGAGCAGCAGCATGCCGCCCAGGAAGAAGGTGAACCAGTCGGCGTCCCAGCCCGCGAAGACGATGCCCTTGTCCACCATGCCGAAGATCAGCGCGCCGATCGCGGCGCCGACGGCCGAGCCGTACCCGCCGGTGAGCAGGCAGCCGCCGATCACGGCCGCGACGATGTAGACGAACTCCTGGCCGATGCCCGCGTTGGCCTGCACCGAGGTGAGCCGCAGCGCGAGGATCGAGCCGACCAGCCAGGCGGCGACCGCGGTGGTCATGAACAGCGCGATCTTCGTGCGGTCGGCGGGCACCCCGGCGGCGCGGGCGGCCTGGGCGTCACCGCCGACCGCGAAGATCCAGTTTCCGGCGCGGGTGCGCATGAGGACCCAGGTGGCCAGCGCGGTGACGCCGATCCACCACAGGATCGCGACCCGGAACTCCGTGCCGCCGACGGTGAACGTCCCGGCGAGCGCCGAGCGGGCGGCCTCGAAGCCCTCGGCCCCGCGCAGCCCGCCGACCTGGACGGTGCCGGTGAGGGCCTTGGTGACGCCCAGGTTTAGCCCCTGCAGCATGAGGAGCGTGCCCAGCGTGACGATGAAGCTCGGCAGCCGGGTGCGCACCACGGCCAGGCCGTTGAGGAAGCCGACCAGCAGGGCGAGCGCCAGCGCGGCGAGCATCGCGGCCCACACGCTCCAGCCGTACCGGGTGGCCAGCGTGACCAGGACCAGGCCGACGGTGCCGGTGAGCACGCCCGCGGACAGGTCGAACTCGCCGCCGATCATCAGCAGCGCGATCGCCACCGCCATGATCCCGAGGGTGGCGGCCGGGTCGAGCCAGTTGGCCATGCCGGCCGCCGAGCGGAAGGTCGCCGACTGGCTCGCGAAGAAGGCGAAGACCGCGACCGCGCCGGCCACCGCGCCCAGTTCGGGGCGGATGAGCAGGCGGCGCGGCGCTCCGGCGGCGGCCACGCGCTCGTCCAGGGTGCCGGCCGTCATCGCGTGCCGTTCTCCGCCAGCCGGGCGACCTGGGCGGCGGTCTCCCTGGTGACGAAACCCGGACCGGTGTTGACCGGCAGGCCGCCGCCGACGGTGTTGAGATTCGTCCGGTGCAGGTGGAGGAAGGTGATCGGCAGCCAGCCCTGGAGGTACTGCTGCTGGTCGACGGCGAAGAGGATCTCACCGTCCCGCACGGCGGCGACCACGTCGGCCGACAGGTCGAAGGTGGCCAGCCTGGCCCGCGAGCCACTGTCGGCGATGGCGTCGCGGGCGGCGGCGGCGACGGCCGGGTTCAGCGTGAGCACCCCGTCGAGCGCGGTGTCCGCCTGGAGTCTCGCCATGATCTTGGAGGTGGCGTCCGCGAGGTTGCGGACGTCCACCTGGAGCCGCTCCACGGTGCCGCCGAGCCCCCGGCTCGCGCCGACGCACCGCTGGTCCAGGCCCACGTTGCCGGCCTCGTGGATGACGCACAGCAGCTTGGTCACGCCCTCGGCGCCGAGCTTCTCGCCCGCGCCGCGCCCGGCGACCTCCTCCGACTGGCCGACGTGGGTGATCGCGCCGAACTCCCTGGACCTCTCCGCCCCCGAGTTGATCGTGATGACCGGGATGCCGGCCGCGACCGCCTTGCCGACCGGCTCCCGCAGCGCGTCGGGGTTGGCCATCGACACCACGATGCCGTCCACCCGCCGGCTCACCGCCTGGTCGATGAGCTGGGCCTGCCGGGCGGGGTCGCCGTCGCCCTGGTAGCCCACGGTCACGCCGTACCGCGCGCCGGCCGCCTCCGCGCCGTTCTTCACCACGTCCCAGAAGGAGTCGCCGGCGGCGGCGTGCGTGATCACCGCGTACGTCCCGCCGGCCGCGCCGCCGGTGGGCGCCGCGCCGCCACCCTGTCCCCCGTCCTGTCCCCCGCCTGAGCAGCCGCCCAGCGCCAGCACGCCGAACAGCCCCGCCACGGCCGTCCATGTCCTTCGCCTCATCGGCACCTCCACGACGCCGGGAACCGGTCCCCCCGGTTGTAACCGCGGCATACCAACGTGTCAATCATTTGACCTGACATCAGGACGTGATTTCACGTGATGTCAGGACATGGGAGTGCGGATGCGCTCACAGGGCGCGGAGGTGGTCCAGCCCGGCCGATCCGGTCGAACCCCATGAACCGACTCAACAGCGCCCGCGCGCCCCCGTCAAACCCCACCCGCCATCGCGAACAGCAGTCCGTTATTTGTCAGGACATTCTGATGTCCGCTAGCCTGATCGCCACACTGGCCCCACGCATCGCCCGGCCCACCCCTCGCGGAGGAGTCCATGAGCGCCAAGCTTGAGATCGATCTGGATCGGTCCAGCCCGGTGCCCCTCTACTTCCAGGTCGCCGAGCAGATCGCCGAGGCCATCAGGAAGGGCGACCTGCCCCCGGGTTCCCGGCTCGACAACGAGATCCAGCTCGCCGACCGGCTCGGCCTCTCCCGCCCGACGATCAGGCAGGCGATCCAGTACCTCGTGGACAAGGGCCTGCTGGTGCGCAAGCGCGGCGTCGGCACCCAGGTCGTGCACGGCCAGGTCAAGCGCTCGGTGGAGCTCACCAGCCTCTACGACGACCTGCGCAGGGCCGGTCAGGAGCCGGCCACCCAGGTGCTCGCGCTGGACTCCGTCCCGGCGGGGGAGGACGTCGCGCGGATCCTCGCCGTCGCCCCCGGCACCCAGGTGCTGCGCGTGGAGCGGCTGCGCTACGCCGGTGGGGAGCCGCTCGCGATCCTGCACAACTGGCTGCCGCCGGGCCTCGCCCCGCTGACCGCCGAGGGCCTGGAGGAGCGCGGCCTCTACGAGCTGCTGCGCGGCTCCGGGGTGCGGATGCGGGTGGCCAACCAGCGCATCGGCGCCCGCGCCGCCTCGGCCGCGGAGGGCCGGCTGCTCGGCGAGCGTCGCGGCGCGCCCCTGCTCACCATGGTCCGCACCACCTACGACGACCAGGGCCGTGCCGTGGAGCACGGCTCGCACGTCTACCGGGCCTCGCACTACTCCCTGGAGGTCACGCTCATCGAGCGCTGACCCCGCGGGTCAGCCGAGCGCCTTGAGCACGGCCTCCTGCGCCGCCTCGCGCATCGAGGCGTGCAGCGCCGCGTTCGGCCCCCGGTCGGTGCGCACCTCCACCACCCGCGGCCCGTCCCCGCGCAGCGCCTTGGCGAGCTGCTCGATCTCGGTCACCTGCGTGTACGGCGTGCCGGTCGCCGCCGTGAGGTAACCCAGGTCCACCCCGTGCGGGGTGCCGAAGAGGCGCTCGAACGGCTCGGGCAGCGAAGCCTGGGACAGCAGGGAGAAGATCCCGCCGCCGTCGTTGTTCACCACCACCAGGCACAGGTCGGGGCGGGGCTCCCGGGGCCCGAGGATCAGGCCGTTCTGGTCGTGCAGGAAGGTCAGGTCGCCGAGCAGGGCGTAGGAGGGGCCGTTGTGCGCCAGCGCGGCGCCCATCGCGGTGGACACCACCCCGTCGATGCCCGAGGCGCCCCGGTTGGCCAGCACCCGCAGCCCGCGCCTCGGCCGCATGGCCTGGTCCAGGTCGCGGATCGGCATCGAGGAGCCGCTGAACAGCAGCGAGCCGTTGGGCAGCAGGTCCACGAGGTCCCTGGCGAGGCGCGGCTCGCTCAGCCCGGACCCGTCGAGCACGTCGTCGATCGCCGACCGCGCGGCCCGCTCGGCCCGCTGCCAGGAGTGCAGCCAGCCGTCGTCGCCCGCGGCCACCGTGATCTCCGCCGCCTCCGCGACCTGGGTCGCCGAACGCGTCGGGTCCGGCCAGCGGGCCAGGTCGGGCGCCACCACGATGTGCTCGCCCGCGTGCTGGAGCCAGGACATCAGCGGCCGGGAGAGCCCGGGACGGCCGAGCGTCACCACCACGTCGGGCCGATGGGCCTCGGCGAACTCCGGCGTGCCGAGCAGGAAGTGATAGGCCGAGACGGCGTGGTCGCCGTAGCGCCCGCCGCCGCTCGGCTCGGAGATCACCGGCCAGCCGGCCATCCCGGCGGCGGCGACGTAACGCCGGACGTTCACCGCGCCGTCGCCGACCACCAGCACGCCCCTGCGGGTGGGCGGGATGTGCAGGGACACCGCGGGCGGCGCCACCCGGGCCCGCACCCACGGCCCGGCGGGGTTGCCCTCCAGCGGCTCGCACCACGAGGTGTCCCCGTCGGGGATCAGCGGCTCGCGGAAGGGCAGGTTGAGGTGCACCGGGCCGGGGTCGCCCGGACCGAGGGCGCGCTGGTAGGCGCGGGCCGCCAGGGAACGCCAGTAGGCGATCTGGCCGGGCCGGTTCTCCGGCACGCCCACCTCGGCGAACCAGCGCACCGCCGTGCCGTACAGCTTGACCTGGTCGATCGTCTGGTTGGCGCCGGTGTCGCGCAGCTCGGGCGGCCGGTCGGCGGTGAGCACCAGCAGCGGCACGCCGGACTCGTGGGCCTCGACCACCGCCGGGTGGAAGTTGGCGGCGGCCGTGCCCGACGTGCACACCAGCGCCACCGGCCGCTCCGAGCGCCTGGCCAGGCCGAGCGCGAGGAACGACGCCGAGCGCTCGTCGATGCGCACGTGCAGCCGCAGCCGCGACTCGGCGTGCGCGGCCAGCGCCAGCGGGGTGGAGCGGGAGCCCGGCGCGACGACCATGTCGCTCACCCCGCATCGCACCAGTTCGTCGACCAGCACGGTCGCCAGCGCGCTCGCGGGATTCACGACATCGCCTCCTTCAGGCCGGTTGGTTCGTACACACTCTCCCGGATCGTCCGCCCGCCGGGAAAGCGTGGCCGCTAGGGGCGGCGGGGGAAGCGGGAGAAGTCGGGCTTGCGCTTCTCCTTGAAGGCGTCCCTGCCCTCCTGGGCCTCCTCGCTCATGTAGTACAGGAGCGTCGCGTCACCGGCGAACTGCTGCATGCCCGCGGCGCCGTCGGTGACCGCGTTCAGCGCGCCCTTGAGCATCCGCAGCGCCAGCGGCGACCTCTCCAGCAGCTCCCTGCACCACTGGATCGTCTCCTCCTCCAGCCGCTCCAGCGGGACGACCGTGTTGACCAGGCCCATGTCCAGCGCCTGCTGGGCGTCGTACTGCCGGCACAGGTACCAGATCTCGCGCGCCTTCTTCAGGCCCACCGTCTCGGCCAGCAGCCACGCGCCGTAGCCGCCGTCGAAGGAGCCGACCTTGGGGCCGGTCTGCCCGAACCGCGCGTTGTCCGCGGCGATCGTCAGGTCGCAGCACACGTGCAGCACGTGGCCGCCGCCGATGGCGTAACCGGCGACCATCGCGATGACCGGCTTGGGCAGCCGGCGGATCTGCACCTGGAGATCCAGCACGTTGAGCCGGCCGATGCCGTCGGGGCCGACGTAGCCGTCGTCGCCGCGGATCTTCTGGTCGCCGCCGGAGCAGAACGCCTGGGTGCCGGCGCCGGTGAAGATGATCACACCGACCTCGCCGTCGTCCCTGGCCCGGTTGAAGGCGTCCTGCAGCTCGAAGAGCGTCGTGGGGCGGAAGGCGTTGTGCCGCTCCGGCCGGTTGATCGTGATCTTCGCGATGCCCTCGGCGGTCTCGTAGAAGATGTCCTCGTAGTCACCCGACCGCTTCCAGTCGATCGTACTCACGATCCGTCCCTCCACTCGCTCACCCCGCAGACCGGGAGTCGGGCGGGGACCGGGGACCGCCCCCGGCGTCGACCAGCGGACCGCGGACCTGGGCGGCAGCACAGGACCCCTCGGCGATTGTCCGGCTTGTCGGAGCTAACCTTACGACCGTGCCACCTACACACGTGCACGCGGAGCGCTCTTCCGCGTCACCGGCGAGCACGGAGCGCATCGGCCGCCGCCTCGCGGAGACGGCGGACCGCGGCCCCGCCGTGCCCCCGGACGGCGGGGAGCGTCCGCTGCACGCCGTGGTGCTGCCGCCCGGACCCGCGCTCTTCGACGCCGTGCGGGCGGCGCTCGGCGGGGACGGCCCGGCCGTGCTGCCGCTCTCCCCTGCCCTGCCCGCCGCGGCGCTGCGCGCCGCCCTCGGGGCGCTGCGGCCCACCCACGTCGTCACCCCGGAAGGCGTGCGCCGCCACCCGGGGGGCGTGCCCGCGCCGGACCAGGTCGCGGTGGTGATCGCCACCAGCGGGTCCACGGGGGCGCCGAAGGGCGCGCAGCTCACGGCGGAGGCGCTGCGCGCGTCGGCGTCGGCGTCGCTGCGCAGGCTCGGCGCGCAGCCGGGCGAGCGCTGGCTGTGCTGCCTGCCGCCGGACCACATCTCCGGCATGCAGGTGCTGGTGCGCTCGCTGCTCGCCGGCGCCGAGCCGATCGTCCACCCGGGCTTCTCCCCCGAGGCGGTGCTCTCCTCCGGCGCCGCGCACGTGTCCCTGGTCCCCACCCAGCTACGCCGCCTGCTCGGCCACGGCGCCGGCCCCGGCGTCTTCCGCACGATCCTGCTCGGCGGCGCCGCGGCCGCGCCCGCCCTCCTCACCGCCGCCCGGGACGCCGGCGCCCGGGTGGTCACCTCGTACGGCATGAGCGAGACCGGCGGCGGCTGCGTGTACGACGGCGTGCCCCTGGACGGCGTGGACGTCAAGGTCGGCGCCGACGGGCGGATCAGGATCGCCGGCCCCGTGCTGTTCTCCGGCTACCGGCTGCGCCCCGACCTCACCGGGGCGGCGCTCGAAGGCGACTGGTTCGTCACCTCCGACCTCGGCGACCTGTCCGGCGGGCGGCTGGGCGTGCTCGGCCGGGCCGACGACGTCGTCAACACCGGCGGCAACAAGGTCGTCGCGGCCGAGGCGGCCGGCGTGCTGAGCGGCCATCCCGCGGTCGCCGACGCCGCCGTGGTGGGCCGGCCCGACCCCGAGTGGGGCGAGCGCGTCGTCGCGGTGGTCGTCCCCGCGGACCCGAAGGCCCCGCCCACCCTGGCCGCGCTGCGCGCCTACGCCAAGGAACGGCTGCCCGCCTACGCCGCCCCCAAGGAGCTGGTGCTCCTCGCCGAGTTCCCGCTGCTCCCGAACGGCAAGCCGGACCTCCAGGCCATCAGGCGGGCTAGTTACAAATAACCAGAATCGCCGACACGTGGAACCTTTGGCACGGTAAGCCACGTCCTATGAGAAGCTGGGACCAAGGAAGGAAACCTGAATGAACCCAACCCGCAAGATGTGGATCTCCGCCGGCGTGGTCGGCGCGGTCCTCGTCGGCGGCGTGTCCGTCGCTGCCGCCGCCACCACGGGCCGGCTCGCAACGGTCAGTCAGGAGACCAAGACCGTGGTCACACCGGGCCCCGAGGAGCCGCAGGCCACCCCCTCCGAGGCCGCCCAGGACCCTGCGGGCCCTACGGACCCTGAAGACTACGTCGTCTCCGGCGAGATCAACCCGGACCCCGCGCACGTCGGCGAATACTGGACCGACGACCGGCTGGAGCAGGCCGAGCCGATGCCCATGCCGATGGTCACGTTCTCGGAGAACGCGACCAGGTAACCCCCCGGACGCCGGCGCGGCGGGTCACGTCTCCCGCCTCGCCTCTTTCCGCCCGTCAAGGGCCGGTTTCCGGCTATCCGGCGGCGGTGTGGGCGCCCAGATGGGAATTAACTGCGCCCTGGAACGTTATTGATACTGGTGCGCCGCGCGGACTGACCCGCCCCACCCGAACAAGCCCGCAAGACGACGACTCTCCTGTGAGGAGGTGCCCTCATGCCCCGAACCGCCGTGGCAGCCCCGCCCGAGGCTTCCCCGACGTCCCTCGACCGACTGCTCGACCGAGGGCGAGCACAAGGTCACCTTTCTCTGGCCGAGCTCCGGCACGCGTTCGCGCACGCCGGGCTGACCCCCAACCAGGGCCGCTCGATTCTGCGCGAGCTCACCGAGGCGGGCGTCAGCCTGGGCGCGGACGAGGAGCCCGCGCCGGGGAAGGCGGCCGTGAAGACCCGCGCCGCCAGGGCCAAGACGACCCCCAAGACCGCCAAGGCCGCGACCTCCCGCCGCGCCAAGGCCAAGGACGCGGCCAAGGACGCGCGCGCCGCCGCCGCGGACCCCGCGGGCGGCCCCGCCGACGCCGGGATCGACGCGGCGCAGGAGCCCGGCGAGGAGTGGCTGGCCGCCGAGGCGCCCGAGACCCGCGAGGTCGAGGCCGAGCAGCTCGACCTGGACGACCAGTCGTCCACGATGGGCGACTCGGTGCACACCTATCTCAAGTCGATCGGCCGCCGCACGCTGCTCACCGCGGCGCAGGAGGTCGAGCTCGCCAAGCGCATCGAGGCCGGCCTCTACGCCGAGCACAAGCTGGAGTCCGACCCCGGTCTGCCCGAGGCGGTCCGCGCCGACCTGGAGTGGGTCGTCGCCGACGGCAGGCGGGCCAAGGACCACATGCTGGAGGCCAACCTGCGGCTGGTCGTCTCGGTCGCCAAGAAGTACACCGACCGCGGCATGGCGTTGCTCGACGTCGTCCAGGAGGGCAACCTCGGCCTGATCCGGGCGGTGGAGAAGTTCGACTACACCAAGGGGTACAAGTTCTCCACGTACGCCATGTGGTGGATCCGGCAGGCCATCCAGCGCGGGTTCGCCGACTCGGCGCGCACGATCCGGCTGCCGGTGCACGTGCTGGAGATGCTGTCCAAGCTCTCCCGCATCGAGCGTGACATGCACCAGCGTCTCGGCAGGGGGCCCACCCCCGAGGAGCTGGCGGTCGAGCTGGACCGTACCCCGGACCAGATCGAGGAGCTGCTGCGCACCAGCCGCCAGCCGATCAGCCTCAACGCCACGATCGGCGACGACGGCGAGACCACCATCGGCGACCTGATCGAGGACGTCGACTCCCCCGAGGCGTCGGAGGTGGTGGACCGGCAGCTGCTGGCCGACCAGCTCCGCTGCGTGCTCGGCAACCTGTCCCCGCGGGAAGCCAAGATCATGGCGTTGCGCTTCGGTCTCATCGACGGCAAGCCGCACACGCTCGACGAGATCGGCAAGCACCTGGGGCTGACCCGGGAGCGCATCCGCCAGCTGGAGAAGGAGTCGCTGTCCAAGCTGCGGCACCCCAGCAACACGCGCCCGCTGCTCGACTGGGCCAGCTGACCCCGCCTGGCCGCACATGCGGGACGCCCGGTGCCTTCACGGCACCGGGCGTCCGGCGTCTATGGGGGGTCCGGCCTCAGCGGGAGACGACGGCCGGAACGGGGCGGGGCAGCCGGGGGACGCCGGTCAGGCGGTGCTGCTCGCGAAGGGTGCGCAGGCGGCTGACCTCGGCGGTCCACATGGCCCCCGCGGGGACGGCCCTGGCCTTGCGGCGCGCGATGCGGTCGTCGTAGGCCTTCACGCCGTAGGTGGCGCGGGCGTTGGCCTCGGCCCCGCGCAGCGCCTCGGTCAGCGCGCGGTCCAGGACCAGGGCGGCCTCGCGGAGCCGGTCGATCGGCGCGCGCTGCGCCTGGAGCTCGTGCAACGCGTGCTCGGCCGCCCGGGCGCGCTCGAGAAGCTCCGCGTAACCTTTGCCGACCTCCTGGTCGGCGTGGTAGCGGACCTCCGCCTCCCGGCTCACTCGCGGTCGGAAGAACGCCATCGCCTGCCCCTCCCCTGGGATGTCGCCGGCCCGCGCCGGCGGCTGTCAAACCTGCGAGGGCAACTTTACCGCCTGGATCGGATCCCCCCGCGCGCGGCGCCCTTTACACAGTAAGGCCGATCTTGGCAGGATGATCGGCATGCCCGCCAAGCGCCCGCCCATCCCGCTCTCCCGCGAGCGGATCATCGACGCCGCCCTGGAGATCGCCGACGCGCAGGGGCTCCGCCGCCTGACGATGCGCAGGCTCGGCGACGCCCTCCAGGTGGAAGCCATGGCCATTTATCACCATGTGCCGGGTGGCAAGGAGGCGCTGCTCGACGCGCTGGCCCAGCACGTCACCACCGTGAGCGTCGATCCCGCCGGGCTGCCCGCCTGGCGGGACCTCGCCGGGGCGTGGTGCCGGGCCGGCCGGGCCGCACTGCTCGCCCATCCGGGCGTGCTCGCCCTGGCGATGACCAAGCCGCCGCGAGGCAGCGCCGCCGCGGCGATCAGGGAGCAGACCCAGCAGCTCTCCGACGCGGGCCTCGCCGACGCGCCCGCCGCGGTGCGCGCCCTGCGCTCGTACGTCTTCGGCAGCGTCGCCGTCGAGCTCCAGCAGACCGGGTGGGCCGACCCGAGGACGGAGCACGTCTCCGGCGATCCCGAGGGCGACGCCGCCTTCGAACGCGGGCTGTCCGCGCTGCTGACCGGGCTGGCCGGGTCGTAACACACTGTTTACCGCTTCGGCGGCGAGCCGAGGCTCGAACGTTATCCAGGATGGGGCACCCTGTGTGCTAGGTCACACGCACCATGACTGACCACCCGGTCGGCAAAGCGGAATCGTCCTAACGGGCTATGTCGCCGGTGCGGCAGCACAGCGCACACTGTCAATGTGTGGTTCACCACACGCCAACCCCAGTCGCTCGCCGCCCGGGAGACCCCTGGCCCACGGCGAGCCCCAGAACACAGATCCGGAGGCACACCGTGTGCCCTCATGAGCCGTCCTGTCCGTCCGCGGACGCCGACGACCGCGACGCGGCCCGCACCGTCGCAGCGCACCCCGAGCAGGGCTGGAGTTTGCTCTGCAACGGAGTCGTGCTGTTCGAGGACACGGGCGAGCTGCTCCCCAACGGCGCGGTCATCGACCCGCATCGCCCGTTCCCGCTCGTCGGCGCGGTCTGACCCTCGTCGGCGCGGTCTGACCCTCGTCGGCGCGGTCTGACCGCAGACCGGTCACCGACCGGCCCCCAGACAGCCGCAGACCGGCCGCAGCCGGGCTCCCGCCTCGCTGTGGCCAGGCCACGGCTCCGTCCTGACCCGAGGCCGTTCAGCCCGTCCGGCCGACGAGCCACTCGGCCACGACCTCTCCCACCCGGGCCGGGTCCTTCTTGAACTCGTGCCCCTCGCCCGGCAGCACGACCAGCCGGGCCGCGTCCGCCGCGTCCGGCACGCCGAACGGGTCGCGGTCGCCGTTCACCACCAGCACGTCGACTCCCGCGCCCCTGAGTTCCGCCACGCGGGAGCGTTCCGGCCTGCCCGGCGGATGCAGCGGGAAGGCCAGCGCCACCACCGCCGCCGCGCCCACCCCGCCCGCCGTACGGCAGGCCACCCTGGCCCCGTTGCTCCGGCCGCCCTGCACCAGCGGCAGGCCCGGATAGCGCGCCCGCAGGCCGCCCACCACGTCGATCCACGCCTCGTCCTGGCGCGCCGCCGGGCCGGGGGCCCTGCGCCCGGCCAGCCGGAAGGGCTGTGTCACCCGCGCCACGGTCGCGCCCGCCCGCAACGCGGCGTCGCGGACGGCGAGCAGGTCCGGCGCGTCCACCCCGCCGCCCGACCCGTGGGTGAGCACCAGCAGCAGCCTCGGCCCGGCCGCCTCGTCGATCTCCACCCGCGCCGGCCCGTACGGCGTCATGACCTCCATGACGTGCAACGTTAACGCCTCCGGCCGCCAGAGGCCGCCCGGCCCGGCGCGGCCGGTCATCCCTGAGCACGAGGGAGGAGTGGCCCCGCAGGACGATGGAACGCGCCGCGCGCGGGGTTAGCGTGAACCCGTGCGCGACGAACCCCTGCCCCGCGACGAGATGCGGGCCGCCTTCGAGACCAGCCGCAGTCTCGGCCCCGACTACGACGCGGCCCTCGCCGAGTCCTTCGCCGACAAGGTGGAGGCGACGCTGGCCGCCCGCGTGCGGTCGGAGGTGGACGCTCGCCTGGGCGTCCGGCCCGGACCGCCGCACCACGCCCCGCCCCCGTCCCGGTCCGGCCGCGAGGCCATGTGGCTCGGGCTGGGGTCGATGCTCCTCGGCATCCCCCTCACCGGCATCGCGGCGAACGAGGCGGGATTCCTCGGCCTGCTGCTGGCGTGGGCCGGGATCATCATGGTCAACCTCGCCGCGGCGGTCTCCCGGCGACTCTGACCACCGGTCGCCGCGGGGGCGGTCACAGGTCTCGTTCCATCCTCAGGCGTACCTGGCCGGCAAGGTCCTCGTCGGCGTGCTCCAGGCCGTAGCGCCACACCCGCGCGGCGTCCTCGTCGCGCCCGCGCAGCGGCAGCGTGCGGGCGAGCAGTTCGATGGCCAGCGCGCTGGTCTCCACGTCCGTGCCCTCCTCGACCGCGGCTGCGAACTGCGCACAGGCGAGTTCCAGGTGCGCGATGCCGAGCAGCACCCGCAGCCGCTCCGCCGCGGCCACCACCGGCGCCTCCAGGGCGGTCAGGAGCACGTCGGCCGCCTCCCCGGGCTCGCCGGCATCCAGAAGCCGCTCGGCGAGCCACTGGGCCGCGCGGGAGACCACGTCCGGGTCGCCGGTGGCCAGCGCCTCGCGCAGTGCCCGCTCGACCTCGCCCGCGTCGCCGTCGGCCGCCGCCAGCCTGGCCAGCGCCATGTGCGCCAGCGGCAGGTAGGCGGGATTCCCCAGGCCGATGACGGCCTGCCAGGCGGCCCTGGCCTGGCCCGCGCTGCCCTCCCGCTCGAAGCTGCCCGCGAGGTGGCAGGCCGCCTGGGAGGCGAACTCGGGATGCCCGGTGGCCAGCGCCGTACGCGCGGCGGACCTGGCCTCCTCGATGTCGCCCCGCTCGTCCAGCACCACCGCGAGTCCCACGGCCGCCTGGGCCCGGTCCGGCGCGTCGGGATCGGCGACCAGCTCGGCGAGGATGCGCGCGGAACCGTCGAGATCGCCGTTCTCCGCCATCCAGCGGGCGGTGTCCAGGGCGGGCATGTCCAGCTCCGGGGGGGTCATCGAGCTCCTTAGTCAAATGATCACCCTGAAGCCTAACGACTCACGCCCTTCCCGTCCTCCGACATGCCCAGACCTGGTATGACCAAGTTCTTCCCATGCGCCCCCCACGCACCGGCAAAGGCGCGTGGGGGGCGGGCGGGCGGCTAGTCCTCGTAGGCCGACAGCGGGGGGCAGGAGCAGACCAGGTTGCGGTCGCCGTATGCCTGGTCGATGCGGCGGACCGGCGACCAGTACTTGCCCTCGCGCAGCGACGGCACCGGATAGGCCGCCTCGGTCCGGCCGTAGGGGTGCGTCCACTCGTCGGCGACCAGGCAGTCGGCCGTGTGCGGCGCGCCGCGCAGCGGGTTGTCCTCGCGGTCGTAGGCGCCGGAGGCCACCTTGCCGATCTCGCCCCTGATCGCGATCATGGCCTCGCAGAAGCGGTCGAGCTCGGCGAGGTCCTCGCTCTCGGTGGGCTCGATCATCAGCGTGCCCGCCACCGGGAACGACATCGTGGGCGCGTGGAACCCGTAGTCGATGAG
Organism: Microtetraspora sp. NBRC 13810; assembly: GCF_030268685.1. Lineage (GTDB taxonomy): Bacteria > Actinomycetota > Actinomycetes > Streptosporangiales > Streptosporangiaceae > BSRQ01. The sequence goes on from NZ_BSRQ01000003.1 coordinate 236,824, forward strand.
CCGCTTGGCGACGTCGTCGACCGTGACGCCGGTCTCCTTGGTGATCTGCCGCAGGTCGATGATGCACTCGTGGGCGACCAGGCCGCCGCGGCCGGTGTACAGCACCGGGTAGTGCGCGTCCAGCCTGCGGGCCAGGTAGTTGGCCGACAGGATGGCCTGCTCGGTGGCCGCCTTGAGGCCCTCGCCGCCCATCATCCGGATGTAGGCCCAGGAGATGGGCAGGATGCCCGCGGAGCCGTACGGGGCGGCGGAGACGGGGCCGACCGGGGAGCCGTCGCGCAGCGGGTGGCCGGGCAGGTAGCCGGCCAGGTGGGCGCGGACCGCGACCGGGCCGACGCCGGGGCCGCCGCCGCCGTGCGGGATGCAGAACGTCTTGTGCAGGTTGAGGTGCGAGACGTCGGCGCCGAAGTCGCCGGGCCTGGCGAGGCCGACGAGCGCGTTGAGGTTGGCGCCGTCCACGTAGACCTGCCCGCCGGCCTCGTGGATCCGGGCGCAGACCTCGGTGATGGTCTCCTCGTAGACGCCGTGCGTGGACGGGTACGTCACCATGATCGCGGCAAGCTGGTCGCGGTGCCGCTCGATCTTCGTGTCGAGGTCGGCGAGGTCCACGTTGCCCTGGTCGTCGCAGGCCACCACGACGACCCGCATGCCGGCCATGACGGCGCTGGCGGCGTTGGTGCCGTGCGCGGAGGACGGGATGAGGCACACGTCGCGGCCCTCGTCGCCGCGCCCGCGGTGGTAGGCGCGGATGGCGAGCAGGCCGGCGAACTCGCCCTGGGACCCGGCGTTGGGCTGCAGCGAGACCGCGTCGTAGCCGGTCACCTCGGCCAGCCGGGCCTCCAGGCCCTCGATCAGCTCGCGGTAGCCCTCGACCTGGTCGTCGGGGGCGTAGGGGTGGATCCCGGCGAACTCCGGCCAGGTCACCGGCTCCATCTCGGTGGTCGCGTTCAGCTTCATCGTGCACGAGCCGAGCGGGATCATCGAGCGGTCCAGCGCGATGTCCTTGTCCTGGAGCCTGCGCAGGTAGCGCAGCACGGCCGTCTCGGACCGGTGGGTGTGGAAGACGGGGTGGGTGAGGTAGGCGGACTCGCGGGCCAGCCCGGCGGGCAGCGCGTCGGCGACCGGCCCGGCGGCCCGCCCGCCGACGCCGAAGGCCGCCAGCACGGTGTCCACGTGCCCGCCGGTGGTGGTCTCGTCGCACGCGGCGGCCACGTGGTCGGCGTCGGCCAGGCGCAGGTTGACGCCCCGCTCCGCGGCCGCCGCGACCACCTCCGCCGCGCGCCCGGGCACCCGGGCGAGCACGGTGTCGAAGAAGGTCTCGTGCACGACCTCGACCCCGCCGGCGCGCAGCCCGGCCGCGAGGTCCGCCGCGTGCGCGTGGGTGCGGCGGGCGATCCTGGCGAGGCCCTCGGGGCCGTGGTAGACCGCGTACATCCCGGCGATCACGGCGAGCAGCACCTGCGCGGTGCAGATGTTGCTGGTGGCCTTCTCCCGGCGGATGTGCTGCTCGCGGGTCTGCAGCGCGAGCCGGTAGGCGGGCCGTCCGTCGGCGTCGCGCGAGACGCCCACCAGGCGGCCGGGCATCTGCCGCTGGAGCCCTTCGCGGACGGCCATGTAGGCCGCGTGCGGGCCGCCGAAGCCGAGCGGCACGCCGAACCGCTGGGAGGAGCCGATCGCGATGTCGGCGCCCAGCTCGCCGGGCGAGGCGAGCAGCGTGAGGGCCAGCAGGTCGGCGGCGGCCACGACGAGGGCGCCCTGCTCGTGGGCGGCCTCGGCGACGGCCCGGAAGCCGGCGATCCGGCCGCTGGCGCCGGGATACTGCACCAGGACGCCGAAGCACTCGGGCAGCCCGGCCGCGCCGGCGAGGTCGGCCTCCACCAGCTCGATGCCGAGCGGCTCGGCCCTGGTCGCCAGCACCGCCTTGGTCTGCGGGAGGGCGTCGGCGTCCACGACGAACACCGCGCTCTTGACCTTGCTCGCGCGGCGCGCCAGCGTCATCGCCTCGGCCGCGGCGGTCGCCTCGTCCAGCAGGGACGCCCCGGCGACGTCGAGCCCGGTCAGGTCGGTGATCACGGTCTGGAAGTTGAGCAGCGCCTCCAGCCGGCCCTGGGAGATCTCGGGCTGGTAGGGCGTGTAGGCGGTGTACCAGCCGGGGTTCTCCAGCAGGTTGCGCCGGATGACGGCGGGCGTGTGCGTGTCGTGGTAACCCAGGCCGATCATGGAGACGAGCACCCGGTTGCGGGCGGCGATGGCGCGCAGCTCCGCGATTGCCTCGACCTCGCTCACCGCCTCGGGCATCCGCAGCCGGTCCTTGGCCCTGATCGCCTCGGGCACCGCGACGGCCACGAGGTCCTCGACGGAGGCGAAGCCCACCGCCTCCAGCATGCGGGCCCGATCGGTGTCGGAGGGGCCGATGTGGCGGGTGGCGAAGGGCGGCGGGGCGAACTCGCCGGGCGAAGACAGGTCGGTCATGGGGAAAGCCTCCCGAGGCGTCGGAGACCGGCGCTGGACGCGCGCGTATGCCGGGTCTCCCCCTCTGTCATCGCGACTTCGTCATCGCGACCTGAGAGCTTCACCCCCGCCTGCGAGGATTTGCACCGTCGGTGAGTCACGCCTGGCGAGCGCGCCTGCTTTCCAGAGTTGCCTCACCCGCACGGTACGGCTGCCTGAGAGATTCCGGGGAGGTTGCTCCTTCGGCGCCCCGATGCGCCGCGAACGGCGTCGAGGACTCTCCCGCACAGGGTCGTCGGCCTTGTCGCCTCCAACCCTACCCCGTCCTGCACCTTGCCCGACTTATCCCGTCTTACGAGCCTTACGGCGTCGCGCGAGCTCGTCGTCGGGGTGCTGGTCATCGAGGCCCGGGGCGGCCTCCGCGCGTTCCCCCGGCAGCTCCGCGAGCGATCCCTCGACCTCGCGCCACACCCTGCCGAGCGCGATCCCGAACACGCCCTGCCCGCCCTGGAGCAGATCGATCACCTCGTCCGCCGACGTGCACTCGTACACGCTCACGCCGTCGCTCATCAGGGTGATCTGCGCCAGGTCGTTGACCCCGCGGTCCCGCAGATGCTGTACGGCGGTGCGGATCTGCTGGAGCGAGACGCCCGTGTCGAGGAGCCGCTTGACGACCTTGAGCACCAGGATGTCGCGGAAGCTGTAGAGCCGCTGCGACCCGGAGCCTTGCGCAGCTCTTATACCGGGCTCGACCAGCCCGGTGCGCGCCCAGTAGTCGAGCTGCCTGTACGTTATCCCGGCAGCCGCACAGGCGGTGGGACCGCGGTAACCGATGTCGGCGGGCAACGCCGTCGGCTGCCCGTCGAAGAGCAGACCCTGCTCACCGGCACGCTGGCGCGCGTGCTCGCGCCGTCCGGGATCATCCTGGCCGGCTGTCTTACCCTCGCCGCTGCTGACCGCCACTGCGGACCTCCGGCTTTCTCTCATCCCGCGGTCTGATCTGGGGGTTCGTGAATGACAACCGCGGGGTTCACTTGCACCGTAGGACCGTGCTCATCAGCAGTCAACGATCCGGCTCGGCGCGTCGTGAAGCGTAAATGCACTGAAATGCCTACCCGGCCCGGCCGAAGTCCTCCGGGCTGATCGTGTCCAGGAACTCGCGGAACTTCTCCACCTCGTCCTCCTGGTCGTCGGGGATCGTGACCCCCGCCTCCTGTACGACCTCCTCACTGGCGAAGATGCGCGCCCCGGTCCGCAGGGCGAGCGCGATGGAGTCGGACGGGCGTGCGCTCACCTCGACACCGTTGGAGAACACCAGATCGGCGAAGAAGATGCCGTCGCGCAGGGACACGATGTTGACGGTGCTCAACCGCACACCCAACGCGTCCAGCACGTCTCTGAACAGGTCATGCGTCAGCGGCCTGGGCGGAGGCTCGTCCGCCTGGGCCATGGCGATCGCCGTCGCCTCGGTCATGCCTATCCAAATGGGCAGGTAACGCTCCCCGTGCGCCTCCTTGAGCAAGACGATCGGCTGGTTGGTGGGCATCTCGACCCGGACGCCCACGACCTCCATCTGCAACACGGGCTGCTCCGTATCCGTTGTCGCGCGCCCGCCGCGGCCGCACCGCGTCAGACCCGCTCGCTTGGTCACCATTGGTCGCTCAACACCGCAATTCAACGTAACACTCACGGGGACGCGAATGACCCGACGGGTGGTCAACGGCCCAGAACGCCCCGGACCTCGGTACGCACCAGCGCGGCGTGCAGGAGCAGCAGGAGCTCGGAGATCTCCCGGGCCGTCTCGTCGGCCCGGTCGATGGCTCCGGGGGCCCGACGGCGCAGCAGGGGCGCGACGGCCTGCTCCACGAGCGCGGCCTCGCGGTCGGCGGCGGCCTTGACCGGCCGCAGATGCCTGGCGTGCACGCCGAAGGCGGCGAGGGCGCCGACGCTCCTGGCCACCGCCAGGGCGTCCGCGTCGTAACGGCGGGCGACCCCGGCCAGCAGGCCGAAGTCCTCCAGCTCGGTGAGGGTCTCCTCGTCGAGGCCGCTCGCGTCGAGCAGCTCCTCCCGGCTGAGCCGGACCTCCGCCCGCTCGCCGGGCACCGCGCGCGGCCTGGCCACCGGCACGTCCTCCCGGGCCGCGGCCTCCAGGTGGTCCTTGATCACCCGCAGCGGGAGATAGCGGTCGCGCTGCTCGGTCAGGATGTAACGCAGCCGCTCGACGTCGGCGTGCGTGAACTTGCGGTAGCCGGAGGGGCTGCGCTGCGGCTCGATCAGCCCCTCACCCTCAAGGAAACGGATCTTGGACACCGTGATGTCGGGGAACTCGCCCCGGAGCAGGGCGAGCACCTCCCCGATACTCATGTGCGACCGCGCTGCCTGGGCGCTCATGGCCCTCCAGCGCCCCTGGTGAGGAACACCAGGCGGAACTTGCCGATCTGCACCTCGTCCCCGCCGTAGAGGGGCACCTCCTCGATGCGCTCGCGGTTGACGTAGGTGCCGTTGAGGCTGCCCACGTCGCGCACGGTGAAGGCGCCGCCGCCCCGCCGGTAGAACTCCGCATGTCTGCGTGACACCGTCACATCGTCCAGGAAGATGTCACTCTCCGGGTGGCGACCCGCCGTGGTGAACTCGTTGTCCAGCAGGAAGCGGCTGCCCGCGTTGGGCCCCCGCTGGACGACCAGCAGGGCGGTGTCCGGAGGCAGTTGCTCGACCGCGGCGCGCTCGGCTTGGAGCGTCTCACCTGTCTCCGCCTCGTACGCCTCGATCCCGGCGATGGAGATCGTCGACGTGGTGTCACCGGGCGCCTCGGTACGGCTCAGCGGCGATCCACATCGCGAGCAGAAACGGGCATCCTCGGGGTTGGCATGACCGCACTGCGTGCAGTAGACGCTCGGCATCGATCGGCTCGGCCTCCTACCGCGAAGACGCGGCTATGGTGCTCACGACTACGTCTCGCTCTTCGCTTCTCAAACGTTCCTCCGACTGCGAATGCCGCAACATACGCTGATCAGGCGCAAAGGTCAAGACGAGGCTGGACGACGGGTTCGGACCTCACAAAGTTACAGCCGGGCACACCCCAAGGTCCATGCCGCCGCGCCGTTCGGCATGATCGACCCTCGCTCGTGGCAAAATCATCTCCTGTCATGTCCCGGCCGCCTGCTCCACCACCCGGGCCCAGTGTTCGAGCAGACTCTGCGCCGAGTCCATGTCCTGGGCCTCGGCCCACAGGTGGGTGACCGCGTCGGTGGGGTCGGGCAGCACCAGCGCCCAGCCGCCGTCCTCGGCGACCACCCGCACGCCGTCGGTGGTGTCGATGAGCTGCCCCTCGGCCGCCTCGATCACCGAGCGCATGACCGCGCCCTTGGCCGCCCACGGCGTGGGCACGGTGCGCTTGAGGATCTTGGCTTCGGGTATCCTGGCGTCGATCTTGCTCAACGACAGGCGGGTGCGCGACACCAGCCCCAGCAGCCGCAGGAAGGCGGCCAGCCCGTCCACCGTGGGGGCGAACTCCGGCACCACGAAACCGCCCCGCCCGTCGCCGGCGAAGATCATGTCGTGTCCCCCGGCGGCGGAGGTGAGCGCGTCCACCGAGGTGGCGGTCCACTCCACCTGCACGCCGTGGAAGCGGCAGACCTGCTCGGCGACGCGGGTCGTGGTGACCGGCAGCGCCACCCTGCCGCCGCCGCGCTCGGCCGCCACCAGGTCGAGCACCACCAGCAGGGCGCGTTCCTCGCTGATGAGCTGGCCCTTCTCGTCGACCAGCGCCACCCGCTCGCCCACCGGGTCGAAGCGCACGCCGAACGCGGCGCGCGCCGAGGACACCAGCTCCGACAGGCGTTGCAGGTCGCGGCGGCGCTCGGCGAGCGTCTCGGTCGGCGAGGCGTCGTCCAGCCGGCTGTTGACCGTCAGCACGTCGACGCCGACCCGGCCGAGCAGGTTGGGCAGCACCAGCGAGGAGGTGCCGCCCGCGCAGTCCACGACGACCTTCATGCCGGTGTCCCGCACGCCCCGCATGTCCACGCAGCGCAGCAGCTCGTGCGCGTAGTCGTCGATCGCCCTGGCGGGGAAGCCCAGCTCGGCGATCTCGCCGGGGAAGGCGCGGCGGAACTCCTGGCGGGAGAAGACCCGCTCCAGCTTCCGCTGCTCGCCCAGCGACAGGTCCGCGCCCCGGCCGTCCATGAAGACGATGTCCACGCTCTGCGGGTCGCCCGGCGTGGTGCGCAGCGCGATCCCGCCCACGGCCGCGGTGCGGGCGGTGTGGAAGCGGGCCACCGGCAGCGGCGCGGCCTCCAGGTCCAGCACGTCGATCGCGCCGGCGTTGAGCGCGCTGATCACGGCCCGTTTCAGCGCCCTGGCGGCCCGGGAGGAGTCGCGCGAGGTGACGACCGAGGCGCCCTTGCGCAGCGTGGTGGCGTAGGCGCTGGCCAGCCGTACGCACAGCTCGGGGGTGATCTCGACGTTGACCAGGCCGCAGACGCCGCGGGGGCCGAACAGGTTGCGCTGGCCGCGCGACTCCCAGATGACGCTGGTGTTGATCACCGCGCCGGCCTCGACGGTCTTGAACGGGTAGACCTTGACCCCGGAGGAGACGTACGCCTCGGACTCGATGATGCACTCGTCGCCGATGACGACGCTCTCCTCGATCCTGGCGCCGGTCATCACGTCGGTGTTCTTGCCGATCACGCAGCCGCGCAGGTTGGCGCTGGGACCGATGTAGACGTTGCCGTGCACGATCGCCCGGTGCAGGAACGCGCCCTCGCGGACCACGGCGTTGCTGCCCAGCACGGTGTACTCGCGCAACTCGGCGCCGGCCTCCACCTTGGCGTAGTCGCCGATGTAGAGCGGCCCCTTGAGCACGGCGTCGGCGTCCACCGAGGCGCCCTCGGCCACCCACACCCCCGGGGACAGCTCGAAGCCGTCGATCTCGATCTTGACCCGGCCGGACAGGGCGTCGGACTGGGCCTTGAAGTAGCTCTCGTGGGTGCCGACGTCCTCCCAGTAGCCGTCGGCGACGTAGCCGTAGAGCGGGGCGCCCCGGGAGAGCAGGCGGGGGAAGACGTCGGAGGACCAGTCGACCACCTCGCCGGCGGCCACCTCGTCCAGCACCTCGGGCTCCATCACGTAGATGCCGGTGTTTACGGTGTCGGAGAACACCTGGCCCCAGGTGGGCTTCTCCAGGAAGCGCTGGACCCGGCCCCGGTCGTCGACGATGACGATGCCGAACTCCAGCGGGTTGGGCACCCGCTTGAGGCCGATGGTGACCAGGGCGCCGTTCTCCCGGTGGAAGCGGATCATGTCGGTCAGGTCGATGTCGGTGAGGGCGTCGCCGGAGATGACCAGGAACCGGTCGTCCCGAAGCTTGTCCACGGCGTTCTTGACGCTGCCCGCGGTGCCGAGGGGCATGTCCTCGGTCGCGTAGTGGAGGTTCATGCCGAGCTCTTCGCCGTCACCGAAGTAGTTGCGGATGAGCGCGGCCAGGAACTGCACGGTCACGACGGTCTCGGTGAGCCCGTGCCTGCGCAGCAGCCGCAGGACGTGCTCCATGATCGGCCGATTGATCACCGGTAGCAGGGGTTTGGGCTGGTTGGCGGTCATCGGCCGGAGCCGTGTCCCTTCGCCACCCGCCATCACGACGGCCTTCACAGATCACCCCTTATGAGGTTTTTGCCCGTTTCACGAGCTGGCGCACCTGTACCACATAGAGCACCCCCGCCCACCAGTACAGTCCCGTCCCCCAGATCGCGCAGGCCCAGCCGAAGATCCGGGCCGGATCCGCGTACCACGCCTCGTGCGAGGCGAGGAACAGCAGCGGGAACGCGTACAGCAGGTTGGCCGTGGCGGCCTTGCCCAGGAAGTGCACCGGCGGCGCCGGATCGTAGCCCAGCCGGCGCAGGATCGGCGGCACGATGAACACCAGCAGCAGGTCGCGCAGTGGCACCGCCACCGCCAGCCACCAGGGGATGATCTCCCGCATCGCCAGCCCGAAGAGCGTGGCCAGGATGTAGAGCCGGTCGGCCAGCGGGTCGAGCATGCGGCCGAGCCTGCTCGTCTGATTCCAGGCCCGCGCCAGCTTGCCGTCGAGCCAGTCGGAGAACCCGGCCAGCATCAGCAGTCCGATGGCCCAACCGTCGGCCCTCGGGCCCAGCACCAGCCACAGGAACACCGGCACGCCCAGCAGCCGCGCCAGGCTGAGGGCGTTGGGGATCGTCCAGATCCGATCCTCGCCGGTTTTCACGGTCACGCTGCCGACCCTACTGCGTGACCCTCGGGTGCCGCGTGCACGCCCCGCCGCCCTTAGTCCCGCCGCGGAGCAGGGGTTCAGCGCGCGGGGAAGTTCCGCACCGGGCGGAAGGAGGCGTCGACCAGGCCGATCCGGTGGGCGACCACCGCGGCCTGGATGCGGTTGCGCAGGCCCAGTTTGTCCATCGCGGCCGCGACGTGCGTCTTCACGGTGGTGACGCCCACGCTGAGCGTCTCGGCGATCTCCGCGTTGGACAGCCCGGCGCCGACCAGGGCGAGCACCTCCAGCTCGCGCCCGGTGAGCGAGGCGGGCACCGGCTGGGCCGCCTGCTCCTCGGCGGCCAGCGCCCGCTCCACGACACGGCGCAGCACGGAGGGGGCGAGCAGCGGCTCCCCCGCCGCCGCGCGGCGCACCGCGTCCAGCATGCGCTCCGGCTCGTCGTCCTTGACCAGGAAGCCGATGGCGCCGGCGCGCAGGGCCGCGTAGACGTTCGCGTCGTCGGCGAAGGTGGTGAGGACGACGACGCGGGCGGGCGGCCAGGCGGCCAGGATGCGCCGGCACGCCTCCAGCCCGTCCATCCTGGGCATCCGCAGGTCCATCAGCACCACGTCCGGCCGGTGCAGCTCGCACAGCCGTACGGCCTGCGTCCCGTCCACGGCCTCGGCGCAGACCTCCATCTCGCCGGTGGCCTGCAACAGCATGCGCACCCCCGCGCGGACGAGGGCCTGGTCGTCGGCGACCAGCACACGGATCATCGGTCCCCTCCCGTCGGGTCGAGGCGGATCATCTGGGGCAGCCGCAGCCGGCACGACCCGCCGTCTGCGGCATCCTCCGGGGCGCCTGCGTCAGGTTGGTCTTCTGCGTCGCCTGCGCCGGGCGCGGGCTCGCCGTCCGGCGCCGGGCGTCGCGGGCGTCCCCGGTGGGGGGAGGCGGCCACCGGCAGCGAGGCGGTCAGCGACCAGCCGCCGCCCGGCAACTGGCGGGCGCTCAGCGTGCCGCCGAGGGCGCCGGCCCGCTCCCGCATGCCGGGGATGCCCCGGCCGGAGGAGGGCAGCCCGGCCGGCGGCGCCGCGGCGGGCCCGTTGCGCACCTCGACCCACACCCTGCGGGCGTCCACGGTCACGTCGACCCGCACCTCGGTGCCCGGTCCCGCGTGCTTGAGCACGTTCGTCAGCGCCTCCTGGACGATCCTCGCGGCCGACGTGCTGACCACCAGGGCGGTGTGCGCCAGCTCCGGATCGAGCTCCAGCCGCACCTTCAGCCCCGCGGACCGCACCCGTTCCACGGAGTCGCGCAGCAGCTCGACCGGGTCCGCGAGCGGCAGGTCCCCGGGACCGGGGTCGCGCAGCACGTCGAGCAGCCCGCGCAGGTCCTCCAGCACCTGGTGGCCGGTGGCGCGGATGTCGGTGAGCGCGTCGGCGACCGGTCCCGGCGGCTGCGCGTACTGCGCCGCGCCGGCCCGCAGCACCATCGCCCCCACGTGGTGGGCGACGATGTCGTGCACGTCCCTGGCGATCCGCTCCCGCTCGGCGAGGCGGTCGGCGCGCATCCTCGCCGCCATGTGCTTCTCCGCCTCCCTGGCCATCCTCCTGCCCAGTTCCCCGGCGCGCTGCCGGCCGCGCAGGTAACGCCCGATGGCCACCGGGGTCGCCACCATCGTCATGAGCAGGAAGGCCCGCCAGGCCGTCACCTCCAGCCCGTCGTCCACCACCGTGATCGCGGTCACCGCGCACGCGCCCAGATAGACCACGGTGGTCCAGCCCCACGACGCCCGCATGGAGAAGATCGCGACGGTGACCATGAGGGTGGCCTGCAGGGTGTCGGCCGCGTTCATCGCGTAGGAGTCGGCCACGAGCAGGATCAGCGCCTGGAACAGGAACACCGCTCCCGGCACCCTGCGCACCACGCCCAGCGACAGGCCGGCGAGCATGACCAGCAGGCCGTTGACCGGCACGGGGAGCGTGCCGCTGTGCCACTCCCGCCAGGTGCCGAGCACCGAGATCGCCACCCCGGCCCCGGCGAGCAGCACGTCGGGCTCGATGCCGGACGTCTCGCCGTCCGGCAGCCGCCGCTCGGCTCCGCGCAGGTAGCGCCCGATCAGCACCGGCAGCACCGCGGACCCCGCCGCGTAGAACCAGTACGACGGGCGCAGCACGATGCCCGGGTCGGCCATGTTGAGCGCGGTGGCGAGGCAGCCGCAGACGGCGGCCGGCACGATCCACCGCCAGGGTCCCCGGTTGGCGAGCACGCCGAGGGCGATCGGCACCAGGATCTGGACGCTGTTGGCGGTGTAGGCGCCGAGCTGGTCGGTCAGGACGAGCTGCGCGGAGAGGTAGAGGCTGACCGGCCCCGGCCAGCGCCGCAGGAATCCCAGCGAACCCCCGACGGCGACGGACATCGCGGCCCCGACGACGCCGGGGACGCCGCCGGCGGTCCAGGACTGCGCCGAGACGAGCACGTCGAGGACGATCCCGGCAAGAGCCAGGAAAACATCCACCATCACGCTGCGCCCTCGCATGGCTGAACGGTATACGGAGGTTTGCCATGGTCCGTAGTCCGTTCGGGTGGTCGGCCCTCCTCCAAGTGGCCGGAAGGTCGGCCGTTAGGCGGACCGGGACGCACCGATCACGGCCCTACGGTTCGATGCATGCCCAGCGACGCTAGCCTTTTCCTTGAGCAGTTCATGCGCTCCCCTGCCGTGATCGGCGCCATCGCGCCGAGCTCGCGGCGGTTGTCGGAGGCCGTCACCGCCCCCATCCCGGAGAAGGGCGAGCCGGTGGTGGTGGAGCTGGGCCCGGGCACCGGCCCGTTCACGGCCGTGATCCAGGAGCGGCTGGGGGGCCGCGGCCACCACCTCGCGATCGAGATCAACAAGCCGATGGCCGAGCGGCTCGCGGCCCGGTTCCCGCGGGTGGACGTGGTCTCGGCGGACGCGTCCGACCTGCCCGCGCTGCTCGCCGAGCGGGGTCTGGGGCAGGCCGACGTCGTCGTCAGCGGGCTGCCGTGGGCGGCGTTCGGCGTCGAGTTGCAGAACCGGCTGATGTCCGCGGTGACCCGGTCGATGATCCCCTCCGGCGCCTTCACCACGTTCGCCTACGTGCACGCCCTGGCGCTGCCGCCCGCGGGACGCTTCCGGCGGCTGCTCACCCAGCGGTTCGAGGAGGTCGTGCCCAGCCGTACGGTGTGGCGCAACCTGCCGCCCGCCTTCGTCTACAACGCCCGCCGCCCCCGGGGCTGAGGCCCGCCGGCCTCCCCCGCGCGGGGAGGCCGCTCAGGCGCGGGCGGCGTCCACGAACGCCTCGAAGAGGCGGTTGTCGCCGTCCCGTTCCGGGTGCCACTGCACGCCCACGGCGAAGCGGTGCCCCTGGAGCTCCACGCCTTCCACGATCTGGTCGTCGGCCCACGCCACGGCCAGCAGCCCGGTGCCGAGGCGCTTGACCGCCTGCCGGTGCGGCGAGGTCACCTCCACCCGGTCCCCCAGCGCCTTGCCGAGCTTGCTCGACACGCTCACCTGGATCTCGTGCGGCGTGCCCGTCTCGCCGTGCCGGTCGTGGCCGACCTCGCCGGGCAGCCAGGGGATCAGCGTGCCGCCCTGGGCGACGTTCAGCACGTGCATGCCTCGGGCGACGGCGAGCAGCGGCACGCCGGCCTGCACGGCGGCGCGGGCCAGCGCCAGCTCGAACCGGTCGCGGTGCGGCTGCGGCTCCTCCACCCGCTCGTCGCCGGTCGCGCCGTAGAGCGTCGCGTCCAGCTCGACGCCGCCCGCGAGCACCAGACCCGACAGGCCGCGCACGTAGTCGTCCACCGCGCCGGCCCGCAACGGCGGCAGCACGACGGCGGCGCCCCCGGCCCGGTCCACCGCCTTCGCGTACGCCGGTGGGGACAGCACCGCCTCGCGAACCCAGACGCCCCAGCGGGCGGCCTCGAGGTAGCCGGTGATGCCGATCAACGGTCGGGACATGCGATCTCCAGGGGGGCATGCGCGAGGTCGTACCACCCTGTCCTGGGCGGCACCCCTATGGGCGACACCCACCCTTTCGGGCGGCTCCTCCCATCATGGCGCACACCATTTCGGCCATGTCACGTATCCGGGATATCAGTAGCGTCACTTCCGCCCCGGACGGCCGGAGCGGCTCACCACACCGACTCCGCCCGAACCCCGCCCGAACCCCGCCCGAAGCCCCGCCGAGCGGCCCCGCTGCCCGGCGATCCGGCCCGCGCACGGCCCGGCCCAAGAAACGCGATTAATATTCGCCTATTCTTCGACAATGAGAAATAGGGCGCGTAGATGCCCCATTAAGGCAAAACGGTTGTGATGCACAGGTGACGGTGTAAGACTCCATCCGAGTGACCGACGGCGCCGGGGCCGCCGGGCTCTCACCACCCGGAACCGTCAGGGAGGTGCGTCAAGACGATCGGAAGCGATTCCGTTCGGTGAGGATCGTAAATGGCATTGAATCCGCGTCTCGTCAAGGAAAGTTTCGCCCACATAGAGCCGCACGGCGCCAAAGCCGCGGCTTATTTCTACGGGCGGCTGTTCGCGGTCGATCCGCGGCTGAGGCGGCTCTTCCCACCCGCGCTGGACGTCCAGCGCGACCGCCTGTTCGCCGCGCTGACCCGCATCGTGTGGAGCCTGGACAGCCCCGGCACCCTGGCCGGCTTCCTCGGCCAGCTCGGCCGGGACCACCGCAAGTACGGCGTGACCGCCGAGCACTACGCCGCCGTCGGCGAGGCCCTCCTCGCCACCGTCAGGCGCTTCGCCGCGGACGCGTGGACGCCCGAGGTGGCGGCCGCCTGGACCGAGGCCTACGCCGTCGCCTCCAGCATCATGATCGACGCCGCGGCGGACGACGGCGGCGACGCCCCCGCCTGGTGGCCCGCCGAGGTGGTCGGCCACGAGCGGCGCACCGGGGACATCGCCGTCGTCACCCTGCGTCCCGCCACGCCGCTGCCCTACGAGCCCGGGCAGTACGTCACCCTGCAGACCACCCGCTGGCCCCGGGTCTGGCGCGCGTTCTCCATCGCCAACGCGCCCAGGCCGGACAACACGCTCACCCTGCACGTCCGCGCCGTGCCCGGCGGCTGGGTGTCCACCACGCTGACCGCGCACACCCAGGTCGGCGACACCGTCACCCTCGGCCCGGCGCTGGGCGGCATGCGACCGCCGGCCGACCCCGGCCGCGACGTGCTCGCCGTCGCCGGCGGCACCGGCCTCGCCCCGCTCAAGGCCATCATCGAACACCTCCTCGCGGCGGACCGGCAGCCCACGATCGACCTGCTGTACGGCGCGCGGCACGCCGGCGAGCTCTACGACCTGCCGGACCTCACCCGATTACAGGCGGAATGCCCCCGGCTGCGCGTCCTACCGGTGGTCTCCGACGATCCCGGCTACGGCGGCCTGCGCGGACGGCTGCCCGACGTGGTGAGCCGGTTCCGCCCCTGGAACAGGCACACCGCCTACGTCTGCGGGCCACCGGCCATGGTCGAGGAGACCGTGCGCCACCTGCGCAGGGACGGCGTGCCCCTGGACCACATCCACCGCGACCTCACCCCCGGCGAGCGCTGAAAGCGCCCGGCGGGCGATCTCGAAGCGGCCTCGCGCGCCCTACCCGCGCCGGGCCGCCGCACCGCCTTCCCCACCGGTCTTCCCCACCGGTCTTCCCTGCCGATCTCCCCTGCCGTGGGCTCCCGGACCTCAGCCGCGCAGGGCCGCGGCGGTGGCCTCGTCGCTGGGCCAGAACATCTCGATCGCGAGCTCGGACACCGTCACGTCCACCGCGTTGCCGAAGGTGGCGATCGTGGTGAACATCGACAGCACCGTGCCGTTCCTGCGGATGCGCAGCGGCACCAGGATGTCCGGGGCGCCGGGCGGCCGGGCGTTGTCCACGTCCACGCCCGGATAACGGTAGGCCGACAGCTCGTCGTGCAGCTCGGTGAGCACCCCGTCGCCGGACGCCTCGGCCTGCCGGCGCAGGCTCGCCAGCAGGTGGGCCCGCACCTCGGGCAGGTTGACCAGGTGGGCGGCGACCCCGTCGGGATGCAGGGACACCCGCAGGATGTTGACCGTCTCCCCCACCACGTGCGCCGGAATGTCCTCCAGGAGCATCGCCGCCGCCGCGTTGGCCGTCACGACGTTCCACGCCCGGTCCACGACGAGGGCGGGATAGGGCTCGTGCCCGGCGAGGATCTTGTCCATCGCCAGCCGTACGGCCGCCATCTCCGGGGCCTCCACCGAGCGCTCGCGGTACAGCGGGGCGAAGCCCGCCGCGACCAGCAGCCGGTTGCGGTGCCGCAGCGGGACGTCCAGATGCTCCGAGAGCCGCATCACCATGTCCCTGCTGGGCCTGGCCCTGCCGGTCTCCAGGAAGCTGATGTGCCGGGCCGACACGTCGGCCTCGATCGCCAGGTCGAGCTGGCTCACCCGGCGTCGCCGCCGCCAGTCCCTCAGCAGGTCCCCGACGCTCTCCTCGCGCTCTTCGCGCACTGCCACGGCTTCCATGCCCTCACGGTATCGGCCGGTCGAGAATATCGGCGATTACCTGGGACGTAAGGGGCGGTCGCAGGGGACGCACAACGATATTCGTGACGATCGTGGCGAACCGCATGCCGCAAATCGCCTACAGCCCGGTGGTCCGCCGCGCACCGTGACACGATGAGGCTGATCCGCGCGCAGCGGCCGAAGACGTGAACAACGGTGACGGAGATCGTTTTCCGCCGCCGGCCGGAAGGAGTCTGGACTGTGGGCGACGCGATTCTCGCGATCGGCGCGCGCAGGGGACTGTTCCTCGCACGTTCGACCGATGGCGGCCCGTCCGGGGCCGAACCCGTCCGTTCCGCCACCGCGGTGCGCGGCCCCCTCACCGTGGACGAGGCGCCGGTGGCGCACCCGCACCGGCCCCGGCGCCTGCCCGCCGTGCGCGGGTCCTTATGACCAGGCCGGTCACGCTGGTGACGTTCGTGCTGCCGAGCACGCTGCGCAGGTGGGTGAGCGGGGCGAGCGAGGTCCGGGTCTTCGCCGTGGCGCCGGCCGAGGACGCCGACCCCACCCTGGGCTCGGCGCTCGACCGGCTGCGCCGTTCGCATCCGCTGCTGGAGCGGCGGCTGCGCGACGACCACGGCGGCATCCGCCGTCACATCACGATGTTCGTCTGCGGGGAGAACGCGCGGCGTCTCGGCGGCCTGGAGTGCGCGCTGCCTCCCGGCGCGGAGGTCTACGTGCTTCCCGCGCTCGCCTGAGGGCGGATCAGGGCGAGATCCTGCCGTTGGCGACGAAGGCCGCGTGGGTGAGCGGCATGAGCCGTGCCCACGCGGCCTCCATCTTCTCGGCGACCATCTCGATCTCGCGCTGCGGGAAGGACGGCACCCTGGACTCCTCGGTCCTGGTGCGCAGGGACAGGAAGTGCATGAGCGAGCGGGCGTTGCAGGTGGCGTACATCGTGGAGAACAGCCCCACGGGCAGCACCGCGCGGGCCACCTCCCTGGCGATCCCCGCCTCCAGCATCTCCTGGTAGGCGGCGTAGGACTGCCGGTAGGAGCCCTCCATCACCTCGGCGACGAGCTTGTGCTGCCCGGCCGTGCCGGGGACGAACTCGTAGCGTCCCGGCTTGCCCTGCTGGACCAGCCTGCGCCCCTCGCCCGGCAGGTAGAACACCGGCCGCAACTCGCGGTACCTGCCGCTCTCCTCGTTGTAGGACCAGCCGGACCGGTGCCGGTGGAACTCACGGAAGACGAAGATCGGGGCGCTGACGAAGAACGTCATGGAGTTGTGCTCGAACGGGCTGCCGTGCCGGTCGCGCATCAGGTAGTTGATCAGCCCCTTGGACCGCTCCGGGTCCTTGTGCAGCTCCTCCAGCGACTGCTCGCCCGCGGTGGAGACCCGGGCGGCGAAGAGCACGTCGGAGTCCGCGGCGCTGTGCCGGACGAGCTCGACGGTGACGTCGTCCAGGAAACGCGGCCGGTCCTCGTCCATCTGGTCCATCCCCCTGATCCCCCTGATCCCCCTGATCCCGCTGGTCGTGCGCGGTCCAGCCTATCGACAGGCGGCCGGGCGCTCAGATCCGGTAGAGGCGCCGGGCGTTCCCGGTGCCGATCATGTGGGCCACCCTGGCCGAGTCGGCGGCGCTCCACTCCCCCTCGCCGATCCGCGACGCGAGGGCCCTGGCCAGGCCGCGCCGGTAGTAGAGCGCGCCCAGGTGGCAGGTCTCCGCCACGCCGTAGCAGTCGGAGCTGAACAACTGCTTGTGGAAGGGCACCAGCTCCAGCAGCTCGCCGAGGACCGCCGCGGAGCCGGCGGCGGTGTAGGTGAGGGCGAGGCCCACGTCGACGTAGACGTGCGGGAACACCGCGGCGAGGTAGGCCGCCTGCCGGTGGTAGGGGTAGCAGTGCAGCAGCACCACGGGCACCCCGACGGGCTGGAGTGCGCGCAGGAAGCCGGTCATCAGCGACGGGTCGGCCCGGTGCAGGTCGAGGTCGGGGTCGCCGTAGCCGCAGTGGAACTGGATCGGCAGGCCGCGCTCGCGGGCCGCGTCCACGCCCGCCCACAGCAGGTGGCGCAGCAGCACGGGATCGGTGAGCCGCTCCTTGGGGTCGGCGAGCCGCCGGTTCGCCGCGGCGATCACCGCGCCCCGGCTGGGCCGCGCCGGGTCGAAGCCGAGCCCGTGCCGGTAGGCCATGATCGACTTGAGGCCGGCGGCGCGGGCGGCCCGCCCGGCCAGCGTCTCGGCCAGCCGGTCGATGTAGCCCACCGCGGTCGGCTCGTCGCCGGCGACCTGCTGCTCGACCTGCTCCAGCCGGACGATCTCGGCGGCGGCCGCCTCGGCCAGCCTGCCCATCTCGGCGGGTTGCAGCAGCTCGGGGCCGCCGAGCCCGGTGTCCACCAGGAAGGCGGCGATCCCGGCGTCTCGCAGCAGCCGCCGGTTCACCTCCTCGGCGCCCAGTTCCGTACGGCGGGCGAGGTAGACGGCGGGCGGGGCGTGCGGATCCAGGTCGAGCACCGGGGCGCACCAGCGGCGGATCGCGGCGCCGAGCGGGGTGTCGAAATGGGTCGTGCCCGGCGGCGGCGGGCTGCCCGCCTCGGTGATCAGCGCCTCGAACCTGGCCCGCGGCAGGTCGTCGCGCCGGACCCCGTGGCAGTGGTGGTCGACGAGGGGGGCGAGCAGGGCCTCCCGCACCGCGCCGGGCAGCCCGGCGGGCAGCGCGTCGTCCGGTGTCATCCGCCCCGCCCGTCCTCGTCGTCCTCGTCGTCCTCGTCACGGCCAACGGCCGGCGGCCAACGTCGGGCCCCGGCACCGTCGAGCACTATACGGCTACCCGGTGTGAGCGGTCCGGGATTCCGGGCGTTCTGCTACCCGTCGCCGGTGTGCGGCCGGTAGGGGATCTCGGGGATGTGCCGTTTCCACTCGCTCTCCGAGAGCGGGCCGCCGGCCCGGGCGACGACGGCCTCGGCGGCCCGGTCGCCGTCGATCGGGAACTCGCGCAGGGAGCCGTCTCCCCCGGCGATGGACAGCATGCCGCCGCCGAAGCCGATCGCGGCGACGCCCCTGGGGAAGCCGGTGACGGGCAGGCCCAGCTCGCGACCGCCGGGCAGCTCCCACAGCCGCACGGAGCGCTTCTCCGCGACGGCGAGGACGCCCTCGGGGGAGACCGCGACGGCGGCGTTCTCCTGTCCGGCGGACGCGTAGCCGGCGCGGCGCCAGGTCGCCGTGTCGATGAGCGTCACCTGGCCGTCGAGGAAGCCGCTGCTGGCCACCAGGGTGCGGCCGTCCGGCGCGAACACCGTCCGGGTCGCGACGATCCGCCCCGCGGGGGTGATCGTCCGGCCGGAGCGCAGGTCGATCACGCGCAGGCCGTCCACGCCCTGGCCGGCGAGCCACCGGCCGTCGGCGCTGAAGGACAGGCCGCCGCCGACGGGCAGGTCCCTGATCTTCGCGCGGGTGGCCAGGTCGTACAGCGCGCCGGTCTCTCCGTCGCCCACCGCGACGGTCCGGCCGTCCGCGGCGAAGGCGGCCTGTGTGCCGGGGAGCGTGCCGAGCCTGGACTCGGTGACCGCGTCCCAGAAGGTGAGGGACGGGGTGTCGGCGGGCACGGCGATCGTCCGGCCGTCGGGGCTGAGCACGGGCGCGTTCTCCCTGACCGCCGGGCCGGGCACCCGGGCGACCCGCCGCCGGGTCGCGGTGTCCCAGACGGTGACCTCCTTGTCGCCGGTGAGCGCGACCCGCCGCCCGTCGGCGCTGAAGGCGGCGCCCGGGACCACGTCGCCGGAGACCGCGGGGGCGCCGGGAAGCGGGTCGGGCGCGGTGTAGGCGGAGATGTCCACCCGCAGGACGGTGGACCCGTCGGTGACCAGGCTCAGGGTCTCCTCCCCGGCCCGCAGCAGGCTCGGCGCGCCGGTCTGGATGCGCTGCGTCATGACGGGCGCGGTGCTGCCCGCCTCCCACAGCCGCAGGTCGCCCTCGGTGCCCAGCGCGGCCACGAACCTGCTGTCCGGGGTGAACGCCACCTCCCCCTTGTACGGCAGGCGCAGCGGCGCGCCGCCCCGCCAGGCGGCCGTGCGCACGTCCCACAGCCGGAAGGAGCCCTCGCCGACGCGCAGGGCGAGGGTGCGGCCGTCGGGGCTCCACGCCATGGGCTCCGCCGGCAGGCCGGCGAGCGCGCGGTCGCGGCGCAGGTCCCACAGGCGCCAGGTGTAGTCCTTGCCGCCGACGGCCGCGAGCCGGTCGCCCGGGCCGACGAGCGCGCCGTACATGGCGGGCGGGCCGTCGAGCCAGGCGCCTCGGGTCACGTCCCACAGCCGCACCGGGGAGTCCACGCCGCCCAGCGCCAGGATCCGGCCGGTCGGGCTGAACTCGACGTAGGAGGTGGCCGGCAGTTCCCCGCCGAGCGGCCGTCCCGAGACGGCGTCCCACAGGCGGACCTTCTCACCGGTGGCCAGCGCCAGCGTGCGGCCGTCGGGGCTGCCGCGGACGAAGGACACCGCAGGGTCCGCGCCGGAGAAGGTGGTGACGCCGGTCCGCCTGGCCACGCGTATCTCGCCGCCGGAGACCGAGACGAGGGTGGCGCCGTCGTCGCTCAGGTCGTAGGCCGCGCCGGGCGGGGCCCCCGGATCGGTGAACGTGCCCGCCTGGGACTGGGCCAGCGAGGCGTACAGCCCGCCGCGGGTCGCCGGGGACGGGGCGAGGTCCCAGGCCGCGGCGCTGAGCCGCATCGCGGTCACCGGCTCGGCCGCGCGCAGCGCCTCGGCCCGCGCCGCGACGACGCCGGCCAGTGTGTCCAGGCGCTGGTCGGCCACGGTCCGCCGGCTCTGCTCCGCGGCGACGGCGGCCCCGGCCGCGACCAGCAGCAGCACGGCGAGCGCGGCGGTCACCGTCCGGCGGCGGCGGACGCCGCGCCGGACGACGGCGGCGCTGGCCCGCAGGAACTCGGCCTCGCCCCGGCTCAGGGTCAGGTGCCGCCTGCCGCTCGCCTCCCAGCGCAGCGCCTCCCGCAGCGGCTCGCCGCGGTAGACGTCGCCGCCGGCCTCCCAGCGCGACGCCGCCTCGCTCAGCGCGCGGTGCACCGCGAGGCCGGGCCGCTCCTCCTCGATCCACGCCCGCAGTCGCGGCCAGGCCCGCGGCAGGGCGGGATGGACGACCTCGACCGACTCGTCCAGCAGCCCGGCGGAGCGGTATTCGCGCAGCACGCCGGCGGCCCCGCCGGGGAACTCCTCCGGCAGCGCCCGCCGGGTGCCCTCCGTGTCCACCAGGCGCAGGAACACGCCCGGCACCAGCGCCCGCTGCTCCGCGGGCAGGCCCTGGTACACGGTCTCGGCGATCTCCCCCAGGGACGGGTCCCGGACCGGGACGGGCAGGGACACGTCGGCGTCGGCGCCGCTCCCGACCAGGCCGAGGAGCAGGTCCTTCGCGGTCGGCCGGTCCTCCGGCCGTTTGGCGAGGGCGGCGCGGACCAGCGCGCGAAGCGGCTCGGGGAGCATGCCCACGTCGGGTTCCAGGGTGAGCACGCGGTGCATCACCCCGCCCAGGCTCTCGTCGAGGAACGGGTCGGCGCCGGTGGCCGCGAAGAGGATCACCCCGCCCCAGGAGAACACGTCCGCCGCCGGGCCGGCCCGCTGCCCGACGAAGACCTCGGGCGGCATGTAGGTGGGCGTGCCGGCGACGAAGCCGGTGGAGGTGAGCGACATCTCCGGGGTGCGCGCCACGCCGAAGTCGATCACCCGGGGCCCGTCCGGGCCGAGCAGCACGTTGTCCGGCTTGAGGTCGCGGTGGATCACCCCGGCCTCGTGGATCGCGGCCAGCGCGGTCACCACCGCCGTCGCCAGCCGGTGCAGCCGGTCCCCGGTGAACGGCCCCGCCTCCCGCACGGTCGCGCGCAGGCTCGGCCCCGCCACGTACTCGCTGACGATGTACGGCCGGGGCGCGTCGAACTCCACGTCGAGGATCTTGGCCGTGCAGAACGACGCGACCCGCCGGGCCGCGGTGACCTCCCTGACGAGACGCTCCCGGTCGAAGGTGTGCAGCACCTTGACCGCGACGCGTTCCCCCGCCTCGTCGTACGCCTGGTAGACCACGCCCTGACCGCCCGCGCCGAGGCGCCCGGCCGGCACGTAGCCGCCCAGCCGCCTCGGATCCCCCGGGAGCAGCGGTGCCGGTTCCATCCACGTCCTCCGAAAGCCACTCGTCGTCAAGGGGTTGGACGGCGCCGGGACCCGGAAAGTTCTGGAACGGCGCGGCGCCCCGTCAGCGGGACAGGCGCAGCACGTTGGCGATGACCTTCGCTCCGGCTCCGCCCTCGGCGGTGAGGATCGACTCCGGGTGGAACTGCACGGCGAACCGCCGGTTGGCGACGTCCTCGATCGCCATGACGGCGCCGTCGGGGGTCAGGGCGGTGCTGGTGAAGCCGCGCACCCCGGGCTCCTTGGCGTGCAGGGAGTGGTAGCGGGCGGCGGTGAACTCCTCGGGCAGCCCGTCGAGCAGGTCGCTGGCGCCGGTGCGGCGGACCCGGCCGCGCTTGCCGTGCTCCGGCGCGGCCAGCAGCTCCAGCTCGCCGCCGGCGTGCTCGACCATCGCCTGCAGGCCGAGGCACACGCCGAAGACCGGCAGCTCCCGCCGGTAGAGTGCCTCGACCAGCTCCGAGCAGCCGAAGTCGGAGGGCCAGCCGGGACCGGGCGAGAGCACCACCAGGTCGGGGGCGATCTCCTCCAGCATCTCCTGCGGGAAGCCGTGCCGCAGCGTCACGACGCTCGCGCCCTGCTGGCGGAAGTAGTCGGCGAGGGTGTTGACGAAGGAGTCCTCGTGGTCGACGAGCAGTACCTTCATGCCCTCGCCCGCCGGCGCGGGCGCGACCGCCCTCCGCTGCTCCGGCGCCTGCCCGGCCTCCGCGCCGACCGCGGCCAGCGCGCCCAGCAGGGCGCTGGCCTTGAGCTCGGTCTCCCGCTCCTCCGCGTCCGGGTCGGAGTCGTAGAGCAGCGTGGCGCCGGCCCGGACCGCGGCCACGCCGTCCTTGATCTGGGCGGTGCGCAGGGTCAGCCCGGTGTTCATGGAGCCGTCGAAGCCGAGGTAGCCGACCGCGCCGCCGTACCAGCGGCGGGTGGTGGCCTCGTGGTCCTCGATGAACTGCATCGCCCAGGTCTTGGGGGCGCCGGTGACGGTGACGGCCCACATGTGGGACAGGAAGGCGTCCAGGGCGTCGAACTCGGGACGCAGCCGGCCCTCGATGTGGTCCACGGTGTGGATCAGGCGGGAGTACATCTCGATCTGGCGGCGGCCGATCACCTGGACGCTGCCCGGCACGCAGATCCGCGACTTGTCGTTGCGATCCACGTCGGTGCACATCGTGAGCTCCGACTCCTCCTTGACGCTGGACAGCAGCGTCCTGATCGCCTCGGCGTCCTCCACCGGGTTGCTGCCGCGGGCGATCGTGCCGGAGATCGGGCAGGTCTCCACCCGGTCGCCGCTGACCCTGACGTACATCTCCGGCGAGGCGCCGACCAGGTGCTCGCCCTCGCCGAGGTTGAACAGGAACTCGTACGGCGCCGGGTTGCTCTTGCGCAGCCCGCGGTAGAAGCCGGCCGGGTCCGTGCAGTGGGCGTGGAACACCTGGCCGGGGACGACCTCGAACAGGTCGCCGCGCTGGAACCGCTCCTTGGCCGCGGCCACCACCTCGGCGTAGTGCCCCCTCTCCGGGTCGGCGGGCAGCGCGGCGGGGGTGGCGACGCGCGGCAGCGTCTCCCCCGAGCGCGCCAGGCCGCGGGTGGAGACGCCGTCGACGGTGAACTCGTACCGGAACTCCTTGCTGGTCTCGCGCTTGCGGTCGATGACCATGATCCGGTCGGGCAGGTGGAGCACGAGGTCGCGCTGGTCGGCCGGGCGGTCCAGCACCTGGCGGATCGGCTCGAACTGGAAGGCGAGGTCGTAGCCGAAGGCGCCGTACAGGCCGAGGTGCTCGTCGTCGCCCTGGAACGCGGCGATCACCTCGCGGATGGCGGTGAACACGGTGGGCCTGCGGCTGCGCATCTCCTCGGGCAGGATGTCCTCGGACTCCGGGACGTGCACCTCGACGAAGCCTTCGGAGGCGCCGGACACCGGGACCGGCTTGCCCGCGGCCAGCAGGCAGGTCGCGATGGCGGGCAGGACCACCCGCCCCCGCTCGTTGAGCGCGCGGGCCGAGATCCGCCGGCCCCTGGCCACGATCTCCACGCACGGGTCGACGTAGGCGAGGTGCCAGCGGCTGTAGCGGCCGGGGTATTCCATCCCGGAGGAAAGCACGCCGCCGCGCCGCTCACCGAGCGCGGTCACGACGTCCTCCAGCACCTTCTCGGGGACGTCGAAGGTCGCCACCTCGACACCGACGCCGCCCGAAGTGGTATATCCGCTGATCTCCACGCTCGCCCCTTAGATCTGATCGGGTGATGCCCCGGGGGCGGACAAACAGAAGGCCGCCTGCCGGGGCGGCCGTCCTGTACTCTCGCGAATGCGAAATCAACGCCGCCTAGAAGCGGCGCCACCACTGTAGGGAAGAGTGATTTCGCATGTCGTACAGCCTAGCGGGACGCCGCGTGATCATGCAACGTTTCCGCAACGCGTCAGGGAGGTGGGGATGCGCGCCGCCCGGTTGATCTCCCTGGTCCTGCTGCTCCAGGCGCGTGGCGGCATGACCGCGGCCGAGCTCGCCCGCGAGCTGGAGGTCTCCGAGCGCACGGTGCACCGGGACGCGCTGGCGCTGGCCGAGGCCGGGGTGCCGGTCTACGCCGACCGGGGCAGGTCCGGCGGCTACCGGCTGCTCGGCGGCTACCGCACCCGGCTGACCGGGCTCGGCCGCGCCGAGGCCGAGGCGCTGTTCCTGTCCGGCGTGCCGGACGCGCTGCGCGAGATGGGCCTGGCCGAGGTGGCCGGGGCCGCGCGGCGCAAGGCCGTGGCCGCGCTGCCCGCCGTCCTGCAGGACGCCTCGGCGACCGCCGCGCAGCGCTTCCACCTCGACGCCCCCGGCTGGTTCAGGGACGGCGACTCCCCCGCGGCGCTGGCCGAGCTGTCCCGCGCGGTCTGGGGCGACCTGCGGGTCCGGGCCCGCTACCGCGACGCCGAGCGCCTCCTCGATCCCCACGGCCTGGTGCTCAAGGCCGGCGTCTGGTACCTCGCGGCGCGGTCCGGGGAGCGGTTCCTGATCTACCGGGTGGACCGGTTCGGCGAGGTCGAGGTGCTCGGCGAGCGGTATGCCAGGGACGAGGGCTTCGACCTGGCCGCGTTCTGGGCCGGGCAGGCCGAACGCTTCGCCCGCTCGCTGCTCACCACCCTGGTCACCGTACGGCTGAGCCCGGCGGGCCTGCGCGCGCTGCCCGCCGTGGCCGATCCCGCGGCGTTGCCCGAGGCGCTGGCCTCGGCCGGCGAGCCCGACGGGCTGGGCCGGGTGACCGTGTCCCTGCCCGTCGAGTCCGTCCCGGTGGCCTTCAGCCAGTTGCTGAGCCTGGGCCCCGAGGCCGAGGTGCTGGACCCGCCCGAGCTGCGGGCGCTGCTCCTGGACGCGGCCGTCCGGCTGGCCGAGGTCTACGGGCGGCCGGTGCGGTAGCCGGTGAACTCCGCGGGACGGCCGGGGTCCTGCGCCTCCACCAGGTTCGGACCGCACGGCTGACTCGCTGTCAAGGACCGGAACGCCGGGATACGGTGAACGGACGATACTCCTCGGCAGGCGGGCGGAACCGCCACCGGCCGCCCGGATCGCCCCGGTAATCGCCGCAGAGCACGCCGCTTGCCGCGCCAACCCACCCACTCGGCGACCGGTGAGGCCGATGATCTCCCTGCACGGCGGCGCGCGTGGTCAATCTGGTGCCCCTCGCTCTAGGAGACGACGTGACCGAATCCCCCCCACCGGTGAGGAGCGACCGCAGCCCGTGGAACTGGCTGCTGATCCTGCCGTTCGCGCTGCCGCTGCTGCCCTTCCTCTTCAACGCGGACGAGCCCCGCCTGCTGGGCCTTCCGCTCTTCTACTGGCTGCAACTGGCGTACATCGCCGTCGGCGTCACCTCCACGACGGTCGTCTACCGCATGACGCGCAGGAGGAGCGGCCGATGAGCGAGCACATCACCGAGATCATCGTCTTCAGCGTCCTGTTCCTGATCGTCAGCGGCATGGGCTTCGTCGCGGCACGGTGGCGGCGCGCGGACAACCTCGACAGCCTGAACGAATGGGGTCTCGGCGGGCGCAACTTCGGCTCGTGGATCACCTGGTTCCTGGTCGGCGGCGACCTGTACACCGCCTATACCTTCGTCGCCGTGCCCGCCCTGCTGTTCGGCGCCGGGGCGACCGGCTTCTTCGCCGTGCCGTACACGGTGATCGTGTATCCGCTGGTCTTCCTGGTGCTCATCCGGCTGTGGTCGGTGTCGCACGTGCACGGGTTCGTCACCCCCGCCGACTTCGTCCGCGCCCGGTTCGGGTCGCCGACGCTGGCGCTGCTCATCGCCATCACCGGCATCGTGGCCACCATGCCCTACATCGCGCTCCAGCTCGTCGGCATCGAGGCGGTGCTGAAGGCGATGGGCGTCACGGGGCATCTGCCGATCGTCATCGCGTTCGCGATCCTGGCCGCGTACACCTACCAGTCGGGGCTGCGCGCGCCCGCGCTGATCGCCTTCGTCAAGGACACGCTGATCTACATCGTGATCATCGTGGCGATCATCTACATCCCGGCCCGGCTCGGCGGGTTCGGGGCGGTGTTCGACGCCGCGCAGGCGAAGTTCGACGCGACCCCGGCGCCCAACGACGGCATCCTGCTGAACGCGGGCAACCAGCTCCAGTACGTCACCCTCGCGCTCGGCTCGGCGCTGGCGCTTTTCCTGTACCCGCACAGCATCACCGGCGTCCTCGCCTCCCGCAGCCGGAACGTGATCAAGCGGAACATGTCGGCGCTGCCCGCCTACAGCCTGCTGCTCGGCCTGATCGCGCTGCTCGGCTACATGGCGATCGCGGCCGGCGTGCAGCCGATCGGCAAGGACAACAACACGATCGTCCCGCTGCTCTTCGACCAGATGTTCCCCGACTGGTTCACCGGCGTCGCCTACGCGGCGATCGGCATCGGGGCGCTGGTGCCGGCGGCGATCATGTCGATCGCGGCGGCCAACCTGTTCACCCGCAACATCTACCGCGAATACCTCAAGCCGGACGCGACCGACGCCCAGGAGGCCCGCGTCTCCAAGCTGGTCTCGCTGGTGGTGAAGGTCGGCGCGGTGCTCTGCATCCTCTTCCTGGACCTGCAGTTCGCCATCGACCTCCAGCTCATCGGCGGCGTGGTCATCCTGCAGACCCTCCCGGCGGTCGGCCTCGGCCTCTACACCCGCTGGTTCCACCGCGGCGGCCTGGTGGCCGGCTGGGTCGCGGGCATGGGCGCGGGCGTCGTCATGCTCTACAACATCCCGAACCCGGCGACCGGCAAGGAACACTTCGGCGGCTCGGCGTTCTCCCTCGGCAACCTCGGCCTGGACACCACGGTCACGGTCTACGCGGGCCTGCTCGCCCTGATCGTCAACCTGGTCGTCGCGGTGGTCGCCACGGTGATCTGCCGCCGGGCGGGCATGTCCGACGGCCCGGACGCCACCAGGCCCGACCACTACCTCGCCGACGCCGGCGACCCGCGGGTCAAGGACCTCGACCTGGCCGCCCCGCACTAGGACCCCGGCCGGCTCACCGCAGGGCCTCCGCCGCGATCGTGATGGGGGCCCTTCCCGGTGCCGGCGCGGACCTCGCCCGTCCCGCTTGTCCCCTAATCTTGGCGATTAATCTCAGCGATGATCCCAGGGAGGTGGCGGCGTGGGCGAGCTGGAGGTGCCGGGCTACGAGGTGCTCGGCGTGCTCGGCCAGGGCGGCTTCGGCATCGTCTACCGGGCCCGGCAGCACGCCGTGGGCCGCGAGGTGGCGTTGAAGGTGGACAACCGGGTGCTGGTGTCCGAACGGGACCGGCGCCGGTTCATGCGCGAGGTCACGTCGGCGGGCGCGCTGTCCGGCCATCCGCACGTCGCCCACGTCTACGACGCCGGGGTGCTGCCGGACGGCCGGCCGTACATGGTGCTGGAGCTGTGTCCCGGCGGGTCGCTGCTGGACCGGATGCGGGCCGAGGGGACCCTCTCCCCCGCCGAGGTCGCCGCCATCGGGACGCGGATCGCGG
The DNA here is from genome assembly GCF_030268685.1 of Microtetraspora sp. NBRC 13810. GTDB lineage: Bacteria > Actinomycetota > Actinomycetes > Streptosporangiales > Streptosporangiaceae > BSRQ01. The sequence continues at coordinate 264,164 of NZ_BSRQ01000003.1, forward strand.
ACGCGCTGGCCGCCGCGCACGGCGCCGGCGTGCTGCACCGGGACGTGAAGCCGGCCAACATCCTGGTCAACCGGTACGGCAACGTGGTGCTCTCCGACTTCGGCCTGGCGACGATGCCCTCCGCCGGAGGCCCGGCCGGCGAGCTGTCGGTGACCCGGGAGTCGCTCACGCCCGCGTTCGCGCCGCCGGAGGCGTTCGAGCTGTCCGATCCCACTCCGGCCGGGGACGTCTACTCGCTGTCGGCGACGCTCTACGCGCTGCTGTCCGGCCGCCCGCCGAGGTTCCCGCCGGACGGCGTGGTCAACGTGGCCGTCGTCATGGCGCTGCACCGCCTGCCGGTCCCGGACATCGACGGCGTCCCGCCGGAGTTCACCGCCGTGCTGCGGCAGGGCATGGCGGCCGACCTCGCCCGGCGCATCCCGTCCGCCGCCGCGTTACGCGACGCGCTCGCCGCCCTGAGCCTGGCGCCCGCCGCCCCGAGCCTCGCGCCCGCCGACGGTCCGCGCCCCCGCGTGGCCGCGCCCGCCCCGGTGGCCGGCGAGGGCCACCTCACTGCCCCGAGCCGGCACGCCCCGCGCACCGGCCACCCGGCCCCGCGCTCCTCCTCGCCCGCGGCGGTGCGCTCCTCCTCCACCTACACGCCCGCCCGCGCGCCGGAACCCGCGGGGCCGGCGGGCCCGTCCTCCGCCAACAAGGCGTTCGCGGCGGTGGCCGCGCTCTTCCTGCTCCTCCTGCTGACCGGCGCGGGCCTGATGCTGCTGGAGAACCCGCCCTTCTGACGGCCCCGCCCGGGGGCGCGGGGTCAGGAACGGGTGAAGTCGGCGAGGAGCTCGGCCGGGGTCAGCCAGCGGCCCTTGTGGCACAGGCGGCCCTCGGGGTCGTACTCGCCCTCCGCGTAGGTGCCCTGGCCCGTGGTCACGCCCGCGGGCGAGGGGGTGCGCGCGGTGTAGTAGTAGGTGCAGCTCTCCTGGGGCAGGCTCCGGGCGCCCGCGGCGGCGGCCAGCGCGGATCCGGTCAGGGACAGGGTGCACAGGGTGAACAGGGCAGCGCGCATGGTTCGACCTTCCTTGACGGGAGTCGCACCGCCGCGCACGTCCCACGGTCCAGGGCCGAGGGCACGAGCCCTCACCGGCGAATACTACGATACGTCACCGATCGACTACAAACCGGGGGTGCGGTAGACCCTGGAAGTCGCTGGAAATCAGGCGAAATGTCTGGGGCTGCTGTTACGCTCCCCCGCGTGAGTGACGGGGTGGACGCGCTTGACGCCCTGGAGCGGCGGATCGGCGAGCTCCGGGCGCAGGTCCGGCGTGCCGTGAAGGCGCGCGAGACCGTGCTCGCCCGCGCGCTGCGCGGCGAGCTGCGCCGCGCCGAGCAGGCGTGGGACGACGCCCTCTGCGCGAGCGAGCCCCAGGACCCCGCCGCCGCGGCCGGGCTGTCTCCCGTCCCGGCGGGCGCCCCCGGGGATCCGGCCTCCATGGACGGGCCCGGAGCGGGCGCGCCCTGGGTTCCGGCCTCCACGGGCGAGCCCGGGGCCCCCGGCTCGGCGGGCGGGCGCGGCGCGGGGCAGGGACAGTGGCCGGGACAGGGACAGGGACAGGGACAGGGGCAGGGCGGCGGGCGGGTGACGGCGCTGGTGCCGGTGCGGGAGCGGGTGCATCAGGCGCTCGGGCTGCTCGGGGTGCCGGCGTCGCCGCGGCTGGTGGTGGCGGTGCACGAGGCGTTCTTCGCCGGCGGGCTGCGCGGGCCGCAGTTCACCAGCCTGCGCAGGGACGAGGAGCGTTCCTTCCGCGCCTCGCCGTACGCGCGGCCGTACTACCTGTGCGCGGCGCTCACCGAGCGGCTCTCGGCGGCGCGCGGGCTGCTCGCGGTGAGCACGTGGCCGCTGGAGCGCAGGATCGTCGGGCCGCTCGGCCCCCGGGTCGACTTCCTGACCGGCGCGGAGCGCGTCGCCGAGCACCTGATCAGGTTGACCGGGACCGGCGAGCGGCCCGTGGCGGCGGCGAGCCGCCTGCTCACCAGGATGGCGCGGAACATCCCCGGCGCCACCGCGGGGACCGGCGACACGGCGCCCGCCGACCCCGCCGCCGTGATCAGGGCCGCGCGGGCCGAGCTGCTGGTGCACCTCCCCGCCGACTCCGGCTGCCGGGCCTCGGCGGCGACGCGCGCGTCACGGCGGCTCGGCGACGCGGAACGCCTGTTCGGGGCCGCTACGCTGAGTGACGCCGCACGGAAAGGGGCGTGAGCATGGACCTGCTGGACACCCTGCGGGGACCCGTACCACCACTGGCGCACGACGCCCGCGCCATCGCGGCGCTGGCCGCCAACCCCGGGTGCGCCCGGCGCGCGGTGCTCGACGCGGCCGGGGTGGACAAGGACCTGACGGCCCGCCACCTGGGATTCCCCGCGCCGTTCGGGCAGTCCCGGTTCGCGATCACCCGGGGCAACGCGTTCGAGGACCTGGTGAAGGACAACGGGTGCGCCGAACTGCTGCGGCTGCTGCGCGACCTGCTGGGCCTGCCGATCCCGCAGGTGGGCTACCACGACGTGGCCCAGGTCGGCGCGCACCTGCGGCACTCCCACACCCGGGCGCTCATCGACCGGGCGGCCCGCGACAGCGATGACGCCGGCACCTTCTACGACCATCCCCTGCTCAGCCTGGAGATCGCCGGGCACGTCTCCTACCTGGAGCCCGACGTGGTCGCCTTCCGGCTCGGCGGGCGGTTCCACATCGTGGAGATCAAGTCGTTCGCGATGATCGACGGGCAGGCGGAGCCGGCCAAGGTGGCCGCCGCGGCGCGGCAGGCGGCGGTCTACGTGCTGGCGCTGCGCCGGCTGCTCGAAGACCTCGGGCACGACCCCGGCCGGGTGTCGCACGAGGTGGTCCTGGTCTGCCCGGAGAACTTCGCGAACCGCCCGGCCGCCGCGCTGGTGGACGTGCGCAGGGAGCTGGCCATGCTGCGGCGGCAGCTCACCAGGATGACCCGGGTGGAGGAGATCGTGTCCGGGTTGCCGCCCGGGATCACCTTCGACCTGGTGCGCGACGACGCGGGGCGCCCGGCCCGGCCGGTGGCCGAGCTGACCGAGGCGATCGGCACGGTGCCCGCCCGCTACGCGCCCGAGTGCCTGTCCACCTGCGACCTGTGCCTGTTCTGCCGGGACGAGGCGCGCGCCTGCGGGTCCACCGACCAGCTCGGCAGGCAGGTCCGCGACCAGCTCGGCGGGGTCGCCGGGATCGCGGAGGCGCTGGCCCTGGCCGAGGGCGCCGGGCGACCGGCCGACGGCCAGGAGGAGATCGCCGGGCTGCTCCGTCTCGCCGACCGGCTGCGCGCCGAGTGCCTGACCGCCGAGCCCCTCGCCGGGGCACGCCTGGAAGCCCTGGAAGGAGCCCGGTGACCGTTTCGACCCCGTCCCGGCGGGAGCCGCGGTGAGCGTCCTCGCCGCGCTGGCCCGGCTGCGCGCGGTGCGGGAGGGCAGGGCTCAGCCGGTGGCGACCGTGCGGCACTGTCACGTCGCCGAGCGGCCACTGGTGTTCATCCCGCTCACCCTGGCGGGCGAGGCCGCCGCGCCGCTGGCCGCCATGGTGGGCACCGATCCGGACGCGCCCCGGCTGCTCGTGGTGCCGCAGCCGCGTGACCGGGATCTGCGCTTCGCCTTCGCCGCCGAGCTGGCCGAGGTGCTCCTGCCGTACGTCGAGGGGTTCGGCAAGGCGACGGAGACCGTGGAGCGGCGCAACGCGGAGCCGTACGAGCGGTGTTCGGACGCGCCGCAGATCATGGTGCCGAACGCGCAGGCGGCGGCGTTCACCGGGCTGCTCGGCCGGTCCACCCGGTTCCGCCGGGCCGAGGGGCCGCACGCCGTGCATCCGTCGGTGCCGTTCCTGGGCCGCTGGCTGACCTATTTCGCCGACCGGGCGAAGTATCCCGGTTCGTCGCTGCTGCTGACCGCCACCGACGCGCTGGGCCTGCACTGGGCGACCGGGCAGAGCGGGCTGGAGGACGCCAACCTCGCCGCGCTGATGGGCTGGATCGACCCGCCGCCCGGGTTGACCGGGCCGCGGGCCGCGCAGGAGGCGGAGGACCCGCTGATCTGGCCGCCCGCCGGACCGGCCACCGATCCCGGCTTCGACAACGAGGTGCTCGCCCCGGCGATCGACGCGTACACCCGCGGCCCCTCGCCGCGCGCCGTGGAGCGGATCCGCGAGGCGCTGCGCGGGCAGCTCGAACCGACGTGGCGGCTGATGTGGCGGGCGGCGGAGCTGCTGCGCGCGCTGCCGGCCGGGGCGAGCGTGGCTCAGCGGTGGGACGCCGACCGGGGGTCCTTCACCGACTTCCTCGGCCGGATGGCGGAGGAGACGCCGCCGCAGCCGAGGCGGGACGGCGCGGTGGCCGCCGCGTCCCGGCTGGCCCGGATGGAGCGCGCGCACGCGGCCTTCGACGTGCAGCGCGCCTACGACGATCCGCTGGTCATGGCCGAGTACCGGCTGACCGGCGAGGCGTTCGCCGGCCGCGTCGCCGCCGCCGACCCCGGTCACGCGGAGGGCGAGGGCCGCTCGCGCAAGCTGCGCCCGCTGGTCACCGTCGAGACCGCCGACCCGGTACGGCTGGCGCCGGGCACCGTGCTCGGCACCCCGGACCGGCGCGGCCAGGAGGCCGAGGTGGTCGCCGCCGGGGACGGCTCGGTCACCATCAAGATCACCAAGGGGATGGGCCGGGGCCGCACGCCCGCCCCGGGCGCGGTGCCCGAGGTGGGCGAGCGGGTCTGCTACAGCTCGCTGACCGGCGACTTCCAGGCCGCCGCCGCGCTGCCCGAGCCCGAGCTGACCCCGTGGACGCACGGCGGCCCGCCGCCGGAGTACGTGCCCCGCGACGAGGACGCGAGCGAGGAGTGGTCATGACCGCGACGATCCCCGCGCCCGCCGCGCAGACGCCCGCCGCCGAGGCGGCGGCGGTGGTCGAGGCGGTGCTGGCCGACCTGCCGAGGCATCGCGGCGTGGTGGTGGACTCGCCGCCCGGCGCCGGCAAGTCCACCCTGGTGGTGCGGGCGGCCGGGCACATCGCCGAGACGGGCGAGCCGCTGATGATCGTCGCCCAGACCAACGAGCAGGTCGACGACCTGGTGGACCGGCTGGCCTCGGAGCATCCCGAACTGCCGATCGGACGATTGTCGGCGACCGCCTACCGCACGCCCGCCCGGCTGCTCGCGCACGGCAACGTCCGGGTCGCCGCCAAGCCCGCCGACCTGGGCGACCCGGCCGTGGTGGTGGCCACGGCGGACAAGTGGGCCTGGATCGGCGACCGGTCCTGGCCGTGGGCGATCGTGGACGAGGCGTACCAGATGCGCTCGGACAAGCTGCTGCGCATCGCGGGCAGGTTCGAGCGGGCGCTGTTCGTGGGCGATCCCGGGCAGCTCGACCCGTTCTCCGTGGTGGGCGGCGAGCGGTGGGCCGGGCTGTCCTGGGACCCGGTGCAGAGCGCGGTGGCGGTGCTGCTGCGGCACAACCCGGACCTGCCGGTACACCGGCTGCCGGTGTCGTGGCGGCTGCCCGCCTCGGCCGCGCCGGTGGTGTCGGAGGCGTTCTACCCGTTCACCGGCTTCCGGGCGGGCACCGGGCCGGGCGACCGGTCGCTGGCGTACACCGCGGGCGGCATGCGCACCCCCTACGACCTGGCCCTGGAGGAGGCGGCGGCGACCGGCTGGGCGTTGTACGAGCTGCCCGAGCGGCACACCGTGCGCACGGACGCGGAGGCCGTCCAGGCGGTGGCCGAGCTGGCCTCCCGGCTGCTGGACCGGGCGCCGGTGGCGTCCTCCGAGCGGGGCGAGCACCGGGTGGGGCCCGGCCGGATCGCGATCGGGGCCGCGCACCGCGACCAGGTGGCGGCGATCCGGGCGGCGGGCGTCCCCGACGAGGTCACCGTGGACACCGCCAACCGGCTCCAGGGCCGGGAGTACGACGTGACGGTGGTGCTGCACCCGCTGTCGGGCCGCAGGGACGCCACGGCCTTCCACCTGGAGTCCGGGCGCCTGTGCGTGCTCGCGTCCCGGCACCGGCACGCCTGCGTGGTCGTCGCCAGGGCGGGCATCGCCGAGCTGCTCGACGCGCATCCCTCCGCCGAGCCGGTGCACCTCGGGGTGCCGGTGAAGTTCCCCGACGGCTGGGAGGCCAACCAGGCGGTGCTCACCCATTTGGCACGACACCGTGTCACTCCGTAACCGTTCTGGCTAGGATCGACGGGCGCGGCCCGCCCGTCCCCGACCCTGGACCGTCTCGTGTCAGCACCGGCATCACCCCGCTGGACAGGTCATCTGCCCGTGGAGACCAGCACGTTCGTCGGCAGGCGAGCCGAGCTGGCCGACATCTCGCGTCTGCTCGCCGAGGCCCGGCTGGTCACGCTGACCGGCTCCGGCGGCGTGGGCAGGAGCAGGCTCGCGCTGCGCGCCGCGGACGAGGCGGGCGAGGGGTTCCCGCACGGGGTGTGGCTGGCCGACCTGTCCGGCGTCGCCGACCCGCTGCTGCTTCCCGCGGCGATCGCCGCCGCCGTCCGGGCGCAGGACCAGTCGGCCCGCCCGGCGGTGGACGCCCTGTGCGACTACCTCGCCGGCAAGCGGATGCTGCTGGTCCTCGACTCCTTCGGGCACCTGCCCGACGCGTGCGCCATGCTGGTCGAGGTGCTGCTCGCCGCGGCGCCCGGCCTGTGGGTGCTGGCCACCGGCGGGCAGCCGCTCGGCGTGCCGGGCGAGCGGGTCCACCGGGTGCGGCCGCTCGCGCTGCCCGGCCCGGGGCGGCACTCCTCCGAGGCGGTCGACCTGCTGCTGGAGCGGGCCCGCGGGTACACTCCCACGCCGGGCCGCCTGCCGCTGCTCGCGCGGATCTGCCACCGCCTGGGCGGCATCCCGCTCGCGCTGGAGCTGGCCGCCGCCCAGCTCGGCCGGATGTCGGCGGAGACCCTGCTCGGCGGGCTGGAGGACCGGTTCGCGCTGCTGGGCGGAGAGGGCGGCCCGTCCGCGCCGCGCACCCTGCGCACCGCGATCGGCTGGTGCCACGAGCTGTGCACGCCCGAGGAGCGGCTGCTGTGGGCCCGCCTGTCCGTCTTCGCCGGCGGTTTCGACCTGGCCGCCGCCGAGTACGTGTGCGCGGGCGAGCGGCTGTCCGCCGCCGAGGTGGGCCCGCTGCTGTCCCGGCTGGCGTCCCGGTCGATCGTGCGGTCCGTGCGCGGCGCCGAGCGGCGCTACCGGCTGCCGGCCCCGGTCGCGGAGTACGGCCGGGAGTGGCTGCGCGCGCTCGGTGAGGAGGACGGGCTGCGCCGCCGGCACCGTGACTTCTACCTGCGCAGGGCGCACCAGGGCGAGCGGGCCTGGTCCGGCGGGACGCAGCTCGAATGGTGCGACCGGCTCACCGGGGACGTCGCCGACCTGCGCGCCGCGATCGGCTTCAGCCTGCGCACCCCCGGCGAGCGCATGGCGGGCCTCGTCCTGGCCGGCACGCTGTGGTACTTCTGGGCGGCCTGCGGCCTGCTCCGGGAGGGCAGGCACGTCCTCGACCGGGCGCTCGACGTGACGCCCGGCTGCGGCGCGGCGCGCGCCAAGGCGCTGTGGGTGTGCGGGTGGCTGGCCGCGGCGCAGGGCGACCTGCCGCACGCCGCCGCGCGGGCGCGCGAGTGCCATGCCGAGGCCGCCGGCCGGCACGACGCCGCCGCCGTGGCCTACGCGGTCCAGGTGGCCGGCATGGCCGCCCTGTCCGCCGGCGACGCGCGCACCGCGGTGGAGCGGTTCACCGCCGCCACCTACCACCACCGGGCCAACGGCGACCTCCATCCGGGTCTGCTGCTCGGGCTGCCCCAGCTCGCGCTCGCCCTGCTGGCGGGCGGCGAGGTGGACCGGGCCCGGGCCGTGCTCGCCGAGTGCCTGGGCGTGTGCGACGAGGCGGGCGAGCTGTGGGCCCGGTCCTCCGCGTGCTACGCGCTGGGGCTGGTCGAGCGGGCGGCGGGGGACCTCGACGCCGCGTGGGCGCACGCCCGGGTGTCGCTGCGGATCAAGCGATTGTTCAACGACGTGGCCGGCAGCGTGCTGAACCTGGAGCTGCTCGCCTGGATCGCGGCCGGCCGGGGCGCGGCGGACCGCGCCGCCCTGCTGCTCGGCGCGGCCGAGGCCACCTGGCGGGGGTGCGGCCTGCCGCTTCCCGGCGCGCCGTTCTCCGCCGCCGGGCACCGGGAGTGCGAGGGCGCGGTCCGCGCCGAGCTGGGCGAGGTCGCCTACGAGGCCCTGCGCGAGGAGGGCTCGTCGTGGGAGCTGGGCGCGGCGATCGCCTACTCGCTCGGCGAGTGGAGCGGCCCGCGGCCACGCGTCTACGCCTGACCCGCCCCGACGGCCGTCGTCCCGCGCCACGCGTCGATGACGAGCACCTGCCGCATGCCCTCCGACAGGTAGAGGTCCAGCGCCGGGGTGGTGTTGCCGGTGTCGACGTGCAGGTAGGTGCCCTCCCTGCCGCGCCGGGCGTCGCCGGCGAAGGCGTGCCGCAGCAGCAGCCGGCCGAGCCCCCTGCCCCGGAAATGATCGGTGCCCAGCAGCATCGCGGCGGGTTCCCCGTGCACCCTGGCCACGAGGAGCTGGGACCAGTCGGTGCCGGCGGAGGCCTCGCGTTCCGCGTGCCACTCCTCGAAGGTCCGCGGCGTGAAGCCGAAGTGCTCGGTGAACCCGCCCTCGTGCACGAGGTGTCCTTCCCTGCGCACCTCGTCGGTGGTCCCCCGGTGGACCGTCACGCCGGGCAGCTCCCCCGGGTCGCGCGGCGGGCCCACGTGGTCGGCGCGTAGCCGGTGGAAGCTGGTGGCGTGGGTGAGGCCGCGGGCGGCGGCGAGGGCCCGCTTGGCGGTGTCCTCCCGGTAGATCCCGATGCCCAGGACGGCCTCGGCGCGGCCGTACCCGGCGGCGATCTCCGCGGCCCGCCCGGTCACCGCGTCCCACAGCCAGCCGGCGACGGCGGCCGGCGCGCCGGGCCGGGTGATCACTTCGATGTCCACGCTGACGGCCTCGCCGTCCCCGGGGGTCCTGCCGTACGCCCAGCCCCAGCCGGCGAGCCGGCCGTCCGGGCCGTGCAGCAGCCAGCCGTCACGGCCGAGGTCGAAGCCCGGCTCGGCGAGTTCGTCGGCGACGTCCCGCAGGGTCATGTCGGGCCGGCCCAGCACCTGGGTGTCGCAGGTGGCGATGAGCTCGTGAATCTGCGCGGCGTCCCCCGCACCCGGCCGCCTGACCGGGTGGCCGGGAGGGGGTGGTGTCGTCAGCATGGTCATGGATGTCGTCTCCTCGACTTGCCGGGGACCGGCCCGCGAGTGGCCGCGGCCGCTCAGGCGCCCCCGAGGTCGCGTACGGCACGCTCGCGCATCTCCACCTTGCGGATCTTTCCGGTGACCGTCATCGGGAAGGCGTCCACCACCTGCACGTACCGGGGGATCTTGTAGTGGGCCAGCCGTCCCGCGCAGAACTCCCGGAGCGCCTCGGCGGTGAGCGGCGGCGCGCCCTGGCGCATCACCACCCAGGCCATCAGTTCCTCGCCGTACTTCTCGTCCGGCACACCGATGACCTGGACGTCATCAATGTCGGGATGAGTGTAGAGAAACTCCTCGATCTCCCGCGGATATATATTCTCGCCCCCGCGGATCACCATGTCCTTGATCCGCCCGACGATGTTGACGTAGCCGTGCTCGTCCATGGTCGCGAGGTCGCCGGTGTGCATCCAGCGGGCCGCGTCGATCACCTCCGCGGTGTCCGCCGGCCGATCCCAGTAGCCGAGCATGACCGAGTAGCCGCGGGTGCACAGCTCCCCCGGCACCCCGTGCGGCACGGTCAGCCCGCTCTCCGGGTGCACGACCTTCACCTCCACGTGCGGCAGGCACCGCCCCACGGTCCCGGTACGGCGGGCCAGGTCGTCCTCCCGCCGGGTCATCGTGGACACCGGGGACGTCTCCGTCATGCCGTAACAGATCGCCACCTCGGACATGTGCATCTCGCCGACGACGCGTTTCATCACCTCCACCGGGCACGGCGACCCGGCCATGATCCCGGTGCGCAGGGTGGACAGGTCGAAGGCGGCGAAGCCGGGGTGGGCGAGTTCGGCGATGAACATCGTCGGCACGCCGTACAGGGAGGTGCAGCGTTCCTCCTGGACGGCGCGGAGCGTCTCGCCGGGGTCGAAGCCCGGCGAGGGGAGCACGACGCACGAGCCGTGCGAGGTGGCGGCGAGGTTGCCCATGACCATGCCGAAGCAGTGGTAGAGCGGCACCGGCAGGCAGATCCGGTCGTGCTCGGTGTAGCCGATCATCTCGCCGACGAAGAAGCCGTTGTTGAGGATGTTGTGGTGGGACAGCGTGGCGCCCTTGGGGAAGCCGGTGGTGCCCGAGGTGTACTGGATGTTGATCGGGTCGTCGAAGGAGAGGGTGGCCATCCGCTCGCGCAGCGCCGCCCGGCCGAGCGCGGCGCCGCCGTCGAGGAGGGTCTCCCAGCCTGGTTCGCCGATGTACACGACGCCGGTGAAGCCGATCTCACAGACCATGGCCCGGTAGTCGGAGGTCCGGTGGGCGGTCGCGCTGACCAGCAGCTTCATCCCGGACTGCTCGACGACGTGGCGCAGTTCGTGGGCCCGGTAGGCGGGGTTGACGGTGACCAGAACGGCGCCGATCTTGGCCGTGGCATATTGCACGAACGTCCATTCGGCGCAGTTGGGCGCCCAGATCCCCACCCGGTCGCCCTTGGCGACGCCGCGGGCCATCAGGCCGAGGGCGACGCGGTTCACCTCCGCGTCCAGCTCGGCGTACGTCCAGCGGCGGCCGGTCGCGACCTCCACCAGGGCCTCGCGGTCGCCGAAGCGGGCCACGGCGCGTTCGAGGTCGTCTCCGACGGTGTCTCCCAGCAGCGGGGTCGCGGAGACGCCTGACGCGTAGGACGGGCCAGCACTCATCAGGCCAGCATCCAGCGTGAACGCCGCGGACGCCACCCCTGCCGGGGACGGCGTCCGCGGACGGCACGCGCCGCTAGTCGAACGCGGGCATCGGCTGCTTGGCCTCGGCGTCCGCCTCGGAGGGGGCGGAACCGCGCAGCGGGATCTCCTTGATGAAGAACGCCAGCACGGGGACCGCCACCGCGAAGAAGATCGCCCACCAGAACACGCCGGAGATCGAGGAGGCGAGCGCCTCCAGGAAGCCGGTGCGCACGGGCGCGGGGAGCCGCTGGAGGGCCGCCGGGTCGATCTGGCCGCCTCCCGAGGCGAGCTGCGCGCCCTGCGGGCCGAGCTTCTCGGCGAGGCCGGCGGTGAGGCGACTGTTGAAGACGGCGCCGAACAGCGACACGCCGAACGATCCGCCGATGGAGCGGAAGAACGTCGCGGCGCTGCTGGCGACGCCCAGGTCCTTCTGTTCGACGCTGTTCTGCGCGATCAGCAGCGTGGTCTGCATGAGGAAGCCCATGCCGAGTCCCAGCACGGCGATGAAGACGCCGGTCTGCCAGCTCGGGGTGTCCACCCCCTGGAGGGACAGCAGCCACATGCCGATGGCCATGACCACGCCACCGAGGACCGGGTAGATCTTGTACTTGCCGGTCCTGGTGATCGCCCGGCCGATGAACAGCGACACGACCATGGAGGCGGCCATCATCGGCAGCAGGAGCAGGCCGGAGTTGGTCGCCGAGGCGCCCTGGACGGTCTGCTGGTACAGCGGCAGGAAGTTGATCGCGCCGAACATCGCGAAGCCGAGCAGGAAGCCCACCAGCGAGATCAGCGTGAAGTTGCGGTTGCGGAACAGGCCGAGCGGCATGATCGGCTCGGCGGCCCGGCGCTCGACCGGGACGAAGGCGGCGAGCATGACCACCGCGAGCACGGCGAGGCCGATGATCTGCGGCGAGTTCCAGTCGTACTGGTTGCCGCCCCAGGTGGTGATGAGCACGAGCGCGACGATGCCGACCGACAGCAGCACGGCGCCGGTCCAGTCGATGCGGTGCTCGGCCTTGCGCTTGGGCAGCTTCAGCTTCAGCGCGAGCACGACGAGGGCGACCGCGCCGACCGGCAGGTTGACGTAGAAGGCCCAGCGCCAGTCGAGGTTGTCGGTGATGAAGCCGCCGACGAGCGGCCCGGCGATCATCGCCAGCGACATGACGCCGGCCATGATGCCCTGGTACTGGCCGCGCTCACGGGGCGGGACGAGGTCGCCGATGATGGCCATCGCGTTGACCATCAGGCCGCCGCCGCCGAGGCCCTGCAGCGCGCGGAAGGCGATGAGCTGCCCCATGCCCATGTCGGGGCCGCCGAGCAGTTCGGATCCGGCCATGCCGCACAGCACCGAACCGATCATGAAGATCACGATCGAGGCGATGAAGATGGCCTTCCTGCCGTACAGGTCGCCGATCTTGCCCCAGATCGGCGTGGACACCGTGGTGCCGAGAACATAGGCGGTGACGACCCATGACAGGTGCGCCAGCCCGCCGAGCTCGCCGACGATGCGCGGCATCGCGGTGCCGACGATCATGTTGTCCAGCATGGCCAGCATGATCGCGAGCATGAGCCCGGGTAGAACGACCATGACCTCCCGCCGCCGTCCTGGCGCGGCTTGGGTCTCCGACACTTCAGTGCCCCCTAGCGAAACGATCTTGCTTACTTGCCGACCGGCAAGCTTGAGATAGCCTGGGCAGGCTAAGCGGCTTACTTGCCGGTCGTCAAGTTAATAAGGATGCAAAGACCACATGAGGGCCAACGCCGACACCCGCACTCGAATCCAGCAAGTCGCCCTCACGTTATTCAACGAGAAGGGCTACCAGGCGACCTCACTCCGGGAGATCGCCGAAGAACTGGGCGTGACGAAGGCTGCTCTCTACTACCACTTCAAGACGAAAGAGGACATCGTCGCGAGCCTCTCCGAGGACCGGCTGGCGAACCTGCAACGTCTCCTGGACTGGGCGCGGAGCCAGCCGCCGACCGTCGAGACCCGCATGGAGATCCTGCGGCGTTACAGCACCAACCTGTACAAGAGCCGGCACGCCGAGGTCATGCGCTTCTTCGAGCGCAACCAGGCGCCGCTCCGCGACCATCCGAGCCTGGGCAAGTACCGGGAGCTCATGCTCGACCTGATCTCGCTGCTCAGCCCGGCCGAGGCGACCGCCACCGTCAAGGTCAAGTCCTCGATGGCGCTCTTCGCCCTGCACACCGTCTGGATCCTGCCGCTCGACCTCACCGACGAGGAGCGCATGCACGCGTCGCTGGAGGTCGCCCTGGAAATGGTGTCCGGCGGCTGAGCCCCCCGCGGGGAGGGGCTCAGCACGGGGGCGTGCTCAGCCCCAGACCTCTTCGGCGGTCTCCACGATCAGGCGCAGCTTGGCGAGCTGCTCCTCCCGGGTCAGCGCGTTGCCCTCGACGGTGGAGGAGAAGCCGCACTGCGGCGACAGGCAGAGCTGGTCGAGGTCGACGAACTTCGACGCCTCCTCGATCCGCCGCTTGAGCCGGTCCTTGGACTCCAGCTCGCCGCGCTTGGTGGTCACCAGGCCGAGCACGACCATCTTGCCCGGCGGCACGAAGCGCAGCGGCTCGAAGCCGCCCGACCGCTCGTCGTCGAACTCCAGGAAGAACCCGTCCACGCCCAGCTCGCCGAACAGCGCCTCGGCGACGAAGTCGTAGCTGCCCGATGCGGCCCAGGAGGAGCGGAAGTTGCCCCGGCACATGTGGGTGGTCACCGACATGCCCTCCGGCCGCCCGGCCAGCGCCGCGTTGATCTGCCGGATGTAACGCAGGTGCAGGTGCTCGGCGTCCTCGCCGCGCGCCTCCACCTCGGCGCGCTGGGAGGGGTCGTTGAGGTAGGCCAGGCTGGTGTCGTCGAACTGCAGGTACGTGCAGCCCAGCTCGCCGATCCGGCGCACCTGCTCGGCGTAGGCGGCGCTCAGGTCGGTCCAGAACTCCTCGATGTCGGGGTAGACCGCCGGGTCGATCGAGGCCCGCCCGCCGCGGTAGTGGACCATGTTGGGCGACGGGATGGTCAGTTTGGGCGTGGCCGTCGTCACCTGTTCGCCCAGGAAGGTGAAGGCGTCGCCGAAGATGGTCTGGTCCAGCGCGACCTTGCCGGTGACGCGCAGCCCGGAGGGCGCGAACTCCAGGGTCTCGTTCTCGTTCTCGAAGCGCACCGAGATGCGCTCCTCGGACTTCTCGATCCCGCCGAGCTGGTAGATGAAGTCCATGTGCCAGGAGTTGCGGCGGAACTCCCCGTCGGTCGCCGACCGGAGGCCCACCTCCTCCTGCGCCCGCACGACCTCGCGGATCGCGGCGTCCTCCGCCTCCTTGAGCGCGGCGGCGTCGATCCGCCCCGCCGCGAAGTCGTCCCGGGCCGCCAGCAGCGCCTCCGGCCGCAGCAGGCTGCCGACATGATCGGCACGGAAGGGGGGTGTGGTACGCATAGCGCCATCTCCAGAAATATGACGAGAACGTGTTACAAATCAGGATGCTCTCGTACGGCGGGTCACCGGGACAACCTCCCGGCAAGATCCCGGAGGAGATCCTCAGGAGAACCGTGAACCGAGCAGCGCCTCGGCGTCGTCCCAGCCCACTGTGGTCGCGGCCGGCTCGTAGACCGTGATCGGCTCGGCCCGCCGTACGAGGTCGCGGAGCTCGGCCAGGCTGCCCACCTCGCCGCGCGCGCGGGCCTGGACGAGGGCGTTGCCCAGCGCCGCCGCCTCGACCGGGCCGGCCAGCACCGGCAGCTCGCAGGCCGCCGCGGTCAGCTCGCACAGCAGCGCGTTGCGCGCTCCCCCGCCGACCACGTGGATCACCTCCACCGGATGGCCGCTGAGCCGTACGGCGTCGCGCAGGGTGCGGCGGTAGGCCAGCGCCAGGCTCTCCAGCACGCACCGCACGAGCGCCGCGCGGTCCGCGGGGGGCCGCTGGCCGGTGCGCTCGCAGAAGGCGGCGATCCTGGCCGGCATGTCGCCCGGCGGCAGGAAGACCGGGTCGTCGGGATCGATGACCGCGGCGAACGGCGGCGCCTGGGCCGCCGCGGCGAGCAGCTCGCCGAGGTCCGGTCCGCCCCAGACGCGCACGCACTCCTGGAGGATCCACAGGCCCATGACGTTGCGCAGGTACCGGATCGTGCCGTCCACGCCGCCCTCGTTGGTGAAGTTGGCCAGCCGCCCGGCCTCCGACAGCACCGGGGCGGCGAGCTCCACCCCCACCAGCGACCAGGTGCCCGAGGAGATGTAGGCGAAGCGCTCACCGGCGGCGGGCACGGCGGCCACCGCGGAGGCGGTGTCGTGCGAGGCCACCGCGGTGACCGGGACGGCGCCGAGCCCGAGCTCGGCCAGGTCCGGCCGCAGCGTCCCGGCCGGGGCGCCCGGCTCGCGGAGCGGGGCGAAGATCCGCCGCGGCAGGCCGAGCCGGTCGATGAGCGGCCACGCCCAGGCGCGCTCGCGCACGTCGTAGAGGCCGGTGGTGGAGGCGTTGGTGGCCTCCGCGCCGATCGAGCCGGTCAGCCAGTAGGTCAGCAGGTCGGGGATCATCAGCATCGTCCGCGCGCCGTCCAGGCGGTCGGCGAGGAGCTGGTAGACCGTGTTGAACGGCAGGAACTGCAGGCCGCTCGTCCCATACAGGGTGTCCGCGCCCAGCTCGGCGACGAGCCGTTCCATCACCCCGCCGGTCCGCTCGTCCCGGTAGTGCACCGGGTTGCCGATCAGCCGTCCCGCCTCGTCGAGCAGGCCGTAGTCGACGGCCCAGGAGTCCACGCCGATCGAGGCCAGCTCCGGCCCGGCCCTGCGCAGCCCGTCGAGCACTCCCTGGTAGAGGGCGAGGACGTCCCAGTGCAGGGTGCCGGCGGCGCGCACCGGGCGGTTGGCGAACCGGTGCGCCTCCGCCAGGCGCAGCGAGCCGCCGGCCAGCTCGACGGTCATGATCCTGCCGCTGGAGGCTCCGAGGTCGACGGCCGCGTAGATGCTCATAGCCCCCGATTAAAACGAATCAACCCGGAGAACGCCAACCCGCCCGGGCCCCCTTCCACAGCTATGGGATGTGGCATTAAAACGTTCCATTCGGGTTGCGGGGCCCAGCGGCGGGAAACACCGTCGCATGACAGAGAACACGCAGGTCATCCACCTCAAGAACCTCATCGACGGGCTCTACACCGCCCAGGAGCGGGTCAACCGCAGCGACATCCGCGAGCGCATGGTCGCCGCCGAGCTGCCGTCCGATCTGATGGTCTACTTCGACTGGCTGCCCGAGGGCGACTACGAGCAGGAAGAGCTGGTGGAGACCCTGAACCAGATGATCGACGAAGGCGGGCGGAGGGCCGACCTGGGACAGATCCCCGAGGTGTGAGGGTTAACCGAACGTCGCCGGGGCAGCAGAAAACATGTGTATACGAGGATCGCACTGCAACTGCCGCGAGACGCGTCTAGCGTCCCGCTCATCAGGCGCCTCCTCGATGCCACCCTCCGCACTCTGGGCGTCGTCCCCCAGATCCGTGACGACATCCAGATCATCCTGTCCGAGGCATGTTCGAACGTCGTGCGGCACGCCGTGCCCAGCGTGGAGTACACGGTCCAGGCGATGGTCGAGGACGACAGGTGCGTCATAGAGATCACCGACGCGGGCGGTGGCTTCGATCCCGGTGCCGTCAAACCATCCAGCACCGTAGCCGAGAACGGCAGAGGTCTGCAGATCATGCGGGCGCTCGCCGACGAGCTCGACGTCGCCGACGTTGGCGGCGGAACCCGGGTCAGCGTGGCGAAGGCGCTGCACTTCTGCGCGGACGCGCCGGCCCAGTCGCTGCACCGCCCCCTGGCGCGGCACTGAGGGAACCGTGGGCGGCGAACGCGCCGCCCGCCCGGTTCCCCGGCCCGGCGGGGCGCCGGGAGCGGCCGGACGGCGACCCGTCGGCGGGCGGGCGCGCCGGCGCCGACTCCCGGACGGCGGGGCGTTCCCGCCTCCCGGTGGTGCTCGCCAGCACGGCCAGCGACAGCAGTGTCACCAACGAGATCACCACCACCGCCACCAGGACGAGCACCGCGATGATGCCGATGCTCGCGGCCACCTGCAACAGGGTCAACCACATCGCCGCATACCTCCCTCGCCTGAGGGCGATGGTGCCCGTTTCATCCGGACCTAATGGTCATAAACCTATATCGCTTTGATCGTTATGCTCCGCACGCGCCCGCGCTCAGCGCGCGGCCCCGGCCGCCCGGGAGCGGCGGGCCCCGCTCCCGTCCCCCGCGGGGAGCGGCGGGCCGAGCTCGTGCCCCGCCTCACGGGCCATCCCGGCGAAGCGCGAGGCGTCCCGTACGGCGGCGCCGCCCTGATCGTTGTTGAAGTAGACGTAGAGCTCGTCCCAGTCATTCCCGATCCGGCGCAGCCAGGAGGCCAGTGAGGCGTCCCCGTACGAGGGGAGCGGGCGGGCGCGGCCTTCGTGCAGCCGGAGGTAGCCCCAGCGGGCGGTGCGCCACAGCGGGATCAGGGGGCGGCCCAGGCGGTCGGCCCAGCACAGGGCGGCGCCGCGCGCGGACAGTGTCTCGCGGACCTCCTCGGTCCACCAGGAGTCGTGCCGGGGCTCGACGGCGACGCGCACCCCGGACGGGAAGCGGGCCAGGCAGTCGTCCAGCAGCGCCGGCGCGACGGTGAGGCTCGGCGGGAGCTGAAGCAGGATCGGGCCGAGCCGGTCGCCGAGGCCGCCCGCCGCCGCCATCAGCCGCTCCACCGGCTCACCCGGCTCGCGCAGCCGCTTGACGTGCGTGAGGAACCGGCTGGCCTTGACCGCCATGACAAACCCGGGCGGGGTCCGCTCCCGCCAGCCGGCGAACGTCTCGGCCGAGGGCAGCCGGTAGAACGCGTTGTTGTTCTCCACCGTGCCGAAGCACTCGGCGTACCGCTCCAGCCACAGCCTTCGCGGCACGCCCTCGGGATAGAACCGGCCGCGCCAGTCGGCGTACATCCATCCCGAGGTCCCCACGTTGATCCGCACGCCCCTCCCCTACCCCGGCGATCCGGCAGCAGGCGTGGGCCGTGGGACGGGCCGTGGGATGCGCGGCTCAGGCGCGGCGGGCGCGCACCAGCCTGGAGACGCCGCCGACCGCGAGGACGACGAGCCCGGCGATCAGGGCCCACTTGAGCAGCGTGCCGAGCAGGCTCACGAGCCAGCCGAGCACCACGAAACCGACCACGACGGCCGCGACGACCATGAGGATTCTTCCCATGCCCGCAACGGTAGACTCCGCGGATCCGCCGTGGCGGGCCGCGGAGCGGAAGTCAGGGGCGAGCCAGGGTCTCCCTCAGGGCAGGATCGGGGACGTCGCGATGAGCGAGGGCGCCGCCATGGCGTCGAGCCGGCGCAGTATCACGCCCTCGCGCAGCGCCCACGGGCACACCTCCAGCCGGGTGACCTCGAACAGGTCCATCACCGCGTCGGCGACGATCGCGCCCGCCGCGAGCTGCGCCGCGCGGCCCTCCGACACCCCGGGGAGCTGGGCGCGCTCGGCGACGGTCGAGCGGACGAGGCGTTCGGTCCACTGGGTCAGGTCGCCGTGCGACAGCGAGCGGCCCACGTAGGGCCCGTCGCTGGAGGGCGCGGCGCCGGCCATCCTGGCGAGCTGCTTGAAGGTCTTGGAGGTGGCGACCGCCCGGTCCGGCCTGCCGTACCGGGCCACGCCGCCGACCGTGCGGGCGATCTCGGCCCTGACGTGCCTGCGCAGCCTCCTGACCTCGTCGGGGCTGGGCGGGTCGGCGCCGAGCCAGTCGCGGGTCAGCCGCCCGGCGCCCAGCGGCAGCGACACCGCCACGTCCGGCTCCTCGTCGGTGCCGCCGCAGATCTCCAGCGAGCCGCCGCCGATGTCGAAGACGACCAGCCGCCCGGCCGACCAGCCGAACCAGCGGCGGACGGCGAGGAAGGTGAGCCGCGCCTCCTCGTCACCGGACAGCAGCCGGATGGCGACCCCCGTCTCGTCCCTGATCTCGGAGATCACCTCCTCGCCGTTGGTGGCGTCGCGCACCGCCGAGGTGGCGAAGGCCATGAGCTCCTCCACGCCCTTGTCCTCCGCGACGCTCACGCACCGGTCCACGAACTCGCGCAGCCGGGCCGCCCCGCGCTCGGACAGCAGTTCGCCGTCCTCCATGTGCTCCGACAGCCGCAAATCCAGCTTGTGGGAGAACGCGGGCAGCGGACGCGCTCCCCTGTGCGCGTCCACCACCAGCAGGTGCACCGTGTTGGAACCGATGTCGAGGACTCCGAGTCGCATGATCCGACGCTACTACCCTGTACAAGGGCACATTCCACGCGGATCACCCCCCTGGCGTAGGGCCAGGTCAGGAAGCGCCCAGCGTGGCCGTGACCAGGGCCTTCGCCTCCTCCTGCACCGTGGCCAGGTGCCCGGGCCCCCTGAAGGACTCGGCGTAGATCTTGTAGACGTCCTCCGTGCCGGACGGGCGGGCGGCGAACCAGGCGTTCTCGGTGCAGACCTTCACCCCGCCGACGGGGGCGCCGTTGCCCGGCGCCGAGGTCAGCACCGCCGTGATCGGCTCCCCGGCCAGGGATCCGGCGGTGACGTCGTCCGCCGACAGCCTGCCCAGCGCGGCCTTCTCCTCGCGGGTCGCCGGGGCGTCGACGCGGGCGTAGGCGGGCTCGCCGTACTTGGCGGTCAGGCCGGCGTAGAGCTCGCTGGGCGACTCGCCGGTGACGGCGATGATCTCGGAGGCGAGCAGGGCGAGCGCGATGCCGTCCTTGTCGGTGGTCCACACCGAGCCGTCCCTGCGCAGGAAGGACGCGCCCGCGCTCTCCTCGCCGCCGAACCCGAGCGACCCGTCCAGCAGCCCGCCGACGAACCACTTGAACCCGACCGGCACCTCGACCAGCCGCCGGCCGAGCCCGCCGGCCACCCGGTCGATCATGCTGCTGCTCACCAGCGTCTTGCCCACGGCGGTGCCCTCCGGCCAGCCCGGCCGGTGGGCGTAGAGGTAGGAGATCGCGGTGGCCAGGAAGTGGTTGGGGTTCATCAGCCCGGCGTCCGGCGTGACGATGCCGTGCCGGTCGGCGTCCGCGTCGTTCCCGGTCGCCACCTGGTAGGCCGCGCGGTTGCCGATCAGGGACGCCATCGCGTACGGCGAGCTGCAGTCCATCCTGATCTTGCCGTCCCAGTCGAGCGTCATGAACCGCCAGGTGGGGTCCACGGCCGGGTTGACCACCGTGAGGTCCAGCCGGTGCCGGTCGGCGATCTCCGCCCAGTAGGCCACGCTGGCCCCGCCCAGCGGGTCGGCCCCGATGCGCACCCCGGCCGACCGGATCGCCTCCACGTCCACCACGGAGGGCAGGTCGTCCACATAGGCGCCCAGGAAGTCGTAGCGGCCGGTGGTGGCGGCGGCCAGCGCCCGCTCGTAGGGGATCCGCCTGACCCCCTTCAGCCCGCCGGCGATGAGCGCGTTGGCCCGCTCCTGGATCCAGGACGTGGCGTCGGTGTCGGCGGGGCCGCCGTTCGGCGGGTTGTACTTGAACCCGCCGTCGGCCGGCGGGTTGTGCGACGGCGTCACCACCACGCCGTCGGCCAGGCCGGTCGTCCGGCCCCGGTTGTGCGTGAGGATCGCGTGCGAGACCGCCGGGGTCGGCGTGTAGCCGTCGCGCGAGTCGAGCAGCACGGTCACGTCGTTGGCGGCGAGGACCTCCAGCGCGGACACCAGGGCGGGCTGGGACAGCGCGTGGGTGTCCGCGCCGAGGAAGAGCGGCCCGGTGACGCCCTGCCCGGCGCGGTATTCGCAGATCGCCTGGCTGGTGGCGAGGATGTGCTCCTCGTTGAAGGCGGTGTTCAGCGAGGATCCGCGATGTCCGGAGGTGCCGAAGGCGACCCGTTGCCCGGCGACCGACGGATCGGGACGCCGGGCGTAGTAGGCCGTCACGAGCCGGGCGACGTCCACCAGATCGGACGCAAGGGCGGGCGTTCCTGCGCGCTCGTGCACCATGAAAGCTCCTCATGTCAGGTCGTGGGTCGATTCTCCCTACCCGCTCGCGCGCCGGTCCACCCGGGCCTGTCAACCGCCCTGCGCCCAGGGGTCGTAGTCGACCTCCAGCGGCTCCTGCGGGGGCCGCTCACCCTGCGGGACGTGCCGCAGGTTGATCCGGATCCTGGTCCAGGTGGAGCTGCGGCCGCGCATCGAGTCGACCAGCACGTCGGCGGGCCGCAGGTGCGCGACCACCGGCGCGTGCCGGGTCTTCCAGCGCTCCAGCCCGGCCAGCGCCTCCTCCTTGGTGCGCGCCCGCGCGACCTCGACGACCGGGATGCCGCCCTTGCGGGTGGGCTCCTGCGGCGGCAGCGACTCGGCGAAGGCCAGCAGCAGGTCCAGCGAGCCCCGGGCGTCCTCGATGCCCTCCCACGGGTCGCCGATCTCCCGGAACCGCGCCGGGACCGTGTCGACGGTGAACTCCTCCGGCCGGCAGCCGCCGACCTCGGGCCAGGTGAGCGGCGTGGAGACGCGCGCGTCCGGGGTGGGCCGCACAGAGTAGGCCGAGGCGACCGTGTGGTCCCGCGCGTTCTGGTTGTAGTCGACGAAGACGCCTTCGCGCTCCTCCTTCCACCAGCGGCTGGTGGCGGCGCCGGGCATCCTGCGCTCGACCTCCCTGGCCACCGCCTCGGCGGCCAGGCGCACCTCGGGGAAGGTCCAGCGGGGCTCGATCCGGGCGTAGACGTGGAAGCCGCGCGAGCCGGAGGTCTTGGGCCAGGCGGTGAGGCCGAAGTCGGCGAGCACCTGCCTGGCCGCCTGCGCGACGTCGACGACCTGCGCCCACTCCACCCCGGGCACCGGGTCGAGGTCGACCCGCAACTCGTCGGGATGGTCGAGGTCGGCGGCGCGCACGGGGTGCGGGTTGAGGTCGACGCAGCCCAGGTTGACCACCCAGGCGAGCTGGGCCGGGTCGCGGACCACCACCTCCTCGGCCGTGCGCCCGGACGGGTAGCGCAGCTCCGCCACCTCGATCCAGCCGGGCCGCCGGTCCGGTGCCCGCTTCTGGAAGAACGCCTCCTGCCCGACGCCGCGCGGGAACCGCTTGAGGATCATCGGCCGCCCCTCGACCCCCCGCAGCGCGCCCGGAGCCACCGACAGGTAGTAACGCACCAGATCGAGCTTCGTGTGACCGGTCTCTGGGAAGATCACCTTGTCCGGGCTGGTGATCCGCACCTCGTGCCCGGCGACCACCATGACCTGCGCATCCGCCATGAACTCACCCTACGTGGCGGCACCGACAGTCACCGGCCGGCGGCGGGGCCGTAGACGTCCCACAGGTTGCCGGCGAAGAAGCGGGCGAAGCGCTCCAGGGCGTCGAGGCCGTCGGGCCCCTCGGTCCTGAAGGACAGCAGCTGGCGGACGAAGTCGCCGAGCTCGATGGTCAGCGTGCCGGCGCCCACGATCGCCGCCGTGGCGTCCTCCCCTTCGGGGACGTGCCCGTCGAGGAGCCGGAAGTACATCGTGGTGGTGGCCGGCCAGATGTCGGCCGGAGGACCGTGGAAGACGTTCTTCCAGCCGGAGAGGGTGCGGGGCCGGTCTTCGCCGTCGGCGAAGTGCAGCCGGTATCGCATGAGGCGGCGATCCGGCGCGCCACCGGGCGCGAACAGATTGAACCAGCCCCGCTCGACGGGACGCCGGCCCCCGCAGGCTGCGGCGTCTATCCATCCCTCCGCGCGGGCGAGATGCTCCCGCTCGTCCAGGAAGCGATCGATGTCGTCCGCGGTGATCGTCAGCCGCATCGAGAACCGCTCCCCGGTACGCCCTGGGTTGCGCACCCCCGCCCCGTAGAACCCGCTCATGTCCTCGGTGAAGGACAGCGACGTGGCCGCCGCCAGGGTGGTGGAGGACTGCGGCGCGCGATCGCGGCGGACCTCCGGGTCCGCACAGCCGTCGGCCCGGCCGCGATCGCGCGCCGCGTCACCCCCCCTACCCGCCGGCCCGGTGGTGGCGCCCACCGGGCCGCTCCCCGTCATCAGGCCGTCGCGCCTGGTCTCCAGCAGGCGCGTGCACATCCGGTCGGCCATCGCCGCGATGGTCAGCGACGGGTTCGTGCCGACCGGTCCCGGCATCGCCGCGCCGTCTGCGACGTAGAGGCCGGGATAGCCGAAGACCTCGCCGTAGGCGTCGCAGACGCCCTCGCCGGGATGCCGCCCGATCGGCGCCCCGCCGACCGGGTGCACGGTGACGATCCGCCGGCGGAACCACGCGGGGTTGTCGGCGTACTCGGCGCCGAGCACGTCGGCGATCCGCTGCATGGTCTTGCGCAGCCGCTCGTAGTAGGCCGCGCTGGTCTCGGTGGACCATTCGGCGTCGAGCCGGTCCCCGCGCAGCCGCAGCACCCCGTCGGCGACGTCGCGGCCCATGCCGAGCAGCGGCAGCGAGCTGACCGACAGCGCCCCCGCGCCGATCAGCTCCGACAGCTCCCTGGACAGGTTGGTGTCCGGCGCGGAGTCGAAGAAGGCGAGGAACCGCTCGGCGAGGTACTTCGCCGCCCGGGACGCCACGTCGGCGACGTCGGCGCCCTCCACCATCCAGTCCACGAAGGCCGGGTAGCCGCCGTCCTCGATGTAGCCGCCGCGGCCGGCGCCCGGGTGGCCGTCCACGTCGTCGGCCAGCCGGATCGCGCTGGTGATGACCGGCCCGCGGCTCGCGTCCAGCGGCCGGGCGCGGCCCCGGTCGGTGGCCCGCATCAGGAAGGTGAGCAGATCGCCGTTGCCGCAGAACCGGGTGCCCAGGGCGCCGCTCAGCGCCGGGAACTCCGCCCGGGAACGCAGCAGCAGGTAGGCCGTGCCGTACGCGCCGGCGGCGAGCACCAGGCGGTCGCAGGTGATGGTGCGCGCCGGGCCGACCCGGTCGCCCTCCGCGGTGGGCAGGTGCTCGGCGAAGTCGACCTCGTAGCCGCCGCGCGGCCGGGGCCGGATCGCCCGCACCTCGTGCAGCGTGCGCAGGTCCGCCCCGTGGTGGGCGGCGGCCGACAGGTAGGTGTGGTCCAGGGAGTTCTTCGCGCCGTCGTTGCAGCCG
This sequence comes from Microtetraspora sp. NBRC 13810, assembly GCF_030268685.1. Taxonomy (GTDB): domain Bacteria; phylum Actinomycetota; class Actinomycetes; order Streptosporangiales; family Streptosporangiaceae; genus BSRQ01. The sequence continues at coordinate 288,171 of NZ_BSRQ01000003.1, forward strand.
ATGTCGCACTCGCCGCACAGCCGGCACGTCCGGCGCGGCACGCCGTGCAGGTTGCCGTAGGCGGGGGTCGCGATCGGCAGCCCGATGCCGGGCTCGGCGCCGGGCTCGGGCGCGAAGCTGACCCCGAGCGGCGGCAGCCGCCAGTCCAGGCCCAGCTCGGCCGCGGCGTCCTGCATCGCGCGGGTCTTGGCGGTGCCGGCGTAGGCCGGCCGCTCCAGCGGGTACGGCGTCGCGCCGATCATCGCCTCGACCGCGTCGTAGTGCGGGTCGAGGTCGGCGCGGGTCACCGGCCAGTGCTCGTAGCCGCCGCCGGGCAGCGGGTGGTCGCGCACGAACCAGTGCTCGTCCTTGCGCAGCAGCACGTTGGCGTAGACCAGCGACCCGCCGCCGAGCCCGCTGGCCACGACCGAGTCGAACCCGCGGAACCCCCACACGTCGAACATCCCGTAGAGGCCGGCGGCCGGGTCCCAGAACGCCCGGCTCATCTGGGCGGGGCTGCGGGCGAAGCCGCCCGGCGGGTAGGCGCCGCCCCGCTCCAGGAGCACCACCGACAGGCCCGCCTCGGCGAGCCGGTAGGCGGCGACGGAGCCGCCGAACCCCGACCCGACGACCACGGCGTCGGCGTGCTCCCGGCCTTCTCGCGCGGACATGTCAGGCGGCCCGCCTCTTCAGGAAGTCCACGATCCGCGGGTAGACGTCGACGTGCGCGTCCTTGCCGATGATCGGGTCGATGTGCCCGTAGCCGGGAAGCACCTGCAGCTCGTGGCGGCCGGGCGCGACCCGCTCCAGCTTCCGGTGCGTGACGATGTTGGAGTCGGTGAAGACGTCGTTGTGGTCGCCGGTGAGAAGCAGGACCGGCGTCTCGACCTCGGCGGCCCGCTCCAGGTAGTCCTGCGGCAGCGCGGCGTGCCGCGGGTCGCCCGGGTCGCGCCGGATCGCGTGCCCGGCGGCCACCATCTTGCGGATGTGCCGGTAGTAGTGCGTGCCGGTCGCGCCGTTGAGGTCGGCGAGCCGCTCGTGCGTGTGCGTCTCCCTGGCGAGGTTGCGGTGCCGGTACATCGCCGGCCGGCCGCTCCCCCACATGAAGCTCTGCATGTGGCAGGCCGGCTCGCGGCACTCGGGATGGAAGAACGACACCGCGCGGGCGAACAGCCACCTGCGGGTGAGCACGGGCGCGTCGGAGAACCGCGGGTCGAGGTACGGCAGGCCGAGCAGGTATTCGAACGCGGTGGCCCCGAAGGCGAGCTTCACCCGCGCCCACGGGGAGACCCGCGGCGTCAGCGAGACGCTGTTGGCCACCAGGGTGGCCACGCCGTCCACGGTGCCGGCGAACAACGCCATGCTGAACGACAGCGACCCCAGGCAGTGCGCGATCACGTGGATCCGCCGGGCCCCCACGTGCCGGCGGATCTCACGCAACGCGGCCGGGTGGTCGTAGTGCGCGATGTCGTCCAGGGTGTCGTCGCGGGTCTCCAGGTCGTAGGGGAAGTGGCTGCTCATCCGGAAGTCGAGCGTCCACACGTCCCCGAAGCCGTTGTCCAGCAGGTAGGTCGCCATGTTGCGGATCTCCGGCATGACGAAGATGTCGCTGGAGGAGGTCAGGCCGTGCACGAGCAGCACGACGTCGTCCCCCTCCTCGCGGAGGAACCTCGTCAGCTTCAGCCCGAGGTCGTCATCGGTGGTGAACGGATGCACCGACACCTCCGCGTCGGGCACCCCGCCGAGTGTGAAGCGCGGAATGCGATACCCCATTGCTCCTCCAGAACGCCGAACGGACACAACGATGCCAACCGCCCCGTACATCTGGGCATCGTGGAAAACCCGTACTCTGAGACCCCGATGCGCGCCCGCGAGTTCGCGGTTCCCGCCGGGAATTTCCGGCCGGGCGTCCGCCACCCCGGTGAGCTGGGCCTTTCCGCCGCGCCCGCGGGGGAGCCACAGCCTCAGGAGCCACGTGTCCGGCGACGGACCGGTCACGCTGCCGGGCACCAAGCCGATCGGCAACTCGCACGACGTGGGCGCGGCCGTGCACCGTCCCCGCCGATTCGCCGGCCGGGCGTCAGTCGCGGTTGTTGAGGGCCGTGACGACGCGGACCCGGGAGGAGACGCCGAGCTTGGTGAAGACCCGGGACAGGTGGGTCTCCACGGTGCGCACGCTGAGGAAGAGCGTCTCGGCGATCTGCTGGTTGGTGAGGCCCTCGGAGACGAGCTGGGCGATCTCCAGCTCGCGCGGCGACAGCCCGTACGGCGTGCCGTCCTTGGCCGCCGTGCCGCCGCCGGGGACGCGCACGCCGAGGCGGCGCTGCTCGCGCAGGGTCTGGGCGTGCAGGGAGCGCGCCCCGCACTCGTCGAAGAGCTCGCAGGCGGCGCGCAGCCGGTCGAGCGCCTGCGCCCGGTCGCCCGCCTCGCCGAGCACGGAGCCCGCGGCCAGCAGGGCGCGTCCCTGCTCCATCCGCCGGCCGTCCGCGGCGAGCAGTTCCGCGGCCTCCAGCGCCAGGGCGGCGGCGCCCGCGGGGTCCTCCTTGCGCAGCGCGTGCGCCCGTGCGAGCCGGCTCAGGCCGGCGAACCCGGCCAGGTCGTCGTGGGTCAGGCGCTCGGCCCGGCCCGCCCACAGGGCCGCCTGCCCGGTGTCGCCGAGCACGGCGTGCGCGTAGGCGAGCGTCTCGCAGCACGCCAGCAGCGAACCGAGGTCCAGCCGGGGGGACTCGAAGTTGTTGCACGCCTCCACCACGGCCTGCGCGCCCTCCTTGACCCGGCCCGCGTTGATCAGCGCGACGCCCCGCGCGGACCGGGCCATCGCGCCCCAGACCTCGCCATCGCCGACCCCGGCGCCCATCGCCTCGTCCGCCGCGCGCAGGGCGGCCTTGTCCTCCCCGGACCAGGAGGCGGCCAGGCACTGCTGGGTGAGGGCGAAGACGAGCTGCTGGCCCGAGTCGAGCAGCCGGGCGTCCTCGACGGACTCCTCGGCGGTGGCGCGCGCCTCCGCCAGCCGGCCGAGCATCGTGTAGGTCCTGGCCTGTCCGGCGAGCAGGTTGGTCAGGATGTAGGCCTGGCCGGTCGAGCGGGCCACGGCGATCGCGCGCTCGAAGTTCCGCAGCGCGCCGGCGTACTGCCCCATGTTGGTCTGGGTCCAGCACAGCCAGGCGATGGCGTCCAGCCATTCGGCCAGGTGGTCGTCGGGGGCCGCGGTGACGAGCCGGTCGGCGGCCTCGACGTAGTGCACGGCGTCGCCGATCCGGCCGGCGGCGTAGGCGGGCATCGGCCGCAGCGCGGCGACGCCCATCTCCAGGCCGGGCGCCCAGTCCGGCGCGGCGTCGGGCATGTAGTCGAGCACCGCCTGGGCCGCGCGGAAGTCCACCCGCATCAGGCTCTCGGCGACCAGCCGCATGCGCAGCGGCACCGCGGCGGCGGCCTGCGGCTCGGGCATCTGGCGCAGCTCGTCCAGCAGCAGGGCGCGGGCCTCGTGCGGCCGGTCGAGCTGGCGCTCCATCAGCGCGCAGAGCCGGGCCGCCCTGGCCCTGCGGACGTGGTCGCCGGCGGGGAGCAGGCCGAGCAGCCGCCGCGCGGTGTCCCTGCCCTCGGCCATCCGGCCGCTGACGCTCTGCACCCTGGCGAGCTCCAGCAGCAGCTCCATCCGGTCGTGCATCTCGGACTCGCCCGCCCCCGGCGCGTCGGGCAGCAGCTGGAGGGCGGCCTCCAGCCAGTGGGCGGCGCTGACGGGGGCGCGGGCGCCGACCGCGCGGGCGGCCTCGATCAGGGTGGCGACGGCCGAGCGGTCGCCGAACCGGCCGGAGCGCTCGACGTGGTGCGCCCTGGCGATGGCCGGGGCGCCGAGGCGCTGGAGGTGGTCGGCGAGGCGGGCGTGCGCGCCGTACCGCCAGCCGGGGGCCGCCGAGCCGTAGGCGGCCCTGCGCACGAGGGGGTGGCGGAAGCGGAACCTGCCCGCGGCGGCCGGCCGTACGAGGTCGCGGGCGACCATCTCGTTGAGCGCGCCCAGCACCTCCGCGACCGGCATCTCGGTGGCGACGCCGACGACGCCGGGCTCGAACTCGTCGGCGGCGACCGCGGCCCCCTGGGCGGCGAGCAGGGTGGTCGCGCACAGGCCGCTGAGCTCGACCTGGAGCGCCGCCCACACGGCGGGCGGCAGCTCGCCGTCCGCGGCGTCGTCCATGGCGGGCTCGTCGCCGAGGCGGGTCAGCGCCTCCAGGTAGAAGGGGTTGCCGCCGCTCGCCTCGTACAGCCGGCGGCGCAGCGGGGCGCTCACCTCCGGGCCGAGCAGTCGCTCGGTCTCGTCCCTGGTCAGCGGGGAGACGGAGATCCGGACGCCGTGCGTGCCGATCGCGGCGAGCCGGGCGGACGCCTGGGCGGGGCGGTAGGCCACGGCGAGCAGCACCTTGCCGCGCGGCGGGTGGCGGGCCAGATGGTCCAGCAGCTCGATGGAGGAGGCGTCGGCCCAGTGCAGGTCGTCCAGCACGAGGGCCAGCCCGGACGGGCCGGCCAGCTCCTCCAGCAGGTGCCGCATCGCGCGGTAGAGGCGGTAGCGGCCGAGGCCGGTGCGGTCGGCGTCGGGCTCCTCCTCCCCGGCGGGCGCCACCGTCTCGGCGGGCAGCGCGGCGGCCAGCGAGGGCAGGGCGGCGGCGAGCAGGTGGAGCTGCCCGGGCGGCATCCGGGCGGCGAGCTCGGCCGCGCGCTCGTCGAGGTGGTCGTCGAGCGCGTCGATGAACGGGCTGAGCGGCAGCTGCTGCTCGAACTCGGCGGCCCGGCCGGTCAGCGTGGTCAGCCCGCGGCCGGTCGCCGTCGCGCAGAGCTCGCCGAGCAGGCGCGTCTTGCCCACACCGGGGTCACCGACGACCGCCGCGAAGCGGAACCGGCCGGACGACGACTCGTCGACGGCCAACCTGAAGGCCCGCAACGCGTCCTCCCGCCCGACGAGGGCGGCGTTGACGCGAGCCTGCATGGACTTCGTCCCTCCCGGAGGACCACGGCCGATGCACCGTGTGACGCCTCCCCGGCTGGAGCAGGGGAGTAACGATCAACTTATCCGAACGTTGAACCTGGCAGGTGCCAATCATGGGCTTGGCCCCGACGGCAGGGGGCACTGTCCTCCTGCCACGGAAATCCCATGATGGCGCGTCGAGAGCGGTTCGTCAGCCGTGCGAAGGTCCCCGTTGCGCTCTCGCTACAAAGAGCTATATTGCTACTAATAGAGTAGGGAATAAGGGTAATTTTGAGGATGCCAGGATGCCCCTGCCCAACTTTCTGGTCGTCGGAGCGCCCAAAGCGGGCACCACGGCGCTGCATGTCGCCCTGACGCGGCACCCGGCGCTCTACATGTCCCCGGTGAAGGAGCCGAAGTTCTTCCTCACCGACGGCCCGCCGCCCACCCGCGGCGGCCCCGGGGACGCGCACACCTACCGCGAGCACGTGTGGCGCAGGGACGACTACCTCGCGCTCTTCGCCGGCGCCCCGCCGGGCACGCTGACCGGCGAGTCCACGCCGTTCTACCTCTACGACCGCGCGGCGCAACGCCGGATCAGGGCGCAGATCCCGGGCGCGCGGCTGATCGTGGTGCTCAGGGACCCGGTCGAGCGGGCCCACTCCAACTGGACCCACCTGTGGTCGGCCGGCCTGGAGCCGATCGGCGACTTCGTGCGGGCCTGCGCCGAGGAGCCTCGCAGGATCGCCGCGGGCTGGGCGCCGTTCTGGCACTACACGGGCCTCGGCCGGTACGGCGAGCAGCTACGGGACCTGTTCGCGCTCTTCCCGCGGGAGCAGGTGCTGATCTTCCGGTACCGGGACCTGGTGGACCGACCGGCCGACACGCTCGACCGGATCTGCGTCTTCCTCGGCGTGCCGCCGGGCGTGATCACCGAGGTGCCCCGGGAGAACGTCACCGCGCATCCGGACCCGACGCTCACCCACCGGGTGCTGTCCCGGTCGCTGCGCGCCGGGGCCGCCCTGCTGCCCTCCGGGCTCGCCGCCGGGCTCACCGAGTCGCTGGAGAGGCGCCTGCAACAGCGCGCCAGACCGCGCCGGCCGCTCACGTGGGAGCAGCGCAGGGAGGTGCTGTCCGGCCTCGCCCGGGACATCGCCCTGCTCCAGGAGGTGACCGGGGAGGACTTCGGCGACTGGCTGCGGCCCAGGGAGCGCTCGGGCGGCCTGGTCGGCGACCGTCCGAGCGGCCAGCGCCAGGCCCGCAACGGCCGCCCCCGCAGGGCTCTGTGAGCCCGTTTCCGCGCGGCCCCCGTCAGTCGGCGTGGCGCAGCTCGGTGCGCAGCTCGTGGGAGCCGTCCGGGCAGGTCAGCTCGTAGTACAGCCGCGTGCGCCCGCCGGGCAGCGGGACGATGTCGAGGTAGCGCAGCCCGCCCCCGGCGTGCGCGGAGGCCGCGGCGGGGACGTCGCCGGAGGCGGTGAGCGCGGCCGGGTCGATGCCGTAGGCCACCCCGGTGCGCTCCTCGTAGTTCTCCGCCGCCGTGGCCCGGCCGTCGTAGAACGCGACCACGCCGCCCTCGACGAACCGCACCGCGCTGACCCGAACGCCCCGCTCGTCCCACGAGCCCGCGCGGCCGGCCAGGGCGGTGCCGTGCCAGGTCCAGGCGAGGCCGTCGACGCTGGTGGCGTAGTCGGTGACCATCCGGTCGGCCTCTTCGGGGTCGCCCAGCGGGTGGCAGGAGGCCCACAGGTGCCACACGCCGCCGTGCCGCACGATGACCGGGTCCTTCACGCCCGTCTTGGCGTCGCCCGGCAGCACGACCCGCCGGTCGACGGGGTCGAACCCGGCGGGGTCGGCCGCCTCCAGCACCTCGACCCGCCAGTGCTTGGTGCCCGGCGTGGCACAGCTCAGGTAGAGCCGCCAGCCGCCCTCGGGGGTGCGGACCAGGGTGGGGCGCTCCAGCGACTCGGCGTCCATCTCCTCCCTGCCGATGGTCAGCAGGGTCTCGAACCGCACGCCGTCGGCGGAACGGGCGACGGCGACGGCGTATCCGCGGCCCTCACCGACCGGGCGGCGCAGGCGGTAGGCGAGATAGACCATCCCCTCGCTCGCCACCGCGCTCGGCGCCCCGGCCCAGTGTCCGGCCTCCGCCCGCGGCGCGGTCACCGCGACGACGGAGCGGTCGGGATCGGGAAGCAGGGAGAGGACCCTCGGGTCGTTGTCTTTGATCAGCACATGGCCGAGGGTAGACATCGCCACGGGTTCACTCATCGGGAATCACCAATCGTTGGCCGGGTCATTGCCCTGACTTGGACGATGCTTGAAACGCCGCCCCCTCACATAACCCACTCTAACAGTAGGGTTCATAGGTTTTCTTCACGACCGGGAGATCTCGCGGCAGACCCGGCCCTCCCGCAGGATGTCACGATCCGGCGTGCCCGCGTGTCCAAGCAGGTGACCACGCCCCGCATCGTCCGTCGGCAGGCCCGAAGGCGGTCCGGAGGACGGGGTGCGCACGCTCCGCGAGCCGAACTACTCGCGGGGCGCCGGCTCCATCAACCTGACGGCGATCTTCGACGTCCCCGATGCCGGCGACCCGAGTTGCAGCGACTCCGCGAGACTCTGACCCCCGGGCGGATATGCGCGCCCGGGACCCGTCAGCCCGGGCGGCGCAGCGTGGCGGCCGGGACCGGGATCGCGGGGAAGGGGTTGTCGGGGAAGAGGATCATCCGGCGGCTCTGCTCCTCATGGTGCGCCGCGTGCAGGTGCAGCAGGGCGGCGCCGATCCCGGCCGCGCCCACCATGTAGCCGGTGTCGGCGGTGACCTCGCCGGGGCGCAGCCGCCGGTACGCCTGGTACCAGCGGTAGCCGGCGCCGTCGTGCGCGGTGGCGCGGCCGGCGAGGTTCTCACCGAGGACGCCGGCGAAGTCGAGGTAGGGGTCGTGCCCGGTGGCGGCCCACAGCCCGGTGAAGAACTCCACGAGGCCGGCCGCGCCGCAGCACTGGCAGGCGACGTTCCAGAACCCGGCGGTCCCCCGGTGCGGGACGCCGCTCTGCAGGATGCCCAGGGCCAGCCGTTCGACCCAGTCCAGGTCGCCCGGGTCGCCGGTGACGCGATAAAGCTCGTAGAACATCCGGGCCACGCCGGCGGAGCCGGAGCAGAAGCCGAGGTAGTGCAGCGACCTGCCCTGCGGCACGTGGTGCGGGACGAGGGCGCAGCGCCCGGCGACCTCGCTGACCGTGCGGACGAAGTCGGCGCCGCGGCGGGCCGCGTCGAGGAAGCGCCGCTCGCCGGTCACGCCGTAGAGGCGGGCGAGCAGGAAGGCCGCCCCCGAGGTGCCGGACAGGAAACCGGGGGTCACGGCGTCCACGGGCAGGTCGGCGCAGCCGTCCCTGCCGAACCGGTGGCCGGGCACGACCATGCCCGCGATGCGCGTGCCGGCCTCGACGGCGATCTCCTCGTAGGCGGAGACGCCGAGGATGCCCGCGGCGTGCAGCAGGGCGAGGATGATCCCGCCGTCGCCGCGCTGCGCCGGGTCGCCGGTCCAGCCCAGGCCGCCGTCGAAGGTGCGCACCCGGCGGACGATCCGGTCGGCGGCGGCCCGCGCCGCCACCTCGAAGGACTCATCGCCGGTGGCCCAGCCGGCCTCCGCCAGCGCGAAGGCGGTGCCGGCGAGGCCGTGGTAGAGCGTGAGGTCGGTCTGCGCGGGCACGGTGGCGGCCAGCCGGCGGGCGCCCGCCGCGGCGTCCGCGAGGTATCCGTCGTCCCCGGTGGCCGCGGCCAGTTCGACGAAGAACAGCACGATGCCCGCGGCCCCGGCGTAGAGCGAGGCGGGCTGCTGCCCGGCCACGGCGGACTCGCCCCGGGGATCGGGGTTGCCGAGCCACCACCGCCCCCGCTCGTCGTCGACGGCGGCCGACCGGATCCATCGCCCGGCCTGGACCGCGACGTCCAGCGGGCTCTCCGCGCGCGGCCACGAACGTCCTTCCCGGCCCATGTCTCCTCCTAAATACCCACTTACACTGTAGGAAAAGTAGGTAACGACGTCAACAACCACCCCGAGATCGCCTGCGGCGCACGTCCAGCCTAGGCCGGATCGCCCCCGCTTTCAGCGCCGTGAGGGTGATGTCGGCCTTTCGCCACGGAACATCTTCCCTCCCGGCCCCGCGCCACCGTCACGCCCGCCCCGGGTCCGGACCACAGCCGGAACAGGCCGGGACAGGCCGGAACGGGGGCGGACCGAGCCCGGAGCAGGGCACCGTCCGCTCACCGTACAGTGGAGGGCATGAGCCCGAAGATCGCCACGAATGACATCGTGACCCGCGAGCAGCTGCTCGACTTCGTCCGCGACCGGCACAACGCGCTGCTGATCACGACGCGGCGCGACGGCGGCCCGCAGGCTTCCCCGGTGACCTGCGGGCTCGACGGCGAAGGGCGGATCGTGGTGTCCACCTACCCCGAGCGGGCCAAGACCGCCAACGCCCGCCGCGACCCGCGGGTGAGCGTCGTGGTGCTGTCCGACGACTTCGGCGGGGCCTGGGTGCAGGTGGACGGCGAGGCCGAGGTGCTCGACATGCCGGAGGCGCTGGAGCCGCTGGTGGAATACTTCCGGGTGATATCCGGCGAGCATCCCGACTGGGACGACTACCGCGCGGCCATGCACCGTCAGGGCAAGTCGCTGCTGCGGATCACCCCCGTCTCCTGGGGCCCCGTCGCCACCGGCGGCTTCCCCGCCCGCCTCGCCGGCTGACGATCCCCGCCTCTCACGACAGAACGGACCCATGACCACTCCAGCAGACGAAGAGGACCGCATCCTGCGGACCTTCCTCATCGACGGGCGGCTCCGGGCGATCCCCACCCGGCTCTCCAAGCGGCGCGTCGTGCTCGGCCACATCGCCCAGTCCTTCGAACCCGGCGTGCACTACCCGGAACAGCAGGTCAACGACGTCCTGCTCGCCTTCCACGACGACTTCGCGGCCCTGCGCCGCTATCTGGTGGAGGAGGGGCTGCTGGACCGCCAGGCGGGCGTCTACTGGCGCAGCGGCGGCCCCGTCGACGTCTGACGGCGACGACGGGAGCATCCGCCCGGCTCCGGCTCCCCCGCCCGTGCCGGACGGCCGATGCCCCGCCTCCCCGCGGGCGGCGGGGCGCCCGGCCGTACATTCGGGGGATGAGCAACCTCGAGAGTGATCCGCGGGAGGCGGTGTGCGGCGGTCGCGCGGCCGTCCTGACCGGGCCGGCGCGCGACCTGCTGGACGGCCGGGACGTCGCGCTCGGCGGGCCGCGCGCGATGAGGGTCACCCGCACGCTGCCCACCCGCGGGCGCAGGATGGTCGGCGCGTGGTGCTTCGCCGACCTGTACGGGCCCGAGCGCGCGGTGATGCGCGTCCCGCCGCACCCGCACACCGGCCTGCAGACGGTGAGCTGGCTGGTCGAGGGCGAGGTGCTGCACCGCGACTCGGTGGGCACCGAGCAGCTCGTCACCCCCGGACGGCTCAACCTGATGACGGCCGGGCGGGGCATCGCGCACTCCGAGGAGTCCTCGCCGGGCACACCGGTGCTGCACGGGGCGCAGCTGTGGGTGGCGCTGCCCGGCGCGCATCGGCACGTCGCGCCGCACTTCGAGCACCACCCCGAGCTGCCCGTGCTCTCCGCGCCGGGCGCCGAGGTGACGGTGATCATGGGTGAGCTGGGCGGCGCCGCGTCCCCCGCCGGGGTGTACACGCCGCTGGTGGGGGCGCAGGTGCGCCTCGACGCGGGAGGGGAGATCCGGCTGCCGCTCGAACCCGGTTTCGAGCACGCCCTGCTGGTGCTGTCCGGCGAGGTGGAGGCGGACGGGGACGCCCCCGAGGGGGCGGTCACGCTGGCCGGCGGCCCGCTGCTGTACCTCGGCGACGGCCGCTCCGAGCTCGCGCTGAGCGCGCGGCGCCCGGCCAGGGTGCTCCTCCTCGGCGGCGAGCCGTTCGCGGAGGAGATCGTCATGTGGTGGAACTTCGTGGGCCGCGGCCACGACGAGATCGTCGCCTTCCGCGAGGAGTGGGCCTCCGGCGCGCTCGGCGTCGTGCACGGCTTCGACGGCCCCCCGCTGCCCGCCCCCGCGCTCCCCACCAGCACACTCAAGCCAAGGGGCCGGGAGAGATGACCTGCCCGTAGCGTGTTCCTGAGAGGGCCGCGGGCGCTATCCCGGCCTTCTCAGCGCCGTCTCAGGCGGACCCGGCCAGGATGGGAGGGCTACAGCACACGGGCGTGGGAGGAATCGGGCGCATGCGGGTTCTCGTCGTCGAGGACGAACGCAGGATGGCGGCGGCGCTCCAGCGCGGGCTGCAGGCGGAGGGGTTCGCGGTCGACCTCGCGCACGACGGCGAGGAGGGGCTGCATCTCGCCAGGGTGGGCCGGTACGACGTGGTCGTGCTGGACATCATGCTGCCGCGCCTGTCGGGCTACAACGTGTGCAAGCAGCTTCGCGCGGAGGAGAACTGGGTCCCCATCCTGATGCTGTCGGCCAAGGACGGCGAGTACGACATGGCCGACGGGCTCGACCTCGGGGCGGACGACTACCTGACGAAGCCGTTCTCGTACGTGGTGCTGGTCGCCCGGCTGCGGGCGCTGCTGCGCCGCGACGCCGGGCGGCGGCCCGCCGTGCTGCGGGCCGGCGACCTGGAGCTCGACCCGGCGCGGCGGCGGGTGAAGCGCGGCGAGCGGGCGGTCGAGCTGACGCCGCGCGAGTTCGCGCTGCTGGAGTTCCTGCTCCGCCACCACGACGAGGTGGTGTCGAAGAGCGAGATCCTGGAGCACGTGTGGGACACCTACGACACCGATCCCAACGTGGTCGAGGTCTACGTGGGCTACCTGCGCCGCAAGATCGACGTGCCCTTCGGCAGGAACGCCCTGCAGACCGTGCGCGGCGCGGGCTACCGGCTGGCCGGGGACGGCGGCTGAGGTGGCGGCCGACCCGCTCGGCTGGTGGCGGCGGCAGAGCCTGCGCTTCCGGCTGACGTCCACCGCCTCGGCCGTGCTGGCGCTCGCGCTGGCCGCCTCCGCGTGGTCGCTGGTCGGCGTGCTCGGCCGGTCCCTGACCGCGACCATCGACGAGACGGCCTACCTGCGGGCCAACCAGGTGCGCGTCGACGCCGACGCCGGGCGGCTGCCGCCCGAGCTGAGCAGTCCCGACGGGACGATGATCCAGGTGATCGACGCGCGGGGCCGGATCACGCACGCCACCGTGGGCACCGACCGGCTCGTCCCGCTGCTCGGCCCCGCGGCCAGGGCCGCCGCGGTCCGCTCCGACGGGGCGCGCTTCCTGGACGGCCGGCCGTACGGGATCCCCGGGCCGCTGCGGGTGCTGGCGGTGAGCGCGGACGGCGGGCGGACGGTGATCGCGGCGCGGTCGTTCGCCGAGGTGGAGACGAGCCTGGTCACGGCCGGGCACGTGCTGGTGGCGGGCACGCCGATCCTGATCGTGCTGCTGGCGGGGGCGAGCTGGATGATCATCGGCAGGACCCTGCGGCCGATCGCCGAGCTGCGCAGGGGGGCGACCGAGATCAGCGACACCGCGCGGTCCCGGCGGCTGCCGGTGCCCGAGGCGCACGACGAGGTGCACAGCCTGGCGACGACGCTGAACGACATGCTCGCCCGGCTGGAGGCCGCCGACGCGCGCCAGCGGGCCCTGGTCTCCGACGCCGCGCACGAGCTGCGCAGCCCGCTGGCGAGCATCCGGCTGCAACTGGAGGTGGCGCTCGGCCACCCGGAGGGCCAGATCTGGCGGGAGACCGCGGAGGGCGTCCTGGAGGACACCCTGCGGCTCTCCCGGCTGGCCGAGGACCTGCTGGCGCTGGCCCGCCTCGACGAGCGCGGCGGCAGCCCGGCCCGCCGCGAGCCGGTGGACCTGGAGGACCTCGTACGGCAGAGCGTCGAGCGTTACGGCGAGGCCCCCGTCCCGGTCACCCGCGACACCGGCGGGGACGACGCCTGCCTCACGGTCACCGGCGACGCCCTCGACCTGGGCAGGGTGCTCACCAACCTGATCGACAACGCGGTGCGGCACGCCTCCGGGGAGGTGCGGGTGGGGCTGCGCGGCGGCGGCACGACCGCGGTGATCAGCGTGACCGACGACGGCCCCGGCATCCCCGAGGCCGACCGGGAGCGCGTCTTCGACCGCTTCACCCGCCTGGACAGCGCGCGCAGCCGGGACGAGGGCGGGGCCGGGCTGGGGCTCGCCATCGTGCGGGAGACCGTGCGGGCGCACGGCGGCGCCGTGCACCTGGAGGACGCCGGGCCCGGCCTGCGCGCCGTGGTACGGCTCCCGCTCGCCGCCGGCCCGGTTCCTGATCGGCTTCTTGACCGATTCCCCGATTGACCGGGTATGTCACCGGGACTACCGTCCCTGGCATGACATGCGCCGACGGGAGGCAGGCCGAGACGATTCTGCGGGTCGCGACCCGGCTGTTCGCCGCGCTCGGCTACGACGGGACGTCCACCTCGCAGATCGCCGAGGCGGCCGGTCTCGACCTCGCGACCGTCAACCGCGCGGTGGGCGGCAAGCGGGAGCTGTACCTCGCGGTGATGGACCGCGCGCACCACGCGGAGCGGGCCGCGATCGCCGCCGCCATCGCCGAGTTCACCGGCCCCGGCCGGGACGCCCCCGGCTCGGCCTCCGCGGTCGTGCACGGCACGCTGGACAGATACCTCGACTTCTGCGCGGAGAACCCGGATGTCGCGGCGCTGTGGATCCACCGCTGGCTCGCCGACGCGGCCGACCTGACCGAGTTGGAAGGGCGCTACGCCAAGCCGTTGATCGCGATGGTGCTGGACGCCATGGCGCCGGCGCTGGCCGGCGGGGACATCGACGAGAAGGTCGATCTGCCCTACGCGCTGCGGTCGGTGGTCTGGTGCGTCCAGGGTTTCGCCACCGCGGGGATGCTGGACGAGCAGGGTCGCCGGCTCGGCTTCTCCGACCCGCGGACGCTGCGCCGGTTCCGCGCCCACCTGCACGGCATGGTGCACCGCATCCTGGGCCTGCCCGGAGACCCTCCCTGACCGCCCCCAGCCAAGGAGACACGTGACCCCCGGACTGACCCCCGGACTGCCGCAGACCGGCCGGACCACCGAGGACCTGCTCGCCGAACTGGCCAGGATGAAGGAGGGCGACCTGCCGGTGCGCGGCGGCAAGGTGACCGCCTACGTCTACGACACCGGCCGGCCCGGCGTGCACGAGGCGGCGGCGCGCGCCTACGCCGAGATGCTGGAGGTCAACTGCCTGGACCCGACCGCCTTCCCGAGCATCGTGGAGATGGAGAAGCAGGTCGTCGGCGCGGTGGCGGACCTGCTCGGCGGCGGGCACGGCGTCTTCACCTCCGGCGGCACCGAGTCGATCATGCTGGCGGTGAAGGCGGCGCGGGACGCGCGGCCGGTCGCCGGCCGGCCGCGGATCGTGCTGCCGGTGACCGCGCATCCCGCCTTCCACAAGGCGGCGCACTACCTCGGCCTGGACGTCGTGCCCACGCCGGTGGACCCGGAGACCTTCCGCGCCGACCCGGCCGCGATCGCGGCGGCGATCGACGACGACACCGTGCTCGTGGTCGCCTCGGCGCCGTCCTACCCCCAGGGCGTGATCGATCCGGTGGCCGAGATCGCGGCGGCCGCGGCGCGGCGGGGCGTCCTGTGCCACGTGGACGCGTGCGTCGGCGGCTGGCTGCTGCCCTGGCTCAGGGAGGCGGGGGCGGAGGTGCCCGCGTTCGACCTGTCGGTGCCCGGGGTCACCTCGCTCTCCTGCGACCTGCACAAGTTCGGCTACGCGCCCAAGGGGGCGTCGGTGGTGCTCTTCGCCGACCCGGCGCTGCGCCGCCGTGCCTACTACGCCTCCGCCGCCTGGCCCGGGTACACGGTCATCAACGCGACCGTGCAGAGCTCCCGGACCGCCGGGCCGCTCGGCGGCGCCTGGGCGACGCTCCAGGCGCTCGGCAGGGAGGGCTATCTGCGGCTGGGCCGGGACACCCTGGAGGCGGCGAGGCGGCTGCGCCGGGGCGTCGGGGCGATCCCGGGCCTGCGGGTGCTCGGCGAGCCGGACTCGTCGCTGGTGTCCGTCGCCGGGTCGGCCGAGGTGGACGTGTTCGTGCTCTCCGACGAGGCGCGCAGGCGCGGCTGGTTCCTCCAGCCCCAGCTGTCGTACGCCGGCATCCCCGCCAACCTGCACATCACGGTCACCGGCGCCACTCTGGACGGCGTCGAGGAGCTGCTGAAGGTGATCGAGGACTCCGCGCTGGCCGCCCGCGAGCGCGGCCCGGTGCGGCTGCCCGAGGGCCTGGTCGAGGCGGTCGCCGGCCTGGACCTGGAGTCGCTGGACGACGCGGCCTTCGCCGGGCTGGCCGCCGCGGCGGGGGTCTCGATCGGCGCGGGGGGCGAGGACGGCGCCGCCCCGGAGATGGCGACGGTGAACGCGGTGCTCGACGCGCTGCCCGCGTCCGTACGCGAGGCGGTGCTCGTGCGCTTCCTGTCGGTCATGTACTCCTGACAACCGCCCCGGCACCGCCTCTAAGTCCCCTCAAATCCGGCCTGAGTCACCCATCCCTCATATCGCCGGACACGCCCTTTTCGGGCTCCCCGCCGGATAACACCCCTCCGGTTACCGTGAGTCACGGTACGCATGGTCGGCGTGGTTGCAGGGGAGGCTCGATGGGCGGGCGGATGGACCGGCGCGACGTTCTGCGCCTGGGAGCGCGGATCACCACGGCGGGGCTCGCCGCCGGGCTGGTGGCGGAGAGCCCGGCCGCCGCCGCACCCCAGGCGCCCCCGGCCCCCTTCGCCCCGGACCCGGCGGCCTGGCGTGAGCTCGCCAGGTGGATCAGCCCGGGGGCCGGGATCTTCCGGCCCTCCGACGCCGGGTTCGACGCCCTGGCCGCGCCGTGGAACCCCAGGTACGCCGTCGTGCAGCCGGCCGGGATCGTCGCCTGCGCCACCGCCGGCGACGTGCAGGCGGCGGTCAGATGGGCGGCCAAGCACGGGGTGCCGCTGGTGCCGAGGACCGGCGGGCACAACTTCGCCGGCCAGTCGACCACCTACGGGCTGCTGCTGAGCATGCGGCGGATGAACTCCGTCTCCGCGCGCCGGAGACCCGGCGGCGCCACCCTGCTCACCCTGGGCGGCGGCGCCCTCAACGCGCACATCTACGAGGCGCGCGCCCTGAACCTCTACACCCCCGGCGGGCGCTGCGCGGGCACCGGCGTGGCCGGCGTCACGCTCGGCGGCGGCGTGGGCTTCAACGACCGCAAGTGGGGGCTCGGCTGCGACCGGCTGCTGGAGACGTCGGTCGTGCTCGCCGGCGGGGAGCTGGTCCGGTGCAGCGAGCGGCAGAACGCCGACCTGTTCTGGGCGTGCCGGGGCGGCGCGGGGGGCAACTTCGGGATCAACACCGAGCTGGTCTTCGACGCCGTCCCGGTGGGCGACCAGGTCGCCACCGTCTTCGACCTCACCTTGCAGGTGCGCGACGCCGTGCGCCTCTTCCGGGCGCTGCGCACGGTGATCGACCGGGACCGGGCGAACGACCTCGACGTCTGGGTCGGCTTCGCCAACACCGGCGGCGCCGCCGCCCCCACCCTGGCGCTCCTCGGCCAGTACCTCGGCGACCAGGAGGCGGCCCGGCGGCTCCTCGCCCCGCTGTTCGCCCTGCGGCCCACCTTGCAGCTGTTCGAGCAGCGGCACTTCTGGCAGACCCAGGACCACCTGCTGTCGCCCGCCAAACCGGGCAAGGCGGCGGACAGCCGTTCGCTGACGCCGTACGGGTGGCCGGGGGACGAGGCCGTGGAGGCGGTGGCCGACTGGGTCGAGTCGTGGCCGGGCGGCGCGGGCAACGGGTGCAGCGTCGTGCTCTTCGCGATGGGCGGCGCGGCGGCGCAGCGCGGGCCGTCCGACACCGCCTTCGCGCACCGCAGGGCGACGTTCATGATGAACGTGCGCGCCGACTGGACGGCGGGCGCCGCCGCGGACGTGGTCGACCGGTCCGTCCGCGCGGTGAGCACGCTCTACCTCAGGCTGCGCTCCGCGCTGCCCGCGCCGGGGGCCTACGTGAACTTCCCGCACCACGAGCTGCCCCGATGGTGGGAGTCCTACTACGGCGGCAACTACGCCCGCCTGGTCGGGGTGAAACGACACTACGACCCGGGCAACTTCTTCCGGCACGGCCAGAGCATCGGCGCCGACCGGCCACCCGTCTAGTCCGGGACCCGGCCTGGGTCCGGGGCCGCCCTGAGCGCGGTCACCGCGGCGAGGGCGGCGCGGGCGGAGGCGGCGTCGTGCACGCGGAAGACCCGGGCCCCCTGCCACGCGGAGACCGCGAGGGTGGCGAGGGTGCCGGCGTGGCGCTCCCGCACCGGGAGGCCGCCGAGGGTCTCGCCGACGAAGTCCTTGTTGGAGACGGCCACGAGCACCGGCCATCCGGTGGCGACCATCTCGCCCAGCCGGCGGCTGACCTCCAGCGAGTGCCAGGTGTTCTTGCCGAAGTCGTGCGCCGGGTCGATGAGGATCGCCTCCCTGCGCACCCCCTGCTCCACCGCGCGCTCGGCCAGCTCCGTGGTGTACTCGACCACGTCGCGCACCACGTCGGCGTAGGCGATGCGGTGCGGGCGGGTACGCGGCGCGACCCGTCCGGCGTGCGCGCAGACCAGGCCGATGCCATGCCGGGCGGCCACCTGCGCCAGGCCGGGATCGACGCCTCCCCAGGTGTCGTTGAGCAGGTCGGCCCCCGCCTCGGCGACGACCTCGCCCACCTCGGCGCGCCAGGTGTCCACACTGATGATCAGGGACGGGTGCCGCTCTCTGACGGCGGCCACCAGGTCGGCGACCCTGCGGATCTCCTCCGTGGCGTCCACGTCGTCGCCGGGGCCCGCCTTGACGCCGCCGATGTCGACGATGTCGGCGCCGCCCGCGACGGCCTGGTCGACCGCGTCGAGCGCGGCCTGGAAGCCGTAGGTCCTGCCCCGGTCGAAGAAGGAGTCGGGAGTGCGGTTGACCACCGCCATCACCGCGAACTCTCCGTCGCGGAACTCCCTGCCGGCGAGGCGCAGAGTAGACATCGATGTGAGCCTACCGCCTCGCGCGGTCACTGATCGCCGTCGGTGCCGCCCCACCCGGCACCGGAGTTGGAACGCTCCGTGGAGCGATCAGGACGAACGCGGCTAAGCCGCGGTGCCACCCTCGGCGAGCGCCAGGAAGTCCTGGACGATCCCCGGGAGGCGGCGACGGGCGTGCACGATGGCGATCACCCGTCTCACCGGCGGGTCCAGCGAGCGGACCACCAGCCCGGCGCGCAGAGCCTGCTCGGCCATGCCGCGGTACCACAGCAGGGAACCCACCCCCGCGCGCACCGGCGACAGCCAGCCGCCCCGCTCGTCGGTCTCGGCGGCCGACACCGGCCGCACGCCGTACTTCGCGAACATCTGGTCGAACTCCCTGCGCCGGGCGCTCCCCCTGGGGGGCAGCACCAGCCGCATGCCGGTGAGCCTGGCCATCGGCACGGTGTCGGGCAGGTCGAGGCCGGGAGGTGAGATCAGGACGACCTCCTGGCGTTCCAGTGGATGGCTGATCAGGTCGGTGGGGACCGGCAGGTCGGTCAGGCCAAGATCGGCCCGCTGGTCCCTGACGGCGCTCACCACGCCGTCCCTTCCGTCACAGCGCACGATGTGCACGCGTACCGCCGGGTTCTTCTCGGTGTACGCGGGCAGCAGCCGCCCGGCGAGCCCCGGCTCCAGGCTCGGGGTCGAGGCGATACGGAGCTCCGTATCGGCCGAACGGCCATGGCTGGCGAGCGATTCGATCTCGTGGACTGCGTCTAATGCCTCCTTGGCTAGCTTGACGACTCGGCGCCCCTGTGCGGTGACGACCACGCCACGCCCGGAACGCGCGAACAACGTCATCCCGAGTTCACGCTCCAGGTCCCTGATCGCGCGGGACAACGCGGGCTGCGCGATGTAGAGCGACCTGGCAGCGTCTGTCATGGTGCGGTGCTCCGCCGTCGCTACCACGTAGCGGAGCTGCTGCAGATTCATGCCAATGAAGCTAGGACACGACACGCGGCCCGGTCCGGAACATTGCGGAGATCACCTCGGATGATTTCAGAGCGTAATCATTTAGGGCTACATCCGTGACGGATGATAAATCAGTAAGCTTCTGCCCTAAATTCGGCAAAGGTCCGAGACTGTCCGCTGACCCGGACGGCCGGGCGCGGGGCGGCGGCCGATCATCCGCACGTCGGGCCACGCCAGGCCCGTTTTCCCGCACCTGAACCGGGACCACCTGCGCCACCGGGGTTCCCGCCGCCACCCGCCCCCGGCGGGCGCCGGCCGCGACCGTGGCGGGCGGGCGGCGCGGGTGCCCGTCGACCACTCCGGGGGGCCGACTCTCCGGTGTACGGCCTGGCTGGCGCCGGAGAAGCGGACGCCGTAGATTAACGGGTCATTCACCCCAGATTGGTCATGTGTCATTGATGTCCAGGTATGGGGACTAGAATCCTGGGCAATTGTCCGGGCAACGGGGGCCTAAAGGCGCGTTTTGCCTGGTTGACCGGGAGTTTGCACGATGGACGAAAGAGCGGTGTGAGATGCGCCAGACCCCGGGGGATCCTGCCGACGACGGCGGGAAGCCGCGCCCCCGACCCCGACCCCGCCCCGCCGAACGCTCGGCGCGGCGCTCCGGTCAGACCCCGGACGGCCACGACTCCCGCCGCCGCACACCCCGGCCCACCGGCCCCGCGGGCCAGCCCGCCGAGGACGAGGAGCCCGCCCCCGGCCGGCGCTCCGCCCCCCGCGACCCCGCCGGGCAGGCCGCCTCCTCCCGGCGTCCCACCACCCCCGGCCAGGCCACCACCCCCGGACAAGCCGCCGCCTCCGGCCAGGCCACCCCCACACAGGCCACCCCCGCGCAGGCCGCCGCTCCCGGCCAGGCCGCCGCCTCCGGGCCCGGCGCCCCCTCCGGGCGGGCCGCCGCCGCCGAAGGACCGGGAGAGCCCCCCGCCGCCCGCCGCCCCGCCCCGGCGGGGCCCCGGTACGGCAAGCGGCTGACCGCCGGTTCGATCGTCGGCTGGACCGCCCTGTCGGCGGTGGTCCCCGGCGCCGCGCACCTGCGGGCGGGACATCGGCGGACCGGGTTCATCCTGCTCGGCGTCTTCGTGGCGATGCTGCTGGGCGCCGTCGGCTTCACCCTGGCCAACCTGGACAACGTCGGCATCGCCCTGCGGGACAGCCTGCTGCTCACCGTGGCGGTCCTGGCGGGCGTGGGCGCGCTGCTGTGGTTCCTGCTGGTGCTCAGCTCCTACATCACCCTGAAGCCCGACCGGCTGAACGGCACCGGGCAGATCGTCTCCGGCATCGCGGTCGGCCTGCTGTGCGTGATCGTCACGGCGCCCTTCGCGTTCACCGCCAACAGCGTGCTCACCGCCCGCGACCTGGCCAACACGATCTTCCCGAGCGACCCGGCCGGCACCGCCGCGCCGGTCAAGCACGAGGACCCGTGGAACGGCAAGACCCGGGTCAACTTCCTGCTCATCGGCGGGGACGCCGCCGGGGACCGGGTCGGCGTGCGGACCGACAGCATGAACGTCGCCAGCGTGGACGTGAAGACCGGCAACACGGTGATGTTCAGCCTGCCGCGCAACCTCCAGCACGTGCGCTTCCCCGCCGCCAGCCCGCTGCACCGGCAGTTCCCCAACGGCTTCTACGCCGAGGACCCCAACGGCGGCCTGCTCAACGCCGTGTGGCAGTACGCCGAGGAGAACCCCGCCGTCATGGGCGGCAGGCACCAGGGCCCGCGCGCGCTGAAGGACGCCATCGGCAACACGCTCGGCCTGCACATCGACTATTACGCACTGGTCAACATGTACGGCTTCGCCGCGCTGGTGGACGCCATCGGCGGCCTGCGGATCCGGGTGGAGCAGGACGTGAAGTGGGGCGGCCTGTACGGCACCGCCGGCACGATCAAGGCCGGCTACCGCAAGCTCTCCGGCGAGGAGGCGCTGTGGTACGGCCGCTCCCGGGTCGGCAGCGACGACTTCTCCCGGATGGCCCGCCAGCGGTGCGTCATCGGCGCCTTCGCCCAGCAGGCCACCCCGGACGTGGTGCTCGCCAACTTCAGCAAGATCGCCGGTGCGGCGAAGAAGCTGGCCAGCACCGACATCCCGCGCGACCTGCTGGAGCACCTCGCCGACCTCGCGCTCAAGGTGCGCAGCGCCAAGATCACCAGCCTCCAGTTCGTGCCGCCGCTGATCTGGCCGGGCGCGGCCGACTGGATGAAGATCCGCAAGGAGACCAGGCGGGCGCTGACCCAGTCGGTGCGGCCGGCCCGCCGCGCCCTCGCCGCGGACGTGACCGCCTCCCCCGGCGCCACCGGCACCTCCCCCGGCCCGTCCCGCTCCGCCGCCAAGCCCACGCCGAAGCGGACCCCCACCGCGGTGGGCGCGACGAAGGGCGACTCGGCGCAGAGCCTCGACCAGCTCTGCTCGTGACCCCCGCCACCGCCCGGCACGCCTGTGCGCGCCGGGCGGGCCCGCGGCCCCACCGGAACCAGGCCGCCAACCCGCCCGGCCCGCACACCCGTCGCAGGCCCCGCCTGGCCCGCACACCTGTCGCAGGGCCCCGGACGGACCCGTGAGCCGCCCCCCCCGGACGAGCGCCCCCGCGACGGCGGGACGCCCGGCGCGCCCGCCCCGGACGGACCCGTGAACCCCGCCCGTCCGGTACGCGCGAAGATCGGCCGATGCTCGCGCGAGGCGTGCCGGGTTCACTACGGTTGCCCCCATGACAGCTCCGGCCCAGTCGCCGACCACCCCCCACTCCCCCGGGCAGCCGGCCCACTGGATGCCCGTGCGTCCGCGGCTCGTCGCCGCCAGCGCGTTCATGCTCTTCCTGGAGCTGGCGCTGATCCGGTGGACCGGCTCCAACATCGTGCACCTGAGCTACTTCACGAACTTCGTGCTGCTCGGGTCGTTCCTCGGCATCGGGCTGGGGTTCCTGCGGGTGGGCCGGACGAGGCGGCAGCCGTACTACTCGGCGATCACGCTGGCCGCGCTGGTGCTGATCATCCTGCGCTTCCCGGTGACCGTGGACCGGGAGACCGAGGGCGTCCTGTACTGGACGAGCCTGGCCACGACCGGGCCGCCCGCGTGGCTGATCCTGCCGATCATCTTCTGCGCGGCGGCGGTCGTGCTGATGGGCCCGGCGGAGCTGGTCGGGCGGTGCTTCCCCGAGCTGCCCCGGCTGGACGCCTACCGTTACGACCTGATCGGCAGCCTGACCGGCATCGCGCTGTTCACCGCGCTGTCGTTCCTCAGCGCGCCGCCGGTGGTCTGGGGGGTGGTGGCCGCGGTCGCCTACGTGGCGCTGCTGTGGCCGCGCGGGCTGCCCGGGCGGCTGCTGGTGCTGGTGCCCTCGCTGGTGGTGGTGACGGCGCTCGCGGTGGAGACGGTGGCCGCCGGGGCGCTGTGGTCGCCGTACTACAAGGTGACCACCGAGCGGCTGGACGACTACGGCGTGCCCGTCCTGGACATCAAGGTGAACGGCATCCCGCACCAGCGGGCCGTCCCCGCCGAGCGGCGGCTGGAGCTGGAGCGGCAGTACGCCCTGCCGTACGAGCGGGCGGCGGCCTCCGGGCGGCTCGGCGACGTGCTGATCGTGGGCGCGGGCAGCGGCACCGACGTGGCCATCGCGCTCCGCGAGGGCGCCCGGCGGGTGGACGCGGTCGAGATCGACCCGCAGTTGCTGCGCATCGGCAGGGAGTCCCATCCCGACCGGCCCTACGACGATCCGCGCGTCACCACGCACGTGGCCGACGGCCGGGCCTTCCTGGAGCGCACCGGCAAGAAGTACGACCTGATCCTCTTCGCGCTGCCCGACTCGCTCACCCTGGTCTCGGGGGCCAGTTCGCTGCGCCTGGAGAGCTACCTGTTCACCCGGGAGGCGATGGAGGCCGCCCGCGCGCACCTCAAGCCCGGCGGGGCGTTCTCGATGTACAACTACTACCGGGAGCGGTGGCTGGTGGACCGGCTGGCGGCCACCATGCGAGACGCCTTCGGGCACGCGCCCTGCGTCGACGTGGTCACCGAGGCCGGGCAGCAGGCCGTGATCACGGCCGGCCTCACCGCGCGGGACCAGCGGTGCGGCGCGGCGTGGACCGGCCCGGCCGCCGGCACCCCGCCGCCGACCGGCGACGACCGGCCCTTCCTCTACCTGAAGGACCGGACGATCCCGGAGCTCTACGTGATCACCCTGGTCCTCATCCTGATCGTCAGCCTGCTGGCCGTGCGCGTGGTCGCCGGCCCCTATTCCCGGATGCGTCCCTACGGCGACCTGTTCCTGCTCGGCGTGGGCTTCCTGCTGCTGGAGACGAAGAGCGTGACCGGGTTCGCGCTGCTGTTCGGCACCACGTGGGTGGTCAACGCGATCGTGTTCGCGGGCGTGCTGGTGGCGGTGCTGGCCGCGGTCGAGGTGACCCGCCGCTTCCGCACGCCGCCGGTGCCCGTCATGTACGGCGTGCTCGCCGCCGGGCTGCTGCTGGCCTGGCTGGTGCCGAACGCGTGGCTGCTGTCCCTCCCGCTGCCGCTGCGCGCCGTCGCCGCCGTCGCGGTGGCCTTCCTGCCGATCTTCGCGGCCAACGTGGTCTTCGCCAAGCGCTTCGCCGAGAGCTCGGACGGCACGCTCGCCTTCGGCGCCAACCTGCTGGGCGCGATGGTCGGCGGCTGCCTGGAGTACCTCGCGCTGCTGGTCGGCTACCAGGGGCTGCTGATCGTGGCCGCCGTCCTCTACCTGGGCGCCTTCGTCCTGCTGCCCAGGAGGGGGACGGTGGCCGCCTAGCGGGCGGCCCGGTGCGGGGCCGCCACTCCGTCACCGCGGCCGGGTCACTAAGATCTTGACGCGTCGCTGTCCTCCCCGACCCCCAGGAGAACCCTCGCCGATGCGGGAACGCGCACGCGCGGCCGTGGAGTCCAACGGCTTCCAGCGGTTCGTCATCGCCGTCATCGTGGTCAACGCGGTGACCCTCGGGCTGGAGACCTCGGCGCAGGCCGTGGCGTCGTACGGGGGGCTGCTCGCCGTGATCGACCACGTGGCGCTGGCCGTCTTCGTGGCCGAGCTGCTCGTCAAGGTCTACGTCTACGGCGCCCGGTTCCCGCGCGACCCGTGGAACCTGTTCGACGCGATCATCGTGGTCATCTCGCTGCTGCCGACCGCGGGCGGCCTGTCGGTGCTTCGCGCGCTCCGGGTGCTGCGCGCGCTGCGGTTGATCTCCATGGTGCCGAGCCTGCGCCGGGTGGTGTCGGCGCTGCTGACGGCGGTCCCCGGGATGACCTCGATCGTGGTGCTGCTCGCCCTCGTGCTCTACGTCGCGTCGGTGATGAGCACCAAGCTGTACGGCGCGACCGCCCCGGAGTACTTCGGCACGCTGCCGACCTCGCTGTTCACGCTGTTCCAGATGATGACCGGGGACGCCTGGTCGGACATCACCCGGGAGGTGATGGCCGAGCACGCCACCGCCTGGGTGTTCTTCGTCCTGTTCGTCCTGGTGTGCACTTTCGTGATGCTCAACCTCTTCGTCGCCGTGGTGGTGAGCGCGATGGACGAGGACCAGGTGGAGGCCGCGGTGCAGGCCGGTGAGGACGCCGGCGCGGCGGTGCTCGCGGAGCTGTCGGCGGTGCGCGCCGAGCTCCGCGAGCTGCGCGCGAGCCTGCCGACCGGGCGGGCGGACGAGGACGACCTGGCCCCCGCCCGGACGGCGGTGGCGCGGGCTCAGCGAGAGTAGTGCTCGACGACGAGCTGCTCGTCCACCGGCACCCGCACCTGCTCGCGCCGAGGCTGGGAGACGGACCGCTACGGCGTCACCGTGCGCTCCGGGATCGACGACCCGACCCTGATCCGGCTTCCCTGGCCGGAGCCGATCTCGACCTCGCACGGGCTAGAAGGCGCCCTGCACCGCCTGATCCAGCACGGCCGCCCCTGACCCCTGCTCGCCCGGGAAGGGCGCCGCCATCGCCGCGTCGACCGCCTCGGCCGACAGGATGTGCTCCAGCACCATCACGGCGCAGCCGGTGATGCCGGCCCCCGGGCCGAGCCGGCTGCGCTCGATGCGCAGGTTGCGGGTGGCCAGCGCGGTCGAGCGGCGGTAGACGACCTCCCGCACCCCCGACACCAGCGGCTGGAACGCCTCCGCGACGTCGCCGCCGAGCACGACCACCGCCGGGTTGAGCAGGTTGACCGCGCTGGCCACCACCTCGCCGAGCTTGCGGGCGGCGTCGCGGATCACCGCCATCGTCTCCGCGTCGCCCGCGCGCACCAGGGCCACCACGTCGGGCAGTGCCGACACCTCGCGCCCGCGGGCGCGCAGGTCGCGCAGGATCGCGGTGCCGCTGGCCACCGAGTCGAGGCAGTCGACGTTGCCGCACCGGCACAGCACTCCCCCGCCGTCCCGCACCGGGATGTGCCCGATCTCGCCCGCCGCGCCCAGCGCGCCGCGCAGGATCCGCCCGCCGGAGATGACGCCGGACCCGATCCGGGTGGCGATCTTCACGAACAGCAGGTCGTCCACCTCGCCGGCGTAGGCGGCGTGGTGCTCGCCGATGGCGATCACGTTCACGTCGTTGTCCACGAAGACCGGGACGGGGAACCGCTGGGCGATGATCGGCGGGATGACCACGCCGGTCCAGCTCGCCATCACCCGCGCGCTCTCCGTACGGCCGGCCGCGAACTCCACGGTGGCCGGCACGCCCATGCCCACCCCGCGCACCCCGGCGCCGGGCAGCGCGGCGAGCAGCCGCTCCCAGGTGTCGAGCAGCAGCGGCAGGACGACGCCCGGACCCTCCTCGACGTCGATCACCAGGTCCTCGCGGGCGTGCACCCGGCCCGCCAGGTCGCACACCGCGATCTGGGTCCTGCTGGCGCCGAGCGAGGCGACCAGCACGACCCCGCCCGCGGCGTTGAAGGCCAGCCGGGCGGGCGGGCGGCCGCCGGTGGAGGGGCCCTCGGTGTCCTCGACGATCAGGCCGCGGTCGAGCAGCTCGGTCACGCGCAGCGCGACGGCGGGCCGGGACAGCCCGGTGACCCTGCCGATCTCGGCGCGCGTCACGGCCTCGCCCGTCCTGATGAGACGGAAGACCTCACCGCTCGTGGCGAGCGCGGCAGCGGAACGTCTAGGCATCGGTTCAGTCAACCACACCAGCTTCGGCTATGAGAAGTCACGACTTATTCATCTCGAATAGCAAAACTCGGGTTGTATCCAGCCAAAGATCTGACTAGTGTCCGTTCTGTCCTCTCGTGTTAGATCATTCGGAGCCTGGCCGTGTCCCCCTTGCCGTCAACCGCAGCCCCGCACTCCGCCGACCTGATCGTCTTCGGCGGTACCGGCGACCTCTCGATGCGCAAGCTGCTCCCCGCCCTCTATCACGCCGACCGCGACGGCCGGCTGGCGCCGGAGACGCGGGTGATCGCCCTGTCCCGGGGCGGGCTCACCGACGCCGACTTCCGCGGCAAGGTGGACGCCGAGGTACGCGGCGCGGGCACCGTGCCCGCGGGCGACCCCGAGGGGTGGCGGCGCTTCCTCCTCCGGCTGCACCACGTCTCGCTGGACGTCACCGGCGGCGACGGCCCCGAGGCGGCCGGCTGGTCGGCCGTGCGCGAGCTGCTCGCCGGGCAGGAGGAGCGCGACCGGATCTTCTACCTGGCCAGCCCGCCGATGACGTTCGGCCCGTTCTGCCGCCAGGCCCACCGGGCCGGGCTGGTGACGCCGCGCTCGCGGGTGGTGCTGGAGAAGCCGCTCGGCCGCGACCTGGCCAGCGCCCAGGGCATCAACGACGAGGTCGGCGAGATCTTCGAAGAGTCGCAGATCTTCCGCATCGACCACTACCTGGGCAAGGAGACCGTGCAGAACCTGCTCGTGCTCCGCTTCGCCAACGCCTTCCTCGAACCGATCTGGAACTCGCTCTGGATCGACCACGTGCAGATCACCGCCGCCGAGACGGTCGGCACGCCGGGCCGCAGGGGCTACTACGACCACGCCGGCGCGCTGCGCGACATGGTGCAGAACCACCTGCTCCAGTTGCTCTGCCTGGTGGCCATGGAGCCGCCCTCGCGCAACGACCGTGAGTCGATCCGCGACGAGAAGGTCAAGGTGCTCCAGTCGCTGCGGCCGATCACCGGCTCCGAGGTCGACCGGTTCACCGTGCGCGGGCAGTACTCCGCCGCCCCCGGCATGCCGGGCTACCTCGACGAGCCGGCCAGCACGCCGCCCACCGAGCTGTCCCACCGGGTGGAGACCTTCGCCGCGATCCGCGCCGAGGTGAAGAACTGGCGGTGGGCCGGCGTCCCGTTCTACCTGCGCACCGGCAAGCGGCTGCCGAGCCGGCGTTCGGAGATCGTGGTGCAGTTCAAGGACGTGCCGCACTCGATCTTCGCGGGCGGCACCCCCAACCGGCTGGTGCTGCGGCTCCAGCCCAGCGAGGGCATCCATCTGCACATCATGGCCAAGGAGCCGGGCGCGGGCGAGGTCGCGCTGCGTCCCGTGCCGCTCAGCCTCAGCTTCGCGCAGACCTTCGCCAGCCGGGTGCCGGACGCCTACGAGCGCCTGCTCATGGACGTGATGGCCGGCAACCCCACGCTCTTCATGCGGCGCGACGAGGTGGAGGCCGCCTGGCAGTGGATCGACCCCATCCTGTCCACCTGGGAGTCGTACGGCACGCCGCCCGAGCCCTACCCGGCGGGCAGCTACGGCCCCCCGTCGGCCCACGAACTGCTCGCCCGCAGCGGCCGCGCCTGGCACGAGGAGGAACTCGCATGAACCCCGTCGTCGAAGAGGTCACCGAGCGGCTGCGCGCGCGCAGCCTGGCCCGGCGCACCGGCTACCTGGCGCGGCTCGACGCGGCGGCGGAGGAGGCCGCGCTGCGCGGCCCCGCGCGCACGTCCCTCGGCTGCGCCAACCTGGCGCACGGGTTCGCGGCCAGCCCCGCGGCGGAGAAGCTGGACCTGCGCGGCTCGGCCAAGCCGGGTGTCGCGATCGTGACCAGCTACAATGACATGCTGTCGGCGCACAAGCCCTACGAGACGTACCCGCCGGTCCTGAAGGCGGCCGTCCGCGCGGCGGGCGGCGTCGCGCAGGTGGCGGGCGGGGTGCCCGCGATGTGCGACGGGATCACCCAGGGCCGCGCCGGCATGGAGCTGTCGCTCTACAGCCGTGAGGTGATCGCGATGGCCACGGCGATCGCGCTGTCGCATGACATGTTCGACGCGTCCCTGATGCTGGGCGTCTGCGACAAGATCGTGCCCGGCCTGCTCATCGGCGCGCTGCACTTCGGCCACCTGCCCGCCGTCTTCGTGCCCGCCGGGCCGATGACCTCCGGCCTGCCGAACAAGTCCAAGGCCAGGAGCCGCCAGCTCTTCGCCGAAGGCAAGATCAGCCGGAACGAGATGCTCGACGCCGAGGCCGGCTCCTACCACTCCCCCGGCACCTGCACCTTCTACGGCACCGCCAACTCCAACCAGGTGCTCATGGAGGTCATGGGCCTGCACCTGCCGGGCTCCACCTTCGTCAACCCGCACACCGAGCTGCGCCGGGCCCTGACCGAGGCGGCGGCGGCGCGGGCGGTCGAGCTGACCGCGCACGGCTCGGAGTACACCCCGGTCGGCCGGGTCGTGGACGAGAAGGCGCTGGTCAACGCCGCCGTCGCGCTGCTGGCCACCGGCGGGTCCACCAACCACACGCTGCACCTCGTCGCCATCGCCGCGGCGGCGGGCATCGAGTTGCTGTGGGACGACCTGGCCGCGCTGTCCAAGGTCGTGCCGCTGCTCACCCGGATGTACCCCAACGGCGAGGCCGACGTGAACCACTTCCGGGACGCGGGCGGCATGCAGGTGCTGATCGGCGACCTGCTCGACGCCGGGCTGCTGCACGAGGACGTGCTCACCGTGGCCGGCCGCGGCCTGTCCCACTACCGCTCCGCGCCGGTGCTCAAGGAGGACGCGCTGGTCTGGGAGGAGCGGACCGACCCCAGCGGCGACCTCGACGTCCTGCGCCCGGTCGCCGAGCCGTTCTCCGCCGACGGCGGCATCCACATGCTCGACGGCAACCTCGGCCGGGCGGTCAGCAAGGTGTCGGCGGTCAAGCGGGAACACCTGGTGATCGAGGCCCCGGCGAAGGTCTTCGACGACCAGTCGCAGCTGCTGCGCGCCTTCGAGGCGGGCGAGCTGGACGGCCGGGACTTCGTGGCGGTGATCCGCTACCAGGGTCCGAGCGCCAACGGCATGCCCGAGCTGCACAAGCTCACCCCGCCGCTCGCGGTGCTGCTCGACCGGGGGCAGCGGGTGGCGATCGTCACCGACGGCCGGATGTCCGGCGCGTCGGGCAAGGTGCCCGCGGCGATCCACCTCTCGCCCGAGGCGGCGCGCGGCGGCCCGATCGCCCTCGTCCGCGACGGCGACCCGATCAGGCTCGACTCGGCGCGGGGCACGCTCACCCTGCTCGTCCCGGAGGAGGAGCTGGCCCGCCGTACCCCCGAGGGGCGGCCGCTCACCGACGGCGAGTGGGTGGGCACCGGGCGGGAGCTGTTCGCCGCCTTCCGGGCGGCGGCGGGGCCCGCCGAGCGCGGCGCCGGGATCTTCGCCATGAACGGCGCCGCGGAGTGACCGTTTACGCCTATCCCTGGCTGGTCGCCGACGTCGGCGGCACGAACGCCCGTTTCGGCCTGGTCTCCGGGCCGGGACGGCGGCCGGAGACGATCGCCGTGCTCAACGGAGCCGATCACGAGGGCCTGCCCGAAGCCGTAGCCGCCTATCTCGCAGAGCATGCGGGCGGAGTTCGGCCGGGCGCGGCCTGCATCGCGATCGCGGGTCCGGTGGACGGCGACCGTTACCACCTCACCAACGCCGGCTGGTCGGGCTCCGCGCACGACCTGGGCCTGCCGAACGCGCACCTGCTCAACGACTTCGAGGCGCTCGCGCTGGCCCTGCCCCACCTCGGCGCGGACGACCTGGAGCCGCTGGGAGGCCCGGCCGGGCCGGGTGGCGACGGGCGGCTGGGAGAGATCAAGGCGGTGCTCGGGCCGGGTACCGGCCTCGGGGTCGGCGGGCTGGTCCGGGCGGAGCAGGGCTGGGTGCCGATCCCGTCGGAGGGCGGCCACTCGACCGCCCCCGCCGTGACCGACCTGGAGCTGGACGTGGTGCGCGCGCTGCACACGCAGGGGATGCCGCACGTCGTGGCCGAGCACCTGCTGTCCGGCCCGGGGCTCAGCCGGCTGCACCACGCGCTGGCGCTGGTGCACGGGGTGGACGCGGAACAGCTCGCGGCGCGTGACATCGTCTCCCGCGCGGCGGACGGCGACACCCTCAGCGGGCGGGCGCTGGACGTGTTCTGCGCGCTGCTGGGGAGCTTCGCGGGGAACATCGCGCTGATCCTAGGCGCGCGCGGCGGGGTCTACCTGGGCGGCGGCATCGTGCCGCGCATCCTGGACCGGTTGCGCGGCAGCGACTTCCGCGCCAGGTTCGAGGCGACCCCGAAGCTCGGCGACTACCTCGGCGCGATCTCGACGTATGTGATCGTGGACCCCCAGCCTGCGCTGACCGGGGCCGCCGGCTGGCTGGCCCAGCGTTCGGGAAGATGATGAAGGAATGCACATGGAGGACCGGATGAGTCTGCTAGACCTCGCACCCGTCGTGCCGGTGGTCGTGATCGACGACGTGGAGACGGCGGTGCCGATGGCCCGCGCGCTGGTGGCGGGCGGGCTGCCGGTCATCGAGGTGACGTTGCGCACGGCCGCCGCGCTGGAGTCGATCGCCCGGATCGCCGCCGAGGTGCCGGACGCGGTGATCGGCGCGGGCACGGTCAAGTCGGTCGCCGACGTGGACGCCTCCGTCCGGGCCGGCGCGCGGTTCCTGGTCAGCCCCGGTACGACGCCCGCGCTGACCGACGCGCTGATCGACACCGGGCTGCCGTTCCTGCCCGGTGCGGTCACCGTGACCGAGGTGATGGCCCTGGCCGAGCGGGGGATCACCGAGCAGAAGTTCTTCCCGGCCGAGGCGGCCGGCGGCATCGGCTACCTGAAGGCGCTGTCCGGGCCGGTGCCCGAGGTGCGCTTCTGCCCGACCGGCGGCATCCGCCCGGACACCGCCGCCGCCTACCTGGCGCTGCCCAACGTCGGCTGCGTGGGCGGCTCCTGGCTCACGCCGGCCGACGCGCTGGCGAGCGGGGACTACGCCCGGATCGAGAAGCTCGCCGCCGAGGCCGCCGCCCTGCGCTGACCGGCGTCCCGGACCTCGCACAGGACCCTCGTGCAGGACCTCGCGCAGGACCTGGCGCAGGACCTCGTGCAGGATCTCGTCCGGCCCCTCGTCCCGGTGCCCGTCAGCGGCTGACGAGGGGGCCCGAGCCGGTGGAGCCGCGCACCACCAGCTCGGGCTGGAAGACGAGCTCGACGTGTTTGGCGGGCGCGCCGTTGACCGCCTCCAGCAGCGTCTCGACGGCCGCCGCGGCCATCGGGCCGATCGGCTTGCGCACGGTGGTCAGCGGCGGGTCGGTGAAGGCGATCAGCGGCGAGTCGTCGAAGCCCACCACCGACACGTCGCCGGGGACGGTCAGGCCGCGTGCCCGGCAGGCTCTGATCGCGCCGAGCGCCATCAGGTCGCTGGCGCAGACGATCCCGGTGCAGCCGCGCTCCAGCAGCACGGCCGCCGCCGCCTGCCCGCCCTCCACCGAGAACAACGAGTGCGCGACCAGTTCCTCACCCGCCACCCGCCGCACCGCCTCGCGGTAACCCGCCGTCTTCCGGATCACCGGCACGAACCGGGCCGGCCCCACGGCCAGCCCGATCCGCTCGTGCCCGAGGTCCACCAGATGCCGTACGGCGAGCCCGGCGGCGAGCCGGTCGTCGGGTGAGATGAAGGGCGCCGCGATGTGCTCGTTGTAGCCGTCGACCAGGACGATGGGCAGCCCCCGGTCGGTGAGCCTGGTGTAGCGGTCCATCCGCGCGGTGGTGTCGGCGTGCAGCCCGGAGACGAAGACGATGCCGCTGACCCCCCGGTCGATCAGCATCTCGGTGAACTCGTCCTCCGGCGCGCCGCCGGGCAACTGGGTGCACAGCACCGCGGTGTAGCCGTGCTGGATGAGCACCTTCTCCACCGCCTGGGCGAACGCCGGGAAGATCGGGTTGTCCAGCTCCGGAGTCACCAGCCCGACCAGCCCGTTGCTCCGCTGCCGCAACCGCTGCGGACGCTCGTACCCCATCACGTCCAGCGCCGCCAGCACCGCCTGCCGCGTCGCCGCCGACACCCCCGGCCTGCCGTTCAGCACCCGGCTCACCGTCGCCTCGCTGACCCCTGCCTGAGCCGCGATGTCGGAGAGGCGGGTCCCGTTCATGGGAGTACTGTACGCGGCCCGGCCCCGGCGCCCCGTGGCCGTTCGCGGGCCCCCGGAAAAGGGACACCGGCCCGGTAGGGGCGCTTACCAGAAACGTGACAATGCGTGAACCCGGCAGCCCTGCGAGCGACCGGCCGGCCCGGAGGAGAACGCCCAGGCAGCGGTGGTCACCGGCGTGGAACGCCTCCCGCGCGGGCTGACCCACCAGGGCGCTCTATCCGAAATGTCCGCTATTACCGGGCCAACCGGAAACACATTCCCGAAACACTACGGATACAGTTTTTTCCTAGGACATATGGACACAGCCCTATCGCGCGCGATGTACTACCTCATCAATCAGCACCGCCACAGCCGGCGTCTGTAACTCCGACCTGCGGATCAGCGGCCCCCACTGTGGGGAGGCTGGCAGGGCTTCCAGGATGCGGGCGGAGCAGGCCAAATGAGTACGGTCGTCCTTGACAGTGTGACCAAGGTGTACCCGGGTGGCTTCCTCGCTGTGGACCGGTTGAGCCTGCGCGCGGACGAGGGCGAGTTCCTGGTCCTGCTCGGTCCCTCCGGCTGCGGGAAGTCCACGCTGCTCCGCATGATCGCCGGGCTGGAGGACATCACCGACGGCGACCTGTGGCTCGGCGGCCGGCTCGCCAACGACCTCCCCCCGCGCGACCGGGACGTGGCGATGGTCTTCCAGAACGGCGCCCTCTATCCGCACCGGACGGTGCGCGGCAACATGTCCTTCCCGCTGGAGATCGCCAAGGCCGACCCGGCGATGGTCCGGGAGCGGGTCACCGAGCTGTCCAAGGCGCTGCGCATCGACGAGACGCTGGAGCGGCGGCCCGGAACGCTCTCCGGCGGGCAGCGTCAGCGGGTGGCGATGGGCCGGGCGATCGTCCGGCAGCCCTCGCTCTTCCTGATGGACGAGCCGCTGTCCAACCTGGACGCCGGGATGCGCACCGAACTGCGGATGGAGATCTCCTCGCTGGTCCGCTCCGTCGGCGTGACCACCGTCTACGTCACCCACGACCAGATCGAGGCGCTCACCCTGGCCGACCGGATCGCGATCATGAACCGCGGGGTGCTCCAGGACGTCGGGACGCCCGCCCAGATCTACAACGACCCGGCCACCGCGTTCGTGGCCGCCTTCCTCAGCTCCCAGCAGCTCAACCTGCTCGCGCCGCAGGTCCGCACCCCGCAGAACCAGTACGTCATGCTGGACTTCGGCCTGCACCGGCTGGCGATCCCGTGGAGCGACCCGCGCGCCTACGCCGTCTCCCAGCACGTCGGCGGGCACATCATCGTCGGCATCCGCCCCGACGCCCTGGTCCCGGTGCCGGACAACTACGACGGGCCCTCGTTCACCGGCCGGGTGCGCACGCTGGAGTACCACGGCCACGAGTGGCTGGCCTACCTGGAGGCGGGCCTGCCCTCGGCGGCCGTGCCCGAGCCGCCCGACCCCCGCCACCACGGCACCGGCGGCGCCGCCGCACCCGGG
Source organism: Microtetraspora sp. NBRC 13810 (assembly GCF_030268685.1). Classification (GTDB taxonomy): domain Bacteria; phylum Actinomycetota; class Actinomycetes; order Streptosporangiales; family Streptosporangiaceae; genus BSRQ01. The sequence continues at coordinate 321,963 of NZ_BSRQ01000003.1, forward strand.
CGCGCGCGGTCGATGATGCGCCGCCTGCTGTCGGGCGCCCAGCCCGAGCCCCCGGAGGAGGAGGCGGAGGAGACCGGCGGGCAGCCCGCCGGCTCCGGCAGCCACCGCCGCGCCGACCTCGTCGTCCGGCTCGGCTCCCGCCCGGCCTGGCGCTCGGGCGAACACGCCAAGGTCGGCGTGGACGTCAACCGCCTGATGCTCTTCACCACCGACGGCGGCCGGATCGACCCGCCCCGCCGGTAGTCCCGGTCCCGTGCCGGGTCAGCCCGGCACGGCCTCGGCGCCGGAGCGGGCCAGCATCGCGACGAGCTCCGTGACCCGCGCCAGCTTGGCCAGCTCGGCCCGGTGGAAGGGCAGGCCGTCGAGCCGGCCGGTGACCAGGCACAGCCCGGTGCCGTCGAGGGGCACCGCCATGAACCTGGCCTCGCCGTCGCCGAACACCTGCGGGCGCTGCGGCACCGGCTCGGCGAACACCAGCTCCGGCGGCGTCCGCCAGCTCCGGTGCACGATCGGCGGCGTCCTCGCCCCGCCGTCCCCCGGCCCCGCCTCCCCCGCGGCTCCCTCGCCCTGCGGCCCGGTGGCCACGACCGCCGCCCAGTCGGCCCCGACCAGGTCGGGCACCGCGTCCACCAGTGTGGCGAACGCCCGCCCCGGGTCGGCCGCCACATGCCGGAGAAGGTCGTAGTCCGGCGCCGAGCCGGGCACGTCCCTGGTCGGCCACGCGCCCTCCACGTGCACCCCCGGCACGGCGGAGAGCCGGTCGCGCACCTCGTCCACACCGGGCGTCCCCGGCCAGGACACCGTGAAGTCGTCCACGGCCCGGCCCGCCTCCCGTTCCAGGACCGTCACCTGGTGGATGTCCGCGCCCAGGGTCCCGAGGGACCGGGCCACCTGTCCGAGGGCCCCCGGCCGGTCGGGAAGCGACACTCTGACCCGCATCAGCATCGCCATCACCTCTCTTCCGCCACAAACATTGGCGTAAGCGGGTTTCCATCATGTTTTCCAAAGATGTCCGATGGAATTCCGCACAAAACAGTGATTTGACCTTTCATGGTGAGATCAGTGCCCTGTTCACCCCCTCGCGCGGGAGAAGGACGTCTCCGGCAGGCGCCGGAGGGAGGTCCCGGCAGGCGCCGGGGGTCAGTGCTGGTAGGCGCCGGCGTCGGGGAGGGCGGGGAGGGGGCGGCCGGTGACGTCCCTGACGAGGGCGGCGCCGCCGTACCAGAGGGGGGCGAGCCTCGCGGCGCGGCGGAGGGCGGGCGAGCCGGGGCGCAGCCGCAGGTCGCGGTCGCCGCGGAAGCGCGGATCGGCCTGGACGGAACGCGGGCCGAGCTTGAACTTCAGCGAGCGCCCGCGGTAGACGCCGCCCGCCTCGTCGGCCCCCTTGGCGTCCTCGTCGCCAGCGACGCCGCCCACCGAGATCACGTTGTAGCGCAGCCGGAGGATGTCCGGGGAGCAGCCGTCGTGGCAGGACCAGCCGAGCGTGTCGCGTCCGGGCAGGTGGACCGAGTTGTGCACGGCCACCGTGCCCTTCACCGGGCCGACCACGTGCCCGGGGCCGCGGGTGACCAGGAAGGCCCCGTGCTTCCTGGAGGAGGTGACCACGTTGTGCGCGAAGACGTTGCCCGAGGCGGTCCTGCCCTTCTCCGCGCCCAGCTCGGTGAAGGTCTCGTTGTCGTGGGCGACGTTGTGGGTGATCCGGTTCCGGTCGCCGTTGAAGATCTCCACGGCGGCGCCGTCGTACCCGTAGTCGACGCTGCGCGCGAAGCTGCCGCTGATCCGGTTGGCGGTCACCAGGTTGTCGTCGCCGTTGAGGAGCACGCCGAAGGCGCCGGAGTCGTTGTCGTGCGCGCCGTCGTTGACGCTCATCCGGTTGTTGGCGGTCAGCTCGCTGTCCCTGACGACGTTGTGCGACCCGGCGTTCGTGATCACCACGCCGGCGACGTTCCGGTCGGCCTTGACGCCCACCAGCTCGTTGCGGTCGCCGGTGATCTCGAAGCCCGCCCAGTCGCACCCGCTGGCCCGCAGGGCGCTGATCCGCCAGTGGGAGCCCTCGACCCGGACGCAGGCGCCGTCCGCGCCGGTGACGACCGGCTCGGGGCCCTCGCCGTAGGCGGTCACGGCGATCGGCCGGTCCGCGGTCCCGTCGCCGGTGAGGGTCAGGACGCCGGTCCACCGGCCGCCGCGCTCGAACCGCACGGTGTCGCCGGGGCCGAGCCCGGCGTCGTTCACCGGCTTCAGCGACCGCCACGCCTTGCCGGGGCCGGTCCCCGGGGCGTCGTCGTCGCCGTCCTCGGCGTCGACGTAGTAGACCGTGCCGGACGACCCGCCGAGCGCGCCCGCGGCGAGCGCCCCGGCGGCTCCGGGCGTGGTCATCGTGACCAGTAACGGCGCGGCGGCCACGGGCAGGGTCCAGCGCACCAGGGCGTCACTCATCGTTCCACCGCTCAAGACGTGAAGATCCGAAAGGGTGACAGAGAGTAACGCGTGCGACGCCGGTGACACGAGAGCCGCGCCGGACTCGTGGCACAGGTTTTACCGAATCGCAGCCTGTGACTCAGCGGGCGACCCTGGGCCCGGACCCGGTGGACCCCCTGACGATCAGCTCGGGCTGGAAGATCAGCTCCGAGTGGCGCGGCGGGGCGCCGGCGATCGACTCCAGCAGCGTGTGCACCGCCGCCGCGACCATCGATCCGACGGGCTGGCGCACGGTGGTCAGCGGCGGGTCGGTGAACGCGATCAGCGGCGAGTCGTCGAAGCCCACCACCGACACGTCGCCGGGGACGGTCAGCCCGCGCTCCCGGCAGGCTCTGATCGCGCCGAGCGCCATCAGGTCGCTGGCGCAGACGATCCCGGTGCAGCCGCGCTCCAGCAGCACGGCCGCCGCCGCCTGCCCGCCCTCCACGGAGAACAACGAGTGCGCGACCGACTCCTCTCCCACGTGCCGCATCGCCTCCCGGTAGCCCGCCGTCTTCCGGATCACCGGCACGAACCGGGCCGGCCCCACGGCCAGCCCGATCCGCTCGTGCCCGAGGTCCACCAGATGCCGTACGGCGAGCCGGGCCGCCGCGGCGTCGTCCGGGGAGATGAACGGGGCGGGGACGTCGCCGGCGTGCCCGTTGAGCAGGACGATGGGCACGCCCTGCCCGACGAGCCTGGTGTAGCGGTCGGAGCTCGCGGTGACGTCGGCGTGCCTGCCGGAGACGAAGATGATGCCGCTCACCCCGCGTTCGACGAGCAACTCGGTGAAGTCGTCCTCCACCGTCCCGCCGGGCAGCCGGGTGCACAGCACCGGCGTGTAGCCGTGCTGGGTCAGCGCCCGCTCGAACGCCTGGGCGAACGCCGGGAAGATCGGGTTGTCCAGCTCCGGAGTCACCAGCCCGACCAGCCCGTTGCTCCGCTGCCGCAACCGCTGCGGACGCTCGTACCCCATCACGTCCAGCGCCGCCAGCACCGCCTGCCGCGTCGCCGCCGACACCCCCGGCCTGCCGTTCAGCACCCGGCTCACCGTCGCCTCGCTGACCCCCGCCTGCCCGGCGACGTCGGAGAGCCGGGCGAAGCCGCCGCCGTCCGGCCCGCCGCCGGCCGCCGTCGCCGCCATGCCCGCCCGCCCTCCGCCGCCGCTACGCGCTCCGCCACCACGCGGCGCAGTCCGCCGGCAGCCGTACGGCGCCACCCTGCACGGTCACCTCCGCGCTGGCCAGCAGCAGCTCGCCGGGCACGGGCATTGCGGCGGGCTCGGGGCCGAGGTTGACCGTGCACGTGAAACCGCCGTCGCGGGCGAAGGCCAGCGTGCCCGCCGGGGAGTCGAGCCAGGTGAGCGCGCCGTCGCCGAGGCCGGGCAGCTCGCGGCGCAGCCGCAGCGCCTCGCGGTAGAGGGCCAGCATCGAGGCCGGGTCGCGGAGCTGGGCCTCGACGCTGAGCGGGCCCCAGGAGGCGGGCATGGGCAGCCAGCTCTGCGCGATGCCGAGCGGGGAGAAGCCGAACGGCGGTTCGGCGTGGGCCCACGGGATGGGCACCCGGCAGCCGTCCCTGCCATCCTCGGGGGCGCGCAGCCGCTGCGGGTCGCGCAGGAACTCCTCGGGCAGGTCGAGCACCTCGGGCAGACCGAGTTCCTCGCCCTGGTAGACGTAGGCGGAGCCGGGCAGGGCCAGGGTGAGCAGGGCGGCGGCCCTGGCCCTGCGCAGACCGAGTTCGCCGCCGCCGTAGCGGGTGACGTGCCGCTTGACGTCGTGGTTGGACAGCACCCAGGTGGAGGGCGCCCCGACCAGCCCGGCGGTGGCCAGGGACTCCTCGATCACGGCCCGGAAGGACGCCGCGTCCCAGTTCGCGGTGAGGTAGTGGAAGTTGAACGCCTGGTGCGTCTCGTCCGGGCGGACGTAACGGGCGAGCCGGTCGATCGTCGGCGCCCACGCCTCGGCCACGGCGATGCGCTCGCCGGGGTAGGAGTCGAGCAGCCGCCGCCAGGCGCGGTGGATCTCGTGCACGCCGTCCTGGTCGAAGTAGGGCAGCACCTCGGTGCCGAGCATCCGCACCTGGTCGGCGTGGCCGACGTCGGGCAGCCCGGCCGCCTTGACCATGCCGTGCGCGACGTCGATGCGGAACCCGTCCACGCCGAGGTCCAGCCAGAACCGCAGGACGTCCTCGAACTCCGCGTGGACCTCCGGGTTCTCCCAGTCCAGGTCGGGCTGCTCGGGGGCGAACAGGTGCAGGTACCACTCGCCGTCGGGCAGCCGGGTCCAGGCGGGACCGCCGAAGACGGACTCCCAGTCGTTCGGCGGGAGCTCGCCCTGCTCGCCCCTGCCCGGCCGGAAGACGTAACGGGCCCGCTCGGGGGCGCCCGGGCCGGCCTGCACGGCCGCCTGGAACCACGCGTGGCGGTCGGAGGTGTGGTTGGGCACCACGTCCACGATCACCCGCAGGCCGTGCCGGTGGGCGTCCCGCACCAGCGCGGCGGCGTCGCCGAGCGAGCCGAAGATCGGGTCCACGTTCCGGTAGTCGGCCACGTCGTAGCCGAAGTCGGCCATCGGGGAGGTGTAGAAGGGGGTCAGCCAGATCGCGTCCACGCCGAGGCCGGACAGGTACTCCAGCCGGCTGCGCACGCCGAGCAGGTCGCCGATCCCGTCGCCGTTGCCGTCGGCGAAGCTGCGCACGTAGATCTGGTAGATCACCGCGTCACGCCACCAGCGGGTCGCGTCGCCCGTCGCCGCGGGCGTGCTCTGCTGGACCAGCTCCGTCATAGGGTTCTCCCCGAATCAACCAGTACCGACTGGACAAGCGGAATATACGGATAAATGGTTACAGGGGTGCTATGCCTTCGTGGCACCGGCGGTCAGCCCGGTCACGAGATGGCGTTGCACCAGCAGGAAGACGACGGAGGCGGGCACCGCGATCAGCACCGCCGCGGCGGTGAGCAGCCCCCAGTCGGACCAGTGCTGCCCGACGAAAAGCTGCAATCCGGCGCCCAGCGTGTGGTTCTCCTCCCCGGTCATGAACACCGTGGCGTACGCGACCTCGCCCCAGGCGGTCATGAACGAGTAGAACGCGGTGACCGCGAGGCCGGGCCTGGCCAGCGGGAGCACCACCCGCCAGAACGCGCCGAACGGGCTAAGCCCGTCCACCATGCCGGCCTCGTCGAGCTCGCGCGGGATGGAGTCGAAGTAGCTCTTCATCATCCAGGCGCAGAACGGCACCGCCACCGTCATGTAGGCGATGACCAGCCCGGGGATCCGGTTGAGCAGGCCCAGCCCGGCCATCAGGTTGTACAGCGGCACGATCAGGATCGCCACCGGGAACATCTGGGTGACCAGCAGCAGCCACATCACCCCGCGGTACCCGGGGAAGCGGAACCTGCTGACCGCGTAGCCCGTGGTCGCGGCGAGGAAGACGCCGAGCACCATGGTGAGCCCGGCGACCAGCGCGGAGTTCAGCAGCCAGCCGGGGAAGCCCGTCTCGCCCAGCACCCTGGCGTAGTTGCCCAGGGACGGGTCGCGGAACAACTCCAGCTCGGTGGACAGCCAGCCCGCGCGCGGCTTGAGCGAGGTCAGCAGCAGCCAGGCGATCGGGAACAGCGAGACGAGCACGGCGGCGACCAGCGTCGCGTGCAGCGCCACGGAGGCGCCGGGCCCCCGCTCGCCGCGCCCCCGGGGACGCGGCGAGCGGCGCCGGGCGGCGCGTGCGGTGGTGGGACTCACCAGACCTCCCCCTGCCTGCGCAGCGCGCGGCGGTAGACCAGGGCGAGCAGGACGAGGAGCGCGAGGATGATCACTCCCCAGGTGGCGGACCCCGAGTAGTCGCGCACCCCGGTGAACGCCTCGCGGAAGGCGTAGGTCACCAGGATCTCCGTCTCGCTGCCGGGTCCTCCCCCGGTGACCAGGTAGATCACCGGGAACATGTTGAAGGTCCAGATGGTGCCGAGCAGGATCACGGTGCCGGAGACCGCGCGCAGCCCCGGCAGGGTGATGTGCCGGAAGCGCCGCGCGGGCGACGCGCCGTCCACCTCGGCCGCCTCGTACAGCTCCCCGGGGATGGCCTGGAGCCCGCCCAGCATCGCCACCATCATGAACGGCACGCCCAGCCACACGTTGACCGCGATCACCGCGATCCGGGCGGTGAGCGGCTCGTCGAGCCAGCCCACGGCCGGCAGGCCGGCGGCCTCCAGCATGGCGTTGAGCACGCCGTAGTCGCTGTTGTACAGGTACCGCCAGACGAAGGCCGCCACGAAGGCCGGGATCGCCCACGGCAGGATGAGCAGCACCCGGTAGACCGAGCGGAACCGCAGCCGCCGGTTGAGCAGCATGGCGAGGCCCAGGCCGATGCCGTAGTGGAGTGCGACGCAGGCGGCCGTCCACCCGGCGGTCCAGGCCAGCTTCGCCCAGAAGAGCCCGCCGGACAGGATCTCCAGGTAGTTGGCGAGACCGGTGAACTCGTAGGTGGCCGGGATGACGTTGACGCCGATGGTCCGGCCGATGTTCGCCTCGGTGGCGTCGGTCAGGGACAGGTAGACGCCCCTGGCCAGCGGCCAGCCGACGAGGACGCCCATCACGACGATCACCGGTGCGACCATCGCCCAGGCGTACCAGTGCCGGCCGGCGGTCTCGCGCCACCTGCCCGGCCGGCGGCGGGCGGCCGGGGAGTCCTCCCGCGGGGCGCCGTCCGCGCGTGTGGCGGAGACGGTCACACCGATCAGCTCCAGCCCTTGAAGATGTCCCGGTACTTCCGGTCCACGGCCGCCACCATGGCCTCCGGGGTCTCCTTGCCGCTCAGCAGCGCCTGGTAGCCCTCCAGCAGGGGCTGGAAGAGCTGGCCGCCCTCGGGGATCCACGGCCTGGGCACCGCGGTCTCCATGATCGGCTTGAAGACGCCGACGTCGGCGCGGGCCCTGACCTCGGGCCGATCGAAGGCGGACAGCCGGGGCGGCAGCAGGCCGAGCCCGGCGGACATCTCGGCCAGCGACTCGGTGGAGGTCATGAAGCGGACGAACTCGTAGGAGGCGTCGAGGTTCTTGGAGCCGGCGTAGACGGCGAGGTTGTGCCCGCCGGTCGGGGCGCCGGCGCGGGCCGAGCCTCTGGGCACCGGCGCGATGCCGAGGTTCTCCTTGTCGGTGAACTCGGCGCCCTGGTACAGCTCGGACAGCGCCCACGGCCCGTTGAAGATCATGGCCGCCTTGCCCTCCTTGATGGCGGTCATGGCGTTGACGTAGCTGTCCTGGACGGCGGGCCTGGCGGCGGCCCCGGAGGAGACGAGCCCGGCGACCGTGGTCATCGCCCGCACGTTGGCCGGCGAGTTCACCACGATCTTCCTGGCGGCGACGTCGAGCAGGTCGCCGCCCTCGCCGTAGATGAACGGCAGCAGGAAGTAGGAGTCGACGTTGAGCGCGAGCCCTTCGGCGCCGGTCTTCTCCTTGACGTCGAGCGCGAAGGTCTTCAGCTCCTCCATGGTCGCCGGCGGCCCGTCGTGCCCGGCCTCCCGGAGCAACCGCTTGTTGTAGACCAGCGCCAGGGAGTCGGTGACCTGCGGCACCGCCCAGGTCCTGCCGCCGTACTTCGTGCTGCTGAGCGGGCCGGGCAGGAAGTCGCCCTCGGTCCCGTCGAGGGCGCGGGTGCCCTCCAGCGGCTGGAGGTAGCCGAGCGAGGCGAACTGCGGGGTCCAGGCGACCTCGGCCCGGATCACGTCCGGCGCCCCGGTGCCGGCCTGGGCGGCCGTCTGGAACTGGTTCTGCGCCTGCTCGAAGGGGACGTTGACGTAGTTGACCTTGATGCCGGGATAGGCGGCCTGGAACTTCCCGATGAGGGCCCGGAACACCGGCCCCTCGCTGTCCGGCCTGGTGGTGTCCCACCAGGTGACCTCACCCGTGATCTTCGTCGGGTCGGCGACGCTCCGCGCCGGCGCCGCCGTCCCACCACCGTCGCCGCCACAGGCGGAGACCGCGAGCGCCAGCGCCGCGATGATCGTCACGGCGGGTAAGGCTCGGCGCATGTCTCTCACTACCAAAGAGGTATTGATCCATTACGGAAAGTTACCAAGATAGGGCGTTCTCACCCTGCGGTTAGCCATATATGCCCCGATATCGACCCCGCTGCTAACTTGCAGGAATTTTCAGTAAGGGATCTTGAAGCGGCCGCCCGCATCTTGGTCCGGCGACCGTGCCGCGCGGAAACCGCGGGCCGCGCGCCCCACCCCGCGCCGACCGGCGGTTTCGCCGTCCAGGTGCGTCGCCGGCCATCTCCCGGTAGACCCAGCGAAGGGTCTAAGGCACGCAAAGTTAACAAGCACGACGTTGGGCGTTCAGCTCAGTCACCCCCGAAAGGACACCCCCATGGCTAGGTTTCGATGCACCCCCAGCTCAGGGCCGTTTTCGTCAGTCATGAGGAGTTATCTTGCGAGTCCTGGCCGTTGTTCCCGCCCGTGGTGGTTCAGTGGGCGTCCCGCTGAAGAATCTCGCCCAGGTGGGCGGCACGCCGCTCGTCGCCCGCGCGGTCCGGGCCTGCGTGCGGGCAGAGCTCGTCGACGAGGTCGTGGTCAGCACCGACCATGACGGGATCGCCGAAGCCGCCAGGGCAGCAGGCGCCACGGTGATCGACCGTCCGGCCGAGCTGAGCGGCGCCGCCGCCTCCAGCGAGTCCGCCGTGCTGCACGCGCTCGACAACACCGGCGAAGCACCCGACGTGGTCCTCCTCGTCCAGTGCACCAGCGCCTTCATCGACCCGGCCGACCTCGACGCCGCCGTGGCCAAGGTGCTCGCCGGCGAGGCGGATGTCGTCTTCTCCGGCCTGCCCACCCACGAGTTCCTGTGGGGTGAGAACGGCACCGGCATCAACCACGACCCCGCCGTACGGCCGCGCCGCCAGGACCTGGAGCCGCACTACCGGGAGACCGGCGCCTTCTACGTGATGCGCGCCGAGGGCCTGCGCGAGCACGGCCACCGCTTCTTCGGCACGGTCGCCGTCCAGCCGGTGGACGCGGGCGAGGCCATCGAGGTCGACACCCCGGAGGACCTCGAGGTCGTCCGCGCGCTCGCCCCGGTCCTGGACCGGCCCGAGCCGATCGACGTCGACGCCGTGATCACCGACTTCGACGGCGTGCACACCGACGACAGCGCGCACGTCGACCAGGACGGCCGGGAGTCGGTCGCGGTCAGCCGCTCCGACGGCATGGGCGTCTCGCTGCTGCGCCGGGCCGGTGTGAAGCTCCTGATCATGTCCACCGAGCACAACCCGGTGGTGACCGCCCGCGCCCGCAAGCTCGGCGTCCCGGTGCTCCAGGGCCTGGCCGACAAGGCGACCGTGCTGCGCGACTGGCTGGCCATCGAGGGCCTCGACCCGGCCCGCGTCGCCTACGTGGGCAACGACGTCAACGATCTCGGCGCGATGGCCGAGGTCGGCTGGCCGATCACCGTGCCGGACGCGCACCCGCGGGTCCGCGCCGCCGCGCGCGTCGTGCTGTCCCACGCGGGCGGGGCGGGAGCCGTACGGGAGGTGTGCGACCGGGTGCTGGCCGCGCGGCCCGGCGCCGAGCTGGCGCCCGCGCCGGCCGCGCCGCGCGCCGAGCTGCGGCTCAGCCCGGTGGCCAGGCCGGTGCAGATCGGCGACCTGCTCGTGGGCGCCGGCCAGCCGGTGTACATGATCGGCGAGATCGGCATCAACCACAACGGCGACCTGGACATCGCGCGCCGGCTCATCGACGTGGCCGCCGACGCGGGCTGCCAGGCGGTGAAGTTCCAGAAGCGCACTCCGGAGATCTGCGTCCCGCTGGAGCAGCGTGACCAGATCCGTCAGACGCCGTGGGGCGAGATGACGTACCTGGAGTACAAGGAGCGCACCGAGTTCGGCATCGACGAGTACACCCAGATCGCGAAGTACTGCGAGGAGCGCGGCGTCCAGTGGTTCGCCTCGCCGTGGGACGTGCCGTCGGTGGAGTTCCTGGAGGACATGAACGTCGTCACGCACAAGGTCGCCTCGGCCAGCGTGACCGACCACGAGATGCTGCGGGTGCTCGCCGCCACCGGCAAGCCGATCATCCTGTCCACCGGCATGTCCACGCTGGAGGAGATCGACCGGGCCGTGGAGATCCTCGGCACCGGCAAGCTCGTGATGATGCACGCCACCTCCACCTACCCGCTGCCCCCGGAGGAGGCCAACCTCCGCACGATCGTCACCCTCCAGGAACGGTACGGCGTGCCGGTGGGCTACTCGGGTCACGAGCGCGGCCTGCAGATCTCCATGGCGGCCGTCACCCTCGGCGCCGTGGCCGTGGAGCGGCACATCACGCTGGACCGCACGATGTGGGGTTCGGACCACGCCGCCTCGCTGGAGCCCGCCGGGCTGGAGCACCTGGTCCGGGACATCCGGATCATCGAGACCGCGCTCGGTGACGGCGTCAAGCGCGTCTTCCCCGGCGAGGAGGCGCCCAAGTCCCGGCTGCGCCGCGTGACCGTCTGACACCGCCGGGAGGCCGGCGGCCTCCGGCGAACCGGAACGTGATCCCGCGCCCGCGCGGGATCACGTTCTCTTCCCCCCACTGTCGGAACGTGGTCCCAGAAGGAGAGATTTGATCACGCTTTCGGTCGTCCTGCCGGTCAAGGACGCCGAGCTCTACATCGGCGACGCGCTCACCTCGCTGACCCGCAACGCGCGGCCAGGCTACGAGTTCATCGTGGTGGACGACGGATCGGCGGACGCCACCGGGCGGATCATCGACGACTTCCGCGGTGAGCTGCCCGGGCTGAGCGTCCTGCGCAACCCGGCCCCCGTCGGGCTGGCCGACGCCCGCAACCTGGGCCTGTCGCTCGCCTCCGGCCGGTACGTCACGTACATGGACGGCGACGACTGGCTCGCCCCGGGCTATCTTCCACGGCTGGTGGCCGCCATCGAGGACCTGGGCTGCGACTTCGTCCGGGTGGACCACGTGCAGGCCGAGGGCCGCAAGCGGGTCGTGCACCGGGCGCCGCAGGCCAGGCGCGGCGTGGTCCTCGACCCCCGGGACGGCATCCTGCCGGTGGACGGCAGGTCGATGGTCGACTACCCGTACGCGTGGGCCGGGATCTACCGGCGTGACCTGGGCGACCTGCTGACCTTCCCGGGCCATCTGCACACCGCCGAGGACCGGCCGTGGATCTGGCGGCTGCACCGCAGGGCGCGTTCGTACGCGGTGGTGTCCCTCGCCGGGCTCTTCTACCGGCGGCAGGTGCCCGGCTCGCTCACCCAGATCGGCGACGAGCGGCAGTTGCAGATCTTCGACGCCTTCGAGCTGGTGTTCAAGGACCTCGAAGAGGAGCCGGTCTTCCTGCCCAAGGCGGTGCGCAACCTGTGCGCGCTGATCGCGCACCACCTCGAACTCGCCGAGCGCTTCAGCCCGGAGCTGCGGGTGAAGTTCGACGAGCGGGCCGCGGACGCGCTGCGGCGGCTGCCCTCCGACCTGCTCGCCGCGACGCTCACCAGGATCGAGTCCGAGCGCGCGCGGGCGCTGAGCGCCCTCATCCCGGAACTGGAAGTGGATCTGCCCGGCCCCCGGCCCCCGCAGGAGGACGCATGACCCGGCTCTTCTACGCCTCGACGCTGTTCGGCGCCATGACACTGGCCGCCGCGATCGACGCGGGGCGGTTCGGCCCGCGCGAGGGGCGGCAGATCCTCATGGTGTCCAACAACGCCGCCATCCCCGAGGTCGCCACCGCGCTGGACGAGGCCCCGGCCTTCGCGGCGCTGCGCTCGCGGTTCGACGAGGTCTGGTCGTGGAACGAGATCGTCGCCCCGTTGCACCCGTCGGACTGGAAGGCCCGGGTCATCGAGGTGCCGATGATCGGCCGCCTGGTGTCCTCGCACCTGTCCCTCGGCGACGGCCCGGACGAGCTCGTCGTGGAGTCCATCGCGGTGCCGCCCGCGCGCACGATCGCCGGACTGGTCCGGGACTGCCCGATCACGGTCTACTCCGACGGCCTGATGAGCTACGGCCCCACCCGCGACCCGCTGCCGCTGGAGATCTCCGGCCGCATCACCCGGCTGCTCCACCTGGACCTGGTGCCCGGCCTGACCCCGCTGCTGCTCAGCGAGTACGGCGTGCCGGCCGAGCGACTCCCCGACGCCGCGTTCACCGGCGTGATCGGCCAGGTGGCCGCCGCGGTGCGGGACCTGGTGGCGGACGACGCGGCCGGCGACCCGCTCATCCTGGGCCAGTACCTCTCCGCGCTGGACGTGCTCAGCCGCCCGGAGGAGGAGGCCCTGCACGCCGACATGCTGCGCGGCCTCGCCGCCCGCGGCCACACCCAGGTGATCTTCAAGCCGCATCCCGCCGCCGGGCGGGGGCACGTGCGCGCGCTGCGGGAGACCGCCGAGGAGCTCGGGGTCAGGCTCGTCGTGGCGGGCGAGACGGTGCCCGCCGAGGCGCTCTTCGCCGCGCTGCGCCCGTCGCTGGTCGTCGGCTGCTTCTCCACCGCGCTGGCCACCGCCCGGCGCTACTTCGGCCTCCCGGTGGCCACCATGGGCGGGGAGCTCGTGCTGGAACGGCTCACGCCGTACGAGAACAGCAACCGCGTCCCCGCCACCCTCATCGACGCCACCACGCCGCTGCTGCGCCCGGACGGCGGCCTGGAGGATCCGCCGGTCGCCGCGGAGCGGGTCGTGCCGCTGGTCCAGGCGGTCGGGTTCTGCATGCAGAGCACGGTCTACCCGGAGCTGCGCGAGACCGCCGCCGCCTACGTGGACGAGGCGGGGCCGGGGCGCTACTTCAAACGCCAGCGGCTGTCCTCGGTCGGCGTGCCGTACCGGGTGGAGGACGGCGGCGCGGCGGCCAGGCCGGCGAAGGAGCCGGCGAGCGCGCTCAACCGGCTGCGCCGCAGGCTCTCGCGTTCCATCTGATCGGCTTTTCGCGCCGTTGACGCCGCCCGTGTGGCCGGCCGCCGCTCACGCGGGGCCGGCCTTTCCGGCTGTCAGGTGATGGCTTTGAGGTAGCGGCGCACCCGCCGCTTGGCGCGGTAGCCCACCCGGAGCATGTCCGGCGGGATCTCGACGCGGAGCCTGGCCCTGCGCCGGGCGGCGGCGTGCTGCGGGCCGTCGAGCAGGGACGCGGCGGGGCGCAGCCGGCCGGCGCGGGCCTCGGTGGACATCGCCGCGAGCCGGGCGGCCCAGTCGGCGGCGGCCCTGTCGTGGAAGTAGTTGGCCTGGCACCAGGCGGGCAGCGGGTCGCGGAACTCGCCCTTGGCCAGCTCCTCCAGGGTGCCGAGGCAGCCGCTGCCCTCGAAGACGAGGTTGATCATCTCGGCGCTGACGCCGAAGTCGGACAGCACCAGCAGCGGCACCGACTGGGCGATCGCCTCCAGGGCCGCGGTGGAGCTGACGGTCACGAATCCGACGGCGTGCGCGAGGTGCTCGTGCATGGCCCCGTCGGCGAACCGGACGCCGCCGTCGCGCACCCGGCCCTGGGCGACCAGCTCGCGCCACAGCCGCTCGTAGTGGTAGCGCTCGTTGTGCGTCTGCCGCTCGCCGTCCCTGGCCCTGAGCTTGACCACGACGTCGAGGTCGGGGCGCCGGTCGGCGAGCGCGGCCAGCGCGAACAGCACGCTCTCCCGGTCCTCCCTGCGCCGCGGCACCTTGGCCTGGGTGGCGAAGACGACACGGTCGCGGGGGCCGGTCGGCGCCACCGTGGTCCCGTGGTCGAGGAAGGGCAGCCGGGCCAGCCCGATCGCCCCTCCCCCGCCGAGCCGCTCGGCCACCGCCGAGAACTCGCCCACCTCGCGCCCGCTGTGCAGCACGAACAGGTCGCAGCCGCTGCGGAACAGCCACGCCTTGTCGGTCGCGGGCACCGAGATGCCCGGCAGGCCGGAGACGAACACCGGGCGCGGGGAGAGGCCGTCGAGCACCTCCGAGACCAGCACGTCCACCACCGGGCCGGTGCAGGCGACCAGGACCGCGTCCGGCTGGAACCGCTCGGCCAGGCGGCGCAGCCGGCGGGCGGACAGGACGGGAGGCAGGCCGCTGTCGTCACCGTCCTCCACGGCCGGGCCGGCGGACCGCGCCGCGGCGGCGCCGGAGCGGGTGCCGGCGACCGCGGCCCGGATCTGCCCGGACGAGGGGGCGATCGGCGTGCGGATGACGACGAGCTCTGTGGCGCTCCCCGCGGGCAGGCCGTCGAGCAGGCATGCGGCCCACTTCAGATAAGAGTCCGAGTCGGCCACCGCCAGGACCTTCACCGAGTAACTCCTGAGTCATGATGTGCGAACATTTGCAGGTGGGAACGTAGGGAGGGGGCCGCCTGCGCGGTCCACCAGTCGTCCGGCACCTCCACCGCGTCGACGCTCACCCCGCGGGCCGACAGCAGCACCCGCAGCGACGTGACGGCCGTGGAGGGCAGGCTCAGCACACGTTGTTCCGCCGACAGACCGCGTAGCGTCATTTCGGCGGGCGCTCCGCCATCGTAGACCCGAATGCCCGGTTGTTCCCGAACTCGATCGAGATCTCCGGGATCTTCTCTCCGGTGCGGGAAATAGGCGACCGGGCCGTCCGTGCCGAGCCCGGCGAGCCAGTCGAAGTAGCGGTCGCGGTGGATCAGGCCGTTGCGGACCAGCGACGTGCCGAGCACGATCGTCCGCTCGCCGGGCAGCGGCCGGGCGAGGGGCTGGGCGCGCAGCCAGGCGAAGTCGTGCAGCACCAGCCGGGCGCCCGCGCGGCGGACCCCGTCGGCGAGGGCCTCGGGCACGGGGAGCGCGGTGAAGACCGACAGCCGTCCGGCCCGGGCGGCGGCGCGCAGCCGCAGCCCGGCCGCGGTGCCGAGGGCGTAGCGCAGCGGCCCGGCCTGGGCTCTGGCCCGCAGCAGGGGCTTCCAGGGCCGTCCGCCGAGAAGTTCGAGCAGATGGATGGTGGCGAGCCCGTCGTCGACGATCACCACGCGGCGCGGGAAGGCGGTGAGCAGGCTGAGCTGGACCTTGCCGGAGAACGCGTCGCCCACCGCCCAGGTGGCGCCGCGGCGGGGGCGGCGCATCTCGCTCTCCGGCGCGGTGAGCGTCGCGCCGGGCGGCAGCGCCAGCCCTTTGAGCTCGCGGCGGGTCGCGTTCAGCGCGGGGAGTTTGGCCCGTGGCACCACCTGCGTGTCCGCGCCGAGCAACCCCGCATGATGGGCCTCCACCGCGCAGAGCATCTGCAGCGGGGATTCCACCCAGGCCACGGCCGACCCTTGCTCCCGCGCGTGGTGCGGCCGACCATCTTCCTCCACGCCGGATCTTGACCCGTTCACGACAGGGCCACGTTAGCCCGGGTTGCTTAAGGCATCGGGAACCAAGAGTGAACAGACGGCCACGTGCACGCTCACGATCACTTAATGTCCCATTTGCCCTCCCATAGCCTCATGTATTACCTTTTCAGGAATTAGGTACTCGTTCGTGCCTGTTTGTCGGGTTTGAACGTTTGCCTGGTCATTGCAAGCACCGCGCCCACGTGGCGGGATCCCCATCCCGTCTTGGGGCGCGGCCGCCGAGTCCGCGCGAGCGGAGCCGGGGACCCATCTCTCCCATGGGGTGAATCGGTCCGCCGCCTCGTCAGAGGCGGGGGTGCCGTAGGGCCGCCTTCCAGGTCCGAACCCGTCAGCTAACTCGGTAGGCGGCATGGAAGCAAGGAGCTCTCCCCCTATGTCCCTCTCCCGGATCAGTGAGCGAACGCGAACCCGCCTCGTGTGTGGCGTGGCGGGTCTCGCCCTGGCCGCCGGCGCCGTCGCCGGCCCGGTCGCCTCCGCCTACGCGGACAGCCCCACCGACACCGCCGTGCGCGTCCCCGCCGCGGCGGACAAGGCGGCCAAGATGGTCACCGCCCAGGACGTGATCAACCTCGCCATGCGCCAGGTCGGCATCAGCGAGAACAGCTACGGCGGCGGCACGAAGTTCCAGCAGTGGTACATGAACACCCAGCGCGCCAAGGAGACCCTGGCCCGGGACGGCGGCGGCACCCCCGCCATCTACCTGAACGCCCCGTGGTGCGCGATGTTCGTCTCCTGGCTGGGCGACCAGCTCGGCATCCGGCCGATCCTCGGCTGGGACGCCTACACCGTCACCTACGCCAAGTGGTTCCAGAACAACGGGCACTGGGGCGACGTCGCCAAGCCGGGCGCGGTCGTCTTCTACGCCTGGAACGGCAGCAAGGACGTCGACAGCGTCGACCACGTCGGCATCGTCGTGCAGGACAACGGCGACGGCACCATCAAGACCGTCGAAGGCAACACCGGACGCGGCCAGGTCGAGGTCAGGATCCGGCCCAAGAGCCAGGTCGTCGGCTACGGCTACCCGCAGTACACCGCCTGACCGACTCCCCCACCGGGTGTCGCCCGGCCGGGATCCCGCACTCCGCGAGGCGGCAGGACGCCTCCCGCGGAGCCCCCGAGGGACCTGGACCGACGCGACATCCCCTCAACCGGCCAGCAGGCCCGCCGTGACCTCCGCCGGCCGCCGCACGCCCGCCGTCCCCATCGTGATGTCCAGGTCGGCCAGCAGGCACCGGATGACGTGCCGCACGCCGGCCTCCCCGCCGAGCCCGAGCCCGTAGGCGTAGGGACGGCCGATCAGGACCGCCCTCGCGCCCAGCGCCAGCGCCTTGAGCACGTCGGAGCCGGTGCGCACGCCGCTGTCGAACAGCACGGTGAGCCGGTCCCCCACCTCCTCCACCACCGCGGGCAGCGCGTCCAGCGCGCCGATCGCGCCGTCGACCTGCCGTCCGCCGTGGTTGGACACGACGACGCCGTCCATGCCCGCGTCCGCGGCCCGCCGCGCGTCGGCGGGATGCAGGATCCCCTTCAGCAGGATCGGCCGGTCCCAGTGGTCCCGCAGGAACCCCAGGTCCTCCCAGGTGAGCGAGGGGTTGCCGAAGGTGGCCTGCCAGGCCGCGATCGCCTCGCGCCGGTTGCCCGCGCCGATCGGGCCGCCGACCTTCTTCTGGAACACCGGGTCGGAGAAGTAGTTGGCGACGCCGACGCCGCGCAGGAACGGCAGGTAGCCGCGGTCCAGGTCGCGTGGCCGCCAGCCGAGTGTATGGGTGTCCAGCGTGACGACCAGCGCCTGGAAGCCGGCGGCGTGCGCGCGCTGCAGGAAGCTCGCCGCGAGGTCGGGGTCCCCGGGCCAGTAGAGCTGGAACCAGCGCGGGCCGCCGGCGCCCGCCTCCGCCACCTCCTCCATCGAGTGGGCCGCGGCGGTGCTCAGCACCATCGGCGTCCCCTGCGCCGCCGCCGCGCGCGCCACGGCGATCTCCCCGTCCGGGTGCATGATCGTCAGGACGCCGACCGGGCCGAGCAGCACCGGCGCCGGCAGCCGGTGGCCGAACAGCTCCACCGACAGGTCGCGGGCGGCCACGTCGCGCAGCATCCGGGGCACGATCCGCCTGCGCTCGAAGGCGTCGCGGTTGGCGCGGGCCGTCCACCCTGTGCCCGCGGACCCGGCGACGTATCCGAACGCCCGCGGGTCGAGCCGCTCGCGCGCGAGCCCCTCCAGCTCGGTGAGGCCGGTGGGCAGCTCCGGCACCAGGCCGCGCAGCCCGTTGAGGTAGATCTCGTTCTGGTAGTCGGCGAGAGCACCCATGGTGATCTCCTGTGGTCGGTTCACGGTACGGCCGGCGGCTGGTCCGCGCCGGCCGGGGCGGCGGGCGGGCCGCCCTCCTCGCCCGCGTCGCCGGGCGAGACCAGGGCGCCGGCGCGCCGCAGCCCGGTGATCTGGGAGTCGTCATACCCCAGTTCACGCAGGATCTGCACGTTGTGCTCGCCCTGGCGGGCCGGCGGCTCCTCACCCTGCCGCTCGCCGCCGTCCGGCCCGAAGTGCCACGGCGGGCCCGGGACCGGGATCTCGCCGCCGGCGCGGTCGGGCACGTGCCGTACCGCGCCCCACCGCGCGGCCCATTCGCCGCCGGCGACGTCGGCGAGGGTGCGCACCCGCCCGGTGGCGATCTTGGCCTCGTCGAGCTGGACGTCGAGCGAGGCCATGTCGTCGAAGGTCCAGATCCAGTCCTGGACGATCGCGTGCAGCTCCTCCAGGTGCGCCCGGCGGGCCTGCGGGGTGCGGAAGCGCGGGTCGCGGGCGAGTTCGGGGCGGCGCATCGCGGCGAGGTAGGCGGGGAAGGACATGCTGCCCACCATGCTCATCGGGCAGACGAACGTCTCGCCGCCGGGACCGGTGAAGAACGGGCAGTCCGTCGCGCCCAGGATGGGCGTCTCCGCTCCGAGGTCGAGGCCGGACAGGTCGGCGTGCACCCGCTCGTCGACCGACAGCATGACCGCGGCCATCGCCACGTCCACGTACCGCCCCTCGCCGGTCGCGTCCCGGTGGCGCAGCGCGGCCAGTATCGCGATCGCGGCGTGCAGCCCGGCGTAGACGTCGGCGTGCGACAGGGAGTCGGTGCGCAGGGCGCCGAACTGCTCCCGGGTGAGGTCCGTGAGGCCCGTCTCGGCCTGCACGGTCGGGGCGTAGGCCATCCGCGAGCTCCAGGCGCCGTGCTGGCCGTACCCGCTGATCGAGGCGTACACGACGCGCGGGTTGCGGGCCGCGACGTCGTCGTAGCCCAGGCCGAAGGAGGCCAGGGTGCCCGGGCGGAAGTTCTCCACGACGACGTCCGCGCGGTCGCACAGCCGCAGCGCGACCTCCCGGGCGCCGGGGACGTTGAGGTCGACGGAGACGTTACGCTTGCCGGCGTTCTGCTGGGCGTAGTAGCCGGAGATCTCCCCCCACCGGGGGAAGGCCCGCCGGGCCATGTCCCCGGCGGGCGGCTCCACCTTGACCACCTCGGCCCCGAGCTCGTGCAGGGTGCGCGCGCACAGCGGCCCGGCCAGCACCCGGGAGAAGTCCACGACGCGGATCCCGTCGAGCAGCGCGGTCATCGCTAGCACCCCCTGAACTCGGCCAGGCCGGGACCGGCGCGCCGGTAGGACTCGACCCCCTCGGCGAAGTCGCGGGAGCGGAAGATCGGCTTCTGGAGTCCGGCCATCGCCTCGTCGGCGGCGGCCACGCCCTCGTTCTCGGCGATCGACACCAGCGCCTTCGTCGCCGCGTGGGCCACGGTCGGCCCGGCGGCGAGCTCGCGGGCGAGGCTCATCGTGGCGGCGTCCAGTCGTTCGTCGGGGACCACGCGGTTGATGACGCCCCAGCGTTCCATGGTGCGCGCGTCGTAGCGGCGGCCGAGCATCGCCATCTCCTTCGCGCGCGCGGCGCCGGCCCGCTGGACGATCCGCTGGACGCCGCCCATCAGCGGGTGCAGCCCCACGGTGGCCTCCACCGATCCCAGCCTGGCCGACTCGCCCGCCACGACGAGGTCGCAGGCCAGGGCCAGCTCCAGGCCGCCGCCGACGCAGACCCCGTGCACCCGGGCCACGACCGGGATCGGCAGCTCGCCGAACGCGCGCAGCACCTCGGTCAGCCCCCAGTCCAGCACGCCGTCGCCGCGCGCGGCGGCGGCGGCCATGGCGTCGAGGTCGGCGCCCGCGGAGAAGTGCCGCAGCCCGCTGCCCAGCACGGCGGCGCGGGCGCCCTGCCCGGCGACCCAGGCCAGCGCCTCGACGATGTGCCCGGACATCTCCCCGTCGAGCAGGTTGTAGGGCCGGTGGCACAGGGTCAGCACGGCCACGGTGTCCGCCATCCGCCGCTCGATCGGGCTGTGGCGGGCCTCGGTTGCGGGCGGTGACATCGGCCTCCCCCTCCCCTCGGCTGACTTTCAATATGAAAGCCTACCTTTCTCGCAGCCTACGCCGGGAGCCCCCTCCCCGCAAGTCGGCGGTCCATCACCGCCGGTTGGGCGTATCGTGGTGTACGAAACCGTTCCGTACACTCGGAGGCATCCCCATGACGACCTGGACCGTCCGCGACATCCCCCCGCTTACTGGGGTCAACGCGCTGGTGACCGGGGCGAGCAGCGGCATCGGCGTCCCCACGGCGCTGGAGCTGGCCAGGCGCGGCGCCCGGGTCCTCCTCGCCGTCCGCGATCCGGCCAGGGGACGCGCCACGGCCGACCGCATCCGCGACCTGGTCCCCGGCGCGGATGTCGAGCACGGCCGGCTGGACCTCGCCGACCTGCGCTCGGTGCGCGAGTTCGCCGGCACCGTGACCGGGCCGCTCGACCTGCTCGTCAACAACGCGGGCCTCGGCATGGTCCGGCGCGGCACCACCGCCGACGGCTTCGAGACGCAGTTCGGCGTCAACCATCTGGGGCACTTCGCGCTGACCGGGCTGCTGCTGCCCCGCCTGCTCGCCCGGGGCGAGGGCCGCCCAACGGCGCGCGTCGTGACCGTCTCCAGCGACGCGCACGCGTGGGGCCGGATCGACTTCGACGACCTGGCGCTGGAGCGGCGCTACGGCCGGTTCTCCGCCTACGGCCGGTCCAAGCTGGCCAACCTGATGTTCGCCAGGGAGTTGCAGCGCAGGGCGGACGAGGCGGGCGCCGGCCTGCTGAGCCTCGCGGCGCATCCCGGGGCGACCGCCACCCCCTTCGTCAAGGCCGGACCGCTCACCGGCGCGCTCGTGGCGGTGGCCCGGCTGATGATGAGGTCCCCCGAGGAGGGCGCCGTGCCCTCGCTCTACGCGGCGACCTCGCCGGACGCGCGGGGCGGCGAGTTCATCGGCCCGGGGCCGAAGCGGCTGACGCCTTCGGCCAAGGCGTACGACGAGGGGGTGGCACGGCGGCTGTGGGAGGTCTCGTGCGAGCTCACCGGCGTAGACTTCGCACAGTTCGGGCGGCACGCCACACACGGGTGACCGCGCCGGCCCGCAGAAACCCCGCGGACCACGGGGTCCCGGAGGAGAGGGTGAGCGCGTGCGGACCGAGGACGGCGGGGCGGCCGGGACCCGCAGGCTCGACCCCGGCCGGGAGCACGCGATCCTCGACGCCGCCCTCGGCCTGCTCGCCGAGGTCGGCTACGACCGCATGTCGATCGACCAGATCGCCCGCAGGGCCGGGGCCAGCAAGGCCACGATCTACCGGCGCTGGACGGGCAAGCCCGAGATCGTCGTCGACGTCATCTGCCACCGGATGGACCTGGCGGTCGCGGAGCCCCCGGACACCGGCTCGCTGCGCGGCGACCTGGTCGCGCTGTGCCGTTCGCTGTGCGAGACGTTGGAGGTCAAGCGGGATCTCGTCCTCGGGCTGATCCCGACCCTGCTCGCCGACCCGGAGCTCGCCACCGCCCTGCGCGCCCATCTGCCCGGCCAGAACCTCACCGGCATGGTGCTGGTGCTCGGCCGGGCCCGCGAGCGGGGCGACCTCGCCGGCCCGGTCGAGCCCGCGGAGCCGGTCGCGGTGGTCGAGGCGATGATCTTCCGTCAGATGTTCTTCGGCGGCCGTCCGCTCGACGACGAGTTCGTCCGCTCGACGGTGGACCGGGTCCTGCTCCCGCTGATCCGCGCCTGGACCGCCTGACCCCGCCCACAAATACCCCCATGTCCTGATATATCACCATTGTGTGGGAGCGCTCCCAACGACTGATATATCCCCCAAAGCGCCTTATATCGCCATTTCAGATGCCAGTCAGCCGCCGGAGTAACAGTTAGGTTTCGGCGTATTGACGTCCCGGTTCCACATCGGCCAGTCTCGTGGGAGCGCTCCCAAAACATCGGGGACTCACGCGAATACGCAGCGCATCGTGCCACCGCGTTGTCGGGGACCGGGTCGCGATGTTCCATCTCCCATCGAATCGGGCGACCACCTGAGAGGGGTCCGGAATGACGATCAAGAAGCGGCCCGGCCGCTTAGCCTCCGCCGCCGTGGCGATGGCCGCGGCGCTGGCCGTCGCGGCGTGCGGCGGCGGCGGGGAACCGGCGGCGACCGGTGGCACGTCCTCGGCGCCCAACGAGAAGATCACCCTCACTCTGCAGACCTTCGGCGGCGGCACCAACTTCGGCTACAAGGCGGCCGTCGACAAGTGGAACCAGGAACACCCGAACATCCAGGTCAAGTACACGAACCTCACCCCGGACTTCGAGAACCAGTACTGGCCGCAGATGCTGAACTGGCTCCAGGCGGGCAAGGGCGCCGGTGACGTCATCGGCATCGACGAGGCCGGCATGGGCCTCGCCAAGGCCCGCCCGCAGTTCTTCACCGACCTCGGCCAGTACGGCCTGCAGAGCCGCCAGGGCGACTTCCCCGCCTGGAAGTGGGAGAACGGGATCAACGCCGAGGGCAAGCTGTTCGCCCTGGGCACCGACGTCGGCGGCATGGCGGTCGCCTACCGCAAGGACCTCTTCGAGAAGGCCGGCCTGCCCACCGACCGCGAGGAGGTCGCCAAGCTCTGGGCGACCTGGGACGACTTCATCGAGACCGGTAAGAAGTTCCAGGAGAAGGTCCCCGACACGAAGTTCATCGACGGCCTGAACACCTGGTTCAACGTCGTGCTGTCGCAGGAGGCGGCCAAGAACGGCGACGTCTCCTACTACAGCAAGGACAACCAGCTCATCGTGGAGAGCAACCCGGCGGTGAGGTCGGCCTTCGACTTCGCCACCAAGGTCAACTCGGCGGGCATCTCGGCCAAGCTGCGCAACTTCCAGGACCCGTGGTTCGCGGGCATGCGCCAGGGCGCCTTCGCCACCGTCGGCGCGCCCGGCTGGATGCTCGGCGTGATCCAGGGCACGATCACCGAGGACGGCGAGAAGCCCGACCAGGGCAAGGGCCAGTGGGACGTCGCCACCGCGCCCGGCGGCGGCGGAGGCAACTGGGGCGGCTCGTGGCTGGCCGTGCCGAAGCAGTCGCAGCACCCGAAGGAGGCCGCGGAGCTGCTCAGCTACCTGACCAGCCCCGAGGCCCAGCTCCTGGCCTTCAAGGAGGGCGGCAACCTGCCGAGCACCATCCCGGCGCAGGACAGCCCCGACCTGCAGAGCGCGGTCAACGAGTGGTTCAGCGGCGCCCCGCTGGGCGCGATCTACGGCCCGTCCGTCAAGTCGCTGCCGCCGATCTTCCTCGGTGAGAAGCACTCGCAGACCAAGGCGGAGGTGGAGAACGTGATCCTCGGCATGGACGAGGGCTCGATCCCCGTCGGTCAGGCATGGCAGAGGTTCATCGACGAGGCCAAGAAGGTGGCGGACGGCTGACGCCGCCCCACCCGTCCCCGGCCCGCCACGGCGAACGCTCCGGCGGGCCGGCGGCCGACCTCCCGAGCGGGCCGCAGGCGAGCGCGCCGGCGGCCGCTCCGAACGCCGAAAGGTGACCTCCGATGAGCCTCCACGTCGAGACGGGGCCGCGGGCCGACGCCCGCGCGCCCGGTCGCCGCCCACGGCAGGGCGGGCGCGGGCCGCGCGGCCGGCTGCCGGCCATGTTCGACCTGCGTGTGACGCCCTACCTTCTCATCTCCCCTTATTTCCTGCTCTTCGCCGTCTTCGGGCTTTTCCCGCTCGCCTTCACGTTCTGGACCTCGCTGCAGAAGTACGAACTCGCCGGGGACGCGGAGTTCACCGGGCTGGACAACTACGTCAAGCTGATGAGCGACGGCGACTTCTGGAACGCCGTCGTGAACACTGTCGGCATCTTCGTCCTGGCGACCGTTCCCCAGCTCGTCCTGGCCCTGCTGCTGGCCAACGCGCTCAACAAGCGCATCCGCGGGCGGTTGTTCTTCCGGATGGGCGTGCTCATCCCCCTGGTCACCTCGATCGTGGCCGTCGCGGTGGTCTTCACCCAGCTCTACGGCCGTGACTACGGGATGATCAACTGGATCCTGGGCCTGTTCGGGGTGGACAACATCGCCTGGCAGAACGAGAAGTGGTCCTCCTGGATCGCGATCGCCACGATGGTCGACTGGCGCTGGACGGGGTACAACGCGATCATCTACCTCGCCGGGATGCAGACCATCCCGCGCGACCTGTACGAGGCGGCGTCGATCGACGGCGCGAGCCCGCGCCGCCAGTTCTGGCAGATCACGCTGCCGATGCTGCGCCCGATCATCGTCTTCACCGTCTTCGTCTCCACGATCGGCGGCCTCACGCTGTTCGCCGAGCCCGTCCTGTTCAACAACGGCCGGATGGACGGCGGCAGCACCGGCCAGTTCCAGACGGTCGCGATGTACATCGTCGAGCAGGGCTTCCGGCGCTTCGAGTACGGCTACGCCGCCACGGTCGCCTGGATGCTGTTCCTGCTCATCCTCGTCGGCGTCCTCATCAACTACTTCCTGGCACGCCGCATCGGGGGCGCGAAATGACCACGATCACGCAGACCCGCCCGCGGGTCGCGGGCAGGGTGCGGGACCGGCGGGACCCCTTCAGGGCGACCCCGCTCACCAAGGCGGCGCTGATCTTCACCGTGCTGCTGTCGATCTTCCCGATCTACTGGATGATCGTCATCGCCTCGCGGACCACCGCGCAGGCCGTGGACGTCCCGCCGCCGCTGCTGCCCGGCGGGAACCTCGGCGAGAACATCGCCCGGGTGTTCGCCACCGAGGACGCCCACTTCGTCACCGGGCTGACCAACTCCCTCATCGTCACCTCCACGGTGACGTTCTCGGTGGTCGTCATATCGACGCTGGCCGGGTTCGCCTTCGGCCGGCTCCGCTTCCGCGGCCGCAACCTGCTGCTCGGGTCCATCCTGATCACGATGATGGTGCCGATCCAGCAGATGGGGGTCGTGCCGCTCTACCAGCTCATGGTGAACCTCGGCTGGACGGGCAGCCTCCAGGCGGTCATCCTGCCGTTCCTGCTCAACGGCTTCGGCGTCTTCCTGATGACGCAGTACACCGAGCAGGCGGTGCCGCAGGAACTCGTCGAGGCGGCCCGCGTGGACGGCGCCTCCACCATGCGGATCTACTGGAACGTCGTGCTGCCCGCCGTACGGCCGGGCATGGCGGTGCTCGCGCTCCAGACGTTCATGCTCAACTGGAACGAGTTCATGTGGCCGCTGATCGTCCTGACCCCGGAGAACCCCACGGTCCAGGTGTCGATCGCCTTTCTCACCGGCCAGCACAGCACCGACTACGCCCTGATCTTCACCGGCACGGCGCTGTCCGTCCTCCCCCTGATCATCGTCTTCATCGCGTTCGGCCGGCAGATCGTCGGCGGCCTCATGGAAGGTGCAGTCAAAGCGTGACCACGCAGCAGACGCAGACACAGTCGCCGGATCTCGCCTTTCCCACCGGGTTCGTCTGGGGCGCGTCCACCTCGGCCTACCAGATCGAGGGGGCCGTCGCCGAGGACGGGCGCGGGCCCTCCATCTGGGACGCCTTCGTGGCCAGTCCCGGCAGGGTGCTCAACGGCGACAACGCGGACGTCGCCATCGACCACTACCGGCGGTACCGGGAGGACGTGCGGGTCATGGCCGATCTCGGCCTGTCCGCCTACCGGTTCTCGGTCTCCTGGCCCCGGATCCAGCCCACCGGCTCCGGCGCGATCAACCCGGCCGGCATCGACTTCTACCAGCGGCTCACCGACGAGTTGCTCGCCCACGGCATCGACCCGTGGGTGACCCTCTACCACTGGGACCTGCCGCTCGCCCTGGAGGAGGCCGGCGGGTGGCCGGCCCGGGACACGGCGAAGCGCTTCGCCGACTTCGCGGCGGCCGTGCACGCCGCGCTGAGCGACCGGGTGACCAACTTCAGCACGGTCAACGAGCCGTGGTGCGCGGCGTTCCTGGGCTACGCCTCGGGCGAGCACGCCCCCGGGCGGCGCGAGCCGGCCGAGGCGATCCGCGCCGCGCACCACCTGAACCTCGCCCACGGCCTCGCCACCCAGGCCATGCGGGCCCAGTCGGCCGCCACCAGGATCGGCGGCTGCGTCAACCTGTACGCGATCACGCCGCACACCGGCAGCGAGGCCGACCTGGACGCGGCCCGGCGCATCGACGGCCTGCAGAACCGGTTCTTCCTGGACGCCCTGCTCAAGGGCTCCTACCCGGCCGACGTGCTGGAGGACATCGCGCCGGTGGCCGGCACGTCGTTCGCCCGGGACGGCGACCTGGAGGTGATCTCCACGCCGCTGGACCTGCTGATGGTCAACTACTACAGCCGGTTCACCGTGTCGGGCGCCCCCGGCGGCGCCGCCTCGGCCGCCGCCGCGCCGACCGACACGGGATCGCCCTGGGTGGGCAGCGAGCAGGTGTCCTTCGTCAACGGCGGGCGCCCGGTGACCGCGATGGGCTGGGAGATCGACGACGCCGGCCTGCTGGAGATCCTCACCAGGGTCGCCGCGGAGTACCCGGCGATCCCGATGGTCATCGCGGAGAACGGCGCCGCCTTCGAGGACGTGGTGA
The DNA here is from genome assembly GCF_030268685.1 of Microtetraspora sp. NBRC 13810. Lineage (GTDB taxonomy): Bacteria > Actinomycetota > Actinomycetes > Streptosporangiales > Streptosporangiaceae > BSRQ01. Next base: position 348,629 of record NZ_BSRQ01000003.1, read on the forward strand.
CCGGCGACGAGTCGGTGCACGATCCCGAGCGCGTCGCCTACATCGACGCCCATCTGCGGATCTGCCACGCGGCCATCGAGGCGGGGATTCCGCTCCAGGGTTACTTCGCCTGGTCGCTGATGGACAATTTCGAATGGGCCTGGGGATACGGAAAGCGCTTCGGGCTCGTTTACGTGGACTACGAAACGCAGCGCAGAATTCCCAAGGACAGCGCCCTCTGGTACGCGGAGAACATCAAACGTGGCGGGTTGCGGGCTCCGGCAGAATGAGAACGCACGGCGCCCGTCTCGGACGGCGCCCACGACGGATAGGGGGGCATCGTCCATGAACGGGGACCGGCGCACGGTGACGCGTCCGACGCTGGAGGCGGTCGCCGCGCGGGCCGGCGTCGGGCGGGGCACGGTGTCACGGGTCATCAACGGCTCGCCGAAGGTGAGCGAGAAGGCGCGCGACGCCGTGCTGCAGGCGATCGAGGAGCTCGGTTACGTGCCGAACCGGGCGGCCCGGACGCTGGTGACCCGCCGTACCGACACCATCGCCCTGGTGGTGTCGGAGACCCAGCAGCGCCTCTTCGACGAGCCGTTCTTCGCCGGGATCGTCCGGGGCATCGGCTCGGCGCTGAGCGAGACGGGTCTGCAGCTCATCCTGGCGATGGCGCAGTCGCCGGAGGAGCACTCGCGGCTGGAGCAGTACCTCACCGGGCAGCACGTCGACGGCGTGCTGCTCATCTCCCTGCACGGCGCCGATCCGCTGCCCGGGCGGCTGGAGGACATGGGCGTGCCCACCGTGCTCGGCGGCCGGCCCGTCGGCCTCGACCCCTACAGCTACGTCGACGTGGACAACCGGGCCGGCGCCAGGCAGGCGGTGAAGTACCTGCTCGCCCAGGGCAGGCGGCGCATCGCGACGATCGCCGGGCCGCAGGACATGTGCGCGGGCGTGGACCGGCTGGCGGGCTACCGTGACGCGCTACTGGCCACCGGGCTGCCGGAGATCGTGGCGTTCGGCGACTTCTCCGAGGAGAGCGGCATGGCCGAGATGCGCGGTCTCCTGGCCGGTCACGGGGACATCGACGCGGTGTTCACCGCCTCCGACCCGATGGCGCTCGGCGCGATGCGGGTGCTGAAGGAGGCGGGCCGGCGGGTGCCCGACGACGTCGCGCTGATCGGCTTCGACGACTCGTCGGCGGGGGCGCACTCCTCCCCCGCGCTCACCACGGTGCACCAGCCGTCGGAGGCGATGGGCAGGCAGATGGCCCAGTTGCTGGTCGCCAGGATCAACGGAGAGTCCCTGCGCCAGCCGGTGGTCATCCTGGACACCCACCTGGTGACCCGCGCCTCGGCGTGACCGGCGCGGCGCCGCCGTCCGGTCCGGGCGGCGGCGCCGGGCCCGCCGCGAATGATCGCGGTACGATTCCGTGCACCGGCCATCGACGTGAGAGGACCCGTGGTGTCCCGCCAGTTCACCCTCCGCAGCGGCGCCATGGTCGCCGAGGTCACCGAGCGGGCCGCGGCCCTGCGCGGGTTCCGGCACGGCGACCGGGACCTCGTCACCGGCTGGCCCGCCGACGGTCCCATCCCCTTCTACAGCGGCACCCTGCTCGCCCCCTGGCCCAACCGGGTGGGCGGCGCCGTCTACGCCTTCGAGGGCGAGACCCACCGGCTGCCGGTGAACGAGAAGGACCGCGGCCACGCGCTGCACGGGCTGGTCGCCGACGTGACCTGGCAGGCGGTGGAGTGGCTCCAGGCGGAGGACGAGCACGCGTTCCTGCGGCTCGCGCACACCGTCACCCCCTCCCCCGGCTACCCGTTCACGCTGGCCCTCCAGGCGGTCTACACGCTGACCCCCGCCGGGCTGACCACCACGCTCACCGCGGAGAACACCGGGGACCGGCCGGCGCCCTACGGCTGCGGCCCGCACCCGTGGCTGCTGGCCGGCGACGGCCCCGTCGGCCCGTGGGAGCTGGAGCTGCCCGCCGGTCAGGTGCTGCTCACCGACGAGCTGCTGCTGCCCAGGAACCTCGCGGAGGTCGCCGGCACGCCGTACGACTTCCGCGCGCCCCGGCCGGTGGGCGCGACGGCGCTGGACCACGCCTTCACCGCGCTGGTCCCCGACCGGGTGGGGATGGCCAGGGTACGGCTGCGCGGCCCGGCGGGCGGTGTGGAGGTGAGCTGGGATCCCGCGGTGCTGCCGTGGGTGCAGGTGTGCACCGGCGACGGGCTCGGGCACGCCGGGATCGCGGTGGAGCCGATGACCTGCCCGCCGGACGCGTTCAACTCGGGCACCGATCTCGTGGTGCTCTATCCCGGTGACAAGCACGAGGCGAGCTGGACCATTTCGGTCGTATGACCCCGAGGTGAGGCGGTCGAGCCGGTGGAGAGCAGGACGAAGAGGGCGCTGACCGCGCCGGCGCTGGACGCGTTGCTGCGCAGGGCGGCCGGCGCCGGGGTGGCGTCCGCCGAGGAGCTGGCCGACGGCTTCGCCAACGTGGTGTGGCGGCTGCGGCTGACGGACGGGCGGCGGCTGGTGCTGAAGCTGTCGCCCCCGCCGGACCTCGAACAGCTCACCTACGAGCGGGACCTGCTGCGCACCGAGGCGCTGGTCCACCGCCTGTGCGCTGGCGCGGGGGTGCCGTGCGCGCGGCTGCTGCGCGAGGGCAGGGACGATCCGGTGCTGGGCGGCGACTATCTGCTCCTGGCCGACCTCGACGGCGTGCCGTGGAACCACGCCGCCGGCCTGACGGAGGGAGAACAGCGGGCGGTGCGGCGCGAGCTGGGACGTCACCTGGCGGTCCTGAACTCCGTCACCGGGGAGCACTTCGGCTACCCGCGCGGTGAGCTGCGCGGCGCGACGTGGCGGGAGGCGTTCCTGCGGATGGCCGCGGCCCTGCTCGCCGACGCCGCCCGGTATGACACGCCGCTGCCGCTGCCCGCCGGGGAGATCGCCGCGGTCGTGGAGGCGGCGGCCGGCGTGCTCGACGAGGTGCGCAGGCCGGCGCTGGTGCACTTCGACATCTGGCCGGGAAACGTCTTCCTCGCCCCCGGCGGCGGCCCGCCCCGGATCCAGGCGATCATCGACTTCGAGCGGGCGTTCTTCGGCGACCCGCTGGCCGACTTCGTCACCCCGACCATCTTCGGCGAGCTGACGGAGTCCGACGAGATGGTGACCGGTTACCGGGAGGCGGGCGGGAAGGTGGAGTTCACCCCGCCGGCCGCCGCCCGGCTGACGCTCTACCGCGTCTACCTCTACCTGATCCTGCTGGTGGAGAACGGCCCCCGGCAGTATCCCGAGGACGCCTACGCGCCGCTCCGGGACCGGGCCACCGCCGCCCTCGTCAAGGCCGTGGACTTCCTGCGCTGATCCGCCCTGGCACCTCTTTGCCCGGTGTCTGTTCCGTCCCGGCACGATCCGTGCGAGCGTTTCACTGGGTGATGAACCATGCGTACGACCTGCGTGATCGCCGGGAGCGGCCCCGCGGGCGCCATGCTCGCGCTGCTCCTCGGCCGGGCCGGCGTCGACGTGACGCTGCTGGAGAAACACGGCGACTTCCTGCGCGACTTCCGCGGTGACACGATTCACCCCTCGACCCTCCAGGTGATCGACGAGCTGGGCCTGTCGGCGGAGTTCCACCGGATGCCGCATCACCAGATGTCCTACATGTCGGTCTCGGATGGCAGGGCGATGCGGCCGGTGGCCGACCTGCGCAGGCTGCCGGGCAAGTACCGCTACATCGCCTTCGTCCCGCAGTGGGACTTCCTCGACCTGATCGTCGGGCACGCCCGGCGGAACCCGAACCTCAGGGTGCTGATGAACGCGGAGGTCACCGGCGTCATCACCGAGAAGGGCGCGGTGCGCGGCGTCCACTACCGCGACGCGGCCGGCGACCACGAGATCCGCGCCGCGCTGACGGTCGCGGCCGACGGGCGCGGCTCGGTCGTCCGGCGGGCGGCGGGGCTGCGGCCGAAGGACTTCGGCGCCCCGATGGACGTCGTCTGGTTCCGGCTGCCCAGGACCGCGGACGACGTCACCGAGCCCTTCCTGCGTTTCGACGCGGGCGCGGGCATGGTCGCGATCAACCGGGAGGCGTACTGGCAGCTCGCCTACCTCATCCCCAAGGGCGGCTTCGCGGCCCTGCGCGCCCGGGGCATCGCGGAGTTCCGCGAGGACATCGGGGAGATGATCCCCTTCCTCGCGGACCGGGCGCGGAACCTCGCCTCCTTCGACGACACCAGCGTGCTGTCGGTGGTGGTGGACCGGCTGCCCCGCTGGTACCTGCCGGGGCTGCTGTGCATCGGGGACGCCGCGCACGCCATGTCGCCCATCGCCGGCGTCGGCATCAACCTGGCCGTCCAGGACGCGGTCGCCGCGGCCAACCTGCTCGCCGGGCCGATGGTCCGGGCGGAGCGGAGCCGCCGGCCGGTGCTCGACCCGATGCCCGCGTCCCTGCTGGCCAGGGTGCAGCGCCGCCGGCTGCCGCCCGCGGCCATCACCCAGGCGTTGCAGTTGCGCGTCCAGAACCAGACCATCGGGCCGATGCTCGCCGGGCGGCGGCCGAGGATGCCGCGCGTCGTGTCGCCGGTGCGGCGGCATCTCGCGGGCCGGCTCATCGGCCTGGGGATACGGCCGGAACATGTACGGCCGGAATTCCGGAGTGAAAGATCTTCTCAGTAGATGGACATCGGCCTGGATAACACCTCCACGTGCAATAGCCTGATATGCCGTGAGCGCAGAAGCTATCAACCTGGATCTCTGGCGGGGCCTGACCGCCGCGCAGCAGCCCGACTGGCCCGACCCCGGCGAGCTTGAGAAGGTCGTCACCGAACTGGCGGGACTGCCGCCCCTGGTGTTCGCGGGGGAGTGCGACCAGCTCAAGTCCGAGCTGGCCGCGGTCGCCCGCGGCGAGGCGTTCGTGCTGCAGGGCGGCGACTGCGCCGAGACGTTCGCGGGCGCGACCGCCGACGCCGTGCGCAACAAGCTGAAGACTCTGCTGCAGATGGCGATCGTGCTCACCTATGCGGGCCGGGTGCCGATCGTCAAGATCGGCCGCATGGCCGGGCAGTTCGCCAAGCCGCGGTCCAAGGGCGTCGAGGCGCGCGACGGCGTCGAGCTGCCGGCCTACCGGGGCGACATGGTCAACGGGTTCGACTTCACGCCCGAGGCCCGCACGCCGGACCCGTGGCGGCTGCTCCGCGCCTACCACTCGGCCGCGGTGACGCTGAACCTGTGCCGCGCCTTCACCAAGGGCGGTTACGCCGACCTGCGCCAGGTGCACGCCTGGAACCAGGACTTCGTGGCCGGCTCCCCCGCCGGTCAGCGCTACGAGCAGCTGGCCAGGGAGATCGACCAGGCGCTGGCCTTCATGCGGGCCTGCGGCGCCGATCCCGAGGAGTTCCACACCGTGGAGTTCTACTCCTCGCACGAGGCGCTCATCCTGGACTACGACCGGGCGCTCACCCGGATCGACTCGCGCACCGGCCTGCCGTACGACGTCTCGGCGCACATGGTGTGGATCGGGGAGCGCACCCGGCAGCTCGACGGCGCGCACGTGGAGTTCTTCAGCCGCATCCGCAACCCGATCGGCGTCAAGCTGGGCCCGACGACGACGCCCGAGGACGCCCTTGAGCTGGTCGAGCGGCTCAACCCGGACAACGAGCCCGGCAGGCTGACCTTCATCACCCGGATGGGCGCGGGGAAGGTCCGCGACGCGCTGCCCAGGCTGGTGGAGAAGGTCAACGCGAGCGGCGCCGTCGTCGCGTGGATCTGCGACCCCATGCACGGCAACACCTTCGAGGCGCCGAGCGGCCACAAGACCCGGCGGCTGGACGACGTGCTGGACGAGGTGGCCGGGTTCTTCGAGGTGCACCGGGCGCTCGGCACCCACCCGGGCGGCATCCACATCGAGTTCACCGGCGACGACGTGACCGAGTGCGTCGGCGGCGGGCACGCGATCGTCGAGGACGACCTGGCCCTGCGTTACGAGACGGCCTGCGACCCGCGCCTGAACCGGAGCCAGTCGCTGGACCTCGCCTTCCGGGTCGCGGAGCTCTACCGCTCCAGCTGACGACGGGCACGAAGAGGGAGCCCCGGTGCGCCGGGGCTCCCTTCACCTGCCGGACCGCCCGGTCAGCGCTTCTCGCCGTCCATCTCCGCGGCCAGCTCGCTGCGGATCTCGTCCATGTCCAGCGCCCGCACCTGCCGGATCAGGTCCTCCAGCGCGGGCTCGGGCAGCGCGCCCGGCTGTGCGAACACCACGATGCCGTCCCTGATCGCCATGATGGTCGGGATCGAGGTGATGTCGAAGCCCTGGGCGAGGCCCTGCTCCGCCTCAGTGTCGATCTTGCCGAAGGTGATGTCCCCGTGCTTGTCGGACGCCTTCTCGAAGATCGGCCCGAACGTGCGGCAGGGACCACACCACGCCGCCCAGAAGTCCAGCAGCACGATGCCCTGGTCGGCGATGTCGTTGAAGTTCTTCTCGGTTACCGCGATGGTCGCCACCAGTGGCTCCTCGTTTCGTCGCGTCTGCTTTCTGCGGTCATAACCTTCTGCCCGCTTCGGGCATTCCTCTCACCCGCCCGGCCTCGAAGATACGGCACGAGGCCGGGCCCGGCGCCCTCGCCCGGCGCCCTCGCCCTGTGGCCGAGGCCGCGGGCGGGGCCGATCAGGCTCGCTCCGGACTGCGCGACCCGCCGTGCCCGGAAGGCCCGGGATATATCGAGCGATGACATCACCCGCATTTTGCAAGCGCTTACATATTTATCCGGAATTTCTCCCCGGCGCTCCCGTGAACGCCCCGCCCCGGAGTTTCACCCGAATGCCTCCCCCCGGCCAGGCGCTGGAGCGCCCCTTTCAGGGCACTGGACGACCCCTGTAGGATGTCGCCAGACCAGTGGAGGGGAGTACTCCTTCGCGGCCACGTCGTCATCACGGATCTCCTGATCCCGGCGCGGTCGGCTCGCACAGGCGCGAGCGGAGAAGACCTCCGACAGACGTACCAACGCCCAGTCGGAGGAGCACTATGCCCCCACCCATGTCCGTGCCCACGTGGGTCTGGATCGCGGCCCTCGCCGCGCTTCTCGCGCTCATCCTCCTCGACCTCGTCGTGGTCGACCGGAAACCGCACGAGATCACCGTAAGTGAAGCGACGAAATGGGTCACCTTCTACATCGCCTGTGCGGTGGCCTTCGGAATCGGCGTGTGGATTTTCGGGGGCAGCGAGCATGCGGCCGGATTCGCCACCGGTTACATCACCGAATACTCGCTGAGCGTCGACAATCTCTTCATCTTCATGATCATCATGTCGAGTTTCTCGGTGCCGGCGCTGCACCAGCACCGGGTGCTCCTCATCGGCATCGTGCTCGCCCTGATCATGCGCGGCGTCTTCATCGGCGTCGGCGCCCAGGCCGTCCAGAACTTCAGCTGGATCTTCTGGCTGTTCGGCGGCATCCTCATCTACACCGCCTGGAAGTTCGCCTTCAACCAGCAGGAGAACGAGGAGTACGACCCCAACGGGGGCCTCGTCCGGCTGGTCCGCAAGCTCTTCCCGGTGACCGACGAGTACCACGGCTCGAAACTGACGATCAAGCGGGACGGCCGTCGCTGGATGACGCCGATGTTCATCGTCATCGTCGCCATCGGCGGGGCGGACCTCGTCTTCGCCGTCGACTCCATCCCCGCGATCTTCGGCATCACCCAGGACGCCTTCCTGGTGTTCGCGGCCAACGCGTTCGCCCTGATGGGGCTCAGGCAGCTCTACTTCCTGCTCGGCGGGCTGGTGCAGAAGCTCGTCTACCTCACCTACGGGCTGGCCGCCATCCTCGCCTTCATCGGCGCCAAGCTGGTGCTGCACGCCCTGCACGAGAACGAGCTGCCGTTCATCAACGGCGGCCAGCACGTCACCTGGGTCCCGGAGATCAACAACTGGGTCTCGCTCGGTGTCATCGTCACGGTGCTCGGCGTCACCACCGTGGCCAGCCTCCTCAAGGCCCGGCGCGACGAGCGCGCCGGCATCGCCCCGAAGGCCGCTCCCGGCCACCCCCCGGCGGCCCCGGCCGCCCAGGCCGAGGAAGCGGGCAACGCTCCGCACTGACCGGCCCCGCGAGGAGACCCCCGGCCGCCTCCGGCCGGGGGTCTTCCGTTCGCGGTGGGAATCAGTGCGCTGGGCCTCCGCGGGCGGCGCGCGGTGCGGTCATCTCGACCGCAGCGCCGCGCGGTCGGTGACGGCGTGCCGTTCCTTGCTGATGATCGGTTCGAGCTGCAGGTCGTAGTTGGACAGGATGACCCCGACCCAGTCGCTGTCAAGGTAGACGGACCAGTTCGTCGCCCCGCCGCCGATGCCGCCGCCGTGCCCGATGATGCGCTGGCCGTTGAAGATGGGCATGAGCACCCCGTACCCCTGGAACGCCTCCTGGCCGGCGGGGTCGGCAGGGGGAGGCTGGGGGCCGCCCGGCAGCGGCGGCAGGGGCGTGACGGGGATCCGCGCGCTGGTGTACAGCTGGGTGTAGGCGGGGTCGAGCAGGTCGCCCTTCTGCAGGGCCAGCGCGAAGCGGACGAGGTCCGGCGCGGTGGAGAAGCCGCTGCCACCGCCGGATCCGATGAACGCGCGCGCGGGGTTGCTGCCGGGCGCGCCGCCCAGCACGGCGCCCTTGTCCAGGTTGCGGACGGCGTCGACGCGGCTCCCGTCCGACTGGTACATGTACGGATGGGCGATGCGCTTGTCGTCGAGCCACTGGGGCCGGGTGTAGTAGGCCGAGCGGGTCATCCTGGCCGGGGCGAAGATGTGGTCCTGGACGTAGTCCACGAAGGACTTCCCGGACACCTCGGCCACGATCTCGCCGAGGACCTCCATGCCGATGCTGCTGTAGGCGTGCCTGCTGCCCGGGGCGAACTCCAGCCGCTGCCGGCGCGTCAGCTGCCTGAGGTCGGCCAGCCGCTCCTCGACGCTGTCGGTGATCCGGCCCGCCGAGTTGTTCTCCCCGGGCCGGCTGGGGCCGCCCATCCCGGCGGTGTGGGTGAGCAGCTCGTGCGCGTGTCCGACAACGGTCGGCCTTGACGGCCGCCGGAAGGAGAGGTGGCACAGGCGGGGGTTATCGCCGCGTAAATGATCTTCGCCTGCCGTGGGATGCGACGCTGTCAGCGCGTTGTCACACACGCAGGAGCGCCCGGCGTGTCGTCCGCCGGGCGCTCCAGGTGTGATGCCGGTGATCAGCCGCAGTGCGAAACCGGTGCGGCCGTGCCGAGAGGCGATCGACGCCCGTCGGCACAACGGCCCACCAGGTCTCCGGGAACCCGGAGTCGCACGCTCCCGCCTACAGGGTGAGGCCGAAGATGACCGGGTCGTGGTCGGAGGAGCGGTAGGCGTCCGGCTTGTAGAGGCCGGGCGGGTTGTACTCGGTGTTGTAGTCGAGGATCAGCGGCTCGTCGGCGTTGATGTGCCAGATGGTGGCGCTGGTCAGCCGCTTGAGCAGCTTCTTGCCGACCAGCGCGTGGTCCAGCTCGCCGGACAGGCCGTCGAAGACGTAGCTGTAGCGCTGCGCGGCGGGCACGAACTTCTTGGTCACGCTGGTGAGACCGCCCTCTTCGAGGACGTCGATCGGGTCCTCCTCGCCGTAGGCGTTGAGGTCGCCGAGCACGATCGGGTTCTCCAGCTTGAGCGAGCCGATCAGGCCGAGCACCGCCTGCGCCTGACGCACCCGCTCGGGGTTGAAGCAGCTCTGACCGTCGCCCTGGTCCTGCTCGGGGCCGGTGGCGCCGTCACAGCCCTTCGACTTGAAGTGGTTGACGATCATCGTGAACTTCTCCCCGCCCTTGGGCCGGCGGAAGGTCTGGATGAGCGGCGGGCGGCGGAAGACCGTGTCGGTGGAGGACTGGGCCGTGCCGACCGGGACCAGCTTGGCGGGCTTGTAGATGATGCCGACCTGGATCTGGTCCGTGCCGGGGTGGGGGTGGCTGAGCGCCGCGTAGGTGCCCGCGCCGACCTGGGCGTTGAGCGCGCCGACCAGCGCGTTCAGCGCGGTCTGCCCGTTGTTCTCCACCTCCATGAGGCCCACCGCGTCGGCGTCGAGGCCCTTGAGCGTGGCCACCAGCTTGGTGAGCTGGCGCTGCTGCTCCTCGGCGGTGTCCGCGCCGCGCGAGTCGAGCGTGGTGAACCAGTTGAGGGTGTTGAGGCTGGCCACCTTCACGTTGCCGACCACCGGGAACGGCTTGGGCAGCCGCGGGTTGGTGCGCAGGAAGCTGATCTGCTTGGTCGGCTGGAGGCGGTAGGTGCCGAAGCCGTAGCCCAGCACGCCGGTGACGCCGATCGCGGTGTCGCCCGCCCGCACGGCCTGCGGCGAGGTGTAGGGCACGGTGGCCGGGTTCTGCACGTTCGAGGCGTCGTCGATGAGCAGGCTGCGCCGCTCGTTCTTCGCCGCGTCGACGCCCGGCCGGTCGGTCGGCTGGTAGAGGCGTCCCTCGGAGGAGACGGTGACCTCGCCGTAGCGGCCGAGCTGGTAGTGCTCGGTCACCGTGAGCGGCTCGGGGAAGGTGACGAGCGTGCTCTCCAGCGGCTCGAAGGTCTGCCCGGCGGCCAGCGGCAGGGTGCGCAGGGCGGGCCTGATGGTCCCGTGGCCGCACACGTCGACGGCGGTCACCGGGGACAGCTCGGTCCAGCCGTTGTACTCCACGGCCGTGCCGGTCACCCGTACCCGGTCGCCGACCTTGACGTCGGTCAGCCCGGTGCCGGCGAAGGCGAACACGCCGTCGGAGGTGGCCGGGTTCGCGTCGGGTGTCGGGTCCTGGAGGAAGAAGCCGGCGAGCTGGTCGGCCCGCTGGAAGTCGGCCGTCACCACGCCCTCGACCCGCACCGTACGGCCGGCCAGCGGGGTGACGTCACCCGTCCCCTGGACCTCGGCGATCTGGTGGGTGACCGGGATCTCGCACGGCTCGCCGGTGGGCGTCGGCGTGGGCGTGGGGGTCGGCGTGGGGGTCGGGGTCGGGTCCACGTCGCCGCAGGGGGCCGCGGCGGTGGCCGAGTTGCGCGGCGCGGGGGCGCCGGCCTCCAGGTCGGCCCCGTTGTCGTCGGTGTCGGCGCAGCCGTTCTGCCTGCGCAGCCCGGCGGTGGTGTTGCTCAGGGCGGGGGCGGGGGTGCCCTCCGCGTAGTTCGCCGTGCCGTAGCCGACGAGGTCCTCCAGGAGTGCGGTCTGCTCGGGGGTGCACGGGATGGAGCCGCCGTTGCACCCGACGCCGGTGGCGGAGCGGACCAGCGCGACCTTGCCCGCCGAGCCGCTCAGGTTGATCGAGCCGGTGGAGTCGGCGGCCGGCAGCGGGGATCCCGTGGCGCCGCCGGCGAGCTGCACCAGGTGGTAGCGCCCGGGGGCGAGCGTGCCTGACAGCGCCACCACCGGGTTGTTCCCGAAGGCGCCGGTTCCGGTGGCGCTCGCGTACTGGACCGACCAGCCGTCGAGGGCGACGTCGGCGGAGCCGCGGTTGAACAGCTCCACGTAGTCGTTCGTGAAGGGGGCGCCCGAGTTGCCGCCACCGCCGTAGACCTGGCTGATGACGACGGCGCCGGGCTCGGCGTTGGCCGCGGCGCTGGAGAGGGCAACCGAACCGGCCAAGGTGAGGCCGAGGGCTGCGAGGGCGGCGATCGCCCGGGATGATGCACGCATGCCCGGAGCGTAAGCCGCCCTTACCTCCGATATACCGTCTTAAAAGTGGATGGCCGATTAAATCCAAAAAATTGACACCTTATGTCTAGGGGCGGCCTTAAGTTCTGTTTGTCGGCGGTCTTGACACCGGAGAGCCAGAAAGCCTGGCGTCCAGGCTCGCGAACGGCGGTTTTGGCGGGTATCACGGTGTTATGGCGAGAGCTCTCCCCCTGGACATCGACTGGATCACCTGCGCGGAACCCGGCTGTCTCGGAGTCGTGCACGATCCGTCCGGCAGGTGCCTGGCGCATCTCGACGCGAGCGAGTTCGAGCGGGCGCTGCGGGCACTGCGCCCCGGAGGCGCGCTCGACATGCGCGGGGCGGTGATCGACTCCGCTCTCGCGGAGCGACTGCTGGCCGCGTTCGACGACGGCGGGCGCGCCCGGCTCGGGCGGACCCGGTTCGACCACGCCCGTTTCACCGGCGACGCGCGCTTCGCCGGCACGGTGTTCGACCGCGACGTGTCCTTCGACCATGCCAGGTTCGAAGGGCTCGCCTCCTTCTTCGGGGCGCGCTTCGCGGGGAACGCGTCCTTCGGTCACGCCCGCTTCGCCCGGGAGCTGTCCTTCCACGGCGCCACCGTGGCCGGGCACGCCGCCTTCGACCAGGTCATCGTGGACCGTGACGCGCTCTTCGGCGAGGCCCGCTTCCAGCGGACGGCGTCCTTCCGGGGCGCCCGCTTCCACGGGTTCACCGCCTTCGACGCGGCGCGCTTCGCCCGTGGCGTGTCCTTCCGGGGCACGCGCTTCAACCGCGCCGTGTCCTTCAGGAAGGCCGTCTTCTGCGGGGCCGCGGGCTTCGAGTCCACCCGGTTCGGCGCGGCGACCTATCTGACCCCTGCTTCGGCGGGCAAGGGCCTGGTGCTCACCGGGGCGCACGCGGCGGCCGGGCTGGAGCTGTGCGCGCACGACTGCGCGGTCGACCTGCGGTCCGCGCTGGTGGCCGGCCCGCTGAACCTGCGGCTGACCGACGCCGAGGCCGACCTCGAAGGGCTGGTGCTGCGCGGCGGCGGCACGCTGGTCGGGCGGGGCAGGACGCGGCTGCTCTCGCTCCGGCGGGTGGAGGCCAGGCGTCTCATGGTGTCCGGGGTCGATCTGAGCGGCTGCCGGTTCGCCGGGCTGCGCCATCCGGAGGGGCTGAGCCTGTCCGGGTGCGAGTTCGCCTCCACGCCGCGCGGCGTGCGGCTGGGGCTGCGCTGGCCGTACCTGCACTGGTGGTCCCCCCGGCGGGTGCTCGCCGAGGAGCGCGACTGGCGGGGCTGGGCGCCGCGCGAGCACGCGACGGCCGGTGAGAAGCATCCCGAGCGGCTCACCCCCGAGGCGTTGAGCACGCTCTACCTCGCGTTACGCGAGACCCTCGACGACCGGGCCACCGCGGACGACTTCGCCTTCGGCGCGATGGAGGTGCGCCGCACGACCAGCCGGAGCACGGGGCGGTGGCTGCTGTCGGCCTACTGGCTGATCTGCGGCTACGGGCTGCGGATGGGCCGGGCCGCCTGCTGGTTCGTGCTCGTCACCCTCGTGGCCGCCGGGTCGGTGCTGAGCACCTCGGCCTCGCACGCGGCTCGCAGGCCCGCTCCCCCGCCCGTCTACCCCGCGCCCGCCGTGCCGCCCGGCTGACGACGGCTCCCCCGGCTTCCGGTGGGGTGACCCTGATCCGTCATGGGGGGCGGGTCAGGGTGATTCCCGATGCCCGGCGCCGCGCCCTGCGGGGAGGATGGGGCGGGCCACACGCGCCAGGGTGAGAGCTGAGGGGATCATGGCCGTCGCAAGCGTCGAAGAGTATGTGAGCGGGCTCGACCGGGCGTTACGCGGCCCGCGGCGGGTCAAGCGGGACATGCTCGCCGAGGTCCGCGACGGGCTCTGCGACGCCGCGGAGGCGCTGGAGTCCGGCGGGCTGTGCCGGGCCGAGGCGGAGCGGGCGGCGGTCGAGGAGTTCGGCGCGATCGAGGAGATCGCGCCGGGCTACCAGGAGGAGCTGATCGCCCGTCAGGGGCGCAGGACGGCCGCGCTGCTCTTCGTCGGCGTCCCGCTCACCACGATCATGTGGAGTCTGATCTGGCGGTTCTTCCCGGACACCGTGACCCTGTCGCCGGTGCGGGACTGGCCGAGCTGGTACCTCGCGGTGGCCAGGACGATGGACGTCATGCAACTGCTCACCGGCGTGCTCGGGGCGGTCGCGCTGGTCACGCTCGGCCGCGGGGCCCGGCGGTTCCGCCGGGCGCGGCTGGTCACCCGCGGCCTGGGGCTGCTGATCTGGTGCGAGCTGCCGTTCGTCGTCGGCATGTCGCTGGCGCTGATGTGGGGAGGGAACACCGGCTTCGGCACCTTTGTGCCGGGCCTGCTGGCCAGCCTGGTCAGCAACGGACTGCTCGTGTGGCAGTTGTACAGCGCCTCCCGCTGCCTGACGCTCGGCCGCGAACGCCCCGCCACCGCCTGACCGCCACCTGACCGGCCGCCTGACCGGCCGCGCCGCCGGACCGCCGTGCGACGTCAGGAGGTCCGGTGCGGCTCCAGGACGCTGCCGATGGCGGTGGTGAACGCCCGCCAGGCGGACCGCTCGCCGGCGAGCGCGGCGCGGCCGGCCGGGGTGAGCCGGTAGGTGCGCCGTTTGCGCCCGCCGACGGTCGCCCACTCGCTGTCCAGGTGGCCCACCCGCTCCAGCCGGCGCAGCGCCGGGTAGACCGTGCCGGTCGGCACCGTCAGCGCGCCGCCGCTGCGCTCCTGGAGCGCCTCGATGATCGCGTAGCCGTGCAACGGCTCGTGCTCCAGCACCGAAAGCAGCAGGGCGTCCATGTGACCCCGCAGCGCGTCGGTGTTCATCGAGCCTCCTCCGGCCGTCGCGTCCATCCCGCTCACGCCCCAACCTTAGATCCGGATGCTTGATGTAGGCAGTCTACATGTAGTCTCTCTATATGTAGGCAGACACAGCATCGGAGTGGAAAGCGATGGACGTCCTCGACCTCGCCCGGTTGCAGTTCGCGGTGACAGGAAGCCTGCACTTCCTGTTCGTCGTGCTCACCCTGGGCATGGCCCCCCTCGTGGCGATCACCCAGACCCGTCACGCGATCACCGGCAGACCGGTGTTCGAGCGCATGACCAGGTTCTGGGGGCAGATCTATGTGATCAACTACGCGCTCGGCATCATGACCGGGCTCGTGATGGAGTTCCAGTTCGGCCTGAGCTGGAGCGGGCTGTCGCACTACGCGGGCGACGTGTTCGGCGCGCCGCTCGCCGTGGAGACCCTGGTGGCCTTCTTCCTGGAGTCCACGTTCCTCGGCCTGTGGATCTTCGGATGGCACCGGCTGCCCAAATGGCTGCACCTGGCGTGCATCTGGCTCGTCACGCTGACCGCGTACGCGTCGGCCTTCTGGATCATGGTGGCCAACTCGTTCCTGCAGAACCCGGCGGGCTCCCGGGTGCTCCCCGACGGGCGGCTCACGCTCGACGACTCCGGCGCCCTGCTCACCAACCCGTCCCTGCTCTTCTCCTTCCCGCACGTCGTCGGCGCCGGCCTGCTCACCGGCGGGCTGGTGCTGGCCGGGGCCAGCGCCTACCACCTGCTGCGCCGCCACGCCGAGCGGGAGCTCTTCACCCGCTCGATGCGCCAGGGCGTGGTCTGCGCGACGGTGGGCGCCTTCCTCACCGCCGCCTTCGGCTACGCGCAGTTCGCCGCCGTCGCCCAGGTCCAGCCGGGCAAGTTCGAGGGCAACGTGCTCGCCGGGGTGTCCCTCGGCTTCATGGTCCTGCTCGGCGAGCTGTTCCTCTTCGTCTGCCTGTTCTTCCTGCTGCCCGTGGTGGCCTGGCTGCCGAAGTGGCGCTGGACCCACCCGGTGCTGATCGCGCTGACGCCGCTCCCGTTCGTCGCGGCCATCCTCGGCTGGATCGCCCGCGAGGTCGGCAGGCAGCCGTGGCTGGTCAACGGGCGGCTGACCGTCGAGGACGCGCTGTCCCCCGGCCTCACCCAGGGGATGATCACCGGTTCCCTGATCGTCTTCACCGCCCTGCTCGGGCTGCTCGCGGTCGTCGACTACGTCCTCATCGCCCGCACCGTACGACGCGGCCCCGAGGCGGCCTTCCTCGGCGTCGCCGCAGCCGATCCCGCCACCCCGGGCCCCGCCCCGGCGATGCGTCTCTAGGACACGACATGGACCTGCTCTGGTACGCCGTACTCGTCCTGCTCCTCGGCGGCTACTTCGCCCTGGAGGGATCCAACATCGGCCTCGGCATGCTGCTCCCCGCGCTCGGCCGCGACCAGCCGGGCCGGGACCGCCTGGTGGCGGCCATGGCCCCGTTCGTCCTGGCCGGGGAGGTGTGGCTGGTCGCCGCCGTCGGCGTGCTGTTCGGCGCGTTCCCCCAGTTGGAGGGGGAGGTGATCTTCGCGCTCTACCCTCTGGTGGTCGCCCTGCTGGCCGGCTGGGTCGTCAGGGACGCGGGGCTGTGGTTCCGCCGTCGCGTCGAAGGGCCACGCTGGCGGGCCTTCTGGGACGGCGCGCTGTGCGCCGGCTCCTGGGTTCTCGCGCTCGCCTGGGGCTTCGCGCTGGCCGCCATCGCAGGCGGGCTGCACGGCCCGGTGATCACCCTGCCCGGCGCGCTGGGGGCGCTCGTCGTCGCGGCCGTCCTCGCCTTCCACGGCCGGACGTGGGCCGCCTGGCGGCTGCCGGACGCGATCCCGGGCGGCACGCCGGGCGGCATGTCGGACGCCACGCCGGGCGGCGTACGGGGTGGGGGGCGCGCGGGGTGGGCGCTGTGCGGGTCGGCGGCGCTGGCCGCGCTGCCCGCCGTGCTGCCGCTGGCCGTGGCGGCCCCGGCGGTGCTCGAACACGCCGCCCCGTCGCAGACCCTGAGCATGGTCGGACTTATGGTGGTGCCGTTCGTGCCATTCATGGTCGCCGCGCAGGTAGGAGTGTGGCGCATCTTCGGCCGCCGCCGGTCGCGGGACGCGGGTACGCCTTCCTTCTTCTGACCGACGGCCAGGCGATCGGCCGCTCGCGGACCGTAAGGGAGCCATGAACAGGGATCTGCTACGCCTCGCGCGCGCCGAGCGCGCCGTCGGCCGCCACCTGGCCGTCTGCCTCGGCACCGCCGTACTCGCCGGGCTGCTGGTCCTCGTCCAGGCCGAGCTGCTCGCCGGGGTGCTGTCCGGGCGGTTCGCGCCCGCCGCGCTCGGCCTGCTCGCCGTCGTGGTGGCCGTGCGCGCCCTGCTCGGGTGGGCGCACGGCACCGCCGCCGGCCGCACCGCCACCGCGGTGAAGACGGCGCTGCGCGGGCGGCTGCTCGCCCGGTTGCAGGAGCTCGGCCCGGCGCGGCTGTCCGAACGCCGCTCCGGCGAGCTGGTCACGCTGACCGGGCGCGGGCTGGACGCGCTGGACCCCTACCTCACCGGCTATCTGCCCACGGTCGCGGTGGCCGGGGTGGTGCCGGTCGCCGTGCTCGCCCGGCTCTTCGCCGCAGACCTGGCCAGCGCGGTGATCGTGCTGGTCACGCTGCCGCTGATCCCGGTCTTCGGCGCGCTGGTCGGGCTGCACACCAAGGCCGCCACGGAACGCCAGTGGCACGCGCTGTCCCGGCTGGGCGGGCACTTCCTGGACGTGGTGCGCGGGCTGCCCACCCT
The DNA here is from genome assembly GCF_030268685.1 of Microtetraspora sp. NBRC 13810. Lineage (GTDB taxonomy): Bacteria > Actinomycetota > Actinomycetes > Streptosporangiales > Streptosporangiaceae > BSRQ01. Next base: position 365,923 of record NZ_BSRQ01000003.1, read on the forward strand.
GCGCGCGTTCGGCCGGGCACGCTACCAGGCCACGGTCATCGAGCAGGTGGCGGGCGCCCACCGGAACGCGACCATGCGCACGCTGCGGGTGGCGTTCCTGTCGTCGCTGGTGCTGGAGCTCGCCGCCTCGCTGTCGCTGGCGCTGGTGGCCGTGCCCATCGGGCTGCGGCTGCTGTCCGGCTCGCTGGACCTGAGCACGGCGCTGCTGGTGCTGCTGCTCGCCCCCGAGGCGTACCTGCCGCTGCGCGCGATGGGCACCCGGTTCCACGCCTCGATGGAGGGGGTGGCGGCGGCCGGGCAGGTGTTCGCCGTGCTCGACGGGGAGACCGCGCCCGGCGGGCGGGGCACCGGGATCGTGCCGGCGGGCGTGCCGGAGATCCGGCTGGAGCACGTCACCGTGCGCTACCCGGGCCGCGGGGACGCCGCGCTGGAGGACGTCTCACTGGTCATCGCGCCCGGCGAACGGGTCGCGCTGGTCGGCGAGAGCGGCGCCGGCAAGAGCACCGTCCTGCACCTGCTGCTCGGCTTCGTCCTCCCCACCGAGGGCAGGGTCACGGTCGGCGGCGTGGACCTGGCCGACCTCGACCCGGACGCCTGGCGGGCCCGCCTCGCCTTCGTCCCCCAGCGCCCGCACCTGTTCGCCGCCAGCGTCGCCGACAACATCCGCCTCTCGCCGGCGGCCCCCGGCACGCCCGGTGACCCCGGCGCCGACGTGCGCGCCGCGGCGGCGGCGGCACAGGCGGCCGGGTTCGTCGAGGCGCTGCCGCAGGGATACGGCACCGTGCTGGGCGAGGACGGCGCCGGGCTGTCCGCCGGGCAGCGCCAGCGCATCGCGCTCGCCCGCGCCTTCTGCCGTCCCGGCGCCTCGGTGCTGCTGCTCGACGAGCCCACCGCCCGGCTCGACGGGCGCAGCGAGGCCGCGGTCGTCGCGGCCACCGCCGCCCTGGCCAGGGACCGCACCGCCGTCGTCGTCGCCCACCGTCCCGCGATGATCGAACAGGCCGACCGGGTGATCCGCCTGGCGGCCGGCCGGGTGGTCTCCGATCAGCCCGCCCCGGCCAGGATCGGAGAGGCCCCATGACCGCCCGCACGCCCGCCGTGTACTCCTTCTCGCCCCGGCTGCTCGGCGCCGCCGCCGCCGGCGCCGCCGCGGAGCTGGCCGGGCTCGGCCTCATCGCCGCCGCGGCCTGGCTCATCACCCGGGCGGCGGAGCAGCCCGGCCTGGCGGCGCTGAGCGTGGCGATCGTCGCCGTGCGCGCGTTCGCGACCAGCAAGGGGGTGTTCCGGTACGGCGAGCGGCTGGCGGGGCACGACGTCGCGCTGCGGGCGCAGGCGACGACCAGGGAACGGCTGTACGGGGCGCTCATCCCGGCCCGCCCGCACACGCCCGGCGGCGCCGACCTGCTCAGCAGGATGGTCGAGGACACCGACGCCGTGCAGGACCTCATGGTCCGCTGCCTGCTCCCCGCGGCCGGGGCGCTGGTCACCGGCCTCGCCGCGATCGGGATCGGCCTGGTGGTGCTGCCGCCGGCCGCGCTGGTGCTGCTCGCCGGGCTGCTCCTCGCCGGGGTGCTGCTGCCCGCGGCGAGCTGCGCCGCCGCCCGCCGCTGGACCGCCAGGATCGCCCCGGTCAGGGCGGAGCTGGCCGCGCGGGTCGCCGACCTGGTGCACGGCGCGGCCGACCTCGCGGCCTACGGCGCGAACGGCACGGCGCTCGCCGCGGCGGAGGAGGCCGACCGGCGGCTCGCCGCGCTGGAACGGCGGCAGTCCCGGGTGCACGCCGCCGGGCTCGCCGCGGGCACACTGGTGCAGGGCGGGACCGTGGCGTGCGTCGTGCTGGTGGCGCAGGCGGCGGGGGCCGGCCAGGTGGCGACGGCGGTGCTCGCCCTGACCGCGCTGGTCTGCTTCGAGCCGGTGCTGCCGCTGGCCGCCGCCGGGGAACGGCTCGCCGGGATCGCCGAGGCGCTGCGCCGGCTGCGCGAGGTGGGTTCGGCGCCGCCCGCCGTACCCGAGCCCGCCCGGCCCGCCGCGCCGCCGCCCGGCCCGCTCACCGTCGAGGTCGAGAATCTCGTGGTACGGCACGACGCGGACCGGCCCCCCGCGCTGGACGGCGTCAGCCTGACCCTCACGCCGGGCAGGCGCACGGCCCTGGTGGGCCCGAGCGGCGCCGGCAAGAGCACCCTGCTCGCCGCGCTGATGCGGCTCACCGAGCCCGAGTCGGGACGCGTCCGGCTCACCGGTGCGACCGGCGACGCCGTGGACCTGCGCGACCTGGACTCCGACGAGGTCAGGCGGCGGATCACCGGCCTGACCCAGGACCCCTACGTCTTCCGCGCCTCCCTGCGCGACAACCTCAGGCTGGCCGGCCCGGACGCGGACGACGAGACGCTGACCGAGGCGCTGCGCCGGGCCAGGCTGGACGACTGGGTACGGCGGACCGGCTGGGACACCGAGCTCGGCGAGGACGGGCGGACGCTGTCCGGCGGGCAGCTCCAGCGCCTCGCCCTGGCCCGGGCGCTCCTCCACGACCCCGAGGTCCTGCTGCTCGACGAGCCGGCCGAGGCGCTGGACGAGGCCGCCGCCGACGCGCTCATGGGCGACCTGCTCGACGCCACCCGCGGCCGGACCACGCTGCTGGTCACGCACCGGCTGCGCGGCCTCGAACAGGTGGACGAGATCGTCGTGCTGGAGGAGGGCCGGGTCGTCCAGCGCGGCCGGCACGAGGAGCTGGCCGCCGTGCCCGGCTACTACCGGGACCTGTGGCGGTCGGAGGCCCTCACCTCCCGCTGAGGACACGATCCCGCCTCCCTCTGCGCTTTGCGTCGCCATCTGGTTTACGATACAAACCAGTTTGCCACGCGAGAGAGGGGCGCGATCATGGACGGCGACCCGGACCGGCCCGACGAGGACCTCCCCCTGACCCCCGAGGAGACCCTGCGTCTCATCGAGCGGCAGAGCGCCGAGGCCACCCGCCGGCTCACGGGCGACCCCCTGCTGTACTACTGGCCGTGGGGGCTCGCCTGGTTCGCCGGGTTCGGGGCGCTCTTCCTGCACTACGGGCTGTCCGGCGAGCCCTACGCGCCGATCTCCATGGCGGTGGCGCTCGCCGTCCTGTTCGGCGCGATGGCCGTCGCCATGACCTTCACCATCTGGGTGTCGGTGCGGTCGGGCACGCACATCCGCGGCGGCTCCCAGGAGCGCGGCATGATGTACGGCCTGTGCTGGAGCGTCGGCTTCATCGGCGTGGGCCTGATCTGCTCCCGGTTCGGCCGGCCCGACTGGCTGCAGCCGCAGGAGATCGGGCTGCTCTGGGCCTCGGTCTCACTGCTGCTCGTCGGGGTGCTCTTCATGGCGGGCGCGGCCGTCTTCCGGGAATGGCCGATGTTCTTCATCGGCGTGGCCGTCTCGGTGCTCAACCTGATCGGCACCGCGGCCGGGGCCGGCTGGCACGCCCTGCTCGTCTCGGTGCTCGGCGGCGGCGGGTTCCTGGCGACCGGGGTGGTGCTGCGCCGCAGGGGGGAGCGCGGGTGAGCGGCGGCTTCCGCGAGCTGGATCCGGTGATCCACGCACAGGCGCGGCTGCGGGTGGTCGTCACGCTCAACGCGCTGCCCGAGGGCGACCGGATCGCCTTCCCCGGGCTGCGCGACCTGCTCGGGATGACGGCGGGCAACCTCTCGGTGCACCTCGTGAAGCTGGAAGAAGCCGGTTATGTCGACATTCACAAGACCCATCGGGGCCGGACGCCGGTGACCTACATCGCCCTCACCCGGCGGGGGCGCTCGGCCTTCGAGGACTACACGGCCGCCATCCGGGAGTTGCTGGAGGCGGGGAACGGGGAGCAGCCATGACAGCGGAGATCCTGGCCAGGGCCGACGGCGTCACCCGCCGGTACGGCGACGTGGTCGCACTCGACGACATCACCCTCGACGTCCGGGCCGGGGAACTCGTGGGGCTGCTCGGCCCCAACGGCGCCGGGAAGTCCACCCTCATCAACCTCTTCACCGGGCTGCGCCGGCCCACGTCGGGCACGGTCGAGCTGTTCGGCGGCTCCCCGCTCGACCCGGCCCGCAGGCGGCGCGTCGGCATGACCCCGCAGGACACCGGCCTGCCCGCGGCGCTCCGGGTCGGCGAGTGCGTCGACTTCGTGAGCGCCCACTTCACCACCTCGGTGAGCCGCGGCGCGCTGCTGGAGCGCTTCGGGCTCTCCGGCCTGGAGCGCCGCCAGATCGGCGGGCTGTCCGGCGGGCAGAAGCGCCGCCTGGCGGTCGCGCTCGCCTTCGCCGGGGACCCCCGGCTGGTCTTCCTCGACGAGCCGACCACCGGCCTGGACGTCGAGGCCCGCCGCACGCTGTGGGCCGGGGTCCGCGCCTTCCACGAGGACGGCGGCACGGTGCTGCTGACCAGCCACTATCTGGAGGAGATCGAGGCGCTGGCGCGGCGGGTGGTGGTCGTCGGGCAGGGCCGGGTGCTCGCCGACGACAGCGTCGAGGCGGTCCGCGGCATGGCGGGGGTGCGCCGGGTGAGCGTGACGGCGGCCGACGTCCCCGCGCTGCCGGGGGTGCTCGGCACCGAGCGGGACGGCGAGCGGGTCCACCTGATCACCTCCGACGCCGACGAGCTCGTCCGCGAGCTGGTCCGCACCGGGGCGCCGTTCTCCGGCCTGGAGGTCCGCCTGACCTCGCTGGAAGAGGCGTTCCTCGCCATCACGGCCCGCCGGGCCGCCTGACCCGCACGGCCCTCACCTCCGGGAGCTCCCCCATGGCACTCACCCTGACCCACGCCCGATACCAGTTGCTGGAGACCTTCCGCATCCCGATGGCGGTCGTCGGCAGCGCGTTCTTCCCCGCCGCGGCCATGCTGTTCTTCGTCGTCCCCTTCGGCGGGGACCACCCCGTGGGCGCGACGATGGCGACGGCGTCGATGATGGCCTTCGCCGTGATGTCCACCTCGCTGTTCACCTTCGGCATCGGCGTCGCCGAGGACCGCGCCCAGCCGTGGGACCCCTACATCCGCACCCTGCCCGCCGGGCCTTTCCCGCGCTTCGGCGGGCGCGTCATCGCCGGGTTCGCGGTCATGGGCCTGTCGGTGCTGCCCGTCCTGGCCATCGCGGCCCTGCTCACCGAGGCCACCGTGACCCCCGGCGGGTTACTGCTCGGCCTGGCCGCGCTGGCGCTCGGCTCGGTGCCGTTCACCCTGATGGGGCTGACGATCGGCTACTCCCTGCCGTCGAAGGCCGCCATCGCCGTGACGCAGCTGGTCTTCTTCCCCATGGCCTTCGGCGGCGGGCTGTTCACCTCGCCCATCGACCCGCCCGGCTTCATCGAGACCATCGCGCCGTTCCTGCCCACCCGCGGCGTCGTCGAGCTGGCGTGGGCCGCCGTGGGCGACCACACCCCGAGCGCGGTCAGCCTCGCCGCCCTGGCCGCGTGGACGCTGGTCGCGGGCCTCGGCGCCGTCCACGCCTACCGGCGTGACGAGGGCGCCCGCTTCAGCTGACCGGCGAGGGGCGCCACCGGCCGGTGGCGCCCCTCGTCACGTCCTCCCCCGAGCGGTCAGCTCATGGGGACGTCGGTCTTCTCGGTGAGGGTGACGTCGGCGGTGTGGGTCTGGCCGCCGCGGACGTAGGTGATCGCGACCTTGTCACCCGGCTGGAAGCCGCGGACCACGCCGATGACCGCGTCGGCGCCGTCGATCGGCTGGTTGCCGATCTTGGTGATGATGTCGCCCTCCTGGAGGCCGGCCTTCTCCGCCGGGCCGCCGCCGGTGACCGAGCTCACCACGGCGCCCGCCGTGCTGGTGGTGGAGTCGCCGACGCCGACGCCGAGCAGGGCGTGCTTGGCGGTGCCGTCCGCGATGAGCTGGTCGGCCACCCGCTTGGCGGTGTTGATCGGGATCGCGAAGCCCACGCCGATGTTGCCCTGGCCGCCGTTGGTGGCGATCGCGGTGTTGATGCCGATGACCTGGCCGGCCGCGTTGACCAGGGCGCCGCCGGAGTTGCCGGGGTTGATCGCCGCGTCGGTCTGGATCGCGCCGCCGATCGTGGTGGGGGTGCTGTCGGGCTCGCCGCCCTGCATCTGGCCCCAGCCGGGCGGGAGCTGCTGCTGCGGCGAGTCGTCGCCGACGGTCAGGGTGCGGTTCAGGGCGCTGACGATGCCCGCGGTGACCGAGCCCTCCAGGCCGAGCGGGCTGCCGATGGCCAGCACGGAGTCGCCCACCTTCAGCGCGCCGCTGTCGCCCAGGGCCGCCTTGCTCAGGCCGGACACGCCCTGCGCCTGGACGACCGCGATGTCGGTGCTCGGGTCGGTGCCCTTCACCGAGCCCGCGATGCTCTTGCCGTCGTTGAACCGGACGGTGACCGCGCTGCCCGGCCCGGCCGACGCGACGACGTGGTTGTTGGTCAGGATCAGCCCGTCCGAGGTCAGCACGACGCCGGAGCCCTCCGCGTCACCCGCCCTGATCGACACCACCGACGGCTGCACGGCCTGGGCCACGTCGGCGACGGTCCTGGCGTTGGACGCGGGGCTGAACACCGGGCTGGCGACCGTCTGCTGCTGGACCGGCCGGCCGTCGGAGAACGCCGTGGCGGCGAAGGCCCCCGCCGCCCCGCCGACGATCGCCATCGCGGCCAGCGCGAGGCCCGCCACCGTCTTCTGCCGCATGGTGAAACCCTGCCTGCGCGCGGGGCCTCCCGGCGCCGTCGCGAACACGGCCGTGCCGCCGTCCGGGCGGTTGCCTGCCCCCCACGGCGCCTGCTCCCCCTGAGCGGCGCCGCGACGGAACTCCCCGGCCGCCGGCGGGCGCGGACCGAACTGCGTCCACCCCTGCCCGCCCGCCTGGTTCCGTCCCGCCTCAGCGCCCGGCTGCGGACGGTCTGCCTCGTGCGGTTCGCCTGTGCTCATCAGACTTCCCCCATCCTCCTCGCGACCGCCCTTCCATCTGACGGCGGCGACCGGCTCCGCGCCGGTACGACAACCATGCCAAGGCGCCCGTAAGGCGCAGGTGAAGCAGCAGATGACCACAGGGCGCATCCCCTCACACACGCTTTATCCGTCGTGCTAGAAGCCCTGTCCCACCGGAGGAGAAGTCCCGAAAAATCCGTCTTGTGATTCTTTGACCTGTCCGGATGACGGTCATACAATCCGACCAGATGCCGGTATCACGGGTGTGCCGGGGGGAGCACCCGGTACACGGTGCCGTACGTCCGGATCGGCCCCCGCGCAAGGAGTCTGATCTTGGCGAACGCAGACACCGCCGGCCTGGCCCGGACCCGTACCAGAGCCGCCGTCGCCGTGGGCGCGGGCAACTTCATGGAGTGGTTCGACTTCGCGGTCTACGGCTTCTTCGCCGTCACCCTGGGCGCCCTGTTCTTCCCCAGCCGCGACGACGCCGTCTCGCTGCTGTCGTCGCTGGCCACGTTCGGGGTGGCGTTCCTGGTCCGGCCGGTCTACCGGGAGATCAGCGACCGCAGGGCCGCCCCCGTGCGCCGCCGCGCCGGGGCCGACCCGCGCGCGATCGCCCTGACCTTCTCCTTCGCCGGCGTCCAGGGCCTGGGCTTCTACTACCTGGCCACCTACGTCGTGACCCATCTGACCAGGAGCGTCCACCTGGAGGGCACCCGGGCGCTGGGACTCGTGGCCGCCGGGCTCACCGGCTACGCGCTGCTGTGCCCGGTGGCCGGGGCGCTCTCCGACCGGGTCGGCCGCCGGCCGCTCAACGTCGCGGGCAGCCTGGGCCTGGCCGTGTTCGCCCTGCCCGCCTTCCTGCTGATGGGCACCGGGCGGCCGGGCCCGATCCTGCTGGGCATCGCCCTCCTCGCGATCTGCCAGGCGATGCTCAGCGTCACCACGGTCGTCATGCTCGCCGAGCTGTTCCCCGCCCGCACCCGGGGCAGCGGCAGCGCGATCGGCTTCAACCTGGGGGTCACGCTGATCGGCGGGCCCGGCCCGTTCGTCGCCGCCGCGCTCGCCGAGGCGTCCGGTCTCGCCGTCATGCCCGCGGTCTACCTGGCGGCGGTCGCGTTCGCCGGCTTCCTGGTCGTGCTGCGCGGCCTGCCCGAGACCCGGGGCCGCGGGCTGGGCGTGGCCGCGCGGGCCCCCTGGTCCCGCCCCGAGCCGGAGGCGGGCGTCTCGTGACGGGCGGGCCCGCCGGTTACGAGGTGTACGCGGTGCGGTACGGCACCCGCCGGACGTCCACCGGCGAGGTGTACCTCAACCATGACGTCTACGGCGTCCCCGACGAGCCGGTAGGCATGGACTACTACCTCTGGGTGGCCCGCGACGACCGGCGCACGGTGGTGATCGACACCGGGTTCGGCGGGTCCGGCGGGGCCCGCAGGGGACGGACCGCGCTGGGCGACCCGGTCGCGCTGCTGGCGGATCTCGGCGTGCGGGCGGCGGCCGTGCCGCAGGTGGTGGTCACGCACGCCCACTACGACCACATCGGCAACCTGGCGCGCTTCCCCGCCGCGGAGGTGATCGTGTCGCGCCGCGAGTTCGACTTCTGGACCGGCCCGTACGCGAGGCGCGCGCAGTTCGCGTGGGCCGCCGAGCCCGCGGAGATCGCGCATCTCGCGGCGGTCCGCGGGCAGGGCCGCGCGACCCTTTTCGACGGCCCGCACGACGTGGCCCCGGGCATCGAGGTCCTCCCGGTCGGCGGGCACACCCCCGGCCAGGCCGTCGTGCTGGTAGCCGCGCGCGGCGGCGGCCAGGTGGTGCTGGCCTCCGACGCGGCGCACTACTACGAGGAACTGGAGCTGGACCGGCCCTTCGCCTTCACGGCCGACCTGGAGGCCGCCTACCGCGCGTTCGACCTGCTGAAGGAGATCACGGCCGGGCCGGGGCGGGTCCTGGTGCCCGGTCACGATCCCGAGGTGATGAGGCGCTTCCCCGGTGCGCCCGGGCCGGCCGTACGACTGGATTGTATGACGATAGTATGATACGATAGCACTATTGGGGGCTGTGCATGGCTGGACACCGGGTCGGGCTCATCGGGCTCGGCAACATGGGGGGACGGATAGCGCGCCGGATAGCGGCGGCGGGGCACGAGGTGCTCGGCCACGACCTGGATCCGAAGGCCGCGCCCGCCGCCGGGGTCACTCCGGCCGCGACGATCGCCGAGGCCGTCAGGGGGGCGGACTCGGTGCTGATGTCGCTGCCGGACGACGCCGCCGTCGAGGCCGTCGTGCTCGGTGAGGGCGGCGTCCTGGACACCGTCCGGGCCGGGCAGGTCGTGGCCGACCTCGGCACCTCCTCCCCCGCCCGCACCGCGCGGCTGCACGCCGTGCTCGCCGGACGCGGCGTCGAATACCTCGACGCCGGCGTCTCCGGCGGCCCGGCGGCGGCCGACGCGGGCACCCTGACGATCATGGCGGGCGGTTCCCCGGCCGCGCTGGCCCGGCTGGACGGCCTGTTCCGGGCGTTCGCCGCGAAGATCTTCCACCTGGGCGGCAGCGGCGCAGGGCACACCGCCAAGCTGCTCAACAACTTCCTCAACGCGACCACCCTCTCGGCGACCGCCGAGGTCATGGTCGCGGGGCGGGCGGCGGGCCTGAACCCGGCCACCCTGCTCGACGTGATCAACGCGAGCAGCGGCGCCAGCTACGCCAGCCGGCACCGCTTCCCGGCGATCATCCGGGGCGACTACCTGGAGGGCGGCCTGACCGGCGCGCTCATGATGAAGGACCTCGTGCTCTACGTGGACCTCCTGCGCACGCTCGGCGTGCCCTCCCTGCACGCGGCCGGGCCGATGGCCGGCTTCGGGCTGGCCGGGCGGCTGGGCTACGGCGACCGGGTCAGCAACCGGGTGGTGGACGCCCTCGGCGACGTCGCCGGCGGCATCAGGATCCAGGGGGAGGCGTCATGAGGATCGTCCGCGGCACGGGGGGCACGTCCGAGCGTCGTTCGGAGACGTTCACCGGCGAGGTGTGGGCCGACCCGCTCCTCCCCGCGACCAGCGGCGTGACCATCAACAACGTGTTCTTCACCCCGGGCGCGCGCACCCACTGGCACCGGCACGAGGGCGGCCAGATCCTGCACGTCACCGCGGGCGGCGGCTTCGTGTGCGCCGAGGGCGGCCGGCCGTACCGGCTCAGGGCGGGCGACACCGTCTGGACGCCCGCGCACGAGATGCACTGGCACGGCGCGGACGAGCACGGTTACCTGCTGCACACGGCCGTCTCGCTCGGCTCGACCGTGTGGGACCGGCCGGTGACCGGCGACGAGTACACCTCAGGCGACGCCGGGCGGGAGCGGCGGTCCGATGAGTGACGTCGCGCCCGTCGTCCCCGGCGCGGCCGTGGGGTTCATAGGGCTTGGGCACATGGGTTCCCCCATGGCGAGACGGCTGGTGGCGGCGGGGTACGCCGTGCGCGGGTTCGACGCGAATCCCGCGGCACGCCCCGAGGGGGTCGCCGCCGCCCGCTCGGCCACCGCGGCGGTTACGGGGGCCGCCGCGGTGGTGCTCATGCTTCCCGACTCGGCGGCCGTCGAGTCGGTGCTCACCCCCGGCCTGCTGGAACGGCTGGCGCCGGGCACGCCGATCGTGGACATGGGCTCGTCGGAACCGGCCAGGACGCGGGCGCTCGCGGAGCAGGCGGCCAAGCTCGGGGTGCCGCTGGTGGACGCGCCCGTCTCGGGCGGGGTCCGCGGCGCGGAGCGGGGCACGCTGACCGTCATGGCCGGCGGCGACCCGGAGGCGGTGGCGGCGCTGCGCCCGCTGTTCGGGGTGCTCGGGACCAGGGTGCTGCACGTGGGCCCGGTGGGCGCCGGGCACGCGCTGAAGGCGCTGAACAACCTGCTCTCGGCGACGCACCTGCTGGTCAGCTCCGAGGCGGTGCTGGCCGGGCGGGAGTTCGGGCTGGACCCGCAGGTCATGCTGGAGGCGATCAACGGTTCCAGCGGCAGGAGCGGGTCCACCGAGGACAAGTGGCCGCGGTTCATGCTGAACCGCCGCTTCGACTCCGGTTTCGGGGTGGGCCTCCTGCTCAAGGACCTGCGCATCGCGGCGGGGCTGGCCAGGGACGCCGGGCGGCCGTGCCTGCTCGGCGAGGCCGCGGTCGAACTGTGGGCCCGCGCGGCGGCGGAGCTGCCGGCGGGGGCGGATCACACGGAGATCGTCCGCTGGCTGGAGCTGCGGCACGACGAGAAGGGCGATTGATCGTATGACGGACAGCCGATACGATCAGCGCGTGGCTGACGGGCATGCGGTGCAGGGACTCAGCGGGATCCAGATCGGCCGGGTCGCCGCGCCCCTGCGCGAGCAGGTGCTCGACGGGCTGCGCAAGGCGATCCTCGACTTCCGGCTGAAGCCGGGGCAGCGCCTCGTCGAGCGGGAGCTGATCGAGCAGATCGGCGTCTCCCGCACCACGATCCGCGAGGTGCTGCGCGAGCTCGCCGCCGAGGGCCTGGTCACGGTGATCCCGCAGAAGGGCGTCGTCGTCTACTCGCCCTCCCCCGCCGAGGCCGAGGACCTCTACGCGGTCCGCGTCCAGCTGGAGACCCTCGCGGTGCGGCTGTTCATCGAGCGCGCCTCCGCCGACCAGGTCACCCGGCTCACCGGCACCGTGGACGAGATGGAGGCGGTGATGACCGCCGGCGGCGACATGCAGGCGATGCTGACCGCCAAGGACCACTTCTACGAGGTGCTGCTCGAAGGGGCGGGCCCGGTGGTCGAGCAGATTCTCGGCGGCGTCCAGGCCCGGGTGCGGCTGTTGCGCGCCACCTCGCTGTCGCAGCCGGACCGGCCACCGCGGATGCTGGCGGAGATGCGCGCCCTCGTCGAGGCCGTCGCGGCCCGCGAGCCGGACCTGGCGGCGGAGCTGTGCGCCGTGCACCTGAACAACGCCTCCGCCACCGGCATCGCCGCCCTCTCCGCCCAGGCGGCGGCGAACGGCCCTCAGTCCGCGGCCCGCCGCCGGTACTCCTCGACCAGCAGCCGTTTGTAGAGCTTCCCGGTGGGATGGCGGGGCAACTCGTCGCGGAAGTCGACGGCGGCGGGGCACTTGTAGTGCGCGAGCCGTTCGCGGCAGTAGGCGATCAGCTCGGCGGCCAGCTCCGGCCCCGCTTCCTGGGACGGCACCGGCTGCACGACCGCGTGCACCCGCTCCCCCATCTCCTCGTCCGGCACCCCGAAGACCGCCACGTCGGCCACCCGGGGATGCACGGCGAGCACGTTCTCCGCCTCCTGCGGGTAGACGTTCACCCCACCGGAGATGACGGTGTACGAGCGCCGGTCGGTGAGGTAGAGGAAGCCCTCCTCGTCCACGTAGCCGATGTCGCCGAGCGTGGTCCAGCCGCGTCCCCGCGGATCCTGGGAGGCCCGGGTCTTCTCCGGGTCGCCGTGGTACTCGAACCTCGGCCCGTCGGCGAAGTAGACGGTGCCGCGCTCGCCGGGTGGCAGCTCGCCGCCCTCCTCGTCGCACACGTGCGTGACGCCGAGCAGCGGGCGGCCGACGGTGCCCTTGTGCGCCAGCCAGTCCTGCGGCCCCGCGTACAGGAAGCAGTTGCCCTCGGTGCCCGCGTAGTACTCGTGGATGATCGGCCCCCACCACTCCAGCATCCGTTCCTTGACCGGGACCGGGCAGGGGGCGGCGGCGTGCACGGCGCAGGCGTGCGAGGACAGGTCGTACTTCGCCCGGACCTCGGCGGGCAGCTTGAGCATCTTGATGAACATCGTCGGCACCCACTGGGAGTGCGTGACGCGGTGCCGTTCGATCAGGGCGAGGGCCTGCTCGGGATCGAAGCGCTCCATCACCACGACAGTGGCGCCGAGGCGCTGGAAGTTCAGGCAGTAGCGCAGCGGGGCGGCGTGGTAGAGCGGCGCGGGCGAGAGGTAGACCGAATCGGCCGAGGGGGCGAAGAGGGACTCGATGAGACGCAGCAGCGGGCCGGGCGCGTCGAGCGGCGCCCGGCGCAGCGCGTTCTTGATGCCCTTGGGCCGTCCGGTGGTGCCGGAGGAGTAGAGCATGTCCATGCCCTGGCACTCGTCCTCGACCGGGGTCGGCGGGTGGGCGGCCACCGCCTCCTCGAAGGACGTGAAGCCGGGCGCCACGCCGTCGATCATCAGGCGCACCCGGACGCCGGGCGTGTCCGCGGTGACCGCGCAGGCCACCTCGGCGAGGTGGGCGGAGGAGATGAAGACCCGCGCCCCGCAGTTGCCGAGGATGTAGGCGAGCTCGCCGGTCTGCAGCCGGGAGCTGATCGCCGTGTAGTAGAGGCCGGACCGGTGCGCCGCCCAGGCGACGACGAAGAACAGCCGGTGGTTCTCCAGCATGAAGGCGACGTGGTCACCGGGCCGGAGTCCCGCCGAGCGGAACAGGTGGGCGAGCCGGTTGGACTCCTCGTCCAGCTCACGGTAGGTGAGGACGTCGCCGGAACCCGCCATGATCACTGCCGGCCTGGCCGGCGTCCGCGCCGCGATGACTCCCGGATGCATACGACCGAACGCTACTCGGATCACCTGTGGCTGGAAAGGCTCCCCGCCGTCATCCGCCGTTCAACGCGTGCCGCAGCAGCGTCTCCACCTCACGCACGAACCCCTCGACCGCCGCCTCGCCGCGCCCGGTGAACTCCGCCACCCGCCCGTCCACCCGCACCCGCAGCGTCACCTCCTCCTCGCGCAGCCGGAACCACACCTCCAGCGAGCGGGCCAGCGCCGCCCCGCCCGGATCGGCGTCCAGCGACACCAGCAGCGAACGCGGCGGGGTGCCCATCCACCCCTCCGCCGGCCGGTGCCCGTCCAGCTCCACCCGGCCGCGGAACGCCTCCTCCCCCCGCAGCCAGTCGTCCAGCGCACGAAGGTGCCCCTCGTCCGCGCTCTCGAACTCGACGACCGTCATGACCCTCCCCGTACGGTGATCCGCGCCGTCGTGGCCTCCGTGGCGAGGAGCAGGTCGGCCGGCGTCAGCTCCAGTTCCAGCCCGCGCCGCCCGCTGGAGACGAACACGCTCGCCATCCCGGTCACCGAGACGTCCACCACCACCGGCAGGTACGGCAGCGCCACCGGGCTCACCACCTCGCTGGACGTCGCCCAGCCCAGCCGGTTCACCTCGGCAGGGGCGGCCAGCCGGGCCGTGCCGCCGCCGACCGCGCCGGCCACCGCCTCGACGTCCACCTCGGCGGAGACCGGCGCCACCGCGACCACGGCCCGCCCGTCCACCCGGACGACCACCGCCTTGAGCATGCCCGACCGCGGCACGCCCATTTCGTCGGCCAGCTCTTTCCTGGATTTCGACCGGGCCGGATCGTGTTTATGGTGGTGCGGCGTGAAAGGGACGCGGATTTTCCGCAGCGTCTTCATCGCGGGTGTCTCGGGAATGGCCACACGGGTTCTCAACGGTTCCCGGGGCGCGGAAGTGCCGTGCCGGCGCCGGCGGAAATCGTCGTACCGGGGGCCGAACACGTAAAGGTGGTCGAGGAGGGCGTCGGCGAGCGCGATCGCGTCCTCGGCGTCCTGCCGGGAGACCGGGTTGCGGCCCAGGTGCGCGGCCTCGTTGCCGATCTCCCTGAGCTCCTCCGCCCAGGCGGCCAGCCGGCCCTCGACCACGCCCCTGCGGCGCAGTTCACGCAGCGCCCGGTAGAGCGGCAGGCCGGTGACCCCGCGGTCCGCGCACACGCCCTCCAGCAGCCTGCGCACGCCGACCAGCGCGGTCGCGTAGGCGCCCGCGCCCACGCAGGCCGTCGCCTCGGCGAGTTCCGCGGTCAGCCGCGCCGGGATCGGCGAACCTTCCGTGTCCCCTGTGGCCCCCGGGCCGCCCGCGCCACGCGACCTGCCCGGCCACAGCACCCGGGCCGGGCGGGCCGGCTGGCCGTCGGGGTCGCCGTCCGGGTCGGGCCGCTGCCCCTCGGGGGCGAGGAGGAGAACCTGCCCGCACATCTGGCACACGGTCAGCGCGTATCCCGCCAGTTGCGCCGGGAGGAAATCGCGATGGGGCCCGTCGGGTTCACGTGCCAGAGAACGGCGCGCGCACCCGGGGCAATCCACATCGAATTTCGCCGCCCAGCGTCCCACAAAGCGGACACTAGGGGATCACCAATAGAGCGACAAGGGCGTACCATCCAAGCCGGGGAGGGAGGGGAGATGAAGAGATGGCCGTTCGCGGGGCGGAAAAAGGAGCTCGACAATCTGGTCGGGCTCGCCCGTGACCGGCTGACCAGGGGTGTCGTGATCGCCGGGGCCGCGGGCGTGGGCAAGTCCCGGCTCGCCGCCGAGGTGCTTCGCCACTTCTCCGCCGAGCGCTTCGCCGTCCTCACCATCAAGGCGACCAAGGCCACCAGCGGCATCCCCAACGGCGCCCTCGCCGACCTCCTCCCCCGCCGCACGCCGCCGGGCAACACGCTGCGCTGGGCCGCCGAGGAGCTCCTCGACCGGGCGGGAGGCCGCGCGCTGGTCCTCGGCGTGGACGACGCCCACCTGCTCGACGGCCACTCGGCGGGCGTGATCCTCTCCCTGGTGGGCGGGGGCCGCGCCCGGGTCGTGGCGACCGTCCGCACCGGCGAGCCCGCGCCCGACGGCGTGACCGCCCTGTGGCGCGAGGGCCACGCCGCGCGCGCCGACGTAGGGCCGCTCAGCGACGCCGACACCCGGGCGCTGCTGGAGGGCGCGCTGCGCGGCAGGCCGGACGAGGCGACCGTGCTGCGGCTGTACCGGGTGACCGCGGGCAACGCGCTGTTCCTGCACGAGATCGTCGACTCGGCGCTCGGCTCGGGAACGCTCCAGCTCGTCCGCGGCATGTGGCAGCTCACCGGTGAGACACCGCTGGCGCCCCGCCTCGCCGACCTCATCAGGGACCGGATCGGCACGCTGTCGGCCCCGGTGCAGAAGGTGCTGGAGTACACCGCGTTCGCCGAGCCGGTCGGCGCGCGCACCCTCAGCGCCCTGGCCTCGGAGGAGGCGGTGCTCGCCGCCGAGGAGCGCGGGCTGATCCGGGTGGCCGTCGAAGGACGCAGGGAGGTCGCCAGGCTCGGCCACCCGCTCTACGGGGAGGTGGCCAGGGAGCGCTGCCCCGAGCTGCGCCGGCGCCGCCGCCACTCCGACCTGGTCCGCGCCGTCGAGGCGACCGGCCTGCGCCGCCGGGAGGATCTCGTGCGCACGACGGTCTGGCGGCTGGAGAGCGGGCTCGGCGCCGACCCCGAGCCGCTGGTCGCCGCCTGCCGGCTGGCCTGGGCCGCCCACGACTACCGGCTGGCCGTACGGCTGGCGGAGGCGGCGGTCGCGGCCGGCGGCGGCACGCGGGCGACGATCCTGCTGGCCACCGTGCTCGACTACGCCCAGCTCCCCGACCGGGCCCGGGCCGTGCTCGACGCGACCCCCGAACCCGCCGGGGAAGCGGACCGGGCGCAGCTCGCCCTCGCCAGGGCCAGCAACCTCGCCTGGGGGATGAACCGCCCCGCCGAGGCCAAGGAACTCCTCGACGCGACCGAGCGGACGGTCGAGGACGCCGGCCGGCGGGCCGAGATCGCCGTGCGCCGGCTGGGGCTCGCCGCCTCAGCCGCCGACCCCCGGGAGGCGCTGGCGCTCAGCGGCCCGCTGCTCGACCGGCCGCTGGACCCGCCGCTGCGCGCCCAGACGCTCAACGCGCACGCCCTCGCGCTCTGCTACGCCGGCCGTACCCGCGACGCCCTGGCCTGTGTCGCCGAGGCGCTCGCCGACCTGGCCGCCTGGCGCGACACCATCCCCGCGATCGTCTCGCCGCTGCACTCGACGTGGGCGCTGTGCGGGCTGTTCTCCGGCGAACTCGCCGAGATGGACAAGGCGATCGCCTCGATGGCGGAGGCGGTGGCCGGTCAGCGTGGCTGGTCGCGCGGGGAGGGCAGCCTGGCGCTCGCCCGCGGCCACGCCGCGACCCTGCGCGGCGACCTCGACACCGCGATGGACGTGCTGCACGCCGCCGCCCACCACGAGACCGCCCTGACCGTCGGCGGCTGCATGGGCGCCTACGCGCAGGCGCAGGCGCTACGCGGCGACGGCGCGGCCGCGCAGGAGACCCTCGACGCGGCCCTGGACCGCAACCGGGCGACCTGGACCGGCTTCACCCGCTGGACCGCGCTCACCCGGGTGTGGATCGCCGCCGCCTCCGGGGAGACGAGCCGGGCCGGGGGCCTCGCGGTGGACTTCGCCGCCGAGTGCGGGTCCGCGGGCCTGCCCGGCTTCGAGTTCGTCGCCCTGCACGACGCCGTACGGCTGGGCCGGGCCACCTCCCGCGTCCGCGACCGGCTGTCGGAACTCGCGACGATGCACGACGGCCCCCGGGTGCGGGTCGCCGCCGCGCACGCCCGGGCCCTCGCCGACGGCGACGGCGACGCGCTGATGACGGTGGCGGGCCGCTTCGAAGGGCTCGGCCTGCTGCTGCACGCGGCGGAGGCCGCCGCCCAGGGCGTCACCGCGCTGCGCAGGGCGGGCGCCGACCGCGCGGCCCGCCGCGCCGGCGCCGAGGCGTGGTCGCTGGCCGCCGCCTGCCCGCACGCCGACACCCCCGCCCTCCGCGCGCTCGCCGCCCCCGACCTCACCGCCCGCGAACTGGAGGTGGCCCAGCTCGCCGCCGCCGGAATGAGCCACCGCGCCATCGCCGAACGCCTCCACATCTCCGTCCGCACCGCCCAGAACCACCGCAACCAGGCCTACCAGAAACTCGGCGTCAACAGCGCCACCGACCTCGCCAAGATATTCGAACGCCCCTGACAACACTTCACTCCGTGATGTCCGGAGCTGCGATGCGATCGCGTGCCCGGAAACGGGCGGGCCGTGACGCGGAAAAGGTCTCTTTCCTGTCGGGACAGTCTCTTTTTCCGACGGGAAAAGAGACCGGAAGCGGCAAGGCCGCCGATCGTGGGATCGGCGGCCTTTCGCGGGGAGGGTGCTCTGTGGTCAGGGGGTCACAGGGCGGAGTAGACGGGCTTCCAGCCGCCGAACTTGCGCTCGGGGCTGTCCGAGTCGCCCTTGCTGACCTGAACGAAGATCAGCTTGGCGTTCTTGCCCGCGAAGGAGTAAGCGGCCGGGTAGCTGTTCTTGTTGGAGAAGGACCGGTAGTAGGTGTGGCCGTCGAAGGTCACGACCTTGAAGGTCTCCCAGGCGTAACGCTCGTCGGGGTGCTTGCTCCACTTGCTGTT
This sequence comes from Microtetraspora sp. NBRC 13810, assembly GCF_030268685.1. Lineage (GTDB taxonomy): Bacteria > Actinomycetota > Actinomycetes > Streptosporangiales > Streptosporangiaceae > BSRQ01. The sequence continues at coordinate 384,027 of NZ_BSRQ01000003.1, forward strand.
GACGAGCGTGCTCTTCACCTTGAAGGTGGACTTGTACTCCCACTTCCAGACCCGCTTCTTCTGGGTCTCCTTCACCGGCTTGCAGTACTTCTTGCCGTGCTTCTCGAAGCACTTCTTGGTCCAGACGACCTTCTTGTCCCAGTACCACTTCTTGTACTTCTGGCGGTCGACCAGCACGCTGCCCTTGGCGACGGCCCTGTGGTCGGCGGAGAAGTACGGGCCCCAGCCGTCGTAGCCGGGGGTGGTGGCGGCGGAGGCGGCGACCGGGGCGACGAGCGCGAGGGCGGACGCGGCACCGAAACCGATCAGGATTCGCTTGACGAATCGCATTGAGTGCTCCTCGGGATGAGCTGCTGCTTGACTGATCCCCAGTGAACCGTCCGGCGATTGACACCCGCTTTCAAGCCACTTGAAAAGCCTGGCCCATGCCCTCATCTGAGCCGGCGCGCTTTATCTCGGCGCACGGAAAGAACCACTCGCGCGGGCCCCGGTCGACGATCACGCCTTTCTCTTTCGCATCAATATTCACTGATGTCACAGGGGCCCAAAAACCTCTTGGGCCCCCGGACGGTGACGCGCGGATACGGCTCCCGCCCGCCGGAGCGGGCGGGAGCCGTACAGGGGCGGGTGGTCAGGCGGCGGCGGCGCTCTCGGCGACCGTGGCGGACGCGAGCGCGAGGTCGAGCACCTCGCGGACGTCGCTCACCGCGTGCACGGTCAGCTCGGCGCGCACCTCCTCCGGCACGTCGTCGAGGTCGGGCTCGTTGCGCGCCGGGATGAGCACCGTGGTGATGCCGGCCCGGTGGGCGGCGAGCAGCTTCTGCTTGACCCCGCCGATCGGCAGCACCCTGCCGGTGAGGGAGACCTCGCCGGTCATCGCCACGTCGCCGCGGACCGGGCGGCCCGACAGCAGCGAGGCGAGCGCGGTGGTCATCGTCACGCCGGCCGAGGGCCCGTCCTTGGGGATGGCGCCGGCCGGGACGTGCACGTGCACCGAGCGCTCCTTCAGGGAGCCGACGGGCAGCTCCAGCTCGGCGCCACGTGAACGCAGGTAGGACAGCGCGATCTGGGCCGACTCCTTCATCACGTCGCCGAGCTGGCCGGTCAGCGTGAGGCCGGTCGAGCCGGTCTCCGGGTCGGCCAGCGACGCCTCGACGTAGAGGACGTCGCCGCCCGCCCCGGTGACCGCGAGCCCGGTGGCCACCCCCGGCACCGCCGTACGCTGCCTGGACTCCGGGAGTGAGGACTCCGGGACGTGCCGCGGGCGGCCGAGGTAGCCGACGAGGCCGTCCTGGGCGACGTGCACGGGCAGCTCGGTCTCGCCCAGCGACAGCCGGGCGGCGACCTTGCGCAGGATGCGCGCGATCGACCGCTCCAGCGACCGCACGCCCGCCTCCCGGGTGTACTCGGCGGCCAGGGCGCGCAGCGCGTCCTCCTCGACGGTGACCTCGTCCGCGGACAGGCCGGCCTTGCCGAGCTGGCGCGGCAGGAGGTGGTCCCGGGCGATGGCGACCTTCTCGTCCTCGGTGTAGCCGTCGAGCGTCACGATCTCCATGCGGTCGAGCAGCGGCCCGGGGATCGACTCCAGCACGTTGGCCGTGGCGAGGAACAGCACGTCGGACAGGTCGAGCTCGACCTCGAGGTAGTGGTCGCGGAACGTGTGGTTCTGCGCCGGGTCGAGCACTTCGAGCAGCGCGGCCGTCGGGTCGCCGCGGTAGTCGGCGCCGACCTTGTCCACCTCGTCCAGCAGGACGACCGGGTTCATGCTGCCGGCCTCGCGGATCGCCCGGACGATGCGGCCGGGCAGCGCGCCGACGTAGGTGCGCCGGTGGCCGCGGATCTCCGCCTCGTCGCGCACGCCGCCGAGCGCGACCCGGACGAACTTGCGGCCCATCGCGCGGGCCACGGACTCTCCGAGCGAGGTCTTGCCGACCCCGGGAGGGCCCGCCAGGGCGAGCACGGCGCCGCTGCGCCGCCCGCCGATCACGCCGAGGCCCTGGTCGTGGCGGCGCTTGCGGACCGCGAGGTACTCGATGATGCGGTCCTTCACGTCGGACAGTCCGGTGTGGTCGGCGTCGAGCACGGCGCGGGCCGCGGCGATGTCGTAGGAGTCGTCGGTCCGCTCGTTCCACGGGATGTCGAGGACGGTGTCCAGCCAGGTGCGGATCCAGCCGGTCTCCGGGGACTGGTCGGAGGTCCGCTCCAGCTTGTCGACCTCCTTCAGGGCGGCCTCGCGCACCTTGCCGGGCAGGTCGGCGGCCTCGATCTTGGCGCGGTAGTCGTCCTCCTCGTCCGCCGGGTCGCCGTTGAGCTCGGCGAGCTCCTTGCGGACGGCGGCGAGCTGCTGGCGTAGCAGGAACTCGCGCTGCTGCCGCTCCATGCCCTCCTGGACGTCCTTGCGGATGGTCTCCGCGACGTCGAGCTCGGCCAGGTGCTCGCGGGCCAGCTCGACCAGCCTGGCCAGCCGCTCGGCCGGGTCGGCCTGCTCCAGCAGCTCCACCTTCTGGGCGGCGGTCAGCCAGGGCGCGTACCCGGAGCTGTCGGCCAGCACGGAGGGGTCGTCTATCGAGTTGATCGCGTCGACGACCTGCCAGCCGCCGCGCTTCTGCATGATCGTGGTGGCGAGCGCCTTGTACTCCTTGGCCAGCTCCTCGGCGCGCTCGCTCGCCGGGACGGTCTCCATCCTGGTCGCCTCGACCCACAGGGCCGCGCCGGGGCCGGTCGTGCCCGCGCCGACGCGCACCCGGTAGAGGCCGCGCACGACGGCCGCGGGCGCCCCGCCCGGCATGCGGCCGACCTGCTCGACGAGGGCGGTCACGCCCACCGGCCCGTACCTGCCGTCGATCCGCGGCACCAGCAGCACGTGGGGCTTGCCGGAGGCGGCCTGGGCCGCGTCGATGGCGGCCCGCACCTCGGTCTCGGACAGGTCGAGCGGGACCACCATCCCGGGCAGCACCACAGCGTCGTCCAGAGGGAGGACCGGAAGGATCAAGCTCTCGCTCATGCGCACTCCGCTCAAAGGGTTGAGTTATAGGGACTCAATTAACGAGAGCCCTCCGGTGTTCCCGAACCTGCTCGTGTTCGCTCAGGGCGATCGTAATCGTGTAAGCAACACCGGGAACGGGATCGCGGGGCGAAGCGACCGGGCGGCGGCCGTGGCGGCGGGAAGCGGCCCGTAGAGGGTGGGTCAGAAGGGGTAGGGGCCGAAGCGGCCCCAGGCGACGACGGCGGCGAGGACGAGCAGGACGAAGTTGACGACGAGGCCCGGGTACTCCTTGCGCCGGATGTGCACCGCGGCCGCGCCGATCATGACGAGGACCAGGCCGGCGGCGGCCAGCGGGGTCAGCACGGGGGCGATGCCGGTGACGGCGGGCAGGATGAGGCCGAGCGCGGCGGCGACCTCGATGGCGCCGATGGCCTTGACGGTGCCGTCGGAGAAGTCCTCGACGTACGGCGTGCGGGCGTGGAGCTCCTGCTTCGGCTTGATCACCTTGATGAGGCCCGAGGCGGCGAACGCGACGGCGAGGAGCACCTGCAGGATCCAGAGGACGATGTTCATGGCGTGCCTTGTCCCGAGAAGGAGAGAAGTGAAGGGCTGTCTTCACTTGTGAGCCACCGTACCAGGAAACCGCAGGGATGGCTTCACTTCAATACAATGGCCCGCATGAAGCGACCTGGGGTGCTGCGGAGAGACGCCGAGAACAACCGCCGGCGCATCGTCGAGGCGGCGAGAGGCGTCTTCGCGGACCGCGGGCTGGAGGCCCCGCTGGAGGAGATCGCCCGGCGCGCCGAGGTCAACATCGCGACCCTCTACCGCCGCTTCCCCGACCGGTCGGCGCTGATCGAGGCCATCCTGGCGGAGAAGATGGCCGAGTTCGCCGACGCCGCCGAGCTGGCGCTGGCCGCCGAGGACCCATGGGAGGGGTTCCGCGGCTGCGTGGAGCGGTTCTGCGAGATGCAGGCCGCCGACCAGGGCGTCACCGAGGCGTTCACCACCTGCTTCCCCGGCTCCGCCGAGCTGGAGGAGTCCCGGCGGCGGGCCTTCGCCGCCCTGGAGGCGCTGATCGGGCGGGCGAAGGCGGCGGGCGCGCTGCGCGCCGACTTCGCGTTGCAGGACCTCGTGCTGTTCCTGATGGCCAACGCGGGCGTGCTCCGCTCGACCAGGGACGCCGCGCCCTGCGCGTGGAGGCGGCTGGTCGGGTTCCTGCTGTCGGCGTGCCACCTGAAGAGCCCTGCGGACGCCGAGCTGCCCGCCCCGCCCACCAGCGCCGAACTGCACGAGGCGATGCTCGCCGGGCGCCCCGCGCGCTGACCCGGGCTCAACCGCCCGCGGATCTTCCGTGATGATGGCCGCATGGATGAAGACGGCCACGTGCGCCTCGGCTCCGCCACCGGTCGCTGGGTGCTCCTCACGACGGTGCTGGCCTCGGGGATGGCGATGCTCGACGGCACCGTCGTCAACGTCGCCCTCCCCTCGCTCGGCGAAGACCTGGGCGCCGGCATGTCGGGCCTGCAGTGGACGGTCAACGCCTACACGCTCACCCTGGCCGGCCTGATCCTGCTGGGCGGCTCGCTCGGCGACCGGTACGGCAGGCGCAAGGTCTTCCTCGTCGGCGTCGTCTGGTTCGCGGTGGCCTCGGCGCTGTGCGGCCTCGCGCCGAACGTGGAGGCGCTGGTGGCGGCGCGGGCGTTGCAGGGCGTCGGCGGCGCGCTGCTCACCCCCGGCTCCCTGGCGATCATCCAGGCGTCCTTCGTCCGCTCGGACCGGCCGCGCGCGGTCGGCGTGTGGTCCGGGCTCGGCGGGGTGGCCACCGCGGTGGGACCGCTGCTGGGCGGCTGGCTGGTGGAGACGGCCGGCTGGCGCTGGGTCTTCCTGCTCAACCTGCCGCTCGCCGTACTGGTGCTGGTGGTGGCCGTGCCGCACGTGCCCGAGACGCGCGACACCGAGGCCACGGGGCGGTTCGACGTGCTCGGCGCCGCGCTGGCCGCGCTGGCGCTGGCCGCGCTCACCTACGGCCTGATCGACGTGCAGCCGGTCGCGCTGGCCGTCGGGGTGGCGCTGGGAGCGGCGTTCACCTGGCTGGAGATCCGGCGGTCGCCGAACGCGCTGGTGCCGGTCACGGTGTTCCGCTCGCACGAGTTCACCGCGATCAACCTCGTCACGCTGGTCATGTACGCGGCGATCGGCGTGGTGTTCTTCCTGCTGGTCGTGCAGCTCCAGGTGTCCTCCGGCTTCTCGCCGATCGCCGCGGGCATGGCGATGCTGCCGGTGACGCTGCTCATGCTGCTGCTGTCGGCCAGGGCGGGCGAGCTGGCCAAGCGGATCGGGCCGCGGGCGCCGCTCACGGTGGGCATCCTGCTCTGCGGGGCCGCGCTGGCGCTGCTGAGCCGGGTCGGCCCGGGTTCGTCGTACGTGCCGGACGTGCTTCCCGCGGCCGTGCTCCTCGGCCTCGGCCTGTCCGCCGCGGTGGCGCCGCTGACCGCCACGGTGCTGGCCACGGTGGCCGAGCGGTACGCGGGCGTGGCGAGCGGCGTGAACAACGCCGTGGCGCGGACCGGCGGCCTGCTCGCGGTGGCCGCGATCCCGCCGCTGGTCGGCCTCACCGGCGCCACCTACACCTCACCGGCCGCGCTCACCCCCGGCTACCGTACGGCGATGCTGATCGGGGCCGCCCTGCTGGCCGCCGCCGCGCTCCTCGCCTTCTTCACCATCCGCCGCAACGTGCTCGCCGAGCCCGAGGCCGCCGAGCCGCTGTGCAGGGTCCACTGCATGATCGGGTCACCGCCCCTCGAACCGGAACGCCCCGAGACCGAGCCCCACTAACCGGCCGGTCAGCAGCCGACCGGCCGGTCAGAAGGCGAAGCGCTGGGAGCGCACGCTGTTGTCGAAGTTGGACAGCAGCAGCTCCGGCTCCCCCTCGGCGCGCAGGCCGGGCAGCCGGGTGTACAGCTCGCGGAACATCGTCCTGATCTCCTGCCTGGCGAGGTTGGCGCCGAGGCAGAAGTGCGGGCCGGGACCGCCGAAGCCGACGTGCGGGTTGGGCTTGCGGGTGATGTCGAAGCGGTCCGGCTCGTCGAACACCGTCTCGTCCCGGTTGGCGGCGCCGTAGAACAGCACCACCTTGTCGCCGGGCCGCAGGTGCAGGCCGCGCAGGTCGTAGTCCTGGGTGACGGTGCGCCGGAACTGCATGATCGGCGACACGTACCTGACCATCTCCTCGATGGCGCCGCCGATGTGCGCGTCGAAGTCGGACAGCAGCAGCTCGCGCTGCGCGGGGTTGTCGGTGAGCAGCTTGACGCCGTGCGCCATGGTGTTGCGCGCGGTCTCGTTGCCGGCCACGAGCAGCAGCGCGAAGAACGAACCCAGCTCGCGCCAGCTCAGCCGCTCGCCGTCGACGTTGGCCGTGACCAGCGCGGAGACGAGGTCCTTGCGCGGGTCCTCGGCGCGCTCCCGGCCCAGCCGGATGACCAGCCGCTGGAGGGCGAGCAGCGCGAGCATGTTCTGCCCGGCCATCCGCACCGAGCGGACCAGGCTGGGACGCACGCCGGTGTAGGCGGTGGACACGTCGACGTGCTCGTGCACCTTGGCCCGCGCTTCGTCGGGGATGCCCATCATGTCGCAGATGACGTGGATGGGCAGCCGGGCGGCCACCTGGGAGACGAAGTCGCCCGGCCCGTGCGCGACGACGTCGTCGACGATCCGCGCCGCGGCCCGCTCGATGCCGCCCTGGAGGTCGCCCAGCATCCTGGGGCTGAAGGCGCGCGAGACGATGCGGCGCAGCCGGGCGTGCCGGGGGTCGTCCATGTTGACCATCGACTCGCCGAAGACGTGCTTGACCCAGCCGGGGGGCTCGGGGCTGGTGACGGCGGGCTCGCTGGAGAAGACCTTGGCGTTGCGGCTGGCCTCGGTGACGTCGGCGTGCCGGACCAGCGCGTAGAACCCCTTGCCCGAGCGGAGCAGCGGGATTCTGCGCTCCTCGAAGAACACCGGGTGCTCAAGCTGCCTGAGCCGGGCGAACGCCTCGTGCCGTTCGCCGGGCGGCCTGCGCCAGAACGCCAGGTCCGCGAGGTCGATGGAGGGGGCAACCGCTGTCGTCACCGCCATATCCTGACACGTCCCCAGGTCCGCCGCCCGATCTTTCGCGCGCCGCGGGCCCGCCCGCCGCCGTCCCCCGGCGCCTTGCGCCTGCCCGTTGTCGCACCGGGCCGCTAGGGTGAGTGCCCGTCGCGCCGATCAAGGCGGACGAGCCGGACACGCTGTCACCGATCAAGGGGAGCCGGGTGGAAAGCGCCTTTCAGGTAGATTTGCGTGGAGTTGTCGACCTGCTCAGCCGCCACCTGTACTCCAGCCCCCGGGTCTACGTCCGGGAGCTGCTGCAGAACGCGGTGGACGCGATCACCGCCCGCGGGGCCGGCGACCACGCCGTGCCCGGCCGGATCGCGCTGGAGGTGGGCGGCGGCGTGGTCCGCGTCCACGACAACGGCGTCGGCCTGACCGAGGAGGAGGTGCACACCCTCCTCGCGACCATCGGCCGCTCCTCCAAGCGCGACGAGCTGGGCTTCGCCCGGCACGAGTTCCTCGGCCAGTTCGGCATCGGCCTGCTGTCCGGCTTCCTGGTCGCCGACGAGATCGAGGTCGAGACCAGGTCGGTGCGGGGCGGGCCGACCGTGCTGTGGACCGGCATGGCCGACGGCCGCTACCGCGTCGCCCCGGCGGGCCGCGACCGCGCCGAGCCGGGCACCACGGTGACGCTCAGGCCGCGCGCCGACGCCGCCGAGTGGGTCGCCGGGCGCACCGTCGCCGAGCTGGCCGCGCTCTACGGCTCGCTGCTGCCGGTCGAGGTCACCGTCGACGGCACGCCGGTGAGCGGCGAGGGGCCGCCGTGGCTGGCCGCCCACCCGACGCCGGACGCGCGGCGGGCCGCGCTGACCGAGTACGGCAGGCGGCTGTTCGGGTTCACCCCCTTCGACGTGGTGGACCTTTCGGTGCCGGAGGCCGGGCTCACCGGGGTGGCGTTCATCCTGCCCAGCCCGGCCAACCCGACCCTGCGCGCGGCGCACCGGGTCTACCTCAAGAGCATGCTGCTGGCCGACGGCACCGAGGGCCTGCTGCCGGAGTGGGCGTTCTTCGCCCGCTGCGTGGTCGACGCCGCCGAGCTGCGGCCCACCGCGAGCCGTGAGTCGCTCTACGACGACGACCTGCTGGAGCACACCCGCGACGCGCTCGGCAGGCGGCTGCGCGAGTGGCTGGTCACGCTGGCCGAGACCGACCCGGCCCGGCTGCGCGGCTTCCTGCGGCTGCACCACCTCGGCGTCAAGGCGCTCGCCCTGCACGACGACGACATGCTGCGCCTGGTGGACCAGTGGCTGGAGTTCGAGACCAGCGACGGGCCGATGACGCTGGCGCAGTTCCGCCGCCGTCACCCCGCCGGGCGCTACACCTCGGGGGTGGACGAGTTCCACCAGCTCTCCGCGGTGGCGGGCGCCCAGGGCGTCGGGCTCGTCAACGCCGGCTACGTCTACGACGGCGACATCATGGAGCGGCTGCCACGCATCGACCCGGAGATCCGGCTGCACCCGCTCGACCCCGCCGAGCTGGCCACCCACCTGGGTCCGGTGGACCCCGAGGCCGAGCTGGCCGCCCGGGCCTTCCTGGCCGCCGCCGCCCGCGCGCTCGACGCGCTGGGCTGCGAGGTCGTGCTGCGCGACTTCGACCCGGCCTCGCTGCCCGCCCTCTACCTCACCAGCAGGGCCGCGCAGCACCAGGCCGAGCTGCGCGAGGCCAGGGAGAGCAGCGACGAGCTGTGGGCCGGCGTGCTCGGCGCCATCGAGGGGGCCATCGCCGGCGGGGGCGCCGCGGCCCGCCCGCGCCTGGTGCTCAACCACCGCAACCCGCTGGTCCGCAGGGTGTGCGCGCTGCCGGACACGTCCCTGTCCGCGACCGCCGTCGAGGCGCTGTACGGCATGGCGCTGCTGCACGGCCGCCACCCGCTGCGCCCCGCCGACACCGCGGCTCTGAACCGCTCGTTCCTCGGCCTGCTCGACTGGGCCGTCCTCGGCAAGGAGTGACCATGTCCGACGCGCGCGAGGTGCGGGAGCTCGTCGGCCGGGCCGGCGACATGCCCTACGGGCAGGCCAAGACCGTCCTGCTGGAGGAGGCGCTGCGGCGCGCGGAGGCGCTGCGCGAGCGCGACCTCACGTTCCAGGTGCGGATGAGCCTCACCGAGGCCTACGTGTACGGCGCGGAGCCGGTCAAGTCGTTCGCCACCTTCAGCCGCTGCCTCGCCGAGTACGACGCGGAGCCCGGCAGGTTCGCCGACTGGCAGCACCACAGCCTGCTGTGGCAGTTCAAGTGGGCGATCACCGGGATGACCCGCTTCCCCGAGGTGCCGCTGGGGCGGGCGCACGACGCGCTCACCGAGATGGAGCGCCGCTACCGGGAGGCCGGGCACGGCCTGCACGCGGTGCACGCCCACCGCTGCTACCTCGCCCAGCACGTCGGCGACAGGGAGGGCGCCGAGGAGTGGTTCCACCACTGGCAGACCACCCCGCGTGACGTGATGTCCGACTGCGAGGGCTGCGACCCGAACGGGAAGGTCGCCCACCTCGTCTGGATGGGCCTGGACGAAGCGGCGGTCGAGCTCGCCGCGCCCGTGGTGGCCGGTGAGCTGACCTGCCACGTGCAGCCGCAGGGCATCCTGAGCGCGCTGCTGATGCCCTACGTGCGCACCGGGCGTCTCACCGAGGCCGCCGCCGCCCACCGCCGGGCCTACCGGCTGGTCCAGGGTGACGCCAACTACGTGGACGACTTCGGCGACCACATGGAGTTCTGCGCGCTCACCGGGAACGAGGCGCGCGGTCTGGAGATCCTGGAGCGGGAGGGGCCGCTGCTGGCGAAGGCGGCGAGCCCGCGCGCGGCGATGCGGTTCACCGGCGCGGCGGCGCTGCTGCTGCGCCGCCTCGAGGAGACGGGCCACGGCGGCGCCGCGGTCCGCTGGAACGGCGGCGAGATCCCGGCCGCCGAGCTGCGCGCCGAGATGGAGCGGGACGCCAGGGCCTTCGCCGCCCGCTTCGACGCCCGCAACGGCACGGCCGAGCAGGGCGACCGGGTAGAGCGGCTGCTCGCGGCCCAGCCGCTGGTGGAGCACCTGCCGCTCACCCCGCACGCCCGGCGGGCCGTCGCCGCGCCCGCGCCGGTCCCGCCCCGGGAGAGCGATCCGGACGAGCTGCTTCGCCGGGCCGAGGAGAGCTGGCGGCACGCCGACTTCGAGGCCGCGTTCGCCGCCTGGGCGCGTTTCGACGAGGTGACCGGGCCGGGCGAGCCGTCCGGCGCGCGGGCGGCCAGGCGGGCCGACGGTCACGGGCTGGCCGCGGTCCTCGCGGACCGGCCGCACGACGGGCTGCGGGAGTGGGCGCGGGCCGCCGAGTGCTACCGGCTGGCCGGGGACGAGCTGGGCCGCCAGTCGGCACTGGGCCGGATCGGGCTGCTGAAGTGCCGGATGGGCGAGATGGACGAGGGGCTCGCCCTGGTGGAGGCGTCCGCGGCGCACCTGCTGGCGTACGGCTCGGCCGTGCACCACTCGACCGCGACCGTCCGGCTCGCCCAGGCCCGCACGCTGCAGGGCCGTACGGACGAGGCGGTCGACCTGCTGGAGCGGGCCGCGCTGGACGACGCCGCCGACGGCGGGCTGCTGCTCCTCCTCGCCGACATGCTCGCCGACCGGCCGGGGCGGGCGGGCGACGCGCTCGCCGCCGCCGCGCGGGCCAGGGCGGCGCTGCGCGGGCATCGCGGCGCCGACCTCGCCGGCGCCTGCCTGCTGCACGCCCGGCTGATCCGCCGCTCCGGGGGCGACCTGGAGGAGGCGCTCGCCGCCTACGGCGAGGCGCTGGCCGCCGCGCCGCGCTCGGAGGCGGGCTCCCGGGCCATCGCGCACGCGAGCAGGGGCGAGGTGCTGGTGGGCATCGGCAGGGCGGCCGAGGCGGCGGACGACCTGATCGAGGCCGTCGCCGCGTTCACCGCGCTGGGCGCGGCCGGTTACGCCGCGCTGGCCCGGGTGGACCTGTGCCGGGCCTACCTGGCGACCGGCCGCCCGCTCGACGCCGCGGAGACCGCCGAGGAGGCGCTCGCCCTGCTCCCCGCCGACGCCGTGGAGGGCCGCACCGACGTCAGGTGGGTCCGCGCCGTCGCCCTGCGCGAGCTGGGCGAGCTGGAGACCGCCCTCACCGCCTTCACCGACCTGGAGTCCGATCTCGCCACCGGCAGGGCCGGAACCTCCGCCCAGGAGGCGGCGCGGGCGGCCGAGGAGGCCGGGGACACGCTGATGCGGCTGGAACGGCCGCTGGAGGCGGCGCGGCGCTTCGCCGCCGCCGCGCAGGGTCACGGTCCCGGCCTGGACGCGGTGCGGGCGCTGCGCCGCCAGGGCGCGGCGCTGTTCCAGGGCGACGAGGAGGAGGCCGCGCTCGACATCCTGCGCACGGCCGGGGAGGCGCTGGCCCGCCTGCCCCGCGAGACCCTGGACGACGCCGAGGCGACCTGGGAGTCCGGCTGGATCGCCTTCGAGGAGGCCAGGACCCTCGGCTGGCTGGAGCGGTTCGCCGAGGCGGTCAAGCGCTGCGACGAGTCCCAGGCGGCGTTCCGCTCGATCGCCCATGAGGACGCCGCCGCCGAGGCGGCCGACCTCGGCGACCAGCTGAGACGCCGGCAGCACTGGACGGACCTCCGCGGCGACGGCCACGAGGCGGAAACCGGCGGCTGACCCCCGGGCGCCCCGGAGGCCCGGGGGCGCCGAAGGCGCGGGGCGCGGGGGTGTTAGCGCGGATGTTGGGGGATTTCGTCCGGTGTTGGGGTGCAGTTCAGCGACGCGGGGTAATCGCCTAGGTTGTGCAGCGGCTGTTCACTTGTGTTTGATGTGCAGGTCATAGGGGCGCCAACCGTGTCATCTGCACTTAAGGTGTGGAGCCTATCCCGTCACGCAGAGTGTTCCTGTCCGTCGCCGCCGCGGGAGCCGGCGGCCTGTTGCTGCCCGGTTCCATGAGGTCGAGAACCCTCGCCGGCGATCCCTTCACCCTCGGCATCGCCTCCGGCGACCCCTCCTCCGACGGCGTCGTCCTGTGGACCCGGCTGGCGCTCGATCCGCTGGGGGCCGGCGGGCTGGGCGGCATGCCCGGGCGTGACGTGGACGTCGAGTGGCAGGTCGGCGCCGACGAGCGGTTCGCCAGGATCGTGCGTTCCGGCACCGTGACCGCGCGCGGCAGGGACGCGCACAGCGTGCACGTCGAACTGGACGGGCTGGACCCGGGCCGGGAGTACTTCTACCGCTTCCGCGCCGAAGGCCACTACTCGGCCGTCGGCCGTACCCGCACCGCGCCGGCCGGGCCGTCCGAGCTGAGCTTCGCCATCGCGGCCTGCGCGCAGTACGAGCACGGCTTCTACACCGCCTACCGCCGCCTCGCCGAGCAGGAGCCCGACCTGGTGGTCCACCTGGGCGACTACATCTACGAGTACGCCCCAGGCGGCTACACCGCGATCGGCGGGCCGGTGCGGCGGCACACCGAGGGCAAGTGCGAGACGCTGGCCGACTACCGGATGCGGCACGCGCAGTACAAGAGCGACCCCGACCTGCAGAAGGCGCACACGGTCGCCCCCTGGCTGGTCTCCTTCGACGACCACGAGGTGGAGAACAACTGGGCGGGCGAGGTGTCCGCGACCGGGGCGCCGTCCTTCGCCCAGCGCAAGGCGCACGCCTTCCGCGCCTACTACGAGAACATGCCGCTGCGCCGCAAGGCGCTGCCCGCCGGTTCGGTGATGCACGTGAACCGGCGCGTCGACTGGGGCACACTGGCTAGCTTCCACCTGCTGGACACCCGGCAGTTCCGCGACGAGCAGGCGTGCGAGGACGGCGTGCGGGCGGGCTGCGACGCGCGCCTGGACGACCGGCGCACGCTGCTCGGCGCCGACCAGCGCGAGTGGCTGCTCAAGGGCCTGCGCGACTCCTCCGCCGGGTGGAACCTCATCGGCCAGCAGATCATCATGACGCAGAAGGACTGGAAGGTCGGCCCGGGCCACGAGGTGAACATGGACTCCTGGGACGGGTACGCCGCCGAGCGCACCCGCCTGCTGACCGGCCTGCGCGACTCCGGCGCGACCAACCCGGTCGTGCTGACCGGCGACGCCCACATGCACCACGCGGCCGACCTGAAGATCGACTTCGACGATCCCGACTCGCCCCGGGTGGGCGTCGAGCTGGTGACGTCGTCGATCTCCAGCGACGGCGACGGCTACCGCGACACGACGATGGTCGCCGACACCCTGGCCGAGAACCCGCACATCGCCTACATCGACCAGCGGCGCGGTTACATCTCCTGCCGCCTGTCGCAGGACGAGCTCCAGGTGGAGTTCCGCACCCTGGACTACATCACCAGGCGCGGCGCGCCGGCCAGGACCTCCGCCCGCTTCACCGTGCCCGCCGGCCAGAGCGCGCTCGACCCCGTCTGACCGTGACGAGCTAGACGAGCGCCTCCCGCCGGGATCCGACCATCCGCCGGAGGAACGCCCCCGCCGCACCCACCCCCCCGGGCCGCGGCGGGGGCGTTCCGCCGTCCCCGCCCGAAGCCCGCCGAACGTCCCCGTCCCGCGCCTCCTCGGCCCGTCGCCGTCCGAGCGCGGAAGCCCCCGCTCCGGGAGGGGGCGGGGGCAGAGCAGGGGCGGGAGGGGGGCCGGGCAGGGGCGGGGGTGGGGAGTCTAGGGGGCGAGGGCGTAGCCGTACAGGGTGCCCTCGGTGCCGGCGGGGAGGGCGGACGTCCGGCCGTCGCGCACGCCGGTGACCGCGCCGGTGCCGGCGGACCGCAGGCCGCCGCGCACGATGGTGAGCCGGCCGGTGGCTGGAGAGGCGACGACCAGGTCGTGGGCCCCGCCGGCGGCGCGGACGGTGGCCAGCGAGGCGCCGAAGTCGCCCTTCTCACCGGTGACCAGCACGTTGTTGATCTTCGTCAGGCCGCCGGAACGGGTGCCGGCGAGCACCTGGACCGCGTTCTCCCCCGGCACCCCGACGGCCAGTTCGGCGTCGCCGTCGCCGTTGAAGTCGCCGGCCGCCAGCGACGAGCCGAAGCGGTCGAAGTAACGCGGCACGCCCTTGAGCGTGTTCTGCGACCACGACTCGGCCGTGGAGGTCCGCAGCCCGCCGCCGGAACCGTAGATCACGTGCACGGTGCCATCGCCGTAGTCCATCGCCCGCTGGCCGGCGGTGAGGCCCTCGCCGGGGACGCCGATCGCCAGGTCCGCGCGCCCGTCGGCGTTGAAGTCGGCGGCGGCGAGCGCGCTGCCCATGCCGTCCCACTGTTCGGCCGTCCCGGTGATCCCCGGGCTGCTCTGGGTCAGCAGCGTCGCCCGCCGGCGCAGCGGCTGGATCACGGTGACCGAGCCCTGGCCGTCCCTGGTGACGGTGTCGCCGGGCGAGCCGACCGCGATCTCCGCCCGGCCGTCGCCGTCGAAGTCCCCGGTGGTGACCGCGCTGCCCCACTGGTCGGTGGACAGGGCGCGCTGGCCGATCCAGGAGGTGGCCTCGCTCAGCAGGTAGGGCTTGCGCCCCTTGAGGCCGTAGACGCCCGCCGCGCCGCCTCTGCCGAGGCCGGGGGCGCCGATGACGAGTTCGTCGTCCCCGTCGCCGTCGAGGTCGCCGGCGGCGAGCGCGGCGCCGAGCCGCCCGCCGCCGCCCTTGCCGCCGAGGCCGGCCACGTCGATCGTGCCCGCGGGGCGCAGGCCGTCCGGCGAGCCGTGGAAGACGTGCACGACGCCGTCGCCGTCCGCGCCGGGCCGCCGCTCGCCGGAGAACTCCTCCGAGGCGCCGACCGCGAGGTCTCCGCAGCCGTCGCCGTCGAAGTCGCCGGTGGCCAGCGCCGAGCCGAACGAGTCGCCGATCTCCGCCTCGCCGGGCACGCCCGCCGTGTCCTGGCTGAGGTCCTCGGCGTCGCGCATGCCGTACAGGATGCGCACCGATCCGGCGCGGGCCCTGCCCGCCACGGTCGCGTACGGCGCGGCCACCGCCAGGTCGGCGCGGCCGTCGCCGTCGAAGTCGGAGGGGACCCCGCCACGGCACGCGCGCCCGGCGGCGGCGACATGCGTGACGGCGGGGGCGTGGACGGCGGTGCGGGGGGCGGCCTGGGAGGTCGCCGCGTGGGCGGGAGAGGGGAGGAGGGCGAGGGCGACGGGGACGGTCAGGCACCCGGTGGCCGTGGCCGTGGCGAGGAGAGCGGCCCGCGAGAAGCTCATGTCCTCGATGGTTTCCGGGGAACCGGACACCCCGCCCACCAGAACATGAAATCCCCGTGACCGTCAGCGGTCAGATCTCACACCTTCGCAGGTCATGACGGTCACAAATACGGTTTGAGAAACGGGGTCAGGGCGCCGCAGCCGAGGTACTTCCGCACGGTGTGGAAGTCGATCCAGTCCAGGTCGACGAGGCCGTCGTGCTCGACGCCGGTGAACAGCGCGCGCAGCGCCGGGGGGATGGCGGCGATGTCGTGCGAGTCGGCGATGTTCACCCACCGGGTCACGCCGGGAGGCCGGCCGCCCCGGCCGGCGAGCGGCGCGGGCAGGAGGCGTTCGAAGACGACGTTCCGCATGCCGAGCGGGCTGCCCAGCGTGATGAGCAGTTCGACGCGCAGGTCGGGGTTCGCGTGCAGCGTCTCGTAGGCGACCACGCTGCCCAGCGAGTGCGCGATCACCACCTGGGGCTTCCTGCGCCGGATCGTCTCGGCCACCGCCTGCCGGGACCTGGCGCGGGCCGGGGCGTTCGCGCTCTCCAGGTAGGCGGCCATCTCCGGGGCGAACATCGCGGCGAACTGCGCCGCGCGCCCCTCCAGCCGGCCGAGCAGCCACTCCGTCGCCCAGCGCAGCGCCCCGGTCAGCGACTCGCCCGCCGCCTCCCTGACCCCTTCGAGCTGGGCCGCCCACTCCACCAGGACCCGCTGCGACTCGGCGTCCATGGCCTGCGCCCGCGCCTTGCCCCTTTCCGGCCGGATCAGGTGGTGGGCGTAGTAGGCCACCTCGGTGACGTAGCGCTCCCCGCCGTGCGGGACGCCGGGATGCAACCCGGCGTGCAGGTACCGGTCCCACTTGACCCGCATGGCCTCCGCGGCACCGGCGACGGAGTTGCCCGCCTCCTGGTAGTAGCGGTACTTGCCGATGCCGTGCACGCCGATGATCGTGGCCACCGCGCCGACCTCCTACACCCGCCCCAGACGCCCGGCGTCGCACCGGCGCGGGCATACAATGCCGGACCCACCCCTATCACCACAAGATGTAAATGAATTGATGGGCGGGTAGGTACCCCAGATAAACTGGCGGCCGATAAAGGAGGAATCACCTGCCATGTCCGCTCCGCTGCCGATCAATGGCTCGATCGTCATCCCGGAGGCCGAGCTGAGCTGGCGTTTCTCCCGCTCCTCCGGCCCGGGCGGACAGGGCGTCAACACCACGGACAGCCGGGTCGAGCTGAGCTTCGACCTCGCCGCCACGGAGGCCCTCCCGCCGCCGCTCAAGGCCCGCGCGCTGGAGCGGCTCGCCGGCCGGCTGTCCGGCGGGGTGCTCACCATCGCCGCCTCCGAGTTCCGCTCGCAGCTGCGCAACCGGGAGGCGGCCGAGGCCAGGCTGGCGCACGTGCTGCGCGAGGCCGTCGCCCCGCCGCCCAGGAGGCGCCGCCCGACCAAGCCGAGCAAAGCCTCGGTCGAGCGCAGAATAGCCGCCAAGAAACACCGCTCCGACGTCAAGAAGTTCCGCCGTACGATCGACTGACGACCGATTCGGAGAGTCGTCAAGAGATTGAATGGTGAAATGTCGCCTGCGCCGAGCGTCCGGGCGGTCCTCCTCGACGAGGACCGTCTGATCCTTTTCCGTCGCACCGTCCCAGGTCAGCCGCTCTACTGGTCCGCGCCCGGCGGCCACGTCGAGCCGGAGGACTCCTCGCTGGAGCACACCCTGCACCGCGAGCTGCTGGAGGAGCTCGGCGCCACCGTCGGCGCCGTCACCCCGCTGACCACCCTCACCTGCCCGCGCCCGGGCGGCGTCAAGACCCAGCACGTCTACGGCTGCCGCCTCGTCTCGATGGACCCCGCCCTGCGCTGCGGCCCGGAGTTCGACGACCCGGGCCGCGGCCTCTACGAGGTGGTACGGCTCCCGCTGGCCGCCGAGGAGATCAGCGCCATCAACCTCGTCCCGCCCGAGCTGGCCGCCTACCTCACCGGCGCCGTCACCCGCCTGCACGACCTCATCCCGGCCGGCTAACGCGCCGTGTAATGGCAGGCCGCCTGGTGGGCGGCGGTGGCGGGGAGGACCGCGAGCGGGCCGGACCGGCAGGACGCCTCGACGCCCGCCTGCGCGGCGGCCCCGCCGGCGAGGACCTGGCAGCGGGGATGGAAGCGGCAGCCGCCGGGCACCCGGGTGGCGTCCGGCGGCTCCCCGGACAGCACGACGCGGGACGGCGAGCCGGGCAGGACCGACAGCAGCGCCTGCGTGTAGGGGTGGGCGGGCGCGGTGAGCACCTGCTCGACCGGGCCGGTCTCGACGATCCTGCCGAGGTACATGACGGCGACCCGGTCGGCGATGTTCCAGGCCAGGCCCAGGTCGTGGGTGACCACCAGGGCGGACAGGCCGAGCTCCTCGCGCAGCCGCAGCAGGAGGGTGAGGATCTCGCCGCGTACCGAGGCGTCCAGCGAGGCCACCGGCTCGTCGGCGATCAGCAGCCGGGGTTCCAGGGCGAGCGCGCCGGCGATGACGACGCGCTGGCGCTGTCCGCCGGACAGCTCGTGCGGGAGCCGTTCGAAGAACCGCTCCGGTGGACGCAGCCCGGCGCGGGACAGCGCCCCGGCGACCCGGTCCCGCTCGCCGGGCAGCCGGTGGATGCGCGGCCCCTCGGCGACCGCCTCGTAGACGGTGTGCCGCGGGTTGAGCGAGCCGGTGGGGTCCTGGAGCACGAGTTGCACCTCGCGCCGGTGGGCGCGCAGCGCGCGGGAGGTGTAGGCGAGCGGGGCGCCGCCGTACCGGACCGAGCCCGCGCCGGGGCGTTCCAGGCCGAGCAGGGTGCGGGCCAGCGTGGTCTTGCCGCAGCCGGACTCGCCCACCAGGGCGACGATCTCGCCCTCCCCGATCGAGAGGTTCACCCCGTCCACCGCGCGGGTGCGCCGCCCGCGGGCGGTGAACTCCACGTGCACGTCACGCGCCTCCAGCAGACTCACGGGGTCGCCTCCGGCAGGGGGTCGTGGACGGCTGCGGTCTCCGGGCCGGCCTGCCCGGTACGGACGTGGACGCAGGCGGCGGTGTGCCGGTCGCCGGCGGGCCACAGTTCGACGTCGGCGCCGGCGCAGGCGGGGACGGCCACCGGGCACCTGGGGTGGAAGGAGCAGCCGGTGGGCGGGTGCGCCGGGTCGGGCGGGTCGCCGCCCAGGCCGCGCGGGCGGAGCCGGGACTCCGGGTCGCCGACCGTGGGGAAGGCGGCGGCCAGCGCGCGGCTGTAGGGGTGGCGGGCCGCGGCGAACACCTCCCTGGACGGACCCGCCTCGACGACGCGGCCCGCGTACATGACCGCCAGCCGGTCGCACATCGCGGCCAGCACCGACAGGTCGTGCGAGATCATGATCAACGAGGTGGCGTCCTCCACGATCAGCGACCGGACCAGGTCGAGCACCTGGGCCTGGATCATCACGTCGAGCGCCGTCGTCGGCTCGTCGGCGA
The DNA here is from genome assembly GCF_030268685.1 of Microtetraspora sp. NBRC 13810. GTDB lineage: Bacteria > Actinomycetota > Actinomycetes > Streptosporangiales > Streptosporangiaceae > BSRQ01. Next base: position 402,754 of record NZ_BSRQ01000003.1, read on the forward strand.
TGATGAGGCGCGGCGAGCAGGCCAGCGCCATCGCGATCATCACGCGCTGCCGCTGCCCGCCGGACAGCTCGTGCGAGTAGCCGCGGGCCCGCCAGGCGGGCAGGCCGACGCGCTCCAGCAGTTCCGCGGCCTTACGTCTGGCCTGCGCGGGGGTCGCCATGCCGTGCACGAGGAGCGGCTCGGCGATCTGGTCGCCGATCCTGCGGACCGGGTTGAGCGCGTGCTGGGCGCCCTGGAAGACGATCGACGCCGACGCCCATCTGACCGCGCGCAGCCGTCCCCAGTTCATCTCCCGCACGTCCTCGCCGTCCAGCAGGATCCGCCCGGACACCTCCGCCTCCCTGGGCAGCAACCGCAGCAGGGCCATCGCCAGCGTCGACTTGCCCGAGCCGGACTCCCCGGCCAGGCCCAGCGCCTCCCCCTGGGCCAGGCCGAGCGACACCCCGCGTACGGCGGGCACGTCGCCCGACGCGGACCGGTAGGTCACCGCCACGTCCCGCAGCTCCAGCACGGTCACCTCCCCGCTCCCCGCAACCGGGGGTTCAGCACGGCCTCCAGCGCCCGGCCGACGAGCGTGAACGCCATGACCACGGCCACGATGCACAGGCCGGGCGCGAGCACGTACCACCACGCGCCCGAGGTGGCCGCGCCCCAGTCGTAGGACGCGCGCAGCATGCCGCCCCAGGAGACCTGGCCGGACTGGGCGCCCAGGAAGGCGAGCGTGGACTCCGCGACGATGGCCCCGGCCACCTGGAGGGTGGTGTTGGCGAGGACCAGCGGCGCGACGTTGGGCAGCACGTGCCGGGTCATCACGTGCCAGTGCCCGCCGCCCAGCGCCCTGGCCCGCTCGATGTAGGGCCGGGCCTCCACGGCCAGGGTCTGGGCCCGGATGAGCCTCGCGGTGGAGGCCCACGAGGTCACCCCGATGGCCAGGATGATGGTGAACATGCCGCCGCCGAGGATCGCCGCGAGCACCAGGGCCAGCACCAGCGAGGGCAGCACCAGGAACCAGTCGGTGATCCGCATCAGCACCGCGGCGGGCCAGCCCCGGAAGTGGCCGGCCGCGATCCCCACCGTGGTGCCGATGACCATGCTGAGCAGGGCCGACATGAAACCGATCAGCAGTGAGACCCGCGAGCCCCACGTGATCATCAGCAGCACGGACCGGCCGGACTCGTCGGTGCCCAGCGGGTGCTCCAGGCTCGGCGGGCCCATCCTGGGGCCGGTCGCCCTGGTCACGTCCAGGCCGGCCGGGTCGGTGAGGAGCGGGGTGAGCAGGGCGACCAGGACGGCGGCGAGCAGGATCGCGGCGCCGGCCGGACCGGACGGCCTGGCCCTGAACTCCCGCCAGAACCGGGCAGAGCGGGTCAGGCCGCGGCGGCCCGCGCCGGTGAGCGGGCTCATGCGGACCTCACCCGGGGATCCAGGACGTGGTAGACCACGTCGGCCAGCGTGTTCATCACGATCACCGCGACGCACAGCACGAGGAAGGTGCCCTGCATGACGGCGAAGTCGGGACCCTTGATCGCCTCGTAGAACAGCAGGCCGAGGCCGGGCCAGGAGTAGACGGTCTCCACCGAGACCGCGCCCGCGACCACGAAGCCGATGTTCATGAAGACCAGCGTGACGGTGGGCAGCAGCGCGTTCGGCACGGCGTGGCGCCGCCGTACCTCGTCGTCGCGCAGCCCTTTCGCGCGGGCGGTGGTGATGTAGTCCTGGCCGATCTCGTCGAGCAGCGAGGAGCGCATGACCAGCAGGTACTGCGCGTAGACGACGGCGACCAGGGTGAGGCAGGGCAGCACCAGGTGGTGCCCGACGTGCAGGACGTAGGCGAAGCCGTCCGGCGCGTCCACGTCCTCCATGCCGCGGGTGGGGAAGACGCCCGGGAAGGGCCCGACGCCGGCGGCGAGGCCCATGAGGAGCAGCAGGCCGAGCCAGAAGGTCGGCACCGACCACAGCACCAGCGAGACGCCGGTGGACACCCGGTCCAGCCGCCCGCCGTGCCGCCAGGCGGCCCGCGCCCCCTGCCACAGGCCGAGGCCGACCGCGACCGCGAGCCCGGTGCCGGCGAGCAGCAGCGTCGGGCCGGCTCGCTCCCCGATGAGCTCGCTCACCGGCCGCCGGTACTCGTAGGAGGTGCCGAGGTCCAGCCGCAGGGTGCGCCAGACGAAGTCGAGGAACTGCTCGCCCAGCGGCCGGTCCAGCCCGAGCTGCCGGCGCAGCAGGGCGAGCTGCTCGGGACTGACCGGGACGTCGCGGGTGTAGGCGATGGTGGGGTCGCCGGGGATGAGGCGGAACAGGAAGAACGTCGCGACGATGACCATGCCGACGCTGAGCACCGCCCCGCCGAGCTTGGCCGCCGCGTACCGCAGAGTGCTCCGCCGGCCCGGCGGCGGCCCCTCCGCGGCCCGCGCGTCCTGCGCGGGCGCGGACGGGCCGTCCGCGGGGGCCGTGCCGAGGGGCGCGGTCACCGGTGGCTACTCACGTTCGTCCGCCGTGGCGCGGCGGCGGCGGAGCAGCAGGAACCCGCCCGCGCCGAGGACGAGGACCGCGCCGGCGACGACGGCCACGGTGACGCCGGTACCGCCGGAGCCGCCCGCGGGCACGGCCGGCGCGGCGACCGCCTGGAGGGTGTAGGCGGGCCAGTAGCCGCTGCCGCCGTACAGGATGCCCTTGTCCAGCGGCACCGGGGTGATCGCGGCGATCCGGTCCTTGCGGTAGCCCTCCAGGTTGTTCGGGTAGTAGAGGGCGATGACCGGGGCGTCGGTGTAGAGCCGCCGCTGCATCCGCTTGATGATCTCGGCGCGCTCGGCCCGGTCGAGCTCGGAGAGCTGCTCCTGGTAGAGCCGCTCGAACTCGTCGTCGCAGTAGAACGACTCGGTGCCGCCCGCCTGGCCGCTCGCGGTGGGCCTGCGGCTGCACAGGTGGGTGGCGAGCACCTCCTCCGGGTCCGGGTTGACCGACCAGCCGCTGATCGCGATGTCGTAGAGGCCGGTGCTGCCGGTCTCCTCGGTGAACTTGTTCGAGTCGAGCCTGCGGGTGGTCAGCTCGATGCCGATCTCCTTGAGCCACCCGGTGAGGAACTGGGCGAGCTTGTCCTCCACCGGGGTGTCGGTGTGGATGCTGAACCGCATCTCGAACCGCCGCCCGCCGTCCGGCATCGTGCGGATCCCGTCGTCGCCCCTGCGGTAGCCGGCCTCGTCGAGGATCCGGTTGGCCTCGGCGGTGTCGAAGGTGACCTGCTCCTCGCCCTGCGCCCGCCAGAAGAACTCCGAGTACAGCGGCGGGACGATCGAGCCGTCGGCGACCTGGGCCAGGCCGTTCTGGGTCTGCTCGACGAGCGTCTTCTTGTCGATCGCGTGGTGGATGGCCTGCCGGACCCGCGGGTCGCGCAGCGCGGGGTGGCCGTCGCCGATCGCCTCGCCGTCGGCGGTGGCGGCGCCCGGGTTGAGCTGGAGGTAGCTCGCCCGCCTGCCCTGGGTGTTCCACTGCACGATGGCCGGGTCGCCGGCCAGCGCCTCGAACTGCGCGGCGGCGAGGCGGCCGATCCAGTCGATGTCGCCGCGCTTCAGGCCCGCGTTCGCCGCCTCGGGGTTCTCGTAGAAGATCACGTGCAGCTCGTCGATCTTCGGGGCGCCGCGCCAGTAGTTCGGGTTGGCCCGCAGCTTGACGTAGGCGTCCTTGCGGTGCTCGACGGCGACGTACGGCCCGGAGCCGACCACCGGGTAGGTCTCGTTCTGGAACGCGCCCACGTCGGTGACCTGCTGCCAGACATGCCTGGGCACGATCGGGGCCGGGTTCTCCAGCATCGACGCCTGCGGCTTCTTCGTCTTGATGACGAGGGTGCGGTCGTCGGTGGCGGTGACCGTCTCGAAGTTCTCCACCGCGCTGCCGTTGGCCGTCTTGGCGCCGTCGTCGGTCATCATCTTGTTGAAGGTCCAGGCGGCGTCGTGCGCGGTGACCGGCTGCCCGTCCGACCACTTCGCGTCCCGGACCTTGAACGTCCAGGTGAGCTTGTCGGCCGAGGTCTCCCACGATTCGGCCAGGTCGGGGCTCGGCCGCAGGGTCTGCGGGTCGGGCACCGTGAGATTGCCGTACGTCCACCGGTGGATCGACGTCGAGACCAGGCGCAGTGCCAGGAACGGACTCATCGAGTCCATGCTCTGGGTCACGCCCAGCCGGACGATCTTTTTCGCCGCCGCGGGCTCCCGTGCCGCGACGGCCGGGGCCGTGTCATCGGCCGCCGCCGGGAACGACAGGGCGGATAAGCCCACGGACACCGCCAAACCGCATGCGGCCAGCAGCACACCGACTCTGGTCATGGCGTGACCCACCTCCGATGACTCGTGCCCTTTCGATGTAAGAAGTCACACCGGTGGCGGCGCCGTCAACGGGCGGTGGAAAGTTGTTTCGCCCCTGTTGCATTTCGTGATGTTATTTTTCACGACTTGTGCGGGCGATCGGATCAGGTCCTCCGGTCCTCCATCTCCCAGAGGTGATCGACGACATGCCAGGTGATCCGGTGGGCGGCGTAGCGGGCGGGCCATCCCCTGGGCGCCATCGGCTCGCCGCCGGAGGGCTTGGCGAGCGCCTCGGCGATGTCGTCGCGCATCGCGGCCAGGGCGGCGCGGTCGCCGTGCGGGAACGGCTTGTGCCGCACGCCGATCTTCCTGGCGTAGGACCGCTCGGCCTCGATCACATGGGAGACGATCTTGTCACGGTCCCGGCCGCCGCCGCGCGGCCCCTTCCGCAGTTCCTCGGGGGTGGCCGCCGCGACCTTGTCGAAGACCTCCCAGGCGGCCCGCACCAGCGCGCAGGTGCGCAGCGCCTGCGCCGCGTCCACCGGCTCGGCGTGCGCCAGCGGCACCGCGGCAGGGGCGCCGAAGTCGGTGGTCGAGTCGCCTTTGACACGTTCCACCACGACCGGGTCCCCGGGCTCGAACCCCAGCCCGACGTGCCCGGCGATCAACCGGTAGCGCGGCACGTAGTCCATGAGCGCGGCCAGCGCCGCCTCCTCGGACCTGCCGGCACGGCTCCACCCGGGCCAGTCGAGGGAACTGGCGAAGACCTTCTTCGCCCCGACCTCCAGATACACATGCGACATGTCTGCAGCATTGCACGCCCAGGTACCCGAACCGGGCATGTTTGACGAGGTCAGTCCACCAACGGGAGGAGATCCGCGACCGAGTCCACGATCAGCGAGGGCCGGAACGGGTACCGGTCCACCTGCTGCTTGGCGGTGACGCCGCTCAGCACCAGGATCGTGTACAGCCCGGCCTCCATGCCGGACACCACGTCGGTGTCCATCCGGTCGCCGATCATCGCGGTGCTCTCGCTGTGACCGTCGATCGCGTTGAGCGCGCTGCGCATCATCATCGGGTTCGGCTTGCCGACGAAGTACGGCTCGACGCCGGTCGCCTTGCTGATCATGGCGGCGACCGAGCCGCAGGCGGGCAGCGAGCCCTCGGTGGAGGGGCCGACCGCGTCCGGGTTGGTGGCGATGAACCGGGCGCCGCCCTCGATGAGCCGGATCGCGCGGGTGATCTGCTCGAAGCTGTAGTTGCGGGTCTCGCCGAGCACCACGTAGTCCGGCGCGATGTCGGTGAGCACGTAGCCGGCCTCGTGCAGCGCGGTGGTCAGGCCCGCCTCGCCGATGGCGTAGGCCGACCCGCCGGGCCGCTGGTCGTGCAGGAACTTCGCGGTGGCCAGGGCGGAGGTCCAGATGGACTCCTCGGGCACCTCCAGCCCGGCCGCGCGCAGCCGTACCGCGAGGTCCCTCGGCGTGTAGATCGAGTTGTTGGTGAGGACCAGGAACGGCCGGCCGGACTCGCGCAGGCGCGCGATGAACTCCTGCGCGCCGGGGACCGGGTGGCCCTCCTGGACGAGCACGCCGTCCATGTCGGACAACCAGCTCTTGATCGGCCTGGGCTCGCTCACATTGCTCCCTGTGCAACCACGGATTACCGCAGATCATCCTATGCCGGACACAAACCCTGTTCGTGGCCAGGACGTGTGATGGGCGTGAAGAATGCATCGTATGTCGCTACTAGCTTCCGCCCATGACCTGTCGGAGCAGCTCGTACGCCTGCGCCACGAACTGCACGCCGAGCCCGAGCTCGGCCTGCACCTGCCGCGGACCCAGGAGAAGGTGCTCCGCGCCCTCGACGGACTCCCCCTGGAGATCACCACCGGCGACGCGCTCAGCTCGGTCACCGCCGTCCTGCGCGGCGGGCGCCCCGGCCCGGCCGTGCTGCTCAGAGGCGACATGGACGCGCTGCCGGTGACCGAGCGCAACGGCCTCGCCTACGCCTCCCGCTTCGAGGGGGCGATGCACGCCTGCGGCCACGACCTGCACACCGCCATGCTCGCCGGGGCCGCGCACCTGCTGGCCGATCGCAGGGACGAGCTGGCCGGCGACGTGATCTTCATGTTCCAGCCGGGCGAGGAGGGCTTCGACGGGGCCACCCACATGATCGAGGAAGGCGTGCTGGAGGCGGCGGGCGAGCGGCCCGTCGCCGCGTACGCGCTGCACGTGGTCGCGACGATGCTGCCGCTCGGCCTGTTCGCCTCGCGCCCCGGCCCGGTGCTCGCCGCCGCCGACACCTTCAGGGTCACCGTGCGCGGCCGGGGCGGCCACGGGTCCAGCCCGCACCTCGCGCTGGACCCGATCCCGGCGGCCTGCGAGATGGTCACCGGGCTGCAGACCATGGTCACGAGGAAGTTCGGCGCCTTCGACCCGGTCGTCGTGACGGTGGGCACCTTCCACGCCGGCACCGCGGACAACGTGATCCCGGACGAGGCGGTCTTCGAGGCGACGATCCGCACGTTCAGCCCGGGGAACCGGGCGGCGGTCAGGCAGCACGCGATCCGGCTGGTCGAAGGCGTCGCCGCGGCGCACGGCCTCACCGCGGAGGCGTCCTTCGGCATGGGGTATCCGGTGACCGTCAACGACCCGGACGAGGCCGCCTTCGCCGGGGACACGGTGACCGCCCTGCTCGGCCCCGGCCGGTTCTTCGCCGCCCCGCACCCGCTGGCCGGCTCGGAGGACTTCTCGCACGTGCTGGACAGCGTGCCGGGCGCCTTCATCGCGCTCGGCGCCTGCCCGGCGGGCCTGGACCCGGCCACCGCGGCCTACAACCACTCCGCCGAGGCCCTGTTCGACGACGCGGTGCTGCCGGACGGCGCCGCCCTCCTCGCCGCCCTCGCCACCGGCCGCCTCGCCCGGCACGCTCCGGCGGCCTGAGACGCCCCCCGGGGGCCTGCGGGCCCCGCCGCGGGCGGTGTGGTTGGCTCGGAGTATGAGCCGTTCGGGCGCGCAGGAGATGGACGCGTGGGTGGTGGCCCGGCCGGGGCCGATGGCGAGCCGGCCGCTCGCCCGGGTGCGGCTGCCCGTCCCCCGGCCCGGAGAGGGCGAGGTGCTGGTCAAGGTGGAGGCGTGCGCGGTGTGCCGTACCGACCTGCACCTGGCCGAGGGCGACCTGCCCCCGCTACGCCCGCGTACGGTGCCCGGACACGAGGCGGTCGGCCGGGTGGCCGGGCCGCCTCCCGCCGGGTCCGCCCTGACCCTGGGATCCCGGGTCGGGGTGGCGTGGCTGCGCTCGACCTGCGGCCGGTGCCGCTACTGCCTGCGGGGACTGGAGAACCTGTGCCCCGGCTCGGCCTACACCGGCTGGCACGCGGACGGCGGCTACGCCGAGTATCTCGTCGCGCCGGCGGACTACGTCTACCCGCTGCCCGAGGACCGGCCGGCCGAGAAGCTCGCGCCGCTGCTGTGCGCGGGGATCATCGGCTACCGCGCGCTGCTGCGCTGCGACCTGCCGCCGGGCGGACGGCTCGGCGTCTACGGGTTCGGCGCCTCCGCCCACCTGACCACCCAGGCGGCCCTGGCGCGGGGCGCCACCGTGCACGTGCTGACCCGGTCGGCCGCGGCCCGGGAGCTCGCGCTCGAACTCGGCGCCGCCTCGGCCGGCGGCGCGTACGACACGCCGCCGGAGCCGCTGGACGCGGCGATCCTCTTCGCCCCGGTGGGCGACCTGGTCCCGGTCGCGCTGGCCGCGCTGGACCGGGGCGGCACGCTGGCCGTCGCGGGCATCCACCTGAGCGCCATCCCGCCTCTGGACTACCCGCGGCACCTGTTCCAGGAGCGCACCCTGCGCAGCGTGACGGCCAACACCCGGGCCGACGGCCGCGACTACCTGCGGTCGGCCACCGAGGACCCGCCCCGGGTCACCACCGCCCCCTACCCCTTCGAGGCCGCCGACCGCGCGCTCGGCGACCTCGCCGCCGACCAGGTCAACGGCGCGGCCGTGCTGCGCTTCTCGTGACGGTCCGGCGGGCCGGCTAAGGCGCCAGCGCCTCCAGGGCCTCCTCGGCGCGGCGCATCGACTCGGCCGGGTCGGTCCCCGGGGAGACGATCTCCGGGTCGAAGTTGAGGTCGTGGAAGACCTCGGTGACCCCCTGGGCCGCGAGACCCTCGACGTCGCGGCGGATCTCCTCGTAGGAACCGGTCAGCGGGCGCCGGCCGGCCTGCCCGGCGGGACGCACCGAGGTGACCCCGCGGCACACGAACTGCATCGCCTCCGGGTCCCGGCCGGCCTCCGTGGCCGCCTCCTTCACGAGACGGATCCTGGACTCGATCGAGGACAGCGTCTCCCTGCTGGAGCTCACCCAGCCGTCCGCGAGCCGGCCCGCCCGCCGCAGGGCGACATCGGCCGTGCCGCCGAGCAGGATCGGCGGCGGCGCCGGGGCCGGCTTGGGGTCCTGGTGCACCGGCGGCAACCGGTAGAACTCCCCCTCGTGCTCGACGACGTCCTCGCGCCACAGGTCGCGCAACACGCCGATGTACTCCTCGCCGCGCGCGCCCCGCCTGCCGTACGGCACGCCCGAGGCGGCGAACTCCTCCTCCAGCCAGCCCAGGCCGAGCCCCGCGGTGAGCCGGCCGCCCGAGACGTTCTGCAGCGTCGCGAGCTGCTTGGCCAGCAGCGCCGGGGAGAAGAAGGGCATGTTGAGCACCGCCACGCCGAGCCTGATCCGCCCGGTGATCCCGGCGAGGTAGGACAGCGTGACGATCGGGTCCTGGACGCTGCGGTAGACGGGCCCCATCGGATGCCCCGCCGGGTAGAGCAGCCGCTGGAACGTCCATACCTGGTGGTAGCCGAGCTGCTCGGCCCGGGTGGCGACGCGCGCCATGTTCGCCGGGGTCGCCCAGGGGCCCGAGACGGGAACCGCGAAACCAATGTTCATGAGATCAATCTAGATTGAGGGCGTGAGAGAACCCGTCAGCGTCCGGCCCACCTCGCCGGGCGAGACTCCCCCGTCCCCCGCCGCGGAGCCGGATCCGGCCCCCGCCACCCCGTTGCAGAAGTCCCTCGCCGCGATCGGCGAGCGCCACGCCCGCACGCAGGAGCCGGCGGCCCGGGTGCTGGTGGCGCGGGACGACGTGGTGGTCGTGCGGGTGGGCGACGTGGTGGTGAAGGCGCACGCGCCGGGCATGGACGCCGCCTCGCTCCGGCCGCGGCTGGCCGCCTCGGCCCGGCTGCCCGGCGTCATGCTCCCGCCGCTGAGCCTCACGGCGGAGCACGCGGACGACCGGCTCGTGTCGGTGTGGCCCGCGGGCAGCCCGGTCGATCCCGGGGCGCTGGACGAGGCCCCGTGGGAGGCCGCCGCCCGGCTCCTCGCCCGGTTGCACCTGGTGCCGCTGCGGCACCTGCCCCCGCTGCCGCCGGCGGGCGGCCCCGCCCGGGTCTCCACCGTCGTCGCCCGCCTCCGCGACGACGACGGCGCCGCCGCCAGGACGGTGCGCGCCGCGGCGGCGTCCCTGCCGCCCGAGGCCCTCGGCCACCCGTACGGCGGGCCGCCACGGGCCCCGCACGGCCTCACCCACGGCGACTGGCACCTGGGCCAGCTCGTCCGCCACCCGCCGGAGCACGGCGAGTGGCTGCTCATCGACGTGGACGACGTGGGCCACGGCGACCAGGCGTGGGACCTCGCCCGACCGGCGGCGTGGTTCGCGGCCGGGCTGCTGGAGCCCGCGGTGTGGCACCGCTTCCTGGCCGCCTACGTCGCGGCGGGCGGTCCCGCGCTGGACGGGGCGGCCGACCCGTGGGAGCGGCTGGACATCCCGGCCAGGGCGCTCGCCGTGCAGGTCGCCGCGGCGGCCGTCGCGACCGCGCGACGCGCCGGGAGGGAGATCGACGAGGCGGAGCAGGTGCTCGTGGACACCTGCGCGCGGATCGCCGCAGCGGCGCGGTGACCGGCGGGCGGTGTCCGCAACCATGTCCGCGGCGGCCCGATTTACGGCGTTCATCGCCGCGCGCGACGGCTTCGCACACAGTAGGTTGTGCTCAGGCAATCGAAGCCGGACGTCTAGGAGACGGTTGATGCAGTGCCCTAAGTGTCGTGGGTCGATGCGCACGTACGAGCGCAACGGCGTTCACATCGAGCAATGTGAGAACTGCCGCGGGATCTTCCTCGACTATGGCGAGTTGGAGACCCTCACCCGCCTTGAGACCCAGTGGGGCGGCCAGCACGCGGCCCCGCCCCCGCCGCCCCCGCCGGCGCACGGCCCCGCCTGGGGCGCGCCGCACCACGGCGGCCACTACGGTCACCACCGCCAGCGCGGTCTGATGGGCATGCTCTTCTCCACCTGATCGTCGCGCGCCACCCGGCCGCGGCCCCGCCACGCGGGGTCGCGGCCGCGCGCGTTCTCCGCCCCCGCTCAGCCGGGGAAGTCGCCCGGGTCGACGCCGCTGATCTTGGCGTTGCCGCCGGTGATGGCGTGCAGCGTGATCCGCCAGTTGTTCCAGCGCACCTCGGTCGCCGTGTAGGTCGTCTTGAACGGGACCGTGTCGTCGAACCGCTGGAAGACGCACGACCGGGTGAACGACCGCCGCCCGGCGTCCCAGTCGGCGCCGCTGGCGAAGTACACGCGGTAGGTCCCGTCGCGGACGCCCGCCACGGTGAACTTCGACTTCTTGCGCACGTAGACGCTGATCGCCCGGCTCTTGCCGCGCACCAGCGTGACCACGGCGTCGTCGGTGCCGCCGTTGCTGATCGCGAGGGTGCCGCGGCCGGTGCGCGACTCCGAGCGCAGGTAGCGGCCGTTCGGCAGCCGCCTGGAGGTGCGTTCCCGCGCCTTGACCGAGACCACGTCCGCCGGGTAGTCGCCGCGCCCGGCGAGGGCGCCGCCCGCCTCCTCCAGCGCCTTCAGCTCGCCGGACCGGCCGAGCTCGGCGAGCAGCCCGGAGGCGGTGCACACGGACCGCGCCGACACGGCGGACGAGGCGTCGGCGAGCCCTTCGGACAGGTCGCGCAGCGCGGCCACGTAGCCCTCGTGCTCGGCGCGCGCCTCGGCCGGCGGGACCAGCGGCTCCAGCCGGTCGGCGGCCTCGCCCAGCGCCTCCTGCGCGTCGCCCGCCCTGGACTCCAGGCTTTTCAGGCTGCCGGCGTCGGCGAGCCTGCTCAGCGCGGCGCGCACCGGCCCGCGCACGGCGTCCAGTTCGGCCCGGTAGGCGTCCGGGGTGAGGCCGGCCGGCGCGGGGGTCGCGGCGGGGCTCCCGGTGGTCCCGGGGCCCACCGGCCCCGCGACGCCGGACGCGGTCGGGCTGCCCGGCAACGGACCGCCCCCGCCGGAGGTGCAGCCGCCCGCCGCGAGCACGGCGACCGTCAGGACAAGGGGGAACAACCTGGGGGCGGCCATAGAGGTCAACTATCGACCGGCCCTCCTCCCCACGTCAATCGGCGCCCTCCCGGGCCGTCCGCCGCGAGGTCACTCGCGCAGGACGGTGAGCGCGCGCGGGCGCTTGGCGAACGTCACCGGCGCGGCGACGTCGAGGACCCCGCCCTCCCCGGCCAGCTGTACCCGGCCGCCCGGGGTGCCGACGTGCAGGGTGTCGGCCTGCCACTGGTGGAAGTGGCGGGACATGCCGAACCTGGCGCCCGCGACGCTGAGGAACGCGCGCACGCGCGGCAGCCGGCGGGCGGCGGTCAGCATGCGGATGTCCAGCACGCCGTCCTCCAGCCGGCGCCGCCGCCCGGGGACGACGCCGCGCGAGTCGTGCCGGCAGTTGCCCACGAAGAGCAGCCACACCCGGTACGGCACGCCGTCCACGACGATCTCCACCGGCCCGGCGTCGCGGCGGAGCGCCCCGGCGAGTCCCCACAGCGTCGCGGGCCACCTGCCGATCCGGTTCTGCCAGGACTCGCACCGGGCGGCCAGCGCCGGATAGACGCCGAGGCTGACGTCGTTGAGGAAGACCCGCCCGGCGACCTCGGCCACGTCGACGGACACGGCGTTCCCCGAGACGTAGGCGGCGACGGCCTCCTGCGCGGTCTCGACGCCGAGCGTGCGGGCGAAGCGGTCGCGCCCGCCGGTGGGCACCACGAGCAGCGGCCGGCCGTGCCGCAGCGCGTGCCTGGCGGCCCGGTCCACCGCGTCGTCCCCGCCGACGACGGCGAGCACCCCCGCCCGCCCGGCGGCTCCCTCCACGACCGCCCCGAGCCCGCCGGGACCCGGCTCGTCCCCGTCCTGGGCGGGGTCCTCGCGAAGGGCGACGATCTCGGCTCCGGGCAGGGAAGTGCGCAGGACGCGGACCGCCTCGCCGGTGGCGGGGTCGCCGCCCGGGCCGCCGGAGGACGCGGGGCCGGCCACGGCGACCAGCCCCTCCCCTTCGGGGTCCACGCCGGGCAGCGGCGCGGTGGTGACCGCCCTGGCCCGGCCCGCCTCCCCTGCCTCGGGCCACAGGCGGCGGGTGAGGAGGCCGGTGACCACCCCGATGCCGGCGCCGGCCAGCACGTCGCCCGGGTAGTGGACGCCGGTGTAGACCCGGGAGAAGCAGACGGCCGCGGCGGCGAGCGCGACGGGGATCGCCACCCGGGCGGGCGCCTCCAGCGCGACAGCCGTGGCGAACGCGGCGGCGGAGGCCGAGTGCCCGGAGGGGAACGACGCCGACGTGGGCGTCTTGAGGATCCGGCCGACCGGCAACGCCGTCGGGGACGGGCGGGCCCGGCCGAACGCCTGCTTGCCCGCCAGGTTGACCAGCGGGCTGGCCAGGCTGATGGCGAGCATCCCCCGGGTCGCCGCACGGCGCAGGCCGCGCCGCCCGCTCACCGCGAAGCCCGCCGCGATCCCGGCCCACAGCAGCGAGTTGTCCGCGGCCCGGGACAGCCGGGGCAACGCCCGCTCCCCGCCCGGCCAGTGCGACTTCGCGACGGCCGCGAACAGCCTCTGGTCCCAGGCGCCGAGCCGTGACCGTATCCGCATGCGACACATCCTTCCCGCGCCGGCGTCCCGCTTCCGGCGCCCGCGTCCTCTCCGTACTCGTGACCTCTCCATACTCGGTGACACGGGAGGCCACGGCGCGCCCGCGAACCCCTCGTGTCTCCGGGACCGGCGGTAGGGGGGTCCGCGGCGTCCGGCGGACCCTACCCGGGCAACCGGGACCGGTAGACGGCCCTGGCCCGGTCGTACAGCGCGAGATGGTCGGCGAGCTGGTCTTCGGAGGTGAACGTGCCGCGCTCGCGGACGACGGCCTCCAGCAGGTCGAGCCAGTCGAGGCACCAGCGCACGTCCTGCGGGCGGGCCACGTGCCGTCCGGCGACGTCCAGATGGACGGGGGTGGTGCAGGCGTAGGTGTCGTCCCGCATGGTGCGCGGGTGCGGGCCGCCGGTGACGACGGCCATGACGTAGGTGGGCTCGGTCACGACGAGCTCGGCGGTCAGCTCGGTCCCGGTGTGCCCGGGGCGGATGGAGGTCTCGGCGAGAAGGCCGTCGGCGGTGCGGAGCTCCAGGCGTTCGGCCTCCGGGCCGACGACCCTGGCGGTGATCGTCACGGTTCCGCCGGGCGCGAGGTCCAGGGTCTCCCCCGGGCCGCCCGTCTCCCCGCCGCCCGCCGCCACGGCCAGTTCCAGCCAGGGGCCGGTGGTGGCGAAGGTACGGCCGCGGCGCAGCGCCTCCGCGTAGGACCCGGCGGACAGCGGGCCGTCCACCTTGGCGTAGACGCGCGCCCAGCCGGGCGGGGCCGACTGGTTGCCGCGCCGGGTGAAGGACATCTGGCCGTCGGTGCCCGCGGTGACCGCCAGCCGGTTGCCCGCGCCGACGAGCCGCCGGTAGACGAGCGCGGTGGCCGCGACCGAGGAGTGGTTGAGCACGTCCAGCGAGTCCACCAGGCCGAGCGCGGCGTCCGCGACGATCTCCTTGGCGTCGCAGTCCCGGCCGTGACCGATCAGCGCCCCCGGCGGGTCGTCCTCGCCCGGCGCCGGTGGGTGGAACGGGTGGCCGTAGCCGACCACGCCGCCCCGGGCCCGGAACTCCGCGGCGGCGGCGCCGTTCGGCGGCCAGTCCACGGTCTTCAGGAAGCCGGTGTGGTAGCGGCCGGGTGGTTCGGGGACGCCGAAGACGGAGAAGTGGCCGAGCAGGTCGTTGCGGTACTCCACGCCCATCCTGGCGATGTGCGTGCCGTCCGACCAGGGCAGGTCCCGGCCCGCCCAGTGGTCCAGGGCCTCCCGGTCGTAGACGCGCTCGGCGGAGACGTTGCCCGCGACCAGGTTGAGCACGTGCAGGTCCTCGCCGTGCTGCATGGCGGCGGCCAGCGCGGGTTCGCCCACCATGTCGCCGGCCCAGTTCATGTGCACGTGCATGTCGCCGCCGTACCAGCCGCGCGCCGCCGCGTCGTAGATCCGCTCCGGGGTCAGCTCGACGACCGTCTCCCCGGCCGGGATGACGGTCGTCTCGGCGGTGCCGTACTCCATGCCGCGGGTGACCCGCACGGTGAGCAGTTCGGCGGGGACGTCGAGGACGAGGTCGTCGCCGTGGAAGTACGGCAGGCCGTGGTGGTCGCGCTTGGGCGGGGCGCCCTCGGGGTACCAGCCCTGCCCGTCCTCGCCCATCACGGTCCACCGGCACGGGAAGCCGGCCCGCAGCCGCAGCCTGGCCGGCAGGGCGGACCTGGTCAGGCCGGTCAGCTCCACCCTCTCCCCGGCCACCCGGACCTCGCTGGCCGAGGTGATCGGCACCAACCTGGCGCCGCGCGGCGCGATCTCCAGACGTGTCCCGTCCACCTCCACGGCGACCACCGTGTCCCGCGCGGAGTCGATCAGCAGGGTGCCGCGGAACTCGGCGCCGTTCAGCACGGCCTGGGCCCTCGCCTGGAAGGCGTGCCCCGCGTCGGTGAGCCGGAGGGCGGCGAGGTTGTCGAGCACCCGCCCGCCGAGCGCGTCCCGCACCATCTCGTCCATGTCGCAGTCGATCGGCCGCAGTCGCCCGCCCTCCGGCCCCGGTTCGGCGATCTTGGCGGACATCGCCTCCCACAGTTCCGCGCCGGTCAGGAAGGCGCTGGTCGTCATCTGCTTGACGTACAGGATGGGGTCCTCTCCCCAGGTCGGGCCGTGCGCGTCGAGCAGCGCGCGGTACTCGGCGAGCGCCGCGGCGACCGTCTCAGGCGTCGTCACCTCGTGGCACATGCGAAGACCTCCCCGTGTCGAAATTCGCCGTCATCGTCACACGGGGCGGGCTTCCGCCTACCGGGGCGCGGGGGGAATCCCCTCCACCGGGATGAAGCGCTTACCACGGGGATGGAGACACCTCCCCCCGTGGCCGATCAAGCGTCGGAGTCGAAGAACGCGGCGAGGATGCGGTCGGCGGCGAGGGAAGGGGTCAGCCCGCCGTCGAGGACCTCGCGTTCGACCTCGGCGGTGATGGCGGCGACCCGCGGATGGCCGTGCAGCCGGGCCAGCAGCCGGTCCCGGACCAGCGCCCAGGTCCAGCCGACCTGCTGGCGGCGGCGCCTGGCCGCCAGCTCGCCCGAGGCGGACAGCGCCTCCTGGTGCCCGACGATCCGCTGCCACAGGTCGCCGAGCCCGCCGCCGGTGAGGCCGCTGCAGGTGACGACGGGCGCGGCGGGGCCGGAGCGGAGCAGCCGCAGCGCGCCGGCCAGCTCGCTCGCCGCCTTGCGCGCCGCCTGCTCGTGGTCGCCGTCGGCCTTGTTGACCGCGATGACGTCGGCGAGCTCCAGGACGCCCTTCTTGATGCCCTGGAGCTGGTCGCCGGTGCGGGCCAGGGTGAGCAGCAGGAAGGTGTCCACCATGTCGGCGACCGTGGTCTCCGACTGGCCGACGCCGACCGTCTCCACGAACACCACGTCGTAGCCCGCCGCCTCGACGACGACCATGGCCTCCCTGGTGGCCTTGGCGACGCCGCCGAGGGTGCCGGAGGTGGGCGAGGGCCGGATGAACGCCGCCGGGTCGGCGGCCAGGCGGTTCATCCTGGTCTTGTCGCCGAGCACGCTGCCGCCGGTCCTGGTGGAGGAGGGGTCCACGGCGAGCACGGCGACCCGGTGGCCCTCCGCGGTCAGCAGGGTGCCCAGGGCGTCGATGAACGTCGACTTGCCGACGCCGGGCACGCCGGTGATGCCGACCCTCCTGGCCGCGCCGGCGTGCGGGGTGAGCTCGACCAGCAGCCGCTGGGCCAGCTCCCGGTGGTCGGGCCTGGTCGACTCCACCAGCGTGATGGCCCGCCCGATCCAGGCCCGCTTACCCTCCCTGACGCCCTTGACGTAGTCGTCAAGCGTCATGGCCCAGCCGGGTGGACAGGTCGCGGAGCAGGTCGAGGGCGGCGTCGGCGATGACGGTGCCCGGCGGGAAGATCGCCGAGGCGCCGGCGGCGCGCAGCTCGTCGAAGTCGCCGGGCGGGATCACCCCGCCGACGACGACCATGATGTCGTCGCGGTCCGCCTCGGCCAGCGCCTCGCGCAGCGCGGGCACCAGGGTCAGGTGTCCCGCCGCCAGCGAGGAGACGCCGACGATGTGCACGTCGGCCTCGACGGCCTGGCGCGCCACCTCGGCGGGCGTCTGGAACAGCGGGCCCACGTCGACGTCGAAGCCGAGGTCGGCGAAGGCGGTGGCGATCACCTTCTGGCCCCGGTCGTGGCCGTCCTGGCCCATCTTGGCCACCAGGATCCTGGGCCGCCGGCCCTCGGCCAGCTCGAACGCGGCGCACGCCGCGCGGACGGCCTCCACGCTCTGGCCCACCTCCTCGCGGTAGACGCCGGAGATCGTGCGGATCTGGCCGACGTGCCGGCCGAAGACCTTCTCCAGCGCGTCGGAGATCTCGCCCACGGTGGCCTTGGCGCGGGCCGCGTCCACCGCGAGGGCGAGCAGGTTGTCCCCGCCGGCCGCGCCCTTCGTCAGCGCGGCCAGCGCGTCCTCGACGGCGCGCGGGTCGCGCTCGGCGCGCAGCCGGCGCAGCTTGTCGATCTGCTGCCTGCGCACCTCGGTGTTGTCGACCTTGAGCACCTCGATCGGCTCGTCCGCCTGCGGCCGGTACTTGTTGACGCCGATCACCGGCTGGCGGCCGGAGTCGATGCGCGCCTGGGTGCGCGCCGCCGCCTCCTCGATGCGCAGCTTGGGCAGCCCCGCGTCGATCGCCCTGGCCATGCCGCCCGCCGCCTCGACCTCGCGGATGTGCCCGAGGGCGCGCTCGGCGAGCTCGTGGGTGAGCCGCTCGACGTAGGCGGAGCCGCCCCAGGGGTCGATCACCCGGCAGGTGCCCGACTCCTGCTGGAGCAGCAGCTGGGTGTTGCGGGCGATGCGGGCGGAGAAGTCGGTGGGCAGGGCGAGCGCCTCGTCCAGCGCGTTGGTGTGCAGCGACTGCGTGTGCCCCTGGGTGGCGGCCATCGCCTCGACGCAGGTGCGGGCCACGTTGTTGAACACGTCCTGCGCGGTGAGGGACCAGCCGGAGGTCTGGCTGTGCGTGCGCAGCGACAGCGACTTCGGGTTCTTCGCGCCGAACCCGGCGACGAGGCCGGACCACAGCAGGCGGGCGGCCCGCAGCTTGGCGACCTCCATGAAGAAGTTCATCCCGATGCACCAGAAGAACGACAGCCGCGGCGCGAACGCGTCGATGTCCAGCCCCGCGCCCACGCCCGCCCGCAGGTACTCCACGCCGTCGGCCAGCGTGTAGGCGAGCTCCAGGTCGCAGGTGGCCCCGGCCTCCTGGATGTGGTAGCCGGAGATGGAGATCGAGTTGAACTTCGGCATCTTCTCACTGGTGTAGGCGAAGATGTCGGAGATGATGCGCATCGAGGGGCCGGGCGGGTAGATGTAGGTGTTGCGGACCATGAACTCCTTGAGGATGTCGTTCTGGATGGTCCCGGCCAGCATCTCCGGCGCGACGCCCTGCTCCTCGGCGGCGACGATGTAGAGCGCCAGCACAGGGAGCACCGCGCCGTTCATCGTCATCGAGACGCTCATCCGGTCCAGCGGGATGCCGTCGAAGAGCTGCCGCATGTCGTAGATCGAGTCGATGGCCACCCCGGCCATGCCCACATCGCCGCCCACCCGCGGATGGTCGGAGTCGTAGCCCCGGTGGGTGGCGAGGTCGAAGGCGACCGACAGGCCCTTCTGCCCGGCCGCCAGGTTGCGCCGGTAGAAGGCGTTGGACTCGGCGGCGGTGGAGAACCCGGCGTACTGCCGGATGGTCCACGGCTGGTTGACGTACATCGTCGGGTAGGGCCCGCGCAGGAAGGGCGCGGCGCCGGGGTAGGTGTGCGGGAAGTCCAGGCCGTCGAGGTCGGCGGCGGTGTAGAGCGGCTTGACGCCGATCCCCTCCGGCGTCTCCCAGACGAGGTCCTCCGGCTCCTTGCCGGTCTCCTCCCGCACGGCCCGCGTCCAGTCCTCGACGCCGGGAACGGCGGCGCCGGGCTCGCTGGACAGCCCGATATCCGAGAAGTCCGGGATCATCGGTTCACCCCCAGGTCGTCGAAGGTCGTGCGGAGGACGTCGAGCGCGTCGCCTCCGGCGTGCAGGTTGGCGTCCACGCCCTCGTAGTGTCCCTTCCCCGCCAGCCAGATCCTGAGCGCACCGGCGTCGCGCAGCGCGGCGGCCACGGCGGCGGCGTGCTCGCCGTAGAGCCGGTCGGAGGAGCACAGGCAGGCCACGGCCGCCCCGCTGGCGGTGAAGGCGGCGGCGATCTCCGCCGGGTCGGTGCCGGGGCCGGCGGTCACGGTGGCGATGCCGCCCGCGCCGAAGAGGTTGGCCGCGAACGACGCGCGCGCGGTGTGCGCGGCGACCGGCCCGATCGTGGCCAGGAAGACCTGCGGCCGGCGCGGCTGGGCGTCGGCGAGGTCGCGCAGCGCCTCGAACTCCGCCGCGTACCGCACCACGGGCAGGCCGCGGCCTGCGCCGGCGGCGGCCAGGCCGGGTCCGGGGCGGCGGGCCGGGATCTTCTCGTCGATGTCCGGGAACTCGCTGACGCCGGTGATCGGGGTGCGGCGGTGGGCGACGTCGTCCGCGCGCCGGGCCCGGGTGGCGGCCAGGCGGCCGGCGACGAGGCCGGACTCCAGCGCCGCCGCCATGCCGCCGGCCCGCTCGATCTCCCGGAACCACGCCCAGGCCGCCTCGGCGAGGTCGGCGGTCAGCCGCTCGACGTACCAGGAGCCGCCCGCGGGGTCGGCGACCCGGCCGGCGTGCGCCTCCTCCAGCAGCAGCGACTGGGTGTTGCGGGCGATCCGCCGGGCGAAGTCGTCGGGCAGGCCGAGGCGGGCGTCGAACGGCTGCACGGTCACGGCGTCCGCGCCGCCGACGCCGGCGGCGAAGCAGGCGACGGTGGTGCGCAGCATGTTCACCCACGGGTCGCGGGCCGTCATCATCGCCGAGGAGGTGACCGCGTGCTGCCGCTGCGCGCCGCTCTCCGACGCGCCGCACACCTGGGCCACCCGCGCCCACAGCCGCCGGGCGGCGCGCAGTTTGGCGATGGTGAGGAACTGGTCGGCGGTCGCCGCGTACCTGAAGTCGAGCTGGCCGAGGGCTTCTGCGACGCTCAGCCCCTCCGCGGTGAGGGCGCGCAGGCAGGACACTCCGGCGGCGACGGAGCAGCCGAGCTCCTCGGCGTCGGAGCCGCCGGCGTCGTGGTACGGCGTGCCGTCCACGGTGATCGCGCGCAGCCCGGGGTGGCCGGTGGCGCACCGGCGGGCGAGGCCGGCGGCCACGGTGAAGTCGGCGGGGCCGCCGGTGCGGGCGGCGAGCCCGAGCGGGTCGGCGCCGAGGTTCCCGGCGACCGGCGGGGAGGCGTCCGCCGCGCCGGCCCGGTCCGCCGCCACCCGCAGCAGCGTCTCCGCGGCCCGCGCGGTGTCGGCTCCGGCGTCGAGCACGACGGGGGCGAGGTCGAGGTAGACCGGGGCGAGCACGCGCGGCAGGTCGTCCACCGGGATGGCGTCCGGGCCCACGGCGAGCCAGAGCGACGTGACGCCGTTCTCCAGGTCGGCGAGCACCGCGGCGGGGTCGGCCACGGCGTGCCGCTGCCGCACGTCCCAGCCGGGCAGCGGCCGGGCGCCTCTGACGTACGGGGGCAGGCCGGGCACCCCCTGCCCGGCGGGGGCGTCGGCCTCGTCGTAGAGCGGGGAGATGGTCACCCCGTCGTAGGTGGTGGTGGAGAGCGCCTCCTCCGGCGACTCCGCCTCCACGCCCGACCTGCGCAGCACGGCGAGCGCCGCGTCGCGCCACCGGTCGCGTGTGGTCGGCG
Source organism: Microtetraspora sp. NBRC 13810 (assembly GCF_030268685.1). Classification (GTDB taxonomy): domain Bacteria; phylum Actinomycetota; class Actinomycetes; order Streptosporangiales; family Streptosporangiaceae; genus BSRQ01. The sequence goes on from NZ_BSRQ01000003.1 coordinate 423,269, forward strand.
GGAAGTCCGCGGCCGGTCGGAACTCCTGGGACGGCACCGTCATGGTTCGGATGTTAAGCGTATGAGCGGCGGTGAGGGGACAGCGGGGGCCGCGACACCTCTAAAGGGGCATTCGGCCTCAGACGTGCGCGGCGAGGCGGACGCGTTCCCCGGCCCTTTCTATCCGCTGGATCTCGGTGCGGAAGTAGCCGGCGAGCTCCGCGCACGCCGCCGGGTCCACCGGCCCGCCCTCGCGCGCGGGCAGGCCGGGGTAGGGGCTGCCCAGGACGAAGATGTTCTCGTCGTTGTACTGGTTGGCCGGCGCGGTGTAGTTGAACGAGCCCGCGATCACGACGGAGTCGTCGATGACCATGAGCTTGTGGTGCAGTTTGCGGAACCCGTTCCCGCGCCGGGGGAAGTAGAGCTCGATCCTGGCCTGGTCCAGGTCGCGGGTGGCCGCCCACTTCTGGGCGCCCTGGCCGGGGTCCATGGCGCCGGTGACGACCCGGCCGGCGGCGGCCAGGGCGATCATCGCGTCGTCGATCCCGGAGGAACCCGCGAAGGTGAAGATGGCGAAGTCGACCCTCTCGGTCGCCTTCAGCATCTGCTTCATGATCTCCAGCTCGGGCGTGTGGTCGGGCGCGAAGAGCACCTTCACCGGCACGCCGCCCACGTTGTAGGCGCGCGGCACCTTGCCGTGCGCGCCCCGCCCGAAGTCGCCGGCCCGCATCTGGATGAACTCGCCGAGGTACTCCCGGCAGATCCGCGTGTCGTGGAACACCACGAGATGGTTGAGATTCGTGTGACAGTCGGTGTGCGTGAAGTTCGCCGAGCCGGACAGGATCGCCGAGGTGGGCAGGGCGCGCTCACGGAAGTCGCGGATGATGAACTTCTGGTGGAAGATCTCCGGGTTGTAGTCCGCCTTGACGTCCACGGCGCAGCGCAGCAGCGCGGCCAGGATCCGCCGGTTGGCCTCCAGGCTGCGCGACCCCGTCTCGTCGTTCCACTGGACGCGGCGGCGCGCGGCGGCCTCGTCCTCGCCGTCCCTCGGCACCGCCTTGGGCACCTTGGAGGTGAGGAGGTAGTCCTGTTCCAGCACCATGCGGACGCTCACCCCGCGATAACGGGCGTCCAGAATGGCCTGGGCGATCGGCTCGGAGTCCAGCTCCTGCACCGCGATGTCCAGGGAACTCGTGGCTCCCTCGATGAACTCCACGATTCGGTCTTCCAGCCGGTCCGCCGCCCCGAGCTCAGCCGGCCCGACGAACGCCTCGATCTTCCCTCCGGCGAAGTCTGCCATGCACGAAGCGTGACATCACCCGCCTTGCCCTACAAGTCATCTATTGCCGGTATTCCGGCAAGGCTCGGCAGGGAGGTCCCCCAGGGGATGCTCGACACGGGCGGAAGGCTGACCCACAATCGTCGCCAGGGGGCGGGTCCCTGCCCGCTCCGCACCCCGGGAACACGGAGGTCGACGTGCCGCTGCGGTCCTACGGAGTCCTGGCCGGCCGGGCGATCGACCGGCGGCGCGAGGGGGCGGCGAACACCCCGCACTACCAGATCCACCTGGTGGACGACGCCGGGACCGCCTACCGGGCGGCTGTCAACGTGCTGTCCCAGCAGGCGCCCTCCGAGCTGCTCTACCTCGCCGACGACGACTTCCGGCACCCCGTGCTCGACCAACTGCCCGCCGCGGGCAGCGGCTGGACCGCCCTGACGTCCGCTGCGGGCTCCGGCGCCCTGGACTTCGTCCGCGGCAACCTGTTCGACCCCGCGGCCATGCGCCCGCTGCCGCCCGACCTCCCCGGCGACGACAACGACCTCGCCGACCTGCTCGACCACTATGTACGGCGGGCCGTCAACGACGAGTCGGCCGCGGTCTACGTCTTCGGCGAGCGCTGGGGGCCGGAGGCGGCCACCAGGGACAAGGTCTTCGGCTTCCTGCCCGGCAACGGCGTGCACGACGTGCACATGAACCAGGGCAACAGCGGCAGGTTCCAGGCCGACGACGGTGTGTGGCAGGACGGCGCCCTGCTGATCCACCTGCCGGACCAGGCGCGCTGGATCGGCGTCTTCCTGGCCTTCCAGTCGCAGTCGTGGCGCACGGACGACGTCACCGGCCACGCCCTGGACGGCGCGCCGCCGAGGCCCGGCGGCGGGGAGGAGCCGGTGCGGATCCTCGCCGCGCTGGTCAACCCGGCCGGTCCGGCCCCCGAGCGGGAGAGGGTCATCCTGCTCAACGCCTCCCCCGCCCCGATCGGCCTGGACGGCTGGCGGCTGGCCGACGGGCAGCGCCGCACGCTCGCGCTGTCCGGCACTCTCGACGCGGGCGCCACGCTCAGCGTCGCCCTGGACGAGCGGATCGTCCTCGGCAACAGGGGCGGCACGCTGAGCCTGCTCGACGCCGCCGGCCTGAAGGTGCACGGCGTCGGCTACACCGCCGCGCAGGCCGCCCGCGAAGGCTGGACGATCACCTTCCCCTGACGGGCACCTTCACGTGACGGGCACCTTCACGTGACGGGCACCTTCACGTGACGGGCACCTTCACGTGACGGGCACCTTCACGTGACGGGCACCTTCACGTGACGGGCATTCTCAGGTGACGGGTTCCTTCCACGCGGCGACCCAGGTGGCCTGGTCGACGACGCCGGTGGCCGGCAGGTCCTTCTCCTCCTGGAACGCCTTGCACACCTCGCGGGACCGCGGGCCGTAGGCGCCGTCGACGTCGAGCGACCAGCCGCGGGCGCGCATCCTGGCCTGCCAGGTGCGGACGTCGTCGCCGCGCAGGACGGGCGGATACTTCAGCCGGCGGCCGGGCCAGGCGGGCGCGGTGCCCGGCGGCTCGGGGTCGGGGGTGTCCTGCGCGCCGGGGCGCGGGGCTCCGCGCCTCACCCAGGCGTACAGCGCGTCGCCGGGGCAGCTCGTGGCGTAGCCGTCGCGGTGGCCCTTGATCTCGTCGCCCGCGCCTCCCCTGTCCCGGAGGTACTCGATCGCGTCGACGATGCCCTGGAGCATCTCGTCCGGCGGCGTGACCAGGCCGGAGTTGCCGACCAGGGCGAGCACCGCGTAGTGGCCGGTGTTGAGGCCCGCGCCGTTGGCGGCCGGCAGATGCCGGGCCCCGCGCCCTTCGAACACCTTGCGATGCGGGCAGACCACCATCGAGTAGCCGATGTCCATCCAGCCGTTCCCGTCCATGTGCTGACCCTGGATGGAACGCACCATCGCCACGCACTTGTCGTGATCGTCCACGATCGCGGGATCGACCCGCCCGCCCGTGTAGTGGACCTTCACACCCTTGGTGGAGCCGAGCATGGTGTAGGAGCCGCGCGCCGCGCGGGCACCCCACTCCTTACGGAGAATGATGTCGGTGGCCACGGACTCTCCTGAGAAGCGCAGTCGGGGGACAACTCAGAGTAACGTGCCGGGCAAGGGTTCATCTGGCGTTTGACGCAGAAAGTACGGCTCCGCCCTCGTCACGAGGGCATGGCCGCGCGCGGTCCAGGGGGCACGCTCGCCAGGGTCTCCGCCCTGTCCAGGCGCACGATCCGGCGGTCGGTGACGATCGCCGTGATCAGGTCGTGCGGGGTGACGTCGAACGCCGGGTTGATCGCGCCGGCGTCGTGCGGGGCCAGCCGCAGCTCGCGGAGCGTGACGACCTCCTCCGCCGGGCGGTCCTCGATGGCGATCTCCGCGCCCGACGGGGTGGCCATGTCCACCGTGGTCTCCGGAGCGACCACCACGAACGGCACGCCCGCCCGGCGGGCGCCGAGGGCCAGCGCGTAGCTGCCCACCTTGTTGGCGGTGTCGCCGTTGGCGGCGATGCGGTCGGCGCCGATCAGCACGGCGTCGGCGTGCCCGCGGGCGAGCAGGAACGGCCCCGCGGAGTCCACGATCATCCGGTACGGCGCGCCCATCCGGCCCAGCTCCCAGGCGGTCAGCCGGGCACCCTGGAGCAGCGGCCGGGTCTCCAGCGCGAGCGCCTCGGCGAGCCGGCCGCGCTCGTGCAGCGTCTGAACGACTCCGAGCGCGGTGCCGCGTTCCACCGCGGCGAGCCCGCCCGTGTTGCACACGGTCATGATCCGGATCCCGGTGCCGTCCTCACCGAGGAGGCCGGTCAGCAGCGCGGTGCCGTACTCGCCCATGGAGCGGCAGGCCGCGATGTCGTCGTCGCGGATCGCCAGCGCGCGCCGCAGCACGGCAGGGAAGCCCTCGGCGACGTGCCGGGCGGCCTCGTCGACGCCCCAGGCCAGGTTGACCGCGGTGGGCCGGGCGGCGCGCAGCCGGGTGATCGCGTCCGCCGGGTCGCGCTCGGTGGCGACGGCCAGCGCCACGCCGAGCGCCCCCGCCACGCCGAGTGCGGGCGCCCCGCGCACGGAGAGCCTCCTGATCGCGCCGATCAGCCCGTCCACGGTCTCCAGACGGAGGGTCTCGCACCGCTCGGGGAGCAGGGTCTGGTCGATCAGTTCGATGCCGTCGTCTACCCAGTCGATGGTCCGCACCCTCGAACGCTATCGCCCGTTTCCTTCCCCGCCCAGAGCGGGGCGCCGGAGATCCACCGGCGATGATCCCCGATCGGTAACGTGTACCGCATGGCGTCTCCCCTCACCCCCGACGATCCGCGGGCGCTCGGCGAATTCCGGCTCGCCGGGAGGCTCGGCGAGGGCGGCCAGGGGGTGGTCTACCTGGCGAACGCCCCCTCCGGGGAGCAGGTCGCGGTGAAGCTGCTGTCCAGGGTCGACGCGGAGTCGCGGGCGCGGCTGGAGCAGGAGCTGGCGGCGCTGGCCGGGGTGGCGTCGTTCTGCACGGCGCGGGTGCTGGGCGCCGACGTGCGCGGGCCCCGGCCCTACGTGGTGAGCGAGTTCGTGGACGGGCCCTCACTGGAGCGGCGGGTGCGCGAGCGCGGGCCGCTGCGCGGCGGCGAGCTGGAACGGCTGGCGATCGGCACGGCCACCGCGCTGGCGGCGATCCAGGCGGCCGGCGTCGTGCACCGGGACTTCAAGCCGGCGAACGTGCTGCTCGGCCCGGACGGCCCGCGGGTGGTGGACTTCGGCATCGCCAGGACGGAGGACTCCGTCACCCTCACCTCCGGGCTCATCGGCACCCCCGCCTACGTCTCCCCCGAGCGGATCGCCGGCGCGCCCGCCTCGCCCGCCTCCGACGTCTTCGCCTGGGCGGCGACGATCGTGTACGCGGCCACCGGCCACGCGCCGTTCGGCGCGGACAACGTGCCCGCCGTGCTGCACCGGATCGTGAACGCCCACCCCGACCTGTCCGCGCTGCCGCCCCGCCTGCGCGACCTGATCGGCTCCTGCCTGGCCAAGGACCCCGCCCGGCGGCCCTCGGCGCGCGAGCTGATGGTCCGCCTCGTCGCCCCCGTGGCGGCTCCCCCGGCCACCGACCCCGCCGCCCTGGAGGAACTAGCCGCCCACGGAGCCCACCTCGCCTCCAAACCCCCCACCTCCGAAGCCCCCACCGCTCCCCCCACCTCCGATCCACCCGCCGCTCCCTCCACCTCTGGAGCCCCCACCTCCGGTCCCTTCGCCGCTCCCTCCTCCTCCGGAGCTTCCAGCTCCGGTCCCTTCGCCGCCGAAGCCCCCGCCTCCGGTCCTTCCGGGGCCTATCCCTTCGCCTCCGGAGCCTCTGCCTCCGGAGCTTCCGGTTCCGGTCCCTTCGCCTCGGGAGCCTCCGGTTCCGGTCCCCCCGCCGCCGGAGTCACCGGGGCCGGTCCTCTCGGGGCCGTTGCATCCGGGGCCGTAGCATCCGGGGCCGTAGCATCCGGGGCCGGGCGTCCGGCGGGTGGACCCTCCCCGCTGGCCACCGTGCCGCCCGGCGAGCCGGGCGCGCTCGTCACCCGTCCGCGCAGGCGGCGGCGTGGGGTGCTGGCGGGCGTGCTGGCCGCGGCGGTGGCGCTGGCCGGTGCGGCGGCGGTGGTGGTGTGGGCGAACCAGGGCCTCCTCCCGCTCACCGGCGGCGCCACCGGGCGCGTCACGCCGGCGTCCACGGACGGCGGCGCCACCACCCCCGCCCCCGGCCCCTCCTCCACCGACCCCTCCCCCACCGACTCCGGCACGGCGCCGGCCACACCCTCGGCGTCCGCGTCGGCGCCCGTGGCGGCCACCGCGGATCCGGGGGGCGCGCGGATCCCCCGCGCCTTCGCGGGCGAGTGGTCCGGCGACGTCAGGGGGATCTCAGGCGGCCAGAAGGAGATCAGGGTCGAGCTGCGGGCCGGCGACTCCACCGCGCGCTGGGCCGAGCCGGCGAGCGGCTGCGAGGGCGAGATCCGGCTGACCGGGGTCACCGGGAACCGGCTCAGCTTCGCCCTCGGCCTGGACACCGGCTGCGTGCCCGGCACCGTGTGGCTGGACCGCAAGGGCGGCAACGTGCTGACCTACACCTGGCGAGACGTGCCCGGCTTCGACATCGCCAGGGAGACGGGCGACCTACGCAAGCAGTGAGCCACGCGACCCGCACAAGCAGTGTCCCGAGCAACCCGCACAAGCAGTGAGCCGAGCAACCTGCGCAAGCGGTGAGCCAGGCGACCCGCGCAGGCGGTGAGGTGGAAAACCTTTCGACGTGGCCGGGGATGCGGCGGATCATTGTCGATATGTCCGTGGTCAAGGAGGTTCGTTTCACACCCGATCCGGCCGAGCTGCCGATGAACGTCTGGCTGGACGACGGGGACTCGCCGGTCGACGTCATCGACGCTCTCGCGCTGTCGCCGTTCGCCACCGGGGCGCAGCCCTGGGCCCGTCAGGCCAGCCTGGACCGCGTGGTCCCCGGCGCGCCGCTCATGCCCGCAGGGGGGCGGCTCGTCCGCTCGGCCCGGGAGGAGAACGGCCGGGAGTCCCGGCTGGTCCTCGGCGACGGGTGGACGCTGCGCGTGGTCCGCTTCAACAACCGCTCCGCGACGGTCAGCGTCACCGCCGTCAGCGAGGATCTCGCCGAGTCCGTGCTCGCCGAGACGACCAGGGACGCCCGGGAGCCCGCGCCGGAGACCGAGCACGTCGAGATGGGTTTCTGGTGGCTGGCCGGGCGCGGCGGGAACCGTTCGGAGAAGCCGATCACGGCGGTCCCGTGGGCGGAGATCGCCGGCAACTACTCCGAGGCGGCGGGCGGGCCGCTGGCCCGGCTGATGACGATGACGCCGGCGGGTGTCGACGGCAGGCTGGTGCTGCTGCACGGCCCGCCCGGGACCGGCAAGACGACCGTCGTCCGCAGCCTGGCCCGCGAGTGGCGGGAGTGGTGCCAGGTGGACTGCGTGCTCGACCCCGAGCGGCTGTTCAACGATCCCGGCTATCTCATGCAGGTGGCGGTGGGGTACGACTCCGGCGACGAGGGGCGGCGCTGGCGGCTGCTCGTGCTGGAGGACTGCGACGAGCTGATCAGGGCCGAGGCGAAGCAGGCCACCGGCCAGGGGCTGTCCCGGCTGCTGAACCTCACCGACGGGCTGCTCGGCCAGGGGCGGGACGTGCTGGTGGCGATCACCACCAACGAGGAGCTGTCCCGGCTGCACCCGGCGATCGTGCGGCCGGGCCGCTGCCTGGCCCAGATCGAGGTGGGCCAGCTGTCCCGGGCCGAGGCGGCCGGCTGGCTGGGTGTCGAGGAGGCCGCCGCTCCGGCCGGCGCCACCCTGGCCGAGCTGTTCGCGCTGCGCGCCGGCCGTACGGTGTCCGCGCCTCGCCCCTCGGAGGCCACCGGCCTCTACCTGTGAGGATCCGGCGAGCCCGGGGCGGCGCGGGGGCGCGTCCCGGGCAGACCGGGAGGCGGGGTCTGTCCACGGCGGGGGCCGGGGTCTATCTACCGAGGGTCCTGGCGTCCTGCGCGGGGGTCGCGGGGGTCTGCGGCATGGCCACGGTGGCGAGGTCGAAGAGGGCCTCGTCCTGGCCGGGGGCCGCCACCAGGCTCAGCCCGAGCGGGAGCCCGTCCAGGTGGGCCACCGGCAGGCTCAGCGCGGGCGCGCCGGCCAGGCTGGCCAGGCAGGTCAGGCGCACGGTGGTGGCCCGCAGGGCGCCGGGCGGCAGGACGGGCGGCGACCCGCCGAACAGCGACGGCACGGATGGCGACCCCGACCGCGACACCGACGGCGATCCGGACGGCGACCCCGACGGCGACCCCGGCTGTGACACGGGCAGCGGCGCGGAGAGCGGTTCGGCGGACGGCGGGGCGCCGGGGAAGGGCGAGAGGGCGATCGGCCGGGTGGGCAGCGGCGGGGCCGGTGCGGGCGCGGTGGGCAGCGCGAGGACGCCGCCCCCGGCGAGCAGTTCGGCGACGCGGCCGGCGGCGGCGGCGACGGTGGCCGCCGCGGGCGCCAGCTCGTCCCTGGTGACCTGTGAGCCCGCCCGGAACCGCGCCGCCACGCCCGGCCCGAACTCCGGTCGTTCCCTGCTGATCCACGGCCCGTGCACGTCCCACGCCTGGGCGGCCTGGACGGCGGTGAAGGCGGCGTGCGTCCGCTCCCAGCAGAGTAGGTCGCCTTCGAAGACGGGGGTGCGGTCGATCGGCAGCGAGGCGGTGAGCCTGCGCAGCGCGGGCGCGAGCGCGGCGCCGATCCGCGGCGACACGACCGCCCACAGGTCCGGCGGCACGTGCAGGCGGACCGTACGGCCGGCGGCGACGGCCCCGCCCAGCAGGCACGCGGCGGCGGCCCTCAGCGTGCCGAGACCGGCCGCGAGCAGGCCGGGCACGTCGAAGGACGGCGCGAGCGGGACGATTCCGGTGCGGGAGACGCGGGCGTGCGTGGGCCGGTAACCGAACAGGCCGGTGTGGGCGGCGGGCACCCTGATCGAGCCCGCGGTGTCGGTGCCGAGCCCGAGGTCGGCGGCGCCGGAGGCGACCGCGGCGGCCGGGCCGCTGGAGGAGCCCCCGCAGGCGCGGCCGGGGGCGGCCGGGTTGGCGGGCGCGCCGTAGTGGGCGTTGGTGCCGTTCAGGCTGTAGGCCAGTTCGTCGGTGTGGCTCTTGCCGACGAGCTCGGCGCCGGCCTCGCGGAGCGCGACGACCGCGTCGGCGTCGGAGACGGCCGGCGGATGGGTCTCCAGCCAGCGGGGATGCCCGGCCCCGGTCGGCAGCCCGGCGACGTCGATCACGTCCTTGACGGTGAGGCGGAGCCCGTTGAGCGGGCCGGGCCTGCCGGGTGCCGGCGGCGGGCCGCCCCAGGGCACGAACGGCGGCACGGTGACCGGCGCGGACTCGGCACGGGGACGCGAGGTGCGGGACGGGCGGGGCAGAACGTGCGCGGACTGCGGCAGGTCACTCATCAGCGGGCCTCCAGGCTGCGTAGGTCGGCCTTGCTCGTCTCGAGGTGCACTCCCCCTTGACGACGATCACGTGCGAAGCCGCCGGCGCCGCCTCCTGGCCGAGGCGCGGGCCGCCGGGGTGGAACGGGCCTTCGCCCGCGCGCCGGCGGGAGGAGCCCTGCGCCGCTCGCCGAGCGGCCGGACATCGGGGCGGCCCGCCGTACTGGCCCACGCCGGAACCCCGATGTCATCTGAGCAATTTCTACGCCCGCGGGATGACGACCATGTGCTTCCGCCTTTTCCGCGATGTTACGTGACCTTCCCGCGCCGCGCCCGGCACGCCGCTCACACCGGACTCGCATCTCCCGCTCCGCCCGCGGGCCTCGGGACCGCTCCCGGGCCGTCGCAGGTAGCCGGCGCCCGGACGGCCCTCCCACGCCCTCGCCGGGCCCGGGTGCGTTACCAATACGTAAACCTTCCGATGCGGGCAGGTCGGGGCGAAACCAGAATCGGCGGCGTGGTCACCGTGTCCCCCGCCCAGCCGAGCCGGGTCGTGCTGCATCGCTTCGTGCCGGAGGGTGGAGAGGGGGAGACCGGGACGACCGGATACTTCGACCCTTTCGGGCACGGTCATGGGACCTATCCCTTCCGGCGGTGGGTGTCGCCGGAGCGGGAGATCGGGTTCGCGGCCGGCGAGCTGGTGCCGTCGTGGACGGCGGTGACGCCGCCGGGGTCGTGGGTGGAGCTGGAGCTGCGCGGCCGTACCCTGGACGGCGGGCTGACCAAGTGGTACGTGATGGGGCGCTGGGCGTCCGGCGGGCAGGACATCCACCGGACCTCGCTGCCGGGGCAGGGGGACGACGACGCCGACGTGGCGGTGGACACCTACGTGGCCAGGCGGCCGGTGACCGCCTACCGGCTGCGGGTGACGTGCTACGGCGCGGGGGCCGCGGTGACGTCGGCGGCGGTGATGGCGTCGGCGGTGCCGTCGCGGGCCACCGTGCCGGTCAGCGAGCCCGGACCGGCCCGGGGCGTCGAACTGGCCGTGCCGCGGCGGTCGCAGAAGGCGCACACCGGGCACTATCCGCAGTGGGACGGCGGCGGTGAGGCGTGGTGCTCGCCGGCGGCGGTGACGATGACGCTGCAGTTCTGGGGGCGCGGGCCGGGTGCGGCGGAGCTGGCCTGGGTGGCGGACGGCGATCCGTGCCCCGCCGTGGACCACGCCGCCCGCGACATGTACGACCACAGTTACCAGGGGACCGGGAACTGGCCGTTCGGCGTGGCGTACGCGGGCCGGTACGGCCTGGCCGGCTTCGTCACCCGGCTGCGCTCGCTGACCGAGCTGGAATGCCTTATTGCGGCCGGGATCCCGGTGATGACCTCCCAGTCCTTCAAGGACCACGAGCTGCCCGGGGCCGGCTACTCGACCAGCGGGCACATCATGGTCGTGGTCGGCTTCACCGAGGACGGCGACGTCGTCGCCAACGATCCCGCCGCGCCCGAGGACGGGGCCGTGCGGCGGGTCTACCCGCGGGCCGCGTTCGAGAACGTGTGGCTGCGCGGCACGAGCAGCCGGGGGATCGTCTACGTGGTCCACCCGCCCGAAGTCCCGTTGCCGCCGTCCGGCGGGAACTGGTAGCCGAGGAGGAGATCCATGCACGACTCCCCGATCCGCCCGGTCGACGTGGCCCGCGTGGACGACCGCCCGCTGTGGGTGGAGTCCGCGGGAGGCGACGTCTGGTGGGACGAGCCGCGCCCGCACGAGGGCGGCCGACGCTGCGTGGTCCGGCGCACCCCGGACGGGACGCTGCGCGACGCGATCCCGCCGGGGTGGAACGCGCGCAACCGGGTGATCGAGTACGGCGGGCGGTCCTGGCGGCCGCTCGGCCGCGGCGGCGAGATCGTCTTCACCAACTGGGCGGACCAGCGGATCTACCGGTACGCCGGGGAGGGCGTGCCGGTGCCGCTCACCCCCGAGGGCCCGCACCGCTACGCCGACCTCTACCTGCCGCCGGGGCGGGCGGAGGTGTGGGCCGTGCGCGAGACGCACGGCGCGGGCGGGGTGAGCCGGGACGTGGTGGCGGTCCCGCTGGACGGCGGCCGGGTGCGGGTGATCCTGCGGGCGCAGCACTTCGTGATGAACCCCCGGCTGTCCCCCGACGGCCGCACGGTCGCCTGGATCGGCTGGGACCATCCGAACATGCCGTGGGACGGCACCGAGCTGCGCGTCGCCCCGCTGCTGCCCGACGGCACGGCCGGCCCGGGCACCACGGTCGCGGGCGGCCCCGAGGAGTCCGTCATCCAGGCCGAGTGGCGCGACGACGGGGCGCTCTACGCGATCACCGATCCGACCGGCTGGTGGAACATCCACCTCGTCACGCTCGACGGCACGAAGCCGCGGAACCTGACCCCGCTGCCGGTGGAGTTCGGCGACGGCCCGTGGAAGCTCGGGTTCACCTGGTTCGCCCTGGCGGGGAGCCGGATCGTCGCCATGTACGGCACCGCCGACGGCCGCCGGCTCGGCGTCCTCGACCCGGAGACCGGCGACATCACCGACATCGGCGGCACGGCGACGCACTGGGCGCCGACGATCTCGGTGGACGGCTCGCGGGTGGTGGGCGTGGCCGGCTCGCCGTACACGCCGTACGAGGTGACGGCGGTGGAGCTGGACGGGAGCGGGCGGGCGGTGCTGTCGCCGGCGAAGGACGTGCCCGGCCTCGACGTGCTGCCGGTGCCCGAGGCGGTGACGATCGAGGGGGTGCACGCGCACGTCTACCCGCCGCGCGGGGTGACGGGTCCCGCGCCGTACGTGGTCTTCGTGCACGGCGGTCCGACCGGCGTGAGCCCGCTCACGTTCGACCTGGAGATCGCGTTCTTCACCAGCCGCGGGATCGGGGTCGCGGACGTGAATTACGGCGGGTCCACGGGTTTCGGACGCGCCTATCGGGAAAGGCTGCGTCATCAATGGGGCGTGGTGGATGTGCAGGACTGCGCGAAAGTGGCGCGCGGGCTGGTGGCGGAAGGACGGGCGGACGCGGCGCGGGTCGCGATCCGGGGCGGCAGCGCGGGCGGCTGGACGGCGCTGGCGGCGCTGGTGCACAGCGACGTGTTCCGCGGCGCGGTCGCGCACTACGCGATCACCGATCCGGAGAGCTGGGCGGCCGAGACGCACGACTTCGAGTCGCGCTACCTGGACGGCCTGATCGGCCCGCTGCCGGAGACCCGGGACCGCTACACGGAACGTTCCCCGTTGCTGCACGCCGGGCGGGCCTCGGGTCCCGCGCTGCTGCTGCACGGCCTGGAGGACGCGATCGTGGACCCGGCGCAGGCGGAGCGGTTCGTCGCCGAACTGGACCGGCACGGCGTCCCGCGGGCCTATCTGACCTTCCCCGGCGAGCAGCACGGCTGGCGCAGGGAGGAGACGATCGTCGCCGTCCTGGAGGCCGAACTGGCCTTCTACGGCCGCGTCTTCGACCTGCCGACTCCCGGTCTCGCGCCCCTGGAGCTGCATGTGGGTAAGGAGTCCCCAGGGGCTTGAAGGCATATGAGAGACAGGAGTTGTCGTGAGCGAGGTTGCGCGGATCTGTTCTGAGCTGATCAGGATCGATACCACGAACCCGGGTGCGGGAGAGCGTGACGCGGCGGAGTACGTCGCGGGGCAGTTGAGCGAGGTGGGCATCGAGCCGGTGCTGTTCGAGTCCGCGCCTCGCCGGACGAGCGTGGTGGCCCGGGTGCCGGGCGACTCGCCGGACGCGCTGCTCGTGCACGGCCACCTGGACGTGGTGCCCGCCGACCCCGCCGAGTGGCGGCTCCACCCCTTCTCCGGGGAGATCGTGGACGGCTGTGTGCACGGCCGGGGCGCGGTCGACATGAAGGGCTCGCTGGCGATGACGCTCGCCGTGGTGCGCGACTGGGCGCGCCGCGGCGTGCGTCCCCGGCGTGACCTGGTGCTGGCCTTCGTCGCCGACGAGGAGGCCACCGGCGAGTACGGCTCGCGCTACGCGGTGGAGCGGCACGCCGGGCTGTTCGAGGGCTGCGTGGCGGCGATCAGCGAGTCCGGCGGGTTCAGCGTCACCGCGCCCGCCCGGCTCGGCGGCCCCGCGGAGGACCCGGCGGAGATCGTGCGGATCTACCCGGTGGCGGTCGGCGAGCGCGGCACCGCGTGGATGCGGCTCACCGCCCGCGGCGTCGCCGGCCACGGCTCCAAGCCGGCGGTGGACAACCCGGTGGCCGAGCTGTGCCGGGCGATCGCCCGCCTCGCCGACCACCGCTGGCCGGTACGGCTGACGCCCGCGGTGGCCGCGCTGATCGAGGCGCTGTCCAAGGCCCTCGGCGAGCCGATCGACACCGAGCGCCTGGAGCGGGAGGCGGAACGGCTGGGCCAGGTCGGCATGCTGTTCAAGGGCCAGATCCGCAACTCCGCGAACCCGACGATGCTCGACGCCGGCTACAAGGTGAACGTGATCCCGGGCACCGCGGAGGCCCACGTGGACGGCCGTTTCCTGCCGGGCTACCAGGAGGAGTTCCTCGCCACCGTGGACGGGCTGCTGGGCCCGAAGATCGTGCGCGAGTTCGTCAACCTGGACGGCGCGCCGTCCGCGCCGTTCCCCTCGCCGTTCTTCGACGAGCTGTGCTCCGCGCTGGTGGCCGAGGACCCGCAGGCCAGGCCGGTGCCGTACGTCATGGCGGGTGGCACGGACGCCAAGTCCTTCAGCCGGCTCGGCATCCCCAGCTACGGCTTCGCGCCGCTGCTGCTCGATCCGGGGCTGGACTACTTCGGCATGTTCCACGGGGTGGACGAGCGGGTGCCGGTGGCCGGCCTGGAGTTCGGCGTGCGCGTCCTGGACCGGCTGCTCGCCGGTCGCGGGTAGCCCTGCATCGAAGGATGTACGGCCGGATCGTCCGGCGTGAGGATGAGCCGCGCGGCCCGGCGGTGGATCGTGGGACCATGACCTTCCACCGCCGGGAGCGTGCGGCATGAGCGCCCTGCTCCTGCTGTCGCTGGCCGCGCTCGCCCTGATCGACAGCACCAGCATCGGCACCCTGATCGTGCCCGTCCTGCTCCTGCTCTCCGCCGAGCGGTCGATGCCCCGCCGGGTGCTGGTCTACCTGGCGACCGTCGCGGTGTTCTACTTCGGGGTGGGCGTCGCGCTGCTGCTCGGCCTGACCCCGGCGCTGGCGGCGCTGGACGCCCTGGACGCGCGGATCTTCTACTGGGCCGAGCTGGTCGCCGGCGTCGTGCTCTTCCTGCTCAGCTTCTGGTTCGACCCCAAGCGGATGGCGGCCCGCGGTAAGACGGGCCGCTCCTCGTGGGCGCGGGACCGGGTGGCCCGGATGCGCGCCTCGGACGCCGGGATGGTGCTGCTGGGGCTGACCGCGGCCGGCATCGAGGCGGCGACCATGCTGCCCTACCTCGCCGCGCTGGGCCTGATCGCCGGGGCGGAGGTCTCGCCCGCCGGGTGGCTGCCCACACTGGCCGCCTACAACGCGGTCATGGTGCTGCCCGCGCTGGTGCTCCTCGGCGTCCGGATCGCCGCCGGGGAGCGGCTGACCCGGCCGCTGGAGCGGCTGGCGGCATGGTTCTCCAAGCACTCGGCGAGCGCCCTGAGCTGGACGCTGGGCATCATCGGCTTCCTGCTGGCCAGGGACGCCGTCGTCCGGCTCTTCTTCCCGGCGGGCTAGCGCAGCTTCGGGTCCAGCGCGTCCCTGACCACGTCGCCGAGCATGAGGAAGCCGAGCACGGTGGCGGTGAGGAAGACCGCCGGGAAGATCAGCAGGTGCGGGTGGGCGGAGAAGAACACCCTGGCCGTGTTGAGCTGGAGCCCCCAGGAGACGTCCGGGTACTGCAGCCCGACGCCGAGGAAGTCGAGGGTGGCCTCGCCGGCGATGACGTTGCCGACGTTGAGCATCGCGAGCACGAAGACCGGGGCGATCGCGTTGGGCAGGATGTGCCGGAACATGATCCGCGCGTCGCCCGCGCCGAGCATGCGGGCGGCGGTGACGAAGTCCATGTCGCGCACGGCGATCACCTGGGCGCGCATCAGCCGGGTCATCGTGGTCCAGCCGAGCACGACCAGCACCAGGGTCATCGCCAGCATGCCGTGCCCGGGGAAGGCGACGAGGATCACGGTCGCCCCGAGGACGAAGGGGACGCCGAAGAACACGTCGGTGATCCGGGCGATCAGGGCGTCGATCCAGCCCCCGTAGTAGCCGCCGACCAGGCCGAGCGCGATCGAGATGAGCAGGGCGAAGACGGTGACCGCGATGCCGATCAGGATGGAGGCGCGGGCGCCGTACACGATCTGCGACCAGTAGTCGCAGCCCTGGAGGTCGTAGCCGAAGATCGCTCCGTCGCCGGGCCCCTGCTTGGACAGGCCGAGCCGGCAGCCCTCGTTCGGTCCGAGGCTCGCGAACAGGCCGGGGAAGGACGCCATGAGCAGGGCGAGGAGCAGGATCGCCGCGGACAGCCAGAAGACCGCCCGGCGGCGCAGCTCGTGCCAGGCGTCCCACCACAGCGAACCGGCCGCCGCCGTGCCGGTCTCCGCGCCGGTGGCGGCCTTCATCGCGGCGTCGGTCCTGACGTCAGCCACGGCGGATCCTCGGGTCGAGCACGCCGTAGAGCAGGTCCACGACCAGGTTGGCCCCGATGAAGATCATCACGAGCACGGTCACGATGCCGACCACGACCGGGCCCTCCTGGAGCTGGATCGACTGGAAGACCTGCTGGCCGATGCCGGGCAGGTTGAAGATGCCCTCGGTGACCACCGCGCCGGCCATCAGGTTGCCGAAGTCGACGCCGAGGTAGGTCACCACCGGGATCAGCGAGTTGCGCAGGGCGTGCGTGCCGATCACCCGGCGCCGCCGCATGCCCTTGGCCCTCGCGGTGCGCACGTAGTCGGCCCGCAGGTGCTCGGCGAGGCTGGTGCGGGTGAGCCGGGCGACGTAGGCGAGGCTGAAGGAGCCGAGCACCATGCCGGGCAGCAGATAGCTCATGGGCCACCCGTCGTCGGTGCCCGCCGTCGGGAACAGGCCCAGGTTGAGCCCGAGCACGATCTGGGCGGTGTACCCGACGACGAACACCGGCACCGCGATGACGAACGTGGTGCCGGCCAGCACGGCGGTGTCCACCAGCCCGCCCCGGCGCAGCGCGGCGACGACGCCGAGCGCGATGCCGACGACCAGCTCGAAGGCCCAGGCGGTGAGCCCGAGTTGCAGGGTCACCCCCCAGCGGCCCGCGAGCAGCTCGCTGACCTGCTGCCCGGTGAAGGTCTGGCCGAGGTCGCCCTGGAACAGCCCCAGCATGTAGAGGCCGTACTGCACGAGGAGCGGGTCGTTGAGGTTGTAGCGCTCGCGAAGCGTGTGCAGGACCTCGTCGGGGACGGGCTTGTCGCCGGCGAGCGCCAGGATCGGGTCGCCCGGTAGCACGAACACCATCGCGTAGATCAGGAACGTGGTCGCGACGAAGACCGGTACGGCCTGGGCCAGGCGCTGCGCGGCGTATCTCATGACGGGCTTACTTGACCGTGATCAGGTCGAGGTTGGGCTGGTAGGCGTCGATCGCGACTCCGGAGATCTTGTCGGAGTAGCCGGCCTGCTCCTGCCAGTTCCACAGCGGGATCATCGGCATCTCGGCCAGTGCGATGTCCTCGGCCTTCTGGTAGAGCGGGACGCTCGCCTCCATCGTGGGCGCCGCGTTGGCCTGGTCGATCAGGTCGAGGAACTCCTTGTTCTCCCAGCCCATCCGGTTGCCCTCGCCCCACATCGACTCCAGGTAGTTCTGCGGGCTGGGGTAGTCCATCACCCAGTTGTTGCGGAACGGGCCGTCCTGCTTGTGCTCGCGGAGCGTGGAGAGGTAGTCGGCGGCCGGGATCTTGCGGAACTGGATGTCGGTGATGCCCAGGTTGTCCTTGAGCTGGTTGGCGACCGCGGTCATCCACTGCTCATAGCTCGGGTCGGAGTTGGAGAAGTAGAGGTTCAGCGTGCCGGTGAAGCCGCCCGACTGCGTGTAGAGCGCCTTGGCCTTGGCTGGGTCGTAGACGCACGCCTCGCCGCAGGCGCCCTCCCGGTAGCCCGGCACCAGCGGCGCGACCAGGGACGACATCGGCTTGAAGGCGCCGTTGAACACGGCCTGCACGATGCCCTGGCGGTCGATCGCCATAGAGATGGCCTTACGCAGGTCGGGGCTGGCGAACCGCTTGTCGAACAGCGGCAGGCCGAGGTAGTCCATGGTGCCGCTGGCGGTGGCGACGAACCTGTCTCCGAGGAGCTGCCGGGCCTCCGGCGCGCTGGCCGGCGGGATCGTCTGGAGCAGGTCCACGTTGCCCGCGCGCAGGTCGGTGTAGGCCGTCTCCCTGCTGGCGTAGATCTTGAAGTCGACGCCGGCGGACTTCGCGGGACGCGGCCCCGCGTACCCGTCGAACTTCTTCACCTTGATGCGCTGGTTGTGCGCCCACGGGCCGTCGAGCATGAACGGCCCGTTGCCGATCGGCTCGGCGTCGTACGCCTCCGGGTTCTCGAACGCGGCCTTGGGCATGGGCGCGAAGCCGGTGTAGGCCAGCGTGATCGGGAACTGGCTGAACGGCTCGGTGAGCGTGACCTCCAGCGTGGTGGGGTCCACCACCTTCAGGCCGGTCATCTTGTCGGTGGCCGGCTTGGGCGCCTCCTCCGAACCGTCCGGCGCCTCGGGGTTGAGCGCGTCGTAGCCCTCGATGTTGGCGAAGTAGTAGTTGTTGGTCCAGGCGTTGGGGCCGTAGGCGGCGGCGTTCCACGCGTCGGCGAAGCTCTCGGCGGTGACCGCCTCGCCGTTGTGGAACTTCTGCCCCGGCCTGAGCTTGATCGTCCAGATCTTCTGGTCGTCGCTGGTGACCGACTCCGCGGCGCGCATCTGCAGCTTGCCCGTGCCGTCGATGTAGACCAGCGTGTCGAACACGGACTGGAGCACCGTGATCGAGTAGCTGCTGGACGTGTTGCCGGGGGTCAGGTGGTCGGGCTCGGTCAGCGCGACGGAGAACGTCTTCGTCCCGCTCGCCGCCCCTCCGCCGTCACCGCCCGGCTCCGCCGAGCCCCCGCACGCGCTCAGCGCCAGCACCGCCGACAGGAGCACGGCGGCGCCTCGCGTCCTCGTCATGGCCGTCCGAAGGACCGTCACTGTATGTCCGCCTCTCCGTATCTCCGGCGTGATGCCGGAGAGGGTAAATATCTGGGCAAGGCGAGACATCGGAAGGTTTACGTATTCCCCGCGCCCGGGCGGCTGCGGCAGGCTTCAGGCTGGGCAGCGAGGAGAGCCATGCTTCCATCGGACCAGATCACTCTGAGCCCGCACCACCTCCGGGTGTTCGCCGAGGTGGGCTTCCACGTCGCCGGACGCGGCACCGAGGGCGCGATGGCCGCGCTGCGCGGCGTCGTCCCGATGGACGCCTACGAGTTCGTCGCGTTCGACCCCGCCACCGGCCGGCACCAGAGCCTGGTCAGCGACGGCTACAGCCGGGTCGACGCCGACGCCGCCGAGGAGTACGTCCGCCTCGACTCCTACCGCGCCGCGATGGCCGCCGGGGAACCGGTCCTCATGGGCTCGCCGGGCACGGAACGCTACTTCCGCCGCCATCTCGAACCGTACGGCTGGCGTGCCGGGATCACCACGCCGCTCTTCCTCGCGGAGGGCCGCTACACCGGGCTGCTGCACCTCAACGCCCGCGACCCCGGCGCCTTCACCCCGCGCACCGGCGCGCTGATCGGCGCCGTCTCCCCCACCCTGGCCCACGTCACCGACCTGCGCCGATGCGTGATCGACCCGGTGGGCCTGCCGCCGGGGTTCCACGCCGTCGCCTACGACCGGGTCGGCGTCCGCCGCGACGTGGCCGGGCTGCCCCCCTCGGCGGCGATCGCCGCCGAACCGGCGATGGCCGCGCTCGCCAGGGAGTTCATCGACTCGCGCGAGCTGAACCGGCGCGGGCTGTGGCTCGGCCGGGACGGGGCCTGGCGCGAGGTCCGGCTGCTGCGGGCCGGCGTCGGGTTCCAGGGGGCGATCCAGGGAGCCGTCATCGCCGAACGGCCGAGCGCCCTGCCGTACGAGCTGACCGCACGGGAGGTGGACGTGCTCACCCAGGTGGCCAGGGGCGACTCCAACCCGCAGATCGCGGCCACGCTGGTGCTGAGCGTGCGCACGGTGACCACCCACCTGGAGCACATCTTCGCCAAGCTGGGCTGCGACAGCCGTACCCGGGTGACCACCAAGGCCCTCGCCGAGGGGCTGTGCCGGCTCGACCTGCCCTGACCGGTCACCCGCCGACGAGTTCGCGGGCCGGGGCCGCGGAGACGCCGACGAGGTCGAGCGCGAGCTCGAACCACACGCTGTTGGCGCCGGACTCCCTGACCATCCCCCAGCGCCTGGACAGCGCCTCCAGCAGCGGCAGGCCCCGGCCGCTCACCGCGTGGGCGCCCGCCCGGCAGGCGCACGGCGGACCGGCCGAGCCGCCGTCCTGGACGCAGACCCGGACCACGTCCGCCGAGTAGGTCACGGTCAGGGTGAACGACCCGCCGCGCCCGGAGTCGGAGTGCACCACGGCGTTGGTGGCGATCTCACTGGTCAGCAGCACGCAGTCGTCATGCAGGGGATGGTCGGGGCCGAGCGCGTTCGACACCAGGCGGCGGGCCCGCGCCACCTGGTCCGTCGTCCCGGACAACCGGAAGACCCGGTTGCCGGCCAGACTCGTCCCTGCGCGCCCCGATGTCGCCATGACCCCTCCGATCCGGTGTGCCGCCTAGTAAGGACGCGGGACGAAGCAGGCAAGATGTCACGGAAAGGTAGGAGTGCGATCACCTGGCGGTTAGCCGGCCGCCTGAGCCCGCGCGCGGGCGGCTTCCGGCGCGCCCGACGTGCCGACCGGTGCGCGCGCGGCGCTAGTCTGCGATCTGTCGGATTCTACGGGAGACTTTCGACCAGGGACGACCGGCCGCGGGAGGCCGTGCCGGGATCGTCCCCCGAGGAGGAGAACCGTTCGTGAGCAGCCTGGAAGCGGTCTGGGTGATGCCCTTCGACGCGCCGGGGGCGGCCGTGGTCACCGGGGTCTTCGACATCCTGCACGTGGGCCATGTGCGGTTCCTGCGCGCCGTCCGCGCGCGCGGCCTGCCGCTGGTGGTGGGCGTGGAGGACGACGCGAGGGTGCGCGCCTGGAAGGGGCCGGAGCGCCCGCTCAACACCTCGGCGGAGCGCGCCGAGTTGCTCACGGCGCTGCGTTTCGTGGACGGCGTGTTCATCGTGACCGGCCCGCCCGAGCTGAACCTGCCGGGCGATTACGTGAAGCTGCTGGCGCCGATGCATCCCGGCGCGCTCGCGCACACGGCGGGCGACCCGCACGCCGCGGGCCGCAGCGCCGCCGCGGACGTGCTCGCCGCCGAGTGCTGGGAGCTGAGCGCGATCCCGGGCCGCTCGACCACCCGCATCCTCAACGCGACCAGGCCGGGCTGAACGGCCGCCCTCGCGGCCGGTGGGCCGCAGGGGCGGCCGTCGGGTCAGCGCACGACCGCGACCGGGCAGGTCACATTGTGCAGGACGCCGTGGCCGATCGAGCCGAGCACCGCGGAGCGCAGCGTGCCGTGCCCGCGCGTGCCCACCACGACCAGGTCGGCCCGCTCGGCCGCCTCGGCGATGAGGGACACCGGGTGGCCGGGCTGCACGGTCGACTCGATGGTCACGCCGGGGGACCGCTCCCGCCAGGTGGCCAGCGCCTGGCCGATGGACTGCGTCTCGGCGTCCAGCGCGCTCTGCAGCAGGTCGGGGTAGTCCGCCATCGCGGGTGAGATCGGCAGTTGCCAGGCGGACACCGCGCGCACCCGCGCCCCGCGCCGCCGCGCCTGCTCCACCGCGTACGCCATGGCGATCTCCGCGTGCGGCGACCTGTCGTAGCCGACGACGATCTCGCCGTGCGCCGGGCCCGGCCGCTCGCGCACGACGACGACCGCGCCGTCCGCGTGCCCGGCCACGCCGAGGCCGACGGAGCCCAGGAGCAGGCCGGCGAACCCGCCGTGGCCGCGGCTGCCGAGCACGATCTCGCCCGCGGCCTCCGACTCCGCGATCAGCGTCGGCACCACCGCGCCGCCGAGCGCCTTGGAGACGACCTCGACCCCGGGCGCCCGCCGCCGTGCGGCGTCGGCCGCCGCGGCGAGGATCTGCTCGGCCTCCTTGGTCATCACCTCGGCGAACCCGGCCACGTCGGCGAACGGCGCCTCCAGGCCCACCGGGCCGGTCACGTGCACGATCCGCAGGCCGCGCCCCCACAGCCGCGCCTCCTCCGCCGCCCACTCCACCGCGGCGGTGGCCGCGTCCGAGCCGTCGGTGGCGGCCACGATCCAGTCACTCATGATCTGCACCTGCCCCGTCAAAGACGACTGACACCGGTTGTTAAGGAAATGTCAACCAGTTGGTCCCAAATAACCGAAATCCCTAGCCTTGCCCTGATTTATCCCTATAAATGGAGACAAGTCACATCCACACTGTCTCAGGTGGGGTTGTGAGGGCATGACAAGGGGGCTGGTGCGGCGGTGCCGATCCACACGCCGCCGCATCGGCCTCGGAACTCACGACGGGGTACCCGGTTGGCTGGCAGACGCTGGATGGGCGAGAACGGCGTCGAGGTCGAGAGCACGACCTTGAAGGGCCGCTCGGTCTTCCGCGTGACCAAGGACGACTACTTCGTCGCCTACTGCGCCACGATGGAGGATGTGGCGACCTTCGTCTCCCCGGACAGCCTGGTCGAGCTGATCGACTTCACCGGCTGGCCCGAGGAGCCGGACACCGGACCGTGACGGGGCCGTGAGGTCCCGCCCGGATCAGTTCTTCTTGCGCTTCTTGGGCCTGCCGCCCACGCCGCCGAAGATGGCGAGCCCGCGCACGGTGATCACCGGCGCGCCCGGGTCGACGGTGTCGCCGCCGGTCACGTCGAAGCCGCCGAAGATGCCGCTTCCCTCGCAGCGCACCTCGGCGCCCGGCGGGATCTTGATCTCCGCGCCGCCGAACAGCGCGAACACCCGGATCTCCACCTCGCGCGCCTCGAACACGGCGTCGGTCAGGTCGACGTCGAGGCCGCCGAAGATCGCGAGGCCGATGGTCTTGCGGCGGACCCGCCACGGCCCGCGCCGCGTGGCACCGCTGAAGATCGCCACGAGCTGGTCGGTGCTCTCCTCGGTGCTCCCCTGCGCATAGTAAGCGGGCCTGGGCGCCTGGACCCGGTCCACCTGCAGGTCATGGGTGAGCACCTCGAGCTCGCCGACGGTCTTGGCCTGGTAGAGCACGTCGAGCCGCTCGGAGTATTCGGCGTGGGACAGCTGTCCCGTGCTCAGCGCCTGGCCGAGCAGGTCGGCCACGCTCTCCCGGTTGGCGTCGGAGGCGCGAAGGGACGACGCGGGGTCCCTGGGCTCAGGGGGGTTCTCCATGCGTGACACGATAGTACTCATCTCGCGTATGGGACATGACCCGGCCGCAGAGAGCGGCCCCGTGCCCCGCCCAGGCCGGCGTTCAGCCCCTCCAGCCCCGGGACGCGGCATCCGAGCCGCCCCGAGGACACAACCGCGCAGCCGCCCCGCAGAGCGGGACGCAGCCGCCCGGCGGTGATGGACGCAGCCGTCCGTCGGTGGAGGACGGCCGGGCCGCCATCCGCCGCGTCCCGGCGACGGCGGGATCCTCCGCCCCGCTCGATCCTCCGCCCCGCTCGTCGGCGCACCGGCCCCGGGGGCAGGGGCGGGCCCGCTCCCGGTCGGCGCGTCGTGCCGGGGAAGGCGTGTTCTACTATGTGCCCGCACGTCCGGCGGGCAGGGGCCGCGGGAGCAGGCTGGAGAATCGAGGGCACATGGCGGATACCGACGACCGCGCGGCGTTCTTCACGCTCGACGGCGAGGACCTCGTCCCCGCACCCCTGGCACACAGCCCGTGGTCCCCGGACATGCTACACGGACGGCTGGTCGGCGCGCTGGCGGCGCGGGCGCTGGAGCACGCGCACGCCGAGCCGTCGCTGCACGCCGCGCGGCTGACCGTGGACCTGTTCCGCAACAGCCCGCTGGTGCCGCTGCGGGTGACGACCACCAGGGTCAGGGACGGCCGGCGGATCCGGGTCGCCGACGCGGAGGTCTCCGGCCCCCAGGGCACGGTCGGCCGGGCCACCGTGGTCTTCCTGCGCCGCGGCGAGCAGCCGCCGGGCGAGGCGTGGGCGCCCGAGCCGTGGCGGCTGCCCGAGGTCGGCGAGCCGCCGGCGACCGGAGGCGGCTGGACCCCGCCGTTCGACCTGTGGTGGCCCGGCGAGCGCCTCACCGCGGCCAGGAACACCGGCTGGCTGCGCGAGACCCATCCGCTGGTCGAGGGCGAGTCCATCTCCCCTCTGGTACGCGCCGCGCTGGCCGCCGACTTCGCCAGCCCGCTCGTCCACCACGGCACCCGCGGCCTGCAGTACATCAACGCCGACTACACCCTCACCCTCAGCAGGCTGCCCCTCGGCGACGTGATCGGGCTGCGCTCCGACGGCCACCTCAGCGACGAGGGCGTCGCCGTCGGCCAGTGCACCGTCTACGACGCCTCCGGCCCCTTCGGCCACTGCGCGGTCACCGCCGTCGCCAACCCCGGCATGGGCTCCTGACGGGCCCACCTCCCGATCACGCGTACCGCGAACAGGCACGGCACCCCGCCTCGGGGCGCGGCGGGATGTGATGGACTCGGGGGATGAGTCCCAAGAGCCGTGGCCGTCCCCAGGGGCGAGGCCGTACGAGATCCGCCCCGTCCGCGTCGCGGGGCGCCGCGCCCGGGTCGCGGCCGCCGGTGTTGCGGCTGTCGGAGCGGATCCTGCTGGACGCGCGCAGGATCGCCGGGAGCGACGACCTCCTGATCGCCGAGCTGTGGGCGAGTGAGTGGCTGGGTGAGGCGTGGCTGGCGGCGCCCCGGGAGGAGACCGAGCCCGAGCATCTGATCTGCGTCGACGTCGCCGGGCGGGCCACCGCGGGGCCGTCCGTGCCGGGCATGGCGGCGGTCGCCGCGCTGGGCCGGGTCGCGCCCGAGGAGGAGCGCCCGATGCTGGCGCAGGCGGTGGACGTCCTGTCCGCCGCGCACCCCGCCCCGCCGTGGTCCGCGGCGCCGGGCTGGCTCCCTGCCGGCGCCTGGCACGCGTCCGACGTGTGGGAGAGCGAGCGGGTGCTCTTCGTCGAGTACGACGGGCCGCGCCCGCACACGCTGATGGCCCTGATCGCCGGGGACGCCGGCCGGCTCGTGGCCCGGCTGGAGGTCCTGGAGCCCGGCGCGGCCCGGCTGTGGGGCGGGTCACGCGACCGGGCGCACG
Source organism: Microtetraspora sp. NBRC 13810 (assembly GCF_030268685.1). Lineage (GTDB taxonomy): Bacteria > Actinomycetota > Actinomycetes > Streptosporangiales > Streptosporangiaceae > BSRQ01. Next base: position 447,798 of record NZ_BSRQ01000003.1, read on the forward strand.
AGGACGACCCGGAGAGCGGGCGGGACGGGGCGCGGGAGGAGGACGCGGTGCCCATGCCGCTCGTCCCGGACGCGGCGGAGGCGGTGCTCGGTGACCTGGCCGCCGCGCTGCGCGAGACGGACCTCGCCTGGCCGCGCCTCCAGGAGGGCGGTTATCCGGCGCTGCGCGCGCTCGCCTGGTCGCGCGCCCGCCCGTACCTGCCCGGCTGGCCGGACTGGAACCCGTCGGACGACGACGCGCGCCAGGCGCTGATCGGCGAGTTCGTCGCGGTGAGCGGGCTGCCCGGCGACGAGGCCACCCGGTCGCTGGCCGAGCTGTTCCTCGACTACGGCGACGAGCGCATCGGTCCCGGCCCGCTGGCCTGGAGTCCGGGCAGGGTGGCGCTGTTCCTCGGCGACTACCTGCCGGGCCGGGGGCCGCTGGACGCGGCGCAGCGTGAGCGGCTGCCGGAGGCGCTGCGCCGGTGGGTGCGCTTCGCGCTCGAGCGGCGCGGCGTGGACCCGCGGTGGATCGGCCCGGTCGAGGAGGCGGTGCGGATCTATCTGCCGGCGACCTCGTGAGAGGCGGCGCGGCTCGCCCGCTGCGCGGATCTACCTGCCCCGTTACCTCGTGAGACGCCGCCGCCGCGGCATGCCGGGAAGGGCGCACGGCACGGGCGGCGGCGCCGTCCGCGAGCCGGGGGCGGACGCCCGGGGAGGGTAAAAACCTGCGGCATTCCCGGAGGCGGACGTGTGAGCCCGATGACAGTGGGCAAGGCGGACGGGTATCCCAACCCATCACGACGAGGAGTCACAGTGCTCACGCTGACTGACAATGCCGTGCAGGTGATCCGCGACCTCACCGCCCAGACGCCTGGCGGGGAGGAGACGGGCATCCGCATCGCGTCTCAAGCGGACCAGACGGGATCCCTTGTCCTGTCGATCGCGGACGCTCCCGCGTCCACGGACCAGGTGATCGAGGTTGAGGGCGCCCGTGTCTTCCTCGATCCGGTGGCCGCCGACGCTTTGGAGACCAAGGCCCTGGACGCCAATGTGGACGCGCAGGGCAGCCCCTCCTTCCGGGTGGAGGAGCAGCCCGGCGTCTGACGCCGAGCACCCCGGCAGCAGACGTCGCCACGCCCCGCCCGGCCCGGGCCCACACCCGCCGGGCGGGGCGGGCGACCCGTCGCCGCGATCGGCACGCGGCCCCGGCGGGTCGCGGTGGCCGGATGGCGGCTCAGCCCGCTGTCCTCGGGTCGAAGCGGGACACGGCGGCGAGTCGTTCGAACAGGCGCCGTTCCTCCTCGGTGAGGTGCGCCGGGACCTTGATCCGCGCCTCGGCGAACAGGTCGCCGTCGGCGCCGCGCGGGTTGGGCATGCCGCGGCCGCGGAGCCGCAGCCTGCGGCCGGATGACGTGCCGGGTGGCACCCTGACCTTGGCCTCGCCCCGGAGCGTGCCGACGGGGACGGTCGCGCCGAGCGCCGCCTCCCACGGGGTGAGCGGCAGCTCCACCGTCACGTCGCGCCCGCTGACCCGGTAGCGCGGATGCGGGGCGAGGCGCACGACCAGGTAGAGATCGCCGGCGCGGGCCCCTTTCGTACCGTGCCCGCCCTTCCCGGCGAGCCTGATCCGCTGCCCCTCGACGACGCCGGGCGGGATGGTGACGGTCAGGGCGCGCGGACCGCCGGGACCGGGAAGCGTGACGTCCCGCCGCCCGCCCTCGTACGCCTCCTCCACGCTGAGCTCCAGTTCGGCCTCCTGGTCGGCGCCGGGCACCGGTCCGGCACGCCGGCCGCCGAACATCCCGCCGAGGAGGTCGCCCAGGTCGATGTCGAAGTCGAAGCCCGGCACGCCGGTCGTCCGGCGGCCCTGGCCCGGCCTGGGGTGGCCCCAGGGGGCGCCCTCCGGCATGCGGCGGAAGCCCGGCCCGTAGGAGTCGTAGCGGCGGCGGGTCGCCGGGTCCGACAGCACCTCGTACGCCTCGGTGATCTCCTTGAACCGGTCCTCGGCCCCCGGATCCTTGTTGACGTCGGGATGGTAGACGCGGACGAGTTTGCGGTAGGCCCGCTGGATCTCGTCCTGGGTGGCCTTCCTGCCGACCCCGAGCACCTCGTAGAAGTCGCGCCGGTGGGCCATCAGCCGGCCTTGGCGGCGATCATCGGGGTGGACGCGCCGGGATCGACGCCCGCTGTCTTCGCCATCGCCGCCCCCCGTGTGAACGCCCTTCTCCCCCTGACGCTCGCGTGACGGGTGCGATCCCACATCCTCAGACCGGGTAGCCATCGGCGGCCCGGCGCGTGCTCGACGGATGCCCGCGGCCACCTACCCGAATGGGGGATGAGCGTGACAGGCGCGCCACGGCGGGTAGGGGTGCGCAGGTCAGGTGCCCGTTCCCGGCCGGGGTGTCGCCGCGGCCCGGAGCCGGCACGAGCGGCGGCGCCCGCCGGATGAAGGGCCGGCGCCGCGTCGGGGGCGACGAATGCGCGGACGCGATCGGGAACGGCATAACCTCCTCGGCCTGCTGGCCGCGGCCGGCGCGGGCCGGGGGGCGGTGCTGCTCGTCGAGGGGGAGCCCGGGATCGGGAAGAGCGCCCTGCTGGCCGAGGCTTCGGAGCTGGCCGGCGCGCGCGGGCTGCCGGTGGCGCGCGGCCGGGCGGAGGAGATGTCCCTGCCGCTCGCCCCGCTCCGCCAGGCCCTGGGCGAGCCCTGCCCGGCCGGCCGCCGGGCGGAGGACGCCCTCCGGCCGCAGGTGGAGTGGTTCGGGGACCTGCTGGCGGAACGGGTGGCCGCGGGGCCCGCGCTGGTCGTCCTGGACGATCTCCAGTGGGCCGACCCGGCGACCCTGGTGGCGCTGCGCGCGCTGCGGGCGTGGTTCGCGGATGAGCCGGTCGGGTGGCTGCTCGCCCGCTGCCGGGGGGTGGGCGGCAGGCAGGCGGAGCGCCTGTTCCGGCTGCTGGAGGAGGCCGGGGCGGACCGGGTCGAACCGTCCCCGCTGGACCCGGCGGCCGTAGCCGAGGTGGTGCGGGACGTGCTGGGGGCGCCCGCCTCCGCGAAGATGCTGTCGCTCGCCGCGGTCGCGGGCGGCAATCCCCTCCTGCTCGGGGAGCTGCTGCTCGGCCTGCGCGACGAGGACGCGGTGGTGGTCCGCGACGGCGCCGCCGGGCCGCGCCGGGCCTGGGCGGCGTCCGGGCGGCTTCCCCGGCGGGCGCGGGAGGCGGCCCGGCGGCGCCTGGACGGGCTGGCCGCGCGGACGCGGCACCTGGCCGAGACGGCGGCGGCGCTCGGCCCGTCGTTCTCCCCCGCCGACGCCGCCGGGCTGCTCGGCGTCGTCCCCGCCGCGCTGCTGCCGGCCGTGGACGAGGCGATCGAGGCCGGCGTCCTGACCGCGACGGCCGACACCCTCGCGTTCCGCCACGAACTGGTCCGCCGGGCGGCGCTGGACGCCCTGCCGCCCCCGGTGCGGCACACCCTGGAAGCCCAGGCACGGCACATCCTGGAAGCCCGGACACGGCGCACCCTGGAGGCCCAGCCGCGACCTGCCCTGTCAGCCGAGACGCCTGAGGCCGTCTCGGCCCGGCTCCCCGCACGGAACCCGGACGTCCGAGCCGCTCCACCGCCGGTCCCCGCCCAGCGCCCCGGCCGGTCCCCGGGCGCGCGGCACGGATCCGGAACGGCAGCCGACAACAGCGCCACACCACCCAAGACGGCCGACAACAGCACCGCGCCACCCAAGACGGCTCGCAGCGGCGTCGCGCCACCGAAGGCGACCGGCAGCGGCGTCGCGCCCGCGAAGGTGACGGAACGGCTCAGCGAGGACGACGTGGAGGCCATGGTGGTGCTCGCGATGGCCCGCTGGGACGCGGGACGCCTCGCCGAGGGCCTCGAACTCGCCGAACGCACGGCGGAACTGGCCGCCGGCGTACGCCTGCCCGCGTGCCGGGCGCATCCCGGTCTCGCGCTGGCCACGATGCTGATCGACATCTGCCGTCCCGGGGAGGCGATGCGGGTGCTGGCCGAGGCGGACCGGGACGGGGCCGCGCCGGGCGCCGCCGTACTGCGCGGCCGGGCCGAGCTGGCGGCCGGGCGGCCGGAGGCGGCCGCCGCGTGCGCCGAGGCCGCGCTGCGCGCGGACGGCGCCCCGCCCTTCGGCCCGCTCGCCAGGGCCGTGCTGGCAACCGTGGCGCTGCGGCGCGGGGACCTCGCCACGGCGCTCGGCCACGCCGGACACGACTCCTGGTGCGCGCACGTCGCGACCGCCTACGCCCGCGCGGGGTGCGCCGTGATGGCCGGCCGGGTCGTCGAGGCCGCCGAGGGGCCGGGCGAGGCGGTGGCGCGGATGGCGGAGGTCTACGACGGGCTCGCCGCGCACCGCTGGGCGCTGGTGTCGGATCCGGCGGCGGCCGGCTGGCTCGTCCGGGTCGCCCTCGCCGCGTCCGCCCGCGACCGGGCGCGGGCGGTGGCCGACACGGCGTGCGAGCTGGCCGCGGGCAATCCGGGCTTCCCCGCCCTGGAGGCCGCCGCCGCGCACGCCCGCGGGCTGCTGGAGGGCGACGCCCACGCGCTGTCGTTCGCGGCCGGGCGGGGCGCCGACATCTGGGCGCGCGCCTCCGCCTGGGAGGACCTCGGCGTCGTGCTCGCCGAGGCCGGCGACCAGGCGGGCGCCGTGCGCGGCCTGGACCGGGCCCTGTCCTGCTACGAGGAGGCGGGCGCCGGCCGGGACGCGGCACGGGTCCGCGGCCGCCAGCGCGGCCTGGGCGTACGGCACCGCCACTGGACCACGGCGGACCGGCCCGTGTCCGGCTGGGACAGCCTCACCGAGACGGAGCGGACGGTCTCCCTCCTGGTGTCCCAGGGCTGGCGGAACCGGCAGATCGCGGAGCAGATGTTCATCAGCGTGCACACGGTGGCCTTCCACCTGCGCCAGGTGTTCCGCAAGCTCGGCATCGCCTCCCGGGTCGATCTCGCCCGTCTCGCCGTGGAGCACGCCAGGGGCACGGAGCGCTGAGCGCCCGTCTCACCGCGGCAGGGACCGGTAGAAGGCCAGGTGGGCCTCGGCGGCGGCGGTCCAGGTGTGCCGGGCGGCGAGCGAGCGGCCCGCCGCGCGCAGCCGGGGATCCGGGGCGTCCAGGGCCCTCTGGAAGGCCGCCGTCAGGGCGGGCACGTCGGCGGCGAACAGCGCGGCCCCGCCGAAGACGTCCCTGAGCACCGGCAGGTCGCGGGTGACCAGCGGGACGCCGGCGGCCAGGGCCTCCATCGCGGCCAGGCCGAACCCCTCCTTGACCGACGGAAAGGCGAAGACGGCGGCCGAGGCCACCAGCGAGGGCAACTCGTCGTGCGCGACGGGACCGAGGACGACCGGCCGCACGCCCAGTTCCGCCACGCGTTCCTCCCACCGGGCCCGGTAGTCCCGGTAGTCGAACAGCGTCTCTCCTCCCGCGATCACCAGCCGCACCCGGGGCATCCGCGCCGTGAGCGACGCGTACGCCTCCAGCAGGTCCAGTGACCCTTTGCGTGGTTCGATGCCGCCCACCGCCAGCACGAACCGGCCGAACCGCGCCCGCCAGGCGCGCCGCTCCCGCACGGCCGCCGCCGAGTCCCCCGCGGCCTCGGCGAACCGGTCCGCCTCGACGCCGTTCGGGATGACCGCCGCCCTGATCCCCCAGTCGAAGGCCAGTTCGGCGGCCACCGGGGCGGAGACGCAGATGTGCGCCCGCGGCTCGCGGATCGCCCGCTCGTGGCAGGCGGCCAGTTCGGGGGTGGTGAAGTGGTCGATGTGGTGCACGGTGCGCACGCAGCCGTCCACGGCGTTGGCGCTGATGCAGTCCTGGGCGTGCACGACGTCGTAACGGCCGGGGTCGAACGCCTCCCGCAGCACGGCGATGGAACGCAGCACCCGCGCCCCCACGCCCTCCCCCTCCCGGTCCGGGAACGGCACCACCACCTGGCGCACCGCCGGATCGACGGCACGGAAGAACCCGGCGTCCCCGCCCCTGCCCAGCGTCCACACCGTGACGTCCTGCCCGGCGGCCGCGAGCGCCTCGGCGAGGTTGAGCGTGTGCACGACCCCGCCGCGCGGCCTGGTGGAGTACGTCAGCAGGGCGATCCGCGACGCCGGTGTGCCGCTCACGACGGGTCTCCGGTCGCCCTGGGGTGTTCGCGGTAGGTTCCCGGTCTGCGTTCGCCGAGGTGGGCGAGGACGCGGCGGGCGCTGGCGATCTCGGCGGCCACGTCCAGCCCGGCGACCGCCAGGCCGGCCTTGGACCACGTCCTGGCGAGGATGTCGCCGCCGGGGCCGACCACCTTGGCCTGGCCGAGGAAGCGCATGCCGCCCATGGCGCCGGTCTGGTTGGAGGACGCGACGACGACCTGGTTCTCCGCGGCGCGGGCGCGGTCGTAGAGGTCGAACAGCCGCGACTGCCGGTCCTGGGCCAGGGTGGGCGCGCGATTGGTGATGCTGGTGGGCCAGGCGGACAGGCAGGCGACGATCTGCGCGCCGTCCAGGGCGAGGCTGCGCGCCGACTCGGGGAACGTCTTGTCGTAGTCGATCAGCATGCCGACCCGGCCCGCGGGCGTGTCGAAGGCGTCGAACCGGTCGCCCGCGGCGTAGGCGGCGGTCTCCCCGGCGGGCAGGTGGACCTTGCGGTGCCGGCCCAGCACGCCGTCCCCGCTCAGGCACACGGCCGCGTTGTACCGTTCCGCCCCGGCCGCCTCGCAGTAGCCCACGCACACGACCATCTCGGCGGCGAGCGCGGAGATCCGCTTCAGCAGCGGGTCGTCCGGGTCGAGCGCGGGCGGCAGCGCGTCCGGGTCGGGGTGGCGCAGGTCGGCGAGGTAGCCGCCGAGCGCCGCGTCCGGCAGCACGAGCAGCGCCGCCCCGGCCCTACGGGCGTCGTCGATCAGCTTGGCCACCCGGCGCAGCCCGAACGCAAGGTCCCGCCCGAAGTGCGCCGAAGCCGCCGCGATCCGGATCACCCCCACGATCCCACCGCCCCGCCCGCGCTCCCCGCGTCGCGGTTGTAGGCGGCCGGGCGGCGGTCGCGCAGGTGGCCCATCGAGCGGCGGGCGGTGCCGAGGGCGCGGCGGATGTCGATCTCGGCGACCGCCGTCCCGCCGGTCACGCCGGTGGCGGCGACGACCTCGCCGCCCGGGTCGACGATCTTCGCGCTGCCGACGAACCTGAGCGACCCGAACGTGCCCGACTGGTTGGCCGACAGCCACACCACCTGGTTCTCCAGCGCCCGCGCCCGGTCGAACAGGTCGAACCTGCGCGTCCACCGGTCGTCGGCGAGGTCGGGCGCGGGGTCGGTACGGCTGGCCGGCCAGGCCGACACGCACACCACGATCTCCGCCCCGGCCAGGGCCAGGCTTCTCGCGGACTCGGGGAACGCCTTGTCGTAGCAGATCATCATGCCGAGCCTGCCCACCGGCGTGTCGAACGCCTCGAACGCCTCCCCCGGGGCGAACAGGGCGTCCTCGCTCAACGGCTGGTGCACCTTGCGGTGGTGGCCGAGCACGCCGTCGCCGTGCACGCACACGACCGCGTTGTAACGGTTCGCGCCCGCCGCCTCGCAGTAGCCGGCGCACACCACCATGTCCCCCGCGATCGCGGCCAGCCTGCGGATCTCCGGCCCGTCAGGGTCGAGCGCCGGCGGCCCGCCGTCCCCGGGGTCGCCGTCCATGCTGAGCAGGTAGCCGCCGAGACACGCCTCGGGCAGGGCGAGCAGTCGTACCCCGGCGTCCCTGGCGCCGGCCACCAGCCGCTCGATCCGGGCGAAGTCCCCGGCCAGATCCCGGTCGAACGGCGCCGCCACCGCGCCCATCCGCAACCCGCTCACGCCGCCCCCGCCTTCCTCGTCGCCATGCCGTTCACGCCGTCCCCAGTCCCGTCACGTCGCCGGTGAGCACCTCGGTCAGTTCGCCGTCCGGCCAGCGGAGCCGTACGCCGCGGGCCGCGGTCAGCTCGCCGCATTCGGCGCCGGTGGCGGGGCCCGCGGGGAGCGGGGAGGCGCCGGGGGCGTCGGCCGTGAGCATGGCGAAGCCGGGGAAGCAGGTGAGCCAGTCGCCCATGGCGGCGGCGGGGGGACGCGGCAGCCGGGCCACGTCGAGGACGGCGCCGCAGCCGCTCGCCTCCGCCATCATGCCGAGCGTGCCCGCGACGCCCGCCATGCTGACGTCCTTGGCCGCGGCGGGGCGGGCGGCGGCGACCGCGCCCAGCATGGCGCGCAGGGCGGGGGTGCGGCGGTGCGTGGTGGAGTCCCACTGCCTGCCCGAGTACCCGGGGCGCCAGCCGCCGGCCAGGTCGGCGGTGAGGCGCACCCGGTGGCCGGGCCGCCCGCCGCCGCCGGGTACCGGCCGGTCCGCGCGGCCGAGGGCGGTGACGGAGAGCGCGGCGGGCACGCCGAGCTGGGTGTGGCCGCCGAGCACGGGGACGTCGTAGGCCGCCGCCGCCCGGCGCAGCCCGGCGAGCACCCGGGCCGCGGCGGCGGCGTCGCGGGCGCCGAGCGCGTCCAGCAGGCCGAGCGGGTCCGCGCCCATCGCGGCGAGGTCGTTGAGGTTGACGAGGACCGAGCACCAGCCGGCCCACTCCGGGTCGCGTTCCACCATCGAGGGCAGGATCGCGTCGCAGGCGGCGACCACGTCGGTGCCGGGTACGGGCGCGCCGTCGTCGCCGGTGTACCCGGGGCCGCCTGGGGCCAGCCCGGCGAGCAGGCGGCCGAGCGGTCTCTTGGTGGCGTCGGCCAGCGCGGCGATCCTGCCGATCGGGTACCGCATGACCACGTGCGGCGCCCTGCCGACGGTCTCGCCGCGCACCGGCCGCCACCCGAGCCGTACGAAGGCCGCCCGGTGCCTGGCCTGCACCGTGGCCTCGAACCGGAGCACCCCCGCCGCCTCCGCGTACGCGCACGCCGCCCGGATCAACGCGGGCCCCACTCCAGCCCCGCCCCCCACCCCGGCCCCGCCCACACCAAGCCCGCCCGTCCGCCCACCGGGGCCGTCCGTCCACCCGCCGGGCCTGTCCATCCGCCCGCCGCGCGCGTGTGGCGCCACCGCGAGACGCCCGCCGTGCCACCAGCCGATGTCCGGGCCGTGGTGCGCGGGGCCGAGCCGTACCCCGCCGACCACCTCGCCGGTTCCGGCCGCCCTGGCCACGAGGACGACCGTCGCCGGGTCCTCGTCGCGCTCGTCCAGGTCGCTGCCGTCGAACAGGCCCTGCTCCTCGACGAACACCCGCCGCCGCAACCGCCGGTAGGCCGCGATCTCGGCGTCGTCCCGCGCCCGCCCGATCCACCACGCGTCCCCCGCCGCCCGTCCCCGCTCCCGCCTCCGCTCCCCGGCGAGCATCGGCACATCCAGCACATCCAGCACATCCGGCACGGGCACGCCGAGCACCGGCACATCCGCCACTGAACCACCGCGGGCCCCCGCGAGCACCGGCACATCCGGCATGGGACCGCCGCGGGCCCCGGCGAGCGCAGCCACCTCCGGCATGGTGATCACCCGCCCGCCGTGGCGAGGGCGCTGCACGCGCCGCAGGCGGCGCAGCCGGCCCGCTGGGCGGCGCCGGTCATGCCGGCGGCCCCGAGCAGGGCGGCGACGCGTTCGGTGACGTCGCGCACCAGGGCGGCGGCCGGGGCGCGGACGCCGTCGCGGGCGGCGAGGGTGCCGCGCATGGGGCGCATCGGCACGACGAACGGGTACACGCCGCGGCCGATCAGCCGGGCGGCGCCGGCGACGAGCTCCTCCGGGTCCTCGCCGAGCCCGACGAGCAGGTAGGTGGACACCCGGTTGCGGCCGAACACCCGCACGGCCTCGTCCCACGCGGCCTCGTACCGTTCGACCGGCACGGCGGCCTTGCCCGGTGTCCAGCGGCGGCGCACCTCCTCGTCGAGGGACTCGACGTGGATGCCGACGGCGACGGCGCCCGCGGCCCTGAGCTCGGCCAGCCAGGACAGGTCCTCCGGCGGCTCGCACTGCACCTGCACCGGCAGGCCGGGCACCGCGTCGAGCACCGCCCGCACGCACCTGGCCAGCACCCGCGCGCCGCGGTCCGGCCCACCCGTGGTGCCGGTGGTCATCACCATCTGCCGCACCCCGTCCAGGCGGACCGCCGCGCGGGCCACCTCGGCGAGCTGGGCGGGGGTCTTGGCGGCGACGGTCGCCCCGGCGCGCAGCGACTCCTCCACCGCGCAGAACCGGCACCGGTCGGCCTCGCCGTACCGGACGCAGGTCTGCACGACGGTGGTGGCGAGCACGCCGTCGCCGTGCAACTTGGCGATCTTCTCGTACGGCACGCCGTCGGCCGTGGTCAGGTCGTAGAAGCGCGGCCTGCGGACCGGCGTCACCGGCAGGCCGGTGTCGGTGTCGCCGAACCAGAGGCGGCCGTCGCGGACGGCGTAGGGGCTGCCGGGGTCGAGCGGTACGGCCGCGCCCGCGCCGTCCACGATGAGATGGCCGTCGTCGCTGGGACCGGCCCCGCCCGCGCGGCGCACGGGCGCCTCCACCCGGACGCCGCGGAGCGCGAGATCCACCCTGACGCCGACCCCGGTGCGGTCACCGGACGTACCTGCTCGCACGGAACCTCCTAGAACATGTAGGTCGAGTTGATGACCGCGCCCTTGCGGGCGTAGTGGATCAGGGCGTCCTGGACGTCCAGCGGATGGGTCGGGATGACGCCCTCGATGAGGTCCTCCTCGCGGGCGCCGTGCAGGGACAGGCCGAACCGGCAGCAGTAGACCTTGCCGCCCTCGGCGATGAACGTGCTCAGCGAGTTGTTGATGTTGTGCTCGCCGGGGAAGGCGGAGTTGCCGGTGGTCGGGAAGCCGCGGGTGGCCAGGCAGTTGAGCGAGCCGGGGCCGTAGAAGTAGATCGCGGACTCGAAGCCCTTGCGGAGCGCCCTGGTCGCCTGGAGGATCGCCACGAAACTCACCGACGACTCGTGCGCGATGCCGTGCACCAGGGTGAAGTAGGTCTCGCCGTTCTCCGCCTGGTAGTCGGGGAAGACCTTCGTCCCGCCGTAGATGCTGGACCCCTCGGGCAGCGACGGGTGCGGGATCTCGCCGACGCTCTGCTTCTCCAGGTCGGTCAGTTCTGCCATGGTGGTCTCCCTAAGATCGATTTGTCTGGAGTGAGTTGCTCTGGATGCCCAGGGCGATGGGGTGTGGCTGATGGTGGTCTGCCGCGTTTGTGGCTTGAAAGGAATAGCCGCCTCGTCGTTCTGGACGCCCTGGCCGCTGATTGAGATCTGATGCGAATCGTCGCTGTTTAGGGACCTGCCGGCAGGGTCGTCCACGGGGTTGACCTGCAAGAACGGAAAGGCGGGCCGGGTGACGGCGACGAGCGTGTGGATCGGTGTCGATGCGGGCAAGAGCAGCCACCATGCGGCGGCGGTCGACGCGGCGGGCAAGAAGCTGTGGTCGGTCAAGGTCGGTAACGGCCAGCGGCAGATCGAGGAGCTGATTGAGCGCGCCACGGCCACGGCCGCCAAGACCGGCGGCCAGGTGCGGTGGGCGGTGGACCTGGTCAGCCCGGTCCCCGCGTTGGAGGCCGGCTTCGACTTCTCCACCCGCTCGGCATTGATCTTGGTGTCTGGCTATGGCACGCCCGAGGAGATCCGCCAGGCCGGCCACGAGGGCCTGGCCGCTTTCCTCCATGAAGGGGGTGCCTGGCGCAAGGGCATCGACGGCATGGTCACGACCGCGCTGGCTGCGGCCGGCCGGCAGACGGTCGCGCTGCCCGGCGAGGCCACCACGGCGATCCTGGTCAAGAAGCTCGCCCGCCAACTGCTGGGGCTGGACCGGGAGATCAAGGACACCGACAAGCTGATCGCCCAGCGGTTCCGCACCCACCCGCAGGCGCACATCATCGAGAGCCTGCCCGGCATGGGCCCGCTGCTCGGCGCCCAGTTCGTCGTCGCGACCAGTGGCGACGTGCGAGCCGCCTTCACCCACGCGGGCCGCCTGGCTTCCTACGCCGGACTGGCGCCCGTGCCACGCGATTCGGGCCGGATCACCGGCAACAACCGTCGGCCCAAGCGATACCACCGGCCGCTGCGCCAGGTGTTCTACATGGCCGCGCTGTCCAGCATCCGCGCCGACGGCCTCTCGCGCGCTTTCTACCAGCGCAAACGGGATGAGAACAAGCTTCATACCCAGGCCCTACTCGCGCTCGCGCGCCGTCTGGTCGATGTGCTGTGGGCCTTGCTGCGCGACAACCGGGTCTTCTCCCCGGTCCCGCCACAGCAGGTCACGGCACTTGCCGCTTGACGTGGTCATTGAGATTCCTTTATCCGTACAGCTCGGTGAAGGTGTCCCGGAAGACGCGGCGAGCCAGCTCGCCGTCGCCCACCGCGGCGCTGAGCCGGGCGAACTCCCCGGCGTGGTCGCCCCAGGGTTCGTCGCTGGCGAAGAGCACCCGGTCGTGGCCGAGGCCGCGCCGGTCGATCTCCCGGGCCAGCCAGCGGGGCGCGAACCCGATGGCCCAGGAGAGGTCGGTGTAGACGCGCCTGCCCTCGGCGATCCAGTCGAAGAACCGGGATCCCGCGAGCTTGATGTGGCCGCTGGCGCCGCCGCCGAAGTGCACGAGGTGCACGGCGACGTCGCCGGCGTACCACTCGACGAGGCGGCCCACCTCGTCGATGTCGGAGGCGGCCCCCGGCGAGGTGTGCACGTGCACCACCAGGCCGTGCCGCCGGGCCGTGTCGAAGATCCGGTCGAGGTGCGGGCGGCAGGCCGGGTCGCCCGCCCGGCCGCCGAGGAGGAAGCTGAGCTTCAGCGCCCTGACCCCGCGCTCGCCGGCCAGGGCGAGGGCGGCGGCGGTGCGCTCCTCGTCCTGCGGCCGGGGCGAGACCCACAGGCCACATCGGATCCGGTCGTCCCTGTGCGCGGCCTCGACGCACAGCTCGTTGAAGGAGAAGGCCACCGCCGGGTCGGGCACCCCGTAGTTCGGGATGACCAGGGCGCGTTCGGTGCCCTCCGCGTCCATGTCGGCGATCAGCTCGCCGAGCGTGGCCCTGGCGGTGACGTCGGGGCTGACGGGAGGGCCGCCGTAGAAGGGGTGGGCGGGCAGCACGCCGAGGTGCCGGTGCGCGTCGGCGACCATGTCAGGTCCCCAGCAGTTCGGGGTGGACGAAGTACGGCGCGGCGGCACGGCGCGGCGGGCGGGCCGAGGAGCCGATGTGCCGGGCGAGGTGCTCGGCGTCCTCGGCCACCCCGGAGAACCGTCCCGAGCCCCAGGTGTGCTGCCAGGGCAGGCCGATGAAGTACAGCCCCGGGCAGCTCGTCACCCCCCGTTCGTGCACCGGGTAGCCGGTGCCGTCGAAGACCGGCACCCTGATCCACCGGTCGTCGCGGGCGAAGCCGGTGCACCAGACGACCGACGTGACCTCGCCGGCATGCAGGACGGCCGGCTCGGCGGGCGGCTCCCAGACGGGGGTGTAGCGGGGTTCGGCGGGCGCGGCGATGCCGCGTGCGTCGATGAAGGCGTCGATGGAGTCCTTGATGCTCTCGCTGACGGCGTCCGCGTGGTCGAGGTTGCGGCGCAGGTCGGGCGCGAAGCGCAGGACGCCGTCCTCGACGCCGGTCAGCCTGCCGTACAGGCGCATGCCGTCGCGGGCCAGGGCGCGCAGGTCGATGTCGCGCCCGCCGTCGCGGCCGGTGACGTAGTGGTTGGCGCGGGCGCGCACGGCCTCGTGGTCGGCGAACTCGTGGATGGGGCGCTCGTAGTGGCCCATGAGGTCCAGCCAGGCGACGACGTCCCTGCCCCGGTAGGACCTGGCCACCCTGGGCGCGCCGCCGACGCTGAGGTGCACCCGCCGCCCGGCGAGGTGCAGGTCCTCGGCGATCTGGCAGCCGGACTGCCCGGTGCCGACCACCAGCACGTCGCCGCCGGGCAGCGCGTCCGGACGGCGGTAGGCGGCGGAGTGCAGCTGGGTGACGGACGCGGGCAGCCGCCCGGCGAGCGCGGGGACGGCGGGCCGCTGGTAGGGGCCGGTGGCGACGACCACCTGGTCGGCGGTCACGGCGCCGTGGACGGTGTCGATCCGGAACCCGCCGCCGGGGCCGCGGGTCAGCCGCTCGGCGCCGACGCCCTCGGCGAGCGGCGGGCCGAAGGAGGCGGCGTAGTCCTCCAGGTAGCGCACGATCTCGTCACGCGGCATGAAGCCCTCGGGGTCGTCGCCCCGGTAGGGGAAGCCGGGCAGGCGACACTGCCAGTTGGGGGTGACCAGGCAGAAGGTGTCCCACCGGCGTTCCCGCCACTCGTGGCCGACGCGGTGGCGTTCCAGCACGAGATGGGGTACGTCGCGGCGGGTGAGGCAGTGGCTGACGGCGAGTCCCGCCTGCCCGCCGCCCACGATCACGACGGGATGGTGATCGCCGTCCGCGACCAGCGCGCTCACCGGCCCGCCGCTTCCGTGAGACCGGCCCGCTTCCGAGGTACCGGGGAAACCCGGGAAACCGGGGATAATGGGGATGACGGGGATATCGCGAAATACGCCATGACAGCCTCCCGGAACTTGGTTCCGCCGAGTTCGTCGCCGTCTTCATTCCAAGGAGCGCCCGAGTCGGAGTGGTGTCATCCGGAATAAAAGCCGGTTATCGAGATTTCACTCCGTTTCATCCCGATGACTCACCGTTCACCGGCCGTGGCGGTGCCGGGTGCACGTACTCCGGGCCGGGGCGTGGCGGGGCACGGTGGGTGGCCGGGGTGGCGGGCGAGTGGCCCGGGGCAGGCGAGTGGCCCGGGGCGGGCGGGTGGTCCGGGGTGGGCGGGTGGTCCGGGGTGCCGGTCTTCCCGGGCGGGGCGCGGCGCCGGAGCAACGCGGGCGGTCCGGCGATCGTGGTAGTGTTTTCACAGCGCCAGGGCAAGGCACATCAAACGCCAAGCCAGGCAAAACGGGACGTAGCGCAGCTTGGTAGCGCACCTGACTGGGGGTCAGGGGGTCGCAGGTTCAAATCCTGTCGTCCCGACACAGGATGTGTCGAAGGAGCTTGATTCCCGTATCCGGGGTCAAGCTCCTTCGCCGTTACCGGGCCGATCCGAACGGGCGACGCGCAGGTGCGGTCGGCGTAACCTGGTCGGGGTCTGATCGGGCCTGGTCGGGAGTCCGGCCGAGGGCCGACCGAAGGACCAGTCGCGGGAGTGGCCAAGGGGCGGTCGAAGGACTGGCCGAACGCCTACCGAAGGGCCGGTTGAGGCACTGGGCGAGGGCCGGTCGAAGGGCCGGTTGCGGAACTGGGCGAGGGGCTGGGCGAGCGCTGGTCGAGGGGCTGGGTGAAGGCGGCCGAGGGCCGGTCTAGGGACTGGGCGAAGGTGGCTGGAGGCCGGTCGAGGGGGCGAGCGGGATCCGGGCGGGCGAGCGAGGGAGTGCGATGGGGCGGAAGGCACGGATCGAGCGGGCCGAGTTGGAGCGGCTGGTGGCGGGCGGATGGACGGTCCGGGAGATCGCCCAGCATTTCGGGGTTTCGGAGTCGGGGGTTCTGCAGGCCAAACGCGCCGCGGGCCTGGCCAAGCCGATGCTCGACCACAGCGCGGCGCTGCCCTGGAAGCTCGGCCGCGAGCACGTCCAGTCGGGTCCTGCCACCAACCTGCGCAACCTGTCCGCCGTCGCACAGGGGAGGGCGCTGCCCGCGGAGAAGGTGAACACCGCGCTGCGCTGGGCGCAACGGCTCGTCGACGCCGGGCTGGACGTCGGCTACGACCCGGCGAGCGGCTTCACCGAGATCCCGGTGGGCGCGGAGGGGGTCTCACACGTCCGGACGGTCCTGTCGGCCGCGCGGCGCGCCCTTGAGCCCGGGATCCGCGACGCCGGTTGACACCGGCTCAGATCGGACCGTCCCGGTAGACGGGGCGGGTGGGGTGACCGGGCCGCTCCGGGTGTACGGGCGAGCGGGTCTCCTCGACGTGCGTGGTGCGGTGCACGTGCGGCTCGCCGTCCGCGGAGGGGTCGACGGTGTACATGACATCCGGATCGACGACCTCGATCGTCTCCTCACGGGGTCTGCGCGTGTAGAACAGCGTGATGGCTCCGGCGACGAGACCGACGAGCATGAAGATCCACCCGATCAGTTGCAGGTCGATCCCCGGAACGTCCCACTTGACGGCAAAGGCGAGAATCGCTCCTATCGCGACGAACGCCAGGCTGGCTCCAAAACCCATCTCGGACTCCCTCATGAATCGATGAGCAGCGCCCCTACCCGGGGATCAGAGGGTTACGCACCCTTGACCCCCGGATGACCGCGCCGGTTTCGACCCCTGTCCCTCGGGCAGTGCGCCGGGACGGGAAGACATCGAGACCCGGAGGCAGGACATGTCCACCGAGACCATAATCTGGGTGGCCGTCGTCGTCGCCGCGGTGGTGGCGATCGTCGTAGTCGGCTACGCCGTACTACAGCAGCAGCGCCGTCATCGTCTCCGCGAACGCTTCGGCCCTGAATACCAACGAACACTCGACGAGCGGGAGAACCGGCGCGAGGCCGAGCAGGAGCTGCGTGCCCGCGAGCAGCGGGTCGCCAGGCTGGACATCCGCCCGCTGGACCCGGCGCGCCGGGACGCCTACGCGAAGAAGTGGGCCGAGGTGCAGGAGCGCTTCGTGGACGCCCCGGGCTTCGCGGTGACCGAGGCCGACCAGCTCGTGACCTCCGTCATGGCCGAGCGCGGCTATCCCACGGACGACTTCGAGCAGCGGCTGTCGGACCTGTCGGTCCAGCACGGGCGCACGCTCGGCCACTACCGGGACGCGCACGAGATCAGCGGCCGGGCCGTCCGGCGCGAGGCGTCCACCGAGGAACTGCGGCAGGCGATGATGCACTACCGCGCGCTCTTCGAGGAACTGCTGGGCGGTGAGCCGGTCACGCCCGGCTCGGCCGCCGACCGCGCCTCCGGCGACACGACCGGCGACCGGACCGGCAACCGATCCGAGGACCGGACCGGCGACCGGGTGAAGGACCACGACGACCGGGTGAAGGACCACGACGGGCGGGCGAACGGCCACGACGGGCGGCACGCCCGCACCCGCGGCACGAACGCGCCCGCCGACCAGAACATACGAGGACGGTGACGCATGGTGGACCGGCGACCCGACAATGACAGGAACGCCCGGGTGATGCACGAGGACGAGCTGGTGGTCCCGCGCCGCCGCGAGAGCCCGGACCGTCCAGCCGGCGACCCCGCCGGCCAGACCACCGACAGGACCGACGACAAGACCACCGACAGGACCGGCGACAGGACCGGCGACAGGACCGATCTCCCCGAGGACACCCCGGGCGAGGTCCGCCAGGAGGTCGGCCCCGGCGCCGGGCACACCCCGGGCGACCCGGGCCACGCCCCCAGCCCCACCGGCACCGGCCACCTCCCCGGCGGCCATGACACCGGCACGGGCAGCGGGCACGTCCCCGGCACGGCCGACCGTCTGCCCGGCGCCCCCGGCCCGTTTCCCGGCGACATGGGCACCGCCCCCGCCGCTCCCCCGCCCGGCGAGGTGGAGCCCGGCAGGACCGAACCCGGGATGCGGAAGCCCGGCACGGACGCGACCGCCGCCGCAGGGCAGGAGCCGGTGGACCGGCCGGGGGACGAGATCGTCGCACGGCCCGCCGACACGTTCCCCTCGGCCTCCGCACCGCGCGACGGAATGCCGCGCGACGGAATGCCGCGGGACGGGATGCCGCGGGACGGGATGCCGCGGGACGGCGGCGCGGACCGTGACGGCATGCGGCTCATCGCGCAGGACCCCGACGAGTTGCTGCGGCGCTGGCACGACGTGCAGGTGGCCTTCGTGGACGACCCGCGTTCGGCGGTCGAGCGGGCGGACCGGCTGCTCGACGAGGTCGTCAAGTCGGTGACCGAGTCGCTCAACCGGCAGGAGAAGAAGCTGCACGACCGCTGGCAGGGCGCCGGCGAACACGACACCGAGCGGCTGCGCCTGACGCTCCGCGACTACCGGACCACATTGGAGCGCCTGCTCGAACTCTC
Organism: Microtetraspora sp. NBRC 13810; assembly: GCF_030268685.1. GTDB lineage: Bacteria > Actinomycetota > Actinomycetes > Streptosporangiales > Streptosporangiaceae > BSRQ01. The sequence goes on from NZ_BSRQ01000003.1 coordinate 465,744, forward strand.
CGACCACGGAAAGAGGTGACCCGATGCTCGCGATCATCGCTGCGATCATCTTCGGATTAGGACTGCTGCTCGACCTTCTCGGCGCCCAGCTCGGCGCCGGGATCACCGGCACCACGTTCCTGCTGCTCGGTCTGCTGCTGCTGGCCCTGCACCAGGCCGGCGTGGGCACGGCGAGCCTCCGGAGCGGCGGCTGGCGGACCCGCGCCCGGCGGTGAGCCAGGCCCCAGGAAGGGCCGCCCCCATGACGGGGGCGGCCCTTCCTGCGTACAGCCCTCTGGGCCCGCGGGGTCGCGGTCGTCGTGGTCAGCGCCGCGGGGTCGCGGTCGGCGTGCTCAGCGCCGTGGCGTGGCGGGGGTGGGGTGTTCCGCCCGGCCGGGCTCGGGGCGGGGGCGTTCGGAGCGGGCGGCCTCCTCGAAGCCGCTGTGCGGGGCGGCCTGCGACCCCAGGGAGACGATGTCCCTGGGGAAGAAGAGCGCGAGCGTCCAGTCGCTCAGCACGCGCATCTTGCGGTTGAAGGTGGGCAGCCGCGTCAGGTGGTAGGTGCGGTGGGTGAACCAGGCGAGCGGCCCGCGCAGTTTCAGCCCGTAGATCTGCGCCACGCCCTCGTGCAGGCCCAGGCTGGCCACCGACCCCGCGTAGGCGTGCCGGTAGTCGCGCAACGGCCGCCCGCGCAGGGTCGCCAGCACGTTGCCGGCCAGCGTGTGCGCCTGCCGTACGGCATGCTGGGCGTTGGGCGCGCAGTACTCGCCCGGCCTGGTGAGATCGGGTACGGCGGCGCAGTCGCCGGCGCTGAAGACGTCGTGCCGGCCCTCGACGGTGAGCCGGGGCGTGACCTTCACCCGGTCCTTGTCGTCCAGCGGCAGGTCGGTGGCGCGGGCCAGCGGGTTCGGCCGTACGCCGGCGGTCCAGACGAGGGTCTCGGCGTCGAGCTCGGTGCCGTCGTCGAGCACGACGTGGCCGTCCACCGCGGAGGTCACCCGGGTGCCGAGCCGCACGTCGATGCCGCGCCCGCGGAGCTGCTGGAGCGTCCACCGCCCCATCTCCTCCCCCACCTCGGGGAGGATCCTGCCGGTCGCCTCGACGAGGACCCAGCGCATCTCCCGCGCGAGGCCCCGCGGGAAGTAGCGGCACGCGTCCCTGGCCATGTCCTCCAGCTCGGCCAGCGCCTCCACGCCCGCGAAGCCGGCGCCCACGAAGACGAACGTCAGCGCCCGCCGCCGGACCTCCTCGTCCGCGGTGGACGCGGCGAGGTCGAGCCGGGCGAGCACGTGGTTGCGCAGGTGGATGGCCTCCTGGACGGTCTTGAAGCCGATGCCGTGCTCGGCCAGCCCGGGGATCGGCAGCAGCCGCGACACCGATCCGGGCGCGTAGACGAGAAGGTCGTACTCCACCCGGTAGCCCGGGCCGCGCCGGGGCCGGAAGTCGACGAGGCGCCTGGCCGTGTCCACCCCGGCGACCCGGCCGCTGAGGATCCGGCACCCGCGCAGCACCTGCCGCAGCGGTACCACGAGGTGGCGCGGTTCCAGGTTCCCGGCCGCGGCCTCGGGGAGGAACGGCTGGTAGGTCATGTAGGAGTCCGAGTCCATGACGGTGATCTGCGCCTCGCCCCTGCGCAGCCCGCGCTTGAGCCGCAGGGCCGTGTACATGCCGATATAGCCGCCGCCCACGATCAGGATGCGCGTCATGGCTCAGACTCCGGTCGGATCGTCCCAGCGTTCGTCGGGCGCGCCGTCGTCCGGGCGCGCGTTGGGCGGATCGGTGGCCGAGGGGGTGTGCTCGCCGGCGAAGTCGGGCTCGTCGGCGAGGTCGGGGTCGCGTTCCGTGCCCGCGGCGACCCCGCCGTCCGGTTCCTCTCCGCGGCGAGGATCAGATTCGGGCCCCATGAAGGACTTCCTCTCGCATCGCCCGGCGCTCGCCTTCGGTGGCGCCGCCCCAGATGCCCGCCTGCTGGCCGGTCTCCAACGCGTAGCGCAGGCATTGCCCGCGAACAGAGCAGGCCCCGCAGATCCGGCGCGCCTGCCTGAGCTGGCTCACGGCGGGTGCGGCCCCGATCGGGAAAAAGATCTCAGGGTCAAGATCCCGGCAGGCTGCTTTCTCTATCCATGTACCCATATGAGAAGCCATGGGGACGCATGTAACCAGCGAAAATAGCGCTAAACCTTAAATGCCATCGTGACCGTGGTCCCGCTCGACCCGGTGCTGAAGGCGATTCTGGCGCTGAGCAACCTGGCCACCCACAGCCCCATGCCGCTCGTGGCGTTCGGCGGCGGCGGGATCTGGCCGGGAGGCTCCTCGGGCAGCCAGAGGCCGTCGTCGTGCACGGCGACGACGAGGTGGCCGTCCGCGGGCCAGATCCTGATCATGGCCTTGCCCGCGCCGTGCGTGACCGCGTTGGTGGCCACCTCGTTCACGGCGATGAGGAAGTCGCCGACGAACTCCTCGCCCATGTCGTGCCTGCGGGCGGAGTCCGCGGCGAACTCGCGCGCTCTCGGCAGGTCCGCCAGCCTGAAGGTGTACTCCCTGACGGGCACCGCGGACGGAGGACCGGCGGCACGGTCGGCACCGGAGAGGAGACGCGCCTGCGTTTCCTCCTGCGCCCGGTTCTCATGCACCCGGAAACCGCCTCCCGTAACCACGGGCTTTGTCCGCGTGGACGCCTGGGAGAGCGTCCACGCCCCATTCTTCATCACTTGAGCGAACCCTCCGCCTTGCTTGCTCCCCCGCCGGCCTCAGTCCGTTCAGTGCCCTGCTTCCGGCAGATTACCCGGTCTCACCCTCTTTCGACGGTCGTCCTTCCCGGAGACCGTGCTCAGAGGCGGTTCGGTGCCGCTCAGCGGCCGCTGACGAGCTCGGTGCGCAGCCCGTCGAGGACCTTTCTGAGGATGCGTGAGACGTGCATCTGCGATATGTCGAACTCCGCGGCGATCTCGGCCTGCGTCATGTTGCCGAAGAAGCGCAGCAGCAGGATGTTCTTCTCCCGCGGCGGCAGGCTGTCGATCAGCGGCTTGACCGCCTCCCTGTCCACCAGCGTGCTGAGCGCGTCGTCGTCCTCGGGGATCACGTCCCCGAGCGCGGCGGCGTCGTCGTCTGCGCCCAGCGGCGCGTCCAGCGACAGCGTGCTGTACGCGGCCGAGGCGTCCAGGGTGAGGAGTACCTCCTCGTCGCTGATGCCCATCTTCTCGGCCAGCTCGGCCACGGTCGGCGAGCGGCCGAGCACCTGGCTGAGGTCGGCGACGAGCCGGTTGAGCTCCGAACGGCGCTCCTGGTAGAGGCGCGGCACCCGGATCGCCCAGGTGCGGTCGCGGAAGTGGCGTTTGACCTCGCCGGTCATGGTGACCACGGCGTAGCCGCGGAAGGCGTTGCCGAGCTCGGGGTCGAAGCCGTTGATGGCCTTCATGAGACCGACGTAGGCGGCCTGGAGCAGGTCCTCCAGCGGCTCGCCGCGATAGCGGTAGCGCCGGGCGATCTCCATGGCCAGCGGGCGGTGCATCTCGACGATGCGCTCCCTGAGGCGTTCCCTGCGCGCCTCGCCGATGTCCGCGCGCGCCGCCTCCGCCAGCAGTTCCTCGGCGGTCATCCCGGTGATGTCCCTGGTGGCGGCGAGCTCACTGAAGTCGCCGATCTCGCAGACAGAGTCCTGGGCAGCCATCGAAACTCCTCGATATGGCCGGGCAGGCGCGCTGTCGAACGGGAAACCCAGCAGACAGGACGCCTCGCGCATTCTTCGAGACAAGGCCCGCTGCTGGACCTCAGGCTGGGGAGCATGCCCGGAGAATCGCCAGGCATTCCTCCCCAATCCAGAGTATTGCTGCCTCCCGGGTAACAGTAAGGTTGCCTTGGCTCCGTACGCGGGGCCGGCGCCATGCGCCGTGAGGTCTTGTCGAGGAGGCGCGTGGTGGGAAGGCCGGACAACTCTGCGGAGTCCGAAGCCTTGAGACTGAGCACGGAGACGGCGGACGACCTGGCCGTGGTCCGGGTGGACGGCATCCTGGACGCGACCACGCGGGACAGGTTCGCCGAGCATCTCGCCGCGGTCGCCGCGGAGCACGGTCCCGGCATGATCCTCGACCTGAGCAACGTCTCGTTCATGGACTCCCGGGCGCTCGGTCTCATCGTGCATCACTGGCAGGCCAACGTGACGACAGGCGGCAGATTCGCCCTGGTCGGCGTGCAGTACGCGAAGACCAAGGTGATGTGGGTGACCGGGCTGGCGCAGCGGATGCCGCTCTACGACACCCTGCAGGACGCGCTGGACGGGCTGCCGGACTGACCTCCGGAGGTCAGGCGCCCTCCGTCTGCCCTCGGGGGTCGAAGTCGGCGACGCTCTGGCCGTTCTTGTGCTCGCTGACCAGCAGGCGGGCCAGGTCGGCGATCTTCACCTGGTGGTGCTGGGAGATCCGGCGGAGCTCCTCGAACGCCTCGTCCGCGGTGCAGCCGCTGGCCTGCATGATGATGCCCTTGGCCTGGTCGATGATGGCCCGGCCGGCGAGGGCCTCCTGCATCTGGGCGGCGTCGGTGCGCACCTCGTCGAAGTCCCACATGTTGCCGAGCGCCACGGTGACGTGCTCGGCGAGCATCTGGGCCAGCGACTCGACCGCGCGCGGCGGGAAGGCCCCCGCGCGCACGGAGTACAGCGCGACGAGCAGCAGCGCGGGCTCGGCCGCGATCGGCATCACCAGCACGGAACGGATGCCGCAGCGGATCGCCATGCCCGTGTAGGCGGGCCAGCGGCGCTCGGCCAGGACGTCGCCGATCAGCACGTTGGACCGGGTGGCCCTGGCGTCGTGCCCGGGACCCGCAAGGGGGACGTCCTCGCTCTCGGCGAGCGCGATGAGCTCGCTGTGCGAGGCCGACAGCAGGACACGCTCGTCTCGCCAGAGCTCGGCGGACCCTCCGGAGCAGCCGGAGATCCCGCGCACCAGCGTGGCCACCAGGCCGCGCAGCACGCTCTCGCTGGAGGTCTCCTCACTCACCCTGCCGAGCGCGACGAGATCTCTGACGAGGACGGGGCTGATCAGCCCCGTCGCATCCATGTCCCGAGACGGCACGAACCTTCCTTTCTGCCTCCCGATTGGGAGATGTACGACAAATCATGCCCTGTCAGAGCCCGAGCCAGTATTTGCCGATACCCAAGGTTATTCCCCGGCATCGAAGCCCGCGGCCAAGTGGCGTAGCGTCTACCTCAAGACGCAAGAACGGTCCCATCGCCTTCAAGGACGTGCATTGACCGACCTCAACGGCCTTTCCGCGCTGCAACAGGCGCTGAGCGACCTGACCGCTCGTGTCTCCTCGCTGCGTGAGGCCAGATCCACCTACCCCGACGCCCTCGGTCCTACCCTCGACGCCGCTCTGGTCGAGCTGGACACCGCGGGCGAGCTGCTCGGCTCCGCGCTGGGCGAGCTGCGCAAGGCATCACGGCGCTCGGGCGGGCGGGACGGCGGCGCGCAGCGCGAGCAGAAGCTGATGCGGCAGATCTTCCGCACCTTCCCGGTGCCCGTGGTCATCATGGACAGCGGCGGCGTGGTGCGCAGGATCAACCCGGAGACCTCGCGGCTGCTCGGCAGCCCGGCCGGATATCTCGTCGGCCGGCCGTTCCCGCTGCTCGTCGACGTCTCCAGGCGGGCGGCCTTCCGCTCGCACCTGAGCGCCGTGCAGCGCACGGGGCAGCCCGCGTCGTTCCAGACCCGGCTCGCCCACCAGGGGCGGGCGCACACCGTGCAGCTCGCCCTCACCCGGCTGATCATGCCGGGCGAGCCGCAGGAGATGGTGGCCGCGGTCGTGCTGCCCACCGAGGTGCAGCTGCCCGAGGGGCCCACGGCGCCGGCCGAGCACTCCGACGCGGCGCTGCTGATGGCCTCCGCCCGCCGCCAGGAGCTGATGGCCCGGATGTCGCGGCTGCTGCTCGACCTGGAGAGCCTGCGGCAGCCGGTGGCGCTGGCCAGGGCCGCGCGGCTGCTCGCCACGGACACCGCCGACTGGGTGGTGGTCGACGTGGTACGCACGGGCCCCCTCGTCCGAGCGGCGGTGCACGGCCCGCACGACCAGCCCGTCACCGAACTCGTCCGCGCGGTCGGCGGGATGGACCCGGCCGCGACGCCCATCGTAGGGCAGGTCATCGCGCAGGGGTCGGGAGTCGCCCAGGAAATGGTGGAGGACGAGTCGGTCCTCGGCACGCTGCCCAGCGGGATCCCGGTGCTGCGCGCGATGGGCGCTTCCTCGCTGCTGTGCGTGCCGATCCAGCACGACGGCGAGGTGCGCGGGGCGCTGACCCTGATCAGGCAGAGCGGGCGCGAGCCGTTCACGCTCGCCGACCTGGGGGTGCTCGAGGAGATCGGCGGGCACCTGGGGCTGGCCCTGCACGCCCAGCGGGCCTTCCAGAGCAGGAGCCAGGCGGCCGACGCGCTCCAGGCCAGCGTGGTGCCGACCAGCCTGCCCGACATCCCCGGCCTGGAGGCGGCCGCCATCTACCACTCCGGGTCCGACTCCGCGGCCGTGGGCGCGGAGTTCTACGACGTCTTCCCGGTGCGGGACGGGTGGGGCTTCGCCCTGGGCGGGGCGTGCGGCAGGGGCGAGGAGGCGCCGGCGGTGAGCGCCCTGGTGCGCAACGGCCTGCGGGTGCTGAGCGCGTCGGAGTCCGACCCGGGGGTGGCGATCAGGAAGGTCAACGAGGCGCTGCTGCTCCAGGGCAGCGGGATGTTCGTGATGGTCTCCGCCGGCTTCGTGCGCTCGCGCGACCGGGGCCGCCGCATCCTGCTGGCCTCGGCGGGTCACCATCCGGCCGCGCTCCTCCAGCCGGACGGGAACGTGCGCTTCGCGGCGGGCGGCGGCGTGCCGCTGGGCATCGACGACGAGGCCGAGATGAGCGCCGAGGAGCTGGCGCTGACGCCGGGCGAGACGCTGGTGTTCTACTCCGACGGCCTGGTGGCCTCGCGGGACGAGCGCGGCGAGCCGTACGGCGAGGAGCGGCTCACCGACGTGCTCGTCCGGTGCGCCGGGCAGCCGGCGGCGTCGGTGGTCAAGACGATCGAGGAGGACCGCAGCGCGTTCTCCGGCGGGCGGTTCTACGACGAGATCGTGATCATGGCGCTCCGGGTCGTGTGAACTCGCCACAGAAACGGGATAAATACGACAAATACCGTCCAGATGGCGCGGCGGGTGTTTGCGCGGAGCGCCCGCCGGGGTAAGGTCAAGAACATCTGCGCGTGCTTAAGACACAGGCACACCTGATGGATTGGTTTGGGCATTCCGGTGTTTCCGGATTCGCGCCCAGTTCCTCCCCCGAGGTGTGCCGTGAACATAGCCTTCGTCGCATCCGACGTCATCTCCGCCGAGAGCACCGACCTCTCCGACACCGCTGCCCAGCACGCCCACCTGTATGCGGTGGCCCGGGAGCTCGGCCGAGACCACCGCGTCACCATCTACACCAGGCTCGACTCGCCGGACCGGCGGCCCAAAGCCCGGCTGGCCCACGGCGTGACCGTCGAGTCCCTGCCCGCCGGTCCCGCGGAGAAACTGCCCGAGGACGGCGTCATGCCCTACGTCTCCGAGCTCGGCGCCCAGCTCGGCATCCGATGGAACGCCGAGCGTCCCGACGTCATCCACGCCCACTCCTGGGCCGGCGGGCTCGCCGCCATCGCCGGGGCCAGCGGTCTCGGCGTCCCGGTCACCCAGACCCTGCCGAGGCTCCGCCCCGGCCGCCTCGACCAGGCCGACGCGGCCCGGGTCCGGCTGGCCCGCGCGATGGGCCGCAGGGCCGACGCCGTCATCGCGGGCTCCGGCGACCAGGAGTCCGAGCTGATCCGGCTCGGCGTGCCCCGGCGGAGCATCTGCGTGGTGCCGTGCGGCATCGACGTGGAGCGGTTCCGGCGGCACGGTCCCACCGCCTCGCGCGGCAAGCGGCAGCGGCTGCTGCACATCGGCGGCCTCTCCCCGGACGGCGGCGCCCACACGGCCGTCCGCGCGCTGGAGGGCATCTCCGACGCCGAGCTGCTGATCGCCGGCGGCCCGCCCGCCGAGCAGCTCGCCACCGACCCGGACGCGCACCGCCTGCGCCTGCTGTCCAAGGAGATCGGCGTCGACGAGCGGGTCACCATCCTCGGCCAGGTGCCGACGGCCGGGGTGCCGAAGCTGATGCGCAGCGCCGACGTGGTGCTGTCCCTGCCGCACGACGCCACCGCGGGCGTCGTGGCGCTGGAGGCCATGGCCTGCGGCGTGCCGGTCATCGCCTCGGCCGTGGGCGCGCACCTGGACGCCGTGCTGGACGGCGTGACCGGCATGCTGGTCGCGCCCGACCACCCGGCGCGCACCGCCCGGCTCGCCCGCGAGCTGCTGTCCGACCCGACCAGGCGGGCCGCGCTCGGCTTCGCCGGCGCCGACCGGGTCCGCTCCCGCTACTCCTTCGAGCGGATCAGCCACGAGCTGCTGCGGGTCTACGAGGAGACCGTCGAAGCCCGCTGAACTGCTGCGGGTCTACGAAGAGATCGTCGAAGCCCGCTGAACGAGACCTTTCCCTGGGGAACCGCGGGGCCGTCGTCCGAGGACGACGGCCCCGTTCTCACGCGGACAGGTGCGCCGCCTTGAGCGCCAGGTGCAGCCGCAGCCGCGCCTCGCCGTCGGCCAGGTCGGCGGCGGCCAGCCGCTCGGCCTTGGCCAGGCGGTAGTAGAGGGTCTGGCGGTGCACGCCGAGCTCGGCCGCCGTCTCCTGGGCGTGCCCGCCCCGGTCGAGATAGGTCTCGACGGTACGGGCCAGCTCCGGGTCGGCCAGCAGGCCCGCCGCCTCCCCGGTCAGCTCGCGGAGCTCCTCGGCGGGCAGCCGGGACAGCAGCCGGTAGACGCCCAGCTCCCGCCACGACGCCACCGGGGCGAACCGGGGCACCCGCTCGGCCACCCGCAGCGCCCACAGCGCCTCCCGCCAGCTCCGCCACGCCTCGCCGGGGTCCTCACGCGGCCCGCCGAGGCCGGCCGCCGTGCCGTACATGGCGGCCACCCTGGCCGCGGTCTCGGCGGCGGCGTGGCCGGGGGTGAGCAGCGCGGCGGGGTCGCCCGGCTGGGCCAGCACGCCGCGCGGCAGCGTCCACAGGGCGGCGACCCTGCCCTCCGCGGCGCGCACGGCCACCGCGGTCACCGGCCCGGGCAGGTCGAGCCGGGCCAGCGCGCCGGCCCGCCGCTCGGGGTCGGCGGAGAACAGCTCGCGCAGCCGGCCGCCGAGGTCCTGGCGGCTGCGCGCCTCCTGGGCGAGGGTGGCGGCGGCCCGGCCGACCAGCGGGGCGACCCCGGCCAGCAGGGCGTCGGTGATCGCGCCGTCGTCGAGCAGCCACAGGTACCCGTAGGTCACCCCGCCGTGCCGCAGAGGCACGCAGACCCGGGCGAGCACACCGAGCTCGGCGTCCGCCGGGATGCGCACGGGGCCGGGCGCGGCGGCGATGCCGTACCCCTCGAAGTAGGCGCGCACCTCGTCGCTGGCGCGGCGGCGCAGGATCGACTCGCGGCGCACCACGTCGATGTCGCCGCTCTGCGCGGCATAGGCGAGAAGCTGGAAGGCGCGGTCCTCCAGCGTGGCCGAGGCGCCCAGCAGGCGGGCGATCTCGTCCACCGACTCCTGGAGATCCGCTTGCACTCCCCCATTCTCGTACATCTGTATGAAGGACCGCCAGCCGGACCGTGGCGGTTGTCCATAGAGTGCGCTGACCTGGGCTTTTACGCTTTGTACATGCTCGGCTCTCTGCTTCTCGCCGGATCCCGCAGCACGCTCGTCCGGCGTGCGGTCTCCGGATTCCCGCCGACCCGCAAGGTCGTCGGCAGGTTCGTCGCGGGCGAGGACGTCCCCGACGTGATCTCCGCCACCCGGCGGCTGACCGACGCGCGGCTCGCCGTCACCATCGACCACCTGGGCGAGGAGACCCGCGACGCGGACGCGGCGGCGCACACCGCCAAGGCGTACGTCACGCTGCTCGGCGCGCTCGGCCCGCTCGGGCTCGGCGACCGGGCGGAGGTGTCGGTGAAGCTGTCCGCGGTCGGCCAGGCGCTGGGGGCGTCCGGCGACCGGATCGCGCTCGACCACGCCAGGGAGATCTGCGCCGCCGCGCAGGCCGCCGGCACCACGGTGACGCTGGACATGGAGGACCACACCACGGTCGACTCCACCCTGGCCATCCTGCGCGACCTGCGCGCCGACTTCCCCGCCACCGGGGTCGCGCTGCAGTCCTACCTGTTCCGCACCGAGGCCGACTGCCGCGACCTCGCGGTGGAGGGCTCGCGGGTGCGCCTGGTCAAGGGCGCCTACGCCGAGCCCGCCTCGGTCGCCCACAAGGACAAGACCGAGGTGGACAAGGCTTACGTGCGATGCCTGCGCACGCTGATGGCGGGCAAGGGGTATCCCATGGTGGGCACGCACGACGACCGGCTGATCGCGATCACCGAGCTGCTCGCCGACCGCCTCGGCCGGCCCCGGGACAGCTACGAGTACCAGATGCTCTACGGCATCCGGTCCGACAAGCAGCAGGCCCTCGCCGGCGCGGGCGGCAGGGTCCGGGTCTACGTGCCCTACGGCGGCGACTGGTACGGCTACTTCATGCGCCGTCTCGCCGAACGTCCGGCCAACCTGGCCTTCTTCCTGCGTTCGCTCACCTCCAAGTAATCGAGGTCTCACGATGGATGCCATCAGCAACGTCCCCGCGCCGGTCAACGAGCCGGTGCACGGCTACGCGCCGGGCAGCCCGGAGCGCGCCGCGCTGGAGAACCGGATCAAGGAGCTCGCCTCCACCGGGCTCGACCTCACCATGACCGTCGGCGGCGAGCGGCGGATGGGCGGCGGAGCCGTGCTCGACGTGGTCCAGCCGCACAACAGGGCCGCGGTGCTCGGCCGTACGGCGGAGGCCACCGGGGCGGACGTGCGGGCCGCGATCGACGCGGCGCTGACGGCGGCGCCGGCCTGGCGGGCGCTGTCCTTCGACGAGCGGGCCGCGATCTTCCTGCGGGCCGCCGACCTGCTGTCCGGGCCGTGGCGCGCGACGCTGAACGCGGCGACCGTGCTCGGCCAGTCCAAGTCGGCGCAGCAGGCCGAGATCGACGCCGCCTGCGAGCTGATCGACTTCCTGCGGTTCAACGTGTCCTACGCGCGGCAACTGCTGACCGAGCAGCCGGTGTCGTCGGCCGGGGTGTGGAACCGGATGGAGTACCGGCCGCTGGAGGGCTTCGTCCTGGCGATCACGCCGTTCAACTTCACCGCCATCGCCGGAAATTTGCCGACCTCGGCGGCTTTGATGGGAAATGTCGTCGTCTGGAAGCCGTCGCCCACCCAGCAGTTCGCCGCGCACTTCACCATGCGCCTCCTTGAGGAGGCCGGCCTGCCGCCCGGCGTGATCAACATGGTGACCGGCAACGGCCAGGCGGTCTCCGAGGTCGCGCTCGCCGACCCGCACCTCGCCGGCATCCACTTCACCGGCTCCACCGCGACCTTCCAGCACCTGTGGGCCACCGTCGGGTCGAACATCGCGTCCTACCACGGCTACCCCCGGCTGGTCGGCGAGACCGGCGGCAAGGACTTCGTGCTCGCCCACCCCTCGGCCGACCCCGCCGTGCTCGCCACGGCGCTGATCAGGGGCGCCTTCGAGTACCAGGGCCAGAAGTGCTCGGCCGCCTCCCGGGCCTACGTGCCCCGCTCGCTGTGGACCCGGCTGCGCGACGACTTCGTGGGCACCGCCGAGTCGCTGACCGTCGGCGACGTGGCCGCCGACCTGTCCGCGTTCATGGGCGCGGTCATCGACGACCGGGCGTTCGCCAAGCACAAGGCGGCCATCGACCGGGCCCGCGCGGCGGACGGCATCGAGGTGCTCACCGGCTCCTACGACGACTCCACCGGCTACTTCGTGCGGCCGACGGTGCTGGAGTGCGCCGACCCGACGGACGAGATCTTCGTCAAGGAGTACTTCGGCCCGATCCTGGCCGTGCACGTCTACGACGACTCCGCCTACGACGACGTGCTCGCCCAGATGGAGGGCGTCACGCCGTACGCGCTGACCGGGTCGGTGATCGCCCGGGACCGGTACGCGATCGCTTCGGCCGCCGAACGGCTGCGCTTCGCGGCGGGCAACTTCTACGTCAACGACAAGCCCACCGGCGCGGTCGTCGGCCAGCAGCCCTTCGGCGGCGCGCGTTCCTCCGGCACCAACGACAAGGCCGGATCGATCTTCAACCTGATCCGCTGGGTCAACGCGCGCACCATCAAGGAGACCTTCGTCCCGCCCACCGACCACCGATACCCGCACATGGGCTGACCTCCGGCCCGAAACCGCGAACGCCCGGATCCACTCCCGGATCCGGGCGTTCGCGCGTTTCTGCAAATAGTTGACATCTACTAGGAGAGACCTAGATAGTTGGAACTGACCAAAGGAGCTCGTCGTGGAGAAGCGACGCAAGGTGGCCAATCCGCTCGCGCTTGCGGTGCTCGCCGAGCTGCTGGCGGAGCCGATCCATCCCTACGAGATGGGGCGGCGTCTCCAGGCGCACGGCAAGGACCGCAGCTTCAAGTACAACCGGGGCTCGCTGTACATGGTGGTGGAGCAACTGAGAAAGGCCGGCTTCATCACCGAGCAGCAGACGGTCCGGGACACCCAGCGGCCGGAGCGCACGATCTACGCGCTCACCGACGACGGCCGGCAGGAGTTCTACGACTGGATGCGCGAGCTGGTCACCACGCCGCGGCGCGAGTACCCCCAGTTCGGCGTCGCCCTGTCGCTGCTGAGCCTGCTCTCCCCCGCCGAGGCGGCCGAGCTGCTGGAGCGGCGGCTGGTGGCGCTGTCGGCGGAGGTCGGCGAGATCAACGAGGCCGTGCGGAGCGCCCTGACCAGCGGGGTCCTGTGGGTCTTCCTGATCGAGGAGGAATACCGGCTCGCCGCGCTGGAGGCCGAGCTCGGCTTCGTCACGCAGCTCATCGAGTCGCTCGAACAGCCGGATTACGTCCGCGCCTGGCAGAAGATCTTCGGTAGCCGGACCTGACGGCGCCACGCCCACCGACACCCGGACGGAAACCTTGACCGAATCGTCTGAACGCTCACGCATGCCGGAAAGCCCGCCGCTCCCCCCGCCGCCCCCGGCGGCCCCGGCGCGGCGGCGGCTCACCCGGCGGCGCCTGCTCAAGGCTGGGCTGATCGGGACCTCCGCGACGGTCGTGGCCACCGCCGGCACGATGGCCTGGCTGTGGACCAGCTCCGACGCCAGCACCGCCGGCCAGGTCAGGTTCGTCAACCGGCTGGCCATCCCCCCGCTGGACTCCGGCCGCCTCGACGGGTCCGGCCGCCGGGTGTTCGACCTGCGCGCCGCCGCTGGAAGCCGCCGGTGGCTGCCCGGCCGGCCGACCGCCACCTGGGGGTTCGACGGCGGTCACCTCGGGCCGACGCTGCGCGCCGCGCGGGGCGAGACGGTCCTGGTCAACGTGCGCAACGACCTCGCCGAGACCACCACGGTGCACTGGCACGGCATGCACCTGCCGGCCGTCATGGACGGCGGCCCGCACCAGCCGATCGCGGCCGGCGGCACCTGGCACCCGACCTGGCGGATCGACCAGCCCGCCGCCACCCTCTGGTACCACCCGCATCCCCACGGCCGCACCGGCAGGCACGTCTACCTGGGCATGGCCGGCATGTTCATCCTCGACGACCCGCAGGCCGCGCCCCCCGGGCTGCCCGCCCGGTACGGCGTGGACGACATCCCGGTCATCGTGCAGGACAAGAACTTCGACGGCGACAACCAGCTCAGCGAGTCCACCCCGCTGGTCGGCGGCATCGGCATCCTCGGCGGCACCCTGATGGTCAACGGCACGCTCGCGCCGTACCTCGACGTCGTCGCCCAGCGGACCCGGCTGCGCCTGCTCAACGCGTCGACCTCGCGGACCTACCGGTTCGGGCTGGCCGACGGGCGGCCGTTCGAGATCGTCGGCAGCGACGGCGGGCTGCTCCCCGCGCCGCACACCACCGACCGGGTGCAGCTCTCCGCCGGGGAGCGCGCCGAGATCGTGGTCACCCTGCGGCCGGGCGAGCGGGTGGTGCTGCGCAGCTTCCCGCCCGACCTGGGCACCGACTTCTGGACCTCCCGCGTCACCGGCGGCGACGACACCATGGACGTCCTCGAACTGCGTGCCGCCGCCCGCCTCGAACCCTCCCCCGCCCTGCCCGGCGCCCTCGCCGAGCCGCCCGCACTCGGCGCGGCGGACGGCGAGCCCGACCGCCGGTTCGAACTGGCCGGGTTCGAGATCAACGGCCGGGGGATGGACATGGACCGGATCGACTTCGGGGTGGTCACAGGCAGGACCGAGGTCTGGGAGATCAGCAACGTCGACATGCTGCCGCACAACTTCCACGTGCACGGCGCGCAGTTCCAGGTCCTGTCGGTGGGCGGCGCCGCCCCGCCCCCCGAGCTGCGCGGCTGGAAGGACACCGTCTACACGCCCGGGGACGCGCCGATCCGCATCGCCGTCCGCTTCGGCGGCCACACCGATCCGGACACGCCCTACATGTTCCACTGCCACCTGCTCTACCACGAGGACCTGGGCATGATGGGCCAGTTCGTGGTGACCGAGCCTGGGCAGCGGCCCGGCAGGCCGGCGTCACCCCGCCACGCCGGCCACGGCTGACCGCGGAGCGCTCAGACCTCCGCGGAGGAGGCGACCGGTCCGGGCCGGTGCGCGGCGACGGGGACGTTCACGAGGTCGTCCGTCGCCAGCGCGCGGCTCAGCGCCACGCGGCGGAACAGGAAGGCCAGGCCGGCCAGCGCGGCGAGCAGGCCGAGGCCCAGGTAGTAGACGGGCTCCGGCATGACCTCGCTCAACCGCACCACGCCGCTGCCGAGCCCGCCGCCGAGCGCGGCGAACAGCCAGTAGACGCCGATGACCCGGCCCATGAACACCCGCGGCAGCAGCTCGGCCATCGCCGAGATGCTCACCGCCGCGACCACGACCTCGCCGCCGGCGTGCGTGAGGTAGACCACGATCAGCCAGAGCGGAGAGATCTTGGCGTCGCCGGTGACCAACGCCGCCGCCGCCGACATGATCAGGAAGCCGCCGCCCACCATCAGCAGGCCGGTGGCGAACTTGACCGGCACGTGCCGCCGCCCGCCGATCCGGGGCAGCACGGCCGCGATCACCGGCGCCAGCACCAGGATGAACAGCGGGGTCGCCGCCTGGAGCCAGCCCGCGGGCACGACGAAACCGAACACGTCCAGGTCGACGTGGTCCCTGGCGAACAGGTTGAGCAGCGAAGCCGCGTGCGCGATGATCATCCAGAACAGCGTGCCGCCCAGCAGCAGCCACAGGAAGGCGCGCAGCCGCCGCCGGTCGGCCGGGCCGAGCTCCCGGTGCCGGTACAGCGTCAGGTAGCCGATCGGCGGGACGACGACGCTCAGCACGCCGGTCAGCGCGATGGCCACGGTGGGGCTGAGCACGCCGGCGATCGCGAGGACGACGAGCAACGCGGCCACCGCGGCGAGGACCACGCCGGTCCTGGTGAACACCGTGCGGCGCTCGGCCGGGGAGAGCGGACGCGGCGGCCGGGCGCCGACCCCGTGGAACTGCGCCGCGGTGAAGGCGAACAGCACCGCGGTGGCGAGCATCGCCACCGCCGCCACGGAGAAGCCGAGGTGCCAGCTCACCCGCTCGCCCAGGTACGCGGTGACCAGCGGCGCCAGCAGCGCGGACACCTGGATGCCGATGTACATCAGCGAGATGCCCGACTCGCGGCCCTTGCTGTCGCCGAACATCAGGTTGATCATCGCCTGGTGGTTCGGCTTGAACAGGCCGCCGCCGATCGCCAGCACGGTCAGCCCGACCGCCGTCATCGCGCCGGACGGCACGGCCAGGGCCAGGTAGCCGAGCACGCTGAACGCGCACCCCGCCAGCAGCGCCGGCCGCTGGCCGAGCAGCCGGTCCCCGGCCCAGCCGCCCGCCAGCGACAACATGAACATCAGGCCGATCCAGGCTCCGAACAACGCCGCCGCGTCCGCCGTGGACAGGCCGAGCCCGCCCTGCGCGCGCGGGGCGGCGGCGTACAGCACGAGGATGGCCTGCATGCCGTAGAAACCGAAGCGTTCGAGCGTGTCGGTGGCGAACAGCGTCACGTACCAGCGGGGCATCGTCCGCACCGACAGCACGCCGTCGTGGGTGGCGTCGCCGGCCGCCGGGGCGCTCACGCCGCACCGGCCGGGTTCGCGGCCCGTCCGGGCACGGCCGGCGTCTTCCCGCCGGAGCCGTGCGCTCTCATCTCGTCCATACGCGTTCCTCTTCTCCGGGTCTGATCTCTGGCGACAGCAGTACGAGGGCGGGCTCGAGGTTCGCTCACCTCTCGCCCTCCGGGCGGAACTGCTCCTCGAAGCGGCGGAACAGCCGCCGTTCGGCGTAGGGCAGCTCCGCGTGCGGGGTGATCCGCTCCCCCGCGGGCTCCGGCGGCACCCCGGCCACCGGATCGGCTACTGGGTCGTCCACCGGTTCGGCGGGCCGCCCGCGGAGGGCGGCCAGCATGTCCACGCTCATCCACGTGTACGCGCCCACGTGCATCAGGCCCGTTCCGATGTGCCGAGCCACCTTGCGCAGGCAGCGGAGCCACCGCGGCGACCCCGAGCCGGACGTGTGTTCTCGCATGCGCGCCTCCAGTCGCCTACGTGCGCGTCCGAGCCTCGCCCGCGCGCCTCTCCGGCCGGTCGAGAACGGCTGGAGGCCGCGTCGCGGCCGGAGTCGGAGCAGGGTGCCGGTGTCGAAACGGGGTGCGGGTGTGGGTTCCGGTGTGGAAGCGGGAGGACGGGTCGGAGCAGGGAGACGGGTCGGAGCAGGGGGACGGGGTCAGAGCAGGGTGACGGCGAGGCCGTTGGCGGCCAGTGCCACCATGGCCAGCGTGGTGCGCAGGAGGTGCCAGCGCCGCCACAGCGGGCGCGGGTCGTGCCAGCCCGCCGGGATGGCGTCCGGGTCGGTACGGTGCACCTTCTTGTTGATCGGCACGTTGCACAGGTGCGAGACCACCGAGACCCCGGCCAGGCAGACGGCCGCGACGATGATCAGCGAGCGGGCCGCCGTGCCGGTCACCAGCACGGCCAGCGCGATGTCCAGCAGCGTGGTGGCCAGCACGATGATCGGCATGGTCGGGTCCCAGTTCCTGCCGAGCAGGGTGTGCGTGTAGACGTAGCGGTCCGCGGGCATCGCGGCCAGGGCGGGCACCGTGCTGACGGCCACCGCGAACAGCACCCCGGCCACCGTCCCGCTGCCGAGCAGCACCAGCACGCTCAGCACGTGCGCCGCGCTCATCGCGGCACCGCGCCCGCGATCAGGTCCGCCTGACCGGGATCGGGGGCGCACGGGAACAGGATGAGCTCGTCGCAGCCCGCGGCCCGGTAGCCGGCCACGGCCTCGCGCAGCCGTCCCGGATCGGTGAGCACCCCCTTGACGGCCATCTCGGCCTTCCAGCCGAGGAAGGCGTAGTAGTCGAGCAGGTGGCGCCCGGCGTGTTCGGGACCGTCCGGCCCGAGCGCCACGTAGGCGATCGCGACCAGGCGCGGCCGGTCCGCGCGGCCCGCGGCCCGCCACGCCTCGCGGGCGCGGCCGGCCAGCTCGCCGTAGCTCGCGGCGGAGCTGCCGCCGGCGATCCAGCCGTCGCCGAACGCGGCGGCCCGCCGCATGGCCTCGGGCGAGTGGCCGCCGACGAGCAGCGGGGGGCCGCCCTTCGCCCAGCCCGGTCCGGGGACCGGCGGCTCCGCCGTGCCCTCCCACGAGCCGCGCAGCCCGCGGAGCAGCTCGTCGAGCCGCCGGCCGCGCCCGCCGTACGGCGTGCCGGACGCCTCGAAGTCGTCCGGCCGCCCGCCAGCGGCGACGCCCACCACGAGCCGTCCCTCGGAGAGCCGGTCGAGGCTGGCGAGCTGTTTGGCGAGCACCGCCCGGTCCGCCCGGTAGGCGGCGATCAGGATGGTCGTGGCCAGCCGGATCCGGCTCGTCGCGCCGGCCGCCGCGGCGAGCGTCACCAGGGACTCGTAGCCGTCGTACATCAGCCGGTCCAGCACGCCGAGCGAGGAGAAGCCGAGCTCCTCGGCGCGCCGGGCCCAGGCGAGGACGTCCCTGCCGGGAATGCCGCGGATCATCGTGGGCAGCCCGATGCCGATCTCCATGTCACCCTCCACTCTGCGCGGTCGCGCGTCCCTACCGGCCCGCCGGGTGGGTGTCCACGGAGAGCTGCGAGATGGGGCGCATGGCGGCGTCGGCGAAGTACCTCCCGAACGCCTCCGGCGTCGAGGTGTCGCGCTGCACGGCGAGGTACGGGGCGAGCTTCTCCTCGATCAGGTGCACGCCGCGCTGGCCAGCCATGTGCGCGGCCACCGCGCCGAAGTCGCCCTCGTAGTGGATGACGCGCACCATCACGTCGTCCTTGATGAACACGGCGGTGCCGAGCAGGCGACCGGCCTGCCGTCCGTCCTCCTCGCGCATGACCGGGGTGTTCACCCGCTGGAATCCGGCGAAGATCTCCGCGATCTCGTCCTCGAAGCCTGGTTTGACACGGTAGGTGATGGCAGCGAATGGCATCAGATGCCTCCGTCCACGTTGAGGGTGACGCCGGTGATGTACCGGGATACGTCGCCGGCGAGGAACAGCACGGCCGCGGCCACGTCCGCGCCGGTGCCGAGGCGGCCGAGCGCCGTCACGGCGCGGATGAGGTCGGCCACCGGGGGCGGCGGCCCGCCGCCGGGCTCGGTCACGATCACGCCGGGCGCGACCACGTTGACCCGGATGCCCCGGCCGCCGAGCTCCCGGGCCAGGGACCGGGTGAACCCGCTGAGCGCCGTCTTCGATGCGCCGTAGTGCGCGCTCTCCGGCCGGCCGCGCATCCCGGCCGAGGCGCCGATGTTGATCACCGATCCGTGCTCGGCGAGCAGCGGGAGCGCGGCCTGGGTGACCAGGAAGCAGCTCGTCAGGTTGGTCTCGACGACCCGGTGCCACTCCTGCTCGGTGAGCTTCTCGAACGGCGACCGGGCGTCGATCCCGACGTTGTTCACCACCACGTCCAGGCCGCCGAGCGTCTCGCGGCAGGTGTCCGCGAGCGCCGCGGCGGCCGTGGCGTCCGTGACGTCGGCCGCGACCACCCGGTGGCCGTCGCCGAGCCCTTTCAGCTCGCGGGCGAGGCTGTCGGCCGCGTCGTCCCCGCCGCGGCTGCAGGCCACGACGCGGGCGCCGGCCCGGGCGAACGCGAGCACGGTCTCCCGCCCTATCCCGCGGGTGCCGCCGGTGACGAGGACGCGTTTACCCGCCAGTCCTAGATCCACTTTTACCTCCGTCAGCCAGGTTCCCGACGAAGATGGACCGGCGCGCTCGCACCGGGCTGGAGTCCCGCTCGGGACGCGTCAGCCGGCCTGGGCGGCGGGCATCGCGTACACGACCCGCATCGTGGTCATCGACCCACCCGAACGGAACGGATGCAACCGCGTCCGATGCGCCACATGCCCCGCACTGTGCTCGAACTCCCGGAACCGCTCCTCATCCACCCAATCACTCACAATGAAATACACCCCCTCCTCCTCCTCACTCCGAGCCAGCCACTGACCCAGATTCGCCGGATGACCCGTCACCGCAGACCCCACCTCCAACCACGTCCGCTCGAACTCCCCCTCCACACCCGGACGGATCTCCATCCGCAACAACACCCGAAACACCAGCCCACACCCCTTCCACCCCCGAACCCGAACCCGACCCCACCAGCACACCAACCACCGCTGGCGACTCACTCGCGGCCCGCTCCCGGCACCGTCGCGCCCCTGTCGCGCCCCCGTCCGCGGTCTCGAGCCCGCGTCGAGCGATCCCCGCACCGCCGGTGAGACCCTTCTGCACGTCATCCGCGGCGGCGCCGGGCATGCGGGCGCCCCGACGCACAGTGGGAGGTTCTCCGATGATGACCACGCGCAACACCGCACCGTCCGGTCCGGGCGGGCGGTCGCGATGAGTGATCCGAAGGTCGCGCTGGTCAGCGGCGGATCCCGCGGCATCGGCCGCGCGATCGTGCTGAGGCTGGCGCGGGACGGGTTCGACGTGAGCTTCTGCTACCGGGACGGCGAGGAGCCGGCCGGGCAGGTCGCCAAGGAGCTGCGCGAGCTGGGCGTCCGGGCGCTCCCGGTGCGGGCGGACGTGGCCGACGAGCCGGACGTGCGCGCCTGGGTCGCCCGGGCCGAGGACGAGCTCGGTCCCGCCGGCGTGGTCGTGACGTCGGCCGGCATCACCAGGGACGGGCCGCTCGTGCTCAGCGACGAGGCCGACTGGGAGGCGATGATGCGGGTCAACCTCGGCGGGGTGCACCACCTGTGCCGCGCCGTGGTGTTCGGCATGATGAAACGCCGCTCGGGCAGCATCGTCACGCTGTCCTCGGTGGCCGGCGTGTACGGCAATCCGACGCAGACCGGCTACTCGGCGTCCAAAGCGGGCATCATCGGCTTCACCCGGGCGCTGGCGAAGGAGGTGGGCGGTCACGGGATCCGGGCCAACGTCGTCGCACCGGGGCTGATCGACACCGACATGACCGGCGAGCTCACCGACAAGGCCAGGCGCCGGTTGACCGACGCGATCGCCCTGCGGCGGTTCGGCCGGCCCGAGGAGGTGGCCGAGCTGGTCGCCTTCCTCGCCTCCGACCGCGCGGCGTACCTGACCGGGGCGGTCGTGGAGATCCACGGCGGGATCGCGATCTGACGCGCGGGCCGCATGGGGACGCCCGTCCCGGCCGGTGCGGCGACCGGCCGGGACGGGTCACCGGAGAGGGTCAGCGGATGAGGGCGCGCGACTCCGCGACGACGGCGGCGTCCTTGTCGCCGTCGCCGGCGATGACGGTCTCGGCGAACCGCTCGGCCGCGCGCGCCGTGACCGGCAGCTCCAGGCCGTGCGCGGCGGCCTCGGTCACCGCCAGGCGCAGGTCCTTCTCCATCAGGGCGCTGCGGAACGCCGGCGGCTCGTAGCGGCGGGCGCGCATCAGCTCGGCGCGGAACGCCAGCGTCGGCGAGCTGAACCCGCTCCCGGTCACGGCGGTGAGGAACAGGTCGCGGTCGAGCCCGGCGCCGTCGGCGAGCTGCGCGGCCTCGGCGAGCGCGGCGATCTGGTTGCCCAGGATCAGGTTGAAGGCCAGCTTCAGCGCGCACGCGGAGCCGGCCGCGCCGACGTGCAGCGACTCCTGCGCCAGCGCGTCCACCAGCGGCCGGGCCTCGTCGGCGTCCTCCTGCCGCCCGGCGGTGTAGACGCGCAGCTTGCCCGCCCTGGCCATCGCGGGGTTGCCCAGCACGCACGCCTCCAGCCGGCGCACGCCTTCGCGGGCCAGCCGCTCGGTGGCCTCGGCGGAGTAGGCGGGCGAGACGGTCGAGGTGTCCACCACGAGGGCGCCGGGCCGCAGCCGTCCGGCCAGGTCGCCGAAGAGGACCTGTTCGACGGCCGCCTGGTCGCTGAGGCTGAGAACGACGATCCGGGCGCCGCCGGCCGCCTCGGCGGCGGAGCCCGCGACGCGTGCCCCCGCCCCGGCGAGCGGCGCGGCCTTGGCCGCCGTGCGGTTGTGCACCGCCAGCGGGAATCCGGCGTCGCGCAGGCACAGTGCCATGCCCGCGCCCATGCCGCCGAGTCCGATGAACGCAAGCTCGTTGTCGCCGCCCACCACGACCACCTTTCGACGATGACGGTTCCGGCCCCGAGGTGCCTGCCGTAACCCTGTGGGCCCGGACTCGAGCCGTACTCGCGGGCCGGTGTGGACCCGTTGGAGCGTCCCGCCGGGGTCCGGGAGGCGGCCGGCACCCGGGTCGCGGCCCCCGTTCGAGCCGGATTCGACCGGAACCGGATGGGACGGGGTCAGCATGGCGGCATCGAAACGAGAGGAGTTCCGGGGTGCATCGGACATTGATCGTCGCCCGCATGGAACCGGCCAAGGCGGACAACGTGGCGCAGATATTCGCGGACTCGGATGCCACCGACCTGCCCCGGATGGTCGGAGTGTCCAGGCGCACGCTCTTCCGCTTCCACGACCTCTACTTCCACCTGGTGGAGGCGGACGACGACATCACGCCCAAT
This sequence comes from Microtetraspora sp. NBRC 13810, assembly GCF_030268685.1. Lineage (GTDB taxonomy): Bacteria > Actinomycetota > Actinomycetes > Streptosporangiales > Streptosporangiaceae > BSRQ01. Next base: position 487,798 of record NZ_BSRQ01000003.1, read on the forward strand.
CTCTACAAGGCGCGCAGCCACCCGCTGTACAGCGAGATCAACGAGCGGCTGTCCCACCACATCCGGCCCTACGACCCGAACTGGCGCGAGCCCAAGGACGCGATGGCCAGTCCCTTCTACGTCTGGGAGGCCGACGGTGAGTGAGACGACGGAGGAGCGGGCCGTGACGGTGAAGGTCGCCGCGCGGGACGTGGCGCCGAACCGTCGCCGCGGCGGCGACATCCGGGTGGTCCTCAGCCCGAAGACCGTCGCCTCCACCAGCGGGTTCATGGGCACGCTGACGCTCGCGCCGGGCGAGTTCGTCGCCGAGCACTACCACCCGTACTCGGAGGAGTTCCTGTTCGTGGTGCACGGCCGGATCACCGCCAGGGTCGGCGGCGAGCAGGAGGTCGAGCTGGCGGCCGGTGAGGGGCTGATGGTCCCGAAGGGGACCCGGCACCGGGTCTGGAACCCGGGCGAGGAGGAGGCGCGCGCCGTCTTCCACCTGAGCCCGCTGGCGCCGCGGCCCGAGCTGGGGCACGTGGACACCGAGCCGCTGCCGGGCGCCGCGGAGCCGGTGCCCGACGTGGGAGGGCCGCGTTGATGGCCGGTGACAGGCGGGTGGTCATCACCGGGATCGGCGTGACCGCTCCGGGCGGCATCGGCTCGAAGGCGTTCTGGGACCTGCTGACCGCCGGCCGGACCGCCACCCGGGCCATCACGCTGTTCGACGCGTCCGGGTTCCGGTCCAGGATCGCGGCCGAGTGCGACTTCGACCCCGCGGCGGAGGGGCTGAGCCCGCAGGAGATCCGCCGGATGGACCGGGCCGCGCAGTTCGGCGTCGTGTGCGCCAGGGAGGCCCTGGCCGACAGCGGCCTGGAGGAGGGCGCCGTCCCGCCGGAGCGGATCGGCGTCAGCATCGGCAGCGCCGTGGGCTGCACGATGGGCCTGGAGGAGGAGTACGTCGTGCTGAGCGACGGAGGCCGCCGCTGGCTCGTCGATCCCGCGTACGCGGTCAAGCACCTGTACGGGTACATGGTGCCGAGCACGATGGCGTGCGAGGTCGCCTGGGCGGCGGGCGCCGAGGGGCCGGTGTCGCTGATCTCCACGGGGTGCACGGCCGGGCTGGACGCGGTCGGCAACGGCTTCCAGCTCATCAGGACCGGCCGGGCCGACGTGGTGATCGCGGGCGCCACCGACGCGCCGCTGTCCCCGATCACCGCCGCCTGCTTCGACGCGATCAAGGCGACGTCGCCGAACAACGACGACCCGGCCCACGCGTCCAGACCCTTCGACGCGCGCCGGGACGGGTTCGTGCTCGGCGAGGGCTCCGCGGTCTTCGTCCTGGAGGAGCGGGAGGCGGCGCGCCGGCGCGGAGCGCACGTCTACGCCGAGATCGCCGGCTTCGCCGGGCGCAGCAACGCCTACCACATGACCGGCCTCAAGCCCGACGGGCGGGAGATGGCCGAGGCGATCCGGCACGCCCTGGACATGGCCAGGGTGGACGCCTCCGACATCGACTACATCAACGCCCACGGGTCGGGTACCAAGCAGAACGACCGGCACGAGACCGCGGCGTTCAAGCGGGCGCTCGGCGAGCGGGCCTACGAGGTGCCGGTCAGCTCCATCAAGTCGATGGTCGGGCACTCGCTCGGCGCGATCGGGTCCATCGAGGTCGCCGCCTGCGCGCTGGCCATCGAGCACCAGGTGGTGCCGCCCACCGCCAACCTGCACAACCCCGACCCCGAGTGCGACCTGGACTACGTGCCGCTGACCGCGCGGGGGCACGCGATGGACGCGGTGCTGAGCGTGGGCAGCGGGTTCGGCGGCTTCCAGACGGCCATGGTCATCACCAGGGACCGGGCGGCATGACGCGGCGGGCCGTCGTCACCGGGATCGGCGTCACCGCGCCGAACGGGCTGGGCGCCGAGGCTTACTGGGCGGCGACGCTGGAGGGGCGCAACGGCATCGGGCCGATCAGCCGTTTCGACCCCTCCGGCTATCCGGTCCGGGTGGCCGGGGAGGTCGCCGACTTCGCCGCCGCGGAGCACGTGCCCAGCCGGCTCATCCCGCAGACCGACAACTGGACCCATCTCGGGCTGGCCGCCGCCGCCTGGGCGCTGGAGGACGCGGGCGTCGAGCCTTCGGCGTTCCCCGAGTACGAGATGGCGGTGATGACCGCCAGTTCGTCGGGCGGGACGGAGTTCGGGCAGCGGGAGATCGAGCGGCTGTGGTCCAAGGGGCCCTCGTGGGTGGGCGCCTACCAGTCGATCGCCTGGTTCTACGCGGCGACCACCGGGCAGATCTCCATCCGGCACGGCATGCGCGGCCCGTGCGGGGTCGTCTGCGCCGAGCAGGCGGGCGCCCTGAACGCGGCGGGGCAGGCCAGGCACCTCATCGAGACCGGTACCCGGCTGGTGGTCACCGGCGGCACCGACGCGGCGCTGTGCCCCTACGGTCTGACCGCGCAGTACAGCAACGGCCGGATGAGTGAGGCGGGCGACCCGGACCGGGCCTACCTGCCCTTCGGCGTGGACGCCGCGGGGTACGTGCCGGGCGAGGGCGGCGCCATGCTGATCGTCGAGGACGAGGCCGACGCGCGGGCCAGGTCGGCGCCGGTCGTCTACGGGACGATCGCCGGTCACGCCTCGACCTTCGACCCGCGGCCGGGCTCCGGGCGCGAGCCCGGCCTGCGCCGGGCCATGGAGCTCGCGCTGGCCGACGCCGGCCTCACCGCGGGCGACGTGGACGTGGTCTTCGCGGACGCGGCCGGCGTGCCGGAGCTCGACCTGCAGGAGGCCGCCGCGATCGGCGCCGTCTTCGGCCCGCGCGGGGTGCCGGTCACCGCGCCGAAGACGATGACCGGGCGGCTCTACGCGGGCGGCGCGGCGCTCGACCTCGCCGCCGCCCTGCTGTCCGTCCGCGACGACGTCATCCCCCCGACGACGGGCGTCACCGAGCTGGCGCCCGGCTGCGACCTCGACCTCGTCCGCGGCGCGGCGCGCGAGACGCGGGTCGGCGCCGCCCTGGTCGTGGCCCGCGGCTACGGCGGGTTCAACGCGGCAGTGATCGTAACGAAGGCCGACCAACGGAGCACCCGATGACACAGACCACTTCGTTCACCGTCGAGGACCTCAAGGAGACGATGCGCAGCTGCGCCGGGGTCAACGAGTCCGTCGACTTCGGCAGCGACATCTCCGACATCACCTTCGAGGACCTCGGCTACGACTCGCTGGCGGTCCTGGAGGTGGCGGCGAAGCTACAGAACCACCTGGGCGTGGTCATCCCCGACGACGTGGCGGAGCAGCTGGTGACGCCCCGCGCGCTCGCGGAGTACGTGAACGTCCGGCTGACGGACTGACGAGCGGCGCGGAAGGGAAGAGATCATGGCAGGACACACCGACAACGCGATCGTCATCAACGCGCCGATGAAGCTGGTCTGGGACATGACCAACGACGTCGCGTCATGGCCCCAGTTGTTCAGCGAGTACGCCGCCGCGGAGATCCTCGAACGCGGCGACGACACGGTCACCTTCCGCCTCACCATGCACCCCGACGAGGACGGCAAGGTGTGGAGCTGGGTCTCCAGGCGGACCGCCGACCCGGTGAGGCGCGAGGTGCGCGCGCACCGGATCGAGACCGGCCCGTTCGAGTACATGAACATCTTCTGGGAGTACCGCGAGGTCGAGGGCGGCGTGCGGATGCGCTGGGTGCAGGACTTCCACATGAAGCCGCAGGCGCCGGCCGACGACGCCGGGATGACCGAGCACCTGAACCGCAACACGGCGATCCAGATGAACCGGATCAAGGGCCTGGTCGAGGAGGCCGCGAGCGGGCAGGCGTTGGAATGATCCAGGCGCTCGTGCCGCTGGCCCTGTTCGCGAACGGCATCGCGGCGGGCGTCATGCTCGGCAACGCGATCGGGCTGGCGGCACACGCTCTCAGGCTGCCGTACGCGGGATACGTCGATCTGATCAAGTTCATGTGGCCGCGCTACGACCCGTTCCTGCCGATCACGAACGTGGTGGCGTTCGGGCTGGACGTCGCCCTCGCGGTGCTGGTCCGTGGCGAGCCGGGCGGGACGGGCTCGTCCGTCCTGTTCGGCGCCGCCGCCGCGCTGCTCGTGGTGCTCATGGCGATCTCGCTGTTCAAGAACGTCCCGATCAACAGGTACGTGACCGCGCTCGACCCGGCCAGCCCGCCACGGGACTGGGCCGAGCGCGACCCGCGCGCCGCCTGGAAGAGCTGGAACCAGGTGCGCGTGGTGCTCTCGATGGCCGCCCTGGTCGCCAACCTGGCGGGCGCGGCGGTCCTGCTCTGAGCGGCCCGCACGGCCCGGTCACCAAGTCACAGAAACGGCAGGGGAACGATGGAACTCAAGCTGACAGGTAAGAAAGTGCTCGTGACCGGGGGCTCGCGCGGCATCGGGCGGGGCATCGTCCTCGGCCTGGCCCGCGCGGGCGCCGACGTGGTGACGTGTTACCGCACGGAGAGCGAGGCGGTCACCAGCCTGGCCCGCGAGCTCAAGGAGACCTCCGGCGACCACCGGCTCGTCAAGGCGGACGTGAGCGACCCGGCCGAGGTCGACGCGCTCGTCGAGGAGTGCCGCGTCGCGTTCGGCGCCCTGGACACCGTGGTGCACAACGCCGGCGTCATCAGCCACGTGCCGTTCGCGGAGCTGCCGGTGGAGGAGTGGCGCCGGGTGGTGGACAACAACCTGGGCGGGCCGTACCTGGTGACGCAGCGGGCGCTGCCGCTGCTGTCGTCCGGCGGCTCCATCATCTTCGTCGGCTCCCGGGTGGCGACCGTGGGCATCCCGCTGCGCTCCCACTACACCGCCTCCAAGGCCGGCCTCACCGGGCTCACCCGCTCGCTGGCCAAGGAGCTCGGCCCGCGCGGGCTACGGGTGAACGTGGTGGCGCCCGGCCCGGTGGAGACCGAGGAGCCGACCCCGCCGCCGGTGCGGGAGCGCTACCAGAAGATGATCCCGCTGGGCCGGCTGGGCGTCCCTGAGGACATCGCCGGCGTGGTCGCGTTCCTGGCCAGCGACCTGTCCCGGTTCGTGAACGGCGAAACGATCAACGTCGACGGAGGGATCTGATGTACGACGAGGAGGTTCCCGTACTGATCGTGGGAGCCGGTCCCGTGGGGCTGTCCTCCGCGGTCTTCCTGGGCGGGCACGGCGTCAGGACGCTGGTCGTGGAGAAGCGGTCCGACACGTCCATGCTGCCGCGCGCCCCCGGCCTGCAGGCCCGCACCATGGAGCTCTTCCGGGCCGCCGGGCTGGGCCGGGAGATCCGGGCCCTGGAGATCGGCGACTCCCACCCCTTCTTCGAGGGCGGCATCCTGCGGGTCAACACCTTCGCCGAGATCGCGGACGCGGAGGTCCTGGAGGCCCCGTCGCTGGACGGCCCGGCCATCAGCCCGGAGCGGGTCATGGGCTGCGGCCAGGACCGGTACGAGGTGGTGCTGGCCGAGAAGGCGAAGGAGTCCGGCGGCGACGTCCGTTTCTTCACCCGGCTGCGCTCGATCGAGCAGGACGACGACGGCGTCACGGCGACGGTCGAGGACATCCGCACCGGCGGGACGACGACGATCCGGGCGAAGTACCTGATCGGGGCGGACGGCGCGGGCAGCACGGTGCGCGGGCTGCTGGGCGTCTCCCGGTCCGGCCGGGGCACCGTGTTCAACGCGCTGAGCATCTACTTCCACGCGCCCGAGCTGGAGGAGATCCTCGCGGACCGGCCGTTCATCCTGTGCTACGCCACCGCCGGCGGCACGATGACCGGGCTGTCCCGCCTGCACGGCAGGGACCCGTGGCTGGCCGCCCCGGTGTACCACCCCGAGCGCGGCGAGACCCCGGAGGACTTCACCGACGAACGCTGCGTGGAGATCGTGCGGACCGCCTCCGGCAGGCCGGACATGCACGTCGAGATCATGGCGAAGGTCCCCTGGGAGGGATCCCAGCTCGTCGCCGAGCGGTTCAGGACCGGCCGGGTGTTCCTCGCCGGGGACGCCGCGCACGTGCACCCGCCCGCCGGCGGCTTCGGCGCCAACACCGGCATCCACGACGCGCACAACCTGGCGTGGAAGCTCGCCGCGACGCTGAACGGCTGGGCCGGCCCCGGACTGCTCGACACCTACCACGACGAGCGGCACGCGGTGGGCGCGGCGATGGCCGAGCAGGCGATGGTCCGCAACCGCATCCGGCACGGGCACGCCTCCGCGGAGGTGCGGGCCCAGATGGTCGACGACATCATCATCACCCTCGGCTACCGGTACACCTCCCGGTCGGTCGTCGCCGACGGGCCGAAGCCGGTGCTCAAGGCGCCGCTGGAGCTCGCCGGGGAGCCCGGCACCCGGGCGCCGCACGTCTGGCTGGCACGCGACGGCGAACGGCTGTCCACGATCGACCTGTTCTGGGACTCGTTCGTGCTGCTGACCGGGACCGAGGACACGGCGTGGCACGAGGCGGCGTCCAGGCTGGCCGGGCGCACCGCCGTACCGCTGCGCGTGGTGCGGATCGGGGCGGGCGGGGAGTGCGAGCCGGTGGACGCCGACTGGGCCGCGGCGTACGGCGTCTCGCCGCGCGGCGCGGTCCTCGTCCGGCCGGACGCGTTCGTGGCCTGGCGGGCCGGCGCTGACCTGCCCGAGCCGGAGAAGGCGCTGGAGGACGTGCTCAGCCGGGTGGCGGGCGCGGCGGACCCCCTCGTGGTGGACCCCGTCGTGGTGGACCCCCTCTCGGACCCCGTCTCGGACCCCGTCTCGGTGGAGCCCGCGGTGGACTCCGCCGCGGCGGCGCGCTGAGGCGCGGCCGGCGGCGGAGTGCGGCGATGATGCGCGACGAGCTGGCGGCGGTGGCCGGGCCCGTGCTGGCCGAGATCAAGGAGCATCCCTTCTGGGCCGGGCTGCGGGACGGCACGCTGCCGCCGGCGTCCCTGTGGTACTTCGCCGAGCAGGACGCCCGGTACGTCGTGCCGGCGTACGCGCGGGCGATGGCGAGGTGCGCGGCGCTGGCCGGCCACGACGCGCACGGCGCCCTGCTGGCCTCGGCGGCGAGCGCCACCTTCGGCTCGCTGCCCAGGCTGGCCGCCGAGCTGGCCGGGCTCGCCGCGGAACTCGGCCGGCCCGGCGACGCCCCCGCGACGCAGGGTCCGGCGATCCACGGGTACACGTCCTTCATGCTGGCGGCGCCCGCGGCGTCGTTCGCCGGCGGCGTCGGCGGGCTGCTGCCCATGACCTGGTTCCATCTCACCGTCTCCGGCGACCTGCGAGACCGGTGTGCACCGGATTCGCGATACGCCGGATGGATCGAGCAGTACTGTCCCTGGGACGGCTACCGGGACTACGTCGAGACATATCTGGCGCTGGTAGACGAGGTGGGCGCGGAGTGCTCGGCCGGTGAGCGGGCCGAGCTCGTCCGGCAGTTCCTGCTGGCCGCCAGGCACGAGTGGTCCTTCGCCGAGGCCGCGTGGCGGCGGCAGCGGTGGGGCGTGGAGGAGGCCGCCGGTGGCGCCCGGCTCGAGCACGCCTCGAGCGGACCCCACCACACTCGCGCCTACGGCTGACGATCGGCCCCGTCCCACCGGCGGTGACGCGTCCGGTGGGACGGGACCGATCCACACGCGCACGTCACCACCTTGGAGTAAGAGGCATGGGTATGACACCGAGCCCGGTGGAAAGGTCCCGTGGCGCCCGGCGCCGGGGACGAGTCTTACGTCACCTCGTGATCGCGGTTGGAATGAGCCTCGGCATCTCGCTTCTGGCGCCCGTCTCCCCCGCACAGGCCGCACCGGCCCACAAGTCGGGCAAGCAGTACCACCTCGACTGCGGTTCCGGGAACGACGCCGCCTCCGGCACGTCCCCCTCGACCGCGTGGCGGACCATCGACCGCGTCAACACGGTGACCTTCCAGCCCGGCGACTCCATCCTCCTGCGCAGGGGCACCACCTGTGACGGCGTCCTCCAGCCGAAGGGCTCCGGCACCGCCGGGGAGCCGATCACCCTCGGCGCCTACGGCCAGGGCGCCCGCCCGGCGATCGTCGGCGGCGGCGCCCGCGCGACGGTCTTCCTGCGCAACGTGCAGGGCTGGGTGATCCGCGACCTCGACGTCTCCAACCCCGGTCCCGCCGACGGCACCCCGCGGGTGGGCATCTACGTGCTGCTGGAGAACTACGGCATCGGCCGCAACTACGTGGTCCGCGACGTGAACGTGCACGACGTGCCCGGCTGCGACTGCCTCCAGCCGGAGCTGGAGAACAGCGGCGGCATCCTGTTCAAGGCGGCCGGGTCGGAGACGGCGACCGGCTTCACCGGGATCAAGGTCTTCGGCAACACCGTGTCCGGCGTGGACAACACCGGGATCGGCGCCGTCTCCCAGTGGTCGCACCGGCTGCCCCTCTATCCCGCCGGCACGAACACCTACGTCCCGATCAGGGACGTGCACATCCACGACAACCGGCTCACCGACATGGGCGGGGACGGCATCCTCGTGCAGAACGGCGTGGACCCGGTGGTGGAGCGGAACTTCGTGGACGGCTTCGGCGTGCGCGCCACCCAGTCGCACGCCGCGATCGTCGCGTTCAACTCCGATCGCGCGGTGATCCAGCACAACGAGGTGACGGGCGGCGCGGCCAATCCGCCGTCGTTCTCGTTCAGCGTGGACGCGGCCAACTCCGACATCGTCTACCAGTACAACTACAGCCACGACAACGACGGCCCGTTCATGCTGATGTGCGCGTTCACCGGGACGTACAGCGACGGGGCGACGATCCGGTACAACATCAGCGAGAACGACAAGGACCTGCTGCTGGGCGGCACGTTCGAGATCCCGGTCATCGCGAACGGCTGCGAGATCCCGATCCCGGACGTGAAGATCTACAACAACGTCATCTACAGCCCGGCGGCCAAGGCGCTGGTCGGCACGCTGCACCAGACGCCGATGGCGGTGCGGAACAACATCTTCGCCGGCCGGCCCGAGGGCTCGACCATCGACGACCCGGTGAGCGTCTACGAGGGCAACCTCTACCACAACCTCGCGTCGGTGCCCGCCGGGGACACCCGCGCGGTGACCGGCGACCCGCGGTTCACCGATCCGGCCGCCACCGGGCCGCGGCCCACCCAGGGGTTCCGGCTCGCCTGCGGCTCCCCCGCGCTCGGCGCCGGCGTGTCCGTCCCCCGGGACGGCGGCGTCGACTTCTACGGCTTCCGCATCCCGTTCTGGTCGCCCAGCATCGGCGCCTACCAGGGCCCCTGCGTCCGCCCCTAGCGCCCGCGACGCCCTACCGACAGCCTCTCCCGCCCGGGGGAGGCTGTCGTGTGTGCGCGGCCCCGGCCGCCGGAGCGTCGCGCTGACGCGGGGACGGTGGCGCCGGTCGGACCGCGGTCGGCGCGCGCTGGCGGCCGGTCCGGCGCCCGGGGAGGCGGGGCCGCCGCCGTCCAACGGCGCTCGAGCGGTCTTCCAACCCGCGCGGCGAGCATGAGGTCATGCGTGAATCCACCCAGATCTTGATCATCGGCGGTGGCCCGGCGGGTTCGACCGCGGCCGGCCTGCTGGCCCGCGAGGGGTTCCAGGTGACCCTCCTCGAACGCGACCGCTTCCCCCGCTACCACATCGGCGAGTCCATCCTGCCGTCCTGTCGCCCGATCTTCGAGATGCTCGGGGTCTGGGACAAGGTCGAGGCGCACGGCTTCCAGCCCAAGGGCGGCGCCTTCTTCCAGTGGGGCCCCGAGGAGTGGGAGGTGCGCTTCAGCAACATGGGCGACGACACCCCCAACGCCTGGCAGGTCGTGCGCAGCGAGTTCGACCAGCTCCTCCTGGACCACGCCAGGGAGATGGGCGTCGAGGTGGTCGAGGGGGTGACCGTCCGCGACATCGAGTTCGACGGCGACCGGGCCGTCGCGGCGCGCTGGCAGGAGACCAAGGACGCCGGGCGCACCGGCCGGATCGCCTTCGGGCACGTCATCGACGCCTCGGGACGCGGTGGCGTGCTGGCCACCCGCCACCTCAGGAACCGCCGCTACCATGACGTGTTCCGCAACGTCGCCGCGTGGACGTACTGGAAGAACGCCAAGCCGCTCGGCAAGGGCCCCAGCGGCGCCATCGCGGTGTGCTCGATCCCGGACGGCTGGTTCTGGGCCATCCCCCTCCATGACGGGACGCTCAGCGTCGGGCTGGTCACCGGGCGGGACCTGTTCAACGACAGCCGCGGCCGGCTGGACGGCGACATCCAGGCGGTCTACGACGAGGCGCTGGCGAAGTGCCCCACCGTGCTGGAGATGCTCGACGGCGCCGAGCAGGTGGGCGGGATGAAGGTCGAGCAGGACTACTCCTACGTCGCCGAGGACTTCACCGGTCCCGGTTACCTGCTCGCGGGCGACGCCGCGTGCTTCCTCGACCCGCTGCTGTCCACCGGCGTCCACCTCGCCACGTACAGCGCGATGCTCGGCGCGGCCAGCCTGTCCAGCGTGCTGCGCGGGGAGGTCGCCGAGGAGGACGCCAGGCGCTTTTACCAGACCGTGTACCACCACGCCTACCAGCGGCTGCTCGTCCTGGTGTCGGTGTTCTACGAGAGCTACCGGGGCAAGGAGCACCACTTCTACAACGCGCAGCGGCTGTCCCCCGGCGAGCGCGACCAGTTGCACGTGCAGGCGGCCTTCGACCGCATCGTCACCGGCATCGCCGACATGAACGACGCCGAGCAGGCGTACCGGCTCGTCCAGGACCACCTGCACGGGTCCGGCAGCGGCGACCCCAACCCGCTGAACAACCTCAACCGGGTGCACGAGATGAAGCAGTCGCCGTTCGACCCGGCCAACGCGGTCGGCGGGCTGTACCTCGTCACCCGGCCCCGGCTCGGCCTGCGCTCCGTCGAGGCCCGGCCCGGCGGCTGAGGCGCCGGACCGGGAACGCGATGACGGCCCACGTCGTGCGACGTGGGCCGTCATCGCCTTCCGGGGCGGGGAATCAGGCGGCGGCCGCCTGGGCGAGCCTGCGCAGCGTGCCGGCCGGGTCGGCCAGGACCGGGACGGCCGCCAGCACGCCGGACACGCCGAGCGACTCCAGCACGCGCAGGTGGGCGGCCATCTCCGGGACGGTCCCCGTCATGCCGGTGAGCCCGAGGGCGAAGTCCACCAGGCCGAGTTCCTCCAGCAGCCTGGCGTTCTTGCCGCCGACGGCGAAGTCCCAGACGTCGTAGCGCCGTTCCATCTCCTCGACGGCGCCCAGCAGCGCCGGCGGGATGAGCGCGCGCATGTGCGGGGCCTTCAGGCGCAGGGCGACGTCGGAGGCGAGCGCCGCGCCGATCTCGGCGTTCGCCTCGGCGCGGGTGTCCTTGATGGAGATGAAGCCGAACCCCCAGATCTCGACCGCGTCCGGGTCGCGCCCGGCCTTCTCCGCCGCCTCGCGGACGGTCCGCACCTTCCGCTCGACGTGTTCGGCCGACATGCCGACGGTGGTGACCACCCCGTCGGCGATCTCCCCGGCCAGCCGCAGGCTCTTCGGGTAGTCCGCGGCGAGGTACACCGGCATGGCCCGGACCCGGGTGAGCGGTTCGGTGTCGTAGCCGTCCACGTGCGCCGACTCGCCGGCGAGGATCGTGCGCACCGCGGCCACGTAGTCGCGCAGCTCCCTCGGGGTGCCGACCGGCGTCCGCCCGACGACCCGCCTGGTGCTGCCGCCGTTCCCCACGGCGAGCATGACCCGCCCGCCGGTGAGCCGGTGCAGCGTCGAGATCGCGGTCGCGGTCGCCGCCGGGTGGCGCAGGAAGGGCGTGGTCACCATGGGCGTCAGGGTGGCGTTCCTGCTCTCCTGCGCGGCCACCGTGAGCGAGACGTACAACTCGTACGCGCGGGCCGGCGTGTCGCCGACGCCGATGAGGTCGTACCCGAGGTCGTCGGTCAGTCGGACCAGGCTCCGGAAATCGGAGAGATCGTCCATCCATTCAATGATCGCGCCCAGCTTCACGAATCATCCCTCCACACTTTCGGAGCATCGTTTTCCGCCCGAACATAGAAAAGGCGGAATTTCAGCGCAATGCGCTTCGAGGTGTCTTTGAGTGGCTCTCGACGGCGGTCGCTGATTTCACCGGAAACGCGGCGGAAAACGGAATTCCGCTGCGCACGGCCCGGAGGCGCGCGACAGGCCCGCCGCCGCCGCGAAACCGCCGCGGCGTTCGACCGGGGCTCGACCGCGGCCCCAGCATCCGGCCGGACACTTACACACGTCGGCGGCCCGTCGCCGACGCCGTGCGCCGGTGATGGGCCGCACGCCGGCTTCGCGAGATCCCCGAAGGAGCGTCATGGATATCGGAGTCGCCCTGCCGACCACCGTGCCCGGTGCCGACGGCAGGCAGCTGGTCGAGTTCGCCCGCCGCGCGGAACGCCTCGGGTTCCACAGCCTGACGGTGGTCGACCGGATGGTCTACGACAACTACGACGGCATCGTCGCGCTCTCCGCCGCCGCCGCGGTCACCGAGCGGATCAAGCTGGTGACCGCGATCCTGCTGGCCGCCTACCGGCCGAGCGCGGTGGAGCTGGCCAAGCAGCTCGCCAGTCTGGACCGGCTGTCCGGCGGGCGGCTCATCGTCGGCGTGTCCGCCGGGATGCGCGAGGACGACTACCTCGCGACCGGCACCGACTACCGGACCCGCGGCCGCCGCCTGGACGCGATGATCGAGGAGCTCAAGGACGTCTGGCGGGGCGCGGGCCCGGTGCCGGGCGTCGGCCCCCGGCCGGCGGCGGGCGACATCCCGTTCTGGGCCGGCGGGCACTCCCCGGCCGGGCTGCGGCGGGCCGCGAAGCACGGCATCGGGTGGATCTCCCCCGGCGGGCCGCCGCACAAGTATCCCGACCTGGTCACCAGGTTCAAGGGGCTGTGGGAGGAGGAGGGCCGCGAGGGCGCGCCGCGGATGGGCGCCAACTGCTACGTGTCGCTGGGCCCGGGCGGCAAGGAGCTCGCCACCGAGCACATGCTCAGCTACTACGCCTACATGGGCACGATGGCCGAGCACCTGGCCGCCGGGGCGATCACGGACGAGGGCAGGCTGCGCGACGTGGTGGACGGCTACGCGGCCAACGGCTGCGACGAGCTGCTGCTGCTGTCCTGCACGGCCGACCCCGCCCACCTCGACCGGATCGCCGACGTGGTGCTGCGCTGACTCGAAAGGCACCCCATGGACACCCCCCGCGGCCAGGACCGGCCGTCAAGGATCATCATCATCGGCGGCGGCATCGGCGGCCTGGCGCTGGCCCAGGGGCTGAAGCGGGCCGGGCTCGGCGACGTGACCGTGTACGAACGCGACGAGTCGGCCGCCGGGCGGATGCAGGGATACCGGCTGCGGATCAGCCCGGAGGGCGAGCGCGCCCTGCGGGACTGCCTGCCCCCCCGGGCCCAGGACCTGCTCACCGCGACCGCCAACGAACGGCACGAACAGGGACTCGCGGCCTACGACGAGCGGCTCGAACCGCAGTGGGCCCCGCAGTTCGACGATCCGCGCGGCGACGCGCCGGACAAGGTGGACGCGGTGGACCGGGTGACGCTGCGCCGCATCCTGCTGGCCGGCCTGGACGACGTCGTCCGCTTCGGCAGGCGGTTCACCCGGTGGGAGCGGGCGGGCGACCGGATCGTGGCGCACTTCGCCGACGGCGGCTCCGACACCTGCGACGTGCTGGTGGCCGCGGACGGCGCCAACTCCCAGGTGCGCGCCCAGGTACGGCCGGACTACCGGGCGGTCGACCTCGGCGTGCGCGCGATCCTGTCCCGCACGCCGAGGGCGAAGGCGATCGAGGCCGGGCTGCCGGAGACCCTGCGCGACCGGTTCGTCAACGTGACCGGCTCGAACGGGCTCCGCCTGGCGCTGATGCCCATGGTGTTCAGGACCGAGCCTCGGCCGGCCGCCGAGAAGCTGTGGCCCGGCCTGGAGTTCGACGCCGCCGAGGACTACTACATGTCGGTGTTCAGCGTGCACCGGGACATCCTCGGGCTGGACGACGACACGTTCTTCGCCATGACCGGCAGGGAGCTGTGCGACCTCGTCCTGGACCGCACCTCCGGCTGGCACCCGGACCTGCGGGGCGTGTTCGCGCACGCCGAGCCGGAGGAGACCTACCCGCTCGCGCTGCGCGCCACGATGCCGGTGGAGCCCTGGGACACGGTGAACGTGGTCCCGCTCGGCGACGCCGTGCACACGATGCCGCCGACCGGCGGGGTCGGGGCCAACACCGCGCTGCGCGACGCCGTCTCGCTGTGCCGGGCGCTGACCTCGGCCGCCCGCGGGGAGCGGTCCCTGGCGGACGCCGTGGCCGGCTACCAGCGGGAGATGGTCGGCTACGCGACCGAGGCCACCGAGATGTCCTTGAAGATCGCCAAATGGTCCATGCGGAAGATCGATATCAACGAGACGAACCTCTCCCAAGCTTGAATGGAGCCGCGCCAGTGACGAGCACTACTACGGACACCAGCCGTCCGGCCGGGATTCTGCGGTTGGCCAATTCCTTCTGCGACGCCAAGGCGTTGCTGACCGCCGTGGAACTCGGGCTGTTCACCACCCTGCACGAAGGACCGGCCGGCGCGGAGGAGATCCGCGAGCGCCTCGGCCTGCACGGCCGCGGCCTGGCCGACTGGCTCGACCTCCTCGTCGAGGTGAGGCTGCTGGAGCGGGAAGGCGACCGCTACCGCAACGGCCCGGGAGCCGACCGGTATCTGGTGCGCGGCTCCGACTCCTACATCGGCGGGTTCATCGAGCGGTCCAACCGCAACCTGTATCCCGCCTGGGGCAGGCTGTCGGAGGCGCTGCGCACCGGCGAGCCGCAGTCCGGCAGCGACTTCGAGGCCGTGGTGAACAACCCGCACATCCTGGCGCAGTTCATCAACTCGATGGACGCGCTCACCCGGGTCCTCGGCCCGCAGCTGATCGACGCCTACGACGGCTGGACCGGCTACGAGTCGGTGCTGGACGTGGGCGGCTGCCGGGGCGGCCTGGTCGCGCAGATCGTCAAGGCCCACCCGCACCTGTCCGGCGCGGTGTTCGACCTGCCGCAGATGTCGCCCTTCTTCGACGAGAAGGCGGCCGAGCAGGGGCTGACGGACAAGCTGTCCTTCCACGGCGGCAGCTTCTTCACCGACCCGCTGCCGTCGGCGGACATCGTCGTCCTCGGCCACGTGCTGCACGACTGGGACGAGCAGCAGCGGAAGTTCCTGGTGGAGAAGGCGTACGAGAGCGTCAACCCCGGAGGCGTGCTGCTGGTCTACGACCGCATGCTCGACCGCGCCTCCAGCCGGGTGGAGAACCTGGTGATCAGCCTGGACATGCTGCTGGTGACCGACGGCGGCTCGGAGTACACCGTGGCCGAGCTGCGCGGGCACGCCGAGGCGGCCGGGTTCGCCTCGGTCGAGGACCGGCTGCTCGGTGACGACGACACGCTGGTGGTCGCCCGCAAGGCGAGCTGATCCGCGACCCCGGGGGGCGCCGCGGCGCCCCCCGGACGTACGGCCCGCCCGCCGATCCCCCCGGCGGGCGGGCCGTACGGCATGCTGGCGCGAACCCGTGGCCGCGGGGCGTCAGGCGGCCTTGCGGCAGAGGACCAGGGTCTCGTTCTCGGCGAGCGGACGGTGGTCCACGGCGGCGAAACCGGCGTCGCGGGCGAGGCCGGCCAGTTCGGCGACCGGGTACTCCGAACCGCCCTCGGTGACCAGGGCCATGATCAGGCTGGCCAGGAGGTTGTCGACGCCGGGCCGCCCGTCGTCCAGCATCCGGTCGTGCACCAGCAGCAGGCCGCCGGGGTTGACCGCGCGGAACGCCGCGCCCATCAGGTCCCCGCGCCGCTCGGGCGGCCAGTTGTGCAGGATGTGCCCGAGGACCAGCACGTCGGCCCGGGGCAGCTCGTCGCGGAAGAAGTCGCCGGCGTGGAACCGCACCGCGCCGGTCAGGCCGAGTTCCGCCATGTGCTCGCCGAACAGCGGCTCCATCTCCGGCAGGTCGAACACGTGCCCGGCCAGGCCGGGGTGCGCGGCGACGAGCCGGCCCGCGAGGGCGCCCCGCCCGCCGCCGACGTCCAGCACCGAACGGCGCCCCGCCCAGTCGATCGCCTTGAGCAGCCCCGGCACCAGCGGTTCCAGGGAGCCCTCCATCATGCGCACGTAGCGTCGCAGCTCCCGCCCGTCGGCGAGCATCGCGGCGAAGCCGTCCGCCGCCGAGCGCGGCCGGCCGCTGCGCAGCGTCTCGGCCAGCCCGTCCCACAGGTGGTACAGGTTCGCCTTGGCGCCGAGCAGGGCGCCGCCCACGTAGCCGGGACGTCCGCCGACGAGGTGGCGGGCGGCGCCGGGGGCGTTGGCGAAGCGGCCGTCCTCCTCTTCGAGCAGGCCGAGCGCGGCGAGCAGCCGCAGCAGGTCGCGCAGCCCGCGGCCGTGCAGCCCGAGCCGGGCGGCGACGTCCTGCCCGGTGGCCGGACCGGCGTCCAGCGCGGTGAACAGGTCCAGCTCGACCGCGGTGAGCACCGCCTGCGCCTGGGCGAAGGCGTTGCCGAGCTGGAGGATGCCCTGCGCGGAGTTCACATCGGGTGCCGTGCTCGTCATCGGCATGCCGTCCTTCCCTTCTCCGGCCCGTCTCCGGCCGCGTGGTCGCGAATATGCCGCACCGGTATGGAACCTCGCTCGAAGGTCGCGCGCCCGCGGCTGCACCGGCCCTCGAGCCGCCCACGATGGCAAGGCCGCACAGTGCTGGTGTGGACGTCCGGAGGCCCGGGGAAACGGTGATGACGATGAAGGTCAGCGCGACCAAGGACACGTGTGCGGTGAGCAGCCTGTGCGTCTACCGCGTGCCGGAGGTCTTCGACCAGGACGAGGAGGGCGCGGTCGAGGTCATCGACCCCGCCCCGCCCGCCGGGCTGCACGACGACGTGCGGAGCGCGGCGCGGGGCTGCCCGACCCGTTCGATTCACGTCGAGTAGGCCAGGCGGTGTGCGCTCCGCGTTCGAGCGGTTGTCGAGGCGCCCTGGAAGGGCGGGGCGCATGCTGCGGGAAGCTGCGGAACCGACCGAGGGAGATGGAATGTGCGGCATCGCCGGCTGGGTGGACTTCGGGCGCGACTTGTCGCAGGAGCGGCCGACGTTGCGGGCCATGACCGATACGCTCGCCAGGCGGGGCGTGGACGACCAGGGCCTGTGGACGCGGGGCCCCGCGGCGCTCGGCCACACCCGCACCGCCATCATCGACCCGGCCGGCGGCGCGCAGCCGCTGACCGTCGAGGAGGACGGCCGTCCCGCCGCGGTGATCGTCTACAACGGTGAGGTCTACAACTTCAAGCAGCTCAGGACCGAGCTGGAGTCCCGCGGGCGCAGGTTCCGCACCCGCAGCGACACCGAGGTGGTCCTGCAGTCCTACCTGGAATGGGGGGCCGACTGCGCGAAGCGGCTGGAGGGCATCTTCGCCTTCGCCGTGTGGGACCTGCGGCGCGAGGAGCTGGTGCTGGTCCGCGACCGGCTCGGCGTCAAGCCGCTGTTCTACACCCGGCTGCCGGAGGGGATCCTGTTCGGGTCCGAGCCGAAGGCGCTGCTGGCCAGCCCGCTGGTACGTCCCGTCGTGGACGTCGAAGGGCTCCAGGAGCTCTTCGCCACCGCCAAGAGGCCGGGGCAGTCGGTCTTCCGCGACATGCGGGCGCTGCTGCCCGGTCACACGCTCACCATCGGCAGGGACGGCGCGGTCGACCGGACGTACTGGGCCCTGGAGGCCCGGCCGCACACCGACGACCTCGACGGCACCGTGTCCAGGGTGCGCTCGCTGCTTGAGGAGATCGTGCTCCGCGAGCTGGAGGCGGACGTCCCGCTGTGCACCGCCCTGTCCGGCGGCGTGGACTCCAGCGCCGTCACCGCGATCGCCGCCAAGTGGCGCTGGCAGCTGGACGGCGAGCGGGTGCGGACCTTCGTGACCACCTTCGAGGAGTACGCCGACAAGTTCCGGCCGGACGACGTCAGGTTCTCCCCCGACGAGCCGTACGCCGCGGAGGTGGCCCGGCACCTGAAGTCCGACCACGTGCGGATCATGCTGAACACCGGGGACCTGATGGACCCCGAGACGCGGCTGGCGGTGCTGCTGGCGCAGGACATGCCCACCACGCTCGGCGACATGGACACCTCCAACTACCTGACCTCGCGCGAGATCAAGACGCACTCCACGGTCGCGCTGGCGGGGGAGGTCGCCGACGAGATCTTCGGCGGGTACAACTGGATGTACAACGACGACCTGCTGAACGCCGACGTCTTCCCCTGGACGGCGAACGAGACCCGCCAGCCGGGCTCCCCCACCGGCCAGGGCCGCGGGCTGTTCGACCCCGGCCTCATGCGCAAGCTCGACATGAACCGCTACTACGCCGACCACTACCACCAGGCGCTGGCCGAGGTGCCGCACCAGGAGGGCGAGGACGCCAAGGAGCGGCTGATGCGCTCGGTCTCCTACGTCACCCTGACCCGGTGGCTGCCCATGCTGCTGGACCGGGACGACCGGCTCTCCATGGCGCACGGCCTCGAACTGCGGGTGCCCTACGCCGACCACCGGCTCGTCGAGTACATGTACAACACGCCGTGGAGCTTCAAGACCTTCGACGGGCGGGAGAAGAGCATCCTGCGCGCGGCGGTGCGCGACCTCGTCCCCCGGTCCGTGCTGGAACGGACGAAGAGCCCGTGGCCGGTCACCCAGGACCCGGCCTACACCCAGATGCTGCACGACGAGCTGACCGCCCTGGTGAACGACCCCTCGTCGCCGGCGCTGCCGTACCTCGACACCGACGCGGTGAAGCGCACCCTGGAGAACACGTCGGGCATCGCCCACCAGTGGGTGAGCAGGATGCACATCGAGATGGCACTGCAGTTCAACACATGGCTGAGGCACTACAACGTCGAGCTGGCGATCTGATCTCGCGAGGTGAATGGCATGGATTTTACCGAGGTGCTGCGTAAGCGGCAGATGGTGCGGAGCTACACCGACGAGCCCGTGTCGGAGGAGTCCCTGGACCGGATCCTGCGGGCGGTGCGCCGAGCGCCGAGCGCGGGGTTCAGCCAGGGGCACCGGCTGGTCGTCGTCACCGACCCCAAGCTGCGGCAGCAGGCGGCCGACATCTCCGAGACCCGTTATGTCGAGCTGGGCTTCCCGCCGTGGATCTCCACGGCGCCGGTGCACATCTACGTCGGCACCCGCGAGCGCTCCTACCACGAGCGGTACGGCCGGGCCGAGGAGATCCGGCCCGGTTACACGGAGATCCCCTGGCCGGTGCCGTTCTGGTGGTTCGACTGCGGCGCGATGTTCATGCTGCTCCAGCTCGCCGCGATCAACGAGCAGCTCGCCACCGGCTACTTCAGCTCCGTGTTCACCGACGAGCTGACGGCCCTGGCCCAGGTGGTGGGCATGCCGGACGACGTCGCGCTGGCCGGCGTGATCACCATCGGGCATCCGGACGCCGGTTTCCCCATCCCGATCCCGGACAACGCGGTGTCCCGCAAGCCGAACAACGAGCTCATCGAGTGGCGCCGCTAGGAGCCGGCGGAGGGGTGGCCGGCCCGCGCGGACGGGGCGGCCACGCCCGGCGGCATCGGACAGGGGAGAGACGATCGTGACGAAAGCTGGGGCAACTCCGACGGGCGGGCGCGTCGTCGTCCTCGGCGGCGGCATCGCCGGTCTGGCGTCGGCCATCGCGCTGGCCGGGCACGGCCGCACGGTCACACTGATCGAACGGGACCCGCCCCCGCCCGGCGGCGGGCAGGATCCCTTCCTCGCCTGGAAGCGCCGCGGCGTGCCGCAGTTCCGGCTGCCCCACGGCTTCTCGGCGCGGGCCCGCAGCCTGCTGGCGGCGCACGCGCCGGACGTACTCGAACGGCTGCGCGCCGACGGCATCGAGGAGATCAACGTCTTCAAGCAGCTCATCTCCCCGGAGCTGTGGCAGCCCGCCGACGACGAGTTCACCGTGGTGTGGGCCAGGCGGTCGGCGTTCGAGCTGGCCCTGCGGCGCAGC
Organism: Microtetraspora sp. NBRC 13810; assembly: GCF_030268685.1. Taxonomy (GTDB): domain Bacteria; phylum Actinomycetota; class Actinomycetes; order Streptosporangiales; family Streptosporangiaceae; genus BSRQ01. The sequence continues at coordinate 507,777 of NZ_BSRQ01000003.1, forward strand.
GCCGAGGCCCAGCCGGGCATCCGTTTCCTGTGTCCCGCCGTGGCGAGCGGGCTGAACTTCGCGCCCGCCGGCGACGGCCCGCCGCGGGTCACCGGGGTCCGCCTCGCCGACGGCCGGGAGCTCGCGGCGGACCTGGTGCTCGACTGCGGCGGCCGCCGCTCGCCCGTGCCCCGGTGGCTGGCGGCCGAGAAGGCTTACGTGCACACCGACCTGCAGGACTGCCAGACCGTCTACTTCAGCCGCTACTACCGGTTCACCCCCCGCTGCGAGCTGCCGAAGACGTCCGTGGCGGTGCTGCGCGGCGACCTCGAAAGCATGATGTACATCGGCTTCCCCGGCGACCACGACACGTTCGCCATCTGCATGGAGGTCCGGCCCGACGACCGGGACATGCGGCTGCTGCGGCACACGTGGGCCTTCGAGGCGGTCGCCCGCAGCATCCCGGACGTGGCGTCGTGGGTCGACCCGGCCAACGCGACCCCGCTGGCCGACGTGCAGCTCATGGGCGGGCACCACAACGTCCGGCGGCGGTACGTGGCCGACGGCCGGCCGGTGGTGCTCGGCCTGCTCGCCGCCGGCGACGCCCTGTGCACGACCAACCCCGCCTACGGCTGGGGGGCGTCGATGGCGCTGACGTACGCCTTCGCCGCCGCGCGGGCCGCCGTCGAGCACGCCTCCGACCCGGTCGCCATGGCACTGGCCTACGACGCCGCGACCGCGGCCGAGGCCGACGCCGTCTACCGGGAGTCCGCCGCCATGGACCGGGCCCGCATCTACCGGGACACCGGGCAGGAGGTGCCCGAGCACGACCGCGCCGAGATGGAACGCCAGCGGGTGATCGCCGAGGGCCTGGCCGCCGGGGTCTTCTTCGACCTGGAACTCGGCCGCGCCTTCTGCCGCCGGGTCAACCTCGCCGGCCCGGCCGACGAGGTGCTCGACAACCCCGACTTCGTCGCGGGCGCCAGGAAGGCCCGCGAACGGCTCACCACGGCCCCGCGCCCCGCCCCCGGCCCCACCCGCCGCGAACTCAACGCCATCCTCCACGCGGCCCGCCCCAGATCCACCGCCTGACCCTCCGGCGCGGACACCATCCCTTCCCCCTCCCCCAGGGGCGTGCCTCCCCCCCACGGCACGCCCCTACCGGCACTCCTCTCCTCCCGCGCACGCGCACCCTCCCGCCCCCGCAAGGCCGCCCCGGCCCGCTTACGCGAACCCGCCCGAGCCATTCGCGGGGCCTTGCACGCGGCCCCTGCCGCCCACGTCAGCCGTCCCCGCCGTTCGCGGGCCTCTGCGCGCGCCCTCCCGCCCGTGTCAGCCGTCCCGGCCTTCCCGGCGCGTGGGGACGTCGCCGGGCATGGCGGCGGCCCGGCCGGGGAGGGCCGGGCCGTCGTCGTGGCGGGGTCAGTAGGCGGCGGTCACCTCGTAGATGCCGAAGGGCCTGGTGCCCGGGGCGCGCTGGTAGCGGCGCAACGGGGCCGTGGTGTCGCGGTGCCCCGCCCCCTCCTCCCAGGCGCGGAACGCGTCGAGGCTCTCCCACTCGCTCATCACCACGAACGCCGCGGGGTCGTCGGCCGCGCGCAGCAGCTCGTTGCCGAGCAGGCCGGGCGTGCCGGCGAGGTCGCCGCTGATCCGGTGGTAGGCGGCCTCGACGGCGCCGGGCTCGTCCGAGGGCGCGGCGGCGTAGATCAGCACCCTGGCCCGTGACGCGCCGGGCCCGCCGTCCGTCGTCGCCGTGTGGCCGAGGTCCGCCGCCATCAGGAGGCCTTCTCGGCGGCGGGCATCGCGTACACGACCCGCATCGTGGTCATCGACCCACCCGAACGGAACGGATGCAACCGCGTCCGATGCGCCACATGCCCCGCACTGTGCTCGAACTCCCGGAACCGCTCCTCATCCACCCAATCACTCACAATGAAATACACCCCCTCCTCCTCCTCACTCCGAGCCAGCCACTGACCCAGATTCGCCGGATGACCCGTCACCGCAGACCCCACCTCCAACCACGTCCGCTCGAACTCCCCCTCCACACCCGGACGGATCTCCATCCGCAACAACACCCGAAACACCAGCCCACACCCCTTCCACCCCCGAACCCGAACCCGACCCCACCAGCACACCAACCACCGCTGGCAACCCACTCGCGGCCCACTCGACCCGACCGGCCCCGCCTCGGAGCCGGCACACCACGCCGCACACCGCCGGCACCCGGCAGGACAGGGGTAGGGGCGCACCTCGTGACCGGCACGGGCCGAGGAGCACACGACCGCACTCGGGAAGAACCACACGACCGCGCTCAGGAAAGGGACACGGCCGCGCTCGGGAAGAGGCCGCGACCATGCTCGGGAAGAGGCACACGACCGCACATCGAGCCGACGCGGATGAACGGCACCACCACATACCCTTCGAGGCCGGTGTCGCGGCCGAGGCCGGGACGGGCCGAAGCTGAGACAGGGCGAAAGCCGAGCCGGAGCCGGGACGGGGCCGGAGTCGGGTGGGAGCCGGGTCGAGGCATGGTCGGGGCCGAGGCCGGGCTCGTGGGCATCGCGGTGACGGGTGAGGGTGGGGACCCGTCCGGGAAGGCGGGCACGCCGGCGGGAGGGTACTGCTCGGGAGCTCAGGGGTCGTCAGGATGGCCGGACGTCTCAGATACCCGGGAGGTCCCGGATGCTCCGGACGTCCTGGATGCTTCGGGCGCGAGGGTTCGTACTGCTTCGTTCACGCGGAGTGGCCGCGCTGGCCGCGGACGCTCAGTTCGGGCTGGATGAACTCGCGGTGCAGTCGCTCCCGCGCGTAGAGCCGGGTGAGCTTGTGCATCTCGTACCGGATGCCCCGGCTGTCATCCGCCCTGACGTCGAGGAGGTGACAGCTCGCCAGGCGGGTGAGCTGGGCCTCCACCGTATCGGTGGCGCTGCCGAGCAGGCCGGCCGCGGTGGCCGCGGTGAACTCCTGCGGCGGGAGCAGGCTGAGGAGCCGCAGGGCGCTGCGGTCGCGCGGGTCCAGCCGGAAGTAGGTGTCGTCGTAGTCGGCGCGCACGTCGAACTCGGCGAACCGCAACTGGTCGAGGGGCGCCGGGCCGGACTCGATCAGGTTCGCCATCTTGCGCAGCGGCCAGGTACGGGCGGCCGCCAGCCGGGCTCCGACGCAGCGCAGGGCCAGCGGCAGCCCGCCGCACAGATCGACGATCTTCTCGCTCTGCTCCCGTTCGGCGGCGACCCGGTCCTCCCCGACGATCCGGCCGAGCATCTCCATGCCCTCGTCCTGCGACATGACGCCGAGCTCCACGGTCTGCACGCCGGGCAGGCTCTGCAGTCCCTCCCTGCTGGTGATCAGCACCGTGCACTGGGGGGTCGCCGGTAACAGGGCCGCGACCTGGGAGGCCGCGCACGCGTCGTCGAGGACCACCAGGACCCGCCGGCCGTTGCTCCACGTGCGGAAGAGGCTGCTGCGCTCTTCCAGGGTGGGCGGGATCTGGTGCTCGGGCACGCCGACGGCCCGCAGGAACCCGAGCAGCACCTCGGTCTGCGGGGCCGGGTTGGCGGAGGCGCCACGCAGGTTCGCGAAGAGCTGCCCGTCCGGGTACTGCGCGCGGTCCCTGTGCGCGGCGTGCAGCGCGAGGGTCGTCTTGCCCACCCCCGCCATGCCGCAGATCGAGACCGCCCGGGCGGTGGTGCCGTTGTTCTGGCAGTCCGCGAGCACCTGCCGGACCTGGTTGAGCGGGGACAGCCGCCCTGAGAAGTCGGAGATGTCCGGCGGGAGCTGCGCCGGGATCGTCAGCGTCGCGAGGTACCGCGGGGCGGCGGGCGCCGGCGGCGCCGGGATCTGCCTCGGCGCGGGCGGGGCCGGCCTGGTGACCACCGGGGCCTGGACCGTCCTGCCCTGGTCGGCGGAGTCGGCGCTCAGCAGCGACTGGTGGAGCCGCTGCATGGCCACGGACGGCTCGAGCCCGAGCTCGTCGATCAGCACGCCGCGCAGCTGGCGGTACACCTCCAGCGCCTCGTAGCGGCGGCCGGACCGGTTCAACGCCGTCATGAGGTCCCCGTGGAACCGCTCGTGCAGCGGATAGGTGTAGACGAGGACCTTCAGCTCGCTGATGAGCTCCTGGTAGCGCCCGAGCCGCATGTCGGCCTCGATGTGCATCTCCAGCGCCCGTAACCGGTTCTCCTCCAGGCGGGTCACGTGCGCGGAGAGCAGTTCGCCCGCGGTGACGCCGACCAGCGCCTGGCCGCGCCACAGCTTCAGCGCGTCGGACAGCAGCTGGCTGGCGCGCAGCGGGTCGCCGCTCTCCAGCACGAGACGACCCTGCCGCGACAGCGTCTCGAAGGCGCACACGTCGATCATCTCGTCCGCGACGTCCAGCATGTAGCCGGAGGGCTGGGTGTGCAGGCTGGCCAGCCCCGAGGGGATCAGCATGTCCTTTCTCAGTTTGTAGATGTAGGTCTGCAGCGTGGTCATCGCGCTGTCCGGCGGGTTGTTTCCCCAGAGTTCGTCGACGAATTCACTGACCTGGACTATCTGATTTCTGCGCACTAGCAGAAAGGCCAACACCTGGCGGATCTTCGGTGCCGTAGGGGTGATATCCCTACCTTGGTGAGACACGGATAGCGGCCCGAGAATGCAGAATCCCACTACGCCCCCTTCGATTACGCATTACCCCAATGAGCACACTCCTAGCATGCTAACCTCGGCTCGCTAGAAGAACACTCGACTGCCGTTTGCCCTCGCTACTCGCCTCTTTTCTACTGGAAAGTCACCATAGGCCCGCTTCGCCGGGAAACCCGGCCGCACACCATGACGGCTGGAGCCCCCGGCGCCCTGGCGTGAGCACGGCGACCCCACACCCGGCTCGCCGCCGACGCGGCCGGGACACCACAGACCGAACGCAGATCGGCCTCACTCTTCGCAGTCGGATGAACACAGGTACAGGCAGCCCCCGAGGCAAGTCCCGTAGCATTCTTCCTCGTTCGTTCTAATATGCCACTGAAAGTGCGTCAACCTTCCTGACAGCGTGACCTGAAATCGCTTCCGCTCCGGACCGCGCGCCGTGCCCGGACGCGGTCGGCCCTGGACGGGCGCGACGCCGTCCGGGCGGCCTCGCGGAGGGGGTCGCCGGCTCCTTCCCGTCTCCGTCACGCGGCGGCGAAGGCCCGGCGGAGCGCCCCCCACCTGGTCACGAGGCATTCCCGCTCGCCTCGGGCTCGAATTCCGCTCGCGCGGGACGCGCCCGGCGGAAATTCTCCGCCGCCGCGGGGCGGACGCGCCGGCGCCTCCTTGTCACGTTCGCGGAAGGTGTTCGCCCACTTCTCATGTGGAGCACACACCGACGTTATATTCGTCGGGTAAAGGCGTCCGAAATACGTTCGTAAGACGACGTAAGGCGCGCCCGGAACCGTCCGGACGCGCCGTGCCGAAGAATTCCGCGGGTCAGCGCCCGCCCGCGGTGTGGACGACTTCCCCGTTGATGTTGCCGTTCGCCTCGGAACAGAGGAAGACGACGAGGCGCGCGACGTCCTCCGCGGTGCTCAGGCGCCCGCTCGGGGTCTCCCTGGTGGCGTGTTCGAGCAGCTTCGGGTCCACCGCGTCGAGGCTCTCGGTCAGCGTGCCGCCGGGGGCCACCACGTTCGCCAGCACGCCGTCGCGGGTCCACATCAGCCCGCGCGCGAAACCGTGCAACGCCGCCTTCGCCGCGCTGTAGAGCTCCGAGCCCGGGTTCCCGTGGGTCGCGGTGACCGAGGACAGCAGCGCGACCCGTCCCCAGCCTCGCGCGCGCATGCCGCCCAGCGCCTGCCGTACCACCCACAGGTGCCCTTCGACGTTCTCCCGGAACAGCGCGAGCCAGTGGTCCATCGGGAGATCCTCGTACGCGGGCATGTCCTGCGGGTTCACCCACACCCAGGTCTGGGCGTTGGCGACGACGACGTCGACGCCGCCCCAGCGCTCCTCGACCGCGCCCACCGCCGCCCTGGCCGAGCCGGGGTCGGCGAGGTCGTAGGGCAGGGCGCACGCCCGGTCGCCGCCGCCGAGTTCCTCGACCACACGCTTCGCCGCCGCGTCGGAGGTGTGGTAGGTGATGGCCACCCGCGCGCCCTCCGCGGCGAACACCCGCGCGGTCGCGAGACCGATGCCACGGGTGGCCCCGGTGATCAGAACCCGCTTGTCCTGTAGTCCAAGATCCATGACGCATCCCTCGTGGCTTCGCCGGTCGGCTTCGGGAACATGCCGTCGCCCACCATCTCCCCGCGGGCTCGAAGACCGCTGGTCCCGCCGCCCGGCGCCGGGCTCCAGAGGGCGTCTAGCGCGGGCCCTTACGGTGCACGTCGGAGTTCACGAGCCGACGAGGGAAGGCCGATGCTGCACAAGGAACTCATGGCGATCGGTGAGCCGGTGCTGGCGAAGGTGCTGGCACACCCCTTCTGGTCCGGCCTGCGGGACGGCACGCTGCCGGGCGAGGCGCTCGCCCACTTCGTCCGGCAGGACACCGCTTTCCTGCTCCCCGCCTACGCCCGGGCGCTGGCGCGGTGCGCGGCGTCGGCCACGGACGACGCGGACACCCACCTGTTCGGACAGTCGATCATCGGCACGCTCGAGGCCGCGGAACGGCTGCGCCAGGCGTACACCGGCCTGACCGGCGAGCTCGGCCTGCCGGCGCTGGACGGGGGGGCGCCGGTGGCCCCGGCCACCCACGCGCACGCGTCGTTCTTCGCCGCCGCCGGGGCGCGGTCCTTCCACGCCGGCGTCGGCGCGCTGCTGCCGATGGTCTGGTTCAACGCGGAGGTGTCGGACAACCTGCGCCGCCAGGCGGCCGCCGGGTCCCGCTACCTGCCGTGGATCGAGGTCTACCATCCGGGCGAGTCGTACCGGTACGCGGTCCAGGCGTTCCTCGACATGGCCGACCGGGCCGGCGAGGAGTGCTCGCCCGCGCAGCGCCGCCTGGTCGTCGAGCAGTTCTCCATCAGCATCCGTTACGAATGGGCATTCGCCGAAAGCTGCATCCAGCGGTCCTCGTGGCCGGTGTGACACCTGGGCCACGGGCACGGGCATCGACGAGAAAGGTCGCCAGCCAGATGAGCACCGAGAGTCCGACTTCCTATCCCTTTCCCTGGACGCCGCCGATGGAGGTCCCGCAGGGACTGCGCGGCCTGCGTGAGAAGGCCCTGGTCGACGTCAGGCTGCCCAGCGGCGACACGGCCGTGATGGTCACCCGGTACAAGGACGTCAGGAAGCTGTTCGCGGACGAGCGGCTGAGCAAGAACATCGCCAGGCCGGGCGTCGCGCGGATCTCCGCCGACAACGAGCTGTTCGTCGATCCGCTCATCGACGCCGACCCGCCGGACCACACCCGGATGCGCGGCCTGGTGACCCGGGCGTTCACGGCCCGCAGGATCGAGCTGCTGCGGCCGTACGCCCAGTCGGTGACCGACGAGCTGCTGGACGAGATGGCGGCCGGGCCGCGCCCGGTCGACCTGAACGAGGCCCTCGCCTTCCCGCTGCCGATCCTGGTGATCTGCAAGCTGCTCGGCATCCCGCCGGAGGACAGGAACCGGTTCCGCAGGCTGGTGGACGGTTTCCTGTCGGTCACCAAGCTGGCCCCCGCGGAGGTCGAGGAGTGCCGCACCGGGCTGTGGAACTACCTCGTCGAGCTGATCGCCTACAAGCGGGGGCACCCGAGCGACGACCTGATCGGCGCGCTGATCAAGGTCAGGGACGAGGACGACAACCGGCTCTCCGAGCACGAGCTGCACTTCTGGACGCAGAGCCTGCTCATCGCCGGCTACGTCACCACCGCCAGCCAGATCGGCACCGGGACCGCGGTGCTGCTGCACCGGCAGGACCTCGTCGAGGAGATCAGGGCCGACTACTCGCTGGTCCCCTCGGCCGTGGAGGAGCTGCTGCGCACGCAGGTCATGGGCTCCTCGATCGGCACCCTGCGCTACGCCCTGACCGACATCGAGCTGTCCGACGGCACGGTGATCAGGAGCGGGTCCAGCGTCCTGCTGTCCGAGGAGTCGGCCAACATGGACGAGACCGTCTTCTCCGACCCCTTCACGCTGGACATCCGGCGTAAGGAGAACCACCACATGACCTTCGGCGCCGGCATCCACTACTGCGTGGGGGCGGCCCTGGCCCGGATGGAACTCCAGGTCGCGACCGAGACGCTGCTGCGCAGGTTCCCGGGCATCCGTCTCGCGGTCCCGGGTGAGGATCTGCCCCGGGGGCTCGGCGGGTTCATGGAGGGGTTCAGCGACATCCCGGTCACCTGGTGACCGGGATCCTGGCGACCGGGACCCCGGCGGCCGGGATCCCGGCGGCCGGGCCGCGTACCGCGCTCGTCACCGGAGCCAACCGCGGCATCGGCCGCGCGGTCGCGGCCGAGCTGTACCGGCGGGACCTGCGGGTGGTGGTGACCGCGCGGGACGCGGACGCGGCGCGCGCGGCGGCCGAGGAGATCGGGCCGGAGGTGCGGTCGCACCCGCTGGACGTCACCGACCCGGACGGCGTCGCGCGGGCGGCCAAGGAGATCGGCCCGGTCGACATCCTGGTCAGCAACGCCGGCGTGCTGCTGGACGCGGGGACCGATCCGCTGTCTGTGCCGCTGGAGCTGGTCGAGGAGACGCTGCGGGTGAACCTGCTCGGCTCCTGGCGGGTGGCGCAGGCGTTCCTGCCGCCGATGGTCGCCAGGGGCTGGGGCCGGGTGGTGCTGATCTCCAGCGGCACCACCGCCGAGTTCGGCGGCGCCCTGTTCGCCGCCGCGCCCGGCTACTCGATCTCCAAGAGCGCGCTGAACGGGCTGACCACGATGCTGGCGGCCCAGACGGCGGGGTCGGGCGTCCTGGTGAACGCGGTGAACCCGGGCCGCGTCCGGACCAGGATGATGCCGGCCCAGCAGACCCTTCCCGAGCAGGCCGCTCCGTTCATCGCCGACGTGGCGACACTTCCGGCCGGCGGGCCGAGCGGGCGGTTCCTCACCGAGAAACGCGGCCAGAGCTGACGCTCGCGCCCCACAAGATCAGGAGACGGCATGGAATTCGACCTGTCAGGAAAGAAGGCCGTGGTGACCGGCGCCGGCGCCGGGATCGGGCTGGCCTGCGCCCAGGCGCTCGCCGCCGCGGGCGCGGACGTCTTCGGCGGCGCCCGCACGGTCTCCCCCGACCTGCTCGCCGTCACGCCGCACACGCTGGAGGTGGACCTCCTCACGGCGGACGGTCCCGGCGAGCTCGTGGAGCACGCGCTGGCGAAGTTCGGCGGCATCGACATCCTCGTGAACAACGTGGGCGGCGGCGTGAAGCTGGCCCCCGGCTTCCTCGACATCGACGACGACACCTGGCGGCACACCTTCGAGCTGAACGTCATGACGACGGTGCGGACGACCCGGGCGGCGCTGCCCAGTCTGGTCGAGCGCAACGGCGCGGTGATCAACATCGGCTCGATGAACTCGAGCATGGTGGACCCCAAGCTCGGCCACTACTCGGCGGCCAAGGCGGCGCTCACCAACATCGGCAGGGCCCTGTCGGCGGAGTTCAGCTCGCAGGGCGTCCGGATCAACACGATCTCCCCCGGGCCGGTGAAGACCCGGCTGTGGACGAATCCGGAGATGGCGCGCCGCGCCGGGGTGACGCCGGAGGAGTTCGTCGCGGCGGTGCCCAAGATGACCGGCCTGTCCACCGGCGAGATGATCGAGCCGGAGGAGGTGGCGGCCCTGGTCCTGCTGCTCGCCTCCGGCAAGGTGCGCAGCGTGACCGGCGCGGAGTACATGATCGACGCGGGTATGGCGCCGCCGGCCCACTACAAGCGCCCGGAGTGAACCGAGGATCCGGGGCGGACGGGAAACGGCCGGGCCGGCGGGGGCGATGACGCCCCCGCCGGCCCGGCCCGCGCATGTCCGCCGGATGACCTGCGACACCCGGTCCTGCGACGCCTGTCCCGCGACGCCGCGTGCCCCGGCCTCCTGGGGTAAGGCCGGGGCACGGGCGGGTCAGCGGGGCGTGCCGAGCACCTGGTCGAGCGCGCCGGTGAGCCGGGCGGCGGCGTCGCCGGCCGGAGGGCCGCCGCGCCAGGCGACGTAGCCGTCCGGACGGACGAGCACCGCGCCGTCCCTGCCGAGGTTGTAGCGGGGCTGCCAGCCGCCGTCGATGTCGATCAGTTCCACCGCGGCGGAGGCCGGGCCGACCTGGTAGGCGCGCAGCGGGACGGCGGTGCGCTCGGCGACCTGCCGCGCCGCCTCCGCCCACGCGCCGCCGTCGGCCCCGGTGAGCAGGACGAAGGCGTCGTGGAAGAGGTCGTGCACGGTGATCCGGACGCCGTCGGCGTGCAGCCACAGGTGCGGGGCGCGGGTGCCGGGGGCGGCTCGCTGCTCGACCTCCGTGCCGTACACGGTGTCGTGCGCCGCGCCGGCGACCGCCGAGGACCGGTAGCGCTGGCCCAGGATGCACAGCACGTCGTCCACGTCGTCCCCGTCCGGGTCGCCGCCGAACCTGGCCCGCTGGCGGCGCACGGTGATGTCCGCCAGCGACTGGGCGACCGGGCGGCGTTCGGCCTCGTAGGAGTCGAGCAGCTCTTCCCCGGCCCAGCCGCGGACCACGCCGGCCAGCTTCCACGCCAGGTTGTGCGCGTCCTGCACGGCGGCGTTCGCCCCCATGGCGCCGGCCGGCGGCCACACGTGCGCGGAGTCCCCGGCCAGGAGGACCCGGCCGGCGCGGAACCGGTCGGCGACGCCGACCGCCTCCTCCCAGTGCGCGATGTCCAGCACGTCGACGCGCACGTCGCGGCCGATGACCGACCTGGCGATCCCGGCGCAGCGCTCGGGGGTGAACCCGGCCGCCGGCTGCGTCGCGGGGTCGCGGGCGAGGCTGATCGCCCACTGGCCGGGCACCGCCGTGGTGAGGAAGGATCCGAGGCCGATCTCGTCGTTGACGACGATCCAGAACATCGCCCGTTTCTCCACGATGTCCGACAGGTCGGCCTGGGCGACGAAGGTCACCCAGTGCTGGGTGACGCCCGGCCCGGGACGATCGATGCCGAGTTCCTCCCGGATCGTGCCACGGCAGCCGTCGGCCGCGACGAGGTAGTCCGCGCGGATGGTGCGCCGCCGCCCGGTGCCGCGGTCCTCGGTGACCACGGTGACGCCGCCGGCGTCCGGCCGTACCGAGACGCACCGGACGTTGAACCGGATGTCGGCGCCCTCGCCGCGCGCGGCGTCGATCAGGATGGGTTCCACGCTGCGCTGGTCGGCCATGCCGAACTCGCAGGCGGTCAGGTCGGGCAGCGCCCTGCGGGTGTCGTCCTCCAGGATCCAGTTCCACTCGCCCGCGAGGGTCTCGCAGCGCACGACGCCGGCCTCCTCGTCGAAGGGGCGGCCGGCCTCCCTGATCCGCCGCTCCAGGCCGAGCGGGCGGTAGATCTCCATGGTCCGCTGGTTGATCCCGCGGGCACGCCCCTGGATGGAGACGTCCGGATGGCGGTCCACCAGCACCGAGCGCACGCCGTGATGCGACAGGAACAACGAGGACGCAAGGCCCGCGTAGCCGCCGCCCACGATGAGGACCGGCACGGTTTCGTCGTAGGCCGTCACTTCACCCTCCTCCTCCGATGCCGTCCAGCGCGGCCGGCCGGCCTCTCCTGCTGCGAGGCTGCCACGCCCGGCTCGAGCCTCACTCGGGCGGCGACGGCCCGCCCGACCGCCGGTCGAGCCGCCGCCGAGGGCGCCCGCGCATCCTCGGCACAGCGACGGACCCGAGGGAGGACGCATGCCGTTCGTAGCGATCACCTATGACATCGAAGGCGGGCACGAGGACGAGGTCGCCGAGGTGTTCGGCGACTTCCAGCGGCCGAAGTCGGCGGTGGTGCCGGGCGCCGGCGGCGAACCGGCCGGCCGGATCCTGGCCACCGCCGTCTTCATCAGGGACGGGCTGCTGGTCCGTTTCATCGAGTTCGAGGGCGACCTGGAGGCGGTGGCCCGGCACATGGCCGTCCAGCCGGGGGTGCAGGCGGTGGAGCGCAAGCTCAAGCCGTACCTGAGCCGGCCCCGCGACACCGACACCGTCGAGGGGTTCGTGGCCACGTTCAAGCGGAGCATGCTGCGCTGCGTCACCCAGTTGTCGGTCCCGCGCGCGGCGGGCTGACCGGGGGACGGGTTCCCCGGTCGGGTCCGTCCACGCGGCCTTGAGCGGCGCTGGAGGCGGCCACCAGGGACGGATGCTGCGATGGGCGGCATGCGCATACTTTTCGTCACCTGGGCGTGGCCTTCACATCTGTACGCGATGGTGCCGGTCGCGTGGGCATGCCGGGCGGCCGGCCACGACGTGCTGGTGGCCTCCCAGCCCGAGCTCACCGGCACGATCCTGGGCACCGGCCTGCCCGCCGCGCCGGTCGGCGGGGACGTGGACGCGGCGGCGGTCTTCCGGGAGATCGCGCTGCCGCCACCGGCGACCGAACGGCGTCCGGCGCCCGGCGGCCCGCGGGTCCTCGGCCTGCTGACCACGCTGGCCGAGGCCATGACCGACGACCTCGTCGAGCTGGGCCGGAACTGGCGGGCCGACCTGATCGTGTTCGAGCCCACGGCGTTCGCCGGTCCGCTCGCGGCCGCGGCGCTGGGCGTCCCCGCGGTCCGGCACCTGTACGGCACCGACCTCCTGAGCGCCGCCGGCCGGTTCCTTCCCGACGCGCTCGGCCCGCTGTGCGAGAAGCTGGGCATCGCGGCGGTCGATCCCTTCGGCGCGGCGACCCTGGACCCCTGCCCGCCGGGACTCCAGGTGCCCGTCGGCTCCCGCCGGCTGCCGGTGCGGTACGTCCCGTACAACGGCCCCGGCCTGTTGCCTGCGCCGCCGCCCGCGACACCGCCGGGACGGCCGCTGGTGTGCGTCACCTGGGGCACCACGCTGAGCCGGCTGGACCCCGGGCTCTTCCTCGCCGGCCAGGCGGCGCGGGCGATCGGCGGCCTCGACGTGGACGTGCTGCTCGCGGTCACCCCCGCGCAGCGCGGGCTGCTCGGCCCGCTGCCGGCCGGGACGCGCGTCGCCGAGTCCGCGCCGCTGCACCTGCTGGCGCCCGGGTGCGACCTCGTCGTCGCGCACGGCGGCGCGGGCACGCTGCTGACCGCTCTCGCGCACGGCCTGCCCCAGGTGCTCGTGCCGCGGCTGCCCGACCACGTGCGCCACTCGGCCCGGCTCGGCGAGGCGGGCGCGGGCGTGGTGCTCCCGGCGGAGGAGGCCGCCCCCGAGGCGATCCGCGACGCCGTCGCCGGGGTGCTGGCCTCGCCCGGCCACCGGGACGCCGCTGAGCGGCTGCGCCGGGAGATGCACGGCCAGCCGGCGCCCGCCGGGGTCGTGCCCGAGCTGGAGCTCATCGCAGCGGGCGGCACCCCGTCGTGACCACGCGGTTGTCGAGCGGTCCGCGAGCCGCCCTCAACCCCCCGATGCCAGTCTGCGACAGAGATCCGGCTTGTCCCCTTGAGACCCCCTGACGCGGCACGGGAGCAGCATCCGATGAAATCCTCCCCCGACTTCGAGCACGAGTCCTTCGCCCAGCGGCACCGCGGCGGGATGCTGCTCGAAAAGCACGGGCTTGACCTCTACCTCCATCCGTTCCTCGGTTTCACCCTGGCCCCGGGCCACCGGTCGGCCGTGCTGAACACCGACGACGAGGGCTTCCGCCTGTCGGACTCGCCGTTCGGCACCGTGGACAGCGCGAGCTGGCTGGCCGGCGGGGGCGGCGGCATCGTCCTCGGCAACTCGGTGGCGATCGGCCTCGCGGCGACCTCCGACCATGCCACCCCGGCGTCGTACCTGTCCTTCCTCACCGGCACCCGGCAGCTCAACCTGGGCCTGTGCGCGGCGGTCTCCGTGCAGGAGGTGATCGCCGCCATGCCGTTCCTGCACGCCGCGTCCACGGTGGTGGTCATCGGCGGCGGGCCGGACTTCGTCAACCTGGTCGGCTCGCTCACCCCGGGCGGCGCGTACGGCACCGTCTCCTACGAGCGCACGTTCGCCGACCTGACGGACCTGCCGATCTTCGACCTCGCCACGCTCGCCACCGGCAAGACGGTGCCCGGCCTCGACGGCCTGCGCCGCCCGCGCCGCGAGCCCACCGTGTGGGACCTCGCCGACACCCTGCCCCGGATGGAGACCGCGGCCCGCAGGCGGCTCCGCGACCTCGGGTTCCTCGCCCGCGCGGCCGGGGAGGGGACCCGGATCCTGTTCTGCCTCCAGCCGTTCGTGAGCTCCCGCACCCGCACGCTGACCCCGGAGGAGCGGGCGCGCTACGACTTCGACGCCCCCGTCTTCGGCATCCTGCACAGCGCGATCGAGAAGAACTGGGACTCCTACGCCGCCCGGCTCGCCGAGGGCTGCGCCGAGCTCGGGGTGTCGTTCCTGCACCTGGCCGCGGACCGGTTCGTCGGCGACTCCTTCGCCGACACCGTGCACTTCACCGACGACGGCAACCGGCAGGCGGCGCAGCTGATCCACAAGGCCCTCGAAGAGGCGCCCGCCGTCGGCGCCGCCCGTGACCGGTGACGCCCGGCCACCCCACGTCACAGATCCGAAGTCGTCCTGGAAGAGGAAGCGCCATGTCCCACGCGACAACGACCCAGTCCGAGCGTATCCAGCAGCTGCGCGGCATTCTCGTCGAGGTCCTCGACATCGAGCCGGACGAGCTCACGGAGACCAGCGATTTCGTGAACGACCACGGCGCCGACTCGCTGCTGGCGATCGACATCATCTCCAGCATCGAGCGGGACATGGGCGTGCACATCCCCAGCGAGGCCCTGCCCGAGATGACCGACCTGTCGTCGGTACTCGACCTGGTGAACCGGTACGCGGAGCAGGCGGGCCCCGATGCCTGAAAGGGCGTCGCGGCGCGTGGTGGTGACCGGGCTGGGCGCGGTGAGCAGCCTGGGCACCGGCGCCCGCGCCTTCACCGAGGCCATCCGCGAAGGTCGCAGCGGCGTGTCGCCCATCCGCAGCTTCGACGCCAGCGGCTTCCCCTACACCTTCGCGGGCGAGGTGCACGACTTCGAGCCGGAGGGGATGCTGCGCCGGCTGCGCACCGACCGGTGGGGGCGCAGCAGCCTGTTCGCCGCGGCGGCGGCACGGCTGGCGGTGTCGGACTCCGGCCTCGACCCCGGCCTGCTGTCGGCGTCCCGCGCGGGCTCGGCGATGGGCACGACGCTCGGCGAGTCCACGGTCGTCGAGGCCCTCACCGGCCAGTGGGTGTACCAGGGCCTGAAGGAGCTCGACCCGGCCCTGGTACGGCAGGCGCCGGCCAGCCGGATCGCGGTGGCGGTCAACGCCGAGCTGGGCCTGACCGGGGAGGCGCACACCGTCGCGACGGCCTGCTCGGCGAGCAACTACACGCTGGGCTACGCCTTCGACATGGTCAGGACCGGCGAGGCGGACTTCATGATCGGCGGCGGGGCCGACTCCGTCAACCGGTGGGAGCACGCCGGTTTCTACCGGCTCGGCGCGCTGGCCGAGTCGGTGTGCCGCCCGTTCGACACGCATCGTTCGGGGATCCTCACCGCCGAGGGCGGGGTGGCGCTGCTGCTGGAGCCGCTGGAGCACGCGGTGGCCCGTGGGGCGCGGATCTACGCGGAGATGCTCGGGTACGGCGTCAACTGCGACGCCAGGCATCCGGTCGCCCCGGACCCGGCCAGCATCGCCGAGTGCATCCGGGCCGCGCACCGCAACGCCGGCGTGCGGCCGGCGGACATCGACTACATCTGCGCGCACGGCACCGGCACCCCCACCAACGACGCCACCGAGGTGAAGGCGGTGCGGGAGGTGTTCGGCGCCGAGCTGCCGCCGATCAGCTCGATCAAGTCCATGATCGGCCACACGATGGGCGCGGCCAGCGGTTTCGGCGCGCTGATCTGCTGCATGGCGCTGTACGACGGTTTCCTGCCGCCCACGGCGAACGTGACGGAGATCGATCCGGCGCTGGGGCCGGGGGTGGACTGCGTCCCAGGCAAGGGGCGGCCGGCCTCGCCGCGGATCGTGCAGAACCACGGGTTCGCCTTCGGGGGGAACAACGCGATCACGATCCTGGGGAGGGCCGCGTGAACACGCTCGCCGCTGTCACGCCACTGGTGATCACCGGTTGCGGGGTGGTGTCGCCCGCGGGCGTCGGCCTGGAGGCGCTGGCCGGCGCGCTGGGCGGGGCCGGGCACGGGACCGCCGACCTGGACGCGATCGGCGGGGAGTTCCCGCCGATGCCGCTGGCCGCGATCCCGGACCTGCGGGTCGAGGACTATCTCGGCAAGAAGGGCGTCCGGTCGCTGGACCGGACGACGCGGCTCGCGCTGGTCGCCGGCGAACGCGCGCTCGCCGGTCTCGGCACGCCGCTGACCGACGCCGACCGGGTGCGGACCGGCGTGGTGATCGGCACCAGCACCGGCAGTGTGCGCAGCTCCAGCGAGTTCTCCCGGGAGACGCTGGTGCGGGAGAAGCCGTACCTGGTGCGCGCCAACTTCTTCCCTCCTTCGGTGATGAACTTCTGCGCCGGCCAGATCGCGATCTGGAACTCGCTGCGCGGGATGAACGCGACGATCGCCGACGGCCGGATCTCGGGCCTGGCGGCGGTCAGGTACGCCCGCAACGCGATCGCTCAGGGGCACATAGACCGCGCCCTGGTCGGCGCCGTCGAGGAGCTGTGCCCGCAGTCGGCGTGGGGGTGGTACGTGTCCGGCGCGCTCGCGCCCGCGGCGGCCGTCGGCGAGGGGGCCGCGATGTTCGTCGTCGAGACCCCCGAGGCGGCCGCGGCCGCGGGGCGGGAACCGCTGGGCGAGGTGCTCGCCTGCGAGGTGGGCACCCTGGGGATGTCCGGGTTGCGGCGCGGCCTGGCCACGTGCGTGACCCGGACCCTGGAGCGCAGCGGCGTGCCGGCCGAGTCGGTCACCACCGTCTCGCTGGGCGCCACCGGGCTGCGCGGGCTGCGCGCGGCCGAGGAGGACGCGGTGCGCACCGCCCTGGGCGCCCTGCCGCGCCATCAGATCAGGACGGCCCGCCTGGTGGGCGAGACGTTCAGCGCGAGCGGCGCCCTGCAGATCGCCTCCCTGCTCGGCGCCTGGCGGGCCGCCGGGGACACCCAGGAGACCCGGGAGACCCGGGACACCGGGGACACCACGGACTCCGTGGCCCTGGTCACCTCGATAGGCGACGACGGCAACGTGGGCTGCCTGGTGATGCGCCGCCCCGCCGTGGAGACCGCCGCGCTTCCTAGCTGAGACGCGCGGGATCCCGCCCTCGTTCCCGCCCTCGTTCCCGCCCGAGTTCCCGTCTCTGAGGCACGGACCGGTGGCCGGTGGTGACACCCGGCCACCGGTCCGTCCGCCGTTTCGGGCCTTTTCAGGATGCGCCGGATTTCCCGATGCCCGGGTGCGCATGAATGCGCCCGGAGAGGGCAGACAGCGTCCATCGGACACCCTCCTGGAACGACGACGCCTGCCCGGGTGGCGAACTCGCGCGGCGTCTCCCCCGAACCGCCGGGAAAACCGCGGAACGCTCCATGCCGGACCCGGAAACCTTCGTCCCGGCTGGACGACCGGGCCATGCGCATACGTTCACATCGATCTTTGACATGCATTTTTACATAGTGTTGGGTGTACTTATATGGCGATCTCGTTCCGCCCCGGGGGTCGTAGCACATCTTGTTGCCCATCCGCCCTACCCGCACGGCGATGCCCATGATGTCAGAGGCCCTGGCATCTCTCGCAGTGAGCCCTCGCTGCACCGTCCGCGCCCGGCGAAACAACAAGAAAGGTGTCAAATGCCACAGAAGCCATTGCATGTTCTGATCATTGGAGCGGGTCTGGGCGGCGCCTGCCTCGCCCACGGGCTGAAAAGCGCCGGCGTGGGCGTCACCGTTTACGAACGGGTGGCGGCCAGGCACGAGGGGGCCTTCGGCTGCCGGGTCACAATCGACCCCGACGGCGACCGGGCACTGCGGAACGCGCTTCCCCCCGATCTGTACAACACCTTCACCGCGACGTGCGCCGAGCCGCCCCGGCACCTGACGGTGTACTCGGAGGTGCTGGAGGAGCTGTTCACCACCGCGCCCCCGGTGGTCGGCCGGCGTGGGGCGGCCCTGCGGTACACGAGCCACATGACGTTGCGCCAGTTGCTCCTCACCGGGATCGAGGACGTCGTCCGGTTCGGCAAGGAGTTCGTCCGCTACGAGCGGCGGCCGGACGGCCGGATCGCCGCGTTCTTCTCCGACGGCACCACGGCGGTCGGCGACGTCCTGGTCGGCGCGGACGGCGCCGACTCCCGGGTACGCCGCCAGCTCCTCCCCCAGGCGGGCCTCCAGGACTGCGGTTTCACCACCGCCTACGGCAAGGTGGACCTCCTGGAGGCGGCCAGGCTGCTGCCCTGGGAGATGCTCCGCGGGATCTCGGTGGTCCGCGGGGCCTCGGGGCCGGTGCTCGTCACCCAGCCGATGGACTTCCTCTGGGACTCCTCGGGCGAGCTGAAGGGCCACGTCCACGGGCTCGACGCGGCCCTGCTGTCCACCTGGGCGGGCCGCAGGCACGACGACACCAGGGACCACCTGACGTGGTGGCTCTTCGGCCCGTCCGGCCTGTTCCCCGCGGCCCCCGAACGGCTGCGCGGCGCCGATCTCGTCGAGGCCGTCGGCGGCATGACCCGGCACTGGGATCCGGCGCTGCACACGCTGCTGGGGCTCAGCGAACCCGACGCCGCCGCGGCGACCCGGGCGGTCGTCTCCCGCCCGGCCGAGCCGCGGGAGGCGACGGGGGTGACCCTGCTCGGCGACGCCGGCCACGTCCGCCTCCCGGACCCGGGCGAGGGGGCGAACGCCGCGCTCGCCGCCGCCTGGTCGCTGTCCGGCCTGCTCGCCGAGGCCGCCGCCGGCAGGCCGGTCGCCGCCGCGATCCGCGACCACGAGACCCGGCTGCCCGCCTCCGGCTTCGACTTCTCCGCCTACTGGAAGCGCCTCTACCGCCAGGCCCGCGCCGACACCCCCGTCATCGGCCCGGTGCCGGCCGCCGGCCCCGGACTGCGCGCGGTCCGCGGGGACTCCGGCTGACCCGCCCGGACCGTCCCCGCCCGGATCGTCCCCGCCCGGATCGTCCCCGCCTGGGCCGACCCACCTTCGCCGGCCCTGTGGCCGGGTCGTCATCGCCGGCCGCGGCTCAGCACGGCACGAGACGTCTTCGAGCGGCCGGCGGCGCCCGGCCGCGCCGCGCCGAGGGGCCACCGGCCCGCGCGCCGGGCCACGGCTGAGCGGGGCGGCACCCTAGAGCCGGCTTCCAGCGTTCGTTGAGCCGATGATGTGACTCTGCCGTGGTGAGCGTCCCAACCATGGCGGCCGGAACGGTTGAGTGGATCAGCTGCTCCCGGTGCCGCGAACTGACGTACGGCAGGCGCTACGAACGCGACCTGCGAGTCTGCCCCGGGTGCGGTGCGCACAGCCGGCTCACCGCCGAGCAGCGCATCGCCCAACTGCTGGACGCCGGCTCGGTCGTGCGCCTCGAACGGCCGGCCGTGATCGAGGACCCGCTCGGCTTCACCGACTCCCGCCCCTACTCCGAACGGCTGCGCGAGGCCCGCGAGCACACGGGATCGGACGAGGCCGTCGTCTGCGTCACCGGCACCCTGCTCGGGCATCCGGTGGTGACGGCGGTGATGGACTTCCGGTTCCTGGGCGGCAGCCTCGGCGTCGGCGTGGGCGAGGCCATCGCGGATGCCGCCGACACCGCGCTGCGGCTGCGCCACCCCCTCGTCATCGTCACCGCGTCGGGCGGCGCGCGGATGCAGGAAGGCGCCTTCGCCCTGATGCAGATGGTGAAGACCAGCCAGGCGCTGGCCCGGCTGGACGAGGCCGGCGTCCTCACCGTCTCGCTGCTCACCGACCCCACCTACGGCGGGGTCGCCGCGTCCTTCGCGACGCTGAGCGACGTCATCCTGGCCGAACCCGGCGCGCGCGTCGGATTCGCCGGCCCCCGGGTGATCGAGCAGACGATCAAGCGCGAACTGCCGGAGGACTTCCAGACCGCCGAGTTCCTGCTCGCCAGGGGGCTCGTGGACGCGGTCGTGCCGCGCGTCGCGCTCCGGCCGACGATCGCCGCCCTGCTCCAGGCCCAGACCCCCCTCGCCCCCGCCGCGCCGCCCGCCGTACCCGCCCCGCCGCCTGCCGTACCCGCCGTGCCCGCCCCGCCGCCCGCCGTACCCGCCGTACCTGCCGTGCCCGCCGTGCCGGTCCGCCTCGTCCGTGAGCCGGGGGAGCTGCCCGTCGTGGATCCGGCCGACGTGGTGCGGAACGCCCGGCACGAGGACCGGCCGACCACGCTGGACTACATCGCCCTGCTCCTTGAGGACTTCCAGGAGCTGAAGGGCGACCGGCACTCCGGCGACTGTCCGGCGATCGTCGGCGGCCTCGGCCGTTTCGAGGGCCGCCCGGTCGTCGTCATCGGTCACCAGAAGGGCCACGACACCACCGAACGCGTCCGGCGCAACTTCGGCATGGCGCTTCCCGAGGGGTATCGCAAGGCGGCGCGGCTGATGCGGCTGGCCGCCAAGCTGAACCTGCCGATCGTCACCCTGGTCGACACCCCCGGCGCGCATCCCGGCGTCGAGGCGGAGGAGGGCGGTCAGGCGTGGGCGATCGCGGAGAGCATCCGGCTGATGTCCGGGCTCCCGGTGCCGATCGTGGCGGTGATCACCGGTGAGGGTGGCAGCGGCGGGGCGCTGGCCCTGGCCGTGGCCGACCGGGTGCTCGCCTGCGCGGGCGCCATGTACTCGGTGATCAGCCCGGAGGGCTGCGCGGCCATCCTGTGGAAGGACCGGTCCGCGGCCCCCCGGGCCGCCGCCGCGCTGCAGATCGGCGCGCGGGACCTGCTCAGGCACGGGATCGTCGACGCGGTCGTGCCCGAGCCGGAGGGCGGGTCCCACCTGGACCCGGTGGCGGCCGCCGAACTGGTGCGCGAGGCGCTCTCCGCGACCCTGCGCGAGATCGCCGCCACGTCCCCGGGCGACCGGGTGGCACAACGCCGACGACGGTTTCGGCGATACGGCGTCGAGATATCGAGGTGCGAATGAACGACCGACTCACCGCCGCCCCGCCGCACGGGCTGGAGGACCTGCGCCGGCACGTCACCGGCCTGATCGAGGCCGTCGGCGGGCCGCTGAAGAGCATCCGGGTGCAGACCGGCGACCTGACCGTCGAGATCGAGTGGCCCGAACCGGGCCTCCCGCCGGACGGCCGGTTCGCCGGCGGCCACATCCCCAACGGTCACGCCGCCGACGGCCGGGAGGCGGCCCCGGCCGAACCCGCGCCGCCCGGCCGGAGCGAGCCCGGCTCCGAGCCTGACGACGACACGTTCGTCGTCAGCGCTCCCCTGGTCGGCACCTTCTACCGCGCCTCCGCGCCCGGAGCGCCGGCGTTCGCCGACGTGGGCGGCGAGGTCGCGGCTGGGCAGCAGGTGGCGATCGTGGAGGCGATGAAGATGATGAACGCGGTCAACATCGATCGGCCCGGCCGCGTCGTCGAGGTGCTCGTGTCCGACGGGTCGCCGGTGGAGTTCGGCGAGGCGCTGTTCGTACTCGCCCCGCTCTGAGCCGGGTCTCGCAAGCTCAGCGACGGAGAGGAACCCCCTTGTTTTCCACGGTCCTGATCGCAAACCGAGGTGAGATCGCGCTCCGCGTCGCACGCACCTGCCGGGAGATGGGCATTCGCACCGTTGCCGTCTGTTCGGACAGCGACCGCGAGTCCGCCGTGACCCGCTTCGCCGACGAGTGCGTCCGCATCGGCCCCGCGGCTCCGCGGCGCAGCTATCTCAACGCCGCCGCGATCGTCACGGCGGCGTTGCAGACGGGCGCCGACGCCGTGCATCCCGGGTACGGGTTCCTGTCGGAGGACCCCGACTTCGCGGAGATCTGCGAGGCGGAGGGGCTGGCCTTCATCGGCGCCCCGGCGTCGCTCCTCGGCAGGCTCGGGGACAAGGCGCAGGCCAGGGAGATCGCCCAGGCCGCCGGGCTGCCGGTGCTGCCCGGCAGCTCGCGGTCGCTGGCGACGCTGGAGCAGGCGAGGTCCGTCGCCGACGAGATCGGTTATCCGGTCATCATCAAGGCCACCGCCGGCGGCGGCGGGCGCGGCATGACGGTGGTGCGCGACCCCAGGGACTTCCCGCGGGCCTGGGGGCAGGCGCGCACCGGCGCCCAGCTCGCCTTCGGCGACCCCCGGCTCTACCTGGAGGCGTTCCTCGACCACGCCCGGCACATCGAGGTGCAGATCCTCGGCGACGGCGCCGGGAAGGTGATCCAGCTCGGCGAGCGCGACTGCTCGGTGCAGCGGCGCCGGCAGAAGCTGATCGAGGAGACGCCCGCGCCCGGTCTGCCCCGGGAACTGGCCGACCGCATCTGCGCCGCCGCGGTGCACGCCGCCCGCGAGGTCCGGTACGCCGGGGCGGGCACGTACGAGTTCCTGGTGGACGGCGACGACTTCTACTTCATGGAGGTCAACTGCCGGATCCAGGTGGAGCACCCGGTCACCGAGATGGTCACCGGCATCGACCTGATCCGGGAGCAGTTGCGCGTCGCGGCCGGGGACGGGCTGTCCATCGGGCAGGAGGACGTGGCGCCCAGGGGCGTCTCGATCGAGTGCCGGGTGAACGCCGAGGACCCGCGCCGCGGGTTCCTGCCGACGCCGGGGACCGTCACCGAGTTCCTGCCGCCGAGCGGCCCGTTCGTCCGGGTGGACACGCACGGGTATCCCGGCTTCCGGGTGACCGCGGACTACGACCCGCTGCTGGCCAAGGTCGCCGTCTGGGCGCCGGACCGCCGCCAGGCCATCGCGCGGGCCGACCGCGCGCTGGAGGAGTTCCGGATCCAGGGGCGCGGCATGCACACGACCACGGATTTCCTGCGCGAGGTGCTGGAGAATCCCGTGTTCCGCGCGGCGAAGCACACGACGGGCCTGGTCGACAACCTCGGCACCGGCGCCTGACCCGTTCCCGATCCCCCGGCCCGGCTCGGGGCTCAGCCCGGCGGGCGGCGGCCGGGGGCGTCGTAGGTCTCGCGGGCGGCGTCGATCTCGCCGATGTGCTCCTCCGCCCACTCGGTGAGCGCCCCGAGGACGGGGAGCAGGGTCTCGCCCAGCGGGGTGAGCGCGTAGTCGACGCGCGCGGGGACGGCCGGGGTCACCGCGCGCGAGACGAGGCCGTCGCGTTCGAGGTGGCGCAGCGTCTGGGTGAGCATCTTCTGGCTCGCGCCGACGATCGCGCGGGCGAGGTCGCCGTACCGGCGCGGGCCGCCGGCCAGTTCTTTGAGGACGAGGCCGACCCACTTGTCGCCGATGCGGTCGAGCACCCGGTTGGTCGGGCAGGCGGCGGCGCGGACGCGGTGCCCGGCCCGCTCGGCGTCGCGGCGCTCGGCGGCGGTCTGGGTGCCCATGTCATCCCTTCAGGTGCCCTGGCCACTTGAAAGTGCCTACTTCGCGTCCACGGTAGCGCCGCCTACCTTCGCTCATGACCGTGCGTCCCATCCGACCAGGGAGAGAACAAGTCATGACGAAGATCGCCATCCTCGGCTCCGGGCGCGTGGCCCGGGTGCTCGCCGGCGGGTTCCGCGACGCGGGGCACGAGGTGGTCGTGGGGTCGCGGACCCCGGACGGCCCGGCGGCGGCCGGGTGGGCGGCGGCCGGTGTGCGCGTGACGGGCCTGCCCGAGGCGGCCGGGCTGGGCGAGGTGGCCGTCAACGCGCTGCCCGGCGCGGTGTCGGCCGGTGTGCTGGGCGGTCTCGCGGCGGAGCTGTCGGGCAAAGTGCTGGTGGACGTGGCGAACGCGGTCGAACCGGACGCCGCGGGGTTCGCCAGGGCGCTCCGCCATCCGGGCGGCAGCCTGGCCGAGGAGCTCCAGCGGGCGTTGCCGGGGACCCGCGTGGTGAAGACGCTCAACACCGTGCACGACTCGCTGATGGCCCGCCCGGGGAGCCTCGGCACGCCGCCCACCGCCTTCGTGTCCGGGAACGACGCGGACGCCAAGGCGATCGTCGCCGGCCTGCTCGCCGACCTCGGCTGGCCGGCCGGCTGGATCATCGACCTCGGCGGCGTCGAGTCCGCCCGGGTGCCCGAGGCGTTCGTCCTCATGGTCGGCGATCTTGTCGGGGCGCTGGGCCCGGTGCCCTTCGCCCTCTCCGTCGCCCGGTAGCGGGGGCTACCGGTTGCCGTAGATGACGTCCTCCTGGGCGAACCTGCGCAGCGCGCCGAAGATGACGTCGCCCAGGGCCGTCCAGACCACGGCGGTCTCCAGGAGGGCGTCGGAGTCGCTCTGCCGCACCAGGAGGTCGAGCTCGGCCTCGGCCACCTGGCGGGCGGCCTGGGAGTAGACCTCCAGCAGTTTGAGCTGGTCGGTC
>NZ_BSRQ01000004.1 GCF_030268685.1 Microtetraspora sp. NBRC 13810
AGCTCCACCTGACCGAGCCCACCACCGTCACCGTGGAGCTCACCATGGTCGGTCAATCCACCAACCGCCCGATCCGCTGGTCGGTCGGCCTGTTCGAGCGATCGTAGGAACACGTCCACCACGCCGGTATGGGTCAGCCGAGGCAGAGCCAGAAGCGGCCATTGATCGCGCCGCGGCCGCGCGCGCCGCCGGCGCGAAGGCGGCGAAGACGCCGGCGCCGATCATCGAGCCCAGCCCGATGACGACCGCGTCGGTCAGGCCCAGGCGGCGCTCCAGCAGCCCCTGACCGGTAGGGGCGGGTGTGCCCGCCACGACGACCTCCCGTTGAACGGATCCCGATATCGGATCACGATATCGTGTGGCGGTAGTCAGAGATCTTCCGGGAGGCCCAGCAACGGCAGCGTCATCCGTCCACCACGCGGCCCGTGACATCACCCCCAGGACAAGGCGGCCGCGATGTTCGCCGTGGGGCGGATTCCAGGGGACGTCGCAACGATCATTGGAACCTCGTCTTGCCTGAAAGGACCCCATGAGCGACAACCACACCTGCACGTACTGCCATCTGAGCGCCGCCACCGATGAACCTCCCGGCGGCTGGGTCTATCGCGATGAGTTCTGGCTGGTCCAGCACGGCCCCGCCGAGACATCCAGGCCAGGCACCATGAAGATCATCTCCAGGCGGCACTTCGTCGATTTCGCCAATATGACCGCTCCCGAAGCGGCGTCCTACGGTCCGCTGCTCACCCGCCTGGACATCGCCCTGCGCGCCACCACTGACGCCGAACGCGTCCATCTCGTCTCGACCCGCGACCGCGTCCAGCACTTCCACGCCTGGCTCTACCCACGCCCCGCCGCCCACCCCCTGCGTGGCACCGACTTCCTGGCCGCCCCCCCAGCACAGCGACCCAGCCGAGGCCGAAGCCGCCGCCCAAGCCGTCCGCCACCATCTCACCGCAACAACCCCCGGCTGAGCTGGACCGCGGGTCTGCCCCATCGTCGCTGTGCTCGTTCAGGCCCGCGGTCCAAGCCGCTCCAAGTCATCATCTGCCCCACACGCGTTCAGTCCTTGGCCGCAGCATCATCGCCTGCGGCCAAGACGTGGCCCTCCAGGTCGCCGGCAATGTCGTGGGCGCACTCGCCAGAGGGTTCCATCACGGCGACCACGGTGTGTTTGATCCGGTCCCGACCTCTGGAGGGGGCAGGTGACCGCCTTGGTCCAGGTGGTCAGGGCGGCTTCGCTGGGTCCTGTCTCCCTGGTGGCGGCCGGGTGGGCTGGTCTGGCACCGGCCCTTACGGCCTCAGGGAGTCGGGGGCTGGTCGGTGGGGTTGCCCTCGGCAGCGGCTGCGAGGGTTTGTGGACGACGCCGACAGAGACCTTCACTCCGGCGGCGATGGTACGGATGGATGCCCCGCGCCGGCGACGGTCGAGGATGAAGGAGCGTTCGGTGTGCTCGCCGGCGCCGATACCCTCCAGCACCTTGACGCCGATGCCCCGTTGGAACAGGTCGTTGAGGACGATCAGTCCTTCGAGGAGATTGCGGCCAAGCCGGTCGACCTCCTGGACTCTGCCCGACGGGGTTCGGCCTGGCTGATCAGGCGCCTGCCCAGCCGCTGCGCCGGCATCTCCACCCATCGCCAGGTCAGCGCACACAGCCCAAGCAGCACCGCGTACACCGCCACCAGCAGCGTCGGGCGTACTGCCACTGGTACGGCCTGCGGATTCGGCAGAAGGTACTCCACGCTCTCCAACAGCAGCGGGTGCAACAGGTAAATCGAGTAGGACACCAGGCCCAACCATGTCAGCCACGATGGCATCGTGCGGTGGCGCAGCGTCATCCCGGCGGTGAACGTCAGCCAGGCCGCTGCGATCGCCAGTTGCACTCCCAAATCGGCGCGCGCGAGCCACAACCCCGCCAGCGGTACCAGTGCCACCCAGGCGATGTGCCGATGACCGAATTGGCCTGTCTCGACACGGTACAGCGCGGTGCCGGCGAACATGGTCGCCAAGATGAACAGCCCCTGCCACGGTCCGGGGTAACTCTGGTTGACCGCCAGCAGCAGGAGGACCGTGCCCGCGATGGCCACAGCGCCCACCTGCTGTAGCCGCCTGCCGCCGCGCAGCACCGCGGCCAGTCCGGCAGCCAGCACGGCGGTCACGACGACCACGACCGTGAGCATACGCCCCGCCCCGCCGGCCGACAGGAGTGTCACCGGCAGCAGCCCTGCGCCCAGCACAGCGACCGCCGCGAACGCGAGCGCGGCTGCGGTGCTGCGCCGGTGTACACCCAGGGTGAACATCGCCGTCAGCAGCAGGTAGAAGGCCATCTCGTAGGACAGGGTCCACAGCACATTGGCCAGGTTCGGCACGTACATCAGGTTCTGCAGCATGCTGGCGTGCGCCAGGGCCAGCGCCACCGGCCGACTGCCCCACCAGGTGTGCAAGCTGTCCCAGCCGACCGCCGCCAGCAGCGCCATACCGAGGACGCACACGGTGAACAGCGGCCACAGCCGGAAGAACCGCGAGACCCAAAAGGCCCGCACGCTGCCCCGGCGCTCCAGCGACGCCGGCACGATGTAGCCGCTGACCAGGAAGAACACCAATACGCCGTACCAACCGGGATCGAAGACAGCCTTGATCGGCAACCGCGCCTCCGGCCACAGCGGCTTGAGCGCATGCTCGAAAACCACCACCATCGCAGCCAGTCCGCGCAGCGCGTCTAACCAGGCCAGACGGCGGGCATGCGGCGGAGCCGAGTCGACGGCAGTGAGGGGGGCAGAAACCATCCGGACATCGTAGTAAGAAACATCATTTGCAACCCTGGCGTGCGGGTACTGACCTGCCCCCACTCGTGACGCAGCTGGCCATGCGGGAGGGCGTGCCCAGCGAGCATGACCGGAGGAGACAGCGTCCTGAGCTGGCGGCACCTGCCTCCAGGTGTGCTTGACCGTGCAAGGGCTTGCGCTCGAATTACTCAATCACTGGGCGCAGCAGCGGCCGTCACCGGCCTGGGCCGCGCCGCCCCGCTCGACCGGGAGATGGGCCTGGCCAAGTACGTTCCCGGGGACCCGCTCGACCCGCCCGGCGGCCGGATGCCGCAGGACTTCCCCGCGGGATCGCGACCTGATCGCCAACATGGCCGCCTTCATCCGCATGTATGAGCCACACGAAGCCCGCGAGGACACCGTCGTCTTCCCCGCCATGAGGGACGTCATCCCGCCCAAGGAGTTCACCAAGATGGCCGAGACCTTCGAAGACGAGGAACACCGCCGTTTCGGCGCGGCCGGCTTCACCGGCATCGTCGGGCAGGTGGCCGACATCGAAAAGACACTCGGGATCTACGACCTGAACCAGTTCACACCCCGCGTATGACGCCCCCCGGGGTCGAACAACGAAGGCGAACGACGACGACCCAGGACGCCCCGGACACGGACGCACCGAAGCAATCACCCCGCGCACGACGCGGCTGGGCCTCAGCTTGATGCTGAAGTTCTTCGAGCTTGAGGGTCGGTTTCCCCGGCACGTCGGGGAGTTCCCCAAGGGCTCAGACAGTCCCCGGTGGCCGATTCGCCTCTGGCAGCACCTCGCGCGCCAACTCCAGCAACGCCCTGCGGTCCTCCACCAGCGCCGCCACGCCCGCCTCGGTGGCCCGATAGACCCGCCGCACCCGCCCCTCGACCACCTCCTGCCGCGAGGACAACAACCCATCGGCCTCCAGCCGATGCAGCGTGGGATACAACGTGCCGGGACTGATCGCATAGCCGTGCCGCTTGAGCTCCTCGGTCATCCACGCCCCGTGAACGTCCTGCTCGGCAGCATGATGCAAGATATGCAGCCGCACCGCCCCACGCAGGAACTCCCGCATCAGCCTTCACCGCCAGTCCTTTGATCGCCATGCCGACCCTCAGCATATGACGAAACCGATATCGGCCGCCGATGTCACCCCCTCTCCCGAGACGCCGGTACAGGCCGCCCCTCGTTCGTCTCGAATGCACCACACCGCACTGTCACGGGCGGACGAAGGAGCCGAACCCTTTAGCCGAGTGCTTGGACGGCGTATGGGCCGCCGCCCGGCTGCTGCCCCGGCTGCTGGAGGGCGACGGTCCGGGCCGGTGTTCCTGACCGGCAGCCGGGCCCGGCTGTCCTACCGGCGCGCCGCCGGTTGCTTCGAGCAGGCCACCGCCGAGTCGCCGGGCGGGCCGTGGACGCTGCACCAACTCCGGCACAGCGCGCTGACGCACGCCGCCGAGGACGGCGCGAACACCTCCACCCTGCTGGCCTACTCCGGGCACATCTCGGTCGCCTCCCTGGCACGCTACGCCCGCGTCTCACCGGAGGCTCTGGCCCGCCGGCAGGAAGGCCGGGATCCGGCCGCCCGACGTAGGTGATCACGGCGGGCGGCGGGATGGCCTGCCCTCCTCCCGCAAGGGACGCTGTCCGGTTCAGCGGGGAAAGGGGGTGGCGAGGTCGTGGAGCCGGTGGGCGTCGTCGAACAGGACGGTGCGAGCCAGGCGGGCGGCGACCAGGGCGGCCAGGGTGGCGGCGGCGAGCAGCATGTACATCACCACGATCTGGTAGCGGATGGCGGTGAGCGGGTCGATCCCGGCGAGGATGAGGCCGGTCATCGCGCCGGGCAGGCTGATCAGGCCGACGACCTTGGTGGAGTCGATGGCGGGCATGACCGCGGTGCGCAGCGCGGTACGCGCGTGTGGAGCGAAGGCGGCCGCGGCGTCCAGGCCGAGGCTGAGGCGGGCCTCGATCTGCGGGCGGGCCGTTTCGATCTCCTCGCGCAGCCGGGTGAGGGTCAAAGCGGTGGCCTGCATGGCGCCGGCGACCACCATCCCTGCGACGGGGACGAGCACGTGCGGCCGGGTGTCGATCACCGTGAAGGCGACCAGGACGGCCAGGGTGCCGGCCGTGCCGGCGGCGACGGCGAGGGTGGCCACGGCGGGGGCCCGGGGCAGGCCGCGGGCGCGGCGGGCGGCGACCCGGCCGGCGATGAGCACCATGATCGCGATCCAGGCGCACGATCCGGCCAGGCCGCCCCAGTCGAAGATCACGGCTAGGACGGCGGCGACCGCGATGAGCTGGCCGAGTGCGCGGGCGGCGGCGATGAGCACGTCGGCGGCCAGGCCGAGCCGGGCACGGGCGGCGATGAGGGCGGCCAGCGCCACGAGCACGGCGGAGGCGGCCACGGCGGGCCAGCCGGGGATCGCGGGGGCGGTCATGGCGCCGCCGGGTAGGTCAGGTGTGCCGGGTCGCCGGCTTCGATCAGGCGTCCGTCCCGCAGCACGAGTGCGTGGCCGGCGAGCCGCTGGACGCCTGTGGTGCGGTGGCTGACCAGGACCACGCTGCCCCCGTCGGCGATGAAGGAGGCCACGAGGTCGTCGATGAGGCCGGTCGCGGCGGCGTCCAGCGCGGAGGTGGGCTCATCCAGCAGCAGGACCTCCGGGCCGGTGGTCAGGGCGCGGGCGATGCCCAGCCGCTGGGCCTGCCCGCCGGACAGGCCCGCGGTGGGGCGGGAGAGGAACGCGCCGCCCAGTCCCACCCGCTCCAGCAGCTCTCTGGCCTGAGCGGTCTCCAGGCCGGGGCGTCCGACGGCCAGTTCACCGGCCACCGTCCCGGTCAGCAGCACGGTGTGCTGCGCGACCAGGGCGATCCGGCGGCGCAGGCGCAGCGGGTCGTAGCCGGTCAGTGGCCGGCCGTCCAGGGCGATCTGTCCGCTCGCGGGGTCGGCGAGCCGGTTGAGCAGCCGTAGCAGGCTGGATTTCCCCGCCCCGCTCGGCCCGGTCACCAGCGTGCAGCAGCCTCGTGGCAGGTGCGCGGAGACGTCGTGGAGTACCAGCGCGCCGCCGCGGCGCAGGCTGACCTGCTCCAGTGCGAATCCTTCCTGCGGGAGCATGTGCCTCCCCTCTCGCGCCGGGTCGCCGGCGGGGCGTGTCCGCGGCGGGTGGGGCACCTGCCGGTACGCCGTCTCGCTTCCCTATCATTGTAACGTAGGTTACAGTGACGGTCGTTACAAGATTTGGGAGGTGCTTCGTGGGTGAGGAGCCACTGGCCACACCCGGCCAGGCCGGGCAGTGGGTGCTGCTGGCCTACCGGATGCCGAGCCGGCCCTCGGCCCCGCGTATCGCGGTCTGGCGCAAACTGGACCGCCTCGGCGTGGCCCGGCTGGGTGACGGGCTGGTGGCGCTGCCCGCCGACGCGCGTACCCGGGAACAACTGGACTGGATCGCCGAGGAGATCGTCACCGGTGAGGGCACCGCCACGGTATGGCTGGCCGTCCCCGGCAGCCTGGTCCAAGAACGGGCGATCGCCGAGCAGATGCAGGCCGACCGCCGGGTCGAATACCGGAAGGTCATCGTCGCCGCCCACGCCGCGCAGACCGCCAGGCCGGGTGAGCGTTCCCGCGCGGCGGGCCGGTTGCGCGCCGAGCTGCGCCGCATCGCCCGCCGGGACTTCTTCCCGCCCGCCGAACGCGATGCGGCCCACCAGGCCGTCCGCGCGCTGACCGAGCCCGAACAAGCGCCCGGCCCGGCCGATGAGGACCGCGTGTCCGCCCCGGCCTCCGCCACCGGGCAGACGGCGGCATCACGCAAGGGGAAGACGCGATGAGGTGGGCGACCCGGGCGGGCGTGCACATCGACCGGGCGGCGTGCGCCTGGCTGATCCGCCGCCACCTCGACCCCGGCGCCGTCTTCGTCTTCGTCGACGACCCGGCCCTGGTCCCCGCGGACGCGACCCCGTTCGACATGCGCGGAGCCGAACTGTCCCACCACGGCGCCGACTGCAGCTTCGAGACGATCCTGCGCCGCTACGAGCTGGACGACCAGGTGCTGTGGAAGATCGCCGAGATCGTGCACGAGGCCGACATCGACGACGAACGCTACGACGCCCCCGAAGCCCCCGGCCTGGACGTCATCCTGCGCGGCCTGTCGATGACGTGCGACGACGAACGTGTCCTGGACCTGTCCGGGCCGCTGTTCGACGGCCTGTACGAGTACTACCGGCGGGCGTTCCTGCTCGGCCGCCCACCCGCCTGACCCGGAGGCACCCGATGAGCCAGCCGCAGACCGCTACCGGCCACGCCCCGGCCTCAGGCGACGTGATCCCCTTCCGCCAGGCCGTACGAGCCTGGTCCGGCATCGCGCTGCAGACCTTCGGCGGCCCGGCCGGGCAGATCGCGGTCATGCAGCGCACCCTGGTGGAGGAGAAACGCTGGATCGGCCAGCAGCGCTTCAACCACGCCCTCAACTACTGCATGCTGCTCCCCGGCCCCGAAGCCCAGCAACTGGCGATCTACGTCGGCTGGCTGCTGAACGGCACCCGCGGCGGCCTGGTCGCCGGCACCCTGTTCGTGCTGCCCGGCATGCTCGCGCTGCTGGCCCTGTCCGCGGTGTACATCCTGTGGCAGGACACCACGGTGGTGAGCGCCCTGTTCGCCGGCATCGGCCCCGCCGTGCTGGCCATCGTCGCCCAGGCCGTCATCCGGGTCGCCAAACGCTCCCTCACCCATCCGATCCTGATCGCCCTGGCCGTGGCCGCCTTCGCCGCGCTGGTGCTGTTCGCGGCACCGTTCCCCCTCGTCATCGCGGTGGCCGCCGCCGTCGGCTGGGCGGTGCACAAACTGCGGCCCGACATCTTCACCCGCGGCAACGGACATGGCGGCGACGGCGGCTCGGCACCGCTGATCCCCGACGACGTCCTGCACCACGCCCGGCCGTCCTGGCGCTCGGCGAGCCG
This sequence comes from Microtetraspora sp. NBRC 13810, assembly GCF_030268685.1. Lineage (GTDB taxonomy): Bacteria > Actinomycetota > Actinomycetes > Streptosporangiales > Streptosporangiaceae > BSRQ01. The sequence goes on from NZ_BSRQ01000004.1 coordinate 7,742, forward strand.
GATCCTTGCCATCGGCCTGGTCGCCTGGTGGCTGCCGGTGGCCGCCGTCGCCCTGCTGTTCGGCACCGGCAGCGTCTTCACCACCCAGGGCCTGTTCTTCTCCGGCACCGCCCTGGTCACCTTCGGCGGCGCCTACGCGGTACTGGCCTTCGTCGCCCAGCAGGCCGTCCAGACCTACGGCTGGCTCACCCCCGGCGAGATGGTACGCGGCCTGGCCCTGGCCGAGACCACCCCCGGCCCGCTGATCATGGTGGTGCAGTTCGTCGCCTTCCTCGGCGCCTACCGCGACCCCGGCACCCTCGACCCGTGGGCCGGCGCGCTGCTCGGAGCGCTGCTGACCACCTGGGTCACCTTCGTCCCCTGCTTCCTGTTCATCTTCCTCGGCGCCCCCTACGTCGAACGCCTGCGTGCCAACACCGCGATCAGCGCCGCACTCACCGGCATCACCGCCGCCGTCGTGGGCGTCATCGCCAACCTCGCCGTGTACTTCGCCCAGCACACCCTGTTCGCCGCCACCCGCGTCCACACCTGGGGCCCCTTGCAGGTCCAGCTGCCCGAACCGGCCACCCTCAACGTTCTGGCCCTGGTCATCACCACAGCCGCGCTGGTCATGACGTTCGTGCTGCGCTGGCCGATGTTCCGCATCCTGGGCATCTGCGCGCTGCTGGGCATCGCCTCCCTGCTGCTGCCCTGACACGGCACAGCGCTAACGCGCGCGGACAAGACTCACAATCCGGCTTTCGAAGTTCCTCAGATGGCCGGGCTGCGCCGTTCGATCAGCACGACGTCGCGCCAGGCACCGTGGTGGCGGCCGATGCGCTCGCGGGTGCCGATCACCCGGAACCCGGCCCGGGCGTGCAGGGCGAGGCTGGCGGCGTTCTCCGGGAAGATCCCGGACTGGATCGTCCAGATCCCGGCGGCCTCGGTCGAGGCGATCAGGGCGGCCAGCAGGGCGGCGCCGACACCCCGGCGGCGGGCGGCGGGATGGACGTAGACGGAGTGCTCGACCACTCCGGCGTACGCGCACCGGTCTGATATCGCCACCGCCGCGACCCAGCCCAGGACCCGGCCGGCCTCCTCTACGGCGATGTGCCGGTGTGCGGGGAGCTTGGCGGCGTCGAAGTGGTCCCAGTCCGGGGCGGCGGTCTCGAAGGTGGCCTGTCCTTCTTCGATGCCGAGCTGGTAGATGGCCAGCACCTCAGAGGCATGCTCCGGCGTCATGGCGGTGATGCGCACGGTCGTGCCCGTCATGCCGGGTCCCGGTCGGCGGTGAGGTCGCTGATCAGGGCGCGGACCCGGGTTTCGATCTCGTCCCGGATCGGGCGGATGGCCGTGAGGCCCTGCCCGGCCGGGTCGGCCAGTTGCCAGTCCTCATAGCGTTTGCCGGGGAAGATGGGGCAGGCGTCCCCGCATCCCATGGTGATGACGACGTCGCCGGCCTGGACGGCTTCGGTGGTGAGGACTTTCGGAATCTCGGCGGAGATGTCGATGCCGACTTCCTTCATCGCCTCGACCACGGCCGGGTTCACCTCATCGGCCGGGGCGGACCCGGCCGAGCGGACCTCGATGGCGCCTTCAGCCAGGTGGGTGAGGAACGCGGCGGCCATCTGGGAACGGCCCGCGTTGTGGACGCAGACGAACAGCACGGACGGAACTTGGGTGCTCACGGGCGTGGACTTCCTTGCTCGGCGAAGGGTGAGGCGTCAGCGGCGGTGGCGGCGTCGGATGCTCCGAGACCGGTGTCCTCGCCGACGGATGAGGGGAACAGCGCCGTGACCAGGGCCACACCGACCAGGCCGCCTGCCAGCTGGGCGGCGATGAACGGACCGGCCGAGCCGGGGGTGATGCCCGCGTAGGTGCCGGTGAAGGCCCGGCCGATGGTCACCGCCGGGTTGGCGAAGCTGGTGGAGGAGGTGAACCAGTAGGCCGCGCCGATGTAGGAGGCCACCGCGGGTGCGGCGAAGTGGGCCCGGCCGGTGCGCAGGAGGCCGAAGACGAGCGCGACCAGCCCGGTGGTGGCCACCGCTTCGGACAGCCACAGATGGGTGCCGAAGCGCTCCTGCCCTGACCAGGACACCGCCGGCAGGCCGAACATCGCGTTGGCCAGCACCGCCCCGGCGATCGCCCCGGCGCTCTGCGCGCCGGTGTAGGCGGCCGCCTCACCCAGAGGCAGGCCCTCTCCGCCGCGGCGTCCGTGCCACCAGGCGGCCAGGGAGACCACCGGATTGAAGTGCGCCCCCGAGACCGGCCCCAGCAGGATGATGAGCACGCCCAGGCCGAAGACCGTGGCCAGCGAGTTGGCCAGCAGCGCCACACCGCCGTCGGAGCTGAGCCGATCGGCCTGGATACCCGAGCCGACCACTACGGCCACCAGGGCGCCGGTACCGGTCGCCTCAGCGGCCAGGCGCCGCCCCAAAGGCAGGTGGCTCATGCACCGCCGCCGGCGAGGGCCGGGACGGAGATCTGCCCGGGGACCTGGAGCAGGCTCGACAGGCGGTTCAACGCGGCCGGGATCACCCAGTAGTACACCCACGTCCCCCGCCGTTCCGACCCGACCAGGCCGGCCTCGCGCAGCACCTTCAGGTGGTGGGAGATGGTCGGCTGGGAGACGTCGAACGGACCGGTCAGGTCGCACACGCACGCCTCACCGCCCTCGTAGGAGGCGATCAGCGACAGCAGCCGCAGCCGGACCGGGTCGGCCAGGGCCTTGAACATCCGCGCCAGCTCGGCCGCGTCCGCCTCGCCCAGCGGCTCGCGGGCCATCGGCGTGCAGCACGCCTCGGCGGCCGGGAACACCGGCAGCATCTGCTTCGACATACATCTATGTTGACAGATGTCGAATCAGGAGGGCAACCTCCCTTGTATCGACGTCTGTCGATGCAAGACTTCCAAGGGGAGACCACCATGTCCCGTGTTCAACTCGCGCTGCGCGTCAGCGACCTGGAAGGCTCGATCGCCTTCTACTCTAAACTCTTCGGCACCGAGCCGGCCAAGCGCCGTCCCGGCTACGCCAACTTCGCCATCGCCGAGCCCCCGCTGAAACTGGTCCTGCTGGAAGGCGAAGAAGGCCAGGACACCCGCATGGACCACCTCGGCGTCGAGGTCGAAGACGGCGACCAGGTCACCGCGGCCACCCGTCGGCTGAAGGAGGCCGGGCTGGCGACGTTCGAGGAGAACGACACCTCCTGCTGTTACGCCCTGCAGGACAAGGTGTGGGTCACCGGCCCCGGTGCCGAACTGTGGGAGGTCTACGTGGTCAAGGCCGACGCCGACACCCTCGGCAAGTCCGCCACCACCGACCTGGCCGCGCCGTGCGTGTGCGGCCCCACTGGGGAGCAGGCCGCCGGCCAGGGCGTGCCGGTCGCTGCGGGACCGAATGCGGGCTGCTGCTGACCTCCGAGCCGACCAGACCCCCGCCGCACGCCGCGGCGGGGGCCTGCCTGCAGCCTGCTGCCGCTCTCCTTCGGGACGCCGTCATGAAAGGGGCGCAGGCCCGCAGCGGGGTCGGCGCGGGCGAAGGCGTAGCGGCCCGGGAAGTTGATGTGCTCGTACGGAATCGGTGACAGCCGGGCGCACATGTCCTCGGATGGCCGGGAATCCCTGACCGCGCAGGTGCCTCACGGCGGCGTCGATGTACAGGCTGTTCCATCACACCACGGCGTACCATCCGCCGGTGGCCAGGGCGCTCGGCGACGTGCGGGTGCAGCTCGACGCCACGTCGAAGGCGTCGCCCAGACGTAGTCGCCGCAGCAACCCGTCGCGGCCGGCTTCGGTGAGGCTCAGCACCTGTCGCTGGGGAGCACGAGCGTCATCGGAGAGCTCAACCAGGAAGGGGAGTGTCCCGTTGCCTCTCCGGCTGGTGTGGTGCAGCGGTGGTGACGACGTCCAGCATGTTGCGCGACGTCTGCAGCTCTTGGATGGCCATGGTGATGCGTTGGCGTTCCTGCTGCAGTTGGGCGACCAGGTCGGGGCAGGCGGGGACGAGCCGCTCGTCCTCCGCACGGATGCAGGGCATGGCCGTGGACAAGGGGGCCGGGTCGCCTGTGCCGTTCGCCGGGTGCGGGTGGCACGCCTTCAGCACACCGCGCCGGGTGGGCTGTCCAGCAGGGGCCTGGACGATTTGACCACCCACTTCGGCCAGAGCGCCGCCGTGGGGGGACGCGAGCCGGTCCTTGCTGGACTCATCTGCGCCGAAGCGATTGCGGGCGTACGCTTCAGGACACGTCAGGACATCGGCGGGACACAGGCGGACACCCGTGGACACCGGCGCGAGGGGCACTGGCATGGACGGGACGGTACGAGCGCCGTTCACCGGCGATCTGGACCTCGACGCGGTGCGGACGCGGGAGGACCTGGCCGCGCTGCTGCGGGCCGTGCACGCCCGGGCCGACGCCCCGGCCCTGCGCACACTGGAACGGCGGACCGGTGGACGGGTGTCGAAGTCCACCATCGGGGACGTGCTGGCCGGAAACCGGTTCCCCCGGCGGGCCGGGCTGGCGGCCCTGCTGGACGCGCTGGGCCTGGCCGAACAGGAGCACGAGCCGTGGGATCATGCCTGGCAGCGCCTGGCCGAGGTCGAGCAGACCCGAGCCGCCGGCGAGGCGGGCGAGCTGCACCGGCTGCGAGCCGAGAACGAGCAGCTGTGGGCCGAGAACGAGCGCCTGCGAGAACAGGTCGAACAGCTCACCATCCAGCCGGCGACGAGTGAGCAGACGCGAACGGCGCAAGAAGTGGTGGCGAGCCTGGACCCAGATGAGATCGTCGAGGCGCTCAAGGCCCTGGACCCGGAGGCCGGCAGCATCACCAAGCCGGTGAAAGAAAGATGGCGGCGGAATAGTGTCCCGGATTAGGCCGCCATCCTGGCCCTCGCCGGCCACGTCCGCGACCGGCCGGTGACGACCCGGGATGCAGGACGTCGTGTCCGGCCGAGTGCCTAATCGGCCACGGACGGGGCGACTTCGTATGAGCTGACCAGGCGGGCCAGCTGTCGGCCCGCCGCTCGCAGGGGTTCTTCGCTGCGTCTGACCTGGGCCGTCACCTCGGCGCCTTCCAGGGTGCTGATGATCGTGGTCGCGAGGTCCCGCGCGTCCTCGGCGCGCAGGCCTGAGCGTAGCAGCTTGTCGTGGACCAGTCCCTCCCAGCTGCGTAGCGCTGCCGCGCACACCTGCTGGATCTCCGAGTCGGTGCCTAGCGTCTCCAGCGCCGCCGCGGTGATCGGGCAGCCGTCGGTCCAGCCGGACTCGCGCAATGAGCCGGCGAGCTGCCGGGCGCAGGCCTCCACGGCGGCACCCGGGTCCTGCCGGCTGTTCAGCGCCTCGCGGAGGATGGCCGCGAACTCCTGGTCGCCGTGCTTGATGGCGGCGACCGCGACGGCCTCCTTGCCGTCGGGAAAGAAGTGGTAGACCGAGCCCAGGGTGGCCTGCGCCTCCTTGGCGATCTGTTTGATGCCCGTGCCGACGTACCCCTGGCGCTGCAGGAGACGTGCGGCGGCGATGACGATCCGATCCCGGGTGCTGGTCTGGCCCATGCGCTCAGCATAGTGGTTTGAACGTTCGTTTTAGAGATGTGCTACGGTCTACCCGCGCTCTAAATAGAGCGCTCGTTTTAGTCATTGAGCGCATCCACCGTGGAGGTCTCCATCGTGAACAGCAGGCAGCCTGTGACCGTCATCGGCCTCGGCCCCATGGGGCAGGCGATGGCCGGCGCCTTCCTCGACAAGGGCCACCGGGTCACCGTCTGGAACCGCACCCCTTCCCGCGCCGACGCACTGGTCGAGCGTGGCGCCGTGCTCGCGGGCAGCGTCGAGGAGGCGCTGACGGCCAACGAACTGGTGATCTTGAGTCTCACCGACTACGAGGCGATGTACGCCGTGCTGGAACCGGCAGCGCATGCCCTTTCCGGCCGTGTGCTGGTCAACCTCAGCTCCGACACCCCGGACAAGACCCGCGCGGGTGCCCGGTGGATCGTCGAGCATGGCGGGGTTCACCTCACCGGTGGCGTCACCGTGCCGCCGTCGGGCATCGGAAAACCCGAGTCGTACACCTTCTACAGCGGCCCCCGCGAGCCGTTTGAGACGCACCAGCCCACCCTCGAAGCCCTGACCAGCACGGACTTCCGGGGCGAGGACCCCGGGCTGGCCGCACTGTTCTACCAGATCGGCATGGTCATGTTCTGGACGTCCATGCTCAGCTACTGGCAAGCCATCGCCCTGGCCGATGCCCACGGCCTCACCGCCGCGGAGATCCTTCCGCACGCCACCGAGACCATGGCGTCGATGCCCAACTTCCTGTCGTTCTACGCGGCACGTATCGACTCCGGCGAGCACGGCGGCGACGTGGACCGGCTGGCGATGGGCCTGGCCAGCGTTGAGCACGTCCTGCACACGATCGCCGACTCGGGCGTCGACACCGCACTTCCCGCCGTCGTCGTGGACCTGTTCCGGCGCGGCATGGACGCCGGACACGCAGCCGACAGCTTCTCCAGCCTGGTTCAACTGATGAAGAAGGCGGGCTAGCAGTCCGTGCCCACCCTGTGGCGCTCGTTCACCGGGTGGGCACCGCTATAGGCTCGTTCCGTGTCAGCTGTTGCATTCGTGGCCGATCGGTTCGGGAGCCGGAGGCGAGGGGCAGGGTGAACGAGGTCGACTTACGGCACAACCTGATCGCCCCTCAAGCGGAGGCCATTGCAGGGGGCCGGCACGAAATCGGTGACACGGGCTTCGCGGGGGACGACGACCACGGGCTCGCTCTCGCCTCCTATGAGCGTGAGACGCAGTTCGGTCCCCTGCGCGTGGCGATGAGGAGTTTCCAGCCGCTGCGGCTCTGGCGAGCTTCGGAGAACCCCGCGATGCCCGAGGACCGCGAGACCTACCAACTCCTGGTGCCCCTGGCGGGAACGCTGAACGCCCTGTGGGACGACAGGCAGGCCACCTCGGGTGTCGGCAGTCTGGTCGTGCACGACATGTCGCGACTGGTGGCGTGCGAGTTCCGGACACGAGATCTCGGCACCGACTTCCGGACGGCGCTCGTCACGGTCCCGAGATCTTTGCTCCCGCTGCCCGGCGGGCACATCGATCGGATGCTCGGCAACCGTATTGCGGCCTGCGAGGGAGTGGGCGCCCTGCTCGCCGGCTTCGTCACCAACCTCGCCCGCACGCCGGACGCCTACCGGCCCTCCGACGGCCCGCGCCTGGGCATGGTGCTCCTGGACCTGATCTCCGCGCTGGTCGCCCGGACAGTCGACGACTCCTGCAAAGTGCCAACCCACCGGGAGGCACTGACACTGCGCATCAAGGCGTTCATTCAGCAGCACCTGCGCGAACCGGACCTGACTCCCCGTGCGCTCGCCGTCGAGCACAACATCTCCACGAGCTACCTGCACCGGCTCTTCCAGGACCAGGACACCACCGTCTCGGGTTACGTCCGGGCCGAGCGTCTCCACCGCGCCCGCCGCGACCTGGCCGATCCCGCGCTGCGCGATGTTCCCATCCACAGCATCGCCGCCAAGTGGGGCTTCTCCCAGGCGGCCGAGTTCAGCCGTGCGTTCCGCAACGCGTTCGGCTTTCCGCCCCGGGAGTTCCGGCGTGAGGCGCTGCGCACCTGAGAACCGGGCCGCGCCGCTACTCATCGGAGGACACCAATCCTGAGCGGTAGGCATGGATCGCGGCTTGGACACGGGTACGCACGCCGATCTTGGACAGGACGCGCGACACGTGGATCTTGACCGTGCCGGCGGCGATGCGCAGTTCCCCGGCGATCTCCGCGTTGGACCGGCCCAACGCGACCAGGCGGAGGACCTCCGTTTCCCGGACCGTCAGCTCCGGAGCATCGCCCCGTACCGGTGGGGTGGCGAAGCGACGCACCAGCCTGCGCGTGACCTGCGGGTCGATCAGTCCTTGGCCACGGTGGGCCGCACGGACGGCCGTGAGGTAGAGGTCGGTGTCACCGTCCTTCAGCAGGAAGCCCACCGCGCCCGCCTCTAGCGCCCCGAACAGGTACTCGTCGGTGTCGAACGTGGTCAGCGCGATGACGGGCACGTTCGGGGCGCAGGACAGTAACCGGCGGATCGCGGTGATTCCGTCGGTTCCTGGCATCCGGATGTCGGTGAGGATCACATCCGGTCGAAGCTCGCGCGCCATGTCGACCAGCTCGGCTCCGTCGCGCGCGGCGCCGAGGAACGCGATCTCGGGATCATCGCTGAGGAGCAGTCGCAGGCCCTCCCGGGCGAGATGCTGGTCGTCGGCGATCAGGAGGCGGATCATCGGGTCGCCCGGGAGGCGGGACGGTGGTCCACGAGAGCAGCCTGGGAGGCGGCCTCGCCGCTGCGGGACTTCCCCGCCCGCGCCGCCATGGGCCATTCCTCCGACGGGTCCGGCGAGCCTGGGGGCAGGTCGACGCGTACCCTCCAGCCGCCTTTCCCGTTCGGGCCGGCGTGGCAACGTCCGCCGAACGCCTTCACGCGTTCGCGCATCCCCGCCAGGCCGCGGCCCTCCCTGTGCATGCGGCCGTGGCCCGTGTCGTGGCCGGGCGGGACCCGAGGCGGACCGGGATCCTCGACGGTGACGGCGATCCGCCCACCCGCCGCGCGGACCTTGACCGTGGCCGAGCCGGCCGCGGAATGCCTCGCCGTGTTGGTCAGCGCCTCCTGGACGATCCGGTAGACACAGAGTTCGGTCTCGGCGCTGAGGGTGCTGTCGAGGTATGGGTCGATGTCGAGGGCGACCGCCAGTTCCGGCCCGCCGCTGCGCGCTGCGAGGGTGGCCAGGTCGGCGATTCCTGGCCCTTGCACCTCGTTCTCCGTGTCCGACCGCACCAGTGTCGCCAGCATCGCCCGGATCTCGGCCAGCGCCTCGGCCGACAGGCCGGCGATCCCGTCCAGCGCGCGGTCCGCTTCGGCATCGCGACCGCCCAGCGCCCGTCGCGCGCCGACCGCCTGCAACCGAATCGCACTGAGGTGGTGGCCGACGATGTCGTGGACGTCCCGGGCGATCCGCGCCGCCTCCTGCGCACGCGCCCGCTCCTCCCGGGCGCGTTGCAGTCGCCGGGCCTGCGCGGCTCGGTCGGCCCGCAACCGCAGGGCGTACCCGGCCGCGACCGGCGCCGCCCCGGCCACCGCGTAGACGGACACGGCCGCCAGGCCCGGGGTGGCCCCGCTCTGAAGTCCCAGCGCCGCAGCCCAGGCGATGGAGCCGGCCAGAAGAGCCGACCGCAGCCGGTGGCGATGATAGGCGGCCGACGCGACGGTCAGGCCCAGTACCCAGATCCCGTCCTCGCTTTCGAGCGCCAGGCTTGCCGCCAGCACCACCGCCGCCGAGGCGGCGACCGCGGTCAGCGGCAGTCGCCGGCGCACGGCCAGCGGGGCGCACGCGGCGAAGATCGGGACCGCCCACGTTGCCACCGCGCCCGCGTCGGTGATCTCTGGCGGGTACCCGCGTGCCCATCCCTCCAATGCCGAGACCAGCAGCGTGAGGGCCGCCGCGATGCCTGCGAGCAGGGCGTCGCGGCCCGTGGCCGGGATCCGCCGCCAGGAGGCGGCCGGGCTCCGGAAGGGCAAGGACCACAGGGCCGGTGCTCTTGTCACAGCGACCAGTATCACGCCGGCCCTGCCGGGCAAGTGGTGCTGGGCCTGACGGCCGGCTCGTACTCGTTGCGGTCCGCGGGAGCGGCGAGGGCGGGTCCCGTCGCGCACGATGTCAGGGGGAGGTGTTCGCCGCTCTGCCCGCCGCGCGGATTCCGGTCTTGGCCGGGTCATCGGAGATCCTCACAGCAAGGGTTCTCGGCAAGCGCCGCTGATGCCCTCACACGCTAGGCGGCACCACCCCACTGCCACATCTGCCGAAAGGCCTACTTCTGCAGGCGAGCAGACCGTCGCCCCGCTCACAGGCCGGGTGCAACGGCGCAGGTCTGAGGATGACCATCGCGTGGAGTGTGCTGGTGCTGGGCGCATTGGCCGTCGCCGGGGGGCGGGCCTGCCGGACGCCGGCCGCTACTTCGCGGTCGGCGTCCTGGCTGGGACCGTCGGGTTCGGTTTCCGGGCCGGAGCCTCAGCTGTCGGCCAGGGTGCGGTCGAGGAGGGGGAGCAGACGGTCCCAGTGGCGCTGTAGTGCCGAGGGGTTGAAGGCTTCGGTGTCGGACATGGTGAAGCCGTGGACGGTGCCGGGGTAGATCTCGGTGGTGTGGCCGAGCCCCGCGGCGTCCAGGGCTTGGTTGAGCTCGGTGATGGCCTCGGACGGAATGTCGTCGGAGAGGCCGAGGTGGACTTGGGCGGTGAGCTGGGGGATGAGGAGGTGCGGGCTGTGGGGCGCGTCGGTCACCACGAAGCCCGGGTGGAATCCGGCGACGGCGGCCACCTGGCCGGGGTAGGCCGCTGCGGTGCGCAGCGCCAGGGCGGCGCCGATGCAGTAGCCGATCACGGCGACCGGTCCGGCGCTGACCTCGGACCGGGTGGTGAGGAACCTGAGGTAGGCGTCGGCGTCGTGCGGGACCCGTTCGGCGGTGTCCTTGAGCAAGGGCATCAACTGGGCGACGACCGCGGGCCGGATCTCTTCTCCGATGTACTCGGGGAGTTCGATCACCGGTGCCGGGCCGTGCCGGTAGTAGAGGTTGGGGACGAGCACGTAGTACCCGTGTCCGGCCAGTTCGCGGGCCATCTCCTTCAGCACGGGCCGCACGCCGAAGGCGTCCGTGTACAGCAGCACCCCCGGGTGCCGTTCGTCATCGTCGGGGAAGGCGGCGAAAGCGTCGGCCTGGCCGTCCGTGGTGGGAATCTGCAGAGTCCTGGTGGGCATGACTTCTCCGGTCGTGGTCGATGTGAGCCTGTGATCAACACGACGGAGGCGGAGCCCGCGCGGCAGCGCAGGATCCGTCGAACGGCGGGCCCGCACCGGCCCGTACGGCGCTCAGAAGAGCACCGGGTCACCAATCCGTGTGTGGCGCAACGCCGTCCCGGTAGTCATCGCCGCACAGCATAGTCCCACCGGACGACAGCACCACCGGCCGTCTCCCAGCCCCCGTGGTGAGAAGGCGCCGGCGGCCGGTCTCTGCGAGTTCTGCTCTACCGGGAACCCTGGGAGCGCGGCACGACCAGGCCGGTCTCGTAGGCGGTGACGACCGCCTGGGTTCTGTCACGCAGGCCCAGTTTGCCGAGGACCCGGCTCACGTGCGTCTTCACCGTCTCCTCGGTGACCGTGAGCCGGGTCGCGATCTCCGGGTTGGACAGGCCCTCGGCGATGAGCCGCAGGACCTGGGTCTCCCGGGGGGTGAGGGCGGCGAGCGCGGCGTCGGCCGAGACGTCCGGCCGGGGACGCAGCCGGGCGAACTCGTCGATGAGGCGGCGGGTGACCGCCGGGGCCAGGAGCGCCTCGCCGGCGGCGACGACGCGCACCGCGTCGAAGAGGCGTTCGGCGGTGACGTCTTTCAGCAGGAAGCCGCTGGCTCCGGCGCGCAGGGCGTCGAAGACGTACTCGTCGAGGTCGAAGGTGGTCAGGATGAGGACGCGCGGGCCGCAGGACGTGGAGCCGGCCAGCCGCCTGGTGGCTTCGATGCCGTCCATGCCCGGCATCCGGACGTCCATGAGGACGACGTCGGGGGAGAGCTCGCGGCCGAGCCGCACCGCCTCGGCTCCGTCGGCGGCGGTGCCGACGACGGCGAAGTCCGGCTGGGTGCCGAGCAGTTCGGCGAAGCCGGTGCGGACCACCAGGTGGTCGTCGGCGACCACGATCCGCACCGCGGGCCCGACGGCGTTCACGCGGCCCTCTCCCTCGTCCCGGGCAGGCGGGCCTCGACGAGGAAGCCGCCGCCCGCGGCCGGGCCGGTGCGCAGCTCGCCGCCGACCGCGGCGGCGCGTTCCCGCATGCCGGACAGTCCGTGGCCGGTGGCGGGCGACGCGGGCGGGCCGGGCCCGTTGTCGCGGACGAGGAGGCGCAGCGTGTCGCCGGTGTAGTGCAGTTCCACGTCGACGGCGGCGCCCGGCGCGTGCCGGCGGGCATTGGTGAGCGCCTCCTGCACGATGCGGTAGGCGGCCAGCTCGACACCCGGGTCGAGCGTCACCGGGGAGCCGCGCAGGATCAGCCGGGTGCCCGTCCCCGAGGCGTCCCGCGAGCCGTCGAGCAGCTCGTTCAGCTCGGCCAGGCTCAGGCCGGGCTGGGGCCGCCGCTCCGCCGGGCCCGCGGCGCCGGTCTGCGCGTCCTCGCGCAGCACGCCGAGCAGCCGGCGCATCTCCGTCAGCGCGGCCCGCGCGGTGTCGCCTATCGCCGACAGCCGCTCCGCGCCCGCGGCCGGCATCCCCGGCGTGGCCAGCCGGGCCGTCTCGGCCTGCACGGCGACCATGGAGATGTGGTGCGCGACGACGTCGTGCAACTCGCGGGCGATGCGGGCGCGTTCGCCGCGCGCCGTGTGCTCCAGCAGGGTGTCGGCGGCGATCCGTCGCGCGGCCGCGGTCTCCGCCGCCTCCTGGCGCGCCCGCCGGGCGATCCCGGCCAGGGCCGCGGCCGGGGCGAGCGAGGCCAGCAGCAAGGTGAGGAGCCGGGTCTCGCCGCCCGCCGTACCGGCCAGCGCCAGCACGGGGAACGGTACGGCGAGGCCGACGGCCAGTCCCGGCGAGCCGTGCCGGCCGAGCCGGTACCCGGCGATCAGCTGGGCGCCCGCGCCCGCCACGGTCAGCGTCTGGAAGGCGGTGAGGGACAGCAGGGTCGCCGCGGAGACGACCACGGCGGCCACAGCCGGCTGCGTCCACAGCAGCGCGACCGGCAGCGTGGTGGCCAGGCCCAGCAGACCGGGCACCACGACGCCCCCGGCCGGCGGCACGAACCCGCCCGGGCCGAGCGGCCCGCCCGGCACACCGGACCTGAACACGTATGGCAGCGGCGTCCCCCGCGCGCGGACGACCGCCTCCACCAGCGCGAACAGCGCCGGCAGCGCCCCCGCCACGACGGGCGCGTACCGAGCCGCGGTGACACGTCGCCACCTGGCGACCCCGGGCGCGTACCGAGCCGCGGTGACACGTCGCCACCTGGCGACCCCTCTGCCACGGCCCTCCGTCCGCCCGTCCCACGCTCGGTTCACGCAGGTCATTGTCGCGGTCGCCGGATGTTCTGGCATCCCTCACGTGAGGGATGGGACGTCCCTTGTGTCAGCGACGGCGAAGATGGCACCCCGGCGTGACGACCGCGTCCGCGCCGCTTCCTAGTCTGCGTCGGTATGGAAGCAACGATCGAAGTGGCCGGGCTGCGCAAGCGGTTCGGCCAGATCACGGCGCTGGACGGGATGTCCTTCACCGTGACGCCGGGGCAGGTCACCGGCTTCGTCGGCCCCAACGGGGCGGGCAAGTCGACGACGATGCGGGTGATCCTCGGCCTGGACTCGGCCGACGAGGGCCATGCCCTGGTCGGCGGGCGGCCGTACCGGAGCCTGCGGCGCCCGCTCAGCCACGTCGGGGCGCTGCTGGACGCCGGGGCGCTGCAGCCGAGCCGCACCGCCCGTGATCACCTGCTGTGGCTGGCGCACTCCCAGGGCCTGGGGGCCGGACGGGTCGGCGAGGTGATCGAGCAGGTGGGGCTGGGGAGCGCGGCGCGACGCAGGGCGGGCGGCTTCTCCCTGGGCATGCGGCAGCGGCTCGGGATCGCCGCGGCGCTCCTCGGCGACCCGCCGGTGCTCATGCTCGACGAGCCGTTCAACGGCCTGGATCCGGAGGGGATCGTGTGGATGCGCGGATTCCTGCGGTCGCTGGCCGCCGAGGGCCGCGCCGTCCTGGTGTCCAGCCATCTGATGAGCGAACTCCAGGACACCGCCGGCCATCTCGTGGTCGCCGGCCGCGGCCGGGTCGTCGCGGACGCCGCCGTGGCCGACCTGATCGCCGCCGCGTCCGGCGGCCGGATCGCGCTGCGCACCCCGGCCCGGGCGGAGGCGATGACCGCGCTGGCCGGCGCCGGCGCCACCGTGGCCGCCACCGGCCCCGACGCGCTCACCGTCTCCGGACTGGCGGCCGAGCGCGTCGTCTCACTCCTCAACGCGCGTGCCGTGCCGTTCTCCGAGGTCGCGGCGCACCGGGCGACGCTGGAGGAGGCACACATGGACCTCACCAGGGACGTGGCGGAGTTCCGCGCCGCCACGGGACGGGAGGCGGCCCGGTGAGCGTCGCCACCGTGTACCGCTCGGGCCTGCGGGCCGGGCGGGACGGTTTCGCGCAACTGGTGCGCGCGGAGTGGACGAAGTTCCGGACGGTCCGCGGCTGGGTCATCGCCATGACGGCCGCCTCGCTGATCATCGTGGCCCTCGGGCTGTCCTACGCGTCGGGCAACCGCTCCACGTGCGGTCAGGGGCCGGTCGAGGTCGCCTGCCCGGCGCCCCCGGTCGGGCCGGACGGCGAGGCGGTGACCGACGGGTTCTTCTTCGTGCACCGGCCGCTTCCCGCGGAAGGCGGCATCACCGTCCGGCTGACCTCGCTGACCGGCATCATCACCTACCCGCCCCCCGACCACGACAAGATCGTCCCCGGTCTGGTGCCGTGGGCGAAGGCCGGGATCATCGTCAAGGAGAACACCCGGCCCGGCTCGGCGTACGCCGCCCTGATGGTCACCGCCGGGCACGGCGTGCGGATGCAGTACGACTACACGCACGACATCGCCGGACGGCCGGGCCGGGTGTCGGCGGCCTCCCCGCGCTGGCTGCGGCTCACCCGCACCGGGGACACGCTCACCGGGTACGAGTCGGCGGACGGCAGGCAGTGGGCGAAGGTCGGCACGGCCCGGCTGGACGGACTGGCGGCCACGGTGCGGATCGGGTTCTTCGTCACCTCTCCGAGTGATCTGACGGTGAAGCGGTCCGATCTCGGCGGGACGATCGAGCAGGCCAGGTTCACCCAGGCCACCGGCGTCTTCGACCATGTCAGCGTGCAGGGGACCGCCCCCGGCGAGTGGAGCGGCGGCAACGTGGGCAACGCCGGCACCACCGACTGGGAACGTCACCACCAGGCGACCGGGGTCCAGGAGTCCGGCGGCACGTTCACCGTGACCGGGCACGGCGACATCGCCCCGCAGACGGACGGCCAGCCCATCGAGCGGCCGCTCACCGGCGTCCTCATCGGGCTGATCGTGATGGTCGTGGTGGCGGTGACGTCCATGACCGCCGAGTACCGGCGCGGACTGATCCGCACCACCCTGCTCGCCGACCCGCGGCGCGGCCGGACGCTCGCGGCCAAGGCCGTCGTCATCGGCGCGGTCTCCTTCGCCGCCGGACTGGCCGCCGCCGCGGTCGCGGTCCTGGCCGGGCGGCCGATCCTGCAGGCCAACGGCAACTACGTGCTCCCCGTGTCCACCTTCACCGAAGTGCGGGTCATCGCCGGCACCGGGGTGCTGGCCGCGCTCGCCGCCGTCTTCGCCCTCGCCCTCGGCACGCTGTTCCGGCGCGCCGTCGCGGCGGTCATCACCGCCATCGCGCTGATCGTCGTCCCCTACATCCTCGCGACCGCCTCCGTCCTGCCCGACGGCGCGGCGCAGTGGCTGCTGCGGCTGACCCCGGCCGCCGGATTCGCCATCCAGCAGAGCATCCCGGAGTACGCGCACGTGCTCGGCCACTACGTACCGGCCGCCGGCTACTTCCCGCTGGCACCATGGGCGGGCCTCGCCGTGCTCTCCGCGTACACCGCGCTCGCGCTCGGCCTGGCCGTCGTGCTGCTGCGCCGGAGGGACGGGTGAAACGGGAACTGCACGCGGAGTGGACGAAACTCCGCACCATGTCCGGCTCCGGTCGGCTGCCGCTCGCCGCCGTGCTCACCGTCGTGCTGACGGTCGCGCTGAGCGCCGCGGCGAGCGCCGCCGTGACCTGCCCGGCGATCGGCTGCGACCAGGACCCGGTGAGACTCAGCCTCACCGGGGTCCACCTGGGGCAGGCGGCCGTCGCCATGCTGGCCGTCCTCGCGATCGGCGGCGAGTACGGCACCGGCATGATCCGCACCACGTTCACCGCCATGCCGCGCCGGGCCGTCGCGCTGTCCGCGAAGGCGGCCGTCCTCGCCGGTGGGACGCTGGCCGTGGGAACCGTCGCCGTGCTCGGGTCGGTACTGGCCGGGCGGCTCATCCTGCCCGGCGGCGGCTTCGTCCCCGCGCACGGATTCCCGCCGCTGTCACCGGCCGACGGGCCGACGCTGCGCGCCGCCCTCGGCTCGGTCCTCTACCTCGTGCTGGTCGCCCTGCTCAGCCTCGGCGTCGCCGCCGCCGTACGGGATGCCGCGGCGGCCATCGGGACCGTGCTCGGCCTGCTCTACGTCTTCCCGCTCGTCATCCTCATGGTGTCCGATCCCGCCTGGCAACTGCGGCTGTGGCAGGTCTCGCCGCTGAACGCCGGGCTCGCCATCCAGTCCACCACCCCGCTGCCCCTCAGCCCGGGGGCGGGCCTCGCCGTGGTCGCCGCCTGGGCCGCCGCGGCACTGCTGACCGGCGGCCTCCTGCTCCGGCTGCGCGACGCCTGATCCACCCTTGCCGGCGCACCGGCGGCGCCGGTGGCCGATGCCGTTGCTGTTCCTGTGCGCGATGTCGGGCGCCGCGCATCTCGCGCTCCCTGCCCCCTTGATGATCGTCGATGTGGGCGACCGGAGGCACGCCGGCGGGCCCTGACCGCCCGGTACCGACGCCGGATCGTCGAGGGGGTCAGTTGGCGAGGCCGACCGTGTGCTTGATCGTTTCGGGTTCGCCGACGGCGCGGAGCATGCAGTGGGCGACGTCGGCGCGGGAGGCGAACATGCCGCCGGGCAGGTTCTGTCCCAGGGCGGTACGGTAGCTGCCGCTCACCGGCTTGTCGGTCAGGCGGGGCGGCCGCACGACGGTCCAGTCCAGGCCGCTGTCGCGCAGGACGTCCTCCATCCGGGCGAGGTCGGCGTAGTGCTCGCGCAGCGCCGCCTTGATGATGGGGCCGGCCAGGTAGCGCATGACGAAGTTGTCGCCGGGGTCGTGCCGCGGCGGCTTCGGCCGGGCGGGCGAGGGGACCGTGCCGATCGGCGCGGCGCTCACGACGACGATGCGCCGCACGGCGGCCACCTTCATCGCCGAGACGATGGCCTGGGTGCCGCGCCAGGCGACCCCGGCCTCGGTCTTCACCCGGGCGCCGAGACCGGAAAGTACCGCGTCGGCCCCCTCGACCGCCGCCCGGAGCGTCGCGGGCTCGGCGTCCGCCAGGTCGGCCGTGACGACCCGCGCCGCGGTGGGCGGCAGTTTGCCAGGGTTTCGCACCACCGCGGTGACATCGTGGCCCGCGGCCAGGGACTGTTCGAGGAGGTGCCGGCCGATGCCGCCGGTCGCTGCGAAGATCGTGAGCTTCATATGTCGCTCCCCAGGTGTCGTTGCGTGAGGCCCATAACGTACGGCCGAGTCCCTGTCACATTGTCCGGTTCCGCTACGTCACGGCTATGACGGAACGCGACGGGAGAATGTGACCGATGAACGAGAGCGAATTCCTGGCCGAGCGGTTCGAGGAGAACCGGACGCACCTGCGAGC
Source organism: Microtetraspora sp. NBRC 13810 (assembly GCF_030268685.1). Lineage (GTDB taxonomy): Bacteria > Actinomycetota > Actinomycetes > Streptosporangiales > Streptosporangiaceae > BSRQ01. The sequence continues at coordinate 25,228 of NZ_BSRQ01000004.1, forward strand.
GGTGGCCTACCGGATGCTCGGCTCGCTCAGCGAGGCCGACGACGCGGTGCAGGAGGCGTGGCTCCGGCTCAGCCGTACCGACACCGCCGCCGTGGAGAACCTGAGCGGGTGGCTGACGACGGTGGTCGGACGGGTGTGCCTGGACATGCTGCGTTCGCGGACGTCGCGGCGCGAGGAGTCGCTGGGCACGCACATACCCGACCCGATCGTCAGCCGTCATGACGGCGTGGACCCCGAGCACCAGGCGCTGCTGGCCGACTCGGTCGGGCTGGCGCTGCTGGTGGTCCTGCAGACGCTGGGCCCCGCCGAACGGCTCGCGTTCGTCCTGCACGACATGTTCGCGATGCCGTTCGAGGAGATCGCCCCCATCGTGGACCGTACGCCGGCCGCGACGCGGCAGCTCGCCAGCCGGGCCCGCCGCCGGGTGCGGGGGACGGCTCCCGTGCCCGAGGCCGATCTCGGCCGTCAGCGCGAGGTCGTCGACGCCTTCCTCGCCGCGGCCCGCGACGGCGACTTCGACCTGCTCGTCTCGGTGCTCGACCCGGACGTGGTGCTGCGGGCCGACTACGGCACCGTGCGGGAGATCCGCGGTGCGCGGGCGGTGGCCAGGCGGGCGCTGAACTTCTCGCAGTTCGCCCGGTTCGGCCGTCCGGCGCTGGTGAACGGGGCGGCCGGGCTGGTCACGGCTCCGCAGGGCAGGGCGATGGCGGTCATGGGGTTCACCGTCAAGGACGGGATGATCGCCGAGATCGACGTCCTCGCCGACCCCGAGCGCCTGGAACGGCTCGACCTGACCATGCTCGACGATTGACCGGGTCACTCCCGCGGATCGCCGGGCCCGGCAGGTTCGGTGTGCGTGCCCAAGCCCTGGCCCGAGGGTGGGTCCCGGTAGGCGACCCGCGCGGCGGCGGGCATCGGGCGGCCGATCACCTTTTGTCGTTCTCGTCGGCGGTGCAGCAGCCGTCCGAACACGCGGTCGAGGTGCCCGGTTCGCCGACGCCGGGGATGGTGCAGCAGGTGTCGCCGCGCCAGGCGTCGCGGCCTTCCTTGACCGCTACCGCGGCGATGACCAGGGCGGCGATCGGGTCGGCCCACGACCAGCCGAACAGGCTGTTGAGCGCCAGGCCCACCAGCAGCACGCCGGACAAATAGGTGCACAGTAGCGTCTGCCGGGAGTCGGCGACCGCGGAGGCGGAGCCGAGTTCGCGGCCGGCGCGGCGCTGGGCGGCCGACAGGATGGGCATGATCATCAGGGAGAGGGCGGCCAGGATGAGCCCGGGAGTGGAATGCTCGGCCTCCCCGGTACCGAGCAGCGCGCGTACGGCGTCGAAGCTCACGTAGGCGGCCAGTGCGAAGAACGAGATCGCGATGACGCGCAGCGCGGTCTTCTCCCGGCGTTCGTGGTCGGTGGCGGAGAACTGCCAGGCGACCGCGGCGGCCGAGGCGACTTCGACGATGGAGTCCAGGCCGAAGCCGATCAGCGCGGCGGAGGAGGCCATGGTCCCGGCGGTGATGGCCACGGCGGCCTCGATCACGTTGTAGGCGATGGTCGCACCGACCAGCAGCCGGATACGGCGCCGCAGTACGGCACGCCGGGCCGGGGCGGGCCCGAGGCCGGGCAGGTTCAGCGCGGTCATACGCTCACACCGCCTTCGGCCGGCAGAGCGGCGGGCTCGACGTCGTCCGGACGGGGAAGCGGGCGAGGGGACGGGCACAGCGCGACGGTGTGCCCGGTGGCGGCCAGCAGCTGTTCGGCCGCGCCCAGCAGGTCCATCAGCTCGGGCCGGGTCAGCGCGTAGAAGGACTGCCGCCCCTCGGCGCGGTAGTCGATGAGCCCGCAGTCACGCAGGCACGCCAGGTGCTTGGACACCGTGGACTGGGCCAGGCCGAGCTCGCCGGTCAGATCCACCACCCGCGCCTCTCCCCGCGCCAGCCGGGCCACGATGCGCAGCCGGGTCTCGTCGGCCAGCGAGTGGAACAGCGCCGCCGCCGGCGGCAGCCCGGCCGCGATGCCGGCGCCGACACACGACCCACCGCCCTGATTGATCGCCATATCACGATGATAGCTGGAAATCGTGATGGATAGCCAGGCCGCCGGCGGGCGGAGAGTCGAAGACCTACCAGCTCGTGAGCGGCAGGCAGATCGTCGGAACTGCTGTCCTTCATCGCGCCCGGCCACCGTCCACGAGCCCGGCATCTCGTTCATCGATCACAAGGTCAGTGCCTACGAGCGGCAGGATCACGTCCGACCGGCCGGCGCGCGAGCATCGTCCCCATGGCGAAAGCGCCGAGCACGCAGCCGATCTGCACAAGGGCCGCGGAGGCGGGCAGGGAAGGGAGTTTTCCGAGGTCACCCAGCGCCGCTACGGGCAGCAACAGCAGCAGTGCCGCGCGCCGTCCCACCGCGGATCCTGCCGCGTATCCCGCTGCCGCTGCCATGATGATGAGCCAGGGCACAGGTTTCCAGAGTGCGATCTCATGGTTGGTAGCCGCATCGAGCACGTGCCTGCCGACCTTGCCGGCGGCCAACCCGATCAGGCCGAACGGCATCCAGAGCATGAGTGTGCGCCGGGAGACGAGCGACATCCCGGTGCGGGCCGGACGGGTGAAAGCGACGGCGACCGCCACCACCTGCGACAGGAGAGGCAGGCCGACGTTCGGCATCAACAGTCTGTCCGGTTCGCCAAGGGCCAGGGTGAAGTGCAGGCTGTCCGACAGATACAGCATGAAAGCAAGCGCGCCCAGTGTGGCGATCCACCGGCGGCGGAGCGCGACCGCGAGCACGGGCAGGGCGAAGACGATGATCGGTTCGGCCCAGCGCAGGAGCGACCATGGCTCCTGCATCCAGTAGTGCAGCAGGCCAGGGCCGCTCTGTGCCAGCGACAGGACCTGGCGGGCCAGCGTGTCGGTCAGGATGAGAACAGGCCACAGCGCCATGCCCACGGCCACGGCGTCCCGCCAGGCGGGCGCCGACACCGTGCCGAAGGACCGCCGGTAGTGCATGCGAACCGCGCCTGCCAGCAGATCGGCCATGTCTGCGAGGTGCGGGCGGGTCTGGCCGGGCCGTGAACCGGCCAGCAGTACGCCGATCATGTCTTCCTCGTGCCGCGTGCGGTGATCATAGGGATAGCAGGCCAGGAGCCGCCGGTATCGGGCTTCGAGGGAGCTCACGCCATTCCTCCAAGGCCGGCGGCGCGCAGCCGCGCGGAAGCCGCTCGCGCGTGACGGCGCATCCGCTCGGCCTCCGCCGCCAGCCGGGTCGCCCCGTCATCGGTCAGCTTGTAGTACCGCCGGACCCTGCCGTCCACGATCTCCTCGCGATCCTCGACGATGAGGCCCTCTTCCTGCAGCCGGTCGAAGGCGGCGTAGAGGGTTCCGGCGCGCAACCGTACCCGGCCCGCGGAGATCTGTTCGACGTCGCTGATGACGCCGTACCCGTGTTGAGGACCGGCGACGAGCGCGGTGAGGATCAGGAATGTGGGTTCCTGCATCGATCTCATTCGATCATCATATATCGATGATCTTTATATGGGTGGTGGCCCCTGATCGACAAGACCCCGGCACCCGCTGTCGGCGCCGGCCCCGATCGGCAACCCCTTCCGTCGCCCCCCTCGGCCGCGACCGTCCTGCGCATGCTGCGCGAACACGACGAAGCGACCGCCGCAGCGACGACGCAGACAAAGGACTGACCGACCGCCAGGATCCCCGACCTGCGGCTCAGCGCTTGGCGCTGATACCCAGTCGGCCAGCCTTCGGCGGCGCCTGACCGGCCCAACCCCGGCAGGCGGCAGCCGGTGGGGTCAGGGCCAGGAGGGGCCTTCTTCGCGCTGGTGGGCGTGGTGGTCGAGCAGGCGGCCGAGGAGGGCGGTCAGCTGGCCGCGCTCCTCGGTGGTGAGGGGGGCGAGCAGCGCGTCCTGGATGACGTCCAGCTGCTGCGCGATCCGGTGCAGCTCGCGCACGCCGGCCTCGGTGATCGTGATGGTGTTGCGGCGGCGGTCGGCCGGGTCCGGGGCGCGGACGACGAAATCCCGGTCGGCGAGATCGTTGACCGTCTCGACGATGTAGCTGCGGTCGATCTCGCAGCGCCGCCCGAGCTCGGCCTGGCTGGCGGGCCCGAACTCCTCCAGCGCCGCGAGCAGGGAGAAGTGGTACCGCCGCGGATAGGAGGCATGGAACGCCTCTCCCACCAGGCGGTTGGCGTGCGTGGCGACGTGGGTGAGGAGCCAGCTGGGCGTGGAACGCAACCTGGCGGGTGTGCGGCTGTCGGCTGTGGTGGCCATGGGGAGAGGTTAGCCAACAACCGTCGAAGGAACCCGTGAAGCCGCTGCCGTTGGCGTCTTCGCATGCCTCGGAGGAAGTCGCCATGAACCGTGTACCGGTGGTCCTGTCCGTGCTGGCGCTCGGCACCCTCGTGCTGGGCACCAGCGAGCTGGGCGTCGTCGGGCTGCTCCCTGCGATCAGCGGCGACCTGGGGCTGTCCCCAGGGGCCACGGGCTCCCTGGTGACGGTGTACGCGGTGGCGGTCGCGCTGGCCGGGCCGCCGCTGGCCGCCGTGCTCGGGCGGCTGCCCCGCCGTACCGGGCTGACCGCGGCGCTGGCGGCGCTCGCGGTGGGCAACGCGGTCACCGCCGCCGCGCCGCGTCTTCCCGAACTGCTGGCCGCCCGCGCGCTCACCGGCGCCGCCGCGGCGGCGTACGCGGCGATCGCCGTGACCACCGCCGTGGCGCTGACCGGTCCGGCGCGGTACGGCCTGCCGTTCGCCGTGAACGCCCTGGTCACGGCGGGCCACTACACGGCCTTCACCTATCTCGTCGTGTCGCTGACCGGGCGGACCGGCCTGAGCACGGCCGAGGTCGGCGCCCTGCTGCTGTGCGGCGGAGTCGCGGGCACCATCGGCAACGCGGCCGGGGGAGTGGCGGCCGACCGCGCGCCCCGGCGTGCCCTCGCCGCAGCGGCGGCGATCGTGGCCTGCTGCCTGTGCGCGGTCCCGGCGGTCAGCCGGGTCGCGGTCCTGACCTGGCCGGTCGTCCTGGTTTGGGCAGCGGCCTTCGCGGCGTTCAGCACCGTGGCGCAGAGCGAGGTGGCGGTGCGGGCCGGGGAGGACGGCGGTGTCGCCGCGGCGTCCAACATCTCGGTGTTCAACATCGGCATCGCCGTGGGTTCGGCCGCGGGCGGGCTGATCCTCCAACGGTCCGGCCTCGCCGCGGTCCATCTCGCCGCCGCCGGGCTCGTGCTCGCCGGGCTGGCGGTCGCCCGCCTGGCCGGTCCCCGCCGCTCGCGGTAGGTCTCCCGGCGGCGGCCGGTGCCTCGCCGTACTCCTCCCGCAGGAATCCGTGGCGATGTGTCCGGTCAGGAGTGGCGTGCCGGTAGCCGGGTGGCGTCGTCGTAGGTCAGGCGGGCCGCCTCCACCTTGTCCAGGTTGGCGGCCGACCACTCGGCGAGGGTGGCGAACAGCGGCGCCAGTGTGCGGCCCAGCTCGCTGATCTCGTACTCCACCCGGGGCGGGACCTCGGGGTGGTAGGTGCGGATGACGAGCCCGTCGCGCTCCAGTTGACGCAGCCGCTGGGTGAGGACCTTGGGGGTGATCGTGGTGATGCGGCGCTCCAGCTCCACGAAACGCTGCCGGCCGTACTCGTGCAGCGCCCAGAGGATGGGCGTGGTCCAGCGACTGAAGACGATGTCGACCACCGGGCCGATCGGGCAGGCCTGCTCAGGCGGCTTTCCGGCCATCGTCTCGCGCATGTCGCCCCTCCGGGATAGCCACTTTCCTCTAGGTACCTACTATACCCAGGATGCTAGCTTCGCCGGGTCGCCGCGATCCGCGGCGGTCGCGACCACGGCGAACGGGAGCACGATGGCCGTTTCAGTCCTAACCGCCTCGGCGGAGGCGTTCCTGGCAGAGCCGCACCTGGCCACGCTGACCACCCTCCGGCCCGACGGCTCCCCGCATGTGGTGGCCGTGCGTTTCACCTGGGACGGCGACGCGGGGCTGGCCCGGGTCATGACGGTCGCCTCCTCGCGCAAGGCCCGCAACCTGGTGGCCGCGCCGGGGAGCCGCGTGGCGCTCTGCCAGGCGGCCGGCTTCCGCTGGATCACCCTCGAAGGGACCGCCACGGTGTCCGGCGACCCGGCACGGGTGACCGAGGGGGCACGCCGCTACACCCGGCGCTACCGGTCGCAGCCGCCCGATCCGCCCGGCCGCGTGGTGGTCGAGATCGCGGTGGACCACGTGATGCGCCTCAACATCTGACTGCGAAACAGGGGGAAACACCATGCTCACCCAACAAGTCCTCGACTCGACGATCTTCTACCGGGAGATCGGCACCGGCACCCCGATCGTCTTCCTGCACGGCAACCCGACGTCGTCCCACCTGTGGCGGCGCATCATGCCGGCCGTCGGCGACCCGGGCCGGCGGCTCGCCCCCGACCTGATCGGGATGGGAGACTCCGGCAAACCCGACATCGCCTACACCTTCGACGACCACGCCCGCTACCTGGACGCCTGGTTCGACGCGCTCGGCCTGGAAGGGGTGGTGCTGGTCGGGCACGACTGGGGCGGCGCCCTGGCCTTCGACTGGGCCGCCCGGCATCCCGGCCGGGTGCGCGGTGTCGCCTTCACCGAGACGATCGTGAAGCCGATGGCCTGGGAGGAGTTCCCCGAGGGCGGCCGGGCGGTGTTCCGGGCGATCAAGACACCCGGACTCGGGGAGAGCATGATCCTCGACGACAACGCCTTCATCGAGCAGGAACTGCCGGGCACGGTCGCCGGCGGCCTCAGCCCTGAGGACCTCGACGTCTACCGCAGGCCGTACCCGACCAGGGAGAGCCGGCTGCCGCTGCTGCGGTGGGCGCGGTCGATGCCGCTGGGCGGGGAGCCCGCCGACGTGGTGGCCAGGGTCGAGTCCTACGACAGGTGGCTGGCGGCCAGCGCCGAGGTGCCCAAGCTGCTGCTCACCTTCGCCCCCGGGACGATGATGAGCCCGGAGATCGTCGAGTGGTGCGCGGCCCACATCGCCGGCCTGGAGATCTCCGGGCACGGGCCGGCCGGTCACCACACGCCGGAGGACCAGCCGGACGCGATCGCCGCGGCCGTCGCCGGCTGGGCCGACCGGCACGGTCTGCGGTCCGCTCGCTGACCGGTGTCCTCATCTGCTCGGGGGTGGCAGATGAGGACACCGGCCGGCGTTCGGCTCAGGACTTGTCGCCCCTGGCGCGGCGGATGCCGTCGCGGACCCTGTCCATGATCGCGGCGGGCGTGCCCAGCAGCACGTTCTTGGTGGCCGACTCCACCCCCGGGTGCGGATGGGTCGGGGCGATCGCCTCGGCCGCCTTCACCGCCGCCGCCATCGTGCGGCGCTCGGCCTCGCTGGTGTGCTCGCGAAGCTGGGCGAACTCGTAACGCTCCTCGTTCTGGGCGTGTGCGAGCACGGAGGTGCGCAGGTGCGCGAGGTTCGACATGAACTCGGGGTCGTTCACCCCGGATTCGTCCATGTGCTCAAGCATCTGCTTGGCCTCGTTCTCCTCGGTCAGCCGGTCGTCCACGATCTCCTTGCCGCCCTCCAGCTTGCGCCGGGCGTAGGGATGGACGATCTCCTCCTCGGCCGTCTCGTGTACGGCGAGCATCCGCACGAGCCGCCGGAACGCCTCCGGCCGCTCGCTCATCGACGCCCGTTCCACCTCGTCGAACAGGTCCTTGATCATATTGTGCTGGTGGATGAGGAGATCGATGACGTCGTTCTCTTCCATCAGTTCCGGCACAGTGCGTCGTTTTGTCATAGTTACCCCCTTCCCATCACCATTTGCCGCCCGTTGACGTGCCGAAACCCGTTTCCGCACTTCTTGGCCAGGAACCGACTCGGCCGCTCAGCGCAGGTGATACCGGAGATGCGTGACCTCCGGGGAGGCGACCACCTCGGCGGGCCCCAGCCAGACGTGCCCCAGCCAGACGTGCCCCAGCCCGGTACGGCCGAACAACCGGGTCCCGTCGCCGAGCAGGACCGGCGACACGTGGATGTGCAACTCGTCCACCAGCCCGGCCGCGAGGTACTGCCGCAGGGTGTCCGCGCCGCCGGAGATCCGCACGTCCTTGCCGCCGGCCGCCGGTGCACCGCCTCGCCGCCGTCGCCCAGCGGCGGCGGATGGAAGTCAGCCGGCCAGCGTGGTCACGGACCCGCGGCGCTGCGCGGTGAGGAGGTCCAGGGCGGCCGAGGCGGCCTCGTCGGCCGGGAGGTAGACGATCAGGCGCTGCTCGTCGGCGTCGGGAAGGCCGAGGCTCTCGAAGGTCAGCCGCAGCTCTCCGGCCACCGGATGCGCCCACCGTTCCAGGCCCGTGCGCCCCGGGAGAGCGGCCGAGCTCCCGAACCGGTCGCCGAACCGGGCGCCGGCGGTGACGGTCAGTTCCTCGGCCAGGACCGAGGCGTGCGGGTCGCCGAGGGACGCCGCGGCCCGCAGGTCGGCGGCCCGCTCGTCGGCGACGCGGTCCCAGTCGGGGAAAGCGGACCGCGCGCGGGGATCGGTGAACACGAACCGGGCCAGATTGACGGGCCGGGCGTCCAGCAGGCCGACCGGGCCGGCCAGCCGTTCGAACCCCTCCGTCCAGGCGAGCACCTCGCTGAGCTGGTTCAACACGATCGCCGGAGCCGGTTCCAGCCGGTCGAGCAGCGCCCGCACCGTGGGGCGCACCGAGCGGGCCGGCGGCTCGCCCGCCTGGCAGACGCCGCCGGCCATCGCCTTGAGCAGGCGGTGCAGGTAGATCCGCTCGTCGGCGGACAGGCCCAGCGCGTCGGCGAGCGCGGCGAGGATCGCCCCGGAGGGACGACGGTCGCGCCCCTGCTCCAGGCGCGTGAGGTACTCCACGCTGACCCCGGCGAGCGTGGCCAGCTCGGCACGGCGCAGCCCCGGGGTACGGCGGCGCGGCCCTTCGGGAAGCCCGACCTCGGCGGGCGTGACGGCTTCGCGCCGGGCGCGGAGGAACGCGCCGAGCTCGTTGTCTCCCATGAGCGGCAGTCTATTCGTCAAGCCCCCGTTCGCCGAGATCATGGCCCTGCCGGGGCCAGTCTCACCGCGGTCTCCCTCGGCGGCGTCCCGCTTGGCAGGCTCGGCGCCATGAGCGCATTCACTGACGGCGAAGTCGCCTACCTGACCGGCCAGCAGCTCGGACGCCTGGCCACGGTCGGCTCCGACGGCAGGCCGACGGTCAGGCCGGTGGGGGTCATCTACGACGCCGAGGCCGACGCGATCGTGATCGGCGGGGTGGCCGGTTCGAACATGGCGGGCAGCAAGAAGTTCCGCGACGCCCGGCGGCACCCGGACGTGTCGTTCGTCATCGACGACCTGGCGGCCACCGACCCGTGGACCCCGCGCGGAATCGAGATCCGTGGCCGGGCCGAGACGTTCACCGAGGACGGCGAGCAGGTGGGCGAGCGCCTGGGCGCGCCGTTCCCGTTCGAGCCCGCGTGGATCCTGATCCGGCCCCGGCGCATCCTGTCCTGGGGCATCGACGGCGACTCCTTCGAGACGACCGCACGCGACGTGACCTGACCCGCCCACGACACATCTGGAAAGGACCTTCTTTGCGTTACCGACTGCTGGGCCGGACGGGACTGCGGGTGTCCGAGCTGTTCTTCGGCGCGATGACCTTCCACGACCGCTCCCGGACGCAGGAGTACCGCGCCATGATCGACGCGTACGCCGACGCCGGAGGCAACGTCGTGGACACCGCCTCGGCGTACGGCGAGAGCGAGGCGATCCTCGGCGAGATCCTCGCCGGCCGCCGTGACCGCCTCGTCGTCTCCACCAAGTACACGCTCTCCCGCGACCGCGACGACCCCAACGCCGCCGGCAACCACCGCAAGAACCTCGCCCTGTCCCTGGAGGCGAGCCTGCGCCGGCTGCGTACCGACTACATCGACCTGTACTGGGTGCACATGTGGGACCGGCACACCCCGGTGGAGGAGACGCTGCGGGCGCTGGACGACGCCGTGCGCGCCGGGAAGATCCTCTACGTGGGCATCTCCAACGCTCCGGCCTGGCTGGTCGGCCGCGCCGACATCGTGGCGGAATGGCACGGCTGGACGCCGTTCGCGGGCGTGCAGGTGCCCTACAGCCTGCTCCGGCGCGACATCGAGCGTGAGCTGCTGCCGATGGCCGAGGCGCTCGGGCTGAGCGTGGCCGCGTGGGGGACGCTCGCCCGCGGCGTGCTGTCCGGGCGGTACACCGGCCAGGGCGACAGCGGCCAGGGCGGCACGGGCCCGGTCACCAGGGTGGACCCCGGTTCCCTCACCTCCAGGGATCACACGGTCGCGCGCGCCGTGCGGGAGGTGGCGGGCGACCTGGGCGTCACCGCCGCCCAGGTGGCGATCGCCTGGACGTGGGCGAGGTCCACCGCCGTGCACCCGATCATCGGCGCGAGCGGCGTCGAGCAGCTCGTGGAGAACCTGGGCGCGGCCGGCGTCGTCCTGCCGGAGGAGGCGGTGCGCCGGCTCTCGGCGGCGGCGGACTTCAAGGTGGGATACCCCGGCGACTTCATCGCCGAGTGCGAGGCCGACCCGTGGGTGTTCGGCGAGGCGAAGATCCTCGCCCGGTCACCGGGCGGCGCGCGGTGACCCCGGCCCACCGTACGCGGCCAGCCGGTCGGCGAGTTCCCCCGGCCTGCTGAGGGCGACGTTGTGCCCGCCGTCGATCTCGTCGGGGACCAGGCCCAGCCGTTCCCCGACGAGGCGGCGCACGAAACCGGCCGGGAGGAACCGGTCATCGCGGCACAACAGGTACGTCGTGGGCACCGCGGGCCAGGCGGCGAGCGGCCACGGCTCGGCGAAAGGGGTGGCCGACTGGGCACGGGCCCTGCTCACCGCCTGGGCGGCGAGCTCCGGCGGCACGTCGTGGAAGAACAGGGCGGTGTCGTCGCCGGGCGCCCTGCCGTCGCGTTCGTCCTGTTCGCGCCTGGCCTGCTCCCAGCCGGTGGCGCCCCACCACTCGCCCGGCGTCTCACCCGGCGCCGGGACCATCGCCGACAGCAGCACGAGACGCCCGGCGGGCACCCGCTCACACACCAGCGGAGCGGTGAACCCGCCGAAGGAGTGGGCCACCACGACCAGCCCGGTACGACCGCCGACGGCGTCCACGACGGCGTCCACGACCGCGTCCGCGTACTCGCGCAGCCCGGCCGAGTCGTCGTCGCAGGGCAGGTCGGGCGTGATCACGTCGTGGCCGCGTGCGCGCAGCTCGGCGGCCAGCGGGCCCCAGTACCACGAGTCGGCCGCGGCGCCGGGGACGAGCACGAAGGTGCCCGCTGCGTCCGGCGTCACAGCCGGCCCCGGCGCTCGAAGTCCTCGCGGCTGGCGTCGCCGGGCATGCGGGTCCGGAAGTCGAGCACGCCCACCCAGGCAGGCCGGACGGCGATGCGGACCATCCTCGTGCCGGGATGGTCCACGGCGGCCACGTTGGCGGCGCCCTGTTCGGCCCCGGCATACCGGTACTGGGCCAGCGCGTACTCCGGCACGACCCCCTCGACATCGGTGACCGACGCCCGGCCGCGGATGAGGAGCATCTCCGGCGGCGTCGAGGCGGCGTCGATGGTGAGGGCGACGTCGGGCCTGGCCCGCAACGCGGCGATCTTCCTCGTGCCGGGGAACGTCCCGAAGACGACCTCGGTGCCGGTCCAGTGGAACAACATCGGGAACACCCGCGGCGTGCCGTCGGCCGCCACGTAAGCCATCCGGGCGAGTTCCTTCGACACCAGCAGGCGTTGCGCCACGTCACTGCCCAGCAGCCGGACGTCACCCTGCGGCAGCGTCATCACATCGTCGTCGATCGTCATGGGTCCTTCTCCTCAACGGTGCTCTGTCCCCTGTTGAGACGGGAGAGCGGCGGGAAAGGGGTCGCGGCCCGGTCCCGCGCCGTCGGCTCAGCCGGACGGGGGCGGGGGCAGCACCGGCGGCAGGTCGAAGGCGGCCAGCAGGCGCGGCTCGAAGACGGTGATCCCGGTGATCAGCCCGGCCTCGATCGACAGCACGTTGAGCACCTGGGCGCGGTATTCGGCCCCGCCCGGCAGCCGGACGTACCCCGCCACCGCCGGCTGCCGGTTCGCCCGGGTGGGCACGCTCCGCCACCGCGCCCCGTGCAACGGCGAAGCGGGTCCGAACGCGTGCGCGGCGAACGCCTCGACGGCGGCACGGCCGGTGAACCGGTGCGGCAACGGGGGCATCGTCATCCGCACGTCCTCGCTGAGCAGTTCGGCGAGGGCGGCGGGGTCGGCCTTGTCGTGGGCGGCCATGAAACGCCGCAGCAGTTCCCGCTCCCCGCTGGTGGGAGCCGCGGGCGGCGCCCAGTCGACCCGCCGTTCCGGCAGGTGGGCCCGCAAAGTCGAACGGGCCCGTTTCAGGGCGCTCTTGACCGAGTCGACGCTGGCGCCGAGCTGGTCGGCGGTCTCCCTGGCGGGCCAGCCGAGCACGTCGCGCAGGATCAGCACGGCCCGCTGCCTGGGCGGCAGGTGTTGCAGGGCGGTGAGGAACGCCAGCTCGATGGTCTCCCTGCTCACCGCGGCGGCGTCCGGCTCGGTGCCCGCGTCCGGTTCCAGCAGCCGGTCCGGGTAGGGCTGGAGCCAGTGGACCTCGTCCTGGGCCGCGTCGGCGACCGTCTCCGCGGGTAGCGGGCGGCGTGGCTGCCGTTCGAGGAAGTCGAGGCAGGCGTTCGTGGCGATCCGGTAGAGCCACGCGCGGAAGGTGGACCGCCCCTGGAAGGTCTCGCGGGCGCGCCAGGCCCGCAGGAACGTCTCCTGCGCCAGGTCCTCCGACTCCTCGAAGGAGCCGAGCATCCGGTAGCAGTGCACCCGCACCTCCCGCCGGTGCCGCTCGACGAGCTCCCCGAACGCGCCCTCGTCACCCGCCACGGCGGCGGCGACCCGTGCCGCCTCGATCTCCACGACGCTCATGATCCCCCCGAAGTCCGTCGTCCCGCCCTTCCAGATTGGGACGACCGGACGACGGAAAAGGTGTCACCACCGGTCAGAAAATCACCACAACCTTGCCGTTCAGGGCGCCCCGGGCGAAGCGCTCGTGCGCGGCGCGGATCTCGTGCAGGCCGAAGGTGGAGTCCACCCGCGGCCGAAGAGCGCCCCGGTCGACCAGCGCGGTCAGTTCGGCCAGGCCGGCGCCGTCCTCGCGGACCTGGTGGATCGTGGTCGCCACCTGCCTGGCCGACAGGTCGGGGACCGGGCCCGCCTGGGTGGCGATCGAGGCGTACCGGCCGCCGTCGGCGACGGCGTCGGTGACGAAGGCTCCGAAGGTGTCGAACACCGCGTCGTAGCCGCGGTCCGGCAGCGCGGCCGGGTCGGTGGTGGCGAAACCGGCGCCGTGGTCGCGGGCGAAGGCGAGGTGGGAGTCACGCGAGACCAGCGCGTCCACCTGCGCTCCCCGGGCCTTGGCGAGTTGCAGGGCCAGGCCGCCGACCGCGCCGGCGGCACCGGCGACGAGCAGCCGGGTCCCGGCCGACACGGCGAGCCAGTCCAGCGTCTGCAGGGCGGTCGAGCCGGGCAGCGGCAGGGTGGCCGCCTCGGCCAGGCTCACCGTCGCCGGCGCGGAGGCGACCGAGCCAGCGGGGATCGCCACCCGGTCCGCCCACGTTCCCCGGCGGGTGCCGAGCTGGTGCGACATCGCGACGACCCGCTCCCCGGGCCTGCGGCCGGTGCCGCCGCCGTCCAGCACCACGCCCGCCAGCTCCCATCCCAGGGTCATCGGCAGCGGCGGCGTCCCCTCGCCGATCGCGCCCGCCCGGGTCTTGTCGTCCACCGGGTTGACACCGGTGGCGATCACCTGGATGAGCACCTCACCGTCCCGCGGCTCGGCGTCGGGGACCTCCTCGATCCGCAGCACCTCGGGCCCGCCGAACCGATCGATCCGCACAGCACGCATGAAAAGGCTCTCCTCAGTTTGATCGTCACTGACATCGGACAACCTCCCGGGCGGCACCCTCATTCCGGTCTCCCGGTCCTTCACAGCTCGCCGCGGTACCAGGCCTCGGCCTCGGCGGCCAGCGCGTTCTCGTCCGGCTGCCGCGCAGCCCGCGCCCGGATCCAGCCGAGCAGATACCACGCGAGCTGGACCACGGTCTCCGGCTGCGCGGACCCGTGCACGGCGAAGGAGGCGAGGCGCTGATCCGGGCCGGCCCGTCCCGGCGTCCGGAGGCCAGCAGGGCGGCGATGGTGGTGTCGCGGCCGGCGTCCAGGACGCGGCCGGCGCCGTCGAGCGGGTGGCTGGAGACGTACAGGCCGAGCATCTCGCGTTCGAAGGCGAGCAGGGTGGCCTTGTCCCACTCGCCTTCGGGGACCACGACCGAGAACGCGCCGGTCCGGCCGGGTTCGCCGAACAGCGAGTCCTGGCCGTGGGCCTCGTTGCGTTTGACGTCGATGACCGCGTCCACGGCGGCTTCGTGCACCGCGACCAGGGCTTTCCTGTGGTGTCCCAGGCTGTCGAAGGCGCCGGCCTTCGCCAGGGACTCGATGACCCGCTTGTTGCACACCACGGACGGGACCTTGGCCAGGAAGTCGTCGAAGTCGGTGTACCGGCCGCGGGCCTCCCGGGTGGCGACGATCGCCTCGACGACACCTGCTCCCACGTTGCGCACCGCGCCCAGGCCGAAGCGGATGTCGGACCCGACGGCGGCGAAGTCCAGCCGGCTGGCGTTGACGTCGGGGGGCAGCACCCTGATGCCCAGGCGCCGGCAGTCGGCCAGGTAGACGGCCATCTTGTCCTTGTCGTCGCCGACGGAGGTGAGCAGGGCGGCGAGGTACTCGTGGGGGTGGTTGGCCTTGAGGTAGGCGGTCCAGTAGGAGACCAGCCCGTATCCGGCGGTGTGCGACTTGTTGAAGCCGTAGCCGCTGAAGGGGACCAGGACGTCCCAGACCGCCTTGACGGCCTCCTCGGAGAAGCCGCGGCCACGCATGCCCGCCGAGAACCTGTCCCATTCGGCGTCCAGGACTTCCTTCTTCTTCTTGCCCATGGCCCGGCGCAGCATGTCGGCGGCGCCGAGGGAGTACCCGGCGAGCTGCTGGGCGATGGCCATGACCTGCTCCTGGAAGACGACCAGGTGGTAGGTGTCGCCGAGGATGGGTTCCAGGGCCTCGGCGAGCTCGGGGTGGATCGGCTCGACCGGCTGCCTGCCCGTCTTGCGCAGCGCGTAGTTGGTGTGCGCGTTCATCTCCATCGGGCCGGGCCGGTACAGCGCGTTCACCGCGGCGATGTCGGTGAACGTGGTGGGCTGCATGAGCCGCAACAGCACCCGCATGCCGCCGCCGTCGAGCTGGAACACCCCGAGCGTGTCGCCGCGCGCCAGCAGCTCGTACGTGGTGGCGTCGTCCAGCGGCACGTCGAGGATGTCGATGTCGATCCCCTTGTTGGCGCGGACGCCCGCGATGGCGTCGCCGATGACGGTGAGGTTGCGCAGGCCGAGGAAGTCCATCTTCAGCAGGCCCATGTCCTCGGCCTGGGTGAACGGGAAGCCGGTGATGACCGGCCCGGCGGCCTTGGGCTTGACCAGCGGGATCACGTCGATCAGCGGTTCCCTGGACAGGATCACGCCCGCGGCGTGCACGCCGGTGCCGCGGGTCAGCCCCTCGATGCCCGCCGCGGTGTCGATCACCCGTTTGACGTCGGGGTCCTGCCCGTACATCTGGCGCAGCTCGGCCGCCTCACCGTGCCGTGGGTGGCCGGTGTCGTGGATGGCGGCGAGCGGGATCTCCCTGCCGCCCGCCGCCGCGGGGAACGCCTTGGTGATGCGGTCTCCGAGCGCGTACGGCAGGCCGAGCACCCGGCAGGAGTCCTTGACGGCGGCCTTGGCCTTGATGGTGCCGAACGTGACGATCTGGCAGACCCGGTCCTCGCCGTACCTGCGGGTGACGTAGTCGATCATCTCGTCGCGCCGCCGGTCGTCGAAGTCGAGGTCGACGTCGGGCATGGTGACGCGTTCGGGGTTGAGGAAGCGTTCGAAGATGAGCTTGTGCTCGATCGGGTCGAGCTGGGTGATCCCCGTGTGGTAGGCGACGACCGACCCGGTGGCCGAGCCGCGGCCGGGGCCCAGGCCGATGCCGTTCTCCCTGGCGTACCGGCAGATGTCGGCGACCACCAGGAAGTAGCCGGGAAAGCCCATGGCGTCGATGACCGACAGCTCGTAGTCGATGCGGTCCAGCACCTCCTGGG
Source organism: Microtetraspora sp. NBRC 13810 (assembly GCF_030268685.1). Classification (GTDB taxonomy): domain Bacteria; phylum Actinomycetota; class Actinomycetes; order Streptosporangiales; family Streptosporangiaceae; genus BSRQ01. Next base: position 41,421 of record NZ_BSRQ01000004.1, read on the forward strand.
GCGGGTGGCCGCCGTAGCGGCGGCGCGCGCCGTCCAGGGTCTCCTTGCGCAGCCAGCTCGACTCGCTCTCGCCGTCGGGGACGGGGAAGCGCGGCGTCAGGTCCCGGTGGGCGAACACCTCGTCGTAGTCGCCGATCCGGTCGGCGATCAGCAGCGTGTTGTCGCACGCGCCGGGGACCTCGGCGTCCCACAGGGCGCGCATCTCCTCGGCGGTCTTGATGTAGTAGCCGGTGCCGCCGAAACGGAAGCGGTCGGTGTCGGCGAGCCGCCTGCCGGTGCCGACGCACAGCAGCGCGTCGTGCGCCCCGGCCTGGTTCTCGGTGACGTAGTGGGAGTCGTTGGTGGCCAGCGGCGGCAGGCCGAGTTCCCTGCCCAGCCTGAGCAGCTCCTCGCGGACCCGGCGTTCGATCGCGAGACCGTGGTCCATCAGCTCCAGGAAGTAGTTGTCCCTGCCGAAGATGTCGCGGTAGCGCGCGGCGGCCTCGACGGCCTGGGCGTACTGGCCCAGCCGCAGCCTGGTCTGCACCTCCCCGGACGGGCAGCCGGTCGTGGCGATGATCCCCTGGCCGTGCTCGGCAAGCAGTTCATCATCCATACGTGGATATTTCTGGACATGTCCTTCGAGCCAGGCCCGCGACTGGAGGCGGAAGAGGTTGCGCAGGCCCCGAGCGTCGGCCGCCCACATCGTCAGGTGCGTGTACAGGCCGCGCCCGGAGACGTCACCACCCTCGCCGGTGGCGTCGTCGGACCGGCGCAACGCGAGGTTGTCGCTGTAGAACACCGGCCGGCGGTGGTGCCGCGAGGCGGGGGCGAGGTAACTCTCGATGCCGATGATCGGCTTGATCCCCGCCCTGCGCGCCGTCCGGTAGAACTCGTACGCCCCGTGCACGTTGCCGTGGTCGCTCATCGCCACGGCCGGCATGCCCAGCCGTGCCACCTCCTCCATCAGCAGGCCGACCTTGGCCGCCCCGTCGAGCATGCTGTACTCGGTGTGCACGTGGAGATGCACGAAGGATCCCACCGGAAACCACGCCCCCTGGTTGTAGGCTCGGCCGCGAACCCGAGCATTCGACCCGAGAGCAGGCATGGTTGTCCAACAACCGACACGCCCACCATCCACAACCAGTGGTGGTGCAACCGGCCGACCTGGACCTCGCCGCAGTTCGGGCCTTCGTCGCCGTGACCGAGGACCGCTACTTCAGCGAGGCCGCGGCCACGCTGGGCATCACCCAGCAGGCCGTCTCCAAGCGGATCGCGAAGCTGGAGTCCGACCTCGGCGTGCGGCTGTTCTCCCGTACGCGCACCGGGGCCGAGCTCACCAGGGACGGCGGGGCGTTCCTGCACCACGCGCGCGCCCTCGTCGGCATCGCCGACCAGGCACTGGAGATGCTGCACGCGCGGCGCCGGTCACTGCGCGTCGACGTGCTGGACACCCGGCTGGCGGCCCTCGACGTGGTCCGGGCCTTCCACCGGACCGTCGAGGACATGGAGGTCGAGATCATCACTTCCGACGGGCTCAGATCCGCGCGCGGCGCACTCGCCCACGGGTCGATCGACGCGGCCTTCGCCCGGGTCAGCGGGACGCTGGAGGACGACCTGGTGTCCGTACCGGCCTACCTGGAACAGGCGCACCTGCTGGTGGCGCGCGACCACCCGCTGGCCGGCCTGCCCCAGGTGGAGGCGGCGCGGCTGTCCGGGATGACCGCGTGGATGCCCGGCAACGTCGCCGGCAGCGAGTGGGCCGAGTTCTGGGACCTCTTCGGCGCCGCCTTCGACATCCGGATCGACGTCACCGGCCCGAACTTCGGCTGGGAGCATTTCGTGGAGGAGATCGGCTCGGGCGAACGCGTCGGGCTCGCGGGCGAGTGGTGCCGCCTGCCCAGCCATCCGCGCACCGTCCAGATCCCGATCGTGGACCCCGCGCCCATGTACCCGTGTTCGCTGCTGCGCCACCGGCAGAACCGGCACCCGGTGCTGGCCGCGCTCACCCGCTTCGTCGAGGGCGACTTCCGGCCCTACGACCCGAGACGCCAATGGCTGCCGGCCCCCGACCGCGCCGCCTTCCACCGCCCCCCGCCGTAACCCCGGCCGGTGCCGGCCTCGCGCGGGCCGCCGGGCACGGGCGCCACGTCACGCCCCGGCCCGCGAGCCGAGGATCTCCAGGTAGTGCTCGTTGTACATGACGCCGAGCACGTTCCCGAAGGGGTCGGTCACGGAGGCGGTGACGAATCCGGGGCCGTGCTCGACCGGCTCCTCGCGCACCGCGGCGCCCATGGCCACCAGCCGCGCGAAGCCGCCCTCGACGTCGTCCACGTGCCAGTAGGTCACCGGCCCCGCGGTCCCTTCGCGCCGCTCGCGCCCGGCGAACCGGCTGTCGATGATGCCGAGTTCGTGCTGGTAGTCGCCGATGCGGAACTCGACGTAGGCGGGCGTCCCGCCGATCGGGCGCACGAAGTACGGCTCGAGGCCGAGCAGTTCGGCGTACCAGTCTCTGGCGGCCATGAGGTCGTCGGCGTAGAGGGTGACGGTGGTGAGTCCTCGCAACATCGGTGGTCCCTTTCTCCGGGTGGTGACAAAGACCATCCTCCGCGCCAAAGTGCTCACCTTTTGCGCACTTTCCGGGCGAAGCTGGGGGCATGCGCGCTGACCGTCTCATCGCCGTCCTGCTGCTCATGCAGGCCCGTGGCCGGGTGACCGCCGCCGAACTGGCCGATGAGCTGGAGGTGTCCGTGGCCACCGCCCGCCGGGACCTGGAGGCGTTGTCCGCGGCCGGCGTACCGGTGTATCCGCAGCCGGGACGCGGCGGCGGCTGGTCGCTCGTCGGCGGCGCCCGCACCGACCTCAGCGGCCTGTCGGCCACCGAGGCGCAGGCGTTGTTCCTGCTCCTCGGCCCGGCCGCGGCCCTGTCGGGCGAGGCGGTGCCGGGCGAAGGGGTGCCGGAGGGGGTGTCGGGCGCGGCCAGGGCGGCGTTGCGCAAGCTGCTGCGGGCGCTGCCGCAGACCTTCCGGGCCGACGCCGAGGCCGCCGCCGGCGCGACGGTGATCGACCCCACCCGGTGGGGCGAGCGTGACCGCGGCCGGCCCGCTCTGGTGGACCTGCTCCAGTCGGCCGTGATCCGCAGGCGGCGCGTCCGCCTGACCTACACCGGCCGCTCCCGGGAGCGTACCGAGCGGCTGGTGGACCCGTGGGGCCTGGTCGACAAGGACGAGGTCTGGTACCTGATCGCCGGGACCGGGCGCGGGCAGCGCACCTTCCGGGTCGACAGGATCGCCGAGGCCGAGCCGACCGACCTGCCCGCGGAGCGCCCGGACGACTTCGCGCTCGCCGCCGCGTGGCGGCAGGTCGTCGGCGAGGTGGAGGAGCGGCGCTCGCGCACCTGGGCGACCGTGCTCGTGGCGGCCAGGTTCGTTCCGGTGCTGCGCGACCGGTTCGGGCGGCACTGCCACACCGGCGATGATCTCGGCGACGGGCGGGTCCGGGTCCGCCTCGCCGCGCCGACCCCGCTGGACCTCGCCCGGAACCTAGCCGGCTGGGGCGCGCTGATCGAGGTGGTGGAACCGCGATCGGTGCGGGACGAGCTGGCCAGGATCGGCGCCGAACTCGCCGGCCGCTACGGGACGTGACCGACGGCCCGGCGTAGGGGGAGGGGAGGGGGAGGGCCGTCTCCACCCACGGGTGGAGACCGGGATCTCCACCGCCGCGCCGATCCGCGCGCGGGTCCCGCTCTTCTAGCGTTCAGCGTCATGACAGCAACGAACATCGTCCTGGTCCTGGCCGCGGTCGTCTTCGTCCTCTACCGGCAGATGCGGGTCCGCACCGTCAACGCGCCGGGCATGCGCGTCGTCGCCCTGGCCATGATCGCGATCGGCCTGACCTCCGGTGGGGTGATCGATCCGGCCCATGTGGCGCTCAGCGTGGTGCTGCTGGCCGTGGAGTGCGTGGCGGCGGTGGGCTTCGGCGCGGTGCGGGCGGCGACGATCCGGATCTGGCGGGACGAGGCCGGGGTGCTGTGGTCGCAGGGCACCGCCTGGACGCTGGCGGGCTGGGCGGGGTCGTTCCTCACCCGGCTGGCCCTGCTCGGGGTGGCCCACGTTCTCGGCCTGGTCACCGCTCCCACCTCCATCCTGCTCTTCGTCGGCATGACCATCGGGGCCCAGGCGCTGCTCGTCGCCCGCCGGGCCCGCGCCCTGCCGGCCCGTGCCGTACGGGTCTCCGTGTGATCGCGTTGGGCGCACTCAAGCCTGTTATGTCGATATTGTCCTGATGTGACCAGGTTTGGAGGGTGGAGTGTGGGGGAGCACGGTGCCCTGGTCGCCCTGCGGCTCGTGATGATCGCGCTGTTCGTGGCGGCGCAGGTGGGACAGAGCGGCCTCGTCCCGCCGGGCAGCGGGCTGCTGCCCGTCGGACTGTCCGTGGTCGTCGCGGCGACCCTGGTCGCCGCCCCGCTGCCCGGAACCCGCCGCCGGCCCCTGACCGTCGCGGGCATCCCGGTCCGGCTCGCCATCACCGTCCTGGCCTCGATCGCCCTCCTCGCCCTCGCGCCGAACAGCCCCGCCATCGTCATCCTCGTCGTCGCCGCCTGGGTCGCCCCCATCCGGTATCCGCTGGCCCGCGCCCTGGTGGTGGAGTCGCTCATCCTGGCCGGCCTGGTGACGCTCGGCCTGACCGACCACGACTGGGACACCGAGATCAGCGTCGCGGTCGGCAGCTGCGTCGCCTTCCTCGCCTCCTACGCCGTCCAGCAGCGCAGGGCGACCAGGATGGCCGAGGAACGCGAAGCCGTACTCGCCGAACGGGCCCGCATCGCCCGCGAGATCCACGACATCCTGGCTCACTCCCTCTCGGCGCAGATCGTGCACCTGGAAGGCGCCCGGCTGCTGCTGCGCGGCGACCGGGCGCAGGAGGCGCTCACCAGGGTCGAACGGGCCAGAGACCTCGCCAAGACCGGCCTGGAGGAAGCCCGCCGGGCCGTGTCCGCCCTGCGCGAGGACCGGGTGCCGCTGCCCGCCGCGCTCGCCGAACTGGCCGGGGAGTTCCACGATGCGACCGGCCTGACCTGCACCCTCACCGTCACCGGCACCGAACGCCGCCTCGCACCCGAAGCCGAGCTCGCCATGATCCGCACCGCCCAGGAGGCCCTCACCAACATCCGCAGGCACGCCCCGGGTGCACCCGCCGAGGTGCGGCTCGGCTTCACCGACGACGCCTGCGAGCTCGCGGTGACCAACCCCGCCGCAGGCGGCCCGGCCGACCCCGGGACGGGATACGGGCTCATGGGCATGCGGGAACGCGCGGCGCTGCTGAACGGGACCCTGGAGGCCGGCCCCGCGTCGGAGGGCTTCCAGGTACGGCTGAGCCTGCCGGTGGCGGAGAGCGGGCGGTCCCGATGACGGCACGCGTGGTCGTCGTCGACGACCAGACGGTGGTCCGCGAAGGGCTCACGCTCCTGCTCGGGCTGCTGCCCGGCATCGAGGTGGTCGGCTCGGCGGGCGACGGCGAGGCGGCCGTGCGGCTGGTGGAGCGGGAACGGCCCGACGTGGTGCTGATGGACCTGCGCATGCCCCGGATGGACGGCGTCGAGGCCACCCGCCGGATCCGGGCGGCCCACCCGGGCACCCAGGTGGTCGTCCTGACCACCTACTCCGACGACGAGTCGGTCTTCGCCGCGCTTCAGGCCGGCGCCAGGGGCTTCCTCACCAAGAGCGCCGACGCCGAGGAGATCTCCCGCGCCGTCGCCACCGTGATGCGCGGCGACGCCCAGCTCGACCCCGCCGTCCAGCGCCGCCTGCTGGAGACGATGACCCCGCCGCCGTCCCCGCCGGCCGGGCCGCCGCCGCGCGCCGAGCTGCCCGACGGGCTGACCAGGCGGGAGGCGGAGGTGCTGCGGCTCATCGCGCGGGGGCGTTCCAACGCCGAGATCTCCGCCGACCTGTTCATCGGCGAGGCGACGGTCAAGACCCACATCAACAACCTGTTCGCCAAGACCGGCGTACGGGACCGCGCCCAGGCCGTCACCTACGCCTACCGCCACGGCCTCGCCGACTCCTGACCGGCGGCCATCACACGGGAGCGGCGATCAGGCGGCTGCGGCGGCGTAGAGGATCTCCCGCATGCCGGGCGACTCCTCCCGGTCGGCCCGCCAGACCAGGCGCAGCACGAGGGCCGGGACGTCCAGGGCCAGCCTGACCAGCGTCCCGGCGGCGAGCTGGCCGGCCACGGCGAACTCCGGCAGCAGGGTGACGCCCAGCCCCTGCTCGGCCCACGCCCTCATCACCGGCACCCCGCCGGCCTCGACACGCCGGACGCCCGGGCCGAACAGTCGTTCCCCGGCCATCCGGAAGGAGCAGCCCGGCGCGTTGACCAGCAGCCGCCGGCCGTGCAGATCCCCGGGACCCAGGCGGGGCGCGGCGGCGAGCGGATGGCCGGGGGCGGCGACCAGCGCCAGCGGCACCGGCTCCACGTCGGCGTAGGCCAGCGGCTCGGGCGGCGGGCGGAATCCCAGCTCGCCGAGGCCGCCGTCGCCGTCCAGCAGCAGGGCCGCCTCCACCGGAGTACCGCCACATGTCTTCCGCCACCTCTCGCCGGGCCGTGCTCGCGCTGCCGGGCATCTCCCTGGGTTACTTCATGATCCTGCTGGACACCACCGTGCTGTCGGTGGCCGAACCGGACCTCGCCCGCTCGCTGGACACCCCCGTGGCCGGGTTGCAGTGGGCCGTCACCGGCTACACCGTCGCCTTCGGCGCGCTGCTCCTGTCGGCCGGCGCGGTCGCCGACCGGTACGGGGCACACCGGGTCTTCCGGGCCGGCATCGCCGTCTTCGGCCTCGGGTCGCTGCTCAGCGCCCTCGCACCGGACCTGTGGACGCTGGTCGCGCTGCGTGCGCTGCTGGGCGTGGCCGCGGCGGCGTGCGTGCCCGCCTCGATGGCGATGATCGCCCGGCTGCACCCCGAACCCGCCGCGCGGGCCCGGGCGGTCGCGGTGTGGGCGGCCACCAGCGGGGCCGCGCTGGCCGCGGGGCCGATCGCCGGCGGCCTGCTCGTCGGCCTGGCCGGCTGGCGGGCGATCTTCCTGATCAACGTCCCGCTCGCCGTCCTGACCCTGGCGCTGACCGCCGGCCCCGCCGTCCGCTGCCCGCGCGGCGACCGCGGCGTCGCCTGGGCCGCCCAGCTCGCCATGTGCGCCGTGCTGGGACTGGCCACCGACGCGATCATCGCGCTCGGCTCCGGCGCCGCCGCGCACGCCGGCTGCTCGGCGGCGGGCGCGACCGCCGCCGGCGCGCTGTTCGCGGCACTGAACCGGCGCGGCCCGGCGCCGGTGATACCTCGGGAGGCGGTGCGGGCGCCGGGGATGCGCGCGGCGCTGCTGGCCGGCGCCGCGGTCAACTTCACCATGACCGGGGTGCTGTTCGTGCTGCCACTGGTCTTCCAGCGGGATCTGCGGCTCACCCCGCTGGACACCGGGCTGGCCTTCCTGCCGATGACGCTGCCCTTCGCGGTCAACCCGCTGCTCACCGGCCGCGTCGTCGCCCGCAGGGGAGCGCGGCTCCCGGTGACGGCCGGGCTGGTCCTGCTGGTCGCGGGCGGCCTGGTGTACGGCGCGGCCATCGCCGCCGGGCCGTCCTACCCGGCCCTGCTCGCCGGGCTGCTGTGCACCGGGTTCGGCGTCTCCTTCGCCCTGCCCGCGCTGGTCACCATGGTCGTCGCCGCCGCCCCCGAAGGAGCCGCGGGCGCGGCCGGCGGGCTGCTGAACGCCGTCCGCCAGGCCGGGGCCACCTTCGGGGTCGCCATCATGGGGATCTTCGTCACCGCCGGTCCCGCCGGCACCGGAGATCGCACCGCCTGGGCGCCGCTGACCGCCGCCGCGGTCTGTGCCGCCGCCGCGGGCGTCCTGCTCCACGGCGGGAGGACAGCCGATTCTCACGGGCTTAAGAGTTGACTTATATAAGGATCCTGCTGCCAAACTGGTGGACGTGCACGCGTTCGATGTTCTCGGCGACCCGGTCCGGCGGCGGATCCTGGAGCTGCTCTCCGACGGTGAGCGGGCGGCCGGTGAGATCGGCGCCATCGTCCAGGAGGAGTTCGGCATCTCCCAGCCGGGCGTCTCCCAGCATCTGCGGGTGCTGCGCGACCACGGTTTCACCAAGGTGCGCGCCGAGGGCACCCGCCGCCTCTACACCGTCGACCCCGCGCCGCTGCGCGAGATCGACCGGTGGCTGGACCGCTACCGCGGCTTCTGGACCCAGCGCCTCGACGCCCTGGGCACCGAACTGGCCCGGGGCAGGCGCGAGCGCCGCCGCGCGGAGGACACGCCCGCCGACCACTCTTAGCGGCCCACCACACCGGGTCACGCCCTTCCCCGTGCCGCGCCTAGCGGTGTTAACTCTGCGCCACCAAGGGAACGCATAGAGCGACATTCACTGCCTGGCGCGCCTGCCTCCCGGGCACGGCATCACTGGAGAAGCATGTACGAGATCGCCGGAAGAGGGTTCCCGGCCGGCTTCACGATCGAACCGCACACCGACAACTGCCGCAGAATCTGCGCCGAGGGCGGGCACGCCCTGGTCGGGGTGAGCCCGGGCAACGGCTATTTCAGCGAGGAGCGGCTGTCTCACCTGCTGCGCTGGGCGGGCACGGCCTTCGACCGGGTCGACGCGATCATCCCCGACGCCTCCCTGGTGCACACCCACCGGGCGCTGGGCGAGCCGCCCGAGCGCGCCCTGCGCAAGGCGGCCGCCGAGTCGGCCCGCACCCGGCGGCGCGTCGAGCGGGCCTGGCAGGCGATCGGCGTGCCACCGCGCGAGCAGCGCGTCCACCTGCTGTCGGAGTTCACCGACCACCCCACCTACCGGGCGCTGCGCCGGGACGCGGAGGAGGCGGTCCGCCGCGACGCCGCCGTGCGCGAGGTGTTCCGGCACGCCGGCGCCGCCGCGCTGCGGACCCGGCTGAAAGGCGCGGAGCCGGCCGCGCACCAGGTCGAGGAGGCGATGAACTACCTGGTGGCGGAGATGCCGCTGTGCACCGACACCCCCGGCATCCTCGGCGTGCCCACCTCGGTGAACGTCTACCACCAGGTCATCCCGGCCATCTCCCTGCTGTTCGCCTCCCGCGCCCTGTACGTCTCACCCGGGCAGGCGTTCGCCCTCGTCCGGCCCGCCGTCCCCGAAGCCGTCCCCGAAGCCGTCCCCGCCGGGCCGCGCCCGGCCCGGGATCTGCGCCTGGTCCCGGCCGCGGGCGAGGCGGGCCGATGAGCGAGGAGGCCCCGCCGCCCTTCCCCTTCCAGGACTGGTCTTGTGAGATCTCCCCCCGTTACCGGCGGATCCGCGACGATCCCGCCCCGGCCCGCCGCGTCGTCACCGTCACCGGCGACCGGGTCTGGCTGGCCGGCAGGTACGACGTGGCGCGGCGCGTCCTCGCCGACCCGCGGATGAGCCTGTCGGCCGCGATGGCCCCCGGGGCGCCGCGCCAGGAGCCGATCCTGCTGCGCACCGACGGCGCGCGCGGCGACGTGCTGGCCACGCTGCGCGACAGGGGCCTGACCCGGGTGATGCGCGACGCGCTGGGGCCGCGGGCGATGCGCCGGCACCGGCCGTGGGCGTACCGGACGGCCGGGGCGCTGATCGACGGCCTGGTCCGCGGGGGACCGGTCGCCGACCTGTACGACGGGCTGGCGCTGCCGCTGGCGTTCGCGACGGCCGGGCGGGTGCTGCTGGGCGAGCACGGCGAAGGGGACCGGCGGGAGCTGGACGCCTGGTGCGACATCGTGCTCACCTTCACCGGTCACGACGCCGGGGAGATGAACGCCGCCGTCGGCGAGATCTACGGCTTCTTCCTGCGCCGCCTGCCGGAGATGGTCGCCGGCCAGGGCTGCCACCTGGTGCGGTCGCTGGCGCGGGCACGCGGCCCGGGCGGGCGGCTGACCGAGGGCGAGCTGGCCGAGGCGGCCAGCCTGTTCCTGGTCGCCGGATACCGCACCTCGGCGAGCTTCCTGGGCAACGCGCTGGTCACGCTGCTGCGCCATCCCGGCGTGCTGGCCGCCGTCGGCCGGGACCCCGCGCTGGTCCCGGCGGCCGTGGAGGAGCTGCTGCGGTACACCCCGATGTCGACCGGCGGGGCCAAGCGGGTGGCGACCCGCGACGTCGAGCTCGGGGGGATGACGATCGGGGCGGGGGAGTGCGTGCTGGTCTCCCTGGAGTCGGCCAACCGCGACCCGCGGGCCTTCGCCGCCCCCGAGGCGTTCGCCCCGGAGCGGTTCCTGCCCGGCCGCGGCACTCCGGCGCATCTCGGGCTGGGCCATGGCAGGCACCACTGCCCGGGCAACCGGCTGGCCCGGCTGCAGCTCGAGACCTTGCTGCGCTGCCTGCCCGCCAGGCTGCCCGCGCTGCGGCTGGCCGTGCCGGTGGAGGAGCTGGCATGGCGGCCGGGCGTGGCCTTCCGCCATCCCGAGGCGATCCCGGCCCGCTGGTGAGCCCTACGGCTCCTCGGGCATGGCGTCCAGGTGCCGTTCCAGCGCGTCCAGGTGGCCCGACCACAGCAGCCGGTAGGGGGTCAGCCAGGCGTCGATCTCGGCCAGGGGTTCGGGGCTCAGCTCGTACCAGCGGCGCTGGGCGTCACGGCGGACCCGCACCAGCCCGGCCTCGCGCAGCACCCGCAGGTGCTTGGAGGTGCCTGGCTGGCTCAGCCCGAGCCGGTCGGTGATCTCGGACACCGGCCGGGGACGCTCAAGGAGCAGGTCGAGGATGGCCCGCCTGGTCGGCTCGGCGAGCACGTCGAAGGGGGCGAGCACATAACCGAACATACGGTACCAGCTATATAAAAGCAACCGCATGTACGGCGGCTCCCCTGCCATGACGCGGCGCCCTCGACGACGCCGGTGACGACGTGGCGACCCTCGCACGTCGGACGGATCCTCCGCGACTTCGACTCCCTGTAGTGGACGGGGTCTGAGGAACATTGGAACTGGATCGTGCGCTAAACGTTTGTCCTGGTGAGCATCGGTTTGACCGCCGGTGATCGCTACCGGAACCCTTCGAGGGTCTTGTCGTAGACCTGTAGGAGGTTCAGGGTGCCGGTCGAGTTCTTGTCCGATGAGCAGGCTGAGCGGTTCGCCTCGTTTCAGGGGCCGCCTTCGCGTGCTCAGCTGGAGAAGTACTTCTTCCTGGATGACACCGATCATGAGGTGATCGATGCCAAGCGCAGAGATCACAATCGGCTCGGGTTCAGTGTCCAGCTTGGCGTGGTCCGGTTCTTGCGGCGGTTTCTCCCTGACCCTCGTCAGGTCCCTGCCGAGGTCGTGGACTACCTCGCTGAGCAGTTGGGCATCGCTGACCCCTCGTGCATCAAGCTGTACGGCCAGCGTGACGGGACCGCGCGCACCCACGCCGGGGAGATCGAGAAGGTCGGCGGATGGATCGACTTCGCCCAGGTCGAACTGGAACTGGCCCGGTGGATCGCGGCGCGGGCGTTCACCACGGGCGAGGGCCCCAAGGCGCTGTTCGATGCGGCGGTGGCCGAGTTGCGCACCCGCCCGGTGCTGATGCCGAAGATGCATCGGCTGGCGCGGCTCGGGAACGGGAGAAGGCCACCAAACGGTTGTGGGACACCTTGCATGACCTGCTGAATGACGAGCAGCGCCGGGTGCTGGCCGAGCTGGTGGAGGTGCCGGCTGGGGCGAGAGTCTCCACGCTGGAGCGGCTGCGCCGCCCGGTGGTGAAGGCGTCGGGCCCGCAGATGGAGCGGGCGCTGGCGCGGGTGGCCGAGATCGCCGCGCTCGGCGTCGGTGAGGTGGATGTGTCGGTGATCCCGCCGCGGCGGATGGCCGAGCTGTGGCGTTACGGCATGGACGGCAAGGCCACGCTGATCGATCGGCACGGTGCCGAGCGCAAGCTCGCCACGCTGCTGGCTACCGTGGTGCATCTGACCACCCGGTCGGTCGATGACGCTCTGGATGAGGTGCCCCTGATCTTCCGGACACGGTGCCAAGTAGGGTGCTGACTGGTCTGGAAGGAAGGGTTCGTGGCGGGGAAGAACTATTCAGAGGAGTTCAAGGACGAGGTCGTCAAGGCCGTCTTGGACGAGCAGTCGACGATCGGGCAAGCCGCCAAGGATTTCGGTGATGTTTGCTGCAGCACCGTGCGCAGGTCCCGCTCGAAGCACTTCGGGAGAACACCCACGCCACGATGTCGTTCGCGGTGCGGTTGACCACTTTCCCGGCTGGCACGACATGCCGTTCGAAGTTCTCGAACCCGGCAGGGCCTGGGCTTATGTGCTGGCGCTCCGACTTCTCTAGGTGTTGATGAGGCTTCAGAGATTCTGAAGATCTACGGGGTCCCAATGTTCTTGACTCTGTATGAGATCCAATACATAGTGGATGATGTTTCATACAAAGGAGAGTCTGATGACCAACCCCCACCTGGCTTACGAGCAGATCACCACCCACGGCGGCTCCGAGATCCACCTGCGGCTCGGCGTCGCTGAGACCGTACAGCTCGGCGAGGCCGCACTGCACCTGGCCGCCGGCCTGGACACCGCTCTGCGCGCCATGGCAGAGCTGCGCGCGGGCGCCTGGGACCACACCCAAGACCCGCACGGTGATGAACGCCCTGACGTCCGCCGGCGTCAGCGCATGGCGGACACCGTGCACGCCCTGGCCCGCGACCTCATCCCGCGCCTGGAGGCGATCCAGGCCGCCACGCTGCGCCGCTGGAAAGCAGAGGGAGCCAGCTACGCCGAGATCGCCTCAGCGATGGGCCTGAGCAACGCGGCCGGGGCGCCGAACCGGGCCACCGCTCAGTCCCGGCTGCGCGCTCTGGAGGCCGCCGGCCCGTCCCCGCTGGAGCGCTGGGTGTGCGGGCAGGACACGCGCGCCCGCGACGTGTGCGACCACACCTCCGTCGGTGTCATCGTCACCGACGAGCACGGCCGGTATCTGCTGATCGAACGGGCCGAGTACCCGCACGCCTGGGCTCTGCCGGCTGCGCATGTCGACGACCACGGTAACCCGGGGAAGACCGCCAGCGAAAAGGTCACCGAGGAGACCGGACTGACCATCGGCCAACTGGAGCATATGACCGGCGGGTGGCGGCCCAACCAGTGCTGCCGCCTCGTCCGCCAGGGACGCACGCCCGGCCACCACTGGACCATCTACCGCGCCATCGTCACCGGCGAGCCGGCCCCATCCGCCGACAAGACGCGCGTCGCCCGCTGGGTGACCGGCGCCGAGCTTCAGGCGCTGGCCGACCGGACCGCCGCCTACGCTCGCGGCAAGGTCACCGAGACCGAGTGGGCTGCCTCCCCCGGCCTGGAGGACGTGTGGAGGTGGTGGCTGCGCCGGGTCGGCATCCTCGACACCGCAGACGTGGCCAGATGACCGCCCGGCCGCGTCCACCGCGCCGCCCTTACGCCGCACCCGGGCCTTTCGGTTACGCAAGTCCAGTTCGTCGACATCGAGCGCCAGGACTTCGGAAGCCCGTGCCGCGGACTCGTACAACAGCCGCCACAAGGTCCGCTCACGAAGCGCAATCCCATCCCGGCCGAGCAACTCGGCGACCTCGGCACGGTCCAGCGACCGCGTGAGGTCGACCTCGACCGGGCGGTGCTTGAGCCGACGCAACGGGTCCTCAGTGATCCAGCCCTGATCCCGCCACGACCCACTCGCCGAGGACAATGCGTTCATCCGGGCGTTGACGGTGGCCGCCGAGCGCGCCCCCCACTGCCCGATGAACCAGGCGGCGACCCGGTCGGCCGCCACTTCACCCTCCAGCGAACTCACCGGGGTGTAGGAGCCAAACTTCTCGGTCAGGGCACGCAGCGCCGTGGCGTAGGACCGGGCAGTGTTGGGGTTGGACACTCCGGCCAGGAAGCCTTGGACCGCGTCCTTGAGCACCGGCGTCTGCCGTTCGACCCCGATCTTATCGACCACTCCCACGACCGCCTCCGCGCTCTATCGCAGATAACCATGGAGTCTGGTCCCTGCCGAGCGAGGGCATTCCTCCAGGAAGGCATCGACACTCTCGCAGATATTCGGCAAGTATCTGCGGTCAATCCTTCGAGAGCGGAGCTGCCGCAAGGCCGCACGGCCCTGACCTGCCCAGCCAGGGCTTAGCGCACGATCCGGTTCCGATGTTCCTCAGACCCCTGGACGCCGCCGTGCGGCGCGCTGTGGACAGAGTGCCGCTCGCCCCGCGCGGGCCCCCGCCCCACGCGCCGAGTCACCCGGCCGCCGGCGTCCCGGCGTGGGCCGCGACCGCGGCGGCGAAGGCGGAGATCACCGGGTGCGGGCGGTCGCCGTCCCCGGCCAGTTCCGGCTGGAACAGGGTGGCCAGGAAGAACGGGTGTGCGGGCAGTTCGGCCACCCGTACCTCGCCCGCCTCGTCGAAGCCGGTGAACCGCAACCCGCCGGCCACCAGCTCGGGCAGGTAGGCGGGGTTGAGGCCGTAGGAGCAGTGGTAGCGCTCCACGCTGGACTCCACGCCCATGATCTGCTCGATCGCCGAACCCGGCGCCAGCCGTACCAGGCCCTCGTGACCGGCCAGCGAGCACGCCAGCGGCGTGATCAGCAGGTTGCCGCCGGCGCCGCTCTCGCCGTGGCCCACCTCCAGCCCGCACACCTCGCGGGCGTAGCCGAGCAGCGCGTGCTGGAAGCCGCCGCAGGTGCCCAGGAAGGGGACGGCCCGCTCGCGGGCGGTGCGGGCGGCGGCCAGCGCGCCCGCCTCGCTGCGGTAGGGGCTGCCGGGCGCCAGCCACACGCCGTCGAAGCCGCCGAGATCGCCGACCTGGTCGGTGCGGATCCAGTAGGCGTCCAGCACCAGCCCCTCACGCCGGCGCAGCGCCTCCAGCAACGACGGGATGCGGGCATGCGCCCGGACGCCCGGGGAACGGTCTCCGACCAGGGCGATCTTCGGAATCGGTGGGGCTGCGTTCATGCCGTTCATCGTGGCACCGGCACCTCGTTAAGCGCCAACGATGATTGGTGGCCATGCGATAAGTGATACTGATGGAGGGTGGATCCGCACCTGCTGCGCACCTTCGTCGCCGTGGCCGAGCATCGTTCCTTCTCCGCCGCCGCGAGCGCGCTCGGCTACACCCAGTCGGCCGTCTCCCAGCAGATCGCCGCCCTGGAGGCCGAGCTCGGCGTCGCGCTGCTGCGCCGCCGCCCCGTCGAGCCGACCCAGGCCGGCGAGCGGCTGCTGGAGCACGCCGGGCCGCTGCTGCTGCGGCTGGCCGCGGCCAGGGCCGACGTCACCCGCGCCGCCGCCGCGCCCGCCGCCCGCCTGACCGTCGCCGCCACCGCCCTGGGCGCGGCCTCGGCCGGGCTCCCCGCGGCGCTGATGCGGCTGCGCGCCGCCCGGCCGCGCGCCGAGGTGGAGGTGCGCCTGGCCGGCGCCCCGGAGGTGGCCCGCCTGGTCGCCGCGGGCGAGGCGGAACTCGGCCTGGCCGACGGCCTCGCCGCCCCCACCGACCCGCTCCCGGTGGCCGCCGCGACCGCGGGACACCTCACCGCGCGCGGCGTCGCCCACCGCGACCTGGCGGTGGCGCTGCCCCGGGAACACCCGCTGGCCGGCGCCGCCGGGCTCGCGCTGGGCGACCTGGTGGACGCGCTGTGGATCGACGCCCCCGCGCTGGGCGCCCCGCTCACCCGGCTGCGCGAGGTGGCCGGCGCCGACGGCTTCCGCCCCGGCCTCGCCTACACCGGCTCGGACGTGGCGACGCTGGCCGCCCTGGTCGCGGCCGGGCACGGCCTGACGCTGCTGCCGGCCACCGCCGGCACGCCGTGGCCCTACGGCCCGGGCACCACCGGAGTACGGCTCACCGCGCCGCGCCTGGTCCACCGCGTCGAACTGCTGCACGCCACCCTGCCGCCCGGCCCCGCCGCCGACCTGGCCGCCGCACTCGCCCCGGCCGGCTGAGGATCACGAGGCGCGCGTGGCGCCCAGCCGGCCCGCGAGCATCCGCGCGTACGCGCCACCGGCGGCGACGAGTTCCTCGTGCGTGCCCTGCTCGACGACCCGGCCCGCCTCCATCACCACGATCAGCCCGGCCTCGCGGATCGTGGACAGCCGGTGGGCGATGACGAAACTGGTACGGCCACGCCGCAGCGAGGTCATGGCACGCTGCATCAGCATCTCGGTACGGGTGTCCAGGGAACTGGTGGCCTCGTCGAGCACCAGGATCCGCGGATCGGCGAGGAACGCCCGGGCGATGGTGATCAGCTGTTTCTCACCCGCGCTCAGGTTGCCGCCCTCCTCGTCCAGCACCGTGTCATACCCGCCGGGCAGCGTCCGGACGAACCGGTCCAGCCCGGCGGCTTGCGCCGCCTGGACGATGTCCGCGCGGGAGGCGCCGGCCGCGCCGTAGCCGATGTTGTCGGCGATCGTCCCGGCGAACAGCCAGATGTCCTGTGGCACCATGCCGGCCAGGCGGCGCAGCTCGGCGCGCGGCATGCGGGCGGTGTCGGCGCCGTCCACGGTGATCCGCCCGCCGGCCGGCTCGTAGAACCGCATGAGCAGGTTGACCAGGGTCGTCTTCCCGGCCCCGGTCGGCCCGACGATCGCCACCGTCCGCCCCGGCTCGGCCACCAGCGACAGGTCCTCGATGAGCGGCGTGCCCGGCTCGTAACGGAAGGACACCCCTTCGAACGCCACCCGCCCGCTCACCGCCCCCGTCCGCTGCTGCTCGGCGGTCTCGGGATCGGCGGCCTCCTCGTCCTCCTCCAGCAGTTCGAAGACGCGGCGGGCCGAGGCGAGCACCGACTGGACCAGGCCCGCCATGGCGGCCGTCTGGTTGACCGGCTGGCCGAACTGGTAGCAGTACTGCAGGAACGCCACGATGTCGCCGATGGACAGCGTCCCGGCGGCGGCGCGCAGCCCGCCGATGACGGCGACCAGCACGTAGTTGAGGTTGACGAGCAGCATCATCGCCGGCCCGATCAGCCCGGACAGGAACTGCGCCCGGAACGCCGCCCGGGTCAGCTCCCGGTTGTGCCCGGCGAACACCTCCTCCGCCTCGGCCTGCCTGGCGAAGGCCGTGACCAGCGCGTGCCCGGTGTACATCTCCTCCACGTGCGCGTTGAGCCGCCCGGCGGAGGCCCACTGCCCGGCGAACCCGGGCTGCGCCCGCCGGCCGATCAGCCGGGCCGCCACGACGGAGCAGGGCACCACGACGAGTGACACCAGGGCGAGCAGCGGCGAGATCCACACCATCATCGCCAGCACGCCCACCAGGGTGAGCACCGCCTGCACCGCGACGCCGAGCACCTGCTGGAGGGTCTGGGCGAGGTTGTCGACGTCGTTGGCGGCCCGGGAGAGCACCTCTCCACGCGGGGTGCGGTCGAAGTAGGCGATGGGCAGCCGGGCGAGCTTGCCCTGCACGCGTTCCCGCAGCCGGAACACCAGCCGCTGCACGATCGCGGCGGTCAGCCGCTGCTGGAGGGCGGCGGCGCAGAACGCGGCCGAACAGCAGGCCGCGGCGGCGGCCAGCGGCCCGGCCGGCTCGGCGAAGGGGCTCGGGCGGCCGGCGGCGCCGACGACCAGGTCGGTGGCGATGCCGAGCAGCCGCGGCACGGTCACGGTCAGCGCCACCGCGGCGGCCGCGGACAGCAGCGCGGCGGCGGCGAGCGGCGCCTCGGGCCGCGCCGTGGCGAGCAGCCGCCTGGCCGGACGGACGTCCTTCATGCCGCCTCCTCCTCGGAGTACTGCGATGACACGATCTCCCGGTAGGTGGCGCTGGCGGCCATGAGCTCCTCGTGGGTGCCGGTGGCGGCGACCTTGCCCGCCTCTCTGCCCGCCTCCAGCACGACGATGCGGTGCGCGTGGCGGACGGTGGCGACCCGGTGGGCGACGATCACGACGGCGGCGCCGGCGGTCTCCGCGGCCAGCGCGGTCAGCAGCGCCCGCTCGGTGGGCTGGTCCAGCGCGGAGAAGGAGTCGTCGAAGAGGTAGACCAGCGGGCGGGCGACCAGGAGCCTGGCGATGGCCAGCCGCTGCCGCTGGCCGCCGGAGAAGTTGCCGCCGCCCTGGCTCACCGGGGTGTCCAGGCCGTGCGGCAGCGCCTCGACGAAGCCACGGGCCTGGGCGACCTCCAGCGCGTGCCACACCTCGGCGTCGCTCGCCTGCGGCCGGCCGTAGCGGAGGTTGGCGGCGAGGGTGCCGGAGAACAGGTAGGCCCGCTGCGGGGCGAGCCCGACCGTGCGCACCAGCGCCGCCGGGTCCAGGTCGCGCACGGGGACGCCGTCGACGAGGACGGTTCCGCCGTCGGGGTCGGCCAGCCGGGCGATCAGGTTGAGCAGGGTCGTCTTGCCGGTCCCGGTGGAGCCGATGATCGCGGTCGTCTCGCCGGGGCGGGCGATGAGGCTCACGCCGTTCAGCACCGGCTGCTGCGCCCCGGGGTGGGTGTAGACGACGTCGCGGACGGTCAGCAGGGCGCGGGCGGGCGGCGTCGTCACCGGCGGGGCCGGCAGGGCGCGGGCGGTGCGGGTGGCGAGCACCTCGCCGATCCGCCGGGCGCTCACCTGGGCGCGCGGGGCGGCCAGCACGGTGAACGTGGCCAGCAGCGCCGAGCCCATGATGAGCGCCAGGTAGTTGAGGAAGGCGATGAGCGTGCCCGCGGTTCCGGTGCCGGCGCCGACGAGGTGGCCGCCGGACCAGACGGCGGCGACCGCGCCCAGGTTGCCCACCAGCATCCCGGCGGGGAACATCGTGGCCATCAGCCGGGCGGCCCGCACCGACACCGCGGCCAGCCCGGTGTTGGCCTCGGCGAAGCGGGCGCGCTCGTGCTCCTCGCGGACGAACGCCCGGATGACCCGGACGCCGCCGATCTGCTCCCGCAGCACCCGGTTCACCTGGTCCAGCCGGTCCTGCATGGCCGCGAACGGGCCGCGCAACCGGTACAGGATCACCCCGAGGACGGCGAGCAGCGCGAGCAGGACGGCGGGGATCAGGCCCGAGAGCCGCGGCTCCAGCCCGACGGCTGTCACGATGCCCCCGGCGAACATCATGACCGGCACCGCCAGGCCGGTCAGCGCCAGGTACAGCAGCGTCTGCACCTGCTGCACGTCGTTGGTGGTCCTGGTGAGCAGGGTGGCGGCGCCGAAGCGGGCCATCTCGCGGGCCGAGAAGCCAAGGGTCCGTTCGAAGACCCGGGCCCGCAGGTCGCGCCCGACGAAGGCGGCGACCCGGGCGGCGGCGTATCCGGCGCCCGCCGCGCAGCCCAGCTGGAAGACGACGACGGCGAGCATCACCGCCCCGGCGTCCAGGACGGCGCCGGCGTCCCCCCTGCTCACACCGTCGTCGATGAGCCGGGCGTTCAGGGTGGGCAGCGACAGCGCCGCGAGGGCCTGCGCCAGTTGCAGCACGGCCACCAGGGCGATCGCCGCCCGGTAGGGGCGGGCGTGGTCGCGGAGGAGCGCGGTCAGCACGACGCCCTCACCGCCCGCGGGGCCGGCGGTTTGCGGACATGACAAGGTCCCTTCTGCTGTGTACGGCGTATATGGCTTGTACAGCGTACGCAGACCAGCGTACGGCGTACAAGTCCGATACGATGTACGCGGAACCGGCGGGAGAGAGGCGGCACCGTGGAACGGGACGAGAAGGATCGCGAGTCCATCTGGCAGCGGCTGGAGCGTCCCCGGCCGGCGCCGCGGGTGCAGCTGACCCACGGGCAGATCGCCGACGCCGCCGTGGAGATCGCCGACGCCGAGGGGCTGGAGGCGGTCTCGATGCGCCGCCTGGCCGACCGCCTGGGCATCGCGACCATGGGCCTGTACCGCTACGTGCGCGGCAGGAACGACGTCGTCGAGCTGATGGTGGACCGCGTCTACGGCCAATGGGAGCCCCTCGCGCCGGACGCGGGCTGGCGCGAGGCCCTGGCGGCCGCCGGACGGCAGATGCGCCGCATCCGGCTGGCACACCCCTGGCTGACCGAGGCCGGCGCGCCGCTGACGCCCGGCTACGTCGCCTACGCCGACCGGCTGCTGGCCTCCATGTCCGGCCTCGACCTGGACGAGGACACGAAGTACGCCGTCGTGACCGCCCTCACCTCCTACGTGAGCGGCATCGCCGACGCGCAGATCCACCTGGCCCGGCTGCTGGCCCGCGAGGGCGTGGCCACCATGGACGAGCTGCGCACCGCCTACGCCCCGCGGATGGCGTGGTTCCTCGACTCCGGCCGCTATCCCGCCTTCGAGCGCTACATCAGGTCCGGCACCAGGAAGGACGACACCGACTGGCAGTTCGAGCTCGGCCTGGCCGCCGTGCTCGACGGCATCGCGGCCCGGCTCGGCATCTGAGCGACATCCTTGACATGCAGCCAGAAGGCTGCATAAATTTAAGGCAGCCAAACGGCTGCATGTCCGAGGTGGCGGGGGAATGGACGAGGTTTTCAAGGCGCTGGCCGACGCCAGCCGACGCCGGCTGCTCGACAGGCTCAACGACCGCAACGGCCAGAGCCTGCGCGAACTGTGCGCCGGACTGGACATGGCGCGGCAGTCCGTCAGCAAGCACCTCACGGTGCTGGAGGCGGCCGGCCTGGTGACCACCGTGTGGCGCGGCCGGGAGAAGCTGCACTACCTCAACGCCGCGCCGATCAACGCCATCGCCGAACGCTGGATCGACCGGTACGACCGCGAGCGCGTACGCGCGCTGGCGGACCTGAAGACGGCATTGGAGCACGAACCCATGGGCAACCCCGAATTCGTCTACACGACCTACATCAACACCACCCCCGAGCGGCTGTGGCAGGCGCTGACCGACCCGGCCTTCACCCGCCGCTACTGGGGGCTCGCCCTGGAGTCGGACTGGGCCGCCGGCTCGACCATGACCTGGGTGCTGGACGGCGTGACGATCGCCGACCCCGCCCAGGTCGTCCTGGAGTCCGACCCGCCCCGCCGGCTGTCCTACACCTGGCACACCTTCACCCCCGAGTTCGGCAAGGCCCACGGGTTCGAGGAAGACCTGGTGGCCCGGATGGCCGCCGAGCGCCGCTCGAAGGTCACCTTCGACATCGAGCCGGCCGGCCCGATCGTCAAGCTGACCGTCGTGCACGACGGCTTCGACCCCGGCAGCGCCGTCCTCGGGCAGGTCGGCACGGGCTGGCCGCACCTGCTGTCGGACCTGAAGACCCTGCTGGAGACCGGCCAGACCCTGCCCGCCCCGCCCGGCGACTGACCCCCGGCTCAGCGCTCGTCCAGCAGCCCCGCGTCATGCACCAGCAGGGCGATCTGGACGCGGTTGTTCAGCCCCAGCTTGGCCAGGACGCTGGAGACGTGCGTCTTGACGGTGGGCAGCCCGAGATACAGCCGGGCCGCGATCTCGGCGTTGGAGCGGCCCTCGCCGACCGCGAGGGCCACCTCCCGCTCACGGTCCCCGAGCAGGGCCAGCCGCTCCCGGGCCTCGGCGCGGCGGCGGTCGCGGCCGCCGTCGGCGACCCGGGCGATGAGCCGCCGGGTGACCGCGGAGGAGAGCACCGGATGCCCCTGGGCCACCCGGCGCACCGCGGTGACGATCTCCTCCGGCGGGGTGTCCTTCAGCAGGAACCCCGCGGCGCCGGCGCGCAGCGCGCGCAGCACGTGCTCGTCGGCGTCGAAGGTGGTCAGGATGATGACCTCCGGCGCGTCACGGCGGGCACGCAGCGCCTCGGTGGCGGCCAGACCGTCCATCGAGGGCATCTTGACGTCCATCAGGACCACGTCGGGGGAGTGCCGCTCCACCAGGGGCAGGACCTCGGTGCCGTCCCCGGCCTGGGCGAGGACGCGCAGGTCCGGGGCGCCGCCCAGCATCATCGCCAGCCCGGCGCGCACCAGCGGGTCGTCGTCCACCAGGAGCACGCCGACCGCCGGCGGCTGGGAGAGGCTCATACGGCCAGCCTAACCAGGCCGCGCCCCGCGGAACGGAAGTCCGGGTGGCACTCGGCACACCTCCTCCCTCTTGTCTGAAATGTCCAGATAGCGGGATGATGTGATCATGAGTTTCGACGTCGCGCGGGTCCGCGCCATGTATCCCGCCCTCGCCGACGGCCGCGCCTGGCTGGACGCCGCCGCCGGCACCCAGACCCCGCACTCGGTGATCGAGGCGATCGCCGGCGCCTACCGGGCGGGCATCGGCAACACCCACGGCGCCTTCCCCGCCAGCGCCAGATCCGGCGCCATCGTCACCGAAGCCCGCCAGGCCGTCGCCGACCTGGTGGGCGGCCAGGCCCAGGGAGTGGTCTTCGGGCCCAACATGACCACCCTCACCTACCGGTTCGCCGCCACGCTGGCCAAGGACTGGGGACCGGGTGACGAGATCGTGCTGTCCCGCCTGGACCACGACGCCAACGTACGCCCCTGGGTGCAGGCGGCCGAACGCGCCGGGGCACGCGTGCGCTGGGCCGAGGTCGACGTGCCCACCGGCGAACTACCCGCCACGCAGTACGAGGACCTTCTCGGCGAGCGCACCCGCCTGGTGGCCCTCACCGCCGCCAGCAACGTGCTGGGCACCATGCCCGACGTGCCGCGCATCACCCGCCTCGCGCACGCCGCCGGCGCCCTCACCTACATCGACGGCGTGCACGCCACCCCGCACAACCCGATCGACGTCACCGCCCTGGGCGCCGACTTCTACGCCACCAGCGCCTACAAGTGGTCCGGCCCGCACATCGGCGCCGTCGTCGCCGCCCCCGACCTGCTGGACCGGCTGCGCCCGGACAAGCTGGCCAGTTCCCCCGACGACGTGCCCGACCGGTTCGAGACCGGCACCCTGCCCTTCGCCGACCTGGCCGGAGTCACCGCGGCCGTCGAGCACCTGGCCGCCCTGGACGCCGAGGCCACCGGCACCCGCCGGCGCAGGATCCTCACCTCCATGGCCGCCGTGGAAGCCTACGAGCAGGCCGAACTGGACCACCTGCTCAAGGAACTGGCGGCACTGCCGCACGTGCGCCTCGTCGGCTCACCCGCCCGCCGTACCGCGACCGTCTACCTCACCGTGCCCGGCCACACCCCGCTCCAGGTGGCCGAGCACCTGGCGCGGCGGGGCGTCAACGTGTGGGACGGGCACTGCTACGCCTGGGAGGTGACCGCCGCGTTCGGCATCCGCGAGGAGGGGTCGGCGGTCCGCGCCGGACTGGTCCACTACAACGACCGTTCCGACGCGAGCCGCCTGGTGGAGGCGCTGGCCGAGCTAACGCCAGCCGGCTGAGTCCACCCCGCCGGGGATCGGCGCGGCCGGATCGTAGGGCTCGCGGGTGAACACGAACGTGTTCAGGTCCAGCGACACGGCCCCGTCACGGCGGACCACGCGGAGCCGTTCCCCGGCGTAGTAGCCGTCCAGGCCCAGCCACGTGCCGTCGGGCTGGGCCACGAACCGCGAGGAACGGCCCGCGCCGCCCAGCGGCGTCAGCGACAGCCCGCGCTCGGGCAGCAGCCGCAGCACATAAGGGGCCGGCCCCCAGTACCACGGCCCGGTCAGCGCCAGCAGCTCCGGGTCGGCGGAGACCGGCACCCACTCCACCGGCAGCCTCGGCTCGCGCTCGGCCACGATCGCCAGCAGGTCGCCCAGCAGCGTGCGGCTCATCCCGGAGGTGGTGTTGGCCAGGAACAACGCGCCCAGCCCCTCGTCGGGATCGGCCCACACGGTGGCCAGGAATCCGGGCATCGACCCGGTGTGCCCGGCCAGCCGCCGCCCGCCTGAGCGGGCCAGCTGCAACCCCAGCCCGTACCCGCTGGTCCACATGTCGCCGTCGTCCACGATCGCCGGCTCGCGCATCTCGGCCAGCGTCGCCGGGTCCAGCACGCCGCCGGTGTCGCCGCCGACGAACGCCGTCCACCTGGCCATGTCGGCCGGCGTGGACCACAGCTGACCGGCCGGGCCCATCGCGCCCGCGTCGTGCTCGGGCTCGGGCAGCAGCACGTCGGCCCACGGATGCACCGCGTACCCGGTGGCGTGCGGGGGGCGCGGGCGCGGCGTGGTGCCGGTCATGCCCAGCGGCTCCAGCACCTCCCGGCGCACCGCCTCCTCCCACGGCACCCCCCGGTGCCGCGCCACCAGCTCGCCCAGCAGCGCGAATCCGACGTTGGAGTAGTGGTAGCGGCGCCCGGGCCGGTGCCTGGCGGCATCCTCGCCGAGCGAGCCGAGCAGCGTCTCCACCCCCGTCCCGGCCGAACGCTCCCACCACGCGCCGGGGGACTCGGCGGTCAGCCCGCCGGTGTGCGACAGCAACTGGGCGATCGACACCTCGCCGACCGCGGTGCCCGGCAGGTGCTTGCCGAGCGGGTCGAGCAGATCCAGCCGGCCCTCGTCACGCAGCCGCATCACCACCGTCGCCACCAGCGTCTTGGTGATCGACCCGATCCGGTACTGCGTGTCCGGCGTGGGCGCCCGCCCGTCCACCGTCCCCCGGCCGCCGAACCACGCCAGCTCCCCGTCGCGGACGATCGCCGCCGCCAGCGACGGCACCCGGCACCCGGCCTGCTCAACGGCGATCCTGCGCAGCAACGCCCCCGCCGTGGCCTCCAGCACCCGCCCCATCGGCTCTCCTTCCCGACGCCGTCCGTACAGGAGACGACCTTAGCCCCGCACCCGCCGCCCACGCCGTAAGCCGAGCCATAATGCGCCCCGCGGCGGCCACGGCTCGCCACTCAGCCGCTTCGGCACGTACGCCACTGACGATCTACCGCCACTGACGATCTACGTCACCGGCCAGGCCCGTCCGATACAGCCATCGGCGCCGAGAATGATCATAGAGAGACGTCGGGAACAGACTGAACCAGCTGTTCACCCCCACTCGGAGCCGAGCAGCCGTTCCAGCTCGGCCTGCGTCTGGACCGGGTCGTAGCCGGGGATGGCCTCGCGCATAAGGTCATGGGTGCGCCGCTGGGCGTCGGCGCCCGCCGCCCGCACCGCCGCGAGCGTCTCCTCGGCCAGGTCCTGGCTGCCCAGCCGCAGGGCATGCTGGTCGTAGCGGACGTCGAGGACGCGCCCGTCCGCTTCGACGGTCACCCGCACGTGGCCCGACGGCCCCTCCCCGGTGCCGGTGACGGCCCGCAGTTCCTCCTGCGCCGACTCCAGCCAGGCCAGCATGCGCTCGCCCCGGAGGGCGGCCTCATCCAGCTTCCGTTCGCTGATGTTGGCGGGGTCGATTTCCGGCCCGAACACGCTTCGCCTCCTAATAAAGGTCGTTGAGTGCCTGCTCGACCCGGGCGCGTACGAAGGTCTCGTCGAGCGGCGCCGGCAGGGCCGCGGCGACGTCGCGCACCCCGTCGGCGATCTCCCGCGCCTGCCGCCCGGCGTCGTCCTGCGCGGCCCGCAGCACCTCGGCGACCTTTCCGCCGAGCGCGGCCTCGCCGAGCCGCAGCGCCCGCGGGTCGATGCGCAGGCGGGTGGGGGCGCCGTGGCCGTTCGCGACCGCCTCGATCAGCCCGTCGTCGCTCTTGGCGCGGCCCTCCACCTGACCGATGGACGCCCGGGCGTCGTGCATCGCGCGGATGGCGCGGCGGCTCTGGGCAACGTACTGGCGCAGGTACTCGGCGTCGTCCTCCGGCGCAGGTGAACGCATGGCGACCTCCGTCAGTCAAGGGCGGGTGAGCGTTTCAGTGTAAACGTAGTGTCTGTGTCGCAATGTGGCTGGATATCCTCCTTGAACATGACGGGATTTGAGATCGCCTCGGGAGCGGTGGGACGCGACGGCACGCACGTCGGCGGCCACGGGGCGGAGTACGACGCCGCGGTCATGCGGCTACGACAACGGTGCAGCGGCGCTCGCACCTTCGGCGGCGAGGGGCTGTTCGCCACCATCACAGGGACCTACAACGAATGCCTGCAGGTCTCGCTCAACGCGCTGACGGGAATCGGCGGGGAGATCGCCGAGACCGGCGAGGGACTGCGCATGGTGGCGAGGAACACCCGGGCGGCGGAGAGCGCCAACGTCGAGAGCTTCGAGAGCTTCGAGGGCCCCACATGGCGGTGACGCTCGACCCGCAGGTGGCGAGCTTCCTCAACCTCATCGGCTTCCCCTGGCCGAACGACAACGAGGACGAGTGGCGCCTGGAGGCGGACGACTGGCGCGTCGTCCTCGCCGCATCGTCGGCACAGGGCGCGGCGGCCGACGAGACGGTCCGCCGCACGCAGCAGACCTACCAGGGCGACTCGGCCACGCAGCTGGCGGCCCACTGGAACCAGGTCGGCGACGGCGGCGGCCACATCTCCCAGGCCACCTCCGCGGCGAAGTTCGCACCGACCGTCCTTGACGGCACCGCGAACGTGGTCAGCGCGGTGAAGCTGGCCGTGGGCACGCAGGCCGCGTTCGGGCTGACCGCCACCACCCAGGCGCTGCTGTTCGGCGGCGCGGCGGGCGGGATGCTCGCCCTCGCACGCATGCAGATGACCCGCCACGCCGTGGGCAAGGCGGCGCTCGAAGGCGCGGAGGGCACGGCCAGGGGGCTGGCCCCGGCCCTGCAGGGCCGGGTGACCGAAACCATGCGCCGCATCATGAAGGAGATGGAGAAACGGCCGCACGCCCGCGACGGCATGCTCCAGATCCGACGCAAGCGCGGGGGTGGCGGCGGCAAAGGGGGCGGCGGTAAAGGCGGCGGCTACGACTCGAACTCCCCGGCGAGCTTTGACGCCGCTGCGCAGCGGATGCACGGCAGGTTGCCCAACAGCGGCGCTGTGAGCAACATGACACCGGAGCAGGCGAGACAGGCGGCGGCGCAAGTCAAGGACAGCATCCTCACGCGGAAGATGAACGAGGCCCGTCTCGGCCGGGACCCCGGACACGCGGCGAGGCTGGAAGAGGAGCAAAAGCTCCTGGCCGAGCTCGAGCGCAAGGCCGACGAGGGGAAGTAACGCGAGATGCAGACACAGACGGGCGACGACCTGATGGCGCGCATCCTCGCCCGCCCCGCCGACGACGGGGTCCTCGGGCAGGCGGCCAACGACCTGCTCAACGAGCTGTTCGGCGGCTACCCCGTCGAGAACCTCCGCACCCTGCTACACAGCGGCGACGACGACGCCGTGCAGACCGGGGCCTGGCTGCTGTCGGAGCTGGGTGAGCAGGCCGAGCCGCTGCTGGACGAGGTCCCCGGCCTGCTGGCCCACCCGCGGCGCCAGGTGCGGTTCTTCGCCGTCGAGTTCGTGCTGCTCGCCGCGGACGAGCGGCACGCCGGCATCATCGCCCAGGCCCTCACCCTGAGCCGGGCTTCCGATACCGCCATCCGGTGGAAGGTCCTGCACTTCCTCACGATGGCCTCGACCGAGCAGCTCATGGCCGGGCTTTCGCGGCTGGCCGACCTCGAGGTCGGGCGGCTCACGGCCGGGCTGGTCGCCTCGGACACCGAAGACCCCGACCCGGGCGAGGTGGTCGCCGGGATGGAGGGCGACGACCCGGTGGCCCGGCTGTTCGCCGCGGCGATCGCGGCGCGCATGGCCGAGGACGACCCGGCGCTGCTGCGCCACGCCGCCAGGGTGCGCGACGAGGAGATCAGTTCGTTCGCACAGTGGCAGCTCAGGAGGTTCCAGGGGTAGCGCCGCCGGTGGGGCAGGCCGTCAGCACCCGCCCCACCGTTCCGGGACCGCGCGCTCGCGCTGGGCACGACTCGCGGAAGGTGTCGCGGAAATCAAGATCTGCCCTACTCTCGTCTGCGTGGGCAGGTCAGAGGAGAGCCGGGACGCGGGCCCCGAGAAGCCCGGTACCAACTTGGCCGCGGTGCTCGAACGCATCACCTACGCCAACGAGGAGACCGGGTACACCATCGCCCGGGTGGCCACCGAGCGCGGCGGGGCGGAGCTGGTGACCGTGGTGGGGCCGCTGCTGGGCGCGCAGGTGGGGGAGTCGCTGCGGCTGACCGGCCGGTGGACCTCCCACCCCCGCTACGGCAGGCAGTTCGAGGTGTGGTCCTACGTGACCGTGCTGCCGGCCACCGTGCAGGGCATCCAGCGATACCTCGGCTCCGGCCTGATCAAGGGCATCGGCCCGAAGATGGCCGAGCGCATCGTGGACCACTTCGGCACCGCCACCCTCGACGTCATCGAGAAGGAACCGGCCCGCCTCGTCGAAGTACCCGGCCTGGGCCCCAAACGCACCAAGATGATCGCCGCCGCCTGGGAGGAACAGAAGATCATCAAAGAGGTGATGATCTTCCTCCAGGGGGTCGGCGTGTCCACCTCGATCGCCGTGCGGATCTTCAAGGAGTACGGCGAGCGGTCCATCGACGTCGTACGCGGCGAGCCGTACCGGCTGGCCGACGATGTGTGGGGGATCGGCTTCAAGACCGCCGACACCATCGCCCAGGCCGTCGGCATCCCGCACGACAGCCCCGAGCGGGTCAAGGCCGGGCTGCGGTACACGCTGTCCCAGGCGGCCGACGACGGCCACTGCTACCTGCCGGCGCCCAACCTGACCGGGGACGCGGTGAAGATCCTCGACGTGCCCGCCGACCTGGTCGCCTCCTGCCTGGAAGAGCTGGTCGCCGACGAGGGCGTGGTCCGCGAGGAGATCCCGGTGGCCGAGGGGGCGGTGCCCGCGGTCTACCTGGTGCCCTTCCAGCGGGCCGAGCTGTCACTGGCCGGTTCGCTGCTCAGGCTGCTCAACACCGGCCGCGACCGGCTGCCCGCCTTCACCGGGGTCGACTGGGACCGCGCCCTGGCCTGGCTGCGCGGCCAGACCGGCGCCGACCTGGCCCCCGAGCAGGCCCAGGCCGTACGGCTGGCGCTGACCGCCAAGGTCGCGGTGCTGACCGGCGGCCCCGGCTGCGGCAAGTCCTTCACCGTGCGCTCCATCGTCACCCTGGCCCAGGCCAAGAAGGCCAA
Source organism: Microtetraspora sp. NBRC 13810 (assembly GCF_030268685.1). Taxonomy (GTDB): domain Bacteria; phylum Actinomycetota; class Actinomycetes; order Streptosporangiales; family Streptosporangiaceae; genus BSRQ01. The sequence continues at coordinate 70,192 of NZ_BSRQ01000004.1, forward strand.
GGTGATCCTGGCCGCGCCCACCGGCCGGGCCGCCAAACGGCTGTCGGAGCTGACCGGCCACGAGGCCACCACCGTGCACCGGCTGCTGCAACTGCGCCCCGGCGGCGACGCCTCCTTCGACCGGGACAACCCGCTGGACGCCGACCTCGTCGTCGTCGACGAGGCGTCGATGCTGGACCTGCTGCTGGCCAACAAGCTCGTCAAGGCCGTGCCGCCCGGAACGCACCTGCTGTTCGTGGGCGACGTGGACCAGCTCCCCTCCGTCGGCGCCGGGGAGGTCCTGCGCGACCTGCTGGCCGCCGAGGAGATCCCCAGGGTCCGGCTGACCCAGATCTTCCGCCAGGCCCAGCAGTCCGGCGTCGTCGTCAACGCCCACCGGATCAACACCGGCCTGTCCCCGATCCTGGCCGGCATGGAGGACTTCTTCCTGTTCCCCTGCGAGGACCCCGAGGAGATCGCCAAACTCACCGTCGACGTCGTGGCCCGCCGCATCCCGCGCAGGTTCGGCCTGGACCCGCGCCGCGACGTGCAGGTGCTCGCCCCGATGCACCGCGGCGCCGCCGGCGCCGGCGCGCTGAACAACGCGCTGCAGGAGGCCATCACCCCCGCCCGCGAGGGCCTGCCGGAACGCCGCTACGGCGGGCGGGTGTTCCGCATCGGCGACAAGGTCACCCAGCTGCGCAACAACTACGACAAGGGCACGGCCGGGGTGTTCAACGGCACCGTCGGCGTGGTGACCGACATCCGCCCCGACGACCAGTCCCTGACCGTCCGCACCGACGAGGACGAGAACGTCGATTACGCCTTCGACGAACTCGACGAGCTGGCCCACGCCTACGCGGTGTCCATCCACCGCTCCCAGGGCAGCGAATACCCCGCCGTGGTCGTCCCGCTGGCCACCTCCGCCTGGATGATGCTCCAGCGCAACCTGCTCTACACGGCGGTCACCCGGGCCAAGCGCCTCGTGGTGATCGTCGGCTCGCGCCGCGCGCTGACCCAGGCCGTGCGCACCAAGGGCGCCGGCCGCCGCCACACCGGCCTCACCCACCGCGTGCACACCCTGTGACATCGCCGGCCCCGCCCCAGAAAAAGGCGCTTCTTTGTAAACCTTTGGGACGGTTGAGGCGTCTACTTTAAGGGGACCCTCCGAGGGTGCCGGGCGTCGACGCGGGCCCGGTGGCCGACGGCGGATCGACCTCCCGGTTTCGGCCCACCGAATACGCGCTCAAAAGCCCACATAAGGTGTGCGCGAGCGCAGGGGTCCCCATTAGGGTTTTAGAGCACCTTTGGCTTAGTGGGGGAGTAGTCGTGATAACACTTGATCGTTGGAAGAGGCCACTGGCCGGGGTTGCCTTGGCCGTCGCCGTGACGCTCACCGCCTCATGCTCGGCGGGCGACCCGGCGGCGACGACCCCAGCGGCCTCGGAGGAGACCACCTCCCCGGCACCCACGATCAAGATCAGTCCCGCCGAGGGCGCCACGAAGGTGCGCCCCGACAAACGGGTCGTCGTCACCGCCGCGGGCGGCGCGTTGCAGGAAGTGACCCTCACCGCAGGGGACGAAGAGATCGAAGGCCGCTTCGACGAGGGCAAGACCCGCTGGGTATCCAGCGGCACACTCCAGCCCTCCACCGAATACACCGTGAACGCCACGGCCGAAGGCACCGGCGGCCCCGCACAGGCCACCAGCGCCTTCACCACACTCAAACCCGCCAGGCAACTGACGATCGCCGACGTGACCCCCAACGTGAAGGGCGAGGAGGTCGGCGTGGGGGCGCCGATCATCGTCACCTTCAGCCAGCCCGTGGCCGAAAAAGCCGCCGTGGAGAAGGCACTGCACGTCGAAGCCGAAAAGCCGGTCAAGGGCGCCTGGCGGTGGATCGGCGACAACCAGGCGATCTACCGCACCGAGAAGTACTGGCCCGCCCACCAGAAGGTCACCTTCACCGCCGACCTCGCCGGCGTCCGCGCCGCCAAGGACATGTACGGCGTCAAAGACACCAAGACCGTCATCACCATCGGCGCCAAGCAGATCAGCACCGTCGACACCCGCAAACACACCATGATCGTCAAGCGGGACGGCAAGACCGTACAGAGGATGCTGATCAGCGCCGGCAAGGCCAACACCCGCGAATACACCACCACCAGCGGCGTCCACCTGACCATGGAGCGGGCCAACCCGGTACGGATGATCTCACCCGGCCGCAAGAAGGGCGACCCGGAATACTACGACGAGCTCATCGACCACGCCGTGCGGATCTCCAACTCCGGCGAGTACGTGCACGCCAAGAACAACGTCTGGGCCCAGGGCCGGCAGAACGTCAGCCACGGCTGCATCAACGCCCGCCCCGACCAGGCCAAGTGGTTCTACGAGAACTACCAGCGCGGCGACGTCGTGATCATCACCGGCACCGACCGCGAGCTGGAATGGAACAACGGCTGGGGCTTCTGGCAGATGTCCTTCAAGCAATGGGCCAAGGGCAGCGCCCTGTGACACCCTGACACCCAAAAAAAGGGGGGAGGCCCGGTCGCGGGCCTCCCCCCTTTTCTTTCTCACACGCTCACAGCAACGCCAGCTGCGGAAAACGCGGCCCCGCCGGCGGAACCACCGGCCGCGCGACACCCAGCCCGTAGACCCGGGCCAGCGCGGCCACCTCCGCACACACCCGCTCCGCATACGCGGCATCCGGCCGCCCCACCCGGTCATACAACTCCGCATAACGCGGCACCAGACCCGGATGATCGGCCTCCAGCCACCGCATGTACCACTCCCGCGTCCCCGGCGGCAGCCGCAGCACCACCGGCCTCACCCCACCCGCCCCCGCCGCCGCGATCCGCCGCACCGTGGCGGCCAACTGGTCCGGCGAATCGGTCAGCAACGGCAGGATCGGCCCCATCACCGCCTCAGCCGGCACCCCCCGCTCGGCCAGCGCCGACAACAACTCCAACCGCCGCTGCGCGCTCGGCGCCCCCGGCTCCACCACCCGCCGGATCCGCTCGTCCACGAACGCCACCGACACCGACACTGCCGCATCGGCCACCGACGCCGCCTGCGCCAGCACCTCCGCATCCCGCAACACCAGCGAACTCTTCGTGTACACCCGAAACGACGCCCCGGCATCCCGCAACGCCGCCAGCACCCCGGGCATCAGCCGATAACGCTCCTCGGCCACCTGATAACAGTCACCGCTGACCCCCACCGCCAGCGCCCGCCCCCGCCCATCGGCGGCCAACTCGGCACGCAACCGCGCCGCGACATCGGTCTTGACCACGATGCCGGTCTCGAAACCACTCCCGGTGTCCAACCCCAACCGGCGATGACCGCTCCGCGCGCCGCAATGCCGGCACGCGTGCCCGCACCCGCGGTAAGGGTTGACCGCCCACTCCTGCGGCAGCCCCGTCTCCGCAGGCACCCGCTCGATCGCCGACCGGGCCCGCACCTCGTAGAAGGTGGTGCCCTCCGCCCGCCGCACCGTCGCCCGCCGCTCGATCCGCGGCCGGTCGTCACGGACCTCAAGGAGCGGAAGCGCGTCCCCATGCATGCGCACCAGTGGAACACGCATTCGACTCCCGGGGCAAGCGTTTCGCCACCAACCGTGCCGCATAAAGTGATCACATGGACCTCGAACAGGCACGCCGGCTCTGGAACCCCACCCCCGGCTGGCTCAACACCGCCAGCTACGGCCTGCCACCCCGCACCACCCTCGAAGAGCTCAGCCGCGTCCTCACCGAATGGCACCACGGCAGCACCGACTGGCACACCTGGGACACCTCCACCCACCGCGCCAGAGCAGCCTTCGCCGCCCTCACCGGCGCACCCGCCGCCGACATCGCCCTCGGCGCCACCACCTCCCAAATGCTGTCCACCGTGGCCACCGCCCTGCCCGCCGGCGCCACCGTGCTCGCCCCGCAGGAAGAGTTCACCTCCAACCTCTTCCCCTGGGCCGTCGCCGCCCACCTGCGCACCGTCCCGCTGGACCGCGTCGCCGACAGCATCGACGCCGGCACCACCCTGGTCGCCTTCAGCCTCGTCCAGTCGGCCACCGGCCAGATCGCCCCCGTCCAGGACATCCTCACCGCCGCCCGCGACCACGACGCCCTCGTCGTCACCGACGCCACCCAGGCGGTCGGCTGGCTCCCCGTCGACGCCACCCGCTTCGACGCCCTGGTCTGCTCCGCCTACAAATGGCTCATGGCCCCGCGCGGCGCCGCCTACGCCTACCTCGCCCCCCGCCTGCGCGAACGGCTGCGCCCCATCGCCGCCAACTGGTACGCCGGAGCAGACCCCGGCGGCTCCTACTACGGCCCCCCGCTTCGGCTGCGCGACGACGCCGCCGGCTTCGACCTGTCACCCGCCTGGTTCAGCCAGGTCGGCGCCGCCGTCACCCTGGAACTCCTCGGCCGGATCGGCGTCGAGCACGTCCACGCCCACAACACCGCACTGGCCGCCCGCTTCCGCCACGAACTCGGCCTGCCCCCCACCGACAGCGCCACCGACAGCGCCACCGGCAGCGCCACCGGCAGCGCCATCGTCACCGCCGACATCCCCGACGCCGAGGAACGCCTGCGCAACGCCGGAGTACGCGCCGCCGTACGGGCCGGACGACTCCGCGCCTCCTTCCACCTCTACTCCACCCAGGCCGACGTGGACCTCGCCCTGAACGCCCTCACCTGAACCACTCCGGCGCTCAGGGCAGCAGCAGCCGCTCCAGCCGCCGCGCCGCGAACACCAGCCCGGCCACCGCCATCACCACCAGATAACCGGCATGCACCAGCAGCCCCCACCCCAGATCGCCCAGCACCACCCCGCGCACCAGCTCCACCGACTGGTACAACGGCGTGGCCCACACCACCACCTGAAGCACCCCCGGATAGTCCGCCACCGGGGAGAAAGTCCCCGAGAACAGGAACAACGCGAACTGCCCCGTGCTGAGCAGGTCGAAATCCTGCCAGCCGCGCATCAGCGTCGAGATCGCCATGCCCGCCGCCCCGAACGCCAGCCCCACCAGGATCGTCACCGGGAACGCCGCCAGCGCCCACCACGGCGCCGCCAGCCCCAGAGCCACCATCACCCCGAGGAACACCCCGGTGTACAGCGACCCGCGCACCAGCGCCCACACCAGCTCCCCGAAGGCGATCTCCATCGGCCGCACCGGGGTGGCCAGGACCGCCTCGAAGGTCTTCATGTACTTCATCTTGAAGAAGAAGTTGAACGTCGTCTCAGACAGCGCCCCCGACATCGCCGAGACCGCCAGCATCGCCGGAGCCACGAACACCGCGTAGGGCACCATCCGGTCCGCGTCCAGCGGCACCTCGCCCACCAGCGCGCCCACGCCCACGCCGATCGACAACAGGTACAGCAACGGCTCGAAGAACCCCGACACCAGCACCAGCCAGTACGACGGCCCCGACCGCAACGCCCCCACGTTGCGGCCGATCACCGCCCCGACCCGCACCGGGGAGATCCGCATCGCCAGCAAGGTCGTCACCACGGCGCCTCAGTCCTCAAGTCGCTTACGGAAAGCACGGTTGGCCCACCACAGCCCGGCCACCGCGAACACCGCCAGGCACGCCACATGCGCGGCCACCGGCCACGGGGGAGCGCCACCCAGCGTCGCCGCCCGGCACAGCTCCACCGCGTGCCACAGCGGCGAGACGTAGGCCAGCGGGCGCACCAGCCCGGGCAACTGCTCGACCGGGAAGAACACCCCGGCGAACAACGTCGAAGGGATCATCACGAACCGGAACAGCAGCGCGAAATAGCTGTCATGCTCCACCGTCGCCGCGAACGCCGTCACCGGCGCGGCCACCGCGAGCCCCAGCAGCGCGCACACCAGCGGCGTGACCAGCGCCCACGGCGAATGCAACGCCCCGAAGGCCGCACTCACCACGAGGAACACCACGACCGCCACCTCGACCCGCAGCAGCACATAAAGCAACCAGCCGCGCAGCATGTCCCAGATGTCCACCGGCGTGGCCCGCATCGCGTGGTAGGACCGCACCCACCGGAAGTCGCCCAGGACCGTGTAGGTGCACTCGCCCACGCCGATCTGGAAGGCGGTGGAGGCCAGCACACCCGGCACGATCCACGACAAATAGTCCGTCCCGCCGATCCCGCCGACGTAACCACCCACCCCCAGGCCGATGCTGAGGACGAACAACACCGGCAACACCACGGAGGAGAACACCGAGGCCCGCCACAACCGCCGGTACAGCAGGAGGTTGCGCTCCAGCACGGCCAGCGTCGGATGCGCCATCGCCTAGTCCACCAGCCTTCGGCCGGTCAGATGCAGGAACACGTCCTCCAGGGAGGAACGGCGCACCAGGACGCTGGAAGGCGCGAGCCCCCGCCGGTGCACCTCGGCCACCGCCGCGTCGCCGTCACCGGTGTACACCAGGATCCGGTCCGGCAGCGGGTCCACCCGCTCACCGACGCCCTCCAGCTTGCCCACCAGATCCGCCGGCCGCAGCACCCCGAACCGCAACTCCACCACCTCGGCCGTGGAATACCGCTCGATCAGCGCCCGCGGGGACCCCTCGGCCACGATCCGCCCGCCGTCCATCACCACGAGCCGGTCGCACAACTGCTCGGCCTCGTCCATGTAGTGGGTGGTCAGGACAAGCGTCTTACCCTCCTGCTTGAGCCGGAACAGCCGCTCCCACAGCAGGTGACGGGCCTGCGGGTCCAGGCCGGTGGTCGGCTCGTCCAGCAGCACGAGGTCGGGGTCGTTGACCATCGCCCTGGCGATCGTCAACCGCCGTTTCATCCCGCCCGACAGCGGCTCCACCTGGCTCGCGGCCTTCTCGGTCAGCTGCGCGAACTCCAGAAGCTCCTCGGCCCGCCGCCGCGCCTCCTGCCGGGACAGCCCGAAATACCGCGCATAGGTCGTGAGGTTCTCCCGCACGCTCAGATCGGGGTCCAGGTTGTCCAGCTGCGGGCACACGCCCAGCCGGGCCCGGATCTCGCTGCCGTGCACCGCCGGGTCCTTCCCCAGGATGCGCAGCTCCCCGGCCGTCGGCATCGACACACACGCGATCATCCGCATCGTGGAGGACTTGCCCGCGCCGTTGGGCCCCAGGAACCCGAACGCCTCGCCGGGCGCCACCGACACGTCGATCCCGTCCACCGCGGTGAAGTCGCCGAAGCGCTTCACCAGTCCTCGCGCCTGGATCAAAGGTTGCTCTGACACGACCGATGACACTAGCCAACGCCACCGACAGTAATGCAACGCCTTTTCCCCGGCCGGGCCCGGCCACGCCCACCCGCGGCGGCCCCGACCACCCTCGCGCGGCCGGTCACCCCGTGTGCTCGCACCGCCACCGCCACCCTCTGGTGATCCCCTGTGACTTGTGACACTCTGACACCGAACACAGTTTTAGAAACGAGTTCTAAGAACTGTCCCCATGCCGCACGCCCCCGGCCGGCCCGGGGGAGCACCACAGCGGAGGAACGCGATGGCCCTCACCCGCGAGCGCAGAAAACTGGGAGCACCCCCCGCCGCCGGAATCGACGCCGCCAACCCCAACCCCTACGGCTGGGCACCGCTCGCCGTCCTGTTCATCGTCGGCCTCGTCGACCGCATCGAGAACAACCTGCTGTCCGGCGTCCTGCCCCTCCTCAAAGCCGAATGGGGTTTCAGCGACACCGCCGCCGGCTCCATCCCCACCGCCGCCGCCCTCGCCGCCGCCATCGTCTCCCTGCCCGCCGGATACCTCGCCGACCGCCACAACCGCACCCGCATCATCACCGTCGTCGTCTTCTGCTGGGCCATCGCCACCCTCGGCTCCGGCCTGGCCACCGGCTTCGCGATCTTCTACCTCACGCGCGTCTTCCTCGCCGCCGCCGAGAACATCGACAACCCCGCCTCCGGCAGCCTCCTGGCCGACTACTACCCACCCGCCACCCGCGCCCAGGCCTACGGCCTCACCCGCATCACCACCTACCTCGGCGGCATCGGCACCGTCATCGGCGGCGTCATCGGCGAAGCGTACGGCTGGCGCACCGCGTTCCTCGTCATGGTCATCCCCGGCCTGCTCACCGCCTGGATCTGCTGGCGCCTGCGCGAACCCTCCCGCGGCGAACTCGACCGCATCATCGCCGGCGCCACCCCCACCACCACCCGCCCCGCCGCACAACAGACCAGGCCACACATCCCCTTCATCCGCCAAGCCGGCCAGGTCCTGCGCATCCCCACCCTGCTCATGGTGTCCATCGGCCTGATGCTCCTCACCTTCGGCCTCACCGGCGTCTACTACTGGCTGCCCTCCCTCATGGTCCGCGACTTCGGCCTCGGCGCCGGCACCGCGGGCACCATCAGCGGCACCATCAGCATCGTCGGCGTCCTGGCCGGCACCCTCATCGGCGCCCGCCTGGGCCGCCACCTGCACGGCATACGCAAAGGCGGCCGCCTCCTCGTCGGCGGCACCGGCATCGCGACCGGCTCCCTCGTCCTCGGCGGCGCCCTCCTGGCCGGCGACGTCACCACGTTCGTCCTGCTCACCGGCCTGTCCAGCATCCTGATGAGCACCGCCATCCCCAACCTCACCGCCAGCCTCGCCGACGTCGTCGACGCCACCTCCCGCGGCCTGGCCTTCGCCGTCCTGCAACTCCTGATGACCCTCGGCACCGCCTTCGGCCCACTCGTCGTCGGCATCGCCTCCGACGCCAGCGGCTCCCTCCTCACCGCCATGTACGTCCTCATCGTCCCGATGTTCCTCGGCGGCGTCCTCACCCTCACCGCCCGCGCCTCCTTCGAACGCGACTCCGCCCGCGTCCTCGAAACCGCCCGCCACACCTGACCACACAAAAAAAGGGGCCGCCGGACACACCGGCGGCCCCCTCAACTCCCCACCACCTACAACACCTCGCCACCCAACTGCGGAAACACCTTCGACACCTTGCCCAGCAGATACTCCCCATACGTCCCGTCGAACGCCCGCAGATCCCGCCCGTCCCACCGCGGCCGGCCACCCACCGCCGCACCCCGCGACGGCAACGGCGGCACCTCCGCCTCCCACCCCGGATCGAAGAAGAACGGGAACGACAACCTCTCCCGGCCACTCACGTTCAACACCCGATGCGGCGTCGAGCGATACCAGCCCCCGGTGAGCCGATCCAGCATGTCACCGATGTTGCACACGAACGCCCCCGGCAACGGCGGAGCATCCACCCAGCCACGCGGCGTCGCCACCTGCAACCCGCCATGGGAATCCTGGGCCAGCAACGTCAGCAACCCGTAGTCGGTGTGCTCCCCGACCCCCCACCCGGCCACCCCGCCACCCGGCGCCACCGGGGGAGCGGGCGGATAGTGAAACACCCGGAACAACACCGTCGGATCAGCCGTACACCCCGAGGAGAAATAATCCTCCTCCAACCCCAGGCTCAACGCCACCCCGCCCAGCACCGCCTGCGCCACCCCGCTCAGCGCCGCCATCCACGCCAGCACCGCCTCACGCAACTCCGGCACCCCCGCCGGGAACAGGTTCGCCCCGTGCAACGGCACCCCGGCCACCACCCGCGGATCATCGGCCGGCAACTCGGCGCCGAAGTACACACCCTCCTTCAGATCCGGCCGCCCCGACGTCAGCTCGGCACCCACCGGGAAGAACCCCCGCCAGGCCCGCCCGCCCCGCGCCATCGAGATCTCCAGCTTCTCCGCCAGGGGAAGCTCGAAGAACCGCCGGCACGCCGCGTCCAACCGCGCCGCGAGCTCCTCGGGCACACCATGACCGGTGACATAGAAGAACCCGCTGTCCCGGCACGCCGCCTCGATCTCACCCGCGACACGCTCCCTGCCCGCGCCACCGCCCACCAACGGCCCCACGTCGATCACCGGCAGACCGTCCACACCCATCCCGCCTCCCACACCCCACCCCCGCCGGCTACCAGCGGTCGTGCACCAGCGGACGGATCAGCTCGTCATAGACCCCCGCCACCGCCGCCCGCACCGGCTCCGAAAGCGCCGGCAACCCCGCCACCGCGGCGTTCGCCTCCGCCTGCCGCCGGTTACGCGCCCCCGGAATCACCACGCTCACCCCCGGCTGATCGACGACCCACCGCAACGCGAACTGCGCCGGCGTCATCCCCTCCGGCACCAGCGGCCGCAACCGCTCCACCGCGGCCAGACCGGTGTCGTAGTCCACACCGGAGAACGTCTCCCCGACATCGAACGCCGCCCCGTCCCGGTTGTAGTTGCGATGGTCATCGGCCCCGAACCGGGTGGCCCGGTCATAACGACCCGACAGCAACCCGCTCGCCAGCGGCACCCGGGCGATGATCCCCACCCCCGCCCCGGCCGCCGCCGGCAGCACCCGCTCCAACGGCTTGAGCCGCAACGCGTTCACAATGATCTGCACCGTCGCCACGTTCGGCCGGGCGATCGCCGTCAGCGCCTGCTCACACGTCTCCACACTGACGCCGTAGGCGGCGATCCGCCCCTCACCGACCATCTCATCCAGCGCGTCATACACGGCCTCGTCCTCGAAGACGGGCGTCGGCGGACAGTGCAACTGCACCAGATCGACGGTGTCCACACCCAGGTTCCGCCGCGACCGGTCATTCCAGGCACGGAAGTTGTCCCGGTTGTAGGCCGCCGGCTCCTGCGGCACCCGGCGGCCCATCTTCGTGGCCACGGTGAGCCCCGGCCGCTCCTTCAGCAACCTGCCCACGAGCTGCTCGCTGCGGCCGTCGCCGTACACATCCGCCGTGTCCACGAACGTGACCCCGGCATCGACCGCGGCGTGCAACGTCGCCAGCGCCTCGTCCTCGGAGACCTCACCCCAGTCCGCGCCCAGCTGCCACGCCCCCAGGCCGACCACGCCGACCTGCCTGCCCGTCCTGCCCAATGCACGCTGTTCCACACGCCAGATCGTACGGCTCCCGCCACCCCGCTCCGGCCCGCCCCCTACGCCGGCCGCAGCACCACCGGCAGCGTCCGGTGCCCGTTGGCGATGAACGAATCCATCGGCGCCAGATCACCCGCAGGCACGGCCAGCGCCATGTCGGGGAACCGCTCGAACACCGCCGGCAGCGCCACCCCCGCCTCAAGCCGGGCCAGCGGAGCACCCAGGCAGTAATGCACACCATGACCGAACGCGAGATGGTCGTTACGGGTGGGACGGGCCAGATCGAACCGGTCCGCGTCCGGCCCGTGCTGCTCCGGATCACGCCCCGCGGCGGCATACCCGGCCAGAATCGGCTCCCCGGCACGGATCACCACATCGCCGACCGTGATGTCCTCCGTCGGATACCGCAACGGCAGATTCGCCACCGGCGCCTGCCAGCGCAACGTCTCACCGATCACGTCATCCCACGAAGCGGCCCCCGACCGCACCCGGTCCAGCTCACCCGGATGGGACAGCAACGCCACGATCGCGTTGTCGATCAGGTTGACCGTCGTCTCGTGCCCCGCCGCGATCATCAGGAACAGCGTGTCGATCAGCTCGGTCTCCTCAAGCCGCGACCCCGCCCCCTCACCGTCACGCGCGGCGATCAGATCACTGGTCAGGTCATCACCGGGCGACTCCCGCTTGGCCGCGACCAGCCCGCTCAGCGTCGCATGCGCGAACCCCATCAGCTCCATGGCGTCCTTCGGATCCGCCGACGTGGCGAACACCCCGTCCACGATCCGCCGCAGATCCTCCCGCGCACTGTCGGGCAGACCGAACAACCGGCCGATCACCCGGGTGGGCAGCGGATAGGCGAACCGCTCCCGCAGATCCACGACCTCACCGGCCGGCACATCCTCCAACTCACCCAGCAGCCCCTGCGCGATCGCCTCCACCCCGGGCCGCATGGCCTGCGTACGACGCAACGTGAACGCCTTGGAGATCAGCGAACGCAGCCGCCGATGATCCGAACCGTAGGCGGTGAACATGTTCGTCACCGCCACCCACGAGTACAACACCCAGTCCTGCCGGATCTCCCCGGCCATGAAAGCCGGCCAGTGCTGCCGCGGATCCTTGGACACCCGCGGGTCGGCCAGCACCTGCCTGAGCAACTCGTGCCTGCCGATCGCCCACGCGGACACCCCGCCGGGAAGCTCCACCCGGACCGCGGCCCCGGCGTCGCGGACCCGCGCCGCCTCGCCGTGGATGTCGCGGCCCGTCCCGTCCAACGTGATGACCGGACCTGAGTGCTCGGATTCCATGGATCAACTCCCGGTGCGTCGCAAGGAGGCTTCACAGCATGCCGGAAAGGGACGAACTCCCCATACCCATGCCGCGTGGATCATGATCCAGGATGTCACGCCCACCCACCGAACCGGCCCATTTCACCGAATCTTCACGCCACCGCCAGACCCCACCACCCTCACGGCAGATCCGCCCCCCGCGCCGCCACCCACAACCCGTACCACTCCTCATGCGTCAGCTCCGGATCACGCACCACGGCATCCCGGCACGCACGAATCCGCCCCGGCCTCGCACTCCCGACCACCGGCACGACCCCGGCCGGATGACGACGCAACCACCACAACACGATCGTCTCCGGCGTGGTGCCCTTCTCCTCCGCCAGCGCCGCCACCAGCCGCGCGGTGGCCTGCTCGGCCGCCGTCTCCTGACGCCCGGTGAAACGCCCCCGCGCCAGCGACCCCCACGCCTGCAACTGGACACCGTTCGCCACACAGTGCTCGATCGTACCCAGCGGGAAACCGTTCGCCGCGGCCTCGGCCGTGTTCACCACAACCCCCGCCTCCAGCCAGTCCCGCCGCCCCAGGCTCATCTCCAACTGGTCGGCCACCAACGGGAACCCCAGACGCGACTGCAGCGCCGCGATCTGCGCGGCACCCATGTTCGACACCCCGAAACTCCGCACCAGCCCCTGATCACGCAACGACGTCAGCGCCCGGGCCACCTCATCCGGATCGGCCAGCGGATCGGGACGATGCAACAGCAGAACGTCGATCACATCGGTACGCAACCGGGCGAGACTCTCCTCCACCCGCCGCACGATGCTCGCCCCCCGCAGGTCATACATCCCGCGCCGCTCCCCGTCGGGAACCCGGATGCCGCACTTCGTCTGCACCAGTATCCGCGCACGCAACCCCGGCGCACGCGCCAGCACCTCACCGAACACCGCCTCGGCCTTCCCGAACCGGTAGATGTCAGCATGGTCGAACCCGGTGATCCCGCTGTCCAGCGCGGCCCGCACCGCCGCCTCGGCCGCGTCGATGTCCGCCGCCCCGTACGGCTCCGCGTCCCAGCCCCCGCCCAGGCCCATGCAGCCGTACAACACCCGGTGGTTTCGAAGATCTGTCGTCGTCACGACGCACACCCTCCCACGCCTGCGGAATCACCCGGCCACAGGGCGGCGTTAAGCAGGTCGTGACGGAAAAGATCTCACAAGAACTCGTGGACCTGCTCGAACGGCCGCTCTACGGCAGCCTCGGCACGGTCAGGACCGACGACACCGTGCAGGTGAACCCGATGTGGTTCGAGTACGACGGTGACAAGATCCGGTTCACCCACACCACCAAACGCGCCAAATACCGCAACCTGCGCCGCAACCCGGCGATGAGCCTCCTCGTCATCGACCCGGAGAACCCGCTGCGCTACCTCGAGGTGCGAGGCACGCTGGAGGAGATCGTGCCCGACCTCGAAGGCGCCTTCTACGTGCGCCTGGGCCGCAGATACGGCAACCCCGACCAGCAGCCCCCGCCCGACAGCCCCGACCGCGTGATCCTCGTCATGACCGTCACCAAGAGCACCGGCCAATGACCACGGCCTGAACACCCCGGGGGGCCGGCCCGCCGTACGCCACCGGCGGGGGAGCGGCCCCCCGAAACCTTCTTGACCGCCTCAGGCGCCGGCGCCGCGGGGGAGGAGCGCCTCGGCGAGCATCGCCGGTACGGCACCGCCGACCGGCCCCTCTCGATCCCGCTCCCGCACGCCCACGTGTGACGACGCGCATCCGGCACCCGAGGGGGAGAGGGCTGCCCGCCGAGGCCCGGCCGACCCGCCACGCCACCATGAAGGACGCCACCTTGAAGGACGCCCTCACCGAAGCGGCGGCCAGCCCCGGGCTCGCCCCGCTCGTCCGCGCCCTGGCGACACGGGAAACCCCACCGGCCTGAACCACACGACCCCGGGGGACACCGTCAAAACCACACTACTTGACATAATGTACATTATCGAGCAATCAGGAATCCGCGGCGAACGCCGCGGATCACCTGGCGAAACAGGGCGCGACGGTAAGATCGGGACGTGTCCTCAGCGCTGCTCGTCATCGTCGTCCTGCTCGTCGTGGCCGCCGCGATCACCGCCGTGGCCGTGCGCGGCGGGCGCGGAGTCGAGCCGCCCGCCGGTCCGCCGCCGGGCGGCCTCGAAGATCACCTGCGGTGGCTGTGCGCGCACGGCAGGAAGATCGAGGCGATCAAGGTGCTGCGGCAGCGGACGCCCGGCCTCGGCCTCAGGCAGGCCAAGGACGCCGTGGAGGCGCTGGAGGCCGGGAGCACGCTGGAGGCGGCGCTCACCCGTACCGGACACCGCCCGCCGCCCGTCCAGGCCGTCCCCGCCGACCTGCGCGAACAGCTCCTGCGCCTGTGCGCGCAGAACCGCAGGATCGAAGCGATCAAGGTGGCGCGGGCCCGGATCCCGGGCCTGGGCCTCAAACAGGCGAAAGACCTCGTCGAAGCCCTGCACGCCGGAGCCGTCCTGTCACCGGCCACCCCGGACGCGATCACTCCGGCACCTGACCTCGCCGGCCGCGCCCGCACCCTGAAAGCCGAGGGCCACACCGAACAGGCGATCTTCCTCGTCCGCGGCGAGACCGGCATGAGCCACGCCGAAGCCGTCGCCTTCGTCGACTCCCTTCAGCCCTCCGACACCCCCTGAACCGGGACAGAATATCCCATACCAGACAGAAGGTGAATTCTGTTTGGTATGACTCAGACCTTTCCATGACCGATCTTCGGCCGTGTTTCCACAGGTCCATCTCGCGAGATGCGCGCGCTGCCCTTTCATCGTGATTTCGACGCGATTTCAGCTACGGATGTGAGTCTCGGCCTTGGGCTGCGATACGGAATCAGCGCCAGAAGCCTGACCGTCATTCGGCGAACCGAAGGAGCACCATGAGAAATGTGATGTCCCGAGCCGTCCGGAGTTCCGTCGCCCTGGCATCCGTGCTGCTGGCGACGACTGCGGTGCAGGGAACAGCGTCGGCGTCGGCGCAAGACACCTACAGGGCCGTACACGGGTCCGACACCGCCGTCGTCTGGATCGCCTCCGAAACGGTCTATGTGAACGACGGCGAGAACGATGGCCTGGATGTCGTCGGGCAGGTCAGGTGGTGGGATTCTCAGAAGGCCCAGACGCGCACATACAGCCTGTGGGATCGCAGTGCGGACGGTGACCATGCCATAGGCAACGCCCCGGGCCCCGTATCCGGAATCCGGGTGTGCGAGGAAGACGGTTCCTGCTCCCCCTGGCAAAGCTGATCAGCACCGTCGATCCACGTGCGGGGTGCCGTGGTGAATCAATCGATTGGAGCATGACACGTGAAGCGTAGGACTCCCCTGGCCGTCGGCGCTCTGTTGCTGAGCGCCACGACCCTGTTCAACTCGAACGTGACCGCTCAGGCCGCCTCGACCGCCGCCTACTGTGCTCAGTTCTGCTTGTACCAGCACGACGAACACAACTTCTACGGCGGGGAGTGGGTCATGTTCCGGGTGAACGGAACCTGTCAAACCATTGACGGCCCGATGAACAACAGTGCGAGCTCGATGATTAATTCGACTGGCCGGACCGTAAGGCTGTACGACAGCAGTAACTGCACGGGCGCGGTGGGCTACACGGCCAATCCCGACAGCGAGGACGAGGACTTCAGCAACAACAATTTCGATAACAAGGCGAGTTCGCTCAGGTAGTCGTCGCATCCCTTCCCTGCCGTGCCCGCCCCGGCGAGTCTCCGCCCGCCGGGGGCGAGGCCGTCGCCACTCCCCCGGCGGTTCCGAGCCGGTGCCGAAACGGTGCAGCGGGCCCGGGATTGTCGGTGGGCGGCGGTAGGTTCGGGTGATCGAGAAAGGACCCCTTCAAGATCATGCGGCCTGCGGAGCTGAAACGTCTCACCGTGGCGGAGGCGTCCGATCGGTATGTCGAGCTTGTCCGGGCCAAAACGGTGACCGGGGCCCTCTCCCCCGCGACCGCCGAGGTCTACGCGCGCGACGTGGCGACGTTCGTGCGGCTGGCGGGGGCCGGCCGGGTGCTGGACGACCTCGACGGCGCCGACCTGGACGCGGTGCTGCTGGCCTTCGCCCGCAAACCCGACGAGCGCCGCCGCGCCGACGGCGAGAAGCCGGGGCGGGGGGCGCGGCAGAGCGCCTCCTCCCAGGCGCGGTTCCGCCGGTCGGTGTCGGCGCTGTTCAAGCACGCGACGCTGGCCGGGTGGGTGCAGGTGAACCCGATGACGGCGGCGACGGTGACGGCCAGGGAGCGCGGCGGGTTGCGGGCCGAGCGCAGGGCGCTGACCAGGGAGCAGGCGCAGGGCCTGATCGGGGCGGCGCGGCGGCTCGGCGGCGGGGTGGCGCAGGTGGAGGCGGAGGACGGTTCGCGGCGGCGTGACCAGCAGACCGGGTTGCGGGACGCGCTGATCGTGCTGCTGCTGTCGACGATGGGCCCGCGGGTGTCGGAGCTGGTGCGGGCGAACGTGGAGGATTTCTACACCAACGACGGGGTGCGTTACTGGCGGATCTTCGGCAAGGGCGGCAAGACGCGGGACGTGCCGGTGCCGCGGGACGTGGCGCGGGTGCTGGAGGTGTATCTCGCCGAGGGGCGGGCGGTGCCGGCGGGCGGTGAGCAGGAGAAGGCGTTGCTGTTGTCGTGGCGGGGGCGGCGACTGGCGCGGGGTGACGTGCAGGCGGTGATCGACCGGGTGCAGCGGCGGGTCGACCCGGAGCAGCGGCGGGCGGTGACGCCGCACGGGTTGCGGCATACGACGGCGACGCATCTGCTGGCCGACGCGGTGGACATGGACGCGGTGCGGCGGGTGCTGGGGCACAGCGATCTGGCGACGCTGGGGCGTTACCGTGACGAGTTGCCCGGTGAGCTGGAGGTGGCGATGCGTTCCCATCCGCTGCTGCGGGAGCGGCCCGGCGGGTGACGGGCACGCGCCGCCGGTGCCCGAGCCGCTCCCCCTCAGGGGCCGACGATGCGGTTCTCCCAGGCCCAGGCCACGATTCCGACCCGGTTGCGTACACCGAGCTTGGCCTGGATGCCTGACACGTGGCCTTTGACGGTGCTCAGTGAGATGAACAGTTCGCCGGCGATCTCCTGGTTGGTGTGTCCCCTGGCGAGCGCCTGGACGACTTCGAGCTCCCGGGCGGTCAGGGGTTGGGCGGGCGGGCGGGGGTCGGCCAGGGCGCCGCCGGCGGACAGGTGGCGCAGCAACCGCAGGGTGATCGACGGGGAGATGAGCGCGTCCCCCGCGTGCGCGGCCCGTACGGCTTCGACCAGCAGGGCGGGGCCGGCGTCCTTCAGCACGAACCCGGCCGCGCCGCAGCGCAGTGCGCCGTGGACGTAGTCGTCGAGGTCGAAGGTGGTGACCATGACCACCCGGGGCGGGGCGGTGGCCAGGGCGCGGGCGACTTCGATGCCGTTGAGGCGGGGCATCTGGATGTCCACGAGGCATACGTCGGGGTGGGTGGCGCGGGCCGCTTCGATGGCCTCGACGCCGTCGGACGCCTCGGCGACCACGGTGATGTCGGGCTGGTTCTCCAGGATGATCCGCAGGCTGGCCCGGATCATGGCCTGGTCGTCGGCCAGGAGTACCCGGATGGTCATCCGCGCTCCCCCGGGGGCGGTGTTTCGGCGGTGGCGGGTGGCGGGGTCATCGGTGTTCGCCGCCGGAGGCGGTGGGGGTGCGTGGGGCTGTGCGGCCGGTGGTGGGGATGGTGGCGCGGACGGACCAGCCGGTGGCGGGGTGCGGGCCGGCGGTCAGGGTGCCGCCGAGGGCTTCGAGGCGTTCGCGCATGCCGATGAGGCCGTATCCGGGGCGGTGGTGGCGGCGGGCGGGTGGCTGCGGGGCGTCGTTCCGGATTTCGACGGTGACGGCGTGGTCGTCCTGGGTGATGTCGACGGTGACGACGCGGGCGCCCGGCGCGTGGCGGGAGATGTTGGTCAGGGATTCGCGTACGACGCGGTACACGGTGCTGCTCACCTCGGGTGGCCAGCGGGCCGGTTCGGCGGCGAGGCGCAGGTGGGCCGGCGGGCCGTGGGTCTGGAAGCGTTCGAGCAGTTCGCTGAGCCGGCCGGGGTGTTCGCGGCCGGGCGGTGGCCCTGGAGGGGCGGGGGTGGTGTCGCGTAGGAGGCCGACGACGCGGCGGGTGGCGGCCAGGGCTTCGGAGCCGGCGGTCGTGAGGCCGGCGGCGAGCCCGGCGTCGGCCGCGGTTCTGAGCCGGTCGGGTGCACGCACGGCGTCCAGGTTAGGAGCGGGTTCCTTGCGGGGGCACCGGCCGAAAGTACGGTTTCAGGCGCGGGTGAGGAGGCGGTCGCCCGGTGGGGTGGGGGGATGCGGGGGTGCCGGGTCGGGGGTGCAGACGGCGGCGAGGGTGTCGAGGGAGATGCCCAGGGCGGTGGCGAGGGCGGCGACGGTGAAGAACGCGGGGGTGGGGATGCGGCCGGTTTCGATCTTGCGGAGGGTTTCGGGGGAAAGGCCGGCGGCGACGGCGATCTGGGTCATGCTGCGCTCGCCTCGGGCTTGGCGGAGCAGGGTGCCCAGGAGTTCTCCGCGTTCGCGTTCGGACTGGGTCAGCGGGGTGCGCACCATGCCGGCGATCCTATCAACCATGATAAGAATACCGGTATAAGTATTGGGGAGGCCGCAACCGCGGGTGCGCCACTCCCCCGCCTATTCACTTGAGCCTTACGTAACGTGAGAGTCCAGGCTTGGTCGCGGAAGGGAGGGATTCCCGTGGGTATCGCGGTGGGAGAGGTGTCGCGGCTGGCCGGGGTCACCGTGCGGACGTTGCACCACTACGACGACATCGGGCTGGTGCGGCCGAGCGAGCGGACCCGTTCCGGTTACCGGTCCTACACCGAGCCGGATGTCGAGCGGTTGCAGCAGGTGCTGTTCTACCGGGAGCTCGGGTTTCCCCTGGAGGAGATCGCGGCCATCCTCGCCGATCCGGGCGCCGATCGCATGACGCACCTGCGCAGGCAGCGTGAGCTGCTGCGGGAGCGGATCGGGCGGCTGGAGGCGATGGCGGCGGCGGTCGAGCGAGCGATGGAGGCGTACACGATGGACATCAGGCTGACCGCGCAGGAGCGGCTGGAGGTGTTCGGCGACTTCCGGCCTGAGGAGCACGAGCGGGAGGCGCGGGAGCGCTGGGGTGACACGGAGGCCTACCGGCAGTCGAGCGAGCGGATGGCGCGGATGACGAAGGCCGACTGGGTGCGGTTCAGGGCGGAGGCGGAGGCGACGACCGAGGCGTTCGCGCTGGCCTACACCGGCGGGCTGGCGGCCGATTCGGCGCGGGCGATGGAGTTGGCGGAGGAGCACCGGGCGCACCTCGTCCGGTGGTGCTATGACTGCTCGTACGAGCTGCACCGGGGCCTGGGCGACATGTACGCGGACGATCCGCGGTTCGCGGCCAACTTCGAGCCGCTGGCCGAGGGCCTGTCCCGGTACATCAGGGACGCGATCCACGCCAACGCCGATCGGGCCGGAGGCGGGACCGGCGGGGGCGCCCTTTAGGGTTGCTGTCGTCTTCTCCCGTTCGACACATCTGAAGAGAGGCTCGTCCGTGCCGCTGCCCAAGACGCTCCAGTTGTTCAGGTTCGCCGCGATCGCCGAGGCGTTTTCGTGGGCCGGGTTGCTGGTCGGCATGTTCTTCAAGTACGTGGTGGTGGGCAACGAGATCGGGGTGCAGATCTTCGGTCCGATCCACGGCGGGCTGTTCGTGGTGTACGTGGTGGCGGTGTTCGCGGCGGCGCGGGCGGCGGGCTGGGGGGCGGGGGTGGTCGTGCTGGGGCTGGCGTGCGCGGTGCCGCCGTTCACGTCGGTGTGGTTCGAGCGGCGGATGATCGCCCGGCATCTGGCGGCGGTTCCGGCCGGGCGGCAGGACGCGGCGCCGGTCGCCTGAAGGGTTTCACAGCCTGAGGGGTTTCACAGTCCGAGTACGGCTCGCGCCGCGGTGCGGGCGCGGGCTGGGTCGGTGAGCACGGCGGTGTTGTCGCAGAACTGGTCGATGGATCCGGCCGGTGGCAGCGCCGCCGTGGCCGGGTCGGTGATGCCGGCGCGCAGGGCGGTGGCGTAGCGGTGGCCGCCGAGGACCTGGAAGGGCCGGTCGTGGTAGGGGCGCACCGCCGGGTCCAGGGGCGCGGTGAGGTTGAGCCGGTTGTGCAGGGCGGCGGTGCGTTCGTAGGCGAGGCTCAGGTGGTGTTCGCGTTCGCGCCAGCCGGTGGCGGCGGTGGCGCGGGACAGCGCTTCGCCGGTTTCGGCGGTGCCGGTGAGCCGGGTGTAGGCGGTGCCCAGCCATTTGGCGTAGGGCGGGTAGCGGCGGCGCATGAGCAGGGTGAGGCGTTGCAGGTCGGCGGCCAGTCGTGCGGTGAGGACGGCTGAGCCGAGGTCGTCGCCGGCTTCGCCGCACCGGCCGGGGAACGCCTCGGATTCGGCGATGCGGTCCCACTGGCAGGCGAGGATGTAGCGCCACAGGTCGGCGGGGTACCAGCGGAGGGTGGCGCGGGCCGGTTCGAGCAGGTTCAGGCCGTCGTGGAAGACCTCTCCCCCGGTGACCTCGGCCAGGCGTTGCCAGGGGGTGGCGAGCCAGTCGAGTGTGGTGAGGGGTTGTGCGGGGTCGAAGCCGAGGCGGTCGCGGAACCACGTGGCGGTGTCGGTGACGTGGACGCCGTGGCGTGGGGGGCTGCGGTCGGAGCCGAAGACGGTGGGGTAGCCGGCGAAGGTGTCGGGCAGGTGCGCGGTGACGGTGTCGGACACGGCCGCGGTGTGTCCTCGGGGGACGAAGAGCAGGACGCGGGGGCCCCAGTCGTGGTCGGTGGAGCGCTCGGTGTCGCAGTCGAGGACTTCTGAGCCCGGGCCGATGAGGGCGGCGCTGTGCGGTACGCCGGCCAGGAGGGGGCGTACGACGTCGGTGTAGAAGGCACGGGAAAGTTGCATGCCTGGCATGAAAACGGACATCATTGCATCCACTCTGCCTGCGCCCGCGGCCAACCGCACCCGGTTTTCCTGCTTCTCCGGAAATGTACGGTTTTGCCTGGTCAGAGGTGGTGCTCAGCAGCGCGAACATGATGTGCTGTTGTACTATGCGGCCCGACGGTGAAGATCCAGGCGGAAAGGCTTCGTTGTGGCGACCCAGGCGAGCCCGGTGAGCGACGGCCGCAACGAACCGGCGGTCAGCCTGTTCGTCGAGCGCATGGCGATGACGCTCGCCGAAGGCGGCCTGCCACGCATGGCCGCCCGCGTCCTCATGGTCATGATGACCGCCGAGCAGGAAACCCTCACAGCCGCCGACATCGGCACCCGGCTGGGCGTCAGCCCCGCCGCCGTCTCCGGCGCGGTCCGCTACCTCCAGCAGTTCGGCCTCATCAGCCGCGAACCCGCCGCCGGCGACCGCCGCGACCACTTCCGCCTGCTGGACACCACCTGGTACGAAGACAGCCTGGTCACCGAAGGCATCTACCACCGGCTGGCCGAGGTGTCAGCAGCCGGCATCACCGCCCTCGGCGGCCGCGACACCATCAGCGGCCACCGCCTCGAAGAAATGCGAGACTTCTTCCAGTTCGTCTCCGACCAGATGGGCGACCTGCTCGACGCCTGGCGACGCCACAAACACGAACGCACCCCCTGACCCACCACCGGCCCTCACACCGGACGGACCACCGCCACCGCCCGACGACCGAACCCCAACCGCACATACACCCCGATCGCCGCGACATTGTCGTCATCGACCATCAACGCCGCCCGCCCATGCCCGGCCACCAACTCCCGGGTGACGAACCTGCACACCCGCTCAGCCAGCCCCCGCCCCCGCCACGCGGCCGCCGTCGCCACCCCCGCCAGGAACCCGACCCCGGACGTACTCCACGCGTCGGCGGCCACCGCGGCCAGCTCACCGTCCAGACGCACCCCCGCCCACCGCCGCACCCCCACCCCGCCCGGCACCGCATACGAAGCCGGATGATGCGCCGCCAGCAACGCCGCCACCTCACCACCCGCCCGCTCCTCCAGCCACGCCGGCACACCCGGCCCCGGACCGGCCGGACGCGGCGCGGCGGCGGCCGACATCCAGGAGAACGCCGTCACCCGCCCCCCGCAAAGCTCCGACAACCCGGCCACCAGACCGGCGTCGCCGTACACGCCGAACGACGGCCCGCACTCGGCCAGACCGTGCTTGACCAACCGCTCGGCGTCGGCGACAGGACCGGACACCACCAGCCGGTCACGCAGGTACAACCCCGGGCAGGCCACCGCCACCGCCTCCCCCAGCCACCACGCCCGCGCCCGCCCCCGCAGATCCTGCGCCCCCCACATCAGCAGGTCATCACCACCACACGCGGCGGCCAACTCCACCGCGGAGGCGAACTCCCCGATCACAGGATGGCGCCCGGAACGTAGCCCGCGGCCCGCGGATGACGGGCGACGACCTCCTCCACCCGCGCCACCACCCCCGCCACCTGCTCGGCCGCCGCACCGGTGAAGGAGATCCGGTCACCGAGCAGCGCGTCCAACTCGGCCCGGCCCAGCGGGAAACGGTCGTCGGCGGCCAGCCGGTCCAGCAGCGCGTTCCCCGAACCGGAAGAGCGCATCGCCAGCGCCGACGCCACCGCATGCTCCTTGATCACCTCATGCGCGGTCTCCCGGCCCACCCCGGCCCGCACCGCCGCCATCAGCATCTTGGTCGTCCCCAGGAACGGCAGATACCGGTCCAGCTCCGCACCGATCACCGCCGGGAACGCGCCGAACTCCGCCAGCACCGTCAGCATCGTCTCCGCCAGCCCGTCGAAGGCGAAGAACGCGTCCGGCAACGCGACCCTGCGCACCACCGAACACGACACATCACCCTCGTTCCACTGGTCCCCCGCCAGCTCCCCCGCCATCGACGCGTAACCGCGCAGGATCACCATCAGCCCGTTGACCCGCTCACACGAACGCGTGTTCATCTTGTGCGGCATCGCCGAAGACCCCACCTGCCCCTCGGCGAACCCCTCGGTGACCAGCTCGTGCCCGGCCATCAACCGGATCGTCTTGGCCAGACTGGACGGCGCCGAACCCAGCTGCACCAGCGCGGACACCACCTCATAGTCCAGCGACCGCGGATACACCTGCCCGACACTCGTGAAACGCCGCGCGAACCCCAGATGGGCGGCCACCCGGTCCTCCAGCTCGGCCAGCCGCGCCCGGTCCCCGCCCAGCAGATCCAGCATGTCCTGACCGGTGCCCACCGGACCCTTGATCCCGCGCAGCGGATAACGGGCAACCAGCTCTTCCACCCGGTCGAAGGCGACGAGCAACTCCTCCGCCGCCGACGCGAAACGCTTGCCCAGCGTCGTCGCCTGCGCGGCCACATTGTGCGAACGGCCGGCCATCACCGTGCCGGCGTGCCGCGCCGCCAGCTCACCGAGCCTGGCCAGCAACGCCACACACCGATCACGGGCCACCAGCAGACTGTCCCGGATCTGCAACTGCTCGACGTTCTCCGTCAGATCACGCGACGTCATACCCTTGTGCACCTGCTCATGCCCGGCGAGATCGTTGAACTCCTCGATCCGGGCCTTCACGTCATGCCGGGTCACCCGCTCCCGCGCCGCGATGGACTCCAGATCCACCTGGTCGACGACCTTCTCGTAGTCGTCGACCGCCTGCCCGGGCACCGCGATCCCCAGATCGGCCTGAGCCCTCAGCACCGCCAGCCACAGGCGCCGCTCGGCGACCACCTTGTACTGCGGGGACCACAGGCGCACCAGCTCCGGCGAGGCGTAGCGGGCGGCCAGGACGTTCGGGATACGCGGCTTGTCTGTCACGTTCCCGCAGTGTATCCCCCGTGCCGCCGCAGACCCGGCACGGGGGATCATCATTTTCACTTGGCGGGTGAGAGCTCCTGCTCCTCGTACACCTTCACCGCCGGGCCACGCCCGGACCTCGGAGTACGGCGCAGCCGCTCCTTCGTACGCTCCACCATCGTGTACAGCGTCGGCACCAGCACCAGGGTGAGCAGCGTGGAGGAGATCAGGCCGCCGATCACCACGATCGCCAGCGGCTGGGAGATGAACCCGCCCGACCCGGTCAACCCGAGCGACATCGGCGTCAGCGCGCAGATCGTCGCCACCGCCGTCATCAGAATCGGCCGCAGCCGCCTGCGACCGCCTTCGATGACCGCCTCCACCACATCCATCCCCTGATCGCGATACTGGTTGATCAGGTCGATCAGCACGATGGCGTTCGTCACCACGATACCGATCAGCATCAACAGGCCGATCATCGCCGGCACGCCCAGCGGCGTACCCGTCGCCAGCAGCAACCCGATCGCACCGGTCGCCGCGAACGGCACCGACACCAGCAGGATCAACGGCTGCACGAAACTCCGGAACGTCGCCACCATGATCATGAAGACGATCGCGATCGCCGCCACCATCGCCACACCCAGATCGGCGAACGCGTCCTGCTGATCGGCGCTCACCCCACCCAGCGAGTACGACGCCCCGGCCGGCAACTTCAGCCCGTCCAGCTTCTCCGTCAGCGCCGCGCTCACCGCACCCAGATCGCTGGCGGTAGCCGTACCGGAGACGGTGGCACTGCGTTCACCGTCGATGCGCGTCACCTGCGTCGGCCCGGCCACCTCCTCGACCTCCGCCACCTGCGACAGCTTCACCGGACCCGCCGCCGTCGGCAGCTCCAGATCCCGCACCGCCTCCACGTCCTCCGGCGCGTCGTCACCACGCAGCACCAGGTCACTCGACCGCCCGTCCAAGGTCACCTGACCCAGCGGAGCGCCACGGAACGCCTGGGCGACCGCCTGGCCGATACCCGCCTCGGTCAGGCCACGCTCGGCCGCCTCCTCCCGGTCCACGTCGACCTCGATGCGCGGCGCGCTGGACTCCAGGTTGGAGGACACGTCCCGCAACCCGTCCATGCCGGTCATCGCCGTGCGCACGGTGTCACTCGCGGCGGCGAGCGTGTCGGCGTCCGACGCCTGGACGATCACCTGGATCTGGTTGGAACCCAGGCCGCCACCCTGCTGCCCGCCCACGGTGACCTCACCCGCGTCCCGCAGACCGTCCAGCTCCCCGCGCAGCCGCGCCTCCACCGCCGAGGCGTCCACGTCGGAGTCCATCGTGACCGAGAACGACGCGCTGTCCGCGCCGCCGCCCCCACCGCCGCCGAACAGGCCGCCGCCACCGGAACCGATGGTCGCCTGGTACGACGCCACCCCCTCGGTGCCGGCCAGCACCTCCTCGACCTTCTTCGCCGCCGCGTCGGTGGTGGCCAGGTCGGTGCCCACCGGCATCTTCTGGCTGATGGACAGCGTGTCCTGCCCCGAGGAGTCGATGAAGTTCGTCTCCAGCCGCCCCGCCAGGCCCATCGTCGCGACGAACACGATCACGCCCACGAGCACCGTCACCAGGCGGCGGCGGGTGGCGAACCGCAGCACCGGCAGGTAGGCACGCTGCAACGGAGAACGCAACTCCTTCGCCTCGGCCTCCTCCCTGGTCCGCCTGGCCTCCTCCGGCGTCAGCACCGGAGCCTTCAGGAACCAGTACGCCAGCACCGGCACCACCGTCAGCGACACCACCAGCGAGGCCAGCAACGCCACCGTCACCGTGATCGCGAACGGCGCGAACAACTCGCCCACCATGCCGCCCACCACCGCGATCGGCAGGAACACCGCGACCGTCGTCAACGTCGAGGCGGTGACCGCGCCACTCACCTCACGCACCGCCGACAAGATCGCCTTGCGTTTCGGCTCGCCGTACCCCAGATGCCGCTTGACGTTCTCCAGGACCACGATCGAGTCGTCCACCACACGGCCGATGGAAATGGTCAGCGCGCCCAGGGTGAGCAGGTTGAGCGAGTAGTCACCCAGCCACAGCGCGATCAGCGCGATCACCACCGACAACGGGATCGACATCGCCGTCACCACGGTGGAACGCACCGACAACAGGAAGATCAGAATGACGATCACGGCGAACGCGAGCCCCAGCAGGCCCTCGGTGGTCAGATCCTCGATCGACCGCTCGACGTACGGCGCCTGATCGAAGATCACCGTGACCTGGGCGCCGCCGCCCAGCGCGCTCTCCAGCGAGGGGATGTCATCACGCACCGCGTGCGAGATCGCCACCGCGTTGCCGTCCGGCGTCATCGTGATGGACACACCCAGACTCGGCTTGCCGTTCGTCCGGGTCAGCGAAGTGGCCTCGGCCAGACCACGCTCGACCTCGGCGACGTCACCCAGCTTCACCGGCTTGGGCGCCTGCGGGCGCGGCGGCGCCTGGCCGAGCCCGGCGCGGGCCGCACCCGGCTGCCCGGGCGGCGCGGCCTGGGCGGGTGCCGCCGGCGGCGCGGCGGGCGGGGTGAGGTAGAGGTTCTCCAGGTCTTTCAGCGTGTTCAGCCGGGCGCCGACCTGCACGGTCAGCGACTTGCCCTCCTCGGTGAGGCTGCCGGCCGGGACGGGGGTGCCGTTGGCGCGCAGCGCGTCGCCGATGGCCGCCGCGGACAGGCCGTGGGAGGCCAGTTCCTTCTGGTCGGGGGTGATGGTGATGGTCTCCGAGCGGGTACCGGTCACCTCGGCCGTGCGCACGCCCTCGATGCTCTGCAGCTCGGGGACGGTGACGCGTTCCAGCTTCTCGGCCATCGCCTGCTCGTCGCCGCCGTCGCCGACGGCCAGGACCAGGACGGGCAGGTCGTCGGTGTTGCCCGCGATCACCTGGGGGTCCACCCCGTCGGGCAACTGGGCGCCGATCCGCGACACCGCCTGCTGCATCTTGCCGACGGCTTCGTCGATGTCGGTGCCGTATTCGAACGCCACCTGGATCTGGGCCATGCCCTCACGGGAGGTGGAGGTCGTCTCGGTGACCCCGGCGAGTCCCTGGAAGCTGTTCTCGATCGGCTCGGTGACCTGCTCCTCGACGATCTCAGGGGAGGCGCCGGCGTAGGGGGCGACCACGAACGCCCCTGGGAAGGAGAGCGAGGGCAGCAGCTGCTGTTTCAGCGAGGGGATCGCGAAGAGGCCGAAGCCGCTGAGCACGATCGCGATCATTATGACGAGGCTGCGGTTGGCTAGGCTCAACCTTGCCAGAGCGGTCACGGGGTGGGCTCCTCATCAAGGAACATTCAATACGTAAAATTCCGCCCCAGACTAACACTTCGCACGTTACGAATATTTAGCCGCGTTGTGCAATCCTGATAACCTTCTCAGGAAAGCAAGAGGTGAACGTGAGCGACGAACGCGACGAGCTGATCCACCGCATCGGCGACATGCAGCGCGACCTCGGCCGGGCCTTCGCCCGCGACCGCTCCCTCCCGCTGCTCGCCTCCAACCTGACCATGCGGCAGCTCAAGGTCGTGGTCATCCTCTCCTCACTCGGCTCCGCCTCCGGCCAGGACCTCGCCCACAACCTCGGCGTCGGCCTGGCCACCGTCACCGGCATCGTCGACCGCCTCGTCGGCCACGGCCTGGTCACCCGCAGGGAAGACCCGCACGACCGCCGCATCCGCCGCGTCGAACTCACCCCCGAAGGCGTCGAGCTCACCCGCGAGATGGCCGACGCCGGCCTCACCGGCTGGCGCCGCCTCCTGGAACACCTCGACCTCGACACCCTGCGCCAGCTCGAACACGTCACCCGGAGAATCTGCGAAGTCGCCGGTGAACTCCATGCCGAGGAAGCCATCCAGCCCAAAAGGTAGGATGATAGGTTCACCGACATGTCCGGTTACCTCCACGACCTCTTCTCCCTCCACGGCCGTACCGCCCTCGTCACCGGAGGCAGCTCCGGCATCGGATACGCCATCGCCGAAGCCCTCGGCCGCGCCGGCGCCAACATCGTCCTCGCCGCCCGCCGCCCCCGCCCCCTCGACGACGCCGTCCACGCACTCGAAGAACACGGCGTCCACGCCGCCGCCATCCCCACCGACCTCGCCGACCGCACCGCCGTCGACCACCTCTGCCACAAGGCCACCGGCTTCTTCGGCGACATCGACATCCTCGTCAACGACGCCGCCAACAACATCCGCCGCCCCATGGCCGAACTCACCGACGACGACTACACCCAGACCATCGCCGTCAACCTCACCGCCCCCTACCTCCTCGGCCAGCACTTCGGCCCCCGCATGGCCGCCCGCGGCCACGGCCGCATCATCAACATCGGCTCACAACAGTCCATCCGCGCCTTCGGCGACAGCGGCGCGTACGGCGTCGCCAAAGCCGGGCTCACCGGCCTCACCCGATCCCAGGCGGAAGCCTGGGCCCGGCACGGCGTCACCAGCAACACCGTCATCCCCGGCTTCGTCCTCACCCCCCTCACCGAGACCGCCCAAGCCGTCCCCGGCCGCACCGAAGCCCTCGCCGCCCGCCACATGATCGGCCGCAACGGCCTGCCCGCCGACTACGCCGGCATCGCCGTCTTCCTCGCCGGCCCCGGCGCCGCCTTCCTCACCGGCCAGACCATCTGCGTCGACGGCGGCTTCTCCGCCCACTGACCACCCGTCCACCCACCAACTCACCACCAGCGAACGGGGGACCGTGCCCGCGACCAGCCCCATGCGAGCCCGTCACGCCGTCTCCTTCTACTTCACCCTCCTCGGACTCCTCTCCGGCCTGTGGGCGGCCCGCATCCCCGCCATCAAGAACACCCTCGACCTCACCGACGGCGAACTCGGCTACGCCCTCCTCGCCCTGGCCGCCGGCCTCGTCACCGGCATGCGCTTCGCCGGACGCGTCACCGACCGCCACGGCAGCGCCCGCGTCACGGTCCCCGCCGCCGCCGGCGTCAGCCTCGCCCTCATCCCCGCGGGCTACGCCCCCACCCTCCCCACCCTCATCGCCGCCCTCTACCTCTACGGCATCGCCAACGCCTGCCTCGACGTCGCCATGAACACCCACGGCGTCGAAGTCGAACGCGCCCACCACCGCCCCCTCATGTCCTCCTTCCACGCCATGTACAGCATCGGCGGCCTCGCCGGCGGCGCCCTCGGCGGCCTCACCGCCTGGCTCGGCCTCACCCCCGGCACCGCATTCGCCGCCACCTGCCTGCCCCTGGCCGCACTCGCCTTCCCCGCCGGTCGCCACCTCCTCCCCACCCGCCGCCACCCCCACCACCCCACGCACCCCCACCACCCCGCGCATCCCCACCACCACGCGCGTCCCGACCACCACGACGGCCACCACGACGGCCACGACCGGCGACCCCGCGGCCACCGCCGTTGGAACGGCGCCATCCTCCTCATCGGCACCGTCGCCTTCGCCGGACTCGTCGGCGAAGGAGCCGCCTACGACTGGACCGCCGTCCACCTCCACGACGATCTCGGCGCCTCACCCGCCCTCGCCGCCACCGGCTTCGCCCTCTTCTCCGCCGCCATGACCGCCGGCCGCCTCGCCGGCGACACCCTCGCCACCCGCCTCGGCGCCGTCCGCCTCGTCCGCTGGTCCGGGCTCATCGCCGCCACGGGCCTGGGCACCGGCCTGCTCTCCGGCCACATCGCCGTCACCATGGCCGGCATCACCCTGTTCGGCCTCGGCCTGTCCACGATCGTCCCCCAGGTCTTCTCCGCCGCGGGCAACCGCGACCCCGCCCGCGCCGGCACCTCCATCGCCCAGGTCGCCGCCCTCGGCTACACCGGCCTCGTCCTCGGCCCCGTCATCATCGGCGCCACCGCCGAACTCACCGGACTCACCGCCGCGCTCGCCATCCCCGCCGCCCTCGCCCTCTACATGGCCGCCGCCGCCACCGCCCTGCGCCCACCCACCCCCCTGCCCTCCACCGGACCACCGCCTCCGGCCACCCCCTGACCCCCGACGCCGCGCCATACCGGCGGCGGCCGATCAGCGGGGCGAGCGACCCGGACCCTTTGCCGCGGCACCGGCCACGGCAGGCGCCCGGGATCGTCCACGCCACCGGCCGCCCGCCCAGGAGAAGTGGATTGCTTCCCGGTCCCCGGGGCAGCGGCCACAGGGAACGGTCCGTCGGCCCCAGGGAGGTCGCGATGTTCCACCCGGCCGAGTCGGGGGTGCTCTTCATCGGCAACGCCACGACGCTGATCCGCTACGGCGGCTTCACCCTGCTGACCGATCCCAACTTTCTGCACCGCGGCCAGCGGGCCTACCTCGGGTACGGCCTCAGCTCCCGGCGGCTGACCGATCCCGCCATCGGCGTCGACGGGCTGCCGCCGCTGGACGCGATGGTGCTGTCGCATCTCCACGGCGACCACTGGGACCGCGTGGCCCGGCGGGGCCTGGACAGAGGGGTACCGGTTCTGACCACCCCCCAGGCCGCGCGCCGGCTGCGCCACCAGGGTTTCGCGCACGCGGACGGGCTGAACACCTGGGAGGACCGGCTGCTGCGGAAGGAGGACCGCGTGCTGCGGATCACCTCCCTGCCCGGCCGGCACGCCCCCGGGCCGGCCCGAGCCCTGCTGCCGCCGGTGATGGGCGGCATGCTCGAGTTCGGCGCCGCCGACGGCGCCACCGACCTGCGGCTGTACATCAGCGGCGACACGCTGATGGACCCGGTCCTGGCCGAGATACCGCGCCGCTTCCCCGACATCGACCTCGGCATCGTGCATCTCGGCGGCACCAAACTCCTTGGCCTGCTGCTGGTGACCATGGACGGCAGCCAGGGGGCCCGCTGGCTGGCCGGCATGGGACCGCGGCACGTGCTGCCGGTGCACCACGACGACTACACGGTGTTCACCTCGCCGTTGGCGGACTTCCTGCGCGAGGCCGAGCGCGCCGGCCTGGCCGACCGGGTCCATCCCCTCGCCCGCGGTGAGACCTACTCCCTGCCGGGCCCAGCCCTGCGGCGACGCTAGCCACCGCGCCGGCCGTGGCCCGCGGCGGAGACGCAGGCCGGTGTCC
The DNA here is from genome assembly GCF_030268685.1 of Microtetraspora sp. NBRC 13810. Taxonomy (GTDB): domain Bacteria; phylum Actinomycetota; class Actinomycetes; order Streptosporangiales; family Streptosporangiaceae; genus BSRQ01. The sequence continues at coordinate 101,210 of NZ_BSRQ01000004.1, forward strand.
AGGTGTGGGTGTTGCTTGTGGTCAGGGTGTGATCTTGGTCGACCAGCCGACCGGCTTTACAAAGTAAGTTCTACTGGCGGACGGCCTTCCGCAGCCCTCGACCCTCCTGCCATATCTCGATCTCCAGCAGTTCCCCGGCGGGGTCGACGCTGGTCAGCACCACCTCCGCCACATCGATCCGGAACAGGTGCGACCCCTTCCCCGGCAACGCGAACTCCGCCAGCGCCTCCTTGTCGGTGATCTCCACCGCCAGGCCGGAGAACTTCGCGTCCCCCGCCCACGCGCCATCGGGCCCGGGATCGGGCGAAGCGCTGTGCACCGCCACCCGGGGATCGCGCCGCAGATCCAGCGCCTTCACCGCGCCCGCCATCGACCCCAGCCAGACCTCCCCCTGCCGGAAGTCCAGCTCCGTGCCGCTGATCCGGGGCGAACCGTCCTTCCGCAACGTCGCCATCGTCTTGTGCCGGTGCGCGTCGAGCAGCGCCCGCGCCCGCGCGGCGAACTCCGGCACCGCCCGCTCGAACTCCTGCCATGAAGCCACCAGCCCATGCTGACAGCCCGCACCGACAGAACCCACCCCTCACACGGACCGATCCCCTTGACCTGAACCATGGTTCAGACACCACGATGATCGTACGGCGAAGCGCCGCCACCGCAACCACCGGACCCCAGCGAAGGACCGCCATGCCCGACAAGCCGCTCCAGCTCGCCGTCATCCTCGGCAGCGTCCGGGAGGGCCGCTTCGGCCCCACGGTCGCCCACTGGTTCGCCGACCGCGCCCGACGGCACGGCGATCTGAACGTCGACCTCATCGACCTGGCCGACCACCCGCTGCCCCTGGTGCTGCCGGGCTTCGGATCCACGCCGCCCGCACAGGCGGCCCGCACGCTCGCCTCCCTCACCCCGCGGCTCGCCGCCGCCGACGCCTTCGTCGTCGTGACCCCCGAGTACAACCACAGCTTCCCCGCCCCGCTGAAGAACCTGATCGACTGGCACAACCACCAGTGGCACGCCAAACCGGTCGCCTTCGTCTCCTACGGCGGCGTCAGCGGCGGCCTGCGCGCCGTCGAACACCTCCGCCCCGTCTTCGCCGAACTGCACGCCGTCACGATCCGCGACACCGTCAGCTTCCACAACGCGCACGGCCACTTCGGCGTGGACGGCACCCCCGTGCACGCCGAGGAGTGCGACAACGCCGCCACCATCCTGCTCGACCGGCTCTCCTGGTGGGCCCGGGCCCTTCGCGAGGCCAGGCATATCGATCCCTACGCCGCGTGACGCCTCGGTGAGCGGTCCGCCCGGCCGGTGGAGCAGGATGGCCTCATGGAGTGCCTGATCTACAGCCTCGACGGCCGGGTCCAGCCGTTCTCCGCGGACATGGACGGCATCGTGGAGCGGGCCGGCCGGCTCACCGAGCACGAATTCGCCTGGATCGAGACGCCCGCGGGCGACAAGGACGCCCTGCACGCCCTCACCGACGCGCTGGGCCTGCATCCGCTGACCGTCCGCGAGTCCGTGGACGGCTCCTCCCGGCCCCGCCGTGAGCGCGCCGGCGAGCAGCTCTACCTGGTGCTCAGAAGCGTGCACCGCGAGGGCTCCGACGTCTGCGCCGCCGCCGTCCGGGTGCTCGCCGGGCGGAAGGTCGTGGTCACCGTGACCGACGACACCGCCACCCTGGCCACCGCCCGGGACCGCCTGACCCGACATCCCGAGCTGGTACGGCAGGGCACCTCCGGAGTCGTCTACGTCGTCATCTCCAGCGTGGTGGACGCCTACGAGCAGATCGCGGAAGAGCTCCGCCAGGAGCTGCGCGACCTGGAGGAGCAGGTGTTCGCGCCCGGCCGCAGCGACCTCAGCCAGGACATCTACGTCCTCAAACGCGCCGTGCTGGAGCTCAACGACGCCGTGGAACCGCTCGTGCCCATCACCGAGGACCTGCTCGGCGAAGACCTGCCCGGACAGGTCCGCCACTACCTGCGCGACGCCGCCCACCGCATCCGCCGCGTCGACGGCATGATCAACGGCATGGACGAGCTGCTCAACTCGGTGGCCAACGCCCACCTGGCCAGGGTCAGCACCCGGCAGAACGACGACATGCGGCGCATCTCCGCCTGGGCCGCCGTGCTCGCCGTACCGACCGTGATCACCGGCATCTACGGGATGAACTTCGCGAGCATGCCCGAACTCCACCTGAGGTACGGGTACCCGGGGGTGCTGCTGCTGATGCTGGCTCTTTCCGTCGTCATCTACGTGGTGTTCAAGCGCAACCGGTGGATCTGACCGGCCCCGGCGTCTTTACAAAGTAGAGTTGTCGGTGGCGGATGCTTGACTGCGGACATGGACGTTCAAACGACTCTGATCCTGGGGGCGACCGGTTCGACCGGGCGGCGGCTGACGGCCATCCTGCGCGAGGCGGGGCATCCGGTGCGCGCCGCCTCCCGCTCCGGTGAGGTGCGCTTCGACTGGGCCGACCCGGCCACCTGGAAACCCGCCCTCGCCGGCGCCACACGGCTGTATCTCATGGCTCCCGACGGGGTGCCCGTCGACCCGGCGTTCGTCGCCGAGGCCACCGGCCAGGGCGTGCGGCGCGTGGTCCTGCTGTCCAGCCGGGCGATCGAGGTCATGGGCGACGAGCGGCTGCTGGCCGCCGAGCGCACCGTCCGCGAGTCCGGCGCCGAGTGGACCGTCGTCCGCCCCGACTGGTTCGACCAGAACTTCGACGAGGGCTTCTTCCGCGCGCCGATCATGGCGGGCGAGCTCAGCCTGCCCCTGGGCGAGCAGCACCAGGTGTTCGTCGACGCCGGCGACATCGCCGCCGTCGCCGCCGCGGCCCTGACCCAGGACGGCCACGCGGGCCGCACCTACGAGGTGACCGGCCCGCGGGCGCTGCCGTTCGCCGAGGCCCTCGACATCATCGGCCGGGCCACCGGCCGCAAGATCCGCTTCCACGGCGAGCCCGCGGACTACCTGGCCGAGCAGGCCGCCGCCGGCGCTCCCCCGGCCCAGGCCGAAGCCCAGGCGGCCGCGTGGGCCGCCCTGCGCGCCCTCGGCGACGCCGAGCCCACCGACACCGTGCCACACATCACCGGACGCCCGGCGAAGAGCTTCGAGTCCTACGCCGCCGACGCCGCCGCCCGAGGCGCCTGGCGCGACTGAACCGGCACGGGCCGCGCTCCGGGCGAATCGCGCGCCGGTCGCGCTTGCGGAGGATCCGGCGGGGTCACGCTCGGGCGATCGGGCGCGAGTCGCGCCGCGGGCGACGTCGCCACGAAGCGCGTGGTGATGCGGCGATACGGCCCCCTCCCCTCATCCCTCGCCGGGGTCGGCGGTCCAGGTGAGGGGGAGGGTGCGCAGCGCGTGTAACGGGGCGGCGGGTTTCCAGTCGAGTCCGGCGTCGGCCACCGCCGTCCGCAGCCCGGGGAACCCGGTGGCGAGCCGGCCGAGCGTGACCTCGAACTGCGCACGGGCCAGCGCCTCTCCCGGGCAGGCGTGCGCGCCGAGACCGAAGACGAGGGCGGGCGCCGGGTCGTGCCGGGCGATGTCGAAGACGCCGGGGCGGGGATGGACGCCCGGGTCCCGGTCGGCGATGTCCGTGTGCGCGACGACGGTCTCCCCCGCGCGGATGAGCGTGCCGTTCACCAGCACGTCCTCGACGGCGACCCGGGGGAAGCCGGACTCCTAGAAGCGGGTGTGCCGCAGCGTCTCCTCCACCGCGCCGGGCAGCAGCTCCGGCCGCCGTCGCAGGAGCCCGAGCTGGGCCGGGTGGCGGCACAGCGTGAGCAGGCCGGTGGCGAGCAGTGTGGCGGAGTTGTTGTGCCCGGCGATGACGAACGCCAGCAGGTTGGTGAGCAGTTCGCCCTCCGACGGCTGCTCGGAGGCCCGGACGATGTCGCTGACCAGGTCCTCGGCGGGTTCGGCCCGCCGCCGGGCGATGATCGCGGACAGGTGGTCCCTGAGCCGGTCGAACGCCTCGGTGGCCTGCTCCGCAGTGTGCTCGGCGTCCAGGTAACGCACCCTCGCCCAGGCGTGGAACAGGTGGTGGTCCTCCTCCGGGACGCCGAGCAGGTCGCAGATGGCGATCGTCGGCAGCGGCAGGGCGTACCGGGCGACGAAGTCGGCGGGCGGGCCGTCCGCGGCGATGCCGGCCAGCAGCCGGGTGGCGGTGCGCGCGAGGCGGGGCCTGATCGCCCGCACCCGGCGGGGCAGTCCCGCGGTGATGAGCCGGCGGACGGCGGTGTGCCGGGGCGGGTCCATGTTGATCAGCGCGTCCGGCGAGGACCGGATCGCCACGTCCGGCGTCGCCCGGGGAGCGGGCAGCACGGCGGCCGCGCGGCTGAAACGCGGATCGTTGAGGACCCGCACCACGTCGGCGTGGCCGGTGAGCAGCCAGGCCGTCCGGCCGTCGGCCAGCCGTACCCGGCTCACCGGCCCACCGGCCTCACGGCGCTCGGCCTCGGGCCCGCCGACTGCGGGCCCGCCGGCTGCGGAATGGTCGGCCTCGGGATGGTCGAGGGGATTGAAGTCAGTGGTCACGAGGGTCCGTTTCCAGCCAGTAGCTCTGGGTCTGCCAGGGATAGGTGGGTAGCGGGACGTAGCGGGCGTCCGGTTCGGTGAGGCTGTGCCAGGGCACCGGTTCCCCGGCCAGGTAGCGGCGGGCGAGGCCGGTCGGCTCGGCCCGGGGGACGCCGTCCAGATGGCCGGCCAGTGCGCGGAGCGCCGTGTCGCGGGAGTCGGCGGGGACGGCGAGACGGTGGGGGTGGTGCTGGCGGCGGGTGGCCGCGCTGTGGCACACGTCGCGCAGGTCGTGCCCGTGCCCGGCGCCGCCCGGTCGGAGGTGGCGGAGGTAGGCGCGGGCGAGGTCGTCCAGCGCCTGCGGGGAGCGGGCGGACAGGACGAGCAGCCGTGCCCGCGCTTCGGAGGGGGGCGGTGGGGGCGGTCTGCGCGCCTCCCCGATCACCAGGTGGGTGTTGACCGCGGAGATGCCCTGCCCGCTCACGCCCGCGACGGCCGGGCGTCCGGTGTCCGGCAGCGGCTCCGCCCTCGTCGGCACGACGAGGGGCAGCCGGTCCCAGGCGATCGCCGGGTTGGGCGTGCGGAAGTGCAGGCTCGGCACCACCTGGCGGTGTTCGAGGCACAGAACGGTCTTGATCAGCGCGGCGACCCCGGCGGCTCCTTCCGTGTGGCCGATGTTGGTCTTGATCGACCCGACGAAGCACGGCCGGCCCGCGGGACGCCCCGCGCCGAGCACGTCGCCGAGCGCGGCGAACTCCACCGGGTCGATCATCGGCGTCCCGGTGCCGTGTGCCTCGACGAAGTCGACATCGGCCGGTGGCACGCCCGCGTTCTCGTACGCCCAGCGCAGCATCTGGGCGTGCCCTTCGACCGAGGGGGCCAGCAGGGAGCCGCTGCTGGCGCCGTCGTTGGTCACGGCGCCGCCCAGGACGACGGCGCGGATCCGGTCGCCGTCGGCGGCGGCACGGGCCAGCGGTTTGAGCACCACGACGCCGACGCCGTCGGAGGGGGCGAACCCGTCGGCGAAGGCGTCGCCGAACTTGCACCGCCCGTCCGGGGCGAGGATCGGGATCTGCGACAGCATGACGTCCTGGTCGGGGATGAGTTTGAGGTTGACCCCCGCCGCCAGGGCCAGGGTGGTCTCCCCCGTGCGCAGGCTCTGACAGGCCAGGTGCACCGCGACCAGCGACGACGAGCACGCGGTGTCCAGCGAGATGCTCGGGCCGCGCAGGTCGAAGAGGTAGGACAGGCGCCCGGAGAGCACGCTGCGGTTGTTGTAGACGGCCGAACCGGTGATCGACTCCAGGCCGCGCCTGGCCAGCAGGTCCCAGTAGTCCAGGTGCACCGCGCCGACGTAGACCCCGGTACGGCTGCCGCCTAGCCGGTCGGCGGGTATCCCCGCGTCCTCCAGCGCCTCCCAGGCCGTGGTCATCAGCAGCCGCTGCTGCGGGTCCAGGGCCGCGGCCTCCTCCGCCGCCATGCCGAAGAACCCGGCGTCGAACCGGTCGGCGCCGTCGAGGTATCCCGACCTGCGGCTGATCACCTTGCCGGGCGCGGGCACGGCGGAGTAGAGGGCGTCGGTGGAGTAGCGCAGCGGCGGCGTGTCCCCGGTGGCGTCGATCCCGTCGCGCAGCACCTCCCACAACGCGTCGACGCCGTTCGCGCCCGGGAAGCGGCAGGCCATGCCGACCACCGCGATCGGCTCGGGTCTGGGCGTCATGGCGGATCCTTCCGGTTGTTGACCGTGTCGACGTCGAATCCGCCGGCCGCGGCGTACCGGGCGGAGATCGCGGCGAGTTCCGCGGCGGGGATCACGTCGTGGACGTCGGCGAAGCCGTCCGGGGCACGCCGGTGGGCCATGCTGATCACGATCTCCGGGCCCATCCGCCGGTTGCTCGCCTGCAGCCGTGTCATCGGCGGGCGGCGGGCGTTCTCGTAGGCGGCGAGGGCGGCTGCGGCGTCGCCGTGGGTCGCGACGGCACGGGCCAGCACGGCCGCGTCGACGATCGCCTGGGTCGCGCCGTTGGAGCCCATGGGGTACATCGCGTGGGCGGCGTCGCCGAGCAGGGTCATCCGGCCGAACGTCCAGCGGGGCAGCGGGTCGCGGTCCACCATCGGGTACTCGTACACCTCGGTGGCGGCGGCGAGGACGGCCGGGATGTCGAGCCAGTCGAACCGCCAGTCCCCGAAGTGCGCCAGGACCGCCGACCCGGGCACCCCGCGGTTCCAGTCGTCGCGGCCGGGGGATCGCGCCGGCCTGGCCGCCACCCAGTTGATCTGGACCCGGCCGGACGACGGATCCCGCCGGATCGGATACAGCACGACACGCCGCACGTCGTCACCGGTGACGATCATCGTGTCGCCGGTCAGGAACGGCTCGCCCCAGGTGGTCCCGCGCCACATCACCATGCCGTTGCCCGGCGGCGGCCCCTCCCCGGGGTACAGCGCCGCCCGTACCGTGGAGCGGATGCCGTCCGCGCCGATCAGGATGTCCGCCTCGGTCACGGTGGGCGGGCCGGCCGGGTGGGCGAGTTCGGCCCGCACCCGGCCGCCCGCCGTGGGCGCGCAGCCGGTCAGCCGGGCGCCGGTGCGGAGGGCCGCGGCGCCGAGCCGGTTGCGGACCGCCGCGGCCAGGGTCGCCAGCAGGTCCGCGCGGTGCACCGACAGCTGCGGCCAGCGGTGGCCGGCCGCCAGGCCGCGGGGTTCCTGCCAGATCAGCTGCCCGTGCCGGTTGTAGAACGCCAGCCGCCGCGCCGAGACCCCCTGGGCGGCGAGGGTTTCGGACAGGTCCAGGGCGGCGAGTTCGCGCACCGCGTTGGGCAGCAGGTTCAGGCCCACGCCGGCGGTACGGATGGCCGGTGCCGCCTCCACGACGCGGACGTTTCCGATCCCGTGCGCGTGCAGGCTCAGCGCGGTGGTCAGCCCGCCGATTCCGGCGCCCGCGATCAGGATCCGCGGCATGCCCTCACCTCCCCGGTGGCGTCGTCGCCGGGCGTGAGGGGACGGCGGCCGGTCTTGAACGACCTTCTGACCAGGCCGGCGTTGGCCCTGGTGAGGCGCATCACCTGGTCGAGGAGGGCGACGCTGCCGCCTCCGCTGCCCAGGGGGTACAGCCGGATCTCCTCCGCGTAGGCTTTCCTGGCGATCGTGAGGTGCTTGCCGCGGAAGGCCACCAGGGAGTGCAGCGCGCGGGACAGCGCCTCGGCGCCCGCCCGGATGTTCGGCGACGTCTCGCCGGCCGCCAGGGCGGACCCGAGCCGGGTCACCAGCGAAGGGCCGGCCGCCCACTCCTCGCTGAGGGCCCGCCAGCCCGGCAGCCCGTACCTGGCCGACTCCCGCCACAGTTCCTCGTAGCCGGCGTCGGCGTGGTCGCCGGCCCACAGCACCAGGTCGACCAGCCCGAGCGGCACGTGCGCGGCGGCGGGGCCCAGGTAGCGGGCTCCGCCGACGCGCATGTCCTCGAAGTAGGGGCGCAGCGTGCGGGCGAAGAACTCCGGGCTCACGGTGGCGATCACGGTGTCGAGGGAGTCCTCCAGCGAGCCGAGCAGGCTCACGAGTTCGTTCGCCGCCACCACGAAGCGGAGATCGTGCGGCTCCAGCGCCGCCAGCCGGCGGCACACCCGCACCGCCGCGCTCAGCCGGGGCAGGCTGATCCGCACCGAGGAGATGAGCATGGTCTCCATCCGGTCGCCGGTGTACATCCGCGCGCGGGCGCCCGCCGGGTTCCACCGGACGTAGTGGTGCACCGTGTCCCTGGGCACCATCCTGGTCCTGCGGCCGAGCTCCAGGAGCACCGCCTCCAGGCCGGGCACCGCGTCCACGGGTTCGGCGCCGTGCCGTTTGACCGAACCGGCGAGCAGGCCGAGGTCGCGCATCGCCGCCAGGCACTCGGCCACGGAGAACGCCGCGGGCTCCGGGAGGGCCAGGACCCGCGCGTGCAGCATGCCGGTCAGCCCGCGCAGGTCCGCCGCGGCGTTCATCGTGCGCAGCGCGGGGAGGAGGCCGTCCATCCGCAGCGGGTCGAGCCCGGCGACGTGGTCGCCGTCGAAGCCGTGCGCCCGCGCGAAATCCTCGTCGGGCCGGCTGTCGGATTCGTTCATCGAGCTGGCACGCGGGACCGGTCACGGGGTCCTGGTGGCGAACGGATGGCCTTTGAGGTTGGTTTCGGCGATCTTGTTGAAGTCGTAGGCGTTGTGCCCGCTGACCAGCACCGAACCGAACCGGTCCAGCGAGATCCGGCCGCCGTACTCCTCGATGGCGTCGCTGCCGGGGTACACCCGGACCCGGGTCGGGACGTAGCGTGCCGCGAACCCCAGCCGCATCTCCTTCTTGCTCCCGGTGTGCGGCAGTGAGGCGTGCATCAGGGTGGACAGGAAGATGATGCACTGGCCGCGCTCCAGCACCATCGGCACGGCCTTGCTCTCGTCGGGCACGAAGTCCGGGTCGATCTGCAGCTCACGGTAGTCGTAGCCGTAGAAGCCGCGCCGGACGCCGTCCTTCTCGACGGCGTTGATCTTGTCGGGTTTGAACGTCATGGGCTTGCTCTCGTCGTAGTTCATCTCCCGGTGGGTGCCGGGGATGAACTGGAGGCAGCCGGTGCGCAGGGTGGCGTCGGTGAAGGCCGTCCACACGGTCACCGTGCCGCCGCGGACGAGGCTCGGGTCGCCCGCCGGCCACAGGATCTGCGGGGTCCCGCTGGCGTTGGCGAACGTGTCGGCCTGGTGCCAGTCGGTGCCCTCGTCACCGGCGTGCTTGGGGAAGAACTCGGTCCGCCAGCACAGCACGTCGTCGCCCAGGATCGAGGCGACCCGGTCCACGATCCTGGGGTCGCAGACGTGGTCGGTGAGGAAGTCGACGTCGAGGTGCCGGTCGTAGTTGGCGATGTTGGTCACGCCCGCCACCTCGTCGAGCACGTCGATCGGGTAGGCGGCGTGGGTCCGGTCGAGCAGTTCGATGCGGGCCTTCCCCCACAGCTCGTCCATCTCCCGCGGCGAGTAGATCGTGAACGGCCCGATGTAGCCGTTCCGCTCGAACCGCTCAAGCTCGGCGGCGGACAGCCGGTAGTCGGTCATCTGCTGGTCCTTCCGTGGTCAGGGGTTGCGCCGGTGTGGTCCGGGAGGCGTCGGGCCGCGCCGGCCAGTGCCTCCCGCATCGGCCTGCGGAACAGTTCGGCGAGATCGAGGGCGACGCCGTGCTTGGCGATGAGCATGGCCCGCAGGCGCATGGCCGTCATCGAGTTCCCCCCGGCGTCGAGGAAGTTGTCGGCGCCCGAGACGTCGGCGTCCTCGACCGCGTCCCGGACCCAGGAAACGAATTCCCGCTCGATGTCGTCCACCGCCGGCGCGGCGTGGTCCGGGGTCAACTGTTCGGCTCCATGTCTTTTCTGATCCTCTCGGGGTCGATCTTTCCGTTGACGGTGGTGGGGAGCCGGTCGTAAAGGCGGAACCGGCCGGGGAGCATGTAAGGGGGAATTCGCGTGCGGAGCGATTCACGGAAGGCTCGCGGCGATATCGGTTTTCCGGTTTCGCTGGTGTAGGCGCAGGCGAGCGCCGGTTCGCCGTCGCGCCGGATCGGCACGACGCAGACCTGGCCGACGCCGGGTACGGTGGACGCGGCGGCGGCGACCTCGCCGAGCTCGACCCGGTGGCCGCGGATCTTGACCTGCTGGTCGGCCCGCCCGAGGTGGGTCAGGGCCGGGCCGTGCCATTCGACCAGGTCTCCGGTGCGGTAGCAGGGGACTCCGTCGAGCGCGCCGAAGCGGTCGGCGGTGAGCTGGGGGCGGTGCAGGTATCCGGCGGCGACCTGCGGTCCGGCGAGGAGGAGCTCGCCGCGCCTGGCGGGCCTGCCGTGCTCGTCGACCACCCGGGCCGTGAAGCCCGGCAGCGGTGCGCCGATGCTCGACCACTCGCCCGCCAGGTCCGCCGGGCCGAGGCGGTGGTAGGTGGCGTGCACGGTCGCCTCGGTCAGGCCGTACATGTTGACCAGCGCGGGCCGGTCGAAGCCGAACCGCTCCACCCAGGGGGCCAGGGTGGCGGCGCCGAGCGGTTCGCCGCCGAAGACGATGTGGCGCAGCGGCACGGCGGCCGGGTCGGGGACCCGCGCGGAGATCTCCCGGGCCAGCACGCCGAACGCGGTCGGGGTCTGGTTGAGCACGGTCACCCCCCGCTCCAGCACCAGCCCGGCGCACGTCTCGGGGGTCAGCCTGTCCCACCGGCCGGCCACGACCAGCCTGCCGCCGGTGAGCAGCGGCCCCCACAGCTCCCACACCGAGAAGTCGAAGGCGACCGAGTGGTAGAGCAGCCACACGTCCCGCGCGCCGAACCCGAACAGGTCGGCGGTCGCGTCGAACAGCGCGCGCACGTTGCGGTGGGTGATGGGGACGCCCTTCGGCGTGCCGGTGGTCCCGGAGGTGTAGATGACGTGGCAGACGTCGTCGGCGGAGGTCGCCGGCCCGGCCGGCCGCGCGGGGGCCCTGATGTCGTGAGCGGCCCGGCGGAGAGCGGCGACGGGTATCGCGGGCGGGTCCAGGTCTCCGACGACGGCCCTGGGGGCGCAGTCGCCGAGGATCAGCCGGTTGCGCGCGACCGGGTTCTCGACGTCGAGCGGGACGTAGGCGGCGCCGCACCGCAGGATGGCGAGGATCGTGACGACGGTGTCCAGCGAGGGTTCCAGACAGACGGCGACCAGGTCTCCGCGCCGCACGCCGTGGCCGGTCCGCAGGTAGGCGGCCAGCCTGAGTGACGCGTCGCGCAGTCCGGCGTAGCTCAGCCGGGCGTCTCCGCATTCGACCGCGACCCGGTCGCCGGACGCGGCGGCGACCCGGTCGAACCGCTCGACCAGCGTTTCGCCGCGTGTTCCCGCGTGGCTGAGAAGCATGTGGACCCTTTCCACGGATCGACATCCGCTCCCCCCTTTCTCCGGCGCCTTGTCACGGGCACGGCAAAGCCGCGCTTCGACATATGGAACCGCTTCCGATCACTTTCTTGAAAGTGCCGAAAAAAGCCCCCGATGGCAAGAGGTGAGTAATTCAAAGTTACGTGTGCCGTCAGTGGGAGTCAAGGCATTAATATTCGACGCCCGCATATTGGTAAATGGATTCGATAGTGCACAACAATGCGGGCTGGGCGTTTAATCGCGAATAAATCCCCATAAAGGGAGCCGGGGCGGGCTCGGCGGGGCCGGCGGGGACATCTCCGCGCCGGAGCGCTTGACGTCCGGACGGCGACGGCACATCTTGTGTTCTGTAAACCGAACACTCGGAGGTGTCCCGTGCGGCCCAACACCCGTTTCGCCGATGTACAGCCGATCGGCCTCGACGCGGTCGCCGAGGCCGCCGGCACCGACCCGGACGTGCTGCGCATGGAGAACCTCGACACCGACGTGCCTCCACCGCCGGCCGCCGTCGCCGCCACCACCCGGGCGCTGGCCTGCGGGGAGGGCAACAGCTGGCTGCCGCTCACCGGCCTGCCGGTGCTGCGCGAGGCGGTCGCGGCCGAGCTGCACCGGCGCACCGGGCTCGACCACGACCCCTCGCGGCAGATCGTCATCACCTCGGGCGGCACCTCGGCCGTCATGCCCGTGCTGCTCGCCACCACCGAGCCCGGCGACCCCGTGGTGCTCACCGACCCCACCTACGCCGGCCTCCTGCAACGGGTACGGCTGTCCGGCGCCCGACCGCAGTTCCTCCCGCTCCACGTCGAGGACGGCCGCTGGCGCCTGGACCGCGACGCCCTGACCCGGATCACCACGGCCGCCGTGCTGCTCCTGATGAGCCCGTCGATGCCCTCGGGCGTCGTCCTCGACCGCGACGACTGGGCCGCCGTGGCCGAGACCTGCGCCAGGACCGGCGCCTACCTCGTCTACGACGCCGCCATGGAACGCCTCGTCTACGACGGCCACCCGCGGATCAACCCCTGCCAGGTCGACGGCCTGGCCGACCGGACCGTCACCATCGGCTCGGTCTCGAAGGAGTACCGGATGATCGGCTGGCGGATCGGCTGGATCGCCGGCCCGGCCGACCTGATGGCCCGCATCCGGATGGCGGTCATCTACAACACCACGGTGGCCAGCGGCTTCGCCCAGCTCGGCGCCGCGGCGGCGCTCGCGGACCCGGCGGGCTCGGGCGTCGCCGAGGCCACGGCCGAATACCGGCGGCGGCACGACACGGTCCTCGGGCAGCTCGCCGGTCTCCCGGTGATCCGCGCGGCGGGCGGCTGGTCCTGCCTGGTCGACGCCACCGCCCTCGGCCTCACCGCCCCCGAGCTGTCCTCCCGGCTGCTCCGCCACGGGCGCGTCGCCGCCACCCCCATGACCGCCTGGGGCGGGACGGTCGCCCCCGGATACGTCCGCCTCGTCTACAGCAACGAACCCGTCGAACGCCTCGCCGATCTCCGCCACCGCTTCGACGCGGCCCTGGCGGGTGACTGAGACCGGTCGAACCGCACCGGCAGGCCGCCTTTACAATGTAGATCTCTCGGTGCGCGGGCTCACGGGGCGGAGTCGGCGGAGGCGGTCGCGCCGGTGAGGGAGTGCAGCAGCGCCGCCTGCCTGTCCCGGTAGGCGGCGATGGCCCTCAGCTTGATGTCCTCGTAACCGCGCACCATGTCGGGCAGGGCGGCGAGTTCGAGGGCGGTGGCCTCGTCGCCCAGGGTCACCGCCCGCAGGACCGCCTCACGGTACTCGGCGGGCAGGCCGCGCTCCTGCCGCCGCAGCCGCGGGTACCCGAACACGTCCAGCGGGGTGCCCCGCAGCCCGCGCAGCGCGTACAGCAGGCGGAACACCGGGCGGAACCACGGGCCCAGGCTGATCTTGCGCTTCATGCCCAGCGCCCTGAGCAGCGGCGGGTGCAGCCGGTACGCCTGCCGGACGCCCGGCCCCGGGTCGAAGGCGAGACTCAGCCTGGCCACCTCGTACTCGTCCTTGTAGGCCATCAGCTTGTACAGGTTGCGGGCCACCGCCTCGGCCACCTCGGCGGAGCCGGCGGCGCGTACCCGCTCGACGAACCGGACGTACTCCCCGGCGTACGCCTCGTCCTGGTAGTCGACGAGGTCCGGCACCCGGACGGCGAGCAGCCGGGCCAGCTCCGTGTCCGGGCCGGTCGCCACCAGGGCGAGGAGCCGCTCGGCCGCGGCGCCGTTCCGCCGCGCGGGAGGGGCGGCCTCCGGCCCGGCGGGGAGCGTGCGGCGGGCGGTGAGGGCGGCGGGGTCGGCGACGACCTGCCTGCCCCACGCGAACGCCTGGAGGTTGCGCTCGGCGGCGGTGCCGTTCAGCCGGATGGCGCCCTCGATCGCGTCGGCGGGCAGCGGGACGGCGCCCGCCTGGTAGGCCGCGCCGAGGTGCAGGATGTTGGCGTACTGGTCGTCGCCGAAGAGCTCCTCCGACAGGCCGCGTGCGTCGAGGTACACGCTGCGGGCGGTGGCCTCCTCGATGACCGAGCGCACCCCGTCCCACTCGGGGAAGGACACGCGGGGGTCGACGACCATGCGCCCGGTCGGCACCTCGGTGGTGGAGACGATCGCGGTGGTCCTGGCCGGGTCGGCGGCGGCGAGCCGCTCGGGGTCGGCCCCGACCAGGGCGTCGCAGGCCAGATAGAGGTCGCATTCGCCGGCGGCGAGCTTGGGGGCCTGCTCGACCTCGTCGAGGGTGATCTTGATGTCGGAGACCACGGCGCCGCCCTTCTGCGCCAGCCCGGTCTGGTCGAGCATCCGCACCTTCCGCCCGGCGATCACCGCGGCGGCGCTGAGGACCTGCGCCGTGGTGACGACGCCCGTCCCGCCGATGCCGGTGATCCGCACGGTGAAGTCACGGGCCTGCCAGGACGGCTCGGGCGGCGGCGCCGGCGGCAGGCCCGGGTCCGCCGCCCGGCCGCCCGGCCTCCCCCCGGACGTCCTGACCGGCGTCAAGGTCACGAACGACGGGCAGTCGCCGGAAAGGCACGCCTGGTCCAGGTTGCAGGAGGACTGGTGGATACGCGTCTTGCGGCCGAACTCCGTCTCCACCGGCTGCACGGACAGGCAGTTGGACTTCACGCCGCAGTCGCCGCATCCCTCGCACACGCGTTCGTTGACGACCACCCGGGTCTCCGGGGCCCGCTCCTTGCCGCGCCGCCGCCTGCGCCGCTTCTCCGTCGCGCACTCCTGGTCGTGCACCAGCACGGTGACCCCGGGGATCGCCGCCAGTTCCTCCTGGCAGCGCAGCAGGTCGTCGCGGTGCCGTACCTCCACCTGCCTGGGCAGGCCGCGCAGCCTGCCGGGGTCGTCGCTGGTGACGATCACCTTGCTGACCCCTTCCAGGAGCAGCAGCGCGGTCAGCCGTTCGACGGTCAGCCCGCCCACCGCCCGCTGGCCGCCGGTCATCGCGACGGCCGAGTTGTACAGCAGCTTGAAGGTGATGTCGACGCCGCTGGCGACGGCGGCCCGGACGGCCAGGCTGCCGGAGTGCGTGAAGGTGCCGTCGCCGATGTTCTGCGTGAAGTGCCGGTCGCTCACGAACGGCGCCATGCCGATCCACTGAGCGCCCTCGCCGCCCATCTGGGTCAGCCCGATCACGTCGCCCACCTGCTCGGGCGGCATGAACAGCGCCATCGTGTGACAGCCGATCCCGGCGCCGACCAGGGACCCCTCAGGCACCTTGGTCGAGGAGTTGTGCGGGCAGCCGGAGCAGAAGTACGGCGTGCGGGCCAGCAGCGGAAGGGAGAGGCGTTCCCGTCTGCGGCGTCCCCGCCACGCCGCGACGGGCTCGATGTCCCCCAGCACGCGCGCGAGACCGGAGGCGATCGTGTCCGGTCCCAGTTCCCCGGCGGGGCTGAACAGCGACTTCCCCCGCACCTCCGGCGCCCCCGCCCGGCCGTAAAGGATCTCTTTGACGGCTCCCTCAAGGAAGGACCGCTTCTCCTCCACCACCACGATCTGGCCGAGCCCGGCGGCGAACTCGCGCACGATCTCCGGTTCGACCGGGTGGATCACGCCGAGTTTGAGCAGCCTGATGCCGTACCTCTCCAGGTCCGCGTCCGCCAGGCCGAGCGCGCGCAACGCCTGGCGGAGCGCGAGATACGTCTTCCCGGCCGACACGATGCCGATCCGGGCGTCCCGGGCGGCGCCGCCGATCCGGTTGACCCCGCTGATCCGCAGATACTCCAGGGCGATCGGCAGCCGGACGGTGTACAGGCCGTGTTCCAGCGCGGCGAGGTCGGCGCCCAGCAGGCGGCCGTTCGGGACGTGCCGGTAGGGGCGGAGCGAGGCGGGCAGCTCCGGGCGGGCCCAGGCGGTGTCCAGGGCGACGGTTCCGGCCGAGTCGGCGACGTCGGTGACCACCTTCATCGCGGTCCACAGCCCGCTGGCGCGGGACAGCTCCACCGCGTGCCTGCCGTGGTCGAGCACGTCGCGCACGTCGGCCGGGTAGAAGATCGGCAGGGCCAGGTCGGCGAGCGCGAGCTCCGAGGCGCTGGGCACGGTGGAGGACTTGGCTCCCGGGTCGTCCCCCACCAGCGCGAGCGCGCCGCCGCGCGGATGGGCGCCCGCCAGGTTGGCGTGCCTGATGGCGTCGCTCGCCCGGTCCAGCCCGGGGGCCTTGCCGTACCAGACGCCGACCACGCCGTCGGGCCGCAGGGTGCCCATCGCCCCGGCGAGCTGGCTGCCCATCACGGAGGTCGCCGCGAGCTCCTCGTTGAGGCCGGGCGTGTGCACGATGCCGTGCTCGGCGAGCAGGCCGGCCCGCCGGCCGAGCTCCAGGTCGAATCCGGCCAGCGGCGAACCCTCGTAACCGGAGACGAACGCGGCGCCGTCCACGCCGGCGAGCCGGTCGGCCCTGCTCCGGTCGAGCAGCACCCGGACGAGGGCCTGGATGCCGGTCAGGTAGACCTCTCCCTCCCGGCGGAGGTACCGGTCGTCAAGGGTGATCGGTTCGGCCATGGAGCATCACCTGACTCGTGAAAGAATGGGCATCTGGCGCAGATAGTAGGACTCGGGTGTTCCATCCGGTCAATGGGCGCGACGCGCGTCTGGGCCATCGGCCCACTCTCCGGCGCCGAGCGCGCTGTCAGGAAGGCCAACGGCACACATATGGACGACATCGACCTCGCCCTCCTCCGTCTCGTGCTGGAGGAGCCCAGGGCGGGCATGCGGGAGTACGCGCGGATCCTCGGGGTGGCCAGGGGCACCGTCCAGAGCAGGCTGAGCCGGCTGGAGCGCAGCGGCGTCATCGCGAGCCACTCCCCCCGGATCGACCCGGCCCGGCTGGGGTTCCCCGTGCTCGCCCAGGCCCACCTGCACCTGGCGCAGGGCAGGCTGGAGCAGGCCGTGACGTCGCTGGCCGGCATCGCGGAGGTGGTGGAGGCGCACTCCATCGCGGGTGAGGGCGATCTCGTGTGCCGGATCGTCGCCCGGGACAACGCGCACCTGGAGGACGTCATCCAGCAGCTGCTGCGGCTGCCCGGCGTGGTGCGCACCAAGACCGAGGTCATGCTCAGGGAGCACGTGCCCTACCGCGTGCTCCCGCTCCTGGCGCAACGCGGCAGAACGGGACCGGGCGCCACCGGCCGCTGACCCCGGGTCAGTCCCCGGAAGGGCTCTCCCCGGGGGCCTCGTCGATCCGCACGGCGTTCCGCGGCGGCACGTCCAGGTCGTCCACGACCCACATGCGGCGCGCGCCGTCCCAGTAGACGATCCGCCAGCCCTCGGCCGGCGGCGGCAGGACCAGGAGGCGCAGCGCGGCCGCCGCGTCGGGGGGCAGTTCGGCGGGCAGCCGCAGGATCGTCATGGTGCCCCGGTCGGCCAGCGTGACGGAGCCCGCCGTGTCGAGAGCGGTCTGCGCCCGCTCGCGGTCCGCGCCGGACAGCAGGCTCCGGACCTTCGCGTAGAGGTCCTCGCCGGCCTTGGTGGCGATCGCCTGGAAGAACGGCAGCAGCGTCGAGCCGGCGAGCGCGCCGAGCAGCACCTCGGTCATTCCGCGCTCGGCCGGATGGATGGGTTTCGACTCAGTCACAAGGTCGATCTTCACCTATCGGCGCGCTTCCCGCACTCCTGTAATGATCGTGTGACCGATATCCGGCAGATCCTGGACAAGCTGGTCGCCGTCGTCAACGACGGCGACCGGGATCAGGTGCTCGGCCTCGGGGCGTGCGCCGACGCCGCCACGCTGCTGCACGCGGTCGGCACGGCGCTACGCGGACAGGAGGGCCTGCCCTCCGCGGACCTGGCCCTGCCGCTGCACGTGGTCGGCATGCTGCACCTGGCCAGGTACACCGAGGCCGGGCCGGTGCCGATCGGCGAGTCGCCGGACTTCGTCACCGCGCTCGTCCTGATCGACCTCGCCGACCTGTGCGGCGTCGCGGCGTCGGAGCGGATGCGGCCGTTCGTCGACGGCATGCGGGCGAACAGGCCCGGCGACCGGGACCGGCTGCTCCACTTCACCCATCAGCGGTCCCCGATGTGGCAGGTGCCGGTCGCGGCCGAACGGATCGCGCTGGGCCTGCTGCTCTACACGGTCACGGCGTCGCTGTCGCCCGCGCAGGACCCGGCGCTGCCGTTCCTGCGCGCCCTGATGTGGGAGCACGTGCGCGCATGGCACCAGGCGGCCGGCACGGCGGAGGACCTCGGCCACGCCCTGCTGGCCGCCCGGGAGGCCGTCGCCACGGGGCTGCCGCCCGAGGGCGAGGAGACCGCGGGCCACCTGAGCGGGCTCGGCGAGTCGGCGGGGGCTTACTACGACGTGACCGGCGACCCCGGACTCCTCGACGAAGCCGTCACCGCGTACCGGAACGCGGTGGCCGCCGCCCCGCCCGGCAGCCGGGCCCAGGTCTTCTGCCTGGGCCGGCTCTGCGCCGTGCTGCCGTACAGCTACGCCGAGACCGGCGATGTCGCGGCCCTCGCCGAGGCGGCCGACGCCGGGGCGCGGGCGGCGCAGGCGTGCCCGCCGGGGGACCCGATGGAGGCCGGCGTGCTCTACCACTACGGCGGCGTGCTGTTCAGCTGGGCGCGGCTGACCGGGAACCTCGCGGAGATGCGGCGCGCGCCCGACCTGCTGCGCCGCGCCGTCGAACTGCTCCCGCCCGGGGACCCCGACCGCCCGGAGTGGGCGGGCTGGCTCGCCGTCACGCTGCGGAACCTGTACGTCATCACCTCCGACGAGACGTTCCTGGCGGAGGCCGTCCCGGTGGCGCGGCAGGCCCTGGCCGATGCCGCGGACGCCACCGCGGAGGTCCGGGCGCACTGCCTGACGCACCTCGCCGGCCTGCTGGAGGAGGACTACCTCCGCCGCGCCGACGACGAGGCGCTCACCGAGTCGATCGGCCTGTTCCGGCAGGCGCTGGCGCTGCTCGGCACGGCCACGCCGGAGGAACGCGCCGGCGCCGAGGCCGGGCTCGGCAGCGCGCTGCGCAACCTGGCCGTGCGGACCGGCGACCCGGCCGCGCTGGACGAGGCGATCGCGCTGCTGCGCGCGGCGGCGGCGGCCATGAGACCCCTCGACCCGCGGTACGCCGCGACCGTCGTCCGGCTGGTCAGGGCGATCGGGTACGGCGCCGCCGCCCGGGGCGGTGAGGCCGATCTCGACGAGGCGGCGTCGATCGCCGCCCGGGCGTTGGACGGCCTGCCGACGGGGTCCCCGGACCACGCGCTGGTCCTGGCGGCCTACGCGGACACGCTGATGATCAGCTCCGCTCACCGGGGCGACACGTCGCTGCTGCCGCGGGCCGCCGACGCGCTCGAGGAGGCCGTCGACGCCACCCCGCCGGGCGACATAGGCCGCGTCCTGAACCTGCGCTCCCTCGGCGCCGCCCTGGAGCTCCGGTTCAGGATCACCGGCGACGCCACCCTGCTGGCCGAGTGCGTCCGGCGGATGCGCCAGGCGGTGGCGGAGGGCGCGGGCATGGCGCGAGACGCCCCCCTGCTGCTCGCCGGGCTCGCCGGGGCGCTCAAGATGACGTATGAGCACAGCGGTGACCGGGCCGCGCTGGACGAGGCGATCGAGGTCGCCCGGGCGGCGGTCGCGGCGGCGCCGCGGCAGGACGGGCAGCGGCCGGTGAGCACCCGGGAACTCGGCGGCCTGCTGCTGATGCGCGCCCGCGAGACCGGCGATCCCGCCGAACTGGACGAGGCCGTCGGC
This sequence comes from Microtetraspora sp. NBRC 13810, assembly GCF_030268685.1. Taxonomy (GTDB): domain Bacteria; phylum Actinomycetota; class Actinomycetes; order Streptosporangiales; family Streptosporangiaceae; genus BSRQ01. The sequence goes on from NZ_BSRQ01000004.1 coordinate 120,824, forward strand.
ATGCTGCGCGAGGGCCAGGACCCGGTGGGGACGAGCCGCGCCCTGAACGAGCGGTACACCGCCCGCGGCGACCCGGCCGACCTGGCGGAGGCGCTGCGGCTGCTGCGCTCGACCGTGCAGAATCCCGCCGGCGGCGTGCGGGCACGGCTGAGCGCCGCGTGGACCTGGGGGGAGACCGCCGCCGGGCACGAACGCTGGGCCGAGGCCGCGGAGGGCTACGCGGCGGCCGTGCGGATCCTGCCCACGGCGGTGACCCGCCGGCTGCCCAGAACCGAGCAGGAGCTCGCGCTGCGCACCAACGCCTACCTCGGCCAGGACGCGGCGGCCTGCGCCCTGCGCCTCGGGAACCCGGCGCAGGCGCTGGAACTCCTGGAGTACGGCCGCGGCGTGCTGTTCGCGCAGGCCCTGGAGACCCGTTCCGACCTCGACGTCCTCACCGAGCGCGCCCCCGAGCTGGCCGAACGGGTACGGCGGCTGCGCGAACTGCTCGACGCCGGGCCCGGCCGGCTGGAGTCGGTGACCGCGGTGGGCCTCGGCGCCGAACGCCGCTGGCGGCTGGCCGCCGAATGGGAGGAGGCACTCGGCGAGGTCCGGGCGATGGGCCTGCTGACCCCGCCGCACGCCGAGGAACTGCTGGCCTCGGTGGGCGAGGACCCGGTGGTGGTCCTCAACGCCAGCCCCTACCACAGCGACGCGCTGATCCTGCGCGGCGGCCGCATCGAGGTCGTCCCGCTGCCTCTGCTGGACCGGAGCAAGGCGGCCGAGCACGCCGTGCGCTTCCACGTGGCCGTCCGGTACTCCCTGAAGGCCGACACCACCGTCAAGCGGCTGATCGGCGAGTCCATGATCGGTGAGACGCTGACCTGGCTGTGGCGGGCGGTCGCGAAGCCCGTGCTGCGCGCGCTCGGCATCTCCAGGTGGCCTGCGAAGCGGCGGCCCCTGCCGCGGATCCGCTGGTGCCCGACCGGCCCGCTCGCCTACCTGCCGCTGCACGCGGCGGCCAGGACCGGCTGGCCGGGGGTCCTCGACCTGGCCGTCTCCTCCTACACCTCGACCGTCCGGGCGCTGGCGCACGGCAGGCGGCAGCGTCCCGCCCCGCAGCGGTTGCGCCGCCCGCTGGTCGTGGCCGTCGGGCAGACGCCCGGCATGGCCGACCTGCCGGCCACCGCCGTGGAGGCCGAGCGGATCGCGCGCCGCGTCCCCGGCGCCGTGCTGCTGGAACCGCCGTCCAGGGAACGCCTCCTGGCCGCGCTGCCTGACCACGCCTGGCTGCATTTCGCCGGCCACGCCTACGCCGACCCGCAACGGCCCTCCAGGAGCAGCCTGGCGCTCGGCGCGGACCGGCTCACCGTGCTGGACATCGCCCGGCTGGACCTGCCGCACGCCGAGCTGGCCTACCTGTCCGCCTGCCAGACGGCGGCGGCGAGCGGCGCGATCGCCGACGAGGCGATCAACCTCGCGTCCGCCTTCCAGCTCGCGGGCTACGAGCATGTCATCGCCACGCTGTGGAGCATCAGGGACGAGGAGGCCGCCCATGCCGCCGACCACGTCTACGGCCTGCTGGACCCCACCGCGCTGCCCGGGGACCACGTGGCCGCCGCAGTGCACAGCGCGAGCATGTCCCTGCGCGCCCGTCACCCGCACCGCCCCGACCTGTGGGCCGCCCTGATCCACACCGGCCCCTGAGGGCCGCGTACGGCTTCCGCCGCGCGCCTTTACAAAGTATCGGCGGCTCTGTGGTACAGGGCGGCGAGGTCGGCGACGACCTGTTCCATCCGGGTGCGGAGTTCCGGGGGGCCGAGGACTTCGAGGTCGGCCCCGAGGCGGAGCAGGACCCAGGGGGCGTGGGTGATCGACTCGACGGGGAGGGTCAGGGTGAGCCTGCCGGTCTCGTCGGGCGGGCCGGCCGCGGCGACGGCGGCGTCCACGAGGTCCTGGCCGGCCGTGTAGGCCAGCAGCGGCACGGCGGAGGCGGCGACCCGCACCACGGCCTCCGCGGTGTACAGCCGCCGCAGGAACTCCGCCGACCACTCGTTCCAGTAGGCGATCAGGTCGAAGTCCGGCGGCCGGTCGAACCGGCCGGGCAGCGGCTCCACCGAGACGATGCGGGCGACCCGGTACGTGCGCGGGCCGCCGCCCTCGGCGCCCGCCACGAAGTACCACGATCCGCCCTTGAGCACCACGCCGTAGGGGTGCACCACCCGTTCCACCTCGCGCGGCCCCCACCGGGTGTAGACCATGCGCAGCGGGCGCCCCTCCCACACCGCGTCGGCGACCACCCCGAGATGGGGGGCCGCGTCGGCGCTGCGGTACCAGCCGGGCACCTCCAGGTGGAACCGCTCGCGCATCCGGGCCGCGTGCGAGCGGGGCTCGGGCGGCAGCGCGGCGAGCAGCTTCAGCTCCGCGGCGGCGGCCTCCTCCCCCAGCCCCAGGTCGGCGGCCGGTCCCGGCAGCCCCGCCAGGAACAGCGAGGACGCCTCCTCCACGGTCAGGCCGTTGAGCCTGGTCCGGTAACCGTCGAGCAGCCGGTAACCTCCGGCGGGACCCCGGTCGGCGTAGACCGGCACGCCGGCGGCCGACAGCGCCTCCATGTCGCGGTAGACCGTGCGGACCGAGACCTCCAGTTCCTCGGCGATCTCGGGCGCGGTCAGATGGCCCCTGACCTGCAGGAGCAGCAGCAACGAGAGCAGGCGGCTGGCACGCATGGGAAGAAGTGTGCTGATTACGGCCGCCTATTGCGAACCACACACGAAACATGTTCATATGAACACATGGAAAGTGCTGATCGTATAAGGGCGATCATGAATGCTCTTCGTGTCAACGACACGGTCCTGGTCACCGAGCTCGCCTCCCGGCACGGCGTCTCGGAGATGACGATCCGCCGCGACCTGGACGACCTCGCCCAGCAGGGTGTCGTCCGCCGGGTGCGCGGCGGCGCGGTCAGCCTGCTGCTGCGCGGCGAGGAGCCGCCGTTCGGGGTGCGCGAGCGCGAGGCGGTCGAGGCCAAGCGCCGGATCGGCGCCGAGGTCGCCTCGCTGATCGCCGACGGCGAGGCCGTCCTGCTGGACAGCGGCACCACGGCCCTGGAGGTGGCCAGGGCGCTGCGCGAGCGCCGGGTGACCGTGCTCGCGCTGGCCCTGCAGGCGGTGCGCGAGCTGGCCACCGCCCCCCGGATCCGCCTGGTCCTGCCCGGCGGCGAGGTACGCCAGGGCGAGCTGAACTTCACCGGCCCCCTCACCGAGACGTCCCTGCGCGCCCTGCGCTTCGACACGGCGGTCATCGGCTGCTGCGGCCTGTCCGCCGAGCACGGGGTGACCGCGCACGACCTTCCCGAGGTGGCCGTCAAGCAGGCGGCGATGGACGCGGCCCGCCGGGTCGTGGTCGCCGTCGACTCCGGCAAGTTCGGCCGCACCGCCTTCGGCGCCGTCTGCCCCCTCTCCCGGCTGGACGTCGTGGTCACCGACCCCGGCATCCCGCCCGATCAGCACGACGCCCTGGTCGCCGCGGGCGTGGCCGTACGGCTGGCCGGCCCCGCGCCCGAGGCCGGCGCGTGAGCCCGCGCACGCGGGACCACGCCGAGCTGGTCCGCGCCCGGGTCGCGGTCTGCCTGCTGTTCCTGCTGTCCGGCATGGCCATCGGCACGTGGACCGCGAGGATCCCGGCGATCAAGGCCGCGCTGGAGGTGAGCGACGGCCAGCTGAGCCTGGCCCTGCTCGGCATCGCGGCCGGCGCGATCTCCGGCATGATGACCGTCGGCCGCCTGGTCGACCGGTACGGCAGCACCCGGATCATGGTCCCGATGGCGCTGTTGCAGGGTGTCGTGCTCGTGCTGCCCGCGTTCGCGCCCAGCCTGTGGAGCCTGGGCCTGGCGCTGTTCGCCTTCGGCGCGGTGCACGGCACCCTGGACGTGGCGATGAACGCCGGCGCGGTGGACGTCGAGCGCGCCGCCGGGCGGCCGATGATGTCCTCCTTCCACGCCGTGTTCAGCGTCGGCGGCTTCCTGGGCGCGGGCCTCGGCGGCCTGTTCGCCTCCGCCGCCGCCTCCCCGGCCGTGGCCTTCACGACCTCCGCCGTCCTGATCACCGTGATGGCGTGGTGGGCGGCCCGCTGGGCGCTGTCCCCCGCCTCGTCGCTGCGCGCGCCCGCCCCGGCCGCCGCCGCGCGGCCCGTGGCTCAGGGGCGGCGCGGCGGCGGCACGGTGGCGTGGGTGCTCCTTCTGGGCGCGCTGGGGTTCGGCTGCATGCTCGGCGAGGGGGCCGCGGCCGACTGGAGCTCGGTCTACGTGCACGACTCGCTCGGCGGCTCGGCCGGTCTCGCCGCGTTCGCCTACGCCGCCTTCTCGATCATGATGACCGCCGGGCGGCTGGCCGGGGACCGGCTCGCCGCCAGGTTCGGGCCGGTGCTCCTGGTGCGCGGCTGCGGCCTGATCGCCGCCGCCGGGCTCGGCGTGGCGCTGCTCATCGGCCATCCGGTGGCCGGTGTGGTCGGCTTCGCCTTCCTCGGGGCGGGTCTGTCGTGCATCGTGCCGCAGGTGTTCTCCGCCGCGGGCAACCAGGATCCCGGCCGTGCGGGACGGTCGCTCGCCCGGGTGGCCGCCCTGGCGTACGCCGGGTTCCTCAGCGGGCCGGTGCTGATCGGGGCCGCCGCGGAGCTGACCGGGCTGCCGGCCGCGCTGGCGATCCCGGTGGTGCTCGCGTTCTTCGTCTCGCTGGCCGCCCCCGCGCTGCGTCCCCGGCAGGCTCCCGCCCCCTCCCCCGGTGAGCAGGGCGAGGCCGTACCGGCTACCCCAGAAAGCGGTCGTAACCCAGCTTGAGCACCAGGGCCACCACCACGCACAACAGCACCACCCGGACGAACCTCGCCCCGCCGCGCAGCGCCATCCGGGCACCGGCCTGGGCCCCGGCGACGTTGCACACGGCCATCGCCAGGCCCAGTCCCCACAGCACGTGCCCCTGCCAGGCGAACAGCGCGAGCGCGCCCAGGTTGGTGCCGGTGTTGACGATCTTGGCGGTGGCCGAGCCGGCGACCAGGTCGGTGCCGAGGATCCAGGTGAAGGCGATGATCAGGAAGGTGCCGGTGCCGGGGCCGATGATCCCGTCGTAGAAGGCGACGGCGCCGCCGGAGACGAGGACGGCGGCGAGAACCCGGGGCCGGGTGCGCAGGTGCGGGGCGGCCGCGGCGCCGAAGCCGCGCCGGAACGTCACGAGCAGCGCCACCCCGATCAGGGCCGCCATCACCAGCGGGATCAGCGCGTCCTTGGGGATCGCGGCGGCGCAGGCCGCGCCCAGGCCGGCCGACGCCACGGCGAGCAGCGCGGCGGGCACGGCCACCGCCCGGTCGATCTTGGTGGTGCGGGCGTAGAGGATCGCGGCGGAGGCGGTGCCGAAGATCGAGGAGAGCTTGTTGGTGGCCAGCGCCTGCACCGGCGGCACGCCCGCCAGCAGGACCGCGGGCAACTGGAGCAGCCCGCCCCCGCCCACCACGGCGTCCACCCACCCGGCGCCGGCCGCCGCGACGAGCAGCAGCACGATCTCCCACACACCCACCCGGATCCCCCGACCCCCGACCATCGCCGCAAAAATCCGGTAGATCCGGTTGGCCTGTCGAGGGTACCCCGGCAGCGGCCCGGCTCTCCGCACCCGAACGCCCCGGACCCTTACCGGGGGCGGCCTCAGATCTCGGAGCCGGGATCCTGCGGGTCGCCGTCGGGGGCGGGTGACTGGCCCGGAGCGCTCTGGGTGGCCGTGGGATCGGGCGTGGGCCGCGGCATCGGGGTGGCCGGCACCGGCGGCGGGGTCGGCACGAACATCGTGGGCGGCAACGGGCGCGGCGGCTGCGGCTCGTCGGCCGGGCGGAAGACCAGCAGCCAGAAGACCAAGGAGAGCAGCATGAGCATCGCGCCCAGTATCGACCCGGCGACCACCACGGCACGCCGCGGCTCGGTCGGCGGCGGCTTGGGCCGGGGCGGCGCGGGCAACGCCGGAGCCCGGTCCGACACCCAGTAGGGCACGAAGTCCGGGCCGTGCCGCTCGCCGATCAGCGTGCCGCTGACCATCACCGGCTCCAGGAACCGCTCGGCGCCCGCCCGCCCCGTCACGTACGGCGTGGCGACCCAGGGGGCGGGGCCGACGTCCATGGCCAGCACCGGCGGCATGTTCTCCAGCACCGCCGTGCGCCCGCGCTGGGAGCGCCGGGCCACCCAGCCGCGCACGCCGCCGCGCTCGGGCGCCGAGTCGCGGATCGCGGTGACGAACCGGTCGCGCGCCGAGGCGTCCAGGGCGGCGCCGGTGGTCAGCAGCGCGACCGAGACGGCCCGCCCGTCGGGAGCCTGCGCCAGGTAGACCAGCCCGGCCGGCCCGACCCGCAGGCGCGCCTGGATGACGAAGGGCCCAAGGTAGGGCGGGTCGCCGTGCTGAAGCGGACTGGGCACGCTCATCATGAAAGCACACCTGTCCGGCGCAGGTTCGCCGCGCGTTTGGTGGAATAACAATCATCAGCAGATCCGTGCCGTCCCGCGAGTGAAAGGAGAGGCGCGCCGTCCGGCCTGCCAGGTCCCGGCGGGCGCGCCGCGAAAGCAGATGACCGTCGCAGAAGAACTTCCCGGCAACACCGACGCCGAGGTGCTGCGCCAGGCCCTGGCCGAGGTCAAACGGGTCATCGTCGGTCAGGAGCACATGGTCGAGCGGTTGCTCGTCGCGCTGCTGGCCCGCGGTCACTGCCTCATCGAGGGCGTGCCCGGCGTGGCCAAGACGCTCGCGGCCTCCACACTCGCCACCGTGGTGGGCGGCACCTTCGCCCGCGTCCAGTTCACCCCCGACCTGGTGCCCAGCGACATCGTCGGCACCCGGGTGTTCCACCCCTCCAGCGAGACGTTCGGCATCGAGCTGGGACCGGTGTTCGTCAACTTCCTGCTCGCCGACGAGATCAACCGGGCTCCGGCCAAGGTGCAGTCGGCGCTGCTGGAGGTGATGGCCGAGCGGCAGGTGACCCTCGCCGGCAAGACCCACGCGCTGCCCCGGCCGTTCATCGTGCTGGCCACTCAGAACCCCGTGGAGTCCGAGGGCGTCTACCCGCTGCCCGAGGTGCAGCGCGACCGGTTCCTGTTCAAGGTGCGCGTCGGGCATCCGGGCGCCCAGGACGAGCTGGAGATCCTGCACCGGATGAGCGTGGCGCCGCCCACGCCGCGAACCGTGCTGGACGCCGACCGGCTCATGGCGTTGCAGGAGCTCGCCGAGCAGGTCTCGGTGCACCAGCTCGTCGCCGACTACGTCGTGCGGCTGGTGATGGCCACCCGGGCGCCCGCCGACTACGGGCTGCCCGACCTGCGCGAGACGATCGAGATCGGGGTGAGCCCGCGGGCCACCCTCGGCCTGGTGTCGGCCGGCCGGGCGCTGGCGCTGCTGCGCGGCCGGGACTACCTGCTCCCCGACGACGTGCGCGACGTCGCGGTGGACGTGATGGGCCACCGGCTGATGCTCACCTTCGACGCGCTGGCCGACGGGATCGACCCCGACGACGTCGTCCGGCAGTTGCTCACCGCCGTCCCGCCGCCGCTCGTGGTGTGGAACCAAGGACCCCGATGAGCGGCGCCGCCAACACCCCCGAGCAGGCGCTGCGCCGGTTGGAGCTGACCATCGTGCGCCGCCTGGACGGCATGCTCCACGGCTCCCACCAGGGCCTGCTGCCGGGTCCTGGCAGCGAGATGGGCGACAGCCGCCCCTACGTGCCCGGCGAGGACGACGTGCGCCGGATGGACTGGGCGGTCACCGCGCGCACCACGGTCCCGCACGTGCGGGACCTGATCGCCGACCGCGAGCTGGAGACGTGGGCGCTGGCCGACCTGTCGCCCAGCATGGACTTCGGCACCGCCGACATGGAGAAACGCGACCTGGTGGTGGCCGCGATCGGCGCCGTCGGCTTCCTGGCCGGGCGCATCGGCGACCGGTTCGGCGCCTACGTGCTGCACGAGCGGCACCTGCACCGGATGCCGGCCCGCCCGGGACGGCCCGCGCTGTACGGCCTGCTGCACTCGCTGATGGACGCGCCCCGGGCGGCGCCCGCGCCGGACGCGCCCCGGCTGGGCGAGGCGATCGGGGTGCTGGCCTCGGCCAGGCGGCGGCGCGGCATGCGGGTGATCGTCTCCGACTTCCTGGACGCCACGCCGGTCCTGGACCCGGGCGTGGAGCGGGAGTGGGAGCGGCCGATCCGCCGCCTGGCCGCCCGGCACCAGGTGCTCGCGGTCGAGGTGATCGACCCGCGGGAGCTGGAGCTGCCCGAGGTGGGCCAGATGACCTTCACCGACCCCGAGACCGGCCGGACCGGCGAGATCCGCCTGTCCGCCAAGGTGCGCCGCGCCTACGCCGAGGCCGCGGCGCTGCAACGGGAGGGCACCCGGGTCGCGCTGCGCCGCAGCGGCGTGGCCCACCTGGTGCTGCGCACCGACCGCGACTGGGTGTTCGATGTGGCGCAGTTCGTGCTACGTCAGCGGCGTATGGCCCACCTCGCGCACCGGCGCCCGATGTCAGGAGTGCATTCGTGACGTTCCTCTCTCCCGGCTGGCTGTGGCTGTTCGCGGCGGTGCTGCTCGTCGTCGCCGCCTACGTGGCCGCGCAGTTCGCCCGGCGGCGCTACGCCGTGCGCTTCACCAACCTGCCGCTGCTGACCCTGGTCGCCCCGGCCGCGCCCGGCTGGCGGCGGCACGTGGCGCCGCTGCTGTTCCTGGTCATGCTGAGCCTGATGGTGGTCGCCGCGGCCCGCCCCGCCGACCAGGTACGGGTGCCGCGCGACCGTGCCACGATCATGATCGCGCTGGACGTGTCGCTGTCGATGGCGGCCGACGACGTCTCCCCGGACCGGATCAGCGCGGCCAAGGACGCGGCGCAGCGGTTCGTCCGCGACCTGCCCGAGCGGTTCAACGTGGGCCTGGTGTCCTTCGCCCGGTCGGCCGCGGTGGTCATCTCGCCCACCACGGACCACATGGCCGTGATCACCGCCGTGGGCAACCTCGGCACCCGGCCGGGCACGGCCATCGGCGAGGCGGTGTTCAACTCCCTGGACTCGGTGCGCTCCTTCGACCAGCAGGCGGTGACCGACCCGCCGCCGTCGGCGATCGTGCTGCTGTCCGACGGCGACAACACCTCCGGGCGCTCGGTCAACGAGGCCGTGGAGGCGGCCATGAAGGCCAAGGTGCCGGTCTCCACGATCGCGTACGGCACGCAGGACGGCACCGTGATGATCGACGGGCGGCCGGTGAACGTGCCGGTGAACAAGGCGGTCCTGCAGTCGCTGTCGGACGGCACCGGCGGGCGGGCCTACAGCGCGGAGTCGGGCACCGAGCTGCGGGAGGTCTACGAGCAGATCGGCACCTCGCTCGGCTACCGGATCGTCAACCAGGAGGTCGGCCAGTGGTTCAACCTGGCCGCGATCCTGGTGGGGGTGTGCGTGGCCGGTTCGGCGCTGCTGCTGGGCTCCCGGTTGCCCTGAGCGAGGGCCTGAGCGAGGGCCCTGAGCGGGGGGCGAGGCGGTCCGGGGACGGCCGGGGCGTTGGTAACGTCTGTCTGCGTGGCACATTACTTCGAGGAGCGGCCGCAGGCCGTGAGCAGGCCGGGCGCGGTGATGCTCGTCCTGCCGGACCTGCATCTGCGGCTGGAGACCGACAGCGGGGTGTTCTCCCCCGGGCGGGTCGATCCCGGCACCCGCATCCTGCTGGAGAGCGTGCCGCCCCCGCCGGCCGAGGGCGACCTGCTCGACCTCGGCTGCGGCTACGGCCCGGTGGCGCTCACGATGGCCACCCGGGCGCCGGGCGCCACCGTGTGGGCGGTGGACGTGAACCGCCGCTCCCTGGAGCTGTGCGGGCGGAACGCCGCGGCCGCCGCCCTTGACAAAGTAAGGCCGGTGCACGCCGACGAGGTGCCGCCGCAGGTGAGGTTCAAGGCCATCTGGTCCAACCCGCCGATCAGGATCGGCAAGGCGGCGCTGCACGAGATGCTGGGCCGCTGGCTGTCCCGGCTCACCCCGGACGGGTGCGCCTATCTGGTGGTGCAGAAGCACCTGGGCTCGGACTCGCTGCAGCGCTGGCTCGGCGAGCAGGGCTGGCCCACCTCGCGGGTGGCGTCCCGGTCGGCGTACCGGATACTCAAAGTCGAAGCCGGAAGGAAGCGGGAAGCGTGACGGGCACCATGGCGGGCGGGGCGGGCGGCGCGCGCAGGCAGTTGCGGGCGACCGACGTCAAGCGGCTCAACCGCACCTGGCGGCGGTCCACCGGCAACCGGCTGGCGATGATCCTGGAGTCGGTCACCGGCCCGTTCAACGTCGGCTCCATCTTCCGGACCGCCGCCGCCTTCGGCGTGGAGCGCATCTGGCTGGCCGGCAACGCCACCCCGCCCACCAACCCCAAGGCGCAGAAGACCGCGCTCGGCACCGACCGGCTCGTGGACTGGAAGGACCCGGTCCCGGCCGTCGCGGCCGTGCAGGCGGCCAGGGACGACGGGTTCACGGTGCTCGCGGTGGAGCTGACCGGCGACGCCGTGCCGCTGCACGAGGCGTCCCTGGCCCGCGACGTGTGCCTCGTCGTGGGCGGCGAGGACCACGGCTGCTCCCCCGCCCTGCTCGACGCGGTGGACGGCGTCTGCTACATCCCGCAGGTCGGCCGGGTCGGCTCGGTGAACGTCGCGGTGGCCGCCGCCATCGCGCTCGCCGAAGCCCGTCGGCAAGAATGGGCAGGTAAGCCGGGTAGCGACCTATAATGATCTAGTTCGTGACCCAAACGTTCACCTCCGCGCACTGACGCACGGGGCGGTGAAAGGGGCATACTCCTCCACGTGCAGCGCCGGCACCCGTTCCTGGAGCATCCCGGCCCGCTGGCCTTCGCCCACCGAGGCGGGGCGCGGGAGAACCGGGAGAACACCGTGGCCGCCTTCACCCGGGCCGTGGACCTCGGCTACACCTACCTGGAGACCGACGTCAACGCCACCGCCGACGGCGTCCTGCTGGCCTTCCACGACCAGACCCTGGACCGGGTCACCGACGGGCACGGCCGGATCGCCGAGCTGCCCTACCGGGTCGTACGGCGGGCCAGGGTGGGCGGCGTGGACGAGATCCCGCTGCTGGAGGACCTGCTGGGCAACTGGCCGCAGGCCCGGTTCAACATCGACGTCAAGGACACGGGCGCGATCGAGCCGCTGGCCAGGGCGGTCCGGCGTACCGGCGCCCACGAACGGATCTGCCTGACCTCCTTCTCCGACGAGCGCCTGGCCAGGGCCCGCGCCGCGGTCGGCGGCGAGGTGTGCTCGGCGCTCGGCCCGCGCGGCGTGGCCACGCTGCGCGCCGCCGCCAGCACCTCCGGCTACGGCCGGCTGCTCACCCGGCTGGCCCGCGCGGGGGTGCCCTGCGCCCAGGTGCCGATCGGCTTCCGCGGGCTGCGCGTGGTCACCAGGTCCCTGGTGCGCACCGCGCACGCCCTCGGCATGCAGGTGCACGTGTGGACCGTCAACGACCCCGGGACCATGGAACGGCTGCTCGACCTGGGCGTGGACGGCATCATGACCGACAACATCACGGGCCTGCGCCAGGTGCTCACCTCACGGGGCGTCTGGCATCCCCTACCTGCGGCGTCCTGACCGCGCATCCCCCCGGAGACCACATGACCACCGCCCCCGCCACCGTCGGCGAGTCCCCCGCCGCCCGCCTCCGCGAGCAACGCGGCTGGTACTGGTACGACTGGGCCAACTCCGCCTTCCCCACCACCGTCCTGACGGTCTTCCTCGGCCCGTACCTGACCGACGTCGCCGAGACCGCCGCGGCCGGCCGGGAGTTCGTCGACGTGCTCGGCTTCGACGTGCGGCCCAGCGCCTACTACTCCTTCGTCGTCGGCGCCGCCGCCATCCTGCAGATCATCCTGATGCCGGTGGCCGGCGCGCTGGCCGACCACACCGGCCGCAAGCGGGAGCTGCTCGGCGTCTTCGCCTTCCTAGGGGCCGCGGCGACGGTCTGCTTCTGGTTCGTCACCGGTGGCGCGTATCTGCTCGGCGGGGCGCTGTTCCTCGTGGCCAACGTGGGGTTCGCGGCCGCGTTCGTGGTCTACAACTCGTTCCTGCCCGAGATCTCCACCGCCGCCGAACGCGACCGGGTCTCCGCCCGCGGCTGGGGGTTCGGCTACCTGGGCGGCGGCCTGCTGCTGGCGATCCACCTCGGGATGTACCTCAACACCGACGCCCTGGGCATCGACGGCGGCACCGCCGCGCGCATCGCGCTGGCCTCGGCGGGCCTGTGGTGGGGCGGCTTCACGATCATCCCGCTGCTGCGGCTGCGCAACCGCCGCAGGGCCATCGCCGCCGAGAACGCGGGCCAGGCGGTCTCCCGCAGCTTCCGCGAGCTCGCCCGCACGGCCGCCGACCTGCGCCGCTACCCGCTGACGCTGGCGTTCCTGGTCACCTACCTGATCTACAACGACGGCGTGCAGACCGTGATCTCCTTCTCGGCCACCTACGCCGACCGGGAGCTCGGCCTGAGCGAGACGGTCCGGATCGGGTCGCTGCTGATGGTGCAGTTCGTCGCGTTCGGCGGCGCGCTGCTGCTCGGGCGGCTCGCCGGGCGGTACGGCGCCAAGCGCGTCGTGCAGTACGCGCTGATCGTGTGGGTCGCCGTGGTCGGCGTGGCGTACTTCCTCCCGGCGGGGTCGGCGCTGCCGTTCTTCGCCCTGGGCATCGCGATCGCGATCGTGATGGGCGGCACCCAGGCGCTGTCCAGGTCGCTCTTCTCGCACGTGATCCCCAAGGGCAAGGAGGCGGAGTACTACGCGCTGTACGAGATCAGCGACAAGGGCTCGACGTTCCTCGGGTCCTTCGCCCTCGGCATCGCGCTCCAGCTCACCGACAGCTACCGGCTGGGCATCCTGTCGCTGCTGATCTTCTTTGCGCTCGGCTTCGTGCTGCTGGGACTCATCAACATGCCCAAGGCGATCCGGGCGGCCGGGAACGAGGTGCCCGACCGGGTGTGACGCCCCGCGACGAGGCGCGTGGTGAGCCCCGTCTCACCCGCGCCGGAGGGCGCCTCGCGGCCGTCGTGAGGTTCTCACGACAAAAAGCGCGATTGGATCTCCCTCTGCGTGGGAATCCATCCACGGTATCAAGCGTTGTACGCCGTGGGAGACACACCCCTCACGACGGGGCCCTCAGGAGGCATTAAAACATGGGCGAGCGTGCGCTTCGCGGAACCCGACTCGGCGCGACCAGCTACGAGAACGACCGCAACACCGATCTGGCTCCGCGCCAGGAGGTGTCCTACACCTGCCCGAAGGGCCATCGATTCGACGTACCGCTCGCCGCCGAGGCGGAGATCCCCTCGACGTGGGAGTGCCGCAGTTGCGGCCTCGTCGCGGTGCGCGTCGACGGTGAGCAGCCGCAGACCAAGAAGCTGAAGCCCCCGCGGACACACTGGGACATGCTACTGGAGCGGCGCACCATCGAGGATCTGGAGGAGGTCCTCAACGAGCGGCTGGCGATCCTTCGCGCCCAGCGCCGCAAGAGCGCCTGACCGGGGGGCGCAGCCCGACGCGCACGATAGGGCGCGCCGCCCCTGGGAAACGCGTACTACCGACGCCCCCGCCCGCCGAGCACCGGCGGGCGGGGGCGGCGGCTTTTCGCCAGGTCGCCAAAGGTTCGTGGCCTTGAGCCCCATGCGGCCGGTGAACGCTCGCAGGAAACGCGCGCCCAGTTCGGCCTTGGACGCGCGCGGGTGCGGCGAGTCGGTATGGCCGAAGACCGAGCCCGGCAGGTCGGGCGCGATCACCGGACCGTGGGCGCTCAGCTCGGCGATGGTGTCCGTCCACATCGACGCACTGCCGGCCATGGGGTGAATCAGCAGGTGGGTGAGCCCGCCCTGGCCCTTCCCCGCGCTCAGGTAATGGACCTTGGTGCCGGAGACGTCGATCTCCTGGCTGCGGATTCCGGCCCACCGTGGGGAACGTTCGCCCCAGTCTGCATACCGCACCCCTTCAGCCTGCCACGCCGGGCCCGAGGGGTGGACCCAATTGGGGCGCCGGGAAAGATCAGCAGAGGATCAGAGACGCCCTCTCAGCACGGTCCGATCAATAGGCTCGCGGCCTTGGTGGACTGGACCCGGAGCTTGCGCAGTTCGCCATGGGCCGCTTCGAGCCGGGCGGTGAGGTCGGCGACCTCGGCGCGCAGTTGGCGGTTGCGCTCCAGCGAGTCTCCAGCCTGCTCTGCAGCGAGGACCTCGCTTGCGCCCTGGGCACGGGACCTCGAAGTCTTTGGCGTGCGCTGCCGGAGCCGGCCCGCTTGCGCTTGCGGCTGGCCGGCGACAGCTCGGCGAGCTCGGCCAGGTAGGCGCGGATCGGCGTCGCGGTCAGCTCGCCGATCTCCTCGCCGTGGTGGGCGGCAAAAGCGATCAGGTCGCTGCGGTAGGCGCGCCGGGTGTGCGGTGAGGTGCCGGCGTTGGCCAGGTCGGTGAGGAAGTCGTCGAGATGGCGGGCGAGCGGGTGGGCACGGCCGAGCTGCTCGGCGATGATCGGATCGATGCGGTACGCCTCCACCACCCGCCGAGTTGCCAGATAACCGGGATACGAAGCGTGCGCGCCGGACGGTGGTCGCCCAGCTCGCGCTACGTCGCTGATCGCTGTCTTGCCAGATAACGAATGTTATCCCGCAACCAACCCGGCATCCTGTTCCCAAAACTGACCCCCAGCCACGAGTAGTGATGGGGGCGTAGCTCGCCGACGGCGGTCGACAGGTAGCGGCTGTTCCACAGCGCGACGGACTGGATCAGGCGAGCAACCGGTCGACCAACCCGTCGAGGTAGTCAGGGGTGAGCGGGCCCGCGCCGAACAGGACGCGCATGTAGATCGGCGCCAGGAGATGGTCCAGCACCTCCAGTACGTCAGGCGGGTCCTCGCCGCGGCCGCGGGCGCGGTCGAGCATGGCCTGCAACTGCCTGGTGCGGTCGGCCAGGAGCTCGTCGCGCGCCTGAAGGCCCTGCCGGCCCTCGCATGACAGCGCGATGGTCAGCCGCACCAGCGCCAGGCCGTCGGGTCCGGTGACCTCGCGGGCCACGTTGGCGGCGTGGGTCCGCAGGTCGCCGGCCAGGCTGCCGGTGTCAGGCATCGGTGACTGCGCGTTGAGCCGGGTCAGCAGCACATCGCTGAGCAGGGCTTGGAGGTTGCCCCACCGGCGGTAGAGGCTGGTGTCGGCCACGCCCGCGCGGGCCGCGATGTCGCCGACGGTGAAGTTCCCGTAGCCGCGCTCCCTGACCAGGTCGGTAACGGCCTGGTGCACGGCCGCGCGGACCCGGGCGCTGCGCCCCCCGGGCCGCCTGGCCCGCCCCTGCTCATCCATGCCCCCACCTTAACGCAGTCGAGACTTGCGTTAGAGCCTATGTGAGCCTATGTTAACGCAGTCATCAACTGCCTTTAGGAGAGATGTGCGTGAAAGCGTTGCTCACCCTGACCTGCGCAGGTCAGTTCATGGTGCTGCTCGACAACACGATCGTCGGCGCCGCCCTGCCCGACATGCAGCAGCGGCTCCACACCGGGCTGACCGGCCTGCAGTGGATCGTCGACGCCTACGTGCTGCTGGTAGCCATGCTGCTGCTGTCGGGCGGCGTCTTCGCCGACCGGTTCGGCCGCAGGCGGGTGTTCCTGGCCGGGGTGGTGGTGTTCACGGCCGCGTCGGTGGTGTGTGCGCTCGCGCCCTCGATCGGCTGGCTGATCGCCGGGCGGGTACTGCAGGGCGTCGGGGCCGCGGCACTGAGCCCCGCCTCACTAGCGCTGCTCGCCGCCGCGTATCCCGCCCCGCGAGAGCGCGTCAGAGCGATCGGGTTGTGGGCCGGGTTCAGCGGCATCGGCCTGGCCGCCGGACCGCTGGCGGGCGGGATCCTGGTGGAGTCCTTCGGCTGGCCCGCCATCTTCCTGGTCAACGTGCCCATCGGGGCGGTCCTGCTGTTGGCCGGGCTGCGCGTGCTGGGAGAGTCCCACAACCCGAGCGCACCGCCGATCGACGTCCCCGGCACGGTCCTGTCCGCCGCGGGCGTGGGCGCTGTGACCTACGGCCTGATCGAGGGCGGTTCCCGAGGCTGGACCTCGCCGGTGATCCTGGGCAGTTTCGCCGCCGGACTGGTGCTCCTGGCCGCGTTCGTCGTGGTCGAGGCTCGGGTGCCGACGCCGATGCTGCCACTGCGGCTGTTCCGTCAGCGGCTGTTCACGGTGTCCAACACGGCGATGGTCGTGGTCGGGTTCGCGCTGATGGGGTCGTCGTTCTTCTTCTCCCAGTTCTTCGTCTACGTCCAGGGCACTTCGATCCTGGTGGCCGGCCTGCAGACCTTGCCCGTCTCGCTGGCCATGGTGATCGTCAGCCCGTACGCGGGCCGGTTCGCGGCCAGGTACGGCTTCCGTGTCGTCGTCAGCATCGGCCTGGCGCTCGCCGGGCTGGGGCTGCTGGCGCTGGGCTTCGTCCACGCCGATACCGGCTACGGGAACGTGTGGTGGCGGCTGGCGGTCGTCGGCATCGGGTTCGCTCTCACCATGTCGCCGCTGACCGGGGCCGCAATCCAGGCGGTCAGCCCGCAGGAGGGCGGCCTCGCCTCGGGCGTCAGCAGCACCACCCGGCAGATCGGCGCGGTGCTCGGCGTGGCGGTGCTCGGGGCGATCGTCCACACGCGGGAGTCCGGCGGCGCCTCCTTCGAATCCGGCCTCAACAGCGCCTTCCTTGCGGCGGGTGCCGTGACGCTGGCCTGCGCCGTACTCACCGGCCTGTGGCTGACCGCGGCCCGGACGCCGAGGGACGTCCGGGCCGAACGGTCAGGAGGCCAAGCGGTCAGTGAGCCGCCGCTGACGGCTTCTCCCAGTCGGCCGACGTCTTGAGCCGCTTGGCGTAGGCCTGCTGGGTCATCCGCAGCCCTTCGGTGCCGAAGAACACCCGCAGCGGCGAGCGAGCCGCCGGTTATGGGGCGAAGAGGACTAGGGACTCGAGGTCGAGTCGGGTGGTGGGGTTGGCGACCGGCGGGGTCAGGTTGAGGATCCAGTTGCCGAACCGGCGGATGACGTGGGTGATGTAGGGCGAGACGGTGGCCAGGTCATCGAGGTCGACGGGGTGGCCGTCGGCGGCGCTGGCGTTGGCCGCGTCCGTGATGTCCCGAGCGGTCGAGTAAATGACGCAGTTGGCCGGCAACTCGTCGAACGTGATGATCTTCTCGTGGTAGTCGGGATCGTTGTGGCCGATGAGCTTGCCGCCGAACATCAGCCAGTCGGCGAAGTTGTGGAAGGACTCGTTTCGGTCGGTGACCTGGGTGATCTGCTCGCAAAGGTCTCCGACAAACACCGCAAGAGCGTGATCGTCCTGACCGCGCCGCACCCCGGTCCGCGCCGTGTGCAGCAGGCTCACGATCAATGTGATGCCCTTGTCCTCATCCAGCACCTTCCGTAGGTCCGCGACATCGGTGACCCTCGCCTCTCCGGCGAAATGCGCGATCTTCCCCGGCGGGATCCCCTCCAGCCACGCCTCGGTCGGCCCGGGGGCGTCCAGTCCCCGCAGGAACGCCAGACGGCCCTTGAACTTGTTGAGCGACACCGCCTGCGCCGCGTCCTTCAACCCGTCGTACGCGCTGCGCCGGGTGATGGGGTCGACCAGCAGCAGCCGGGCCAGCCTCGCCTGGGCTCCGGAGTCGACCCGGCTGGACAGCAGCGTGAAGAATCCGCGGTTCACCTCGGTGCGGATTTTCTTGGTCATCTCATCCAGCGTCGTGTAGCCGGGCAACTCACACTCGGCGCGAACCAGCTCCTCCAGCGCCACATTGATCAAGTCAGCGGGGTTGTCCTTGGCCTGGGCCGCCTTGCGGATCGCAACCGCGGCGGGGCTGGCGGCGTTCGGCCAGGTCGACAACATCGTGGCCGGGCTGCGGGGAACGGACTCGACCGGCACCGTGCTCATCGCCGCGCACCACGACTCCGCGGCCATGGGACCGGGCGCCTCCGACGACGGCGCGGCGGTGGCCGCGATGATCGAGACCGTCCGGGCGCTGCGCGCCGGTCCCGGCCCGCGGAACGACATCGTGCTGCTCATGTCGGACGGTGAAGAGGACGGCGTGCTCGGCGCCGAGGCCTTCGCTCGCGAACATCCCGTGGGCAAGGCCGGAGGCGTGCTGCTGAACTGGGAGGCCCGCGGGGTCAGCGGCCCCTCGCTGATGTTCCAGACCTCCGCGAACAACGCCCGCCTGGTCGAGACCTTCGTCAACGCCGTCCCCGCTCCGCGAGGGCACTCCGCCATGGCCGAGCTGTATCGGCTGCTGCCCAACAACACCGACTTCACCCCGCTGACCAGGGCCGGCTTCAGCGGCATGAACTTCGCCTACATCCAGCGCTCCTCGCTCTACCACACCGCGAACGACTCCATCGCCAACCTCAACCCGGGCAGCCTGCAACACCACGGCACCAACATGCTGGCGCTGACCCGTGCCCTCGGCGACGCGGACCTGCGGATGCCGGCCCCCGACCACGACGCCACCTACTTCCGCGCGCTCGGCACCATGATCACGTATCCGAACCAGCTCGTCTGGCCGCTGGCGTTGCTGGCCGTCGTCGCGGTAGCCGGCCTGGCGGTGCTGGCCCGCGTCAGGCGCCTGCTGAGCCTGCCCCGGCTGATCGCGGCGACGGTCTCGGCGCTGGTGCCGTTGGTGGTGTCGGCCGCGTTGGCGCAAGGACTGTGGCAACTGCTGGTGGCCTGGCGGCCCGCCTACGACCTGATGGGCGGTCTGCTGCACAGCCCGCGCCCGTACCAGGCGGCGATCGTGGTCCTGTGCGCGTCGGCGGTTCTCGGCTGGTATCTGCTTCTGCGGCGCGGGCTCGGTCCGGCGGCGCTGGCGGTCGGGGCGCTGACCTGGTTCGCCGGGCTGGGCTCGCTGTGCGCCCAGGCCGCTCCCGGGGCGTCTTTCCTCTTCGCCCTGCCGGCGCTCGTGGGCGCGCTCGGCTGGCTGGCCGCACTCCTGCTCCGTACGCCGGCCTGGGCGCGGACGGTCGTGGCGATGCCGGGTCCGGTCACGGCCGCGATGCTGCTGCCGTCCCTGGCCGGGGACGCCTTTGACGGGATGGGGCTGGCGCTCGGCGGGGTGAGCGCGCTGGTACTGGCACTGTTCGGGCTGATCGTCGTGCCGATCGCGGAACTGCTCCTGCCCGATCTCGCCACCCGGCCGAGACGTGCCGCCGTCCTCGCAGCACCCTTGACGGCCCTTCTCCTCGCGGCGGTGCTGGTCGCCACCGGGCTCGTGGTGGACGACTTCGACGCCGACCGACCGCAGCGCAGACACCTGGCGTACGTCATGGACGCCGACACCCGCACCGCCCACTGGGTCAGCGCCGACGCGGCCCCGCCCCCGTGGACCAGGCAGTACGTGTCCGGCCATGACACCTCCACGCTGCCCGCCGGGTACGCACGGGGCACGCTGTGGACCGGTCGCGCACCGGCGATCGCCGCCGGCGGCCCGCGAGTCGCCGTCCTGGCTCCCAGCGGGGACACCGTCAAACTGCAAGTGGCCGTCGAAAAGGGCACGCCCCGACCTCCTCACCTGGTCAGCGCCACCAGGGAGGACGGCGACCTCATCGCGGTCACCCCCGGATACACCCTGACCGGCCACTCCCGGACCCCGGCACGCCTGCCGTCCGGCTGAGGCAAGCCGCGATCGCTTCTGGGCGCGAACGTGCCGAGGTGGCAGGAGTGGCCGCCCGGCCCTGTCGCGACCGGAGCTGGAGCGGTTCTTCTTCCTGGATGACGAGGACCGCAAGCTGATCGCGAAGCGGCGCGGGGACCACAGTCGGCTCGGGTTCGCTCTCCAGATGTGCACGGTGCGCTACATCGGCCGGTTCCTCCCGGACGACCCGCCAGACGTGCCGTGGGTCGTGATCGAGCACCTGGCCGGCGCAGCTCGGCATCGCGGGCGGCGCGCGCTCTGGACGACCCGCTACATCGACGCCGCCGTCGCCCAGCTCCAGGCCGAGGGCCACGAGATCCGCGAGGAGGACATCGCCCGGCTTTCCCCGCTCAAGCACCGCAATGTGAACCTGCTCGGCCACTACAGCTTCACCGCCAGCGTCCCGGCCGCCGGCGCCCTACGCCCGCTGCGCGACCCGGACGCGCCTGGGCTGGACGAGGACGACGAAGCCGGGGAGTGAGCACGCTGCTCGACATCTCCCGGGCGCCCTCGATCTCAGCGGTGAGAGCGTAGGCGATCTTAGCATGCCGGGCATGCCACTGGACCCCGAGAGCACCCGCTACGTGGTGCGACACCAGCAATTCGGTGATCCGTCAACCGTTTGCTCAGACGGGAAGTTCGGTGATGCTGAGGGCGAAGTCCAGGTTCCCCACCCCGTGGTTGGCGAGGCCCACCGTGACCACGCCCGCGCCTTCCAGCCAGTGCGCCATTTTCAGGCCGCCGACGTCCAGCGGGCGCAGCCCGAGGCTCTCGATGAACGCCTCCACACTTGCCTTGGCCTGCGCGTTATCGCCGGCGATGAAGACGTCGGGCCGACCCTTCTCCAGGACATGACGGAAGATGGTGTTGAACGCCTTCACCACGCTGGCGCCGGCCGGGGCCGCCTTGGCGACTTCCTGCGCGATCGAGGTCTCCTCGCGGTGGGCTAGCCCGTCGAACGTGGAATTGAAGGGATTGCTGATGTCGACGATGACCTTGCCCGCGAGAGCGTCTCCGTACTGAGCGACGACCGGCACGACACTGTCGTACAACAAGGCCACGATGACGATGTCCCCCGCCGGGGCGGTGCCCCATTCTCCCGTCGTGGCGCTGCCGCCGAGAGCCTTGGCCAGGTCAGCGGCCTTGGACTGATCGCGGCCCATGACCTCGACGGTGTTGCCGCCCGCTACCGCCCGCGCGCCGATGGTGCGAGCCATGTTCCCGGTGCCGATGATGCTGATGTTGCTCATAAGATGTCCTGCCCTGGGGTTGTGTGTTGTCGGTTCAGATGGCGGTGGTGCCGCCGTCGGCGACGAGTTCCATGCCGTTGACGTAGCTGGAGTCGTCGGAGGCGAGGAAGAGGGCGACGGTGGCGATTTCGTCGGGGCGGCCCATCTGGCCACGGGGGATGAGGGACTCGAACTGGCGCTTGGTGGCCTCGTCGAAGAGTTCTTCCTGCTTGGCAGTGGCGACCTGGCCGGGGGTCAGGACGTTGACGCGGATGCGGCGGTCCTTGAGCTCGTTGAGCCAGATTCGGGCCCAGGCTTGTTGGACGGCCTTGCTGCCGGCGTAGACGCTCCAGCCGGGGAAGGCGCCGAGGGAGGCGTTGGAGCCGGTCATGAGGATGGAGCCGCCGTCGTTGAAGAGCGGGAGGGCCTTCTGGACGGTGAACAGGGTGCCGCGGGCGTTGAGCCCGAACCAGGTGTCGAACTGGGCCTCGGTGATCTCGCCGAGCGGGGCGGGCTCGCCCCCTCCGGCGCTGGCCCACAGCACGTCGAGGCTTCCCTTCTCCCGCTTGACGGTGTCGTACAGGCGGTCCAGGTCGTCCAGGTCGGCAGCGTCGCCCCGGACGCCGGTGACGTTGCGGCCGATCTGCTTCACGGCCTCGTCCAGGGCCTCCTGGCGGCGGCCGGTGATGAAGACGTGCGCTCCCTCATCGACGAACAGCTTCGCGCCGGCCAGCGCCATGCCGCTGGTGCCGCCGGTGATGACCGCGACCTTGCCGTCAAGCTTTCCCATAGTCGCTCCCTTGGGTCGGTGGTGCCCTGCGCACCAGGGGTGACGATGTTATGTACACCGATCTGTGTGCTTACGGTACGGGGTGGACGGCCGGGACGCAAACTATGTACACCGGTCGTTACCCAGCGGCGTACCATGGACCCATGACGGAGATGGAGAAGGGCCCCAAGGGCCGCCGTCGCGGCCGGGGCGCCCGCGAGCGCATCCTCAGTGCGTCCCAGCAGCTGTTCCGCGAGCAGGGCGTCAACCGCACCGGCATGAACGAGCTTTGCGCGGCGGCCGAGGTGTCCAAGCGCACGGCCTACCAGCACTTCACCGGCAAGGACGAAATCGTCGCCGAGTACCTGCGCCGGTTCGACCCCTCCGTTCTGTCCGGCGTGTTCGACCGCACCGACCTCACGCCCCGCGAACGGCTCCTCGCCGCCTTCGACATCCCCCCCACCACCCCCCTGTGCCCCTTCATCGCCGCCGCCGTTGAACTCCACGACCCCCAGCACCCCGCGTCCCAGTACGCACGCGACTACAAGAAAGCCGTCGCCGCGCGGTTCGCCGACACCGCCCGCGAAGCCGGCGCCGCCGACCCCGAACAGCTCGGCGAGCAGCTCGCCCTGCTCATCGACGGCGCCGCGGCCCGCACCCGGGTCCTCAACGCCGACGCCTTCCCCACCGCCGCCGCCATCGCCGCCGTCCTCATCGACAACGCCATCCCCGCCGCAGCCGGCGATGACCGGCGATGGGAGGAGGTGTCAAGTTAACGTGGCACTCCGCGGCGGGGCTGGACGCGCTGCCGGTCGCGCGACCGCACCCGCTGGTACGCGACACCAGCCGCCCGGCACCTGGCCTGGGGTCGTCAACGAGCACCGAACGGAGTGCCATGTCATTGGCTATGCGAGTGTCATGATGAGCTGCAGCGGGACTTCGGCTTCGCCGAGGTGGGTGGCGGCGCTGTGGCGCAGCTGGTGCAGGTCGAGCCCGGCGTACTTCTCCAGCAGGACGCGGGCGCGGTCGTAGCCGAGGCGGGCGCGGCCGGTGTGCGGGCAGATGTCGGCGGCCGCCGGACGGCGGGCGGGGACCGGGCGGCGTTCGGACAGGAACAGCGGGCCCTGCGTGCGTGTGCTGCCGTCCGGGAGGAGGAAGGCGTCGGCGGCCGCGGCGAGGCTGACGCCTCCACCGCGCAGGGCGGTGACCTTCGCCACGGCGCTCATGCCGACCGCCCGGCGGCGCTCGTTGCGCCGGCCTTGCTGATGTGCTTATCACGCACATGGGTCAGGACGATCTGGGCCCGATTCGGAGTCGGCGGGTGGCTGTTCGACCGGGAAGAAGATCGGGCTGAACAGGTGCTGTGTGCGGTCCGGCGTTGGCTGGTTGGTCAACAGGGGCAGGATCACGAGGTGACCCACACCCACGCCGCCCAGGTGGCGGCAATCTCGGACTTCACGATGAGCGACGAGTACGTCCCGCACGCCGTCGCGGCCATCCGCCTGCTCCAGCGCCGCCCGGCCGTCGACGCCGGGCGGGTGTTTGTCGTGGGCCACAGCATGGGCGGCAAGGTCGCCCCGCGGGTCGCCGCCGCCGAGCCGTCCGTGGCCGGGCTGGTGATCTTGGCCGGTGACACCCAGCCGATGCACCGGGCCGCCGTTCGCGTCGTCCGCCATCTCGCCTCGCTCGATCCCGGTGCGCAGGCCGCGGTCGAGGCGATCACGCGGCAGGCCGCACTCGTCGACAGCCCTCAGCTGTCGGCCGAGACACCCGCCGCGGACCTGCCATTCGGCTTTTCGGGAGCGTACTGGTTGGACTTGCGCGGCTACGACCCGGTCGCGACCGCGGCCGCGCTGGACAAGCCGATGCTCATCCTGCAGGGCGGCCGCGACTACCAGGTGACCGTCGCCGACGACCTCGCGGGCTGGCAGGCAGGCCTCGCCCACCGTACGGACGTCACCATCCGCGTCTACGACGCCGACGACCACCTGTTCTTCCCCGGCTCAGGCCCGTCCACGCCCGCGGACTACGACAAGCCCCAGCACGTCGACGCGGCCGTGGTCACCGACATCGCCGACTGGCTGGCACGACGTTGACCGGGCCACAATCGCCAGCCCAGAGGACACGACGGTGCGGACGCGGGCGAACACCCGCATCCGCATCCCGAGAGTGCCTACCTGCACCGGAACGGCCAGTGGCGAGGACCCGAACCCCACGGCTCGTTAAAGCCGCTGGCCGTTCGGTTGCTGATCAAGCCCCGCTTCGCCCGGCAGACTGGTCAGCTCCAGGCGGCGATCGGTTCGCAGCTGGATCTCGCCGTACGGGGTCATGTTCGAGTGAAAGATCGGGGTTAGGCTCCGCCGGTCGGCGTCGGTCAGCACGCCCTGCCACTCCTGCTCTGCACGTCGGTTGGAGGCGAGCTCGCCGGGCCGCCCCATGGTCAGGGCGGTCAGGGCAGCCGCTGTTGCGGCGGGCGGGGGTCTTCGTCCCGGTCCTGCTCGCGGATGACCTGGCCGTGGATGACCGGGCCGCGGTTGTCCTCGCGCTCGGCGAAAGGGCCGCCGAACGGTGAGCCGCCGAACGGCACCTGGCCGAACGGGGATCCGGCGGCGCCCTGCCGCTGCGCCGCGGCGGCCATCGCCTTCATCCGCCGGGTGAAGAACCAGCGGGCGAGCCTGCGCACGGCGGGCCGGGTGAAGGGCAGCACGGCCAGGAAGCCGGCGATGTCGGTGACGAAGCCGGGGGTCAGCAGCAGCGCGCCACCGGCCAGCACGGCGCCGGCGTCGGCCAGCTCGCGGTCGGGCATCCGGCCCGAGGTCAGCGCGTCCTGCAGGCTGCGCCAGACGCGGCGGCCCTCCCGGCGCACCAGCCACGCGCCCAGCAGGCTGTCGGCCAGCAGCAGCGCCACGGTGGGCCATCCCCCGATGACCTCTCCGACCTGGATGAGCACCCAGATCTCCAGGACCGGGACCACCAGGAACGCGAGGAACAACAGTAGGCGCATCTCTTCCTCAATCAACGCGGCAGCCGTATAGGAGACTCAACGTCGAAACCCGCCCCGGCGTTCCACGCCGGCGCAAAACCACCCGCCGATCTTCGCAGCCCCCGCCGCCTCGGCACGCCACGGGCGAAGCCGATCCGGTAGCGACAACCGCGCACGGCGCGCCGCAGGCAAAACCGATCCGATACCGGCAACCGCGCACGGCGCACCGCGGGCGAAGTGGATCCGGTCCCGGCGGCGCGCCCGAGCGGGTGCGGCCGATCGGGGGTCCTCGAAGTATCGGCCCCGCCGCGGGCCGTGGGGCGTGGCCTCCTCCCCGGCTCCCCCTCAGCCGCCTTCCGCCTTCCTGACGTGTGCCGCGATGTTCTCCAGGGACAGCCTCGCGTTCAGGAACGCCTCCGTCCTGGGCAGGCTCAGGTGCAGCTCCGACGAGCTGCCGACCGCTATCTCCCCATGCGCCAGCTCGAAGTCCAGCGCGTGCCCGCCGCGGCGGTGCGAGGCGTCGAGGAAGTGCAGGTGGTAGCCGGCCACCGAGATGCCCTGCTCGTAGTCCGGGGTGCGGAAGCCCGCCAGGGTGCCGGTGACGCCGGTGAGGTCGGTGACCGGTTCGTTCTCCGTCGCCCGGGTCAGCGGCGGGTAGGGCGGCGTCTGGGCCATGACCGTCCTGGTCCGCATCCGGGCGAACGTCCCGTCGATCCGGACGGCCTGGATGAGGTTGTTCGTGCCGACGGCCCGGTCGATGAGCGCGACGACGGCGTCCCTGCCGGCCGGGGACGTCACGGACAGGCGGGTCTCGGGGCGGAAGCCGGTGACGACGGCGAACGGGGTGCGCTCGCCGGGGGCGGCGACGGTGGCGCGGCCGTCGGAGCGCAGATGGTGGCAGACGCCGTCGAGGACGACCATCTCGCCGTCGAGCCGGTTGAACGTGCCGAGCCCGAAGTCGCCGTGGGTGAGAAGCTCGGCGACGGTCACGTCGCCGACGTAGATGCCGTCGAGCAGGGCGCCGATCGTCGAGGTCTGGTAGATCACGCGGGAGACGTCCGGGTCGCCGCCGCCTCCGTGGTGGTGCGCCAGCACGGTGCGCACCCACGCGCCGAAGCGGTCGCGCGCGGCGGGCTCCTTCATCGCTGCCTCCCGATGCGGCTATTCGAAGGGATCGTCGGACAGATGGGCGTACAGCTCGGTGTTGTGGGTGTAGTCGACCGGCACGTCGACGACGGAGGGGCCGGGTTCGGCGAGGGCCCGCCTCAGCGTGGGGACGAACTCCTCCGAGGAGCGCACCCGGTGGCCGTGCGCCCCGAACGCCTCGGCGTACCTGACGACGTCGAGGTCGCCCAGCTCGACGCCGACCTTGCGGCCGAACTTGAGGAGTTGCTGGAATCCCACCATGTCATAGCCGTTGTCCCGCATGATCACGTGGGTGAACGTCGCCCCCAGGCGTACCGCGGTGTCGAGTTCCATGGAGGAGTACAGGAAGCCGCCGTCGCCGGAGACCGAGACGACCTGCGTGCCGGGGCGGACGAGCGTCGCGGCGATCGCCCACGGCAGGGCGACGCCGAGCGTCTGCTGGCCGTTGCTGAACAGCAGGTGGCGCGGCCGGTAGGCGCGGAAGTGGCGGGCCATGTAGACGTAGTTGGAGCCCACGTCGCAGGTCACCGTCGCGTCGTCGGCGAGCTCCTCGCGCAGCCGCAGCACCAGGGCCGTCGGGTTCATCCCGGTCAGGCCGTGGTCGCGGCTCCCGGCGATGTCGTCGATCGCGGCGAGGGCCTGGCGCTGGGCGGCGATCTCCATCCGGTGCTCGTCGTTCAGGGTGAGACCGGTCAGCGCGCGGTCCAGCTCGCCGACCGTGGCCGCGACGTCGCCGCGCAGTTCCAGGGCGGGCTGGTACCGGTTGTCGATCTGGGCCGGGATCGAGTCGACGTGCACGATCTCCCGGGCTCCGGCGTTCCACAGGGCGGGGTCGTACTCGACCGGGTCGAAGCCGACGGTGACGACGACGTCCGCGGCGCCGATGACCATGTCGCCGGGCTGGTTCCTGAACAGCCCGACCCTGCCCAGGTAGTGCGACTCCAGCTCCCTGGACACCAGGCCCGCCGCCTGGAAGGTCTCCACCAGCGGCAGGCCGGGGATGCCGGCCAGCAGCGCGCGCACCGCGGCGGAGGCGGCGGGTCCCGCGCCGCGCGCGCCGGCGAGCAGGGCCGGCCTGCGGGCCGAGCGGATCAGCCGCGCGGCCCGTTCGACGCCGGCGGCCGGGGCGGGGCCGAGGGCTCCCACGGCCGGCGGCCTGGCGATGCGCTCGGCGGTGGGGGCGGCCATGACGTCGCTCGGCAGGATGAGGGCGGCCGCGCCGCGGGGTTCGGTCACCGCGGCGCGCAGGGCGTTGGCCACCGCCTCCGGCACGTTGTCGGGGTCGTCGACCTCGCCGGTGTACTTGGTGACCGCCGCCAGCAGCGTCTCGGCGTTCATCGACTGGTGGGTGCGCTTGAGCCGCCCGGCGCGCGGCACCGCGCCGCACAGCGCCAGCACGGGGTCGCCTTCGGTGTCGGCCGTGACCAGGCCGGTGGCGAGGTTGGCGGTGCCGGGGCCCGAGGTGACCAGGACGACGCCCGGGATGCCGGTCAGCCGGCCGACGGCCGCGGCCATGAACGCGGCGTTCTGCTCGTGGCGGCACACGACCAGGCGGGGTCCCCCGTCGGCCAGGGCGTCGTACACCTGGTCGATCTTCGCTCCGGGCACCCCGAAGATGTACCGCACCCCGCGGGCCTGGAGTTCGTCGATGACCCGCTGGGCGCTGCGCACCGGGTGGGTCTCGGTCGCGTGCATCGGATCCTTCTTCCCCGGCGGGCGGCCGGGCCGGGCCCGGCGGCGCGCCTTCAGGATCTCCGCGCTCGGTCGTGGAACGCCTCTCCACCAGCCTACGCGGGCGGATCCCGGGGGTGCGGGGCGGTGCCGCCGGTCAGCGGGGGCGGCCGAAGCGGCCGGGGAGCCCGGTGACGCCCCAGACGGTGACCCGCCACAGGGCCTCGGCCACGACGTTCCGGCTCATCTTGCTCTGGCCGGCCGTGCGGTCGACGAAGGTGATGGGCACCTCGGTCACCCGCAGCCGGTTGCGGACCGTGCGCAGGGTGAGGTCGACCTGGAAGCAGTAGCCCTGCGACTCGACGTCGTCCAGGCCGATCTTCTCCAGGGTGCCCGCGCGGTAGACCCGGAACCCGGCCGTGGCGTCGCGGACCGGCACGCCCAGCATCATCCGGGTGTAGAGGTTGGCGCCGCGGGACAGGAACTCCCGCGAGCCGGGCCAGTTGACCACCTTGCCGCCCGGCACCCACCGCGACCCGATCACCAGGTCGGCCCCGTCCAGCAGCGCGTCGAACAGCCTGGGCAGCTCTTCGGGCTGGTGGGAGCCGTCGGCGTCCATCTCGACCAGGACGTCGTAGCCCTCCCGCAGACCCCAGCGGAATCCGGCGATGTAGGCGGCGCCGAGACCCTGCTTGGCCTCCCGGTGCAGCACGTGCACGTGGTCGTCCCCGGCGGCGAGCGCGTCGGCGATCTCGCCCGTGCCGTCGGGGCTGGCGTCGTCGACGACGAGCAGGTGCACCTCGGGCACGGCGGCCCGGAGCCTCGCGGCGATCTGCGGAAGGTTGTCCCGTTCGTTGTACGTCGGGACGATCACCAGGACCCTGCCCAGCATCCGCTCCATCACGAGTCCCCGCCTTCCGCGAGTTCGCCCCGGCGTCTCCTGCCCTGCCAGAACGCGGCGGCCACGGCGCCGGCGCCCAGTGCTATGAGTGCCCATTCGGGCGCCGCGCCCACCCTCGTGGCGATGGTCAATTCGGTACGTACCGGGACAGTCACTACATTCATGTCGGGGACGAGTTCCCGCGTCTCCCAGGCCACATGACCATCGGGGGTGACGTAGGCGGAGATCCCCGTGGTCGCCGCCGTGATCACCGGGCGGTTGTGCTCCACCGCGCGGAGCTGGGACATGGCGAGCTGCTGCGGGGGCAGGTTGGTCAGGGCGTACGTGGCGTTGTTGGTCTGCACGACCAGCGGCGAGCCGCCGGCCCGCACGGTGCCGCGGACCACGCCGTCGAAGGCCACCTCATAGCAGTTGACCGCGCCGACGGTGACCGGGCCCATCCTGAGGTCGCCGTCCCGGTCGCCGGCCACCGACTGGCGTCCCACCAGGTTGGCCCGCTGGAACAGCTTCAGCACGATGTCCTTCATGGGGGTGAACTCACCGAAGGGCACCAGTTTCTGCTTGTCGTAGAAGGCGCCCGGGCCGGTGGCCGGGTCCCAGACCAGGCTGCGGGTCGCCCGGTGCTCGTCGCCGATCGCGACGACCGCGCCGACCAGGACGGGCACTCCGACGTCCTTGACCGCCGCGTCTATGGTGGCGTTGGCGTAGGCGTCACGGTAGGGGTCGATGTCGGTGGAGTTCTCGGGCAGGGCGACCAGGTCGGGCCTGGGCAGCTTGCCCTCGCGGACCGCCTGGGCCATCTCGTGCAGCTTGCCGGTGTGGTTGCGCAGCACCACGGCGGGCTCGTCGCCCATCGGGGTCATGCCGCGGCCCGGCACGTTGCCCTGGACGATGCCGACGTTCACCGTCCGGCCGCCCTCCCCGCCCGGCCGCTGCACGGCGTAGGCGAGCAGCGGAACGGCCAGCGCCCCGGCCACCGGCAGCGCCAGGAGACGCGTGAGCCCGCGAGAGCGGCCCGCGTCGCGCGCCTGGCCCCGCCGTACGGAGGCCAGGGTCAGGGCGATCAGCGTGCCGCACAGGGCCACGGCGAAGGTGACCAGCGGAACGCCGCCGAGCGCGGCGTAGGGCGTGAAGACCGACTCGCCCTGACTGAAGCCGACCCGCGCCCACGGGAAGCCGCCGAACGGGAAGGCGCCGCGCGCCCACTCCGTCGGCACCCACAGGCAGGCGGCCCACAGCGGCCACCAGCGCAGCCGGCAGACCAGCGCGACCCCCACGCTCATCACGGCGTAGTAGAGGCTCTCGATGGCGACCAGGCCCGCCCAGGCGTCGTACCCGATCGGGCGCACCCAGGCCAGCGTGGGCAGCAGGAACGCCGCGCCGCCGACGTAGCCCAGCCACAGGGCCCGCCGGAGGCGGACGCCGCGCACCGACAGGGTCAGCAGCGCGATGCCGAGGGGCGCCAGGAACCACAGGCTGATCGGCGGGAAGGCGAGGAACAGCGCAAGGCCGCCGGCGACGGCGGCGGCCACCCGCGCGGGAAGACCGCCGGGGAAGGCCGCGCCCCGCGGTGTCGCGGCTGTCGTCTCGGGGGGTGTCACGGCGGCCGGGGCGGCGGCCGGGGCGCCAGTCTTGTCCTGCACCACGAGAGGGGGCTCTCCTTGCGTCGGCACTGGTCGGGGCGCCGCCGGCGGGTGCTCCTGACCGTATAGCCGAAACGCTACCGCTCCCGGGTGCGTTTCCCGAACCCGGTGGCACGAAAGGGGTACGCCCTGATTTCCGGCGCCGTCCGCCGCGATCGCGCCCCCGGACCGCGATCGGCGCCGCGTCGCGGGGTGACCCCGATGGCCGGCCGCCACCAGGGTCACCCGACGCGTGCGGTGACCTGCACGGAACGGGAAGAGGGCCCGGAGACCCTTCGGACCGGATCCGTCCCGTCGGCGGCGAGCTCGGAACTCCGTTGTCTACTGGGCATCCGGGCCCGTCCCGGGTCCAACCCCCCGCCCGGCTGGGGTGCCCCGACTCGACGGATCACCGGCCCTGCGCCTGGCTGTACGGACGAAGTCGCACTCCGTCACGGGCGCAGGATCCGACGATGTCAGAGACGGCCAACCGGCCAGTCCCGTGCTGGACTGCGCAGCAAACTACCGACCTCAGCTCAGATGTCAACCGTGCCCCGATCAGCGAGAAAGCAATGTTTGGCTGTGGCCTTCTTTTGCCGATCCGGGAGACAGCGAATCCGCAGGCCGGCAGCCGTTTGTCGGCCGATGACAGGGAGTGGCCGAGTCTCCGGAATCCCCCTGCCGCCGCCCCCCGTTCCGCCGCTTACCGGTCATCCACCGGTCAACGGCCGGCGCACGCAAGGAGCACGGAACCGGGCAACCCCAAACCGAACGAGAACAAGGACGGCAGCACCGCCTACAGCGCCATGTACGAGGACCCCGTGGGCGAGTGGGCCACGAAGACGGTCAAGAGGCCGCAGGGCGCCGCTTCGCCGGGCCCCGGTTCCGGGGACGCGAGGGGCGCGGAAGGCCGCCGCCCCGGGTGGTGCCACGCCGGAGCGGCGACACGCGGCCCCTACCGGCCGCCGAGCCGTCCGGGGTGTCCGGGGTGTCCGTTCAGCCGGGAGAGGACCTGCGGGAGCCGTCCGGTGTGCACCACGCCGAGGCGCTGGGTGGCCCGGGTCAGCGCCACGTACAGGTCGCCGGCGCCGCGCGGGGACTCGGTCAGGATCAGCCCCGGCTCCACCACGATCACCGAGTCGAACTCCAGCCCCTTGGCGTCGGCGACGGTGAGCACGGCGGCCGGCGCGTCCAGCGCGGCGGCGCCGGGCCCGGCCACCGCGCCCGGCACCGACGCGGTCACCGCCGCGCCCACCTCGGCCGCGAGCGAGCGGGGGACGAGCACCGCCAGCCGTCCCTCTCCGGCGGCCTCCTCGCCGGCGATCTCGCCCACGTCCGCCGGCGCCGCCTCCAGCGCCCACGGCGCGGCGCCGGCCTCGCGCACCGAGGAGGGCACTTTCAGCTCCGGGCCGATGAGCCGCAGCACGTCGGCGGCGACCGCCATCAGCTCGGCGGGGGTGCGGTAGTTGACGGTGAGGGTCTCCTCGCGGTGGCGGCCCTGGGTGTAGGGGGCGAGCATCTCGGCCCAGGAGCGCGGGGCGACGGTGGAACCGGTCTGGGCGATGTCACCGACGATGGTCATGGCCCTGGCGGGGCAGCGGCGCATCACCGCCCGCCAGGCCATCGGGGACAGCTCCTGGGCCTCGTCCACGATCACGTAGCCGAAGGTCCAGGTGCGGTCGGCGGCGGCGCGCTCGGCGGTGGTGCGGTAGTCGGCGTCGCCGGTGTGCCGGGAGGCGAACCGCTCGGCGTCCATGATGTCGGCCATGCCGGTCAGCTCCAGCACCTCCTTGGCGTACTTGAGCTGCAGCTCGCGCTCCTCCTCCTCGGCCTCCCTGGCCGCGGCGCGCTCCTCCTCCGCCATCCACGCGCTGGCCCGCAGCACGTGCTCGTCGATGTCGCCGAGCAGTTCGGCCGCCTCGTCGAGCAGCGGCACGTCGGCCTCGGTCCAGTAGTCCGCGCCGGCCCGCGGCGGCTCGCGGCGCAGCAGGGCCCGCTCGTCGGGGGTGAGGTCCGCGGCGGCGTAGCCGATCCGCTCGGGGGAGGTGTAGAGGCCGATGAGGAGCTGCTGCGGGGTGAGGTAGGGCCACATCTTGTTCAGCGCGGCGCGTACGGCGGGCTCGGTGCGCAGTTCCTCACGGATGTCGGCGAGTTCCTCGTCGTCGATGACGCCCCGGCCGAGTTGCTTGGCCGACTGGCGGGCCAGCGCGTTGAGCAGGTGCCGTACGAAGACCGCGCGGGCCTCGTTGTGTCCCCGGCGCGAGCGCGCGGCCTTGTTCCTGGCCGCCTCGAAGGCGCGCCCGTCCAGGACGAGCCGGCGGTCGCCGAGGTCGATCTCCACGGGCCGGCGCGGCACCCGCTGCCGGTCGCGTACGGCCCGCGCGATGACGCCCGCCATCCGCGCGTCCCCCTTGACCGCGGCGACGGCGGCGGGCTCCACGGCCCTGGCGGTGATCCCCGGGTACAGCTCGCCCACGGTGGACAGCAGCACGTCGGTCTCGCCGAGGGAGGGCAGCACCTGCTCGATGTAGCGCAGGAAGGTGAGGTTGGGGCCGAGGATGAGCACGCCGCGTTTGGCGAGCTTGTCCCTGTGCGTGTAGAGCAGGTAGGCCGCGCGGTGCAGGGCGACGACGGTCTTGCCGGTGCCCGGGCCGCCCTGGACCACCAGGACGCCGCCGAGGTCGGCGCGGATGATCCGGTCCTGCTCGGCCTGGATGGTGGCGACGATGTCGCGCATGCGGCCGGTGCGCGCCGCGCCGAGCGAGGCGAGCAGGGCGGCCTCGCCGTTCAGCGTGGCACGGTCGGCGTCGGCGAGGTTGTCCAGGTCGAGCAGGTCGTCGTCGATCCCGGTCACCCGCCGTTCCCTGGTCTGCAGGTGCCTGCGCCGGGTGACGCCCATCGGCGCGGCGGGGGTGGCCCGGTAGAACGGCTGGGCGACCGGCGCGCGCCAGTCGATCAGCAGCCGCCGCTCGTCGTCGGAGAGCCCGATCCGGCCGACGTAGAGGGAGGTCTGGTCGGCGTGGTCGAGGCGGCCGAAGCACAGGCCGCTCTCCACCGCCCACAGCCGCGCCAGGCGCTGGGCGTACATGTCGGCGAAGGAGTCACGCTCGGAGCGGTTCTGCATCGTGCCTCCCCCGCCCTGGGCGAGCACGCCGTCCAGTTGCCGCCGCGTGTGCTCGCGCAAGGCGTCGAGTCGCCGGTAGAGCCGCGACACGTAGTCCTGCTCCTTGGCCAGCTCTGCTTGACGGCGAGCCGCCGCTCCGTTAATATTGGTGGTAATGGGAGTCTCCGGGCCTGTGTGCTTGTTGTGACGACAAACTCTCACCCTAGCAGGTCCGTCGAGTTTTCCCCTCCCCCAAGCGTCCACATTTTGCTTCGCCGGTGACGTTCGCCCTTCTTCCGTCCCGATGTCCCGGTCCGGCCGGTCCCGGGGCATCGGTTCCCGCGTCACAGCAGGGTCTTCAGCAGGTTCCGGGTGCGGCCCGGCTCGGTCCGGGTCGCCCTGTGCGACAGGCCCACGCCGAGCGCGAGCCGCCCGCCGGGGCGGTGTGGACGGTCAGCGCCTGCTGGGCGAGCGCCGCGGGGGCCGCGGGTAGGTCGAGGCGACCGCGGTGCCGGGCACGCCTGCGGGGCGCGACCGACGGCGGCGCGCACCTTGGCCCGCAGCACGTCGAGCGTGTCTGGCCCGTGGGGCAGGTCGAGCATGAGACCTGTCCGCATCGTAACCGAATTCTGTTCTAGAACATGGTCCGCCAGCTTGAAGCCGCACGGCCGCCACCGGCGAACGGACAACCGGCCCCCCAGGGAGCGCGACCGGCGGCGGGGACGTGTCAGACGGCGGGCGTGTCAGGCGGGGCCGTTCGCCTCCTCGCCCGGCGTGAGACCGGGCGCGCGGTGCTCGTAGGGGATGCTGAGCACCACCGTCGTCCGGGTCGAGACGTTGGCCGAGGCGCGGATCTGCTGCAACAGCTCCTCCAGGCCCAGCGGGGAGGTGACCCGTACCTTGAGGATGTAGCTCTCCTCCCCCGCCACGCTGTAGCACGACTCGATCGCGGCCAGGTGGGTGAGCCGCTCGGGCACGTCGTCCGGCGCGGAGGGGTCGATCGGCTTGATCGACACGAAGGCGGTGAGCGGGAGGCCGATCGCGTCGTGGTCGACCAGCGCCGCGTACCCGCGGATCACTCCGCGCTTCTCCAGCCGTCGCACCCGCTGGTGCACGGCCGACACGGACAACCCGGTCTCCCTGGCCAGATCGGTGAAGCTCATCCGCCCGTCGGCGGCCAGCAGCGTCACGATCCGGCGGTCGATCTCCTCCATCGGTCGATGGCTCCTTAATAGGGGGTGAATACCTCTGGCCGCGACGGGAGCACGCGGGCCCGCGTTTCCCTCGTGCTCCCATACTTCAGGCGCGAAGCGTAACCGAATCGGGCCGCCCCCCGTCCACGGCCGGTCCTCACCGGCGGCGGGCGCCTCCGGCCATCGGCAGCAGCCCGGCGAGGAGGGCCGCGATGACGCAGGCGGCGGCCGTCGCGAGCAGGGGCGGCCAGGGGATCGCGAGCGGCACGGTGGACACGAGGGGTCGCACCGCGACCGCGACCGCGGCGAGGGTCGCCGCCGTGACCAGGCAGGCGAGAAGCGCGCCGGCGACGCCGGTGAGGGCCGCCTCGCACCCCGCGATCATGAAGAGCCGGCCCCAGGTCGCGCCGGCGAGCCGGAGCGTGGTCAGATCGTGGGCGCGGCCGGTGGCGGCCATCAGGTGCACGTTGGCGACGGAGATGCCGGTGTAGACGACGGCCATGCCGATGATCGCGAGAAGCGCCAGGCGGGCGAGCGAGTCGAACTCGGCGTCCACCGCGGCCAGGTGGACGGCGGTGGGGACCACCGTCCCGCCGAGAGGCCGCACGGCCGCCTCGACCGCCTCGATCACGGCGGCGGCGCTGGCGGTGGTGGCGGTGGGGGTGGCGGTGGCGGTGGTGGCGGTGGCGGTGGCCTTGGGGGCGAGGGCCAGGTAGACCGCGTCGGGTGCGGGCACCGCAGTGTGCCCGGAGGCCAGCGGCCAGGCCAGCAGGAAGGCGGGCAGCCCCAGCCGGTCCCGGTACGTCGCGGCCACGCGCAGCCGTACGGCGGCGCCGTCGCCGAGCCGGAGCGTCGCCTGGGAGCCCACCCGCCAGCCGTGGGCGTCGGCCACCGTCTGGGCCACCGCGACCGCGCCGCCGGTCAGGCCGGCCGCCGAACCCGCCGTGACGGGCAGGCGCAACACCCGCGTCACGTCCGGGCCGTCCACGTACCAGGCGGCGCGCTGCCGGACCATGCCGTCCTCCCGGTCGTAGGCGGAGGTCCGCTTGACCCGCACGGCGGCCGTCACGCCCGGCGCCCGGCGCGCCGCCGCCGCGACCGTGTCCGGCAGCGCCGCCGCCCCGGCCGCGACGACGGCGACCGGGGCGGTGACGTGGTCGCGGGCGCCCTGGGCCATCCCCAGGTCCTGACCGAGCACGGCCTGGCCCCGGCCGTGGCCGAGCTGGCCGACCGCTGTGCCGTGCCGGTCCATGTCGGCGTCGACCTGCCCATCCGGCTGCCCGCGCCGGTGGAGGCGGCCGCCTGGTTCGTCGTCGGCGAGGCTCTCACCAACGTGAGCAGGCACAGCGGGGCGGAGCAGGCCTGGGTCGGGGCGCGGCTGCGGGGCGGCGTGCTGGTGCTGGAGGTCCGGGACGACGGCGCCGGCGGAGCCGACTCGGGGCGGGGCAGCGGGCTGGTCGGGCTGGCCGACCGCGTTTCCGTGCTCAACGGGCGGATCACCCTGACCAGCCCCGCGGGCGGGCCTACAGTACTGGGCGTGGAGCTGCCGTGCGTGTAGTCGTCGCAGAGGATTCCGCCCTGCTGCGCGAGGGGCTCACCCACATCCTCACCCATTTCGGGCACGGTGTCCGGGCGGTGGCCGACGCGGCGGGGCTGCTCGCCGCCGTGTCCGAGGACCCGCCGGACATCGTGATCACCGATATCCGCATGCCGCCGGAGTTCCGCGACGAAGGGCTGCGCGCGGCCCTCGACCTGCGCCGCCGTCACCCCGGTCTGCCCGTGCTGATCCTGTCCCAGTACGTCGAGCAGAGGACCTTCCCCCGCCCCCGACGACCACCGCCGCGTCCTCGCCGTGCTCACCTACCTGCGCGGCTGACGCGGCGCCGAGCCCGCCCCGGCGGGCCGCGCGCGCAGCTGCTTCCGGGGCCGGGCGCGCTACAGGTGGGCCGAGCGCAGGGCGTGCAGGCGCAGGGCGAGCTGGATCTCCAGGGCGCGTTCGGAGTCCTGCCAGCCCTCGCCGAGGAGGCGGCCGACCCGGTCAAGCCGCTGGATGACCGTGTTGACGTGGATGTGCATCTGCTCGGCCGTCCTGGACTGACTGCATCCTGTGGTGAAGTAGGTGCGCAGGGTCTGGATGAGGGCGGTGCGGCGGCGGCTGTCGTAGTCGAGCACCGGTCCGATCACCTGGGTCACGAACGCGGACACGTCGCGCCGGTCGCTGATGAGCAGGCCGACGAAGCCCAGTTCTCCGGCGCCCGCGCCCTCGCCGGTGCGGCCCAGCGCCTGGAGGGCGTCGGCGCACCTGCGCGCCTCCTCGAACGCGGCGGGGATGCCCTCGGGGCCGACCGGTCCCGCCGCGCCGGCCGTGGCGACGCTGCCGAGGCCGGAGGTCAGCTCCTTGGCCACCTGGCGGGCGGCCAGGCCCGGCTGGTCTCCCGGGAGCATGAGGACGATCTCCGCGCCCCGGGAGGCGGCCAGGCCGTGGTTGGCCGCGGCGTGCGAGGCGGCCCAGAACGCGGCCCGCCGCCGGTGGCCCTCGTCGTCGGCGTCGATCCGGCCCACGACCACCACGTGCGGCGCCTCGACGTCCACGCCGAGCCGCCTGGCGCGGCGGGCCAGGCCGTCGGCGTCGGCGACCCGGCCGGCGATGATGTCGTCGAGGAGCTCGCCGCGCACCCGGGCCTCGGTGTCGGTGACGCTGCGCTGGAACAGCAGGAGCAGCGCGGTGACGAGCGCGGCGCGTTCCAGGATGCGCTGGTCGGTGGCGGTCACGTCGGCGCGGGTGCGCAGGACCAGCGTGCCGAGGGTCTCGGTGCCGGTGGCGACGGAGGTGACCCACAGGTCGCCGCGCTGGACGCAGCGGCCGAGCACCCTGGAGGAGGCGACGGCCCTGCCGACCTCGGCGTCGTCCAGGTCGCCGATCGCGCCGACGTCGGCGAGGCGGCGGCCGTCGGCGTCCAGCACGAGGAGCGCGCCGCCGAGCACGTCGGTGACCACGGCCGCCACGTCGGCCACGCCGCCGCCGCGCACCACGACGTCGGTCATCCGGTCATGGGCCTGCGCCGCGCGCTCGACGTCGGCGCTGTGCGCCCGGATGAACTCGTTGGCCTGGCTCAGCTCCTCCAGCGCGGTGCGGGTCTCCTGGAGCAGCCTGGCGTTGTCGATGGCGATGGCGGCGTGCGCGGCGAGCGAGCACAGCAGCGCCACCTCCTCCTGGGCGAACGGCCGGGGGCTGCGGTCGGCGGCGAACAGCACCCCGATGACCTGGCCGCCGAGCAGCATGGGCACGCCGATGATGCCGACCAGGCCCTCTTCCCGCACCGCGACGTCGATCCCGTTCAGGTGCTGGAACCGCTCGTCGTTGAAGTAGTCGGCGGTCGCGTACGGCACGCCGCTCTGCGCGACCAGCCCGCCGAGGCCGGCGCCCATCGGCAGCCGCAGCCGCTGGAAGGCCGCCGACACCGACCCGTCGGTCACCCGCATATAGGTGTCGCCCCGCTCGCCGTCGTGCAGGGTCATGTAGGACAGGTCGGTGTTGAGGAGCTGGCGGGCGCGGCGCACGATCGCGTCGAGCACCGCGTCCACGTCGCGCAGGGCGGCGAGGTCGCCCGCGGTGTCGAACAGCGCGGACAGCTCCGCCTCTCGCCGTGCGCGGTGCCGCAGCAGGGAGCGGACCTGGAGGGCGACCAGCTTGCGGCGTTCGAGGTCCTCGATCGCCTCGCGGCTCGCCCCGGCCGCCCTGGCCTCGATCAGCGGTCCCTCGAACTCGACCGGGGAAGCCTCGCGGGCCAGGAGTTCCAGGAACGGCTCGGACGTCCTGCGGCCCGCGCCTGCTACTGGGCGGTCCATCCGCCGTCGATCGTCAGCGAGGCGCCGGTCACCATCGAAGCCTGCTCGGTGCACAGGAAGGCGACGACCTCGGCCACCTCCTCCGGCTCTATCAGACGTTTCACCGCGGAACGGGTCAACATTACCCGTTCCACGACTTCGTCCGGCGGCAGGTCGTGGGCCTTCGCCTGGTCGGCGATCTGGCCCTCCACCAGCGGCGTGCGCACGTAGGCCGGGCTCACGCAGTTGGACGTGACACCGTACGGCGCGCCCTCCACGGCGATCACCTTCGACAGGCCCTCCAGGCCGTGCTTGGCCGTGACGTAGGCCGACTTGAAGGGCGAGGCGCGCAGCCCGTGCACCGAGGAGATGTTGACGATCCGGCCCCAGCCCCGCTCGTACATGCCGGGCAGGGCGCGCTGGGTGAGGCGGAAGGGCGCCTCCACCATGACGGCGAGAATCCGGCTGAACAGCTCGGGCGGGAACTCGGTCAGCGGGGCCACGTGCTGCAGGCCGGCGTTGTTCACCAGGATGTCGACCGAGCAGTCGAGCCGGTCGATCGCGGCCGGGTCGGCGAGGTCCGCCGCCTGCGCGATGCCGCCGATCTCCCGGGCGACCTCCTCGGCCGCGTCCCGGTGCAGGTCGGCGATCACCACCTCGGCGCCGGCCGCGGCCAGCCGCTGGGCGCAGGCCCGGCCGATGCCGCGGGCGCCGCCGGTCACCAGCGCCCGCCTGCCGGTCAGGTCGAGGTCCGGCACGGCGCGCACGGCCGTCTGCTTCGTCATTTCTGCCACCACTTGGCCCCCCTGGGCACATTCGACGTGAGACTCGGCACAGACACAGGAGACACGGGAGACGCCGGAAGGATCACCGGCCGGCCCGTTCCACGGGCGCGGCGGGCGTGCCCGCCTCGGCGGACGCGTCCGGCTCGGGATCCTCCCCGGACGGCCGGGCCTCCCGGCGGCGCAGCGCGTCGCGCGCCGTCCCCCAGATGCCCTTGCGGAAGAGCAGCACCATGACGACGAAGATGGCGCCGGTCACCAGCCCGATCTCCTCGAAGCCGGCGGTGGCGAGATAGTCGTTGAGCTCCACGACCAGGGCCGCGCCGATGACGCTGCCCCACAGCGTGCCGATGCCGCCGAGCACCACCATCATGATCACGTTTCCGGAGGTGGTCCAGTTCACCTCCTGGAGCGAGGAGAAGCCGTGGCTGATCGCGAACAGGCCGCCGGCCAGGCCGGACAGCGCGGCGGACAGGACGAAGACCAGCAGCTTGTACCGGTCCACCGGGTAGCCGAGCGCGCGGGCGCGGGCCGGGTTGTCGCGGATCGCGGTCAGCACCCGGCCGAACGGCGAGTGCACGATGCGCCAGGCGGCGAGGAGTCCCAGCAGGATCAGCGGAAGCGCGAAATAGTAGAAGTAGAACGGATCGGACAGGTCCAGGCCGAAGAACTCCCGGGGGATGCCCTGGAGCCCGTTCTCGCCGCCGGTGACGTCACGCCACTGGTTGACGACGAAGTAGACCATCTGGGCGAAGGCCAGGGTGACCATCGCGAAGTAGATGCCGCTGCGCCGTACGGACAGGTAGCCGATGGGCAGGGCGAGCAGGGCCGCGCCCGCGGCGCCGCCGAGGACGGCGACCGGGAAGGGCAGGCCGGTGTTCAGCGCGATCAGGCCGGAGATGTAGGCGGCGCCGCCCCAGAAGGCGGCGTGCCCGAAGGAGAGCAGGCCGGTGTAACCGAGCAGCAGGTCCACGGCGACCGCGAACAGCGCCCAGCAGGCGATGTCCAGGGCGACCGGCGGATAGATCAGCCAGGGCAGCGACAGCGCCGCCACCAGGCCGACGACCAGCAGGACGAGCCGGTTCCTGCGGCCGGACGCCAGGGCCGGGCGGGTCATGACAGCGCCTCCTCACGTCCGAACAGACCGGCCGGCCGCCACAGCAGCACGACGGCCATCAGGATGAACACCAGGGTCTGGGAGAGGGCGGGCACGTAGAGGTTGCCGATCGCGGCGATGAGCCCGATCGCGAAGCCCGCGGCGACCGAGCCGAAGATCGACCCCAGGCCGCCGATCACCACGACCGCGAACACCGTGATGATCAGGTCGGCGCCCATGAGCGGGTTGACCGCGCGCATCGGGGCGGCCAGCACCCCGGCGAGACCGGCCAGCGCGACGCCGAACCCGAACACCGGGGCCACCCAGCGGCCGACGTCGATGCCGAGCGAACGGGTGAGCTCGGGCCGCTCGGTGGCCGCCCGGACGATCACGCCCACCCTGGTCCGGGCGAGCACGGCCCACACGGCCACGCACACCGCGACCGAGACGGCGAGCACGAACACCTGGTAGGCCGGGTAGGTGAACGGGCCCAGGTCGATCGTGCCGGTGAGCCCGGCGGGCTGCGGGTAGGGCTGGGACTGCACGCCGTACCTGCTGCGGACGAGGTCCTGCAGGATGAGGGTGAGCCCGAAGGTGAGCAGGAAGTTGTAGAGCGGGTCCAGGTCGGCCAGGCGGCGGATGAGCAGGCGTTCCAGCACGATCCCCAGGACGGCGAGCACGGCGGGGACCAGCACGAGCGCCAGCCAGAAGCTCACGCCCCACTCGCTGAGCATGATGTAGGCGCCGAACGCGCCGAGCATGTAGAAGGCGCCGTGGGCGAAGTTGACCACGCGCAGCATGCCGAAGATGACGGCGAGGCCCAGGGCGAGCAGGGCGTAGAACGCTCCGCCCACGAGGCCGTTGAATGCCTGTTGCAGCACGTTCACCTCCGGAGAGGATGGGAAGGGGTGGACGGGTCACAGCCGGGGCCGGTCCGGCCGTGCCCGGGCGGGGTCAGAACTTGCAGGTGTTCTGCGACAGCGGCTTGAACGCCTCGGCCGCCGGGATCGTCTTGATGATCTTCTCGTAGTCCCACGGCTCCGCGACGTCCTTGGCCGGCTTGACCTCGGCCAGGTAGACGTCGTGGATCATGCGGTGGTCCGCGGCGCGCACCTCGCCGTTCTTGGCGAAGACGTCCTCGAACTTGTAGTTCTCCAGCGCCTTGACGATCTCGTCGGAGTTGTCGGTGCCGGTGCGCTGCACGGCCTCCAGGTACTGCAGGGCGGCGGAGTAGTTGGCCGCGTGCGCGAAGGAGGGCCGGGTGCCGGTGCGCTGCTGGAACTTGTCGGCCCAGGCGCGGTTGGCCGGGTCCGCGTTCCAGTACCAGGCGTCGGTGAACGTGGTGCCGGCCAGGGCGTCCGGGCCGAGGGAGTGGATGTCGGTGATGAACATCAGCCCGACGGCCAGCCCGATGCCCTTGTCGCGCAGCTTGTACTCGTTGTACTGCTTGACGAGGTTGACCAGGTCACCGCCGGCCTGCATGGTGCCCAGCACCGCCGGCTTCGGGCTCAGCCCCGGCGCCTTGATCAGGAAGGTGGAGAAGTTGTCGTTGGGGAACGGCGTGGGGTCGCTGGCCACGATGTTGCCGCCGGCCCCCTTGATGGCGGTGGAGAAGCTCTTCTCCATGTCCTGGCCGAAGGCGTAGTCCGGGTAGACGATGTACCAGTCCTTGGCGCCTTCCTTGGTCACGGTGTCCCCCGTGCCCTGGGCCAGCATGTAGGTGTCGTAGGCCCAGTGGAAGGTGTACTTGTTGCACTGGGCGCCGGTGAGTTCGGTGGTGGCCGCGCCTATGTTGATGTAGAGCTTCTTCTTCGCCTTGGCGACGTTGGCCACCGCGAGCGCGGCCGAGGAGGTCGGCACGTCCAGGATGACGTCCGCCTTCTGCCGGTCGTACAGCTCCTGGGCCTTGGAGTTGGCGATGTTCGGCTTGTTCTGGTGGTCGGCCGACACGACGTCGATCTTCTGTACGACGGCCTTGTCGCCGTACTTCGCCTTGAAGTCCTCGATGGCCATCTTGACGGCCTCGACGCTGTTCTTGCCGGACAGGTCGGCGTAGATCGCGGACTGGTCGTTGAGCACCGCGAGGGTGATGCCGTCGTCGCTGAACTTGCCCCCGCCGCCGCCGGGGCCGCCGCCGCAGCCGGCGGCGAGCAGGATCGCCGACACGGACAGTGCGGCGGCCTTTGTGACGCGGTGTGTCATTTCCGTCTCCTTGGGGGGTTCAGATTCCGAGGTATGCGAGGAGCTCGTGCTCGCGGGACTTGACCTCCGCGTTGCCGAGCGATTCGACGATGCGGCCTTCGGCGATCAGGTAGTGCCGGTCGGCCACGGAGGACGCGAAGTGCACGTTCTGCTCGATGAGCAGGACCGTCACGCCCTGGGCCTTGACGGCGCGCAGGATGTCGCCGATCTGCTGCACGATCAGCGGGGACAGCCCCTCGGTCGGCTCGTCGCACAGCAGCAGCCGGGCCCCCATCCGCAGCACCCGGGCCAGCGCGAGCATCTGCTGCTCGCCGCCGGACAGCTTGGTGCCGGGGAACCTGCGGCGTTCGCGCAGCTGGGGGAAGGTCTCGTAGACCTTGGCCAGGGACCACGGGTCGGGGCCGACGCGCGGCGGGAGGGTCAGGTTCTCCTCCACGCTGAGCGTGGCGTAGATGCCGCGGTCGTCGGGCACGTAGCCGAGTCCCGCCCTGGCCCTGCGGTGCGCGGGCAGGGCGGCGATGCCCGCGTCGAGGAAGGTGACGTCCCCGCTGACCCGCAGGCCGGAGCCGCCCAGGCCCATCACGCTGCGCAGCAGGGTCGTCTTGCCGGCGCCGTTGCGGCCGACCAGCGTGACCACCTCGCCGGCGGCCACCTCGATGGAGACGTCGTCCAGCGCCCTGGCCTCTCCGTACCAGGCGGACAGGCCGTCAATGCGGAGCATCGGCATCTCCCAGGTAAGCGTTGATCACTCGGGGGTCCCGCCGCACCTCGGCGTACGGGCCTTCGACCAGCACCTGGCCGAACTGCAGCACGGTGACCCGGTCGGCGAGCCTGGACACCACGCTCATGTTGTGCTCGACCAGCACGACCGTGCGGCCGGCGCGCACGCTCCGCACCAGCTCGACCGTGCGGTCGATGTCCTCCACGCCCATGCCCGCGGTCGGCTCGTCCAGCAGCAGCACCTTGGGGTCAAGGGCCAGCGCCAGCGCGAGCTCCAGGGCCCGTTTGCGGCCGTAGGCCAGCGATCCGGCGGGCACCTCGGCGTAGCCGGCGAGCCCGACCCGGTCCAGCAGCTCCATCGCACGGTCCCGCTTGGCGGCCAGCAGCCGGTCCGAGCGCCAGAAGCGCCAGCCGAGCCCGGTGCCGGAGGCCAGTGCCAGCTCCACGTGCTCGCGCGGGGTCATCTGCGCGAAGAGGCTGGTGATCTGGAAGGACCGCGCCACGCCCAGCCGCGCCACCTGCTCCGGCGGCTTGCCGGTCAGGTCGCGGTCGCCGAGCGTGATCCGTCCCGCGGTGGGTTTCAGGAACCCGGTCAGCAGGTTGAACAGCGTCGTCTTGCCCGCGCCGTTCGGCCCGACGAGCGCGTGCACGCTGCCCTCGGCGACATCGAGATCGACACCGTCGACGGCGCGAAAGCCCCGGAACTCCTTGGCCAGTCCCCGGGCCGACAGGATCGGCGTCAACGCCGTCATGCACCCCTCCTTCACCATCTCGGGTCCGCGCCGGCCCAGCGCTCACGCCAGGCCGCCGTGCCCGGGAACGATAGGTCGTCCGCAGATCGCGAACTATGTGTCCCGGCCACACATTCCGACGGCCGCATAGGAGTGTGACCCACACCACTCGTCCGGCCGCCTCGCCGGAAGATACGTGGTCACCACGGGCGAAGCGCGCGATTCACCGGTAGGACGGGGCCGGGAGGATCAGGCGGCCCACTCCATAATGATCTTGGGAATAGTGTCCGCCGGCTCCATGGTCCGCGCCGCCACACAGGAGCAGGATGACGCCATTCATGTGACGTGCGTAACACGATGGGAACCTGGATGTCGTCCAAGCGTCATCTGCTGGCCGCCATGACCGCCGTGGCCGCCGGCGCCGTACTTCTGACCGCGCCCCCGGCCTCCGCCGCCGCGCCCGCAGCCTGTGCCCGGCAGGACCGGATCACGGTGCCCGGGGCCGAGCGGCAGGTGAGCGCCTGCCTGGCCGACCTGACCACCACCGGAACGGTGGCGAGCGGCCACACCATACCCGCCGA
Source organism: Microtetraspora sp. NBRC 13810 (assembly GCF_030268685.1). Classification (GTDB taxonomy): domain Bacteria; phylum Actinomycetota; class Actinomycetes; order Streptosporangiales; family Streptosporangiaceae; genus BSRQ01. The sequence goes on from NZ_BSRQ01000004.1 coordinate 165,073, forward strand.
CTGGGCGGGCCTGCACCCGGCGAACGCCGACAGCCCGAGCGGGGTCCCCGGGATCCAGCTCGACGGCTACTTCCCCGACACCTCCACCTTCAACACCCGGCACGGCTGGAACCACGACGCGCAGTTCGTGATCCGGCTGCCGGAGAAATGGAACGGCGGCCTGATCGTCTCCGGCGCGCCGGGCGTGCGCGGCCAGTACGCCAACGACTTCACCATCTCCGACTGGGTGCTGGCCAAGGGCTACGCGTTCGCCTCCACCGACAAGGGCAACAGCGGCGCGCAGTTCTACCAGGACGGCAAGACGCCCGGCGACGCCATCGCCGAGTGGAACGACCGCTTCACCCAGCTCGCCGTGGCCGCGAAGTCCGTGGTCGCCCAGCGGTACGGCAGGCAGCCGGGCCGCACCTACGCCGCCGGCATCTCCAACGGCGGCTACCTGGTCCGCTGGCAGCTGGAGAACCGCGCCTGGCTGTACGACGGCGGCCTGGACGCCGAGGGCACCCTGTGGCGGGAGAAGGGGCCCAACCTGCTCACCTACCTGCCCGGCACGCTGCGCGACTACCCGCTCGCGGCCGGCGGCGACCGGGCCGCACGCGACCGCATGGTGGCGGCGGGCTTCCCCGCGGACTCGGAGTTCCTGTGGGACTACCACTACAAGACCTACTGGGACCTGACCCAGCGGATCTACCGTGAGGAGGTCGATCCGGCCTTCGACGGCGCGACCGAGGCGGGCACGCCGTTCTGCGCGCCGGGCACCCCGGCCTGCGACGCCGACTACGACTACGCGGCCCGGCCGCGCTCGGTCGGGAAGGCGGTGTCGAAGATCGCGCTCACCGGCAGGATCTCCAAGCCGCTGATCACCCTGCACGGCACCCTCGACGTGCTGCTGCCCATCTCGCTCAGCTCCGACCCCTACGCGGCCATGATCCGGAGCAGGGGCAGGGCGGGCGAGCACCGTTACTACCGGATCGAGGGCGGCACCCACGTGGACGGTCTCTACGACGCCTATCCGGACCGGCTCCGGCCGCTGCTGCCCTGCTTCCGGGAGGCGTTCGACTCGCTGGACCGCTGGGCCGTCAAGGGCGTCGCGCCCCGGCCGAGCGCGACCCTGCCCCGTCCCGCCTCGGGCGACCTGGCCAACGCCTGCCCCGAGCTGTAACGGTTCCATCAGGCGGAAGTCGGGTGGCCGCGCCGTCGGGCGGTGCGTGAGAGTCGGCTCACACCATCCCCCCGATGTCACCAGGAGCTGGGTGCCATGACTTTCGCGCGGAACCAGTGGTACGTCGCCGCGTACGGAGAGGAGCTCGGCGACGGCCTGCTCGCCAGGACGATCTGCGGCGAGCCGCTCGTCTTCTACCGCACCTCCGCCGGGAAGGCGGTGGCGCTGGCCGACCGCTGCGTCCACCGCCGCTACCCGCTGTCGGAGAGCAACCGGGACGGCGACCGGATCGTCTGCGGCTACCACGGCTTCACCTACGACCCGGACGGCACCTGCGTGGCCGTCCCCGGCCAGACCCGCATCCCGCGCACCGCCCGCGTCCCGGCCTACCCGGTCGTGGAACGGGACTCGCTGGTGTGGGTGTGGATCGGGGACGCCGCGCGGGCCGACGCGACCGCCGTCCCGCGCGCCCCGTGGCTGGACTCGCCCGGCTACGTCACGGTGCGCGGCTTGGAGCCGCTCGCCGCGCGCTACCAGCTCCTGGTGGACAACCTGATGGACCTGTCGCACGAGACCTACCTGCACGCCGGCTACATCGGCACCCCGGAGGTGGCGCAGACGCCGATCACCACCGAGGTCGACGAGGAGGGCGGCGTCGTGCGCGTGCGGCGGCGGATGAAGGACGTCGAGTGCCCGTCCTTCTATGCCGAGTCCACCGGCATCCGGGGCCGCATCGACCGCTGGCAGGACATCGAGTACCACCTGCCCTGCCTGTACCTGCTGCACAGCCGGATCGCGCCGACCGGCGTCGAGCCGGGTCCCGACGGCGACGACGGCGGCGCCTTCCACGCCGAGATCGTCTACGCGATCACGCCGGAGACCGAGACCAGCACGCACGACTTCTGGATGGTCGCCCGGGACTTCGCCCTGGAGGACGAGAAGGTCTCGGCGTTCCTCGCCGAGAGCAACCGGACCGTCGTGTTGCAGGACGTGACCGCGCTGGACCTGCTGGAGAAGGTCATCGCCGCCGAGCCGGAGGGTTACCAGGAGCTCAGCATCAACATCGACACCGGCGGCCTCGCCGCGCGCCGCCTGCTCGCGCGGATGACCGGGACGTCATGAGCGGCTCGGGTACCTTCCGGGTGATCTGGGAGCCCGGTTCCGACCTGCTGGTCGGCGTCTGCCACTGCGAGGCGGAGGGCCGGGCGGAGGATCCGGTCGAGATCTGGCGCTGGCTCCTCGCCCACCCCGACCACGGGACGGGCGCCCCGTGACCGCCGCCACGACCACCACAGCGGCGACCGGGACGGCGACGGGGACGGCCGGTGAGACGGTGACCCAGGTCGTGGTGGCCGGGCGGCGGGAGGTGGCGCAGGACGTCGTCGAGCTGACGCTGCGCTCCGCCGGCGGCGGGCCGCTCCCGGCCTGGGAGCCGGGCGCCCACGTCGACCTGCTGCTCGGCCCCGGCGACGGCCCCGACGGCGAATCCCCCGACGGACCTGGCGACGGACCCGGCGACGGACCGGGTCTGGTCCGGCAGTATTCGTTGTGCGGGGACCCCGCCGACTCCGCCGTCTGGCGGGTGGCCGTGCTGCGCGAGGCCGCCGGGCGGGGCGGCTCGTCCTGGGTGCACGACCGTCTCGCGCCCGGCGTACGGCTGGCCGCCCGCGGCCCGCGCAACCGTTTCCCGCTGCTGCCGTCCCGGCGTTACCTGTTCATCGCCGGCGGCATCGGCATCACCCCGATCCTGCCGATGGTCGCGGCGGCGCGGGCGGCGGGCGCGGAGTGGCGGCTCGTGTACGGCGGGCGGCGGCGCGCGTCCATGGCGTATCTCCGTGAACTCGGCGAACTCGGCGAACTCGGCGAACTCGGCGACCTCCGCGGACCGGGCGAACTCGACGGAGCAGGCGAACTCGGCGGGCCGGGTGCGGGCGGCGGGCGGGTGGACGTGTGGCCGCAGGACGAGACCGGGCTGCTCGACCTCGACGCCCTGCTCGCCGATCCCGCGCCGGACACGCTGGTGTACTGCTGCGGCCCGGAACCGCTGCTGGCCGCGGTCGAGGAGCGTTGTGCCCGGTGGCCGGCGGGCTCGCTGCGGACGGAGCGTTTCACCGCGCGCCCGGATGACGGGCCGAGGGACGCGTTCGAGGTGGAGCTGGCCGGCAGCGGGCGGGTGCTGGCGGTGCCTGCGGGCGCGTCGATCCTGGAGACGGTGGAGGCGGCCGGGCTGGGGGTGTTGTCCTCCTGCCGGGAGGGCACCTGCGGCACCTGTGAGACGGGCGTGCTGGCCGGCGTCCCCGACCATCGCGACTCGGTCCTCACCGAGGAGGAGCGGGCGGGCTGCGACGTGATGATGATCTGCGTGTCCCGTTCGCGGACTCCGCGGCTCGTGCTGGATCTGTGACCTCCGGGCCGGGCCGCGGCGGTGACCGCGCCGGCCGGAGCGTCCTAAACTCCAGAGCACGCATGAGACAGGTGGAGGCGGCTATGGGGCACGCCGGCCCGAGCAGGCCCTCGGTGACCCAGCGGGCGCTCGGCATCCTGGGGGCGTTCGCGCCGGAGCGCAGCTCCATGTCGCTGACCGAGCTCAGCAGGCATGCCGGGCTGCCGCCCGCGACGGCGCACCGGCTGGCCGGCGAGCTGGTCCGCTGGGGCGCCCTCGAACGCGACGACCAGGGGATCTACCGGATCGGCCTGCGGTTGTGGGAGGTCGGCGCGCTCGCGCCGCGCGGGCCGGGGCTGCGCGAGGCCGCGCTGCCGTTCCTGGAGGACCTCTATGAGGCGACCCACCAGAACGTGCAGCTCGCCGTGCTCGACGGGCTTGAGGTGATCTTTCTGGAGCGCCTGTCCGGCCGGGACGCGGTGCACGTCTTCACCCGGGTCGGGGGCCGCTTCCCCGCGCACGCGACCGGCGTGGGGCTGGTCCTGCTCGCCTACGCCGATCCCGAGGTGCAGGAGCGGGCCATCGCGGGACCGCTGCGCCGCTTCACCGAGCGGACGATCTGCTCGGGGCCGCGGCTGCGCCGGGCGCTCGCCGACGTGCGCCGGACCGGCACGGCGGTCAGCGACGGGCAGGTGGAGCTGTTCGCGCTGTCGGTGGCCGCGCCGATCCACGGCCCGGACGACTCGGTGGTCGCCGCCGTGTCGATCGTCGTGCCCGGCCACGACCGCCGGGCCCAGACGCTCGTCCCGGCGGTACGCGCCAGCGCCCGCGGCATCTCCCGCGCGCTCGGCGCCCCCAGCGCGCTGCGCTCCCCCGCCTCGGCCGCCCGGGAGAGCAGCCCCGGCCCGGTGTCCCGGACGCGGTCCCAGCACGGCCTGAGAATCAACTGAGCGGCGGGCACTAGGCTTTCCCGGTGGACTGGCCGAGCACGATCCCCGAGGCGGAAGCCGTACAGGAGCGGCTGCGCCCGCTGGTGGATCTCACCGATCCCGGGCCGGCGGAGGTGGAGTTCGTCGCCGGGCTGGACGTCGGGTACGCGGCCGCGGGTGACGAGGTCACCGGGGCCGTCGTGGTGCTCGACGCCGGGACGCTGGAGGTCGTGGACCGGGCGGTGGTGCGGGAGCGGGCGCGGTTCCCGTACGTGCCGGGGTTGTTCGCGTTCCGGGAGCTGCCGCCGCTGCTGGCCGCGCTGGAGGGGTTGCGGGTGGCGCCGCAGTTGCTGGTGTGCGACGGGTACGGCCTGGCCCATCCGCGGCGGTTCGGCCTCGCCTGCCATCTCGGCGTGCTGACCGGGCTGCCGACCGTCGGCGTGGCCAAGACCGCCTTCGTCGGGCGGCACGAGGATCCCGCGCCGGGACGCGGTTCGTGGACCCCGATCGTGCTGGACGGTGACGTGGTGGGACGGGCGTTGCGCACCCGTGACGGCGTCAAGCCGGTCTACGTCTCCCAGGGGCATCGCGTCGGTCTCGGCAACGCCTGCGCGCATGTGCTCCGCCTGGCCCCGCACTACCGGTTGCCCGAGCCGATCCGCCAGGCCGATCGCCTGTCGCGCTCCTGAGAGAATCCCGGAGCCAACTGCCCGAATTTCCTCTTGTTGGCGGCCGAAACGGCTGGCACAATGGCGCAATGTTGCTCCACGGGCGTAGGTCATTATACAACTCGAACCTGGCGCCCCAGGAGGAAGGTGACCAATCCCACAACGACCAGTTCTTGGCGATCAAGATTCCGGTCGGCGAGTGGCGTGCGCACTACACCCCCCTGGGCGCCATCGAACACGCGCTCCGGCGGGTCGCCGAGAACACCGGAGCCGGCGCGTGGGACGGCCACCACGCCGACAACAGGTCAAGGGTCGTCACCATGTTCCTGCGCGGCCCGGATGTCGATCGGCTGTTCGCCGCCGTGGAGGGCGTGCTGAAGGCGTTCGCCCTGCCCCCGCGCAGTCTGGCGATCAAGCGTTACGGCCCGGCCGGATCCAGGGAGGCGCAGGTCCTGCTCCGGTGATCTCCGGCCGGGCCCGGCTCGCCCCGCTCCCCGCAGGCGGGCCGGACCCGGCGGCATGACGATCCGGGCGGGCGCCTTTACAAAGTAATCCGACGGCCTCCGGCGGCGTCCCTCACAGGTCGACCAGGTTGACCCGCCCGCCCCCGGACGCGGTCGCCCGCCGCCAGAGCGGGCTGTCCACGAAGTGGTTGTCGAAGCGCTCCTGCGTCTCCAGGATCTCCCGCGGGCTCGCCTCGCCCCGGCGGACGCGGTCGGCCAGCCGGAAGTAGTCGAAGCGGTTGTTCGCCGGCGCCTTGATGATGAGCACATCCGCGCCGGTGTCGTCCGGCGTCCCCCACGCGTGCGTCATGCGCGGCGGCACGAGGAGGAAGTCACCCCTCCCGATCGTGACGATCCGGTCGCCGGTCAGCATCCGGAGCGCGCCGTCCAGCATGAAGAACAGCTCCGGGGACTCCTCGTGGTAATGCGGCGGCGGGCCGTCGGTGCCCGGTCCCAGCGTGGTGCGGACCGCGTTCATCACCCCGCCCGTCTCGTCGGCGTCCGCCAGCAGCCAGGTGCCGTTGGGCCCCTCGCCGAGGCGCTCGGCCCGGTCGGCCCGCGTCAGCACCGCTTCGGTGTCCGGCATGTTCCCTCCATCCAGTAGTTTTGTGCCAGACAGTACGACGTCTAACTATCTCACGTCAAACCGGTGGTCTGGGAGCACGCTCCTACCGGTCCCGCCCGCCGCTCCCAGTGCGCGAACCGTGCCGCCGGAGGAGGTTCCGGGACGGGACGGCGGCGAGGCTGGGAATGTGATTACGACAGTGGATCTCACGAAACGCTACGGTTCGACCTCGGCCGTGGACGGGCTCTCCTTCACGGTGGAAAGCGGCCGGGTGACCGGGTTCCTCGGTCCTAACGGCGCGGGAAAGTCGACCACGATGCGGATGGTCCTCGGGCTGGACCGGCCCACCAGGGGGCACGCCCTCATCGGCGGCCGGCCGTACGTGGAGCTCAGGGAACCGCTCCGCCGGGTGGGCGCGCTGCTGGACGCCCGGGCGGTGCACGGCGGGCGTACGGCCCGCAACCACCTGCTGTACCTCGCGCAGAGCAACAGGCTGCCGGTCTCCCGGGTCGGCGAGATGCTCGACCTGGTCGGGCTCGGCCAGGTGGGCGACCGGCGGATCGGCGGGTTCTCGCTCGGCATGTCGCAGCGGCTGGGCATCGCCGGGGCGCTGCTGGGCGACCCCGAGGTCCTGCTGTTCGACGAGCCGGTCAACGGGCTCGACCCCGAGGGCATCCTGTGGATCCGCACGCTCATGCGCCGCCTGGCCGCCGAGGGGCGGACCGTCTTCGTCTCCAGCCACCTGATGAGCGAGATGGCGCAGACGGCCGATCACCTCGTCGTCATCGGGAAGGGCCGGCTGATCGCGGACTCCAGTGTGGACGCGTTCATCGGGCGCAGTTCCCGGCGTCACGTCCGGGTGCGGTCCCCCGAACTCGCCCGGCTCGTCCCGCTGTTACCGCAGGGCCACGTCACGACACACGGCGACCACGTACGGGTCACCGGCACGACGGCGGGATCGGTCGGCGAGACCGCCGCGGCGGCCGGGATACCCCTGCACGAACTCGTCGAGGTGGAACCGAGCCTGGAGTCCGCCTACATGGAGCTCACCCAGGCCGACACCGAGTTCGCGGCGGACCGGTCATGAGCGGGGTCATGCTCTCGGAGTGGACCAAGCTGCGCACGGTACGGTCCACCGTGTGGACGATGCTCGGCGTCGTCATCGTCATGATCGGCTTCGGCTACCTGAACGCCGCCGCCGCGCGGGGGCAGGCGGACCGGCACCCCATGATCGACCCGGCCCTGCTCACCCTGGGCGGCGCCCCGGTCGCCTCCCTGATGGTCGCGTCGCTGGGCGTGCTGGCGATCAGCGGCGAGTACCGCACCGGCATGATCCGCACCACCCTGCTCGCGGTGCCGCGCCGGATGCGGATGCTGGCGGCCAAGACCGCCGTGTTCACCGTGTTCTCCCTCACCGTGAGCCTGCTGACCTGCTTCGCGACGTTCTTCGTCGGCCAGGTCGTGCTCGGCCCGTACGGGACGGGGCTCGGCGAGCCCGGCGTCCTGCGCATCGTGGGCGGCTGCGCGCTCTACATCACCGGCTCCGGCGTGTTCGGGCTCGCGCTCGGCGCGCTGGTGCGGCACACGGCGGGCGGCATCGTGGCCGTCACGGTGACGTTGTTCCTGCTGCCGCAGCTCGTCGGCGTCATCCCCGGGGGCACCGGGGCGCGGCTCATGCCGTACGTGACGAGTGTCGCCGGGATGCGGGTGATGTCGCCGGAGACGGCCGGAGGGCTCGCGCCGTGGACCGGGTTCGGCGTCTTCTGCCTGTGGATCGCGGTGGCCCTGGCGGGCGCGGCGTACCTGCTGCGCCGGCGTGACGCGTGAGGTCAGCCTGATCGTCCGGTGCGCCCGCCGGCCTCCTCCCGCTCCGGGACGGGGATCGTGGCGTACACCCGGAACCCCTCCCCCGGCCGCGGGCCGGCGTGCAGCACCCCGCCGCACAACGCCACCCGCTCGGCCATGCCGCTCAGCCCGAAGCCGCCCCCGGCTTCGGGCTCCGGGCGTGCCGTCCCGTCGTCCAGCACCTCCACCTCGACCGTTCCCGGCAGGTAGGCCACCCGTACCCCGGCCCTGGCGCCCGGGGCGTGCCTGCGGATGTTGGTCAGCGCCTCCTGAACGACCCGGTAGACGGCGTGGTCGACGGCCGCAGGAAGCGGCACGGCGGTGCCCGTGACCTCCAGGGCGACCGGCGCCCCGGCCGCCGCCGCCCGCTCGACCAGCGCGCCGAGCTGCGCCGCGCCGGCGCCCCGGCCGTCCAGGGCTCCGGCGGGACCCGTGCCGTCCGCATCACCGACCTCGCCGACCTTGTCGGCCTTGTCGGCCTTGTCGGCCTCGTCGGCCCGCAGCACCCGCAACAGCTGGCGCATTTCGGCCATGGCCGCCCGCCCGGTCCGCTCGGCGGTCAGGAACGCCTCCTCCGCGCCCGCCGGGTCGGACGCCATCGTCGTACGGCCGGCACCCACCAGGACGTTGATCACGGTGATGTGGTGGGCCACGACGTCGTGCAGCTCCCGGGCGATCCTGCGCCGCTCGGCGCGCACGGCGTCCTGCGCCGCCTGCCGCGCCCTGCGCTCCCTGAGCCGCCACCGCAGCCGGAACAGCCGGCCGACCACGACGGCGGCCACGACCTGGCAGGCGACGCCGATCTGGTTGCCGTGGCCGAGCGCCAGCGCGGCGGCGAAGTAGGCGGCGACGGCCGCGCCGCCCATGGACCACGCGGCGCGCCGCGACCCGTACCGGCCGAGCCCGTAGAGCGCGACGGTGGCGGGCAGGCCCGCCAGCAGCGGCGGCGGCACGTTCGCGGAGAGGAACAGCGGCAGCGCCGCCAGGTCGGCGGCGACGGTCGCCGCGGTCACGGGAACCGGCCTGGCGCGCCACCCGGACAGCGTCAGCGCGGCGGCGACCCACAGCGCGACCACGGCTGTCAGCGCCGGCCCCGACACTGCGCCGAGCAGCGGCACCACGGCGCCGCAGGCCGCGACGACCAGCACCGCGTCCACCACCCGCGGACGCGTGACCGCTCTCCCCCCGACACGGATCACGGCCCGGAACCCCATGCCCCGACCGTACGACATTCCCCGCCCACCCGGCGTCCCCCACCCGCCCTGGAACCCCCGCCCGCCCTGGCCCCCGAACGCCCGGAATCCCCGCGCGCCCGGCGTCCCCTGGGCGATCGGCGCCCCCGACCGACGCCCCCACGCGCCCGACGTCGCTGAGGGTGGTCGGCTCGCCTGAGGCGGGGGTGGGTCAGTCGTTCTGTTCCTCGTGGGCCAGGGTGTGCAGGGCATGGAGGATCTGCTCGCCGGTAGGCAGGGAGCCGGGGTCCAGGAGTGACTGGAACGCCAGGCCGACGATCAGCGCGTGCACCACGGAGCCCAGGCCGCGAGCCGTACCGGCGTCGACGTCCGCGGCGGCGGCGCCCAGGACCATGGCGGCCAACTGGACGCGCCCCTCCTCGGCCGCCTCGGTGAGCGGCACCCGGATGTCGTCGGCGAACTGCGCCTGGGCGTAGGCCTGCGCGCTCGCCACGATGAGCTCGCGCTGCCGGGGCAGGGCGGCCACCAGCTCGTCCAGGCCGATCCGCAGCCGCTGCGACGGGCCGGCGTCGCCTGCGGCGCGCACCACCGCCTCGATCATGTCGCCCCACTCCGCCTGGGCTTCCAGGGCGGCTATGTTCATCAGGGCGTCCTTGGACCCGAAGTGGTAGCCGATCGACGCCAGATGCGCCCCGGAGGCCGCGGCGATGTCCCGCGCGGTGGTCCGGTGGTACCCCTTCTCGATCAGGCACTTCTTGGCCCCGGCCAGCAGGTCCTCGCGTTGGCTCATGCCCACCACCCTAGCATTTGAACGTACGTACGTCTTGACCCTCGATTTGTACGTACGTACGATCGCCCCCATGCCGACCACTCCCAAGGCCACCCTCCGCACCTGGGCCGGCCTGCTCGTGCTGCTGCTTCCCGCGCTGCTGACCTCGATGGACATCTCCGTGCTGTTCGTCGCGGCGCCGGTGATCGCCGAGACGCTGCGGCCCAGTGCCACCCAGTGGCTGTGGGCGATGGACGTCTACGGCTTCGTCATGGCCGGCCTGCTCATCACGATGGGCGGCCTCGGGGACCGTGTCGGGCGCAGGCGACTGCTCCTGGCCGGCGCGGCGCTGTTCGGGGCCGCCTCGGTGGCGCTCGCCTACGCGCCGACCCCGGAGCTGCTCATCCTCGCCCGGGCCGCGCTGGCGATCGGCGGGGCGACCCTCGCCCCCTCGACGCTGTCCCTGATCCGGGGGATGTTCGCCGACGAGGCCCAGCGGCGCGCGGCGGTGGGGGCGTGGACCGTCGCGTTCTCCGGCGGCGCGGTGGCCGGGCCGGTCGTCGGCGGCGTGCTGCTGGAGCACTTCTGGTGGGGCTCGGTGTTCCTGATCAACGTCCCGGTGATGGTCCTGCTCCTCGTGGCGGCGCCGTTCCTGCTGGCCGAGTCGCGGGATCCGGCGCGGGCCGGGTTCGACGTGTTCGGCGTGGTCACCTCGCTGGTGGCGATCCTGAGCCTGGTCTACGCCCTGAAGCAGGTGGCCGGGCACGGTTTCGGGCTCGTCGCCGCCGGCGCGGCGCTCGCCGGGGCCGGCGCGGCGGCGGTGTTCCTCGCGCGCCAGCGGCGGGCCGCGCACCCGCTGATCGACCTTTCGCTGTTCCGCGTCCGCGCCTTCTCCGCCGCGGTCGGCGCGAGCGCGGTCGTGGCGATGGCGACCGTGGGCCTGGGCGTCCTCGCGTTCACGTTCATGCAGACCGTGCACGGTCTCACGCCGCTGCAGGCCGCGCTGTGGGCGGCGCCGACCTTCGCCGGCACCTTCGCCGGCGCGGGGGCCGCCGCCGCGCTCGCCGCCAGGGTCTCCCCCGCGCCGCTGCTGACCTGCGGGCTGCTGGCCGCCGCGGCCGGCTTCGGGATCGTCGCCACCCTCGGGCCGGGTACCGGGCTGTGGGTGTTCCTCGCCGGGTACACGGTCCTCACCTTCGGCGTCGGGATCACCGCCACGATCGCCAACTCCCTGGTGCTGTCCACGGCGCCCCCCGAACGCGCCGGGACGGCGTCCGGGATCGCCGAGACCAGTACCGAGCTCGGCGGGGCGCTCGGCATCGCCGTCCTGGGCACCGTCGCGAGCGCCGCCTATCGCACCACCATGACCGGCCTCGCGCCGGCGGGCACCGGCCAGGCGGCCACCGAAACGGTCACCGGCGCCGTCGCGGCGGCACGGGAGACCGCGGGCCCCGCGGGCGCCGCCCTGCTCGACGCGGCCCACACCGCCTACACCGCCGGGGTCACCACCGCCGCCCTCATCGGCGCCCTCCTCACCGCCGCGGTGGCGGTCCTGACCGCCGTCACCCTGCGCGCGAGGCGTCCGCTGCCCTGACCCGCCCGGTGCGGCCTGGGCGACGTCACTCCCGCGGCACGGCGAGGGTGCGGCCCGCCTCGATGGCGTCGCGCAGGCTGCCGGCCAGGGCGTTCTCCAGGGCGTCCACCTGTTCGGTGAGCACGGTCAGCCCCTGGACGTCCCCGGTCTGCGCCAGCAGGTCCCGGTACCGGTCGTTGCCGTCCATCAGCTCCTGGGCGCGGAGCGCGGCGTCGGCCTCCAGCACCCGGCGGGCGTACGCCTCCAGGTCGAGAACCTGCCGGGTGATCGCGGCCAGCGCGCGGTCCAGGGCCTCGCGCTGCGGGGTGAGCACCGCCGTCAGCTCGGGGTCATCACCTCGCCCGCCGCCTCCTCGTGCTCCGCCCGCAACGCCACCTGCGCGCGGAGCAGACGGGCGATGTTCCACAGGCTCTCCTGGAGCACGGCCTCGCCGGCCGCGTCGCCGAGCAGTCCCAGCCGGTGGACGCGGGACGCGGACACCCGCTCGATCGCCCGCCGGGCGCGGCGGACCAGGTCGAGGGCGCCGGCGTCGAGATCGGCCGGGATCACGTAGCAGTCGCCGTAGACCCGCCGCAGCCGTACGGCGAGGCTCCGGCGGGCGGCGCCGGCGAAGAGCCCGGCCATGGCGATGAGGAGCACGGCGGAGACGGCGGCGATCTGCGAGTCGGACTGCATGGCCACCCCGGCGAGGAACGCCCCGATCGCTCCCGCGACGACGCCGCCGCCGAGGTGGAACCGGCGAGCCTCCGACGCGGGCTCGCCCGACCTGTCCAGTGAGGCCGCCGCGCCGATGATCTGCCAGCGGACCCGCTCCGGGACGCCCGGATCCACGATCGGCTCGTCGTCCTCCATCGGCTCAACCCCTCACGATCACCTGCGGCCGGATTCGAGGTGCCGGAAATCGCCTCTGTGCCATTCTTCAATGTTCTGTGGCGCTTCGTGAATCGTCTGCGCGGCTTCCCCGGGCCTTCTCACCGGTGCGCCGTGTCCCCGGCGTGGCCGCTAGCATGGGGTGCTCCTCGCCTGGGCGGTGTCCGCTGGACGGGTCCCGGGGCGGGAGCCGCCCGACCGCCGAGCCCGGAAGGCCCTGACCAGGACCATGCCCACCGTCACCGTCGTGATCCCGACGTTCAACGAGGTGGACAACCTGCCGCTGATCGCGGAGGCCCTGCTCGCGCTGCCGCTCGACGACCTGCGGCTTCTGGTCGTCGACGACGATTCGCCCGACGGCACCGGGAAGGTGGCCGACGAACTGGCCGCCGCGCATCCCGGCCGGGTCTCCGTCGTGCACCGCCCGGTCCGCGAGGGGCTGGGCCGCGCCTACGTGCAGGGGCTGGAGACGGCGCTCGCGGCCGGGGCGGAGTTCGTGGTGCAGATGGACGCCGACTTCTCCCATCCCGTCGACGCCGTGCCGCGCCTGCTCGGCACCGCGCAGGCGACCGGGGCGGCGTGCGTGATCGGCAGCAGGTACGTGCCGGGCGGGACGCTGGCCGCGGAGTGGAGCCGGGGGCGGCGGGCGCTGTCGGCGTGGGCGAACTTCTACGTGCGCACCATCCTGCGCATCAGGTTGCGCGACGTGACCGCCGGGTTCAAGATCTGGCGGGCGGACGGCCTCGCCGCGCTCGACCTCGGCGAGATCGCCTCGGGCGGTTACAGCTTCCAGGTGGAGATGCACTACCGGGCGACCAGGGCGGGGATGACGATCATCGAGATCCCCATCCACTTCTCCGACCGCCGGGCGGGCGCCTCGAAGATGAGCCTGCGGGTGCAGCTTGAGTCGGCGCTGATGCCGTGGCGGCTGCGCTTCAGGCACCGCGCGCGGTCCTGAGTCCGGCGGCCGCCCCCGGTCACGCGGGACGGCCGCCGGAACGGGTCAGCGGAAGTCCTCCGCGTGGTCGGACGCCCACCGGGCGAAGGTGCGGGCCGGGCGGCCAAGGACGCGTTCGACGTCGGCCGCGTCCGGGAGGATCCCCCGCGCGCCCACCGTCGAGCCGTAGAGGTCGAGCAGCCAGTCGATGACCGCGTGGTCCACGCCGTGCTCCGGCGCGTACCACTCCTCGTGGGTCTGCTCGGGGGTGAGCTCCAGGAGGCGGATCTCCGCCCCGATCGCGTCGCCGACGATCCGCGCCTGCTCGGCGAAGGTCAGTTCCTGCGGCCCGCCGAAGGTGTAGATCCGCCCGGTGTGCCCGTTCCCGAGCAGGGCGGCGGCGGCCACCTCCGCGATGTCGGCCTCATGCGTGGGACGGCCGACCGCGCCGGTGAACGGCCGCCGCACCTCCCTGCGGTCCCGTACGCCAGGGGCGTGGTCGAGCCAGTTGGCCGCGAACTCGCCGGGACGGACGAACGTCCAGTCCAGCGCCGACTCCTCGACCGCGATCTCCACCGGACGGTAGCCGGCCTCGTCCCCCTCCTCCTGTCCGGCGAGCGCGCCGGACAGGACGACGATCCGCCGGACCCCGGCCTGTTCCGCCATCGCGACCACCTCCCGCGCCGTCTCCGGCACCGGGAACAGGTACATCCGCTCGACGCCCGCGAGCGCCGGCGCCAGCGACGCCGGATCCTCCAGGTCGCCCCGGACGACCTCCGCCGCGGCCGGCAGTCCGGCCGTCCCGGGGCTGCGGGTCAGCGCGCGGACCCGCGCACCGGCCCGCAGCAGTTCCGCGACGACCTCGCGGCCGACCCTGCCGGTCGCCCCGGTCACCAGCACCCGCCCCGCCGCGGTCACCGGAAGTCCCCGGCGTGGTCGCGGGCCCACTGTTCGAAGGTGCGCGGCGGCCGACCGGTGATCCGTTCGAAGGTGTCGTTGGGCGGCAGCAGCCCCTCCCCTTCGACGGAGGCTTCGAGCACCGCCAGCAGCCAGTCCAGGGTGTCGTGATCCATCCCGAGCTCCGGGTCGTGCCATTCCTTCCTGGCCTGTTCGGGGGTGAGCTCCACGAGACCGACATCCGCGCCCACGGCCCGGCCGATCGCCCGGACCTGGTCGGCCTGGGTGACCTTGGCCGGCCCGGTGACGGTGTGGGCGGCGCCGAGGTGGTCGTCGGTGAGGAGGGCTGCGACGGCGACCTCCGCCACGTCGGCCTCGTGCACCAGGGCGTTCCCCGCGCCGGGGTACGGCGCGCGCACGGCCCGGGTGGCGCGGATCCGGTCGCTCCAGTCCAGCGCGCCCGCGGCGAGCAGCGCGGGGCGGACGTGCGTCCACTCGGCGCCGCTGTCCTCCACGGCCCGTTCCACGTCGCGGTGGCCCTCGCGCTCGTCGGCGAGGTGGCGCCGGAGCGGCGGGAGGGCGGCGTCGCCGGGGTCGCCCTGGTGGTCGAGCGCCGCCGCGGCGGCGGAGTGCACCACGAACCTGCGCACCCCCGCCTCGACCGCCGTGCCGACGAAGCCGGGACCGGCGGCGGGCGCCGGGTCCACGAAGGGGAAGAGGTACACCCGCTCGACCCCGCCGAGCGCGGCCGGCCAGGTCTCCGGCCGGTCGAAGTCGCCGTGCACCACCTCGACGCCCGCGGGAAGCCGCGCCGCCGCGGCGCGCGGGTCGCGGCTCATGGCGCGCACCCGCTGCCCCGCTCCGACCAGCCCGGCGACCACCCGCCTTCCGATGTTCCCGGTCGCTCCTGTCACCAATGTCGTCACGTAAACTCCTCTGCGGTTGCCTTGACGGTCGCCGGGGAACCGCCGCGCCCGTGCCCGCGTTCGCGGCGGTTCCGCTTTCGCGAGGATGCTAGGACGGATCCGTTCCCTTCGCGCATGGACCGTTCCACGCCGGCGGTCCCGGCCGCCTCGTGGGCTGAGCGGTCACCGCGTCCCGTGCGGCCGGGCGGGCGGGGCGGCCTCGCGGCGGCGTGCCGGCAGCAGCAGGGCCGGGATCGCCGCGAGTGCCAGCAGCGCCGCCGCCCACCAGTAGGTGTCCCGGAACGCGTCCGCCTGCCGGGCCACGCCCGCGCCCGCGCCGTTCGACGCCAGCAGCACCGACAGCAGGGCGGTGCCGATCGAGGCGCCGACCTGGGAGACGATGTTCGGCGTCGTGCTGCCGGACGGGACGTCGTCGCGCCGAAGCGGCCCATGGCCCAGGCGGCGACCGGGATCACGGCGCTGAGCGCGAGGGTGTAGCCGGTGGCGACCCACTGCACGTCGGCCGGCGGCGCCCCGAACGCGACGGCCAGCGGGTGCAGGGCGACGTTGACGATGGTGACGTCCAGCACGGCCATGATCGAGCTGATGACGACGACGGTGATGATCCCGGCCAGGCCGGGGACGGCCGGGTCGCCGGCGGTCGTCGCCGGGCGGGTGTGGACGGCGTCGGGCATGGATGTCCCCCTGGTGTGCTTGCTCGATCCCGCCGTAAGGTACAACGCACGTTGTGATTAGTGCAACGAGCGTTGTAGTTAGGATGTGTGCCATGGCGGAGACGACGGCCTCACGGCCGGGACGGATGACCAAGGCGGCGGCGATCGCGCAGGCCGCGTGCGAGGTGTTCGGCAGGGACGGCTACGCCCGCGCGGCCGTCGACGCGATCGCGGCCGAGGCCGGCGCCTCCACCCGCACGCTCTACAACCACTTCCCCGGCGGCAAGGAGGAGCTGTTCCGGGAGGTCGTGCGGTGGAGTTCCGGCCAGGTGCGGGACGCGCAGATCGCGCTGCTGCGGCGACATCTCGACGCCGGGCGCCCGCCGCGTCCCGCCGACCTCGGGCGCGACCTGCTCGCCCTGGCCCGCGCCTGGTACGCCCTGCTGAAGGACTTCCGCGGCCACTTCGCGCTGGTCCGGCACATCTACGCGGAGGCCGGCCACGTCCCGGCCGAGTTGCTGGACGCCTGGCAGGAGGCGGGCCCCCGCGCGGTAGCCCGGGAGACGGCCGCCGCCATGGCCGTCCTGGAGGAGCACGGCCTGATCGACGCGCACGGCGACCCGGCCCAGGCCGCCGCCCACTTCATCGCGCTGACCTCGACGGACACCGCGCTCCGCTCCTACTGGGGCGTCGTCCCGCTGCCGGAGGAGGAGGCCGACCGGCTCACCTCCGCCGGCGTCCGGGCCTTCCTGCGCGCGTACGGCCGCGCGGGCTGATCAGAGCTGGAGCTTGAAGCCCACATGGGAGGCGGTGAAGCCGAGGCGCTCGTAGAAGCGGTGCGCGTCCACGCGGCTCGCGTCGGTGGTGAGCTGCACCAGGGCGCATCCCCGGCGGCGTGACTCCTCGACCGCCCACTCGATCAGCCGGCTGCCCAGGCCGCCGCCACGCTCCGCGGTGTGCACCCGGACTCCTTCGACGAGCGACCGGGTGGCCCCCTGACGCGACAGTCCCGGGATCACGGTCAGCTGGAGGGTGCCCACCACCTGCCCTTCGCGCTCGGCCACGACGAGGGACTGTGCGGGGTCGGCCCGCAGCCGCTCGAACGCCGCCTCGTAGGGGGCCAGGTCGCCGGGGGTCTCGCGGGCCGCGCCCAGCATGTCGTCGGCGAGCATGGCGACGATGGCCGGCACGTCCGCGGCCGTGGCGGGACGGATGAGGATGTCTGTCACATCGGACGACCCTAGTCCCGGCGGCCCGGGGGTCAGTCCGGCATCGCGTCGAGGTGGCGTTCCAGCGCGTCGAGCCGGTCGCCCCACAGCCGCCGGTAGGGTGCGAGCCAGGCGTCGATGTCCAGCAGCGGCTCCGGGCGCAGCCGGTACCAGCGGCGCTGCGCGTCCCTGCGCACCTCGACCAGACCGGCCTCCCGCAGCACCCTCAGATGCTTGGAGACCGTCGGCTGGGTCAGGGCGAGCCTGCCGACGATCTCGCCCGCCTGCCGCTCGCCGTCCCGGAGCAGGTCGAGGATCTCCCGCCGCCTGGGCTCGGCCAGCACCTCGAACGCGGTCCGCACACCGGTCACCCGAGAGCGCGCTCGTAGCCGGCCAGAAGCGGCTCCATCGCCGGCGGCTCCGCCGGGCGGCCGTCCAGCAGCGCCGCGAGGAGGTCGAGGCCGGCGTGCCAGCCCGCGCCCAGCGCGACCGCGGAGTCCCGGTCGCCGAAGATGTTGGTCAGCACCAGCAGGCACCCGGTCTCACCGTCGGCCTCCAGCTCCCAGCGGAGCGTCTCGGCGTCCCAGGTGTACTCCAGCAGGCGAGGCGGATCGGCCCGGAGGACCTCGCCGCGCCCGGCGGGCAGCCCCAGCCCCGCCCTGGGCACGAAGGCGATCTCGGCCCCGGCCCGGGGATCGAGCCGGAACCGGTCGTAGTCGAGGATCTGCGCGAACCACGCGCGCAGCTGATCGGCCTCGGTGAGCGCCCGCCACACCTTGGCCCGGGGATGCCCCAGCCTGCGCTCGAACCTCAGCGCGAAGCGGCCGTCCCCGGTGGTCACCAGCGTTCCGTGCGCGCCCGGGGCGCCTTCCACCGTATTTTCCATGTCAGGAATATAGACGACTCGGCATATTCCCTGTCAAGCGCCCCCATGACAGGGGCGTGGTGGACAGCGGCGCCCTCGTCGGGTCAACGCGCTGCCCGGAACGGCACGGAGAGGGACGCCGCGGCCCGGTTCACCGGTCGGGGAGCCAGCTTCCGTGGAAGCCGAGCGGCACCCGCACCGGCAGGTGGACGCGCGCGACGGGCTCGCCGGTGAAGTCCCGCGCGGAGAGGATCACCAGGTCGGCCGCGCCGCGCTCCGGGTCGTGCACGTAGGCCAGGAGGTAGCCGTCGTCCTCGCCGGCCCCCGCGGCGGCGAAGACGCCCTCGCCCACGGCGGCGCCGCGGCCGAAGCGGTGCACCTCGACGGTGCCCCGCTCGTAGTCGTGCTTGATCAGCGCGTTGTCGAACGCCTCGTCCGGCGGCGGCCCGGCCATGGCGGAGAAGGTGGCCTCGTTCATCTCGCCGATGACCGCGGCGTAGCCGTACCGGTGGCGGCGCGACAGGACGCCGTCGTTGACCCGGGGGAACTCCTGCGGCCGGTCGTCCACCGTCCGCCGGCGCACGGTCCCGGCGTCCGGGTCGATCGTCCAGCGTTCCAGCGCGGGCGGTTCCGCGGTGAGCGTGCGCACGTCCATCCGCGGGTACCTGACGAGGTCGAGGATCACGGCCGAGCCCTCGTCGTAGGCGTTGAGGGTGTGCGCGACGTAGCACGGGTCGATGTCGAGCCACCGCACCGCGCCGCCTTCGCGCGGCATGACGCCGACCCGCGCCTGGTGCCCCTCGTCCCAGACGTAGGGCGCGGGCTCGCCGCTCCGCATCGCCTCCATGCTGAACGTCACCGGCTGGTCGATCAGCACCACGTGCCGCTCGGTCAGCGCGAAGTCGTGCATCATCGGGGCGTCCGGGATCGGGATCTCGGTGGTCCGGGTGACCGCGCCGGAGGCGTCGAGCACCAGGTGCCGTACGTGGTCCCACAGCGGGAAGTACGTGACGGCGTGCAGTTCGCCGCTCACCGGGTCCAGCTTGGTGTGCGCGGTGAACGCGTCCTCCAGGGTCCCGTCGAAGTCGCAGGTCCCGACGGTGCGCAGCTCGTCGTCCAGCTCGTACGGCGGCGGCCCGGACTCCATGAGCGCGAGGGTGCGGCCGGCGTGCCGGATGACGTGCGTGTTCGGGGCGAAGTCCAGCCACGGGTCGCCGGCGGGCGGGCCTGGCCGGGGCGGTTCGCCCAGCCGGGCCGCCACCGAGGCGGACCGGACCCACCGGTTGCGGTACCACTCGGCGCGGCCGTCGCGCAGCCGGACACCGTGGATCATGCCCGCACCGAGCATGTAGTGGTGGGCCACCGGATCCTCGATGCCGAGCGGGTTGGGGCCGTTGCGCAGGTAACGCCCGTTCAGCTCCTGGGGTATGCGCCCGGTCACCGGCAGGTCGTAGGCGGTGACCTCTTCCTTGACCGGCGCGAAAGCGCCTTCCAGATAGGGATTCATGGCGGACCGTCCTTCGGGTCTGACCTTGGTCGGATGAACATCGCCGAGCGTCGCCGGGGGCGCTGACGGCCGGCGCACCGGCCGCTGACGGACCCCGTCAGCGGTGTTTCAGGACGTGCGGCGACGGAAGAGCGCGATCGAGGCGGCCATGCTCACCGCCACGATGGCCGCGCACCAGGCCAGTGCCAGCCAGGGGCTCTCGCCGACCGGCCGGCCGAGGAGCAGGCCGCGCAGGGACTCGATGACCGGGGTGATCGGCTGGTTCTCCGCGAAACCCTGCAACCAGGACGGCATGGTGTCGATGGGCGCGAACCCGCTCGACGGGTAGGGCAGGAAGCCGACGACGAAGGCGAAGCCGCTCGCCGCCTCCGCCGACCTGGCGAGCAGGCCGACCGCCGCCGCCAGCCAGGCCACCGCGAAGACGAAGGCCAGCAGGACGCCGGCCGCGGCGAACCATCCCGCGGCGGTGGCCTGGGGGCGGAAGCCGATCGCGGCGGCCACCGCGAGGACGAGGACGGACGCGGCGACGTTGCGGGCCAGCGCGGCGGTGACGTGGCCGGCGAGGATCGCGGGGCCGCCGACGTCGAGGGAGCGGAAGCGGTCGATGATCCCTCCCGTCATGTCCTGGGACACGCTCACGGCGGTGCTCCCCGCGCCGAATCCGGCGCACAGGACGAGGACGCCGGGCACGACGTACTGCACGTAGGCGTCGCCGGTGCTGATCGCGCCGCCGAACAGGTGAACGAACAGCAGCATCAGCATCATCGGCAGCGCGAGAGAGGTGAGCAGGGCCTCGACGTTGCGGGAGCTGAGCCGGACGGAGCGGCCGATCATCGTCACGGCGTCAGACACGCTGGTCCTCCTTGCGCGCGGAGTTGCCGGTCAGGGTGAGGAACACGTCGTCGAGGGTCGCGGTGCGCACCGCGAAACGCTCGACGAGGCGACGGCCGGGATCGACCGCGTCCAGGAGGTCGCGCACGTCGCCGGCGCCGCCGCTGGTAGGCACGCCGAGGACGAGCGTCTCGGGGTCGCGCCGCACGATCCGGTCCGCCAGCAGGCCGGCCACCCGCTCGTACGCCTCCGGCCCGGCGAGCGTGAGGTCGAGGCGCTCGCCCGCGACGCGCCGCTTGAGGTCGGCCGCGGTGCCCTCGGCGACGATCCGGCCGCCGTCGATGAGTGCGATGTGGCCGGCGAGACGGTCGGCCTCCTCCAGGTACTGGGTGGTGAGGAAGACGGTCACCCCGGCGCCGGCCAGCTCCGTGACGACGTCCCAGACGGCCAGCCGGCTGCGCGGGTCGAGGCCGGTGGTGGGCTCGTCCAGGAAGATCACGGACGGCTCGCCGACGAGGGAGGCGGCGAGGTCGAGGCGGCGGCGCATGCCGCCGGAGTAGGTGGCGACACGGCGGCGGGCCGCGTCCGTCAGGCCGAGGCGCTCCAGCAGTTCGCCGGCGCGGCGCCCGGCCCGCGCCCGGGGCAGGCCGGAGAGCCTGGCCATCATGCGCAGGTTCTCCTCGCCGGTCTGCTCCTCGTCGAGCGCCGCGTACTGCCCGGTGAGGCTGATCGCACGGCGCACCAGGGAGCGCTGCGACACCACGTCGTGACCGGCGACCCTGGCCCGGCCGGCGTCGGCCTTCAGCAGGGTGGCGAGGATCCGGACGGTGGTCGTCTTGCCCGCGCCGTTAGGCCCGAGCAGGGCGAAGACGCCGCCCCGCCGGACGGTGAGGTCGACGCCGCCGAGGACGCGGACGCCGCCGTAGGACTTCTCCAGGCCGCACGCCTCGACGGCCGGTTCATGGGTCATCTGGGACCCTCCCTTTCTGTGTACGACTTACACGCTACTGCGTATGCCGTAAACGGTACTGCGTAGACCATACACTTTGCTGCGTATGGCGTAAACTCCCGGCATGGACAGCGAGAACGGCGGCGCCTTCCCCGCGAGCATCGAGGCCGTCTGGGGGCTGCGCGGACGCCCGCCGAAGGGACCGCGGCCCGGGCTCACCCTGGAGGGCATCGTGGCCGCCGCGGTGCGGACCGCCGACGCGGAGGGGCTCGACGCCGTGTCGATGAGCCGGGTGGCCAAGGAGCTCGGCGTCTCCACCATGGCGCTCTACCGCTACGTCGCCACCAAGGACGAGCTCGTCGTGCTCATGGCGGACGCCGCGGTCGGCCCGCCGCCGCCGCTCCCGGAGGGCGCCGACTGGCGGAAGGGGCTCGAACACTGGGCCTCCGCCATGCGCACGGCCCTGCTCGCGCACCCCTGGGCGGCCCCGCTGATGGTGACCACCGGCCCGCCGGCCACCCCCAACCAGCTCGCCTGGCTCGACCTGGCGCTCCAGGCGTTGGCCGGCACCGGCCTGCCGGCCCGCGCGAAGCTCGCCACCGAACTGCTGGTGGGCGGGCACGTGCTGAGCGAGGTGAGCGTCGTGCTGGGCATGGCGGCCGAGCAGGGCCCCGGCCCGCGATGGGCCGACTACGAGCCCTTCCTGCGCCGGGTCACCGGCGACGGGCGGCTGCCCGCGCTGCGCGCCGCGATCGAGGCGGGCGCCTTCGGCGACGACGAGCCCGGCGGCGCCGAGGAGGTGCACGGCACCTTCGCCTACGGCCTGGCCCGCATCCTGGACGGCGTCGAGGCCCACCTCCGCACCCTGCGCTCCTGACACCGGCAAGGTCAGGAGCTTACGGCGGCCGATCGAGGACATCCTCACAGGGAGGACCGGTCCGCCGCCGGGGGGCGGCGCGGGAGACCGGGAGCCTTTGGGGAGGGCCTATGACAGCGGACGTGGTGGTGGGCGTGGACGGCTCACCCTCCTCACACGCCGCGACCGTGTGGGCGGCGGGCGACGCCGCCCGCCGCGCCTGCGGCCTGCGGATCGTGCACGCGTGCTCGCCGTGGTACGACACGCCCCTGCGCACCCCGCCGGGCTTCCGCGACTCGATGGACGAGTGGTGCGACGACGTGCTCCGGACCGCGGCGGGCCTGGCACGCGAGCAGGCGCCGGGCCTCCGGACGGAAAGCGTGCTGGAGGTGGGCGAACCCGCCGAGGTCCTGCGCCGCGCGGCCGAGGGGGCGCAGGAGGTCGTGGTGGGCAGCCGGGGCCACGGCGGGTTCGCCGGCCTCCTGCTCGGCTCGGTCTCCCTGGCGCTCGCCGGGCACGTTACCCCGCCGGTGGTCATCGTCAAGGACGTGCCGGAGACGGCCCACGGCGAGATCGTCGTCGGCATCGACGGGTCCGAGCACTCCCGGGCCGCCCTGGCGTACGCCTTCGGCGAGGCGGCGCTGCGCGGGGCCCGGGTCCACGCCGTGCACACCTGGTTCGTGCCCTACATGGGGGTCGCCGCGACCGCGTACGCCACCGTGACGGACGACATCATCGACGCCGAGCAGCGGGTCACCCGGGAGGCGCTGGCCCCCTGGCGGGAGCGGTTTCCCGGCGTGCCGGTGCGCGAGACGGTCGAGTGCGGGCATCCCGTGGCCGTGATCTGCGACGCGTCGGCCGGCGCCGACCTCGCCGTGGTCGGCTCGCGCGGCCTGGGCAGGCTGGAGTCGGCCGTCGTGGGCTCGGTGAGCCACGGCGTCATGCACCACGCCCGCTGCCCGGTCGCCGTGGTCGGCACGTACGCACCGCCGACCGGTCCGGCCGCCTGAGGCTCTTCTCCGTGTGCCGTCGCCGGGTGGTCCCGGCAGATCGCGAACCTCCGTCCCGGCGGCGGGGCCGTACGGCACGCGCCCGGCGCGCCGAAGGTCCCCTTCCGGGTGGGACCTTCGTCCCTACCCTCCGGCCGGGCCGCCGGTTAGCGTCGAAGACATGATTCGAGTGTTCCTGGTGGACGACCACGAGGTGGTACGCCGGGGCGTGGCCGCGCTGCTGGAGTCCGAGGGCGACATCGAGGTGATCGGCGAGGCCGGCACCGCGGAGGCCGCGATGGCCCGGATACCGGCGCTGAGGCCGGATGTCGCGGTGCTCGACGTCCGGCTGCCCGACGGCAGCGGGGTGGGCGTGTGCCGGGAGGTCCGGTCCCGGACGCCCGGGCTGGCGTGCCTGATGCTCACCTCCTTCGCCGACGACGACGCGCTGTTCGACGCCGTGATGGCCGGCGCCGCGGGCTACGTGCTCAAGCAGATCCACGGCTCGGACCTGGTGGGCGCCGTGCGCACGGTCGCCTCCGGCCAGTCGCTCCTCGACCCGCAG
This sequence comes from Microtetraspora sp. NBRC 13810, assembly GCF_030268685.1. GTDB lineage: Bacteria > Actinomycetota > Actinomycetes > Streptosporangiales > Streptosporangiaceae > BSRQ01. Next base: position 188,734 of record NZ_BSRQ01000004.1, read on the forward strand.
ACCACCGCCGCGATGCTGGCCCGGCTGCGCGACCAGGCCACCAGGAAGGATCCGCTGGCCGAGCTGTCGGGCCAGGAACGGCACATCCTCGAACTCATCGGCGAGGGCCTCACCAACCGGCAGATCGGCGAACGCCTCTTCCTCGCCGAGAAGACGGTCAAGAACTACGTCTCCAACGTGCTGGCCAAGCTCAGCATGCAGCGGCGCACCCAGGCCGCGGCCCTGGCCGCGCGGATCAAGGCGGATCGCGGCGGATGACCGCCTCCCCCGGCCCTCCCGGCCCCGGCCACGCGGGCCTCCAGCCGCTGTCCCGCGAGGACTGCGTCACGCTGCTGGCCTCGGCTCCGATCGGGCGCGTCGTCTTCACCGACCAGGCCCTGCCCGCCGTCCAGCCGGTCGCCTTCGCCGTGGACGGCGACCACATCGTGATCCGCGCCGCGGGCGGGTCCAGGCTCGCCGGCGCGATCGTCGCCTTCCAGGTCGACGCGTTCGACCCGGTGACCCGCACCGGCTGGTCGGTCACGGCGCTGGGACGCGCCCGGGCGGTGCGCGACGCGGCCGAGGCCGACCGGCTGTCCCGCCTCCCCATGACGGTCTGGGCGCACGACGCGGAGGACCATTACGTCGTCATACCGGCCGAACGGCTGACCGGCCGCCGCGTCCACCCCGGCCTCCCGCGGCAGGACGGCTAGCCGAGCGGCACGCGCCAGCACAGCCGGGAGCCGCCGCCTTCCCGGGCGGACAGGCCGAAGGTGCCGCCGAGGCTCGCGGCGCGCTCTTCGAGGTTGCGCAGCCCGCTGCGGCGTCCCTCCCCCGAGGCGCCGATCCCGTCGTCCTCCACGACCAGGGTGAGCGTGCCGTCCCCAACCCTGGCGACCACGTCCACGTGGGCCGCCCTGGCGTGCCGTACGACGTTGGACAGCGCCTCGCGCAGCACGGCGAGGAGGTGCTCGGCGACGCGCTCGGGCACCTGGTTGTCCAGTTGGCCCTCCAGGGTGAGGCCGGGCATGAACCCCAGGTGGCCGCGGGCGCCCTCGAGGAGGTCCACGATCCGGGCGCGCAGCGTCGGGGCTTCCGCGTCGCCAGGGGTCTGCAACGCGAAGATCGTCGAGCGGATCTGCCGGATGGTGCCGTCCAGTTCGTCGATGGCACCTTGCAGGCGTGACGACGCCTCCGGGCGGTCCACCAGGCGCACCGCGCTCATGAGGGTCATCGCGACCGCGAACAGTCGCTGGATGACGACGTCGTGCAGGTCCTTGGCGATCCGGTCGCGGTCTTCGAGCAGGCCGAGCCGCTCGGCGTCCGTACGCCGCCGGGCGAGTTCCAGGGCCAGCGCGGCCTGCCCGGCGAACGCGTGCAGCATGTGCACCTCGGCCTGGCTGAACGGGATCCGCCCGGACCGCTTGACCAGCGTCAGCACCCCCCGTACGGCTCCCGCCGCGCCGAGCGGCACGGCCGCCGCGGGTCCGGCGGTAAGCCTGCCGGCGAGGACGGTCGGCATGTCGGCCGCGGACAGGTTCGTCACCGTGCGCGGCTCACCGCTGGTGAACGCCTGCCCGCCCAGGGATCCGGCGACCGGCACCGTGGACCGTTCCAGCCCGCCGGCCGCCGGCCCGTCGGCGAGCAGGACGCGCAGGTTCTCCGCGTCGCCCTCGGGCAGCAGGATCGCCACCACGTCGGCGTCGGCCATCTCCCGTGCCCGGTGGGCCATCAGCGTGAGCACCTCGTCCGGCTCGGCTCCGGACAGCAGGCTCGTGGTGATCTCGGAGGAGGCGCGCAGCCAGGTCTCGCGGTGCCTCGTGTCCTCGTACAGGCGGGCGTTCTCGATGGCGACGCCGGCGGCGGAGGCCAGCGCGACGACGATCGCCTCGTCCTCCTCGTCGAACTCCCCGCCGCCGCGTTTCTCGGTCAGGTAGAGGTTGCCGAACACCTCGTCGCGCACCCGCACCGGCACGCCCAGGAAGCTGCCCATCGGCGGATGCCCCGGCGGGAAGCCGTAGGACTCCGGGTGACCGGAGATCCGCGCCAGCCGCAGCGGCCGGGGCTCCTTGATCAGCAGGCCGAGGAGTCCGAGGCCGTGCGGCCAGTGCTCGATCCCGGCGATCTGCTCCTCGCTCAGGCCCACCGGGACGAACTGCACGAGCGTGCTGTCCTGCCCGACCACGCCCAGCGCGCCGTACCCGGCGTCGACGAGCGTGGTGGCCGTCTCCACGATGCGCCGCAGCACCGTCTCCAGGTCGAGGTCGCTGCCCACCAGGACGACGGCGTCCAGCAGCGCGTGCACCCGGTCCCGGGTGGCGAGCACCGCCTCCAGCCGCACCTGGAGCTCGGCCAGCAGTTCGTCCAGGCGCATGGAAGGCATCAACGGACGTCCGTCGCTTCCGCCCATGAGGCCAGTCTGCCATCACCGGCCCACGGCGTCCGGGGGCGCCCGGGTCACGCCCGGGTCAGCACGACCCGACGTCGGAGCGGCAGGCGCAGGTGAGGCGGCACTCGACGCCGACGACGCCCTCCACCCGGCGGATCGCCGCCACCAGCGCCCTGATCTGATGGTGCCGGACGACCTCCCCGCCGAGGCTCACCACGCCCTCGTGCACGTCGAACGAGAACGCGTCGGGGTCGAGCCCGGTCTCCGCCCGGATGACGGTCGCGATCTCCGCCAGCAGCTCCGCCGCCGGGCGGGCGAAGACGCGCAGCAGGTCGGCCTGATGGACGGTACCGGTGATACGCCCGCTCAGGGCGTCGACCACCGGCAACTGCTTGATCCTCTTCTCGTGCATCAGGCAGGCGGCCGTCCTGACCGGCGTGCCCGGGGTCACGGTGACCGCCGGTGCCGTCATCAACTCGGCGGCGGTCCGCCCCACCGCCTTGTGCCGCTCCAACCGGCTCACGGCCCCGCCGAACACCGCGACGCCACGCCGCTCCGCCCCGGTCTCCCTGAGCAACAGGTCATCCTCCGACACGACGCCGACCGGCCGCCGATCGGCGTCGACCACGGCGACGGCCCCCACGCCGTACCGTCTCATCACGGCGACGATGTCGGCGAACGCGGTTTCCTCCCGCACCGCGATCGCGACCCGCCCCATCACCTGCCTGACCTTGATGGACATGGCTGCCCCCTTTCCATCGCCAGACTCTCCCGAGCGGGGCGGCCGGTGGCAGGGGCCAAGGTCCCTTCCCGCCCCGGGCGGAGGTCCCCGTCGCTCAGGTGGCGCCGGAGCGGTGCCCGGTGGGAGTGGTGCCGCGGAGGCGCTTGAACGCGACGCTCAGCGCGAAGGCGTTGGCATAGCCGACCTTTCTGGCGATGGACCCCACCGTGTCGTCCGTCTCCAGCAGCAGATCGGCCGCCAGGGCGATACGCCAGCCCGCGAGGTAGGCCATCGGCGGTTCCCCGACCTGCGCGGTGAACCGGCGCGCGAACGCGGCACGGGACACCCCCACCCGGGCGGCCAGGCTCGCCACCGTCCACGGAACGGCGGGGTCGTCGTGCAGCAGCCGCAGCGCCCGGCCGACCACCGGATCGGCCATCGCCCGGTACCAGGCGGGCGCGTTCGCCTCCGGCCGGTCGAACCAGCCGCGCAGGACGGAGACCAGCATCAGGTCCAGCAGCCGGTCCAGCACCATCTGCTGCCCCGGCCGGTCCTTGGCGACCTCCTCGGCCACCGTGTCCAGCAACGGGCAGGGACACTCGGCGTCGGGGATCACCAGCACCCCGGGCAGCGCCTGGAGCAACCGCTCGCTGATCTGCCCGCGCCCCTCGTAGGCGCCGCTGAGCAGCAGCGGCGAGTCGTCGGACGGCACGCCACAGGTGCGGATGTCGCGGGCGGCCTCCTCGGCGCCGCCGCCCCGCCCGCAGTAGTCGGCGGCGCCGACCGTGAACCGCGGCGGGGTGTCCGGGTCGCCGGCCACCGTGTACGGCGCGTGGCCGCGGACGACGGCGACGTCCCCGGCCCTGATCGGCACCGGCCGGCCCTCGTCGGGGACGATCCACGCCTCGCCCCGGAGCATCGTCGCCAAGGTCAGCGGAACGCCGCCGGTGATCCGCAGCGCCCACGGCGGATTCATGATCGTCCGCCTGAAGAGGGCCCCGCGCGCCCGTACCTCGCCCAGCAGGTCTGAAAGCGCGTCCACCTCGCCATCGTAGACGCACAGGTATCGATCCGAGCTTTCCAACCATGGCCCGTCTTCGCCGGACCCGCTTGGCTGGTCAGCATGACGCAACAACCCATTCTGGTGACCGGCGCCACCGGCAAGACCGGCCGCCGGGTCGTCTCTCGACTACGGGCGAAGGGGGTACCGGTGCGCGCCGTGTCCCGCTCCGGCGACCCGCGTTTCGACTGGACCGACCGCGCCACGTGGGACCCGGTCCTCGAAGGCGTGCGGGCCGTGTACGTCGTACCGCTGGACGGCGCGCCTCTCACCCGTCCCTTCGTCGAGCGCGCGGTGCGGCTCGGCGCCCGGCGGATCGTCCTGGCGTCCGGACGCGGGATCGACGTGCCGGACTACGCCCCTGACAGCGGCGGCCTCGCCGCGGCCTTGCGGGATGGTGAGGACGCGGTGCGCGACAGCGGGGCCGAGTGGACGATCGTCCGGCCGGGCTGGTTCGCGCAGAACTTCAGCGAGGGCTTCTTCGCGGACGCGATCCGGGCCGGTGAGCTGCGGCTGCCGGGCGGCGACGGCGCGGCCAGCTTCGTCGACGCCGAGGACATCGCGGCGGTCGTCGTCGCGGCGCTCACCGGGGACGGCCACGCCGGGCAGGTCTACGAGCTGTCCGGCCCCCGGGCGCTGACCCTCGCCGAGGCCGTCGCGGCGATCTCCGAGGCGACCGGCCGGGAGATCCGCTACGTTCCGCTCTCCCCCGAGGAGCACGTCGCCGAACTCACCGCACAGGGCCTGCCCGCCGCCGACGCCCAGGCGAGCGCCGACATGGTGTCCCCGCTCAGGAAGGGGACGGACGCCTACCTCTCCGACGGCGTCCAGCGGGCACTGGGCCGCGCGCCCCGGGACTTCACCGAGTTCGCAAAAGCCACTGCGTCCGCCGGCGGATGGTACGTCCCTCTTTGCTGACCTTGTGACCCGGTTGTTCCTGTCTCGTGACAGATGATCAGATTGAGGCGATAGGTTCGGCTTCCCGTCAGTCTCTTCACCCGCACCGTTCACTCGTGCGCTCCATCGTGTCCGCCCGAAGGGCACTGCCCTGATCGTCCTCGTGAACGTGAAGAAGGGACTGCATCTGATGCAGCCAGCGCGAAAGCTCCCGGGCGGCTTAGGGAGCCGATGGCGTCTCACCGCGGCCGGCATGGCCGCGGTGTTGCTGGTGAGCAGCCTTGTGACGGCGGCCCACGCCGATCCGGGACCGGAGGAACGGGACCGGGGACGGCCCCGCCCGGCGCCGACCGGCACCACGGCCCCTCCGGCGCTCACCCCCGCCACCGGCTCCTACCTCGAAGGCACGGCGAAGGTCGCGGCGACGCCTGCCACCGCCGGTGACAGCGTCACCAGGCTCGCCGTCGACGGCACCCCGCTCGACGCCACCCGGACGCTGGGCGTCTCCAGGCTCAGCTTCGACGTCGGCTCGAACTCGACGGAGGCGCAGTACCACAGCTACGTCCTGGTCAACGGCGACCACCGCACCGACATCGGTGACCACGTGAACGAGCGGGCCACCATCGAGATCCCGAACGAGCACCTCGTCAAGGGCGAGAACACCGTCGAGATCGTCGTCGGCGCGATCCAGACCTCCTGCGGCCTCAACTACGACGACTACGTGCTGTCCGACGTCGGCCTCGAACTGCTCGGCGAGGTCGCGGACGGCGAGGAGAACCCGTACACCTTCTCCTTCGGCGACGGAAGCTGCGGCACGAACACCTCGCTGCTGAAGCGCGCCACGCTCACGTTCTTCGTGCAGTCCGACCCGCAGGGCACCACGGGCCTCACCGCGGACCTGGACACGACGACGCTGTCCAACGGTGAGCACGCCCTCTCCGCCACGACCGCGGCCGGGGTGACCGTCAAGAACACCGTGACCGTGAACAACGCCCCCGCCGGGGCGCCGAAGCTGCTCCCCGTGGACGGCACGCTCGTCGCCGGCACCAAGCCGGTCTTCGCGACCGTGCCCGCCGGCGGCGCGGGCGGCGTCGCGTCCCTGACCGTCGACGGCGGCAGGCCGGCCACGAAGCCCACCCTGGGCACCGGAGCCGCGCGGTTCGCCTTCGATGTGGGCGCCGACTCGATCGACGACAGGTTCGACAACTTCCTGCTGGTCAACGGCAAGCGCATCGACCTGGGCGGTTCGTGGGCGAACCAGCGGGTGACCGTCGCGGTCCCGGCCCGGTACCTGGTGCCCGGCGACAACACGATCAAGGTCGTCACCGGCGACTTCCGGGACACCTGCGGCGACAACCGCGACGACTTCACCATCACCGGTCCCGCCCTCGACCTTGAAGGCGCCACCGTGACCGGCCGGGACGTCAAGCCGTCGTACGCGCTGGGCGACGGCACCTGCGGCTCCGGCCAGAACCTCCTCCGCGAGGCGGAGCTGCACTACACGATCGACGCCCCGGCGGTGCACGTCGTCGAGACGCTCGGCTCCGGCGCCGCCACCCTCAGCTTCACCGTGGGCAGCAACTCGATCGAGGCGCGCTACCAGAACTTCGTGCTCGTCAACGGCCAGAAGGTGGTGCTCGACGGGGACTTCGTGAGCCGGCGGGTGGACCTGACGATCCCGAACGAGTACCTCGTGCCCGGCTGGAACACGATCGACTTCGTCACCGGCACGTTCCCGACGTCGTGCGGCGACAACCACGACGACTTCGCGATCTCCAACATCGCGCTCACCCCGGTGGAGGGCACGGCCACCGGCCAGATGCTCAAGTCCTCCTACAACCTGGGCGACGGCAACTGCGGCGACAACGTGAACCCGCTCGCGGAGATCGACCTGGAGTTCCTCGTCGCCGGGCCGGCCCGCGGCCTGCGCGCCGACCTCGACACCGCCGCCGTCAAGGACGGCAGGCACACCCTCGCCGCGGCGTCGGCCACCGGCGAGGTCGCCACCCGCACCCTGATCACCGACAACTCGGCGCCCGCGGTCGCCCGGAGCGTCCCGGCCGCGAACGAGAAGATCACCGCCTCGGTCGTGCTGGACGTCCGGCTGGAGGACGCCTCCGGTGTCGTGTCCGGGCCGGACGTCACGCTCGACGGCCGGCCGATCGAGCCGGGCGCCCAGGTGGGCCCGGGGCTGCGCGCCGGCAGGCACACGCTGGCCGTGACCGGCGCCGACGGGCTCGGCAACACCGCGACCCGCGAGATCGTGTTCGAGTCCGCCGGCATCCCGGACCTGCCCGCGGAGCTGAGCCCGGCGCTGGGAGCCACCGACGTGTCCGATCCCGTCAAGCTCTCGGCGAAGGTGGCCGAGCCCGGCGGCGGCCAGGTGACGGCGACGTTCTCCGAGGCCGAGATCCTCACTCCGGAGGAGGTGTTCCAGGGCACGGCCGCGTCCGTGCCGACGACGCTGAAGGTCCCGGGCGAGCGGAGGATCAGGGCCAGCGGGATCGAACCCGCCGACGGCCGGACGATCGACGCGCCCACCGGCCAGGACGTCACCTACCAGCGGTACGACGTCAAGGTGCGGGGGCATGTGGACTCCCCCGTCGTGCGCTGGGAGGGCGTCATCGACCCCGAGCGGCTCGCGTCGCTGCGGGTGTGGAACACCGAGACCAGGGCCTGGGACCTGCTGACGAGCGCCCGCGGCGCCGCCGAGGGCAAGACCGTGCTCACGGCCGTCGTCGACGAGGACCACGTCGACCGGCAGGAGGTCCATGTCATGGTGACGGGCGAGGACCCGTTCGCCGACGACATCGAGCCCGGCGCCCCGGACGGCTTCGCCGAACCCTCCTCCTACGACTTCTCGATCGTCCACTTCACCGACACGCAGTACCTCTCCGAGGGCGCGGTGGAGCAGGAGACCGCCGAGGAGCGCGCGGTGTGGGAGTCGGCCTACGCCGGCATCGTGGACTGGGTCAAGGCCAACAAGGACCAGCGCAAGATCTCCTACGTGGCGCACACCGGCGACATCATCGAGAACAACATCCGCCCGCCCGCCGACGAGGCCACCCGGCAGCAGGTCGTCGGCGAGTTCGAGGTGTCCTCCCGGCAGCAGCGGGTGCTGGACGACGCGGACATCCCGAACGGCGTGATCGCCGGCAACCACGACAACCAGTCGGGCACCGAGAACGGGCCGGAGGCGATCTACAACCGGTACTACGGCCCGGACCGGTACCAGGACGCCTCACGCGGCTGGCGGCACGCCGAGTACGGCGGGCCGTGGCGGCCGGGCGACAACCAGAACCACTACGACCTGTTCTCCGCCGGCGGGCTGGACTTCGTGGTGGTCGGCCTGTCGTACGGCGTGACCAGGGAGGAGGCCGAGTGGGCCGACTCCGTGTTCAAGAAGTTCGCCGGCCGCAACGGCATCCTGCTCTCGCACGACTACTTGGTGCCGAGCACCAACCCCGACGGGCGGGGCGCCGGATTCGCCGCCCCCGACGGCTCGATGCTCTACAAGACGGTGGTGGAGAAGAACCCGAACGTCTTCCTCATCCTCGCCGGGCACGAGCACGGCGTGGGCACCAACGTGAAGCCGAAGGTGGGCCAGGTCGGCAAGGGCGTGGTCGAGCTGCTGGCGGACTACCAGTTCTACACGGTGTCGGCCGACCGGCTCGGGCTCACCGAGGTCGGCGGGTACAACCCGGCGGACCAGCTCCAGTTCGGCGCGAGCTTCTTCCGGCTGCTGCAGTTCGACGTCAAGCGGGCCGAGCTGAGCGTGGACACCTACTCCCCGCTGCTCGACGACTTCGGCGCCACCGAGTTCGATCCGCTGCGCCGCTACGACGGCCGCGAGGACAACATGGTGCTGCCGGTCGACCTCACCTCCCGCACGACCGCCTTCCAGACAGACTCCCTCGCGCTGTACAAGCCCACCCGGGTCATCGGCAAGAGCAGGGTCGCCTCGGGTCAGGTCGCCTCGGTGACCTGGGACCGCCTCAAGGACGACACGGCCTACGCCTGGTTCGTCACCGCCCGCTCCACCGGCGGCGGCGTGACCGCCTCCGAGCCGAGCGTCTTCGTCACGAAGGACGGGCGCGGCCGTCCCGGCACGTGGGGACCGGGTTCGCCGCTCTACCACTGGTTCCGCCGCTGACCCACCTCCGCCGCCCCGGATTCGTCCGGGGCGGCGCTCCCCCACCCCGGCAGGAGAGATCAGACATGTCCCGCAGGCTCCGCCTGTCCGCCGCCGTCCTGGCCGTCGTCCTCGGCGGCCTGCTGGCCGGTCTGGCGCGTCCCGCTCCGGCGGCGGCGCACGAGGCGACCACGAAGGCCCACGCCGAGGTGAGCGGCACGGGCGCGAACGTCAAGGCCGTGCTCGACCTGGAGTACGACCTGCTCATGAAGTCGGCCTGGCTCTACGCGGAGGCGTACGAGGCCAAGGAGCGGGCCGAGCAGCTCCGCCAGCTCGCGATCAACCGCGCGGCCGTGACCGAGTACGTCACCCGGCGCTTCGCCGTGACCTACGACGACCGGCCCTGCGCGCCCACGACGGCGGGCGACGCGGACATCCGGCTCCGCGGCAAGGCGGCCTTCGCGGTGCTCACCCTCACCTTCGCCTGCGCGGGCGGACCGGGCGGACCGGGCGGAGCGGGCGGAGCGGGCGGACACGCCGGGGGCGGCGGGGTCCACGCGATCTCCAGTGCGCTGTTCCCCGACGCCGAGAGTTTCGTGCACAGCACGGAGACCATCGTCCGCTACGACCTCGACGGCGAGCGGGGCTCCGCCGTCCTGGTCGCCGGAAGCCCGACGGTGCGGGTCGGCGACCACTCCGCCGTGCGGCAGATCGGCGAGTTCTTCCTGCTCGGCGCCGAGCATCTGCTGCTCGGTCCGGACCACATCCTCTTCCTGCTCGCGCTGCTCATCGGCGCGCGCCGGCCGCGCGACGTCGTCGTGACGGCCTCCGCCTTCACGGTCGCCCACAGCATCACGTTCCTGCTGGCGGCCATGGGCGTCGTGGACGTCCCCGGTGAGATCGTCGAACCGGTCATCGCGGCGTCGATCGTCGTCGTGGCGGTCGCCAACCTCCTGGGCCGGGGGGAGGACAGGCTGGGCCGGTGGCGGCTGCCGATCGTCTTCGCCTTCGGCCTGGTGCACGGGCTGGGCTTCGCCGGCGCGCTGGACATCGACGAGAGCGGGTCGTGGCCGCTGCTGCTGTCCCTGCTGAGCTTCAACGTCGGCATCGAGGTCACCCAGCTCGTGATCATCTCCGTGCTCTTCCCGCTGCTGGTGCTGCTGCGCCGGACCTCCGCCGCCGGCTGGGCGCCGGCCGTGCTCTCGGTCCCCATCGTGGCGGTCAGCCTGTACTGGCTCGCCGAGCGCGTCCCGCCGCCGCTCTGAGCGGGGACGCCGCCCGTCCCGCCGCCGGTTTCCGCCCCGGCCGACCGGCGGGGTGAAGGGCCGTCGTCGCCGGCCGGGGGGCTAAGGTGGTTGACGTTGTCAACCTAAGGGGTGGCGGTTGTCCGTCGTGGCGCTGAATCTGCTCGTCGTGGGGGCGTTCGCGGGGGCGGGGGCGGTCGCCCGCCGTGCCCTGCCGGGGACCGGAATCGGGCGGTTGATGATCGTGGTGGCGGGGTTGCGCCTGGTGGCGTGGGCGCCGCTGCCCGCGTGGCTCGCCGCCACCACGGGCGGGCTGTGGCTCGCCGCGCTCGCCCACCTGGTGCTGATCTACCCGGCCGGGAGGCTGGAGACGCCCGGCCGCCGCTGCCTGGTGGCGCTGGTGTACGTCTACGCGCTGGTCGCCGGGTGCCTGCTCGCCTCGGGGCGGGCGTACGGGGCGGGGAACGTCGCGGCGAGCGTGGTGCTGTGCCTCGCCGTACTCGGGGTGCAGGTCAGGCGGTGGCGGGGCGGGCGGCCGGTGCCGCCGATGCTCGGCGCGGCGGTGGCGGCGACCGTGCTGGTGGCGGCGTGGAAGCCGATGGAGCTGCTCGGGATGCGGGTGCCCGCGCTGCCGGTCGTGACGCACGTCGCGCTGGCCCTGATTCCGGTCGCGTACCTGGCCGGCGTGCTGCGGCGGCGGATCGGCCGGGGGCGGATGGCCGATCTCGTGGTGCGGCTCAACGACGCGTCACGGGCCGAGACCGTCCAGGAACTGCTCGCCGGCACCCTGCGCGACCCGGGGCTGCTGGTCGGCTACCGGGTCTGGCGGACCGGGGCGGACGGCCGCCCGGCCCCGGGCTTCGTGGGCCCGCACGGGACGGATGACGGTTTCGCCGCTCCCCAGGGGTGCGCGGCGGAATTCGTGGACCTGGGCGGGCGGCCGTTGCCGATGGTGGAGGGACGGATGGTGACCAGGGTGGAGCGGGGCGGGCACACCATCGCGGTGGTGGTGCACGACGGGGCGCGGGACGAGGACCCCAAGCTGATCGAGGCGGCGTGCGCGGCCGCCGCCCTCGCCCTGGACAACGAGCGGCTGACCGCCGAGTTGCGGGCACGGGTGCGCCAGCTCGCCGCCTCCCGGGCCCGGGTGCTGCGGGCCGCCGAGGCGGAACGCCGCCGCCTGGAACGCGACCTGCACGACGGCGTCCAGCAGCGGCTGCTGTCCATCCCGATGGCCCTCGGCCTCGCCGAGTCGGTGCTCGCCGCCGATCCGGCCGCCGGCGCGACACGGGCCGGGCCGCTGATCGGCGAGGCGAAGCAGGCGGCGCTACTGTCCCTGGAGGAGCTGCGCGCGGTGTGCCAGGGCATCCATCCGCCGGTCCTCACCGAACGCGGCCTGCCCGGCGCGGTGCGCGAGCTGGCCGCCGTCGCGGAGCCGCCCGTCGAACTGCTCCTCGACCTGCCGGGCGAGGTGCCCGCCGAGGTGGAGACGACGGCCTACTACGTGGTCGCCGAGGCGCTCGCCAACATCACCAAGCACGCCGCCGCCCGCGCCGCCGCGGTGACCGTGCACGGGGACGGGCGGCGCCTCGTGATCGAGGTGCGCGACGACGGGCGCGGCGGCGCCGACCCCGCGCGCGGCAGCGGCCTGCGCGGCCTGGCCGACCGGGCCTGGACACTGGGCGGCACCCTGCACGTCTCCAGCCCGCCCTCGCACGGCACCCACCTCCGCGTCACACTCCCGCTGACCGCCGAGGGCCGGCTGCCCGCCGGGGACCCGCCGGCCACCGGTGGTCCGTTGACGACCGGGGAGCCGTTCCCTGCGGGGGTGGCGAGGTGACGGGGATGCGGGCCGTCGTGGCGGAGGATTCGACGTTGCTGCGGGAAGGGCTGGGGCGGTTGCTGGCCGAGTCGGGCTTCGAGGTGGCGGCGCTGGTGGCGGACGCCGAGGGGCTGCTGGCCGCGGTCGCCGGGCACCGGCCGGACGTCGCCGTCGTCGACATCCGGCTCCCGCCGACGCACACCGACGAGGGGCTGCGCGCCGCGCGGGAGGTACGGCGGCGCTTCCCCGGCACCGGGGTGCTCGTGCTGTCGCAGTACGTCCGGGTCAGCTATGCCGTGGAACTGCTCGACGGGGGCGCGGAGGGGGTCGGTTACCTGCTCAAGGACCGGGTGGCGGACCTGGCCGACTTCACCGCGGCCGTGCGCCGGGTGGGCGGCGGGGGCTCCGCGTTCGACCCGGTGGTCATCGGGCAGCTCGTCGGCCGCCGGCGCCGTGACGACGACCCGCTCGCCGGGCTGACCGGGCGGGAGCGGGAGGTGCTGGGACTCATGGCGGAGGGCCGCTCCAACCAGGCCATCGCCGTACGGCTCTCGGTGGCCGAGCGCACCGTGGAGAAGCACTGCACGGGCATCTTCGCCAAGCTCGGCCTCACCGCGGACCCCGGCGACCACCGCAGGGTGCTCGCCGTCCTGCGCTACCTCAACGCCTGACCGGCTCCCGGCGGGTGCGGCTGCCCGTACCGGGCGAGTGCGGGCGGCCCGTACGGCGGGCCGTGCCGGCACGCTGGGCGGAACGGGGCGGACGGCCGAGGCTGGACCACGTCACGAACACGGCTTTCGATGGGAACGACACGTGCAGATCCGACACCTCGTCACGCCTCTGGCGCTGGCCACCCTGCTGATCACCGGCCTGGCCGCCTCGGCTCACGCCGGGTCCGGCCGGACCCCGGCCGCCGCCCCGGGCGCGCAGAGCGACAACCTCCGCCGGACGAAGGACTTCCTGAGCGACTTCCAGCGGCGCGACCTCGCCGCGGTGGGCGCCAAGCTGAGCCCGCGCGTCACGCTCACCATGCCGATCACCTTCACCGGCGCCCAGACCCCGGACACCCGCTACACGAACAAGGAACAGGTGCTCGGCTACTTCCGGACGGTGTTCGGCACGATGGGACGCGTCCGTTTCACCGATCAGCGGCTGAGCGTCGCCTCCGGCGGCCGTACGATCTTCGTCCAGACTTACGGTGATTTCACCACTGCCGACGGGCGTCCGTACAAGAACGTGTACCTCTTCCGGTTCGACTGGCGTGACGGGCTCATCGTCGCCGGTGAGGAGTACACGAACCCGGTGACCTTCAGCAAGACGTTCGGGGCGCCGCTCGGCTGAGGCGCGGGCGCCGGAGCGGCCGTGCAGGAGGAGGCCATTCCGGCGCCCCTAGGATCGGGGTCATGAACGGCGAGGATGGGCCCGGGGACGCGATCGACGTGGTGCTCGGCCAGTGGCGGCGGGAGCGGCCGGACCTGGACCTGTCGGCGATGGGGGTCTTCGGGCGGGTCTCGCAGCTCACCCGGGTCGTCGAGGCGCGGGTGGAGCAGGTGTTCGCCCGGCACGGGCTGCGCCAGGGGGAGTTCGACGTGCTGGCGGCGCTGCGGCGTTCCGGCCCGCCGTACACGCTGATCCCGTCGGAGCTGTCCGCCGTGCTGATGATGTCCCGGGCGGGCATGACGAACCGGCTGGACCGGCTGGAGGCGGCCGGGCTGGTCGAGCGGAGTCTCGACCCGGCCGACCGGCGCAGTTTCCGCGTCGCGCTCACCGCCGAGGGGCTCCGCGTCATCGACGCCACCCTCACCGACCACGCCGCCAACCTCACCCTGCTGGCCTCCTGTCTCACCCCGGAGGACGCGGAGACCCTGGTCAGAATCCTGCGCGGCATGCTGAGCGCCTCCGCCGACTGATGCCCCCGACGCCGCCTTGCTCGCGGTGTCGCTGACGACGGTGTTCGGCCACGGCGGGGGCGGCGTGGCCGCCGCCCGATCCGGCGCCCGGTCCGGCGCCTGCAGGGCCGCAGCGTCCGTACGAGCCGGATGTCGCCGGGCCGGAGAACCCGAGCTTCGCGGAGTCGGCGGCGCGGGCCGGTGACCGGCCGCGGTTCGGGCTGTGGAGCGCTCGTCACCGGGCAGGTCGCGACCGCCGTCAGGTAGCCGTGCCCTTCTTGCTCGCGGGGCGGGCCCGCACGTGCATGCGCTCGCCCTGGGGGCCGAAGATGGCGAGGAACTCGACGGGCCGCGTGCCCGCGTTGGCGAAGGCGTGCGGGGTGCGGGTGTCGAACTCGGCGGCCTCGCCGGAGGTGAGGACGAGGTCGTGCTCGCCCAGCAGCAGCCGCAGCCGGCCGGACAGGACGTACAGCCACTCGTAGCCCTGGTGGATCTGCTGCTCGGGCGCCTCTTCGCCGGGGCGCCCCGCCGGGATGATGTGCTTGTAGGCCAGCAGCCCGCCGAGGTTGCGGGTCAGGGGCACGTAGGTCCGGCCGTGCCGGGTGAAGGGGCGCATGTGCACCCGGGGGTCGCCGGTGGACGGCGCGCCGACCAGTTCGTCGAGCTGCACGCCGTGGGCCTTCGCGAGGGGCAGCAGCAGCTCCAGGGTCGGCCTGCGCTGCCCGGACTCCAGGCGGGACAGGGTGCTGACCGAGATGCCGGTCGTCTCGCTCAGCTGGGCCAGGGTGGTGCCGCGGTCGCGGCGGAGCGCCCGCAGCCGCGGCCCCACGGCGCTCAGCACGTTCACGAGGTCGTCGTCTGCCACCCGCCCAGTTTGCCGTGATGGCAAGAGACTTTGTCAACCGCCCCCGTCTGAGCACAACATGCTGGGCATGACAGCACAATCGGAACAGACTTCCCCCGCGGGCGCGGACCGGCGCTATGACGTCGTGGTCGTCGGCGGCGGCGCCGCCGGGCTGAGCGGCGCCCTGACTCTGGCCCGGGCCCGCCGCTCGGTGCTCGTGATCGACGCCGGCCGGCCGCGCAACGCCCCTGCGGGGCACGTCCACAACTACCTGACGCGTGACGGCGTGCCGCCCGCGCGGCTGCTGGAAGAGGGCCGGGCCGAGGTGGCCGGCTACGGCGGCGAGTTCGTGACCGGCGAGGTCGTCACGGCCGAGCGCCTGGACGCCGGCGGGTTCCGCGTCGTCCTCGCCGACGGGTCCGCGGTCACGGCGGACCGGCTCCTGGTGACCACCGGCCTGGTGGACGAGCTGCCCGCGGTGCCCGGCGTGGCCGAGCGCTGGGGGCGGGACGTGCTGCACTGCCCGTACTGCCACGGCTGGGAGGTGCGCGACCAGGCGATCGGCGTCCTCGCCACCGGGCCGAGCTCGGTGCACCAGGCCGAGCTGTGGCGGCAGTGGAGCAAGGACGTGACCCTTTTCCTGCACACCGCCGCAGAACCGGACGCCGACGCGGCCGAGCGGCTGGCCGCGCGGGACATCACCGTCGTCCGCGGCGAGGTGACCGGCCTGGAGGTGACCGGCGACCGGCTCACCGGCGTGCGCCTGGCCGGCGGGCGGGTGATCGGCCGCGAGGCGCTGGTGGTCGCCCCGCGCTTCACCGCGCGGGCCGGCGTCCTCACCGGTCTGGGCCTGGAGACCACCGACCTGTTGAAGGGCGAGCAGGTGGTGGGCGGTTACATCGCCGTCGATCCGTCCGGCGCGACGCGCGTCCCCGGCGTGTGGGCGGCCGGCAACGTCGCCGACCCGACCGAGCAGGTGATCGGCGCCGCCGCCGCGGGGCTGCGCGCCGGGGCGGCGATCAACGCCGACCTGATCGACGAGGAGACCCGCCGCGCGGTCGCCGGCCGCCGCGCGCCCTCCTCCGCGCGGACGGAACGGGAGGCCGCCGAGCACCCGCTCGGCGACCACCCGCCGATGAGCGGCGAGGAGTTCTGGGACGCCCGTTACGGCGAGAGCGAGCGCATCTGGAGCGGGAACGCCAACGTCATCCTGGTCCGCGAGGTCTCCGGCATGGCGCCGGGCGACGCCCTGGACCTGGGCTGCGGCGAGGGTGCCGACGCGATCTGGCTCGCCCGGCGGGGCTGGCGGGTCACCGCCGCCGACATCTCCGGCGTGGCCCTGGACCGCGCGGCCCGGGAGGCGGAGCGGGCGGGGGTCGCCGGCCGCGTCGACTGGCAGCGGCACGACCTCGGCACGTCGTTCCCCGCCGGGACGTTCGACCTCGTCTCCGCGCACTTCCTGCACTCCATGACCGACATGCCCAGGGAGGAGATCCTGCGCACCGCCGCCTCGGCCGTCGCGCCGGGCGGGATCCTGCTCGTCGTCGGCCACGCGGGGCCGCCGCCGTGGGAGCACGACCACTCCCACGTGCGCCTCCCCACCACCGACGAGGTCCTGCGGGAGCTCCGCCTCCCGGAGGGCGGGTGGGAGGTGCTGCTCAGCGAGGAGTACGAGCGGAGCCAGACGGCTCCCGGCGGACACGCGGTCACCCGTCAGGACAACGTGCTGAAGGTCCGGCGCCTGCCCCTCTGAGCACCCCCTGCCCGCCCGTCTCCGGAAGCGGTGCCACCGTCGGCGAACCCGCAGACTGCAGCGTGATGGCACCTGGTGGCGGATCTTGACCGCGTTGCGGGATCGAAGAGCTATGGGAACGGGCCGACGCTGCGGACATGGCAGCCATCGCGCGGTTGACCGGTCTGCCGGCCGAGCGGGGCCGTGCAGCCTCGACCCGACCGGCGCTCGCGCCACTCGACAGGATCGCCCCGCGCGTGCCCGGCCTGGGCGGCTCGATGCGGCTGCCACCCGGCGGCTCGGCCGGAAGATCCCCCTTTTGCGTGCACGGCCAGCAGGGAGGATGGTGACTGCCCATACGGCCATGCAGTAGGGGCACAGCGCGCCGATCACGTACCGGCTCTGGTAGATGAGCCAGTGCACGAACACCACACCGAAAGTGACTCCGGCCTGCAGGCCGAGCCAAAGCCGGCGCGGCAGCCGCGTGCCAGTCAGCAGGAGGCGCCGATGGCGGAGCCTGCCACGCCCAGCAGCGGGTTGGGGAATCCGAACGGGTGCGGCTCTTTCTCAGAGAGCCGGGGGCAGGCTATGAGGCGGTATCCGTTCCAGCTCGGGAACTCAATGAGGACGAGCTACACCCGATGGACTTTGATAGCCGGATCGCCTTCAGTGAACTTTCAGATACCGAGTTCGGGCAGCTTCATGCCGAGACTGTCGCCGTTTCTCCCGACCCAGTAGGTCAGCTCCGATAGCCTCGCTCCGAGGGTACGCAGTGCCCCGACCACGAGCCTGGCGGCTTCGCCGGTGTCCGGGGAAGCCATCGAGAGGTCACGGGAGAAGTTCGGGCTTCCCTCTGCCGGCCAGTCCACGTCGTCACCGGTGACCGTCAGTGCAACAAATGCGGCGATCCATTCGTCGCTCGGCGGTATCCACCCCAACTCGGTCAACGCCAGAACCACATCCGGCGCGGGTCGGTGGGGCATTCGATCCTGAGTAGGTCCTCGGCCAATTGAACGAAGCAGGTGGGTAAGTTCGAGATCGACACCGGCGGCGCCCCCAGCGATGCGGAAACTCGGACGCCGCACACAGGGTCTTGGTCGCCTCCGGCCGGCCTCGCGCTGCTGGTCACCGATGGACAGCTCCGCCGCCGCGGCACACGTGGCACAACGAGCTGGACATCGTCGGCTAGTACTCCAGCGATCTTCAGTTGGGGAGGGCTCTGCGGGGGGCCCGGGAGAACTCGACGCTGACAAAGTGACCGTCGGTGAAGCCGAGGCGGACGCCATCGCAGTGTGCGAACGGCGTTCCCCACGTGTCGTGCGGAGCATCCGGCAAACACGCTACCAACGCCAGTTCGATCGCCCCTCCGTGCCCGATCAACAGCGCCGACCCGCCCTCCGCGACACCAGCCACCGTGTCGGCCCAGATCGCATGGTGGGTCTCGGCCACGGCCGCCGCGGCACGGCCCTTCCGGATGATGTCCGCGATCTGCTGGTATGGCTCGGTCCAGTCCCACTGTGCATGCCGAGGGATCTCTCCTGATACGTAGCCTGACGGCATCTCCATGGTGTCGTCGACGGCGAACCCCATCGCGACGGCGGTCTCGACTGCCCGTGGGGACGAACTGGTGACGACGCGCTCGTAGGGGCCGACTCCAGAACCGATGAAACGGGCCAGGGCGATGCCGTCAGCCGACAGATGAGATCCCCGGCCGCGCGTCACGCCCTTCTTGGTCAAGCTATGTCGGCGCACGTCTAACCAACGCATGAGACGTCCTCCTTGACAAGGCGGTGTGGTGGGCGAGTGCAACGAACACGTGCGGCCACCGCGATCATCGACTGTTGTGCTGACGAACGAAGATCATGCGATGGCTGCAGGCGACAGCGTAACGGCCTCGCGCCGGCAGTTGATGTTCGATGAGCGGCGACCTGAAGAAGGGCCGTGGCAGTCGGCGTGCAGCGCCAGTACACCGGCACTGCCGGGCGGATCGAAAACAGCCAGGTGGGCGTCTTTCCGACCTATGCCACAGCGACCGGGCACGCATTGATCGACCGCGAGCTGCATCTGCCCCGGACATGGGTAGGCGACCAGGTGCGGCGCGAACGAGCCAAGGTGCCGGCCGAGCGGTGTTTTGCGACCAAGCCCGAACTGGCCGCGCAGATGATCGGTCGCGCACTGGCCGCGGGAATCTGCGGCTGGGTGACCGGTGATGAGGTCTACGGCTCCAGCACCCCGCCGCGCGTAGCGGGCTTTGATGCACGCCCTAGTCGCCCGCGGACAGGTGCAGGGCGGCCGGGACGGCCTGGAACGCGCCTTCGAGTCGCCGGATCAGCGCCGCGCGGCCGCCCTCGCCGTCGCGGCGGACCCAGTCGCGGCCGGAGACGCTCCAGGCGGTGGTGGTGAGCTCGGCCAGCACGTGCAGCCGCAGGTCGTCGGGGTCCAGGCCGAGCTTGGCCGCCAGGCAGGCGACGACCTCGCGCTCGACCCCGGTGCGGTGGTGCTCCACGTACGCGAGCAGGGCGGGGGCGGTCAGCACCAGGCGGCGGGTGGCGAGATAGCGCTCGTCCCAGCCGGGGCCGAGCGCGGCGGCGGCGCCGGCCAGCGCGTCGCGCAACTCGCCGAGGACGAGACCGGAGAACCGCCGCTCCCGCAACGCGGCCAGGTAAGCCGACCACAGCTCTGCCTCGGCCTCGATCGCCACGGCCTCCTTGGCGGGGAAGGCGCGGAAGAAGGTGCTCTTGGACACCTCCACCGCGTCGACCAGCTCGTCCAGCGTGGTCGCCTCGAAACCCTTCTCGCTGAACATCCGCAGCGCCGTGTCGGCCAGGGCCCGCCGGGTGCGCAGCCTCTTGCGCTCGCGCAGCGGCAGTGAACGGTCCTCGGTCATGCCCGGGATCCTACCCTCAGCGACCCCCGGTCACGAACAAGACCGAGCACTATTTGCGACTTGTATTCAAACGAGACTGAGTGTCATTATGGCCGGGCATCCAGAGAACGGAGATGTCATGACCACCCTCAACCCCCAGATCCTGGGCCGGGCCGAGAACGCCCACCGGGCCCTGCTGGACCGCACCCTGACCGGCACCGGCCTCAGCTACCACCAGTGGGTCGCCCTCAAGATCACGGCGGCCGGCGGCGCGGGCGACGGGCTCGCCGGGAAGGTCGCGAACGCCCTGAAGACCGGGGAACCGGCGGCCCGGCAGGCGATCGCCGGTCTCGTCGCCGCGGGCCTGCTGGCGGAGGACGGGCCGGCCGCCCTCACCCCCGCCGGTCGCGACCTGCACGACCGGCTCACCGCCGCGATCGACGAGACCGTCACCCGCCTGTACAGCGACGTCCCGGCGGGCGACCTGGCCGTCGCGGGCCGCGTGCTCACCCTCATCACCGCCCGCGCCGACGCGGAACTCGCCCGCTGACGGGCCATCGGAAAGGATGTGAAGAACATGCCCGGCGTCGAGGTCCTCGGCTCCCACATGGCCTACACCGAAGCCGGGGTGGGCGGGCCGCCGGTGGTGTTCCTGCACGGCAACCCCACCTCCTCGCACCTGTGGCGGGACGTCGTCCCGCACGTCGCGGACCGGCGTCGCACCCTGGCCCCGGACCTGATCGGGATGGGCGCCTCCGGCAAACCGGACATCGGCTACCGCTTCGCCGACCACGCCCGCTACCTGGACGCCTGGTTCGAGGCGCTGGACCTCGGCGAGGTCGTCCTGGTGGGCCATGACTGGGGCGGCGCACTGGCCATGGATCGGGCGGCCCGCCATCCCGGGCGGGTGCGCGGCCTGGTCCTGGTCGAGACGTTCCTGCGACCGCAGACCTGGGCGGAACTCGGCCCAGACGTGGCCGACTGGTTCCGCTCGCTGCGCACCCCCGGGCTCGGCGAGACCCTGGTGCTGGAGCACAACGTGTTCATCGAAGGCGGCGGCCTCACCTCCGAGTTCAGCACCCGCAAGGGCATCGCGGAGGAGGATCTCGCCGTCTACCGCGCGCCGTACCCGGACGCCGCCTCCCGGCGCCCGCTGCTCCAGTGGCCGCGGGAGGCCCCCTTCGACGGCGAGCCCGCCGACGTCGCCGCCCGCTTCGACGCCTACGGCCGGTGGCTCGCCGGCAGCCCCGAGGTGCCCAAGCTGCTGCTCACCGTCGAACCGCAGGTCGGCATCGCCTCCCCCGAGGTCGTCGCCTGGGCCGCGGAGACCGTCGCCGACCTGGACATCGAGCCCGTCGGCCCGGCGGGCCACCACGCCCCCGAGGACCAGCCCGACGCCATCGGCCGGGCGATCGCCCGCTGGCTGGACCGCACCGCCTGACCGCGCCCACTCCGGCGGGCCGGCCTCGACCGCCCGCACCGCGACGGCATGCGGCTCGGCAGTGTGCCGGTGCTACGGCGTGGCGGGGCGGGCCTGTGCCCGGGCCCTGTTCCGGCCCGGTGAGGCCATGGTGTGGAGGGTGAGGATCTCGGGCGGATCGGCGAGCCCCGGCCCGCCGGCGGCGATCCAGGCGGCGATGTCCTCGGCGGCGTCCGGCTGGTTGACCAGGCCCAGCCAGACCGGACGGCCACCGGCGAGACGCCCGGCCGGGGAGGGGTGGACGATGACGACGTTGGCCTGCTCGCACACGTCCAGGCAGTCGGTGACGCGGACCTCGGCCACCTGCGACAGGCGGCGGACCTGGTCGTCATGGTCGAACGCGGGTACCTTGCGGACGCTGCCGCAGCAGCAGCCGCGGCAGACGGTGATCCGGTTCATGAAGCGTGCCTGATCCTTTACCGATGCGGTCCACGGGGAGTCGGGGCCCAGGCCGAGACACATGACCTCAAGATCGTCCCACGCCGCCGGACGGCCGCAGTCGGCAGGGTCGAGGATCTGCCGGCGGTGACGTACCCGTCGTACAGGCCGATCTTCGACTGGCTGTTCCTCACGCCGTTAGCCCGGCCACCCCCGCGCGGGGATGGCCGGGCCTCGTCGTGTGCCGTGGCGTCCGAGCGCGCGGGGGCCCTCCTGAGCGGGGCATCGAACGCTCTCCGCAGCAGTGGGTCACGAGCATCGGCCCGTGCCTCGGACGCGTCTCGCCTACCCCCGGTCGCGCTCCTGCATGTACCAGTAAATGTACCGAGCGGCGTCCACATCCCCTGTCATACCCACGTGATCGTCGACAGGGCGGTCGTACAGATACTTTTGCGAGAGGTCTTCGCCGTTGATTATCCAATACGAGCCGTTGTGCGTGTTCGCCAGGTTGACG
Organism: Microtetraspora sp. NBRC 13810; assembly: GCF_030268685.1. GTDB lineage: Bacteria > Actinomycetota > Actinomycetes > Streptosporangiales > Streptosporangiaceae > BSRQ01. The sequence continues at coordinate 210,681 of NZ_BSRQ01000004.1, forward strand.
AAGCGCGTGAGACTCCTGTCGCGGCAGTCCCCGGAGGTGACGGGGCTCGTCGCGACCAGGCACCTCTCAGTCCACCTGTTCTTGAGCATCCGTTCAGAACTTCCGGGAACGTTGATCCAGTGCCATTCCTGGGCTCTCGCCGAGGCGTCGCACGGCACGGAGCGGATCGCGCCGCTGGCGTAGGTGCTCAGGCAGGCATCGGTGGCGTCGTTCCTGAACGCCCAGTAGATGACGGCGGAGGCGTCGACATCGCCGGCGGCCGTCGCGGGAGTGGCACCGCGCTGCCCGGCTTCCGCCTGGGCGGCAGTGGAGGGCGGCGTGGTGGCCGCGTGCACCGGCATCGCACCGGTGAGCGCAACGGCCGCCGCCGCCAGGAGCGTGCCGCCTGTGACCTTGAGCTTCGCGGATAGCCGACGGGGTTTCGCCGCACTGGTCGCGTGTCGCACCTTCAGATTCCCTTCACCCGATGGACGGTCCACGGCTGGAGCCTGGACCGTGGATACGACACGGCCCAATGCTCGAAAGTGACATGACCGACGAACAGCCCAGGGCGTTGAAGGGTGAGTCGCCTGCACAGCCGGGTCCGTCCGGGCCGCGTGGCTTCGGGCCGGGGAGGCGTGTGCCGCTCTCTCCCCAGGGAGCGGCGCGAACGCCTCCGTCCGGCCCGGCGCCCGGCCCCGGCCCGCCGAGGGCGCCGGCGCCGTGCGGCCCGTGCCCGGTGTCACGGTCCGGCCGGGTGGGCTCGCGGTCATCCGCAGGCGTAGAAGCCCCGCCGGTAGCCCAGGTCGTAGCCGCGCGCCCACTCGCCGAAGCCGCGGCGGGTGCGGGCGTCGCGGCGGGTCTCGATGAGGCAGTCCTTGTACCCGTCGCGGTAGCCCTGCCGGAAGCCGAGCTTGCAGTCGCGCTCGCAGGACCTGCTCTGAGCCGCCGCGCTCTGTGCCGCGGCGTGCCGTGCGGAGTCGCCCGCGGCGGCGCCGGCCGGTACGAGCAGGGTGGCGCCGAGCAGGACCGTGCCGAGGATCACCAGTCGTCGCTTGCCGTGCATGTCTTCTCCCCTGACCTGTGACGATTACGTTGGGCGATTGCCTGGACTCAAGGTGTCATCGGGGATTGACCGGGGGTATCCGGGATTTCGCGTACTTCACCACGTAGACGGCACGGATCGCCGGATCACGCCCTGCCGTACCGTTCATGCCCGGACGGGAAGATGCACTCCCGGCGACAGTGAATACCGGCGGTATCGACGAATATCTCAGGTCGCCCTAAATAGGCATATTTGCTGATGCCGGAGGATCAGCCGCCTGGCTACCTTTGGCTGCACGCGGCCCACCCCCGCGGACAGGCGAGGGAAACCCGCCGCGCGGCCGGAACGCTCTCCCCCAGGGCAAGCCCGGCCGCGCGGCACCTTCGCCCCACACGGCACGAAAGGTCAGGCGACCGGGCGAAGCGCGCGGACCACACCGCCGGCGGCCGGTCGATCGGGCGGAGTGCGCGGGCCACGTCTGTGGAGGTCAGGCGGCCAGGTGGAGTGCGCGGGCCACGTCGGCGGTGGCGGCGGAGGTCTCGGTGGGGGTGTAGCCGTCGCTCAGTGAGGCGGCAGGATCCTTGAGGCCGTTGCCGCTCAGGGTGATCACGACTCGTGCGCCCGGGGCGAGGCCGCCCCGCGCGTGCTGCTGGAGGAGGCCGGCGACACCGGCGGCGGAGGCGGGTTCCACGTAGACGCCGTCATGGCGGGCGAGCGCGCGGTAGGCGTCGAAGATCTGCTCGTCGGTGACGGCGTCGATCAGGCCGCCCGAGTCGTCGCGGGCGGCGACGGCGCCCTCCCAGGTCGCCGGGTTGCCCACCCGGATGGCGGTCGCCGCGGTCTGCGGTTCGGCGACGGGGACACCGTGTACGAGGGGCGCCGCGCCGGCCGCCTGGAAGCCCCACATCCGCGGCAGGCGGGTGGCGAGACCCTCGGCCGCGTAGGCGCGGTAGCCGTCCCAGGTGGCGGTGATGTTCCCGCCGTTGCCCACCGGCAGGCAGTGCACGTCCGGCGCGTCGCCCAGGGCGTCGACGACCTCGTAGGCCACGGTGCGCTGACCGGCGAGCCGCAGTTCGTTGCGCACCGAGTTGACCAGCGCGACGGGATGTTGGGCGGCCAGCTCGCGGGCGATCCGGAGGCAGTCGTCGAAGGTCCCGGCGACCTCGACGACGTCCGCGCCGTACCGCACGGCCTGGGCGAGTTTGCCGAGCGCGACCGCCCCCCTGGGGATCAGCACGGCGGCCCCGAGCCCGGCGCGCGCGGCGTACGCGGCGGCGGAGGCGCTGGTGTTGCCGGTGGAGGCGCAGACGACGACCTCGACCCCGGCCTGCGCCGCCCTGCTGACCGCCACCGTCATCCCGCGGTCCTTGAACGAGCCGGTCGGGTTGGCGCCCTCGACCTTCAGCCGGACGTCGCATCCGGTGAGCGCGGACAGGTGACCGGAGTGGATCAGCGGCGTGTTGCCCTCGTGCAGGGAGACAGCCGGGGTGTCGTCGGTGACCGGCAGCCAGCGCCGGTAGTCGCTGTCGATCAGACCATGCCAGGTGCTCATGGCCGCACCCTAACATTCGTTTCATCGATGACGTCAAGCTTGGTTACGTGTAACATCTGTCAGCATGGAGTCCGATCCTCTCGCGGCCCGCCTCGGCGAGGTCTATCCCGAGTTGCCGCCCGGTGAGCGGGCGATCGTCCGGGTGATCCTGGACGACTACCCGTTCGCGGCGCTGGGTTCGCTGCGCGCGCTCGCCGAGCGGGCCGGTGTCAGCCCGCCGACCGCCTCACGCCTGGTCGGCCGGTTGGGGTTCGCCGGTTTCGCCGACTTCCAGGCAGCCGTCCGGGCCACCGCCCGCGACCAGGACCGTTCCCGGCTGCGCGACTTCGTCACCCGGCCGCCCGACGCGCACCGGGCGGCCGAGGACCTGCGCGCCGGGCTGGACGGCGCGCTCGCCGCCGTGACCGGGCCGCTGCTCGACGCCGTCGCCATCCGCCTCGCCGAGGCCCGCGGCGTCTGGGCCCTCGGCGGCCCGCTGAGCGAGCTCGCCGCGGAGTATCTGATCCGCCAGCTCGCCGGCCTGCGTCCCGGGGCGCACCAGGTGCCCGGCTCGCCGTCGTCGCGCGCCCGCACGCTGCTCGACCTCGGCCCGGCCGACGTCGTCGTGGCCTACGACTTCCGCCGCTACTCGGCCGACACCGCCCGCTTCGCCCGCGCCGCCCGCGGGCGCGGCGCCCGGCTGGTCCTGGTGACCGACGCCTGGGAGTCCCCCCTGGCGGACCGGGCGGAGATCCTGATCCGGCTGCCCCGCGAGGCGGCCGGGCCGATCGCGCCGCTCACCCACCAGATCGCCGTCACCGAACTCGTCCTCGTCGCCGTCGCCGCCCGGCTGTCCTCCGCGGCCCGCCTGGCCGACCTCGACGCCCTCACCCGCGACCTGCTGCCCCCGGACGCCTGATCCGGCACGCCCACCGTGATCGGCGACCCCCCCCGGAAGCGTTCCGCCGGTGGACATGGCGGCCTCCTTCCAGGCGGGGTTCAGCCATGCCGCGTCCCGGCGACGGGCACGGCCGGCGGCCGTACGGCGGGGGCGGGGCGCAGGACGGGGGCGAGGAGCGTCAGCAGCACCGCCACGCCGGTGATCATCGCGAACGCCGCCGGATAGGAGACGCCGCCCGCGACCCAGCCGGTGACGGCCGGGGCGGTCAGCCCGGACAGGTAGGTGATCGTGGCGACGCCGGCCACCCCCTCCCCCGGCGTCGGCCCGGCGTTGCCCGCCGCCGCGAACACCAGCGGGGCGATCACCGCGACGCCGAGCCCGATCATGGCGAACCCGATGACGCACAGCACGGGAGTCCGGGCGACGACGACGAGAACCCCGCCCGCGGCGGCCACGACGCCGCCCGCCCGGACGGCGACGACCGGGCCGATCCGGCCGACGACCCGGTCACCGGCCAGCCGGGCGCCCGCCATGCAGAGCATGAAGATCGTGTAACCGGCGGCGGCCGTACCCGGCCCGGCGGCGGTCACCTCGGTGAGGTAGACGGCCGCCCAGTTCGCGCTGGCGCCCTCGGCGAAGAGCGCGCAGAAGCCGACGAGGCCGATGGCCAGGATCGCCCGCGAGGGCAGGGCGAAGCGGCGCGGCGCCGGTCCGTCGGCGGGCGCGGTGTCGGGCAGCAGGTCCCGCCCGGCCAGCACGCCGGCGACGAGCAGTACGAGGGAGGCCGCGCCGAGATGGAGTCTGGCGTCGACTCCGCCGTGCGCGGCGAGGGCGCCGACGCCGCCGCCGGCCAGGCTGCCCACGCACCACATGCCGTGCAGCCCGGACATGATCGAGCGGCCCAGGTGCCGTTCCAGCACGACGGCGTGCGCGTTCATCACGACGTCGCACATGCCGGCCGCCGCGCCGTACAGCAGGAACGCCGGGAAGAGCCAGAGAAGTGACGGCGTGAGCACGGGCAGGGCCAGGCCGACGCACCACAGCGCGAGAAGGACGCGGGTGGCAGCGCGTCCGCCGAAGCGGTAGGCCAGGCGGCTCGCGAGCGGCATGCCGACGAAGGCGCCGATCGAGGGGCAGAGCAGCGCGAGTCCGAGGACGCCGGGACCGAGGTCCAGGTGGTCCTGTAACCAGGGGACGCGGGTGGCCAGGCTGCCGGCAGTGGCGCCGTGGACCGCGAACACGGCGGCGATGGAGCGGTGATGGCTCATGCCGCGAAATTATCAGGCAGGCTTCCTGATGAAAAGAGCTTTCAGGCAGGCTCCCTGATTAATATGGGGAGCGTGAAGACCGCCACCCCGGCCATGGCCCGTGCCATCAACGACCGGCTCGCCCTGGACCTGCTGCTGGAGCGCGGGCCGCTGACCGCCCCGCAGCTCCGCACGCTGACCGGCCTGTCCAGGCCCACCGTGTCCGACCTGGTCGAACGACTCAGAGACGGCGGGCTCATCGAGGTGACCGGCGAGTTCGGCGAGGACCGGCGCGGCCCCAACGCCCGCCTCTACGGCATCGTGCCCGGCCGCGCCCACGCCGCCGGGGTGGACGTGCGCCGCACCGCCGTCCACGTCACGGTCGCCGACATCACCGGCCGGCCGGTCGGCTCGGCCGTACGGGAGCTGGCGGGCCCGGACGACCTGGCGGGCCTCATCGGCGGCGCGGTCGAGGAGGCCGCCGGGGGCCACGCGCTGGACACGGTCGTCATCGGCGCCCCCGGTCTGGTGGATCCCCGGCACGGCGACCTGGTCGCCGGCAACGAGGTGCCCGGCTGGCACCCCGGCCTGCTGCCCTCGGTACGGCGGCGGCTCGGCGTGCCGGTGATCCTGGAGAACGAGGTGAACCTCGCCGCTGTCGCCGAACTGCGCATCGGCGCCGCGACGGGCCGCGAGGACTTCGTCCTCCTCTGGCTGGACGACGGCATCGGCGCCGCGGTCGTCCTCGGCGGCCGGCTGCGCCGCGGCGTGTCCGGCGGCGCGGGCGAGATCGGTTTCCTGGAGGTGGACGGCAGCCCGCTGTGCGATCAGCTCGGCGCCGGCGTCATCCGGGATCTCGGTGCGGAGCAGCTGGCCGGGCGGATCGCCAAGGCCGCCTTCGCCCTCGTCACCGTCCTGGACCCCGGCCTCGTGGTGCTCGGCGGCACGACCGGCCGCGCCGGCGGCGACGGGCTCGCCGAGCTGGTGGCCGAGCGGGTGGCCGCCCTCTCCCTCGCCCCGGCCGAGATCCGCGCCAGCGCCGTGGCGGGCAACCCGGTGCTCCAGGGCGCCGTGCTGACCGCGCTCGACCTGGCCAGGGACCGCGTCTTCGGCTGACCCGCCGGAAGCCCGATCGCCTGGCGGGCGTCCACCACGGCCGCGGCCGCCCAGGGCGGCCCGGTCCGCCGTCTCATTCGGTGACCGCGCCCCGGACGGGTTCCCGCGCCGCCTCGGGGAGGGCGTCCGGCTCCGCCGGCCGGTGCCGCAGCCCCGGCGCCAGGATCAGGGTGACCGCGATCGAGGCCACGGCCATCACCGCCATCGCCGTCGCCGGCGAGGTGTACTGCGCGACCGCCCCGGCGAGGGCCGCGCTGACGCCCTGCATGGTCATCATCCCGGAGGAGTGCAGCCCCAGCGCCTGCCCGCGCACGTCGGCGGGGGTCAGCGCGACCAGCCGTTCCTGGAGCACCAGGCTGGCCGCGTACCCCGCCGAGGCGATCACGACGGCGACCGCCGCGACCGCGGGCCCCGGGCTCAGGGCGAAGACCAGGTACGGCGCCGCGAGCAGCAGGAGCAACGGGGGGCCGAGCCGCCGCCGCCACCGGTGCGGCAGGAACCGCCCGGCCAGGGTGTCCCCGGCCAGCATGCCGAGCGCGGCCAGCGCGAACAGGAGCCCCGCGTGCTCGGGGGCGTAGGGGACGAAGAGCGACTCGCAGCCGACGATCAGCCCGTTGGGCAGCCACAGGGCGAGGTACACGTAGCGGCGGGGCGTCGAGGACCACAGCCGCACGTTGATCCGCCAGGTGTCGGCGACCGACGGGCGACCGGCGGCGCGCGGCGGCCGGCGGCTCAGCCCGAACCGGGCGACCGCCGCCGCGGCGAGGTACAGCCCGGCGCCGGCGAGCAGCGTGCCACGCGGCGACAGCACGGTCACCAGCAGGCCGCCGGCCGCGAACCCGCAGATCTGCATGCCGCCGACGGACATGTTGAGCACCGAACGGCCGAGCAGGTAGCCCTCCTTCGGCAGGATCTCGTCCAGCAGCCCGTAGCGCACGCCGCCGCCGAGCGAGGCGACCAGGCCGAGGGCCAGGACGACGGCGAAGACCGCCCACACCGGCAGGCCGGGGACGGCCAGGAGCGCGGTGCCGGCGGCGAAGGCCAGCGCCAGGCCGGTCATCGTGGCGCGCGGCGGGAGCCGGTCGGCCGCCGAAAGCAGCAGCATCGCGCCGGCCACGTGGGCGAAGGACGGGCCGAACATGGCGAGCGCGGACAGCAGCGGCGAACCGGTCGCCGTGTAGATCAGCGTGCCGAGGGCCAGCCCGCTCACCGTCTGGGCGGCCACCTGCCCGGCGGACGTGAGGAACAGCGGGGTGAACTCCGGGGTGCGGAAGAGTTCGCGATAGGTACGCACGCCCGGAGTCTCGAAGACCCCGCCGGGGAACGCTACTGTTTCGCGGGGAGGCGAAACCATGGGCTTGTGGCAGGTCAACGCGGACACCCTGGCGGGCAGCAGGTTCGTCGTCTCCCCGCTGGCCGAGGCCATCGCGAGCATGAAGACGCTGCAACGCGGCGCCGCCGCGCATCCGGGCGAGCGCGCCTGGCTCGACGCCCACCTGCCCGCCTACCGGGAACGGCTGGCCGGCGACCCGGTCACCGCGCTGCTCGTCCGGGCGGCACTCGGCCCGAAGTGGAACGCGACCTTCCTCACCCCGACCCCGGCCGGCGAGGGCGAGCCCACCTTCGAGGAGGAGGTGGCGCGCATCCGCGAGACGCCGCCGCAGGCCGCCAGGGACGACCTGACCGAGACGCTGCGCGGCCCGCTCCCCGCCCGGTTGCACCGCTCCGACCTGCCGGAACGCACCGCGAGCCTGCTGGAGTGGGTGTGGCGGGAGGCGGTTCTCCCCTACTGGCCGCGGCATCGGCGGATCATCGAGGCCGACGTCGTCGCGCGCACGGCTCGGCTGAGCCAGGGCGGCTGGGCCGCGGCCCTGGACGACATGCGGCCCGGGATGCGCTGGCTCGGCGGGAGCAGGTTGCAGATCAACACGCACGACTACCCGCCGCGCGAGGTCGAAGGGGCGCAGCTGATGTTCGTCCCGGTCACGCCGCGCCAGGGCTGGGTGTCCTGGGACGTGCCGCGCTACGCCGTGGTCTACCCGTGCTCGGGCGCCCTGGCCGGCGCCGCTCCCGGGCCGGCGCCGGAGGCGCTGTCCCGGCTGCTCGGCCCCGCGCGGGCGGGCGTGCTCGTCCTGCTCGGCACGCCGAAGAGCACGACGCAGCTGGTGGCCCTCACCGGCCAGGGCCTCGGCTCGGTGGGCCGGCACCTCAGGGTGCTGCTCGACGCCCAGCTGGTCGGGCGCCGTCGCGCGGGCAGGTCGGTGCTCTACTACCGGACCGACGCCGGCGAGGTCCTGGTGGCGGCCCAGCGGACCGGGTGAGCGACCCCGCCGGGGCGGGCGCGGTCAGTGCGGCGGGTCGTCGTGCCCGGGCGCGTCGGCGACGAGCGGCAGCATCCGGTACGGCACCGGCGTGTCGAGCGCGATCATCGAAGAGGTCCTGACGACCCCCTCGACCTGCACGATGAGGTCGATGACCCGTTGCAGGTCGGCGTTGCTGCGGGCGACCACCCGGCACAGCATGTCACCGCCGCCGGTGATCGTGTGCGCCTCCAGCACCTCGGGGATGGCCGCGAGCCGCCCGGCGACCGGCGTGTGCCCGCCGACCTGCCTGATCTGCAGGGTGATGAACGCGGTGACCCCGTAGCCCAGCGCCCCGGCGCTCACCTCCGGGCCGAATCCGGCGATGACGCCGCGGCTCATCAGCCGGTCGAGCCGCGCCTGCACGGTGCCCCTGGCCACCCCGAGCCGGCGGGAGCACTCCAGCACCCCCAGACGGGGCGACCTGATGAACGCCTCGATGATCTGGGCGTCCAGCCGATCGATCGTCATGGTTGTAGAGATACCACAGCCAACGTGAAGCATATTGTCCAGCGCCCGGACCGGGTGTGATGCCGCCTGGCAGGCGTCTACGAGCGCTACCGCCGCTGGACCCGTGAGGGCACCTTCGACGCCATCTTGACCCACGTCCAACACCGCCATGATCCGTGGCCGATCCCACCAGCCGGGACGCAGGGTGAACATGCCGAGCATCCACGCGGCCGCCAGCCCGCACAGGCCGAGGTCGATGAGCAAGGAGCCGCCCGCCCAGTCCTCCACGATCATCAGGATCGCGACGAGGAGCGCCAGCAGCGCGTACGGCACCAGGTTGACCAGAAGGAACGGCGACTGTTGCGAAATCTTTCTGCTCAAAACTCCCTCTCCCCGCGGGATTCTATTCCCAGCGAAACCAGCGGACCGCGACGAACGCGCACACCACCGCATAGGCCGCCAGGGTCAACAGCGGCACGACGGACGGAAGTGACCCAGATACGCGTCCTGGAACGCCCCCATGCCCGCGCCGAGCGGGGTGTAGTGGGCGATGTTCCGCAGCAGCGGCGACATCTGCGAGATCGGCACCCAGAGTCCGGCGAAGAACATCATCGGGAAGAAAAGCACCGTGCCGATCGCCGTGGCCGGGCCACGCCCGGGGGCGAGCGCGGTGATCAGCAGGCCGATCGCGAGCAGCGCGGCCGCCGCGAGCAGCCAGGCGAGGGTGAAACCGAGAAGGTGCTTCGGCAGGTCGACGCCGAAGCCGAGCCCGGCCACCGCAACGAACAGGACCATCGCGACGACCGCGATGGCGAAGTTGGCCACGAGCTGGGCGGTGAGCACGCGGGCCGGGCCTACCGGCGTGGTCCGCATGCGCCGCAGCACGCCGTTTTCCCGGTATCCAGCGAGCGTGGTCGGCAGGGAGGCCGTGGCCAGGATGGCCAGATTGAACAGGATCAGAACAGGGACGTAGCGGTCGAAGTACGTCAGGCTAGCCCTTCCCCGCGAGGCCGTCCCCCACCTCGGCCACCAGCGCCGACAGGCGCCGGACCTCGGGATGGCCGGGGCCGAGGGTGAGCCGTTTGATGCGCAGGGCGTCCCGGTAACGCCGTCCCGCCTGCTCGGCCCGGCCCTGGAGGTGGTCCAGGCGGGCGAGGTTCACCTGGCAGACGGCGACCTCGTAGTGGTCGGCTCCGAGGCGTTCGCGGAAGATGTCCATCGCCCGGTGCAGCGTCTCCTCCGCTTCGGCGTGCCTGCCCTGGCCGGCGAGCAGCGCGCCGAGCACGGCCAGGTCCGCGGCCACGTGGTCGTGGCGGGGGCCGGGACGGGGGCCGAGCGTCCGGCGTCTGGCCTCGATCGCGGCCCGCGCGTACCGTTCTCCGCCGGGGTCGCCGCGGGTGTGCGCGAGCCCGGCGAGATTGTGCAGGGCGTCGGCTCGCATCGGGTGCTCGCCGCCCAGCCGGTCCAGGCGGGTCAGGGCGTCGCGGTAACACGTCTCGGCCTCGCCGTACCGGCCGAGTTCCTTGCACAGCACGCCCAGGGCCAGCCGTACCGCGGCGCCCCGCTCGTGGTCGGTCTCCGGCGCCAGCGCGAACGCGTGCCGCAGGTGCACCTCGGCGGGCACGTACCTCGCCTGCCTGCGTTCGACGTCTCCCATCCGGACCAGCGCGTCGGACAGCGGGCCGTCGCGTCCCGGGCCGGGTGGCGAGGGGGTGAGCAGTTCGGCCGCGCGCCGGGCGCACGCGTGCGACTCCGGGTAGCGGGTGAGCGCGTGCCAGAGCGAGGCCAGGTCGACCAGCAGCGTCGCGCGACCGGCGAGGTCCACCTCACGTGCCGCCTCGTCGGCCCGCCGCGCCCAGCGCTCCCCCTCGGCGTACCACCCGCGCCTGCGGCAGTACACGCCGCGCAGGAGACACCGCCGGATCAGCGCGACCCGGCGGCGCCGGGCGAACCGGTCAGCGATCACCGGGGGCCGGCTCGCAGTGGTTGGCGATGCGGATGGCCTCCGCCGTGCCGGTCATCAGCACGAAGAAGAACGGCACGGCCGAAACGGCCACCAGTGCGGACAGGCGCTTGAACTTACGCACGGCACTCCTTCCAAGGACAGGACGTCCCCGATCGTGACCGCGCCGGCTTGTGCCTCACTTGTGCCGGACTTGGAGCCGGACCAGCCGGCGGCTGTGGCCGGACTCCTCCCGCTCCGGCGGCAGCCCGCGCACGCGACCGCCGGCCGCGGCGCTTCGTCGCGGATGACGTCCCGGCCGGGAGGCAGCCGGGGCTCGGTCCGGCAACCGCAGGGGCGTGATCGGCCAGGTGCGGAACGAGGAACCGGACATGACGTACGAAGGTCGTGGTCATGCCCAGTCACGGGTGAACCTGCACGACGGTTGGGGTAACGGGTCAGGGGCCCGCGATCTCCTCGGGGGGCAGGTCGGCGAGGGCGCGCAGGACCCGGAGGAAGGCCCGCCGGTCGTCCGCGGGGAAGCGGCCCAGCAGGCGTTCCTCGTTGCGCTGGATGCCGGCCTGCGCCGAGTCGCGCACCCGGCGGCCCTCCTCGGTCAGCGACAGGAGCCGGGCCCGCCGGTCGCCGGGGTCGGGCGTGCGCTCGATGAGCCCCCGGCGCTGGAGGTCGTCGAGGACGCCGATGATGCGCGTCTTGTCGGCGCGGATGGACTCCGCGAGCGCGGCCTGCGTCCGCAGCGGGCGCGCGCCGAGGGCCAACAGGACCGAGTAGGCCCACATCGACAGGCCGTGCTCGCGCAGGACGGGCAACTCGGCCTCGATCAGCGCCCGGCCCAGCGGGCTGATCATCGCGGCCAGGTCGGGACGGTCGGCCATGGGACGTCACTATACGCGTTGACAGATGATAAGCACATGTAGATGATGTGCACGAGCTTACTACTTGGAGACGGCATGGACATCAGAGAGCTGGACCGGCGGGCGGTGCTCGCGAGCGCCGCCGTGGTCATGAAGGCGACGGCGGCGGACCTCGGGCGGCCGACGCCGTGCGCCGACTGGACGCTGGGCGACCTGCTGGCGCACATGACCGCCCAGCACAACGGCTTCGCCGCCGCCGCGAGGGGTGAGGGCGCCGACCTCGCGGTGTGGCGGGTGTCCTCGCCCGGGGACGACGCCGTGCCCGCCTATCTGCGGTCGGCCGAAGAGGTGATCGGCGCGTTCGGCGAGGACGGCGTGCCCGGCCGGGAGTTCACGCTGCCGGAGTTCGCGCCGCTCGGCCCGGAGTTCCCCGCCCGGACGGCCATCGGCTTCCACTTCATCGACTACCTGGTGCACGGCTGGGACGTCGCCCGCGCGCTCGGCGTCCCCTATGTCCCGGAGCCGGACCTCGTGGAGGCCGCCTGGCCGATCGCCCTCGCGGTGCCCGACGACGAGCGCCGCCTGCGGCCGGGAGCCGCCTTCCGCCCCGCCCTGACCGTCCCCGGTGACGCCCCCCGCTTCGACCGCCTCCTCGCCCTGCTCGGCCGCACGCCGGAGCCGCTCGGCTGACCCGGACCATTGCGGATGAAGAAGTCGAAGTTCGCGCGGCGCCGGTCGTCCATCGGGTGCGGGGTGAGGTCCGGTTCGGCTTCCTGCTCGCCGGGCCTGATGCCGAGGACCTCGGCGATCTTGCCGAAGGCGCCTTCGAGCCCCCGCTCACGGTAGACGCGCTGGAGTTCCACCAGTTCCTCTTCGTGGTGCCGGCGGTCGGCGTCGGGGAGCAGGGCGGGCGCGACGGGTTCGTGGGCGATGAGCGTGGCGAGCCGGCCGGGGTGCCGGACGGCCAGGTGCAGGCCGAGCACGGCGCCGAAGCTGCAGCCGAGCATGTGCGCGGGCCCGTCCGTGAGCTGGGCGAGCAGCCGCTGGACGTCGTCGGCGTGCTCGGCCATGGTCGCGCCGGCGGCCGGGTCGTCCAGGGTGCTGCGGGACAGGCCGCGCCGGTCGTAGGTGATGACGGTGTAGGTGTCGGCGAGCCGGACCACCAGGTCTGCCGTACGGCCGGCGTCGCCTTCGCCGCTCTGGGAGATGAGCAGGGCGGGGCCGTCGCCGCGGACTTCGTAGTAGAGCCGGGCGCCGGGGACAGGGAGATATCCGTCCATGCCGGTGAATGTATCAGATTTGATGCATCTGTTTTGATGTAAGTTGGGTCACATGAACGGAGTCGACCTCTTCCTGCTGGGCCGGACGCTGATGAAGATCGCCGAGGAGACGATGCCGACCGAAGGCATCGGACCGCAGACCACCAGCACCCGCACCGTGCTCGTCGTCGTCGCCGACCTGCGCGCCCATCCGCGGACCTCCGTCGGCGAGATCGCCGGTCGTACGGGCCTTCCTCAGAGCGCGGTCTCCGCCGCCGTGGCCCGGCTCAGGACGGCGGGCTCGATCGTGACCGGCCCCGATCCGGCCGACCGCCGCCGCACCCTGATCCAGGTCGCCCCGCAGATGTCACAGCGGGTGGCCGAGGTGCGCGCCACACCCATCGACGGCCCGCTCGCGGCGTCACTGGGCACCGACGATCCCGCCGAACTCGCCGAGGTGGTCGCACTGCTGGAAACCCTCGCCGCCCGCCTGTCCGGCGCCGGCACCTGACCTGCCGCGGGGGTCCGGCCCGCGGTGCGGGGGCGCCGTGCGAACGCGCGGCGGGTGCCGTGGGCGCCGCCGCGCGGTTCCGCGGGCCTCAGCGTGCGTAGGTCTCGCCCCAGATGCGCAGCTCACGCAGTACAGGTCCGATCGCCGTCCCGGCATCGGTGAGGACGTACTCGTCGCGGGGCGGGTGCTCGCAGTAACGACGGCGGGTGATCAGCCCGGCGTCCTCGAGTTCGCGCAGCCGGGTCGCGAGCGAGTCGCGGGGAGCGCCGGTGTTGGCCTGGATCTCGTTGAACCGGTGGACGCCGAGGCCCAGTTCGCGGAGCACGAGCAGAGCCCAGCGGTCACCCACGACACCCAGTGCGTCGGCGATCCCGCAGACACGAGGATCAGCGGTTCGAGAGGGTTTGCTTTTCAGACTCACGATGGTTAGCGTAGCCGACGTTCGCGAGTCTGAATTTCGTACCGACTGGAGACGCCCATGCCATCCGTCCTGATCACCGGGGCCTCCAAGGGCATCGGCCGGGCCACCGCCGCCGAGTTCGCCGCCCGCGGCTACCGCGTCATCGCCACCGCCCGCGACCCGCGCGCGCTGGAGGGTCTCGACGTGGCGCAGCGGCTGCGCCTCGACGTCACCGACCAGGCCACCGTCGACGAGGCGGTCGCGGCCGCCGGTGAGGTGGACGTGCTGGTGTCCAATGCGGGCGTGATCTTCCTGGCCGCGGTCGAGGCGAGTCCGGTGGCCGAGATCGAGCGGCTGTTCGCGCAGAACACCTCCGGCGCGATCCGGGTCGCCCAGGCGGTGCTGCCGCAGATGCGCGCGCGCAAGAGCGGGCGGTTGCTGTTCGTGTCCAGCGTGGTGGGCCGCGTCGTCTTCTCGGGGAACGCCGCCTACGCGGCCAGCAAGTGGGCCCTGGAGGCGCTGGCCGAGGCGCTGGCCATCGAGACCGGCCCGTTCGGGATCCACACCACCCTGCTGCAGCCGGGCACGGTGAGCTCGGGTGCGCTCGACGACCCGCTGATCTACCGGCTGCCCGACGACCCCTACACCGCGCTGGCCACCGACAGCCTGGACCGCAGCGGCTCTCTCACCTCGGAGCAGGTCGCCCGCGCGGTCGCCGACGCCGCCGAGCTCGACGCGCCGCCGCTGCGGCTGCCGGTCGGCGACGTGGCCGCCGCGCTCCTCGCGGCCCGCAAGGCCGCACCCGAGAACGTCCCCTTCGTCCTCGGTTCCTGAGCGCCGCCGGGCCGACACGGCGTTCGCTCTCGCCTGCCTGGCGGCGACGCCGAGCCCGCGGCCCTAGCCTGAGCCTGACCACCCCGTCGCCGGCATCTCCATCGACAGAGGAGCGAAAAGGATCATGTCTTCGACCCTGATCACCGTAGGCGCCTGCCGGGCTTCCGCCGGGCCAGCCCGGCGCGGCCACCGGGTCGTCGTCATCCGCCGCAACCCGAACGGCCGTTGGTGAGGGACGGATGGCTAAGACAACGCTGGAAGAGTTCGCCGCACTGGCAGCGACGGAACGCGGCCTGGTGGTCGTCTCGACCCTGCGAGCGGACGGCACCATCCAGGCGTCGCTGGTCAACGCGGGCCTGCTGGCCCACCCGCTCACCGGCGTCCCGGTGGTCGGGTTCGTCACCTACGGAAGGGTGAAACTGGCCAACCTGCGGGCGCGCCCCCAGGTGACCGTCACGGTCCGGTCCGGCTGGGCCTGGGCCACCGTCGAGGGCACGGCCGGGCTCATAGGGCCGGATGATCCGGCCTCCGGCGTCGACGGCGAGCGGCTGCGACTGCTGCTGCGTGAGGTGTTCACCGCGGCAGGCGGCAGCCACGACGACTGGGACGAGTACGACCGGGTCATGGCCGAGCAACGACGTACGGTCGTCCTGCTTGCCCCGGCCCGGATCTACGGCAGCTGACCCCGCCACGCCCTCCTCCCGCTGTGGCCAGCTTCCAGCCCAGGTTGACCGCGTCGCCGATGCCGAGGTTCAGTCCCTGGCCGCCGGCCGGCGAGTGGATGTGCGCGGCGTCGCCGGCGAGCAGCACCCGGCCCCTGGAGTAGATCGGCGCCTGCCGGGTGGCGTCGGTGTACCGGATGCCCACTCGCATCCCGGTGATCTCTATGTCGGCGCCCGCCGTCGCAGCCGGCCAGCCAGCCCGCCGTGATCCGCCGCGCCCCGGCCTCGACGACCACCCCGTCGTCAACGGGCTCGAACCCGGTCAGCGGGGCGCCCCGCCACACCTCCGCGCCGAGCGACACCGCGCGCCGGGCGAGGATCGCCTCCAGGTCGAGCTGGGCGACGGCGCCGCCGCCGAGACGTCCGAGTGCCACCAGCACCGAGGCTCCGCCGAGGCGCAGCTCACAGGCGAGCATGAGCCCCACGGGCCCCGCCCCCGCCACGACGACGTCGAAATCCATGACCCAGCCCCCAAAACCCGGCAACAGTGTTCGCTGTTTTGGGACCGTTCGCAATGGAACCGATCTGGAACCGGCCCGAGCGGGCCGCCCGCGGA
The DNA here is from genome assembly GCF_030268685.1 of Microtetraspora sp. NBRC 13810. Lineage (GTDB taxonomy): Bacteria > Actinomycetota > Actinomycetes > Streptosporangiales > Streptosporangiaceae > BSRQ01. The sequence continues at coordinate 226,409 of NZ_BSRQ01000004.1, forward strand.
CCGCGGCCCGCCCACAGCAGGGACGCGGTCGCCGCGGCGGGCGTGCGCGTCGCCGACACCGAGGGCGTCGAGGCGGTGTCCATGCGCCGGGTGGCCGCCGAGCCGGGCGCCGGAACGGCGTCGCTCTACCGCTATCTGACCGGCAAGGACGAGCTGTTCGACCTCATGGTCGACGCGGTGATGCGCGCGGAGGAGCCGCCGGAGCGCACCGGGGAGTGGCGCGCCGACCTGCGGGCGCTGGCGGCCGGGTCACGGGCCGTGATGCTGCGCCATCCCTGGCTTCCCATGCTGGTCGCGGCCAGGCCGAACCTCGGCCCCGGCTCGCTGCGCTGGATGGAGTCCTGGTACGGCGCGGTCGACGGGTTCGGCCTGGACGCCGACGAGATGCTCGCGCTGGTCGGCACGGTGCAGATCTTCGTGCACGGCGCGGTGACACGGGAGCTGGCCGAGCGGGAGGCCGGTTTCGACTTCGCGTCCCGGATGGCCGCCCAGGGCGCGTACGGCGACGCCGTCATCGCGGGCGGCGCCTACCCGACGCTGATCCGCATCATGGTGGAGGCGGAGGGGCCGCACCGGCCCGACCGGCACGACCGCGCCTTCGCCGACGGCCTGGAACGCGTCCTCGACGGCCACCGGTCCCTCCCCGGGGGCACGTCCGGCCGCTGACCACGCCTCCGGGACGGGGCTCGGGCGCCCTGGAGCCGGGCCGGCGGCCGGCGGAGCACGCCCCGCGCCCGTGGACGGAGGCGCCGGGTCAGGACAGCGGGGCGATCAGTCCGGCCGCGCGGGCCACGGCGGCGAGGGCGTCGGGGTCGCCGGTGCGCCAGTGGACGTCGAGGCAGGTGTCGGCGAGTTTGATGACGTGCTCGTCGCCGTGCCGTACGGCGAGGTCGAACGCCTCCTCGGGGGAGCCGGGGGCGGCGGGCAGGGTCTCCCGCGGGGCGGGGCCCTCGGGGAGGTAGGCCGCGGAGACCGCCGCGCCGGCCGCCCACGCCGCCGCCAGGCTGGCGTCCCAGAGCTCGGCGGGCAGCGCGGGCAGGGTGCGCAGCACGGCGGTCGGCGCGGTCGCCGAGTGGACCAGCATGACGGGCGAGCCGTGCCCGTGCGTCAGGTAGCGCAGGGTCGCCGCGTCCGCCAGCTCGGAGAGCAGGGCATGCGCCTGGCCGGCGTCGGCCGCCGGTCGCAGCGCGGCGAGCGAGGCCGTCCAGCCGTCGAGGCGCGCCAGCTGGTCCAGCCGGTGGTTGATGCCCTCCCGCTGGTCGGGCACCCGCGGCACGGCGGCGAGGGCCCGCCCGGGGCCGGTGGCTCCGGAGGGCGCGGCCGTGCCCGCGACCGGCTGCCAGCGCGCCGCCCAGTACCCCAGGGCCTGGCCGAACTCCGCCAGCCGCGGCTCGTCCTCGCGACTCAGCAGGGCGTGCACCGCGTGCCCGGTGCGGATCACCCCGTGGGTGGCGCCGGCCGCGATGCCGGGCAGCAGCCGCGGCCACCACGTCTCCAGTACGGCACGCCAGGGCTCTTCCCGCACCACGCGCCCGAAGTACGCCAGCCAGTCGCCCAACCTGCGCGCATCCCCCAGCGCGGGCCGCCAATCGCCGGGGTCGATGGGACTGCTCCCGCCCGGCGCCTCCTCCAGGCGGCGGACGTAGCCGTCGAGCCAGCGGTGCACCTCCCCCGCGTGCCCATGCCGGACCATCGACTCCGCCGCCATCGGACCGTGGTTGCTCAGCCAGCCCTCGAACTCCGGCCCGGTGCGGTGCAACCGCTCGTACGCCTCTTCCAGCACTCCGTCGCCATTCATGCGTCAGACGCTAACCGGGCGCCCGTCCCGCCGCATGGGCCCGACGGCCGAGACCTCCTGCTCCATCGGACCTAGTCCCCCGGCCCTCCGGGAGTCAAGCTCCTGACCTTCCGGCGGTCAGAAGGGGAAGGTCCGGGGCGTGTCACGCAGGGTGGCCCACTGGAGCTCGGTGAAGTCCTCGGCGGCGAAGCCGCGGCCGAACCTGCCCCATCCGCTGTCCTTCAGCCCGCCGAAGGGCATGTGCGGCTCGTCGTTGACCGGCTGGTCGTTGACGTGCACGATGCCGACCTCCAGCCGGCGGGCGAGGTCGAGTCCGCGGTAGGCGTCGCCGGTGAGGATCCCGGCGGTCAGGCCGAAGCGGGAGGCGTTGGCCCGGCGGACGGCTTCGTCGCGGTCTTCGACGACCTCCAGCAGCGCGACCGGGCCGAACGTCTCCTCGAAGGCGATCTCCGCCTCCTCCGGGACGTCGGTGAGCACGGTCGCCGGGTAGCAGGGCGGACGCGGGTCGCCGCCGGTGAGGATCCGGGCGCCCATCGCCACCGCCTCCTCCACCCGGCGGCCGACGAGGGAGAGCGCCCACCGGTTGATGAGCGGGCCGATGACGGTGCCGGGGTCGCGCGGGTCGCCGACCGGCAGGGCGGACACCTTGGCGACGAAGCGCTCGGTGAACTCCTCGGCGATCGGGCGCTCCACGAGGATCCTCCTGGCGCACATGCACACCTCGCCCTGGTGCACGAACGCGCCGTAGGCCGCGGCGTCCACCGCGTGCCGCACGTCGGCGTCGGCCAGGACGAGCAGGCAGTTGTGCCCGCTGAGCTGGAGCACCGGCCGTTTGAGGTGGCGGGCGGCCAGCTCGGCGAGGCGCCGCCCGGTGACCGTGGAGCCGGTGAAGTTGATCCGCCGCACGTGCGGGTGGGTGACGAGCTCCTCGGCGATCACGCCGGCGTCGCCGGGGGCGTGGGTGACCACGTTGAGCGCCCCGGGCGGCAGGCCCGCCTCGGCGAACAGCTCGGCCCACAGGGTGCCGCCGGTGATCGGGGACTCCTCAGACGGTTTCAGCACGACGGTGTTCCCCAGGGCGAGGGGGCCTACGACGGCGCGGCCGGCGAGGACGAGCGCGGCGTTCCAGGGGGCGATCGCGGCGACCACGCCGACCGGGCGGCGCACCGCGAGGGCCCGGGTGCCCGGCACGTCGGAGGGCAGGATCTGGCCGGTGGGGGCGTGCGCGAGCCCGGCGGCCTGGCGCAGCAGCGAGAGGCTGAAGGTGAACTGCACCTGGGCGAAGTGCGCGCCGCAGCCGGTCTCGGCGGCGAGCAGCCCGATGACCTCCGCCTCCCGTCTCGCGAGCGCCTCGGCCGCGCGCAGGAAGATCATCTGCCGGTCGGTGGGCAGCAGGTCCGCCCATCCGGGGAACGCGGCGTGCGCGGCCTCGACCGCCCGGCGGGCGTCGTCCGCGTCGCCGGACGCGACGACGGCCATCGGCCGCCCGGTCCAGGGGTCGTGGTCGGGGTGTTCCCGCCCGCTCACCGAGCGGACCCACTGCCCGCCGATGTGGTGCAGTACGGTGCCGCCGGGCTCCCCGCTACGACTCAAGACGTCAGTTCTCCTCGTCCGCCGGTGGGGCCGTTGCAGATGGTAGCCGACGGGCGGCAGCCGTACGTCGAACCGGTCGGTGAGCAGGCTGCACAGCCCGCGTCGTCTCGGGGGGCGGAATCGGTGCCGAGGCAATTGGCAGCGCGTGTACCGGAGGTCAATCCATTGTTCTAATAGCTGGAACGCCGTCTTGGTACCGTTCGACGATGAGCACCCGTCGCCCTTCCTCGGAACCGTCCGACCGGCCCGAGGACGACGACTCCGTCACCTCGGGGGGATCCTTCTCCCAGTCGCTGGAACGCGGACTGATGATCCTGTCGCTGTTCGGCGAGGCGGGCCCGGTGCTGGGCATCGCCGACCTGGCGCGGGCGGTGAACCTCAACCGCAGCACCACGCACCGCTACGTGGCGACGCTGGCCAAGCTCGGCTACGTGCAGCAGGACCCGGACACCAGGAAGTACTCGCTCGGCCCGCGGGTCATCGACCTCGGCTTCGCCGCGCTCAGCTCGATGGAGATGACCCGCGTCGCCTCCCACCATCTCCAGGCGCTGTCCGACGAGACCGGTTACGCCGCCGGCATGGCCGTGCTCGACGGCCCGGACATCGTCTATGTGGAACGCCGCAGGAGCCGCCGCGCGGGAGGGCTCGCCGTCGACCTGAACCTGCACGTCGGCTCCCGGTTACCCGCCTACTGCACCTCGATGGGCAAGGTGCTGCTGGCCTTCCGCGAGCCCGCGGCGCTGCGCGCGCTGCTGGACCGCACCGACCTCGCCAGGCGCGGCCCGAAGACCATCACCGCCCGCGAGCAGCTCGTGAGCGTGCTCGCCAAGGTGCGGCAGTCGGGGATCGCGGTCAACGACGAGGAGCTCGCCCCCGGGCTGAGGTCGATCGCCGCGCCCGTCCGCGACCGGTCCGGCAACGTCGTCGCGGCGATCAACGTCGCGGTGCACCTGACCACCTGGACGGCGTCGGCCGAGTCGGTGACCGCCCGCCTCGAAGGACCGCTCCGGCGGGCCGCGGCCGAGATCTCCGCCCGGCTCGGCTACCGCCCCGAGATCTGAGCGGCGTTCGAATAATTGAAACTCACCGTTGATTAAACGGAAAGCTTGGCCTACATTCGGCGCGTTCGACGAGTGAAAGGACCTCCCCGGTGTTTCTGGACGCGGCGCAGTGGCAGGACAAGGTCTTCATCGGCGGCTCATGGGTGCCCGGCTCCGGAGGCACCGCCGACGTGATCGAGCCGGCCACCGGGGCGTCCCTGGGGCGGATCGGCGTGGCCGGTGCCGATGATCTCGCCCGCGCCGCGGAGAGCGCCGCGGCGGCCCAGCGCGAGTGGGCCGCCACGCCGCACCCTCAACGGGCGGCGGTGCTCCGCCGAGCCGCCGCGCTGTGGGCCGAGCACGCCGAGGAGATCTCCTGGTGGAACATCCGCGAGGTCGGCGCGGTGCCCGGAATGGCCGGGTTCGCCGTGCACGTCGCCGAACAGGAGTGCTACGAGGCCGCCGCGCTGCCCAGCCGCCCCTACGGCGAGCTGCTGCCCAGCGAGGAGCCCCGGCTGTCGATGGCGCGCCGGGTCCCCGCCGGGGTGGTCGGGGTGATCTCGCCGTTCAACGTGCCGATCATCCTGGGCATCCGGTCGGTCGCGCCCGCGCTGGCGCTCGGCAACGCGGTCGTGCTCAAGCCCGACCCGCGGACGGCGGTCACCGGCGGAGTGACCGTCGCCCGGGTCTTCGAGGAGGCCGGGCTGCCCGCCGGGCTGCTCCAGGTGCTGCCCGGCGGAGCCGACGTCGGCGAGGCCATGGTGACCCACCCGCTGGTCAGGGTCATCTCCTTCACCGGTTCCACCGAGGCGGGCCGCCGGGTGGGCGAGCTGGCGGGCAGGCACCTCAAGCGCGCGCACCTGGAACTCGGCGGCAACTCCGCCCTGATCGTCCTGGAGGACGCCGACGTGGACGAGGCGGTCAACCTCGCCACCTGGGGCAGCTACTTCCACCAGGGCCAGATCTGCATGACCACCGGCCGGCACCTGGTGCACGAGCGGCTCTATGACGACTTCGTGGCACGGCTCGCCGCCAAGGCCGCCGCGCTGCCGGTCGGCGACCCGGCCAGGGACCAGGTCGCGCTCGGCCCGGTGATCGACATCCGCCAGCGGGACAAGATCCACGGTGTCGTCACGGCCAGCGTCGACCACGGGGCGCGGTTGGCCGCCGGCGGCGGCTTCGAAGGGCTCTTCTACTCCCCCACCGTCCTCGCGGACGTCTCGCCGGACACCCCGGCGTTCGCCCGGGAGATCTTCGGCCCGGTCGCCCCGGTCGCCCGGTTCTCCACCGCCGCGGAAGCCGTACGGCTGGCCACCGCGACCGAGTTCGGGCTGTCGCTGGGCATCGTCACTCGGGACGTGATGCGCGGGCTGGACCTGGCCGACCGGTTGCCGACCGGCATCGTGCACGTCAACGACCAGACCGTCAACGACGAGGCCAACGCCCCCTTCGGCGGGGTCGGGGCGTCCGGTACCGGTTCCCGGTTCGGCGGCGCGGCGGCCAACGTCGACGCCTTCACCGAGACCCGCTGGGTCACCGTGCGCGGGCAGGCCCCGGCCTACCCGTTCTGACCGTGCGCGGGCGGGCCCCCCGCCTACCCGTTCTGACCGGTCGCCTCAGACGCCCAGGTAGTCCTTGGCCGCCTGGGACGCCTTGGCGTAGGAGCCGGAGTCGAAGGGCGGCTGGGGGTCGTACTCGATGGCGAGCTGGAACGCCTCGGCGGCGGCGCGGCCGGCGACGAGTTCGGCCAGGGTGAGGGCCATGTCGATGCCGGAGGACACTCCGGCGGCGGTCACGATCCTGCCCTGGCGGACGACGCGCTCGTCGGTGTACTCGGCGCCGTAGGAGCGCAGGATGTCGGCGGCGCTCCAGTGCGAGGTGGCCCGCAGACCGGTGAGCAGCCCGGCGGCGCCGAGCAGCAGCGAGCCGGTGCACACCGACGTGGTCCAGGTGGTGGTGGCGTGCACCCGGCGGATCCAGCCGAGCAGCGGCTCGTCGGACACCCGGCGCCTGGCCCCCGGGCCGCCGGGCACGACCAGGATGTCGGCGGAGCCGATCTCGCCGAACGCCGCCTGCGCGGTGAGGGTGAGGAAGCCGGCGCCGTCGCGGACCGGGCCGGGCGCGGCCGCCGCGAACACCACGTCCGCCCCCGGCAGCATGCGGAGGATTTCGTAGGGTCCGACGGCGTCGAGGGGGGTGAGGCCGTCGAAGATCGGGATGACCACGCGCATGGTGGGCACCTTTCTGCTGGATGTCTGCTGGCTGCGGATCAGGTGGCGGCGGAGAAGCGTTCCCGGTATTCGCCCGGGGTGACGCGGACGGTTCGCTTGAAGCTGCGGTGCAGGGTCTCGACGGTGCCGAAGCCGCAGGCCCGGGCCACCGCCTCGACGGTGGTGCCGGTGGTCTCCAGCAGCCGGCGGGCCGCCTCGACCCGGGCGGTCTCCACGTAGGCGGCCGGGGTCCGCCCGGTCTCGGCGCGGAAGACCCGGGCGAAGTGGCGTTCGCTCATCCCGGCCCGCGCGGCGAGCGCGGACACGGTCAGGTCGGTGTCGAGGTGGTCGGCGATCCAGTCCTGCACGCCGCGCAGCGGCGCGCGGGACGGGCGCTGCGCGGCGAGCTGCGCGCTGAACTGCGCCTGCCCGCCGGGACGCTGCACGAACATGACCAGCTGCCTGGCGATGGCCCGGGACATCTCGGCCCCGTGGTCCTCCTCGGCCATCGCCAGCGCCAGATCGATGCCGGCGGTGACCCCGGCCGACGTCCAGATGTCCCCGTCCCGGACATAGATCGGGTCGGGGTCCACGTCGACCAGCGGATACTCCCGGGCGAGCGACTCGCACCGGCCCCAGTGGGTGACCGCCCGCCGCCCGTCGAGCAGCCCGGCCGCGGCCAGCAGGAAGGCTCCGCTGCACACCGAGGCCGTGCGCCTGGCCCGCCCGGCGGCCTGCCGGATCCAGCCGACGAGCCGGGCGTCCTCACACGCCCGCCGGACGCCCACGCCGCCCACGACGATGAGCGTGTCGATCGGCCCGGTCGCCTCCTCCATCGTCATGACCGGCGACACCGACAGCCCGCACCGGGCCCGCACCGGACCGGGATCGGCGGCCACCGTCTGGATGACCACTCCCCCGGCATGCATCCCGACCTGCGAGAACACCTCGTACGGGCCGGTCAGGTCGAGGATCTGGAAGTCCGGGAAGACGGCGAAGACGACGTGTCGGGTGGTCACGCCTCCATCCTCACCAGCCGGAGGACATGGCGGCAATGCCACGCCTATGACGATTTCTGCCATCCACCTCCACACCACTCCACCACCGGTTCCGCCGTCCGGCCTCGCGCGGGCCCGCCGTCCGGCCGACGGCGCCGCCGTACCGGCCGGGGGGGCGTTCGATCCGGCGGACCGCCGGGGGCATGCCCGCCGGGTATCCCCCCGGTCCGAACGGGACCTGGCAGTGAAGTGGTCCCGGGGGCGACGATCGGGCCGTCGCGTGCCGCCGCCCGGTGGCGGCGCCGAGTTCGCGAGGGAGGTGCGGTGACGGCCGGTGACACCACCTGGACCCGGGTTCCCGACCTGCGGGAGATCGAGGTCGTCCTGGTGCTGGCTGAGGAGTTGCATTTCGGGCGTACGGCCAGCCGCTTGCGGCTCTCCTCGTCCCGGGTGAGCCAGCTGGTCAGCAGGCTGGAGCGGCGGGCGGGCGGCCGGCTGTTCGAGCGGACCAGCCGGCGGGTGACGCTGACGCCGCTCGGCGAACGGCTGCGCGACGGACTGCGCCCGCCGTACGAGGAGATCCACCGGCTGGTGCGTTCGCTGCGCGAGGTGTCGGGGCGGCTCAGCCTCGCCGTCGCCGACCTCGCCTGCGACGACCCCTCACTGCCCGAGCTGCTGGGCGCCTTCGGGGCCCTCCACCCGCACTGCCTGGTCGTGACGCCGGGGGCGGGGCGGGAGGCGCGGGAGCCCGGCGGGGTGACGCGCGCGCTGCGGGCGGGTGAGGTGGACCTGGCGATCGCCTGGCAGCCCGCCGCCGAGGACGGGCTCGCCCTCGGACCGGTCGTCAGCAGGCAGGCGCGCGTGCTCGCGGTGCGCAGGGACCATCCGCTGGCCCGGCGCGGGCACGCCACCGCGCGCGACCTGGCGGAGGAGCCGGGCGGACCGGCCGGGGCGCTCGGCCTGCGCGGTGACGCGGCCGAGGCCCTGTGGCTGATCGCGGCGGGCCGGATCGCCCACCCGACCGTCGCGTCCTTCACCGACCACTACCGGCACCCCGACGTCGTGACGGTCCCGCTGCGCGGCGTCCCCCCGCTGGTCAGCCGCCTGGTCTGGGCGGCGGGCGAGGAGAACGACCGGGTACGCGCCTTCGCCGACGTGGTGGCGGAGGCGCGGCGGCGTACCGCCGCGCCTCCGCAGCCCGGCCCGGACGACGCCGGCGGCTGACCGCTCAGCGCTCGTTGCCGGTGAGCCTGACGACCCCCTGGTTCCAGGTGCGCCCCGGATACCACGGCGTGTTCCCGATCTCGGAGAAGCCGGGGACGCCCTCCATGTACTTCACCATCTGCCTGCGCTGGCTCCCGGTGGGCACCGGGCCGCGCAGCGCGCCGATGTTCTGTGCCATGTGCTCCGGGTTCCCGGTGGCGACCAGGACGCAGGTGACCGCCGGGTGGCCGAGGACGAACTTGATGAAGAACTGCGCCCAGTTCTGCACGCCGAGTTCCTCCCTGGCGAACTCGGGGACGCGGCGGTTCCGCACGATCCGGTGCAGCCGGTCCTTCTCCAGCGCCATGTTGACCATCACCGCGGTGTCGGTGTCGGCCGCCGCGGGCAGGATGCGCCGCTCGGCCTCGCGCATGAAGATGGAGTAGCGGAGCTGCACGAAGTCGACGTCGCCCGTCCGCACCCAGTTCTCCAGCGCCGGGTAGTAGGGGATCACGTGGTGGGTGACGCCCAGGAAGCGGATCCTGCCCTCCTGCTTCCATCTGCGCAGGATGGGCACGTTCATCTCGGCGTTGGTGAGGCTGTGCACCTGGAGGACGTCGGGGTTGCGGCCCAGCCGCCTGACCGTCTGCGCGAACTGCGCCTCGGCGTGGCTCGGCTCGTTCAGGTAGTCGCCGGTGGTCCAGCTCTTGCCGGTGACGAACAGCTCGTCGGCGATGCCGAGCGCGGCGGCGGCCTCGCCGAGGTTCGTCTCCGACGTGCCGTACAACGCCGAGGTGTCCACGACGCGCCCGCCGTTGTCGTAGAAGGTCTTCAGCACCTGGCGCAACGGCCTGCGGTCGATCTCGGGGCGCTTGTCCCAGGTCATGAAGGTGCCCAGGCCCACGGCGGGGATGGAGACATCCGTACCGGGGATGCGGCGGGTGATGAGCCCGCGCGGGGCGGGGCTCGCCGCCGCGCCGGCCGCGGGACCGCCCACCGCCGCCGCCGCGAACAACGCCCCCGCGCCCGTCACGCCGGCCCGCACCACCGCACGCCGCGACGGATCGTTCGAAGACAGCATGGTTCTCCTTGGTTCGACAGTTCGTTACGGAGGCCAGCGAACCAACGCGGAGATAAAGATCATTGAAAACCGGGGAGCGCTTCCTCCGTCACCGTGTGTGCCCGGCCGAGATCGGTGCACCGTGTCCCACCAGGTGGCGGACGCCGGGCCGCCGTCACGCACGGTGATCGTTCACCGACGCTCATCGATGCGTGCACCGATTCGGGGGCATCGGGGGCATTTTCGGATGGCTTTCGGACCTATCGGGTAACTTGCGGCCATGACGGTAGATCTTCGCCTCATGCGTTACGTGATCGCGGTGGCCGAGGCCGGCAGCTTCGAGGCGGCCGCCGAGCGGTTGCACATGACGCAGCCGCCGCTGAGCCGCCAGATCCGCGAGCTCGAACGCCAGCTCGGCGTCCAGCTCTTCCACCGCCGCCCGGCCAGGCCGACGGAGCCGGGGCGGGTGTTCGTCGAGTCGGCCAGGCGGGTGCTCGCGGAGGCCGACCTGGCCGTCGAGCGCACCCGGCTGGCCGCGTACGCGGACGCGGGACCGGTGCGCGTGGGGTACACCGTGACCGCGTCCTTCGACGAGATGCCGAAGGTGTTCGCCGCGATGCGTGACCGGCACCCGGGCATCCGGGTGGAGGCGCGCGAGGCGTGGGACGAGGAGCTCGTCGAAGCCGTGCGCGCGGGCGAGCTGGACGTCCTGCTGGGGCGGCACGTGCCCACTCCGGCGACGTTCGAGCGGACGGTGCTGCGCCGCGAGCCGTTCGCCGTCGTGGTCGGCGCCGACCATCCGCTCGCCGGGCGGGACGCGGTGTCGCTGAGCGAGCTGCGGGGCGAGACCCTGCGGTTCTTCCCCCGCCGGTTCGCGCCCCGCTACCACGACGAGGTGCTCGCCGCGCTGCGCAGCTCCGGTGAGACGTTCGCCATCTGGGAGAACCCGCTCCCCGGGCTGCGCAACCTCAACCTGCACCTGCGCTCGGAAGGGTTCATGATCCTGCCGGCGTCGCTGGGCGAGCAGCTTCCCGCCGGGGTGACGTTCCTGCCGATCAACGACCGGCTGCCCACCATCGACCTGGAGATGGCCTGGGAGCGGCACGCCTCCGCCGCCACCCTCACCCTGGTCGCCGTCACCCTCGACCTCGCCCGCAGGGAGGGCTGGCACCGGGGTCATCGGCCGCACCCGGTGCCGGTCGGCTCCCCGGCGGCCCGCCGCCGCGTGACCACCTGACCCGGGGGGCCGGCGCGGGCGGCGACCGGCTCGGCGCCTTCCCGCACCGGCCGGCTCCCCTTGCGGACGCGATCCGTCTCAGGCGTCCGCGAGCCGCGGCCCCGGGCCGACCTCGCGGACGACGGTGTAGGTCGGCGGCCCGGTCATCCGCGCCACAGCCGTGCCGGACACGCCCTCCACGGCGGCCCGGATGGCGGCCATCCGGCCGTCGGTGTCGGAGTTCGCCACGAAATGGCGGTAGTCGGCCTCGCTCTCCCAGTGCACGATGTTGTACACCCGGGTCCCGTCGGTGCTCACGTGGAACCTCGCCGAGCGGTACCCGGGATAGAAGCGCACCCACCTCTCCTGGATCTCGGCGAAGAGGTCCACCAGCTCACGCTGTGTGTCGAAACCGTCCACCGTGTAGTCGATGATCGAGTAGAACCCGTCGTCAACGCTCACCCGTGCTCCTCGTGCTCTCAGGTCGGACTGCTCCCCCATCCTGCGACCTCAACCGCGGTTGAGCTCAAGAGCCGGAGATCACGACGGCCGGCGGTCAGGGCTCCACCAGGCGCCGGACGGCCTCGATCACGGTGTCGCGGCGGTATGCCCGGTCCTCGGGGGTCACCTTGGCGGCCTCGGGCGACTGCGCCGACCACATCAAGGCGATGTTGAGGACCAGGGCCAGCGTCTGGGCGGCGTCGAAGCGGCGGGACACCGTGCCCGCCTCCTGGGCGGCCCGGATGGCGTCCACCTTGGCCCGGCCGGCCCGCTCGATGGCCGGGATGAGCCTGCCGGAGTCCGCGCGCTCCAGCCGGTACCAGGTGGCGAGCCGGGCGACCTCGGGGTGGAGCTCGTGGCCGTCGAACAGCCGGGCCGCGTATCCCGGCAGGTCGTCGGGGGTGATCGGGTATTCGGTGAGGGTACGGTCGACGATGACCTCGAAGACGGCCTCGAAGAGCTCGTCCTTGCCACCGAAGTAGGTGTAGACCAGCCCGGCGCTGCAGTCGGCCAGCTTGGCGATGCGCTCCATCCGGGCGCCGGCGATGCCGTAGGCGGCGAACTCGGTGAGCGCGGCCTGGAGGAGCCGCTGTCGCTTCGCTTCGGGATCACGGGTCGCCATGCGGCCCACCTTAGCTGAATGAGTATTCAGTTGACAACGCGGGCGTCCGGCTGCTTCAGTGAGCTGAATGACTATCGGCCCCCTCCGGCGCCGGCGCGGGACACCCGGCCCGCTCCCCGTGCCGGGCGGCGCCGCCGACCCGGCGACCGGCCGCACGCTCTGGGAGACCTCGGAGGAGCTCACCCGGGTCGGCTACCACTTCGGCTGATCCTGTCGGGCTTTCTCCCCCACCTACGCAAAATGCCCTTGGGTGCGCGAAAGGTGCGGCGAGCACGCCGGTCGTGCGGGATCCGCGTCATCGGGACGGCTCCGGGGAAGGGACCGGCCGCCCGGGAGGTCCCGGGCGGCCGGAGGCGGCGTCTCAGCGGCTGGTCACCACGGAGACGGCGCCGGCGGGGCGACCACCGGCGGGCGGTCGTCGCAGGTGATGGTGTTCGGCAGCTCCCACGGGGCGAGCCACGGCCCGGTGGTGCCGCCGCCGTCGTTGCCGCCGAGGTCGGTCAGCGAGAACTCCGAACCGGTGGGCGGGAAGTTGAACGACCCGCAGTTGTTCACCCCGACCGCGCCGACGTTGCGGGCGTCGACGTTCTCGAACGACGCGGAGCCCTTCACCCGGGCGCTGACCACCGAGGTGCCGGTGCCGTCCACCCGGATGTCCTTGAAGCGGACCCCCTCGATGGAGTACAGGTCCTTCACCGCGTACTCGCTGACCAGCATGATCGCGTTGTAGGTGTTGTCGAGGTAGTGGTCGCCGGAGACCTCGATGTCGGCGTCGATGCTCCGGTCCAGCGCGTAGAACCAGATGGCGCCCAGGCCGATGTTCCAGTTCAGCTCGTAGGTGCCCGCGCGGGCCGTGGTGTTGCCGGTGATCCGCAGCCGCCCGCTGAACGGCTCGGCCCCGAACCGGGCGCCGACCTGGATGGCGCTGCCCTCGCGGACCGGGTCGGCCACGAGGTTGCCGGAGATCGTGTTGTCCTTGCCACCGTAGATCGCGATGCCGTTGGCGAGCACCGGCGACTGGACGGTGTTGTCCGCGAACGTGTTGTTCACGTTCGGCGTCTTCTCCGACCACATGGCGAGGCCGTCGTCACCGGTGTTGCGGACGAAGTTGTTCGACACGACCGAGTTCGTGACGCCGCCGTGGAAGTTGAGGGCGTCGGCGATCTGGTCGACGATGACGTTGTCCGTGACCCGCAGGTTCGTCATCGGGCCGTCGAACCACATGCCCACCTTGGTGTGCCGGATGTACAGGCCGTCGATGGTCGAGTCGCTCATGGCGCCGCCGATCCCGTTCACCTGGTCGGTGTCGATGCGCTCGCGGACGTCCCCCTCGATCGCGAAACCGGACAGGTGCACGTTCCGGCTGCCGCCGTCCGCCGCGTATCTGCCGTAGAAGCCGACCCCGGTGTGCACCGAGCCGTCCGGGTCCGGCGTGCTCAGCGGCACCTCGCGGCCCTTGATGATCGTGTACCAGCTCCCGGCGCCCTCGATCGTCACGTCGTCCACGATGATGTGGCGGTTCACCTGGTAGGTGCCCGGCGGGATGTACACCTTGAGGCGGTTGCGCTTGGCGAAGGCGATCGCCCTGTCGAACGCGTCGGCCGACTCGCGCCGGCCGAGCGGGTCGGCGCCGAACGCCAGCACGTTCGCCGCGACCAGCCTGACGTGCGGCGCGGCGACGAGCTCGGAGTCGAGCAGGTCGATGACCGTCCACGCGGCGTTGCTTCCGGCGGGCACCGTGAGCCGCACCCTGTCACCCGCGCGATACGTCTTGCCGAGCAGGAGCCGCTGCTCGTCGTAGAAGTGGCTGGGCCGGAACGGCTTGGTGATCACCGGCGGGGGCGAGGTGGCGGCGGGCACGCAGGCGCACTCGGTGAGCCACCAGTCGGGGTGCAGCAGGTCGGCGTTCGGGTCGTTGGAGAACGGATACTGGTTGTACAGCCACGCGTACTGCGACGTGAGGGTCATGGTCTTCCCCGCCCCGCCGTTCACCGTGACGGCGAGCGGCGCGGTGATGCCGCCGCCGCCCGGCGCGTCCGGGATGCTGTAACGCACGGTGATCGCGTTGGCCGCCTTCGGCAGGGTGAACTCGACGTGCTGCCCCGGCGTCAGCCTGACCGCCCGCCGGCCGGACGCCTCCGACGGCAGCGTGTACGCGGTGCGGTCGGGGCCGATGGCGGTGCCGTTCGTCACCGCGTTCTCCGCCTCCTGCTCGGCGAAGGCGACCCTGGCGCCCCGGCCCGCGACCAGCGCCGGGTCGAGGGCGGCGCGCGTCACGACGGGGGCCGCGGCGCGGCGCGTCTCCCGGTCGGCGTGCGCCGCGCCGACCGGCATGACGCCGATGCAGAGGGCGGCCGCGGTCAGGACCGCCACCGCGGCCGTGCGCGGCGGCCCGCACCATCTCGTCAGGGCTCCTGTGATGCTCCGTGACATCGCGTCTCGTTTCTCTCGGGGGGTGACCTCTCGGGGGCGAGCGCCATGAGGGTGAGGTGACAGTAGGACTCGCACGCCCCGTTCCACAAGATGCCTGCGAAATAGTTTCGTAATCTTGTTCTTCTACTGCGGGGTGGCTCCCGAGTTCTTGCGCAAGTACAGCAAGTCGTTGCAAAGGTTTTCGCCCGCGGGCCACCTCGGCCACGTCCCCCCGGGCTCCGCCGTACGGCTCCGCAAGACCACCGCACACCACCCCAGACCGGTCGAAACATCACACAAACCCGAAATAACACCATTAAGCGCTATATATGGTGCGACATGAGTTATCCGGGCTTTCGCCATAACTCCCTATGATTTGCTCCATCGCCACGTTCCATGCGGAGAAAAGGCCCGTCTTGACATGCCATGACTCGGGGGGCGAGGTCGTGCGGGCGGCGCGGGAGAACACCGGGCCGCCGGCGCCGGGGACCCCCTGTTCCCGAAATCCCGAAACGATGTCAGAGGTGCCAGAGAGATGAACACGAACAAGGTGCTGATCGTCGGCGCCGGTCCCTGCGGTCTGCTGGCGGCGGTCGAGCTGAGCCGCCGGGGCGTGCCGGTGACGGTGGTGGACGCCGGGGAGGAACCGGCCGGGGGGTCGCGGGCCATCCTGCTGTGGCCGCACGCCCTGGAGTCGTTCGACCGGCTCGGGCTGCGCGCCGAGGCGGACAAGCGCGGCGTGCCGGTCGAGGCGCTCGGCTGCCATCTCGCGCCGGGCACCGTGCTCCGGTTACCGGCCGACCCGCACCACGCGCCGCTCGTGCTGCCCCAGGAGGACACCTGCGACCTGCTGGAGGCGGAACTGCGCAGGCTCGGCGGCACGGTCGAGCGCGGGCTGCGGGTGACCCGGCTGGCCACGTCCGCGGAGTCCGTCAGGGCCACCGCCCGCCGGGCCGACGGCACCGAGGTCACCCTGGAGGCAGGCTGGCTGATCGGCGCCGACGGCCACCGCAGCACGGTCCGCGCGGAACTCGGCATCGTGTTCTCCGGCACGCCGCTCCCGGTGACGTTCCTCATCGCCGAGGGGCGGCTGGCGGGCGACTACGACACGCGGGCGGTCGGCTACCACCTGAGCCGGTCGGGCGTGCTACTGGTCGCGCCGCTGCCCGGCGGCAGGGCGCGGATCGCCGGCGCCGTGCCGGAGGACACCGCCGTCACGCCGGAGACGGTCCGGCGGCTGCTGGACGAGCGCGGTCCCGGCGGGCTCGATCTCACCGAGACGACGTTCGCCGCGTCCTTCACCAGCGGCGAGCGCGTCGCCAACACCTTCCGCGCCGGCCGGTGTTTCCTCGTCGGCGACGCCGCGCACGTGCACGCCCCGACCGGCGGCCAGGGGCTCAACCTGGGCCTCGAGGACGTGCGCAACCTGGTGTGGAAGCTGACCGGCGTGATCGAGGGCCGGTTCGCCCCGTCGATCCTGCAAAGCTACGACATCGAGCGGCGCGCGGCGGCGGAGCAGACGGTGGCCGCCACCGGCAGGCTGACCCGGGCCGTGATGATGGGGCCCGCCGCGCTGCTCGTCCGCAACTCGGCCCTGAGCCTGGCCCACCGCACCGGCCTGCTCGCCCGCCTGCTGCTCCCGACGCTGGCCGGCTGGCGGATCCGCTACCCCGACGTCCTCGGCCTCGCGGGCCCGCAGACCCTGCGGGGCCTGCCCGCCCCGGGCACCCGCAGCCCCGCCTGGCCGCTCGACCCCGACCAGGAGGACCGCTTCCAGCTCATCAGCATGGGCCCGGCGGACGACATGATGATCCGGCGCGGCAGGGCGCTCGCCGCGCAGGCGCCCGGCCTGGTCGTCCACCGCCACCGGGTCACCAAAGGCAGCGGCTTCGTCCTGCTGCGCCCCGACGGCTACGTCGCCGCGGCCGGCCCGGAGACCGACTTCACCCGGCTCGCCCGCGAGCTGAGGAAACTCTTCGGGTGACCGCCGTCCTCACGCGGAGAACCAGTTGACCATCCCCGTGACCACCCGGACGATCAGGCGTGTTCAGGAGGTGCGCCCGGTGTGGAACGTGCGGCGGTAGGCGGCGGGTGAGACGCCGATGACGGCGCGCAGGTGCTGGCGGAGGGAGCCTGCGCTGCCGAAACCCGCCCGGAAGGCGACGTCGTCGATCGGCAGGTCGCTGCTCTCGAGGAGCCCGCGGGCGAGTTCGACCCGCTGCGCGGTCAGCCACCGGCCCGGCGTCGTGCCGACCTCGGCGCGGAACCGCCGGGTGAAGGTGCGCACGCTCATCCGGGCGTGACCGGCGAGGTCGGACAGGGACAGCGGGGTGTGCAGCCGTTCCAGGGCCCAGGCGCGGGTGCCGGCGGTGTCCGCCGACGCCGGCTCGGGGACGGGCCGTTCGATGTACTGCGCCTGGCCGCCGTCCCGCCACGGCGGGACGACGCAGCCGCGGGCCACCCGGTTGGCCTGGGCGCTGCCGTGGTCGCGGCGGATCAGGTGCAGGCACACGTCCACCCCGGCGGCGGCGCCCGCCGAGGTGAGGATGTCGCCGCCGTCCACGAACAGCACGTCCGGGTCCACCCGCACCCGTGGGAAGGTGCGCCGGAAGTGCTCGGCCTCCGCCCAGTGGGTGGTGGCCCGCCGCCCGTCGAGCAGCCCGGCGGCGGCCAGCACGTAGGACGCCGTGCAGATCGACACGATCCGGGTGCCCGGCCGGATCCGGTCGAAGGCGCGGCGCAGCGGTTCGGGCAGGACACCCCGGTCGCGGATCGGGCCGAGATCGGCCGAGGGCGGGATGACGAGCGTGTCCGCCCCGGCCAGCGCCGCGGTGTCGTGCTCGACGGCGATCGCGAAGCCCGCGTTGCTGCGCACCGGCCGCCCGTCCAGGGTGCAGGTGATCACGTCGTACAGCGGCTCGCCGTGCGGTGAACGGACGCCGGCGAACAGACGGGCCGGGATGCCCAACTCGAACGGGATGACGCCTTCCAGGGCGAGGACCACCACACGATGCATGGCCAGATCCTGACACATGATGGCTATCCGGCCGCTTCCCGGTACCCGGCCCGCGGTGAAGGCTGGTCCCCGTACGCATCCGGCCGCCTCCGGCCCGACCAGAACGGACACCCGATGCACGACAGCACGACGACCCGCCCGCGGATGCGCGCGATCAGCCCGCGGACGTGGGGCGGCCCGGACGTCCTCACCATGATCGAGACGGACCGACCCGTCCCGGGGCCGGGCGAGATCCTGGTCCGGGTGCGCGCCGCCGGCGTGAACCCGACGGACTGGAAGGCCCGCGCGTCGGGCGGGCTGGGCCTGTGGGGCGACCCGGTGATCCTGGGCTACGACGTGTCCGGCGTGGTCGAGGCCACCGGATTCGGCGTGACGTTGCACCGGCCGGGCGACGAGGTGTTCGGCATGCCGCGCTTCCCGCACCAGGCCGGCGCGTACGCCGAGTACATCACCGCTCCCGCGCGGCACTTCGCCCGCAAACCGGAGAACATCGACCACGTGCACGCCGCCGCGCTGCCGCTGGCCGCGCTGACCGCCTGGCAGAGCCTGACCGAGACGGCGCGGGTGCGGGCCGGGCAGCGGGTGCTGGTCCACGCCGCCGCCGGCGGCGTCGGCCACCTGGCCGTGCAGGTCGCCAAGGCCCTCGGCGCCCACGTGATCGGTACCGCCGGCGCCGCCAAGCACGCCTTCCTCAGGGATCTCGGCGCCGACGAGACGATCGACTACACCCGGGTGGACTTCTCCGAGGTGGTCCGCGACGTGGACGTCGTCGTGGATCTCGTCGGGGGCGACTACGGGGCGCGCTCCCTGCGGGTGCTCCGCCGGGGCGGGATCCTCGTGTCACTCGTCTCGGCGAAGGACGCGCCGACCGCCGAGGAGGCCGGCGCGCTCGGCGTCCGGCGCGGGTTGATGCTGGTCGAGCCGGACCAGGCCGGTATGAAGGCCGTCGCGGAGCTCGTCCGGACGGGGAAGTTGCGCGCCGCGATCGACCTGGTCCTGCCCCTGGAGCAGGCGGCCAGGGCGCACGAGCACGGCGAGACCGGCCGCACCACCGGGAAGATCGTGCTGACCGTCTCCTGACGGCGGCTGAAAACGGGCGGAAGCCATGCCTTTCGCCCGTTTCGCATGCACATATGACAAAGAGCAGGTAAATACGACTTCCAGGCGACTTATAGGGCAGGAAGATCTTCCCCTGCCCGGCTGTGAATCTCTT
This sequence comes from Microtetraspora sp. NBRC 13810, assembly GCF_030268685.1. Taxonomy (GTDB): domain Bacteria; phylum Actinomycetota; class Actinomycetes; order Streptosporangiales; family Streptosporangiaceae; genus BSRQ01. The sequence goes on from NZ_BSRQ01000004.1 coordinate 245,291, forward strand.
GCGGGCATTCCCCCGGATCGCTAACGTCCCGGTATTCGAAACATGCGGTCGCGTGGCGTCCGCACATCCGAGAACGTGTCCCGCCGGCACCCCCTGCATTCCGGCCCCGGGCGGGCACGACGCCTAATCCGCGACTTCGCGGAGCCGGGGACCCATTACCTCGGGGTGAATCGGCGCGACCGGATCCGGTGGCGCCGTAGGGCACTTCCACGCCCGAACCCGTCAGCTAACCCGGTAGGCGGCATGGAAGCAAGGAGTTGACCCGCATGGCCACCGTCTCCCGCGCATCGAGCCTTTCCCCCGCTCCCCGCGGCCGGCCCCACCGGGCCGCGTTCCACCTCCCGGCGGCCGTCAGCCGCTGAAGACGGCGGACTCCCTCCCGCCCCGGACCCCGGTACCGCGACGGGCTCTCCCGCCCCGGACCCGGGCCGCGTCGAAGGCCGGGCCCGGTTCCCCGCGCACGGCGCCTCTCCCGCGGCAGGCCCGCCCTGAACGGCCGCCCGGCATGCCGCGGCCAAATCGGCGCAGGGCACAGCGCCGCGAATCCTCCTCGGTGAAACAGCCCGCCTTCCCCGGCTCCGTACCCGGCGGGCATCCGTACTCCGCATCCTCAGTGGAGGAACAGCATGACCCCCATACCCCGCAAACTGTGCGAGCTGGCCACCGCCGCCGCCCTGCTCACCGCGACCGGCCTGACCCTGCCCGGCTCCGCGTACGCCGACATCCGGCCCACCCTGTCCGCCGAGCAGCAGCGCTCCGCCCCGCTCACCTACGGGCAGGACGTCTCCGGCTACGAGCCCGCCTACGACTGGGCCGCCAGCCCGGCCGAGTTCGGCATCGTCAAGGCGACCGAGGGACTGTCCTTCGTGGACGGCTCCTTCGCCCGGCACTGGCGGGAACTCGCCGACAAGGGCATCGTGCGCGGCGCCTACCACTACGGCCACCCCGCCAACGACCCCGTCGCGGAGGCCGACCACTTCCTCTCCGTGCTGAACGGCCAGCGCGCCAGGGCCGGCGACCTGCTCGTCCTGGACCTGGAGGAGACCGACGGCAGGTCGGTCGAGGAGGTCAACAGCTGGGCCAGGACGTGGCTCGCGCACGTCAAGGCGAAGACCGGCACCACCCCGCTCTTCTACAGCAGCTGGAACTTCGCGAACGTCTACGGCCGGGGCCTGTCCGGCTACCCGCTCTGGGTGGCCAACTACAGCACGGAGAAGGGCAGCATCGACCCGCCCGCCGACTGGAAGACCTGGACCATCCACCAGTACTCCGACAGCCCGGTGGACCAGAACGTCTCCGCCCTCTCCCCCGCCCAGCTCCGCGCCCTCGGCCGCCCGTCCACAGCGGCCTGACCCCCGCCGCGACGCAGGGCCCGCGCGGTCAGCCGGTCCCGCTCCTCAGCATCGAGGCGAGCGAGGCGGCGATGCCGGTCAGCGCCTGCCGCGCCGTGGGCGAGACGCCGAGCATGTCCAGGGAGCCGTGGATCAGCCCGGGAAGCCGGTGCCGGACCACCGGCACGCCGGCCGCGTCCAGGGCGTCGGCGTACGCCTCCCCCTCGTCCCGCAGCGGGTCGTAGTCGGCGGTGACGACGATCGCGGGCGGGGCGCCGGCCAGGTCGGGGGCGCGCAACGGGGAGACGCGGGCGTCGTGCGGGTCGCCGCCGCCGGACAGGTAGTTGCCGAAGCACCACAGGACGTCGGGCATCTCCAGGTGGTAGCCGGCGCCGCACTCCTTGCGGGACGGGTAGAGCTCCGGGCTCGGGTCGAGATCGGTCGCCGGGTAGACGAGGAGCTGGGCGGCGAGCCGCGGGCCGTCCTCCCGGCTCGCCAGGGCGAGGACGGCGGAGAGGTTGCCGCCCGCGCTGTCCCCGCCCACGCAGAGCCGGTCCGGGTCCCCGCCGAGCGAGGCGATGTTCCCGGCCGCCCAGTGGAGCGCCGCCGTACAGTCCTGCGGGCCGGCCGGCCACGGCGCCTCCGGGGCCAGCCGGTAGGCGACGGTCACCACGACCACGCCCGCCTCGGCGCAGAGCTGCCGGGCGATGATGTCCGCCGTGTCCAGGCTGCCGGTGCTCCAGCCGCCGCCGTGCAGCCACAGCAGCGTCGGCACGGCGCCGCCGCGGGCCGGGGGACGGTAGACGCGCGCCGGGAGCGGCACCACGGGGCCGGGGATGACCAGGTCCCGCACCGCCCCGACCTCCGCCCGTTCGGCCGGCGGGCACAGGGTCGCCGCGTCGAACTCGTGCCCGCGGCGGGCCGCCTCCACGGACGAGCCGCCCGCCGGGCGTTCGAACCGCGGGTCGTCGGCCATCCGGTCGAGCAGGCCGGCGATCTCCGGCGCGAGAGGCATGACAGGTTCTTTCACCCCGCGATTCTTGGGCACGGCCGCCGCTGTTCTCAAGTGGTCCCCGCACCACCCTGCGGACCCGTGACGACCGGCGCGGCGGGCCGGCGTGGAAGGGCGAAGGTGAAGGCGTACGTCGCCGCGAGCAGGACGAGGCTGACCCAGACGGTGGCGGTGAAGGCCGCGCCGTACTGCCCGGCCGGTTCGCCGCCCGGCGTGCCGAGGGCGCCGAAGAAGACGGGGCCGATGACGGCGACGCCCACCGAGGCGGCGACCTGGGCGACGGTGTTGAACAGGCCGGAACCGGAGCCCGCGTGCCGGGCGGGGACGCTTTCCAGGGTCAGCTGGGCGAGCGGGGCCACGGTCAGGCCCATGCCCGCGCCGCCGACGACGACGCCGGGCAGGAAGTGCGCCCAGCCGGCATCGGGGGTGGCGGATCCCACGGCGACCGCGAGGAGGACGAAGCCGGCGGCCAGCACGACGAGCCCGATCTGCACGGTGGCCCGGCCGAGCCGCGGCAGCAGCACCGCGGCGCCGAGCCCGGCGGCGCCGGTGGTGGCGATCGGCCAGGGCAGGATCGCCACGCCCGCTCCATCACCTGTGCGGCGCCGGGGTCACGCCTCCGCCCTGGCCGCGCGATGCCATCGCAGGACGCGGCGCTCGACGGCCAGGAAGGCGGCGTTGAAGGCGATGCCCAGCAGGCCGAGGAGCAGCGTCGCCGACCACATGGTGGGGATGTCGACCTCCCCCTGCGCGATGAGCAGCCGGTAGCCGACCCCCTCGGTGCCGCCGAGCAGCTCGGAGACGACCATCATGATGAGCGCGAGGGCGACGCTGAGCCGCAGGCCCGCGAAGATCTTCGGCATCGCGCCGGGCAGGATGATCCTGGTCAGCCGCTGCCGCCTGGAGATCCCGAAGGCCTGCGCGGTCTCCAGGTACTGGCGGTCGATGTGCCGTGCCCCTTCGATGGAGTTGACCAGCACCGGCCACACGACGCCGAAGACGATGGCGGCGAGCTGGGTGGGGGTGCCCACGCCGAACAGCAGCAGGAAGTAGGGCAGCAGCACCGGCGGCGGCAGGGTCCGGCCGAAGTGGATCAGCGGGCCGAGGTACTGCGAAAGCGTGGCCGAGCGGCCGAGCGCCACCCCTGCCGCGATCCCGGCGGCGCACGCCAGGGCCCAGCCGAGCAGCAGGCGGCCCAGGCTGGGCAGCACGTGGACGAGGGCGTCGTCGGTGAGGAACAGCCGCCCGGCGGGCCCGGAGAACCACATCTCGTGCAGCCGGGCCGCGATCTGCGAGGGCGGCGGGAAGTAGACGGCCTGCGCCCGCCGGGCGGCGACCTCCCACAGGACCACCGCGACCGGCACCGGCCACAGCCGGGCGGCGCCGGCGGCCAGGCGGACCGGGAGCCGGCGTCTCATCGGCGCTCCCCGGCGGTGCGGAGGTGGTGCCAGCGGAAGAGCCTGCGCTCGGTGCCGGCCAGGACCGCGTTCACCAGGACGCCGATGACGCCGGTCCACACGATGGCCGCGATCATCGCCACCCGCTGGTTGCCCGCCGACGCCTCGGTCAGGTAGACGCCGATGCCGGTCCCGCCCGCGAACAGCTCCACGCTCACGGCGACGATCAGCGTGACCGACGCGGCGATCCGCACCCCGGTGGCGATGAACGGCGCGGCGCTCGGCAGCGAGACCCGGACGACCACCGCCACCGGGCCGAACCCGAAGCCGCGCAGCGTGTCCTTGGCCACCGGATCGACGTCGCGCATGCCGTACACGGTGTTGAAGAGGATCGGCCACGACGAGGCGAAGACCACCAGGGCGACCTTCGCGTCCCCCGGGTCGAAGAAGAGGAACTGCGCCACCGGGATCAGCGCGACGGCCGGGATGGGCCGGAGGAACTCCACCAGCGGCAGCGCGCTCCGCTCCACCGGTCGCAGCGTGCCGAGCAGCACGCCGAGCGGCACGGCCGCCGCGGCGGCCAGCAGCAGCCCCAGGGCGCAGGCGCCGAGCGTGTCGGCGACGTCGGAGAGGAAGTCGCCGCCGGTCAGCAGCCTGGCCGCCTCGGCGATGACGGCCGAGGCGCGCGGCAGGACGAGCGGGTCGACGACGGTCAGGCTGAGGATCTCCGCCACGAGGAGGAAACCGGCCACGCCCGCCAGGGCGCGCAGGACGGGCCCCCTGGTCATGCCGGGGGTGCCGCGACGAGCTGGGCCGCGTCGATCCGGGTCTTGGTGATCTGGAACTCCGCCAGCAGGTCGACGACCTTCTGCACGCCCCGGACGTCGACGGAGGCGGTGAACTCGCCCAGGCCCATGGCGGCGGCCACGCCGGCCGGGATCTGGGTGTAGGTGGGGATGATCCGGTTGATCGCGTCACGGTCGGTCGCGGCGATCCGCTGCGCCTTGGCCATCGCGCGCTGGAAGGCGGCGGCGGTCTTCGGGTGCCTGCCCACCCAGTCGGCGGTGGCGGCCCAGCCGTCGAGGGGCAGGCCGGCGGTGGGGCCGCTCAGGGTGTCGATGACGACCCGGCCGCCGAGGTCCTCCTTGGCGGCGGTGACGTAGGGCTCGGTCATCCAGGCGGCGTCGACCCGGCCCGCCTTCAGCGCCGCGATCTGCTCGGCGAAGTTGACCGGCACGAACTTCACGTCCGCAGGGGTGAGGCCGGCGGCCCGGAGGTGGGCGCTGACGGTGACCTCGCCCAGCGCCCGCACGGTGTTGACCGCGATCGTCCTGCCCTTGAGCTGCGCGGGCGTGCGGACGGGCGAGTCGGCGGCGACGACCACCCCGCTGATGCCCTCCGCGCCCTGCTGCGAGTTGGTGAGGATCTTCAGACCGGCCACCCGCGAGTCGGAGATGGTGATCAGTGACACGTAACTGGTCAGGAAGGTGTCGATGCCGCCGTTGAGGATCTGCGGCATGACCTGCTGCGGGGCCTGGATCGTCTGGGTCCTGACGCTCAGCCCCTCCTCCTTGAAGAAGCCGCGCTCGACGGCGATGAACAGCGGAGCGGCCGAGGGCACCGGCACGACCCCCACGTTGATCTCGGTCTTCTCCAGACCGCCCGCCGTGCCCGCCGGCTCCCCGCCCCCGGAGCCGCCGCACCCGGCGAGCGCGGCGATCAGGACCAGCCCGGCCATGGAACGTCCGATCCTCATGGGTCTCCTTTGCAGACGACGAGGGCGGTTGTAAGCCTCCGTTGTCATTTTCACCGCCGGCACCGACATTTCCAGCGCAGAAGCGCCCCGAACCCGAATCGGCCCGTACCGGCGGGGACATCCGGCCGGGGCCATGACAGGGGGGCGAAGAGTGTGTTGCGCGTACATGTCGGATGTATTACGGGGGATCTAACGTGCGCTGGAAAGGACCGGTGAGCCAGGTCACAAGGAGCACTCATGGTCACATCCCTCCCAGCGCGGCCCTCCCGGGCCGTCCTCACCCTGCTGGCCGTACTTCTCACCCTGACCGGGCTGGCCGGCACGGCCCTGACCGCGACCCCGGCGCGGGCCGCGTCGCTGGTCCAGGTCACGTCGTTCGGCAGCAACCCCGGCAACCTCGCCATGTACGGCTACCGCCCCGACGGTCTGCCGAACGGCCGCCCGCTCGTGGTGCTGTTGCACGGCTGCACGCAGAACGCCGGCGGCTACTTCGCCAACTCGGGCTGGCGGAAGTTCGCCGACCAGTGGGGGTTCGCCCTGGTGGTGCCGCAGACCAGCAGCGCGAACAACATGTCGAGCTGTTTCAACTGGTTCGAGCCGGGTGACACGACCCGCGGCCAGGGCGAGGCGGCGTCGATCCGCTCCATGGTCTCCTACGCGGTGGCCACCTACGGGTCCGACGCCTCGCGCGTCTACGTCTCCGGCCTGTCCGCCGGCGGTGCGATGACCGCGGTGATGCTGGCCACCTATCCCGACGTCTTCGCCGCCGGGTCGATCGGGGCCGGGCTGGCCTACCGCTGCGCCGCCAGCCTGCTCCAGGCGTCGGGCTGCCAGTACGGCCCCACCAGTAAGACGCCCCAGCAGTGGGGGGACCTGGTGCGCAACGCGTACACGGGCTACTCGGGCCCCTATCCGCGGGTCGCCATCTGGCAGGGCCAGTCCGACTACACGGTGACCCCGGCCAACGGCACCCAGCTTCGTGACCAGTGGACCAACGTGCGCCGCGTCTCGCAGACCCCGACCTCCACCCAGTCGCTCACCGGCGGCACCTCGCTGAAGGTGTACGGCGCCGACGACGTGCGCCTGTACGAGATCGCCGGGATGGGACACGGCCTGCCGGTGGACCCGGGCAACGGCGCCGACCAGTGCGGCGCCGCGGCGGCGTACTTCCTCGACACCATCTGCTCCGCCTACCACGACGCCCGCTTCTTCGGCCTGGACGGCGGCGGCGGTCCCACCACGCCCCCGACGACCACCCCCACCCCGACCCCCACGCCGACGCCGCCCGCGACCTGCGTCCGGGCGAACAACTACGCCCACACCACCGCGGGCCGCGCCTACCAGTCCGGCGGCTCCGTCTTCGCCAACGGCTCCAACCAGGCGATGGGCCTGTGGAACACCTTCGTCGTGCACTCCCTCAAGCAGACCGGCCCCGGCTACTGGGTACTCGCCGACGGCGAGTGCTGACCGCGTCCCCTCTCCTCCGTGGCCCGCGTCCCACCCGGGACGCGGGCCACGCCGCACGGGGATTGCGGACCGATGGTGACCTGAATGGCTCCTAGTGTCGATCGTGTTCGAGCGCCACCTTGGGAGAACCATGAAGATCCACATTGCGTTCGCCGCGGACGTGCGGGCCCGCTTCGCCGAGGTCCCGCCGAACGGCGGCCGGGTGCCGGAGACCTCCACCGTCGCAGGGAGCCGAGTATGACGTCCGACCGCATGACCGACGTGCCGCGGTTCAGCTGGGCGGAGGTGTGCGCCCGGCGGCTGGCCCGGCACGCGCTGGACGCCCCGGCGCGCGACGCCGGGGCCGCGGACGTGGCCACCGCCATGGCCGGCGTGCACGCGCAGGTGCTGTCGGCGGCCGAGCTGGGCCTCGGGCTGCGGATCGCCGGGGCGACCCGGGTCACCGTGCGCGAGGCGCTGTGGACCGGGCACACCCTGGTCAAGACGTTCGGCCCGCGCGGCACCGTGCACCTGCTACCCGCCGCGGACCTGCCGATGTGGACCGGCGCCCTGCCCGCGGTCCCCACTCCGGCCACCCCCTTCTCCGAGCACATCCTGATGACGGACGACCAGACCGAGGAGGTCGTCGAGGCGATCGCCAAGGCGCTGGCGGACGCCGAGCTGACCGTCGACGAGCTGGGCGAGGCGGTGGTCGGCGCCACCGGCTCCTGGGCGGGCGATCTTGTCATCCCGGCGTTCCAGGGGCTGTGGCCGCGCTGGCGGCAGGCCGTGCCGCTGGCCGCGTTCCGGGGCGCCCTGTGCTTCGGGCCGAACCACGGCAGGAAGGCCACCTACACGGGACCGGGCCGCTGGCTGCCCGGCCTGACGCCCGACGCCCCGGAGCAGGCGCTGGCCGCGCTGGTCAGGAGCTTCCTGCACGCGTACGGCCCGGCCACGCCGAAGCGTTTCGGGCACTGGCTGAACGCTCCCGTCCGGTGGGCGGACGCCCTTTTCGCCTCGATGGAGGGCGAGCTTCAGCGGGTCGAGGTCGAAGGGGCGCAGGCGTGGGTGGTGGCCGGTGACGTCGAGGTGCCGTCCGGCCCGCCGCGGGGCGTGCGGCTGCTCCCGTACTTCGACGGCTACGCCTACCGGGTGGGCAACCAGCCGCCCGAGCTGCTCTACCCGGGCCGGGCGGCGGAGCGGGTGCTGAAGGGCAACTTCCAGGCCCTGCTCGTGGACGGGGTGGTCGCCGGGCTGTGGCACCAGCGCCGTTCCGGCCGCCGGACGGACATCACCGTCGAGCCGCTCGTCCCGCTCACCGCCGCGCAACGCGCCGAGCTGGACGAGCAGGCGGAACGCGTGGGCGAGATCATGGAGGCGAAACCACGCCTGACCATCGGCACCGTCACCGTCGGCAGCCACGCCTGACCCGTCCAGGGCTCAGCCTGCCCCGTCCGGGTCCGCACCGGGGCCGCACCGGGGCCGCACCGGGGCCGCACCGGGGCCGCACCGGGGCCGCGTCTGACCGGCGCGGGACGGCGCCGGCTCAGCGGGGCGGTCGCGACCGCCCCGCCTCGGCCGTGCCCACTTCAGGTCGGCCAGTTGCTCGCACACGCTGACGATGTCGAAGGGCTCGACGAAGCCGGGCGCGGCGGCGGCCATCTGGCTCGCGCCGTGCAGCGTCGTGAGCACGGCCTCGGCGGCGCGCACCAGCCGTCCGGCGGCCGGGCGCAGCCGTTCCAGGGCGAGCCCGAGCAGGATCGCGTCGAGCTTCATCAGCTGCGCGAACGCCTGGCGGGTCCGCTCCTCGGCGAGGATCTCGGCCATCAGGTCCATGCCGAGCCGGGCGGAGCCGTACCGCTCGTCGGTGGCGAGCGGCAACCGGGCGACCCAGGTGCGGGCGAACGCGCCGAGCGGGTAGCGGGCGGCGGCGTCCGGCCCCGGCTGCGCGGACCCGGCCGCGAAACGCTCGGCGTCCTCGGCGAGACCGTCGCCATTCAAATGATCGCATCAGGTGATCGCATCATCTGAAATTGAGAGGGTGTCATGACCGTCGTCCCATGCTGCTGTCCATCCCGCGTTACGCACGCGAGGACGCCGACCTGTACGGCACGCCGGTGCGCAGGGGCGAGGCCGTCATGGCCGCGATCGCCGCCGCCAACCGCGACCCGCGCGCCTTCCCCGACCCCGACCGGCTCGACCTCGGCCGGGACCCGGGAGCGCACGGCCACCTGGGTTTCGCGCACGGGCCGCACTTCTGCCTCGGCGCGTCGCTGGCCCGGGTGCAGGTGCAGGTGGCGATCACGGCCCTGCTGCGCCGCTTCCCCGGCCTGGCGGCGGCCGGCGCCCCGGAGGAGAACCGGCGCGCGCTCGACCCGGGCGCCTGGCGGGTGACATCCCTGCCGGTGACCCTGTGACCGGGATGGCACGCCCCGGCGGCCCGCCGGCTCGTCGCGGGCCCGGCCGGGGTGTCCATCTGCGACGAGCGCGTCGGCCCGAGCCTGAAACACTCGGGAAGAAGGGCGCTGCTGCGGGCAAGTAGGGGTGTCATCCTCATCAGCAGCAGCGGAGTACTGCGTGATCACTGTCCACCACGACTTATCGGTACGCGACCCGGAAGGGTTCGGCGCGGCCTTCGACGCCCACTACGAGGAGATCCGCCGCTACATCGGCCGGCGGCTCGACCTCGACACCGCCGAGGACCTCGCCGCCGAGACCTTTCTCATCGCCTTCCGGCGGCGTGACCGCTTCGAGCCCGGCCGCGGCGACCTGCGGCCCTGGCTGTACGGCATCGCGACCAAGCTCATCGGCCGGCACCGCCGGGCGGAACGGCGGCGCTACCAGGCACTGGCCAAGATCGGCCCACCACCCGACGACGGCCACGACCAGCAGGTGGTGGACCGGGTCGCGGCGGGGGTGACGGTGGGCCGGCTCTCGGGGGCGCTGGCCCGGCTGTCCCAGGGTGAGCGCGACGTGGTGCTGCTCATCGCTTACGGCGGCCTCAGCTACGAGGAGATCGCCCAGGCGCTCGGCGTGGCCGGGGGCACAGTGGCCTCCCGGCTCAGCCGGGCCAGGGCGAAGTTGCGCGACTCGCTGGGAGTGGAGGTTTGATGAACGAGTTCAAGCTCATCGACGACGTCATGCCGGATGTGCCTCCGCCGTCCCCCGCGACGATCGCCGCGGCCAGGGCCGGCCTGCGGCCCGGCGCCGGCGGCCGGCCGCGGCTGCGGGGCGCGATCCTCGCGGCGGCGGCCACGGTCGCGCTGATCGCCGCGGTGACGTTGGTCCCCCGGCTGGGCGGCGACGTCACGGCCGTCTCGCCGGCCCGTCCGCCCGTCGTGACCGGCGACGTCAGGACCGACACGGCCAGCCCGCCGGAACGGGTGATCGCCGCGGGCGGGTACGCGGTGTCGGCGTACTGGATCGGGCGCTGGGTGCCGGCCTCCGGGGACGTGCGGGAGCTGCGGCGGACCTGGTACCTCCTCGACCCGCGCACCGCCACCTACCGGGAGACCCCGTGGCGGTGGCTGGACGTGGCGCCCGGCCTGCGGCTGGCCGCGGTGCTGGAGGGCGACCTGCCGTCCAGGCGGGTCGGCATCCTGGACCTGGCCACCCGGGAGGTGCTCGACTGGATCGACCTGGACCATCCCGCCGCCGGGCTGTCCTGGTCGCCCGACGGCAAAAAGATCCTCGCCACCGCCTACGCCCGGCATCCCGACGTCCGGGAGTTCACCGGCGGCGACCCGCTGATGACGAAGGATTCCCCGAGCTCGCGGACCGGGTTCACCGTCATCGACGTGGCGGAGCGGACCACCCGGTTCATCGCGCTGCCCGCGCTGTCGAGGCGCACCGCCGGCCGGCCGGGGAACCAGAACGCGCGGCAGGACCTGCAGTGGAGCCAGGACGGCACGCTGATCTGGGGGCCCACCGACACGCTCCCCGACAAGGTCTTCTACGACCTCGACGGCCGGCCGCACGCGACCCCGGCGGAGCCGTACGTGCACTACGCCAAGGAGAGCACGGTGTCGCCCGACGGCAGGCTGGAGGTGACGGGCCCGCCGTTGGGCGTGCGGGATCGGGCGACCGGGAAGGTCGTCGGCACCCCGGACATCCTCCAGTTCCTGGCCTGGGCCGACAACGACCGCATGATCGCGCTCGGCTGCGCGGACCGCTGCTCGTCCGAGCATCGCAACGGGCTCGTCTTGGTCAGCGCCGACGGCAAGGAGCGGATCCCGCTGTCGGGCGTACGGGAGAACGACGAGATCGGCAGGTGGAACTGGCTGCTCACCCGACGCTGAACCGGTGCGGACATCCCATGTTTCGGGAAGCACGTCCGGCACATGACACGGTGAAATCAGAAATCCTGCCTGATATCAGGCCATAAATACCGAAATTTCGAGTCTTGACAGCAGTCACGTCGGATGTGATCATCACACCGAATTGACCGTGTTATGGACGTGTCCCGGCGGCACCGGCCGGGACACGGCCGCTTCCGGGTTGGCGGGCGGCGACGCCACCCACGACCGCCGCGGGACGCCATGCGACGGCCCCGCGGACCGACGCTCCACCCGTCAACCGGAGGACCGCACTCATGAGACGGATTGTGAGACGAGCCGCGCGCGGGGCGGCCGTCGCCGCTGCCACCTCGGCCCTCGTCATCGCGGGCTCGTTCGCGCCGGGCGCCTCGGCGACCGGCGCGCGGGCCGACGACCCGGTCAGGCCCGGCTGGACCCTGCTGCACTCGGAGAACTTCGCCGCGCCGCTGACCGGCGCCAACGCCCCGTGGGTCCGGGAGACCTACGCCCAGCCGTTCGACACGATCATGGACGACAACGGGCAGTGGTACCGCAACGACTACGGCCCGGCGTGGACCACCGCGTTCAACTCCTTCGCCACCTACCGCAAGGAGTTCCCGGTCGGCCAGGGCGGCTGGCTGACCGCGTCGCTGTCGGCCCGCGACTGGAACAAGGACGGCGTCATCGAGTCCCCGCCGTCGATCACCACCGAAGCCCTCGGCGGCGAGCACGTCGCCGTGCTCGACGTGCCCGACCACACCGGCGGCGCCATCTTCCGGCCCACCAACCCGCTGCCCGACAAGTACCGCATCGAGTACAAGCTCAAGACGCTCGACTTCGGCGGCAAGCGCAACGGCTCCATCTCCTACGACGGGCGGATGAACGGCTACAGCACCCAGGGCTGCAAGACGCAGCACCCCTGGGGCGAAGGGTCGCGCTCCCCCGGCTGGAGCGGGAACGCGGCGGTGCCCTACTGCGAGTGGCAGGACGTGCGGGCCGGGAACTACGGCTACAACGGCTTCCACTTCATGACGATCGTGGACTTCGCCAACCCCGCGCCGCGGAACAACCACTTCTGGCACTACCGGCGCAAGGTGCTGATGGACTCCTTCTCCCAGCATCCGGACCGGGTGGGCTCCGGCACCGGCGGCCGGGTCTGCAACGCGGCCACGAACACGTACTACAACTACCGGGACAGCAGCTTCAACACGGTCAACATGTGGATCAGCGGCCTGCCGAACTGGCGGCCCGGTCCCGGCGGCCTGGCCGGCAACTCGCAGTGGTTCATGACGAGCTGCTCCGGCGGCGCCGCCGAGCAGCAGCTCTCCTCGGCCGCCGAGCTCCAGCCGGAACTGATGCCGAACCAGTACTACACCTTCGCGATCGAGCGTGACGCCACCGGCTACACGCTGGAGGCCAGCGGCAACTTCGCCCGCTCCGGCCAGCGGACGCTGCGCTTCCACCGCCCGTTCGTGGTGAACAACGTGCCGATCTGGCACTACAACGTGAAACCGGGCGAGTATGACGGCCGGTTCAACAGCGACCTGGTGCAGAACGACGCCAACGGCAGCACGACCTGGCCGAACCAGTGGCCGGCGGGCTCCGCCTACCCCGACTACTTCGTGATCGGCGACCTCTACACCAACGTGTACGAGGGCAGCGCCAGCCTCACCGACATTCGCCTCTACGTGCCCGAACAGGCGAGCTCCCCGAACCTCGCGCTCAACAAGCCGGCCACCGCCGACAGCCAGTGCGCCACGGCCGAGGCGCCGGCCAAGGCGGTCAACGGGAGCTGGAGCGGCCCGTCGGACAAGTGGTGCTCGCTGGGCGCCACCAAGTGGCTGCGGGTGGACCTGCAGTCCGAGGCGACTGTGCGGCGCTTCGTCGTGCGGCACTCCGGCGCCGGCGGGGAGAAGGCGAGCTGGAACACCCGCGACTTCGACCTCCAGGTGTCCACCAACGGCACGACCTGGAACACGGTCGCGTCGGTCCGCGGCAACACCGCCGACGTCACCACCCACACGGTCGACGCCGTCCAGGCCAGATACGTGCGGGTCAACGTGCTGAGACCGACGAACGACACCGACAACGCCGCCAGGATCTTCGAACTGGAGGTGTACGCCGGCTGACCGGCGGCCACGGCGTTCCCTCCCGGGCGGGGGGAACGCCGTACCGGGTCAGCCCCAGGTGAGCAGGCGGGCGGGGTTGGCGCGCAGGACGCGGTCCACGAGCTCGTCCCCGGCCTCGGCACGCAGCCGGGGGACGAACCGGCGCGGCAGGTAGGCGAGTCCCGGCATGCCGCCGTAGGCGGTGTACCGGGTGCGCCGCGCCACGTCGCCGCCCAGCAGGATGCGCCCGGCCGCCCCGCGCGCCGCCGCCTCCACCAGGCAGCGGATCAGCTCCGAGTCCGTCCGGTTCCGGCTGCGCGCCATCCCGTCGTAGCCCAGGTACGCCCCGGCCGCGGCCAGCTCGGCGTGCAGGCCGGGGTCGGGGTTGCGGTCGGCGTGCGCGAGCACCACCCGGCCGGGCGGGACGCCCATCCCGGCCAGCAGTTCGAGCACCTCGAACGCCGCGCTGCCGTACTCCAGGTGCACCATCACCGGCGCCCCGGTCCGCACGTGCGCGCCGGCCACGGCGGTCAGCACCGTCCGCTCGAAGGGGCTGATCGACCAGTAGCCGACGCCGGACTTCAGCAGCCCGGCGCGGACCGGTTCGCCGGACGGGCCCAGCGCCTCCCTGCCCCGGTCCGCGCCGTCGTGCGCCGGGACCGCGTCCAGCAGGTCGGCGGTGAAACGCCGTTCGAGCTCGGCGGCGGTGAGGGACCGGATCCAGTGTTCCTCCGGGTAGTGCGCCTCCCGGTGCGCCCCGGTGGCCATCACCACCCGCAGGCCGGAGGCGGCGCTGATCCGGGCCGTCGCCTCGGGGTGCCGCCACAGGCCGGTGGGGGTGGCGTCGACCATCGCGTCGATGCCCGCCCCCCGTAGGGAGGCGGCCTCCCTGCCGCTCAGCTCCTCGTCGTCCAGCTCGTCACCGGGGAGCAGGGGGCTGATCTGGAAGAGGTGCTCGTGGTAGTCGGTGGCGCCCAGCTCGTCCGGGGGGATGTCGCCGAGGACCGTGCGGACGAGTTCGGTCATCGGACCGCTTCCGCGATCCCGGCCAGCCGCCGCACCACGTCCGGGGTGAGCGACAGCCCGAAGACCTCCGCGATCACCTGGGTCCAGCCGTGGATGAAGTACGACCAGCCGTCCACCACGGTCAGCGACCGTTCGGCGGCCTGGGCGCGGGCCTGGGCCAGGAACTCCAGCGAGCCCCGGTAGTTCAGCTCCCACACCAGGGCCCGTTCGGGGAACTCGGCGTCGCCGGGAAGCGGCGAGCCCGGGCGGTCCTTGCCCAGGCCGGTGGCGTTGACGACGAGGCTGCCCGGCGGCGCCTGCCGTACGAGCTTGCCGGACTCCTCGGCGGAGGCGACGACGTGGTAGCCGAACAGCTCCGGCGGCAGGCCGCCGCGGGCGTGCACCTCGCGGAGGTGCTCGACGCGGCGCGGGTCGGTGTCCGCGCAGACGATCCGGCGCGGCCGGTCCGCGCGCCCGGCCAGCCACCAGGTGATGGCGGTGCCCGCGCCGCCCGCGCCCAGGCAGACGACCTCCGCCCGGCCCGCGAAGTGCCGCTCGGGGAGGAACTCGGTGAGCGCCAGCCCCGCCGAGATCGGGTCCTTGGCGTGCCCGACCAGCCGCCCGTCCCGCTTGGACACCGACGAGATCTCCCCGCACAGCCGGGCGAAGTCGTCCAGCTCGTCGAACAGTCCGGCGGCGGCCTCGTACACCCGGATCTTGTGCGTGGTGATCAGCGCGCCGCGGTATCCGGGGTCGTCCCGCATCGCCGTGACGAGTTCGCGGTAGGCGCTGTCGGGCGCGTCCAGCGGCAGGTCGTGCCCGACCAGTTGCTCGGTGGGCAGGCCCAGCTCGCGCGCCCAGCGCGGGAAGGTCGTGCGGATGGAGGAGTGCGCGGTGTCCACGCCGACGAACCCCATCCGGACATCTGCGGTCACGTGCGTGCCTCCTGGAGAACGGGATGCGCGGGCTCGCGCCCGGCGAGTACGGCGAGCACGTCGGCCACGGCGAGCGAACCCATCCGGTCCACCGCCTCCACGGTCTGCGCGCCGACGTGCGGCGTGATCACCACCCTGTCGGCGAGCGCCGGGTCGAGCAGCGGGCTCCGGCCGTCCCCGGCGTACTCGTGGGCCAGGGTGTCCGCGCCGTAGCCGCCGAGCCGCCCGGCACGGAGCGCGGCGGCCACCGCCGGCTCGTCCACCAGGTCGGCGCGGGCGGTGTTGACGATCACCAGGCCGGGTGCGGCGGCGGCCAGCCACTCCGCGTCGATGAGCGTCGTGCCGCCGGGGGTGTGCAGGGAGACCGCGTCGCAGCGGGCCGCGAGCCCGGCCGGTGACTCCGGCTCGGCGCCCGCCGCGCGCACCACGTCGGCGGGCACCAGCGGATCGCTCACCAGGACCCGGCTGCCGAAGCCGGTCAGCCTGCGCGCGAAGGCGCGGCCGATCCTGCCGAAGCCGATCACGCCGACGGTGAGCGGGCCGAGCTCCCTGCCGCGCAGCACCGACCAGTCCCCTTCGCGCACCCGGCGGTCACCCGCGGGCACGCCGCGCAGCACGTCGAGCAGCAGCGCCACCGCGAGGTCGGCGACGGCTTCGGTGTTGGCTCCCGGCGTGTTGGTCACCACGACGCCGCCGGCCGCGGCAGCCGCCAGGTCGACCGCGTCCACGCCGACGCCGTAGCGGGCCAGCACCCGCAGCCGGGGCGCCGCGGCGAAGTGCTCCGCGCCGACCCGGCCGGTGCCGGCGATCCAGGCGACCGCCTCGGCCAGCGGGCCGCGCAGTTCCGCCAGGTCGTGCGACGCCGGGCCGCGGACGACGGTCAGCCCGGCCCCGGTCAGCTCGGCGGCGACGTCGACGTCTCCGCTGGAGAAGGAGCGGGAGGTCACCAGGACGGTTCCGGTCATCGTTCTCCCTGTGCCGAGGTGAACCACGGTTCCAGCCGGTCGTAGGCGTCGAGGAAGATCTCGTGCCGCCGGCGGTAGGCGGCGTGCCGTTCGGGGTCGGGGGTGAACTCCGCGGTCACCTCCGACAGGGAGCCGGCCACGCCGAAGCCGTCGAGCACCCCGACGCCGACTCCGGCGGTCACCGCCGCGCCCAGGCTGTTGCCCTCCTCGGCCACGGTGCGCCGCCTGACCGTGCAGCCCCACACGTCGGCCAGGATGCGCAGCCAGATGTCGCTGGCCGCGCCGCCGCCGATCGCGTCCACCCGGTCCACCGGCGCGCCCGCCTCGCGGAACGCGGCCACGCAGGTGGCGAGGTTGAAGGCGACCCCTTCGAGCACCGCGCGGGTCAGGTGCGCCTGCCCGTGGTGCCTGGCCAGCCCGAGGAACGCCCCGCGCGCCTCCGGGTTCCAGTACGGCGAGCGCTCGCCGAGCAGGTGGGGCAGGAAGTACAGCCCCTCCCCCGACGCCTCGGCGGTGTCGGCCTCGGCCACCATCCTGCGGAACCGGCCGGCCTCGTCGCCGGGGGCGAGCAGTTCGGCGATCCACTGGAGGGAGCCGCCGCCCGACTGCATGGTCGCGGTCGGCACGTAGTGGCCGGGGATCACGTGGTCGAAGGTCATCGTGCGCATCGCCGGGTCGTACAGCGGCGCCGTCGCGGCCAGCGACACCCACGACGACGAGCCGAGGTAGGCGTACGCCCCGGACTCGGGCGCGACCACGCCGGCGCCGACGGCGGCCAGCGGCCCGTCTCCGCCGCCGATCACCACCGGCGTCCCCGGACGCAGCCCGGTGTGCTCCGCCGCCTCGGCGGTCACCCCGCCGACCACCGTCGTCGAGGGGACGATCTCGGCGAACAGCGCGGGATCGAGGCCCCCGGCCGCGAGCAACTCCGCCGACCAGGCCCCGGTCCGCTGGTCGTAGGCGTTGGTGCCGGAGGCGTCGGACGGGTCGGTCACCAGGACGCCGGTGAGTTCGCGCACCACGAAGTCCTTGGCCAGGCACACGTGTGTGACGCGGGCGAACACCTCGGGCTCGTGGTCGCGCACCCACATGACCTTGCTCAGCGAGTAGGTCGGGTTCAGCCGGTGCCCGGTGATCCGGTACGCCCGCTCCATGCCGATCTCGTCGAGCAGCGCCCGGCACTGGGCGGTGCTGCGATGGTCGGCCCAGATGATCGCCGGGCGCACCGGCCGGTAGGCGGCGTCGAGCAGGACCGCGCCCATCATCTGGCCGGAGAACCCGACGGCGCGCACCGACGCCGCGCCGACGCCGGTGTCGGCCAGCAGCCGGCGGGTCGCCTCGCCGACCGCCCGCCACCAGTCGGCCGGGTCCTGTTCGGCCACTCCCCCCGGGCCGAACCGGGTGGGATAGGTCACCGTCACCGCGGCGACCAGCCGGCCGTCGTCCTCGTGCAGCGACGCCTTGTCCCCTGTGGTGCCCAGGTCGTGGGCCAGCAGCATGCTTTCTCTCCTTCGCGGTTGGCCGCGCCTAGGTCGCCCGGGTGCGGAAACGCCGCCCCTGGAGCAGGTCCAGCGCCACGGCCAGCAGGATCAGCAGGCCGATCGCGGTCTGCAGCCAGAACGGGTCGATGCCGAGCAGGGTGCCGCCGTTGTTGAGCAGGCCCACGATGAGCGCGCCGACCAGCGCGCCGAGCGCGGTGCCGCGGGCGCCGAACAGGCTCGCCCCGCCGATCACGCAGGCCGCGATGGCCTGGAGTTCGTAACCGGTGCCCGCGGTCGGCACGCCGTTGCCGAGCCGGGAGGCCAGCAGGATGCCGCCGAGCGCGGCGAGCAGCCCGGACAGCGTGTAGACGCTGATCAGCACGCCGCGTACCGGCACGCCCGCCAGCCGGGCGGACTCGGCGTTGGACCCGACGGCGTAGACGTACCGGCCCCACAGCGTGCGGCGCAGCGCGAAGGCGGTGACGCCGAGCACCAGGACGGTCAGCCAGATGAGGTTGGCCACGCCGAGGAACTCGCCACCGGCGATCTCGGCGAACGGCGCGGGCAGCGGCTGGATGGTCCGGCCGCCGGTGTAGAGGAGGGTCAGGCCGCGGGCGATGCCGAGCATGCCGAGGGTGACGATGAACGGCGGCATCCTGAACACCGCGACCAGCACTCCGTTGATCGCCCCGGCCGCCGCGCCGGCGAGCAGGGCCAGCACGAGCCCCGGGATCACCCCGGCCGTGCTGGTGGCGTCGAACACCGCCTGCGCCACGATCACCCCGGACAGGCCGACGACCGACCCGACGGACAGGTCGATCCCGGCGGTGAGGATCACCAGGAGCTGGCCGAGCGCGATGATCGCGTAGATGGACACCTGGCGGCCGAGGTTGTCCAGGTTGACGCCGGTGAGGAAGGTGTCCGAGGCCAGGCTGAGGATCAGCACGAACAGCAGCAGGACGGGGACGCCGGACAGGTCCCGGCCGAGCACCTCGCGCAGGGTGAGGATCTCGTTTGGCTCCGGTTCCCGTTTCGCCGCCCTGGGGGCCGCGCCGTCCGGTGCCGTGGTCTTGGTGTCGGTCATCAGGGCTCCTGCGGGGAGGGGGCTTGGGCCCGCGGCCCTGCCGTGCTGGCGAGGCGCAGGATCTCTTCTTCTGTGGCGCCGGCGGCGGGCAGCTCACCGGCGACGCGGCGTTCGGACAGCACGACGATGCGATCGCACAGGCCGAGGAGTTCCGGCAGGTACGACGAGACGACCACGATGGCCATGCCCGACGCCGCCATGTCCGCGATGACCTGGTAGATCTCCGACTTGGCGCCGATGTCGACGCCCTTGGTCGGCTCGTCGAGCAGCAGCACCCGGGCGCCGAGCGCGCGCCATCGGGCGATGAGGACCTTCTGCTGTCCGCCGCCGGACAGCGAGGTGACGGGGTCGTCCAGGCTGTGGTACTTCAGCCGCAGCCCGGCCAGCGCGTCCTCCACCCGGGAGTCCACCTCCCGGCGCCGGATCAGGCCGCCCCTGGTCATCGAGGGCATCGCCGCCATGGCGACGTTCTCCCTGATGGACAGCTCGGGCAGCAGTCCGGACTCCTTGCGGTCCTCGGTCAGCATGCCGATGCCGCGCCTGGCCGCGTCGCGCGGCGAGCCGGGCGGCACCCGCTCGTCGTCCACCAGCACCTGGCCGCCGTCCACCGGGTCGGCGCCGAACACGGCCCTGACCAGTTCGGACCGCCCGGCGCCGAGCAGCCCGGCGAGCCCGACGACCTCGCCCCTGGCCACCGTGAGGTCCACCGGCTCGGGGAACCCGCGCACCCGCAGGCCGCGCACGGTGAGCCTGGCCCCCTGCGCCGGGGTCCTGGTCCCCGGGTAGAGCTCCTCCACCGACCGGCCGACCATGGCCTTGATCAGGGAGTCGTGGTCCAGCTCGGCCAGCGGCGCGGTGCTCACCAGGCGGCCGTCGCGCAGCACCGTGACCCGGTCGCCGATGGCGAACATCTCCTCCAGCCGGTGGGTGACGTAGAGCACGGCCATGCCCTCGCCGCGCAGCACGGTGATCTTGCCGAGCAGTTCCTCGGCCTCGTGCTCGGACAGGGCGGTGGTGGGCTCGTCGAAGATCACCAGCTTGCTGTCCGCGCCCAGCACCCGGGCGATCTCGATGAGCTGCCGGGTGGCGGTGGGGAGGGCCGCGACCGGGGTGTCCAGGGGCAGGTCCGCGAGGCCCACCCGGTCCAGGTAGTCCCGCGCGGCCCGCCTGGAGCGCGCGCGGTCGACCACCCAGCCGCGCCGCGGGAACCGGCCCATCAGCAGGTTGTCCAGCACGGACAGCTCGGGGAGCAGGCTCAGCTCCTGGTAGACGGCGCCGACTCCGGCGTCGCGCACCTGGGCCGGGGTGGGGGCGGGCCCCATGTCCCGGCCGAGCACCTGGTACTCGCCGCCGTCGCGGACCACCGCTCCGGTGAGGATCTTGATCAGGGTGGACTTGCCCGCGCCGTTCTCCCCGGCCAGGCAGTGCACCTCGCCGGGCGGGAGGACGAGGTCCACGTCGCTGAGCGCGGTGACCGGGCCGAAGGTCTTGCCGACGCCGCGCAGCCGTACCACTTCGCTGGTCATGGCCTCAGCCCTTGGTCTTCGGCGGGTTCAGCAGCGGTTGCAGTTCTTTCGCGCCGACGTTCCCCCCGTCCACCAGCACCGCGCCCGGGTCGAGGTTGACCGGCGGATTACTGCCGACCACCGCCATGGCCGCCTCGGCGACGCCCTGGTAGCCGAAGAAGAACGGGTTCTGCACCACGATCGCGTCGATGGCGCCGTCCCGGACGGCCTGCACCTCGGCCGGGTCGGAGTCGAAGGCGACGACGGCCAGCCGGTCGCCGGCGTTCTTCTCGGTGACCGCCTTGGCCGCGCCGGTGCCCGAGGTGTTGTTGTCGGCGAAGATGCCGGCCAGGTCGGGCGTCGAGGTGATCGCGTCGTTCACCTGGCCGACCGCCTTGTTCAGGTCGTTGTCGTTCACCAGGGTCTGCGTGATCCGCGCCTGCGGGCAGTCCTTGGCCAGCCCGCTCTTGAAGCCCTCGAACCGGTCGATGAGCACCTGGACGCCGGACACGGCGGACTCGTGCAGGACCTTCCCGTCCGCCTTGCCGGCATCGGTGATCAGCTTGCACATCCTCTCCCCCGCCTGCTGACCGGCCTTGACGTTGTCGGTGCCGATGAACCCGTCGGAGGCGGTGGTCACCTTGTTGTCCACGGTGATCACCTTGACGCCGGCCTGGCGCGCCCGGTCGATGACGCCGTTGAGGGCGGTGGAGGAGTTGGCGGCCAGCACGATCGCCTTGGCGCCGCGTGCGATCGAGCTCTCGACCAGGCGCACCTGCGGCTCGATGTCCGCCTCGGAGGTGGGCCCGAACAGGCTCGTCTTGACCCCGAGGTCCGTGCCGGCCTTCTTCGCGCCGGCCAGCATGGACTGCCAGAACTCCGAGTCGGTGGCCTTGACGATCACGTCGACCTCGGTCCCGGCCACCGCGGCCGGCCCGGCGGCGGCCTCGGAGGAGGCAGGGGAGTCGAAGACGGCCTTGCCGGCGACGAACCCGGCCGCCAGTGTGACCAGTGCGAGGAACCCGGCGAGTCCGGGCGAAAGGTAGCGGATGCGTTTCATGAAGAACTCCCGAAGGGGACGAGTTCGTAGCCGTCTGCGGCACGCATCGCGCGCCTGCCCATGCCGTTCCTGAGTACCCAGTCGTAGTCGTGCCCGGCGCACCCCGGATAGACCGCGAGGAACCGGTACGGCTCCGCGCCGACGTTCACGCTGCGGTGCGCCCAGCCGGGTGGGATGTAGCCGATGACGCCGGGGGCCATGTCGATCCAGTGCGAACGCTCGCCGTCGAACATCAGCAGCCCGCCGACGCCCGACAGCCCGAGGTAGATCTCGCCCTGCGCGTCGGGGTGCTGGTGGCCCTTGGTCATGTACAGTTCGCCGCCGCAGTCGCCCGGGTAGATGGTGGTGATCGACTGGGGCAGTTCGCGGTTCTCCTCGGGGACCGGCGAGGAGGCGACCGTGTAGACGACGGGATCGCCGGCCGCCTGCGCCTGCCGCCAGGCGGCGGTGTCGGCGAAGGCGCCCGTCATGTCGGACATCCGGCGGGTGAGCAGCGGACCCTCGGGGGTGAGGGTCCCGGCCCCGGCGTCCAGGACGATCCGCAGCGGATCCAGGGGGAGGGAGGCGAACGCGCTCAAGAATCGGCACCTTTACTGGTCGTTGATCGCAGCTCTCGTGCTGCTTCCTCGAAGTCGGCGGCCGCCTGCTCGGTGAGCGGGTCGGCCAGGAGCGCCTCCGCCACCTGCGGCGGGAGCGCGAAGGCGGTGACGCCGGCCTCGGCGAGCGCCACCACGTCCTCGACACCGCGCAGGCTGGCGGCGAGGATCTCCGCCCGCGCGCCGGTGCCGCGCAGGACCCGGACCATGGCGGCCACGCCCTCCACACCGGGACGGCCGTTGTCGCTCATCCGCCCCACGTACGGAGCCAGGTATCGGGCTCCCACCGCGGCGGCGACCAGCGCCTGCGCCGGGTGGTAGACCGCGGTCAGCAGGACGGGCACCCCGTCTCGCACCAGGGACGCCGCCGCCTCGACCCCGGCCCGGGTGGCCGGGACCTTGACGACGACCCGCGGCCCGATCGCCGCCAGTTCCCGGCCGCTGCGGGCCAGATCCTCCGCGGACCCGCCGACGGCCTGGAAGAACACGTCACGGGCCCCGTGCCCGACCGCCCAGGAGTGGAAGGCGGGGAGCTCGGCCCATGACAGGCCCGCACGCCGGAGGAGGGACGGGTTGGTGGTCACCCCGGCGAACAGACCCGTGCGCAGCAGCGGTTCAGCGACCGTGCGGTTCACAGTGTCGAGATACAGCTGCAACATGCCGGTGAAGTGTAATCCTGTCATTACAAGCTTTCAAGGCATGGTGCAGGGTGGATTGTGAGGTTACGGTGGGGTGTGTTCAGGGGTGTCGTGACGGTCAGGCCGTACGGCCGGCGTCACCGGGAGCCGTCGCCGAGGTTCCCGGATCGGCGTCGTTCACCGGGCTCCGGGGAGGGTCACGGTCTGGAAAGAAGGGCACGAAGATGCGCTGTCCGCCGCGCAACGGCCTCACCCGGACGGCGACGCTTCACGCCACCCGCCCGTCGGTCGTCACCTGGTGACGATCATCAGGGGACGGGCCGCGCCCGCGTGGCGGTCGAGTTCCACCTCGAAGCGGCTGCGGTCGCCGCGGTGGAAGGCCACGAAACTCTCGATCGGCGCCATGCCGTCGGTGAAGCTCACGCTCCGCAGGACGAGCACCGGGCCGCCCGGCTTGATGCCCAGTGACCGCGCCAGCCCCGTCCCCGCCACCGCCGCCTCCACCGAACGCCGCCCGCGGACCAGCCGCACCCCGTACTTGTTCTCCAGCAGCGCGTACAACGACTGGTCGGTGAAATCCTCGTCGAGCAGCCCGGGGGCGAGGTCCGCCGGGAGATGCGTGACCGTGAGCACCCACGGCTCCCCGTCCACGAACCGCAGCCGCTCCAGCAGCACGACCGGCGCCCCGATCTCCAGCCGCAGCTCGCTGGCCACCTGCGCGTCGGCCGGCACGATCTCCAGTTTGCGCACCTCGCTGCGCAGCCGCCCGCCCCTGGCCCGGACGTCCTCGTCCAGCCCGGTCAGCGACTGCACCAGCCCCTCCGAGGTCTTGGGCTGCGCCACGAACGTGCCGCGCCCCTTGACCCGGTCGATCACGCCCTCGTACTCCAGCTCGGAAAGCGCCTGCCGCACAACCGTACGCGACACGCCGTACGCCTGGCACAGGTCATGATCACCGGGCAGCCGATCTCCCGGCCGCAACGCCCTCCCGCTGATCTCGTCCAGCAGGATCTGCTTGAGCTGGTGGTAGAACGGCAGCGGCGAGGACCGATCGATGGCGGCTGACGACATGTCATGAAAGGATAACAACCTCCCCGGCTTCTCTCTCCGGCCGCCTGGCCACGGTCTCCGCAGCCGCGTCGTGCCCGGCGCACGACCCCCACCTCACGCCCGCCCGGAGCCGTCCGACGGCCCATCATGACCGAGTCCGGCTCCCCGGTTCCAGTCCTGGAAGGCCGTCGAGGTCATCAGGACATCAGGACGGTGGCGCGTCCGGGAACCAGTTGCCGTGGAAGCCCGCCGGCACGCCGCGCGGCAGTTCGACGGCCGCCACCGGCTCGGCGGCGAGGTCGGAGGCGTCGAGCACGAGGAGCCGGGACGCGCTCCCGTCGGCGGTGGTGGTGATGGAGATCAGCCAGCCGTCGTCCTCGCGCCGCGGCCCGGCGGTCGCGGGCACGAACACCGCCTCGCCGGCGAGCGTCCACGGCGGCAGCGTGTGCCCGGTGACCTCCCCGCCGGACAGGTCGTACTTGACGATCTCGGGGCCGGAGACGGCGTACAGGTAGCGTGCGCCGCGGCCGACCCGTTCGTCGTCGAGCGTCGGGTACTCCACCCCGCGGTCGTCCAGCGCCTCCTCCCTGGCCACGCCGGTCGCCGGGTCGAGCGTCCAGCGGTGCAGCCGGGCCGAGCCTGAGGGGGCGGCGGCGGCCGCGGCGGCGGGTCCCGCCGGGTCGTCCGTGCCGCCGGCCGTGCTCCACATGGCGGTGAAGTCGGCCCGCCCGTAGCGGACGGCGTCGAGCACGACGCGTCCCGAGGCGTCCTCGTGGGCGTTGCCGACGTGGAAGACGTAGCAGGGATCCACGTCGAACCAGCGCACCGGCGCGCCGGGCCGGTCGTGCCGCATGACGCCGAGGCGCGCGCCGTACCCGTCGTCCCACTGGTAGGGCATGGTCCTGCCGACCAGTTCCGGCCGGAAGGTGAGCGGCAGATCGAGCCAGACCACATGGTGCTCGGTGATGGCGAAGTCGTGCATCATGGTCCCCCCGGGGACGGTGATCTCACGGCTGTGCGCCAGCTCGCCCGACGCGTCGAGCCGGTGGTAGGTCAGGTACGGCGGGCGTGCGCCGTACCCGAAGAAGTGCAGCTCACCGGTCTCGGGGTCCTGCTTCGGGTGCGCGGTCATGGCGGTGGTGAGCCGCCCGCCGAAGTCATGCGCGCCGACCGTGCCGAGCTCCGGCGTGACCTCGTACGGCAGGCCGCTCTCGTCGAGCGCGAGCACGCGTCCCGCATGCCCGACCACGTGCGTGTTCGCGGCGACGACGGTCAGGTCCCTGGTGCCGTCCGGCCCGAACTCCGGCCGGCCGGCGAAATATCCGGTGCGGACCCACCGGTTGCGATACCACTCGGCCCGGCCGTCGCGCAGCCGTACGCCGTGCAGCATGCCGTGTCCGTCGAACAGGTGGCCGGGCTGCTCGCCCGGCAGCGGGTTGGGGCCGTTGCGGACGAAGCGGCCGGTCAGCTCGGGCGGCAGCGTGCCGATCACAGGCAGGTCGGCGGCGTCGATCTCGTCTGCTACCGGGGCCATGTAGCCGCTCAGGTAGGCGGGTGTCTGGGACATGTCCACTCCTTTCGGTGCGGACCAGACTCTACGTATCCAGTTGGATATGTCAATACGGACCTATCCAGGTGGAGATGATAGGCTCGGCGGCATGGCGCTGCGATACGCACTGCTCGGTCTGCTGGCGGAGCGGCCCGCGAGCGGATACGACCTGGCGAAGGAGTTCGAGGGCGACCTCGGGCGTTATGCCTGGCAGGCCGGCCACAACCGGATCTATCCGGAGCTGGCCCGTCTCGCGGCGGAGGGCCTGGTCGAGGGCGCCGAGGAAGGCACCCGGGGCCGCCGCGTCTACACCATCACCGCCGCCGGGCTCGCCGAGCTGCGCGCGTGGCTGCTCCAGCCGCAGTTGGGCGGCGCGGTGCGCAACGAGGGGGTGCTGAGGCTCTTCCTGCTGTCCGCGCTCGACCCCGGCGACGCCCGGAAGATGCTCAACGAGATCGTCGCGCACACCGAGCAGGAGCTCGCCCGGCTCAAGGACACCGTGTCCGGCGAGACGCCGATCTCCCCCGGGGGCCGTCTGGACTTCGGCTGGCTCGCCGCCGGCTACGGCCTGCGCCAGTACGAGGCCTCCCGCGATTGGGCCGTCTGGGCCCTCGGCGAGTTCGACAAGGCGGAGCGCCGCCGGACCGGGCGCCATTAGGCCAGTTCCTTTTCCTGGAGCCGCTCACCGGTGAACCGCTGACCGATCACTTCGTGGATTTCCTGCTTTCTGCGGCTTGCGGCCGATCGATCAGGCCCGTCGCCGGTGTGGCCCTCCGACGCCGGCTCAGCCGGGTTCGCCGTCCGGTTCCGCGACGGCCGGGGCGGGTGCGGATCCCGGCTCGGGCCGGCCGGTCATGTTCATGGCCACGCTCTCCGAGAAGACCGAGGTCCGTTCCACCCGTGTTCCGTCCGGACGGATCTCCACCTCGATCTGCAGGACGATCCCGCGCACCTTGGACGTCCGCCGGGAGCCCGCCCGCCCGGCCCGGCCCGGTCGCCCGGTCACGCTGACCGAGGTGGTCCTCCCGTAGGCCCCGGTACCGTTGACGGCGGCGGTCACCCCGCCCGACAACAGGGTGAGGAGAACCAGCGCGCCCCAGGCCCGAGGGTCGTCCTTCAGGTCGGTCGCGATGTTGATCACGATGCCGAGCGCCGAGGTGACGGCCGCTACGGCCAGCGCGAGCACGAGGCGGCTCCTCATGGGCCCGGCTCCGTCGCACCGGCCCGGGCGCGGACCGTCACAGGATGACCGGCGCCCAGGGTACGGGCGGCGGTCTCCGCCACCTCGCCGAGCAGCGCCCGCGCCCGCGCCGTCTGCCCGATGCGCAGGTACAGGTAGCCCAGGTTCGCCGACGCGCGCAACGTGTCGGGGTGGGCCGCCCCCAGGAGCCGCCGCCGGGCGCGCACCACTTTCACCAGTTCGGTCTCGGCCTCGGCGGTCCGGTTCTCACCGAGTTCGGTCAGCACCGCGGCGAGGTTCACCCGTGCCGTGAGCGTCTGGGGGTGACGGGGGCCCAGGACGCGGCCGGTGGCCCGCACGATCTCGCGGAGATGGCCGGCGGCTTCTTCCGTTCCGCCGCGCGCGGCCAGCAGCGCGGCGAGGTTGGCACGGGCGACCAGGGTGTCGGGATGCTCCTCGCCGAGAACCTGCCGCATCTCCGGCAGCAGGCCGGACAACTCCCGCTCCGCCTCGGCCACCCGCCCGGCGTCCCGCAGCGCGACCGCGAGGTTGGCCCGGGAGGTGAGGGTCAGCGGGTGCTCGGGGCCGAGGGCACGGCGGCCGGCGTGCACGATCGCGTCGTAATGGCTGACGGCTTCGCCCGGCCGGCCGCGGTCGACGAGCAGCGCGGCGAGGTTGGCACGGGCGGCCAGGGTGTCGGGATGCTCCTCACCGAGAACCTGCCGCATCTCCGGCAGCAGGCCGGACAACTCCCGCTCCGCCTCGGCCACCCGCCCGGCGTCCCGCAGCGCGACCGCGAGGTTCACCCGGACCTGGAACCGCTCAGGACCGGACGATCCGCCCGCCGCCCCACGCAGCGCGGTGACCGCCGCCTCGGCCCTGCCCCGATCGAGCAACGCGAGCCCGCGCCTCGCGCGCCGCCCCCCTGCACCGGCCCGCCGCATCAGGAGAATGCTGGCCGACGCCACCACGGCCGCCGCTCCGGTCGTCCACAACGCCGGCGCCGGCACGCCGAGCCCGGCGAGCACCAGGAAGCCGACCAGCGCCGCCAGGAGTCCGCCGCCCAGACGCCAGGCACCCGGCGACAGCACCGGGCGGACACTCCACACTTCCTCGGCCGGTGAGAATGCCGGCATCTCGTACGCTCCACGTGCCTCGACCGGCATGCCGTAGTCGTTGTCAGGCGGGGTACCGGCCTGCGAAGCCGGCGGGGACGCACCGGTGTTGATCCGGTCCGCCTCCGTGGCCTGGACCACGTACGGCAGGGCGGCGATGTCCTCGTCATGGCCGAGCAGCCGCGTCAGGATCCGCTCGGCCGTGGGGCGGTCCTCCGGCGCCTTGGCCAAGGCGGACCGCACCAGGCCGCGTAGCGGTTCGGGCAGTTCCGCCAGGTCGGGGTCGTAGGTGAGGACCCTGAACATGATCTCGTGCACCGAACTTCCGCCGAAGACGTTGACGCCGGTCGCCGCGAAGCCCATCGTGGCCCCCCAGGCGAAGATGTCGCTGGGCGGGCCCGCCGCCCCGCCTTCGATCAGCTCGGGCGCCATGAAGGCGAGGGTGCCGACGACCCTGCCGGTGAACCTCGGGTCCGCGTCGCTGAGGCGGGCGATGCCGAAGTCGACCACTTTCGGCCCGTCCGCGGCGATGAGCACGTTGCCCGGCTTGAAGTCACGGTGCACGACCCCGGCGCGGTGAATCGCCGCGAGGGCGGTGGCCGTGCCGACGGCGAGCCGGTGCAGCGCGGCGCCGCGCAACGGCCCGCTCGCCTGCACCACCTGGTGCAGCGGGCGGCCGTGGATGTACTCGGCCGCCACGTAAGGGACGTCATCGACCACACCGGTCTCCAGGACCCGTGCCGTGCCGGACGCTCCCACGCGCTGGACGCTCGCCAGCTCACGCGTGCTCGCGGTGACGCGCGGCGCGGCGCGGAGCAACCTGACCGCCGCCCGCTCGCCGCTCTCGCCCACCCCCAGGTAGAGGATCCCCTGGCCGCCCTCGCCGATCCGGCCGGTCAGCCGGAAGGATCCCACCCTGCTCGGGTCTTCCGCTCGCAGCGGGCCGACATCGGTCACTCACGCCTCCGCCAGAAAGCAGGGCCCGTCGCACAGCACTCTACGGCTTGACCGCCCCGCGGACACGGGACTCCGCCTGATCCGGGAGTCGGACGGCCCCGCTTCGATGCCCGGTCACGGCACTGTGGACCCGGTCAGCAGGTTCGACTCCCACGAGCCGGACCGTTCGGAGTCCGGCGGGGGCGTCGCTCAGGGCGCGCTCTCTTCGGCGGGCCGGTGGATGGTGCCGTGGGCGATCTCCCAGCTGCGGACGCGGGTGGGTTCGGTGATGGGCGTGCGGGTGGGCTCGGCTTCGAAGAGGTGGGTGACCTGGTGACCGCCGTGCAGGACGAGGTCGGTCCCGTTGAGTGCGGTGATGACGGTGTTCTCCCAGCGGATGGCGCTCTTGCCGGCCATCGTGACGGTGAGGCCGACGAGTTCCTCCGCGTGGTAGTGGATGTCGTGGCTCTGGAAGTGGGTCTGCGCGCTCAGGGGCGGGCGGGGGGCCTGGTCGGCGGGGGGCGGCGGGTCGTGGCGGTGGGGGCCGTGGGCGCGGATGGCGGCGACGATGTCGGCGGCGACGGCGGTGACGTCGCGTGCGCGCTCGGGAGACAGCTCCTCGCTCAGCACGGCCATGCTTCTGCTCTCGCCGCCGCTCCCGTCGCGGTAGGACACGGTGACGTAGCCGGGCATCTGGTCCTCGGCCCGGTCGGTGTACCAGCGGAGGTTGCAGAACACCCAGTAGCCGCTGGTGGCGTCATCCCCCCAGAACACCCATACGGAGGTGCCGCTGTGCTCGAAGTCGCCGTTCAGCCCGGGGACCTCGGCGAGGGCATGGCGCAGCGCGGGGTGGAACGCGGCGTCGTGCGCGGCCCACAGTTCTTCCATGCGTTCGCGGGAGGTGCTGCCGGCCTGGGGGGTGTCGGTCATCGGGTGGCCTATCGGAGGGAGGGCGTCGCGGAGCCTGGATACATGTCAGGTCGAGGGAATCGGTGTCCGATCGAGTGGGTTCCGCGGCCGATGACGACCGGCGCTGCCTGGGTGTCAGTCGCCGGTGCCTCGGACGGGGAGGGGTCGTGCTCGCGTACGAGCGCGGCGACAACATCATAATGGTCTGATGATCGCGAGTGGAGTCCTTGGCGAAGCCGGAGGCTCCGATCACGGGTGTCCCGCCCGGTGGCCGTGGGGTTGCGCGTGATGCGGCCGGGCGTCTCGTACGCGCATCCCGCCAGCGGTTACCACTTTTTGCGCGGTCCCTTCGAGTACGGCACCGCGTGCCCATACTTTTGATTCGCCCTTCACGATCGGTGCGCGCTGATAATGCCTGCACGAAACGGCGCATGTGCGTGCTGTTGCCGGTGCCCGTGGTGCTTGTGTCGTGTGTATCGATCGGCGAGATCTCGTTTTTGACGCACCCGAACGGGATCCGCAGGACGCGCCCCGCCTCAGGCGGATGATCGGCATTCAAGGGAGTACAGCGCACTGCTGCCACGCGTACGGCCGGTGCTTCCTCGCCGGACGAGCGAAAGCCCCTTGTCGCCACATTGCCCCCCAAATCATGAAAAATCCCTGTAAGGGAGGTTTGGGCGGCGCGGGACTCGACGGGCTCACAGCAAGGTGACGAGGCGGTCACGAAGCTCTTACCGGGAGTGCGTTCGGACCCACAACCTTTCCCCGCGATATTGCGGGACCTACCCTTTTCCTGACACCCATGAAGGGAGGTACATAGTGGGGGCAATGGTCGGGCTCGCCATCGGCCTCGCGGTCGTCGGCGTTCCGGTGGTCATTATCGTGGTCGTCATGGCGATCGTCGGAATTTTCAAGAGAGATTGAACTCCCGCTTTCGTTGAGCCGGCATTTATCTGGAGCGCGGGAGAAAACCATGAGACATCGGAAGAGGTCCGGGCGGGGGGTCGTCGTGTGTATGTGGGGGGCGCAGGCCAAGCACACGGTTCCGGCCCGTGGCGGAGAGAAAGCCGTGTGACCTTCGACGACGCCCTCCTCCCTTTGGAGCGTTCCAAGTCGCATCTGTGGACATTTCGCCTGCCCACCGGACGTGTGACCCGTCCGGAACACGAAGAGACGGGACGGCCCGGCGTGGGCCGCCCCGTCTGCTCATCCGGGTGGGAACGTCATGCGAGCGCAGGTTCGGCCGAGGAGCGCGGCGTGCTCGCCGGAGCCTCGTGGAGCGGCTGCGGGGAGGCGTTGAGCACCGCGTCGTCGAGACGGCCCTCGCCGCGGGCGACGAGGACCGGCACCACGATCTGTCCCGCGACGTTGGTCGCGGTGCGGATCATGTCGAGGATCGGGTCGATGGCCAGCAGCAGGCCGACGCCCTCCAGCGGCAGGCCCAGCGTGCTCAGCGTCAGCGTGAGCATGACGATCGCGCCGGTCAGACCGGCCGTCGCGGCCGATCCGACCACGGAGACGAACGCGATCAGCAGGTAGTCGCCGACCCCCAGCGGGACGTTGAACACCTGCGCCACGAAGATCGCCGCCAGCGCCGGGTAGATCGAGGCGCAACCGTCCATCTTGGTGGTCGCGCCGAACGGCACGGCGAAGGAGGCGTAGTCGCGGCTGACGCCCAGGCGCTCGATCGTGACCTTCTGCGTCAGCGGCAGCGTCCCGACCGAGGAGCGGGAGACGAAGGCCAGCTCGATCGCGGGCCACGCGTTTCGGTAGAACGTGATCGGGTTGACCTTGCCGACCAGCGCGAGCAGCGCCGGGTAGACGGCCAGCAGGACGATGAAGCAGCCGACGTAGACGCCGAGGCTGAGCTTGGCCAGCGGTGCGAGCAGGTCCCAGCCGTACGTGGCGACCGACTTGCCGATCAGGCCGGCGGTCCCGATGGGGGCCAGGCGGATGACCCACCACAGCGCCTTCTGCACCAGTTCCAGGATCGAGCGGCTGAAGTTGAGGAACGGCTCGGCCTTCTCGCCGATCGCGATGGCCGCCGCGCCGAGGACGATCCCCAGGAAGACGATCTGGAGGACGTTGAGCTCGGTGAAGGCCGTGACGATGTTCGTCGGGATGATGCCGGTGAGGAAGTCGACCCAGGTGCCGACGTTCTCGGGCGCCTCCGCGCCCGCCGTGCTCAGGGTGACGCCCTGGCCCGGGTTGATGATCAGGCCGAGGCCGATGCCGACGATGACGGCGATCAGCGCGGTGGCCAGGAACCAGAACAACGTCTTGCCCGCCAGCCTGGCGGCGCCGTTGACGTTGCGGAGGTTGGCGACGCTGACCACCACGGCGGTGAACACCAGCGGCGGCACCGCCAGCTTGAGCAACTGGACGAAGATACTTCCGACTTCGGTGAGGGTGGTGGCCAGCCAGGCGAGGTCCCAGATGCGGGCGGCGAAGCCGAGGGCCACTCCCACGACCAGACCCAGCAGCAACTGCAGAGAGAACGAGAATCTCTTCACGATGAGGAGGCTCCGAAAGACGGCATG
Source organism: Microtetraspora sp. NBRC 13810 (assembly GCF_030268685.1). Taxonomy (GTDB): domain Bacteria; phylum Actinomycetota; class Actinomycetes; order Streptosporangiales; family Streptosporangiaceae; genus BSRQ01. The sequence continues at coordinate 277,184 of NZ_BSRQ01000004.1, forward strand.
CCTGTCAGGGCATGCGAAAGGGGGTGAGTGAAGGGGTCGGGGGATCGAGCGCTCGTCAGGGCGCGATCAGCGACAGAGGGAGCCGGCCAGGCGGCAGAGGTCGATGTGCAGCCGCTCAACGAGCCACACAGACAGGACGATAAGCCTCACGAGGGGAGTAAACCGTAGCGAATTGGACAACATTCCGACTTTAAGAGTGATCTAGCTCATAAATCAAGACCTTCCCTACCAACTTTCCAGGGATCCGGGGGGATCCGGGGGGATCCGGGGGGATCCGGGGGGATCCGGGGAGGAGAGGGCCGGGGCTGAGAGCCGAGGGCTGAGGGCCGGGGCTGAGGGCCGGCCAGGGGCCGGGGCCGGGGGCTGAGGGCTGAGGGCCGGCCGGGGGCCGGGGGCGGAGGAAGCCGGCCGGGGGCCGGGGGTCGGTGGGGGGCGGAGTGGGGGTGGTTGGTGGCGGGGACGAAGATGGCGTGGGTCTTGGTGTGCGCGGACGAATTCAGCCAGCCTCACGGTGGCATAACGTCGCGGTTAACCACGTACTCGGAGGGGCTTGAAACGTGTCGGCTGATCTCCCCCGCGCCATCGCGGGCACGCACCACGACCCCGTCACGGCCGTCTCGCACGCGCCGGGGACAGGCGCGGCGACCACGATCAGAGAGCTCCACGCCATCGAGGAGTTCGGGGAGGTCGACGCGCTCTTCGCGCGGATCTGGCGGTTCGAGCCGGGCGGGCAGCCGATCACGGCGGAGTTGATGCGGGCGCTCGCGCACGCGGGCAACTACGTCGCCGGGGCCTTCCAGGGCGAGCGGATGGTCGGCGCGTCTGTGGGGTTCTTCGGGCAGGACGCGACCCTGCACTCCCACATCACCGGCGCGGCGGTGGGGCACGGCATCGGCTTCGACCTCAAGCTGCACCAGCGGCTGTGGGCGCTGGCGCGCGGCCTCTCCCGCATCACCTGGACCTACGACCCGCTGGTCCGCCGCAACGCGCACTTCAACCTGGCGAAGTTAGGCGCACGCCCGGCCGAGTACCTGCCCAGCTTCTACGGCGTGATGGCCGACGCGATCAACCAGGGGGACGAGTCGGACCGGATCCTGGCCGTCTGGCCGCTGGCCGATCCCGGGGTCGAGGCCGCGGTCCGGCGTGAGCCCCGGCCGCCGCAGGTCCCGGCGGACGCCGTGGTCGGGCTGTCCGGTGACGGCGACCGCCCGGTGGCGGGCCGTACGGATGCCCGGGTGGTGCTGGTGGCGGTGCCGGAGGACATCGAGCGGCTGCGCGGAGCGGATCCCGGGGCGGCCAAGGCGTGGCGGCACGCCGTTCGCGACGTGCTGGGCGGCCTCCTCGCGGAGGGCGCCCAGGTGACCGGCTTCCATCGCAAGATGTACTACGTCGTAGAGAGGGACATATGAAGATCACTGGGGTGGAGCTGCGGCGGATCGCGATGCCGCTGGTGTCGCCGTTCCGCACGTCGTTCGGCACCGAGACGACACGTGACGTGCTGCTGCTGCGCGTGGTCACGCCCGACTCCGAGGGCTGGGCCGAGTGCGTGGCGATGTCCGAGCCGCGCTACTCGCCCGAGTACGTGGACGGCGCCGCCGCGGCGATCCGCCGCTTCCTGCTGCCGGCGCTGCCCGCGCACGTCGACGCGTACGGCGTGGGCCACGCCCTGGAGCCGATCAAGGGGCACCGGATGGCCAAGGCGGCGCTGGAGACGGCGGTGCTGGACGCGCAGCTCCGGGCGTCGGGCGAGTCGTTCGGCCGCTTCCTCGGGGCGACCCGTGACCGGGTGCCGTGCGGGGTGTCGGTCGGCATCATGGACTCCGTTCCCGCGCTGCTGGACGCGGTCGCCGGTTACCTCGACGAGGGGTACGTCCGGATCAAGCTCAAGATCGAGCCGGGCTGGGACGTCGCGCCGGTCCGCGCGGTCCGCGAGCGGTTCGGCGACGACGTGCTCCTCCAGGTGGACGCCAACGCCGCCTACACCCTCAACGACGCCCGGCACCTGGCCCGGCTCGACGACTTCGGCCTGCTGCTGATCGAGCAGCCGCTCGCCGACGACGACCTGGTCCAGCACGCCGCCCTGGCCCGCATGATCAGGACGCCGGTCTGCCTGGACGAGTCGATCGAGTCGGCCGCGCACGCCGCCGCCGCCATCTCGCTCGGCGCGTGCTCGATCGTGAACATCAAGCCGGGCCGGGTCGGCGGCTATCTTGAGGCCCGCCGCATCCACGACCTGTGCCGGGCGCACGGCGTGGCGGTGTGGTGCGGCGGGATGCTGGAGACCGGCCTCGGCCGGGCCGCCAACGTGGCGCTCGCCGCGCTGCCCGGCTTCACCCTGCCGGGCGACACCTCGGGCTCGCGCCGCTACTTCGCGACCGACGTCACCGCGCCGTTCGAGCTGAAGGACGGCCACCTCGACGTGCCCACCGGTCCCGGCCTGGGTGTGGAGCCGGTGCCGGAGATCCTCGCCGAGGTGACCACCTCCACCGAGTGGATCAACCTGTGATCAGCCCGCGCGCCGGATCCTGACGTCCGGCCAGCCGGGGTACCGCGTCCAGGAGTTCGCGGGTGTACTCGTGCTCGGGGGCGGCGACCACCTTCTCGGTGGGGCCCATTTCGACCAGCCGCCCCTGACGCATGACGGCGACCACGTCCGAGACGTAACGCACCACGGCCAGGTTGTGCGAGATGAACAGGATCGACAGGCCCAGTTCGTCGCGCAGCCGCCGGACGAGGTTGAGCACCGCGCCCTGCACCGACACGTCGAGCGCCGAGGTGATCTCGTCGGCGACCAGCACTCCGGGGCGGGCGCCGAGCGCCCTGGCGACGGCCACCCGCTGGCGCTGCCCGCCGGACAGCTCCCGCGGGTAGCGCCCGGCGAGCTCCAGCGGCAGCGACACCAGCCCGAGCAGCCGTTCCACCTCCGCCCGGCGTCCGGCGCGGGACAGCCGTGCCCCGTCCTCCGCGCGGGGACGGACCCCTTCCCCGACCGACGCGCCCACGGTCATCCGCGGGTCCAGCGAGGCGTACGGGTCCTGGAAGACCATCTGGACCGTGCCGCCCCCGCGGATGCCGCCCTCGTAGGGGACCAGCCCGCTGACCGCCCTGGCCAGCGTGGACTTGCCCGATCCCGACTCGCCGACCAGCCCGACGATCGCCCCGGGGGGGACCTCCAGGGTCACGTCGTCGACCGCCGTGAAGGCGCCGTAGCGGACGGTCAGGTTCTCGATCCTCATGTCAGGCCTCCCAGCAGGCGACTCGGTGCGCCTTGCCGTACGTGACGAGGGGTGGGCGTTCGGCGCAGCGGGCGGTGGCCAGCGGGCAGCGGTCGGTGAAGGCGCATCCCGCGCCGACCTGCCCGGGCGAGGGCTGCCGGCCGGGGATGCTGGCGAGCGGACCCGACCGGTCGGTGTCCATGTCGGGCAGCGAGGCGACCAGCGCGCGCGTGTAGGGGTGCGCGGCGCCGGTGGCCAGCTGCTCGACGGGCAGCTCCTCGACGACCCGCCCGGCGTACATCACGGCGACCCGGTCGCACAGCTCGCCGACCACGGCGATGTCGTGCGAGATGAACAGCGCCGCCGAGCCGGTCTCCTCGGTGACCTCGCGCAGCAGCCGCAGGATCTGCCGCTGCACGGTCACGTCGAGCGCGGTGGTCGGCTCGTCGGCGATGATCAGCTTGGGGGTGCCCATCAGGCCCATGGCGATCACCGCCCGCTGCCGCATGCCGCCGGAGAGCTGGTGCGGATGGCGGCGGGCCTGCTTCTCCGGTTCGGGCAGGTGCACGTGGCCGAGCCGGTCGACGGCCCGGCGCCGCGCGTCGGCCCGGGAGGCGCCCTGGTGCACGATCGACACCTCGGCGAGCTGCCCGCCGACCTTCAACGCGGGGTTCAGCGAGGCCATCGGGTCCTGGAAGACCATGGCCAGCGACGTGCCGAGCAGTTTGCGCCGCTCGGCCTCCGGCAGTTCGCCGAGGTCCGCGCCGCACAGCCGCAGCCGCCCGCTGGTGACGGCCCCGGGGTAGGGCACCAGCCCGCCGACGGCCGCCGCGGTGAGGCTCTTGCCGCTGCCCGACTCCCCCACCAGGCCGACGATCTCCCCCGGGGCCACGGTCAGCGACAGTTCGCGCACCGGCTGGACCCCGCCGGGGAAGGTGACGCTGAGATCCTTCACCTCCAGCACCGCGCCGGGATCGGGTTCCCCCTGCTCCGGCGGCACCACGGGCACGCTCAGCTTCCCCGGTACGGCGGTGCGGGACGCGACCTTGGCCAGCGCGTCGCCCAGCAGGTTGAACCCGATGCCGGCCAGCGCGACGGCGAGGGCGGGGCCGAGCGCCACCTCGGGCGTGACGTAGATCCGGGCGAACCCGTCGAACAGCAGCCGTCCCCAGTCGAAGGCGGGCGGCTGCACGCCGAGCCCCAGGAACGACATGCCGGCCAGGCCGAGCAGGGCGCCGCCGAGCGCCTGGGTCAGGTTGAGAATGAGCGGCTCGGCGATGTTCGGCAGCACGTGCCTGACGAGGATGCGGGCGCGGGAGACGCCGAGCATCCGGGCGGCGGCCACGTAGTCGGCCCCGGCGATGGAGGCCGCCATCGTCTGGGTGAGCCGGGCGAAGCCGGGCGCGATGGCGGCGCCGATGCCGAGCACCGCCCCCTTCGCCCCGAGACCGGCGATCACCGCGGTGAACATGGCGAGCAGCAGGCCGGGGAAGGCGACCAGCGCGTTGACCGTACCGGTGACCAGGCGGGCGGCGCGGCGGGGCAGCACGGACGGCAGGGCGCCGAGCACGATGCCCGCGCCCGCGCCGATCAGGGCGGCCAGCAGCGCGAGGGTCAGGGAGTACCGGCCGGCGACCAGCACCCGGGCGAGCAGGTCGCGGCCCAGGTTGTCGGTGCCGAGCGGGTGGGCCGCCGAGGAGCCCTGGAGGATCGCCGCCGGGTCGATGCGCTCGGCGGCGGCGCCCCAGATCGGCGGGCCGATGATCGCGAGGATCACCATCAGCGTCACCAGCACGGCGCCCGCCACCGCGGCGGGGGACGACGGCAGCCGGCGGATCAGGCGGCCCATCACGCCTCCCTGATGTCAGAGGTCGGGTCGAGCCAGCCGAGCAGCACGTCGACGAGGAGGTTCACGACCAGCACGATCGTGCCGTAGACCAGGATCACGCCCTGGGCCACCGGGTAGTCCTTCTGCGTGATCGACTCCACGATCTTCAGTCCGAGGCCCGGCCAGGCGAACACGTACTCCACGAGCACGCTGCCCGCGATCAGCGCGGTGAGCAGCAGGCCGCCCACGGTCAGGGTCGCGGTGAGCGTGTTCGGCAGCACGTGCCGCAGGTAGAGCCGGGGCGCGGGCAGTCGTTTGGCCCTGGCCAGCCGGACGTACTCGGTGCCGAGCTCGCGCTGGGTCTCCACCCGGGACAGGCGCGCGATCATCGCGGTCGGGCCGATGGCCAGCGCGAGGATCGGCAGCACCCAGGACGTCAGACCGGTCCTGCCCGCCGGGGGGAACCAGCCGAGGCCGATGGCGAACACCGAGACCAGGGCGATCGAATACAGGAACTCCGGGACCGCGACGGCGGTGCCGGTGACCGAGCCGAACGTCACGTCGGTGCCCCGGTGCCGGCCGTTCTCCGTGCGCACCCCCGCCCACATGCCGAGCGGCACCGCCACCGCCAGCGCGAGCAGCGCGGCGAGCACGGCCAGCGTCAGCGTGTTCGGCAGCCGCGCGGCGATGACGCCGGTGACCGGCTCACCGCTGAGGAACGAGGTCCCCATGTTCCCGGACAGCAGGTCGCGCGTGTAGTGGGCGAACTGGACCGGCAGCGGCTGGTCGAGCCCGAGCGCCGCCCGCCTGGCGGCGACCAGTTCGGCCGGCGCGGCCGGGCCCAGGGAGGCGCGGACAGGGTCGCCCGGGATCAGGTGGATCATCGCGAAGGACGCCAGGAGCAGCGCGATCAGCGAGACCACGAACCGGACCAGCCTGCGCCTCCAGAAGGAGCCCCGGCCGCCGCGTCGGGAGAAGGTCACTCACGCTCCCCCGGTCAGCCGGATGCTCAGCGGGTCGAGCACGATGCCGATCATGTCGAGCGTCGCGCCCTTGGTGGCCACCAGGGCGGTGTTCTCCACGACGGGCACCAGGTCGGCGGCCTCGAAGAGCGACGACTCGGCGTCCTGCCAGAGCTTGCAGCCCTCCGGGCCGGGGGTGCCGATGGCCTTGGCGACCAGGTCTTCGTAGCCCTTGTTGGCCAGGTGGGCGAAGTTGGCGCCGTCGGGCGCGGCCGGCCCGGACAGGAACCCGACGAGCTGCGAGGGCAGGGTGACGCCGATCGGCAGCCAGGCCACGTCCCAGTCCTGGGTGAGGTTGAGCGACTCGGACAGTTTGGTGTCGATGACGCCGTTGAGCTTCGTCTCGACGCCGATCTTCTGCCAGGCGGCGGCCATGTACTCGGCGGCGGCCTGGACGCCCACGCCCCTGGTGGTGCCGTACATCAGGCGCAGGGACAGCTTCTTGCCGTCCTTGGCCCGGATGCCGTCGGGGCCGGGTTTCCAGCCCGCGGCGTCGAGCGCGGCGGTCGCCGCCGCGGTGTCGAACGCGGGGACGCGGCCGGTGACCGTGTCGCCCTCGCACGGCCGGGGCTCGCTGACCAGCCCGGTCACCGGCCGCCCGGTGCCGCTGGAGGCGATCCCGGCGAGTTCCTTGAGGTTGACCGCCTGGGTGAGCGCCTTGCGCACGGCCGGGTCCTTGGCCGGGCGATCGTCGCCCTGGTGGTAGAAGAACTGGCCGTTGCCCGCCGCGACGACCTCCTTGCCGATCCCGGGGGTGGCCTCCAGCCGGGCCCGGTCGGGGCCGAAGAGCGTCGCGCCGTTCATGCCGCCGGACATCAGCAGGTTGGCCGCGGTCTGCTCGTTGGGCACGACCTTCAGCACGACCTTGCCGGGCAGCCCCTGGGAGTTCGCGCCTCCGGGGCCCCACGCGTAGTCCTTGCGGACCTGGAAGGTGTAGTGGTCGCCGGAGACGGCCTCGGTGAGGGTGAAGGGCCCGCTGCCCGAGGTGCCGTGCGCGAGTACGGAGCGGTCCTTGATCCCCTTGCCGCACACGATGTAGACCTGCGTCATGCTCTCCATGGTGAAGCTGAACGGGGTGGGCGTGGTCAGGGTGACCGTCCCGGCCGCGTCGTCGGCCGCCGCCTTCGTCCCCGCGGGCACGAACACGCCGTTGACCGGCGACTTGGTGGCCGGGTCGGTGACGTGGTTGACGTTCTCCGCCACATCGGCGGGGGTCAGCTTGGACCCGTCCGCGCACGTGACGTCCTTGCGCAGGGTGAAGGTCACCGAGTCGGGCTTCACGTCCCACTTCTCTGCCAGCCTCGGGACGATCTTGCCGTCCTTGTCGTAGGCGACCAGCGTGTCGTAGGCGAACGAGAGCACGGTGTTCGTGACCGAGAGGACGCCCATGGCCGGGTCGAGGACGCCCGGATCGGCGCTGATGGCGTAGGTGAACGTGCCACCCGCGCCCGCCTGGTCCGACGTGGGACCGGCCGCGTTGCCGCAGGCGGTGAGGGCCAGGCCAAGGATGCCGATAACGGCGACGGCTTTTCTCATGGGGAACTCCAGTGATGGGAGGTGAGCCCCACATTCGCCGGTTACGTTCCCGGCTTCTTCGTGCCCAGACACGAAAAGATCCGTGGTCGTCGTGCTACAGGCCGAAGATCCGCATCTGGAGCATCACGCTGAGCCGCGCGTCGGCGTCGGAGAGGTCGAGTCCGCTGATCTCGGTCAGCCGCTTGAGCCGGTACCGGAAGGTGTTGGGGTGCACGTGCACCCGGGCGGAGGCGGCGTTGACGTCGCCGAAGGCGTCCAGGTAGGCCCGCAGGGTGACGGCCAGCTCGCTGCCGTGCTCCCGGTCGTGCGCGAGAAGCCGCTCGTAGGGGCCGGTGGGCGCCTGTTCCTCAGCGGCCACCACGTCGGCGATCTGCAGCAGCAGCGACTCGAAGTGCACGGTCGTGTACCCGGCCGCGGCTCCGGCGGCGCCGCGGGCGCGCAGCACGCGCAGCGCCCGGTCGGCGTCGGCGCGCGACCTGGCCACCTCCGACAGGTCCGCGGCCAGCCGGCCGACGCCGACGTTGGCGGCGTGCCGGGGACCGACCCTGGCCAGGAAGCTCTCGGCGACGTGGACGGCCCGCGTCTCCTCGTCTCCCCCGGAGCGCAGCGGCAGCACGGCGTAGGCCACCGACCCGACCAGCGCCGCCGCGGCCCGCGGGTGGATCGCGCCGACGTGCAGGGCCAGCGCGTCGCAGAAGCGCTGCCGGTCGCTCTCCATGCGTGCGGAGTCGATCTCGGAGGTGCCGGTGAGCTGGGCGGCTAGCACGCACAGCCGTTCGCTGGCGACGCCGAGCCGGCCCGCCGCGTCGGCCGCGTCGATGCCACCGGCGAGCACCGTGGACAGCAGTTCGGCGCGCAGCCGCCGCCTGGTGTCGGCGCCGGCGCGCTCGCGCAGCAGTTGCAGGGCGACGATCTTGGCGGCGTCGGCGAGCGCCCGCTGCCGCTGCTCGGTCAGCGGCTCGCGGACCGCGACCCAGATCGAGCCGAGGATCTCGTCGCCGGACCGGACGGCCACCGCCGCCCGGTTGATGCTCTCGCCGCTGAGCTCGATGTAGATCGGCTCGCGGCTGTGGTAGAGCTGCTTGAAGAATCCGCGCTCGTCGAGCATCCGCTGATAGCGCTCGGGCACCTGGCGGCCGAGCACGGTCTCGATCCGGCCCGGGTCGGCCTCGTCCTGGCGTCCCGAGTAGGCCAGCACGCGCGAGGACCTGTCCTCGATGGTGACCGGCGCATCGAGCAGCGCGCAGACGGCGTTGGCCAGCGAGAACAGGTCGTCGGGCGGCTCGTCGCCGGGCTCGGGGAAGGCCCCTTCCGCGAGCATCGCGCGCACCAGCGCCGCCACCTGCGCCCACGAGGCGGCCCGGGTGAGCCCGAGCAGGGCCGTGCCGGTCCGCCGCACGGCGGCCCTGATCTCGTCGTCCACCTCGACGGGATGCTTGACGACGACGGCCGCCGCCTCGCCCGCCACGTCGAGCAGGGCGCGGATCCGCCCGGCGCCCTCGACTCCCACGGCGAGCAGGATGCCGCCGGCGGGCAGCAGCAGCTCGTCGAGGGGGTCGTAGATGTGCACCCCGGTGACCTCCGCGTCGAGGCCGCCGGGGGCCGCGGCCACGTCCAGCACGGTGCTGCCGAGATCCTCCAGGATCCGGCGCAGGCTGGCATGTGGCCGGTCGGTCATCCGATCACGATAGTCGTAGAGCGACATCAGGCGCGCGGGCCGGGGCCGCCGTCCACGCCCGGTCAGGCGATCTTCGAGGTGGCGCGCACGCCGAGGTGGATGTACTCGGTGCCGTCCGGGAGCTGGAAGAACACCGCCGACACCCAGTCGGGAGCGCCCTCCCTGCGGCCGACGAACGTGGTCTCGTCCACCGGCACGAGCCGCATCTCGATCGACGGGCTGAGCCCGGCCATCGCGCCGGTGGCCTCGGCGAACAGGGACAGCTCCCCGTCGGTCACCGACAGCGTCATGCGGTTGCCCACCCGCTCGTACACGCCGGCGTAGCGCTCGACGTCCACCTGCGGGGGCGTCTCCGGCGGGCCGAGCTGCGCCGGCACGGTGAGCCCGTCCAGCTCGCGGAACAGCTCGGCGGCCAGCGCGTGGAAGAACGCGCCGGAGTGGCCGCCGTTGGCCACGGCGCACACGATCGTGCCGGTGTCCGGGACCGCCCACAGCATCGCGCTCTGGCCGATCGTGTTGCCGCCGTGCGAGATGACCCGGTGGCCGTCCCACTCGTCGAGGATCCAGCCGACGCCCCACTGCTTGCCCAGGGTGTGCGGGTTGGGGATGTCCACCTGCGGCTCCCACATGGCCCGCGGGTTCTCCAGCAGGCCGCCCTCCAGGTGGGCGCGGGCGAACGCGACCACGTCGGCGGGGCGGGCGCAGATGAGACCCGCCGGGCCGCAGGAGCGGGTGATGCCCCAGACCGGCGCGGGTTTGCCGTCCAGGTGGCCCACGGCGGCGCGGTACCGCAGCACGTCCTCCGGCAGGGTCCAGGTGTGGGTGAGGCCGAGCGGCTCGACGATCAGGTCGCGCAGCGCGGTGTCCCAGACCTTGCCGGTGACCTCCTCGATGATCCGCCCGGCGATGATGAAGCCGGAGTTGCAGTATGACTGGGTGACTCCCAGCGGGTGGTTCTGCCGCAGGTCGGCGCAGGCCGCGACGTACTTCTCGATGCAGTCGTCGCCGCGCCCGGTGTCCAGGAACAGGTCGCCGTCGATGCCGGACGTGTGCGACAGCAGGTGCCGTACGGTGACCGACTTGGTCACCTCGGCGTCGGCGACCTTGAAGTCGGGCACCAGGTCGATCACCGGGGTGTCGAGGGTCAGCTTGCCCTGTTCGGCGAGCTGCATGAGCATGGTCGCGGTCCAGACCTTGGACACCGAGCCGATCTGGAACAGCGAGTCGGGGGTCGCCTCGACTCCGGTGTCCACGTTGAGCACGCCCGCCGCGGACTCGCTGACCTGACCGTCGTGCAGGTAGGCCAGCGCGGCGCCGGGAACGTCGTACTCCTTGATCAGCTCGGCGAGCCGGTGACCCATTTCTCCAGCCACTCCACGATCCTTTCGTTGTAGTCCCGCCGGTGGGACGGGCGGCCGTTGAGGATGAACAGGTGGGACGCGCCGGGGTACCTGACCAGCCGGACCGGCACCCGGCGCTCGCGCAGCGCCGTGAACCACTGCTCGGCCTGGCCGACCGGGCAGCGGTCGTCGGCCTCGCCGTGCAGCAGCAGGGTGGGCGCGGTCACGCCGGCCACGTGGGTGATCGGCGACTGTTTCACGACCTCGCCGCCGCACTCCAGGTCCTTCAGGAAGTGGCCCACGTCGGAGGTGCCGCCGATACTGGCGAGGTCGCTCACGCAGCCGCCCGGGATCACCGCCTTGAACCGGTCGGTCCGGGCGGACAGCCAGCACGACATGTACCCGCCGTAGCTGTAGCCGGTCAGGCCAAGCAGACCGGGGTCGGCCACTCCCTCGGCCACCAGGTCGTCGACGGCCGAGAGGAAGTCCTGCTCGTCGGCGAGCCCCCAGGCGCCGACGGTGGCGGTGTAGAACTCCTCGCCGTACCCGTCGCTGGCCCGCGGGTTCAGCATCAGCACGGTCCAGCCGCGCGCGGCGAGCACCTGGTGGTACAGGTGCGCGCCGTCGAAGACCGGCGCCCACGCGTTGTGCGGGCCGCCGTGCACGTCCAGCAGCAGCGGCCCGGGGCCGGTCAGCGTCTCATCGCGCAGCACGAACCCTTCGACGGAGGTGCCGTCGGGCGCGGTGAAGGTACGGCTGCGCGGGGTGAACAGCTCGACGCCGTCGAGGGCGTGGTCGGTGAGCCTGACCGTTTCGCCGTCCTCGCCGATCAGGTAGACGTCGCCCGAGCTGCGCGGCGTCGCGGCGACGTACGCGATGCGGCCGGCGGCGGCGCTGGCTCCGGAGACGCTCTGCTCGCCGCCGACGATCTTCTCGCCGGGGAAGCGGTAGAGGTGGGTCAGGCCGCGGTCGCGGGCGCAGTACAGCAGGTCCTCGCCCAGCTGCTGCGGGGTGGCGCCCGGATAGCCGGGGGCGCCGACCATGACGTTGCGGTCGATGCCGGTCTCCAGCTCGGTGAGCCCGCCGGGACCGTGTTCGAAGAGCCGGGTGTGCCCGAGGGGGCCGCCCGCGCCGCCCGCGACGACCAGCCGCCCGCCCAGCCACCACACAGCCCCGCACACGACCTCCGGGCCGGTCAGCCGCTCGGGCTCGCCGCCCGCCGCGGCCACCGTGTGGACGAAGCCCTGCGGCGTGAGGTCGCGGTCGTCCTCGGTGTTCGTGACGTAGGCGAGGGTCTTCCCGTCGGGCGACCAGGACGGTGCTCCCGCGTGCAGGTCGCCGTCGGTGAGCCGGGTGGTCTCGCCGGAGGCCGCGTCCACGGTGAACACGTGCATCCGCAGCTCGCGCAGCAGCCCGGTGCCGTCCGCCTTGAAGTCCAGGCGGTCGGCGACGACGGGGGCGTTCGGGTCGAGCGGGCCGTGCGGGCCGCTGTAGGCGAGGCGGGTCCCGTCCGGCGACCAGACGGGCGCGCCGGCGCCCAGCGGCGCCGAGGTGAGGACGCTGACGTCGCCGTCCGGCGTCAGCAGGTGGATCTGCGGCTTGTTCTCGACCGGGCGCAGGAAGGCGAGGGTGTGCCCGTCGGGCGACCAGCGCGGGGCGGAGTCACGCGGGCCCTCGGTGAGCCGGCGCGGCTCGGCGCCGGGGGCGGCGAGCCAGATCTCGGAGCGGTTCTCGTCGGATTCCCGGTCGGCGGTGGTCAGCGTGTAGGCGACGGCGCCTCCGTCGGGACGAAGCTGCGGATCGCCCGGCACCGCGAGGCGGAAGAGGTCGTTCAGCGAGAGGCGGGGCATGTCGGAGACAGTAGGCCAGCCTCCCTGGACGTGCTTCGGGCGTCAGAACAAGAAACCCCGCAACCGTTGTGCGTCCGCCCAAACCGGCACGTTCCAGTCCACGCGCACCGGAGCCGCCTTCTGTACCTACCAGTATGTACGCCGATGGACCGACGGAGAGGAGAACCGCCGGCACCCGGCAGGCCCGGAACGCGGATCCCGGCTCCCGTGCGGCCGGAGCGCTCGCCCGGCGGCGCCCCGGACCCGGCGATCACCCGTCAGGCCACCCAGACGGTTTTGAGGTTGCAGAACTCCCTGATCCCGTGCGCGGCGAGCTCCCGGCCGTAGCCGGAGCGCCTGACGCCGCCGAACGGCAGCTCCGGGTAGGAGACCGTCATGCCGTTGACGAACACCTGCCCGGCGCACAGGTCGGCGACGAACCTCTCCTGCTCCGCCTCGTCGTCCGTCCAGGCGTTGGCCCCCAGGCCGAACGTGGTCGCGTTGGCGAGTTCCAGCGCCTCCTCGATGTCGGCCACCCGGTACAGCGACGCGACCGGGCCGAACACCTCCTCGGCGAAGATCCGCATGTCGCGGGTGATGTCCGTGATGACGGTCGGCGGGTAGAACCACCCCGGTCCGTCCGGCCGCCGCCCACCGCACAGCACCGTGGCCCCGGCGGCGACCGCTTCGTCCACCAGTTCCCCGACCTCCGCCCGGCCCTGCTCCGTGGCCAGCGGCCCGACGTCGGTGGACGGGTCGAACGGGTCCCCGACCCTCAGCGCCCTCATCCGGGCGACGAACTTCTCGGTGAAGGCGTCGTGGACGGCCGTGTGCACGATGAACCGTTTGGCGGCGATGCAGGACTGCCCGTTGTTCTGCACCCTGGCGCGCACCGCGGTCTCGGCGGCGCGGTCCAGGTCGGCCGACGGCATCACCACGAACGGGTCGCTGCCGCCCAGCTCCAGCACGGTGCGCTTGACCTCGTCGCCGCAGATCGCGGCCACCGCACGCCCGGCCGGTTCGCTGCCGGTCAGCGTGGCGGCGGCCACCCGGGGGTCGCGCAGCACCTGCTCCACCTGCCCGGCGGAGATCGGCAGCCACTGGAAACAGCCTTCGGGGAACCCGCCGCGGCGGAAGACGTCCTCCAGGTAGCCCGCGCACCGCGGCACGTTCGACGCGTGCTTGAGCAGCCCGACGTTGCCCGCCATCAGCGCCGGCGCGGCGAACCGCATCACCTGCCACATCGGGAAGTTCCACGGCATCACCGCGAGCACCACGCCCAGCGGCTGGTAGCGGCCCAGGGCACGTCTCGCCCCGACCGCCGAGGGGTCGGCCAGCGGCTCGTCGGCCAGGAACTCCGCGGCGTGGTCGGCGTAGTACCGCATGCCGCGGGCGCACTTGAGCGCCTCGCCGCGGGCCTCGGCCAGCGTCTTGCCCATCTCGGTGGTCATCAGCCGGGCGACGGCGTCGGCCTCCTTCTCGAACAGGTCGGCGCAGGCCCGCATGAGCTCGGCCCGCTCGCCGAACCCGGTGGCGCGGTAGCCGAGCCACCGGTCGTACGCGACGCCGATCTTCTCGTGCACCTCGGCCTCGCTCAGCTCGGTGCAGGTGCCGACCGTCTCTCCGGTCGCGGGATTTATCGTGGCGATCGCCATGGCGGGCCGCCCTTCGTGGTCACCTGAGCACGCGCGGGGGAACGTCCGTACGACTACGTGTCCACCGTACGGGCGGGGTCGCGGGCGCGGCGTCACGGGGCGGTCATGGCTCATCCCGGCCTGGGTAAACCGCCCCGGCCGGGTGTCCTCTTGTGGCCACGGAGGCGGAGCAGCGGCTTAGAAGAGTGTCACCTGACGGACAGGGGGCCGGAATCTCCCGCTACGCCAGCATGGACCGGCTGAGATCGGGACCAACCTGGAGGATCGTGTGGGCGCGAACGGTTCCTTACCGAGCTACGAGCGGCTTTTCGGTGATCTGGACTTCCGCCCCGGCGACGATTCCCGGTCGGTGTACTCCCCGGCCGCCTACCTGGCCGACCTGCTCCAGCTCGTGGAGGACAACTTCACCGGCGGCACCCTCCTGGAACGGCGGCCGGGACTGCGCGAGATCACCCTCGACGCCGAGAACACGTTCACGGAGACGCCCTATCTGGACATCGTCAACGAGATCCTCGAGGGCCTGCTGGCGGACCCGTACACCATGCTGCGGGAGCTCAGGTTCCCCTTCGACATGCCGTTCTCCCTCCAGCACGTGACGCTGAGGAAGTACTTCGAGCACCTCGGCGTCACGGGCGAGGAGTTCTACCGGCTCTTCGCCTCTCCGGAGCGGCCGGATGTCGTGGCGCGCGAGTTCCTGGGCCTGTCGCCCGAGGACGTCGCCATGGTGACCACGGTGCGCACCGGCGAGGCCGACGTGCTGGCCTGTTACGGGACGACGGCGACGCTCGCCGGGCTGCACGACGTGGAGGGCTTCCGGCGGGCCACCATGCTGACCGGGGCGCAGGTGCGGGAGCTGCTGTTCCAGCACCTGCCGGTGACGCCGCGCGAGGAGGCGGGGCAGCCGGGGCGGGCGGAGGCTTCCGCGTTCTTCGTCCACCAGGGCGGCGTCTGCGTGACGGTGGACGACGAGGAGACGGCGCTCGTGTGGGGTGACGGCTCGGCGCCCGTCCCCGCCGAGTGGTTCGAGCGGGTCAACCGGTTCGTCCGGCTGGCCCGGCTGACCGGGTTGGCGCTGACCGAGCTGGATCTCGTCCTGCGGACCTGCTGCGGCAACCGGATCGACCATGCCGCGCTCCGCACCGTCGCGGTCGTCGTCTACCTGCGGGACGTCTACGACCTGCCGATCGACGTGGTGTGCGCCCTGGCCGCCCCGATGGACACCGTCGGCATCCGGAGCGAGACGCCGCAGGATCTCTTCTCCCGCACCTTCAACGCCCCCGCGGTCACCGGCGCCGCGCCGAGCGTGATCATCAGCCCGTCGCCGGGCGCAGGTCCCGCGGTGCTCGCCTGCTCGGGCGACATCCTGGCGGCGCGCAACGCGGAGTACCGGGCCAGGGTGGCCAGGTCCCTGGCGATGCCCGAGAGCGACATCACCGAGACGGTCACCAGGTTCCGGCTGCGGTATTCCGCGACCCCGCTGGAGAACAGCCCGTTCGACCGGGGCGGGATGGGGCTGGCCGCCCTGTCGCTGCTGCACCGGGTCGCCCGGCTCTGCGCGGCCCTCGGCGTGTCCGCCGCCGAGCTGTTCGACGTGCTGGAAGCGGTGGAGAGCGACGCCTCGATCCGCGGTCACACGACTTTCCGCATCCTGATCGACACGGACGGCCCGGCGGAGGACTGCTACCGGATGCTCGAAGGCTCCGACGCGGCGTCCGCGTTGTGGCTCGCCCAGACCCTGTACGCCGTCGTGCGCTGGACGCAGGCCGCGGGGTTCACCGGCAGGGAGCTGGTGCGGATCCTCGGCGGGCCGTCCACGCGGGCGGCCGAGGAGCCGGGTGGTGAGGAGGAGCGGCTCCACCTCGACGTGCTCGGCGCGCTGTGCCGGGAGTTCGAGCAGGCGGCGCTGCATCCGGGCCTGTTCGTCTCCTCCCGGTTCGGCGAGCGGGCGTCGCAGGTGGTGCACGACGTGCTGACGGCGTACGAGGACGGCGTGGTGTCCCCCGTCGACGGGCGGCTGCTCCGCTTCGACCCGGCGAAGGCCGACGCCCCGGCCCACGACGCGCTCACCGACCTCGGGGTGCTCGCCAGGGAGGACTTCACGGCGCAGGGGCTCGGCGACCGGCTGACCGAGAAGATCTTCACCGCGCTCGTCATGGCGGGCTACCTGCGGGCGGACGGCACACTCGCCGAGGACCGGCTGCCCGCCTCCACCGGGGAGCTGAGCCTGTCGACCGGCTTCGAGGAGCACCGGGAGGCGCTCTTCGCGTCGATCCGCGGGCTCGCCGGCGCCGGGGAGCGGGGCGCGGACGCGGAGCCCGCCGAACCGGCGTCCTTCTACCCGTCCGACCTCGCCGGCCTGGCCGGCCTCGGCGGGCTGTCCGCGGCCGAGCGGGCCGAGCTGTACGACAACCTCGTCTTCCACCGGTACATCGACGAGGCGGGCGAGGTCCTGCGGCCGGAGTTCTTCGCCGACCCGGCGAACGCCGGCAGGTTCGAGGTGGGCGCGGACCTCGCCGACGTGGCACCGGCCGTGCTGGCGCTGCTGCGCGAGCGGGTCGAGCGCTTCGCGGCCGAGCGGCTGGCACTGGACCCGGAGATCTTCGCCGGGCTGAGACTGGGCGAGGCGGAGACGGCCGTCCTGCTGGACAGCCTGCGCTTCAACGGCCACCTCGACCAGGACTCCTGTTACCTCGACAAGGGTGCGCTCCTCGGGCTCGGCCCGGACGACCTGGGCATCGCCGCGCGGTTCCATCCCCACCGCCGGGCCGTGCTCGACGCCATGCGGACGCAGATCGAGGAGTTCCGGGCCGGGCTGACCACGTTCGTCGCGGAGGACTTCACCTGGATCGCGGACGACGCCGCCGCGCAGCGGGTCGTGGACGCCCTGGAAGGCGACTACACCGATGCGGGGCGGGTGCGCGAGGACGTCCGGGCCGTATTCGAGGACCCGGAGGGACACCTCGGCCTCGGGGAGGCGTTCACCGCGGCGGAAGAGGCGACGATCCGGAGCCGGGTCGCGGCGATCCTCACGGAGGAGCGGCCCTACCGGCTGGACCCGGCGGCGCTCACGGAGCTGGGCTTCGACGACGAGGAGCGGCCCCGGCTCCTCGCGCGGCTCGCCGCCGCCGGGCATCTGGGCGGCGGGCTGTCGGTGCCGCCGGACCGTCTCGGTTACTTCGCCAACCCCGGCAACGCGCTGGACTTCACCCTGTCCGGGCTGGAGGACTACGCCAGGGACGTGTTCTTCCTGCTGCACGACGTGGCGGGCGAGCTCTCCGCCGGGATCGCGGAGATCACCGGGACCCTCGAAGCGCAGGCCGAGCGGCAGCGGACGGCGCTGTTCACCGTGTTGCAGGACGCGTTCGGCGTGCCCGCGGCGACCTTGGAGGCGGTCTGCGTCGCGGTGACCGGCGGCGCCGCGGACGCGGTCGAGGTGCTCGTCGCGCCCGCGCTCGCCGCCTGGGACGACACCCCCGCCGACCAGATGGAGATCGCGGCCGTGCCCGCCGACCCGCGCCACCGCCTCGCCTACCGCAGGATCCGCAGGTTCGCCCTGCTCGCCGGGAAGCTCGGCCTGTCCGCGGTGGAGGCCGGCGTCGCCTTCCACGACCAGGACCTGGTGGGCAAGTTCCCCGAGCCGCTGGTGCTGCCGCCCGGCCTCGACCGGTTCGACGCCCTGCTGGAGAGCTTCGACGGCCGCGTCTACCTGTTCGAGGGCGACCGGTACTGGACCTACACGGCGGGCTCCTACACGCTCGTGGACGACCGGCCCGCGCCGCTCACCGACCTCCCCCCAGCGCCTCCCGGGTCCCCCAGGTCCCCCGGGTCTCCCGCACTCGCCGGGCTGACCGGGATCGACGCCGCGTTCACCGATCCGTCCGGTGAGGAGTGGATCGTCGGCCACGGCGCCGACGGCGTATCGCGGGCGTTCGCCAGGCGGCCGGGCGGCCGGCGCTGGGCGCCGAGGGAGCGCGTGTGGGGCAAGGTGCGGAACAACTTCGCGGCCCCGGCGCGGATCGACAGCGCGTTCGTCGACGAGGACGGCAGGACGTACCTCTTCTGCGGCGACCAGTACGTGCGGTACTCGGGCGACGGCTACGCCACGGTGGACGAGGGTTACCCGCGCGGGATCGGCGAATGGTGGGAGGCCGAAGGGCACACGGCGCCGCTGCCCGAGGCGTTCAGGGAGTCGATCGACGCCTGTTTCCAGGACAGCAGGGACAGGTGGGGCGGGGGCGGCAGGATCCACCTGTTCGCCGGGGACCGCTGGCTGGCCGCCGGTGAGGACGCCACCGACCTGCCGATCGCCGGCACGTGGGGCAGGGTCCGCAACACGCTCGCGGAGACCGGGCGGCTGGACGCCGCGTACACCGACGGGGCCGCCCTCTACCTGCTGTCCGGCGACCAGGTGCTGCGCTACACCGACAGCGTGGAGAACGACGGCGTCTGCGTGGGCGACGGTTATCCGCGGCGGGTCGGGACGCACCTGCGCGGCCTGCCCGCCGAGTTCGAAGGGGCGCTGGAGGCGGCCTTCACCGACCGGGCCGGCCGGCTGCACCTGTTCAGGAACGGCAGGACCATGGCGCTGACGCCGGACGGCGAGCCCGTCCCGCTGACGCCGGGCGAGCCCGTCGTGGCGCCGACGGCGCAGCGCTGGGGGCTGCTCGGCGACGTGCTCGCCGGCGGCGCCGTGGACTCGGCCTTCGTCGGGCTGGACGGGCGCACCTACCTGTTCAGCGGCACCCGGTACCTGCGGTACTCCGGCCCGGACTACTCCGCGGCGGACTCCGGCTACCCGCGGGCCGTGGCGGGCGACTGGGGCGGGCTGCGCCGGGTGACCGCGTCGTTCGTGCTGGACCGCGCGACCTACCTGTTCGGCGCCGCGGGCCTGCTGTTCGCCGTGGCCGCCGAGCACGAGGCGGAACTGGACACAGGGCGCCTCTCCCCCGCGCTGCGCCGCCGGTTCCAGGAGCACGGCATCACCTTCGCCGAGGACGCGTCCGCCGAGGGGCGGGCCCCCGAGTGGCGCCTGACCGCCGACGGCGGCATCGGGCTCGTGATCAGGCGCGCGGCGGACCGGCTCGACGTGCACGCCGCGGAGACAGGCCAGGCCGCCTTCTATGTCAAATACTCCACCAGGGACTACACCACCCCGGATGCCGGCTACCCCAGGCCGCTCGCCGACAACTGGTGGAACCTTCCCGCGTCCCTGGTCCGCGACCCGGCGTTCACGACGGTGGACGCCGTGTTCACCGGCAGGGACGACCGCACCTACCTGTTCTCCGGCGACCGGTTCGTGGTGTTCGACGCCCGGCGCCGCTGGTGGTCCGAGCCGCGGGCGCTGCGCGAGCACTGGGACGGCATCCCGTTCGAGCGGGTCGACGCGGCCTTCGTCGGCAGGGACGGCAGGACCTACGTCTTCTCCGGCGACCGGTACGCCCGCTACTCCACCGGCGACTACACCCGGGTGGACGACCGCTACCCGGCGCCCGTCGCGCCCTTCTGGGGCAACGTCGTCAACAACCTCGCCCGTACCGGCAGGGTGGACGCGGCCCTGGTCATGGACGTGAAGGAGACCGTCGAGAAGGTCGAGACGGTACGGCACTACACGTACCTGTTCTCCGGCGACCAGTACGTGCGTTACGAGGGCGACGACTACTCCAGGGTGCAGGACGGGTATCCGCGGGCCGTGGCGGCCCTGTCGGCGGAACCCGGGCTCGGCGCGCTGCCGGTCACCTTGGACGGCGTGGACGCCGCCTTCGCCGACCGGGGCACGGCCTACCTGGTCAGGGGGTCGAAGGTGTACGCCGTCTCCGCCTCCGCGCACCGGGTCTACGACGGTCCGGAGGCGGCCGGGGTCGGCTGCGCGTTCCTGGAGGACGGGGCGCTCATGGTGGAGGGGTCGCAGGGGTGGCGCCGCCGCAGCGGCGTGGAGGGGGTGGCGAGCGCCGAGACCGAGGTCCGGCCGCGCACCCTCCGCGCGGTCCCGGAGGAGTTCCGCACCGGCCTGTCCGCGGTGCTGCACGGAGCGGACGGGAACACCTACCTGTTCAAGGGCTCGTCGTGCTTCAACGTGCGGCTGAACCGGGAGTATCCGCTGGCCGAGGAGTGGGGGCGGCCCCGGGACAACGTCTACCACCGCAACGCCGTGGACGCGGCCTTCGTCGGCGAGGACGGCCGGACCTACCTGTTCAGCGGTGACCAGTTCATCGTGGACGGCGGCGCGCGGCACGCCGCCGATCCCGCCGAGGGCGAGCCGCGTCCCGTCGCCGCGCACTGGGGCGGCCTGACCGGCGTGACCCTGGCGTACGTGCGGGAGGGCCGGACCCACCTGTTCGAGCCGGCCGGTCCGGACGGGACGATGCGGTACGTGGTGTACTCCGGGGAGGACTACCTGACCCCGGACCCGGGGTATCCGCGGACCACCGACTCCACGTTCTGGGACATCCCGGACGGCTACCGCGCGGAGGGGTTCACCGCGCCGGACGCGGTGCTGTTCGAGGGCGACACGATGCTGCTGCTCCGCGGCGAGGAGGTGCTGCAACGCGACGAGCGGACCGGCGCCTGGTCCTATCCGCGGCCGATCGAGCGGGTCTGGCGCGGCTTCGGCGCCGGCCTCGAACCGGGCGACCGGCTGAGGACCGCGTTCACCGGGTCCGACGGGACGACGTACTTCTTCTTCCGCGACAGTTTCGCCGCGTACTCCGGCCGGACGTTCTCGCCGCTGACGCCGATCCGGGACCGGTGGGGCGGTTCGTCGGGTTCGTTCGCCGCCGGCACGGGTACCGTGGACGCCGCCTTCGTCCACCGGGGGCACACGACGTACCTCTTCTCCGGCGACCGGTACGTGCGCTACACCGGCCCCGAGTACCGGTACGCCGATCCCGGCTACCCCCGGCCGATCCTCGGCAACCTGCGCGCCGAGGAGCCGTTCGCCCACCTGCCGGAGTCGTTCGAGGACGTGGTGCTCGCCGCCGGGCCGGGTCCGGTGGTGCGCGCCGTGGTGGCGGGCCGCCGCAACGTCCACCTGTTCACCGGGGACACCTGCCACGTCGTGTCGCAGGACCTCGCGGCCACCTACGACCTGGACCTGCTCGGCCGGGTCAGGAACGTCATCGCCGAGCGCGGGAAGGTGGACGCGGCGCTGGTCACGGATTCGGGGACGCTGCTGTTCTCCGGGGACCAGTACGTCCGTTACTCGGGGACCGACCGGGAGTTCGCGGACGAGGGCTACCCGCTCACCATCGAGGGTTCGCTGGCCGCCGAGCTGGGTCTCGCGGCGCTGCCGCCGCAGTTCCACGACGGGATCGACGCGGCCTTCCGCGGCACCGACGGCCGGACCTACCTGTTCCGGGACGGGCACTGCCTGGGCGCGGACGCGACGACGTCGACCGTCTCCCCGGTGACCGAGCTGTGGGGCAGGGTGCGCAACACGTTCACCGAGGGCACGCCGGGAGTGGACGCCGTCTTCGTCGCGCCGGGCGGGGACCTGTACGCCTTCCGCGGCGAACAGTACGTCCGGTACCGGCCCGGAGAGGTGGAACACGTCGAAGAGGGGTATCCGCGGACCGTCAGGGACGACTGGGGCGACCTGCCCGCCTCCTTCGAAGGCGGGATCGACGGCGCCTTCGTCTTCCAGGGCAGGACGTACCTGTGCAAGGAGGACCGGTACGTCCGCTACTCGGGCGACGGGTACGACGCCGTGGACCGCATGTACCCGCAGCGTTTCCGGCAGCGCTGGTCCGACGACGGCGACTACCGGCTGAACGACGTCCACGCGATCGCCCGGTTCGCCGAGCTGGCCCGCTCCCGACCGGCCGGGGACGACGGGCTCGCCGCCTTCCTGGCCGCCGGGCCGGCGGTCGAGGACCCCTACCGGCACCTGGCGGGGCTCTTCGGGTGGGACGCCGAGGAGGTCAGGTGGGTCAAGCGCCACGGCGGCTTCCTGCCGGACACGGCGGGGACCGAGGACCGTTTCGAGGTCGAGTCCGTGCTGCGGCTGGCCGAGCTGTTCGAGGCGGCCGGTCGGCTGGGGGCGGGGCCGTCCGCGCTGTTCACCGGCGTCTGGTCGCGGATCCACGGCGCGGATCCGGCCCCGGCGGACGGGATCGACGAGGCGGTGGCGGTACTCGCCGAGCTCCTCGCCCGCCGGCACGGCCCGCAGGAGTGGCCGGTCGTGTCGGCGCGGCTGCGCGACGAGCTGAACCTGGCGCGGCGCGACGCGCTGGTGTCGGCCGTGCTCGCCCTCGGGGCCACGGGCGCGCCCGGCGGCGGGCCGCACACGTCGCGGAACCTGTTCGAGCACCTGCTCATCGACGTGGACATGGGCGCCAGGGGCAGGACGTCACGCGTCCGGGAGGCGATCGCGGCCACCCAGCTCTACCTGCACCGGTACTTCCTGGACCTGGAACCGGTCGCCGTGCCGGACGGCGTGGCGGAGTCCGACGTCCGGCGGCGGCTGAAGACGTGGTGGGGGTGGATGCGCAACTACCGGATCTGGGAGGCCAACCGCAAGGTCTTCCTCTACCCGGAGAACTACGTCCGGCCGGAGCTGCGGGACACCAAGACGCCCGCGTTCGCGGACCTGGAGAACGACCTGCTCCAGGGCGAGATCACCGCCGAAGCCGTGCAGCGGGCGTACAAGCGGTATCTCGACGAGTACACCGAGGTCTCCCGGCTCGCCATCGCCGGCGGCTACGTCTACGAGGGCTCCGCGGACGGCACCCGCGACCTCGTCCTGTTCGGCCGCACCCGGACCAGGCCGCGCCGGTTCTACTACCGGCGGGCGCAGTTCCGGGACGGGGCCCGGCTGTCCACCTCGTGGGGGCCGTGGCTGAAGGTGGACGTGCAGATCGACGCGGAGAAGGTCTATCCGATCTACGCCTTCGACCGGGTGTTCGTCTTCTGGGTCGCGGTCGAGCCGGTCACGCCGGAGCGGACGTCCAGCACGACCGTCGTGGCCCGGCAGGAGGGCGACACGCAGGAGGTCTCCACCCCGGCGGCGCAGCACCAGGTCAGGATCTACTACTCGTTCTACAACCTGAACCAGGAGTGGGTGACCGCTCAGGTGCTCGGCACGGGCGAGCCGCGGGTGGAGCCGATCCCCGAGGTCACGCTGTCCGTGCGGTCCGGGCCGCTGCCCGGCCAGCCGTCCGGCGTGGAGCACGAGTCGATCATCGTCTCCTTCACGCTGCCGCCGCCGGAAGGCTCGGAGACGCCGGTCGAGACGGCGTTCGCCCTCACCCCGGAGATGTACGCCGTCCCGGTCACCGGCGCGACGGCGCCGGCCGCCCGTCCCGGGCAGGTCTCGGAGATCCTCGCCGACGTGGAGGCGGAGGCGGTCGAGGAGTTCGACGTCGTCCGGTTCAACCAGCCGGTGACCTCGGCCGACCGGCACTGGCTGAGCATCGACCACAAGGGCGGCAGCTTCCTGTGCCGCCCGGTGACCCCGGCTCCGGAGGAGGGGGTCCGGCCGCTGCCGCTGAAGGCCAACAAGGACCGGCTCCCGTCGTGGGACCGGATCGACGCCGCGTTCGAGCTGCCCGACGGGACGCGGTACTTCTTCAACAACGAGACCCGGCTGTTTGTCGCCATAAAGCCGGACAAGTCGAAGTCGGGGCCCGCAAAGCCGATCGCCGGGAACTGGGGCGAGGCGGGCAACAACCTGCTCTCGACCGGCGTCGTGGACGCCGTCCTGCGCCGGGACGGGCACACGTACGTCTTCTCCGGCGGCCAGTACCTGCGTTACTCGGGCACCCCCTTCGGCCCGGTCGACGCCGGCTACCCGAAGGACCTGGCGGGCAACACCGAGAACCTGCCCCAGTGGTCCAGGGTCGACGCCGCCCTCACCGGCCCCGGCGGCGTGGAGTACTTCTTCTCCCGCGAGCGCAAGGGGTTCGTCCAGTCCGGGGCGCTCGGCACCCTACGGCCGGTCGCCGAGCACTGGCGGCTGTCCGCCAGGCCCGTCAGGGAGAGGTCCGGCGAACCCGACGAGCCGGCCTTCGGCAGGGACGGCATCGACGCGACCCTGGTCCGCGGCGAGCACACCTACCTGTTCTCCGGCGACCAGTACGTCAGGTACACCGGCGGGGAGTACGGCAGGCTCGACGCCGGATACCCCCGGCAGCTCTCCCGGAACGAGGAGGGCCTGCCCCGCTGGGAGCGGATGGGCTCCGCCCTCTTCCACGGCGAAGCCGCCTACTTCTTCGACAACACGGCGAAGACCTGCCTGCGGGTCGCCCGCGACGGCACGACGGAGACGACGCCGAACGCCGACCTCGGCACCCGCTGGTGGACGGTGGACGCGGCCTACGTGGACGGCGGGCGGCTGTACCTGACCAGGGACCGGGAGTACGTCCGCTACACGCTCGCCGCCGACGGGTCCGTGCCCGCCACCGTGGACCGCGGCTACCCGCGCCCGCTGCGCCGCCCCGTCGACGCGGTCTTCGCCCGCGACGGCCGCAGGTTCGTCTTCAGCGGCGACCGGTACGGCGTGCTCCAGCCGGGCCGCGAACTCGACACCGTGACCACGTCCACCCGGATCGAGGGGAACTGGGGGGATCTGCCCTCCGGCTTCCCCGGCCCGCTGACCGGCCTGCTGGACGGTTCGTCCGACCTGTACCTGTTCCTCGGCGGGGAGTACGTCGCCTATCCGAAGACGGCGGCCGTGCCGCGGCCGTACGAGGTGGCGACGCTGCCGCACGAGATCGTCCGGCTGACCACGAGCACGGCGTACAAGCTCAACCAGCGGCTGCTGGCCGGCGGGGTGGCCGCGCTGCTGGCCCCCGAGACGCAGGAGACCGACGAGCTGCCCGCGTTCAGCGTCGAGGTGTCCGATCCGACCACCGTGCTGCTCCAGGCGGGCAAGGTCGCCGCCGACCGGCTGCCGGCCGGCTCCCACCTGGACTTCCAGAGCGCCAACAGCGTCTACTACTGGGAGATCTTCTTCCATGGCCCGCTGCTCATCGCGCAGGCGCTCAACAACGCCCAGCGGTTCGAGGACGCGCGGACGTGGTACGAGTACGTCTTCGATCCGACCGAGCCGGGCGCCTACTGGCGGTTCCTGCCGTTCCTGGCGATCGACGTGCGCGCCCTCGCCGACAGTTGCGCGCACGACCTGGAGGTGCTGCGGGCGGAGGGCGCCGGCGTCTCCGCCCTCTCCGCGCTGCTCGAACCGGTGCTCGCCCGGCTGACCGAGCTGGCCCCCGCCTTCCAGGAACGCGACCTGTCCGCCGAGGACCTCGACTACCTTCGGCAGCTCGCCGCGCCCGGCCGGGCCAGGGCCCTCGCCGACGCCGTGCGCGCCGTCGGCGGGGTCACCGGCGGGGAGGCCCAGGCCGCGCTGGACGGCCTGCGCGAGCGGACCGCCATGCTCTCCGGGCTGACCGGCCAGTACAACCTTCTCGGCGACCCGGGCCGGCTGCTCGCGGCCTACCGGGAGGACCCGTTCGACCCGCACGCCATCGCCCAGCTTCGCCCGGTCGCCTACCGCCGGGCGGTGGTGATGGCCTACATCGACAACCTGCTCGACTGGGGCGACCTGCTGTTCCGGCAGTACACGGCGGAGAGCGTGGACGAGGCGCGGATGCTGTACATCTTCGCCCACGACCTCCTCGGCGAGCGGCCCGACCATCTGGGCCCCCGGCCGCTGCCGCCCGCCCGCCGCTACGCCGCCCTGGAGCCCGCGCCGACCGGCGAGGACCCGGCGGAGCTGAACGGCGCGCGCGAGCTGACCGCGGGCGGGAAGCTGCTGGCGGGCCCCGGCGCCGTGCACCGCAGCATCGCCCATCCGTACTTCCACGTCCCGGAGAACAGCGCGTTCGCCGAGTACTGGGACCGGGTGGAGGACCGGCTGCGCAAGATCCGGCAGTCGCTGGACATCATGGGCGTCGGCCGGCCGGTGCCGCTGTTCGACCCGCCGGTCGACCCGATGGCGCTGGTCCGCGGCGTGGCGTCCGGGGCCGCGCCGGAGACGCTCGCCGCCGGCCGGGCGGTCCCGGTGCCGCACCACCGCTTCGGCTTCGTGTTCAGGAAGGCGCAGGACCTCGCCGACCGGCTGCGCGGCTTCGGCGGCGACCTCCTCGGCGTGCTGGAACGCCGCGACGCCGAGCAGCTCACCCTGCTCCAGGCCACCCAGGAGCAGGTGATCCTCGGCCTGACCCGCGGGATCAGGGAGGCGCAGGTACGGCTGGCCGCCGAGAACCTCGCCGAGGCCGAGGCCGGGCGGAGCGAGCTGGCCGAGCGGGTGCGGTACTACGAGGACCTGATCGCGAACGGCCTGACCCCCCTCCAGGAGGCGCAGGTCGCCATGATGTCGCTGGCCTCGGCCGCGCACCTGGTCGCCAGCGGCCTGAAGATCGGTTCGGCCGTGGCGCACGGCGCGCCGCAGGTGCTCATCGGCCCGTTCATCATGGGCACGATGCACGGCGGGGAGAACATCGGCGAATCGCTCGGCAAGGCGTCGGAGGTCTCGGAGTCGCTCGGCGAGGGGCTCAGCGTCCTGGGCGAACTCCTCGGGGTGCGCGCCGAGCACGAGAGCGAGCTGGCGGACTGGCGGTTCCAGCTCACCACCGCCAAGAGCGACCTCGTGCAGGCCGGCCACCAGGTGGCCATGGCCGAACAGCAGGCCGCCATGGCCCGGCGCGAGCTGGAGGTGCACGACCAGGAGATCGCGCACAACGAGTCGGTCACCGCGTTCCTGAAGGACAAGTTCAGCGGCGCCGAGCTCTACCAGTGGATGTCCGGGCAGCTGTCGTCGATGTACTTCCAGACGTACGGCATGGCGCACGACATGGCGAAGGCGGCCGAGCGGGCCTACCGGTTCGAGCGGGGGGCGCCCGAGGGTGAGGAGTTCATCCGGTCGGTGTACTGGGACAGCAGGCGCAACGGCCTGCTCGCCGGCGAGTCCCTCGTCCTGGACCTCGAACGGCTGGGCAAGGCGTACACCGACTCCGACACCCGCAAACTGGAGATCACCAAGCGGGTGTCCCTGCTCGCCCTGGACCCGGTCGCGCTGCTGCGGCTGAAGAGCACGGGGACGTGCGAGTTCGCGCTGACCGAGGCGCTGTACGACTACGACTTCCCCGGGCACTACCGGCGCCAGATCCGCACGGTGTCCGTCGCCTTCCACAACGAGGACGGGCCGCATCCCGGCCTGCACGCGACGCTGACCCAGATCGGCCACAAGACCGTGCTGGCCGCCGATCCCAAGGCGGTCAGGCACCTGCTCGACCCGAAGGGCATGCCGCCGGAGACGCTGCGCGCCGACTGGCGGCCCAGCCAGCAGATCGCGCTGTCCCAGGTGGGGGACGCGGAGAACAACGGCCTGTTCGAGCTGCGTTTCGACGACGACCGCTACCTGCCGTTCGAGGGCACGGGGGCGGTGTCCACGTGGCGGCTGGACCTCACCGGCCAGCGGTCGGCCGACCGGCCCGAGGACCTGCGGGACGTCGTGATCATCGTGCGGTACACGGCCGAGCAGGGCGGGGAGCCGTTCGCCAACGCGGTGAAGGGGATGCTCAAGCCGTACACCACGGCCCGGTTCTTCGACGTCGCCAGGGACTTCCCGCGGGAGTGGGCGGCGTTCCTGGGCGGCGAGGAGCCGGTCCTCACGCTCAGGTTCACGCCCGACATGTTCCCGGGCATGCACAGCCGCCAGATCGCCGGCGTCTTCCCCCGGTACGACCTCGCCGGGCGGAGCGGGACGCGTTTCGTGCTGAACGGCGATCCGCGTACCCCGTTGAACGACGGCGCGTACCTGCCGACACCCGGGCTCGGCGTCGCGCCCGGCGAGGGCGTGGGCTGGACCTTCGTCCTGGAGGGCGACCGGGAGGCGCTGCGCGGCTTCGGTCTGGCGATGACCTACAAGGCGGGCGTCCGGTGACGGCGCGCCCGGAGAGGAGAGGCCGCACCGTGCCGAACGAGAGACACGCCTGCCGGGGGCGGGAAAGGGAACGGCGATGCTGAAACGCGGCAAGTCTCTTAAAACAGGGACCCGGAGGTCCAAACGCCTCAAAACGGAGTCACCGGACACCTCCCCGCCGCCGGACACCGACCTGACGAAGACCAGGCGGACGGATCCCGACTCGTCGGACGACGGCAGGCTCGACGGCATCACCGGTCTCGGCGGCCTCGGTGGCCTCGGCGGTCTCAGCGGTTCCGGCGGCCTCGGCGGCAGGACCGGCCCGCTGACCACCGACCTCGGGCGCACCGGCATCGGTTCGGACGGCCTCGGCCTCGGCGCCGACACCGGCGCGGACGACGGCCGGGACCGCGACACCCGCACCACCGGCGTGAGCGGCCCCACGACGAGCGCCCCGGCGACCGGCGGCGCCCCGGCCACGGGCCCGGCGGGCGGCGCATCCGGAGGCACGGCCCCCCTGCCGTTCTCCGGGACGCTCACGGTCCAGGCGCACAGACTGCCCACCGGCGCCACCGTCCGCCTGCGCCCCCGGATCGAACTCGCGGGCGCGGACGGCGGCAAGACGGTCAAGAGCATCCTCATCAGCCGGCTTCAGCGCACGCCCTCGCCGTTCCCCGGCCGGATGGGCGACCACACGGTCGCCTGGCAGACCGTCGTGGACGCGGTACGCGCCTCGCTGCACGGCAGGCCCGTCGCCGACGCGGTGCAGGCTCTCCGCGCGCTGCAGAACGCGGTGTGGCTGGGCGGCACGTCCGCCGGGCTGCGGCAACTGGGCCGGCTGGACAGGGAAGACATCATCAGACGGGTGCCGCTGCTGGAGGACGCCGCACACCGGGTGCACCTCCACTGCGAGCGGGCGTACGCCGCCACCGATCCCGGGGTGGCCACCCGGGAGCTCGCACTGGCCGTCGCGCAGCACCTCACCTATCTGAACTACCTGCCGTTCGCCACGGTCCCGGCCGCCTCCGACCGCGGTTCCAAGGGCTCCGGCGAGGGCACCTTCCGCAACGTCCTCGTCGAGTACGAGCACCAGACCGCGACGGCGCGGAAGGCGGCCAGGGAGGCGGCCGCGACGAGGGCGGCGGAGATCGTCGCGGCGGGCGGCACACCGCCTCCCCCGGCGCCGGCGCCGGCGGCGACCCCGGCCGAGGTCTCAAGGCTGCGCACCGCGGTGTGGCGGATGTTCGCCTTCGACGCCGCGCTGCGTGTCGCGCACGTCGAGTACGTGCTGAACCCCGCCGCGGCTCTCGAGGCCGGCAGGCAGTACGGCACGCTGACGGCGGTCCAGGACCAGCTGAACGTCATGCTGAGCCTGATAGCCGAGAAGGTCCCCATGACCTACGACGCCGCGGAGGGAGTGGACCAGGCCGCGAAGAACGCGAAGGCGGTCGCCTCCGAGAAGAACGTGTTCCATGCGATCTACCGGGCGGCGAACCTCCTTGAGCAGAAGAGCGGCGCGCTCCGGAACAACCTCGGGCAGGTGAGCAAGGGAGGCATCACCACCGTCCGGGCGAACGCCGCCCGCAAGGAGATGGACTCCACCCTGTACACGAACGCGCTCGCGGACGCCAGGGAGGTGGCGGAGAGCGTCGCGAAGATCGGCACCGACGCCCCGGCCCACGCGGCCGACCTGCTCTCCTATCTGCTGTACAAGCACCTGCGCGCGGTGGCCACCGCGTACCCGCGCTCGCTGCTGGCGAGCGGCTTCCCCGCCCCGACCGGGACGACGCTCGGCGCGGATGTGGCGGCCGCCGTCGCGGTGCAGCTCGACAGCGCCATCAGGGCGGAGTTCGCACTCTTCTTCAAGACGGGCACCCCGGCGAAGCTCGCCCCTCTGCTGGCGGAGGTCCGGTCCCGGCTCGGCGCCATGCCCGGGATCCCCATGGCGGACGACCCCGGCGACTGGGCGGCCGACGCGGCCGGCACCGACCTGGTGGTGGAGTACACCGACCAGGTGGACGCGCCTCTCAGGATCAACGGCCGCGCCCCGGCTCCCCAGGGCGTGGCGGGCATGGGGTGTCACACGACGGCCTGGGTGATCGAGAGCCAGCACGCCAGTGCCATCGTCCATACGGCACTCCGCACGAGGAAGGAGCCGGTAGAGGCGCTGCGCGCGGCCGTGCGCACCGATCTCACGTCGTCGCTCATCCGGCTCAGCGACGTGCTGCCGATCGACCAACTTGAGGGACGCCAGCTCATCGAGCTGTTCGGCGAGGCGTTCACCGTGCTGACGACGACCGATGTCGCCACGGCCGCCACCGCGTACCTCTCCTTCCGCAACCTGCTGCCCTACGCCACGGTCAACGAGGGCGACCGGGCGGGCCATGCCGAACGCCAGGACGGCGGCCTGAAGGAGACCTTCGACGAAGGGGCGCTGGAGGAGGCCGCCGAGATCAAGCAGCAGGAACTCCTCGACTCCGCCGAGGACGAGAACAAGGAGGAGAACGAGGAGGAGAGCAAGGGCGACGACGACGGCGGCGGCGAAAGCGCCGAGGAACCCCCTCTGACCCTCTCGCAGAGGCTGAACGACTCGGCCGCCCTCCTGCGGGCGGAGTTCGATGCCCGCTGGACGACCGACTCCGACATCGGCACGGCGGTGGACCTCGTCTACCAGGACCTGGTCGACATGGCGATGGCGCTGCTCAAACCCACCGCGGACGAGCTCAAGGAGGTCGGGGCGAGTGCCGTGGAGCGGATCACGACCGTCAGGCGCGCCGAGCACGAGAAGGTCTGGAAGGCGGTCATGAGCTACCGGAGGCGCATCGGGCTGACCACCGGGTGACCGCGGCCCGCCTGCCGCGGTCACCCGGCCGGTTCAGTGCGCCGGGCCGGACTTCGCCGTCGCCGTGGCCGGCTGCGGGCCGCTCTCCGCCGGGGGCGTGGCCGCCCCGGTGGGCGGGACGTGCCGGAGCAGCACGGCGGCGAGGATCGCCCCGGCGGCGGCGATCCCGGCGGCGGTGGCGGCGCTCGCGTTGAGCCCCCCGGCGAACGCGTCCCCGGCGGCCCGCAGCAGCGCCTCGCCCACGTCGGCGGGCAGGTGCCCGGCGGCGGCGATCGCGCCGTCGAGGTTGTCGCCCGCGGCGGACGCGGCCTCGGCCGGCACTCCCCGCGGCATGCTGTCCGCCATCCGGCCGGTGTAGGCGGCGGCGCCGATGCTGCCGACGATCGCGACGCCGAGCGAGATGCCGAGGTCGTTCACCGTGGAGGCGAGTCCCCCGGCGGCGCCCGCCTTCTCCGGCGGAACCGACCCCACGACGAGGTCGGTGGTCAGCGCCATGGACGGCGCGACCGCGGGATAGAGCACGACGAAC
The DNA here is from genome assembly GCF_030268685.1 of Microtetraspora sp. NBRC 13810. GTDB lineage: Bacteria > Actinomycetota > Actinomycetes > Streptosporangiales > Streptosporangiaceae > BSRQ01. The sequence continues at coordinate 308,519 of NZ_BSRQ01000004.1, forward strand.
CCGGCGATCAGCAGCCCGACGGAGGTGGCGCTGCCGATCTGGGTGAACAGCAGATAGCCGACCACCTGGATCGCCAGGCCGGCCGCGATGACGTACCCGGGGCGGATCCGGCGGGCCAGGATCGGGGAGGAGGTGGCCACGACGATCAGGACCAGCGCGGCGGGCAGGATCGCGAGCCCGGCCTGGATCGGCGACAACCCCTTCACCAGTTGCAGGAACTGCGTGAACAGCAGGTACACGCCGCCCAGGCCGGTGGCGGAGAGGATGAAGACCACCAGCGCGCCGCTGACCGTGCGGTTGCGGAACAGCCGGACGTCCAGCAGCGGCGCCGGCGAGCGGAGCTGCCGCAGGACGAACCAGACGCCGAAGAGCACGCCGGCCACGACGCTCCCGGTGGAGACGAGCGCCGAGGAGGCCGCGGCGAACGACTTGACGCCGTAGATGAACGGCAGCAGCGTCGCGAGCAGCAGGATCGCGCTGAACACGTCCACCCTGGCGCCGCCGGAGCCGTGGTGGCGGGGCAGCAGCAGCGGCGCGCCGATGGCGACGACCGCCATGACCGGCACCGCGACGAGGAAGGTCGCCCGCCAGGAGAACGCCTCCAGCAGCAGCCCGGACAGCAGCGGGCCGAGGGCGACGCCGGCGGAGATGCCCGCGGCCCAGGTGCCGATGGCGACGCCGCGCTGCCTGGGATCCAGGAACATCGTGAAGATGAGGCCGAGCGTGGCGGGCATCTGCATGGCGGCGGCCAGGCCGAGCAGCGCACGCCAGACGATCATCATCGCCGGGTTCTCGGTGAGGGCGGCGAGCACCGAGACGACACCGAAGATCGCGGCGCCGAGCATCAGCAGGTTCCGGTGCCCGATCCGGTCGGCGACCGAACCCATCAGGACCAGGAACCCGGCCATCAGGAAGCCGTAGACGTCCAGGATCCACAGCGTCTGCGTGCCGCTGGGCCGCAGGTCCGCGGCGAGATCGGGGATCGCCAGGAACAGAATGGTCAGCATCATGAACAGGAGTGACGCGGGCAGGACCAGGAGTCCCAGCGCCATCCACTCCCTGCGCCCGGCACGTGCCGGCGCCTGACTGGACATCGGTATTCCTTCCCAGCGGTCACCGGGCGGCAGCTTCGGTGCCCTGGGCCCGCGATCCCGCCGTGGTCGACTGAGGATTGGATACCCCTAGGGGGTAGTGGTATTCAACGTACGGGTGGGGGGTATCGGTGTCAACCCGGCGACGGGCCGGTGGACGCGACCGGTCCGCGCAGGTGGCGCGAGAGCGCGTTCCGGAACTTCGCCGAGGATCGCCGGACAACGCCGAAAGGGCCCTCCGCGTGGAGGGCCCTTCCCGCCGGGCGCGGGTGCGGGTCAGGAAGGGACGAGGCGGGCTCGGACGCCTCCTTTCAGGAACGGACGAGGCGGGCGATGGCGTCGGACGCCTCCTTGACCTTGGCCTCGGCCTCGGGGCCGCCCTTCGCCGCGGCCTCGGCGACGCAGTGGGCCAGGTGCTCCTCCAGCAGCGGGAGGGCGAAGGACTGCAGGGCGCGGGTGGCGGCCGACACCTGGGTGAGGACGTCGATGCAGTACTTGTCCTCTTTCACCATCCGCTGCAGGCCCCTGATCTGGCCCTCGATCCGGCGCAGCCGCCGCAGGTGGTCCTGTTTGGCGTGAGTGTATCCGGCCATGTCCTCGCCTCCGCTCGGTTCCCCGTGGCGCCACAACACCCCTACCCCCCATCCGTATTCCGGCACGCCGGCGAGGCGCGTCCGCCGCCGGCACGAGTCATCGGGGACGCCCCGGCGGCACTCTCTTTACCAAACCCGATATGTCGCGCCTTAGTGGGTAGTAGGGGTCCACGCGATTTCTAGAGGAGGAATCTCCGATGGGCTGGAGTTACCGGAAGTCGATCAAGGCCGGGCCCGTCCGGCTGAATCTGTCCCGCGGCGGCGTGGGGCACAGCTGGGGCAACCGGCTGTTCCGGGTCACTCGCACGGCCGACGGCCGCCGCACCCTGACGGTCAACCTGCCCGGCGGCCTTCACTGGCGCAAGACCCTCAGCAGCCGCTCCCGCTGAGCCGCGGCGCCCGTACGGGCGGTCCGCGATCCGGCCCGGAGACACCCGCGCGGGCGTGCCTCCGGGCCGTCGCGCGTCCTGCGGCGGCTTCGTGGTCGGGCGCGTGGTCGTCGCGTGCCCACTCGGCGAACGTGCGCGCGGGCTTGCCCGTGACGTCTGTGGTGGTCGGCGTCGGTTCCAGCGTGGCGCTCTCACCCGGGAGTCCGTAGCCTCTACGGTAACCGTCTAATCGCTGGTGAGCGTGGGTGGCGCCTGGGTTTGACCTTGACCCTGGGTCAGGGTGCACGCTGAACGGGTGACCAACTCCAACTCCACCTGGACCGGCATGGTGCCGGTCGACGACACCGCACTGGCCGCGACCGACACCGGTGGTCCCGGTCGTCCCGTGGTCTACCTCAATGGCCAGTTCGCCAGTCAGGCGTACTGGCGGCGCGTCGTCGCCGAACTCGGCGGCGGATACCGGCACATCACCTACGACATGCGGGCCCGCGGCAGATCGAGGCGTTCGGCCTCGGCCGCCTCGTTCGAGGCGCACGTCCGTGACGTCGACGCCGTCCTTGCGGCGAGGGGCGTGCACCAGCCGCTTGTGGTCGGCTGGTCCTACGGCGCGGCGGTCGCGGTGCACTGGGCCAACCGGCATCCGGACCGCGCCCTGGGGGTGGTGCTCGTGGACGGCGCCTTCCCGCACGACTACCCCGACGCTCCCCCGGAGCGGGTCCGGCGGATATGGCGCCGCTCCCGCTGGGTGCTGCCGATGCTCTCCAGGATGGGCATGGCCGCGAGGATGTCCGCCGAGTCGCATGCCCAGAGCAACATCGAGCTCATCGAGATCTGCGCCGCCCTCGGCCCGCTCCTGGACGGTGCGACCTTCCCGGTCCGGTACGTGGTCGCCACGGGCGCCAACCTCGGAGGCGGCCATGATGAGATGGAAAGCGCACGCGCCACCCTCGCCCCGGTGCTCGCCCGCAACCCCAACATCAAGGTGAGTGCGAAGGTCGCCAGCAACCACACCAAGATCCTGAACAAGGACTTCCGCGCGGTCGCGGACGCGGTTCGCGAGCTCGCAGGCACCCGGCGAGCGCCGGGTCGGCAGAGCAGATGACGGACGGCGTCACGATCGGCCAGGCGGCGGCCTTCGCCGGCGTCACGGTGAAGACCATCCGGCACTACCACCGGCACGGGCTGATCGACGAGCCCCGCCGCGACGTTTCCGGCTACCGACGCTACGCATCGGCCGACCTGCTGCGGCTGGTCCAGATCCGGACGCTGGCCGCCGCCGGCGTGCCGCTGGCCGAGATCGCGGCGATCCTCGACGCTGATCCCGACCGGTTCGCCGCCGTGCTCGTCGACGTCGAACGGCGCCTCACCGACCGGATCGACGACCTGATCGCGCGGCGTGGGACGCTGCGCCGGCTCGCCACCGGGGACCGGGCCCTGCTGCCGGACCGCGCTCTCGCCCTGCTGGACAAGGCCCCCGATCTCGGCTTCACCCCGGACGACGTGACGATGGCCAGGGAGGGCCTGGTACTGATCAAAGCCCTGGTGCCGGAGGGCTTCGACGACTACGTCTCCCGGATCGAGCGCGCCATCGACGACCCTCGGTACCTGTCCTTGATCAGGCGCATGTGGCGTGCTGCCGAGTGGGAGCCGGACGACCCCCGCCTCGACGAACTCGCCACGGCCGTCGCCGATCATTTCCTCGCCCATCCCGCACTGCTGCCCATCCCGGCCGGACTCCAGGCCCGCACCGACAGTGCGATCCGGTACAGCCTGCTCGCCCACCACGGACAGGAGCACAAGCCGGCCTGGACCCGGCTGACCGCGTTGATCGAAGCGCGTCTGCGCTCGGCCGGCATCGACGTCGCGGACCAGACTCCCGTGGACTGAACCCTGCCACAGGCTGCCCAAGATCGTTCGCCGCGGGAGACGGACAGGCTTGTGGGTCTGTTTCGGTCTTGACGCCCTCTCGGAGGGTCGACTACGAGCCTGCCCTGGCCCGTCCTGTCCTTCCCGCCCCTCTCGGTGCGGCCGGCATCGGGGGCTCGGCCGTTGCCGGGAGGGCCGCGGCGATGCAGTCGAGGACGCGCCGGAGCCCGTCCCGGAACTGGTCGTCGCGGCTCAGGTGCGGCTGGCGCGCCTCCATCACGATCTTGGTGAAGATCGGGTACTCCCCGCTCTTCACCAACCGGTCGACGTACGGGTAGCTCCGCGCCATCCACTCCGACTCGCTGAGCCCGCTGCGGCGGACTTCCTCGGCCGCACGGATCTCCTCGCGGACGGTGCCCTCGACGTAGCTGTTCAGCATGGCGACGAGGCCGAGGTTCTCGTCGATGGAGACGAAGGCGTCGAGCACTCCCATCAGCCGTTCGATCAAGAGCAGCTGGTTGGGGCCGAAGCTGGGGAGTGACCGCTGCACGGTGGCGATCCAGGGATGCCTCTGCCACATGACCCGCAGCCCGTCGGCGTAGCGGGTCAGGTCGGCGCGCCAGTCGCCCGAGGGCATGCCGGTGACGTCGATCTCGCCCATCAGCCGGTCGGCCATGAGCTCGACCAGGTCGCCGCGGCTCGGGACGTACCGGTAGAGGGACATCGCGCCGGCGCCGATCTCGGCGGCGATCCGCCGCATGGTGGCGGCCTCCAGCCCCTCGGCGTCGGCGATCCGGATCGCCGCCTCGGTGATCTGCGCGCGGCTGTAGACCGGCTTCGGCCCGCGGGCGGGGCGCTCGGGCCGCATCCAGATGTTCACGTACTCGGCGTCGGCCACCGTCTCCTCCCCCTTAGTTGCGTACATGGTACCCAGTAATCTAACCTGACCCGCAACCGCGTACAACGTACCCAGTGGAGGGGTCATGCCTGATCCGATCGTGGTCGCCGAGGGGCTGCACAAGTCCTTCGGCGACACCCATGCGCTGCGGGGGCTGGACCTGAGCGTTCCGAGAGGAACGGTCTGCGGCGTGCTGGGGCCCAACGGCGCGGGGAAGACGACCGCGGTGCGCATCCTGGCGACCTTGTCCGATCCCGATGCCGGGCATGCCCGCATCGCCGGATACGACGTCGTCCGCGAGGCCGGCGAGGTGCGGGCCAGGATCGGGCTCGCGGGCCAGTACGCCGCCGTGGACGAGAAGCTCACCGGCCGCGGCAACCTGCGCATGTTCGGGCGCCTCTCCCACCTGTCCCGGCGCCAGGCGCACCGGCGGGCCGACGAGCTGCTCGAACGCTTCGGCCTGATGGACGCCGCCGATCGGCAGGTCGCCGGCTACTCCGGCGGCATGCGCCGCCGACTCGACCTGATCACCTGTCTCATCCTGCGCCCCGACGTGCTCTTCCTGGACGAGCCCACCACCGGCCTGGACCCGCGCAGCCGCGGCGAGATCTGGGACAGCATCCGCGAGCTGGTGGCGGACGGCACCACGGTGCTGCTCACCACGCAGTACCTGGACGAGGCCGACCAACTGGCCGACGACATCGCCGTCGTCGACCACGGGCAGGTGATCGCCACCGGCACGCCCGACGAGCTGAAGGCCACGATCGGCGACCGCCTCGACGTCACCCTCGAAGACCCCGCCGCGCTGCCCGCGGCGGCGACCGTCCTGAACACCCTGGCCGGCACCGAACCCACGACGACCGACGCCGACCGGCTCAGCGTCGCCCTGCCCGCCACCGGCCTCCGGCTCGCCGACATCGTGCGCGAGCTCGACCACGCCGGAGTCGCCGCCGCCGATGTGAGCCTGCGCCGCCCCACCCTCGACGAGGTGTTCCTGCGCCTCACCAACCGCAAGGAGCCTGCCCGATGACCGCCCTCACCACGCCACTGGGCCGCCTGCGCTGGACACTCACCGACGGGCTGACCCTGGTCGGCCGCGAGCTGGGCCGGCTGCGGCGGGAGCCCGGACAGATCGTCGCTGCGCTGGTCTTCCCGGTCATCATGGTGGTGCTGTTCGGGTACGTCTTCGGCAGCGCGATCCAGGTGCCGGACGGCGGCGACTACCGCGAGTACCTCATGCCCGGCCTGTTCGCGATGGTGACCTTCTCCGCGTGGCTGGGGGTCATGACGCGGATGGCCGCCGACGCCTCCCGTGGGGTGATGGACCGGTTCCGCTCCATGCCGATGGCGCGTTTGGCGGTGCCGTTCGGGCAGACCGGCGCCGACCTGCTGACCGGCCTGCTGATGCTGGCCATCATGGTGGGCGCGGGGCTCCTGGTGGGCTGGCAGCCGCACCGCGGCCTGATCCCCACGGCCCAGGCGTTCCTGCTGATGATCGTGCTGCGGTACGCGCTGAGCTGGGTGGGCGTCTATGTGGGCCTGGCGGTGAAGAACGACCGGGTCGCCGACGCGCTGGTGCCGCTGGGCCTGCCGTTCACGATGCTGTCCAACGCGTTCGTGCCGACCGGCGGCATGCCGGGCTGGCTGCGCTTCCTGGCCGACTGGAACCCGGTGAGCGCGCTCACCGCCGCCTCACGGGAGCTGTTCGGCAACCCGGGCGCCCCGTCCGGAGACGTGGCCTGGCCACTCGCGCATCCGGTGACCGCCGTCCTGCTCTGGTCGGCCGCACTGCTGGTGATCTTCGTCCCGCTGTCGCTCCGCGCCTACATGCGCAGAGGACGCTGAACGCACCCTCGCGCCGAGCACCGACGACGGCCGGCAGAGGCTCCAGCGGCGGTCCGGAAAAGAATCTCGCGGTGGCTGTCACGGGTCCGCGGGCTGTCCGGTCTTAGCTGGCGACCGGTCGCAAGGAGTGGCTCGGCCGGATCCGACCCACCGCGACCGGCTCGACCGGGCCGTTGACGAAAGGCTGTGCCATGTCCGAACCGAGATCGACCGTGTGGCAGACGGCACTCACCGTGCTGCAGGAAGTCGAACCGCCGTTCATCCCCGAAGGGGCGCACGTGATGACCGTGGTCATCGAGTACCCGCCCGGCGACCCCGGAGCGCCGCCGCATCGCCACCCCGGGCCCGCCTTCGGCTACGTCGTGGAGGGCGAGATGCTGATGGAGCTGGAGGGCGAGCCGGAGCGGGTGATCCGCGCCGGCGAGGCGTTCTGGGAGCCGGGTGGAGATGTCATCCACTACCAGGACGGCAACAACCGCGACAACATCCCGCTCAGGTTCACCGTCACCATGCTGTGCGACCCGGGCAAGCCGATGCTCGTCCTGGTGGATGACGAAGAACTCGCCCAGCGTCAGGACCGCCGCGCCCCTCGCCCGTCTTGAGCCACCTGTGCAGAACAGGTGAGCGCTTCGAGCAGTCCGGTGACGAGGTCGAGGTGGAAAGGACGACCCCAGACGCGGCGATCACGCATGCCCTTGGCGGACCCACCCTTCCGACGAACGAGGAAAGACACGATGAAACACTCACAACCGTCAGCGCGTGCCGTTCCCGGCTCGCCGCCCCGGATCGGCACGCTCGACAGCCTCCGCGAGCACCTGCAGTGGGCGATCGAGCTGGAACACGCGACCCTGCTGCCGTACCTGTGCGCCCTGTACTCCCTCGACCCGGAACGGAACCCGGAAGCCGTCCAGTTGGTGGGCGGCGTCTTCGCCGAGGAGATGCTGCACCTGGCACTGGCCGCGGCTGGTCGCGGTCACGGACCTGGCCTCGGCGCTGGCGGCGCTGGAGGAGATCGTCGAGCAGGGCGAGGGCACCGCCCGCGGCGAGGTCTGGGACGGCGACCGGGACGTCTTCCACCCCGACCGGGACGAGGTCGCCCACTACTACCGGTTCCAGGAGCTCAAGATCGGCCGGCGGTACCGGCGCGGCGACACCCCGCAGTCCGGCCCCACCGGCGAGACGATCTCCGTGGACTGGGGCGGCGTACTCCCGATGAGACGCAACCCGCGGCCGGCCGACCACGCGCCGGGCAGCGCGATCCGCACGGCACAGGAGGAGTTCGACCACACCTACTGCACGCTCCTGAACCTGCTGGAGCAGGCGTTCAACGGCAGCCCGGGCCAGTTGGCGGCCGCCACCGGCACCATGTACGCGCTCAAGGCCCAGGCCCAGACCCTGATGCACCTGCCCGACGAGGACGGCACCACGGCCGGGCCGGTCTTCGCCTACGTGCCGCCCGAATCACGCCGGTGACCGCCGGCGACGGCGCCCGGCCGTCGTGCCCCTCGACGGCCGACGCGTCCCGTACGACGGCGTCCCGTACGCGATGCATCGAAGCGGCGAGCGCGGCACGATTACCGTGGGCGAGTAGACGGCGATTCGGCCGCGGATGTCGAGAACGTGGCGGCGGCTCCGTCCCAGGGGCACAGCGACCACGAGCGGCCGCGCGAGAGCAGAGGACGACGAGTCATGGACCCCAAGCAGATCGCACAGGAACTGGCCGACGCCCACGAGCTGTTGAGCCAGGCGTCAATGGCGCGGCTGGCATACAACGGACTCGACGGGCGGCCACGCGTCGTCCCGATCGGGATCTTCTGGACCGGCGACGAGATCGTCATGTCCACCGCGGCCACGGCGCCCAAGGTAAAAGCGCTGTCCGCCCGCCCCGAGGTCGCCCTGACCATCGACGCCGGCGACAGCCCCGGCTCGGCCAGGACACTGTCGGTGCGCGGCGTCGTGCACCTCACCATCGTCGACGGGGTGGTCCCGGAGTACCTCGCGGCCGCGCGGAAGAACTTCGACGCCGAGTACGCGGCCGAGTTCGAGCGGAACTGCCGGGCTATGTACGACCAGATGGCACGTATCGCGGTCGAGCCGCAGTGGGCACGGTTCTACGACTTCGGCGCCGGCCGAGTGCCGCAGTTCCTCGCCGAACTCGCCAAGAAGTCGAGTTGACGCGGTGGCGCGTCGTCGGTAGCGGTGATCGGTGACCAGCCGGGCGTTCAAGGTGTCCACGCCTCGACGCGGGGGGTCGCCTGCCATTCGCGCGGGGACATGCCGTAGGCGGCGTGGAACGCCCGGCTGAAATGGGCTGGGCTGACGAAGCCTCACCGGTGGGCGATGGCGGCCACGGTCGGCCGGGCCCGCCCCGGACGGCTGAGTTCCCGACGGCATTCGTCCAGACGGCGGCGGCGAATCCAGCCGCTCACGGTGGTGCCCCTCGTCTGGAAGAGGCGTTGCAGGTGGCGTACGGAGATGTGATGGGCGGCGGCGATCCTCTCTGTGGAGAGTGCCGGATCTGCCAGGTGCGCGTCGATGAAGGACTGGATCCGCAGCATCAAAGTTTTCCTGGGGAGCGCCTGTCGTGGCGGTGTCCCGGCCGAGCTGTTCGGCGACGACGGTGGTGATCAGGTCTCCCACGTTGCGGGCGAGCATCTCGGCGACGTCGGAGCAGCAGGCGTCGGCTTCGGACGCCAGCCCGGACAGGATCGGACGCCAGCCCGGACAGGAAGGGCAGCACGGTCCCGGCCAGGCCCCGATCGGTTCTCATCATGACCGCGGTGATGCGCCGGAGCTCGGCTTCGGAGAGCCCGACCGCCCGGCGGGACACGCGGAACACCATCGTCTGGAAGCGATCGGTGAAGTTCCACGTGTACGGGCGGGTCGTGTCGTGCAGGGCGAACTGCCCCGGGCTCAGCAGCGCGCTCCGCCCGTCCTGGAGGACCACCCCTGTTCCGCGGGTCAGCAGACAGAGCTGCAGGTACTCGCCCTGGGACGCCGCGATCAGGCGTTTGCTGCGCCGGACGAGGTAGCGGTCGGCGTCCGCGGCCACCGGCTGGAATACGTCATCGGCGCCTGCCTGGCACTGGCCGCCCTCCTGTGGACGTGGGCGACCTGGCGGATGGCCGGCCGCGTCCTGCGGCCGGTGGCGGCCATCCGGCGGAAGGTGTCGCAGATCACGGAGAAGGACCTGTCCCCGCGAGTGCCGGAGCCGCCCGGTCACGACGAGATCGCCCAGCTCGCCCGTGCCGCCAACCGGACCCTCGACCGGCTCGAGACGGCCGTGCGGCACCAGCGCCAGTTCGCCTCCCTCGTCGCCCACGAACTCAGGACCCCGCTCACCGGCCTGCGAGCCGGGCTGGAGGAGGCGCTGCTGTACCCGCGTGAGTCCGACTTCCAGGAGACGATCGAGAACTCACTGGTGATCGCCGACCGCCTGCAGGGGATCACCGACGACCTGCTGGTCTTCACTCGCATCCGCGACGCCCCCGTCACCCTGGAACCGGTCGATCTCGGGGCGCTCGTGACGGACGAGGCCGGGGCGCGGCACGGGTTCGTCCCCGTGCACGCCCGCGCCCAGCACGGCGTCATGGTCCACGGCAACCGCATCCAGCTGATCGGTGTCCTGACGAACCTGCTGGTCAACGCGCAGCGGCACGCGGAGTCCGCGGTGGAGGTGACCGCCGAGCGATCCGGCGGCCAGGCGGTGGTGACCGTGCTCGACGACAGCGACGGCGTCGCCCCGGAGGACCGCGAGCGCGGCGGATCCGGCCGCTGAAGCGGCGGGTTCGACCGGCGGGCGGCGGCTTTCCGGCGGAGGCGGCAGCGAGGAGCAGCCGGACCGCACGTCGGCGGATGCTTTGTAGGACAGCGTCGTCGAATCCCAGGGGCCGATTCTCCGCCCTGGATCCGGCCGCGCTCTGGCCGGGATCCGGCGGCTGGAGGGCGCATGGCATGCGAGGGGTGATCACGGTCAGGCTCGGGTGCGTCAGGGCGGGTGGGTCAGGACGGGGGCGGCCGGGTCGGGACACGCGTGCGGCTCGCGCCGCCCGGCCGGGCGGCGCGAGCCGCACGGGGGATCAGACGCGGGTGATGCGGATGGCGTCGGCGACGACGTAGCCGACGCCGGAGGTCCAGCGGCTCGCGCTCACGATGTTCTGGTCACCGGCGCTGAGGGAGAAGGTGCCGATGCTCCGCCAGGCGCCGCCGCCGGAACGCTGGTCCACGTAGACGGTCCGGTTGCCGCCCGAGGTGGCCACGATGTACGGGGCCGAGCTGTTGTAGCCGGGATCGGCGGGGTACCAGACCTCCACCCGGTAGGTGCCGGCGCTGGGGATGGTGGCCCGGTACCAGGCCGGGTCGCTGGCGGCGACCGGGGCGGCGAACCGGTAGTCGGCGCCGTGACGCTGGCTGGAGAAGGTCGAAGTGCCCCAGTTGGCGCTGGCGGTGAACTTGCCCGCCGTGGTGTTGTCGACGGTGACCGACCACGGGGTGCCGCCGCTGTTGCCGGTCACGTACTGCATGTACTTGGTCCAGTTCCAGTTCGGACCGGGGTCGGTGTGGGTCGCGCCCGGGACCTGGTTGTGCCCGACGATGTGCGACCGGTCCTTGGGGATGCCGTACTTGTCGCAGATGTAACGGGTCAGCGCGGCGGAGGACCGGTACATCGCCTCGGTGAACCAGGAGGCGTCGTTGACGAAGCCCTCGTGCTCGATGCCGATGGACCTGCCGTTGAAGCTGGTGGCGTGCCAGGCGATGTCCTTGTCGCGGACCATCTGGGTGATGGCGCCGTCGGAGGAGCGCACGACGTAGTGCGACGAGACGTTGGAGCTGGCGTTCTGGAACCAGGAGATGGTGCCCGCGTAGGACCCCTGGGTCACGTGGATGACGACCCGGTCGATGGGCTGGCTGCTCTCCCGGTTGGAGACGGCGTAGTTCCCGGAGTTCGCCGGCACCCAGGCCGCGTCCGGGTAGTCGGGGCTGGCGGCGCGGGCGTTGAGGTCGCGGGCCCGGGCGTAGGCGCCCCGGTCCGCGGTCACCTCCTGGGACTCGACGCTCACCCCGGCCGCCTGGAAGCCGGTGCCGAGGAACTCGTAGACGGTGTCGGCGTAGAGCCTGGCCACCTCGGGACTGGTGGCGTTGCCGTACGCGGCGACGGCGGGGTACCAGCGGCCGATGTCCTTGCGGGCGGACGCGTCCAGGCCGAGCTTGTCGGCGTGCGAGCGCAGGACCGCGGCCCCGCCCATCACGTTGGCCGCGTCGTCGGTGCGCAGGTCCGCGGCCGGCAGCCCGGTGAGCTCCGCGGCCTGCTCCAGGGTGCGCGTGGTGGGGTTGCTGACCAGGTGCATCACACCGTAGCCGCCGCTCGCGCTGGGCTTGCCACGGTGGCCGTCGAGATGGGTCTCCGAGTAGGCGACGGCGACAAGAAGATCACGGGGTACGCCGTGCTCGGCCGCGGCGCGGTCGAACGCGGTGGCCAGGGGGCTCGGGGCCGCGGCGGTCGCCGGGCTGCCGGGGAGCACCAGCAGGGCGGTGAGCAGGCAGGTCGCCAGTGCGGCTAATCGGGTCCGGGCGAGCGTCATGATCGCTCCTCGTTCGGGGGTGCCAACGGCTGCACAGTAAGGTCTATTCCTGACAAATGTCGATAATTGACATTACTGGCATACTCAAAGAAAATTTCTGCCCGAACCAGGACCAAAAGCTATTATGCCGCGCCTGCCGCGCGACGTCCCGGATCTGCTCCGTTTGCCCATCCCCCGCCCCGGACCGGCCCGCTGACCTGCTCGGCGACCGACGCGACAGCCGTACGGCCCCGCCGTCAGCGGCAGGCGGGTCGCTCAGTATCCGAAGGACCGCATCGCCCCGGCGCGCACGGGACTGCACAGGTGCGTGTTAAGGGGCCGCGCCGGTCCTGGCGAGGCCACCACCCCAGCCTCCAAGCCGCGCGGGCCGAGGTCGCGGAACCGCGGCGATTTTGTTTCCCCAGGTCACCGGGTGCACAACAAACACCACGCGTACTAAACCAGGATCGACGTAGTCAACAAGTACAACGCAGTCGCGAGCAGCAGGGGTCCCGGTAGTATCGGCGAAATTTTCAACGGATATGCAGGTCAGAGCTCTCTTAGCCCACCTTCCAGGCTGTGCCCGAAGATCCGCCGACCTGCATATCCGTTGTTCCTCGTCGTCACTACTGGGACCCCAGGTGACTGCACGCCGGCGATGCCGGCACGTAAGCCCGCCCGTACCAGAGCCTTTGCCCGCGCCCTTGAGGTCTCCGGGATCGTCCCGTCCCGTGAGACGTCCACCGCCGCTTCCGGGGCGATGTCGAAGGGCCCCTTGTGGCTCTACCCCACATCGGATGGAAGGTGTCAGTGAACAAATCAGTCAGCCCACCGAAGCGGCCACGACCTGCCCGTCGGCAGGTCGCGATGGCAACGGTGCTCACGATGGCAGCGTCGCTGCTGGTGGCGGGGGTGACCGGCGCCGCGCAGGCGGATCCCGGCCCTGCCGCCGGTCCCGCCGAACCGGCGTTGACCGCGTTCCCCCGGCCGGCGGACCCGGACGCGCCGCTGCGCGCGGCAATCACGGAAGCCAGAAAGCAGAACAAACCGGTGGCGGTCGAGGCCACCTTCACCGAGACCTCCCGCACGTGGGCCTATCCGGACGGGCATCTGGCCACCCAGTCCTACAGCGGCCCCACCCAGCTTCAGCACGATGACGGCTCCTGGGCGTGGATCGACACCACACTCGAGGAAAAGGACGGCGTCCTGAAACCTCGGCTGGCCAAGGCCGGCCTACGGCTGTCGACCGGCGGCTCCGGCCCGTTCGCCAGCATGAGGGTGGGACGCCAGGACAGCTTCGGCCTGTCCTGGCCGACCCCGCTGCCCAAGCCGCTGATCAAGGGCAACGTGGCCACCTACGCAGGCGCGGCCGGCCCGTCGGCGGACCTGGTGGTGACCGCGCTGGCCACCGGCTTCCGGCACGACGTGGTACTGCGCGAGCGGCCGACCGGGCCGGTGGAGTTCCGGCTGCCGGTACACGCCCCGAATCTCAAGCTCAAGCTGACCAAGTCCGGCGGGCTGTCCCTGTCCGGCGCCAAGGGCAAGAAGGTGGCCTCCGCACCCGCCCCGCGCATGTGGGACGCGGTCGCCGCCCAGCCCGCCGCCCAGCAGCCGGGCCGGGAGGCCAAGGTCGCCACCGAGGTGCGAACCAAGGACGGCGACACCGTGCTCGTGCTCAAGCCGGACGCTGAATGGCTGGCCGATCCGGCCACCAAATACCCGGTGACGGTCGATCCCACCACCACCCTGGGCGTGACCCAGGAGGTGGGCATCACGTCGCCCGACTATCAGACCAATCCCGGCGTGGTCGACCGTTGGACCGACGGCGAAGAGGACCACGTCACCCGGTGGCTGATGGCCTTCGACACCGCGCCGATCTCCAACCGCCAGGTGATCAATGCCACCATGCAGTTGCGGCTACGTGAGGCCGCCGACTGCATCGACTTCCAGGGCGTGGCCGCGCGGCGGATCACCTCCGCGTGGGTGGCCGACGACACCTTCTGGGAGGACCAGCCCACCACCACGGGTGAGGGGCGGGCGTACGTCGACTCCTGTTCGGTGCCGCTGTCCGCGGGATCGGTGTGGAGCTGGAACCTGACCGCGATGGCCCAGGCCTGGGCCTCCGGAACGGCCAACCACGGGCTGATGCTCAGCCTGGCCGAGGAGTTCCCGGTCCCCCACTTCGACGGCGGGTATTACTCGTTCTGGCCGCAACTGTTCGGTCAGAACGTGCCCAAGCTCAGCGTGGACTGGGTGCTGCCGCCCGAGATCCCCACGGTCAGCGCCGAATCGATCGACTCCATGGCCGGCAACGACGCCATCGCGCGCAGCACCAGCGTCAAGGTGACCTACAAGTCCAGCGTCCCTGAGACGACCGGCCTGGACTACACGGTGACCGTCAACGACTCCACCATGGCGCCACCCGCCCCGCAGCTCCCGACGGGTGAGGCGGCGTACTGGAAGCTCGACGAAGCCTCCGGCGGCACCGCCACCGACGCCTCCGGCAACAACCGGACCGCCACTCTCTACGGCGCCTACAGCCGGGTCCCCGGCCAGCTCGGTCAGGCCGTGAAGTTCACCGACGAAGCCTACGCCGCCACCGGCGGACCGGTGCTCAACACCAACCAGAGCTGGACCGTGGCCGGATGGGTACGCCTGGACAGCAGCCTCACCAGCCAGGCCGTCTGGTCCCAGATGGGGGTCAACGTCCCCGGCTTCACCCTCTCCTACACCGCCTTCGACGCCTCCGAGTTCGACCAACGCTGGCTGCTGTCCTTCGTCACCCAGGACAACTCCGACCAGATCCATGAGCAGGCCGTCGAATCCGAGAACCTGGCCAAGATCGGTCAGTGGACCCACCTGACCACCCAGTACGACGCCGGCGCGCACAAGATCCGCCTGTACGTCGACGGCGAGCTGGCCGGCGAACGCGACCACACCGTCGGCTGGAACGCCCGTGGCCCCTTCCGGATCGGCCGCGGCCTGGGCGACGAAGGCGACCTCTCCCTGGATGGCGCGGTCGATGACGTGCACGTCTACCAGCGGGTGCTGAGCGTGGCCGACATCCGCGCCATGGTCGGAGTGCCGACCACCACCACCCACAACAACATCCCCTCCGGCCAGGTCCTGAACCAGATCTTCACCCTGGACAACCCGGCCAGCTTCAAGTTCGTGGTCAAGGCCTGCCGGACCGGCGTCGTCCCGCCGTCCTGCAACGAGAGCCCGGCCTACCGCATCACCAGCGACGCCCCCATGCTGCCGTCCGACACCGAGACCGGCATGGCCGACCCCAGCCAGCCGATCCTTTCCGGCATCGTCAACCGCCCCTCCGGCGGGCAGATGACGGCCAAGTACTACCTCTACGACAACCAGGGACTGCCCGTCGGCTCCGCACCGCTCGCCATCCGCACCGCCAACGGCGGCGAACGCGCCTCCGTCAAACTCCCGTTCAACACCGTACGGCCCGGCAGTACGTACAAGTGGCAGATGACCGCCTGCGCCACCAGCCCACAGGACGGCGGCGGCACCGGTCCCGACCCCGACCCGGACCCGGACCCCGATCCCGACCCCGACCCGGACCCCGACCCGGACCCGGACCCCGACCCGGACCCCGACCCGGACCCCGATCCCGACCCGGACCCCGACCCGGACCCCGATCCCGACCCGGACCCCGATCCCGACCCGACGCCGGTAGGGCTGGTCGCCGCCTACGGCATGAACGAGGGCACGGGAACGGCCGTCGCCGATGTCACCGGTGTCAACCACGGCAACGCCAAGGCCACGACCTGGGTGCCCGGCAAGTACGGCCAGGCGCTGTCCTTCAACGGCACCACCAGCTGGGTCAACATCCCGAGCAACCCCTCCCTGCGGCTGAGCACCGGGCTGACCCTGTCCGCCTGGGTCAAGCCCAGCGCGGTCAACGGCTGGCGACCCGTCATCGGCAAGGGGTACGAGTCCTTCCTGGACCTGTCCTACGCGCTGTACGCAGCCGCCTCAGGCGGTCCCGCCGGATGGTTCACCACCGCGGACGATTACTACGTCGTCGGAGGGGACAGCCCGCTGACCGCCAACACCTGGACACATCTGGCCGTCACCTTCAACGGCACCACCGCCACCCTTTACCGCAACGGCACCCAGACCGGCCAGAGCCCCGTCAACGGCCCCATCCTGACCGACGGCGGCGCCCTGCGCATCGGCGGCAGCACCGCCTACGACGGCGAGTACTTCCAGGGCGCCATCGACGACGTCCGCATCTACAACCGCGCCCAAACCGCCGCCCAGATCACCACCGACATGAACACCCCCCTCGGGGGTACGTCTCTGCCCGCCCGGTCAGCCGCCGAAGCGCCGGCCGTGAAGGGTACCGAGTCGTCGGACGGCGCCGTCCATGAGGTCTGCACTCCCAAGAGCGCCTTTGTCGAGTTCACCACCCCCGGTACGCCCTCGCCGGACCCGGTGGAGGATGTTCGGCACCTGACGCTGGGCAAGGACAGCTTCGTCTTCAAAACCGCCAAGACCGATCCGGCCGCCTGTGACGGTGAGCCGTGCACGGTCCAGGACTCGGCGATCATGCGAGTCGGCGGCTCGGGCACGGACAAGACCGCCACCGTCATCGGATTCAACCTGGCCGAACTGCCCGACGGTGCCGGAGTCTCGGAAGGCACGATGAAGCTGGGCACGCCCACGGCGGACTCGTGCGCCGGCGCCTGCCCCGCAGGGGTGATCATCACTGCCACACCCTTGCAGAATCCGGTCACCGGTCAGAGCAAGGGATCGGATCTGGCATCTGACGCGGTCGCAGACACCGAACCGTTCACCATGCCGTTGAACAACCCGCAAGCCGACATCGCCGGCAGCGAGTACCAGTGGCTGCTGATCACCTCCAACACAGAGGAGATGATCACCTTCGCGGATCCTTCCGCCACCGAGCAGCCGTCGCTGGCACTCACCTACCTTCCCGCAGGGCCTCCCAGCAAGGTGGTCAACCTCACCGCGTCCGGCGGCGACGCCAGTGCGGTGGCCAGCTGGGGCCTGCCGGAATCGAACGGCAGTGTCGCGATCCTGGACGGCTATGACGTCGAGGTGGTCGACAACGCAGGTACGACCGTCGAAACCATGGAAGTCAGCGACCCGCACGCCGCCATCGACGGCCTGACCAACGGTGTCACCTACACCATCAGGGTGCGGGCCAAAACCGCCTTCGGCGTCAGTGAGTGGGAGAGCACCACGGCCGTCACCAGAGCCGTTCCACCACCTCCCGAGCCAGGCGGGGGTTGTCTGCCCTTCCTTGAGCCCATGGCACGGACCAGTGCCACGGAGGTAACGGGAGCCCAGGCTTACATCGACCGGGTCAAGGCCTACTACGTGGCGCAGGACGCTGTATTGGAAGGTAGGGCGGACACGATCTGGGACGGTACCGGGGTGACGCCCTCCGCTCCCAGCACGGCGAAACTCTCCCTGCTGAACACCGCGCTTGTCGAAACCCGGGCCAGCCTGGCCGACCAGGGAATCACCCGTTCCGATTCCAGCGTCAACGTAACGAACGCGGTCGTCCAGCCGTCACCAGGCGGCGGCGTGAAGGTGACCGCCGAGATCAAGCGCAATTGGACCGAACAGAGCGACACCGGGAAGGCGCCGGCGGGCACGGCCGGGCAGGTAGAGCCAAGCGCGGCGACGATCAATATCCACGTCTTCGACAACTGCGGCAACATGACCGTCATCATCATGCCGCTGGAGGACTCGCGGGATCCGAGCGACTTCCGCGATGAGACGGGTGAATACTGTTCACACGATTTCGTCGAAGGCGAGATTCCCCCGTCCCGCCTGGCCGCGGGCCCGGCCGCGGCAGCCCCGGCTGTCTGTAGCGGTGAGGACTCCGCACCCGACCCGGCATGGTCCAAAGCGCCGGTCGATCACCGCCAAGGCAACCTGGTCTCGGGTTCGCTCGGCCGCCAACGGGTTTTCAGCACGGTGAACGGCCAGGAGCGAAGCACCCTCGACATCACCAAGACATGGGCGGTGAAGGCCTGGAGCGGCGCCTATTGGCCGCGGTCGTCGGGTCCGCTGAACACCTGGCAGAACAGGTGGCTCGTCGAGGGCTATCACAACTATCTCGAGATCTACCCCGCCTATTGGAAGAGATGGGATGTGGTAAAGAGGCAGTACGTATACGACGATCCGTGGCAGACGGCGTACGGGAAGTACGTGATGAAAAACTGGGGAATGCAGTTCGATTCCAAAGCCTGCTTCGGCGCCAAGTCCACGAATACGAAAAAGTCCGAGAGCGTCGACATCGGCCTGAGTGGCGGCACCGAGGGCCCCGTCGCCACGAGACGCGGCCGTGACGCCGGCGGTGGCACCGGCAGCGGAGGGCTGTCGTTCACCTACAGTTGGAGTGAAGAGGTCGACAGTCAGCACGCTCCCACCTGCGTCAGCTCCAAGGGCAAGCGTAAGCCGGGACACCTTCCCGTTCTGGACGTGCTCGTGCCCAACCTCAACGCCTATTGTCAGAATGCGGCGCCGGAAGCCTGTGAGGTGTACTCGTTCCGACACACGTTCACCGGGACGCTCGACCTGTCGTTCAGGGGGAGCAGCGGTCAGATGACACCTGCGCACATCCAGATCACCATGGACTGTGTCACTGTCAGACAACCTCAACTGGTGAGCGGTTTGAAGATTCAAGCACAACATAGGTGCGACTTCTGCACTACCGGGTCCGGCCTGAATCGGGGCGGTACGCCGCCCATCGAGTCCTGACCAAGCAGCGATGAAGGTGAGTGGAGGTCTTCTCCACTCACCTTCTCCACGCCGGCTCGTGACAACACCCCGTCAAAGCGAATCTTGAAGGCCGCGTCGCTCTCCCTTCCCGCCGGGGTCACGGCCGGCTCGGCGGCCGGGGTCACGTGCGGCTCCGGCGATCCGGATCCGGTTGGGGCGCCGCGAGTTCCACCGCCTCCGGCGGCGCCGAGGCGGCGTGGCGCGATGGGCGGGCGCGTTGCCCATGATGGCGGCCGAGGCCGCGGTCATCGCCAGGCCCAGCCCGGCCCCGGCCAGCAGCATCCCCGGCACGACCCAGAGTTGCCGGTCGAGCGGGAGGAACGGCCCGAGCCGCGCGGCGCGAGCACGGCCGCCGCGGCCAGTGCGACCAGCACCACGGGCACGTTGATCAGGAAGACCGAGCCCCACCAGAAGCGTTCAAGGAGCAGCCCGCCCAGGACCGGGCCGAGCGCGGCGCCGCAGACCGACATCGAGCCCCACACGCCGATCGCGATGTTGCGCTCCCGGGCGTCCTCGAAGGTGGTGCGGATCAGCGACAGCGTGGCGGGCATCATCGCCGCCGCGCCCACCGCGAGGAAGGCCCGCGCCCCGGCCAGCGCCCACGGCCCGGGGGCGAACGCCGCCGCCAGCGAGGCGGCGCCGAACAGCGCCAGACCGGCGAGGAACATCCGCTTGTGCCCGACGCGGTCGCCCAGCGTGCCCGCGCCCAGCAGCAGCCCGGCCATCACCAGCGGATACGCGTTGACGATCCACAGTTTCTGCGACGCGTCGGCGCGCAGCTCCGCCGTGAGCGTCGGCAGCGCGGTGTACAGCACCGTCATGTCCACCGAGATCAGCAGCAGCCCGGCCGACACCGTCACCAGCAGCCACCAGCGGTTCGCGCCGCTCATGTCTCCACCCATGTCTCTTCGCGGTCGTCGGGCACAGCGGGGTCAGGTGGTGTCAGGCGTGTCGGCCGCCTCGGCCAGGGCGGCCAGGCGTTCGCGCAGGGCCTGCCTGACCGGCTCGGACAGCGGGATCCCGCTGGTGGCCTCGAACAACCACAGCCCGTCGGCGGCCAGCCGGGCCAGGAACGGGTCGATGTCCCGCGGCTCGGCCGACCTTGGCACCGGGGCCCAGCGGCTCATCAGGTCCTCCCACACCTGGGCCAGCTCCGGGTGGCTCACCGACTCGACCATGAACGCCAGATCCGCCTTGCCCGCCCCGCCCGCGACGCTCACCCGCGCGTACACGGCGGCGGGGGTGCGCCCGGGTCAGCGGAGCAGCGGCCGTGCCGGGGCCGCGGCGCGGGCCATCTCGGCGAGGGTCAGCATGGCGTGCTCGGAGGGGCTCCCCGCCTCCGCCTGGACGGTGATGAGCTGCTGACCCGGCGAGCTGTTGACGTTGAACAGTTCGCAGGTCAGGGTCAGCTCGCCGATGTCCGGATGGCGCAGCCGCTTGGTCTCCCTGGGCATGCCGAAGACGTCGTGCCTGGCCCACATCCGGCGGAAGTCGGGGCTCTCCCGGCACAGCTCGCCGACCAGCTCGGTCAGGCGCGGGTCGTCCAGGTCGGCCCCGGCGACGGCGCGCAGGTGGGCGACCCTGGCCTCGGCGACCCGTTCCCAGTCCAGGTAGAACTCGCGGGCGGCCGGGTTCATGAAGGTCAGCCGCAGCAGGTTGTCCCCGTGCTCCTGCCCGCCGTAGAGGGCGCCCGCCAGCGGGTTGCACGCCAGCACGTCCATCCAGCGGCCGACCACCAGCGCCGCCGTGCTCGGCCAGCCGTTCATCATCCGCACCAGGTGCGGGCTGACCGCGACGTCGGCGGAGCCGGAGCGGCGCGGCCAGGGGCGGGCGAGCTCGCGCAGGTGGGCCGCGGCCTCGGGGCCGAGGGCCAGGGCCCGTCCGAGCGCGGCGAGGACCTGCTCGGACGGGTGGCGCTCGCGGCCCTGTTCCAGCCGGATGTAGTAGTCGGTGCTGACTCCGGCCAGCATCGCCACCTCCTGCCGGCGCAGCCCGGGCGTCCGCCGGTTGCCCGAGCACGGCAGCCCCACCTGGCCTGGAGCGGTGACCTCACGCCGGGCGCGGAGGAACTCGCCCAGCAACGTGCCGTTGTCCATTTCGTCACACTATGTCCGGCTTCGGCATCCAGGGTAGGTCTGCCGTTACCACCCTGGGCTCCCGCTAGGCGAGGACCTTGAGGCCGATCACACAGCCGACGATGCCGGCGACCAGGAGCAGCTTCACGGCGGAGAACGCCTCGGCGCCGGAGATCGTCGCGTAGGCGACGGTGAGCGCGGCCCCGATGCCGACCCAGACGGCATAGCCGGTGCCGACGGGCACCTCGCGGAGGGCGAAGCCGAGTCCGATCATGCTGAGCGCCAGCCCGGCGGCGAACACGGCGACGGGCACCGGCCGGGTGAACCCCTCGGACCTGTCCAGCGCCGCCACCCACACGGCTTCCAGCACACCGGACACCACCAGGACGATCCAGGCCATCACGGGCTCCTCGGCGCCGTCTTGTCTGGCCGGGTACGGCGCGCCTCGTCCGGGAGCCGGTCTGGGCTTCCCCGTCAGGATCTCACACTCCGGTTTCGCCGGCGGTGAGAGGCCCGTCGACGCACGGCGGACGTCTCACCGGCGTCCGGCACGGTGAGTGCGGGCGCCTCACCCGCGTCCGGCACGGGTGAGGCGCCCGCTTCGCCGGTCAGCAGGTGCCGAGCATCCCGTTCAGCGCCGTCTTCTCCGCGCTGTCCACGCTCAGGCCGTAGTACCACTTCACCTGGATCCAGGCGCGGGCGTAGGTGCACCGGAATCCGGCCAGCGGCGGCTGCCACTGCGCCGGGTCCTTGTCGCTCTTGGCCTGGTTCACGTTGTCGGTGACGGCCCACAGCTCGGGTCCGCCGAGGTCGTTGGCGTACGCCTGGCGCCGGGCGGTGGTCCAGGCCCAGGCGCCGGAGGCCCACGCCTCGGCGAGCGGCACCATGTGGTCGATGTCGACGTCGGACGCGGCGGTCCAGGTCGCGCCGTCGTACGGGCTGTACCACTGGCCGGAGACGGCGCAGCTCGAGTTGGTGGAGATGTTGGTGCCGTCGCGCTTGAGCACCTGCTCGCGGGTGTCGCAGGTGCCGGAGACGGTGATCCAGTGCGGGAAGAGGTCGCGGTCGTAGCTGGAGGCGTTGGACTCGGCGGCGACCGTCAGGGACGCCAGCCGGGAGGCCGCGGTGGCGGCGGAGGGGATGTTCGGCGGGACGGCCGCCGCCGGTCCGGCGGTGAGGCCGGCGACGAAGAGGACTGCCAGGGCGGCAGACAGGACAGAGACGACTCGGCGCATGCGAGCGGGTCCCTCCTGGCCGACATCCTCGGCCAGGGCTGGGGGTCCCTGGTCGGGGGCGAGGAATAGGCCAGAAAGGACTTTTACCCACAAGATTGTCGTGTAAGTAAAAGTCGGGTTAACCCTGCTATTTCGTAATAAGGCAGCATTGGTGGTGGCTGGCTCGCGGCGACCGGGAGGAACCGGCCGGCGGCCCGCGCAGGCTGCCGGTGACCCTCAGGCGAACAGGTCGACCGCGTTGCCGTCCGGGTCGTGCACGATGGCGTAGCGCTGGCCCCACACCGCGTCCCACGGCTCCTTGTGCCCGTGGTAGCCGAGGCCGGTGAGCCGGCCGTACGCGGCGTCGACCTCGGCGGCCGACTCCAGCCTGAAGGCCAGGGCGATCCGGTGGCCGCCGGTGGGCCGCTCCCAGCCGGGGTCGAAGGACCGGACGGTCTCCTCGGTGTCCCAGGCGAGGCGCAGGCCGCCGGGCAGTTCCGTCTCGGCGTGCGGCAGCGCGTCCGCGCTCGCGGGCAGGTCGAGACCGAGGTGCCGGTAGAAGGCGAGGGACCGGGCCATGTCCCGCACGACGATCCCGATGAGGTCGATGGTGGCTTTCATATGTCTTCCTTCTGCTGGGATACGAACTGGCGATACGGACTGGGGAGACGGATTCGGAGAGTCTAGGAGCCGGTCGGCCGCCCGGTCTTGCACGAATCGGTCACCGGGCGTACGGCGGGCCACGCGCCGGCGTCCCTCACGGCCGGTCGGACCGCGTCCGGCCGAGGGGTACCTAGGAACGACAGGACCACCCTGACCAGGTGTGTACGACATACCGTGTGGGCATGGAAAGCGACCGGCTTCTCGGTGAGTTCCTGCACGCCCGGCGCAGGGCCACCACCCCGGCGCAGGCGGGGCTGGACGTCGGCGCCTCCCGGCCCCGCGGGCTGCTCAGGGAGGAGGTGGCCATGCTGGCCGGGGTCAGCACCGCCTACTACATCCGGCTGGAACAGGGGCGCGAGCGTCACCCGTCCCGCCGGGTGATCAATTCCCTGGCCCGGGTGCTCGGGCTCGACCCGGAGGCCACGGCCCACCTGCACGAGCTGGCCAGGCTCCCGCAGCGGCAGCGGGTGCACGGGCGGCCGGAAGCCGTCAGGCCGATCCTGACCTGGCTGATACGGAGCCAGCCGTACACCGCGACGCTGGTGGTCAACCGGTGGATGGACGTGCTGGCCGCCAACCCGCTGGCCACCGCCCTGTACGACGGGCTGGAGTGCTGGGACAACCTGACCCGGCTGGCCTTCCTCGACCCGGCCGCCCACGATTTCTACCACGACTGGGAGGACGTCGCCCGGATCAGGGTGGCGAACCTGCGGGCCGCCGCCGTACGGGATCCCGAGCATCCCTACCTCACCGAACTCGTCGGCGAGCTGACCCGCGAGAGCGCGGACTTCCGCCGGCTGTGGGCGCGCGGAGAGATGTTCGACCCTTCCTGCACGGGCAGGCGCCTGCACCATCGGGAGGTGGGCGAGCTGGACCTGTCCTGCGGGCAGTTCCAGATCAACCGCGCGCCCGGCCAGCAGCTGTTCTCCATGCACGCCGAGCCCGGCAGCGCGTCGGCGCAGCGCCTGGTCCTGCTGGGCAGCCTCGCCGGCACGGTGTGACATCCCGGGCGGCGGGTGGGCTGCGCCGCCTTCGACCGGCGGGCCCCGGATGCCCCCGGTGGCCGCCGGTCGAAGGCGGACGTTCCGGCGGCCGTCAGCCCTTGATCTCGCAGATGGCGGATCCGGCGGTCACGGTCGCGCCCACCCGGGCGGACAGGCCGGTCACGGTGCCCGCCCTGTGCGCGGTCAGCGGCTGTTCCATCTTCATGGCTTCGAGCACCACCACGAGGTCTCCCTCGGCCACCTCGGCGCCGTCCTCGACGGCCACCTTGACGATGGTGCCCTGCATCGGCGAGGTCAGCGTGTCACCGCTCACCGCGGCCTGCGCCCGTCCCCGGGATCCGCGTCTGGGCTGCGCGGCCCGCCCGTTCGCCGCCCCGTGCCCGGTGGTCCCCCGGCCGGTCGCGCCGAAGCCGGCGGGCAGCACGACCTCCAGCCGCCTGCCGCCGACCTCGACGACCACGGTCTCCGTCTCCGGCGGCGCGGCCGTCTCCGCGGCGCCCGCGTAGTGCGGGAGGGTGTTGGCGAAGCCGGTCTCGATCCACCTGGTGTGCACGGCGAAGGAGCCGCCGTCGCCGATGAAGGCGGGGTCCTCCAGGACGGCCCGGTGGAAGGGCAGCACGGTGGGCATCCCCTCGACGGTGAACTCCGCCAGCGCCCGCCGCGCCCGCTCCACCGCCTGCGCCCGGTCTGCGCCGGTGACCACCAGTTTGGCGAGCAGCGAGTCGTACACACCGGGGACGGTCTGGCCCTCGGCGAAACCCTCGTCCACCCGGACACCCGGTCCCGACGGCGGACGCCAGCGGGTGAGCGTCCCGGGTGCGGGCAGGAAGTCGCGGCCGGGGTCCTCGGCGTTGATCCGGAACTCGATGGAGTGGCCGCGTCCCACCGGGTCGTCGTAGCCGAGCGGCTCCCCCGCGGCGATCCGGAACATCTCCCTGACGAGGTCGACGCCGGCCACCTCCTCGGTGACGGGGTGCTCGACCTGGAGGCGGGTGTTGACCTCCAGGAAGGAGATGACGCCGTCCTGCCCGACGAGGAACTCGCAGGTGCCGGCGCCGACGTAGCCGGCCTCGCGCAGGATGGCCTTGGAGGATCGGTAGAGCGTGCGGACCTGCTCCTCGGTGAGGAAGGGCGCGGGGGCCTCCTCGACCAGCTTCTGGTGGCGGCGCTGGAGAGAGCAGTCCCGGGTGCCGACCACGACGACGTTGCCGTGCGCGTCGGCCAGGCACTGGGTCTCGACGTGCCGCGGGCGGTCGAGGTAGCGCTCGACGAAGCACTCGCCGCGGCCGAAGGAGGCGATCGCCTCGCGCACGGCCGAGTCGTACAGGCCGGGGATCTCCTCAAGGGTCCTCGCCACCTTGAGGCCGCGCCCGCCGCCGCCGTACGCGGCTTTGATCGCGACCGGCAGGCCGTGCTCGCGGGCGAAGGCGACCACCTCCGCCGCGTCCGCCACCGGGTCGGGGGTGCCCGCGACCAGCGGCGCGCCGACCTTCTGCGCGATGTGCCTGGCGCGCACCTTGTCGCCGAGGGCGTCGATCGCGGCGGGCGGCGGCCCGATCCAGGTCAGCCCCGCGTCGATGACCGCCTGGGCGAAGGCGGCGTTCTCGGCGAGGAACCCGTACCCGGGGTGCACGGCGTCCGCGCCCGACCGCCGGGCGATGTCCAGGATCTTGCCGATCGCCAGGTAGGTCTCGGCCGGGGCGGAGCCGCCCAGGGCGTACGCCTCGCCGGCCATCCGGGCGAACGGGGCGTCCCGGTCCGGGTCCGCGTAGACCGCCACGCTGCCGAGACCGGCGTCCCGGCAGGCGCGGACGACGCGGACGGCGATCTCCCCGCGGTTGGCGACGAGCACCTTGCGCAGTGCGCTCACAGCAGCCCTCCAGGCTCGCTCACAGCGGGATGTTCCCGTGCTTCTTCGGCGGCAGGGACGCCCGTTTGTTCCTGAGCAGCCGCAGGGACCTGATGACCTGGCCGCGGGTGTCGCCCGGCCGGATCACGGCGTCGACGTAGCCGCGCTCGGCCGCCTGGTAGGGGTTGGCCAGCGTGTCCTCGTACTCGGCGACCAGCTTGGCGCGCAGGGCCACGGGGTCGTCGGCGGCGGCGAGTTCCCTGCGGTGCAGGATGTTGACCGCGCCCTGGGCGCCCATCACCGCGATCTGCGCGGTCGGCCAGGCGAGGTTGACGTCGGCGCCGAGATGCTTGGAGCCCATGACGTCGTAGGCGCCGCCGTACGCCTTGCGGGTGATCACGGTGACCAGCGGGACGGTGGCCTCGGCGTAGGCGTAGAGGAGCTTGGCGCCGCGGCGGATGATGCCGTTCCACTCCTGTTCGGTGCCGGGCAGGAAGCCGGGCACGTCGACCAAGGTGAGCACCGGGATGTTGAAGGCGTCGCAGGTGCGGACGAAGCGCGCGGCCTTCTCCGAGGCGTTGATGTCGAGGGTGCCGGCGAGCTGGGTCGGCTGGTTGGCGACGACGCCCACCGGGCGGCCGTCCATCCGCCCGAAGCCCACGATGATGTTGGGCGCGAACAGCGCCTGGACCTCCAGGAAGTCCCGGTCGTCCAGCACCGACTCGATGACGACCCGCATGTCGTAGGGCTGGTTGGGCGAGTCGGGCACGAACGCGTCGAGTGCCGCGTCGCCCGCGGTGAGCTCCGCGCCGGACGCCCCCGCGCCGGACGGCGCCTCGTCCAGGTTGTTGGACGGCAGGTAGGACAGCAGCGCCCTGACGTAGTCGAGCGCGTCGTCCTCGTCGGCGGCCAGGTAGTGCGCGTTGCCTGACCTGGTGTTGTGCGCGCGGGCGCCGCCGAGCTCCTCGAAGGTGACGTCCTCGCCGGTGACCGTCTTGATCACGTCGGGGCCGGTGATGAACATGTGCGAGGTCGAGTCGACCATGACGGTGAAGTCGGTGAGGGCCGGGGAGTAGACGTGCCCGCCGGCGCAGGCGCCCATGATCAGGGAGATCTGCGGGATCACCCCGGAGGCGCGCACGTTCCTGCGGAAGATCTCGCCGTACAGGCCGAGCGAGACGACGCCCTCCTGGATCCGCGCCCCGGCGCCCTCGTTGATGCCGATGATCGGCGATCCGGTCTTCAGGGCGAGGTCCATGACCTTGCAGATCTTCTCGCCGTAGACCTCGCCCAGGCTGCCGCCGAGGACGGTGAAGTCCTGGGCGAAGACGCACACCGTACGGTTGCCGACGGTGCCGTACCCGGTGACCACGCCGTCGCCGGGGACGCGGTTGCGGTCCAGGCCGAAGGCGGTGCTCCGGTGCGCGGCCAGGGCGTCCAGCTCGACGAACGATCCCTCGTCGAGCAGCCGCTCGATCCGCTCGCGGGCGCTCAGCCTGCCGCGGGCGTGCTGCTTCTCCGCCGCCCGTGCCCCGGCGGCGCGCACGGCGTCCAACCGGTCCTCCAGCCGGGCGAGACGCCCGGCCGTGCCCTTCAGGTCCATGGACCACCGCTTCCTGGAACTCAGTATCGCTCAGAAGATACTCAGTCCCATCGCGTCCGACAACACCAATGCGGGAGAATGGGGAGATGCCAAGATCGCCCATCCGCCGGCGACTCGCCGAGGCGGCGACCGCGCTGTTCGACGAGCGCGGTTACGACGCCACCACCGTCGACGACATAGCGGCCAGGGCGGGGGTCAGCCGCAGCACCTTCTTCCGGCACTACCGCTCGAAGGAGGACGTGATCTTCCCCGAGCACGACGCGCTGCTGGCGAAGGTCGCCGCCCGGCTGGCGGCCTCGACCGCGGACACCGCCGTCGTGGCCGTGTGCGACGCGGTGCGCATCGTGCTCGCGCACTACGTGGACGACGCCGAGGTGTCGTTGCAGCGTTACCGGCTCGTCGGCAAGGTGCCCGCGCTGCGGGACCGGGAGATCGCCAGCGTCGCCCGGTACCAGCGGCTGTTCCGGGAGTTCGTCGCCGACTGGCTGGACGGCTCCCCGGACGCCGCCCTGCGCGCGGAGCTCATGGCCGCCTCCGTCGTCGCGGCGCACAACCAGGTGCTGCGCGGCTGGCTGCGCGCCGAAGGGCGGCACGACCCCTTCGGTCCGCTGGACCACGCCCTCCAGTACGTCATCACGACGTTCCGGCACCTGGAGAAGCCGCGCGGCCGGGAGACCTCCGACCGGGTCGTGGTGGCCGCCTTCCGCAGCTCCGCCTCGCCGGACACGGTCATGGACGCCATCCGCGCCCAGCTTGACGCGCGCCCCCCGGCGGACAGGTAACCGCCGTTCAGACGGCGGGTTCGCCCAGTGGGCATCTTTGCCGGGCCGGAAAGCTGTCCGCACCGTGGAGAGCATGCGAGACCCAGCAGGCCGTGCACGAGGCCGCGCCGCCGCCCCCGCAAAGGGGGCGGCGGCGCGGCGTGTACGTCAGCCGAGCACGACGTGCCGGAACAGCGTGAGCCACTGGTCCGGGTGGACGTAGGCAACCACGGCCGCCGGGTCGACGCCGGCCCTGGCGAAGGCGTCACCGACCACGCCGGGCGGGTGGCGCCGGCTCAGCGAGGCGTACAGCGTGCCGCCGTGGCCGCCGAAGCCGAGCTCGACGAACTCCGCGTAGTCCGCCAGGGTCCCGGCCGGCAGCAGCCCGGCGGGCCTGCGCTCGATGCGCATGATCGCCGAGTCGGTCTGCGGCACCGGCCGGAACCGTTCCCTGTCGATGCGGCCGTGCAGCTCCCAGGCGTACCGCGGCCAGGTGGTCACGGTCAGCCTGCTCCACCGTCCGTAGTCGCCGGTGCGTTTGCGGGCGTACTCCCACTGGGTCACCAGTGTGGCCGAGGTGAGATCCGGCGCCCGCAGGCACCACCGGACGATGCCGGCGGTCACCGAGTACGGGATGTTGCCCACGACCGCGAACGGCCGGCCGGGAGCCCTGGCGGTGGTGAAGTCGCCCCGGGCCACCTCGATCCGGTCGTCGTCGCG
Source organism: Microtetraspora sp. NBRC 13810 (assembly GCF_030268685.1). Taxonomy (GTDB): domain Bacteria; phylum Actinomycetota; class Actinomycetes; order Streptosporangiales; family Streptosporangiaceae; genus BSRQ01. The sequence goes on from NZ_BSRQ01000004.1 coordinate 337,428, forward strand.
GGTGCGGGCGGCCAGCCTTCCGGCGAGCAGCGGGTCGATCTCGTAAGCGATCACCTTCCGGCAGTGGTCGGCCAGCGCACGGGTCAGGTGCCCCTCCCCGGCGCCGGGCTCCAGGATCAGGCCGTCGCGCGCGGGCCGCGCGGCCCGGACGATCCTGCCGATCTCGGCGGCGTCGGTGAGGAAGTTCTGGGAGAACTCGCGGCGGCGATCCCGGCCGGGCCGGGTATGCCCGCCGCCGTTCCTGACCTGCTTCTGGGTGTGTGAATGGTCTCCGTGTGCGAATGAACGCGTCACAGCTGTCGCCCCTATGGGTCCGAGAGAGATGGGTCTCGGTGGCCCTGGGCACGCGTGCGGGACGCCTCGCCTCGGTTTTCGTCTGAGGAGGTTGCGTCCTAGCGGGCCAGGGCCCGGGTGACGCGAGGCCTCACGACCCGCCCCACCACGAGCGGGGCGTTCAACAGTGCCTGATTCATGCGGGAGAGGTTAGGGATCAGGGGTACGGCCTGCCAACTGGTTTTCCGGCGGCCGGTTCACACCTGGAGGTCGAGGCGCATGTACAGCCGCAGCCGGGAGACGCCTCCGGGGTGGTCCAGCACGATCCGGTCGCAGAGTTGGCGGATCAGCCACAGGCCGTGCCCGCGCAGCGCGGCGTGGTCGGGTTTGGGCTGGCGGAGATGGCGGGCGGTCAGGCCGCCGGCCGTGTCGGTGATCTCGGCGGTCACCTCCGCCCGGTCGCTGGTGATGGTCAGCGTGCCCCGCCCGCCGCCGTGTTCCAGCACGTTGATGGCCGCCTCGTTGACCGCGATCACCAGGTCGCCCAGCCGCTGCCCGGACAGCCCGGCCTTGGCGCCGTAGTCGTGGACCTGCGCCCGCAGCCCGGACAGATCGTCGGTGATGGGACGGCTGACGTCACCGGCGCTCACGCCGGTGTCGTCCGGTCTTCCTCGGCGATGATCGATGAAACCGTCACCCCCGGGCTCAGGCCGGAGTCGCATCGGTCGACCTGCCCTCGCCGGTGCCGCCGCGGGGCAGCACCTCGGCCACGGCGGCCTTCAGGGCCTCCTCCACGGTGGCCTGCACGGCGAGATGGTCTCCGGCGTGGGTGAGCTGGAGGACGCGGGCCGGCATCGGCTGCACGGCCGCCAGGTGCACCCGGCCACCGTGGCGGCGGGCGAAGGCGTGCGCGTTGAGCAGCACCCGTAGCCCCGCGCTGTCCATGAAGCTCAACTCGGCCAGGTCGAAGACCAGGTGGTCGCCGGGATCCTGGCGGGCCTGGACGACGAACTCCTCCAGGCCACCGGTGACGGTGGCGTCGAGCTGCCCGCTGAGGGCGATCAGCACGATCCCGATGGGCAGCCGCCAGCTGGACACGCTGAGATGCTCCATCGATCTCCGGCCGCCGTCGGCGGCCTGCGGAGGATAGTCGGCCACCGACAACATACTAGGGGCGGACGCCCCCGGGCCGGGAGCTCGGCACCGCGGGAATCCGCCCGGCCGCCCCGCCCGAGAGGGGCTCCCAACCCCTACGGCGACGCCCGCGGACGCCCGGACTTCGAGGAGCATTTCCTATTGGATATTTCGTGCATGCTCCTCGGAATGGACTACGCTCGTCAACACCCCCGGTCGACTAAGGAGCGCGGATGACCAGCGAGATGGAGCGCCGGCTGAAAGGCCAGGTGCCGCCCGCGCGGCGCACCGTGCTCACCGAGGACGTCTACGAGCACCTCAAGACGCTGATCATGGACGGCGAGCTCGCCCCCGGGGCCAGGGTCAACATCTACGCGGTGGCCCGGCTGCTGGACGTCTCGCAGACGCCGGTGCGGGAGGTCCTCGCCCGCCTGGAGTCCGACGGGCTGGTGACCAAGGAGCCGCTGCGCGGTTACTCCGTCGCCCCGGTGCTCACCCCGGCCCAGGTCACCGACCTGTACGACCTCCGCCTGCTGCTGGAGCCGTGGGCCGCGGGCCGGGCCGCCGCGGCGGTGACGGCGGCCGGCGCGCAGCGGCTGCGCGCGGAGCTGGAGAGCCTGGCCGGAGCGCCGGAGGGCACGAGCTACCAGCAGTACCGCGCCATCCAGGGGCACGACGCCCGCTTCCACGACCTCATCGCCGAACTGTCGGGCAGCGAGGCGGTCCGCGACGCGCTGGAGCGCACCCACAGCCACCTGCACCTGTTCCGCCTGGACTACCCCGGCAGGGACAGCGGGGAGCCGACCCTCGACGAGCACCACGCGATCGGGGAGGCCGTCATCGCGGGCCGGCCCGAGGAGGCGGAAACCGCCATGCGCGACCACCTCTCCCGCGCCAGGAACCGCTTCCTGTCGGCCTGACGGCCCACCGACGCGGCGCCGGGCGGCCTGCGCGATCGGTCGGCGCGATCGGTCGGGACCATCGGCCTGCGCGATCGGTCGGCGCGGTGCCGGGTGGCATTCGCGACCGGTTGGCGCGAACCGGGGTTCAGCCGGTGCGGTCCCGGCCGGGGGCGGCGCCGGACGACTCGCCGAGCACCATGGCGGTCCAGGCGGCGGGGATGTCCATCGGATCGACGCCGGTCACCAGCGGGGCGAGCGCCTCGGCGGCGTAACCGGCCGCCGCCGGGGGGGCGCGTACGTCCAGCCGGTGCCGGTCACGCCGCCCGCCGTGACGTGCGCGACCACCAGGGTGGTGGCGTCCCAGGCGAGGGTGCCGTCGCCCTCGGGCCGGTCGGTCGGCACCCGGTACGCCGCGGCACGCACCCGTTCGATCACCCTCTCCACCGCCGCCCTCTCCCGCCGCACGGGCTACCCGGCGGGAGAGGGCGTAACGAGGGCCGCGGTAAAGCCCCCGGGTGGCGGGCGCTCTCAGAGGTCGGCGAGCAGGGACACCGGGTGCTCGACGCAGTCCGCGACGTAGCGGAGGAAGCCGCCCGCCGTGCCGCCGTCGCAGACCCGGTGGTCGAAGGTGAAGGACAGCTGGGTCACCTTGCGCACGGCGAGCGCCCCGCCGACCGCCCACGGCTTGTCCACGATGCGGCCGACGCCGAGGAGGGCCGCCTCCGGGTGGTTGATGATGGGGGTGGAGCCGTCCACGCCGAAGACACCGTAGTTGTTGAGGGTGAAGGTGCCGCCGGTGAGCGCGGACGGCGGGAGGCCGCCGGTACGGGCCAGGCCGGTCAGCCGGGTGAGTTCCGCGGCGAGTTCGGCCGTGGTCAGCCGGTCCGCGTCCCGGACGACGGGGACCACGAGGCCGCGTTCGGTCTGGGCGGCGAAGCCGAGGTGCACCCGGGAGTAGGTGACGATCTCGCCCCGCTCGGTGTCCACCTGGGAGTTCAGGTCGGGGAAGCGGCCGAGCGCCCTGACGCAGATGCGCGCCAGCAGGGCGAGGAGGCCGATCCGCGCGTCCGGGGCCGTGGTGCGCAGCACGTCCCTGGCTTCCAGGAGGCCGGTGGCGTCCACGTCGACCCAGGTGGTGGCGTCCGGGATCTCCCTGCGGCTGCGGGCCAGCTTCTCGGCCACCGTCCTGCGCACTCCGCGCAGCGGTACGCGCCGCACCCCTTCCTCGCCGGCCGTCCGCGCTTCTTCCACGGCCCGCTCCACGTCCCGCCGCAGCACGATCCCGGCGGGGCCGCTGGGCGTCAGCGTCGCGAGGTCGATCCCGTGCTCCCGGGCCGTCCGCCGTACCAGCGGCGAGATCACCCGCACCGCGCCCTCCCCCGCACGTACCCCGCCCCCGCCCGCCACACGCGCCGCGGGCGTCGCGGGCGTCGGCGGGGCGGGCGTCGCAGGCGTCTGCGGGCCTGTGGACGCGGACGCGGGCGCGTCCGTGCGGAGCGCTCGCCGGCGGGCGCGGCGGGACACGGCGTGTCCCGTCCCGTACCCCACGAGCACGTTCCCCGAGCCCGCCCGCTCCTCCTCCCGGTACCGCTCGGCGGCCCCGTCCACCGCCGCGGCGGGCGTGCCGGTGGGACCGGCGTCGGCTGCCGCGGGGGTGTCGGCGGGGGGCGCGGTCTCCGCGGTGGTGGCGACGGTGATGAGGGGTTCGCCTACCGAGACGGGGGCGCCTGGGACGGCGTGGAGGGTGAGGACCCTGCCCGCGTAGGGGACGGGGAGTTCCACGGCGGCCTTGGCGGTCTCGACCTCGACGACGATCTGGTCGACGGTCACCGTGTCACCGGCCGCGACCCGCCATTCGACGATCTCCGCCTCGGTCAGCCCTTCACCGAGGTCGGGCAGCAGGAACGTGCGGCCGGTCACGCGGCGCCCTCGATCCGGCCGCCGAGGTGGCGCAGGTCGGGGGTGTCGCCGAACTGGAGGCGGTCCACGGCGTCGAGGACGCGGTCCACTCCGGGCAGGTGGGCGTGTTCGAGTTTCGGCGGCGGGTAGGGGATGTCGAACCCGGCCACCCGCAGGACCGGCGCGGCCAGCGAGTGGAAGCAGCGTTCCTGCACCCGGGCCGCGATCTCGGCGCCGACCCCGGCGAACCCCTGCGCCTCCTGGAGCACCAGGCAGCGGCCGGTCCGCCGGACCGACGCGGTCACCGTCTCGTCGTCGAACGGCACGATCGTGCGCAGGTCCACGACCTCCAGTTCGACGCCCTCGCCGGCGGCGACCTCGGCGGCCTCCAGCGCCACCGGGACCGAGGGGCCGTAGGCGACGAGCGTGGCGTCCCGGCCCGGCCGCCGGACGGCCGCGCGGCCGAACGGCGCGGCCCCGCGCCGGGTCAGGTCGGCCTCCTGCTTGGACCAGTAGAGCTTCTTCGGTTCCATGAAGACGACCGGGTCGGGGTCGGCCACGGCGTCGCGGAGCAGCCAGTAGGCGTCCTCCGCGGTGGCGGGGGTGACGACCTTGAGGCCGGGCGTGTGCGCGTAGTACGCCTCGCTGGAGTCGCTGTGGTGCTCGACGCCGCCGATGCCGCCCGCGTACGGGATGCGGATCACCATCGGCAGGGACATCAGGCCCCGGGTGCGGTTGCGCAGCTTGGCGACGTGCGAGGCGATCTGCTCGAACGCCGGGTAGGCGAAGGCGTCGAACTGCATCTCCACCACCGGCCGGAACCCGCCCATGGCCATGCCGACGGCGAGCCCGACGATCCCGGACTCGGCGAGGGGGGTGTCGAAGCAGCGCTCCTCGCCGAAGTCGCGGGTCAGGCCGTCGGTGATGCGGAAGACGCCGCCGAGCGGGCCCACGTCCTCACCGAAGACGAGCACCCGCTCGTCCTGGCTCAACGCGTCGCGCAGGGCGGTGTTGAGCGCCTGCGCCATGGTGACCTTGGCCATGGTCAGCCCTCCTCGGCGGTCAGTTCGGCGGCGAGCAGCGCGCGCTGCTCACGCAGTTGCGGGGTGGGTTCGGCGAAGACGTGGTCGAAGAGTTCCAGCGGGTCGCCCACCGGTTCGGTGTCCATCGCGGCGCGCAGGTCCGCGGCGGCCGTCTCGGCCTCGGCCCGCGCCCGTTCCACGTCGTCGGCGGTCAGCTCGCCCCTGGCCAGCAGGTGGGCCTCCAGCCGGGCCAGCGGGTCGGCGCCGGCCCACTGCTCGACCTCGGCCGCGTCCCGGTAGCGGGTCGCGTCGTCGGCGTTGGTGTGCGCGTCCATCCGGTAGGTGTGCGCCTCGACCAGGGTCGGCCCTCCGCCGGCGCGGGCGCGTTCCATCGCGGCCGTGAGCACGGCCAGCACGGCGACCAGGTCGTTGCCGTCCACCTGCTCGGACGGCACGCCGTACCCGACGCCCTTATAGGCCAGGGACGGCGCCGCCGACTGCCGGGCCAGCGGCACCGAGATCGCGTACTTGTTGTTCTGCACGAAGAACACCACGGGGGAGGCGAAGACGGCCGCGAAGTTCAGCGCCTCGTGGAAGTCGCCCTCGCTGGTGCCGCCGTCCCCGACCAGCGCCAGCACCGCGCCCGGCTCGCCGCTGCGGCGCAGGGCCTCGGCCATGCCGGCGGCGTGCAGCACCTGGGTGGCCAGCGGCGTGCACTGCGGCGCCACCCGTACGGCACGCGGGTCGTAGCCGCAGTGCCAGTCGCCGCGCAGCAGGGTCAGCACCTGCACGGGGTCCAGCCCCCGGGCGACCAGCGCCACGGAGTCGCGGTAGGTCGGAAAGAGCCAGTCGTGCTCGCCCAGGACGAGCGCCCCGGCGACCTGGCACGCCTCCTGGCCCCGGCTGGAGGGGTACACGGCGAGCCTGCCCTGCTTGGTCAGGGCGGTGGCCTGCGTGTCGAAGCGCCGCCCGGCCACCATCCGCCGGTACGCCTCGCGGAGCAGCCCCGCGGGCGGCTCGGTGTAGCCGCCGGGCGGTCTGGCGACGGCGGTGCCGTCCTCCGCCACGAAGCGCACGGGCGCGGCGGACGGCAGCAGCCCCTGCGCGGTCCGCCTGGTGGTCTTCCCCGGCATGAGCACTCGCTTTCTGGTGGACGCTTCGCGGACGAGGCGCTGTATGTTCGTTCGAAAGGTTGGGACGGCGACGGCTCGGAAGAGAGAGCGACATGTCTTCGGAAGCGGGGGAAGCGGGTTCCGGTCCCGGGCGGACGTTCGCGCCGCTCGACGAGACCGATCGGGCGATCATCGCCGAGCTGCGCAGGGACGGGCGGGTGTCCATCCGGGCGCTCGCCGAGCAGGTGCACATCTCCCGGGCCAACGCCTACACGCGGCTGAACCGGCTGCTGGCCGACGACGTGATCAGCGGCTTCACCGCACGGCTCAACCCGCAGCGCGCCGGACTCGGCACCAGCGCCTACGTCATGGTGACCATCGAGCAGAACGCCTGGCGGACGGTGTCGCGACATCTGCGCGAGATCCCGTACATCGAGCACTTCGCGATGGTCGGCGGTGACTTCGACATCCTCGTGCTGGTCCGCGCACCGGACAACTCGGCCCTGCGCCAGGTGGTCCTGGAGCGCGTCCAGGAGGTTCCCGGGGTGCGCGCGACGCGGACGTGGCTGGTGTTCGAGGAGGCGCCGGGCCGCGGGGTGGACTGGAGCGCCTGAGCCCGCGGGCGGGCGCCGCCGTGCCACTCCCGGCCGGGTACGCGATCCGCGGGATCCGGTTCCGGTCGCACCATGGCCAACTCACTTCTCGTGGACGATCGCCGTGGACGGCGTGTACCCGAATAGTGAACGAAACCGGACAAGCTGTTCAATAGCCCGCCAAATCTGGCGACGTTCTGCCTGCCGGCCCGGATCCGGCGGGCCAAACGTCTCCGGCGTGGCTGCGGCGGGACCCGGCCACCAGACAAATGGCGCCACCCGCTGAAACCGCTCCGGGAAAGCCGCTCCGGAAAGCCGAAAACGCCCGGCGGCCCCCGGCGCGAAGCCGGTGAAGCCGCCGGACGTCTCCCGGACGCCTCCGGGCGTCTCCGGGCAGAGATCAGCCGATCTCGTCGATCATCTTGCCGGCGTCACGGGTGAGGGTCTGGCGCACCTCGGCGCGTGTCACCAGCCGCTGGTCGGCGACCAGTGTCCGGAAGCCGGCCAGGTGGCGCAGGGCCTTGGCGTCCTTGCCCTGGGCCTCCGCCTTCCTGGCCCTGGTCAGCTCCTTGGTCAGGGTCGTGTGCCCGGGGAGGGAGAGCCAGCCGGTGGCGCGGAAGCGGTCCAGCAGGTTCTGCATGTCCCGCAGCGAGGTCGTGACGGTGAACCTGACGTCCGCCGTCACGGTGTTGCCCGCCCGGTCGTCCGCGGTGACGGCCACCGCGTGCGGCGTCAGGGACTGGGTGAACAGCGGCAGCACGGAGCCGGCGGCGAGCGCGGAGCCGTCCAGCGTGCCGGCGGTGGTGCGTACCCCGGAGGTGGCGTCCACCGCCTGCCAGGTGATGCGCAGGTCCTGGGAGTCGCCGTACACCTCCCCGTCGGACACGCCGGAGACCATCAGGGTGGGCCGGGTGCCGTCGATCTTGAGCACGGCGGCCTTCTCCTGCTCGGCGGTGCCCGAGACATCCGTGGCCCGGTAGCGCAGTTCGTGCTCGCCGTCCCCGGCGACGACCACGGCCTCGCCGGCGTACTCCCGCCACTCCCCCCGGTCCAGGGAGTACTCGACGCGGGCGACGCCGGAGGTGGCGTCCTGCGCGGCGAGGAGCACCGGCACGTCGCCGCCGCTCCAGCCCGCGTCGTTGGGCGCGGCGAACGACGCGGTCGTCTGCGGCGCGGTGGTGTCGATCCTCAGGGTGAGCGTCCTGGCCTCCTCCACGTTGCCCGCGCCGTCCCGGGAGCGGTACTCGAAGGCGCGCGAGCCGTCCCCGCTGACCAGCACCGGCTCCGTGTACGGGGTCCAGGCGCCCGCGTCGAGGCGGTACTCGGTCGCCGCCACGCCCGAGTCGTCGTCGGTGGCCGACAACGCCACCTCGACCGGGCCGGAGGTGTGCCAGCCGTCCGCCCCTTCGGGCTCGGCCGCCTCGGCCTCGGTGACCGGCGCCGTCCGGTCCGCGCCCCGGGCGGGGTTGAGCCGGAACCGCTGGTTGTCGCTGTTGGTGCAGTTCCACTGGATCACCCGGGCGCCGTCGGCCTGGGAGACCCCGTCCACGTCGAGGCACAGCCCGTTGGCCGCCGAGGTGATCTTGTAGGTGTCCCCGGCCGGCACCGCCTCGAACCGCTGGTGCACCTGGTGGGCGTGGCCGGCGGGATGGCAGCTCCACTGGACGAGCTGGGCGCCCGCGGTGGGGGTGCCGCCGGGCACGTCGAGGCACTTGCCGCTCAGCGCGTTCCTGAACTGGTACCCGCCGGCGGCCGGGATCGCCTCCCACCGCTGCTCGGCCCCGCTGCTCGCGCCCATCTGGACGATGAGCGCGTCGTCGGCGGTCGAGCCGCCCTGGACGGCGACGTTCTTGCCGCTGTGCTGCGCGGTGAGGGTGTAGAAGCCGGGCTCGGGGCCGCCGCCCGCGTCCCCGCCGGCGAACTGCACGGCGTCCAGGTCGAAGCCGTTGTCGCGGCCGTTCCTGAACACGGCGTAGATCGTCGTGCTGCGCACGCCGGAGTTCACCTGGACCGGCGGCGTCATCTGGTAGTTGTTCCAGTCGCCGGTGTTCGGCACGGGGGTGGTGGCCAGCAGGGTGCCGGTGGGCGAGCCGGCCCGCAGTTCGATGGAGCCGCCGCCGAACGGCGTGGACACCCGGTAACCGACCGACGTGATCCCGTTCAGGTCCATCGGGGTGAACGCGATCCAGTCGTTGTCGCTGATGTCGCCGATGCGCCTGCCGCTCTCCGCGCCCGCCTGGTCGATCACCCGGACGCCGGACATCGCGGTGAAGTACTCGGCCTGCTTGCGCTTGGGCTGGAGTACCACCTTGGCGTACCCGGTGAGCGCGTCCTCGCCCTCGTCGGTGTAGCGGGCGTTGATCACGTAGTAGAGGTCGGCGCCCTCGGGGTGGCCGCCGAGGTCGCCGGTGGAGATCGTGCCCTGGCAGCCCGGATGCTCGGCGGTCTCGTGCTCGTGGTCGTCGTGGCCGAGCGCCGGGACGGCGAGCACCCGGTCGCAGTCGATCGTGCCGTCCTCGGGGTCGGTCACCTCGATCGTGTACGGCACGTCCTGGCCGAACTCGATCAGCGTGCCGTCCAGGGGCGTCTCGACGGTGACCGTGGGCGAGGTGTTGCCCGCGGTGATCTCGATGTTGGCGAAGCCCTCCCTGCCGGTGTTGTCGGTCACCCTGAGCTGGGCGGTGTGGCGTCCGGCCTCCTGGTAGACGTGGGTCGCCGAAGGCTGGGAGGAGTCGAAGTCGCCGTCGCCGTCGAAGTCCCAGGCGAAGGTGATCGGGTCGCCGTCGGGGTCGGCGCTGCCCGCGCTGCCGAACTCCACGGTCAGCGGGACCGGGCCGTCGGTGCGCGAGGCGGTGGCCCTGGCGACCGGGGCGCGGGCGCCCGCGGAGTAGTCGATCCGGTAGAGCCCGGAGTCGTTGTTGCCGCCGCCGAAGGAGCTGCCCCACTCCAGCAGGTACATCGACCCGTCACGGCCGAAGGTGACGTCCATCGGCTTGACGAACGGCTGGTTCGCCAGGAAGTCGTTGACCTTCAGCACCTTGTCGTCGGCGTCGAGGTGGACCTCCTTGACGTAGTTGCGGGCCCACTCGTAGAAGAAGCCCACGCCGTCGAAGTAGGCGGGGAACTTCGTCTCCGACGGGTTGTCCTCGTCGTAGCGGTAGACGGGCCCGCTCATCGGGGCCGCGCCGCCCGATCCCAGTTCGGGGAAGCCCGGCGAGACGCCGTAGCCGTACCACATGACGGGCTGCCGGAGCGGCGGCAACTCGGTCAGCCCGGTGTTGTTCGGCGAGTCGTTGACCGGGTTGGCGCAGTCGAACTTCGGCCCGACGACCTTGGTGTCCGGGTTGTAGGGCGCGTACGCCTGGTTGTCGCCGTGGCAGAACGGCCAGCCGAAGTTGCCCGCCTCCTTGATGACGTTGTACTCGACCAGGCCCTCGGGCCCGCGGTTCGTGGCGGGCGCGCCGCGGTCCGGGCCGTAGTCGGCCACGTGCACGTACCCGGTCTCCTGGTCCACGGTGAACCGGAACGGGTTGCGGAAGCCCATCGCGTAGATCTCCGGCCTGGTCTTCCCGGTGCCGGCCGGGAACAGGTTGCCCTCGGGGATGTCGTAGCCGCCGTCGTCCTTCGGCGTGATCCGCAGGATCTTGCCGCGCAGGTCGTCGGTGTTCCCCGCGGTGCGGGCGGCGTCCAGCATGTGCCGGCCGGGACGCCAGTCGAGCGGCGCGTAGCCCTGCCAGTCCGGCGACAGGTTCGGCGGGACGTCGTCACCGGTGCTCAGGTAGAGGTCGCCGTCCGGGCCGAACTCCACCGCGCCGCCGGTGTGGCCGGGCTCGGGGTAGGTGTCCTGCCGGTAGGCGGGCACTTCGAGGATCTGTTCCTCGGTGGCCGGGTCGATCGTGTCGCCGCTCACCGTGAACCGGGAGAGCCGGTTGACGTCCTCGTCGCTGGTGGCCGGCGACCAGTAGACGTAGATCCAGCCGTTGTCGGCGAAGTCCGGGTCGAGCTCCATGCCGACCAGGCCGTCCTCGCCGCCGGTGTACACGTCCAGGGTGGCGGCGGTGACCGTGGTGTGGGTGTCCGGCTTGAAGATCTTGATCTCGCCGCGGCGCTGGACGTAGAAGACCCTGCCGTCGGCGGCGACGTCGAGTTCCATCGGGTCGGCGGTGTTGTCGTCCAGGGTGATCTTCTCGAAGCTGCTGTGCACGGTGCCGCCGCAGTCGCCCTCCTCGACACCGGCGGCCCAGCCGATGCCGCCGAGCACGTGCTCGCGGAACAGCGGCTCGCTGTAGGCGGCGGTCTCGTGGCCCATCGCGGTGGCCCACACCTTGCCGCCCTCGGCGTCGCGGCACCAGGAGATCGGGTGGTCGGCGCCCATCGCGGAGCCGCCCGGGTTGTAGGTGGTCTCGTCGGCGGTCACCAGGACGTGCACGTCGCCGCGCGGGTTCGGCGCGAAGTTGTACCACTCCTCGGCGCGCTGCCAGCGCGGCGGCAGGTTCCGGGTGGAGGGGTGGACCCGGTCGGCGACCTTGGCGGTGCCCTGCAACGTGCCCGGTGAGTGGGCGGGCATGTGCGCGCCGCCGTTGATCAGGTCGTCCCACCAGGGGAACTCGTTCTCGATGCCCATGTCCAGGGCGTTGTGCACGGCCACCACGCCCTTGCCCGAGCGTACGAAGTTCTGCACCGCCTGCCGCTGGGCGTCGTTCTCCCAGACCATGCCGGAGTTCTGCAGCATGATCAGCACGTCGAACGTCGCCAGGTTGGCGTCGTCGAACACGCCGGAGTCGGCGGACTGCACGACCTCGAACCCGTGCTCCTGGGCGAGCTGCCGGACCATCTGGATCCCGGCCGGGATCGACCCGTGCACGTAGCCGACGGCCTTGGTGAACAGCAGCGCGCGGAAGGGCTCGTGCCGTACGGCTTCCGCGCGAGCCGTACCGGCGAGGGCGGTCAGGAGCAGGACGGGGAGGAAGAGGGCAGCGAGTAATCGGCGCATGTCGCATCTCCGGTGGGGGTGCTGGGGGGCTGGGAGAGGGACGGTGAGGGGGCCGCGGGAGGGGAGTCTCCTTCCCGCGGCAGGGTGAGGGGGGTCAGAGGGTGCGGAGGAAGGCCAGTCCTTCGACGGCGAGGGCGTCCTGGCTGGGGGCGAGCGGCCGCCAGACGGAGGCCGCGGTGGCGATGGCCTGGTTGTGCGCGGTGAACGACTCGATGACGAGCGGCCCGGTGTAACCGGCGGCGCGCAGGGCCTCGGTGAAGCCGGGCCAGTCGAACTTGTCGGCGCCGGGCGTGCCTCGGTCGGTGCCGCAGACCTGCACGTGCGCGATCCGGCCGGCGGCGGCCCGTACCGCCCGCGCCGGGTCCTTCTCCTCGATGTTCAGGTGGTAGACGTCGAGGGCCAGGCCGGCGTCCTCGGGCAGCAGGTCGAGGGCCTGCTCGACGGTGTTGATCAGGCTGGTCTCGTACCGGTTGAGCGGTTCGACGGCGAGCCGCACGCCGCGCTCGCCCGCGTAGTCCACCACCGGCAGCAGGTTGCGGCGCAGCTCGGCGCGGGCGGCCCCGCGCTCGTCCGGCGTCATCCGCCAGGTCCTGCCGACCGACGCGTAGGCGGGCCCGCCGATCACCGGCGAGCCGACGGTGACCGCCACGTCGACGCAGTGCCGCAGGTAGTCCTGGGTGTCCCGGACGATCTCGGGTGACGCCGCCACGAGCTCCCGGCCCGGCGGCATGACCAGCACCACCGTCGCCGCGAGTCCGTGCCGGGCGAGCAGGTCGGCGGCCCGGTGCGGGTCCCAGTCGCCGGGCCGCTCGACGGGCAGCTCGATGACGTCGAACCCCCACGCGGCGACCCGGGGCACGAGGCGGGCGAGATGGACGCCGGTCAGCGGGGAGACCCACACCCAGGTGTTCACTCCAGCCTGGAACATCCTCACCCCTTCGTCCCGCCCCAGCCCTCGGGGAAGCCCGGCATGTCCTCGCAGCCGCACAGGGCGTAGTGCAGCGGCGGCATGCTGGGCTGCAGGTAGGTGTCGAGGTTCTCCGCGGTGATCTTGGGCTGGGGCAGGTTCCACACCTTCGGCACCTCCTCGCCCTTGAGGATCTTCAGCGCCGCGATGATCGGGGTGCGCCACTGGTAGGTGGGATAGGTGGGGGCCATCGCGGTGAGGCCGTCGTCCTTCCACTTGCGCAGGAAGTCCTGCTGGTCCTCGCCGGTCATCGGCGGGACGGGCAGCCCGGCGTCCTCGAACGCCTCGGCGACGGCCACGGAGGTGGCGCCGGAGTCCATCCAGACGCCGTCGATCCTGCCGTGCCGCTGGATGTAGTCGCTGACGACGCTCTTGGCCTTGGCCGCGTCCCCGTCGGTGAACTCCACCCCGACGACTTCCAGCTCGCTCGCGTCGAAGGCCACCTTCGCCGCCGACCAGCGGGTCTCCAGCACGTCGACGCCCGGGCTGATCCGCAGCGCGAGGATCTTGCCACCGGCCGGCACCTTCGCCACGAGGAACTCGGCCGCGTCGGCGCCGAACGCGTAGCCGCCGATCGGCTTGATGAACGTGACCGGGCAGTCGGTCTCCACACCGCGGTCGAAGACGATCACCGGTACCTCGGCGCAGGCGGCGGTCACGGCCGGGGTGAGCGTCGCCGTCGTGTTCGGCGAGATGATCAGCACGTCGCAGCCCTTGGCCTGGAGCTCGGCGATGTCGGAGATCTGCTTGTCGTCCTTGCCCTCGGCGTCCAGCGCGGTGAGCCCGGAGATCTCCTCGTGCAGCGCCACCTCGGCCTGCATGGTCTTCCAGCCCACCTGCCGCCAGGGGTTGTTGACCGCCGCGTTGGAGAAGCACAGCCGGTAGGGGCCGTCCTTCCGGTGCTCGGCGGTGTCCACCGGCTCCGGGGCGATGGCCTGCTCCCACGGTCTGTCCGCCGGGCCTTCCGGCGTCTGGGAGCGCATGGCGAGCTGGGCGTCGTAGTCGGCCTGGACGAAGAACTTCGACTGGTCTCCGGTGCCGGCCGCGGGCGGCTGCGGGGAGGCGCCCGCGCCGGACCGCTGCCCGGCCGCGCCGGTGGGCCGGTCGGTGGTGCAGCCGGCGGCGAGCACGGTGAGTGCCGCCACGGCGACGAGGAGGGTTCTAGGACGCGGCATGGGCGTCTCCTTTGCTTCTCCGGGGATGCGCGAAGGGCAGGCGTACCGCCCCCGCCGCCACGGCGGCGATGATGATGACCCCCTGAACGGTGAACTCCAGTGCCCCCGAGATCCCGTACAGGTTGAGCAGCGTGAACAGCGCCTCCAGGGTGAGCGCGCCGGCCATCGCGGCGACGACGGAGCCGCGTCCGCCGCCGAGCACGACGCCGCCGAGCACGACCGCGGTGATGGCCTGGAACTCCAGCCCTTGGCCGACCTGGGCCGACACTCCGGCGAAGCCGCCGAGCAGGATGCCCGCGACGACCGCCGAGGCGCCGGACAGGACGAAGGCGAGGATGCGCACCCGGTTCACCCGCACGCCCGACAGCGCGGCGGCGCGCTCGTTGTCCCCGGTGGCGACGAGGGTCCTGCCGAAGTCGGCGCGTGTCAGCAGGACGACGACCAGCGCGGTGACCGCCAGGATCAGCACGGCCCAGCCGGTCTGCCTGCCGAACATCCGGAAGCCCTCCGACAGCGCGCCGCGCGGCGCGCCGCCCGTCCACAGGAACACCGCGCCCGACAGCACGAGCATCATGCCGAGCGTGGCGATGAACGACGGCACCCGCAGCAGCGTCGTCACCAGCCCGTTGGCCAGGCCCACCAGCAGGCCGAGGACGACGAGCAGGAGCAGCACCGGCCAGGTGGCGCCCTCGTTCCCGTCGATGAGCCGCGCGGCGACGACCACCTCGACGGTCACCAGCGAGCCGACCGACAGGTCGAACTCGCCGGAGACGATCACGAAGTACTGCCCGGCGGCCAGGATGACCAGCGGCGCGGCCCGCCGGACGAAGCCGAGGAACCCGGCGGGCTCCAGGAAGAACGGGTTGGCGATCGCGATCGCGGCCAGCAGCACCGCGAGGACCGCGAGGATCGGCAGCGTGCGTCTCATGCCCGCCTCCCGCGCAGCAGCCCGGTACGGCGGGCGTAGACGGCCACCGCGACCACGATGACCACGCCGCGCACGACGTCCTTGAAGAACGAGTTCACCTCTAACTGGTTGAAGACGCTGTCCAGCACGGCCAGCAGCAGCACGCCGCCGACGGTGCCGGCGACCCCGCCTCTGCCGCCGGCCAGCGCGGTGCCGCCGAGGACGACGGCGGCGATGGACTCCAGGTCGTAGCCGCCGTCGGTGCCCACCGTCGGGGCGCCCGCGCCGAGCCTGGCGGCCAGCAGCAGGCCGGCGATCCCGGCGCACAGCGAGCACAGCACATGCGTGACGATCACCACCCGGTCGGTGCGCACCCCGGACAGCCGGGCGACCTCCACGTCGCCGCCGACGGCGTAGACGCGGTAGCCGTACCTGGTGCGGCTGAGCAGGAACCAGGCGGTGAGCGCGACGGCGGCCCACAGCAGCGCGGAGACCGGGACCGGGCCGATGCGGTCGTAGCCGAGGTGCTGGAAGGTCTCGGGCACCCGGCCGGCGGGGCCGTCGTAGAGGTGGTCCACGATGCCCTTGATGATCAGGCCGACGCCGAGGGTGGCGATGAAGGCGTGCACCCGCAGCTTGGTGATCACCAGGCCGTTCACCAGCCCGACGAGCACGCTGACCCCGGCGACGGCGGCGATCGCGGCGACGATGCCGCTGTCCTGCCCGGCCATGGTCTCGGCCGCGACCAGCGAGGTGAGACTGATCAGATAGGCGACCGACAGGTCCAGCGACCCGGCGAGGATGGCGAGGGTCTGCCCGACGGCGACGATGCCGAGCGCGGCCGAGCGTTGCTGCACGCCGACGACGTTCTCCAGGGTGAGGAACTGGCCGCCGTCCGCGGCGACCAGCGCCCAGCCGATGAGGATCACCCCGGCCAGCGCCAGGAAGACCACCCGGGTCGGGCCGGCCACCGCGGCGAACCGGCGGGACCGGCGGGCGGGTAACGCGTCCGGGGTCATGCGGCCACCTCGCCGGCGGCCAGCCGCATGACGGCCTCCTCGGAGGGGCCCGCGGGGAGGGTGCCGCTGATCCGGCCTTCGCGCAGGACGACGATCCGGTCGCTCATGCCGATCAGCTCGGGCAGCTCGGAGGAGATCATCATGACGGCGGCGCCCTCCCCGGCCAGTTCGCGCATCAGGTCGTGGATGGCGGCCTTGGCACCCACGTCCACGCCGCGGGTGGGCTCGTCGAACAACAGCACCCTGGGGGCGACGGTCAGCCACTTGGCCAGGACGACCTTCTGCTGGTTGCCGCCGGACAGGTACCGGACCTCCCGGTCCTGGCGCGGCGGGACGAGCCGGACCCGTTCCAGCAGTTCCCGCACGCCGTCGCGCCGGCCGCGGCCCGAGGCGCGGGCCACCAGCAGCGCGTTGTCCCGCACGGACTGGCGCAGGGCGAGGCCCTCCGCCTTGCGGTCCTCGGTCACCAGGCCGATCCCGGCGGCGATGCCCTCACGGACCGTGCGGGGACGGACCGGCGTCATCCGCCCCCGGGTGAACGGCTCGGCGCCGAAGAGCGCCTTGGCCAGTGCGGAGCGGCCGGATCCCTGGAGCCCGGCGAGACCGAGGATCTCCCCCGCCCGCAGTTCCAGGTCGATGTCGCGCAGCCGGTCGTTGCCCCCGCCGGTGACCCGTAACCGGGTCTCCCCGGCCGAGGTGGCGCGCGGCGGGAAGTAGCTGCCCAGGTCGCGCCCGACCATGAGGCGGACGAGTCCGTCCGGGGTGAGCTCGCCGGTGGCGGCGGAGGTGACGAGTCTCCCGTCCTTGAGCACCGTCACCCGGTCGGCCAGGTCGAACACCTCGCGCAGCCGGTGGGAGATGTAGAGCACCGCGATCCCGCGCCCCTGTAGCCGGCGCACCAGCCGGTGGAGCAGGTCGACCTCGTGCTCGGCGAGCGCGGCCGTGGGCTCGTCCATGACGACGATCCGGGCGTCCAGCGACAGCGCCTTGACGATCTCGACGACCTGCTGCTGCGCCACCGACAGGTGCCTGACGGGGTCGCGCGGGCCGAAGGAGTCCTCGCCCAGTTCGCCGAGCAGCCGGGCGGTGGCCGCGTCCATGGCCGGCCGGTCCACCAGGCCGCGGCGCACCGGCTCCCGGCCGAGGAACACGTTCTCGGCCACGCTGCGCTCGGGCAGCAGGTTGAACTCCTGGTGGATGATCGCGACCCCGGCCCGCTGCGCGTCGAGCGGGTGGCCGAACGACACGCCCCGGCCGTCGATCTCGATCGTGCCCTCGTCCGGCGGGTGCACCCCGGCGAGGATCTTCATGAGGGTGGATTTTCCCGCGCCGTTCTCTCCCACTACCGCGTGCACTTCACCCGCCGCCGCGACGAGATCGACTTCGCCGAGTACGCGCACGCCGAGAAAACTCTTACCGATTCCGATCATCTTCAGCACGGCCACATCCCTGTATCGGCGGAGACAGGGATTCGGACGGCGTCAGGGGCGGAGCCGGACCGGAGGCGGGGGGTGCAGCGGTCCGGACCTGCGCCTTTCCACTGGCTATCAGCCGATTTATGGCTAATTTCCTCCATATTTCGGGATAGTAAAACGGCTTATGACGATGGTCAAGCAAAAGGCAGGTAAGCTACGCCATAAGCCAGGGGTATGACCATCGGAAGGGGGCGGAGTTGGCACATGCCACCGCCGGAACGCTGCTGTCTATTCTGCGTGACGGCCAGGCGCGGACCCGGGCCGAGCTGATCGAGCTCACCGGCCTGGCGAGGTCCACGCTCTCCCAGCGGCTCGACGCCCTGCTGCTGCACCGCTGGATCCTGCCCGCGGAGGACGTGGTGCACTCCAAGGGGAGGCCGCCGATCGCCTTCGCCTTCAATCCCCGGGCCAAGATCGTGCTCGCCGCCGACCTCGGCGTCAGCCGCGCCCGGCTCGCGATCACCGACCTGCACGGCACGATCCTCACCCAGCGCACCGCCGATCTGGCGGTCGACTCCGGCCCCGAGCACTGCCTGAGCTGGCTGCTGGAGACCTTCACCGAGTTGCTCGCCGAGTGCGGGCACGGCCTGGCCGACGTCTGCGGGGTCGGCCTCGGCCTGCCGGGCCCGGTGGAGCACGAGACCGGCCGCCCGGTGAACCCGCCCCTCATGCCGGGGTGGAACGGCTTCCCGGTGCCCGACTGGCTGGGCTCGCGCATCGGCGCCCCGGTGCTGGTGGACAACGACGTGAACATCATGGCCCTCGGCGAGCACTGGTCCGCCAGTCCCGCCACCAGGCATCTCGTGTTCGTGAAGATCGGGACCGGCATCGGCTGCGGCATCATCTCCAAGGGCCGCCTGCACCGCGGCGCGCGCGGCGCGGCCGGCGACATCGGCCACATCAGGGTGCCGGCCGCCGACCACGTGCAGTGCCACTGCGGCAACCCCGGCTGCCTGGAGGCGGTCGCCGGCGGGCGCGCGCTGGCCGCCCGGCTCCGCGAGGGCGGCGTCGAGGCGGCCGGCGGCCGTGACGTCGTGCGCCTGGTCCGGGCCGGCAACACCTGGGCGACCCGGCTCGTCCGGCAGAGCGGCAGGGACATCGGCCTGGTGCTCGCCTCGATGGTCAACTTCTTCAACCCCTCGCAGATCGTGATCGGCGGAGACCTGGCCGGGGCCGGCGACCATCTGATCGCGGGGGTCCGTGAGGTGATCTACGGCCGCTCGCTGCCGCTGGCCACCCAGCGTCTCGACATCCGGGCCAGCGCGCTGGCCGACCGCGCGGGGGTGACCGGCGCCGCGGTCATGGTGATCGAGCACGTGCTCGCCCCCGACGCGGTCGACCAGACGGTGACGTTCTGACTTCTGCCGGTCATCGCCATATATCCGTACCTGCACCGACGAAATAGCCCCTTTACACAACCAAAAGTCAGGTTTATACACCGAATATCAACGGACGTTCGGAGGTGCCTATGGCTGCGGTCGGTGTCTGGCTCATCGGCGCGCGCGGATCCGTCGCGACCACGGTCGTCGCCGGTGCGGCCGCCATCCGGGCCGGACTGGCGCCGCCGCAGGGCTGTGTCACCGAGACCCCGGGCTTCCCCGGCACGCTGCCCAGGATCGCCGACCTGGTGTTCGGCGGCCACGACATCGCCGAGACCTCGCTGCGCAAGCGGGCCGAGCGGCTGAGCGCGGCCGGGGTGATGCCGGTCGCGCTGCCCGCCCTGCTCGCCCGGGATCTCGACGCCGCCGACGCCGAGATCAGGCCGGGCGACGTCCCGCTCGCCCGCCTGACCGAGGACCTCACCGGATTCCGCGAACGGCACGGGCTGGACCGGGTCGTCGTGGTCAACGTGTCCTCCACCGAGCCGCCCGCCGTACCGCATCCCGCGTTCGGGGACCTGGCCGCGCTGGAGGCGGAGGGGCTGGACCTGCTGCCGCCCAGCTCCCGCTACGCGTACGCGGCCTTCCGCGCCGGGTGCGGCTACGTCGAGTTCACCCCGTCCACCGGGCCGACGCTGCCCGCGCTCGCCGAACTGGCCGCCCGGGAGGGGGTGCCGTTCGCCGGGCGGGACGGCAAGACGGGCGAGACGCTGGTCAAGAGCGCGCTGGCGCCGATGTTCGCCGGGCGGGCGCTGCAGGTGCGGTCCTGGTCCGGGCTCAACCTGCTCGGCGGCGGCGACGGGGCCACGCTCGCCGACCCCGCCGCCAGGGCCAGCAAGCAGATCTCCAAGGACCGCGCGGTGTCCGGGGTGCTGGGCGAGGACGTCGAGGGCCAGACGCACATCGACTACGTGCCCGAGCTCGGCGAGTGGAAGACGGCCTGGGACCACGTCACGTTCGACGGCTTCCTCGGCGTGCGGATGACCTTCCAGTTCACCTGGCAGGGGTGCGACTCCGCGCTCGCCGCGCCGCTGGTGCTGGACCTCGCCCGGCTGGTCGCCAGGGCACACGAGAAAGGCAGGTCCGGAGTGCTCCCCGAGCTGGGCTACTTCTTCAAGGATCCGCTCGGCTCGGCCGAACACGGGCTGGCCGCCCAGTACGAACGGCTGCGCGCCTTCGCGGGGGAGCTGGCGTGAGGGCGCTGCTGGAGCTCGTCAGGGCGCCCGCCGCGGTCTCGGTGCCCGGGGACACGATGGCCGGCGCCGCCGCCGCGGGCCGGCCGGCCGCTCCCGGCGCCGCGGTGGCCTCGACGCTGCTGTACTGGGCGGGCATGGCGCTCAACGACTGGTCGGACCGGAAGATCGACGCGGTGGAGCGCCCGGAGCGGCCCATCCCGTCGGGCCGGGTCCGGCCCGGCACCGCGCTCGGGCTGGCCGCGGCCCTGACCGGCGCCGGGCTCACCGCCGCCGCGGTCTCCGGCGGACGCCGCGGTCTCGCCCTCGCCGGGCTGCTCGCGGGCTGCGTGTGGGCCTACGACCTGGGGCTCAAGCACACGGCGGCCGGACCCGCGTCGATGGCGGCCTGCCGTACCCTCGACGTGCTGCTCGGCGCGGGCGATCGGGTGCGCGCCGCCGTCCCGACGGCGCTGGCGATCGGGGCGCACACCTACGGGATCAGCGTCCTCGGCCGCGCCGAGGTCAAGGGGGCCACGCCCGGCACGGCCACCGCCGCGCTCGCCGCCGCCGGCGGCGCCGCCGCCCTCACCGCCCTCGGCGCCCTGCGCCCCGCCGCCGCGTCCGGTCCGCCGGTCAGGGGCGTGCGCGCCCGCACGGCGGCGCTCCTCCGCCCGCCCGCCAAGGGCGCCACGGCCGCAGGGCCGTGGCCGCCGGGGCGGACCGTGGCGGCGCTGCTGCTGGCCGGGTACGTCGCCGCGTCGGCGCGGGCGCAGGCCGGGTTACGCGCCGACCCGTCGCCCGAGCGGGTACGGCTGGCGGTGCGGACGGCCATCCTCGGCCTCATCCCGCTCCAGGCGGCGACGGTCGCCGGGCGCGGGCGGCTCACCCAGGCGGGCGCCCTGCTGGCCCTGCTCCCCGCGGGCCGCGTCCTCTCGGAGCGGATGGCCACCTCGTGAACTGGTCCTACTGCACCAACGGCTTCCCCGGGCATCGCCTGCCCGAGGCGCTGACCGTCCTCGCCGACCTGGGCTACACCGGGGCGGCGATCACCCTGGACCACGGCCATCTCGACCCGTACGCCCCCGGGCTGGCCGGCGAGGTCCGGGCGACCGGCAAGCTGCTCGGCGAGCTGGGCATGAACGCCGTCGTCGAGACCGGCGGGCGCTACACCCTGGACCCCCTGCGCAAGCACCACCCCACGCTGCTGAGCGACGGCGCGGAACGCAGGATCGACTACCTGGTCAGGTCGATGCGGATCGCCGCCGACCTCGGCGCCCCGGTGGTGCACCTGTGGAGCGGGGCGCTCCCCGCCGGGGTGACGCCCGAGGAGGGCTGGGACCGGCTGGCCCGCGGCTGCGCGCGGCTGGTCGAGGAGGCCGGGCGGGCCGGGGTCGTGCTCGGCTTCGAACCCGAGCCGGGGATGCTGGTGGCCGACCTGGCCGGGTACGAGCGGCTGCGCGGCATGCTCGGCGGCCCCGCGGCGCTCGGGCTCACCCTGGACATCGGCCACTGCCGGTGCGTCGAGCCGTACGACGTGCCCGAGTGCGTACGGCGGGCGCTGCCGTACCTGGTGCACGTGCAGATCGAGGACATGCGCAGGGGCGTGCACGAGCACCTGGAGTTCGGCGAGGGCGAGATCGACTTCCCGCCCGCGCTCGCCGCGCTCGGCGGTTTCCGGGGGCAGGTGGCGGTCGAGCTGGCTCGGCACGGCCACGCGGCCCCGGATGTCGCCCGCCGGTCGATCGACTTCTTGAGGAGGGCATATGAACGAGTGGACCGCGCAGGCCCTGAGGCAGGTGAGGGAGGATCCTGAGGCGGTGCACCGGCTGTTCCCCCGGGCGGAACGGCTGGGCGGCCCGGACGCCAGGGCCGCGCTGCTGGCACTGGTGGACGCCGGGGCGGTGGCGGCCCTCTACCGCGACGGCGACGCGGGCGAGCGGCTGGCGATCCTGCGCGCGCTGCCCGGTCTCGACCTGGGCCCGGCCGCGCTGCCCCTGGTCGAGGACGCGCTGCGGACCAACGACGCCCGGCTGGTCGCGGCGGCGCTCGGTCCCTACGGGTCGCGCTGGCTGGACGACCACGCCTTCCGCCACGGCGTGCTCAAGTGCGTGTTCATGTCGATCCCGCTCGCGTCGGTGGACGGGCTCGACCGCCGGTTCGACGCCGAACTCGCCAGGATGCTCGCCGACCACGCCGCCGAGCGGCGGGCGGCGGGCCGTGAGGTCCCCCAAGACGTGCTGGAGAGGCTCTGATGCGCATCTTCGACCCCCATATCCACATGACGTCCCGCACGACCGACGACTACGAGCGGATGTACGCCGCGGGCGTGCGGGCGGTGGTGGAGCCCGCCTTCTGGCTGGGCCAGCCGCGCACCGGTGTGGGCAGTTTCCTCGACTACTTCGACTCGCTGCTCGGCTGGGAGCCCTACCGGGCGGCGCAGTACGGGATCCGGCACCACTGCGCGCTGGCGCTCAACCCCAAGGAGGCCAACGACCCGCGCTGCGCGGACGTACTCACCGAGCTGCCGCGTTACCTGCTCAAGGACTCGGTCGTCGCGGTCGGTGAGGTGGGCTACGACTCGATGACGCCGGAGGAGGAGCGGGTCTTCGAGGCGCAGCTCGCCCTGGCCGCCGACGCCGACCTGCCGGTCCTGGTGCACACGCCGCACCGGGACAAGACCGCGGGCACCCGGCGCACGCTGGACGTCGTGCGCGCCTGCGGCACCCGGCCGGAGCGGGTGCTGGTGGACCATCTGAACGAGCTGACCGTCGGCATGGTCGCGGAGTCCGGCTGCTGGATGGGGTTCTCCATCTATCCCGACACGAAGATGGACCCGGACCGGATGGTGGCGATCCTGAAGGAGTACGGCACGGAGAGGATGCTGGTGAACTCGGCGGCCGACTGGGGACGCAGCGACCCGTTGAAGACCCGCCAGGTCGCCGACGCGATGCTGGCGTCCGGGTTCACCGCCGATGACGTGGACCGGGTGCTCTGGCACAACCCGATCGGCTTCTACGGCCAGAGCGGGCGGCTGGACCTCGGCGAGGTCTCCGCCGGGGCGGAGTACGCGGGCAACACGATCAGGCGGGGCTGACCGATGCGGCTGCGCCATCCCGACGGCTCGATCGTCCACCTCGCCTACTGCACCAACGTGCACCCCGCCGAGGACCTGCCCGGCATCCGCGGCCAGCTCTCCGGCTTCGCCGCCCGGGTGCGCGGCCTGCTCTCCGCCGACCGCCTCGGGGTCGGCCTGTGGCTGCCGCACGACGCGGCCCGCGCCCTGCTCGACGACCACGCCGAGCTGGTACGGCTGCGCTCGCTGCTGGACGATCTCGGGCTGGAGGTGGTGACGCTCAACGGCTTCCCGTATCGCGGATTCCACCAAGAAGTCGTGAAATATCGGGTCTACAGTCCGGACTGGGCGTGCGCCGACCGGCTCCGGTACACCCTCGACCTCGCCGAGATCCTCGCCGCGCTGCTGCCGGACGACATCGACGAGGGCACGATCTCCTCGCTGCCGCTGGCCTGGCGTACCGGCTGGACGCCGGGGAAGGCGGCGGTCGTGGCGGGCATGCTCGACCAGGCGGCGCTCGGCCTGCGCGCGCTGGCCGAGCGCACCGGCAAGGTGGTCAGGCTCGCCCTGGAGCCGGAACCGGGCTGCATCGTGGAGACCACCGCGCAGGCCGCCCACCACCTGCGCGGCGTGGACCGCGACTTCGTCGGCGTCTGCCTGGACGCCTGCCATCTCGCGGTGGGCTTCGAACGGGCCCGGATCGAGCTCGACCTGCCGATCGTGAAGCTCCAGGCGTCGTGCGCGCTGGAGGCGCCGGCCGGTTCGCAGGCGGCGCTGTCGGCCTTCGCCGAGCCGCGCTTCCTGCACCAGGCCCGTTCGGCGTCGGGATCGGTGGACGACCTGGACGAGGCTCTCGCCGGCGGCCTGCCCGCGGACGAGGACTGGCGGGTGCACTTCCACATGCCGTTGCACGCCACGCCGCCGCCGCCGCTCACCACCACCTCCCCCTACCTGCGAGAACTGCTCGGCACGCTGTTCGGCGGCCGGACGCCGGCCACCCGGCACGTCGAGGTGGAGACCTACACCTGGAGCGTGCTGCCGGGCGGCGCCCCCGACCTCGCCGAGGGCATCGCCGCCGAACTCGACTGGACGCGGCGGGAGCTGGCCGCCCTCGGACTGAAGGAGCTGTGATGGCGCCGCTCGTCGTGATCAACGTGGTCGGCCTGACCCCCCGCCTGCTGGCGCACATGCCGAACGTGGCGCGGGTCGGCGCCGCCGCCTCGCTGCGGCCGGTGCTGCCCGCGGTGACCTGCTCGATGCAGGCCACCCTGCTGACCGGCACGATGCCGCGCGAGCACGGGATCGTCGGCAACGGCTGGTACTTCAGGGACCTCGGCGAGGTGCTCCTGTGGCGCCAGCACAACGCGCTCGTCCAGGGCGGCCAGCTGTGGGACGCCGTGCCGGGGCTGCGCACCGCCAACGTCTGCTGGTGGTACGCGATGGGCGCGGCCAGCGACCTGCTCGTCACGCCGCGCCCGATCTACCACGCCGACGGCCGCAAGTCGCCCGACTGCTACACCCGGCCGCCCGCGCTGCACGACGCCCTGGAGGCGAAGCTCGGGCCGTTCCCGCTGTTCAACTACTGGGGGCCGACCGCGGGGATCGCCTCCTCGCGGTGGATCGTCGCCGCCGCCCGGCACATCCTGCGCGAGGAACGCCCCGGCCTGCTCATGGTCTACGTCCCGCACCTCGACTACGACCTGCAACGGTTCGGTCCGGACGGCCCGGAGGCGATCGCCGCCGCCAGGGAGGTGGACGCCGTGCTGGCGCCGCTGCTGGTGGAGGACGCCACGGTCGTGGTGGTGTCCGAGTACGGCATCACCGCGGCCTCCCGCCCGGTCGACGTCAACCGGGCCCTGCGCAGAGCCGGCCTGCTGGAGGTCTACACCCAGGCCGGGATGGAGTACCTGGACCCGTGGGCGTCCAGGGCGTTCGCGGTGGCCGACCACCAGGTGGCCCACGTGTACGTGCGCGACCCCGCCGACCTCGACCGCGCCCGGGACGTGATCCGCGAGCTGCCCGGCGTGGACGAGCTCCTCGACCAGGCGGGGAAGGCGAAGTACGGCCTGGACCACGAGCGGGCCGGCGACCTGGTCGCGGTGGCCGAGCCGGACGCCTGGTTCACGTACTACTACTGGCTCTCCGACGACCGCGCGCCCGACTTCGCCCGGCTGGTGGACATCCACCGCAAGCCCGGCTACGACCCGGCCGAGCTGTTCATGAACCCCGCCGATCCCCTGGTCAAGGCCCGCGCCGGGTACGCGCTGGCCAGGAAGGCGCTCGGCTTCCGCTACACGATGCCGGTGGTGCCGCTCGACCCCGCCCCGGTGCGCGGCAGCCACGGCCGGCTGCCCGACGCCGCCGCCGACGGCCCGGTGCTGCTGGGCCCCTTCGACCGCGCCGCCTACGACGCCACGGAGGTGAAGGGCCTGCTCGTCGGCCTGCTGACCGAATGATCACCTCCTGCGCGGGTGCGGGGCCACCGTGTCCTGCGGTGAGCCGATCGTCCGCTTGAGGATCTTCCCGGTGGGGCTTATCGGCAGCTCGTCGGCGAAGGAGATGTGCCGCGGATACTTGTACGCGGCCACCCGCTGCCGGGTGAAGTCGCGCAGTTCCTCCGGCTCCACCGGGGAGCGCGGCACCACCACGGCGGCGATCTCCTCGCCCAGTTCCGGGTGCGGCACCCCCATGACCACCGCGTGCCGTACGGCGGGATGCTCGTACAGCACCTCCTCCACCTCCCGCGGGTACACCGTGTAGCCGCCTCGGATGATCACGTCACGGCGGCGGCCGACCAGGAAGAAGAAGCCGTCGCCGTCCACCCTGCCGAGGTCGCCGGTGTGGAACCAGCCGTCCCTGAGGGCCTCGGCGGTGGCGGCGGGGTTGTTCCAGTAGCCCTTCATCACGTTGGGGCCGCGGATGACGATCTCCCCGACGTGGCCGCACGGCACCTCCTCGCCGCGCTCGTCGACCACCTTCATCTCCACGCCCTTGATCGGCCAGCCGATCGACCCGGCCCTGCGGCCCTCGCCGGAACGGTTGGTGGCGGCCACCGGCGACGTCTCGCTCAGGCCGTACCCTTCGACGATCGAGCAGCCGAACCGGGTCTCGTAGGCGCGGAGCACGTCCACCGGGAGGGCGGAGCCGCCGGAGGTGCAGACGCGCAGCAGCGACATGTCCGAGGCGCCGGGGTGGTCGAGCAGCGCGATGTACATCGTGGGCACGCCCTGGAAGACCGTGACGCCGTCGCGCCGGATCACCTCCAGCGCCCGGCCCGCCTCGAAGCGCGGCAGCAGGGTGAGGCGGGCGCCGGCGTGGATGGTGGCGTTGAGCGAGCAGGTCTGGCCGAAGGCGTGGTAGAGCGGCAGCGCGCCGAGGACGACGTCGTCCACGCCGAGCGCGTGCATCCGGGCGACCGTCGCGGCGTTGCCGCCCAGGTTGGCGTGGGTCAGCTCGACGCCCTTGGCCCGGCCGGTCGTCCCGGAGGTGTAGTGGATGACGGCGGTGTCGTCCGGCGCGGTGGCCGCGACGTCGTGTTCGGCGGCCACGCCGCGCAGCAGCCGGCGGAACTCCTCGGGGACCACGAAGAAGCAGTCGGCGCCGGTGCCCGCCGTACCCGCCTCGGCCGTCTCCGCGAAGGCGTGCCAGGCGATCAGCAGCCGGGCCCCGCAGTCTCCGACGTACGCGGCGATCTCCCGTCTGCGCAGCAGCGGGTCGAGCGGGACGACCACGGCGCCGATGCGCAGGATGCCGTAGTAGATGACCGCGAACTCCGGGACGTTCGGCAGCATGACCGCCACCCGGTCGCCCGCGCCGATGCCGCGCTGCCGGAGCAGGCCCGCGACGCGCGCGCTCAGCAGTTCGAGGGTGCCGTAGGTGATCTCGGCCTCGTCCAGCGTGACGACCGCTCTCCCGGCGAGCCGCTCCGCGGCGGCGCGCAGCCGGTCAGCGAGGTTCATGGAACCGACCGTACGTCTGGCGCGCACGGCTCTCATCGGTCGCGGCGGCCAGTCTTTTCCGCTCGGGATTGGTGCCCGGAGGCAGCGAGTCCACCAGCGCGATCGCGACGAGCAGTTCGAGGAGGTCGTTGATCCTGCGCAGGCTGCGCCCGGTGCGCTCGCGGATCCTGCGCAGCCGGTACTGCGCGGTGTTGGGGTGGATCTGCAGCCGCTCCGCGCAGTCCCGCAGGTTGAGGTCGGCCGCGGCGAAGGCCCTGATGGTGGCGGTGAGGACGCCGCCGCGTGCCCGGTCCTCGGCGAGCATGGAGGTGATCCGCGGGTCGACGAGGTGCCGGGCGGTGTCGTCGGCGCGCAGGGCGAGATACTGGAAGGCGGTGATCCGGGGCAGCGCCGCCACCCCGCCGTCCTCGGGCAGGAACTCCAGCACGGTGCGGGCCTCCTGGTAGGCCTGCGGGATGCGCGCGGTCCCGGCGATCACGGTGCTGATCCCCACCGCCAGCACGATCCCCTCGCCGAGCAGGCTCTCCCGCGTCGCCTCCAGCCGGTCGCACAGGTCCCCGGCGGCGGCCCCGGGGCCGAGGGCGGGGATGGCCACGATCTCCGACTGGCGTACGACGGACAGCGTCCTGGTGCCGTTCCCCCAGGTCCGCGCGATCGCCGCGCAGGCCGCGTGCCGCGCGTCGGCGCCGCGGTCCGGCCCGGCCGCCACCGCCTCGCCGCGCGGCCCGGGTAACAGCGGCGCGAGGACCGCGACCACCACGAGCAGCGGCGTGCGGGTGTCCGGCCCGAGGCCGTGCGCCTGCGCGGCGGCGAGCTGCCGGCCGCGGGTGGGCGCGCCGCCGGCCAGCAGGGTCTCCAGCAGGTCCCTGCTCTCGCGCACCGCCTCGGCGGCGGCGTACTGCTGGAACTCCATGTAGGCGTTGGCCGCGTGCGTGCTGGCGAAGTCGCAGTAGCGCATCAGCGGCGTGGCCAGCGAGAGCGCGGCCTCGTGCCCGGCGAACGTACGGCCGGCCCGCTCGACCACCGACTCCCAGAAGACCTGCTGGCCGACCCGGAAGGCGTTGATGTAGTCGGCCAGGGCGACCCCGGACCTGGCCCGCCGCATGGCCGCGCGGCGGGTGAAGGCGATGTCGTCCAGGGTCACCGTGCGGTCTTCGAGGAGGACGGCCAGTTTGCTGCGGTAGTGCCGGGCGACCTGGTCGCGCACGTCGGCGTGAAAGGTGTCGTCCTGGGCCGCGTAGGCGGGGATCTCCGCCCGCATCGTCCTGGCGGCCGTGTCGGCCAGGCGGTTCAGGTCGTGGAGGAGCTCTGACAGGATGCGCGTCCGTTCAGCACGGACCGTCTCCGCACCAGTGAACGTTTCCGCGCTGAAGCCACTGGACATGCCGGGATGATCCACGCTCGTAGCGTGCCGGTCAACGGTTCGTAACCGGTCCGAGACAGATGCTGTGTCCGGCGGACAACACCCCTGCCACATGTTGGGTCACCGCACCCAATGCGGTCGGTTACGGCCGGATCCTACGCTGACCACAACATCAGAACATTGTTCTTCCGTCGGCTGCGCCCAGGAGGCCGGATGCTGGAGGTACACGAGCTTACCGTTCGCTTCGGGGGGATCACCGCGCTGGACGGCGTCGGCTTCTCCGTGCAACACGGCGAGATGGTCGGGCTCATCGGGCCGAACGGCGCCGGCAAGACCACCCTGTTCAACTGCCTGACCCGGCGCTACGACGCCGACGGGGGAACGGTCCGGTACGAGGGCGGGAACCTGCTGGCCGTACCGCCGCACGCGATCGCGGCGCTCGGCATCGCGCGCACCTTCCAGAACCTCGGCCTGTTCCCGCGCATGTCGGTGCGGGACAACGTGCTCGTCGGCGCGCACCACCGGGGCGAGGCCGGTTTCCTCAGGGCCGGGCTGGGACTGCCCCGGGTGCGCGCCGAGGAGAGGCGGCTGCGCGCGGAGGCGGACCGGGTGCTGGAGCGGCTGGGGCTGGCCGAGGTCGCCGGCCACCTGGCGGCGGGCCTGCCGTTCGGCACGCTGAAACGGGTCGAGCTCGCCCGGGCGCTGGTCGGGCGGCCCAAACTGCTGCTGCTGGACGAGCCGGTCAACGGGCTCAACTCCGCGGAGGTCGAGGAGTTCGCCGGCACCCTGCGCGCGATCAGGGACGAGTTCGACGTGACGGTGGTCGTCGTCGAGCACCACATGGGCTTCGTCATGGGGATCTGCGAGCGGATCGTGTGCCTCGACTTCGGCCGCAAGATCGCCGAAGGGCCGCCGGCGGAGGTCCAGCGCGATCCCGGCGTCATCGCCGCCTACCTGGGGACATCCGCATGAGCGCCTTCCTGGAGGTCACCGACCTGCGCGCCGGATACGGCGACGCCCGGGTGCTGCACGGCGTGGGCCTGGCGGTGCCGCAGGGCGAGATCTGCGCGATCCTCGGCCCCAACGGCGCGGGCAAGACGACACTGCTGCGGGCGCTGTCCGGCATGGTCAGGGTGCGCGGCGGCATCCGGCTCGACGGGACCGACCTGGCCGGCAGGCCGCCGGACGCGCTGGCCCGGCTGGGCGTGGCGCACGTCCCGGAGGGCCGCGGCACGTTCGTCCCGCTGAGCGTCGAGGAGAACCTGCGCCTGGGCGCTTTCATCCGGCGGTCGCGGGCCGAGATCAACGCCGACCTGGAGCGCATATACACCTACTTCCCGGTGCTGAGGAAACGGCTGAAGCAGGCGGCCGGCAGCCTCAGCGGCGGCGAGCAGCAGATGCTGGCCATCGGCCGGGCGCTGATGCTGCGCCCGCGGCTGCTCCTGCTGGACGAGCCGTCCCTCGGGCTCGCCCCGCTGGTCACCCAGGAGCTCTTCCGCATCGTGCGGGCCATCAACGAAGAGGAGCGGACCACCGTGGTCGTCGTCGAGCAGAACGCTCACATCGCCCTGGGCATCGCCCAGCAGGCACATGTCCTGGAAACCGGCAGGATCGTGCTGTCGGGCACGGCCGAGCAGATCCGGGCCGACGAGCAGGTCGCCCAGTCCTACCTCGGATACCGGGTCTAGAGCATGGTCGGCTTCCTGCAGCAGATCGTCGAGGGGCTCGGCGCGGGGGCGATCTACGCCAGCCTCGCCCTGGCCCTGGTGCTGATCTACCGGTTCACCGGGATCGTCAACTTCGCCCAGGGCGAGATGGCGATGTTCGCCACCTACATCGCCTGGCAGTTCACGGCCGCCGGCGTGCCGTTCTGGCTGGCCCTGGTGCTCACGCTGGCGCTGTCCTTCGTGGGCGGCATGCTCATCGAGCGGGTCGTCATCCGGCCGGTGGAGGGCGCCCCCGAGCTCACCGTGGTCATCGTCACCGTGGGACTGTTCATCTTCGTCAACGCCGCCGCCGGCTGGATCTGGACGTTCCTCATCAAGGACTTCCCCAACCCGTTCCCCGCGGGCGCCTTCGAGGCGGGCGGCCTGCACGTCGGGTACTCCACGCTGGGCATCCTCGCCGTGGTCGGCCTGGTCATGGGCCTGCTGTACCTGCTCTTCCAGCACACCAGGATCGGCCTCGGGATGCGCGCGGTGGCGGCCAACCCCGAGTCCGCCCGGCTCGTCGGCATCCGGGTGGGCTGGACGCTCGCGCTCGGCTGGGGGCTCGCCGCGACCGTCGGCGCCGTGTCCGGGATCCTGGTGGCCCCGCTGCTCTTCCTCGAACCCAACATGATGGGCGGCGTCCTCATCTACGCCTTCGCCGCGGCGACCCTCGGCGGGTTCGACAGCCCGGTCGGCGCCGTGGCCGGCGGCCTGATCGTCGGCGTCGCCGAGACGCTGGCCGGCGCGTACGTCGGGTTCGTCGGGTCCGACCTGAAGGTGGGGGTGCCGCTGGTCATCATCCTCGGCGTCCTGCTGCTGCGGCCCCAGGGGCTGTTCGGCCGAGCGGTGGTGGAGCGGGCATGAGCGGCTCGACCGAAGTGACCTCCAAGGCCGCGTCAGCGGAGACGCCCGGCCGGGGGCGGGCGCCGGGGCGGGCCGCCACCGTGCGGTGGCGGTGGATCGTGGCCGCGCTGCTGCTCGCGGCGGCCTGCTACGCGCCGTTCCAGCTCGTGCCCTTCCACGTCTTCCAGCTCAGCATGGTGCTGGTCTACGCGGTGGCGCTGCTCGGGCTGAACCTGCTGGTCGGCCACGCCGGGCAGATCTCCCTCGGCCACGGCGCCTTCTTCGCCGTCGGCGCCTACACGGCCGCGATCCTGCTCCAGCGGGTCGAGTTGCCGTACCCGCTGACGCTGCCGGTCGCCGCCGCGGTGGCGTTCGTGCTCGGCCTGGCGCTCGGCCTGCCCGCCATGCGGCTGCGCGGCCTCTACCTGGCCCTCGTCACCCTGGCCATCGCGATCTTCCTGGTCCCGCTGCTCAAGCGGTTCGAGCCGCTGACCGGGGGTTCCATGGGGCTGACCCTGGCCAAGCCGGCGCCGCCCGCCTGGACGGGGCTCGCCGAGGACCAGTGGCTGTACTTCCTGGCGCTGGCCGTGGCCGTCGCCGCCTTCCTGCTGGCGCACAGCCTGCTGCGCTCGCGGGTCGGCCGGGCGCTGCACGCGATCCGGGACAACGAGGCGGCGGCCGAGGTCATGGGCGTGCGGCTGTCGTTCTACAAGACGCTCGCCTTCGCCTGGAGCGCGATGTTCGCGGGCGCGGCGGGCTGCGTCTACACATGGGTCATCGGCTTCGTCTCGCCGGACTCCTTCGTCGTCACGCTGTCCATCACGCTCCTGGCGGGCCTCGTCGTCGGCGGCCTGGGGTCGTTCTCCGGGCCGATCCTCGGCGGGCTGTTCGTGATGTTCGTGCCGGGCATCGCCCAGGACGTCAACGACGCGGCGCCCGGCGTCATCTTCGGCCTGCTGATCATCGCCGTGATGTACGTCGCCCCGACCGGTCTCGCCGGCCTGGCGGGACGTGTGACGCGCTCGATCCAGAAGATCCTCCGGAAGGAGTAAGAAATGCGGGTATCTGCGCTCGGCTGTACGGCGGTGACGGCACTCCTGCTGCTGGCCGCGACGGCTTGCGGAGGACGGGAGGAGAACGGAGCGGCCGCCACGGCCACGGGAGCCTGCCAGGGACAGCAGACGACCGGCATCACGGCCACCGGCATCAAGCTCGGCGGCATCTACCCGCTGTCGGGCCCGGCCTCGGCCTACGGCGACATCCCCAAGGGGATCAAGGCGTACTTCGACTACGTCAACGCGGAGAAGAACGGCATCGGCGGCAGGAAGGTGGAGTTCGTCGTACGCGACGACGGCTACCAGCCGCCGAAGGCCGTGGAGGAGGCGCGCAGGCTCGTCGAGCAGGAGCAGGTGTTCGCGCTCTTCCAGACGCTGGGCACCCCCTCGACCACGGCGACGTGGGACTACACCAACCAGCGGAAGGTGCCGCAGGTCTTCGTCGCCACCGGCGCGTCGGTCTGGGGCAGCGACAAGGCCCACCCGTGGACCATCGGCTGGCAGCCCAACTACATCTCCGAGGCACGCGTCTACGCGCAGTACCTCAAGGAGGAGCGGCCGGACGCCAAGGTGGCGGTGCTCTACCAGAACGACGACTTCGGCGACGACCTCCTCGGCGGGTTCAAGAAGGCGATCGAGGGCAGCGGGATCCAGGTGGTCGCCGAGCAGAGCTACGAGGTCTCCGACCCGAGCGTGGACCCGCAGATGCGCAACCTGGCGCAGTCCGACGCCGACGTGCTGCTCAACGTCACCACGCCGAAGTTCGGCTCCCAGGCGCTGGCCGCCGACGCCAGGAACACCGGCTGGAACCCGCTGCACATCGTGAACAACGTGGCCGCCTCGATCACCGTCCTCCAGCCGGTCGGCTTCGAGAACGTCCAGGGCGTCGTGTCCTCCACGTACTACAAGGACCCGAACGACCCGAAGTGGGCGAGCGACCCGGAGATGACGCTCTACAAGGCGAAGATGGGGCAGTACGCGCCCGACGCCGACCCGAGCATCCCCTACCACGCCTTCGGGTGGGCCGTGGCCAGCAGCTTCCACAAGGCGATGGAGGCGGCGAAGTGCCCGACCCGCGAGGGGCTGCGCGACTCCATGCGGAACCTGCAGAACGTCCAGGTGGACATGCTGCTGCCCGGCGTGACGATGAACACCGGGGCCGATGACGGCTTCCCCATCGAGTCCATGCAGCTCATGGAGTTCAAGGGTGAGCGGTGGGAGCTGTTCGGCGACGTGATCGACACCCGTCAGGAGTTCGGCCCCGTCGGCGAGTGACCTCCTCCCGGGACCCGCGCCCCGGCCGCCCTCCCGGCGGCCGGGGCGCTTCCGCCGTACGACCGCTCAGCGTGTCGTCCCGCCGCGCGGCACGGGACGACGGACACTGGAGGCAGGCCGGGGGGACAGCACGGGGGGCGGACCATGCGGCGGGTGGCGTTGGAAGAGGCGTTCTGGTTCGACGGGCTGACGACCGCCGGGTCGTTCACCGGTGCCGGCCGGGTCACACCGTACCGGCCCGAGGCGGTCGAGGGGTACACGCGCAAGCTGACGGACTTCACCGAGTACCGGCTGCCCGAGATGGACGAGCACGGCATCGACGTGCAGGTGCTGTCGCTGACCTCGCCGGGCGTGCAGATGCAGCCGGACGCCGGCATCGCCGTGGACGACGCCCGGCGAGCCAACGACTTCCTCGCCGAGACCATCGCCCGGCACCCGACGCGGTTCGCCGGGCTGGCCGCGCTGCCGCTGCAGGACCCCGAGCGCGCCGCGGCCGAGCTGCGCCGCGCCGTGACGTCGCTGGGCCTGCACGGCGCGCTGGTCAACGACCACACCCTGGGCCACTACCTCGACGAGGAGCCGTACGACGTGGTGTGGGCGGAGTTGGAAGCGCTCGGCGTCCCGCTCTACCTGCATCCGAACGCGGTGCCGGTGGACCGGTGGCGGGTGCTGGAGGGGCATCCCGAGCTGGAGGGCGCGTCGTTCAGCTGGGCGGCGGCAACTGGCGGGCACGCGATGCGGCTCGTCTACGCCGGGGTGTTCGACCGTTTCCCCGGGGTCACCGTCATCCTGGGGCACAACGGCGAGTTCCTGCCCTACCAGCTGACCCGGTTCGACTCCCGGCACCGGCAGCTCGCGCTGAGCCGTCCGCTGGCCAGGACGCCGTCGCAGTATCTCAGGGACAACTTCATGATCACCACGAGTGGCGTCTACTCGCACGCCGCCCTGGTCGCGGCCGTGCAGGCGATGGGCGTGGACAACGTCATGTTCGCCATCGACTATCCCTACGAGTCCACCGCCGAGGCCGCCGCCTTCCTGGACGGCGCCCCCTTCGCCCCGGACGACCTCGCCCGCATCGCGCACGGCAACGCCGACCGCGTGCTCCGGCTGTCCCCGGCGCCGCACTGACCGCCCGGCCGGCGCGCTCTATGCCTGCCGGTCGTATGCCTGCCGGTCGTCCCCCTGCCGGGCGGGCGCGGCGGGCCGGGTCAGGCTCACGGCGACGCGGAGGGCGAGGCCGGTGTTCCTGCGCTGCCCAAGCCGGTGCGCCGCGAGCTCCAGCGCCTCCCGGGACCCGACGAGGACCACCCACGATTTGGCCCTGGTGACCAGCGTGTACAGCAGCCTGCGGCGCAGCATCACCCCGCCGGCCTCGACGGTGACCGGCGCCACCACGAACGGATACTCACTGCCCTGGGAGCGGTGCACGCTGATCGCGTAGGCGTGGGTCAGCTCGTCCAGCTCGTCGAAGGCGTACTCCACCGTCTCGCCGTCGTCGGTGCGGATCTCGACCGACCGGTTCTGCGGGTCGACCGCCGTGACCGTGGCGGTCTCGCCGTTGAACACGCCCTTGTCGTAGTTGTTGCGGATCGGCATGACGCGGTCGCCGGCCCGGAAGACCGACGGCCCCGACCAGTGCTCGGCCACGCCCTCGCGCGCCGGGTTCAGCCGCTCCTGGAGCCTGCGGCCCAGCTCGGCGGTGCCGGTCGTGCCCTTGCGCATCGGGCACAGCACCTGGACCTGGTCCCGGCCGATGTTCTGTTTGCGGGGGATCGCCTCCGTCGCCAGGTGGACCACCCGCTCGGCCACCCGCTCGGGGTCGTCGAGCTCCTCGAACCAGAAGCCGCCCCGGCCGGGCAGCGTGGGCAGCTCCCCCACCCTGATCCGGTGGGCGGCCTGGACGATCCCGCTGTCCTGAGCCTGCCGGAAGACGTGGGTCAGCTGGACGCGCGGGATGTCGGGCACGGCGAGCAGGTCGGCCAGCACGCTGCCCGGCCCGATGCTGGGAAGCTGGTCGCCGTCGCCGACGAGCAGCAGGTGGCCGCCCGACGGGATCGCGGCCGTGAGCCGGGTGGCCAGGTGCAGGTCCAGCATCGACGCCTCGTCCACCACGATCAGGTCGGCCCGCGCCGGCGTCTCCTGGAACAGCGTGCCCTCCTCCTGCTCGGGCTGGCGGGCGAGCATGCGGTGCACGGTCATCGCGGGCAGGCCGGTGAGCTCCGACAGGCGCTTGGCCGCCTTGCCCGTCGGCGCGGTCAGGGTGACCGTGCCGCCCATCGCGCGCACGGTCGCCGCGATCACCTTCACCGTGTGGCTCTTGCCGCAGCCCGGCCCGCCGGTCAGCACGGACACGGTGCTGGTCAGCGCCAGGTTGACGGCGATCCGCTGGTCCTCGTGCAGGCTGCCGTCCTCGGTGAACGGCCGCAGCGGCAGCGTCGAACGGGCCCTGAGCAGCCTGGCCAGGTGTCCCGCCAGCGCCACCTCGCGGCCGTGGTGCTCCTTGCCGTACACCAGCACCCGGCCCGGGTCGTCCGGCGGCGTCTCCAGGACCACCCGGCGCTCGGCCGCGAGCGCGTCGAGCGCCCGGCGGATGGGGGCCTCGTCCTGTTCGACCAGCACCGCCACGGCGGCGATCAGCGCCGGCAGCGGCAGGAAGCAGTGCCCGTCGCGGGCGGCGGCCGTCTCCAGCCGGTCCACGATCGCGGCCTTGATCCGCTGCGGGCTGTTCTCCGGCACGCCCGACCGCAGCGCGATCCGGTCGGCGGTCTGGAAGCCGATCCCCCTGACCTGCCCGATCAGCCGGTAGGGGTCGCCGGTGAGGACGCCGGCCGACTCGTCCCCGTACACCTGGTAGATCTTGGCGGCGAGCAGGGGGCTGATCCCGAACCCCTGCAGGACGACCATCAGCGCGGCGACCGCCTTCTGCTCCGCCCACGCCTGGACGATCTGCGCCTGCCGGGTGGCGCCGATGTTGATGACCTCGCGCAGCCGCTCCGGCTCGGTGTCGATGACCGTGAGCGTCCGCTCGCCGAAGTGGCTGACGATGGCGTGCGCGAGCCGTGGCCCGATGCCGCGGATCAGGCCCGACCCGAGATACAGCGAGATGGCGCGGACGGTGGAGGGGATCACCCGCTCGCACCGCCCGACCAGCAGGCGGCGGCCGTGCCGCGGATGCTCGTCCCACTCGCCGGTCAGCCGCAGCGTCTCCCCGGGCTGCACGCCGGCCAGCGCGCGGCCCGAGGCGACGAACCCGGCCAGGCCGTCGGCGCTCATCCGCGCCACGGTGTACTCGTCCTCGCGGACGAACACCAGGTGCTCGACGGATGCCTCGACATCCGCCGGGCGCGGCTGGGCGGGCACGGTCATCGTGCCCTCCCCTGCGTCATGCGGAATACCTCATCGAGCAGGACACTAGCGGGCTGCTGCGACAATCCCGGCCATCCGCGCCCGGAGCCGCCCAGAGGCGGCGTGCCAGGCGGCGTGCCTAGGCGTCGTCGTCGGAGACCGAGGATCCGCGGTTGCAGGCCGCCGTCGGGGTGCCGGAGTTGAACATGACGTTGCCGCAGACGTTCAGCGGCAGGGAGACCGGTTCGACGATCTCGTCGTTGAAGACGGTCAGCAGGTTCTGGGCCGAGGGGACCTCGGCGGGCTCCGCCGGCTCCGCGGGTTCGGCCTCCACGGGGGGCCGCGGAGCGCGTCCGGGAGCTTCAACGGCGTGGGCGACGGCGGCGGGCCAGCCCAGGAGACCCGCGGCCCCGATGATCAGGAAGGTCTTGAGCACGGCGGCTCCTCTCACTTGGAACGTCGCCCGATCCCGCCGGGGGACGGGACCGGGATCTTTACGTTCAGCGACGTTAGCGCAAAGTGATGACAAAGAGTAGTGCTGCCGTGACTCTTCGTGACGACCGAGGTCGCGGCGCGGTCAGCGGACGGCGTCGGCCAGCGCCTCGGCGATGGCGGCCGCCGGGGCGGGATCCGCCGGCCGCTGTGTGAAGTCGCCGCCGGACTTCGCCGCGTACGGCTTGCCGTAGACCGGCGTGCCGGGCTCGAAGCGCCAGCTCTCGGCGAGCGGGCCGGCGTCCACCGCGTCGAACCCGAGCAGGCCGAGCAGTTCGACGGCCCGCGCCTTGGCGGCGTCGTCGTCCCCGGCGATCGGCAGCGCCGTGCGGTCCGCGGCGCCCGCGGGGCGGGGCAGCGCGGCGAGATGCTCGAAGTAGATGTTGTTGAACGCCTTGACCACGTGCGCGTCCTCCAGATGCCGCTGGAGCAGCTCGCTGCTCGTCGTCTCCTTGGCGTCGAGCTCGGGGAACCGCCCGTCGCGGTCCGGGTAGTAGTTGTTCGTGTCCAGCACGGTCTTGCCGGCCAGCCCCTCCCGCGGCACCTCCCGGTAAGCCTTCAGCGGGACCGTCACCACCACCCAGTCGCCCGCCTCCGCCGCCTGCGCGGGAGTGCCGGCCCTGGCCCGGGGACCGAGCTCGGCCACGAGCCCGGAGAGCGTCTCCGGCCCCCTGGAGTTGCTCAGCACCACGTCCAGCCCCGCTTTCACCGCGATACGGGCCAGCGTGCCGCCTATGAAACCACTGCCGATGAGTCCGAGTGTCGCCATGTACGGTGCGAACCCGTCACAGGCGGGATCTGTTCCCCGTGTCGTTTCGTGACCCGCCGGTCCGCGCCGTCAGTCGCGCTGTCAGCCGCCGTGCCGGTCGCCCTGTGAGTCGCGCTGTCAGCCGCCGTGTCAGTCGCCCTGGTCAGTCGCCGAGGAGCGCGGCCAGGCGTCTGGGGGCGACCAGGCGGTAGCTGTCCTCGACGAGGCCGGCGATCTCGTCCCAGTCCTGTGCGACGTCCAGGCGGGCGCCCACCCATCCGTTGCGGCCGACGTAGGCGGGCACGAAGAAGCGCCCGGGGTCGGAGGACACCAGGGCCTCCTGCACGCCCGGCCCGGCCTTGAACGTCAGCGACCGCCCGTCCTCCGAGGTCATCGCGAAGAGCTTGTCGCGGACCCGGTAGGAGGGCGCCGTGTGCCCGCCGAACGGCTTCTCCACCGCCTCCGGCAGCCCCATGCAGATCTCCCGCACCAGCGATGCGGCCTCGTCATCGCTCACCCGTACCACCCCTTCCGGCTCTGCGCGCGTCCCATCGGACCACACCCCGTCCCGTCCTGGCGAGCCCGCCGCAGCCTGGCGGCCGGTACGGCGGGCCGCCCCCTGTAGTATCGGCTGCCGATATCGGTTTCGTCATTGCCCGGGTGTCCGGTCAAGGGCGGGTGGCACGGGTGCGCGACTTCCTGCGCGGCGCGATACGGCTGCACAGCCGAGGACCGCGCCGCCCTGGCCGAACTGGCCCGCGACACCCACGACACCCACGGCGACTGCGGCGACTGCGACACCTGATCCGGTCACGCGACCGGTTGCCGGGAGCACCGGCCCGTCCCCTTGGCACGCGACCACGGCGGCCTCCTCAGCGCTGTTCATCCGCCGGTCACGCGCCGTATCGCGCACGGATGCCGCGTCGTGATCAGCTCGGGTCGACTCGACTCGACTCGGGTCGGCGCCTCCCACCGGCCACGCCCGAAGGCGGCCCTCTCCCCCGGCGAAGCGAGTGATATCGTCTGCCGATATCGGGTTACGTAAAATTCCGATGGAGGGCACGCGAGGTGAGCCAGGACCAGCTTCCCCGGCACGGCGGCCAGGAGTCGGCGGCGTCCGGGGCCTCCTGGCGTGAGGTGGCGCTGCTGTTCCTCAAGCTGGGCCTGATCGCGTTCGGCGGGCCGGCCGCGCACACCGCGATGATGCGCGACGAGCTGGTGCGCCGCCGCGGCTGGGTCACCGACGAGCGGTTCGCCGACCTCATGGGGGCGACGAACCTGATCCCCGGCCCGAACTCCACCGAGCTGGCGATCCACCTGGGCCACGACCGGGCCGGGCGGCGCGGCCTGATCGCCGCCGGGGTGTGCTTCATCCTGCCCGCCGCGCTCATGGTCACCGCGCTGGCCTGGGCCTACGTGCGCTACGGCGAGACGCCCGCGGTGGCGGGCATCCTGTACGGCGTCGTGCCCGCGGTGATCGCCATCATCGCCCACGCGCTGTTCGGGCTGCTCCGGACGGTGATCAAGTCGGTCTGGCTGGGCGCGCTGGCCGCCGCGGCCCTGGCCGGTTACCTGCTCGGCGTGAACGAGCTGCTGCTGCTGGCGGGCGGCGCGGTGCTCGCGGCGGCGGCTCACCTGCTGCGCCGCCCGCCCGGCGGGCGCCACGGGCTGCTCGCCCTGCCGCTGCTCGCGGCCCACGGGTCGCCGCTCTTCCCCGATCCCACCGGCGCCCAGCTCGCCCAGCTGTTCGCGACCATGCTGAAGATCGGCGCAGTGCTGTACGGCAGCGGCTACGTGCTGCTGGCGTTCCTGCGCGGTGACTTCGTCGAACGGCTCGGCTGGATCACCCAGCAGCAGCTCGTGGACGCCATATCCATCGGACAGGTCACCCCGGGGCCGGTGTTCACCACGGCGACCTTCCTCGGATACCTCGTCGCCGGGCCGATCGGCGCCTTCCTGGCCACGGTGGCGATCTTCCTGCCGTCGTTCGTCTTCGTCGGGCTGCTCACCCGGCTCACCGACGCGCTGCGGTCCAGGGCGTGGACCGCAGCGGTGCTGGACGGTCTCAACGCCGCCGCGCTGGCGCTGATGGCCGGAGTCTCCTACCAGCTCGCCCGCACCTCCCTCGTCGATCCGCTCACCCTGGCCATCGCCGCCGTCACGCTGCTCCTGCTGTGGCGGACCCGGCTGAACAACGCCTGGTACGTCGCCGCCGGCGCGGCCATCGGCCTCGTCCACACGCTGGTCGTCGCCTGACCCCGTGCGCGGCACGGTGAAGGGCTGCCCCATGATGGTCACGGACGGGTGGTGGCCGAGGACACCGGAGGGAAGATGACATCACGGCCGGAGCCGCGTGACGCGGCCGAGGAAACCCCCGGGCCGGCGCCGGTTCCCGTGCCGCCGGGGCTGGTGACGCCGGGTCTGGTGACGCTGGGCTCCGAGGACGCTCCGGCGTGCTCGGACGGCGGCTGCGTGTGGTGAGCGAGGAGAGGTCAATGCGGATCGAAGTGTGGTCGGACGTCGTGTGCCCGTGGTGCTACATCGGCAAGCGGCGGCTGGAGAGGGCCCTCTCCGGCTTCGAGCACGCCGGCGAGGTGGAGGTGGTGTGGCGCAGCTTCCAGCTCGACCCCTCGACCCCCAGGGGCGCCCGGGTGCCGGTGCGCGAGACCATCGCCCAGAAGATGGGCGGCTCGATGAAGCAGGTCA
Source organism: Microtetraspora sp. NBRC 13810 (assembly GCF_030268685.1). GTDB lineage: Bacteria > Actinomycetota > Actinomycetes > Streptosporangiales > Streptosporangiaceae > BSRQ01. Next base: position 378,021 of record NZ_BSRQ01000004.1, read on the forward strand.
TGGCGATGACCGAGCATGTGTCGTCGCTGGCGGCGCAGGAGGGCCTGGCCTACGACTTCGACCGGTCCGTCTCGGCCAACACCTTCGACGCCCACCGGCTGACCCACCTGGCCGCGGCGCACGGCCTGGGCGGCGAGATGCACGAGCGGCTCCTCAGCGCCCAGCTGATCGAGGGTGAGACGCTCGACGACGCCGAGACGCTGGTCAGGCTGGGCGCCGAGGTGGGGGTTCCCGCCGGGGATGCGCGCCGGATGCTGGCCGGCGACGAGTACGCCGAGGACGTGCGGGACGACGTGCGCGAGGCCCAGGCGCTCGGCGTGAGCGGCGTGCCGTTCTTCGTGCTGGACCGCGCGTACGGCGTGTCCGGCGCGCAGCCCGTCGAGACGTTCGCGTCCGCGCTGCGCACGGCGTACGAGCACGCGGGCGCGGCGACCGGCCGGAGCTAGCGGAGCAACCCCCGGCGGGCCGCCCGTCTAGCCGAGCCGCTTGTAGAAGAAGCTGCAGTCCCGGGGGACGCCGGCCGGGTCGCCCGCGTAGCCCGGGACGATGCCGAAGCGGGTCCAGCCGTCGGCGAGGTAGAGGTGTTCGGCGGCGCTGCCCGTCTCGGTGTCCAGGATCAGCAGGGTGATCCCGGCGTCGGCGGCGGCCCGCTCCGCCACGGCCAGCAGGGCGCGGGCCATCCCCCGGCCGCGGGCGTCGCGGCGGACCATCAGCTTGATGATCTGGGCGCGGTACCGGGAGTTGGGCTTGCTCTCCAGGGCCAGGCTGACGGTGCCGGCGATGCCGCCGCCGTCGCGGCAGACCCAGACGAGGAGTCCCCCGCCGGCCACCACCGGGGCCTGGGCCCGCCACCAGGACGCGGCCTCCTCGTGGCCGAAGGGGGCGAGGAAGCCCACGGACGCCCCGTCGTCGACGGTGTCGACCAGCAGCTCCGCGAGGTCCTTGACGCTGCCGGGGAACTCGCCGGCGGACAGGCGTTCGATGGTGTGCATGACGTGCTTCCTTGTCTACGCGGGGATCTGCGCCTCCGCGTCAGGCCGTACGGATTCAGGGCAGGACGACCAGCAGCGCGTACCGCACCGGCGCGGCGCCGAGGCAGCGGAACCGTGAGTCGCCCCACAGCCGGAACCGCAGGCAGTCCCCCGCGCGCACCTCGTACACGTGACCGGCGACCGTGATCTCCATGGCGCCCCTCATGACCCAGATGTGCTGCTCCAGCCCCGGGACGGCGGGCTCCTCGTAGGCGATGTCGGCCCCCGGGCGCAGCGTCCCCTGGACGACCTCGCCGCGCAGGCCCGGATGCGGCGGGGAGACCGACCTGCGCTCGAACCCGGACTCCTGGTCCCGCCACACCGGCTGGGCAGCGGCGCGGACCAGCCTCGGCGGCTCCGTCTCGACCTCGGCCAGCAGGCGTGACATGGTCCGCTCGTAGACCGCGCACAGCCGGCCGAGCAGGGCGGCCGTCGGGCTGATCTCCGCGCGCTCCAGCCGGGACAGCGTCGAACGGCTGATCCCGGACCGCTTCGCCAGCTCGTCCAGCGACCAGCCGCGCTCGATCCGCAACTCCGCCAGGCGCGCGGCCAGCCGCCCGTCCAGTGCGTCCACGCCCACCTCAACCTCTCTCACATGAGAGACAATATCCCATATAAGGGACAGGCGAGGACCCCGGGGCGCGGTGTCCGGCACAGGCGGGACAATGGGCAGGGTCAGCACCGTCGTCTTCCCGAGGAAACGCCTCATGTCACCGTCACCCGGCCGGCCGGCGTCGCCATCGATCCGGCTGGTGCTGGTGGAGGACCACGACATGGTGGCCGAGGCGCTCGGCCTGGCGCTCGGCCGGGCCGCGGGCATCGAGGTGGTGGCGCGGGCGGGGTCGGTGGCCGCCGCCGTGGCGGACACCGAGCGGTGGCGGCCCGACGTGGTGCTGCTCGACCGCCGGCTGCCCGACGGGGACGGCGTCGCGGCGATCCCCCGGCTGAGCGCCGCCGCGCCGGGGGTGCGGGTGCTCGTGCTCACCGGCGAGGCGAGCCCCGCGGTGGCCGCCCGGGTCGCGGAGGCGGGCGGCGCGGGCCTGATCGTGAAGTCCGCCGGGCTGCGCAAGCTGGAGTCGGCCGTCCGCGAGGTCGCCGCGGGCGGGGCGGTCTTCGAGCACGCCCTGCTGGCCGGGGTGCTGAACCGGCTGACCGGCCGGGCACGGGGCTCGGGGGCGGAGCTGACCGCGCGGGAGCGGGAGACGCTGCTGCTGCTCGCCGAGGGGGCGAGCACCGGCCAGATCAGCGAGCGGCTCGGCGTGGCGCACAACACCGCGCGCAACCACATCCAGCGGGTGCTGGAGAAGCTCGGCGCCCGTTCGAAGCTGGAGGCGGTGGCGGTAGCCCGGCGCGAGGGCCTGCTCGACTGATGCATTCGCACTATGTGATGTGACGCGGCTGCGTCTCGTGAGGTGCCGCCGGTGTGCCCGACAGTGTGAGGATGGGTATGCAGGCCGGGGGGTGTGAGGACGAGCGCGCCCTCGCCGAGGAACTCGGCAGCATCACGGTGGCGCGCGACGCGGCCCGTCGTACCCTGACGGAAGGCGCTTATCTGGGCAACCAGGAGGACGTGCTCCTCGTGGTCACCGAGCTGGTCACCAACGCGCTGCTCCACGGCGGCGGCCCGCTGACGCTGCGGCTGTCGGTGCACCCCTCGCGGGTCCGGGTCGAGGTCGGCGACGCGGGTGAAGAGCTGCCCGAGCCGCGCGAGCCCGGCCCGGCGGACGGCTGGGGCCTGCACGTCGTCGGCCGCCTCTGCACGGACTGGGGAGTCTCCCCGCAGCCGGGCGGGAAAGTGGTGTGGTGCGAGTTGTCCCCGCAGCCCGCCACGGTTCCGGCCGCGGGCCCGGGAGCCGTGACCTGACCGATGACCTCCCCCGCGGCGGCGCCGACCTGCGGTGGTGACCTTCGCCCGGCCGTGCGAAGCTGCGGTATGCCCGACTCCAGCTCGCGCCCGTCCCGCGTCACCGACCTCTCCGAAAGGGACGCCCGGCTCCTGCTCGACAACATCGTGGACTACGCGATCTTCATGCTGGACCGCGAAGGACGCATCGTCAGCTGGAGCGCCGGAGCCGAACGCATCAAGGGATACGCCGCGCAGGACATCATCGGCAGGCACTTCTCCGTCTTCTACCCCCCGGAGGACATCGCCGCCGACAAACCACGACGCGAACTCGAAACCGCCGTCGCCGAAGGCCGCCTCGAAGACGAAGGCTGGCGACTCCGCAACGACGGCACCCGCTTCTGGGCCAACGTCGTCATCACCGCCCTCTACGACCAGCACGGCGAACTCCGCGGATTCGGCAAGGTCACCCGCGACATGACCGAACGCCGCATGGCCGACCTGGCGCTGCGCGACAGCGAGGACCGCTTCCGGCTGATGGTGCAGAACGTCGTGGACTACGCGATCTTCATGCTGGACCGCCAAGGACACATCGTCAGCTGGAACGCCGGAGCCGAACGCATCAAGGGATACGCCGCGCAGGACATCATCGGCAGGCACTTCTCCGTCTTCTACCCCCCGGAGGACATCGCCGCCGACAAACCACGACGCGAACTCGAAACCGCCGTCGCCGAAGGCCGCCTCGAAGACGAAGGCTGGCGACTCCGCAACGACGGCACCCGCTTCTGGGCCAACGTCGTCATCACCGCCCTCTACGACCAGCACGGCGAACTCCGCGGATTCGGCAAGGTCACCCGCGACATGACCGAACGCCGCACCGCCGAGCGCGCCCTGGACGAGCGGGGCAAGCTGCTCACCCATCTGGTGCACGCACAGGAGCTGGAGCGGCGCCGGATCGCCTGGGACGTGCACGACGACACGATCCAGTCCATGGTGGCCGTCGGGATGCGCCTGCAACTGCTGGCCGGCGGCCTGCCCGCGGAGCACGAGGACGCCGTGCTCAGGCTCAACGAGACGGTGACCGCGGCGATCGGCCGGCTGCGCAACCTCACCTTCCACCTGCGACCGCCGGAGATCGAGCGCGACGGGCTGGTGGCCGCGCTGTCAGGCTATCTGAAGCAGACGACGGCGGGCACCGGCCTGAGATACACCCTGCGGCACGAGCTGGACCGCGAGCCGCCCTACGAGACCGCGATCACGATCTTCCGCATCTGCCAGGAGGCGCTGACCAACGTGCGCAAGCACGCGCACGCGAGCCGGGTGACCCTGACCCTGTCGTCGGTGGACCACGGCGTCACGGTCCGCCTCGCCGACGACGGCGCGGGGTTCGCCCGCCCGCTCGACGCGGTGGCCGACACCGGGCACTTCGGGCTGATCGAGATGCGGGAGCGCGCCGAGACGGCCGGCGGCTGGTGGAGCATCCGCGGGGTGCCGGGCAACGGCACGACGGTGGAGTTCTGGCTTCCCGCCCTGTGGCGCGGCGAGGAGAACCGCCTGCCATGACCGAGACCCCCGGACGGGTGGTGACCGTACTCATCGGCGACGACGAGCCGTTGATCCGCGAGGTGCTGCGCGAAGTGCTCCAGGCCGAACCCGACCTCGACGTGGTCGCGGTCGCCCGCGACGCCGAGGAGGCCATCGAACTCGCCGGGCGGCACGCCCCCGCCATCGCCATCCTGGACGTGCGGATGCCGGCCGGCGGCGGCGCGCACGCCGCCCGGGGGATCCGCCGCCGCTCGCCGGGGACCCGGATCATGGCGTTTTCCGCCTACGGCGACGCCGGCTCGGTCGACCAGATGCGGCTGGCGGGCGTGACCGAATACCTGCTCAAGGGCCTGCCGAACGCCGACATCGTGGCGGCCGTACGCCGAATGGCCACTGATGACTGACCCGGGGATTCGCCGTCACCCGGTTGGCCGACTCACCACCGGTGTTCTACGGTGGACGCAGACATGAGGCGGGATGGGAGGACTGGCTGTAGGACTTGAGCCAAGAACCCTTCGCTCCGGACCGGCCTCTCCTACCGGCTGGAAGTAGGTTCCATGGCTGATCCGACGACAGTCGACCGGCTGGCGCCAGGTGATCATGTCTGCTGGACTTTCGACGACCACGAGCGTCATCTGAAGGCGCTTGCGCGTTTCGTCCGCAGTGGCCTGAATCGCAACGACCAGGTTCTCTACTTCACGGACACCTTCCTGCCCGACGCCTTCCTCGCCGCGCTCGACGCGTACGGCGTGGCCGTCGCGGCGCCGCAGCGCACCGGCCAGCTCCAGGTGACCATCGCCAGCGAGTCCTACCTCGCCGGAGGCGCGTTCGACGCCGAGCGGGCGTTGCGCGGGTGGAACAAGGCGATCGACGAGGCGCGCGGGCAGGGGTACGCCGGGCTGCGGGTGGCCGCCGACATGGGGTGGACCGTCCGCCCGGTGCCCGGCGTGGACAATCTGGCCTGGTACGAGGCACAGGCCAACCGCATCTTCTCCGGGGCGGAGGCGATCGCGCTGTGCTGCTACGACCGCCGTCTGTTCACCGCGGCCGAGCTGGACCGGGTCGGCGCGGCCCACCCGGGTACCGCCCGCGCCGGAGCGGGGAGCGTGGAGGAGTGGACGCCGCTGCTGCGCATGCGCCGCAGCGGCCCGATGCTCACGCTGACCGGCGAGGCCGACCTGTCCAACCGGGAGGCCCTCTCCACGGTGCTCGCCCATCTGCTCGCCGACGCGGGCGACCACGAGGGACCCGTCACCATCGACGTCGGCGGCCTGACCTTCGTCGACATCGGCACCGCCCGGCTGCTCGCCGCCGCCGTCCAGGCCGACCCGGCCCGGGTCCGGCTGGTCGGGGTCGGGTCGCCGGTCGCCGACTTGCTGGCCGTGCTCGACCACGATCCGGTCCCGCTGCCGGTCTTCGACACGGATCACGTATAACAGTCTGTCGTCCTGCCCCTGCCCGGTTCGGCCCTACGTCAACTCCATGCTGGAGTCCCTGCGCGAGTCCACCCGGGCCAACCAGGAACAGGACTGGCTCAAGACCAACCTGGCCCGCATCTCCGGCCTCATGCAGGGCCACCGGGATCTCGCGGTCGTCGCCGAGCTGGTGATGAACGAGCTGGCCCCGCTGGTGTCCGCGCAGAACGGCACTTTCCTGCTGGCCGAGGAGTACGCGGGGAAGGTCGAGCTGAGGGTCGTCGGCTGCTACGGCCACCTGGAGACCTCCCGCCGGTACGCGTTCGGCGAGTCGCTGGTCGGGCAGGCCGCGCTGGCGAAGCGGACGATCCTGGTGGAGGACATCGCCTCCGGTTACCTCACGGTCTCCTCCAGCCTGGGCCAGGCCGGGCCGGTCAACCTGATCATCCTGCCCATCGTGGTGGAGGACCAGGTGCTCGGCGTGATCGAGCTGGCCAGTCTGGGCCGCTACTCCAAGGTGCACCGCGACTTCCTGGAGCAGCTCGTCGAGACCATCGGGGTCAACGTCAACACGATCGTGGCCAACGCCCGCACCGACGCCCTGCTGGCCGAGTCGCAGCGGCTGGCCACCGAGTTGCAGGTCGGCCAGGAGGAGCTCCAGCGGTCCAACGCCGAGCTGGAGGAGAAGGCCGAGCTGCTGGCCCAGAACCCGACCCGCAACCTCACGCCCAAGCAGGTGGAGTACGCCAACGTCATCCACTCGGCCGGCACCGACCTGCTCCAGCTCATCAACGACATCCTCGACCTGTCCAAGATCGAGGCCGGCAAGATGGACATCTCCCCCGAGCCGCTGCCGCTGCGCCAGCTGCTGGACTACGTGGAGGCGAACTTCCGGCCACTGACCACCGAGAAGGGCCTGGAGTTCGGCATCACGGTCGCCGCGGACGTGCCGGCCGTACTGCTGACCGACGAGCAGCGTGCGCGGGCTGGACGACGATCCCGCCCTGCGCGCGCTGCCGGTGCTCGCCCACCACTCGCGCAAGCTGTCAGGAAGTCGGCCGCCGCGTCGTGCGGCATCCCCAGGTCGAGCACGATGCAGTGGTAGTCGTTCGCGTTCAGCAGCCGCAGGGCGTCGGCCGCGTCGGCCGCCGCCGACACCTGGACCGGGCCGTAGGTGTCGGCCAGGTCGGCCACCACGCTCTGGGCCAGCATGGACAGCAGGCCGCCGGCCCGGCCCTCCTGACCAGCAGGCGGCGCACCTCCCCGCCGGAGGGCGAGCCGGAGCCCGCCGAGTCCTCCGCAGCCGGGGAAGGGCCGGCCCGGACGATCTCCGGAGCCGGTTTCCTGTCCACCCGGCCGGCCGTGACGTGCGTCGTCGGCAGGTAGAAGGTGAACGTGCTGCCCTCGCCCAGGCTGCTCTCCGCGTTGATCTCGCCGCCGAGCAGGGTCGCGATCTCCCTGCTGATGGACAGGCCGAGGCCGGTGCCGCCGTACTTCCGGCTCGTGGTGCCGTCGGCCTGCTGGAAGGCGTCGAAGATCTGGGACAGCTTGTCCGCCGGGATGCCGATGCCGGTGTCCTGCACGTGGAAGGCGAGGACCCGCTGCCCGCTCCGGCTCGCCTGGCCCGTCCCGGAGGCGACCTCGATCCTCAGCTCGACCGCGCCCGTCTCGGTGAACTTCACCGCGTTGGACAGCAGGTTGCGCAGCACCTGGCGCAGCCGACGACGTCCGCAACGTCTTCGCGCTGACCACCATCCTGGAGCTGCACGGCATGGAGGTGCTCTACGCGGAGAACGGCCGCAAGGGCATCGAGATGCTGAGCGCCTACCCGGACGTGGACCTGGTGCTGATGGACATCATGATGCCGGAGATGGACGGCTACGCCGCCACGGCGGCGATCCGCTCGATGCCGCACTTCGTGCACCTGCCGATCATCGCGGTCACGGCCAAGGCGATGCACGGCGACCGGGAGAAGACGCTGTCCGCGGGGGCGAGCGACTACGTCACCAAGCCGGTGGACGCCGAGGAGCTGATCTCCTGTATGCAACGCTGGGTGGAGCTCAGCGGCAACGGCGCGAAATGAGAAGAGCCTACGAGCACAATGTCGAATGTCAGCGTCATTCGCCACCCTTGACGGCATTTGACCCTTAAACCACGTATACAGCAGATGGGTCCCAGTAAGGTGGCCGACGAGTACCTACCCCGCTCATGCCAGGAGTTTTCTTGACCATCTCGACGACCGCCGCCCAGCGGCGCATCGAAGATCTGCTCGGCAGCCACGAGGCGCAGACGCTCAAGCGCTGGCAGGAGATATCGGAGACGCCGGCGGACGAACTGCGCGAACTCTTCCTGGCACTGCGCGCCGCCGTGGGCGAGGGCGACTTCAGCGACGTGCGCGGGCTGCTCGCCGACTTCTCCCGCAGCCGCGCCCGGCTGGGCCTGCCCCCCGCCCAGACCTCCCGGGCCGTCTTCGGGCTCAAGGAGGCGGTGTACGAGCTGGTCGAGGCCGACGGCGACCCGGAGGCGCTGCGCGGCTACATCTGGTTCTCCAAGCTCGTCGACGACCTGGGCCTGTTCACCTTCGAGACCTACTCCGCCGCCCGGGAGAAGATCATCCGGGACCAGGCCGAACAACTGCTGGAGCTCTCCACGCCGGTGGTGAAGCTGTGGGAGGGCATCGTCGCGGTCCCGCTGATCGGCACCCTGGACTCGGCCAGGACCCAGGTGGTGATGGAGAAGCTGCTGCAGATGCTGGTGGAGACCGGCTCCGAGCACGCGGTGATCGACATCACCGGGGTGCCCGCGGTGGACACCGAGGTGGCGCAGCACCTGCTCAAGACGGTCGCGGCGGCCCGGCTGATGGGTGCGGAGTGCTCGATCTCCGGCATCAGCCCGCAGATCGCGCACACCATCGTCACCCTGGGCATCGAGTTCGGCGACATCGTGACCAAGGCCACGCTGGCCGACGCCCTCTCCCACGCCCTCCAGCGCAGCGGCGTCGAGCTGCGCCGTGAAAGCTCGGCGCGGATCGCGGTCAAGGCGGAGAGAGCCTGATGGACCGGGTGCCCATCCTCAAGCTCGGCGACATTCTGATCGTCACCATCCAGATCGACCTGGAGGACCAGAGTGTGCTCGCGCTCCAGGAGGACCTCGCCGACACCGTCGTGGCCACCGGCGCACGTGGGCTGATCATCGACATCACGGCCGTGGAGATCGTCGACTCGTTCATCGGCCGGATGCTGTCCACCATCGCGTCGGTGGCGCGGATGCTCGACGCGCAGACCGTCGTGGTCGGCATGCGGCCCGCGGTGGCGATCACCCTGGTGGAACTGGGCCTGTCGCTGGGCGGCGTGCGCACCGCGCTCAACCTGGAGAAGGGCGTGGCGCTGCTGGACCACGTCTGGGACAGAGCCCGGCGGTGACCCAGCCCCGCGAACTGCCCATAGCCGGCAACGGGGACGTCGTGCTCGTGCGTCAGCACGTCAGGAAGGTCGCCGTCGAGGTGGGCCTGTCCTTGGTGGACCAGACCAAGGTGGTCACCGCCGCGAGCGAACTGGCCCGCAACGCGCTGGTGCACGCCGGCGGCGGACGGGTCCGCATCGAAATCGTGCACAACGGCGTACGGCAGGGCCTGCGGCTGGCCTTCAGCGACGAGGGGCCCGGCATCCCCGACGTGCAGCAGGCGCTCACCGAGGGATGGAGCACCGGGAACGGGCTGGGCCTCGGGCTGAGCGGCTCCCGGCGGCTGATGGACGAGTTCGAGCTGGTGTCGGAGCCCGGCGAGGGCACGGTCATCACAGTGACGAAGTGGGCGAGGTGACCCTCGCCCGCGGTGACGTCTGGGTCCGCGCCGAGGACACCAGCGTGGTCGGCGCGATGCGCAAGGCCGCCGCCGATCTGGCCGCCGCCGCCGGGTTCTCCCGGGTGCGCACCGAGGAGACCTCCATCGCGGTCACCGAGGCGGTCTCCAACCTCGTCAAGCACGCGCAGGAGGGCGTCGTCCTGATCCGCGCGCACCCCGGCTCGCCCGCGATGATCGAGTTCGTCGCCATCGACAGGGGCCCCGGCATGTCCAGTTTCCCGCGCGCCCTGAGCGACGGCTACTCCACCTCCGGCACCCTGGGCATCGGCCTCGGCGCCATCTCCCGAATGGCCTCCGGCTACGACGTGTACTCCCTGCCCGGCAGGGGCACTGTGCTGACCATGCACTTCTCGGCCGCCGAAGAGATGCGTGTCCCGCCGCGCGCGAGCGGGCTGTCCCGGCCCATCGGCGAGGAGGAGGTCTGCGGCGACTCCTTCGCCGTCGCCGACCGCGGGACCACCGTGACGCTGGTGCTCTGCGACGGGCTCGGCCACGGCCACGCCGCCGCCGAGGCGTCCCGCGAAGCGGTGCGCATCTTCGCCGGCACGCCCGACCTCGCGCCCACGGAGATCCTGGAGCGCGTGCACCACGGCCTCGGGCACACCCGCGGCGGCGCGATCGCGATCGCCCGGGTCGGGGCGGAGAGCGTGACCTACGCCGGGCTGGGCAACGTCGCGGGCTGGATCGTGCACGACGACAGCCGCCAGGGCATGATCTCGCTGCCCGGCATCGTGGGACACCAGGGCCGGCGGTTCCGCCAGTACGAGTACCCGCTGCCCCCGGGCGCCACCGTCGTCATGCACTCCGACGGGCTGACCAGCCGGTGGAACCCGGCGACCATGCCCGGCCTGTTCGCGCACGGGGCGGCGGTCATCAGCGCGACCCTGCTGCGCGAGGCGGGCAGCCGCAGGGACGACGCCTGCGTGGTCAGCCTCAAGGCGGCCCGATGACCGACCGCGAGCTTGTCCGGGTCGCCCTGGCCGACCACCAGGACGTCTTCGCCATCCGCCGGTTCGGCCGCGGGATCGCCGAGCTGGCCGGGCTGCGCGAGCAGGACCAGATCCGGGTGGCGACCGCGTTGAGCGAGGTCGGCCGGGAGGCGTTCGCCGCCGGCGCCGGCGCCACCGTCGTGTTCTCGCTGGAGGAGCGGGATCTCGTCATCGCGGTGAACCATCTGGCGGGGGCCGACCTGGCGGCCTCGGAGGGTGTCACCCTGGCCGGACGCCTGGTCGATGAGATCACCGTCGATATCGGGGCAGGACGGATCCGTATGAGCAAGCGGCTGCCCTTCAACAGCGTGCCCCCGTCCCTCGACGAGCTACGGGCCGAGATCGCCCGTCTCACCCCGAGCAACATGCTCGACGAGGTGCGGCAGCACAACCGGGAGCTCGCCGCCACCCTGGAGCAGGTCCTGCAGCTGAACACCGAGCTGCAGGAGACCAACCGGGGGGTCATGGCGATGTACAACCAGTTGTCCGCGGAGCTGGAGGAGACCAACCGCGGCGTCGTCGCCCTCTACGCGGAGCTGGACGAGAAGTCCACCAGGCTGCGCGAGGCCAGCGAGACCAGGAAGCGGTTCTGGACCACGGTCAGCCACGAGCTGCGCACGCCGCTCAACTCGGTCATCGGCCTGGTCCGGCTGCTGGTGGGACCGGGTGGCGAGCCCCTCGCCGAGGAGCAGGCGCACCAGGTCAGGCTGATCGGGAGTTCGGCCGAGACGCTGCTCGCCCTGGTGGACGAGCTGCTGGACATGGCCAAGGCCGAGTCGGGGCGGCTCGAACCGCACCCGTCGGTGATCGACGTGGTCGCCCTCGCCGAGCGGCTGCGCATGGCGCTGGAGCCCTCCGGCGAGGCGAGCGACGTGACGCTGAGCGTCCGGGTGGCCGACTCGGTCCGGGAGATGTTCGTCGACGAGGTCATGCTGACCAGGGTGCTGCGCAACCTGCTGTCCAACGCGCTGAAGTTCACCGAGCACGGCACGGTCACCCTGGTCGCCGACCTGGACGCGGTCACCAACGAGGTGATCTTCACCGTGTCCGACACCGGGATCGGCATCCCCGCCGAGTACCACGAGCGCGTCTTCGAGGAATTCTTCCAGGTGCCCGGCCCGATCCAGGTCAGCGCCAAGGGCACCGGCCTCGGCCTGCCGTACGCGCGGCGGGTCGCCGAGGCGCTGGGCGGGGCGCTGGAGCTGGCCAGCGAGCACGGCGCGGGGACCACGCTGACGCTGCGGGTGCCGCGGCAGATGGAGCCGCCGGAGATCCAGCGGGTGCTGATCGCCGACGACGACGCGGACTTCCGCGCGCTGGCCGGGCGGATGCTCGTCGGGTACGCGGCGCACGTCGACGAGGCGAGCGACGGGGCCGAGGCCCTGGCGCTGATGTCGGCGAACCTGCCCGACGTGGTCCTGGTCGACCTGCTGATGCCGCGCCTGGACGGCTCCGCGCTGCTCCAGCACATGGCCGAGGACGAGCGGCTGCGCCGGATCCCGGTGATCACCGTGACGTCCGGTCCGCCGCAGGGGTCGGAGTCGCGTCACGCGCTGTCCAAGCAGGGGCTGCGCCGCGACCACCTGCTGGCCGCCGTCCACGCGGCGCTCGGCAGATCCCGTGGCTGACCCCGGGGCCACCGTGCTGGTGGTGGACGACACCCCGACGAAGCGTTACATCCTGTCGAGCTGGCTGCGCAGGGCCGGGCACGAGGTGCTGGAGGCGTCCGGCGGCCAGGAGGCGCTGACCAAGGTCGCCGACCTGCGTCCGGACCTGGTGGTGCTGGACGTGCGGCTACCGGACATCGGCGGGTTCGAGGTCTGCGAGCGGATCAAGGCGGATCCGGCGACCTCCTCCATCCCGGTCATCCAGATCTCCGGCAAGGCCATCACGCCGGACGACCGCACCGAGGGGCTGGAGCGCGGCGCCGACGCCTACCTGGCCGAGCCGATCGAGCCGCAGGAGTTCACCGCCACGGTCGAGGCGACCCTGCGCTACTACCGGGCGCGGCAGCGGGCCGAGCAGATGGCCGCCCGCCTCGCCCAGCTCGCCGAGATCACCCTGCGGATCAACGAGGCCGAGACGTTCGACCACCTGTTGAAGGTCGCCGTGGAGGGCGCGGCGGCGATGCTGGAGCGGCAGGCGGAGGTCCTCGCGCTGCCGCCGGACGGCAGGGTGCGCAGGTACGGCGGGCGGCCGGGCGGCGCGGCGGCGGCCGAGCCGGGCGGCCAGGACCTCCTGGCGCGGTTCCGCCAGATCGCGCCGGGCGACCAGGCGGGCATCAAGACCGTCACGCTCGACCCCGGCGCGTGGCCGACGGCGGTGCCCGGCGCCGACGTCGAGGCGCCCGCGTCCGGCGTGCTGTGCCGTACCAGGCAGGGCTCGCCGCACGTCTACCTCGGCACCCGGACGCGCGCGCCGCTCGCCCCGGACGAGGGCAACCTGCTGCGCCAGCTGTGCCAGGCGCTGGCGCTGGCGGTGGACGCGCTGCGCGCCTACACCGAGGAGCACACGATCGCGCTCACCCTGCAGCGCAGCCTGCTGCCGTCGCGCCTGCCGGACGTGCCCGGGCTGTCGTTCGCCGTGCGCTACCAGCCGTCCACCGACAACGTGGAGGTCGGCGGGGACTTCTACGAGGTGTTGCAGCTCGGTGACCGGCTGCTGGTGGCGATCGGCGACGTGGCGGGACACTCCCTGCACGCGGCCACCGTGATGGCCGAGCTCCGGCACGCCCTGCGCGCGTCGATCATCGACCGGGTCGACCTGAGCGCCACGTTGAACCTGCTCAACACGGTCCTGCGCCGCTACCACCCGGGCATGACGGCGACCGTGTGCCTGCTCATCATCGACCCGGCCACCGGGGAGATCGAACTCGCGAACGCCGGGCACATCCCGCCGCTGCTGGTGAACGACGAGGCGAGCTACCACCGGTTCGGCAACCTGCTGCTGGGCGTGGCCGACGAGCGGTACCGGGTGGATCCGCTGCACTTGGCCCCCGGCGGGAGCATCGTGCTGTTCACCGACGGGCTGGTCGAGGAGCCGGCCATCCCGCTCGACGACAGCCTGGAGGTGGTCCGCTCGCTGTCGGAGACGATCGGGGAGGATCTGGACGCCTTCTGCGACCGGCTCACCGCGAAGTTCGGCTCCCGGGCCGACGACGTCGCCCTGGTCGTGCTCCGCCGCTCACCGGCGTAGCCCCTTCACCGTCGTAGCCCCTTCACCGGCGTGGCCGCCCACCGGCCGGCCCGGGTTCGCGCAGCGCCATGCGCAGCCGTACCCGGGAGCGGCCCTCCTGCTGGTGGACGGTGAACTCGTCGCACAGGGTGCACATGAGCCACAGTCCGTAGCCTCGGGCGCCGGGCACCAGCGGCTTGCCCGCGGGGACGTGCCGGGCGGACAACCGGCCGGCGCCGTCGGTGATGTCCACGGTGAGGGCGTCGGCGTCCTGCCAGATGGCGACGGTGCCGTGCGCGCCCGCGTGCTCCAGCACGTTGATCGCGGCCTCGTTGACCGCGAGCATGAGGTCGTCCGTCCTGGCCTCGTCGAGCCCGGCCCGCGCGGCGTGCCGCCGCACCCGGTCGCGCAGCGCGTCGAGGTCGCGGGTGATCGGCCACTGCCGGGCGGTGCCCTCGGGGTTCTCGCGGTCCCCGGGGGCTCCGGGTGGGCCGCCCGCAGTCATGCCGTCACCCTGCGGCTCCGGGGAGGGCGGCCAGCGCCTCCTCCCGGGTCGGGTACACGGCGAAGGCCCTGATCAGGCCGGTGATCTGGAACACGCGGGCGATGCGGGCGTTCAGGGCGACGAGCGCGATCACGCCGCCGCGCCGCAGGACGTCGTTGCGCACGGCCAGCACGATCCGCACCCCGGTGGAGTCCAGGAAGGACAACTCGGTGAAGTCCAGGACCAGGTGACGGTGCTCGGGGCGGAGCCGGCCGGCCAGTTCGGCGCGCAGTTGCTCGGCGTTGGTGTAGTCCAGGTTGCCTGCCAGGGCGAGCACGCACACGTCCTCCCGTTCGGTCTCGGTCGAAGGGGTCACCTGTACGGCAGCGGTCACCAGAACACCTCGGCGGGGATGGGGAGGGAAACGCGCGGCTCCCATTCGTCGTCGCGCGGGACGGAGAAGCCGGGCCGCCGTGCGCCGTGCCCGATCACCACCACTTCCCCTCTCACGTCGCCGCCCCCTTCGGGTGAGGACGTCGGCCCGCGTCGCCAGCATAGGTCCGCCCGGCCGCTCCCCGCATGCCCGGCCGCGAGGTTCCCGGCCGATCGGACGCCTCCGATCGATGATCACCAGCAGACATCACGATATGCCACCAATGTACGTGCCCGCCGTTCCCGGCAGGCCCATCCGCCCGTCCGTGCCCACGGCTCTCCCGCACCGGTGCGGCGTGCGGTGCGGCCGGGGTTCAGGGGGCATGTTCGATCATGATGGGCTCGCCGTTGGCGACGAGGGTGTCGCCCTGCTGGACCGGAGTGCCGCTGCCGTCCAGGCGGCGTACCCGCTCAGCCTTGGGGCCGATGGTGATCTCGGCCGTCCCGGTGCTGGTCCAGACGATCTCCGCGGGGCGGCGGCGGCCCCCGTCGAGGACGGTGAAGTCGCACCGCCACACGTTCTCCGGCAGGTTGATCGCCGTACCGTTGCCGCAGGCCAGGCTCTCCGCGTGGGCCAGCCAGCGCTGGGCCTGCTCCACGGCCAGCGCGGCGCGGGTCGGGGTGCCGCCCTCGGCCTGCAGGACGATCGGGATCTTCGAGCCGCCCCAGTTGTAGAAGTACATGCGTTCCAGGTTGACCTTGCGCGCGTAGACGCCGACGAGGAAGAACCGCACCGCGTAGTTGCGGGCCGTGATGTCGTCCAGCGGGCCTTCCAGCGGGATGGAGTACGTGGTGCCGGTGTTCCACAGCCGGGGGTGGATGCCCGCCCGGTGGAACTCGCGGTCCACGGTGGCGGTGAGCTCCAGCATGGTCTCCGGCGGGTCGGAGGCGGTGCGCTGGTAGAGCTTGATCCCCGCGACGTCGCAGTGGTCGTACCCGTGCAGTTCGGCGAAACGCCGCAGAGCGCTGCGGCCCTCCTCGGTCCACAGCAGCCCCATCCCGGGGCAGACCACGGTCGCCTCCGGATCGGCGTCCTTGATGATCGCGTTCGCCCGCCTGGTCATCTCCACCAGCGTCTCCGCGCTTCCCGTGTAGAACCGGCGGTCGTTGCCGAGCACCCACAGCTCGTAAGCCTCGATCCGGCCCCGGTAGCGCTGCGCGACCGAGCGCACGAAGGCGTCCCAGTCCACCAGGTCGTCCGGCGGCGCGGCGCGCGAACCGTCCGGGTACGGCGCCGCCGGTCCGTCCGGGCTCGCCCAGGCGGGCGTGCCGCCCATCACGAAGAGCGCCGGCAGCTCTGCGCGTTCCGCTCCGGACACCTGGCGGTCGAGCACCGTCCAGTCGTACTCGCCGCGTCTCGGCTGGATCTGCGCCCACCGCGTCTCGCTGTCCCACAGCCGCACCGCCCCCACCCGGAAGGCCGGCATCGCCCCGGTGGCGCTGTTGAGGGTGACCCCGAAGAGCGTGCTCGGCACGGGCGCCGCCGGTAACGTCCAGGCCGGCCCGGTCACCCACTGCGCCGGGGGCCGGGTGTCCGAGATCAGCGGCCGGGCGACTGCGAGGAAGGTCAGCCCCGCCACGACCAGGACCGCGCCCACGAGGGCGTACCGCCGCCAATGCCGCCCTCCCACCCGCGAGGCCCGGGTACCGCCGACGCCACGTCCCCGCTTCCCGGCCCTGTCTCCGGGCTTGTCTCCACGGTTGTCCCCGGGCTTGGCTCTGGGCTCCTCCGGTGCGGACGCGGCGGCGTTCGCAGGTGCCACCGCCTCGGGTTCCGCGCTGCGGGGGGACGCGATCCCGGGTGCCGCCCCGGCGGATGCCGTACCGCCCGGCCGCTCGGTCCCGGCCACCGTGGCTCCGGGCGCAGTGGCTCGGGGCGTCCCGGTGCCGGGGGTCCCGGGCGTATCGCGGGTCTCGGCGGTCGCGGGGAGCGCAGGAGGTGCGGAGGGCGTGGGCGACACGAGCGGCGCGGGGGACGCGTTCTCGTGCGGCGCGAACACGGGGGCGGTGGGAAGTGGAGCGGTGCCGGGGAGTGCGGTGGCGGAGGGCGCGGGCGGCGCGGGGGCGGATGCTGCGGGGGTGGTCGTCCTGGCGAGGGCGGCCTGCCAGTGGCGGTACAGCTCGGCGAGCTCGGCGGGGGTGGCGCCGCAGGCCCTGGCGATGCGCTCGATGGTGCCGTAGCTGTCCGGCACGACCTCGCCCCGGCAGTAGCGGTGCACCGAGGACCTGCTCATGCCGGTACGGCGGCCCAGCGCCTCGTACGTCCGGCCGCTGCGCGCCTTCATCGCGGACAACAGCTCGGCCAGCTTCTCTGCCGACACTCCGCTCCCCCGTCCCGCCGGGCCGGACCGTCCGGCCACTTCCAGATCAGCGGATTATCCCAGCAGGACGTGAACGGCCCAGGTCCCACGCGTGATCATTTCCCGCTGTCCCAACCGGTTGCGCGAGGTGACCGCACCTTGTCACCCTGGCTTCCAACGGGGGCCCGGCCGGCACCCTTGACGGGGTGACGGCCGGACTCAAGCGGCCCCGGGGGCACCGCGTGGTGCCCCCGTCACATCTGGCCGCACCGGACGCCGGAGGAGCACTGACCACCGGCGCCGGAGTGACGGACGCGGCTCAATATCCGACGGTGAACCTCGTCCGGCGGTGGCGGGGCCGCTCGGCCTCGTCCAGCGGCGCCACGGCGAAGTCCTCCATGGAGATCGCCGAGTCGCCCGCGGCGTCGACGAGCAGTTCGTCGGTTCCGGTGCGGTATCCGCCG
This sequence comes from Microtetraspora sp. NBRC 13810, assembly GCF_030268685.1. Taxonomy (GTDB): domain Bacteria; phylum Actinomycetota; class Actinomycetes; order Streptosporangiales; family Streptosporangiaceae; genus BSRQ01. The sequence goes on from NZ_BSRQ01000004.1 coordinate 395,560, forward strand.
GTGCGCCGGCCCGGCTCCAGGAGCGCGGGCGGGCTGAGGTAGGTCCAGTCGGCGCCGGTGTCCGCGCGGCAGACGTCGAGCTGGCGGGCGCAGGCGAGGGCGATGGGACGCCAGTCCGGGGGGAAGTCCGGAGTGTCCACCACGGTGGCGCCGCCGGTGCCGGGCGGCCTGCGGGTGACGGCGGTGACCCGGTGGCCGCGGGACGACGCCTCGGCGACCACCCGGCGGCCCACGTTTCCGGCGGCTCCGAAGACGGTGATGCGCATGTCAGATCAGCCTTTCTGGGCGAGTGTGGAGGTCCGGCCGCGCACCAGCGCGCGTACGGATGCCGGGGAGAGCTGTGCGGCGGCGATCGAGACCAGCGCGACGGCGAAGCCCGCGGCCTGAGCGACGGTGAGCGACTGGCCGAGCACGGCCCAGCCAAGCACGGTGGCCACCACCGGGGAGAGCATCGGCAGGAACGACAGCGCCCCGACCGGGAGCCGTTCCACGCCCTGGAACCACAGCGTGTAGGCGAGCAGGGTGCCGACGACGGCCAGCCAGGCGTACCCGCCGAGCGCCGGGGCGTCCAGCGCCGGCGGCGGGCCCTCGACGGCCAGCGCGAGCGGCGCCAGGAGCAGGCCGCCCGCGGTGAGCTGCCAGCCGGTGAAGGCGAGCAGGCCCACCGGACGCCCCCACCGCTTGGTGAGCACGATCCCGGCGGCCATCGCCGCGGTGCCGGCCAGCCCGGCGAGGACGCCCGCGAGGTCGAAGGCCGCCTCGCCGCGCAGCACCATCGCGGCGACGCCGGCCGCCCCGGCCACGCCCCAGCCGAGCCGCCAGCCGGTCGGGCGCTCCCGCAGGAGGACGACCGCGAGGCCCGCCACGACCAGCGGTTGCACGGCGCTCAGGGTGGCGGCGACGCCGCCGGGGAGCCGGTAGGCGGAGAAGAACAGCAGGGCGAAGAACGCCCCGATGTTCAGCGTTCCGAGGACCGCCGAACGCCACCACCACGAGCCGCGCGGCAACGTCCGGGTGAGGGCGAGGACGACCAGGCCGGCCGGGAGTGCGCGCAGCGCGCCGGACAGCAGCGGGCGGTCCGGCGGCAGGAACTCGCTGGTGACCAGGTAGGTCGTGCCCCAGGAGACCGGCGCGACGGCGGCGAGGGCGGTGAGGCGCACGGACGGTGCGGGGGTGTCGTCCACGACAACTCCTCAACATTGAAATGTTTAACGCTGAGGAATGTAGGCGCTCTGATAGCTTGCCGTCAAACACTTCAACGTTGAGGGAACGATGAGGGACAACGTCGACAGGGTGCTGGACCAGTGGAAGGCCGAGCGGCCGGACATCGACGCCGCCCCGATGGGCGTGGTGGGCCGCATCTCACGGGCCGCCCGGCTGCTCGGGCTCGAACTGCGCGACCACTTCGCCACGCACGGCCTCCAACCGTGGGAGTTCGACATCCTGGCCACGCTCCGCCGTTCCGGCTCCCCCTACCGGCTCACCGCGGGCGACCTCGTCGAGTCGTCCATGGTCACCTCGGGGGCGATCACCAACCGGATCGACCGCCTGGCGGCCCGCGGCCTGGTGACCCGGGAGACCGATCCCGCCAACCGGCGCAGCGTGCTCATCACGCTCACCGGCGAGGGGCTGCGCCTGGTGGACGCCGTCGTCGCCGCCCACGTCGACTTCGAGAGGAACCTGCTGGCCCCGCTCGCCCCCGAGCAGCGCGACCAGCTCGCCGGGCTGCTCCGCACGCTTCTCGCCGGCCTCGGCGACACCCCCGCGCAGGCCGGCCGGCGCCCGTGAGTCTCAGCTCCGCGCGGCCTCCGTCCCGGGCCTGATCTCGGTGCCCTGGGCGGAGAGCAGCCGCCAGCCGGCCTCGCCTTCGCGGACGAAGACATGGGTGTATCTGCTTCCGGCGGTGAACGCGGTTCCGTCGTTCCCGGTGAAGGTCATGGCGGTCCGGCCGACGACGATCCCGGTGTTTCCCGCCCGCCGGACGACGGCCTCGTCGGGAAAGGAGTGAATTTCCGGGAATTGGAGCGTTCCATCGGTCAGAACGCCGAGCAGATCGGTTCTGCCGACGACGGCGCCGCCGTCCACCGCGACGAGAAGAAAATCGGCCGCGAGGATTTCCGCCAGGCAAGCGGTGTCGGCGGCGACCAGGGCGTCGAAGAAACGCCGGTCGTGGCCGAGCAGGGACGCGCGGTCCTCAGGGGTGGTGGTGACGTTCATCGGCATCCGTTCCGTCGAGTACGAGGGTGCCGAGGCTAGACCTTGACGCCGGCGGCAAGGTCAACCGGTCACGTGCCGAGCGGCCGGGCCCCGCGCTTGGCGAGCATGTCCGCCATGACCTTGATCTCGGCCGTCTGGCCGTTGACGATGTGCCGGGCCAGCGTGACGACCTCGGTGCGGTCGGAGAGCCCGAGCAGGGCCTGGGCCATCCGCACGCCCCCCTCGTGATGGCGGATCATCAGCTGCAGGAAGAGCACCTCGGCGTCCTCGCCCTCGGCCTCCTCCAGCCTGCGCAGCTCGTCCTCGGTCGCCATGCCCGGCATCCCGCCCGCGGGGGCCGCCGCGCCGCCGTGCCCGTGGCCGCTCATCCACGCCATGCGCGGCAGTTCGCCCGACTGGTTCAGCTCCCACTGCTGGAGCCATCCCATGAACATCCCGCGCTGCGCGGTCTGGGTCACGATGATGTCGCCGGCCAGCGTGCGCACGTCGTCCTCGGCGCCGGCGTCCCGTACGAAGAAGGCCATCTCCACCGCCTGGGCGTGGTGCATGCCCATGTCGCGGGCGAAGCCGGCCTCCGCGGAGGCGTCGGTCGGCTCGGCGTTCCGGCCGAGGAGCAGGAACAGCGCGACCGCCGCCGCGGCAACGGCGAACAGGGCGGCCGGCAGGGTGCGGCGGGGTTTTCCGGAGGCGCCGGGGGGCGTTTCGACAAGTGCTTCCATCGCGTTCCCAGCCTAACGGCCAACCCGGCGGCGAAAGCCCCTATGAAGCTATATGCCCGGCTTACGGTAAAGGGCATAAGGTGACCCGAAATAATCTTGTCACTGGAGGGTGGATGTCGAACTCGAAGGCTCAGGCGCGGCGGGAGCACCTGGCCAGAATTCGTGCCGCGCAGAAACGCAAGGAGCGCCGCACGTCGATCCTCATGTGGGGGACCGGCGGCGTCATCGGCGTGCTGCTGGTGGGCTCGGTCGCCTGGTATCTGGTCGATCAGAACGCCCAGACCTCCCTGGACGCCGTGAAGTCCTACTCCTACACCGGCTCACAGCACACCCCGGTCAAGGTCGCCTACAAGGAGACCCCGCCGGTCGGCGGGGAGCACCACGGGACCTGGCAGCGCTGCGCGGTCTACGACAAGCCGGTCAACAACGAGCACGCGGTGCACTCGATGGAACACGGCGCCGTCTGGATCACCTACCGGCCCGGCCTGGCGCAGCCGCAGCTCGACCGGCTCAAGGAGCTCGCCTCCGACGACTACCTGCTGCTCAGCCCCTACCCGGGCCTGCCGGCGCCGGTCGTGGCGAGCTCGTGGAACAAGCAGCTGACCTTCCAGGACGCGAACGACCCCAAGCTGCCGAAGTTCATCAGCACCTACAAGAACGGCCCGGAGACCCCCGAGCTGGGCGCCGCCTGCGACGGTCCCAACAGCACGGACGCGACCGCGGACGTGGCGCCCATCCCGGCCGCGCCCGCGCAGTCGGGACAGCCCTCGGCGCCCGCCACGCCGTCCGCGCCGGCCGAAGAGTCCTGATCAGCCGCTGCCGCCCCCGGCCAGGTCGCGCAGCGCCCTGGCCAGGAGGTCGACGTCGTCCCTTGAGGTGAACAACGCCGGGGTGACCCGCACGCAGTCGCCCCTGACCGGGCCGCCCCGGCGCACGGTGAAGATCCGGTGGCGTTCCATCAGCAGGTCGGTGATCGCGACGTTTGCGGCCTCGGTGGTGTGCCCGGCGAGCCGGAACGCGGTGATCGTGCCGTACATCGCGGGGTCCTCCGGGGTGAGGATCTGCACGTTGGGCAGGTCGAGCACCTGGTGCACCCAGCGGTCCCGGAGGAAGCGCAGCCGCGCCTGCTTGGCCGCCGCGCCGAGGCTCTGGTGGAAGTCCAGGGCCGCGTCCACGGTCAGGAAGGGGGCGACGTCCATGGTGCCGGAGTGCACCCGGGAGCGGATGTCGTCGTGCGGGTAGGTCTCGTCGGCGAAGGCGGGTTCGATGTCGGCCAGCCGTTCCCTGCGGATGTAGAGGAACCCGGCGCCCAGCGGCGCGCCCATCCACTTGTGCAGGGAGAACCCGGCGAAGTCGGCGTTCAGGTCGGCCATGGTGAAGTCCAGGTGGCCCCAGGAGTGGGCGGAGTCGACGATCACGTCGGCTCCCCGCTCCCGGGCCATGGCGACGATCTCGCGCACCGGGACGACCAGCCCGGTGCGGTTGTTCAGGTGGCTGAGCAGCAGCAGCCGGAGCCGGGGCTGGGCGGCGAACGCCCGCGCGTAGGCGTCCAGCACCGCCTGCCGGGTCGCCGGTTCCGGGATGACCAGCCGCTCCACCCGCACGCCGCGCCTGCCGCGCAGCCAGTTCATCGCGTACTGCATGCTGTGGTAGTCGAGGTCGGAGTACATGATCACGTCGTCCGGCCGCAGCCGGGCGTAGCCCGCGATCAGCAGTTGCAGGGCCTCGGTGCCGCCCCGGGTGAGCGCGATCTCCTCGGCCGCGACGCCCAGGATGCCCGCGATCCGCCGCCTGACCTGGTCGGCCTGCTCCTTGTACGCGGTGCGCAGCAGGTGGGAGTTCAGCAGGTTGAGGCGGTCGGCGTTGCGCTGGTGGGCCAGGCGGACCGGTTCGGGCATGACCCCGTAGTAGCCGTTCTCCAGGTTGACGAAGTCCGGGCTGACCTGGAAGCGGGCGGCCACGGCCCGCCAGTGCGCCTCGTCCGCGGCGAGCTCGGCCGGTCCGCGCCCGGCGGGCCCGGCGGGCGGCGGCGACGGCGCGACGGCGGCGGCGCCGAGACCGGCGATGACCGCGCGCCTGGACACCGGCGGACCGCCCCGCCGCTCGGCGGCGTTCCACGACATCGAGCACCCCCTGATCGCCACGACGTGGTCACAGTGTGTCGCGGATGGGCGGCGGGGCGGGGGGATCTCCGGTTCGCGGCGTGGCGCGGATCGGCGGCGGGGCGGGGGCGTCTCCGGTTCGCGGCGTGGCGCGGCCGGGCTACGCGACGACCGCGAGGAGCGTCGTCGCCGCCCCGGCCAGCGCGTCGTCGCCGCGGGTGACCGCGCGCCCGCGCGCCTCCTCGACGGTGATCCCCCGGCTGGCGAGCCGCCACAGCGTGTCCTGGTCCATCGTGACCCGGGCGGCGGGCTCGCCCGCCGGTTCCCCCTCGGCCACCTGCCACCGTCCCGTCCGCCGTACGGCGGCGCGGACCAGGCCCGCGGGGCCGGTGACCTCGAATCGCACGCCGGTCCCCTCCGGGCGGATCTCCGCGCGCAGGGCGTGCGGCAGGGCGCGCAGGAAGGTGTCGAGGACGGGGCGCATCAGCTCCGGCCCGGTGGCGCCCGGCCGGGAGACGGCGTCGCGGATCTGCTGCTGGTGGACCCAGAACTCGGTGTACTCGCGGGCGAGGTCGAGCCACGCGGGGCTCGGCAGGTCGGCGGCGGCCCAGGTGACGTCCAGACCGGCCGGTCCCTCCAGGTCGGTCGTGGCCCACAGGGCGTCGAGCCTGGGTCCCAGGTGGGCCAGCAGCTCGGTCATCAGCCGGGGGCTGACCTGCCGGGCCGCCCGCACGAACTCCTCGTTGACCCGGGTCAGGTAGGCGGGCAGCGTCTCGCCGGCGGCGAAGACCGCCCCCGCGTGCCCGTCCCGGCCGCCGGAGATCCGGCGCAGGTAGTCGTTGAGGAGGTGGCCGACGATGTCGCGCACGTCCCATCCCGGGCAGGCGGTCGGGCGCGACCAGTCGCCGGGGTTCAGCGATCCGAGCAGGTCGAGCAGGGCGTGCCGCTCGCGGGGGAAGAGGGGCCGGACGTCGATCATCGGGCCGAAGATGGTCATGGCGCGACAGTAAACCCTCCCGGCGGGAACCCCGGCCACCGGTTTTCGGCCCTCCCCCGGCCGGCTCAGCCGGTGAAGCAGCGCCGGAGCAGGTCGTGCAACTGGGCGCGCTCGCGCGCGTCGAGGGGCGCGAGGATGACGTCCTGCACCTCGGCCGCCTGGGCGTTGAGACCGGCCAGCGCCGTACGGCCGGCCGGGGTGAGCGTCACCCGGACGCGGCGCCGATCGGCCGGGTCGCGGGCGCGCTCGGCGTGACCGGCGGCGACCAGCTCGTCCACCACCTTGACGACGTCGCTGGGGTCGATGCCCAGCCGGGCGGACAGGTCGCGCTGCGCGTGCGGGCCGAAGTCGGCGAGGGCGGCCAGCACCGCCATGTGCCACAGCCGCAGCCCGCCGGCCGCGAGCCGCTCGGCGAGACCGGCCCTGGCCGCCTTGCCCACCCTGGACAGCAGGTAGGTCGTGAGCGCGGTCAGGGTGGGCGGTGTCTCCATGGGCCTTATCGTAGGGTATAACCAATGATGGGTGCACACCTATGAAATTGGAGGTCCACCGATGGACGTGCTCCACCCTCGCCTGCTCGTCGGCAGGTTCGCCGACTGCTTCCGCTTCTACGACGAGGTGCTCCCCCGCCTGATCGGCGCGAAGCTGACCCGCGGCGCCGCCACCGGCCCCTACGCGAGCTGGGACGCCGGCTCGGAGGGCGTGCTCACGCTGTTCGACCGCGCCGCGATGGCCGCGGTCACCGGCGCCGGCGGGCTGCCCGCCGACACCCCGGCCCAGGACCGGGCCATGCTGGTCAGCCGCGTCGGCGACGTGGACGCCGGGTTCGAGCTGTGCCTGCGGCACGGCGGGCGCGCGGTCTCCCCACCCGCCAACCGCCCGGAGTGGGGCGCCGGCCTGCGCACCGCCCACCTGCGCGACCCGGACGGCAACCTCATCGAGCTCCAGTCGTACTGAGGTTGGGGCCCGGCCGCACCGGGCAGTCAGGTACTCCTACGCCGACCGCGCATGAAGGAGGATCCGTGGACGAGTCCTACGTGGTGACCGGAGGCGGCCGCGGGATCGGCCGGGCGATCGCCGAGCGACTGCTGGCCGCGGGGGGCAACGTCATCGTGATCGAGCGGGATCCCGCGGCGCTCGGCTGGTGCCGCGAGCACCCGGCCGGCGGGCGGGTGACCGGCGTGGCCGGCGACGCCGCCGACGAGACGGTCACCGAGCGGGCCGCCGACCTGGCCCAGGACGCCGGCACGCTGACCGGCTGGGTGAACAACGCCGCCGTGTTCAGGGACGCCTCGCTGCACGCGGCGCCGTCCGCCGAGGTCCTCGCCCTCATCGCGGCGAACGTCGGCCCGGCGGTGGTCGGCTGCGCCACCGCCGTCCGCCGGTTCCTCGCGGCCGGGCGGCGCGGCGCCATCGTCAACATCTCCTCCCACCAGGCGCAGCGGGCCGTGCGCGGAGCCCTGCCCTACGCCACCGCCAAGGCGGCGATCGAGGGCCTGACCAGGGCGCTGGCCGTGGACTACGGCCCCTTGGGCATCCGGAGCAACGCGGTGGCGCTGGGCTCCATCACGACCGACCGCTACGAAGCCTTCCTCGACCTCCAGGAGCCGGCCGCCGCCGGGCGGATCCAGCACGAGATGCGGCTGCTCCACCCGCTGGGCCGGGTCGGCCGCCCCGAGGAGGTGGCCGCCGCCGTCGCCTACCTGCTGTCGGACGAGGCGAGCTTCGTCAACGGGGCGGTCATCCCGGTGGACGGGGGCCGCTCGGCGCTGGGCCGCGACCCCGAGGAGGCGTGACCCCGGCGGCTTCGTTCCTGATCGCGCGGAGCCGGTGCAACAGCCCGCCGTCCCCGAAGTGGTCGTGCAGCAGGCGATACTCCGCGTACAGGCGGTCGTAGGCGTCGGCGCGCGCCCGGTCGGGGACGTAGGCGGCCCGGACGCGCCCGCCCATCACCGCGGCGGCCGGGCCGACGCCGTCGTAGGCGCCCGCGGCGACGGCGGCGTGCACGGCCGCGCCGAGCGCCGCGCCCTGCTCCGAGCCGATCACCGACAGCGGGCGGCGCAGCACGTCGCTGTACACCTGCATGAGGAACCGGTTGCGCAGCAGCCCGCCCGCCGCCACCAGCTCCGTCACCGGCACCCCGGACGCCTCGAACGTCTCCACGATCAGCCGGGTGCCGAACGCGGTCGCCTCGATCAGCGCCCGGTAGACGTCCTCCGGCCGGGTGGCGAGCGTCTGGCCGGCGACCACCGCCGACAGGTCGTGGTCGACCAGCACCGAACGGTTGCCGCCGTGCCAGTCCAGCGCGACCAGGCCGTGCTCCCCCACCCGCTGCCGCTCGGCCAGCGAAGTGAGATGCTCGTGGACGCCGATGCCCAGCGCGGCGGCCCGCTCGGCGTAGGCGGCGGGCACCGACGTCTCGGCGAACCACGCGAGGATGTCCCCGACGGCCGACTGCCCCGCCTCATACCCCCACAGTCCGGGCACGATCCCGTCGCGGACCGCGCCGCACATCCCCGGCACCTCGGCGAGACGCTCCGACGAGATCACGTGGCACGTCGACGTCCCCATGATCGCGACCATCTGGCCGGGCCGCACGGCGTCCGCCGCCGCGGCCGTGACGTGCGCGTCCACGTTGCCGACCGCCACCGCGACGCCCTCGGGCAGCCCCGTCCAGCCGGCCGCCTCCGCCGTGAGCCGCCCGGCGAGCCCGCCGGGCGGCACCGGCCGCCCGCCCAGCTTGCCGGTGAAGCCGGCGAAGGCGGGATTCAGCTCGGCCAGGAAGTCCGCGGACGGGTATCCGCCGTCCTGGAACATCCCCTTGTACCCGGCGGCGCACAGGTTGCGGGTCTCGGCGCCGGTGAGCTGCCAGACGATCCAGTCCGACGCCTCGATCCACCGGGCGGCCTCGCCGTACAGCTCCGGGTCCTCCTCCAGGACCTGCAGGCCCTTGGCGAACTCCCACTCGGAGGAGATCCGCCCGCCGTACCGCGGCAGCCAGGGCTCGCCCCGCCGGGCGGCCGTCTCGTTGATCCGGTCGGCGTACGGCTGGGCCGCGTGGTGCTTCCACAGTTTGGGCCAGGCGTGCGGCCGGTCGGGGTACGACTCGCACAGAGGGACGCCGTCCTCGGTGACGGGGAGGACCGTGCAGGCGGTGAAGTCGGTGCCGAGGCCGATCACGTCGGCCGGGGCGACACCGGAGGCGGCCAGCGCCGCGGGCACGGCGGTGCGGAGCACCGCGCGCCAGTCCGCGGGCGACTGGAGCGCCCAGTCCGGCCCGAGCCGCACGTCCGTCCCGGGCAGCGCGTCCTCGATCACGCCGTGCGCGTACTCGTGGACGGCACTGCCCAGCTCGGCGCCGTCGCCGACCCGTACCACGACGGCCCGCCCGGACAGCGTGCCGAAGTCGACGCCGACCACGTACCGGCCGGCGGTGTCTGCTGCTCCGCGAAGAGGGATCACCCTACTGTCCTACCAGCGCCGCCCGGTGGAGGAGCGTCGTCGCCGGCGCCCGGTGTGACCTCGCCTCGCGCGGGATCTCAGTCCAGGCGGCCGATGTGCGCGAGGGCCTGCTTGAGCAGGACGCCCTGGCCGCCGGTCATCTCCTGCTGCACCATCGGGGAGGCGGCCTCCTCGGGGGTGAACCAGACGAGGTCGAGCGCGTCCTGCCGGGGGCGGCAGTCGCCGGCGACCGGGACGACGTAGGCGAGGGAGACCGCGTGCTGGCGGGGGTCGTGGTACGGGGTGACGCCCTGGGTCGGGAAGTACTCGGCGATGGTGAACGGCTGCGGGGACGCGGGCACGCGGGGCAGCGCCGTCGGGCCGAGGTCCTTCTCCAGGTGGCGCATGAGCGCGTCGCGGACCCGCTCGTGGTAGAGCACGCGGCCGGAGACCAGGGCGCGGCTGACCGTCCCGTCCGATCCGATGCGCAGCAGGAGGCCGACGTGCGTGACCACTCCCGTGTCGTCGACTCGCACCGGCACGGCGTCTACATAGAGGATCGGCATCCGCGCGCGGGCCGACTCCAGTTCCGCGGGAGAGAGCCAGCCAGGCACGGTTTCGGTGATTTCGGTCATTGATGGATGGTACTTCGCCCCCCGGGGACGTGACTTGATCGCTCCCGGAAGTCACGGCGAACGGGTGGCGGCGACGCCGAACCAGGCCGCCGCCGCTCCCCCACGGCGAAGGTTCCCGGCCGATCACGGACGGAACGCCGCCGTCTTCACCGGCTGACCCCGGTCACCGTCTCAGCGATTCCAGCATCCGGGTGAGCGCCGCGGTCACGGCCGGGAGGTCGTCGGGACCGGTGGACCGGGCCAGCCACAGCGCGGCCTCGTTCATCGCGCCGGACAGCAGGTGGGCCAGCGGCTCGACCGGCTGTCCGGCGATCGTCCCGTCCTCGATCAGCGCGGTGAGCGCCTCGGTGAGGTGCCGGGCCGAGGACGCCTCGTCCATCGCCCGCCACTCGCTCCAGCCGAGCACGGCGGGGCCGTCGATGAGCATGATCCGCTGCACGTCGGGGTCGCGGCTGACCGCCAGGAACGCCCGGCATCCGGCGAGCAGCTGCTCCCAGGGGTCCTCGTCCGCGCCCGCGGCGGCGACGACCCGGTCGGCGACCTCCTGCTGCACCTCCTCCACGATCACGTGGAACAGCTCGGCCTTGCCCGCGAAGTTGTGGTACAGGGCGCCCTTGGTCACCTCCGCCGCGCCCACGATCTCGGCGAGGCTCACCGCGGCGTACCCGTGCCTGGCGAACAGCCGCCTCGCCTCCGTGAGCAGCCTGCGCCGGGTCTCCAGCCGCCGCCGTGCCTTCACGCCCTCCGCCACCGCGCCTCCCCGCTTTGACATACCAGTGGTACGTATCTAGGGTAACTTCACATACCAACGGTATGCGAATTGGAGAGCCATGAGCCTGACCAGCTTCTATCCGGTTGTCTGCACCGACAAGGTGAAGGAGTGCCGCGACTTCTACATCCAGCTGTTCGGCTTCGAGCCGACCTTCGAGTCCGACTGGTACGTGAGCCTGCGCCGCCCCGAGCCGCCGCACTACGAGCTGGCCCTGGTCGCCCACGACCACCCGACCGTGCCCGCGGCCTTCCGCTCCGCGGTGCGCGGCCTGATCCTCAACTTCGAGGTCACCGACGTGGACGCGGAGTACGACCGCCTGGTGCGGCAGGCCGGCCTGACCGCCGAGCTCACGCTGCGCACCGAGGACTTCGGCCAGCGGCACTTCATCGTCGCCGCCCCGGACGGCGTGCTCATCGACGTGATCACGCCCACCCCGCCGACCGCGGACTACGCCGCGCAGTACACCGGCTGACGCCCCGCCCAGGGGCGGCCTCTCCTATAGTCGGACCGTCGGACCGGCGTCAGGGCGAGGAGGCTTCGGCATGGGCGGATCCGCGGGAGAGGTGCTGGTCGTCCGGCAGGGCGGCGACGATCCGTCCCCGGGCCTGGCCGCCGCCCTGCGGGCGCACGGCCTCCAGGCGTGCCCGGTGTCCGCGGGCGACCGCCCCGCCGACCTGAACGGCTACCGCGGCCTGGTCGTCGCGGCCGGCGCGGAGGGGGCCGCGTCCCACCTGTGGGAGCAGGCGGGCGCCGCCGGACTGCCCCGCCTGCGGCTCTCCGGCACGGCCGGCCCGCAGGACGTGGCGGCGTTCGCCCGGTCGGCCGCCTGCTCCGCGGCCTACCGCTCGGCGCGGGGCACCCGCGAGTTCTTCGCCCCGCGCGCGGCGAGCTGGGAGGAGAAGTTCCCCGACGACGGACCGGCCTTCGCGGAAGCGGTCGGCGAGCTGGCGCTCACGCCGGGCGCGACGGCGCTGGACGCCGGGTGCGGCACCGGGCGGGCACTGCCGTTGCTGCGGGCGGCGGTCGGCGCCGAGGGGCACGTCATCGGCGTCGACCTCACCCCGGAGATGGTGCGTTCCGCGCTCGCCAGGGGCCGCGGCGCGCACGGCCGCCTGCTGGTCGCCGACGTCGCCCGCCTGCCGCTGCCCGGCGCCGCCGTGGACGCGGTCCTCGCCGCCGGGCTGATCTCCCACCTGCCCGATCCGGCCGCGGCGCTCACGGAGCTCGCCCGGGTCACCGTGACCGGCGGCCGTCTCGCCCTGTTCCACCCGGTGGGCCGCACGATCCTAGCCGCCCGGCACGGCCGCGCCCCCTCCCCCGCCGACCTGCGCGCCGAGCACAACCTGCGCCCGCTCCTCGACCGCACCGGCTGGACCCTGACCGCGTTCCACGACACCGACGACCGCTACCTGGGCCTCACCGTACGCCGTTGACCGCCTCCCCGTGACCCCGTGTCCCCGGGTCCGGGGGTCACGGCTGTTCGTCGGCGCGCACGTCGTCGAGCGGCGCCTCCACCCAGGTCAGCACGATGAACGGCTCCCGGGAGGAAGGGTGGTGCAGGCGCCGCGCGGTGATCCGGTAGTTGGCGATGTCCGCCGGCTCCGGCGGCGACTGGGGCGGCACCGTCACGCTCAGGACGCCGATGTCCTGATCGACGTGAGTGAGCATGCCGTGGCACGGCCCTCCGATGCAGACCGCGTTCGGTGCGCGCTTCATGCTCCGGCGCCGGTACTCCGCGCCGCGGTCATGCGGCCGCCGGCCGGACGATCCGCGGGCGTGGCCGCCCCCTCCTGGTCGACATCTTCAACGCGGGGCTCCGTTCCGCTCGCTAAGCGTTGGCGCCCCCACAGGTCGGACCGGGGATCCGGGGGGCGGTCGGCCGGGACACTCAAGTAGTCGCACCGAGACTACTTCGCCTCGTGCGGTGCCTGGGCACCACCCCTACGCTTGCCCCGTGGAGTCTCCCGCTCTGTCGCTCACCGAATGGGTGGTCCGCTGGCGCCGATCATCGCCAGCCTGCGCGAGCGGATGGACCAGGCCCAGGGCTTCGCGCACACCGTGGCCACCTGGCGCTACGAGACGGCCACGGCGGCGCTGCGGCTGATGGAGATCGCCGGGCGCTGACCCCGGGGCCCGCGGGCAGCTCCGGACGATCAGGCGGCCGGGCAGATCGCGGCCACCGCCTCGGCCGTCGAGCGCGGGCGCACGCCGATGTCCACCAGCTCGGCGATCCCGCCCGCGGGATGGCAGGATCCGAGGGGTGTACGCCGTTGCGGTCGCCCGCGCGGGGTTCGGATACTGGGGACATGGCGTCCTCCGGCGGTGCGCGAGACGTGGTCATCGTGCTCTATGAAGACATCCAGCTTCTCGACGTGGCGGGCCCGATCGAGGTGCTGGACGCGGCGATGCGGATCACCGGCGGTGGATACCGGCTGGTCACGGCGTCGCTCGGCGGCGGAGACGTGACCAGTTCGTCCGGGGTCCGGCTGGGCGTGCACGCCGACCTGGCCGCGATCACCGAACCGCCGCACACCCTGCTGGTGGCGGGCGGCCTGGGATACACCGCGGCGGTGCTCGACGAGGAACTCGTCGGCCACCTGCGGCGGCTCGCGGCCGGTTCGCAGCGGGTCGCCTCGGTGTGCACGGGGGCGTTCCTGCTGGGCGCGGCCGGGCTGCTGGAGGGCCGCCGGGCCACCACGCACTGGTCGCGCTGCGCGGAGCTCGCGGACCGCCACCCGTCGACCCGGGTGGACCCTGACGCGATCTTCGTGCGGGACGGCCCGGTGGTGACGGCCGCCGGGGTCACCGCGGGCACCGATCTCGCGCTGGCCCTCGTGGAGGAGGACCACGGCGCCGACCTCGCGCGCACGGTCGGCAAGTGGCTGGTGGTCTTCCTGCGCCGTCCCGGCGGCCAGTCGCAGTTCAGCGCGTGGACGCAGGTCGGCCGGGTGGGCGACGCCAGGCTGCGCCGGCTGGTCGAGCACATCGCCGCCAACCCGGCGGACGACCTGTCCGTCCCCGCCATGGCGCGGCGCGCGGGGATGAGCGAGCGGCATTTCGCCCGCAGCTTCTCCCGCACGCTCGGCATGTCGCCGGGACGGTACGTGGAACGCGCCAGGGTCGAGGCGGCCCGCGCGCTGCTGGAGTCCGGCGCCGAGAGCGTCGAGACCGTCGCGCGGCTGTGCGGGTTCGGCGCCGCCGAGACGATGCGCCGGGCGTTCCTGCGCGAGATCGGCGTGCCACCCGGGGCCTATCGCGACCGGTTCCACGCCACCGGGATCCTCTCGGCCGTCTGACCCGTCGCCGCTCACCGGCCCGCCGGCGACTTCACCATGCCCGAAAACTCCCGAAAACTCCCAAAATAAAAGGATTTATCACTTCATGGACATCGCATTCGCTCTTTATACCCATATGACGGCCTTGGATCTGACCGGGCCGCACGAGACCCTGGCCCACCTTGCCGGGGTCGACGCCCACTACCTGGCCGCACGGCCGGGGCCGGTGCGCTGCGACTCGGGCCTGCAGATCACCGCGACCGGCGTGTTCGCCGACCTGCCCCGGCCGGATGTGATCGTCGTCCCCGGTTCGGGCCGGTGGCGGGAGGTCCTGGAGGAGCAGGGGGAACTGGTCGACTGGCTGGCCGCCGCCTACCCGCACACCACCTGGATGACGTCGGTGTGCACCGGTTCGACGTTGCTGGCCAAGGCGGGCATCCTCACCGGCAGGCCGGCGACGACCCATTGGGGCGCGCGCGAGGACCTGCGCGCCCTCGGCGCCGAGGTGAGCAACGCGCGGGTCGTCGTGGACGGGAACGTCATCACCGCCGCCGGGGTCTCCGCCGGGATCGACATGGGACTCACCCTGGTCTCCCGGCTGTGGGACGACGAGGCGGCGCAGGCCGCCCAGCTCTTCCTGGAGTACGCCCCCGAGCCGCCGTTCGAGTCGGGCAACCTGGAGACGGCCCCGCCGAATGTCGTGCAACGCCTGGGCAGCCTCCTCGACCTCCGGTAAGGAGCCCCCTCCACGCCGCCTGAACCCGAACCCGGGAATAAGAGGGCCGGAACGCGTGGTTGGCGCAGCTCATGAGCACTGGCAACGCGTTCCTCGGCAAGATCGGCATCTGGAGCGGGGTCTGGAGCAGCGCCCAGCACTCCGCCGACCCCGCGCGCATCAGCGAGATCGGCGAGGCGGCGGCCGAGCTCGAGGATCTGGGCTACGGCACCATCTGGGTCGGCGGGAGCCCGCCCGTCGGCCACGCGGCCCCGCTCCTCGAGGCGACCTCCCGGATCAAGGTCGCCACCGGCATCCTCAGCATCTGGGAGCACGAGGCCGCCGGCGTCGCCGCCCGGCGGGCCGAGCTCGAACGCGCCCATCCCGGGCGTTTCGTGCTGGGGCTCGGCGTGAGCCACAGCCACTTCACCCCGCAGTACGAGCGCCCGTACACCGCGATGCTGGAGTACCTGTCCGCGCTGGACGCGGCCCCGGAGCCGGTGCCCGCCGGGGCGCGTGTGCTGGCCGCGCTCGGGCCCAGGATGCTGGAGCTGTCCCGGGACCGCGCCGCGGGCGCGCACCCATACCTGGTGACCGCCGAGCACACCGCTCAGGCGCGCGCGATCCTCGGCGACCGGGCCGTGCTCGCGCCGGAGCTCAAGGTGGTCCTCGGCACCGACCTCGACGCCGCCCGCGCGCTCGCGCGCGCCTACCTGAGCTTCTACCTCGCGATGCCGAACTACACCGGCAACCTCACCCGGCTGGGCTTCGGCGAGGACGACTACCTCGACGGCGGCAGCGACCGGCTCCTGGACGCGGTGTTCGCGTTCGGCGACGCCGACGCGGTCGCCGCGCGGGCCGCGGAGTTCCTGGCCGCGGGCGCCGACCACCTGGCGATCCAGGTGGTCACCGGCGACCCGCGCAACGACCTGCCGCGCGAGGCCTGGCGGCGGCTGGCCGAGACGCTTCCGCTGGACGGCTGACGGCCCGGCCCGCCGGACCGGGGGCCGGTGTCAAAGCGGTCCGCCCGGGTAGCAGGGCGTCCCAGCACCACGACATGGGAGACGCCACATGTACGAGCCCTGGACCTACCGCGACGGCATCGTCTCCGACACCGGCCTGAGCCTGATCGGCTTCGACGTCGAGGCGGTCGACGGGAAGATCGGCTCGGTGGAGGAGGAGAGCAACATCGCCGGAGACAGCTTCCTGGTCGTGGACACCGGCTTCTGGACCTTCGGCAAGAAGGTCCTCCTGCCGGCCGCCGCGGTCACCCGGATCGACGCCGGGGAGAAGCGGGTCCTGCTCGCCCTGACCCAGGAGGAGATCGAGCATGCCCCGGAGTCCGGCGAGGACACCCACCGGAGCGCCGACCACCGCCGGCGGATCGGCGAGTACTACGGGAGCCTGCACGTCCGGTCCTGACCGCCCGCCTCGCCCGTCACGCCGGGCCCTCCTCGCCAGAGGAGGGCCCGGCGGGCGTCTGACCGGGGGAACAGGGGCGCCCTCGGCAGAGGCTATGCTGACGTCGAACCGAGGGCGTCCACCGCGGGCGGGCGAGGGGTCCCGGGTGCGACGCGGCTCCCGGCAGGCCGGAGCGCGCCCGTCGCGGGAGGGCCGGTGCGGTCATGGGAACAAGGTCACGGGTGCCGGAGCGGGCGGGACGGATGACGGGAGCGGAGTCGTCGCAGCGGTTGCCGGGAGCGCTCCTCCTGCTGGTCGAGGACGACGACGGCGACGCGCTGCTGGTGCAGGAGCTGCTCGCGGACAGCGGCCTCGCGGCCCAGCTCCGATGGGTGCGCTCGCTGGGCGAGGCCCGTTCGGCGCTGGCCGAGGAGATCCCGCACTGCGTGCTGCTCGACCTGCACCTGCCGGACGCGCAGGGCCTCCCGATGCTGGCCGAGGTGCTGTCGGCGGCCGAGAGCGCGGCCGTGGTGGTGCTGACCGGGCTGGCCGAGGAGGGCACCGGTCTGGCGGCCGTCGCCGCCGGCGCCCAGGACTACCTCGTCAAGGGCCGGGTGGAGGCCGACCTGCTGGGCCGGGCGGTCCGCTACGCGGTGCAGCGTAAACAGGCCGAGCAGGCGGCGGCGGCGTTGCAGGTGGAGCGGGTGCGGGCGGAGGAGAACGCCCGCCTGGAGCGCGGCCTGCTGCCGGTCCCCCTGCTGAGCACCGCGCCGCTGCTGGTGACCGCCAGCTACCGGCCCGGCCGGGCCTCGACCCTGCTGGGCGGCGACTTCTACGACGTGGTGGAGGCCGAGGACGGCGTCGTGCACGCCGTGGTGGGAGACGTCTCCGGTCACGGTCCCGACGAGGCCGCGCTGGGGGTGTGCCTGCGCATCGCCTGGCGCACTCTGGTGCTCAGCGGGGTGAGCGGGCAGGAGCTGCTCAGGCAGCTCGAACGGATCCTCATCGCCGAGCGTTCCAACCCCGAGATCTACGCCACCGCGTGCATGGTCGCGCTGGATCCGGACCGCGCCTCGGTGCGGGTGCTGCGCGCCGGGCACCCCGGGCTGCTGCTGCGCTCCGCCGCGGGCGTCGAGTTCGTCGAGCCGGGGCACGGGACCGCACTGGGTCTGCTGCCCGGAGAGGGCGCCTGGACAGCGGAGGAGCTGAAGCTGACCCCGGGGGGCGCGCTCGTGCTGTTCACCGACGGGCTGTTCGAGCGGCGGCTGACCGCGGACGGCTCGGCGTGGCTCGACGAGGAAGGACTCCTCGCCCTCGCCCGCCGCCGCGCGGACCTGCCCGGTCCCGAGTTCGTGGACACACTGATCGCCGACGTCGAGAAAGCCACCGCCACGGAGGTCCACGCCGACGACGTGGCCGTGGTGCACCTGGAATGGAACGTGAACCCATGACTCCGCCCGTCCTCGCCGGCCCCCTCCCCGACGAGGCAGGCAGCGGCCTGCGCCGGCTGACCGTGCAGGGCTGGTTCCTCCTGGTGGTGGCCGTGCTGATCGTGCTCACCGTCGTCTGCGGCGCGGTCGGCGCCGTGGTGCTGAGGAACGCCACGGTGGTGTCGGAGCGGCTGGTGGACCGCATCTCCCCGGCGCGGATCGCGGTGGCCCAGTTGGAGAGCGCGGTCATCGACCAGGAGACCGGGGTGCGCGGCTACCTGCTGACCGGCGACCAGCAGTTCCTCCTGCCCTACACCGCCGGCATCGCCGCCGAGCGGCGGCAGGCCGAGCGCGCCGCCTCGCTGATCGGTGACCAGCCGGAGCTGCTGGCCGACCTCGCCGCCGTGCGGAACGGGACGGCCGACTGGCGCCGCAGGTACGCGGAGCCGTTCATCGCGGGGCGCCGGGCGGGCTCCAGCGCCGACACCGGGCAGGTGGCGGCCAGCAAGCAGACCTTCGACCACATCCGGGCGCTGTTCAACGTCGCCGACACCCACTTCCAGCAGGCGAGATCGCAGGCGCGTGCCGACCTGGAACGGCTGGAGGCCATCCGCAACTGGGCCTTCGCCGCGATCCTGGCCGTTTTCCTGCTGAGCGGCGTCGCCGTCGCCCTGCTGCTGCACCGCGCGATCGGCCGCCCGTTGGACGCCCTGCGCGCCTCGTCCAGAAAGGTCGCCTCGGGCGACTTCGGGCACCGGATCGAGGGGCTGGGCCCGGCGGACATCCGGGCCGTCGCCCTGGACGTGGAGAACATGCGCCAGGGCATGGTGCGGGCCCTGGAGGCGGCCGAGGAGCAGCAACAGCGGCTGCGCCGCCAGACGGCCGACCTCGACGCCCAGGCGGAGGAGCTGCGCCGGTCCAACACCGAGCTGGAGCAGTTCGCCTACGTGGCCTCACACGACCTGCAGGAGCCGCTGCGCAAGGTCATCTCGTTCTGCCAGCTCATCGCCAAACGTTACGGCGACCAGCTCGACGAGCGCGGCCAGCAGTACATCGCCTTCACCGTCGACGGCGCCAAGCGGATGCAGATCCTCATCAACGACCTGCTGACCTTCTCCCGGGTCGGCCGGCTGCACGACACGCGGGCGACCGTCGAGCTGGACCCGGCGGTGGACAAGGCGCTGGGCAACCTGTCGCAGATCGTGGAGGAGACCGGCGCCCGCGTCGAGCGCCCGGAGAGCCTGCCCGAGGTGACCGGCGACGCCACGCTGATGACCATGCTGTGGCAGAACCTCATCGGCAACTCGGTCAAGTTCCGGCACGCGGACCGCCCGCCGGTCATCCGCATCGGCTGCGAGCGCGACGGCGGCTTCTGGCGGCTGTGCGTGACCGACAACGGCATCGGCGTCCCCGCCGAGTTCAGCGAGAAGGTCTTCGTCATCTTCCAGCGGCTGCACACCCGGGACGCCTACAGCGGGACCGGCATCGGCCTGGCGTTGTGCAAGAAGATCGTCGAACACCACGGGGGCCAGATCTGGATCGACACCGCGTACACCGAGGGCACCCGCATATGCTTCACCCTTCCGGCCATGCTCTCCGACCGCGAGTGAGCCCCGGCCGGCCCGAGAACGCCGACAGCCATCCTCCGGAGGACTCTCCGTATGTCCAGCCTGGTCCAGCCCATCGAAGTGCTCCTCGTCGAGGACGATCCCGGGGACGAGCTCATCACCCGCGAGGCCTTCGAGCACAACAAGATCGGTAACTCGCTGCACGTCGTCCGGGACGGGCTGGAGGCCCTGGACTTCCTCTACCGCCGTGACGCGTACGAGGACGCCCCCACCCCGGACCTGATCCTGCTCGACCTGAACCTGCCCAAGTACGACGGCCGCCAGGTGCTGGAGCGCATCAAGTCCGATCCCGACCTCGCCTACATCCCGGTGGTCGTGCTGACCACCTCCGCGGCCGAGGAGGACATCCTGCGCAGCTACAAGCTGCACGCCAACGCCTACGTGACCAAGCCGGTCGACCTGGACCAGTTCATCAACGCCATCAGGCACATCGACGAGTTCTTCGTCAGCGTCGTCCGGCTTCCCCGGCAGCACTGATCCCGCCCGGCGGGCTTCCCTGGCCTGCCGTCGGCCCGTACCGGCGGTTAGCCATGCGGTGAACCGGGAAGTCCGCTCCCAGGTCCCCCCGCCGCCGACGGGAGGGAGTACGTCGTGACCAGGATCGAGCCGAGGCCGCCGGCCGCCGCTTCGGTCAGCCGGCCGGGGACGGGACGGCTGATCGCCTCGTGGCTGTCCACCACCGACCACAAGGTGATCGGGTACCTCTACCTCATCACGTCGTTCGGGTTCTTCCTCTTCGCCGGGATCCTGGCGATGCTGATCCGGGCCGAGCTGCTGGAGCCGGGGCTGCAGTTCGTCTCCAGGGAGCAGTACAACCAGCTGTTCAGCATCCACGGCACGATCATGCTGCTGCTGTTCGCGACACCGCTCTTCGCCGGGTTCGCCAACGTGATCATGCCGCTCCAGATCGGCGCCCCGGACGTGGCCTTCCCCCGGCTGAACGCGGCCAGCTACTGGCTGTTCCTGTTCGGCGGGCTCATGGTGGCGGGCGGCTTCCTCACCGCCGGCGGGTCCGCGTCCTTCGGCTGGTTCGCCTACACCCCGCTGTCCACCGCGACCTTCAGCCCCGGCACCGGCGGCGACCTGTGGGTCATGGGCCTGGTCCTGAGCGGCCTCGGCACCATCCTGACCTCGGTCAACTTCGTCACCACGATCACCTGCATGCGGGCGCCGGGCATGACGATGTTCCGCATGCCGATCTTCACCTGGAACACGCTGCTCACCTCGCTCATGGTGCTCATCGCGTTCCCGAACCTCGCCGCGGCGCTGCTGGCGCTGGCCGCGGACCGCAAGCTCGACACGCACATCTACGACCCGGAGACCGGAGGCGCGCTGCTCTGGCAGCACCTGTTCTGGTTCTTCGGCCATCCCGAGGTGTACATCATCGCGCTGCCGTTCTTCGGCATCGTGACCGAGGTCCTGCCGGTGTTCAGCCGCAAACCGCTGTTCGGCTACATCGGCCTCGTCGGCGCGACCATCGCCATCGCGGGCCTGTCGATGACGGTGTGGGCGCACCACATGTTCCCCACCGGGCAGGTGCTGCTGCCGTTCTTCTCGTTCATGAGCTTCCTCATCGCCATCCCGACGGGGGTGAAGTTCTTCAACTGGACCGGCACCATGTGGCGCGGGCACCTGTCGTTCGAGGCGCCGATGCTCTTCGCCGTCGGCTTCCTGGTCACCTTCCTGCTCGGCGGTCTCACCGGGGTCATCCTGGCCTCGCCGCCGCTGGACTTCCACGTCAGCGACACGTACTTCGTGGTGGCGCACTTCCACTACGTGGTGTTCGGCACCGTCGTCTTCGCGATGTTCGCCGGGTTCTACTTCTGGTGGCCGAAGATGACCGGCAAGATGCTCAACGAGACCCTGGCGAAACTGCACTTCTGGCCGCTGTTCGTCGGCTTCCACGCGACCTTCCTGGTGCAGCACCTGCTGGGGATGAGCGGCTTTCCGCGGCGTTACGCCGACTACAGCGCGGTGGACGGCTTCACCACGCTCAACATGTTCTCCTCCGTCGGTTCGTTCCTGCTGGGCGCCTCGACGCTGGTGTTCCTGTACAACGTCTACTGGACGCACCGGCACGCGCCCAGGGTGAGCGTCGACGATCCGTGGGGCTTCGGCAACTCACTGGAGTGGGCCACCTCGTGCCCGCCGCCGCGGCACAACTTCACCTCGCTGCCCCGGATCCGCTCCGAGCGCCCGGCCTTCGACCTGCACTATCCGCACGTGAAGTCACTGCGCCGTCAGGCCGGTCCCGAGTAGTCCTCCGCGACGAGCTCGCCGATGACCTGGCAGGTGCTCACCGGACCGCCGGCCTGGTCGGCGTGCGCCGCGAGCCGCTGGAGGAGCTCGCGGAAGCCCGGCCCGTCGTCGCCGAGACCGGCCAGGATGTGCTCCTCGACGTGCCGCAGCGCCTCCTGCCGCTGCTCCCACAGCGCCTGACCGCGCTCGGTGGCGACCACCCGCCGGTTGCGCCGGTCGTGCGGGCTAGGCTGCCGGCGCACCAGGCCGGCGCCCTCCAGGTCGTCGATGAGGTACGTCAGGACCGTGCGGTCGATGCCGAGCCGCTGGGCCATCACGCCCTGGTTGCCCGCGGTCCCCTCCACGGCGGCGGACAGCACCTGGAGCCCGCGCGGGCCGCCGGGAACGCCAGCGGCAGCCGTCTCCGTGCCGCGGACGTAGACGCGCAGGACGACGCCGAGCGCCCAGCCGAGGTCGCCTTTCAGCACGTCGGCGGCGGCGGGCGAACGGTCCGGATCCCTGCCCGCTCCCGGCGGGCCCGGGGTCACCTCTGTGGTCATCGTCTCACCTTATCCGGGATTCGTTCTGCTTGACAGATGTGTTGTGAGCAATATGGTTTGCCTATCAACACTTCTGCTCAAAGGATAATCTTCGATGACTCTCTTCCGTCTTGACGCGAGCATCCGCGGCGGCCAGTCGGCAGGCCGGCAGATCGCCGACACGGCCGAGGCCGCCTGGCGTCAGACCCACGCGCACCACAGGACGATCCGGCGCGACCTCGCCCAGACGCCCGTGCCCGGCGACGCCTGGCAGCTCTCGGTGTCGGCGGGGGCCGTGCCGGAGGAGCAGCGCACCCCGGAGCAGCGCGCCGCCGTCGCGCTCGCCGCCGAGCTTGCCACCGAGCTCCTCGAGTCCGACGCCTACGTGTTCGCCGCCCCGCTGTACAACTACGGCGTCGCCGGGAACCTCAAGGCGTGGGCCGACATGATCTTCACCGACCCGCGCTTCAACCCCGGCGCGCCCTCGCCGATCAGCGGCCGTCCGGCGGCGCTGATCATCACCCGCGGCGGCGCGTACGGCCCCGGCACGCCCCGCGCGGGGTGGGACCACGCCACCGGCTGGTACAAGCTTCTCTTCGGCGACATGCTCCAGCTCGACCTGCATGTCAGCGAGGTCGAGCTCACCCTGGCCGAGGTCACCCCGGCCATGGCCGAGCTGCGCGGCCTCGCCAAGGAGTCCTTCGCGGCCGGCACCGAGTCCGCCGGGAAGCACGGCCGGATCATGGCGGAGCGCATCGGCTGAACCGCTGACCGCGACGCCCCCAGCCGGGTCATCCGGCGCACGGGGGGCACCGAGCCGCCCGGGGTCCGCCGCCCCGGGCGGCTCTCCCCTTTCCCGGTCCGACCGCCCCGCCACCGGTCCGGCCGCCCCGCCACCGGGCGGATCGCGGACCGTCGCTCCACGCGAGCCCTAGAATGGTCCAGGTCAAATCTTGCGGGATAGGGTGACAGGCATGGACACATTCGCGGACCTGCTGAGGAGCAAGGGCCTGCGGAACACCACCCAGCGGCGCGCGGTCCTCGCCGCGCTGAAGGACGCGCCGCACGCCACCGCCCCCCGCCTGGAGGACGAGCTCGGCATCGCCAGGGGCGCCCCGGCCGCCTCGGCCGCCGGGCTGTCCCGCCAGGGCCTGTACAACGTGCTCGACGACCTGACCCGGGCCGGCCTCGTGCGCTGCATCGAGCCGGCCGGCTCACCCGCCCGCTACGAGCTGCGGGTCGGGGACAACCACCACCACCTGGTGTGCCGGAGCTGCGGGACCGTCGAGGACGTCGACTGCGCCGTGGGCAGGGCACCGTGCATCGATCCCGGTGACGACCGCGGCTTCGCCGTGGACGAGGCGGAGATCACCTGGTGGGGCCTGTGCGTCTCCTGCCAGGCCGCACGGGAGTCCTCCGGCGCCTGAGCGCCACGCCCCCTCGGGCGTCCCCGCGGTCACCCGTGCGGGGACTCGACCAGCGGAGTGTCGACCAGGTGCTCGATCAGGAACCAGCTCTGCAGCTCGCCGGTCCGGACGACGTTCGAGACCAGCAGGTCGTTGGTGCCGTCGTCGCCCATCTCGTCGGCGCGGGACGCCGCGTCGTGCGCGGCGACGAGGATCGTCTCATGCGCCTCGATGAGCCGCGAGAGCATCGCCGGAACCTCCTCCGCGCCGTCCGGCGGGCGCGGGATCACGGTGATCTCGGCCACGTGGCGGGGATCGCCGACCGCGACGCCGCCGAGGGTCTGCACCCGCTCGGCGAGCAGGTCCACCAGCTCCAACTGCTCCCCGGCGTGCTTGTCCAGCAGCAGGTGCAGCTGGTAGAAGGTCGGGCCGCGCATCAGCCAGTGATGCTTCTTGTAGAGGCTGTAGAGAATCTGGGTGTCGGCCAGGATCTGGTTGAGCCGCTGGCAGGAGTACATCCTCGCGTCCCGGGACAGCCCGAGCGGGAACTGCCGTACGGTGCCGAACTCCTGGATCTGGTGCCCGTCCAGATGCAGCCACGGCTGGCTGCCGCCGTTGTGCCTGCCCTTGGTGGTGCGCTTGACAGCCAATGCACTTCTCCTCATTTGCACGACAAGTCAGGACATCCACGGACATTCCCCCATTTACCTCAAAACAGCACCACATTTAGCCACATAGATGGACATAAGGGCGGCCGGGGGTGCCGCTGACCTGGGCGGACCCCGGAGTAGCCTGGCGAAGATGAGACGGCCCGTATGCCAGGCCGCCGGTCGTGTCGGTCCGCACGCGCAGGCGGCCCGTACGGCCGGACCGCCGGTCGTGAGGTCCGCACGGCGCAGGCGGCCCGTACGGAGGGGCGGCCGGTCGTGAGGTCCGAACGGCCTGTTCGGCGGGCCGGGCCCGCGGGCGTGTCCGGGTGTTCCGACCGGGATCGAAGGTGATGGGACATGAAGGTCGCCGTGATCGGGATCGGCGCGGTCGGGGCGGCGACGGCGCTGTCCCTGATCGAGCGCGGCGGGATGTGCCGGGAGATCGTCGTCGTGGACGTGGACGAGCGGCGGGCGAGGGGCGTGGCCGCCGACATGAGCTACGCCACCCCGCTGTCGCCGACGGTCGAGGTGCGCGCCGGAGGCTACGACGACGTGGCGGGCGCCGCCGTGGTGGCCATCACCGCGGGCGTGAACGAGAAGGCCGGCGGCGCCACCGACCGCGCCGACCCGCGAGGACGGCTGCGCCTGCTGGACAGCAACGCCCGGATCTACGCCGACATCGTGCCCCGGGCGGTCGCCGCCGCGCCGGACGCGGTGCTGATGGTGGTGACCGACCCGCCGGATCCGCTGGCCGACCTCACCCGCCGCCTCGCCGGGCACGACCGGGTGTTCTCCACCGGAACCCTGATCGACAGCCTGCGCTTCCGCGTCCACCTGGCCGACCGGCTGCGGGTGCGGCCCCGGGACGTGCAGGCCATGGTGGTGGGCGAGCACGGCACCTCCGAGGTGCTGCTGTGGTCCTCGGCATCCGTCGGCGGCATCCCCGCGCTGGACCTGCTCGCCCGGGAGGACCGGCCGCTCGACGAGGTGCGGCGGGAGATCGAGGACGGCATCCGCTACGCGAACATCTCCATCATCGAGGGCACCGGGGCCAGCCAGTACGGCATCGGGGCCGTCTCCGCCCGCCTGATCGAGGCGGTGCTGCGCGACGAGCGGGCCGTGCTGCCGGTGGCCGCCTACCATCCGGCGCACGACGTCACGCTGTCCCTGGTCAGCGTGCTCGGCGCCGGGGGCGTGCGGCGGATGTACGAGCCCGCCATGAGCGCGCCGGAGCGCGCCGCGCTGGAGCGGAGTGCGGCGGCCCTGCGCGAGGCGGCCCGGCGGACCGCGCAGGCCGTGCCCGCACCCCGCTGACAGGTTCAGGCCACTGACTCCTAGTTTGTCCAAAATTTGGGTATAGGGCCGCCGTGGGATCCACCATCACCGTCCCCCAGACCCGTGCGATGAGCGGCGACGAACTGTCCGCCGACGACGCCTGGGCGACGCTGCGTCACTACGGCGGCTGGCAGTTCGCGCGCGACTCGCTGGTCAGGTTCAGGTACGGCGACGGCATGAGCCACTCGCGTGCGCTCGCCTTCCAGATCTGCCTGGCGATCATCCCCGGGGCGATCGCCCTGGTCGGGCTCAGCTCGGTCACCGACCAGGAGCAGCTCGGCCGGGTGCTCGAACTCACGTTGAGCCGCCTGGCCCCCGGCGACGGGGTGGAGGCGGTCGCCGAGGCGCTGGGCAACGGGCAGCGCACCCGGGACGCGCTCGCGCTGTGGCTCGGCCTCGCGACCACGCTGGCGGCGCTGACGACCGCGATGGCGCAGTTCGAGCGGGGCGCCAACCGGATCTACGGCGTCGAGCGCGACCGGCCCTTCCACCGCAAGTACGCCAGGGCCGCCCTGCTCGCGCTGACCGCCGGCGTGTTCATGATCACCGGGTTCACCATCCTGGTGGGCGGCGGCGCGGCCGGGGACGCGATGGCCGAGGTCTTCGGCTGGGGCGCGACGATGCGCGGCGCGTACGCGCTGGTCCGCTGGCCGCTCGGCTTCCTGCTGGCACTGATGTCGATCATCGTGCTGTTCCGGGTCTCCCCCAGGCGCAGGCAGCCGGGTCACACCTGGCTGGCGTTCGGCGCGCTGGCGGCCCTGGCCCTGTGGACGCTGTTCACCCTGGCCCTCGCCCTGTACACCGAGCAGAACAGCACGTTCGGCGACACGTACGGCCCGCTGACCGCCGTGATGGCGCTGCTGCTGTGGTCGTTCCTCAGCTCGATCGCGCTCTTCCTGGGCATGGCGTTCGCGGCGCAGCTCGAAGCCTGCCGGGCCGGTTGCGCGTCGCCCGCGCATCCCGACTCCGGCCCCACGGCGGAGGAGGAACGCGAGCCGCTGGTCGGCGCGGTCGGGTCCGCCGCGTTCACGATGGCGCGCGGCCTGGCCGACCTGCTGCGGCGACGCATCGGCCGGGCGCGCGGCGAATGATCGTCGGGCCTCCCGGGTTCGCCCCCGGCAAGTCGCGCCGGTCCTAGCGCGTCCGAGGGCCTGGCTGGTGTCCGGGTCAGCGCGTCCGAGGGCCTGGCCGCTGGCCAGGTCAGCGCGTCCGAGGGCCTGGCCGGTGTCCGGGTCAGCGCGTCCGAGGGCCTGGCCGCTGGCCAGGTCAGCGCGTTCGAGGGCCTGGCCGGTGTCCGGGTCAGCGCGTCCGAGGGCCTGGCCGGTGGCCAGGTCAGCGCGTTCGAGGGCCTGGCCGGTGTTCCGGTTCTAGTGGCGGTTCGCGACCCGGTGCCCGAAGTGGCGGGCGCCCGGGGCTAGGGCGGCCAGGGCGGGGGCCAGGAAGCAGGTCAGGGCGCAGGCGGCGAGCACCGGGGCCGCGCCGAAGGCCCCGATGGCGGGCGCGATGAGCGCGAGCCCGAGCGGAGCGAGGCCGTAGGAGAGCAGGAAGTCCAGTGAGGAGACGCGGGCCAGCAGCCGCGGATCGACCTCCCGCTGGGTGGCGGTGAACCAGGGGACGTTGAACACCTCGATGCCCGCCCCGGCGACCGCGTACGCGGCCACCACGACGGCCGGATGCACCGGAAACAGCAGCCCGAGCGGCGCGAACCCGTAACACGCCAGCCCGGCGAGCGCCGCCCACCCCTGCGCGCCCGCCCGCCGGGACGGCCGGCGGCGGACGACGAGGAGGGCGCCCACCAGCGCGCCCACGGTGTACGCGGTGGTGGCGGCGGCCAGCACGGCCCCGGCCCCGTACAGGTCGCGGCTGACCAGGGGCAGGACGACCCCGGTGGCGGAGTACCCGGTCGCGATGACCGCCGTCAGCGCGGCCAGCCCGGCGAGGAACCACGGATGCCTGCGCGCCTCCCGCATCCCGTCGGCGAACTCGCCGAGAAACACCCCCACGCCGAACCCGCGAAGCGGCACGACGGGTTCCCGGGGTGTCACGGTTTCTCTGGGTTCGACAGGTTCTCGGGGCTTGGCGGGGTCCCAGGGCTTGGCGGGTTCCCGGGGTCCTGTGGGGGGATCCGTGGTGCGGGCGGGAGGCTGTGCGGGGGGACCGGTGGTGGAGGTGGGGGGCGGTGCGGGGGGATCGGTGGTGGAGGTGGGGGGCGGTGCCGTACCGGGTGGTGCCGTGGCGGGCGGGGGTGGGAGGAGGGCGGCGGCGAGCCAGAGGAGGGCGATGGCGGTGAGGAGGGCCGTCGCGTCGAGGAGGAGGGCGAGTGAGGCGGTGGCTCCGGGGGCGACCAGGACGGTGACCCTGACCGCCATGGTCATCGCGGCGTTGGCCCGCGCGCGGTCGCGGACGTCGACGACCTCGGCCGTGAGCGCCTGGAAGGCGGGCCGGCAGGCGCCCTGACCTGCCCCGGTCACGGCGGCCGCGACCGCCATGAGCGGCACCGACCGTTCGAGTCCCGCGGCGATCAGCGGAGTGGCGAGCGCCGCGAGCAGGGCCGCCCAGCGGACGACCGCGCGGCGCGAGTGCCGGTCGGCCAGGACGCCGCCGACCGGCACCCCGGCGAGGAAACCCAGCGTGCGCGCGGCCAGCACCACGCCGAGCCCTGCGGCGCCCAGCGCGCCGTCGAGCAGCGCCAGCCCGAGGACGAACGGCAGCGCCCACGTGGCCAGTCCGGAAGCGGTCGCCCCCGCCCACAACCTCAGGAACGCCGGCTCCCGCAGCACGGACCGCCGCCCCACGGCATCCGGCACCGCCGGGAACGTCACAACCCACCACCCCCACCGGCCACGCGAGACGAAGTACCCACTCCCTCACCCCCACGACGAAACCACACCGTCACCTCATTCACACCGCCTCCAGCGCCATGACTCGCCGCCACGGCACCCGGCACGGCTTACCCGTTCGGCGAGAGGGCTCGTCGGTTCGGGTGGGCAGGGCGTGGACGCGGGCGAGGATTCCCGTGAAGAACCCGGTGACGCGTCAGCGTGAGGTGACGCCGGCCCGGGGCAGGCGGTAACTGGTTGGAAAGCGGACCTTGCTCGGTACCGCCGCGCGGGAATCGATTGGTGAGTGGCCGCGGTGGCCGGGTGTCCCGGGCGGGGGTCAGCCGCCGGCCCAGGGGACGAGCGCGGGTGCGTGCTGGGCGACCTGGGCGAGGGTGGGGGCGGCGGCTCCGCCGTGGCCGGTGACGGACAGCGCGCCGCAGAGGGTGGCCAGCGTGAGGCTGTCCGCCAGGTCGAGGCCGTAGAGGTGGCCCGCGACGAATCCGGCGTCGAAGCAGTCTCCGGCGCCGATGGTGTCGGCGACGTCCACGGGGCGTGCGGTGGCGGCCTCGCGCCGGGCGGAGGTGGCGGCGAGCGCTCCCCACGCCCCGTTCTTGATCAGTACGGTCGGGGTGAGCTCCGCGAGAGCCGGCCGCACGCGCATGCCGGATCGGCTGCTCGGCGCAGTCGGCTTCGGTGCAGTGGGTGGCGACTCGTACCGTGTTCGCCCCCGCCGCCCGGACGGCACCCAGCGGCGATGAGCGCCGGCGTGTAGAGCAGGCCCTGGATGATCTGAAGGTCGCCGGACGGCACCGGCACGAGATCGCCCACGCGCTGACCAAGTTGCCGCTGATCTCGGCGAGGGCGGCCAGGGCGAACCGCACCAGGGAACGGACGATCGTCATGGCCGGTAGTACAGCGGATCCCAGCGGTGGCCACACCACCGGGCCATCAGCGGGAGCGCGGCGCCGTTGCGGGTGATCAGCCCACCTATACAGAGCACCTCGACCAGTGGGTCCACCGCAGCGGCCCGGTGTTCCGGTAGATGATCCCTTACGGAACTCGGGTGTCGTTGATCGAGGTGTCTACCCGCCGTCACGCCCTTCGGGCCGGGTAGCGTCCAGGTTGCTCCGCACTGTCTTGGTGAGCGGGTGGTCGGCGCCCAGCACCCGCTCGCGCTCGGCCAGGGTGGCCTCGAACAGCGGAATGGCCCGGCCCAGATCCCCCGCCGCCCGTTAGGCGCCAGCGAGGTTGTTGCGGGAGGCCAGGGTGTCGGGGTGGTCGCCGCCCAGCACCCGCTCGCGCTCGGCCAAGGTGGCCTCGAACAGCGGGATGGCCCGGCCCAGATCCCCCGCCGCCCGGTAGGCGCCAGCGAGGTTGTTGCGGGAGGCCAAGGTGACGGGGTGGTCACCTCCCAGCACCCGCTGGTAGGCGGTGTGGGCGCGGTGATGCAAGGCGGTGGCGCGGACGAGGTCGTCTTGGCCGCCCAGGAACAGCCCAGTGTCGTTCAGCAGGTGGGCGGTTATGGGGGTGTCGGTGGCGGCGGGCGCGGAGCCGGCCAGAGCAGTGATGTGCGGCAGCAGGGTGCGCCAGGTCGGCCATCCGGCCGGATCGCCATAGGGGGTGGTGGTGGTGGGCAGGGCGTCTTTCAGCAGGGTGGTGGCATGCTGGAGGGCGGTGGTGATGGCGGATTCCTGGCGGTGCGGGTCGCCGGGGTCGGGGGTGCGGGCGAGGGCCACCGAGGGCCTCGGTGAAGTGGCTCTTGCCGGTGCCCGATGGCCCGCAGACGCAAAGGTTCTCCCGGCGTCCGATCCATTCCAGGGCGCGTAGCGCGGACTGGGTGGGGACCGGGATCGAGGAGGCGTCCTCGTTCCAGATGTGGAAGGTCTTCCCGGTCGGGAACTGGGCTCGCTGGCGCCTGGTGCGCAGGTTGGAGGCGGCTCGGCCGGCGGCTTCCTCGGCCAGCAGCACTCTGACGATCTCGGCCGGATCCCAACGTTGTGCCTTGGCGGTCGGGATGACCTCGCTCATCGCCCGGCGGATGTGCGGCAGTTTCAGCGCCTTGGTCAAGGCGACTGCCCCGTCGGAGGCGGAGCCCAGCGCGGCGGCGGTTGCCCCGGCCGGGGCCTTCAGCCGCGGCGGAGCGGGGGTATCGACCGTCATCGGTTCCTCATCTCTGTGTTGGTGTTGGGGTGGTGATTCGGTGGTGCGGATGGGTGGAGGCGGGTCGTTGTCAGTGGCCGGCCGTAGCCTGGCGCGATGATCCGTAATCCGTGGGAGCAGCGCTCGTTGGAGGCTGCCGTCTTCGATGCCCAGTCCGCGGTGCTGGAGTTCGATCAGGCCCGTTCCTGGCTGCGCTCGGCGCCGACCGAGCCGATGGAGCCGTTGGGCGCCGAGGTATGGGTGCTGGATCCCGCGCTGGAGCAGATCGTGCTGGTCCGGCATCCCTGGCGCGGCCTGGTGCCGCCTGGCGGCAAGGTCGAGCCGGGTGAGAGCCCGCGCCAGGGCGCGGCGCGAGAGTTGGCCGAGGAGAGCGGGTTGCGCCCGCGGCTGCTGGAGCGGCCCGCCGCGGTGGCGGTGCGCTCTTTCCACCCGGACTTACCGGTGACGTTGTCGTTGTCCTATGCCGCGATCGCCGACCCGGCTCAGCCGCTGGCCGCAGAAGTCGGACAACCGGCGCTGTGGTGGCGGGTGGATGAGGATTGGGGCAGCTTCTTCCCACAGGATCCAGACCGGGTCCGGCAGTATGTGAAGGCCTTGAGGACCGACGCGGTGGGTTGAGCGGGCAGCCGTTCACGATGGCGGCCGCTGGCCGAAGCCGGACCAGCCGCCAGTGCCCGGTTGGAGGCTATGGTCCTCTCCGGCGCGAGAGGCGGTTGCGGGTTCGTCGTGGAAGAGCTGGTGATCCAGGATCGAGCGCAGGTCGCCATCGTTGAACCGGCCGGCCATCGCCGCCGTTCCCAGGGCCCGGTCGACCGCGGCCAGGCCGCGCAGCTTGGCCAGCGCGACCGCCTCGGCCATCGTGGACACCACGCCGCGGGTTCCCTGGGCCGCGGCCTCCTCCAACCACGACACCGCGCCGGATCCGACGGCCAAGAACGCCTCCTCCGCGGCGGTCCGCGGCTTGGGGGTGCGCCTGCCTCGGGCCGAGGGTGGGTAGTGCTCATCCAAGATCACCGGATTGCCCGCGGTGGAGCGCTGGTGTCGGGCGATCTCGACCGGGAGGCCCTCGACGATCGCGGTGACCACGAGGTCGTCGCCGTGCCAGCGGATGAACACCTGCCCTCCGGCGTGCTGGTGCGGCACCGAGTAGCAGACCTGGTCGACCCGGATCGTGGAGTCCTTGGGGTGGACGGCCCGGGTGGTGCCGAACGCGGCCGTGTAGGGGTGCTCGGGGACCTGATGCAGCCGGAATCGCTCTTCGCCGAGAATCTCGAACGGGACGCGGCGGGTTTCGCGGTGGACTCGGCCGTTGACCTCGGCCATGAATTCATCGCAGGCCGCCTCGATCTCGGCGAACCTCGAGTAGGAGGCCCGCAGGTTCGTCGTGGTCGGGACCAGGTCCCGCTTGGCTAGTTTCACCGTGTTCTCCACTCCGCCTTTGGAGGCGGGGTCGGCGGGCATGCAGGTGCGGATCACGGTGCCGTGGAACCGGCCGATCGGCACGATGTCGGGGTTGCGTAGCGCGGTCGTCGCCACGTGCCCGGTCGTGACGGTCTTCTCGTTGTTGGTCAGGCAGTAGGTCGGCACCCCGCCGAACGCGCGGAACGTCGCGTCCAAACATGCCGCGATCGTTGGCACCGTCTTGTCCAGCACCGGGATCACTACCCGAAACCGGGACCACGCGAGCCAGGCGCATCACAGCGACGTGCGCCGATCCCCCAGCCGTGGCCCGTGGCCCCAGTCCCACTGCATCCACAGCCCCGGCTCGGTCACCCATGGCCGGTGCACCCGTCGATGACCGGCCCGCCAGGACTGCTTCGCCGCTGCCACGGCTCGCCTGGTGGTGCGGTCGGTGCCGTCGAAGCCCATCGCGACCAGCTTCTTGTGGACCTGGTCCACCCTGCCTCGGCAGCGGAAGAACGCGGCGCGTCGCACACCGCAGGCCCCCACCTCGTCGACTAGTCGACATGTGCGGGGCGAACGGGTGCAATCGATCCATGCCGGGTAGAGGTGCGGGCCGCGTGCCCGCAAGACAGGTCATCGCCGCTGCGGCGGTTGCGCGGGCGCGTCGCGCCCGCCGGCAGGAAGAACTCGCCTCGAACACACAGACACCACCCGCCTCCGTCGGCAGCGGCCAAACGCCGAGCAGACGCGGGAGGAGGCTCCGTCTGTGGACTGGGCTCTTGCTGGGAGCGGTAAGCGCATATGCGTTCTTGATGATCATTATCAACCCGGAATCTCCGCTGGCAGTGGCGGGTATCCCTCTGGCAGTTATGTACGGGTTGGCGATGGTGGTGCTGCTGGGACCCGTGGCCCGGCGGTTAGCCGGTGAGCGTCGCCCTTTCTCCGAAGAAGAGCGAGCGTCGCTGACGATGACCGAGCGGGTCGATGCGGTCAACAACGTCAGGGGAATGCTCCTCCAAAGCGTGACAGCGCTACTGATCATCGGGGGTTTGTTGTTCACCGCCCAAGGGGTTGTTTACACCGCTCAGACAGTGGAGGCGACCCAGCAGGGGCAGATCACCGACCGCTATACCAAGACGATCGAGCAGTTGGCTTCAGACAAGCTCAGCGCGCGTCTGGGCGGCGTATATGCCCTGGAGCGCCTCGCTCGTGACTCTGAACGCGATAGGAGGAGCATCTACGATGTCCTGGCCGCTTTCGTCCGTGAGCGTGCCTCTTTGGCCGGTGCCAAGAGTTCTACGGCTGCACTCGCCGTCGATGCCGAAGCTGCTCTGGTCGTGCTAGCTCGCAGAGAGATCGACGAGGAGTACCTCGAAGGAATTGTTGACGATCAAGGCAACATATTCCTTCACGAGGGTTCTCTCCCGGTTTTAAACCTGAGCGACGTTCGTCTCCGTGGCGTGGACCTAGCTGTCACGGTTCTGGGGGGCTTTAATGGTGTGGACTTTCGCAGGGTGAATTTCGCCGGTAGTGACTTGAGCGGCGCGAACTTCAGGGACGTGGTTCTGAGGGGCGCAAATCTCGCCGGCGCGAATCTCGCTGGAACTGACCTGCGCGGCGCGGATTTACGCGAGGTTAGTGGTGTCACCGATGAGCAGATCAAGGCCGTAGCCAAGGTCGATGAGAAAACTTTGTTCGGGGTATGCCCTGAAGACACGGGATGCGGGCCTCAGATCTTTCGTTAATCTGGAGCCGCACGTCGCGGAGATCGGCTTTCCGGAGGGCTGCAGGGCGCGGATCGCTCAACGACCGCCGCTGGGAGGAGATGGTGTCGAGGGTCGTCTGGACATGTGGTCGCCGGTCAGCCGTCACCGTATACCGCCGCCCACACGACAGCGAGACCTCAGCCGTGGCCGCGAACCGTACCCCGTCTTCCGCCTTGATCTGGCCGCCCGGGCGAACATCGATCAACCACGGACCGTGTCGAGTCACGGCGAGGAAGTCGGGGGCCTGCCGTCGCTAAGGTTCGACCGAAACTGCCCTAGACCAGTTCTACGGCCTCGGGGAACATCGGTACAGCGGTTAACGCTAAGCCGGTGATCATGGCGAATAGCACAGGTGACAGGCCCGGCGGCGGGGTTCGGCGGAAGATCCCTTATCAGGGCCGGGCGCCGATAGCTTCACGCTCATGCCAGTGGAGTTCCGGACCGACGAACAGGCGGCGTCGTACGGCAAGTTCAATGAGGAGCCGACCAGGCCGGAGCTGGAGCGGTTCTTCTTCCTGGATGACGAGGACCGCAAGCTGATCGCGAAGCGGCGCGGGGACCACAGTCGGCTCGGGTTCGCTCTCCAGATGTGCACGGTGCGCTACATCGGCCGGTTCCTCCCGGACGACCCGCCAGACGTGCCGTGGGTCGTGATCGAGCACCTGGCCGGCGCAGCTCGGCATCGCGGGTGCGGCGTACCGTGACGCCATGACGACCGAATGGGACGCCGTCATGTGGTCTATCCGGCTGGGCCAGCCAGAGCCTCGGGTGGGTCGACTCCGATCAGCGTGAGGAGGTTGGCCACCTTGCGGTCGAGGCCGACGCCGATGTCGGTGACCTCGGGGAGCCGAACCCGCCGAACGCGACGCTCGGCTGATCCAGAGTGAAGACGGCGTGGTCGTTGTCGTCCCCGTGCACCAGGATGCGCAGCGGCGCGTAGAAGCAAGACCTCCGGCTGGTGTCGGAACATACTCTCGGCGGTCACTGGATTGCCCAGCAGATACTCGGTGCACTTCGTCCGGTGTCCGGCGATGGCGAAGAACGGGGTCACATCGATCTTCCAGAAGATCACCGGCTCGTCCGCCACCGCCGCCTCGAAGGCGTTCCAGTCGCCCGTGGTCCGGCCGGCCCGCAGCGCGGCCTCCGTGTCGAACACCGGTGCCACCCGTTCGAAGGCGGCGACGAACGCGTCGAAAGGCATCCCGGTGGAAATCTCCAGGCGCACCATCGGATGCTCTACGGAGATCGTCTGCCCACCCGGCATGTCTCTGGCTCCCCTTCCAGCCACTTTACGCCGCCTCGATGGCATAAGCGCAGCTCACCCCATATCCTGGTAACCCGCTCCTCGTACGGAGGGGGATCGGTCATGGCAGACCTGCTCGACCTCGTCATCGAGGCGCATGGGGGCCTGGCGCCGTGGCGGAACGCCGTCAGCATCTCCGCGGCGGTTGACATGCGCGGTGAGTTCTGGGCCGTGAAGGGCCAATCAGACCTGGTCGGCGGCTGGAAGAGCGTCACCGCCGACCTGTCCCGCCAGCACATCACGATCACGCCGTTCGGCGAGGATCGCAGCGTCGTATTCGACGCCGTCGCCGATCGCGTGCGGATCGTCGACAAAGGCGGAACCCTGGTGGACGAACTGGCCGCGCCCCGGGCCGGCATGGCCGGCTACGCCGTCGACACGAGATGGTCACCGGCGCAGACCGGATATTTCATCTCTTACGCCCTGTGGCTGTATCTCCTGGAACCGTTCCTGCTCACCCTGCCCGGCATCACCACCCGCGAGGTCGAGACGTGGAGCGAAGACGAGGAGACCTGGCGGCGGCTGGAGGTGGCGTTCCCCGACGGCCTGGCCAGCCACAGCCCGACCCATACCTACTACTTCGACACGGAAACCGGACTGCAGCGAAGGGTGGACTACGCACCGGTGGTCAACGGCAGCCCACCGAGCGCCCACTACACCGACGAGCACCGCGCCTTCGGCGGAATAGTGGTTCCCACCCGCCGCCGCGTCCTGAGACGCCACCTGGACAATACGGCCGTCCACGCGACCCCTCACATCCTCATCGACGTTGAGGACGTACGGCTGAACCCGTGAAGTGAGTGATCAGGTCAGGGCCTCAGGGAGTCCTGGGCCTCTACCGCCGACAGCGGCCAGTACAGCCGGTACATCAGGCAGCGGGGCCGCGGGAACGGCAGTCGTTTGGGCTGGCCTCGCGACAGCCATCCCGTGATGGTCTTGGGTGTGACGCCGGCCACGGCGGCGGCGCCGGCGATGTCGAAATGAAATGAAACCGGTGCTCCGGGTCAGGCGGCTGCGCGTTCGGCGGCGAGTTGCGCTCGTGCGGCGCGGTGGTCGGCCCGGCCGCGTTGGTCGCGGGGACCGAGTACCTATCCGCCCGATCCTCGGCGAGCGCCGCACTCTGGTGATGGAGTTGTCACTGTGACGTGAGGGCTTTTTTAATCTTGGCGTGATTACTTAGCGCATGCATATAGATACAGAGAGTTATCTTCCTTGGAGATGCATGCGATCCGCCACGCGCCTTCGCCTCCTGGCCTTGACCTCCGTGCTCGGCGCCGCACTGCCCGGCACGGCGATGGCTGCCACTCCGGCGACTGCACCAGCGGCCCCGCCGCCGGAAACCGGGCCCCCGCTGCTGTACGACGCCATCGACGCCCTGCCGGTCGCCACTGAGACCCGCGACGGGTACACGGGCACCAGCTTCCGGTACTGGATCGACGCCAACCGTGACGGCTGCTCCACCCGATTCGAAGCTCTCATCGCCGAAGCAGTCAGCCCGCCGCAGATCGGCCCGGGCTGCATCCTGACCGGCGGCTCCTGGTACTCCTACTACGACGACGTCACCGTCGGCCAGGCATCAGGGCTGGACGTCGACCACCTGGTGCCCCTGGCCGAGGCGTGGGATTCCGGCGCCGCCGCCTGGACACCCGAGCAGCGTGAGGCGTACGCCAACAACCTGGACGCCCCACACCACCTGGTCGTGGTCACCGCGCGCAGCAACCGGTCCAAGGCCGACTGAACCGCGCCGGATTTCGTGGAGACTCGGCTACTTGGTTTCTGTCGCGGTGACTGCGGCTTGTTGGTGACGGTAGTAGATCGCTTCGTAATCTGCGGGTGGGATGTTGCCGCAGGCGGTGTGTAGCCGGCGATGGTTGTACCAGTCGAGGTACTCCAGGGTCGCCAGTTCAACGTCGTCCAGGCCCTTCCATAGCCTGTAGCGGCGGATCAGCTCTGCCTTGAACAACCCGTTGAAGGATTCGGCCAGGGCGTTGTCGTAGGAGTCGCCCCTGCTGCCGACCGAGGCAACGGCACCGGCGTCGGCCAGGCGCTCGGTGTAGCGGATCGATAGATATTGTTGCACCCCGCGATCGGAGTGATGAACCAGTTCCGACAGGTCGGCGCCGGCCCCCGCACCGGCGTTACGGCCGCGGTGCCAGATGGCCATCTCCAAGGCGTCCAACGCCAGGTCGGTGCGTAGGTGGGTGGCGGTCTGCCAGCCCACGACCATCCGGGAGTACACGTCGATGACGAAGGCCGCGTACACCCAGCCCGACCAGGTACGGATGTAGGTGAGGTCGGCGACCCACAGCCGGTTCGGCGCCGCGGCGTGGAAGTCGCGCCGGACCAGGTCCGCCGGCCGCGCTGTCTGGTCGCCGGTGATGGTGGTGCGCCGGGGTTTGCCGCGGACCAGCCCGGCGATGCCCAGCTCACCCATCAGCCGCTGGATGGTGCAGCGGGCGACCGGCACGCCCTCGCGGTGGAGCTGGTGGTAGATCTTGCGGGCGCCGTAGCAGTAGTAGTTGTCCTGGTAGATGCGGGTGATCTCGGTCTTGAGGTGCTCATCGCGCACCGCCCGGGCAGAGGGTGGGCGGTTGCGGGCCGCGTAGTACGTCGACGGCGCGACCTGCAGGACCCGGCAGATCGGCGCCACGCCGAACCGGTCGCGGTGGGCGTCGATGAAGGCGTTCATCTGGGCGGTCGAGGGTCGAGTTCTCTCGCGAAAAAAGCAGACGCCGCCTTCAGGATCTCGTTGGCCCGGCGCAGCTCACAGACCTCACGCTCAAGCTCGGCGATCCTCTTGGCCTCATCGGTGCTGGTGCCGGGCCGCTCGCCGCCGTCGATCTCGGCCTGCCTGACCCAGTTGCGCAGCGATTCAGACCCGATGCCGAGCTGACGAGCGACCCGGGTGATCACGCCGAACGACTCCCCGGACTGCTGGGTGGCCTCCCGGACCATCCGTACGGCCCGTTCCTTCAGCTCCGGTGGATAGCGACGCTGGGCGGGGTGAGGGGAGGTGGATCGACCTGACATGGACTCCATCCTTTCCAACCGGTGGA
Organism: Microtetraspora sp. NBRC 13810; assembly: GCF_030268685.1. Classification (GTDB taxonomy): domain Bacteria; phylum Actinomycetota; class Actinomycetes; order Streptosporangiales; family Streptosporangiaceae; genus BSRQ01. Next base: position 433,571 of record NZ_BSRQ01000004.1, read on the forward strand.
GTCTCCATCAATCCCGGCACGGTTCACTGCGGGCCGGGCCCGCCCCGGTGGTCGCGACTCCACACCTGCAACTGCTCGGCGACCCGCTCGGCGAGGACGGCGGCGTGCGGCCCGTAGGCATGGACGCCGAACTCCACCGACGCCTCGACGGTGGTGGCGGGGCGGCTCAGTATGTAGGCGAGGTCAGGGCCGTCAACGACAGCCATCACCGTCGTGGTCGTGCCGGGCAGCGACACCACACCGCTGTCCCGCTCACGGTCGAGGGTGAGCCAACAGAATCCGGGCTGGGTAGTGGCCATCCACATCTGGACTGTGTCGAACAGCTCGAAGAACCTGATCGTCGCGCCGCTCCACACCTCGCCGTCAGCGTCGAGATGCCCGGCACGTACAACACGGCGAGATCCGCGGACCGCACGACCTCCGCGGCGGCCCGGGACGTACTCCACATCCGTGGCGGCGGCGAAGCCGTACTGGATGGACGAGGCGCCGATCCCGATGCCGTGAGCCACTTCGATCACGCGGACGCCCGCCAGGTCGAGTCCTCTGGCGACGCTCGCGACCTGGCCGGTCGTGAACCTGTGTGAGACGCTGCTCATCCCGTCGCGGAGGCTGGTGTCGACCAAGGTGATCGGTGCGCTCATCGGGCGGCTCCCACGATCTTGCCCGCGATCCGTTCGGCGACGGGTCTATGCCGACCATGAAACGTGGAGTGACGAGTTCGGACCCGAGCAGATCGTGCCCCGCGTCGGCGCCCAGGGACACAGCGTGCAGACGATCCTGGCCCTGGTGGCCGCCGGCTTCGGCGCGGCGGTCATGGCCGACTCCTACCGGGTGCTGCACCGAGAAGGCGTCACGCCGCGCCGGTTCGCCGGCACGGTCACCACCCTCCACCTGGTCTGGCGGGCCGGCGACGTCAGCCCGCTCCTGGCCCACTTCCTGGCCGCCCTGGACGGGCACAAGCCCCAGCGGGCCGGCGACACGCAGTCATAGGCCACTCCCGGCCTGGATCGCCTCCGGCCTGCGCCTGCCGCTGTCCGACGACTACTCCGGCAACCTCACCGTACGCCGCGCTATGGAACAGATGCTGTGGGTACGTTCCCCATGGCCCCAGCCGGCACGGCCCCTTCCACCGATCCCCAGCCGGCAGACGCCTTCGCCACCCCCACCGCGGCCACAGGGAGGACCCCGTGAAACCCACACCTGTCACCCTCGACACCACCGGCGTCCAGTTGTACGCGCAACTCACCCACTTACGCGACAGCGGCCCCGCCGTACCCGTACAGCTTCCCGCCGGCATCACCGCATGGTCGGTCAGCCGCGGCGACGTGGTCAAGAACCTGCTGACGCACCCCGGCGTCTCCAAGGACGCCCGCAAGTCCTGGCCGGGCTACCGCCCCTACGCCGTCCCATGGCTGACCGCGTGGGTCGATGTCATCAGCATGTTCACCACAGACGGCGACGACCACCAACGGCTCAGGAACATAGTCGGCAAGGCCTTCAACGCACGCCGGATCAACGCCATGCGCCCCGCCATCAACAAGATCGTCACCACCCTGCTCGACGACCTGGCCCTTGTGCCGCCCGGTCAACCGGTGGACCTCCGCGCCCGCTTCGCCTATCCCATCCCCACCGGCGTCATCTGCGACCTGTTCGGCGTTCCGGACAATCAGCGCCCCCACATGCTGGCCATCATCGACGCTGTCCTGGACACCACCCTCGACACCGACCAGGCCGCCGAGGTCCAGCGCGACATGTTCGCCGCGATGCACACCCTTCTGGACGCCAAACGCGCCGCGCCCGCCGACGACATGACCAGCCTCCTGCTGACCACCCAGGAATGCGACAAGCTCAGCGCCGACGAGCTCATCAGCACCCTGATCGTCATGATCGGAGCGGGCAGCGAAACCACCGTTTCCCTCATCGACCATGCGATCGTCGCCATGCTCACGCACCCCGATCAGCTCGCGACCGTCACCACCGCCCCGGAACGCTGGAACGACGCCATCGAAGAGAGCCTGCGCCAGCATCCCCCGATCATGCACCTGCCGCTCCGCTACGCCACCGCCGACATCGATCTGGGCGAGGACGTCGTCATCCGTAAGGGTGACCTCATCCTGATCGCGTTCGGGGCACACGGTCGCGACCCCCAGGTCAACTCCAACCCCGACACCTTCGACATCGACCGGGACGGCCGCCAGCACCTCGCCTTCGGCCACGGCCTTCACTACTGTCTCGGAGCGCCTCTGGCCCGGCTCGAAGCAGGCGTCGCGCTACCCGCGCTCTTCGCTCGGTTCCCCCATCTGCGGCTGGCCGGCGACTCCCAGTCTCTCCGGCCTCAACCGTCCTTCATCGGCAACGACTATCGCGACCTGCCCGTCATCTTGCGCCCGGCCCACTGAGGCGCATCGCCCACCGTCCAACGGGCACCTCCTCCCCTCGAGGCGGCACCACCGGCGACCCTGCGAAGAACGCCGCCTGTCTCACCTGCGCCAGGGGAGGAACTCATGCTGCTCCTGGACACCGCCTACGTCCGGCCGCAGGACGGATCGACGTCTACCAGGCGACCGTGCTCGGCCAGACCGGCAGCTGCGGGGTGGAGCACCAGCCCGACCCCGACGGTCTGATCAGCAAACGGCTGGAGGGATGGCGCTTCGGGCCCGTCGCCATGTACCTCAATTCCGGTACCGGGATGCGGTACTGGCAGACCGCGCGCCACCTGCGGATGGACTCCTGGAACACCGTCTCGGTCCTGGCTCAGGTCACCGGCCGCGGCCAGTTCATCTGGAACGACCACCAGCAGGCCATCACCCCCGACGACCTGTGGATCACCACCAAGTCGGCCGGCTACTGGGAACGGAACTCCACGCTCTGCGCCGTGATGCCGACCGGCTGGAGAGCGATCCGGGAGCCGACGACGTCGGCCAGGCGACCCTCTCCCTCATCCGCGCCCTCATCGCCTCCGTCATCACCGACGACCACACCCGCCGCGCGATCGGCGACGAAACCCTTCTGATCCGTGTCCTGGCTTATGTCCGGGCTCACCTGACCGACGCCGACCTCACCCCGGCTCGCATCGCCGCCGTTCACAACATCTCGCTGCGCTCCCTCTACCGGCTGTGCGAGGACGGTGGCCTCAGCCGGGAACAGTGGATCATCCGCCGCCGCCTCGAAGGCGCCCGCCGCGACCTGACCGCCCCCGAACACACCCACCGCACCATCGACGCCATCGCCCGCTCCTGGGGATTCACCAGCCCGGCGCACTTCACCCGCCACTTCCGCCGCGCCTTCGGAACCACCCCACGCGCATGGCGCGCAACGGTCAGTGATCTCGGACCTACGGCGGCTTCGACGCGCCGTGGCGGTGGGGAGAGGTCGATCTCGCGCCGCGGCTATCGCCGCGATCCGATCGACAATCTATACTTTACCTACATGAAGACTAGGTTTCGTCCCGCAGCGCACCGTTCACCGAGCGGGAAGGCCCGCCGATGAGTCTCCAGTTCCTCTGGTACATCCCGAACCAGGCGCAGCCCGGGCACCGCGGCGACGACCTCGTCGAGAACCACAACAGCCTGCAGACGCTCGCCGGCCATGCCAGGGCCCTTGAGGAACACGGGTGGAGCGGGGCGCTCATCGGCACCGGCTGGGGGCGGCCGGACACGTTCACGGTCGCCACCGCGCTGGCCGCGCTGACGACGACGTTCCAGCCGCTGATCGCGATCCGGCCCGGTTACTGGCATCCGGCCAACTTCGCCTCCGCCGCCGCGACCCTGGACCATCTCACCGGCGGGCGGGTGCTGGTCAACATCGTGTCAGGCAAGGACAACCTGGCGGCGTACGGGGACAGCGAAGGCGACCGGGCCCACCGCTACGCCCGTACCAAGGAGTTCCTCCAGATCGTGCGCAAGCTGTGGACCGAGGAGAACGTCACCTACCACGGCGAGCACTTCGGCGTCACCGGCTCCACCGTGGTGCCGCGCACCGTCGTCCGGGGCGGGCGCGGGCACCCCCGGCTCTACTTCGGCGGCGCCTCCGAAGCCGCCGAGCAGGTGGCCGCCACCGAGGCCGACGTCCAGCTCTTCTGGGGCGAGCCGCTCGACGGCGTCGGCGAGCGGATCGAGCGGCTCAGGAGGCTCAGCGAGAAGCTCGGACGGGAGCACCCGCCACTGGAGTTCGGGCTGCGGATCACCACACTGGTGCGGGACACCACCGAACAGGCGTGGGCCGACGCGGAGGCCAAGGTCGCGGAGATGGCCGAAGGCGGCATCTCGCGCGACCCGAACCGGCATCCCGCCGTCGGTCAGCAGCGGCTGCTCGACCTGGCCGCACGCGGAGAGGTGCTCGACGACAACCTCTACACCGCCCCCGGCAGGTTCGGCGGCGGCGGCGCGGGCACCACCTGGCTGGTCGGCTCGGCCGAGGACGTGGCGAAGTCGCTGCGCAGATACCAGGCCCTCGGCATCACCCACTTCGTGCTGTCCGACACCCCCTACCTACCGGAGATCAAACGGCAGGGCGACCGGCTTCTCCCGCTGCTGCGCGAGTGAGCGCCGGCACCCGTCCCGGCGTCCTCGTCAGCCAGGCCGGACCTCGGCCACGGGCGGGCGTACCGCCCGGCGGTTCGCGGCGTACGAGAGCACGCACGCCAGAGCCGCGACGCCGGCGCAGGTGAGCGCCGCGTGCCAGAAGGCGGGCCGGTACCCGGGGCCGCCCGCCGACGAGCCGTGCAGGTAGATGCCCGACACCGCCGAGATGCAGATCGCGGCCCCGATGCGCTGGGACATCTGGAGAATGCCTCCGGCCACCCCCGCCGCCTCCCCCGGGGCGTTCTTCAGGACCGACGCCTGGAGCGGTGAGACGACGAGCCCGGAGGCCGCGCTCGCGCACGTGGCGCACAGCGCCAGCAGGACGGGCAGCCGCTCCCCGGACGCGAACAGGGCGACCAGCCCCCCGGCCAGCATGGAGCACGCCGACAGCGCCAGACCGGCCGAGACGGTGTGGCGGCCGAAACGGCGCGCCAGCCGCCAGGCCAGGGCAGAACCGGCCACCATCGCGAACGCCGCGGGCAGGGTGACGGTGGCGGTGGCGAGGGCCGTCAGCCCGAGCCCCTCCTGCAGGAACATCGTCAGCACCAGCGAGTTCGCCAGCCCGGAGCCGAAGTAGCCCATCGCCACCATCGTGCCCGCCGCGAACGGCGCCGACCGCGTCAGCGTCGGGTGCAGCAGCGGGCGGCGTCCGGATCGCGCGTACCGGCGCTGCCAGCGGAGTGACGACACGGCCAGCAGGCCCACGACCGGAGCCCACACGAGCCCCGCCGGGCCGCCCGCGGGCTGGACGAACGGCAGCATGAGCGCCAGCGTCAGACCGCCCATCAGCAGCAGCCCGACCAGGTCGAGGTCGGCGGATCCCGCCCGGTCCGGCGCGGGCGGCAGGTGTCGCGCCGCGAGCGCCAGCGTGACCACCCCGAACGGCACCGCGAGCAGGAACACCAGCCGCCAGCCCGTCTCGGGACCGGCCACCGCGATGACGGCGCCGCCCAGCGGCGGCCCGAGCCCGCCGGCGACGCCGCCGGTCACCGCGTACAGGCCGAGCGCACGCGTCCTGGCGTGCCCGCTGAACACGTCCTGCATCGTCCCGATCATCTGGGAGTTGACCAGCCCGCCGCCGAGCCCCTGCAACAGGCGGGCCGCGACGAGCGCCTCCGGCCCCGGGGTCAGCCCGGCCAGCGCCGCCCCGGCGGTGAAGATCGCCATTCCGGCGAGGAAGTACGGCTTGCGCCCCCGTACGTCGCCCAGCCGTCCGCCGGGGACGAGCGCGAGGCCGAAGGCCAGGGAGTAGCCGGCCACCATCCACTGCACGTGCGCGGCGTCCGCGTGCAACGAGTCGCGTAACGCGGGCAGGGCGATGTTGAGGACGGAGTTGTCGAGCAGCGTGGTGAACCCGCCGGCGGCGCAGACCATCAGCACGCGCCGCCCGGCGGCGTCGAAGCGGGTTGTCACGAGGCGTCTCAAGCCCGGCCGCCTGCTCAGCCCCTCCCGGCGGACAGGACCCGCGCGGTCAAAGCCGGAACGGCTGAGAGGTGCCGGTCGAGACGGTGGAAATCCCTCATGGGTGCTCCTTCGTGACGATCTATCACCCACTATTCAGGTAGGAATAATGGGATGTCAATGGGCACGCGAACACCTGCGGGCCACGGCCCGACACCGCCCGGGGACGGCCACCTCGCACTGCCATCGCCCCCAGGGCGCGGCGCCATCCCTGGAACGCCAGGAGTCCCCAGACCGGCACCTGGCGTTCACCTCCTTCGCAGACGCACATCCCAGGAGGCAGTACATGGCCAGGCAGTTCCCCGACCGTCACCCAGGAACCACCCCGACGGCCGTATCTCCGGAATCGATCGACGGACCCCGCTCAACCGTGGCGTAGAAGTCTCCGCGATCTCCCCTTCCGGACCCATCGTGGCGTCCCATGTCGGGTTCGCCATGCCCGCACGCGTTTCGCACCCCGCCAGGGGATCGCGTTCAACAAAGCTCCAGATCGACTACGACCACCCCGACGCCGTCGCGCTCAGGGAATCCCTCCAGCGGTTCTACGTGGAGAGGTACGGCGGCCCCGACAACGCGCCCGAGGACCCGGACGAGTTCCGCCCGCCCCGGGGCGCCTGCTTCGTGGGCTATCTCGACGGCCGCCCCGTGGCCGCGGGCGCCTGGCATTCCGTCGGCGTCGACCGGCTCGGGACGACCAGGACGGCCGAGTTCAAGCGCGTGCATGTGATCCCCGAGGCGCGGCGGCGCGGACTCGCGCGCAGGATGATGTCCGAACTGGAGATCACCGCGCGCAAGGCGGGCTACGAGGCCGCCGTGCTCTCGACCGGGTTACGGCAGTACGAGTCCATCGCGATGTACGAGCAGCTGGGCTACGCGCGGATCGAAGGCTTCGGGCACTACGCCGACGACGACATCGTGATCTTCTTCGGCAGGCGCCTCTGACACGGGAAGGGCCGTCGGTGAGAAGCGTGCCATGAGCCCCGGGCGGTGTTGATCCTGTGGTGAGGCGCCTGGCCGACGGAGGACGGCGGTTCCGGGCGTCTGCCGCCCGGTGGCGCCGCGCAGGCTCCGGCAGCCCGGCTCAAGGAGTGGTCTTCACGAGCCGGCGCAGTGTCTCGCCGAGCTCGGTCTTACACGTGGACCGCCTGTCGCCGCTGGGCTGGAGGATGCCTCGCTGCTCGGCGTCGTACAGGCCGGCGAGCTCCTCGGCGAGCTGGGGCGGAACGCCCGCCTCCACCATCGTGCCGACCCATGCGGGCTGCGGGATGGTCACCACCGTGAGCGGCCGGCCGAGAACGGCCGCCAGCTCTTCAGCCACCTGCCGTTCCGAGTACCGATGACCGTCCAGATCGATGATCTCGCCGGCCGTGGCGGGCGCCGTGAGGGATTCGGCGACCACCCTGCCGACGTCGCGTGTCGCGATCATCGGGATGGCCACGTCGGCCGACGCGCCGAAGACCGGGTAGACGCCGTCCCCGAGAGCGGCGTCGAGCACCGTTTCGACCTTCTCCTGGAAGTGCGCCGAGCGAATCGCGGTCAGGAGCACGCCCGTCTCGCGCAGCCGGCTCTCCATATGGTGGAGCCAGCGGATGGGACCGGTGCCCTCGGCCAGCTCGGCCCCGACCGAGGACAGCATCACCACGTGCGGGACACCGCTGTCCAGGACCGCCCCGGCGATCGAGTCGGCCAGCCGGCGATGGTAGGCGTCGGCGTCGGCTGCCGCCGGATCCGTCGGCAGCAGGACGAACGCCCCGCGGCAGTCGCGGAACGCCTCCGCCAGCGCCGCCCTGTCGCCGAAATCGGCGACGGAGACCTCGGCTCCCGCGCTGATCCAGTCTGCGCCCCTGGCCGCGTCGCGGACCACGGCCCGCACCGGTTCCCCCCTGGCCAGGAGGTCCCGGGCCGCCGCCCCGCCTACGTGGCCTGTCACTCCTGTGATCGCGTACATCGGATACCTCCGGTGGGTCGTCGAGGTGGGTTACACCCCAGTGAACACGCACCGAGAAAGACGATCCATATTCCGTACGCTCGCTTTCATTTCTGTCCGTCTAGACTGAGGCGGTGGATCCGCTCGCTGCCCTGCTCGATGGCGTCCGTGCCCGAAGTGCGGCGTTCTGTCAGGCGATCCTGGAACCACCGTGGTCGCTGCGGATCTCCGACGGCGCCCCGCTCGCCCTGGCCACCACGCTGCGCGGGCACGCCTGGATCATGTCCGGCGGGAATGAGCCGGTGCTGATGCGCACCGGGGACGTGGCCATCGTCAAGGGGCCGAATCCGTACACGATCAGCGACGATCCGGCGACCGCGCCGGAGATCATCGTCCATCCGGGCAACCGGCTGACCACCATGGACGGCATCGACGTCACCGACCGGTTGCGGCTCGGGCCGCGGACGACCGGACGCTCCCCTGACGGGTCGGCGATCGTGGCCAGCGGGACCTACCAGGTCAGCGGAGATGTGAGCGAGCGGCTCCTGAACGCCCTGCCGGAGGTCGTGTTCGTGCCGCGGTCGGGCAAGCAGTCCCCGATCATGGAACTGCTCGCCCAGGAGGTCGACGGCGAAGGGCCCGGCCAGCAAGTCGTCCTCGACCGGCTGCTGGATCTGGCGCTGCTCGCGACCCTGCGCGCCTGGTTCGCCCGCCCCGAGGCTCAGGCACCCGGCTGGTACCGGGCGCAGAGCGACCCGTTGATCGGCCCGGCATTGCGGCTGATCCACGACGACCCGGCCCGCCCGTGGACGGTGGCCTCACTGGCGGAAAAGGTGGGCGCCTCGCGCGCGGCGTTCGCGCGCCGGTTCACCACCCTCGTGGGGGAGCCACCCATGGCGTATCTCACCGGCTGGCGGATGACGCTCGCCGCCGATCTGCTGCGCTCCTCCGACACCACGATCGACTCGGTCGCCCGGGACGTCGGCTACGCCAACGCCTTCGCGCTGAGCGTGGCTTTCAAACGAGTGCGCGGCGTGTCCCCCAGCCGCCATCGGACGGGCAGGTAAGACGCGCAGCCGCTGCCCGTCTCAGCCCGGCCGGAAGCGGCTCGTCAGGTGTTGAGTCCCTCCCTGCCGTGGGGTGCGTCCCAGTCGCCCGGGGACGGCTCGACGTCGATGCGCTCGACGCCCTCGGCGGGGGTGAAGGCGGTGTGGCGATAGGTGGAGAAGTCGGTGGTGTCGCGGAAGGCGGGGAGGCTGTAGAGGTCGCGGGCGTAGGCCCACAGGTGGGCGAAGTCGGTGAGCCTGCGCTCGCTGATGCGGGCGGCGGGGTTGTCGGCGAGGTCGAAGCGGGCCAGGGTGACCCAGAGCCGCACGTCGGCCTCGGTGACGGCGTCGCCGAGAAGGTAACGGCGGTCGGCCAGGCGCTCGTCGAGGCGCTCGAGCGCGGCGACGGTCCCGGCGCGCGCCTCCTCGTACGCCTCCTGCGTGGCCGCCCCCGCGACCTTCGACACCGCGGTGTTGACGTGCCTCAGGATCTCCTCGTTGAGCTCGTCGATCTCGGCGCGGGACCCGGCGTCGTAGAGCCGCACGGACGAGCCCGCCCACTCCTCGAACTGGGTGGCCAGGTCGAGGGTGATGTCGGGGTAGTGGTTGCTGACGATCCGGCCGGTGACACGGTCCCAGAGCGTGGGGACCGAGATGTGACCGGGATAGCCGGGCTCGGTCGCCTCGTACGCCTGCGCGAGCAGCGTGAAACCGTTGACCGGGTCGGGCCCGCGGCGCTCACGGAAGGCCCAGCCGCGGGCGTCGCGCTCGTCGTCGACGTAGGACAGCGACACCACGTCTTCGAGACCCACGAGCTTGCGGACGATGGCAGCACGGTGCGCCCAGGGGCAGTGCCAGGCGCTGTAGATGTGGTAGCGGCCCGGCTCGGCGCGGAAGCCACTGGAACCGTCGGCGGTGATCCGCCCGTGGAAGGGGTAGAGCGCGCGGACGCCCCGGGGCGCGGCGTCGAATCGGCCGGGGCCGTAGGGGCCGTGGACCTGGACGTCCGCGGGGGTGGCGTAGAGCGAGGTCTGCCGTGCGGAGCTGTCGGCGGCGACGGTCATGGTGTGGCCTCCTGAAGCGATCTTCCAGGTGCGGGAACAGATCGAGATTCCATGGCATTCCTACCAACATTATAGCTATTTCGCGCGTCCTCCGAAGGCCGCACGAGAAGCCGTACGGGAAAGAGAAGAGGGATGAGCCGACCATGACCGATCGTCGCCTGCTGCTCACCGTAGACCTGGACGGAGACGGCGCCCATCCGGCCGCCTGGCGCCACAGCGGCCGTCCACCCGCGCGGACGCTGACGGCCGCCGCCCTGCGGCGCACCGTCGGGGACGCGGAGGCGGCGGGCTTCGCGCTCGCGACCTTCGCCGACGCCCCGCTCCCCCCGAGCCGCGCGCGGGACGCCGCCGGACGCCTGGAGGCGGGCGTCCGGGCCGCGTTCGCCGCGTCGCTGACCGACCGGATCGGGCTCGCGCCCACGCTGCACACGACCACGACGGAGCCGTTCCACCTCGCCACCCAACTGGCCAGCCTCGATCACGCCAGCCGGGGCCGGGCGGCGTGGGTGGTCGGGGCGGCGAGCGGCGCCGACGACCTCGCGACGATCGGAGAACGGGCGCCCGCCCCGGAGGCGGCGCGGCGCGAGGCGGCCGAGGGCGTCGAGGTGGCGCGCCTGCTGTGGGACTCCTGGCAGGACGACGCGGTGATCAAGGACGTGGCCACCGGCCGTTACCTGGACTCCGGCCGGGTGCACCAGACGCCGCCGAGCCGGCGGCACGGCGGCTGGCCACCCTCGACGCGGCGGCACCGTGGCCGCACTCGGGACGCCTGCGTTGCGACGCGGCGAACGCGGCCCGGACGCCCGCCTCCAGGCGTCCGGCGGCGTCCCGCGCGCGGCTCGGGGGATGCCGGGCCGGCCGGTGGGCTCGTGGAGCTGCTGCGCTCGCTCCCGCCGGCCGTGGACGGGGTACGCCTGCATCCGGCCGTGCTGGCCGCCGACCTGCCGGTGCTCGCCGGAGGTGCTGCCCGCGCTCGCCACCGCCGGGCTGCACGCCGCGCCCCGGCCCAGGGCCACGCTGCGGACGACGCTGGGCCTGCCCCATCCCGCCAACCGCTTCGCCGTCGCGGCGAGCACGACCGTCTGAGGGGACGACGACCATGACCTCCGACACCACCTCCGCCGGCCCGAGCGGCGCCTCGGTGATCCTCGGCGACACCCCGGAGGAGGCCGCGGAGCGCGCGGAGTGGGTGCGCGCGGAGCAGTTCTCGCCGCCGCGGGCGATCGCGTTCCTGGAGCAGTACTGGGACACCGACCTGTCGGCGTACGACCCGCACGGCCCGCTGCCCGACGTCGAGCCCGCCCAGGGCGAGCTGGACCCCTCGCGCGGCACGATCCCCATCGGTGGACGGCTTCAACATCAGCCCGCACCTGCTCCCGGCCGTGCTGGAGGACATCGTGGACAAGCTGGTGCCCGAGCTTCAGGAGCGCGGCGCCTACCGCACCGAGTACACCGGGACGACGCTGCGCGAGCACCTCGACCTGCCCGCGCATCCCTCATGAACACCGCGTAGGCACCTCGACGAACGGCACCGTGAGGGGCGCCGGAAGCCTCAGCGGCGGGACCGCGCCGACCTTCCGTGTCTCCTGCGGGCGGCGGGGGACGGCGGCAGGATGCCCAGGCTCGCGTCCAGGCCGCCGTCCACGACCAGCGTCGTGCCGGTGACGTAGGAGGCCGCGGGCGACAGCAGGAACCCGATCGCCTCGGCCTGCTCCCGCGGCTCGGCGAAGCGCCCCAGCGGCACGCGTTCCGCCAGCCGCGGATCGGCCCGCCCGGCGGTGAGCCGGGTGCGGGTCAGGCCCGGGGCGACGGCGTTGACCCGGATGCCGACGGCCGCGTAGTCGAGCGCCGCGGCCCGCACCAGGTTGATCACCGCGCTCTTGGACGCGTTGTACGCCCACGTGCCCGGGTCCGCCCGCAACCCGGCGACGGAGGCGGTCACCACGACGGCCCCGCCCCCCGACTCGCGCAGCGCGGGGACGGCCGCCCTGATGCCCAGCATCGGGCCGCGCAGGTTGACCGCGAAGATCCGGTCGGCGGCGGCGACGGCCCTGGAGTCCTCCCACGGCAGGGTGCCGCCCCTGCCCGCGTTCAGCACGACGCCGTCCAGCCGCCCGAACGTCTCGACGGCCAGCGCCACGGCGGCCCGGTTGGTCTCCTCCTCGGCCACGTCCCCGGTCAGCGTCACCACGCTGCCGCCCGCCTCCGCCTCGCCCCGGAGCACGCCGAGCGCGAGATCGTCGAGGTCCACGGCGACGACCAGGGCGCCCTGCCCGAGCAGCAGGTCCACGGTCGCCCTGCCGATGCCGTTGGCGGCGCCCGTGACGAGCACCACGCGCGCTTCGCCGGTCATGAGACGATCACCTGCGACGTCGTGGGCATGACCGGCCCGACCGCGCGCCGCGCACCCGGCGTGCGCCCGCGTCCCCAGCCGATCTGCTCCCGGTAGCCGCCCAGCAGTCCCTTCTCCGTCAGTTCCGCCACGTCGGGCGGGGCGGGCAGCGGATGCACGGCGGGCGCCACGTACAGGGCGTCCACCGGGCAATATGCCTCGCACAGGTAGCACGTCTGGCAGTCGCCCTGCCGCGCGATCAGCGGCACCCCGTCGTCCCCGCGCACGAACACGTCGGTGGGGCAGACTTCGACGCACTTGTCGCAGGCGATGCAGCGCTCGCCCAGCACGATCTCGATCATGACGCCACCGCCGCGTTCCGGACGCTCTCCGGCGCCACCCACACCTCGTCGAGGCCGCCCGCGATCAGCCGGTGATGCTGGGCGGGATCCAGCCCGGGATGGTCGTCGCGTCTGTGCATGCCGCGGCTCTCGGTCCTGGCCAGCGCGCTGGCGTACATCCAGCGGGCGTTGGCGGCCAGCGCGGCGGCGGCGCGGGCGCGCGCCGCCGCGGCGTCGTCCGCGCGCAGCGCCTGCCTGGCCCGGATCCAGGTCTCGTCGAGCGCGGCCAGGGCGGGCGTCAGCCGGTCGCCGTGGCGCAGGTAGTTCTTCTCGTACGGCAGCACCTCGCGCTGGACGGCCTCGACGACCTCCCGGTGGTCGAGCCGGCCGCCCGTGCCCGGCCGCAGCCCGGCGCCGCCGGCACCGCGCACCGGGCGGCCGGTCGCGCGGGCGCCCAGGGTACGGGCGTGGCGGGCGGCGGCCCGGCCCGCCCACGTCCCCGAGGACATGGCCCAGGCCGCGTTGTGGCTCCCGCCGCCGGTGAAGCCGCCGCAGATCGGCTCCCTGGTGGCCGCGTCGCCCGCGGCGTACAGGCCGGGGACGGAGGTGGCGCAGTCGTAGCCGGTCAGGCGGATCCCGCCGGTGCCGCGCACGGTGCCCTCGGCCAGCAGCGTGACGGGGAACAACTGGGTGAAGGGGTCGATGCCCTGACGGTCGAAGGGCAGGAAGAAGTTGGGCTGGGCCAGCCGCATCGCCTGCCTGTCCTCCTCGCCGGCCCGGTCGAGCCGGCAGAGCACGGGCTCGGTCAGCAGCGCCCGCGCGATCACCGAGCGGCCCTTCAGGCTGCCCGCGCCCTCCAGGACGGTGCCGTCGGCGTGGTGGAAGGTGGCGTACGCGTAGAAGGCGGTCTTGGTCACGGAGGTGAACGCGGGGGCGATGGCGTAGGCGTTGGAGAACTCCATGCCGGACAGCTCGGCTCCGGTCTCCGCGGCGAACAGGGCGCCGTCGCCGGTGTTGACGTCGCACCCGAGCGCCTTGCTGAGGAACGCGCAGCCGCCGGTGGCCAGCACGACGGCCCCCGCCCGCACCCGGTAGGACCCGTCGTGCTGCCTGCGGTGGCCCGCCGCGCCCGCGACCGCGCCCCCGGCGTCCACCAGGAGTTCGGTGACGGGGCTGTGGTCGAGGACGCGCACGCCGGAGCGGCGGGCGCGGATGCGCATGCGGCGCATGTACTCGGGTCCCTGCAGGCCGCGCCGGATCTGCCGGCCGTCCGCGTCCACCGGGAAGGGGTAGCGGTACACCTCGGCCAGTTCGTTCATGTTCGCGTAGGTCTGGTCCAGGACGCGGGCCATCCAGCTTCGGTCGGCGAGGTGGCCGCCGAGCCCCTCCCTGGAGGCCATGGCCAGGTTGCGGGCGTGCGGGTCGGGTTCGACGTACCAGACGCCGGTGCCGGCGGCGGCCGTGGCGCCGCTCGTGCCGAGGTAGCCCTTGTCCACCAGGATCACGTCGGCGCCGGACTCGGCGGCCTTGATCGCCGCCCAGGCACCGGCCGGGCCGCCGCCGGCGACCAGGACGTCGGCGGTGAGATCGAGATCGGTCATGCATTCTCCTCGTGGGAGATCCGCAGGGAGGCACTGATGAGCCACGACGCTACGAGCCCGCCCCGGTAAAGTCAACATTCCCTACTGGCTATACATGAATTTGCCGAGAATCCCTATTGCATCTGTCGGGAATGTCGCGGAACATCGGAGCTGTGAAAAGCAGCGTGCTCCTGGTAGCCCGCCTTCACGTCGATCTCCGGCGGTCGGCGAGCGCTCTCTGTGCCATGCGGTGACCTCGGGTCCCGCATCCCCTCTCCCCTTTTCACACTCCACGATCCGTAGGAGCGCTCCAGCATGCCCATTCTCACCGTCAAGCGCTTGGCCGGGCACATCGGTGCCGAGATCAGCGGCGTCGACCTGGCCCACCCCCTGGACCCGTCCACCGTGGCGGAGATCCGGCGGGCACTGCTCGCCCACAAGGTCGTCTTCTTCCGCGGCCAGACCCTCGACCACGCCGGGCAGATCGCCTTCGCCCGCCAGTTCGGCGAGCTGACGCACGCCCACCCGCACGAGGACGCCCCGCCGGAGGACTTCCCGCAGATCCTCACCATCGACCCGCGCCGCTACGAGGAGCGCTACGGTTCCGGCTACCGCAGGCGCCGCTACTCCTACAACGCGGGCTGGCACACCGACGTCACCGCCGCCGTCAACCCGCCCGCCGCCTCGATCCTGCGGGCCGAGACCGTGCCGGAGTTCGGCGGCGACACGCAGTGGACCAACCTGGTCGCCGCCTACGAGGGCCTGTCCGCGCCGCTGCGGGCCTTCGTGGACGGGCTGCGCGCCGAGCACCGCTTCCTCGCCGGGTACCAGCCGACCGAGGAGGACGGCAAGCTGGTCAAGCGGATCAACGACAACCTGCTGGTGTCGATCCATCCGGTGGTGCGGGTGCACCCCGAGACGGGCGAGCGGGCGCTGTTCGTCAACCCGGGGTTCACCGACCACATCGTCGGCCTGTCCACGCCGGAGAGCCGGCGCGTCCTCGACCTGCTCTACGAGCAGATCACCCGGGCCGAGTACACGGTCCGGTTCCGCTGGCAGCCGGGCAGCATCGCCTTCTGGGACAACCGGGCCACGGCTCACCTGGCCCCGAGCGACCTCGACCACCTCGACGTCCGGCGGACGCTGCACCGGGTCACGCTGATCGGCGACCGCCCCGTCGGCCCCGACGGGTTCACCTCCGAGATCGTGGCCGGGCGGGAGTTCCGGGCCGAGTCCCTCGTCGTCGCCTGACGCCCCGGGAACGTGCGGGCGGGATGGGGGGTCGCCCGCCCGCACCACCCGGCGGGGTCTGACGAGACCGAGGCGGCGATCATCGCTCGCCGGTGATCCCCGCGAAGGCGACCCGCACCCGGGCGACGTGCCCCGCCGGCGCCGCCCGGCGCGGCACGTTTCAGGGAATGCGGTCGTAGGTGTGGTCCGGTGACTGGGGCGGCCAGGCGAGCGGGTCGTCCTTCACCCAGATCTGCCGGCATGAGCCGGTGTTCGCGCACTGGGTCGCCCGGGTGCGCCAGCCGGCCATGTTCATCAGGCCAGCCTTATGGAGCGGAATCACTGTAGACGTGACGGAACGGCGCAGGCAGTGTGTTCGCCGCACTCGACACCTGCCTGTGACCGTCAGGCCCGGGCGGGCTCACCCCCACCGGGGCGCCTCCACCGTCGTACCCGGTCAGGCCCGCTCGGGGTCCGTGCCGGTCAGGCGTTCCGAGACCGTGGCGGTGGCCACGTCGCGCGGGTAGACGCGCCTGGCCCACAGCAGGATGAACGCGTTCGCCAGCAGCGGCACCAGCATGATCAGGAAGGCGTACTGGAGGCCCTGCGCGCTGTCCGGGCCGCCCGAGCCGAGGGCGTCGGCCAGTAGCCCGAAGACGACCGGGGCGACCGCCTGCGCTCCCATCCGCAGGAAGGTCCTGACGCTCTCCGCGCGCCCCCAGAGCCGGTAGTGGACGACGTCGAGGCGGGCGGCGTCCAGCGGCGGGTTGGCCGCCGACAGCGAGGCGGCGGCGAGGAAGAAGAACGGCAGCGCCATCATGGCGGACGTGGTGAGCAGGCCGGGGAGGAAGAACACGGCGGTGGCCAGGTAGCCGATCGCGGGCACGACCAGCCGCGCGCTCAGGTGCCCGTGCCTCGTGAGACGGTCGGCGATCCGCCCGCCGGTGAGCACGCCCACCAGGGCGCCGACCCCGATGAGCGGGACCAGGCCGGTGACCACCGTCTCGCTGACGCCGTACTGGCGGTCGACGTAGACGACGCCGAAGGTCTGCAGTCCGGCGAAGAAGAAGTACCCTACCGCGGAGGCGGCGATGAGCACGACGTTCGTCGGGATGCGCAGCACGTATCGCGCCGCCTGCCACAGCGACATCCCGATCGGGTCCCGGTGCAGGACCAGCGCGGGATCGGGCGCGATGCCGCTGGCCCGCACCGCGGAGCGCGCGGCGTCGTCCCGCCCCGGGCCGGTGGTGCCCGGGCGCGGCAGGGTGTGACCGCCGCGGGCGGGTTCGTGCAGGTGGCGGGCGATCAGCACCAGCAGCGCGACCCCCAGCAGCGCCAGGAACCAGAACGCGGACCGCCAGGACAGCAGGCGGGCGAGATTACCGCCGATGAGCAGGCCGATCCCGGCGCCGGCGATCTCCCCGGTGAGGATGAAGCCGTAGATCCGGCCGCGTTCGGCGGGCGGGAAGTAGTCGCCGACGAGCGAGGCGAGCGTGGGCCCGGCGGTGGCCGTGACCGCGCCCAGCGCCAGCCGGCTGAGCAGCAGCCACAGGTAGGAGTCGGCCAGGCCGCTCACGGCCATGGCCACGCACCATACCGCGATGCTCACGACCAGCAGCCTGACCCGCCGCACCCGGTCGGTCAGCACGCCGACGGGCAGGCAGGCGAGGGCGCCCATCCCGGAGGACACGGCGGTCAGGGATCCGAGTTGGGTGTTGGTGACGCCCAGGTCCTGTCTGAGCTGCACCGCGACCGCGCCGACGGCTCCCCGGTCGGCGGCGTCGAGGGCGAGCACGCCGGCGAGCAGGGCGATGACCCGCAACCGTGCGCGACCTCCGACGACGGCCGCCATCCGCCGTACGGCGCAGTCGACCGACCTGCGCAGAAAGCCGTCGTCCTCGGCGTACCCCCGGTAGCCCGGCTTGGCGGACATAGGGCACCTGTCCCCGCCCGGAGGCCGGGAAAACGCCGGGCGGCCCGCCCCGGCGCCGGAGCGTGTACGGCGGCCCCGTTGGTGCTGTGGCGCACCAGGAGGTATTGTGCAGTAGCGGACTGTGACTTCCGCTGTGCCGACGTCCACGTCGATTGACCCGCCCCCCGCACCAGAGTCCTGGGGCCCCGCGGCCCGCCGGCCGAGGGGGGTCGGAGGATGAACGCGAACCACAGAACCTCGATCACCGCCCGGATCACGTTGTTCACCGGCGTGGTCGCCGCTCTGCTGTCCACGCTGCTGGCCGTCGTGCTCATGGTCGCCATCCACCGTTTCGCCACCGGCGCCCTCACCGAGGAGGTCCGCGCGGCCGGCGGGCGGGTGGCCGTGGAGGTGGAGCAGGGCAAGGTGGACTTCCCGCTCGCCCATCGCCAGGGCCGCAACCTTCAGGTCGTCGACCACGAGGGGCGGGTCGTCGCCTCCACCGTGGCGCTGCGCGGCAAACCGGCGATGGCGAAGTTCACCCCGGATGCGCAGAACATCGCCAGCGCGGTCGTGTGCGGCGGCGTCTTCGGGCCGGGCCAGTGTGACATCGTGGTCGCCGAGTCGGCCCACCGGCCGGGCGGCAACTGGATCGTCTACACGTCGTCCCCGGTGATCCCGCCGTGGGTGGAACCCTGGCTGGCGGCGCTGGTCGGCGGTTCCGCGCTGTTGCTCGCCGTGGCGATCACCTGCCTCGGTCACCGTGTCGTCGCCGCGTCGCTGCGCCCGGTGAACGCCATCCGCACCGAACTCGACGACATCATCGCCACCAGCCCCGGCCGCCAGGTCCCGGTCCCACCCGGCGACGA
>NZ_BSRQ01000005.1 GCF_030268685.1 Microtetraspora sp. NBRC 13810
TTTGGCGGTGGCTCCGGCGGTCACGTACATCGTGTCGTGGACGGGGTGGTTCGTCTCGGCGCAGGGGTACGGGCGTAACTGGGCGCAGGCGACCTCGGCCGGTCCGGCCTTCTTCGTCTTCGACTCGCTGCGGTCGTGGGTGGGCTACCAGGTGTCCGTGCTGGGCTTCCACAGCGGCCTGTCCAGCCCGCACCGCTACCAGTCCGAGCCGTGGCAGTGGCCGCTGCTGCTGCGCCCGGTCGCGTTCCACTACGTGTCCCCGCCCGCCGGGTCCTGCGGGGCCGCCCAGTGCTCGGAGGCGATCCTCGGCGTCGGCACCCCGGTCATCTGGTTGGGCACGCTCGTCGCGTTCGTCGCGTTGATCGCCTGGTATGTCGCCACCCGGGACTGGCGGGCCGGCGCCGTGCTGCTGGCCTACGCCGCCGGCTGGGTGCCGTGGTTCTACTACGCCTTCGCCGACAACCGGACGATGTTCCTCTTCTACATGGCGCCGCTCGTGCCGTTCATGGTGCTGGCCATCGTGCTCGCCGCCGGGCTGCTCATCGGGCCGGCCGAGGAGGGCAGCACGCGCAGAACGCTGGGCGCGTCACTCGTCGGCGCCTTCACCCTGCTGGCACTGGTGAACTTCTGGTGGCTGCACCCGGTGATCAGCGCGGAGCCGGTGACGTACCTGCAATGGCGGGCTCGGATGCTCTTCGGGAGCTGGGTCTGAACCAGCGCGGCCGGCGCACGCCGTGCCGCAGGCTGATGCCCGCGGCCAGGCAGGCCAGCGGAACGGCGGGCAGCAGGTAGCGGTAGTCGAACTCGGCGGTCGCGGCCGGGGCCAGGATCAGCCCCACCGCGGCCAGCCACGGCAGCAGCACCGGCCCGCCCAGCTTCCGCCACCGGGCCACCACCCCCGCCAGGCCGATCAGCAGGATCACGCCGAGCGCGGTGCCCGGCAGGTGCACCACCCGCTGGTACGCCTGCATGAAACCGGCCCACGGCGCGACGATCTGGGTGGCCGCCGAGCCGTGCTCGTAGGTCTCCGCGTCGGTGTCGGCCCTGCCCTTGTACAGCGACCAGGTCGGCAGCGGCTTCTCCACACTGGGGAACTCATATTGCACGAACGTCTTCGGGTCCGGGAAGGTCGGGCGGTCCCAGCGGAAGGCGCGGAAGAAGTCGCGTGCCACCACGTACAGGTAGTCGCCCGGCTGGGACAGGATGGCCCGCTGGGCGAACTTGCTGGCGTTGGCGTTCATGTCCACGTTGAACTTGCTGCCGGGGCCGAAGACGTGGAACTTCTGCCCGGTGGAGTCCCACCACAGGAAACCCTGGCCGGAGGCGCCGCGCTGGTCCCTGGGCACGATGATGCACAGCAGCGCGAGCTCCAGCTCCTTGCGCTCGTCGATGCCCATCTTGTTGCAGTCGGCGAAAAGGGCGGTCCGCATGTACAGGATCGGGCCGTCACTGTTCGTCATCGCAAAATTACCGTAAGTACTTGCGAACCATCCCATGTACGCGAGCACCGGCACCGCGCAGGCCGCCACCAGCGCCGTGATCGGCCGCCAGCCGACCCGTTTGATCAGCATGAAGACCATGACCAGGGCGAGGATGGGCAGGCCGATGCTGCGGGTCAGCGCGGTCAGCGCCAGCAGCAGGCCGACCACCGCCGCCACCCGCCAGGACATCCTCCGATGCCACAGCACCATCGTCACGACGGCCACCACGAGCATCGTGAACATGGTGTCGGACATGATCAGGTGCTCAAGCTGGATCTGGTAGGCGTCGAAGAGCACCGGCACCGCGGCCAGCGTCGCGCCCCACCCCGGCAGCCCGAACCGCCGGTGCAGCAGGGCGTAGATCAGCACCGCCGTCGCGAGGCCCATGACGTGCTGGGTGAACACGACGAAGCCGAAACTGTGAAAGGGTTCCATCGCCAGCAGCCACCAGCCGTAGCCGTTGGGCCGGATCGGATGCGGGCGGAAGGGATGCAGTGCGACCGAGACGTACTCGTAGGAATCGTTGAACCACAGCGCGGACCGGTAACCGAGCATGGCGACGAGCCGCAGCACGCTGGCCAGCGCGAACGCCGCGGCGAACCAACGATGACGGCGAAGAAAGGCGATCAGACGCCTTTTCCTTCCCACCGCGGGTAGATCCAACCGCGGTCGCTCCGCAACGCTCACCATGAACTACAGGATGCCAGTCGTTTGGTCGTCTTGACCCTGGCACGACGCGCCGGAGGGCATGATGGTGAAATTGCACGTGCTGCGAGCGAGAGGTTGAGACGTGGAACTGACCGTGGTCATGCCCTGCCTGAACGAGGCGGAGACCGTGGAGACCTGCGTGCGCAAAGCGCTTGCCTGCATGCGGGAGCACGGGATCGAGGGCGAGGTGGTGATCGCCGACAACGGCAGCACCGACGGCTCCCAGCAACTCGCCCGTGACGCCGGGGCGCGGGTCGTGCACGTGGAGGCGAAGGGGTACGGCAACGCCCTCATGGGCGGCATCCGAGCCGCCCGCGGCCGCTACGTGATCATGGGCGACGCCGATGACTCGTACGACTTCACCGGGTTGCTGCCCTTCGTCGAGCAGATGCGCGACGGAGCGGACCTGGTGATGGGCAACCGTTTCAAGGGCGGCATCCAGCCGGGCGCCATGCCCCCGCTGCACCGTTACCTGGGCAACCCGGTGCTCTCCTTCATCGGCCGGCTGTTCTTCCCCTCCGCGATCGGCGACTTCCACTGCGGGCTGCGCGGCTTCCGGCGCGACTCGATCCTGCGGCTCGGCCTGCAGACCGGCGGCATGGAGTTCGCCAGCGAGATGGTGGTCAAGTCCACCCTCCAGGGCCTCGACGTGCGCGAGGTGCCCACCACGCTGGCTCCCGACGGCCGCTCCCGCCCGCCGCACCTGCGCTCCTGGCGGGACGGCTGGCGTCACCTGCGCTTCCTGTTGCTCTACAGCCCGCGCTGGCTGTTCTTCATCCCCGGCCTGGTCATGATGGCGCTCGGCCTGGTCGCCGGCACCGCGCTGACCTTCGGCCCGGTCGAGATCGGCGAGCTGGCCTTCGACGTCGACACCCTGGTCGGCGCGTCCGCCATGGTGGTGATCGGTTTCCAGGCGGTGCTCTTCGCGCTGTTCACCAAGGTCTACGCGGCGGAGGAGGGCTTCCTGCCGGAGGACCGGCGGATCAAGCGGCTCGTCGACGTGATCACCCTGGAACGCGGGCTCATCCTCGGCGGCGTGCTCGCCCTCGCCGGTCTCGCCGGCCTGGTCGCCTCGCTGGTCCACTGGCAGGTGCGCAGCTTCGGCGAGCTGAACCCGCGCGAGTCGCTGCGTCTCGTCGTGCCCGCCGCGACCGCGCTCATCATCAGCTTCCAGACCATCTTCGCCGCGCTGTTCATCAGCATCCTCGGCATCCGGCGCACCAAGGAGACCCCGACCGACATCGCCGCCTCGGCCGCGGAGGAGGCCGCGGAGGCGGTCACCAAGGCGCCCGACGCCAAGGTGCCCGACACCGTGCCCGACACCGTGCCCGACACCGTGCCCGACACCGTGCCCGACACGCTGCCGGACACCCTGCCGGACACCGTGACCGGCAGCGTCGCCGGCACTGTCGCGGCCGGCGACTGAGACGGGGTGTTCCGGTGATCCGGTACGAGACGGCGCGCGTGTCCCTTTAGGCTTGGAGACATGTCCCAGCACATCCTGACCGCCGTCGCCTGGCCGTACGCCAACGGGCCGCGCCACATCGGGCACGTCTCCGGGTTCGGCGTGCCCTCCGACATCTTCAGCCGGTACCAGCGGATGGCGGGCAACAAGGTGCTGATGGTCAGCGGCACCGACGAGCACGGCACGCCCATCCAGGTGCAGGCCGACAAGGAGGGCGTGACCGCCCGCGAGCTCGCCGACCGCTACAACCGGGTGATCGCCCAGGACCTCACCGCCCTCGGGCTGTCCTACGACCTGTTCACCCGGACCACCACCCGCAACCACTACGCCGTCGTCCAGGACATCTTCAAGGGTCTCTACGACAACGGCTACGTCTTCCCGAAGACCACGATGGGCGCCATCTCGCCGTCCACCGGGCGCACCCTGCCCGACCGGTACATCGAGGGCACCTGCCCCATCTGCGGGTACGACGGCGCGCGCGGCGACCAGTGTGACAACTGCGGCAACCAGCTCGACCCGATCGACCTGGTCAACCCCAAGTCGCGGATCAACGGCGAGACGCCGAAGTTCGTGGAGACCGAGCACTTCATGCTCGACCTGCCCGCCTTCTCCGAGGTGCTCGGCTCCTACCTGCAGAGCAAGCAGGGCGAGTGGCGGCCCAACGTGCTGAAGTTCTCGCTCAACCTGCTGGAGGACATCCAGCCCAGGGCGATCAGCCGCGACCTCGACTGGGGTGTGCCGATCCCGCTGGACGGCTGGCGGGACCGGCCGGACAAGAAGCTCTACGTCTGGTTCGACGCGGTCGTCGGCTACCTGTCGGCGTCGGTGGAGTGGGCCAGGCGGTCCGGCGACCCCGACGCCTGGCGCAACTGGTGGCAGAGTCCCGACGCCCGCGGTTACTACTTCATGGGCAAGGACAACATCGTCTTCCACGCGGAGATCTGGCCGGCCATGCTGCTCGGCTACAACGGCCGCGGCTCGCGTGACGGCGACCCCGGTCCCCTGGGCGCGCTCAACCTGCCCTCCGAGGTGGTCTCCAGCGAGTTCCTCACCATGGAGGGGCGCAAGTTCTCCTCCTCCCGCCAGGTGGTCATCTACGTCCGCGACTTCCTGTCCCGGTACGACGCCGACGCCCTGCGGTACTACATCGCGGTGGCCGGTCCGGAGTCCCAGGACACCGACTTCACCTGGTCGGAGTTCGTCAACCGGAACAACGGCGAGCTCGTCGCCGCCTGGGGCAACCTGGTCAACCGCTCGATCTCGATGGCGGCGAAGAACTTCGGGGAGATCCCGCATCCGGGAGACCTCACCGACGCCGACCGCGCCATGCTCGACCGCTCCAGGGCCGCGTTCGCGCCGGTCGGCGCCGAGCTGGCCCGCTCCCGCTTCAAGAACGCGGTGACCGAGGCGTTCGACGTCGTCCGCGAAGCCAACCGCTACCTCGCCGAGCAGGAGCCCTGGAAGCTCAAGGACGACCCCGAGCGGCAGAAGTCCATCCTGCACGTCGCCCTCCAGGTCGTCGACGACGCCAAGACCCTGCTCACGCCGTTCCTGCCGTCGTCGTCCAACAAGGTCTACTCCATGCTCGGCGGTGAGGGCGTCTGGTCCCCGATGCCGGAGATCCGCGAGGTCGACGAGGAGGGCGGCCCCTCCTACCCGATCATCACCGGCGACTACCGGGGCGTCGCCACCTGGGCCCACCGGCCCGTCCGGCCCGGCACGCCTCTCGCCCCGCCCACCCCGCTGTTCCGCAAGCTCGACCCCAAGGTCGTGGACGAGGAGCTCGCCCGCCTCGCCGACTGACCTCCGCCGCGCATCGAGGGCCCGCCTCTTCGGAGCCGGGCCCTCTGCCATGTGGTTCTCCGAAATCTCCCTATTATCCGTATATATGCGCTTTTGGGTGGCGGGAATTTGCGGGCGATCTCGAAGGTGTGAAAGGTGTTTCCAGGGCCGGATCCGGATGGTTCTGCAATCCGCCGTTGATTCGGGAATTATCGCGCGCTGCGACGATTAGGGGGCTTCGGGGGAAACGATCCGTCCGCCGGAAGGGAACAGCCATGTTCGACGTCTCCGAAACCATCAAGAAGTGGGAAGTCATCCACCGCAAGGGGCTCGACCTGAAGGTCGTGCGCTTCGGGAAGCCCGTCGCCAACTACGGAACCACGGGCGACCCCGGCGCGTGGCTGTTCCTGGAGGGCTTCACGGTCGTGCTGGGCGACCGGGACCACAGCGCGCACATCACGATCACGAAGAAGCCCCTGAAGGACACGGACGGCCTGAACTGGGAGTTCTGCCACTTCACTGTCGAGCGGGCGGGCAAGAACCACGTGTTCTACCAGGTGAAGGAGACCGGAGAGTTCCACCCGGTCGACATCCTGCTCGACAACCAGGGCAGGCAGCGCAAGGGCAAGGCGCACTACGACGGCGACCACATCAACGACGCCACGCTGGTCAACACGATCGAGCATGACATGAGGCAAATCTTCCTGTATTTCGCCTAGATAAGTGCGGGCACGCGGGTGACCGGAAGGTTTGCGGCGCCGGTCCCGGAATGGGGCGGAGGCCGTCCAGCGGGGGCTGCGTGCCGTACGACGGAACGGGCCGCCGCCGGGCAGGCGCCGGCGGCCCGCGTTCCGCCGGTGCCGGGAAAGGCCGCTCACCGCTGCTTGATCCACCGGCGGTCGTTCAACGCCTTCCAGGCCGTCTGCGCCGGAGCGCTCTCACCGCTTTTGATTTTGATGATCACATGGCGCAGATACCGGCGGGGGAACACCTTCCGGATGCCCGCCTTACGGCATCTCGAGATGTAGCTGTCGGCCACCGTTCGAAGGTTCTGGCTCATGGCGCACGACATGGGCACGTTCGGGTAGGGGGTGGCGGTCGGCGGGACGCCGGGTGACACGCCGGACGCCGCTGGCGGGGTGACGAAGGCGGTCTCGGAGACCCGGCCCTGCTGCCGGGAATGCTTCGGCCCTCGGCGGCAGGGGATCACCTCGTGGCGTCAACGGAAGTGCGGGGGAGGGGTGGGGCGGTAAGTTGGGTGGGTGAGCAAGATTGTTGTGGCGCCCGAGCCTCTGGGCGGCGAGGTGTTCGACAGCCACTGTCACCTGGACATCATGGTCGGCAACCGGCAGGCGTCCTCGGGGGACGCGGTGGCGCTGGCGGCGCAGGCGGTGTCGACGACCGTGGAGGGGATTCTCGCCGACGCCAGGGCGGTGGGGGTGACGAGGGTCGTGTCGATCGGCTACGACCTGCCGTCCTCGCGGTGGAACGCGGACGCCGCGGAGCAATATCGCGACGTCTACGCGGGGGTGGCGATCCATCCCAACGAGGCGCACGAGGCGACGCCCGAGGTGCTCGACGAGATCGAGGAGCTCGCCGGCGAGTCGCGGGTGCGGGCCGTGGGAGAGACCGGGCTCGACTACTACCGGGACTGGGCGACGAAGGAGGAGCAGCACGCCAGCTTCCGCGCGCACATCGAGATCGCGAAGCGGACCGGCAAGGCCCTGGTCATCCATGACCGGGACGCGCACGACGACGTGCTGCGGGTGCTGGCCGAGGCGGGTGCGCCGGAGGTCGTGGTCTTCCACAGCTTCTCCGGCGACTCGGAGATGGCCAAGAAGTGCGTCGACGCCGGATATTTCATGTCCTTCTCCGGCCCGGTCACCTACAAGAACGCCGGTTACCTCCGCGAGGCCGCCCAGGTGGCGCCGCCCGAGCTGATCCTGGTCGAGACCGACGCGCCCTACCTCCCGCCGGTGCCGTACCGGGGCAAGCCGAACGCCCCCTATCTCATCCCGCTCACCCTGCGCTGCCTCGCCGAGGTCAAGAACGTCTCGCCCGACGCGCTCGCCGCCCAGATCAACGCCAACGGGGAGACCGTCTTCGGCGCCTGGTGACGCCCCGGCGCGGATCAGCCGCCCAGTGACGCGCCGATGTCGGTGGGGAGGCCGGGGGAGGCGGGAGGCGGCATGGTGAAGGCCCCGCGCATGCGCCCCAGGAGAGCCAGCGCGCCGCCGCCGGGCGCGTCCGGGATGCCGGCCGCCAGACGGTTGCCGCTGAAGGCGACGGACCAGCCGAAATGGTCCCCGGGCCGGCTCTGGGGCGCGGTGAGCAGGGTGGCCTGGCCGGGGGCGTCCAGGGGGATCACCTGGACCGCGCCCCGGTCGTCGGGGCCGGCCAGCGGGATGCCGACGGCCAGCCGTACGCCGTCCTGGCCGGTGGCGGTGAGCGCCAGCGAGAAGCCGAACGCGTCACCGGGGCCGGACCCCCGGTGGAAGGTGGTGCCCTGCCGGAGGCCGGGACGGAGCAGGTGGACGAGGCCGGTGTCCCGCGTGCCGGCCGCGTCGGCGAGTGGCGCGCTCACCGCCAGCATGCCGTCCGCGTAGGCGAGGGCGTGGCCGAAGCGGTCGCCGGGAGCCTGGCGGGCTTCGGCGGGCCCGACCAGGTCCGGCATCCCCCAGCGCCTGCCGGTGTACCTTCCGCCGGCGTCCAGCGGGTCGTCCACGACGGTGAGCCCGCCGGTGTCCGCCATGCCCTGGCCCGCCTGCCGGCCGGCGCCGTCGTCGTTCTCGTACGGCGAGCCGACGGCCAGGTCCGCCGGCCCCCGCTCGCCGGAGAGCCGGCCCAGCGCCGCCGCCCAGCCGAACAGGTCGCCGGCCTCACTGCTGCCCGGCACGCCGTCGCTCTCCTGGGTGATCCGGACGAGGGCCGTCGTGCCGCCGCCGAACAGGTAGACCGCGCCCGCGTCGGGTACGTCGCCGTCGTCCTCGTAGGGGGCGCCGATCGCCACCGCCGTGCCGTTCTCCGAGTCCCGCGCCAGCGACCAGCCGAAGTGGGCGTCCTGCTGCGGTTCGGGCGCCACGAGCACGGTGCCGCGTTTCGTCCCGCCGTACAGGATGTGCACCGCGCCCGCGTCCCTGCGACCCGCCACGTCCGCGTACGGCACGCCGACGAGCAGGTCGGCGCAGGCGTCGGAGTCGACCCTGGCGAGCGCCACCGACCAGCCGAACCCGTCCCCGGCGGCCGGTTCGAGCGCGGCGAGCGCCGTGGCCCCCCGCCCGCTGACCACCTGGACGGCACCAGCCCCGGTCAGCCCGCGCACGTCCGCGAACGGGTCGCCGGCCACGACGTCGTCCACCCCGTCGCCGTCGAAGTCGGCCCGCGCCGTCGTCGTGGCGCAGTCGGCGGTCCGCGCCGGCTGGGCGGCGGCCGTGAGGGGGAGCAGGGCGGTGGCGAGGATCGCCAGGAGGGGTCGCATCAGGGGGTGCACCTCCGAGTTCGCGGCGCCGGCCGTGACGGTCCCTCCGCCCGGCGGCTCATGACAGGTTCACCTCGACGGCGGAGCCGTCCCCCGAGGTCCTGACCAGGAGCCTGGCCGGGACGCTCCCGGAGGGCAGGTCGAAGACGGAGACGCCGTCCACCCTGGCGCCCGGGGCGATCGTGGTGGGCACCGCTGTGGAGGCGGCGTGCGGCGGGGTGACGGTGCCGCCGGTGTCGACCAGGCTCAGCGCGTCCGGGCTGATCGCGGCCGCGGTGCCGGTGGGGTTGACCAGGGTCCACCTGACCGCGCAGAACTGCCCCTGGTCCGGCCGCCGTCCCCGGTACTCGGTGAGCCCGCATTCCGGCACCCGGGTGACGACCAACTGGGGGTCCGCCAGGTACGAGCCGAGGGCGACCCTGCGGTCCACGTCGCCGGCGCCCGGTGTCCCGGTGGGCGCGGGGGTCCCCGTGGTCGCCCCGTTGAGCGTGGTCAGCACCAGCCCGGCCACGACCAGCGCCAGCACGGCCGCCACCCCCGCCATCAGCCACCGCACCCCCTTGCCCGGCCCGCCCCCGCCCTCGCCCTCGCCGGATGCCGCGCTCCCGGCAGCGACGCCGCCCCGCCCGCGGCCCGCGCCCTGCCCGAGGCTGGGGGCCTGCCCGAGGGCGGGGGCCTGCCCGGGGCCCGCGCTGGACGGGGTGCCGAGGGTGGACACGGTGCCGAGGTCGGAGGGGGTGATCGGGGCGCCGGAGCCGGATCCCGGCATGGTGCCGGTCAGGCGTCCGCGGCCGGGGTCGGTCGGTGAGGTGCCGGGGGACTGGAACGGTGAGAACTGGGGTGGTGAGGACTGGGTCGGTGAGGACTGGGGGGATCGGGTCGGTGGGGGTGGGGTGCGGAGGGCGGAGGGGGCGAGGTTGGCGGGGGGCTGCCAGGACCGGGCCACGAGGTCGTCGGCGACGAGCGTGGGGGGATCGGCGGGCGGCGGGGTGAGGCCCGGTGGCGGGGTGGAGCCGGGGGGCGGGGTGGAGCCGGGGGGCGGGGTGGGGCGGTGGACGGCGCCGCCGACGAGGGCGAGCAGGAGGTCCTGGGCGGTGGGGCGCTGGTGGGGGTCCATCGCGGTGGCCTGTCGTACCAGGTCGTTGAGCGGGGCGGGGAGGGCGCCGAGGTCGGGGGTGCCGTTGAGCAGGCGGGTGGCGAGGGTGATCGCGTCGCCCCGGCCGTACGGGAGGCGGCCGGAACCGGCGTAGGCGACCAGGCAGCCCCACGCGAAGACGTCGGCGGCCGGGGTGATCGGCAGGCCGCGTACCTGCTCGGGCGCCCACCAGCCGGGACTGCCCAGCAGTTCGCCCGACATGGTGATCCCCTGGGTGCGGTCCAGGGCGCGGGCGATGCCGAAGTCGATCACCCGTGGCCCGGACAGCGACAGGATCACGTTGGCGGGCTTGAGGTCGCGGTGGACCAGCCCGGCCACGTGGATCGCGGCCAGCGCGGCGGCGACGCCGAGCGCGACGCCGTGCAGCGGGCCGGGCTCCAGCGCGCCGTGCTCGCCGATCTGCCGGGACAGCGGCGTGCCCGCGATGTACTCGGTGACCATGTACGGCCGGCCGTGCTCGTCGTCACCGTTGTCCAGCACCTGGGCCGTGCAGAAGGACGCCACCCGGCGGGCGTTGTCCACCTCGGCGTGGAACCGCGCGGCGAAGCCGTCCAGCAGAGAGAACTCCGGCCTGACCACCTTCACCGCGACCGGGCGGCCGGTCGGCGCCTGCGCGAGGTAGACCGTGCCCATGCCGCCCTCGCCGAGCCGGCCCGTCAGCCGGTAGGGGCCGATCGTCTCCGGGTCGGTGGGGCGAAGGCGGTCCGCGCCCGGCTGTTCGGTGCTCATGATCGCCCTCGCTCCCCGGGGGAGTGCCCGATTCGTACGTTCGCTCCCCGTAGGGCAACGTTAACCACAGCGGATCCTCTCGTGCAGGTCCCCGCGCCCGTGACCTTCGCCGGGTGCCCGATGCGGGACACTTGGCTGGATGACGTAGGGGGAACAATGGTGAGCCTGCTGGGGCCCGTCGAAATACGTAATTTGGCGGACAAGCTGGAACTTCGTCCGACGAAGAAGTTCGGCCAGAACTTCGTGATCGACGCCGGCACCGTGCGCCGCATCGTGCGGGTGGCCGACCTGACGCCGGACGACGTGGTCGTCGAGGTCGGCCCCGGCCTCGGTTCGCTCACCCTGGCCCTGCTGCCCGAGTCGGCCGGAGTGGTGGCCGTGGAGATCGATCCGGTGCTGGCGGCGCAGTTGCCGCACACCGTGACGGACCGGGCGCCGGAGCTGGCCGGGCGGCTCACCGTCGTGCACGCCGACGCGCTGCGGATCACCGCCGCCGACCTGCCCTCGGGGCCGCCGACCGCGCTGGTGGCCAACCTGCCCTACAACGTCGCCGTGCCCGTGGTGCTGCACCTGCTGGAGGTGCTGCCGTCGCTGCGCAAGGGCCTGGTGATGGTGCAGTCGGAGGTCGCCGACCGGCTGGCCGCCGCCCCCGGGTCGAAGATCTACGGCATCCCCTCGGTGAAGGCCGCGTGGTACGCCGACGTGCGCAGGGCCGGCCCGGTCGGCCGTACGGTGTTCTGGCCCGCGCCCAACGTGGACTCCGGCCTGGTCGCGCTGACCCGCAGGGAGCCGCCCCGGACGGCCGCCTCCAGGGAGCAGGTGTTCGCCGTGGTGGACGCGGCCTTCGCCCAGCGGCGCAAGACCCTCCGCGCGGCGCTGGCCTCCTGGGCGGGATCCCCGGCGCGGGCCGAGGAGGCGTTGCGCGGGGCGGGTGTGGACCCGGGGACGCGGGGTGAGCAGCTCACCGTGGAGGACTTCGCCCGCATCGCCGAACAGCGCGGTGTTGACAAGCCCGAAGTGTGAGTGATTCATTACTCCACATGCCGGGAACAACGACGGGACGGCTCTCGACCGCCGAGGAGCGCAGGAGCGCGGTGCTCGCCGCCGCCGTCCGCGCGTTCGCCGCCCGGGGCTACTACGGCACGACGACCGCCGACGTCGCCAAGGGCGCGGGCATCTCGCAGGCATACGTCTACCGCCTGTTCCCCGACAAGGAGGCGTTGTTCGTCGCCGTGGTCGAGCACTGCCTGCGGCTCATCCGCGAGCGGCTGGGCGAGGGCGTGGCGCGGGCGCGGAGCACCGAGCCGGGCGCGGTCCTCGCGGCCATGGCCGAGGGATACGCCCGGTTGGTCAACGATCGCGACGCGCTCATGGTCCTCATGCACGCGACCTGCGCGACGAGCGAGCCGCCGATCAGGGATGCCGTGCAGGGGCTGTACTCCCGGCTGGTGGAATACGTCCGCTCGGTGTCCGGCGCCTCGGAGGAGGACGTGCAGGCGTTCTTCGCCCGCGGGTTCCTGTGCAACGCGACGGTCGCGATCGGCGCCACCGAGGTGGACGCCCCGTGGGCGAGGACCCTCCTGGCCGGCATCCGGCACTACTGATCCCCCGGGCCGTGGCACCCGGCCTTCTCTTTCCGGCCCGAAGTGAGTGATTGACCACTTACGGGCGGCAGGCGCCGGGTCCGCGAACGGCGCGGACGTCGCGAGCGGTACGGACCTCGCGCACGGCGCGGACCTCGCGGGTGGTGCGGACCTCGCGGGTGGTGCGGACCTCGCGGGTGGTGCGGACCTCGCGGGTGGTGCGGAGTGATCGGCATCGAGGTCCCGGCACGGATCGCACCCATGCCGGGACTTTCGCGCCTGGCCGTCGTCAGGTCAGCGGGGGGTCAGCAGGCCCGCCCGGTCCTGGACGGCCTGGGTGGCGGCCTCCAGGGCCGGTCCGTCGGCGATCGTGGTGTTGCCCTCGTAGGTGACGCCCGCCGGCACGTCGTCGCTGCCCAGCGGGTCGGCGTCCCAGAAGTTGCCCCGGTAGACGACGTTCTCCAGCGGCGGGGTGACCCGCAGGACGGCGGTGTTGTCGGCGCGCATGACGACGTTCTCCTCGACCGTCACCCAGGCGGCGCCGTAGTCGGTGTAGAGGGCGAAGTTGTAGGGCGTGCGGGTGTCCTTGATGACGTTGCCGCGCACCAGTGCGCCGTCGCCGGGCCCCTCGCCCTGCGGGCCGGACAGATAGACGCCGCCGCCGTCGGCCAGCACCCCCATCGAGCCGGTGACGACGTTGTGCAGGATGCGGGTGCCGCGCCCGGGCCCGGCCACGATGCCGCAGTGGGGGACGTCGGTGACCTGGTTGCGGGCCACGGTGCAGTCCCGGGTGCTGCTGATCGCGATGCCGGGGGAGCCGGAGTAGTCCAGCCCGGCGTGCCGGACGCGGTTGTCCTCGACGAGTACGGCCCGGCCGCCGGTGACGGCGACGGCGGAGGCGGAGAGGGTGTCGAAGTCGCAGCCGCGCACGGTGAGGTCGGCGCCGCCGGTGAACCCGAGCCCGGTGGCGCCCAGCCGGGTGAAGCGG
Source organism: Microtetraspora sp. NBRC 13810 (assembly GCF_030268685.1). Classification (GTDB taxonomy): domain Bacteria; phylum Actinomycetota; class Actinomycetes; order Streptosporangiales; family Streptosporangiaceae; genus BSRQ01. The sequence goes on from NZ_BSRQ01000005.1 coordinate 13,371, forward strand.
CAGTCCTCGAACCGCACGTCGACGCCGTCCTCGACCTGGACGCAGGCGGGGATCTCGACCGAGTCCCCGGGGACCGTCACCCACGCCTGCCCTTCGACCAGTGTGACCCGCTCGATCGGGCCGCCCGCGTAGAACCCGCTCCCGTGGTAGTGCAGGAACCCCTCCGCGCTGGGACGCAGCCAGGTGGCGTCGGCGAAGACCAGGCCCCTGAACGCGACCCCGGCGGCGCCGGCCACGCGCAGCAGCGTCTCCAGGACCGGCGCGACCACCTCGGTGCGCCCGGGGTCCTCGCCGGGCCGCGGCAGATAGCGCAGGACGTGCCGGCCGGGCCGCGAGCGGTCCAGCACGAAGGTGCCCGGCTCGGTGAGGAAGCTCACGTCGTTCTCCACCCGGGTGGGCAGGCCGGGGCCGCGCGTGGTGTGCCCCTCCCAGGCGTAGTGGTACAGGTCGCGGGCGCGGGCGAAGGCGGGCTGCGCCATGGTGACGGTCGTGACGCCGTCCTCCCCTTCGTGCGCGGCGGCCACCGGGCAGCGGGCCTCGGTCCAGGGGTAGACGCCCCGGTAGACGAACTCGACGTCGGCGGGACTGTGCCAGCCGAGCGTGACGTCCGTGACGTAACCCGTCTCGGTGCTGGTCATGCTGCCGGGCAGGGCGTCGACGGCGGCGCGCTCGGCCCTGCGGCCGTCCACGTAGAGCTGACGGGTGTCCAGGTCGCCGACGTCGGCCAGCCACACGCCGTCGCGCACCCGCCAGCCGGTGATCCGCCGCCCGCCGCTGACGACGACCTCCTCCCGCTCCGGGGTCCCGTGGCCGTGCGCCTGGTAGACGACGCCCCCGGTGACCACCTCCAGCGGTTCGGTCAGCATGTGCCGGCCCGCCCTGAGCCGGACGACCACCCCGCCGGTCGCCCCGCCGGTCGCCCCGCCGGTCGCCCCGCCGGTCGCCCCGCCGGTCGCCCCGCCGGTCGCCCCGCCGGTCGCCCCGCCGGTCGCCCCGCCGGTCGCCCCGCCGGTCGCATCGGCGGTCGCATCGGCGGCGGCCCGGGCGGCTCGGGCGAGGGTGGCGAACGGCTGCCGCTCGGTGCCCGGCCCGGCGTCGTCGCCCTCTGGATCGACGTAGAACGCTGTCATGGAGTGGCCCTCCTTCGTGTATATGGCGTACACAAGATATAACACCATAAACGAAAGGAGTGGAAATGGCCGGAGGGAGGGCGGACGATCCGGACCACGGAGTCGAGCTGCTGTGGCGGGCCCGTGAGGAGGAGCCGCGACAGGGCCTGAGCACGGGGCGGATCGTGCGCGCCGCCATCGAGCTGGCCGACGCCGAGGGCCTCGAAGGGCTGTCCATGCGCAAGATCGCCGAACGGCTCGGCTTCACCACGATGTCGCTCTACCGCCACGTCCCCGGCCGCGACCAACTCGTCGACCTCATGCTCGACGCCGTGTACGGCGAGCGCCCGCCACCCCCGGCATCGCCACCCCCAGCCGGGACGTGCGACGAGGGGGAGCCTCGCGGGCGCGACGGTGATCGCGGTGCCGGGGGTGTCGCCGGTGTGGGGGATGGCGGTGGTGGCGGGGGCTGGCGGGGGCGGCTGGAGGCTTGTGCGCGAGGCGGGTGGGAGATACGCAGGCGGCATCCGTGGGTGGCCGAGGTACGCGGCAGCAGGCACCTGCCCGGTCCGAACGGCGTCGCCGCCTACGCCTACATGCTGAGCACCCTCGACGGCACGGGCCTCACGCCCGCCCAGGTGATCGCCACGGTGAACCTCGTCGGCCGGTTCGTCGACGCGGAGGCGCTGACCCTGGTGGAGACCGCCCGGCTGGAGCGGCAGAGCGGTGTCAGCGAGCAGGAGTGGTGGGGCGCCCGCGACTCCCTCTACGAACGGCTCAGCGCCTACCCCACGATCACTGCCCTCTGGGAAGCCGGCGGCTTCGACCGGCCGGAGGACCCCTTCGAGTTCGGCCTGGCCCGCGTGCTCGACGGGATCGAAGCGCTCATCGAACAGCAGCGTGACGAAAGCCGTGACGAAAATGGTGCCGGAAAGGGCGATGACATGTGCCCGATGTGCGGCACCCCGGTGGAGCGACCCGCCTCGGGCCGCCCGCGCGTCTACTGCTCCCGAGCCTGCCGCCAACGCGCCTACCGCCAACGCTCCGACCCCTAACCACCCTCGACCTCTAACCGCCTTCGGCCCTTAACCGTCCTCGGCCCCTAACCGTCCTCGGACCTCTAATCGCCTTCGACCCTTGACCGCCCTCGGCCCTTGACCTCGGTGTTCGGCCGTCTCGGCACCCGGTCGTCTCGGTTCATGACCGGACCGGGGGCAGACGCGGAAATCGGGGTGCTTGGGGGTTATTTCGGGGGGTGGGGTGGTATGTCGGATTGCCTGTAAGTGGCTGGTTCATGGGGTATGACCTGGCGCATGTTGATCTCGATGCATATCCTGCCGACCATCCAGAGTCCTCCCCTGTCGTCCACGTCGGGAGATGGATGATGTCCGCGTTCGCGACCGGCGGCCTGGTCCTGAGCCTCGCGGTGGCGGGGGTGGCCGTCCAGGCGTACCAACCGGCCATGGCCGACGCGTGCTCCTGGGAAGGATGCGCAGCCGGGCCACGGCTCGGTGACCTCCGCCAGACGACGCGCCCCGGGGAGTACCGCCCCTTGCCCCTCTACCAGACCGTGCTGTGGCACACGCGGGAGGCGGCGCGCGAGGAGAGGGCGCGGGTGCGGCGGGCCGCCGTGGAGGGGCGGCGCAGGTTGCAGGGGCGGATCGCGCTCTGGGCCGCCTGGAACGCGATGGGCACGCCCTACTCCTGGGGCGGCGGCGACGCGGCGGGGCCGACCTTCGGCATCGAGCACGGCGCGGACACCTTCGGCTTCGACTGCTCGGGGCTCACCCTGTACGCCTGGGCGCAGGCCGGTATCAGGCTCGGCCATTACACCGGCACCCAGTTCCGTCAGGGCGACCGCGTCCCCGTGACCCGGCTGCGCCCCGGCGACCTGGTCTTCTTCGGCGAACCACGCGGCGTGCCGAACCACGTCGGGCTGAACGTGGGCCACGGCGTGATGATCCACGCGCCACAGACCGGCGACGTGGTCAGGGCCACCAGCTTCGCCGAGTCGCCCTACTACAGCAGCCGCTACCGAGGCGCCGTACGCCCCGCCGTACGTGCCGCCGCGCACGGCCGTCACGTCCGGCAGGCGGTGCGCCTCGCGACGCGTGCCCAGCACGCGATACGGATCGCCGTGCAGGGACAGCGCGCACCGCTCGCCTTCCACGGATGACCTGCGAACCTCCCCGGCGGAGCCGGCCGGGCGTCCGGGTCACGCCGACCGCGCCGGAACCGGCCCGGCGCGGTCGCCGTGTGCGGCACTCTCCGAGTCTGCCGCCCGAGGGGCTGCTGCGGCCAGAAACGAAAATCTCCAGCAGCGGATGTAGACATTCGTGGTCTCACGGGCTACTGTTTCTCACATCGCAAGGGACGGATCGACCGGGCAGCGCAGAAAGAATCCAGCATCACGACGAGCTGCCCGAGCATATGGACGAACCGAAGGTGAGGCAGAAGGTCGGACGTGACGGGGCCGGTGCAGTAGTAAGGGGTCCTGACCGTGGACGCGCTGCCGCAGTGAAGTGAGAGAAGTTCGAAGGTAAGAGAAGGGAGCGTTGAACGCCATCAGGATCGCCCGTCGCCGGCTGTCATTCGCCGCACGGGTACCGGAGTTCCACAGATAGGAAGGTGGTCTACGGTCACGCATTCGCGATCCCCGCATCATCGCCGCGCTGTACGGCGGATGCGGAACACGGTAGTCCGGCCAGATGGCCGGTAGATGGTGTTGAACCTCTTCGGGGCCCCGGCAACACAGTGCCGGGGCCCCCTGATGCGTGATGAAAGGCGTGCATGGATCCAACGCACACAAGCCCTGGTGCTGCCCAGCCCAGGCACGGCACGGCCGAGGACCGGTTCGACGATGACGACTACCCCGCCTACAGCATGGGCGCGGCCGCGGAGCTGCTTGGAGTCACCCCCGCGTTCCTGCGCGCGCTGGGCGCTGCCAAGCTGATCGAACCGCTACGCTCCGGCGGCGGACACCGCCGCTACTCCCGCTACCAGCTACGCCTGGCCGGGCGGGCCCGGGAACTCGTCGACCAGGGCACGCCGCTGGAAGCCGCCTGCCGCATCATCATCTTGGAAGACCAGCTCGCCGAGGCGCTGCGCATCAACAACTCACGCGGGCAACCGGCCGGCGATTAGCGCCGGCGCCCTCGTCACTTCGGCGCGCAGGCTCGATGCCCCCCGGATTCTCAGCGATCACCACCGGAACCCGGGAGACCGGGAAAACAATCAGGGCTCGCACCCGTGAAGGTGCGAGCCCCGATCAGTGGTGTCAGGCGTCAGGCGGCGACGATGTTCTCGGCCTGCGGGCCCTTCTGGCCCTGGGTGACGTCGAAGGCCACCTTCTGGCCCTCGTGCAGCTCACGGTAGCCGCCCTGAGACACGATGTTGGAGTAGTGAGCGAAGACGTCGGCGCCGCCGCCGTCCTGCTCGATGAAGCCGAAGCCCTTTTCCGCGTTGAACCACTTCACGGTGCCAGTAGCCATGTCAATCTCCTCTGGATAGGTGCAGAGCCGGAATTCGCACTTTACGAATACCGTGTCGCTGCGATAGGGCCCACCCGGGAAAGACCGGCAAACAAAAATGCACCTGAGGCTACGTTCCGTCAGGTGCACACAAGTTCTTATGGGTACCACAACTGCAACTACCTCTAACCTAGCACACGTGCAGACCTGGTACGCATGCCCCCGCCGCCCGCACGGGGATTCGGGTGATCGGCGGGGGCCCGGAGGGCGGGCGACGCTAGCATCGGACGCGGTGGCCGGGGTGGCACCGGTCGAGGTCCAGCGAGGGGATGTCGAGCGTTCCGATGAGCTCCGTAACCGTCCGCGTGCCGGCGAAGGTCAACCTGCATCTGGCCGTCGGCCCGCTCCGCGATGACGGCTTCCACGACTTGGTGAACGTCTTCCATGCCGTCTCCCTGTACGACGAGGTGACCGCGGTCGCGGCCGGCGGGATCTCGGTGCGGGTGGAGGGGGAGTCCGCCGACCTGGTCCCGCTGGACGGCGACAACCTCGCCGTCAGGGCCGCCCGCGCACTCGCCGCCCACGCGACAGCCGTACGGGCGCCGCACACCGAAGGACCGCACACCGAAGGACCGCACGCCGACGGGTCGCACGACGGTGGGGTGTCCGGGGTGGAGTTGACCATCCGGAAGGCGATCCCGGTGGCCGGGGGGATGGCGGGTGGGAGTGCCGACGCGGCGGCGGCGCTGGTGGCGTGCAACGAGTTGTGGGGGCTCGGGCTGTCCCGCGAGGAGCTGATGGAGATCGGCGCGGAGCTGGGCAGCGACGTGCCGTTCGCCGTGCTCGGCGGTACCGCGGTGGGCACCGGCCGGGGGGAGCGCCTGACGGAGGTCGAGGCGGCCGGGCGGTTCCACTGGGTGTTCGCGCTGGCCGACGGCGGGCTGTCCACGGCCACCGTCTACGGCGAGTGCGACCGGCTCCGCGCGGCGAGCGGGGAGCACACCGGCCCGCCGCAGGCCGGCGCGGCGCTGATGGACGCGCTGCGCAAGGGCGACGCCGCGGCGCTGGGCGCCGAACTGGCCAACGACCTGCAACCGGCCGCCCTCGCGCTCAAGCCGGCGCTCGCCGACACCCTCCGCCTGGGCCGCGAGCACGGCGCGCTGGGCGCCCTCGTCTCCGGCTCCGGGCCGACCTGCGCGTTCCTCACCGGGTCGGGGGCGGCGGCGGCCGAACTGGCCGGGGCGCTGCGCGCGGCCGGAGTGTGCCGGGAGGCCGTCACCGCGTACGGACCGGTGCCGGGCGCGACCGTCCTGGCGGGCGCGGGCAAAGGCGCGGCCCGATAGCCTTGGTCCTACGATGAACCTGGTCAATCTGGAGTCGGTGTCCCACGCCTACGGTCCCAAGCCGCTGCTGCACGAGGTCTCCCTCGGCATCGCGGCAGGTGACCGGATCGGCGTGGTCGGCCGCAACGGCGGCGGCAAGACCACGCTCATTTCGGTGATCGCCGGTGCCCTGAAACCCCACGGCGGGCGGGTGACGCACAACCGGGGGTTGCGCGTCGGCGTGCTCTCCCAGGGGGACGACCTCGATCCCGGGCGCTCGGTGGCGGAGGCGGTCCTCGGCGACCGCGCGGCCCACGAGTGGGCCGGTGACCAGGGCATCAGGGAGATCCTCGCCAGCCTGCTGGGCGACATCGACCTGTCGTCCAAGGCGGGCGCGCTGTCCGGTGGCGAGCGCCGCCGTACGGCGCTGGCCAGGCTGCTCATCGAGGAGCACGACCTGGTCATCCTGGACGAGCCGACCAACCACCTGGACATCGAGGCCATCGACTGGCTGGCCAGGCACCTGACGGCGCGCAGGTCGGCGCTGCTCGTGGTCACCCACGACCGGTGGTTCCTGGACGCGGTGTCCACCAGGACGTGGGAGGTCGTGGACGGCCGGGTCGAGCGCTACGAGGGCGGATACGCCGCCTACGTCCTGGCCAAGGCCGAGCGCGCCCGGATCGCCGCCGCGACCGAGGAGCGCAGGCAGAACCTCATGCGCAAGGAGATCGCCTGGCTGCGCAGGGGTCCGCCGGCCCGGACGAGCAAGCCGAAGTTCCGCGTCGAGGCCGCCCAGGCCCTGATCGCGGACGAGCCGCCGCCGCGGGACAACGTCGAGCTGGTCAAGTTCGCCTCGGCCCGGCTCGGCCGCACGGTGTACGACCTGGAGGACGTCACGCTGCACGCGGGCGGCCCCGGCCAGGGCCCGCAGGTGCTCGACCGGTGCACCTGGCAGTTCGGCCCCGGCGACCGGGTGGGCCTGATCGGGGTGAACGGCTCGGGCAAGTCCACGGTGCTGCGGCTGCTCGCGGGCACCGTCAGGCCCGACGCCGGCAAGATCGTCCAGGGCAAGACGGTACGGCTGGCCTACCTGTCCCAGGAGCTGGCCGAGCTGGACCCCGCCCGCCGGGTGCTGGAGACCGTCGAGGAGATCAGGAAGTTCATCAAGGTCGGCAAGCGCGAGTGGACCGCCTCCCAGCTGCTCGAACGGCTGGGCTTCCGGGGCGACGCGCAGTGGAAGGTGGTCGGCGAGCTGTCGGGCGGTGAGCGCCGGCGGCTGCAACTGCTCAGGCTGCTCATGGACGACCCCAACGTGCTGCTGCTCGACGAGCCGACCAACGACCTCGACATCGAGACGCTGAACGAGCTGGAGGACCTGCTCGACGGCTGGCCCGGCACCCTGATCGTGGTCAGCCACGACCGCTACTTCCTGGAGCGGGTCGCCGACCGCTCGGTCGCGCTGCTCGGCGACGGCCGGCTGTCCATGCTCCCCGGCGGCGTCGAGGAGTACCTCAGCCGCCGTGCCGCGGGCACCGCCCTGACCGCCAACGCCGCCTCCCGCCCGGCCGAGGCGGCCACGGCCCCCTCCCCGGCGACCGCGCCCGCCCCGGGCCTGTCCGCCAAGGAGGAGCGCGAGCTGCGCAAGGAGCTCACCCGGTACGAGCGCCGCCTCGACCGCCTGACCGGTCGCGAGGGCGAGCTGCACGCCGCGATGGCGGACGCGGCCAGCGACTACGAGAAGCTGGCCGCGCTGACCGCCGAGCTCAAGCAGGTCCAGGACGAGAAGGACACCGTCGAGTCCGAGTGGCTCACCCTCGCCGAACGCCTCGGAGACTGAGCCGCGGAGCGAGGACCGGCAACAGGCCCTCGCTCCGCTCGGAGGTCCCGGCGGCGACGACCGGACGACGAGACGATCAGCTGAAGGCGGCGGCGTGCTCGGCGGCCCACTGGGCGAAGGTGCGCGCCGGGCGGCCGGTGACGTCCTCGACGTTGGAGTTGACCTGGTTGGCCTCCTCGGGCACGTCGCCGAACACGGTCATCATGAAGTCGATCATCTCCTGCGGCTGTCCCTCGGCGGCCAGCTTCTCGCGGGCCTGCTGCTCGGTCAGCTCGACGAAGCCGATGTCCTTGCCGATCGCCTGGCCGATGACGCGCACTTTGTCGCGGATGGTGAGCCGCTCGGGACCGGTGAGGGGGTAGGTGCGGCCCTCGTGGCCGCCTCGGGCGAGGGCCGTGGCGGCCACGGCCGCGATGTCGGCTTCGTGCACGAGGGCGGTGGTGGCGTCGGCGAACGGCTCACGCACCACGCCCTCCGTCCTGACCACCTCGGCCCACTGCAACGCGTTGGCCATGAACTCCGTCGGCCGGACGAAGGTCCAGCCGAGCGTACTGGCCTGGACGGCCGGCTCCAGGGTGCTCTCGTCCCAGCCGCCGAGTACGGTGACCCTGCGCACGCCCGACGCGACGGCCAGGTCGACGATCTCCTTGCCGTTCGGCAGCAGGTCGTAGCCGTCACCGCCGAAATTTATGAGATGCGCCCCGGTGACGCCCTCCATGGCGGGCACCAGGCTCTCGGTCACGGTCAGGTCCCCGGCCATCACCTCCACCCCCTCGGGTAGCCCGGCTCTGGCCGGGTCCCGGGTCAGGGCGCGGACCCGCTCCCCGGCCCGCAGCAGCTCCGCGACCACATGGCGGCCTACCGTGCCGGTCGCACCGGTCACAAGAATCGTCATGAATGTCCTTCCTCGTCGGCGACTCCCGGCATGTTAGGTACGAAAGAGGTCAAGCACGGTCCTACATGGGCGCATGATCGCCTCGGGTGGTTCGTCTCCCGCGGCACCGGCGGTGCGATCAACGGCTGAGGCGTCGAGCGCCGCGGGACGTCGTCACCGTCGGCGGCTGATCCGGTCGGTCATGCGAACGGGCCCGGCGGCGGTCCAGAAGGTTTGGCGGTAGGCCTGGGGAGAGGTGCCCACATGGCGGGTGAAATGCCTTCTCAGCACTGCCCCGGATCCGAAGCCGACACGTTCGGCGATGACCTCGACGGGCAGGCCGGTCGTCTCCAGCAGTTCCTGAGCCCGCTCGACCCGGGCCCGCAGCAGCCACTGCAGGGGACTCGTCCCCACCTGCGCCTGGAACTGGCGGTTGAGGCTTCGCGTGCTGTAGCCGGCATGGTCGGCGATGTCCCGCAGGGTGAGCGGTGCGCCGAGGTTGCGTTGCAGCCATTCGAGGGTGGACTGCAGATCGCCACCCTGGTTCTCCGGGCCGGGGTGCTTGATGTACTGCGCCTGCCCACCGTGGCGCTGGGGCGGTGTGACGGTGTACCGGGCGATATCACGGGCGACGGCGGCTCCGTGGTCGGAGCGCACCAGGTGCAGGCACAGGTCGAGGCCGGCGGCGATACCCGCGGAGGTGAGCAGGTCACCGTTGTCGACATACAGCACGGAGGCGTCGACGGCGATCTCCGGATGCCTGCGCTGAAGCTCGCCGGCGTAGTTCCAGTGCGTGGTGGCTCTCAGCCCGTCCAGCAGTCCGGTCGCCGCCAGCACGAACGCCCCGGTGCAGATGGACGCGACGCGCGCGCCTCGCGCCGCCGCCTTCCGCAGCAGGCCCACCACCTCGGCGGGCGGAGGTTCGAGGCAGTTCGCATGGCCGGGGATGACGATCGTGGCGGCCTCGGCCAGCGACTCCAGGCCCCAGGGGGTGTCCAGACCGAAGCAGTCGGCCCCCCGCGCGGTGGTCCGCGCTCCCGGCACGGCGCACACGCGGACCTCGTACGGGCAGCGCCCGTCGGGTAGGCGCGCCCCCGCGAAGATCTGGCACGGCGCCGCCAGATCGAAGGCCACAACCTGATCCAGAGCCAGGACGGTCACCACGTGCATGGCTGGAATAGTACGCACCTTGTCATTCTCGCCACTGTCGGCGAACGCCGCGGATGACCAAGCTTAAGGGCGAAACGACTGGTCGGAGAGGGGTTGTTCCCGGTGCGCACGCAGATCGTGGTGTTCGACGGGGTCGAGGAACTGGACGCCCTCGCACCGCTTGAGGTGCTGGGCTGTGCCGCCGCGTCGGGCCACCAGGCCGAGACCGCCCTGGTGACGCTCCGCCCCGGCCGGGTCTTCGCCCGCTACGGGACCGACATGACCGTCGACCGGGTACTGACTCCGGCGGACGCCGACGTCGTGATCGTCCCCGGCGGGGGCTACGCCAACCATGCCCCGCAGGGCACCTGGGCGCAGGCACGGCAGGGCACCCTCCCGGCCGCGCTGCGGGACGCCGTACGCCCGGGTCTCACGCTCGCCTCGGTGTGCAGCGGGACGATGCTGCTCGCCGCCGCCGGACTCACCGACGGCCGTCCGTGCACCACCCATCACAGCGCGCGCGACGACCTCGTCGCCGCCGGCGGACAGTGGATCGACGCCAGAGTCGTCGACGACGGAGACCTGGTCACCTCCGGTGGCGTCACCTCCGGCCTCGACCTGGCGCTGTGGCTCCTCGAACGTCACCTCGGCCCCGAGGTCGCCTGCGACGTCGAGCGATTCCTGGAATACGAGCGCCGCGGCACCGTGTGGAGGCCGGGAGGGTGACAGCGGCGCCCAGCACCTGGCGGACGAGATCCGCCCGGCGTTGACGGTCGCCGGAACGGGTGATCGCGGCGGTGTCGGCTGCCACGGGGGCGCAAAGCCGAACATGCCTGTCCTGTTCCCTCGACCTTCGCATTTTCCCTGCGTAGCGCTCACGAGACGAAACAAGGTGATCGACGAATGATCAGAAAATCCCTGCGTACCTTCATCGGCAGAATCGTGATGGCGGCCGGCTTGCTCACGCCCCTCACAGTGCTCGGAACCCCGGCCGTCGCCAACGCCCAGCCGGTGACTCCGCCCAGCCAAGCCGTGTTGATCGCGAACAAGACGGCTCTCTGGGACAACTGCATCCTCGGGCGGACCCTCACGATCGACGCACCGGTCATCCAGTACCCCTGTAGGAGGTACGCCGACCAGCTCTGGACGTTCACCAGGCGTGGCACGGAACCGTCGAACGGCGAGGACTACTACCAGATTCAGAACGTCAACAACGGCCTGTGCCTGGCCGTGCGGACGGACAAGGACAACGCGGGCGCCCAGCAGGTGCGCTGCGGCAATTACTACGACCAGTCCTGGTTCGTCGACCTGGCCTGGGACGGCCTCAGCTACCAGCTGCGCAACCGCGGAAGCGACAAATGCCTTCTCGTGAGAGGCACGGCGCCTTACACCCAGTTGCAGCAGTACAAGTGCGGCACCTACACCGACCAGGTCTGGAGCTTCTTCACCTGGGCTTGACACGGTGGGCCAGGGCTCCGGCTTCCGCCCCGGGGCCCGGCCGATCGGGGACACTGGGGACACTGTTCGTCGACGGTGTGCGGGCGGCCCGTTCCGGTGCCGTGGGAAGAGGTGTGGTGAGGCGGTTCGTCGCCGGGGTGTGGCGGGGGATGCGGGGGTCGGTGCAGTGGCGGCTCCTGTGGTGGTGGAACGCGAAGTTCATGGTGGGCGTCTCCGGAGTGGTCCGGGACCCGGAGGGGCGGGTGCTGCTGCTCAGGCACCGGCTCTGGCCGGAGGGGCGCCAGTGGGGGCTGCCGACCGGGTACGCGAAGCGGTCGGAGACCTTCGAGGACACGGTGGCCCGGGAGGTGCGCGAGGAGACCGGCCTTGAGGTCAAGGTGGGGCGGCTGATCCGGCTGCAGAGCGGTTTCCGGCTGCGCATGGAGGTGGCCTACGAGGCCGAGTTCGTGCGGGGCGAGATCAGGATCGATCCGCTGGAGATCCTGGAGGCGCGCTGGGTGTCGCCGCACGACCTGCCCGACGGGGTCATGCCGGGACACCGGGTTCTGATCGAGGGCGGCTGAGGATCCCGTCGCCGGGTTGACCCCAACATTTGTTCAGGTTTCATGCTGTGTGCATGACGACCATGACCCCGGCACGCGCAGGGCGGCGGGAGTGGATCGGCCTCGCCGTGCTCGCGCTGCCCGCCCTGCTGGCCTCGCTGGAACTCACCGTGACGCACCTGGCGCTGCCGGCGATCAGCAGGGACCTCGGCGCCACCGGTGAGCAGACGCTGTGGATCGTGGACGTGTACGCGTTCCTGCTCGCCGGATCGCTGATCACGATGGGCGCGGTGGGGGACCGGATCGGGCGGCGCAGGCTGCTGCTGATCGGCGCCGCCGCGTACGGCGTGGGGTCGGCGGTGGCCGCGTACGCGCCCGACGCCGGGACGCTCATCGTGGTGCGGGCGCTGCTCGGCGTCGCGGGCTCGACGCTGATGCCGTCCGTGCTGTCGCTGACCGCCGCGATGTTCACCGATCCGCGGCAGCGGACGGTCGCCATCGGGGTGGTGATCTCCAGCGTGTCGGGCGGGACCGCGGTCGGGCCGCTGGTGGGCGGCTGGCTGTTAGAGCGGTTCTGGTGGGGGTCGGCGTTCCTGCTCGGTGTGCCGGTCATGCTGGTGCTGTTGGTGGCGGGGCCGCTGCTGCTGCCCGAGCGGCGGGAGGACCGGCCGGGCAGGCTGGACCCGGTCAGCGCGGTCCTGTCGCTGGCGGCGGTGCTCCCGATGGTCTACGGCCTCAAGCGGATCGCCTCCGACGGGCCCGGCTGGGCGGCGGCGCTGGCGGTGGCGGCCGGTCTGGCGCTCGCCGTGGTGTTCGCCCGCAGGCAACTCGGGCTGGCCGACCCGCTGATCGATCTGCGCGCCTTCGCCGTGCCCGCCTACAGCGTCGCGCTGGGCACGCTGGCCGTGGGGATCTTCGTGCTGTGGGGGGCGAACTACGCCATCGCCCAGTATCTCCAGCTCGTCCACGGCCTGTCGCCGTTCGCGGCGGGGTTGTGGACGGCGCCGTCGGCCGCCGGGGTCATCGCGGGTTCGACGCTGGCGCCCAGGATCGTCCGCCGGGTCCGTCCCGAGGCGGTCATCGGGACCGGGCTGGCGCTGTCGGCCGTGGGCTTCACGGTGTTGACCCAGGTGGGCGGTGCCGGGGGGCTCGGCTGGCTGGTGGCGGGGTCGGTGATCGTCTCCGCCGGGCTGGGGCCGATGATGGCGCTGGCCACCGACCTGGTCGTGGCGGCGGCCCCGCCGGGACGGGCGGGTTCGGCGGCCGCGCTCTCCTCGACGGCCCCCCAGCTCGGCGGCGCGCTGGGCATCGCGATCCTCGGCAGCGTCATCACCGCCGTCTACCGGGACCGGACGGCAGGCGTCGTACCCGTCGCCGAAGACGGCCTCGCCGGGGCGGTGGCGGCGGCCGGGCGGATCGGCGCCGAGGCGCTCGCCGTGGCCCGTGCGGCGTTCACCGCGGGCTTCCAGGTGACGGCGGCGGCGAGCGCGGTGCTGATGGTCGTGACCGCGGTCCTGGTCACGACGACCGCGAGGCGGTCCGGGCGCGGCAGGTGAGCCGGAGGCGGGCCCAGGAGTTGTTGCCGTAGCCCTTCGGGTTCCACAGCGGGCCGGGCGACTCCGGCTGGGCGGTGCCGGTGCAGTCCCAGGCGCGGGCGACCAGTTCCGCCTCTCCTTCGGGCAGTTCGACGGCGGCCCGCCACAGCCGCCACGTCCACGGCCCGTTCCCGGCGTCCAGTTCGGCCTGGATCCAGGTGGCCCCGCCATCCGTGGAGACGTCCACCCTGGCCACCGTGCGGTTGTCCCCGGCGAAGGCGTAGCCGCTGATCTCGGCGGGCCCCGGGGGCAACTGGTCGCCCGGGGCGGGGCGCAGGATGTCGCAGTTCAGGGACACCGGGCCGAGCGAGATGCCGTCGCCGGGGCCGGCCGCCGCCGGATCGGCCCCGGCGGGCAGGATGCGGTAGGCGGTGGCCTGGAAGTAGTTGCGGGACGGCTCGGCCTGCGCGGTGATCCGCTGGAGCCACTTGACGCTGCGCGCGCCGATCCAGCCGGGGACGACCACCCGCACCGGCCCTCCGTGCGCGGCGGGCAGCGGCTCCCCGTTCATCGCCCAGGCCAGCAGCACCTCCCCGGCGACGGCCTTGGCCACCGGGATGGATCCGCCGAAGGGCTGCGGCGGGACGGCGATCCTGGAGACGTCGGGCGCGGCGAAGGCGACGTGCGCGGCCTCGGGGCGCAGCGCGGCGGCGGCGAGCACGTCGGCCAGCCGCACGCCGGTCCACCGGGCGGTGGAGATCGCGCCGGGTCCCCACGGGTGCTCGCCCGGGATGCCGCGCACGTCGAGCAGTTCGGCGCGGCGGTTGCCGGCGCACTGCAACGTCGCCGCGATCTCCCGATGCGGGAAGCGCCCGCGCAGGTCGTCCAGCGTCAGCTCCGCCGGGCGGTCCACCAGACCGTCCACGGTCAGCCGCCAGCCGGACGTGTCCAGCTCCGGGATCGGCCCGTGGTTGCGGCCGTAGAAGGCGTCCAGCGGGGTGAGCGGCCGGTCCGCCAGGGCGCACCGCGGCGGTTCCGCGTTGTACGGCTCCGCCTCGTGCACCACCATGTCATCGCGTTTCCCCCAAAGCGTCATACATCGCGAGATACCCCACGGCTGACCTGGTGATACGCGGACCAGCCGGCGGCGGCGAGAAGGCTCGGCGGTATCCGATGCCGGAGCGGCCCGACGCCAGGTGATCGTCTGGCACCCCCTCGCGCGCGAGAACGCCCCCTGCCCCCGGCTCTTCACGTCCGCGACAGGATGAGCGGACGGCGTCAGAGGCCGAACATCGGGCGACACGCCGCCATGCCGTCAACCCTTACGGGGGCCGGTTCTGCAAGCACGGGCCGGATCATGACGACCGAGTCCACGCCGCGCAACTGAATTACCGCCGGGATCAGGATTGTCATCGGCATCTCAGTGCCTCGCCATCGGGGAGCCGACCGGGCCCGCAACGGGGTCCGCGCCGGAGGTCACTCCCGGTCGAACGGGGTGAGCAGGGTGCGCAGCAGCGCGGCGAGGGTGCCGCGGGACTCCTCGGACAGGGTGGACAGCAGGTCGTGCTCGCGGCGGAGCAGGTCGGCGAAGGCGGCGTCCACCCGGCCCCGGCCGGTGTCGGTGAGCGAGACGAGCACGCCGCGCCGGTCCTCCGGGTCGGGCCTGCGGCGGACCAGCCCGGCGGCGGCCAGCCGGTCGATCCGGTTGGTCATCGTGCCCGAGGTGACCAGGGTCGCCCGCAACAGCGCCCCCGGGCTCAGCTCGTACGGCTCGCCGGCCCGGCGCAGCGTGGTGAGCACGTCGAACTCCCACGGCTCCAGACCGTGCTCGGCGAACGCCGCCCGGCGGGCCCGGTCGAGATGACGGGCGAGACGGGACACCCGGCTGAGCACCTGGAGCGGCTCGACGTCGAGGTCGGGACGCTCCTGCCGCCACGACGCGACCAGCCGGTCGACCTCGTCGCCCCCGGCGGGCTCGCTCGCTCCGTTGTGGCGAGCCTCTGCTCCGCGTGCCGTCGTGTGGTCGGGCCGGCCGTCGTGCGCGTTCATGCGAGGAGTCTATCTCTCTTGACATCGAGATATTTGTGTCGGTATCACTTATCTTGATGTCAAGAGATATGTGGGACCCCGAGGTCTACGGCCGCTTCGCCGACGAGCGATCGAGGCCCTACTTCGACCTGGTCGCCCGGGTGCGCGCGGACCACCCCCAGTATGTCGTGGACGCCGGCTGCGGTGGCGGCGAGTTGACCGCCGCGCTGGCCCGCCGCTGGCCGGAGGCCGCCGTGCACGGGTTCGACTCCTCGCCCGCCATGATCGAGAAAGCCGCCGCGCTGGCCACGGACCGGCTGACCTTCGGGATCGGCGACGTGCGCGACCCGCTGCCCGCGCCCGGGGGCGGCATCGACGTGATCGTCTCCAACGCCGTGCTCCAGTGGGTCCCCGAGCACCGCGAACTGCTCCCCGGCTGGGTCTCCGCACTGGCGCCGGGCGGCTGGCTCGCCTTCCAGGTGCCCGGCAACTTCGACGCGCCCAGCCACGCCCTGATCCACGACCTGTGCCGGACGCCTCCCTGGCGTGACACCCTGGGCGACCTCGCCAGGGAGACCCCGGTCGACGACCCGGCCGGCTATCTGGACCTGCTCGCCGGGCTGGGCTGCCGGGTGGACGCCTGGGAGACGACTTATCTGCACCTCCTGCCGGGGGAGGACGCGGTGCTGCGGTGGGTCACCGGCACGGCCCTGCGCCCGATGCTCGATCGTCTCGGCGAAAAGGACGCCGCCGTTTTCCTCGCCGACTGCGCCAGAGCGCTGAGCAGGGCGTATCCCCGGAAGTCGTACGGAACGGCCTTCCCGTTCCGCCGGATCTTCGTGGTCGCGGAGAAACACGCACCCTGATTGTTCACCTTCCGGTGGCATCATGGCCATGAATACGCTACCGACTGGATGGGTGTTGATCGTCGTGGCGATTGAGATCGAGGACAAGTTCGACGTACCCGTTGACTACGAGATCCCTGACCTGACCGGAGTGCGCGGCGCCGCGGAGGTGGTGGGGCCCAGGAGCCACCAGCTCGTCGCGATCTATTTCGACACGGCAGACCTGCGCCTGGCCGCCCGCGGCATCACCCTGCGCCGCCGCCGCGGCGGCGCGGACGCGGGCTGGCACCTGAAACTGCCCAAGGCCAAGGGCGTGCGGCAGGAGATCACCCACCCCCTCACCAAGAGCGCCAAGATCGTCCCGCCCGACCTCGCGCAGCTCGTCCTGGCCTTCACCCGGGGCGCCGCGCTGGCGCCGATCGCCGAGCTGGACACCCGGCGCAGCGTGACCCTGCTCCGCGGCCCCGACGGCAGGACGCTGCTGGAGGTCGCCGACGACCGGGTCAAGGGCACGGTCTTCGGCGCTGAACCGCACGTGGAGCGCTGGCGTGAGGTGGAGGCCGAGCTGATCGCCGCGGACGACGACGCCCTGCTGCGCAAGGTCGGCAAGCGCCTGCGCAAGGCCGGCGCCGTACCCGCCGACTCGGCCAGCAAGCTGTCCCGGCTGCTCAACGGCGCCGCGCCCGCGCCGGTCCCCGCCCCCGCGCCCACCAGCCCGGGATCCGCCGGCGAGGTCGTCGTCGGCTACCTGCGCACGCAGGTCAACGCCCTGCTGGCGCAGGATCCCCGGGTACGGCGGGCCGAGGAGGACGCCGTGCACCAGATGCGGGTCGCCAGCCGCCGGCTGCGCAGCGCGCTGAAGGCGTTCAAGTCCGTCGTCCCGGACACCCGGCCGTTGCAGGACGAGCTGAAGTGGCTCGGCAACGAGCTGGGCGAGGTCCGCGACCTTGAGGTGATCAGGGCCAGGTTCGGCAAGCTGCTGGGCGGCCTGCCCGACGAGCTGGTCGTCGGCCCGGTGGCCCACCGGCTCGGCTCCGACCTGGAGGCCAAGGAGTCCCAGGCGTACGACCGGGTCAGGGTGTCGCTCGGCGGCGAGCGGTACTTCGGCCTGCTCAACAGCCTGGAGGCGCTCGTCGCGGCCCCGCCCCTCACCGAGCGGGCAGGCCGGCCGGCGGCCAAGACGCTGACCGCCGTCGCGGCGAAGCAGTGGCACCGGGTGACCGGCGCCTACGACACCGCCCAGGCGATCGAGGACCAGGACGAGCGCGACATCGCCATGCACGAGGTGCGCAAGGCGGCCAAACGCGCCCGGTACACCGCCGAGGCGCTGGGGATGACCGAGCTGGCCAGGCGGGCAGAGGACGTTCAGGAGACGCTCGGCGTCCACCAGGACGGCGTGATCGCGCAGGAGTTGCTGGAGCGCGAGGCGGAGACCGCCCGGCGGGCCGGGGAGGACGCGTTCACCTACGGCGTCCTGGTCGGCCTGGAACGCGCCGCGGCCGACCGCGCGTACGCCCGCTTCCCCAAGGTGTGGAAGAAGACGACGGCGGCCGTGCACGGCATCCTGGGCTGAGGTCAGATCGTGTAACGCTCCACGCTGTAGATCCGGCCGTCCGCGTGGTGCAGCACCGCGAGGGCGCCCTTCGGCAGTTGCGTGTCGCCCGCGGGACCGGCGTAACGCCGGCCGCACAGGTTGCCGATCAGCTCCGGCAGCACCTTGCCGTGGCTGCATATCGCGGCCGGCGCCCCGGCGTCGAGCACCCGGGTGACCAGGTCGAGCGACGCCTCGGGATCGTAGTCGGTCTCGGTGAGCAGGCGTTCCTCCCGGATCGCCGGCCCGGCCTGCTCCGCGTACGGCGCGAGCGTCCGCACGCAGCGCCTGCTGGGCGAGCTGATCAGCACGGCCGGGCGGTAGCCGATCAGCACCCGCGCCAGCTCGGCCGCCTGGAGCGCGCCCGTCGCGTCCAGCGGGCGCTCGTCGTCGTCGCCGGTCCACTCCTGGCGGCTGCCCGCCAGGCCGTGCCGTACGAAGATCAGCGGGGTGGTGGCGAGGGGCGCGGCGAGCAGGCCGCGCAGCAGGCCGGCGTCCCACTCGTAGGTGAGCCGGCGCCTGGCCTCGTCCACCGGCAGCCAGGTGACCTGGTCCACCTCGTCCGACACCTCGAACCCCGGCCCGGCCAGGGCGCGGGCGGCCCAGTAGTCGACCCGTTTGAGCCGGCCGCCCTTGAAGTAGTGGACCGGCGGGAGCGCCCGGCCGAGCAGCGCGGACATCCCGGTCTCCTCGACGACCTCGCGCAGCGCGCCGGCGATCACGTGCTCGCCGAGCTTCAGCTTGCCCTTGGGGAAGCTCCAGTCGTCGTAGCGCGGGCGATGGACCAGCGCCACCTCCGGATTCGTCTCGTCGCCGCGCCACAGCACGCAGCCCGCGGCGCGGATGAGATCGGTCGGCCGCACGTCCAGTTCAGTCATCGACGGTCCTCCACCGGCGGGTCCCGATCAGGTAGGTCTGCGGGTCGAGGAGGGGCTCGCCGTTCTCGTCCCGGTGGTGGCGGGTCCAGGTGCCGTCCGAGCCCAGCCACCACGTGCTGGTCGTCTCGGCCATCACCAGGTCGAGCAGGTCGCTCAGGTAGGCGCGGTGCTGCGGGCTGGTCACCCGGACCAGGGCCTCCACCCGGCGGTCCAGGTTGCGGCGCATCAGGTCGGCGCTGCCGATCCAGATCTCCGGCCGCCGCCCGCTGCCGAACTCGTAGAGCCGGGAGTGCTCCAGGAACCTGCCGAGGACGCTCCTGACCCTGATGTTCTCCGACAGGCCGGGGATGCCGGGCCGCAGCGCGCAGATGCCGCGCACCCACAGGTCCACCGGCACGCCGGCGCGCGAGGCGCGGTACAGCGCGTCGATGGTCGCCTCGTCCACCAGCGAGTTGGTCTTGATCCGGATCCGCGCGGTGCGCCCGGCCTGCTGGTGGGCGATCTCCCGTTCGATCCTGGCCACCAGGCCGCCGCGCATCGAGTGCGGTGCCACGAGGAGCCGCCGGTAGGCCGAGTGGTTGGAGTAGCCGGTCAGGTGGATGAACAGGTCGGTCACGTCCTCGCCGACGAGCGGGTCGGCGGTGAGCAGGCCGATGTCCTCGTACAGGCGGGCGGTCTTGGGGTTGTAGTTGCCGGTGCCGATGTGGCAGTAGCGGCGCAGCTCGCCGGACGCCTCCTGCCGGACGACCAGGGCCAGCTTGCAGTGGGTCTTCAGGCCGACGACGCCATAGACCACGTGGCAGCCGGCCCGCTCCAGCTTGCGCGCCCAGGAGATGTTGGCGTGCTCGTCGAACCGCGCCTTGATCTCCACCACGACGACGACCTGCTTGCCCGCCTCCGCCGCGTCGATCAGCGCGTCCACGATGGGCGACTCACCGCTGGTCCGGTACAGCGTCTGCTTGATCGCCAGCACGTTGGGGTCGGCGGCGGCGTCCTCGATGAAGCGCTGGACGCTGGTGGAGAAGGAGTCGTACGGGTGGTGCAGCAGCACGTCGCGCTCGCGCAGCACCGAGAACAGGTCGTCCTCGGCGTGCACGGCCTCGGCCGGCACGAACGGCCGGTAGCTGAGCTCCGACCTGTCCAGGTCGGCGATCGTGTGCAGGCCGGTGAGGTCCAGCGGCCCACGCAGCCGGGAGATCTCGTGCGGGGCCACGTCCAGCTCGGCGACGAGCAGGTCGAGCACCTCCGGGGTGATGCTCTCCTCGACCTCCAGCCGGACCGGGGGCCCGAACCGGCGCTTGAGCAGCTCCCGCTCCAGCGCCTGCATGAGGTTCTCCGTGACGTCCTCGTCGACGTCGAGGTCCTCGTTCCTGGTGACCCGGAAGACGTGGTGCTGGAGGATCTCCATGCCCTTGAAGAGCTGGCCGAGGTGCGCGGCGATGACGTCCTCCAGCGGGACGAACCGCGCCTTGGAGGCGGTCACGAACCGCGGTAGCTGGCTCGGCACCTTGACCCTGGCGAAGACGGTGTGACCGGTCGCCGGGTTTCGGACGATGACCGCGAGGTTCAGAGAGAGGCCCGAGATGTAGGGAAACGGGTGGGCCGGATCCACCGCGAGCGGCGTCAGCACCGGCCGGATCCGCTCCCGGAAGAGCTTGCGCATCTCGGTGCGCTCTTCTTTGCTGAGGTCGTCCCAGCGGACGATCTCGATGCCCTCGTCGGCGAGCCGGGGGCAGATCTCGTGGTGGAAGCAGGCGGTGTGCCGCTGGGCCAGCTCGTCGGCGAGCGTGCCGATCCTGACGAGTTCCTCGCCCGGCTTGAGCCCGCTCTTCGTGCGCAGCAGCAGGCCGGTGGCCATGCGCCGTTTGAGCCCGGCGACCCGCACCCGGAAGAACTCGTCCAGGTTGCTGGCGAAGATGGCCAGGAAGCGGACCCGCTCCAGGAGCGGGATGCTCGGATCCTCGGCCATCTCCAGGACCCGCTGGTTGAAGTGCAGCCAGCTCTCCTCGCGGTTGAGGAAGCGTTCCTGCGGAAGGGGGAGGTTGTCGTGTCCCTCTGGGGTCGGGTGCAGGGTTTCGGCGGACATATCTACTAGATTGCCCGATTGGATTGAACTGAACGTTAACTTGGTCGCAACGAGGACTTCTGGTTACTCGGGTTTGCCTATTTGCCCATGTTCGGCCAGCTTCGCCTGGGCCGCCGCCAGCCGCTCCTCGCGGGCCCGGAGCTTCTCCTCCTCCTTGCGGAGGCGCTCCTGCTCCTTCAGCTCGCGCTCGCGCGCCTTCTCCTGCTCCCGCTGGTTGCGCTGCCGGATCTTCTCCTGCTCCCGCTGGATCTTCTCCTGCTCCTTCAGCTCCCGTTCGAGGGCCTTCTCCTGCTCCTTCAGCTCGCGTTCACGCTCGCGCAGGTCCCGCTCGCTGGGCCGGGCCGGCGGCGCCGTACGGCTGCGCAGGGCGAGCCCGCGCGAGGCGGCGGTGAGCATCGGGTTGGGATCGAGCCTGGTCAGGCCGTGCCAGGCGAGGTTCACCAGGTGGGCGGCGACCTCCTCGCGCTTGGGGCGGCGCACGTCCAGCCACCACTGGCCGGTCAGGGCCACCATGCCCACCAGCATCTGCGCGTACATCGGGGCGAGCTTGGGGTCATAGCCCCGCTCGTTGAACTCGTCGGCCAGCACGTCCTCGACCTGACTGGCGATCTCGCTGATCAGGCTGGCGAAGGTGCCGGTGCCGGAGGCCGCGTGCGAGTCGCGGACCAGGATGCGGAAGCCCTCGCTGCTCTCCTCGATGTAGCGCAGCAGGGCCAGCGCGGCCCGCTCCAGCTTGATCAGGGCGTGCGAGGCGGACAGCGCCTCCGTGACCATCCCCAGGAGCTTCTGCATCTCCCGGTCCACGACCACCGCGTAGATGCCCTCCTTGCCGCCGAAGTGCTCATAGACCACCGGCTTGGAGACCAGGGCGCTCGCCGCGATCTCCTCGATCGACGTGCCGTCGAAGCCCTTCTCGGCGAAGAGCGCACGGCTGATCTCGATGAGCTGTTCTCGTCTCTCCTTGGCGGACATGCGTCTACGGGGCTGGGATTCGCTCACAGGTTTCATAATGCCCGCAGACGAAGGGGAAGCGGGAACACGGGCCGCCGCGAGGACGGCGGCCCGGCCGGGTGCGGACGCCTCGCCCGTCGCGGTCGCCGGGCGGGTGCCATCACCCGATACGTTTCGCCGCGAGGCGCTCGGGGGTGGGCCAGCGCACATCGGTCGCCCAGCCGAACCTCTCGAACCAGCGGATCGTCCCGGCGCTGAGATCGATCTGCCCCTTCAGCGCGCCGTGCCGGGCACAGGTCGGGTCGGAGTGGTGCAGGTTGTGCCAGGACTCCCCGAAGGACGGGATGGCCAGCCACCAGACGTTGCGCGACTTGTCCCGCGCCTCGAACGCCTCGTCGCCGAACACGTGGCAGATGGAGTTGATGGACCACGTCACGTGGTGCAGCAGGGCGAGCCGGACCATGCTGCCCCAGAAGAAGCCGGTCACCGCGCCCCACAGGGACCAGGACAGCAGGCCGCCGAGCACGGCGGGCAGGGCCAGCGAGGTGATCGCGAGCGCCGTGAAGGACCGGTGCAGCCTCAGTACGTCGGGATCCTTGACCAGGTCGGGGGCGTACTTCGCGCGGTTGGCCCTGGTGGGCTCGAACAGCCAGCCCATGTGGGCGTAGAGCAGACCC
Source organism: Microtetraspora sp. NBRC 13810 (assembly GCF_030268685.1). Lineage (GTDB taxonomy): Bacteria > Actinomycetota > Actinomycetes > Streptosporangiales > Streptosporangiaceae > BSRQ01. The sequence goes on from NZ_BSRQ01000005.1 coordinate 35,723, forward strand.
TTGGTCAGCGCGCGGAACCCGGTGCCGAACCGCCACGGCGAGTGCGGGTCGCCCTCCTTGTCGGAGAACTTGTGGTGCTTGCGATGGGTGGCGACCCAGTCCAGGACCGACATCTCCAGGGACAGGCTGCCCGCGATGCCGAGGGCGATCCGCAACGGCCGCTTGGCCTTGAAGGAGCCGTGGGTGAAATACCGGTGGAAGCCCACCGTCACGCCGAGCCCGGTCACCGTGTACATGACGACGGTGATCACGATGTCGGTCCAGCCCAGGCCCCAGCCCCAGGCGAACGGGACGGCGGCCAGCACGGCCAGCAGCGGGACCCCGACGAAGAATCCGAAGAGGATCATCTCGGCCCGGGACTTCGGCTGCGGCTCGAAGTCGGGTTTCGGCGGAGGAGGGGAGTCACGGTCGATGACTACGGTCATGGCTACCTCTCGCAGCACGATTGGGAAGGTATGTCCTCCCTACGTCACCGTAACCTACGCGGCCGTAGGTAAGGAAGCCCTAAGACGACGGTCCCGGAAACATGGCCTTTACGTGACCCGCTGTTGGTCGTGCCGGGCCGGAGAGCGACTTCGGCGGTGGTGGTTCAGAGGGGAGCGGAGGAGGTGGTCGGCTCGCTATCCTGGGAGCCGGACCGCCGGGGGCCGGGAATCCGGGAGCAACCCTCGTAGGTTCGGCCATCCCGGGTCGTCTAGGGGCAAGACTACAGATTTTGGTTCTGTCAACGGAGGTTCGAATCCTCCCCCGGGAGCCCTGACCAGGCCATACGCTCTTAGTGAGCCGTTGACCCATGGGGCTGGATCGCTCCCTGAGGCGTGCGGGTATCCTCACGGTGTCGGACGAGTTGCGGTGCGGTGCCCTCTGGGTAGCCGTATGTCGACCTGATCCGTCTTCGTGGAAGTCGCGACGCCGAGGGAGCCTCAGTCCGTGAGTGTGCCGCGCCCGGCCGCCGTCGTCGTCCTCGCCGCAGGCGAGGGCACGCGGATGAAGTCGAGAACACCCAAAGTCCTCCACGAGCTGTGCGGTCGCGCACTCGTCGACCACATGCTGGCCGCCGCCCGCGGCCTCGACCCCGAGCGGCTGATCGTCGTCATCGGGCACGACCGGGAGCGGGTGGGCGGGCATCTCACCGCCACCGGCTCCGACGTCCAGCCGGTGGTGCAGGCCGAGCAGCGGGGGACCGGGCACGCGGTCCGCACCGTGATCGAAGAGGTCGGCACCATCAAGGGCACCGTCCTCGTCACCTACGGCGACACACCGCTGCTGCGCACCGACACCCTGGCCAGACTCCTCGAAACGCACGCCGAGGAGGGCAACGCGGTCACCGTGCTCACCGCCGAGGTGCCCGACCCGACCGGGTACGGGCGCATCATCAGGGACGGCGGCGGAGCCGTGCTCGCGATCGTCGAACAGAAGGACGCCAGCCCGGAACAGCGGGCGATCAAGGAGATGAACTCCGGCGTCTACGCCTTCGACGGAGCCCTGCTCTCCGACGCCGTCACACGGATCTCCACGGCCAACGCCCAGGGCGAGGAATACCTCACCGACGTGCTCGCCATCCTGCGCGAGGACGGGCACCGGGTGGGCGCCCACGTGGCGGACGACCACGTCGAGGTGGAGGGGGTCAACGACCGCGTCCAGCTCGCCGCCGCCGGGCGGGTCCTCAACCGCAGGATCCTGGAGCGCCACATGCGCGACGGGGTCACCGTGATCGACCCGGAGACCACCTGGGTCGACGTGGACGTCATCCTGTCACCCGACGTCGTCATCCGTCCCGGCACCCAGCTGCACGGCCGTACCGTCGTGGCGGCCGGGGCGGAGATCGGCCCCGCGACCACGCTGACCGACACCGAGGTCGGCGAGGACGCGACGGTGAACAACACCGTCGCCGTCGGCGCGCTGATCGGCCCTCAGGCGGCCGTCGGCCCCTACACCTACCTGCGGCCCGGCACCGTGCTCGCCCGCAAGGCCAAGGCGGGGGCGCATGTCGAGATGAAGAACGCCCGGATCGGCGAGGGGGCCAAGGTGCCCCACCTGACCTACGTCGGGGACGCCACCATCGGGGCCGGCGCCAACATCGGCGCCTCCACGATCTTCGTCAACTACGACGGGGTCGAGAAGAATCACACCACGGTCGGTGACCACGCCTTCGTCGGCTGCGACACGATGCTCGTCGCGCCGGTGACGATCGGCGACGGCGCCTACACGGCCGCGGGTTCCACGATCACCAATGACGTGCCGCCGGGGGCCATCGGAGTGGCCAGGGAGCGGCAGCGCAACATTGAGGGGTGGGTCGCGCGCAAGCGCGCGGGCACCAGGTCTGCCGAGGCGGCGCGCAGAGCGCTCGCCGACGAGGCCGCAGAGCAACAGGAGAACGGCACGTGAGCGAGCGAGCGACACGCAGCGAAAAGATCGGTTACCTCCTCGGTGAGGTGGCAAAGTGAGTGGTATGAAGACCACAGGCGAGAAGAACCTGATGTTCTTCTCCGGACGGGCGTATCCCGAGCTCGCTGAAGAAGTGGCCGACGCCCTCGGCATCGAGCCCACCCCGACCAAGCTGCTGGATTTCGCCAACGGCGAGATCTACGCCAGGTATCTGGAGTCCGTTCGCGGCTGCGACGCTTTCGTGATCCAGAGCCACACCGCTCCGATCAACAAATGGATCATGGAGCACCTCATCATGGTGGACGCGCTGAAGCGGGCCTCCGCCAAGCGGATCACCGTGGTCATGCCGTTCTTCGGCTACGCGCGGCAGGACAAGAAGGGCCGCGGTCGCGAGCCGATCACCGCGCGCCTCATGGCCGACCTGTTCAGGACGGCGGGAGCCGACCGGCTGATGTCGGTGGACCTGCACACCTCGCAGATCCAGGGCTTCTTCGACGGCCCGGTGGACCACCTGTTCGCGATGCCGGTGCTCGCCGAGTACCTCGGCGACAAGCTCGACCCGGCCAGCACGACCATCGTCTCGCCGGACACCGGCCGGGTGCGCCTGGCCGAGCGCTGGGCCGACCACCTGGGCACCCCGGTCGCCTTCATCCACAAGCGGCGTGACCTCGACATGGCCAACCAGGTCAGGGTGCACGAGGTCGTCGGCCGGGTGCAGGGCCGTACCTGCGTGCTCATCGACGACATGATCGACACCGCGGGCACCATCTGCAAGGCGGCCGACGCGCTCTACGAGCAGGGCGCCACCAACGTCCTGGTGGCCGCCACCCACGCGGTCTTCTCCTCGCCGGCCGTGGACCGGATGAAGAACTCGAAGATCTCCGAGGTGGTCGTCACCAACTCGCTGCCGCTGAGCGAGGACAAGCGGTTCGACAAGCTGACCGTGCTGTCCATCGCCCCGCTGATCGCGCGGGCGATCAACGAGGTGTTCAGCGACGGTTCGGTGACCAGCCTCTTCGAGGGCGACAGCTGACGGTCCGCCGACCCTGTAAACTACGCAGGTTGCGTTCGTAACGCCTTCCGCTAGGGCGGGTGAGGGGGAGCGCACCATCCGGCGTCATCATCGATCACCCTAGGAGTTCAGCCGTGTCCGAAGTACGCCTCACCGCCGAAGTGCGCACCGAGTTCGGCAAGGGCGCCGCGCGGAAGATCCGCCGTGGCGACAAGGTCCCCGCGATCCTCTACGGCCACGGCACCGAGACCAAGCACCTCACGCTGCCCGGCCACGAGCTCATGATCGCCCTGCGTACGCCCAACGTGCTGATCCGCGTCGAGGGCGAGGGCGTCAACGAGCTCGCCCTGCCCAAGGGCGTGCAGCGTGACCCGATCAAGGGCTTCATCGAGCACATCGACCTGCTGCTGGTCAAGCGGGGCGAGAAGGTCACGGTCGAGATCCCGGTCACCACGGTGGGCGACGTCGTCCCCGACGGCCTGCTCGACCAGCAGCTGGTCTCCATCTCCGTGCTGACCGAGGCCACCCACATCCCCGAGGGCGTCGAGGTCGACGTCACGGGCCTGGAGATCGGCACCCAGGTCACCGCCGCCGACCTCAAGCTGCCCCGCGGCACCGAGCTCGCCGCCGACGCGGAGGTCCTGGTCCTGCACATCACGGCCAAGCCGACCGAGGCCGCGGCCGAGGGTGAGGCCGCCGAGGGCGAGGCCGCCGCGACGGCCGAGTCCGCGGAGACCGAGTCCGCCGAGTAGTCTCACCGGCACAAGCATCTCCGAGCGGGGCGGTCGGCGGCGCCGGCCGCCCCGGTCGTGTGACCGGGGCCGCCGGGCCCCGTCGTGAGCACCTGAACGGGAGGTCGTCCGTGGACCGATGGCTGGTGGCCGGGCTGGGCAATCCGGGGCCGGAATACGCCGGCAACCGGCACAACGTCGGTTTCATGGTGCTGGACGAGCTGGCCGCGCGGGCCGGCGGCCGGTTCAAGGCGCACAAGGCGCGGGCCGAGGTCCTCGAAGGCCGCCTCGCCGGCGCCCCCGCCGTCCTGGCCAAGCCGCTCACCTTCATGAACCTCTCGGGCGGGCCGTGCAAGGCGCTGGCCGACTTCTACAAGGTGGACCCGGCCCGGGTCATCGTCGTGCACGACGAGCTCGACATCCCGTACGGCGCGCTGCGCGCCAAGCTCGGCGGCGGCGACAACGGGCACAACGGGCTGCGCTCCATCTCCAAGTCCATCGGCACCCGCGACTACCTGCGGGTGCGCTTCGGCATCGGGCGCCCGCCGGGCCGGATGGACGCCGCGACCTTCGTGCTGCGCGACTTCGTCACCGCCGAGAAGAAGGACCTCCCCTTCCTGGTGGACCGGGCGGCCGACGTCGTCGAGTCACTGATCGGCCAGGGGCTCGAAACGACTCAGAACGCCTTCCACGCCGCCGACCTCAACGTCGCCCGCCCCCCTCGCTGACCCGGCCTCCTCCGCCGTACGGGCCTGTGCGGGCCCGTCGCCGTGCCAGGCCATCAGGTTCTGGAAGAGCTCGGCCTGCTCCTTGGCGTCGTCGAGGGCGTGGTGGGTGTGCGGGCGCTGCGCGGTGAGGTGCCGCGGCATCTGCCGCTTGGTCGACCACGCGATGGGCACCCCGGCTTTGGCGGCATAAAGCGTCTTTATATCAATGCACCGGGAATGCCCGAAAGGTGAGGCGCCGGTGAAGCGCATGAAATACCAGTAAATCCACATCCAGTCGAATGACAGCGGATAAGCGGCCAGCACCGGCTGCGTCTTACCGCACACCTTCTTTATCCACCGGGCCGCCTGCCCCATCGCCAGCGCCGCGTCCGTGCCCTCCCGCACCAGCAGATCCCGGTCCAGGCCGCTCACCGCCATCGCCTCGGGCACGAAGTCGTCGCTGATCGGCCGCAACTCCACGTAGAACGTGCTGCTGTCGGGATCGACCGGCTCGAAGGTCCGGCCCTGCATGCGCCCGGCCACCGTCATTCCCAGACTAACCATGGAAAAAGGCCCCGGAATCGGGCCATCCGCTTCAACGTCCACAGAGATATACGTTTCAGCCTTCAAAGCGCCGGGCTCCGTTCTCCTCGTTATCATTCCATGACTGTTGTTTGGCCAACGGCCACCTGGAGGGGCGCGTGTTCGGCCTTGAGACTTCGACGGGCCCGTGGAAGGCGACCTCGGCCGGCCCCGCGCCGGCACCCGTGGACAGATCACGCATGCCACGGTGGGTGCGACAGTACCGCGAGCGCGCCCTGCTCACCGACGGCGCCTGCGCGCTCCTCGCCGGGGCGCTCGCGGTGGCGGTCCGGTTCGGCGAGGTCACGCCCTACGTCACGCCCTACGTGGTGGCCAGCGCGCTGCTGCCGGTGGTCTGGGTCTGCGCCGTCGCCCTCAACCGGGCCTACGAGCCCCGGCTGCTGGGAACCGGTCCGGAGGAGCTGCGTCGGATCGTCCGCTGCGGCCTGCTGCTCACCGCCGGCCTCGCCGTCTGCGCGTACGCGACCAAGACCGATGTGGCCAGGGGCTACGTCGTCCTCGCGCTGCCGCTGATGACCGTGCTCACCCTCTTCTCCCGGCACCTGCTGCGCCGCGGGCTGTCCCGGCGCAGGCGCGGAGGCGAGTGCATGCGCAGGGTCGTCGCGGTCGGTCACGCCGAGGGCGTCGCCGAGCTGGTGCGCATGCTCAGGCGCGAGCGCCACCACGGCATGGAGATCGTGGCCGCCTGCCTGCCCGGCGAGGAGCCGGGCGACGTCGAGGGCGTCCCGGTGCTCGGCGGGTTCACCGACGCGGCGCTCGTCGTCAACCAGGTGGGCGCCGACACCGTCGCCGTGCTGGCCTGCCCGGAGATGGACGGCACCGCCCTCGGGCGGCTGGCCTGGCGGCTGGAGAAGACCCGCACCGAGCTGGTCGTGGCGCCCGCGCTGATGGAGGTCGCCGGGCCGCGGATCATGATCCGCCCGGCCGCCGGGCTGCCGCTGCTGCACGTCGAGCACCCCGAGCTGGCCGGCCTCCGCCCCCTGGTGAAGAACGTCTTCGACCGGGTGGTCGCCGCCACGCTGCTGATCGCGCTGGCGCCGCTGCTGACCGGGCTGGCGGTCGCCGTCCGGCTGACCAGCCCCGGGCCCGCGTTCTTCCGGCAGACCCGGGTGGGGCGCGACGGGCGCGAGTTCACCATCTACAAACTGCGCAGCATGCGGGCCGACGCCGAGCGGCGCAGGATCACCCTGGTCAGCGACGCGAGCGGCCTGCTGTTCAAGGTCCGCCAGGACCCGAGGGTGACCCCGCTCGGCGCCTGGCTGCGCCGGTACTCCGTCGACGAGCTGCCCCAGCTGTTCAACGTGCTGCTCGGCCACATGTCGCTGGTCGGGCCCAGACCGCCGCTGCCCGGGGAGGTCGCCTGCTACGGCGACGACGTCCGCCGCAGGCTGCTGGTCCGGCCGGGCCTCACCGGGCTGTGGCAGGTAAGCGGAAGGTCCGATCTTTCCTGGGAGGAATCGGTACGGTTGGACCTGCGTTACGTTGAGAACTGGTCGCTCATGTTGGATTTGCAGATTCTGTGGCGGACATGGTCGGCCGTCGCCCGTGGAGCTGGAGCATATTGATGACCATTAGGGACGACCACACGGTCGCGGCGGATCTGGCGACCCAGGCGGGTGAGCGGTTGCTGGAGCTCCGGGAGCGTGCGGGTTTCGCCGACGCCCGCGCGTTGCGTGACGGGGGCGACAAGGCCGCCCACCGGTTCCTCACCGAGTCCCTGAGCCGGCTGCGCCCCTCGGACAGCGTGCTCTCGGAGGAGGCGACCAGCCAGGAGCGGCTCGACCCGCGCCGCCTGACCGCCGACCGGGTCTGGATCATCGACCCCCTCGACGGCACCCGCGAGTTCGCCGAGGAGGGCCGCGCCGACTGGGCGGTGCACGTGGCGCTGTGGGAGCGCGGCGAGCTGACCGCCGGCGCGGTGGCGCTGCCCGCCCAGGGCCGCACGCTGTCCACCGGCGAGCCGCCCAAGCTGCCCGCGTCGCCCGAGGGACGGATCAGGATCGCGGTCAGCCGCACCCGCCCGCCCGAGTTCGTGCGCGAACTCGCCGAGCGGATCGGCGGCGAGCTGGTGCCGATCGGCTCGGCCGGCGCAAAGATCTCCGCGGTGCTGACCGGCGAGGTCGAGGCATACGTGCACGCGGGCGGGCAGTATGAGTGGGATTCGGCGGCTCCGGTGGCGGTGGCGCAGGCCGCGGGGGCGCACGCCGGCCGAATCGACGGCTCGCCGCTGGCCTACAACCAGGCTGACCCCTCACTGCCGGATATCCTTGTCTGCCTACCGGAACTGGCGCCGATGTTGCTCGCCGGAATCCGCGACCTGCATCGCTGAGAGTCACCCCGGAAGGAATTCGATGCTCCAGGCCGACTACACCACGTCGCAACTCGACGTCCTCGAAGCCGAGGCGATCCACATCATGCGTGAGGTCGCCGCCGAGTTCGAGCGTCCCTGCCTGCTCTTCTCCGGCGGCAAAGACTCGATCGTGATGTTGCGCATCGCGCAGAAGGCCTTCTGGCCGGCGCCGATCCCGTTCCCGCTCATGCACGTGGACACGGGGCACAACTTCTCCGAGGTGATCGACTTCCGCGACCGGCGGGTGGCGGAGCTGGGCGCCAGGCTGGTGGTGGCCAGCGTCCAGGACTCCATCGACGCCGGCCGCGTGGTGGAGGAGACCGGGCGGCGCGCCTCGCGCAACCGGCTCCAGACCACCACCCTGCTCGACGCGATCGAGGAGCACGAGTTCGACGCGGTCTTCGGCGGCGCCCGGCGCGACGAGGAGAAGGCGCGGGCCAAGGAGCGCGTGTTCTCCTTCCGCGACGACTTCGGCCAGTGGGACCCGAAGAACCAGCGCCCCGAGCTGTGGAACCTCTACAACGCCAAGATCCGCAAGGGTGAGCACATCCGGGTCTTCCCGCTGTCCAACTGGACCGAGCTGGACATCTGGGACTACATCCGCCGCGAGGAGATCGAGATCCCGTCGATCTACTACGCGCACAAGCGCGCGGTGTTCGAGCGCGACGGCATGCTGCTGGCCGACGAGGACGTGGTGAACCGCGGCGACGACGAGCCGGTCTTCGAGGCCGTCGTGCGCTATCGCACGGTCGGCGACATGACCTGCACCGGGGCCGTGCAGTCCGCGGCGGCCACCGTCGAGGAGATCATCGCCGAGATCGCCGCCACCCGGATCACCGAGCGTGGCGCCACCCGCGCCGACGACCGCACGTCCGAGGCCGCAATGGAAGACCGCAAGCGGGAAGGTTACTTCTAAGCACATGGACATCCTGCGTTTCGCCACGGCGGGATCGGTGGACGACGGAAAGTCCACCCTGATCGGGCGGCTGCTCTTCGACTCCAAAGCGATCTTCGAGGATCAGCTGGAGGCCGTGGAGCGTACCAGCCGGGACCGTGGCACGGAGTACACCGACCTGTCGCTGCTGACCGACGGCCTGCGGGCCGAGCGCGAGCAGGGCATCACGATCGACGTGGCCTACCGCTACTTCGCCACGCCCAAGCGCAAGTTCATCATCGCCGACACCCCGGGGCACATCCAGTACACCCGGAACATGGTGACCGGCGCCTCGACCGCCGACCTGGCGATCATCCTGATCGACGCGCGCAAGGGCGTGCTGGAGCAGTCGCGCCGGCACGCCTTCCTGACCACGCTGCTGCGGGTGCCGCACCTGGTGCTGGCGGTCAACAAGATGGACCTCGTCGACTACTCCGAGGAGCGGTTCAACGAGATCCACGAGGAGTTCACCGCGTTCGCCTCCAAGCTCAACGCGCCCGACCTCACCTTCATCCCGATCTCGGCGCTGAACGGCGACAACGTCGTCACCCGGTCCGAGAACATGTCGTGGTACGACGGCACCTCCCTGCTGCACCACCTGGAGAACGTGCACATCGCCTCCGACCGCAACCTGGTCGACGTGCGCTTCCCCGTGCAATATGTGATCCGCCCGCAGCGGGCCACCGACCACGCCTTCCACGACTACCGCGGCTACGCGGGCCAGGTCGCGGGCGGCGTGCTCAAGCCCGGTGACGAGGTCGTGCACCTGCCGAGCGGCCTCAGCACCAAGATCGCGTCGATCGACACCTTCGACGGCCCGGTCGCCGAGGCGTACCCGCCCATGTCGGTCACCCTCCGCCTGGAGGACGACATCGACATCTCGCGGGGCGACATGATCTGCCGCCCGAACAACCAGCCGGCCGCCGCGCAGGAGCTGGAGGCGATGATCTGCTGGATGGCCGACGGGGTGAAGCTCGCGCCGCGCTCGAAGCTGATGATCAAGCACACCACCCGTACGGCCCGCGCCCTCGTGCGCGACCTGCACTACCGGCTCGACGTGAACACGCTGCACCGCGACGAGTCCGCCCAGTCGCTCGGCCTGAACGAGATCGGCCGCGTCTCGCTGCGCATCACCCAGCCGCTCTTCGTCGACGACTACGCCCGGAACCGGCTGACCGGCGGCTTCATCCTCGTGGACGAGGCCACCAACGGCACCGTCGGCGCCGGCATGATCGTCGAGGCCCGCGGCTGAGTCCTCCTTTCTGAGCGATCCCTTGGTCGTCGCGTGAACGTACGATTACTCTATGTGTTAGAGTGGGCACGGTACGTATCCGCCCGTTAGGGGTTCGTTCGCGTGATGACGAGTGCACCCACCCAGGTGATCTACCTGGGTGGGATCGGGCGTAGTGGCAGCACCCTGCTGGAGCGCCTGCTTGGCGAAGTTCCGGGCGTCGTCCCGCTGGGCGAGGTCGTGCATCTCTGGTCGCGGGGCGCGGGCGACGGGGAGCCGTGCGGGTGCGGTGTCCGCTTCCCCGAGTGCCCCTTCTGGCGGGAGGTGGGCGACCGCGCGTTCGGCGGCTGGTCGCGCCAGCTCACCGACCGGGTCATCACGCTGCGCCACCGCGTCGACCGCACCCGCCGCATCCCACCCCGCCGCTCGGCCGACCTGCTGGAGTACGGCGCGGCCTACCAGCGGCTCTACGCCGCGGCGGGCGACGTGGCGCAGTGTCCCATCGTGATCGACTCCAGCAAGCACGCCTCCCTGGCGTTCTGCCTGGTCGCCGCCGGGATGGAGATCCTGGTGGTGCAGGTGGTGCGCGACCCCCGGGGAGTGGCGCACTCCTGGCGCAAGCACGTCGTCCGGCCGGAGACCGGCACCCCGATGACCCGCTGGGGGCCAGCCCGCACCTCCCTGCACTGGGCCGCGCAGAATCTCGCGCTGGAGTTCCTCGCCGCCCGGGGCGTCCGGGTGATCAGGGTCCGTTACGAAGACCTCCTCGACTCCCCGCGCCGGACCCTGGCCCGCCTGCTCATCAGGCTGCACCTCGCGCCCCGGCTGGAGTTCGTCACCGGTCACCAGGCCCGGCTCGGCGTGGCGCACACGTCGTCGGGTAACCCCATGCGCTTCATGGCCGGCACCGTCGACCTCACCCTCGACGAAAGCTGGCGGGCCGCGATGCCCCGCGGCGACCGCTGGCTGGTCACCGCCCTCACCTGGCCCCTCCTGCTCCGCTACGGCTACCGCCTCCGCTCCCGCCCCCCCACCTGCGGCACCCGCGAGGCGGTCGCATGACCACGACCCCTGGCACGTCTGGAGAGTTGTCCGGGGTGCCTGGCGTGCCCGGGGAGCTGTCCGCCGTGTCGCGTGTGCCTGGCGAGATGTCCGCGGCCCCCAGCCCGGGGATGATCAACGGGGCGGTGGGTGCGGGTGCCGGTGTGACCGTCGGGGTCGTCGTGCCCACCTGTGGCCGCCGTCCGACGCTGCTGCGCGCCGCCCTCGCCTCCGTCCTCGGGCAGGACTGGCCGGGTCCCCTCGACGTGGTCGTCGTCGTGGACGGCGGCACCCACCTGGCCGCGGCACATGCCGAGGCGGTGGGCGAGAGGCAGGTCGAGCCGCGGGGCGAAGCCGAGGCTTTGCGCCGGGGCGGGGCGCGGGGTGCGGCTGGCGTCTGGGGCCCTGTTGGGATGTGGGGCGAGACCGCGGGCGGGAGCCTGCGTGAGACCGCGGGTGGGAGCCGGGGTGAAGCTGCGGGTGGGAGTTTGGGTGAGGGGGTGGGGCGGGTTGCGGAGCAGGTGGCGGATGTGGTGGCGGGCGGGTGTCCGCCTGGGCGTGGTGCTGTGCGGGTGGTGGCCAACCGGTTCCGGCCCGGTCTGCCCGGGGCCCGCAATACCGGCATCGCCGCCCTGACCACCGACTTCGTCGCGTTCTGCGACGACGACGACGCCTGGCTGCCCGGCAAGCTCACCGCCCAGCTGGCCGCGCTCTCCGCACGGCCCGGCGCGGAGTTCGCGAGCTGCGCCATCACCGTCGAGTACCGGTCGCGCAGCGTCACCCGGCTGGCCGGCAAAGACGTGATCACGTCCACCGACCTGTCCCGGTCGCGCATGGTGATGGTGCACTCCTCCACCTTCCTGTTCCGGCGGGGCGCCCTGTGGGCCGACGAGACCGCCCCCAACGGCCAGAACGAGGACTGGGACCTCGCGCTCCGCGCCGCCAAGCGCCATCCGATCGCGCACGTCGATCGGCCCCTGGTGCGGGTGCGCTGGGGCGCCTCCGATTACGTCACCCGCTGGGGTGACCGGATAGCCGGGCTTGAGTGGATGCTTGCCCGGCACACAGAGCTGGCCGTAGATCCTCGCGGCGCGGCGAGGATCTACGGTCAGCTCGCGTTTCACCACGCGGCGCTCGGCCGTCGGCGCGAGGCGGTCCGGTGGGCCGCCCGCGCCTGCGCCGCGCGCCCGGCCGAACCGCGCGCCCCGCTGGCCCTCGCCGTGGCCGCCGGCCTCCTCTCCGCCCAGGGCGTCCTCAGCCTCCTGCACACCCGCGGCCACGGCATCTGATGCCCGCGACCAGGTCTCCGGCCCGGCGGGTCACACTGGGCGGGGTGCCGATCGACCCGGTCACCGAGGCCGAGGTGGTCGAACGGGTCGTCGAAGCGCTTCGCCGCGGCGACGGCGGGCACATCGTCACTCCCAATGTCGACATCTGCCGTCTTGCCGCCAGGGACGACGCGGTCCGCCGGATCGTCACCGGGGCCGAGATCGTCGTCGCCGACGGGATGCCGCTGGTGTGGGCGTCGAAGCTGAGCGGTACGCCGGTGCCCGGGCGGGTCACCGGAGCCGATCTGATCTGGTCGCTGTCGGCCGCGGCGGCACGGCACGGGCACCCGGTGTACCTGGTGGGCGGGCCGCCGGGCGTTCCGGAGCGGGCCGCCCGGGTGCTGGCGGACCGGTTCCCCGGGTTGCGCGTGCTGGGGGCGGTGGCGCCGCCGTACGGGTTCGAGGGGTGTGCGGGGGAGGTGGCGCGGATCCGGGCGGAGCTGGTGGCGGCGGGGCCGCGGGTGGTGTTCGTCGGGCTCGGGTTCCCCCGGCAGGACCGGTTGATCACCATGCTGCGGGCGGAGCTGCCGGACGCGTGGTTCCTCGGCTGCGGCGCGGCGCTCGGCTTCGCGGCCGGGGCGGTGCGCCGGGCACCGCGGTGGATGCGGCGGGCGGGTCTGGAGTGGCTGTTCCGCCTCTGCTGCGAGCCCGTCCGCCTCGCCCGCCGTTACCTCGTCGACGACCTGCCCTTCGCCGGCCTGCTGCTGGCCCGTTGCCTGCTGCGCCGGGTGGTACGCGGCCGAGGGTGAGCCGGCCCACCGTCCGACTACACGCGACATGTATACATCGTGTGTATAGTCTCTAAGCGTGTCAATCGGACAAACCTTCCTGGGTCTCCTTGAGGCCGGCCCCCGTCACGGATACGACCTGAAACGGGCTTACGACGACCGGTTCGGGCACAGCCGCCCCCTGCCCTACGGACAGGTCTACGCCACGCTGTCCCGGCTGCTGAAGGACGGCATGGTCGAGCTCGACGGCATCGAGCCGGGCGGCGGGCCGGAGCGCAAGCGGTACGCGGTCACCGCCGCCGGGGTCACCGACGTGGAGCGGTGGCTGGCGACGGCGGAGAAGCCCGAGCCGTACCTGCAGAACACGCTCTACACCAAGGTGGTCCTCGCGCTGCTGACCGGGCGGCCCGCGGCCGACCTGCTCGACGTGCAGCGCGCCGAGCACCTGCGTCTCGTTCGCGAGCTGACCCGGCGCAAGCTGACCGGCGACCTCGCCGAGCAGCTCATCTGCGACCACGCGCTGTTCCACCTCGAAGCCGACCTGCGCTGGCTGGAGCTGACCGCCGCCAGGCTCGACGAACTCGCCCGGCGGATGCGGTCGTGACGGGCCCGCCGTTGCTGGTCGGCGAGGACCTGCGCAAGTCCTTCGGGCCCACCCCGGCGCTGGACGGCGCCTCGCTGGACGTGGTGGGCGGCGAGGTCGTCGCGATCATGGGTCCCTCCGGGTCGGGGAAGTCGACCCTGTTGCACTGCCTCGCCGGGATCGTCCGGCCGGACTCCGGCCGGGTGCTCTACGAGGGGCACGACATGTCGGCCATGTCGGACAGTGCGCGCAGTGCTCTGCGGCGTACCAGGTTCGGATTCGTGTTCCAGTTCGGCCGGCTCGTGCCGGAGCTCACCTGCCTGGAGAACGTCGCCCTGCCGTTGCGCATGGAACGGGTCCGCCGCGGGGAGGCGGAGCGCCGGGCCGCCGAGTGGCTGGACCGGCTGGAGGTGGCCGGCCTGGCGGGCAAGCGGCCGGGGGAGATCTCCGGCGGACAGGGGCAGCGGGTGGCGGTGGCCCGTGCCCTGGTCACCGGTCCGCGGGTGGTCTTCGCCGACGAGCCGACCGGCGCCCTCGACTCGCTCAACGGCGAGCGGGTGATGCGGCTGCTGACCCTCACGGCGCGGGAGACCGGCGCCGCCGTGGTGCTGGTGACCCACGAGGCCAGGGTCGCGGGCTACTCCGACCGCGAAGTCGTGGTGCGCGACGGCCGCACCCGTGACCTCCAGCGGTCCCGATGAGGGGCCGCCTGAGCGATATGGCGCTGGGCGCCCGGCTGGCGTTCGCCGGCGGCCGGGACGGCTGGACCCGGACGCTCTTCACCGCCCTCGGCGTGGGCATCGGCGTGGCCATGCTGCTGCTCGCGGCCGCGGTGCCCGGCGCGCTCCAGGCCAGGGACGACCGGGGCGCGGCCCGCAGCGACCTCCGGTACGGCGACCCGGTCCCGCAAGGGGATGACACCGTGCTGGTGGCGGCCTTCTACACGTCCTTCCGCAGCACGCCCGTGTACGGGCGGATCGTCCGTCCGGAGGGTCCCCGGGCGCCGGTCCCGCCGGGTGTCGGGAAGCTGCCCGGGCCCGGCGAGGTGGTCGTCTCCCCGGCGCTGGAGGACCTGCTCGGCTCGCCCGACGGACGGCTGTTCGCCCCCCGGCTGGGCGGCGCGCGGGTCATCGGCACGATCGCGGACGAGGGGCTGAACGGTCCCGGCGAGCTCGCGTTCTACCTCGGCAGCGACACGCTGCCCGCCGACCGGGCGACCCGTCTCGCCGCGTTCGGCGTCGAGGACCTCAGCCGTGAGCCGCTCGGGCCGGTGCTCACCCTCTTCGTTGTGATCATCTTCGTCGTGCTCCTGCTGCCCGTCGCGGTCTTCCTCGGCGCGGCCGTACGCTTCGGCGGCGAGCGGCGGGACCGGCGGCTGGCCGCGCTGCGGCTGGTGGGCGCGGACCGGGGGATGATCCGGTGGATCGCGACCGGTGAGGCGATGGTCGGCGCGCTGCTCGGGCTCGCCGTCGGCGCCGTGCTGTTCCTCGCCGGGCGCGAGCTGGTGCCGCTGGTGGCCCTGTGGGACATCAGCGTCTACGCCTCGGACGTGCGTCCCGGCGTTCCGCTCGTCGTCGTGATCGCGCTGGCGGTGCCGGTGCTCTCCGCCGTGGTCAGCCTCGTCACGTTGCGCGGGGTCTCCGTCGAACCGCTCGGGGTGACCCGGCGGGCCACCCCGGTCCGCCGCCGGCTCTGGTGGCGTCTCGTGCTGCCCGTCCTCGGCCTGGCGGCGCTGTGGCCGGTGGTGGCCGGGCGCGACACGGGAGCGGGCTCGCTCGCCGGGTTGCAGGTCGCCGCGGGGGCCGTCCTGCTGCTCGTCGGCGCGGTCGCGCTGCTGCCGTGGGTGATCGATCTGTTCGTGCGCCGGCTGCGTGGCGGCCCGGTCGGCTGGCAGCTCGCCACCCGCAGGCTGCAACTGGACAGCGGTACCTCGGCCCGTCTCGTCAGCGGGATCGCGGTCGCCGTGGCCGGCGCCATCGGCCTGCAGATGATGTTCGCCGGGGTGGCGGCCGAGTCCACCACGCCCACCGGGCAGGATGTGACCAGGGCGCAGGCGATGGTGACCGTGCGCGGCGCGTCCGCCGACTCGAACGTGGCGGCCCGGCTGCGCGCCACGCCGGGCGTGACCGGCGTCAGCGGGACGTTCGAGGTCAGCGCCCTCGTGCCCGCTCCCTCTGCGGACCAGGCGCCGACGTACACGTTCCTGCGGATCGGCGAGTGCGCCTCGCTGGCCGAGTTCGCCCGCCTCGGCCGCTGCGCCGACGGTGACGTGTTCCTCGCGCACCTCGCCGACCGGGACCGGGACCGGGATCGGGCGGAGCGTGCCGCCTTCCGTCCCGGCGCCCGGCTGACCCTGGGCGAACACGGCCCGCGCTGGAAGCTGCCCGCCGCCGCCCGGACGGTCGAGGCACGCCCGGACGCCGCCGGCCAGCTCCTGGACGCCGTCCTGGTCACCCCCCGAGCCCTCGCCGGCGTCGAACTGCCCCGGCTGACCGCCCGCACGTTCGTCCGGCTCGACCACGGCCCGGACACGCTGGACCGGGTGCGCAACACGGTGGCGGCGATCGACCCGCAGGGCACGGTCGACATCCTGTCGGCCACCGTCGAGTCGAACAGGTTCACCGCCATCCGGCGCGGCCTGTACGCCGGGGTCGTGGTGACGTTGCTGCTGATCGGCGCCAGCATGCTGGTCGGCATCCTGGAGCAGCTCAGGGAACGCCGCGGCCTGCTGGCGGCACTGGCCGCGGTCGGCACCCGGCGCAGCTCGCTGACCTGGTCGGTCCTGTGGCAGGCGGCGATACCGGTGCTGATCGGCCTGGCCCTCGCCACGATCTTCGGGCTGTGCCTGGGGGGCGCGCTGCTGCGGATGGTCGCGCTGCCGATCTCCGTCGACTGGCAGGTGGTCGGCCTGTCGAACGGGCTCGGCGCGGCCGTGGTGCTGCTGATGACCCTGCTCAGCCTGCCGGCCCTGTGGCGGCTCACCCGGCCGGACGGGCTGCGCACCGAGTAGCCGTCAGCTCATGGACAGCGCGCGGACCCGGCGCGCGTCTTCCGGCGGCAGGTCGGGAGGGGTGAGGGCGACGCGGGAGTCCATGGGGCGGAAGGCGGTGTGGGACAGGCCGGTCCAGGCGAAGCCGCCCGGCGCGGCGGGCGGCGGGCCGCCGGTGCAGGCCAGGCCGATCCGCCGCTCGGCGCGGGCCGACCAGGGCAGACCGGCCCAGGTGTACAGATGCCGGAAGGCGGCCAGCGGGGCGGTGGCGAGATCCTCGTAGCGGACCACCAGGACGCCCGGATGGCGGTCCGCCAGCCGGGCGGTGATCGCGCTGGTCAGCCGCCACAACGCCGCCACCTTGGCCAGCCGGTCCTGCGAGCCGACCAGCGCCCTGGTCTCCGCCACCTCGGGATGGTCGCGCAGCAGCAGCGGTTGTTCCAGCAGCTCGTGGAAGTAGACCGTCCAGCCGAGCCGTTGCCAGCTCGCCGCCAGCGACACCGGGTCACGCACCAGGACGACCACCCGGCAGCCGAGCCGCTCCGCGAACCACCCGGCCGACAGCACCGCGAACGGGTCGTCGAGCAGCGCCCGCCGCCCCCGCAGCCGTCCGGCCGTGAACGCCGCGCCGTACCGGGCGAGCCGGGCCAGGTCGTACGGCGAGCGGTTGCGGCGCAGCTCGGCGAGGAAGCGGTAGCGCAGGGCGACGGTGTCGGCGAAGGCGGGCAGCCAGGCGGCTTCGTTGTCCCGGCAGATGTACTGGAAGCGGTGGGTGACGGTGGCGTTGAGCACGCCGGGGGAGCGGCCGGGCGGGTGCTGCGGGTTGAGCGGCTCGTTGACGTAGACCAGGTCGCCGCCGGCCGCGAGCATCTTGCCCGCCCAGCTCGTGCCGCTGCGCGGCAGGCCGGTGACGAGGACGGGACGGCGCGGGTTCACAGGGTTCTCCCGGGGGTGCGGAGGGCGGTGAGGGTGTGCCGGCCGAAGGGGCGCAGGCCGTACGCGCGGTGCAGCAGGAGGAGCGGGACGAGGTTCTTCACCAGCACGCCGGCCGACCAGCCGAGGGCCGCGCCGAGCGCGCCGTACCCGGGGATCAGCGCCAGGTCCAGTGTGACGGTGACCGCGACGGCGGCGGCGATGTGCGCCAGGCTCGCCGTGGTGTGCCCGGCGGCGGTCAGCACGACGTCCACCATGCCGCACGCCGAGGCGGCCAGCATCGTCGCGGACAGCACGACCGCCACCCCCGTCCCCCCGGCGTAGCCGTCCCCGAAGATCGGCAGCACCCACGGCGCGAACACCGCGTACCCCACCCAGATCGGCCAGGTCGCCAGCACCAGCCACACCGTGGTGACCTGGTACAGCTCGCGGGCGCGGCGCAGGTCGCCGGCCGCCAGCGCGCGGACCAGCCGGGGTTGCGCGGCCTGCGCCAGCCCCTGCCCGGCGAGCTGCCCGACCACCTTGAACCGGGTGGCGGCGGTGTAGAAGGCGGCCTCCACCGGCCCGGCGAGCACGGCGACCAGCACCACGTCCAGCCGCTGGAAGACCGCCTGGATCGCCCCCGCCACCGCCCGGGGCGCGGTGTGCCGCCACAGGTCAAGCGCGGTCCCCGGCATGTACGGCCGGCGCGGTGTCCGCCGCCGCAGGCACACCCATCCCAGCACCAGCACCGGCAGGTACGGCAGCGCCCAGCCGAGCGTGGGCGGGATCGCGACGGCGACGGCCCCGGCGACCAGGGCGAGCTGGGACAGCGGGAGGAACAGGCCGGTGAGGCAGACCGTCGGGCCTATCACCCCGAAGCCCCGGGTGGCCGCCACCAGCACCTCGGCGCACACGACGACGGGCAGGGCGGCGCCGAGCGGCCGGACCCATTCGGCGGGGACGCCGGTGGCGGCGGCGATCTCGTCGTGGTGCAGGTGCGCGATGACCGCCCCGGCCACGGACAGGACGAGCACGGGCAGCAGCGCTGCCCTGATATATCCGGACATGCCGTGGTGGTCGAACGGGCGGGACCTGGCGATGAAGTAGACCAGCCCGTTCCCGGCGTCCAGCCGCAGAATCCCGGCCGCCATCAGGCACAACGCCGTGGCCGTGAAGAACGCGCCCGCCTGGTGCGCAGGCAGCGACCGGGTGACGACCAGCACCAGCAGGAACTGCGCCAGCGCCCCGACCCCGGCGCCGAGCATCCCGGCCGCGCCCGCCCCGGCGAGCCCGCGCGAGCGGGCGCCGCGCGGGGACAGGCCGGTCACCGGCGCCACGACGGCTCCTCGCCCAGCCAGGGCCGCAACCGGGAGTCCCACGGCTCGAAGTGGTCGCGCAGGGCGCGGCGCAGCGAGACGGTCATCGGCGCCGGTCGCGGCCGGGCGTTGTGCCGCTCGAACACCGGATCGGCGACGTGCGGCAGCCCGAGGAACTCCAGCACCCGGTCATAGACCGCGTCGGGATCGGCGAAGAACCGGTGGCTGTCCAGCACGAGCAGCCGCTGCCGCCCCACCTGCGCCTCCAGCTTGCCGATCTGCTCGGCGTAACGGCCCCGGGCGAGGTAGGCGTGGTGCCGGTGGGCGTGGCTCTGCGAGTGGGGCTCGGCGCACAGCGCGTCGGCCTCCCCGGCGAGGCGGCGGCGTTCCAGTTGCAGCGCGTGCTCGAAGGAGCTCTCCTGCTCGAAGCCCCTGGCCAGCTCGTGCAGGTAAGCCGAGTAGGCCCGCTCGACCGGGTCGCGGACCAGTACGATCAGCTTGACCCCCGGCAGGTCCCAGGCGATCCTGGCCCCCGCCAGCGGGTGGAAGAGGTAGTAAGGCGAGGACTCGAAGGCCAGCGGCCGATGACCGAACCTGCGGTGCAGCCGGGCGGCGGTGGCCCGCAGCGGGAAGTGCGCCCGGTACCACGGCAGCCCCCGGCGGTAGGCCACGTCGAAGAAGTGCACGCCCTTGCGCAGCACCGGCTTGAGCACCAGCGGATGCTGGGCCAGCGCCCGGTAGAGCGAGGTCGTCCCGCACCGCTGCGCGCCCACGATCAGGAACGACGGCAGGATCCGGCTGCCCGAGGTGAGCCGGCCGGTGGTGAGCGAGACGGCGTGCGCCGAGCGCTTCAGGTGGGAGGTCACAGCACGCTCTCCTGGTGGTCGATGAGCGGGGTGAGCCAGCGGGCGGGCGGGCCCAGCGGCTCGTGCCCGTCGGCGGCGTGCCGGTCGGCCAGGGTGATCAGGTACCGGATGACGGTCAGCTTGGCCTGCGCCGCCGACAGGCCGTACGGGGCGAGGGTCTCGGTGGCCGAGGCCAGGCAGGAGCGGGCGGCGAGCGGTGGCCGCATCCGGCTCAGCGCCCGGGACAGGGACAGGTGCGCGGCGTCGAAGCCGAGCGGCACCCCGGACGCGAAGCGCTCCCAGTCCCACACCAGCAGCCGCCCGTCCGGCGCCCGCGCGATGTTCCACGGCGCGAAGTCCCCGTGCCAGGCGGACGGCGTGTCCGCGTCCAGGGCGGCGATCTCCGCCACGGCCGCATGGATCAGCTGTGCCGGGATCGGGCGGCGGCGGCGCGGCACCGGCAGCGGGGAGACGACGAGCACGTCCAGGCCGCGCCACTCGCCGTGGTGCAGCAGGACCGGCGGGCACACCGTCTTGAGCGGCGCGTCGGCGAGCAGGCGCAGCGCCGCGGCCTCGTTCCGCACCAGGGCGCGCGCCCGCGCCGAGTCGCCCACCTTGACGTACGCGGCGAGCCCGTCCGGCCCGTGCACCTCCAGCACCGGCTTGCGGTTGGCCCGCCGGGCGGGACGGATGTGCAGCACGACGCGCACCGGCATGCCGAGCACCTCGCCGAGATGGCCGATGATCGACTCCGCACCCGACGGCACGGGCACGGCCGGGCCGAACGGCCGGTGCCACCACGTGCGCGGCACCAGCCGCCGGGGCAACCGGGGATGCGGCAGCACCGAGTAGGCGGAAGGCTCCCCGGCGCCGGGGAAGAGCAGCCGGATCGTCCGCTCCAGGTAGCGCAGCCGGATCTGGGCGTCGTTCACGAAGACCCCCTCCACAACAGGGCGAACGAGATCAGGTACAGGCTGAGCGGGGTGACGAGGCCGTCGTAGACGAACATGTAGGACAGCACGAGGATCATGACGAGCACGCCCGCCATGCCGACCGGGGTGCGGTCGCGCCAGTAGCGGCGGATCGCGTTGAGGAAGAACGCCACGTAGAGCGCGGCGCCGACGAATCCCTGCGTGATCATCAGGTGCCAGAGCTGGCCGTCGCTGCCCAGGGGCGGGTGGCCGCACTCCCGGCACCAGTCGGTCTTCCCGGTGGTGATCGAGCGGTGGTTGCCCAGCGCGTTGCGGGTGTTGCCGTAACCGATCACCGGGGAGTGGGCGGCGGCCGACACGGTGGCGGTGATCGTGAAGGCGCGGATGTCGTTGCTGTGCGGGCTGTCCAGCCGTTTGGCGATGATCGTGTGCAGGGGGGTGGCCACGAAGACCAGGGCCAGCCCGGCGGCGGCCGTGCAGATGGCGAGCCTGGCCCGCGGGCCGAGGCGGACCAGCGCGTAGAGCGCGGCCAGGCCGAGACCGGCCCACAGGCCGCGGTTGAGCGAGTAGACCACCGGCACCATGGCCACCGCGATGATCACGACGGCGGCGACCCGGCGGCGGGCGTCGCCGTGCACCCACCAGCCGACCACGAACCACACCAGCAGCACCGACAGGTTGCTGCCCCACGCGTTCGCCCATTCGAAGGGGGCCTCCGGCCGGGGCAGGGCGTAACCGAGCACCTTCTGCGTCTGGGCCGCGGTGGGATGGATGAGGTTCTGCACGAAGGAGTTGCCGGCGATCCAGTCGGGCAGGACGAGCTCCACCGGCGAGGTGAACTCCAGCTTCGGGGCGAACACGCCGACCAGCCCGCCCACCACGGTGGTGACGAAGAGCACGCCGAGCATCCTGATCAGCGCGAGCTGGGGTAACTCGTGCTCACCGAGGTTCCCCAGGTAGAGGACGACGACGAGCAGCGCCACGTAGAGCGCGAGCCGCATCGCGAAGCCGAGCACCCTGCCCTGGCCGAACTCGCCGTACGTGCCGGGCGGCATCTCGGCCAGCATCAGCCCGCTGATCAGGAAACCGGCGAGCAGCAGCAGCCACAGCCCGAACCCCGGCGGCACCTTCAACGGCCGGCGCCGCCACAGGATCACCGTCATCGGAACCGCCACCACGATCACGGACAGCCCGCCGAAGCCGAGCGCCCACCAGACCGGGTACCCCACCAGCAGCGCGGCGATCGGCCACGCGACCGGCCGGACGCCTCTCACCCGTCCTGTGCCCGTCGGTCGGCGGCGCCACGCTCGACGTACACCACCCGGTCGGTGGGCGTGCGGTCGGCGACCCGGAGGTCCACGGTGGCGACATCCGGCCTGCCCACAGGCTCGGACCTGCCGGGTGGCGCCCCGCGCAGGTCGGCCCTGCCGGTACCGAGGTCGGCGGTGGTGAGGTCGGCGGCCCTGCGGTCCCGCCGGTCCGGGGTCCCGCGCTCGGGGGTCCCGCGCTCGGGTCGCCTCTGCTCCGGGTGCCAGGGCTCAGGATGTCCGGGCTCGGGATGCCGGGTTTCGGGATGCCGGGGCTCGGGCTGGTAGGCGGAGCGCAGCGGGGTCGTCTCGTCCCTGGGGCCGGCCACCGGCGCGGCGGACCTGGGCACGGCGGGCCAGCCGGGGCCGTCGGAGGAGGCGACCAGCCGGCCGAGCTCCGTGTCGACCGGCGCGCTCCCGCGTACGGCGGGCCGGGCGGGCGGCAGGAGGTCGGGCACCGGCTCCGTCCGTCGTGCCGAACGGCGGCGGCGGGTGACGACGGCGCCGACCACCCGGGTGCCGTGCCGGGACAGGCTGCGCGCGGCGGCCGTCACCTCACGCGCCGAACCGGGCGTGCCGACCACCAGCAGGGCGCTGTCGGCGCGGGCGAGATCGCGCAGGTCCTCCCCGGTGAGGAGGGTGACCGGGGCGAGGGCGGCGTCCAGCACGGCGGCGAGCTGCCGCAGGTCGCCGGTCGCCCCGACCGGGCGGAGCAGCAGGTGGTCGCCGGGCCGGGCGGCGAGGAGCGCGGCCGTCAGCTCGTGCAGCGCGCCGAGCGGGGTGCCGGACCGCGAGCCCTTCCGGCGGGCGGGGTCGTAGGGCGCGCCCAGCCGGTCGAAGGCCAGCTCGGCGTGCACCGGGATCCTGGTGAGCCGCTCGACGTCGGCGGCGGACCGCAGCCGGGTGTCGAGCCGGTCCCGGGCGAACGCGGCGCCGGCGCCGGCGACCAGTCCGGCCATCAGCCCGCTGCCGAGGTAGAGGGGGAAGCTGGGGGCGCTGGGCCGCTTCGGCGGCCTGGCCTCGCTGATCACCGAGCCCGGGTCGATGGCCACGGTGCGCAGCGAGTCGTAGCGGGCGGTCAGGTTGTACGCCTGGCGGCTCAGCACGGTCTGCCGCTGGTAGGCGATCGTGTGCTCGGCGGTGCCCCGCTCCAGGGCGGTCACCGTGGTGGCGACCTCGCCGAGGTCGGTGTTGACCTGCTTGAGCTTCGCGGCGAGCGTCTTGAGCTGGGCGTTGACCGCCTCGGTGGCGGCCTCGGCGCGGTGCCCGAGGTACGCCTGGGCGAAGGCGGCGGCCCTGGTGGCGGCCAGGCCGGGCGTGGGCGCGGCGGCGGAGATCGACAGGATCGACGAGTTGGGCGGCACGCTCACCTCCAGCGGGACCGGGTCGGCCGAGCCGAGGATGGTGGCGGCCTTGGTGGCCACGACGGCGGACTGGGCGATCTGTGCCTCGGTGTCGAGGTTGAGCGCTTCGCGCTGCCGGTTGCCGGTCGGCATGACCTGGTCCTGGAGCCCGGTCGGGGAGACCAGCACCTGGGTGGTGGCGGTGTAGGCCGGCGGGGTCAGCCGCAGCAGCCCGGCGCTGCCGGCGAACCCGGCGGCGACGCAGAAGAGGAAGATCAGCCACCGCCGCCTGAGCAACGAGGTGTAGGCGCTCAGCTCCCCGCCGGGATGGCCGGGGTCGGCCGGTGACAGGCTCATCGAAGGGTTTCCTCCCGGCCGGGGCGCGACGACCGTGGGCGTCCTCGGGCTCTGTGGGTGCTTTCAGGGCTCACTCACTATAGGGCGGAGGTCTATTCTCCAGGCAGAATTCGGAAGATTCTCGGCCGATCGCTTTACCTAACTGGGCGCCATGACTCGATTTATTGCGAAATATCCATTGACTTGCTCTGGCCTGCGGGAACACCCACCCGTGAAGTCGGTCACGAGATGCCCTCGACCGATGGCAGGCTTGGGGTAGGGGGAGTTGGAAAAGAGCGAGAGAACGATTTTCGAGGGGAGTTGGGGGACTTTTGCCTCGTCTAACCTATAGAGCGGTGGATATCCGGAGAATCGCCGGCCGGCGGCCGGTCGCCGTTCAGGACCGGGGCACGCGCCCGGGGGCCGGGGCCGTCCGGCGGTGGTCGTGGCCGGCGGTGTCGGCGTCGGTGGCGCTGCTCACCGGGGCGGCCGGCTGCGGAGCGGGCGAGGTGACGCCACCCGCCCCGCCGGCCCAGCAGCAGCGGTCCGCCGACCGGGTGAACGGCCTGCTCGGGCTGGCGCCGTCCCGGCAGTGCCAGGTCACCGCGAAACTGATCCCGTCCTGCGGGGCGTGGTGGGGGATCGCGCCCGAGGTGTTCACGGAGACGCCGCCGCACCTGGCCCTGAAGAGCGCCGAGCGGCGGATGGACCGCAGGGCCGACATCATGCACGTCTACCACCGGGGCAAGGAGCTGTTCCCCACCGCCGCGGAGCGCGCGCTCACCCGGGACATGCGCCGCCCGCGGATGCTGCTGGTCAACTGGAAGCCGTCCTTCGAGCACACCTGGGCGCAGATCGCCACGGGCGCGGTGGACCGGCGCATCGACCGGCTGGCCCGGCACGTCAAGAAGACCTATCCCGAGCGGTTCTTCCTCACCGTGCACCACGAGCCGGAGGACGACGTGCGCACCGGCGCCGACTCGGGGATGACCGCGGAGGACTACGCGGCGATGTACCGGCACGTCGTCATGCGCCTGCGGGAGAAGGGCGTGACCAACGTCGTCACGGTCATGACCTACATGGGCGCGCCCAACTGGGCGTCCAAGCCGTGGTTCGAGACGCTCTACCCCGGCGACGACGTGGTGGACTGGGTGGCCCTCGACCCGTACGCCGACCGCAGGGTCACCGACTTCGACAGCCTGATCAACAAGACCCGTCCCGACTTCCCCAACTGGCCGGGCTTCTACCGCTGGATGCAGTGGCGGTTCCCGGGCAAGCCGATCATGCTCGCCGAGTGGGGGGTGTTCGAGCGGCCGGACGACCGGGGGTACAAGGAGCGCTTCTACCGGTCGGCGCGGGCCAGGATCCCGCACTATCCGCAGATCAAGGCGGTGGTCTACTTCGACTCGCCGCACGCGCCCAGGGGGGACACGAGGTTCGACACCACGAGCGGCGCCGGGCGCGCCTTCACCGAGCTAGCCGGCGACCGCTACTTCCGCTCCACCCCGGTAGGCCGCCGGGTCGCGGGCCCGGACGAGCGCCAGAGCGAGCCGGGTGTCGCGGGAACCGAGCCTGGTGTGGCCGGTACCGGCGAGCCCGCCGCCCCCCGGGTCGGCCGGGGGCCGCGGTGAGCCCCGGTCCCGGCGCGGTCAGCGCACCCAGCCGCCGCCGGTGAGGAGGCCGAGGACCGTGCTCACCGCGCGCTCGACCGGCATGCCGGTGGTGTCGATCGTCAGGTCGGCGTCGTCGGGCTCCTCGTAGGGGTCGCTGATCCCGGTGAACTCCGGGATCAGGCCGGCCCGCGCCTTGGCGTACAGCCCCTTGCGGTCGCGCCGCTCGCACTCTTCGAGCGGCGTGGCCACGTGGACGAGCAGGAAGTCGGCGCCGACCGCCTCGGCCATCTCGCGGACCTCGGCCCGGGTGGCGGCGTACGGCGCGATGGGCGCGCACAGGGCCAGGCCGCCGTGCCGCGCGACCTCGGCCGCGACGAAGCCGATCCGCCGGATGTTCAGGTCGCGGTCGGCCTTGGAGAAGGTCAGCCCGGCCGACAGCAGCCGGCGCACCACGTCGCCGTCGAGATACGTCACGGTACGGCTGCCGCGCTCCAGCAGCGCGTCGTGCAGGCCCCTGGCGATGGTGGACTTGCCGGAGCCGGACAGGCCGGTGAAGAAGACCACCAGGCCGCGCCGGTGCGGCGGGCCGGGGATGGTGACCGGCTCGGGTCCCGCGAGGTGCTCGGCCGCGCCGTACGCCTCGGCGACGTGTTCGCGCAGCTCCAGGTCGATGGCCGGCTCGCGGGGCGCGAGCGGCACGGCGGCGACGAGCGTGCCCTCGGGCAGCCGGTCGCGGGCGGCGAGCGCCGCGCGGACCACGGCGGGACCGCCCTCGCCGAAGGCCAGGGGCAGCAGCAGGATCGACGCGTCCAGCTCGGCGGCGGTCGCGGTGATCTCGCCGAGGTCGTCGAGCGGGCCGCGCATGGTGACCGCGAGCACCTCCCTGTCGCCCAGCTCCTTGCGGATCTCGGCCGGAGTGCGGCGCAGCCGCGCGAAGGGGCCGTGCTCGGGCGCGCTGAGCGCCTCCACGGGGCCGGCCACCTGGCCGTGCGCGCGCTCGGTGACGGTGAGGACGGCGAGCGCCGCCCCCTCGGGGTCGCGCAGCGTCACCCGGTCCCCGGGCGCGGCGGGATGATCGTCCGGCAGGTCGAGCGTGACCGGCGCGGGCCACGGCGTGCCGTCGGCCATCCGGCCGTAGTCGGTCACGCTGTGCACGTCTGCGGCTGTCATGAAGCCGGTGAGCGGCTGGAACGCGCCGGACAACAGAAGCTCCAGATCGGCGAGCTCGCGGGCGTCGGGGGTCCACTCGGAATTGCTGGCCGTCATCGCTTCGCGTCCCTGGTACGTGGCTGCTGCTGTCGTGGCTCAGATTAGCCGGGCGAAGTGGTTCTGTGGTTTGCGGATCACCAGGGTCACCTCGTCGTGCGCGGCCGTACGGCGGCCGCCCGACAGCCGGTCGACCAGCGCGCATATCGACCGGGCCACCCCGCCCCACGGGCCGTAGAGCGCGGGACCGCTGTTGCCGCGCAGGTCGTCGGTGATCCGCAACCCGCGCACCAGGCAGAAGGAGTGCAGGCTCTCCCGCGAGGTGACCGGCTCGTAGACCGCGGGCAGCGGCCCCACGGTGCTCTGCGGCACGAACCTGCGCCACACCGCGCGGCGCAGCCAGCCGGGCAGCAGCCGGTCGCAGAACCCGTAGGCCGAGGTGCGGTCGCGCATCCGGATCAGCAGCAGCCCGCCCGGCCGCAAACCGGCCAGGATGCGGTCGAGCACCAGCTCGGCGTACTGGATGCGCTCCACCAGGAAGTCGATGTAGACGACGTCGAAGGAGCGCGGCGGCAGCGGCACAGAACGCAGGTCGCCGAGCGCCCACGTGTCGAGGTCGTCCCGCTCGGGGACGATCGCCCGCAGCTCCGGCAGGTCTTCGTCGATCCCGGTGATCCGCGCCTCCATCCGCTCCACCCGCAACGGGTCGGGCCTGCCGCACCCGGCGATCAGGATGTCGAGCCGCCTGCCGAGCTGCTCGGTCCATTGCTCCCTGATGCGCCTGATGAACAGGTCGTCGTGTGCCACGACCGATCTCACGTCAGACATGTGACTCACAGTAATCAATCGGGTGCGCTCAGCCAGGTATTTCCGGTCGTTCGGACGAACCGGGAACCCGCCGACGGGCCGCGCGCCGTACCGGGGTGCGGCCAAGTAACCTTGTGGGGTAACCCCCGCGACCACCACATCTCAGGCCGGGGGTGCTCGTGTTGCCGTCGTGGGGCTGTGGGCGAATCACAATGATGCTTTCCGGAGTGCTTGACCTTGTCGCGGGCGAGCGGGAGTTCGCCGACGTCCTTGCCGATGTCCGCGGGGGCGACGTCTCCGACGTCTCTCTCATCGCCCCGCCGGCGTTGCGTCCCTTCGCGGTGGCCGCGCTGTCGCGGGAGGGCGCGGCACAGGGGGCGCGCACCGTGCTCGCGGTGACCGCGACCGGCAGGGAGGCGGAGGACCTCGCGGCGGCTCTCACCAGCCTGCTGCCCGAGACCACCGTGGCGGTGTTCCCCGCCTGGGAGACGCTGCCGCACGAGCGGCTGTCGCCGCGCAGCGACACCGTGGGCCAGCGGCTCGCCGTGCTGAGGAGGCTCGCCCACCCGGTGGAGGGCGACTCCTCCGCCGGCCCGCTCCAGGTCGTGGTGGCCCCGGTCAGGGCGCTGCTCCAGCCGATCGTCGCGGGCCTCGGCCACCTGGTCCCGGTACGGCTGCGCGCCGGCGACGACGCCGAGCTCGAGTCGGTGGTGGAGCGGCTGGTGGAGAACGGCTACCACCGGGTCGACATGGTGGAGAAGCGCGGCGAGGTGGCCGTGCGCGGCGGGCTGCTCGACGTCTTCCCGCCCACCGAGGAGCACCCGCTGCGGCTGGAGTTCTGGGGCGACACGGTCGAGGAGGTCCGCTGGTTCAAGGTCGCCGACCAGCGCTCGCTGGAGGTGGCCGAGGGCGGCCTGTTCGCCGCGCCGTGCCGGGAGCTGCTGCTCACCGGGGAGGTGCGGGAGCGGGCCAGGGAGCTGGCCGAGCGGCACCCGGCGCTGGCCGAGATCCTCGACCAGCTCGCCGAGGGCGTGCCGGTGGAGGGCATGGAGGCGTTCGCGCCGGTGCTGGCCGGCGAGATGGACCTGCTGATCGACCATCTGCCGCTGCGTTCGGCCGTCTTCGTCTGCGACCCCGAGCGGATCAGGGGCCGCGCGGACGAGCTGGTCCGCACCAGCCAGGAGTTCCTGGAGGCGTCGTGGATCAACGCGGCCTCCGGCGGCGAGGCGCCGATCGACCTCGGCGCGGCGGCCTTCCGCGACCTGGCCGAGGTGCGCGACCACGCGCGCCGGCTGGGCATGCCGTGGTGGTCGCTGGCGCCGTTCGAGGACACCGCGGAGGGGGCCGGCGTCGCGCTGCCCGCCCGGGAGTCCGAGACCTACCGGGGTGACACGCAGCGGGCGCTCGGCGACATCAAGGGCTGGCTCGGCGAGGGCCGCGCGGTGGTGCTGCT
This sequence comes from Microtetraspora sp. NBRC 13810, assembly GCF_030268685.1. Lineage (GTDB taxonomy): Bacteria > Actinomycetota > Actinomycetes > Streptosporangiales > Streptosporangiaceae > BSRQ01. The sequence goes on from NZ_BSRQ01000005.1 coordinate 64,421, forward strand.
CAGCGAGGGGCACGGCCCGGCCGAGCGGATGGTCGAGCTGCTCAAGGGGGTGGACGTGCCGGCCAGGCTGGAGCCGGGCCTGCCCGTCCCGCCGGAGCCGGGCGTCGTGCACGTGACCACGGCCCGGATCGAGCACGGCTTCGTCACCGCCTCCCTCGCCGTGCTCACCCACCTGGACCTCGTGGGCCAGAAGGCGTCCACCAAGGACATGCGGCGGCTGCCCTCGCGCCGGCGGAACATGGTGGACCCGCTCCAGCTCAAGCTCGGCGACCACGTGGTGCACGAGCAGCACGGCGTGGGCCGCTACGTGGAGATGGTGCAGCGCACCGTGCAGGGCGCCACCCGCGAATACCTGGTGATCGAGTACGCCAAGGGCGACCGGCTCTACGTGCCCACCGACCAGCTCGACGAGGTCACCCGATACGTCGGCGGCGAGGCGCCCACGCTCAACCGGATGGGCGGCGCCGACTGGTCCAAGGCGAAGTCCCGGGCCAAGAAGGCGGTCAAGGAGATCGCCGGGGAGCTGATCAGGCTCTACAGCGCCCGGATGGCCTCGCCCGGCCACGCCTTCGGGGTGGACACCCCCTGGCAGCGCGAGATGGAGGACGCCTTCCCCTACGCCGAGACGGGCGACCAGTTGGAGGCGATCGACGAGGTCAAGCGGGACATGGAGCGCCCGCTGCCGATGGACCGGCTGATCTGCGGCGACGTGGGCTACGGCAAGACCGAGATCGCGGTGCGCGCGGCGTTCAAGGCGGTGCAGGACGGCAAGCAGGTGGCGGTCCTGGTGCCGACCACGCTGCTGGTGCAGCAGCACCTGTCCACGTTCGCCGAGCGTTTCTCCAGCTTTCCCGTCGTGGTCAGGCCGATGTCGCGGTTCCAGACCGACGGCGAGGTGAAGGAGACGATGAAGGGCCTCACCGAGGGCGCGGTGGACGTCGTCATCGGCACCCACCGGCTGCTCAGCCCGGAGGTCAGGTTCAAGCAGCTCGGCCTGATCATCGTGGACGAGGAGCAGCGCTTCGGCGTCGAGCACAAAGAGGCGATGAAGCACCTGCGTACCCAGGTGGACGTGCTGGCGATGTCCGCCACGCCGATCCCGCGCACGCTGGAGATGGGTCTCACCGGCATCAGGGAGATGTCCACCATCCTCACCCCGCCCGAGGAGCGTCACCCCATCCTCACCTTCGTCGGCCCCTACGACGAGAAGCAGATCGCGGCGGCGGTGCGGCGCGAGCTGATGCGCGACGGCCAGGTGTTCTTCGTGCACAACCGGGTGGCCAGCATCAACAAGACCGCGCTGCGGCTGCGTGAGCTGGTGCCCGAGGCCAAGATCGCGGTGGCGCACGGCCAGATGAACGAGAACCAGCTCGAAAAGATCATGGTGGACTTCTGGGAGCGCAACTTCGACGTGCTCGTCTGCACCACGATCGTCGAGTCCGGCCTCGACGTGCCCAACGCCAACACGCTCATCGTGGACCGGGCGGACAACTACGGCCTGTCCCAGCTCCACCAGCTCCGCGGCCGGGTCGGCCGGGGCCGCGAGCGCGGCTACGCCTACTTCCTCTACCCGCCGGAGAAGCCGCTCACCGAGACCGCCCACGAGCGTCTCGCCACCATCGCCCAGCACACCGAGATGGGCGCGGGCATGTACGTGGCGATGAAGGACCTGGAGATCCGCGGCGCGGGCAACATCCTCGGGGCCGAGCAGTCGGGCCACATCGCCGGCGTCGGGTTCGACCTCTACGTGCGGATGATGGCGGAAGCCGTACAGGAGCAGAAGGCCAAGCTGTCCGGGGAGCCGGCGGAGGAGGCGGAGCGGTCCGACGTCAAGGTCGAGCTGCCGATCAACGCGCACATCCCGCACGACTACGTCACCTCCGAGCGGCTGCGGCTGGAGGCGTACAAGCGGATCGCCGCGGTCGGCTCCGACGACGACATCGCCGCCGTCCGCGACGAGCTCACCGACCGGTACGGCAGGCCGCCCGAGCAGGTGGAGAACCTGCTGGAGGTCGCCCGCTTCCGGGTCCGCGCCCGCCAGGCGGGGCTCACCGACGTGACCCTCCAGGGGCAGCACATCAAGTTCGCCCCGGCGCGGCTGAAGGACTCCCAGCAGGTCAGGCTCCAGCGGCTCTACCCCAAGGCGTTGCACAAGCAGGCGGTGGACACCCTGCTCGTGCCGGTGCCGAAGACGAAACCGCTGGGCGGCCGGCCACTGCGCGATCTCGATCTGCTGAAATGGTGCGGCGAACTGGTCCAGGCGATGTTCCTGGAAACGGCCACAGCGGGCAGCGCGGTAAAGTAAGCGCGGTTTGTCGGAAGGGATCCCCACGTTGAAGACACCAAAGCGTCTCGCCCTCGCCCTGATGGTCGCCGGCTTCGCGCTGACCGCCTGCTCCTCGGCGCAGCCCGGCACCGCGGCGATCGTCGGCAGTGACCGTATCACCGCGAGCAGGCTCGATGCGGATGTTCGCGAGGCCCAGGCGGCGCTGGCGAAGGACCCGTCCGCCCAGCAGCAGCAGAGTTCGCTCTCCCTGCCGCAGATGGCGTTGCTCCAGCTCGTCGAGGTGAGCCGCTACGACCAGCTCGCCCGCAAGGACGGCGTGGCGGTCACCAACGGCGAGGTCGACGGCTTCATCAGCGCCCAGGGCGGCCTGCCCCAGGTGCAGCGCACCCTGCTCGGCCAGGGTGTCGCGCCGTCGATGACCCGGGACTACATCCGGGCGTTCCTCACCGCGCAGAAGCTCCTCGCCAAGCACGGCGGCGGCACCGACGAGGCCGCCCTCCAGCGGGGTCAGGAGCAGCTGGTCAAGGACCTCCAGGCGATCCCGGTCAGCTACAGCCCGCGCTACGGCAAGTTCGACCCGCAGACGGGCGTCTTCATCGACAGCGACCGGTTCGGCAAGACCGCGGGCCCGGCCGGCGGCGCCGCCGGCGACCCGGCGGCCCCGCCGATCCAGTAACGCCTCCCCGGCCGCCCCGCACCGGGGCGGCCGTCAGGCCCGCTGTTCCCAGGACCGGACGAGGGCGGCGTAGGCGCGGGCGGCCGCCCGCAGCTCGGCCTCGGGGTCGAGGCCGTCGGCGCGGGCCTGCCGCACCAGCTCGAACAGCCGGCGGCCCAGCGCGGAGGCGGCGTCCTCGGGAAGGCCGGCCGGGGCGCCGATGCGGTCGGCGCGGCGCTGGAGGGCGGCGGCCAGGGTGAGCGCGGGCTGGCCGAGGGGAACCCCGTCCAGTGCCGACTCGCGGCCCTTCTCGGCCCGCTCGGCCGCCTTGATGGCCTCCCAGTTGGCGTTGACCTCGTCCGCGCCCTCCACGGTGACCTCGCCGAAGACGTGCGGATGCCGGCGGACGAGCTTGGCCACGATGCCCTCGGCCACGTCGTCGATGTCGAAGCCGTCCGCGCGCTCCTTCGCCACCCTGGCGTGGAAGGCCACCTGGAGCAGCACGTCGCCCAGCTCCTCGCGCAGCGCCGGATAGTCGCCGTCCTCGACAGTCTCCACCACCTCGTAAGCCTCTTCCAGGAGGTACGGCACCAGCGACTCGTGGGTCTGCTTGGCGTCCCACGGGCACTGGACGCGCAGCCGGTCCATCACGGCGACGAGATCCAGCACCCGGGCGCCGGGCAGGTCGTAGGACCCGGGCACCATCTCGATCAGCGGCGGCTCGTCGGCGGCCAGCGCGGCGCGGCCGACGGCCCGCATGAGGTCCTCGTCGCCCTCCTGCGCGGCCAGCCAGACGATCTCGGCGCCGGCCGCCTCCCGCACCAGGCGCGCGGGGTCGGGCGCGACCACCTCGACCTCGATCCCCGCCTCGGCGAGGTAGGGGAGCTGGGGGTGGTCCGGCGTCCCAGTGAGCACGCGGCCGGACCGCAGGACCTGCCACGCGCGGTGCCCGAGCAGGCCGGGCGCGACCCTGGGCGAGGTGGTGAGGAGGATCAGCGGCATGGCTAGAAGGCTACGGCCTGCCCGGGGGCGACCGCCTCACCGGCGCCTTGCCCCTGACGATGGATCGGGCGGGGCATCGGTAGGCTTCTGTCGCAAACCGACTTCCCGAATTTAGGAGCGCTCCGTGGCTTCCATCGAGGCCGTTACCGCACGTGAGATCCTCGACTCCCGGGGCAACCCCACCGTCGAGGTCGAGGTTCTGCTCGACGACTACAGCACCGGCCGCGCGGCGGTCCCCAGCGGTGCCTCCACCGGTCAGTTCGAGGCCGTGGAGCTGCGCGACGGCGACGGCCGTTACGGCGGCAAGGGCGTGGAGAAGGCCGTCCTGTGCGTCACCGACGAGATCGCGGAGGAGATCATCGGGTTCGACGCCGAGGAGCAGCGGCTGATCGACCAGACGATGATCGACCTGGACGGCACCCCGAACAAGGGCAAGCTCGGCGCCAACGCGATCCTCGGCGTCTCGCTGGCGGTCGCCAAGGCCGCGGCCGACAGCGCCGACCTGCCGCTGTACCGTTACGTCGGCGGGGCCAACGCGCACGTCCTGCCGGTCCCGATGATGAACATCCTGAACGGCGGCGCGCACGCCGACACCAACGTCGACATCCAGGAGTTCATGATCGCGCCGATCGGCGCCGAGACGTTCTCCGAGGCCGTGCGGATGGGCACGGAGACCTACCACGCGCTGAAGAGCGTGCTGAAGGGCAAGGGTTACGCCACCGGCCTGGGCGACGAGGGCGGTTTCGCGCCCAACCTGCCCTCCAACCGCGACGCGCTGGACCTCATCCTGGTCGCCATCGAGAAGGCCGGTTACACGCCGGGCGAGGACATCGCGCTCGCGCTCGACGTCGCCGCCACCGAGTTCCACAAGGACGGCGTCTACACGATCGACGGCAAGGGCCTCGGCACCGACGAGCTGATCGCCTTCTACGAGGACCTCGTCACCTCCTACCCGCTGGTCTCCATCGAGGACCCGCTGGACGAGGAGGACTGGGCGGGCTGGACCGCCATCACCTCCTCGCTCGGCTCCAGGGTCCAGCTCGTCGGCGACGACCTGTTCGTCACCAACCCCGAGCGGCTGGCCCGCGGCATCGCCGAGGGCGCGGCCAACGCGCTGCTGGTCAAGGTCAACCAGATCGGCACGCTGTCGGAGACCCTCGACGCCGTGGACCTCGCCCACCGCAGCGGCTACCGCTGCATGATGAGCCACCGCTCCGGTGAGACCGAGGACACCACGATCGCCGACCTGGCCGTGGCCACCAACTGCGGCCAGATCAAGACCGGCGCCCCGGCCCGCTCCGACCGGGTCGCCAAGTACAACCAGCTTCTCCGCATCGAGGAACTCCTCGACGATGCCGCCCGTTACGCGGGTCGCGCGGCTTTCCCGCGCTTCCAGCGCTAACTTGTTGTACGGCTTGCCCCGTTTCGCAGCCCCTTCCGGGCCGCGGAGCGGGGCGTGAGCCTTACCGGGTGGACGGGAGGGCCTGATGACCAGACGGCCGCAGCTGACCGGGCGGGCGGCGGTGCTCGCGCTGGTGGTGTGCGCGATCGCGATGAGCCTGGCCTATCCCGTGCGCGAGTTCGTCGCGCAGCGGCGGCAGATCGCCGAGCTGCGCCAGGAGCAGGAGCGCGAGCTCGCCGCGCTGTCCAGGCTGGAGGAGCGGCGCAAGCAGCTCCAGGATCCCGACTACACCCGGCAGCAGGCCAGGGAGCGGCTGTTCTACTGCGGGCCGGGTGAGAAGTGCTTCGTGGTGATGGACGGCTCTCCCGACCAGGCTCCGGCCAGGCCGGGAGAGCCCGCGGCCGAGCAGCAGACGCAGGCGCGCCCGCCGTGGTACCAGAGCCTGTGGGAGTCGGTCGAGGCCGCCGACGGCGCCGGTGGCGGGTAGCCTGACCGGAAGTGCCGTGTTCGAGGGTCTTCAAGGGGGCACCCGGTGGCGGATCGGGATGACGTGGGTCTGGACGACGGGGCGGCGGTGGAGCGGCAGCTCGGCCGGTTGCCCAGAGGCTCGTGGTCGGTCGCCCATCGGTGCCCGTGCGGCCTGCCCGACGTGGTGGAGACCGCGCCCAGGCTGCCCGACGGCTCGCCGTTCCCCACGCTCTACTATCTGACCTGCCCGAAGGCCGCGTCGGCGATCGGCACGCTGGAGTCGTCCGGGCTGATGCGCGAGATGCAGGCGCGGCTGGCCGGCGATCCGGACCTGGCGGCCCGTTACCGCGCCGCGCACGACGACTATCTCGCCCGGCGGGACAAGGCGGCCGCCGCGGCCGGGGTCGCGCCGCTGCCGCAGGGGATGCAGACCGCGGGCGGCATGCCGGAGCGGGTCAAGTGCCTGCACGCGCTGGTGGCGCACGAGCTGGCCGCGCCGGGGGTCAACCCGTTCGGGCGGGAGGCGATCGACGCGCTGCCCGAGTGGTGGGCCGACGGGCCGTGCGTGCGGGACGAGCCGGAGGGGGAGACCCGATGACCCGCGTCGCCGCGATCGACTGCGGGACCAACTCGGTCCGTCTCCTCATCGCCGACGTGCCCGCGGGCGGCGCGGCGGGCGGCGGCGCCCTGGCGGATGTCGAGCGGGTGATGGAGATCGTGCGGCTCGGCGAGGGCGTCGACCGTACGGGGCGGCTCGCCGCCGAGGCGCTGGAGCGCACGTTCGCCGCCATGCGCGGGTACGCGAAGCTCATCGCGCAGCACGGCGCCGAGCGCACCCGGGTCGTCGCCACCAGCGCCACCCGTGACGCCGCCAACCGGGACGTCTTCGTGGCCGGCGTCCGGGAGATCTTCGGCGTCGAGCCGGAGGTGATCACCGGCGCGGAGGAGGCGGAGCTGTCCTTCATCGGCGCCACCCGGGGGCTGACCGGCCATCCGGAGCCCTACCTGGTGGTGGACATCGGGGGCGGTTCGACGGAGTTCGTGGTCGGCTCGTCGGGTTCGCTCGCCGGGGCGCTCTCGGTGGACATCGGGTGCGTCCGGCTGAGCGAGCGGCATCTACGGCAGGCGGGCGACCCGCCGGCCGCGGCGGCGGTCGAGGCGGTGGCCGCGGACGTGGAGGCGGCGCTGTCCCGGGTCGAGGCGGCCGTCCCGGTGGCACGGGCGCGGACCCTGGTGGGGCTGGCGGGCTCGGTGACGACGGTCGCCGGCATCGCGCTCGGCCTGCCGTCCTACGACCCGGAGCGGATCCACCACGCGCGGATCGACGCGGCGCGGGTGCACGAGGTGTCGGCGCGGCTGCTGGCGATGACGCACGACGAGCGCGCGGCGCTGGGCGTGATGCACCCCGGCCGGGTGGACGTCATCGGAGCGGGGGCGCTCATTCTCGACCGCATCGTGCGGCGGTTCGCATTCACCGAGGTGATAGTCAGCGAACATGACATTCTCGATGGCATAGCTTGGTCTATCACAACAAATTAACCATATTGCGACCATCTTAATCTTCCGTCCGTATTGAGGGATCTATCCGTTCATGGTTAGGTAAAGGGGCTTTATCGAGACTTTGCCGTGGGGCCCGGCACAGCTCGTGTCGGGGCGGCAACCGTCTCCAAGCGCACCCTTTCGTTTACTGGAACGGAGCACGCCCTCAATGATGTCCAGGGGATCGATCCGTCGGCTGACCGCGCTCGGCGCGGGATTAGCCGTAGCGGCGACCACCATCACCGGACTGCTCGCCGCCCCCGCAGCGGCTGCGAGCACCAGCAAGGCAGCACCCAAGGTGTCGGCGACCACTCCGGCCGCCTCGACCAAGAACTACGAGGGGAAATGCCCGGCGACGGTCACCTTCTCCTCCAAGGTGAAGGTCAGCCTCAAGGGCGGTAAGGCGCAGGTCGCCTACCGGTGGCTGCACGGTGATGGTTCGAAGAGCAAGGTGAAGTCCTTCACCGTCAAGGGGAAGGGCACCAAGACCGTCACGGTGAAGGAGAGCGCCACCTTCAAGAGTGACGTCAAGGGCTGGCAGGCCCTGCAGATCCTCTCTCCGCGCAAGGTGACGACGAAGAAGGCCGCTTTCTCGGTGGACTGCCGTTCCACCGAGATCATCGTTCCGCCGCGGCCGGTTTACGTGCAGGCCAAGGCCCACGTGAGCCCGTCCGACTACGTCGGGGAGTGCACGCCGTCCACCAAGATCCGCGCGTTCGGGTCGATCAGCGTGAGCAAGCCGACCACGGTGCGCTACCGCTGGGTCCGCAACGGGGACGTGGTGGACTACGGCAAGACCAGGGTCTACAAGGACAAGCGCGTCTACTACTCCTTCACCGCGCGTGACACGCAGCGGGGCTGGGTGCAGTTGCAGGTCCTGAGCCCGCGGCACGACAGCTCCGACCGTGAGTACTACAAGGTCTGGTGCAAGAAGCCGGAGCCGGACGCCAAGGCGTTCGCCAAGGTGGACGGTCCGTCCGACTACGCCGGTTCCTGCCCCGTCGATCGCACCTTCACCGGTGTCATCGGTGTGACCCGCGGTGACACCACGGTCAAGTACCGCTGGGCCGGCCCGGGTTACCGCGGTTCGGTGCAGTCGGAGTACTTCTCCAAGCACGGCTCCCGGTACGAGACCGTCTCGCTGCCCGTGGGCTTCAAGGAGAGCGGCACCGAGCGGCGCTGGATCGAGATCCTCAGCCCGAACGGCACCACCTCCAACTCCGAGACCGCCAAGGTCGAGTGCAAGAAGCCCGAGCCGGTGAAGGTGGCGATCACCAACCTGGCCGCCGCGGCGGACAACAGCACCTGCAAGGACGGCAAGTCCCCGGCGATCAAGGGGTCCGCGGGCATCGTCGTGTCCGCGCCGACCAAGGTGGTCTACCAGTGGCGGGCCGGTGACAGCGTCGTCGACACCGATGTGATCACGCCGGACTCGGCGGGCACCACGACCATCAACGTCGATGTCGCCGCCGTGAGCGGGGAGACCAACGAGGGCACGCTGTCCCTCTGGATCCTCGGCCCCGGTGGCAACAAGGCCTCGGTCGGCTACGACTACACCTGCCCGAAGGCGTAGTCAGCACGAAAGCACACCGGCGCGGTACCCCTTCCAGGGGTGCCGCGCCTTTTCGGGTTCGGCGCCGGTTTTCGTGCCGGTTCTCCGTGCGGGCGCCGGGGCTGGGACGATCGGGGGATGAGCTTCGTACCTCCCGGCACCGGCTGGCCCGGCGATCCCGCCTCGGCGGAGACGCCCGTCGCGCGCGACCCCGCGGAGGTGCGCGAGCTGGCCGGGGCCTGTTCCGGCGTGGCCGAGCTGGTCGCGCGGGAGTCGGTGTGCCGGGCGTGCCCCCGGCTGGTGGCCTGGCGGGAGGAGGTCGCTCAGGTGCGGCGGCGCGCCTTCGCCGAGGAGACCTACTGGGGGCGGCCCGTCCCCGGCTGGGGCGAGGAGAAGCCGCGCGTGCTGATCCTCGGGCTCGCGCCCGCCGCGCACGGCGGCAACCGCACGGGCCGGATCTTCACCGGGGACCGCAGCGGCGACTGGCTGTTCGCCTCGCTGCACCGCACCGGGTTCGCGGCCCTGCCGACGAGCGTCCACGCCGGCGACGGCCAGCGGCTGATCGGCGCCCGGGTGGTCGCCGCGGTGCGGTGCGCCCCGCCGGCCAACAAGCCCACCCCGCAGGAGCGCGCGGCCTGCTTTCCGTGGCTGAGCCGGGAGATCGCGCTGGTGGCGGACTCCGTCCGGGTGATCGTCGCGCTCGGCGGCTTCGCCTGGCAGGCGGCCTGGCCGGCGTTGAGGGAGGCGGGTTACGAGCTGCCGCCCCGGCGCCCGCCGTTCGGCCACGGCGTGCAGGTCCCGCTTTCGTACGGCGGAGCCGGTGTGCACCTGCTCGGCTGCTACCACCCGAGCCAGCAGAACACCTTCACCGGCCGGGTCACCGAGGCGATGCTGGACGAGATCTTCACCCGGGCGGCTGTTTCGTCGCGATGATGTGACCAAGGTCGCATGACTTCGATTGGCGGATGTGCTATGCGCTCGCATAGGCTTGTGAATGCATTCACAAGCACCACCACGAGAGATGGGCACTGATGTGAACGCGAAGTCGAAGCACATCCTGATCGTCGGCGGCGGTTACGTCGGCCTGTACACCGCGCTCCGCCTCCAGCGCCGGCTGGCCCGGCAGCTCAAGGACGGCAGTGTACGGATCACGATCGTGGACCCCCAGTCCTACATGACCTACCAGCCCTTCCTGCCCGAGGCCGCGGCGGGCAACCTCTCCCCCCGGCACGTCGTGGCGCCGCTGCGCCGGGTGCTGCCCAAGGTGCGCGTGCTCAACGGAAAGATCAGCAAGGTCAACCACGAGGCCAGGACGGCTGTCTTCGAGCCGGGCGAGGGGTCGGCCCGCGAGCTGGACTACGACATCATCGTGATGGCCGCGGGGTCCATCTCGCGCACCCTGCCCATTCCGGGGCTCAGCGACATCGGCATCGGGTTCAAGACCATCGGCGAGGCCATCGGGATGCGCAACCGGGTGCTGCGCCAGCTCGACGTCGCGGAGTCCACCGACGACCCGCGGGTGCGCCGCAGGGCCCTCACGTTCGTCGTGGTGGGCGCGGGCTTCGCCGGTGTCGAGGCGCTGGCCGAGCTGGAGGACATGTCCCGCGACTCCACCCGTTACTACCGCAACATCACGCCCGCCGACCTGCGCTGGGTGCTGGTGGAGGCGACCGACCGGGTGCTGCCCGAGGTCGGCCCCGAGATGGGCAGGTGGACGCTGGAGCAGCTCAGGGAGCGCGGCATCGACGTCCGGCTGAACACGCGGCTGAACTCCTGCGAGGGCGGTCACGTGGTGCTCTCCGACGGCGAGGAGTTCGAGGCCGAGACCCTGGTGTGGACGGCGGGCGTCAAGCCGAGCCAGATCGTCAACTCCACCGACCTCCCCGTGGACGAGCGCGGCCGGGTCAAGACGACCACGCAGCTGACCGTCGCCGGCGTGCAGGACGCCTTCGCCGCGGGCGACATCGCGGGCGTCCCCGACGTCACCAACCCGGGTCAGTACTGCGCCCCCAACGCCCAGCACGCCGTACGGCAGGCCAAGGTGCTCGCCGACAACATCGTCCGGCGGCTGGCCGGCGAGCCGTTGGCGGACTACCGGCACAAGTACGCGGGCTCGGTCGCGGGCCTCGGCCTGCACCAGGGCGTGGCCAACGTGTACGGCGTCAAGCTGCGCGGCTTCCCCGCGTGGTTCATGCACCGCACCTACCACCTGTCCAGGGTGCCGACCCTGAACCGCAAGGTCCGGGTGACGGTGGACTGGACCCTCGCGCTGTTCTTCAAGCGGGAGACCGTCTCCCTCGGCGAGATCCACCGCCCGCGGGACGAGTTTCGGGCGGCGATGGCCACCACCCGGAAGAGCTGAGCCCCCCTCACATCAGGCCCGTGGGACACGTCCCGCGGGCCTCTCGCATACCCTTGTACGACGGACATCCTGCCTGTACGGCGTGCGGACCTGCACCGGCGAGCCCCATCGTCGTGCACACCGATGCCTGCCCGGGCCCGGGGCGCCCGCGATCCTGCGACCACTTCCGGACGGTGCGATATTCCTCGACTGACCCAGCCATTACCGGGCCGTCCACCCTCACGGCGCCGAGAATCGCCACTTCGTCATGAACTGTGACGCCTGATGCGAACTTGTGCTCCTCTTAAGAGTGGTCCATTACGTATGATTGCGGCGCCCCCGTAGCCCAATGGCAGAGGCAAACCCCTTAAAAGGGTTCGAGTGCGGGTTCGAGTCCCGCCGGGGGCACCTCTGTCGTGCACGCTAGAATGGCCCGCCACCTGTGCTTTTCCAGGAGCGGGCCGCGTGCTGTCCGTCGGCTTCCCGCGCAGGACCGGAACGGTCCAACCGATTAGGACGTTTACGACATAAAATGATGTCATCCGGTTATCCAATTGTTAGCTTTTTGCTTTCCCGACAGCATTCCGGTGCGCCCGGCGTGCCAACGCGTGACGGGGGCGCCTTCCCGGCGGGCGCCCCTGTCCGGCCGGGCGAAGCCCGCACGCCCTCCGGCGCCGGTCAGGCCGCACGGAGCCCTTTCCCGGGTTAATTGCGCGGGTCGAAACCCCTGGGCCGGGCAAGACTCGTGCCGAAGAAGTAAGGGGAAAGGGGAACTGTCGCGGGTGCTCGCTCGTTGAGAGGTTCGCCGCGAGTGGTTCGCGTCTTCACGACGCGGGCCGCGGATGTCACTCTGGCGGTGAGTGACGTGCGGAGTGGGCCTTACAGAGCCGGTTCTTCCGGCGATGTGAGGGGAACAAACCGCTGGTAGACCTACAGGCAGATAAATAACGGCACGATACGGACTTGTGACCGGGGATCCAATACCCTGGTCCGCAAAGGCCGCAGCGTGGAGGCAGCGATGGAGAGCAAGAACCCGGTTTTCCGGCAGTCCCGGCAGCATGCCTGGGGCGGCCCTACGCCGAGCCCCGGCCAACTTCATGACATGTACAACGCCCCATCGTATGCTCCGCCGGCCCACCGGCCGATGACGATCGACGACGTCGTCGTCCGCGGGTTCATGACGCTGGGCACGCTCGTCGTGTCGGGCGCGGCGGCGTGGGTGCTGGACGTCCCGATGATCGTGGCGGTGGTCAGCGCCCTCATAGGCGTCGTCCTCGCCCTGATCGCGTCCTTCCGGCAGAGCACCAACCCGGTGCTGATCCTCGGTTATGCGCTGTTCTACGGCGTCTTCGTGGGGGCGTTCAGCCACCTCATGGAGAGCGTGTACAACGGCATCGTGCTCCAGGCGGTGCTCGGCACGGCCCTCGCCTTCGGCGGTGTGCTGGCCGTCCACTCGCTGAAGATCATTCGGGTGACGCCGAAGCTCTACCGGTACGTCGGAGCCGCGGCCATCGCCGCGCTCGGCCTGATGCTGACCAACTTCATCGTCGGCTTCTTCGTCCCGGGCGGCATCGGGATCCGCGCCGACAACCCGATCGGCTGGATCTTCAGCATCGCGATGATCCTGCTCGGCTGCTTCTTCCTGCTCCTCGACTTCGACTCGATCGAGGAGGCCGCCCGCGCCGGCGTGCCGGAGAAGTTCGCCTGGCAGGCCGCCTTCGGGCTCACCCTGAGCCTGGTCTGGATCTACCTTGAGGTGCTGCGCTTCATCAGCTACTTCTCGGGCGACGACTGAGCCGGCGGCGACTGAGCCGGTAAAGGAAGGCCCCGCTTCGGCGGGGCCTTCCGCATGTCCGGCGGTTTTCGGGGTACAGCCTCGGGGCAACGGTCCGCGACCAATGATCTACCAGTTGTAACAGAAGACTGGCGGCATCTGGTCTTGCCATTTACGCGGGCGTGTTGCAGTGTCGAGCAAAGGAGCTCATCCGTGGAGGTGCCCATGTCGTTGAACCACTCACCGGAGACGCACAGCAAGCTCATCGCGAGAGTCCCGACCATAACGGGACGCGAACTCCCAGAGTGGTTCCAAGCCATCGACAACGGCCCGTCTTTCCTCCGTTGTACCGAGCGTGCCAACTGGCTCGCCGAGGAGCACGGGCTCACCCACGGCTATGCCACCGCGATCGTGCACGAGCACGAGCGGCGTCGCCGTCCCCGCCTGTAGTCGACACCGTGATCGCCCGCGCACCGGCCGGTCGCGCGGGCGGTCGCATGTCCCGGGCATGATGGACCCATGGAACTGGAAACGGCACGTGAGTTCGTCCGCGCCAACCACCGCGCCATCCTGCTGACCCGGCACGCCGACGGGCGGCCACAGATGTCGCCGATCACGATCGGCGTCGACACGGAGGGGTTCCTGGTCGTCAGCACCCGGGAGACGGCCGCCAAGACGCGCAACATCAGGCGCGATCCGAAGGTCTCGGTCTGCGTGTTCACCGACGGGTTCTTCGGCGACTGGATCCAGGTGGACGGCGTCGCCGAGGTGGTCTCCCTGCCGGACGCGATGGAGCCGCTGGTCGACTACTACCGGGCCATCTCCGGCGAGCACCCCGACTGGGACGACTACCGCGCCGCCATGGAGCGGGACCGCCGGGTCATCGTGCGGATCGCCCTCACCTCCGCCGGTCCCGACGTGCACGGCTGAGCCTCGGTCCCGTACGGCCGGTCGCCCCGGCCGTACGGGAGCGGGGACTAGCTGAGGCGCTCCAGCACCAGGGCCATGCCCTGGCCGCCGCCGACGCACATGGTCTCCAGGCCGATCGACTTGTCGTGGAACTGGAGGCTGTTGATCAGGGTGGAGGTGATCCGGGCGCCGGTCATGCCGAACGGGTGGCCGACCGCGATCGCGCCGCCGTTGACGTTGAGCCGGTCCAGGTCGATGCCGAGCTCCTGGTAGGACGGGATCACCTGGGCGGCGAACGCCTCGTTGATCTCCACCAGGTCCACGTCGTCGATCGACATGCCCGCCCGGCCGAGCGCCTGCCGTGACGCGCCCACCGGGCCGAGGCCCATGATCTCGGGGGACAGGCCGGTCACGCCGGTCGAGACGATCCGGGCCAGCGGGGTGAGGCCCAGCTCGGCCGCCTTGGTGTCACTCATGATCACGACCGCGGCGGCGCCGTCGTTCAGCGGGCAGCAGTTGCCGGCCGTCACGGTGCCGTCCGGGCGGAAGACCGGCTTCAGGCCGGACACCCCTTCGTAGGTGGTGCCGGGGCGCGGGCCGTCGTCCTTGCTGACCACGGTGCCGTCGGGCAGGGTCACCGGGGTGATGTCCCTCTCCCAGAACCCGTTGGCCAGCGACTTCTCCGCGAGGTTCTGCGAGCGCACGCCGAACTCGTCCTGCTCCTGACGGGAGACGCCCCTCAGCCGCGCGACGTTCTCAGCGGTCTGGCCCATCGCGATGTAGACGTCGGGCACCTCGCCGTCCTCGCGCGGGTCGTGCCACACCGGTCCGCCGCCCTCGGCCGCCTTGGTCCCGCGGGTCCGGGCCTCGGCGAAGAAGTCGTTGTGGGTGCCGGGCAGCGAGTCCGAGCTGCCCTTGGCGAACCGGGACACGCACTCGACGCCGGCCGACACGTAGACGTCACCCTCGCCGGCCTTGATCGCGTGGAAGGCCATCCGGGTCGTCTGCAGCGACGACGAGCAGTAACGGGTCACCGTCGTACCGGGGACCTGGTCAAGGCCGAGCAGGACGGTGACCACCCGGGCCATGTTGAATCCCTGCTCGCCGCCGGGAAGCCCGCAGCCGAGCATCAGGTCGTTGATCTCCTGCGGGTCCAGCTCGGGCACCTTGGCCAGGGCCGCCCTGACCATCTGGGCGGTCAGGTCGTCGGGACGGATGTCCTTGAGCGACCCCTTGAAGGCGCGGCCGATCGGCGAGCGTGCGGTGGCGACGATGACTGCCTCTGGCATGTGGCTCTCCTGGGTTCATAACAGCGCTCCTGAAGCGGAGGTTATCGCGCGGCAGTCGGCCGGCCATGAACCGGGGGGCACAAAAACAGAACTTTGTACTGTAATCGACAGACGGGTGAGATCTGCCCCGGTCGCGTCAGCCGTACATGCCGGGGACGGTGGTCGTGCCGTCCTTGACCGCGTGCAGGGCGCCCCGGTCGTCTCGCCACAGGCGCCAGCCGTCCTGGCCGCCGGTGTACCAGGTGGGGGGTGCGCCGGTGGTGCCGGCGACCCGCTTTCCGGTGGCGAGGTCGTACTCGCAGACCGCGGCGACCGAGTAGAAGCCGGTCGGCTGGCCCTTGATGCCCAGCGGCTTGGGGTCGGTGACGCAGAACGACCAGCCGCGCTGCTCCTTGGCCGGCACCGCCTTGCCGCTGGTCAGGTTGTAGACCGTGCCCGGCTGGTCGTGCTTGAGGAAGCCGATCCGGTCCATCCGCTGCGGGAAGGCGAGCCACCAGCCGGATCCGGGCACCTCGGCGGCGCCGATCTGGCCGAGCACCCGCCCGGTCTCCGCGTCGAGCCTGGCGAAGCCGCCGTACTGCCCCTGGCCGTCCACCGGGCGGACCACCGGCGCGTGGCCGGGGCTGCCGCTGGGATAGACGCGGACCACGGAGGGCCGCATCCAGTTGACCGTGCCGTCGGCGATCTTCATGGAGAAGACGCCGAAGGTGGAGGTCTTCTTGCTTCCGGGGCTGGTGTACGGCGCGACGTAGCCGACGAGGTTGTCGCCGACGGCGCCGAAGGACCAGCCGCCGGACAGGTCCACGCCCGGCCCGAGGGCCTGCGCGACCGGCTGCCGCCACAGCCGCTTGCCGGTCTTCGCCTCGTACGCCTCGACCACCGGGTGCTCGGCCAGGCGCATCAGCACCACCCGGGTGTCGTCGGCCCACTCCACCTCGGCGATGCCGGACAGCCGCCACAGCGTCCTGCCGGTGGCGGGATCCAGCACCACCATCCGGGCCGAGGACAGCGCCGTGTGCTCGGACAGGCACAGGTAAGGCCCGCAGCGCTGCGGGCCGAAGGTCGAGTGCACCGGTCTGGTCCAGGTCTGTCTGCCGGTACGGGCGTCGCGGGCGACCAGGGTGGCCCGCCACCTGCCCTTCTTGACCGGATCGGCCTTGACCGGATCGACGGAGGCCACGACGCCGCGCCCCGCGCCGGTGGGCACGGCGGCGGGCGGTGAGACGCCCATCCCGGGCAGCCGGCCGGCCAGGGTGGCGGGGGCGCCCCACAGCTTCTCGCCGGAGACGAGGTCCACGGCGACGGTCTCCAGGGAGCCGCCCGCCGTGAGGGAGGTCGTCGCGGCGACACCCGCCGCGACGGTGGTGCGGCTGACCGCGTTGACCCGGTCGTTGGTCCAGGTGGGGTGCACTTCCGTGGCGGCGTCGCTGCCTGAGCAACCGGGCACGCAGAGCACGCCGACCAGCGTCACAGCCGTCTTCCTGTTAGGCCGGATCACGGGCATTTCACTCCAATGTGGACTAAGAGTGACGACCGTGAAGCGGAGGGTGGCCGGGATCAGGCGTCGCGAGGCATCGTCCCCAGACGCCGGTGGAACAGCGAGGCCCATCGTCCGTAGGGCCCGACCGCCCGGCCGGCGACACGGGTCTCGGCGACCTCGGTGCCAGGCTCCTCCGCGGCCAGGGCCGCCGCGAGGTAAATCGATTGCGATCCTTCGCCATGCCGAGGCTCGGGCTCGGGCCAAAGTCCCAACGCGGCGCATACAGACGGTAGCACCGCGTAAGCAGCCTGTTGGTAACCTCGGGCAGATGGGTGATATCTGTCGGGTCGAAACATCTCGGTGGGGTTTGTCGCGAATACCGGACCCAGTAGGTCGGCGAAGGCCACGGTGCGCCCGCCGGCCTCGACCACCGCGATCGTCTGCGCGGCGGCCAGCTCCCGGGACCACCGCCGGGTGATCCACCGTAGCGGCTGCGCGATCGGCCGCACCGTGCCGAGATCCGGGCAGGTCCCCACCACCACCTGCGTCCCGGCCTCCCGCAGCCGCCGGACCGCGTTCTGCAGGTGCCGCACGGCGTCCGCCGGCCTGGCCCGGGTGGTGACGTCGTTCGCGCCGATGAAGATGACCGCGACATCCGGGGCGGGACCACCCAGCACCTGGTCCACCTGGGCGGCCAGCTCGGCCGACGCCGCGCCGGACCGGCCCGCCACGGTGAGCAGCACGGGCCGCTCGGCGATCGAGGCGAGCCCGCCGGCCAGCATCACGCCCGGCGTGTGCGCGGGGTCGTCCATGCCGAGCCCCACCGAGGTCGAGTCGCCGAGCATGACCAGCCTGAGCGGCTCGCCCGCGGGCTCCGAGGCCGAGTAGACCCCGTCGGAGGGCGGGCCCTCCGTGCCGTGCGGGTTGCCCACCATGCGGCGGGCGACCAGGGCTTCGGCCAGCAGCAGCCCGTAGGCCAGGCCGCCGATCGCGGTCAGCCCGCCGCCGCCGACCGCCGCCGCGGTCGCGATCTTCCGTGCCGCATGCGCCACACCGGGTGTCCAGATCACCTGCGCGTCCCCCTCGTCACCTCGCGGCGGTAGCGTTTGTCGTGAAAACCGGCCGAGCTTCCCTTAACCTTTCGGGACCGCGGCCCTATTGAAGCTGACAAAGCTTAAGTAAATAAGGTGGTATCGAATCGCCGTGCGCGTACACGACTCGTTGATCGAACTTATGGGGAACACCCCTCTGGTACGACTCCACCGGGTGACCGGCGGGGCGTCCGCCCAGCTCCTGGCCAAGGTGGAGTACTTCAACCCCGGCGGCTCGGTAAAGGACCGGATCGCCGTGAGAATGATCGAGGCCGCGGAGCGGTCGGGCGCGCTCAAGCCCGGCGGCACGATCGTCGAGCCCACCTCCGGAAACACCGGGGTGGGCCTGGCCATCGTGGCGCAGAAAAAAGGATATCGCTGCCTGTTCGTCGTCCCCGACAAGGTCGCGCAGGACAAGATCGCGGTGCTGCGCGCCTACGGTGCGGAGGTGGTCGTCTGCCCCACCGCCGTCTCCCCGGACCATCCCGACTCCTACTACTCCGTCTCTGATCGGCTTGCCCGTGAGACGCCCAACGCCTGGAAGCCCGACCAGTATTCCAATCCGGACAATCCGGCCAGTCACTACCATTCCACCGGTCCGGAGATCTGGGAACAGACCGAGGGGCGGATCACCCACTTCGTGGCCGGGATCGGCACCGGCGGGACGATCAGTGGCACCGGGCGCTACCTCAAGGAGGTCTCCGGCGGCCGCGTGAAGATCATCGGGGCCGACCCCGAGGGCTCGGTCTACTCCGGCGGCAGCGGCCGGCCGTACCTGGTGGAGGGCGTCGGCGAGGACATCTGGCCGGAGACCTACGACACCACGGTCTGCGACGAGATCATCGCCGTCTCCGACAAGGACTCCTTCGGCATGACCCGGCGGCTCGCCCGCGAGGAGGCCCTGCTGGTGGGCGGCTCCTGCGGCATGGCCGTGGTCGCGGCGGTCAAGGTCGCCGCGCAGGCCGGGCCGGACGACGTCGTCGTGGTGCTGCTGCCGGACGGGGGCCGGGGCTACCTGTCGAAGATCTTCAACGACGACTGGATGGCCGACTACGGCTTCCTCACCTCGCCGGGCGACGAGAGCCTGGTCCGCGAGGTGCTCAACCGCAAGTCCACCGGGATGCCGCAGTTCGTGCACACCCACCCGCACGAGTCGGTCGCCACGGCGATCTCGATCATGCGGGAGTACGGCGTCTCGCAGCTCCCGGTGATGAAGGAGGAGCCTCCGGTCATGGCCGCCGAGGTGATCGGCTCGATCGTGGAGCGCGACCTGCTCGACGCGCTCTACCGCGGGCGGGTCGGTCTGGAGGACCCGCTGGCCGCGCACATGTCCCACCCGCTGCCCATGATCGGCGCGGGCGAGCCGGTGTCCGGCGCGGTCGAGGCGCTGGAGAAGGCCGACGCCGCCGTCGTCCTCGACGACGGCAAGCCCGTCGGCCTCATCACCCGCCAGGACCTCCTCGCCTTCCTCGCCAACCACTGATCCGACACCCTCCCCGCCGCGGACCCGGCGGGGAGCCCTCCCACCCCGCCGCGGCCCTGGGGGGGAGCCCTCCCACCCCGCCGCGGCCCTGGCCGAGGCGCGTCTCCGTCTCCGTCCCCGGTGGCGGCTTCCGCCGCGCGGGGCGGGGTCAGCTCGGGAAGTCGGCGAGGACCTGCCAGCAGCCGTCCGGGGTGGGGCCCGCGACGAGCTGGCCGCCGAGGGCCTCCACCCGTTCGGCCATGCCCACCAGCCCGAACCCGCCGCCCAGGCGGGCGAGGCGGGCGTCGGAGGCGGAGCCGTGGTTGCGGATCCTCAGCACCACCCTGTCCCGCACCACCCGCAGGTCCACCTGCACCCAGCCGGCGTCCGGCGCGTGCCGGCGGACGTTGGTCAGCGACTCCTGGAGCACGCGGTGCAGGGTGGTCACCACCTCCGGCGGCAGGGTGTCCTCGCCGATGCCCTGCCCGATCTCGAACGTCACCCGGGGAGTGCCCGAGGCGCCGAACCGCTCGGCGAGGACCCGGAGATCGACGAGCCGGGTGCCGGGCGCGCGGGTCGCGTCCTCCTGCGCGCGCAGGACGCTGACCAGGCGGCGCATCGAGGTCAGCGCGTCGGCGCCGGCGGTGGCGATCGCGTCGAGGGCGGGCACCACCGCCGCGGGTTTCTGTTCGGCGACCGTGCGCGCCGCCTGCGCCTGCACGACGATGCCGGTGATGTGGTGGGCGACGAGGTCGTGCAGCTCCCTGGCCAGCTCCAGGCGCTCCGCCCGCCGTACGGCGTGCACGGCCTCGCGGCGGCGTTCGAGCTGGAAGCGCAGGTAGGCGCCGACGCCCGCCGCCACCGCCCAGGCGACCAGCACCAGGAACCCCAGCATGAGGCCCGGCGTGGGACCGGGACCCGAGCGCCCGGTGGACCCCGCCACCAGCACGATCATCGACGCGCCGGCCAGCAGCGCGGCCTTGCTGACCGGCTCGACCCAGCGCAGCACGCTGATCGTGAGCACCAGGATGCAGCCGGTCTCGGCGAATCCCGGCGGGGTCTGCACGTGGGTGACCGCGATCGTGATCGACACCGCCAGCGACAGCCCGAGCAGCACCAGGAACCCCGGCACCCGGTAGGACCGCCGCGTCATCAGCGCCACCATCCCGGCCGCGCCGAGCAGCGGGACCGTGGCGTTCAGGGCCGGCGTCTCCGACTGCAGGGCGGAGCCGAACGCCAGCAGGACGTCCAGCAGGAGCAGCAGCGACAGCCAGCCGATCAACGCGATCTCGCTGAGCCGGCGCACCCAGCTCACGACCCTGTGCATGTCCGCCACATCCCGAGCCTAGGCCGCCGGGCCCGCCCGCCGGATCCACCGAAAGGCCGACTCCGCCGCCAGGATGCCCCGCTCACGTCGCCACGATGCCCCGCTCACGTCGCCACGATGCCCCGCTCACGTCGCCACGATGCCCCGCTCACGTCGCCACGATGCCCCGCTCACGTCGCCACGATGCTGCGGGAGCACCGCCACGATGCCGCGAGACCGCCGTCCGGGCGCCGGGGGCGGCGGTGACCGGGAGCGTTCGTGCGGGCAGGGGAGGGTACGGTGACTGGATATGAGCAATGGTTTCGAGACTCTCGCCATTCACGCAGGTCAGCAGCCTGACCCCGTGACCGGCGCGGTCGTTCCGCCGATCTACGCCACTTCCACCTACAAGCAGGACGGGGTGGGCGGCCTCCGGTCGGGATATGAGTACAGCCGGTCGGGCAACCCGACCAGGACGGCGTTGGAGGAATGCCTGGCCGCGATCGAGGGCGGCACGAGGGGTCTCGCGTTCGCCTCGGGGCTCGCGGCCGAGGACGCGCTGCTCCGCGCCGTGTGCGCGCCCGGTGACCACGTGCTGATCCCCGGAGACGCGTACGGCGGGACCTACCGGTTGTTCGCCCGGGTGTTCTCCCGCTGGGGCCTGGCCTATGACCCGGTGCCGCTGAACGACATCGACGCGGTGCGGGCGGCCATCCGGCCGGAGACCAAGGTCATCTGGGTGGAGACGCCGACCAACCCGCTCCTCGGCATCGCCGACATCGCGGCTCTGGCCTCCGTCGCGCACGAGGCGGGCGCGCTGCTGGTGGTGGACAACACCTTCGCCTCGCCGTACCTTCAGCAGCCGCTGGGACTCGGGGCGGACATCGTGGTGCACTCCACCACGAAGTACGTCGGTGGGCACTCGGACGTGGTCGGCGGCGCGCTGATCGTCAGGGACAGCGGGCTCGGCGAGGACCTCGCCTACCACCAGAACGCGATGGGCGCGGTCGCCGGGCCGTTCGACGCCTGGCTGACGCTGCGCGGCGTCAAGACGCTCGGCGTGCGGATGGACCGGCACTGCGACAACGCCGAGCGGGTGGTCGAGCTGCTGACCGCGCACCCGAAGGTCACCAAGGTGCTCTACCCCGGTCTGCCCGACCACCCCGGGCACGAGGTGGCCGCCAAGCAGATGAAGCGGTTCGGCGGCATGGTGTCCTTCCAGGTGGCCGGGGGCGAGGAGGAGGCCGTCGCCATCTGCGACCGGACCGAGATCTTCACCCTGGGCGAGTCGCTCGGCGGAGTCGAGTCGCTCATCGAGCACCCCGGCCGGATGACCCACGCCTCGGTGGCCGGCTCGGCCCTGGAGGTCCCCGGCGACCTGGTCCGGCTGTCGGTCGGCATCGAATCGGTGGACGACCTGCTCGCCGACCTCACCCGGGCCCTCGGCTGAGCCGTACTCCGCCGCCGCGCGGGCCGGTGGGCCGCCGCCCCGGCTGAGGTCAGTTGAACCAGACCATCAGCACCAGGATCACCAGCCAGATCAGGGCCACCACCCCGGCCAGCGCGGCGATCCGCCCGGTCTGCACCTTCGCGTCGTCGTCCGCGGTCTCCGTGGAGAGCACCCGGACGGCGGTGCGCAGGTCGCGTTCGATGAGCACGAGCAGCACGATCGCGACGACGAAGAGCGTCATCGACACGGTCAGGTACGGCTTGCCCAGATCGGACCCGCCGAGCCCGAGACCGACGATGAGCACGCCCAGCGCGCCGAGCCCGTAGATCCGCGTGCTTCTCTGCAGGAACCGCAGGAGGCCGACCTCCTTGGCCCGGATCGCCCGCGGCGCGGCCATGGTGACCGCCGTGAGCGGGCCCAGCGTGAAGATCGCGAAACCGATGTGCAGCACGAGCAGCAGGGTCGTCATGCGGGAGAGGCTATCCGGTCACCTCTCCCCTGGGTGATCTCCCGCCACCCCCTGTTTCCGGAACGTCACGGTTCCGTGGGCGGTTAATGACACGATGTCCGAGACATCCGGGTCAGGTGGCCGGTATGGCGTCTGGGGCGAGCCGCTGGTGTGGGGTGTCTGGGGGGTGGGGGGCGTCGGGGGTGCGGCGCTGGGATGTCGGTGTCGGACCGCTGGCGTGGTGTCGGCCATCTCGGACACCCCCCACCGGTCCACCCAGACACCACACCGGCCATCCGCCCCTCGGCGTCGGATCCACCCCGCTGGCGGTCCAGCTCGGTGTCTCAAACACCACTTCCGTTCATCCGCCCCTCGGCAACGGCTCCACCACGCTGGCATCCGCCTCTGCGACTCAGGCACCGCTTACGGCCATCCGATCCCCGGCATCGGATCCAGCACGCTGGCAGTCCGCCTCGGCGACTCGGACACAACTCCGCCAGTCCGTCCCTGACGGCGTCTCAGGAGACACACCAGCGGCCCGATCCATGCGCCCCAGACACCAACCCCGGCGACCCGAACGACTGCACCTGGCAGCCCGACCCCCACGCCCCAGTTGGCTGCCGGGGTGGTCTCTGAGGTGTCCGGGTCAGGCCGGCGGCAGGGGTTCCAGGGGGTGGGCGTTGTGCAGGGGATCGGTTGGGGTGATCTTGGCGGTGGGTGTGCGGGGCTTTCTGGTACGGGAGAGCGAGCCCAGGCACATTTCGTAGGACAGGCACGTGATCGAGATCGCCGCGAGGATGACGATCAAGGCGATCATCCGGTTCCCTCCTTTCGCGGCGTGTGACCGGCCGGAGAATGTTCCCCCTGTTGAGATGCGTCACCATCGGGATTTGTTCGCGGTCGGCGGTCGTGGATCCGCGGATTCGCGCCGGAGCACAGGTCGCCGGTGAGTAGGATCACTCACGGGTTCGCTCACCGGTATTGAGCGTTTGGAAACACGATCATGGGCGGGTTTTGCCCGCCGTGGCACTAGCACTAGGGGGTGCCGATCCCTTGACGGTCAAGCACGTCGAGCCGTTCACCGACGAGTGGCGGCAGCAGCCGGGCTCCTACCTCAGGCAGGTGGTCGAGGCCCTGGGCGGCGAGGTCGACGACTGGTGGGAAGGGCCGTGCGACCCCCGCCGAGCCACCGTCCGCCTGACCGACGGCACCTTCCTCATCTGGGACGAGGAGAGCGGCTGGCGCCACGGCACCGCCACCGACGAAGCCCACACGAGCTCTGACACGCACACGACCGCTCCCATGCACGCGGCTGCTTCCGCGCACACGGCCGCTTCTGCGCAGATGGGCTCTCCCGTGCACGCGGCTGCTTCCGCGCAGGCGGCTGCTTCCGCGCGGCCGATCGCTTCCGCGCAGACGGTCGCCCCCGCGCTGACCGGCGTACGCTACCTCGGCGGAGGCGTCCTGCCCCGCCCCGACCGGGTCCCCGCCGCCCTGGCCGACGCCCGCGCCGGAGTCGGCAACAGCACCGCCTGGCGCCCCTGCTACCGCTCCCACCGCCGCTGCCACGACGGCTTCGACCTCGCCTTGGCCGCCTACACCCCACACACCTACGCCACCTCCTGATCCCCTCACCCCCACCCGCCCCGGTGACCACGCCACCTCACCCCGCTGCCCAAAGGTGATCCCTCCTGGGCACCGCTCGAAGACGCCGGGTCCCGCCGTCCCACCTCTCGCCGTCGCGGCGCCAAGGAGGGATCAGGGATCGTCTTTGGGCGGCGGGTCGGAGGTTGTACGGGTGGTCGGGTAGCCGGGGCCCGAACAACTTGGTGTGGTGCCGCTCAATGGCGTCGGGTGTTGCCGTTTACCTCTCGTCGTTGATTCGGTTGCTTGATTGCACGTGCGGCATCCAACCTGCTGCCTGCAGGTGATCCTTAGCCCTCCTGGGCGCCGCAACGGTGAGACGTGGGGCGGTGGGACCCGGCGCCCCTGAACGGTGCCGCGCCGAGAGGTCAGGGAGGGGGCTTCCGCTGGGGTGGCCGGGGGAGGCGGTTTGTGGGGGTGGCGTGGGGGGGGACGGCCCTGTGGTGGAGGGCCGTCCCGGGGGAGGGGTCAGCGGGCTCGGCGGGCGCGTAGGAAGTCGCTGACGACGTACTCGCCGAGGCGGTCGGCGCTTGGTGAGAAGACCCGGCCGCCGTTGCGGCGTGCCACCTCGTCCACGAAGTCCTTGAGGCGCTCGTCGGCCGCCAGCATGAAGATGTTGAGAGTGGCCCGGCGCCGGGTCATCTTGTCCACCTCGGCCAGCGTGAGCTCCAGTGTCTCCGCGGAGGGCGGCCACTCGAAGGCCGACCTGCCGTTGCGCAGCAGGTGCGCGGTCGGCTCACCGTCGGTGACCACCAGGACGACCGGCTCGAAGTCCGGATGGCGGTCGAGGTGGCGGCCGGCGATGAGGAGCGCGTGGTGCAGGTTGGTGCCCTGCACCATGTCCCAGTCGAGCCCGGCCAGCTCGTCGGGCGCGAGCACGCGGGCGTAGTTGGAGAAGCCCACGATCTGCACGGCGTCCTGCGGGAACTTCGAGGCCACCAGCGCCTGGAGGGCCAGCGCCGTCTGCTTGGCCGCCGCCCAGGTGCCGCGCAGGGCCATCGAGTAGGACAGGTCGACAAGCAGGCAGACGGCCGCCGCCGTACGCCGCTCGGTCTCGGCCACCTCGAAGTCGTCCACCGACAGCCGGACGCCGCCGCCGTCGCGACCGGTGCCCCGGCGCACGCCGTTGACCACGGTGCGCACCACGTCGAGAGGCTGCTCGTCACCGAACCGCCACGGACGGGACGAACCGGTCAGCTCGCCCGCCGCGCCCGCGTCACGCTGGTCGTGGTCGCCGCGACGGCCGGAGTCGAGGCTGGCGAAGACCCTGCGCAGCGCCGTCTCGCCCAGCCGGCGGACCGCCTTGGGGGTGAGCTCCAGCTTGCCGCGCTGGCGCCGCAGGTAACCCTGCTGCTCCAGCTCGCGCTCGATCTGCTTCAGCGCCTCCATGTCGTCGACCGCTGACCGGCCGAGGGCCCGCCGGATCGCCGCCTCGTCCACGTCGTCGAGCCGCGCGCCCGGGTAGTCCTGGCGGAGGGCGGCTTCGAGCTGGGTCAGGTCGGAGAGCTCCTCCAGGGCGGTGACGGCGTCGCCCATCCCCATCGGGTTCTCTCCGGAGAGCCGCTCCGGGGTGTTCCACGCCAGATCGGGACGGCGGGCGTAGAGCGACTCGCCGAGCCGGCGCATCTGCTCGGACAGGCCGGCCTGCTCCAGCGTCTGGTCGATCAGCCCGGCCAGCTCGGCGCGCTGCTCCGGGGTCAGCGAGGCGAGCATCCGCTGGGTGGCGGCGGCCCGGCGGGCGAGGATGTCGACCAGCTCTTCCAGGTTGCGCGGCTGCTCGGGGAACATGTCCCCGTACTCGCCCATGAACCTGTCGAAATCCTCCTGGGTGTGCTCGCCCCGGGCGTCACGGTCGAGCATGTCGTTGAGCGCGGTCATCATCTCCCGCACCCGCTCCATCGCCGCCGGGTCGGGGTTGGCGAGAGCCTCGCGCATCCCCCGGAACTGGCTGTCCAGCACCTCCCGGCGGAGCAGGTCGCGCAGCTCCTCGTAGGTCTGCCGCGCGGCCTGCGAGCGCCACTGGTAGTCGCTCAGCGACCGGATCGCGCTCGCCGTGTCGTCCGGCAGCGTGTCCAGCTCGGCCTCGCGCATCCGCGCCTCGTCGGAGGGGTCGGGGAACAGCTCCGCCCGCTCCTGGCCGATCGCCTTGTCCAGCAGCGCGCGGGCCCGCTCAAGCGTGCCGTCGAGCCGGCCCCGCTCGCGCAGCTCGCGCCGCCGCCGCCGGATCTCCTTCAGCAGGTCGTCGAGCCCGCGCCGGTCCGGCGCCCCGGGCAGGCCGCGCCTGAGCAGGTCGCGCAGGGCGCTCATGGGCGTCGATCCGGACAGGATCGCGTCGCCCATCTCGTCCAGCGCGGCCCGCACGTCGTACGGCGGCGCCAGCGGATCCGGGCCGTCGTGATACTCGCCGTAGCGGTAACCGCTCATGAAGCCTCCTGCCCCATGCCCAACCTGCCGGACACCGTGACGATGACCGTGGCGTCGCCCTTGGTATCGACCGTGGCATCGACCCTGGCGACGGCAGCCACGGTGTCACGGAAGCCGAAGGTGTGTCGCGTCACGTCCGGTAGACCGAGTTGCCCTCGACGTCGTCCTTGGACAGGCGGCGCATGAGATAAAGCCCTTCCAGCGCGAACTCCAGCGCCGCCGCCGCGTGACCGGGGGACTCCTCGCCCGCTCCCATGCCCAGGTTGGACATGATCTTGGACAGCCCGGTGACCGGGCCGATCCGGTGCAGCAGCTCGGCGGCCGGGATCATCTCGCCCGACTCCACCTGCACGCCCTCGTCGAACTTGTCGAGCAGCACGGAGAGATCCATCCCGCCGAGGGTGTGCCGGAACGTCTCGGCGACGGCCCTGCGCAGCAGGTGGGACAGGATCTCGATCTCCCTGCCCTCCTCGCTGACCTCGAACTCGACCTTGCCGCGCAGCGTGTGCACGGACGAGGGCAGGTCGCACACCCGGGTGACGGCCCGCTCCTCGCCGGTCAGCGCCGCCCGCCGTACGGCGGAGGCGGCGGCGGTCTCGGCGGCGGCGATGGAGAACCGGGCCGAGACGCCCGAGCGGGAGTCGACTGCGGTGGACTCGCGGACCAGCCGGGTGAACCGGGAGATCACCTCGACGAGGTGGTCGGGCAGGTCGGCCCCCAGCTCGGACCAGCCGAGCTCGGCCTCCTGCCTGATCAGCCGGAGCTCGGTGTCGAGGTCACGCGGGTAGTGCGTGCGGACCTCGGCGCCGAAGCGGTCCTTGAGCGGGGTGATGATGCGCCCGCGGTTGGTGTAGTCCTCGGGGTTGGCGCTGGCGATGAGCAGGATGTCCAGGGGGAGACGCAGGTTGTAGCCGCGGACCTGGATGTCGCGCTCCTCCAGCACGTTGAGCAGCGAGACCTGGATGCGCTCGGCGAGGTCGGGCAGCTCGTTGACGGAGAAGACGCCGCGGTTGCTACGCGGGACCAGGCCGTAGTGGACGGTCTCCGGGTCGCCCAGCGTGCGGCCTTCGGCGATCTTGATGGGGTCGACGTCGCCGATGAGGTCGCCGACCGAGGTGTCGGGGGTGGCGAGCTTCTCGCCGTAACGCTCGTCCCGGTGCTTCCAGGCGATCGGCAGCTCGTCGCCCGTGCTCTCGGCGAGCCGGCGGCAGCGGACGCAGGCCGGCGCATAGGGATGGTCATTGATCTCGCAGCCGGCGACGACCGGGGTCCACTCGTCGAGCAGGCCGGTCACGGTACGGATCAACCGGGTTTTACCTTGTCCGCGCTCGCCCAGCAGGACCAGGTCGTGACCGGCCAGCAGGGCGCGCTCCAGATGCGGCAGCACGGTGTCGTCGAAGCCGACGATCCCGGGGAACCTCGTCTCGCCGGCACGCAGCCGGGCCAGCAGGTTCTCACGGATCTCAGCCTTCACCGTGCGGTGGATATGACCGCTCTGGCGCAACTCACGCAGAGTGTGGAGCTCTGGGATTTGATGCACGGGTTCGAGACTACGTCCCCAGGCGGTAATCCGGCAGCCCGATTGGCCCACAGTCCGTCTCGTCCGCAAACGACGGATCCTGACGATTGCGTGACGATTGGCGTGCGTGTATGCCCGCACAGTGGGGAGAATCGGGCCAAGGGGACAGCCCATATCGGTGGGTAGGGGTACCCAGGTTAGGGTGGGACGGCTCAATGGGAGGCGAGACGCGTGGCACTCTTGACTAGTCGCTTCGCCGACGGCCTCGCCGTGGGATCGGATCTGTCCGCCGCCGCCGAGACCGCGGTCGGACAGGCGCTCGCCGGGTTGAGCGGCCCGGCCGACCTGGTGTGTTTCTTCATCTGCGGCGAGGACCCCGACGACGTGGTCAGGGCCGGCCAGCGCGCCATGACCCTGGCCCCCGGAGCCCATGTGATCGGCTGCAGTGCCACCGGCGTGATCGGCGACGCCCGCGGGGTGGAGCTCAGCTCCTCCGTCAGCGCCTGGGCCGCCACGCTGGGCAGCGCCCGGGTGACGCCCTTCGCGCTGGAGACGCTGCGCGCGGAGGACAAGTTTGTCGTCGTGGGGCTGCCGGAGCGGAGCCATGACGACCAGGTGGCGATCCTGCTGGCGGATCCCTACTCGTTTCCCACCGACGCCTTCGTCGAGCGGTCCGGCGAGGTGCTCGGCGACCTGCCGCTGATCGGCGGCCTGGCCAACGGCCTGCAGGGACGCGGGTCGGTGCGACTCTTCGCCGACGGCGAGGTCTACACCGAGGGCGCGATCGGCGTCATCCTCAGCGGCCCGATCGAGGTGAGCACCGTGGTCAGCCAGGGCTGCCGGCCCATCGGCCCCACCATGGTGGTCACCCGCGCCGAGGAGAACCTGCTGCTCGAACTCGCCGGACAGCCCGCGCTGGCCCGGCTGGAGGACATCGTCAGCGACCTGGAGGAGGACGACCGCGAGCTCGTCGCCTCCGGCCTGCAGATCGGGCTGGCGATGGACGAATACGCGGAGCGGCACGAGCGGGGCGACTTCCTGATCAGGGGGGTGCTCGGCATCGACCCGGACCGGGAGGCCGTGGCGGTCGGCGACGTGATCGACATCGGGCGGACCGTGCGGTTCCAGGTGCGGGACGCGGAGACCGCCGACGAGGACCTCTACGAGCTGCTCGACGCCCACCGCGAGGAGTTCGGCAGGGTGGACGGGGCGCTGCTCTTCGCCTGCAACGGGCGCGGATCGGCGATGTTCGGCACGGCCGACCACGACGCGCTCGCGCTGCGCGACACCCTCGGCCCGATCGGGGTCGCCGGGTTCTTCGCGGCCGGTGAGGTGGGCCCGGTCGGCGGGCAGAACCACGTGCACGGCTTCACCGCCTCCATCCTCGTCTTCTCCACCCGCGGGACCGGCTCCTACGATCGGTGACCGTGAACGATCAGAAGCCGGTGCTCGCGATCGACATCGGCGGCACCAAGTTCGCCGCCGGACTCGTGGATCGTACGGGCGGGCTGACCGCCGCCGTGCGGGTGCCGACCCCGCCTGGAGGTAACGCGGAAGCCCTGTGGAAAACCCTGTCCGACCTGCTCGACGAGGTGGCCGGCGACAACGGTCCGGCCGGGGTGGGGGTCGGCTGCGGCGGTCCGATGGCCTGGCCGGAGGGCGTGGTCTCGCCGCTCAACATGCCAGGCTGGCACGGCTTCCCGCTGCGCGAGCGGCTCGCCGAGCGGTATCCGGGGGTGCCGGTGCGCATTCACAACGACGCCGTCTGCGTGGCCGTCGCCGAGCACTGGCAGGGCGCCGGGCGGAGCGGCGGCGACACCCGCGACGACAGCATCCGCGGTGGCAACACCGGCGGCGGCAACACCGGCGGCGGCAACACGGGCGGCGACAGCCGCGGCGCCGACAACATGATCGGGATGGTCGTGTCGACCGGTGTGGGCGGCGGGCTCATCCTCAACGGCAGGCTGATCGACGGCGGCACCGGCAACGCCGGGCACATCGGGCACATCATCGTCGAACCGGACGGCCCGGAGTGCGGCTGCGGCGGGCGCGGCTGCCTGGAGGCGGTCGCCCGCGGCCCGGCCCTCGCAGCCTGGGCCGTCTCCCAGGGCTGGCAGCCGAGCGCGACGCCGTACGCGGGGACCACGGGGACCGTGGGGACGGCCGGGATGGAAGGGGCCGCGGGGGCGGCGGGGTATGAGGAGGCCGGGCAGGCGACCGGGCGGCGGCTGGCGGCGGACGCGGCGGCGGGGGACGCGGTCGCGCTGGCGGCGATGCGCCGGGCGGGCCGGGCGCTGGGCCTGGCGATCGCCTCCGCCACCCACCTGTGCGACATCGACCTGGTCACCATCGGCGGCGGCCTCTCCCAGGCGGGCCGGCTGCTCTTCGACCCGCTGGAGGAGACCCTGCGCGCGCACGCCCGGATGGGCTTCGCCCGCCGGGTCCGGGTGGTTCCCGCCGCGCTCGGCCAGGACGCCGGGCTCATCGGCGCCGCCGCCCTCCTGCTGGTCGGCCACCGCTACTGGTCCCCAACGACCAATTAAATGCCGAAAAAAGAGATTTATCACCGTTTGGGTGTGTGTGTCGTCGCAGGGGGCAAGGGTGAGATCGCTCGGCGATGACCGCCGGGGGCCATCGTCGTACGGGCACGGAGTTGGGGGACGACGATGTCGCATGCCAGACGACCGACCAGGGTGAGCAGGGGCTTCGCGGAACAGGACGACGGCAGTTACACGACGGCCGCGCGGGGTCTCGGGATCCTCCACGAGCCGCTGCTGAACAAGGGGACCGCGTTCTCCAAGGAGGAGCGGGCCGACCTCGACCTCGACGGGCTCATCCCGCCCGCCGTCGAGACGATCGAGGAGCAGGTGCGCCGGGTCTACGCGCAGTACCGGGCGCAGCCGTCCGACCTGCTGAGGAACGTCTACCTGGAAGGGCTCCGCGACCGCAACGAGGTCCTGTACTACCGGCTGCTCAGCGATCACCTCCGGGAGATGCTGCCGATCGTCTACGACCCGGTCGTCGCCCAGGCGATCAAGGCGTACAGCCAGGAGTACCGGCGCCCGCGCGGCGTCTACCTGTCCATCGACGACCCCGGCGGGATCGAGAAGGCGTTCGAGGACCTCGGGATGGGTCCTGAGGACGTCGATCTGCTGGTGGCCTCCGACGCCGAGGAGATCCTGGGCATCGGCGACTGGGGCGTCGGCGGGGGAGCCGGCATCGCGGCGGGCAAGCTGGCCGTCTACACGGCGGCGGCCGGCATCGACCCGGCCCGGGTCATCCCGGTCGCGCTGGACGTCGGCACGGACAACGAGGCGCTGCGCAACGACCCCGCCTACGTGGGCAACCCGCACGAACGCATCCGCGGCCGGCGCTACGACGAGTTCATCGACGCCTACGTCCGGGCGGCCACCCGGATGTTCCCGATGGCCATGCTGCACTGGGAGGACTTCGGCCCGTCCAACGCCCGCCGCATCCTGGAGCGGTACACCGACGAGATCCCCACCTTCAACGACGACATGCAGGGCACCGGCGCGATCGTGCTGGCCGCCATGCTGAGCGCGGTCAAGGTGTCCGGGCGGGCGATGCGCGACCAGCGGATCGTGATCTTCGGCGCGGGCACGGCGGGCTGCGGCATCGCCGACCAGCTCCGCGACGCCATGGCCAGGGACGGCCTGGACCGCGACACCGCGACCCGGCGGGTCTGGGCGGTCGACAAGCAGGGCCTGCTGACCGATGACATGTCCGATCTGCGGGACTTCCAGATGCCCTACGCCCGCCCCGCCGCCGAGGTGACCGGCTGGCACAGGGACGAGCGCGGCCGCATCCGGTTGGAGGAGGTCGTCCGGCAGGTCAAACCGACCATGCTGCTGGGCACCTCCACCGTGCACGGCGCCTTCACCGAGGACGTCGTCCGGCAGATGGCCTACGACGGGAGCCGGCCCATCATCTTCCCGATCTCCAACCCGACCGAGCGGATCGAGGCCGTGCCGGGCGACCTGCTGCGCTGGACCGACGGCCGCGCCCTGATCGCCACCGGCATCCCGATCGAGCCGATCACCTACAAGGGCGTCACCTACACCATCGGCCAGGCCAACAACGCCCTGCTGTATCCGGGGCTGGGCCTCGGCGTGGTGGTCTCCAGGGCGCGGCGGGTGAGCGCGGGGATGCTCCAGGCCGCCGCGGAGGCGGTCGCCGGGCTGGTGAACGCCTCGCTGCCGGGCGCGTCGCTGCTGCCGCAGGTGGACAACCTGCGCGAGGTCTCGGCGGCCGTCGCGGTCGCCGTCGCCGAACGGGCCGCCGTCGAGGGCCTGGCCCGCACCGAGATGCGCGACACCGTACGGCAGGTGCACGAGGCCATGTGGCAACCGGACTACCACCTGATCAGGGCCGTGGAGGAGTGATGGCGGGCAACGCGCGGGGACCGCAGGTCAGGGACATCCCCATCGGGCTGGACGCGCACGGCACCAGGACGGAGAGCGACTCGCTCGGCGAGATCGAGGTGCCCGCGGACCACTACTGGGGCGCGCAGACCCAGCGGTCGCTGATCCACTTCGACATCGGCGACGACCGCATGCCCAAGGCCGTCTACCACGCTTACGGGTACGTCAAGAAGGCCGCGGCGGCCGTCAACGCCGAGGCCGGCCGACTGCCGCGGTGGAAGGCGGACCTGATCTGCCGGGTCGCCGACGAGGTGATCGCCGGTGAGCTGGACGCGGAGTTCCCGCTCTACGTCTGGCAGACCGGGTCGGGCACCCAGTCGAACATGAACGTCAACGAGGTGATCTCCAACCGGGCGATCCAGCTCGTCGGCGGACGGCTCGGCGGCAAGGACCCGATCCACCCCAACGACCACGTCAACATGGGGCAGTCGTCCAACGACACCTTCGTCACGGCCATGCACCTGGCCGCGGTGCACGCGATCGACAAGATGCTGATGCCCGCGGCGGCGCACCTGTGCGACTCGGCCAACCGCAACAGCCGCCGGTGGGCGCACGTCGTCAAGATCGGCCGCACCCACCTGGAGGACGCCACCCCGCTCACGGTCGGCCAGGAGTGGTCGGGGTACGTGGCCCAGCTCCAGGACGCCATCGAGTACCTGACGATCACCCGGGCCGGCCTGTACAAGCTGGCCGTCGGGGGCACGGCGGTCGGCACCGGCCTGAACGCGCCGCCCGGTTTCGCGGACGAGGTCGCCGAGCGGCTGGCCCAGCTCACCGGTCACCCGTTCATCAGCGCGTCGAACAAGTTCGCCGCCCAGGCGTCGTGCGACGCGCTGGTCCGGGTGTCCGCGGCGCTGCGGGCGCTCGCGGTGTCGTTGTTCAAGTTCGCCAACGACATGCGCTGGCTGGGGTCGGGGCCGCGGACCGGCATCCACGAGCTGCTGCTGCCGTCCAACGAGCCGGGCTCGTCGATCATGCCGGGCAAGGTGAACCCGACCCAGGCGGAGGCGATGCTGATGGTCGCCATCCAGGTGGTCGGGAACGACACCGCCGTCTCGATGGCGGGCGCCGAGGGCAACTTCGAGCTGAACGCCTTCCGGCCGGTCATCATCAGCAACGTGCTGCACTCGATCCACATCTTGTCCGACATGATGGATCATTTCCGCACTTACCTGGTGGAAGGCGTACGGCTCGACAAGGCCACCCTGAAGGAGAACATCGACCGCTCGATCATGATGGTGACCGCGCTGAGCCCGGTGATCGGCTACGACCGGGCGGCGGCGATCGCGCACCGCGCGCTGGACGAGGGGCTGACCCTCAGGGAGGCCGCGCTCAAGTCCGGGGTGAGCGAGTCGCTGTTCGACCAGGTGGTCGATCCCGAGCGTCTCACCAGGCCGGGCGCGGCCGACTCGCGCTGAGGAGCGGCCGACCGCGTCCCGTCCGGACGGGAGTGGGAGACTTGGCGCATGTCTCAGCCTCAGGTGACGTACGAGGACGTCGTGGCCGCCCGCGAGGTCCTGTCCGGCGTCACGGTGCAGACCCCGGTGCTGCACTCCCGGCTGCTGTCCGAGCTCATCGGCGGCCAGGTCTTCCTCAAGTGTGAGAACCTCCAGCGCGCCGGATCGTTCAAGGTCCGCGGCGCCTACGTGCGGATCGCGGGGCTGACCGAGGAGGAGCGGGCCAGGGGCGTCGTGGCGGCCAGCGCGGGCAACCACGCGCAGGGGGTCGCGCTCGGGGCCGGGCTCGTCGGGGCCAAGTCCACGGTCTACATGCCGGAGGGCGCACCCCTGCCCAAGGTGGCCGCGACCAGGGCGTACGGCGCGGACGTGATCTTCGCCGGGCAGACCGTGGACGTCGCGCTCACCGCGGCCAGGGAGCACGCCGAGCAGACCGGCGCGGTCTTCATCCACCCCTTCGACCACCCGCACGTGATCGCCGGGCAGGGCACGATAGGGCTGGAGATCCTGGAACAGCTCCCCGACGTCGGCACGATCGTGATGGCCATCGGCGGCGGCGGGCTGGCCGCCGGGATCGCGCTCGCGGTGAAGTCGTCGCGGCCGGGGGTGCGGATCGTGGGCGTGCAGGCCGAGCGGGCCGCCGCCTACCCCGCCTCGCTCGCGGCCGGGCACCCGGTCATGGTCGAGCCCGCCTCCACGATGGCCGACGGGATCGCGGTCGGCAGGCCGGGCGAGCTGCCGTTCGACCTGATCCACTACCTGGTGGACAGCGTGGTGACGGTCACCGAGGAGGAGATCTCCCAGGCGCTCGTGATGATCCTGGAACGGTCGAAGCTCGTGGTGGAGCCGGCCGGGGTGGCCGGGGTCGCCGCGCTGCTCGCCCATCCGCACGCCTTCGAGCCGCCGGTGGTCGCGGTGCTGTCCGGCGGCAACATCGACCCGCTGCTGCTGTCCAAGGTGCTCAGGCACGGCCTCGCCGCCGCGGGGCGCTACCTCGCCTTCCGGGTACGGCTGGCGGACCGGCCCGGCGCCCTGGCGACCCTGCTCGGCAGGCTGGCCGAGCTGGGCGCCAACGTGCTGGAAGTGGTGCACGAGCGGGTCGGCTCCCGGCTGCACTTCGACGAGGCCGAGGTGCTCTTCCAGGTGGAGACCAAGGGACCGGCGCACTGTGACGAGGTGCTGGGCGCGCTGCGCCGCGACGGTTACAAACTCATCTTCGGCTGAACACCGTTCGGTTGCGTGCGCGGCGGCGGCCGGGCGCCTGCTGCTACAGTTCGATCTTCCCTGAGTACCGTGCGGGAAGCCGTGCAGCGCCCGCCGTACTACCGGGTCCCCTGAGATAGTCACAGCACCGGAGTCCGCCATGCGCCCACGCGTACCCACGACGATCGCGGCCATGGCCGCCACCGCCGCCCTGCTCGCCCCCACCGCCGCCACCGCCGCCACGACCGGTTCCGGCGCGGCGTTCGCGCCGGGGTCCTCCGGGCTCGGGGACCCCTACTTCCCGCTGGCCGGCAACGGCGGATACGACGCCGTGCACTATGACCTCGACCTGGACTACACCCCCTCCTCGCGCAAGGTGGTCGCCACCTCGACCATGCGGGCCACGGCCACCCGTGGCCTGTCCAGGTTCAACCTGGACTTCCAGGGGCCGAAGGTCACCAAGGTGCTGGTCGACGGGCGCAAGGCGAAGTTCCGGCGGGACGGGCAGGAGCTGGTGATCACCCCGGCCCGGCCGATCCCGGACGGCCAGGACTTCAGGGTCGCCGTCTCCTACGCGGGCCCGCTCGCCCCGATCAAGGACGCCGCCCTCGGCGTCTACGGCTGGGTGCCGACCGCCGACGGTGCCGTCGTGCTCTCCCAGCCGGACGGGGCCCGCTCGTTCTTCCCGGTCAACGACCACCCCAGTGACAAGGCGTCCTACCGGGTCAGGCTCACCGTGCCGGCCGGCCTCACCGGCCTGGCCAGCGGCGAGCCGGTCGGCGAGGTCAGCACCGCCAAGGGCCGCAGCACCTCGGTGTGGGAGTCCAGGGAGCCGATGGCGAGTTACCTGCTCACCGTCGCGATCGGGAAGTTCCGGGTGAAGAGCGGCTACAACACCGGCGTCCTCAACATCACCGCGGTGGATCCCAAGCTGAGCAGGAGCGAAGGTCTCCTGTACGACACCACGGAGAAGGTCACGAACTGGGCGAGCGACAAGTTCGGCACGTACCCGTTCTCCTCCACCGGCGGCATCCTGGATGACGCCAAAGTGGAGTACGCGCTGGAGACCCAGACCAGGCCGGTGTACGACAGCAAGTATCCCGAGGACGGGCTCGTCGTGCACGAGCTGGCCCACCAGTGGTTCGGCAACAGCGTCTCGCCGGCCTCCTGGAAGGAGATCTGGCTCAACGAGGGCTTCGCCACCTACGCCGAGTGGATGTGGGCGGAGGAGCACGGCGGCGACACCGCGCAGCAGGCGTTCGACCGGTACTATGCCCGGCCGGCCGGCCACGCGATGTGGAAGAAGCCGCTGCCCGGCGACCCGGGCCGGGCCGGCATGTTCGCCGGCTCGGTGTACACCCGGGGCGCGATGACCCTGCACGCGCTGCGGCTGACCATCGGCGACGAGGCGTTCTCCGAGCTGCTCGCCGCCTGGGCCACGAAGTACCGGCACCGCGACGCGACCACGGCCGACCTGGTCGCCCTGGCCGAGGAGATCTCCGGCAGGCAGCTGGACGACCTCTTCACCGCCTGGCTCTACACGGCGGGCAAGCCCGACCGGCCGTGACGCTCACCACGACTCCGGACGCCTGGGCTGGTACAGCCAGGCGTCGAAGAGCCCGTCGAGCTGCTTGCCGGAGATCTTCTCGGCGAGCGTGACGAACTCGTCCGTCGTGACGTTGCCGTACTTGTGCTGGTCGGCCCACGTGCGCAGGAGCCGGAAGAAGGCTTCGTCGCCGATCCGCTGGCGCAGGGCCTGCAACGTCATGGCGCCACGGGTGTAGACGGAGTTGTTGAACAGGTCGTCGGCCCGCGCCTTGCCCGGGGGGTATTTCCACATCGGGTCGCTCTTGGCGGCATAGTGCCGCTTGAAGATGCTGTCGACGGTGCCCCTGCCGGTGTGCTCGCTCCACAGCCACTCGGCGTAGGTCGCGAAGCCCTCGTTGAGCCACAGGTCCTTCCACCGGGAGATGCTCAGGCTGTCGCCGAACCACTGGTGGGCCAGCTCGTGGGCGATGATGTCCTGGTCGGGGTCGAAGCCGCCGTAGATGGGCTTCGTCTGGTTCTCCAGCGCGTAGCCCGCGGCGTAGTCGTCGACGACGCCGCCGGTGGAGGAGAACGGGTAGGGGCCGAAGACCGTGCTCCAGTAGTCGGTGATCTCACCGGAGAGCCGGTAGACCCGGTCCAGCGAGGCGCGATATTTCGGGTCCACCGCCGCGAAGTTGGGGATGCCGGACGCGGTCTTGCCCTCGCGCAGGTCGAACTTGCCCAGCGTCATCGTGGCGAGGTAGGTCACCATCGGGTGTTTCTCGCGCCAGGTCCAGGTGGTCTTGCCGTCGGCGGTCTGCGGCTTGGCGGTCATCTCGCCGTTGGCCAGCGCGGTCACGCCCTGCGGGACGGTGATGGAGAAGTCGAAGCTCGCCTTGTCGGCGGGGTGGTCGTTGGCCGGGAACCACGTCTTCGCGCCGTTGGGCTCACAGGTCACGAAGGCGCCGTCGGCGGTCGGGATGAACCCGTACAGCCCGAGGTTGCCGGAGTCGCGCATCGGCTTGGGCTCCCCGCCGTAGCGCACCTCGACCTGGAACGGCGCCTTGTCCTTGATCAGCGTCTCCGGCGAGACGGTCAGCTCGGTGCCGCTGCGCGAGAACCGGGCCGGCGTGCCGTCGACCTTCACCGTGTCGACCTTCAGGCCGGACAGGTCGAGGTTGAACCGGGACAGCCCCTGGGAGGCGGTCGCGTCGATGAGGGCCACGCCGTTGAGATGCTTGGCGGCCGGGTCGTAGGCGAGTTTCAGCCCGTAGTGGCGCACGTCGTAGCCGCCGTTGCCGTCGTGCGGGAAGTCGGGGTCGCCGATGCCGGCCGCGCCGGCCGTGCTCGTGTTCGGCGCGTGGGAGGCGACGGTCCCGCCCGGGGCGCCGCCCGCGGGCGGGACCACCCCGCCTCCCGTGGTCGCCGCACAGGCGAGCGTGCTGGCGAGTGTGACGGACACCGCGAGTGTGAGCCGGCCGATACCCATGAGCCGTGAGTCCCCCTTCTTGGGCCCGGGGCATGGGTGTGCCGAGCCGCAGACGAGCCGTTGACTCGCAAGACTACGCGAGGTGTCCGACCTGGTCAGGCAACTTCGAAAAGCGTTTTCATGCCCTTTCCGGGTGCCTGGGAGGGTTCGTCAGAGGTTGCCGCGCCGCTCCTGTTCGCGCTCGATCGCCTCGAAGAGCGCCTTGAAATTGCCCTTTCCGAAGCCGAGCGAGCCGTGCCGTTCGATCAGCTCGAAGAAGACGGTCGGCCGGTCCTGAACGGGTTTGGTAAAGATTTGCAGCAGGTAACCGTCGTCGTCCCGGTCGACCAGGACGCCCCGCCGCCGCAGCTCCCCGACCGGGACCCGCACTTTGCCGATGCGGGCGCGCAGATCGGGGTCGTCGTAGTAACTGGCGGGCGTGTCCAGGAACCGCACGCCCGCGGCCCGCATGTGGTCCACCGCCGTCAGAATGTCGCCGGTGGCCAGCGCGATGTGCTGCACGCCCGGCCCGCCGTAGTAGTCGAGGTACTCGTCGATCTGTGACTTCCTCCTGCCGGGGGCGGGCTCGTTGAGCGGGAATTTGATCTTCCTGGTGCCGTCGGCGACCACCTTCGACATGAGCGCCGAGTAGTCGGTGGCGATGTCGTCGCCGACGAACTCCGCCATGTTGGTGAAGCCCATCGCCCGCCGGTAGAACTCCACCCATTCGTCCATCCGGCCCAGTTCGACGTTGCCGACGCAGTGGTCCACGGCCTGGAAGAGCCGCTTCCCCGGGGCCACGAGAGGATCGGCGGCCACGAATCCGGGCAGGTAAGGACCGTGGTAGCCGTCCCGGCAGACCAGCGTGTGCCTGGTCTCGCCGTACGCCGCGATGGCCGCGAGCACGACCCTGCCGTGCTCGTCCTCCAGTTTGTACGGCTCCGCCAGCCCGCGGGCCCCGCCGGCCAGCGCGAACCCGTAGGCCGCCGCGACGTCGGGCACCTCGATGGCGAGGTCGATCACCCCGTCGCCGTGCGCGGCCACGTGCCGGGCCAGGCCGGTGCCCGCCCGGACCGGGCCGCGCAGCTCGAACCGGGCCGAGCCGGAGGTGAGTACGTAGGAGACTTCGTCGGGACTGCCGTTCTCCGGTCCCCGGTAGGCGACGAGTCGCATGCCGAGCGCCGTCGAATAGAAGTGCGCGGCCTGCCGGGCGTTGCCGACGGCGAAAACCACGGCGTCCATTCCACGCACGGGGAAAAGATCAGCCATACCCTCTACCCTCGAGTCGGTTCTCCGTTTTGTGCAACAGTGTCCGGGAAGTCTGGACAATTCGGACAGTGGGCTTTCGGAAAATTGGTGATATCTGTACAACTCGGCGATCGGCCGGCTCACAGAGGTCGCGCGAATCCGATCATCTTCGCGGTTCGCGGTCTCGCCGATGATCGAATTCGACACGCCGCCGTCATATCGGGTGCCGCCGCTCGTCGCGGATGCCGCACGACACGCGGGGAGATGGACGTACCATCCAAGTGGAGGTCCCGAGCACCGTTATCGATCGTTTACCCTTAACGTCCGCCTAGTCGTTCGGGGATCGGCTGCGGAAAATGCGATCGGGGGGTTGCACGTGGGAAACGGCGCGGATAAAGGTGTGCCGGGGCGGCAGGCCCTGCGAATACTGCCCAGACGGCGATTCCTCCGCCGTCTGCTGATCGCCGTCGGAATCGCGATCATTTCCTTGATCGCCGTTTTCGGCGTCGCCTGGGCGATGACCCCCATCCCCGACGCCTCCCAGACGGCTGTCGCCCAGGGCTCCGTGATCTTCTACCGCGACGGCAAGACCGTGCTGGCCCGCCAGGGCGAGAACCGGAAGAACGTCAAGCTCGCGGAGGTCCCCAAGTACGTCAGGGACGCCGTGATCGCCGCCGAGAACCGCACCTTCTACCAGGACGAGGGCGTCTCGCTGCGCGGCACCGCGCGCGCGGTCTGGTCCACCGTGAGCGGCCAGCAGCTGCAGGGCGGCTCCACCATCACCCAGCAGATGGTGCGCAACTACTACAGCGGCCTCAGCCAGGAGCGGTCGATCACCCGCAAGATCAAAGAGATCATCGTCGCCCTCAAGGTCGACCGGTCCCGCTCCAAGGACTGGGTGCTGGAGCAATACCTCAACACGATCTACTTCGGGCGCGGCGCGTCCGGCATCCAGGCCGCCAGCCAGGCCTACTTCGGGGTGGACGTGGGGAAGCTCACCGTGGCGCAGGGGGCCTACCTCGCGGCCGTGATCCAGCAGCCCTCCCGGTTCGCCGAGCCCTCCGGGGCCAACCTCAAGGCCGCCACCGAGCGGTGGAAGAGCGTGATCAACGCCATGCGCCAGACCGGCGCCCTCACCGCCGCGCAGGCCGCCGAGCAGCGCTTCCCCAAGCTCAACAAGGCAGTGAGCACCCTCATCCCCAAGGGCCAGGAGCACTACATCGTCGACCAGGTGGAGGCCGAGCTCAACCGGCGCGGCTACAGCGACGAGGACATCAACCAGGACGGCCTGAAGGTCACCACCACCTTCGACAAGAAGCTGATGACCGCCGCCGAGAAGGCCGTCAACTCGGTGCTGCCCGACGACACGCCCAAGGAGGTGCGCACCGGCCTGGCCGCCGTCGACCCGGCGACCGGCGAGGTGATCGCCTTCTACGGGGGCCGGTTCAAGTCCTCGCAGTACGACAACGCGTTCTCCGCCAAGGTGCAGGCCGGTTCGACGTTCAAGCCCTACACGCTGGCCGCCGCGCTCCAGGCCGGCCTGCCGCTGTCCACCCGGGTCAACGGCAACTCCCCGATGACCGTCGCGTCCGCCTCCACCCCCATCCCGAACGAGGGCGGCACCTCCTACGGCATGATCAACCTGGTCACCGCGACCCAGAACTCCGTGAACACCGCGTTCGTGGACCTCGGCCAGAAGGTCGGCCTGGACAACGTCGCCAAGCTGGCCGAGGCGGCCGGCATCCCCAAGGCGCAGATCGACCCGCACCGGAGCGCGGCCACCTTCCCGCTCGGCGTCGCCTCGGTGAGCGCGGTGCAGCAGGCGTCCGGCTTCGGCACCTTCGCGGCCAACGGCGTCCACCACGAGGCGCACGTCATCCGCTCGGTCACCGACGCCTCGGGCCGGACCACCGAGATCAGGGCCAGGACCGACCAGGCGTTCAGCGAGCAGACCGCCGCCGACGCCACCTACGCGATGACCCAGGTGGTCAAGGCCGGGACGGGCACGTCGGCGCGGCTCTACGACCGCCCGGTGGCCGGCAAGACCGGCACCAGCGACGAGTCCGCCGCCGTCTGGTTCGCCGGCTTCACGCCGCAGCTCGCCACCGCGGTCAACATGTTCCGCGACGACAACAAGACCGTCTCCGTCCCCGGCTACGGCGACCTGTACGGCGGCACCCTCCCGGCCCGGATCTGGCAGGCGTTCATGACCGAGGCCATGCGCGGCAAGCCGGTCAAGGAGTTCCCCGAGCCGTCCGAGTACGGCTACGGCCCCTACTGGAACCCGTACGACTCCTGGCGGGACGAGCGCGACGAGGAGCCGGTCGCCCCCGACGAGCGCCCGACCGAGAGCGGCGAGCCGGCCGAGCCGGACCCGCAGCCGACCGGCACGGAGGAGCAGCCCCCCGAGGAGGAGTCCCAGCCGCCCTTCGACGACCCGGGCTTCGAACAGCAGGAGCAGGCCCCCGACGACGGCGGCGGCCCCGTCGAGCAGGCGCCCGACCAGCCGCCGGCCGAGGACCAGCCGCCGACCGACCTGCGCCCGCCGGCGGGCTGACCCCGGGAGTCCTTCCGGGGCTCCCCGCGAGCCGCGGCCGAGGTTATGGTGGCGGATCTCGGAGGGGTGGATCGTCGACGGCGAGGGAGGGGCCGGGGATGCGGGTTCAGGTCAACGGGATCGGGCTGGAGGCGCAGGTCAGCGGTGAGGGGCCGGCGGTGGTGCTGGTGCACGGGTTCCCGGACACGCACGCGCTGTGGCGGGCGCAGGTCGCGGCGCTGAACGCGGCGGGATACCGGACCGTCACCTTCGATCTGCGCGGGTTCGGCGCCTCGGACCGGCCGGCGGCCGTCGAGGACTACGGGATGGCCCAGCACATCGGAGATCTCGCGGGCGTACTCGACCACTTCGGGGTGACCCGCGCGCACGTCGTGGGACACGACTGGGGGGCCGCGATCGCGGTGGCCTTCGCCGCCTTCCTGCCGGACCGGGTGCACAGCCTCACGCTGCTGTCCGTCGGTCATCCGGCCGCCTTCGCGCACGGCGGCATGGCGCAGCGGGAGAAGTCGTGGTACATGCTGGCCTTCCAGTTCCCCGGGCTCGCCGAGCGCTGGCTGGCGCAGGACGACTTCCGGGCGGTGCGGGAGTGGGCGGCCCACCCGGAGGAGGACGAGGTCATCGCCAGGCTGAGAGACCCGGAGGCGCTGACCTCGGCCCTCGCGGTCTACCGGGCCGTCCTGCCGCCCGAGGCGCTGCTGCTGCCCTCTCCCGCCATGCCCCGGCTCCAGGTGCCCACGATGGGCGTGTGGAGCAGCGGCGACCGCTTCCTCACCGAGGCGCAGATGACCGCCACCGGGGAGTACGTGGACGCGCCGTGGCGTTACGAGCGCGTCGAGAAGGCCGGGCACTGGATGCAGTTGGAGGCCCCCGAGGAGGTCAACGCCCTGCTGCTGGACTTCCTCGGGGACGACGCCGCCTGACCGGGACCCCGGGGCCTCGGAGGCCGGGCGAGGTCAGGCGCCGAGCTGGGACCTCA
Source organism: Microtetraspora sp. NBRC 13810 (assembly GCF_030268685.1). Lineage (GTDB taxonomy): Bacteria > Actinomycetota > Actinomycetes > Streptosporangiales > Streptosporangiaceae > BSRQ01. The sequence goes on from NZ_BSRQ01000005.1 coordinate 107,341, forward strand.
GCCCGGCGACCGTGGTGACCGGGGCCCGGCAGGTGAAGTGGTGGCAGACGTACGCGGCGGGGGCGCCGTCCACCAGCGCCCGGTGTTCGAGGAGCGGCACGGCGGGCGCGTCCGAGGGGATGCCGCGGGCGATGACCAGGCCGGGGTTGGCGGACATCAGCGCGGCCCGGTGCAGGGCGTCCGCCGCCTCGTCGCCCTCCGGACCGACGACGGCCACCTCGACCGGCCCGGCGATCGCCGCCTCGGCCACGGCGAGCCCCCACCCGGCGAACCGCGCATGCTGCCCGGCCAGCACCGACACCGTGCCGAGCGCGGCCAGGGCGGCGTCCCGGTGCCGGGCGGAGCCGGTGAGCGCGCCGTAGGAGAGCAGGGCCCCGGCGGCGGCGAACTGCCCGGACGGGGTGGCGTTGTCCGTGGGGTCCTGGGGACGCTGGAAGAGCCGCTCGGCGTCGTCGGCCGTGTCGTAGAAGCCGCCGGAGCCGTCGCCGAAGCGGGTGAGGACGACGTCGAGCAGCGCGCCGGCGCGCCGGAACCAGCGCTCCTCGCCGGTCACCGCGTACAGCGCGAGCAGGCCCTCGGCCACGTCGGCGTAGTCCTCCAGCACGCCCGCGTTGGGCCCGGCGCGGCCGTCGCGCGAGGTGCGCAGCAGCCGGTCGCCGCTGACGTGCACCTCCTCCAGCAATCCGGCCGCCGCGCGGGCCGCCTCGACGAGGTCGGGCCGGCCGAACAGCGCGCCCGTCTCGGCGAGGGCGGCGACGGCCAGGCCGTTCCAGGCGGCGACGATCTTGTCGTCCCGGCCCGGCCGTACCCGCTGCTCGCGGGCGGCGGCCAGTGCGGACCGCACGCGTTCGAAGCCCTCGGGCGGGTCGGCGGGCAGCACGAGCACCGACGAGCCGTGCTCGAAGGTGCCCGCGTCGGTCACCCCGTAGACCGACGCGGCCAGCGCGCCGTCCTCCTCGCCGAGCACGGCGCGCAGCTGGCCGGGCGTCCACGCGTAGAACTTGCCCTCCACGCCCTCGCTGTCCGCGTCCAGCGCGGAGGCGAAACCGCCCTCGGGGGTGCGCATCTCGCGCAGCAGCCAGTCGGCGGTCTCCAGCGCGACACGCCGGGCGAGCACCGAGCCGGTGGCCCGCCACCAGTGCGTGTAGACCCGCAGCAGCAGCGCGTTGTCGTAGAGCATCTTCTCGAAGTGCGGCACCACCCAGCCGGCGTCCACGCTGTAGCGGGCGAAGCCGCCGCCGAGCTGGTCGTAGATGCCGCCGCGGGCCATCGCCTCCAGGGTGCTCTCGGCCATCTCCAGGGCGTCGGCCCCGGCCGGCGCGCCGGACGCCGCGTGCCTCAGCAGGAACTCCAGCACCATCGACGGCGGGAACTTCGGCGCGCCGCCGAAACCGCCGCGCGCGGCGTCGAAGCTCCCGGCCAGGCCGCGTACGGCCTGCGCGGTCGTGGCCGCCTCCGGCACCGGCCCGCCGGGCAGCGCCGACCGCTCGGTCAGCGCGTCCACCACCTTGGCCCCCTGCGCGGCCAGCGCGTCCCGGTCCTCGCTCCACGCCTTGGCCACAGCCGTCAGCAGCCGCTGGAACTGCGCCCGCGGGAAGTAGGTGCCCGCGTAGAAAGGGTCGCCGTCCGGCGTGGTGAAGACGGTCATCGGCCAGCCGCCCTGGCCGGTCATCGCCTGGGTCGCCCCCATGTAGACCGCGTCCACGTCGGGACGCTCCTCACGGTCCACCTTGACGTTGACGAAGTGCGCGTTCATCAACCCGGCGGTGGCGTCGTCCTCGAAGGACTCGTGGGCCATCACGTGACACCAGTGGCAGGCCGAGTAGCCCACGGAGACGAGGAGGGGCACGTCACGGCGTCTGGCCTCGGCGAAGGCCGCTTCGCCCCATTCGTACCAGTGGACGGGGTTGCCGGCGTGCTGGAGCAGATACGGCGAGGTCGCACTCGCGAGGCGGTTGGCCATGAGTCCATCCTCCCGCACCGGCTCCCGGGGGCGTAGGCTCAGGTCGCGTGGATCTGGACTTCGTCTGCACCTATGCCGGCCGGCCCGCCAAGGCGCTGACCCGCAGGGACGTCGCGCGGGCGCTGCTCGCGGTGCCCTCGGGGGTCGCCCTGGTCGCGCTTCCCGAGCTGCGCCGGGCGTTCCTGGCCGCGGGCAACCCCCTGTCGGCGACCTTCTGGGACTCCGCGAAGCAGAAGCTCGGCGCCATCGAGTCGGGCGCCGCCACCGTGGGCGAGGTGCAACGCTGGCTGGAGGCCACCGGCACCGAGCCGATCCTGCTGACCCGCACCTACTTCGTGTGGCCCGACGAGGACGAGCGCGGCCCGGTGGCCGAGGAGATGTACGACCTGCTGGTGGCGTACCTGGAGGGCCGGGTGGCGGCCGGGGAGATCAGCCCGGACGCGCTGGCGGCCGAGGACGAGCAGGCCCGCCGGGCGTACGAGGAGCTTCAGGAGCGCTGGCTCAACGAGCCGCTGCCGGACGGCAGGGTGCCGATGTTCGCGGTCACCGACGAGCAGGACGAGAAGCTCTTCGCCGCCTGGGACGAGGAGGAGGCGTTCGCGCTGAGCGAGCTGCGCCGGGTGATGGGCGAGCTGCCCGAGCCGCCGCGGCCGGAGGCCGAGCTGCGCGCCGCCGCCGTACGGCTGCGCGGGCTGCTGGCCTCGTCCGGTTATCCGGGCAACATCCTGCGGGCCTGCGCGGGCCTGGACGACGAGGAGCCGCCCGCCGACGACGCCGAGCTGTGGCTGGCGGTCGTCGCCGGGGTGGCCGGGCCGATCTCGGACCTGCCGGAGGACGACGACACGGTCGAGGAGTTCACCGACCTGGAGGGCGACCTCAGCCCGGAGGACACGATCCTCGCCGCGCTGTGCGCCATCCACCACGCCGACTGGCTGGCCGCCGTGGCGGCGCTGGCCAGGCGCGGGCCGGGCGTGCTGGCCTCGGCGGAGCGGATCGCCCGGCTGATCGCGGAGTCCGAGGACATCGCCGGCGAGCCGGGCGATCCGGACGACGTGGAGGCGACCGAGACGCTTTTCATGCCGGTCGTCCCGCTGTGGCGGGAGCTGGGCGTCGTGGACAAGGCCGAGGTGCTGACGCCGCTGGGCTGGTGGGGGTTGCCGAAGGCGCTGGAGCGCGCCTGGACCCCGTCGGAGTGAGACCCGGTGCGGGCGGGCACGGCGGTGCCCGCCACGCGCCGCGGCGGCGGCTCGCTCAGCCGGTCTTCTCGACGGCCTCGCGGTAGTCCTCGGCCACCAGGTCCTGATATTCCGGGTGGCGTTGGATGTATCTCACGAAGAAGGGGCAGATCGGCCCGACGGCGAGGCCCGCGGCACGGGCGCCGTCGAGGGCTCCGGAGGCCAGCCGGCCGCCCAGGCCACGGCCTTCGAAGCTTGAGTCGATCTCGGTGTGGGTGAAGATGATCTTTCCGGGTCGTAGCCGGTACGCCGCGAACCCGGCGGGCTTCCCGTCCACGGTGATCTCGTAGCGGGACGCCTCCGGGTTGTCGGCGACCACGATCTCCTCACTCATGCTGATCCCTTCAGTGAGCGCCGTTGGGCTTGGGTGTGCCGTTCACCTTGCCGTTGGACTCCTGCTCGTTCTCGTGCGGGAGATCGATCTTGGAGATCTGCTTGTTCATCGACTTGACGAGCAGGTACAGAGCGATGCCGAGCCCGGCGACGACGACAAAGCCCAGCAGGCCCGGGCTCACATCGCCGGCGGCGGCGAGAATAGTCACCCGTCCAGTCTGCCATCCGCGCCCCCCGCCCCGCCGGGCGGGAGGCGCGGGCGCGCCTCCCCGCCGGGCGGCCGGGTCAGTTGCGGACCGGGGCGACGTCCTCGGCGTGGATGCCGGTGAACAGGTCGTCCTCGGGCAGCTCGGTGTCCACCAGGGAGCGGGCCAGGTGGTAGTCCTCCGTCGGCCAGACCTCCGCCTGGAGCTCGGTCGGGCAGACGAACCAGAAGCCGTCGGGGTCGATCTGGGTGGCGTGCGCGAGCAGCGCGCGGTCCCGGACGTCGAAGTAGTCGCTGCACGGCACCTTGGTGGTGACCGGCCACTTCTGCGGCCGGTCCTCCCAGCGGGAGATCCAGTCGGCGTACGGCGAGCCGAGGCCGCGGCTGGTCATCGCCTCGTGCAGCGCCTCGAAGCGCTCCTTGCCGAAGCCCATCTGGTAGTAGAGCTTGAGCGGCTGCCAGGGCTCGCCGGTGCCGGGGTAGCGGTCCGGGTCGCCGGCCGCCTCGAACGCCTCGACCGACACCCGGTTGGTCATGATGTGGTCCGGGTGCGGGTAGCCGCCGTCGTCGTCGTAGGTGAGGATCACGTGCGGCCGGAACTCGCGCACCGCGGCGACGAGCGGCGCGGAGGCGACATCCAGGGGCTGCACCGCGAAGCAGCCCTCGGGCAGCGGCTCCTCCTCGTTCTCCGGCAGGCCGGAGTCGACGAAGCCCATGAAGCGCTGGGACACGCCGAGGATCTCGCGGGCGCTCTCCATCTCCTGGCGGCGCACCTCGGTCAGGTTGGCGAGGACCTCGGGCCGGTCCATCTTGGGGTTGAGGACGGAGCCGCGCTCACCGCCGGTGAGCGTGCAGACCAGCACCTCGACGCCTTCGGCGACGTAACGCGCCATCGTCGCCGCGCCCTTGCTGGACTCGTCGTCAGGATGCGCGTGGACGGCCATCAGCCGCAGCGGTGCACTCACGGTGCCGATGTCTCCTCGGGGATCGGTCAGATCGCTAGACGGAACACTGGTCAAGACAGGTTAGTTTCTCCTGGGGCGGACGCGACGGGCGACACCCCTACGGGGGACAATTGTCTCGGATAACGCTCAGGGAGTGCAGGGAGATTCCGCATGGCCACCAGTGAGGCCGGGAAGGGCCAGTCGTTCACGCCCGTCCTGGGCACCCCCGACGACCTCCCGGAGGTGCCCGACCGCCCCCAGCGGCAGGGCCGGCTCGTCGTCCACATCGTGATCGGGGTGCTGGTGGCGATCGCCGCGGGCGGGTGGGGCTACGTGATGTACGCCGCGACCGGCGACAGCGGCGGGGTGAGCAGTCAGGTGATCAGTTTCGACGCGAGCAGGGCAGACTCGGCGGAGATAACCTACGAGATACATAAACCTTCCGATCAGGGAGCACTTTGCCGTCTGCGCGCGCTGGATACGGATCACGCCGAGGTCGGCAGCCGCGAGGTCACTATTCCCGCAGGTGAGGCATATGTGGTGCGCACCGAGCGAGTAAGCACCACCGCCAAGGCCACTGCGGTTCACGTCCAGTACTGCTATCTCGTATAGTGAGACATTTGGGGAAGCGTTCGAGCCGTTAACTTGTTAGCCTTTCGAAATTCGAACGTGCCCGATGCATCACTGAGAGCAAACCCCTTACGAGGAAGCAAGGAGAACCCGTGGCCGACTCCCACACCGAGAGCGTCACCTGGCTCACCCAGGAGGCGTACGACCGCCTGAAGGCGGAGCTGGAGTACCTTTCGGGCCCGGGGCGTACCGACATCGCGAAGAAGATCGAGGCCGCCCGCGAAGAAGGTGACCTGCGCGAGAACGGTGGCTACCACGCGGCGAAAGAGGAGCAGGGCAAGATGGAGGGGCGCATCCTCCAGCTTCGCCAGCTGCTGGACAACGCCCGGGTGGGTGAGGCGCCGCGCACCGAAGGCGTGGTCGGCCCCGGCATGACGGTCACCATCCGCTTCCAGGGAGACGACGAGGAGGTCACCTTCCTGCTCGCCTCCCGCGAGGAGAGCGGTGCCCCGATCGACGTCTACTCGCCCAAGTCCCCGCTCGGCGCCGCGATCAACGGCAAGAAGATCGGCGACAAGGCGACGTACACCATGCCCAACGGCCGGTCCAACACGGTGGAGATCCTCGAGGCCGTGCCGTACATCGGCAACTGACAGCATCCGCATCCGCCGGGGCCGGGTCCGGGCTCCGGCGGTTCTTCATGCCCGCGCCGGTTGGCCGAATCCGGTGCGTACGGATCACCCCGTTTTACCAGTAAGACGTGCGCCGGAGCGGGAAGTGCGGCATCCTCTTTAGGCACGCATCGGGGAGTTAAGGGCAGGAAGGGGTGGGATCGTGCTCGATGAGCGAGCGCGGGCCCAGGATCCCCGGCAACAGCCCTACTACGCCTACTACGCGCAGCTCCAGCCGCCGCCCGTGGACGGGCACCGCACCCGCCGCAGGCAGCGCAGGATCCGGCTGCTGCGCCGCGCGGTCCCGGTGATCGCGGGGGTGCTCGTGGCGGTCGTCACCGCCGACCTGATGGTGCTGAACGAGCTGTCGAGGCGGGGGAGCGCCGCGGCCGGGCCGCCGGCCGAGGTGGCGCCGCAGCGGATGAGCGGCGGTTACGTCGCGGCGACCGAGCCGGTGCCGAGCGCGTCGCCGCAGGTCGCCGAGCTGGGCAAGCTGCGCGCGCCGCACCTTTTCGCGGTCGCCCGCCAGCCGCTGACCAACGAGACGCTGGTCAAGGTCGGCAAGGTGGCCGGGATCAAGGCGGTGGAGATCGCCGACGCCGCCGAGGTGACGATCGACGGCAAGCAGGTGCAGACGCTCGGCGTGGATCCCTCGACCTTCCGCGCCTACACCCCGAAGCCCACCGCGCGTTCCGACGGGCTGTGGCGGAACGTCGCGTCCGGCGACATGGTGGTGTCCTTCGTGCTGGGCAACGACGGCGGGCTGGCGCTCGGCCGTACGGTCCCGGCCGGCGGGGGCACGCTCCGGGTGGGCGGCTACGCGACGATGGGCATGGGCTCGATCGACGCGGTGGTGTCCCGGCAGACCGGCCGGTCGCTCGGCATGCCGCAGAACAACGCGCTGGTGATCAGCGCCCCCGGCACCGATTCGGCCAAGGTGAGGGCCGCGCTGCTGAAGGCGTTGCCGAAGGGCTCCCAGGTGGCGACGATCAACCCGGTGCTCGTGGCGCCGAGGGGCGGGACCGGCCAGAACCAGAGCCAGAGCCAGAGCCAGGGCCAGAGCACGCAGGGGCGGCAGAACCAGGCCCCGCCGCCGCAGCAGCAACAGCAGAACTGGCCCACCGGGTCGCTGATGTCGGTGCCGCAGGTGGAGGCGATGCTGAGGGCCGCCGCCTCCAAGATCGGCCGGCCTTACGTGTGGGGGGCCGAGGGGCCGGACAGCTTCGACTGCTCGGGGCTGGTGCAGTGGGCGTTCGCCCAGGCGGGCGTGAAGATGCCCCGGGTCACCCACCAGCAGTTCGTGACCGGGCCGCAGGTGTCGCTCGACCAGGCCCAGCCGGGTGACCTGATCTTCTGGCGCAACGACCCGACCAATCCCGGGTACATCTCGCACGTGGCGATCTACTGGGGCGACGGCAAGATGCTCAACGCGCCGAGGACCGGTGACGTCGTCAAGATCGCCCCGGTCTACACGAAGAACCTCGCCGGCGTCGTCCGGGTGAGCCCACAGGTCGCGCAGAGCGTCCGCTGATCCCCGTTTCCGATCGGCTGGGTGTTCTCACCCGCCCATGTCGCCGATTTGCGATGTAATCTCGATTACATGGAAAGCGATGAAGCAGTGGCACAGCTACGGGGTTGGTTCGCGGGCCGGCTGCCGGCCGAGTGGTTCAGCGCGCCCCCTTCGATCACCCTCGACCGGGAGGAAGTCACGATCGTCGGGAAGCTGCCCGATCCGCAGCTTCCCGACGACGCGCCCGAGGCGGAGCGGGCCGCGCACGTCGAAGGGCTGATCCGGCGCTTCCGCGAGGAGACCAGGGAGCGGCGCATCGAGATCGCCCGCGAGGTGGAGCACCGGTTCCGCAGGAAGGTGTCGTGGGGGGTCTCGTGCGCGGAGGAGACAGTGATGTTCACCACACTGTCGGTCCCCGTCATGACCCGGCTCAGGCAGCAGGAGCGGCAGGTGCTCGACACCCTCGTCGCGGCCGGCGTGGCCCGCAGCCGCAGTGACGCGCTGGCCTGGTGCGTGCGCCTCGTGGGCCGGCACACCGACACCTGGCTGGCCGAGCTGCGCGACGCGTTGCAGCATGTCGACCGGGTCCGGGCGGCGGGTCCCGACCTCGATTCGTGAACGTGCGGTGTCCTCGGGAAGAACGGACAGCCCCTCCTCGTAGACGCCGGAATCCCGCCCTGCGCTGGGGGAACGGAATGGCCGGTGGACTATACCTCTGCCCCCATTGGTTTAGACCTCCGGCAATGGCCTAAACCACTGACATAAGCTGCTTTTTTAAGCTCGCTCGATCTGGGTAGATGCCCGGGATCGTCATGATGTGACCCGCGCTGACCTCACCGGAGGCCGTCCGGACGGGGGAGCGGGTCCGGCCGTGACAGCGACGAATCGCGCGAAATTTACCTGGCAGGAATGGCTGCGAAACGCTCGCACCGGATGTTCGACGGCATCCGAGAAGCCTTTCCAATGGTCTACGCCAATTGGATGGAACGCGGTTATGTCGTTAATGATGCTTGGGCCAGAGAGTGAGGAGCAGCCGCTGTGTCCGTTTCCGTTGAGGCACCCGCCCCGACAGTCCACGCCGAGTTGAGGGAATGGGTCGGCAAGATCGCCGAGCTGGCCCAGCCCGATCGGATCGAGTGGTGCGACGGCTCCGAGGCCGAGTGGACGCGTCTGACGAACCTGCTGGTCGAGCAGGGCACCTTCAAGCGCCTCGCCAAGCGGCAGAACAGCTTCTATGCCGCCTCCGACCCCTCGGACGTGGCGCGCGTGGAAGACCGCACGTACATCTGCTCCGAGAAGGAGCAGGACGCGGGGCCGACCAACAACTGGATCGCCCCCGCCGAGATGCGGAAGACCTTCGACGGGCTCTTCCAGGGCTGCATGCGCGGCCGCACGATGTACGTCGTGCCCTTCTGCATGGGCCCGCTGGGCGGGGAGATCTCCCAGCTCGGCGTGGAGATCACCGACTCGCCGTACGTCGTGGTCTCCATGCGGATCATGACCAGGATGGGCGAGTCCGCGCTGCGGCTCATCGAGCAGCGGGGCGACTACGTCAAGGCCGTGCACTCCGTCGGCGCGCCGCTGGAGCCCGGACAGCGGGACGTCCCGTGGCCGTGCAACCAGACGAAGTACATCAGCCACTTCCCCGAGACCAGGGAGATCTGGTCCTACGGGTCCGGGTACGGCGGCAACGCCCTGCTCGGCAAGAAGTGCTACGCCCTGCGCATCGCCAGCGTCATGGCCCGTGACGAAGGCTGGCTCGCCGAGCACATGCTCATCCTCAAACTCACCCCGCCGCGGGGCGAGGCCCGGTACATCGCCGCGGCCTTCCCCAGCGCGTGCGGCAAGACCAACCTCGCCATGCTCCAGCCGACGATTCCCGGCTGGAAGGTGGAGACGGTCGGCGACGACATCGCCTGGATGCGGTTCGGCGAGGACGGCCGCCTCCGCGCGATCAACCCGGAGGCCGGTTTCTTCGGCGTCGCCCCCGGCACCGGCGAGAAGACCAACGCCAACGCGGTGCGAACGCTGTGGGGCAACAGCATCTTCACCAACGTCGCGCTCACCGGCGACGGCGACGTGTGGTGGGAGGGGCTGACCGAGGAGCCGCCCGCGCACCTCACCGACTGGAAGGGCCGCCCCTGGACGCCCGCGTCCGGCGAGCCCGCCGCCCACCCCAACGCCCGCTTCACCACCCCGGCGGGCCAGTGCCCGACCATCGCCCCGGAGTGGCAGGACCCGAACGGCGTGCCGATCTCCGCGATCCTCTTCGGCGGACGCCGCGCCACGGCCGTGCCGCTGGTCACCGAGTCGATGAGCTGGCAGCACGGCGTCTTCCTCGGGGCCAACGTGGCCTCGGAGAAGACCGCCGCCGCCGAGGGCAAGGTGGGCGAGCTGCGCCGCGACCCGTTCGCGATGCTGCCCTTCTGCGGTTACAACATGGGCGACTACTTCGCCCACTGGCTGAGCGTCGGCCGCAGGGCCGGGGCCAAGCTGCCGACGATCTACTACGTCAACTGGTTCCGCAAGGACGCGGGCGGCCGGTTCGTCTGGCCGGGCTTCGGCGAGAACAGCCGGGTCCTCAAGTGGATCGTCGAACGCCTGAACGGCGAGGCGACCGCCGTACGGACGCCGATCGGGCTGCTGCCGGAGTCACTGGACACCGACGGGCTCGACATCGCGCCCGAGGACATGGAGCTGCTGCTCTCGGTGGACGAGGAGGTGTGGCGGGAGGAGGCCGCCCTCATCCCCGGCCACTTCGAGACCTTCGGCGACCACATGCCCAAGGAGCTGTGGGACGAATACCGGGCTCTCGTCGACCGTCTCGGCTGAGCTCGCGACGCACCCCCCGCGGGCCGGCCACCGGGCCGGCCCGGGTCAGGACCGGCCCCGCGCGGCCGGTCCCCGCTGCCCGTCCGTGGGCCGACCGCCAACGACGCCGGCGCCCACGGACGTAGACTGCCGGCCAGGCGCGGACCGGCGTACCGCGCGCAGACGGGCGAGGAGGCGGCGGATGGCCTTCGAGACGCCGGGCCGCACCGGCGGCGCGGTCGTGCCTTACCGGCTGGGAGTCGGCATCGGCTGGCGGCCGGAGATCGACCTGACCGTGGAGCGGCTGCCCGGGGTCGAGTTCGTCGAGGTGATCGCCGAGGGCGTCCAGCCGTCCCGGCCGGCCGACTCGCTGCGCGTCCTGAGGGCCCGCGGCCTGCCGGTCATCCCGCACGGCGTCGGCCTCGGCATCGGCGGCGCCGAGCCGCCCGACCCGGCCCGCCTCGCGCACCTCGCCGCCTGCGCCGAGGCGTTCGACTCGCCGCTGGTCAGCGAGCACCTCGCCTTCGTCCGCGCCGGCGACCTCGACGCCGGCCATCTCCTCCCGGTGCCGCGCACCCGCGAAGCCCTGTCGGTGATCGCGGACAACGTACGGCGGGCGCAGGCGGCCCTCCCCGTGCCGCTGGCCCTGGAGAACGTAGCGGCGCTCTTCGGCTGGCCGGAGGACGAGCTGACCGAGGCGGAGTTCCTCTACGAGCTGGTGGAGCGGACCGGCGTCGGCCTGCTGATCGACGTGGCCAACCTGTACAACAACCAGGTCAACCTCGGCCTGTCCGCCCGCAGGGCCCTCGACGGGCTGCCGCTGGACGCGCTGGCCTACGTGCACGTGGCCGGCGGCTACGCCCACGACGGCGTCTGGCACGACACGCACACCGCCTCGGTCCCGGACGCCGTCCTCGACCTGCTCACCGAGCTGTGCGCGCGGGTCCGCCCGCCGGGGGTGCTGCTGGAGTGGGACGACGCCTACCCCAGCGACCAGGCCCTCGCCGCCGAACTCGACCGGGTACGGGAGGCGATCTCCCGTGCCTGACCAGGAGACCGCCCCGGAACCCCTGTCGGAACCCGCGCCCGGACCCCTGCCGGGACCCCTGTCGGAACCTGCGCCGGACCCCGGCTCCGGCCCGATGTGCGGCCCGGGGCGTGGTGGTGACGTGCCGGCGCGCGGCAGGCTCGCCGAGGCCCAGCGGGAGCTGCTCGCCGCGCTGGTCGCGGGCGGGCCCCGGCCCGAGGGGTTCGACGAGGTACGGCTGCGCATCCAGTCGGCCAGCCTGATCGCGAAGCGGCGCGGCCTGGTGGCGAGGTTCGCCCCGGAGCTGACCCGCAGGCTCGGCTCCGACTTCGCGCCGCTCTTCACGTCCTACGCCCAGGGGCACCCCAAGCCGCCCGGCGGTTCCCGGGCCGACGCCCGCGCCTTCATCGAGTGGCTGGACCGCTGCCGGTCGCCCGAACGCCGGCACACGACCGGCCCGGTGCCCCCGCCCGAGCGGATCTCCCGCTGGCGCCGCTTCTTCCGCTGAGCCCTCCGCCCTGTCCTCCGCCCCCGATAGACGATCATGAACAAGGGCGCTCGTTTGGCTACGAGCGTGAACGAGCATGAGCGAGGACGAAGTCCCCACACCATGCCGAAAGCCTCAAAGTAAACGCCAGCGAGACTCAGCTTGGGCGAACCTCACACCGGCTTGATCCTCAGCCACAGGGGCCTGGCCTCTGGCGGCCAGTAATCCCCTCGGGCCCGGTCGGCGAATTCCTCGTATGTCACACCGAGCCGGTCGCGGGCCACCTCAAAGCGTCGGCGAGGTCAGCACTCAACGATGCTTCATGGCCTGCGGCTTCTGATCAGGGCCCTGCCCAGGCATCCCGGCCGTCCGCCCACAGCTCGTTGATGTGGTAAGCGAAGCGGTCGTACAGGCCATCGTCCTGGAGGCGGTGAAGATGCAGCAACGGAGAGTCATGGCCGACGAGCTTCGCAAGGTGGGGGGTCACAAGCATTTCGTCGTCGAACTGGAAGACCGACATCGCGATATGTTCTTCCCCGAAACGCACTTGAATACCCGGCACGTCCTTGAGCTGATCCAGTTCAGCAAGCGTGATCCGAATGCGCGTGGAAACGGTCAGAGGGACGTCCTCGATCTCCTCACGACGTCGAGTGACCTCACTGTCCGGATCTCCGAGGAGAAAACGGATGGTGCACCCTTTTTGCGCCTTCTGCTTGAGCGCCCGCGCGAGATTCGGATGTTCGAGCCAGAGGAAGTAGTTCGTATACCCGCCGAAGATGATATTGTTTTTCGCTGCTCCGATCAGGCGTCGCCAGACCGACTTGGGACAGGCTGACCGGTGCGGGTACACGGCCTGCACTTCCCGGTCTGGGCCGGTCTTAATGTTCGCGCGGATCGAGTCTGGCCAGAGCGTCATCTCGTCAACCCCCAAGGCATCTGCTGCGGCCCATCGGTGTCGGGGGTGTGGTACCCGGGCCTCATCGCCCAGCCAACGCTCCACCGTTTTGATGTCAACTTCGCACCGCTTAGCGAGATCCCTCTCAGTTATTCTCGCGGCGACCATTGCGCGCCGAAGAAGATCATTTGCCATGAAGGTCCCTCGTTCCAAGGACGTCAAGGACGTCAAGGACGTATGCAGAACGTACACGGAAACGTCCCTGACGTCCTCAGAACGTGGTGGGAACGACCAGAATGACCAGCGAGATTAGCCGCATGAGCAAGCCTCAGATCCTCGACGACCTCCAGCCGGTATTCCCCGACTGGGTCATCTGGAGGTCTTCGGCTGGCCAGCCGTGGGCGACGCGTAGGCGGCATCTCACTGACGACGAGCGCAACCTCGGACTCGTCCCCACGATCACCGGCCAGGACATGCAGCAACTGGTGGAAGCTCTGCGCGAGCAGGAACGCCAACCCGCGATGTCCAGCCTGACCTAGTCAGCGGGACCCACCGAGTCGCGGCCGGCGCTCGGCGGGTCCCTTGATCGCATGGAGGTGCGACCCAATGCCAAACCCTAGGACAACGCCGCTGTCCGGACAGCCCCCTGTCCGTGTCCATCCCCAGAATCATGATCCAGCGAAACGGGAGGCCGCGGCACGCCTCGACGCCCAGCATCCGGCCTGGCTGGTGCTCTACAGCCTCCACCGTCGCCAGTTCTGTGCTATCGCCGCGTGGCCGGCCCCGGAGCCGCTCACGCTGTGGGCGCGCACCGTCGAGGACCTCGCCCAGCAGATGCACGCGACGATGCCTGTCGTCCCCCGGCCGCGCGTTTTTCAGGACGCCCGATGAGCGGCCGGCAGGTGACGTCCGCGGTGTCGCACCTCACCGCTCTCGCCGCCGTGCTCAGTAGCCTGTCCCTGGACACCCAGATGGAGGACGGCGACGAGCCGAAACTGATCGTGACGAACCCACGGGCACCGCAGCTCAGCGAGTCCATCACCGTCGCCGCGGACCCTGACGGCGTGCAGCAGTTCTGGTGGTCGTGGCATAAGCCGATCGCCGCCGTTGAGAACCGGCACGCAGTAGCCATGCGGATCAAATTCGTCCTCACCCCCGCGAGGACGCTCCGGTGACCCCGGAGGAGGAGGCGCTTCACCTGGGCGTCCTCGACCAGACGTTCCCCGCGTGGCGGTTCACCGTCCTTGACGGCGGCTGGTGGGCCACGAAAGTGGACCCGCCCACGGAGAAGGAGAAGGCGTTGGGGATCCACGCGCAGATCCGCCGGGACCATCCGCACGCGCTCGTCTCAGCAATCGCCGAGCAGCAGGGCATCATCTCCGCACAGCGTGGCATCTTTGTCTGACGCTACCCCCCTCTGAGCCTCTCGGCGGGGGCACACTTCCCCCAGGATGCGCCCCCGCCGAGGTCCCATATGACGTCGAGCCCGAGATCAGCTGATTGCGATGCCATCACTCCAGGATGTGGACCTCGGCCGCGTTGCCGGGCAGGATCTCAACGCCCTTGGCCCTGTCCTCCGCCCCGCCCTTGGCCCTGACCTCCGTACAGAGCCCCGCGCAGACCGCTGTACTGATCTTCGGCACGTTCCCGGCAAGATCACGGCACAGATCGCCGGGCAGGAGAGGAAACTTCTGCCGCGCGGCGGGCGTCTACAAGACACCAGGGCACGCGCCCAGCGCGCCCCGCTGCGCAGGGGAGGCGGACGTGGAGATCATCCTCCTGTTGGTCACGATCACGGTTGCCGTGCTGGTAACGGGCACAAGGTCCGCCGCCACGCGGGAGTACGACAGGGTCCGCGGCGTCACCGCCGGGCAGTCGGGCCCGCTGGATCACTACCAGCTCGCCTACCTGGCGGGCGGCCCGCTCCGGGCCGTGAACACGGCGCTGGCGCTGCTCGCCCAGGCCGGCGCCATCCGCATCGCGCGCGGCGGCCGGGTCTCGCCTGTGCACGGCGCGCCGCCCTCGGCCGATCCGGTCGAGCAGGCCGTGCTCGACGAGGTGGCGATTTACCCCGGAGAGTCCCTCGGGGAGATCCGCCGTCAGGTCGCCGCCGGCACGGCGATGCAGCAGCTCCGCTACTCACTGGTCGGCCGGGGCTTCCTGCTGCCCGACGGGGCCTTCACCCCGGTGCTGCGGCGGATCGGCCGGCTCAAGGCGGTCTCGGTGGGCGCGATCGTGCTCACCGTGATCATCATGGGCCTGATCGCCGTCGGCACCGTCGATCTCACCATGCCCTCGACGGCCGCGATGCTCATCGCCGGCGTCGTCGGCATCCACGGCCTGCACACCTGTCGCCGCCTGGCCCGCGCCACCCGCAACCTCGTCAGTACGGCGGGCCACGCCGAGCTCTCCGCCGCCCGCCGCGCCCACCCCAGGACCGGGGGCACGCTCGCGCCCGACGTGGTCCTCGCCGTCCCGGTGGCCCTCTACGGGATCCAGGAGCTGGGCGACCCCGCCCTGGAGACCGAGCTCAGCCGCCAGGAGGTCCGTTCCACCACCGCCGGCACCGCCGGTGTGGCCGGTTCCTGCGGCGGCGGCAGCGCCTATGCGGGCGACCCCACGTACGGCGGCGTCTCCTACGGCGGCGGTTCCTCGCACGGCGGTTCCTCCCCCGGCGGCGGAGACTTCGGCGGCGGGTGCGGCTCCAGCGGTGGCAGCAGCGGCGGCGGTGGTGGTGGCTGCGGCGGCGGCGGTGGTGGTGGTGGCGGTGGCTGCGGCGGCGGTGGCGGCGGCTGACCCGGCGACTCCCGCCTCGGTCGAAGCTCCCGCTCGGTTTGAAGCTCCCGCCTCGGGTGGGGCTTCGGCCTCAGGTGAGGCTCCGGTCTTGGTGGAGGCTCCCGTCTTGGGTGGGGCTTCGGCCTTGGGTGAGGCTCCGGTCTCGGTGGAGGCTCCCGTCTCGGGTGGGGCTTCGGCCTTCAGGGGAAGCTCTTGTCCCAGGTGGAGGATGCGTCTGATCTTGGGCCGAACCAGGCCGTCAGGGCCTGTGCCAGGGAGCCGGTCGAGGTGGGGTCGCCGGCCCAGGCGACGTGGCAGTCGGGGCGGATGAGGAGGGCGGCGGCGGGCGGGTTCGCGCAGCGGGCGGCGATCACGTCCACCCGGCCCTTCCACCCGGCCGCGACGGAGGCCGACGCGGCGGGTCAGGGTGGCGAGGCGGATCTCGTCGCCGGTTGCGGTGGTGAGGGTGAGATCCGGGACGAAGCGGCCGGTCAGCGGGTGGGGGCGGGCGTGGCGGGCCGGGGACCCGGGCGTGGCGGGCCGGGGACCACTTCCGTCGGCGTGGCGGGCCGGGGCGCCGGGAGAGTTCGGAGGGGGAGGGCTGGTGGGGCGGTGGGTCAGCGGGAGGGGTCGGGCATTCCGGCGGCGAGCTGGGCGAGGGCCTCGCGGAGCAGCACGATGAGGGGGACCGGCGGATCGGCGTGCAGGAACCGCTCGGTGGCGACGTGGACGGCGGTGGACACGGCGGCGGCGACGAGACGGGGGTAGAGGTCCCGCTCGGCGTCGGTGCCGGTGCGCTCCGCCACGGCCAGGGCGAAGTCGCGGTCGGCGGTCACCATGATCTTCAGGTGGGTCTGGTCGGAGGCGGCCTCGGTGACCAACAGCCGGAGCCCGGCGAGCAGCTCGGCGCCGGGACTCCGGGTGACCCGGTCGCCGCGCCCCAGGGGTTCGAGCACGGCCTCAGTGATCGCCTCCCACAGCGGCTCGGCCGCCGGGCGGGCACGCAGCAGCTCGGCGGACCGCCGCATCCGGGAGACGTGCCGGTAGCCGACGGCCTCGTGCTTACTGGAGAAATAGTTGTTGAAGGTGCGCGGAGAGACCCCGGCCTCCGCGGCGATCTCCTCGATCCGCACGTTCTCCAGCCCGCGCTCGGCCGCCAGCCGGACCACGGCCAGCGACAGCGCCTCGCGGGTCGCCTGCTTCTTGCGCTCGCGCAGGCCGGGGGGCTGGTCGGATGAGGTGCTTACGGCACCAAGGTACAGGATTTTGCGTCTGACGCAAACTTTCTAAACACGCAATATTCTGGGTGGTAGGTCGTCGGGCGATGGGATTCTCCGGCGGACGGGTACCGGCTGCGTCGTCCGGTGGGCGGGGGAGGGGTGGAAGGCGGGGATAATTGCGTGTGACCCGGGCACCGCTCCGCCGTGGTTCGGCGGGGCCCGGAGGGGAGGATCTCCATTGGGCGTGCGCGATCTCGTCTACCGCCTGTACGAACACCGGCTGGAAGGCAAGCTCTCCGGCGACAGCATCCCCCGCCATGTCGCCATGATCGTCGACGGCAACCGGCGCTGGGCCCGTGCGATGGGCATGGCGGATGTCGCCCGCGGCCACCGGAAGGGCGCGGACAAGATCACCGAGCTGGTCGGGTGGTGCCGTGACGCGGGCGTGGAGGTCGTCACGATCTGGATGCTGTCCAGTGACAACCTGTCCCGCCCGAAGGACGAGCTTGAGCCGCTGCTGAGGATCATCGAGGATGTCGTCCAGGAGCTGGTGGAGGCCGGATGGCACATCAAACCCGTCGGAGCCCTCGATCTGCTGCCGGATCACACGGCCCATGTCCTCAAAAAGGCAAAAGAGGCCACATCACACCGTCCAGGGCTGATTGTTAACGTTGCAGTTGGGTATGGAGGAAGACGTGAGATCGCTGATGCGGTGCGCTCACTCCTCCAGGAGCACGCCAGCAAGGGGGCGAGTATCGAGGACCTCGTCGAGGTTCTCGATGTGGAGCACATCGCGGAGCATCTCTACACGCGCGGCCTGCCCGACCCGGATCTTGTCATCCGGACTTCGGGAGAGCAACGGCTCTCCGGCTTCTTGCTCTGGCAGAGCGCCCACTCCGAGTTCTACTTCTGCGAGGCCTTCTGGCCTGACTTCCGCAGGGTCGACTTCTTGCGGGCGCTGCGTTCCTACGCCGCGCGTCACCGACGGTACGGCACCTGACGCTGCACACGGGCTGGAAACGGCACGTGAACTCGTTGTTTCGGTCGTCCTAGACATATTGGGGATCGGGCATACAGGACGTACCGTTGGAAGTAGGCGGAGAACAGACCGCCTACTCCGGAGAGGGCCCGCCTTTGCACAACCACCTGTTGAGGGGGCCGGCATCCGGCCGTGCCTTCGCCAGGCGGACGCGCGAGCCCGGGTCCGGTCCGTTTCCCACCTCATCTGGCAGGGCGTCCGCTCCAGGCGCCCGGGGGAGAACGCGTGGCAGTGTCGTCGAGTAGCCCATCCTCACGCAAGTCGCCGTCCCGTCGTCGTCCCAAGCGGCGCACCTATGTGCTGGACACCTCGGTCCTGCTTGCCGATCCGGCGGCGATGACCAGGTTCGCCGAGCACGAGGTAGTCGTCCCGATCGTCGTCATCACCGAGCTGGAGGCCAAGCGGCACCACCCTGAGCTGGGGTATTTCGCCCGGAAGGCGCTCCGCTACCTGGACGATCTGCGGATCACACACGGCAGGCTGGACGCGCCCATGCCGATCGGCGAGGGCACCCTGAGGGTGGAGCTCAACCACAGCGACCCATCGATCCTTCCAGTCGGCTTCCGCCTGGGGGACAACGACACCCGCATCCTGACAGTGGCCCGCTCGCTGGCCGCCGAGGGCTGCGACGTGGTGCTCGTGTCCAAGGATCTCCCCATGCGGGTGAAGGCCGCGTCCATCGGCCTGGTCGCCGAGGAATACCTCGCCGAGCTGGTCGCGGAGTCCGGCTGGACGGGTATGGCCGAGCTCCAGGTGACCACCGAAGACGTCGAGACGCTCTTCGAGCACGGCACCGCCGACATGGCCGAGGCCAGGGATCTGCCCTGCCACACCGGCCTGCGGCTGCTCTCCAGCCGCGGCTCCGCCCTCGGCCGGGTGCTGCCCGACAAGTCCGTGCGGCTCGTCCGCGGCGACCGCGAGGTGTTCGGCCTGCACGGCCGCTCCGCCGAGCAGCGCATCGCGCTCGACCTGCTCATGGACCCCGAGGTGGGCATCGTCTCACTGGGCGGCCGGGCCGGCACCGGCAAGTCCGCGCTGGCGCTCTGCGCGGGCCTGGAGGCCGTCCTGGAGCGCCGCCAGCACCGCAAGGTCGTCGTCTTCCGCCCGCTGTACGCCGTCGGCGGCCAGGAGCTGGGATACCTGCCCGGCTCGGAGAACGAGAAGATGGGCCCGTGGGCGCAGGCCGTCTACGACACGCTCAGCGCGGTGACCACGCCCGAGGTGATCGAGGAGGTGCTCGACCGGGGCATGCTGGAGGTGCTCCCGCTCACGCACATCCGCGGCCGGTCGCTGCACGACTCCTTCGTGATCGTCGACGAGGCGCAGTCACTGGAGCGGGGCGTCCTGCTCACCGTGCTGTCCCGGATCGGCGCCAACTCCCGCGTGGTGCTCACCCACGACGTCGCCCAGCGCGACAACCTGCGGGTGGGCCGGCACGACGGCGTGGTGGCGGTGGTCGAGAAGCTCAAGGGCCACCCGCTGTTCGCACACGTCACGCTGACCCGTTCCGAGCGCTCCCCGATCGCCGCCCTGGTGACCGAGATGCTGGAGGACATCACCATCTGACCCGGATCACGGGGGGAGCTGCGTGTCACTGCCGGCGAGGTCGCGGAACTCGCTGCACACGTGGTCCCCCCGGGAGCTGGGAGTGCCGTGCGAGGAGATCTGGGTGACCTGAACGACCCAGATCTCCTTGCTCAGCATCGCCGTACACGTGAGCTGGGCCAGCGCGGCCCTGCTGACCCGGCCGTCGCCGCTGAGGAAGACGTGCAGCCGCAGCCCGATCGGCCGGTCCGGGTCGTTGCGCAGCACCCTGCCGTAGTTCGTGACCTGGGTGTCGGCGTGCCGGAAGCCCTTCAACGCGGAGTTCATGCCGCCGAGGTGCTGGTCGCCGGCCTTGAACAGCGCCTCGATCACGTCGTCCACCGTGCCCGACGCCGTGGACACCCGCTGCGGCTCCAGGCGGCCCTTGCGCAGCAGGTAGACGGTACGGAAGGTCGGCTTGACGCTCACCACCGGGGCCTTGCCGAGGTCCACCACCCCGGTGGGCTGGATGCCGCAGGCCACCGCCGCCGGCAGCAGCAGGAGCAGGACGAGGGCCAGGCGTCTCATCGGCTCGGCAGCCAGACGGTGAAGAGGGTGCCCGGACGCTGCGGCCGTACCGAGATGGTGCCGCCGTGCAGCTGGGCGTTGGCGCGGGCGATGGACAGGCCGAGGCCGCTGCCGTCGCTGCGGGCCCGGCCCGCGCCGCCCTTGAAGAAGCGGTCGAAGACGTGCGGCAGCGCCTCCGGCGCGATCCCCTTGCCGTGGTCGCGCACCTTCA
Organism: Microtetraspora sp. NBRC 13810; assembly: GCF_030268685.1. GTDB lineage: Bacteria > Actinomycetota > Actinomycetes > Streptosporangiales > Streptosporangiaceae > BSRQ01. The sequence goes on from NZ_BSRQ01000005.1 coordinate 127,349, forward strand.
CCTCCAGCCCGTTGGCGGTCCCGCGGGCGGTCACCACGACGGGCTGGGCGCCGTGCCGCAGCGCGTTGCCCACCAGGTTGGCCATGATGACGTCGAAACGCCGCGGATCGAGGGAGAACGACAGCCCTTCTGAGACGTTCACCCGCACGGAGTCGCTCCAGCCGCGCACCTCCAGGCAGTCGCAGACCGCGTCGGCGATGCTGACCTGCTCGGTGTTGAGGGTGGCGGTGCCGGCGTCGAAGCGGCTGGCCTCGATGAGGTGCTCGACCAGCACCCGCAGCCGGGAGACCTCGTGCACCACGATCCGGACGGCCTGCGCGGAGTCGTCGGGGAGGTGCTCGGCCTCCTCCAGCAGCATGTCGGTCACGGCCGTCATCGCGGCCAGCGGGGTGCGCAGCTCGTGCGAGACGTCGGCGACGAACCGCCGGGAGATGGCCTCCAGGGAGCGCAGCTCGGTCACGCTCTTCTCCAGCGCCGAGGCGGTCTCGTTGAAGGTGGCGGTGAGCTTGGCCAGCTCGTCCTGGCCGCGGACGGGGAGGCGAGTGTCGAGCTTCCCCGCGCCCAGCGCGCGGGCGGCGGCGCCGAGCCGCCGTACCGGCAGCAGCACCCGCCGGGCGGAGAACAGCGCCACCGACAGCGCGACGAGCAGCGTGATCACGCCCGCCTGGGCCAGCCCGAGGCGCAGGTCGGTGAGGAGCCGTTCCTCCTCCGCGAGCGAGACGAAGACGAAGACCTTCATCCCGGTCGGCTGGATCACGCCGTTGCGCGAGTCGCGCTGCACCTGGGTGCCGATGACCAGCCAGACGTGGCCGCGGATCGACGTCCGCTGCGAGACGATCCGGTGGATGGCCTGGCCGCGCAGCTCGTTGGACAGGTCGGTCGGCCGCATGACGTCGTCGCCGTAGATGGTGCCGTTGTACTCCACGATCACCTGGCGGCCCGGCCCGGCGAGGGACTGCTGGAGCTCGGTGATCTCCTCGTGGGTGGGGGGCAGCTCGCCGGGCCAGAGCGAGCCGATCGGGAAGGGGATCTGTTCCAGTCTGCGGGTCACGTCGGACACGGTCGCCCGTTCGGTACGGCTGACCAGGGCGCTCTTCACGAGCTGGTAGCCGATGCCCGCGACCAGCGCGGAGGCGGTGATCGCCACGAGGGTGAAGGTGACGACGAGCCGTCCTCTGAGCCCGGTGGGGACGCGCCGCACCCCGGCCAGCGCCCGGCGCGCCCACAGCGCGGGCCGCCGTCTCCGGGGGGCGGGCCAGGGCGTCCGCGCGGCGGCCGGCGGAGCCTCGCCCCGCTGACCCGCCGCGGGCTTCAGCGCGGGCTTCACGGTGGGTTGAAGCGGTAGCCGAATCCGCGGACGGTGTGGATGAAGACGGGCTCGGCGGGCACCGGTTCGATCTTGGCGCGGATCCGTTGCACGCACGCGTCGACCAGCCGGGAGTCGCCGACGTGCGAGTGGTCCCAGACGGAGCGGAGCAGGTGGCGGCGGTTGAGCACCTGGCCGGGATGGCGGACCAGCTCCAGCAGCAGCCGCAGCTCGGTCGGGGTGAGGTGGACCTCCCGCCCGTCGAGGGTCACCTTCAGCGCCCCCCGGTCGATCACGAGGTCCCCGAAGGTGATCCGGTCGGAGGAGGCCGACTCGACCCGGCGCAGCACGGCCCTGATCCGCGCGTCCAGCACCCGCGGTTCGACCGGTTTGACGACGTAGTCGTCCGCCCCCGCCTCCAGGCCCACCACCACGTCGAGGTCGTCGCCGCGCGCGGTGAGCAGGATGATGGGGAGCTGGTCGATCTTGCGGACCCGCCGGCACACCTCCACGCCGTCGATGCCGGGGAGCATGACGTCGAGGACCACGATCTCCGGGCGTCTGGCGCGGATGTGGTCGAGCGCCTCTTCGCCGGTGGCGTAGGAGGTGATGGTGTGGCCCTGGCGGGTGAGGGCGAGTTCGAGCCCTGAACGCACCGAGGGGTCGTCTTCGACGAGGAGGATGCCAGCCACCCGGTCATTATCCGCCACGCTGGAAGATGTCCGGTTCTGTCACGGAACAATGACCCACCTCGCGCAGAACGCGGATGAAAGGTCGGCAGGCTGGAACCGGCCTTCCTTTCGCCACGGGGGCGTGAGGGGGAGGCCACCCAGAGATCACCGAACTCGACACCTTGTGACGAATGTCACATTCGTTGGGAAACGCCCTCGCCACCTGGCCGTTAGGTCAATTTTGCGGCAAACAGGGCCCCGCCTCCGATCGACCAACTATCGCGATTCGGTTGCGGAGCACCCCCCTGTTCACGGCAAGCTCATAGGTCGTGAATCCAGGTCCGCAGTTGAGAGAGCGTGAGACGCCGCCGAGGCAGCGTGCCCGCCGTCGCAGCACCGGTCGCCGCTCCTCAGCCGCGGCGGCGCCGCGGTCGTCGAGGCGTCCGAAGAAGAAGAGCCGGTTCACTCCCAAGCGCGTGCTGATCATCGGCGCGGCCCTCATCGTGGTCGTCGGCGGTGGTGGTTTCACCATCCACACCGCCATCCAGAACGCCAACGAGCCACCGCCCGCCGACCCGCTCACCCTGCCCGAACTGGCCAAGATGTTCGGCGGCGGGGACCCGTTCCAGCCCGACCCCGAGGCGGACGCGCTGAAGGCCAAGGCCGCCCAGGCGCTCAAGGAGCGTGCCCTCACCGCCTCCAGGAAGAAGGGCAGGGAAGCGCTCAACCCGATCGTCATCCCCACCCAGGCGCCCGGCGGCAGCGGCTTCAACCCGATCCCCTTCCCCCCGGGCACCACCCCGGACCCGGGCAGCAACAAGGCCCTCGGCCGGCAGATGCTCGCCGCCCGCGGCTGGACCGCCGAGTGGGGCTGCCTGGAGAAGCTGTGGGACAAGGAAAGCAACTGGAACGAGCGGGCCATGAACCGGTACAGCGGCGCGTACGGCATCCCGCAGTCGCTGCCCGGCACCAAGATGGCCAGCGCCGGCTCCGACTGGCAGACGAACCCGGCCACGCAGATCAAATGGGGTCTGAACTACATCGCGGGCCGTTACAAGACACCCTGTGCCGCATGGGCGCACTCCCAGTCCGTGGGATGGTATTAAGAGACCGCGATTACCTCCAGAATCGGCAAGCCTGACCATCCCAAGGCGTAGGGTCGTGCACGCTAAGTCACATGGGTGTCAAGGTCAGCGTAGTCGTGCCCCTGCACAACCCCGGTGATACCGCGGACGTGAGTATCCGCTCGGCGCTGGAGCAGTCACTCCCGCCCGAGGAATACGAAGTGATCTTCGCGGACGACGGTTCGACCGACGGCACCGCCGCCCGGCTGGACACCGTGGCCGCCACCCGGGACAACATGAAGGTGTTCCACCTGGACCGCACCGGCTCCCCGATGCAGGGCAGGAACGTCGGCCTCACCGCGGCCAGGGGCGACTACGTCTACCTCATGGAGCAGGGCGACCGGCTGGAGCGCGACGCCGTGGCCAGGATGTACGACCGGGCCGTCGCGACCGAGGCCGACGTCCTGCTCGGGCGGCTGGTGCAGGACGTGCCGGCCCCGGCGTTCCAGCTCAACAGGGACCGGGCCGACATCCTGCGGGACCGCCTGCTCGGCCAGCTCACGGTGCACAAGCTCTACCGCAGGGCGTTCGTCGAGGAGCAGGGCCTGCGCTTCGCCGAGAACGGCAGCGTGCTGTCGGAGCAGGCGTTCGTGCTGCACGCCTACCTGACGGCCAAGGTGATCGCCATCCTCGCGGACGAGGTGTGCTGCCGGGTCGCCGCCCGGCCGGGCCGCCGGCAGAACTTCGCCACCATCGCCGCCGAGCTGGACGCGCTGCTCGACGTCGTGGACCGGCACACCGTGCCGGGCAGGCTGCGCGAGCGCATCTACGCCCACTGGCTGCGCACCGGCGTGCTGCGCCCCTTCAACAGCCCGCGGTTCCTCTCGGCGTCCCAGGACCGCTCCGTGCTCTACCGCAGCCTGCGCGAGCTGACCGTCGAACGCTTCCCCGAGCGGCTCGACCTCCAGCTCCCCGTGCACCTGCGCGCGGTCGCCGCGCTGCTCCGCGCCGGGCGGCTGGACCAGCTCATCACCCTGGCCGGGCTGTCCAGGGGCACCCGGCTGCACGGCGAGCTGGACGAGGTGCGCTGGGACGGCTCGGTCATGTCGCTGGCCCTGCGCACCGAGCTGGTCGAGTCTGACGGCACGCCGCTGCGCTTCCAGCATGACGAGGGCCGGCTGTTCTGGCGGCCCCCCACGCCGATCGACACCGCCGTGCTGCCGCTCGAATCCACCGACGTGACAGAGGCGGTGGCCCGGACCAGGCTCAGCGTCTACATCAGGCACGCCGAGTCCGGGGTCATGCACCTGCTGCCCACGACCAGCGAGGTCCAGCCGCGGAAGGAGGGCGCGGAGGCGCGCGTCCAGCTCCTCGGCGAGGCCCGCCTCGACGTCGGCACCGCGGCGGCCGGCCGGCCGCTCGTCCCGGGCCTGTGGGAGGTGTACGTGCGCGCCTACGGCGGCGCCTACCAGGGCCGCGCCCGGGTCGGCGGCATCAGCGGCCCGCTCAACTGCGTCGGCGTGGTGGCCGACCATCCGCGCAGGCTCGTCGTGCCCTGCTGGTCCGACCTCGGCGAGCTGGGGGTGTGCGTCGAGCCGAAGTCGTTCGCGGAGTCGATCTCGCTGGTCTCGCCGGGCGCCGCGATCGCCCGCCAGGGCGGCCACGTCTTCGTCGTCGTGCCGGTGCCCTACGTGCCGCCGAGCGGCGGGCCGCCGGTCGAGCTGGTGCTGCGCAACGGCAACCGGGTCGTCACCGTGCCCGCGCTGGCCGAGCCCGGCATCCCGGGCCGGATGGCGGGGCAGCTCGTCGCCAAGGTGACGACGCGCAGGTTCGCCGCCGACGGCTTCCTCAGTCCCGGCGTCTGGTCGCCGTTCCTGCGGGTGGACGGCAGGGAGGTCGGGCTCCGCTTCGGCCTGGAGATGCGGTTCAGCGGCAAGGTCGAGGTACGGCCGGCCGTGGCCGCCGACCCGCCGTTCCGCCTGCCGTCCTCACGGCTGCGCAGGCTCGCCTTCCGGATGCCCGGCGCCACCCAGGCCGCCCGCCTCGCCGACGTGGGCAGGAAGCGGTACCCGCTCTGACCTCCGGCCGCCGTCACTCGCCGATCGGCGGGTCGATGGTGGCGACGTGCACGGAGGTGCCGGGGCCCAGGGACTCCTGGGCGATGCGGAAGAGGACCCGGTTGGAGATCGAGACGAGCGTGTCGATCTCGTCCGGTTCGAGCAGGTCGACGAACAGCCGCCGCACGGTCTCGACGTGGCCGGGGGCGGCGGCCTCGATGGCCCCCTGCCCCTCGGCGGTGAGCCGGACCATGACGCCGCGGGCATCGCTGGGACAGTCCTCCCTGGTGAGGAGCCCGCGTTGCTCCATCCGTCTGAGCTGGTGGGACAGCCTGCTGCGATCCCACCCGGCGACCCTGCCGAGGTCGCGGGCGCGCAGGCAGCGGTCGGGCGCCTCGGAAAGCGGCACGAGCAACTGGTAGTCGGCATTGGACAGGCCCGCCTCGGTGAGCTGCCGGTCCAGCGCCTCGTCCAGGTAGCGCCGCATGTCGTGGAAGGCGCGCCACATGCGTTGTTCCCGACTGCTGAGCCACCGGGTCTCCGTCACGCCCTCGACCCTACCCAATGTTGACGCGTCAACGTTTGCTGGCTAGTTTGTTGTCGCATCAACAAAGTTGGAAGGAAGCCGGTCATGAAGATCGCCATTGTCGTCGGCAGCACCCGCCCGGGGCGCAAGGCCGAGACCATCGCGCGCTGGGTGCGGGACATCGCGGCCAAGCGCGGAGACGCGGAGTACGACATCCTCGACATCGCGGACTACGATCTGCCGCTCTTCGACGAGCCGATGCCCCCGGCGCTCGGCGGCTACACCCTGCCGCACTCGCACAACTGGGCCGCGACGATCGCGTCCTACGACGGGTTCGTCTTCGTCACCCCCGAGTACAACCACGGGCCGTCCGGCGCGCTGAAGAACGCGCTGGACTTCCTCTTCGCCGAGTGGAACCACAAGGCGGCGGCCTTCGTGGGCTACGGCGCCTCCGGCGGGGTCCGGGCGGTCGAGCACCTGCGGCTCGTCCTGGCCAACCTCGCGATCGCCGCGGTGCGCCCGCAGGTCGAGCTCTCGCTGTTCCACGACTTCGCCGAGATGACGACCTTCACGCCGGGCGCCCACCAGGAGGAGGCCGTGACCGGCATGCTGGACGACCTCGTCCGGTGGACCGGCGCGCTGAAGACCGTCCGCGAGTCCGCGGCGGCCTGACCCCGTCGTCACCGACCGGAAATGCGAACCCGCGGGGAATTGTCGGCCGGCTCGGCGTGAAGTTCCTGCTGGCGGGGGGTGTGCCGGACTTACAGGAAAGTCTTCCCCTTTGTGGAACCCGTGGAAAGAGACAGCGGGTTAATCCGCGAAGTCGGCCCGAATTTTGGTATCGCCTCGTCACATCGGGGAGATCGATGACGCCGGAATAACTGTCTATTATTGCGGCATGGTCGATTCGATGGGGGCGAGGCTGGCCTATCGCTACGTTCTCCTTCGTCCACTCGGCTCCGGGGGCATGGGCACCGTGTGGCTGGCCAGGGACGAGATGCTCGACCGTGAGGTCGCGGTCAAGGAGATGCGGGTCCCGGAGGGCGGTGAGCGGGCCGGGGCCGAGCTGGTGGCCAGGGTCATGCGGGAGGCCGAGGTCATGGCCCGGCTGCGGCACCCGGCCATCGTCGCCGTGCACGACGTGCTGGTGGAGGACGGCCGGCCGTGGATCGTCATGGAGCGGCTGCACGGCCGCAACCTCGACGACGAACTGGCCGCGCACGGCCCGCTGCCGCCGATCCGGGCGGCCGGGATCGGGGCGCGCGTCCTGGAGGCGCTGGCCGCCGCGCACGCGCACGACGTCCAGCACCGGGACGTCAAGCCCGGCAACGTCTTCCTGACCAACGACGACCGGGTCGTCCTCACCGACTTCGGCATCGCCCGCTCCGCCGACCAGCCCACCCTCACCCACGGCAGCCAGGTCATCGGGACCCCCGGATTCATCGCCCCCGAGCGCCTGGCCGGTGACCAGGGCGGTCCCGCGGCCGACCTGTGGTCCCTCGGGGCCACGCTGTTCACCGCGCTGGAGGGCGCCCCGCCGTACAGCGGCTCCCCGGCGGACGTGGTCAGGGCGGTCCTCGCCGGTCACCCCCGGTTCCCGCGCTCCGGCGGGCCGCTGGCGGCGCTGGTGCCCTGGCTGATGGCCCGCGACCCGGCGTTACGCCCGGATGCCGGCACCGCGCTGCGGCTGCTGCGCGAGATCGCGGACGGCCGGTCGCCGCACATCACCGCGCCGCAGCCGGCCCGCCGCCGGGCGCGCCGGTGGGTTCCCGTGCTGCTGGCGGCGGGCGCGGTGGCGGCCGCCGCCGCCGTCACGGCCTTCCTGTGGACCAGGGGCGAGCCGGCGCCGGCGGCCAAGCCGGCGTCGCCGGTGTTCACCCGGGCGGTGGACCTGTGCAAGGTGCTCCCCGCCGCGCAGATCACCCGGCTGCTCGGCGGACCGGCCCCCGGGCGGGAGGACGAGGGCGGCTGCCAGTGGGCCGTCACCGGAACCGGGATCGACCTGAGCCCGGTCACCGACTCCGACACCCCCGACCCGTGGTCGCTCACCGAGAAGTCCGCCCGCGAGCTCTACCTCGCCCTGGAGCGGGAGCAGACCTACGGCGTCCGCGAGGCCGACTGGATCTGGTACGAGATCGGCCTCGACAGCAAGCAGCGCATCGTCCGGTCCGTGCCGCGCAGCCTCCCGGACGTCGGCGACGAGGCGTTCTCGTGGAACGTCGCGAACGTCGCGGGCCAGGTGCAGATGATCATGATCACCTTCCGGCTCGGCAACCTGGTGGCCACCATGAGCTACGCGGACCTCGACTCCGCCTCCCCCGACGAGCTGCGCCAGGGGGCCACCGAGGCGGCCAGGTCGGCGGTGGCCTCGCTGCGGAGCCTGGGTTGACCGTGGACCTGCTGTCCGGACGCTACCGGTTGACGACGCCGCTGGGGGAGGGCGGCTTCGGCATGGTCTGGCGGGCCACCGACGAGATGCTGCGGCGGGAGGTCGCGGTCAAGCAGGTGCGGATCCCGCCGGGGCTCAGCGAGCAGCGGCTCGCCGAGTTCACCGCCCGCGCGATCCGGGAGGCCAGGGCCGCCGGACGGCTGAGCCACCCGGCCATCGTCCGGATCCACGACGTGGTCACCCACGACGACCGGCCGTGGATCGTGATGGACTTCGTGCCGGGTGACTCGCTCGACAAGGTGATCCCGCTGTCCAGCCGGCGGGTCGCCCGGATCGGGCTGGCCATCCTGGACGCCCTGTCGGTGGCGCACGCGCACGGGATCCTGCACCGCGACGTCAAACCGGCCAACGTGCTGCTCGACACCGACGGCCGGGCCATGCTCACCGACTTCGGCATCGCGGCGCCGTTCGGCGCGGAGAGCGTGGACGAGCGCAGCCTGGTCGGCTCGCCCGGGTACATCGCGCCCGAGCGCTTCCGGCAGGAGACCGCCGGGCCGCCGTCCGACCTGTGGTCGCTCGGCGCGACCCTCTACACGGCCGTCGAGGGCGAGCCCGCCTTCCAGCGGCAGAGCCCCGAGGCGATCGTCGCGGCCGTGATCCTCCAGGAGCCGCGGCCGATGGAGCGGGCCGCCCCCGAACTGGCCCGGCTGGTCCTGGCCCTGCTCGACAAGGACCCGGACCGGCGGCCCGCGCCCGCCGCCGTGCGGGAGACGCTGACCCGGCTGGCCGAGGGGCCGCGCACCGCCGAGCGTTCCCTGCCGGTCCTCGCCCGCTGGAAGCCGGTGCTCGTCGGGGCGCTGGCCGTGACCCTGGTGGGCGCGGGCGGGGTGGCGGTCTGGCAGGCCGCCTCCGGCGAGGGCGGCGAGGAGGGGCAGCGGTTCGCCGTCGCCCCGGACCCGTGCCAGAGCCTGAGCGAGCGCCAGGTGACGGAGCTGATCGGCGGCGCGGCCGACGCCGAGCCGGTGGCCGGCGGATGCCGGTGGGTGGAGCTGTTCAGCGGCCTGCAGCGCTCGATCGACGTCAGCCTCCGGGTGTCGGCCACCGCCCGGGAGGATTTCGCGGCCCAGCGCGCGGGGCGGCAGATCCGCGACCAGCCGCTGGCCGACGAGGGATACGCGCAGGACACGGCCGGGGCGGGCACGGTCGCGAGCACGGTCAGGTTCCGCCGCGGCAACCTCATCGCCGAGGTCACCGCCGGCCGTACGGGTGACGCGTCGGTGCTGTCCGAGGTGCGCGCGACCGCCGTACGGGCGGCGGGGCTCGTCGACGTCACCCTTGGCTGAAGCCTTCTCTACCTCCGGGAGTCCAGATGACCTACGGGCACGAGACCACCGAACACGGCCCCGCGCCGGGCGGCGGGCGGCGTGGCCCGTCGTGGCTGGTGGTCATCCTGGTCGCGGCCCTGGCGTGGACCGGCGGCAGCGTCGTCACCTACCTCGTGGTGGGGGACGACGAGACGGTGACCACGGCTCCGCCGGCGGCCCCGTCGCCCGCGGCCACCTCCGGGATGAACCTCGACGTGGACGTCTGCGTCCTGCTCGACCCGGAGGAGACCGAGCGCCTGGTCCCGCAGGCCGACATCGACTCCCATACGAACGGCGACCGCAGCACCCTCGCCAGCTACGTCACCGGAACCTGCACCTGGGCCAACCGGGACATCTCCTACAAGGACGTCACGCGGATGCGGGAGGTCAGCCTCACCGTCACCCGGCACGAGGCGATCGGCACCACCACCGCCGCCCGCGCCGCGGTGACCCGCTACAACGGTGCGCTGCGGGAGTACGAGTACGGTGCGAAGAACTCCACCAAGGAGCAGTACTCGTCCAAGGTGACGAGTTTCCCCGGCATCGGCGAGCAGGCGATCGGCCGCTACCAGTGGACCAGGCAGGAGAGCCGGCGAGACGCCTTCGGCCAGGGCGCGGCACGGATCGGGAACATCACGTTCGAGGTGAAGTACCAGGCCGGTCAGCGGCACAAGGAGGCCGAGCTCTTCTCCACGGACACCGTGCAGAACGTCACGGAGGAGAACGCGCTGCGCGAGGTGCGGAACCTGCTCACCCAGGCGGCCGCGTCGATCACCGCCTGGCAGGGGGGCAAGCCGCTGCCGTACGCGGGCAAGGAGCGGCCCATGCCGACCCCGACGCCCACGCCGTCGCCGACCCCGGTGGCCCCGCCCCGGGAGTGCCTCGCGGTGAAGCCGCTGGCCGCGAACCTGGTCCCCGGCGCGGCGGGGCGCGCGGTCGGCAGCCAGGAGGGCGGGGTGCGGGTCACCCAGTGCCAGTGGTGGGACGACAAGCTGCCGGTGAAACCGGGTACCGTCCGCTGGCGCAACCTGCGGATCGAGTCGCGCGCGTTCCCGGACGCGGACTCCGCGCGCTACTTCCTGATCGACCAGCGGGGCGGCCTCAAGTTCAACGCGAACTCCGAGATCGGCGGCATCGCCTGGGGCAAGGTGGAGCGCCCCGGCGGTCTCGGGCAGGACGCCTTCGGCTTCACGATCGAGCAGCGGACCGACACCGCCAAGTTCGGCGGCTACCACCTCTACGTGCTGCACGGGAAGACCGTCGTCTTCTTGATCTACGGCGGCGCCGACCGCCCGGCGGAGACCCCGATCAACGCCGGCAAGGCGACTCTCATGGACGTGCAGGAGGCCAGGAAGGGCGCGATGTCGGTGATGCGCACCGTGGTGGACACCCTCGGCGGCTGACCGGCGCGGCCCGGCTCAGCCGCCGTCCGCGGCCCGCGCCGTGCGGCGCTCCGGATCCGCGGACGGCCGCGGCCGGGGCAGCAGTACGGCCAGCGCCGCGACGGTCAGCAGGCCACCGGCGAGGAACGTGCCGCGTACGTCCACCAGGGGCAGCACCAGGCCGCCGGTCAGGGCGCCCGCGGCGACGCCCACGTTGAAGGCGGCGGAGTTCGCAGCCAGCGCGATCTCCGTCCTGCCCGGCGCGACCCGCAGCACCTGGTTCTGCGTGGCCATGAAGACCGGCCCCACCGAGGCGCCGAGCAGGGCCAGCATGGCGACCGCCACCGCCTGGTCGTCGCCCGCCGCGTACATGCCGAGCAGCGCCACCGCCTGCCCGGCCACCGGGACCGTCAGCGTCGCCCCGGGGAACCGGTCGAGCAGCGGCCCCGCGACGGAGACGCCCGCGACGCCCGCGACGCCGAACACCAGCAGCAGCGCGCTGACCGAGCCGGCCGGGAAACCGCCCACGGAACCGAGGAACGTGACGATGTAGGTGAACCCGGCGAAGGCCCCGGTGACCGACAACGCCGTGGTCGCCAGCACCACCCGGAACCGGCGGATGTCCGGCGCGACCCCGTAGGCGGCGTGGCCCTCCTCGGGGCGGGACGTGGGCAGCAGCACCGCCACGACGACCAGCGACACCACGGCCAGCGCGCCCAGCACCAGGAAGGGCGCCTGCCAGCCGCCGTGCCGGCCCAGCCAGGTGCCGGCCGGGACGCCGAGCACCGAGGCGAGCGAGCCGCCGACCGACAGCACGCCGATGATCCGCCCGCGCAGCCGGGGCGGGAACAGCCCCACCGCGACCGGACCCATGACCGCCCAGAAGAGCGCCTGGGCCGCCGCCGTCGCCACCCGGGCGGCGAGCAGCACCCAGTAGGAGGACACCAGCACCGACGCCAGGCTCGCCAGGACGAGGACGGCCAGCAGCCCGGAGAGCAGGAAGCGGCGCGGTACGCCGCGCGTCACGTGCGCCACGGGCAGGGACAGCGCGGCCACCGTCAGGCCGTAGCCGGTGACCAGGTAGCCCACGGCCGGCAGCGAGACGCCCAGATCGGCGGAGATCAGCGGGAGCAGCCCGATCGGCAGGTTCTCGGTCGTGTTGAAGGTGAACGCGGCCAGCATGAGCGCGACGACCACGGCCGCGCCACGCCAGGCGGGCACGGGGCCGGAGGAGGATGGGGGCACCCGGCAAGCCTGCCCGCCCGGTGAACCGCCCTCTACTCTTTCGGATGGGGACGAATCACTGCCGATCCGATGGAGGGCACGGTGCCGCTGCGGATCCGCTTCGGGGTGGACGACCTGCTGCGCTGCCGGTTCGCCGTGTCGCCGCTCTGCCAGACGCACGAGGCGCTGCGGATGCTGCGCCGTCCCGAGCGGCACGGCTACCACCGGCCGTGGCTGAACCGGATGCGCGAGGTCGTCGCCGGGCTGGACCTCACGCCGATGTGGCTGTTCATGCCGCCGCCCGGCGGCTACACGCCGGACTTCCTCGGCGCGCCGCCGGACACGCCGTCCGCCTCCTTCGAGGACGAGCTGGCACGGATGCGCGCCACCGATCCGGCGATGGCGCGCGCGGAGATGGCCCGCTCGCTCGCGTGCACGCCGGGCGCCGCGGAGTCGCCGCGCGGCCGGGCGGCGCTGGCCGACCCCGCGCGGGCCGTGCGGGAACTGGCCGACCTGACCGAACGCGCCTGGCACGCGCTGCTGGCCCCGGACTGGCCCCGGGTGCGCGCCCTGCTGGAGGCGGACATCGCCCACCGGTCGCGCCTCCTGGCCGAGGGCGGGCTGGAGGCGCTCTTCGCCGACCTGCACCCCGACCTCACGTGGACCGGCCACACCCTCGTCCTGCGCACCCGCCGCGACGTCCCGCCGGCGCAGGAGATGGCCGGCCGGGGCCTGCTGCTGATGCCCAGCGTCTTCGTCTGGCCGGAGGTGATCAGCGGCTTCGCCGCGCCGTGGCAGCCCACCGTGATCTACCCGGTACGCGGCCTGGGCGACCTGTGGCGGCCCGCGGAGGCGCCCGACGCGCTCGTCCGGCTGCTGGGCCGCACCCGGGCCGCCGTCCTCACCTGCCTGGACGGCCCGGCGTCCACGACCGCGCTCGCCCGCCGCCTCGGCCTGGCCCCCTCCTCGGTGTCGGCCCACCTGTCGGTGCTGCGCGACGCCGGGCTGCTGGTCTCCCGCCGGCAGGGCCACCGGGTGCTGTACGAGCGGACGCCGCTCGCCGTCGCGCTGCTGCCCGGGGAATCCGGCCAGGCGTGCAACGAATCGCCGGGGCTCGCGCGTACAGATCGGTGACATTCACCGGACAGTGAGGATCACGCATGCGCGACCGGGCCGACTTCGAGCGCTACGTGCAGCAACGCTCAGCCCGGCTGGTCCGCACCGCGTATCTGCTCTGCCGGGACTGGGCCACCGCCGAGGACCTCGTGCAGACCGCGCTCGCCAAGGCATGGCTGGCCTGGCAGCGCGTGGGCGACAACCCCGACCCCTACGTCTACCGCATCCTCACCAACACGCACGCCTCGTGGTGGCGGCGCAGGTGGCGGGCGGAGGTCCCGGCCCAGTTCATGCCCGACACCGCCGAGGACCCCGGCCTCCCCTACGAGGCCCGCGAAGCCGTACGGCAGGCGATGGCCGCGCTGCCCGCCCGGCAGCGGGCGGTGATCGTGCTGCGGTACTTCGCCGACCTGTCCGACGCCGAGATCGGGCACATCCTCGGCTGTTCCGTGACCACCGTGCGCAGCCAGGCCAGCCGGGCGCTGGCCAGGCTGCGCGTCGATCCGGCGGCCCGTGCCGCCATGAGCGACGGAGGCTGACCCTTGAACGAGACCGAACTGCGGGAGATCCTCGACTCCGAGAGCGACCCGCCCCCCCACGGCGTGACCGTCGACGGTGTACGGCGGCGCGTCCGCTCCATCCGGCTGCGCCGCGCCCGCCTCGCCGGCGGCGTCGTCCTGGCCGGCGCCCTCGCGTTCAACCTTCCCACCCTCGGGGGCTCGACGCAGGACGCCTGGACCACGCTGGCGGGCGGCCCGTCTCCCGCGTCCTCCGCGATCGTAGGCTCGCCGTCTCCCGTCGTAAGCGTCTTCCGGCCCGGCCGCGAGCTGAGCAGGCACTCCTTCGGCACGGCGGGCCGGAAGCAGCGCTTCACCTACGACGCCAAGGGTGAACCCGTCGGCCTCACCATCGACTGCCCCGGCCTCCGCGGGCACTTCATCCTCTGGGCGGACGGCAGGCCGGTCGCCCAGGGGGCCTGCGGCGTGGTGCCCGGCTCCTGGTGGGACCGGCGGGGCGAGCCGCGTACCGGACCCGTCACCTACGACCTGCTCGTCATCCCGGCCGGGCTCGCCGTGCGCCCCCCGACCCCCGACCAGGTGGCGGGGCTCGCCGCCACCGCCCGCCCCTTCCCGGCCAGGGTCGAGGTCACCGTCCGCGCCAACGACTTCGTCCGCTGCACCGGACCCGCGATCGTCATCGTGGACCCGGCCACCGGCAGGCGGGTGCACTCCACGGACTGCCAGGCCGGCTCGCCCTCCCCGGCGCCGGGCGAGTAGCCACGCCTCCCGGCCGGCGCGTACAGGAGCCGTGCCGGCCGGAAGGCGTAGGTCACGCGGTCGGGGGACGGGTCATCGAGAGGACGTCGAGGATGGCGTCCAACTGCTCCTCGGTGAGGGTGCCCTTGGCGACGTGGCCACGGTCCACGACGGTCTGCCGGATGGTCTTGCGCTCGGAGAGGGCCTCCTTGGCGATCTTGGCGGCCTCCTCGTATCCCACGTGCCGGTTGAGCGGGGTCACGATCGACGGCGACGACTCCGCGTACTCCCTGCACCGCTCGGCGTTCGCGGTGATGCCCTGGACGCAGCGGTCGGCGAACAGGCGGGAGACGTTGGCCAGCAACCTGACCGACTCCAGGATGTTCCTGGCGATCACCGGCAGCATGACGTTGAGCTCGAAGCTGCCCGCCGCCCCCGCGAACGCGATCGCCGCGTCGTTGCCGATCACCTGCGCGGACACCATGCACACGGCCTCCGGGATCACCGGGTTGACCTTGCCGGGCATGATCGAGGAGCCGGGCTGGAGGTCGGGCAGGTTGATCTCGGCGAGCCCGGTGCGCGGACCCGAGCCCATCCAGCGCAGGTCGTTGGCGATCTTGTTCAGTGCCACGGCCGTGACCCGGAGCTGGCCGGACAGCTCGACGATCGCGTCCCGCGCGCCCTGGGCCTCGAAGTGGTCCCTGGCCTCGGTGAACGGCAGGCCGGTGACCTCGCGGAGCCCGGCGATCACCCGCTTCGCGAACCCCGGCGGCGTGTTGATCCCGGTGCCGACGGCGGTCCCGCCCAGCGGCAGCTCGGTCACCCGGGTGAGCGCCGACTCCACCCGCGCCACCGCGTTGTCGATCTGCGTGGCGTAACCCGCGAACTCCTGCCCCAGGGTCACCGGCGTCGCGTCCATCAGATGGGTGCGCCCCGCCTTGACCACGTCGGCGAACTCGATCGACTTGGCCCGCAGCGCCGTCGCCAGGTGCCCCAGCGACGGCAGCAGGTGGAAGACGGTCTCGGCCGTCGCGGCGACGTGGATCGAGGTGGGGAACACGTCGTTGGACGACTGGGAGGCGTTGACGTGGTCGTTCGGATGGACGGGACGGCCGAGCCGGTCCTCCGCGAGGGTGGCGATCACCTCGTTGGCGTTCATGTTCGAGGAGGTGCCCGAGCCCGTCTGGAACACGTCGATGGGGAACTCGGCGTCCCACGTGTTCTCCGCCACGTCCGTGGCCGACTGCGCGATGGCCTCGGCCATGTCCGCGTCGATGACGCCGAGCTCGCCGTTGACCTCGGCGGCGACCGCCTTGATCAGCCCGAGCGCCGCGATGTGCGCCGGCTCCAGGCCCCGGCCGGACACGGGGAAGTTCTCCACGGCCCGCTGCGTCTGCGCCCGCCACTTGGCCACGGCCGGCACGTGCACCTCACCCATCGAGTCGTGCTCGATCCGAAACTCGCTCATGCCCCCAGTCTGCACATCCCCCCACCCATCGCCACGCTCCCACCCAACGCTCTCAACGAACACACCGGCCACATACGTCGCAGGGGTCGTTGCGAACGCTCGCGCGGGTTCGGTACTGGCGTGGCGATGTGGGCGGTACGGCGCATTTCGTACTGGTCTGGTGTTTGGGCGGTGGAGGTGTTCTGCGCAGGGATGCGCCTCCGGGGTGGTGCGGTCCTTCGGCGCGTCCGGGGGGTGGTGCGGTCCTTCGGCGCTTCCGAGGGTGGTGCGGTCCTTCGGTACGAGCCGGTGTGGGGTGGCCCTCCCGCGCCGGTGCAGGGGGTCTGCGGGTGCGGGAGGGTCTCCGAGGGCGAAGGGGATGGGGGTGGGCTCAGGTGAGGGTGGAGATGATGAGGATGGCGATGACGGCGAAGGCGATGATCGCCAGGCCGATCATGATCAGTCTGCCCGCGCGGCTGCCCTGGTCGGCCTTCGCGCGGGGCGGGGGCGGGCCGGCGATGGCGAACAGGTCCGTGCCGAGGCCGCGGGCCTTGTCGTCCGCGACGTCGGGCAGCTCGAAGCCGGGGGCGGTGCCGAGCCCGGCCGGTTGCCCGGGACCCGGCCCGCCGGAGCGTGGCGCGCCGGCGACCGGGATGCCGGGGTAGGAGGTGCTCTGCCCCTGGGGAGCCGGGAAGGGGATACCGCCCATGCCCTCCTGGTAGGAGGCGCCGGGCCGTCCGCCCGGCCCGCCGGTCATCGGCAGTCCAGGCCCGCCGTGCGCGGCCTCCGGACCGCTCGAAGCCCCATGCGGTCCGCCGGGACCGTACCCCTGCGCCCCACCTCGTCCACCGGGTCCGCCGGGTCCACCTGCCCCACCGGGTCCACCAGGGCTGCCGGGGCCACCTGCCCCACCCTGTGCACCAGGGCCGCCGGGGCCACCTGGTCCGCCGGGCCCTTGGGGGCCTCTGCGGCCCTGAGGTCCGCCCTGGCCGGGACGGGGGCCCGCCGGGGAGCCGGGAGGCCGCCCGCCGGGGCCGCCCGCCTGTGCCCCTGGCGCGCCGGGACCGGCCACATGTGAGCCCGGGGCGCCGGGGCCGGTCGGGGAGCCGGGGCCGGTCGCCGGGGAGCCGGGCGGCGGGGCGCCGGTGGGGCCGGAGCGGGCGCCGCCGTACGGGGCGGCGCCGGAGCGGGTGCGGTACTGGGCGGTCGGGGGAGCGGGACGGCCGGCACCGGGCGGCATGCTGCCGTCGTCGCCCATGGCCCCGCCGGGCGCGCCCTGCGCCGGCCGGCCGGAGGCGCCGCCGGGACGTACCCCGGGGCCGCCGGGTGGCACGGGGCCGCCGGGTGGCACGGGGTGCGCCATGGAGCCGTCCTGCGGCCCGCCACCGGCCCTGCCGCCGCCACCTGCCGCCCTGCCACCCGCACCACCGGCTCCGCCGCCGGAACCCTGAGCCCCGGCCCTGCCGCCGGAACCCTGGGAACCGGCCCCGCCATCGGGACCTTGAGCTCCGGCCCTGCCACCGGGACCCTGCGCTCCGGTGCCACCGGGACCCTGGGCTCCGGCCCTGTTGCCGGGACCCTGGGCCCCTGGCCCGCCGCCACCTGGGACCTCGGACCGTCCGGCGGGTCCCTCCGGGCCGCCGAAGGCCCCGGCGGAGCCCCGGGCACCGCCGAAGGCCCCCGCACCGCCGGGGGAGTCGTCGTACCCGCCCGCGCCGCCACCAGGCCCGCCGAAGGCCCCCGCGCCGCCCGCGGGGTCGTCGTACGCGCCCGCGCCTCCGGGGCCGCCGAAGGCGCCGGCGGGGCGGCCGGCGGCGGGCGGGCGGCGGGCGAAGGCGCCCTGGCCGCCGGCGGGCGGGCCGCCGGGCTTGAAGCCGCCGGCGGGACGGGAGATCGTGATGGTCCTGTTGGGGTCGTAGTCGTCGGGCGGAGCGGCCGGGTGGCGGGCCGGTCCCCCCGGGTGGGAGCCCGGGTGGGAGCCGTGCTGGCCGGGGGTGTCGAGGTCGACGGGCTCGGAGGTCGGGGTGTCGGCGACCGCGCGGAGCATGGACGCGGCCTTGGCGGGCGACAGCCGTACCGTGTGGTCCTTTTCGAGCATGGCTTCCAGCAGCGGGCGCAGCGGGCCCGCCTGGGTGGGCGGGTCGGCGTTCTCGGTCATCAGGGCGGCGAGGGTTTCCGCGACGGTGCCGCGCTCGTAGGCGGGGCGGCCCTCGACGGCGAAGTAGAGGGTGGCGCCGAGCGACCACAGGTCGGACTCGGGGCCGGTGTGCTCGCCACGGGCCCGCTCGGGGGCCGTGTAGCCGGGGGAGCCGATGACCATGCCGGTCTTGGTGAGGTTGGCGTCGCCGACGGCCTTGGCGATGCCGAAGTCGGTGAGCACGACGCGGCCGGTCTCGGTGAGCAGGACGTTGCCCGGTTTCACGTCACGGTGCAGGATGCCCTGCGTGTGGGCGGCCCGCAGCGCGCCCAGCAGGTCCACGCCGATCTCGGCGACCAGGCGCGGCGGCAGCGGCCCCTCCTCGTCGATGACCTGCTCCAGCGAGCGTCCTTCGACGAGCTCCATGATGATCCACGGCCGGCCGCCGTCCAGGATGGCGTCGTAGACCGTGGCGACCGAGGGATGGTTGATCCGCGCCGCGGTGCGTCCCTCGCGGAGCATGCGTTCGCGCAGCTCGGCACGTTGTTCCTCGCTCAGCCCCGGCTGCTGGCGGATCTCCTTGACCGCGACCTCGCGACCCAGGGAACGATCATGCGCGCGCCAGACTGTCCCCATGGTGCCGCGACCGATGGAGGTGATCAACTCGTAGCGATCGGCGAGAAGGCGCGTCTGCGGTTCCGGCATGTATAGAAGATAGCGACCCCTGGTTAAGAACCGCTTTAGCCTCGCCTGCGAAGTTCTCTCGGCCAGAAGCGACGTGGCAGGACAATTCGGATGAACGTCGCCATCGACTGGGCGAGCGGCTTCGTGCCCGGCCGGGGCTCGGCCGGTTTGCGGTGCAGCCCTTCGACCCGAGGGGCGCGCGGAGGCATCGCCGGGGACGACTGCCCCGACGCTGACATCGGCCGCTCGGGCGAGGGACGCGACTCGGCGCGGTGCGTCCCGCGATGGGCCGGCCGGCGGGTGAGCCCCGGCGGCTGCGGCGCGGTCCGCACGGCCTTGCGCGCGGCCTGGCCGAGCGGCTCCTCGGCGGAACCGCCGGCCGCCACCCGGGCCAGCATCAGCGAGGCCCTGGCCGCGTCGAGCCGGATCTCCGGGTCGATGCGCAGCAGGCCGCGCAGGATCGGCGCGAGCGGCCCCGCCCGCTCCATCGGGATCGGCTCACCGCTGGTCAGCGCGGCCAGCGCGGCGGCAGCCGTACGGCGGCCGTGCAGGCCCTTGCCCTCGACGGTGGTGTAGAGCGTCGCGCCGAGCGACCACAGGTCGGCGGCGGGACTCGCCTTGGCGCCGAGCACCCGCTCGGGCGCGATGTAGCCGGCCGAGCCGAGCACGATGCCCGCCTGGGTGATCGAGGCGTCGCCTTCCAGCGCGGCCAGCCCGAAGTCGGTCAGCACGGCGCGGTCCTCGGTGACCAGCACGTTGCTCGGCTTGACGTCGCGGTGCAGGATGCCCTTGGCGTGCACGGCGCGCAGCGCGCCCAGCACCTGGCGGCCGATCTCGGCGGCCTTGCGCGGCGGCAGCGGCCCGCGCTCCCTGATCAGCTGCTCCAGCGACCGCGCCTCCAGCAGCTCCATCACGATCCACGGGCGGTCGTCCTCGGTGACGACGTCGAAGACGGTGATCACGGAGGGGTGGGCGACCATGGCGGTGGCCCGGCCCTCGCGCTCGGTCCTGGCGCACAGCTCGGCGCGGAGCTCCTCGTCGAGGACGAGGGGGAGCCGGACCTCCTTGACCGCCACATCGCGATCAAGAAGCTCATCCCGCGCTCGCCAAACGGTGCCCATGCCGCCGCGTCCGACCGGCTCCGCAAGCCGGTAGCGCGCGGCAAGAAGGTATCCCGAGGGCGCACGCATGAGTGGCAGCTTACCGATTTGCGTAATGCGACCTGTAGAGACAGGCCCGATTATTTGTTGAGATCTTCGGTCAGGCGGTGTGACTTGCGGCGTCAGCGAATGGCCCGCCCGAGTCCGCCCGGCTCGCCGCACCCCGTGCGATTCCTGATATCGCAGGTCACAGGGGTGATCGTAGGCAACAGGCGGGGAGTGGGGGGCATGTGGGCGCTCTGTGGCTTGTCCCGGCGTGTCGCCGGGGCCGGGGGCGTGTCGCGGGACGGCTTCCCCGCCCGCTGAGCTGCTGCCGGTGTCACCCGGCTCACTGCCGGGGGGTGCGGGCGCCCGTGACGCGGTGCGCTCCGGTACGCGCGGGCGGCCGGGAGGGTGCGCATGCCAAACCCGTCGAAGACGGTGGGGAATAGCTCTTTACGGCGGAGCCGGAATTCAGGCCGCGCGGCCTCGGCTATATCGGTGTCTGTAGATGAAGTTTCAATTTCTTGTCATCGGGTACAGAGGCGTGTCCCCTGTCAACAGAGCACGTCAGAGGGCAGACGGCGGCCAATCGGTGGAAACCTTGCTCACCGCCGGGTATGGAATCGGTCAGCCGCGCGAGCGCCGGGCGGGAGGCGTATGCGTTGACGTCTTAGCCTCCGCGTGTGGATGTGACCATCACGCCCGTGTCGGACCACCCGGAACCCGTCGATGACGTCATCCTCATCGACGGCCACCTTCTGCGGCTCACCGATGTCTGGCGGGTCGCCACCAGGGAGGACGCGCCCGCCGTACGGCTGGCCGCCGACGCGCGGGACCGGATGCGCGGGTCGGTGCGCACCCGCCGCGACCTCACCGCCGGCGGCCCGGCGCCCGGCGAGCCCGGCGGCGGCGCGGACCGGCAGGGCCGGGCGGCGGCCCTCCAGCGCAACGTGGTCCGCTTCCTGCGCGTCGGCACCGGCTCCCCGGCCCCCGACGACGTCGTCCGCGCGACCCTGCTGATCCGCGCCAACTCCGCCGCGCGCGGCAACTCCGGCATCCGCGAGGAACCGGTCGAGCGGTTGCTCGACCTGCTGGCGCACGACATCCTGCCGCTCATCCCCGAACGCGGCTCCGTCGGCGCGGGCGGCGACCTCGCGCCGCTGGCGTACGTGGCCGCCGCCGTGCTCGGCGAGGGGGAGGTACGCCACCGCGGGCACGAGATGCCGGCCGCGCGGGCGCTCGCCGCCTGCGAGCTTGACCCCCTGGAGCTGGAGGCCAGGGAGGGCCCCGCGCTGGTCAACGGCACCGCCTTCATGGCCGCCTACGCCGTGCTGGCCGCGGTGGAGGCGGCCGAGCTGGCCTTCGCCGCCGAACTGTGCACCGCGCTCACCACCGAGGTACGGCTCGGCTGCGCGGCGCAGTTCCACCCCTTCCCGCACGAGCACAAGCCGCATCCCGGGCAGTGCGACAGCGCGGCCCGGATCAGGGACCTGCTGCACCGGTCACCGGCGGGCGGCCCCGAGGGCGGGCGGACGCCGGACCCGCACTCGGTGCGGTGCGCCCCGCACGTGGTCGGCATGCTGCGCGACACCCTCGCCTGGACCGGCCAGTGGCTCACCACCGAGATCAACTCCTCCAACGACGACCCGCTCCTCGACCCCGAGCAGCCGGTCGCGCACAGCGGCGGCAACTTCTACGGCGGGCACATCGCGCAGGCCGCCTCGGCGCTGACCTCGGCCGCCGCCGCCACCGCCGACCTGCTGGACCGGCAGCTCCAGCTCGTCCTGGACGAGAAGCACAGCAGGGGCCTGCCGGCGGACCTGGTCCCGAGGATGCCGGAGGGGCACCCGGCCGCCGGGCTGCACCACGGCTTCGGGGGCGCGCGGATCGCCGCGTCCGCCCTGGTCGCGGAGGCGCTGCACCTGACGCTGCCCGCCGCGTCCTTCTCCCGGTCCGGCGCGGCGGACGACCAGGGGAAGGTCAGCATGGGCACGATCGCCGCCAGGCACGCGCGCGGCGCGGTCCGGCTGGCCACCGACGTCGCCGCCATCCACCTCATGGCCCTGTGCCAGGCCGCCGACCTGCGCGGCCCCTCCTGCCTCGGCCCCGCCACCCGGACCGCGCACGCCTTCGTCCGCGCACACGCCCGCCTGTTGGACGAGGACCGCCCCCTGGACGCCGACATCGAACACCTGGCCCACCTCATCCGCACCGGCACCCTCCGCCACGCCACCACATCCCCCACGACGTCCCCGTCCCCGACCACGTCCCCGACCACGTCCCCGACCACGTCCCCGACCACGTCCCCCTCCCCGTCCCCCACCGACCGCGGCTGACCGGGGGACCGCGTCCGGCGGCGTCATGCGCGGGTCTAGGGGGCGGTGGCGCGAGCGCCACGGCGCCGACTCCCCCGCCGACGCGGTGCCCGGCCGTTAGTGGCGTCTGGTCGTCAGTGGTGCTCGGTCGTCCGTGGTGGCTGGTCGTCAGCGGTGTCGGCCGACAGCGGTGGCTGGCGGGCAGAGGTGCCCGGCCGTAGAGGTGCCCGGTGGGCGGGGTCACGAGCCGGGGTGGACCATGCCTGTCTCGTAGGCGTGGATGACCGCCTGGGTGCGGTCGCGCAGGCCGAGTTTGGCCAGCAGGCGGGCGACGTGCGTCTTCACCGTGTGTTCGCTGACGGTCAGCGCCGTGGCGATCTCCGCGTTGGACAGTCCCCGCGCGATCAGGGTGAGGACCTCTGTTTCGCGCGGCGTCAGCGCCTCCTCCGGCGCGCCGGGGGTCCACGGCCGGGCGGGCCGCGCGGAACGCCGACCCGCCTTCGCGAACTCCGCGATGAGCCGCCGGGTCACCGTGGGCGCGAGCAGCGCGTTGCCCTCGGCGACCGTGCGGACCGCGGCGACGAGGTCGGCCGTCCTGATGCCTTTGTCGGTGATTTGTAGGGAGAGGGCGGTTGGGCGGTAGGCGAGTTCGACGCGGGCGCGGGCGCCGGGGGCGTGCGTCCGGATGTTGGTCAGGGCCTCCTGGACGATGCGGTAGGCGGACAGGTCCACGGTCGGCGGTAGCGGGCGGGGCGGGCCCGTGACCACGACCTCGACCTGCCCCGCGTGCCCCTCGATCAGCTCAGGGAGCAGGGCGAGGCCGGGCTGGGGCCGGGTCTCGGGGGCGTCGGGCAGGCCGGAGCGCAGCACGCCGAGCAGACCGCGCATCTCGGTCAGCGTCTGCCTGGCGATGTCGGCGACTTCGGTGAACTCCCTGGCGACGCGCTCGTCGAACTCGCCCAGCGTGTAGGGGGCGGTCTCGGCCCGTACCGCGATCGTGGAGCTGGAGTGGGCCACGATGTCGTGCATCTCCCGTGCGATGCGCGCCCGCTCGGCCAGCGCGGCCTGCTCGCGCTGGGCGGCGACGATCTGCTCCAGGCTGTCGCGGCGGATCCGCGCCACCTCCCGGCGGCTGCGCTGGAAGTCGGCCAGCGCCCCGGCGGCGGCCAGCGCGAGGGCGTAGACGAGCGTCTCCCGGCGCGTCCCGCCGAGCGTCCGGTCGAAGAGCACGACCCCGGTGGCGGCGGCCCCGGTGAGCAGCCAGGCGGGCGCCCGGCCCAGCTCGCGCAGCACCGTGTGGAACGACAGCAGCCCCGAGGCCAGCACCGTGTACGGCAGCGCGAACGGGGCGAGCCCCACGGCGAGGAAGCCGCACGCGCCGAGCAGGGTGAGCCCGGCGGACGCCCACGGGAGGGTACGGCGCAGCGCGTGCGGCAGGGTGGCGAGCACCGCCAGGGCCGCCCAGGTCAGCCCGTGCCCGCGCAGATGGCACTCGGCGACGGCCGCCCCGGCCAGGGCGACCGCCACCACGGTGTCCTCGGCGAACCGGCCGCGCGGGAGTCCCATCAGACCTTCGAGTGAACCCCATCGGCGCACGTGCTCAGTCCCTCGCCCTGATCACGAGGGACCCGCCGGGGGACGGCGCCGGGGCGGTGAGGTCCTCGCCCAGCAGGACGGCGACCGTGTAGAGGTGCCAGACGACGTTCGGCCGGCGCAGCCGTTCACCGTCGAACAGGTCGCGCCCGGTCGAGGTCCACGATCGCCCAGCATGCCGGACGCCATGACCCCCTCTCGCAGGATGCCGACGACCTCCGCCCCGGGCTCGGCCCGCCAGTTCCACACGGCCCGCCCCCGCTCCGCCGCCGGGCGGCGCGGGTCCGCTGCGGGGCCTCCTTAGCCCGAGGAGCCTTCGGGAGGCTGGTCGGCGGGCTCGTTCGACCAGGCGAGCAGCGCGACCCCGGGGGCGTGCCACTCCTCGCCCGTCACGCTCTCCCAGGGCACCGGGAAGGAGGCGCGGACGGCGTCGCGGGCCGTCTTGACCGCGTGGCCGAGGACGGACCCGTCACGCGTCTTCGTGGCAACGGCGAGAAAGACCCTCACTGGCCCTCCGATCATGGACTGCCTGAACGGCCACCAGCCTGGCCTGAGCCATTTGCCGGATTCGTCACTCTTTCGAGTGATTTGCCGAAGATGATCGGAAAGCAGACGGAGCCCCCGCCGGGAAGGCGAGGGCTCCGGGAGGAGGGTCAGGTCGTCGCGCGGCGGCCGATCGACAGGACGGGGCCGGTGGTGTCGGTGAAGAAGTCGTTGCCCTTGTCGTCGACGACGATGAAGGCGGGGAAGTCCTCCACCTCGATCTTCCAGACCGCCTCCATGCCGAGCTCGGGATACTCCAGCACGTCGACCTTCTTGATGCAGTCCTGGGCCAGGCGGGCGGCGGGGCCGCCGATGGAGCCCAGGTAGAAGCCGCCGTGCGTGTCACAGGCGTCGGTGACCTGCTTGGACCGGTTGCCCTTGGCCAGCATGATCTTGGATCCGCCGGCGGCCTGGAAGCGCTCCACGTAGGAGTCCATCCGGCCGGCGGTGGTCGGGCCGAAGGAGCCGGACGCGTAGCCGGACGGGGTCTTGGCCGGGCCGGCGTAGTAGACGGCGTGGTCCTTGAGGTAACCGGGCAGTTCCTCGCCCGCGTCGAGCCGCTCGGCGATCTTCGCGTGCGCGATGTCCCGGGCCACGACCAGCGGGCCGGTGAGCGACAGGCGGGTCTTGACCGGGTACTTCGTCAGCTCGGCGAGGATGTCGCTCATCGGCCGGTTCAGGTCGATCTGTACGACGTCGTCGGACAGGTGCTCGTCGGTCGTCTCGGGCAGGAACCGCGCCGGGTCGGTCTCCAGCCGCTCCAGGAACACGCCCTCCGGCGTGATCTTCGCGAGGGCCTGCCGGTCCGCGCTGCACGACACCGCGATCGCGACCGGGCACGAGGCCCCGTGCCGGGGCAGCCGGATCACCCGCACGTCGTGGCAGAAGTACTTGCCGCCGAACTGCGCGCCGATGCCGAGCTTCTGGGTCAGCTCGAAGACCTTCTTCTCCAGCTCAAGGTCGCGGAAGCCGTGCCCGCTCGCCGAACCCTCGGTGGGGATCGAGTCGAGGTAGCGGGCCGAGGCGTACTTCGCGGTCTTCAGCGCGAACTCCGCGCTGGTCCCGCCGACCACCACGGCCAGATGGTACGGCGGGCAGGCCGCGGTGCCGAGCGAGCGGATCTTCTCCTCCAGGAAGGCGAGCATCCGCTTCTCGTTCAGCACCGCCTTCGTCTCCTGGTAGAGGAAGGACTTGTTGGCGCTGCCGCCGCCTTTGGCCATGAAGAGCAGCTTGTACTCGTCGGGGTGCCCGTTCGGGTCCTCGGCGTAGAGCTCGATCTGGGCCGGGAGGTTGCTGCCGGTGTTCTTCTCGTCCCACATGGTGAGCGGGGCCATCTGGGAGTAGCGCAGGTTGAGCCTGGTGTAGGCGTCGTACACGCCGCGCGAGACGTGCTCGGCGTCGCGGCCGTCGGTCAGCACGTGCCGGCCGCGCTTGCCCATGACGATGGCGGTGCCGGTGTCCTGGCACATCGGGAGCACGCCGCCGGCGGAGATGCTCGCGTTCTTCAGCAGGTCGAGTGCCACGAACCGGTCGTTGCCGCTGGCCTCCGGATCGTCGATGATCTTCCGGAGCTGGGCCAGGTGCGAGGACCGCAGATAGTGTGAGATGTCGTGCACCGCGGTCTCGGTGAGCAGCCGCAACGCCTCCGGGTCCACCTCCAGGAAGACGCGCCCCGCCGCCTCGACCCTCCGCACCCCCTCCGTGGTGATCAGGCGATATTCCGTCTCGTCGGCACCCAGCGGAAGCAGGTCGGTGTAGTCGAACTCGGGCATCGTTTCCTCGGTCCTCCTCGGTTTCCCTAGAGACTACGACCACCGCCCACTCCCGCACACCCGCCCCCACACCGGGTGAGGCAGGATCGGTACAGGCGATTGGCTCGTCGGATGACGCCGATCGACGACAGGAATCGGGGACCAATTGGCGGACCTCCATCTGAGTCTCGACCGGGACGCGGGCGGCATCACCGGCCAGCTCGCCGAGGAGCTGCGGACCGCGATCAGGGAGGGCAGGCTGTCCCCGGCCGCCCGGCTGCCGCCGAGCCGGGAGCTGGCCAGGGATCTCGGCGTCTCGCGCGGGGTCGTCGTGGAGGCTTACGAGCGGCTGGTCGCCGAGGGCTTCCTGATCTCGCGGGTGGGCGCGGGCACCCGGGTCGCGCCGGCCGCGGCCCGCGAGCCGGGTCCGCCGCCGGAGCCCGGGCGGCCCCGGCCGTACTACGGGTTCCGGGCGACCACGCCCGACCTCGCGGCCTTCCCCCGGGAGAGGTGGCTGGCCGCGCTCAAGCACGCGCTGGCCACCATGCCCGGGGACGCGTTCGACTACGCCGATCCCGGCGGGGTGCGCGAACTGCGTGAGGAGCTCGCCGCCTATCTGCGCCGGGTGCGGGCGGCGGACGCGGACCCGGAGAACGTGGTGATCGTGGGCGGCGTGGCGCACGGGCTGAGCCTGACGATCCCGGCGCTGGCCGTACGGGAAGCCGGTGGCGCGGCCGGTGGGCGGGCTCGCCATGACCTCGACTGGTTCGTGCGGCGGAGCAGGGGGCTCGACCCGCCGCCCGCGGGGCGCGGCGTGCCGCTGGCGGTGGAGGATCCGGCGAGCGTGCGCCAGGTCCCCTTGCTGCGCGCGGCCGGGGCGCGCCTGGTGCGGGTGCCGGTGGACGGGGAGGGCATCGACGTCGGGGCGCTCGCGGCCACCGGGGCGCGCGCGGTGCTGCTCACCCCGGCCCACCAGTACCCCACCGGGGTCGTGCTCTCGCCGGGGCGGCGCGCCGAGCTGATGGCCTGGGCCGCGCGCACCGGGGGGGTGGTGCTGGAGGACGACTACGACGCCGAGCTGCGGTTCGACCGCGACCCGGTGGGCTGCCTGCAGGGCCTGGCGCCCGGCCGGGTGGTGCTCGCCGGGTCGGTGAGCAAGCCGCTGGCCCCCGGGCTCCGGCTCGGCTGGCTGGTGGCGCCGCCCGACCTGGCCGAGACGGTACGGCTGGCGCGCGGCGAGGGCGACCTCGGCTCCCCGGTGGTCGAGCAGTACGCCCTGGCCCACCTCATCAGGACCGGCGCCTACGACCGGCACCTGCGCCGCATGCGGCGGGAGTACCGGCGCAGGCGGGACGCCCTGGTGGCCGCCCTGGCCGACACCCTCCCGGAGGTCGAGGTGCACGGCGTGTCCGCGGGACTGCACCTCTACCTGCGCCTTCCCGGAGACTGGGACGAGCGGGCCTTCGTCGCGGCGGCCGAGGCAGCGGGCCTCGCCGCCGAGCCCGTCGCCCCCATGCGCGCCACCCCGGGCCCTCCCGCCCTGGTCCTGGGCTTCGCCCGCCTCCCCGCCCACCAGGCTCCCACCCAGGTGTCCCACCTGGCCGCCACCCTGACCCGCCGGGGCCTTACCCGAGGTGAGAGCCGATCCTAGGCGTGCTCACCAGGCCGCCTGGACCTCCGGCGGGGCGGAGCCCAGGAGCTTCGGATCCGGCGACGCCTGGGGGATCAAGGGCGTCACCCGTCCGTCGTCGAGCCTGCTCAACGGGTGGAAGTTACCCGCGAACAGCAGATGGCGTCCGGTGGCGTCGTAACGCATCAGGTTCCACCGGGCCATGACGTCGCCGTCGTGGTCCCTGCTCACCAGGGTGCGGATCCTGCGTCCGTCCGCGATGGAGTACTCGTCGATGGTGTAGCGCTGCGATCCGCCGTCGGGCGACCGGGTGTGGCCGATCAGGATGCCGATTCCGTCCGGGCTGATCGTCGCGGTGGTGGCCTCCGTTCCCGGGGCCACGACGCGGCTCTTCGCGAGTGTCGTGCCGGGGGCGGCCGTGTCCAGGACCCGGGCCCCGGCTTTCACCACCAGGCCGAGTGTGCGGCGATCGGCCGCCCAGGAGAGGCTTTCGATCTGTCCCGCGGTGTTCGTCGTCCACGCTCGTGTCGTCCCCGTGGGCAGATCGACGACCGTGAGCCGGGCCCCGGGGCAGAAGCGCACCGTCTCCCCCCGGCCGCACACCTTGCCGTCGAGACTGTAGGCCAGCCGGGTGCCGTCGCCGGTGACGGCCAGGGAGCTCGCCGTCGTGCCGGTCACCTGGGGGATCACGTCGCGCGTCAACCCGGTCAACCGCCCCCGCGCGTCGATCCGGGCCCGGTGGAACCGGGTGGTGCTCACCTGTGTGCTGCGGGACTTCACGCTCTGGGCGATGTAGAACGTCTCGCCGTCGCCTGCCCCGGCGAGCAGATATCCACCGGGCTCCCGGACGCTACCCTCCGGGGCCGGAGGCAGCCCGATCCGGCTCCTGACCTTCCCGGTACGGGCGTCGAGGACCGTGACGCCGTCCCCGCCGGCGACCAGGAGGGAACTCGGGCCGGAGAGGGCTTGCGTCACGGGCCCGGCCGGAGCCGTTCCCCTCGTTCCGGCCACCACGGCGGCGAACGCGCCTATCAGCACGACGACCAGGGCGGCCGCCAGCGGAATCGCCGGCGCGAACCGGCGGGTGGGCCGGACGGGTTTCGCGCGCACCGGGTCCGCCACGGGGCGCAGGGTCTCCGGGCCGACCTGCTCGGCGGCGGCGGCGAAGGCGTCCTGGAGCCGATCTTCCAGCCACGTGCTCATCGGTCGGCCTCCAGTTTGACGGTGAGTGTCTTCAGGGCTCGGGAGACGGTGGACTTCACCGTTCCGCAACTGATCCCCATGGCTTCGGCGATCTCCGCCTCGGACAGGTCGAGGTAGTAACGCAGTACCACGGCCTCCCGCTGGCGGCGGGGTAACGCGCGCACCGCCCGGAACACCTCACGGCGGGTCTCACCGAGCAGTACGGCCGCCTCCGCCGACCAGAACGGCGTCTGCCGCTCCCCGGTGAACCTGCCCATGATCGCCCGCCGGCGGTGCACCATGCGGCACCCGTTCACCACGCTCGCCCGCAGGTAGGGGAGCAGCCGATCATGGCCGGTCAACCGGCTCCATCGGCGGTGGAGCGCCGCGAAGGCGTCCTGGACGACGTCCTCGGCCGTTTCCTGGTCGCCCACGAGCAGGAACGCCAGCCGGACCAGGCCCAGCCGTTGGGTCACGAACAGCTCGGCCACGACGGCCTCGCCCACGGCCGCGGCGGGCGGCCCTTCCTGTGGCGGTGGCGCCGGTTTCTCCACCGCTCGTTGTAACGCGAATCGCATACCTCTTCCATGCATACTCGCCACGCAGGTTGCCTCGTAAGGCCGAAGTCACCCCTTTCTGGTTCCGGAGCCGGGTGGCCAGGATGCGTAACACTGGAGCAATAGACGTCCTTATGTCCTGACATATTCTTGACTGGCCTGTGGGAGTCGCTTAGAACTGAAAGGACCGACACCACATTCCCCGGAGGCGACACATGCGCGTGGGTCTGCTGGGTCTGGGCAGGATCGGGGCGTTCCACGCCGCGACGTTGTCCGGGCATCCGCTGGTGGACGAGCTGATCGTGACCGACGCCGACACCGAGCGGGCGAAGGAGGTGGCCGCGCGGGCCGGTGCGCGGGTCGGCGACGCCTTCGAGGCCGACGCGGTGGTGATCGCCACCCCGACCTCGTCGCACGCCGGCCTGCTGACCAGGGCGTCCGCGCTGGGGCTGCCGGCCTTCTGCGAGAAGCCGGTCGCGCCGGGGGTCGCCGAGACCGTCCGGGTCATGGAGGCGGTGGAGCGGAGCGGCACGCTGGCGCACATCGGCTTCCAGCGCCGGTTCGACCGCGGCTACCGCGCCGCCAGGGACGCGCTGCGCGCCGGCGAGCTGGGCGAGCTGCACCGCGCGCACCTGGTCACGGCCGACCCCCTGCCACCGGCGGCGGACTACGTCCCGGGCTCGGGCGGCATCTTCCGCGACTGCCACATCCACGACTTCGACATCCTGCGCTGGGTCACCGGGCGCGAGGTGGAGACCGTCTACGCGACCGGCGCCAACCGCGGCGCGCCGTTCTTCGCCGACGCGGGGGACGTGGACAACAGCGCCGCGCTGCTCACCCTGGACGACGGCACGCTGGTCACGTTGCAGGGCTCGCGTTACAACGGCGCCGGGTACGACGTGCGGATGGAACTGGCCGGCACCCTGCGCACCCAGGTGGCCGGGCTGGACGAGCGCGTCCCGCTCACCGGCGTGGAAGGGTTCAGGTCGCCCGGCGAGCCGTGGCCGGACTTCGTCACCAGGTTCCACGCCGCCTACACCGCGGAGCTGGACGCGTTTCTCCGGGCCTCCCAGGGAAAGGGTGAGAGCCCGTGCCCGGTCCGCGACGCGCTCGCCGCGCTGCTCGTCGCCGAGGCCGCGGAGCTCTCCCGCCGTGAGGGCGGTCCCGTTCGCGTGGCGAAGGTGGTTCGAGGATGACGCAGTCAAGGAAGATCGCCGGCGCGCCCATCTCCTGGGGGGTGTGCGAGGTCCCCGGCTGGGGGCACCAGCTCGACCGGGACAGGGTGCTGGCCGAGATGGCCGGGCTGGGCCTGACCGCGACCGAGCTGGGCCCGCCCGGCTACCTGCCGCCCTCGCCGTCCCGGCGCGCGAAACTGCTGGGCGAGTACGGCCTGCGGGCGGTCGGCGGGTTCACCCCGCTGCTGCTGCACGACAAGGACCACGACCCGCTGCCCGAGGCGCGCGCGACCCTGAACGGGTTCCGCGACGGCGACGTGGAGGTGATGGTGGTCGCGGCGGCCACCGGCGCCGACGGCTACGACATGCGTCCCGAACTGGACGCCTCCGGCTGGAAGACGATGTTCGCCAACCTGCGCGCCGTGACCCGGGCGGCCGGGGAGTCCGGCCGGCTGGTCGTCCTGCACCCGCACGTCGGGACCATGATCGAGAACGCCGAGGACGTGGACCGGCTCCTCGACGGCTCCGACATCCCGCTCTGCCTGGACACCGGGCACCTGCTCGTCGGCGGCACCGATCCGGCCGCGCTGGCCACGAGGGCCGCCGGGCGGGTCGCGCACGTCCACCTGAAGGACGTCGACGCCGAGGTCGCCGACCTGGTGCGCCGGGGCAACCTGAGCTACGGCGAGGCGGTCAGGGCGAAGCTCTACCGCCCGCTCGGCCGGGGCGACGTGGACGTGGCGGCCATCGTCGCCGCGCTGTCCGTCGCCGGCTACGACGGCTGGTACGTGCTGGAGCAGGACGTCGTCCTGGACGGTGAGCCGGAGCCCGGCACCGGCCCGGTGGACGACGTCCGCGCCTCCCTCGCCTACCTGGGAACCCTTCCGTGAGGGAGTGGGAGGTGCTGACGATGGGCCGGATCGGGGTGGACGTCTACCCGCTCCAGGTGGGGGTGTCGCTGCGCGAGGTGGAGACCTTCGGCAAGTACCTCGGCGGCAGCCCCACCAACGTGGCGGTGGCCGCGTCCAGGCTCGGCAGGCGCGCCGCGGTGATCACCAGGACCGGCGCGGACCCCTTCGGCGCCTTCCTGCGCGACGCCCTGCGCTCCTACGGCGTGCACGACGCCTACGTGACCGAGGTGCCCGGCCTGCCGACGCCGGTGACCTTCTGCGAGATCCGTCCCCCCGACGACTTCCCGCTCTACTTCTACCGCCACCCCAAGGCGCCGGACCTGGAGATCCGGGCCGAGGAGCTCGACCTCCCGGCGATCGCCGGGGCCGGGCTGTTCTGGAGCACGGTGACCGGCCTGTCCCAGGAGCCCTCCCGGGCCGCGCACTTCGCCGCCTGGGCGGCCAGGGGCAGGCGGCACCCGACCGTGCTCGACCTGGACTACCGGCCGATGTTCTGGACCGGCGTCAAGGAGGCGGCGGAGCAGGTACGGCGGGCGCTCGCCCATGTCACGGTCGCCGTGGGCAACCTCGACGAGGTGGAGATGGCCACCGGCGTGCGCGAGCCGTACGCGGCGGCCAAGGCGCTGCTGGCGGCCGGGGTGGGCCTGGCCGTGGTGAAACAGGGCGGCGACGGCGTGCTCGGCATGACGGCGGACGAGGTGGTGGAGGTGCCGCCGGTGCCGGTCGAGGTGGTGAACGGGCTCGGCGCGGGGGACGCCTTCGGCGGGGCGCTGTGCCACGGCCTGCTGTCCGGCCGCCCATTGGCCGAGGTCCTGCGGTTCGCCAACGCGGCGGGCGCGATCGTCGCGGGCCGGCTGGCCTGCGCCCCGGCGATGCCGACCGCGGGAGAGGTCGAGTCCGCCGCCCGGCGGGCCGAGGAGGAGAGAGGGCATGCTTGAGGAGGACTATCGGGGGCTCCTCGAGACGCGGGCGCGCTTCCCGGAGCGCATCGCCGAGGCCGCCGCCGCCCGGCGGCGCGGCCCCCAGCTCAGAGAGGGCGGCCAGCTGCTGATCGTCGCG
Source organism: Microtetraspora sp. NBRC 13810 (assembly GCF_030268685.1). Lineage (GTDB taxonomy): Bacteria > Actinomycetota > Actinomycetes > Streptosporangiales > Streptosporangiaceae > BSRQ01. The sequence continues at coordinate 159,830 of NZ_BSRQ01000005.1, forward strand.
GCCGACCATCCGGCGCGCGGCGCGCTCGGCGTGGGCGGCCGGCCGCTCGCGATGGGGAGCCGGGTGGAGCTGCTCGACCGGCTGCGCACGGCGCTGGCCAGGCCAGGCGTGGACGGGCTGCTCGCCACCCCGGACGTGGTGGAGGACCTGCTGCTGCTCGGCGCGCTGCACGACAAGGTGGTCATCGGCTCGATGAACCGGGGCGGCCTGCACGGCGCGGTGTTCGAGCTGGACGACCGGTTCACCGCCTACGACGCGGCCACGATCGCCAGGATGCGCCTGGACGGCGGCAAGATGCTCTGCCGCATCGGGCTCGGCGAGCACGGCACCGCGGCGACGCTGGAGGCGTGCGGGCGCGCGGTCACCGAGCTGGCCGGGCGGGGCCTGGTCGCGATGCTGGAACCCTTCTGGTCCAGCCAGGCGGGCGGCGTGGTCCGGCACGACCTGTCACCGGACGCCATGATCCGGGCGATCAGCGTCGTGCAGGGCCTGGGCGCGACCTCGGCCCGCACCTGGCTGAAGCTCCCCGTGGTGGCGGACATGGAACGCGTACTGCGCGCCACCACCCTGCCCACGCTCCTCCTGGGCGGCGACCCGGGCGACCCGGGCGACCCGGGCGGCGCGCCGGACGCGCACGCCGCGTGGCGCAAGGCGCTGAGGCTGCCCGGGGTGCGCGGTTTGGTGGTCGGGAGGGCACTGCTTTATCCACCGGATGACGATGTCGCCACCGCCGTGGACACGGCTGTCGCCATGCTGGAAGTTGGCTAGTGTCACGACACTGGAGGACGGCCTGATGACCTATGTTCCCGCCGGATCCACCGCGACCTCTCCATGGTCGCTCCAGATCACTCCCGAGCTGGCCGGTTGGGCCTACGCCGGGCTGCGCGCGGTCAACCTGTCCGGGGAGACGGTGGCGTTCCCGACCGGCGGCGAGGAGATGCTCGTGCTGCCGCTGGCCGGTTCGTGTGTGATCGAGTGCGACGGGGTCAGGCTGGTCCTCGAAGGCCGGGAGTCGGTCTTCTCGGCGGTGACCGACTTCGCCTACCTGCCGATCGGCGCCGAGGTGCGGATCAGCGGGGAGGGCAGGTTCGCGCTGCCCTCGGCCCGCGCCACCCGCAGGTTCCCGGCGCGGTACGGCTCGGCGGACAAGGTGCCGGTGGAGGTGCGCGGCGCCGGGCAGGCGACCCGGCAGGTGAACAACTTCTGCTCACCCGACGCCTTCGACTGCGACAAGCTCGTCGCGGTCGAGGTGCTCACCCCGGGCGGCAACTGGTCGTCCTACCCGCCGCACAAGCACGACACGGCCTCGGCCGGCGAGGCCGTGCTGGAGGAGATCTACTACTTCGAGGGCGGCCCCGGCTACCAGCGGGTCTACGGTTCGCCGGGCAGGCCGATCGACGTGCTGGCCGAGGTGTCCTGCGGTGACGTGGTGCTCGTGCCGCACGGCTACCACGGCCCCTCGATGGCCGCCCCCGGGTACGACCTCTACTACCTGAACGTGCTGGCGGGCCCGGCCGACGTGCGCAGCATGGCGTTCTGCGACGACCCCAGGCACGCCTGGGTGCGCTCCTCGTGGGAGGGGCTGCCGGCGGACCCGCGGGTGCCGATGACCTCGTGGAGGCTGCGATGAGACTGACCGTGGCCCAGGCGCTGGTGCGTTTCCTGGGACGGCAGTGGAGCGAGCGTGACGGCGTCGAGCGGCGGCTCGTCGAGGGCTGTCTCGGCATCTTCGGCCACGGCAACGTCGCGGGCCTCGGCCAGGCGCTCGCCGAGCAGGGCGCCGGGCTGCACGACGAGCTGCCCTACTACCTGGCGCGCAACGAGCAGGCGATGGTGCACACGGCGGTGGGCTTCGCGAAGGCCCGCGACCGGCTGGCCACCTTCGCCTGCACCACCTCGATCGGCCCCGGCGCCACCAACCTCGTCACCGGCGCCGCGCTGGCCACCGTCAACCGGATCCCGGTGCTGCTGCTGCCCGGCGACATCTTCGCCACCCGGGTCGCCAACCCGGTGTTGCAGGAGCTGGAGGACCCGCGCTCCTACGACGTCAGCGTCAACGACTGCCTGCGTCCCGTCTCACGGTACTTCGACCGGATCAACCGGCCCGAGCAGCTGCCCGCCGCCCTGCTGGCCGCGATGCGGGTGCTCACCGACCCCGCCGAGACCGGCGCGGTCACCCTCGCCCTGCCGCAGGACGTGCAGGCCGAGGCGTACGACTGGCCCGAGTCGCTGTTCGAGAAGCGGGTCTGGCACGTGCCGAGGCCGCTGCCCGAGCCCGCCGCGCTGGCCCGCGCCCTGACCGCGCTGCGCGCCTCCACCCGGCCGCTGGTCGTCGCGGGCGGCGGGGTGGTCTACTCGGGGGCCGCCGAGGCGCTGGCCGGGTTCGCGTCCCGGCACGGGGTGCCGGTGGCCGAGACCCAGGCGGGCAAGGGGGCGGTGCCGTACGACCATCCGTGCGCGGTGGGGGCGGTCGGGCACACCGGGACGGCGGCGGCCAACGCGCTGGCCCGGGAGGCCGACCTGGTGATCGGCGTCGGCACCCGGTACAGCGACTTCACCACCGCCTCCGGCACGCTCTTCGGCGACGCCCGCTTCGTCAACGTGAACGTGGCGGCCTTCGACGCGGCCAAGCAGGGCGCGATCACGCTGGTGGCCGACGCCCGGGAGGGGCTGGCCGCCCTCGACGTGCCAGGCTGGCGGGCCGACCCGGACTGGACCGCGCGGGCGGGCGAGCTGCGCGCGCGGTGGTGGGCGTCGGTGGCCGACTGCCAGGCGGGGGAGGCGCTGACCCAGCCGGTCCTGCTCGGCGTGCTCAACGAGGTGGCCGGCCGGTCCGGCGTCGTGGTCAACGCGGCCGGTTCGATGCCCGGCGACCTGCACCGGATGTGGCGGGCGCCGGACGCCAAGGGCTACCACGTCGAGTACGGCTACTCGTGCATGGGTTACGAGATCGCCGGCGGGCTCGGGGTGAAGCTGGCGCTGCCGGCGCGCGAGGTGTTCGTGCTGGTGGGCGACGGGTCCTACCTCATGATGGCGCAGGAGATCGCCACCGCCGTGCAGGAGGGGGTCAAGCTGGTCGTGGTCGTCGTCGACAACCACGGCTTCGCCTCGATCGGCGGCCTGTCGGAGGCGGTGGGCGCCCGCCGGCTCGGCACCGCCTACCGGCTGCGCGGCCCGGCGGGCGAGCTGGACGGCGCCTACCTGCCGGTCGACCTCGCCGCCAACGCGGCCAGCCTGGGCGCCGACGTGCTCCGCGCCGGCGACCCGTCGTCCCTGCGCGAGGCCCTGCTGAAGGCCCGCGAGTCCGCGCGTACCACGGTGGTCTACACCGAGACCGTGCCCGGCCCGGCGGCGCCGCCGTCCGGCGCGTGGTGGGACGTGCCGGTGGCCGAGGTGTCCGGGTTGCCCGAGGCGAGGGAGGCGCGCGAGCGATACGTCACGGCGAAACGGGACCAGCGGCCTCACCGGTGAGAGGTCGGGGAGCCACTACGCGAAGCTCCACTGGCCCTTCCAGTCGTCGTCCGTCCAGTCGTACACGAGCTGGAACGGCGGCTCGATCCGGCTGCGTTCCTTGATCTGCCGGTTGTTGTCGAGGAAGGAGCGGTAGAGCTCCTCGGTCTCGTCGGAGACCCGTCCGACGGGGGCCCGCACCGCGCCGAAGATCTGCGCCAGCGAGGCCACCAGCGCCGCCACCGCCGCGGCGAAGGTGAGCGCGGCCAGCGTCGGGCCGATCCACGGCGGCAGCGGCACGAGGTAGACCGCCATGAGGAAGGTGACGGCGATGACGGCGGCGTACTGGACGAAGTTCGCCAGCGCGCCGCTCATCGCGGCGCACCAGTCGGCCAGGGCGGTGGCGAAGACCATGAGCTTGTCGAAGGCCGGCAGCACGATGTGCGTGACATGGTCGACGAACGCGTCGGCCGTGGCTCCCGTCCAGTGCCTGCGCACCGTTTCCAGGAGGGTTTCGACGGCGTCGTGCGCCCCGCCCACGGCGCTCGCGAAAGCCCGCCAGCCGGACTCCGCCTGGTCGAACGGCGACCAGTCGCGGATGTTGGCCAGGGTGACCGTGATGGCGAGCAGGCAGGTGGGGGCGACGAAGGTCAACCGTAAGCGACCCTTCGCCAACTCCAGTGCCTTCTGCGCTTGTTTGACCAGCTCCGGGTCGTGCCAGGGGGCCTTGTCGCCGTATTCGGCGATGATCCTCTTGTCCAGTGAGGTGAGGAACCTGGTGTAGAGGGGCTCGTTGCGTGGCGTGGTGCGCAACGTGTGCGTCAGGTTGTAGGCGCCCGTCCCCAGGATGGCCGCGCCCGCTCCGGTGAGGGCCCAGTTCGTCCCGCTGCCGTGCGGCGACCCGTCGCTCTGCTCCGACGCCCTGGGCAACGGTTCGAGCTCCGAGGCCAGCTCGCTCCCGGCGTAGTGCCGGGCGACGGCCGCCAGGCCCTGGTAGAAGGTCGTGCAGGCGTCCTCTCCGGCGGCGGCGGCCCCGTCGAGCATCGTCAGGGCCCTCGTGTACGTCTCCGCCGTGCCGTTCACGAGCCCGACCGCCGGCCAGTTGATCGGGGGGATCTCGGCCGGCAGCCCCTGGGCCGACCTGAACAGCGCCGTGAGCTCACCGAACTTGTTCGCCAGGTCCACGAGGTTCAGGATGTTCACGTCGATACCCCGGCCGGACGCCGCATCGCTCATGATCCACGGACATTACTGTCCAGAAGGGTAGGTACCCGGTCGTCCTAGGCAGAGTTCAAGGGCTGTTCATCGGACCTTTCCGATCGCGGCCCGGCCGGTGCCCGGCGCGGGTCGAAGCCGCGGGCCAGCAGCACGATGAGGGCCGCGAGCGCGAGGGGCGCGACGAAGGCGACCCGGTAGTCGGCGGCCTCCGCGATGCCGCCCACCAGGGCCGCGCCCACGATGAAGCCCACGTAGTTGAACATGTTGACCCGGGCGATGGCCACGCCGCTACCCGCCGGATCCAGCCGCCCGGCGGCCGAGAACGACTGGGGCGCCACCACGGACAGGCCCACGCCGGTGAGCGCGAACCCGGCGATCGCCAGCGGCTCGTTCGGCGCGATCACCACCACGGCGAAGCCGAGCGCCGCCACGACGCCGCCGATCCGCACGATCACCGCCGGGCCGAACCGGCCGACCGCCAGGTCGCCGCCCGCCCGGACGGCGAACGTGGTCGCCTGGTAGGCCGCCAGCGCCAGCGGTATGACCGCGGCCGACGCGTTCAGCACCGTGTCCATGAAGACGGATCCGAAGTTGGACACCGACGCGTCGCCGACGTACAGCGCCGCCATGGCCAGGCAGAGCGGCAGGATCGCCCGCCACGCCACCGGGGCGGATCCGGCCGGGGCGCCGGGGACGTCCGATGTGACGTGCTCCTCCGCGGTCCCGTAGAGATGCGGTACGGCGAGCGCCGAGATCACCACGCCGATCGCCATGGCCACCCCGAACGTCACCGGCAGGCCCAGACCGGCGCTCCCGGCGAACGACGCCCACAGCGCGGCGAGCACCGCCGCCGCGCTCCACGACGCGTGGAACCCGGTCAGCACCGGCCTGCCGTACCGGCGCTCGACCGTGACGCCCTGCATGTTCATGCCCGCGTCCACCGAGCCGAGGCCGAGGCCGAACACGACGTTGGCGGCGACGAGCTGCGGGACGTTCGACGCGAGACCGGCGAGGACGACCGCGACGCAGGCGAGCGGCTGGGCGACGCGGAGCACCGTGCGGCTGCCGTGACGGGTGGCGAGGGCGCCCGCGAGCACGCTGCCCACGCCCGCGACGACCGGCACGACCAGCAGCAGGATCGACAGCTCGCCGTCGCTGAGCCGGTGCTTTCCCTGGAGGGTGGCGATCTGGGCGAGGAGGGTGGCGAGTGTGAGGCCCTGGACGAAGAAGACGGCGAAGGTCGCGAGGCGCGTCCGGCGGTCGTGGTGATCAGGGGGGTCGCTTCGTGGAGACATACGGACCCGTCGCAGACATGAGAGGAATTCAGGTCACGTCAGGCTAGGGGTGGGTCGTTCCCCGGTCAATGGAGCCGGACGCGGGTCAGTCGATCAGGCGGGCGTGCATCTTCCAGACGGCGAGGAGCCACATCACGGCGGCGAAGAACAGCAGGACCCCCAGGTGGCCCAGGTCGTCGGCGCCAAGTTGGCCGAACACCGCCCCGCGGACCAGCTCGACGCAGTGGAAGAGCGGGTTGAACCAGGCCGCCGTGGTCGCCCACGAGGGAAGCTGGTCCACCGGGAAGAACGTGCCCGCGACCAGGAACAGCGGGGTGAGCACGCCCGAGATGACGTAGTCGAGGCTGTTGATCGACGGCACGATGGCGGAGACCCAGACGCCGAACAGCGCGAACCCCAGCCCGGTGACGAAGCCGATCAGCGGCACCAGCAGCATCCCCCAGCTCGGATCGAGGCCGAAGGCCATGCCGACGAGCAGCGGCGCGCAGCCGTAGAGCCCGGCCTTGGCCGCCAGCCACGACGTCTCGGCGGTGACCAGCTCCGGCACGTCCACCGGGGCGGCGAGCATCGCGTCGTAGGAGTGCTGGTAGGTGCGCCGGATGAAGGTGTTGAACATGCCGCCGAACGCGCTGATGAAGAGCACCGCCGTGGCGACCACGCCGGTGGACACGAACTCGTCGTAGTCGTGGCCGTAGAGCGCGCCGACGAGCGAGCCGAAGCCGTAACCGAAGGCGAGCAGGTAGAGGGTGGGCTCGACGAGCGAGGCGAACGACGTGGAGGGCCAGTAACGCCGGTAGAGCGCCAGCTCCCGCCGCCAGACGGCGCGCACCGGCGCCCACTCGAAGGCCCCCGGCGCCCCGGCGTCGGCGTGCCCGCCCGCGACCTCCGCGACACTCGTGCCGTGCGTGCTCATTCGACCGCCTCCCCGGTGAGAACCACGAACACGTCTTCCAGGTTGGCCGGGCGGCGGACGCTCGGCGTGTCCAGCCGGGCGCGCACCGGCTCGGTGAGTTGCTCGGCCTTGAGGATGGAGACCGTGGGCCCGGTGCGCCTGGTGGGGAAGCCCTCCCCGCGGGCGAGCGCCTCGATCTCCGCGAGCCGCTCCGCCGAGCCGCGGTGCTCGTGCACCTCGGCGCCCGCGTACTCCTTGATCAGCTCTTCGGGGCCGCCCCTGGCCACGACCCGGCCGCGCGACATCAGCGCGCACTCGTCGGCCAGCCGCTCGGCCTCCTCGATGTAGTGCGTGGACATGAGCGTGGTGACCCCCTCGTCGCGCAGCCGGGCGACCAGCGCCCACAGCTCCTGGCGCACCTGCGGGTCGAGCCCCACGGTCGGCTCGTCGAGCAGCACCAGCCGCGGCGAGTGGACCAGGCCGCGGGCGATCAGCAGCCGGCGGCGCATGCCGCCGGACAGCCGGTCGGCGCGGGTGTCGGCGCGGTCTTCGAGCTGGGCGAGGGCGAGTGCCCGCGCCACCGCCCCCCGCCGCGCATGCCGGGGCACCCGGTAGATGTGCGCGAACACCTCCAGGTTCTGACGCGCGGTCAGCTCCTCGTCGAGGTTGTCCATCTGGGGGACCACGCCCATCAGGGCGCGCGCCTGCTTGGAACGCTTCGGCAGGCTCAGGCCGAGCACGCTGATCTCACCCTCGTCGGCCACCGACTGGGCGGTGAGCAGGCGCATGGTCGTCGACTTCCCCGCGCCGTTGGGCCCGAGCAGGCCGAGGCAGACGCCCTCGGGGACATCGAGGTCGAGATGGTCCACGGCGGTGACGCCGCCGTAGCGTTTCACCGCCCCGGCGATCCTGATCGCCGTACCGAGGGTAGTCATGTGGACACTTTAAGTGTTCGGACCGACTGTTTCTCAACTGGGTCACCGAGGGAACCGAACCGGGCCGCGACAGCGATAGTCCGTAACGTGTACCGATTCTTCGCCAGAAGACGTGACTCGGCGCCGCCGGGGCCGGACAGCGACGACGCCGACCTCCTCGCGGCGGTCGCCGCCGGGCGGGTGGAGGCGCTGCGCGTCCTGCACCGCCGGCACGCGCCGTGGCTGCGCGCCCGGCTGGCCCGCCGCTGCGCCGATCCCGACGTGGTGGACGACGCCCTCCAGGACACGTTCGTCGCCGTCTGGCGGGGCGCGGCCGGGTACAGCCCCGCGCGCGGCGACGCGGCCGCCTGGATCTGGACGATCCCGGTCCGCAGGCTGGTCACGGTCCTGCGCGGGCGCGGCCACCGCTGGATCGGCGACGGCCATCCGTCGCTTTCGGGGCGATGTTGGCAGCGTTGTGCCGACAAGGCATGGGAAACGGGGTGGGCGGGCTTATTGTCGAAGGGTGGATGAGCGTCACGGGGCATGGCTGCCCCGTCTGTCGGAGGTGGGCGAGCGCCTCGCCGAGGAGTGGCATGCCGCGCGGCGGGCCAGGAGCGGTGGTGGGCCGGAGGGGCCGGCGCCGCACGAGTTGCGGGCCTCCGACGCGGACCGGGAGCGGGTGGCCCAGGTGCTCAACGACGCCGTGGCCGACGGGCGGCTGAGGATGGACGAGTTCGAGGAGCGCATCGACGCCGTCTACAGGGCGCGGACCCTCGGCGACCTGGCGGGGATCACCGGTGACCTGCTGCCGCCCGACCAGCAGCCGTTGCGGCTGGACCAGGGGCAGGTGGCCGCGATCTTCAAGAAGGAGCGGCGCGACGGCCGCTGGGTGGTGCCCGCGGAGCTTCCGGTGACCGCGATCGGCGGAACCACCCGGCTCGACCTGCGCGACGCCATCATGCAGACCCGCCGCGTGGTGATCAACGCCACGCTGGTGTTCGGCGGGCTGGAGATCGAGGTGCCGGAAGGGGTGGAGGTGATCAGGGTGACGAAGGACAGGACCGTGCGCCTGACCCGGCAGCCCGCCGAGCCCGACGCCCCGGTCATCGAGGTTCGCACCAGCAACTTCCTGGGCGAGGTCAAGGTGAAGGAGCCGCCCAGGCGTCGCCGTCGCAGGTGAGGGGCCGGTCTCAGCCGGCGGAGTCGAAGTTGATGGCGCTGTAGGCACGCAGCTTCGACAGCTGGTGCTCGCTCTCCACCTTCCTGATGGTGCCGGAACGGCCGCGCATCACCAGCGAGTGCGTGACGGCCGAACCGGCGCGGTAGCGCACGCCCTGCATCAGCTCGCCGTCGGTGATGCCGGACGCGGCGAAGAACACGTCGTCCGACTTGACCAGGTCGTCGGTGGTCAGCACGGCGCCGAGGTCGTGACCGGCGTCGAGGGCGCGGCGGCGCTCGTCGTCGTCACGCGGCCACAGCTTGCCCTGGATGACCCCGCCCAGGCACTTGAGCGCGCACGCGGCGATGATGCCCTCAGGGGTGCCGCCGATGCCGAGCATGAGGTCGATGCCGGTGCCCGCGCGGGCGGCCATGATCGCCCCCGCCACGTCGCCGTCGGTGATGAACTTGATCCGCGCCCCGGTCTCCCTGATCTCCTTGACGATCCGCTCGTGCCGGGGACGGTCGAGGACGACCACGGCCACGTCGGCGGGGGAGATGCCCTTCGCCCTGGCCACCGCAATGATGTTGTCCCGCACCGGGGCGTCGATGTCCACCACCGAGGCCGCCTCCGGGCCGGTCACCAGCTTCTCCATGTAGAACACGGCGGACGGGTCGTACATCGAGCCGCGCTCGCTCACCGCGATGACCGAGATCGCGTTGGTCATGCCAAGGGCGGTCAGCCGGGTGCCGTCGATCGGGTCCACGGCCACGTCGCAGTCGGCGCCGCTGCCGTCGCCTATCTCCTCACCGTTGAACAACATGGGGGCGTTGTCCTTCTCGCCCTCACCGATCACCACCACGCCCTTCATCGAAACGGTGTTGATCAACTGGCGCATCGCGTTCACGGCGGCGCCGTCCGCGCCGTTCTTGTCACCGCGGCCGACCCAGCGCGCGGCGGCCATCGCCGCGGCCTCGGTGACCCGTACCAACTCAAGCGCCAGGTTGCGGTCCGGCGCGTGCTCGCCCGTGGCGAGCTCGGCCGGCATGGAGGTCTGCTCGGTCATGGTGGTGATCCCTTCATGAGATCGATCTGCTGGGACCGCGTACGCGCGGTCTCCCGGTCCTCTCCTACCTGGAGCACCGCGTTCCAATCCCACGACTCCATCGATCGTAGTTGCCCCCTGTGCGACGATCGGCGGAGGATAATGTCCCCACCATGAGTAGCGACCCCGAACGGCCGGTGACAGGCGTGACTGTACGCACCTCGGAGCGCGGCGCCGCCACGCGCAGCGCGCTGCTGGAAGCCGCCAGGGAGACGTTCGTCACACGGGGGTTCGCCGACGCGGGGGTCACCGACGTGGTCTCGCGGGCGCGGGCCAGCGTCGGGAGTCTCTACCATCACTTTTCCGGCAAAGCGGACCTTTACCTCACGCTGTTCGACGAGTTCCAGATCAGGCAGACACAGCGCACCAAGCACGCGGTGCAGGCGGCACGGGCGGAGGGCGAGGGCGACCCCATGGGGCTGTTCCTCGCCGGGGCGCGCGCCTACCTGGAGGGATGCATGGCCGAGCGGGAGCTCGCCGCCCTCTTCCTGCGCGGCGACGGCCCGCCCGGCTTCGAAGTGATCATGCGTGACCGGCTGCGCCAGTGGGCCAAGCGCAACGCCGCCCTCTTCGAAGGCGACGAGGGCGCCCTCGTCGTCGTGATCACCGGCGCGCTGGCCGCCGCCGTCTCCGAGATCACCCTGTCGGAGGACGAGGCCGCCGCCCGCAAACTCGCCGAGGACGTCCTCGCCATCATCGGCCAGATCCGCCGTCCCTGACCTCCCGGGATGCGGGACCGGCCGGTGGAGCCGATAGTCTCGCCAGTCGTGGATCGGTTCACCCAAGGGCTGCTCGGCTACGCGGTCGCGCTGGTGCTCTGTCTCGGCGTCGTCGGGCTCTTCCTGTTGATCACCCCGGTCGGGGACAGCGAGCACATCCCGTCGATCGACTACTCGATCGACGCGGCCAACTTCCGGCACGCCGCGCCGTACGAGGTGTGGACGCCCTCGGCCACGCCCGCGAAGTGGGTGCCCACCAGTTCCCGGGTGGTCAGGGAGAAGGGCGCGGTGAGCTGGCGGCTCGGGTTCGCCACCGCCGCGCGCTCGCACGCGATGCTCGCGCAGAGCGACGAGAAGCCCACCGGCGAGTTCGCCAACCGGATGGCCAACAGCGACAAGTCCGTCGGCACCCAGACCATCGGCGGCGCCACGTGGGAGCGCCGCGTCCGCGAGGACAAGGACCAGCGCTCCCTCGTCCTCATCACCCCCGACGCCACCGCCGTCGTCACCGGCCAGGCCGACTGGACCGAACTCACCACCCTGGCCGCCACCCTCCACCGCCAGCCCATCCCCACCCCCACCCCCACGCCCTCCTGACCGGCGAAAAAGGGGAGTCACCGGCCGCCGCGCGCCGAAGATCATCGAAAAAGGGGAGACACCGGCCGCCGCGTGCGAAGGTCAGAAGGGCGTCGCGTCGTCGTCGCGGGTGGGGTCGGTGCGGCGGGCCACGGCGGCGGCCAGTTTGACCCTGGCTCCCTGGAGCCACTCCTCGCACACCGCCGCCAGCTTCTCGCCGCGCTCCCACAGCTCGATCGACTGCTCCAGGGTGAGCCCGCCGGTCTCCAGGCGGCGCACCACCTCGGTCAGCTCCTCGCGGGCCTGCTCGTATGAGGGCGCCTTCTCGTCTGCCACGCCCTCACCCTAGCCCGGCTCCCCGGCGGCCTGGGGGACCGTGCCCGGGTGGACGACGGTGATCCGGTCGTCGGGGAAGCGGATGGTGAGCTCGTCGCCGGGGGAGACGTCGTGCGCGCGGCGGACCACGTCTCCCTCGGGGCGCTGCACGATCGCGTAGCCGCGTTCCAGGGTGGCGGCGGGGGAGAGGGCGACCAGCCGGGCGCGCAGGTGCTCCAGGGAGTCCTCGGCGCGGTCGAGGGAGCCGCCCAGGCAGCGGCGGGCGCGGTCCCTGAGCTGGTCCACCTGCTCGGCCCGGCGCTCGATCTCGCGGACCGGGTCGGCCAGCGACGGCCGGGTGCGCACCGACGCCAGCCAGGCCAGCTCGCGGTCGAGCCAGCCGCCGACCGTACGCCGGCCGCGGTCACGGAGCTGGCGGACCAGGGTGAGCTGCTCGCCGACGTCGGGCACGACCTTCTTCGCGGCATCCGTCGGCGTGGAGGCCCGCACGTCCGCGACCAGGTCGAGCAGCGGGCTGTCCTGCTCGTGCCCGATCGCGCTCACCACCGGCGTACGGCAGGCGGCCACCGCCCGGACCAGCGTCTCGTCGGAGAAGGGCAGCAGGTCCTCCAGCGAACCCCCGCCGCGCGCCACGACGATCACCTCGACCTCGCGGTCGGCGTCGAGCTTGCGCAGCGCCTCGGTGACCTCGGTGACCGCGTACGGCCCCTGCACGGCCACCTCCTCGACCTTGAACCGCACGGCCGGCCAGCGGCGCCGCGAGTTCTCCAGCACGTCGCGCTCGGCGGCCGAGTCACGGCCGCAGATGAGCCCGACCGTGCCGGGCAGGAACGGCAGACGGCGTTTGCGGTCGGTCGCGAAGAGTCCCTCGGAGGCGAGCACCTGGCGCAGCCGCTCCAGCCTGGCCAGCAGCTCGCCCACGCCCACCGGCCGGATCTCCAGGGCGGTGAAAGCGAACGAGCCCCTGTTGACCCAGAAATCCGGCTTGACGTGCACGACGACCCGCGCGCCGTCGGCCGGGCGCGGCACGGCCACCTCGTAGACGCCTCGTGGGCAGGTGACCCGCGCCGACACGTTGGCCACCGGGTCGCGCAACGTCATGAACACCGTGCCACCACGGGCGGACAGGTCCGTGATCTGGCCTTCCACCCAGATGGTGCCGAGCTTGCCGATCCAGCCGGCCACCATCTGCAGCACGGTCCGGACCGGCAGCGGCTGCTCGGGCGAGGTTTTCTGCGCCATGCCGGGCAGCCTACGGGTACGGAGGGGTCATCGCCCCTCGCCGTGGGTCAGTTGGCCTCGGCGAGCTTGGCGAGACGGTTCTCGTACATCTTGATGATGTTCGCCCGGTCCAGCGTGGCCTTCTCGTACGCGAGCAGGTCGTTGACCTCGTCCGCGGTCTTGCCCCTCAGACGGGCGCGCAGCGAGGCCAGCGTGAGATCCGCGTACCCGGGCATCGGCTCGGCCGGCGCGACCGAGGCGGTCTCGGCGGTTTCGGCAGGGCTCGCCGTGGTCTCGGTGGGGCTCGCGGCGGTCTCGGTGGGGGCCGGGGCCGGGGTCGGCTCGGCGGCCGGGGTCTTCGGCTTGGCCTTGGCCCTCGGCTTGGCCGCCGCCTTGGCCGCCGCCTTGGCCTTCGGCGCACTCTCGGCCTTCGGGGCGGAGGTCTCGGCCTTGGGGGCGGGGGTTTCGGTCACCACCGTCTCGGCGGGCTCGGCGGCCGGCGCCGGGGCCTCGGCGACCTCGGTCACGGGCGCCTCGACGACCGCTTCCGGCTTGGCGGGCTCGGCCACGGACTCCTCGGCCACGGGCTTGGCGGCCTCGACGGGCTCGGGCTTGGCGGGCTCGATGGACTCGGTCTTCGGCCGGTCGGCGGGCTTCTCCGCCTCGGCGACCGTTTCGACCACGGGCTCGGCCTTCGTTTCGACCGTGGGCTCGGTGGTGTCCTCCGCCTTGGCCGGCTCCGTGGCAGGAGCCTTGACCTCGGCGGCCTTGACCTCCGCCACCGGGGCCTCGGTGGCCTCCGCCGCCGGCTTGGCGGTGGCGGGCTGCTCGGTCGCCGTCTCCTTGGCCTGCTCCTCGGCCTTGGCGGGGGCTTCCGGCTTGGCGGGCTGTTCCGGCTTGGCCGGGGTGAAGATGACCGGGTCGGGGTGGGAGGAGGTGCCGTTGGGCTTGGTCTCCTCGGTGGTCTGGGGGCGCGGGGCGAAGATGACCGGCTCGCGGCGGGCGGGCTTCGCCTCCTCGGCGACGGGCTCCTGGGCCGCCTCCGGGGCAGCGGGGGACTTCGCGGCGCCCTCGGCCGCCTCCTCGCCGCCCTTGCCGACCAGGCGCTTGAGCGTCCCCCGGACACGGTCGCCCAGCAGCAGAGCCTGGCCGACCCCGCTCAGTGTGCTCTGCAGCGCGTACGTCGGCAGATCCTTCGCTTTTTCCTTCGCATCGCGGCCGCCGAACGTATCGCGAACGGACTTGGCGACGTTGCGAACGACGTCGGTGAGAGACATGCCGACTCCTTGGGAGGTGTGATATTAGACGCCTAGTCGCAAAGACTGGCAGAAAGAGCAGGGTGACGGAGCCCGTCTGCGGCTCCACGTAGCATAGAAACATGACGACACAGACCCCCGCGACCCGACGTGTACTCGTGGCCAAGCCGCGTGGTTACTGCGCCGGGGTGGATCGCGCGGTGCAGGCCGTGGAGAAGGCGCTCGACCGGTACGGCGCGCCGATCTACGTGCGGAAGCAGATCGTGCACAACACGCATGTCGTCAAAACACTTGAGGAGCGGGGCGCGGTCTTCGTGGAGGAGACCGAGGAGGTGCCCGAGGGCGCGATCGTGGTGTTCTCCGCGCACGGCGTCTCCCCCGCGGTGCACGAGGAGGCGGCCGGCCGCAAGCTGCGCACGATCGACGCCACCTGCCCGCTGGTCACCAAGGTGCACAATGAGGCCAAGCGCTTCGCGGCCAAGGACTACGACATCCTGCTGATCGGCCACGAGGGCCACGAGGAGGTCGAGGGCACCGCGGGTGAGGCGCCCGACCACATCCAGCTCGTCGACGGGCTCGACTCGGTGGCCGGCGTCCAGGTGCGCGACCCGAAGCGGATCGTCTGGCTGTCCCAGACCACGTTGTCCGTCGACGAGACGACCGAGACCGTGGCCAGGCTGCGCGAGCGGTTCCCCAACCTCATCGACCCGCCGAGCGACGACATCTGCTACGCCACGCAGAATCGCCAGGTCGCGGTGAAGGAGATCGCCCAGGACTCCGAGCTGGTCATCGTGGTCGGCTCGGGCAACTCCTCCAACTCCAAGCGCCTGGTCGAGGTCGCCCTCGACGCGGGGGCCGACGCGTCCTACCTGGTGGACAACGCCTCGTTCATCCGCGAGGAGTGGCTCGACGGGGTGACGACGGTGGGCGTCACGAGCGGCGCCTCGGTGCCGGAGGAGCTGGTGGACGAGGTGCTGGCGCATCTGGCGGCGCACGGTTTCGGCGAGGTCCACGAGGTGGAGTCCGTCGAGGAGAACGTCCGCTTCGCCCTCCCGCACGAGCTGCGCCGCGACCTGCGCGCCGGCTGACACCGCCGAGCACCCGCCGGGCGGTCAGCGCACGGTGGAGCCGTCGCCGAGGTCCAGCAGCGCGAGTTCGGCCCGGGTGGGCAGCCCGTGCCAGTCGCCGTGCGCGGCCACCGCGAAGGCGCCCACCGTGACGGCCCGGCCGAGCCGCCCGGCCGCAGGCAGGCCGTCCAGCACGCCCGACAGGTAACCGGCCACGAAGGCGTCGCCCGCGCCGACCGTGCTCACCGCCTGGACCCGGCGCGCGGGCAGCCGTACGGTCTCGCCGCCCGCGACGGCCTCCGCCCCGTCCGCCCCGTGCTTCACGACCAGCTCGCCGACCCCGGCCGCCGCCACCGCCTCCCGCCCGCCCACCAGGGCCAGCTCGTCGCCGGAGGCGAACAGCAGGTCGGTGTACGGCAGCAGCCCGGCGAGCACGGGCGCGGCCGTCTCCGCGTCCCACAGCCGGGCCCGGTGGTTCACGTCCAGGCTGACCCGGACGCCCGCGTCCCGCGCCAGCCGTACGGCGTGTTCGACGGCGGCGCGCGGGGCGGGGCCGAGGGCCGGGGTGATGCCGGTGACGTGCAGCAGCCGGGGCGGGTCGGCGAGCGCGGCGGAGGCGTCGGCGGCGGACAGGGTGGCGCCCGCCGAGCCGTCGCGGTAGTAGTGGACGCGGGTGATGCCGGCGATCCGGTTCTCCTGGACGATCAGGCCGGTCGGGCGGCCGGGATCGACGCGCACGGCGGTGTCCACCCCTTCGGCGCGCAGCGTGCGCGTCACCAGCAGCCCGAACTCGTCGTCGCCGACCACCCCGGCATACCGCGCCGCGTGCCCCAGCCGGGCCAGGCCGATCGCGACGTTGGCCTCGGCCCCCGCGACGCTCAGGGAGAGCGCGCCGCCCATCCGCAGCGGCCCCTGGCCGTGCAGGGAGGCCATCGTCTCACCCAGCGTGGTCACCTCCGGGCGGCTCATCGCACCGCCGCCAGGAACCGCGCGGCCCGCTCGCGCAGGGCGCCGAGGTCCCCGCCGCGTACGGCGTCGCCGACCAGCGGGGAGCCGACGCCGACGGCGACCGCGCCCGCGTCGAGATAGTCGCCCGCCAGCTCGGCGCTCACCCCGCCGACCGGCACCAGCGGGATCCCGGGGAACGGGTCGCGCAGCGCCCTGACGTGGCCGGGACCGCCGAGCGCGGCGGGGAAGACCTTCACCGCCGCCGCTCCCGCCCGTGCCGCGTGCCACACCTCGGTCGGGGTGAACGCGCCGATCAGCGAGGGCAGGCCCAGCTCCACCGACCGCAGCGCGCCGGGCCCGAGGGCGGGCGTCACGGTGAACGCCGCCCCGGCCGCCGCCGCGGTGTCCGCCTGCTCCGCCGTCATCACCGTGCCCGCGCCGAGCATGACGCCCGCGCCCGTCGCCGCGCCGGCGCGTTCGATCACCGCGGGCGCGTCCACGCCGGTCAGCGACACCTCAAGAAGGGTCACCCCGGCCTCGGCGAGGGTGAGCACGGTGGCGGCGCACGCCGCCGGATCGGCGCCGCGGACGATCGCGACGAGCCGTTCGCGGCGCAGGATGTCGAGGAAGTCCACGATCACACTCTGCCAGGGAGCCGCCGGGCGGGCCGGAGGCGCTCGTCACGCCCTCCTCCGCCGTCGCGGCCGGGAAACGCGTTACTCGGCCGGGTCGCGGTGCTTGCCGTACACGCGGGGCTCGAAGTAGCCCTCCGGCTCCGGGGCGAACGCCTCCTCGTCGCTCACCCGGGGACGCGGCACGTCGGGTCCGCCGCGCGCGCTCCGCAGGTCCTCGCGCAGCGCCCGGACGTTGGACCGCAGGCCGCGGCGCAACGCGACGCCCAGCACCAGGGCGGTGCCGGCGAAGAGCCACGGCGCGCCGCCGGACATGGCGGTGAACAGCCCGAGCCCGAGCGCCTGGAGCATGGACTCCGCGCCCACCGCGCGGACCGCCTCGACGGCCAGCGTGGCCACGAAGAAGACCAGCGGCGGCGTGACCACCAGCGACAGCAGGTCGCGCGGGTTGACCAGGCACACCGCGAGCAGGCAGCCGGCCACGAAGGTCAGGCCGGCCACGTAGGACGCCCCGACGAGGCCCGAGAGCAGGTGGCCCACCAGCGAGGACGCCAGCACTACCGCGATCGCCCCGCGCGCGGTGACCTTGACCCGGATGCCCTGGTCCGGCTTCCTGCCCCGCCCGCCGGTCCCCCGCTGCCCGTCGCGGACGGCCGGCGGCTCGGGCGTGGCGCGGTCACCTCGCTCCCGCCGAGTGCTCATGGTCGCCCCCTCCAGCCTGCCGTCATCCCGTCCATCCCCGTGTCCGCCCCCGCCCGCCCTGAACCGCCTCCGGTGGCGGGCCGGGAACGGGCATCATGACAGGTCGTTCGCCAACTTACCGTTTAGGCTCGCCACCGGGGACGAGCTTGGGTTCTCCATGTCGACCAGCTCAGGGGTGGTGAGCGTACGCGGCAGATCGTCCACCATCTGCGGCTGCTCCAGCTCTCCGTCCACCAGGCCGAGGTCGTTCAGCTTGCGGGCGCTCACCATGACCCGGCTCTCCAGGGAGCCGACCGTCTTGTTGTAGGCGTCCACGGCCCGGGTCAGCGCCCGGCCCAGTGTCTCGACGTTGCGCCCCATGCTGCCCAGCCGCTCGTACAGCTCCTTGCCCAGCTCGAAGACGGCCCGCGCGTTCTCCGTCAGGGCGGCCTGCTGCCAGGCGTAGTGCGCGGTGCGCAGCATCGTGATCAGCGTCGTCGGCGTCGCGATGTGCACCCGCTTGGCCATCGCGTACTCCAGCAGGCTCGGGTCGCGCTCCAGCGCCGGGGCGAGGAACGCCTCCCCCGGGATGAACAGCACCATGAACTCCGGCGCGGGACTGAACGCCTGCCAATAAGCCTTCGAGGCCAGCCGGTCCACATGCTCGCGCAGGTGCCGGGCGTGCGCGTCCAGCCGTACGGTCTGGGTGGACGGGTCCACCGCCTCGGCCGCCTCCAGATAGGCGGCCAGGGAGACCTTGGAGTCCACGATGATGTTCTTGCCGCCCGCGAGCTTGACCACCATGTCCGGGCGGAGCACGCCGTCGGGCGTGGTGACCTGGGCCTGCTCGTCGAAGTCGCAGAACCTCGCCATCCCGGCGATCTCGGCGACCCTGCGCAGTTGCAGCTCGCCCCAGCGGCCCCGCGCCTCCGGGCGTTGCAGCGCCCGCACCAGCGCGCTGGTCTGGGCACGGAGCTGGTCGTTGCTCTGCCGGACGAACTCGATCTGCTGGGTGAGCTCGGCCTGGGCGGCGCGCTGGCCGAGCTGGGTGTCGCGGAGCTGCGCCTCGACCTTGTCCAGGCTCTCCTTGAGCGGGCCGATCATCAGCTCGACCGCCTGCTTGCGCTGCTCCATGTCGCCCGCCGCCTCGGCCCGCGTGATGGCGAGCCTGGTCTCGGCGAGTTCGAGGAAACGCAGGTTGTTGACGTCGAGGGCGCGGGCCGACAGCGCCTGGAACCGGTCGGCGAGCTGCTCCTCCACGTAGGCGACCTTCTCCTCGGCCGCTCTGGCGCGCGCCTCCGCCGCCGCCACCCGGGCGCCCGCCTCGGCGACCGAGGCCGCCGCGCGGGCCCGGCCGAGGAGGAACCCGATGGCCAGTCCGGCGGCGAGGCCGATGAGGAGTTGCAGGGCCAGTGCGGTGACGTCCACACCGGCATGATTCCAGCCCGCCGTGAGCCCCGGCCCTCGCGACACGCCCCGCGCGGCAGGGGATCGGGCCCCCGGGAGGGGGTCACGAGGAGCGATCACCCGGCCGGGCACCGTAAACTCGGCGAACGTGAGCCTGAGCATCGGCATCGTCGGCCTGCCCAACGTCGGCAAGTCCACGCTTTTCAACGCGCTGACCAAGAGCGGCAACGCCCTGGCGGCCAACTACCCGTTCGCCACCATCGAGCCCAACGTGGGCATCGTCGGCGTGCCCGACGCCCGGCTCGCCAAGCTGGCCGAGATCTACACGTCCGTGAAGATCATCCCGGCGAAGGTCGAGTTCGTGGACATCGCGGGCCTGGTGCGCGGCGCCTCCGAAGGGCAGGGCCGGGGTAACCAGTTCCTCGCCAACATCCGCGAGACCGACGCGATCTGCCAGGTCATCCGGGTCTTCAGCGACCCCGACGTCACGCACGTGGACGGCGACGTCGCCCCCGAGCGCGACATCGAGACCATCAACACCGAGCTGATCCTCGCCGACCTGCAGACCCTGGAGAAGGCGCTGCCGCGCCTGGCCAAGGAGTCGAAGTTCAACAAGGACCGCAAGGCGGCGCTCGACGCGGCGGAGGCGGCGGTCAAGGTGCTCGACTCGGGCACCACGCTCTACGCCGGGGCCAAGGCCGCCGGCATCGACCCGGCCGACCTGCGCGAGCTGCACCTGCTCACCGCCAAGCCGTTCCTCTACGTGTTCAACCTCGACGCCGACGAGCTGACCGACACCGGGCTGCGCGAGCGGCTGTCCGCGCTGGTCGCCCCGGCGGAGGCGGTCTTCCTCGACGCCAAGATCGAGTCTGAGCTGGTCGAGCTGCCCGACGACGAGGCGCTGGAGCTGCTCCAGTCGGTGGGCCAGGAGGAGTCCGGCCTGTCGCAGCTCGCCAGGGTCGGCTTCGAGACCCTCGGCCTGCAGACCTACCTCACCGCCGGTCCCAAGGAGACCAGGGCGTGGACGATCCGCAGGGGCGCCACCGCGCCGGAGGCGGCCGGGGTCATCCACACCGACTTCCAGCGCGGCTTCATCAAGGCCGAGGTCATCTCCTTCGACGACCTCGTCGAAGCGGGCTCGATGACGGTCGCCCGGTCAGCCGGCAAGGCCCGCATCGAAGGCAAGGACTACGTGATGCGCGACGGCGACGTGGTGGAGTTCCGCTTCAACGTGTAGTTCCGCTTCTCTCGTCAGAGCAGGTGGGCGTTGGGGGCCTTCGCGGCGGGGGCCAGGGCGGGGAGCTCGACGACCTGGACGCCGGCCGCGGTGAGGAGTTCGGTGCCCTGGCTGCCGGTGACGAAGAGGTCGGGCTCGCGCCAGGCGATCACCACGCGGCGGACGCCGGCGGCGAGGATGAGCTGGGTGCAGGTGCGCGGGCGGGAACGGCGCCGGGAGCAGGGCTCCAGGGAGCTGTACACGGTGGCGCCGGGCAGGCGCGGGTCGTCGCCGGCGAGTTTCGCCAGGGCGGACTCCTCCGCGTGCACGTGCGGGTCGGTCTCCCTGCTGTAGCCGCGGCTGATCTCCTCGCCCCCGGCGTCCACGATGATCGCGCCGACGGAGAAGGCCGTCTCGGCGGGCGGGCACAGGGCGGCCAGGTCGATGGCGGCTCGCAGCCACTCCTCGTCGGTCACCGGCCGGCCTCCTCAGTCGTGTGATGGATCAGGTGTCTTCGGGCGCGTAGGGGTCAGGTGTCTTTGAGGGCGTAGCGGATCAGGACGACGTCGCCCGCCATACGGGTGTCCAGGAGGCGCAGACGGCGGTTCGTCCCGCCGGGGTACTCGGCGGGGTGCAGGAAACGCGGGGCGCCGGGCTGGCCCACCAGCAGGGGGGCAACGGCCACGTGCAGCTCGTCGGCGAGCCCCTGGGCGAGGAAGGCGGTGTGGATCCGGCCGCCGCCCTCCACCAGCAGCCGGGTCACCCCGCGCGCGCCGAGGTCGTCGAGCACGGCCCCGAAGGCGACCGCGTCCCCCATGGCGACCACCTCGGCCGCGTCCCCGTTCAGCGTCTCGCGCAGCCGGGCCGCGCCCGTGTCCGTGGTGTAGACGATCTTCGGGCCGCCGCCCTGCCAGAGGCGGAGTGTGCGGGAGAGGTCGCCGGTCGCCGTGATGGTGATCTTGAGCGGGTGTTCCGGGCGGCCCGCGGCGAGCCGGGCGGCCCGCCGGGCGGGGTCGCGGACCAGCAGCCGGGGGTCGTCGCGGCGCACCGCCTCGGCGCCGACCAGGATCGCGTCCGACTCGGCACGTACCTGGTCGACCCGGTCGAAGTCCTCCGGCCCGGAGAGCAGCAGCCGTTCGGGAGAGGTGTCGTCGATGTAACCGTCGATCGACGTCGCGACGCTCAACAGGACATAGGGGCGCATCAGTCAGGCACGGTACGCCATCCCCGCGCGACCCGGACGCGCGACCCGCCGGTACGCCGCCGGGGTGCGGGGCGGTTTGGAGCGGGTGAGGGGCCTGGCAGGCGACTCGCCGGTGTGTCGCGCGGGTGGGCGGTGTGGGGTGGGTGCCGTCAGGGGGTGTTACGGGCCGGGCGGGACGGTGGTTGTGGCACGGTCCCTGGAGCGCTCCGGGGGGTCGGACGTCGTCCGGGCGGTGGGTGAAGACGCAGGTCGCGACACTCCGGGAGCCGTTTGGACAGCAAGACCTGGCCATTAGGTAATGGACAGGAGCTCTGGCCTGGTATGACCTGCTTTCGGTGGCACCTCGGAGCAGACGGGGACGGCCACCCGAGATGGAGACCAAGTTTGCTCGGTTAGGGTGATGCCTGCAGCATGGGCGTGGCTTTCCTGGAACAATTGGCGGGGCCGCTAGGGTGAATGCTTCACCACCGATAACAGGATCGATAGTAAGACGACACCGCGCCATGCCGGCGGGATCGGCGCGAGCGGAGGCGTGATGGCTCGAAGGTCGATCGTCCAGCAGGATCCTCTGACCGCTGACGACGCGGAGCTGTCGGCATACCCGGAGGAGCCCGAGGAGCGCGCCAAGGGGCGCGGCCGCGGCGCGCCGCGCCGGGGGCGGTGGTCCGGCGGCGGCGGGCGGTGGCTCGTCTGGACCGGCCGGGTGATCCTGTGGGCGCTCATCGTGGTCATCGTCGTCAACGGCGTACGCGCGCCGTTCGAGCGATTCACCCAGGGCCCGGCGGTCACCGGTCCGCAGACCTCGTCGGCCGAATCCGAATTTCCCTCGGACCGCGCCTCGGCATTCGCCAACCAATTCGCCGCGGTTTATTTGAATTTCAATGCCGCGACACCCGATGAAAGGGCGGGAAGGCTCGCCCCCTATCTTCCGGACGGCGCCGACCCGCAATTCGGCTGGGACGGCATCGGCCGTTTGGCCGCGGGCGCGATTCAGCCTTATGGCGTCGAGGTGCTCGGCGCCGCCGACGGAGTGGTCACGCTCACCTTCCAGTCCGGCAACCGGCGGCTGCTGCTCTCCGTGCCGGTGCACTACGCGAACGGGAACTTCGTGGTCTCCGCGCAGCCCGCGGTGCTGCCCGCGCCGGCGCCCGCGCCGCTGCCCCAGCCTCCCGAGCCGGACCGCGACGAGGCCACCGCCAACGAGCTGCGTCCCCAGCTCGCCGGCTTCTTCACCGCCTACGCCTCGGGCGACACCGTCCAGCTCCAGCGCTATGTCGCCGTCGGCGAGACGCTGGACAGCTTCGCGGGCGCGTTCACCTACAGGGACCTCAAGGACGTCGTGGTGCCACCCGGTGGCACCACGAGAGAGATCACCGCGATCGTCGTGTGGGGAGTACCCGCGGGCGCCACGCCCGTGGCCCAGCCCACGGAGGCGGCCGACCCGGCCGCCATGGCCGGCACCCTGGAGCAGGCCTACCGCCTCACCGTCGAGAAGCAGGGCGACAAGTGGTTCGTCAAGGACATCCGTGGCGCCGGCCGGTCCCTGGGTTGAGAGATGACAGAGCCAGGCCCAATCGTGGCTGATCGGTACCCCCGGGAGGACGAGAATTGACTTTCAAGACCATATTGCTGAGCGTGCTGGACCTCGCGGCTCCCGCGTCTCCGACCGCTCCGGCCACCGGTGTGAACACGGAAGGGCTCGCCGACTTCCTCCGCAGCTTCTTCGCGCCGCTGTTTCTCGTGATCGTCTCGGTGGTGGCCCTTTTCTTCCTCTTCACCCGTGAGATCACGAGGTTCGTACAGTTCATCATTCTCGCCGTGGCGATCGGTGTGATCTTCTACGTGCCCAACATCATCGAGGTGACGGCGAGGGCGATCGCGGGAGCGCTAGGCATCGAATGAGGGTTGGAACCGGCTCGGCGCGGTCATTGAAGGATGGGCGACTCTGCGCACCGGAGGGCATGTGACGAGCCGGGCACCAACGAGGGAGCACGACCTTAGGCCCGAGGGGCGGAGAGGAGGACCGCATGGACCTGCCCACGTATACCAACATCTGGCGAATTGAGAAGCGGCTCTACAAGCTGTACGACCTCAAGCTGCCGATGCCGCTCCCGATCGTCTGGATCGGCGTCTTCGCGGGCGTGCTGGTGCCGTGGTCGCTCCTGCTCCTGCTGGTCGGCCTGCCCTTCGAGGCTCCGTGGCACGTGGTCTACCTCGTACCGCCCGGGGTGGTGACCTGGCTGTCCACCCGGCCGGTCATCGAGAGCAAGCGGCTCACCGAGCTGTTGCAGTCGCAGTTGCGCTACATGGGCGAGCCGCGTACCTGGTGCCGTATGGCCCCGGACGCCGAGCCCGCCGAGATCGCGTTCACCGCCCGGGTGTGGCGGGCCGCCCCCAAGCCCGCCGGGGAGCGGGCCAAGGCCAAAGCCAAGGCCCCGCGCCGGGCCAGGCACGCCGCCACGGTGCGCCGCGCCCAGCGCGCCACCGTCAAGGCCCGCCAGGTGCGTCCGGCGGTGGCCGCCGCCGCAGCGGCCGCCGCGACCGCCCCGGTCACCGAGAGCGCCGCGCCGCCCCCTTCCAGGACCCGCCTCGGCTGGGGTTCCCGCGAGGCCGAGGCCGCCGCCCAGCCCCGCGCCGCCTCCCGCGGCACGGGGGAGCCGGCCCGCGCCCGTGGCACGGGGGAGCAGACTCGCGCCCGCGACGCAGGGGAGCCGACTCGCGCCCGTGGCGCGGGGGAGCAGGTCCGCGCCACCTCGCGCGGTGCGGCGGAGGCGCGTGGCAGGGGAGAGAGCCGCGGTCCGGGCGTCCGGGGTACGGCCGGCGCGCGCCGCGAAGGCGTGGCCCCCGCCCTGTCGTCCTCGGCCGCACCACCCATGCCCGAGACCGGCAAGCCCGTGTCCCCGGAGACGGGGACGCCCCTGACCTTCCGCGAGGCGGGCAAGCTGGTGATCTCGCCCGCACTCGACCCCGGCGGGCCGCCGCGCGACACCACGGCGCCAGGCCGGGGCGTGCCCGTCGGGAGCGGTGTTCCGGCCGGGGAGTCGCCGCCCGAGCTGCCCGAGCCGCCCGGGACGGTGGCCGACGCCGACACGGCCGCGCGCACGGATCCTGGCAACCAGGATGCCGGGCGCGCGGGTTCCGGTGAGCCGGTGGTTTCCGGGGGCGTGGAGGGTGAGGAGGGCGCGCTCGCGAGTGGGGCCGCCGCTCCGGAGGGGGCGGAGGCCGCCGCCTCGCCCGCCGGGCCGATCGGAGTGGAGGCGCTGCGGCGGCTGCGCAGGCTCGCGGCCTCCGCCGGTGTGGACGACCTGGACTCGGGCGGCGAGGAGGACGCCAGGGAGAGCCACCGCCGAGGCCAGCCGCCGCGTCCGGTGACCCGCCTCCCCAAGGTCCCCGACGCCCGCCGGCCCCAGCCCGCCGACCTCGGGCCGGGGCACGAGGAGAGCGCCCCCGAGCCCGCCACGTTCCCACTGCGCGTCCCCGCGGCCGGCCGGCCCGGCGACGACCAGGAGCGGCACGAGGAGACCGCCCGGGAGGAGCAGGCCCCCCAGCCGCCCTCCCGAGCCCCGAGAGCCCTCCGCCCCGTCCCCCACCCCACCCCCCAGCACAACCCCGAAGCCCCACAACCGTCGCAAAGCACACACGGCACCCAGGAGCCGCCCCGCAGCACACCCCACGACCGTCAGCCGGCCCAGGCCGCCCCCGGCGCCCAGGCGGCGGAGCACGTCACGCGAGACCCGGGCCACGCCGGCCAGGAGGCGGCGGGGCACGTCACGCGGGACCCGGGCCACGGTGGCCGGGAGGTGGCGGGGCACGTCACGAGGGACCTGGTGCACGGTGGCCGGGAGGTCACGCCGGACTCGGGCCACGGTGGCCGGGAGGTGGTGGAGCACGTCGTGTCCGAGGCGGTGGAGGGTGTTCCCGCTGCCCGGGAGGTGGCGCAGCGTGTGACGGGCGACCCGGGGCGGGAGGTGCCGTGGGCCCGGGAGCCTGTGCAGGGTGTTCCCGGTGCGCGCGTCGGGCAGGACGCGACGGTGCAGGGCCGGGAGGCCGGGCAGCAGGACGGGCGGGAAGGCGCCGACGTGGTGGTGCCGCGGGTGTCGATCCGGGCGGTGCCCGCCGGTGGCGGCGCGGTGCAGGCCGGGCCTGCGGCGGTGGCCGGAGGCGGGGCCGTACAGGGCGCCGGGCCCTCGGCGGGTGAGCGGGAGCCCGTGCGGGAGGCGCCGCCCAGGCCGCGCCGGGTGGAGTCGGTGGTGGGCCGCGATCCCTCGGGCGGCTGGCGCAGGCTCGCCCAGGTGGTCATCGGATCCGGCGGCAGCCGTACGGACGGGTCGGAGATCGACGAGGCGCGGACCCGGGCGCCGTTCGAGGGCGGGCGCCGGGTCGTGGTGCTGGGCTGCACCGGAGGCGCCGGGCAGAGCACGACGGCGCTGATGCTCGGCCACACGTTCGCGCAGTACCGCGAGGACCGGGTGCTCGCCGTGGACGCCAACGTCGGCGCCAGCACGCTGACCGGCAGGATCCCGGTCGACTCGCCCGAGACGCTCAGCTCGTTGCTGGGCGGCCTGGACCGGGTCGGCGGCAGCTACCTGGCGATGCGCACCTACACCTCGCGTACCGCCTCCGGCCTGGAGGTGATCGCGGGCGACACCGACGCGGGCGCCGAGCAGCGCATGTCGGACCGGACGCTCTTCTCCGACCAGCGGCTCGGCCAGGCGATGGACGTGCTGGACCGGCACTACAAGCTGGTCGTGCTGGATCCGGCGGCGGCGCTGGCCGCGCGGGTGCTGCCGTACGCGGACCAGCTCGTGCTGGTCGTGCCGGCCAGCGAGGACGGGCCCGACGCGGTGGCGATGACGTACGACTGGCTGGACGGGCACGGCTGCGCGCACCTTCGCCGCAGGGCGATCATGGTGGTCAACGGCGTGAGCCGGCGCAGCATGAACGACGTGGAGCAGGCCGAGGCGGTGGCGCGGGGCAGATGCCGTGCGATCGTCCGGGTGCCGTGGGAGGACGATCTGGCTCCGGGTTCGCCGGAGGTCGTCGAGCCCGTGCGGTTGCGCGCGGCGAGCCGCAGGGCCTATCTGGCCCTGGCCGGTGTCGTGGTCGCGGGTTTCGTCACACCCCAGACGAGAAAGAACGAGGAGGAAGTGGCCCAGTGATCCGGGGGCGCGAGGGAACGGTGATCGGCCGATGAGCAGGTCGTCGCGGGCGCGTAGCCGATTGGCCGTCCGGTATTTCGACGACCGCGTGCTTCTCACCGACTCCGCTGCGTGGGCATATTTCCGTCTTCCGACGGTGAGCTATGAATTCGTCACTCCGGAGGAACGCGAGGCGCTGGCCACCAACATCACGATCGCGCTCGCCGCGATCCGCATGTCGGACGCCGAGGTGCACCTGAGGGTGGCCCACCGGACCTACCCCGCCGCCGAGTGGGCGATGGCCCTGAACGCGACCTCCGACGAGGGGCCGGGCTGGCGCGACTACCTGGAGGACATGTACCGGCACGTCTGGGCGAAGGACTTCTGGAGCAAGGAGGTCTACCTCGGCGTGCGCCTCGGGCCGCGCGGGGCGCAGCTCGGCACCGGCGTGCTCTCCCAGCTGTTCGGCTTCTACCAGCGCAGCGAGAAGGTCCTCGGCCTGGAGGACGACCACGTCCAGGACAGCGAGATCGCCAAGTGGACCGACCAGGCCGAGCGGCTCGGCAGGGCGCTCGCCTCCAGCGCGCTCTACGCCAGGCACGCCACCTCCACCGAGATCGCCTGGCTGTTCCAGCACGCGGTGACCGGCTCGCTCGGCGACCCGCCGCCGTCGGCCAGCCCGAAGCGCCGGTGGGGCAGGGGCGAGATCGAGGGGCTCGTCGAGGGCCAGATCCACAACGGCCGTTCGATGCTGCGCATCGAGCAGGTCGCCGGCGACTCCTACGTCGCGCACCTGTCCTTCGCCCGCTTCCCCGACCTGATGCCCTTCCCCGACGGCGAGCCGTGGACGCACTTCGCCGACCAGCTCCCCTTCCCGGTCGAGGTGTCCAGCCGGATGCGGCTGATCCCGCCGATCAAGGCGAGCAAGGACGTCGCCCGCAAACTCGCGCACGCCCGGGACATGGACATCCACATCCGGGAGGCGGGCGCGGAGGCGCCGATCGCGCTGGCCGAGCAGATCGACGCGGCGCGCATGCTGGAACACGGCATCACCAAGGAGCGCCTGCCGTTCGTGTACGGCTGGCACCGGCTGATCATCACCGCGCCGACCGAGGAGATCTGCGCCCAGCGGGTCGAGGCGGTCGTGGAGCACTACCGCGACCTCGGCATCGACATCGTCAACTCGACCGGCGACCAGTTCTCGCTGTTCTGCGAGGCGCTGCCGGGCGAGCGGGTGCGGGTCAACGCCTACGCCCAGCGGCAGCCGCTGCGCACGATCGCGGGCGGCATGGCCACCGCGACCGTGGACCTCGGCGACCGGCACGACGAGTCCAAGGAGGGCTGGGTCGGCCCCTACATCGGCGAGACGGTCGGCAGGGCGCGCAGCATCGTGCACTTCGACCCGCTGGTGGCGGCGGTCCGCAACCGGCCGACCGCGATCGCGATCACCGGTGAGCCGGGCGGCGGCAAGACCACGCTGGCCCTGCTGCTGATCTACCAGATGGCGTTGCGCGGGGTGACGGTCGCGGTGATCGACCCCAAGGGTGACGCCGAGTCGCTGGTCCAGTTGTTGCAGATGCGCGGCAGGAAGGCGCGGATCATCCCGCTCGGCTCGGCGGCGCCCGGCCTGCTGGACCCGTTCTCGTTCGGCGACGACATCGCGGCGAAGAAGACGATGGCCACCGAGACGCTGCGGCTGCTGCTGCCCCGGATGTCGGAGGAGCGCGAGTCGGCGATGATCCAGGCCGTGGCGGCGGTGTCCAACGCGGAGGATCCTTCGCTGGGCAAGGTCGTCGACTACCTGGAGCAGGCCGACGACCCGGCGTCCAAGAATCTCGGGGCCGTGCTGCGGTCGATGTCGGAGATGCACCTCGCCCGGCTGTGCTTCGACCCCTCCGGCGGCGACCAGATCGACAGCGAGGGCTGGACCACGGTGTTCACCCTCGGCGGGCTGACCCTGCCCGACGTCGCCACCGGCCGCGACGACTACTCCTACGAGCAGCGGCTCTCGGTGGCGCTGCTCTACCTCGTCTCGCAGTTCGCCAGGCGGCTGATGAACGGCCTGGACCGGCGGGCGCCCAAGGCGATCTTCCTGGACGAGGCGTGGGCGATCACCTCCACGCCCGAGGGCGCCAAGCTGGTGCCCGAGGTCAGCCGCATGGGCCGGTCCCGCAACACCGCGCTCGTCCTGGTCTCGCAGAACGCCGGAGACCTCCTCAGCGAGCAGGTCACCAACTGTCTCTCCTCCGTGTTCGCCTTCCGCTCCACCGAGCGGGTCGAGGTCGAGCACGTCATGGCACTGCTCGGTGTCGACGCCTCAGAGGAGCACAAGGCGGTGCTCCGCTCGCTGGGTAACGGCGAGTGCGTCTTCCGGGATCTGGACGGCCGCGCGGGGCGTATCGCGGTGGACCTGATCTCCGAAGAACTCCTGAGATGGCTCGACACGAATCCGACGCACGACAAGCCCGGCGAGAACGGGCATGATCGGTCTGGGGGCATCGGCAGCCCGGGGACGACGGCGCAGGAGGTGCGGTCATGAGGGTTCCCCCCAAGGGACGGCGGCGGCGCGGGCGACTACGCAGGCGGCTCGCGCTCGGTCTCGTCGTCTTCCTGGGATTCATCACGCTGCCGCTGGTGCTGCCCTCGGGCACCGCCGTGGCGGCCGGCCCGTGCGACCTGTCGGCGAATCTCACGCCGGACATCGTCGACGGCGGCGTGGACGGCCTGTTGCAGCCGCCGCCCCCGCCGGGCGCGGTCTCGACGTCCCCGGGCGCCCCCGCCCCGCCGGGCGCCCCGCCCCCGCCGACGGCCGAGACGAACTACGACCGGTACGGCACCGCCGGGCAGTTCTGGCACACCTACCAGCTCGGCTGCAGCGACGTCGTCGCGGTCCTCGGCAACGCCTGGGCCAACACGGTCTTCCTGTGGGCCAAGTCGGTGGACCGGATCACGATCAGCACCTACCAGGCGGCGGCCACCGAAGGCCCGCTCCAGTCGATCAAGGACGTGGTCGACGACATCGTCACCAACCTCGCCGACGCGATGTACTGGCCCTACCTGCGGCCCATCGTGATCCTCGGCGCGATCTGGCTGGCGTGGTACGGCCTGATCCGCAAACGGGCGACCACCACCGCCGAGGGCGTCATCTGGATGGTGCTCGCGGTGACGGTCGCGGTGTGGTTCTTCTCCCG
Organism: Microtetraspora sp. NBRC 13810; assembly: GCF_030268685.1. Taxonomy (GTDB): domain Bacteria; phylum Actinomycetota; class Actinomycetes; order Streptosporangiales; family Streptosporangiaceae; genus BSRQ01. The sequence goes on from NZ_BSRQ01000005.1 coordinate 189,458, forward strand.
GCCGGGCGACTTCACCGGCCTCGGCAAGATCGTCACGGACAAGACGGGCGAGGTCGTCAACTCGGCGTTCGCCGGGCTGCCCGGCGCCGGCGGCGCGACCTGCCTGCCGACCAAGGGCGACGCCAGCCCGGATGCCCGGCCCGGCGGCTACGGCCAGAGCGGCACCCCCGGCGTCGACCAGAACGCCGACGCCCTGTGGTCCACCCTGGTCTGCAAGCCGTGGCTGATGGGCCAGTTCGGCACCGCCGACTCCAACGCGCCCGTGGTGCGCGACTTCGGGGCGAAGGTGCTGGACATGCAGGCCATCGACCGGGAGGAACAACGGTCCACCCAGGCCGTCGCACCCGACGCGTACCAGAAACGGTTCGTCGAGGAGTTCGCCACCCCGCTGCAGAACACCGCGATCTTCCCGCTGATCCAGGGCAAGGACTGGACCAGCAGGCTCGGCATCGCGATCGGCGCGCTGATCGCGGCGATGGTCGCCGGTCTGCTGATCTTCCTGGTGGCGGTCTCGCTGCTGGTGCTCAAGGTCGGCTTCCTGTTGTTGCTGATCCTCGCGCCGGTCTTCCTGCTGATCGGGGTGCACCCGGGGTCGGGCCGGATCATCGCCATGCGCTGGGTGGAGATGCTGGTCGGCACGCTGCTCCGGCAGGCCGTGCTCGCCCTCGTGCTAGGCGTGCTCGTGTACGGCTACGCCCTGATCATCTCCTCGGCGATGCCGTGGGGCATGCAGATCCTCTTCATGGCACTGCTGACGATCGCCGTGTTCTTCTACCGGCGGCCGTTCCAGCACCTGTTCTCGTCGATGGACGGGCACACGCTCACCACGCGCATGCTGGGCGAGGCCGCGAGCGCGCCCACGTTGTCCCGGGCGGCCAACGCGCTGCCGCCGGTCGCGGGCTACCGCGTCGGGCGCTGGGGCATGCGCAAGGCGGAGCCGCTCATCCAGGCCGCGGCGATGGCCGGCGGCGCGGGAGCCTCGGCCGCCGCGTCCGTGGCCCAGGGCAAGGTCCGGGGCGAGGAGGGCGGGCCGGGCACGCCGTCCGGCGCCCGCGTCCCCGCGGGGGCGCCCGCGCCGCTGGACACCGATCCCGCGTCCGGCCGGCGCAGGGGCTCCGCGGGCACCACGGTCCCGCGCACGGGTTCCGCCCCGCCGCTGAACCTCTCCGGCCGCGCCGGCGGCGCCCCCGACGGCGGCAGCCGTACGGGGAGCCCGGTCGGGACCGGAACCGGGACCGGGAGCGGGAGCGGGGTCTCGGGCGGCGGTGGCGCGGCGGGCGGCGGGTCCTCCGGCGGCTGGTTCGGCGGGCGGTCCGGCGGCGGCTGGGCGCGCGGCGGCTCCACCGGCGGCGGCACCCGCAGGACGGGCGGCACGGCGCCGCGCACCGGCGGGTCGAACGGCCGGGCCGGCTCGGGTTCCGGCGGCGGCCTGTTCGGCGGCCGGTCCGGCGGGTCCTCCGGCGGCGGCTCCAGGCCACGCGGCTCGAACGGCTCCTCCCGCGGCTCGGGCAACGGCTCCGCGCGCGGTTCCGGCGGCTCTTCGCGCGGTTCCGGCGACGGCGGCAGCCTGTTCGGCGGCGGGTCGGGGCGGTCGGAGGGCGGTGGCTTCTTCGGCGGCTCGCGGAACGGCTCGTCGCGCGGTTCCGGCGACGGCGGCTCGCACCGGGCGTCCGAGGCGCCGCCGCTGTGGCTGCCGAGCCGCTCCGGCGGCAACGCGGAGGAGAACGCCGAGGTGCCGTTCTGGTTGCGCCCGTCGAGCCCTGACAAGGACTGAGCATGGCACGACAAGCCGGAGACCGGCGGGTGGTCTTCGTCGGCCTCGTGGTGGTCCTCGCCGCGGTCGGGATCTACCTCACGATAGGGGGGACCGGCGGCGGCGAGAGCGAGGCGGAGCCGGTCGCCGAGCAGGCCGCGCAGAGCCAGGGGGCACGGCAGGAGCAGGTGACCGCGCCGGAGCCGACCGTCGTGCCGACCGCCAGCGGGGCGCCGTTCGACATCTACTCCTTCCTGCCCATGACCAAGGAGCAGCTCTCCGCCGCCGCCGACATCGCGCAGCGGTTCACGGCGGCGTACGGCACCTACCGCTTCGACGAGGACCCCGCCGCCTACGCGACCCGGCTCCAGGGGTTCACCACCGCGGAGCTGGGCGCCGACCTGGCGCGCACGGTGACCTCGCCCGGCACCATCGAGCAGAACCGCGCCGAACAGCTCGTCGCCACCGGCTCGGCGCAGGTGAAGGAGATCCGCGAGATCGACCGGTCTTCGGTGATCTTCGTGGTGACCGGCACCCGGCAGGTCACCACCAAGGCCGGTCCGGCGAACCGTACCGAGGAGTGGGCGGTCACGCTCACCCAGGTCGGCGACGGCTGGCGGGTGTACGACATCCAGCCGGCCGACGCCGGCCAGGAAGGTGACCCGGGCACGGGCGCGGAGGGGGTGGAATGAGGACCTCGCGGGCCCGGATCGTCCTGATAGGCGCCCTGGCGGGGCTGGTTCTCCTGACCCTGGTGATGGCCCCCATGTTGATGAGCACCTTCCCCACGGTTCTCGGCGGCGGCGGTGCGGCGTCCTGCGAGGAGACGCCGGCGGACGTCGACGACCTGTCGCAGACGGCCGCCTCCGACATCCCCGAGGAGTACCTCGACCTCTACAAGAAGAACGGCCAGAGGATCGGCGTCCAGTGGAACGTGCTGGCCGCCGTCGGCAAGCGCGAGACGAACCACGGCCGGTCCACCCTGCCCGGCGTCAGCAGCGGCACCAACTCGGCGGGCGCGGCCGGGCCGATGCAGTTCCTGATCAGCACCTGGGGCGGCGCCGCCAAGATCAAGATCCCGTCGCAGTTCAACGGCTACGCCAGCGACGGCGACGGCGACGGCTGGGCAGACGTGTACAACCCCGCCGACGCCATCCTCGGCGCCGCCAAGATGCTCAAGCGCAACGGCGCCCCCGAGGACATACGGCAGGCGCTGTTCGTCTACAACCGGGCCTGGTGGTACGTCGACCAGGTGCTGGAGATCGCCAAACGTTACGCCAGCACCGGCGAGCTGGTCCTGCCGCCCGAGGCCGACCCGGCCTGCGACGAGCCGCTGGTGGACGCCGCGCCGAACGAGACCGTCGCGAAGATCCTCGACTACGCGCTCGCCCAGCGCGGCAAGCCGTACCTGTGGGGCGGCACGGGACCGGACGCCTTCGACTGCTCGGGGATCATCTACATGGCCTACCGGTCCGTCGGGCTGAGCATCCCGCGCACCACCTTCGGGCAGTGGCCCTTCGGCGTGCGGGTGTCCGCCGGCGACGAGCAGCCCGGCGACCTGGTCTTCTTCAACTCCGGCCCGGGAACCGGCCCGAACCGGCCCGGACACGTGGGGATGGTCGTCACCAAGGGCAAGATGATCGAGGCGCGCTGCCGGCTGTGCGGCCCGATCAAGGTCACCTCCTACACGGAGCGGAGCGGCATCGTCGGCTTCACCCGCCCGCTGGAGAACGAGGCGGTGCTGGACCAGCTCCGGCGCCAGGCGCAGGGTTGAGAACATTGCTTCCTGTGAAACGTGTCGTCGTGGGCGCAGCCCTGGTCGAAGGCGGGAAACTGCTCGCCGCGCAGCGAGCCGACCCGCCCGAGCTGGCGGGCGGCTGGGAGTTCCCCGGTGGCAAGGTCGATCCCGGCGAGACCGACCACGAGGCGCTGATCCGGGAGTGCCACGAGGAGCTCGGCGTCCTGGTCACCGTGGGTGACCGGGTGGGCGGCGACTGGCCGCTCGCCGGCGGCGCCGTGCTGCGGGTGTGGCTGGCCCGGATCGCCGACGGCGTACCCGAGCCGAAGGAGCACCTCGAACTGCGCTGGCTCACCCGGGACCAGCTTTTCGACGTCTCCTGGCTGCCCGCCGACCTGCCGATCGTGCATGCGGTCAAGGATCTGCTCGGCGAGGATTGAGCCGCTACTCTCCGTGACATAACAACTCCGTGCCGTAGTCGTTGCAGGCCGGGGGAAGCGCAGTGGTTCGTTGCAGGAGATGTGCCGTGTTCATGTCGGCGTTCGGGGTGGGCGCCCTCGTCCTGGCCGGCGGCCCGACCCGCGCCACATCCGCCCTCGACCCCGCCTCCGGGCCGTCCGCCTCGGCTTTCCCGGCGCTCGGCGACTCCTCCCGCGCGGCGGCCGCGCTCGGCGCGCTCGCCGGCCGGTCCGCCCTGCTCGGCGCGGCCGCGGGCGGAGCCCGCACGCCCGGTCGGGCCCCCGCCGCCTCCCTCGGTACGGCTGCCGCGGTCTCCCTGGGTACGGCTGCCGCCGACTTTCTTCGCCTCGCCCGGTCGTTGAGGTCGGCGAGGCTCGGTGATCCGGACGACTCGTGGACCCGGTGGATCCGTACCGGGGACGCGTTCCAGTTCCGCCTGCACCTCACCGGCCAGGCCGAGGACGCCCGCGTCGCCGTCGCCGCCGACCCTGCGGGCGCGCTGTCCGCCCTCGAATGCCCGCGTCCCCGCCGGGTCACGGGGCCGGGCGGCTGGGCCGAGTGCGATCTCGGGCGTCTCTCCAGCTCCGGCGCGATGGACGTGTGGGTCGACGTGCACGACGAGCAGGTCCGGGACGTCTCCCTCACCGCCGTGATCCGCGCCCGCAGCGGCCGAGGCGCCCCCGTCACCCGCACCGCCCGCGCGCTGGTCAGCGGCGCTCCCGCAGGCCGCCCCTCCGGCGCCCCTGCGACTTCCCACGGTCGGGCCGGTGACAGGCGTGGGGAGAGTGGGCTGTCTGCCGTGGATCTGCCTGTTGGCGCGGGTGGGCGGCCCGCCGGTGGTCATGGCGCCGGTGGGCGTACCGGTGGTGGAGGGGCTGACGGCGGGGGTGCTGACGGCTGGGGGGAGGCCCGTGAGCGGGCCGAGAGCTTCGGCGATTCCGGTGTCCTCGGTGCGTCCGGTACCGGTGCCGGTGCTTCCGATGCCTCTGGGGGTTCCGGTGGTTCCGGTGTCGGGGAGGGGCGGGTGCCGGGGCTTCGGGACGGCGGGGTGGAGGAAGGCGAACTGCGGTTGAGCTGGGAGGCCGTGCCTGGGGGTGGGGCGGTTCCGGCGCATGTTCACGGCCATGCCCGGGGTGGTGTCGCCGCCGGTGACGGGGCTGGTGGCTGGGGAGACGGCGATCGTCCGGCGCCGCCCGGGGTCGAGGGCGGGGGCGCTGTGGGTGGCGGGCGTGACTCGGGGAGGCAGCCGTCCGAGCGGTCGGCGTCGGCGCGGGCGGACGGGCGTGAGGGCGGAGACGGGGGTGCCGCCGATCCGCGGGCCGGTGGAGGGCACACCTCCGGTGACGGGCGGCGGGCCGATGGCGCACCGGCCGGTGGTCAGCGCGGCGGCGGGGGTGCGGAGCAGGGCAGGCCGGAGGGCACTACGGGTGCTTTGTCGGTCGAGCGCCACGACGGCGTCCCGCCGCGATTCGGCTCCACCGGCTCCACCACCCTGAACCACGGGGCCGCACACGGCCAGGGCGAAGCCGGAGCGGCCGGACAGCGTGACGGTGGCGCCGGCTCCACCGGGCGCGCGGAAGGCGGCGCCGGGGTTGCGGGGCCGGTGCAGGTGCGAGGACAGGCGCAGGCGCAAGGACAGGAACAGGCGCACGGGCAGGCGCACGGGCAGGGACAGGGGCAGGCGCAGGGGCAAGGGCGGGGTGGTGCTCGGTGGGGTGGTGCGGAGTCGCGGGGGGTGCGCGGGCAGCGTGGCGGTGAGTCGCGGGCCGGGCGTGGGCGTGCCGGGGAGGCCGGGCGCGGAGGCGCCGAGTCGCGGCGGGCTGCCGGACGCGGTGGCACCGGCCTGCCGAACGGCTCTGGGGCGCCGCAGAACGGTGCCGCGTGGCGAGGTCCCGATACGGCGGCCGCCGTACAGCCGCGGCCCCTGCCCGAGGTGCGGGTTCCCGCGGTCCCGGCGCCCGCGGTGGCGTTCCCACCGGCCGGTTCCACAGCGAACACCCCGTCGGCGGGCTCGAAGAGCCCGCTCGCCGGTTCCACAGCGAACAGCCCGTCGGTGGGCTCGAACACTCCGCTCGCCGGTTCGGTCGCGAACAGCCCGTTGGCCGGTTTCGGTGAGCACAACCCGCCGGCCGGTTCGGTGGCGCGGAATCCGGCGACCGGTTCCGCCGCGAACAGTCCTGGGGCGGTGGATCCGTCGGTGACGTCAGGGGGGCTGCCGGTCGTGCCGCCTCCGGCGGGGATCGCCGAAGGGGCGCTGCCGACGGCTGGGACATATGACAATAATTCGCCTGTATTCGGATATACCGGATCGGGCGAAGGGGTGCCGCCCAGGGCGGGGGAGCAGTCCTCGGCCGCTCCCGTGGTGCCGCCGGCGGGACAATTCCGTGCGGTCGTGCCGGCGGAGTCGGGGGAGGAGGCCGCCGAAGCCGGGGCGCTGACCGGCGTTCGCGGACCGGTCGCGGCCCTGGTCGCGGTACTGTTCTTGCTCGGTGCCCTCTGGGTGCAGACATCCCTGCGGCGACGCCGGACAGATCGACGGCTCTAAGCGGTGTTCTGAAACGGACTTTGCCGTTACTTTTGTCCAACTAGTATTTCCCTTGACTTGTTCGCTCGGGAATCATCGGAGGGCACCGGTGGCGGCACGCGGGCGCTCGGCGGCAGTGTCCGCCGTGGCCATTACCCTCGGCCTGTCCGGGATGGGGCTGCTGGGCGCGGCCTCGCTCAACGGGCCGATCGCGAACGCGGCGAGCGGGCAGGGCTCTCCCCCTGTCCCCGACCAACTGGAGCCCACGGACAACGTCGGGTCCGAGATCCCGCCCCTGGAGTCCGACCCGATCGTGACCGTCACGATCACCACGACGCCTCCTCCGGAGCCCACGTCCGTGACGACCACGGTGACCGTCACGCCGACGAAGACGTCGAAGGCCCCCACGCCGCCGCCCGAGCCCGCGGAGCCGGTGGAGACGACCACCCAGGCTCCCGCGCCCCCGCCGGTCGAGCAGCCTCCGCCGATCGCCCCGACCACCGCCGAGCCGACCGACGAGCCCGCGGTCACGCTGCCGACGGCCGAGGGCCTGCCTCAGCCCTCGGTGCCGCCGACGCCGACGGTGTCGCCCACGTCGGAGCCGAGTTCCGACTCGGTGCCGATCCAGTTGCGCGGGGCGCCTCCCGAGTTCGACGAGGTCACGCTGAGCAGGCAGCTCGGCATCCCGGCACTGATCCTGGTGCTGCTCGCGCTCTTCGCGGTGCTCATCTTCGAGGGCAGGCTGCGCAGGCTCGCGCACGCCGCCGCCGTACGCAAGGCGGGTCCCCGCCCGGCAGGCCGGCACCGCGGCGGCGCGGGCACGCCCGCCGTGCCCGGGTACGAGGGTTACCCCGCGGGCCCCGGCTACGCCTCCGGTTACGCGCAGGCGTCCTACCCCGGCGGCACCGCCTACGCGCCGATCATCAGCTTCGTCCCCGTGCAGACCTACCCGGTCGCCTACCAGCAGCAGCCCTACCCCGGGGGCCAGGGCTACCCGGCCCCCGACCAGGCGCCGACCACCCCCGAGTACGGCGCCGTCCCCGGCCACAGCGCCGCCTCCGGCCACAGCGCCGTCCCCGGCCACGGCCCGGATCCCACGGCCCAGTACGGCACGGCGACCGTCCCCGAGCACGCCCCCGGCGCCGTGCCGGACCCCACCGGCACGCCGGGACACGGCACCGCGTCCACCCCTGACCAGGCCCCCGGAGCCCTGTTCGACGGCACGACGGCGCCGGCATCCGTGCCGGAGCAGGCCGGTGCCGGTCTCGCGGCCGAGCGGGGCGGGGTGCCCGAGTCTCCGTCGCACGGCGGTGAGCCCGTGTCGCCGCAGGGGGGCGCCGGTGTGACGGCGGGTCTCGCGGGTGCGGCGGAGCCGGTTCCGGGCGGGCCCGCGCCGGTGCCGCTTCCCGGTGGGCTGGCGGCCGTTCCCGAGGTCCCGCCCGCGGTGAGCCCCTTCAGCGCCTTCACCCCGTATACGGAGTCCACCCCAGGAGCGGGACAGCCCGCCGAAGCGCCTGTGACGCCGGAGACCGTCCCGGCCAAGGACGCGGAGCCCCGGCAGAGCGGGGGACCGCAGGCCGGCACGGGACCGGACGGCACCGCAGTCTTCACCATGCCGCCGATCGACCAGCCGACCGCCGAGGACCCGAAGCCGGACCCGAAGCCGGACCCGAAGCGCGGCCGGAACAAGCGCGGCCGGAAGAAGTAAGCACCCGACGGGCCGCGGTCCCGCGACGGTGAGCCGAGGCCGCGGACCAAGCGTGTCGCGGGCCGAGGCTGCGGGCCAAGCGTTGCGGGCCGGGGCTGTGCGTTGCCTGTGGCTACCTCGGCGGCTCCGGCCCGCCGAGTACGAGAAGCACCGCCTGTGGCGTCGCGCTACCTGAGGGACTGCTCCCCGCGCCGATCTTCACCCCGGGGACCAGGGCAGAGGTCGGCGAGCATGACGAGAACGTCTGCTACGAGGCCGAAGTCGCCGTCCGGCCCGACGATGTGGGCGTCAAGCTTCTTGTCGTAGGTCGGCTTGCTCCAGGCCCGCGAGCCAGCGGGTGACGACGGCTTCGATGAACTCTTCGGTGACTTCGCGTCGGTCGAAGTAGAGGCGGGCGAGGACGGGTGCGTAGAGGAGTGTGTATTCGTCTTCCGTGATCTGCCGGCCGGAGGGTTCCAGCAGCTTGTTGAGGGCCGCGCGGCGGTCGGTACCGATCTCGACGAGGGCTTGGGCGCTGTCCGGGTCGCGGTCCGCCTCGGCGGCCACGGCGGGCACCGCGATGCGGGCTGCCGGAACGTTCAGGCCCGCGGCCAGGCTGGTGAGCCATGCGATGGCGACGGTGCGCAGGTCGGTGCCGGGCTGGGGATAGCCGACGTCGGGGCCTTCGAGAATGAGGTCGAAGAGCAGGGCCGCGCGGGTGGGCCAGTGCCGGTAGAGGGTCTGGCGGGTGATGTCGGCGCGTTCGGCCAGCAGGGTGTACGTCAGTCCGGTGGGGCCGACCTCGGGCAGCAGGCTGCGGGCGACGGCCAGTGCGTGGGCGCGGGTGCGCTGGACACGGGGGTTGCCGGCTTCCGGACGGCGGCGGTGGACAGACGTCATCTCCCGCATCATACCGCGCAACTCATACGCATTGTGTGATTGACTTCACACCGACAATCACACAATGTGTGTGATATATCTTTGGGTCATGGATCATACGGATTGTGTGATTCATGACCCCACACCACACCGGCGCGCGGGCACCGCTTCCCGCGACCAAGCAGATCCGTGCGGGCAGCGCACCACCACGCTGCTCCACCATTGATCACTCGACGGAAGAATCCCCATGTCAACACGCGTCCTGCCCGAGCCGACGTTCGCCCGTACCCGGCTCGGCTCCGGCCCCGCACTGGTCGTCGCCCACGGCGCAAGCAGCAGCTTCGAAGGCACCTGGGGGCCGATCCTTGAGGGCCTCACCGCCCACCACACCGTTGTCGGCATCGACTACCCCGGCAGCGGCGTCACCCCCCGCTCCGAGACCCCCCTGTCCCTGGACGACCTGGCCGACCAAATGGTCGCCGCGGCGGTCGCCGAAGGGCTGGACACCTTCGCCCTCGCGGGCTTCTCCCTCGGCGGCCCCGTCGCGATCCGCGCCGCCGTCCGCCATCCTGAGCGCGTCAGCGCCCTCGTCCTGACCGCCGCCTTCGCCCACCCGGACAACAACCTTGCTCTGATCGGCTCGGTCTGGAAACAGCTGGCCGAATCGGGCGACCGCGAGCTGCTGGCAGAGTTCCTCCTCCCGGTCGCCCTCGGCTCCCGGGCGCTGGAAGCACTTCCGGCCGACCGATTGCGGGCGACCCTCGGCTACACGGCCGCTTCGAGTGCGGACGGCACCCCGGAGCAGGTCGCCCTCGTCATACGAGCCGACGTCCGGGACGACCTCGCCAAGATCCATGTCCCCACCCTGGTGATCTCCACCACGGCCGACCGGACGGTCGCCCCCACCCTGCACCACCAACTCGCCGAGCAGATCACCGGCGCGCAGCTCGCCGAGATCGACGCCGGCCACGTCGTCGGGCTTGAGCGCCCCGAGGAGTGGCTGCGACTCATCACCGGCTTCCTCAACAGGCAGGACCACAGCGCCTGATCACCAGCCGCCGTCGCAGTGGCACCGCCTGACGGGAGTCGGCCGCGCTCTCCCCCAGGGACTGCGCATCGCCGCCGCGGCGGACACGAACACGAGAGAAAGCACCTGAAAGCATGACCATCGCCAATCCCTTCCTTGTCAGAGCCGACGAAGGACAGTACGTCTGGCGTCTGGGCGCCATGATGAGGCTCCTCGCCGTCGGAGCGCAGACCCAGGGCCGGTTCTGGCTCTCAGAGCTGACCGCCCCGCAGGGCAGCGGCGCCGGCCTGCACCTGCACACCCGCGAGGACGAGACCTTCATGGTCGCCGAAGGCGAACTCACCGTGCGGGTGGGCGACCAGCCCCTGGAACTGGGACCGGGGGACATCGCGTACGGCCCGCGGAATCTGCCCCACAGCTACCGCGTGGAGTCGCCGAACGCCCGCTTCTACGTCCTGGGCACGCCGGCCGGCTTCGAGAACTGGTTCTTCGAGACAGGCACCAAGGTGGACGACCCGTCCTCCTTCCCGCCTCCCGGCTTCGTGGAGGAGTTCCCCGACCCCGCCACGCTGGCGGCCTCACTCGTCAAGTACGGCGCCAAGGTGCTCTAGCCGTGGGACGGCCGCGGCGGAGAGTTCCGGCGGGCGGTGCGCGGCCCGCTGTCACAGGCGTCCGACCGGACTGCACAGAACACCCCTGACCATCAACCACCCTTACCGCTTGTGTGGAGGAACACCATGAGAAAGATCACCGCCAGCCTGTTCGTCGCGCTCGACGGCGTCGTGGAAGCGCCCGACCAGTGGCACTTTCCGTACTCCAACGACGAGATGGGCCAGGCCGTGGCCGGGGTCCTCGGCGCGGCCGACACCCTCCTGTTCGGCAGGAAGACCTACGAAGCCTTCGCCGAAGCCTGGCCGGGGCGGGAGGCGGCCGACGGCCCGGAGGCGGACTTCGCCAAGAAGCTCGGCGACGTCCGCAAAATCGTCGCCTCGCGGAGCGATCTGACGTTCACCTGGCGGAACTCCGAACAGCTCAAGGGCGACCTGATCGACGCCGTGACCGCCCTGAAGAACGAGCCCGGCGGGGAGATCTCCCTCAGCGGCTCGGTCTCGGTCGTCCGCCAGTTCCTCGCCCACGAACTGCTGGACGAACTGCACCTGCTGGTGCACCCGATCGCGGTTCGCACCGGCATGCGGCTGTTCGACGAGGGCGACCAGCCGGTTGCCCTGCGGCTGGTGGCGTCCACGACGTTCCGCACCGGCGTCCTCCACCTGGTCTACGCACCCGCCGGGACGGCCGCCGACGCCACCTGAGGCGTGACCGCGGATCTTTGACGGCGGTTCCGGCGCAGCTCATCGCCCGAGCTCAGCTCGGGCGATGACTGCGTTCCGGGCCGGCTCGCAGGTCGGGTGGTCGTCCCGGGTGAGGTCAGGTGAAGACGCCGGCGCGGGCCGCTGCCAGGGCGGCGTCGGCGGCTTTGACGGCCGTGCCGGCATCGACGGGTTCGCCGGTGATGAAGAGGCGGTAGTAGATCGGGGCGACGGCGGTTCGTACCGTTTCGGCGGGGTCGGTGCCCTCGGGGAGCTCGCCGCGGGCGATGGCACGGCGCACGATGACGGCGGACTGCTCGTGGCGGGCGGCGAAGAAGGCGTGCAGGGCCTGGGCCGTCGCGGGGCTTCGCACGGCCGCCGAGACGAAGGCCCGGGACACCGGCCCGGCGCCGGGGTCGGCGAAGCCGGACACCACCAGCCCGACCAGGGCGCGCAGGTCGCCTTCGATGCCGCCGGTGTCGGGCAGCGGCCACGGCTCGCCGCTCGCCAGGTCGAGGGCGTCGGCGGCGAGCGCGGCCGGGGTGCCCCAGCGCCGGTAGACCGTCGTCTTGTGCACGCCGGACCGCTCGGCGACCGCCTCCACGGTGAGCCCTTCGAAGCCCTTCTCGGCCAGCTCGGCGAGGGTGGCCTCACGCACGGCCCGGCGGGTCTGCGCGGTCCTGCCGCCCGGCCGGGCCGCGCCCGGCGTGATCGTGGACACGCGCCCTCCAAGGAAACCCGGTTGCTACGACGGTACCGGCTCTGACATCATCAGCTTAACGCAACAAAGTTGTGTTAGCAGTCGGCAACCAGAGGAGCGCAGCAGCGATGGTCCTTTACCCCGATCACCGTGTATCGGCCGCCCACACCGTGTTTCGGAGGTTCGCTTGTCCGCTCAACTCGCCCTGCGGGGCGTCTCCAAGTCCTACGCCGACCGGATCGTCCTCGACGACGTCTCGCTGACCGTACGGCCCGGCGAGCACGTCGGCCTCGTCGGCGAGAACGGCTCGGGCAAGTCCACCCTGCTCCGCCTCATCGCGGGCCTCGAACCACCGGACGACGGCACGATCACGGTCTCGTCCCCCGGCGGCGTCGGCCACCTCGGCCAGACCCTCGACCTCCCGGACGACCACACCGTCCAGCAGGCCGTGGACGCCGCGCTCGCCGACCTCCGCGCCATGGAGCGCCGGATGCGCGAGCTGGAGGCCGACCTCACCGAGGACCGGATGGCCGAGTACGGCGACCTGGTCGGCGCGTACGAGGCGCGCGGCGGTTACGAGGCGGGCGCGCGTACCGACAAGGCGCTGCACGCCCTCGGGCTTGGGCACCTCGGCAGGGACCGCACGCTGGGCGGGCTCTCCGGCGGCGAGCGGGCCCGGCTCGGCCTGGCCTGCCTGCTGGCGGCGGCGCCCGAGGTGATGCTGCTCGACGAGCCCACCAACCACCTCGACGACGCCGGCCTGACCTGGCTGGAGGACCGGCTGCGGGAGCACCGGGGCACGGTGGTCGCCGTCTCGCACGACCGGCGCTTCCTGGACCGGGTGGCGACCGCCGTCCTGGAGGTGGAGGCGGGGGCGGTCGTCCGGTTCGGCGGCGGTTACGGCGGCTTCCTCGCGGAGAAGGCGGCGGCCAGGCAACGCTGGGAGCAGGCTTACGCCGAGTGGTGCGCCGAGGTGGCGCAGGTCGAGGAGTTCGCCGCGACCACGGCGCACCGGGTGGCCCCCGGCCGGGTGATGAAGGACCGCAACAAGATCGCCTACGACCGTGACGCCGGGCGGGTGCAGAGCTCGGTGGCGAGCCGGGTCCGCCAGGCCCGGGAGCGGCTGCGCCGGCTGCACGAGCAGGCCGTGCCGAGGCCGCCGGACCCGCTGCGGTTCGCCGGCGTCTTCGCGGGCGGCGGCTCGCAGGGCGTGCTCGCCGCCCTCGAAGGGGTGCGGGTGGGCGACCGGCTGCGCGTCGGCTCGTTCGCCGTCGCGCCGGGGGAGCGGTTCCTGGTGACCGGGGCGAACGGCGCGGGCAAGTCCACCTTCCTGCGCCTCCTGGCCGGCGAGCTCACCCCCGACGAGGGCACCGTACGGCTGCGCGGCCGGATCGGCCACCTGCCGCAGGAGACGGTCTTCCCCCGGCCGGAGCTGACGGTGCTGGCCGCCTTCGCCGACGGCCGCCCGGGATATCCCGACGAGCACCGGGACCGGCTGCTCGCCCTCGGGCTGTTCCGGGCTGACGCGCTCGGCGTCCCGGTCGGCGCGCTGTCGGTCGGGCAGCGCCGCCGGCTGGCCCTGGCCCGGCTGCTGACCGGCGAGGCCGACCTGCTGCTGCTCGACGAACCCGCCAACCACCTGTCGCTCACCCTGGTCGAGGAACTGGAAGAAGCCCTCGACGCCTACCGGGGCGCCCTGGTCGTCGTCTCACACGACCGGACGCTGCGCGACCGTTTCACCGGCCGCGAGATCGAGATACGTGACGGCCGTCCGGCCGGAGAGGAATGACGTTGCACATCGAAGAGATCCAGGTGTCCGACCGCGAGGCCGGGCCGTACGCGGTCACCGTGGGACCGGACGGGGCGCTGTGGTTCACCCTGGTGCACGCCGGGCGGATCGGACGGCTGGCGCCCGGCGGCGTGCCGTACGAGGTGACGGGTCACCCGCTGGACCCGGCCGCCGGGCCGACGGTGATCACATCGGGGCCGGACGGCGCGCTGTGGTTCACCGAGTACCGGGCGCACCGGATCGGCCGGATCACGACCGGCGGCGAGGTGACCCGGTTCGACCTGCCGACCCCGGCCGCCGGGCCGTACGGCATCGCGGCGGGGCCGGACGGGGCGTTGTGGTTCACCGAGATCAACGTGGGGGCGATCGGCCGGATCACCGTCGCCGGGGAGGTCACCGAGTATCCGCTGCCGGTCGAGGGCGCCTACCCGTCCGCGATCGCCGCCGGACCGGACGGGGCGCTGTGGTTCACCCTGAACCAGGCGGACGCGATCGGCAGGATCGACGCGCACGGCGAGATCGCGATCCACCGGCTGCCGACCGCCGGGGCCGCCCCGGCCGGCATCACGGCCGGGCCGGACGGCGCCCTGTGGTTCACCGAGATCGGCGCGGGCGCGATCGGCCGGATCACCGTCGCCGGCGAGATCACCGAGTTCCCGCTGCCGGACCGGACCGCCCGCCCGCACGCGATCGCGCCCGGCCGCGACGGCACCTGCTGGTACACCGCCTGGGCCACCGCCAGGGTCGGCCGCATCGACGCCACCGGAAAGATCGAGGAGTACGACCTCACGCCCGGTTCGGAGCCGCACGGCCTGACCGTGACCCCGGACGGCGCGGTCTGGGCGGCTCTGGAGACCGGCTCCCTCGCCCGGCTCACCTGACCTTATGAGTGACCCTGCTTCACGGTCATCGGGACGAGCACCCACACCCCGCGCCGGTCCCCCCGAAGCAGCCGTACGCCCCACTCCCGGGACAGGGCCTGCACCAGCCACAGGCCCCTGCCCGACTCATCCGGCGTCTCGTGGTCGGGTTCCCGTGGAGCGGGGACCGTCGCGGCCCCCTCGTCGATCACCTCGATCCGGGCCGTCCCGTCACCCCGGTAGCCGATCAGCACCGTGAGATGCCCGCCGGGGTGGCCCGACCGCGTGTGCCGTACCGCGTTGGCCACCAGCTCGGTCGCCATCACCAGCGCGTCATCGACCACAGGACAACCGGCCGCATCAAGCACCAGCCGCACCCAGTGCCGCGCGACCGGCACGGCCATGCGCGTCCCCGGCACCGTCATGATCATCCCCGCCCGCTCAGCACTGCTCACGCGGTCACCCCTCCCGACTGCCGTGTAACACCTGACCCAGGCGCCGGATGCGGAGAGCGGCGCATGGCTATGGTGGTGGTAGACGAATCGAGGCGTCAATGCACTGTGCAGATTTTGTTTACTTAACGTATTCGGATGGCGACAGTTCTGAGGTTTCGGCAGACTATGTCGCATGTCTCCAACGCACAGTCCCACGGTGAGACTCCGCCGCCTGGCCCGCGAACTACGCAGGATGCGTGAAGACAGCGGGTTGACCCCGGAAGCCGCCGCCGCTCAGCTCGGCTGGAACCGCAGCAAGATCAGCCGGATTGAGACTGGCCGCACCCGCGCCAGTACTGCGGATGTCGCCGCTGTTTGTGATCTCTACGGCGTCGATACTTCGGTGCGCGCCGCGCTGATCGAGCTTGCGAAGGAAGCGCGCCGGCGCGGATGGTGGACGGCTTACGCCGACGTGTTCACCGGCTCGTACGTCGGCCTCGAAGACGAGGCATCGGTGATCCGCCAGTGGGAGGTGCAACTCGTGCCGGGTCTCCTGCAGACGGAGAACTACGCACGGGCTGTGATCAGCGCCGGGCGGCCCGATCCGCAGGACCCCGACGACATCCACAAGCGAGTCACGGGGCGTATGGCGCGGCGTGCGCTGCTGAGTCGTCCCGACGCACCCCAACTCTGTGCAGTGCTTGACGAGGGAGTTGTCCACCGGCCGATCGGCGGTCGTGATCTGATGCGCGAGCAACTGGAAGCTCTGCTGATCACCATGCGCCGGCCGAATGTGACCGTTCGCATCTTGCCCTTCAGCGTGGGAGCACACGCGGGCCTGGAGGGGACCTTCACCATCCTGTCCTTCGCCGAGGACGTCGACCCTGACGTGGCCTACGTGGAGGGGACGGCCGGTGACGTATATGTCGAGGGTTCGGAACAGGTCGAGCGCTATAAAGTGGCATTCGAGCGTATATGCGACGCTGCCCTGTCCCCTGAGGAGTCCCACGGGCTCATCACTGAGGCAAAGGAACGCTGGTCCCATGGTTGACCTGACGTATGCACACTGGCGTAAGAGCACTCGCAGCGGCAGCGGAAACAACTGTGTCGAGGTGGCCGGCAACCTGTCGGGCATAGTCGCCGTGCGTGACAGCAAGGACCCGAGCGGACCGGCGTTGATCTTCACGCCGGGCGAATGGCGGACCTTCGTCTCCGGGGTCAAGGCGGGCGAGTTCGACCGGGCGTAAGGTGCGTGCCGGGACCAGGAACGGCCCCGGCACGTGATGAGCGGACCTCAGCGGGTCTTCGAGTCCGACCGCTTGAAGATCTTGTTGCCCAGCCACACCAGCGGGTCGTACCTGCGGTCGACGACGCGCTTTTTCATCGGGATCAGCGCGTTGTCAGTGATCTTGATGTGCTCGGTGCAGCACTTGGTGATGTTGCGGGACCGTCCCGGTCGCGGGATGTCGGGGTTCGCGGCCTGATCGCTGGGGGTGCCGGTCGTGTCCTGCGGGCAGAGGCGACCGGCACCCCGGTTGTCGCGGGTGGTATGCCGGTAGGGCCCGTCTCCGGGTGGCGTGCCGAGGAGCCTGGGCCGGTAAGGGTGTGCAGGGTACCGATACCTGTTCAGCGGTTTCAGCACGGAGAGCGGTATTTCTCTACGCCAGATAAATGTGACAAAGTGCGGTATCAAGCTCACCCTTTTGACTGAAGGGGATCGCCGGGTCGGGGCGGCCGAGGTAATATCGATCCGCGCGGCAGCACAAAAGAAGATCGGCTTGGAATTTCCCGTGATCACGGCGCGGTCGGATGCCCCTTGAAAGGAGCCTTCCGGAAATGTTTAGCCACGCAGACCGAATCCCCATGTCCCGGCCCACCCAAACACAGGGTGGACCCACAGTCATGCAGCCGTGGGGAGTTTTCCGCATGTCCCCCTATCCGGACGTCATCGAATTCCCCGAATACACGGTCACCATTGACCCTGTGACACAGACCGGCCGGTACGTCGATGAGCACGGCGTAGTCGTAGAGATGAAGCACAAGAAGTCCAATACCGGCACCGAGCAAAAGACGCGGGCGTCAAAGGGCGACGGGAGTTCGCCCAAGGCATTCGATCAGGACATGTCGCAGGACAGTGACCAAGACTAAAGACAAACGACCGGTAATGGTGGTCACCCAAGCGGACGACATGACTGCTGATCTGGTGATTGCCGAACTGCATTTCCGCAACGTGCCGGTTGTGCGCTTTGATTCCGCAGACTTCCCACACGATCTCACCATGTCAGCGGAAATCGGCGATGGGTGCGGACTGTCGGGACAGTTGGCCACAGCGACACGGGAAGCCGACCTTTCAGCGGTGCGGTCCCTGTATTACCGCCGCCCCTCCGGATTTGCCTTTTCCGGCCTTGACGGTCAGGACGCACGATTTGCGACCCTCCAAGCAAGGTACGGCTTGGGTGGCGTGCTGGCTTCCCTGTCGGATTGCCTTTACGTGAATCATCCCCATGCGATCGCAGACGCGGAATTCAAACCAGCGCAACTCTCAACGGCGATCGCATCGGGATTCGATGTCCCTCCGACCCTCATCACCAACGATCCCGACAAGGCTCGCAGGTTCGTAAGAGACCATCGGAGAGTCGTTTACAAGCCCCTCCGCTCAACCGAGTACGAAATCAACGGGACAGCCGTCACGGTATGGACACAAGAAGTGTCTGCCGACGAAATAGACGACAGGGTCGCCGGGACCATGCACCTATTTCAACGGGCGGTGCCCAAGAAATATGATCTGAGGATCACCGTTGCCGGGGACGCCATGTTCGCCGTGCAGATTCATTCCCCTTTGCTCGACTGGCGGCAAGACTACGAGCAGATAGAATACCGGGTCATGCAAGTTCCCGACAAGATCGCCGACAAGATACACCTCTACCTGGATCACTTCCGCCTCGTGTCGGGATGCTTTGACTTCGCCATTGATGCCGACGATCGGCCCGTATTTCTGGAATGCAACCCAAACGGGCAATGGGCTTGGATGCAAGCTCCGACCGGACTGTCCATGGCAACCGCATTCGCCGATCTCCTGGAAATGGGCCGATCGTGAACGAAGCACAACTGCGCCGCCGGCTAGCCGACCAGCTACAAGAATCCGGCGCCCTCAGATCGCCGCAGTGGCGCGCAGCCGTTGAAAGAATCCCCCGCCATCTGTTCATTCCGGAATTCTTTCGCTCCGTCATCACCTCCGAAGGTATGATGTGGGAATCGGTCACACCGAAAAGCACCGGAATCGACGAGTTGATGACACTCGCCTACGAGAACAAAACCTGGGTCACGCAGATCGACGGACATATTTACCCGGGGGAGACGGAAAAACCGGTTCCCGCCGGAAACCCCACCTCGTCATCGACACTTCCCGCACTCGTGGTCGCGATGCTCGAAGACCTGGACGTAGGCGATGACAGCAAAGTCATGGAAATCGGAACCGGTACCGGGTACTCAACAGCGCTCTTGTGTGAGCGAGTCGGCGCCGAAAACGTCGTCAGCATTGAAACCGACGCCGGCCTTGCCGCGCGTGCGGCCCGCGCGATTCATCAGACCGGACACAATCCTACGCTTATCACGGGCGACGGGCTCGACGGATTCCGGCCTCGGGCACCATATGACCGGATCATCGCGACCTGCTCAGTCCGACACATCCCCGCCGCATGGATTGCACAAAGCAAGCCGGGCGCAACCATCCTGACCACACTTTCCGGCTGGCAATACGGCTCCGGATACGTCAGGCTCACCGTTGAAGCGGACGGAACCGCCTCCGGCCGATTCTTGCCCGACACCTACTCATTCATGCCGGCCCGCCCCCACATGCCGCCACCGGTCGATTTGGGGGACACCAAAGAAATAGATGCCGGCGAACCCCGGCCGGCCGTCGTCCACCCTGACACCCTTCACGATTGGACTGCGCAATTCGTTGCGCAACTCGCGACCCCCGGCGCCCAATGTGTCGGAAAGAGCGTGGACGGCGGCCCGTGGGTCGACTACTACGTGGACGCCGCCACGGGTTCTATCGCCGCCGTCACTCCGCAAGACGACGGAATGCCCCTTGTCCGGGAAATTGGTCCCGTCGCGATCTGGAGCAGCATCGAGAGCGCGATAACCGACTGGCGGGAGATCGGATCGCCCGGGATCGACGAATTTCGAATCATTGTCACCCCCGGCCGGCAGACCGTTTTGATTCCCGCCCATGAGTCGTTTACGTGGCGACTCCCGCAATAGGACGGGAAGCGTCACCGCGTGGTGACCGGCTGGCTTTCGGCGACTTCGCCGACGTGTTGCCCAGCGGCACCAGCGACTGGCTGACCCACCGTTCCAGGTATCGGCCGTTCGGAGCGGGGGCGTGCTTCGGCGCGTCGGCGTACGTGACAGCAAGGACCCGAGCGGACCGGCGTTGATCTTCACGCCGGGCGAATGGCGGACCTTCGTCTCCGGGGTCAAGGCGGGCGAGTTCGGCCGGGCGTAGGCCGGCGCCACCTTTCGGGCTTCATGGGGAAAGCGCGTGCCGGGACCGGGAACGGCCCCGGCACGTGATGAGCGGACCTCAGCGGGTCTTCGAGTCCGACCGCTTGAAGATCTTGTTGCCCAGCCACACCAGCGGGTCGTACCTGCGGTCGACGACGCGCTCCTTCATCGGGATCAGCGCGTTGTCAGTGATCTTGATGTGCTCGGGGCACACCTCGGTGCAGCACTTCGTGATGTTGCAGTAGCCGAGGCCGTGCTCGTCCTGGGCGATGTCCTTGCGGTCGGCCACGTCGTACGGGTGCATGTCCAGCTCGGCGATCCGCATGAGGAAGCGCGGGCCCGCGAAGTTCGGCTTGTTCTCGTCGTGGTCGCGGATCACGTGGCAGACGTTGTTGCACATGAAGCACTCGATGCACTTGCGGAACTCCTGGGACCGCTCGACGTCGACCTGCTTCATCCGGTACTCGCCCGGCTTCACGTCCGCGGGCGGCGTGAAGGACGGGATCTGCCGCGCCTTGTCGTAGTTGAACGACACGTCGGTGACGAGGTCCTTGATCACGGGGAACGTGCGCATCGGCGTCACCGTGATGGTCTCGTCCTCCTCGAAGGTGGACATCCGGGTCATGCAGCCCAGCCGCGGCTTGCCGTTGATCTCCATCGAGCAGGAGCCGCACTTGCCCGCCTTGCAGTTCCACCGCACGGCCAGGTCCGGAGCCTGGGTCGCCTGGAGCCGGTGGATGATGTCGAGGACGACCTCGCCCTCGTTCACCTCGACGGTGAAGTCCTCCAGCTTGCCTTCGCCGCCCTCGCCGCGCCAGACGCGGAACTTCGCCTTGTAGCTCATCATCACTCCTTGACCGCGGCGACCGCCGCGACCGCGGCGTCGTACTCGGCCAGCTCTTCGTCGGTGAGGTATTTGCTCAGCTCGTCCCGGTCGAACAGGGCGATGAGGTCGGCGCGCATCGACGGCTGGAACTGCTCCTCGACGGTCACCGTGTCGCCGTCGTCGGTGGCCGAGCAGACCAGCAGCCTGCGCCGCCACTCGGGGGACATGCCGGGGAAGTCGTCGCGGGTGTGGCCGCCGCGGCTCTCCTGCCTGATCAGGGCGGCGCGCGCGACGCACTCGCTGACCAGCAGCATGTTGCGCAGGTCGAGGCAGAGGTGCCAGCCCGGGTTGTAGATCCGGGTGCCGGCCGCGCCGACGCCCCTGGCCCGCTCCTTGAGCTTCTCCACGGCCTCCATGGCCTCGGCGACCTCGTCCGCCTTGCGGATGATGCCGACCAGGTCGTTCATCGTGCGCTGGAGCTCGTGGTGCACCTCGTACGGGTTCTCCCCGGCGCGCTCCAGCGGGGCCAGGGCCTCGTTCCTGGCCTCGGTCAGCGTCGCCTCGGACGCCTTCGGGCGCCGCGCCAGGTCGTCCACGTACGAGGCCGCGCCCGCGCCCGCCCGGCGGCCGAAGACCAGCAGGTCGGACAGCGAGTTGCCGCCGAGACGGTTGGAGCCGTGCATGCCGCCGGACACCTCGCCGGCCGCGAACAGGCCGGGCACGGACGCCGCGCCGGTGTCCGCGTCCACCTCGACGCCGCCCATGATGTAGTGGCAGGTCGGCCCCACCTGCATCGGCTCGGTGGTGATGTCGACGTCGGCCAGCTCCTTGAACTGGTGGTGCATCGACGGCAGCCGCCTGCGGATCTCCTCGGCCGGCAGCCGGGTCGAGACGTCGAGGAAGACGCCGCCCTGCGGTGATCCGCGCCCGGCCTTCACCTCGGCGTTGATCGCCCGCGCCACCTCGTCACGCGGCAGCAGCTCCGGAGGCCGGCGGTTGCCCGCCTGGTCGGTGTACCAGCGGTCGGCCTCCTCCTCGGTGGTGGCGTACTTGTCCTTGAACACCTCGGGGATGTAGTCGAACATGAACCGCTTGCCCTCGGAGTTGCGCAGCACCCCGCCGTCGCCGCGCACCGACTCGGTGACCAGGATGCCGCGCACCGAGGGCGGCCACACCATGCCGGTCGGGTGGAACTGGATGAACTCCATGTTGATCAGCTTCGCCCCGGCCAGCAGCGCGAGCGCGTGGCCGTCGCCGGTGTACTCCCAGGAGTTGGAGGTCACCACGTAGGACTTGCCGATGCCGCCGGTCGCGAGGACCACGGCGGGCGCGTCGAAGGCGATGAGCGAGCCGTTCTCCCGCCAGTAGCCGAAGGCGCCCGCGATCGCGTCGCCGTCCTTCATCAGCCGGGTGATCGTGCACTCGGCGAAGACCTTGATGTAGGCCTCGTAGTCGCCGTGCACCGCGTAGTCCTCCTGCTGGAGGGCGACGACGCGCTGCTGGAGGGTGCGGATCAGCTCCAGGCCGGTGCGGTCGCCGACGTGCGCCAGCCGGGGGTACTCGTGCCCGCCGAAGTTACGCTGGCTGATCTTGCCGTCCTTGGTGCGGTCGAAGAGCGCGCCCCACGCCTCCAGCTCCCACACCCGGTCGGGCGCCTCCATGGCGTGCAGCTCGGCCATCCGCCAGTTGTTGAGGAACTTGCCGCCGCGCATCGTGTCGCGGAAGTGGACCTGCCAGTTGTCGTTCGGGTTGACGTTGCCCATCGCCGCCGCCGCGCCACCTTCGGCCATGACGGTGTGCGCCTTGCCGAACAGCGACTTGCACACGATCGCGGTCTTCTTGCCCTGCTGGCGTGCTTCGATGGCCGCCCTCAGCCCGGCTCCGCCCGCGCCGATGACGACGACGTCGTACTCGTGACGTTCGATTTCCATGGTCAGGGCTTCCTTAGAAGAACGTGATGTCCGTGATGACGGTCTTGGCCACCAGGCGGACGTAGAGGTCGGCGATCATGACGGAGAACATCGACACCCACGCCAGTTGCTGGTGCTTGGCGTTGAGCTTGGAGACGAACATCCACATCCGGTACCGCATCGGGTGCCGGGAGAAGTGGTTGAGGCGTCCCGCGGTGATGTGCCGGCAGGAGTGGCACGACAGCGTGTAGGCGACGATCAGGACGGCGTTGACCACGAGGATCAGCGTGCCGAGCCCCATGTGCCCCCACTCGCCCTCGTGGTTGCGGAAGGCGAGGACCGCGTCGTAGCTGAGCACCGCCGCGATGAGGATGGCCGCGTAGAAGAAGTAGCGGTGCACATTCTGGATGATCAGCGGGAGGCGGGTCTCACCGGTGTACTTCTTGTGCGGCTCGCCCACGGCGCACGCGGGCGGCGACAGCCAGAACGACCGGTAGTAGGACTTGCGGTAGTAGTAGCAGGTCAGCCGGAATCCCGCCGGCAGGCCCAGGATCAGGATGCCGGGCGGCAGCGGGAACCAGTCGCCCACCGGTGCCCACCCGAACAGCCGCGCGCCCTCGGGGCAGGCCGTGGTGAGGCAGGGGGACGAGAACGGCGCGATGTAGGGCTCCACGAAGTAGCTGGAGTCGAAGATCGCCCAGAACCCGTACACAAGGAATGCCGCAAGCGCGGCGAACGTTACCGCCGGAGCGAGCCACCATCGGTCTGTCCGCAGGGTGCGCACCTTGAGTTGCGCCCGCTGCCTTCTGGCAGTGCTCTCGGCTGTTGTCTGGGTCATCTTTGACCTCTCCACCTCCCGCGGACCCTGCTCGCTTCGGGGTCCGGGTTCCGTCCTGTCGTGCGCGCCGGCTGAGGGTCGCGCCGAATCTCACGCCGACGCCGCTGTTGGTGGCAGATACGTTACGACTCCCACCTCGCATTGTGTGAGCACGGTCACTCACTTTTTGGTCACCCAGGTGTGATGTCTGTCACGTAGCACCGGCGCCTCGCCCCGAGCGTGGCAGTTTGCCCACTGTCACGGAATTCGTCGATGCAGCGGACTACCCGAATGAACCCATTCAAATCTACCGGCTCGCCCGAGTGCGCGTTCGCGCTGGTCATCGGGGGAAAGGTGTGGTGTGGCGTCAGGGGCGCACGCGGCGGACGAGCACCACGGCCAGGTCGTCGTTCAGCGGCGCGCGTCCCCGCTGGGTGACGGTGTCCACGATCCGGTCCAGATCGACGCCGCCCTGCTCGCGGATGAGGTCGAGCAGCCCGTCGGTGCCGAGCAGGTCGCCGGGTGAGCCGACGGTGGCCTCGATCAGGCCGTCGGTGTAGAGGAGCACCGTCCACTCGTCGCCCAGCGGCACGTCGATGGGGGTCCAGGTGGAGTCGGGGAACACGCCGAGCGGCGGTCCGGAGGGGGTGCCGGGGACGACGCCGGGCGCGCCGCCGCGGATGAGGACGGGCGGCGGGTGACCCGCCACGTACAGGCGGGCGTGGTCCAGCCCGGGGGAGACGACAGCCGTGCACAGGGTGGTGAAGATCTCCGCCGACTTGCGCTCAAGCCGTAGCACGGTGTCCAGCGTCCGCAGCAGGTCCTCGCCGGTGTGCCCGGCCAGCACCAGCGTGCGCCAGGCGATCCGCAGCGCGACGCCGAGCGCGGCCTCGTCCGGGCCGTGCCCGCACACGTCGCCGACGACCACGTGCACCGAGCCGTCCGCGGCCTGCACCGTGTCCAGGAAGTCGCCGGCGAGCAGCGACGCCTCCCGGCCCGGCAGGTAGCGGCTGCGGTGTTCGAGGGCGTCGGTGCGGAGCAGGGCCACCGGCAGCAGCCCGCGTTCCAGCCGGGCGTTCTCGGCGGCCAGCATCTCGGCCTCCATGAGCCGGCGCTGGGCCCGCCGCTGGGCCAGGTCGGCCCGTTTGCGCTCCATCGCGTACCGCACGGCCCGGCCGAGCAACCGTTCGTCCACATCCTGTTTCACCAGGTAGTCCTGCGCGTCCGCGGCCACCGCCGCCGCACCCACGTGCGCGTCGTCGAGCCCGGTGAGCACCAGGACGGCCGCGTGCGGTGCCAGCGTCAGCACCTGTTCCAGCGCCTGAAGACCGGTGGCGTCGGGCAGCGACAGGTCCACGAGCACGCACTGGACCTCGGCGGTGAGCCGCGCCCTGCTCTCCGCCAGGTTGCGCACCCAGGTGAGCTTCACGGGGATGCCGGTGTCGTTCAGCACGTCCTCGACGAGGAAGGCGTCGCCCTCGTCGTCCTCGATGAGCAGGAGCGCGAGCGTCTCCGGCGACGCCGCTGCGGCGCCCGGCAGGGAGGCGGTCACTGGCTACCTCTGGAGAGTCGGGACGGGTGGGACTAACCGGCGGTACTGGCCAGCTCGACTCCCTGGGGGAGGATGCCCTCGTGGGCGGCCTCGGTGAGGAAGAAGAGCAGGGTCGCCCGGAAGGCGTGCGCGGCGCGGGTGGGCTCGACGTCCTTGCGGTGGGCGAGCGCTATCGTACGGCTCAGCCCGGGAGGCGCGAGCGGGGTCCCGGACAGGCCGGGGCGGCCGTCCAGCACCATCGACGGGACCACCGCGACGCCCAGCCCGGCTTCCACGAAGCGCAGCACCGCGTCCATCTCGCCCCCCTCCACCGCGAAGCGCGGCTCGAACCCGGCGTGCCGGCACGCGCTGAGCGTCGCCTCGCGCAGGTCGTAGCCGCGGCGGAACATCACCATCGGCCGCCCGCGCAGCTCCTCGATGCGCAGGTACGGCTTGCGCGTCCGGGTGTGCGACGGGGAGACCACGACCAGATTTTCCCTGAGGATCTCCTCGGTGACCAGCGACGGATCGTTGCTCTGCAACGGCAGGATGATCAGCGCGAGGTCGAGCTGCCCCCTGGCGAGATCCTTCACCAGGTCCCGCGAGCCGCCCTCCTCGACCAGCAGTTCCACGCCCGGATAGTCCTTGTGGTACCTCGCCAGGGCGTCGGCCAGCAGCCCGGCGCACAGGGACGGGGTGGCGCCCAGCCGTACCCGGCCGCGGCGCAGCCCGGCCAGTTCGGCGACCTCCCTGCGGGCGGTGTCGGCGTCGGCGAGCATGCGCCGGGCGAGCGGCAGTAGCGCCTCGCCGGCGGGGGTGAGCGTGACGTTGCCCCGGGCGCGGCTGAACAGCGGCGCGCCGAGGTCGGCCTCCAGCGCCCTGATCTGCTTGCTCAACGACGGCTGCGCGACCCGCATCCGCTCGGCCGCCTGCGTGAAGTGCCGGGCCTCGGCCACGGCCAAGAAGTAGGCCAGTTGCTGGAGCTGCACATTTCCATAGCGTAGGGCTATCGTTTCGGCCGCCTGACAGCGCCCCACGGCATCAGGTGAGGATGTGAAATTGGTCGCAGATCCCCGCGAACGGGAAGCGTGGCACGGCCCGAAGCTGAGCCCATAGCCGGATGCTATGGAAACCAGACGCGCGATGACTTGGACGGATGACGGACCCCTTCGTAGCGTCCGGTATGTGACAGCCACGATCAACCGCGGATCAGCCACGGCGCCGGTGAGCCCGCCGACCCCTGGCAAGCCCGTGCACACCGCACCGCCCGGAAAGCTGGGCTCCTCCAACGGCAAGAAGGCCGTGATGGCCGTCACGGGCGCGATCATGGTCCTGTACCTCGTCGCCCACGTCGTCGGCAACCTGAAGATCTTCTACGGCGCCGACACGTTCAACGAGTACGCGCACTGGCTGCGTACCGTCGGGGAGCCCGCGGTGCCGCCGCGCACGGTGCTGACGATCGTGGAGATCGTGCTCAGCGTGAGCGTGCTGCTGCACATGTGGTCGGCGATCTCGCTGGCACGGCGGGCGCGCAGGGCGCGGCCGGTGAAGTACGCGGCCCGGCGCAAGTCGCAGGCGTCCGGCTACGCCGTGCGCACCATGCGCTACGGCGGCGTGATCATCCTGCTGTTCCTGATCTGGCACCTGCTCGACCTGACCTTCGGGGCCGTCAACCCCGCCGGCGCGGAGGGCCTGCCCTACGACCGGATCGTCCAGGGCTTCGCGGCCGGCCGCTGGCCGGTCACCGTGTTCTACGTCGTCGCGCTGGTCATGCTCGGGCTGCACCTGCGGCACGGCATGTGGAGCGCGTTCCAGACGCTGGGGCTGGCGCACGGCCGCGGCTACCGCCCGCTGAAGGTGACCGCCGCCGCGGTGGCGGTCGTGCTGGTCCTCGGGTTCCTCTCGGTGCCCCTCGCCGTGACGTTCGGAGTGGTCAAGTGATGCATTACACCGTGGGTGACCCGATCAAGGACGCCAAGGCGCCCGAGGGTCCGATCGAGGACCGCTGGGACAAGCGCCGCTTCTCCGCCAAGCTGGTCAACCCGGCCAACAAGCGCAAGCTCACCGTCATCGTCGTGGGCACCGGCCTGGCGGGCGGCTCCGCCGCGGCCACCCTGGGCGAGCTGGGCTACAAGGTCAAGTCCTTCTGCTACCAGGACTCCCCGCGCCGGGCGCACTCCATCGCGGCCCAGGGCGGCATCAACGCCGCGAAGAACTACCGGGGCGACGGCGACTCGATCTACCGGCTGTTCTACGACACCGTCAAGGGCGGCGACTTCCGCGCCCGCGAGTCGAACGTCTACCGTCTCGCCCAGGTCAGCGTGAACATCATCGACCAGGCGGTGGCCCAGGGCGTGCCGTTCGCCCGCGAGTACGGCGGCCTGCTCGACACCCGGTCCTTCGGCGGCGCCCAGGTCTCGCGCACCTTCTACGCCCGCGGCCAGACGGGCCAGCAGCTTTTGCTCGGCGCCTACCAGGCGCTGGAGCGGCAGATCGCGGCCGGCACGGTCGAGATGCACACCCGGCACGAGATGCTCGACCTGGTGATCAGCGACGGCCGGGCGCGCGGCGTCATCGTCCGCGACATGGTCACCGGCGAGATCGAGACGCACCTCGCGGACGCCGTGGTGCTGGCCAGCGGCGGCTACGGGAACGTGTTCTTCCTGTCCACCAACGCCAAGGGCTGCAACACGACGGCGATCTGGCGGGCGCACCGCCGGGGCGCCTACTTCGGCAACCCGTGCTACACCCAGATCCACCCGACCTGCATCCCGGTCAGCGGCGAGTACCAGTCCAAGCTGACCCTGATGTCGGAGTCGCTGCGCAACGACGGCCGGGTCTGGGTGCCGCTGCGCAAGGGCGACGAGCGCCCGCCGGCGGAGATCCCCGAGGACGAGCGCGACTACTACCTGGAGCGCATCTACCCGGCGTTCGGCAACCTGGTGCCCCGCGACATCGCCTCCCGCGCCGCGAAGAACGTCTGCGACGAGGGCCGCGGCGTCGGCCCCGGCGGCCTGGGCGTCTACCTCGACTTCGCCGACGCGATCCGGCGGCTCGGCCAGCACGCCGTGGAGCAGAAGTACGGCAACCTCTTCGAGATGTACGAGCGCATCACCGGCGAGAACCCGTACAACGTGCCGATGCGCATCTACCCGGCCGTCCACTACACGATGGGCGGCCTGTGGGTGGACTACGACCTCCAGTCCACCATCCCCGGCCTGTTCGTGATCGGCGAGGCGAACTTCTCCGACCACGGCGCCAACCGGCTCGGCGCCTCGGCGCTGATGCAGGGTCTCGCGGACGGCTACTTCGTGCTGCCCACCACGGTCGGCGACTACCTCGCCGCCGGGCCGTTCGGCGAGGTGGACGCGGAGGCGGTGGACGAGGCCGTCGGCCAGGTCCGCTCCAAGATCGACCGGCTGCTGGCGGTGAACGGCGACCGCACCGCCGACTCCTTCCACCGCGAGCTGGGCAAGCTCATGTGGGACTACTGCGGCATGGAGCGCACCGAGGAGTCGCTGCGCAAGGCGCTGGAGCGGATCCCCGAGCTGCGCAAGGAGTTCTGGGAGAACGTCAAGGTGCCCGGCGACGGCGAGGGGCTCAACCAGGCGCTGGAGCGGGCCGGCCGGGTGGCCGACTTCTTCGACCTCGCCGAGCTGATGTGCGTCGACGCCCTGCACCGCACCGAGTCCTGCGGCGGCCACTTCCGCGCCGAGTCCCAGGACGCCGACGGTGAGGCGCTGCGCGACGACGAGAACTTCGCCTACGTCGCCGCCTGGGAGTTCCAGGAGGAGGGCGGCCCGGTGCTGCATCGCGAAGACCTGAACTACGAGTACGTCAAGATGACCCAGCGGAGCTACAAGTGAAACTGACCCTAGAGGTCTGGCGGCAGAACGGCCCGGCGGACCGCGGGCGCATGGTGACGTACCAGGTGGAGGACGTGTCGCCGGACATGTCGTTCCTGGAGATGCTGGACGTGCTCAACGAGCGGCTGATCCTCAACGGTGAGGAGCCGATCGCGTTCGACCACGACTGCCGCGAGGGCATCTGCGGCATGTGCGGCATGGTCATCAACGGTGTCGCGCACGGCGAGCAGCGCGCCACCACGACCTGCCAGCTGCACATGCGGCACTTCGAGGACGGCGAGACCGTCACCATCGAGCCGTGGCGGGCCGCGCCCTTCCCGGTGGTGAAGGACCTGGTCGTGGACCGCTCCGCGTTCGACCGGATCATCCAGGCCGGCGGGTTCATCTCGGTCCCGGCCGGTTCCGCGCCGGACGCGCACGCCGTACCGGTCAGAAAGGACGACGCCGACGCCGCGTTCGACGCGGCCACCTGCATCGGCTGCGGCGCCTGCGTGGCGGCGTGCCCGAACGGCTCGGCCTCCCTCTTCACCGCCGCCAAGATCACCCACCTCGGCCTGCTCCCGCAGGGCCAGCCGGAACGCGACGCCCGCGCCAAGGCCATGGTGGAGCAGATGGACGTCGAGGGCTTCGGCGGCTGCACCAACACCGGCGAGTGCACCGCGGTCTGCCCCAAGGGCATCCCGCTGGACACCATCGCCCGGATGAACCGGGACTACCTCAAGGCCAGGTAGGTCCTTCCCCGCCACCCCCGGTGACCGCTGGTGCGCACCGGGGGTTTCCGGGCTCCGGACCCGTTTCTCCGGGACCTATCTGGGGCCGAGGCGCAGGACCGCCATGTCGCCGTCCACCGCGACGACGGTCACGGCCACCGAGTTCATGATCGACGTCTTGCCCGGGGCCTGCCCGCCGAGGGTCAGCATGATCCCCGGTCCGGTGCCGACCACCGTGACCCGGCCGTCCTCGATCGACTCCACCCGCATGACCTCGACGCCCACCGGCCGGGAGAAGTCGATCTCGTCCTGCGCCGACACGAGAACCTCGCACCGCCCGTCGGCGCAGCTGCGCAGGTCGTCGCCGTCGGACGCGGCCGGCAGCTCGCCCGTGCCGGGCGCCGGCGGGGAGTCCGCCGCGGGCACGGAGGACGTGGAGGTGGGGGTGGGCGCCGGCGGGTTCGGCCGGGCGGTGGTGGGCGCCGGCGGGTTCGGCCGGGCGGTGGTGGGCGAGCGGGACGCCTCGACGCCCGGCGGCCCCGCCGTGCCGCCCGCCCCGCAGCCCGCGGCGGTGGTGGCGGCCAGTGCGATCGTGAACGACGTGACGGTGCGGCGCATCGTTCCTCCTGTGAGACGGCTCAGCTTTGCGTTACCCCACCGGAGGTTCACGTAACGTTCCGTGGCGGGCCGGGAACGTCACGCTTTCTGGCTGAGTGGGTCAAGCTCGGCGGCGGTCACGTCGTCGTGGTCGGTGCTGACGGTCAGGTCGTGCCAGCGGGCGTCCTCCTCCGCGCGGGCCCGCGCGACGGCGGTGCCGTAGGCGTAGGCGTCCGTGCCGAGGAGGAGCCGCACCGGCGGCTCCGCCAGCCCGGCCACGGTCAGCACGACCTGCGCGACCTTGGCGGGGTCGCCCGCCGCGTTGCCGGTGCCGGACCGCAGCAGCCGCGCGATGGCCCCCACCGTCCCCTCGTACGGCTCGCCGACCGGCGGGATCGTCATGGACGCCCCGGCCCAGTCGGTGCGCATGCCGCCCGGCTCCAGCACGGTGACCTTGACGCCCAGCGGGCCCACCTCCTGGGCGAGCGCCTCGGAGAACCCGCCGACCGCCCACTTGGCGGCCTGGTAGGCGGACAGCCCCGGCGTCGTCACCCGCCCGCCCACGGACGAGATCTGGATGATGTGCCCGGACCCCTGCGCGCGCAGCACCGGCACGGCCGCCTTGGACACGTTGACGACGCCGAACAGGTTGGTCTCGATCTGGGCCCGGAAGCCCTCCGGGGTGATGTCCTCCAGGGAGGCCAGGTCGGCGTAGCCGGCGTTGTTCACCACCACGTCGAGCCGGCCGAACGTCTCGACGGCCGCCCGCACCGCCGCCTCCGCCGCCTCCGCGTCGGTGACGTCCAGCACGACGGGGTGAATTCGCTCGCCGTACTTCGTCGTGAGGTCGGCGAGCCGCTCCGGCGTGCGGGCGGCGGCGACCAGGCGGTGCCCGGCGCCGAGCACCGCCTCGGCGATGTGCCGCCCCAGGCCGCGTGCGCTTCCGGTGACCAGGAAGACCTTGTCGTCGGCGGACATGTGCGAACCTCCAAATGAATACTCACTCAATAGCTCTCAGTCAGGGAACCACCCGCCGGTGCGAGTTGTCAACTAAACGGATATTTATATCGTTGGACGTCCTCTGAGCTGGTGGAACGCCTGTCAGTGGGGCTGTGGAAGGGCCATCCGCCGCCCGGGGGGAAGGCGGCCGGGCCCGTGCTCCGCCTGATCGCCGCACCCGTGGCCTACGTGGCGGGTCTCGTCGCGGACCCGGCGATCAGGCGGGGCGGCGGCAACACCGCCGGCGCCCACCCGGAGCGGCTCTCGGCCTGTGCCGCGCCGCCGGGCTGGACCTGGGTCCCGCCGGGGGCGGTCAGTCAGGAGCGGTCGATGAGGTGGGGAAGGAGGTGGGTGCGGACGGTTTCCGGGGCGATGCCCTTCTCGACGATGATCTTCATGGCCAGGCCCTCGCCCTCGCGCAGGATGCCGAGCAGGATGTGGCCGTCGGCGATGTGCTTGTGCTTGAGGCGGAGGGCCTCGCGCAGGGAGAGCTCCAGGGCCTTCTTGGCGCGCGGGTTGAAGGGGATGTGCCCGGTCGGTGACCGGCGGGCGCCACGGGGACGGTCGAGGGCGCCGGGGCCGAAGGTCTCCTCGATCTTCTCCCGTACGGCGCCGAGGTCGATGCCGATCGAGCCGAGGGCGTCGGCGTCGAGGTCGTCGGAGCCGACATATCGCAGGATCGCGGCGGTCGCCTCCGCGTGGGTGAGGCCCAGCTCGCCCAGGATCCGGGCGGGCGGGCGGTCGGTGGCCCGGAGCAGGGCGAGCAGGAGGTGCTCCGTGCCGATGTGGCCGTGGCGCAGCGCCCGCGACTCCACCTGGGCCTCGGTGACCACGTGCCTGGCCGCCGTGGTGAACCGCTCGAACATCGGTCAGTCCTTCCTTCTCAGTAGTCCACGGCCGCCCGCGTACTTCTTGTGCACCGCCTGGCGGGTCACGCCCAGATGGGTCGCGATCTCCTGCCAGGACCAGCCCATCTCGCGGGCGTTGTCCACCTGGAGTGCCTCCAGTCGTTCCACCAGCGTGCGCAGCGCCCGCACGGCGCGCAGGCCGATCGCCGGGTCGCGGCTGCTGGCGTCGGAGGCCAGTTGCGCTGTATCGCTCATAGATGTCAATGTAGGTTGACGCCGAGGCGATGTCAACCCTGGTTGACATCGCGCCGAATTCAAGTTGTCGGCCAGGACCGGATTTGCCAGGCTGGAGGGTGCTATGCGCTCGCTACCAGTCGCCGATCCCGGCACGCCCGACGCCCGTGGACCCATCCGCTACCTCACCTGGGTAGCCCGCAGCCAGGCGGGCCCCCTGGCCCTCGGCGTCGGTTTCGCGACCTTATGGTGGCTCGGCCAGGCACTCGTCCCGTGGGTCGTCGGCGCGGCCGTCGACGCGATCGACGCGCGGGACGTCCGTGCCCTGGCCGAATGGGCGGGAGTGCTGCTCGTGCTGGGTGTCGGGCAGGCGGCCTTCGGCGTGATGCGCCACCGGCTGGCCGTCTACAACTGGCTGGCCGCCGCCTACAGCACGGTCCAGGTGACCGTCAGGCAGGCCACCCGCCTCGGCGCCACCCTGCCCAAGCGGCTGTCCACCGGCGAGGTCGTCAGCGTCGGCAACAGTGATATCGCGCACATCGGCAACGCCATGGACATCCTGCTCCGCGGCACCGGCGCGATCATCGCCATCGTCGCGGTCACCGTCATCCTCCTCGGCACCTCGCCGCCGCTCGGACTGATCGTGCTGGTGGGCGTGCCGGTGATGATGCTGGCCCTCAGCCCGATGCTCAAGCCGCTGCACCGCCGCCAGCACCGCCAGCGCGACCTCCAGGGCGACCTGTCCAGCCGGGCCGCCGACATCGTGTCCGGCCTGCGGGTGCTGCGCGGCATCGGCGGCGAGCAGGTCTTCGCCGGCCGCTACCGGGACGAGTCCCAGCGGGTACGGCACGCCGGCGTGCGGGTGGCCGTGGTCGAGTCGGTGCTCGAAGGCGCCCAGATCCTGCTGCCCGGCCTGCTGGTGGCCGGCGTGACCTGGCTCGGCGCCACCTTCGCCCAGCGCGGCGAGATCACCCCCGGCGAACTCGTCGCGTTCTACGGCTACGCGGTCTTCCTGATCGCACCGCTGCGCACGCTGACCGAGGCGGCCGACAAGCTGACCAAGGGCCACGTCGCCGCCCGCCGCGTGGTGCGCATCCTCGGCCTGGAGCCGGAGATCGGCGGCGGCACCTCCCGGGTCCGGGGCGGCCCGCTGGCGGACGCCGCGTCCGGGGTGACCGTGCGGCCCGGCGCGTTCACCGCGATCGCGGCCGGCACCCCCGAGGACGCCATCGAGATCGCCAACCGGCTCGGCCGCTACACCGACGGCGACGTCACCTTCGGCGGCGTCCCGCTGGCCGGGCTGCCGGTGGCCGAGGTGCGCCGGCGGATCCTGGTCGCCGACAACAACGCCGCGCTGTTCGCCGGACGGCTGCGCGACGAGCTCGACGTGCTCGGCACCGCCTCGGCGGAGGAGATGCGCGCGGCGCTGCACGCCGCCGGCGCCGAGGACATCATCGACGCGCTCCCGGACGGCCTGGACTCCGTCGTGGCGGAGTCCGGCAGGGAGTTCTCCGGCGGCCAGCGCCAG
This sequence comes from Microtetraspora sp. NBRC 13810, assembly GCF_030268685.1. Classification (GTDB taxonomy): domain Bacteria; phylum Actinomycetota; class Actinomycetes; order Streptosporangiales; family Streptosporangiaceae; genus BSRQ01. The sequence goes on from NZ_BSRQ01000005.1 coordinate 222,993, forward strand.
CGGCTCAGGCTGGCCAGGGCGCTGCTCGCGAACGCCGAGGTGCTCATCCTGGTCGAGCCGACCAGCGCGGTCGACGCGCACAGCGAGGCGCGCATCGCCGACCGGCTCGCCAAGGCGCGCTCGGGCCGTACCACGGTCGTGTGCACGACCAGCCCGCTGGTGCTCGACCAGACCGACCACGTGATCTACGTCGCGGACGGCGTCGTGCGCGCCGAGGGCACCCACAGGGAACTGCTCGCCGCCGAGCCCCGCTACCGGGCGACCGTGACCAGAGAAGAGGGCTGACATGGCCAGGCAGATCCTGCCGGTCGCCGACCGGGCACAGGTGCGCTCCTACGCCCGGCGGCTGGTGTTGAAGTACCCGCGCGAGCTGGGCACGGCGCTCGGCCTGCACGGCCTGGCGGCGGTCTCCGGACTGGCCGCGCCGCGCCTGCTCGGCGACCTGGTGCAGGACGTCCGCACGCAGGCGGCGGTCGACGTCGCCGGGGTCGCCCTGGCCATCGGCGCCTTCATGGTCGTCCAGTCCGTGCTGATCGGGTGCGCGGTCTACGCGTCCTCCCGGCTCGGCGAGAAGGTGCTCGCCGAGCTGCGCGAGGAGTTCGTCGACCAGGTGCTCGCCCTGCCGCTGTCCACCGTGGAGAGCGCCGGATCCGGCGACCTGATCACCCGCACCTCACGGGACGCGGACGCGCTGTCCCGGTCGGTACGGCACGCCGTGCCCGAGACGCTGATCGCCGTGGTCACCGGTGTCTTCGTGGTGGGCGCGCTCATCCTGAACGGCCCGCTGTTGGTGCTGCCGGGCCTGATCGCCGTGCCGCTGCTGTGGTTCTCCACCCGGTGGTACCTCAGCCGGGCCAGGGACGGTTACCTGCGGGAGAACGCCGCGTACGCGGACATGACCGAAGGGCTGGCCGAGACCGTCGAGGGGGCGCGGACCGTCGAGGCGCTGGGACTCGCGGCCCGGCGGCACGCGCGCACAGACCGCGACATCGCCACCTCCTGGCGGGCCGAGCGGTACACGCTGGGCCTGCGCACCGTCTGGTTCCCCTCGGTGGAGATCGGCTACGTGATCCCGGTGGTGACCACGCTCTTCGTCGGCGGCCTGTTCTACATCGAGGACTGGGTGACCATCGCCCAGGTGACCACGGCCACGCTCTACGTGCAGCAGCTCATCGACCCGCTGGACCGGTTGCTGAGCTGGATGGACGAGCTCCAGGTGGGCGGGGCGGCGATGGCCAGGCTGCTCGGCGTGGCCGACGTGCCCGACGACCGGGTGGCGGGTTCGGCGCGGCCCGACGGCGAGGACCTGGCCGCCGCCGATGTGCGCTACGCCTACCGGGAGGGCCACGACGTGCTGCACGGCGTCGATCTGACGGTCGCGCCCGGCGAGCGGCTGGCGATGGTGGGGCCGTCGGGGGCGGGCAAGTCGACGCTGGGCCGGCTGCTCGCGGGCATCCACGGGCCGCGCACCGGCGAGGTGGCGGTGGGCGGCGTGCCGCTGGTGGACCTGCCGCTCGGTGACCTGCGTGGCCACGTGGCCCTGGTGACCCAGGAGCACCACGTCTTCCGCGGCACCCTGCGGGACAACCTGCTGATCGCCAGGCCGGACGCCGACGACGAGCGGATCATCGAGGCCCTGCGCGCGGTGGACGCCTGGGAGTGGGCCGAAGGGCTGCCCGACGGGCTGGACACCGTCGTCGGGTCGAACGGCGCGGCCGTGTCGCCCGCCCAGGCCCAGCAGATCGCGCTGGCCCGGCTGGTGCTCGCCGACCCGCACACGCTGGTTCTGGACGAGGCGACCTCGCTGATCGACCCGAGGGCGGCCAGGCACCTGGAGCGTTCCCTCGCGGCCGTCCTGCACGGCCGTACCGTGATCGCCATCGCGCACCGGCTCTACACCGCGCACGACGCCGACCGGGTCGCGGTCGTGGAGGACGGCCGGATCAGCGAGCTGGGCTCACACGACGACCTCGTCGCGGAGGGCGGCTCCTACGCCGCCCTCTGGGACTCCTGGCACGGGGTCAGGTGAGCGCCTTCTTCAGGAAGTCCACCTGGAGCAGCAGCAGGTTCTCGGCCACGACCTCCTGAGGGGTCATGTGGGTGACGCCCGACAGCGGCAGCACGCTGTGCGGGCGGCCCGCGGCCAGCAGCGCCGACGACAGCCGCAACGTGTGCGCGGCCACCACGTTGTCGTCGGCCAGGCCGTGGATGAGCAGCAGCGGACGGTCGAGCTTGCCCGCGTCGGCGAGCAGGCTCGACCGCTCGTACCTGGCCGGGTCCTCCGCCGGGTCGCCGAGGTAGCGCTCGGTGTAGGCGGTGTCGTAGAGGCGCCAGTCGGTCACCGGCGCGCCGGCGATCGCCGCGTGGAAGACGTCGGGCCGGCGCAGCACGGCGAGCGCGGCGAGGAAGCCGCCGAAGGACCAGCCGCGGATGGCGACCCGGTCGAGGTCGAGGTCGCCGGGGTGACGCTCGGCCGCGCCGCGCAGCGCGTCCACCTGGTCCTCCAGGACGGGCGTGGCGAGGTCGTGCCGCACGGTCCGCTCGAAGGCCGGGCTCCGGCCGGGGGTGCCCCGGCCGTCGGCCACGACCACCGCGAAGCCCTGCTCGGCGAACCACTGACTGGTCAGGAACGTGCCATTGGCGGCCAGCACGCGCTGGGCGTGCGGCCCGCCGTACGGGTCCATCAGGACGGGCAGGCGCCGGGAGCCGGGCTCGTGCCAGGACGGGAGCAGGACGGCGGTGGACAGCTCCCGCTCGCCGGTCCTGAGCAGTGAGACGCGCAGCTCCAGGCCGGGACGCGCGGCCAGCGAGCGCACGGGCCGGGTGTCCCCGCCGGGCCGGCGGACCGTGGTGACGACGCCCTCGCCGTCGAGGGTCTGCGCGGTCACGACGGTCACCCCGGCGGCCAGCTGCCCGTTGTACACGCCGGAGCCGGAGGTCAGCGGGGTGATCGAGCCGTCGGCCCAGGTCCACAGGTGGATCTCGGACGGGTCGCCGCCGCTCGCCCGGAACAGCACGGTATCGCCGTCCACGCTCGCGACGGACCGCACGTAGAGGGAGGGCGGGGTGACCGGCTCGCCGCCGATCAGCAGCCGCCGGCCGCCGTCCGCGTTGGTCACCCAGACCGGCCGGCCGTCCGTTAGGTGCGCGGGCACGCCGGGCGTGATGTCCACCCAGGCGGGATCGGTGTCCTCGCGGACCACCGTGGTGGCCCCGGTCGCCGGGTCGGCGTCGAGCACCCGCATGGTCCGCTGGTCGCGGGACAGCGTGACGATCGACAGGCCGTGCGCGTCCCAGGCCGCGGTCACGACGTACTCGTGCTCGTACGGCACCGCCACCCGCGACCCGTCCAGCCCGAGCACGAACAGCTCCACCACGGCGTTGGGCGTGCCCGCCGACGGATAACGCTGCTCGGCGGCGGGACGGTCCGGGTTGGCCGGGTCGGCGATGTGCCAGAGCTGGACCGGCTCCTCGTCCACCCGCGCGGCCAGCAGCTCCCGGCCGGAGGGCGCCCACCAGTGGCCCCGGAACCGCTCCAGCTCCTCGGCGGCGACGAACTCGGCCAGGCCGTAGGTCACGGTCGGGGACTCGGGGGAGGCCAGCGCCTCGTCCCGGTCCGAGGCCAGCTCCCTGACGCGCAGGGCGCCGCCGGTCACGTAGGCGACGTGTGTGCCGTCGGGGGAGACCCGGGGGTCGAGGACCGGGCCGGGGGTGGACAGCTCTCGGGTGGCGCCGGTGCCGAGGTCGGTGACGTACAGCGTGCCGGACAGGGTGAAGGCCGCCACGGTGACGGCTCCGTCGGTCGAGTAGGCGACGACGCCGCCGGCCACCTCGCGGCTGCGCTCACGCCTGGCGCGCTCCTCGGCCGGCAGGTCCTCGTCGGCGGCGTCGAGCGAGCGCGGGTCGACGATCAGCCGCTCCGCCCCGGTCTCGACGTCTAGCTCCCACAGGCAGTTCACCGGGTCGGTGCCGTCCTTGGCGCGCTGGAAGATGATCCGCCCGCCGTCGGGAGCGATGGTGAAGCCTCGCGGGACGCCGAGCGTGAAGCGGCGGGTCCTGGCGTGGAGGCGGGGAAAACTCTCGCTCATGCCTCCTCATATTGCCAGCAACACATCACCGTGGCCGTGCCGTCACCTGCCCACGTTAGGCTCGGATCGTGAAAGATCGGCGCTTGCTGCTCGTACACGCCCATCCCGATGATGAGACGATCACGACGGGCGCGACGATGGCCAGGTACGCGGCGGAGGGCGCGCACGTCGCGCTGGTGACCTGCACCCTCGGTGAGGAGGGCGAGGTCATCCCGGAGGAGCTGGCGCATCTCGCCGCCGACCGGGAGGGCACGCTCGGCGAGCACCGCGTCGGCGAGCTGGCGGCGGCCTGCGCCGCGCTGGGCGTGACCGACCACCGCTTCCTCGGCGGGCCGGGCAGGTTCCGCGACTCGGGCATGATGGGCGTGGCCTCGAACCACCATCCGCGGGCGTTCTGGCAGGCCGACGTCGACGAGGCGGCGGCCGAGCTGGTGCGGGTGATCCGCGAGGTGCGCCCGCACGTCCTCGTCACCTACGACGAGAACGGCTTCTACGGCCATCCCGACCACATCCAGGCGCACCGGGTGTCGTGGCGGGCGTTCCGGCTGGCCGCGGACGCCGGCTTCGGCTCCGGGGAGCCGTGGCGGATCGCGAAGTTCTACCACACGGCCACGCCCAGGTCGGTCCTGGCGCGGTCGGCCGACGCGCTGCGCGAGGCGCGGAACGCCCCCTTCGTCCCGCAGGACGTGGCCGACCTGCCGTTCGGCTGCAAGGACCAGGACGTGACGACCGAGATCGACGCCCGCGCGCACCTGGCGGCCAAGGCGGCGGCGATGCGCGCGCACGCCACCCAGATCAGCGTGGCCCCGCCGTGGTACGCGCTGTCCAACGGCATCGGGCAGGAGATCCTCGGCGTCGAGCACTTCATCCTGCGCGCCGGAGTGCCCGGCGCGCCCGGCGCCGGGGCGCCCTTCGAGGCGGGCGGGCTCGGCGAGCCGCACGCCCGGGAGGACGACCTGTTCGGAGGTGTCCACTAACCTTGCAGGTCATGGGGGAGACGGTGGCCGATCTCGACACCACGCCCGCGCCCGGGCGGGGCCGGACGGGCCCGGTGCTGACCGGGCTCGCCTATGTGGTGCTGGCCGTGCTCGGCGTGGTGATGGCCGTGGTGGGCGGGTTCCAGCACGCGCTCTACCTCGGGGCGGTCCCGCTCGCGGCGGCCGGCTGGGTCCTGCTGCTGTTCGCGGTGGTGTACGGCATGGCGCGGATGACGGCGGGCAAGCTCGGGGCGCTGGTGCCCGGCGTGGCGTGGATGCTCGTCTCGATGGTGCTGTCCGGGGAGCGGGGCGAGGGCGATCTCGTCATCGCGGCCAACCTCGCCGGATATATCTATCTTTATGGTGGTTTTGCGGTAATTGTGCTGGCGGTGTTGCTCGCGCCGTCCCACGGCACCTCCTGGCTGCTCCGCGAGCACGGCATCACCCGGAGCCGGTGAGCCGGCGGCCCGCCACGGACCCCGCGCCACGGACCCCGCGCCACGGACCCCGCGCCACGGACCCCGCGCCACGGACCCCGCGCCACGGACCCCGCGCCACGGACCTGCCATCCGGTGCTGGCCGGACGGCCGCGTGCGGCTCACAATCGGGGCATGACCAGGTGGCAGCGGTTCCGGCAGGTGGTCAACTTCGTCAACCTCTCCACGCCGCTCGGCCTGCTCGTGGCCGTGCTGGGCCGCGCCAGGCTCACCCCCGGCCCGGACGGCCTGGTGTTCGCGTACGGCTACCGCATCCCGTTCCCGGTGGCCAGGGCTTTCACGCTGGGCAACGTGGTGCTGACGAAGTACGACGCGGACTTCCTCGGCGGGGTTCTGCTCCGGCACGAGTCCCGGCACGCCACGCAGTACGCCTGCTGTCTCGGCGTGCTCATGCTCCCGCTGTACGTGCTCGCCGTCGTGCTGTCCGTGGCGATCTGCGGCCACCACGGCTCGTGGAACCTCTTCGAGTGGCTGGCCGACCTGGACGAGGGCGGCTACGAGCGGCGATCGCCCTGGTGGATCAAGAAATAGCCGCATATAGGCATAAATCTCTGTGTGTGGGGATCATCAGCGGTGAGTCCGGTTCCCCGGTCCGGGGGCCGGCCGGAGTGTTCACGGGAGCACCGTGCGCCACGGGGGCGAGCGGCCGATGATCCAGGGGGAGCGCCCATGTCGCCGACGATCCACCCGCAGTCCACCACCGCCGCCCCGGCCACCCCGCCACCGGGTTCCCCACCACCGGGCTCCCCGGCACCGGCGTCCCTGGCACCGGCCGCCCCGGCACCGGCGTCTTCGTCACCGGCAGCCCCGGCATCGGACGATCGGCCCGGGGGGCTCGCGCGCGTCGAGCCGCTTCCGGTGCGGCCGGACCGGCGGCGGACGTGGCCGCGGAGCTTCCGCAACCGCCTCGCCTCGCCGCTCCCGGAGCTCAGGGAGGCCCTGAGCGCGGTCTGGCACGGCGGACTCCGCCCGCACGTCGGCGACGCCGACCAGATCCCGGTACGCCGGTCCGGCCTCACCCCGGTCACCGCGTTCCAGGCGATGGTCACCTGGGTCGGCCACGCCACCTACCTGCTGCGCATCGGCGGCCTGACCGTGCTCACCGACCCGGTGTGGTCCGCGAGGATCCCCGGCGTGCGGCGCCGCCGCCTCACCCCGCCCGGCGTGGCCTGGAGCGACCTGCCCCCGGTGGACGCCGTCCTGATCAGCCACAACCACTACGACCACCTGGACATCCGGACCCTGCGCAGGTTGCCGCGGAACACGCCGTTCTTCGTGCCCGCCGGGCTCAGGCGGTGGTTCGCCCGGCGCGGGTTCCGGCGGGTGGCCGAGCTGGACTGGTGGGAGCGGGCCACGCTGGGCGGCCTCTCCTTCGACTTCGTGCCCGCCCACCACTGGAGCCGGCGCGGCGTCTTCGACACCTGCAGGACGCTGTGGGGCGGCTGGATGATCTCCGGCGGCGGGCACCGGATCTACTTCGCCGGCGACACCGCGTACGGCGAGCGGTTCCTGGAGATCGGTGAGCGGTATCCCGGCATCGACCTGGCGTTGATGCCGGTGGGCGCCTACGAGTCCCGCGGTTTCGTGGACGAGACCCACGTGGACCCGGCGCAGGCCGTACAGGGCTGCCTGGACGTGGGGGCGCGGCGGATGGCGACCATGCACTGGGGGACCTTCGTGCTGTCCGGTGAGCCGCTGCTCGCCCCGGTCGAGCTGGCCCGGCGGGGATGGGCCGAGCACGCCAGGCCGCGCGCGGACCTGTGGGACCTCGCCATCGGTGAGTCCCGGCTCCTGAGGTGAAGGCCCGGCCGGGGCGGGTACATGAAGGGTTGCCTACACCGGGGAGGACGCCCATGTCCGTGGAGCTGAACCACACCATCGTGCCGAGCCGGAACAAACAGGAGGCGGCGGAGTTCATCGCCTGGATCCTGGGGCTGGAAGCCGGGCCGCAGTGGGGGCCGTTCGTGCCGGTCGAGACGGCCAACGGGGTCACCCTGGACTACATGGACGCCGACGACTTCCGGGCCAACCACTACTGCTTCATCGTGACCGAGCCCGAGTTCGACGTGATCTTCGATCGGATCAGGGAGCGCGGGATCACCTACTGGGCCGACCCGCACCATGACAAGGAGGGTGAGATCAACCACCTGTTCGGCGGCCGGGGGTTCTACTTCGACGACCCCAGCGGCCACAACATGGAGGTCATCACCAAGCCCTACGCCTGAGGCCGGCCGAGCGCCCGCTGCCTGGCGGCCTCGTAGAGGACCACCGTGGCGGCGCTGGCGGCGTTGAGCGAGCTGGCCGAGCCGGTGATCGGGATGCGCGCCATGGTGTCGCACGCCTCCCGCCAGCCCGCGCTGAGGCCGCCGGTCTCGTTGCCGATGACGACGAGGGTGGGGCCGGTCAGGTCGTGGCCGGCGAGGTCGGCCTCGCCCTTCTCGTCGGTGCCGACCACGGTCACCGGCAGGCCGCCGGCCCGCAGCCCGGTCACCCAGTGGAGCACCTCGCGGTGCGAGGCCACCCGCACCACCGGCACCGCGAAGAGCGAGCCGGTGGACGCCCGCACCGACTTGGGGTCGTACGGGTCGGCCGCGTGCCCGGTGACGACCACTCCGGCGCCGCCGAACGCGTCGACCGAGCGCACCAGGGTGCCGATGTTGCCCGGACCGGTCGGCCGGTCGAACACCACGCCGAGGAACGACGGGCCCACCGGGATGCGGGACAGGTCGTCGGCGGGCAGCCCGACCACGGCCACCAGCTCGGGCACCTCGTCGCTCTTGCCGCTCAGCTCGCCCAGCAGCTCGGCGGACATCGCCACCGGCCGCGCCCCCGCCCGCGCCAGGATCGAGGCCGCCCATCCCGACAGCTCCCGCCCGGCGTCGTAGAGCAGCGCGCGGACCGGCCAGCCGAGCTCCACGGCGAGCTGGATCGGCCGGACCCCCTGGACCAGGAACTCGCCCGCCCGCTGCCGCTTGGTGCGGTTGGCCAGCAACGCCTGCCACTGCTGGAAGTGCGCGTTGCGCTTCGTGATCCGCAGCGTGTCCATCGGCCCTGACGCCCCCTTCGTGACCGGTCAAGTCTTCCACACGACCGCACCCGCCTGAGGTGCCGCCGACCACACCAAGTCAACCTTTCCCGGGATGCTTCCTGACATAAATTGATAAATGCCGCAAAGGGGATAAAAAGTGATAATTCACTGTTGATCAGTTGAAGCTGGGACGTACGGTGTTAAGCCGGTGGGCCCTTTTCGGGCGTTCTCTTGAGCGAATTACCGGGGGGAGGGTATAGGTTTCCTCCCGTTCGCCGCTTCACCCGTGCTATCCCCGCTGCCGACCTGATCGTCCGTCCGTTTGTCGCTATCGTCCGAGGGTGGTCATGACCCCAGCTCCATCGCCCGTCACCGCGCCCCCCTCGGAGCGGCCGGGACCTGACACAGCGCCGTGGTGGTCGGCCGCGCGGATCGCGGTCGGCGGCGCCGCCGTGCTGCTGGTCGCCGGGTTCCTGCTGGAGGCGGGTTTCGGCCTCGACACCGGCTGGATGAGCCTGCTCGCCGCGGTGCTCGCCGGTGTCGCCCTCGTGGCCATGACCCGGGTCGGCAGGGGGCGTGACGCGGGGACGCGGGCGCTGGCCGATCTGCGGCTGGAGGCGCAGCGCCGGGAGGAGGCGTCCCAGCATCGGCTGCACCAGCTCGACATCCGCTGGCGGACCCACTCCGACGCGTGCGCCGCGGCCTTCGAGGAGGCGGCCAGGCATCTGGTGGAGGTGCAGTTGCCCGCGGCCGTGAACGCCGCGGAGGTGCCGCCCGCGCCGGAGAACCAGTACCTCGACAAGTCCGTCGCCGCGCTGCTGGCCAAGGCCGTCGACGAGATGGGCGCGGCCGGCGTGCGGCAGCGCGAGCGGATGGAGTCGCTGCGGGTCGCCGTGGTGTCGCTCTCCCGGCGGGTGCAGACCTCCTCGCACCAGATCCAGGAGACCGTCTCCCTGATGGCCGAACGCCACACGGGCAACCCCGACGTCCTGGAGTCGAGCTGGTACGTCGACCACGCCGCCGCCCAGCAGGGCCGGCTCGCGCAGAGCCTCGCCGTGCTGTGCGGCGAGTGGCCGGGGCAGCAGTGGCCCAAGCCGCTGGCCCTGGTGGACGTGGTCAAGGCGGCGGCCTCCCGGATCGTCCCCTACAAGCGGGTCAAGGTGTCCGGCGACCCGGACACCGCGGCCGCGGCCCCCGTGGTGGAGCCGCTGATCCACATGGTCGCGGAGGCGCTGGCCAACGCCACCCAGTGCTCCCCGCCGGCCACCGACGTGCTGGTGGCGGTCCGCAACGTGCAGCGCGGCGCGGTCATCGAGATCGACGACGGCGGCGTCGGCCTGGACGAGCACAGCCTGGAGAAGGCCCGCGAGGTGATCTCCGGAACCCGCCCGGTGGGACTCGACGAGGTGGGCGAGATCCCGCAGACCGGCCTGGCCGTCATCGGCGGCTACGTCCGCAGGTACGGCTTCACCGCCGACCTCATGGAGTCGCCGTACGGAGGGCTGCGCGTGGTGATCCGGGTTCCGGCCGAGACGGTGGAGACCCTGGTGCCCGCCGGCACCGTACCGGCCGCCACCTTGCCCAGGACGAACACCGGCCGCCCGGCGCCGATCCCGCCGCCCCCCGTCTCCGGTCCCGCTCCGACGCTGCCCGCCCCCGCTCCGCTGCCCAGGCAGGCCCCGCCGCCCGCCCAGAGTCCGGTGCCCGCCCAGAGCCCGGTGCCCCCGCCGGCGCGGCTGCCCGAGCAGGGACCGCAGGACAGGGCGGTGCCGCCGGCGCGCGCCGCCGAGGCGGAGCAGGGCAGGACCGTGCGCGGGACCGGCGCGGAGGCGACCGGGGAGGACGCCCTGCGCCAGCTCCCGCACCGGCGCTCCCGGCGCGAGGAGCGGCGGGCGCGGCGGGCCGAGACCGGGCTCCCCGGCCAGGGGACCACGCCCCCCGGGCTCGGATCAGCGCCGGGGGCGGGCCCCGGTACGGGCACGCCCGCGCAGGGTCCGCCGGCGCAGACGCCCGAGCAGGCGAGCGCCTGGATGCAGGCGTACTTCAACGGCAGGCAGGCCGCGGAGGAGCCGGGGACCGCCCCAGGCGACGACGACCGCGACGCGGGATGACGGAGGTTTCCGACGTGCAGCAGAACCAGGACTGGATGGTCTCCGAGGTCACCAAGGTGAAGGGGGTGCGGCACGTCATCGTGCTCACCGCCGACGGCCTGCTGAAAGCGCGCTCCGCGGGCCTGGAACGGAACGCCGCGGACCGGCTGGCGGCGGCCTGCGCGGGACTCCAGTCCCTATGCGACAGCGTGGCCGTGGAGTTCGGCACCGGCAACCGGGCCGTGGACCAGCTCATGGTGGGTTACGAGGGCGGCTATCTGTTCGCCCGCTCGGCGGGTGAGGGGTCACACCTGGTGGTGGTCACCGAGGACGTCGTCGATCCCGGTCTCGTCGCCCACCAGATGCAGGTCCAGGTGATGAAGATCGGAGAGCGGAACTACAGCACTCCGGCCCGTGGGGCCACCGGGCCATGAGCGGCGGGGACGAGTACCGCGACAGCCCGGTCCGGGCCTACGTGATCACGGACGGCCGGGCCCGGCCGTCCCGCAACACCATCGGCATCGACACCCTGTTGCTCGCGGTCGATCCGGACAAGCCGCTCCCCATCACGACGAGCCGGCAGCACCACGAGCTGCTCCGCATGTGCCGGCGGCTGCTGTCGCTGGTCGAGGCGGCCGCCTATCTGGAACTGCCGGTGAGCGTGGTCGGCGTCCTGGCCTCCGACCTGGTCGACGCCGGCCGGTTGGTGGCCCGGCCCAGCATCCCCGAGGCCACGGGTCTCGACCTCAACACCCTGCAGGAGGTGCTCGATGGTCTTCGCAGACTCCGGTGAACGGTACCTGCCGGACACCGTTCAGCAGGCGGTCAAGATCCTCATCCTCGGGGACTTCGGCGTGGGCAAGACGACGCTGATCGGCTCGGTCAGCGAGATCGAGCCGCTGCGCACCGAGGAGACGATGACCCAGGCCAGCGTGGGCGTCGACGATCTCGACGGCCTCCAGCACAAGACCACGACCACGGTCGCCATGGACTTCGGCCGGATCACGATCAGCCCCCGCACGGCGCTCTACCTGTTCGGCGCCCCCGGCCAGCAGCGGTTCTGGAACCTGTGGGCGGGGCTGTCGAAGGGCGCGGTCGGCGCCCTGGTGCTGATCGACACCCGGCGCCTCGAAGGCAGCTTCGACGTGCTCAACCAGCTCGAACTGCAGACGGACATGCCGTTCGCGGTGGCCGTCAACCACTTCCCCGACACGTACGCGCACAGCGAGCAGGAGCTGCGCGAGGCGCTCGACCTGTTGCCGCACACCCCGATCGTCAACTGTGACGCCCGGGACCGCGCCTCGTCGCTGGACGCGCTGATCACCCTCGTCGCGTACGTCTCCCACCTTCTCGTCCCCCAGGAAACGACCTCATGACCAGCACCCCCGGGGCCGCAGGCTGCCCCGCGCACACCTCCGGCGGCCTGCTGCCGCTCTCGGCCACCACGATGACCAGGGAGCCGGAGAAGGTGCTCCAGCGGCTGCGCCAGGACTGGGGCAGCGTCGCCCAGGTGGAGCTGGAACCGGGGGTGCCCGCCTGGCTGGTGATCGGCTACCGGGAGATCCTCACCGTCGCCCGCCGGGAGAACCTGTACTCCCGGGACGCCCGCAACTGGCGGCTCTTCCAGGACGGCACCGTGCCGCCGGACTCGGCGCTGGGGCCGATGATGTTCTACCGGCCCAACGTGATCGGCGCCGACGGGGCCGAGCACCGGCGGCTGCGGCGCCCGCTGGACGACGGGGTGGCCGCCATCGACCAACGTCGGATGCGGCGTGCGGTGGAGGCGCTGTGCACCCGCCTGGTCTCCCGGTTCGTCGAGCGCGGCCACGCCGAGCTGGTGGGCGAGTACGCGACGGTGATCCCGTCGCTGGCGCTGGCCGACCTGTTCGGGTTCGACGCGGGGGAGAGCGACGAGCTGGTCAGCTCGCTGCGCGCGCTGTTCGGCAGCGCCGAGGACGCCCTTGAGGGCAACCGCCGCTTCGAGCGCCTGCTCAGGCGGGTGGTGCAGGACCGTGCCACGGCTCCCGCCGACGACCTGACCACCCGGCTGCTTCAACACCCCGACCTGCGGGACGAGGAGGAGGTCGTCCAGTCGATGGCGATCCTGCTCTCGGTGTCCCAGGAGGCCACCTCCGACTGGATCTCCCAGTCGCTGCGCGTGATGCTCACCGACTCCCGGTTCGTCGGCCGCATGCGCGGCGGCCGGCTGGGCGTGGACGACGCGCTGGACGAGGTGCTGTGGCGGACCCCGCCGGTGAGCAACGTGCCCGCGCGTTACGCGCTCGCCGACACCGAGCTGGCCGGACGGATGATCAAGAAGGGCGACGCGCTGATCCTCGGCGTGGCCGGCGCGAACCAGGATCCGGCCGTCCTCGGCGACGGATCCGCCCAGGAGCAGGGCAACCGCGCGCACCTCGCCTGGAGCGCCGGGCCGCACGCCTGCCCGGCCAGGACGCCCGCCCGCCTGATCGCGCACACCGCGGTGAAGACCGTGTTGCACATGCTCCCCGACATCCGCCTGACCATCCCCGCGGAGGAGATCCCCCTGCACTTCTCCCCCTGGATGTACGGCCCGAAGTCGCTGCCGGTGAGCTTCACGCCTCGATCCTGAAAAAAGTCCGGACGGGAGTGTCGATTCCGGCGTGCGGCGTTCGACGCACAGGTGGGAGGCCGGGAAGCCCGGCCGGGACCACGAGGAGAGGCGACGATGCGATACCTGGCACTGATGAGGGCCGCCCGGCCGGAGACCCCGCCGTCCCCCGAGCTGATGGACGCGATCATGAAGCTCGGGGACGAGGCGACCGGGGCGGGCGTGCTGCTCGACACCGGCGGCCTGCTGCCGAGCGCGGCGGGCGCCCGCGTGGAGGTCTCCGCGGGCGAGCTGAAGGTGCTCGACGGCCCCTTCGCCGAGACGAAGGAGCTCCTCAGCTACGCCGTCTACGAGGTGCGGTCCAAGGAGGAGGCGGTCGAGTGGTGCACGCGCTTCATGAAGCTGCACCGGGACCTGTGGCCGGGCTGGGAGGGCGAGGGCGAGGTGCTCCAGGTCTTCGCCGGCCAGAGCGACTAGGAGCCGGAGCGACGAGGACGGCCGCGGCGGCCTGGGCGCTGAGGCCGCTCAGCGTTCGGGGGCGGCGACCTGGCCTTCCGGGGTGTCGGTGACCCTGACGCCCAGGGCGGCCAGCTCGCCGCGGAGCCGGTCGGAGGCGGTCCAGTCCCGGGCGGCGCGGGCGCGCTCACGCTCTTCGAGCAGCGCGCTCGCGCCGGCGGGCAGCGGAGCGGCGCCGAGCTTGCCGATCTCCGCCGACAGGTCCAGGGCGAGCACCTGGTCCAGGTGCAGGAACGTCTCCAGCCTGGCGCCGGGCGGCAGGGACTCCGCGCGCTCCAGCTCGCGCATGACCCGCAGGGCGAGCGGGGTGTCGAGGTCGTCGTCCAGGGCCGCCTCGACCCGGGTGACGTGGTCGGTGCTCAGCGGCCGGCTCGGCGTCTCGGCCCACTCGGCCACCCGGGTCCGCCAGCGCCGCAGCGTCTTGTCGGCCGCGCGCAGGGTGTCCCAGGTGAGGTTCATCTGGTGCCGGTGGCGGTGCTCCATCAGCGCCAGCCGTACGGCCAGCGGGTCGAGGCCGGCGGCGACGACGTCGGAGAGCAGCACCACGTTGCCGGTGGACTTGGCCATCTTGCGGCCCTCGAAGAGGAGGTGTTCCCCGTGCACCCAGTGGGCGACCACGTCGTGACCGGTGGCCGCGTTGGACTGGGCCCGCTCGTCCTCGTGATGCGGGAAGCGCAGGTCGATGCCGCCGGTGTGCACGTCGATGCGCTCGCCGAGGAAGTGCAGGGACATGGCGGAGCACTCGATGTGCCAGCCGGGGAAGCCGCGGCCCCAGGGCGCGTCCCAGGTCATCTCGCCGGTGGCGGGCTTCCACAGGGCCCAGTCGGCGTGGAAGCGCTTGCGCGGATCGATGCCCTCGATCCGGTGAGCGGGCTGAAGCCGGTCCAGGCGATTTCCGGAAATCTCGCCGTAAGTGGGGAAAGAGATGGCGTCGAAGTAGACCGAGCCGTCCGGGTCCGCGTACGCGTGGCCCTTCTCGATCAGTTTGGCGATCAGCTCGATCATCAGGTCGATCGTCTCGCTGGCCCGGGGCATGTGCTCCGGCGGGCGGAAGTTGAGCGCGGCGGCGTCGGCCCGGAACGCGTCCTCGTAGAACCGGGCGAGCTCGAACGGCGACCGGCCCTCCCTGCGCGACTGGGCGAGCACCTTGTCCTCGCCGGACAGGTCGGCATCGGTGTCGTCGGCGAGGTGGCCCACGTCCGTGATGTTCTGGCTGACCTCGACCCGGACCCGCCGCCGCTCGCACACCCGGCGGATCAGGTCGGACAGCAGGTAGGAACGCAGGTTGCCGATGTGGGCGTGCCGGTAGACCGTCGGCCCGCAGCTGTACATCCGCAGCAGGCGCCCGCCCGCCGGGAGGATCGGCTCTACCTGCCTGCTCCGCGTGTCGTACAACCGCAACATGTATCCGACCCTAGCCCGCCCGCGACCGGGACACACCGATCGCGGCGGGCGGGCGGCTCAGGAGGGGCCTTCGAGGAAGGCGAGGATCTCCCGGTCGCCCCGGTCGCGGAGGCGGCCGAGGACGTCGTCGCGGGCGGAGCCGTCCGGGAGGCCGATCCGGGCGCCGATGAGCCGGATGCCCTCGGCTTCGGAGGCGACGGGGGCGGTGTAGCCGATGAGGTGCAGGGCGCGGTTCAGCGGCGGCAGGCTGGGCAGGGCGGCCTGGAGGAAGCGGGTGAGGAGTTCGCCGCCGTCGGAGACGGTGAGGAAGATGTGGTCGCCCTCCTGCGCGCCGTACTCCAGCAGCACCGGCCGGATCGAGCCCATCGTCGGCTGGTTGTGCCAGCTGATCACCACGTCGCCGGACGGCGCGGAGGCGGTGAGCTGGCCGCCGGGGGCCATGCCGAGGTGGGCGGCGAAGCCGGTCGGCAGCGGGGAGCCGGAACCGCGCAGGTGCTCGGCGTTCACGTCCACCCGGTGCCACCAGCGGCCGTCCCTGCTGCGGAAGCAGCGCCGTGTCTCCGAGACGTCCCTGCGCGGCTGGTAGTCGCCCTGCTCGTGCCCGGCCACCCGGATGAAGCCACGCTGGGTGCGCTCGAAGCCGGGGCCGCCCGCGTAGGCGCGCACCGAGCTCTCGCTCACGTCGTAGCGGGTGGTCAGGTTGGCCACCACGGTGTTCACGGACGCCTCGCCGCCGGCCCGCTCGATCTCCCTGCCGATCATCTCCCGGATGCCGAGATACTGCTCACCGCCCCAGCGGGTCAGGCCGTACTTGTTCCGGTCCACCCGCAGGAAGCGCTCGTCCGCGGTGAGCTGGTTGCGGATGCCGACCAGGCTGTAGTCCTCGCCGATGCGCTCCTGGATCTCCTCCGGCGTCAGCGGGCCGCCGGCGATCGCGAGGACCGCCTCGGCCTTCTCGTTCACGCTGCGCGGCCAGGCCACCACGTGCCCGTCCAGCATCCGCAGGTTGGGCACCGAGACGAGCCACCGCTCGGCGACGTCCTCCCGGACGCCGAGCTGGGCCACGAGGGTGACCGCCTCGCGCACCGGGCGCGGCCCGTCGGTGAACAGCTGCCTGGTCTTCTCCCGCAGCTCGTCCGCGCCGCCGGCCACCAGCCAGCCGTCCACCAGGTCGTAGTCGCCGACCAGCGTGCGCACGAACCGCCACGCCGGGATCTGCAACGACGGCAGGTCGGTGCCGTGCCACGGCGCCGCCGTCGCGAGCTCCTCGGCCGGTACGGCGGAGCCGAGCCGGCCGCGCAGCCAGGACACGTGCGCGACCAGCGGCGCGGCGTCGGCCGAGGCCAGCCATCCGTCCACGTCGTCGCGCAGGTCCCGCTCGATCTGCCTGATCCGCTCCCGGGTCACCGAGAACCGCTGGGCCAGCTCGTCCAGCGTGGCACGCTGGGAGGCGTAGAGCCGGTCCCTGGCGATGCTCCGCTGGCGGTCGTCCAGCCCGGCGAACACCTCGTTGATGAGCTCGGGCAGCGGCCGGTCCGCGCGCGCGGAGGCCAGGCCGATGGGGGCGCGCTCGCCGGGCGGTTCGAGCAGCCGCTCCAGCACGCCGGTGAAGAGCTTGTGCACGACGTCGCGGCCGAGATGCTCGGGCGTCAACGCGGACTCGGCCGGATCGGTGAACCTGACCAGGGGCAGGACGTCGCCGAGGATCAGATGACCCCAGCAGGTCATCGACAGGTCGGCGAGCCGGGCCGCGATCTGAGGCGTGCCGACGGTCTCGCAGGCGCGGTCGAGCGGCAGCGCCTGCCACCAGACCTGCGGCAGGCGTGCGTCATCGGCGATCGGCGCTATCTGACCGGGTGAAGTCCAGCGCAAGGGGGGCACGATATCGCTCAGGCTGAGATTCATTCAGGTCCAACCGGCAATGGTAGGTATCCGCAGTTCAGAGACTATGTGATCAGGGTGGAAGAAACGGACTCGCCCTCCCGGAATGGGACACATATAGCATTTCGCTTGCCCGGGTGCAGGCAACGTACAGCAGCCCGCGCTCGCGCTGCAGGTCATGAGCTCTGGCGGCGGGATCCTCTCCGGCCGGGGTGAGCGCCTCGGGGGCCGGCACGATCCCATCGGTCACGCCTATCACGGCGACCCGCCGGAACTCCAGTCCTTTCATCCCGTGCAACGTCGTGACCCGCACGTCGTGCCCGGCCTCGCGCAACGCCGTACGCGCCTCGCGGACCATCTCGGGCGGGCGCGCGGCCACCCCGACCTCCGCCGCGGGAACGCCGTCCGCCAGCCACTCCCCGACCCGGGCCACCAGCCCGGACAGCTCGGCCTCCGGCGAGTCGTAGCCCAGCACGACCGGGCGCGGGCCGTGCTCGCCGGACCGGAAGCCCACGAGCTGCTGAGCGCCCTCCACGAGCCCGTCGGCCGGGCCGCCGCCGCGCAGCCGCACCCCCCAGGTCAGGATCTCCTGCGGCAGCCGGTAGGAGACGTCCAGCCGGCAGTGGGCCGCGTCGATGCCGACCGAGCCGAGTGACACCCGGGTGTCGAAGATGCGCTGGTGCGGGTCGCCGACGACGAACAGGTCGTCGAGCGCGACGGGCACCGCCGCCCGCAGCAGCCGCCACTGCGCCGGATGCAGATCCTGCGCCTCGTCCACGATGATGTGCCGGTACGGCTCCCGCGCCGGACCCTGCTCCTCCAGCAGGTCGCCGGTGGTCTGGCCGAGCAGCGTGGACGCCTCGGCGGCGAGCTGCAACAGCGTCCTGCGCCCGCTCTCCCGAAGCCGCTCGGTCACCAGCCCGATCGCCTCCCAGACCGCGGTGCGCTCGTCGTCGTCCAGATCGACGCTGCGCCCCGGCCGGTCGGCGGCGAGGTACTCCTCCAGGGTCGTCAGGTTCTGCGCCAGCACGACCTGCTCCCACTCGCGCAGCAGGAACGCCGTGCTGTGCCGCTCGCTGCTGTGCCCGGAGACCGCCTCCTGCCACAGCGTGGCCAGCTCGGCCGCGCCGACCAGGGTGGGCTGGCGGCCCTCCGCCTCGGTCACCAGGCGGTGCGCGATCCGGTCGACATTGCCCACCTCGACCCGCTTGCGCAGCACCTCATCCGGTATGAGCACGTCCAGCTTCGCCGACAGGTCGTTGCTCAGCCCCTGGGAGAAGGTCACCAGCAGCACCGTGCCCCGCCCATAGGCGGCGAGGTGGGCGGCCCGGTGCAGCGCGACGAACGTCTTGCCGGTGCCCGCGCCGCCGGTGACCAGCACCGGCCGGTCGTAGTGCGGGGTGCGGGCCAGCCGGTGCTGGGGCGGGTGCAGGAAGACGCACCAGCTCGGCGCGCCGACCACCCAGTCGAGCTGCTCCTTGTCGGTGACGAACACCGCGCGGTCCGGGCTGCGCAGCAGCGCCGCCGCGATGTCGTCCGCGTCGATCGGCTCCGGCCCGGTGACAGCCGTACGGTACTCGCCGAGCGCCCGCCACGCCGCGGCCAGCGAGGCCCCGCGGGCCAGCTCCGCCAGCGGCGCGTACTGCGTCGGCGGCAGCAACGGCTCCAGCGCCTCCAGCACCGCCTCGGTGGTGATCAGCCTCAGGTACGGCAGCAGCCGGGCGTCGATGCCCACCGAGGCCAGGTCGTTGTCGCAGATGTCGGCGAACAGCCGCACCGGCGACGACTCGGCCGACCGGCGCAACGCCGGCTCGACCCGTTCCAGCGCCTCGGCGTCCCACATCTCGATCACGCCGATCTCCGGGTTCACCCCGAACCCGAACCGCTGCGCGTAGGCCCACGCATCGCCGTCCGGCAGCACGGTGAGCAGCCAGTACACGTCACGCTGGCGCAGCACGACGCCGCGGTGCCGGTCGGTCAGGCGCAACGTCGCCACCCGGCCGTCCCTGGCGTTCCTGACCCGTTCCGGGTGCGGCGCGGCCGGCACCTGGTGCAGGAACCGGCGCACGGCGACCACGACGTCCCGGCGCACCGGCTCAGCCAGGGCGCGCAGTTCCGCGGGGAACGCCGGGGAGATCGCGAGCCGGGGCAACGAAGGGGTTCCTCTCGGCTAGGCCAGCAGGGACAGCAGGTCGCGGTCCCCGCGCTCACGCAGCCGGACCACCAGGTCGGCCTTGGCGACGGGTCCGGTCATGCCGATCCGGGTGGCGATGATCCGCGCCGTCTGCTCGGGGGTGCCACCGGGCGCGGTGTACCCCACCAGCAGCAGCGCGTGCTCCATCGGCTCCACCCCCGATGCCGCGGCGGGCAGGTGCCTCGCTCTCAGCACACCCTCGTCCGACAGCGTGAGAAACAGATGATCGCCCTCCTCGGCCTTGACATCCTTGAGCAGATGCCGCAGGGACTCCACCACCGGCCGGCTCTGCCACGTCATGGTCAGCTCTCCGGCGGCACTTCTGACAGTAAGGCTCTGGCCTGGGGCCAGTCCCAGATACGCGGCGAATCCGCTGGGCAGCGCGCACTCGGAGCCCTCAAGGTGATCTCCGGTGATGTCCACCCTGAGCCACCACCGGCCATCCGGCTGCCGGAAGCATCTCCGGGTCAGCGACACGTCCTTCAACGGCCGGTACTTGCCCGCGTCCCCGCGCCCCTGGCCGCCTGCCTCCGGCGTACCGTCCTCGGCCGCCTCCCCGTGCGGGGCCCGGCCCTCGACGCCTTCCGGGTGGGCCGCGTCGCCGTCCGGGTCGGAGTCGTCGCCCTCCGCGTCGTCCCCGCCGCTCCGCCGGCCGCCCGAGCCGCCGTCGGCGGGGAAGAGGATGCGCAGTTGCGGCACGCTCTCCAGCCACTCCCTGGCGACGTCGGGATGGATGCCGAGCGAGGAGACCAGCTCCAGGGCCCGGCCCACCGTCGGCGGCTGCTCGGTCTCGCCGATGAGCTTCCGCGTCCTGTCCTGGAGGTCCGTCAGGTCGCCCTCGACCAGCCAGCCGTCCGTCAGCCGGTAACCGGGCAGCGACGCCAGCACGAACTGCCAGGCCGGCACCTCCAGCGAACGCACCTCACGCCCGTGCCAGTCGGCCGCCGCCACCAGCCTGGCCTGCGGCGAAGCCTTGCCGAGCACCTTCTGCACCTCCGCGAGATGCGTCCTGTACGGCTTCGCCTCGTCGCTCACCAGCCACTTCTTCAACCGGACCCGGAGATCGGCCTCCACCTCCTCGATGTCCGACGTGGACACCGCGAACAGCTTCGCCAGCTCCTCCACGGCCCCCGGGGAGTCGGTGAACACCCGGTTCTGCGCCACCGCCCAGGTCTTGTCGTCCAGGGCGGCGAAGGCGTTCTCGATCAGGGCGTACAGGTCCGTGTCCTCCGGCTCGGGCTCCTCGTCCTGCGCCCCGAACGGCTCGAAGAACGACCGCCCCCCCGGCCCACCCTGATGCGCCCCGGGCGCCGACCCGTTGATATGCGCCAGCATCTCGGGAATCTGCGCCAGCCCGGGAATCTGCGCAAGCCCCGGAATCGAGGGAATGTCCGGTACGGCAGGCCGCGACCGCCCCCCACCGGCCCCCCCGGCAGAAGACGAATTCCCAAAGGGCTGCTGACCGGGCCCCCCAGCCGGAAACCCTCCCGGCGGCCCCCCGGGTCCCCCCGGCATCCCCGGCTGCCCTCCAGGCGCCCCCGGCGTCCCTGGCACTCCAGGCGCCCCCGGCTGGCTTCCCGGCACTCCGGGCATGGCCCCCGGCACTCCGGGCATGGCCCCCGGCACTCCGGGCATGGCCCCCGGCGCTCCGGGCATGGCTCCCGGCTGGCTTCCCGGCACTCCAGATGTCCCCGGCACCCCAGGCATGGCTCCCGGCGACCCCGGCTGGCTTCCCGGCGTTCCGGACGTTCCGGGCGTTCCGGGCGTGGGGCTCCCCGGAGCGGTGTGCGGGGCTCCCGGTGTCATCGGCGCTCCGCCGGAGGAGCCTGCACCCGGCCCGGCGGCGACCCCGGGGGGAGGCACGGCCGGGGTACCGGACGGGGAGCGCTTGGGCAACCCCGCCGGAGGCGTACCGGCTGACGCCGCCGGAGGATGTCCCGTCTGCCGCTTGGGCAGCTTCAGCGGAGCCTGCTCCACCGCGGCCACCGCCTCCGGCGACTCCTGCCCCCGCCCCGGCCCGTCCTGCCCCGCCGCCACCGGCAGGTCCTGTCCTGCGAGCACAGGCATGTCCGGCCCCGCCACCGGCACCTCTTGCCCCGGCACGTCTTGCCCCGCCACCGGCACGTCTTGCCCCGGCACGTCTTGCCCCGCCACCGGCACGTCTTGCCCCGCCACCGGCAGGTCCTGTCCCGCCGCCACCGGCACGTCTTGCCCGGCCGCCACCGGCACGTCTGAACCGGCGGCCAGGCCGGGCACTTCCTCGCCCACCGCTCCGACCGGCACGCCCTGTCCCGCCACCGGCGTGCCCTGCCCGGCAGCCTCTACGCCCTGACCAGCCTCCACGCCCTGTCCGGGAGCCTGCGCGCCCTCGCCAGGTACGGCCTGTGCAGCCGCCGCCAGCACGTCCTGACCGGCAGCCGATATCCGCGAGTCCCCGCCAGGCCCTGCGGACGGCACCCCCTGCTCCGGGGCAGCCGCCGGCACGCCCTGCCCCGCGCCCGACCCCGTCAAATCCTTACGCGCACCCGCCACGGGCAGGTCGTGCCTCCCACCGGTCGCAGGCAGGTCGTGGCTTCCACCGGCCGTGGGCAGGACGCGGCCCCCACCCGCCACGGGCGGCAGATCCTGGCCTCCACCGGTCGCGGGCAGATCCTGGCCCTCACCGGCCTCGGGCAGGTCGTGACCCGTGGCCGAGGTGTTCTGGCCTGCGGGCAGGTCGTGGCCCGATGTCGGCGCGTGCTGACCTGCCAGGGGGTCGTGGCTCGCGGCCGGCAGGTTCTGAGCTGCTGCGGGCAGGTCGTCATCCGGGGTCGGCAGGTGGCTCGCTCCGGCGTCCGCCACCGGAAGGTCCTCGCTCTGACCGGGCACCGGCTCGACCGGCACGCGCCTGCCCAGCGGATCCGGACGGCCCAGGGCGTCCTTGGGGAAGTCCGGCGCCCGCCGGGTTCCGCGACGGTCGTGGGAAGCGGCGGGCGGGTTCGCGGCAGCCGGGCGATCGGGGGCCTGCGCATCATCGAAGAGGTCGCCCGGCTCCTCGGCGGACCCACCCACCGAAGCGTCAGGCTCGCCCAGCGCGGCCTTACCAGACACGGCCCTGCCAGACACAGCGGCGGCCTTGTCCGACGCGGCCTTGCCAGATGCGGCCCCGCCAGATGCGGCAGCGGCCTCGCCCTGCGAGGTGTCAGGCATGCCGGCCGAGGCCCCCGGCTCTTGCGCCGAATTGCCGGCCGCGTCCGTCGTGGCGGCGAGTCCCTCGGGCAGGGCGGCGACCGCGTTCGCCGGATCGGAGGTCACGTTCGGCGAGGCGGCGAGCTCTCGCGCCGAAGCACCGGCCGCGTTCGCCGAAGCACCGGCACCCTCCGCCGGAGCGGCGGCCACGTTCGCCGAAGCGGCGAGGGGGGCCGGTGAGGCGGCGCCCGCGTTCGGTGTGGAGGCGGGGTCGTTTCGCGAGACCGCGGGCTCGTTCCGCGAGGCGACGGTCTTCGCCGGGGAAGCGGAGTCGTTCCGTGAGGAGGCGGGCTCGTTCCGCGTGGAGGCGGGGAGGCCGCGTTCTTCGTCGCGTGGGTCGGGGGATCGCCGGAGGGCGGCGGGGGCTTCTCCTGCGGGGCCGGGAGGTTCGGGGGAAGCGCTTGCGGCGGGCTCCTCGTGCTCCTGACGGGCGCCGGCATGCAGCTCGGCATGCTCGGCCGGGACGCCGGGAGAAGCGAGCGAGTCGCCAGGCGAAGCCAGCGGGTCACCCGGAGAGGCGAGCGCGTCGCCAGGAGAGGCGAGTGGGCCGCCAGGTGAAGCTGGCGCGTCGCCCGGAGAGGCGAGCTGGTCGCCAGGGTGGCTACGGCGAGCGCCGGAACGACGTGGGGAAGCGGCGTCGGCGGTCTCGGGGCTGTCCTGAGCCGTCGCGGAGCCTCGTACGTCTTCGGCGGGCCGGGCGTGCGCGGACTTCCGCCGCGAACCCCCCGACCCGGCCCCCTCGGGCTTCGCCGCCGCAAGACCGCGATCATCGGCCGGCACACCGCGATGCCCCCTGCCGGGCTCAGCCCCACCCCGGCCCTCGACCGGCTCAGCCCCACCCCGGCCCTCGACCGGCTGGGTCTTGCCTGGAACCTCGACAGGCTGGGCCTTACCCGGAACCTCGACCGGCTTGATTCCGCCAAGCGCGTCAACCGCCTCGCCCCGGTCGGCGACCTTGGCCGGCTCGGTTCCGCGACGCCCCTTGCCCGGCTCCTGGTCCTGGGTCCAGTGCTGCGCGGGGGCCTGTTCGCGGAGGGGGGGCGCCTCGGAGTGGCGGAGGTCGGGGGAGTCGGGCTCCCCGTGGGAGGAGCCGCTGTCGATGCGGGTGAAGACGGCGGTGAAGAGGGTGGTGAGGATCGGGCGGGCCTGGATGAACGGCTGGTCCAGCATGTCCCGCGCGGTGAGGGAGAGCAGACCGGGCCAGGAACCGGCGCGGTCGAGGGCGATGGCCGTGTGCGGGTCGTCGGCCTCGTCCGGGTCCAGGACGTGCAGCGCGGGAAGGACGTCCCCGACGGCGGCGGCCGGCCAGTGACCGATCGCGAGTTCGGTGATCAGCTCGCCCAGCGCCTCGGGCGACAGCACGTCGAGCACCCTGTGCATCGGCAGGCTGCGCCACCACGCGTCCGGCAGACCGGGCTCGTGGAGAGCGGAGATCGCCGACGCGTCGCTCCAACGTAGCGGCGGTACGAGGTCACTCAGACAGAAGTTCATCCCGTTCCCTCTCCGGCTGTCTCACCGATACCCAGCCCCCTTATGCGCCGCGTCAACCGTGCTCCTGCCGTACCGTCCCGAACGCCCACGCAGCTGCGGACGAGCACATCGGAACTGACCATAGTCTGGCAAATCGCCCCCATGAATCGGGCCGATTACCGGCGAACGGCTGCGAACCTGAGCCTGACGTAGTCGGCCATCCAGCCGGTCTCCCTGCGCAGGGCGGGGGCCGCGAGTTCGTTCACCCGGCGGAGCAGAGGCTCGACGATCTCCGTCGGCAGCCCCGCGAGCAGGGACGCGCCGAACACGCGCACCCAGTCCGCGGCGCCGCCGGGGGAGTCGTCGAGGGGGGTGGGGCGGTCGAAGTACTCCAGCAGCCGTACGGCGAAGCCGCCCTTCTCCAGGAGGGTGGCGTACTCGGCGGGCGTGGGGAAGAACCACGGGAGCTCCGGCTCGCGCAGGCCGTACTCCCGCCAGGCCGTGAGCATCGCGGCGATCAGTTCGGCGCAGTTGCCGGCTCCGCCCAGCTCGGCGACGAACCGCCCGCCCGGCTGGAGCGCGTCGCGCACGCTCGCGATCACCGCCATGGGGTCGCGGCCCATCCAGTGCAGGGCCGCGTTGGAGAACACCGCGTCGTACCGGTCGGCGACGGTGAAGTCGTGCCCGTCGCCGACGATGAAGGTCATCCCCGGGTGCAGGGCGATGGCCTTCTCGATCATCGCGGGCGAGCCGTCGATGCCGAGCACCTCGGCCCCGCGCCCGGCGATCTCGGCGGAGAACACTCCCGTGCCGCACCCGAGGTCGAGGATGCGCTCACCGGGACGCGGATCGAGAAGGTCGACCAGCGGTGCGCCCTGGGCCGACACGTATCCGAATGAGGAGTCGTAGCGCCCGTTCCACCGCATCAAGCTCGGCGTATCGTATCGCAAAACGACCAGCTCACATTCTGAGACAACCTGTGGGGACCCAACGGTTAAGACACTTTAGAGCCTGGAGCGGCATACGACATATCAGTCCCAACCATCACTCAGACCTCTTCAGTCACACCAGTAACAATCCACGCTACCGGCCAGACGTCGGAGGTGTCTTCGCGATCTTCTCCACCGAGGCGGGGAGGTGCGCCGCCGCTTCGGGGCTGAACTGCGGGAACGCTTTCCCGCCGGATGGGTACGGCACCGCCAGGCACCGCCCCGCACGGGCCCGAGATCCTACGGCTTCCGCTTCACGCGAGGAGGGCGGGCCGTGTCGTCGCCGGCGTCTACATGGGATGACGACCCCCGTCGAGGCAGACTTCCCCCGAGGGAGAACTCCCTCCACTCCACGTATGAAGTCCTTCCTCCCCAGAAGAAGATCCTTTCCTCCTACGAAGGCCCACAACGCCCTCGTCAAAGCCGTGGAACGCCTCCTCGGGAGTGTGAAACGTCCTCCAACGTCCTCCTCGAAGTGCGGGACGCCCCCTCGGCGGTGCGCCCCACCGCGCTCACGTCCTCCTCGGTTACGGGAACGCCGAAGCTCTCCTCTGTGCCGAACCTCTCCTCCGTGCCGAAGTCCTCCGCTGTACCGAACCGCTCTTCTGTACCGAAGCCCTCCATCGCACCGGGGTCCTCGTCCGCTTCTCTTGCTCCCTTGTCGGTGGGCTTCCCTCTGGCTCGGTTCGCCTCGGGTGTTCCTGTCCGATGTGGCGCTTCGGGTTGTCGGCATCGTCCCTGGTTGCACTGGTGGCGCGCCGTACGGAGGCGCCGGGTGCCGCCGTGTGGGTTCTCGCCGTCGCGGCGCCTTGGGGGGCGGTCGAGGAAGTGTCGGTGTCTTCCGCTGCTTCTTGCGAGGTGTCGAAGGGCGCACCTTGGAGGTGGGGTGCCGGAGGGTGCTGTTGGGGGTGGTGTCCGTGGGTGCTGCGTGGGGCTGTCGGAGGGATTGTTGGGTGGGTATCCGAGGTGGCTTTCTGGGATGTTGGAGGGTTTTCGTATTGGGGATGCTTGTCTGCTTGGGCTGGCTTTGATCCTTGTGTGTGGTTTGCCTCGCTCTGGGGTGGTGGGAGTAGGGGGCCGCGGATGACGGTGGCGTAATCCAGGCGCACCCTGAAGGCACATCCCCTCAAGGCGCGGCGGCGGCGAGGAGTGGTGCGGCGGTGCCCGGCGCCTTTGTGCGGTGCGTGACCACTGCTCGGGCCCCTCGGTATCTCCCTGATCGTGTGCCGCCACTGGGCAAGCACCGCCTACGGCGGATCCGTGGAGAACAGCCGTACGACGATGGTGAGTGTGCCGGGGAGGCTGACTCCCGCCGGCGCCTTTGAAGGCGAGATCGCCGCGTAACGGATGTGCCAGAGGTAGCAGGCTTCTGTGGGGGAGTGGAACTCGTCCAGCGGAAAGGCTTGCGTGCGTACGTAGTGCACCGCCGTGGCCGCCCAGGCGGTTCACCGGCTGCGCTCCGCCGTACGGCCGACGACACGCTCGCCCGAGCACCGAGCACCGAGCACCGAGCACCGAGCACCGAGCAGCGGGCAGCGGGCAGCGGGCAGCGGGCAGCGGGCGCCCAGCCGCGTGTCGGGCCGAGCATCGGGCCGCGTACTGAGCCGCTGCCTGTCCGACCGTGCCCTCGGCGCCCAGCAGCCTCGATGCCGCCACCCGACCGATGCGCCTTGGCCGTGCGCCACCCCCGATCAATGCCCCTTGGCTGCGCCACCCCGGCCGATGCCCCTTGGCCGCGCGCCACCCCGTACGGGTACCTCCCGGGGCGCAGCGGCTGAGAAGAGGGGTGCCTCCAGGAATAGTTGACACGACATGCATGTCGTGTAATCTATTGAGCATGAGAAGCGAACTGAAGAGTGTGGGAAGTTCGATCAAGCAGGTGGCTGTGGTCAGTACTGGGACGGTGGCGATTCATCCGGAGCATGTGGGGCCTACCCGTAAGCCGTTGTACTGGTGGTTGTTCACCTCGCGCCGGTGGACCCGTCCGTTGCCGATCAACGTTTATGTGATCGAGCATGACCAGGGGCTGGTGCTGTTCGACACCGGGCAGGATCGGGCGTCGGTGACCGAGGCCGACTACTTTCCCGGTGGTGTCACCGGGGTGGTGTTCGACAAGCTGGCCCGGTTCGACATCGGGGCCGAAGAGACGCTCACGGCGCGGCTGGCGGGCATCGGTTACGACATCGCCGATGTGCGGATGGCCGTGCTCTCCCACCTGCATCAGGATCACATCGGGGGGCTGCCCGAGCTGGCCGGTGCGGAGATCGTGATCAGTCGTGAGGAGTGGCGCAGCCTCGACGGGCCGCTGCCCGGTGCGCGCGGGCTCCTCCGCTCTCACATCGATCTTCCCGGGTTGCGCTGGCGTCATGTGGATCCCGGGCCCATCGACGATCCTGCGGTCGCGCCCTTCACGACCGGCCACGACCTGTTCGGCGACGGCAGCATGGTCCTGCTGCCGACTCCCGGCCACACCCCCGGCTCGCTGTCGATGCTGGTGCGAGTTCCCGGGCAGCCGCCGTTGCTCATGGTGGGCGACCTGACCTATGACGCGCACCTGCTGGAAGAAGGACACGTGCCGGGCGTCGGGAAGAAGCGGCAGCTTGACGAGAGCACCAGGGCGATCAACCTGCTGCGGGAGCGGCACCCGGACCTGGTGGTCCTTCCCGCCCACGATCCGGGGGCGGCGGCGCGGCTGGCCCCGGTGACCAGGGCCCTGGCGGGGAGGCGGGAGGTCGCCGCGTGAGGCCCGCGGAAGAGCTCCGGTACCTCATCCTGGCCGCCCAGCGCGAGGGCAACAGGATGCTCGCCCAGGCCCTGCGGCCGCTCGGCGTCACCCCCTCGCAGGCCGAGGTGATCCGCATCCTGCAGGATCGTGGGCAGCTCACCCTCAACGGCCTCGGCGACCTGCTGGTCTGCGAGAGCGGCAACAGTCCCAGCCGGCTGATCGACCGGCTCGCGTCCGCGGGCCTGGTCAGCCGCCAGGTGTCGGCGTACGACCGCCGCCACGTCGAGCTGTCCCTCACCGAGGAGGGGCTGCGCCTCGCCGGGCAGATCATCGCGATCGAAGAAGAGCTCTATCGATCCCTCGACGCCGCGGCCGAAGGCCACGACCTGGAACCGCTCACCGGTTTCCTCCGGGCCTTCGTCGCCGGCCGCCCGGCCGGCGAGGCCCTGGCCCGTCGCCGAGACGCCGAATGACGCTCACACGACACCGAACATCGACACCGAACCCGAGACGCCGAACCACCACAACCGAGCAAGGAGCCCCGTCATGACCTCCCAGGCAAGCACCCGGTACGTACCCGCGCCGCTGTCCCGTGTTCGTCAGGTGCTGCTCGATCCGCTGGCGTTGCCTGACTGGAACTCGGCCTTTCTCACCCTCGCCGGGCCCGCTCACGCCGCCACGGGCGTCTCGTATCCCATCACGGTGCGCGGCGGGTTCAGTGGAAGCTGGGAGTACACGAAGATCACGGATCGGCGGATCGACGCGGACTGGCGCTTTCCGGGATTCCTGGAGAACGGCACGTGGCGGCTGCGGCCGCATGGCGACGGCACCGTGGTGACGCACGAGTTCCGGCACCAGGGGCCCATGGCGCGCATTCTGAGCAAGGCGTATCGCGGCGTCGCCGAGCTGCGGCTCGATCGTCTCGTCCAGCGGGTCGCGCGGCCGGGCCGGTGACGCCGCCCGTGGGAGGCCGCGCCCGGCCGGCGGTGGCCTCCCCCCATACCGCCCGCCCCAGCGGGGGACGGCCGGCTGCGGTCAGCCGACGGACCTGGTCCAGTGGGATTCGAGGTAGGACTTGGCGGTGTCGGTTTCCGGGATGGTGAGGAAGACGGGCTTGGCCGGGGCCGGGGGCAGCTTGGCGGCGGCCTCCCGGTCCACGGTGCCGCGCATCTGGAGGGCTTCCAGGCGGGCCGGGCGGGCGTGGCCCTTGAGGAAGAGGTTCTGGCCCTCGTCGGAGTAGAGGAACTCCTGCCACAGGCGGGCCGCGGCGGGGTGCGGGGCGCCCCGGTTGATGGCCTGGACGTAGTAGGAGCCGATGGCCGAGGGGCCGGGCAGCGCGACCTTCCACGCCTTGCCGCCGTCCATGGCCATCCGTCCGGCGTTGAGGTACTCCCAGTCGATGACGGCGGTGGGCGTCTTGCCGGAGAGCGCGAAGTTGCCCGCCTGCCTGAGCCGCGAGAAGAATTTCACGCCGCGCTCGGCGGAGGCGCTCTCGCCGGACAGGGAGGCGGCCATCACGCCGTTGAACGCGGCGGCGGTGCGCAGCGGGTCGCCGGGCAGCGCCACGACGTAGCCGGGCTTGAGCAGGTCGGCGTACGTGGCCGGCGGCCGCACCTTGCGCGAGTCGTAGCCGATCGACATATAGCCGCCGTAGGCGCCGTACCACTTGCCGGAGTGGTTCTTCAGCTGGTCGGGGATGTCCTGCCAGTTCTGCACCCGGTAAGGGGCGAAGAGGCTCTCGTTGGCCACGGCGACGTCCACGCCGAGGTCGAAGACGTCGGGCACGTGGGCGCCCGGCTTCGGCTGGGTGGCGGACATGATCTCCTGGTGACTGCTCGCATTGGGTTCGAGCTGTTCGACCTTGATGCCGTACTTGTCGGAGAAGGTGTCCAGGATCTCACCGTAGTTGGCCCAGTCCCTGGGCAGGCCGATGACGGTGAGCGTCCCTTCCTTCCTGGCCGCCTCGACCAGGCGCTCCATCGAGGAGAAGCCCTCTCGCAAGGAGGCGGCCTGCGGGTTCACCGGTGGGAGCTTCTTGGGGTCCGTCGCCGGTGCGCCACAGCCGGCGAGTGCGCTGGCGAGGATCACCGTCGCTGCGGCGCGGGTGCTAAGTGTCACGAGATGAATACTTACCGCTATACTTCCAGGCGTCGAGTAGGCGCGGCCGGTGACCTGTGAAAGACCGGTGACCTGGAAGGACTCAGAGGGGTGGCACCACTTTGGCGGCTGCGAGCGTCTCTTCGGCGATCTCGACGAGCTCGCCGTTCCGCCTGCGCACCGTGAGCACCCCGTCGCACCACGACACCAGCTCGCCCACGGTGTCCCGGAAGCCCTCGGCGGTGCTGCGCCGCACGGTCACGCGTTTGCCCACGTCGGCGGGCGCTATCGCGACGACGAGGCGGGCGCCGAAACGCGGTGGCATCGAGTTTGCCCCCCTCCGTTTCAGACATTCCCCGGACACGGCAATACTAGGGCGTATAAACCCGCGGTCGGAGTCGCGCCTAGGTGCGGAGAAGTAAGGAGCCCGAGGTGACCTACGTCATCGCGCAGCCTTGCGTGGACGTCTTGGACAAGGCGTGCATCGAGGAGTGCCCTGTCGATTGCATCTACGAGGGCGAGCGCATGCTTTACATCCACCCCGACGAATGCGTGGACTGCGGCGCGTGCGAGCCTGTCTGCCCCGTAGAGGCGATCTTCTATGAGGACGACCTTCCCGAGCAGTGGAAGGACTTCTACAAGGCCAACGTCGACTTCTTCGAGGACCTCGGCTCGCCCGGTGGCGCGTCCAAGGTGGGGAAGATCGACAAGGACCACCCGACCGTCGCCGCGCTGCCGCCACAGGGCGAGGACCACTAGCTGATCGCCGTCCCCCTGCCCGCCGCGGCAGGGGGCGTCGCCACCTACCCCTGGGGGAGAGTCGTTGAACGGGCTGCCGGATTTTCCATGGGACAGGCTCGCGCCGTACAAGGAGCGGGCACTGGCACATCCCGACGGCATCGTCGACCTGTCGGTCGGCACCCCGGTCGATCCGGTGCCCGAGCTCGTGCGACAGGCCCTCACAGCCGCGGCCGACAGTCCCGGCTACCCCCAGACGTACGGCACGGCCAGGCTGCGTGAGGCGGCCGCCGGTTGGCTGCGCCGCCGGCACGGCGTGAGTGTCGATCCGGCGGCCGTGCTCCCGGTGATCGGCTCCAAGGAGCTGGTCGCGTGGCTGCCGACCCTGCTGGGCGTGCGGCCGGGCGAGCGGGTGGTCTTCCCCGAGCTGGCCTATCCCACCTACGACGTGGGGGCGCGGCTGGCGGGGGCGGAGCCGTTCGCGGCCGACGGGCTGCTGTCGCTCGGGCCGGAGACGGTGCCGCTGGTCTGGGTCAACTCGCCGTCCAACCCCACCGGAAAGGTGCTGCCCGCCGAGCACCTGCGCAAGGTCGTCGCCTGGGCGCGGGAGCGCGGCTGCGTGGTCGCCTCCGACGAGTGCTACATCGAGCTGGGCTGGGAGGAGCGACCCGTCTCCATCCTGCATCCCGATGTCTGCGAAGGCAGCCACGAGGGGCTGCTCGCGGTGCACTCGCTGTCGAAGCGTTCCAACCTGGCCGGTTACCGGGCCGCGTTCGTGGCGGGCGATCCCGCGCTGGTCTCGCGGCTGCTCGAGGTGCGCAAGCACGCGGGCATGATCATGCCGGAGCCGGTGCAGGCGGCGATGGCCGCGGCGCTGGACGACGACGCGCACGCCGAGGAGCAGCGCGGGCGTTACGCGGCGCGGCGGGCGGTGCTGCGGCCCGCCCTGGAGGCCGCCGGCTGGCGGATCGAGCACTCGGTGGCCGGCCTGTACCTGTGGGCGTCCAACGGCGAGAGCTGCTGGGATCAGGTCAGGGAGCTTTCCGGAAAGGGGATTCTGGTCGCCCCCGGTGAGTTCTACGGAACCGCAGGTGAGCGCCATGTCCGCATCGCCGTCACGGCGACTGACGAGCGGATCGGTGCGGCCGTGGAGCGACTCCAGTAAGATCCGGCTGCATGACCTCTGCGGTCGTTCTCGGACTGAGCGCCGCCCTGCTCGCTCTTCTGCTCGGCGCCTTGGTCGTCACCATGCGACAGGACAGGAAGCGGTCCACCGCTCCCGTCCCCCAGCCCCTGCCGGGGCCAGTCGACGATCCGGCGCAGCCCGGTACGGGCCGGGTGGGCACCGACTATCCGGATCCGCGCACCATCAAGGTGGGGGACACGGTCGACTGCCCCGGCGTGCGCGCCCGGGTCCGCGGGGCGTTGCACGTGTCCTGGCGTGGCAAGCAGTGGACCGAGTACCGGCTGGACGACAAGGCGCGGCAGTACCAGTGGCTGTCCGTCGAAGAGGTCCAGCACGAGTTCGGCGACGTCCCCTCCCATCTGGAGGTGCTGCTGTGGACCTCGGTGCCCACGATGGGCATGGTCCCGGCCAAGAGCACACTGATCATGGAGGGCGTGGAGTTCGCCCCCGAGCAGCGGGGCACGGCCGCCTTCCGCTCCGAGGGGGACACCGGCCATCCTGAGCGCGGGTTGCTCGACTTCGCCGAGTACCGCGCGCAGGACGGGCGGCTGCTGTCCTTCGACCGGGTGCAGGGCGACGCGTGGGGCGCGTCCTACGCCAGCCCGCTGCCCCCCGGCTCCATCAAGATCGAGCGCGCCCCCGCCTAGGGAGGGACCGTCGCAGGGCCGCCGCGCCCAGCCCCGCGGCGAGGCAGGCCATCGGGATCGCCGGCAGGATGTAGCGGTGGTCGAAGCTCAGCGCGGCGACCGGCCCGACGAGCAGCGTCATCGCGGCCGCCCAGGGCAACAGGGCGGCCCGCCGCCGTCCGACGGAGCCGATCCCGCCCACGACGAGCAGCACGGCGAACAGCGGCCCGTACAGCACGTTCGGATACCGGTAGGCGGACATGACCGTGGCGTACGGTTCGACGGAGGACAGGCCGCGGATGTCCGGGTCGTACGTCCGGCGCACCTGGTCGATCAGCGGGAAGCCGGGCAGCGGCCAGGAGCCGGAGGGGAACGACAGGGCGGGTGCGACCCGATCCGGATGGCGTACCGGTGTCCATCTGAACGCGAGCGTGGTCTCCTTGACGACGTCGGCGAGATAGTCGAGCGGCTGGGCGGCGATCGCGCGCAGGGCGAAGGAGCGGGCCAGGTCGTTGTGCGAGAAGCGGCTGCCCGGCAGGAGGTTGAGCGAGGCGCCGGCGGCCCACACGTACTCGGAGGAGGCGTCCACGACGGTGCCGTTCGGGCACAGCTTCGCCTCCGGGGCCGGCGGTCTGATCACGGAGCAGTCGGCGAAGGTCATCGTGCGGGCCCACAGCGCCACCCCGTCCGAGCCGCTGATCGCGAACCGCCCGTGGTGCTGCTGGTACCAGGCCGCGTATCCGGCGAGGGGCAGCAGCCCGGCGGCGGCCGTCGCGACCACCCGCCGCCACCCGGCCCGGCGCAGCAGCAGGTGCGCCAGGAAGAGCACGAGCAGCGGCGCGGCAGCCGTACGGGTGAGCGTGGCCAGCGCCAGCAGCGTGCCCGCGAGGGCGCCCGCCCGCGCGGACGGCACCGGCCGCCACATCATGACCGTCATCGCCGCCACCGCGAAGAAGATCACCTGGGTGTCCGCCAGTACGGCGTGCTCCAGCCGGACGAACGCCGGGTTGAACAGCACCGGCAGCGTGACCAGGGCCGCCCCCCACGCGGGCAGCGCGTGCCGGCGGAGCACCAGGTAGATCATCACCGCGATGCCGAGCCCCATCACGTGCTGTATGGCGGCGACCAGTTCGACGCTGTGGAAGGGCAGCAGCAGCCGCAGGAAGGCGGAGTAGCCGGCCGGGTGGAAGCCGTCGGCCGGGCGGAAGTGGACGGCGCGGTCCATGTAGGTGAAGGAGTCGTACCAGTAGACCTGGGCGGTGTCGTAGCCGAGCATGACCAGGCCGCGCAGGGCGGCGGCGAGCGCCAGCACGACCGCGAAGAGGCCGTGGCCTTCTGCGAGGAAGGAGCGCCGCCCCCGAGGTTCGGCCCCCGTCCTGACCTGGGTGGGTGTGACGAGCATGGAAGATCCCCCGGCCGGGCGCCGGGACGGCCCCGGCGACGATGAGAGGGATTCCAGCGATCTATCGATAACCTTGGCGTCACCTGATCCGGTTACGCGTGCGTTATGGCCTTCCTGGAAGGCTGACGCGATCAGAGGGGGATGGAGGCGCTTTGCGGGTCTTGGTGGCCGAGGACGAGCGGATGCTCGCCGACTCGATCGTGGAGGGGCTGCGCGCGGAGGCGCTCGCCGTGGACGTCGCCTACGACGGGCACGCCGCCCTGGAACGGCTCGGCGTCCACGACTACGACGTCCTCGTCCTGGACCGCGACCTGCCGGGCGTGCACGGGGACGACGTGTGCCGGACCGTGGTCGCGGACGGGCTCCTGGTCCGCGTCCTCATGCTCACCGCCGCCGGGGACGTCCGCGCCCGGGTGGCCGGCCTGTCCCTGGGCGCCGACGACTACCTGCCCAAGCCGTTCGCCTTCGAGGAACTCGTGGCCAGGATCCAGGCGCTCGGCCGCAGGGTTCGGCCGGCCGACCCGCCGATGCTGGAACGGGCGGGCGTCCGGCTGGACCGGGCGCACCGGCAGGTGTTCCGGGACGGTCGTTACGTGCCGCTGGCCAGGAAGGAGTTCGGCCTGCTGGCGGAGCTGCTGCGGGCCGGCGGGGCGGTGGTGTCCAGTGAGGCGCTGCTGGAGAAGGTGTGGGACGAGCACATCGACCCGTTCACCAACACGGTCCGCACCACGATGATGAAGCTGCGCCGCAAACTCGGCGACCCGCCGGTCATCGAGACCGTCCCCGGAGTGGGGTACCGGATTCCGTGAAGTCCAGCATCCGGCTGAGGTTCGCCCTGGCCTGCGGCGGCGTGTTCCTGGTCGCCGGGCTGGCGGTGCTCGGCGGCGTCGCCGTGATCGTCCGGCAGAGCCTGGAGCCCAGGGACGGGCTCAGGGCGCCGTCATGGATCAAGGTCGCCGGGCGGGTCGTTCCGACCTACACCGACCAGTACTACATCGCCCAGCAGCGGGTGGCCCAGGTCCGGCGGATCTACCAGGCCGACACGGTGCGCAACGTGCTCGTCACCGGCTCCCTCGTGCTCGTCGCGGGCGGCGGGCTCGCGATGCTGGGCGGCTGGCGGGTCGCCCGCTGGGCGATGCGGCCCATCGGACCGATCATCGGCGACGCGCGCCGCGTCGCCCAGAGCCACGACCTGGCGGGCCGCATCCCGTACCAGGGGCAGGACGACGAGATCAGGGAACTCGTGGACGTCGTCAACGTCATCTTCGGCCGGCTCGCCCGATCCTTCGACGGGCAGCGGCGGTTCATCGCCAACGCCTCGCACGAGCTGCGCACCCCGCTCACCATCAACCGCACCCTGGTGGACGTGGCGGTCCGCCGGCCGGACGCGACCGACGACGTCAAACGGCTCGGCGAGTCGCTGCTGCTGGTCAACACCCGGCACGAACGGCTGATCGACAGCCTGCTCGCCCTGGCCGAGGGCGAGCAGGCGATCGTGGACCGGCGCCCCTTCGACCTGGCCGACGTCACCGAGCACGTGCTCGACCTCGCCGCCGAGGAGGCGGCCGAGCACGAGGTGGTCTTCCACCGGCTGCTGGACCCGGCGCCGACCTCCGGCGAGCCGGTGCTGGTCGAACGCCTCGTGCAGAACCTCGTGGAGAACGCGATCCGGCACAACAACGCGGGCGGCCAGGTGTGGGTGACCACCCGGCACCGCGCCGAACGCGTCGAGCTGGTGGTGGCCAACACCGGGCTGCCGGTCCCGGCGTACGAGATCGAGACGATCTTCGAGCCGTTCCGTAGGCTGCACGGGGACCGGCTGCGCTCGGACCGGGGCAGCGGGCTCGGGCTGTCGATCGTCCGGGTCGTCGCCGAGGCGCACGGCGGGACGGTGACCGCCACCGCGCGCGAGGAGGGCGGCCTCACGCTCACCGTCGAGCTGCCCCGCGCCCGGCACCCTCAGATGATCTGAACGTGCCGAGAGGTCGCCTCCGCGTCGTCCAGCCAGCCGTCCTCGCCGCCGTCCGCCGACCAGGCGAGCCCCGCGAAGCGGACCTTGCGCAGGCCGTACGGCTGGGCGTGCGCGACCGACCACGAGGCGATCAGCCAGCCGCGCCGCGACGTCGGCGCGCTGATCCGGTCGCCGGACGTGGCCGTCTCGCCGAGCGCCCGCACCAGCTCCGCCTGGGCCTGCTCCGGGCGCGGCGGCGCGGGCGACTCCTCGGTGGGCGGCGGGAACCAGCAGCGCACGGCCTTCGGGACCCGGCCGGTGAACGCGTCGGCCAGGATGCGCGCGCTCACCTCGTGCGGGGCGTACGCGCTGCCGTCGGCCGACCGCTGCACCGCCTGCGCGGCGTCGTGCAACGCGAGCTTGCGGTAGCCCTTGACCTTGACCAGCGCGGCGAAGAACCGGTTGGTCGCGTAGACCGGGTCGAGCAGCTGCTCGGCGCTGCCCCAGCCCTGGGAGGGCCGCTGCTGGAAGATGCCGACCGAGTCGCGGTCGCCGAACGGCAGGTTGAGCAGCTTCGACTCCTGCAGCCCCGTCGCGTAGGCGATCACCACGGCCCGCTCGGGCAGCCTGCGCCGCTCGGCCACGGCGGCGATCGTCGAGGCGATCTGGGCCTGTTCGAGCTCCAGGCTCAGCGTGCCCTGCGGGGTGACCACCTCGCAGTGCTCGCCGAGCGCGAACGGCTCGGTCTGCCTGAGCAGCAGGTAAACCCCGGCGTAGATGGACACCGCCAGCACGACGACCACGATCGCGATGGTGATGACCGCTCGGGAATATCGTCGCCGCACGCTGAAAACCTACCTGCCCGGCGGAGTGCCGCGAGTACGGTCGGCGGCCGGGCCACGCCGGGACCACGCCGGGACACTGTGAAAGCGGGCGGTCCGGACACCACTAAGCTCCCGTTTCATGAGCCAGAGCTTTTCCAGCCCGCTGCCGGCAGCCATCGACGAGCTGTGGGAGCGCCGCGCCGACCTGAGTCCCGACGACACGGAGGCGCGCGGAGTCGTCGTCGGCGCCGTCGACCTGCTCGACACCGGCAAGGCCCGGGTGGCCTTCGTCGACGAGGCCGGCGAGGTCGTCGTGGACGAGCGGGCCAAGCGGGCGATCCTGCTCAGCTTCCGGGTCCTCGGCATGGCGCGGTCCCAGGTGGGCGACTTCCAGCACCACGACCGCATCCCGCTGAAGACCACGCTGGACGGTGTGCGCGTCGTGCCCGGCGCGATCGCCCGGTGGGGCGCCCACCTCGCCCCCGGCGTGGTGCTGATGCCCTCCTACACCAACATCGGCGCCTACGTGGACTCCGGCACGATGGTGGACACCTGGGCCACGGTCGGATCGTGCGCCCAGATCGGTAGGAACGTGCACCTGTCCGGCGGCGTGGGCATCGGAGGCGTGCTCGAACCGCCGAACGCCGTGCCCGTCGTCATCGAGGACGAGGCCCTGATCGGCAGCCGCTCGATGATCGTCGAAGGGGCGAGGGTGGGCAAGGGGGCCGTCGTCGGCGCCGGGACGATCCTGTCCGCGTCGATGCCGGTCATCGACGTCGAGACGGGCGAGGAGATCAGCAGGGGCAGGATCCCCGACTGGTGCGTGGCGGTCGGCGGCACCCGGCAGAAGGAGTTCCCCGGCGGCACCTTCGGCCTGCCCTGCGTGCTCGTGCTCAAGCGTCTGGAGGAGGGCCAGCGGCACGACAAGGCGACGATCAACGACGTGCTGCGCCAGCACGGCGTCAACGCCTGAGCCGCACCGCCGCCCCGCTCCGTGACCTCCCGCACCGCTCCGTGGCCTCGCCGGTCGCGGAGCGGGGCGCCGGCTGCCGATAGGCTCGGCGGACATGGAGCTGGATCTGACGCGCGACGCCGGCACCCTGGCGGCGCGGATCGTGGACATCGAGTCGGTGAGCGGAAACGAGCGGGAGCTCGCCGACGCCGTGGAGAAGGCGCTGCTCCGGCTCGGGCATCTCAAGGTGACACGCGACGGCGACGCCGTCGTCGCCCGCACCGAGCTGGGCCGCGCCGAGCGCGTCGTGATCGCCGGGCACATCGACACCGTCCCGGTGGCGGACAACCTGCCCAGCCGGGTCGAAGGCGACCGGCTCTACGGCTGCGGCACCTCGGACATGAAGAGCTCCGTCGCGGTGGCCCTGCGGCTCGCCGCCGCCCTCACCGAGCCGAGCAGGGACATCACCTACATCTTCTACGACTGCGAGGAGATCGAGGCCGAGCGCAACGGGCTGCGCAGGCTCAGCCGTACCCACCCCGACTGGCTGCGCGGCGACTTCGCGGTGCTCATGGAGCCCACCGACGGCCTCATCGAGGGCGGCTGCCAGGGCACGCTGCGCGCGGAGATCGTCTCCCGCGGGACCCGTTCGCACAGCGCCAGGTCCTGGCTCGGGGTCAACGCCATCCACGGCATCCAGCCGATCCTCGCCGCGCTCACCGCCTACGAGCCGCGCCGGCCGGTGGTGGACGGGCTGGAGTACCACGAGGGGCTCAACGCCGTGTGGGTGCGCGGCGGCGTGGCGGGGAACGTCATCCCCGACGAGTGCGTGGTGACCGTCAACTACCGTTTCGCCCCCGACCTCGACCTCGCCCGGGCCGAGGAGCACGTGCGCGAGGTCTTCGCAGGACACGAGGTGCGGGTCACCGACGGCGCCCCCGGCGCCCGGCCCGGTCTCACCCACCCCGCGGCGGCGGCGTTCGCCGGAGCGGTGGGCGGGCAGCCGCGGGCGAAACTCGGCTGGACCGATGTGGCGTTGTTCTCATCACTGGGTATCCCGGCGGTGAACTATGGCCCGGGAGATCCCAATCTGGCTCATCAGCGCGCGGAGTTCGTCTCGCTGGAGAAGGTCGCGGCCTGCGAGCGGGCGATGCTCGCCTGGCTCGGCTGACCTGCCCGGGAAACCCGCACAATATGAAAGTGGCTTTCCTCGCCGGCCATTTGGCGGGGAAAGCCACTTTCAGTCCCGAGCAGCACCCTCGTCACTTAGACGCAGCCTCCGCGATTACCGGTT
This sequence comes from Microtetraspora sp. NBRC 13810, assembly GCF_030268685.1. Lineage (GTDB taxonomy): Bacteria > Actinomycetota > Actinomycetes > Streptosporangiales > Streptosporangiaceae > BSRQ01. The sequence continues at coordinate 261,740 of NZ_BSRQ01000005.1, forward strand.
CCGCGGGTTCCGGGAGTTTTTCAAGATTCTTCCGGCGGGAGTCCGGACCGGACGATGATGGGGATCCGGGCACACTTTGGGCCCCGCGCCGGTTAGCGTGACCGCATGAAACAGATCCGTCCCGAGCGCCGTCAGGGAGCCTCCGTGGTCCGTGGCAGCCTCGTCCCCGATTCCACCCACGACCAGCGCCTTCTCGACCGGCAGGGGCCGGCCGAGTGGCTGCACATGGACCCGTGGCGGGTGATGCGCATCCAGGCGGAGTTCGTCGAGGGCTTCGGCCAGCTCGCCGAGCTGCCCCCCGCCGTCACCGTCTTCGGCTCCGCGCGCACCCCCGCCGACTCGGCCGAGTACCGGATGGGCGTCCAGGTCGGGAAGGCGCTCGCCGAGGCGGGTTACGCGGTCATCACCGGCGGCGGGCCGGGATGCATGGAGGCGGCCAACAAGGGGGCGGTGGAGGCGGGCGGCGTCTCCGTGGGACTCGGCATCGAGCTCCCCTTCGAGCAGCGGATGAACGACTACGTGGACCTCGGCATCGAGTTCCGCTACTTCTTCGTGCGCAAGACGATGTTCGTGAAGTACGCCAGCGGCTTCATCGCCCTGCCCGGCGGCTTCGGCACCATGGACGAGCTGTTCGAGGCGCTGACCCTGGTCCAGACGCACAAGGTGACCTCCTTCCCGGTGGTCCTGCTCGGCTCCTCCTTCTGGGGCGGCCTCCTCGACTGGATCCGCGGCCCCCTCGTGGACACCGGCAAGATCTCCCCCCAGGACCTCGACCTCCTCCAGGTGTGCGACGACGTGGACGAGGCGGTGAGCGCGATCGTCAAGTCCGACGAGGAGCGCAACGGCCGGGTGGCCGAGGAGGCCGAGTCGGTCGCGCGGACCGTGGCGGACGCGCAGTGAGCGGCCCGCCGTCCGGCCGTTAGGCTGTCGGCGTGTTCGTCTGTGTGTTCTGCGCATCGAGTCAGAAGATCGATCAGAAGTATGTGGATCTGGCGGCGGAGGTCGGCGACCGGCTCGCGAAGCGCGGGCATTCGCTGGTCAGCGGCGGGGCCAGGGTCTCCTGCATGGGCGCGGTCGCCCGCGCCTGCCGGGCCGCCGGCGGGCACACCGTCGGGGTGATCCCGCAGGCGCTGGTGGACATCGAGGTCGCCGACGAGGACTCCGACGAGCTGATCGTCACCGGTGACATGCGGGAGCGCAAGGGCGTCATGGACGCGCGCGCCGACGCGTTCCTCGTGCTGCCCGGCGGCATCGGCACCATGGAGGAGCTGTTCGAGATCTGGACCACCCGCATGCTCGGCCTGCACGAGCGCCCGCTGGTGGTCCTGGACCCGTGGGGCCTCTACGACCCGCTCCGCGAGCTCGTCTCCGGCATGTACGACCAGGGCTTCACCCGGCCGCACGTCTTCGACGCGGTCTCCTGGACGACGACCACGGACGAGGCCCTCGACCGGATCGAGGCCGTCACCGCCCGTCTCACCCCCAGCGCCGAGGAGCTGGCCGAGGCCGAGTAGCCCTCCCGGAGGCGGTCAGGCCGGGAAGGCGGTGGCCGGGAAGGCGGTCAGGCCAGGCCGCGGCGGGTGAGGGCCGGGGGTCTGCGGCCGGCGAGGCTCTCCGTCATCCGCAGGGCCATCCGCACCTGCTCGGGCCGCGCCGTACGGAAGACCCGGGCGCCCAGCCAGGCGCACACGCAGGCCACCGCGATCTCGGCGGCCTCGGCGTCATCCGCGCCCCCGGCCTCCCCGGCGCCCTCGGCGTTCCCGGCCCCGGCTTCCTCGGCGTCCCGGGCGGCGCGACCGGCGGCGGTCGCCAGGGCGGCGGTCGCCAGAGCGGCGGGGGTGACGGCGACGGTGCGGCCCTCCCGGACCAGGGTCTCCAGCTCCGCGATGCTGCGGGCCTCGGCCCAGCCGGGACCTGCGGGGTCGGCAAGGCCGATGACCAGGGGTTCCATGCGTCCGATCGTAGGGCAGCGGAGCGCCCGCGTAGATCGGTGGGCCCCTCCGGTCCGGTGAGTTTGTGGCACCATGCGTATGTGCTCGTCGTACTCGCCCTGGCCGCGCTGGCCATCCTCGCCGGTGTGGTCGCGGTCGCCATGGGACGCGGTGGTGAGCTGAAGGAGTTCCCGCCGGACGTGCCGCCGCTCGACCTTCCCGAGGCCGGGCAGCTCTCCGCCGTCGACTTCGCCGCGCTGCAACTGCCGGTCAGCCTGGTGGGGTACCACACGCAGAGCGTCGACGAGACCCTCCAGCGGGCCGCCGTGGCGATCAGCGCCCGGGACACCAGGATCGCCGTGCTGGAGCAGCGGGTCACCGAGCTGCTCGCCGGCCGCCTCCAGGCCCGCCAGGAGGCGCAGGCCGTGCCGCCCCGGCTGGCCCACGAGCCCGGCGCCCCCGAGACCCCGCGCCCGCCCGCCCCCTGGACGGAGCCCGCGCCGGAACCCCGGGACGCCCCCTCCGCTCCCGCTCCCGCCGCCGACCCCGCTCCCGCCGACGCCGCCGGGGCGGACGCCGAGGACGCCCGCCGTCGCGCGACCGAGGACGCCCGCCGTCGCGAGGCGCCCGGGGCCGTCGTGGAGGCGGCGGACGCCGGGACGGGTGACGCTGAGAAGGGCGAGTCCCGCGAGGACGGGGAGCCGGAGGACGAGGTCCCGGCGAAGAGCGACGGCAAAAAGTTCGAGTTGAGGGAGTCCCCCGAGTCCTATGGGGGATGGGCGGGGGACCGGTCCGACGTTGAAGAAGCTCGGTGACCCGTTCCCGACGCCTTTGGAGTACCGCACATGACCGGACCGGATATCCGGACGCCCGCCGCCGACCTGATCCGCTGCCCGTGGGCCACCTCCGCGCCTGACTACATCGCCTACCACGACGACGAGTGGGGGCGCGAGGTCCGCGGCGACGACCGGGTCTTCGAGCGGATGACGCTGGAGGCGTTCCAGTCCGGCCTGTCGTGGCTGGTGATCCTGCGCAAGCGGGAGAACTTCCGCAGGGCCTTCGCCGGGTTCTCGCTGACCGAGGTCGCCGCCTTCACCGACGCCGACGTCGAGCGCCTGCTGGGCGACGCGGGCATCGTCCGCAACCGCGCGAAGATCGAGACGGCGATCTCCAACGCCAGGGTGGCGCTGGAGGTGCCGGAGGGCCTGTCCGAGCTGGTCTGGCGTTATGCCGACGCCGGCGCCCCGGTGCCCAAGGCGATCGGCGACGTGCCCGCGCAGACCCCCGGCTCCAAGGCCCTCGCCAAGGACCTGAAGTCACGCGGCTTCCGCTTCGTCGGCCCCACCACCGCCTACGCCCTCATGCAGGCCATCGGCCTCGTCAACGACCATCTGGCCGACTGCTGGGTGCGCACCGCCCGCCCGTGACCCCGGCGCCGACGGTCCGCGAGCGGCCCGCCGGCGCGGCGAGGGGCCACGACCCCCTCGTCAGTGGCCTATGTCAGTGGCCTATGTCAGTGGCCTATGTCAGTGGCCTTCGAAGGCGGGCTGCCGCTTGTCGAGGAAGGCGCGGGTGGCGTTCAGGTGGTCCTGGGTGGCCGCGGAGGCTTCCTGGAGGTCGGCTTCGAGGTCCAGGGACTGGTTCAGCGGGTGGGAGGCGGCGAAGGCGAGGGCGCGCTTGGTGGCCGCGTAGGCGCGGGTGGGGCCCTGCGCCAGCCGTACGGCGAGCTCGCGGGCGGTCTTGGGCAGGTCGGCGGCGGGGACGACACGGGTGACCAGGCCGAGTTCGAGCGCGCGGGTCGCCGGGACCGGCTCGCCGAGCAGGAGCATCTCGGCGGCGACCGCGGGGCCGGCGAGCCGCTGGAGCGTCCAGGAGGAGCCGGAGTCGGGGGCCAGGCCGATGCCGGAGAACGCCATCGCGAACTTCGCGTTGTCCGCGGCCACGCGCAGGTCGCAGGCGAAGGCCAGGGCCGCGCCCGCGCCCGCCGCGACCCCGTTGACCGCGGCCACCACCGGCTTGTCCATCTCCACGATCGCGGACACGATCGGGTTGTAGTGCTCGCGCACGGTGTTCGCCAGGCCCCGGCCGGCCTCCAGATTGTCGGCGTGCTCGCGCAGGTCCTGGCCCACGCAGAAGGCCCGGCCCGACCCGGTGATCAGCACCGCCCGCACGTCGTCGTCGCCCGCCGCCCGCTCCAGGGCGTCACGCAGCTCGACCTTCATCGCGGCCACGAGCGCGTTCATCGCGTCCGGCCGGTCGAGTGTGATGGTGGCGACGTGGTCTGAGACTTCGTGCCGCACGTAACGGTCACTCACGGTGGCTCTCCTACATCTCGGCGAGGTTGCGGTCGACGAACGCGGCCGCGGGGGGCAGCAGGCGGGCGGCTTCCCGCTCGAAGTAGGCCCGCGCCTTCTCACCGGGCCACTCGGACGGCAGTAGCTCGGCGGGAAGCCCCGGATCCCGGAAGAGGAAGTTGCGCCACCCGTGCACCAGTCTGCTCCTGGTCGCGAACACCTGATCGGCGGGGGCGTCGTCGGACAGCCCGCCCACGAGTTCCACGGCCTGGGCCAGCCAATCCTCGTATGCCCTCGCCATGCCCGCCAAATCCCACGCGCGGGCGACCAGCTCCCGCGGGTCGCCGTCGAGCGCGGCCAGGAACAGGTCGGCGCGCACCCGCTCGGCGGCGAAGAGCGTCGCCAGCTCCGCCGAGGGCCGCGGACCGATCCAGGTGGTCTCGGAGAGCGGGGCGTAGCCGAAGAAGGCCAGGTCGGCCCGGAGCCGCGCGCGCCTGGGCCGGTCCCGCACCGGCTCGACCACCACGAGGTGCCACTGCCCGGACCATGTGATCGTCCCCGCCCGGTAAATTCTCAGAGCCGTCTCGTCCAGCCTCCGCACGCACTTGGGCGTCACCGCGTAACCCGGCCCCGGCGGCAGCCGTACGGGGGCGAGCCAGCCCTGCCGGACCATGCGCGAGATCGCCGTCCGCACGGCCGGGGCGGCCACTCCCAAGGGCGCCATGAGGCGCACGAGCGCGGCCACGGAGGCCCGTCCGCCGCGGGCGCGCAGGTGGTCGCCGTACAGGTCGAAGAGCGCGGCGCGGGCGTTCACGAGCACCAGTTTGGCCGTCTGCAGGGGGCCCGACAACGCATTCTGGGAGGAGATCGTTACCCGGCAGCCACCGGGAGGCGGGATAATAGGACATCACAGAAGACGTGAATGCGTCGGCCGCCCATCCAGGCGTCGGCCGAAGATCGCAACCGCGGAGCCCGAGGCAGGAAGGGATGCACGCATGGCGGCGATGAAGCCGCGGACCGGCGATGGTCCGCTGGAGGTCACCAAGGAAGGACGGGGCATCGTCATGCGGGTCCCCCTGGAGGGTGGCGGCCGGCTGGTCGTGGAGCTCTCGGCCGACGAGGCCGGTGCCCTCGGCGATGCGCTCAAGCAGGTCGTAGGCTGACGGACGCACGTTTCGTCATCCAGTGACGGCCCTGGCCAGCGGGTTCTCCATGTCTGGCGGGGGGAGAGACCGGGGTCGTCACCTTTCGATCCGCCACCCGGGCGGACAGTAAGAAGGAGCCCCCTTGCCCATCGACACCTCGGTCACCCTTACCGCCCAGCCTGCCCCGGACGCGCTTCTGCTGGCCTTCCCCTTCGACGCCGACCTGGCGCCCGACGCCCCCGACCTGCCGGTCCCGGTGGCCGGCCTGCTCGCCCACCACGAAGCCAAGGGTGAGGCCGGGGAGATCGTGGAGGCTCCGTTCGCCCGCGGTGAGACGGTCGGCCGGGTGTTGTTCTACGGCATCGGCGACGGTGGGGCCGCGGCGTTGCGCAAGGCGGGCGCCGCGGTGGCCCGCAGGGCGAAGGGCCGCCCCGCGTTGAGCGTCGTGCTCCCCCAGGGGGCGGGGCAGGTGTCCGCGCTGGTCGAGGGCGCACTGCTGGCCACCTACGCGTTCCGGATCGGCGAGAGCCGTACGAAGCCGGTGGCCGCGGTCGAGTTCGTCACGGCGGCCGAGGGCGCGGCCGAGGGGGTACGGCGGGGCGAGACGATCGCGCGGGCCGTGGCGGTCGCCCGCGACCTCGCCAACACCCCCTCCTCGACGAAGAATCCCGCCTGGCTGGCCGAGCGGGCGGGCGAGCGGGGCGTGGCCGTCCGGGTGTGGGACGAGGACGCGCTGAAGGCGGACGGCTTCGGCGGCATCCTCGCGGTCGGCCAGGGCTCGACGCAGGAGTCCAGGCTCATCCAGCTCTCCTACGAGCCCGAGGACCACGACGGGCGGCACGTGGTGCTGGTCGGCAAGGGCATCACCTTCGACAGCGGCGGCCTGTCGCTGAAGCCCACCGACAACATGAAGCTGCAGAAGACCGACATGGCGGGCGGCGCGGTCGTCATCGCCGTTCTCGGCGCGCTGCGCGAGCTCGGCGTGCGGGCCAGGGTGACCGGGCTGGTCGCCGCCGCCGAGAACATGCCGTCGGGCACCGCCCAGCGGCCCAGCGACGTCATCACCCACTACGGCGGGCGCACGGTCGAGGTCCTCAACACCGACGCCGAGGGGCGGCTGGTGCTCGCCGACGCGCTGGCCTACGCCGACGCCGAGCTCGACCCCGACCTGGTGGTGGACATCGCCACCCTCACCGGGGCCATCACCGTCGCGCTCGGCCGCAGCGTCGGCGCGATCTACGCCAACGACGACGACCTCGCGGCGGCCCTGGTGGACGCGGGCGGCGCGAGCGGCGACCCGCTGTGGCGGATGCCGCTGATCGACGACTACGCGCCGGCGCTGGAGTCGGCGGTGGCCGACCTGGCCAACGTGGAGTCCGGCGGCACCTACGGCGCCGGTTCCATCACGGCCGCGCTCTTCCTGCGCGAGTTCGCCGGCAAGCGGGCCTGGGCGCACCTGGACATCGCCGGAGTCGGCCGCAGCATGGCGGACGAGGGCGTCCTGAGCAAGGGGGCCACCGGGTTCGGGGTCCGGCTGCTGCTGGAGTGGCTCACTCGGAGATCTTGAGCGCGGCCAGCAGCCCGTCACCCAGCGGGATCAGCACCGGGCGCAGCCGGTCGTCGGAGCGGACCAGCTTCGTCAGCTCGCGGATCGCCACCGTGTCCGGGTCCCGCTGGGCAGGGTCGGCCACGCGGTGCTCCAGGAGGGCGTTGTCGAAGGCCACGATGCCGCCCACGCGCAGCAACCGCACCGACTCGGCCAGGTAGTCCGCGTACTCGTGGGTGACCGCGTCGGCGAAGACCAGGTCGTAGCCGCCGTCGGACAGGCGGGGCAGCACGTCGAGGGCACGCCCGGTGATGAGCCGGGTGCGCCCGCCGGCGAACCCGGCCTGGGAGAACGCGATCCGGGCCAGCCTCTGATGCTCGGGCTCGACGTCGACGCTGGTCAGCGTCCCGTCCGGGCGCATGCCCCGGAGCAGCCACAGCCCCGATACGCCGCATCCGGTGCCGATCTCAACGACCGCCTTGGCGTTGATGGCCGTCGCGAGGAAACAGAGCGCGGCACCTCCGCCCGGGAGGATCGGGGGAGCTCCGACCTCCGCGGCGCGCTGCCGCGCGGCCCGCAGGATCTCGTCCTCGACGTGGAACTCCTCGGCATAGGCCAGAGTGGCCTCCACCGGACTGTTCGGCATCGGGTCCATTGGCCTCTCCTCCCTGCTTTCGCCGTACGCACTCTTTGCTCGCTGGTCGCAGCCTAGGGGAGGGAAGCCCGAACGGGAACTCATGTGCCCCCCGGTGCGTTGCACGGTTTAAGCGGCCTTTGCCGGATCGCAGGGCAGTCCGTACGCATGAAGGGACGAAACCAGGCACTATGGCGATAGCGGTGGTCCCGGAGAGAGGAGCGCTGGTGGACGACCACCAGTCGGAAACTCCAGTGTCCGAATGGACTCCTCCCACGTGGGAGGAGGTCGTCCGGACACACTCGGCGCGGGTGTATCGACTCGCCTACAGGCTGACCGGCAACGTGCACGATGCGGAGGATCTCACACAGGAGGTCTTCGTCAGGGTCTTCCGTTCGCTGTCGAGCTATACGCCCGGCACGTTCGAGGGCTGGCTGCACCGGATCACGACCAACCTTTTCCTCGACATGGCGCGGCGCAAGCAGCGGATCAGGTTCGAGGGGCTGGGTGACGACGCGGCCGAGCGGCTGCGCGGGCGTGAGCCTTCTCCGGCGCAGGTCTACGACGACACTCATCTGGAGCCCGACATCCAGGCGGCGCTCGACGCGCTCGCCCCGGAGTTCCGCGCGGCCGTCGTGCTGTGCGACATCGAGGGCCTGTCCTACGAGGAGATCGCGGCGACGCTCGGCGTGAAGCTGGGCACGGTCCGCAGCCGTATCCACCGAGGCCGCTCACAGCTGCGGGAGGCGCTGGAGCACCGCGCGCCCCGCGGCGGACATCTCCCCCCGACGACGATCCAAGGGGAGGACTTCGTGAACGAGCGCGGCGACAACCACGTCAACAACCCTGGCGAGGGCCACGGCGAGCCGCTGGGCGGGGAGCGGGCATGAGCCATCTGGGAGAGCGCGTATCGGCGCTGGTGGACGGTGAACTCGGCCACGTCGAGCGGGAGCGCGCGCTGGCACATCTGACCTTCTGCGCCGACTGCCGGTCAGAGGTCGAGGCCGAGCGGGCGCTGAAGAACCGGCTGCGGGCGCTCGACGGGCCCGCGATGCCGGCCGACCTGACCATGTCCCTGCTGCGGATGTCGGAGCCGGGAGGCCCGCTGCCGCCCAGGGTGCGGCCGTTCCCGGACGCGTCGCGGTCCTTCGGCGGCGTTCCGCTGCCGGGCATGCACAGCGGCGGCCCGCCGGACAACCGGCCGCGCGGCAGGGCGCAGAGCCGTGGCGGGCGGGCCAGGCGGGCCGGTTACGTCGCGGTCGGCCTGACGTCCGCGGCGGTGGCGTTCGGCACGATGTTCGTGGTCGGCGGGCTCGGCGCCACTCCGGCGGTGGTGCCGCAGATGGAGAAGTTCGCCAACCAGCACAAGACCACCGCGCCCTACGGCCAGCTCAACGTCTTCGGGTCGGCCTCCACGCCGCCCGCCGTGCCGTACGAGCCGGCTCGCGGGGACGGCGCGCCGTACGCCCGGTCCGCGCACGACACGCCCACGCCCACTCCGCGGCCGGCCACTCCGGCACCCGGGACGCCGTCGACGCCGCCCCTGAGGTGAGCCGGTCGTCGCTCGGCGTGCTGGTGGCGGCCGTGGTGCTGCTGAGCCTGGCGGTGAGCGCCAGGGCCGGCACGGTACCGCCACCGGACCAGGAGGGCGACGACACGGGCCTCCATCTGCTGCGTGAGGCCGCGGCGGCGGCCCGCCTGCAGGATTACACCGGCACGCGTTTCGTCACGTCCTGGGGGATTTCAGGGGCTTCCTCCACGCTGTTTGACGTGCGTCACACGGCGGCCGGCGGCCTCTTCGTGGACGACGTCTCACCTCGGGAGCCGGGCCGGTGGGTGGACCCCGGCTCGCTCGCCGGCGGGATGGCCTCCCCGCCCGAGGGGATGCTGCGGACGCTGGCCGGCAACTACCGGGTGGTGCCCGCGGGCGGCGGCGTCGTGTGCGGCCGGGACAGCCTGATCGTGGAGGCGCTGCGCCCCGACGGCACCAGGGCGGCCCGGTTCTGGATCGACGAGCTGAGCAGGCTGCTGCTGCGCAGGGAGATCCTGGACGGCGCCGGGCGGGTCGCCTACGCCGACACGTTCCTCGACCTCACCCTGCCGGACCCGCGCCCGGTGCCACCGGCGACCGGCTCGGCCCCGGCCGAGCCGCCGCGGGTCCCGTCGCCATCCCCGTCGCCATCCCCGCCGCAGTCCTTGCCGCAGTCCCCGCCCGGCCCGGAGGAGCTCGACCGGCTGCGTGCCAGGGGATGGGAGTTCAGCGGGTCGCTTCCCGGCCGGCTGAGACTCTTCAGCGCCAGCGATGCGGCGAGAGATTACCTCTATTTGGGGTACTCAGATGGTCTGTCGGTCGTGTCGGTCTTCATCCAGCCCGGCGACCTCGACGAGACCCGGTTGAGGGGGTGGCATGCGCAGTCGCTTGACGGGCATACGATCTGGATTCGGGACTCCGTCGAGCGGGAGGCGATCTGGGCCAGTGGGGGGCATGTCTACACCGTCCTGGCCGACGCTCCGGCGGACATGGTCGACGCCGCCATCGCGGCGCTGCCCCACGAGGGCGAACCCGGCCTGTGGCTGCGCATGGGCAAGGGTGCCGCGCGGCTTCTGTCCTGGATCAACCCCTTCGAGTAAAGACCCCTTTTACATCTCTCGTATGTCCACGAGAAGAGAATCATCGTGTCACATACGAGCCAAGGAGTGGTGAGGCAGCGATGACCGACGAGCAGCGGGCTCAAGCCCCCCAGGAGGATGCCTGGGTCGGCTCCGCCGGAGGCGGGGATCGCCGGCCGTCGGAGCTCCAGGAGCCCCTGGGCGGGCGCGATCAGGCGCTCGCGCAGGACACGGCGTCCGGCGACCGGGCCGCGGCCCCCGGCCTGGGCGGCCCCGCCAAGCCCGACTTCCTGCCCGCCGACCACGTTTCCGCCGACCAGGTCGCCGGTGACCGCTTCGCCGGTGACCGCGACCGGGCGGACGACCGCTGGTCCGCGTCCGGGCCGGAGCAGTCCGGCGGGTCGTCCGGCTGGGGCGACCCGTCGGGGGACCTCTCAGGCGGCCGTGACTCCGGCTGGGGCGACCCGTCCGGAGCCCAGCGCGACTCCGGCTGGCAGGCCGGCGACACCGGCGCCTACGCCCACCAGGCGGACGCCGGATCCACGGACACCGCCGCCTACCCCGCCGACATCAATCCGATGCACGGGCCGACCCCGCCCCCGCCGCCCGCCAGGGCCTTCGGCATGGGGCCGGGCTGGGCGCCGCCCCCGCCGGGCGGTCCCGGCGGTCCGGGAGGCCCCGGCGCGTTCGGCGCCGCCCCCGGCGTGGCCGTCATCAGGCGCGGGCCGCGCACCGGATTCCTCATCGTGCTCGCGATCGTCATCGCGATCATCGCCTCGGCCCTCGGCAGCATCGGCACCTACGTGCTCACCAGCGAGGACGGCGGCCCCGACCCGTCGTACAACCTGGGCTCGGCGCCGACCGGCACCGTGGACCGCGCGCCCGACTCCGTCGCGGGGGTCGCCTCCCGGGTGCTGCCCAGCGTGGTCTCCCTTGAGGTGGAGGGCAACGGCGAGGCGGGCACCGGGTCCGGGTTCCTGATCAAGGGCGGATACGTGCTCACCAACAACCATGTGGTGGCCGTCGCCGGTCAGGGCGGGGACATCAAGATCCAGTTCAACAACCGGAAGGTCACCGCGGGCCGCATCGTCGGCCGCGACCCGGCCTCCGACCTCGCCGTGGTGAAGCCGGACGACGACTTCGGGATGCCGCAGATCGCCCTGGGCAACTCCGACAGCGTCGTCGTCGGCGACCCGGTGATCGCCATCGGTTCCCCCCTCGGCCTGTCCGGCACGGTGACCACCGGCATCGTCAGCTCGCTCAACCGGCCGGTCGTCGCCGGCGGCGAGACCGGCCCGACGGACCAGAGCTACATCAACGCCATCCAGACCGACGCCGCGATCAACCCGGGCAACTCCGGCGGTCCCCTGGTCAACAGCGCGGGCCAGGTCATCGCGGTCAACTCGGCGATCGCCACGCTCACCGGCAGCCGCTCGGCGGAGAGCCAGGGCGGCAGCATCGGCCTCGGCTTCGCCATCCCGGTCAACCACGCCCGCCGGGTCGCCGAAGACCTCATCAGCACCGGCAGCGCCAAGACCTCGCGGATCGGCGTCAGCATCGACCCCTTCTACCAGGGCCAGGGCGTGCGCATCGCCTCCCAGGTGGAGAACGGCCAGGCCCCGGTCGAGGCCGGCGGCCCCGCGGACAAGGCGGGCCTCAAGCCCGGCGACGTGATCCTGGAGGTGAACGGCACGCCGGTGACGACCGACCAGGAGCTGATCGTGCTGATCAGGAGCAAGGCGCCCGGTGACAGGCTGTCCATCAAGTATCAGCGCGGTGGCCAGGAGAAGACGGCCGAGGTCACGGTGCAGGCCAGCGCCCTGCCGAGCCCCTCGCCCTCCTGAACAGTAGGGACAGGTGGCGCACCGGCGGCCCGGGCGCCGGAACAGGCTATTAGTCTGGGATCCGTCCGGGCCGTTTCAGGTGGGCGGCCCGATGGTTCGTGGTAGGAGATCACGTGTTCGGACTCGGCGGCTTTGAGATCGTGGCGCTGGTGGTGATCGCGCTGCTGGTGTTCGGGCCGGACAAGCTGCCACAGGCCGCCTCGCAGGCGGGGCGTACGCTCCGCAACCTGCGCCGCATGGCCAACAACGCGAAGGACGACCTGCGGTCCGGGCTCGGCCCGGAGTTCCGCGACTTCGACCCCGCAGATCTCAACCCGCGTACCTTCGTCAGGAAGCACCTGATCGACGACCTGGAAGACGACTGGAACCGCCCGGCCGCCGATCCGATCAACGACCTGGAGCCGACGTCGGAGCTCAAGTACGGCGAGATCCCGCCGTACGACAACGAGGCCACCTGACCTCGGCGGCGGGGCATCGGCACGGTGACCGTGCCGATGTCCCGCCGGATCTGGGTGAGCACGCCGTGGCAGGGGCCGCCCAGGCAGATCGCGTTGGTGACCGGCGAGCTCATGCCCGGGTGAGCGTCGTTCCGGTCACGGAGCCTCGAAACCGGCCTTGGTCAGCACAGTCTCACCCGGCTGCGACAGCACCAGATCGACGAAGCGCCTGGCGAGGTCCGGAGCCGGGGCGCCGGTCAGGGTGGCGATCGGATAGTCGTTGATCGCCTTGTCGGCCTCGGGGAAGGTGATGCCCCGCACCTTGCCCGCGGAGGCGATCACGTCGGTCCTGTAGACCAGGGCGGCGTCCACCTCGCCGAGCTCCACCTTGGTGAGGGTGGCCTTGACGTCCTGCTCCAGGGTGACCGGGGTGACCTTGAGCCCGGCCGCGTCCAGCGCCTTGACCGCCGCGGCGCCGCACGGCACCTGCTCCGCGCACAGCGCGACCTTCACCTTCGAGTCGGCGAGGTCCTGCAGGTCGTCCACCTTGGCCGGGTTGTCGGCCGGGACGGCGATCTCCAGCTTGTTCCGGACGAACGTCGTCGGAGTGCCGGCCAGCGAGGCGTCACTGACGGTCTTCATCGTGGCCGGGCTGGCCGCGGCGAACACGTCGGCGGGGGCGCCCTGCACGATCTGCTGGGCGAGGGTGGCACTGGAGCCGAAGTTGAAGGTCACCTTCGTGCCGGGGTTCTCCGACTCGAAGGTCTTGCCTAGCTCGGTGAAGGTCTCGGTGAGCGAAGCCGCCGCGAAGACCGTCAGCGAGGTGGCGGCGGGGGCAGTGGAGGCGGCCGAGCCGGAGGCGGCCGGAGCGGCGGTGTCGCCGGAACCGGTACCACAGCCGGCCAGGCCCAGCACCAGCGCGAGGGCGGGCGCCGCGAGGGCCCACCGGTGAAGACGGCTGCGCACTGAAACTCCTTACTGACTCGCGATGCGAGTGCGATCGGGGATTTCCACGAAAGAGCTGGTGGAAGACGGCCGGGTCGGCGCGGCCGTCTTCCGGTGACCTCGCCGGTGCGGAAAGGGGGACGGCCGGTGGCTCGGAGCCCACCGGAATTCGCGCCCGCCCCGAATGGCGCAGCGACCGTCCCTGATCCGAAACGCCGTCACGAGCGAAACCCTACATCTCGCACTTGCTGAATCAAAGACCGGTATGCCTTCGCAAGAACGAGCTGGCGAGGTGTGCTTATATCGCATATAAGAGACTCAATGTCGAGGGTGCCCGCCAGCCGGACCGCTGTTGTGGGGCTGCGCACCCGCCGAATGCGGGCCGCCCCTGTCCACGCCGGCATCGCCATGGGGGGTCGCCCCAGGCCGGTCTGCCGGCTGAGCCGTCGTGCACGATCCACGACTTTCTCAGGGACTTCCGAGGTGACACCGTCCACCCCTCCACGCTGGAGCTGATCGCCGAGCTGGGATGGATCGATGAGTTCCTCCGCCTTCCGCACACCAAAATGCCCTATGTCACGGTCAACCTGGGCGGCAAGGACGTCACCTTCGCCGACTTCAGCCGCCTGAAGGTGCGCTGCCCCTACATCGCGTTCATGCCGCAGTGGGACGTGCTGGACTTCCTGGCCGGCAAGGCCGCGGCTTACCCTTCCTTCCGCCTCCTGCGTCGCGCCGAGGCGACGGAGCTGGTCACCGAGCGAGGACGGGTGACCGGTGTCCTGGCCGACACCGCCGACGGCCGCGTGGAGGTGCATCGGCATGGGCGCCCGCCCGGAACACATCGCCGCGTAGTCATGGCTCACGAGAACCAGGCCGGACCGGCCCGAACACAGGCACGGAGCCTCATCGGCACGGGCCCGGGGGCTCACATCGCCCGGCTGTGATGCGGGCCGGCCAGTCGGTCGCCGAGGGGGCTGCGGCGGTACAGCATCTGCCGTCCGTCGCGGGCCCGGCTGACCAGTCCCGTGGCGTGCAGCACGCGCAGGTGCTGGGACACGGCGCTCGGGGTCACCTTGAGGCGGCGGGCGATCTCGATCGTGGGCAGCGGCTCCTCCAGCAGGCCGAGCAGCCGCGCCTTGGGCGGGCCGAGTAGGGACGCGAGGGCGCCGGGGTCGGCCTTCGGCGCCTCGGCCCACAGGGTCGCCGCGCCACGGCAGGGGTAGGCCAGCAACGGGGGTTCCGCCGGGTCGAGCGGCGGGACGGGCTTGTAGGCGAACAGCGACGGGATCAGCAGCAGCCCCCGGCCGGACACCGCGACATGGTGCCCGCCGATCATCTTGTCGATGCGCAGCACCCCGTCCCGCCAGCGCAGGTTCGGATGCATGTCGGCGAAGAGCAGGCGCGCGCCTCCGGTGGCGAGTCGCCGCGCCCGATAGGTCATGTCGGTCTCCAGGACGAGCCGCATCCGGGACCAGGCAGGCTTGAGGGCGACGTCCCAGTAGTGCTGGAGAGCCTCGCAGACGGCGTCCAGGAGCTCGCGGACGGGTTCGTCACCGGGCGCGGTCACCTGGCGGAGTGCGCCGGGGAGTTCGCCGCCCGCGTGCGTCGCCAGAATGTCGCGGCGGACAAGGCCGGGTGAGGTGCCGCGCACGGTGGCCAGCTGGTCTTCGAAGACGGGTGCGAAGGTCTCCGGGCGCGGGGTCAGGAAGTCGGGAAGGGCGAGGCTGCCGCCGACGAGGGACAGCAGGAGGCGGGTGTCGACCGCGGCGAGCTCGCCCAGCACGGATCTGCGCCACGGGAGGTGTACGGCGTGCCGGCCGGGGTCGCGCAGCGCCCACAGGCTGAACAGCGTCTCCTGCACCGGCGAGATGGCGAACCGGGTGTCCGCGAGGTCTTCGACGCCGAGTTCGAAGCTCATCATTAAGCTGCAGGCTACATTCTTTGACCGGACGAACGCCTCCGGTGTGAGCTTCGGCCCATGACAGAGATCAGGCGCACAGCGACCGTGACGAGGGTGGCTCCGTGGTGAGCGACATGCCCTTCGCCACCGGCCGCAGGCCCGGCCGCGACTTCGGGGCGCGCACGGCCGGAGGACAGCGCCTGCACCGCGGCGGGGTTCGTCTCCGGCCGGGTCATCCGGCCGGGGGACCGGGGTGAGCCGCCGGATGGTCCTGCTCCTGGCCATGACCTGCGCCGTGGCCGTGGGCAACATCTACTTCCCGCAGGCGATCAGCCCGCTGGTCGCCGCCGGGCTGAACGTGTCACCCGATTCGGCCGCCCTGGTGGTGACCGCGACCCAACTCGGCTACGCGGCCGGGATCTTCCTGCTGGTGCCGCTCGGCGACCGGCTCCCGCACCGCCCGTTCATGGTCACCCTGCTCGCCCTCACCGGCCTGGGCCTGCTCGCCGCGGGCAGCGCGCCGGCCCTGCCGCTTCTCGTCGGCGCCAGTGCCCTCGTCGGCGTCACGACCGTGGCCGCGCAGATCGTCGTCCCGCTGGCGGCCGGACTGGTGGCCGACGACCGCCGCGGAGCGGTGATGGGCACCTTGCTGAGCGGGTCGATCGGCGGCATGCTGCTGGCCCGCACCTTCGGCGGCGCCCTCGGCGAATGGCTGGGGTGGCGGGCGCCCTATCTGGTGGCGGCGGTCCTGGTCCTGCTCATCGCGACGGCCCTGGCCTTCGCGGTGCCGGTCACGACCCCGCCCTCGCGGCAGCCGTACCCCGCGCTCCTGGCCGAGTCGGTGCGTCTGCTGCGCACGGAGCCGGAGCTGCGCCGCTCGTGTTTCTACCAGGCGACGGTCTTCGCCGGGTTCTCGGCCGTCTGGACGTGCCTCGCACTCCTGCTCAACGGTCCGGTGTACGGCCTGGGCGTCCAGGCGGTCGGGATGCTCGCCCTGGTGGGCGGGGCGACCATGTTCTGCACCCCGTTCGCCGGGCGTCTGGTGGACCGCCGGGGGCCCGATCCGGTCAACCTCGTGTGCATGCTCGGAGCGCTCGCCTCGGCCGCGATCCTCGCGGTGGGCGCGCTGGGCGGCGCGCCGGGCCTGGCCGCCCTCGTCCTTGGCACGCTGCTGCTCGACGTCGCCATGCAGTCGGGCATGGTCGCCAACCAGGCGCGGGTCCTCGCCCTGCGTCCCGACGCCCGCAGCAGGCTCAACACCGCCTACATGACCTGCGCCTTCCTGGGCGGCAGCGCGGGCTCCTGGCTCGGTGTGCGCACCTATGCCCAGGTCGGATGGTGGGGCGTGTGCGTCCTCGTGGCCGTGCTGGCCGGGCTCGCCCTGACCCGTCACCTCGTGGCGCGGTACGGCAGAAGCCCGCGGTCCGCCGGGGAGAAGAAGGTCCCCCTGCGACAGTGATCAGAGACGGGGGGACCAGACGGGGCAGATGACGACGACATCCCCGGCGTGCCCGCATCTCACAGCGTCATCGTGACGCTGCCCGGGATCGCGGCGAACGCATCGCGGAGGCGGGCGGTGAGGTCGTCGCGGTTCGCGGGGCCGGGTTGGAACGTCAGCTCCTCCAGCGCGCAGTGGAAGGCCGCGATCAACATGTCGAGGGCCAGCCGGGGCCGCAGGTCGTGAGGGTCGGCCAGGCCGAAGCGCTCCTTGAGGATCGTGATCGCGGCGCGGGTGGTGCGGTCGCAGAACTGCAGTCCGTGCGCGTTCATCGACGGCGTCCGGGCGGCCAGCCGGCGGGTGAGCAGGACGCGGTCCACCCAGCCCTCGTCGGGCATCCTGCCGAGCGCGGTGAACAGCGTTTCCTGAAGCTGCGCCAGAAGCGTGCGGCCGTCCGGTCGCCAGGTCCGGAGGTCTTCCAGAAAGGCGGTCCACAGATCCTGCGTGGGCGCCATCGCGACGTCTTCCTTGCTGTCGAAGTAGCGGAAGAAGGTGCGCTTGGAAACCTCGACGGCGGCGCAGAGCTCGTCGAGCGTCGTGCCGTCGAAACCGCTTTCGGTGAACCGCTCCAGCGCGGTGTCGATCAGCGCCTGGCGGGTGCGGAGCTTCTTGCGCTCGCGCAGCGGCAGTCCACTGGGGATCTCGGTGTTCACCGGCCTGAGTGTATCTCGTGCGCGAACGCCTCCTGTAGTCTTACGCCACTCAGTGGCATATACCTCTCGGTGAAGGTGAGAAACCCATGCGTGCTCTGCTCGTCGACCGTTCCGCGCCCGGCGGCCTGCGACTTGGTGAGGCCCCCGATCCCGTACCCGCCCCGAACCAGGCGCTGGTCCGGGTGACGGCGACCTCGCTCAACCACGGCGAGGTCGCATTCGGCCTCCAGCACGCCCCCGAGGGAACCGTCCTCGGCTGGGACGCCGCGGGGATCGTCGAACGTGCCGCCGCCGACGGAACCGGCCCGGCCGCCGGCACGCGAGTGGTCACGCTCGCCGGCGCCGGAGCCTGGGCCGAACTCCGCGCCGTCGACACCCATCTCGTCGGCGCTGTGCCACGAGACGGCGACCTCGGCGCGATCAGCACCGTCCCGGTGGCGGGCGCCAGCGCGCTACGCGCGCTCCACCGGATCGGCCCGATCCTCGGCAGGCGCGTGCTGGTCACGGGCGCGACCGGCGGAGTCGGGCGGTACGCCGTGCAACTGGCCCACCTCGGCGGCGCCCAGGTGGTGGCCTCCACCGGCGACCCGGCCGCGCACGGCGACAGCCTGCGCGCACTTGGCGCGGATGAGGTGGTGTCCGGGCCGCACGAGGTCACCGAGCCGGTGCACGGCGTCGTGGACCTGGTGGGCGGCGACCAACTGGTGGCCGCGTACGACCGGCTGGCCGAGGGCGGCACCCTGGTCGCCGTCGGGCACTCGGCGGACAAGGGGGAGAACTTCCCCTTCGGGGCCTTCTTCGGCGACCAGGGCCGGCACGATCGCTCGATCGTGACGTTCTTCCTGCTCGGCTGCCAGGACCTGGCGCCCGACCTGAGCTGGCTGGCGGGCCGCATCGCCGCCGGACAGCTGGACCCGCAGATCTCCTGGCGGGGCTCCTGGCACGAGGCCGCCAAGGCGACCGAGGCCCTGCTCGGCCGCCGCCTGCACGGCAAGGCGGTCCTGGACATCGAGTCCGTGTCCTGACCGCCTTAGATGCAACGACGTGGCGGGCCAAAGGCACCTTTCAAGCAGGGCGGCTCACCTGGAACTCCCTTGTAGTGCCCCGGCCGACTCTTCGATCTTCAGCTCGCCCAGGTCCTGTTACCTTCTCCCGTCGGCACTCGTCATAGGTGCGACGACCGAATACGAACGGTCGTCGCATCAACGAGTGAATCGAGAACACCTTGCTGACCGACATCATGTACGTGACGATCTACGTCACCGACCAGGACCGCGCGCTGAAGTTCTACACCGAGGGACTCGGCCTGGAGAGCGGGTCGACTTCTCGGGGCCCGACGGGTGGTTCCTCACCGTCGGCGTTCCCAACAGCCCGGTGCAGATCCTCCTGTGGTCGCATGCGGCGGCCGCGGGACAGCCGGGCGAGGTGGGCGGGCAGGCCACGCCCGGTCCGCTGATCCTCGAATCCGAGGATCTGCGAAAGGATTTCGAGATCCTGCGCCGGCGTGGCGTCACCTTCAAGCAGTCCGAACCCGAGGACTATCCGTTCGGGGTTCGCATCGAGGCGGTGGACCCGGACGGCAACCGGGTCCCGCTCCGTCAGCAGCGCAAGCCGTGACCGCCACCCGTCCGGCCTCCTGACCGAGGGATTGTCACCCGTGCCGCGTAGAGTCTCCGGCTGTGAGGGAACAGGTGGATGTCGCCGGTTATCTGCGCCGGCTCGGGCTCGGCAGGCTCGCCGGTCAGGAGGCGAGCGTCGAGGGGCTGCACGCGTTGCACCGGGCCCACGCCGAGCGGGTGCCCTACGAGTGCCTGGAGATCTGGCTGGGCCGGCCGACGACCGTGGATCCCACGGAGTCGGCGCGGCGGATCGTGCTCGGCGGGGGCGGTTACTGCTTCCATCTCAACGGGGCGTTCTCGCTGCTGCTGAGCGCCCTCGGCTACGAGGTGACGCGGCACGTCGGCGGGGTGCAGGGCAGCGCCGCGGCGGCGGCCGGGGCCAACGCCGACCACCTCGTGATCACCGTTTCCGGGCTGCCCGCGCCGCAGTCGCCGGAGGGCCGCTGGCTGGTCGACCTCGGCATGGGGGACGGCCTGCACGACCCGCTGCCGCTCGTGGCGGGCGTTTATGAGCAGGGGCCGTTCACGTTCGGCCTGCGCCCTTCGGAGGCGGTGCCGGGCGGGTGGCGGTTCGACCACGACGGGCGCGGCAGCTTCCTCGGCATGGACTTCCGCTCCGAGCCCACCGGGATGTCGGCCTTCGCCGGGCAGCACGCCCGGTTGACGACGTCGCCCGACTCCGGGTTCGTCCGGGTCGCCACGGTGGCCCGGCGAGACGCCACCGGGGCCGACATGCTGCGCGGGCTGGTGCTCACCAGGGTCGGCGAGCTGGCCGGCACCCGCACCCTGGAGGAGCCCGAGGACTACTTCACGGCGCTGGCCGACGTCTTCGGGCTGACCCTCTCAGACGTCGGCCACGATGAGCGGGGCGACCTGTGGCGGCGGCTGGTCGCGGCACACCAGCACTGGCTGACCACCCGGGCCGCCGGCCCCGCCGCCTGAGGACGGGGGCCGGCCGGCCTGTAAGACGGGCGGTCGGTGAGACGGGCGGGTCAGCGGCCCGCGGGGGAGAGGTTGAGGTGGCGGCCCTTGAGGCTGCCCGACTTCTTGCTCAGCGAGTCGGCGATCCGGCGCAGCTCGACGGAGGCCGGTGCGTCGGGGTCGGTGAGGACGAGCGGCTTGCCCTCGTCGCCGCCCTCGCGCAGCCGCATGTCGATCGGCACCTGGCCGAGCAGCGGGACGCGGGCGCCCAGGGTGCGGGTCAGCGCGTCGGCGACGGTCTGCCCGCCGCCCTCGCCGAAGACGGAGATGCGCTCGTCGCAGTGCGGGCAGGGCAGCCACGCCATGTTCTCGATCACACCGGCGATCTGCTGGTGGGTCTGCGCGGCGATGGAACCGGCCCGCTCGGCGACCTCGGCCGCGGCCTGCTGCGGCGTGGTCACCACCAGGATCTCGGCGCCCGGCAGCTTCTGGGCCACCGAGATCGCGATGTCGCCGGTGCCCGGAGGCAGGTCCATGAGCAGGACGTCGAGGTCGCCCCAGTAGACGTCGGCGAGGAACTGGTGCAGCGCGCGGTCGAGCATCGGGCCACGCCACACGACCGGCGAGTTGCCCGGCGGCTTGAACATGCCGACCGAGATGACCTTGATGTCATGCGCCACCGGCGGCATGATCATGTCTTCGACCTTGGTCGGCCGGTCGCTGACCCCGAGCATCCGGGGCACCGAGTGGCCGTAGATGTCGGCGTCCACGACGCCCACCTTGAGCCCGCTCGCCGTCATCGCCGCCGCGAGGTTGACCGTGACGGAGGACTTGCCGACGCCGCCCTTGCCGCTGGCGACCGCGAAGACGCGGGTCAGCGAACCGGCCTTGGCGAAGGGGATCTCCTTCTCCGGACCGCGGTCGCCGCGCAGCTTGGTCTGCAACGTCTTGCGCTGCTCGGCGCTCATGACATCCATGTCCACCTTGACGCTCTGCACGCCGGCGACCTTGCCGACGGCGTTGGTGACGTCACGGGTGATGGTGTCGCGCATGGGACAGCCCGCCACGGTCAGGAAGATGCCTACGCGCACTACCCCTTCTGGGGAGATGTCGATGCTCTTGACCATGTCGAGCTCTGTGATCGGCCTGCGGATCTCGGGGTCGTTGACCGTCGCCAGCGCCGCCGTCACCTGCTCCGGGGTAGGTGCCATGAGTCCATGGTATGAACCCTGGGCCGGTATGCCGAACCTGCAGTGCCGTTTTCGCCCCGGTGACCGGGGGAACAGTCAGCGTCCCCGCCGCCCGGGGGAGCGTTCCTCCATGTCGTCGAGCAGCCGCTGGAGCTCCGCGCGCAGGTAGTCGCGGGTCACCACCTCGCTGAGCGCGATCCGCAACTCGGCGATCTCCCTGGTGAGGTACTCCGTCTCGGCCTGGTTCCGGTCGGTGATCAGCCGGTCCTGCTCGTACTGCACCCGGTCCCGGTCGTCCTGCCGGTTCTGCGCGAGCAGGATCAGCGGCGCCGCGTACGACGCCTGGAGCGAGAGGATCAGCGTCAGGAAGATGAACGGGTAGGGGTCGAAGTGCAGGGACTCGGGCACCAGGGCGTTCCACACCACCCAGACCACGATGAATCCCGTCATGTAGACCAGGAAGCGCGCGGTGCCCAGGAACCGGGCGATCTGCTCGGACAACCGGCCGAACGCCTCGGGGTCGTAGTGCGGCCGGAGCGTGCGGCGCAGGTCACGCGGCTGGTCCAGCCGTTCAGTCGCCATGGCCGGCCTCGTCCGGTTCGCGCCAGTCGTCGGGCAGCAGGTGGTCCAGCACGTCGTCCACCGTGACCGCGCCCACCAGCCGGCCCAGCTCGTCCACCACCGGCGCCGCGACCAGGTTGTAGGTGGCGAGGTAGGAGGTCACCTCGGGCAGCCGCAGCTCGGGTTTGATCGGGTCGATCGAGTCGTCGAGCACGGCGCCGAGCAGCGTGGACGGCGGGTCCCGGAGCAGCCGCTGGAAGTGCGCCATGCCGAGATAGCTGCCGGTGGGCGTCTCGGTCGGCGCGCGGGTGACGTAGACCTGCGCGGCCATCGGCGGCGGCACCTCCTGCTGGCGGATGTGCGCCAGCGCCTCGGCGACCGTGGCGGTGGGCGGCAGGATCACCGGCTCGCTGGTCATCATGCCGCCCGCGGTGTCCTCCTCGTAGGTGAGCAGCCGGCGCACCGGCGCGGCCTCCCGCGGCTCCATCAGCGTCAGCAGGGCCTCGGCCTGCTCGGCCGGGAGGTCCTGCAACAGGTCGGCGGCGTCGTCGGGGTTCATCGCCTCCAGCACGTCGGCCGCCCGCTCGGCCTCCAGCACGCCGAGGATGTCGATCTGGTCGCTCTCCGGCAGTTCCTCCAGCACGTCGGCGAGCCGGTCGTCGTTCAGCGCGGCGGCGACCTCGCCGCGCCGCTTGCCGGGCAGCGAGTGCAGCGCGGTGGCCAGGTCGGCGGCGCGCAGCGACTCGAAGGCGGCCAGCAGGCTGGCCGCGCCCTGATCCCCCTGCACCACGCCGAACCCCTTCACCTCGCCCCAGTCGACGATGCGCGTCTCACCACGCCGCCGCAGCCCCAGCCCGATCGCGCCCTTGAGCACGGCCACCTTCGTGATCAGCCACTGGGACGGCCGCACCTCCTCCATCCCCAGGTCGAACACGGTCATCCGGGTGTCCGCCACCTCGACCGTGAGGTCGAGCAACTCGCCGATGACCAGCGTCTCTGCCGCGCGCTGCTCGAACCGGCGGGTGTTGATCTTGCCAGTGAAGATCACCGCGCCGGCCTCGATGCCGCGCACCCGGGTGATGGGCAGGAACACCCGGCGGCGCGGCTGCATCTCGATCACCATGCCGTGTACGGCGGGCGGCGCGGTGCCGCGCAGCCCGGCCACGATGTCGCGCACCCGCCCGATCTGGTCCCCGGCGGGATCGAAGACCGGCGTGCCGGCCAGCCGCGCGATGAAGACCCTCACCTCGCAAGCGTAGAACGCGGGCGGCCGGGGCCCCCTCCGGCCGCCCGGCGTGTCACGTTTTCTGGCGGCGGCTTGTCCCCCCTGGTGAGAAAGAGGAGGAGAACATGGCTCGCATCTCGCTGGACGTCCCCCGCGGCCCGTTGTGGCGGCTCGCCGAGTGGTACTCCCGGCACAGGTACGGCGCGGTGCTCGATCCCGGCCGCGCCTACGGGCACAACACCAGGGTGGCCGTGACCTACGTCCGGCTGGAGCAGCGCGTCGCGAAGTGGCGTGCCGCCGACCCGCTGCTCAAACACCTCGCCGTGATGGTCTCCGCGGTGCGGATCGGCTGCTCGTGGTGCGTGGACTTCGGCCACTGGGAGGCGAACGAGCTGGGCCTGCCCGCGGACAAGGTACGGCTGGCGCTCGACTGGCGGGAGTCCCCCGAGTCGTTCACCGAACTGGAGCGGCTGGTCATGGAGTACGCCGAGGCCATGACCGAGACCCCGCCCGCCGTCACCGACGACATGGTGACCCGGCTCCTGGACCGGCTGGGGGAGGCGGCCGTGGTGGAGATCACCGCGCTGGTCGCGGTGGAGAATCTGCGGTCCCGGGTGAACAGCGCGTTCGGCCTCACGTCCCAGGGCTTCTCGGACCGCTGTGCCGTACCGTTGGCCGGGCGGGAGCGGCGGGGGGCGGACGATGAAGCCGGGTGAGCGGACGCGGGTCTTCGAGGAGCACCGGCCGATGCTGTTCGGCATCGCCTACCGGATGCTGGGCTCCGTCACCGATGCCGAGGACATCGTGCAGGACGCCTGGCTGCGCTGGAACGACACGACCACGCCGGTGCGCGAGCCGCGGGCCTACCTCGCCAGGACCGTGACCAACCTGTCGATCAACCGGCTGCGTTCGGTGGCCGTCCAGCGGGAGTCCTACGTGGGGCCGTGGCTGCCCGAGCCGCTGGTCACCACGCACGACGCGGCGGACGAGGTGGAGCTGGCCGAGTCGATCTCCATGGCGTTGCTGGTCGTGCTGGAGAGCCTGTCGCCGCTGGAGCGGGCGGTGTTCGTGCTCAAGGAGGTGTTCGGGTTCTCCTATGTCGAGATCGGTCAGGCGCTGGGCCGTGCCGAGACGGCGGTGCGGCAGGTCGGCCGCCGGGCGCGGTCGCACGTGGAGGCCAGGAGGCCGCGCTTCGAGTCCTCCCCGGAGGTCAGGCGGCGGGTCACCGAGGAGTTCCTGAACGCCTGCCTGGGCGGCGACATCAACCGGGTGATGGAGATGCTCGCGCCGGACGTGACCGCCTGGACGGACGGCGGCGGCAAGGTGCGGGCGGCGCTGCGCCCGATGCGCGGCGCGGAGGTCGTGGCCCGCTGGCTCGTCGCGATGATCGACCAGGGGCGGGCCGCGTGGGGTTTCCGGCCCGCCGAGATCAACGGCATGCCCGGCCTGCTGATCACCACCGTCGGCGGCGTGGACTCGGTGAGCGCCATCGACGTCACCGATGGCAAGATCAGCACCATCTGGCTGGTGCGGAATCCCGACAAGTTCAAAGGTGTTGCCCACGTCTGATCCGGTATGACAGCATCCAACTCGTCATACGGTCATTACACGGGCGGATCTGTCATGAGAAAAACGGGGCTGGCCATCGCGGTCACGTCGGCCTGGTGCTTCGCGTTCTCCGGGCCTATGGCCAAGTTCCTCGGCGCGGCGGGGCTGGCGCCCATCGAAGCCGTCTGGATCAGGATGACCGGGGCGGGCCTGCTGCTCGTCGCCGTGCTCGCGGTCTTCCGGCCCCGCGCGCTGCGCATCCCCAAGGACCGCCTGCTGTTCACCGCCGCCTACGGGCTGATCGCCATCGCGGCGGTGCAGGCGCTGTTCTTCCAGGCGATCACGCGGCTGCCGGTCGGCGTGACGCTGCTGATCGAGTACACCGCGCCGGTCATGGTGGTGCTCTGGGTGCGGTTCGTCCGCCGGATCAGGGTGCCGCGCTCCGCCTACCTCGGAGCCGTGGTCGCCGTCGTCGGGCTCGGCATCGTCGTGGAGGTGTGGCAGGGGCTGCGGCTGGACGGCGTCGGGCTGCTGCTCGCCTTCGCCGCGGCGGGCTGCTGCGCCGGGTACTTCCTGCTCAGCGACGCCTTCGGGGACGACGTCGACCCGCTCGGGCTGATCGCCTGGGGTCTCGTCGGCTCCGCGGTGGTGCTCGTCCCGCTGTCCCGGCCGTGGAACATCGACTGGGCGGTGCTCAGCCGTACCGCGACCCTCGACGGGACCACGCTGCCGGTGGCGGGCGCCGCGCTGTGGCTCATCCTGGTGGCCACCGTGCTCGGCTACATCACCGGCGTCACCGCGGTCCGCCGGCTGTCGGCCGCCGTGGGCTCCACGGTGGCCACGCTGGAGGTCATCGCCGGGGCGATCGTCGCCTGGGTGCTGGTGGGCGAGGCGCTCGGCGGCTTCCAGATCGTCGGCGGGCTCATCGTGATCGGCGGCGCCCTGCTGGCCCAGACGGCCACCGCGAGGCTCCCGCACGCCGACGGGCCGGTGGTCGCGCCGGAGGCACAGCCCGCGATGCTCAAGGCAGAGGCGTGAGCCGTACGACCTGGGAGGCGGCGGCCCAGCGGCCGGTGAGGCCGGCGCCGTCCACGGCGTTGAGACGCTCCTTGGCGAGCGCGGCCACCGCGTCCGCGGCGGCCTCCTGATCGACCACCTCGACAGCCGCCTCGAACGCGACCAGCTCGGCGCCGTTGTCCTTGCTGCGCAGCGTCACCCGCACCCGGCCGGCCTCCGCCAGGCCGGGCAGCCGCTGCTCACCGCCCCCGGTGACCAGGTAGATCGACCCGTCGTGCCACGCGTGCCAGGCCAGCCTCGGCCGGTCCAGCCAGACCCACAGGACGCTCGACTTCTTGGCGCCCTCTTCGATCAGCGGCAGGCTCACCAGACGACTCTACGTCCGCCGCCCGGCCCGAGGGCGCGCACCTGGGCGATCAGTTCCGGGTAGGTGAAGGGCTTGGACAGGTACGCGTCGGCCCCGGTCGGGCCGGGGACGCTGCCCGCGGCGGCGACCAGGAGGATCCGCGCACTGCCCCTGGCCAGCTCGCGGCGTACCTGCTCGTCGCCGAGCGCCGGAGCGTCCCGGTCGACCACGATCACGTCGTAGGCGTAGGCCGAGGCGAGCAGTGCGCCCTTGTCGCGGTCACAGGCGACATCGGCGCTGATGCCCTCGTCGCGCAGGCCCTCCGCCACGATGCCGGCGGGCGAGGCTTGGTCTTCGACGATGAGGACGCGCATGGACGTGGCTCCCCCCATTCCGTGCGACGAGCATGACACCCGTCTGAAGCAGGCGAAACGCCCGCTCCCCCCACAATGCCGGACTCTTCGTCAAACCCCCGTTAGAAGATGTCCTGACATACTTGGCCGTATCTCTCGCAGCGTAGCCGCGGCCGGCGCCCCCGGCCAATGCGGGGGGCGCCGGCCGCGGCCACGGTGCCAGGGAGGTCAGGCGTCCGGCGCGCCCCTGCGCACCAGCTTCCACGCGGCGGGCAGCAGCCCGGCCGCGATCAGCACCTTGAGCCCGTCGCCGATCAGGAAGGGCACCACGCCCTGCTGGAAGGCCGTCCCGAGGTCCGCGCCGGTGGCCACCATCAGCCACGGCACGCCCACGGCGTAGATGAGCACGGTGCCGCCCGCGATCGTGGCCAGCGTGCGCAGCGGCGTACGGTCGCCGCCGCGCCCGGCCAGGGCGCCCACGACGGTCGCGGCCAGCACGAAGCCGACGATGTACCCGAGCGTCGCGTTGCCGCCGGACGGCGCGAACCACGGCAGGCCGATCTGGCCCATGACGAGGTAGAGGGCCATGCCGAGGAAGGCGCGCGTCGGGCCGAGCGCGGCTCCGGACAGCAGCACCGCCAGCGTCTGCAGCGTCATCGGCACCGGGGTCCCCGGCAGCGGGAAGCTAGCCTGCGCGGCCAGACCGGTCAGCCCCGCCGCGCCGGCCACGAGCACCACGTCGCGGGCCCACGCCCCCGGCAGCAGATCGGTCAGTACGGCACGCCGCGCCGCGTAGACATTTGCCATGTTCTTACTCCCTTGTCTGGCTTGAAGCCCATTTTGCTGCTCGCCGGGCCGAAGGCGAACAGGGTACGCACCAAGAACGTCGCGTTCGCTTTGTGGGGCTTTCACTACGGGGCCGTCCGGGCGGGGCGGGCTGTCCCGGTCCGTGCCGCCCCCGCTACCGTTGGGGCCATGCGCTCACGACGCTCGTGCCTCGCCGTGCCCGGCAGCAACCCGCGGTTCCTGGAGAAGGCGCAGGGGCTCCCCGCCGACGAGGTGTTCCTCGACCTGGAGGACAGCGTCGCCCCCTTGGCCAAGGAGGAGGCCCGCAAGAACATCGTCGCCGCGCTGCGCGAGGGCGACTGGACCGGCAAGGTCCGGGTGGTCCGGGTCAACGACCTGACCACGAGCTGGACCTACCGGGACGTGATCGAGGTCGTCGAGGGCGCGGGCGAGTTCGTCGACTGCGTGATGCTGCCCAAGGTGCAGGACCCCACCCAGGTGGTCTGGCTGGACACACTGCTCACCCAGATCGAGAAGACGATGGGCTTCGAGGTCGGCCGCATCGGCATCGAGGCCCAGATCGAGGACGCCAGGGGCCTGGTGAACATCGACGCCGTCGCCGCCTCCTCACCACGCCTGGAGACCCTGGTCTTCGGCCCCGCCGACTTCATGGCGTCGATCAACATGCGCACCCTGGTGGTCGGCGAGCAGCCGCCCGGGTACACCGAGGGCGACGCCTACCACTACATCCTCATGCGCATCCTGATGGCCGCGCGCAGCCACGACCTCCAGGCCATCGACGGCCCCTACCTCCAGATCAGGGACCTGGACGGCTTCCGCCGCGTCGCCGCCCGCGCCGCCGCCCTCGGCTTCGACGGCAAGTGGGTCCTGCACCCCACCCAGATCGAGGCGTCCAACGAGATGTTCTCCCCGGCCCAGGAGGACTACGACCACGCCGAGCTGATCCTCGACGCCTACGAGTACTACACGACCGTCGAGAAGCGGGGTGCGGTCATGCTGGGCGACGAGATGATCGACGAGGCGTCCCGCAAGATGGCCCTGGTGGTGGCCGCCAAGGGACGCGCCGCCGGCCTCACCCGCACCACCTCGTTCACTCCTTCCGCGTAGCGCCGGTCGCCCGCCGTCCCCGGTGTGTCCTCCGGGCGCGCTGTGTCGCCTGATGGATACAAGGAGTTACCATGGGGGCGGAGTCGGTTGCCGGGTTCCCCCGTCCACTGCTGGTCCTTCCGCCGGTCCTCGCCGCCCGGGGTGAAGGGCGCTGCCGTGAGGCTTGGACACGGCAGCACCCCTCCTCAGTCTGACATCTACCGATTCGCCGGATGCAGTGAGGAAGAGCATGCCGCCCACATTCGTCACGCCGACCGGCCGGTCCGGCGCGCCCCCGGCCTCGCGGGCACGCGAGTACGCCCGGCTGATCGTGGAGCGCACCGCCATCGCCCACTTGCTCGCGGGTGACCCTTCCCGCGCGTCCGGCGGGCGTTCGCTCCCGGCGGGCCTCGGTCACGGCCACGCCGGTCTCGCCCTGCTCCATCTGCACGCCGCGCGGGCCGGTATCGGAGACCACGCCACCGCCTTCGCCCACATCCGCGAGGCGGTGACCATCGCGCACCGGGAGCCGTACCCGGGTGCCGGGCTGTTCGACGGGGCCGGTGGCGTCGCGATGGTGCTGGCCGAGTGCGCGCGGGACGAGCCGCGTTTCCGGCCGAGCCTCGTCCGGCTGCACGAACGGCTCGCCCGCCAGCTGCTCGACACCCCCTTCCCCCAGGTGCTCGGCGTCCCCTCCCGCCGGGCCTCGGGGGCCCGCGCCGGCTACGACCTGCTGAGCGGTGCCGCGGGTACGCTCGTCCACCTCGCCTCCGTCGAGACGCCGGGCGCAGCCGTCACCGCCGCGCTCCACCACCTCACCGACGCCCTCATCCACCTGACCGCGACACTCCCCGGCACTCCGACTCCCGGCACCTCCGCCGCCTTCGGGTCCGACTTCGCCTCGGGGTCCGACTTCGCCTCGGGGTCCGACTTCGCTTCGAGGCTCGGCCGACCTTCGGCTGCCTCCGTCGCGTGCGGTCTGGCCGGGGTGGCCGCCGCGCTCGCCGCGGCCTGGCGGGCCGGTCACCGGCGTCCTGGGCACCGGCAGGCCCTCGACATCCTCACCCGGCGGATCCTCGACGCCGCCACCGTCGACCGGCACGGCCCGCTCTGGCCGGACGGCCTCCCCTGGCGGGCGAACGGCGACGCGTCGTCGCCCGGCGCGCTGTCCGGCGAGGGAGCGTGGGCCGACGCGTTGCCCCATGACGCGCCGGCGGCGTTCGCGCCGTCCCGTGAGGCGCCCGCGATCGGCGAGCCGGTTGGTGGGGAGCCGTCGGCAGGCGAGTGGGCTGGTGGGAAGCCGTCGGCAGGGGAACCGGTCGGTGGGGAGTCGGCGGTAGAGGGACCGGTTGGTGGGGAGTCGGCCGCGGGGGAGTCGCACTGTGGTCCGCCTGGCTGGTGTCACGGTGGTCCGGGGGTGTGCGGGGGATTGCTCGCCGTGGCCGAGGCGACCTGTGACGAAGGGGTGCGGAGGCGGGCGGTGGAGGGGTTCGAGGGCGTGTTGTGGCGGGCGCGTGACACGAAGATCCTCTCGCCTGCTCTCTGTCATGGCCTGTCCGGGATTCTGGCGCTCTGTCTGGAGTTCGCGGCCGTGAGCGGTGCGGCCCGTGAGGCGGTGCCCGAGCTGCTTGACGAACTCCTCGACCGTGGCGACCCCGGCCTGCCGTTCGTCTTCACCGATCCCGAGGCGCCCGGCGACTCCGCGGACGACCCCGGCCTGCTCACCGGCGCCGCCGGCGTGGCCCTGACCCTCCTGGCCGCCACCGCCGGCCAAAGAGCGGAATGGCCGCGCGCCTTCCTGACCCGTTGACCCGGACAACGCCGCGCTTCCGCCGAACGCGGCTGCTTCCCTCGAACGCCGCCGTGTCACCACCTCCCCACATCGGCGGTTCTCCGAAGTGCCGGGTTTCCCCCGGAGAACCCGCGCTGCCGTCGAATGCGGCCGGGCCATACTCCGGACATCGGCGACTTCCCCAGGCTGCCCCGGGCAGTCGCGATTGCCCAGTAGGGAACACGTGGAGTCCGCGTCCCGTCGCTTACTTTGGGAGCTTCGTTAGGTCTGGTGGATTACGGGGGGAAGTTTTTTATTCGTGCTGGTTTCCGGGCCCCGTGGTTTTCGGGGAGGTAAATGTCGGAGACCCGTTTCCGCCTGCGCACCTCTGACTGTGAGATCTTCTGTTGTCGTGCCCGCGGGCCGCCCCGCCGGGTTCTGATGCGTACTGCTGACCGTGGGAAGAATGGGCGATATGGGCGCACATGATGCATCTGACGAACGGCCGCCGGGCGAGCGGTCCGGGCAACCGTGGCACCCGCCCTCGGCCCCGCCCGTGATCCCGCCCGAGAGCCCGCCCCAGAGCCCGCCCCAGAGTCCGGCTCCGGGTTCGGCCGCTTCTCCTCGGTATCCGGGACCCCAGCCGGGCGCTCCCGGGCCTTACCAGGGTGCGCCCGGGCCGTACGGGCCTCCCGGGCCGTACCCGGGCGGCCCCGGGCCCTATGCGGGCGGTCCGGGGTCGTACCCGGGTGGTCCGGGGCCGTGGTACCCGGCGCCGCCGTACGGCGGTGTGCGCAGGTGGGCCGTGGGGCCGGTGGCGGGGGTGCCCTACGATCGGCTGGCGCGTACGCCGTTGCACCGGTGGTGGCGGCCGGTGGTGGGGACGCTGGCGGTCGCGGCCGGGTTCGTGGTGGTCGGCGTGGTGGTGCTGTTCCTCGGGGTGGCGGTGGCCGCGATGGCCGGGGTCCAGGTGTTCAGCCCGGTGTCGCTGGAGTTCGCCGATCCGGTGCTGGGGCTGGCGATCACGCTCGCCTCGATCGCGTTCACGCTCCCCGTCGTGTACGGCGTCGCGTGGCTGGTCCAGCGCCGGCCACCTGGCACGCTCTCCTCCGTGCTCGGCCGGCTGCGATGGCGCTGGCTGCTGCTGTGCCTGCCGGTGGCGCTCGGCGCCGGGCTGCTGGGGCAGTTCGCGGTGGTTCTGGTGCTGAGCCTGACCGGTGCGGACTCGTCGTCCGGCGGCTTCGGCTGGGTCGGATGGGAGAGGTTCCTGCCCGGGTTGCTCGTCACGCTGCTGCTGGTCCCCTTCCAGGCCGCCGCCGAGGAGTACCTCTTCCGCGGCTGGGTGCTCCAGGCGTTCGGCGCCTTCCTGCGTACGCCGTGGCCCGGGATCCTGCTCGGCGCGGCCGGTTTCACCGCGCTGCACGCCTACACCGACTGGGGCATCATCGACGTGTTCGCCTTCGGCGCGCTGATGGGCTGGCTCGCGATCCGCACCGGCGGGCTGGAGGCGCCGATCGCCCTGCATGTGATCAACAACGTGCTGGGGCTGGGCCTCAGCTCCGCGTCGGGCTCGCTCGGGGACGCGCTGCGCCAGGGGTCGGTGCCGTGGCAGTCGCTGGCGGGGACGCTCGTCCAGCTCACGATCTTCGCTGTGGCGGTGCTGGCGCTGGTCCGTCGGAGGAACATCGCCACCACCTCTCCGGAGGCCAGGGAGACGTACCCCCTCTCCGTGAATTCCTGACATAACGCCACAAAGGTCGCCTCTCTCCGAAAAATATGACTAGAGAGGTCTCGCCAGCGTGGGGGCGGGCATGCTGCTGTGGAGATACGGCTTTCGCGTCTTGACCCGGTGAGAGAGAGGTGATCGTTCTCGCTGACCGGGTATCAGTGGATAGTGCCGGGATCGGCGCACCACTGTGCAGCACGGTAAGGAACAACTGGAACGGTCCGGAATACCTCTTTTCGGGCCGGGCATGCCCCCGACGAGGAGGTGCTGAGCGTGGCCTCGGGCCCCCACGACGCGCGCTCACCACGGCGACCGCCGGCCCCACCCGGCGCCACCGAGCCGACCCCCGACCCCATCCCCCAGAACCCTCCGCCCACCCCCCAGAACCCTCCGAACTCTCCCCAGGATCCACCCCCCGCCCCATCCGCATCTCATCAGTCACCCCCACCGGACCGCCCAAACCCATCAGCCCCATCTGCCTGGGCAGTCCCATCGCACCCTCCGGTCCCACCAGGCCATCTGCCCTCATCGGACCGGCCGACCCCACCTGTACGGCCGCCGGCGCCCGTGTCGCCGGTGTCGCCGGTGTCGCCCGCCAGTCCGACGCTGCGGCACTTTCCGCCGGGGCCGTCGGAGCAGCGGGGAGCGAGTCTGCCGCCGGGGTCGCCGTGGGTCCTGCCGCCTTTCGGGGCACCCACGCCCGACGACGCTCCCGAGGCGTCCCAGGAACCTTCCGGTCCTCGACCGGCTTCAGGCGGTGCGCAGGGATCCGAGGTGCCGGGCTCGGGGACGTCCGAGGCGCCAGGCTTGGGGACGCCAGGCTCGGGGATGTCGGGCTCGGGGATGTCCGAGGTGCGCGGCCCGGGGGGATCAGAAGCGCGCGGCTCGGGAGGGTTCGAGGCGCAGGGCTCGGAGGGATTTGAGGCGCAGGGCTCGGGAGGGTCCGAGGTACAGGGCTCGGAGGGATTTGAGGCGCAGGGCTCAGGGCGCTTTGCGGCGCAGGGCTCAGGGGGAGTCGAGCCCGGTGGTCGCGGGGCTTCGGGACACCCGGATGCGAGCCAGCCCACACAGCCACGCCGCCGCCCGTACGCCCAGCCCTACGGCCGCTTCCGCCCGGCCCCTCCCGCAGGCCCGTCCTCCAGCCTCTCGCCGCCGGTTCCGCCCACGCCCGGCTACGGCGCCCCTGACCAGCCCCCGCCGGTCCCGGGATCACATGGGCCGGGATCACAGAGGTCGGGAGGCGCTGGCGGCCTAGACGGCCGTGACGTCCCAGGTACCCATGGCGGCACAGGCAGCCGTGGCGGCTCAGGTGACTATGGAGGCTCTGGTGCCTCGGGCGGTCGCTCCGGGGAGGGTGGTGCTTCGTCCGGTTCTCCGGGGCCGTGGTCATGGGGTGCGGCGGGGCCGTCCAGGGGCGGGTCGGACGACCCGCTGTTCGGCCCTCGCACCGGGGAAGGCGGCACATCGCCGACTCGCGGGGAAGGGGCCGTTCCTGGGGGAGGAGCGTCTCCGGTAGGAGGAGCATCTCCCGGGGGAGGAGCGTCTTCCGTGGGAGGGGCGTCTTCTGTGGGAGGGGCGTCGGCGTCCGGTCGTGGGGAGGGGGCGCTGCCGTTCGGTGGTGGTGAAGGAGCGCCGCCGCCGGGGCGGATGTCGCCCGGTACGGACGAGAGTGAGCAGAGGCCCCCGAGGCGGATCGTGAACAGGCCGGACAAGCTCGTCGCCACCGGCCCTCCACGCTCCCCTTCCCGACGCCCCAGCCCGCCCCCGGCCAGGCCACCGTTCCCTCCGAACGCACCGGCGGCCCCTCCGGCCCCGGTGCCCCCGAACGCACCGGCGGCCCCTCCGGCCGCCTTGCCCCCGATCCCCCCGGCGACCCCTCTGGCTCCTCCGGCCGCTGTGCCCCCGATGCCGCCGGCGGCACCGTCGGCTCCCACAGCGCCCGCCGGTACACCCGAGCACACGGACACCGGACTAGGCGGCCCGCACCATGCCGAGCCCGCGCGCCCCTCGTACGGCCAGCCCTCGCCACGCCAACCGGCACCGGGCCGCCGCCGCAAGCCGGACCAGCCCGTCGGCGAACCTCCCACCTCGCCGTGGGCAGGAGTCCAGTCCGGCTTCCGCGAGGAGAAACCCCCAACGCCGCCGGAGTCGCCGCACGAGGTTCGATCCGCCGATCCGCACGGGTCCGCGTACGGCGACCCGCTTGCCCCTCCACAGCGGCCCGTGTACGGGGCGGCACCCGCCCCCGCTCACCCGGGCGAGGACCGGCCTGACGGTCCGCAGGGGCCGGGCTCTGAGCAGGGTCGGTCCGCCGATCCGCACGGGTCCGCGTACGGCGATCCGCTTGCCTCTCCGCAGTACGGGGCGGCACCCAGTCCCGCTCACCCGGGCGAGGACCGGCCTCGTGGTCCGCAGGGGCCGGTGTCCGAGGAGGGGCGGTCTGCCGGTGCGCACGGGGTCGTGTACGGCGATCCGCTTGCCGGGGCGGCGCAGGAGGATCCGTATGCCGGTCCGCAGAAGCCCGTGTACGGGGAGGGGCGGTCTGCTGTCGCGGGGAGGCCGGTTTATGGCGGTCTGCCCGGTGGAGGGCACGGGCAGGGTGAGGCCGATTCCATTTCTGTGCTGGGACCCGATGGGGCGGAGGGCTCGGGGGGTGGTGTGCCGGGGCGTGATGCCGGTGGGGCCCAAGAGGCCGAAGGGGGAGGCGCGGGCCGGGAGGAGCCGGTTGGCGGAGCGGTGGCCTGGGGTGGGGGCGACGTAGCGGCTCCGCAGGCAGGGGCGGATGAGACGACGCATCGGGTCGGGCGGCCACCGGGGGGACGGCCTGCGCGGCCGGACCGGCTGGTGGCGCAGGGGCCGTCGCGCCGGCCGTACGGGGCTACGAGGGACGACGCGGACGCGGCCTCCCGCGGATCGGGCGGCCCCCAGACGGTAGGACGCGGAGACGACGGCGCCCGGGGGCCCGCAGACGCGGACGCGCAGGAGAGCCCTGTGGCCGGGCGCGAGAGGCGCGGCGCCTGGCACGAGGGGCGCGGCAGCGAGCACGGGAGCCACCCTGCCGGGCAGGAGGCACGTGATGCCGGGCAGGGAAGTGATGCCGGGCAGGGAGCACGTGGTGCCGGGCAGGAGGGGCCTGGGGGCGGGTGGAGGAGTGAGGGCGGGGGTGCGGCTTCCGGTCGCAGGCGGCTTGGCGGCGGGGAGGACGTAGGCAGCGGCCGGGGCGGTAGGGCGGCAGGCGGCAGCGGCGGATCAGGCGGCGGCAGATCAGACAGCGCCAGGGCAGAGAGCAGCGCCAGGGCGGAAGGCGGCGTCAGAGGAGAGGGCGGCGCCAGGGCGGAAGGCGGCGCCAGGGGAGAGGGCAGAGGTAGGGGAGTAGACGGTGGGGGAGACGACGGTGGGGGAGTTGCGCGGGGAGGTGTGGCGCCGGCGGGGTTGCGGCGGTCGAGTCCTACGCGGAGGCGTGGGCGCGGGCGTGGGCGGCGGATGGCCACGCCGTTGCTGCTGGTGATCGTGCTGGTCGCGGCGGTCGGGGCCGGAGTGGTGGGGTGGCAGTGGGTGAGCAGTCCAGTGACGGCCGGGTTGCTGCTCGCGGCGGGTGACGGTGGCTCCGGGGACGAGGCGTTCGCCGTGCCGGCGGGCGGGGCCGGGTCCAACCAGGTGCTCAACGCGGTCGCCTCGGCGGGCGACACGATCGTGGCCGTGGGCAGCGACACGACGAGCCCGGTGCCGCGCCCGCTGTTCCTGACCTCCGCCGACAACGGCGGCACCTGGCGGCTGGGCGACGTCACGGGGCAGGGCGGGCCGGTGGCCGGGCCGAGCACCGTGGGCCGCGTGGCGGGCGGTGAGGGCCGCTGGGTGGCGGTGGAGAACGGCGAGGCGGCGACCGCCACCCGTGGCGTGTGGACGAGCACCGACGGCCACGCGTGGTCGGCCGTGCCCGCGTCGGGGCTGACCGCGTTCCGCCGCGAGGACCGGGTGCACGACATCGCCCGGACCGGGACCGGGTTCGTCGCGGTCGGTTCGACCACCCTGGGCGACGGCACGGTGGGCCCGATGGCCTGGGTGTCCCCGGACGGCACGAGCTGGACCAGGCTGGAGAGCAGGAACATCGGCACCCCGGACAAGCTGCGCGGCATCAACACCGTGATCGCCAGGCAGGACGCGGTGGTGGCGCTGGCCGATCCGCCCGCGGGCACCTCCAGTTCGGTGGTCCTCCGTTCGCCGGACGGCGGGCGCAACTGGCTGCGCACCGGGGCCGAACTGGCGGGCGTGATGCCGCGGCCGGGCGCGCTCGCGGTGGTGCCGGACGGCTTCGTGCTGGTGCCGGCCCGGCAGCGTACCGACGAGGGCGAGGTGCGGGTCTTCTGCTCGCCGGAGGGCGCCGAGTGGTCGCGGTGCGGCTCGATCAAGGGGCTGCCGCGCGACAGCACGGGCGTGACGGGCCTGGCCTCGTCGGCGGCGGGCCTCGCGGCGGTGGCCGAGACCGGCTGGGACCGGTACGCCGTCTACACCAGCGGCGACGGGCGGAGCTGGACCAAGGGCACGGACCTCGGCGCGGTGCCCGGCACGGTGCGCGCGCTGGCCGTGTCCGACTCGGGGACCCTGGTGGTCGGCGGTGACCGGAGGGCCACCGACGTGGACAACCAGCTCGTCCTGATGACCGCCCCCAGGGGCCGCGCGGCCACACCGGTACGGCTGGGCGACATCGAGGGCCTGACCAGGGTGGCCCGCGAGACCACCAGGATCACCGCGGCCGACGGCCGGTACGTCGCCGTCGGGGCGGCGGCCGGGGACGCCGGCATCTGGACCAGCGGCGACGGCCAGAGCTGGGCGGCGGCCGGTGGCGGGGCGCTCGGCGGCCCGAACAAGCAGACGCTGAGCGACGTCGCCTACGGCAGGGCCGGCTGGCTGGCCGTCGGCGGCGCGATGCGCGACGCCTACTCGTCGGAGCCGCTGCTGGCCACGTCGGGCGACGGGGAGTCGTGGAACAGGGTCCCGGTGGCGGACGCGCTGGCGCCCGCGCAGGGGCACTACTTCCTCGTGCCGCACGCGGTCGCCGCGGGCCGGTCGGGGTACGTGGTGGCGGGTGAGGACCGGGACCAGGGCGGGGCGGTGCCGGCCATCTGGTTCAGTGCCGACCTGCGACGCTTCACCAGGGCGGCCAAGCTGCCCTCGGGCGGCACGGGCGTGCGCGTGCACGACGTGGCCGCGACCGGGCTGGGTTATGTCGCGGTGGGCGGTTCGAGCACGTCGGGCCATGAGAGCGGCGTCGTGTGGGTGTCGAAGGACGGCCTCAACTGGACGGCGCGCAAGCGGGTGACCCCGCCCGGCGTCAGCGAGGCCGGCCTGCGGCATGTCGTCGCGGTGCAGGACCGGATCATCGCCGTCGGCGCGGCGGTGGACGAGAACGGCGGGCGGCGGGCCTTCTCGGCGGTGTCCGAGGACAACGGGGAGACCTGGGAGTTCGGCCGGCTCCCCGCCGAGCAGGCGGCAGCCGTACAGGATCTCGCTGCGACGCCGGAGGGGATGGTGGCGGTCGGCTGGCACGGCGCGCCGGCCGAGAGTGACAGCGCGGCGTGGACCTCGGAGGACGGCCTGGACTGGCAGCGGCAGACCTTCGACCAGGACGGCCTGAGCGGGGCCGGGGCGCAGTGGCTGGGCGCGGTGGCCATCTCCGGCGGCGAGGTCGTGTCCACCGGCCGGTCCACCGGCTACAGCGTGGATCACCTCACGTTGTGGCGGACGACCTTCCGCCGATGATCGTTCGCTTGACGATCACTTGGCCCGCTTGCATGATATGTGCATGATCGTGGCGGTCCAGGAGGTTCCCGGCGTTATAGCTCATTGCGGGCGATGACATCGACGTCCACGCGAAGGAGCTCAGTGACGCCGCGTTGATCTGCGGCGCGGTCGCTCGCGTCCTCGGGCCGCCCGCGGAGACGTTCGCGGCGGACGCGAAGCCCGTCGAGGGCTGTTTCGGTCTCGTCGAAGGCGCGTCGGAGCAACTCGGCTCACATTACGAGACGTTCTACACCGAGGTGCGAGACTTCGCGGCCGACCTGCACCAGAAGCTGGGGAGCGTCGGCGCGGCCTTCATGGAGGTCTCCAGGGCCATGTCGGAGAGCGAGGCGCACAACGAGTCGGAGATGGCCCGGCTCAACGGCGGCGACTGATCGACTCCGACGACCCGCGGCCCGTCGTCGAGCGAGGGGAGAGCCATGGCCGACGTGTACGACGCCCCCCTGGACATGATCAAGCTGCTCTACCACGCGGTGCGCAGCTTCACGAGTGACGAGGACGTGCGCCGCCTGCGGACCATGGCCGAGGCGTGCCGGACGCTTCATCTGGGCATGTCGGCCGCGCACGAGCAACTCGCCCCGGTCGACGGCCTGCTGGTGAGGTGGGAGGGGGCGGACGCCGACCTCTTCAAAGAGAACTGGGGGCGACTGCTCGATCCCGCGTACCGGGTGGAGGCCATCGAACGGCTCGACCAGGCGGCGAACCTGCTGGAGGTCGCCGCCGACGTGTCGGCCGAGACCAGGAGGGCGTTCGAGAAGCTCCTGCAGGGCCTGGTCGCCTCGGTGGTCATCGGCGCGGCGGTCTCGGCCGCCTCCGCCGGTGCCGGTGCCTGGTGGGCGTGGGCGCGGACGGCCGACACGACCGTGAAGACGGGGTACTTCGCGGGACAGGCGATGGGCAGGTTCCGGAGCCTCTACACGACGGTCGGCGACCTCATGCGAACCGGTGCGGTCGATGTCGGCCGGTCGCGGTTGGTCCGCGGCCTCGGCCCGAAGGGTGCGGCGGACCTGACCTTCAAGGCGATGATGAAGGAGTCGCAGCGCGTCTACTGGCAGGTTTACCGGTGGAGCCTCGGCAGCAATCTCGCCGTCATCGCCGCCTCCAACAGGATCCGTGGCCTGGACCCGTTCGACCGGTCCCTGGCGTCGATCGCCCAGGCCGTCAACTCGGCCGCCGTCGGCGGCGCCGCCGGCATCACCGGCGGGACGTCCGCGCTCGGCGGCATGCCCGCCTGGCGGCGCAATTTCGTCGTGGGCAGCAGCGCCGGCGCGGTCTCCCAGTTCTGGAACGAGCGGACCGCAGGCAACTCGTGGGCCGAAACCGTCAGGAACACGGCCCAGGCGGCGCTCATGGCAGGCGGTTTCAACGTGCTCTACGTCGGTGTCGGCGCGAGCAAAACGGTGGGCGATGCCGTGTCGAAGTACGGCTCGCAGACGTTCGGAAGGTACTGGCACCGGCTGTCCCCGCAGGCACAGGGGAGTGCTGTTTCTCTGGCCCCGAACACCTCGATGCGGGTCATGCTGCCGTTCGTGGACAAGCCGGCCCCGCTGGACCTGCCCGAGACGGGACCGCTGCCCGGCGACGGCGGCTGACCGGGCGGCTGACCGGGTGGCCGGCCGGCTCAGCCGAGGACCCGCCAGCCGCGCAGGATGTCGAGGAGGCCGCCGGTGAGCGGTAAGGAGGCCAGTTCGGCGCCGTCGCACCAGCGGACGTCCGCGGCGTCGTCGCCCGCGGCCAGCGCGCCGCCGACGACCGTGGCGAGGTAGTCGCGGATCTCGTACGTCTCGCCGGGCCGGAAGCCGGGACGGTCCAGCGTGCCGGCGAGCCCGCCCACCTCGACCAGCAGGCCGGTCTCCTCCAGCAGTTCGCGCCGCAGGGCGTCGGCGTCACTCTCGCCGGGCTCGACCCGCCCGCCGGGCAGCGACCACAGGCCCTCGCCGGGAGGCCGGCCACGCCGCACCAGCAGCAGGCGGCCCTCGTCGTCGAAGACGATCCCCCCGACACAGAGAATGCGCATAGGACAACATTAAGGTCGGATAACGGTAAGCGCCCTTGACGGATCGGGTCATCTCGACGCACCGTGAATAGTCGTGAGAGCCGCGCCCATCTGCCCACGGTGTTTCGGTTCGATCCGGGCACCGAGTGCGTGGTCCAGCGCATGGCGCTGTGGCACGCACGGAGACGTCCTGCCACTTCAGCCGCCCCGCCCGCCGGCCCGCTGGGCGCTTGAGGCGGTCCGATCGAACGCCAGGGTGCCCGTCTGGCTGCCGTGGCCGCTGCCGCCGGGCTGGCTGGTGACCGGGTTCGCCGAGGCGGGGGACGAGCGCACCGGGACCAGGGCGAGCGTGGTGGCCCTGGCCGGCCCCTCCGTGACCCAGGGCCCGGCCGACCTGCTCGTCGTGGCCGAGGAGCCGGGCGTGGGGCTCGGCGCGGCGCTCGCCGGGCTGGACGGCCCCGACCCCGGCGAGGGCTTCGACAGGGGACCGGCGCACGCCAAGGTGCACATCCTCGGCCACCCCACCCCGCTGTGGTGCGTCGGCGGCCCGCAGGACCGCGCGGTCTACGCGGGCGAGGCGCTCGGCAACTGGCTGTGGACGGTCGCCTGGCCCGCCGAGGCCGGCTGCCTCATCGCTCTCTCCCAGCTCGCCCTGCGCGACCTGAGGGACAACGACCAGGAGCTCGACCTGCCCTACGGCGCGTCGTCTCCGAGGCTGCCCGATGACGGCGACTGAGCGAGGACGCGGCGACGTTGAACGCCGTGAGATTCGAATCTCCGGCCGGACGGGATAGGGTCTGCACCGTGACAGCGCGTATCGAGCGAGTGGTGACTGAAGGCGTCGTAGACGTCGACGGCGTCGAGCACAAGGCGGAGAACAACACCTGGATCATAGGCGACGACGAGGAGGTCATCGTCGTCGACCCCGCGCGTGACGCGGAGGCGATCTTCTCGAAGGTCGGCGAGCGGGAGATCCTCGCGGTGGTGTGCACCCACGGCCTGGCCGACCACGTGGGCGCGGCGATCGAGGTGGCGGCCCGGGACGAGGCCGTCGTCGCCCTGCACACCAAGGACCGCCGCCTGTGGCGGGAGACCTGGACCGAGACCTGGCCCGACATCGAGATGGAGGACGAGGGTCTCTTCGGGGTCGCCGACGTCGAGCTTGAGGTGATCGCCACCCCCGGGGTGACCCAGGGCGGCGTCTCCCTCTACTGCGAGGCGCTGGGCGTCGTCTTCAGCGGCAAGACGCTGCTGGCCGACGGCCCCGGCAAGCTGGGCGGTGAATACCCCGCCCTGGCCGACCAGCTCACCTCGATCGGCGAGCGGCTGTTCACCCTGCCGCACAAGACCAGGGTGCTGCCGGCGCACGGCGAGGAGACCACGATCGGCGACCTGGAGCGTCACTTCGACGACTGGATCTCCGGTTCGCTGCTCCGCGCCCCCGGCGAGGAGCCCGTGACGGACGCCGGACCCCTGAGCGACGGGACCCGCGCGGCCGGCATCAAGATCAATCTCGACGAGGACTAGCCTCTCCCCGCCGGACGGGCGGCGCGGACGCCCGCGCCGCCGCCGATCCTGTCGGCGGGGCGGCGTAGCGTGGAGATCTGTACGGGATCCTGATGCGGAAGGGGCGCCGGTTGGAGCAGCTCGGGCTTGAGGGGATGCCACGCCGGCTCTACTCCTGCACACCGTCCCGGCTCAACACGTGGCTCGACTGCCGCAGGCGCTACCGGTTCACCTACCTCGACCGGCCT
The DNA here is from genome assembly GCF_030268685.1 of Microtetraspora sp. NBRC 13810. Classification (GTDB taxonomy): domain Bacteria; phylum Actinomycetota; class Actinomycetes; order Streptosporangiales; family Streptosporangiaceae; genus BSRQ01. The sequence continues at coordinate 302,896 of NZ_BSRQ01000005.1, forward strand.
GCGCCGCAGAAGGGCCCGCCCTGGGCGCACAACAGCGTGGGCGCGAGCGTGCACAACGCGCTGGCCGCCTGGTGGCGGGAGCCCTACGACCGGCGCACGCCGTCCATGGGCGGCATCCTGCTGTCGGGCGGGTGGATCACCGAGGGGTTCCGCGACGCCGAGCAGTCGGCCGCCTGGCGTGACCGTGCCCGCGAGATGGTGACGGGATACGTCCGGACCCTCGACCCCTCGGACGACCCGGTGGGCGTGGAGCGCACCGTCGCGACCCGCACCTCCGTGATCACCGTTTCCGGCCGGATCGACCGGCTCGACCGCCGCGGCGACGAGCTGGTCGTGGTCGACTACAAGACCGGCCGCCGGCCGCTGACCACCGACGACGCCCGCTCCTCGCTCGCACTGGCGATCTACGCGGTTGCCGCCTCGCGGATGATGCGCCGCCCCTGTCACCAGGTCGAGCTGCACCATCTGCCCACCGCCTCCGTGGTGACCTGGGAGCACACCGACGAGTCCCTGGGCCGGCATCTGGGCCGCGCCGAGGAGGTCGCCCTGGAGGCGTCCGAGGCCGACGAGCGCTACCGCGCCTGGTCGGGCGCGGGCTCCCGCACAGTCGGCGCGCGGTCCGGGCGAAGCGGGGGCCCGGCGCCCGCCGGGGCCTCCCGGGAGGCGGTCCGCACGCCGCCGGCCGTGCCGGCCGAGGTGGACGCGCTCTTCCCGCCCAGCCCCGGGCCGGTGTGCTCGTGGTGCGACTTCCGGCGGCACTGCCCGGAGGGGCAGCTCGCCGGGCCCGCCCGTCAGTCCTGGGACGGCCTGGCCGACGCCTGAGTCGGCCAGCGGCGCGGGTCGGTCAGGCCCTTGAGCCCCTTCGAGGTGTCGTAGCCGGCCGCGGCCAGGCGCTCCCTGGAGGCGGTGAGCATGGCCCGGGTGGCGGGCATGAAGGCGTGGTCGTGCAGCGGCTCGGGCAGCGCGTTCAGGCCGAGCCGCCAGGCTTTCAGCGCCGCCGTCACCGCCGCCGAGGGGATCTCGGGCAGCACGCCGTACATGTCCCTGGCCCATCGTGGCAGCGTGAGGTAGCACAGGGCGCCGAAGGGGAAGTACAGCGGTTTGCCGGGGTTGAGGAACCGGAGGCGGGCGGGGAGGCGCGGCCAGAGCAGGAAGCGCACGGTGGCGGCGGCCTCGGGAGTGACCCGCAGCCGCGGGCGGACCTCGGCGAAATAGGCGGCCATCTCGGCCGCCGAGCCGGGCACGTCCTCGGCGTGCAGGCCGACGTAGGCGGCGCTGCGCCGCTGCTCGGCGAAGTACCGGTCGGCCTGCCGGTCGGTGAGGCGCAGGCCGCCGCGCCTGGCCACCTCCAGATAGGACGACACCTCGGCGCAGTGCACCCACAGCAGCAGCTCGGGGTCGTCCACCCGGTGCGTGCGGCCGGTGTCCGGATCCTTGATCCGCAGCCGCCGGTGGATGTCACGGACCCGCCTGCCGATCTCGTCGGCGTCCGCGGGCCCGCCGAAGGTGACCCGCCCCACGAAGTCGGCGGTACGGCGGAGCCTGCCGAAAGGGTCGTCCTGGAAGTCGGAGTTCTGCCAGACGCCGCGCATCGCCAGCGGGTGCAACGCCTGGAGCATGAGCCCCCTGACCCCGCCGACCCACATGGCGCGGTCGATGTGCACCCGGAACGTCACACTCCGCGGCGGCTGGACGACGAGGTCTTCGGTGCTCGGCATGGTGAGTCCGAGGATGGCACGCCCGCCCTCCGCCCGGTTCGCCGGGGCCGCGACCGGCTAGCCCCTGCACATGTCCTTCGCGGTCCGCCGTCCGGCCATGGCCTCGCGCAGGGCTTCGCCGTACCGGTCGAAGTCGAGCTCCTGGGGCGGCAGCGCCCCGCTGACCACCTGGTGGGCGCAGGACCTGAACACCTCGCTGAAGGTGATGTAGTGGGCCGCCCGCGGGCGTGGCACGGTGTTCCTGACGGCGACCGCGATGGCGTCCGCGAACTCCTGGAGCGCCTCGCGGGGGATCTCCAGGTCGGGATCGGTGGCCGCCTCCGGCCTGCCACACCGGGGGTCGGCCCGGTAGGCGTCGTAGACGGCCGGCAGCACGGGGAGGTAGCCGCCGCAGGCGAGCAGGTCGCGCTGCGACTCGGCCGAGACGAGGAACCTGATGAGGTCGTGCGCGGCGGTGGGGTCCGGCGACCGGGCGGCGACGGCGAGGTTGAAGCCGCCGAGGACGCCCACGCCGGGCAGCGGGCTCACCGTGAAGATCGGCCCCTCGTCGTCGCGCATCGAAGGATCCATGATCAGCCGGGGGAAGGCGAACGGCCAGTTGCGCATATAGCCGGGCCGCTTCCTGAACGCCTGGAGGCTGCTCTCCTCGCGCAGGTCGGTCGGCGACCCCAGGTCGTTCAGCACGGTGTTCCAGGCGGTGAGGGCGGAGAGCGCCTTCTCCCGGTTGCCCGGGCGGTCGAGGACCACCTCGTCGCCTTCCACGATCTTCGCGCCGTAGGAGAGGATCGTCTCCTGGAGGTTGACCGACCCTCCCTCGTAGTCGGCGAACTGCCCGGTGTACCCGTGCCGCCTGCCCAGCTCGGCCAGCCGCTGCGGCGTGCCGGGCAGCGGGAGGTCGCGGCGCCGGTAGAGCAGCGGGGCGTCGGCCGCGAACGGCACGGCGTACTGCCTGCCGTCGAACCGGCCGGTCTCCAGCATGTTCGGCAGGAATGGCCCGACAGATTCGAGAATTTTGGCGGGGATCTCCTGGAGATAACCGTTCGCGGCGAATTCGGCGGTCCAGGCGACGTCCACGACGTAAATGTCGTAACGGCAACTTCCCGACTGGGCCGAGGCCGCCATTTCGGCCCGTTCCTTATCGGTGTAGTCCGCGATTTCCACGAGTTCGGCCGGTACGACGTTGGGCCGCCGGTTCCACTGCTGGATGAGGTCGCGGCGGAAACTGCCCGCGCTCACGTCGCTCCCGGTGGCCAGGGTGATCTTGTTGTCCGAGGCGCACTCCGCGACCTTCGCGGGCAGGCTCCGGGCCACGCCGACCGTGAGGGTCACGAGCAGGCTCGCGACGAAGGCGGTCACCGCCACCAGGCGCCTCGCGGAGCCCGGCCGCCGCGGGCGCCCGGTCATCGGGTCCACCCCCGGATCGTCGCGACCATCCTCGTCAGCGCGCTCTCCACGTCCTGGCCCGCCTCGGCGCAGACGATCGGCTTGCCACCGGCCTGCGCTCCGGCTGCCTGCGGTCCACCGGCCTCCGCCCCGCCTGCCTTCGGTCCGCGGGCCTGCGGTCCGCCGGGCGGGAACCTGTTCCCGCAGGAGCCGTCGCCGAGCACCAGGATGTAGAGACCGTGCACCCGCCCGGCCGAGCCCAGCGCCTTCGCGATGGCGTCGTCCGCCGTCTCGTCGTTGAACAGGCCGCCGTCGGTGAGCACGGCGACCGACGCGCCGGGCGGGTCGATGGCCGGGGAGAGCCGCCCGAGCATGTCGGAGACGCGGGCGTCCGACCCGTGCGGCAGCCGGTCGAAGCTCAGGGTCAGCCGGTGCAACTCGTCCCGCCCGGCCTGGCCGCCCGGCTCGGTGACCCGGAGACCGCCGCCGGCCACGGAGAACGCGCCGAGGGCGACACGGTCGTCCGGGATGAGGGTCCTGCGCATGAAGGGCAGCGCCTCCCTGGTCTTCAGCGCCAGCACCGACGGCGGCACCGACATCGACTCCGACCCGTCCAGCATGAGCGTCAGGGTGACCTCGGGCAGCACGTTGTCCAGCCGCTCCCGTGCCCTGTGCAGGGCGGCGTCGTCGCTGACCTGGGCCTGTCCCTGCGGCACCGGGGAGTGGAACAGCCCGTTCGCGGCCAGCCACCGCATGAGGTCGCCGAGCACCCGCCGGTCCGCCGCCGGCCGCGGCTCCGCCCGCCAGTCCACGGTGACGAAGGGGTAGTCCAGGGCCGACAGGTCCGGCGAGGCGAACTCGTGCAGGGCCTGCCCGCCGTACGGCACCGCCCCCGGGCAGCCCTCGTCCACCAGGCTCCGGCTGTTGTAGTCGTGCAGGCTGTGGGACGGCACGACCATCGCGATCTTCTCACGGTCCGGCGTGGCGGGGTCCTTGAGGCGGCACAGCATGGCGCTGACGTCGTCGTCGAAGGCGATGCTGGCGGCGGTGTCGGCCGACATGTCCAGCCCGGCGAACTCCGACAGGGCGATCAGGCCGGCGGAGGAGAGTCCCGGCTGGGGATAGCTCAGGAGCAGTTCCCTGGTCCCGCGGGCCACCTCGACCAGGTCGCCCAGCGGGTAGCCGCCCGGCTGCGGCTCGCCGAGCTCCACGGCGACCCCGTCGGCGACCGTGCCCAGCATCCCGACCACGAGCCGGTCCCGGTCCACCGAGAGCCCGCGGGTGAGCGTGACCTCGGCGGTGTTCACCCGGTTCCTGACGTACTCGGCCTCGCCGGTGCTGGACGGGATCCAGGCGGCCGGTCGCGGGCCGAGGAGCCGGACGAAGGGCTCGTTGTCCCCCCGCACGTCTCCGCGCCGCCAGTCACGCTGGAAGCCGTCGATCATCTCCTCCATCGAGGGCGCCGGTCCCACCGAGATCCGGTGCTCCGGGCAGCGGCCCCCTTCCCGCTCCCGCAGGAACCTCGCCACGGCGGTGCGCAACGCGTGCGTGTTCTCCGGCGCGGTGATGACCTGTAACTCCCTGGCGGGATCGCAGGGGCCCAGCCACGCCACGGCCCGCCCGCCTGCCCAGGGCAGCAGCAGCCCCGCGACCGCCCCGGCCACCACGGCCACGTATCCGATCGCCACCAGGGGCAGCGCCCGGCGCAGCCGCGACCTGGCTCGCTCGGTCCGCCCGCCGGTCGGCAGGAGATCCCTGACCAGATCGCCGGCGGAGGTGAGCGGGCCGGCCACCTTCTGCCAGAGCGGGGCGATCCTGGGCTGGCGCAATAGCAGGGTGAGGGCCAGGCCGATCGCCAGGGCCGGGACGAGCCAGCCGCCGGGGAGTGACGCGACCACCGTGTTGACCCCCGGCCAGAGGCTTCCGCCGATCCCCGCGACGACCGTGGTGATGACCGCGTCCCGGACCGCCAGAGCGAGAGAGGACCGGCTTGCGGGATTATCGGCCTCGGTGTTCTCTCTCGACGGTGAGGGGGACGGCGAGGTCATGGGAATTACCCATTCGACGATTTCGGCGAGAATTTCCTGACGTTACGGCCGGCCGTTGACACCGACGGTAATCATGATAGTTCGATCCTCGCCGGGAAATGCTTTCATTTCCATGACGACCTTGGTCGCCGGCTCGTTGTCCGATCTTGTTATGCGGCGGACGGCCGGCGGGATTCGGCGAAGTTCCAGAAACGGGTGAGGGCGGCGGCCGTGGTCTCCGGGGCCTCGACCGCCGGGGAGTGCGCGGCGCCGGGCAGCACGACGCAGTCGGCGCCGAGGCGGTGGGCCATCTCCGACTGGACCAGCGGCGGCCAGCCGTCGTCGTCCTCGCCGCACAGGACGAGGATCGGCAGCTCGATCTGGGCCAGGTCGTCGATCCGGTCGGGGGCGTTGAGCGCCTGGTCGGCCATCATGGTCAGGCCGACGACCGAGTTGGACAGGAGCCGCTTGCGGAGGAACGTCATGATCTCGTCGGGCACCCCGGCGGCCAGCGCCTCGGGCTCCATCCGGTTGACCCAGACGTACTCCACGCCGTGCTCGGGCACCTCGCGGACCATGACCCGGCCGGCCTTCTCCCGCGGCCCGATGATGCCGGCGGGTCCGGAGCTCATCAGCGTGTAGGAGGCGAACTTCGTGCGCCCGTCGATGACCGCCTCGCGGGTGACCAGCCCGCCGAAGGAGTGGCCCACCAGGTGCAGCGGCTCGTCGGGGGAGACGGCCTGGGCGAGCGCGTCCACGTCGGAGCCCAGCGCCGCGCACGTGTAGGCGGCGGGGTCGTCCGGGCCCGGGGTCTCGTACTGCCCGCGCATGTCGACGGCGATCACCCGGCGGCCGGACTGGGCGAGGGTCTGCATGACGGCGAGGAAGTCTTCCTTGCTGCCGGTGAGCCCGGGGACCAGGAGCGCGGGGAGGCGCTCGGGGAGGCCGGTGACGGGTAGCGCTTCCAGAACCGCGAACGGTCCGGCAGCGGTCTCGATCTGCTGCGCGCGGACGCCTGGAGGCATGGTCAGAAAACGCGGCGTGCTCACGTGGGACCACAATACCCAGCGGTTCCCGGATCGACACCGCCAAAGAGATTATGACGGTTCGGGGGATCATGTCCGCTCGCGAGGTTTTTGCGAAGCCTTGGCATCGAAAAGGGCCGTCCGGATCCCTCCGAACGGCCCTTCTGGTGGAGCTCGGGTCAGCGCGTCATCGGCGCGGACCGCGGGGCCGGTTGCCCGGCCTGCGCCGCTGCTGCGCGCGCTCGGTCGCCGCCGAGGGCGCGATTTCGTCCTCGTCGGTCGCCAGGTCGGGTGACTGGAAGATCACCGTGAACGGGCTGGCCGGGACGATGCGCTCGGGTTCGGGGCGAGTCTGTGTCCTCTGATCCACTTCGTCGTCCATCTCCTCGAAGGTCGGCTGGGTAAAGGTTCGGTCATCGCGTGACGGAACGTCGTTCGCGACGTCGCCGAGGCTCACCCGGGGGTTGAGCCCCGTCGAGCGGGTGCGCGCCGCGCGGGTGCGGGCCGCCGGAGCGGACCGCTCGACCGGCGCCCGCTCGACGACGGGCTCGGCCACGGGCTCCGCCGCCACGGGCTCGGGCGCCACGGACTCGTGCGTCACGGGCTCGGGCGTCACGGGCTCGGGCGTCACGGCCACGGCCTCCTGGACGGCGTCGCCCGGCTGGAGCTCGGCCTCGACCGGCTCGTCCGCGCTTCTGCCACCCCTGGTACGGCGGCGCTGGCGGGTCTTGGCCGGGCGCTCGCGACGGCGCTCGGTCTCCTCCTTGCGCCCGCCGCGGGTCCGGGTGCGGCCGGTCTCGCCGAGATCCTCGATCTCCTCGGCGGCGAGCCCGGCACGGGACCGCTTGGCGTGCGGCAGCACGCCCTTGGTGCCCTCCGGGATGCCCAGGTCGGTGAAGATGTGCGGCGAGGTCGAGTAGCTCTCCACCGGTTCCGCGAAGGCGAGGTCCAGCGAGTTGTTGATGACCTTCCAGCGGGTGAGGTCCTCCCACTCCACGAAGGTCACCGCCACGCCGGTGCGCCCGGCCCGGCCGGTGCGGCCGATCCGGTGCACGTAGGCCTTCTCGTCCTGCGGGCAGTCGTAGTTGACCACGTGCGTGACGTCGTCCACGTCGATGCCGCGGGCCGCCACGTCGGTGGCGACCAGGACGTCCACCTTGCCGTTGCGGAAGGCGCGCAGGGCCTGCTCACGCTGGCCCTGGCCCAGGTCGCCGTGCACGGCCGCGGACGCGAAGCCGCGCTCCTGCAGTTGCTCGGAGACCATGTCGCAGGCGCGCTTGGTCTCGCAGAACACCATTGTGAGCCCGCGTCCGTCGCACTGGAGCAGCCGGCCGAGGATCTCGATCTTGTCCATCCGGTGCACGCGCCACACGAACTGCGTCGTCTGCGGAGTCGCCTCCGCCTCGATGTCGTTGTTCTGGGCCCGCACGTGCGTGGGCCGGTTGAGATAGCGCCGGGACAGGGTGACGATCTCGCCCGGCAGCGTGGCCGAGAAGAGCATCGTCTGCCGGGTGTCCGGCACGAGCTTGAAGATCCGCTCGATGTCGGGCAGGAAGCCGAGGTCGAGCATCCGGTCGGCCTCGTCGAGGACCAGCATCGTGATCGCAGTGAGATCGAGATGCTTCTGCTTGACGAGGTCGAGGAGCCGCCCGGGGGTGCCGACGATCACGTCGACGCCGAGCTTGAGCGCCTCGATCTGCGGCTCGTAGGCGCGCCCGCCGTACACGGACAGGACGCGCGAGCCCAGCTTGCCGCCGGCGGTGATCAGGTCCTCGGTGACCTGGAGCGCCAGTTCCCGCGTGGGCACGACCACGAGGCCGCGTGGCTTCTTGCGGTTCTTCCTGGGTTTGCCGATGCGCTGCAGCATGGGGATGCCGAACGCGTAGGTCTTTCCGGTGCCGGTGCGGGCCTGACCGATTACGTCATGGCCGTTCACGGCTAGCGGAAGTGCCATCTCCTGGACGGGAAACGGCGTCGTGATGCCCTCTGTCGCGAGGGCATCGGCGATCTCTGGTATGACTCCGAGGTCTCGGAACGTCGTCAGCGTGGGCCTGCCTAAACTCTTCGTCGAAGGCGGGCCGCGCCGGGACCGGCCGTAAGATTCCCCCGTGCCGGGGTCCTCGCGGAAGGGCCTACCCTCATCAGTCTCAAAACGCGACCGCTAGAGCCAAGAACATGGGGGCATCCGGGAGCTGCCTCTCGGATATACACAGTGCGGTCGCACTCTCATCGGGTCCAGTGTACTCGATACCATAACAGAGAACAGATTTCTGTTTGTTCCCGATGATTCAGGCCGCGTTTCGGGGGCCGACGATCAGGCCCGATGCTCGTACGCTGCATGCATGAGTGATAGCCCTCCCGCCACGGGTGTCGCCGACCTCCTCGGCGTGCTCGCCTACGCGGAGCTGACCGCCTTCCTGCGTCTGGCCGAGGACGCCGCGCGCCTCGCCCCCTCGCTCACCGACCGCGCCGCGCTCAGCGGCCTCGCCGCGACCGAGTACGGCCACTTCCGGCTGCTCGGCGACCGGCTGGCCGAGCTGGGGGCCGACCCGGAGGCGGCGATGGCGCCGTTCGTCGAGGCGCTGGACGACTGGCACGTGCAGACCAGGCCGGGCGACTGGCTGGAGGCGCTGGTCAAGGCTTATGTGGGCACCGGGATCGCGCTCGACTTCTACCGGGAGGCGGCCAGGCACGTGGACCCCGTGACCCGCGGGCTGGTGGAGGAGGCGCTGGTGGACGAGGGGCGCTCGGAGTTCGCCGTGGAGCGGGTCAGGGCGGCGCTGAAGGAGGATCCCAAGGTCGGCGGCAAGCTCGCCCTGTGGGCCAGGCGCATGGTGGGCGAGGCGCTGAGCCAGGGGCAGCGGGTGGCCGCGGCCCGGCCGGCGCTGGCCAAGCTGCTGGTGAACGGCGGGCAGGAGGACCTCGCGGAGATCGGCCGGCTCTTCGCCAGGCTCACCGAGGCGCACGGCAAACGGATGGCGGCCCTCGGCCTCACCCCCGGCCCCTGACCCACCCCGCCCCCTGGACCCCACCCCTGCCCCTGACCCCACCCCTGCCCCTGACCTCACCCGGGCCTGACCCTTCACACCGGGCCTGACCCCAAAGGACCCGGACGGGACCGAAAAGGTATCTGGTCTGCCCATCGAGCGGCGCGAGGACGCCTGGCGGTTGTACCGTGCCAGACATGAGGGCCTCGCGCCGCTACGGCAGTTCCTTGACGAGATGTGGGCCGAATCGCTGGGTGTCACGCGCTGTGCTGAGAAGGGGAAGCGCGGGTTGTCCGACCATCAGCCGAAGACAGGCTGAGCAAGACCACGCCGAGCGGCCCCATCGCCCGCCCGGTTGCCTGCTGGGCGAGCGGGGAGCGTGCCCCGGAGGCTGACCCGTCAGGGACGTGTCAGAGTGTGCCGCCGAAACCGACCGGGCGGCTGTCTTCTTCGCCGATCTCCACGAATCCGAGAGCGGCGACGGGCACGATCACCTTGCGGCCCTTCACGTCGCTGATGCTGAACACGCCCCGCTCGGCCGCCAGCGACCTGCGGAGCTCTTCTTCGATCTGCTCGGCCGTGAGCTCGGTTTCCACCACGAGCTCACGGTGGAGGGACCGCACGCCGATCTTGATTTCCATTGTGCTGCCTTTCGACAGAGGGCTGCTCGTCCCATCGTCACCCCATCCGAGCGGTGACGCGCCCGTTGATCGCCTCAAGCGAACATCGCGTCAAGCGAACACCGGGCCGGGGCAGCCGGGTCGGGGCAGCCTGGGGTGGGGCAGCCGGGTCGGGTCAGCCGGTGCGCGGGAAGCCGCTGATGCCGCGCCAGGCGAGGCGGGCCATCAGCTGGGTGGCCGCCTCCTTGGGGATGGATCCGTCGCTGGTGAGCCAGTAACGCGCGCTCACCTCCGCCATGCCGACGAGGCCGACGCCGAGGAGGTGGGCCTCGTCGCTGGAACAGCCGGTGTCCTCCTGGATGACCTGGCTGATCATCTCGGCGCTCTCCTGGAGGGAGCGCTCCACCCGCTGCCGCACGGGCGCGACGTTACGCAGGTCGGACTCGAAGACCAGGCGGAACGCCTCGCCCTGGGTGGAGACGAAGTCGAAGAACGCGCCGATGGCCGCCTGCACCCGCTGCTTGTTGTCCGTCGTGGAGGCGAGCGCCTCGCGGCAGCGGGTCACCATGTCGTCCACGTGCAGGTCGAGCAGCGCCAGGTAGAGGCCGAGCTTGTTGGGGAAGTGCTGGTAGAGCACCGGCTTGCTGACCCCGGCCCGCTCGGCGATCTCGTCCATCGCCGCCGCGTGGTAGCCGTTCTCCACGAACACTTCCTGCGCCGCGTCGAGCAACTGGCGGCGGCGGGCCATCCGGGGCAGCCGGGTGCCCCGGGGCTTGGCGTCCGGGGAAGCGGTCACGGCGATCTCCTAGGCGGGGATGGTCGTAGGTCTCGCGACATCCTACGCGCGGGTAATTCGGCTCAGCGATAGTCGTCTTCGTCTAGATCGATGGTCCGACCCTGGTCCGCGGCGTCGGCGGGGTCCACGTCGAACGGAATCTCGCGATAACGCCACGTGTCGTTGCCCTCGCGGAGAGTCCTGTGCTGCTCGGCGCGATCCGCCTCGGCGGTCTCGATGCCGATCTCCCCGGGCGCCACGTCGTCGTCGTTCGCGCGCTCGACGAGGTCGTCTCCGCGCACGTCCATCTCTGACATCTGGCTTCTCCTCCATCAATGAACCGGACACGTCCACACTACGGCCCCTCGCCAGGGGCGCTAAGGGGCGAGGGGCGCGAAAAGGTCTCCGTGTCGCTCGACTCTGGCCAGTACGTCGGCCGCGGTGAACGAGAGCCTTTCCGCGCTGTCGCAGTCTTCCAGCTCTTCCCAGCTCAGCGGCGTGGAAACCGTGGGCGTCTCGCGGGCGCGCAGCGAGTAGGGGGCGACGGTGGTCTTCGCCGGGTTGTTCTGGCTCCAGTCGATGAACACCTTCCCGGTCCGCGCCTTCCTGGCCATCACACTGACGATCAGGTCCGGCTGCCGCGCCTCAAGCCGCCGCGCGAGCTCCTTGGCGTACGCGGCGGGCTCGGGGCCGCGGTCCCAGGGCGCGTAGAGCTGCATGCCCTTGCTGCCGCTGGTCTTCGGGCAGGCGGCCAGGCCGTCCCTGCCGAGCTCCTCGCGCAGCAGCAGGGCGACCCGGCAGCAGTCCACGATGGTCGCGGGCGCGCCGGGGTCGAGGTCGAACACCAGCGTGTCCGGGTCGTGCGGATTCCCTTCGGGGTCCACCCGCCACATCGGCACGTGGATCTCCAGCGCGGCGAGGTTGGCGTAGAAGACCAGGGTGGGCAGGTCCTCGATCACGGCGAAGTCGATGGTCTCGCGGTTCTTGGTGCTGCCGGGGCTGGGCAGGGTGACGACGCGGATCCAGCCGGGGATGTGGCCGGGGGCGTTCTTCTCGAAGAAGGAGGAGCCGGTCACGCCGTTCGGGTACCGCTTGACCGTGAGCGGCCTGCCGCGCAGGTGCGGGAGGAGCACGGGGGCGATCCGGGAGTAGTAGTCGAGCACCTCGGCCTTGGTGAAGCCGGTCTCCGGGTAGAGGATCTTGTCCAGGTTGCTCAGGGACAGGCTGCGGCCGTCCACCTGCACCGGCACGCGTTTCACAGGACGACCTCCGCGGGGATCTTGTCGGGGCGCAGGCCGCGCCAGACGGGGTGGCGCAGCCGGCGTTCCACGGTCCACATGGTGTAGGCGACCTCGCCCACGAGTTCGGGGCGGGCCCAGCGGGCGTGCCGGGAGATGTCGGCCGGCAGCCTGTCGGCGAACGGGCTCTGCCCGGTCTCCAGCGGCAGCAGCATGGCGTACAGCTCGTCCAGCGCCGCGTCGGTGAACCCGGTGCCGACGTGCCCGGCGTAGACGAGTCCCCGTTCGCCGAAGGCGCCGACGAGCAGCGAGCCGACGCCGCCGGCCCGGCGGCCCTTGCCCGGCCGCCAGCCGCCGACCACGACCTCGCGCACGTCGAGGTTCTTCACCTTGATCCACCAGTCCGAGCGCCGGCCGGGGCGGTAGGGCGCGTCCAGCCGTTTGGCGATGACGCCTTCGAGGCCCTGTTCCCTGGTGGCGTCCAGCAGTTCGACCGTGTCGCCGGGGAACCTGGGCGGAACGTCGAGCCCGAGGCCCTCCAGCAGCGTCCTGCGCCGGTCGTAGGGGAGGTCGAGCAGGTTCCTGCCGTCCAGGTGCAGCAGGTCGAACGGCATGTAGGTCACCGGTACCAGGGTGGTCAGCCGGGCGGCGGCCGGGTCGGTGACGTGCATGCGCCGCTGGAGCCGTTCGAAACTGGGCCGCCCCCGCTCGTCGAAGGCGACCAGCTCGCCGTCCAGGATGACGCGGTGTGCGCCGAGCAGGGTGCCGAATGCCGATATTTCGGGGTATCGCGGGGTGAAGTCGGCGCCGTGCCGTCCGGTCACCCGGACCGTGGGACCGGGGCCCTCCTTGTAGACGATGGCCCGGATGCCGTCCCACTTGATCTCCAGCGCGTACCGGGAGCCGTCCTGCGGGAGCTTGCCCGGCACGGCCAGCATCGGTTCGACTGGATATGGCATCGGATCCACCATGACGGGTATCTGCCCAAATGGTTAGTGATTCGATCCGAGCGTAGCATTTCGAACTTCAGTGCGAAAAAATGGCTAACGTTACTCGGCGGCAGTGAGAGGCAGCCAATGCGCAGCATCTGGAAGGGCGCGATCTCCTTCGGGTTGGTCACGATCCCCGTCAAGCTGTATTCGGCGACCGAGCAGAAGGACGTCAGCTTCCACCAGGTGCACCGCGAGGACGGCGGGCGGATCAGGTACAAGCGCGTCTGCACCGTCGACGGCGAGGAGGTGCAGTACGCCGACATCGCCAAGGGCTACGAACTGCCCACCGGCGACATGGTCGTGCTCACCGACGAGGACTTCGAGGACCTGCCGCTGTCCACGTCCAGGCGGATCGACGTCCTCCAGTTCACCCCCGCCGAGCAGATCGACCCGATCTACTTCGCCAAGTCCTACTACCTGGAGCCGGACGCCCAGGGCGCGAAGCCGTACGTGCTGCTGCGCGACGCGCTGGCCCGGTCGGGACAGGTCGCGGTGGTCAAGGTGGCGTTGCGGCAGCGGGAGTCGCTGGCGACGCTGCGGGTGCGCGACGGCGTCTTCGTGCTGGAGACCATGCTGTGGCCGGACGAGATCCGCGCCGCCGACTTCGCGTTCGTGGACGAGGAGGTGGACGTCCGGGCGCAGGAGCTCCAGATGGCCGAGTCGCTCATCGAGACGATGGCCGCCGACTTCGACCCGACCGAGTACCACGACGCCTACCGCGAGGCGCTCCAGCAGGTCATCGAGGCCAAGATCGCCGGCAAGGAGGTCATCCCCGCCGAGGCCCAGCCGGAGGCGCGGCCCGCCGGTGACCTGATGGCCGCCCTCCGCGCCAGCGTCGACGCCGCCAAGAAGGAACGCGAGGGCGCCAAGCCGCGCCGGGCTCCCGCCAAGACGGCCGCCAAGGCCGCCGCGAAGTCCGCGGGCGGCGGCAAGGACGCCGACGCCGCCAAGGACGAGAAGCCCGCCGCCTCCCGGCGCAAGCCCCGCAAGTCCGCCTGACTCCGTCTCCCTGTCTCCCCCCGCGTCCCCCTCCGCACACGGGACACCGGCCCGCGGAACACCGGCCCGCCGGAGACTGGCCCGCGGGACACCGGCCCGCGGGACAACAGGCCGAAGGGGGCGTCGGTGCCGGCGATGGGCCGGCCGTGCGCCCCCTTCAGTGGCCTGGGTCACTTCTTGAAGGTCTTCTTGACGTTGGAGGCGGCGTCCTTCACCTTCTCGCCGGCCTGCTTCATCGTGCCCTTGGCCTCGTCCCTGCGGCCTTCGCCCTGAAGCTTCGGGTCGTCGGTGGCGTCGCCCACGTTCTTCTTGACCTTGCCCTTGAGCTGCTCGGCCTTGTTGCGAAGCTTGTCTTCCGCGCTCATGGCGCTCCCTTCGTCGTCACACGCCGGTAACCCTTCCCCGGTCCAGAGGGGCAAACGTGCGGCGCCCGGCGGGGAGGCGGGAAGCGCTGCGTGGGCGGGGAAAGTGGTCGCCCGGCGCCTGTCCGCGATCCCGATCCCGAGGCTCTGGGACCGGCTGCGGTTCGATTTCGGGGGCCTGGGGACCGGCTGCGGTTCGATGTCGAGGGGCCTGCGGCTGGTCGGCTTCGACCGGCCGGTGGGCATCTTGTGCGCGGTCGCCTTTTACGGCGGCCCGGTGAGTGCGTTTCCGGCGAGTTCTCGGTGGGGCGTCGGCTCGTGTACGGCGGTGCCGCGCGTTAGTCCCGAACGCCTGGTTCCGGAATTCGCGCAGGCGGAGGCGAGGGCCTGGTGGATATCGGTTCCACCAGGCCCTCGCTGTGAACTCAACCTAGGTCAGGCGAATTCGCGACTCGGTTAGAAGCCGCCGCCGAAGCCGCCGTGGCCGCAGTGGTGGTGATGGTGGCCGCAGTGGTGGCCGCCGAAGCCGCCACCGAAGCCGCCACCGAACCCGCCACCGAAGCCGCCGTGGTGGCCGCAGTGATGGTGGCGGAAGCAGCCGCAGTGGTGATGGTGGCGGAAGCAGCCTCCGCCGCAGTGGTGACGACGGCCGCCCCACTCTCCACCGAAGCCGCCGCAGTTCGCGACGGTCACGCCGGCGTTCGCGGCGCTCGCGCTCGCCGTGCCGAGGGCGACGGCTCCACCGGTCAGAGCGGTGGTGAGGGCGACGGCTGCGGCGAGTTTCTTGATGTTGGGCATATCGATCCCCTTTGAATGGCATGGTGGCCCTTTTGGGGTGTTTGTCCGGACTGATGGACAATCACCCCGGGATAACTCTGCGAGCAGGTCATCCTGGTTGTGTAGTTTTCCGGCTGACCGTGCCGATAAACGGTAATCTCGCACCTTTACGCGCTAATAGAGGCCATATTGCTCTCGTTAAACTAATATCCATTGATTTATGGTGATAAGTCCTAAATGTCCGAATTGGATTTCGGGGTTGGCGGCCCGACGGGGCCCGACGAGGCCCGACGAGGTCAGGGGCGGTCAGGGGCGGTCAGGGGCGGTCAGGGGCAGACTTGCGGGGGGATGGCGGTGGAAGCGGATGGGGGGCGCGAGGTGCGGGGCTGTGGCGGTGGGGTGTCAGGGGGGCGGGGGTGCGGTTCTTGGCGGTGGGGGGCGTTCGGGGGCCTGAGAGGGGTGGGATCGGGCAGGGGATGTGGTCAGAGGGCGGGGTTATCGTCGGAACATGGGGTGGAACGCCGTGGGACGGGAGGGGGCGTGGGATGAAGGAGCCGATTCCCCACTGGCCGGGGCAGCTCATCGACCTTCCGGAGAAGCAACAGGTGTACGTGCGGTCGGCGCCGGGCTCCGGCACCGAGACGGCCTTCTTCGTGCACGGCCTCGCCGGATCCGCCACCAACTGGACCGATCTCATGGACCTGCTCAAGGGCGTCGCGGCGGGGCACGCCATCGACCTGCCCGGCGCGGGCTTCTCGCCGGCGCCGCCTGACGGCGACTACTCCGTGGTCGCGCACACGCGCGCGGTGGCGGCGTCGATCGAGCGGATCGCCGGCGGGCCGGTCCACCTCTTCGGCAACTCGCTCGGCGGCGCCGTGTCGGTGCGCGTCGCGGCCACCCGCCCGGACCTCGTCCGCTCCCTCACGCTCATCTCACCCGCCCTGCCCGACCTGTTCCCCAGGTACGGCCCCGCCCGGGTGGCCATCTCGGCGCTGCCGGTCATCGGGGAGTGGACGTTCGCCCGGCTGTGCGCCCTGCCGCCGGAGCGACGGCTCAAGGCCACGCTGGAGCTCTGTTACGCCGACGCGACCGGCGTGCACCCCGAGCGGTTCCGGGAGGCGGTGGAGGAGCTGCGCCGCCGCGACGGCCTGCCGTACGGGGGGACGGCGATGCTGTGCTCGGCGCGGGGGATCGTGGCCGAGTACTTCCGCAGGGGCGAGGAGAACCTGTGGCGGCTGGCGGCCAAGGTGGCGGCGCCCACGCTGGTGATCCACGGGCGGCACGACCGGCTCGTGCACCCGCGGATGGCGGCGCGCGCGGCGCGTACGTTCCCGCGGGTCCGGCTGGTGCTGCTGCCCTCGGCCGGGCACGTGGCGCAGATGGAGGACCCGGAGACCGTCGCCCGCGAGGCGCTGCGCCTGATCGGGGAGTCCGCCGTGCGCACCGCGTCCCGCGGCAGACGCGGCAGGTGAGGCACGCGCCGCCGGTCTTTGGGAATGCCCCGCCTCCCGGTTAGGTTGAGAAGCGAGAAGACCCCCTGAAACGGGAGCGTAAAACTGTGTCCTTGCCACCGCTGGTAGAGCCGGCAGCCGAGCTGTCCGTTGACGAGGTGCGGCGCTATTCGCGTCATTTGATCATCCCCGACGTGGGGATGGCCGGGCAGAAGCGCCTGAAGAACGCGAAGGTGCTGTGTGTGGGCGCGGGTGGCCTGGGATCCCCGGCGCTGATGTATCTCGCGGCCGCGGGTGTCGGGACCCTCGGCGTCATCGACTTCGACGTGGTCGACGAGTCCAACCTGCAGCGCCAGATCATCCACGGCCAGTCCGACGTGGGCCGGCCGAAGGCCGAGAGCGCCGCGGCCACGGTCAAGGAGATCAACCCGCTGGTCGAGGTGATCGTCCACAATGTGGCGTTGAGCACCGACAACGTCATGGAGATCTTCTCCGGCTACGACCTCATCGTCGACGGCACGGACAACTTCGCCACCCGCTACATGGTGAACGACGCGGCCGTGCTGCTCGGCAAGCCCTACGTGTGGGGCTCGATCTACCGTTTCGACGGCCAGGCCAGCGTGTTCTGGGCCGAGCACGGCCCCTGCTACCGCTGCCTCTACCCCGAGCCGCCGCCTCCCGGCATGGTCCCCTCGTGCGCCGAGGGCGGCGTGCTGGGCGTGCTGTGCGCCTCGATCGGCTCCATCCAGGTCAACGAGGCCATCAAGGTCATCACCGGTATCGGCGAGCCGCTGGTCGGCCGTCTGATGATCTACGACGCCCTGGAGATGCAGTACCGCTCGGTCAAGGTGCGCAGGGACCCGGAGTGCGTGCTCTGCGGTAAGAACCCGACGGTCACCCGGCTGCTCGACGACTACGAGGCGTTCTGCGGCACGATCTCCGACGAGGCCGCGGAGGCCGCCACCGGCGCCACGATCACGGCCGCCGAGCTGAAGGAGATGCAGGACCGCGGCGACGACATCTTCCTGATCGACGTCCGCGAGCCCAACGAGTACGAGATCGTCTCCATCCCCGGCGCCACGCTGATCCCCAAGGGCGAGTTCCTCAACGGGTCGGCCCTGGAGCGGCTGCCGCAGGACAAGAAGATCGTCCTGCACTGCAAGTCCGGTGCGCGCAGCGCGGAGGCCCTCGCCGTGGTGAAGAGCGCCGGTTTCTCCGACGCCGTGCACGTCGGCGGCGGCGTGCTGAGCTGGATCAAGACGGTCGACCCGAGCCTGCCGACTTACTGATCCCGGTCGGCGACTGTTCCAAATCTTGTCGCATATCCGCCGTTCCGTCGGCTTTGGCTGACCCGTTCAGCGGGAACCGCTTTCAGCACGGAACGGCGGATGCCCCCCGGCTGCCCGCATTAAGGTCGAGAAAGTTGTGGAAGCCGATGGGGACGTGCAGCCTGCGGTCGTGGCCGGCGAAGGAGGCCGTGTGAGCGAGCATCCGGGGGCCGGCCCAGGCGATCCTCCGGCCCGGCGGACCCGCACGTGGCCGGTCCTCCTGGTGGCCTCCGCGCTCACCCTGATCTGCGCCGCGGTGGCGGGCGTGGCCGCGAGCGCGGCCGGCGCCGAGCTGACCCGCGGTCCGAACCCCGGGGAGCTGGAGCGGGCCGCCAGGGAGGAGGTCGCTCGGCGCTGGGAGTCCTGGCCGACCGGCCGGATCTTCCCCGAGACGCTGCCCTACGCCGCCGAGCAGGGCGGCGAGGAGCGTGCCCGGCGGGTGGGCATCGCCACCGACACCCGCTGCGGCACGGCGGTGGACAAACGGCTGGGCGCCCCGCTGCGCGCGGCCGGCTGCCGGGCGGTGCTGCGCGCCACCTACCTCGACGCCCTCCAGGGCGTGGTGGTCACCATCGGCGTCGCCGCCTTCCCCGACGAGACCCACGCGATGCGGGCCGGGGCCGCCTTCCCCAAGGGGGAGCGGCCGAGCCCCGGCCTGCGCGCGCTGGCGTTCCCCGGCACGGTCGCCGACCGCTTCACCGCCGCCGGCCGCCAGGCGGGCCTGGTACGGCAGGCCGGGCCTTACCTGGTGATCGCCACGGTGGGGCAGGTCGACGGGCGTCCCGCGCGGATGGTCGGTGAGCAGCGGCCGACGATGTTCGCCTTCGCCACCGACATGGCGGAAAAGGTGCTCACGGACCTGGTCACGCCCAGCCTGCCGTACTGCCCCGAGGATTCCCCGGCGGCGCCCACACCCCTGGAGTGGCGGTGCTGAGGCGGCCGGGGGCGGTGCGCAGGGCCGGCGCGGCGCTCGCGGGCCTCGGCCTGGTCGCGGCGGTGGTGGCGGGGCCGGCCGGTCCGGCGGTCGCCGACCAGGTGCGCGGCAGCCAGCAGCCGGTGCTGCAGACCCTCCGGGTGGACGAGGCGTGGCAGGTCACCAGGGGCAAGGGGGTGACCGTGGCCGTGCTCGACTCCGGCGTGGACCCCTACCACCGTGACCTGGTGGGCTCGGTCCAGGAGGGCAAGGACTTCACCGAGGGGGCCAACCCGCCGGGCGTCCGGCCGAGGCGGCTGCACGGCACCTACATGGCCTCGCTGATCGCCGGGCACGGGCACGGCGTGGGCAACGGCGACGGCGTCATCGGGGTCGCGCCGGAGGCCAGGATCCTGTCGATCCGGGTGATCCTGGAGGACGAGGAGCCGGGTTTCAGGGTGTTCAACTCCGACGAGCGGTACGACAACGTGGTGGCCCGCGGCATCCGGTACGCCGTGGACCACGGCGCCGACGTGATCAACATGTCGATCTCCAAGGAGCTGGCGACCAAGGAGGAGCGGGCGGCGGTCCGCTACGCGATCGGCAAGGGCGTCGTGCTGGTCGCCGCCGCCGGCAACGAAGGGGCGGACAAGCCGGGGCCCGACGGGTTCGCGCCCTACTCCTATCCGGCGGCCTTCCCGGGCGTGGTGTCGGTGGGCGCGGCCGACCGGGGGCTGCGGCGGGCGTCGTTCTCCAACTTCAACCCCTCGGTGTCGGTGGCCGCGCCGGGAGTGGACATCCTCGGCGCGGGGCCGGGGGACGAGTACTGGGTGGGCAGGGGGACGTCGCAGGCGAGCGCCCTGGTGTCCGGGGTTGCCGCCCTGATAAAGGCGAAATATCCGAAGATGTCGCCGCCGTTGGTGGTGCAGGCGCTCACCGCCGGGGCCAGCAGGAGACCTTCCGGCGGCTACGACACCGGCATGGGCTTCGGCGTGGTCAGCGCCGCCGGCGCCCTGCACGAGGCGGCACGCGTGGCCAGGCACACCTTCACGGCCGCGGGCCGGGGCGTCGCCGACCCATCCCGTTCGCTGGCCGGTGAGGCGCTGCCCCCGGTCCAGGTGGTGCGCCGGGACCGCCACGCCATCACGGTCTACGGCGGCGTCGCCGCGGCGGCCGTCATCGCCGCGCTGACCTGCGTGGGCGTGATCGCCACCGTGGTGGGCAGGGTGCGCAGGACGGGCTTCGCCGGCCGGGGCGCGCACGCCGTACGGGCGGAGGCGGGGGACCGGTGGCCGTTCGAGGGGCCGGACCTGGACCGGCGCGCCTACTGACGGGATGGTGTCACCGGATGCTCAGGAAAGTGAGGAACCGCTGATGGGCGGCCCGGTCCGGCGACGTAACATCGGAGGTATGTCGCAGCCCGGGCGGTCCGAGAAGCCCGCGGGGCACCCGGAGATCGTTCCGGCGCCACCGGCTCCCGCGCCACATGGCACGCCGCCCCCGGCCGCGCGCCGGGGCGAGCCCCGCACGCGCGACGGCCTGCCACGCGCCGCAGCCGACGACGAACGCGAGCCCCCACCCGGGCCACGCCACCGCCCGGGGTCACCGGACGGGCAGGGCCGCTCCGGGCGGTCAGGCGGCGCGTCGGACGGCCAGGGCCGTTTCGGGCGGCCGGACCGTGCGCCGGACGGTCAGGGGCGTCCGGGCCGGTCGAGCGGCGCACCGGATGGTGACGGCCGTTCCGGCCGGTCGGGCGGTGCGTCGGACGGTCAGGGGCGTTCCGGCCGGTCGGGCGGTGCGTCGGACGGTCAGGGGCGTTCCGGCCGGTCGGGCGGTGCGTCGGATGGTCAGGGGCGTTTCGGGCGGTCGGGTGGGGCGGGGGCGCGGGGCGCAGGGGAGGGGCAGGTCCGGTTCGGGAGGACCGGTGGCGCGGCGCGGCCGTGGCCGGTGCGGCGCGGGGCCGTGGGCGGCCGGACGGGCGGCGCGGGCGGGTTCACGGGCGGCGTCTCCGGCGGCCGGATGCCGGGCCGGGTGCGGTCCTGGCCGGCGGCGAGCCGGGTGCGCCCGAGCGACCTGCGGGCCGCCGCCGAGCGTGACGAACTCGCCAGGGGCGTGCGCAACCGCAGCATCTTCCTCGCGATGGTGGGCACGATAGTGGCCGTGGCGGCGGTGACGGTCTTGATGGGCACGGTGGGGCTCCTGCGCGAGACCCGGTCGCGCCCGCTGACCAACGCCGAGCGCGCCACCTACGTCAAGGAGGACATCGCCCGCCGCTGGCAGGCGTGGCCGGCCGGCCTCGTCTTCCCCGACGAGCTGGAATACGTCGGCCTCACCCGCACCCAGCAATATGCCCGCAGGGTGGGCATCGCGCCCGAGGTGCGCTGCGGCGCCGGGGTGGACCGCCCGGTGGCCGGCGTCCTCGACGAGCACGACTGCCGCACCCTGCTCCGGGCGACCTACGTGGACCAGTCGAAGACCTTCGTCATCACCGTCGGCGTCGCCGTGCTCCCCAGTGAGGAGGAGCGCGAGCGGGCGGCGGAGAAGCTGCCGGTGGACGACCGGGTCGGCGTCCGGCCGGTGGCGTTCCCCGGCACGGTGTCCGACCTGTTCGGCGCGGCCCAGCGGCAGCGGAGCGCGTGGGTGGCGGCCGGGCCGTACATCGTGTTCTCCACCGCGGGCTACGCCGACGGGCGTACCCGGGAGTCGGTGCCGACCGAGGAGATCCTGCACAGCGAGCTGTGGCCGACCGCCCAGTCCATCGCGGGCCGGATCGCCCGCGCGCTCGGCGAGCCCCCCAGCGTCCCGCGTTGCACCCAGGGGAACGTGTGCTGAAGCCGACCCGGGGCCGCGGGAGGCCGATCGCGCTCGTCCTGGCGGCCATGCTGGCGCTGACCGGCACCGCCGCCGCCGCGCCCGAGCCGGCGCCCACCGAGCCGGTGAGCCTGCGCCAGCAGTGGGTGCTCCGGACGCTCAACGCCGAGCGCGCCTGGACGGTGACCAAGGGGGCGGGGGCGACCGTCGCGGTCATCGACAGCGGGGTGGACGACCAGGTGGCCGAGCTCCGGGGACGGGTCATCCAGGGCCCCGACCTGCGTCCGCCGATGCGCGACGGCAAGGTCAGGGTCGGCAACCACGGTACGGCGATGGCCTCGCTGATCGTCGGCTCCGGCGGGGAGGACCGGATCCAGGGCATCGCGCCGGAGGCCAGGGTGCTCGCCCTGCCGGTGCTCAACGACCAGCCGCTGGAGGGCGAGGACGCCGAGCCCGAGCTGCGGCGCGACACCGGCGACGACAACCTGCTGGCCCGCGCGATCAGGTATGCCGCGGACCGGCAGGTCGATGTGATCAGCATGTCCCTCGGCGGCTACGGCCCGCAGTCGGCCGAGCGGGAGGCGGTGTCCTACGCGCTGTCCCGCGGCGTCGTGCTGGTGGCGGCGGTCGGCAACGACGGCAACCTGGAGTCCAGCAAGGAGAGCGGCACCACCTTCTGGAACTTCCCGGCGGGTTACTCCGGCGTGATCGGGGTCGCCGCGGTGAGCCGGGAGGGGGCGTCCGCGTCGTTCAGCAGCGACAACCTGTCCGTCCTGGTCGCCGCGCCGGGGGCGGGCGTGCCGGTGGTGCTGCCCGGCGGCGGGCACCCCGCGGCGGAGGGCACCAGCCCGGCCACCGCCCTGGTCGCCGGCGTCGCGGCGCTCATCAAGGCAAAATATCCCGACCTGTCGCCCGCCCTGGTGGCCAGGGCGCTCACCAGCACCGCCAAGGAGGTCCCGGCCGCGGGCTACGACGACGAGGTCGGCTTCGGCGTGGTGGACGCGGCGGCGGCCCTCGACGCGGCGGGCCGCCTCGCGGGCCGGGACCGCACACTGGCGGTGCCGGAGGGCCGGCACTTCGGAGCCGGCCCGGCGGGCGAGGCCCCTCGGCCGCCCGGCCCCGATCTGTTGCGGCTGTGGCTTTATGCCGGTTCCACGGTGATCGGCCTGCTCATCTTCGGCGCCGCCGTGATGGTCCTCACCAGGCGGGCCGAGCAGAAGACCGGGGTCAGGCCCCCTAGTTGATCACGCGGTTGCGTCGGTTCGAGCGCGTTTCAGATGCGTTTTATACACAGTTCGGCTGCGGACGGCTGGATGTTGTGGTTTCCGGTCCCGGCGTCGTAGGGAGATCGCTACTCTCGCCCGTCATGGGGTACGAGTTGCGCGTCAAGCGTGAATCGCCGCTCGCCTACGCAGAACTCGCGAACGCCGTCGAGCGGGCGGGTTTCGAGCTGCGGGGGTCGCACGAGGCCGGCGAGGTTTTCGCGCGCCACGGCGAAGAGGCGCACGCCGTGGCGGCGTGGCGGGACGGCCTGGCCGGGGAGCCCGCGTCCGACTGGCAGGTGGCCCAGCTCATCCGGCTGTGCGAGATGGTCGGCGGCAGCCTGGTCGGCGAGGACGGCGAGGTCTACGCGGCCCGCGACGGCATCGTCGAGCAGGTGAACAACGGGACGAGCTACGAGTTCGGCAAGATGGACGAGATCCTCGCCGCCGGACCCGCACAATGGAGTCAGTGACCTCCTCTCCCACGGATCCCACCCCCTTCGCCGAGCGGGTGCTCGACCTGGTCGAGCGCATCCCTCGCGGCAGGGTCATGTCCTACGGCGACATAGCCGAATTCCTGGGTGAGGGCGGCCCGCGTCAGGTCGGCAGGGTGATGTCCCTGTGGGGCGGCGGCGTGCCCTGGTGGCGGGTCGTGCACGCGGACGGCACCCCGCCGCCGGGCCATGAGGAGCCGTGTCTGCGCAGGTGGCGGACGGAGAAGACGCCGCTGCGCGGGTCACGCGCGGACATGCGCACGGCCCGCTGGGACGGCCTCCCGTAACGATCGGATGACTCAGGCCCTTCTCAGGAGATCTTCAGCTTGCAGGGAGAGACCGCGTGACTCCCAGCCCATTACCATTGATTGGGACAGTGACGGCGACCCGTCTGAAAGGCGGTGCCCTCTCCCATGGCCACCGGCGCCATCCCGGAGCGCCCGAGCGGCGACTTTCTCAGCGACCGCCTGCGTGCCGTCGCGGACCTCTGCGAGCGAGGGGAACCTCTTGACGACGTCATGGCGCTCGTCAGGGCCGAGGGTCTGACCCCGGCCGATCGCCACACGTTGGACGCCGAGGTGCTGGGCGGGCCGCTGGGGTCCCGCTTCGACACGGCGGTCAAGCGAGGCCCGGCCCGCCGACGCGAGATGCTCTCCCATCTCATCCCTTATCTGCGTTCCGTCGACCCGCGGGTCAAGCGCGAGCTTCCCGTGGCCAGGCGCCTCGCCTACCACCTCGTCGAGACCCGTGACGAGGCCGAGCTCATCGACGGTGACGCGCTGGAGAAGGTCGTGCTGGCCGCGGCCGAGCCCTCCAAGCGGGTGCGCAAGGGGCTGCGCTGGTACGCCGACCTGCCCTTCCGCGGCGAGCTGCCGGAGGACCTCTACCGGCTGCGCCGCGCCGACCTGGTGCCGGTCACCCAGATCGACGACATCTCCTGGCAGGACGGCAGGCTGCGGATCACCGGCCACGCCTATCTCGCCGGCCTGTCGGTCCGGCGGCGCAGGTTCAACCGGGCCACCGTGGTGCTGCGCGGCCCGCGTTATCTGCCCCCGGTCCGGCTGCGCACCCGGCGGGTGCTCCGGCCGGAGGCCACGCACGGCGCGCGCGAGCCGGGGTGCAACTACGACTGGTCCGGGTTCGAGGCCGAGCTGCGGCCATGGGCGCTGCGCTGGCGCGCCGGGCTGCGGGCCATGGTCCGGGGCATGAAGCGCCTGCTGCGCCGCCGTCCCACCGTCAAGGACACCAGCACCTGGCGTGCCGACATCGTGATCTGGAGCCGCAGGGCCCGCGCGGTCGGCCTGCTGCGCGGCCCGGTCGTGGGCAGGACCGAGCGGCCGGGCGGCCTGGAGGTGAAGCCGCGCTGGTGGGTGCGCCCGGTGTGGACGTCCGACCGCGCGCTGCAGATCGTGCTGCAGCCCAACCGCGCCGAGCTGACCGGCGTCCGCCACCAGGGCGACCGGCTGGAGCTGACGGTCTTCCTGCCCGGCAGGGGGGTGTCCAAGGGGCACGCCCGGCTGGGGGGTCACCGCATGGCGGCCGACTTCACGCCGGTGGAGGGCGGCACCGAGGTCGTGGTCGCGCTGACCACGCACGCGCTGCTCGCCGAGAAGGACGGCAGGCGGCTGTGGGTCGAGCCCAAGGGCGACCCGGCGGCCACCGTCATGCTCGGCGGCGCGCAGGAGAGCCGCGCCCTGGTGGACGACAGGGAGATCACGGTCCTCGCCGACCGGCGCGACCGCCTGGTCATCTCCGCCCACCGCATCCGGCCGGTGATCAGCTCCGTGACCTGGGGCGACGACGGCGTGGTCACGCTCAGGGGCGACTACGCGGAGCCGGGCGACGACGAGCGCGCCTTCACCCTGCGGCACCGCACCGGGCTGACCTACCTCGTGCCGATGGAGCGCTCGGGATCGTCCTTCACCGCCCGCTTCGCGCCGGGCGCCATGCCCAGGTACGGCGCGGCCGTGCCGCTGGCGACCGGGACGTGGAGCATGTCGGTCCGGCACCCCGCGGGCGAGATCGTGCCGGTGCGCTTCGACCACGCCCTGCTGGCCTCGCTGGACGAGGGCGAGCACGTCAGGGACGGCCGGGAGTACCAGCTCGTGGCCACCCGCTTCGACGTGCCGATGCTGGTGGTCGACGAGGCCAAGCCCGACGACGAGAAGGGCGCGGCCGGCCTCTACGGCCTCCAGCGCGCGTTCTACCCGGCCCAGCGGAGCGAGACGTTGCGTGAGGCGACGGTCTACGTCGCGGGCGACGGCAGGCAGTACGAGGGCAACGCGCGCGCGATCTACGAGGAGCGGCTGCGCAGGGGCGACGACGGCCAGCACATCTGGGTGGTCAAGGACGGCGCCTTCGTCCCGCCCGGTCCCGCCGAGCTGGGACTGGGATCCGGCCCGGCGCCGACCGTGGTCCGGGCGGGCAGCAGGCAGCACTACGAGGTGCTCGCCCGCTCCCGGTACGTCGTGGCCGACGCCTTCCTGCCCGCGTGGTTCCGCGCCCGTGAGGACCAGACCGTGGTGCAGACGTGGCACGGCACCCCGGTGAAGAAGGTCGGCAACGACCTGGCGCACATGTCCCGTGACCCGAGGCCGCCGAGCTGGCACCGCCAGGCGGCCGAGGTGCGCGGCTGGGACCTGCTGGTCTCGCAGAGTTCGTGGGCCACGCCGGTGCTGCGCCGGGCCTTCGGCTACCAGGGCGAGATCCTGGAGTCCGGCCAGCCGCGCAACGACGTGCTGTCCGCGCCCGAGCGGGAGGAGCTGGCCGCCCGGGTGCGCCGCCGCCTGGGCCTGCCCGAGGGCGCCAAGGTGGTGCTGTACGCGCCGACCTACCGCGACTTCGACCGGAAGAACAGCCGGGTCAAGCTCAACCTCGCCCAGGCGAGGAAGCAGCTGGGCAAGGACCACCAGTTGCTGGTGCGGTTCCACTCGATGCAGGCCACACCGGTGGTCCCGGCCGACGGCTTCGCCCACGATGTCACGACTTATCCGGATATGGCGGATCTGTTGTTGATCGCGGACGTGCTGATCACGGACTACTCGTCGGTGATGTTCGACTTCGCGGTCACCGGCCGGCCGATCGTGCTCTTCGCCCACGACCTGGACCGCTACTCCGCCAAGCGCGGCATCTATCTCGACCTGGACGCCCAGGCGCCCGGCCCGGTGCTGAACACCTCGGCGGAGGTCCTCGACGCGGTCCGCAGGATCGACGCCGTCACCGCGGAGCACCGCGACCGGTACGACCTCTTCCGCAGCACCTTCATCCCGCGGGACGACGGCAAGGCCACCACCCGGGTCGTCGACCACGTGTTCAAGTAAGCCCCCTTCCCGGCGGCCGGCTCACCGACCGGCCGCCGGTTCCGTTTCCCGGTGGGCGGGGCCGCCGGTCGTGCGGTGGCCGATGCCGGGGTAGTCGGCGACGAGGCCGTCCCGGTCGAAGCGGATGGTTGCGGTGAAGTCGCCGGAGACGAAGCCGATCAGCGCGCCGCCGTCCGGGGTCGCCGTCCCGGCGGTGTAGCGCTGGGGTGACGCGTGCACGGTCAGGCCGGGCACCGACACCCACGCGGCGGTGATGGCGGCGGTGGCCCGCTCGCCGCGCCGGGCCGCGTCCAGCAGGCCGTGCCGGAGCACCGGCATGGTGTTGGTGAGCGGGCACAGGGCGAGGTCGCAGTCCGTGGCGCCGCGCAGCCAGGCCGGATCGTGCAGATCGCCGGGGATGTCCACCCCTTGCCCGTCGGCCTTGCCGTACCAGGAGCCGCCGGGGTCGCGGCGCAGCAGCAGGGAGCGCCACCAGCCCGCGCCGGTCGCGCGCACCGCGAGGTGGCGGGTGATCCAGCCCGGTCCGGTCTCCAGCTCGTAGGTCAGCACGTAGTCGCCGGTGACGCTGCTGCCGCGGGCGGTCAGGGCGTCGTCGCCGAGCGACACGGACACCGCCTCCAGGCGGTCGGGGTCCACGCCGAACCAGGACGGCAGCCGCTCTCGACTCGTCACGACGATCCTCCTTTGTTAACTTGCTAAACGCTTAGCAGGTTAACCAGGCTTCTTGTAACCGGTCAACGGTTATGCTGGTGAACATGTCCAGTGACGGTACGGCGCCCGGCGGCCTGGAAGTGGTCAGGGCGTTCCTCAACACCTGGGAGATTCCCAACGACACCCGTGTGCCGGTGGACCGCCTCGACGCGCTCGCCGCGGTCCCCGCCCGCTGGGAGGAGGCGCTGCCCGGCCTGCCCGCGCCCGCGCCGGAGTCGGTCGACGACCTGCGCCGGCTGCGCGCCGGCCTGCGCGAGCAGCTCGGCCGCACGCACCCGGCCGGGCTCGCCGCCCACCTCGACCGGCACCCCCTCGTCGTCACCCTGGGCGCGGCCCCGCCCGAGCCGCCCGTACGGCTCCGCCCCGCGACGCCCGGCACCGCCGGGGTGCTGCTCGCGCACGCCGTCGGCGCGATCGGCGACGGCCTGTGGCACCGCCTCAAGGCGTGCCCGGACTGCCGCTGGGTCTTCTACGACACCACCCGCAACGCCGGCCGCGTCTGGTGCGCCATGACCGCGGACGGCCCCGGCCGCCG
The DNA here is from genome assembly GCF_030268685.1 of Microtetraspora sp. NBRC 13810. Classification (GTDB taxonomy): domain Bacteria; phylum Actinomycetota; class Actinomycetes; order Streptosporangiales; family Streptosporangiaceae; genus BSRQ01. The sequence continues at coordinate 330,624 of NZ_BSRQ01000005.1, forward strand.
TGGCTGCGGCGCCATCGCCAAAACCCGCGCCCACCGCGCCCGCGCCCGCGCGGCCCACTGGGAGGCCACCTCCTGAACCCGCCCGCGCGGCTCACTGGGACGCCACCCCCTGAACCGCCCGCGAGGTCCGTCGGGACGCGGTCGGCCGGTGGTGCGCGTGGCGGGGAATAAGCAGTGCCACGTCATGTTGCATGGGTCATGAGCAATACTGCGCCCCTCGGCTCCCTCCAGGTGAGCCGTCTCTCGCTCGGTGGCAACGTCTTCGGCTGGACCGCCGACGCCGACACCTCCGTCCAGATCCTGGACGCCTACCTGGCCGGCGGCGGCAACTTCGTCGACACGGCCGACCTGTACGCCGGCGGCCAGTCGGAGACGATCATCGGAGACTGGGTCGCGTCCCGCGGCAACCGGGACGACGTGGTCATCGCGAGCAAGGTCGGCCACCAGCGGAACGCCGTGCACCAGGGGCTGGCCCCCGCGACCATCCGGGCCGCCACGGACGAGTCCCTGCGCCGCCTGCGTACCGACCACATCGACCTGCTCTACACCCATATGGACGACGAGTCGGTCGAGGTGGGCGAGATCATCACCACCCTGGACGAGCTGGTCCAGGCGGGCAAGGTTCGCGAGATCGGCGCGTCCAACATCTCGCCGGCCCGCCTCGAAGCCTCGCTCGCCTTCTCCGAGGCCGAGGGCAAGGCCCGTTATGTCGCCCTCCAGCCGCACTACAACCTGGTCTCCCGGGACACCTACGAGGGCGAGCTGCAGGACGTCGCCGCGAAGTGGAACCTCGGCGTCGCGCCGTACTTCGCGCTCGCCATGGGCTTCCTGACCGGCAAGTACCGGCCGGGCGCGACGGTCGACTCCCCGCGCGCGGACCGGGCGAGCCAGTACCTGGGAACCGAGCGCGGCACGCGGGTGCTCGCCGCCCTGGAGCAGGTCGCCGCGGCGCACGGCGTCGCGCCGGCCTCCGTCGCGCTGGCCTGGCTCGACTCCCGCCCGCAGGTCGTCGCCCCGATCGCCAGCGCCCGCAACCTGGAGCAGCTCCAGCCGCTGCTGGCCGCGCTCGACCTGACCCTCACCGCAGCCGAACTCGCCGAGCTGACCGCCGCCTCCGAGTGACGCCCCCGGCGTCCGGTGTGTCGTGGCGCGGCGCCCTTTCCGGTGCGGTGGCGCGGCACACCTGGGCCGCCGGTCAGCCGCGTGCCTCGGTCCAGGCGGGGCTCTGCACGAAGTGGTTGTCGTAGAGGTCCTGGGAGTCGAGAAGCTCCTGGAGGGTGGCCTCGCCCTTATGATCTCGGCGTCCGCCGCGCGGATGACGGCCGCCGGCGGCGGGGTGTGGATGCTCAATGACATGGTGTCCTCCGTTATGTGATGGTCTCCGCACCGTGACGTCGTACGCCGGGGCGGTCGTACAGCGCGGTTTCTGGGCGTACGGCGGGGCCGTTTGCCGTATGGCGGGGCCTGCCGGGGGGCGGACCGGACGGGTTCGGTGTGCGGGTGTGGTCAGGGGGTCGCGCCGTCGAGGGCGGTGGCGACGAGGCGTTCGGCGTAGTCGCGGCCGACCGGTTGGCCGGTGATCAGCACGCGGTGGTAGAGGGCGCCGGCGAGCTGGTCGAGGAGCACGCCGGAGTCGAGGTCGGGGCGGAGGTCGCCGCGCTCCCTGGCGCGGTCGATCAGCGCGCGGGCGAGCGCGTTACGCCGGGCGTGGACCAGGCGCTCCAGCTCGCCGATGTCGTCGTGCCGGGCCGCCGCGGCGACCAGCTCGGCCACGGTGCCGGCCGACGGGCCGTCCTCGCCCGGCGGCCTGCCCGCCGACCGCATCCGGTTGAGCCCGGCGGCGATCTTCTCCATGTAGTCGGTCAGGTCGCGCCGGATGTCCCCGGTGTCGGTGATGGCGTCGTCGTCCTGCATCCGGGCCACCACCGCGATGGCGATGGAGGAGTGTGCGGCGTGTCGGGGGGTGGGGAGATCCGGGACTCGATAGCGTGACGTTTTCGCTCGTGGTACCGATGTCTGCCTTGTTGGCCGTCCACAGCACCGGTCAACTCGGCACGATCTCCCCTTGTGGTCTGATGGAATGCTGAGTTGTGAGTGGTCAGACCTGGCGATTGGTGCGTCGTGGCACACCGGGGCCCATCGCGGCTCCCGTGCTCGACGAGCATCAGCGTGCCGTGGTGGAGCATGAGAGCGGGCCGTTGCTGGTCCTGGCCGGTCCCGGCACGGGCAAGACGACCACGATCGTGGAGAGCGTCGTCGACCGGGTCGACCGGCGCGGGCTGGATCCCGAGCGGGTCCTCGTGCTCACCTTCAGCCGCAAGGCGGCGGGCGAGCTGCGCGAGCGCATCACCGGCCGGATGCGCCGCACCACCCGCACCCCGCTCGCCCTGACCTTCCACAGCTACGCCAACGCGCTGCTCCGCCGGGAGGCCGTGCTGGCCGGTGACCCGCCGCCGCGGCTGCTCACCGGTCCGGAGCAACTGCTCGAGGTCCGCCGCCTGCTGCACGGCGAGCTGGAGGACGGCGCGGTCGCCTGGCCCTCCGACCTGCGCGAGGCGCTGAAGACCCGCGGGTTCGCCGAGGAGCTGCGCGACTTCCTGTCCAGGGCCGCCGAGCGCGGTCTCGACGACGAGGGCCTGATCGAGCTGGGCCGGCTGCACCGGCGTCCCGACTGGACCGCGGCGGGCCGCTTCCTGCGCCGTTACCAGGATCGCTTCGACCTCGATCCGGTGCCCTCGCTCGACTACGCCGAGCTGATCCGCGCCGCCGCCGGCCTGCTCACCGACGGCGAGGTGCGCGCCCGTGAGCGGGCCGCCTACGACGTCGTCTTCGTCGACGAATACCAGGACACCGATCCGGCCCAGGAGTTCCTGCTGAGCCAGCTCGCCGGGGACGGCCGTGACCTGATCGCGGTGGGCGACCCCGACCAGTCCATCTACGGCTTCCGCGGCGCCGACGTCGGCGGCATCGTCGGCTTCCCCGAGCGCTTCCGCACCCGCGACGGCCGTGAGGCGCCGGTGGTCGCGCTCCAGGTCTGCCGCCGGATGGCCCCCGAGGTCCTCACCGCCTCCCGCCGGATCACCGAGCGGCTGCCCGCCGCCCCCCTGCCCAGCGCGGGCGACGGCGGCGGCAGAGGGCACCGGGACCTCCTGGCCCTGGACGACGCGGCGCCCGGCGAGGTCAGGGTGCTCCTCGCCGACAGCGCCAGCCAGGAGGCGGCGGTGGTGGCCGACACGCTGCGCAGGGCGCACCTGCTCGACGGGGTGCCCTGGGCGCGGATGGCGGTGCTGGTCCGCTCGGCGGCCCGGCAGCTCCCTTTGCTGCGCAGGGCGCTGACCACGGCGGGCGTGCCGGTGATGGTGGCGAGCGACGAGGTCCCGCTGGCGGCCGAGCCGGGCGTGCGGCCGTTCATCACGCTGCTCAGGATGGCGCTGCACCCGGCCGATCTGGACGAGGCGGTCACCGAGGAGCTGCTGACCGGCCCGCTCGGCGGCACCGACATGATCGGCGTCCGCCGGCTCCGCCGCGCCCTCCGCATCGCGGACAACGCCGCCTTCCCCATCACCGCCTCGCCGTCCGGGGAAGGGGATGGGAGCGACGCCCCGCCGTACCGGGAAGGGGGCGGCGCGGCGCCGTATGAGGGACAAGACGGCGCGGTGTCGTACGAGGGACGGGACGGCTCGGCGTCGTACGAGGGACGGGACGGGAGGGGGCCGTCCGGCGAGGAGGCGGCGTCGTACGCGGAGGGGGGCGGTGCGGAGGCCGGTGCGGCGTCGCGTGGGGGAGAGGGCGGCGGGGGAGAGGACGGCGAGCGGGCGGGCGCGGCGGATGTGGGGGAGGAGAGCGACGGGGAGCGGCGGCGGGCGGGAGAGCTGCTGGTCGCGGCGGTGCGGAATCCGGGGGAACTCGCCGGGGTCGAGCCGGAGCATGTCGCCGCGCCCGCCCGGCGGCTGGGCAGGCTGCTCGGCGTGGCCCGGAAGGCGATCGCGGCTGGCGGCAGCGCGGAGGACGTGCTGTGGGCGGTGTGGGAGGCCAGCGGGCTCGCCCAGCGGTGGAGCGAGGCGAGCGTGTCCGGCGGGGCCAGGGGCGCCCAGGCCGACCGTGACCTCGATGCGGTGGTGGCGCTGTTCGACCACGCGGCCCGGTTCGTGGACCGGCTGCCCAAGGCCGGCCCCGAGGTGTTCCTCGAAGACCTGGCCTCCCAGGAGATCGCCGGCGACACCCTGGCCGAGCACGCGCCCGAGGGCGACGCCGTGCGCATCCTGACCGCCCATCGCGCCAAGGGCCTGGAGTGGGAGGTCGTCGTCGTGGCGGGCGTCCAGGAGGGCATCTGGCCCGACCTGCGGCTGCGCGGCTCCATGCTCGGCGTGGAGGACATGGTCGAGCTGACCCGCGGCTCGGAGCTGGCGGCGGCGGACGCCGCAGCGGCCGCGCTGACCTCCAAGCTGCTCGCCGAGGAGCGCCGCCTGTTCTATGTGGCGGCGACCAGGGCGAAGCGGCGGCTCGTGGTCACCGCGGTCGGCGGCGAGGACACCGACGAGCGGCCCTCGCGGTTCCTCAACGAGCTGCTCCCCGGCGCGGTCGAGGAGGCGGGGGCGCTGGATCGGGCGCGCTGGCTGAGCATGTCCGCGCTCGTCGCCGACCTGCGCCAGGCGGTGTGCGACGCGGGCCGCCCGGAGCCGATGCGGATGCGGGCCGCCCGGCACCTCGCCCGGCTGGCCGAGGCCGGTGTGCCCGGCGCGCACCCCGACGAGTGGTACGGCCTGACCCCGATCTCCGACGACCGCCCGCTCGGCTGGCCCGACGACATCGTGCGCGTCTCCCCGTCCGCCGTGGAGAGCTTCACCAAGTGCGGCCTGCGCTGGCTGCTGGAGACGTCGGTCGGGGCGGGCACCACCAGCGGCGCCCAGGGCCTCGGCAACGTCATCCACGCCCTCGCCGTGATCGCCGCCTCCGGCATGCCCGGCGAGGAGACCCTCGCCAAGCGCCTCGACGACGTCTGGCACGAGCTCGACTTCGGCGGCGTCTGGTACAACCGCAAGCAGCGGGTGATCGCCGAGCAGATGCTGGGCAAGTTCGTCCGCTGGCAGGAGGGCAACGGGCGGGAGCTGGTCGCGACGGAGGAGGCGTTCACCGTCTCCCTCGGCGAAGGCGTGCAGATCACCGGGCGGGTCGACCGGGTGGAGCGCGACGAGCGGGGCCGTGCCGTGATCATCGACATCAAGACGGGCTCCGCCAAGCCCGCCGACACCGATCTCGACCGGCACCCTCAGCTCGGCGTCTACCAGCTCGCCGCGCTGCTCGGCGCGTTCCGCCGCCACGAGCTGGCCGAGCCGGGCGGCGCGGCGCTGGTCCAGGTGGGCAAGGCGGCGGGCAAGGACGCCAAGGAGCAGTCCCAGCGACCGCTCGGCGACGACGAGAAACCCGGCTGGGCGCGTGACATGGTGGACACCGTCGCGCTCGGCATGTCCGGCCCCTTCTTCCAGGCCACGGTGAACGACGGCTGCCGCACCTGCGCGGCCCGCGGCAACTGCCCGGTCAACGACGACGGGGGGCAGGTGTGCTGAGCGGGGAGGACGGGGCGCGGCCGGGAGTGCTCGGCGCGGTCGAGCTGGCCGAGCGGCTGGGGATCCTGCCGCCGACGCCGGAGCAGGCCGCCGTCATCGAGGCGCCGCTCGAACCCGTGGTCGTGATGGCCGGCGCGGGGTCGGGCAAGAGCGAGACGATGGCCGGGCGGGTGGTGTGGCTGGTGGCGAACGGGCTGGTGCGCCCGGAGCGGGTGCTCGGCCTGACCTTCACCCGCAAGGCCGCCTCCGAGCTGGCCGCCCGGGTCCGCAAGCGTCTCGCCGGGCTGGCCGAGGCCGGGCTGGTCCCCGCCGAGCAGCTCGACGAGGAGCCCACGGTCTCCACCTACCACGCGTACGCCGCGCGGCTGGTCACCGACCACGCCCTGCGCGAGGCGCTGGAGCCGACCATGCGCCTGGTGCCGCCGGCGGTGAGCTGGCAGCTCGCGAGCAGGGTCGTCAGCCTCTACGACGGGCCGATGGAACAGGTCGAGTGGGGGCCGGCGACGGTGACCAGGGCCGTGCTGGAGCTGGCCGGGGAGATGTCGGAGCACCTGGCGGACGCCGCCGGCGTGCGCCGCGCGGGCACGTGGCTCGCCGACCGCCTCGCTGAGCTGAAGGGCCGCACGACGCTCGCCCAGCGCAAACCGGTCGCGACCCAGCTCGTCCGGGAGCAGCTGCTCCCCCTGGTGGAGGCGTACGGCAGGCTGAAGCGGTCCAGGGAGGTCATCGACTACGGCGACCAGATGGCGCTGGCCGCCCGGATCGCGGCCAACCACGCCGAGGTGGGCGCGATCGAGCGCGGCCGGTTCTCCGTGGTGCTGCTCGACGAATACCAGGACACCAGCCACGCCCAGCTCGTCCTGCTGCGTTCCCTCTTCGCCGGGGGGCATCCGGTGACCGCCGTGGGCGACCCGTGCCAGTCGATCTACGGCTGGCGTGGCGCGTCGGCGGGCAACCTCACCAGGTTCCCCCGCGACTTCCCCGTGGCGGGGGGCGAGCCGGCCCCGGTGCGGCAGCTCTCGGTCAGCTTCCGCAACGGCGACCGGGTGCTCGACGTCGCGGCCAGGGTGCAGCTTCCGCTGCGGATGGAGGCGCGCGAGGTGCCGGTGCTGGTGCCCGGCAAGAACCGGGTGGACCGCGGCCGGGTGCTGTGCGCCTTCCACCCGACCGCGCAGCACGAGGCCGACTGGGTGGCCGAGCAGGTGGTGCGCCTGCTGGGCGAGGAGACCGCGCCGGACGGGCTGCCGTGGGGCGAGGGCGAGCGGGACAGGGCCAAGCCCAGCGCGTGGGGCGGGCCGCAGTCGCTGCAACCGGCGGATGTCGCGATCCTGGCCCGCAAGCGGTCGCAGTTCCCCGCGCTGCGCAAGGCGCTGGAGGAGCGCGGCGTGCCGGTCGAGGTGGTGGGCCTCGGCGGTCTGCTCACCGTGCCCGAGGTGGCCGACGTCGTGGCGACCCTGCGGGTGCTCTACGACCCCACGGCGGGTGACGCGCTGGTCCGGCTGCTCGGCGGGCCGCGCTGGCGGATCGGTCCCGCCGACCTGAAGGTGCTCGGCGACCTGGCACGCGAGCTCAACCGGGAGACGCGCGGCGGGTCCAGGGCGCAGGAGGACCCGCTGGACCAGGTCGTCTCGGACCTGGCCGAGGAGCGGGGCAGCCTGGTGGACGCGCTGGACGAGCTGCCCGACAGGCCGGAGTGGCTGGAGCCGTTCTCCCCGCTCGCCCGGATCCGGCTGGTCGCGCTGGCGCAGGAGCTGCGCGTGCTGCGCGCGCACGCCGGGCAGCCGCTGCCCGACCTGATCACCGAGGTGGAGCGGCGGAGCGGCCTCGACGTGGAGGTGGCCGCCCAGCCCGGCGCGGGCGGCGCGTTCGCCGCGCGGGCCGACCTGGACGCGTTCCTCGACGCCGCCGCGAGGTTCGCCGGTGACGCGGAGGATCCGACGCTGGGCGCGTTCCTCGCCTATCTCAAGGCGGCCGACGAGGAGGAGAAGGGGCTCGACGCCGGGCGGGTCGGCGAGAGCAACAGCGTCAAGCTGATGACGATCCACGCCTCCAAGGGGCTGGAATGGCCGGTCGTGGTGGTGCCCGGCATGTCGCAGCTGCGTACCAAGGCGGGCGCCCTGGCCACCGGGACCATCTTCCCCGCCAAACCGGTCACCGCCCCCCGGTGGACCGAGAATCCGCGCAAGCTGCCCTACCCGCTGCGCGGCGACGCCCGTGACCTGCCCCGGCTCACCGGGCTGTCCAAGGAGGAGCTCGCCGACTTCGACGAGCAGTGCCGCGAGCGCGACCTGATGGAGGAGCGCCGCCTCGCCTATGTCGCCGTCACCCGGGCGCACTACCTGCTGATCGCCTCCGGTTACCGGTGGGGCGGGGCGGCCAAGCCGCTGGAGCCGTCCGACTTCCTGCTGGAGATCCGGGACACCTGCGGGCGGGTGGCGCACTGGACGGGGGAGCGGGAGGAGGGCGAGACCAACCCGCTGCTCGCCGAGCCCGCCGAGGCCACCTGGCCGGTCACCCCCGAGGGCCCCACGTACGAGGCGGTGCTGGACGGCGCGCGCATGATCGAGGCCATCCTCGCCGAGCCTCTCCCCGACGACGAGGCCGAGCCCGCCACACCGACCGACGCGTCGGCCGATCACGCGCCGACCGGGCGTGCGGAAGACGGGCAGGTGGAGGCCGGTCACGCGCCGACCGGGCGCGCGGAGGACGGGTGGGTGGAGGACCGTGTGGTTTCCGGTGGGGAGGCGGCCGATCGGCGGGGGGCGCGGGACCGGGAGCGGATGGCGGCCTGGGAGCGGGACATCGAGCTGCTGCTCCGGGAGCGCGACCAGGATCGGCGGCGGCCCGGCACGCTGGTCGAGCTGCCCGGTTACCTCACCGTGTCCTCGCTGGTCACCCTGGCGGCCGACGCCAAGGAGCTGGCCAGGCGGATCCGGCGTCCGGTGCCGGCCAAGCCCGCGCCGCTGGCCCGCCGGGGCACCGCGTTCCACCGCTGGCTGGAGGAGCGCTGGGGGCAGCAGCGGCTGATCGACGACTTCGAGCTGCCGGGCGCCTCCGACGACCTGGCCGATGCCGACGTGCAACTGTCGGAGCTCCAGGACCGGTTCGAGGAGAGCGAGTGGGCCGGGCGGGAGCCGGTGGACCTGGAGGTGCCGTTCGAGACGATGATCGGCGACCGGCTGGTGCGCGGCCGGATGGACGCGGTGTTCCGCGCCCCCGACGGGCGGTTCGAGGTGGTCGACTGGAAGACCGGCGAGCCGCCGCGCGGCAAGGCGGCGGACGCGGCGGCCGTGCAGCTCGCCGCCTACCGGCTCGCCTGGTCGGAGTTGTCGCTGGTGCCGCTGGACCAGGTGCGCGCGGCCTTCCACTACGTCCGGGCCAACCAGACGGTCCGCCCGGTCGACCTGCTGGACGGGGCCGGCCTGGTCGCCCTCATCGAGTCGGTTCCCGTCCTCGGCGGCTTCGCGCCCCCCCAAGGGGACAAGTCGGAATGATCCATTAACTTCCTGTAAACTTCACGATCTTCGCAGGGTGGTGCGAAGCTCTTGAGTAAAATCCGGCAGGATCATTGCCCTGTTTCAACATCGCCGCAACCGGGTGCGGAGTTAGGTGCGAGGCTCCAGATGAGTGATGAACCCGCGGATCACGGGAATGTGCTGGAACAGTTCGCCGCCATGCAGGAGACGGGCGAGGCGGCGAACGGCTGGGTCAAGGTACAGGTGGACGGCACCGGCGACATGACAGGGCTGGTGATCGAGCCGAGGGCAATGCGCCTCTCCTCGCACGAGCTCGCCGAAGCCGTCAGGGAGGCGTTCGGCCAGGCCAGGGCCGCGGTGAATCAGCGGGTCGAGGAAGCCATGCCGGAGGTCATGCGGCAGAGCGCGCCCGAGCTTCAGGTCACCCTGAAAGAGGTCGAGGCCAGTGCCCAGCGTGGCCTGAACGAGATGCTCACCCTCGCCGGCGAGCTGTCCGGCAAGCTGGACCGGCTGATGCGGCAGAACCCGTGAGCGCCCCGGGCGGATCGGACGGCCTGAACGTCGTCCCGGGCAGCCGCCTGGTCGCCGCGGACGGGCTGTCCGGTGCCGCGGACGAGCTGGAACGCACCATGCGGGCCATGCTGTCCGCGGTCGCCGCTCCGGGACAGCAGACCGGTCACCCCGACTGGCCCGGCACCGAACTGGACAAGGAAGCCGTGAAATTCGTCCAGACGGCGCAGCAGGCGTTCGGCACGGCCCTGCGGCAGTTGCGGGACGTCGCCGGCGGAACGGCCCTGATGGACGTGAACCACAACCGCGCCGAGCAGGCCAACGTCTCCACCATGAACACGACGAAGACGGCGATCGAGGAGATCTGACCTTGGAACTTCCTGCCCAGTTGCAAGAGGTCTACAAGATGGTCGAGCCGGACGCCCCCTGGCCCGGGTCGGAGGAGGACGACCGGCAGCGTTTCGCCCGCGCGGGGGGCTTTCTGGACGCCTCCGCCGGGGTTCAGAAGACCACGGCGCTGGCGGACCCCGCCGCGGCTCACGTGCGCCTGGCCGGCAACACCGGCCAGGACGTCGACGCGTTCGACGAGTCCTGGGGCAACGAGGGCGTCAGCAAGGAGTTGCAGGCCCTCGGGAACGGGACCGCGCAGGCCGGCATCGCCACCTTCATCGAGGTGGTGTGGCGGAACATCTGGAAGTACATCGTCATGTACGCGTGCCTGTCGTTGCTGGTCAGCTTCATCCTGGCGTTCATGTCCGGCCCGGCCGCCATGAGCCTGGTGCGCGAGGCGCGCACCCTGGCCACGCGCAAGGGCCTGCGCGCCGCGCTCGAACTGGTGCGGAAGCACATCGGCGACCTCGCCGTCGGCACCATGTCCAGGGCCGCGCGCAACATGGTCGGAATGCCCGTGCTCATCTCGCCCGGCGTGGTGCACGCGGCGGACATCGGCGCCGGGGACAACGACCCTTTCATGCAGGAGGCGACCGAGGCGGTGCTGAAGGAGACCCCCGAGGGGCGGGAGGCGCTCGCCTGGGCCAAGGAGCACAACGTCAGCGTTCTCTACCAGAAGCGGAGCCACACGGAGGGCGAGGACTCGACCTACGACCCCTACCTGAACTCCATCCTGCTCAACACCGGGTTCAGCGCGTCCGACCCGTTCGCCCCGTCCCCCGGTCACAACTCGCCGCACGGGCTCGCCGAACGGTTTATCGGCGAGGTCGCCAACGCCAAGACGCGGACCGAGCAGCTCAACACGGACGGCCCGCTGGAGACGCTGCTCTACGCCCCCTTCACCGCGTCGATGTTCCGCTAGGCCGCAACGGGTTGCCGATCGGCACGTAGCCCGCCGCCCGGTCGGCGGAGCGGGCCCAGCGTACGGAGAGGTTCGCCTTGGCGGGCAGGGGCGCGCCGCCGAGCAGGTCGCGCAGCCTGCCCGCCCGGCCGTGCCCTTCGGCGTAGCCGGTCAGGACGCGCCCGGCCGTCGCCCACAGCTCCGGGAGCAGGCCGGTGCCGTGCGCGACGGTGGCGGCGATCTCGGCCAGGTGGTTGACGAAGAGGCAGTAGGCGACGCGGTTCCAGCCCCGCTCGGCGTCGTAGGTGAGGGCCGCGCGCACCTCGGCGGGCAGGGCGGCGGGCAGCGGGCGGCCCGGGAACCTGGCGTTCTCCGGGCCGGGGGGCGCGGTGCTCTCCGGGCCGGGGGGCGCGGTGCTCTCCGGGCCGGGGGGCGCGGTGCTCTCCGGGCCGGGGAGCAGCTTGGTGCCCTCCAGGTCGCGGAAGACGGCCTCGGCGGGGAGGCCGTCCGCGTCGAGGCCGACGAGAACGTTCTGCAGGTGGGGTTCGAGGACGACGCCGTGGGTGAGGTAGGCGTCGAGCGCGGGGAGGGCGACCCGCCGCACGTAGGCCGTCCACCAGGCCACCGGGTCCGCCCGGCAGGCGGGCGGGAGGTGGCCGGCGGCGAGCGCCCCGGAGAGGACCGGGGTGACGCCGGGGGAGACCGCCGACCGGGGCCCGGTACGGATGATCACGCCCAGCCCTTCCAGCAGGGCGGTGCCGAGCCCGGCCGAGCGGTAACCGGGTTCCGGCAGCCAGCGGGTACCGGGAAACCTGGCGGACAGGTCGCGGAACACCGGGTCGAGCAGGGCGGTGAGCGCCACCGCGCCTTCCAGTTCGTACCACGCGTTCTTCCGCACGCAGTTCGTGATCCGGACGTTCAGGCTGAACTTCAGGCAGGTTCCCGACTCCGGTTCGAACACCGTCCGCACCGACGACGTGGGCGTCACCGGGGCGCGCCCGTCGCCGAGGTCGAGCAGCCGCCCGTCGCCGAGCGGCCCGGCCAGCGCGCCGCCGAGCAACTCCACCTGCCACGGGTGCGCGGGGAGCAGCGTGTACCCGGGCGGGGCGTCGCCGAGCCCGTCGAGCACGGCGGTCTCGCCGCGCGACACCACGACGTCGTCCCGTACGGCCAGCAACCTGAGCGGGAACGCGGCGTGCGCCTCCGGGGCGTAGGCGAGCCAGTCGTCACCGCCGCGTGCCTTCGGCGCCGGGTGGAACGGGTGGCCGAAGAGCAGCGCCTGTTCCGAGGCGAGCCACGGGTCGGCCGGCGGTTCGGCGTCCAGGCGGGCCTTGGCCATGGCGGCGATCGCGTCCTGGCTGGCGGCGACCTGCCCGGCGAACTCCTCGTTGCCGCCGTCCGGGGTGGACAGCTCCGTCTCGACCAGCCGGACCAGCCGGTCCACGCCGAGTGGCCGCCACGCGTCGCCGTCCAGCCATTCGGCCGGACCGGTGAACCGCAGCGCGAGCCCGCCGCCGGCGGGGACCCGCAGCCGCGTCCCGGCCAGGCGCAACGTCAGGTACGGCCCCTCCGTGCGCGCGCCCGGCCCGGCCAGCTCACGCGCGCAGCAGCGGAGCAGGGCGGCCAGGGTGGCTTCTTCGGCGAGCGTGACGGGGGAACCGGACACGAGGCTGTCCACGGATGGAGGTGCTCCCTTCACTGGGTCGGGCGGAAGGCGCGGCGCAGGTAGTTGGGCCCGCTCGTGCCGTAGTACTTGTTCACGTCGGCCGCCCCGGTGCGCGACTTGGCGACCAGCGTCCCGGCGATGATCATCGACTTGCCGACCAGCCGCGCGGCGTCGAGGGTGCGGGCGCGCAGCAGCCGGGCCATCGGGTCCTCGCCGTGTTCGTCCAGCGCCGCGGCCAGCGTCCCGGCCACCATCCGGCGGGCCTGCCCGGCGGGCAGCGCGCCGAAGGCCACCGCCGCCGCCGCGAGGTGCAGCGTGATGGTGACGAACACGTCGGCGAGCGCGTGCGGGTCGCGGGTGAGCAGCCGCCGGTCGGCGAACTCCGGCACGGCGTGGCCCGCCGCGCGCAGCCGGTCGGGCAGGACGAGCAGCCCGTCGTTGTCCTTGACCAGCAGCTTCATCCCCCCGTCGAACAGCAGGGACAGGTTCTGCTGGTGGGCCTCCAGCGCGACGCCGTACCGCACCAGCAGCGTCACGTTCCAGCGCAGCAGCAGCGTCAGGTACTCCTGGAGCAGGCCGGCGACGTCGCCGCCGGAGAGCTCCTCGATCACCGTCCGGCCGCCGGGGGCCGGGGCGAGCAGCGCCGCCACCGGCACGATCCGTCCCCGGGGCAGCCTGCGGACCATCCAGCCGAGGTATTCGTGACCGGCGTGCCCGTAGGTCTGCTCGTCGGCGAGCACGATCCCGCCGAAGCCCGCCGCGATCTCGCGCAGCAGCGTCTCGGCCCGCGCGCCGTCGGTCAGCGTGCCCGGCTTGATCGACCGCCGGTTGCGCAGCCCCAGCGTGCTCGTGGCCAGCGGCAGCTTGAGGTGGGTGTCGCGGCGCACCTGCACGGTCCGCATCGACAGGGTGGGCCGCACCGCCAGGTACGGCTCCCGCCCCACGGTCACCCCGGGGATCGCCGCCACCTCCGGCACGCTGAGCGGATGCACGGGGAACAGCACGTGCGAGTCCGCGAGCCTCCCGTCCAGCCCCACCTGCACGAACCCCGGCCGCCACGGCGGCGACGCGCCGTGCACCCGCTCCGCGGGCACCGCCGCCCACCGCAGCTCGAAGCCGGGCGCGAACTCCGGCGCGTAGGCGAGGAGCTGCGCGTCCGACAGCCCGTGCCGGGCCCGCGCGGTGGGGTAGACGGGGTGGTCAGCGAAGGCGGCGAGGATCTCGTAGTCGATGGGGTCGCGGTCGTCCGGGGTGCGGCCGATCCGGGGCAGCACGGCGTCGCGGTGGGCGTCGTGCAGGTCGAGGGCGCGGAGGGCCGCGTGGCATTCCGCCGCGAACGCCGTCACCCCGGCCGCGTCCGCCGGGTCGGCGAACTCGGCCAGCGCGCGCAGCACGTCGTCCAGCGCGAGCGACTCCGCCGGGTCCACGACGAAGTCCTGGAAGAGCGCCGCCGGCATCAGCTCCTCGGACACCGCCGGCGCGAGCCGTACGTCGATCCCGCCGGGCAGTTCCAGCACCACGCGGTCCTTACGTCGCCGCACCCGCCCGCTCAGCCCGCGGTAGTCCTCCCTGAGCAGGGCGTTCAGCACCCGCGCCGCGAGGTAGCCCTCCCGTCCGCGCCCCTCCGCGTGCCGCCCCGCCGGCCTTCGGCCGCTCACGCGGCCCTCCGCGACGGGGGCGTCCCCGGCGGGCGTCCGGCCGCCTCCCCGGGGGGCGGCTTCATGCCACCACCCAGGGATGCCGGGCGCGGAACGACTCCAGGGTGGCGTTCACGTCGTCGCGGTCCGGGCCGATGGCGCGGATGATGCCGAGGTAGTCGCGGTTGGTGCCGGAGTGCTCCACGTGTTCGCCCACGGTGCGCAGCGGCCGGTGCCACAGCCGTACCTTCTCGCCGTCCGCGGGGGTCAGCTCGGGCGGCGCGGCCGTGATCGTCCCGGACCGGCCCGCGGTCAGGCTCACCGCCGCGCCGAACGTCCCGGACACGGGCGGCACCGGCACCGGCTCGCCCGCGTGCACCCGCAGGATCCACTCGAACAGCGGCACGCCGAGCAGATCCGCGAGCAGGAAGTCGCAGTGATCCCCGATCGCCCGGTAGTTGACCTCGACGATCCGCGGCCCGCCGCCGGTCAGCACGTACTCGGTGTGACACGCGCCGAACCCGACGCCCAGCGCGGCCAGCGCGTGCAGCACGTGCTGCTGCTCGGCGGCGTCCGGCGGCGCCCAGTCCAGGCGCTCCTCCACGAACCGCGGCGGCGGCCCGAGCGTGGTCGCGAACCCGCCGAGCACCCGCGTCGTACGGCTGTCGCCGAGCGTTTCCAGTGTGCGCAGCGGCCCGCGCAGGTACTCCTCGACGACCAGGGCCTCGCCCGGCCGCCGTGCCCGGATGTCCCGCACGGCGGTGACCAACTCGGCCGTGTCGCGCACCAGGATGACGTCCTCGCTGGCCACCCCCTCGCGCGGCTTGACCACCGCGGGCAGCGGCGCCTCGTCCGGCACCGGGTCGCCCGGCGCCAGCCGCGCCGACCACACCCGCTCCACGCCGGCCTCGGCGAGCCGGCGCCGGGTGAGCGCCTTGTTCTTGGCCGCCGCGCAGGCCCGCCAGTCCTTGCCCGGCAGGCCGAAGTAGTCGGCGGCCAGCGCGGTCTCCGCCTGGACGTGGTCGGAGTTGCTGAAGATCGCGTAGGGCCGGTGGTGGTGCGCGATCACGTCGATCACCGCGCGGGGATCGCGAACGTCGCAGGCCAGCACCTCGGCCCCGCCGTCCCGATATCCGTCCGGCCGATCGGTCAGAATGGTCACGTCGAACCCCAGGGCCCGCGCGGCGGGCAGGAAGCCGTGCGCGACCGAGTCCGTCGGTTTGAGCGCGGTCAGGTACAGCCGCACGCAGAGCACCCCTCAGATCAGGTAAGCCTAACCTAACTCGATGATCCTAGCTTGATCGAGATCTCGCCGTGTGGCGAGTAACGAATGTCGCTTATTTCCCTTCCTTGTCGTCGGGGGCATCGGTGAGGGGGCAGGTAGATGAGAGGCTTCTCATGGTCGTCTCACGAAGTTCTCCTGTATGGCGACCTACCGTGGGGTCATGACCCGCCGGATGGCTTTGATCGCAGTACTGGTTGGGGCGATGGCCGCTGTCGCCGCGATGGCGGGCCTCGTCTGGGCGATGGGCAGCGACCCGCCCGACCTCGGTGGCACCGTGGTCGTCTCCGACGAGCCGCTCGGGACCTCCCCCGCCTCGCCGGCCTCCCCACAGCCCTCGTCGCAACCTTCCACGGACCCTCCGACGGGCACCCCCTCGGCCACCCGGCCGCCATCCCCCTCCCCGACCCCGAACCGGTCGAAGGCGACCGAGGGCGGCGGCCAGCCGGTCAAGCCGCCGCCACCGCCTCGTGGCGGCGGCGATGACGACGATGACGACGACCAGGGCGACGACGATGACGATGACGACGGCGGGGATGACTGAACGTGAGTGCACGGGCCCGGATCGTGGGCTGGATGCTGCTCGTCGTCGCCCTGGCGCTGCTCATCTCGGTCTTCGCGACCTGGACGATCATGCTCGGCCGGTTACAGGGCCAGGTGGACGTGGAACTCAGCAACGAGAAGGAGAAGCTGGCGACCTATATCGACAAGACCGTGGAGACGACGGGGACGCGGGATCTCGGGGCGCTGCTCGAAGGGCACCTCACCTTCAACGTCCCCGACCGCTATGAGACGTTCTTCACGATCCTCGACGCCAAGCCGCACAAGCGCACCTTCGCCACCCCGCCCGACACGCTGGACAGCGACCCCGAGTTCATCGCCAAACTGGCCGCCGTCGACCGGCCCATGTACGACTGGGTCGAGAGCGACGCGGGCCGGGTCCGCTACGCGGTCTTCCCGGTGCGGTCCGGCGCGCAGCGCGGCGCCTTCGTGGCGGCGATGTTCTACGACTTCCGCCGCGAGGACGTGGTGGAGGCGGTGCAGGCGCAGGGCATCACCGCGCTGGTGGCCCTGGCGATGGCGGGCGGCGTCGGCTGGTTCGTCGCCGGCCGGGTGCTCGCCCCGGTACGGCTGGTCCGCCAGACGGCCGAGCGGATCAGCGACTCCTCCGACCTCACCCGGCGGCTCGACGTCCCGGGCAACGACGACGTCGCCGCGCTGGCCCGCACGTTCAACCACATGCTCGACCGGCTGGAACGCGCCTTCGCCGCGCAACGCGAGTTCGTGGACGACGCCGGGCACGAGCTGCGCACGCCCATCACCGTCATCCGCGGCCACCTGGAGTTGATGGGCGACGACCCGGCCGACCGGATCGAGACCATCGCCCTCGTCACCGACGAGCTGTCCAGGATGAACCGCATCGTGGACGACCTGCTCACGCTGGCCAAGTCCGAACAGCCCGGCTTCATCGCCATGGACGAGGTGGAGGTGGCCGACCTGACCGTCAGCGTCCTCGCGAAGGCGCGGGCCCTCGGCGAGCGGAACTGGCGGGTGGACGAGGTGGCCGACCTGAGCATCCTCGCCGACCGCCAGCGGCTCACCCAGGCGCTGATGCAGCTCCTCGCCAACGCCTTCCGGCACACCGCGCAGGGCGACCTGATCGCGGTCGGCTCCGCCGTACGGGGGGCGTGGGTGGAGTTGTGGGTGCGCGACGCCGGGCCGGGCGTGCGGCCGGAGGACCGGGAGAAGATCTTCGGCCGGTTCGTCCGGGCGGGCAGCCGCCACCACGAGGGCGCCGGCCTGGGGCTGGCCATCGTCCGGTCGATCGCCGAAGGCCACGGCGGCAACGTGCGGGTCGCGGACGCCGACACCGGCGGCGCGCTGTTCACCATCTCCATCCCCCTCGGCGCGGCCCCGAGGGTTTCCCCCGTCTACGCCGAGGAGACGAGTTGAACCGCATCCTGATCGCCGAGGACGAGCTCCGGATCGCCTCGTTCCTGGAGAAGGGGCTGCGCGGCAACGGTTTCGTCACCACCGTCGTCGAGGACGGCATCGCGGCCTTCGACTACGCCGTCAGCGGCGAGTACGACCTGCTGATCCTGGACATCGGCCTGCCCCTGCGCGACGGCTTCACCGTGCTGCGCCGGCTGCGCGAGGCCAGGACCACCATCCCGGTCATCATCCTCACCGCGAGGGACAGCGTCGCCGACACGGTCGCCGGGCTGGAAGGGGGCGCCGACGACTACATCGCCAAACCCTTCGCCTTCGAGGAACTGCTGGCCCGGGTACGGCTGCGGCTGCGCGCCGACCGGGTGCCCGAGGTCACCGTCCTGCGCGTCGGCGACCTGTCGCTGGACCTCAGAGCCCGCCGGGTGCACGTCGGCGACCGCGCGGTGGACCTGTCCACCCGCGAGTTCGCGCTCGCCGAGGTCTTCTGCCGGCACCCCGACCAGGTGCTCACCCGCGAACAGCTCCTCAGCCACGTCTGGGGGTTCGACTTCGACCCCGGCTCCAACATCGTCGACGTCTACGTCCGCTACCTCCGCCGCAAGATCGGCAACGAGCGGATCCAGACCGTCCGCGGCACCGGTTACCGCCTGCGCGCCTGACTTCTCCGCCGTCGTCCGGCGATCGGCGACTTCGGTCGCTGGTCGCCGGAACCGGTCCCCGGTTACGTTCGACACGTGATCGACGACGACTCGGGGAGGGCGTGATGGACGAGGGGCGGTACCGGCTGGCCATGCTTCTTGTGCTGGCCGCGGGCGTCTGGGAGGGGCCGCTGGCGATCGTCTTCCGGCTCTTCACCGACAAGGCTCCCACCGTGCTGACCGCGGCCAACTACCTGCCCGCACCCTGGTGCTACGTGGCCGCGTGCGCCGCCGTGCTCGCCGCCCTGGCCGCGCTCGCGCTCCTGAACACCGGCCACAAGAAGGCGCTCGCACGGGCGAAGGGCTGACCACCTACGGCCGGCGGCCGGATGTGAAGCCTCTCATGTAGAGCTCACAGCGGACTCACGGGCCCGCTCGAAGCTTGAGTCATCCGCGGAAAGGCCGCGGGGATCGACTCAGGAGGAACATCATGACTCTCGCGCTTCGCCGGGCCCTGATCACCGCCGGCCTCGTCCTCGGCACCGGCGCCACCGCCGGCGTCCTCATCACCCCCGTCCCCGCCTACGCCGCCACGATCGCCTTCGACGACCGGGATGACCGCGATGACCGGGATGACCGCGATGACCGGGACGACCGCGATGACCGGGACGACCGGGACGACCGCGATGACCGCGATGACCGCGATGACCGGGACGACCGCGATGACCGCGATGACCGGGACGACCGCGATGACCGCGATGACCGGGACGACCGCGATGACCGCGACGACCGCGATGACCGTGACGACCGGGACGATGACCGCGACGACCGCGATGACCGCGATGACCGCGATGACCACGATGACCGGGACGACGACCGCGATGACGACCGGGACGACCGTGGTGAGGTGGCCGGTGCCGGGGGTGGGGTGTCGGGTGACGACGACGCTGCCCGGGGTGGGGTGGCCGCCGGTGAAGGCGGTACCGCCGGGGACGACGTCGCCGCTCAGCGCGGTGGGGTGGCCGCGAGCACGGTTGGCGGGAATGGTGACGACGCCGCTCCGCGTGGCGGGGTGGACGCGGGCGCCGGCTGGGTGAAGACCTCGGCGGCCGAGGAGCAGGGTGTGCCCGCCGCGCTGGTGATCGGCGGCATCGCCGGGATCGGCGTGCTCGCGGGCGGCGGCCTGTGGCTGCGGCGCAGGGTGGAGTCGGGCATCTGAACGACATGACCCGCACAGCAGAGACGAAGACGCTCCCCCAGGCCGCGACGGTCGCGAGGCTCCCCGCCCCGCGGCCGTCGCGGCCGTTCGCAGCCTGTGCCGTCCACGGCGAACGGCGACGCGCCGGCGCCGGAGACGTCCCCGGGTGCGCCTCCGCGCCGGACGGGGGCCGGAACCACGGCGCGGTGCCGCGGCCGGCTAGGACCCGCCGGACGAGGGCGAGGGGGACGACGGCAAGGCCGGGCTGGGCGAGGCGGATGCGGTCGAGGCCGGACCGGGCGCCGCTGGGATCGGTCCAGGCGTCCCGGGCGTCGCGGGGTGCGGCGGGGGTGGGGTGTCGGCCGGGGGCGCCTCCGCCAAGGAGGCCGGGCCGGGCGACGGGCTGGGGCAGATCGACTGCGGACCGGGGAACACCCCCGTCGCGTCCGGCTGCGTCGGCTCCATCGGTACGTCGGAGAAGTAGGAGAAGAGCCGGAGCGGATACTCGTTGGCGAGCGGCGGGTCCGCCAGGCAACGCTGGTCGAGCGCGTATCCATACATTTCGGGGTCCAGCGTGAGCGGCCGGCCATCCTGGTCGTACAGGCGAATCCCGTGCAGCGGAGTGCCGTCCTCGGCGTACGGATAGAGGTTGTAGACACCGTCGAACGCGCTGACCGGTACGGGCGCTTTCATCTGCGCCGCGTACGGTCTCGGCTCGGAGTTCGTGGTCGACACGGTGAGCAGCACGCCGAACAGCAGCACGCCGCCCGCCGCGTTGGCGGTCACCGCCGTGAGCCGCCACCAGAACCTGGGCCGCTCCTCCAGGGTGCGCCTGCCCAGCCACACCGACACCCAGACCACGCCGAGCGCGAAGGCCCAGGCGGCCACGTCGTCGGGCACCAGCACGGTCGACCGGTGCAGAACGGACAGTGCGAGAGCGGCGATCACGTACCCGCGCACCACCCACCAGCCGGGCCGCAGTTCCGGTAGGAAGGCCGTGAGCTGCCGGTACGGCGTCAGCCGGAGCAGCCGGTCGTGGGTGTGCCGCGCGGCGCCGGTCACCCGGTCGCGCACCTGGGAAGCCACGCTCCGCCGGTCGTGACGTGTCTCGGCGCCCGCGGGCTTGCCTTCGTAGGCGGCCCGGAGCTCGGCCGCGTACGCCTCGGGGGTGCCGAGCCGCTCGTCCAGCGGCACGTCGGACTCCGCGGCGACCTCGGCGAGGTGGTCGTCAAGGTCCTCCAGCAGCTCGTCCCGGTCGGCCTCCGGCAGATCGGACAAGGCGTCTCGTACGGCTTGCGCGTATTCGGGCGGGTTCATCGCGCACGCAGCTCCTTGAGCAGGTGGTCCATGGTTTCGGCGAATGCGGACCAGGTCTTGGCCGAGGTGGCAAGGAGGTCGCGGCCGTTGTCGTTGAGGCCGTAGTACTTGCGATAGGGACCCTCGTCGGAAGGCACCACGTAGGACGTGAGGGCGCCGGCCTTGAACAGCCGGCGGAGCGTGCCGTACACGGAGGCGTCGCCGACGTCTTCCAGGCCGGCCTCGCGGAGCCGGCGCACGACGTCGTAGCCGTAACTGTCCCGCTCGTTGAGGACGGCGAGCACGGCCACGTCGAGCACACCTTTGAGCAATTGGCTACCATCCACGCGATGCACGGTACTGCGCTATGCGTAGTACCGCAAGATCGTCCCCCGGTTCCGGAGCTTCGGGGTGGGCCTCAGATGGACTTGACGTCGTGCCGGTTCTCGCAAGACGATAACCCGAACGAATGGGCCAAACGTTTGGGCAATCGGTAACCCAAACGTTTGGCCAGGAGAAGGGACGAGGCGACGGGATGCGTGTGAGTCCGGTACGGGTGGGCGGGTTCGGCCCGCAGGTGGGAGTCGGCGACCGCGAGCGCGGCGCGGCACGGCCGCCGGAACCGGCCCGCGCGGTCCTGCCCGGTCACCGTCCCAGCCCGGGCTTCCCCCGGTGACGCGGGTGCACGAGAACACGATCGCCGAACTCGCCGCCCGGTTGCGGTCCGGCGCGGTCTCCGCCGCCGAGCTGGCCCGCCGTACCCTGGACGCCGTCGCCGGGCGGAACGCGGAGCTGGGCGCGTTCGCGGCGGTGGACGCCGAGGGGGCGCGCGAGGCGGCCCGGCGGGCGGATGCGGAGCTGGCCGCCGGGGTGGACCGCGGGCCGCTGCACGGCGTCCCGGTCGCGGTGAAGGACAACATCGACGTCGCCGGCCTGCCCGTCACCAGGGGGTCCGCGCACTTCGCCGGGCGCGTCGCCGAGCGGGACGCCGAGTGCGTACGGCGGCTGCGTACGGCCGGCGCGGTGATCGTCGGCACGACCACCATGCACGAGGTCGCCTACGGCCCCACCGGTGACCGGTCGGTGCACGGACCGGCGCGCAACCCCCGCGACCCCGCCCGGATGTCCGGCGGGTCCAGCGGCGGCGCGGCGGTCGCGGTCGCGGCCGGGCTGGTGCCGCTGGCGGTCGGCACCGACACCGGCGGCTCCGTCCGCATCCCCGCGGCGCTGTGCGGCGTGGCCGGCTTCAAGCCCGCGTTCGGCGCGCTGCCCACCGGCGGCGTGTTCCCGCTCGCCGCCACGCTGGACCACGTCGGCCTCATCGCGGGCACGGCCGCCGACTGCCTGCTCGCCTACCGGGCGCTCGTCCCGCTTCCCGGGCCGCCGCGCCGGGAGACGCCCGCCAGGATCGGCTGGGCCGAGCCCGGTCCCGGCCTGCCGATCGCGCGGCCGGTCGCCGCCCTGGCCAGGCGGGCGTTGCTCGGCCAGGACGTGACCGGCGTGGAACTGCCCGCCCTCGACGAGCTGCACCGCGACTTCGCCGCCGTCCAGAGCAGCGAGGCGTACGCCGTGCACGCCGACCGGGTCGCCGGCCGCCCCGAGCTCTTCGACCCCGAGGTGCTGGACCGCCTGAAAGGCGCCGCGGCCATGCCCGGCTGGCGATACGTGCGGGCCCTGGCCGCACGGGATGGGCACCGCGCCCGGTTCGACGACCTCTTCGCGCGTTTCGACCTGCTCGCGCTGCCCACGGTCGGGATCACCGCCCCGCCCCTGGACACCCGGCAGGTCGAGATCGACGGCGTCACCGTGCCGGTACGGGACACGCTGCTGGCCCTCACCAGCCCGTGGAACCTCACCGGCCTCCCCGCGCTCACCGTGCCCGCCGGCACGCTGGACGGCCTCCCCGTGGGGCTCCAGCTCGTCTGCCCGCCGGGCCGCGAGCACATGCTCTTCGCCGTGGCCGATCTCCTCCGGCCGGCCGCCCTGGAAGGAACCCTCGACGCGTGACAGCCCAGGTCACAGCAGCAGGTTGAGGATGAGTGTGAGCAGCAGGGACAGCAGGAGCGACACGGCGATCATGGTGAGACAGCCGGCCGCCCCGCCGAGGAAGCGCACGTCCCGGTTCCCGAAGCGCATGTGATCCTGCTACCCCGGACAGGGCGGTCCAAGGGGCGCCGGGGCGAGATTTGGAGAACGACCTACCGACCGACAGATGGATGGGAAGCCTCTCATATCGGGCTCACCTTGGGCTCACGGGTCCACCCAAAGCTTGAGTCATCCGCGGACAGGCCGCGGGTTCCGACCAGGAGGAACATCATGACTCTGGTACTTCGGCGGGCCCTTCTCACCGTCGGCCTCGTCGTCGGCACGGGCGTCACGGGCACCGTCCTCATCCCCCCGGCCCCCGCCCTCGCCGCCCCGTCCCTGGCCGACGCCCGAGACGATGACGACGACGCCCCGCGCGGCGGCGTGGACACCGGCAAGGGCGGCGTCTCGCGGGACGACGATGACGATGACGACTGCGCTCCGAGGGGTGGCGTGGACACCGGTAAGGGTGGCGTCTCCCGCGATGACGACGATGACGACGACGCCCCGCGCGGCGGCGTGGACACCGGCAAGGGCGGCGTCAGCCGGGACGACGACGATGATGACGACGGCGCTCCGAGGGGTGGGGTGGACACCGGCAAGGGCGGCGTTTCTCGCGATGACGACGATGACGACGACGCCCCCAGGGGTGGCGTGGACACCGGTAAGGGTGGGGTCAGCCGGGACGACGATGACGATGACGACGGCGCTCCGAGGGGTGGGGTGGACACCGGTAAGGGTGGCGTCTCCCGCGATGACGACGACGATGACGACGGGTCCGCTCCCAGGGGTGGGGTGGACACCGGTGCGGGTGGTACCTGGGTCGAGGTGTCGGCCGAGTCCGGCGGGGTGCCGGCGGCGGCGATCGCGGCCGGGCTCGTCGGGCTCGGGGCGCTGGCCGGCGGCGGCATCTGGCTGCGCCGCAGGAACGGGGCGGGTGCCTGAGATGGAGCCGCTCCGCACGGGCGCCGGTGCCGGGCGCGGGACACGCAACCCCGCGGCCGTCGCCGCCCTCACCGCCGTCATCGCGATCACCGCCGCGGGATGCTCCGCGACACCGGTCACCGGCGCCGCCGCGCCGCCCCCCTCGGCCGCCGGGAACGCGGTCGAGATCCCCCTCGCCGTCTCGAACGGCGCCGCCGAGGCCCAGGTCGTCACGCCCGCCGTCAGGCAGGCGGCCGCCCCCAGGGACGTCGCCAAGCCCGTACGGCTCCGCGTACCGGCCATCGGCGTCAACACCGGGGTCATCGGCCTCAAACTGGACAGGTCGGGACGCCTGGTCGCCCCCAAGCGGTTCGACAACGTCGGCTGGAACGTCGCAGGGCCGGAACCCGGGGAGCCGGGCGTGGCGGTCATCGCCGGGCACGTCGACTCGCGCACCGGACCGGCCGTCTTCTACCGCCTCCGGCAACTGAAGAAGGGCGACACCATCCGGGTCGAGCGGGCCGACGGCAGCGCGGTCACCTTCAAGGTCCAGCGCCTGGCCCGCTACCCGAAGAACCGCATCCCCAACGCCCAGGTCTACGGCAGGAGCAGTAAGCCCGAACTGCGGCTGATCACCTGCGGCGGCACCTTCGACCGCAGCCGCGGCAGCTACCGGGACAACATCGTGGTCTACGCCGCCCAGGCGAAGGAGGTCCGCTGATCCCTGGCCCGCCCGCCCGCCGTACCGCCCCCGCCGCCCGGCGGAGCGGACGGCGGGCGGCCGGCTTTCCGGACGGCGCTCCCCCCGGACGGCGCTCCCCCGGACGGCTCTCCCCCCGGATGGCTTTCCCCCGGGAGGTTTTTCCTCGGGAGGTTTTCCACAGCCCGAGGCGCCACGCGCGGTCCTCGTCCACCGCCGGCGCGGGTGGAGAAAGAGATGCCCATGGGGCGACATAGGATGGGCCACGGCTCATAAAGGGGTGGGGCGAGCTTGGAGATCGTGGCAGACGAGGGCCTGTTGGGACCGCTGCTTCTTGCGCGCAGTGCGATCGACCGGTCGGCGCTGCTCCGCAACGACGCGGAGTGGCTGAAGCGGGTCTGGGCCGACGAGGCGACCAGGGTGCTGGTCGTGGACGAGGGCAGGTCGCTGGTCAGACGGACCGGCGAGCAGATCGAGGTCGTCCTGACCACGCCGGGGGAGGCGCCGCAGGGTGAGCGTTACCTGCTGGGCGTGGACCCGGGCGGGGTCGCCTACTTCGCGGTCTCGGCGCCGCTCCCGGGGACGGACCCGGGGCGCGAGCAGGGCAACGGCGCGGCGCAGCCGCCGCGGATCGTGGCCCCGGTGCGCCCGGCCGACCTGGGCGAGGGCGAGACCGTGCCGGCCGGGCTGCGGCAGGTGGGCTCGCTGCTCGGAGACCGCGACGCGGGGCTGATGGTCTACGCGGTGGCGCTGGAGGCGTGGCACGCCACGCACGAGTTCTGCCCGCGCTGCGGCAGCCGTACGGTGGTGAAGGCGGGCGGGCACATGCGGTCCTGCCCGCAGGACGGCAGCCAGCACTTCCCCCGGGTGGACCCCGCGGTGATCATGCTGGTCCGCGACGACGACGACCGCTGCCTGCTGGCCCGCGGGCCGGAGTGGCCGGAGGGGCGGTTCTCGGTGCTGGCCGGGTTCGTGGAGCCCGGCGAGTCGCTGGAGCACGCGGTGATGCGCGAGGTCGCCGAGGAGGTGGGCGTCAAGGTGCGCTCGCCGCGTTACATGGGCAGCCAGCCGTGGCCGTTCCCGAGGAGCCTCATGCTCGGCTTCTTCGCGCACGCGGTCTCCACGGAGATCGAGTGCGACGACGACGAGATCGCCGAGGCGCGCTGGTTCACCCGTGCCGAGCTGGTCGCCGCGATGCGGTCCGGCGAGATCCGGCTCCCTCCGGAGGTCTCCATAGCCCGCCGCCTGATCGAGACGTGGTACGGCGGTCGCCTGGAGGGCGACTGGTAGGGCTGACCTGGGGCTAAGCTGTGTCCCCTCG
This sequence comes from Microtetraspora sp. NBRC 13810, assembly GCF_030268685.1. Lineage (GTDB taxonomy): Bacteria > Actinomycetota > Actinomycetes > Streptosporangiales > Streptosporangiaceae > BSRQ01. The sequence continues at coordinate 356,165 of NZ_BSRQ01000005.1, forward strand.
GCGCGGCGATATAATCGAGCGCATCCGTTCAGCACACATGTTCAGCTGACCGCGGGAACAGGAGCACGCGCGATGAATGCCGCCGATCCCCAGCAGCGCCCTGTTCCCGACCCGGCCGACGGGCAGGGTTCCGCGCGCTTCCCCCAGGAGCTGATGTACGCCGCGGCCACGCAGTACTACCTCGACGACGCCACCCAGGCCGACATCGCCAAGCGGCTCGGCGTGAGCCGGGCGACGGTCAGCCGGCTGCTCACCGAGGCGCGGCGGCAGGGGATGGTGGAGATCCGGGTGCACCGCCCGGCCGGTGTGGAGAACGGGCCGCTCGCGACCGAGCTGGCCGACGCGCTGAAGCTGCGGCGGGTCTACCTGGTGCCGAAGGCCGGCGGCCCGCGGGTCGGTCCGTGGCTGGCGCCCGGCCTGGCCCGCGCGGTCGCGGCGGCCGGGCTGGAGTCCGGCGACACCGTGCTCGTGTCCTCCGGCAGCACCGTCTACGAGTGCGCCCAGGAGGGAATCGGCCACCTGCCCGGGGTCACCATCGTCCCGGCCGTGGGCGGCATGGAGGAGCCGCAGCCCTGGTTCCAGACGAACGAGACGACCCGCATCCTGGCCGAGCGCGTCGGCGGGGTGCCGAGCTATCTCTACGCGCCGGCCCTGCCCGGCCCCGAGCTGTTCAACTCGCTCCAGCACGAGCCCTCCGTGCGCCGGGTCATGGACCTGTGGGCGCACGCCCGGTGCGCCATCATGGGCGTCGGCTCCGCGCCGCTCTCCCGTCAGGTGACGCCGGCCTTCGTGCCCTCCGACGCGCCCAGCCTGCGGCACGCCGTGGGCGACGTGTGCTCGCGGTTCTACGACCGAGACGGCGAGCCGGTGGGTTATCCCGGCAGTGACCGCCTGGTCGCGGCGAGCCTCGCCGACCTGCGCCGCATCCCGGTGTCGATCGCGGTCGCGGTCGGCGCGGAGAAGGTCCAGGCGATCATCGCCGCCGCCCGTGGCGGCTATTTCAACCAGCTCGTCACCGATGTGCTCACCGCCGAAGGGCTCCTCGCCGCCCTCCGCCGGGCCCGGTAACCGACGTCTTCTCCCAGCTCACCGCATGGGTGACGCATGGGTGAAATCCCTGAACACTTTTGCTGGACAAACGTTCTGGGCCCGCGCTAGCGTGAGCGGAACCACAGGAGGTGCCCGTCGCCGCCTACGTTTCACGAGGTGGTGGGGCCGCCCGTCTTGTCGCGCTCGGGGAGCACCCGAGGGGTGCGGAGCGGTGTCTCCGGCGACCGGCGAGCGTTCGGATCGTCCGTGAGGACGGAGCAGTGAGGAAGAATCCGTGATCAAAGCTCAGGTACGGGTGACGGCGATCGCCGCACTGGCCCTCGTCGCAGGTTCGGCGCTCTCCGCGTGCGGTGGATCGGACGCGGGCGGCGGGACGACCGGCGCCGGGAGCGCGGACGGCGCCAAGATCGCCTTCCTCATGCCGGACCTCGCCTCGACCCGGTACGAGCTGGCGGACCGGCCGCTCTTCGAGGCCAAGATCAAGCAGCTGTGCGCGTCGTGCTCGGTCATCTACCAGAACGCCGACTCCGACGCCGCCAAGCAGCAGCAGCAGGCGAACTCCGCGCTGGCCCAGGGCGTCAAGGCGATCGTCATCGACCCGGTGGACTCCGCGGCGGCGGCCACGATCGTGAAGACGGCGCAGTCGCAGAACGTCCCGGTCATCGCCTACGACCGCCCGATCCCGGCCACGCCCGCCGACTACTACATCTCCTTCGACAACGAGAAGATCGGCGCGATGATCGCCCAGTCCCTGGTGGACCACCTCAAGCAGGAGAAGGCGACGGGCGGGATCCTCCAGGTCAACGGGTCCCCGACGGACGCGGCGGCCGGTCTCATCAAGAAGGGCATCCACAGTGCGGTCGATCCGAGCGGCCTGAAGCTGCTGGCGGAGTACGACACGCCCAACTGGCAGCCGTCCTCGGCCCAGGAGTGGGTCAGCGGGCAGATCACGAAGTTCGGTGACCAGATCGCCGGAGTCGTCGCCGCGAACGACGGCACCGGCGGCGGCGCGATCGCCGCGTTCAAGGCGGCCGGCGCGAAGGTGCCCCCGGTGACCGGGAACGACGCGGAGGTGGCCGCCGCCCAGCGCATCATCGCCGGCGACCAGTACAACACCATCTCCAAGCCGATCAAGATCGTCGCCGAGGCGGCCGCGGATGTCGCCTACCAGTTCGCCCAGGGCAAGAAGCCGGCGGGCAAGACGACCCTGTACGACACGCCCTCCCAGCTCTTCGTCCCGACGGTCGTCACCAAGGAGAACATCAACGAGGTGCTGTTCCAGAGCGGGATCATGAAGGCCGCTGACGCGTGCACCGCCGACTACGCCACGGCCTGCGCGGACCTCGGCATCAAGTAGCGGCCCGTGCTCCGCCCGGGAGCGCGGACCCCTCATCCACCTCAGGGAGTCCCTTTGTCCGCACAACCACCACCCGGCGTGCTGTCCCTGCGCGGCATCAGCAAGACGTTCGGAGCCGTCGCGGCCCTCACCGACATCGACCTCGATGTGGCGGCGGGACAGGTCGTCGCCGTGGTCGGGGACAACGGGGCGGGGAAGTCCACCCTGGTCAAGGTGCTCGCCGGGGTGCACCCGCCGGACGCGGGAACGATCACCTTCGAGTCGCGGGTGGTCGAGGTGCCGACGCCCGCCGCCGCGCACCGGCTCGGCATCGCGACCGTCTTCCAGGACCTCGCCCTGTGCGAGAACCTCGACGTGGTGGACAACCTGTTCCTGGGCCACGAGCTGCGCCCGTTCCGGCTGGACACGGTCGCCATGGAGACCCGCTCCTGGGAGTTGCTCCGCCAGCTCTCCGCCAAGATCCCCACCGTGCGGATCCCGGTCGCCTCGCTGTCCGGCGGCCAGCGGCAGACCGTGGCCATCGCCAGGTCCCTCCTCGGCGACCCGAAGATCATCATCCTGGACGAGCCCACCGCCGCCCTGGGCGTCGCCCAGACGGCCGAGGTGCTCAACCTCGTCGAGCGGCTCAGGGAGAACGGCCTCGGCGTCATCATGATCACCCACAACATGGCCGACGTGAAGGCGGTCGCCGACACCGTGGCCGTCCTGCGGCTCGGCAGGAACAACGGCCTGTTCGACGTGCGGGACGTCTCCACCGAGGAGATCGTCGCCGCCATCACCGGGGCGAGCGACAACGTGGTCGCGCGGCGCGCGGCCCGCCGTACCACCACCTCCGAGGAAGGACTTCCGTCGTGAGAAGCACCGGCAGCCCCGCCGCGACGGCGGTCGCCACCGACCTCCAGGACGAGCGCCTGCGGTCCCGCGAGGGACTGGGCGGCGCGCTGACGGCGATCGCCGACCGGGCGCGCGGCGGGGACCTCGGCATGATCCCGGTGGTCGTCGGCCTGGTCGTGATCTGGACCGTGCTGCAGATCCTCAACCCGGTCTTCCTGTCCAGCGCCAACCTGGTGAACCTGGCGATGGAGTCCGCCGCCGTCGGCGTCATCGCGCTCGGCATCGTCTGCGTGCTGCTCGTCGGCGAGATCGACCTGTCGGTCGGCTCGGTCAGCGGCCTGTCCGCGGCCGTCGTCGCCGTCCTCTTCGTCGGCCACGGGCTGCCCGCCTGGATCGCGGTACTGGCCGCCGTCGTGATGGGCGCCGTCATCGGCTGGATCTACTCGCAGATCTTCAACCGGTTCGGCGTGCCGAGCTTCGTCATCACGCTCGCCGGCCTGCTCGCCTTCCAGGGCCTCATGCTGTACGTGCTCGGCAGCAAGGGGTCGATCAACCTGCCCTTCGACTCCGGCCTGGTGAACTTCGCGCAGCTCTCCTTCGTCCCGCCGTGGCTGTCCTACGTGTTCGGCGTGGTCGCGGCCGGCTGGCTCTTCCTGACCGGGTTCCTGCACGCCCGCGAGCGCCGGGCGGCCGGGCTGTCCGCCAAGAGCCTCACCCTGCTCGTCATCCGCAGCGCGGCGGTCCTGGCCGCCCTCACGGTCGTCGCCTGGTACCTGAACCAGACCCGTGGCGTGGGCTGGATGTTCGTCCTCTTCGTGGCACTCGTCCTGGTCATGCACTACCTGTTGTCCAGGACGAAATGGGGTAAGTCCGTCTACGCGGTGGGTGGTAACACCGAAGCCGCCCGCCGGGCCGGTATCAACGTCAAGGCGGTGTACACGTCGGTCTTCGTCCTGTGCAGCACCTTCGCCGCGGTCGGCGGCGTGCTCGCCGCGGCCAGGCTCGCGGCGGCCAACCAGAGCAGCGGCGGCGGCGACGTCAACCTCAACGCGATCGCCGCGGCCGTCATCGGCGGCACCAGCCTCTTCGGCGGCCGGGGATCGGCCTTCGGCGCGCTGCTCGGCATCATCGTCATCCAGTCCATCTCCAGCGGGCTGACCCTGCTGAACCTGGACTCCTCGATCCGGTTCATGGTCACGGGAGGTGTCCTGCTGCTGGCGGTGGTCGTGGACTCGCTCTCCCGCAGGTCGCGGACCTCCCGCGGCAGGGCTTGAGAGGAGCCGCTCCCATGGCAGTCATCTGCGTCGACGCCGGCACGACGATGATCAAAGCGGTCGGGTACGACCGCGCCGGCGCCGAGATCGCCGTCACCCGGCACGAGGCCGGGGTGACCCGCCCCGCGCCCGGCTGGGCCGAACAGGACATGGGCGCGGTGTGGGACGCGGTCACCCGGGTGGTGCGCGAGGTCGCCGGGTTCATGGGCGAAGGCGTCGACTTCATCTCCGTGACCGCCCAGGGGGACGGCTGCTGGCTCGTCGACGAGGCCGGCGCCCCCACCGGTCCGGCGATCCTGTGGAACGACGGCAGGGCCGCCGGCATCGTCGACGCGTGGACCAGGTCCGGGATCGTGGAACGCGCCTTCCGGATCAACGGCTCGCTGACCGCCTCCGGGCTGCCGAGCGCCATCCTGTCCTGGCTCGGCCGGCACGACCGGGACCGGCTCGACCGCTCCGCCGCCATGCTCACCTGCGGCGGCTGGATCTTCTCCCGGCTCACCGGCGAGATCGCCTGCGACGAGTCGGACGGCTCCGCGCCCTTCATGGACCCGCGCACCCGGCGCTACTCCGCGGACCTGTTCGACCTGTTCGACCTGGGCTGGGCGGCCCGGCTGCTGCCCGAGCCCCGCGACGACGCGCACCGGGTCGCCGGGCTGACCGGGGAGGCCGCCGCCCTGCTGGGCCTGCCCGAGGGCACCCCGGTGGTCATGGCCCCCTACGACATCGCGGCCACGGCGATCGGCGCGGGCGCGGTGGAGGTCGGGCAGGCGTGCAGCATCCTCGGCACCACGCTGTGCACGGAGATCGTCGTGGACCGCCTCGACCTGGACGGCGACGCGTCCGGCATCACCGTGGCCTCCGGCGTCCCGGGCAGGCACCTGCGCGCCTTCCCCACGTTCGCCGGGGTCGAGGTGATCGAGTGGGCCTGCCGGCTGCTCGGCCTCGGCGGCCCGGCCGAACTCGGCGAACTCGCCGCCGCCGGCGCACCCGGCGCGGGCGGGCTGGCCTTCCTGCCCTACCTGTCACCCGCCGGGGAACGGGCGCCCTTCCTCGACCCGCTGGCCAGGGGATCCTTCCTCGGCCTGTCCTTCGAACACGGCCGCGAGCAGGTCGCCCGCGCCGTGTTCGAGGGCCTCACCCTGGTCATCCACGACTGCCTGGCCGCCTCCGGCGTACGACCGCGCGAGCTGCGGCTGTGCGGGGGCGGCGCGGCCAGCGCGCTGTGGCGGCAGCTGATCGCCGACGTCACGGGCACCACCGTGTTCCGGTCCAGGGACGCCGAGGTCGGCGCGCGCGGCGCGTACCTGGTGGGCCTGGTCGCCACCGGCGCCGCCGCGTCCGTCGAGGCCGCGGCCCGCGAGCACGTACGGCTGAGCGACGCCGTCGAGCCGGACCCGGCCGGATCGGCGAGGTACGCCCGCATGTACGAGGACTTCCTCGCCCTGCGCGAGGCCAACGCCGCCGCCTGGCCGCTGCTCGCCCGAGGGCGCGGCGCATGACCGTCTGGATGGGGTTCGACCTCGGCACGCAGAGCGTCCGGGCGATGGCCGTCACCGGGCGGGGGGAGGTGATGGGCAAGGCCAGGCGCGCCCTGACCAGCGATCGGAACGGTCCACGGCACGAGCAGGACCCCGAACAGTGGTGGCGGGAACTGTGCGCCGCCTCCCGCGAGGCGCTCCGCGACGTGCCGCGCCGGGAGATCGGCGGCGTCGCCGTCACCGCCACCTCCGGCACCATCCTGCTGACCCGGCCCGGCGGCGCCCCGCTCACCCCCGCCCTCATGTACGACGACCGGCGCGCGGAGACCGAGGCCGGCCTGGTCAACGAGGCCGGCGCCGCCCTGTGGTCCCGGCTCGGCTACCAGAGCATGCAGGCCACCTGGGCGCTGCCGAAGCTGGTCTGGCTGCTGCGCGAACACGCCGGCGCCGTCCCCGGCGCGCGGCTCGCCCACCAGAACGACTTCGTCAACCGGCGGCTGGTCGGCCGCGACGTGCCGACCGACCTCAGCAACGCGCTGAAGACCGGCGTGGACCTGATCGCCGAGAAGTGGCCCGCGGCCGTCCTCGCCGGACTTGACCGGCTTGACCGGCTTGACCGAAACGGTGACCGGCCCGGTGCGGTCGGCCGGCGTCCCGGCGTCGAGCCGGATCAGCAGTTCCATTCACCCCGTATGCAGTTGGAGCCCGTTGTGACAATCCGCGTCCTCGCCGCCGGCGACCACTTCGTCCTCAACCGGTTGCTGATCGACGCCCTCAGGCGCGAGGTCCCCGGTGAACTGGACGTGCGCGAGCTCACGTTGCCCTGGCCGGTGGTGCCGTTCGGGAGGGTCGCCGAGGTGGACGAGGCGTCCGACGTGGAGGCCGAGCTGATCGAGGCGCTCCAGGGGGTCGAGGTCTGCCTGACCCAGATGGCGCCGCTGACCGAGCGGGTGCTCGCAGCCTCGCCCGACCTGCGGCTGTTCTGCGTCAGCCGGGGCGGCCCGGTCAACGCCAACCTGGAGGCGGCGACCAGGGCGGGGGTCGCGGTGACCTTCGCGCCCGGCCGCAACGCCGAGGCGACCGCCGAGCACACCGTGGCCATGCTGCTCGCCGCCGCCCGCCGCATCCCGCCGACGCACGCCGACCTCGCGGCCGGCACCTGGCGCGGCGACTACTACATGTACGACCGCGTCGGCCCCGAGCTGGAAGGGAGCACCGTGGGCCTGGTCGGCTACGGGGCGATCGGCATGCGGGTCTCCCGGATGCTGGCCGGGTTCGGCGCCCGCGTGCTGGTCCACGACCCCTACGTCGCGCCGGAGTCCCTCGGGCACGGGGCGGAGATGGTGGAGCTGGACGAGCTGCTGACCCGGTCGAGGTTCCTCTCCCTGCACGCCCGGGTGACGCCGGAGACCAGGGGGATGATCGGCGCCGCCGCGATCGCCGCCATGCCGGCCGGGTCGGTCATCGTCAACTGCGCCAGAGGGGCGCTGCTGGACTACGACGCCCTCTGCGACGCCCTGGACTCGGGACACCTCTTCGGCGCCGCGCTGGACGTCTTCCCGCAGGAGCCGATCCCCGCCGGGTCGCGGCTGCTCACCACGCCGAACATCGTGATGACCCCGCACCTGGCCGGCGCCAGCAAGGAGACCGCGGCCAAGGCGGCCCGGATCATCGCCGAGGACGTCGCCCGCTACGTACGGGGGGAGCCGCTGAAGCACTGCGCCAACCCCCAGCCGGCCGACGCCGTCTGAACCGGCGCGCAGAAGCCGCCCACGGGCACCCACCCAGCCGGAGCCGACCGGCGTAAGCGGGCCCGCCGGAGCCGAGCCTGCCGGAACCGACGGGCGTAAGCGGGCCTGCCGGAGCCGAGCCTGCCGGAGCCGCGCCCGGTGAGCCGGGCGCGGGTGTCAGCCCCCGCCGTGGGCGGGGGCTTGTTCCGCCTGTGCCGTTACCGGAGGGGCTGGGGGGCGGTGGTGCCCGCCAGCATGGCGCGCACCTCGGCGACGCTCGGGTTGGTCCGGACCTGGCGGCCGTTCGGCGAGTCCACGACGACGGTGGGCACCGTGCGGTTGCCCTGGTTCACGCTCTCCACGAACTCGGCCGCGCCCGGGTCACGCTCGATGTCGACTTCTTCGTAGGCGATGCCTTCGCGGGTGAGCTGGCTCTTCAGCCGCTTGCAGGGCCCGCACCAGGTGGTGCTGTAAATCGTGAGCGCCATGTCCGGATATATCCCTTCACGTCCAGGTGGCGTAAGCGCTCATTGCTAACAACGCGCGGGTCGCCCGTCTTCCCCGCAGGTCCGGCGGATCCCCCGTAGACCGCGCGGATCCGGCCTAGCGCAGCTTGGCGGCGATCCACTCCTGGACGCCCGTGGTGACGTTGGGCATCCGGTAGACCGGGGAGCTGTGCTGGTCACCCGGCACGATCCTGATCGACATGCCCACCCCCACCTTGGCGAGCTGCTTCTTCAGCAACTCGCTCTGGTAGGCCGGCACGAACTCGCCCTCCGAGTGGACCGTCAGCACCGGCGCGTCGCCGCGGCTCGCGAGCCACGGCACCTCCATGCTCGCCCACTGCTTGGCGCACCTGCCGGTCGGCTCGCAGCCGCCGGCCAGCTTGATGGCGGACGCCCGCAGCTTGCGCTTGTTGACGTCCTTCGTCTCCTCGCCGTCCGCGTAGGACGTCAGGGGGGAGACCACCGGGGAGATGCCCACGACGCCCTTGAGACCGGGCAGGCCGTCCTTGTAGACGCCGGCCATGGTGGCCAGGTGGCCGCCCGCGGAGAAGCCCAGCAGCACGTAACTGTTCGGGTCGAAGGCCCACCGGGCCGCGTGCCGCCGCGCGGTGGCGATCGCGTCCAGCGTGTCCGTCCGCTGGGCGGGCCAGGCGGCGTCGCCGGACAGCCGGTAGTTGATGTTGAAGACGGTGTAGCCCAGCTCGGCGTAACTCTGCGCGATCGAGGTCATCGACTTCTTGTCGCCGGAGGACCACCAGCCGCCGTGGATCACGAAGACCGCCGGGTGGCGCTGGCCGTCCGGCTGCCACCACACGTCCATCGCCTGGCGGCGGTGCCTGCCGTACGACACCGTCTCGCTCGCGGTGCCGGGGAGCTTGAGGTCGGCGGTGGGGATGGGCGCGGGGACCGGGATCGGCGGCGGTGTGGGCACCGCCGGGGCGACCATCCGCGTGGCCGTCGCGGCTGTCGCGGTGTGCGCGAAGGCGGGCACGGGACCCGGGGCGAACACGAGGACTGCCAGCGCGAGCGCACCCACCGACACCACAGTTCGCAAGGGTCACTTCCTTCCCCGTCGCATGACCGCCCCCATTGTGGGGTACCTGACCCTGTTTTCGCATCTTCACGGTCGGCTTCGGGCAGAAAGGTTTGTTCATCGGAGGACGCGGCCGGCGTCGCCGGGCTGGGAGGATGGTGGCGGAAGAGGCGTTCGGCGGATGTAAGGAGTTCGCGTGGATGCGCATGACGTTCTGGCCGGACTCGATCCCGAGCAGCGGGAGGTCGCCGAGGCCGTGCGCGGGCCGGTGTGCGTGCTGGCGGGGGCCGGGACCGGCAAGACGCGGGCGATCACCCACCGCATCGCGCACGCCGTCCGCTCCGGCGTGGTCGACGCGCCGAGCGTGCTCGCCGTGACGTTCACCACCCGGGCGGCGGGGGAGCTGCGCCAGCGGCTGCGCGCGCTCGGCGCGCCCGGCGTGCAGGCGCGCACCTTCCACGCGGCGGCGCTGCGCCAGCTCACCTACTTCTGGCCGAGGGTGATCGGCGGGGATCCGCCCTCGGTCATCGAGTCCAAGCTGCCGCTGCTGATCGACGCCTGCCGGTCGATGCGGCGCAACCCCGACCGGTCGGAGCTGCGCGACGTCGCGGCCGAGATCGAGTGGGCCAAGGTGACCCAGGTGGGTCCGGAGGACTACGCGCAGGCGGCGGTCAAGGCCGGCCGCAAGCCGCCGGTGCCCGGCGAGGAGGTGGCCCGGCTCTACGACGCCTACGAACGGCTGCGCCGCGACCGGCACCTCGTCGACTTCGAGACGATCCTGGAGCTGACCGCCGCCGTGATGACCGAGCACCAGGAGGTCGCCGGCCAGATCAGGCAGCAATACCGCTACTTCGTCGTGGACGAGTACCAGGACGTCAACCCGTTGCAGAAGCTGCTGCTCGACACCTGGCTCGGCGGGCGCGACGACGTGTGCGTGGTCGGCGACCCCAACCAGACGATCTACTCCTTCACCGGCGCGACCCCGCGCTACCTGACCGGCTTCGCCGTCGAGCACCCGGACGCGACGGTGGTCAGGCTGGTCCGCGACTACCGCTCCACGCCGCAGGTGGTCGGGCTCGCCAACAGCGTGCTGGCCAGGTCGAAGACCCCGCACAAGCTGGAACTCCTCGCCCAGCGTCCCGACGGCCCCGCCCCGGTCTTCGCCGAGTTCGACGACGAGCCGGCCGAGGCGGTGGGCGTGGCGCGGGCCGTCCGCAAACTGGCCGACTCCGGGGTGCCGCTGCGCGAGATCGCCGTGCTGTTCCGGGTCAACGCCCAGTCGGAGGCGTACGAGAAGGCGTTCACCGACGCGGGCCTGCCTTACCTGCTGCGCGGCGCCGAGCGTTTCTTCGAGCGGCCCGAGGTGCGTCAGGCGGTGGTGCTGCTGCGCGGCGCGGCCCGCTCGGCGTCCGCCGACGAGCCGCTGGCGCCGACCGTGCACGCCGTGCTCGGCGGGATCGGGCTGACCGCCGAGCCGCCCGGCGGCGGCACCGCCAGGGAGCGCTGGGAGTCGCTGCGGGCCCTCGCCGAGCTGGCGGAGGACATCGCGGCACAGGGCGGCGACCTGTCCGCGCTCGTCGCCGAGCTGGAGCGCCGGGCCAGCGAGCAGCACGCGCCGCCGATCGAAGGCGTCACGCTCGCCTCGCTGCACGCCGCCAAGGGCCTCGAATGGGACGCCGTGTTCCTCGTCGGGGTCACCGACGGGATGCTGCCGATCATCTACGCCGAGACGCCAGAGCAGATCGAGGAGGAGCGCCGCCTCCTCTACGTGGGCGTCACCCGGGCCCGCGCCCACCTGCACCTGTCCTGGGCGCTGGCCCGCTCGCCCGGCGGGCGCAGGGCCCGCCGCCCCTCCCGCTTCCTCGACGGCCTCACCGGGCGCGGCCCCGCCCAGCCGCGCGCCGGCGCGACCGCCTCGGGCCCGGTCCGCGAGCGCCGCCAGGTGGCCGCCTCCGTGCACTGCAGGGTCTGCGCGAAGACGCTGGTCGGCGGGGCCGAGCAGAAGCTCGGCCGGTGCTCGGCCTGCCCCGCCGACCTCGACGAGGCGCTGCTGGAGGCGCTCAAGGCGTGGCGGGCGGACACCGCCAAACAGGCCAAGATCCCGCCCTACGTCATCTTCACCGACGTCACCCTCCAGGCCATCGCGGAACGCGTGCCGATCGCGGAGACGGACCTGCTGGCGATTCCGGGAATCGGACGCGTCAAACTGGACCGATACGGCGAAGCGGTCATGTCGCTCTGCCGCGAGGTCCGGGAGTAGGAGGCGGCGTGAACGAGGCGCTCAAGGAAGTGCTCGACCTGCTCGACCTGGAGCAGATCGAGCTCGACATCTTCCGGGGACGCAGCCCCGAGGAGCGCATCCAGCGGGTGTTCGGCGGCCAGGTGGCCGCACAGGCGTTGGTGGCCGCCGGCCGTACGGTGCCGGACGACCGCCTGGTGCACTCGTTGCACGCCTACTTCATCCGGCCGGGCGACCCGGCCGTCCCCATCGTCTACAACGTCGAGCGGATGCGCGACGGGCGGTCCTTCACCACCCGCAGGATCACCGCCATCCAGCACGGCAAGGCCATCTTCACCATGTCGGCGTCCTTCCACATCGAGGAGCGCGGCGTGCACCACCAGGCCGCGCGGATGCCGTCGGTGCCGCGGCCCGAGTCGCTCCGCCCGCAGCAGGACCGGATGCGGGAGCTGTTCGGCGACGACCCGCACCTCGCCGACCTGGTGTCGCGCCCCCGTCCGGTCGACGCGCGGTACGTCACCCCGCTGACCTGGGAGGCGAACCGCGACCCCGCGCTGCGCAGCTCGGAGACGCAGGTCTGGTTCCGGTACGACGCCGACCTGCCCGACGACCCGCTGCTGCACGTCGTGCTCGCCGCCTACGCGTCCGACTACACGCTGGTGGACACCGTGCTGCTCGCGCACGGCATGGCCTGGGGCGCCTCCAACGTCACCGGCGCCTCGCTGGACCACGCGATGTGGTTCCACCGTCCCTTCCGCGCCGACGAGTGGCTCCTCTACGCACAGGAGTCGCCGTGGTCCGCGTCCGGCCGCGGGCTCGCCAGAGGGCAGATGTTCACCCCCGCCGGGGACCTCGTGGTGTCGGTGGTACAGGAGTGCCTGATTCGCGTTCCCGACGCGTAAAACTGCAGGTAGAAAATATGTTGCCCGCCCCCGGGGCGGGGGTTTAGGGTCATGCTCAAGCGAGTCGGAGACAACTGTCCGGCTCGGTCGCACACACAGAGAGATGGAGGTGAGTCCGGTGGTCGTTAACAAGATGCCTCAGATGCCGTGGCTCACTTCCGCTTGCCACGGCACCGCCGTGTCCCCGGGCAGAGTCGACCTTCTGCTCACCGTCAGTGGCTCGGCCGAGCTGCGGCGCCAGGATTCCGTCTTCTTCGCCACGAAGTCCGCCCTGTCCGGGCGCGGGCCCGTCGTGGGCGGCGACGCAGGCGTGATCCGTGATGGCGCCCGTCAGGTCGAGGCCGAGCGCCCGCGTTACCAGCAGACCCAGCTTTTCGCCAACGCCAATGGTGGACTGCGAGGTCCAAGTCCCTGGAGAGATCCGGTCACAACCTGACCGGGTGACAACCTCCAGGGCCGCGGATCCGCAGACAGGATCCGCGGCCCTTTTGATTTCCGCGAACCCTGACCCCCACCCAAGAGGTAATCCGACAAGATCGATCGATTCAGAGAGGTGACGCAGATGGGGGCCAAGACGATCATGGACCTGATCGACGAAGCCGACATCCCCTGTCGTACCGACCCCGACCTGTGGTTCGCCGAGTCTCCGGAGGACGTGGAGTTCGCCAAGGCGCTCTGCGGAGGCTGCCCGATCCGAGACGCCTGCCTGGCCCGCGCGCTGGAGCGCGAGGAGCCCTGGGGCGTCTGGGGCGGCGAGCTGATCCTGAGGGGGGCCATCGTCCCCCGCAAGCGGCCTCGCGGGCGTCCCCGTAAGACGCCGGTCGCCGCCTGACACATCCGAGCACACATCAGCAATACCGAAAGGACCCCACCGATGAGCACGTTCATTGGCCGGAGCAACGAGATCCCCTCTATGTATGAAGAACTGGTGCAGGACCGAATACGGACCCTTCACCGGGAGGCGGAGGAGCAGCGCAGGGTGACCCACATCCTCCGCGCGCGGCGCGCCCGCCGCGACGCGGAACGCGCCTCCACCCGCCTCCGCCACGCGCTGATGCGCCTGGTCTGATCTTCCCCCCGGCCTCCGGCAGGCCGAGCGGATCTCGCACCACCTCGTCCCCGCCCACCATGCGGGACAGGCCCCCACCGGCCCCTTCCCTTCCGGGAAGGGGCCGGTGCTGCTTTTGGGTCGCTGGTAAGGCATTCCGCCCGGTGGTGCCGTGTCTGCCCTGTGGGCTGGTGACTTTCCGCCACCCTGGCTGGTGCCGTGTTCGGCCCGGTGGTGCCGCTTCCGCCCCTTGGGCCGGTACCGCGTTCCGCCCCGTGGGCCGGTGTCGCGTTTGGGGCGGTGGTGCCGTGGCTGGGCTGTGGGCTGGTGCCGCGTTCCGCCCTGGGCCGGTGTGGGGTTTCGCCCGCTGGGCTGGTGCTCTGGCTCCTGTTTGTGAGGGTTGTGCATCCGTTGGGGGTGGGAGTCGGGCCCACGCCCATTCGCGGGTTGGGTGGGTGGGGGTCAGGGGATGGTGATGACCACCTTTCCGAAGGTCTTGCCGGTGAGGTAGTGGTGGAAGGCTTCGTGGGCGGCGGTGAAATCGAAGGTGCGGTCGATGACCGGGTGCAGGCGGTGGGCGGAGACGGCGCGGTTCATCGCCTCGAAGTCGGCGCGGCTGCCGACGAAGACGCGCCTGATGGTGGCCATGCTGGAGGCGTAGGCGCCGTCGGAGATCGTGAGGCCGGTCCCGTTGCCGCCGGGCTTCGTCGCGCGCAGCAGCACGATCTGCCCGTGGAACGCCGTGGCCCTGACCGACTGGTTAATCGTCTCCGGGCCGCAGGTCTCCACGACGACATCCGCCCCCCGGCCACCGGTCAGCTCGCGCACCGCCTCCGACCACGCCGGCACCTTGGCGTAGTTGACCACGTCGTCCGCGCCCACCGCCTTCAACCTGCCGACCTTCTCGTCGCTGGACGTGGTGGCGATGACCCGGCAGCCCAGCATCTTGCCGAACTGGATCGCGAACAGCGACACCACCCCGCTGCCCAGTGTCAGCACGGTCTGCCCGGGAAGCACCGGCTCTCCGCCGGTGACCGAGTTCCACGCGGTCAGCGCGGCGCACGGCAGGGTGGCGGCCTCCTCCCAGCTCAGATGGTCCGGTACGCCGACCGCCGCCTGCTCGTCCAGCACCACGTACTCGGCCAGCATGCCGTCCACCGTGCAGCCGAGCTGGTCGAACAGTCCGTCCCGCAGACGGCCGTCGAGCCACTGCGGCCAGTAGCCGCCCATGACCCGGTCGCCCAGCCCGAACCGGGTCACCTTCTCGCCCACCGCGACGACCTCGCCCGCGCCGTCGCTCATCGGCACCACCCCCGGCGCGGGGGCCAGCGGATAACGCCCGCTCAGGATGAGCTCGTCGCGCCGGTTGATCGACACCGCGCGGACGCGCACCACGACGCCGGTCGGCCCCGGCACCGGCACCTCCCGCTCACGCAGCACCATCCCGCCGACGTTCGTGTCGGTGGAGCGCGCCGCTGGGCCGGAGGTCTCCGGTGCTTCCAGGTGGTAGGACCTGCCGATCGTGATCGTGGATCCCTGGGTCTCAGACATGACGTCCCCTCCGTGAAAGGGCAGGCGGATCGGCCTCCCCGTGCCGGAAGAGCCTGCGGCGGCGGAGGGCGGGCCCGCAATACCTCGCAAGGAATGGTGAACGTGGACATCGTGGGCTAGAACTGCGGTTATGGACACGAGGGTGGAGCCGAACCGGTTCGCGGGCGAGCTGCGGCGCTGGCGCGGCGCGCGCCGGTTGAGCCAGTTGGAGCTCGCCATCCGGGCAGGGACCACGCAACGGCATCTCAGCTTCATGGAGCGGGGCCGCTCCCGGCCGGGCCGCGCGATCGTGGTCCGCCTCTCGGAGTCGCTGGGCCTCTCGCTGCGGGAACGCAACGCCCTGCTGCTCTCCGCCGGGTACGCGCCTTCGTACGCCGAGTCCCGGCTCGACGATCCCGGGCTGCGTCCCGTCCGGGATGCCCTGACCGGCATCATCGACGGTCACATGCCGTACCCGGCGCTGATCCTGGCCCCCTATGGCGAGGTCGTCGCCGCGAACGCCGCCACCGGCGTGCTCACCGAGGGCGTCGCCCCCGGCCTGCTCGAACCGCCGGTCAACATGCTGCGGATCATGCTGCATCCGGACGGCATGGCCTCGCGGGTCGAGAACCTCGGCGGGTGGGGCAGGCACGTGCTGGAGAACCTGCGCGCCCAGGCGGCCAGGAGCCCCGACCCGCGCCTCGACGACTTGGTCGCCGAACTGGCGGGCTACGTCCCGCCCGCCGCCCCGGATCCGGGCCATCTCGGCTTCGCCGTGCCGCTCCGGCTGCGCCGCGAACAGGGCGAACTACGGCTGATCACCACGTTGACGTCCTTCGCCACCGCCGTGGACATCACCCTCGCCGAACTCCACCTGGAAGCCTTCCTCCCCGCCGACCTACAGACCGCCCACATCCTGCACACCGGCGCCATCTGAACAGCCACCCGCACCACCCAGGCAACTTCCCGCACACCCCAAGCACGGCCCCACCACCCAGGCAGGGCCGGCCTCCGGGGAGGATCGGACCGGAGATCGGCGCTACGGCCGACCGCTGATCGGTGCCAGACTCAGTCTTGTGGCGATCACTGCGTTGCCCTCTGTAGTGCCCTCGCCACCACGGAAGCCGGTCCTGGACAACGTGTCTGAGCTGCAGACGCTGGCCCGGCAGGTTGCCGTGGACGGGGTGTGGGGCCGGATCTGGCTCAGGTGCCGGCCAGGGAGGGGTTCTCGCCCTTGCGTTCCCCGGTCGGGATGATCAGATTCTCAGCCGGGGGATCTTGGTGAAGCGGCCGGTGTGGTAGGCGCCGGCCACCGCGCCCGAACGCGACCGGCACGGCGAACCGGGCGCGACCGCACATCGCGGGCACGGGTGGCGCTCGACCTCATCAGCGTCACGGGTGTGTTCCTCGGCGATGGCAGACAGATGAGCTGATTCGGCGTGTTCGCGGGGTTCCGGGGCCTCGGCCATGCCCCAGGTGCTCTCACAAACCTTTCCCAGAATCCGGAGATCCGCAGATGCTGCGGACCGAGCCTTGTGGTCCGTCCCAGATCACGCCATACGGCATCTCACCTCTCTGGGTACCGATGAGGTCCTCAGTGGAACATGTCGGCGTCCAGGAGAACCAGGGCCGTGTGCTGTCCACATCGGGCTAGCTGCAACCGTCCCACCGAACTCGACGCGTCTCAGTCTCTCGATGGTCAGGAACGAGGCGTGACTGTATCCCAAAGATCGCTATCGGGTTCAGCGACAGCCGCCAACGGATCTACTCCAGGCAAGACCCAAGAAAGCATTCGCTCGGTTGCCGAATCCCGTTCCGGATCTCGCTGACCTCCTATTCGGCGATATGAACGGGCCGCGTCAATTAGCGGGGGAGGCCGGTTGTGGACATGCGGGCGCATTGACGCGGTCCGCGCGAGGGGAAACGCTGGGGTCCTCGGGGACACGACAAAGGGGGGGTTTTCATCGCGGGCTCAGGATTCCCTGCTCAAGCGTGCGGCGCCGTTTAGGGCGGCGCACGATAACTAAAGGATGCCGTTGATCATCTACACGAAGACGGCGACGACGTGACCGGCGTAGCGAAAGGATGACATCGAGTGCCACAATTAGACGAGAGCGTCATGATCAAGAGTCTCGGCTCGACATACTGGCGCTGGATTCAATACCAGGAGAAAACACTCTGGTGTTGGAACGCGACGACGATCAGCGTCGCGAACTTCTACGCCAACGCGGAGGTTTGGACCCAGTGCGGATTCGCCGCCGCAGTCCTCAACAGGGACGACTCCCGGCTCGCTGACCAGCGGCCGTTCCGCTGCTGCCCGGGCGACGAGTTACGCGGGGACTGCAACCAGGGCTGGTGGCCGGATTTCGGGCCGCTGCAGCAAGCCGGGATTCAGGTCCCGGTTGCCGCAGGCGACAGGCATCGCGTCGACGCGACGTGGGTGGGCGGCAGGTGGGTGGAGGTCAGAAGGCTCACGGAGCTGACGAAGAACGAGGTCAAGGCGGAGATAGACGCCGGACGCCCGATCATCATGAACATCGGCTGGGGTGGCGGCCTGTCCGGCCACATCGTCAACATCTGGGGATACAGCTACCGCCCGGAGACCGGTGAACTGGTGCACGTATGGGTGCATGACCCGTGGGAGGACACGGGGGGCGTATACGAGGGCATGGAGGACACTCCCATCATGTGGGTAGCATGGGAGACGCTCTTCGGCGGTTACCCGGGCGGCCCGAACGGCACCTGGAACAGGACCTTCAAAACTCGGCGCAACTAGCCTCAGGGAGCTTCGCAATGCCGTTGAACACGCCTGAACCGCCGGGACGGATTCGCGACGAAACGCGCTCCCATCTCGGCCAAATCGCCAGAGCCAGCGGAGACGGCCCGAAACTGCTGGGCGAGATCGCCCCGGATGACGTGGAGGTGTCCACCCCACACCGGGTGTTCGCACTGCTCGTCCGAGACATCGAGAACGACGGCGGCCTGGAAAAGGCGCAGCCGGTGGGCTGGCGATTCCTGCTGGAGTCCGGCGGCAAGGTGCTCGCCGGCGCCGAGATCTCCGAAACGCCGGAACGCACTTTCCCGCCAACGTTCTATAAAGGCTCATCCGTTGGAGCCACCGCGACCGCGGTCAAAGCCGCACGAGCCCTGCCGCAGCTTCAACTGGCCGGGTTCGACCTCCGGCTCCTGCGGATCCCCGAGCTCTACCAGACTGCCCTGTGGTTGCACTCACCCAACACCGACCTGCTCATACCGCTGGCACCCTCCCCGATCGGGCGCGAGGGCCAGGTCACACCACCACCGGTGTTCTTCCGAGAACTCACCGCCCGTGCCCAGGACTACAGAGCCCGCCAGCCCCGCGACCGGGAGTCGGCCTGACGCAATCCGCTCACCCCTCCTGGAGGTGATCGCAAAAGACCGCGGTCGGCGTGAGCTGCTCTTGGGAGCGGGGGTGATTTCATCGCCCCCGCTCCCAAGGCCGTGGTGCCCGCGCACATCATTCCCAACCAGCCCCCGGCCGGGGGCTCAGCCGCTCTCGACAGCGCCGTCGTGGCAGGGACGCAATCCCCGGCCACGTCGGCGCGGGAGAAGGCGTAGCGGCCCAGGAAGTTGACGTGCTCGAACTGGATCGGCGACAGCCGCGCACATTTCCTCGGTGACCGGGAACCTCTCGCTCCGGCGGACGCACTTCGCTGATCAGCCGGGTCAGCGTGGTGATGTCCGCAGAATGCCCTCACGCAGCATGTGCACGACGGCGCGGTCGAACAACGCCCACGGCCCCTCGATCGTCGACCACACCCGGGCGGCCAGGTAGTCGCGGACCTCCTGCTCGCGTTTGGAGAACTCGGCCAGCTCCAGCAGGTCCCGGATCTCCCACGCGTGCTCGTAGGCGGTCTTCGGCCGACTCAGGTACCCCGGCGCGCACACCGTGTGGATGCCGATCAGGTACTCCGGCGCGCACACCGCGTGGATGCCGAGTTGCTCGGCGACGAACTCCAGCACCTCCTCCAGCACGTTGAGGGGCCGGGCCTCACCGCCCAAGCGGGGACCCCCATCGCCCAAGCAGGCTCCCGCACCGCCCGAGCGGGGTTCCGCACCGCCCGAGCGGGGTTCCGCACCGCCCGAGCGGGGTTCCGGGCAGCCGGGGTGTGGGAGGGGTCAGCCGGCGACGAGGGGCTGGGGTTCGGCGTCGGTGCCGGGGTCTTCGCTGAAACCGGGGACCCAGCGGATGACCTCGTCGCGAAAGCGGGCGGTGGTGCCGAGCTGGCACAGCACGCCCACGCCGGCGGCGTGCACCCGGTGGATCAGGACGTAGGACGGGGGCAGGTTGAGCTGGCGCACCACGTTGCCCGGACGCAGGTCGGTGGCGGTGGCCGCCTGCTGCTGGAGCCACTCGCGGCTGAAGGTGAACTCCTCCACCTGGGTGGGCTCGACGTAGGGGGCGAGGAAGGCGCGCAGGGCGTCGGCGTCGATCTCGATCTGCGGGCGGATGAACCCCTCGTCCCGCAGGCCCTGCATGACGGTCTCCATGTCGCCCTGGTTGAAGATTCGGGTGAGCTGGCCGAACATCGGCGGGTAGCCGTCGGGGAGGCGGTTGACCGCGCCGAAGTCGAGCACGCCCAGCCGGCCGTCGGGGGTGATCCGGAAGTTGCCCGGATGCGGGTCGGCGTGCAGCATGCCGACCCGGGCGGGGGAGGAGAAGAGAAAGCGCACCAGCAGCAGCCCGGCCCGGTCACGCTGCTCCTCGGTGCCCTCGGTGATGATCCGGGACAGCGGCGTGCCCTCCAGCCACTCGGTGATGAGCACCTGCTCGTTGGCGGCGATCACGTCGGGCACGGAGAAGTCGGGATCGTCCTTGTACTCCAGGGCGAAGGCGTGCTGTGCCTCGGCCTCGTGGAAGTAGTCGAGCTCCTCGACCACCCGCTCGCGCATCTCCGCCAAAACGGCCTTGATGTCGAGACCGGGCAGCAGGACGGAGAAGAGCTTGCCGAGCCGGGCGAGCTGGTTGAAGTCGGACAGCAGCGCCTTGCCGGCCCCCGGATACTGGATCTTGACGGCCACCGTACGGCCGTCATGCCAGACCGCCTGATGCACCTGCCCGATGGAGGCGGCGGCGGTCGGCCGGTCGTCGAAGGAAAGGAAATTCTCCCGCCAGTCGTCGCCGATCTGCTCGGCGAGCACGCGGTGCACCGTCGAGACGGGCAGCGGCGGCGCGGCGTCCTGGAGCCGGGTGAGGGTCGCGCGGTAGGGCCCGGAGATCTCGGCGGGCAGCGCGGCCTCGAAGATCGAGAGCGCCTGCCCGAGCTTCATGGCGCCGCCCTTGAGCTCGCCGAGCACTTTGAAGACCTGCTCGGCCGTGCGCTGCTGGATCTCCTGGGCGACGATCTCGGCCGACTTGCCACCGATGCGTTTGCCCAGGCCCATGGCCGTCCGGCCGGCGAACCCGAGGGGAAGGGTCGCCAGCTTGGCGGATCGCGTCACGGCGCGGTGTGGAAGGTCACTCATCACGGCCCGCGGTGTGACTCTGCGGGATGCCCGATGGAGACACCGCTCCCTCCCTTCACTCCTTCGCTCTCACTGTTGGCGGGCACGGCCCCGTGCCCCCCGATCGTGAGGCCCGTCGGCGTGAGCAGCCGACCCGACCATTCTTAGCTATGCGAACTGCTTTCGGGAACAGCCACATTTGGGGTGCAAACTCCAGGATCGACGCCTCCATCCCCAATCAGGCAGTACATCCAGTGTGCCGTTGGTCACAGCATCCTTGGTACCGTCGAGCCAGCCGAGGGCGTGGCCCGCTGCGGCCGCGGCGATTTCGGTGCCCTGCACAGTGCCGCAGGCGACCTCTCCCACCGGGTATCCGCCCAGCCTGGCGCTCACCGCCGGCCAGGTCGGATCACGGTCCCGCCGGATGAGGTCGACGCACCCCAAGCATGCCGTACGCCCCGGCAGCACGAGTGGGCCGACCGATCCGCAGCCCTCGAAGGCCGACACCAGCAGATGCGGCACCCCCGCCTCGACGAGCGCCCGCGGCAGCAGCCCGTCGAGGGGCTCCACCGGGGCGAGGATCGCCAGGTCGGGCGGGGGAGCGCCGTCGGCGGGATGGGAGGCGCGCTCGCCGGTCCAGGCGTTGACGCTGGGGGCGAGGCGCGTGGCCACCGCCGCCGCGCCGTCCTGCCGGGTGCCGCCGACCTCCGCCCAGGTCAGGCCGCCGGGCACGACGTCCTGCGGCTGGACGGGGGAGGGGTCCACCACGCACAGGTGGCCGATGCCGGCCGCGGCGAGCAGGGCGACGATCTGCGCGCCCAGCCGGCCCGCGCCGTACACCCGCACCTGGGTGGCGCGGCGCCGGGTCAGCAGGCCGAGGCCGCCGTCGGTGGTGCCGGGGTCGAGGGACAGCGCGTCGAGGTCGGGCCTGAGCCGGTCGCGCTCGGCCACGCCGAGCGAGCGCAGCGGCACGGGGGCGGTCGCCGCGTCCTCCACCACGCCGCGCCTGATCAGCATGTCCAGCAGGGTGCGCGCCTGATCCTCGCCGAGGCCCTCGGCGGCGGCGTGGCCGATCACCTGGCGCAGGTCGCGGGTGCCGTCGAGCCCTTCGATGACCCGGAGCACGACGGGCTCCAGGTCGTGCAGCACGACGGCCCGGCGCGGGTGCACGCCGAACTGCAGGGTGCGGCTGTCCCGCGCGAAGCGGCGCAGCGCGGGTTTCAACCTCGGCCGCGCGATCTCCTCATGGGGCCGGGGCGCCCGCTCGCGAGTCTCCGAGGGGTCTGGTGTGCGTGGCAGGGGGACGGTGGGCCGGGGCATCTGTGCGGCTCCTCTCGGACCGGGGACGGGGCGCGGCGCAGGGCCACTCTGGCACGCCGTACACGGGCCCGTGGCGGCCCGCGCGCCGCCTGTGGACAACGCCGCGGGGCCGCCCCGGAGCTGTGGAAAAGTGGCCGACGTGGCGGACACCGTGGCGGACGCGGACAACGTGGCGGACACCGTGGCGGACACCGTGCGCGGGCTGGAGCGGCGCCATCTGCCAGGGCTGAGGAGGACCGTGGAGACCCGGGGAGGAGATCCGCCCGGGGGCGCAGGGAGGTGGGTGGTTACGCTGCCGGAGCATGAGCGAGGTTCTGATCGAGCGGCGTGACGACGGCGTGGTGTTCCTGACCCTGAACCGGCCCGAGCGGCGCAACTCCATGTCCGACGAGATGACGGCGGAGTGGCGGCGGGCCATGGCCGATCTCGCCGTGGACCGGGAGGTGCGGTGCGTGGTGGTGACCGGGGCGGGCAGCGCGTTCAGCTCCGGCGGGGACCTGTCGTGGCTGGCCGAGCGCGGCGAGGAGAGCGTGCCCGCCCTGCGGGACCGGATGCTGGGCTTCTACCGTTCCTGGCTGGCGATCGCGGAGCTGGAGGTGCCCACCATCGCCGCGGTGAACGGCGCGGCGGTCGGTGCGGGACTGTGCGTCGCGCTCGCCTGCGACCTCGTCTACGCCGCGCGGGACGCCAAGCTGCTCGCCCCCTTCACCTCCCTCGGCCTGCACCCTGGCATGGCGGCGACGCATCTGTTGCCGCACGTCGCGGGGGTCGGCGTGGCGCGGGAGATGCTTCTCACCGGGCGTACGATGCTCGGCGCGGAGGCTGCGGAGGCGGGCCTGGTCACCCGCGCCTACCCCGGGGAGCGGCTGCTGCACGAGGTCGGGGAGATCGCCGGACGGGTCGCCGCCAACGCCCCGATCGCCACCCGGCTCACCAAGGTGGCGCTCGCCGGAGGCGGTCACCCGGACCTGGAATCCGCCCTTCGGTGGGAATCGCTCGCACAACCGGTCACCATGACGTCCGCGGATATGCGGGAAGGGATCAAGGCGCAGAGGGAACGCCGGAGACCGCGTTTCAGCGGATCATGAGTCCCCTGTTAAGCCTGTGAATTCGGATATGTCGCCCCCATAACCGTTCGGTACCGGTGAACATTACGCGAACGGTGACTGACCAGGGAAAACAGGACTCACCCCCTGTTGGAATTTCCTGTCTCTCGGCTACCGTGCATATGTGCCCCCCGAGACAGTCGAGGTCCGTCGAAGTTCTCGTCGCAGGCGGACCGTTTCGGCATACCGTGACGGTGACAAGACGATCGTGCTGCTGCCCGCTGGGCTGAGCCGCACCGACGAGGAGCAATGGGTGCGCCGCATGCTCGACCGCCTTGCGGCCAAGGAGCAGCGCAGACGCCCCTCGGACGCGGAGCTGCTGGAGCGGGCCAGGGACCTGTCGACGCGCTATCTCGGCGGGAAGGCCGATCCGGTGAGCGTGCGGTGGGTGGACAACCAGCAGCACCGCTGGGGCTCCTGCACCCCGGACAACGGCACGATCAGGATCTCCACCCGGCTGAGGGGCATGCCGGCGTGGGTGGTCGACTATGTGATCATGCACGAGCTGGTGCACCTGCTGGTACCGAGCCACGGGCCGCGCTTCTGGGCGCTCGTCGAACAGTACCCGAAGGCCGAGCGGGCGCGCGGCTTCCTCGAAGGGTTCTCGATGGCGGCCAACGGCGCGCCCGAGGAGTGCTGAGCGGCGATAGCCTGCCAGGCGTGGAGCGAATCGCGGCCGTCCTGGTCACCTCGGCGGCAGAGCGCGCCGCGCCCCCCGGCGTCGACGCGCGGGACTTCCTGACGGCGCTGGCCGAGGACACCTACGAGATCGTCGCCGGTCTCGACCTCGTCAGTCCCGCCGTGGTGACCACCGTGCCGGGCATCGAGGAGATCACCTGGCCGGGCACGCCCGTGCTCACCGTGCCCGAGCTGGCGGGCGGCGCGCTGGTCAGGGCGGCGTTCGCCGCGATCGCCGACGCCCTTCCGCAGGCGGCGGAGGCGGTGCTGGTCAGCGCAGACGCGCCCGACCTGCCGGGCCTGCTGATCGGCAAGCTCTTCCGCGCGCTCGGCAGGTCCCAGATCTCGGTCTGCCCGGCCGACGGCGGTGGCGCCGTGGCCGTCGCCGCGCGCCTGCCGTACCCGGAGTGGGCCGGCGCCGGGATGGACGACCGGGAGATCGTCCCGCTGCTGCGGGCGGCGGCGCCCGGGCCGCGCACGGTGGCCACCGGCCCCGGCTGGCACCGGCTGCGTGAGCCGGGCGACCTGCGGCTGCTCGATCCCGGCCTGGAGGGCTGGGACAACACGCGGGTGCTGCTCTCCGGCTGATCGCCGGGCGGAAAGGGCTGGGACAACACGCGGGTGCTGCTCACCGGCTGATCGCCGGGCGCAGGCGGTCAGACGGCGGGGACCCGCAGCTCGGCGAAGACCGCGCGGTGGTCGGTGCCGCGTACCGTGTGCACGCTGACCCGGCTCACCCCGCCGCGCTCGTCCATCAGCACGTGGTCGATGGTGATGAGCGCGGGCACGCCCCGGTTGGCGGGCCAGGTCGGCACCAGGCCGAGCCCCGCCCGGTCGGCCGCGTCGACGTATCCCCGGCCGAGCAGCCTGCGCATCGGCGCGTGGTCCAGGCTCGCGTTGAAGTCGCCGGCCAGCACGCGGACCCGCTCCCGCGACGGACCGGGCAGCGAGTCGAGCGCCGTCGCCCACTCCTGCACCTGCGCGCCCAGCGGCGGGTAGGGATGCACGTCCACGATCTCGACCGGGTCGCCGCCGGGAAGGGCCAGCGTGGCGGCCGGCATGTTGTGCCCGACCACCTGGAACAGGCCGTTGAGCGGGGTGAGCGGATACCTGGAGAACAGGCCGCTGCCGGCCGCGCTCCACTCGTCCTCCAGCACGCGGTGCGGCATCAGCCGTGCCAGCCCGGCCTCGTCCAGCCGTTCCACCGCGCCGGGCGTGAGCTCCTGTGCGCTCAGCACGTCCGGATCGAGCCGTTTCACCAGGTCGAGCACGGCGCCGGGATCGGCCCGGCCGAACAGCAGGTTGAGCGTCAGCACCTTGAGCGGCCTGCCGGTCGCCGGATCCGCCGAGCCGAACGCCCGCGGCAACACACTGAGCCCCAGCGCCGCCGTGGTCACCAGCGCCACCGCGGTGGCGTACCGGTTGCGGGCCAGCGCGCCGATCAGGACGGGCAGCACGGACGCCGCCGCGACGTACGGCGTGCCGGTCATGAGCTGGGTCGTCAGTGAGCCGCGCTCCAGCCCGCCGACCCGGGCCACCGCCCAGGCGGCGAACGGCGCGACGGCCATCCAGGCGAGCGCGCCCGGCACCCGCCAGCGCCTGCGAACCGGAGTCACGATCACGCCGCCCACGGGGTCGTCGGTCTTGCCAGCCGCGATGTCCACCGGTTCGCCCAGCCTCGTCTCATCAACACGTGTGCCTTGAAACTAGCGGTGCGAGGCATCCGGCGCGTAGAGGTCCCGGGAACGGTCCACCGGCGGGCCCGGCCGACGCCGCCGCCCAGTCGCCGCCGCTCAAGCGCCGCTCAGGCGCCGCGTAGCACCGCCCGCGCCCGTACGGCGAGCCGCCGGGTCGCCTCGTCGCTGAGCTCGGGGATCGCGTCCACCGGGAACCAGCGCAGGTCCAGCGACTCGTCGCTGATCACCGGCTCCACCCCGGCCGGGGCCACCGCGCCGTACTCGACGTCGAGATGCCAACTGCGTGGCGGATGGCACCACACCTCGTGCCGGTCGAGCGCGAGCGGGCCGGGCAGCAGCCGCAGGCCGGAGATGCCGGACTCCTCGGTCGCCTCGCGCAGCGCCACGGCGCCGAGGGAGGCGTCGCCGGCCTCGCAGTGGCCGCCCATCGGCAGCCACATGCCGGCCTTGGGATGCAGGGTGAGCAGCACGAACTCGCCGTCGTCGGACAGCACCGCCGTGGTGGCGGTCAGGTGGCCCGGCGCGCACGCCCGCCACATGGCGTCGTCGTAGGCGTGCAGGTGCTCCAGGAACTCCTTGCGGAGCACCTCTTCCTCGGCGCTCGGCGCACTCCACGCGGACAGCACGGCCCGCGCGTCGGCGTGCAGTGTCACCTGTCGTCGCCCTCGGAGTCCTCCGGCCTCTCAGGAGACGCCGGCTTCTCAGGTGACTCCGGCTTCTCGGCGGACGGTGGCCTCTCGGCGTCCAGCGCCGACAGGTCCAGCTCGACGCCGCCCCGTACGAAGCTCTCGGGGTCGTCGAGGTCGTCGGCCCTCGGCATCAGGTCGGGGTGGCCCCACACGGCGTCGCGGCCTTCGAGACCCCGGGCCGCCTCCACCGCCTGCCACAGCGCGGCGGCCTCGCGCAGCCGGCGGGGACGCAGTTCGAGACCGACCAGAGTGCCGAACGTGCGCTCGGCCGGCCCGCCGGACGCCCTGCGCCGCCGTACGGTCTCCGCCAGCGCCGCGGCGCCCGGCAGCTTGCCCTCGGCCGCCTGGTCCACCACGGTCGCGACCCAGCCCTCGACCAGCGCCAGCATGGTCTCCAGGCGGGCGAGCGCGGCCTTCTGCCGCTCGGTCTCCTCCGGCTTGAGCAGCGCGCCGCCGGTCAGCGCCTGCTGCAACTGCTCAGGATTGCTGACGTCGAGTCCGCGCAGCTGCTCCTCCAGCGCGGACACGTCGACCTTGATCCCCTTGGCGTACTCCTCGACGGCGCCGAGCAGGTGCGCGCGCAGCCACGGGACGTGCTGGAACAACCGATGATGAGCGGCCTCGCGCAGCGCGAGATAGAGCCGGATCTCGTCGGCGGGCAGCTCAAGGCCCTCGCTGAAGGACGCGATCCCGCCGGGAAGCAGGGCCGCGGCGTCGGACAGCGGCAGGCCGATGTCGGTGGTGCCCACGACCTCGCGGGCGAGCGTGCCGAGGGCCTGGCCGATCTGGCTGCCGACCATCATGCCGCCCATCTGCTTCAGCATGCCCATGAGCGGGCCCGCCATCGCCTGGGCCTCGGCGGGCAGACCGGCGGAGCCGAGCGACCCGCCCATCGTCTCCACCATGCGCGCCGCGATCGGATCGCAAAGTTTTTGCCAAATCGGGACCGTTTTCTCGATCCACTCCGAACGGCTCCACGCCTGGGGTGACGTCACCCCGCTCGGCAGCGTGGTCACCTGGTTGAGCCACAGGTCGGCGAGGCTCAGCGCGTCGACGATCTGGCGGCGCTCGCCCTCCATCACACTGGGATCGCCTTCCGCGACCACGGCGTGCCGGGCGATGTTCTTGGCCATGTCCCAGTTGACCGGCCCGGCGCTCTGCGGGGCGGACAGCATGTCGGCGAACTGGCGCATCGCCGCGGCGATCTGCTCAGGGTTGCCGAACATGGCGAACGGGTTCTCGTTTGGGTCGTTTTCGCGACCTGGCAGGTCAGTCACCGGTCTACCTCGTGCAGGATGGAGGAGTCCACATCCGCCACGTTATCCGTCGTGGGGCGGATCAGTGCAAAGTGAGGACCTGGTGCCTACCTCGAATCGTCACCGCCCACCTGTCGTCGCCGTCACCGGCGCGGCCTCGGGACTGGGCCGGGCGTTCCTTGCCCACGTGGCCTCGTCTGCGGATTTCCGCCGCGTCGTGGCCATCGACGAGCAGCGCGGCGACGTCGCGGACGTCACCTGGCGGGTCATCGACGTTCGGGATCCGCTCTTGGCGAACCGGCTGTCGGACATCGACGTGCTCGTGCATCTTGCCGCCGGCTACGCCCTCGACGCCGACCCCACCGAGCGGCGTGCCTACAACCTGCGCGCCGCCGAGACCGTGCTCACCGCGAGCGCGGCGGCGCGGGTCCGCCGGGTCGTGCTGGTGACCAGCGCGATGGTGTACGGCGCGGCGCCCGACAACGACGTGCCCCTCGCCGAGGGCTCCCCGGTGGCCGCCGAGCACGACACCGGCGTCGTGGGCGACTACCTGGAGATCGAGGCGCTGGTCCGGCGTTCCCGGCGCAGCCATCCCGGCCTCGAGGTGACCGTGCTGCGCCCCGCCGCCGTGGTCGGGCCGGACACCGACACCGTGGTCACCCGGCACTTCGAGGCGCCGAGGCTGCTCACCGTCAAGGGCTGCGCGCCGCGCTGGCAGTTCTGCCACGTGGACGACCTGGTGACCGCGCTGGAGCTCGCGGCGCTCGGCGCCGTCTCCGGCGTGGTGGCCGTCGGCTCCGACGGCTGGCTGGAGCAGGAGCAGGTGGAGGAGATCTCCGGGCTACGCCGCTTCGAACTGCCCGCCGCGCTGACCTTCGGCACCGCCCAGCGGCTGCACCGGCTCGGCATCACCCCGGCGCCCGCCACCGACCTGCACTACGTCGTCTACCCGTGGGTGGTCGAGTGCGCCGCGCTGCGCGCGGTCGGCTGGAAGCCGGTGTGGAGCAACGAGGCTGCGCTCGAACACCTGCTGGAGCTGAGCGCGGGCAGGCACGCCGTCGTCGGCCGCCGCCTGTCGGGCAAGGAGGCGACGATCACGGCCGCGGGCGCCACCGTCGCGGTGATCGGCACCGCGGCCATCGTCCGGCGGGCGCGGCGCAAGCGGCGGGTCTAGCCGCGACCGGGCGACCGCGACGACGCGGTTGTAGGCTCGGGGCGTGGAAAACATCCGTCTGCTGGGGATCCGCGACCAGACGCTCTCCGTCGACGAGGTGCTGGCCGCCGTCGGTGACAGGTCCGCGGGCGGTACCACGCTCTTCGTCGGCACGGTCCGCGACCATGACCAGGGCAAGTCCGTGACGCGGCTGTCCTACTCCGCGCACCCGACCGCCGAGGCCGAGCTGAGGCGGGTCGCCGAAAAGGTCGCCACCGACTTCCCCGTCACGGCGCTGGCCGCCGTGCACCGCGTCGGCGACCTCTCGCTCGGCGACATCGCGGTCATCGTCGCCGTGGCCTGCCCGCACCGCGGTGAGGCTTTCGAGGCGTCCAGGCGGCTCATCGACGACCTCAAACGCGAGGTGCCGATCTGGAAGCACCAGCTGTTCGCCGACGGCTCCAGCGAGTGGGTCGGCGCCTGCGCATGACGATCCACAGGCCGGGCCGCGTCCCGGTGCGCAACGCATAGGCTTCAGGTCATGTCCCGACGTGCGCTGACCTTGATGGTGGCGAGCATGCTGACCCTTGTGCTCGCGCTGGCCGGCGCCGTCATGCCGGTGCCCTACGTGGTGCTGAGTCCCGGCCCGACGGAGAACACGCTGGGAGCGGTCAAGGGGCAGCCGGTCATCACGATCAAGGGCCACGAGACCTATCCCGTCAACGGCAAGCTGAGCCTGGTCACCGTCGCCTACCAGGGCGGCCCCGGCGCGCGGATCGACCTGCTCACGGCGCTGCGCGGCTGGGCCGACCCGAGCGTGGCCGTGGTCCCGGAGGAGACGATCTTCCCGCGGACGAGCACCGCCGAGCAGGTCGAGCAGCAGAACACCCAGGAGATGACCACCTCCCAGGACGACGCGACCGCCGCCGCGCTCACCCAGCTGAAGATCCCCTTCACCTCGGTGGTCACCGTCATGTCCACCGAGAAGGGCAAGCCCGCCGACGGCAGGCTCAAGCAGGGTGACGAGATCACCGCCGTGGACGGCAAGCCCATCACCGACGTGGAGAAGGTCGCCGGGGCGGTGCGCGCGCACAAGGCGGGCGAGGAGGTCGCCTTCACCGTCACCCGCGGCGGCAAAACGCTCACCGAGCAGGTCCCCACCGTCGCCGGTCAGGACGGCAACGTCATGGTGGGCGTCGTCATGCAGTCCCGGTTCAAGTTCCCCTTCGACGTCGACATCAGCGTCGGCGACGTCGGCGGCCCGAGCGCGGGGCTGATGTTCTCCCTCGGCATCCTCGACAAGCTCACGCCCGGCCCGCTGACCGGCGGCAAGTCCATTGCAGGCACCGGCACGATCACCCCCGACGGCCAGGTCGGCCCGATCGGCGGCATCCAGCAGAAGATGGTGGGCGCGCGCGAGGCGGGTGCGACGATCTTCCTCACCCCGGCGGGAAACTGCGCCGAGGCCGTCCAGGCCGTGCCCGAGGGCCTGCGGCTGGTGAAGGTCGACACGCTGGGCACCGCCGTGCGGGCCATCGACGTGTTGCGCGGGGGTGGTTCCGGCCCGGTGCCCACCTGTTCGGGAAGTTGACCCACCCGTGATGCGATTCGGGCACTCAGATGTCATCCCGTGCGTTGGGCCTAGCAGTTCCGACGGTGGAGCGTTGTGGCCGGACCGTGCCCGAGAGGCACACCGCGACCGATGCTTCGCCGGTGTAGGTTGCCAGACACGGACCGTTGCTCTTAAGACAAGGGGTTGGCCTTGAGCTTCCGGACCCCCGGATCCGGCAGGGCGATGCGATTGCCCCGCCGGCCGCGCCTTCTGCTGCCCGTCGTGATCGCCCTCGTGGTGCTCGTCGCGCTGTTCTTCCTGTTCGCCGGCATTTTCACCGACTACCTGTGGTTCGACTCGATCGGGTTCACATCGGTCTTCTCCGGCGTGCTCCTGACCGAGATCATGCTGTTCGTGGTCGGTGCGCTGCTGATGGTCGCCATCGTCGGCGGGAACATGATGCTGGCCCACCGGACGCGGCCGATGTTCGGTCCCGCGATGTTCGGTGGCTCCAGCGGCGCCGACCGCTACCGGATGGCGCTCGACCCGCACCGCAGGCTGATCTTCCTGATCGGCATGGGCGTGCTGGCGCTGTTCTCCGGTTCGTCGCTGGCCGGCCAGTGGAGTACCTGGCTGCAGTTCGTGAACGGCGCGCCGTTCGGCGAGACCGACCCCTTGTTCAACATGGACAAGTCGTTCTTCATGTTCACCTTTCCGTTCCTGCGGATGGTGCTGACGTTCCTGTTCACCGCCGTGGTGGTCTCCGCGGTGATGGCCGCCATCGTGCACTACCTGTACGGCGGCTTCCGCCTCCAGTCGCCCGGCGTGCACGCCACCCGCGCGGCCCGCGCCCACCTGTCCGTCCTGCTGGGCGTCTTCGTGCTGCTCAAGGCCATCGCCTACTGGATCGACCGGTACGGCCTGGTCTTCTCCGACCGGGGCTTCCGGGACGGCGCGTCCTACACCGACGTCAGCGCGGTGCTGCCCGCCAAGACGATCCTGGCGATCATCGCGCTCATCTGCGCCGGCCTCTTCTTCGCCGGCGTCGTGCGCAAGGGCGGCATGCTCCCCGGCGTGGCCTTCGGCCTGCTCGTCCTGTCGGCGGTGCTGATCGGCGGCGTCTATCCGTCGCTCGTCGAGCAGTTCCAGGTCAGGCCCAACCAGCAGGCCCGTGAGGCGCCCTACATCCAGCGCAACATCGACGCCACCAGGAAAGCCTTCGGCATCGACACCGCCAAGGTCACCGACTACAACGCGCAGGGCGATCCGAGCAAGGTCGACGTCAACTCCGACTCCTCGATCTCCGGCGTCCGGCTGCTCGACCCGACCCTGGTGTCCAAGACCTACCAGCAGAAGCAGCGGATCCGCGGCTTCTACGACTTCCCCGACCAGCTCGACGTGGACCGCTACCCCGACGCCTCCGGCAAGGAGCGCGACACCGTGGTGGCCGTCCGCGAGCTCACCGGGCCGCCGCCGGAGCAGGACAACTGGATCAACCGGCACCTGGTCTACACGCACGGCTACGGCATCGTGGCCGCGCCCGGCAACGAGGTCGACTCCGAGGGCCTGCCCGACTTCGACGCCAAGGACATGCCGGTCACCGGCGACCTGGCGCAGCGCACCGGCCTGAAGCAGCCGCGGATCTACTTCGGCGAGTCCTCCTCCACCGAGTACGTGATCGCCGGCGGCTCCACCACGAGGACCAAGCAGGAGCTCGACTACCCGCTGAGCGCAGGCGCCAGCGGCCAGCAGAACACCACGTACGACGGCAAGGGCGGCGTGCCGGTCGGCTCGTTCTTCAACCGGCTGCTCTACGCCACGAAGTACGGCGAGATCAACATGCTGCTGTCGGGGGACATCAACCCCAGGTCGCAGATCCTCTACGTGCGCAACCCGCGTGACCGGATCGAGAAGGTGGCGCCCTTCCTCCAGATGGACGCCAACCCCTACCCGGCGATCGTGGACGGCAGGGTGGTGTGGATCGTCGACGGTTACACGACGTCCGACAACTACCCCTACTCGCAGAGCAAGAGCCTCGGCGACATGGTCCGCGACACGGCGACCGACACCCGGGCGATCCCGCAGCAGCCGCGTGACGAGATCAACTACATCCGCAACTCGGTGAAGGCCACGGTCGACGCCTACGACGGCACCGTGACCCTCTACGCCTGGGACGACAAGGACCCGGTGCTGCGCACCTGGCGCAACGCCTTCCCCGGCATCGTCAAGCCGGCCAGCGCGATGAGCCAGGACCTGCGCAGCCACCTGCGCTACCCGGAAGACCTCTTCAAGGTGCAGCGCGACATGCTCTCGCAGTACCACATCGTGGACCCGGGAGCCTTCTACAGCGGCCAGGACTTCTGGAACGTCCCGAACGACCCGTCCCTGCGTGACGGCGACGTCAAGCAGCCGCCGTACTACCTGTCGGTCAAGATGCCCGGGGCGACGGAGCCGACGTTCTCGCTGACGACGACGTTCGTCCCGCGCGAGGGTCCCAACCTGGCGGCCTTCATGTCGGTGAGCGCGACGCCCGGCCAGGACTACGGCACCCTGCGCATCCTGCGCATGCCGTCCAACACCGCGATCCCCGGCCCCGGCCAGGTGCAGAACAACTTCACCAACAAGTTCTCCGGTGAGCTCAACCTGCTGGGCCTGGGCAACGCCCAGATCCGGTACGGCAACCTGCTGACCCTGCCCTTCGCCGGCGGCCTGGTCTACATCGAGCCCGTCTACGTGCAGACGACCGCGGCGTCGGGCCAGGAGCCCTACCCGATTCTGCGCCGGGTCCTGGTGTCCTACGGCAACAAGGTGGGATCCGCGGACAGCCTCGACGACGCGCTGGAGCAGGTGTTCGGCGAATCGGCCGCCCAGGCTCCGCCGCCCGAGGGAGCCCCGGTCACCTCCGGCGAGACGACGAACAACGCCACCGCCAACGTGCTGGCCTCCACCATCGACGAGGCCCAGCAGGCGTACGCGGACGCGCAGACGGCTCTGGCCGCCAGCCCGCCCGACTGGGTGAAGTACGGCGAGGCCCAGCAGCGTCTCCGTGCCGCCCTGGACAAGCTGAAGGCGACCGAGCCCGCCTCGGCCGCCACCACGGCTCCCACGGCGGCACCCACCCCGTCCCCGTCCGCCACCCCGAGCGCGCCGGCCAGCCCGTCGAGCACGCCGGCACCGAGTCCCGCGTCGAGCTCGTGAGCCCGAATTGATTTGCCACCACCCCGCGCTGCCGATAGTGTTTGTAACACAGCAACGCGGGGTGGAGCAGTTCGGTAGCTCGCTGGGCTCATAACCCAGAGGTCGCAGGTTCAAATCCTGCCCCCGCTACTGAGAAACACCAAATCAAAGGCCCGATCTCCGGAAACGGAGACCGGGCCTTTGATTGTTTGTCCGTGATTCGTCCGTAGGACGAGACGTCACCCCCTGGCATAACCGGGTATCGGCACGTCGCGGGCGGCAGGCTTTCGTGCCCTCCTCGGCTAGCCCGTTGAACACCGCCGCCCCCGCCGCCTAGGAGCCCACCTTCAAGGCCCAGACGCCCGGTGAAAGGTTTGATCTCTCGCTGTAGCGATGGCGAGAAGGGCAGCAGGTGGCGCGGCCGAAGCCGTGGGAGATCAGCGGTGAGTTGTGGGCGGTCATCGAGCCGTTGCCGCCGAACAAGGAACGCCGGGTACGGCATCCGGGCCGCAAGCGGCTGGATGACCGCCCGCCGTCGCCGTGGTGACGCTCGCGGTCACGGCCTGATCGGCCGGTACCGCACGCTCAGCTCGGCCGTGGGGTCGTCGGCGCCGACCCGGTGGAGGTAGTGCGGCCGGCCACCGGGGAGGTCCAGCAGCCGGATGCCCTCGCCGAGCAGCACGGGCGCGATGTGCAGGTTGATCTCGTCGAGGAGCCCGCGTTCGAGAAGCTGGCCACCGATCGTCGGCGAATGCACCTCGACGTTCCTGCCGCCGGCCGCGGCCAGCGCGATCCGTACCGCCTCGGTCACGTCACAGTCCAGGAATGTGACGCCGTCGGCGGGCGTGGCGTCCTCCGGATGGTGGGTGAGCACAAAGATGGGTCCGGTCCAGGCGCCGCCGTAGACGCTGCGGGGATCCGGGAAGTGGTCCCAGCCGCGCCGGCCGCCCAGGACCGCGCCGGTGGTCGCGACGTACTCCTCGATCAGGCCCGGCTGGGGCGAGATGCCGGTCATCATCCAGTCCATCTGGTGGTTCGGCCCGGCCACGAACCCGTCCAGGGACATGGTGAAGTGCCAGAGCACCTTGCCGTTCGCGGTCTGCGGTTCGATGTCGTTCACTGCTGTCTCCTCTGCCGGCTGATTGCCTCGTGCGGTATTGAGACGGCATCCACCGCGGAACCTCATCGGTCCAGGGTGGGTGGGAGGTTGAACGACGGGAACAGGGCCGGCTCGTGGAACGCGACGATCTCGGTTATCCGGCCGTCGCGGATCCGCAGCACGCCGATGCCGAACGGCTCGTACGCGTGCCCGCCCGGCGGACACCGGTACGTCGCCGCGGCCAACTGGCCGTTGGCGCTCGCCGGCAGCATGCGCAGCGTTCCGATGTAGTCGGGTGAGCCGGCGTCCCAGCTCGCCGACAGCGCTGCCAGCACGCCGTCGCGGTCGGCGAACCACTCCGGGTACGGCGGCATCGTCGCTCGCACGTCCCGCGCCAGCAGCGCGGCAACCTCGGTCAGGTCGCCGCGCTCGACCGCGGACATGTAGCGGCGCAGAATCCTGCGCTCCTCGTCGGTGGGCGGGGCTGACGGGGCCCAGTCCGACCGGCCGGGCGGCAGGTGGGTGCGCAGGGTGGCTCTGGCCCGCTGCAGTGCGCTGTTGACCGAGGCGACACTGCCGTCGAGGGCCTCGGCCGTCTGGCGGACCGGCCAGCCCAGCACGTCGCACAGGATCGTCGCGGCGCGCTGCCTCGGCGGCAGGTGCTGGATGGCGGCCAGGAACGCCAGTTCCAGGGTCTCCTTCGCGACCACGGCGGCCTCCGGGTCGTCGGCGCTCGGTGCCACCGGCTCCCACAGGTGGTCGGGGAACGGCTGCAACCACGGGCCGGCCGGTGAATCGGCCTGGTCGGGCAGCGTCCGCCGGCTCCGGCCGTCGAGGACGTCCAGGCAGGCGTTGGTGGCGATCCGGTACAACCAGGCGCGCAGTGAGGAACGGCCCTCGAAGCCGTCCCGGCCGCGCCACGCCCGCAGGAACACCTCCTGGACCAGGTCTTCCGCCTCGTCGAACGATCCGAGCATCCGGTAGCAGTGCACCCGCAGCTCGCCCCGGTGCCGCTCGGCGCGTTCGGCGAAGTCGGTCACCGGGTGGCCGTCCGGACGCGCAGCAGCTGGTGGGTCAGCTCGCCGCCCATCGGGGCGACCCGGGTGACGCCGTCCGCCGACCAGCCGGCCTTCTCGCAGAACCGGCGGGCCCGCTCGTTGCCCTCCAGCACCCACAGCGGGCATGTGCTCCACCGCCTGTCCGTGAACAGGGGAATCTCCATCAGGACGCCTTTCTGTGTGCGGCTGGCGGGGTGCCGGCCGGAGCGGCGGTCAATGCCTGGCGCAGGTTCTGATCGTGCAGGTCGTCGGGGATCGCAGCCGCCAGGACATCCATGGCCGGCCCCGACCAACGCGGGCTGTCAGGCGTCGAAGTGCCGGCGGGCGGTCTCGATGTGGCCGAAGTACCGGTGAGTCCAGCCGCAGATGAGATCAACCGTCGCGCGCAGGGCCTGGCCCGGCTCGGTGAGGGTGTACTCGACTCGCGGCGGCACAGTGGGATGCACCTTCCGCCGGGCCAGGCCGTTGCGCTCCAGCATGCGCAGGTTCTGGGTGAGCATCTTGTGGCTGATGCCCTCGACCTCGTCGCGCAGTTCGCTGAAGCGGAGGGTGCGCTCACCGAGAGCCTCGATGATGAGCAACGCCCACTTGTTGGCGACGTCCGAGAAGATCTCCCGCGCCAGGGAGTCCGCACGTCTCAGGTCCGCTTCATCAGCCGTGCCTGCGAACTGCTTGGTCACCATGAGGTTCCCCAGTCTCTAAAAAGTGCGTTCTTCCACGTCAGCGAACACTCTCCTATGGTTTCTGAGTAACCGCAAGAGAGCACGGGTGCCATCCGGCGCCTCGATCACGTAACCGATCAGGAGATCTCGTGGCTGTTTCGCTCATCAACCCCGACCGGCATGTCCAAGTCCCGCTCTACCACCACGTCGCGGTGGCGAGAGGGAGCAGGCAGGTCCACATCGCGGGACAGGTCGCCTGGGACGAGAACGGCGAGCTCGTGGCACCGGGCGACCTCGCCGGGCAGGTCACCCAGGTCTACCGCAACGTCGCCAAAGCGCTGGACGCGGCCGGAGCGACGTTCCACGATGTCGTCCGCTTCACGTGGTACGCCGCAGGCTGGAAGAGAGAGATGTACGACGCCTTCAACGCGGGCATCGAACAGGCGGCCCGCGAGTTCGACATCGCTACGCCGCCGGCCGCGCTGATCGGAGTTGACGTGCTTTTCGAGCCCGGCATCCTCATCGAGGCCGAGGTCACCGCGATCATCGATTGACGTGGTCATCCCGGGCGCTCGACGGTGAAGTCGAGGTGGGCGCGCTTGGTGGGGTCGGGCTGGCCTCTGAGTTGGCGCCGACCTCACCGTCAGGTGAAGCGGCTACCAGTTGCCGAGGACGAGGCGTCCGTCGACGGGGCCGAGTGCGTACGACCACGTCCGGCGCATGTGTCCCATCCACACCGCATCGCCGATTCGCTGAGACTGGTCATCCTGAATGAGGAGCAGATCACCTCAAAGGATGCAGAACGCAACCATCCGGTCACGCTACTTTGCAGTGCCGTCGGATTGCCATCGGCAGGTATCTCATAAGGCTCTCGGCCTTACACGGTGATGACGATCTTCGCCCGTGCGTGCTCCTCGCTGAAGTACCGCATCGCCTCGGCAACCTCACTCAGCGGGTATGTCCTGTCGATCGCTGGTGTGATCTGCCCGGACTCGACCATCTCTTTGAGATCGGCGAGGTTCTTCTGGCTTCGCCTCGCCATGAACGTGCGCACGCTCTGCCGTACGAACGGCGACAGCACCAGCGCCCCCAGGAGCCGGCCCACCGGCCCGAACCACCGGCCGCCTTTCGAACTGGAGAGGACGAGGGTCCCTCCGGGGGTCAACACGCGTCTGCAGTCGGACAACGAGTGATTCCCCGCCAGGTCGAAA
Organism: Microtetraspora sp. NBRC 13810; assembly: GCF_030268685.1. GTDB lineage: Bacteria > Actinomycetota > Actinomycetes > Streptosporangiales > Streptosporangiaceae > BSRQ01. The sequence goes on from NZ_BSRQ01000005.1 coordinate 393,291, forward strand.
ATGAGGTCGTAGCGCCGGTCGCTCTTGGTGAAATCCTCTCGGGTGTAGTCGACGACATGGTCGGCACCGATCGAGCGGACCAGTTTCACGTTCCTCGTGCTGCACACGCCGGTCACCTCCGCCCCGAACGATTTGGCGATCTGCACGGCGAAGGTGCCCACACCTCCCGACGCCCCGTTGATCAGGACCTGCTGCCCCCGCTCTATCCCGCCACGGTCGCGGAGACCCTGCAATGCGGTGTTCGCCGCCCAGGGTATGGCCGCCGCCTGCTCGAAGGTCAGGTTGGCCGGCTTCGGGCACAGCAGGTCCTCGGAGACGCGGGCGTATTCGGCGAAGCCTCCGGCGGCGACTTCGGCATACACCTCATCGCCCGGCTGAAATCGTGTGACGTTCTTGCCGATGGCCTCGACCTCTCCGGCGATATCCCGGCCTGGGACCTTCCGCCCTGGCCGGCGCAGCCCGAATGCCAGGCGGCCCAGATACGGCAGGCCCGTCGTGGTCACCCAGTCGCCATGGGTCACCGATGTCGCGCGTACGCGCACCGTGACCTCGTCGTGGCCGGGCACCGGCTTGTCGATTTCACCGAGTCTCAGAACCTCGGCCGAGCCGTACTTCTCTTGGACGATCGCCTTCATCGTGTTTCTCCTTACTCGACTGTCCGCAGGATCTGCTCGATCGAGGCCGCGCGCGTTCGCAGTTCGGAAAGGTCGTTCGCCATCCGCTGCTGGGCGTCCAGGGTGTTCTCGGCGAGTTGCTCGTAGCGGCGCACGAGCTGGCGCAGGTCCTCCTGCACGGCGGCGGATATCTTCAGCTTGCGGAACTCGAGGACCGTCGCTGCGATGCCGATGAGCAGGATCAGGGCCAGGAACCACAGCCCCAGGATCAGGACCGTGCCCGGCCAGGTCGTCGCGTCCATTCAGGACCTCTCCTTGGGTGCGGGACCCTTCTCCGGGTCCGATCGGGTAAGGGTCTGGACCGCCTCGGCCACGGTCGAGGCGGTCAGGTGCAGGTGGAAGTCCGTGACCTCGTAGTACTTCATGGCCTTGCCGTCTTCCGACAGCTCAAGGCTGCCGACGATCAGCCCGGCCGCCTCCAGCCGCTGCAGGTGCATGTGCAGGAGCGGTCGGCTGATCCCGATGTCGCGGGCCAGATGGCTCACGTAGTCACGCCCACCGGCGAGCCTTGCGAGGATGCGCAGCCGTAGCGGGTTGGCCAGCGCCGCGAGCATCACGACCAGTTCGTCGCCGGCCGGCACGGCCACTGTCATGACACTCCTTCACCTGAAAGAATCTTCTTACATGTGAAGGATAACGCGTACAGGGCGAATCCGACCAGAGCCGTTACGGGGGAGGACTTGGGTCGCCAGGCCCGCGACTACGGGGATGATGCCGAGGAAGGCGAAGGCTGGGAGGAAGCAGAGGCCGAGGGGGGCTACTGCTTGGACTCCGACAATTCGGGCGGCGGCGGAGGCTGATCGGGTGGGGCGGCGGGCGGCGTCCGCGAGGCGGGTTAGGACGTCGGCTATGGGGGCTCCGCTGTCTACTGCCCTGGACATCGTGCGGGCCAGGGAGGCCAGGGGGCGGTCCTCGGCTGGGTGGGAATGTAGGCTGGGGTGGGCGTTCAGGGCGCTCTGGTGCCCATCCAGCGCCTGCCCGGCAACCCCAGCCTCGAACGGCTCCGGCAGAACGCGAAGACGCTGCTTCGGTCCGTGCAGGCGGGAGTCCCCGAGGCGCTCGGGCTCGTCACCGAGTTCCGCCGCGGACGCTCAAACTGTCCGACGCGCAACTGGTCACCGCCCGCATGTACGGCTTCGCTGGGCGAGCATCCGGCGTACGGCGGACGCACACCCTATGAGCTCGCCCTGCTGAACGGGCACACCGAGGTCGCGGAGATCCTCGCCGCGGCAGCCGCCTCGGCGGTCCTGGACGAGACGGAGGCGTTCGTCGCGGCCTGCATGCGCGCCGACACCGACGCGGTGGCCGGATTCGGCCCGGAACCGCCGGCGCGAGCGCTCGCCCGATCCCCCGAGCTGATCAACAGCGCGGCCGGGCAGCGCAGGCCCGAAGCCGTACGGCTGCTCGCCGGTCTCGGCTTCGGCGTGAACCACCTGCGGCGATCCACCCCGCTGCACGCGGCGGCCTGGAACGACGACGTCGAGACGGCCGCGACACTGATCGAGCTCGGCGCCGATCCGACGATCAAGGACACCGAGTACGACTCGACCCCGCTCGGCTGGGCCGAGTACGGCGGCAGGCACCAGGTGGCGGCTTACCTGCGAAGTCTGGGCTGAGAACGGTCACCCGGCCGCGGGCGCCGTACCGACGTCAGAGCGGCGTTCGCGTCAGGTGATGGTGGCGGCCGATCGGGATGATCAGGGGGGTGCCGCTGACCGGGTCGGCGGAGACCTGGCAGCGCAGGTCGAAGACGTCCTCGATGATCTCGGCGGTGACGACCTCGGACGGGGCGCCCTGGGCGGTGATCCGGCCGGACTTCATGGCGACCAGGTGGTCGGCGTACCGGCACGCCTGGTTGAGGTCGTGCAGGACCATCACGATCGTGCGGTTCTCCAGCCGGTTGAGGTCCGTGATCAGGTCGAGTACGTCCACCTGGTGGGCGAGGTCGAGGTATGTCGTGGGTTCGTCGAGCAGCAGCACGGAGGTGCCCTGGGCGACGGCCATGGCGATCCAGGCGCGCTGCCGCTGGCCGCCGGAGAGCTCGTCCACCGGGCGGTCGGCGAGCGCGGTCATCCCGGTGGCGGCCAGCGCGGCGTGCACCGCCTGCTCGTCGGCCCGCGACCACTGCCGCCACCAGGTCTGGTGCGGCGAGCGGCCCCGGGTGACCAGGTCGGCGACGGTCAGGCCCTCCGGCGCCACCGGTGACTGCGGCAGGATGCCCAGGCGTTGCGCGAGCTCCCTGGTGGGGATGGCGTGCAGGGCGCGGCCGTCCAACTGGACGGCGCCCTGGCGGGGGGTGAGCAGCCGGGCCAGCGCGCGCAGCAGGGTGGACTTGCCGCAGGCGTTGGCGCCGACGATCGCGGTGATGCGGCCCGGCGGGATGGTCAGGTCGAGGTCCTCGACGACCACCCGGTTGTCGTAGGCAAGGCGCAGGCCGTTCGCCCGCAGGTCCGGGTCGGTGTTCGACATGGTTCAGCCTCCTGAGCCGGCGCGGTTGGCGCGGACGAGTAGCCAGAGCAGGATCGGCGCGCCCAGCACCCCGGTGACCACGCCCACCGGCAGCTCCAGACCGGAGATGAGCGTGCGCGCGAGCAGGTCGGAGAAGAGCACGACGACGGCGCCGGTCAGGCCCGAGGCGACCAGGGGAGGCCAGGCGGTGCCGGCGAGCCGCTGGGCGATCTGCGGCGCGGCGAGCGCGACGAAGGCGATCGGGCCGGCGGCGGCGGTGCCGAAGGCCACCAGTCCCACACCGGCGATGAGCAGGGCGAACCGGACGCTCTGCACCCGGGTGCCGAGCCCGGTGGCGACGTCGTCGCCGAGTTGCAGGGTGCGCATCAGCCTGGCCAGCAGCAGGGTGACCGGCACGAGCACCACCAGGGCGGCGGCGAGCGGCGTCGCCGCGCTCCAGTCGCGCCCGTTGAGGTTGCCCACCAGCCAGCCGAGCGCGGCCTGCGCCTGGAACCGGCCGCCCCTGGCCACCAGGTAGTCCGTGGCACTGGTGCAGATCCACGAAACGCCGATGCCGACCAGGACGATCCGGTAGCCGGTGGTGCCGCGTTTCCAGGCCAGCGCGTAGACGAGCAGCGCCGTGAGCAGCGCCCCGGTCAGGCCGAGTGCCTGGACGCCGAACCTGGCGGTGTCCCAGCCGAGCACGATCGCGGCGGTGACGGCGGTGCCGGAGCCCTGGACGAGGCCGATCATGTCCGGGCTGGCCAGCGGGTTCCTCGTCATGGTCTGGAACAGCGCGCCGGACATGCCGAAGGCGATGCCCACGAGCAGTCCGACCACGGCCCGGGGCAGCCGCAGCTCCTGCACGATCACCAGGGTGCCGGGGTCGCCCGTCCCGGTCAGCGCCCGCATCGCCTCGGCCAGGCCGACGGGGTAGTCGCCGATGGTGACGCCCCAGCTCAGGAAGAGGAAGGCGAGGACGGCGAGCACCCCGCACCCGATGACCTGGCGCGGTCGCAGCATGCCGGAGACGGGCGGTACGGCGAGCCGGAAATGTCGTGCGATGGGCGCCCTGGACAGGGAGTTCTTGGACAGGGGGGTCTCGGACAGGGGGGTCTCGGACATGGTCACATCTCCGCGAGCCGGCGGCGGCGCACCATGGCGATGAAGAACGGACCGCCGATGAAGGCGATGAGGACGCCCGCCTGGATCTCGATCGGCCGGGCGACGACCCGGCCGACGATGTCCGCCGCCAGCAGCAGGCACGGCGCGAGCAGCGCGGACAGCGGCAGCAGCCAGCGTTGGTCGGGGCCGATTCCGGCGGCCTGGGCGAGGATCCTGGCGATGTGCGGCACCACCAGCCCGAGGAAGACGACCGGGCCGATCACCGCCACCGCCCCGCCGGTCAGCAGCATGATCGCGATGACGCTCCGGAACCGGACCAGGCCGAGCCGCCGGCCCAGCGACGCGGCGACGTCCTCGCCGAGGGCCAGGCTGTTGAGCGCGGGCGCGGAGGCCAGCGCGAGCACCGCGCCCACCGCGAGGAACGGCAGGATCTGCGCCACCACGTCGCCGTTCTGGGTGGCGAGCGAACCGGCCGACCAGAACCGGTACCGGTTCAGCGCGTCCGGGTCGGTGAGCACGATCGCGCTCGTCACCGAGGAGAGCAGCGAGGTGACGGCGACCCCGGCCAGGGCGAGCTTGACCGGGTTCAGGCCGGAGCGGCCCAGCCGGCCCAGCATGTAGACGAGGACGCTGGCGGCCAGCGCCCCGGCGAAGCCGAACCAGATGTAGCCGTACATCGACTGGACGCCGAGCAGTGCGATCGACGCCACGATCGCGAAGGACGCGCCGGAGCTGACGCCGAGCAGGCCGGGGTCGGCCAGCGGGTTGCGGGTCAGCGCCTGCATGAGCGCCCCGGACAGCCCGACGGCCGCGCCGGTGATCAGCCCGAGCGCCGTACGCGGGCCGCGCACCGACCAGACGATGTTCTCGACGTGCGCGCTGTGCGGGCGGCCGAGCAGAGCCCCGGCGACCTGGTCGAGGGGGACGCTCAGCGCGCCGAGCGCGACCGACAGCAGGCAGATCACGACGAGCAGGACGCCGAGCCCGCCGAGCAGCAGCGCGGGACGCGGCGTGACCCGGGCCGGGGCGGTCTCCGAGGCGTGCCGGATCATGACGTGGTCTGTGCGACCTTCGTCGCCGCGTCGCCGTCCACCGCCGCGGCGAGCTGCGGGACGAGCCGGTCCAGCACGTACGGCAGGCTCAGCACGGTGACGAAGGAGAAGGCCGCGCCGTAGTCGGTGCTCTCGCCCAGGAAGACCTCGCGGGACTCCTTCACCACCTTCAGGTCCTTGTAGACGGGGTCCGCGCGCAGGGTGGTGACGTCCTTGGCCAGGTCCGGCACCGTCCACACCACCACGTCCTGGTCGAGCAGGTCGCCGCGTTCCTTGCTGATGTTGGCGCCGAACTGGTCGCCGATGACCTTGTCGAGGTCGGTGGGCAGCTTGAGGCCGAGCGAGGAGAGGGTGCGCGAGCGCGGGTCCTGGCTGCCGTAGACGAAGAACCCCTCGTAGGGCGTGGCGACCAGGCCGGTGGCGCCGGCGAACTCCGGGTGCTCCCGGCGCAGCGTCGCGAACTTCCGCTCCACGCCTTCCACCAGGGCCTTCGCCTCGGCGGGCTTGCCCAGCGCCCGGCCGGTCGTCTCGGTCTGCTGCTGCCACGGGATGCCGTAGTCGTTGTACTCCTTGGGCTGGGCGACCACGGGCGCGAACTTCGACAGGGTGTCGTACTGCTCCTTGGTGAGCCCGGCGTACAGCGCGAGGATCAGGTCGGGCCTGAGGGCGGCGATCTGCTCCACCGGCGGGCCGGTGCCGGTGTCCTTCACCAGCGTCGGCACCGGGGCGCCGCCCAGTTTGCCGGTGGCCCACGGCCCGATCGCGCCGGGGAAGCCGCCGAACCAGTCGGTGGTGCCGACCGGGACCTTGCCGAGGGCCAGGACCGCGTCCTGGTCGGTGAGCCCCAGGGTGAAGACCCGCTGCGGTTCGGCGGTGATCGTGGTGGAGCCGAACTTGTGCTCGATGGTCACCGGGAAGGCGGCGTTCGCCGGGGCGGAGCTCTCGGGCGCGGCGGCTCCTGTGCCGGTGCCGGAGCCGCATGCGGCGACGGTGGTGAGAAGGAGCAGGAGGGACGCGAACGCCGTGAAGACCCGGGCGCGTTGCGAGGAGGGTGGCATCGAGCGGTCCTTCGTGTCGGTGCGGGGGATTCCGTCGTGGAGGGCTCGCTGCGGCCCGCTCGGGCCGGGTGGCACCCTGTGCGCCCACGACGGCATGACCGACGCGTTCACCCGGCGCCCTCCGAAGGTCGAGTTTAGGTAAGGCTACACTAAATGAGGTAAGGCTAACTATCTGCCTCGACGGCTGAGATTCTTGGCGTGTGGCGTAGTTCTGGGCCCCGTGACATTGATTCGCCGGCTCGGGGTCGAGGACCTGCCCGCCTGCCAGAAGCTCGCCCTTGACCGCGGTTGGGCGCCCGACGAGGTCCCCGGGGTGCGGGAGGCGGCGCCGGAGGACTTCGCGGCCGTTGTGGCGCTGGACGCCGAGGTCGCCGGGGCCGACCGGACCGTGGTGCTCGCCCCGCTGCTGGGCCGGGCGGAGAAGGTCGTGGTCGCCGACGGCGGGTTCGCGATTGCGTGGAACACCGCGGAGCAGCGCGTGATCGGCCCGGTAGCCGCCCCGTCGGAGGAGGCCGCCCGCGCGCTCATCGCGGCCGCGGCGCACGGGGCCGACCGCGAGGTGCGGGTCGAGGTGCTGGGCGCGTTCCCCGGCGTCGGCGCCTGGCTGGCGGCGCACGGCATGCGCGCCACGGGCGACCCGCTGGCCACGATGCTGCGCGGAACGCCCCGGCCGCCCGGCGACCGCGCCCGTTACGTCGCCCCGATCCTGCTGTCGCTCGGCTAGCCGCGGTCGTCCGGCCCTGGACGGCGCTCGTGCCCCGGCTGGCCGCGGTCGTCCGGCCGGGATGGCGCTCGTGCCCCGGCCGGCCGCGATCCTCCGGCCGGGACAGCGCTCGTCCCCGGCCTAATAGCGTTCGGCGTAGCGGGTCGGGGACTCGCCGAACATGTCCTTGAAGTCGCGGGCGAGGTGCGGCTGGTCGGCGTAGCCGAGCTCGGCGGCCAGTTCGGCCCAGTCGATCGGCGTGCCGGCGGCCAGCCGTTCGGTGACCTCGTGCAGCCGGTAGCGGCGGATGACCCACTTGGGGCCGATGCCGACGTACTCGGCGAACAGCCGTTGCAGGTCACGGGTGCCGGTGCCGAGCAGCCGGGCCAGCGTGCCGACCCGGGTGATCTCCGGCTCGGCGGAGATCGTCGCGACGATGTCCGCGGCCCGCCCGGCCCTGGGATCGGGCTCGGGGAGGTGGGCTCTGAGGAAGTCCTCGACCGCCGGGACGTCGTCCGCCTCCGGCACACCGCCGGGGAAGACCTCGCCCGCGTCGACGGACCGGTCGGTGAGCGACGAGACCGGCGCGCCCAGGAACGGCCGGAAACACCCGGGCCGGAACCGCACGCCGAGCACGCCGCCGGCCCCTTCGAGCACCCTGACCTGGTGCCCGCTGCACACCCCCTGCACTCTCGCGGCGCCGTCGTGGAAGGTCAGGTGCACGTTCGGATACGGCACGATCAGCTGGCGGTAGGGCTCCTCGTAGTTCCAGGAGACCATCCAGTAGTGCTCGACGTAGGGCGCGAGGTCCGGGGAGGGGGCGGGGAAGGCGTGGCGCTGGAACCGTGTCCACGCGCCGCCGAGTTCACGGACGTCTCTGGGCACGTCGTCGAGCTTATGTCGCGTTTGTTCAAGACAACCGCCGGCGTGCCGTGCTTTCTTGGGCGTCATGTCTGACCAGTCGGTGGCCCGAGCGGCCGCTTCGCTCATAGAGATCGTCCGTGACATCGAGCCGGACCAGCTCGGCGCGCGGACGCCGTGCGCCGAGTACGACGTCCGCAAGCTGATCAACCATCTGCTCTTCTGGGGGCCGTCGCTGGAAGGGGCGGCCCGCAAAGAGGCGGTGCCGCCGCCGGCCGCGGCGGAGACGGACGCGGACCTGACCGGTGGCGACTGGCGGGCCGCGGTCGAGGCGCACGCGGAACGCCTGGCCGCGGCATGGGGCCGGCCCGAGGCGTGGCAGGGCGTGACGCACATGGGCGGGCCGACCGAGCTGCCGGCGTCGCTGGTCGGCGGGATGGTCGTGGGCGAGTTGCTCGTGCACTCCTGGGACCTGGCCCAAGCGACCGGCCGCCCGACGACCTGGGACGACGGACTCGTCGCCTACACGCTCGAAGAGCTCGCCAAGAGTGTCGAGCAGGGCCGGAAGATGGGCGTCTACGGCCCCGAGGTCCCCGTCCCGGCGTCGGCCCCGCCGCTGGACCGCGTCCTCGCCCTCACCGGCCGCGACCCCGCGTGGACCGGCTGACCGGCTGACCGGCTGACCGGCTGACCGGCTGCCGCGAGGCGGCCGGCCGCCCGCGCTCCGGCCGGAAGCGCGGGCGGGGGCGGTCAGCCGACGTGGATGCGCGGGCGGCGGGCCGGGTCCGGCTCGCTCTTGCGGATGATCTCGCGGACCACCGGCGCCGTGTCGCCCCGGCCGAGGAGCAGGTACCGGAACAGGTGCGTCACCGGGCTGCCCTCAGCCCACTCGAAGTAGCAGTGCGGGCGGACCCCGGTGCCGTCCCGCAGGGCGAGCAGCACGGCGGCGATGGCGTTCGGCGCCGCCGGGCTCTCGGCGCGCAGCACGCGGTGCTCGCCGACCTGCACCCCCCGCACCCGGAGCACGTCGCTGAACGCGGAAGGGTCGATGACGTCGACCTCCAGGAAGACCACGTCGGCCCGCCCCGGCACCGGGTTCATGCCGCGCTGCTCCCGCTCCTTGGCGGCGTACTCCGCCACGTCGCCCCGCTGCCTGCGGTTGGCGATGACGTCGAGTTCCCCGTTGTGGGCCAGCGAGTCGGCGACGAACCGGCGGGCCGCCTCGTCGAACTCGATCCGGTCGGCGCGCAGCTCGGTGGTCCGGGTCACCCGGGAGACCAGCGAGATCACCACGATGCCCACGATGAAGGCGGCCGAGATCGCGATGCCGTCCGGCTTCTCCCAGATGTTCTCGGCCAGCGCGTAGAGCAGGACCAGGGTGAGGACGGTGAAGCCGGCCGTGGCCGCGTGCCGGCCGCGGCGCAGGGCGGAGATCGTCACCGCGACGGCGCCGGAGACCATCATGGCGAGGATCCCGGTGGCGTAGGCGCCGGCCTGGGCGTCGACGTCGGCGCCGAAGGCGATGGTGATGGCCACGCAGATGACCGTGTAGACGGCGACGACGGGCCGGACCGCGCGGCCCCACTCCGGCGCCATCCCGTAGGAGGGCAGGTATCGCGGCACGATGTTGATCAGTCCGGCCATCGCGGAGGCCCCGGCGAACCACAGGATGAGGATGGTGCTGATGTCGTAGAGGGTGCCGGCCGCCTCGCCCATGTGCTCGTGGGCCAGGTAGGCGAGCGCGCGGCCGTTGGCGGCGCCGCCGGGGGCGAACTCCTTGGCCGGGATGAGCACCGTGGTCACAAAACTCGTCGCGATCAGGTAGACGCTCATGATGAGCGCGGCGGTGGTCAGCAGCTTGCGGGTGTTCCGGATCCGGGCGGTCAGCCGTTGCCCCGCGTCGGCTCCCTCGGCGGCGACCAGCGGCATCATGCTCACCCCGGTCTCGAAACCGGACAGGCCGAGCACCAGCAGCGGGAACGCCAGCACGGCGGGCCCCACGACCCCGCCGAAGCCGCCCCGCCCCTCGGTCAGCGCGTCCAGCCAGGCCGCCACCGCGCCCGGCGTGGTGGCGACCTCGAACAGCCCGACGCCGACGACGATCGCGTTCAGCCCGAGGAACAGCGCGACCAGCGGGATGGCGACCCCGACCGCCTCGCTGAAGCCGAGCAGGAACACCCCGCCGAGGATCAGCAGCAGCACCACGGTGATGAGGACGGCGTGCCCGTGCAGGAATCCCGGCGCGTACGGGTTCTCCAGGATGTGCACCGAGGCGTCCGCGGCCGACAGGGTGATGGTGATGATCCACGACGTGGCCACGAAGCCGAGCAGCACCAGCACGAACACCTTGCCGCGCCAGAAGGGCAGCAGGTGTTCCAGCATCGCCACCGAGCCCTGCCCGTTCGGGCTCTCCCTGGCCACCCGCCGGTACATCGGCAGCATGCCGAGCAGCGTCAGCGCGACGATGAGCATCGTCGCCAGCGGTGACAGCGAACCGGCGGCCAGCGCGGCGATGCCCGGCAGGTAGGCCAGGGTGGAGAAGTAGTCCACCCCGGTCAGGCACATCACCTTCCACCACGCGTGCGGCTCGGCGTGCGACTCGCCGGCCTCGGGGCCGACCGGCTGGACCCGGTGCTCCAGCAGCCACCGGGCGAACCGCCCGCCGGGCGCCGCCGGGCGTCCCGGGCTCTCGACCACGGCCGGAACGGTCCGCCCGCCAGTACCGCTCATCTGCCGCTTCTCCCCATTCAGTTCCCCCGTGCGCCCGTTACGGCCGGTGTCGTCACGCGACCCCTTACCTCGGGCGTCGTACGGCGCGCCGCGCGTTACCGGAAAGGCAGGTCCGACGCGTGACGATATACGGCTCTTTGAGGGGGATATACGGTTCTTGACGGGTTCTTGACGCAAAGCTCAGGTGCCGAGTCCGGTCACCGGCTGGGCACGACGACGGCGTCCGGGTTGCCGGGGGCGTAGACGGTGATCCCCTGGGGGAGGGACTTGAGCTTGTCGATCTCGGCGCAGGCCGGGCACCTGTCGTAGCGGTCCTGCCTGGCCCGGTTGGCCGCCGCCTCGGCCTCGGCCTGGTCCACCTTCGCCTGGGCCTCGGCCACGCTCGCGGCGGCGGCGAGAGAGCTGTCCACCGACCGCTGGACGTCCTGCGGCAGCGTCACCCGGACCAGGTTGAAGCGCAGGCCGGTGAGGAATCTGTCCTGGCCGCGGAAGGTACGGGTGCCGAACTTGTCGTCGAACCGCTTCAGCGTCTCGTGGTCGAGGTTGAGCGTGAAGTAGAGCGTGCCCTCGATGCCCAGGTTGACGCCGTCGCTGCTGGGAGTCGTGACGACGTCCACGCCGAGGGCGGTGGCCCGCTTGGGGTCGGCGGTGATGGTGTAGAAGCGCTGCTGGGCCGGGTACGGGTGGACCTCGGACCACAGGCCGCTCCAGGTGAGCCCGGAGCCGGGATCGACCACCTGCCTGATCTGGTTGTCGTGGAAGAGCCCGCCGTCCCGGACGATCGCGATCTCGCCGGCCCGGGTGCCGGTGTTCAGGAGGGTGTCGCGGCGGCCCGTAGGAAGGCGTCGGCGAAGACCTCGCACACCTGGTCGATCGGCGGCATCTCGGCTCCTATGACCGGCTCCAGGGTCGGGCGCAGCAGCGCGTGCACCACCAGCGGGCCGAGCAGGAGCTGCACCAGCAGCGGGAACGGCAGCGGCCTGAGCCGCCCGGCGGCCACGTGGGTCATCAGCAGCGAGCGCAGGCCGGCCTCGATCCGGGGCAGCATGACCCGCATCACCTCGCTGCCCGGCCCGCCCGCCCGGGTGAAGACGTCGCCGAGGATGGCCGGCAGCACGCGCGGCTCCTGGCGGAACGCCGTGACCATCGCCCGGTAGACCGCCGGCACCATGTCCTCCAGCCGCTCGGGCGGATCGGCGGCGATCGCCTCCAGGTCGGGCACCGGGCCGTAACGCTCGAAGACCGCGGCGAGCAGGCCGTCCCTGCCTTCGAAGACGGTGTGCAGGCTGGGCAGGGAGCACTCGGCCGCGGCGGCGACCGCGTCCAGGGTGACGCCGCCGAGCCCGCGCTCGCCGATGAGGTGGGCCGTCGCCGTGATCGCCCGCTCCCGCACCGGCGGCCGGCCGCCCGGGTCCACGCCCGCCAGCCGTACCGCCTCGTCCAGGGCCGAGCGGTTGCCGCCCAGCCGGCGCAGCAGGGTGCTGCGGGAGATGCCCGCGGCGGCGGCGATCGCGGCTAGGGGCACCTCCGCGACGTCCTGGCCGCGCTCCCTGGCCGCGGCGAGCGCGGCCTCCACCAGTTCCGTACGCATGCGGGCAGCCTACTACTACACATCTGACACGGTTCCATGTACTGTGCCTAGTAGAGATTCATCAAGTGATGAATAGAGGAGGGCTCCATGTCTGAGAGCACCACCGTCCTCGTCAGCGGGGGAGGCCCCGCGGGGCTGATGCTCGGCCTGTTACTGGCCCGGGCGGGGATCGAGGTCACCGTGCTGGAGAAGCACGGCGACTTCCTGCGCGACTTCCGCGGGGACACCGTGCACGCCGCCACCGTCCGGCTGATGGACGAGCTGGGCCTCGGCGAGAAGTTCCGCCGGCTGCCGCAGAGCCGGCTAGGCAACGTGCGGATGGCCGCCGCCGACGGCAGCCTGGTCACGCTGGGCGACTTCGGCACCCTCTCGCCGCCCTACGACTACATCGCGATGATGCCGCAGTGGGATCTGCTCAGCTTCATCGCCGCCGAGGCCGAGCGCGAGCCGGCCTTCACCCTGCGGATGAACACCGAGGTCACCGGGCTGATCAGGGAGGGAGACGTCGCGACGGGCGTGCGCTACCGCACCGCGGACGGCACGGAGGGGGAGATCAGGGCCGAGCTCACCGTCGCCTGCGACGGCCGCCACTCGCTGCTGCGCAGGGAGGCCGGGCTGGTGCCGCGGGAATACCCCGTGCCGTTCGACGTGTGGTGGTTCCGGCTGCCGCGGCACGCGCACGAGGAGGACGAGATCGCCGCCGTCCTGCCGCGGTTCGACGGCGACCAGATCATGCTCAAGCTGGTCAGGGACGACTTCTACCAGATGGCCTACTTCACCGAGAAGGGCGCCGGGCCCCGGGTGCGGGCCGAGGGGGTCGAGCGCTTCCGTGAGCGGGTCGCCCGGCTGGCTCCGGAACTGGCCGACCGGGTCGACGTCATCGAGAGCGTGGACGACCTGCACATGCTCGACGTGAAGCTCAACCGCCTGGAGCGCTGGTACCGCGCCGGGCTGTTGTGCATCGGCGACGCCGCGCACGCGATGTCACCCGCCGGCGGGATGGGCATCAACTTGGCCATTCAGGACGCGGTGGCCACCGCCGCGCTGCTCGCCGGGCCGTTGCGCAGGCACCGGGTCACCACCCGCGATCTGGCCAGGGTGCAGCGGCGCCGGACCCCGCCCACGGTCATCGTGCAGGCCGCCCAGCGCTTCCTCCAGCGGGCGATATTCGAGCCGCGCCTGACGGGCAAGGCCAGCGGGCCGCCCCGGCTCGCGGTGTTCCTCGGCCGCAACGTCCCGGTGTTCCGCCGCTTCCCGGCCCGGCTCATCGCCTTCGGCCCCCGCCCCGAGCACGCCCCCGCCTTCGCCCGCCGCTGACTCGCTGCCGGGCACGGCGGCCCGCACGGCACCCCTTCAGCCGGGCACGGGTGAGCGGGTGCCCGGCGGGCCGCCGGTGCGCGTCATGGGACGGTCCCGGGCGTCGAACCCCAGAAGGAGACGCCGGGGAGATCAACTTCTCAACTTTCGGCAGCCGAGTTGAAGCGGACGATCAATCCCGGCATAGTGGTGCAAATCACAAAGCGCATCAGTCGCCGCGTGCACATCGGCACTCGCCGCTCCCGGCCCGGCTATGCGCAGGAACGCGCGGACAGGACATGACGCATGAGATCCGCCCCGCCGATCCGCGTGAAGATCCTCAGGATCCTGCTGGTGCCGCTGATCTCGCTGATCACCCTGTGGGCCTACCTCGCCTACGTCGACATCTCGGCCTTCACCGGGCTAGCGCACAGCACGAACCGGTACGACGCCGTAGGCGCCCCCACCCGCGCGCTGATCGTCGAGATCCAGCGCGAACGCCAGCTCACCGCCGCGCTGACCGGCCGTACGGCGGGCGACCCGGAGCTGAAGGCGCAGCGGGAGCGCACCGACAGGGCGGCGGCCAGGATCCGGGACGTCGCGGCGGCCGTGCAGCAGGACCCGCACATCGGCCCGCCGCCGGAGAACATCCAGGCGCTGCTCAACACGCTCGGCGGGCTGCCCGCCCTGCGCGACGCCGCCGACCTGGACCAGGTCCTCCCACTGCGGACGACGGAGGCGTTCAACGCGCTGGTCACCGTCGCCAACAGCCAGTTCGGCGACTCCGAGGTCAGCGACGTCTACTCCTACCAGGTGCTGCGCGGCCTGTCCTTCTACGGCTCGGCGGCGGAGTACCTCGCCAGGGAGAACGCCGTGCTCACCGTGGCCCTGGCCCGCGGGCGGATGACCCCGGCCGAGCACGCCTCCTTCGTCGCGGCGATGACCAGCCGCCGGCTCCAGCTCACCAACGCCGGCCGTGACATGGGCCCCGAGCTGACCGCCCTGCACGCCCGGCTTGAGGACAGCGACGCCTACAAGCGCTTCGAGCAGGCCGAGGACGAGCTCTACCGGTGGAACGTGGTCGGGCCGCCGCCGGTGGACCCGGACAGCTGGGGGCATGACGCGGGCGCCGCCTTCGCCGGGCTCAACGGCAACACCGACCAGGAGCTGCGCCGCGCCACGCTGAAGGGCCGGGACCTCGCCGTCGGCGGCCTGATGCGGATCGGCCTGGTCCTCGGGCTCGGCCTGCTCGCCGTCGTGCTGTCGATCTGGGCCTCCTACCGGTTCGGCCGCTCGCTGGTCAACGAGCTGAAGCGGCTCCAGGACTCCGCCGTCGAACTGGCCGAGGTGCGGCTGCCCAAGCTCGTCGAACGGCTGCGCAAGGGCGAGCACGTCAACCCCGCCGCGGAGGCCCCCGAGCTGGAACCGGCCAGGACCGCGGAGGTCGGCAGGGTCGTCGAGGCGTTCTCCGCCGTGCGGCGGACCGCGGTGGAGGCCGCCGTCGGCCAGGCCGTGCTGCGCAAGGGCGTCGGCCAGGTGTTCCTCAACCTGGCCCGGCGCAACCAGACCCTGCTGCACCGCCAGCTCACCCTGCTCGACACCATGGAACGCGAGGTCGAGGAGCCGGAGACGCTCGAAGGGCTGTTCAAACTCGACCACCTCACCACCCGCATGCGCAGGCACGCGGAGAACCTCATCATCCTGGCCGACGCCGCGCCCGGCCGCCGCTGGCGCGACCCGGTGCCGCTCTACGACGTGGTGCGCAGCTCGGTGCTGGAGGTCGAGGACTACACCCGGGTCACCGTGCTCGCGATGCCGCAGGCGCCGTTGCTCGTCGGCCCCGCGGTGACCGACGTGATCCACCTCATCGCCGAGCTGGTGGAGAACGCCACCGTCTTCTCCCCGCCGAACACCGCCGTGCAGGTGCGCGGCTCGGTGGCGGCCAACGGCTTCGCCCTGGAGGTCGAGGACCGCGGCCTGGGGCTCAACCCGGCCACCATGGCCGAACTGAACGCCCAGCTCGCCACCCATCCGGAGTTCGACCTGGCGGGCACCGACCGGATGGGACTCTTCGTGGTGTCCCGGCTGGCCGCCAGACACGGAATCAAGGTCCGGCTGCGGCCCTCGCCGTACGACGGCACCACGGCGATCGTGATGCTGCCACCGAGCCTGCTGGCCGAGCCCGCTCCCGACGGCACCCCGGGGAACGGCGTCTCCCTGTTCGACGCCGGTCCGCTCTACCCGGCCGGACGGACCATGTCCGCCGCCGCGCCCGCGGTCCGCGGCATGCCGCCGGTGCGCGCGCTGACCCCCGCCCCCCGGCCGTTCACACCACCGCTGTCCGCGCCGGTCCCGGCCCCGCCCATCGGCCCAGGCCGCGACAGCCACCGTGACAACCACCGCGACACCCATCGCGACGACGATTTCGACGACCTCGACGGCCTGCCGGTCCGGGTACGGCAGGCCAGCCTGGCACCGCAACTACGCAAGCCACCCGCACGGAAGGACCGCGACGTCACCACCCGCTCCCCGGAAGAGCTCCTCGACCTGATGACCTCCATGCAGGAGGGCTGGCGGAAGGGGCGCAGCGAGGCCGAGCGGCACCGTGACGTGTGGAACGGAAAGGACCTCCATGACCGACGCGAGAGCTGAGCTCAGCTGGCTGCTCGACGATCTGACCCAGCGCGTCGCGGGCGTTCGGCACGCGATCGTGCTGTCGGCCGACGGCCTGGCGATGGGCGGCTCGAAAGGGCTGACCCGGGAGGACACCGAGCACCTCTCGGCCATCGCGGCGGGCAGCCACAGCCTGGCGATGGGCGCGGGACGGCACTTCGCGCTGGGCGGCGTACGCCAGACGATCATCGAGCTGGAGGGCGGGTTCCTGTTCGTCACGGCCGCCGGTCAGGGCGCCCGGCTGGCCGTGCTGGCTGCGGGTGACGCCGAGCTGGGCCAGGTGACGTACGAGATGGCGCTGCTCGTCAAGCGGGTGGGCGAGCACCTGTCCACCCAGCCGAGGGGAGCGGCCCCGGCACCCGCCTGGAACGGAACGGGGCCGTGACGGACGACGACGACCCAGGACCGCTGGTCAGGCTGTTCGGGCTCACGGGCGGCCGGGTGCGGCCGTCCGGTGAGACGTTCGACCTGGTGGCGATCGTCACGACGGTCAGCATGCCGTTCGAGCCCGTCGGCCTGAATCCCGAGCACGAGTCCATGCTGGACATCTGCCTCAGGCCGACCCCGGTGGCGGACGTGGCGGCGCAGCTCCGGCTGCCGCTCAACATCACCCGTGTGCTGCTCGGCGACCTGCGGCGCGAGGGCCTGGTGACCATCGACGCCCCGCGGCCCGCCCAGCAGCTGATCGACGAACGCATCTACAGGGAAGTGCTCCATGGAATTCGCAGGCTCTGAACGCTCCCGGCCGGCCGGTGTGGCGCTCACGGCAGGCCCGACCGCCCTGAAGATCCTGGTCGCGGGCGGTTTCGGCGTCGGCAAGACCACCATGGTCGGGTCGATCAGCGAGATCCGCCCGCTGCACACCGAGGAACTCCTGAGCGACCGCGGCGTGGGCGTGGACGACACCTCAGGCGTGGAAGGCAAGATCACCACCACGGTGGCGCTGGACTTCGGCCGGATCACCATCCGCGAGGGCCTGTGGCTCTACCTCTTCGGCACCCCGGGCCAGGACCGGTTCTGGTTCATGTGGGACGAGCTGTCGCTGGGCGCCCTGGGAGCCGTCGTGCTCGCCGACACCCGCCGGCTGCAGGACTGCTTCCCGGCCGTGGACTACTTCGAGCAGCGCGGCCTGCCGTTCGTGGTCGCGGTCAACTGCTTCGACGGCGCCCGCCGGCACGACCCGGCCAAGGTACGGCGGGCGCTCGGCCTGGACGCGGCCACCCCGGTCGTCATGTGCGACGCCCGGCACCGGGCGTCCGTCAAGGAGGTCCTGACCACCCTCGTCACGCACGCGGTCGGCGGCGCGTACCGGCACGTGGACTGAGGTCAGCGCCTGACCGCTCGCAGGACGACGAACTTCGGGTTGCTCGCGACCACCTCGCAGCCGCCGAAGAGGCGGCGCAGTTTGGCGTGGTAGCCGAGATGCCGGTTGCCCACCACCCACAGCTCGCCGCCGCGGCGGAGCGCGGCCCGCGAGCCGGTGAACATCCGCCAGGCGGTGTCGTCGGACATCGCCCGGTGCGTGTGGAACGGCGGATTGTTCAGCACGACGTCCACCGAACCGGCCGGGATCCCGGACATGCCGTCGGCGACGACGAACTCCGCCCGGCCGCCGGCGTTCGCCTCGAAGGTGGCCCGGGCGGAGGCCACCGCCTGGTGGGACTCGTCCACGAAGGTCACCTCCGCGCCGCCCAGCGCCGCGGCCAGCCCGACCACGCCGTTGCCGCAGCCGAGGTCCACCACGCGTCCCGGGCCGATCCGGTCCGGGAGGCTGGTCAGGAAGAAGCGGGTGCCGACGTCGAGGCGGTCGGCGCAGAAGACGCCCGCGTGGCTGGTCACCGTCCGGCCGGAGACGGCGCCGATCCCGTCCGGCAGCGCGTAGGTCAGCGGCCACGGGTTGACGCCGCGGTCGATCGCCGGGTCCGGCGCGCAGTGGATGAGCCGGGCCTTCTTCGCCGCCAGCGACGTCTTCGTCGGCCCGAGGATCCGCTCGAACAGCCGCAGCGTCGAAGTGTGGATCTCGGTGACCATCCCCGCCCCGACGACGACCGTGCCCGCGTGCACGTGCGGCGCGAGCCGGTGCAACTGGTCCTCCAGCAGCGCGAGGCTCTTCGGCACCCGCACGAGCAGCACGTCGATCCGCTCCGGCGGCGCGTCCCTGCTGGTCAGCAGGTGCACGGCGGCCTCTGCGGCGCCGTTGCGCCGCAGGTTGGCCCGGGTCGCCTCCTGGGCGAGGAACGAGTCGCTGATCTGCGTCGGCCGGCACCCCGCCAGCGCGGTGACCAGCGCCCCCCACCGGTCGCCCAGCACGACCACCTGGCCGGACAGGTCCACCGGCTCCCCGTCGATCCCGTCGAGATGCCGCAGCAGATACTCGTCGGCCGCGTCCCATGCGCGTAGTTGATCCCGTGGATCCTCGGGAAACCGGGCGAGCTCGAACTCGCCTCTGGACGTCGTCAACCGGTTCATCGCCGTCAGGCTAGCGACTCCACCGCCCGATCCCCAATGACAGGCCGGGAGGACCCGGCGGCGGGGGACCTGCCGGTCGGCGTTCGTCACGCACCCTCCGGGGCGGGACGCGCGGAACGATTCCTTTGGGAAGACTATGCTTTCGTCCCGGTATGCGAAGTGTGGGAGAGCGGCAACCCGGGGTGGCGCGGGGGATCGCCGCCGTGGTGGTGGCCGGGTTCGCGGCCGTATACGGGTTCGCCGGGTCGCCGCTGGCGGTCGTCGTGTTCGGGCTGCAGCTTGTCTACGTTTTCCCGGGGCTGCGCAGGTTCCGGGGGAAGTGGCTGCTCGCCGTACAGGCCGTGGTGGTCTACGCGGCGGTGCTCGGGTCCGGGACCTCGGTGGGGATTCTCGGGTTCCTGGGCGGGTCGCTGCTGCTCACGTCCTGGTGGCCGCTGGCCGTACCGGTCGCGGTCAGCGCGGCGGTGCTCGGGCCCGCGGACCCGGCGATCAGCATGGTGCTCATGAGCCTGCTGATCTGTGGCCTGACCAGGCTCGCCGAGCGGGTCGAGGAGGTGCACGCCGCGCGGCTGACCCTGGCGGTGGCGGCGGTCGCGGAGGAGCGGCTGCGGATCGCCGCCGAGCTGAGCCAGGGGCTCGGCAGGGGACTCGCCGAGGTCGCCAGGGGGGTGCGGCTGGCCCTCGCCGAGCCGGACCGCGCGACGGAGACGCTGGGCGAGGTCACCGGCACCGCCCGCGGCTTCCTCACCGACGCCAGGAACGCCGCGGCCGGCTACCGCGCCACCTCGCTGGCGCCCGAGGTGACCACCGCCCGCGCGATGCTCGCCGCCGCCGGAGTGACGGCGGAGGTGCGGTCCGGCGAGGTCGAACCGGCCGGCCCGGCGGGGGCGCTGCTCGCCACCGTCCTGCGCGAGGCGGTCACCGAGATCGTCCGCCGGGCCACCGCGCGGACCTGCCTGATCGAGGTCTCCGGCACCCCGGGCACCCCGGGCACCGTACGGCTCCGCGTGATCAGCGACGACTCCAGCACGGCCGAGGACGCGGGGTTCGGCGACCTCCCGGGCCGGGTCGCCGCGGCCGGCGGCGTGCTCACCACCGGCCTGACCGCCGAGGGACGGCTGGTCGTCGAGGCCGTACTGCCCGACGTCCGGCAGCCGCTGGTGCCCGCCGACGACCGGGGCGCCTTCTGGCTCTCCATGGCCCTGCTGGCCGCGGTGCTGGTCGGCTTCTCGGTCAAGGCGCTGCTCATCGTGCCGGGCGCCATGATCGTGCCGGCCGCCGTCTGCCTCGTCGCGATCGTCTTCATGCAGCTCAGGTCCGTGACCGGATGGCACGTGGCGGGGCTCGGCCTGATGACGGCGCTCACCTACCTGCCGATCCTGGTCTTCGGGCGGCCCTGGCTGGGGTTGGCCGGGTTCCTCGCCGGGCCGCTGCTGCTCAGCCTCCGGTGGGCGGTGGCCTGGCCGCTGGTGGCGGGCTTGACGGGGAGCGTCGCGCTCCTGGCGGTGTGGCTGGAGCTGCCGGCCGCGCTGGTGGTCAACTACGCCGTGAGCACGGTGGTGACCGGCCTGGTCGTGTACGGGCTGATCCGGCTGGCGCAACAGGTGCGGGAGCTCCATGCGGCGCGGCAGGAGCTCGCCCGCGCCGCGGTCGTCGAGGAGCGCCTCCGCGCCGCCCGTGACCTGCACGACCTGCTCGGCCACAGCATGGCCGCGATCCTGCTCAAGTGCGAGCTGGCCCGCCGGCTGGACCCGGACCGCGCCCGCGCCGAACTGGCGGACGTGCTGGCGATGACCGAGCGCGCCGAGGCGGACATGCGGGCGGTGTCCGGCGGGACCGTCCGTGAGATGTCCCTGGAGTCGGAGGTCCGCTCGGCCCGCTCCGTGCTGTCCGCCGCGGGCATCGCGACCGACTCCGACCTGGCGGTGGGGGACCTTCCCGCGGACGTCGAGCACGTGCTCGGCGTGGTGCTCAGGGAGGCGGTGACGAACGTGCTCCGGCACAGTTCGGCCACCTCCTGCCTGATCTCGGCCACCCCGTGGGACGGCGGCGTACGGCTCCGCGTCCGCAACGACGGCGCCCGCCCGGCCGGGCGCGGGCGGGGCTCGTCCGGCCTCGGCAACCTGACCGTACGCCTGGCGGCCCTGGGCGGCACCCTCACCACCGAGACCACCGGCGACCGGTTCGAGCTGGACGCCTGGATCCCGATGGACCGGGCCGCGGCGGGCGCCGGGGTCACGGCAGGGCGATGACGACCCCCGCCGGGCACGTCGGCGGAACCGGCAGAGCGTCTTGCGGCGCTAGTCGACGGGGAAGAGCGCACGGAGGTTGCGCACGCCGGGATGGGAGTCGGCCCGGCGCCAGGCTAGATCGAGGGTGATCGGCGGGCCCGGCGGGGTGAGCGGCCGGAACACCACGTCGTCACGGCGCAGCCGGGCCTCGGAACCGGGGACCAGGGAGACGCCGATGCCGGTCGCCACCAGGCCGATGATGCTCTGCATCCGGGTGGCCTCCTGGACGACGCGCGGTTCGAAGCCCGCCCCGGCGGCCAGCTCGACGATCAGGTCGTGGAACATCGGGCCGCGCCGGCGGGGGAAGAGCACGAACGCCTCGTCCCGCAGCCTGGCCAGCGGCAGCGGGTCGAGCCTGGCCAGCGGATGCCCGGCGTGCAGCACCGCCAGCATCGGTTCGCGCGCCACGACCCTGGTCGCGACCGTCTGCGCGGCCTGCCAGCCGACCGGCCCGCGGATCAGGCCCACGTCGATGCCGACGGCGGTGAGCAGCTCGATCTGCTGGGCGCTGGTGAGCTCCTGGAGGACGACCTCCACCCCCGGATACCGGGCCCGGAACGCGCGCAGGACCGGCGGCAGCGTGACGTTCATCGCCGAGCCTACGAAGCCGACGGCCAGCCGCCCCGCCTCACCGCGCCCGGCCTGCCTGGCCAGCTCGGCGGCCCGCCCGGCGTGCGCGAGCGACCGCCTGGCCTCGGCCACGAACGCCTCCCCGGCCGCGGTGATCTGGACACTCCGGGTGTTCCGCTCGAACAGTACGACCCCGAGCTCCTCTTCCAGCCTGCGGATCTGCTGGCTGAACGGCGGCTGGCGGACCCCCGCCCGCTGGGCCGCCCGCCCGAAGTGCCGCTCCTCGGCCAGCAGGACGGCGTACTCCATCTGCCGCAGGTTCATCGGCCCAGCATAGGAATCAGCGCGAAGCGCCCAAGGTTCATCGGCCCAGCATAGGAATCAGCGCGAAGCGCCCAGGAAGCCCAGCACCTCGGCCACGAACCGGTCCCTGCCGCGCTCGGCCCGGTCCAGGTGCACATAATGCGTCGCGTCCGCGAGCTCGACCGAGCGGACGGCGGCGGCCCTGGTCAGGTGCCGTTCCAGCATGGCCACGTCCTGCGCGCGGCTCCAGAAGTCGCGCTCGCTCCGCACGACCAGGGTCGGCGCGGTGATCAGGCCGGCGTCCCACAACTGGCGGCCGGTGGCGAGATGGAAACTGTCCTCCAGCGCCCCGGACGGCGCCCGGAAACTCGGCGGCGTACGGCTGCCGCTGGTCGGGTCGGAGGCCAGCGCCGCCCTGACGTAGGCGTCCACGACCGCGGGATCACGCCACACGCTCTTGTCCGGCACCGGGATGCTGTCGTCCCACGAGGGCGACAAGCCGGCGCCGGTGGACAGCCGGTAGGCGCCGAACCGGGCGGCGTTGAACCGGCCGGGCCGCTCCGGATCCTCGAAGTCGCTGCCCGGCCCCATCGTGGGGTGCCCGGTCACCGGCCCGTACAGCGTGTTGTACAGCACCAGGTGGCTCACCCGGTTCGTGTACGTCGCCGCGTACTGTCCCAGCCAGTGACCGCCGGTGGCCCACCCGAGCAAAGCCACCTTGCCGTCGGGATGGGCGGCGCGGGTGCGCCGGGACACCTCCTCGACCACGGCGGCCACGTCCCGGACGACCTCGTCGGAGCGGACGGCGGGCGGGCCGGCGGACGGCGGCCGGGACATTGCGGCGGGCCGGGTGGAGCCGCCGTATCCCCGGGCGTCCATCACGAAGACCCGGTGGCCGGCGCGGGCCAGGTCGGCGGCGAGGGACCCGCCCGGCACCGGCAGGTCGAAACTGGCCACCCCCGGCACCCGGGCGCCGTGCAGCAGCAGCACCGGGCGTTTCGCCGCCCGCCCGCCGCCGGCCCGCACCTCGCGCACGGCGAGGCTCACCCCTTCGTCGCCCCGGACCCGGAAGTCCGTGCGCACCAGCCCGCCGGAACCCGCCCCGCCCGACTGGTCGGCCTCCTCCGGCCCGCCGTCCGTCACCGCCAGCATGGTCGCGGCGGCCAGCACGAGATGAAGCACCCGGCCCATCGGAAACTCTCCCCACGGTCACGCCGTGCCCCCGTCGGCACGGCCTCACCCGCGATCGTGCCGTCCGGCCCCCGGACAGCCGCCTCGCATATGGGAAACAGCCTGATTGATATGCGAAACGCGCCTAATGCTAGATCCAGCCCGCCTCGGCGGCGATGCGGACCGCGTCCGTGCGGTTACGGGCGTTGAGCTTGGCGACGATCGCGGTGAGGTAGTTGCGCACCGTGCCGCTGCTGAGGAAGAGCCGGTCGGCGATCTCGGTCGCCTCCGCGCCCCCGGCCACCAGGCGCAGCACGTCCACCTCGCGCGGCGTGAGCGGGTTGTCGGCCAGGTCCCACGCGGTGACCGCCAACTCCGGGTCGAGCACCCGCCCGCCCGCCGCCACCTCCCGGATCGCGGTCACCAGCCGCTCCGGCGGCGCCGTCTTCAGCAGGAACCCGTCCACCTTCGCGGTCAACGCCCTGCGCAGATGTCCCGGCTTGCCGTGCCCGGTCAGCATGAGCACCCGGCAGCCGGGCAGCTTCGCGCGCAGCTCGGTCGCCGCGCCCAGGCCGTCCAGCCTGCCCGGCATGTCGATGTCGAGCACCGCCACCTCCGGCCGGTGCACCAGGGCCGAGGCCACCGCGGCGTCGCCGGACTCCACCGCGTCGACGATCTTCAGATCAGGTTCCAGGCCGAGCAGCGCGACCAGGGCGCCCCTGATGACGTGCTGGTCCTCCGCCAGAAGCACATGAATCACAGACGTATGTCTATCAGTGTCCCATTCATGATGCCGTCACGCCCGATCGATGATCGGCTCCCTGGCCCATCCCGCCGCAGGTCAGCAGGCTGGAGGACATGACAGACGTGGTGCATTTGGCAGCCGTGAGCAAGGTCTACGGCAGGGGGCAGGGCGCCGTCGCCGCCCTGCGCGAGGTGACGGTGGGATTCCCCCGGGGCGGCTTCACGGCGGTGATGGGCCCGTCGGGTTCGGGCAAGAGCACGTTCCTGCACTGTGCCGCCGGTCTGGACACGCCCTCCTCGGGATCGGTACGGCTGGGCGGCACCGAACTCGCCGGCATGAACGAGACCCGGCTGACCGAGCTGCGCAGACGCCGGGTCGGCTTCGTGTTCCAGGCGTTCAACCTGATCTCCTCGCTGACCGTGCTGGAGAACATCACCCTTCCGCTACGTCTCGCCGGGGCCAAGGCGGACGAGGAGTGGCTGACGGAGATCGTCGGCCGGGTCGGTCTCGCCGGTCGTACCGGCCACCGCCCGGCCCAGCTCTCCGGCGGCCAGCAGCAGCGCGTGGCCATCGCGCGGGCGCTGGTCACCCGGCCGGAGGTGGTCTTCGGCGACGAGCCGACCGGCGCGCTGGACACGATGACCGCCCGCGACGTGCTGACGCTGCTGCGCGAGGTCGTCCGCGAGATGGACCAGACAGTGATCATGGTCACGCACGACCCGGTGGCGGCGTCCTACGCGGACACCGTGCTCTTCCTGGCCGACGGGCGGCTGGTGGACTCCATGGCCGCCCCGACCGTCGAGAAGGTCGCCGACCGGATGACCCGGCTGGGAGCGTGGAAGCGATGATCGGCCTCGCCCTCCAGACCCTCCGGCACCGTAAGGCCGGTTTCGCCGGCTCGTTCGTCGCCCTGCTGTGCGCCGCCATGCTGGTCTGCGCCTGCGGCATGCTCCTGGAGACCGGCCTGCGCGGCACCGTCGCCCCCGAACGTTACGCGGGCACCCCGGTGATCGTCGCCGCCGACCAGTTCGCCAGGGAGACCGTGCGCAAGTCCGAGGACAAGTCGAAGACCAAGGCCAAGCCGCTCGCCGAACACGCCTGGCTCCCCGCCTCCCTCGTCACCTCCCTCGGCCGTCTCCCCGGCGTCGCCCGGGTGATCGGCGAGGTCACGTTCCCCGTCCACGTCGTGGCGGGGGGAGCGTCGGCGGGTGGCCGGGCGCTCGGGCACGGGTGGGAGTCCGCCGGGCTCACGCCGTTCACGTTGCGGACCGGGCGTGCGCCGAGTGCCGCCGGGGAGGTGGTCGTGGACGCCGGCTCCGGGCTGGCCGTCGGTGACCGCCTGACCGCCGTCACCGTCTCCGGCACCCGCCCTTACCGCGTCACCGGCGTCACCGCGCAGTCCCTCCCCAGCGGTCGCACCCTCTTCTTCAGCTCGGCGGAGGCCCGCGCCCTCGCCGCCCGCCCCGGCCAGGTCAGCGCCATCGGCCTCTTCCCCCGCCCCGGCGCGGCCGGCGGTGCCACGACGGCCCCGGATGTCTCCGCCGTGCTGGCGCAGGCGAAGGCGTTCGCCCACACCGGGGACGAGCGCGGGGCCATCGAGTTCCCCGAGGCGGAGGCGGCCCGGGTGCGGCTGATCAGCCTGGGCGGGGCGCTCGGCGGCACGTCACTGCTGGTCGCCATCCTCGTCGTGGCCGGCACGTCCGCCCTGTCGGTGCAGCAGCGGGAGCGGGAGATCGCCCTGCTGCGCGCCGTCGCGGCCACGCCGGGTCAGGTACGCCGCATGCTCGGCGGTGAGGCGCTGCTCGTCGCCGCCGTGGCGGGGGCGATCGGCTCCGTCGCGGGTGTCGGGCTCGGCTTCTGGCTCAGGTCCAGGTTCGTCGCGCTGGGGGCGCTGCCCGAGCACCTGGGGCTGGTGGTCAGCCCGTTCCCGGTGCTCGCCGCGCTGTTCGCCACGGTGCTGGCCGCATGGGCGGCGGCCCGCCTCTCGGCCCGCCGCGCCGCCCGGATCCGTCCGGTGGCGGCGCTCGGCGAGGCGGCCCTGCCCGCGACGCGGCCGCCCCTGGGCCGGCTGATCGCCGGTCTGGGCTTCGTGGGCGGCGGCGTGGCCCTGACCATCGTGCTGTCCATGCTGTCGATCGAGGCCGCGTCCAGCCCGGTCACCATGCTCACCGCCCTGGTGTGGACCGTCGCGGTCACCCTCCTCGGCCCGATCGTCGCCCGTGCCGCGACCGCCCTGCTGGGCCCGCTGCTGCGCGTCTCCACGGCGGGCGGCTACCTCGCCGCCGCGAACCTGCGCACCGGCGCGAGGCGGCTGGCCTCCGTCATCGCGCCGCTCACCCTCATGGTGGCCATGACCTGCACGATCCTGTTCGTCCAGACCACGATGAGCAACGCCGCCCAGCGGGAGACCGCCACCGGCACCCGCGCCGACTACGTCCTCGGCCCGCACCTGCCCGCCAGCACCGCCCGGGCCCTCCGGCAGGTCCCCGGCGTCCAGGCGGTCACCGAGGTCCTGCACACCTCGGTCCGGATCGGCCTGGAGAAGTACACCGCCCAGGCGGTCACCCCGCAGAACCTGGCCAAGACCCTCGACCTCGGCGTGACCACCGGCTCCCTCACTCACCTCGCCCAGCCCCCGAACGAGGCCCCGGGCGGGCGGGTCGCGGTGGCGGTCAGCGCGACGGCGGCCGGGCGGCTCGGGGTCGCCGTGGGCGGGACGCTCCGGCTCACCCTGGGAGACGGTACGCCCGTCGTGGCGGAGGTCGTGGCGCTCTACTCGCGCGGCCTCGGGTACGGCGACCTGACCCTTCCGCACGCCCTGATCGCCCCGCACGTGGACGACCGGCTCGGCACCCTGCTCGTCTCCGCGCCCACGCTGCCGCGAACCGCGATCGCGGCGGCGGCCCCCGGCGCCCTCGTGCTCGACCGGGCCGAGGCCGTGCCGGCGAGCGCGCCCAACGCCGAGGTCAACTACGTGGCCATGGGCCTGATCGTCGCGTTCACCGCGATCGCCGTGGTCAACACGCTGGCCATGGCCACCTCGGACAGGTCACGCGAACTCGCCCTGCTCCGTCTCGTCGGCGCCACCCGGCGGCAGGTACTCAGGATGCTCACCCTGGAGACGCTCACGGCGGTCGTCGTCGCGGTCGTCCTGGGCTCCGGCATCGCCCTGGCCACCCTGTCGGCGTTCAGCACCGGTATGACCGGCTACGCCCTGCCGCACGTCCCCCCGCTCACCTACCTCGCGGTGCTCGCCACCGCCACCCTGCTTTCCCTCGCCGCCACCGCCCTCCCCGCCCGCTTCCTTCTCCGGCACCTCTCGGCGAGCCGTTGAAAGCTGTTCGGGAGCCCGGTCGAATGGTGCTCAGCACAATGGTCACTTTGTCGCGAAGGGGCAGCCGCGAATGACCGCCGGGCGGAGGCGCGAGGGTCGCATACGGCCGGGTGGACGACCTACCTCATCCAGGCACGACAACCCCTTACGGTAATCGGACCGAAACGTTAAAGTAATCGACTGATTCCAATGCCGAATGCGCGGTCGAGGGTGCCCAGATGCCGGTGGAGAAAACAGAGCGGGACATTCAGTCGCTGGTTGGACAGATCTCCCGAGGGGAGATCAAACTACCGGAAATCCAACGGGGATATGTATGGAAGCCAACGCAAGTGGCAAAACTGATTGAATCGCTCTATAGGGGATATCCCTCAGGTTCTCTGCTTTTCTGGCGCACCACCGCCGCACCGAAGACCCGCTCCGGCGGGTACGGCAACGGGGCCGTGCCGCCGCTGTTCCTGCTCGACGGCCAGCAGCGGCTCACCTCCCTGCACCGGGTGCTCGGCGACCACCCGCAGGCGCAGATCGTGTTCAACGTGGAGACCGAGGACTTCCAGAACCAGAGCGCGGCCACGGTCAAGGACGCGCGGTGGCTCAAGGTGTCCGAGGTGCTCCGGCCGGGCGCCAGGCAGTTCCCGGTCATCACCCGGCTGAGCGCGGCGTTGCCGGGGCTGGACCCCGACCTGATCGGCGAGCGGGTGAGCCGGCTGGCCGCGATCCGGGACCGGGCGTTCCACCTGGAGATCCTCACCGGCTTCTCCTACGAGGAGATCGCGCAGATCTTCGTCCGGATCAACAGCGGCCGGCCGCTGAAGACGGGCGACCTCGCGCTGGCCACCCTCTCCGCGCGGTGGCCCGGCGTCGTCGACAAGCTGGAGGCCGAGGCCGACCACTGGGCCAGGCGCAACTTCGGCGACCTCGACGTCGCCTTCCTCACCCGGGCGCTGACCGGCACGGTGCTCGGCCGGGGGCTGTCCACGTGGTCGCACGGCAGGCTGGCCGCGGCGAGCGACGAGGAGCTGGAGCGCGGCTGGGCCACCGTGCAGCGCGGGCTGCGGCATCTCGTCCCGCTGCTCAAGGAGAACCTCAAGGTCGTCAACAGCGGCCTGCTGCCCTCGCGGATGGCGTTGCTGCCGCTGATCGTGCTGCTCGGCGAGCGGCCCGACGATCCGCTGGACGCGGAGTCGACGCGGGCGCTGCTCTACTGGTTCCTGGTCGCGACGATCCGCAACCGGTACAGCAGCTCCACCGACACCCGGCTCGGTCAGGACATCCCGGTGACCAGGGAGCCCGACGCGGTCAGGAGGCTGCTCACCAACCTCGGCATCGCCGGCACCCGGGTGGAGGTGTCCCCGTCGGCCCTGGCCGGCCGTACCGTCGGCAGTCCGTACTTCTTCCTCAGTTACCTGGTGGCCCGGGAGGCGGGGGCCACGGACTGGTGGCACGGCACCCGGATCTGCGCCGGGGCCGAGGGCGGGCAGCGGATCGAGTACCACCGCATCCACCCGCAGGCGACGCTGCGCGACCACCCGGCCGGGTACACGAAGACCGAGATGAACGACCTGGCGAACCTCGCGTTCGTCTCCGGGCGGGCCAACCGCAAGATCGGCGACCGGCCGCCTTCGGTCTACTTCGTCGATCCGGCGCTTCCCCCGCTCAGCAAGGCCGAGCTGGCCGCCCACTTCGTCCCCTGCGAGGAAGAGTTGCGCGATGCCGACGTCTACCGCGACTTCCTCGCCGCCCGGCGGACCCTGCTGGCACAGGCCATGACCGACCTGCTGGACAGGTTCCGGCCCGCGTGGCTGGACGCGCCGTCCGCGGTGGCCGATCCGATCGCCGGCTGCGCCCTGGAGTTCGTGGTCTACCAGAGCTCGTGGGACGCGGGCCGGGTCGTCGCCACCGCCAAGGGCGACGGGCTGGACTGGGCCGGCTCGTTCGCGCTGGCCGACCTCGTGTCCGCGATCGACGCCGCCGACGGGGGCTTCGACAGCGATGTGATGATCGCCGGTGAGGCGGCTCCGGTGCGGCTCGAAGGAGACTCGCTGCACATCCCGATCGGCCCGTTCACGGTGTCGGGCACCCTCGACGAGTGGCGGCGGACGATCGCCAGGGAGAAGTCCGACGTGCTCCCGCTGTCCCGTTTCCCGGAGATGACGCCGGTGCCCTGGCGCGGCCCCCGGATGACCTTTCCGGTCACCGGTGCCGAATAGCTCTCGGTGAACTCACGGCAAGTATCCAGCCGGATTTTGGTAACAGGAGTAACCGGAACACCATAATCTGGGACGCATGCCAGATCGGGGGATAGAGCAGCCGAGAGCCAAGTCCGGGATCGCGCGTCTCATCGGCGCCGCGGTCGTCTCCGGGGTGCTGGTCGCCGGTGTGGCGCTGCCGGCCATCGGCGGCGCCGGACTGATGGTCGTGTCCGCGTCGGACGAGCTGGACCTCAAGCCGAAGGACCTGCCCGAGCCGCCGCTCGCGGAGAAGACGACGGTGCTCGACGCCAAGGGCCACGAGATCGCGCAGTTCTACGAGAAGTACCGCGAGATCGTCCCGCTCAGCGACGTCGCCACGGTGATGAAGGACGCGATCATCTCGATCGAGGACTTCCGCTTCTACGAGCACGGCCCGATCGACATCGAGGGCACCCTCCGCGCCATGGCGAAGAACCTGCAGTCCGGCGGGGTGAGCCAGGGCGGTTCCAGCATCACCCAGCAGTATGTGAAGCAGGTGCTGCTGAACAACGCCGTCACCAAGGAGGAGCAGGAGAAGGCGCTGGAGGCCAGCTACGCGCGCAAGCTCAACGAGCTGCGTTACGCGATGTCGGTCGAGAAGAAGTACACCAAGGACGAGATCCTGGGCAAGTACCTCAACATCGCCTACTTCGGCGCGGGCGCCAACGGGATCGAGGCCGCCGCCCAGCGGTTCTTCGGAGTCTCGGCGTCCCAGCTCGACCTGGTCCAGGCCGCCACGCTGGCGGGAGCCGTACAGTCTCCGATCAGCACCGACCCGAGCCAGGGCAACGAGCAGCGCAGGCGTCTCCTGGACCGGCGCAACACCGTGCTCACCCGGATGGCGGAGCTCGGCAAGATCACGCCGCAGCAGGCCGCCGACGCCAAAAAGCAGAAGCTGGGCTACAAGGGCACCCCGATCCCCGGCGGATGCGGTGAGAGCAAATATCCGTACTTCTGCCTTTATGTGCGGAACGAGATTCTCAACAACTCCGACTTCGGCAAGTCGCCCAAGGCCCGCCTCCAGCTCCTGCAGCGGGGCGGTCTGACGATCAAGACCACGATCGATCCCGGCATGCAGAAGGCGGCGGACGACGCGATCAGGAAGCGGGTCTTCGCCTCCGACCACCCGCTCGCCTCCGAGGCCCTCGTCCAGCCGGGCACCGGCGCCATCAAGGCGATGGCCGCGAGCCGGAAGTACAGCGAGACCAAGGGACAGAACGCGGTCTCCTACAACGCCGTCGCCGACCGGGCGCACGGCGGACTCGGCGGCTTCCAGGCCGGCTCGACGTTCAAGACCTTCACGCTGCTCACCGCCCTCAAGGAGGGCTACAAGATCAACGACGGCTTCACCGTGGGCGCCGGCTACCGGGCGGCGGGCTACTCGACGTTCACGAACTGTGAGGGCGGCCGGATCGGCGACCCGACGCACGTCGTCACCAACGACGAGGGGTCGGGCGGCTTCCAGACGCTCCAGACGGGCACCTGGGGCTCGGTCAACACCTTCTTCCTGACCCTGGAGGAGAAGGTCGGCCTCTGCGACGTCGTCAAGACCGCGAAGTCGCTGGGCATCAAGCGGGCCGACGGGCAGAAGCTTCAGGAGTTCGAGACGTTCACGCTCGGCACCAACGAGATGGACCCGGTGACCGTGGCCGCCGCGTACGCCGGAATCGGCGCCCGCGGGAAGTACTGCGTGCCGATGGCCATCAGCGAGATCACCGACCGCGACGGCAAGGTCACCACCTACCGGCCCAAGTGCCGCCAGGCGATCGACCCGGAGGTCGCCGACGCCGCCGCCGACATCCTGTCCGGTGTGTTCACCAGGGGCACGATGAAGAACGTCGGCGGCATCGGCCGCGACGCGGCGGGCAAGACCGGCACCACCGACGACCAGGCATCGGCGTGGTTCGCCGGGTTCACCCCCGACCTGGCCGGCGCGGTCAGCATCGGAGACCCGCGCGGCGCCCAGGACAACAAGCTGAACAACGTCACCATCGGCGGCGACTACTACCCCGCGGTCTTCGGAGCCACCATCCCCGGCCCGATCTGGAACGACACCATGAAGGCCGCGCTGAAGGGCATCCCGGCCACCGGCTTCACCCCGATCAACGCCGCCAGGTTCGGCGGCTGCGGCCAGAGCTGCGCGCCCAGGCCCCCGGCCAACCGCGGCGGAGACGAGGAGCGCGGTGGCCCGGACGCCGGTCCCGGCGGCGGCGGCAACCCGGACGACGCCACCAACCCGCTCAACGCCGGCCCGCCCAACGCCGGCGGGGCGCCGGACGACCGGGGCAACCGGGGCGGCCGGGGTGGTCCCGGCGACCAGGGCGGTCCCGGTGGCCGGGGCGGTCCAGGAGGACGCTGACCCACTTCCTGCCCGGCCGGTACCCCCTGTGACACGGCACCTTGGGGGACGGCCGGGCAAGTCGTGACCGTAAGAAGGCGCGGCCTCGGGCGTTTCGGTCTCCGGCGGAGGGTAGTCGCCTGGTAACCGAAGGGAGACGCTGATGCCCGAACGGCCGAAGGCGCCCGAGTTCATGGAAGAGACCGACGTCGTCGAATTGCTCATCCGGCAGCACATGATGATCCGGCAGCTGTTCGACGAGGTGGAGGAGACTCCCGCGAGCGATCGCGCGGAGGCATTCCAGCGGCTGGTGCGGCTGCTCGCCGTGCACGAGACGGCGGAGGAGGAGATCGTCCACCCCTACGCCCGGCGGAAGATCGAGGACGGGGACAACGTCGTCCGGGACCGCCTGCGCGAAGAGCGGGAGGCGAAGGAACTCCTGTCGGTCATGGACAAGGCGGGAGTGGCGGACCAAAATTTCTCCACGAACCTGGCGAAGCTCCGCGCGGCCGTGCTCGCCCACGCCAACAGTGAGGAGCGCTACGAGTTCGCCAGGCTCCGGGAGGCGACGACCGAGGCCGAGCGCCGCGCGATGGCCGCCGGGGTGAAGGCGGCCGAGGCCCTCGCACCGACCCACCCGCATCCCGGCGTGGAGTCGATGAAGAAGAACCTGCTGATGGGGCCGCCCACGGCCCTGATGGACCGGACCCGCGACGTCATCCGCAAAGCCATGCGAAAGAGCTGACCGGAACTCGCGCGATTCTCTTCCCCGCCGCCGTTTCGCCAGGTGGCAGCACGTTTTCCCGGGTCCGCGGCAGCGGCGTCCCGGCAGTTACGGGCTCGCCGCCGGCGAAGCTGCGATAAGCTTGTCGAAGACGACGCGGGGTAGAGCAGCTCGGTAGCTCGTTGGGCTCATAACCCAAAGGTCGCAGGTTCAAATCCTGCCCCCGCTACCAGGAACGAAAGGCCCGGTTTCCATCATGGAGACCGGGCCTTCGTCGATTGCGCGATCCGTCCCGGCATACTGGGCAATCTCATGTCTCAAGCGCGCATTCTCGTCGTGGACGACGAACCACAGATTCTGCGGGCGCTCCGCATCAACCTCCTCGCCCGTGACTACGAGGTCGCGGTCGCGGCCGACGGCGGGGAGGCCCTGCGGCAGGCCGCCGACTGGCACCCCGACCTGGTCGTGCTCGACCTCGGCCTGCCCGACCTGGACGGCGTCGAGGTGATCCACGGGCTGCGCGGCTGGACCAGCGTCCCGATCCTCGTGCTGTCCGGCCGTACGGCCAGCCAGGACACCATCGACGCGCTGGACGCGGGCGCCGACGACTACGTGACCAAGCCCTTCCGCCTCGACGAGCTTCTCGCCCGCATTCGCGCCATCACCCGCAGGAGTGCCGCGCACGACCCCGGCTCGGCCCGGGTGCTCATCGGCGACCACGAGGTCGACCTGTCGGGCAAGACGATCACCGGCGGTGTGCGGCTCACCCCGACCGAATGGCACCTGCTGGAGATCCTGGTCCGCAACCCCGGCAAGCTGGTCAGCCAGCGCCAGCTCCTCACCCAGGTCTGGGGCCCCTCCTACGTCAAGGAGACCAACTACCTGCGCCAGTACATGGCCCAGCTCCGCCGCAAACTGGAACGCGACCCGGCCAACCCCGCCCACCTGATCACCGAACCCGGCATGGGCTACCGATTCACCCCTTAACCAGATGAACGCGAGTTAAGTAGGGTCTTCTAACCGGGTCAACGGCTGGCTCGGTGGATCATGGAGGGACCCCTCGTGCTCGAAGCGCAGGGACTGCGGAAGCGTTACGGAGCTAAAGATGCGCTCAGGGACGTCAGCCTGTCGCTCCGCCAGGGCGAGATGTTCGGCTTCGTCGGCGCGAACGGCGCGGGCAAGACGACCACCATGCGGATCATCATGGGCGTCCTGGAGGCCGACGAGGGGGAGGTGCGCTGGCAGGGCAGGCCGCTGTCCTTCGATGACCGGCGCGGGTTCGGTTACATGCCCGAGGAACGCGGCCTCTACCAGAAGATGAAGGTCGGCGAGCAGATCGACTACTTCGGCCGGCTGCACGGGCTGACCCCCGCCGCGTCGGCGGCGGCCACCGGCGAGCTGATCGAACGCCTCGGCATCGCCGAGCGCAGGAACGACCGGGTCGAGGCACTCTCCCTGGGCAACCAGCAACGCGTCCAGCTCGCGGTCGCCCTCGTGCACCGGCCCACGGTGCTCATCCTGGACGAGCCGTTCTCCGGCCTCGACCCGATCGCGGTGGACGCGCTGGCCGAGGTGCTCGCCGAGCGGCGAAGCGCCGGGGTGCCGGTGATCTTCTCCAGCCACCAGCTGGAACTGGTGGAGCGGATGTGCGACTCGGTCGGCATCATCTCCGCCGGCCGGATGGTCGCGGCCGGACCGGTCGAGGAGGTCCGTGCCAGGGAAGGCAGGCGGACGCTCAAAGTGGTGGTGCGCGACGCCGTACCAGGATGGGCGGACGGCCTGCCCGGCACGCTCACCACCGAGGGGGACCGGCAGACGCTGACCGTCACCGAGGGCGACGACCAGTCCGTGCTCGGCGCCGCCGTACGGGCGGGCCGGGTGGAGCATTTCGGCTGGGAGCAGCCGACGCTCACCGAGATCTTCAGGGAGGCGGTGGCGTGAGCAACCTCTGGCTCGTCGCGCGGCGGGAGATCGCCATCCGGGCGCGGACCCGGAGCTTCGTCGTCGGCCTCCTGGTGACCGCGGTGATGGTGGCCGGAGTGTCCTTCCTGCCCCGGCTGTTCGGCGGCCCCGACTCCTTCACCGTCGGCCTGGTCGGCTCGGCGGCGCTGGAGCCCGCCGTCAAGACGCTCGCCCAGGACGTCACGGTGACCTTCCGGCGCTTCCCCGACGAGGCCGCCGCCCGTGCCGCGGTCACCGAGGGCGACGTGGACGCGGCCGTCGTGGACAACCGGTCGCTGCTCGCCGACGGCGAGGTGCAGCAGAGCCTGGGCGCGCTCCTGAAGAGCGGGCACCAGGTCGTGCAGACCGAGGAACGGCTGCGCGCCGCGGGGCTCGACCCGGCCAAGGTCGCCGAGGCCACCCGGGTGCCGCCGCTCCAGGAGGTTTCGGTCAGCGCGGCGTCCGGCGACGCCGGGGTGCGCGCGGGCGTCGCCACCGTGGTGGTCCTGGCGTTGTTCTTCCTGCTCATGTCGAGCGTGATGCAGGTCGCGATGGGGGTGGTGGAGGAGAAGGGCAGCAGGATCGTCGAGCTCCTGCTCACCTCGATCCGGCCGTGGCAGCTCCTGGGCGGCAAGATCGTCGGGCTCGGCGTGCTCGGCCTGGTCAACCTGGTCGTGGTCATCGTCGCCGGGCTCGGCTCGGCCTTGGCCGCCGGTCTCGTCGCCGACCTGCCGCCGGGGATGGCGGGCATCGTGGCCGGCGCGGTGGTCTGGTTCCTGCTCGGCTACGCGTTCTTCGCCGCGATGGCCGGCTCGCTCGGCGCGCTGGTCTCCCGCCAGGAGGAGGTCAGCAGCGTCCTCACCCCGATGATGACCCTGATGATGGCCGCCTACTTCGTGGCGTTCTTCGCGGTGGCACAGCCCACGGCCACCCTCGCCAGGGTCCTGTCACTGATCCCGCCGTTCTCCTCGATGGTGATGCCGGTCCGGATGGCCGCCACCGAGGTTCCGCTGTGGGAGGTCGCCCTCGCCGCCGTCCTCATGGTGCTGGCGGTCGTCGGGGTGCTCCTACTCGGGGCGCGCATCTACCGGCGCGCCGTGCTCCGCACGGGCGCCCGCGTCGGACTCGGCGAGGTCCTGCGCAACGGCTGACGCCCCGCCCGCGGGCCGGTCGTCACCGAGGCAGGGTACGGCCGGCCCCGTAGCAGCGCGGACGGTTCCGCGGCGTGAGGATGCGCATCGGCTGCTTCTCCAGCCGGGCGACGAACTCGGCGGCCGTCCGCGCGTCGGACAGGATCCGGTGGGCCTGCTCGCCGGCCTCCGGGAGCTGGCCGCGCTTGGCCAGCTCGGCCTCCAGGAAGGTCAGCGGCTCCGGATCACCGGTGCCGCGGGCGGCCACCGTGGCCCGTGCCGCCGTGAGCAGGCGCAGATAGTAGGCGCGCAGGGTCGCCTCGCGCATCCGGACCTCCTCAAGGTCGTCCAGCAGCGTCCGGGCAACCTCCAAGAGGTCGCTCGCGCTCGTCGTTTCCGCGGTGATGTAGGCACGGATGTCGTCGAACTCAGACCGGGTCATGATGGACACCTCCTGGGAGGAGAGCTCTCGTGCCTACTTCGTATCGCGCCGCGATTGCGGACCACTTGCTGTCCGGTTGCTCGCCGGCCGAGGTTTGAGCCCTCCTGGCGAGGGAATGGTCAGGAAGTTACCTGAGTGGCTCATGGCACCCATGGAGTGCTGCTAAGGTTTTGTCCTGCAGGGCGGCCCGCGAGGCCGCCACCCACTCGGTGGCGATCAGCGATCCGGCCCCTGCATCCCCTCTCTCCTCGCTGGGATCATCGACGCCGATGCGGCACGGTTCGCCTCGGTCGAAATGACCTGGTAAGTTAGAGGGGTTGTCCCGGAAACGGGGCGGTCGGAATTCTAAGCGGATCCGCTGGTTTGACTGAAACCGGCGGGGACAATAGAGTGAAGACAACAAAACAAAAGCGGAAACGCCCCGGAAAAT
>NZ_BSRQ01000006.1 GCF_030268685.1 Microtetraspora sp. NBRC 13810
CTCTGCACCTCCTCCACCCACCCCCCACCACCACGCCCCCACCCCCACCCCCGCCCCACGCCCCCCGCCTCCCGCCCTCCGCCCTCCGCCCTCCGCCACACCCTCCCCTCCCCCAAGGCGCCGCGTCGGCGAGAAGCTGAACGGCGGAACCCGGCGCCAATGACGGCGCCCAGCCAGCAGAACACCCCCCCCGCGAAGGCAGAAGCCCTACAAAAGAAAACCGGACGACAGACAGAAAAGCCCCGTAAAACACACACCCCACCCAGCGCGTCACCCGTGAACAGACCAAGCACCACGAATGCCCCCATACCCGCCCCGCGAACCACCACCCAAAAGCCCCCAGAAAGCCCCCAGAAAGCCACCTGAACCACACCCCGCCCCCTCGGGAAAACCACAAAAGCAGCCCCCCTCGAAAAAGCGTCAACCACCGACCTCGCGAAGGCAGGCGTTCTCTACTTCGTAGATGAAGGCGCGGATTCTGTCCTTGTGCGGAATGAAGGGATCGACCTCGATGCGCCCGACCGACTGGACGAGGTTCTCCTCCAGGTCGGTGAAGGCTTCGGTGGACCAGTCGGGCTTGAGTTTGGTGTCGTTCTGGATCTGGCGTTTGAGGCTGTCGTCGGTGAACGTGGTCATGCCGCAGTCGGTGTGCTGGATGACGATGATCTCCCTGGTGCCCAGCAGTCGCTGGCTGATGGCGATGCTGCGGCGGACGTCGGCGGTGACGACGCCGCCCGCGTTGCGCAGGATGTGGGCGTCGCCGGCCGCGAGGCCGAGCAGCCGGTACGGGTTCAGCCTGGCGTCCATGCAGGCCAGGACGACCAGGCGCCTGGCCGGGATCCCCGGGACCTGCCGGTGCTCACGGGGGGCCGCGAACCGCTCGGCGTTGACGAGAAGTCCATCGGTGACGCGCACTCATGCCTCCACGAAAACGATCGCCCGTTGTACTGTTTTCGCTACATACGGTTACCCAGTTTCCCTCACGAGTCAACAAGAAGAGTGAAGAGTCAGCAAAGATGCCGGTTAACCCCGTATTGCCACGCCGATGGGGCCGGTCGTGGTGCGTGAACCATCCGGGGCGGGGTAACCGGGTCCCATGGCTCGAACCGAGAAGGCCGTGGTGGACGCGCTGCTGGATCGCCACGGCCAGACGTACGCGGAGGAGGCCGGCATCCGGCTGGCGGACCGGCCGGGCCCTCTCTACCAGCTTCTGGTGCTCGCCACGCTGCTCAGCGCGCGCATCTCGGCGGACATCGCGGTGGCCGCGGCGCGCGAGCTGTTCGCCGCCGGGTACCGGACGCCGAAGGCGATGCGCGAGGCCGGCTGGCAGGACCGGGTGGACGCGCTCGGGCGCGGTCACTACCGGCGTTACGACGAGCGCACGGCGACGATGCTCGGCGACGGAGCGGGGCTGCTGGCCGACAGATGGCACGGCGACCTGCGCCGGCTGCGCGAGGAGGCGGGCGGCGACCCGAAGCGGCTGGCGGAACTGCTCGCCGAGTTCCCCGGGATCGGACCGGCCGGCGCGGACATCTTCCTGCGCGAGGTGCAGGCGGTGTGGCCGCAGGTGGCGCCGTACTTCGACAAGCGGGCGCTGGACGGCGCGGCCAAGGTCGGCCTGCCCCGCCGGCCCGCCGACCTGGGCCGGCTCGCGGGACGGTCGGGCGGCCGCGCGGCGGACCCGGCCCGGCTCTCCGCCGCGCTGATCCGGGTCGCCCGGGGCACGAAGGCCGCGGCGGAGGTCAAGGCCGCCGCGAGCTCCGGAAAGCCGCCCCATAACCACAAATAATGATCGGCCCCCTGAAACAGCCATAAACCCAATAAGAGCCGGAGGAGCATCCCGGAAGGACTTCGATCATGCGTATCGGGCTGGCCGTACCCCAGTACGGCGCGTTCGCCGATCCCGGCGACATCACCGAGGTGTGCCGGGCCGCCGAGGCGCTGGGCCTCGACAGCCTGTGGGCGGGCGATCGCACGCTCTCCCCGCTCGCGCCGAGCGACCCCTATCCCCGCGGCGACGGGAAGCTGCCGCCCGAGTACGCCACCGTCCTCGACCCGCTCGCCGTGCTCACCGTCGCGGCGGCGACCACGCGGCGGCCCCGGCTGGGGACCAGCACGCTCAACGCCCTGTGGTACCCGCCGGTGCTGCTGGCCAGGACGCTCACCACGGTGGACGTGCTCAGCGGCGGGCGACTGGAGGCCGGGTTCGGCCTGGGCTGGTCGCGGGACGAGTACGCGGCCGTGAACGTGCCGTGGCGGAACCGGGCCGCCCGGCTGGAGGAGACGCTCGACCTGCTGGAGACGATCTGGACCGCGGACGTGGTGGAACACGACGGCCCGCTGTTCCGGGTCCCCGCGACGACGATCCGGCCCAAGCCGGTGCAGCGCCCGCGCCCGCCGATCCTGCTCGGCGGCGTCAGCCCGGCGAGCCTGGCCAGGATCGGCCGCCGGGCCGACGGCTGGCTGCCCACCGGCATGCCGCTGCCGCGGCTCACCGCGCTGTGGGACGTCGCCGTGCGCGCCGCGGAGGCCGCCGGCCGCGACCCCGCCGCCCTGCGCCGGGTGCTGCGCGTCAACCCGCACCTGACCGGGGAGCAGGCCGCCGCCGACCGGGTGCCGGACACGGGCACGCTGGACCAGGTCGTCGGGTACGCGCTGGACGCCGCCGCCGCGGGCATCGACGAGATCTTCCTCGACCTCCAGCAGACCACCACGACCACGACCGAGATGCTGGACATCGCCGCCGCCTTCACCGAAGCCGTCCGCTCCGCATAAATCCGGAAAAATCCCCCATCGCCGTTTCGTAGAAATACACCCCAATAAACATCCATAAATGCTGCAATACGCCTGCGAAACCCGCCGCACACCCGATACCCGCACCCTGTGTTAATAGCGTTGATCAAGGGAATTTGCCTACCAAGAGCTACGGGGGCGGAAATATCAGGGGTGAACAATGCGAAGGATGGTAGCCGTGCTGGCGGGGGCCGCCGTGATCGTGACACTGACCGCGGCGGCGCCGCAG
This sequence comes from Microtetraspora sp. NBRC 13810, assembly GCF_030268685.1. Lineage (GTDB taxonomy): Bacteria > Actinomycetota > Actinomycetes > Streptosporangiales > Streptosporangiaceae > BSRQ01. Next base: position 3,023 of record NZ_BSRQ01000006.1, read on the forward strand.
TCGGGCACGAGGACCCGGCCCATGCAGAACCCGGACGGCACGCGGCCGGGCCTGGCGCCGACGGTCGACCACGAGGACCGGAGCGCGGCCTTCGGGCTGATCTGGAACGTGCGCCTCGGCGAGCGCGCGACCAAGGAGGGTTACCTGCGCGGGCGGTACGGGCCGGAGTGGTCCGACCACGCCCCCGGCGTCCCGCTGTCGGGCAACGGGTGCAACACCCGGGACGACGTGCTGGCCAGGGACGGCGAGTCGGTCGAGTACGAGGACGAGTCGCGGTGCGCGGTCGCCTCGATGCGGCTGGTGGACGCCTACACCGGCGAGCTGATCGACTGGAGCAGGCAGCACGACGTGCTCCAGGTGGACCACGTCTTCCCGCTGTCGCTGGCCTGGCGGATGGGGGCGTCCCGGTGGCCGGACGAGGAGCGGCTGCGCTTCGCCAACGACCCGCTGAACCTCCTCCCGGTGCGCGGCGAGGTCAATGAGGCCAAGGGCGGCTCGGGGCCGGGCGGCTGGCTGCCCCCGTGGCAGCGGGTCCGCTGCTCCTACTCGGTCCGCTTCGCGCAGGTGGCCCTCAAGTACGACCTGCCGGTGACGAGGACCGCGAAGATCGCCATGCTCCGCCAGTGCTGGGGCTGACGCCCGGCCGCGCGCCGGGGCGGGGCCGGGTACGGCGCCGCCCCGGGGGCGCGGGCGCACGGATGTGACGAAGATCGCAGGCACCGGCGGCCCCCTCCGCACTCATTGCTCTACGGCTTGTAGTACTACTGAATGTAGGACTACATCCGGTAGAGAGTCCGCGAGGGGAAGATGGACGCACTTGACCTGGCGAGGTGGCAGTTCGGCGTCACCACCGTCTACCACTTTCTGTTCGTACCGCTGACCATCGGTCTGGGGATCTTCGTCGCGGGCCTGCAGACCGCGTGGCACCGCACCGGCAAGGAGCACTACCTGCGGCTGACGAAGTTCTTCGGCAAGCTCTTCCTGATCAACTTCGCCGTGGGCGTGGTGACCGGGCTGGTGCAGGAGTTCCAGTTCGGGATGAACTGGAGTGAGTACTCGACCTTCGTCGGGGACGTGTTCGGGGCGCCGCTGGCCATGGAGGCGCTGCTCGCGTTCTTCCTGGAGTCGACGTTCCTCGGACTGTGGATCTTCGGCTGGGACCGGCTGCCCAAGCGCCTCCACCTGGCGACCATCTGGGCGGCGGCCATCGGGTCCAACCTGTCGGCCTACTTCATCCTGGCCGCCAACGCCTGGATGAAGCACCCCGTCGGCTACGAGGTGGTGGACGGCCGGGCCCGGATGACCGACCTGTGGGCGGTGCTGACCAACTCGACCGCGCTCGCGCAGGTGCCGCACGTGCTGGGCGCGTCGTTCGTGGTGGCGGGCGGGTTCGTGATCGCGGTCAGCGGCTACCGGATCCTGCTTGAGCGCCGGAGGTCCGGGACGGACCCGGCCATGTGGCGGACGAGCCTGCGCGCGGCGCTGGTGATGACCGCGATCGCCGGGGCGGTCGTCGCGGGCAGCGGGGACATGTCGGCCAAGCTCACCTACGAGCAGCAGCCCATGAAGCTGGCCGCCGCCGAAGGACTGCGGCACGACCAGAACGGCGCGCCGTTCTCCATCGTCCCCGGCGTCGAGGTGCCCAACCTGCTCAGCTTCCTCTCCACCGGCGACCCGAACGCCACCGTGCACGGCATCGAGAACCTCCAGCGGCGTTTCACCGAGCAGTTCGGCCCCGGCGACTACCGGCCGAACCTGCCCGTCGTCTTCTGGTCCTTCCGGGTGATGATCGTGTTCGGCATGGCCACGGTGGGACTGTCCCTGCTCGGCCTGTGGCTGACCAGGAAGCGCAGGAGCGGCCGGCCGCTGCCCGCCTGGTTCGCCCGGATCTGCCTGCTCGCCCTGCCGCTGCCGACGATCGCGATGATCTCGGGCTGGCTGCTGAGCGAGATCGGCCGCCAGCCGTGGACCGTCACCGGCGAGCTGCTCACGGCCGCGAGCGTCTCACCGGGGGTGAGCCTCACGGAGGTGGCCGTCTCCCTGGCGATCTTCACGGCGTTGTACGGCGCGCTGGCCGTGGCCGAGGCCGTACTGCTCGTCCGCTACGTCAAGGCGGGCCCCGAGGCCGTGGAGCCTGCTCGCCCGGACGAGGACGAGCCGGCCACCCCCGCACTCCAGCCGACCCTCATGTACTGAGCGGAGCGATCCCATGGAACTCACCACGGTCTGGTTCGTCGTCATCGCCTTCCTGTGGACCGGCTATTTCGTGCTGGAGGGCTTCGACTTCGGCGTCGGCATGCTGGCGCCCGTGCTCGGCAGGGACGAGGAGGAGCACGGGCAGGTGCTGGAGACCATCGGCCCGGTCTGGGACGGCAACGAAGTGTGGCTGATCACCGCCGTCGGCTCGATGTTCGCCGCGTTCCCCGCGTGGTACGCGGGCATGTTCAGCGAGTTCTACCTGCCGGTCGTGCTGGTCCTGGTCGGCCTGATCATCCGCGGGGTCGGGCTGGAGTGGCGGAGCAAGGTGAGCCCCGCCCGCCGGGCGTGGTGCGACCTCGGCGTGATGGCGGGCAGCGGCCTGCCCGCGTTCCTGTGGGGCGCGATCTTCGCCGACCTGCTGCTCGGCAGCGGCCTCGCCGCCCTGCTCGGCGGCCTGTTCTCGTTCTCGCTCTGCCTGCTGCACGGCGCGGTCTTCGTCACCCTCAAGACCGAGGGCCCGGTACGGCGGCGCGCCAGGACCGCCGCGCTGGCCGCCTCCGTCGCGGTGGTCGCCACGGCGGCGCCCGCGCTGGCCGGCGTCGCCCAGGGCGCGGCGACGCCGGTCTGGGCGTGCGGGCTGGCGGCGATGGCCGCGCTGGCCGCCGGGGTCGCCCTGGTCTGGCGGCGCCGGGACGGCTGGGCGTTCACCGCCACCGCCTCGGCGATCGTGCTCACCACGGCCGCCCTCTTCGGCGCGCTGTGGCCCGAGCCGATGCCCGGCCTGACCGTCGCGCAGGCCGCCTCCGGGCCGTACACGCTGGGCGTGCTCACCTGGATCGGCGCGCTCGCCCTGCCGTTCGTGCTCGCCTACCAGGGGTGGACGTACTGGGTGTTCCGCAAGCGTGTCACCCGGGAGCCGGTGCACGCCTGAGGTCGAACAGCTCCGAGGGGGAGATGGGCATCCGGTCGATCACGATGCCCTCGGCGTCCTCGATCGCGGAGGCGATCACCGCCGAGACCGGGATCACCCCAGCCTCCCCCGCCCCCTTGATGCCGAGCGGGTTCAGCGGCGACGGGGTCTCCAGGTGGGCCGTCTCGATCAGCGGGATCTCGGTGGCGTAGGGCATGAGGAAGTCCATGAAGGACGCGTTGAGCAACTGGCCGTGGCCGTCGTAGACCATCCGCTCGTACAGCGCTCCGCCGACGCCCTGGGCGACGCCGCCGTGGATCTGCCCCTCGACGATCATCGGGTTGATCAGCTTGCCGCAGTCGTGCACCACGGCGTAGCGCAGGATCCGGATCTCGGCGGTGTCCGGGTCGGTCTCCACGATCGCGGCGTGCATGCCGGAGGCGTAGGTGGAGCGGATCGGCGAGTAGTAGTCGCGGCCTTCGAGCCCCGGCTCCTCGCCCTCGTCCACCGGCGGCCGGTCCATCCCGGCGCCGGCGGCGAACTGCGTGGCCCGGCCCGTCTCCTCGTCGAAGGCGTAGCGCAGCGGGTTGGCGAGCACGGCGACCGTGGCCAGCGGGATGGACGCGCCGGGGGAGCCCGCCACCCGGACCACGCCGTCGGCGACCTCCAGGTCGCCGGGGTCGGCCTCCAGCGCGTCCGCCGCGATGCGCAGCGCCTTCTCCCGCACCTTGCGGCAGGCCAGCGCGATCGCGTTGCCGCTCATCACGGCCGCGCGGGAGGCGAAGGTGCCCACCGCGTAGCCGAACCTGCGGGTGTCCCCGGTCACCACGGAGACCCGCTCCAGCGGCACGCCCAGTTCGGTGGCCGCGATCTGGGCGAACACCGTCTCGTGCCCCTGCCCCTGGGAGGTCAGCCCGGTCGAGACGTGCACCCGCCCGTCGGAGGTCACCTGCACGTGCCCGCCCTCGTACGGCCCGACGCCGGTGCCCTCGACGTAGCAGCCGATGCCGATGCCCAGCCGGCGGCCCTCCCGGGCGGCCTCGGCCCGCCGGGCGGGGAAGTCGTCCCAGCCGATGAGCTCCTTGAGCAGCCGCAGCGATTCGGGGTAGTTGCCGCTGTCGTAGATGAGCGGGCGGCCGTCCTGGAAGATCAGGCCCTGGTCGTAGGGGAACTCGCCGGGCTGGATGAAGTTGGCCGCGCGCACCGTCGTACGGTCCAGGCCGAGGTGGGCGGCGATGCGGTCCATGGTCCGCTCCATGCAGAACACGCCCTGCGGGCGGCCCGCGCCCCGGTAGGGCGTGACCTGCACGGTGTTGGTGTAGAGGGAGGAGAACTCCACCCGGTAGGCGCCGATCCTGTACGGGCCGAGGAGCTGGGTGGAGGTGATGATCGGGACGATGATGCCGTACGGGGTGTAGGCGCCGTGGTCGTGCAGGATCGTCACGTCCAGGCCGAGCACCCGGCCCTCGTCGTCGAAGCCGACCCGCACGGTCTGCTCCTGGGCGCGCTCGTGCGCCGAGGAGACGAAGTGCTCGCGCCGGTCCTCGGCCCACTTGACCTCGCGGCCCAGCAGCATGGCCGCCCACGGCACCAGGACCTCCTCCGGCCACGGGTGCACGATCTTGACGCCGAAGCCGCCGCCCACGTCCGGGGCGATCACCTCGACCGACGGCAGCGGCAGGCCGAACCGCGCGGCGAGCGCCATCCGCACGCTGGTCGAGGTCTGCGTGCTGGAGTACACCCGCAGCGAACGGTCGTCGGCGTCCCATCGGGCGTAGACGCCGCGGCCCTCCAGCGGCATCGACGCGCTGCGCTCGATGCCGAGGCGGAACGTCAGCCGGTGCGGGGCGTCCTCGACGGCCTGCGCCGCGGACCTGCCGTCCGCGGCCGGCACCTCCTGGACGAGGTGCGCGCCCACGTTGCCCGGCACGTCCTCGTGCACCAGGTGCGCCCCGGCCGCCGCCTCCGGCACGCCGACGACGGGCTTGCGCACCTCGTAGTCGACCCGGATCAGGGAGCAGACGTCCTCCGCCACGTAACGGTCCCGCGCCACCACCATCACCACCGGCTCGCCCACGTGCCGCACCACGTCGCGGGCGAGCGGGTAGGCGGTCCGGCCGTGGGTGAGCGCCGGGTGCGGGATCAGCAGCGGCAACGGCGCGCCGACCCGTTCGGGCAGGTCCTCCCACGTGTAGACGGCGACCAGGCCCTCCACGTCGATCGCGGCCGACAGGTCGATGTCCACGATCCCGGCGTGCGCGTGCGGGGAGCGCACGAAGGCCGCGGCCAGCGCTCCTTGGCCGAGGTCGTCGAGGTAGCGCCCCTGCCCGGTGAGCAGCCGCGGGTCCTCCCTGCGTGGGACCGGCTCGCCGAACAGCCTCGTCATCGGGACTCCTCCGCGATCAGCTCGGCCGCGCGGTGGACCGCCTTGACGATGTTCTGGTAGCCGGTGCACCGGCACAGGTTGCCGGACAGGCCCTCCAGCACGTCCTCCTCGCTGGGCGAGGGGTTGTCCCGCAGCAGCGCCGTCGCCGTGCACAGGAAGCCGGGGGTGCAGAAGCCGCACTGCAGGCCGTGGCACTCGGCGAAGGCCCGCTGCACCGGCGACAGCTCGCCGCCGGGCCCGGCGAGCCCTTCCACCGTGGTGATCTCCCTGCCGTCCACGGTCACCGCGAACGTCAGGCAGGACCGGACCGGCTCCCCGTCGAGCAGCACCGTGCAGCAGCCGCACACCCCGTGCTCGCAGCCCACGTGCGTGCCGGTCAGCCCGAGGTCGTGCCGCAGGCAGTCGGACAGCAGCCGCCGCCCCGGCACACTCGCCTGCCGCAGGACGCCGTTGACCCTAAGCGTGATGTCGAACACCGGTCGTCTCCGCCTCCCTCGCCGCGTCGCGCAGCGCCTGCCCGGCGAGGACCCCGGCCAGGTGCCGCCGGTAGTCCGCGCTCGCGTGGATGTCCTCCTCCGGTTCCACCCGCTCCCGTACGGCCTGCGCCGCCGCCGCCCAGTCGCCCGCGGCGGCCTGCTCGGTCACGTCCACCACGATCGGCACCGGGCCGACGCCGATGCACGCCACCCGCGCGGCGGCCGGCGTCACCAGGACGGCGACCCCGGCGAGCGCGTAGTCGCCGTGCCGTCTGGCCAGTTCCCTGAAGGACACGCCCGAACCCGGAGGGAGGGCCGGGAAGAACGCCGAGACGGCCAGCTCGCCCGGCCGTACCGCCGACTCCATCGGCCCGGTGAAGAACTCGGCGGCCGGCACGTCGCGCTCGGCGCCGCCGGCCGCGGCCAGCCGTACCGAGCCGCCGAGCAGGGCGAGCACGGCGGGCAGCTCGGCGGCGGGGTCGGCGTGCACGAGGCTGCCGACGACGGTGCCCCGGTTGCGGATCACGGGGTGGGCGACCAGGCGCAGCGCCCGGCGCAGCAGCGGCTGGACGGCCGCCGCCTCGGCGGAGCGCTCGACCCGCGCGTGCCGGGCCAGCGCACCGGCCCTGACTCCCTCGGGACCGGCCGACAGGGTGTCCAGTCCGGCGACCCGGTTGATGTCGATCAGCCGGGCGGGCGCGGCCAGCCGCATGTTCAGCAGCGGGATCAGGCTCTGCCCGCCCGCCAGCACCTTGCCGTCCGGCCCGGCCTCGGCGAGCGCCGCGAGCGCCTCGCCGAGGTCGCGCGGCGCGTGGTAGTCGAAGGGGGGTGGCTTCACCGCCGACTCACCGCCTTCCTGGCCGCCTCACCCGGATCCCTGCCGTTCCCGGCCCAGCTCTCCGCCCGGGACCTCGGCCACCGGGACGCCCCGGCCGCGGGAGAGAAGCCTGAGCAGGTGGTAGCCGAGGAGCACCACGATCGTGCCGAGCGCGATGCCCTCCAGGGCGAACTCTCCGGTGATCATATGCCGGACGGGGCCGATGGCCAGGATGATTCCGGCGCCGATCGGCAGCATGTTCACCGGGTCGGAGAAGTCGACCCGGTTCTCGATCCAGATCTTCGCGCCGAGCAGGCCGATCATGCCGTACAGGATGACGGTGACGCCGCCGAGCACGCCGCCGGGCGTGGCGGCGACCAGCGCGCCGAACTTCGGGCACAGGCCGAACAGGATCGCGATGACCGCGGCGATGTAGTAGGCGGCGGTCGAGTAGACCCGGGTGGCCGCCATGACGCCGATGTTCTCCGCGTAGGTGGTGGTGGGCGAGCCGCCGACGGCACTGGTGATCACCGTGCCGACGCCGTCGCCGATGATCGCGCGGCCGACGTAGGGGTCCACGTCGGTGCCGGTCATCTCGCCGACCGCCTTGACGTGGCCGACGTTCTCGGCGATCAGCGCGATCACCGCGGGCAGCACGAGCACGATCGCGGACACCTGGAAGCTCGGTGCGTGGAACTCGGGCAGCCCGATCCACGGCGCGTCGGCGACCCCCTGGAGGCTGACCCTGGGATGGGTGTCCACCTGGCCGGTGGCGGCGTTGAACGCCGTGATGTCACCGAAGATCCGGTCGGCCAGCCAGGACAGCGCGAACCCGGCGACCAGGCCGAGCAGGATGCCGATCCGCCCGACGAAGCCGCGGAACAGCCCGATCAGCACGAACGTCACCGACATCGTGATGAGCGCCATCCACGGGTCCTGCGGCCAGTAGGTGTCCGCCACCACGTAGGCCAGCCCGAAGCCGATCAGCATCACCACGGCGCCGGTGACGACCGGCGGGAAGACCCGGTGGATGATCCCCACGCCGAGGAAGTGGATCGCCACCCCGGCCAGCGCCAGCACCGCGCCGGCCACCAGGATCGCGCCGGTCACGGTCGCGTCGTCCCCCTGCGCCGCCCGGATGGCGATCACGCCGCCCACGAACGACGCGCTGGTGCCCAGATAGCTGGGAATCTTGCCCTGGACGATCAGCAGGAACAGGATCGTCGCGACGCCCGACATCATCACCGCGACGTTCGCGTCCAGCCCCATCAGGATGGGGAACACGAACGTCGCCCCGAACATCGCGATCACATGCTGGGCGCCGAAGCCCACCATCCGCGGCCACGACAGCCGCTCATCCGGCCTGACCACCTCGCCGGGGGCCAGATGGCGCCCGTCTCCGTGCTTGGTCCAACCCGCAACCATGCGAGCCCCTCTTCACCTTGGGCCGTCGGCTGGTGGCCACCCCCGCAGGCATCCCTCCGCGGCGGATATCTCCCTGTTCCCGGGGCACATTAGGCCCGCCGTAACCACTCTCTCACGGGCATGATCTGCCAAAGCTACCGCCATCACCAGCGTTCGCCTCGCGCACCGCTCCCCGGCGGGGACGGTGAGCGTCCCGCCGGCACCGGCGGTTCGGCTTCGACGATAAATATCGTAGGGAAAAAGCGTCCTGGCCCGACAAGGGGCGAAGACGAAAAGGTACGGCGGCGCCGCCGAAACCCCCGCGGCACCGCCGGAACTCCGTCCCCGGCGGCCGAATCGTCAGCGACCGGTCCTCGGCTGCCGGGTCCTCAGCGGCCGGCGACGACCCGGATCTCGAAGCCCTCGCCGGTGACGAGGGAGCCTGGGCGGATCTTGGCGCGCTTGCGGAGCTCCACCTCGCCGTCCACCAGGACCTCGCCGTCGGCGACGAGCAGCTTGGCGACGCCCCCGGTCTCGGTGACGCCGCAGACCTTCAGCAGGTCGCAGAGGGGGATGTACTCGGTGGTCAGTTCGAAGGTCTCCTTCACCCGCCCAGGATAGGGAGTCAGATGCCGCGCATGCGCAGCACGTGCAGCGCGAGGGTGAGATTGAGGCGCAGGTGGGCGTCCTCGGTGAAGTCGCCGAGCATCCGCTCCAGCTTGCCGATGCGGTAGCGCAGGGTGTTGTAGTGGAAGTGCAGCCGGCGTGCCGTCTCCGCCACGTTGAGGTTCGTCTCCAGCAGGACCTGGAGGGTGCGGCGCAGGTCGGCGTTCTCGGCCTCGTCGTCGGCGGCGAGCGGGCCGAGCGTCTCCCGGACGAAGGCGTGCAGCTCCGCCGTGTCGTTGACCAGCGAGAGCAGGCGGTAGACGCCGAGCTGGTCGAAGTGGGCGACCGCGCCGGGGCCGTGCAGCTGGCGGCCCACCCTGGCCGCCTTGAGCGCCTGGCCGTACGCCTCGGGCAGCGCGTCGGGGCCCGCGGCCGTGCGGCTGGTGCCGGTGGAGAAGGTGGCGGGCAGCGCCTCGGTGAAGGCCGCCGCGGCGTCCTTGGCGAGGCGGGCGGCGTCGGCCGAGGCGTCCACGACGGCGACGACCTCGTGCGAGAAGCCGGCCACCGCGCCGCGCCCGTCGTGCCGGCGGATCGCGGCGGTCCAGGAGGCGACCAGCCGGTCCTGCGCGGTCCGCTCGTCCCCTTCGGGGTCCAGCTCGGCGACCATGACGACGACGGACCGCTCCAGGTTCCAGCCGAACGCCCGCGCGCGGGCCGCGACCCGCTCCGCCGAGCCCGCCCGCCCGGTGAGCACGTCGCGCAGGAAGTCGGCGCGGTACTTGCTCTCCACCGCGTTGACCGCCTCCTGCCGGGTCACCACCAGCGCGGCGACCGTGGCGGCACGTTCCAGAATGCCGACGTCGCTGTCCCGGATGGCCCCTGCGGGGCTGTAGGCGACGATCCGGCCGTGGTGGTGGCCGCCCGCGATGACCGGTACGGCGGCGCACACCCGGCCGGCGCCCTGGGCCGCGTCGGCCGCCCGGCGCCGCACCGGGTCGCCCGTGACACGCCCGCCTCCCGCGCCCGGTCCCGCCGCGATGACCGGCTGGCCGCCGAGGTCGCCGCCGGCGGCCACCAGCTCGCGCAGCGCGGCGACGTGCTCGCCGGGCCCGGCGGCGGCCAGAAGCTGCCCGGCCCCGTCGAACGTGGCCACCGCCACGTCGAGCAGCCCGGCCACCTCGGCGCTCACCTCGCGCAACCCGCCCCCGGCCAGCACGACCTGCACCAGCGCCCGGTGCGCCTCCTCCGCGCGGGCCAGCGCGGCCGCCTGCCGGTTGAGGATGTCGGTGAGCACCTGGTTGAGGATGTCGTCGAAACCGACGTCGTTGGGCAGCTGAATCAGCGGGAAGCCCAGCCGGTCGGCCTGCTCCACCATGTCCCTGGGCAGCTCGTCGAGGTAGCGGCCGAGCTTGATGGCCAGCGCCGCGAGGCCGCGCTCGTCGAGGTCGGCCACCAGCCGGTCCAGCGACTGCGGGGTGTTGCGCAGCGGGTAGCCGGTGGTCAGCAGCAGCTCGTGCGGCTTCACCCAGGCGAGGACGTCGGGCACCTCCATGACGTTGAGGCGCTGGACGATCCTGCCGAGGCCGCTCTCCCCCGCGATCAGCTTCGCGCCTGCGAGGGTGGACACGCCGAGCACCTCGCCGACGGCCACACCGTGAATGATCGTGCCGGTGCTCGCCAGGCGTACGGGGGGTTCCATGAAGGAATTGTGACCGATCACCTCTCTGGCAGGAAGAGCCAACCTTTGGGCTGACTGTTGTCACCTTTCTCCGTACGGACGCCGGAGAACCCCGTTCTACCGTCGGTTCATGGTGCGCGGCGCCGGGGCAGAGAACCCCATGCGTGCTCGACGTGCGCGAACACGCGGAACGGCTGGAGGATCGGTGACCGTTGGAACGCGCCCGGGAGCGCGGCGCGGCCCCGCGCGGGCGGGCGCCCGCGCGGAGGCGTCCGGTGCCGCGAGCACCGCGCTGCGCGCGATGCTCGGCGCGCAGCGGCGGCCCGCCAGAGTGCTCGCCGCCTTCCCCGCCGGGCTGTACCTGGAGGTCAGGACCGAGCTGGAGCCGCACGTGGTCGCCGTGGTGAGCGCCGAGGCCACCCGGCTGCCGAACGCGATGGTGCTGACCGAGCCGCTGCCGCCGGTCGCCGTCGGGGACGAGGCCGCGGTCGGCGACGGCTCCATCGAGGTGGGCGGGCTCAGCCTGCGGGTGCGCCGCTGGTGGAACCCGGCGCCCCCGCTCGGCCCCGCCTACCCGCCCCGGCTGGAGAGCGCCGCCTCCGTGATGACCCGCCTGTGCCTGTCCGCCGCCCGGCGCCCCGGCCTGGAACGCGACGGCGCCGTGGCCCTGCTCGCCGAGGGCTGCGCGACGGGGTCCCTCGCCGACACGATCGTCGCCGCCGAGCGCCTAGTCGGGCTCGGCCCCGGGCTCACCCCCAGCGGGGACGACGTGCTGGCCGGGCTGCTGCTCGCGCTGCGCCATCTCGGGCAGGCCAGCGACACCGGGCGCGCGATCTGGCTGGCCGGCTGGCTCTCCGCCGCCGTCACCTTCGAGGCCCGCAGCCGTACGACGCCCATCTCCGCCACGTTGCTGCACTGCGCGTCCAGGGGCCAGGCCAGTTCGGAGGTCCTCGCCGTGCTCCGCGGGATCGCCGGCCACCAGGCGCTCGAACCGGCCCTGCTGCGCCTGCTGCAACTCGGCCACACCTCGGGCGCCGACCTCGCCTGGGGCCTGCGCATCGGCCTGGACGCCGTCCTCGGCCTCCGGGACCGCGCCGCGTGACCCCCACCGGCACGGGCACCACACCCGAAGCGCCACCCGGCCCCTACAGCGTGGCGCCCGACCTGTACAGCGCGGCACCCGGTCCGTACGGCGCGGCGACCGGCCCGTACGGCGTGGCGCGCCCGGCGAGGACGTCGCCCGGCTCGCATGTTCTCGCGGACGGCGGGCGCCGGGCGACCGGCTCGTACGGCGGCGTGGCCTGGCCGGACAGGGCGGCCTCGATCAGCACGTGCCCCGCCGGAGCCGTGCAGGAGGGGGCCGGTGGGGCGAGGCTCCGGAGCGGGATGCCGCGGACGTGCAGAAGGGGGCGGGTGACGTGAGTACTGCGGGCGGGGGCGCCGTGGGCATGGAGGAGGCGGGTGACTTGAACGCTGCGGGCGGGGGCGCCGTGGGCGTGGAGAAGGGGGCGGGTGACGTGAGCGCTGCGGGCGGGGGCGCCGTGGGGAAGGGCGCGGACCTGGTGTTCGTGCGGTCGGGGGTTTATCACGACTCGGTGGGGCTGATGCGGGTCAGCCGGGCGCTGGGAGCGCTGCCGGGGGTGGAGACGGCGATCGTGGCGATGGCGACCGAGCTGAACGCTGGCCTGGCCCGGGAGGCGGGCTTCACCCTGCCCGCCGCCGGCCCGGCCGACCTGCTGGTCGCGGTACGCGCCGCCGACGACACGGCCGCGCGGGCCGCCGCGGCCGAGCTCGACCGGCTGCTGGCCGACCTGGCGAGCCGTACGGCGGGGCCGGGGCGGGAGCAGGCGCCGCCGCGGACCGTCGGGAAGGGCGCGGCCGGTTCCGCGGCGACGCTGGCGCTGGTGTCGGTGCCGGGCGAGCACGCCTTCCCCGAGGCGCTGGACGCGATCGAGGCCGGGCTGTCGGTCATGGTCTTCAGCGACAACGTGCCGGTGGACCAGGAGGTGCTGCTCAAGGAGCGGGCCGAGGAGCGCGGCGTACTGGTCATGGGGCCCGACTGCGGCACGGCGGTGATCGGCGGGGTCGGTCTCGGCTTCGCCAACGTGCTGCGGCCCGGCCCGGTGGGCGTCGTGGCCGCCTCGGGGACCGGGGCCCAGCAGGTGACGTGCCTGCTCGACCTCGCCGGGGTGGGCGTGAGCCACGTGCTCGGCGTCGGCGGCCGTGACCTGTCCGAGCGGGTCGCCGGTCGTTCGACGCTGCGCGCCCTGGCCGCCCTGGACGCCGATCCGGCGACCGAGCTCATCGTGCTGATCTCCAAGCCGCCCGCCCCCGAGGTCGCGCGGGCGGTACTCAAGACGGCCGCGGGACTGGCCACCCCGGTGGTCACCGCCTTCCTCGGCCCGTCCGGCGACCTCACGACCGCCACCCTCCAGGTCCTCACCGCCCTCGGCGTCCCCACACCCCCCTGGCCCGCCTTCCCCGCAGCCCCCCTTACCGCCCCGACTCCCCCCTCCCCCACCGCGGAAGCCGCCCCGGGTCCTCCTCCACCCCCCACGGAGACCACGCCCGCCCAGCCCTCCCCCGGCACGGAAGCCCCGCCCACCCACCTCTCCCACAGCACGGAGAGCGCGCCCACCCAGCCCTCCTCCGGCGTGGAAGCCGCGCCCGCCCAGCCCACCCAGAGCGGGGAGGGGGCGGGTGGTTTGTGGGGGATTTACGCCGGGGGCACGTTGTGTGCTGAGGCGGCGGGGATCGCGGGGCGGGGGACGTTCGTGGACTACGGGGACGACGAGTACACGCGGGGCAGGCCGCATCCGATGATCGATCCGGTGTTGCGGATCGAGGCGCTGGCCGCCGTGCCGCCGGGCGGGGTGGCGTTGCTGGACGTGGTGCTCGGGCACGGCGCGGATCCCGATCCGGTGCGGCGGCTCGGGCCCGAGGTGGCGGCGGCGGTGGCCAGGGGGGTCGCCGTGGTGGTCGCGGTGGTCGGCAGTGAGGGCGACCCGCAGGGCCTGGACCGCCAGATCGCGGGGTTCCGGGCGGCGGGCGCCGGTGTCTTCGTCTCCAACGCGCAGGCCGCGCGGCACGCCGCCGCTCTGGCCGGATCGGATGTGACCCCGTGACGCTGCACCTCGACGGCGAGCCGGTGGTGGTCACCGCGGGCGCCGGGCTGTTCGGCGAGGCGCTCGACGCGCAGGCCGTGGCCCGGGTGCCGGTCGACTGGCGCCCGCCGCTGCCCGGCACGGCCGCCGCGCTGGCCAGGATCCTGGCCGACCCGCGCCGCGCCGCCGCGAACGCGACCGCCGTCGCCCGGCTGGTCTCGGCCCGGCCCCGGCTCGTCGGGGTGCGCCCGGCCGGCGAGGCGCTCGGCCTGGCCCCGGGCACCTTCCTGCACGCGGGCCCGCCGATCACCTGGGAGCGGGCCTCGGGGCCGCTGCGGGGCGCGCTCACCGGTGCGATGCTGCTCGAAGGGCTGGCCGCGGACGCGGGGGACGCGGAACGCCGCCTGGCCGCCGGCGAGGCCCGGCTGGAGCCGTGTCACCACCATCGCACGGTCGGCCCGATGGCCGGGGTGGTCTCGACGTCGATGTGGATGTTCGAGGTGCGCGACGCCGAGCACGGCGGGACGTCCTTCTGCTCGCTGAACGAGGGCCTGGGCAAGGTGCTGCGCTACGGCGCCTACGGCGAGGAGGTGCTGACCCGGCTGCGCTGGATGGGCGACGTGCTCGGCCCGGTGCTGGCGGCGGCGCTGCGCCTGGGCGGGCCGGTGGACCTGCGCGCGATCATGGCGCAGGCGCTCCAGATGGGCGACGAGCTGCACAACCGCAACCGGGCGGCCACCTCCCTGTTCATCCGGGAGCTCGCCCCGGCGATCGTGGAGGCAGCCCCGGAGCGGGCGGCCGAGGTGCTGCGTTTCATGCACGGCAACGACCACTTCTTCCTCAACCCGGTGATGGCCGCGTGCAAGGCGGGCGCGGACGCCGCCCGTGACGTACCCGGCTCTACGATGGTCGTGGCGATGGCGCGCAACGGCACCGACTTCGGCATCCAGGTGTCCGGGCTCGGCGACCGCTGGTTCACCGGCCCGGCGGGCGTGCCCGACGGCCTCTACCTCGGCGCGTACGGCCCGCAGGACGCCAATCCGGACATCGGCGACTCGACGATCACCGAGACGGCCGGGCTGGGCGGTTTCGCGATGGCCGCCGCCCCGGCGATCGTCCGCTTCGTCGGCGGCGACGTGTCCGACGCGACGGCCGCCACCCGGTCGATGTACGAGATCACGCTGGCCGAGCATCCCGCCTACCAGATCCCCGGTCTGGGCTTCCGGGGCACCCCGGTCGGTATCGATGTCACGCTGGTGGCGCGGACCGGCCTGCTGCCCGTGGTGAACACCGGGATCGCGGGCCGCGTGGCGGGCACCGGGCAGGTGGGCGCCGGTCTGGTGAGCCCGCCCGCCGCCGCCTTCACCGCCGCGCTCGACGCCCTCGCCGAAGCCGCCGCCCCCTGCTGAGGCACCCTTGCCACATTGGTAAATGGGGTAAGTGACCGGTTCGATTCACATGATCGACCAACCGGTGATCGGATCGGTGATCAATTTCGCGCCACTCCCGCCTGGGATAACTTTTGGCGATTTATCGGGCGTGTAGGTATGTTCCCCGATTACCATCCCGATAGCGTGTCCACCTTCGCGATCTGCAAGAATCGCGACTCATGTCGCCGATGACACGGATGTTTCGATTGGGACTGGTAATAGGGGCCTTGGTATGACCGATCGAGCGCTCGGCGAGGTTCCGTTCGCGCCGGAGGACAGCGAAGCGAGCCGCGGGGCCGCCGGCCAGGGCCGTCTGGTGGGCAGGCGTTACCGCCTGATGGCACCGGTCGGCCGGGGCGGCATGGGCATCGTGTGGCACGCGCACGACGTCCTGCTCGACCGCGACGTCGCGGTCAAGGAGCTCATCCTGCCCTTCGGCCTGGAGGAGGCCGACAAGCGGGCCGCGCACGGCCGCATGATCCGGGAGGCCCGCTCGGCCGCCCGGCTGAGCCACCCGGGCATCGTGACCGTGCACGACGTCGTCGAGGAGGACGGCCGCCCGTGGATCGTCATGGAGCTGGTCCGCGCCTGGTCGCTGGAGCAGGCCGTACGGCAGAGCGGGCCGCTCCCGGTGCTCCAGGTGGCCGAGATCGGCGTCAGGGTGCTCGACGCCCTGCGGCACGCGCACGCCGCCGGCATCCTGCACCGCGACGTCAAGCCGGGGAACGTGCTGCTCACCGCCGACCGGGTCGTGCTCACCGACTTCGGCCTGGCCGCCATCGAGGGCGACGCGACGATCACCCAGACCGGTCTGCTGATGGGCTCGCCGGCCTACATCCCGCCGGAGCGGATCCAGGGACATCCGATCACCTACGCGGCCGACCTGTGGTCCTTCGGCGCCACGATCTACGCCGCGGTCGAGGGGCGCCCGCCGTACGAGGGGCCCGACGCGGTGGCCGTGCTCGGCGCGGTGCTCACCCAGGAGCCGTCGCGGCCGGAGCGGGCCGGGGCGCTGCTGCCCGTCATCGACGGCCTGCTGCGCAAGGACCCGCTGGACCGGATGAACGCGGACCAGACCGCCGAACTCCTCGACCGCGTGCTGCGCAGCCACGGTTCCAGCATGGCCCGCCCCCAGGCGCCGAAGCCGCCCGCCGACCCGCTGCCGATCCACCTGATGCCCCCGCTCGACCCGCCGCCCGGCCCGATGCCGTCCAGGATCATCGAAACCCCCTCGGGCCCGGTCCGCGTCCCGTACGAGCCGCCGGCCGGCTCCCCGGACACCGGCTCCCCCGCCCCCCACGGCACCGGCGCCAAGGCCCGGCCCATCCAGCCCCTCTCCGCCCCCCACACCCCCGCCGCCCCACCCTTCGACGCCTTCGGCGGCCCCTCGGGCCCCCAGCCCGGCTTCGACGCCTTCGGCAGCCTCTCCGGATCCCAGCCCGGCTTCGACGCGTTCGGCGGCCCCTCCGGATCCCAGCCGGGCTTCGACTCCTTCGGCGGGCCTTCCGGGCCGCAGCCGGGCTTCGACGCGTTCGAGTCCTTCGGCGGACCGTCCGGGCCGCAGCCGGCCCGGCTTGAGGCTCTGGACAACGCCCCGGCACCGCCGCCGCCCGGTTTCGACGCCTTCGGCGGCCCCAGCGGCCCGCACCGCACCCGGGACACCGGGTACGGCGACGCAGGCGGCACCTCCGCGGCACCACCCGGTACGGCCGCCCGGCGCGGCACGGGCGCCGGCGTGACAAGGGATGATCGGACCGGCACCGCCGGGGACCGTCATCCCGAGGCCGGGGCAGGCTCCTTCGATCGGAGTCCGGGAAGCGGGCGCGGGGGCGCCGGGCGGAACCCCGGGGCCGGGCAGGGCGGCGGCAGGCGGAGGGCCGAGGCCGGGTTCGACGGGCCTGAGTGGCCCGGGGCCGACGGTCCCGGGTGGGCCGAGGACGGCTCCGGGCGGGCCGGGAGCGGCGCGGGCGAGCGGAGGCGCGGGCGCGGGGGCTCCGAGGCGCGGGACGGGGCGGAGGGGTCCGCACGGGCCGCGCGCACGAGCGAAGCGGTGAAATCAGCCCGGACTGTGCGCATGGGCCAGGCGGGGGATTCCGCCCGGGCCGTGCGCAAGAAGCGGCAGGGCGGGGGTGGGCGGATCGGGCTGCGGCTGCTGCTGGCGGCGGCGGGCACGATCGGGGCCGTGGTCGTCGGCCTGCTGCTGCTCCAGCAGGGCGGCTCGGACGAGCCGCCCGCCCCGGTGGCCTCCACGCTGACCGCCCCGCTGGCACAGGCGCCGAACCAGCCGGCGACCGGCCGGGCCGAAGTGCCGGCGGGCTACAAGACGCGCGCCGAGAGCGGGATCAGCGCGGCCGTCCCGGAGGACTGGGGGGTGTCCACCGTCGACTCCCGGGTCACGTTCGCCGGACCGGAGGACTCCGGCGAGGCGGTCACCGTGGACAAGGCCGCCCCGGCCGCCGACGGCGGGCTCGCCGCGCTCGGCAAGGAGCGCGAGGCGTCCGAGCTGGACGAGTACATCCAGGTGCAGTTGCAGAAGGTCGGGTACGGCCCGTGGAAGGCGGCCGACTGGGAGTACACCCACACCCTGACCAACGGGGTGCCCATGCACACGCTGACCCGCTACGTGACGGTGGACGACAAGCGCGCCTACAAGATCACCTTCACCGTTCCCGCCCTGAAGTGGGACGAGAGCACCGACATCCGCACCACCTTCTTCGGCACCTTCCAACCCCAGGACTGACCCCACCCGCCGAAGCGACGGCACCCGGCGGCGAACCCGCCCCCGCCCGCACCGCGATCGCCCCACACCGCAACCGCCCCACACCGCAACTGCGCCGCACCGCGACTGCGGCTGCGACCCGCCTGCCGAGCGATCGCCATCGCGGCCCTGACCGGTGGTTCGGCCCGGACCGTGCTGATGACCACCACCGCGGCTCAGGCCGCCGGTGGGGTCACTTGGCGTCGGCGTAGCACTCGACGGGGACGGCCTGCATGGGGAAGCGGACCGGCGTGGTGCCGAAGACGAGGCGGGTGGCCTCCTCGGCGGCGGCGGCGACCGCCTCGGCCACCTCGGGGGCCAGGTCGCGCGGGCAGTGCACCATCACCTCGTCGTGCTGGAAGAAGACCAGCCGGGCCGGGTCGGGCAGCCGGCCGCGCAGTACGGCGAGCAGCGCGAGCGCCCACTCCGCCGCGGTCGCCTGGACCACGAAGTTGCGGGTGAACCTGCCCCGGTCGCGGGCCGCCCGGCTGCCCTCGGGTCCCGCCACCAGCTCCCGCCAGCGGGCGGACGGCGGCGGGCAGGTGCGGCCCAGCCAGGAGCGGACCAGCCGGCCGTCCTCGCCGGACCGCGCGGCTTCCTCGACGAACGCGTAGGCCCTGGGGAAGCGCTGGCGCATGACGGCGAGCAGTTTGGGGGCGTCGCCGCTGGTCCCGCCGTACATGGCGGAGAGCATGGCGATCTTGGCGTTCTGCCGCTCGCCGCCGAACGCCTGGGCCAGGGCGGCGTAGAGGTCGATCTCGCCGGCCGCCCGGGCCAGGCCGCGGTCGCCGGACATCGCGGCCAGCACCCTGGGCTCCAGCTGGGCGGCGTCGGCGACGACGAGGACCCAGCCCTCGTCGGCGACCACGACCCGGCGCATGACCTTGGGGATCTGCAGCGCGCCTCCCCCGCTGGTCGCCCAGCGCCCCGAGACGACGCCGCCCACCACGTATTCCGGGCGGAACCGTCCCTCACGCACCCACTGGTCGGCCCATGCCCAGCCGTGGAAGCTGTACAGCCGGGCCAGCTCCTTGTAGGCGAGCAGCGGGGCGACGGCGGGATGCTCGACCTCCTGGAGCACCTGGGACCGGGTCGAGGCGATCGAGATGCCCGCCGACTTGAACGCCTTGACGATCTGCTGCGGGGAGTCGGGATTGACCAGGTGGCCGAACGCCGCGCCCACCTCGTCGGCGAGCGCCTGGAGCTTCGCGGGCCGCATGCCGTGCACGGGACGGGGGCCGAGCAGCCCGGTGAGCAGCTCGTCGTGCACGTCGGAGCGCCAAGGCATGCCGTCGCGGCCCATCTCGGCGGCGATCAGCGCGCCCGCCGACTCCGCGGCCACGAGCAGCCGGAACCGGTGCGGGTCGGCCGTCTGGTCGATGCGCCGCCGCTGGTCGTCGTAGACCTCGGAGACGAGGTCGATCTCCTCGACCTGCGGCCCCTCGGCGACCGGCTCGAACAGCGTCGCCTGGGCCGGGCCGGGGCCGGTGTGCTCCTCGGGGACCGGCAGGCCGTGCAGCCGGGCGTAGGCCGCCTGCGCCGAGCGGGGCTCGCCGTACCGGCCCTCGTGGCCGAGGAGCAGCGTCTCGGTGAGGGCGAGGTCGTGGCAGCGGGAGAGCCGCACGCCGGCCTGGAGCAGCGGCGGGTAGAGCGTGCGCGCATCGGCCCACACCCAGCGCGGGCGCGCCCGCTCGGCCTCCCGCACGGCGGCCGCGAGGTCGGCGACCCGGCCGCCGGGACGCAGCACTCCCCCGCCACCGGGATCGGCCGCCACCGCTACTTGCACGCCTCCCAGGGTGTCACGCCGCGCCGACATTTCCCGGGAGCGGGATGACGACCTCGTCCTCCACCGGCGGCTCGATCTCCTGGGCCCGGCAGCCGGTGGCGGCGTAGCAGCGGATCGTCAGGGCCTCCGGGGTGACCGTGACGTGCAGGAAGTTCTTGAAGAAGGGCGGGGTGTCCCAGTCGGACAGCTCCGACAGCCAGCGGTGGAACACCGACCCGACCGGCAGCCGCATGGGCATCGGCCAGGCTCCGAGCAGCCGGGCGGCCCAGCGCATCCTGCGGGTGATCGTGACCGGCCCGGCGACCGGGCGCACCGGGTCGTTGCCGATCCGCTCGCGCATGATGCAGGCCGCCTCCTCCGGCCGCAGGTAGAGCCACTTCTGGCGCAGCCTGCGGCTGTAGAGGAGGCTGTAGAAGGACAGGGAGTCGCCGCGCAGCGGGTAGCAGCGGAAGTCGTCCTCCTCGACGCCGCCCACGTCGACCCTGCGGATGGTGTGGGTGGCGTGCATGAAGGCCCCGGCGCCGCCGGAGACGACGTACTGGATCAGCCGCCCGCCCACCTCGACCGGGTAGCGCTGGTAGTTGTGCACATCGCCGCCGATGACCGCGACGTAGTTGTTCGCCGGGTCGCGCACGATGTCGTCCACGGTGCCGCCGCCTTCGATGGGGCAGGGCTTGTACTCGTTGCGGACGTAGATCGGCTTGCCGGTGATGAGCACCTTGGGGCGGGGGTCGGCGGAGACACGGCGAAGCCAGGCGGCCTGGTCGCTGTCGACGCCTCCGGTGATGCCGGTGTCGATGCCCACGATGACCAGGCCCTCGGCCTCGATCATCCAGTAGGGCGCGGGCTGGACCGCCCGCTGGCCGGGCTGGTCGCGCCATTTGCGCGCGCTCGCGAGCAGCGACTCGTCGATCTTCTCCGGTTTGCGCCAGAGCAGGCCCCTGATCCCCTTCGGGCCGAGGCGGGGCGGGTCCGCGGTCTCCGCCAGCGCCGGGGCTTCGCAGAACACCCGCATGAAGCCGCCGAGCCCGTCGTACCAGTCGTGGTTGCCGGGCAGCGCGTAGATCGGCGCCGGGTAGTCCTTGTAGGGGCGGAAGAACTTGTTCTCGTACTCGTTGCCGGAGCCGGTCGGGTAGACGACGTCGCTGGCGACGACGGCGAAACGGGTGCCCTCGCCCACCTTGAGCATGCCGGGCACCACCGCGTACTGCGAGGCGTCGCCCTCACCGGGGTCGCCGAGGACCAGGAAGGAGAACGCGCGCCCGAGGCCGGGGGCGATCCGGCAGTCGGGGTCGGCGCCGCGCGCCCGCTGCTGCGCCATCCAGCGTTTGCGCACCTCGCCCGAGGGGTCGCCGAACAGCCCCGCGAGGATCTCGTTGCGCGAGCGCCACAGGGTGCGCGGGTGCAGCCAGGAGAAGCTCTCGTTGCTCGGCTGCAGCTCACGGAAGGAGCCGACCTCGCCGCACGACCATCCGGCGCCCTCCTCCGACACACGTGAGGAGAGCTCTTTAGCGCGTTCCGCCGCGACTTCCGCCATGGATCTTATCTTGACCGAATCGGGGGCCGGATTCCCCGTGGAATTCAGGGAATCAGCACTCCCGGGTTGAGAATCCCGGCGGGATCGAGCCGTTCCTTGACCCCGCGGAGGATGTCCACGCCGAGGTCGCCGATCTCGGCCGCGTATCCGGCAAGGTGGTCGCGGCCCACCCCGTGGTGGTGGGAGATGGTGCCGCCGGCGGCCACGATGGCCTCGCTCGCCGCGCGCTTGGCCCCGGCCCACTGGTCCAGCGGGTCGGCCGTCTGGGCGGTGACCACGGTGAAGTAGAGCGAGGCGCCGGTCTCGTAGACGTGCGAGATGTGGCACAGCACCAGCGCCTGGCCGAGGGCGCCGTGCAGCGCGGACCGTACGGCGTCGTAGAGGCGGGGCAGGTTCGACCAGAAGGCCGCGGTCTCCAGCGTCTCCACGGTCGCGCCGGCCGTGAGCAGCGCGTCGCGCAGGTACGGCGCGGTGAACCGGCCGCGCGCCCACGCCTCGCCCGGCTCCGCGCCGAGCGGCACGCCGCCGAGCCCGGCGAGCACGGACGCGGCGCGCTCCCGGCTCGCGGCGGCGTCGCCGACCTCGTGACCGGCGACGGCGAGGCATCCGCCGTCCGCCGCCGGGCCGCCCGGCAGGGCGCCGCCGACCAGGGTCTCCGTCTCGTCCGACAGCCGGATCACCGCGGGCGCGGCGCCGAGCTGGGCGAGCCTCCGCAGGGCCGCGGCGCCCTCGGCGAAGGTGGCGAACCGCCAGCCTTCGTAGACCGTCTCGGCCGGGGCCTCGCGTACCCGCAGGCGCAGTGAGGTGATCACGCCGAAGGCGCCCTCCGAGCCGAGGACGAGCTGGCGCAGGTCGGGGCCGGCCGCGGACTTCGGCGCGCGGCCGAGCCGCAGCGTGCCGCGCGGGGTGGCGAGGGTCAGCCCGGCCACCATGTCGTCGAACCGGCCGTAGCCCGCCGACGCCTGGCCGCTGGACCGGGTGGCGGCGAACCCGCCGAGGGTGGCGTACTCGTAGGACTGCGGGAAGTGGCCGAGGGTGAGGCCGTGGCCGGCGAGGAGCTCCTCGG
Source organism: Microtetraspora sp. NBRC 13810 (assembly GCF_030268685.1). Lineage (GTDB taxonomy): Bacteria > Actinomycetota > Actinomycetes > Streptosporangiales > Streptosporangiaceae > BSRQ01. The sequence goes on from NZ_BSRQ01000006.1 coordinate 25,180, forward strand.
CGCGCGGGGCGCGCAGACCGGCCTCCAGTTCGGCCACCTTCGACTCGGCGTCCACGGAGACGAGCCGGTCCAGCCGGGCGAGGTCGAGGGCGAGGACCCCGGCGAAGCCGTCGCGCCGCGCGGTCAGCCCGCCCACGACGGAGGTGCCGCCGCCGAAGGGCACCACCGCGATCCGGTGCGCCGAGCAGTAGCGCAGCGCCTCCTCGACCTCGTCGTGCGACCCGGGGAGCAGGACCGCGTCGGGGGCGTCGGCGGCGTCGCCCGCGCGCATCCGCAGCAGGTCGGGGGTGGACCTGCCGCGGGTGTGCCCGATCCGGGCCTCGTCGTCGGTGCGCAGCCCGCCCGCCCCGGCCAGCGCGCCGAGCCCGGCCAGCAGTCCGGCGGGCAGGGCGACCGGCGGGAGCCGCACGTCGCCGAGGGCCGCGGGGGGCCGCCCGGGGGCGCGTACGCCGAGGGTCTCGGCGAGCAGGTCGCGGACCGGGCCGGGCAGATCGGCGGCCTTGGCGGGGTCGCCCCAGCCGCACCAGAGCATGGGGCCCGCGGATGTGGAGGGCGAGTGCACGTCTACACTGTTACATATGACGTCCAATCGTCACAACACAGACAGCGTCGGCGACATCCTGCTCGACGCGACACGCGAGTGCGTGCTGGCCGTCGGGGTCCGCCGCACCACGCTGACCGACGTGGCGCGGCGCGCGGGGCTGTCCCGGATGACGATCTACCGGCACTGGCCCGACGTGCGCGGGCTGGTCGCCGCCCTGATGACCCGCGAGTGGGTCGAGGTGGCCGGGCGGGTCAGGGCCGACGACCCGGTGGACGCGGTGGTGTCCGGGGTGCGGGCGCTGCGGGCCCATCCGCTCTGGCGCAAGATCGTCGAGGTGGATCCCGAGCTGCTGCTGCCGTACCTGTTGCAGCGGCGGGGCGGGAGCCACGACGCGATGCTGGCGCTGATCGAGCACCACCTCGCCGAGGGCCGCGCCCGGGGCGTCGTGCGCGGCGGTCCGCCCCTCGCCGCCATGGCCCGCACGGTCCTCCTCACCGCCCAGTCCTTCCTGCTGTCCGCCCCCACCATGACCGACCCGCCGGGCGGCGGAGGGGTCGCGATCGAGGACCTGGACGCGGAGCTGGCCGCCGTGCTCGACAGATACCTGCGGCCGTGAGGCCGGCGCGGCGCGGCCGGCGCGCGACCGGCGACACCTCGCTCAACGCGGCGCGCAGGGCCCGGGAGCTGGCGCAGGCGCGGGAGACCGTGCTGGACGTGCTGGTGGTGGGGCTCGGGGCGACCGGCGCCGGCGCCGCGCTGGACGCCGCGGCGCGCGGCCTGTCGGTCGCCGCCGTCGACGCCTGCGACCTGGCCGCGGGCACCTCGCGGTGGAGCTCGAAGCTGATCCACGGCGGGCTGCGCTACCTCGCGAGCGGCCGGCTCGGGCTCGCCGCGGAGAGCGCCGTGGAACGCGGCATCCTGCTCACCAGGACCGCTCCGCACCTGGTCAGGGCGCACCCCTACCTGCTGCCGCTCACCCGGGGCGTCTCGCTCGGCCAGGAGGCGCTGGCGATGGCGGGCTACCGGCTCGGCGACGCGCTCAGGGCCGCCGCGCGCACCCCCAGGCACCTGCTGCCCGGCCCGGTCCGGCTCACGGCCGAGCAGGCGATCGAGCACCTGCCCGCGGTGGAGCCCGGCGGGCTGCGCGGCGCGCTGCTGTCCTGGGACGGCCGGCTGGCCGACGACGCCCGGCTGGTGGTGGCGATCGCGCGGACCGCCGCCGGGCACGGCGCCCGGGTGCTCACCCGCTGCCGCGCGCTGGAGCTGTACCCGGACGGCGCGCTGGCGCGGGACGAGCTGACCGGCGAGACGTTCCGGCTGCGCGCCCGCGCGACGCTGAACGCGGCCGGGGTGTGGGCCGGCGGCCTGGTCCCCTCGGTCGCGCTGCGGCCCTCGCGCGGCACCCATCTCGTGCTGCGTCCCGGCGCGCTGCACGGCCCGCCCGCCGGCATGCACCTGCCCCTCCCCGGGGAACGCGCCCGTTTCGCCCTGGTGCTCCCCCAGCGGGACGGCCGGGTGCACGTCGGCCTCACCGACGAGCCGGTGGACGGCCCGGTGCCCGACGTGCTGGACGGGGTGGACGTGCCGGAGCGGGACGTGACGTTCCTGCTCGGGGCGCTCAACTCGGTCCTTTCCACGCCGCTGGGCCGGGCCGACGTCGCGGGCGCGTACGCCGGGCTGCGGCCGCTCCTCGCCGGGGCCGGGACCGGGCGGACCGCCGACCTGTCGCGGCGGCACGCGGTACTCGTCTCCCCCGAGGGCGTGGTGACCGTGGTCGGCGGGAAGCTGACGACGTACCGGCGGATGGCCGAGGACGCGGTGGACCGGCTCGTGGCCCTGAGAGGGCTCCAGGCGGGCGCGTGCCGTACCCGGCGCCTGCCACTCGTCGGCGCCGCCACCGAGCCCGTACGCGCCCCCTGGAGGCTCGTGGAGCGTTACGGGGCGGAGGCCCCGGCCGTGCGCGCGCTCGTCCAGGCGGATCCGGCGCTCGCCGAGCGGGTGGGGCCCGGGGTGACCGCGGCCGACCTGGTGTGGGCCGTACGCCACGAGGGCGCCCTGGACGCCGGTGACCTGCTCGACCGGCGCACCAGGATCGGCCTGGTCCCGCGGGACCGGGAGGCCGCCCTCCCCGCCGCGGAGGCCGCGCTGAACACGGCGTGAGCCCGCTTGTGGACCCGGACCTCCCGCTTGCCGGGCGTCCGACATACAGTTAGGTTAGGATTGCCTAAGTTGAATGAGAGGTGCGCGTGAGCCAAGACGCTTCCGAGACGCCACCGAACGGTTGCGCCCATCCGCCCCAGTTGCACACGGGCGAGGCGCCGATCCTGGCGAGCGCGTCCTCCAAGGCTCGCACCTGGCTCCTGATCGAGCACAACGGCCCCTGGGCGTCGCACCTGCCCGACAGCCTGCTTCCCGAGAAGGTGCACGCGCTCGTCGAACGGGCGACCGGGCTGGGCGTGCGCCCGCAGCTCATCCGCCGCACCGGCAGGCGCCCCCGCGCCGAGGACCAGGGGACCCATGTGCTAGTGGCCTACGCGGCCGGCGACGCCCCATGGCTGGCCGAGGGCGTTTTCGCTGATCCAGACGATCTTGACCTGGACGCGCTCGTGCACGGAGTGGTCCCGGAGTCCTGCATACTGGTGAGCGAGCCGGTATTTCTGGTCTGCACGCACGCCAAGCGCAACGCGTGCTGTGCCCGCATTGGACTACCCCTGGCCCGACTTCTCAGCCGCGAGCTGCCGGGAAAGGTGTGGGAAACGTCACACGTTGGCGGCGATCGATACGCCGCCAACCTGGTGTGCTTGCCACACGGGCTTTACTACGGCAGCATGTCTGGGGCCGCCGCGCTCGCGGCGGCTGACGCGTACCGGCACGGCGAGGTGGTTCTCGACCGTTTCCGGGGGCGCGCGGGCATCCCTGAGCCACTGCAGGCCGCCGAGCATTTCGTCCGGGAACACACGGGCGAGCTCTCGGTCGGCGGAGTGGCCGTGGAATCCTCAAGGTCGGACGGCGACGTCACCGAAGCGATCATGCGCTGCGGCGGCGTCCGGTTCCGGGTCGTGGTCGAACCGGCGGTGTTCTCTGCGCCGTGCGGCATGGCATGTGCCGAATCGATCAAGACCTACCGGCTGGTATCGCTGGACAGGTTAACGCCTGTGCGCTATGCCTCGCACGCACTGACTTGACATTGGGAACACCACGGCCGCTCCAAACGTTGGAATCAGGGACGTCACAAGCGTCCAATGCGGCATAAACACGAAATACCTCTCACCAAAGGTGGTTGTCTCATGTCTCAGGTACGTCGGCAGATCGCCCGCCCGCGGCCCAGCTGGGGCTGGCAGGATGACGCCGCGTGCCGGGGTGAGGACCTCGTACTCTTCTTCGGGCCCGACGGCGAGCGTCAGCCGGAGCGAGACATCCGCGAGCGGAAGGCCAAGGCCATCTGCGCCCAGTGCCCTGTTCGCGCGGAATGCCTTGACTACGCGCTGTCCAGGCCGGAGAAGTACGGCACCTGGGGCGGACTCAATGAGGACGAGCGCGCGTCCGAGCGCCGTCGTCGCATGCGCCGCGCCGCCAGTGCCGGCATCAGCGCCGTCGCCTGATCTCCCCCTCCTCCCGGCATTTTCTTTTTTCCGGGCGCGTGATCTCGTTGACCAGCGAGATCACGCGTTGCCGTATGTTCGTCACGCAACGCGACACCACCCGGCCCCGCGCGACCTCAGCGGGGCTTGGAAAGAACGTCGAGAACGTCGTCGTCGGAGAGCTGTCCGAAGTGGAGATACCACTGACCGACCGCTCTGAAACCCACAGGTTCGGCCAGGACGACGACGTCGTCGGCCTCCTCGCGCAACGCCGCCACCGTCTCGGCCGCGCCGACCGGGACGGCGAGCACCAGACGCCCCGGCCCCCTGCGGCGCACGGCCCGCAGCGCGGCCCGCGCGGTGCCGCCCGTGGCCAGGCCGTCGTCCACCACGACCACCTCGGCGCCCCGCAGCTCCGGTAGCGGCCGGCCCCGCCGGTAGACCGCGACCCTGCGGTCCAGCTCGGCCCGCTCTGCCTCGACCACCTCGGCGAGTTCCCCGCCGGTCATGCCCAGCCGCTCGATGAGCCCGAGGTCGAACACCGGTTCCCCGCCCTCGGCCACCGCGCCCACGCCCAGCTCCGGCTGCGGCGGATACCCGATCTTCCTGGTGACCAGCACGTCCAGCGCGCCGTCCAGCAGGTCCGCGACCGGCGCGGCCACCTGGACCCCGCCGCGCGGCAGGGCCAGCACCACCGGCCGGGTCAGGCCCAGGGCGCGCAACCGCACGCCGAGCAGCACGCCCGCCTCCGTCCGGTCGGCGAAGGGCAGCCTCAACCGCTCAGCGTCCATAGCACTCCGGGCCCTACCCCGCCACCGTCACCTCAGTCTCCCGCCGCCCGTTTCCGGGAGGCGGGAGACCGCGGGCGTGGCGTCACGGCCGGTTGCGGCCGCTGCGGCGCATCTCCTTGTGGATGATCTTCCACTTACGGGTCTGCTCGTTGCGCAGCCTGGCATCCGTCCGACCGGCCATCCAGGCGGCCTCGCGCTGGAGCTTGTACCAGCTCTCCAGCCGCCGCTCGGGCAGTCCGCCCTCGTCCACGGCCGCGAGCACGGCACAGCCGGGCTCGCCGTGGTGGGCGCAGTCGTCGAACCTGCACCGCTCCGCGAGTTCCTCGATGTCGGCGAAGACCCGGTCCACGCCGTCGCTGATCGAGTAGAGGCCGACCCGGCGGATGCCGGGCGTGTCGATGATCAGGCCGCCGCTGGGCAGCGGGATGAGCTCGCGGTGCACGGTGGTGTGCCTGCCCCGCCCGTCCCCCGCCCTGACCTGCTGGGTCACCATCACCCTGGCCCCCGCGACCGCGTTGACCATGGTGGACTTGCCGGCGCCCGACGCGCCCAGCACGACCGCCGTCCGCGCGCCGTCCAGGTAGGCCCTGATCTGCTCGACGCCCTCGCCGGCGTGCGAGGAGACGGCGTGCACGTCCACCCCCGGCACGGCCGCGGCGATGTCGGCCAACAGGTCGGCCAGCAGGTCGGGCAGCCCCTGGTCCAGCAGGTCGGTCTTGGTGACCAGCACGACGGGCCGGCCGCCGCTCTCCCAGGCCAGGGCGACCAGCCGCTCGATCCTGCCGAGGTCGGCGAAGTCGGTGGCGTGCATCGCCGGCTCGGCGACGAAGACGACGTCCACGTTGGCCGCGAGGACCTGCCCCTGGCCGTCTCCGGACAGGCCGCCCCGCGAGTCGCGGCTGACCCCGCCGCGGACGAACGCGGTACGGCGGGGCAGCACCGCGTCGAGCTCCAGGCGCCCTTCGGCGAGCGTGCGCAGCGCGACCCAGTCGCCCACGCAGGGCAGCGCCACCGGGTCGGCCGCGGCGGCCCTGCGCACCCGCGCGCCGTACTGCACGTGGTGCGGCCCGTCGGCGGCGAGGACCTCGGCCGCGCCGCGGTCCACCCTCGCCACCCGGGCGGGCAGGGTGCCGCCGGGGAGGGCGTCCGCGAAGGAGTCGTCCCAGCCCAGCGAGGAAAGATCGGAGAAACCGGCGTTCGCCAGTGAAGACATGTGAGCATCCTTGGATTGCGGATGCCGCGAAGGTGCCTAACGAGACACGGGCATCCGAGAGGAAAGGGACCTGGGGCATGTCAGAAAGACCCGCATAGTCCTCACCTCCTCAGACGCCGGGGCCACCTCGGAACGGGGCCGCTCGAACGCGACTCTAGCAGCCGCCCCTCCCCCGCTTCACCTGATTTACCCCCGTGTCGCCCGCCACCCGCACCGCATGCCTCACCCGGGATGCGCGGCCCGGTGGCGGCCACCGGAGAACGGCGGCGCCCGCCGTACGGATCGCTCCGTACGGCGGGCGCGGGCGGTGCGGGTCAGCTCAGGCCGGGGGCCGGGAAGGCCGCGGTGAGGGCGCTGACCTCCCGGTGGACCCGGGTGACGATCTCCTCGGCGTCGTCCTTGGCGACGGCCGTGACCACTTCGTCCATCCACGCGGCGATCTGCCGCATCTCGGCCTCGCCCATGCCCCGCGAGGTCACCGAAGGGGTGCCGATGCGGATGCCGGAGGGGTCGAACGGCTTGCGCGGGTCGAACGGGACCGTGTTGTAGTTGGTCTCCAGGCCGGCCCGGTCCAGGGCCTTCGCGGCGGGCTTGCCTGCCACGCCCTTGGAGGTCAGGTCGATGAGGATCAGGTGGTTGTCGGTGCCGCCGGAGACCAGGTCGAAGCCGCGGGCGAGCAGCTCGTCGGCGAGGGCCTTGGCGTTGGCGACCACCTGGTTCGCGTAGGCGGCGAACTCGGGGGCGGCCGCCTCCTTCAGCGCCACCGCGATGGCGGCGGTCGTGTGGTTGTGCGGGCCGCCCTGCAGGCCGGGGAAGACGGCCTTGTTGAGCGCGGTCGCGTGCTCGTCGGAGGTGGCCATCAGCATGGCGCCGCGCGGGCCGCGCAGCGTCTTGTGCGTGGTGGTGGAGATGACGTCGGCGTGCCCGACCGGCGAGGGGTGGGCGCCGCCCGCGACCAGGCCGGCGATGTGCGCGATGTCGGCGGCGAGGACCGCGCCGACCTCCTGGGCGATGGAGGCGAACGCGGCGAAGTCGATCCGGCGCGGGATGGCGGTGCCGCCGCAGAAGATCAGCTTGGGCCGGTGCTCCAGCGCGAGTTCGCGGACCTCGTCCATGTCGATCCGGCCGGTGTCCCTGCGCACGCCGTACCGGACCGGGTTGAACCACTTGCCGGTGGCCGAGACCGACCAGCCGTGCGTGAGGTGGCCGCCGAAGGGCAGGCCCATGCCCATCACGGTGTCGCCGGGGGAGGCGAAGGCGAGGTAGACGGCGAGGTTGGCGGGCGAGCCCGAGTAGGGCTGCACGTTGGCGTGGTTCACGCCGAACAGTGACTTGGCCCGCTCGATGGCCAGCGTCTCGATCTGGTCGATGACCTGCTGGCCCTCGTAGTAGCGCTTGCCCGCATAGCCTTCGGAGTACTTGTTCGTCAGGACCGTGCCGGTCGCTTCCAGGACGGCCTTGGAGACGTAGTTCTCCGACGGGATCAGCTTCACGGTGTCGGCCTGGCGGCGCTCCTCCGCCTTGATGAGATCGGCGATCTCCGGATCCACGTGGGCGAGACTCATCGCTGCTCCTTGAGTTGAACGTCTCGCGAAGACCCAGGCGCTCGGCCTCCGCCTCTCTGCTCCCCGGTGGTTGCCCCACCTCGATGCGCCAGTCGCGACCTTCTAGACGATAGCGGACTGGGCCTGTGTGGAGCGTCTCCGCGCGCCGTCCACCGGCCACAGCCGGTCCACCTCAGCGTTCAGCGTGGCGCCGATGAGGACGGCCAGTGCGGTGATGTAGAGCCAGAGCAGGACGGCGATGGGCGCGGCCAGCGAGCCGTAGACGGACAGCGGGGTGAACCAGGCCGCGAGCACCGCGCGCAGCACGGCGGCGCAGCCGATCCAGATGACCAGCGCGAGGAGCGCCCCGGGCAGCTCCCGCCACCAGCGGGTCCGCACCGGCACGCTCACGTGGTAGAGCAGGCTCAGGAACAGCACGGAGCCGGCGACCAGCACCGGCCAGTAGAGGACGTCGGCCAGCATCGCGTACGCCGGGGGCAGCACGCCGGACAGCAGCGTCGGGCCGACCACCAGCACCGGCATCACGATGAGCGCGATGAGCAGCGCCACGATGTACAGGCCGAAGGACATGACGCGGGTGCGGATGATGCCGCGCTCCTCGCCCAGGCCGTAGGCCACCGAGATCAGGTCCACGTAGACGTAGAGCGCCCGCGACCCCGACCAGAGCGACAGCAGGAAGCCCAGCGAGATCAGCGGGATCTTGCCGCCGCCGTTCAGCACGTCGTCGATGAGCGGCGTGACCACCCGGTCCACCGCGTTGTCGGTGAAGAGCAGGTGGGCCTGGCGCTCCACCCACTGGCGGATCTCCATGATCGTGCCGGGCCCGAGCGCGGTGCTCAGGTGGGCCAGGATGCCCACCAGGCCGAGCACGAACGGCGGCAGCGAGAGCAGGGCGAAGAAGGCCGCCTCGCCGGCCAGCCCGGTGACCCGGTAGGTGACGCCGGCCAGGGTGGTCCCCCGGACCAGGGCCCAGCCGTCCGTGGCCCTGGTCCAGGTCAGCGCGGACCGCGTCCGGTTCAGCACCCGGGCGCCCGCCCGCGCAGCGCTCAGCCGGACGGCACGCCGTTTGGGGCGCTGCCGCCTCGACGGAGCATCGGTCGACGTCATGGGATCCAACGGTAGGCGCAGGAGGGGTCCCGCGTGGGGCCGCTCCCGCAACGATCGGATTTCGCGTGGGCTACCCCCCGCGGGAACCGGGAAACCCCGGTCACGGCGACGGGCCGGTTCGGTTGGCTCGCATCCCCTGAGCATTCCCCGCACAGGCGTCCCGCGACCCCTCCGGGAATACGACCTGCCTGGTCAGGGGCATGGCGGGCGTTCCCGCCCGGGGAGATAATGGAAAGGTGATCTGCGCGAAGTGCAAAGAAGGCGATCACGAGGAGTGCCGCGGCGGCTCCTGGTGCGACTGCCAGCACCAGCGTCCCGCGCCGGCCGAGCCTCCCGTGACGTGGCGCCTCCAGGGCTGAGCCGGGCGCGTGCCACGTACGGGTGCGGTCATACACACAGACGGCACCCGAGTGCAACCGGAATGCCGCATGAGGGCAGGTTGATGTCCAAAGTGTGGACCCCCACATTGGACATCCGTGTCTATCGGGGTATCGTTCTGGACATGCCAGCGGATCCGCTTCTCGTCGTGCGACGCCACGTCGACCTCCTGCGTGTCCGTAGCGCCATCTGTCTTGACGCCTGCTGACCATCGCCCTGTTCTTTCCAGATCGGGCGCGTGGCCATCTCAGGCGTTTTTCGCTGTGCTCCGACCGCGCTCGACGACGAGCGGGTGTCCGGGAGCCGCCTGAGCCGCGCGCCGCCAGCCGCCTACGTTGACGCAAAGGACGCGCGCCATGACTGTTCCGGCCAGGCCGGCGAACCGCCACCACAAGCGCCCTCGTGGTGAGGGCCAGTGGGCCCTGGGCTACCGAGAGCCGCTCAACAAGAACGAGGAGAACAAGAAGAACGACGACGGGCTCAACGTCCGTCAGCGGATCATCGACATCTACTCCAAGCGGGGCTTCGACTCGATCGACCCGGCCGACCTGCGCGGCAGGTTCCGCTGGTTCGGGCTCTACACCCAGCGCAAGCCGGGCATCGACGGCGGCAAGACCGCGATCCTGGAGCCGGAGGAGCTCGACGACCGCTACTTCATGCTGCGGGTCCGCATCGACGGCGGCCAGCTCAGCCTGGAGCAGCTGCGGGTGATCGCCGACATCTCCAACGAGTACGGCCGGGGCACCGCCGACGTCACCGACCGGCAGAACATCCAGTTGCACTGGATCGAGGTCGAGGCGGTCCCGGACATCTGGGAGCGGCTGGAGGCGGTGGGCCTGTCCACCACCGAGGCGTGCGGCGACACCCCGCGCGTGGTCCTCGGCTGCCCGCTCGCCGGGATCGACGCCGACGAGGTGCTCGACGGCACCCCGCAGATCCAGGACGTCCTCGACCGCTATATCGGCGACAAGGAGTTCTCCAACCTGCCGCGCAAGTTCAAGTCGGCGGTGAGCGGCTGCCCGGCGCACTGCACGGTGCACGAGATCAACGACGTGGCGTTCGTGGGCGTCGAGAAGGCCGACGGCAGCAAGGGCTTCGACGTGTGGGTGGGCGGCGGCCTGTCCACCAACCCGATGCTGGCCAAGCGGCTGGGCGCGTTCGTCCGGCCGGAGCAGGTGCACGAGGTGTGGGCCGGGATCTGCGGGATCTTCCGCGACTACGGCTACCGCAGGCTGCGGCACCGCGCCCGGATCAAGTTCCTGGTCAACGACTGGGGCGCGGAGAAGTTCCGGGAGGTCCTGGAGAAGGACTACCTGGGTTACCAGCTCGCCGACGGCCCGGCCCCCGAGCTGCCGCGCGGCGGCCGGCGCGACCACGTGGGCGTCTTCCCGCAGAAGGACGGCAACTTCTACGTCGGCTTCGCCCCCAAGGTCGGCCGGCTGAGCGGCGACCAGTTGCACCTCATCGCGGACATCGCCGAGCGGCACGGGTCGGGCCGGGTGCGCACGACGGTCGAGCAGAAGATGGTCGTCCTCGACGTCGCGCCCGACCGGGTGGACTCGATCGTGGCCGAGCTGGAGGCCAACGACCTGCAGGTCAACCCCTCCACGTTCCGCCGCCAGACGATGGCCTGCACCGGCATCGAGTACTGCAAGCTGGCCATCGTCGAGACCAAGGCCACCGCGAGCGACCTGATCGACGAGCTGGAGCGCCGGCTGCCCGACTTCGCCGACCCGCTGACCATCAACGTCAACGGCTGCCCCAACTCCTGCGCCCGGATCCAGGTCGCCGACATCGGCCTCAAGGGCCAGCTGGTGATCGACGGCGAGGGCAACCAGGTCGAGGGCTTCCAGATCCACCTGGGCGGCTCCGTGGGGGTCAACCCGGGGTTCGGCCGCAAGGTCCGCGGCCTCAAGGCCACCGCCGCCGAGCTGCCCGACTACGTCGAGCGGGTCGTCACGAACTTCTCGGCCCAGAAGAAGGAGGGCGAGACCTTCGCCGAGTGGGTCCAGCGCGCCGACGAAGCAGATCTGAAGTGAGGCCGCTATGAGCGAACGAGCGGTTCCCTTCCACTGCCCCTACTGCGGTGAAGAGGATCTCGAACCGCACGAGGGCGACGGCGGCTGGTACTGCCGCTCCTGCGCCCGCGCCTTCAAGCTCAAATTCCTGGGTATCGGAGTACGATCATGACACTGGTGGACATAGAAATCGGGTTGAGAGAACAACGCGGAGCCCTCGACCTTCAGGACATCGTGGAGTCCGCGGCCGAGTTCCTGGAGGACGCCTCCGCGCGGGAGATCATCCGCTGGGCTGCCGCGACCTTCGGCGACCGGCTCTGCCTGACCTCGTCGATGAGCGACGCGCTGCTGATCGACCTGGTCAGCCGGGTCAAGCCGGGGGTGGACGTGCTGTTCATCGACACCGGTTACCACTTCGCCGAGACGATCGGCACCCGTGACGCCGTCCAGCAGGTGTACGACGTCAATCTGATCAACATCGAGCCGTCCAGGACGGTGGCCGAGCAGGACCGCGACCTCGGTCCGCGGCTCTTCGGGCGCAACCCCGACCTGTGCTGCTTCCTGCGCAAGGTGGAGCCGCTGAACCGGGCGCTGGAGCCGTACCTCGCCTGGATCTCCGGCATCCGCAGGGACGAGGCGTCCACCCGGTCCGGGATCAAGGTCGTCGAGTGGGACGCCAAGCGGCAGATGGTCAAGGTCAACCCGATCGCCAGGTGGACGCAGGAGGACGTCGACAACTACATCGCCGACAACGGCGTCCTGATCAACCCCCTGCACTACGACAACTACCCGTCGATCGGCTGTGCCCCGTGCACCCGCCAGGTGCTCGAAGGCGAGGACCCGCGCAGCGGGCGGTGGGCCGGCATGGGCAAGACGGAGTGCGGAATCCACGTCTAGAGTCCTCATGAACCCCGACGACGTCCCGCTGATCGCGGTGGCGCACGGGTCACGCGACCCGCGCGCCGCGGCGACGGTGGAATCCCTGCTCGACGCGGTACGGCTCCGCCGTACCGGTCTCGACGTGCGCACGGCGTATCTCGACCACGCCGCGCCCTCCCTGCCGCAGGCCCTGCACGGCGTGTCCGAGGCGGTCGTGCTGCCGCTGCTGCTCACCGAGGCGTACCACAGCCGGGTGGACATCCCCGGCGTGCTGGCCGAGGTGACGGCGCGGCGCCCGCTGTTGCGGGTGCACCGCGGCGCGACGCTCGGGCCGGACCCGCTGCTCGTCGCCGCGCTCGAACGCCGGCTGGCCGAGGCCGGGGTGGAGATCGGCGACCCCGGTACGGCCGTGGTCCTGGTGTCCGCGGGCTCCAGCGACCCGCGCGCCAACGCGGTGATCGCCCGGCTGGCCCGCGACTGGGCGCGGACCCGCCCCTGGTGGTCGGTCACCGCCGCCTACGCCTCTGCCGCCTCCCCCGCCCCGGAGCAGGCGGTCATGCGGCTGACCAGGGCGGGCGCGCGCCGGGTCGTCGTCGCGCCCTATCTGCTCGCGCCCGGTTTCTTCGCGGACAAGGTGCGCGAGGCCGCTCTCACCGCCGGTGCGGCCGCGGTCGCCGACGTGCTCGGCCCCGCTCCCGAGATCGCCACGCTCATCCTGGACCGGCACGCCCAGGCCGTCCGCGCCGAGAAGACCTTCGCGACCGCCTGAGCGCTCAGCGCCCCCGGTCGTCGTCGTACGGCCCCGCCGGGCGCTGGTAGCCGTGGCCGTGCCAGTGGCCCCGGCCGTGCGGATCCTGCCCGTGGAGGCCCTGCGGCTGCGCGGGCCCGCCGTACGGCGCCTGGGGGTGCGGCTGGGCGTGGCCGTAGGGGCCGGGGGGCTGGACGGGGTAGGGCTGCGGGGGGAGCGGCATGCCGAGGTCGCGGCGGACCTCGTGCCACTGCTGCCGCCAGGCCGCCCAGGCGCGCTTGAGCGGCTCGGCGCGGGAGTGGCCGATCACCTTGACGTCGCCCATCACCGCGTAGGCGTGCACCCGGATCACCGGCACGTTCATCCCCAGGGGCGCCGGGTCCACCTCGACCCGCTTGCCGCCCATGATCGCCATGCCCTGGAGGTCGACCTCCACCCCGTCGGGCACGATGATCTTCACGTCGCCCATCACGGCGGTCGCCACGATGTCCACCTCGCCGGTGCGCACCTCGGCCTCGCGCAGGTCGAGCACCACGTCGCCCATCACGGCCACCGCGCCGAGCTGCCGGTCGACCCGCCACTTGCCGCGCCGCTTGGAGTCGCCGAGCACCCCGACGAACCAGCGCCGCCCGGCGCCCTGCGGCCGCGGCCCGGGGACCGGGGCGGGCGCCTCGCCGGAGCGCGGGATGTCGGAGGTGATCACGTCGAGCTCGGCCCGGGTGACGGCGGTGTAGGCCGCCTCGGTGCGCTCGGTCAGCTCGCCCAGGGTCAGCCGCCCCTCGACCGAGGCGATCTTCAAACGCTCGACGACGGCTTCCCGCTCAGCGTCGGAGGCCCGTATTCCACCCGGCTCAGTCACCCTTCCCAATCTAGCCCGCCGCCCCCGGAACGCCGTCCTCCGTGAGGAGGAAACCGGAAGGAGTACTCCCTCCCCCGGGGCCGCGCCCACCGCGTCCCGGCGGCCCTATGCTCGGCTCATGGATCGAGGACTGCTGGACGCGGTGACCCGGAACGACGTGGATCAGGTGCGCGAGCTGCTGGAGGGCGGGACGGCCGATCCGGCCGGCGAGGGCGAGCCGACCGCGCTCTACCGGGCGGCGGTGGACGGGCGGGCGGAGATCGTGGACCTGCTGCTCGCCCGCGGCGCGGACGCCAACCGGTTCAGCGGCGACGCCGACGACGACGAGGGCCTCCCGCTGTGCGGTGCGGCCGCGCGGGGGCTCACGTCCATCGTGGAGGCCCTGCTCGCCGCGGGCGCCGATCCGCTGGGCAAGGAGGCCGGCGGGTGGAGCGCGCTGCTCTGGGCCGCCGCCAAGGGCCACCGGGAGGCGGCCGAGACGCTGCTGGCCGCGGGCGCCGACGCCGACGACTCCAACGACGACGGCGACACCGCGCTGACGCTGGCCGCCAGGCGTGGCGCCCCGGGCGTCGTCCAGGCGCTCCTGGCCCACGGCGTCGACCCCGAGCGGCCCGACGGCGACGGCGACACGGCGCTGGCGATCGCCGAGGAGTGGCTGGGCGTCCACCTGGAGAGCGCCCTGCTGGAGCAGTTCGAGGGGGACGACGAGTCCCCCGAGGACCACCGGATCGCGGTGACCCGGACGATGACCCGCGACGGCACCGAGCTCGTCACGCTGACCGAGTACGACGGGGACGGCGAGCCGGTGCGCGAGGTCGAGAGCCAGCGCGGGCACACCGCCGTGGTGACGCTCCTGGAGCGGGCGGCCGACGTGTACGTCGCGGTGCCCGATCTGGTCAGGCGCGCGGTCACGCACCGCGACGCGGACGACGACCACGAGACCTGGTGGATCGTCGTCGAGGCGCTGGCCGCCAGGGAGGACGACGAGGTGTTCGAGACGGCCACCGCGCTGTGCCTGAGCGACGAGCCGCGCGAGCGCGAGTTCGCGGCCGACCTGCTGGGCAGGCTGGCGAAGGGCGGGGACGAGCCCGCGGCGGACGACGAGCGGACCGGGCGGAGCCTCGCGGCGCTGCGCCGGCTGGCCCGGATCGAGGGCGACGAGCCCGTCCTCGACTCGGTGCTCAACGCGCTCGGCAAGCACGGCGACCAGCGGGCGCTGCCCGAGGTGCTGGGCATCCTCGGCCGCCCCGGCCGCACGCCGACGCCGGCCGACCCCGGCGCGCTGGCCGCCGTCCTGCCGCCGGGCCACGAGGAGGGCCTGGCCCTGCTGATCGCCATGACGGCCGACCCCGACGCCGACGTGCGGGACTGGGCGACGCTCGGGCTGGCCGGGCTGGAGGCCGACGACGCGCGGATCCGCGACGCGCTGGCCGCCCGGCTCGACGACACCAGCCTCACGGCGGTGGCCGAGGCCGTGCGCGGGCTGGCCGCGCGGGGCGACGAGCGGGCGGCGGCCGGGGTGCGCCGGGTGCTCGCCGAGAGCGACGACGACTACGCCCGCGACCTCGTCAGGGAAGCCGCCCAGAAGATCGGTATACCGGAAATCGGATAAAACAGCGAAAGTGAGATAAAGGAGGAGACCACCAGGCCGCCCGCACAACCGGAGGGCATCCGTGACGCATGACGTCTTCAACCAGGCTCCCCCGCTGACCGGCCACGACGTGTCCGCCGACGCCGCGCTCCTCGACGGCGTGCGGCGCGAGGACGCCGACTGGGCGGCGGGCGAGCTGCACCGGCTCGGCGTCCTCGCCGGGACGGAGCGGGCCCAGGAGTGGGGACGGCTCGCCAACGACCATCCGCCCGTCCTGCGCACGCACGACAGGTACGGCGGGCGGATCGACGAGGTCGAGTTCCACCCGGCCTGGCACGAGCTGATGACCGTCGCGGTCCAGAACGGGCTGCACGCCTCGCCGTGGACCGCCGCCCGGCCGGGAGCCCACGTCGCCCGGGCCGCGAAGTTCTACATCTGGTCCCAGGTGGAGGCGGGCCACGGCTGCCCGATCTCCATGACGTACGCGTCGGTGGCCGCGCTGCGGCACTCCCCCGCGCTGGCCGCCGAGTGGGAGCCGCTGCTCGCCGCGCGCACCTACGACTTCGGGCTGCGCCCGCCCGCGGGCAAGCGCGGGCTGCTCGCCGGGATGGCGATGACCGAGAAGCAGGGCGGCTCCGACGTCCGGGCGAACACCACCCGGGCCGAGCCGCGCGGCGACGGCTCCTACGCCCTGACCGGCCACAAGTGGTTCAACTCCGCGCCGATGTGCGACCTGTTCCTGGTGCTCGCGCAGACCGGCCGGGGCCTGTCCTGCTTCCTGCTGCCCAGGGTGCTGCCCGACGGCACGCGCAACGCGATGCGCCTGATGCGGCTGAAGGACAAACTGGGCAACCGGTCCAACGCCTCGGCCGAGGTGGAGTACGACGGCGCGGTGGCCTGGCTGGTCGGCGAGGAGGGCCGGGGGCTGCGCACCATCCTGGAGATGGTGAACATGACCCGGCTGGACTGCGTCATCGGCTCGGCGGCCGGGATGCGGCAGGGCCTGGTCCAGGCGTTGCACCACACCGGGCACCGGGCCGCCTTCGGCAGGCCGCTGGCCGAGCATCCGCTGATGCGCAACGTGCTGGCCGACCTCGCCGTGGAGTCGGAGGCGGCCACCACGCTGATGACCCGGCTGGCCGGCGCCACCGACCGGGCGCTGCACGGCGACCGGGCGGAGAGCGCGCTGCGCCGCACGGCCCTGGCGGTGGCGAAGTTCTGGGTGTGCAAGCGGGCGCCCGGGCACGCGGCCGAGGCGCTGGAGTGCCTGGGCGGCAACGGCTACGTGGAGGAGTCTCAGATGCCGCGGCTGTTCCGCGAGTCGCCGCTCAACGGCATCTGGGAGGGGTCGGGCAACGTCGCCGCCCTCGACGTGCTGCGCGCGCTGTCCCGCGAGCCCGAGGGGCTGGAGGCGTTCTTCGGCGAGGTCGCGCTGGCGGCCGGCGCCGACCGGCGGCTCGACGACGCGGCCGACCGGGTGCGCAAGTCGCTCGGCGACCTGCACGAGATCGAGCTGCGCACCCGCCGGATCGCCGAGGACATGGCGCTGGTGCTGCAGGGGTCGCTGCTGGTGCGGTTCGCGCCGCCCGCGGTCGCCGACGCCTTCTGCGCCTCGCGGCTGTCCGGCGACTGGGGCCGCTCCTACGGCACCCTGCCGCCCGGACTCGACCTCGAAGCGATCATCGCCCGCGCCATGCCCGGGTGAGTCCGCAAGATCCACCCCCGACCCCCTAGGCTCGTCTCCGACGAAAGGAGAGAGAACAATGGCGACGACTCGCACGGCGACGACCCAGTGGAAGGGCGCGCTGATCGACGGTCACGGTACCGTTTCCCTGGACTCGTCCGGGGTGGGCAACTACGACGTCTCCTGGGCTTCGCGCTCCCAGGAGGCCAACGGCAAGACCTCGCCTGAGGAGCTCATCGCGGCGGCACACTCCTCGTGCTTCTCGATGGCCCTCTCGCACGGTCTCGCCCAGGCGGGCACCCCGCCGCAGTCGGTGGAGACCACGGCCGACGTGACCTTCCAGCCCGGTGAGGGCATCACCGGCATCGTGCTCAAGGTCAAGGCCCAGGTGCCCGGCATCACGGCCGAGGACTTCCAGGCCGCCGCCGAGAACGCGAAGGCCAACTGCCCGGTCAGCAAGGCGCTGTCCGGCACCACCATCACGCTCGACGCGGAACTGCTCGGCTGAACCGCGCCCGGCTCGCCCGCCCCGCGACGCGGGCGGGCGGGCCCGGTAGGTAAAGCCCGCCGCGATGAGCTGCGCCGACCTGCGGAAGCGGAGGAGAATGGGGCCACATGCGTGAGGTCTGGCCGGGAGAGTCCTATCCGCTCGGCGCAACCTGGGACGGCGTGGGCACCAACTTCTCCGTGTTCTCCGAGGTCGCCGAGCAGGTCGAGCTGTGCCTGTTCGACGCGGGCGGGCACGAGGAGCGGGTGCCGCTGCCCGAGGTGGACGGGTTCGTCTGGCACGGTTACCTGCCCGGCGTGATGCCGGGCCAGCGTTACGGGCTGCGCGTGCACGGTCCGCACGACCCGGTGCGCGGCCACCGGTGCAACCCCGCCAAGCTGCTGCTCGACCCGTACGCCAAGGCGATCGAGGGCGACCTGACCTGGCACGAGTCGCTGTTCTCCTACCGTTTCACCGATCCGACGGCGCTCAACGAGGACGACAGCGCCCCCTACATGCCGAAGAACATCGTGGTGAACCCGTTCTTCGACTGGGGCGACGACCGCCCGCCGCGCACGCCGTACCACCAGACGGTGATCTACGAGGCGCACGTGCGCGGGCTGACCATGCGCCATCCGGCGGTGCCGCAGGAGCAGCGGGGCACGTACGCGGGGCTCGCGCATCCGGCGGTGATCGAGCATCTGCGCGGCCTCGGGGTCACGGCGGTGGAGCTGATGCCGGTGCACCAGTTCGTGCCCGAGCACGCCCTGGTGGCGCGCGGCCTGACCAACTACTGGGGCTACAACACCATCGCCTATCTCGCGCCGCACAACGGCTACGCGGCGGCCGGGCGGCAGGGCGCGCAGGTGACGGAGTTCAAGTCCATGGTCAAGGCGCTGCACGAGGCGGGCATCGAGGTCATCCTCGACGTGGTCTACAACCACACGGCCGAGGGCGACCACATGGGCCCGACGCTGGGCTTCCGTGGCATCGACAACGCCGCGTACTACCGGCTGCACGACGGCGACCGGCGCTACTACCTCGACTACACCGGGTGCGGCAACTCGCTCAACGTGCGCTCCCCGCACGCGCTCCAGCTCATCATGGACTCGCTGCGCTACTGGGTGCTGGAGATGCACGTGGACGGGTTCCGGTTCGACCTGGCCGCGGCGCTCGCCCGCGAACTGCACGACGTCGACCGGCTGAGCGCCTTCTTCGACCTGATCCAGCAGGACCCGGTGATCTCCCAGGTGAAGCTGATCGCCGAGCCGTGGGACGTCGGGCCGGGCGGTTACCAGGTGGGCAACTTCCCGCCGTTGTGGACCGAGTGGAACGGCAAGTACCGCGACACGGTGCGCGACTTCTGGCGCGGCCACGGGTCGGCGCTGCCGGAGTTCGCCACCCGGCTGACCGGGTCGCAGGACCTCTACGCGGGTTCCGGCCGCCGCCCGGTCGCCTCGATCAACTTCGTGACCTGCCACGACGGTTTCACCCTGACCGACCTGGTGTCCTACAACCGCAAGCACAACGAGGCCAACGGCGAGGGCAACCGGGACGGCACCGACGACAACCGCTCGTGGAACTGCGGCGCCGAGGGCCCGGTCGAGGACCCGGCCGTCGTACGGCTGCGCCACCGGCAGCGGCGCAACTTCCTGGCCACGCTCTTCCTGTCCCAGGGCGTGCCGATGCTGACCGCGGGCGACGAGTTCGGGCGCACCCAGCACGGCAACAACAACGCCTACTGCCAGGACGACGAGACCTCCTGGTGCGACTGGTCGCTGCTCGCCGTGCAGCCGGACCTGTCCCCGGCCGGTCCGCACGTGGCGGAGGCGCGTTCCTCCCGGCAGCCGGCCGGGGGTCACGGCCCGGAGTCGGAGCTGCTGGGCTTCGTCCGCATGCTCTCCCGGCTGCGCCGGGCGCACCCGGTCTTCCAGCGGCGGCGTTTCTTCCACGGCGGCAGGAACGGCGACGCGCTGCGGGACATCGTGTGGTTCACCCCGGCCGGGCAGGAGATGTCCGCCGCCGACTGGCACACCGGTTACGCCAAGTCGCTGGGCGTCTACCTCAACGGCGACGCGATCACCGAGCTGGGACCGCGCGGGGAGCGGATCTGGGACGACTCGTTCCTGATCCTGATCAACGCCCATCACGAAGATCTCACCTTCACCGCCCCCGGCCGGGATTTCGGCGAGGGCTGGCTGCCGGTCTTCGACACGGCGGGCGAGGGATTCGACGAGCCCGCCGCCGAGGAGGGATTCCCGGCGGGCGCGCTGATCCCGGTCACGTCCAGGTCGCTGCGACTGCTGCGACGCTCCCGGCACTGAGCGAACCCGGCGCGTCCGGGGCCGAGGGGGTGAACGCCGCGTTCTGCTTCATCTTCGCGGCGTTCAGGGGCCCACCACGCCGGCCCGGCGCCCCGGCATGACAGGGTGGGGACGTGCGGAGCATCTACCCCTGTGACGAGACCGAACCGGACCTGGAGCGGGTCTACGCCTACCCCGAGGGCCCCTGGCTGCGGATCAACATGGTGGCCAGCGTGGACGGCGGCACCTGGCTCAAGGGGCTGTCCCAGGGCCTGTCCGGCGCGGGCGACCGCAGGATCTTCCACGTGCTGCGCGGCATGGCCGACGTGATCATGGCGGGCGCGTCCACCGTGCGGCTGGAGGGGTACGGCCCGGCCAAGGCCAAGGAGTCCTGGCGCGACCTGCGGGCCGGTCGTACGGCTGTGCCGCCGGTCGCCGTGGTCACCCGCACGCTCGACCTCGACCTGGACGGCGCGCTGTTCACCGCCGCCGATCCCGCGGCCCGCACCATCGTCCTCACCTGCGAGGCCGCGCCCGCCGAGCGGCGCAGGCTGGCCGCGCGGGCCGCCGACGTGCTCGTCGCCGGGGACGACCGGGTCGACATGGCGCTCGCCGTGCGGCTGCTGCGCGAGCGGGGGCTCGCGCACGTGCTGTGCGAGGGCGGGGCGAAGCTCAACGGATCGCTGGTCACCGCCGGAGTGGTGGACGAACTGTGCCTCACGGTCAGCCCGCTGCTGCTCGGCGGCGAGGCGTCCCGGCTGCTGAACGGCCCCGACCATCCCGTGGGCCTCCGGCTCGCGGGCGTTCTCGAAGAGGAGGGGTTCCTCTTCGCCCGATACACCAGGGGGTTGCCGTGAAGTTGCCCGTCGAGCCGCCGGTCGCGCCGATGCTCGCCAAGGCGGTCAAGGGGATGCCGGCGCAGGACGGCACGCTGTTCTACGAGCCGAAGTGGGACGGCTTCCGCTGCATCGTCTTCCGCGACGGCGACGAGGTCTACCTGGGCAGCCGCAACGAGCGGCCGTTCACCCGCTACTTCCCCGAGCTGGTCGAGGCCGTGCGGGCCGAGCTGCCCGAGCGGGTGGTGGTGGACGGCGAGATCGTGCTGCTGCGCGGCCAGGGGCTCGACTTCGACGCGCTCCAGCAGCGCATCCATCCCGCGGCGTCCCGGGTGCGGCTGCTGGCCGAGCAGACGCCGGCGTCGTTCATCGCCTTCGACCTGCTCGCCCTCGGCGACGACAACCTCATGGAGCAGCCGTTCTCCGGGCGGCGCACCCGGCTGGAGCAGATCTTCGGGCGGGCCGGCGGCAGCGTGCGGCTGACCCCGATCACCGCCGACGACGGCCGGGCCGCCGAGTGGTTCGAGATGTTCGAGGGGGCCGGGCTGGACGGGATCATCGTCAAGCCCGGCGGCCTGCCGTACGAGCCGGACCGGCGAACGATGTTCAAGGTCAAGCACGAGCGCACGGCCGACGTGGTGGTGGCGGGCTACCGGGAGCACAAGTCGGGGCCGGTGGTGGGGTCGCTGCTGCTCGGCCTCTACGACGACGCCGGGCGGCTGCACCACGTGGGCGTGGCGGCGTCCTTCCCGATGGCGCGGCGGGCCGAGCTGGTGGGCGAGCTGGCGCCCTATCTGACCGACCTGTCCTCGCACCCGTGGGGCGCCTGGATGGCGGACGCGGGCGGCGAGCAGGCGCAGCGCCGCCCGGGCAACGTGTCCCGGTGGAACGCCGGCAAGGACCTGTCGTTCATCCCGCTGCGGCCGGAGCTGGTCATCGAGGTGGCCTACGACCACATGGAGGGCGACCGCTTCCGGCACACCGCGCAGTTCCGCCGGGCCCGCCCGGACCGCACGCCCGAGTCGTGCACCTACGCCCAGCTTGAGCGCCCGCTGTCCTACAACTTCGACGACATCCTGGCCCGCTGACCACGCACGACCGGACAGGCCGATGGTGAACGTGCTGGATGGCAGGACTTTTCCTGGCATGCACCGGTACGGTCGGATCGGTCAGCCGAAAGGATCGTGCCCATGCCCCTCACGACGCAGGAGTCCCATCGTGGCAGGGTCAGGGGATCCCTGCTGGCCGGGGCCGTCGGCGACGCGCTCGGCGCGCCGATCGAGTTCGATTCGATCGCGGCCGTCCGCCGCCTGTACGGCGAGGCGGGGCTGACCACGCTGGTGCACGGCTGGCGGAGCACCGTCGGCCTGATCACCGACGACACGCAGATGACCCTCTTCACCGCGGAGGGCCTGATCCGGGCCCGGGTACGGCGGGCGGTCAAGGGCGACGGCGACGAGGTGTCCGCCGTCCGCGACGCCTACCTGCGCTGGCTGGACACCCAGTCGCACCGATCGCCCCCGGCGGGCGGTCGCCGGGGCGGCGGCTGGCTGCGCGAGGAGGGCTGGCTCTACTCCCGGCGCGCGCCCGGCAACGCCTGCCTGTCCGGGCTGCGGCACCCCGCCGCGTCCGGTGCGTCCGGTGCTTTCGGTGCGCTGGGTGTGGCGGGGCCGGTGAACCCGGGTTCCAAGGGGTGCGGCACGGTCATGCGGTCGGCGCCGTTCGGCTTCACCGCGAGCGACCCGGGGCACGCCTTCGAACTGTCGGCGCGGTGCGCCCAGATCACGCACGGCCATCCGACGGGCTACCTGGCGGCCGGCGCCTTCGCCGCGATGATCTGGCACCTGGCCGAAGGGCTCGCCGTGGAGCCCGCCGTACGGGAGGCGATGGGGCTGCTGCGGGCCTACCCCCGGCACGAGGAGACCACGGCGGCGCTGGAGGCCGCCCTCGCGCTCACCGCCCGGGGCACGCCGACGCCGGAGCGGGTGGAGTCGCTGGGCGGGGCCTGGGTGGCCGAGGAGGCGCTCGCCATCGCGGTCTACTGCGCGCTGGCCGGGCGGCCGGAGGAGGACGGGCCCGCGGGAATGCGGCGGGCGCTGCTGCTCTCGGTCAACCACTCGGGGGACAGCGACTCGACCGGCGCCGTCTGCGGGAACCTGCTCGGCGCCCGCCTCGGCGAAGCCGCCCTGCCCGCCGACTGGCTGGCGCCGCTGGAGGGCCGCGTCCCCATCACCGCCCTCGCCGACGACCTCGCCGCCCTGCGCACCGTGGCCGACGAGACCCTGACGACCTGGCAGGACAGGTACCCGGCCGCCTGATCCCCGCCCACAGCCGTCAACGGCGGCCCCGTCCCCTCCAGGATCATCCGCGGTGTCACCGGGCGGCGGTGCGGGCGCGGAAGGCGGCGCTCTTGACGCGGTTCTGGCAGGCGGTGGAGCAGAAGCGGCGGGTGCCGTTGCGGGAGACGTCGACGTAGACGCGGTCGCAGGCGGGGGCGGTGCACACGCCGAGCCGGTCGTACAGGTCGCTGCCGAGCACGATGGCGAGCGCGGTGGCGCCGCTCGCCACCCAGTTCCGCACGCGGTCGCCGTGCGCCCCGTGGAAGTGCAGGTGCCAGTGCTCGCCGTCGTGCCGGTCCAGGTGCGGGCGGGCCGCGTTCTCCTCCATCAGGCGGTTCACCTGGCGGGCGGCCGCGTCGATGTCGCCGGCGTCCACGGCGGTGAAGACGGCCCGCAGCTCGACCGCCGCCTCGGCGAAGGCGGCCAGCTCCGGCTCGGACACCTCCCAGGCGTCCTTTGCGGCGAGCCGGAGCGTCCCGGTGACCTCTGCGCCTCCTTCCGCGCCGACGGGCGGCAGATAGGGCCGGCCCCGCCGCTCGCCGGGCGTGAGCACGTTCACCAGGCCCACGGCGACGGCCACCACGGCATCTGAGTGACTGTTGAAGTTCACTTGACCAGTTACGCCCTTTCGACTTAACCTCGTAACCGTCCAAAGCATAGACGACAGTAACGGAGGGTCTCGTGCCGGTTCTTTCCCAGGACATCGCCCAGAGCTGGATCACCAGGTGGGACCAGCAGCAGGAGGGCTATCTGCCCGGCCGCGAGGAGCGTTTCACCGCCCTGGTCGACGCGGTCGAGGCGGGCGCGGGGCGGGGCGACCCGCTGGTGATAGACCTGGGCTGCGGGCCGGGCTCGCTCGCCGTACGGCTGCTGGAGCGGCTGCCCGAGGCCACCGTCGTGGCCGTGGACACCGACCCGGTGCTGCTGGCGCTCGGGCGGGCGGGATACGGCGCCCGGCACGGTCTCGTCTTCGCCGACCTCGACCTGCGGGTGCCGGGCTGGACGGAACGGCTCGGCCTGCCCCGGCCCGCCGACGTGGCGGTGAGCACCACCGCGCTGCACTGGCTGCCCGAGGAGCACCTGCGCCGCGTCTACGCCGAACTGGGCGGCGTGCTCCGGCCCGGCGGGCTGTTCCTCAACGGCGACCACCTCGACGTCGACGACGCCACCCCCGTACTCGCCGGGCTCGAACGCGCGGTGCACGACGCGGCCACCCGGCGGCGCTTCTCCGCCGGGAAGCCCGAGGACTGGCGTCAGTGGTGGGACGGCATCGCCGCCGACCCCGCCCTGGCCGACCTCGGCGCCGAGCGCGATCGCAGGACCGCCGCCGCCGACCACCACGGGTCGGAGTCCGCCGGGCTCTCCACCCACGTCACCGCGCTGCGCGACGCCGGCTTCGCCGAGATCGGCACCCTCTGGCAGCAGGGCAACAACCGGCTGCTCTGCGCCGTGCGCCCGTGACGCCCGCCCGGGGAGCCGATCACGGCGTGTCGGGGCGGGCCTTGCTCGGCTGGACCCGCTTCGGCTCCCCCGGCATCTTGGGATAGTTGGGCGGGTAGGGCATGTCGCCGCGATCGTCCCGGTGGAACCACTCAAGCAGCCGGTCGAGGGCGAACGCCTGGTCGTCGATGGCCGCGTGCACGTCGCCCAGCTTGGCGAAGCGCGGCGGCACGGTGCGGATGTCGAAGTCGGCGGGCTCGGCATCCGCCAGCTCCTCCCAGGTCAGAGGGGTGGAGACCGGGGCGTGCGGCTTGGCCCTGACCGAGTAGGCGGAGGCCATCGTGCGGTCGCGGGCGTTCTGATTGAAGTCGATGAAGACCCGCTCGCCGCGCTCCTCCTTCCACCAGGCGGTGGTGGCGAGCCGCGGCGCCCGGCGCTCCACCTCGCGGGCGAACGCGATCGCCGCGTAGCGGACCTCGGTGAAATCCCAGCGGGGCTCGATCCGCACGGCGATGTGCACGCCGCGGCTGCCCGACGTCTTGGCGAACCCGGTCATGCCGAGCTCGGCGAGGACCTCGCGGGCGACGAAGGCGACCTCGCGGGCCTGCTCGAACCCGGTCCCCGGCTGCGGATCGATGTCGATGCGCAGCTCGTCGGGATGCTCGACGTCGGCGGCCCGCACGTGCCAGGGGTGGAAGTCGACGGTGCCCAGGTTGGCGCAGTAAGCGAGGTCGGCCACCTGGGTCACCCGCAGCGTGTCGGCGCTGCGCCCGCTGGGGAAGCGGACGGTGACCGTGTGCATCCAGTCGGGGTGCCGCGGCGGCAGGCGCTTCTGGTAGATCGCGTCGGACAGCACGCCGTCCGGATGCCGCTTCAGGTGGGTGGGCCGGTCGCGCAAGGCCCGCAGCGCGCCCTCCCCCACGCTCACGTAGTACTCGACGAGCTCGCGCTTCGTCGCTCCGATGCCAGGAAAGTAGACCTTGTCGGGGTTGGTCACCTTCACGGTGTGTCCCCCGACCTCCAGCTCTATATACGGCGACGCCATGCTCCGAACGCTACCCCCACCCACCGACATCCAGCGGGACCCACGCACGCCCGGACAGCCCGCCCCGAAGACCCACCCCCGGGCGACCCGGGACGGCAGTTCGGCTGAAGACACGGAGTATGACGTAAAAAGTCGGGCGGGTCCGTCCCGGAGCGGTTCCCGGCGGCGGGACCGGTCGCTCAGACGGGACGGACCTCCAGACCGCCCGCCACGCCTGCCGGCCCGGGTGCTGGCGCGCCACCCGGCCGACGGCGACCACCTGGCCTCCTCGGACGCGCCCAGCACGGGCGTGGGCCAACGCTTTCCGAGGCGGCCTGACGGACGGTCTCACCCATCATCAGGAAGGTGATGCACCCCCCACATCTACATAGACGCCAAATTCGCCCCGAAAGGATGCTTCCACCTCGAAATTTCCTGCCGATTTCCTGTCAAGGGGGACAGGTGACCTGGAGCAGACCAATCGGTGGGCGTGTGCCCGGCTGATCCGGCGGACCGTAGTCTGAAGGTATGGAAAAAGTGGTCAAGAGCGATGCCGAGTGGCGAGTGCAGCTCTCGCCCGAGGAGTTCCGCGTCCTTCGCCAGGCCGGCACGGAGCGCCCCTTCACCGGGGAGTATGTGGACACCAAAACCGAGGGCGTCTACTCCTGCCGCGCCTGCGGGGCCGAGCTGTTCAGGTCGGACACGAAGTTCGACTCGCACTGCGGCTGGCCGTCCTTCTACCAGCCCTCCGATTCCGACGCCGTCGTCCTGATCGAGGACCGGTCGCTCGGCATGGTCCGGACCGAGGTCCGCTGCGCGCGGTGCGACTCGCACCTCGGGCACGTCTTCCACGGTGAGGGGTACGCGACCCCGACCGACGACCGCTACTGCATCAACTCCGTCTCGCTGAGCCTGGCTCCCAAGGAGTAACGATCACGACCGGCCGGGGCGGGGGCGGACCACCTCGCCCCGGTACCTTCTCCCGCCGCCCGCGGGCTTTTTCCGAGCGGACCGGAGCTGTTCCAAGCCTTTCCAGGCGGGTAGAGTCTCACCGATCGTGCCCGTGAATGAGCGATCAGTGAACACGTTCGTCTGGAGCCCCGTGCACCTGCGCCACAGATGGGAGACCATCGAGGTCATCGGCCGGGTGGTAACCCAAAGATGCAAACGCTGCGGGAAAACCCGCGTCCGCGTGAAGTGACCGTCCCCATGAGGCTGCCCACCCTCCCCGCACCCCCACCTCCAAGATCACCCCCACTACAGGCGCTCCAAGCCATCGAGTCCCCAGCGCCCGATTCCTCCCCTGGCCCCGCTCTTCGCCCCCCGGGACGCGAAGCTTCCTCCCAGGGCCGCAGTGTCCATCCGGCGTTCGACTCCCCAGGCCCGACGTCCTCCCCGGGCCGCGGTGTTGGAGCACGCAGGAAGCGGCGTTCAGTTTCCCGGGCGCGGGTGGGTGAGACGGCAGTCGCGGTCGCCGCGGCCCAGGGCGTTGGCCAGGACCGGGTTGCCGTTGCCGCCGTACTCGGCCTGGACGAAGACGACCGGGTCTTCGACGCCTCGCTCCTCGCTCAGGTAACGGACCCCTCGCTCGCACAGCTCCACGGCCTGCTTGGAGTTGTCCGCGGACGGCGGAAGATCGGTGTAGACCCGCAGATAGCCGCCGACGAGCCGCACATCCCTGACCCGGTTCGACGTCTTGCCCTTGGGCCGCTTCAGGTAGGCCATGGCCTCGGTGTCGGTGTGCTTGGACGGACCCGATGCGCGGTTCTCGGCCTCCTTGCGCTTCTTCGCGTCCTTCTTGGCCTTCTCCTTCGACTCCTTGGACTTCTCCTTCGACGAGTCCTCGGACTTCTCCGCGTCCTTCGATGACCCCTTGCCGGCTTTCGCCGTCTCCCGGGACTCCTCGGCCGCCTTCCCGCCACCCGTGGCGTCCGCACCGGAGGCGCCCCCGCCGGTCCCCCAGGTCACCAGATCGGAGCCGCCGGAACCCAGTAGGTCCCGCCCGGCGATCTCCTGCGCGTTGAGCTCACGCCCACCGGCGTCCGTCCCACCGGCCCCCTGACCGCCGTCCGATCCACCGGCCCCTTCCCCGGAAGCCACCACACCGCCACCCGTCCCGCCGCCACCCGCCCCGGGCTCGGCGGACACGGCCGCACCGGACACGGCGGCGGACGCCTCAGGCGCCGCGCTCCCGGTCCCCCGCGGCACAGCGGCCCCAGGCACGGCGGCCCCGGTCGCCCCCGGCGCGCTTCCGGCACCGCCGGCCGGACCGCCGGGGCTCATCTCGTCCGCGGCCGCCCGCGCGGCGTCCATCGGGGTGGGAGCGACCGCCACCGCGCTCGCGTCCCGCCGCCCGTCCGGCTCGCCGGTCGCGGACCCGCCTCCCAGGCGGGACACCGCTCCGGCCACCACGAGCCCCAGTACGGCGGCCGCCGCCGAACCGACGGCGACCTCCCTGGCCCACGAGGACCGCCCCGCCCGCCTCCTGCCCCGGGACGCGCCGCGTCCGGGGGTGCCGCGCCGCGTGGGATTCCCGCCCGACTTCACCCTCTGAACCTCACTATGGTGGGGATTTCCCCGAGTATGACACGACGCAAAGCCCACCTTGACCCGCGAAGGCCCCCCATGGCCACGAGCAGGAGGCGGCCAGGGGGATGTATCGAAGTCTGCGGCGGCGTCACGAGCGCCCCCGATGTGCCGGGAGCATCGTATGAGTGAGGTCTCCGGTAGGCGGTTGGTCCAAGGCGAATCTGAACACCGCAGACCACATGGCCGCCTTGGCGGTGGCGAGACGATTCGATCGCACCGATGAGCAGCGGGCGGTGCCGGAGCCGTTGCCGCCGGCGCCTGAGCGGCCAGGACGGCCGTCGTCGTTCGGCAAGCGGCGGTTGATCGACCGGATCCGCCGGCGGGTACGGGTCGGTGCGCCCTGGCGTGACGTACCCGCCTGTTACGGATCATGGCCGACAGTGTGGGGATATACCGTCTCCATGCCATCGAAAGATCCGGAGGCCACTCTCGTGAACATCCGGACAACGCATCACGCGCTGCTGAGTCGCCTGCTGCCCGACGACAGACCTGACGATCTTGCCGTACGCCAGGGTCAGTTCCACGACGTCGTGATCGGCTCAGAGCGCGTCGTGTGCCTGCCCCGTACCCAGGCAGCGGCCGACCGGCTGCCCGAGCGGGTGGCCGCATTACGCGCGCTTGCCGGGCTCGACCTTGGCATCCGCACACCTGAGCCGCTGGTGCAGGGTGGAGGCGACGACACCGACGAGGCGCCGTTCCTGGTGCTCAGCCGCATTCCCGGGGAACCGCTGGACGCCGACGCGCTCAACGACGCCCATGTGGCCGGCACCGTAGCGGCGCAGTGCGCGACCCTGCTGGACGGGCTGGCCCGTGCCGGCACGGATGACTCGGTACGAGCGGCTGTGCCTCACGCGTCACAAGGCCGGTGGCAGCGGTTCGCGCAAGAGGTGCGTGCGGAGTTGTTCGCGCTGATGTCCGGCACCGGGCGCCTACGAGCCGAACGGGAGCTGACCGCGCTCGACCGCCTTCCCCACCTCACACGAGCAGTGGTCCATGGTGACCTCGGTGGCGCGAACGTCCTGTGGGAGTGGGATCACGGGCTGCCACGCCTCGCCGGAGTGCTCGACTGGGACGATGTCAGCCTCGGCGACCCCGCCGAGGACCTTGCAGCCATCGGCGCCGGCTACGGTCACGACCTCCTGGAGCGGGTGCTCGCCCTGGGCAGTCGGTCAGACGACGGACTCGCCACCCGCATTGCCGCGATCCGCGGCACCTTCGCCCTGCAGCAAGCCCTCTACGCCCTCCGCGACGGCGACGAAGAAGAACTGGCCGACGGCCTCACCGGCTACCGCTGAAGCGCACCGGCACATCATCGTTGATCGTGCGATGAGGACGGTGGCTCCGGATCGAAGGCCGGTGGCCGACCGCCCTTCGATCCCTTCGCCCCGTCGGTTGACGTCCTGGTCGGCCTGTTGGCGTCCTGGCCGGCCCTGCCGGGAATGGCCGCCTTGATACCGCGCCGCCGCCCGCGCCGCCCGGCAGTGAGCACGATCGACAACACTCATGTGCCGATCCACAACCTCCGATGCCCGGTCAGCCCTGGCCGCTGGCAACGGAATTCGACACAGGCGCTAGGGCAGGGCGGCGACCAGCTCGCTGACCGGCTTGCGGACCCCGGTGTAGAACGGGATCTCCTCGCGGGTGTGCCTGCGGGCCTTGGCGCCGCGCAGGTGGCGCATCAGGTCGACGATGCGGTGAAGCTCGTCGGCCTCGAAGGCGAGCATCCACTCGTAGTCGTTGAGCGCGAAGCAGGCCACCGTGTTGGCCCGCACGTCGGGATAGTCACGCGCCATGAGACCGTGCTCGGCGAGCATCGCCCGGCGCTCCGCGTCGTCCAGCAGATACCACTCCAGGGAACGGACGAACGGGTAGACGCTCACGTAACCGCGCGGCTCCTCCTCGGCCAGGAACGCGGGCACGTGCGACTTGTTGAACTCGGCGGGGCGGTGCAACGCCATCACCGACCACACCGGCTCGCTGCGGCGGCCGAGCTCGGTCCGGCGGAAGCGGGAGTAGACCTCCTGAAGATCCTCCGCCGTGGGCGCGTGCCACCAGAACATGTAGTCGGCGTCGGCGCGGAACCCCGCCACGTCGTACGTGCCCCTGGTCACGATGTCCTTCTCGGCCGCCTGCGCGAGCAGGTCCTCGACCTCGTGCGCGATGGCCTCCCGGTCGGCGTCGCACCGCTCGCGCACCCGGAAGACCGACCACATGGTGTAGCGGATCACCTGGTTCAGATCGCGTGCCTTCGGCCGCCCGCCATCCTGCGTCATCGTTTCTCAGAGCCCCTCAGTCACCTTCGTCGGCGAGATCGCCTGCTGCCATTGTCTCGCGGGATCCAGATGGTCGAGAATCCGGGCGGCGGCCTCGCGGGCGGTGGCGACGCAGGCCGGCACGCCGACCCCGTCGTAGGCGGCGCCGCAGACGGCCAGGCCGGGTGCGCCGGCCACGGCGGCGCGGATGCGGGCCACCCGGTCGAGGTGACCGACGTCGTACTGCGGCAGCGCGCCGCCCCAGCGGGTGACCCTGGTGTCCCTGGGCAGGCCGCGCACGCCCATGACCTCGGACATCTCC
The DNA here is from genome assembly GCF_030268685.1 of Microtetraspora sp. NBRC 13810. Taxonomy (GTDB): domain Bacteria; phylum Actinomycetota; class Actinomycetes; order Streptosporangiales; family Streptosporangiaceae; genus BSRQ01. The sequence goes on from NZ_BSRQ01000006.1 coordinate 55,730, forward strand.
TTCATCGCCAGCGCGACCAGCTCGGTGTCGTCGCGGTGGAGCTCGTGCTCGTCGCCCAGCCTGCCGATCGAGCAGCGGACCAGGATCAGGTTGGGGTCGGCCTCGGTCAGGTGCGGCCACTTCACGGTGCTGAACGTGGCGGCCTTGATCGACCGGCCCTCCACCGGGGGGACGAGATAACCGCTCCCGGCCGGCGGCTCGGGGAAGGCGCCGCGCGGATAGGCCAGAGTGACGATCGCCATGCTGGCGTAAGCGATCCTGGACAGCTCGGCGGAGGCTCCCGGCACGTCGGCCGCGAGCAGCCTGGTGGCCGAGGGCGCGGGGGTCGCCACGACCACCGCGTCGGCCTCGATCACCGAGGGGTCGGGCACCGGTCCGGTGACCAGCCGCCAGCCGCCCTCGACGCGGCGCAGCTCGCGGACGGTCACCCCGGTCCTGACGTCGGCGCCGGAGGCGGCGGCGATCGCCGGAGGCAGAGCCCCGAGGCCGCCGCGGAGCGTGGTGAAGACCGGGCCCGTCTGCTTGGGCGCCCCGGCGATCGCGCGCGCGGCGTTGAGCAGCGAGCGCTCGGTCCTGGCGGGCGTGGCGAGCATCGGCATGGTGGCGTGCAGCGACAGCGTCTCGGCGCGGCCGGCGTAGACGCCGCCGAGCATCGGCTCGATCAGCCGGTCCACGACCTCTGAGCCCATCCGGGCCCTGATGTAGGCGGCGACGGAGACGTCGGTGCTGACCCGGGTGGCCGGCAGGATCTGGTCCAGCGGGACTCGGGCGAGGCCGGCCGGGCTGAGGACACCGGACCTGGCGAGCGCCATCAGGTCCGACGGCACACCCATCACGTGCCCCTTGGGCATCGGCCGCAGCGCGCCCCTGCTCAGGATCGACGCCTGGGTGCTGCCGGGGTAGACCAGCTCGTCGGACAGGCCGAGCATCCGGACGAGGTCCTTGCCCTCGGGACGCCGGGCCAGCATCGCCTCGGCGCCCTCGTCGAGGGACACCCCGGCCACCTCGGTGGCGTGCAGCTTGCCGCCGACGCGGGGCGAGCCTTCGAGGACGGTGACGCGGAGCGCGTCGCCGCCGCCCTGCCGTAGAAACCACGCGGCGGCCAGGCCCGCGATCCCACCGCCGACGACCACCACATGCAGCCGATTCCCTTCCATGACCATTGACGCTATCGCCACCGGGCGCCGCCCGCGTCACAGGGCGGGTGTGCTGTGGACCACGGCCCCGAGCCTGTGGACAAGCCGCCGGAACGACCCGTGACCGCATCACACGCCGACCACGACCGCGCCACACGCCTAACGTGACCGCATCACACACCGACCGCGACCGCAGCACACGCCGACCGTGACCGCGCCGCACGCCGACCGTGACGGCATCGTGACGCCGCGCGCCAAACACCCGCGCCCCGCATTACGTCTACGAAGACATGGACAACACCCCTCGGCACGGCTTACGCCTGGCGGCCGCCCTCTCGGCCGCCGTCCTCTTCCTGACCGGCTGCGGAGGCGGCTCGGGCGAATCGGCGGACGCGCCCGCGGCGGCCTCCGACAACGTGGCCCCGGTCCCGCAGGCGACGACCGGCGGCGGCATCGGAGGCGCCCCTGACAGATCCCGTGAATCCGACGAATCCGGGGGATCCGGGGGATCCGGCGCATCCGGGGAGTCCGGCGGGCCGGGGGAATCGGTGGAGATCACCCGCCAGGACCAGGCGATCATCTACGTCGCCGAGCTCACCGTGCGGGCGAAGGACGTCTCCGCCGCCTCCGACCGGGCCAAGCAGATCGTCACCGGCGGCGGCGGCCACCTCGCCAGGGAGAACTCCGCAGCCGGCGGCGGCGAGAGCTCGGCCCTTCTCGTCTTCAGGATCCCGCCGGCGTCCTACCCCGCCGTGCTCGGCCGTCTCGCCAAGGAGCTCGGCGTCAGGGAGTCCCTGAACCAGGGCACCGAGGACGTGACCCAGGCCGTCGCCGACGTGGAGAGCAGGGTGAAGTCGGCGCAGTCCGCGCTGGACTCGCTGCGCGCGGTGCTGAAGAGGGCCAACACCATCGGCGAGGTGCTGGAGGTCGAGCGGGAGATCGGCAACAGGGAGAGCGAGCTCGAATCCCTGCAGGCGCGGCAGCGGGCGCTGGCCGAGCAGACCGCCATGGCCACGGTCACCCTGCGGCTGATCGGCCCGCTCGCGGCACCGGTGGAGCCCGAGCCCGAGGAGTCGCCCGGCTTCTTCGACGCGATGGCGGCCGGCTGGAACGCGCTGGTGGCCACGGTGCGGGTGGTCCTCGTGGTGGTCGGCGCCCTGCTCCCGTGGCTGGCGGTCATCGTGCCGCTCACGCTGCTCGTGACGGTGCTGGTGCGCCGCCGCCGCGCGAAGCGGCCCGCCGTACCGGCCGGGGCGGCGGGAACCCCGGCGTGGTCGCCGCGCGAGTGGGGGCCGGTCACGGCCGCACCGCCCGAGACGGAGAGGCCCGCGCCCTCCGAGGCGGAGAAGGCCACCCCGCCTCCGCCGCCTCCCGGTTGAGAGACCCAGGTGAAAGACCCGGGTGAGAGACCAGGTGAAGGACCCAGGTGAGGACCTAGCGGGACTCGGCGGCCACCACGCGGGACTCGTGCACGAGGTCGGTGAGGCGGGCGAGCTGGTCGGGGTCGGTGGAGGGCAGGACGCCGTGGCCGAGGTTGAACACGTGTCCCTCGGCCATCCGGCCACGGGCCAGCACGTCACGCGCCCGGGTCTCGACGACCTCCCACGGAGCGAGCAGCACGGCCGGGTCGAGGTTGCCCTGCAGCGCCTTGCCCGGCCCGACCCGCTGGGCCGCCCGGTCGAGGGGGACCCGCCAGTCCACCCCGACCACGTCGGCGCCGACTTCGCCGAGCTGCCCGAGCAGCTCGCCGGTGCCGACGCCGAAGTGGATGCGCGGCACGCCGAGGTCGGCGAGGCCCGCGAAGATCCGGGACGTGTACGGCTGGACGAAGGTGCGGTAGTCGTCCGGGGCCACCGCGCCCACCCAGGAGTCGAAGAGCTGGAGCGCGGACGCGCCCGCCTCGGCCTGGATGCGCAGATAGGCGATGGTGATGTCGGTGAGCCGCTCCATCAGGCCGTGCCACAGGTCGGGCCTGCCGTACATCATGGCCTTGGTGTGGTCGTGGTTCTTGGACGGGCCGCCCTCGATCAGGTAGGAGGCGAGGGTGAACGGCGCGCCGGCGAAGCCGATCAGCGGCACGTCGCCGAGCTCCTTGACGAGGCTCTCGATCGCCTCGGTGACGTAGGACACGTCGCCGGGCTCGATGGGGCGCAGCGCGCGGAGCGCCTCGGCGGACCTGATCGGGTCCTCCACGACGGGTCCCACGCCCGGCTTGATGTCCAGGTCGATGCCGATCGCCTTCAGCGGGACGACGATGTCGCTGAAGAAGATCGCCGCGTCCACGCCGTAACGGCGCACCGGCTGCATCGTGATCTCCACGATGAGGTCGGGCGTCGCGCACGCGGTGAGCATCGGCGTGCCCTCGCGCAGGGCGCGGTATTCCGGCAGCGAACGGCCCGCCATGCGCATGAACCAGACCGGGGTGTGCTCGACGGGCTGGCGCCGGCAGGCGCGGAGGAAGACGGAGTCGGCGGGAGTCACCCTTCCAGGGTCCCATGCCGGGGCACCGGTCCGTTCCTCGACGATGCCTTATCACCTGGCGTCGGAAATGTGGGTATGGGGTAGTCCAAGTGATGCGCAGGGAGTCGGGTCGAGGTTTAACCGGTTCATCCGCTTCGTCCGTCGTTGGCGATGGCCTCCGGGATCGTCCCTGTCGTCCAAACGGGACCCTCGCTCCTGGAAAGGGGTACAGTGCGGCTCACAGGTTCCTCGTGACCGTCACACGACTGGGCCAAATGTTCACCAAGTCACCGCGCGGCATCGATTCCGGCACCACTTTCGGGACACGCCGAGCGCGTTGCACGGAATTGTCGGCACGGCGTGCCAACGTTCGGAGCACGACCCGACGAAAGGCCCGTGAGATGACCGCGATGTGGAGTTCCCCCGAGCGCCGCAGTGAGCGTTGTGCTTCTTGTGCCGACGACCGGGTGTTCGAGCAGCCGCCCTGCCTAGAAGGGCACGAACCGGGCGAATGCCCTGACTGGATCTGTGTCAAGTGTGGTCACGCGTTGTTCATAGAGCCCCCTCCCGGCATGGCCATACCCGCCCCTCGCCTGGTGCTGGCCGCGGCTTGATCAACGCCTATGTCACCTACACCCACCCCCGTGGTCCCCATGCGCCCGCCCTCGACCTACTCTTCCGATATGACCATCGGTGACGCGACTCCTGTCCCGGCCGCCTTCAGGCGGGCGGCGGAGAGCCTGCGCCGGACGACGGTCAGGCCGGAGATCGAGCTGGAGGACATCCCGGCGCCGCAACGCCTCGCCCCCTTCTCCGCCGCGATCGGCGCCTCCGTCTACCGGGAGGACGACGAGCTCGCGGTCGGCCGGCTCATCCTGCTCTTCGACCCGGACGGCCAGCGCGGCTGGGAAGGCCCTTTCCGCCTGGTCGCCTACGTGCGGGCGGACATGGAGCCGGAGATCACCTCCGACCCCCTGCTCGGCCCGGTGGCCTGGAGCTGGCTCACCGACGCGCTGGACGCGCACGCCGCCGGATACTCCGCGGCGGGCGGCACGGTGACCCGCGCCGTGTCCGAGGGCTTCGGCAACAAGGCCGAGGACCCGGTGACCACCGAGCTGGAACTGCGTGCCTCATGGTCGCCGCGCGAAGAGGACATGTCCGGCCATGTCGCCGCGTGGTGCGATCTGATGTGCCTCGCTGCGGGTATCCCACCGCTACCACCTGACGTGGCGTCTCTGCCGCCACGGCGACGCGAAGATCCGGAGTCCTTCAGGCAGTGACCGACGAGACAACCATTCCGGCCGAGGAGGTCGTCCCTCTGCTGGAGCCGCGGGAGGGGATCCCGCCGGTCATCAACGACGCCGTCGACCTGGCCACGACCGTGCGCGCCTTCGCCAAGGGGAGGGGTCCGGTCGCCGTCGACGCCGAGCGCGCCTCCGGTTACCGCTACAGCGGCAGGGCCTACCTCGTGCAGCTCCGCCGGGCGGAGGCGGGCAGCGCGCTGATCGACCCCACCGCCTGCCCCGACCTGTCGGCGCTGGACACCGCCCTCGCCGACACCGAGATCGTGCTGCACGCGGCCTCCCAGGACCTGCCCTGCCTGGCCGAGCTGGGTTTCCGCCCGCGCAAGCTCTTCGACACCGAGCTGGCCGGGCGGCTGCTCGGGTACGAGCGGGTCGGGCTCGGCACCATGGTCGAGACCGTGCTCGGCCTGCGGCTGGAGAAGGGCCACTCGGCGGCCGACTGGTCCACCCGGCCGCTGCCGGTCGACTGGCTGCGCTACGCCGCGCTCGACGTCGAGGTCCTCGTCGAGCTGCGTGACGTGCTGCACGAGGAGCTGGCCGACAGCGGCAAGCTGGAGTGGGCGCAGGAGGAGTTCGCCGCGGTGCTGGCCACCCCGACGCCCGCGCCGCGCAGCGATCCCTGGCGGCGTACCTCGGGCATCCACAAGGTCCGCTCGCTGCGCGGCCTCGCGGTGGTGCGCGAGCTGTGGACCCTGCGCGACGAGCTGGCCAGGGACAACGACCTGGCGCCCGGCCGGGTGCTGCCCGACTCGGCGATCGTGACCGCCGCGCTGGAGATCCCGCGCACCACCAAGGCCCTCACCGACATCGCCCCCTTCACCGGCCGCAGTGCCCGCCGGCACCTGCGGGAGTGGCTCGCGGCGATCTCCCGGGCCCGGGTGCTGCCCGAGTCACAGCTGCCCCAGCCCAGCACCCCGGGCGACGGCCCGCCGCCCGCCAACCGCTGGGCCGACCGCGATCCCGCCGCCGCCAAGCGCCTCGGCGCGGCCCGCGCCGTGGTGGCCGCGCTGGCCGACGAGCACCGCATGCCGACGGAAAACCTCCTCCAGCCCGACGCGGTGCGCCGGCTGACCTGGGAGCCGCCCGAGGAGATCGACGACGACCACATCGGCGAGCGGCTGCGCGAGCTCGGCGCCCGCCGCTGGCAGATCGGCCTGACCGCCCACCCGTTGGCCAAGGCCCTCGCCCGCCTGGAGACCAAGGGCGAGCTCTGACCGCTCCCCGCGCCGCCGCACGTGCGGCGCGGGAGGGCGGTGCGGGGGAGGCGGCCGGAAGGCATCAGCGTGCGGGAGGGCGGTGCCGAGGGGCATCAGCGTGCGGGCGGTGCGGTTGGGCGATGTGCCGCAGGGGGCGGCGGTGGGTGTACAGGGGGCGTTCATCCGGTGGTCATCCGTGCCCAACCGGAGTGGGCCGGGTGAAACCGCTTCCGAATGGGGTCGGCTTTCGCCGGGGAATACGGTGTAACGCATTCCGGAGATCGGATGAGCGGCGACCTTGCGGGAAAGGACCTGTGGTCCCGGTCCGTGACGGCATGATTGCATCGTGTTCGTCCACGACCCCGTGAGTGGCGCGCTTCCCGGCGCGCTCCCGCTGACGAGACTGCGCACCCGGGCCAGGGCCGCCCGGCGCGCGGCCCTGATCGTGCTCATCGGCGCGGTCGCGCTCCTCGCGACCGCCCAGACGTTCGCCGAGCGGTCGCCCACCGGGCAGGAGGCCGGGTGCGTGGCCGCGCTGGCCGTCTTCTTCACCGCGCTGCCGGCCCTCGCGGCGACGCAGGTCCTGTGGTGGTCGCGGGCGCGGGCGGCGCGGGAGTGCGCGCGTGGCATGTTCGCCCCGGAGACGCCCGCCCCGGCCCCGCTGCGGCTCCTGGTGCGCCTCGGCGTCGCGGCCGGCTGGGCGGTGACCGTGCTGCTCGGGCTGGCCCTGCCCCGGCTGTTCGCCGAGTCCGGGCTGTACGGCACGGCCGGCCTGCTGGACCGGGCCGCCGGCCCGCTCGGCCTGGCCGGTTACGCGGCGGGGGTGTTCTTCGCCCTGTGGTGGGCACGGGACGTGGCGGGGATGCTGGCGTGTGCCGTCCACCGGCGGGGATCACCTGGAGATCCCTGGGATCCGGAGCGCGGCCCGCGCCCCCGGCGAGGCACGGCGCTCTGGGCGGGCGCGGTGGCAGGGACCGCCGCGCTGCTCGGAGCCCGTGCCCACCTGTGGGAGCCGGGCCTGCCCGCCCTGTCCGCCGTCTTCTTCGGAGTGGCGCTGGCCCTGGTGGCGCGGATGCTTGTTACCGATGAGTAGCATAGGCGGTGGGAACCATCCACCAACGAGGAGCGAACCGTGCCTTCCTCTCGTGACGTCGTATTCGTCGACGGTGTGCGCACGCCCTTCGGCCGGTCCGGCCCCAAGGGGATGTACGCCGAGACACGCGCGGACGACCTGGTGGTCCGCGTCATCCGTGAACTGCTGCGACGCAACCCCGGCCTGCCGCCGGAGCGCGTGGACGAGGTCGCCGTCGCGGCCACGACGCAGATCGGCGACCAGGGCCTGACCATCGGCCGATCGGCCGCCGTCCTCGCCGGGCTGCCCAAGAGCGTCCCCGGCTACGCGATCGACCGCATGTGCGCGGGCGCGATGACCGCGGTCACCACCGTGGCCGGCGGCATCGCCTTCGGCGCCTACGACGTGGCCATCGCGGGCGGCGTCGAGCACATGGGCCGCCACCCCATGGGCGAGGGCGTCGACCCCAATCCGAGATTCCTCGCCGAACGGCTCGTCGACGGCTCCGCGCTGGTGATGGGCATGACGGCCGAGAACCTGCACGACCGCTACCCCGGCGTCTCCAGGGAGCGCGCCGACGCCTACGCGGTCATCTCCCAGGAGCGGGCCGCCAAAGCCTACGCCGACGGGAAGATCCAGCCCGACCTGGTCGAGATGGCCACCCGCTCGGCCGACAGGGGCTGGGGCCTGGCCACCGCCGACGAGGCCCCGCGGCCGGGCACCACGCTCGCCGCGCTGGGCGCGCTGAAGACGCCGTTCCGGCCGCACGGCCGGGTCACGGCGGGCAACGCCTCCGGCATCAACGACGGCGCCACCGGCTGCCTCGTGGCCGCCGCCGACGTGGCCGCCGAGCTGGGCCTGAGCGCCCGGATGCGGCTGGTCTCCTACGCCTTCGCCGGGGTGGACCCCGAGGTGATGGGCGTGGGCCCGATCCCCTCGACCGAGCGGGCCCTGCGGCTGGCCGGGCTGGGCATCGGCGACATCGGGCTGTTCGAGATAAACGAGGCGTTCGCCGTACAGGTCCTGGTGTTCCTCGACCACTTCGGGATCGCCGACGACGATCCCCGGGTCAACCCCTACGGCGGCGCGATCGCCTACGGGCATCCGCTGGCCTCCTCGGGGGTGCGGCTGATGACCCAGCTCGCCCGCGAGTTCGGCGAGCATCCGGAGGTCCGGTACGGCCTGACCACCATGTGCGTCGGCATGGGCATGGGCGGGACCGTCGTGTGGGAGAACCTCGGTTGGGAGGGCAAGTGAGTCTGGACACCTGGCGTTCGGTGCTGCTGGGCCGGGCCGCGGACGAGGTCGTCACCAGGGCACTGGTGCGCGACGTGGAGCTGCCGGGCGGGGCGGGCACCCTGGCCCTGATCACCCTGGACAACGGCTTCGACCACACCCGGCCGAACACGTTCGGCCCGCACGGCCTGCTCGCGCTGAACGGCGCGCTGGACGGCATCGCCACCCGCACCGACGTGGCCGCCGTCGCGGTGACCGGCAAGCCGTTCATCTTCGGCGTCGGCGCCGACCTCGACGGCGCGGCGGCGCTGGCCACCCGCGAGGAGGCGGAGGCCGTCGCGGCGCTCGGCCACCACGTCCTGCGGCGTCTCGGCGAGCTGGGCGTCCCGTCGTTCGCGTTCGTGAACGGCGCGGCGATGGGCGGCGGCCTGGAGGTGGCGCTGCACTGCGACTACCGGACGATCTCCTCCGGGGTGACCGCGGTCGCGCTGCCCGAGTGCTTCCTCGGGCTGGTGCCCGGCTGGGGCGGCACGCAACTCCTCCCCCGGCTGATCGGCCCCGAGCGCGCGATCAAGCTGATCATCGAGAATCCGCTCTCCCAGAACCGCATGACCGACGGGGCGGGCGCCCACGCGCTGGGCGTCGCCGACGCGCTGTTCGAGCCGGCCGACTTCCTGGAGGAGTCGCTGCGCTGGGCGGCCCGGGTGCTGCGCGGCGAGGTCACCGTGACCCGCGAGGACCACACCGCCGCCGACTGGTCGCCGGTCCTGGAGCAGGCCCGCGCGCTGGTGGACCTCAAGCTGCGCGGCGCCTCGCCGGCGCCGTACCGGGCGCTCGACCTGATCGCCCTGGCCCGTACGGCGGGCCGCGACGAGGGCTTCGCCGCCGAGGACGCCGCGCTCGCCGACCTGCTCATGGGCGACGAGCTGCGCGCCGGGATCTACTCCTTCAACCTGGTGCAGCGCCGGGCCAAGCGGCCGGCCGGAGCGCCGGACGCCGCCCTGGCCAGGAAGGTCTCCAAGGTCGGCGTGGTGGGCGCGGGCCTGATGGCCTCGCAGCTCGCCCTGCTGTTCGCGCGGCGACTGGAGGTGCCCGTCGTGCTGACCGACCTGGACGAGGCGCGTCTCGCCAAGGGCGTCGGCTACGTGCATGACGAGGTGGACCGGCTGCTGGCCAAGGGCCGGATCTCCGGTGACCAGGCGAGCCGGCTCAAGGGCCTGGTGACGGGCTCGCTGAGCAAGGACGCCTTCGCCGACGCCGACTTCGTCATCGAGGCGGTGTTCGAGGACCTGGGCGTCAAGCAGAAGGTGTTCGCCGAGGTCGAGGCGGTCGTCTCGGCCGAGTGCGTGCTCGCCACGAACACGTCGTCGCTGCCGGTGACCGCGATGGCCGCCGGGCTGCGCCATCCGGGCCGGGTGGTGGGTTTCCACTTCTTCAACCCGGTCGCGGTGCTGCCGCTGCTGGAGATCGTCAAGGGTGCGGCGACCGACGACGCGACGCTCGCCACGGCCTTCGCCGTGGGCAAGGCGCTGAAGAAGTCGAGCGTGCTGGTGAAGGACGCGCCGGCGTTCGTGGTCAACCGGCTGCTGACGAGGTTCATGGGCGAGGTGATCGCGGCGGTGGACGAGGGCACCCCGCTGGCGGTCGCCGACCACGCGCTGGACGGGCTCGGCCTGCCGATGACCCCGTTCACACTGCTCCAGCTCGTCGGGCCGGCGGTCTCGCTGCACGTGGCCGAGACCCTGCACACGGCCTTCCCCGACCGTTACGGCGTCTCGGCCAACCTCGCCGCGCTGGTGGCGGCCGGTAAGCCGGGTGTCTACGGCGCCGACTTCGGCATCGACCCCGAGGCGGAGGCGATCTTCGGCGGCGGCGGGTCGCCGTCGAGCGCCGAGAAGGTCCGCGACCGCGCCCTGAGCGCCCTCGCCGCGGAGATCAAGATCATGCTGGACGAGGGCGTGGTCTCGGCGGCGCAGGACATCGACCTGTGCATGATCCTCGGCGCCGGCTGGCCGTTCCACCTGGGCGGCGTGACCCCCTACCTGGACCGCACCGGCGTCGCCGAGCGGGTCAACGGGGCGCGTTTCCTGCCCAGGGGGACGGCCTCCGTCCCCGCCTAGCCGACGGGCCGCCTGGCGTCCCCCTGAGCGGGCTCGGGGGGACGCGCCAGGTGGCTGTGCCTGCGGCCGTAGAGGAAGTAGACGACGACGCCGACGGCCATCCAGGCGAGGAACCGCAGCCAGGTCTCCACCGGCAGGTTGACCATGAGGTAGGCCGAGGCCAGCACGGACAGGATCGGCACCAGCGGCACCAGCGGGGTCCGGAAGGGGCGCGGCAGTTCCGGACGCGTCCTGCGCAGCAGCACCACGGCGATCGAGACGATCACGAACGCGAAGAGCGTGCCGATGTTGACCAGCTCGGCCAGCGCCGACAGCGGGATGAACCCGGCGAGCACGGCGGTGACCAGGCCGATGATGACGGTGATCCTGGCGGGCGTGCCGTACTTGGGATGCACGGCGGCCAGGCTGCGCGGCAGCAGGCTGTCCCGGCTCATCGCGAAGAAGACCCGGCTCTGCCCGAGCATCATGATGAGCACGACCGTGGTGAGCCCCGCGATCGCGCCGATGCTGATCACGGTGGCCAGCCACGGCTGCCCCACCGCGCGGAACGCGTCGGCGAGCGGCGCCGCGGAGCTGAGCCGCTGGTACGGCTGCATGCCGACCACGACCAGCGAGACCCCCACGTAGAGCGCGGTGCACACGGCCAGCGAGCCTAGGATGCCGATCGGCATGTCGCGCTGCGGGTTCTTGGTCTCCTCGGCGGCGGTGGCGACGATGTCGAACCCGATGAAGGCGAAGAACACCACGGCGGCGGCGGAGAAGACGCCCGCGATGCCGTACGCGGTGGGGGTGAGGCCGAAGAGCACCTGGATGAGCGGGGCGCCCAGGCCCTCGACGCTCTGGGTGGCCTCGGCCGGCGGGATGAACGGGGTGTAGTTCCGCGAGTCGATGAAGAACAGCCCTGCGAAGATCACCAGCAGCACCACGGCGACCTTGACCGTCACGAGCACGAGGTTGGTCCGCGAGGAGAGCTTGATGCCGGCGACCAGGACGACGGTCAGCAGCAGCACGATGAGCATCGCGGGCAGGTTGAACACCGCCCCCTCCCCCGCTAGCCCGGGTGGCAGGTGCACCCCCAGCGTGGCCATCAGCGAGGCGAAGTACCCCGACCAGCCGACGGACACCACCGCCGCGCCCAGGGCCAGCTCCAGGATGAGGTCCCAGCCGATGATCCAGGCGGGGAACTCGCCCAGCGTCGCGTAGGCGAAGGTGTAGGCGGAGCCGGCGACCGGCACGGTGGACGCGAACTCCGCGTAGCAGAGGGCGGCGAGCCCGCACGCGACCGCCGCGACCACGAAGGACAGCGCCACGGCCGGGCCCGCGGTGTCCCGGGCGACCCGGCCGGTCAGCACGAAGATGCCGGTGCCCACGATGACACCGACGCCGAACACGGTGAGATCGAGGGCGCTCAGCCGGCGCCGCAGCCGATGTTCCGGCGCCTCCGTGTCCTTGATGGTCTGTTCGATGCTTTTGGTGCGGAACATTCCCACCGTGTGCCCTCCGATCCCCCTGCTACTCCTCCTCTGCTTTCCCCTTCACAAGGACTCTTACTGCTGGATCGGCCGAACTGTCAGTGCGCGGTGGGATGTTCCAGGACGGGGCTGCGCCTGGCGACCGCCTCGGTGATCTCCCGGGCGAGGTCCTGGCCGGTGAGACCCGCCTCGGAGAGGATCTTGGGCCGCTTGGCGTGGTCCAGGAAGCGCTGCGGGATGCCGTAGGTGCGCACCGGGACGTCCACGTCGGCGTCGCGGAGCATCCGGGCCACCGCGTCGCCCACGCCGCCGACCCTGCCGTTGTCCTCGACCACCACGACCAGCTTGTGCGCCTGCGCGGCGAGCACCAGGGCCTCGTCCAGCGGCTTGACCCAGCGGGGGTCCACCACGGTGGCGGAGATGCCCTGCGCGTCGAGCAGGTCGGCGGCCTCCAGGCAGGTCTCGGCCATCGGCCCCACGGCCACCACGAGCACGTCGGGGTCGCCGGCCCGCAGCACGTCGGCCTCGCCCAGCTTGCCGACGGCCTCCAGCTCGGTCGCGACCGCGCCCTTGGGGAAGCGGACGACGGTGGGCGCGTCGTCGACCTCGACCGCCTCGGCCAGCAGCTCGCCGAGCCGCGTGGCGTCGCGCGGGACGGCGATGCGCAGGCCCGGCACGACCTGGAGGATCGACAGGTCCCACATGCCGTTGTGGCTGGCCCCGTCGTCGCCGGTGACGCCCGCGCGGTCGAGCACGACGGTGACGGGCAGGCGGTGCAGCGCGACGTCCATCAGGAGCTGGTCGAAGGCGCGGTTGAGGAAGGTGGCGTAGACCGCGACCACCGGGTGCAGGCCGCCGAGGGCCAGGCCGGCGGCGGAGGTCAGCGCGTGCTGCTCGGCGATGCCGACGTCGTAGATGCGGTCGGGGAAGGTCTCGGCGAAGGGCGCCAGGCCGGTCGGGTGCAGCATCGCGGCGGTGATCGCCACGATGTCCTGGCGGCGGTGGCCGAGCCGGACGAGCTCCTCGCCGAAGACGTTGGTCCAGCCGTGCGGCGTGGCCCGCTCCTCACCGGTCAGCGGGTCGAAGGCGCGCGGCGAGTGGAACCGGTCCTCGTCGTGGTTCTCGGCCGGGGAGTAGCCGTGCCCCTTGCGGGTGATCGCGTGCACGATGACCGGGCCGCGGTAGTCGCGCGCCTTGCGCAGCGCCGCCTCCAGGGCCGCCTCGTCGTGGCCGTCGATCGGGCCCACGTACTTCAGGCCGAGGTCCTCGAACATCACCTGCGGGGCGACGATGTCCTTCAGCCCCTTCTTGATGCCGTGCAGCGCCTCGTAGAACGGCGGCCCGACGACGGGGACCTTCGGCACGTTGCCCTTGACGAACTCCAGCGCCCCCTCGTACTTCTTGGTCACCCGCAGGGCCGACAGGTGGCTGGCCAGCCCGCCGATCGTCGGGGAGTAGGAGCGGCCGTTGTCGTTGACCACGATGACCAGCGGCAGGTCCTTGTTGGCGGCGATGTTGTTCAGCGCCTCCCAGGCCATGCCGCCGGTGAGCGCGCCGTCGCCGATCACCGCCACGACCGTGCGGCCGGTCTCGCCGCGCAGCTTGTAAGCCTTGGCCATGCCGTCCGCGTAGGACAGCGCGGTGGAGGCGTGCGAGTTCTCGACGAAATCGTGCTCGGACTCGGCCTGGCTGGGGTAGCCGGACAGGCCGCCCTCCTGCTTCAGGGCCTTGAAGCCCTCGACGCGGCCGGTGAGCATCTTGTGCACGTAAGCCTGGTGGCCGGTGTCCCAGATGATCGGGTCGCCCGGCGAGTCGAAGACGCGGTGCACGGCGATCGTCAGCTCCACGACCCCCAGGTTGGGACCGAGGTGGCCGCCGTTCCTGGCGCAGGAGGCGACGAGCAGGTCCCGGATCTCGGCCGCGAGCCTGGGCAGGTCACCCGCCTCCAGCAGCTTGAGATCGTGAGGCCCCCTGACCGACTCCAGAAGCCCAGGCCGTTCGCCCACGGGATCACCCTCTCTGTTCGACTTTGCACACCTCACCACCGCCCCGAGTGTAGTTGGCCGGAAGCCGCCCACCCTCGGCATCCCTGAAACGATGATGAAGCTGACCCGTTTTGTTGGCTCTTGTTCTACTCTTTACGCCACTATGATCAGCCGCCTCGTGAGAAGACTGTGGTCACTGCTCGCCGTGGTGACCGTCTTCTCACTGCTCTGCACGGGCACCGCCGAGGCGCCGGCGTCCACCGCGCCGCCCGCCCCTCCCGCCGCCCAGCGGGAGGCCGGTCAGGACGCCGGAACCGAGACGGGAACCGGCGTGGACACCGCGCCCGAGCAGGGCCGGCGTCCGGCGCGGGGCAAAGCCTCCGCGACCGCCAACGCCCTCTACAGGACCGGGCGGCTGCCGCGGCTCCGCTGCGCCCCCGGAGAGATCCTTCCCGGAAGCGCGGCGTCCTACCGGGGGTTCATGAGCCGGGTCACCGCCTGCCTCAACAGGTCGTGGGGCCGGCAGTTCGCGAAGGCGCGGCTGCCGTTCACCAAACCGCGGCTGCGGTTCGTCACCGGGCAGGTGAGCAGCCCGTGCGGCAAGTGGCCGACCGGCGCGGGCGGCTACTACTGCTCCGCCAACCGCACCATCTACATCGGGATCACCAAGCGGGTCCTGCGCGAGGGGTTCGAGCTGGGATCGGCGCAGTTCATGGCGCACGAGTACGCCCACCACGTGCAGACGCTCAGCGGGATCGGGCCCGACTACTACTTCCCCCGGCACGCCTGGGCCGGCCGCGCCGAGGCGCTCGCCCTGTCCCGGCGCTTCGAGGTGCAGGCCGACTGCATGGGCTCGGCGTTCCTGGGCAGCGTGGCCGGGACCCTGCCGGTGCGGGACACCGACTGGCGGGGGATGATCGAGTGGACCACGCGGTACGGCGACGAGGCGTGGCCGGCCAACGACCACGGCAAGGGTTCCACCCAGGCATATTGGATGGGACGCGGCTTCGAGGCGTGCGCCCCGGGCGCCTGCAACACCTGGACGGCCTCGAAGGCCCGGGTGGCCTGAAAGGGCGGAAGGGTCAGATGCTGACCCGGGCGAGGGCCTCCAGGGGGTCGGCCAGGACGTGTGAGAAGGCCAGCTCGGCGGCGCCCATGAGGGTGGCGTCGTCGCCGAGCAGGGACGTGCGCAGCCGCAGGTGCTCGCGGGAGGCGGGCAGGGCGTCGGTGGCGAGGCGGCTGCGCACCTGGGCCGCGGAGCCGAGGTAGACCTCGCGCAGCATCCCGCCGAAGACGACGATCTCCGGGTTGAAGATGTTCACCAGGTTGGCGACGCCGACGCCGAGCCAGTCGCCCACCCTCATGAGCGCCTCCTGGGCGGTGATGTCGCCCATGTCGGCGGCCTCGACCACGGCGCGCACGGCCTCCTTGCCGACCCGCGTGCCGTACCTCCCGGTCGGCTCCAGCAGGGCCCGCTCCCCCACCTCGGCCTCCAGGCACCCCCGGGCGCCGCAGCCGCAGGGCCGCCCGCCGGGGTTGACCACCATGTGGCCGACCTCGCCGCCGTAGCCCTGGTGGCCGCCCAGGAGCCTGCCTTCCGCGATCACCCCGCCGCCGACGCCCACGTCGCCGTGCAGGAAGATCAGGTCGTGGCAGCCGACGCCCAGGCCGCGCGACTGCTCGGCGAGCGCGGCGAGGTTGGCGTCGTTGCCCACGGCCACCGGCAGGCCGAGGGCGAGCCGGCGGCTCAGCTCCTCCCCGAAGGGGACGACCTCGTGCCCCAGGTTGGGATCGAGCCGGACCATGCCGTCGCCCTTGGACACCCTGCCCGAGATCGCCGCGCCGGCTCCGACGCACGTGGTGTCGGGGCGGGTCTTGCGGTGCATCTGCCGGGCGAAGCCGGCCAGCGCGCCGGTGATCTCGTCCAGCGAGAACTCGCCGCGCCGCCGTACGGCCTCGCGACGGTCGAGGATGACGCCGCCCAGGCCCACCCGGGCGGCCACCAGCCGGTCGACCCCCACGTCGAAGGCGAACACGTAGACCTTCGCCGACTCGGGCCGGACGACCAGCGAGGGCCGTCCCGCCCTCCTGGTCTGCCTGGGCAGCTCCTCGCGGACCAGGCCGGCGGCGGTGAGGTCCGCGGTGAGCGCCATGATCGTGCTGCGGTTGAGCCCCATCCGGCTGGTCAGCTCGGCCCGCGAGGTCGGCCCGCTCAGGTGGACGTGGCGCAGCAGGGCGCCGAGGTTATGCCGCCGGATCTCCTCTTGGGAGGGGCCTGCGCGCATGACCGAGATTTCCTGCCGTTCTGTCGGGGGGGACGAACCCTCGATCACCTTAGACCAGAGGCCGCGGCCCGTTTGCGCAGGAGGGCGTCCACCCCCGCCGCCAGCAGCAGAACCGATCCGGTGACGATGTACTTCACGCCGGCGCTGTATCCGAGCAGGCCCATGCCGTTCTCGATCACGGCGACCACGGCGCCGCCCAGCACCGCGTCCAGCACCCGGCCCTTGCCGCCGAAGAGGCTGGTGCCGCCGATGACCGCGGCGCCGACGGCGTAGAGCAGGACGGTGCTGCCGCCGGTGTTGGGGTCCACGGACGCGGCCCGCGACGCGGCGATGATGCCGCCCACCGCCGCCATGCCGGAGCAGATGACGAACGCGCTGATCCGGATCCGGTCCACCGCGATGCCCGCGCGCCGCGCGGCCTCGGCGTTCCCGCCGACCGCGTACAGGTGCCGGCCGAAGGCGGTACGGCGGAGCACGAACGTCCACACGAGCAGCAGCACGATCACGATCGGCACCACGACCGGCATGCCCTGGAGCGAGGTGAGCGCCGGGTTGCGGCTGCGCTCCAGGTTGAGCGCGTAGACGGCCAGCCCGCTGATGACGGCGAGGCCGCCGACGCGCAGGGCGATCAGTGAGAGCGGGTCGGCGAGCAGGCCGCGGGCGACGCGCTTGCGGGCCCGCAGCAGTTGCAGGATCGCGTAGCCGCCGACGCCGACGGCGAAGACCGCCCAGCCGATGACCGGCGGCAAATTGTTGTTGCTGATCGCGAGGATCACCTGGTCGCGCACCGGGACGTTGGTGCCCTGGTCGACCAGGAGCAGGAGGAGTCCCTGGAACCCGAGGAAGGCGGCCAGGGTGACCACGAAGGACGGTATGCCCACCTTGGCGACGAGCGTGCCGAGGGCGGTGCCGATCAGGACGCCGGTGACGATCGCGGCGACGACGGCGACGTACCAGGGCAGGCCGTGGTCGGCCAGGGTCACGGCCAGCACGGCCGCGCAGACGCCGCTGGCGAACCCGGCGGACAGGTCGATCTCGCCGATCAGCAGCACGAAGACCAGGCCCATCGCGATGACGATGATGCCGGCGCCCTGCGTGAACAGGTTGGCGAAGTTGATCGGGGTGAAGAAGGAGGGCCGCAGGGCGGTGAAGACCGTGCAGAGCACGACCAGCCCGATCACGGCGGGCAGCGCGCCCATGTCCCCGCCGCGTACCCGCTCGATGTAGCCGCGGGCGTTCTTGCCGATGGACGGCGCGGAGGTCGTCCGATCGGGGGTCATGGTTGCGCTCATGACGCGACTCCGCTGCCGTTGTGAAGGCCGAGTTCCCCGCTGCGGCCGCTGGTGATGAGTTCGACGACCTGGGCGTGCGTGACGTCGGCGGTCTTGACCTGTGCGGCCATCCTGCCCAGGTAGAGTGCCGCGATCCGGTCCGAGACCGCGAACACGTCGTTCATGTTGTGCGAGATCAGCACGACCGCCAGGCCGTTGTCGGCGAGCCGGCGGACCAGTTCGAGCACCTGGCTGGTCTGCGCCACGCCGAGCGCGGCGGTCGGCTCGTCCAGGATCACGACCTTGCTGTTCCACAGCACGGCCTTGGCGATGGCGACGGTCTGCCGCTGCCCGCCGGACAGGCTGGAGACGAGCTGGCGGATCGACTTGACGGTCCGCACGGACAGGGAGGCGAGGGTCTCCTCGGCCAGCTTCTCCATCGAGTCCTCGTCCAGGACGAGACCGCGCTTGCGCTCCCTGCCGAGGAACATGTTCTGCACGATGTCCAGGTTGTCGCAGAGCGCGAGGTCCTGGTAAACGATCTCGATTCCGAGTTCGGCGGCGTCGCGGGGTCCGTTCACCTGGACGGGCTTGCCGTCGAAGTAGAACTGGCCGGCGTCGATCGGGTAGATCCCGCCGGCGCACTTGACGAGCGTCGACTTGCCCGCGCCGTTGTCGCCCACCAGGGCGGTCACCTCGCCCGCCTGCGCGGAGAAGTTGACGTCGTGGAGGACCTGTACAGGGCCGAAACTCTTGTCGATCCCGCGTAGCTCAAGTACGGGGGCCATTGTGGGTGCTGCTCCTCTTCCGGGGGGCGCTTGGAAGGCGGGGGAACGGAAACGGGCCGGCATGCCGTGCAGGCATGCCGGCCGCGCGCGGGTCAGGAGATTCCGGCCTCGGTGCACTTGGCGGCGAAGTCACCGGTGCACAGCTCGTCCTTGGTGACGAAGCCGTCGGTGACGACGTCCTTGACGTTGTCGAAGTAGATCGCCTGGGGGTCGAGCAGGACGGCGGGGACGTCCCGGTTGCCCTCGGGGTCCTTCACCGTGGTGCTGGCGGTGGGCTTCTCACCCTTGGCGAGCGCGATCGCGAGCGCGGCGGCCGCGTCGGCCTCCTTCTTGATCGCCTTGTAGACGGTCATGCACTGGTCGCCGGCGAGGATGTTCTGCAGGCCCTGCACGGTGGCGTCCTGGCCGGTGACCGGTACCTTGCCGTTGAGCTTCTGCTTCTTCAGCACGGTGATGGCGGCGTTGCCGAGGCCGTCGTTGGCGGCCAGGACGCCGGCGATCTTCGGCTGCTCGGTGAGCATCTGCTCGAAGATCGTGCCCGCCTGGGCGTTGTCCCAGTCCGGCACCGACTGGTCCGGGCCCTTCACGTACTCGCCGGAGTCGTACTTCGGCTGGAGCACGCCGTCGTAGCCGTTCTTGAACAGGGTGGCGTTGTTGTCGGTCGGCGAGCCGTTGAGCTCGGCGACGATGGGCTTGTCCGCCTTCATGTCGGTCAGGCACTTCGCCAGGCCCTCGCCCTGGAGCTGGCCGACCTTGGTGTTGTCGAAGCTGACGTAGTAGGAGGCGCTGCCGCCGAGCGTCAGGCGGTCGTAGTCGATGGTGGCCACACCCTGCGCCTGGGCCTTGTCCAGGACGGCCTTGCCGGTGCCGCTGTCCAGGTTGACGATCATCAGCACGTTGGCGCCGCTGGTGATCATCTGGTCGGCGATGGTCTGGAAAGCGTTCTTGTCGTTCTGGGCGTTCTGGATGTCGTACTGGACGCCGGCGGCCTTGAAGGCCTCCTCCAGGTACTTGCGGTCGGCCGTCTCCCAGCGGTCGGAGGACTTGCTGTCGGGCAGGATGACCCCGACCTTGCCGGGCGCGGCGGCCTGGGTGGAGGAGCCGTCCCCCGGCGCGGCCGTGGTGTCGCCGCTCTCACCCCCGCAGGCGGCGAGACCGAGGGTCATGGCCGCAGCCGCGGCCGTCAAGCTGAGGATCCCCTTGCGCATCGCAGGGTCCTTTCTGGGCTGAGATGGGGTGATTTGAATGTTGTTTGAGGCAACGTAAACCCGCACCGCCTGCTTGGGAAGACCCTTGTTGAGGTGAGTTTGTTGTACCGGGTAACAATCCAGAAACGCCGCCTTAACGGACGAGGCTCTGCGCGATCAGCACGAATGCGGACCCCGCGGCCACCACGAGGATCGCCGTCCGGGTCAGCCCGGCGTCCAGCCGGCGCCGCAGCGGCCGGGACAGCGCGAACCCCGCGACCAGGAAGGGGATCATCAGCGCGCCGAAACGCAGTTGCCGGTCGGTCAGCTCGCCCACCCCGTGCAGGAGCAGCAGGGACTGCACCGCGCTGAGGAAGAAGAACACCGCGAGCGTGGCCCGGACCCGCGGTCCCTCGACCCCCTGGAAGACGAGCGCGATGGGCGGCCCGCCTATACCTGTCGCGGTGCCCGTGATGCCGGAGACGAAGCCGGCCCCGCCGATCGTCGCGCCGTTACGCGGCACCCGTACCGCCCGCCCGGTCAGCGCGACCGCCACGAGCACCATGACGCCGACGAAGAGGGCGAGCGACCGTGCGGACAGCTGGAGCACGATGTACGCCCCCACGACGCTTCCCGGCAGCCTGCCCAGCACCGCCCAGCCGAGGTCCCGCCAGTCCACCCGCCGCCACTCGGCCGCCAGCGTGAAGAGCGGCAGGATCGCGTTGACCACCATGATCGAGGCCGGCATGAGCTCCGGGTCGAGCAGCGTGATGACCGGCGCGGCGGCGACGCCCACCCCGAACCCCACGGCCCCCTGGACCAGCGAGCCCACAAAAACCGACAAACCAGCTATAAATAGAATGAAAATCTCAGGCGTCACAATCGGCGACGCTAGCCCCGTGAGCCGGGACGCCCGCAACCCCTTTGTGTCGCGGACATGCCGAAGAGCCGCACGGCGAAGGTGGCTCGCCGGACGGCTCTTCGTCGTCTCGGGTGGTTCCCCCGAAAGGGGGCGCGGACTCGTGGCGCCCCGCCGTGCCGCTCAGACGAGCGGCACGGCTCCCGCGGATCCGCCGCTCAGCTCTTGGCCAGCAGGGAACGCAGGACGTACTGCATGATGCCGCCGTGGCGGTAGTAGTCGGCCTCGCCCGGCGTGTCGATGCGCACGACCGCCTCGAACGTCTTGTCCCCGGCCCTGACCGTCACGGTACCCGGGATGGAACCCTGGTTGAGCTCCTCGACGCCGGTGATGTCGAACGTCTCCTCACCGGTGAGGCCGAGGGACGACGCCGAGGCGCCCTCCGGGAACTGCAGCGGCAGCACGCCCATGCCGATCAGGTTGGACCGGTGGATGCGCTCGTAGGACTCGGCGATGACGGCGCGGACGCCGAGCAGCGCGGTGCCCTTGGCCGCCCAGTCGCGCGAGGAGCCCGAACCGTACTCCTTACCGGCCAGCACCACCAGCGGCGTCCCCGCGGCCTGGTAGTTGACCGAGGCGTCGTAGATGGTGGAGACCGGCCCGCCCTCGGCGGTGAAGTCGCGGGTCAGGCCGCCCTCGGTGCCCGGCGCGAGCAGGTTGCGCAGGCGGATGTTGGCGAAGGTGCCGCGGATCATCACCTCGTGGTTGCCGCGGCGCGAGCCGTAGGAGTTGAAGTCCTTGACCGCGACGCCGTTGTCCCGCAGGTAGGCGCCGGCCGGGGAGTCGGCCTTGATCGAACCGGCGGGCGAGATGTGGTCGGTGGTGACCGAGTCGCCGAGCAGCGCCAGCACCCGCGCGCCGGCGATGTCGCTCACCGGGGTGGGCTTCTCCGGCATGCCCTCGAAGTACGGAGGCTTGCGCACGTAGGTCGAGGACGGGTCCCACTCGAAGGTGTCGCCGGTCGGGATGGGCAGCGAGCGCCACATGTCGTCGCCCTTGAACACGTCGGCGTAGTCGCGCCGGAACATGTCCTGGCCGATCGAGGACGCGACCACGTCGGCCACCTCCTCCGGCGTGGGCCAGATGTCGGCCAGGTGGACCGGCCGGCCGTCCGCGCCGATGCCGAGGGGCTCGGTGTTCAGGTCGAGGTCCATCGTGCCGGCCAGCGCGTAGGCGACCACCAGCGGCGGCGAGGCCAGGTAGTTCATCTTCACGTCCGGGTTGATCCGGCCCTCGAAGTTGCGGTTGCCCGACAGCACGGCGGTGACGGCCAGGTCGCTCGCCTGGACCGCGGCGGAGATCTCCTCCGGCAGCGGGCCGGAGTTGCCGATGCAGGTGGTGCAGCCGTAGCCGACCAGGTTGAAGCCCAGCTTGTCGAGGTAGGGCTGGAGGCCGGAACGCTCGAAGTAGCCGGTCACGACCTGGGATCCGGGCGCGAGGGAGGTCTTCACCCACGGCTTGCGGGACAGCCCGGCCTCCACGGCCTTCTTGGCCAGCAGGGCCGCGCCGAGCATGACGTAGGGGTTGGAGGTGTTGGTGCACGACGTGATCGCCGCGATCACCACCGCGCCGTGGTCCACCTCGAAGGAGGTGCCGTCGGCCAGCGTCACCGGGGTCGGGCTGTGCGGCCGGACGCCGTCGATCCCGGCGTTGGAGGCGGGCGAGTCGGAGGCGGGGAAGGACTCCTCGACCGCCTCGTCCACGCCGTCGTCGGTCACGAAGACGCGCACGTCACGACGCCAGGTCTCCTTGGCGGCCGACAGCGCGATGCGGTCCTGCGGGCGCTTCGGCCCGGCGATGGACGGCACGACGGTGCCGAGGTCCAGCTCGATGTACTCCGAGTAGACCGGCTCGTGGGACGGGTCGTGCCACAGCCCCTGCTCCTTGGCGTACGCCTCGACCAGCGCGATCTGCTCGTCGGTGCGGCCGGTGAGCGTCAGGTAGTCGACGGTCTGCCGGTCGATCGGGAAGATCGCGCAGGTGGAGCCGAACTCGGGGCTCATGTTGCCGATCGTGGCCCGGTTGGCCAGCGGCACGCTGGTCACGCCCTCGCCGTAGAACTCCACGAACTTGCCGACCACGCCGTGCTTGCGCAGCATCTCGGTGATCGTCAGCACCAGGTCGGTGGCGGTGGCCCCGGCGGGCAGCCGGCCGGTCAGCTTGAAGCCGACCACGCGCGGGATGAGCATGGAGATCGGCTGGCCGAGCATCGCGGCCTCCGCCTCGATGCCGCCGACGCCCCAGCCGAGGACGCCGATGCCGTTCTCCATCGTGGTGTGCGAGTCGGTGCCCACGCAGGTGTCGGGGTATGCCTTGCCGTCCCTGGTCATGACGACCCTGGCGAGGTGCTCGATGTTCACCTGGTGCACGATGCCGGTGCCGGGCGGCACCACCTTGAACTCGTCGAAGGCGGTCTGCCCCCAGCGCAGGAACTGGTAACGCTCGCGGTTACGCTCGTACTCCCGGTCCACGTTGCGCTGGAAGGAGTCGGCGCCGCCGAAGAAGTCGACGATGACCGAGTGGTCGATGACCAGTTCGGCGGGCGCCAGCGGGTTGATCCTCGACGCGTCGCCGCCGAGGTCCCGTACGGCTTCGCGCATCGTGGCCAGGTCGACCACGCACGGCACGCCGGTGAAGTCCTGCATGATCACCCGGCCGGGGGTGAACTGGATCTCCACGCTCGGCGCCGCGGCCGGATCCCAGCCACCCAGCGCGCGGATGTGGTCGGCCGTGATGTTCGCGCCGTCCTCGGTGCGCAGCAGGTTCTCCAGCAGGATCTTCAGGCTGTACGGGAGGCGTGCCGATCCCTCGACGGCGTCCAGCCGATAGATCTCGTATGCCGCGTCACCGACGCGGAGCGTGTCACGGCTGCCGAAGCTGTTCGCGGACACGTGGGTCGCCTCCTCCATTGCTGTCTGTCTCCACACGAATCCTGCCGCAACGGCGGAGCACTCTGAGCAGTTAGGTCCGCCTAACTGGCTCTTCCGGCTGAGGCAACGGTGGATGTCTCGATATCAAGATATCTCTCAGGATATCTCGACATCAAGTTACCCTCCGGTAGGGTCAGAGCGGCGCGAGCCTCAGATAGAGCAGGCCGACGATGGCGACGGACAGCACCGGCGCCAGGAACTTCTGCTCGAACGCCCGCCCGGTCTTGATACCGATCTTGTACGGCAGGACCCACCGCTGCCGGAGCGGCCACAGCACCGGGCACCCCTTCTCGGTGCAGCAGTCGCCGACCACGTGGATGAACGAGCCGATCCCGATCGCGAGCCCCAGCCACGCGTACCCCACCTCGTAGGATCGGAACACCGCGAACAGGCCCACCGTGAGCGCGATGTTCACCATCGCCGAGGCGAACTTCTTCCCCGGGATGCCGATGCCTATGGCCCGCAACGCCAGCCCGACCATCAGCACGACCAGGATGTCCCGGCCCAGCGGATAGCGGTTGGCGAGCAGATGGGCTCCGATGCCGACGGCCACGGCGAAGACCAGCGAATGGGTCGCCCCGCGGTGGCCGCCGGTGATCCAGGCCACCACCTTGCTGAGCGCCCAGGTGAGCGGCCCGAAGGTCTGCGCGATGGTGGCGCTCGGATGGTCCAGGTCGGGCAGCATCGCGGCGCCCGCGCAGATCAGCGCCCCGGCGATCAGCTCGGCCGGGGTGAGCGCGTCGGCCATGACGCCCATCTCGATCAGCCGCGTGGACTCGCTCAGGTAGGGCAGGGATGCCAGTGCGGGGGCCAGCGCCAGCCAGGCCACCGCGCCCGTGAGGGCATGCGTGTGCCCCATCATGTCAAGATCACGGTAAGTAAGCCTACGGTAATGGGCGGGCAATACCCAGCGTCCACGGCGGTGTCGCGTTCGTGTCGCGTTCGTATCGCGGATGCCGCGTCCGCGTCGCCGTCCGCGTCTGCGTCGCCGCCCGGCCCCCGAAAGCCGCGGGGCCGCCACCCGGAAGCCGCCACCCGGGGCCGCTCCGCCGCACGGGCACGCCGTACAGGGGCGGGACGGACCGTGGGACAGGGTCGTGGGACGGGGCCGCAGGACGGGGCCGTCACCTGGGCGGACTCACAGGGGGCGAATGTCAGACGGGACCGTTCCCGGCTTCGAGAGCACCCCCCAGCCCTCCCGAATCGAGAACGATCCCGTCTATGTCTCGGATAACGCCCGGGTCTCGGAGCTTGTTCCCGCCCCTTCTCCAGAAATCCAGTGATGTGGCTCACTCAACCCAGCAGACCCGAAATGCACCGAAAAATCGGGATTGCAGGCGGTATGTTCTCGATATATCGTAGAAGCATCGAGAGCGATCGTCGGACGATCGTGGAAGAGGAGAAGATCGATGACCTCCGCACAAGCCATGCCGGGCCCGTGGTCCGGTCGGGAGTGGTCCGGCCGGGAGTGGTCCCGGCGAGAAGGGGCCGGCCGCGAGTGGGCCGGCCGGGAGGCGGCCGAGCTGCGCAGGGAGATGCGCCGCGCCGCCAAGGGAGCCGCGAAGGGGGCCTTCCGGATGATGCACGCCGCCTGGCAGGGGATGCCGCCGCAGGGCGAGCACCCCGGGCACCGCGAGGGCGGGCCGCACGAGCACCGGCACCGGGGCCACCACGGCCAGCGTCCCTTCCCCTGGGACCTCGCCCGCGGCTTCTTCGGCCCGGGCTTCCCGCACGGCGGCCGGGGCGGCCCCGGCCGGGCGCGCAAGGCCAAGCGCGGCGACGTCCGCGCGGCGATCCTCGCCCTCGTGGCGGAGGAGCCGCGCAACGGCTACCAGGTCATCCAGGAGATCGCCGAGCGCAGCCAGGGCGGCTGGAAGCCGAGCCCCGGGGCGGTCTACCCCGCGCTCCAGCAGCTCACCGACGAGGGCCTGGTGCACGCCGACGAGAGCGAGGGGCGCAAGACCTTCCGGCTCACCGACGCGGGACGGGCCTACGTGGCCGCGCACCCGGAGGAGGTGCGCGCGCCCTGGGAGGACATGACCCCCGACGTGGACGACAGCACGTGGGAGTTGATGGACCTCGCCAGACAGACAGGGTTCGCTATGATCCAGATTCTGCAGACGGGCAACGATGCGCAAATCCGTCAGGCGAGGCAGACTCTAGTGGAGACGCGGCGCAAGCTGTACCAGATCCTTGCCGATGGCGATCCCGCCGAGGAGTGACCGCATGACCGCCCATGACGACCTCCGTGTTGGTGACGCGGAACGAGACGCGATGATGGAGGCGCTGCGCGAGCACTACGCGCAGGGCCGCCTCGACCGCCAAGAGCTCGACGAGCGGCTGGACCAGACGCTCGCCTCCCGCACGTTCCGCGATCTCGCGAAGGTCGCCGAGGACCTCCCCGCACTGCGCGACCCCGCCCTCCCGGACGACCCGCCGCGCTCCGAGCGGGGCTGGGGGCCTCCGGGCTGGGGACCGCCTCCGGGCTGGGGGCCGCACCACCGGGGCTGGGCCGGTCCGCGGCGCGGACCCGGCCGCGACCGGCGGCACGGGCTTCCCATGCGGGCCGACCACCGGATGCCGGCCGGGCGGCATCCGGTGGTGCCGGGGGTGCTCGTGATGATCGCCGTGGTCGCCCTGGTGGCCGGGGCCGGCGGCATCCATCTGCTGTTCCTCGTCTGGCTGGCGCTGGCGTTCATGGGCATGGCCCACCGCCACCACCACCATCGCCACCGCGGCCACGGCTGAGTCCCCGCTCAGCCCATCTCCTCCAGCCTGCGCCCCTTGGTCTCCGGCACCAGGCGCAGCACCAGCACGAACGACAGGGCCGCGAAGCACGCGTAGCCGACGTAGGCGCCGGCCAGGTTCCACTCCGCCAGCCCGGGGAACGTCACGGTGATCAGCCAGTTGGCGATCCACTGGGCCGCGGCGGCCACCGACAGCGCCACGGCACGGATGCGGTTGGGGAACATCTCCCCCAGCAGCACCCAGACCACCACCCCCCACGACAGGGCGAAGAACAGCACGAAGACGTGCGCGGCCAGCAGCGCCATCGTGGCCTGCGCCTGCGGGATGCTGACCGCGTCCCCCCGCGCCGCCCCCGCCCCGAACGCCCAGGCCGCCGTGGCGAGGGCCACGGTCATGCCCGCCGACCCGATCAGCAGCAGCGGCCTGCGGCCCACCCGGTCCACCAGGGCGATCGCGACGAACGTGCCGACGATGTTGACGATCGACGTGGAGAGGCTGATCAGCAGGGAGTCGCTCTGGGCGATCCCGACGGACTGCCACAGCGACGCCGAGTAGTAGAAGATCACGTTGATGCCGACGAACTGCTGGAAGACCGACAGCGCGATCCCCAGCCAGACGACGCCGAGCAGCCCGGCCACCGGGCCGCGCAGGTCGCGCAGCGAGGCGCGGCCCTCGGTCCGCAGCACCGCCCTGATCTCCGCGACCCGCTCGTCCGGGTCCGCCCCCTCGCCCTCGACCTCGCGCAGCACCTCGCGCGCCTCGCCGACTCTGCCCGCCGAGACGAGATGCCTCGGCGACTCGGGGATCTTCGCGGCGAGCACGAGGTAGAGGACGGCGGGCACCAGGCAGGCGCCGAGCATCCACTGCCACGCCTGGAGGCCGAGCAGCGTGTTGTTGACGTCCCCGCCCGCGATCCGCACGATCACGTAGTTGGCCAGCTGCGACACCGCGATGCCGAGCACGATCGCGAGCTGCTGGAAGGAGGCGAGCCGTCCCCGGTAGGCGGGCGGCGCGACCTCGGCGATGTACGCGGGGACGATCACCGACGCCATCCCGATGGCCACGCCCGCCAGCACCCGCCACATGGCGAGGTCCCAGATGGCGAACGGCAGCGCCTGGCCGATCGAGCTGACCGCGAACAGCGCGGCGGCCAGCCGCATGGCTCTGGGACGCCCGAGGCGGTCGGCGATCCCGCCGGCGATCCAGGCGCCCGCCGCCGACCCGAGCAGCGCCGCCGCGACCGTCGCCCCGGTCGCGACCGCGCCCACCTGGAAATGCTTCTGGATCCCGGTGACCGCACCGTTGATCACCGCGCTGTCATACCCGAACAGGAATCCTCCGACGGCCGCCGCTGCGGCGACGAAGACGACCCTGCCGAGGCGTACCCGACCTGGTTCCGTCACTGTGGCGCTCATGCGGTTCTTTACCCGGAAAGCCGCGGGCGCAACGGCCCACCGGGTTCAGGATCTACCTGACCGGGGAGACGGCCGGGTCACAGCCTCGGGTCGACCGGCTCGGACTCCAGCGCGAGCACCGCGAAGACCGCCTCGTGGACCCGCCACAGCGGCTCCGCCGCGGCCAGCCGGGTCAGCGCCTCCACGCCGAGGGCGTGCTCGCGCAGCGCCAGCGAGCGCTTCTTGCCGAGGAAGCGCCGCCGCAGCTCGCCGAGGCTCTCGGTGTAGTCCGGGCCGTAGACGATGCGCAGGTACTCCCGCCCGCGCACCTTGATCCCCGGCTGCACCCGTCCCGTCCCGTACGCGGCCGGCTTGACCACCATGCCCTCGCCGCCCGCCTCGGTCAGCGCGGTCCACCACTCCACGGCGGCGGCGCGCGAGGCGCCGGACTCCAGGTCCACGAGCACGCTCCGGGTCGGCGCGATGATCTCGTGGTCCAGCCGGGACAGCAGGGACAGGTGCCAGGGGTGCGGCTCGTCGGTGATCAGCGCCCGGCCCTCGCAGGCGAGGATCTGGAACGGCGCGAGCCGTACGCCGTCGAGGCCGGAGACCGGGGCGACGTAGCGGGCGTAGGCGTCGCGGAACAGCGCGGCGTTCTCCGCGCGGCGCCGGGTGCGGCCGAGCAGCCCGGCCACGTCCAGCCCGCGCCCGGCCGCCGCCTCCAGCGCCGCGACCGCCTCGGGCAGCGCGCCCCTCGCCGCGGCGCCCACCGACGCGTACTGCTCGCGGATCAGCCCGCCCGCCTTGGCCGACCAGGGCAGCAGCTCGCAGTCGAGCACCACCCAGTCCGAGCGCAGCTCCGGCCACAGCGGCTCCATCGCCTCCGTCAGCAGGGCGACCAGCCCGGCGGTCCGCGCCGGGTCGGCGAAGAACGGCCGCCCGGTCCGCGTGTAGACCGTCCCCGACGTGCCGTCCTGCACGCCGAAGCGGGCCGCCGCCGCCTCGGGGGTGCGCGCCAGCACGGCCACCGCCCGCGAGCCCATGTGCTTCTCCTCGCACACCACCTCCGGCACGCCCGCCGCGCGGAACTCGGCGAACGCCTCCAGCGGGTGCTCCAGGTGGCCGTCGAGGCCGGAGGTCTCCGCGGGGGCCATCGTGGGCGGCAGGTAGACGAGCCAGCGCGGGTCCACCGCGAACCTGCTCATGATCTCCAGCGCGGCGGCCGACTGCTCCTCCAGGATCTTGACCCGTCCGGCGAGCCGGGTCTCCACGTACCGGGTGCCCGCCACGTCGCCGTGCGCGAGCGCCGACGGGTCGCTGCGGCCGGGCGCGGCCAGCGGCTTGACCGGCTCGTACCAGACCCGCTCGGCCGGCACCGAGACGACCTCCTTGGCCGGGTAGCGCAGGGCGGTGAGACTGCCGCCGAAGACGCATCCGGTGTCCAGGCAGATCGTGTTGTTGATCCACTCGGCCCTGGGCACCGGCGTGTGACCGTAGACGACGGCCGCCCTGCCGCGGTAGTCGGTCGCCCACGGGTGGCGGACCGGCAGGCCGTACTCGTCGGTCTCGCCGGTGGTGTCGCCGTACAGCGCGAAGGCGCGGACCCGGCCGGAGGCGCGGCCGTGGTAGGACTCCTTGAGCCCGGCGTGCGCGACCACCAGCTTGCCGCCGTCGAGCCGGTAGTGGCTGATCAGGCCGTCCATGAACCGCCTGGCCTCCTCGACGAAGCCGGGCGGCTCCTGGGCGAGCTGTGCCAGCGAGGTCTCCAGGCCGTGCGCCACCTTGACCTTGCGGCCGTCCAGCGCGCGGACCAGCTTCTGCTCGTGGTTGCCCGCGACGCACAGCGCGGTGCCCGCGGCGACCATGCCCATCACGAGGCGCAGCACGCCCGGCGAGTCGGGGCCGCGGTCCACGAGGTCGCCGACGAAGACGGCGGTCCTGCCCTCGGGGTGGGCGGCGCCGACCGCCCTGCCGTCCACCCGCTCGATCCGCCAGCCGAGCGTCTCCAGCAGGGTCTCCAGCTCGGAGCGGCAGCCGTGCACGTCGCCGATCAGGTCGAACGGGCCGGTCAGGTGCCGCAGGTCGCTCCACGCCTTCTCGTAGGAGATCGCCGCCGCGTCGATCTCCCCGACGCCGCGCAGCACGTGCACCCGCCGGAAGCCCTCCTTGGCCATCCTGGGCAGCGACCTGCGCAGTTCCCTGCGCTGGCGGGCGACGACGTGCGACCCGAAGTCGCGGTCCGGGCGGGTCGCGTTGCGCTCGACCGCGAGCTGTTCGGGCACGTCGAGCACGATCGCGTCCACCAGCACGTCGTGCGCCCTGGCGACGTCCACGAGCGCCCGGCGGGCCGCCTGCTGGACGTTGGTGGCGTCGACGACGGTGAGCAGGCCGCGGCGCAGCCGGGTGCCGACGATGTAGTGCAGCACGTCGAAGGCGTCGGCGCTGGCGCTCTGGTCGTTCTCGTCGTCGGCCACCAGGCCGCGGCAGAAGTCGGAGGACACGACCTGGGTCGGCGCGAAGTGCCGCGCGGCGAACGACGACTTGCCGCTCCCCGACACCCCGACCAGCACCACCAGGCCGAGTTCCGGCACGCTCAGCCGGGTCTCCCGCCCGTCCGCGGGCCCCTCCTCGGACACGGTCGTCTCAGACACGGGTGAACACTCCCATCTGGGTCGGCGGTCCAAGCTCGGGGTCGTCGTCGCCGACCGGGCGGTGGCCGACGGTGTAGCCGTACCGGTCGCAGACCGCGTCCGCCCAGGCGGCGAACTCGGCGCGGGTCCACTCGAAGCGGTGGTCGGGGTGACGGAGGCCGGTGAGCGTCTCGTAGCGGACGTTGTACTCGACGTTCGGCGTGGTCACGATGACGTGCCCGGGGCGGGCGGCGCCGAAGACGACGCGTTCCAGCGCGGCCAGCCGGGACGCATCCACGTGCTCGATCACCTCCATGAGCACGGCGGCGTCGAATCCGGCGTACCGGTCGTCGGTGTAGGTGAGCGCGCCCTGGAAGAGCTCCAGCCTGGACCGCCGGGACTCCGCCATCCGGTCCAGGCCGAGCCGCCCGGCGGCCATCGTGAGCGCCCGGGTGGAGACGTCCGTCCCGGCGATCCTGGTGAGGGCCGGGCGCTTGAGGAGGTCGGCGAGCAGCCGCCCGGAGCCGCAGCCGAGGTCGATCACGCTGTGCGCGCCGATCTCGTCGAGCACGCCGAGCACCGCCTCCCTGCGCAGGGTGTTCAGCGGCACCCTGCTCTCCGCGGCGCCCTCCGGCTCCTCCTCCACCGGCGGTTCGAGTGCCTCTTCGACGTCGTCGCCCACCTCCGCCAGCCGGGCGAGGGCGGCGCGGGCCAGGGACCAGCGGCGGCCGAGGTACCGGCGGGTGATCAGGTCGCGTTCCGGGTGCTCGGCCAGCCAGCCCTCGCCGGCCCGGATCAGCTTGTCCACCTCGTCGTGCGCGATCCAGTAGTGCTTGGCGTCGTCGAGGACGGGGAGCAGGACGTAGAGGTGGTTGAGCGCGTCGGCCAGCCGTACCTCGCCGTGCAGCGTGAGCCGTACATATCGCGACTCGCCCCATTCCGGGAACGCCGGGTCCAGCGGCAGCGCCTCGGCCCGCGCCCGCCAGCCGAGCGGCTCGAACAGCGCCCGCGCCAGGCCGGGCCCGCCGCGGCAGGGCAGCGCGGGCAGGGTGATCGACAGCGGCAGCGGCACGGCGGGCAGGCCGGGACGGGCGGCGCAGCGGCCCGCCCGCGCGGTGCGGAAGACGTCGGCCAGCGCCACGGCGAGCAGCGACGACGCGGCGTAGGGCCGGTCGTTGACATATTGCCCGAGCGAGAAGTCCGGGGAGGACTTGCCCCGCGTGCGGACCAGCCGGATCGGGTCGATCTCCAGCATCAGCGCGGCCGTGCACCGATCCTCGCCCGCCTCCGGGTAGAAGACGTGCGCCGTGCCGAACGACTGGCCGAACTCCTGCACTCTGCCTGGATGCTTGTGCAGCAGATAGCCGAGGTCGGTGGCGGGGCGGGCGGTCGTGGAGATCGTCAGCAGCACGCACGCCAGTCTTCCCCACCTGTTCACCCGTGCGCGACCCCATAAGTCCCCTATGGCCGGTACGGCGGCCCGTACCGGCCACGGAGATCACACGTGCGGCAGCACCTCGGCGGCGAGCAGCTCCAGGTGGTCCAGGTCGGACAGGTCGAGCACCTGGAGGTAGAGACGCTCGGCACCGGCCTCGGCGTAGGCGCCGATCTTCTCCAGCACCTCGGCGGGCGTGCCGGTCAGGCCGTTGACACGCAGTTCGGCCTCCTCTCGGCCGATCGCGGCGGCCCGCCTGGCGATCTCCTTCTCGTCGGAGCCGCAGACGACCACGTGCGCGGCGGAGTAGGTCATGGACTCGCGTCCCACCGCCTCGCACGCCACGCGGACCCGCTCGTAGGCGGCCCTGGTGTCCTCCACGTGGTGGAAGGGCACGTTGAACTCGTCCGCGAAGGCGGCGGCCAGCCGCGGAGTGCGCTTGGCGCCGCCGCCGCCGATGATGATCGGCGGATGCGGGCGCTGCTCCGGCTTGGGCAGCGCGGGCGAGTCGGAGAGCCGGTAGTGCGCCCCCTCGAAGTGGAACTTCTCGCCGACGGGCGTCTTCCAGAGGCCGGTGATGATCTCCAGTTGCTCCTCGAACCGGGCGAACCGCTCGCCCAGCGGCGGGAACGGGATGCCGTAGGCGGTGTGCTCGGCGTCGAACCAGCCGGTGCCGAGGCCCAGCTCCACCCGGCCGCCGCTCATCTGGTCCACCTGGGCGGCGCTGATGGCGAGCACTCCGGGGAGCCGGAAGGTGGCGGCGCTGACCAGGGTGCCCAGCCGGATCGTGGACGTGTCCCTGGCGAGCCCGGCCAGCGTGACCCAGGCGTCGGTGGGACCGGGTGCCGGGTCGACGTCACCCATGTGCAAATAGTGGTCAGAACGGAAGAACGCGTCGAATCCAAGACGCTCGGCCGCCCGCGCTACGGTGAGCAGCTCCTCGTAGGTGGCGCCCTGCTGCGGCTCGGTGAAGATCCTCAACTTCATGCCACCAATTATCCGGGCACTTGGGACACCCTTCAGGTTTGCCCCCCGCCCGGCCCGGATTCCTTGGTACCGTTCTTGCTCTACGTATCCGTTCGACCACGTGCCGCGATCGACTCCCGTCCCGGTTCGCGGCGGGCCGCCGAGGGGTGCCACCTCCCGCGGCGCGGGGAAAGGGACACGAAGGGAGACCAGATGCCGGTGCCGCCCGAGTCGTCCGCAGCCCGCCCCGAGCGGCTTCCCGGCACACCTCCCGCTCCGGTCACCGCCCTGGCCGCGGTGACGCTCGCCGCCGTCACCGGCACCGCCGTGTGGGCGCTGCCCGCCGCCGCGCCGGAGGACGCCGCGCCGCGGGCGCGGGCGGCGCCGCACTCGGCCGCGGCCGAGCGGACCGGCCTGGACCACCGGCTCGTCATGATGTCACCGGGCCGGCGGCCCAGCGGCTACGTCACCTTCGTCGACACCGCCCGCCGCCCGATGACCGACCTCGGCGAGTCGGTGCGCCGCACCGGCGTCTGGTGGTACGCGCTGGGCCACATCGTCCCCGCCGCCGACGGCTGCTCGCCCGCCTGGAACGGGCCGCCGCTCACCCCGTCGATGGCGGGCCGCATCGCCCGGCTGCGGGCCGCGGGCGGCGACGCGTCGCTGACCCTGGGCGGCGCCGCCGGCGACCTCGCCGCCAGTTGCCTCTCCCGGGAGCGGCTGACCGCCGCCTACCGGCGGGCGGCCGCCGCCTACGACGTCTCCCACCTCGACTTCGAGGTCCCCCGCGACGAGACCACCGGCCCCGCGCAACGCAGGGCCGCCGCCATCACCGCACTCCAGCGCCACCCCGTACGGCACGGCGTCCCGCTCGACATCGGCTTCACCCTGCCCGCCGGCCCGTCCGGCCTGACCGCGGGTCACCGGCGGATGCTGCACGCCACCCGCGAGGCCGGCGCCACCATCGGCACCGTCAACCTGCTCGTGCCGCTGCGCCGCACCGCCGGCTCCTCACAGCTACGCCGGCTGGCCGCGTCCTTCCACGCGGCCCGCGCACAGGTCGCCTCGGCGCTGGAGCTGCCCCCGGCCGAGGCCGCCCGGCGGATCGGGCTCACCCCGGTGCTGGGCGCCGCCACCGACCTCAGCCCGATGGAGGCGCGCAAGCTCGCCGACTTCGCCGAGCGCAACCGGCTCGCCTGGCTCTCGCTGCGCGGCACGCCGCCCGGCGAGAGCGTGACCGAGATCCTCAGCGGCTCGGGCGTGTGAGCAGCGCGACGCACTCCACGTGCGCCGTCATCGGGAAGGCATCGAAGGCGCGCAGCTCCGACAGCTCGTACCCGTGCCCGGCGAACCAGGCGATGTCCCTGGCCAGGGTGGCGGGGTCGCAGGACACGTAGACGATCCGGGTGGCTTCGAGCCTGGCGACCCGGTCCACCACCTCGCGGCCCAGACCGCTGCGCGGCGGGTCCACCACCACCAGGTCGGCCCGCTCGATGCCGTGCCGGTCCAGCGCGTTCTCCACCCGGCCGCGCTCCACCTCGGCCCACGGCAGGTCGCGCAGGTTACGCCGGGCGTCCTCCACCGTGGCGGCCTCGGACTCCACGCCGAGGACCCCGCCCTCGGGGCCGACCGCCTGGGCCAGCTCCGCGGCGAACAGCCCGACGCCGCAGTAGAGGTCGAGCGCCCACTCCCCCGGCCTCGGCCGGGCGAAGTCCATGACGGCCTCGACCAGCGTCGCCGGGGCCCCGGGATGCACCTGCCAGAACCCGCTCCCGGTCACCTCGAAGGTGCGCTCGCCGACGCGCTCGCGCAGCACCTCCGAGCCGCGCACCGCCTCGGTGCGGCCCCGCCCGTGCGCCACCAGCACGGCGGCCGGCGCGTCCAGGGCGGGCATGACGACCTCCCTGCGGCCCTCCGGCGCGACCACCACGGCCCGGTCGCCGCCGGAGGAGGCGATCACCTCGACGCTCGCGGCCCCCCGCCAGTTCTGGCTCTCCGCGCCCACGGCCTCGACCTCGGGGTGGGCGATCAGGCACGCGTCGATCGGCTCGACCTCGTGCGAGCGGTGCCTGCGCAGCCCGATCACGCCGTTGCGCCGCGCCGCGAACTGCACCCGGGTGCGCCAGCCGAGCCCGTCGGGCGCGCCCGGCACCTCCTCGACCGTGACCTCCCTGTCGATTCCGGCGAGCCTGCTGAGCTGCTCGGCCACCACCTGGGCCTTGAGCCGCCGCTGCGCCTCCAGCGAGGCGTGCTGCCAGTCGCAGCCGCCGCACGCGCCCGGCCCCGCGTAGGGGCAGGGAGGGGCGACCCGGTCCGGGGACGGCTGGAGGATCTCGACCGCGTCGGCGCGCAGGAACTTCGCGGTCTCCTCGGTCACCTTGACCCGGACGCGCTCGCCGGGCAGCGCGTGCCGGACGAAGACCACCCGGCCCTCGTGCCGGCCGACGCACCAGCCGCCGTTGGCGACCCGCTCAACCGTGATCTCCACTTCTCCCCCATGCCGTCGACGTTGTGGGCGACG
The DNA here is from genome assembly GCF_030268685.1 of Microtetraspora sp. NBRC 13810. Lineage (GTDB taxonomy): Bacteria > Actinomycetota > Actinomycetes > Streptosporangiales > Streptosporangiaceae > BSRQ01. The sequence continues at coordinate 90,785 of NZ_BSRQ01000006.1, forward strand.
TGTCAGGGTACCGTCACCTCACGCCTTGGCGTGGTCGTCCTTGCGCGGAGCCGCGTCCCAGGGCCGGCGCACGGCCCCCGGCGCCCAGGGCTCGGGACGCCCTCTGAGCCGGTCGGAGGAGTGCAACTGCCAGGGCACACTGGTCACCATGACCCCCGGCACGAAGAGCAGCCTGCCCTTGAGACGCAGCGCGCTCTGGTTGTGCAGGATGTGCTCCCACCAGTGGCCGACGACGTATTCGGGGATGTAGACGGTCACCACGTCCCTGGGGGATCGGCGGCGCAGCGTCTTGACATACTCCAGGATCGGCCGGGTGATCTCCCGGTAGGGCGAGTCGAGGATCTTCAGCGGCACCGGGATGCCGTACTTCTCCCAGTCGTCCTGCAACGCCCGCGACTCGGGGCCCTCCACGCCCACGGTGACCGCCTCCAGCGTGGAGGGACGGGTGGCCCTGGCGTAGGCGAGCGCGCGCAGGGTGGGCTTGTGGATCTTCGAGACGAGCACGATCGCGTGGTTGCGCGCGGGCAGCATCGACTCGTCGTGCTCGGCCTCCTCCGGCACGGCCAGCTCGGCGGCGACGTTGTCGTAGTGGCGCCTGATGGCCTTCATCATGAGGAAGAGCACCGGCATCGCGATGCACACGATCCACGCGCCCGCCGCGAACTTCGTGAACAGCACCACGACGAGCACGACGGCGGTCATCAGGCCGCCGAAGCCGTTGATCACCCGCGACCGGATCATCTGCATGCGGACCCTGCGGTCCCGCTCCGTCCTCAGCAGCCGGGTCCAGTGCCGGACCATGCCCGTCTGGCTGAGCGTGAAGGACACGAACACGCCGACGATGTAGAGGTTGAGCAGCCGGCTCACGTCGGCGTTGAACCCCCACAGCAGCAGGCAGGCGCCCCCGGCCAGCAGGATGATGCCGTTGGAGAACGCCAGCCGGTCGCCGCGGGTGTGCAACTGCCTGGGCAGGTAGCGGTCCTGGGCGAGGATGGAGCCGAGCACCGGGAAGCCGTTGAACGCGGTGTTGGCGGCCAGGAAGAGGATGAGCGCCGTCACCGCCGAGATGGCGAAGAACAGGATCGAGCCGTTGCCGAAGACCGCGTCGGCGAGCTGGGCGATGATCGGCTGCTGGTAGTAGCCGGGGCCGGCGGGCTGCCCGTTGATCAGCACGTCGTGCGCGGCCACCGAAGGCTCGGCCACCTTGACCCCCGAGGCGAGGCCCAGGGCGATGATGCCGCCGAACATGCTCACCGCGACCAGGCCCATCATCAGCAGCGTGGTGGCCGCGTTGGTGCTCTTGGGCTTGCGGAACGCGGGCACGCCGTTGCTGATCGCCTCGACACCGGTCAGGGCGGCGCAGCCGGAGGAGAACGCGCGCAGCACCAGGAAGGCCAGCGCGTAGGAGGCGAGGTTCGTCTGCTCGGCCACGATCTGGTAGTCCGCCGTGGGGGCGCGCAGCTCGTCGCCGAGCACGAGCAGCCGGAATCCGCCCCACAGGATCATCCCGAGAACGGCGATCATGAACGCGTACGTCGGGATGGCGAAGGCCGCGCCGGACTCGCGGATGCCGCGCAGGTTGATCAGCGTGAGGAAGGCGACGATGACGATGGCGACCAGCGGCTTGTGCTGGGCCACGAAGGGGATCGTCGCGCCCACGTAGTCGACGCCGTTGGCCACCGAGACCGCGACGGTCAGCACGTAGTCGACCATCAGGGCGCTGGCCACCGTGAGGCCCGCGTTGCCGCCGAGGTTGACCGTGGCCACCTCGTAGTCGCCGCCGCCGCTCGGGTAGGCGTGCACGTTCTGCCGGTAGGAGGCGACCACGACGAGCATGACCACCACGACCGCGATCGCGATCCAGGGGCTGAAGTGGTAGAAGGAAACGCCTGCGAGTGAAAGGATGACGAGGATCTCCTGCGGCGCGTAGGCCACCGAGGAGAGCGCGTCACTCGCGAACACCGGTAGCGCGATCCGCTTGGGCAGCAACTGCTCGTGCAGTTGCGTGCTTCGCAGCGCCCGCCCTACCAGCAGGCGCTTGGTTAGATCCGTCACTTTCGACACGACTGCCGATGGTAGTCGGCGACTTCCGGGTCCGCTTCTTCGGCACTCCCCGATCGGGCCATACTGACTAGGTACAGACATCGGACCGCCTCAGGGCGAGCGGCGGGGGAGAATGCACATCGTGATCATGGGATGTGGCCGGGTCGGTTCGACCCTGGCGCACATCCTCGAGGACAACGGCCATTCCGTCGCGATCATCGATCGCGACCCGCAGGCCTTCCGCCGGCTGCGGGCGGGGTTCCGGGGGCGGCGGGTCACCGGGATGGGGTTCGACCGGGACGTCCTGGAGGAGGCGGGCATCGGGACCGCCGGAGCCTACGTCGCGGTGAGCAGCGGCGACAACTCCAACATCATCTCCGCCCGGGTGGCCCGCGAGACCTTCGGCGTCGACAACGTGGTGGCCCGCATCTACGACTCGCGCAGGGCCGAGGTCTACCAGCGGCTCGGCATCCCCACCGTGGCCACCGTGCGGTGGACGGCCGACCAGATCCTGCGGCGCATCCTCCCCGAGGGCGCGGAGCCGCTGTGGCGCGACCCCACCGGCACCATCGTGCTGGCCGAGGTCACCTGCAACCCCGGCTGGGTCGGCACCCGCACCGCCGACCTGGAAGCCGCGATCGGCGCCCGCCTGGCCTTCATCAACCGGATGGGCGAGGCGGTGCTGCCCAAGGAGGACACCATGGTGCAGGAGGCGGACATCCTGCACGTCCTCGCGGCCGAGAACGACATGGACCGGATCAACAAGGCGCTGTCCGGCGCTCCGGAGGGAGACGACTGATGCGGGTCGCAATCGCCGGAGCCGGGGCCGTCGGCCGTTCGATCGCCGCCGAGCTCCTGGAGAACGGGCACGAGGTCCTGCTGATCGACATCGATCCCAAGGCCATCAAGATCGACAGCGTCCCGCGCGCCGAGTGGCTGCTCGCCGACGCCTGCGAGATCTCCTCGCTGGACGAGGCGGGGCTGAACAACTGCCACGTCGTGGTCGCGGCGAGCGGCGACGACAAGGTGAACCTCGTCGTCTCCCTGCTGGCCAAGACCGAGTACGGCGTGCCGCGCGTGGTCGCCCGGACCAACCACCCGAAGAACGAGTGGCTGTTCAACGAGTCCTGGGGCGTCGACGTCGCGGTGTCCACGCCGCGCCTGCTGTCGGCGCTCGTCGAGGAGGCGGTCAGCGTCGGCGACCTGGTCCGGCTCATGACCTTCCGGCAGGGCCAGGCCAACCTGGTCGAGCTCACCCTGCCCGAGGACGCCCCGGTGGTCGGGCAGCGGTCCGGCTCGGTGGCGTGGCCGGTCGACTCGGCCCTGGTCGCGATCCTGCGCGAGGGGCGGGTCCTGGTGCCCAGCGCCGACGACCCGCTGGAGGCCGGCGACGAGCTCCTCTTCGTGGCCTCCCAGGAGGTCGAGGAAGAGCTCGCCCAGTTGCTCGCCCCCCACTAGGAGGGGCGGCGGGTCAGGCCGGTGAGGTGGGCTGGATCGGGGTTCGCCCGCGAGCCAGGATCCAGGCCATCGCACCGAGCGCGGCGACCTGGAGCGGCCAGCCCAGCACCACCTTGGAGATGCCCAGCGCCGCCACCTGGTCGGCCCAGTAGAGCGGCAGCTGCACCACGACCCGGAGCAGGCAGGGCAGCATGAGCAGCCAGGTGAGGCGGGAGCACAGCCGAACGATGCCCCGGTCCGCCCGCCAGCCCGTCGGGTCACCGGTGATCGAGCCGATGAGGAAGCCGACCAGCGGCCACCGGGTGACGATGGACAGCAGCATGGCCACCGCGTAGGCGCCGTTGTAGAGGATGCCGGGCAGGAACACGTCCTTGGCCTCGCCGGTGCGGGAGGCGAAGAACGCGCCGACGGCGATGCCCACCAGGCTGTTGATCACGAACTGCGGGCTGGACCGCTGCACCAGCCTGACCACCAGCAGGACGACCGCGGTCGCGATGCTGGTGATGAGCGAGAACCGCAGGTCCTGCGAGCTGATCCAGGAGAGCGTGAAGACGATCGTCGGCACCGCCGCCTCGACGATGCCGCGCTTGCCGCCGAGTGCCTTGGAGAGCTGGGCCCGGACGGCGGCCTCCACCGTGTCGTGCGCGGTCACGGCCGATCCCTTCGCCGGCTTCGAGTCCGGCTCCTGGACGCGGTCCGCGCCCGCGGGGTCCTGCCCGGTCGTGCCGGAGTCGCGCGACGCGCTTCCCCCTGAGGCCACATCGGCCGTGCTCATCGCGTCGCCCACACCTTCTCGATCACGCTCCGCCCGCCGGGCGCAGCTCGTATCTCGGGTTGAACATCACCTTGCGGCCGTCCTGCAGGCTGACCAGGCCCTCGGCCCGGACCACCCGGCCGGGCTCGATCCCGGCGATCTTCCTACGGCCCAGCCAGACCAGGTCGATCACGTCGGAACCGTCGTAGAGCTCGGCTTCGAGGGCGGGAGCACCGCCACGAGGCCGCAGAGTCACGGTACGTAGCGTACCGGCTACGCAGAATTTGCGCCGCGAGGCGCACGAGGCGATAGGGGTGGCCCCATGCCGGTCGAGGTCTTCCTGAAGCTCTTCGGCCTCCAACTCGGCCTGACTTGTGGTCAGCTTCCTGAAGAACCCGCGAAATCCCGCCCGTTTGTGGGGGTCTGACGCACTCACGACCCTCTGCCTTCCCACCATGTAGACGTGCCTGCCCGCGGCCGGAACCGGCGAACCCCACCGGCCCCGTCCCCGTCGAAAGAGTCAACGAAGGAAGGGGAAGAGAGGTTTCACAGCCCTCGCCCGGGTCGGAGGGCTGCCCGCGTCACCGCTCCCACGCGGAGCGGCCGGCGCGGCGTGGTCCGGTTCCACCGCCACCGACGCGACTCTACCCGCCCTCCGCCGCAATACAAGCAGGGGAGGACTCCGCCTCCCCTGTCCGCCCTTTTCTGCCGGTATCCGGCCAGGTCAGCGGGTCTCGGTGATCTCCGGGCCGCGCTTGAACGGGTTGAGGTCGGGCGTCTGGTCCTCGGCGTGCTGGTCCACCGCCTGTTTGGCCTCGCTGGGCAGTTGCAGCGCGATGGGCTCCTTGGGCGGCATCGGGGTGTCGCCGCGGACGACGACGATGTCGCGGATCACGGCCTCCAGCGGCTCGGCGGCCACGGCGTCCGCGGCGGCCTTGCCGCTCAGCACGCCGCGCAGGAACCAGCGCGGGCCGTCGACGCCGATGTAGCGCACCGGCTGGACGCCCTGGTCCTCCACGGGCACCTGGCCGATGAGCTCGACGCCGAGCGCTCCCTCGCGCTCCTCGACGGTGCCGCCCGCGCTCTCGACGCCGGCGGCCAGCTCGGCCCGCACCTCGTCCCAGATGCCCGAGCGCTTCGGCGCGGCGAACGCGTGCACCTGCAACGCGCTGTCGTCCACCAGGATGAGCGCGCCGACGATCTGGTCGCCCGCGACGTTGAGCTGCACCTCGAATCCCTCGCCGACCGGCAGCAGGAGCCCGCCGAGATCGACCCTCTCCCGCTCCGGATACGGCTCGTCGGAGTCCCAGGGGCCCTGTTCCCTCGCGGGCTGCTGCGGCGTCCGCTCAGATACGGCTTCCGCCGCGGCTTCCGGCTCCGCACGGCGGCGGCGTCCGAACACTTTCCTCACGCTCCTTGAAAAAACAGATCAGCGACCGGTTGACCCGAACCCACCGGCGCCGCGCGCCGATCCCGGCAACCGCTCGACTTCATAGAAGGCCGCCCGCTCGACACGCTGGATCACCAGCTGGGCTACCCGGTCGCCGCGCCTGAAACGGACGGCGCTTTTGCTGTCGGTGTTGAGCAACGTCACCCTGATCTCGCCGCGGTAGCCCGCGTCGACGGTGCCGGGCGCGTTGACCAGGGTGACGCCGTGCTCCGCGGCGAGCCCCGAACGGGGGTGCACGAAGGCGGCGAACCCGTCGGGCAGCGCGATCGCCACCCCGGTGCCCACCACGGCCCGCTCTCCCGGCAGCAGCTCGACGTCCTCCGCGCAGTACAGGTCCGCTCCCGCGTCGCCCGGGTGGGCGTACGACGGCAGGGGCAGGCCGGAGTCCAGCCGCCGGATCAGTACCTCGACAGCGCTCACCAGTGGCTCACCGCTCCTCGTCCGATGTCCCGTCGGGACCGCCGCGCGCGCCACGCGACGCCCTCTCCCTCAAAGTACGCCCTCACGGGCCCGCTCCTCACCGGTCGCCGGCACGGACCGGGCGCCCGTGAACGGGGAGGCCGGTGTGGCCGGGATCGTCGGTGTGGAACGGGTCACGGACCGGAACACTATCGCTACCGGGGCGCGGGTCCGCCCGTGTCCCCGCGCATGTCTCCAACCTCGCCGCCCGAGTCGTCCCGATCGCCCGGCTCATCCCTGCGTGCGTCCGGGGTGGGCGGCTCGCCCTTGGGCGCGTCCCGACTGGGCGGCTCGGCCTTGGGCGCGTCCGGGGTGGGCGGCTCGGCCGCCGCTCGTCCCTCGGGCGTCTCCCGCGCGGTGGTCCGGTCCTTGGCCGGAGCGGGCGCGGCGTCCCACGGGACCGCGCCGCCGGCGGCGGACCCGGGGGGTGGCGGGGGATGCGCGCCGGGGGCGGGGGGCGCCGGGCCCGGTGGGCCGGTGGCCGGTGAGTCCCGGCGCAGCTCGGGCAGCGCCCGGTAGAACACCGCGGCGACCGGCACGGCCACCACCGCCCCGGTGATCCCGGCGAGGACGCCGCCGACGGCGAGCACGAGGATCACGGCGAGCGGGTGGAAGTTGAGCGCCCTGCCCACGATCAGCGGCTGGAGCACGTGGTTCTCCAGTTGCTGCTCGACGAGCAGGATGCCGAGGAAGATCAGCGCGTAGATCGGACCGCGGGCGCCCAGGGTCACCAGGGTGGCCAGGCCGCCGGCGAAGAAGATCCCGATGATCGGGACGAAGCTGGCGAAGAAGATGAGCACCGCCAGCGGCGCCCAGAGCGGGACGCCCATCCCGGCCAGGACGATGCCCATGACCAGGCCGTGCACCCCGGCGACCGCCACGGTGCCCTGCACATAATGCGAAAGGGTCCGCCAGGCCACCCGCCCGGCCCGGTCCACCCTGGGCGTGACCCGGCCGAACGCGCGCAGGAACCACGACCAGATCCGGTCGCCGTCCTTGAGCATGAAGAACGTGACGAACAGCAGCAGCACGATCGAGGCGAGCACCTCGACGGCCACGGTGGCGCCGGTGAGCACCGTGTCGGTGATCGCGCTGCGCTGCTGGTTGAGCTGCCTGGTGAGCTCCTCCACCCAGGAGGCGAGCTGGGACTCCTGGAGGTGCAGCGGACCGGTGATCAGCCAGTTCTGCAGGTCGCGGGCGGTCTGCTGGATCTGCTCGACCAGCCGGGGGAACTCCTCGTTGGCACGGACCCCGATGATCCACCCGGTGCCGACCAGCACCGCGAGGCCGAAGAGCATGGTGAGCCAGGTGGCCCAGATGGGCCGCAGCCCGGCCTTCCGCAGCCGGCTGGTGATCGGATAGAGCAGCGCGGTCAGCAGCAGCGCCAGCGCGACGGGCAGCGCGACGAAGCGCAGGGTCGCCAGAACCTGGGCGAAGTAGTACACCACGATGCCGAGCACGATGAGGCATCCGCTCCACGCGGCCATCGTGGCCAGCGCGGGCGGGACCAGCCTCCTGCGTTCTTCCCGATCCGAGATCACCCATCCAGACTGGCACGCCCGCCCCGGAAACGCGCGCATGTTTCCGGGGCGGCCGTGACCGTCTTTCCTCAGGTGAGCGTCACATCCACGCTGAGCGGGCCGTCCTCGCGGCCGAGCACGAACTCCTCGACGTGGCCCGCGGCGCACAGGTCGTCCTGCGCGGCGCGGACTGCGGGGACCTGGGAGCCGGTGACGGTGAGGCGGGAGACCTCGGCCCGCATGGACGCCTTGGCCTCGGACTTCGCCCGGCGCACCCGGCCCAGCGCCTCGGCGACGGCGGCGAGCACCGCCGGGTCGCCGGCGGCGCCGAGCCCGGCGGCCTCGGGCCACGGGGCGCGGTGCACCGACCCCGCACGCCACCAGGACCACACCTCTTCGGTGACGAACGGCAGGAACGGCGCGAAGAGCCGCAGCTGCACGTCCAGGGCCTGCCGCAGCGCGGCGTGCGCGGAGCGGGCCTGCCGGTCCGAGCCGTACGCGCGCGCCTTGACGAGCTCCAGGTAGTCGTCGCAGAAGTGCCAGAAGAACCGCTCGACGGCCTCCAGGGCCCGGGTGTGCTCGTAGGAGGCGAGTGCCTCCGTGGCCTCCGCCACGACCTCGCGCAGCCGGGCCAGCATCGACAGGTCGAGCGGCTCGGTGACCTCGCCCTCCTCGCCGCCGAAGCCGAGCACGAACTTCGACGCGTTGAGGATCTTGATGGCGAGCCGCCGGCCGATCTTGAGCTGGCCCTGGTCGAAGGCGGTGTCCACGCCGAGCCGCCCGCCGGCGGCCCAGTAGCGGACCGCGTCGGAGCCGTGCTGCTCCAGCAGCCCCATCGGCGTCGTGACGTTGCCCTTGGACTTGGACATCTTCTTACGGTCGGGATCGAGCACCCAGCCCGAGATGGCCGCGTCGGACCACGGCAGGACGCCGTGCTCCAGGTGCGAGCGCACGACGGCGGCGAACAGCCAGGTACGGATGATCTCGTGCGACTGGGAGCGCAGGGTCATCGGGAAGACCCGCCGGAACAGGTCGTCGTCGGTGCCCCACCGGGCGGCGATGTGCGGGCTGAGCGAGGAGGTGGCCCAGGTGTCCATCACGTCCGGGTCGCCGGTGAAGCCGCCCGCCTTGCCGCGCTGGTCCTCGGTGTAGCCGGGGGGCACGTCGCTGGACGGGTCCACCGGGAGGGCGTCCTCGGCGGGCACGATGGGGCGGTCGTGGACCGGCTGCGCGTCGCCGTCCAGCGGGTACCACACCGGGATGGGCACGCCGAAGAACCGCTGCCGGGAGATCAGCCAGTCGCCGGCGAGTCCCTCGACCCAGTTCTCGTAGCGCACCCGCATGTGCGGCGGGTGCCAGGCGAGCTCCCCGCCCCGGCCCAGCAGCCGGTCCCGGAGCGCCCGGTCGCGCCCGCCGTTGCGGATGTACCACTGCCGGGTGGTGACGATCTCCAGCGGCTTCTCGCCGCGCTCGTAGAACTTCACCGGCCGGCGGACCGGCCGGGGCTCCCCTTCGAGGTCGCCCGCGTCGCGGAGCAGCTCCACGACGCGCTCCCTGGCCCCCTGCGTCGTACGGCCGGCCAGCTCGGCGTAGGCGGCGGCCGGGACGCCGTCGGGCGGCTCCGGCAGCAGCCGCCCGTCCCAGCCGATCACCGGGCGGGTGGGCAGGCCCAGCTCCCGCCACCAGGTCACGTCGGTGACGTCGCCGAAGGTGCAGATCATCGCGATGCCCGAGCCCTTGTCCGGCTCGGCGAGCCGGTGGGCGAGCACCGGGACCTCGACGCCGAAGACCGGCGTGCGCACGGTGGCGCCGAACAACGACCGGTAACGCTCGTCGTCGGGGTGGGCGACGAGGGCGACGCAGGCCGGGATCAGCTCCGGCCGGGTCGTCTCGATCCACACCCTGCCGTCGCCGGTCGCGGCCGGGTGCCCCTGCGGCAGGTGGAAGGCGATCCGGTGGAAGGAGCCGGGCCACTCCCGGTCCTCCAGCTCTGCCTGGGCGACCGCCGTGCGGTAGGTGACGTCCCACAGCGTCGGCGCCTCCGCGACGTACGCCTCGCCGCGCGCGAGGTTGCGCAGGAAGCCGCGCTGGGACACCGCGCGGGCGCGGTCGCTGATGGTCGTGTAGAGGAGCGACCAGTCCACCGACAGCCCGACCCGCCGCCACACGTCCTCGAAGGCCCGCTCGTCGATCGCGGTGAGCCGGTGGCACAGCTCCACGAAGTTGCGCCGCGAGACCGGCACCTGCGTCTTGCCGGGTTTGGCCGGCGGTTCGAAGTCCGGGTCGTAGGGCATGGCGGGGTCGCACCGGACGCCGAAGTGGTTCTGCACGCGGCGCTCGGTGGGCAGGCCGTTGTCATCCCATCCCATGGGGTAGAAGACGGATTTGCCGCGCATGCGCTGGAAACGGGCGACGATATCGGTGTGGGTGTAGGAGAAGACATGGCCGATGTGCAGGGAACCGGAGACGGTGGGCGGCGGCGTGTCGATCGAGAAGATCTGCTCGCGGCTCGCGGACCGGTCGAAGCGATAGGTCCCCTCGGCCTCCCAGCGGGCTACGCATACCGCTTCGAGCCCGTCGAGAGAAGGTTTCTCGGGCAAGGCGGCATGGCGCAATCGCTGTTCGGTCATGCCTCCTTATCTTAAGGGGGTCGCGATCGGCGGCGCTGTACGATTTAGGGTTCGCTCCGTGACAGGAAACAGGGAGACAAACATGGGCGATAAGGCGGAAAAGCCGGATATGACGTGGCGGGTGATCGGCGGGCTGATCGCGCTCGGCGTCGGTTTCGCCACCCGCAAGGCGGTCGCCTACGGCTGGCAGAAGACCACCGGGAAGAAGCCCCCGGCCGATCCCGACTCGCTGGAGGTCGGCATGGCCGAGGCGATCGGCTACGCCGTGGTGACGGCGGTGGGCATGGAAGTGGCCCGGATCGTCGCGACCCGGGCCGCCGCCAAGCGCTACAAGGCGTGGTCGGCCAGGACGGTGGCCAAAGCCGTGGCGGAGGCGGCGACCCCCAAGGCCTGACCGGCTCCCCCCTTGCCTGACCGACCCCCCGGGGCCGGTCCGGCTGCCGGGCCTGACCGCCGCCCCGCCGCTCACCCGGCGTCCGGCGCCTCCGGCTCGGGCCGTTCCAGGGCCCGCAGGAAGTCGCCGGCCCAGCGGTCCACGTTGTAGGTGGCCACCCTGCGGCGCAGCGTGCGCATGCGACGGGCCAGCTCGTGCGGGGTGGACCGCATCCCGGCGAGCATCGCGCGCTTGAGCCCGTCCACGTCGTAGGGGTTCACCAGGAAGGCGTGGCGCAGCTCGTCCGCCGCGCCGGCGAACTCGCTGAGCACCAGCGCGCCGCGCAGGTCGTGGCGGCAGGCGATGTACTCCTTGGCCACCAGGTTCATGCCGTCGCGCAGCGGGGTCACGACCATGACGTCCGCCGCCAGGTAGAGCGCCGCCAGCTCGTCGCGCTGGTAGGACTGGTGGAGATACTGCACCGGCTGGTGGCCGAGCAGGCCCTGCTCGCCGTTGATCCGCCCGACCCGGAGCTCGATGTCGTTGCGCAGCCTGCGGTACTCCTCCACCCGCTCCCTGCTGGGCGTGGCGATCTGCACGAACACCGCCTCACCCGGCTTGATCGCCCCGTCCGCGAGCAGCTCGCCGAACGCCTTGAGCCGCTGCCCGATCCCCTTCGTGTAGTCGAGCCGGTCCACGCCGAGCAGCACGAACTCCGGCTCGCCCAGCTCGGTGCGGATCTCCTTGGCCCGCGCGATGATGTGCGGCTCCCTGACCAGGGTGTCCAGCTCGCCGAAGTCCACCGAGATCGGGAACGCCTCGGCGCGGACCACCCGGTCGGGCAGGTAGATCTCGTGCCTCTGGTGCTGGAGGCCGAGCAGCCGGCGGCAGAGCCGGATGAAGTTGGACGCGCCGCCGGGCCGCTGGAATCCCACCAGGTCGGCCCCCAGCAGCCCTTCCAGGATCTCCCGCCGCCAGGGCAACTGGGAGAACAGCTCGGCCGGCGGGAACGGGATGTGCAGGAAGAACCCGATGCGCAGGTCGGGCCGCAGTTTGCGGAGCATCGCCGGGACGAGCTGGAGCTGGTAGTCCTGCACCCAGACCACGGCCCCCTCGGCCGCCGCCTCCGCAGCGGCGAGGGCGAAGCGCTCGTTGACCGCCCGGTAGACCTCCCAGCTGGCCCGCGAGTAGATGGGGGTCGCCACCACGTCGTGGTAGAGCGGCCACAGGGTGGCGTTGGAGAAGCCTTCGTAGTAGCTCTCGACCTCGGCCGAGGACAGCGGGACGGGGATGAGGCTCATGCCGTCGTCGGAGAACGGCTCCAGCCGCTCGTCGGGTGCGCCGTGCCAGCCGAGCCAGGCGCCGTCGCGCCGCTGCATGACAGGGGCGATCGCGGTCACCAGACCGCCCGGGCTGCGGCGCCAGCCGGCGTCCCCCACTCGATCCACCGGTAGCCGGTTGGCAACGATCAGAAACGAGCTACGGTTCTGCACGCGTCCCTCCCATAGGTCGGCTTCAAGACCACCTTACGGAAGGGACACAGATCGCTTTCGCCCGGCTACCGCTCGAAGGCGCGGCGGCGCAGGGGTTCGCGGGCTCATCCCGGGTTCCGCGGCCCGGGCAGCTCTCTCCGCTTGCGCCTCATCCCGGGTTCCGCGGCCCGGGCAGTTCTCTCCGCTTGCGCAGGTCGGCGCGGACGGCCGCGCCGAGTCTTCTGGTGGCCGCGCGGTTCAGGGCTCCGCCCGCGACGGCGCCGGTGAGGAAGGGGCCGAGGGTGGTGAGATGCCGGCCGAGCGTGCGCATCAGCCGGTTGCGCAGGGCGGTCTTGGCCGCCGCGCCGATGGCGAGGGAGACTGTGCCGGGCGCGAGGGGGTCGACGCCGCGCTGTTTGGACCAGGCGACGCTGAACGCGATCGCGCGCTGGGTGCCCGAACCGGGCACCACGTCGCCGTAGACCTCGTGCAGCTCGGCGATGAGCTTGACCTCGATGGCGGCCACGACGAGGGTCTCGGCGACGAGCTGCGCGGGAGCCGACAGCAGGAGGGGCGGCGCCGCGAACTCCGCCGCCGCGACCGCTCCGCCGATGGCGCCGACGGCCATCGTCGCCTTCGCCGCGGTGCGCACGAGGTCGTCGGCGAGAAGCTCGCCGGTGAGACCGTGGTGATGCTCGGAGAGGGTGGCGGCGTCCCTGATCGGGATGCGCGGCGCCACCGCCATGAACACGTCGGCGAGCCACCGGCCGCGGCCGGCCCCCGATTCGCCCGCCTTCTTGCCGCCCCGGACCAGGGCCTGGGTGAGGCGGCCGAGCAGCCTCCGCCGCTCGGCGCCGTCGATGTCACCGGGCTGGGCGAGCTTGCCGACCAGCTCGGCGACCTCTTCGTCCGCCGTGCGCGGCGCCTCCACGACCGCGCCCGGCCCGTCGGCGCCGGGACTCCCGGCCGTCACCGGCTCCTCCGGCGTCACACCTGTGTCTTCGCCCGGCGGCACACCGGGATCCTGCGATGATCGATCCGCTCGTTCGGTCACTCTGCGGAACCTCCTCAGGTCCGTGGGAGGGACGATCAGGCGGCGCACTCCCGGCAGATCTGCTGCCCGGCCTTCTCCGAGGCGAGCTGGCTGCGGTGATGCACCAGGAAGCACCGTGAACAGGTGAACTCGTCGGCCTGGCGCGGAATCACCCTCAGAGAGAGCTCCTCGTTGGACAGGTCCGCGCCGGGCAGTTCGAGCGACTCGGCGAGATCGGTCTCGTCGATGTCGATGCTGCCCGAGGACTTGTCGGTACGCCGAGCCTGGAGCTCCTGGAGGCTGTCCTCGCTCAGGTCGTCGTCGGTCTTACGTGGGCTGTCGTAGTCGGTTGCCATTGTCCTGCTCCATCCCCCTCATCTATGTGTCTGCTCCGTCGCGCGCGTATAACGTCTGGGGAGCCCATCTTGTGCCCGGACAGGTCCGTGAGATTTGTGCTTCGGTACCCCGCCGGAACGGCCGCTGAACCTCCCCACACGTGAGTGAGCCGCCGTCAATGGGAGTAGTTAGCCAAATATGGCGAAACCCACAGCATTGACGCCATGCAGCACCGCGTTCGACGGCACATCCAACCACATGTACGGCGCTGACGAGACGCCCCCCGCCGGATCAACGTCCCGACGGCGTTTTTCCGGGGATCGCGCCCGACCTCGGGAGCCTCACGGTGACCACCAGACCTCCGCCCTCCCTCGGCACGGCCGACACGTTGCCACCGTGCGCCTGCACCACCGCGCGCACGATCGACAGCCCCAGACCCGACCCCTTCGCCGAGTCCACCCGGTCGGCGTTGAGCCGCCTGAACGGCTCGAAAAGGCTGCCCACCTCGTACGCGGGCACGTGTGGCCCGGTGTTGGCGACCTGAACAACCAACGCCCCGTCCAACATTCCCGTACGAACCCAGACTTTTCCTGATTCGGGAACGTTGTACTTGAGCGCGTTCTCCACCAGGTTGGCCACGCAGCGCTCCAGCAGGACCGGGTCGCCGGTCGCCGGCGTGGACGTCATGTCCCGCTCGATCGTCACGCCCGCCTCGGCGGCCACCGGGGCGAGCTGTTCCAGCGCGGCCTCCGCGACGTCCTTCACGTCCACCGGCTGGCGCACGTTCAGCTCGCGCTCGCTGCGGGCGAGCAGCAGCAGGCCCTCGATGAGCCGCTCGTTGCGCGCGTTGACCTCCAGCAGCGTGCGGCCGAGCGCCTTGAGGTCCTCCGACGCCACCGGGTCCGACAGCGCGATCTCCAGCACGGTCCTGTTGATGGTCAGCGGGGTGCGCAGCTCGTGCGAGGCGTTCGCCACGAACCTGCGCTGGGTGTGGAAGGCGACGTTGAGCCGGGTGAGCATCGCGTCGAAGGTGTCGGCCAGCTCCTTCAGCTCGTCGTCCGGGCCCTGGAGGTCGATCCGCTGGTGGGCGAGGGTGCTCTCGGAGAGCTTGCGGGCGGTCGCGGTCATCTGCGTCACCGGCCGCAGCGCCCGGTCGGCGACGACATAGCCCAGCATCAGCGCGATCAGGCCCATGCCGAGCAGGGCGAGCAGCGAGTTTCTCAGCACGAGGCCGAGGATCGTGTCGTTGGCCACCTGGAGCCTGGCCCGCGCCGTCTCCTCCAGGATCGCGCGCAGGTCCGGGTCGAGGTTGAAGGGCACCTGGAGGGTGAGGGTGCGCAGGTTGACGTCCAGCGCCGACTGGATGATGACGTACATCACGGCTTCGAGCAGGGCGCCGGCCATGAAGAACAGCGCGCCGTAGGTGAGGGTGAGCCGCCACCGGATGCTCAGCCGGCCGGGGATCGCCTTCACCTGCGCCCACAGGTCGCCCTCCGCGACCGGCTTCGCCGTCGGCGGGGGCGGCCCGTCCCAGGCCGGCGGGCCCGAAGGCGGGGGGGCCGAGCCGTGGTAGGGCCGGGCCCCGGTCTGGGCGACCGGCCCCCTCCCCCGGTTCTCCGGCTGGGGGCTGATCATCGGATGGGTGGGACCTGTCGTCTTCTGCGCCGACACGGGAGCCACGAAGGAGGGGCCGGCGGCCTTCCCTCCGGATGGACGTCCCTGCGTCGTCGGCTCCCGTGCGTCACTCACAGCTTGTAACCCACTCCCGGCACCGTCTCGATCACCTGCGGGTCACCGAGCTTCTTCCGCAGGGTCATCATCGTGACCCGCACCACGTTGGTGAACGGGTCGATGTTCTCGTCCCACGCCTTGTCCAGCAGGTCCTCCTGGCTGACCACGGCGCCCTCGGCGCGCATCAGCTCCTCCAGGACGGCGAACTCCTTCTTGGTCAGGGCGACCTCCCGGCCGTCGCGGGTGACCAGGCGCTTGCCCGGGTCGAGCCGCACGCCCGCGCGCTCCAGGATGGGCGGCAGGGCGGGCGCCGAACGACGGCCCAGCGCCCGCACCCTGGCCACCAGCTCGACGAACACGAACGGCTTGGCGAGATAGTCGTCGGCCCCGAGGCCGAGCCCCTCCACCTTGTCGTCCACGTCGCCCGAGGCGGTGAGCATGAGGATGCGCGAGGCGCTCCGCTGGGCCACCAGCCTGCGGCACACCTCGTCGCCGTGCACCACCGGCAGATCCCGGTCCAGCACGATCACGTCGTAGTCGACGTAGGCGGTCCGCTCCAGCGCGCCGCCGCCGTCGTAGGCGACATCGACGGCCATCGCCTCGCGCCGCAGACCGGTCGCGATCGCGTCGGCCAGCACCCGCTCGTCCTCGACCACAAGTACCCGCATCCGCCTCTGGCACCTCCTGGACATGTCCCGTGTGGGACGGCTTCATTTTGACCACAGCGTGCGTAAGCGCACGGTAAGCGCCCTCCCCACGATAGGGAGGCGAGGTCGGTGAACCCTACGGAAAGTTTCCATGATTCATGGTTTGAGGCGGGATTCCGGGTGGGTACAGGGTGTGCCATACCCCCGTGGCGCGTTCGGCGTCACCGCCTCCACCCCTAGAAAGTAGGTGAGATGGGCGAGTTCACGACCACGATCGAAACCAGGCTCGACCAGGCCTATAGAGGCCTCCAGGAAGCCCGGTCCGCCGGCGACGACTTTCTCGCCGACACTCTCGCCGCCGAGATAGAGGACCTGCGCCGCATCGCGGTGGACAACGGGGTCTCTCTCCAGCGCTGAACCCCA
This sequence comes from Microtetraspora sp. NBRC 13810, assembly GCF_030268685.1. Lineage (GTDB taxonomy): Bacteria > Actinomycetota > Actinomycetes > Streptosporangiales > Streptosporangiaceae > BSRQ01. The sequence goes on from NZ_BSRQ01000006.1 coordinate 107,114, forward strand.
CGAAGACCGCGGGGCCCGCCCCCGAGGCAGGGGGCGGGCCCTCTTCTTCGCGTGCCTTCCGGCCGGTCAGGCGTCGCGCTCGGGATCCAGCGTGACCAGCAGATCGTGCAGCTCCTCGAACAGTCCGGGAGCCGCGGCCAGGGTCATGTCCGGGTTGTGCGGCCTGCCGTTCAGGCCACCGACCCGCGCGCCGGCCTCGGCCGCCACCAGGCCGCCGGCCGCGTGGTCCCAGTACTCCGTGCCGCGCTCGTAGTAGCCGTCCACCCGGCCCGCCGCGACCGAGCACAGGTCGGCCGCCGCCGAGCCGCTCCGCCGGATGTCGCGGACCACGGGCAGCACCCCGGCGAGCACCTCGGCCTGGACGACGCGCCGCGCGGCTGAGTAGCCGAACCCGGTGGCGATCAGCGCCCGGGACAGCGGCACTCCCGTGTTGCAGCGCAGCCGCTCGCCGCCCAGCCAGGCGCCGCCGCCGAGCCAGGCGGTGAAGAGCTCGCCGCGCGGCACGACGTTGACCGCGCCGGCGACGACGGTCCCCGCCACCTCGACGGCGACGCTGACCGCCCACTCCGGCAGGCCGTACAGGAAGTTGACCGTGCCGTCGATGGGGTCGACGATCCAGCGGACGTCGCCGCCGCCGGTCGCGCCGCCCTCCTCGCCGAGGACGGCGTCGCCGGGCCTGGCGGTCCTGATCCGGTCCCGGACCAGCTCCTCCGCCGCCCGGTCGAGCGCGGTGACCACGTCGGTGGGGCTGGACTTCGTCTGCACCACCTCCGGGCGCGCGGACCGCTTCTGGCGGAGCATGTCGCCCGCCTCGCGGGCGATGTCCGCGGCGAGGACGGCGAACTCCCGCGGCTCCGGCGTCGCGCCGCCGGTCACGCCAGGGACTCCGGCCGCTGCCACTCCCGCCCGAGCACATGCTGGGCGAGGAAGGCGAGGATGGTCCCCTTTCGGTAGTGGTACACTTGATTCATGATCAAAGCTGCCTCATATTCACGTCGGTCCGATGCACGGGGTAAGCGATTCGATGAACGTTCCGTAGAAGAACAAGACGAGCTTAACTCAAGAGCCGCAAGCACTAATGGTTGGGACCTAAGCCCTGACCGCATGTTCCGTGACAACAACATCAGCGCATCTCGGTACTCAACAAAAGAACGCCCCGACTGGAGACGGTTAGAGCAAACACTAGAGTCGCAGGTCATAGACGTACTCATCGTTTATGAGACGTCTCGTGCATGGCGAAAGATGCACGAGTGGACGGCACTAGTCGAACTCTGCGCCTTCAATAAAGCTCGCATCCACGTAACCGCAGACAATCGCACATACGATCCCAACGATGACCGCGCTTGGACCACGCTTATAGAGGATGGCCTAGACAGCGAGAAGGAAAGCCGGAAGATATCCAAGCGGGTAAGAAGGGCGATGGACGCTAACAAGCAGAATGGCAAGCCACACTCAAGCCCTGCATACGGCTACCGGATCGAACTCGACCCGAACGACCACACTAAAAAGATCCGCGTACCTGTACCCGAGCAAGTTCCCATAGTTGGGGAGGTGATTGAGCGTGTTGCATCCTCGGATCCGCTCATCGCCATAGCCAAAGACCTTAACTCACGAGGTATCCCTAGCCCCTCAGTAGCTCAAGGACTTAAGCCACACCCCAGATCCAAGGGACCGGCACTATGGTCGCCTGCCATGCTAAGGCGCATCTGCAAGAACCCTGTCTATATCGGCAAGCGAGAGGCAGACGGCATCCTAGTAAATGGCACGTGGCCAGCGATCGTGGATGAGGAGCTGTTTTGGAAGGCAAACAACGTCCTCGCAGACCCCAGCCGCAAAACCACTAAGCCTGGTCGCGTTAAGTACCTACTAGCGTTCCACGGAACGTGCGACGTATGCGGTTCCTACCTCGCTCGCATGGGGGGAAGGGAAGTCAACCGCTACCGGTGCAACGGGCCTAAGGGATGCGTCACTATCCGCATGGATTGGGTAGACCTCTTCATCGGTGAGCTAGCCTGCCACCGGCTCGCCAAGAAGGACATCTACGAAATTCTTGCAAAGAACGATGATAACCAGAAGAACCTAACGACAGAACTGGAGTCGCTTAGGGCAGAACACAAGGAAGCCCTACACCTTAGAGCAAAGAAGAAGATATCACTGATCGCTCTGAGTCAGGAAGAGGAAAGGATTCTCCCCCGCGTAGCAGAGCTTGAGGCGGCTCTACGGCCCGTTACCCTTCCCAAAGTGCTCGAAGACCTCATGAGAGACGCCAAGGGCGATCTAGCCACGATCAGAGCTAGATGGAAGGCACTAGCGATACCGGCGCAACGCGATGTCCTACGGAGTCTCTTTAAGAGCATCAGCATCAGACCTACAAAGACCATGGGCCAGCACAAGACAGAAGCTCAGATAGAGAGCATGCTCCGTGAACGTATCGCCCATGAGTGGCACAACGAATAGCCACTAGACACCATCCCATATACACAGGGACGCTGAGGGCCGCGTGGACGGGCTACGCTGGCCGGTATGGAGCACATAGGCGACCGTCTCGCCCGCTTGCGGCGGCTCGCTGACCTGACCCAGGAGGAGCTAGCGGAACGCTCCGGCGTATCGGTCGATGTGGCGCGGAAGCTGGAACAACGACGCAAACACAGCGCTAGATTGCCCACATTGCATGGGCTTGCGAAAGGGCTCGGGACAGAGGTCACCGCACTCATTGGCGATCCGCCCGCTGTCCCGTCGAACGGGGATGCGGAGTCGCCGCAACTGGTCGCCCTGAGACGCGCCATCATGCCACCCTTGTTCGCCCCGCCTCCCGAACGCAACGCGGCAGAGTCGCTGTCGTTGCCGTTGCTTCGGGCTGAGATCTCCGATGGCTGGACGCTCTATCACAACGCGGAGTTCGACCGGTTGGCCGATGTGCTTCCGGGGATGATCGCGGACGCTCGGCTTTTCGCTGCGATTGGTTCTGCGGAGCATCGCGCGCAGGGCGAAGGAAGTCTGAGCAAGGCGCTACAACTGGCCGGTCATCTCGCCATCCGGCTAGGGAAAACCGATCTCGCACTGTCGAGCCTTGAGCGCGCCGCGACGGCAGCTCAGAACTCGGGCGACCTCTTGCTTGCTCCGATGGTTTACGGGTCCGTGGCGTGGGCTTACCAACGTCAGAACCGACTCGGTGATGCTGAGCACCTTGCGGAGCGGGCGGCCGACACAGTGGAGCACGAGACCGGCATGAAGACCGCTGCCGGTCTGCGGGTATGGGGTGGCCTGGTTATGTCAGCGGCGACGAGCGCCGCGCGATCGGGAAGCTACGACCGAGCAACCGAGATGATGACCACGGCCGAACAGTGGGCTAAACGGTTGCCCAGCCTCCCGCCGGTCGAGGACAGCCGCGCGGTATCGGTGTTCAACCGTTCATCGGTTCGGATTGAGCGGGTCAGGCTCGCGGTACAGCACGAACGTCCTGATGAAGCTCTTGGCCTTGCCAAGGGCCTACGGCTAAGCGCCGACGTTCCGCCGTCATGGCGTACATGGTTCTTGCTGGACGTGGCGCGGGCGTATACCGATATCGGCGACGCTTTCGGTGCTGTCAGGACTTTAGAGGCTTTGAGGCGTGCCGCTCCGGGATGGATGCGGCATCACGTTCTTGCGGTCGCCATCATCCAAGACTTGTACTCGGGTCCGGTTCAGCCCCCAGGGCTGCGCAAGCTTGCTGAGTATGTGGGGGTACGTCCCTAGTCTTGTTCGTAGCGTGCCAAAAGTGGGACGTTCCGTCCCTGCTGCGAACGGCTCTCGCCCGCTTCGCTGGAACCATGCAGCACTCCCACGGCAGCCGGACTATGACCGATGATCGAAATTGGAGTGTCCGGCGCGCGGTCAGCTATGGCGAACTCCGGCTGGAGCTGATCACGGACGGCGAAAATTGGGCGATCCGCAAGAGCGGGAATCTGCTTTGCGAGGGTTATCACCAAGAGATCGCCTATGTCTGGGATGTGCTTACGACGGCGATCTTTGGGCCGGAAAGCCCGTCATGAACCAAGACGTGACGCAGCTCGAATGGTCGGCGTACTACCAGCGCAGCCCACGATGTCGCGTGCTTGATCAGGTCTCGTTCTCCGAGGGCGTAGAGCTTGTGCTGATCGCCGAGGGCGGACAGTGGGCCGCTCGCCGCACAACGTCAGTTGGCTTCCGGGTGGTCCGGCGTGAGGAGACGGCACGGGGCATCCCACGTAGGAAGAGGGAAGCATGGGACTGGCTGACCGGCCGCAACGTGGAGTAGAGGCATCCGACCAACGGTGTGAGGCGTGTCGTACGGGTCCGGCCGGATGATGTGAGCCCCCGGGAGATGAACCTCCTCCCGGGGCTCACTCATGATCGAAAGCCCTCAGGAGACCCCTGGGGGTCGCTGGCGTGCCTCGTGTCTAGTCAGTGTTCGATCTCTCTGGGTCAAGACTTCCCAGGTCAACGAGGCCAGAGAACTTGGGCGGCTCAAAGTTGGGCTTGAGGTACTGATACAAGAAGGCAAGGACGGTCTCATACCAGGCCACGACGTTCCCCGGCTTGAGCACCCAGTGGTTCTCGTCGGGGAAGTAGAGGAACTTCGACTCCACCGAGGAGCGCCGGAGGTCCCACCACAGCCGCAGCGCCTCGCCGATCGGCACCCGGTAGTCGCGGTCGCCGTGGATCACCAGCATCGGCGTGGTGATCGCGTCCACCGACCGGTGCGGGGACAGCGTGTCGTACAGCGCCGAGCCGGGCTCGCCGAACTCCCGCTGCCAGTAGGACTGCATGTCGGTGGTGCCCGCGAACTGGTCGAGGTGCCACAGCGAGGCGTGCGTGACGATCGCCTTGAACCTGTCGGTGTGCCCGGCGATCCAGTTGGCCATGTAGCCGCCGAAGGAGCCGCCCATCGCGCCGGTCCTGGTCTCGTCGATCTCCGGCCTGGCCACCGCCGCGTCGGTGATCGCCATCAGGTCGGCGTGCGTGCGCGGCCCCCAGTTCCGCCAGCCGCGCTCGATCATGGCGTTCCCGTACCCGGTGGACAGGCACGGATCGGGCAGCAGTACGGCGTAGCCGTGCTCGGCCATGATCCACGGGTTCCACCGCCACGACCAGTCGTTCCAGCTCGCGACGGGGCCGCCGTGCACCCACAGCAGGAACGGCGCCGGGTTGTCGGCGGAGGCGCCCTCGGGCAGCACCAGCCAGCCCCTGATCTCGGCGCCGTCGTCGGCGGTGGCGGTGACCTCGGTGAGCGTGCCGGGAATGTCCAGCCGGGGCGCGGGAGAGGGCAGGTCCTCGATCCGCCCGTCCACCGCGGAGATCCGCACCGGGGTGTGGGCCAGCGCGATGCCGCTGCGCAGGGCGTAGAGCGACCGGCCGTCGGGCGCCGGGCAGACCTCCAGGTAGGAGGCGTCGTCGGCGGTGAGGCGCACCGGGTCGCCGCCGGCGGCGGGCACCCGGAAGACCGGGCGGCGGCCGAGGTGGTCGGCGGTCACGAAAAGGGTGCCCGAGTCGGGGGCCCAGGCGACGGAGGAGGGCCGGATCTCGGCGACTTCCCTGCCCTGCCCGGTCTCCAGGTCGACGAGCCACAGCCACGCGCGCGGGATCCGGTCGGCGCCGCCGTGCAGCTCGCGGGCGCAGGCGACGTGACGGCCGTCGGGTGAGACGGCGACCGGGCCGCCGTAGTCGTAGCCGTCCTCGGAGGCGAGGACCCGCCTGGTCCCGGCCTCGGCGCCGGCCCCCGCGTCGATCGCGACGAGGTCCACCCGCAGCTCGCCGCCGGGGAGCGGCACCGCCCAGGTGGTGACGACGGTGGAGCCGTCGGGGGTGACGTCGAAGGACGCGTTGTCGAGCGCGCGGCCGGGCTCCGGCGTCAGGTCCCTGACGCCCTCCAGCCGCTCGCCGCCGATCGTCGCGGCGAACAGCCGGGTCTGCCCGGGGCCGAGGTCGTGGTCCCAGTACCGCACCGGGTGCGACTCGTGCAGGATCGCGCTGATCCCGGCGTCCTTGCGGGCCTTGCGGCGCTCCGCCTCGTCCGCCTCGTCGCCCGGCAGCACCTCGGCGGCGTAGACGGCGGTGCCGCCGCCGGTCCGCACGGCGGACACGCCGCCCGGCCTGTTCGCGACCTGCCGCGCCTCGCCGCCCCGCGCGGGCAGCAGCCACAGCGCGGGCACCTCGTCGTCGGCGTCCTTGGCCGAGGGGTCGGGCCTGCGCGAGACGAACAGCAGGTCGCCGCCCTCGGTGAACTCCGCCCCGCCCTCCCCCTTAGCCGAGCGGGTCAGGCGGGCGGCCTCGCGGCCCGCGTCGAGCGGCACGTCCCACACGGAGGTGCCGTAGCTCTTGCCGTCGGGATTCAGGGCCTGCACCACGCCGGCCAGGCGGGTCCCGTCCGCCGAGAGCCGCAGGGACATCAACCGGGGAACACCGACGAAATCACGAACGTCCTTGAACAGAGTCACCCACCGAACCTACTCCTTGCGCCAGGAGAGGGGCCCGCGCTTACCTGCCCGGCCGCCGGATCGGGTTGGATGAGCACATGGGGAACTATGACGCGCTGGTCGTCGTGTCCTTCGGGGGACCCGAGCGGCCCGAGGACGTGATGCCCTTCCTGGAGAACGTCGTGCGCGGGCGCGGCGTGCCGAGGGAGCGGCTGCTGGAGGTGGAGGCCCACTACCAGCGGTTCGGCGGGGTGAGCCCGATCAACGGGCAGTGCCGGGACCTGATCGAGGCGCTGCGGCCGGAGCTCGACCTGCCGATCTACTGGGGCAACCGCAACTGGGACCCGTTCCTCGCGGACACCGTGCGGCGGATGGCCGCCGACGGCGTGCGCCGCGCCGCGGCGTTCGTGACCTCCGCCTACGCGGGCTACTCCAGTTGCCGGCAGTACCGCGACGACATCGACCGGGCGCGCGACGCCGTCGAGGGCGCGCCGGAGATCGTCAAGCTCCGGCACTTCTTCGACCACCCGGGTTTCCTCGCCGCCAACGCCGACCACGCGCGGGAGGCGCTGGACCGGCTGCCCGCGGAGGACCGGCGGGACGCGCGGCTGGTGTTCACCGCGCACAGCATCCCGCTGTCCATGGCGGCCACGGCCGGCCCGTCCGGCGGGGCCTACGAGGCGCAGCTCCGCCAGGCGTCCTCGCGGGTGGCGGCGGCGCTCGGGCGCGACTCCTTCGACCTGGTCTGGCAGAGCCGCAGCGGCCCGCCCCAGGTGCCCTGGCTGGCCCCCGACGTGTGCGACCACCTGGACCACCTGAACAAGGAGGGCGTCGAGGCCGCCGTCCTGGTGCCGATCGGGTTCGTCTCCGACCACATGGAAGTGGTCTACGACCTGGACGTGGAGGCCGCCGAGCGGGCCGCCGAGCTGGGCATGCGGGTGACCAGGGCGGCCACGGCGGGCGTGCATCCCCGGTTCGTGTCGATGGTCCGCGAGCTCGTCGAGGAGCCCGAGCCGACGGCCTGCCCGGCGACGTGCTGCCCGGCCCCGGCCCGCCGTCCCGGCTGAGGTCTCACGAGTCGCCCGGGTACGCCGCCGCGAACGACCGGGCGACGCCGAGCACCTTGTTCACGTAGTCCCAGGAGTGGTTGTAGAACCAGATGGCCTTCTCCAGCTTCTTGCCGCCCTGGTTCGCGCCGTTGGCGCACAGGTAGTTCGCGGCCGAGGGGACGGCGTCGTACGGGCTCCAGATGTCGGCGGTGCCGTCCCCGTCGCCGTCCACGCCGTACGCCTTCCAGGTGGCGGGCATGAACTGCATGGGGCCCAGGGCGCCGGCGGAGGAGGGACCGTTGTTGCGGCCGTGTGAGCTCTCCACCTGGCCGATGGCGGCCAGCACCGTCCAGGACAGGCCGGGGCAGACGCCGGCGGAGAGCCGGTAGAGCTCCAGGTAGCTGCCGGGGCGGCCGACGAGCACCCGCTGCGGCGCCGCCGGGGGCCGCTTGCGGGTGACGTCGGAGGCGGCCTCGGTGGTGCCGGTGGATCCGGAGGCCGCCCGGTCCTTGGCCGCCTCCCCCACGGCCATCGCCTGGGCCCCCGCGCCCAGCGCCCTGCGCACGCCGCCGAGCGCGGTGGCCTTGCCGCCGGCGCCCTGCACGAGGACGGCGACGCCGGGCAGCAGGCCCATGCCGCGGCCCACCTCGGCGGAGACGACGCCGTCCACGCCGGGCAGGCCGAGCCGGGCCGAACCGGCGACCCGCAGCCGCGGCCCGCCGTCCACCTGGTACGACGCGCCCAGCACCAGGCCGAGCCTGCGCGCCCCGCCGGCCTCGGCGATCAGCTCGCCCCGCTCCAGCGCCTCCCACACGGCGGGCTGGTCGGCGACCGGCTTCGGCGTCCAGGACCGGAACTCCGCCGGTTCCACCGCGAGCAGGTTGACCACCTGGCCCGACACCTTCACCGCGCCGGCGTCGAAGGCCGCGACCTTCTGCACGCCCTTCAGCTTGGAGATCGCGTCCATGGTCTGCGGCGGCACCGAGGAACGCGCGATCGCGAAGACGCTCGGCGGGCTCGGGGTCACCCCCGGGCCGCCGGTCGGACGCGGCGCGGCCGGCGTGACGGGCGCGGGCGCGTGCGGCTCGGTGGTGGGAGTCAGGCGGTCCAGCGCCGTCACCGGGATCTGCTGGGCTACCGGTTTCTCCGCTTTCTCCGCCGCGGGCGGGGTCCGGTCGCGGCCGATCAGGTAGAGGCTTCCGAGGACGGCCGTGAGCGCGGTCGACAGGACCAGTCCGGCCACGAGGGCGCGCATGAGGGGGGACCTGGGAAGCGCGGACATCGGACTCACGTTAGCGTTAACCGCCCACATCCGTACTCGATGTCACAAAGATTCACCCGATTTCGAGTGAACCGTGAGCCAGGGTCACCGTGCACGGCCGACCGCCCCCATGCCGCCGGCGCGCGGAAGGTCCACGCCGTGGGCGCCTGGAAGGGGAGCGCGGCGGCCGGGCCGCGCCGAAGGCTGCCCGGGGTCAGGGGTTTCGTGGTCGCCGGCTCCGCCGGGCGCACGCCGATGTCGCCACTCGGAATCGGCATCGGCATCATCCTCCTCGTCGGGTCGTCCGGCGCCACGGGGGCGTCCCGGGCACCGCGTCGATCGGCTTCTCCGCTCCGGTGACCGGGCGCCTGGTGGACAGGGTCAGGTTCTCATCCCGCCGCCCCTCCCGCACGGGGCCGCGCTGATCGCCCTCATGGCGTGCGCCGGATCCGGCGCGCCCATCCGGGCGCTCTCCGGGGGGGTCCAGCTCGCTCGGCGGTTCGGACGGGCCGCACGCCGCGTTCTCCTTCGAGCCGGGGGCCGGCGAGGTGCTGCCCACGCGGAGGCATCCGTGCGTCACGCGCTCGTAAAGACCTCGCACGGAATGGTCGCGCGGGCGTGTCCCGCCGGTGCGCCACGCCGTGTGACGGGCACATTCGGGACCGCTCTTCGCCGCCGGACCCCTAGGGAGTATGTTCGGAGATGACCGTCCCCCACCGTCCCAGTCGCTCAACGCCCAGACCGCCCATCCCTCCCTCACCGCGTGCGGCTCACAGCAGGGCCCTCGGCGACTATTCGCCGAAGTCCGAGGCGTCGCGGGGCCCGATCGGAAAGAATTCGTCGAGGGCCGTGTGCCTCCCGCCCCACAACAGCGGGATGTAGGCCGATGAATGCGGCGAATGTGACCGGCGTCACATCCTCGGGGGCACTGTCCAGGAAGGCGATGTTCGGACATGCCGGGTACGGTGCTGGCAGGCAACCGGCACACGCGAGAGACTCATGGGTCCGGGGGAAGATTGAGCACGACGACGAAGGGACTCGCATGCAGGAGCTCCGTCTCGTCGCGGTGAGCGAAGACGGCACGTATCTCGTGCTGGCCACGGCCGGCCGGGGTACGCGGTTCACGCTCCCCGTCGACGACCGGCTCCGTGCTGCGGTTCGCGGCAACTTCTCCCGTCTCGGCCAGTACGAGATCGAAGTGGAGAGTCCGTTGCGTCCCAAGGAGATCCAGGCTCGGATCCGAGCCGGTGAGTCCGCCGAGGAGATCGCCGCGACCGCGGGCATCCCGGTGGAGCGGGTCCGCTGGTTCGAAGGGCCGGTGCTCCAGGAGCGGGAGTACGTCGCCCAGCAGGCGCAGCGGGTGGCCGTACGGCTCCCCGGCGAGTCCGTACCCGGCCCGACCCTGGGCGACCTGGTCGCCGAGCGGCTGACCCGGCGCGGCGTGCCCGCCGACGAGATCGACTGGGACTCGTGCAAGCGCGACGACGGCATGTGGCGGATCAAGCTGGGATTCGTTTGGAACGGTCACACGCGGCACGCCGAGTGGCTCTTCGACCCGCGCCGCCGGCACATCTCCCCGCATGACGACGAGGCCCTGCGCCTGTCCGCCTCCGACTACGTCGAGCCGGCCGCCGACACCACGGTGACGCCGTTCGTGCCGCGGGTGGCCAAGCTCCAGCCGGTCCCGCCGCTGGCGCCCGAGCCGCTGATGCAGCCCCCCGTCCACTTCCCCACGGTCGTACGGCACGAGCCGCCCGGCCCGCCCGAGCCCGCCCCGCGCCCGTACACCCCCGCCGCCCTGTCCCGCTCCGAGCCGCCCGCCCTGCCACGCGCCGAGCCCGGTTTCGGCACGCCACGCGACACCGGCCACGGAACCCCGCGCGACACCGGCCACGGGACACCGCGGGACGCCGGCCACGGCACGGCACGCGACACCGGTTACGGGACATCGCGCGACACCGGTTATGGGACATCGCGCGACACCGGTCACGGGAGCCCGCGCGACGCCGGTTACGACAGCCGCGAGCCCGCCTTCGGCTCCCACCGCGACGCCGACCCGGCCGCGTCCCGCCGCCCAGCCCATCCTTCCCAGGGCGTCCCGCAGCTTCCCCAGGGCTCGTCGCACCCGTCCCAGGCATACGCCCAGGGCGCGGCGCACAGCTCCCACGGTCAGGGCCAGCCGCCGCGTCCGCAGGCCCCCGCCGCCCACACCACCGCCACCCAGCTCCCGCTCATGCAGCCGCACGAGCCGTCCGCAGCGGACCCCGCCAACGGGCAGGCCCCGGCCGGACCGCCCCCGAACGGGCAGTTCCCGAACGGCCAGCCGCCGCTCGCCGAACTCCCGGTCGGCCGGCTCCCGCTCGCCCACCTCCCGATCGGCCACCCCCTCGCCGGGCAGCCCCAGCAGGGCCAGACCCCGAACGCCCCGACGGCGAACACACCGGCACCCGGCGTCCCGGCACCGGGCGTCCCCGCACCGGGCCAGGCGCCGAACGGACAGGCCGCCATCCAGCCCACGGCCGCACAGCCCACGACCGGGCAGTTCCCGGCCGGGCACGCTCCGGCCGAGCAGGCGGTGCAGCACGGCCATCCAGCCCAGCCTCAGGCAGGCTCGTCCCCTACGGCTTCCGCCCCGGCCCCGGCCCCGGCCGCACAGCCCGCGGCCCCGGCCACACCCACAGAGGCGACAGCCGCCACGGGCACACCCGTGACAAATACGACAGATGCGGGCACGTCCACTGCGGACGCGCCCGCCTCGGGCGTATCCGGCCCTGCGCCGGCCACCTCGGGGACAGCCGCCCCGGCCTCTCCTCCACCCGCCACGGCTCCGCACCCCACCGCAACGCCTCCGGCTCCCGCCGTACAGACCACGCAGCCGCAGACCGCGGAGACCGCGCAGACGCAGCAGACCGCGGAGGCCGCACAGGCACGACCGGCGCACCAGCAGACCGCACAGCCGCCGGCCGCACAGGCACAGTCCGCCGCACCATCCGCCTCCGAGGCTTCGGCCGCCGGGAACGCCCCGGCCACCGCGACCGCTTCTGCTTCCGTGGACGCTCCCGTTGCCACGGGTGCTGCGGGCGCGTCCGCCGCTGGGGCTTCGGAAACGGCCCAAGCGAGCGTTCCCGAGGCGGCTCCCGCGGGTGCTTCCGCGGCTACGGATCCCGCCGCTCAGCAAGCCGTTTCGCAGCCCGCCACGTCGCCCTCCGAGGCCCCGGCCGCCACCCAGGCGTCCCAGTCTCCGTCGGCGACGGCGTCACAGCCCGCCGCCGCCCGAGCGGCTTCCAGCACGCAGACTCCCGCCGGGGCGGCCACCGGGGACACGGCGACCGCGTCCTCTGAGGCGGCCTCGCCGTCGTCCGGGAAGGCGGAGACGGCCACGCCGCTTTCCGAGGGCCAGGCGGAAGCCGTACCCGCGTCCCAGGCCGGTGGAGAGGTCGCGACCGCGTCCACCACCCCGGCCGATGCCGCACAGGCCGAGGCTCCCGCGACGAGCCAGGAAGCCGCCGCACCGAAGGCACCGGCGCCCACTCCCGCGCCTCCGGCCACGCCCGGCGTCGTCCCCTCCGCCGCGCCTGCCACGCCTGCGGGTACGCCGGTCGCCACGCCTGCCACGACTCCGGGCGCGCCGGTCGCCACGCCTGCCGCAACGCCGGGTACGCCGGTCACCACGCCTGCCGTGGCTCCGGATGCGCCCGCCGTACCGGATGCACCGGCTCAGCCCGTGAACGTTCCGGCGCCCTCGGGGCCGGAGTCGCCGGTCGCCCCGGCGGCTCCCGCCGTACCGAAGACCGGCACGGCCGCACCGGCTCCCGCCGCTACCCCCGCGACCCCCGCCGCGCCCGCCGCGGCGACGGCTGAGGGAGCGGGTGGCGAGGGCGCGGAGAGCGAGGCCCCGGCTCCGGCCGCGCCTGCCGCCAAGCAGCGGGAGGCGGGCAAGCCCACGCCCGCGGTACCGGCGGCGAGGGTCGGCGGAGACGGCAAGGGCAAGAAGGACGAGGCCAAGCGCCAGGAGGCCGAGGCGCCCGCCGAGCCGCCCGCGGAGGAGGCGGCCGAGGCTCCGCCGCAGCCCACTCCCCCGCCCGCACCCGCTCCCAAGCCTCCGCCCGCGAGGCCGGCGAAGAAGTCCCGCAGCCGCCGCGCCTCCGTGCCCACCTGGGACGAGATCATGTTCGGCGCCCGCCGCCAGGACTGACCACGCCCGTGACCCGAAGAGGGCGCCGTCCACCAGGACGGCGCCCTCTTCCGTTCCGGCGGAGAACCACCAGTACCCCCACATCCCACGCCGCACACGGAACGGGCCAGAGGACACCGATATCCCGCTCCAGATAGGAGGCGAACCCACAACGCCCACTCCGGAAGCGGACGGCAGAAGATCCACATCCAAAGCGACCCACTTCGGAGGCGAACCCTGAACCACCCACATCACACGCGGGCCCGGACCACCCACATCAGAGGCGAGCCACGGACCACACACATCGGAGGCGAGTGCTGGACCGCCCGCTTCCCCTTCCGGTCCGGAGGGGATGCGAGGTCAGGTGGTGGGGGGATCCGTGGGGGAATGGGCGGCGGGGTGGGGGATGGTGAAGGGGGAGAGCCAGTCGGGGGTCACCTCGGCGGCGAAGGCGGGGCCGTCGGCTTCTGAGACGTCGATGGCCTCGTAGCCGCCGACTCCGGCTCCGACGCCGGCGATCACGGTCATCAGCGCGACCCGCCGCTGGAACCACGTCTGGCGGAAGGTCCAGCCGACGACGGCGCGGCGTTCGACCACGGCCTGGGAGCGGCGCAGGGAGCCGGAGCGGACGGACAGCCGGGTGCCGTCGTAGGTGTGGCCGAGCGAGCGGTAGCGGTCGAGGCCGAGGGGGACGCCGGCCAGGGCGAGCAGCAGCGCGAGCACCGGCAGGACCCACCAGACGCCGACGCCGGTGGTCAGGGCGGGCACGGCGCCGAGCGCGGCCAGCGCCAGCCAGGGCGCGATGGCCCGGAACAGGCGCCGCTTCCTGGCGGAGGGTGGGTGCGTGCGCAGCGGCGCGGTCAGTTCGCCGACGGCTTCGCGGGTCACGTCCAGTGCCGCGGCGCGCGGTACCACCGGGAGCAGTTGCCCACGGTTCTGGGAGTCGCCGAGCCCGGACACGATCGCCCACACCCGTGCCACCCCGGCCCAGCGTTCGGCCAGCGCCTCGACGATCTCGTAGCCCCTGACCCTGCGCCGCTCCAGCGACACGCTGCGCCGGTTGACCAGACCGCGCTCGGCGACGAGGTAGCCGTCGCGGGCGCGGAGGGTGAAGTCCCAGTTCAGCACCGAGTACATCAGCACGCCGAGGAACGGCATCGCGGCGATGAGCAGCAGCGCGGCGGCCACCAGCAGGTAGGGCCGGTGCCACAGCCACTCCCCGATGCTGAGGGCGGTGCGCCCGCTGACCCCGAACTGCTCCGCCCACTGGAAGAGCACGCCCACGGCGCCCGCCACCAGCGCGAACGGCGTGAACAGGTAGGCGCCGGAGAGCGGGCCGAAGGTCAGCCACTTGCGCGGTACCCGGAGGTAGACGGTCTCCGGGGCGACCTGCCGTACCGCGGGCTCGCCTGCCCCGGTGAGGGCCGCTGCGTCGCCGGGCGGCAGGGTGGGCGGCGTGGTCCCGGCGGTCGCCGGCGTCGCGTCTGGGGCGTCCAAGGGCCCGTGCGGCGGCATCTGGCGGGCCGTACCGGGAGCGGCGTCCGGGGTCTGCGCCGCGCGTACCCGAGACGGGCGCAGGAGGAGGGTCCTGAGCCGCTCGGCCTCGGCCAGGGTGACGCCGTCTAGCTCGCCTTCCTGCTTGTCGGCCGAGCCGTGCGCGGCCGTGTCGATCCGCAGTACGGCGAGGCCGAGCAGGCGGTGCAGCGGCGGTGTGGTGACGTCGACGCCGCGGACACGTTCCAGCGGGATGGTCCGCACCGAACGGCTGACCAGCGACCGGGTGAGCTCCAGGCGGTCGCCCACGATCTGGTACGTGAAGGTGGCCCAGCGCAGCACCGAGTAGGCCACCGAGCCGACGACCGCGACCGCGGCCCAGCCGAACGACGACGGCGAGAACCCGCCCACGAAGAGCACGCCCGCCAGCGGGAGCAGCAGCGAGGGCAGCATCCGCACCGGATCGATCAGCAGCACCAGCGGGCTCAGCCGCGACGGCACGGCCTCCGCGGGCATGCCGTACGGCGGCGGACCGGGAGGCCCCTGCGGCGGGACCCCGTACGGCGGGCCGGCATGCCCCTGCCCATGCCCCTGCCCATGGCCCTGCCCCGGGCTCTGCGCCGGGCTCTGCGGCGACGGCCACGGAGGCACGGGCCCCTGAGACGGCGGGCCCTGGGGGTGTTGCGGGGGCGCGGGGACGGGCGGGGTGGGACCGGGGGCCGGGCGGTCCGGTGGCCGGGAGGCGGGATCGGGGTCCGGAGGGTGGGTCATGTGGCGTCGTCCCTCAGCTCCTCGGCGCGATGGGCGAGGCTCTCGGACAGCCGGGCCGCGACCGTGTAGTCGAGACCCTTGATCGTCGAGGATCCGGCGTAGGAGGCGGTGCGGATCTCCACGGTGGCCAGGCCGAGCAGGCGCTCGAACCACCCCTGCGCCTTGTCCACCGTCTGGATCCGGCTGACCGGCACGAACACCCACTCCCTGCTGATCCAGCCGGACCGGGCGTAGACCACGTCGCTCGACAGCTCCCAGCGGTGCACCGCGTACCGCCAGAAGGGCTCGATCACCACGAAGGGCGCCATCAGCACTCCGACGGCGACGGGCAGCCACCAGACGTTGTCCGACAGCCAGCCGGGCACCCACGACCAGCCGCTGCCGTCGATCCACACGGCGGCCAGCATCGAACCGCCGACCAGAAGCGCGAACCCGAACAGCGCTTCCAGCAGCCATAGCGTGATGGCCCGCCGGGAGACCCGGTTGACCGGATCGCGTAGTGGGACGCTCACCGCACCCCCTCGCCCATGCCGCGGGCATCCGCCACCGCGCTGTCGTACGGCCTCGCTCGCTCGCTCACGTTGCCCAGCCTAGAAGGTCCGATGCGTCGAGATCGAGAAGAAGGGTCAGCGGACTGTCAGCGGGCGGAGCGGCGTCTCAGGGAAATGTCAGTGGTCTGGTCCACTCTGGAGTCCTACGACCAGAAGGAGATGAACATGGGTTATGCCATCGAGGCAGAAGGGCTGGTGAAGCACTATGGCTCTACCAAGGCTCTCGACGGCGTCGACCTCGTCGTGCCTCAGGGGCGCCTGCTCGGGGTGCTCGGGCCCAACGGGGCGGGCAAGACCACCGCGGTGCGCGTCCTCGCGACCCTGCTCCGCCCCGACGCGGGCAGGGCCACGGTGGGCGGGTTCGACGTCGTCCGCGAGGCGCACCAGGTGCGCTCGCTGATCGGCCTCACCGGTCAGTACGCCGCGGTCGACGAGATGCTCACCGGGGTGGAGAACCTCGTGATGATCGGCCGCTTACTCGGACTCTCCCGCGCGGAGGCGAAGAGCCGGGCGGGCGAGCTGCTGGAGCGGTTCGCGCTGACCGAGGCGGGCGGGCGCGCCGCCAAGACGTTCTCCGGCGGCATGCGCCGGCGGCTCGACCTGGCGGCCAGCCTGGTGGGCAGGCCGCAGGTGCTCTTCCTCGACGAGCCCACCACCGGCCTCGACCCGCGCAGCCGCACCGACCTGTGGGACGTCGTGCGCGGCCTGATGGCCGACGGCGTCACCGTGCTGCTCACCACGCAATACCTGGAGGAGGCCGACCAGCTCGCCGACGACATCGTGGTCTTCGACCACGGCAAGGTGATCGCCTCGGGCACCTCCGACCAGCTCAAGGCGACCACCGGCGCGCAGGTCCTGGAGGTCAGGCCGCTGGACGGGGACCGTCTCGACCTGGTCGCCCAGGTGGTCGGCGAGATCATCGGCGCCGCTCCGGAGACCGCGGGCGGCCGGGTGACGGCCGCCGTGCACGACCCGGCCGTGGTCCCCGTGATCGTGCGCCGGCTCGACGAGCTCGGCGTCATCGCGTCCGAGCTGTCGCTCCGCAAGTCCAGCCTCGACGAGGTGTTCCTGGCCCTGACCGGGCACCGCGCCGAGGACCAGCCCGCACAGGAGAAGGAAGAGGTCCCGGCGTGACCGCCCTGACGACCCAAGCGGCGCCCGAAGCGGCGCCCGGGAGGCCGACGTCCCGGCGCGTCGGCCCCGCCGCCACGCTGCAGCAGACCATGACGCTGGCCTGGCGGAGCCTGGTGCAGATCAAGCACAACCCGTGGGAGCTGCTCGACCTGAGCATCCAGCCCATCATGTTCGTGCTGCTGTTCACCTACGTGTTCGGCGGCGCGATCTCCGGCTCGACGGGCGACTACCTCCAGTTCGCCCTGCCCGGCCTGCTCGTGCAGAACGCGCTGTTCTACACGCTCACCACGGCGATCGGTCTCAACACCGACATCACCAAGGGCGTCTTCGACCGGCTGCGCAGCCTGCCCATCGCGCGCACCGCGCCGCTGTCCGGGCGGATCATCGCCGACACGTTCAAGCAGGTGTGGGCGTTCGCGCTGCTGATCGGGTTCGGCATGCTGCTGGGCTTCCGGATCACGACCGGGGTGGCCGGTCTGCTGGGCGCGCTGGCGCTGCTGGTGATCGTGGCGCTGGCGATGTCGTGGATGTCGGTCCTGATCGGCCTCAAGGCGACCAGTCCCGAGAAGGTGCAGATGATCGCCTTCTCGGTGATGATGCCGCTGACCTTCACCAGCAGCGCGCTGGTCAGCCCGGACACCTTCCCGGGCTGGCTGGAGTTCTGGGCCGACCTCAACCCGGTCAGCCACCTGTCCGACGCCATCCGCGGCCTGCTGATCGGCGGCGAGGTGGGCGGCCCCGCGATGATCTCGCTGCTCTGGGCGGCCGGCTTCGTGGTGGTCTTCGCCCCGCTGGCCATCCGCGTCTTCCGCAACACCGCCTGACGGGCGCCCGTCGCACCGGCGCCGGACGACGTGCCCTCCGGGGGCGCCCTCCGGATGCCTTCCCGGTGACCGGGGGCGTCCGCGAGGGCGTCCCCGGGTGGTCCGGGGCCGGGAGCGGCGGCTGGGTCACTCCCCAGGGTGGTAGCGGGGGCGCTCCCTGGGAGGGTGGCCGGGTCCCAGGTCAGGGGTGGCGGTCGGGAGCGGGCGCCGGTTGGGAGTTCAGGTGGGTGCGGACGAGGGCGACGACGTCGTCGCGGGTCAACGCACGGCCGACGGCGAGGTGGACGGCGAAAGCGTCGTCGCCGAGCTCCGCCCGGACCGCCGTGTGCACCCGCACATGGTCGTACTCGACGACGGCCGAGACGCCCATGATCACTTCTACGCCGCCGAGCAGCCTGGCGGCCGCCCCGGGCTCACCTGTGGCCAGCGCGAACGACGCGGCGCCGACCACGACCAGCCCGATCAGCTGCGCGTCCCAGGTGTCCAGCACCTCTTCGAGGGCGAGGGAGTGCAGCCGCCGCGCCTCGGCGAGGTCCCCCTCCTGCTCGGCCAGCAGCCCGAGCGCGCACTTGAGCGACGAGACCAGGTGCGGCGGCGTCCCCACCACCGTCTGCGCCAGCCTCAGCGCCTCCATGTAGTTCGCCCTCGCCCTGCCGAGGTCGCCGGCCTGCCGGGCGAAGTCCCCCAGCACTCCCAGCACGCCGGCCTGGCCGACCCGGTCGCCCGCCTGGATCACCATCTCGGCCGCCTCGGTCAGCGTCGACTCCGCCGCCTCCCGCTCGCCGAGCGCCTGCAGCCCGAGGGCCAGCCGGGCGCACATGTAGGGCGTGTCCTCCACCGCCCCGAGCTCGTCCATCGCGGCCAGCGCCTCGCGCATCAGGGCGACGGACCGTCTGACCTCGCCGCGCAGATAGTGCAGGTCGGACAGCGAGCTGAGCGCCGTGCCGATCCCCCACCGGTCCCCCAGCTCCCGGTACCTGGCCACCGCCGACTCGAGATCGTCGCGGCCCTGCTCCACCCGGCCGTTGTTGAGATGCAGCAGACCACGGAACATCAGCCCCGAGGCGACCGCCCACGGATCGGGGTGCACCAGCAGGTCGGCAAGGAACCGCTCGTCCTGCGGCCGGTCGTCCCCGAAGAGCACCAGGGACGGCACCGCGAGCGCGGTCAGCGGGTGCGGCACCGTCTCGCGCAGCCGTACCGCCTCCTCGTGCATGGCCAGCAGCATCGCGCGGGTGCCGTGCCAGGAGAGGGCGGAGGCCATCGCGTTGATCGCGTAGACCGCCGTGGCCTGCGCGCGCAGCTCGGGCGCGGCGTGCACACCGATCTCCAGGGCCTCCCGTGCCCGCAGCGCCCCGTCGAGCCGGTTCCCGCGCAGCCACCAGTACCAGCCGAGCGCGCCGACCAGCCGCAACGCCGGTTCCGCCAAGCCGCTGTCGATGGTACGGCGGAGCGCGGCGGACAGGTTGCCCTGCTCCTCCGCCAGCCGGGCCAGCCAGTCGAGCTGCTCGGCGCGGCGCAGCCACGGGTCCGCCTCCTCGGCCAACTCGGCGAAGTACCGGGCGTGCGCCTCCCGCAACAGCTCCTGCTCCCCGGCCTCGGCGAGCTGTCCCGCCGCGTAGACGCGGATGGTGTCCAGCATCCGGTATCTGCCGGTGTCGAAGACGACGAGCGACTTGTCCACCAGCCTGGCCAGTACCTGGAGCACGTCGGCCGAGTCGAGCCCGGGACCGGCGCAGACCCGTTCGGCGGCGTCGAGGGTGGCGCCCTCGGCGAAGACGGCGAGCCTGCGCACGAGGACGAGTTCCTGGGCGTCGAGCAGGTCCCAGCTCCACTCCACGACGGCACGGAGCGTCTGGTGCCTCGGCAGCGCGGTCCTGCTGCCCGCCGTGAGCAGCCGGAACCTGTCGTCGAGCCGGTCGGCGATCTGCCCGGTGGACAGCGCGCGCAGCCGGGCCGCGGCCAGCTCGATCGCCAGCGGCATGCCGTCCAGCTCCCGGCAGATCCGGGTGACCGCCTCCGCCTCGTCCTCGACCCGGTAACCGGGGCGCACCGCCGCGGCCCGGTCGGCGAACAGGCGCACGGCCGGATACGCGGCGGCCTCGGCGGGGTCCGCCCCCGACGGCGGCAGGCCGAGCGGCGGCAGCGTCAGGGTGATCTCGCCGGTGATGCCGAGCGGCTCCCTGCTGGTGGCGAGGATGCGGATGCCGGGACACTCGGCCAGCAGGCGGTCGATGAGCCGCGCCGCCGCCTCGATCACGTGCTCGCAGTTGTCCAGCACGATGAGCAGCCGCCGCCCGGAGAGCGCCTCGGCCAGGTGGTCGTCCGCCTCCCGCGGCTCGGTCGGCTGGACGACGCGCGGCGTGGCGATCTTGTCCCGTACGTCGAGCGCGGCCATGATCGCCAAGGTCACCTCGGCGGGCTGCCGGGCCGTCGCCAGCTCGACCAGCCACACCCCGTCGGGCATCGTGTCCGCGACCGCCTCGGCCGACTCCACACCGAGCCGCGTCTTGCCCGCCCCGCCCGGCCCCAGCAAGGTCACCAGCCGATAATCCCGCAGGTGCGCCCGTACCCGCTCCACGTCCCGCTCCCGCCCGACGAAGCTGGTCAGCCGAGCCCGCAGATTCCCACGCCGCCCCGGCCCCGCGGATGCCCCGGCCACCGCGATGTCCCCGCCCGGTACGACGGTGTCCACGAGCGGGGCGGCGGCGAGCGGGGCGACCTGCGGGGCGGGAGAGGTGCCCGGCTGCGCGGCGACGGAGTCGGCCGAGGCGCCGACGGGGGCGACGGGGGCGGCGGGGTCTGCCGAGGCAGTGTGGGGCAGGGCTCCGGGCTCGGCCGAGGCAGTGGGGAGCGGGGTGGTGAGCTCCGCCGAGGCGGCGGCGACGGGGGTGGCGGGCTCTCTTGGGACGAGGATTGTGGGAGCGGTGCCGAAGGGGGAGGCGGGGGGTTCTGTCCACTGGCCTCGGAGCATGGACAGGTGGAGGTCGGCCAGGGTGGGTGAGGGGTCGGCGCCTAGCCGGTCGGCAAACGCGGAGCGGGCCTCCTCGTAGGCGGCCAGCGCCTCGACCTGGCGGCCGGCGCCGTACAGGGCGCGCATGTGCTGGCCGCGCAGGCGCTCGCGCAGCGGGTGCGCGGCGATGAGGGCGGGCAGTTCGGCGGAGACCTCCGCGTGCCGGCCGAGCCGGAGGTCCGCCTCCATCAGGTCCTCCGTGGCGGTCAGGCGCAGCCCTTCCAGCCGGGCGATCTCCACCATGGCGACCTCGACGGCGGCGAGGTCGGCGAAGGCGGGACCGCGCCACAGCGCGAGAGCCTGCCGCAGCACGGTCGCCGCGGCGCCGGCCTCCTGCGCCGCGAGGGCACTCCCCCCTTGGGCGGCGAGCGACACGAACCGGTACGCGTCCACCTGACCGGGCTCGACCATCAACCGGTACCCCAAGGCGTCGGCCACGATGAGCCGCGCCCCCGCCCCCCGGACATCGCGCCCGTCCCCCGCCCGCCTAGAGCGCCTCCCCCCGGCCGCATCGGACAACGCCTCCCCCACACGACCGGAGCCCACCTGATCCACCGGACGGGACAACCCCTCCCCCGCACGACCCGAGCCCACCCCATGAACCAGACCGGTCAACGCCTCCCCCGCACCACCGGAGCCCGCGTGATCCACCGGACCGGACAACGCCTCCCCCGCACGACCCGAGCCCGCCCCATGAACCAGAGGGGACAAAGCCTCCCCCGCATGACCGGAGCGCGTCCCTTCGGCCGAATCGGAGAACCCCTCCCCCGCGCGACCCGAGCCCGCCCCAAGAACCGGACCGGGGAACGCCTCCCCCATGGAGCGCGCCCCCTCCACCTGACCGGGACCGGGCGACGCCTCCCTCATGTGGCCGGGGCCCGCCTGCCGCGTGGGATGAGGGGACACCCCGCTCTGGCGTGTCTCGTCCGGCTGGCCGGTCGGCGGCTCCCCAGCGCCGACGGGGCGTGGCCTCGGGCGGGGGTCGGCGAGGGTGGTGCGGAGGCGGGAGACCAGGGCCTGGAGGGCGTTGCCGACGCGGGCGGGCGGGCGGTCCCGCCAGACGCCCTCGATCAGGGTGTCGGTGGGGACCGTGCGGCCGGGGGTGAGCAGAAGAAGGGCGAGAAGCGCGCGCAGGCGGGGGCCGCCCACTTCGACCGGCTCGCCGTCAACGCGAACTTCGAGGTGGCCGAGGACCCCGAAGCCGGTTCGTGTGTCCAAGCTCACCCCCCTCATCCCTCGATTGTGGCGGATTACCGGTCATTCCGACGCCATAGAACCTCGCGATCCGGTCAGCACATCTTCCAGATCCGCGTAGCATCATCGGGCATGGGACAGCCGAAGTCGTCAACGCGCACGAGGCGCGCCGCCGCTCACGCGGTGGCGGCCGGTGTGATCGCGGTCACCTCCGGCTGTGGGTTCCTGGGCGGCTGGTCGTCGTCGGCGCAGGTGCTGGATTCGATCAGTGTGTCGAGTCCCCGCCTCAGCGAGGGCGCACCGCTCCCAGCGGCCTACTCGTGCAAGGGATCGCAGGGCAACCCGCCGCTGCGCTGGTCCGGGGTGCCTTCCCCCGGGACCAAGTCGGTGGCGATCGTCGTCGACGATGACAACGCCATCGAGGGCGCGCAGGTACATTGGGTGCTGTTCAACATCGACCCGCGCACCACCGAGGTGGGCGAGGACATCGCGGAGAGCCTCCCCGAGGGGGCCCTGCAAGGACGCACGACCAGCGGCAAAGTGGGCTACTCGCCTCCCTGTCGCCCCGCGGACAACTATCGTTTCACTGTCTACGCACTCAAAGACAAGCTGGCCCGTCAAGATGGAGCGGCCCTCTACGACACCTTGAGGGGCATCGCGGATCTGACCATCGCCCGAGGTCGGCTGACTGCGGTCCACATCGAGTGACCTGCTCGACACCGGAGGTAGTAATGGTTACCAATTCTTCACTTAGGGTGTGACAACGGTCATAGTGGTCCGACACAATCAGATCCAATCGCTGAGCGTTGGTGATCAAGGGGGGCAGGTCGCGTCGATGGCCGCGCGATCTCACCGGCGCCGCTGGCAGGCCATGGCCTTGAGGGTGGTGCAATGATCGCGGTCGTAGCAAGCCTGGTCGCCGTCGTGCTCCTCGTGCTCGTCGTCGTGGCACTGGGCATGCGGTCCATGAACCGCCGGGAGAGCGCCCTACCCGCCGACCGTCTGAAGAAGATGGCCGAGCAGGCGGAGAAGGCTACCGAGCTTTCCTCCGACGACTTCGCCAGCAGGGAACCACGGGTCGACTACTTCAGTCCGGACTTCAGCCCCATCGACGACGAGCCGAAGCCCAAGTCGGCCAACCGGCAGCGTGGCGCCGCCCGCCCGGGCGGCGGGCGTCCCGCGGGCCGTCCCTCGCCCCGCCGGGCGCAGCAGAACGCCGCGCGGGGGAGGCGCGGCGTCGACGAGTGGGGCGAGTCCGACGACTACGACGACGACTACTGGAGCAGGGTCCGGTCCGACGAGGGCGGTTTCGGCGGCGGCACCATCGCCGCCAGGTACGGCGCGGAGCGTCCCCTTGAGGACGAGGAGGAGCCGGGCGAGCCGAAGGCCGCGCCCGATCCCAACGCGGCGACCGTGCAGGCTCCGCTGCCGACCCGGTCACCGGCCTCCTCCGGCGCGCCCCGCGCCACCGGTTCGAGCGACCTCGCCGACCTCGTCGAGCCGGTCCGCCCGGCTCCGCCCAGCCCCGCTGCCGCCGCCGCCGAGCAGAAGACGGTGACCTTCTCCGCCCCGACCCCTGAGGCGCCGGCGACGCCGCCCTCCGGGCGCGGCCCGGCCGCTCCGGCCTCCCCGCCGCCCGCCCAGGGCGGCACCCCGCGCCGTACCCCGGCCGGCCCGGCCAGGCGCGGTTCCGGGGGGAACTCCGCGCGCCGCACCGGTGGCCGTCCCGAGCCCCGCACCGGCGGCAGGCCCGACCCGCGTACGGCGGCGCGGCCCGACCAGCCGAGCGCGCCGCGTCCCGGTTCGCGGCCCGACCCGCTCAACTCCCCGCGCGGCAACGCCCGGCCCGACCCGCTGACCGCGCCCCGTGCCGAGCAGCGGCCCGACCCGCTCGGCACGCCCCGCCCGGCCTCCCGCCCCGACCCGCTCGCCGCCGCCGCGCCCGACCCGCTGACCGCGCCCCGCCCGGCCTCCCGGCCGGACCCGCTGGCGTCGCGGCCCGCCGCGGCCCGCCGCGACCCGCTGAGCGACCCCTTGAGCGACCCGCTGGCCACCGGCCCCTACACCGCACGGCCGTCGCGCGCGGCCGACCCGCTCGACCCGGCCGGGTCCGGCCTCGGTTCCTTCCCCGCCAACCCGCTGGCGGGCGGCCCCATGCCCGCCACCACGTCGAGCGGCGCGATGCCCGCCGTGCCGTCGTCCACCGGGGTGCCGTCGGCGCCCCTGCCCACCGGCGGCCCCGTCTCGACGGGTCCCCGTGGCGCGGAGCCGGTCGCGCCGGTGACGTCGCTGTCCAGCGGCCAGTTCGCCGCCCCGCAGGCGCCCGGCACGGGCCCGTTCACGCCTCCGGCGTACAGCGCGGCCGACCCGTTGAACACCTCCGAGCCGCAGGGTTACGCCTGGCAGGGCACCGCCGACATCCTCGACGACCCCGGCGCTCCGGCGTCCGCCGCGTCGTCGGGCGCGTGGCCTGCGCAGCCGAGCCCCTACCAGCCGCCCGCGCCCGCCGCCCCGGTGACGCCGGCCGCCACCTACGACGCCTCCTACACCGCGCAGTCGTCCTACGAGGTCAGGTCCGGCTGGGCCACCATCGACGACTCCGACACGGTCACCGGTCCCACGCCGGCCGCCTCCACCCCCACGGCCCCGGGCAAGGTCGTGTCCGCCTACGACTACCCGCCCCCGGCCGGGAACGACGTGCTCTCCGGCGAGGCCCCGGGTTACTCCTACGACCCGGCCCGCCAGCCGGCGCCCGCGCCCGCGGCGCCGGGCGCCTGGCCCGAGCAGCAGCCCGCGGCCGGCAACGGCAGCTGGCCCACCTACGGCGAGCTCTACGGCACCACCGCCGAGGCCCCCCGGCCGGTGCCCGACGGTTCCCCGTCCGGCGGCCGTGGCGGCCACCACCGGGCACCGGACCCCGACTATCCGGACTATTACCGCTGACCTCGATTTCGTTCTGATGTGTTGACTTCTCCCACCCCCACCCGCACAGACGTCTCGTAAGCCCTTAAGACTTGTCAGGCCCTCGTCATAGGGTCTGTGACATGACGAACACTCTGAGTGAGGGGACGACTGCGAAGCGTCGCCTCACCTCCGTGCTCAAACATGACCTGCCGGCCTCTCTGGTCGTTTTCCTTGTGGCCATGCCGCTGGCGCTCGGCATCGCCGTCGCCGCCGGAGCGCCCCTCGCGGCCGGGGTGGTCGCCGCCTGTGCCGGCGGCATCCTGGCCAGCGCGCTCGGCGGCTCCGCCGTCCAGGTGAGCGGCCCCGCCGCCGGCATGGCCGTGGTCGTCGCCGACCTGATCCAGACGTACGGCTGGCGCGCCACCTGCATGATCACGCTGCTGGCCGGCGTCGTGCAGTTCCTCCTCGGCGTCTGCCGGGTGGCCAGGGCCGCACTGGCCGTCTCCCCCGCCGTCCTGCACGGCATGCTCGCCGGCGTGGGCGTGGTGATCGCCCTGTCCCAGCTGCACATGCTGCTCGGCGGCGCGGGCCACGGCTCGCCCCTGGACAACCTGGCCGCGCTCCCCGCCCTGGTCATCGGCGGGCATCCGCACGCCGTCGCCGTCGGCCTGCTCACCATCGGGGTCCTGCTCGGCTGGAACCGGCTTCCGCGCCGCGTGCGGGCGCTGCCCGCGCCGCTGGCCGCGCTGCTGGTCGCCGCCTCCGTCGCCGCCGTGCTCGACTGGGACGTGACCCATCTCGACCTGTCGCAGAATCTCGGCGAGTGGGCGCCGCCCGTCTGGCCCGCGGCCGAGTGGCCCGCCATCGCGGCGTCGGTGCTGCTGGTCGCGCTGCTCGCCGGGGTGGAGTCGCTGCTCAGCTCGGTCGGGATCGACAAGATTCACGACGGCCCGCGGGCCGACCTCGACCGGGAGCTCACCGGCCAGGGCGTCGCCAACATCGTGAGCGGTGCGCTGGGCGGGCTGCCGGTGGCGGGCGGCATCCTGCGCAGCACGGCCAACGTCCGCGCCGGCGGCCGGACCCGCTGGTCGGCGATCCTGAACGGCGTGTGGGTGCTGGTGTTCGCGTGCTGGCTCGGCTGGACGGTTCAGATGATCCCGATGGAGGCGCTGGCCGCGCTGCTGGTCTTCATCGGCGTGCGCATGGTGAAACCCGGGCACATCCCGCAGTTGCGCGGCCATGGCGAGGTGCCGGTCTACGTGGTGACGTTCCTGGGCGTCGTGCTGGTCGGGCTGGCGGAGGGGGTGCTGATGGGTCTCGGGCTGGCGGCGGTCCTCGCCCTGCACCGTCTCACCTGGGTCACCATCCGGCTGCGCCCGGAGCCGGGCGGGCGCTGGCACGTGCTGATCGCGGGGTCGCTGACCTTCCTGGGCGTGCCCAGGATCACCGCCGGGCTGCGCGAGATCCCGCCCGCCGCCACGGTGAACCTCGACCTCAACATCGACTTCATGGACAACGCCGCCTTCGAGGCGCTGCACGCCTGGCGGCTGGAGCACGAGCGCTCCGGCGGCACGGTGGACATCGACGAGATCCACGACGAGTGGTATGCGATGGCAGCCAGCGGCGCGCGGATGTTCCCCGCCAAAACGCCGCTGCGCGGGCCGGACCACTGGTGGCTCCCGTGGGCCTACCGCCGTCCCCGGGCCGCCGGTTACACCAGGCCGCATCCGCACCGCCCGCCGGGGCTGGGCCACCGGCCCGGTTCCGGCCGGCCGGAGCCGGTGCGGGAGACACCGACAGCCCTGGACCAGCCGCCACCGGGGCCGCCGGGCGGCGGGCCGGTCGCGCCGGAGCTGCTCGCCGGGGCGCGCGAGTTCCATCGCCGTACGGCTCCGCTGATCCGGCCGATCCTCACCCGGATGGCCCGCAAGCAGGAGCCGTCCCACCTGTTCATCACCTGCGCGGACTCCCGCGTCGTGCCGAGCCTGATCACCGCGAGCGGCCCGGGAGACCTGTTCACGGTGCGCAACATCGGCAATCTGGTGCCGCGCAAGGGGGCGGCGCCGTCCGACGACTCGGTGGTGGCCGCGATCGAGTTCGCCACCCAGTACCTCAACGTCCGCACGATCACGGTGTGCGGCCATTCGGGGTGCGGGGCGATGGCGGTCCTGCTGAGCGGCGGCGTGACCGCGGGTGAGATGCCCGGTCTCCAGCGCTGGCTGCGGCACGGCGGGCACACCCTGTCCAGGTTCATCGAGGGTGAGCCGCGGCCGGATGACGGCCTGGAGCCGCTGGACCGGCTGTGCCGGGTCAACGTGATGCAGCAACTGGCCAACCTGCACACCTATCCCCAGGTGAACGAGCTGGTCGCGGCCGGGCGGATGGAGCTCGTCGGCCTCTACTTCGACATACCCTCGGCCCGGGTGCACGTCCTGGACCGCGAGCGCTTCTCCCCGGTGGGTGTCCCCGGGCAACGCATCGGCTGATCCCGGATTCCTCCGCTCCCGGCGCGTCGCTTGCGCTGGCAGTGAAAGGACGATGTCCGCGCCGGGAGTGATGCGAAGAATGACGGTCATGCGAATACTCATCTTCGGTGGTTCGGTCTTTCTGAGCCGCGCGATCACCCTGACGGCGTTGGACCGCGGCCATGAGGTGACCACGTTCAACCGGGGCCAGAGCGGTTCCGACCTGCCCGGCGCCGAGGTGGTGCGGGGTGACCGCGCGGTGTCCGACGATCTTGAGCGGCTCGTGGCGGGTCGCGAGTGGGACGCGGTGATCGACGTCAGCGGCCGGGTGCCGCGCGTGGTGGGAGAGTCGGTGCGGCTGCTCTCCGGCCGCGCCGGCACCTACGCGTTCATCTCCAGCATCTCGGCCATCGCCGAGTTCGGGGCCAAGCCGGTGGACGAGGGCTCGCCGCTGTTCGCGTGTCCCTCCGACGCCGCGGAGGGCGAGTACGGCGCGCTGAAGGCGGGGTGTGAGCGCGCGGTGGAGGAGGGTTTCCCGGGCAACAGGCTGATCGTCCAGCCGGGTCTCATCCTCGGCCCGGATGAGAACGTCGGGCGTCTCCCCTGGTGGCTGACCCGGATCTCGCACGGCGGGCAGGTGCTCGCGCCGGGCGACCCGGCCAGGGCGATGCAGGTCATCGACGTCCGCGATCTCGCGGCGTTCGTGGTGGACCAGGTCGAGGCGGGCACCTCGGACCGGTTCCTGGCGAGCGGCGTGCCCGCCAACGTCACCTACGGGGAGTGGCTGGCCGCCTGCGCCGAGGTGACCGGCGCCGACGCCGAGTTCGTCTGGGCCTCCGACGAGTTCCTGCTCGGCAAGGACGTCCAGCCGTGGACCGAGTTGCCGCTGTGGGCGCCTCTCATGCCCGGCTTCGAGCACGTGTGGGAGCCGTCGTCCGCCAAGGCGCTGGCCGCCGGGCTGCGCTGCCGTCCGGTGGCCGAGACGGTCCGCGACACCTGGGAGTGGCTGCGCGAGATCCCCGAGGCGGAGCGCAGTTTCGGCACCGCCATGCTGAACCACGGGATCGCCCCGGAGAAGGAGGCCGCCATCCTCGCGGAGTGGCTGGCCCGCCCTGCCTGATCGGTCTTGTGGGTAGTTTTCCGCAGAACCGGTGGCCCCGGACTGCTTAGTGTCGGCATGCCCGCCCGGGCCATTCCCCCGGACACCGCGGCGGGCCGGTCCATTCACTCGGACCCCGGGGCGAGGCCGCCCTACCCGGCGCCTCGCCCCGGTCGCGGTCCCGACCCCGGACACGCCCCCCCGGTCTCGGCCCGCAAACCCCGCCCCGCCCCTCGGACCCGGCCCTCAGACCCGGTCGCGGTCCGCGATGCCGGGCGCGGTCCGCGGTCCGCGGTTCAGTCGCAGTACACGGTCCGCGGTGCGCGGAGCTGGGCGTGGCTTCCGTCTTTCGGGGGTGGGCGCGTGCTGACGGGATCGGGGGTGTGGCCGTCAGCGGGCTGTGCGCGCGCCGTCAGCGGGGGCGGCGATTCTCCTGGCATGGAACACACCGCCGTCGGCGACCGCCGCAAGTGGGCGACCCTCGCCATCTCCTGCCTGGCCGTACTCCTGCTGGCCATCGACCTCACCGTGCTGCACCTGGCGCTGCCCCAGCTCGCCGCCGACCTGTCTCCCTCCGCCACGCAGATCCTGTGGATCGGCGACGTGTACGGCTTCGCGCTGGCCGGACTGCTGATCACGATGGGCAACGTGGGAGACCGGATCGGGCGCAAAAGGCTGCTGCTCATCGGCGCGGCGGCCTTCGGGGCGGCGTCGGCGCTGACCGCCTACGCCACCACCCCCGAACTGCTCATCGCCGCGCGCGCCCTGCTCGGCGTAGCGGGCGCCACCATCATGCCGTCCACGTTGTCCATCATCCGCAACGCGTTCACCGAACCGGCCGAGCGCACCACGGCGATCGGCATCTGGAGCGGGATGAGCGCCTCGGGGTTCGCGCTGGGGCCGGTGGTCGGCGGCCTGCTGCTGGACCACTTCTGGTGGGGTTCGGTGTTCCTGATCAACCTGCCGGTCATGGCACTGATCCTGGTCGCCGGCGCGGTCGTGCTGCCCGAGTCGCGCAATCCGCGGCCGGGGCGGCTCGACGCGGTGAGCGTGGTGCTGTCGGTGATCGGGGTGATCGGCGTCATCTACGCGATCAAGGAGGCGGCGGCCGGCGGCCCGGGGCAGGCGGCGGTGTGGATCGCCGGGGGCGCCGGCCTGGCCGCGCTGGCCTGGTTCGCACTGCGGCAGACCCGGCTGGCCGAGCCGCTGATCGACGTCCGGCTGTTCGGCCGCAGGGCCTTCTCCGCCGCGGTGACCGCCAACCTCGTCGCGATCTTCGGAATGTCCGCGCTGTCGCTGGTCTTCGCCTGGTACTTCCAGCTCGTGATCGGCTGGTCGCCGCTGGTGGCCGGGCTCGCCGGGCTGCCGGGCGGACTGGCCGGGGCCGTCGGGGGCGTCCTGGCGGTCAAGCTGATCACGGTGATGGGGCGGGCCCGGGTGGTTGCGCTGGGACTGGCGATGAGCGCCACGTCCTTCGCCCTGTACAGCCAGATGGACGCGGGCACCTCCTACCTGTACCTGCTCGCCGGGATGGTCGTCGGCGGCGTGGGGATCGGCCTGACCTTCGCCGTCACCAACGACACCGTGCTCGCCTCGGTGCCCAAGGAGCGCGCGGGCGCCGCCTCGGCGATCTCGGAGACCGCGTTCGAGCTGGGCGGCGCGCTCGGCATCGCCGTACTCGGCAGCCTGCTCACCGGGGTCTACCGGAGTGGCCTGCAGTTACCCGCCGGGGTGCCCGCCGAGGCCGCCGCCCCGATCAGGGACTCGCTGCCGACCGCGCTGGATGCGGCGGCGGCGCTGCCCGCCGAGCTGGGGGCCGCCGTGGCGGACACGGCTAGGCAGGCGTTCGTCGAGGCCATCGGCACGACGAGCCTGGCCGCGGCCGTTCTCATCGCCGTCCTCGCGGTGGCGTCGCTGGCCGGGCTGCGCGGCGTGCCGGACGTGATCCCCGAGGAGGTCCTCACCGATGCGGGCTCCTGAGCGCGGGCGGGGCCGCAGGGCCGGAGCACGGCCGTGCTCCGGCCCCGCGGGAGCGCGTCCCGGGCTAGGCCGGGACGCGGCTTCGCGTCCCGGGCCGGTCCGGCCGCCAGTCGGCGGCGAACGCCCTGGCCGGGTTGCCGGCGAGGAGCTTACCGACCACCGTCTCGCCCAGCTCCCGCTCCAGCCGTGTCCGCAGCCCGCCCAGCAGGTACGGCATGCCGGGACCGCAGCCGCCGGCGGCCCTGGCCGAGGCGCTGGTGGTGTCGGCGCCGAGCAGCAGCCGGTCCTCGTGCCCCTGGGCGACGAGCCCGGCGAGGAGGTCGAAGAGCCGCCAGTCCGTGGCGTGCCCGGCCGGGGTGGGGCCGTCGAAGGCCAGGTAGGCGCCGCGCTCGGCGATCTCCTGGTGGGTGCGCGGGTCGGGCGAGCGGTTCACGTGCCCGAGGACGACGCTCGGCGCGGGCACCTTGAGCCGGTCGCAGAGCAGGTCGAGCACGGCCGGCCCGGCGGTGCCGAGCTCCAGGTGCACGCCGATGGGGGCGCCGGTGGCGTGGTGGGCCTCGGCGGCGGCGGTCATGACCCGGCGGGCGTGCTCGTCGAGGACGTGGAACCGCCCGGCGACCTTGATCATCCCGGCCCGGGGTTCCTCGCCCTCGCCGTGCAGCGACAGGCCGAGGGTCAGCTCCTCGACGAAGATCTCGGTGAGCCGTCCCATCACGTCGTCCAGCAGCGCGGGCGGATAGTGGGCGGCCTGGTGCAGTCCGGTGGCGGCGACCACGTGCACGCCGCACCGCCGGGAGAGCCGCACGAGGTCGCCCGCCCGCCGGCCGAGCCCGAACGGCGTCCACTGCACGACGGCCCGGCCGCCGAGCGCGCGGAACGCGATGAGCTCCGCCTCGGCGGCCCGGGGATCGTCGAGCTCCTCGCCGGGCAGCAGCGGCGAGCGCAGGAAGAGATGGTCGTGGGAGTCGCAGACCCCGAGCTCCCCGGCCGGGATGTCGCCGAGGACGGTGCGGACCGCTGCGGCCATGGGGCTTCCTGCCGTGTAGAGCGCGACGTCACCGGCCGTGACGTGCTGTTTCGCTCAGCTTAACGCCGGAGGCCCGGGCCCACCCGGCGACGCACCGGGGGCCGTCACAGCGCCAGGCCCCCTTCCAGGTAGGCGGTCGCGCCGCCGTCGCGGGCGGCCACGGCGGCCCTGAGCCGGCGGGCCAGCCGGTCGATCACCAGCCCGTCCACCTCGTGCACCGGGTGGAAGGCGTAGCCGGTCAGCTCGTCGTCGGCGAAGACGATGGCCGCCCGGGTCTCGTCGTCGAGGACGCCGCCGTCGAAGACGAAGAGGATCTTGTCGCCGTCCCCGTCCGGCGCCCAGTCGGCGACGAGCAGCCGCCCGATCGGCGGCCGGATCCCCAGCTCCTCCGCCACCTCCCGCACGCACGCCGCGTACGGGGTCTCGCCCGGCTCGACGAATCCGCCGGGGATGTCGCGCTCCTCCTTGTAGGACGGCTGGACCAGCATGATCCGGCCGTCCCCGTCGGAGAAGAGCGCGCCCGAGGCGGCGTGGGCCCGGGTGGCGGGCGGCATCTCGTACATGATCCCGAGCCTACGCGGTCAGCTACAGGTGATCTTGGCGTCGGCGAAGTCCGCGTGGTCCCAGTAGGCGTTGTCGACGCCGTTGGTGGCGACCAGGCGGACGAACGTGGCGCCCCGCACCGAGGCGGTGACCTTCTTCGCCGGCTGGTCGCCGGTGACCACGCCGGAGCGGGCGGCCAGTTCGCCGTCCGCCCAGACCTGGAACTCCACCGAGCCGTGCTTGACGGCCGGCTCGTCGACCTCGTCGTCCACGCCCAGCGGGTCCTGGTCGACGGCGATCACCTCGGGGTCGCCCG
Source organism: Microtetraspora sp. NBRC 13810 (assembly GCF_030268685.1). GTDB lineage: Bacteria > Actinomycetota > Actinomycetes > Streptosporangiales > Streptosporangiaceae > BSRQ01. The sequence continues at coordinate 139,347 of NZ_BSRQ01000006.1, forward strand.
CGACGGCGGCGTACACCTTGCCCGGGTCGGCCCGCAGGATCAGCGGGGCCGCCATCACGGCCCAGAGGCTGAGCTGCGTCCGGTACTGTCCGTCATGCCGCCCTGGCCGATCTGCAGCAGGTCCGGGTCGTTCCAGCTACCCGGCCCGGCGTACTCCTGGCGCAGCATGTTGTTCTCCCAGGCGGTCACCATGCCGGGATAGGAGTCGGCCAGCGGGCTGGTCACCAGGTTGGTGCGCCATGTGGTGGCCAGTTCCCTGCCCCACAGCCACGGGACGGTGCTGCCGTCCTCGTTGTTCATCGCGAACGCGACCGAGTCGCCGAGCGCCGCCCGCATCGGCGGGTAGAGCGTCTGGGCGATCTGCTGCACGTTCTGGCCGGGGACGTCCGCGGTGGGGATCGAGCACCAGTCGTACTTGAGGTAGTCGACGCCCAGCCCGCGATCTGCGCGCCGTCGGCCGCCTCGTGCCGGTAGCCGCCCGGCCCGCCTCCCGCGCAGGCGGCGGTCCCGGCCGAGTGGCTGAGGCCGAGCTTGAGCCCCGCGCACGCCCTCCCGGGCCGTGGAACCCGGCCGTAGACGATTTCAGAAACGCCCCTTGTCTACCGGCGCCCCCGAACGCCCGGTGATCACCTCGATAACCGCACCCAACCCGAAGACCTACATTCGGACATCGTGACAGTACTTATATAAGCGCTGTTACATTAGCCCGGTGACGAGTGAACACCTTCCCGACCCCACGGAGCAGAGTGCGTGGCGGCCGTTGCGGCTGCTCCAGTCGGCCATGGACGACGACATCGCGCGGATCTACCGCGAGGCGCGGATCGAGGGGCTCAAGCCGAGTTACGTGATGGAGTTGATCCGGCTGCACGTGCGCGGGCCGATGACGATCACCGAGCTGGCCGAGTCGGTGGAGCGGACCCACTCGGCGATGAGTCAGAAGGTGGCCGCCATGCGTGCCGCCGGTCTGGTCGTCACCGCCGCCGGGGACGACGCGCGCAGCAAGAAGGTGCTGCTCACGGACAGGGCGGTCGCGGTCATGGACCGGCTGATGGCCGAGTGGCGGGCCACCGAGGCGGCCGTCGCGGAGATCGAGGCGGAGATCCCCTACCCGCTCGGCCAGGTGGTCTCCGACATCGAGGCGGCGCTGCGGCGCAAGAGCTTCCACGACCGGATCGCGGAGAAGCTGGCCGAGGATCCCGCATGGTCGTGAGGCGTGCGCTGGTGGATGTGACCCCGCTGCGGTCGTCCCCGGCGTTCCGGCGGCTGTGGATCGGGGGGGTGTTCTCCGGGTTCGGCAGTCAGATGGCGCTCGTCGCCGTGATGTTCCAGGTCTGGGAGATGACCGGCAGCACCGTGTGGACCGGGGCCGTCGGGCTCGCCCAGGCGATCCCGCTCGTCGTCTTCGGGCTCTTCGCCGGGTCGATCATCGACCGCACCGATCGCCGGACCTTCTACCTGATCGCCACCACCGGCCAGGCCGTCTGCGCGGCGCTGCTGGCCGTCCAGGGATTCTTCGGGCCTCTTCCGGTGGGCGGGGTGCTGGCGCTGGTGGCGGCGCAGTCCTGCTTCGTCGCCGGCGGCGGGCCGGCGGCGCGCACGTTCATCCCGCGGCTGCTGCCCAGGAGCCAGGTGGCGGCCGGGCTGGCGCTGAACCGCATCTCCTTCCAGGCGGCCATGCTGGCCGGGCCGGCGCTGGGCGGGCTGATCCTCGGATGGCTCGGCGTCGCCGCGTGCTACCTGATCGACGCGATCTCGTTCGGGCTGGCGTTCTACGGCGCGTTCGGGCTGCCGCCGATGCGGCCGGAGGGCGAGCCGGCCCGCCCCGGACTGCAGGGGGTGCTCGACGGCCTCGGCTTCCTGGCCCGCAGCCGCCCGGTGCGCGGCGCGCTGCTCACCGACCTCGCCGCGACCGTGCTGTCCATGCCGGTCAGCCTGTTCCCGCTGATCAACGCCGAACGGTTCGGCGGCGATCCGCGCACCCTCGGGCTGTTCCTGTCCGCGATCGCCGTCGGCGGCGTCATCTCCTCGGTCTTCTCCGGCGCGTTCACCCGGCTGCCCCGGCCCGGCCTGGTCATGCTCGCCGGCTCGGCCTCCTGGGGCGTGACGCTCGCGCTGTTCGGCCTGTCGGCGAACCCGTGGCTGGGGCTCGCCTGCCTGGCGCTGGCGGGCGCGGCCGACACCCTCGCCGTGGTGTCCCGGAGCACGATCGTGCAGCTGCACACCCCGGACGCCCTGCTCGGCCGGGTGTCCGCCGCCGAGCAGATCGTCGGCCAGGCGGGCCCGGACGTGGGCAACATGCGCGGCGGCCTGGTCGCCGGCGCGACCTCCGGCACGGCCGCCCTGGTGAGCGGCGGCCTGCTGTGCGTGGCCGCGGTGGTCGCGATCTCCGTCACCGCCCCCGAGCTACGCCGGTCCGGTACGGCCGGGCACGAAGAACCCCGAGCCGGTACGGCCCGCCGACCCCGGGCGGGGAGCGATCTCCCGCCCGCCGGAGGTCAGCCGTAGGCCGCCGGGGCCCGTCCACGCCGCCGGCACCGGCAGGTCAGTCCGCCGGTGCCCGGCGGAGCCGGAGGCAGAAGCAGGCGCCGCCGTCCTCACCGGCCTCGTACCAGGCGTCGCCGCCGTTGCCCTGGGCGAGGCGGCGGACGATCCAGAGTCCCAGGCCGGTGCCCTCCGTCTCCCGCTCGACGTGCGGTTCACGGCTGAAGCGGTCGAACAACCGGGGCACGAAAGCCTGCGGCACACCCGCCCCGTGGTCACGTACCCGCACGTCGATCCAGTCCTCCCGGCCGCGCACGGACACCTCGATCGGCGGCCTCCCGTACGCGAGGGCGTTCTCCAGGTAGTTGCCGAGCATCGCCGCGAACTCCCCGCGGTCGACCAGGGCCACCAGCTCGGCGCCGCAGGACAGGCGCACCTCGTCCGGTCGCCGGTCGAGCTCGCCCAGCCGTTCGAGGATCACTTCGAGCACGGTGACGCGTTCCAGGTGGGCGGACGCTCCCTTCGCGTCGATCGTCGAAGCGGTGAGCAGTTTCCGGACCAGCCCCTGCAGGCGTGCCGTACGGTCGGCGATCCGGTCCACGATGTCGGCCTTCTGCTCCTCCGCGAGGGCCACCAGATGATCGCGCAACAGGTCCACCAGCACGCTGATCGCGGCCAGCGGGTTGTGCAGCTCGTGGGCCGCGATGGCGACCGCGACATTCTGCCGGTCGAGGGCCGCCGCGAGTTCGCCTTCGGTGTGACTGCGGCGGGTGATGTCCCTGAGCGCCGCGACGTACAGGGGGTCGTCGTCCAGGGTCGTGACGGTGACGCGCATCTCGACGACTCGCCTGCCGCCGCCGGGCAGCATCAGGTCGATCTCCGTCGCGGTGCCGGCGACGATGGGGAAGCCGAACGGGGCGCCGACGAGATCCTGCGCCCGGCGGGCGAAGAGTTCCGCGGCGGCCGGATTGCACAGTCGCACAATGCCCTGCGCGTCGACGGCGACGATCCCGTCCGCCGAGCCCGACACGATCACCTGGTCGATGTTGCCCCGGGGTCCGGCCTCGCCCGCCCTCGCGGAACCGGAGCCCGCCGCGCCCTCTCCGCCGGACCTCACCCTAGCGCCCTTCGGTTTCCCCGGGCCGGGGCGGCGCCCATCGATCGTCCGTGCGCATGTTCCCCGTCAGGACCTGGGAGATGTCGCGCAGCGGCTCACCGATGTGCATGCCGGTCTCGTCGATGGTGATCTCACGGATGCTCTGGTCGTGGGAGGAGCCCCGTGACTGGAGCACGACGATCGCACGGTGGATCTCGCCCACGCGTTCCACGTACTGGAGCAGGATCGACACGTCGGCGAGGCCGGCGATCTCCATGTCGAGGGTGGACATACCCGCCGGCATGAGCCGCCCGCTGGGTGTCGCCGTGAGAAGTGTGGTGATCTCGTTCTGCCGCAGGAGCGCCACCAGGGCGATGACGAAGTCGAACAGCGCGCGGGGGGCGACGGCCCGTTCCAGGGCGGACAGCGAGTCGATCACCAGCCGGCTGGGCGCGAACTCCTCGATGGTCCGCCTGAGCTGCAGGAAGTGCTCCTCCGGTGACGCCTCCTCCGGGTAGCCGGACACGACGTGCAGCAGGCCGGACTCCCGCATCGCCTGGAGGTCCAGGCCCAAGCCGGCGGCGTTGCGGAAGAGCTGCCCCTCGGTCTCGTCGAAGGTGCGGAACAGGCATTTCTTCCCCTCCCCGAACGCGGCCGCGGCGAAGCACAGGCTCGCCAGCGTCTTGCCGGTGCCGCTGGGCCCGGACAGTATGACGAGCGCATCCCGGTAGAAGCCGCCGCCGCACATCTCGTCCAGTTCACGGTTGCCGGATGTGACCCGCTCCAGCGACGTCCGCCCGGACGGCGCCAGGAAGGCGAGCGGGACGACGACGATCCCGTCCCGCGGATCGATGGTGAACAGCCATTCTCCCGTGCGGTGCGAAGCGCCGCGGAACTTCACGATCTCCACGGTCCGGCTGCGCCTGCCGTGCTGGAGGACGTTCCGCAGGATGATGACGTTGTCGAGCACGAACTGCTCCACCCCGTAGCGGGTCACGCCGTTGTACTCCTCGGGCCGCTCCGCGGTGAGCACGGCGGTGACCCCTAGCTCTTTCAGCGCGGAGGCGATCTGATGCAGCTCATGACGCACGGTGCTGAAGTCGGCGAAGCGTGTGAAGATCGCACCGAGTGAGTCCACCGCGACCCTGCGGGCCCCGGTCTGCTGGACGGCGTGCCGGATGCGGGCCAGCAGACCGCCGAAGTCGAAGGCCCCGATGACCGGTGCGTCCTCCCCGATGTCCGCCGACACGTCGACGAACGCCCATCTGCGATCTCTCTCCCACTCTTCGAGCGGAAAGCCCAGCGACGCCGAGTTGCGCCGGATGTCGGCGGCCGTCTCCTCGAAGGTGACGAAGACTCCGGCCTCGTCGTGGTGCGTTATCCCGCGGGCCAGGAACTCGACGGCGAACAGCGTCTTACCGCTGCCGGTCGTACCGCTCACGAGCGTGGACCGCCTGGCGGGCAGCCCGCCCAGCGCGATGTGGTCGAAGCCGTTGATCCCGGTGGGAACCCGCTCGATCGTGTTGCCCGCCATCGTCACACCCCTTCCGAAGGAGATTCGTCCTGAGACGGAAGGCCGAGGGCGATCGCCGCGCGACCGTGGTCGGAGAGATCCCCGATCACCCGCCGCTGCGGTGACGGGGCGAGCCGGATCACCGTCGGCGTGGCCAGGATCCACGCCTGCTCCGCGAGGTCGGGGCGTTGCGAGGTGTCGATGACCTCGACCTCGTAGGTGCCGGGGAAGAGAGAGTCGCACAGGAAGCGCAGATTGGCCTCCGCGGACTTCGAGCGGGCCGTGTCCCCCGCCACGTACAGCTGGAACGAGTATCTGATCACCTGGAGCTCCGGCTCGGGCGCGCGGGCCGCCTCAACCGCCTCGCGTTCGTACGGGCCACCGTCACACCTCACCCTCGTGAAGACCTGCCGAAGAGGACTTGCCCATCACCGTGCGCACACGTAACGTCACCACTAAGGCCACCGGACCGGTCGTGGGCCGTGCCGTGCGCTCCGCCGGGGCGGGCACGCCGTTCGGGTCGCGTCCCCACTCTCCGTACCCCCTGACGCACGTATCGCACACGGAGCGGGACCGGCCGCGGTGGGCACGAGCCGGGGAACGTCCCGGACCGCAGGGAGCGGGGATGTCCGATGACGCGAGTTCTCGTGGTCGAGGATCAGCGGGCACTCGCCGGCGCCCTTGAGATCGCGATCGACGCCCAGCCGGACCTGGAGTGCGTGGGCGCCGCGGGAACCATCGCGGACGCCGTACCGCTGGCTGCCGCTCACAGCCCGGATGTCGTCCTGATGGACATCCACCTGCCCGACGTCGACGGGATCGAGGGGACGAGAAGGATCAAGGCGTCTCATCCGGAGGCTCGCGTGCTCATCCTGACCGGGGACGCCACTCCCGACCTGCTCGTGGCCGCCGCCACCGCGGGCGCTGCCGGATTTCTCGCCAAGGACAGCACTTTCCCTGACATTCTCAAGGTCATCCGGGCCTCGGTCGATCAGAAGATCATCATGCTGGAGGGCAGCACCCTCCAGGCGCTCCTCCGGGACCCGGGGCCGGGCACGCCGTCACCGGCCGGTCGCGAGAACTGGCCCGGGCTGACCGCCCGCGAATTCGACGTCCTGGAGCTGATGGGCGAGGGGCTCGACCCCCGTTCGATCGCGGAAAGACTCGTCGTGAGCGTGCACACCGCCCGGGGCCACGTCAAGAACGTGCTGACGAAGCTGCACGCGCACAGCCAGCTGGAGGCCGTTATCGTGGCCACCCGGACGAAACTCCTGCCCGGCTCGCCGGGCCGCCCTCCGTTCGGCCCATCTGGGGGTGGCCGTCGGCCCACCTGAGGGTGGCGGACGTGCCGCGTCACCTCTAGCGTTCTAAGGACAACGCCTCCGGTCCGGAACTCGACCCAGGTCACCCGGACATCCCCGAGAGGACGACTTCGCTTCGCGTGGATCCATCCGGGACGTTCCCGCCGGATGAGCCGGTGACGCCATGTGCCCGATGTCGCCCTACGACCAACCGGCCGTGCCCACATCCTCGGAGATCGAAGGGCTGATATGGACAAGCGACAACTGACCGGTCTGTGCGACTACATCGACGGGCTCCCGGTGCCCTCGGATCTGCGGCACGTGTGCTGTGAGGTCCCCGCCCAGGTGGGAGAGGACGAGGTCACCCGTACCGTCAGGACGGTCACCTGCAGGCTGGGACGGTTGAACCAGGCGCTGGTGCAGCAGCAGCAGTTCGCCTCCGACGCCTCGCACGAGCTGCGCAGCCCCGTCGCGGGACTGCGCGCGGAGCTTGAGGAAGCCCAGCTGCATCCCGGCGTGGACGACGTTCACGACGTGCTCGATCGCGCGCTGGACGACGTCGGCCGCCTCGAAGCCATCATCGGCGACCTGCTCCTGCTCTCCAAGGCCAGCAACCCGGCGCCGGCCGAGAAGGAGCGGGTGGACCTGGCCGAGCTGGTCCGGAACGAGGTCGCCCGGCGGGAGGACCGGCTCAGGGTGGAACTGCGGAGCTGCTCCGAGGCGTACGTGAACACGGTCCGCGTCCAGATCATCCGGCTGCTCACCAACCTGTTGGACAACGCGCAACGGCATGCCAAGGGGAGGGTGCGGGTCGAGGTCACCTGCGACGCGCAGGTGGCGGAACTGTCCGTCTCCGACGACGGCGAGGGGATCGCCGAGGCAGACCGGGAACGGATCTTCGATCGTTTCAGCCGGCTCGACGCGGCCCGCAGCCGCGACTGCAGCGGCACCGGCCTCGGCCTCGCCATCGCCCGCGAGATCGCCCAGGCCCATCACGGGACCCTCGACGCCGGAGACTCCGCCATCGGCGGCGCGCGTTTCGCTCTCCGGCTTCCCCTGGTCCCCCGCCCGGCGGCCCCGTCCTCCGGCAGCGACATGGACAGACCCGGCCGCTGCGCCGCCGAGCCGGCGCCTGAGTATGCCGGGATCCCGGCCACGCCATGCGACCTGTGCGCCTTCGTGGATCACATCACCGAGTCGATCATGGCGAAGGGCTTCGACACCGGTTAGACCGCCCCGCTCGGTTGGTGACAGGCGTGGTGTCGGACATGGAGAGGGCCATCGCGTGATCGGGCGCACCGCCTCCGGCTCCACCGATCGGTGGAGTCGCTCCACCGCATGGGCGAGCGGCGGATTCCACCGCCTGCCCCGGCGATCGGCTGATCCGCATGGGGTGCCCGCGTTGCGACGCTGATTTCCGTCGGAGAACGACAGATACGACGGAGGCGAATCGGCATGCGCAATGTGATCTGGCTGATCGGCGGGTACGCCGCGGTCAGCGTGCTGACACTGGTGGCGGTGATCGTGTTCCGGCACGACGCGGCGATGGTCACCACCGCGGTCTGGATCCGCGGCACCATCGTCGCCGCCGCCTCGCTGCTCACCCTGTTCATCGCGGTCCGGGCGGCCCGCGGCGACCGCCGGATGCTGCTGCGGCTGCGCGTCGTCACCGCGGCCATGCTGGTCGCGATCGTGGTGATCATCGCGGTGCCCGGCGCGTTCCCGCTCTGGCTCAAGCTCGAACAGGGCATCTGCGGCCTGCTCCTGCTGGCCGTGGTCGTACAGATCAACCGGCGCCCGGCGGTCCGGCCGTGAGCGACGGTGGAGTGCGCCGTGGGCCTGCGGACGCCGACCGGGGCCGGATTCGCGTACTGGGCCGCGACCCGCCGGCACATCTGCCACGTCACCCCGATGGCGCCACGGTCACCGCCATACAGGACGCCACGAACGGGCACCGGTTCGCCCTGGTCACGTTGCTCACGTGGGCGACCGGGGCGGCGGCTAAATTGTTCCGCTGGGAGTAGGTGCGCGATGCAGAGTTGGCAGATGGCCGGGCCGGCGGGCTGGGAACAACGGTTCAGCCCCATGGTCACCGTGGTTCCTTACGTGCTGCTGGCCGTCCTGGCCGCCCAGACCATCGCCTTCAGGCACGACCAGCCGCGCTCCCTCGCCATCGACCTCACGCTCTGCGCGGCGGCCGCGGTGTGGAACCTGGTGTTCTTCACGCTGCACCCGTCGTGGCGCGGCCGGGTCGGCGTGATGGGCGTCTTCCTGACCGGCCTGATCCTGTTCGGGCTGGTCATGGTCCTGCGCGACCCATGGTTCGGCTTCTACACGCCCGCGCTGTACTTCTACGCGTACCGGATCATCGGCTGGCCGCGCGAGCTGTACTTCGTCGCCGCCGTCGCGGTGGTGGCCGGCACGGCCCAGGCGTCCGGCGTGGACCCCGGCACCTGGGTCGGCCGCCTCGAGTACCTGGCCATCCTGGTCGTCAACATCGCGCCGATGTGCCTGGTGGCCTGGATCGGCGAGATCAGCGCCCGGTACTACGACGCCCGGGAGGCGGCGCTGCGCGAGGCCCGGGAGGCCAACGCGCGGCTGGCCGCGGCCGTGACCGAGAACGCGGCGCTGCAGGAACGGCTGGTCGAGCAGGCCCGCGCGGCCGGCGTCCTGGACGAGCGGGCCCGGATGGCTCGGGAGATCCACGACACGCTGGCCCGGGGCCTGACCGGCATCGTCACCCAGTTGCAGGCGGCCGAGCACGCGGCCGACGACCCGGCCGCGTGGCGCCGGCACCACGCGGCGGCGACCGCGCTGGCCCGGGAGAGCCTGACCGAGGCGCGGCGCTCGGTGAACGAGTTGCGCCCGGAGCCACTGGAGACCGGCCGCCTGGCCGACGCCATCACCGAGGTGGCGGCCAGATGGTCGGCCCGTCACGGCGTCCCCGCCCAGGTCGCCATCACCGGCGGCACCCGCACGATGCGCCCGGAGGCCGAGGTCGCCCTGCTGCGGATCGCCCAGGAGGGCCTGGCCAACGTCGCCAAGCACGCCCCCACCGCCACCCGAGTCGGCCTCACTCTCACCTACATGGACCACCAGACCGCCCTCGACATCCGCGACGACGGCCAGGGCTTCAACCTGGCCACCCTCGTCTCCGCGCCGTCCGCCTCCCCGTCCTCCGGCTCAGGCGGCGGATCGGATCCGTCCGGCGGCAGTCGGAGCGGGGGCTTCGGGTTGGTGGCGATGCGGCAGCGGATCGAGGCGTTGTCGGGCACGTTGCAGATCGAATCGGAGGTGGGGGGCGGGACCGGGATCTCGGCCTGCCTGCCCGCCGAGGCACCGGAGGTACGTTCGTGAGTGACCCCATCAAGCTGCTCGTCGCCGACGACCACCCGGTGGTGCGGGACGGGCTGAGCAGCATGTTCGCCCGCGACCCGGAGTTCACCGTGGTCGGCGAGGCGGCGGACGGGGCTGAGGCGGTCCGGCTGGCCGAGGCGCTCGGGCCGGACGTGATCCTGATGGACCTGCGGATGGCCGGCATGGACGGCGTCACCGCGATCGGAGAGCTGACCCGGCGCGGCGTACCGGCCCGGGTGCTGGTGCTGACCACCTACGACACCGACAGCCACGTGCTGCCCGCGATCGAGGCCGGCGCCACCGGCTACCTGCTCAAGGACGCGCCGCGGGACGAGTTGCTGCGCGCCGTACGCTCGGCCGCCCGCGGCGAGGTCGCGCTCTCGCCGTCGGTGGCCGCCCGCCTGATGAGCCGGCTGCGCACCCCGGCACCCCCGACCGGCCCACTGAGCCGGCGCGAGCTGGAGGTGCTGCGCCTGGTCGCGTCCGGCCACACCAACCGGGAGGCGGCCGCCCAGCTTTTCATCACCGAGGCCACGGTCAAGACACACCTGCTCAACATCTATACGAAGCTCGACGTCAACGACCGCGCGGCCGCGGTCGCGGAGGGCTACAACCGCGGCCTGCTCGCCGCTCCCGAGCGCCCGTGAATCATTCGCTTCACACCGGGTGCCGGCCGCGATCATCTAGAGAAGGGCGTCGAGATCGTCCATGCAGACTTCGAGCCTCCTGCTGACAGCGTCACCATTTGGGTCTGAGCTGTCCAGGTACGCCCCTATGGCTAAGTACTGATTTTCGCGACTCCAACGGATGAAAGCTCCGCCGTCCGAGCTTTGCCCCACAAGTTGCGCACCCACTCCAAGGTCGTACTGCTTGCCCCCGATGGAGATTTTCCAGGTCGGCGGAGGCTTGATTATCTTGTCTTTCTCCCAGTCGACAAGCGAGTCGAGAACCTGCCACTCGTCGGCGGAGAGGGCGAAACTTCCGGCGACGGCGTAGACCAAGGGGCCCCTGGGCGTCCCGGCCGCGAGATGAGCGCCAACTGATCCTGGTGGCCCACGGTTCTCGCGTCAGACCGTAATTCCTCAACGCCTTTCGCGTTCGCGACCACCCCCGACAGGTCCGAAGGCTGCAAGGGCTCAGGCTGGTCCGCCACGTTCGATCCCCTTCCTGCGGGTCCGTCCCTCGTCATCGTGGGACAGCACACGGGGCGGGATCAAGGGGTGACCTCAATCGGATGCCCGTCCACATGATCGGCCGGGAACTGTTTCCACCGGTGGACACCAGGCAGGGCGGACGAGTCGGCCTGTAGGCCGGGTTCTGTGCCCGCGTTGGCGGGCGGCGGCCATCCATCTAGGGCCGTCGTTGCCGACGGCCTCAAGCGATCTACCCGCGCGGCTCGGGCGGGCAGCCCTCGAACGTCGCGCGCGGGACGGTCCTTACGGGCCGCCCCTTCTTGACCTTGCTCCGGGTGGGGTTTACCTAGCCGCCCACGTCACCGTGGGCGCTGGTGGTCTCTTACACCACCCTTTCACCCTTACCTCCCGTTTCGGGGAGGCGGTCTGCTCTCTGTGGCACTGTCCCGCGGGTCACCCCGGGTCGGCGTTACCGACCACCCTGCCCTGTGGAGCCCGGACCTTCCTCGGCGAGCCCCGTAGGGCCCGACGCGGCCGCCCGGCCGGCTCGTCCGCCGTACCTCTAGCCTAACGCGTCCCAAGTGATCCACAACCGGGAGGCAGGTGCGGCACGGTCGGATGGGGATGTCGCCGCCGGGGAGGGCGGGGGGACGCGGGGCCGTGCCGGTTCGCCTGGATGCCGGCACGGCCCTGGGGCGCCGTCCGGGGCGGAGCCGGTCAGCGCAGGTGGGACGTGTCGTTGAGGGCCTTCACCACGGCGGGGCCGTCGGCGTAGTACTCGATGACCGACAGGCAGGCCAGGTCGAGGTGCATGCGGTAGAGCGCCTCCGCGGGGGCCGTCAGCGCCAGCCGCAGCAGCGTCTTGATGGGCGTGACGTGCGAGACGGCCAGGATCGTCTTGCCCGGGTGTTCGCCGAGGAGGCGTTCCCTGGCCTCCTCGACCCGGCCGGTCGCCGTGGCGAAGCTCTCTCCCCCGGGCGGGGCGACGCCGGGGTCGGCCAGCCAGGCGGCGAGCTCCGCCGGCCAGCGACGCTGGATCTCGGTGAAGGTGTGCCCCTCCCAGTCGCCGAAGTCGACCTCCCGCAGCCCGTCCTCGACGACGACGGGGACGCCCACCCGCGCGGCGACGATCTCCGCGGTGGCCCTGGCCCGCCTGAGCGGGGAGCTCACGATCACGTCGATCCCGTACGGCTCGCGCGCCAGCCGTACGGCGGCGGCCTCGGCCTGGGCCGTGCCCTGGCCGGTCAGTTCGGGGTCGCCGAGGCCGGAGAACCTGCGCTCGACCGACAGCGGCGTCTCCCCGTGCCGGAGCAGCAGGAGCACGGTGGCGGTGCTCGTCGGCGGACGCCACCCGGTGCCACGCCCGCCGGCGGCGCCCACCGCCGGTGCGGGAGCCGACACGGGAGCCGACACAGGGGCCGACACGGCGGCTTCCGAGACGGCGGCGTCGGTCAGCGGGTCGGTGTCCGGGGCGGTGTCCGGGGCGGCGAAGAGGGAGTCCTGGACACCCGTACCGGGCCCGAGGTCACCGCCGGACGCGGAGGCCGAGGCGGGGGGCGCGCCGGAGGAGGGGGGCGGGCCGGGGGTGGGCGGCGGGGCGGAGGTGGGGTGCCAGGTGCGGCCCTTGGCTGCGGCGTCCATGGCCTCGTTGGCGAGGCGGTCGGCGTGGCGGTTGCGCTCGCGCGGGATCCAGGTCCAGGTGACCTTGAGGCGGCGGGCCATGGCCGCGGCCTCCAGCGCGAGCGGGCGCAGGCCCTCGTTCTTGATCTTCCAGCGGCCGGCCATCTGCTCGATGACCAGCTTGGAGTCCATCCGGACCTCGACCCGTGCGCCGTCCCCGCCCACCGCGAGGACGGAGGCGAGGCCGGCGATCAGGCCGCGGTACTCGGCGACGTTGTTGGTGGTGGTGCCGAGGGCTTCGGCGGCCTCGGCGAGAACCTGCCCGTCGGCGGCGTCCTTGACCACGGCGCCGTAGCCCGCGGGGCCCGGGTTGCCGCGCGACCCGCCGTCGGCCTCGACGACGAAAGCCGTCACAGGCCCGACTCTGCGGTCCGGACGAGGATGCGGCGGCACTCCTCGCAGCGGATGACCTCGTCGTGCGCGGCGGACCTGATCCGGTTGAGGTCGGCGATGGACAGCGACACCTTGCATCCCTGGCACCGGCCGCCGTGCAGCATCGCGGCGCCCACGCCGTACTGGCCGCGCAGCTTCTCATAGAGCGCCAGCAGGTCGGCGGGGATGTCCGCGGTGAGCCCGGAACGGCCGCCGGCGGCCTGGGCGTGCTCCTTGTCGATCTCGGCGAGGCCGGCGTCGCGGCGGTCCTCGGCGTCGGCGCGGCCGCCACTGATCTCGTCGCGCTCGGCGACCAGCTTGGCGAGCTTCTCCTCGGCCGACTCGCGGCGCTCCATGATCTCCAGGACGACCTCTTCCAGGTCGCCCTGCCGGCGCTGCAACGAGGCGATCTCGGACTGGAGGCCGGCGAGGTCCTTGGCGGAGCCGACCTGGCCGGAGTCGAGCCGCTTCTGGTCGCGGTCGGCGCGGGCGCGCACCGCTTCGACATCGGACTCGGCCTTGGTCTGGTCCCGCCCGAGGTCGCTGACCTCGGTCTCCAGGGCGATCACCTGGGGGACCAGGCGGGCCAGCCGGCCCGAGAGCTCGTCGATCTCCGCGAGCTCGGGCAGCGTCCGGCGGCGATGCGCCAGGCGGTCGAGGACGGAGTCGAGCTTCGCGAGCTCGAGCAGACGCTTCTGTGCTTCTGGGGCTGCTTTCACTTCGTATCCTCGCACTGTGCTGTTGTCGTCCAGGCGTCCGTGACCGTCTCGGAGACGCGCGTCTCAACAGTAATCCCCCGCGCGCCCAGCACGGACGTCAAGAGCGCGGCGGCCTGGCCCAGCCAGGGCCATTCGGTGGCCCAGTGGGCCGCGTCGAGCAGCGCCGGGCCGCCCGCCTCGACGAACTCACTGGCCGGATGGTGGCGCAGGTCGGCGGTGAGGAAGGCGTCCACGCCGGCCGCGCGTGCCGTACCGAGGAGGGAGTCGCCGGCGCCGCCGCTGACCGCGATCCTGCGCACCCTGCGGTCGGGGTCGCCCGCGACGCGCAGGCCCCAGGCGGTGCGCGGCAGCCCCGCGGCGGCGCGGGCGGCGAACTCGGCGAGCGTGACCGGCTCGGCCAGCGAGCCGATCCGGCCCAGGCCGCGGCGCGGGTCGTCGGCGGCGGGGCGGAGGGGGACGAGGTCGCCGGTGAGGCCGACCGCGCGGGCGAGCGCGTCGGAGACGCCGGGGTCGGCCACGTCGGCGTTGGTGTGCGCGGTGTAGAGGGCGACGTCGTTCTTGATCAGCGTGTGCACCACGCGGCCCTTGAACGTGGTCGCCGCCACGCTGGTGGTGCCGCGCAGGTAGAGCGGGTGGTGGGTGACGACCAGGTCGGCGCCCCAGGCCAGCGCCTCGTCCACGACCGTGCGGACCGGGTCGACCGCGAAGAGCACCCGGCGCACGGCGGCGGCCGGGTCGCCGCAGACCAGGCCCACCGCGTCCCAGGACTCGGCCCACGCGGGGTCGTACAACGTTTCGAGCTCTTCGACGACTGCGGCTAGCGTTGCTTCGGGCACGATGCGCACATTACCGCCGCCGCCCCCTGCCGCCGGAACCGAGCCTGTTCACTACGACGGGCGGATTTCGTAATGTGAGGGGATCGCGATCCGGAGGCGGGCATGCTCACTGTAGCGATCATCGGGGCCGGCGTGGGCGGGCTGTGCATGGCGATCCGGCTGCGGATGGCCGGGGTGACGTCGTTCACCGTGTTCGAGAAGGCCGGCGACATCGGCGGCACCTGGCGGGACAACACCTATCCGGGCGCCGGCTGCGACGTGCCCTCCCACCTCTACTCGTATTCGTTCGAGAAGTACGCGAGCTGGACCCGCCGCTTTCCCGAACAACCCGAAATACTCGCCTATCTACACCGATGCGCCGATAAATACCGCATTTGGCCACATATCCGGCTAAATGCTGAGGTTACTTCCGCCCGTTACGTCGACGGCCGGTGGCGGATCACGACGGCGGACGGCGGGGAGGCCGACTTCGACGTGCTCGTCACCGGGGTGGGCCAGCTCAGCCGGCCCCGGCTGCCCGACATCCCCGGCAGGGCGGACTTCGCGGGCACCGCCTTCCACTCCGCGCGCTGGGACCACGGCCACGACCTCACCGGCCGCGAGGTCGCCGTGATCGGCAACGGCTCCTCCGCCGCGCAGTTCATCCCGCGCATCGCCCCCCTCGTGGCCCGGCTCGACGTCTACCAGCGCACCCCCAACTGGGTGATCCCCAAGCCCGACGAGGGCTTCGGCCCGGCGGCCAGGCTCGCCTTCCACCACCTGCCGTTCCTCCAGCGGGCCTACCGGGGGCTGATCCACCGCCGCCTGGAGACGCTCTTCCTCCCGGCGCTGCGCCGCGACGGGTGGACCGCCGACCGATTGCGCGCGATGGCGCTCGGCCACCTGGCCCGGCAGGTGCCCGACCCCGTCCTGCGGGCCAAGCTGACCCCCGGTTACCGCATCGGCTGCAAACGGATCGTCGTCGACAACGCCTTCTATCCCGCGCTGACCCGTCCCAACGTGGCGGTGGTGACCGATCCCATCAGGCGGATCACCGCCAAGGGCGTCGAGACGGCGGACGGCACCCTCCGCCAGGCCGACACGATCATCTACGCCACCGGCTTCCACGCCACGAGCTTCCTCGCCCCCATCGAGATCACCGGCAGGGACGGCCGGTCGCTCGCCGAGCGCTGGCGGGACGGCGCGGAGGCGTACCTCGGCCTGGCCGTGCCCGGCTTCCCCAACCTCTTCCTGCTGTACGGCCCGAACACCAACCTCGGCCACAACTCGATCATCCTCATGATCGAGGCCCAGGTACGCTACATCCTGCAATGCCTGAGACTGATCTCCCTGCGCGGCCCGATCGAGGTACGACAGGCCGCCCTGGCGGCCTGGCGGCGGCGACTCGAGCAGGCGATGGGGGACATGATCTGGCAGGACGGCTGCCAGAGCTGGTACCAGACCGAGTCAGGGCGGATCACCACCAACTGGCCGGGCTCGACGACGCTCTACCGCCGCCTCACCCGCGCCCCGCGCCCGAGCGCCTACACCTCGCTCCCGCGACCGCGCCGCTGACGAGCGGCCCGTCCACCCCGCACGACCCTTGGAGCACCACCATGTCCGCAGACCTCTCCGTAGACCTCTCCGTAGACGCCGAGTCGGCCGCCCTGCACCGCCGGGCGGTCGTCGCCGACACCCACAACGACCTGCTCATGGCGGTCAGCGCGCGCCGCCCGGACCGGTGGGCGTCCTTCTTCCGCGCGCAGTGGCTGCCGCAGTTGCGCGACGGCGGCGTGAACGTGCAGGTGCTGCCCGTCTTCATCGACGACCAGTACCGCCCGGAGGGCGCGCTCCGGCAGACGCTGCGCATGATCGAGTGCGCGCACACCCTGGCCGAGGGCAACGCCGACGCCGTACGGCTGTGCCTCGACGCGGAGCAGATCGACCAGACGCTCGCCGAGGGCAGGATCGCCCTGGTCCTGGCGCTGGAGAGCGCGCCCGGCATCGACGCCAGCGTGGAACTCTTCGCCACGATGCACCGGCTCGGCGTCCGCGTCGCGTCGATCGCGCACTGGCGGCGGACACCGCTGGCCGACGGCAGCGGCGAGGACGCCACGGGCGGCCGGCTCACCGAGGCGGGGGTCCAGGCGGTCAGGGAGATGGAGCGCCTCGGCATCGTCTTCGACGTCTCCCACCTGGGCGCCGCCGGCGTCGGGCACGTGCTGGAGCTGGCCACCCGGCCGGTCATCGCGACCCACTCCTCGGCCCGCGCGCTGCGCGACCACCACCGCAACCTCACCGACGACCAGCTCAGGGGCGTCGCGGCGACCGGCGGCGTGGTCTGCGTGAACTTCCTGCCGGGCTTTCTGGCCGAGGACCCGGTGGACTTCACCGTCGAGCGGCTGCTGGACCACATCGAGCACGTCGCGGAGGTGGCGGGCGTCGACCACACCGGCCTGGGGCCGGACTTCGTCCGCGAGGTGATGATCGACCTCACCCCGCCGTGCTGCGAGGACACCGGGGTCGACGGGCTCGACGTTCTCGCCACGCTGCCCGGCATCGAAGGGCCGCGCGGGCTGCCGCTGGTCACCCAGGGCCTGGTCAAGCGGGGGGTGCCGGAGGAGGACATCCTCAAGATCGTCGGTGGCAACGTGCTGCGGCTGCTCCGCTCCGAGCTGACGCCCCGGGCGTGAACGCGCCCCGCGCCGCCGGGACGGGCCCGGCGGCGCGGGGGCGTACAGACCGGCCGGGACCGGCCCTGCGGGGGGGCGTGCGGACCGGCCGGGACCAGCACTGCGGGGGCGTGCGGACCGGCGCTGCGGCGCGGGAGTGTACGGACCGGCCGGGACCGGCCCTGCGCGGAGGGGGCGGGTCAGCCGGAGGCGCGGACGCCCAGTTCGTCGAGGTGGGCGAGCATGTCGGCGGGGTCGGCGTAGACGCGGAAGGCGCCCGCGCGTTCCAGTTCGTCGGTGCCGTAGCCGCCGGACTGGAGCCCGATGCCGAGCGCGCCGGCCCGGCGGGCGGCCAGCAGGTCCCACACGCTGTCGCCCACCACCATCGCGTGCCGGGCGTCGATGCCGAGCACGGCGGCCCCGGCGAGGAACAGGTCGGGATCCGGCTTGGCCCGGCGCACGAGGTCCCTGGTGATCAACGGGGTGGAGTCGGGCAGGCCGAGCAGGCCGAGGGCGTGCCGGGCGGTGCGGGCGTGCCCGCTGGTGGCGATGGCCCACGGCACGCCGCGCGCGGTGAGTTCGGCCAGCAGCTCGGCGGCGCCGGGCAGCGGGCGCACCGAGTCCAACTGCTTCAGGTAACCGTCGGCGTGCGCGCGTTGCAGGTCCTCGATCTGCTCCGCGGTGAGGGACAGGCCGGTCTCCCTGAGCAGGGCCGTGACGAAAAGGCCGCCGCTCATCCCGATCCGCCGGTGGATCCGCCAGACCGACAGGTCGATGCCCAGGCCGGCGAGGGCACTGTGCCAGGCGATGACATGCTGGTAGACGCTGTCGATCAGCGTCCCGTCGAGGTCGAACAGAAACGCCGGGGCCGGCGCCTCCACATGGGCGAAGTCAGCGTTCACCGCCCCAGTCTTCCGCGCCCGCACCCGGCGGCGGTCCCCGGCCCCCGGCGGACGATCACGGCCGTGGGGATCCGCACGCCGGCTCCGGCACCGGGCGTTATTCCACCACTACGTCCATCGTTGTAATGCCATGTGAGTTTTACACCTCGTTGGAGGTGAATCTCCCTGACTTCGAGCAGCATACGCAGTGTGTGATCATTCGATTACCGGGGGGGTCGGGTGAACATCGGGTGAGCCTTACGCACGGCTGGTCCCTGAAGAGGCGGCTCACGGTCATCGCCGGAATCGTGATGGCCCTCCTGTGCGCGGTGGTCACCTCACTGGTCCTGGTCAGCGTGCACGGCCTGGCCACCAACTACAAGACCGACCAGATCGTCGGCGCGTCGCTGAAGGTCGTCAACATGACCAGGCGGAACGTCCTGCCGTCGGCGTTGCCGCCGCAGGACGGGGCGATCATCCAGGTCCTGAACGCGGATCGGCAGGTGGTCTCGGCCACGCCACGGGCGGTGGGCGAGCCGCCGATGGCGCGGTTCGAGCCGCCGGGCGACAGCGTGCGAGAGAAGAGGGTGATCTGCGGCCTGCCGATGTTCGGCGGCGATTGCGCGATCGTGGTGGCCTTCCGGGTGTACATGCCGCAGGGTGACTGGATCATCTACGCGGCCGACCACGACGTGCCGTGGTACGTCGGCGACGAGTTGTTCGCGCTGCTCATCTCCGGGTCGATCCTGCTGATCGCGCTGGCCACGTTCGGCACGTACCGCGTCGTCGGCAAGACGCTCCGGCCGGTGGACTCCATCAGCGCCGAGCTGGCCGAGATCAACGCCACCGACCTCGGCCGCCGGGTGCCGCTCCCGGAGTCCCAGGACGAGATCCACCGGCTCGGCTGCACGGTCAACAAGACGCTCGACCGGCTGGAGGCGGTCGTCGAGATGCAGCGCCGCTTCGCCTCCGACGCCTCCCACGACCTGCGCAGCCCGATCACCGCGATGCGCGCGCAGGTCGAGGCCGCCCTGCTCGCGCCCGAGGACGCCGACTGGCAGGCGATGTCCCATGCCCAGCTGGACAGCCTGGACCGGCTCGAAGCCCTGGTCAGCGACCTGCTGATCCTGGCCAGGCTGGACGCGGGCGCCCCCATGGTGAAGGAACGGCTGGACCTGTCCCACCTGGCGGCCACCGAGCTGGACCAGCGGCCCCGGCGGGTCCAGGTGATCCGGCACCTCCAGCCGGGGGTGAAGGTGAACGGCGACCGGCTCCGCCTGATCCGGCTGCTGACGAATCTGATGGACAACGCCGAACGGCACGCGTCGTCGCGGATCACGGTCTCGGTGCGGGAGAGCGGCAGGTGCGCCGTGCTTGAGGTGCTGGACGACGGCATGGGCATCCCTCCGGACAAGCGCGAGGCGGTCTTCCAGCGCTTCACCCGGCTGGACGCGGCCCGCAACAAGGACGCCGGCGGCACCGGGCTCGGCCTGCCGATCGCCCGCGAGATCGCCACCGGGCACGGCGGCACGCTGACCGTCGAGGACAGCCCGCGTGGCGCCCGTTTCGTCGCCCGCATCCCGCTCTCGGACCACTGACCAGACCACCGACCGAGCCGCCGGCAGGGCCGCTGTTCGGATCGTCAGCCTCTCGGCGGTCCCGTCGCCCTCATCTCTCCTCCCCGTCGTCCCCCTGCTCCGCCCGTCCGCCCGCGCACGCCCCGGGCGGACCGGATCTCGCCCCCTCCAGCTCGGCCGCGCACGGTTCGCCGGGGCAGGAGGGGCCGGAGGGGCCGGAGCCCGGGTCGGCCCGTGCGGGCGCGCGGAGCTTGGGCAGGTCGGGGTCGAGGGCGATGATGAGCGGGACCACGGTTTCGGACAGCACGTGGTCGGAACGCTCGTGCACGACCGCCATCGCCCGCTCCAGCATCTGGTCCAGCGGCTCGCCCCCGGACGGCGGCCGGGAGACCTCCGCGGGTCGCCCCTGCCTGGGGATGTCGCCGACGGCCGGCGCCGGCCGCCCCGTGACCTGCTGCTCGGTGCGCAGGGCCAGCAGGATCTTCGACGCCTCCCTGCTGACCTTGATCAGCAGGGCCCGGTGCGCGGGCGGCAGGTAGGCGGCGGCGTAGTCGCTCCGGCCGGACGGTTCCGTGACCTCCTCCGGCGGCCCCGGTTCGGGCGGTACGGCATCCAGGGATGGATCGTCCGACCTGCCGGCCGGCTCCCGTGAGGTGGCGTCGGGCGGGTCCGGCGTGTCGTGCCGCGACCGTTCGGGCACCACGGCGAGGAGCATCGCGGCCGCGACCAGGGCGCCGCCGACGACCACGCTCACGGTGATCGCCTCGCCGTACACCACGGCGGCGAGCACGGCCACCCACAGCGGCTGCGAGGACAGGATGATCGCGGACGGCACCGGCGCGATGTGCACCTGGCCGTAGGTTCTGGCGAGGAAGCCGAGGGCGCAGGAGACGACGGCGAGATGGGCGAGCACCAGCCAGTCGGCCGTGCCGCTCGGCAGGGTGAGCCCGCCGGGCATGGCGAGGACGCCGCTCAGCACCCCGATGGTGCCGAGCTGGATCACGGTGAGGGCGTAGCCGTCCTGCCGCTCGCCGGACATCCGGCCCAGCATGAGGGTGTGCACGGCGTAGAGCGCGGCGGCCATCAGCGTGGCCGCCAGCGCGAGCAGCGAGACGTCCCCGCCCTCCATGCCGTGCAGCAGCGTGAAGACCGCCATCGCCACGGCGGCCAGCGCGACCGCCGCCCAGATCCGCATGGACACCCGGGTCCGCAGCAGCACCAGGCCGAGCAGCGGCGTCATGACGACGTTGCAGCCCACGGCGAAGCCGGACACCGGCGAGGGCAGGCTGTGCAGCGCCATCGCCTGGGCGATCTGGCCGACTCCGAAGACGAGGCCGAGCTGGACCCCCCGGGTCCAGGTTCCCTCGGACAGGCCGCGCAGGGCCGCCGGCCTGATGGCGAGCAGTACCAGCGCGGCCACCCCGTAGCGCAGGCTGAGCAGGTCCGCCACCGGCATCCTGACGATCAGATCCTTCATCAGTGGGAACGCCGACCCCCAGGCGGCACTGACGAACAACAGAAGCACGGCTCCCAGGAGGGGGCGGGGAGCGGTTACTGCCATGGCACGCAGCATCGCACCACCGCTCACGGCCACCCGGCCGTCGCGCGTGGCCGGGGTTTGGTCCTGTTCCACTCGGGGTTAGTCACATCACCCCAAGGGTTGTATGGGGTACCTCACTCCCGGGACAGGCGTGACCGGAGTCACCCACCCTTCCCAAGTTATTGGATAATTCGTACAATTAGGGTTCTATCCCCGGAAGGGAGTGGATACATGACACCCACCCCCAGCGCTTCTCTCGCGACCGAAATCGGCAGACGCAAGTCCGAAATCCGGCGCGGCGGCGGGGCATGAGAGGCCCGCGGACCGCGGTGGTGACCGGGGGCGCGTCCGGCATCGGCAGGGCCGTCGCCCTGGAACTCGCCCGCCGCGGCTTCCACGTGACCATCGCCGACATCGACGGCGAGGGCGCCGCCCGGATCGCCAAGGACCTCGACGGCCGCGCGGTCACCCTCGACGTGACCGACGCCGCCGCCGTGGCGGCCATGATTCGTGGCGTCAAGGACGAGCACGGCCGGCTGAACATCGTCGTCAACAACGCCGGGATCGGTGTCGGCGGCGCCACCGACGAGCTCACCCTCGACCACTGGAACCGCGCGATCGACGTCAACCTGCGCGGCGTGGTGCACGGCGTGCACGCGGCCTACCCGATCATGCGGGCCCAGGGATACGGCCACATCGTCAACACGGCCTCGCTCGCCGGTCTCACCCCCGCGCCGCTGATGCTGCCCTACACCGCGGCCAAGCACGCCGTGGTCGGCCTGTCGCTCGCGCTGCGCGCCGAGGCCGCCGCGCACGGCGTGAAGGTGACCGTCGTCTGCCCCGGGTTCACCGACACCCCGATCCTCGCCAACATCAACCCGGGACTGCCGGCCACCGGGGTGAGCAGGAACGCCCGGCAGCCGGGGATGCGGCTCTACCCGGTGGAGGCGATGGCCGCCGACGTCATCCGGGGCGTCGCCAGGAACAAGGCGCTGGTGGTGGCGCCCGCCTCGGCCCGTGTCGCCTGGCTCGCCGCCCGGCTCTCGCCCTCGCTCGCCGTACGGATGTCGGAGCTGGTGATCCGCCGGCTGCGTGCGGAGGGCGTGGTCAGCGGACACTCCTGATCCGCCGGACCAGCACGGCGCCGAGCACCGCCAGGGCGGCGGCGGTGGCATAAAGCACCGGGTAGCCGCCCAGGCCGGTCACGATCGGGCCGGCGACGGCCGGGGCCAGCACCTGCGGGCCGGTGGACGCGACGTTGATCACGCCGAGGTCCTTCGCCCGGCCGGCCGCCTCCGGCAGGACCTCCGTGACCAGCGCGTTGTCCACCGAGAGGTAGACGCCGAAGCCCACTCCCATGATCGCGGCGGCCGCCATGGCGACCGGCCACAGCGGCCACAGCGCCAGCATCAGCAGCGCCACCGCCGAGATCAGCCCCGACACCGTGACCAGGGCCCTGCGCCGGCCCAGCCGGTCGGACACGATCCCGGCCACCACGGTGGTGGCCACGACGGCGACCGTGTAGATCAGGATGAGGACGAGCAGCCCCTGCCCGGCGTCCTGGCCGGGGAAGAGCCGCTCGTAGCCCACAGCGTCGGTGAGGAAGTAGAGCAGGTAGAGCAGCGCGAGCGCGTTGCCGAGCTGCATGAGGAACCGCGTCACCCACGCCCAGGCGAAGTCGTGCCCGAACCGCGGCAGGCGGACCAGGCCGCGCGGGTCGAACCGCCTGCGGTGCTCGGCGGGCAGCGGATGGTCCGGCGTGGTGAGCACGAACGGCAGCGCGCACAGCGGGATCAGCGCCGCGATCACGAGGTACCCCGGCCGGACGCCGGTCACCACGACCGTCACCAGCAGCACCGCGGCCACCACGCCGAGCGTCTGCGGGACGCCGATCCAGCCGGACACCTCGCCCCGCTGGCGCACCGGCACGTGGTCGGGCACGCCCGCGGTCAGCGCCGCCTGCATGGCGTTGAGCGACGCCTGCACCAGGCACCAGCCCACCAGCACGCCCGCGAACGTGCCCTGGAACGCCAGGAACACCATCGCCAGCGCGCCCGCCACGGCGCCGCCGAGCGTCCACGGATGCCGCCTGCCGAGGCGGCCCGCCGTACGGTCGGACAGGGCGCCCGCGACCGGGGTGGCCAGCATCGCGACCGCCGCCCCCGCCCCGGTGACCCAGGCGAGCGCGCTCTCCTTGCCCTCCGGCGCGACCGCGGCGAGCTGTTCGGGCAGCAGCACCTGGAGCGGCCCGAAGTAGCCCATCCACAACGCCAGGTTGCCCAGCGAGATGAACGCGATCCAGCGGGGGCCGACGCGACGGGTCGGCTCGGCCAGCGCCGCCGGGATGCCGTCGACGGGGGGAACGGCGGTCATACGCACTCCGTGTCCCCCGTCAGCAGGACAGGGGGCGCTCGGGGATCGTGAGATGTGCTGGGATGGTACGCGGCGGAATGCCCTTCGGGAAGGCCCATCCGCGCGCGCCCGATGAGACCATGTCCGGACGGACAACACATGCTGGACGAATCGGTGCCGGCGGAGATGACAATGAGAGAGGTTGATCGGTGAGGCGGCTACTCACGGTCCTGGTGCTCGCGTTCGCGGCGGTGGCGGGCGTGGTGACCCCGGCACAGGCGCACAACGTGCTGATCGGCAGCGATCCCAAGGACAAGGCCACGCTGTCCGCCGCCCCCGAGCGGGTCACGCTGGAGTTCGACCAGCCGGTGCGCCAGGGCTTCACGCAGGTGACGGTGACCGGTCCGGGCGGGGCGCGGTTCGACGAGGGCGGGCCGTCGGTCGACCGGACCAAGGTGAGCGTCGCGCTCGGCGCCCCCGGCCCGGCGGGCGAGTACGTCATCGGCTACCGCATCCTGTCCTCCGACGGGCATCCGGTCTCCGGCAGCCTGACCTTCACCACGACCACCGGGGGGACCGGCACCGGGCAGCCCGCGGCGGCGGCCCCGGCCGCCTCCCCGGTCGGCGGCTCCGGCCAGAACGACCTCAGCGCCCAGGCCACCGAGGCTTCGCAGAACGCGGGCGCGGGGATGGCCGTGCTGTGGATCGTCCTCGCCCTCGTCCTGCTCGGCGCAGCCACCGCGGTGGCCCTGCGCCGCGGCGGCCGGCCCGCCCCCACCGGCCCGTCCCCGGCGGCCCCTGGGACCACCGAGACCCCCGGGACCCCCGGGACCGCCGAGGCGTCCTCGCCCGCCGGCTCCTCCTCCCAGCCCGCCGACCAGTAGAGGCCAGCGTTCATGTCCGTCGCGCAGACCCCGGAGTCCTCCGTACCCGCCCCCGCCGTCGTCCCGCCCGGCAGCGCCGAGACCGGCTCCGGCACCGACGTCTTCGCCCGCAGAACGCTGATCGGCGGCCTGGTGGGCGGGGCGCTGGTGGCCGCCCTCGCCGGCGCCGCCCTGATCGCCGAACGGCCGGTGCCCGGCATCCCGACCCCCGGCCCGGTGGTGGAGTACGGCCTGCCGGTCGTGCGCGTGCTGCTCGACCTGGCGGCGGTGGCGGTCATCGGGCTCAGCCTGCTGCCCAAGCTGCTCGGCTTCGACGATCCGGAGCGCACCGAGCCGGTCCTGCGCCGGGTGCGGCCCGCCGCCGTGTCCGCCGCCTGGGCGTGGGCCGTGTTCGCCTTCGTCACGGTGGTCTTCCACACCGCGGAGCTGAACCCGGGCGCCTTCCCCACCCCGGCCGCCGTCGCGAGCTACGTGAGCAACGTCGGCGCCGGTCAGGGGCTCGTGATCAGCGGCGCGACCGCGCTCGCCTGCGCCGCCGTGGGACTGCTCGCCGTGCGCTTCGGGGAGAGCGTGCCCGCCGAGCTGCGCACCGGCATCGCCCTGTTCGGCCTGCTGCCCATCCCGGTGACCGGCCACGCGGTCAACTCCGTCTGGCACGACCCGATCATGATCTCGATGGAGCTGCACGTGATGGGCGCGACGGCGTGGACCGGCGGGCTGCTCGCCACCGCGCTGTTCGTCGCGGCGCGGCGCGACCTGCTCGCGGTGGCGCTGCCGAAATTCTCCAAGCTCGCCACGGTGTGCCTGATCCTGGTGAGCGTGTCCGGGCTGATCTCCGGCCTGTCCACGATGGCGCTCACCCCCGGCGTGGAGCTGCCGGGGGCGCTGCTCGGCTCGGAGTACGGCCTGCTGCTCGTGGCCAAGGTGGTGCTCGCCTGCGCCCTGGTGCCGCTGGCCGCGCACATCCGCTTCCGGCTGCTGCCCGCCATCGCCCGGCGGCAGGCCACGTCGATGGTCGCCTGGGCGGCGGCGGAGGTGACCGTGATGGGCCTCGCCTACGGCGTGGCGATCACGCTCACCCGCGCCTCGCTGACCTGAGGCTCACCCCCGAGCCGTCGCATGAGCACCTCGGCGCCCAGCCACAGCACCGCGAGCAGCGCGGCGGCCACGGGCGCCGAGCCGAACCCGAACGGCGGCGCCGCCAGCACCTCCCCCTGCACGTAGAGCGCGCCGTAGGCCCCCGCCGTGACCACGACGGCCCCCGCCAGCGCCCGCGCGGCGTACGGCAGCCTGGCCAGGAACACCAGGTCCACGCACAGGCCGCCGACCACCAGGAAGAACGGCACGGCCGAGGGCGGGAAGTCGGTGTAGGTGAGCAGCGGCCAGATCACGCAGCGGTAGGCGACGAAGACGGCCGCGATCGCCGTGGCGGTCCACGTCCTGCCGACCATCCGCCGGGCGATGACCAGCACGATCAGGCAGGCGGCCACCGCGTAGACCGGGTAGAGCCATTCGGGCATCGGCAGCGAGAACTGCACGGCCATCCCCCGGTCCACCGGGCGGCCGAGCTGGTCGGCCGCGAACTGGAGCAGGATCGGCTCCGCGTACGGGGTGCCCCGGTCCCAGGCGGCGACGCTCAGCACGCCGTACTCCTGGTGCTGGTTGGGGAACAGCATGTCCTCGAAGGAGAACAGGAAGAGCGCGCCCAGCATGAGGTCGCGCCCGCGTCCCGGCGGGGCTCCGACGTACCAGCCCCGCACCACGCCGGCGATCATGACGCCGGTGCCGAAGTAGAGCATCATGTGCGAGGGGCTCCACGACGTGATGTCCAGGCCGTTGATCCGGTGGTTGATCAGGTCGAGCGGCACGGCGACGAGGAAGATGCCGGTGCCCCACTGGATGAGCCGCAGGGCGATCTTGTCGACGCCGTAGCCGGTGTAGCCGTGGATGATCGTGAGCGCGACGGCGATGGCGGTGCCGACGGAGTTGATCAGGTGCGGCGGGGCGAGGTCGTCGCGCAGCCACTTGAAGTGCCAGGAGACGTCCCACGACGACCCCAGGACCTTGAGGACGAAGGCGGCGATCCACCCGGAGTAGAGCACCCAGAAGAGCTCGGCGGGCGTCTCCCGGCCAGGCTTCCCCCGGGTCCAGTAGGGGAGGGCCCAGGCGAGGATCCGGGAGGGCGCGTGCTTGAGGGATGCTCCTGCGTTCACGCGTCGAAATGATGCCGCTCCCCTGCCATCCTCGCAATCGGGGATGTCCCGGATGTGCTGCCCTTTCCGGGCTCCGTACCGCCCGGCGAAACCGGCCCGGGGGCGCGGCGGCAGCGGGGCAGGGCGGCACCGGCCCGGGGCGCGGCGGTACGAGGGTGGAGAGGCGCCGCGCGTGGGGCGCCTGCCGCCGTAGAATGGCCTCCGTGACATACGGGCCAGACGACCTGCGTCCGGTGGACCTCTTCGACGAGGACTCCCCCGTGCTCCCCGAGCAGACGAGCGACGACACCGACCTCGGCTGGGGCGGCTGGCCCGACCCGGGCCGCGACGACGACACCGCCCGCCTGCTGGAAGACCGCCCCCCGCACTGGGGCTGACCCCCGCGCCGGACGGGGCCGCTCAGGACACGAGGACCCCGGCGCAGGGCGGGACCGCTCGGACACGATGACCCCTGGCCCTGCGCGGGCCGTTCGGGACACGATGCCCCCGGCCCTGCGCGGACCGCTCAGGACACGAGGACCCCGGCCCTGCGCGGGCCGTTCAGGAGACGATGTCCTTGGCGCGGAAGCGGCGGAAGGCCAGGGCGATGAGGATGGCCGAATAGGTCACCGAGACGGCCGCCCCCTTGATCATCCCGCTCCACTCGATCTCGGGGGCGAACGCGTCCAGCCAGGCCGAGGTCCAGAAGGTCGGCAGGAACTCGCGCACGACGCCGAGCGCCTCCACCGCCTGGAGGATGCTGCTCACGATGACCAGGCCGACCGCGCCGCCCACGGCGCCGAGCGGCGAGTCCGTCGCGGTCGAGAGCAGGAAGGCCAACGAGGCCACGACGAGCTGGCTGACCAGCGCGTAACCGATCACGATGGCGAACCTCGGCAGCGCCGCGGCGGCCGGGATGACCTCCCCGGTGCCGGGCACCTGGATGTCGTCCCAGCCGAAGCCCAGGGTGCCGGCGAGCAGCGACATCAGCGGCAGTGAGATCACCGCGGCGGCGGCGTAGCCCAGGGCGACGATCAGCTTCTGGCGCAGCAGCCGGTCGCGCGGCACCGGCGCGGCGAGCAGATAGCGCAGCGAGGACCAGCTCGCCTCCCCCGCCACGGTGTCGCCGCAGAACAGCGCGACCGCGACGACCAGCAGGAAGCTCGCCGACACCGACAGCGTGAAGGCGGAGAAGTTGAGCGCGCTCTCGGTGGCGAGGTCCGACAGCCGCAGGGTGTTCTGCTGCCCGCCCTGGCCGGCGCCCAGTTTGAAGGCGACCACCAGCACCCAGGGCAGCGCGAGCAGCAGCCCGAACATCACCAGCGTGCGCCGCCGGCGGAACTGCCGGACGATCTCCACCCGGAGCGGCAGCGTGCGCCGCGCCGAATAGCCGTTCGCCACCGGGACCTCTGCGTTCATGACCGCTCTCCCACGTTGTCGTCGATCAGCGTGAGGAACACGTCCTCCAGGCGGCGCACCGAGCCGTTGCCCCGCGCCGCGCCCTCCAGCAGGTCGCGCACCGGCCCGGTGGTCACCAGCCGGCCCCGGTGCATCACCACGACGTGGTCGCAGGTCTGCTCCACCTCGGCGAGGAGGTGGCTGGAGACGATCACGGTCCGGCCGCGCTCGGCGTACCTGATGAGGACCTGCCGCATCTCCCTGATCTGCGGCGGGTCCAGGCCGTTGGCGGGCTCGTCGAGGACGAGCAGGTCGGGCAGCCCGAGCATGGCCTGGGCGATGGCGAGGCGCTGGCGCATGCCCTGGGAGTAGGTGCGCACCGCGCGTTCCAGCGCGCCGCCGAGCCCGGCGATCTCCAGCGCCTCCGCCATGTGCGCGTCGGCGGCGGGCCTGCCGGTGGCGCGCCAGTAGAGCTCCAGGTTCTCCCGCCCGTTCAGGTGCGGCAGGAAACCGGGCCCCTCGACGAAGGATCCCAGCCGGGACAGGATGGGGGCGCCGGGCGTGACCTTCTGGCCGAAGATCCTGATCTCGCCCGCGTCCGGATGGATGAGGCCCATCATCATCCGCATCGTGGTCGTCTTCCCCGCGCCGTTCGGGCCGAGCAGGCCGAGCACCTGCCCGCGCTCCACCTGGAACGACAGGTCCGACACGACGGTGTCGCCGTTGCGGTATGCCTTGGTGAGCCCGGTGATGCGCAGCGGCACGCCGGCCAGCGCGGGGTCCACGTCCGCGCCGGGACGGCGGCGCCCGGCGAGCACCATGACGACCGCGACCACGATCGCCGCGGCCGGCAGCGCCCACGTCCACCACTCGGGCCCGTTCACCGGTGTGCGCAGGGCCGCGTCGGTGGGCACCGTGAGCGCGGGGGCGGCCAGCCCGACGCCGGCCACCGACGGCGCGGCCGGGGTGGCGTAGCCGAGGTCGGTGCTGGACACGGTGAGGCGGAGCCGGTGGCCGGTGTCGAAGCGGTGGTCGATCGCGGGCAGGCGCACCGTGACCTCGGCGCCTGCCTCGCCCGCGTCCGGCGGGACGGTGACCTTCAGCGGCGCGACCAGGCCCTCGGGCAGGATCGGCGGCTGCGCCCCGCCGCTCACGTCCTGGAGCTTGGCGAAGAGGGTCACCTCGCCCTCGCCGCGCACCCGCAGCCGCACCGTGGAGCTGCCGGTCACCTGGAGGGGCGCGGTGAGCGGCGCCGACTCGAAGATCGCGCTCTGCCCGGGGACGTCCACCGACAGGCCGGGGCCGCCGGCGCCGAGCAGCCCGCCGAAGCCCGGCACCGCCGAGATCGCCGCCGGGGAGCCGCCGGGCGGGTTGGCCACCTGCTGGTCGGGGCCGGCGAGCCGGACGACGGTGCGCCCGGTGCCGCCGAGGCCCGGGTACCGGTCGCCGGTGGCGTGCAGCAGCACCGGTCGCCGGGTGCCGGGGTCGCGCCCGCCGTCCCTGGTCACCTCGAAGCCGCTGCCGGGGACGGCCGTCCCGCCCTCGCGCTTCAGCCAGTGGCCGAACCAGCTCGCCGTCCGGTCGTGCACCCAGTCGATCTCGCCGTCGCCGCCGTCGTGGCCGCCGTCGAACCAGGCCACCTGGACCGGGGCGCCGGTGGCGGCGACGGCCCTGGCGTTGGCGTCGGCCTGGTCCAGCGGGAAGAGCGAGTCGCGCTGGCCCTGGAGCAGCAGGGTCGGGATCCTGATCCGGCCCTGCACCGAGACCGGGCTGGACCGGCGCAGCAGCGCCACCGCCTCGGGTGTCGCCTTCCCCGTCTCGGCCACCGACTGGTACATCCGGCAGATCTCCGGCAGGAACCTGCCGCAGGCGGCCTCCTCCGCGGTGAGCGGCCGAGCCGGGACCGGCGGCCCGCCCAGCCCGGCGAGCCCGCCGTCCGCGTCGTCGCCGGGGACGGGTCCGCCCCTGCTGAAGAACAGCCCGGCCCACATCCGCTTGAAGACGCCGTTCTCCGGGCCCCCGCCGCCCGCGTCGGGGAAGAGCGCGTCCGCGAGGTCGTACCAGGTGATCTGCGGGACGATCGCGTCGACGCGGCGGTCGTGGGCGGCCGCCATGAGCGCGATGGCGCCGCCGTAGGAGCCGCCGGCGATGCCCACCCGGGGGTCGCCGGCGGCGTCGAGGGTGACCTCGGGCCGGCGGGCGAGCCAGCCGACGAGCTGCTCGACGTCCTTGACCTCGTAGTCGGGCGAGTTCAGCGCGATCTGGCCGCCGGAACGGCCGAAGCCGCGGGCGGACCAGGTGAGCACGGCGTAGCCGTCGGCGGCGAGGCGCTGGGCGGCCTCGCGCACGCTCCGCTTGCTGCCGCCGAAGCCGTGCGCGAGGAGCACGGCGGGCGCCTTCCCGCCGTCCGGCGGCGGGAAGAACGTGGCGTCGAGGTTCACCCGCTGATCGCCGGCCGGGCCGTCGGTCACCGCGATGGTCAGGTCGATCCCCCGGGCCTGTGGTGCGGCGGGCCACAGGGCCCACCCGAGCACACCGGCCAGCAGCACTACGACAAGCAGGGCCGCGAGCCGGCGCCCGCGCGCGAATCTCATGCGCCGAGCCTACTGAGCAGTGCTGAGAGAGAGCTGAGATCTTCCGCCGGGGGGTGACAAACCTCCATCCGGATCAGGCGCTCGACGGACAGCCAGATACCGGGCCTATACGATGCGGAAGCACGTGTCAGCTATCCCCCCGTGAGGCGCCCATGGCAACGCCGACAGGTTGGCGGCGAGAGGGCAATCTGCCCGCCGAACTCACGAGCTTCGTCGGGCGCACCCGCCTGCTCAGTCATCTGAAACGCCACCTGCAGGACAACCGCCTGGTGACGGTGACCGGCATCGGCGGCGTGGGCAAGTCGAGGACCGCGCTGCGCCTGGCCCACCAGGTGCGGGGGCACTACGGCGACGGCGTGTGGTTCGCCGACCTCGGCCGGTTGCAGGACGCCGGGATGGTGGAGCACACGATCTCCTCCGCGCTGGGCATCGCCGACCAGTCGCCGAGGTCGCAGACCGACACGCTGACGGAGTGGGTCGGCGACCGGCACATCCTGCTGATCATCGACACCTGCGAGCACCTGGTCGAGGCGTGCGCGGGCCTGGTGACCCGGCTGCTCGCCAAGTCGCCGAACCTGTCGGTGCTGGCCACGAGCCGCCAGTCGATGGGCGCGCCGGGCGAGCAGGTGGTGCCCATCCCGCCGCTGGCGGTGCCGGGCGACGACCCCAACGAGAGCCTGTTCACCAACGAGTCGGTCCAGTTGTTCAACGCCAGAGCCGGCGCCGTGGTGCCGGACTTCACGCTCGACGAGACCAACGTCGACGCGGTGGCCGAGCTGTGCCGCCGCCTCGACGGCATCCCGCTGGCGATCGAGCTGGCCGCCGTGCGGCTGCGCGCGCTGTCGGTGCAGCAGATCCTCACGCTGCTCACCGACCGCTTCAGCCTGCTCGCCGGCGCGAGCCGTACGGCGTTGCCGCGGCATCAGACGCTGCGCGCGGCCATCGGGTGGAGCCACGAGATCTGCGAGCCGGCCGAGCGGCTGCTGTGGGCGCGGCTGTCGGTCTTCTCCGGGGACTTCGAGCTGGACGCGGCGCGGTTCATCTGCTCCGACGAGGACCATCTCCCCGCCGAGCGGATCATGGAGCTGATCTCCGGCCTGGTGGAGAAGTCGGTGCTGCTCATGCAGAACCACAACGCGGGTGTGCGGTACCGGCTGATCGACACGCTGCGCGAGTACGGGATCGAGTGGCTGCGCAAGCTCGGCCAGGAGGAGATGGTGCAGGCCAAGCACCTTGAGTACTACCTCCAGCTCGCGCTGACCGGTGAGCACGCGTGGTCCGGGCCGCGCCAGGTCTACTGGTTCATCAGGATGCGCCAGGAGCACGACAACGTGCGCTCCGCGCTGGACCACTGCCTGAACGAGCCGTCCCATCGCAAGACCGCGCTGCAGCTGCTGTCGTCGCTGTGGTTCATGTGGGTGGCGTGCGGATTCGCCCGGGAGGGCCGGCTCTACCTGCACCGGGCGCTGGAGGCCAATCCCGAGCCCAGCAAGGAGCGTTGCAAGGCGCTGTGGGTGCTGTCCTACCTGTGCAGCGCGCAGGGCGACATCGAGGCGGCCCAGAAGGCGGCCGAGGAGTGCAGCGACCAGGCGGTGCAGGTCGGCGACTCCAGCGCGGTGATCCTCGCCACCAAGATGCAGGGCACGGCGGCGGCGTTGCAGAACGAGCTGAAGAAGGCCACGGCGCTGCTGGGCGTGGCCATCGAGTTCAACCGCGCGGGTCCGGAGCTGAACCCCGGCCTGCTGCCCGCCATCCTGGAGCTGGCGTTCGTGCTCATCGCGCAGAGCGAGCCGAACGAGGCGGAGGTCCTGCTCAGCGACCTGCGGCAGACCTGCGAGCAGCGCGGAGAGCTGTGGCTGCGGTCCTACGCGCACTGGGCGACCTCGCTGGCGCAGCGGGCGACCGGCCGGATGCCGGAGGCGCTCGCCAACGCCCGCGAGGCGCTGCGCATCAAGGGCCACTTCCATGACGTGCTCGGCGCGATGATGTGCCTGGAGGCGATGGCCCGCATCGCGACCGACCAGGGTGAGTGGGCGCGCGCGGCCCAGTTGCTGGGCGCCGCCCAGACGAACTGGCCTCTCTTCGGCCTGCCGTTCCTGGGCTCCCCGTTCTTCAGCGGGGAGCACGAGCAGAGCGTCAAGGAGTGCAGGGACCGCATCGGCGAGAAGGCGTACGACGAGTACTTCTCCCACGGCAGCAGGATGAATCTGGAGGAAGCGATCGCGTTCGCGCTCGACGACGAGGACACCGCGGCGGCGCCCGGCCTCGTCTAGGCGCTGAGCAGGTCGTCGAGCCGGTAGCCCGCGCCCGTGGCCTCGTTCACGTCACCGGCCCTGCGGTAGCGGTAGGTCTCCCGCTGCCAGCGCTCGTATCCGCTGATCCAGGCGGCGAGCGCGTCGAGGTACCGGTTGAGCACGTCGACGTCCTCGGCGGGCAGGGCGAGGCTGGCCAGCACCTCGGGGATCTCGGCGCGGAGCTGGACGAACCTGGTGACCCGGCCTTCCACGAAGCGGTAGGCGTGCCCGATCGCCTCCTCCATCGTGCAGCCGCGCTCGTTGCGGATGACCATGACGAGGTTGTCCGTCTCCCCCGCGGCGAGCTCCTTCTCCAGCGAGGCCAGGTCGTTGGCGAGGTTGACGAAGTCGGCGGTGAGGGTGCGCATGATCCGCACGTGCGGCACGTTGAACAGCAGCGAGGGGACCTCGAACTCGCCGGCCACCTCGCAGGCGTCGGTGAACTGCTGCATGGCGCCGGTCACGAGCCGCTGTTCCAGGTAGGTGTCCAGGGACAGGAACGCGCCGCGGCGGCGGTTGGCC
Organism: Microtetraspora sp. NBRC 13810; assembly: GCF_030268685.1. Taxonomy (GTDB): domain Bacteria; phylum Actinomycetota; class Actinomycetes; order Streptosporangiales; family Streptosporangiaceae; genus BSRQ01. The sequence continues at coordinate 172,720 of NZ_BSRQ01000006.1, forward strand.
GACTCGTGCACGAGGGAGCCGAAGTAGCGCCGCCAACTCTCGGCCGCGCGGGCCCGCCAGGCGGGCGACTTCCCGGCGCAGGAGTCGCGCCACATCTCGGCGAACGCCGTGTGCAGCGGGCTGGGTCCCTTGTCCTCCGGGCCGCCCGGCAGGAGGAGGGCCGCGAAGCTCTCGCTGATCTCGCGCGCGCTGATCGGGTCCTTGCCCGCCGGGCCGTCGAACTGGTCGTCGAGAAGCGTGCAGACGGAGACGATCCGGTTGGCGAGATCGAGTCCGCGCTCGGTGGCGTGCGGGAAGGTGTACCCGACCAGCCGCTCGGACTTGAACAGCGTGTACAGGTCCTCGCTGCCCTCGTTGATGAGACGGTGTCGGGTCAGCCAGGCGAGATTGCGGTCGGCGGCGTCACGCCATCCTTCGTGCAGCTTGAGAGGGAGGGGAATCTCGAATGTTACGTCGGCCGGCATTGAGCTCTCCAGATTGCACCGTGGGCCAGATCCGGGTATTAGGCCATAAAAAAGAAGCCTTTGTGGAAAGCACCCAATCGCTCGCGTACCCGCCCACATGATCGGGTAATCGTGTCGGGCCGGATCTGTTTCCAGGTTATATTTCCGTCACCTGCTGAGACGGAGGTGATTCCGGCTGATGGGGGCAAGCAGGCCGCCGCCCCGCTGAAGCGGTTAATTTCCGGAAACCTAACCATGAACCATGCCGTGTACCATCACGACGACGGCGGCGTGCGAACGCCCACCGCCACGGGCCTCCTAACCACCCTTTGTGGGGTTCGTCAAGTCATTCCTTTGCCGCGCCCGAACGCGCGCGAGCACGGTGTGAGCACTTCCCCGCACTGTGCGAAGTGTGACTTTCTGGCCATCGCGAGGACAAGGCCGAGCGTGGTTCTATAGATCATCGCCAATCAGGTCCGATAGTTCCACGATTAAGGTGTGGCCGTATCCGACACTACCCCCTCTGCCCCAAAACTGCCTTTACACCCGATTGCAGCCCCAGTGGAGGTTTGGCGTGGAAGATGTCAAAATACCCGATCTGTCGATCCCTTTTCCCGCGAGACTGAACCCCTTCGAAGCCGAGGCGGCCGAGCACACCACGGCCTGGGCGACCCGTATCGGACTCATCGCCGAGGAGACCGACGCCGCCCGCTTCGCCGGCGAGTCCTACGCCCGCCTGGTGGCGCGCCTCTACCCCGAGGCGTCGCTGCCCGACCTCAAGCTCGCCGCGGACCTCAACAGCTGGTTCCACGTCTTCGACGACCAGTTCGAGCTCGCCGACGTCGGCCGGGACCAGGAGCTGGCCCGCAGGCTCGCCGCCCGCGCCGAGTCGCTGCTGCGCGGCGAGCCGCTCAACCCCACGGCCGGGCCCGTCCTGCGCGGCCTCGCCGACCTGCGGCACCGGATGCGGATCAGGGGCGGCGACCGGTGGTGGGCGCGGTTCTCCCGGAACATGCGCCTGTGCCTCGACGCCGCCCTGTGGGAGGTGGACAACCGGGCCTCGGAGAAGATCCCCGACCCGGACACCTACATCGACCGCAAGCTCGACATCGCGTACGTGGCGCCGTCGTTCGACCTGATCGAGCTGATCGAGCACTTCGAGGTGCCGTCCGCCATCCGCAACTCCCCCGAGTACGTCACGCTGCTGCACGAGGCCGGCCACGTCGTCGTGTGCACCAACGACGTCATCGGGCTGCGCAGGGAACTGCTCCAGGGCGAGTTCCACAACCTCGTGATCGTCCTGGCGCACGCGTCGGGGAGCAGCCTCCAGGAGGCCGTCGACGAGGTCGAGGAGACCGTCTGCGCCCGCGTCGGCCGCTACCTCGCCGCCAGGGAGGCGCTGGAGGCGAGATTCGCCCGGCTCGGCGTCGAAGAGCACATAAGGCAGGCCGTCCGCCGCTGCGTGACCGGTCTGGAGGACTGGATGCGCGGCTACCGCGACTGGGCGCTGGAGACCAGGCGGTTCACCGACCTCGTGCTGCGGGGCGAGGTGGGCAGCTTCCACCGGGAGCTGGCCGACTGAGCCGGACGCGCCCCCTGACGCGCTCAGGGGTCAGGCCGGGGGCCCCTCCAGGAACCAGCGGAGGAACTCCTCGTGCCCGAACATCCGGGCCGTGTCCAGTGCGGAGGGCACGCCCGCGGCGGGGTCGGCGCCCGCCTCCAGAAGCGCCCTGACCACCTCGGGCTCCTTCTTGAAGACGGCACCCGCGAGCGGCGTCTGCCCACGGTCGTTGGCCCTTCCCGCGTCGGCCCCCCTCCCCGCCAGAGCGCGCACGGTCTCCGCGTGCCCGTGGTAGGCGGCCAGCATCAGCAGGGTGTCGCCCCTCCCGTTGGTCAGGTTGACCGGCACCCCCGCGTCCACGTAGGCCGCCAGCCGCTCGGTGTCGCCCGCCCGAGCGAGGTCGAAGACACGGGTGGCGAACTCCTCCACCTCCGGATCCGGGTCCATGCCTCCCATTGTGCACCGATAGGGTGCGCTGGACGGAATTCCACCCGGCACGCCGTAGGTTGAGAGTGGGACAGGAATTCACGAAAGGCTGGGAGAACGTGTTCGACCCGACGGATCTCTACCGGCTCGGCGGAGACCTCCCCGAGCTGACCGATCCGGTGCTGCTCTACCACTTCGAAGGGTTCGTGGACGCGGGCGGGGCTGGCCGGCTCGCGCTCGGTCACCTGCTCGACGAGCTGGAGCACCGGGTCGTGGCCACCTTCGACCTGGACCGGCTGCTCGACTACCGGTCCCGGCGCCCGATCATGACCTTCGACACCGACCGCTGGGTCGACGTCGAGACCCCCGAGCTGGCCGTCCGGCTGGCGCACGACGTCACCGGCACGCCGTTCCTGGTGATGAGCGGCCCCGAGCCCGACCGGGAGTGGGAGCTGTTCACCGAGGGCGTCGGCCGGCTGGCCGAGCGGCTGGGCGTCTCCAAGCTGGTCACCGTGCACGGCATCCCGATGGCCATGCCGCACACCAGGCCGCTCGGCATCACCGCGCACGCCTCCCGCCGGGAGCTGATCAGCGGGCAGAACAGCTCGTTCGGCAAGGTGCAGGTCCCGGGCAGCGTGGCCGGTCTGATCGAGTTCCGGCTCGGGGCCAAGGGGCACGACGCGCTGGGCTACGCGGTGCACGTGCCGCACTACCTCGCCCAGGCCGAGTACCCGCAGGCCGCGCTGGCGGCGCTGGAGGCCATCACCAAGTCCACCGGGCTCGTCTTCCCGACCGACTCCCTGCGTGAGGCGGCGGACAAGACCACGGCCGAGATCGAGGAGCAGATCCAGGCCTCGGCCGAGCTGTCCAGCGCCATCAAGGGCCTGGAGCAGCAGTACGACGCCTTCGCCACCGGGTCCGAGCGGGAGAACCTCATCGCCGAGGCCACCCCGATGCCCACCGGCGACGAGCTGGCCGCGCAGTTCGAGCGCTTCCTGGCCGAGCGCGACGAGCGCGACACCTGACGATGAGGCACACCGGCGATCGTCCGCGGCGGCCCCGGCCGCCGCGGACGACGGATCACACACGGTCACCGCGCCCCGGCGGCGCGCCAGCGAGGCGGGATGGCACATGCGCGTCGGCCTGATCGGGTACGGCCCGGCCGGGGAGTTCTTCCACGCACCGCTGATCGACTCGACACCGGGCCTCACGCTGGCCGCGGTCGTCACCCGTGACCCGGAGCGGGCGGCCAGGATAGGACGGGACCACCCCGGCGCCGAGGTCGTGCCCGCCGCCGAAGAGCTGTGGGACCGCTGCGACCTCGTGGTCGTCGCCTCGCCCAACCGCACGCACGTGCCGCTCGCCGAGGCGGCCCTGCGGGCCGGCCTCCCGGTGGTGGTGGACAAGCCCCTGGCGGGCACCGCCGAGGCGGCGGGCTCGCTCGTCAAGCTCGCCCGCGAGCGCGACCTGATGCTGACCGTCTTCCACAACCGCCGCTGGGACGGCGACTTCCGCACCCTGCGGCGGCTGGTCCGGGCGGGCGAGCTGGGCAGGGTGCACCGGCTGGAGTCGCGGTTCGAGCGCTGGCGGCCCGAGCCCAAGGGCGGCTGGCGGGAGTCCGGCGGCCCCGAGGACGTCGGCGGCCTGCTCTACGACCTCGGCAGCCACCTGGTGGACCAGGCGCTGCGGCTGCTCGGCCCGGCCGTCGAGGTCTACGCGGAGACCGACGTGCGGCGGGCGGGGGTCGAGGCCGACGACGACGCGTTCGTCGCGCTGACGCACGCGAGCGGCGCGCGGTCGCACCTGTGGATGAGCGCGCTGGCCGCACGGCTCGGCCCGCGGTTCCGGGTGCTCGGCAGCCGCGCCGGCTACGAGAAGTGGGGCCTCGACGTCCAGGAGGAACGGCTGCGCGCCGGGATGCGGCCGGACGACCCGTCCTTCGGGCTGGAGCCCAGGGAGCGGTGGGGCAGCCTGGGCTCGGGCGGCGACAGCCGTACGGTGCGCACCGAGCCGGGGGCCTACTCGCACTTCTACGCGCGGGTGGAGTCGTGCCTGCGGGAGGGTGACCCCGCGCCGGTGAACCCGGAGGACGCGCTGGAGACGCTCACCGTGCTGGAGGCGGCCCGCCGCTCGGCGGCCGAGCGCACCGTGGTGCGCCTGCCCTGAGGCGGCGGGAGCCGTGCCGGACGGCGGCCCCCCTCGGGGCTGCCGTCCGGGTCGCCGTCAGCGGGTGAGGCGGTCGCGCAGGGCCTTGTGGTCGTCCTCGGTCCAGCCGTTGCGGATGAGCCACTCGACCGGGCCGCCGAAGCGGTCGTCGAGGGTGGTGAGGAACAGCTCCATGAACTCCGCGCGCGGCAGGTGCCGGTCGGCGGGGCCGGAGTCGAGGTCGTCACGGTAGGTCGCGCTGGACCGCAGCCGGGCGAGGACGCCCTCCAGCCGGTCGCCGGTGGCGACGTAGTCCGCGACGATGGCCTCCCTGGTCGCGCCGGCCACCTCCAGGGCCAGGGCGCACAGCACGCCGGTGCGGTCCTTGCCCGCGGCGCAGTGCACCACGGCCGCCCCGTCGTCGCGGGCGAGCACGCGCAGCGCCGCGACGACCGAGTCGGGGCGGTCGCGCAGGTAGGCGTAGTAGTAACCGGTGACCCGGAGCTCGGCCCAGTCCTCCTCGGACCGCCCGCCCATCCACGGCAGCACCCGGTCGCCGTCGATCCGGTCGGCGTCGACGTCGGTGTGCACGCCGCCCTCGGGATAGAGGGTGTGGTGGTGCACGGTGACCTCCGGCCTGCGGGTCAGCGGCCCGGGGCCCTCCAGCCTCACCTCGGCCCCCGAGCGCAGGTCCACGACGTTGCGCAGGCCGAGCTGGCCGACCAGCCGGACGACGTCGCCTTCGGTCAGTCCCTGGAGGTTGTCCGAGCGGAACACCCGGCCGGAACGTGTGGTCCCGCCGTCCACTGTGGCCAGGCCGCCCAGGTCGCGTACGTTGGCGGCACCTTCGAGATCTATCCATCGGCTGTGATCGTTCATCAGGCTCAAGCCTATATGCCCGTTCTGACCCGGCGGTTAAGGCTATGTGGGGGCTTCCATAAATCCCGATGTTCGCCGCATGGCATCCGAAAATCCCCGTGTCGCGTGACATGCGTCAGGACGGGAAGGGTCGGATCAGTCGCTCAGGAGGTGACGTGGATCCTCGGGAACAGCCCAGCGGGACCGCCCCCGGCGGGCCGTCGCGGCCGTCGCGCCCGGCACGGCCCGGGGGCCATCGTCCGTGGCGGCGCCGGCCGGCGCGCGAGTCCGGGACGGCGTTCGACCCCTCGCTCCCCGACGACGTGGCGCGGCTGCTGCGGGACAGCCCGGACGCGCTGCGCGCCGCCAGAGCGCAGGCGGCGGCCGACGGGACCGGCGCGGACCCCTGGGGGGCGGACGCGGCGCGCAGGGCGGCGGCGTGGCTGCGCACGGGCGCGGGGCCACGCCTGTTCACGATCTTCGTGCTGATCGGCTGCCTCGTGCTGGTGGCCGGGCTGACCAACGTCGGCGGCCTGCTGCTGGCGATGACGACGCTCGGCGCGATCGGCACCGTCCGGTGGGTCACCACGGACGCCGAGGGCAGGAGGGAGCGCCGCCTGCTGCGGGCCGCGGCCGAGCACGCCGACCGGTACGTGCTGCCGGAGGATCTCGACCGGGTCTGCCTCGGCCTGCTCCGGCGCGCCCAGGACGCGGCGGACGCCGTACTCGCCGCCCAGGTCACCAGGGCCGGCCTGATCGACACGATCGACAACCGGGTGACCCTACCCGAGGAGACGTGGCGGATCGCCCGGCAACTGGCCCGCCTGTCGGCGATGAGCGCCGAGCACCGGTCGATCGTCCCGCCGGACGTCCCCCCGGAGGTGGCCTCCGCGTTCACCCCCTACAACGCGGCGCTGGAGGCGGCGGCCGCGTCGCTGACCGCGCGGGTGCGCACCCTGGAGGAGTACGCCTGGCAGGTTCACCGGGCCGACCAGGTCTACCGGGCCTTCCGGCAGTTGGAGGTGCTGGCCGAGCGCACCCCGGACTACGAGCGGCTGGTCGCCGATCTCGTCAGGGACGAGCTGGCCCGGCCGCACATCGAGCGGCTGGCGGACCAGGCCGAGCAGGTGCGGGAGCTGTTCCAGCAGAGCGTGGACGGCGCGCGCGAGGCGGCGGCCCACCTGCTGACCGGGCGCAGGGACCCCGCCGGCGACCTGCGCTGAGACCCTGAGGCCCCGGACGGGCACAGGGGCGGTAGGGCGGGGGTGGACGCGGAGACGCCCCGCCTCGCGGGTCGCGGGGCGGGGCGCTCGGCGTGTGGTGGTGTCAGCCCGCGGCGAGGCAGGTCGCGGTGGACTTCTTGGAGGGGTCGCCCTCGGAGGTCACGGTGAGCTTGACCTTGCCGAGGTGGCTGCCGCCATCCCGCTTGATCTGCACCGGAACCTTGATCATCTCACCGAACTGCGCCGTGGCGAGCTGGTTGGGCACCCAGACGGTCCATCCCTTGGACTCGGCCGTGGCCGACAGGCGGTAGACGTCGGAGCCCAGGTAGGCGCTGACGTCCTCGGGGTGCGCCGCGTTCGCCTCGGCCGCCTTGCCGGTGTTGCGCAGCAGGAAGTCGCAGGTCGCCCAGCCGTCGCCGGAGGGCACGCCCGCCGCCGGGTGCAGGCTCACGCCGCGCTTCTGCGGGCCCTTGCCGTCCAGGGAGCGGATGGCGACGGTGTAGGAGAGGATGCCCTTCTTGTCGCGCTGCACGTCCAGCACGTAGAAGTGCAGCCGGTTGGCCTCGTCGACGTGCTCGAACTCGCTGCCCGAGTCGGTGCCCGCGTGGAAGAGCGCGTCCGAGAGCTGCCGGTAGTCGCCGACGGTGATCGGGACCTGCGTGCCGTCGGGCAGGACGTAGTCGGTCATGCCGATGTCCTGCGGGTTGGCGTCGATCACCCACTCGAAGGGCGCCCGGTCCTGGTCCTTGGTCTTGGCCAGCAGCACGCCGGAGTCGGGGGTGAAGGAGTCCGCGCCCATCCGGTCGACGACCTCGACGGTGTAGTTGTTGTAGCCGCCGCCGTCGCAGAAGGGGTCGGTCTGCGTGTTACAGGCCGGGCTCTTGTCCCCGTCGCCGAAGGCGATGTTCACCCCGGACAGGCCCCGGGGACCGGGCTGCGCGACGCGGGCGGTGACCTTGGCGACGACCAGGCCGGAGTCGGCGAGCGCGGCGCGGTCGAGCCGCAGCACGTTCGCCTCGTCGACCATCTGCAGGTCTATCTTGTTGCGCAGCATGTGCTGGGCGCCCATCGAGGCGCCGGCGGTCGGCGGGATCAGCCAGCGGGAGTGCGGGCCGCCCGGTCCGTTGAAGCTGCCGCGGCTGAGCATCTCCCAGATGCCGGTGTAGGCCCGGCGTACCGGCACGCCGTACGGGTTGTTGTAGTTGTCGCCGATGCCCAGGATGTGGCTGAGCTCGTGGGCGTAGGTGCCCATGCCGGAGCTTTCCGCCTGGGTGGAGGAGCCGCCGCCGGCGTTCGGCCAGATGGTCGAGGCCGCGGCCCAGGACGTCCAGTCCACGTAGCGGGTGTCGGCCCAGTTGGGCATGTCCGGGTCCGGCGGGCCGAACTCGTCGGTGACGTCCTCCTTGGTGGGGAACTTCATCGACCCGAACTCCTGCCAGGTGGCCGACTCGTCCTGCCCGGCGCTCAGGTAGAACACGAAGTCGAAGCCCGCGGGCACCTCCTGGCCGACGTCGGAGACCCACGCGGCGCGCCCGTCGGTGCGGATGTTGCGGTTGCAGTTGTCGCCGGAGGGGCAGTCCTCGGGCTTCTGCATCTCCATGGCGTACTCGTGCGACTTGCCGGGCATCTGGTACGGCCCGAACGCCGTCAGGTCGACGCCGTACCGGCCGCCCGAGTCCTCCATCCAGTACTCGTGGATGGTGTGGCCGCGGTTCAGCTTGCCCGGGGTGTTCAGGAAGTCCTTGTAGAACTGGGCGACCTCGGTGCGCGGGATGTCGTGCGCCTCGGCGCTCGGGTTCTTGAAGACCGTCGAACCCTGCGGCTGGGTCACCACGAAGGGCTGGTTGGGGTAGTCCAGCAGGACCAGCGCGCCGCGGAAGGTCTGCACGGAGCCCTTGACGGACGGGTCCGCCCAGTTGGTGCCGGGCACCTTCTTGTAGTCGGCCCACGTCATGTGGTCCGGGTTCTTCCAGTTCTGCGGGTCGATCGGAGTGGGCCCGCCGGGCTTGGCCCGCAGTGCCGAGACCGCCGGCTCGTCCTGCTGCCAAGGCTGCTGCTGCGGCCAGTGGTCATATCGCCACGGGGTCTCCGGCGCGGGCTGCGCGGGAGCCGGCTCTGCCGAGGCGGGTAACGCGGTCATCCCCGCGGGAAGCAGTACGGCCGCGGCGACGAGGACTTTCGCCAGCTTACGGATGGACATGGCATCACCTCTCAGCTGATCCGGGACACGACGGCGAGCATGAGGGTGCATACGTGTCCGGCATCTAGCGCAAAGGACGCTAGTGGGGCTATTGACGGAGATCATCGATCAGTTGTAGGGAAGATGCTCAACTCCATTTCCGGCAAATGCTGAAATGGGCTGGTCGGAGGTGGTCATGGCGGGGAACCTGCAGCACCTGGTGGACGATCTGGCGTCCCGGGTGAACCGCCCCCTCGTGCTGGAGGACCGGCTCCAGCGGGTCATCGCCTACAGCGAGCAGACCGGCCTGCTCGACGACATCCGCCGGGACTCGATCCTGCGCCGGCACACTTCCCCCGAGGTCCGCGACTGGCTGCGCCGCGCCGGGATCCACACCGCGCCCGGCCCGCTGCGCACCCCCGGCTCCCCCGGGCTCGGGCTGCTCCCCCGGGTCTGCGTGCCCGCCAGGCACGGCGGGCGGCTGCTCGGCTTCCTGTGGTTCATCGACGCCGGTCCGCTCATGTCGCCGGCCGAGGTCGACGCCGCCGCCGAGGCCGCGCCGGGCATGGCGCTCGCGCTGTTCCACGAGAGCCTGGCCACCGGGCTCGCCTCGCAACGGGAGCTGGAGGCGGTCACCGAGCTGCTGAGCGGCACCCCGGGGTCGGCCGCCGGGGCCGCCAGGACGCTGATCGAGGCGGGCGGCTTCCCCCAGGCGGAGCCGGTCACCGTGCTGGTGGCCCGGCCGGTGCTGGCGCCGGGGGCCGAGGTGGACGAGGCGACCCGGCTGACCATGGAACGCGGGCTGCTCGCCGTACGCAGGGACCGGCGCACCCGGACGGCGCTGCACCTGGCCCGGTACGACCACGCCGTGCTGCTCACCGCCGGCACGGCGGTCCGCCCGGAGGAGGTGCACAACGCGATCGCCTGCCCGGTGGTCGTCGGGATCGGCCGGCCGCGCCCGCAACTGGCCGAGGCGGCCGGGTCCTACGCCGAGGCGCTCCAGGCGGCCGAGGTGGCGGCCAGGGTGCCCGCGGTGGGCGGCACCGCCGAGTGGGCCAGGCTCGGCGTCTACCGGCTGCTCACGCAGTTCCCGCCGGGCTCCCTCGGCCTGCACCCCGGCCTGGAGCGCATGCTGGCTGAGGAGCAGCACCTGCCGCTGCTGGAGACGCTGGAGACCTACCTGGACCTCGCCGGCAGCGCCGTGGCGACCTCGCGCACGCTGCGGCTGCACCGGACCTCCCTGTACTACCGGCTTCAGCGCGTCGAGGAACTGGCGGGCACCGACCTGAAGGACGGCGGCGAGCGGCTGACCCTGCACCTGAGCCTCAAGCTGGCCCGCCTGTCCGGCCGTTACCGGCCACGCACGGAGATCTCGCTCAAGTAAGGGCCCCGGCGAGCCGGGGTGATCGGCACCTTTCCCCCCTTCGGGGCAGACTCGACAGGAGGCTCGATGGCGACCCGTGACGAGCACGCGCCACCCGGTACGACGCTGCATTCCGCGCCGCTGGTGGTGCCCATCGGCGGGCCGCCCGTGCGCTTCGGCGCGGTCGCGGTCCGCGGCGGCAGGGTGCTCGCCGTCGGCACCCGCAAGGATCTCGCGGCCCGCCACCCCCGCGGCCGGGAGCGGCGCTGGCCCGGCATGCTCGTCGCCGGCCTGGTCGACGCGCACACCCGCCTCGGCCGGGCGCCCCGCCCGGCGGACGCGGCCGGCGATCTGCTCCGGCACGGCGTCGTGGCGGTGGGCGACGTCGCGCACGACGCGGAGCACCCGGCCGACCCCGGGGTGGTGGGCCTCGGCGGCGCGACCTACCTGGAGGTGCGCTGCCCCGACGAGCGGACCTGGGAGGAGACCGGCAGGGACCGGCTGATCACCGCGATCCGCGAGGTGGCGCTGCCGCGCGCGATCGGCGTCGCCGCGCACACCCGCGACCCCGGCGTGCTGGAGGATCTGGCGATCATGGCCCGCACCTTCGGGCTCCGGCTGCACGCCGAGCTGGCCGGCCACCAGCTCACGGTGCTGGACGAGACGGGGGTGCTCGGCCCGCACACGCACCTCACGCACGGCGGCCGTCTCGACACCGGCGAGCGCAAGCTGCTGCGGCTGCGCGGCGCGCCGGTCGCGCTCTCCCCGCTGACCCATCCCGAGGACGTCGCGGTGCTGGTCGAGGAGGGCAACGCGGTCGCGCTGCACACGACGCCCGGCGAGCCCGACCTGCTCGCCGCCGCCCGCGTCTTCATGGCGGCGAACGGGCGGGACGAACGGCTGGCGCGGGCCATGGTGGAGGCCGCCACGGTGGGCGGGGCGCGGGCGCTGGGCCTCGACGAGGGACCAGGCCGGATCGGCACGCTCGGACCGGGCGGCCGGGCCGACTTCGCGGTGTTCGAGGTCGCGAGGGCCCGGCGCGGCGCCTACACGGCACTGGTCGAGGACGGCCCGGGGCGGTGCGTGGCGACGGTGGTGGGCGGCCGGGTGCGCTGGGACGCCTCCCGGCCGGCGGCCCGGCGCTCCTGACCGCGGGGCGGCGCTCCTGACCGCGGGGCGGCGTCGTCAGTAACGGGTCGGGCTCTCCACGAGGGGCGGGTAGGCGGACGTCCGCTGCCCGTCGACGGTGGCGCCCGCGTACTTGAGCATGGGGCCGACCCGGCGGTTGAGCTCGGCGGGGAAGTTCAGCGCGGGGGCCGACACCTCGTCCAGGACGGCGGTCTGCTCCTCGGTCAGCCTCACCTCCAGCCCGGCGAGGTTCGCCTCAAGGTGTTCGAACCGGCGGGGTCCGATGATCGTGGAGGTGACGCCGGGACGGCCCCGCACCCAGGAGAGGGCGACCGCGGCCGGGCTCGCGCCGGCCTCCGCCGCGACGGCGGTGAGCGCGTCGATCACCTTGTACTGCTCCTCGCTCGGCGTGCCGAGCACCGCCGCGCGCCTGGTGTCCGCGGGGATCCCGGCGCCGCGGGTGTACTTCCCGGACAGATAGCCGCTCTTGAGCGGGCTCCAGGGCAGCACCGCCATGCCCGCGTCCCGCGCCAGCGGGATCAGCTCACCCTCGATGGTGCGCTCCAGCAGCGAGTACTCCATCTGCAGCGCGATGACCGGCGTCCAGCCGCGCAGCAGCGCGATGGTGTGCGCCTTGGCGGTGAACCAGGCCGGAGTGTCGGAGAAGCCCACGTAGCGGATCCTGCCCGCGGTGACGAGGTCGTCCAGCGTCCGCAGGGTCTCCTCCACCGGCGTGGACCAGTCGTGGTTGTGCAGCCAGTACAGGTCGATGTAGTCGGTTCGCAGCCGCCGCAGCGAGTCCTCCACCTGCGAGAGGATGGCCTTGCGGCCGGCGCCGCCGCCGTTGGGGTCGCCCACGTGCAGATTGCCGAAGAACTTCGTCGCGAGGACGACGCGGTCGCGCAGCCCCGGGTGCCGGGCGAAGAAGTCGCCGAGGATCTTCTCCGAGTGGCCGTTGGCGTAGAGGTTGGCGGTGTCGACGAAGTTCCCGCCGTGGTCGAGGTAGGCCCGCAGGATCCGCTGCGACTCCTCCACCCCGCAGCCGGTCCCGCCGTCCTCGCCGAAGTTCATCGCCCCCAGGCAGAAAGGGCTCACCTTGAGCCCGGAGCTGCCGAGGCCGACGTAGGAATCGAGTGGCATGTTCGTGCTCCCGTACATCAGGGATGGACAGCGACCTGTCGAGTAAACCGCGATGACCTGCGCGAACGTTAGATCGATCCTGCCGCTCTCTTGCACGATCCTGGCGACTTCGGCGGGACGTGGTTGAATCGAGCGTGCCCCTGGAGGAGTTGCGCGCCCTGATCGCCCGCTACGCCGGGCGGCCGGGCCCGGTCGTCGACGGCCTGCTGCTGACGATGGCGGACCGGCCGGCCCCGCCGTCGTCCGGTGTCGCCGAGCCCGTGCTGGCCGTGGTCGCCCAGGGCGCGAAGCGGCTCATGCTGGGCGACCGGACCTACGACTACGGCGCGGGCCAGTACCTGGTGGTCTCGGTCGGCCTGCCGGTCACCGGCCACTACACGCAGGCCGCCCCGGACCGTCCCTTCCTCGGTTTCGGCCTCACCCTGCGGCCCGCGGCCATCGCGTCGCTGCTGCTGGAGTCGGGGTCCGCCGGGGCCGGGGCCGCGGGTGACGGGCGGCGCAGGCCGCGGACGCCGCCGGGGATGGCGGTGAGCGACGCGCCGGAGGACCTGGTGGACGCGGTGGTGCGGATGGTCCGGCTGCTCGGCCGGCCGGCCGACGCGCCGGTGCTCGCGCCGCTGATCGAGAAGGAGATCCTCTGGCGGCTGGTCACCGGGGAGCAGGGTGCGATGGTCCGGCAGATCGGCCTCGCGGACAGCCGGCTCTCGCACATCGGCCGGGCGCTCCGGTGGATCCGGGAGCACCACGCGGACCTGATCCGGGTCGAGGACCTGGCCCGGATGTCGGGGATGAGCACGTCGGCGTTCCACCGGCACTTCCGCGCGGTCACCGCGATGACGCCCATCCAGTTCCAGAAGCGCATCCGCCTCCAGGAGGCGCGCCTGCTGCTCATGAGCGGGTCGAAGGACGTGGCCGCCGCCGGGTTCGCGGTCGGCTACGACAGCGCGTCGCAGTTCAGCCGCGAGTACCGCCGCCGGTTCGGCGTCCCGCCCGGCCAGGACGCCGCGCGGCTCCGCCTGCACGCCGGAGCCCCCGGCCGCACCACGCACCCGCTCTGACACCGGGACACGGCCCACCCTCCCGGCCCTCACTCCTGCGGGCGGTACGCCTCCACGAGTAACGCCTCCGCGTCGTCGAAGTAGCCGGCGAGCTGCCGCTCCGCCTTGTCCAGCTCGCCCGCGGCCATCAGCGTGAGCAGTTCCCTGTTCCTGGTCACGAACGGCTCGTGGAACGAGCGCGGGTTGCGCATCACGTGGAAGACGAGACGCAGCTCCGCCAGGAGCTGCCGCATCATGTCGTCGAGCCGCTTGCTGCCGTTGAGCGCGGCGAGCGCCTGGTGGAACCGGATGTTCGCGGTGCCGACCTCGCGCCACCGGCCCTCCCGCGCGGCCAGCTCGCCGTCCTCCACCGCCTCCCGCATGGCCCCGAGCGCCTCGGGGCGGGCATGCCGTACGGCGGAGCCCTCGATCACCCTGCGCACCCGGTAGAGGTCGCCCACGTCCTCCACCGACAGCATGCGGACGAAGACGCCGCGGTTGAGCCGGTGGGTGAGCAGCCGTTCGTGGGACAGCAGCCGGAACGCCTCGCGCAGCGTGTTCCGCGAGACGCCGAGGGCCGTCCCGATCGACTCCTCGGACAGGCGTTGCCCGGGGGCGAAGAACCCTTCCGCGATGCGCTCGCGCAGGATGTCGGCGACCCGCTCGGCGGTGCTGCTGCGGCCGAGACGGTCACGTTCACGTTCGAGATCCGCGACGTCGTCCATACGAGAATCAAACCATCCCACAAAGCACTTGTGGAATTGTTGAACGATCCTTATGTTGAAGGAAATCCCCCCTTCGGCAGGAGCGAACATGGCAGGCTCCGAGCGCCAGGCACGGCGGGTGATCACCGCCAGCCTCATCGGCACGTCCCTCGAGTGGTATGACTTCTTCCTCTACGGCACCGCCGCGACCCTCGTCTTCGGCAAGCTGTTCTTCCCCACCTTCGAACCGCTGACCGCGACCTTCCTCTCCTTCACCACCTACGCGGTCGGGTTCGTCGCCCGGCCGGTGGGCGGCATCGTCTTCGGCCACTTCGGCGACCGCGTCGGCCGGAAGAACATCCTGGTCATCACGTTGCTGATCATGGGCGTCTCGACGTTCCTGATCGGCCTGCTGCCCGGCTACGCCACCCTCGGCATCGCCGCGCCGCTGCTGCTGGTCATACTCCGCTTCCTGCAGGGCCTCGGCCTCGGCGGCGAGTGGGGCGGCGCCGTCCTGATGTCCATCGAGCACGGCGACCCGGCGAAACGCGGCCTGAACGCGAGCTGGCCGCAGGTCGGGGTGCCCGCGGGCAACCTCCTCGCCGCCGCGATGCTCGGTGTGATGTCCGTCACGCTCTCGGACGACGCGTTCCTGTCGTGGGGCTGGCGGGTGCCGTTCCTGCTGTCCGGCGTGCTGGTCGTGGTCGGGCTGTGGATCCGGCTGCGCATCGCCGAGTCGCCGCTCTTCGTCGAGGTCGAGCAGTCCAGCAAGAAGGCCAAGATGCCGGTGCTCGACGTCATCCGGTCGCACCCGCGCGCCCTGCTGTCCGCGATCGCCTCGCGGATCGGCGTGGACGTCGCGTTCTACATCTTCGCCCTCTACATCGTGCAGTACGTCTCGGGCACCCTCGGCCTGGACCGCACCGTCGGCCTCAACGCCGTGCTCATCGGCTCCGCGTGCCAGCTCGTGCTGATCCCGGTGTTCGGCGCGCTGTCCGACCGGTACGGCAGGCGGCCGATCTACCTGGCCGGGGCGGTGTCCGCGGGCGTCTGGGTCTTCGTCTTCTTCCCGCTGATCGACACCGGCTCCACGCTCCTGATCACGCTCGCCGCCGTCGTCGCCCTGCTCACCCACGCGCTGATGTACGGCCCGCAGGCGGCGTTCATCGCCGAGCTCTTCAGCACCAGGCTGCGCTACAGCGGGGCCTCGATGGGCTACCAGATCGCCGGCGTGCTCGGCGGCGCGCTCGCCCCCATCATCGCCGTCGCCCTGCTGGAGGCCACCGGCTCCACGACGTCGATCTCGCTGTACGTGCTGGGCTGCCTCGCGCTCACCGTGGTCGGCCTGGCCATCGCCCCGGAGACCCGCGACCTCGACCTCTCCACCGGCGAGAAGCCCGCCGCCGGCGCGGCCGTGAACCAGACCGCGAGCTGACCGGCCCCGCCACGACCTCCGGGAAGGGCACGGGTCCCGCGCGGCCACGCGGAACCCGCCCGCGCGGGACATGCCGCACCCGCGCGGGCCCGCCCGTCCCCGGACTCCGGGGAGAACCGGTCAGCCGCCCGCGGCCAGGGCCCGCAGGGCGGGGAGCAGGTCGGCGAGCCCGTCGATGACGAGGTCTGCCTCGGCGGCCTGCGGGCGCTCGGCGTGCAGGTAGCCCCACGGGCCACGGCGGAGCAACGCCGTCCGCATGCCGGCGCGGCCGGCGGGCAGCACGTCGTTGTCGAGCCGGTCACCCACGTAGAGGATCTCGGCGGGCTCCCGCCCGGCCACCGCGGCGACCTTGGCGAAGAAGGCCGGCTCCGGCTTCTCCACCTCCCACTCGGCCGAGGTGTGGATCGCGTCCACCGGCAGCGCCATCGCCTTGAGCGCGCCCGCGGCCTGCGGCGGCTGGTTGCCCGCCACGATGAGCTGGTATCCCGCCTCGCGCAGGGCGGCCAGCGAGTCCCGGACGTCGGGGTAGAGGTCGTCGGCGTCGAAGTTCTCCCGCAGGCCGCTCGGCTCGTCGTTCCGCCACGCCTCGAACTCCGCCTCCAGGTCGAAGTCCGGGCGGACCAGGCGCAGCGCGTGGCCGTGCGGCCGGTCCAGGGCCGCCATGGCGCCGATCAGCCCGAGCATGGTGCCCCTCGGCACGCCGAGCCGATCGGCCCACCGGGACCAGATCCTGGTCTCGTCTATCAGCGTCTCGCCCACGTCGAACACCAGCGCCTTGATCACAGAACCTCCCGAGGTCGAGCCCGCACCGGGACCACCCTATGATCGGCCCCTCCGCACCGGGAAACCGCGCCCGCTCAGCCGAGCTTCTCGATCGCCCGGCGGATGCGCTTGTCGGAGACGGGATAGGGCGTGCCGAGGGTCTGCGCGAAGTAGCTGACCCTGAGCTCCTCCAGCATCCAGCGGATCTCGGTGACGTCGTCGTCGGCCCGCCTGGCCGGGGGGAGCCGGTCGAGCAGCTCGTGGTACTCGTCCTCGGTCCGGTGGAACTCGAGCATCCGGTCCTCGTCCCGGTAGGGGTCCTCGGGCAGCTTGGCCAGGCGGCGCTCGGCGGCCCGCAGGTACCGGGAGAGGTCGGGGAGGCGGCGCAGCCCGGTGCCGGTGACGAACCCGGGGTAGACGAGCCTGCCCACCTGGTCCCGGACATCCTCGACCGCGGGGCCCGGCCGCATCTCGGCCAGGGTGGCGCCGATGCCGTGCCAGACGGTCAGGATGCCCTCGACCCGGGTGACCACGTCCAGCGTGGTGTCGAAGAGCTCCGCGCGCACGTGGTCCTGGATCCGCCGGAAACCCTCCTCGTCCCAGGCGGGGCCGCCGGCGTCGGCGATCAGCTTGTCGGCCGCGCACGCGATGCAGTCGTCGAACAGCGCGCTCGCGCCCTGGTGCGGGCTGCGGCTGAGCGCCAGCTTCGCCTGGTTGCCGAGCTTGCCCAGCACCCACTTGGCCGGCGACGGGCTGCCCAGCAGCGCGAGCCTGCGGGTGCCCGCCCACATGGCCCTGCGCTGCTCCGACTCCGTCTCGTACATCCGCACGGCCACGCTGTCGCCCTCGTCGGCGAGCGCGGGATACGCCTTCATCCTGCGCTGCTCGAACGTCCTGGGCAGTGTGCCCACCTCCCAGCCGCGCAGCCCGGTGCGCTCCAGGCCGCCGCCGGCCTTCGCCAGGGTGGCCCGCAGCCGGGGCGCCAGCCGCCGTTTCAGCTCGGCGAGATCCTCACCCTCGGCCAGCGTCTTCTTGCCCTCCACCACCCGGAAGGTGATCCGCAGATGCTCGGGCACCAGGCCGGGCTGCCAGTCGTCGCGCCCCGGCCGGGTGCCGGTGAGTTCGAGCAGCTCCCGCTCCAGCGCCTCGAACAGCGGCTCGCGGCGCGGCTGCACCCGCTCCAGCACCCGCCGGGCGTAGTCGGGGGCGGGCACGAAGTTACGGCGCAGGTTCTTCGGCAGCGACCGGATCAGCGCGGTGACCAGCTCCTGCCGCAGGCCGGGGATCTGCCACTCGAAGCCGTCCTCGGAGACCTGGTTGAGCAGCGAGATCGGGATGTGCACGGTGACGCCGTCGGCGTCGGTACCCGGCTCGAACTGGTAGGTCAGCGGGAAGCGCAGCCCGCCCTGCCGCCAGCTGTCGGGGTAGTCGCTCTCGCTGATCTCCCCCACGTGCTCGCTGATCAGCATCGACTTCTCGAAGTTGAGCAGGTCGGGCTGGGTCAGCCTGGCCTTCTTCCACCAGGCGTCGAAATGCCGGCCGGACACCACCTCCTCGTCCACGCGCCGGTCGTAGAAGTCGAAGAGGGTCTCGTCGTCCACCAGGATGTCGCGGCGTCGGGCCCGCTCCTCCAGCTCCCCGACCTCGTCGATCAGCTTGCGGTTCTCCCGGTAGAAGGCGTGGTGGGTGTCCCAGTCGCCCTCCACCAGGGCGTGCCGGATGAACAGCTCGCGGCTGAGCTCGGGGTCGATCCGGCCGTAGTTGACCTTGCGCTGCACCACGATCGGCACGCCGTACAGGGTGACCTTCTCGTAGGCCACCACGGCGCCCTGCGACTTCTCCCAGTGCGGCTCGGAGTAGGTGCGCTTGACCAGGTGCTGGGCGAGCGGCTCGATCCACTCCGGCTCGATCTTGGCGTTGACCCTGGCCCACAGCCTGGACGTCTCCACGAGTTCGGCGGACATCACCCACTGCGGCTGCTTCCTGGCCAGCGCCGAACCCGGGAAGATCGCGAAGTGCGCGTTGCGCGCGCCGATGTACTCCTGCAAAGGCCGCCGCTGGCCGTCCTGCGGGCCCTTCCTGTCCACCACGTCCTTGACGCCGATCTGGGACAGCAGGCCGCACAGCAGCGACACGTGCACCTTCTGCGGGTCGGCGGGGACGCTGTTGAGCGTGACGCCGAGCGACTTGGACATCTGCCGCAGCTGTCCGTAGACGTCCTGCCACTCGCGGACCCGCAGGTAGTTGAGGAAGTCGGTACGGCACAGCCGGCGGAACTGGCTGGAGGACAGCTCGCGCTGCTGCTCCTGGAGGTGGTTCCACAGGTTGAGATAGGTGACGAAGTCGGATTCCTTGTCCGCGAAGCGCCGGTGCTTCTCGTCCGCGGCCTGCTGCTTGTCGGCCGGGCGCTCGCGCGGGTCCTGGATGGACAGCGCCGCGGCGATCACCATGACCTCGCGCACGCAGCCGTTCCTGTCGGCCTCCAGCACCATGCGGGCCAGCCGCGGGTCCACCGGCAGCGTGGCCAGCTTGCGACCCAACGGGGTGAGCTTCCGCTCGGCGTCGAACGCGCCGAGCTCCTGCAGCAGGTTGACGCCGTCCTTGACCTGCCGCTGGTCCGGCGGCTCGACGAAGGGGAAGGCGGAGATGTCGCCGAGGCCGATCGAGGTCATCTGCAGGATGACCGAGGCGAGGTTGGTGCGCAGGATCTCCGGGTCGGTGAACTCCGGCCTGCCGAGGAAGTCCTCCTCGGAGTAGAGGCGGATGCAGATGCCGTCGGAGACTCGGCCGCACCGGCCCTTGCGCTGGTTGGCGGACGCCTGGGAGATCGCCTCGATGGGCAGCCGCTGCACCTTGGTCCGGTGGCTGTAGCGGGAGACGCGGGCGAACCCGGGGTCCACGACGTACTTGATGCCGGGCACCGTGAGCGAGGTCTCCGCGACGTTCGTGGAGAGCACGACGCGCCGGCCGGAGTGCCGCTGGAAGACCCTGTGCTGCTCGGCGGCGGACAGCCGGGCGTAGAGCGGGAGGATCTCGGTGCCGCGCAGCTGCCGCTTGGTCAGCGCGTCGGCGGTGTCGCGGATCTCCCGCTCGCCGCTGAGGAAGACCAGGATGTCCCCGGGACCTTCGGCGCACAGCTCGTCGATCGCGTCGGAGATCGCCTGGATCTGGTCCTCCTGCTCCTCCTCGATCGGCCGGTAACGCACCTCGACCGGGTAGGTCCGGCCGGACACCTCGATGATCGGCGCGTCGCCGAAGTGCCGGGAGAACCGCTCGGGGTCGATGGTCGCGGAGGTGATGACCACCTTGAGGTCCGGCCGTCTGGGCAGTAACTGTTTCAGGTAGCCGAGGATGAAGTCGATGTTGAGGCTGCGCTCGTGCGCCTCGTCGATGATCAGCGTGTCGTACTGGTCGAGCATCCGGTCCTGTTGCAGCTCGGCCAGCAGGATGCCGTCCGTCATGACCTTGACCAGGGTGGTGTCGCTCACGTGGTCGGTGAAGCGCACCTTGTAGCCGACGGCGTGGCCGACCTCGGTGCCGAGCTCCTCGGCCACCCGCTCGGCCACCGTGCGGGCGGCGATGCGGCGCGGCTGGGTGTGCCCGATCAGGCCCTTGACGCCCCGGCCCAGCTCCAGGCAGATCTTGGGCAGCTGGGTGGTCTTGCCCGAGCCGGTCTCCCCCGCGACGATCACCACCTGGTGGTCGCGGATCGCGGCCATGATGTCGTCCTTGCGCCGGCTGACCGGCAGCGCCTCGGGGTAGCTGACCCGCGGCACGGCGGAGCGGCGGGCCTCGACCCGCCGCTCCGCCGCCTCGGTGTCGGCCGCGATCTCCGCGGCGATCTTCTGCTGCGCGGCACGGCTGCGCACCTTGCGCGCCCCTTCGAGGCGGCGGCGCAGCCGCCGCTGGTCGCGCAGGGTGAGCTCGGACAGGCGTGCTCGCAGGTCATCGAGCGGAGAGTTCAACGGAGACGTTCCCATGGTCGCTTTCTGGCCGCCGCACGACACGCGACCGCCCTCCGCAAGGATAGGCAAGCCGCCGGGGGTCTTCGCCAGCCAATATCCGCCGCGCCGCGCCGCGCCGGGTCAGCCGCCGAGCTGTCCCAGGTAGAACGGGGTCCCCTGGTCGTCCAGGCACCGGGCCTCGATCCCGTACGGCCGGCCCTGCGGGTCGGTGCCGGTGCCGCCGAGTTCCCTGACCCTGGCGACCGCGGCCCCGATGTCGGCCACCGAGTACATGGGCACGGCCACCGACCGCTCCCTGCCGCCCCACAGCCCGGTCATCGGCCGCACCTCCGCGCCGCCCGTCCGCACCGCCCAGCCGTCAGGCACGCTTCCCGGGACGAACTCCCAGCCGAGCACCGCCCCGTAGAACTCCCTGGCCTCGGCGGCGTCCACCAGGTCGATGGTGAGGTAGCACACCTCCCCCGGTCGCGGCTCCGCCGCCGCGCGCGCCTCCGCCGCGGGCTCGTACACCGCGAACGGCAGCCCCTGCCGGTCCTCGCACCGCACGGCCAGCCCGTACGGCTCGCGCGCCGGCTCCCCGGCCCGGCCGCCCGCGCGGCGGACCCGCTCGGCCGCCCGCGTCACGTCGTCCACGACGTAGCCGAGGAAGAGCCCTCGGTGCTCCTCGCCGCCCCGGATGGCGAGCCCGGGGGTCACCTCCTCGATCCGCAGGTCCTGGCCGTCCGGCGCGTACCGCCAGCCGAGGACCTCCCGGTAGAAGGCCGCGGCGCGGTCCGCGTCCGGGACCCACAGCGACGCGAAGCCGATGTCGCCCTGCCTGAGCCGGGTGGCGGTGGTCATGTTCTCACTCCTCCAGTCGCGGGTGGGGTCGAGCACGGCGCGTTCCAGCCGCTCGCGCAGCCGCGCCGCGAACCCCGGGTCGGGTTCGACCGGGACGACGTCCTCGCGGAGGGCCTCGAAGGGGTCACGCATCGGGGTCCTCCTTCCTCTCGTCGTAGGCCGAGCGGAACGACCTGCGGGCGCGGACCAGCAGGGCCTCCGTGGCGTGCACGGTCCTGCCGAGGCATTCGGCGATCTCCGGCACGGGCAGCCCGTCGAGGTAGCGCAGGGTCAGGACCGCCTGGTGGTGCGGGCCGAGTGCGGCGAGCACCTCGCGGGCGAGCAGCGCGTCGAGCCGCTCGTCCCAGGGGTCCTCGAAGCCGTCGTGCCACGAGCTCCCGACGAGCCGCAACCCGCGCTCCTCTCGCTCGGCCCGCCGCCAGTGGTCCACCAGCTTGTTCCTCGCCACGCCGACCAGCCACGCCACGGTGAGCCGGGGCGGCGGCGCGCGCCGGACCGCCTCGACGGCGGCCAGGAAGGTCTCCGCCGTGAGGTCCTCGGCCAGCGCGCGCCGCCGGCAGCGTGCGAGCAGGTAACCGTAGACCTGGGGCAGCGCCTCCTCGTAGAGGTCGAGCAGCGCGTGCCCGGGGTCCGGTTCCACGCCCACGGGTCGTTCCACACCCCTCCATCGCCCGGGAGGCCCCTTCTCCGACGGGTCCGCGCGAAAATTCTCCCGGATCACCCGGCGCGGCCGGCCGCGCCCGCCAGGACGCGGTAGATCACCGCGAAGTCCTCGCGCTCGAAGCCCCTGACCGGCGCCCCACCACGTCGGCGTCCCGCGCGGCCTGCCGGGGCGTGTCCGCCACGCGCAGCCCGGCCTTCTCCTCGGCGAGCGTCCGCCCACTGTGAGATCGGACACTGTCCGTGAGGAATATGGCCGGGGCGCGCCGGTTCACACCCGGGCAACCGGCCCCGGCCCGGTCACCGCCCTCCCGCCGGCCGCAGAAGCCCCATGAGCCACATCCACCCCGAACACCGGCGAAAGCCCGCATAACGGACGAAGTAGAATCGACAGTTGGTTGTAGTCGTACAACTAATTGACGGGAGCACCCATGAACGAGCTCAGCCGCGGCCGGCGTCTGCTCGTCCTCGCGATCTGCTGCATGAGCCTGTTCATCGTGGGTCTCGACAACACGATCGTCAACGTCGCGCTGCCGACCCTCGCCCGGGACCTGAACGCGCCGCTGTCCGGCCTGCAGTGGACCATCGACGCCTACACGCTGGTGCTGGCCGCCCTGCTGATGCTGGCCGGCTCGACCGGGGACAGGATCGGCCGGCGGCGCACCTTCCAGACCGGGCTCGTGGTGTTCTCCCTCGGCTCACTGCTGTGCAGCATGGCCCCCAGCCTCGGCTGGCTGGTGGTGTTCCGGATGATCCAGGCCGTCGGCGGCTCGATGCTCAACCCGGTGGCCATGTCGATCATCACGAACACGTTCACCGCGCCCAAGGAGCGGGCCAGGGCGATCGGGGTCTGGGGGGCGGTCGCCGGGCTCAGCATGGCGGCGGGGCCGCTGATCGGCGGGCTCCTGGTGGAACCGGTGGGCTGGCGGTCGATCTTCTGGATCAACGTGCCGATCGGGATCGCGGCGATCGTGCTCACCGCGCTGTTCGTGCCCGAGTCCAAGGCCGCCCGGCCGCGCCGGATCGACCCGGTCGGGCAACTGCTCATCGCGCTGCTGCTGGGCACCGTGACGTTCGGCATCATCGAGGGCCCGAACGCGGGATGGGCCTCGCCGCCGATCCTGGGCTGCTTCGCCGCCGCCGTCGCCGTGCTGGCCGCCCTGCTCTACTACGAGCCACGCCGCGAGGAACCGCTGATCGACCTGCGCTTCTTCCGCAGCGCGCCGTTCACCGGCGCCGCCGTGATCGCGATCAGCGCCTTCGCCGCGACCGGCGGGTTCCTCTTCCTCAACACGCTCTACCTGCAGAACGAGCGCGGCCTCACGCCGCTGGCCGCCGGGCTGTGCACGCTGCCGACCGCGCTGACGTCGCTGGTGGTCTCGCCGCTGTCCGGCCGGCTCGTCGCGGCGCGCGGCCCGCGGCCCTCGCTGGTGGTCGCCGGGGTGGCCTTCACCGTGGCGGGCGTGCTCCTCACGCTGGTGACGCGGCAGACCCCGCTGACCGGGCTCCTCGCGATCTACGCCGTCTTCGGGATCGGCCTCGGCGCGGTGAACGCGCCGATCACCAACACCGCCGTGTCCGGCATGCCGCGCGCGCAGGCGGGCGTCGCCGCCGCGATCGCCTCCACCAGCCGTCAGACCGGCCAGGCCCTCGGCGTGGCGATCTCCGGCTCGGTGGTGGCCTCCGGCCTGGCCGGCGGGCTGGGCGCCGGCTTCATGCAGGCCGGGCATGCGGGGTGGCGGGTCATCGCGGGGTACGGTCTCATTGTGCTGATCGTCGGCCTGGCCACCACCGGCCGATGGGCCCGCCGTACGGCCGACCGGGTCACGGCGGGCTTCGCCCCCGAGGAGGCGAAGGCGGGAGTGAGATGAGAACCGAGCCGACCGTGGCGACGAGCCCCGAGGAGACCGCGGGCAGGGTGTGGCGCGGGCTGCGCGCCCTGGTGCTGGAACGGCACGAGCGCCGCAAGGAGGTCTGCGACGCGCTCGGCATGAGCTTCATCCGGGTGAAGGCGCTGCGCAGGCTGGCGGCGGGGCCCCGGACGATGCGCGACCTGGCCGCCGACCTGATCATCGACGCGCCCTACACCACCGTGGTCGTGGACGACCTGGAACGGCGGGGCCTGGTGGCACGGGAGGTGCACCCGGCCGACCGCCGTTCCAAGATCGTCAAGGTGACGCCGGAGGGCGAGCGGGCCGCCCGGCGGGCCGACGAGATCCTCAGCGTGCCACCGCCGGTGATCCTCGCCCTGCCCGCCGGAGACCTCGCCGCCCTCGACCGGATCGTCACCGGCCTGCTCGGTACGGAAGGCCCCTGAGCACCCGCGCCGAGCAGGGGGCTGCGGCCCCCGGCCTCAGGCCTTGGCCATCTCCTCCGCCGGGCTGTCCTTCGCGGGCGGCCCGCTCTGGCCGTGTTCGTCCACCAGCGTGGCCTCGTCGAACGGGATCCGCCCGGCCAGGACCTCGCCGGCGCGCTCGGCGTCGAACTCCTTCGTCCAGGTGCCGATGAGCACCGTGGCCACGGCGTTGCCCGCGAAGTTGGTGAGCGCACGGGCCTCGGACATGAAGCGGTCGATGCCGACGATGAGGCCGACGCCGTCCACCAGTTCCGGCCGGTGCGACTGGAGGCCGCCGGCGAGGGTGGCGAGACCGGCGCCGGTGACCCCGGCGGCGCCCTTCGAGGCGATGATCATGAACACCAGCAGCGAGACCTGCTCACCGAGCGACAGCGGCTCGCCGGTGGCGGTGGCGACGAAGAGCGTGGCCATCGTCAGGTAGATCGCGGTGCCGTCCAGGTTGAAGGAGTAGCCGGTCGGGACCGTGATGCCGACCACCGGGCGGCTCACCCCGAGGTGCTCCATCTTCGCGATCAGCCTGGGCAGCGCCGACTCCGAGGAGGAGGTGGACAGGATCAGCAGGAACTCCCTGCCCAGATAGCGCAGCAGGGCGAACAGGCTGATCCTGGCCACCGACCAGAGCAGCGGCCCGAGGATCAGGAAGACGAACACCAGGCAGGTGGCGTAGAAGCCCACCATGAGCACGCCGAGGCTGATCAGCGCGCCCACGCCGGTGGCGCCCACCACGGCGGCCATCGCGCCGAACGCGCCCACCGGAGCCGCCCACATGATCATGGACAGGATGCGGAAGACGAGGCGCTGGATGTGCCCGATGCCGGCCAGGATCGGCGCGCCCTTGTCGCCCATGGCCTGCAGGGCGAAGCCCGCGAGCAGGGCGACCAGCAGGGTCTCCAGCACCTGCCCTTCGGTGAAGGCGGAGACCAGCGTGGTCGGGATGATGCCGAGGAGGAACGTGACGGTGTCGCTCTCCCCGCCCTTGGCCGCCTGCTCCTCGGCCGCCTTGCGGAGCTCGTCGGTGAGCTGCAGCCCCTCCCCCGGGTGCAGCACGTTCCCGACGACCAGCCCGATGGCGAGGGCTATGGTGGACATGAGCAGGAAGTATCCGATCGCCAGACCCCCCACCTTGCCCACCTTCGCCGCCTGGGCGACCGAGCCGATGCCCAGGACGATGGTGCAGAAGATGATCGGGCTGATCATCATCTTGATGAGGTTGACGAAGGCGTCGCCGAGCGGCTTGAGGGCGACGCCGAGGTCCGGGGCGAGCAGGCCCACCGTGATTCCGGCCAGCACCGCGACGATGACCGCAAGGTACAGGTAGTGCGTCCTGTCCCTGCGCCGGGGCTGTTCGGGTGTGGACGTGGGTGTGGGTGTCGTCACTCGACTCCCCTGTTCTGGTCAAGAAGAAAGTTCAGTCGAGTGACTATGCGCCGCCAGTGTGGGCCAGGTCACCATTGCGTACATTTCGTTCATCGCAAAAATGTCAGTGGGAGAAGTGAGATGGCGAGGACATTCCGGCTCAGCGGCTGGAGCCTGGCACGGCAGATGCTGGCGCTGCAGATCGTCGTCGTCGGGGTCACCGTGGCCGGCAGCTCCTTCTTCACCCTCCTGCACACCCGCGACCTGCTCACCGAGGAGGCGTCGCGGGTGGCGATGGGCGTGGCGATCAGCGTGGCCGACTCCCCCTCGGTGCTCACCGCGCTCGCCACGCCCGACCCGACGAAGACGCTGCAGCCGTACGCCGAGCGCATCCGCCGGCAGGCCGGCGTCGACTTCGTCACCATCATGAGCCCGCGGGGCCGCAGGTACACCCACCCCAACCCGGCCGAGATCGGCAAGCCCTTCCTCGGCAACACCGCGCCGGCCCTGGCGGGGCACACCTTCACCGAGACCTACTCGGGCACCCTCGGCCTGTCCGTCCGCGCCGTCACCCCGGTCCTCGCCCCGGACGGGGGCGTGCGCGGCCTGGTGAGCGCCGGGATCACCGTGGACACGATCAGCG
The DNA here is from genome assembly GCF_030268685.1 of Microtetraspora sp. NBRC 13810. Classification (GTDB taxonomy): domain Bacteria; phylum Actinomycetota; class Actinomycetes; order Streptosporangiales; family Streptosporangiaceae; genus BSRQ01. The sequence goes on from NZ_BSRQ01000006.1 coordinate 198,944, forward strand.
CACGGCTGCGCGCGCAGCTCGGCATGGCGGCGGTGGCCGCGCTGATCGGCCTGGCCGTGGGCGGCGCCGGGGCGGTACTCGTCGGCACCCGGCTGCGCCGCCAGACGCACGGGCTGGCCGCCGCCGAACTCGGCCGGATCTACGAGCACCACGACGCGATCCTGCACGCCGTGCGCGAGGGACTGCTGCTCATCGACGCCGAGCGCCGGCTCACGCTGTGCAACGACGGCGCGCGGGACCTGCTCGGCCTGCCGCCGGACGCCGAGGGCAGGCACGTCGCCGGCCTGCCGCTGCCGCGCTCCCTCACCGACCTGCTCACGGCGGGCGAGGACCGCACGGACGAGATCCATCTCACCCAGGAACGGGTGCTGGTGGTGAACATGGCCGTGGTGCGTTCCGGCGCCCGCCGGCTGGGCTTCGTGGTGACGCTGCGCGATCACACCGAGCTCCAGGCGCTCAGCGGCCAGCTCGACGCCGTACGCGGCTTCGCCGAGTCCCTCCGTTCCGCCGCGCACGAGTCCGCCAACCGGCTGCACACCGTCGTCACCCTGGTCGAGCTGGGCCGTACCGAGCAGGCCGTGGCCTTCGCCACCTCCGAGCTGCACGCCGCCCAGCAGCTCACCGACCGGGTCGTCGGCGCGGTCCGCGAACCCGTCCTCGCCGCCCTGCTGCTCGGCAAGACGGCCGAGGCCAGCGAACGCGGCGTGGAGCTGTCCATCACGCCGGACAGCGAGCTGGACGACATCGGCCTGGACCAGCGCGACCTGGTCACCGTCGTCGGCAACCTGATCGACAACGCCATCGACGCCGCCGTGGGCGCGGGACCGCCCGCCCGGGTCCGCGTCCATCTGCGCGGCGGCGGGCAGCCCGCCGGGCCGCGTCCCGCAGGCGGCGACGGCGTGCCCGGCGAGATCCTGAGCGGCGACGGCGTGAGCGGCGAGATCCTGATCAGGGTCGAGGACAGCGGCCCCGGCCTCGGCGAGCAGGCCGCCAAGGACGCCTTCCGCCGCGGGTGGACCACCAAGGGCGACGGCCGCGGCCTCGGCCTTGCCATGGTCGGCCAGACCGTCCGCCGCCTCGGCGGCACCATCGAGGTCGGCACCACCGCCCCCGTCGGTGACCCGGATCGTCCGGGCGCGGGTGCGCCGGGTGGGGAGGGCGCCGGGCGCGGCGCGGTGTTCACCGTACGGCTGCCGCTGCCCCGCGCCACGGCGCGGCCCGCCGCCCAGCCGGCCGCCGGACAGGGCGCCGGACAGGGCGCCGGGCAGGACGACGGGCGGGTCAGCGGGCAGGGGGCCGGGGGGAGGGCGGTCACATGATCTCGGTACTGATCGTCGAGGACGAGGAGATCACCGCCGAGGGGAACCGGCTCTTCGTGGAACGGGTGCCCGGGTTCCGGGTCGTCGGCGTGACCCGTTCCGGCGGGGAGGCGCTGCGCGTCCTCCGCAAGCAGCCCGCCGACCTGGTGCTGCTCGACTTCTACCTGCCCGACATGCACGGGCTCGACGTGTGCCGGGCGATGCGCGCGGCCGGGGTGCTCAGCGACGTCATCGCGGTCACCTCGGCCAGGGACCTGTCGGTGGTGCGCTCGGCGGTCTCCGTGGGGGTCGTGCAGTACCTGCTCAAGCCCTTCACCTTCGCCGCGCTGCAGGAGAAGCTGCGCCTCTACGCGAGCTTCCGCTCCTCGGTGGACGGCGCGGGCGAGGTCAGCGGCCAGGGCGAGGTGGACCGGGCGCTCGCCCTGCTCCGCGACACCGCCAAGTCGCCGCTGCCCAAGGGGATGACGCAGGCCACGATGGAGGCGGTGGTCAGGGAGCTGCGCGGGTCGCCCGAGGGTATGCCCGCGCAGGCGGTCGGCTCGGCCATCGGCGTGTCCAGGGTGACCGCGCGGCGCTACCTGGAGCACCTCGTCGAGACCGGCACCGCCGCCCGGGTCCCGCAGTACGGCGGCGTGGGCCGCCCGGAACTGCTCTACCGCCTCGCCTCCGCCACCCCGGACCACGGCCTCCCCGACTGACCGTCGCGCAACCGCCACCCCGGACCACGGCCTGCCCGCGCGACCACCGCGCAACCGGTACTCAGGACCACGCCCTCCCCGAGTGACCACCGCGCAACCGGCGCCCCCGGCGACGACCTCCCCGGGGGGGCCGCCGCTCAGCCGCGCAGGCGGCGCCGGATCTCCCTGATGACCTCGAAGGTCACCTCCACCGGGATGCCCAGCATCTTGAGCACGGCGTTCTTGATCAGGCGTTCCAGCTCCAGCTCGTCCCGGCGGCGAAGGGCGTGCGCGAGCTCGCGCCGGTAGTCGGCGTCCTCCCGGGATCGCTGCTCCACCGCCCGGATGATCTCGTCGCTGGTCAACACGTGCTGGGTCCACCCTGTGCGCATCGGTCACCGATTGGAACCAAGTTCCACTTCGCGCCCTAATGTGGAGGGATATCCTTGCAATGACCTTGCGGGGGCCAGGGTTTCGACAGGTCAGACCATTCGAGCTGCATGGCGGTGCACGTGGCTGATTTCGAGATCCGAGTGCTCGGCGGAGTCGACATCGTGGTGGACGGCGAGGCGCAACGGCTTCCTCCCCAGGAGGCGAGGGTCCTGGCCATCCTGATCGCCTCCGGCAGGCATCCGGTGCGCAGGGAGACGCTGCTCGGCTGGGTGCTCGACGACGCCAGGGGGGACAGCGACCGCCTGTCGCCGGTCATCTCCCGATTACGCAAGAAACTCGGCCAGGCCGGGCTGGCGCTCAGCTCCGCCAAGGAGTCCGGGGAGTATCTGCTGCGCGACATCACCTCGGGTGAGCCGCCGGAGCAGGTGGACGCCTACCGGTTCGAGGCGCGGGTCCGCGAGGGCAGGGAGGCGGTCGCGGCGGGGGTGTACTGCCGCGCGCTGGAGTGCTTCCGGCTGGCCGCGGCCGACTGGCGCGGGACGCCCTTCGCCTCGGCGGGCAGGCCGCTCGCCCTGCCGTGGGTCTGCGACAGGTACGCCGAGCAGTTGCAGCGGCAGCGCGCCGAGTTGGTGCGCGGGGCCGCGCAGATCGCGTTGCGCTCCGGCGACTACGAGGCGGCCGGTTTCCTGGACGCCGGGCCGGTCGGCGACGACCAGGACCCCGGCGACGCCCTGTGGCTCATGCGCTTCCTGACGACCCTGCGGGACGAGGGGCCCGTCGCCGCGGAGGCCGCCATCGCCTGGCGCCGCGAGCGGACCGGCTACGACGACCTGGTCAAGCGGGCCGACGACCTGCTGATCCTGCACGACCACCACTTCGACGTGCACCATCCGCTGAGCCCGGCGCCGGGCCGTCCCCCCGCGGGCAGCCCCGCCACGACGATCGGCCGCCGCGGCGAGATCACCGCGATCGGCGGGCTGCTGGACCGGGTGGCGGGCGGCGCGCCCGCGGCGCTGGCGCTCACCGGCGTGGCCGGCGTCGGCAAGACCCGGCTGGTCGGCGAGATCTCCCGGATGGCCGCGGACCGGCGGCTGAGCACGGCGGTCGTCACCTGCCGGCCGGTCGGCGACCTGCAGCCGTGGCGGGTGCTGGCCGGGACGCTGTGGGCGCACGCGCGCCGCGACGTCGCGGGCGGGCCCAGCCCGCTCAGCCACGCCGAGGAGCGCACGCTGGTCGACTTCGTCTCCGCCGCCGACGACGGGTCGCTGGCCAGGCCCGGTCGCGAGCGCGACCCCCGGCAGCTCGGCTCGCTGTTCCGCGCGCTGCTGAGCCAGGCCGCCAGGGGCGGCGGGCTCGTCGTCGTGATCGACGACGCCCACCTGCTCAGCCCGGTCGCCCTGGACCTGCTGCGCAGGGTCCGCGCCGACCTGGCGGGCGTCCCGCTCGGCTTCGTCCTCGCCGGGCGGCCGGAGATGGAGTCCGCCACCGGCCTGGGCAGGGAGGGCGCCGCGCCGCTCGCGCTCAGCCCGCTGGACGAGGACGAGGTCGGCCAGTGGCTGCGCGCGGTGTGGCAGCGCGACCCGACGTTGGAGGAGCTGGCCGAGATCTACCGTGACTCCGGCGGGATGCCGCTGGCGCTGTGCGAGGTGGCCGAGTCGGACGGCTCGCTCGCCGTGCTGCCGGGGCCCTCGACGGAGGCGGGCGCGGGCGGGCCGCTGGAGTGGCTGGCCGCCGCCGCGATCACCTGCGTGGGCCAGGAGATCGACACCGCGCTGGTGGCCCGGGTGCTCGGCCTGGACGAGGCCGAGGCCGACGCCATGGAGGTCGCCGCGGTGGCCTCGCGGGCGGTCGAGCTGCGCGACGGGGTGCGGTTCCGGCACGACGCGTGGCGGGAGAAGGTGCTCGCCGACCTGGCCCGGCAGCCGGCGCTGTCCCGACGGCTGCACCGGGGGGCGTTCGAGTTGCTGGAGGAGCAGGCGCACGCGGCCGACTGGGTCGATCCGGCGCTGCCGGTGCGGGTCGCCAGGCACGCGCGCGCCGCGGGCGCGGAGGTCCCGCAGGAGCGCGCCGCCAGGGCGTGCCTGGAGGCGGCCCGCGCCGAGCAGCGCGGCTTCGGGCCCGCGGCCGCCGCCGCCTGGGCGGAGGAGGGCCTGCGGCTGCGCTCGGACCCGGCGACCCGGGTCGGCCTGCTGATCACCCTCGGCGACGCCACCAACGACGCCGGCGACATGAACGCGGCCGGCCGGCACTACCTCAGCGCCTACGAGGCCGCCGGCGAGCTGCCGCGGTTCCGCGCCGCCGCGGCGATCCAGCTCGCCCGCCGCTGGTCCGACCCCGGCCAGGTGGACCGCCAGCTCGCGCACGTGCTCAGGACCAGCATCGAAGGGCTGGCCGGCGACGACGGCGACCAGGCCGCGGCCCTGCGCCTCCAGCTCAGCGCCCATCTGGCGCAGAAGGCCACCATGTCGGTCAGCAGGGACACCGTGCCACCCGGCGACGACCGCGGCTCCGGCGCCGACCTGGCCCGCCGTACGCTGGCGGAGCTGACCTCGGCCTTCGCGCCCTCGGTGCGGTGCGAGGTGCTCAACCACTGCCGGTGGGCGCTGTACGACGACGCCCCGCCGCACGAGCTGCTGGTGATCTCCGAGCGGCTGCACGACGACGCCATCCGCGCCGGGTCGGCCTACTTCCGCAGCGAGTCGCTGGTCGCGCTGGCCATCGACCAGTTGCGGGTGGGCCGGGTGAACACCGCGGTGGCCACGATCGAGAAGCACCGGGGGCACATCGCCCAGCATCCCCGCCCGCTGGGCCTGTGGCTGCAGACCACCCTGGACTCGCTGCTCGATCTGTGGCTCGGCAGGTTCGCCGCCGCGGAGCAGCGGATCCTGGGCGAGGCGCTGCCGGTGGTGGAGAAGCTGGAGGCCGACCTGGCGGTGCCGTCGGACACCCTGCGGCAGACCTGGATGGGCCAGTTCTACTGGCTGCGGCGCGAGCAGGGGCGGTTGGAGGAGCTGTTCGACACCGGGGTGTCCGACCTGGTGGAACGGCACGCCTTCTTCCCGGTCTGGCGGGCCGCGCTGGTGCTCGCCTGCTGCGAGACCGGGCGGACGGACGAGGCGGTGGACCGGCTCACCGCGCTGGTGGCCGACACCGACGACCTGGCCGCCCTGCCGCCCTACGGCTGGACCACGGCGACCGTGGCGGTGCTCGCGGAGTCCTGCGCCCTGCTGGTGCGCGCCGGGGTCACCGGGGCCGGCCTGGCCGCGACGACCGCGCGGCTGCGCGAGCTGCTCGCCCCGCACGAGGACGGCATCGTCATGGCCGGCTGGCCGACCGTCCTGGTGGGGCCGGGGGCCAGGGCGGGCGGGCTGCTGGCGCTGGCCGCGGGGGAACCCGAGGAGGCGTCGCGGCTGTTCGGCAGGGCGATCCGGATCGCCGGCGCGGCTCCGGCCCAACTCGCCCGCCTCCGCGTCGACCAGGCCATGGCGTTACGCGCCCGCGGCGCGGACGGCGACCTCGTGGAGGCCGCCGGCCTGCTCCGCAGGGCGCAGGCCAGCGCCGAGGAGCTCGGCATGGCCCGGCTGGCCCAGCAGGCCAGGACCCTTCTCACCCACGACCGCTGACCGCGGCGGGAAGGGTGGAACCCCGCCGCCACCCTCCTTCGCGGAAGGTGGCGGCAGGGGCGTGGGACCCCGCAGGCCCGTACGGGAAGAGGACGTACGGGCAGCGGGGGTCAGCGGAGCCAGACCGCCGTGTCGGAAGGCAGGGTGCCGTCCTCGGCGAGCGGGTTGCTGGCGAGGAGGACCGACTCGTGCGGCGGCAGCCGTACCGGGTCGGCGCCGAGGTTGACGACGCAGATCAGGCCGGACTCGCGGGTGAAGGCGAGCACGTCCTGGCCGAGCTCCAGCCAGGTGAGGTCGCCGTCGCCGAGCAGTTCGGCACGGAGGCGCAGGGCGTCGCGGTAGAGGGTGAGCATGGAGGCCGGGTCGCCGTCCTGCGCCTGCGCGGTCAGCCCCGCCCAGCGGGCCGGCTGGGGCAGCCACGGGGTGCCGGTGCTGTAGCCGTACGGCGGCTCGTCGCCGGACCAGGGCAGCGGCACGCGGCAGCCGTCCCGGCCCGGGTCGGTGTGGCCCGACCGGGTCCAGATCGGGTCCTGGCGCAGCTCGTCGGGCAGGTCCTCGACCTCGTCCAGGCCGAGTTCCTCGCCCTGGTAGACGTAGAGGCTGCCGGGCAGCGCGGCCGCGAGCAGCGCGGCGGCGCGGGCCCGGCGCACGCCGAGCGCGTGGTCGGACGGCATGCCGAACTTGCGGTCGCCGTGGTCGAAGGACGTGTCCGGCCTGCCGTACCTGGTGACCGGGCGGGTCACGTCGTGGTTGGACAGGACCCAGGTGGGCGGCGCGCCCACCGGGGCGTGGGTGAGCATGGTGTCCTCGATGACCTTGCGCAGCGCCACCGGCTCCCACGGGCAGCCGAGGAAGGCGAAGTTGAACGCCGTGTGCATCTCGTCGGGACGCATGTACCGGGCGAGGCGCTCCTGGTCGGGCAGCCACACCTCGCCGATCAGGATGCGCTCGCCGTACTCGTCGGCCACCTGCCGCCAGGCCCGGTAGACGTCGTGCACGCCGTCGCGGTCGGTGTAGGGGTCCAGGCCGTCGGGCTCCGCGTCCGGGTCCTTGATCAGCAGGGCGGCGGAGTCGATCCGGATGCCGTCCACCCCCCGGTCGAACCAGAACCGCAGCACGTCGTGGAACTCCTCGACGACCTCGGGATTGTTCCAGTTGAAGTCGGGCTGCTCGGGGGCGAAGAGGTGCAGGTACCACTCACCGTCGGGCACCTGGGTCCAGGCCGGTCCGCCGAAGATCGACTGCCAGTCGTTCGGCGGCCCGTCCCCGTCGCCGGGGCGGAACCAGAAGCGCCCGCGCTCCGGCGAGCCGGGGCCGGCGGCCAGCGCCTGCCTGAACCACTCCTGCTGGTCCGACCCGTGGTTGGGGACGACGTCGATGATGATGCGGATGTTCGCGTCGTGCGCCTCCGCGATGAACTTCTCCGCCTCCGCCAGCGTGCCGAAGACCGGCTCGATGTCGCGGTAGTCGGCCACGTCGTAGCCGCCGTCGGCCATCGGCGAGGGATACCAGGGGTTGAGCCAGATCGCGTTGATCCCGAGCTCCGCGAGGTACGGCAGGCGTGCGCGCAGCCCGGCGAGATCGCCGATCCCGTCTCCGTTGCCGTCGGCGAAGCTCCGCAGGTACACCTGGTAGATCGCGGCTCCCCGCCACCACGTCTCGGGCATGCTGAACTCTCTCCTTCACTAGGACTGTGGTCGGCTGGCCGGCGGGATCAGCCTTTGAGGCTGCCCGCCGTCAGACCGGCCATGATGCTGCGCTGGAAGATGAAGAACACGATGATCGCCGGCAGGCTGGCGATCACCAGGGCGGCGATGAGGACGTTCTGCGGCATCTGCGCGGACAGCGAGGCGATGCCCACGCTGATCGACATCTTGTCGCTGTCCGGCAGCACGAGCAGCGGCCAGACGAAGTCCTTCCACACGGTCACCACCGAGAGGATGGAGACCACGCCGATGATCGGCCGGGAGACCGGCAGCACGATCGACCACAGGATCCGCAACGGGGAGGCGCCGTCGATCTGGGCGGCCTCCAGCAGCTCGCGCGGGATGGAGTCGAAAAACCGCTTGAGCAGGAAGATGAAGAACCCGTTGGCCGCCGCGGGCAGCCAGATCGCCCACGGCGTGTTCAGCAGGTCCCAGCCGAAGATCGGCACGTCCTTGACGGTGAGGTAGGCGGGCAACAGGATGACCATCGGCGGGATCATCAGGGTGGACAGCATCCCGGCCAGGACGAGCTTGCCGAGCACCGGGCGCAGCTTGGACAGCGCGTAGGCGGCGGACACGTCGATGACCAGGGTGATCAGCCATGCGCCGCCCGCGTAGATGAGCGTGTTGTAGAGGAACGTCCCCAGGTCGAGCTGGTCCCAAGCCTCCGCGTACACGCCGAAGTCGATCGAGGTGGGGAAGAAGCTGGGCGGGATCTGGGCCAGCTCCTCCGGCGTCTTGAGCGCGCCGGTCACCATCCAGTAGAGCGGGAAGACGAAGACGGCGGTGAAGCTCACCACCACGCCGATCAGGACGATCCAGTAGATCACCCGGCCGCGCGGGGTGGCCAGCGTGTGCGGCGAGACCACGGTGCGCACGCCGCGTGACGCGTCCTGCTTCTTCGGCCGGCTCCTGCGCCCGGCCGGGCGCTTCGCGTCCGGGTCCGGCGGGACGGTGTCCTGACGGCTCGGCTCCACGATGATGTTCGACATCGACACCCCTCCCTGGCTAGTTGTCGGTGTCCCGCGACACGCGCAGGTAGACGGCGGAGAAGACCATCAGCACGATCATGAGCATCAGGCCGAGCGCGCCGCCGCCCCCGAAGTCGCCGAAGTTGAAGGCGTACTGGTACATCAGGTAGGCGACCGTGACGGTGGCGTTCTCCGGTCCGCCGCCGGTCAGCAGGTAGGGCTCGATGAACACCTGCATGGTGGCCACGATCTGCAGCAGCAGCATCACCAGCAGGATCAGCCGGGTCTGCGGGATGGTGACGTGCCAGATGCGTTTGAACAGCCCGGCGCCGTCGAGCTCGGCCGCCTCGTAGAGCTCCCCGGGGATGCTCTGCAGCGCGGCCAGGTAGATCAGGGTGCCGGTGCCGAGGTTCATCCAGGTGGAGACGAGCACGAGGGAGAGCAGGGCGGTGCTGGTGGAGTCGAGCCAGGCCAGGGTGGGCAGGTGCACCGCGTCCAGCACCTGGTTGAACAGGCCCGCCCCCGGGTCGTAGAACCACTTGAACAGCAGCACGGCCACGGCCGGCGGGAGCATCACCGGCAGGTAGACCACGAAGCGCAGGTAGGCCCGCGCGTGCCGCAGCTCGTTGAGCACGATCGCGGCGAAGAACGGGATCACGTAGCCGACCAGCAGGGCCAGCCCGGTGAAGACCGCGGTGTTCACCCATGCCGTGACGAAGGTGGGGTCCGTGATCACGGTCCGGAAGTTGTCGAAGCCGACCCAGACGGGGGCGTCGACGAAGTTGTTCTGCTGGAACGACAGCAGAACCTCCCGGATCATGGGATACCAGGAGAAGAACGCGAAACAGATCAACGCCCCGCACAGGAATCCGTAGGCAGTCAGATTCCGGCGCACGCCCCGCCGTACCGTTCCCGGCTTCCGCCGCGTCCCCCGCACGCTTATCGCGCTCATCGAACGTTTCCCTTCGGACAGGACCGGCCCGGGGCGGCGGCCGGTCGGCCGCGCGCCCCGGGCCCGTGGATCACGGCCTCGCCAGCACCTGGTCGGCCTTGGTGGCCGCGTCGGCGAGGAGCTGGTCGATGTTCGCGTCCTGGCGGGTGAGGACGGCGGACATCGGGGTGTCCAGGATCGCGTAGAGCTCCTGCGCCTTCGGGGGCTCCAGCTTGTTGGTGGTCGACGGCAGGGCGTCGGTGTAGCCGGAGAAGTGCGTGAGCGGGACGCTGGACGACTCCGCGCGCAGCTTCAGGACCTCCTGGCCGGCCGGGGTGTCACCGTAGAGGTCGGGGAAGGGCAGCCCGACCGGACGGCCGCCGGCCTTGGCGCGGGCGTAGTTGAACTGGCCCTGGCCGGGAGTGAGGTTCTTGTACTCCAGCCACAGCAGACCGGCCTTGATCTGCTCGGGGGTGGCCTTGGGGTTGAACATGTAGCCGTCGCCGCCGCTGAGCGACACGGAGCTCTCGGGCAGCGCGGTGACGCTGTAGTCCTCGAACTTGCCGCTGAAGTCGTTGTTGACCTGCTGGATGACGTCGGGGGCGCCGATCATCATGCCGAGCTTGCCGCCGCCCATCATGCGCATCAGGTCTTCCCACTGGAGAAGCTGCTTGGTGCCCATGCTGTTGTCGGTCCAGCGCATGGTCTTCAGGTTCTCCAGGACCGCCTTGCCCTGCGGGCTGTTGAAGGCGGACTTCTTGCCGTCGGGCGTCACCATCTCGCCGCCGCGGCCGTAGAGGGAGGCGGCGAAGTGCCAGCCGCCGGTGTTGCCGGCGCTGTACTCGCCGAAGCCGACGTAACCCGCGCCCAGCCCGGCGATCTTCTTGGCGGCCTCGCGCACCTCGGCCCAGGTCTTGGGCGGCGCGTCCGGGTCGAGACCGGCCTGGGTGAACAGCGCGCGGTTGTAGACCAGGCCCGTGGAGTAGTTGTTCCTGGGCAGGCCGTAGACCTTGTCCCCGCTCTTGAAGACGTTGATGACGTCCGGGCGGATGTTCGCGTAGTTCTTGACGGTGCTCACGTAGGGCGTGATGTCAGCCGCCTGACCGGCGGCGATGATCTTCGCAGCGTCGGTGAAGTAGACGTAGTAGACGTCCTCCATCGTGCCGCCCGCCAGCTTCGCCTGGAAGGTGTCGGGGTTGATGCACGGGAAGGCGTCTTTGCTCTCGATCGTGATGTTCGGGTGCAGCTTCGTGAACGCCGCGACGTCCTCGTCCCACTCCTTGCGCTCGATCGGATTACTCTTGGGGGGCTGGCAGCCCACCGTGATCGTCACCTTCGCAGCCGCCTGCGAGCCCGACGGCGCCGCTTCGGGCGTCCCCTCGGAGTTCCCGCACGCTGCCGCCGACAACCCCATGCCGGTCACCAGGAGCAGGCCCAGGTTCCTGCGATAGAGCGATCTCCTCATCGATCCGACCCTTTCCTCTGCGGTACACCCCGTTCCTGTGGCCACACCCTAAGCATCCCGAACAAGTTTCTGCAATGTTTCGACAGATGATTGCAAGATAACGACTCAGTCACGTCGATCACACAGGGTGAGGACCGGACCGCGAAGAAGGGGCGGGACCCCTGGTCCCGCCCCTTCTTCCACGCCGTCCCGCCGGGTCTCAGCGCCCGACGGGCTGCCGCTCCCTGGCCGGCGCGGTGGACGCGCGCACCACCAGCTCGGGCTCGAAGAGCAGCTCGTCGCCCGGCACCACGGCCTTGTCGATCTGCGCGACCAGCAGGTCAACCGCCGCCCGGCCCATCGCGTCGATCGGCTGGCGCACGGTGGTCAGCGGCGGGTCGGTGCAGTTCATCAGCGCGGAGTCGTCGTAACCGATCACCGACACGTCCTCGGGCACGCTCAGGCCCGCCCGCCGCGCCGCCCGGATCGCGCCCAGCGCCAGCACGTCGCTCGCGCACACGATGCCGGTCACGCCGCGCCGGACCAGCCGGGCCGTCGCCGCGTGGCCGCCCTCGATGGAGAACATCGTCCGCTCGACGAACTCCGCCTCCACCCGCACGCCGTTGCTCGCCGCCCGCTGGCTGAACGCCTCCAGCTTGCGCGCCGAGGGCACGTGGTCCGGCGGGCCGAGCACCATGGCGATCCGCTCGTGGCCGAGCGAGAGCAGGTGCCCCAGCGCCATCTCGGCGGCCACCACGTCGTCGCAGGAGACCTGCGGGAAGCGCAGGTGCTCGACCGCGGCGTTCACCAGCACGGTGGGCAGCCGCCGCTCCAGCAGCCGCTCGTAGTGGCCGTGCGAGGCGTCCGCCTGGGCGTAGAGACCGCCGGCGAAGACCACCCCGGAGACCTGCTGCTGCAGGAGCAGGTCGACGTACTCGGCCTCGGAGACGCCGCCGACGGTGCGGGTGCACAGCACGGAGGTGAAACCCTGCTGGGCGAGGGCGCCGCCGACCACCTCCGCGAAGGCGGGGAAGATCGGGTTGGCGAGCTCGGGCAGCACCAGTCCCACCAGCCGGGCACGGTCGCCGCGCAACTGTGTGGGCCGCTCGTAACCCAGCACGTCCAGCGCGGTCAGCACCGCCTCGCGGGTCGCCTCGGACACGCCCGGCTTGCCGTTCAACACCCGGCTCACCGTCGCCTCGCTGACCCCGACCTTCCTGGCCACCTCTGCAAGCCGTCGCGTCATGGCGCAAATTATACGCAGCAGCCGTAAGTTGTTGCACCCCACTTGCGTCGCCGCCTACAGGCGCCTTTCGCTGATCCGGGGTCGCAGGGCCGCTCGGGACGGTTCTGTGGAACGTTCCGGGACCGATCTGAGCAGGATCGCGAGGATTCCCCAATGGCGCTGCGCATATTTGCGCAACGCGGTCGAAACATTGCGGCTAACTCAACGTCATCTGCCTTGTGTCCGCCGTCCCACGGATCTGGTCCCGACGGTCCTGACAGTCTTCCTCGCGAGCGGTGAATCCGCGCGTTTCGGCTCGCGGTCCGCCGCCGGACAGCACGACGCGCCCGGAGGGAGCTTCCTCCGGGCGCGCGTGACCATTCGTGACTAGTACAGCCTGGACTGCGGAACCGGCAGGTCGACCTTCGCCGGGCCGCGCCAGCCGCCGCGCTTCTTCAGGTCGAACGGCAGGCCGGCGACCAGCGGCACGTCCACCTTGCTCCGGGCCAGGTCGACGGTGACCACGGCCCCGGTGGCGGGCTCGGCGCTCCGGCTGGAGTTCGTGCCGGCCAGCACCAGGCCGAGCCGGTGCCCCTTCTTGAAGGTGTAGTCCTGCGGCAGGGTCTGCCAGCGGACCTGGGCGAACTGCCCGGCGGGCAGCGGCTTGGACTCGGTCAGCGAGTCGCGGTTCTGCACGTCGACGAAGCCGCGGGCGACGATCTCCAGCGGCCGTTCGGCCACCCGGGTCGCCGTCGTGCGGTAGCAGCCGTCGTCGGTGGCGACGGCGTCACCGTGGCAGCTCTCCTCGGTCAGCGTGGAGATGCCGCCGCCGACCCGCCAGTCCACCCGGGACGAGGTGCCGAAGTCCACCAGCAGGGCGGTCAGGTTGGCGGTCGGCTTGTCCAGCGCCACCCGCAGGTCCACCGTCGGCGTCCCGGACAGCCGCAGGTCCAGGGGCAGCTCGCCGGTCACGTAGGCCAGCCGGCCCGGCTTGACCACGTCGGCGTCGGCGACCATCGCGTCCTCCGACTGCCGCACGTCGGTGAAGGTGGCGGTGGTGCCCCTCCGTTCCGGCAGCAGGCCGAGCGTGCCGTCCGAGTCCGGGCGGAACGGCACGGTGACCGCCTGCGGGGCCGGCCAGTCCCGCTGGGTGATCCAGGTGGTCGCGTCGATCTGCACGTCGGCCCGCGGCTCCTGCATGATGCCGTTCCGCACGCCGTACAGCCAGTAGTCGAACCAGCGGTGCAGCGTGTCCACCCACTCGTCCCTGCGGAAGTCGAACGGGTCCACGTGCTCGTACTGGCCGATCCACACCTTGCGCGGGACGTTGCGGTCGCCCAGCGCCTTCCACCAGGTGGAGAAGTGGTCCGGCTTGACGTTCATGTCGTTGACCGTGTGCACCGCGAAGACGCTGGCGCGCACCTTCGACGCCTGGGCGACGGTGCCGTGGATGTAGTCGCGCTCGGCCCAGAAGGCGTTGTAGTTGCCGGTGTCGTCGCCGTCCTCGGCGTCCATCCTGGCCCGTACGGCGGCGCACTTCTCCACCGGGTCGGTGTCCACGACGTTGGACAGGTAGGAGGCGTAGTTGAAGTTGTAGACGACGCCGTTGCTGCGCTGGTAGCGGTACCACGTGCTGATCGCGGAGATCGGGACGATGGTCTCCAGGCCGCGCACGCCGGTGGCGGCGACGGCGTTGGCCAGCGTGCCGTCGTAGGACTTGCCGATCATGCCGGCCTTGCCGCTGCTCCAGGTCGCGGAGACCGGGGAGCCGTCGGGGCCGAAGGCGCGGGCCCGGCCGTTCAGCCAGTCGATGACGGCCTTGCCGCCGAGGACGTCGGCCGGTCCGCCGGTGTCGGGGCAGCCGTCCGACTTGGTGGTGCCGATCATGTCCACGTTCAGGACGGCGTAGCCGCGCGGGACGAAGTAGTTGTCGTAGAACAGCGGGAACTTCACCGGGTTGCCCGCTTCGTCGTAGACCTTGCGCTCGGCCTCGTTGCCGCGTCCGGAGTTGTCGTAGTAGGGGCTCTCGTCGATGATCGCCGGCACCTTGAGCCCGGGGCCGGACTCCCTGGGCCGGATGACGTCCACCCTGACCCGGTCGTTCGCGCCGTCGCCGTCGCTGTCGACGCTCGACTCGACGTACACGTATTCCCTGATGGCGTCGGCATAGGAGAACACCGGCTGGGTGCGTCCCTGCTCGATCCTGATGGCCGGTTCGGCCGTCGCCCGCGCCGGCTGGGTCACGGTCGCGACCAGGACCAGGGCGGCCGACAGGGTCCCTAAGACCCGTCGTCGTCGCGAATTGAGCACGCAAATCCTCCTGAACTGGCCATGAATGGGCGGTAGACGTGACAGATGAGGAAAAGCGTCCGCAATGTCTCATGTGAAGCGCCCTGGGGGGCAAGATCCTTTATGGCTTCTTCACCCGGTTGACGCTCCGGCGTGACGCGCCGGGCGCCACGGGACAGTGGCATAGGAGTCGCATAGGAGTCGCGGGAGAGTCGTCGGAGAACGGCGGGAAAGGATCGCGCATCGGTGAATTCACCGGCCGCCCGGACCGCCGCCGCGGGCGCGGGAGGGCACCGCCGCAGTCCACCCGCCGGTATATGGGCCTTCCGCGGGCGGACATGACGGCGTAACACTTGAAGCGTGTCGCCCCAGCCCGAAGGCTCCCGTGCCGCACCGGCGATGCCGCCGCGCGGGCGGGACGCCGAACGGGAGACCGTGCGCGAGATGATCGGCGGCGCGCGGGCGGGTCACGGCTCGGCGCTGCTGCTGACCGGGGCGACCGGCATGGGCAAGACCACGATGCTCGGCGTCGCCGCCGAGGACGCGACCGGCTGCACCGTGCTGCGCGCGGTGGGCGCGGAGGCGGAGACCGGCATCCCGTTCGCCGGGCTGCACGCGCTGCTCCGCCCGGTCGCGGGCCACCTCGGCGAACTGCCGCCCGCCCAGGCCGCCGCGCTCGGCGAGGTGCTGGACGCGGGCGGCGGACGCAACGGCCTGCCTCTGCGCGCCGCGGTGCTCGGCGTCCTCGCCGCCGCCGCCCGCCGCCGGCCGGTGCTCGCCTGCGTGGACGACGTCCACCTCTTCGACCGGGAGAGCCGCGAGGCCCTCTTCTTCGCCGCCAGGCGGCTCGGCGGCGACCGGGTCGCGCTCCTCTTCGCCGGGCGGGAAGGCGGCGGCCCGCGCCTCCCCCGCTCCGCCGGGCTGCCCGAACTGCCGCTCGGCGCCCTCGGCGACGACGCCTGCCACGCCCTCCTCCAGGACGCCGCGCCCGGCGGCCTGCCCGCCGACGTGCGCGCCCCGCTGGTCCGGCTCGCCGCGGGCAACCCGCTGGCCCTGATCGAGCTCGCCGGGGCGCTCACCCCCGAGCAGCGGTCCGGGGACGCGCCGCCGCCGGAGTCGCCGCCCCGGCACGGGCGGCTGTGGCGCGCCCACGCGCACACCCTCGCCCGGCTTCCCGGCCCCACCAGGCGGATCCTGCTGCTCGTCGCGGCCGACCCGGAACTGGAGACCGACACCCTCCTGCGCGCGGCCGACCCGCAGGACGCGCTGGCCGCCCTCGAACCGGCCGAGGCCGAGGGGATCACCGAGATCTCCGGACGGCGGATCGGCTTCCACGACGCGCTGATCCGCCCGGTGGTCTACCAGGAGGCGTCCCTCGCCCAGCGGCGCGCCGCCCACCGCGTGCTGGCCCGGGTCCTCGACCACGACCAGCACCGGCTGCGCAGGGCCTGGCACCGGGCCGCCGCGCTGGACGGGCCGCACGAGGAGCTGGCCGACGAGCTGGACGCCGCCGCGGCGCGGGCCCGCGACCACGGCGGCTACCTCGACTCCTCACGCGCCTTCGAACGCGCGGCCGAGCTCACCGCCGGGCACACGGCCAAGGCGTCCCGGCTGGCCGCCGCGGCGTACGACGCCTGGCTCGCCGGCCGGCCGCAGCGCACCAGGGTCCTCCTCGCCCGGCTGCACCCCTTCACCACCTCCGAGCCGCTGCGGGTGCGCGCCGAGCTCATCCACGGCAACCTGGAGCTGCGCGGCGGCGAGACCAGCCACGCCCGCGACGAGCTGCTGAACGCCGCCGAGTGGCTGCTCGACCGGGACCGGGCGCTCGCCGTACGGGCGCTGCTGCGGGCCGGCGAGGCCAGCTACCTCGCCGGGGACCACCAGCGCTACCTCGCCATCGCGCGGTACGCCGCCGCGCTCCGCCGCCCGGACGACCCGGCCGCCACCCAGCTCGTGTTCGAGCACCTGGACGGCCTCGCGGCGACCTTCCGCGGCGAGCACGACAAGGCGGCGGGGCCGCTGCGCCGGGTGCTGGAGCTGGCCGCCCGCGTGCGCCAGCCGGCCGAGCTGATGCGGGCCGGCATCGCGGCCCTGATGCTCGGCGAGGACGCCCAGGCGCTGGCGCTGTCCACCAGGGCGGTGGAGACGGCGCGGGCGCGCGGCGCGGCGGCGACGGTGCCGCACGCGCTGGAGTCCCTGATCAACGCCGAGCTGTGGATGGGCCGCTACGCCGCGGTCACCGCGCACGCGCTGGAGGGGTTCCGGCTGGCGAACGAGACCGGCCAGCGCAACAGCGCCGCGCAGCATCTCGGCTGGCTCGCGCTGATGGCGGCGATCCAGGGCGAGGAGGAGGAGTGCCGGGTCCGCGCGGCGTCCGCGATCGAGCTGGCCGGGGCGCACGGCCTGGGGATCGCCGGGGCGCTCGGCAACTGGGCGCTCGCCTGTCTGGAGCTCTCCCGGGGCAACACCGCGGACGCCGCCAACCGGCTGCGCAACGCGACCTGGTCCGCCTCCGGCAACGGCCACCTGGTGGTCCAGGTGATGGCGACCCCGCACTTCGTGGAGGCGGCCGTGCGCACCGGCGACCGGGACCGGGCCGAGGCGGAGCTGCGGGTGCTCGACCGCTGGGTGAGCAGCACGCGCAGCCCGGACCGGCACGCCCTCGCGGCCCGCTGCCGGGCCCTGCTGGCCCCCGCCCGCGAGGCCGAGTCACACTTCAGGGACGCGATCGAGCTGCATCGCAAGGGGTCGTGCGAGTTCGAACTGGCCAGGACGCAACTGCTCTTCGGCGGCGCCCTGCGCAGGAGCCGCCGTCCCGGCGCCGCCCGCGAGCACCTGCACGGCGCGCTGACCACCTTCGAGCGGCTCGACGCCCGGCTGTGGGCCGAGCAGGCGCGCGGCGAACTGCGCGCCTCCGGCGAGGCCGTACGGCCGCGCGCCCGGCGACCGGTCAGGGAGCTGACCGCCCAGCAGCTCCAGATCGCCCGGATGGTCGCCGGCGGCGCCACCAACCGCGAGGTCGCCGCCCAGCTCTTCCTCAGCCCGCGCACCGTCGAGCACCACCTGCGCAACGTCTTCGCCCGGCTGGACATCCGCTCCCGGGTGGAACTAGCCCGCCTCTTCTCCTGACCCGCCGCCCCCTCCCCCTCCCCGGACAGGAGAGCGGACACCGTCGTCCTCTCCTCCTCCCACGCCCCGGACGGGAGAGCGGAGACCGCCGCCCCCTCCCTCTCCCCGGACCGGGAGGGCGGAGAAGAAGGCCGGTGGGGAGCCGGGGTGGAGGATGCCGAGGCGGCGGGTCGGGCGGGTGAGGGCCACGTAGAGGTCGTTGAGGCCGCGGGGGGATCCGGCCACGATCCCGGCGGGGTCCACGACGATCACCACGTCGAACTCCAGGCCCTTGGCACGGCGGACGTCGAGCACCACGACCGGGCGTTCCAGGTCGGCGTGGTCGCCGGCCGAGGCGTCCGGCAGCGTGGCGACGATCTCCGCCGCCAGCCCGGCCAGCCGTCCCGCGGGCACGATCACCGCCAGCCGACCCTCCCCGAGCCCGGCCGCCTCACAAGCGACCACCTCAGCCACCGAACCCGCCGAACCCTCCGAACCCGGGGCACCCTGCGCACCCGAAGCACCCGAAGCACCCGAAGCACCCGAAGCACCCGAAGCACCCGAAGCACCCGAAGCACCCGGATCATCCAGCGAACCCGGTGCCCCTGCTGACCACCCCGGTGAACCCGGGGAGACGCGGGTGCGCCAGGGGACGGTGCCGGTGGCGCGGACCGGGCGGGGCGGGGTGAGGGCCGGGTCGAGGGCGGCGAGGACGCCGGCGGCGACGGCGGCGATCTCGGCCGGGACGCGGTAGTTGACGTTCAGCCGGGCGAGCCGCCACCGGTCGCCCAGGTGCGGGCCGAGGACCTCGTGCCAGGACGACGCGCCCGCCGGGTCGCCGGTCTGGGCCACGTCGCCGACCAGCGTCATCCACCGGCCGGGGCATCGCCGCATCAGCACCCGCCAGGCCATCGGGGACAGCTCCTGCGCCTCGTCCACGATCACGTGGCCGAAGCTCCAGGTGCGGTCGGCCGCCGCCCGTTCGGCCGCGGTCCTGGTGTCCGCCTCCTCGTGCCGCTCGGCCAGCCGCTCCGCGTCCACCAGGTCGGCGGCGGTGAGGACCTCGGCGGGCTGCCCGTCCTCCAGGTCGGTGGACCGGGAGCCGCGGGAGATGTCCAGCACCCCCCTGGCGTACGCGATCCGCCGCAGCCGCCGGAGCCGGTCCGTCTCCTCGGCGGCCGTGGTGTCCTCGCCGAGCAGTTCGGCGGCCTCGTCCAGCAGCGGCACGTCCGCGGGGCTCCACCCTCCGCCGGGCTCGCGGCGCAGCAGGCCGCGCTCGGCCGGGGTGAGGCCGGGCGCGGCCGAGGCGAGCCGCTCCGGCGCGGCGAAGAGGTCCCCGAGCAGCCGCTCCGGCGTGAGCACCGGCCACAGCTCCTCGAACGCCCGCCGCACCCCCGCGTCCGCGCGCAGGTCGTCACGGATGAGGTCGAGGTCTGCCTCGGTGAGCAGGCCGGCGCCGAGCCGGTCGGCGACCTGGCGGGCGAGGACGGCCACGATCTCGCCGGCCGCGATCGGCGCGGCCTGGTTGTGGGTGCGGCCCTCGTCGCCGGGCAGCATGGACCGCCTGGCCGTATCCCTCGCCCGCAGGCAGTCGGCCCGGTCCAGCCGCAGGGTCATGTCGCCCGCGACCACCTCCAGCCCGTCGGCGGGCACGTGCTGCCGGTCCCGTACGGCGGCGGCCAGCACCTCCGCCATGACCGCCCTGCCCTTGATCTCGACGACCTCGGGCGCCTCCTCGCGGCGGGCGGTGACACCGGGATACAGCTCGCCCACGGTGGCGAGCAGCACGCCGGTCTCGCCCAGCGAGGGCAGCACCTGCCCGATGTAACGCAGGAAGGCGGCGTTCGGCCCGACGATCAGCACGCCGCGCCGGGCGAGGACGTCCCGGTACGTATAGAGCAGGAAGGCGGCCCGGTGCAGGGCCACGACGGTCTTGCCGGTGCCGGGACCGCCCTCCACCACGAGCACGCCGCGGTGCTCGCTGCGGATGATCCGGTCCTGTTCGGCCTGGATGGTCTCGACGATGTCCCCCATCCGCCCGGTACGGCCGGCGTCCAACGCGGCCAGCAGCGCGGCCTCCCCGCCGAGCCCCTCCCCCTGCCCGGCGGCCCCGTCGAGGATCTCGTCGCCGATCGCGACCACGGTCCTGTTCCGCGTCCTGATGTGCCTGCGCCGCCGCACGCCGTCCGGGGCGGCGGCGGTGGCCAGGTAGAAGGGACGGGCGGCGGGGGCCCGCCAGTCGACGAGCAGCGGCTCGTACTCCTCGTCGTGCAGGCCGACCCTGCCGATGTGCCGGTGTTCGCCGTCGCGCAGGTCGAGGCGGCCGAAGCAGAGCCCGTTCTCGGCGGCCCGCAGCGCGGCGAGCCGCCCGGTGTGACGGGCCGCGGCGGCCTCCCGCTCGGCCCGCGCCTGGTCCGTGCCCTCCGGGTCGGCGAGGACCGCGGCCAGCCGGCCCGCCACCTCCTCCGTCAGCTCGTCCAGCCTGGCGTACAGGGCGCTGACGTACTCGCGTTCCTCGGCGATCCCCTCGGGGTTTGACACTTGGGTTCCCCCATGAGACAATAGAGTTAGGAGAGGTCTTAGATGTTTTTGTGATAAGAAGGCATCCTAACGCCCTCCCTTCTCCGCTGCCAGTCCGCGGTGTCACCGCGTGAGGGCGATGCGCATCCGCCAGACCCGCCGTGGAAATCCCCTGCGCGCCGCGCCGCAGGTCGCCCGCTCCGGCCGCCCACTCGACGACGCTCCCGCCCGCCGGTCCCCCCGCCGCCACCCCAGACCGCGGCCGAAGCGGCGGTCAACCGCTCGGGCGACGGCCCGACGTACCGGGAACGGGCCCCGCGGTGGTTCGGCGGGGCCCGTTCCGGGTCGGTGGATCAGGTTGAGGGGCGGTGGTGGATCAGTCGAGGGGCGGGTAGGCGTTCTGCAGCAGCTCACGGAACTGCGCGGAGAACCACTGGCCGGAGATCGGGGCGTTCGGCAGCGCGCCGGAGGGGTTGTTGCCGTTGCGCTCGTTACCGGTGTAGGTCGGGTCGCACATCCGGTCGAAGCCCTTGCCCTCGTCGTTCTCGATGAACTGGCTGGAACCGTCGGACTCGCCCGGCGGCTTGACCCAGACGTAGGCGTCGATGCCGGTGGCCGGGTTGGCCCTGGGCCGCTCGCCGAGACCCGCGCCGCTCTGGTTGCACCAGTTGCCGGCGTGGATCCGGCGGTCGATCCTGGACTGGTTGACGAAGGTGTTCACGTCGGTCGAGGTGCTGGGACCGGACGGCCGCGCCGAGCCGCCCCACCCGTTGCGGGAGGTGTCGATCAGCATGCCGATGCTGTCGGGGAAGCCCGCCTGGATGAGCCGGGTGCGCATCGCCTGGGCGTAGCTCAGCTCGTCGACGTAGAAGTTCCAGTCGATCCAGCGCGCCTGGCGCACCGAGGTGCCGTTGACGTTGGTGTTGACGGTGAAGTGCGGCTCGGTGAGCGCCGAGTAGTTGGCCGTGTTCGTGATGAAGCCGTCCACGCTGGCCTTGCCCGCCGTGGTGCCGTCGGCCGTGCTGGCGAACAGGTTGGCCGCCGGGCCGAAGTTGGTGTCCCAGCCCAGCCAGCCGTGGTGCGCGGCGTCGACGTAGGTGTAGACGTTCGGGATCGCGTGCAGCTTGTTCAGCGCGTGCTGGACGCCCTGGACGTAGGCGCCGGTCTGCTGCGCCTCCTGGCACTTCGGCACGTTGAGGTTGGTGACGAGGTTGGGCAGCGAGTCGATCTCGATGATGGTCACGATGCGCAGGTTCGCGTACTGCGGGTCGTCCAGGATCGCGGCGATCACGTCGACGTACTCGGTCTTGTAGCGGTTGAGACCGTTCTGCGCGATGAGCAGCTCGCCGTTGGAGGCCAGGGCCGAGCAGTCGCGGTTGGGCAGGTTGTAGATGACGACCTGGATGGTCAGCGGGGTGGCGCCGTTGGCCGCGTCCTGCTCGACCGCCTCGTCCAGGTGGTCGCGCAGGCCCATCGCCGAGCCGGGGCCCTCGATGGCGGCGATCCGGTCCATCCAGACGGCGGTGGACAGGTCCGCGACCGCGTCGCCGCCGGGCTCGGCGGCGGCCTTGGCCGACCAGTCCGGGTTCACGTAGCCCGCGGCCCCGGCGTAGGGGTTGTTCACGTGCCCGGAGCCGTTGCCGCCGTCGTCGTCGGCCTCGGTGGCGGCCACCGCGACCGAGGTCAGACCCGACGAGGACACGTTGATCGTCCGCGTCCCGTTCGCGCTGTCCGCGTCCTGCGCCGCCGACACCGTCACATTCTGCGCCGTGTTCCAGTTCGCCGAGGTGAACGTCAGACTCGCACCACCGGTCACCGTCAGATTCGCGTCACCACCACTCGCCGCGGCCGACGACACCGTCACGTTCCCGGCCGGCTGGATGGCCAGCCGCACGCCGAAGGTGGCCGTCGAGCCCTCGGGCACGCTCAGGCTGGTCGGGGAGACGACGAGGGCCTGCGTGCCGGTCGAGCCGTCGTCGTCGGCCTCGGTGGCGGCCACCGCGACCGAGGTCAGACCCGACGAGGACACGTTGATCGTCCGCGTCCCGTTCGCGCTGTCCGCGTCCTGCGCCGCCGACACCGTCACATTCTGCGCCGTGTTCCAGTTCGCCGGCGTGAACGTCAGACTCGCACCACCGGTCACCGTCAGATTCGCGTCACCACCACTCGCCGCGGCCGACGACACCGTCACGTTCCCGGCCGGCTGGGCGGCCAGCCGTACGGCGTAGGTGGCGGAGCCGCCCTCGGGGACGCTGATCGAGGTGGGCGTGACGACCAGGGACTGCGTGGGGCCGGGGGGCTGCCCGGTGCAGGCGGTGCCGTTGATCGAGAAGCTGGTCGGGTTGGCGTTGGTGCCGGTGAAGGTGCCGTTGAAGCCGATGCTCCACTGGGCGCCGGTGGCCTGGGCGCCGTTCCACGGGAGGTTGGCCGCGGTGACGTTCGCGCCCGACTGGGACCACGTGGCGTTCCAGCCCTGGGAGACCTGCTGGCCGCCGGGGAAGGCGTAAGTGAGCGACCAGGTGGTGAGCGGGTCGCCGAGGTTGCGGATCGTGATGTTCCCGCCGAACCCGTTGCCGCCCTCCCACGCCTTGGCGTAGGTGACCTCGCAAGCGACAGCGGCGCTGGCCGGGGTCGGGCCGGCCACGAGGCCGACCACGGCGAGCAGTGCGGCCACTGCTCCCGTCAGCCCCCTGCGCCAGAAGCTCTTGTGGGGTTTCATCCCTGTTCTTCTCCCTATAGAAACCGAGGGTTGTGCCGCCCTGTGCGGGAGGCGCGATCCGGGGTCGCGCCGCCCGTGGGGAGGGTGGCCTTGAAGCGCCCGCCCCGGCCCTCAGCCGGTGGGAGCGCTCCCAGAGTCGGTTTGTTTCAGGAGGATGTACAGCGTGTTGCCCGTCGCGGGCGGCCACGCCGTACCGGGATGTCGCCGGCACCTCGTGAAACGCCCGGACGGGAAGGGTGGACGGGCCTGAAAGTTTCAGCCGTCCGCTTCGTCGCGCGCCGCCGCGGAACGCCGATCCGCGCCGTTCCGGTCGGCGGACCACACCACGGCCGCGTGCGCGCGCTCCTCCGGGTGCCGGTGGGTGCGCACCAGGCTGGCGACCGTGGTCACGGTCAGCACGACCAGGATGACGCCCAGGGACAGCACGGTCGGCACGTGCGGGATCGCCGCCGAGACGTCCTCGTGCAGGAAGGTGAGGATGAGCTTGACCCCGATGAAGGCGAGGATCAGCGCCAGCCCGAGCGAGAGGTAGACCAGCCTGAGCAGCAGGCCGTGGATGAGGAAGTAGAGCGCCCGCAGGCCGAGCAGCGCGAAGGCGTTGGCGGCGAACACGATGAACGGCTCCCGGGTGATGCCGAACACCGCCGGGATCGAGTCCAGCGCGAAGAGCATGTCGGTGCTGCCGATGGCGACGAAGACGAAGGCCAGCGGCGTGACCACCCGCCTGCCCTCCTCCTTGGCCGTGAGCCGCCCGCCGTGGAAGTCGCCGGTCGCGGGCAGCACCCGGCGGGCCAGGTTGAGCAGGGCGTTGTCCTCGATGTCGGGGTCCTCGTCGCGGTGCCGTACGAGCTGGACGGCGGTGTAGATGAGCAGCAGGCCGAAGAGCAGGAAGGTCCAGGAGAAGGCGCTGACGGCCGCCGCGCCGAGCACGATGAAGACGGTCCGCAGGCCGAGGGCGGCGACGATGCCGAAGAGCAGGATCTTCTGCTGGTACTCCGCGGGCACCGAGAACCGCGCCATGATGATGACGAAGACGAAGAGGTTGTCGACGGACAGGCTCTTCTCCACGACCCAGCCGGCGTAGTACTCCGTGCCGGCGGCCGGGCCGGCGATCCGCCACAGCGCCACGCCGAAGAGCAGCGCCACCGCGATGTAGAACACCGACCAGGCGGTGGCCTCCGGCATGCCCACGGCGTGCGGGCGCCGCGCCGCGACCAGGAAGTCCACGGTCAGCAGTACGGCGACCAGGCCGATGGTCGCGGGCCACGCCCAGCCGGGAAGATCGATCACGAACCGTCCCGTCTTCCGTTCCGTCCCCCTGGACACCCGCTGCCCCGCGGGGACCGCCCTTCACCTGCGGCGGAACGCACGGGCCGCAGGCATGGACAGGACGCGGACAGGACGCGGACAGGACGCGGACAGGGGTGCGGGCCGCGCCCTCCCCTTGCGGCGCGGCCCGCGTGACCGGTCTCGGGCGGCGTCAGACCCCCGCCCTCGACGGCATCCGCTGTGCTCCCTGATCGGCGTACATGTCGGGCTCCTGCTCTGCTTCCCGGTGGGTCTCCTCCATGCGCAACGCCACCCCCATGGCGAAGAACGTCGGCGCCCATTCGCCGATGAAGATCCCCCACCGGTCGGCCCTGTCGACCCCGGCGTTCTCCGCCTTGGCCGACATCAGCCAGGACGCGACCGACAGGCCGATGGAGGCGATCCCGGCGGTGTACATGACTCCGGAGCGTACGCCCATCTTGTGGAGCATTCGGATCATTTCATCCCCCTGAGTGATTTATCCCTCTCAATACCCATTCACCCGAATTCGTAGCCGGGAACACTCGGAACACTGTGAGATACGTCACTCGGCGGCCAGCCACGCCACGACCCGCTCCCTGGTGACGCCCAGCCCGGCGAGGATCCGGGCGCCCGTCCCCTCCTCCTCGCCGAGGACGCCCAGCAGGATGTGCTCGGTCCCGATGTGCTCGTCGCCCATCCGCAGCGACTCCCGGATGGTGAGCTCCAGCACCTTCCGGGCGCCGGAGGTGAAGGCGATGTGGTCGCCGACCTCCTCGGCGGGCGGGCCGAGGACGGCGGCGACCGCGCCGCGCAGCATGTCGGGGGTGACGCCCAGCGCCCGGATCGCCCTGACCGCCGGCGCGTCCGGCTCGCACAGCAGCCCGAGCAGCACGTGCTCGGTGCCGATGTGGTCGTGCCGGGCTCCGCGCGCCTCGCCCTGGGCCTGCACCACCACGTGCCGGGCCTGGTCGGTGAAACGGGCCCACACGCCGCCGTGGAAGAGCTCCCGCTCGTCCGGCCGGTTGGTCACGAACCGCTTCTGGGCCGCCTGCTTGCTCACCCCCATGCTCTGGCCGATCTCGGTCCACGAGGCGCCCGCCCTGCGCGCCTGGTCCACGAAGTGGCCGATGAGATGGTCGGCCAGCTCGCCGAGCTGCTCGCCGGCGAGGACGGCGTCCGACAGGTGCTCCAGCGCGCCGCCGCCGGGATGCCGGGTCTTGACGTAGTCGATCAGGTCGTCGAGCCGTGCGGGAAGGATGTCCATGCGTCAACCATAGGTTGACGATAGGACCTGCGTCAACTCACGGTTGACGATGCTCCCCGGGTCGCCACACCGCAGGAAGGGGCAGTCCCGGCCGTCTCCGACAAGCCGGGATACAGTGGACCCGGCACCGGCCGCAGCCGGTGACCTGCGGCGCGAGGCCCCTACGGCCCGCGTGCCGGGGTGGGGGTCCGCGCGTGCGGGGGTGCCCGACCGGGGGACACGGCCACGGTGGCCGTCGTCGGCAAACGACCTCTCGTTCATGCGGGGCTGCAGTGATCATGGCGGTGGCTCTGGCGTTGCTCGCGGCAACCTCCAACGCCGGCGCGTCGGTGCTCCAGCGGCACGCCGCGCGCGCGGTGCCCGACGAGCTGGAGTTCCACCTCTCCCTGGTCTGGGCCCTGATCAGGAACCCCGTCTGGCTCTACGGCATCGGGGCGCTGATCCTCGGCTTCGTCTTCCAGGCGGGCGCGCTCGGCGTCGGCGGCCTCGCCCTGGTCCAGCCGATCATGACGGTCGAGCTGCCCATCACGATGGTCCTGCTGTCCTGGGCGTTCGGCATCGTCCTGGACAGACGGTCCTGGCTGGCGGTCGGCGCGCTGACCGTCGGCCTGGCGATGTTCCTCGTCGCCGCCTCTCCGCAGGCGGGACACCGGCTGCCCGGCGCCGGATCGTGGCTGCTCGCGCTCACCGTCACCTCCGGGACCATCCTCGCCCTGGAGGTGGTGGCCCGGCTGTTCGTCGGCCCGGGCCCGGCCCGCGCCGCCATCCTCGGGACGGCGGGCGGGCTCGGATTCGCCTTCACCGCCACGCTGATCAAGGAGACCGTGGGCATCCTGCGCGGCGATCCCGGCATGCTCCCCTTCTCCTGGCAGCCCTACGCGATGGTGGCCGCCGGGCTGTACAGCGTCTTCCTGCTGCAGAACGCGCTGCACAGCGGCACCCTGGTGGCCGCGCAGCCCGCGCTGACGATCAGCGACCCGGTGGCCGGGATCCTGTACGGGACTCTGATGTTCGGCGAACCCGTGCGCAGCGGGCCGTGGATCGTGATGGAGGTGGCCGGGGCCGCGATCGTCGGCTGGGGCATCATCGTGCTCGCCCAGTCGCCGCCGATTCGGGCTCAGGAGGCCGCGGCGGCGCGGAAACGAGACCTGCCTGGGCCGGCGACCCGGTGAACAGCGCCGCCGCCACGGCCGCCGTGCCGTCCCGCCGCCCGTCCGCGCCCCCCGATCCGAGCGTGTCGAGCACCCGGAGCAGCGCGGCGTCGTCGCGGGTGTGCGCGGCCACGCCGAGCCGGGCCATCGCCCCGGCGCCGTCGCGGCCGTGCCCGGCGATCGGCCGGTGCACGACGACCGGCAGCCCCGCGGCGAACGCCTCCTCGCAGGCCAGCCCGGCCCCGTTGTCCACCAGCGCGTACGCCGCCGCCATCAGCTCGGGCACGTCGTCCCGCCAGCCGAGCGCGATCCCGTACCCGGCCCCGCGCAGCCGGCGGCGCAGGCGCTCGTTGCCCCCGCACAGCACGACCGGCGTGTAGCGACCCGACCGCGCCAGCGCGCGCGCCGTCCCCACCACCCGCCCGACGCCCCACGCCCCGCCCGTCACCAGCACCAGCCGCTCCCCGCCCGCCGCCCCGATCCGGCGCCGGACCTCGGCGGCGTCGGCGTCGGCCGCCCGCCGCGCGAACTCCGGGCGGACCACCGGGGCGCAGTGGAGGGCGGGACGGCCGGTCGCCGCGGCGATGTCGCCGATGACGGCCGGGTTCGGGCACAGGTAGCGGTCGTTGCCCGGGTGCAGCCACAGCCGGTGCACGGCGAAGTCGGTCACCAGCACCGTGCTGGGACACGGCAGCCCGCCGCGCGCCCGCAGTTCACCGGCGACCTGCGCGGCCACGTGGAAGGTCGAGACCACCTCGTCCGGCGGGCGGGAGGCGGCCAGTTCGCGCAGCCCGGCCATGGCCAGGGCGGTGAACGGCGACGTGCCGGGCGCCCGTTTGGCGATGAAGAATACCTGGTAGATGAGCTCGTAGAGCCAGGGGGCGCACCGGATCATCCCGTGGTACCCGCTGCGCAGCACCGATCCGAGCCGCAGCGGGAACAACCGGAGGACATCGATGATCTCGACGTCGGCCCCCTCCGCGGCCAGCCGCCGCGCCAGCTCCGCGGCCACCCCGTCGTGCCCGGCCCCCATGGCCGCGCTGATCACCAGCACGCGCCGCCGGCCGCTCTCCCCCGCCGTCACGGCCGTGCCGTCCGGGCGGTGACGGGATGAGGCGCCTCGCACTCCCGCTCGGCCTGGCCCTCGGGTACGCGGGCCCGGCGGCGACCTGGCTGCCTTCGGTACGCCGGTGGCTGCCCGCACTGGCCGGGACCGGGCGGCCGGGCCACGTGGCGATCACCTTCGACGACGGCCCCGACCCGGCGTCCACGCCGCGCTTCCTCGACGAGCTGGACCGGCTCGGCTGCCGGGCCACCTTCTTCGTCCTCGGCGAGATGCTGGACCGCCACCGGGCGCTCGGCGCGCGCATCGTCGCCGAGGGGCACGAGATGGCGGTGCACGGCTGGGGGCACGGCAACGCCCTGCTGGCCCGCCCCGGGCAGGTGGCGGGCGAGGTCCGCCGGGCGGCCCGCCTGGTCACCGAGGTCACCGGCGTGCGCCCGCGGTGGTACCGGCCGCCCTACGGCGTGCTGAGCTGGGAGGCGCTGCTCGCCGCCCGCGCGCACCGGCTGCGGCCGGTGCTGTGGACGGTGTGGGGCCGGGACTGGGCGGCCACGGCGACCCCGGGCTCCGTGCTGGCCGCCGTGACGCCCGGTCTGCGCGGCGGCGCGACCATCCTGCTCCATGACTCCGACCACACCTCCGCTCCGGGTTCCTGGCGCTCGGCGCTCGGCGCGTTGCCCGTCCTGGTGGACCGCTGCCGGCGGGCCGGTCTGGACGTGGGACCGCTGCGCGAGCACGACGTGGCACGGGCGGCCCGCGGGACCGGCCGGAAAGACGCCCCGCAAGCGCCACACCTCCGGCGTTTCCGCCCGCCCCGCGTTTGAAACGGCGATTTGTTTTTACCCACCCCACAAGGGCGTTCCAGTGAAAGGTTAAACCCGGCGCCAACAAGGTGGAAATGGAGACCAAGAAAAGCAACGTCCCTGTTTACGGGCGTACCCAGCGGAAATTCACCAGCCGTGTCGTCGCAGCAGGACTGCCTGCGGAATACAATGTCGAAGGCCGGCCGGGAGAATTTCCCGGTCGCCTCGCGGCTGCTGCCACGGCGTTATCGCAGAGACCTTCTCGCCATCTACGGTTTCGCGCGCTCGGTTGACGACATAGGCGACGACACCCCGCCGCGCGAGCGCCTGGCGCTGCTGGAGGCGGTCGACACCGACCTGGTCCGCCTGTACGCCGGGCGCAGTCCCCGCTCGTGGGCGGTCGAGGGGCTGACCCGCACCATCCGGGAGCACGCGATCCCGGCCGAGCCCTTCCATCTCCTCGTCGAGGCCAACCGGCGCGACCAGACGGTGACGCGTTACGAGACGTTCGACGACCTGCTCGGCTACTGCGCGCTGTCGGCGAACCCGGTGGGCCGTCTTGTGCTGCACGTGTTCGGCGCGGTCACCGAGTCCCGGCTCGCGTCGTCGGACCGGGTGTGCTCCGCGTTGCAGATCATCGAGCACTGCCAGGACGTCGGCGAGGACCTCGGGCGCGGCCGGATCTACCTGCCCGGCGAGGATCTGCGGCGGTTCGGCTGCCCGGAGGACCACCTCGCGGCCCCCGTGACGTCGCCGCAACTGCGCGACGTGCTGGCGTTCCAGGTCTCGCGGGCCGAGCGGATGCTCGCCGAGGGGTCCGGGCTGATCGCTTCACTGGCCGGTTTCGCCCGTCTCGCGGTGGCCGGTTACGTCGCCGGCGGGCACGCCACCGTGACCGCGCTGAAGCACGCGCGGCACGACGTCCTGGGCCAGGCGGTGCGACCGCGCCGCGCCAGGCTGCTCACCGCCTGGGCGCGCATTCTCATGACGAAGGAGTGACCAGGTGACGGTGTCCGACGCGTACCGGGTGTGCGAGCGGGTCGTCCGCTCCCGCGCGCGGAACTTCTCCTACGGCATCCGGCTCCTGCCACCGCCCAAACGCCGTGCCCTCAGCGCCGTCTACGCCTTCGCCCGCCGGGTCGACGACATCGGCGACGGCCACGGACCGGCCGCCGAGCGGCTGATCGACCTGGGCAGGATGCGCGCCGCGTTGCAGGCGCCGCACGAGGAGCCCGGCGACCCCGTCCTGATCGCGCTGGCGGACGCGGCCGGCCGTTACCCGATCCCGCTGGCCGCCTTCAACGAGCTGATCGAGGGCTGCACGGCGGACGTTCGCGGCGCCGACTACGAACGCTACGACCAGTTGCTGACCTACTGCCGCTGTGTCGCCGGGTCCATCGGCCGGCTGTCCCTCGGCGTCTTCGGCAGCGAGGATCCCAAGACGGCCGAACCGCTGGCCGACTCCCTCGGCGTGGCCCTGCAACTGACGAACATCCTGCGTGACGTGCGGGAGGACCGCACGTCCGGGCGGGTCTACCTGCCGGCCGAGGACCTGGACAGGTTCGGCTGCACGCTGCGGATCGACGGCGACGGCAGGTTCACCGACCCGCCGGACCGGCTCGGCCGCCTCATCCGCTTCCAGGCCGAACGCGCCGACGCCTGGTACGCCGACGGCATCCGGCTGCTGCCGCACCTCGACCGGCGCAGCGCCGCCTGCACCGCGGCCATGGCCGGCATCTACCGGCGCCTGCTGCACCGCATCGCCGCCAGGCCCGCCGAGGCCCTGGCCGCCCGGTCGTCGCTGCCGGGCTGGGAGAAGGCGCTGGTGGCCGCCGGCGCGCTCGCCGGGGTGAGCCGGTGACCGGCGGGCCGGTCGCCGTCGTGGGCGGCGGGCTGGCCGGGATCGCCGCCGCGCTCGCCCTGGCCGAGGCCGGCTGCCGGGTCACGCTGTACGAGGCCCGCCCCCGGCTCGGCGGGGCGGCGTGCTCCTACCGGCGCAACGGGATGACGGTGGACAACGGGCAGCACGTGTTCCTCCGCTGCTGCACCGCCTACCAGGGACTGCTGGCGCGGATCGGCGGCACCGGGCTGGTGGACCTGCAACGCCGGTTCGACGTGCGGGTGCTCACCGCGGTGGGCCGGTCGGGACGGCTGCGCCGTACCACGCTGCCCGGTCCGCTGCACCTGCTGCCGGCGCTGGCCGGCTACTCCCTGCTGCGGCCGGCCGAACGGGTGCGGGCGGTGCACGGCTCGATCGCGCTGAGCCTGCTCGACCCGGCCGATCCGGTGCTGGACACGGTGACCTTCGGCAGCTGGCTGGCCGACCACGGGCAGCGCGGGCCCGCGCGGCACGCCCTGTGGGAGCTGTTCGCGATGGCGGCGCTGAACACCGGGATCGAGGATGCGGCTCTCGGCCTCGCGGTGAAGGTGTTCAAGACCGCCCTGCTCGGCCGAGCCGACGCCGCGGACATCGGCGTCCCGGCGGTGCCGCTGGGCGAGCTGCACCACGCCGCCGCGCAGGCCGCGATCACCCGGGCCGGTGGGACCGTGCGCCTGTCGGCCAAGGTCTCGGCGATCGAGGCGGGGCCCACGCTGATCGTGGACGGCGCCCGGGTGGAGGCGTCCGCGGTCGTGGTGGCGACCCGGCACGAGCAGGCCGCCAGGCTGGTCCCCGAGGAGGCGGCGCCGGGCCGGGACCGGTGGGCCGCCCTGGACGCGAGCCCGATCGTCAACGTGCACGCGATCTACGACCGGCCGGTCACCGGGCTGCCGTTCGCCGCCGTGGTCGGCTCGCCGGTGCAGTGGATCTTCGACAAGACGCGGGTCGCCGGGCTGTCCAGGGGGCAGTACCTGGCGGTGTCGGTGTCCGGCGCGGACACCTGGATCGACCTGCCGACCACGGACATCCGCGCCACGTTCGTGCCCGCGCTCCAGGCGGTGTTCCCCGCCGCGCGCCAGGCCAGGCTGACCGACTTCTTCGTCACCAGGGAACGGCGTGCCACGTTCCGGCAGGGGCCGGGCAGCGGCGTGCTGCGTCCCCGCCCCGCCACCCGGTGGCCGGGCCTGTATCTCGCCGGCGCGTGGACCGAC
This sequence comes from Microtetraspora sp. NBRC 13810, assembly GCF_030268685.1. GTDB lineage: Bacteria > Actinomycetota > Actinomycetes > Streptosporangiales > Streptosporangiaceae > BSRQ01. Next base: position 230,530 of record NZ_BSRQ01000006.1, read on the forward strand.
ACGGGCTGGCCCGACACCATGGAGGGCGCGGTGCGCAGCGGACTTCACGCGGCCCGGCTGGTCAGGCAGTACATGCGACGCCAGGAGGCCGGACTATGACGTCGGACGCCCTGGCCGACCGTGCGACGGACGCCGCGCCCGCGTCCGATGAGCGTTCCCGCGCGGCGGAGGCGCTGCGCGCGGCCTGCGACCACCTGATCGGCCTGCGTTCGCCGCAGGGCTGGTGGAAGGGCGAGTTGCAGACCAACGTGACGATGGACGCCGAGGACCTGCTGCTGCGGCACTTCCTCGGCATCCTGACCGAGCGGGACGCGGCGGACGCCGCCCGGTGGATCCGGTCCGAGCAGCGCCATGACGGGACGTGGGCCAACTTCCACGGCGGTCCCGCCGACCTGTCCACCACCGTGGAGGCGTACACGGCGCTGCGGCTCGCCGGCGACCCGGCGGACGCGCCGCACATGCTGGCCGCGGCGCGGTTCGTCCGCGAGTCCGGCGGCATCGAGGCGACCCGGGTGTTCACCCGGATCTGGCTGGCGCTGTTCGGCCAGTGGCCGTGGGAGGACCTGCCGGTGCTGCCGCCGGAGATGGTGTTCCTGCCGTCGTGGTTCCCGTTCAACCTGTACGACTGGGCGTGCTGGGCCAGGCAGACGATCGCGCCGCTGACCATCGTCACCGCGTACCGGCCGGTCCGCCCGCTGCCCTTCGACCTGCCCGAGCTGCGCACCGGCCGCCCGCCGCGGCCCGGCCCGCGCGGCGGCTGGGACGGCGTGTTCCAGGCGCTGGACCGGGTGCTGCACCGCTACGAGCGGCGCCCGGTGCAGGCGCTGCGGCGGTCGGCGGTGCGGCGGGTCGCCGACTGGATCGTCGCCCGGCAGGAGGCCGACGGGTCGTGGGGCGGCATCCAGCCGCCGTGGGTGTACTCCGTGATCGCGCTGCACCTGTCCGGCTACCACCTCGGCCATCCCGTGATGCGCAAGGCGATCGACGGGCTCGACCGGTTCACCATCCGCGACGGCAGGGGGCGCCGGCTGGAGGCGTGCCAGTCGCCGGTGTGGGACACCGCGCTGGCGATGAACGCCCTCCTCGACGCGGGCCTGCCCGCCGGCGACCCGGTGCTCGCCGAGGCGGCCGGCTGGCTCCTCGCCGAGGAGGTCAGGGGTCCCGGCGACTGGGCGGTGCGCCGTCCGGGGCTGCCGCCGGGCGGGTGGGCGTTCGAGTTCGACAACGACGTCTATCCGGACGTCGACGACACCGCCGAGGTGATCCTCGCCCTGCGCCGGGTGCGCCATCCGGACGCCCGCCCGGCGATCGACCGGGGGCTGCGCTGGATGTCCGGCATGGCGTCCCGCGACGGCGGGTTCGCCGCGTTCGACGCCGACAACACCAGGACGCTGTGCACGAAGCTGCCCTTCTGCGACTTCGGCGCGGTGATCGACCCGCCGTCCGCCGACGTCACCGCGCACGTCGTGGAGGCGCTGGCCGCGGAGGTGCCGGACTCGGCGGTCCTGCGGCGGGCCGTCGTCTGGCTGCTGCGCGCGCAGGAGGCGGACGGCTCGTGGTTCGGCCGCTGGGGCGCCAACCACGTCTACGGCACCGGCGCCGTGGTGCCCGCCCTCGTCGCCGCCGGAGTCCGCACCGGCCACTCCTCCGTACGGCGGGCCGTGGCCTGGCTGGAACGGCACCAGAACGACGACGGCGGCTGGGGCGAGGACCTGCGCTCCTACCGGGACCCGGCGTGGATCGGCCGCGGCGCGTCCACCGCCTCGCAGACCGCCTGGGCGCTGCTGGCCCTGCTCGCCGCAGGCGAGGACTCCCCTGCGGTGACGGACGGCGTGCGCTGGCTGGTCGAGCGGCAGCGGCCCGACGGCACCTGGGACGAGCCGCAGTTCACCGGGACCGGCTTCCCCGGCGACTTCTACATCAACTACCACCTCTACCGGCTGGTCTTCCCGATCAGCGCCCTGGGACGCTACCTGGACGGGGACTCCCCGTGACCGGCCTGCTGATCTGCGCCGCGCTCGGCGTCGAGGCCCGCGCCGTGCGCCGCGGGCTGCCGCCGGCCGGCGGCGCCAAGGTGGTCTCGACCGGGATCGGCCCCCGGCGCGCGGGCCGGGCCGCGGGCCTGCTCGGCGGGCGCGGGGCGGTGGCCGTGGTCGGCTTCGGCGGCGCCGCCGACCGGAGCCTGCTGCCCGGGGACGTGTTCGTGGCCAGCGAGGTCAGGTTCGGCGGCCGGGTCTACCCGTGCCCGTCGGCGCCGCTGCTGGCCGGGGAGCTGGCCAGGGCCGGGCTGCCGGTGCGGGTGGGACCGCTGGCCACCTGCGGCCACCTGGTCACCGGGGCCGAACGCCGGCGGCTGGCGGCCGAGGGCGTGCTCGCCGTCGACATGGAGACCGGGCCGCTGGCCCGCGCCGCCGGGGGACGGCCGCTCGCCGCCGTGCGGGTCATCGTCGACACGCCCCGCAGCCCGCTGCTCAGCGCGTCGACCGTGGTCAACGGGCACGCGGCCCGCCGTACGCTCGGCCGGCTCGGGCCGGTGCTGGCGCGGTGGGCGCGGGCCTGCGGACCGCGCACGGTCCTGCTCGCCGCGCCGCGGTCGTTCTGCGCCGGGGTGGAGCGCGCCATCGAGATCGTCGAGCTGGCGCTGGACCGGTACGGGCCGCCCGTCTACGTGCGCAAGCAGATCGTGCACAACCGGCACGTGGTGGAGGACCTGCGGCGGCGGGGCGCGGTGTTCGTCGACGAGCTGTCCGAGGTGCCCACCGGAGCCATGGTGATCTTCTCCGCGCACGGGGTGTCGCCGGAGGTGCGCGCTGAGGCCGCCGGGCGCGGTCTCAACGTGATCGACGCGACCTGCCCGCTGGTCGCCAAGGTGCACGCGGAGGCGCGCAGGTTCGCCGCCGCCGGGCGCATGATCGCCCTCATCGGGCACGCCGGCCACGAGGAGGTGGACGGCACGCTCGGCGAGGTCCCCGGATCGGCGGTGCTCGTGCAGAGCGTGCGCGACGTGGCCACGCTGCCCGCCGGCCGCCCGGTGTCCTACCTGATGCAGACGACGCTCGCGCAGGACGAGGCACGGGAGATCGCCGCCGCCATCCGGCGCCGCTTCCCCGACGCGACCGGCCCGCGACAGGACGACATCTGCTACGCCACCACCAACCGCCAGGTGGCCGTGCGGGCGATCGCCGAAGAGGCCGACGTGGTCATCGTCTTCGGCTCCGCCAACTCCTCCAACTCCCAGCGGCTGATGGAGGTCGCCGCCCGCGATGCCCGGGCCCACCTGGTGGACGAGCCCGGCGACATCGCGCTCGACTGGCTGGCCGGCGCCCGCACGATCGGGTTGAGCGCCGGCGCCTCGGCCCCGCCCGCCCTCGTCGGCGACGTCGTCACGGCCCTGCGCGGCCTCGGCGAGGTGCGCGTCGAGGAGCGGCGGGTCGCCGAGGAGACCGTGCGGTTCTCGCTTCCGAAGGAGCTCCCTTCATGACGATTCCGATCCGGCAGAGCATGCGCATCGGCGCATACATCCTCGGCCAGAAACTGCGCGGGCGCGCCAAGTTCCCGCTCCTCGTGGAGCTGGAGCCGCTGTTCGCGTGCAACCTCGCCTGCGCGGGATGCGGCAAGATCCAGCACCCGGCCGACGTGCTGCGCCGGCGGATGCCGGTGGAGCAGGCGGTGGCCGCCATCGAGGAGTGCGGCGCCCCCATGGTGTCCATCGCCGGCGGCGAGCCGCTGATGCACCCGCAGATCGGCGAACTGGTCCGCAGACTCGTCGAGATGCGCAAGTACGTGTTCCTGTGCACGAACGCGCTGCTCATCCCGAAGAAGATCGACCAGTTCGAGCCCTCCCGGTACTTCGCCTGGACGGTGCACATCGACGGCCTGCGGGAGCGTCACGACGCCTCGGTGTGCAAGGAGGGCGTCTTCGACGAGGCGGTCGCCGCGGTCCGCGAGTGCCGCCGGCGCGGCTTCCGGGTCACCACGAACACGACGTTCTTCTCCGACGACAGCCCGCGTACCGTGGTCGAGGTGCTCGACTACCTCAACGACGAGCTGGCCGTGGACCAGATGATGATCTCCCCCGGTTACGCCTACGACAAGGCGCCGGACCAGGACAACTTCCTCGGCGTGCGGGAGACCCGCGCGCTGTTCAGGGAGGCGTTCGCCGGGGGGAACCGGCGCCGGTGGCGGTTCAACCACTCGCCGCTCTTCCTGGACTTCCTGGAGGGGAGGGTCGAGCTGCCGTGCACCGCCTGGGCCATCCCGTCGTACTCGCTGCACGGCTGGCAGCGGCCCTGCTACCTGATGTCGGACGGGTACGTGCAGACCTACCGGGAGCTGGTCGAGGACACCGACTGGTCCGCCTACGGCCGTGGCCGCGACCCGCGCTGCGCCAACTGCATGGCCCACTGTGGCTACGAGCCGACGGCGGTGCTGGCCACGATGGGCTCCCTCAAGGAGTCCATCCGCGCCCTGCGCAGCGCCTGACCCGACCCCGCCCGCCGCCGCACCACGGGCCCCACGCCCCGGGCGCCGTGCCCCGGGCGCCGTGCCTCACATGCCGTGCCTCACATGCCGTGCCTCACATGCGGCCGAAGCGTCCCGCGAGCGCGCGGAACGGGCCGGGCGCGGCGCCGCGCAGCCGGGCGGGCAGCCGCAGCCACCCCGGCACGTACGACTCCGCGCGGCGGTGCCGGATCGCCGCGACCACCGCCCGCGCGACCCGCTCCGGCGGGATCGGCGCCGGCCGCCGCCGGGTGTACGGCACGCCGCGCCGCTCGAAGAACGGCGTGGCCACCACCCCGGGCAGCAGCACGGACACCCCCATGCCGGGCATCCGGCGCACCTCGTAGCGCAGCCCCTCGGCGAACCCGATCAGGCCGGCCTTGGTCGCGGAGTACACCGTCTCCTGCCCGACGCCGACCGCGCCCGCGATGGACGCCACCAGCACGATGTGCCCCCGGCCCGCGTCGATCATGGCGGGCAGCAGCAGCCGGGTGAGCACCATCGGCGCGGCGAGGTTCACCTCCACCAGGTGCCGGACGGTCGCGGGCGGCATCCACGCGAAGGGCCCGGCCCAGCCGACTCCCGCGTTGTTCACCAGCACGTCGACCGCGCCCGCCTGCTCGGCCAGCGCCTTGGCCTGGGTGGCGATGTCGAAGACCAGCACCCGCCCGCCGGTCCGCGCGGCGACGGCCTCCAGGCGCTCCCGGTCCCGCCCGGCGAGCAGCAGCCGGGCGCCGGCCGCCGCCAGCGCGTCCGCGGTCGCCGCGCCGATGCCCGAGGAGGCGCCGGTGACCAGCACGCGGGCGCCGTCGATCCTCATGAGCCGCCCACCGGCCGCGGCCCGCGGCGGAGCCTCCTGCGTCGCACACTCAGGTGCTATCCAGCCGTGTCCCAACCCAACCCTGCGCCCGGGCCAAGTCCGCCCACCGGTCATGGGCCGGGGGTCACCGCCGGATGAAGCCCGGCGGGACGTGGCCGGTCAGCCACACGCCGTTGGCGCTGACGTGGAACTCGTGCCCGGCCGCGTGCATGCCGGCCGCGTCCACCACGAGGACCACCGCTCTGCCCCGGCGCGCCCCGACCCTGGTGGCGGTCTCCCGGTCCGGTGACAGGTGCACGTGGTGGCGGTTCATCGGCCGCAGCCCTTCGGCCAGGATCGCGGCCACCGATCCACCGGCGGTGCCGTGGTAGAGGATCGGCGGCGGCGTCACCGCCGGCAGGCCGAGGTCCACCGGCACCGAGTGTCCCTGGCTGGCCCGGATCCGCCCGCCGTCGAGCGCGAACCGCTGCTTGTCGTTGCCCGCCACGACGAGCTCCAGTTCCTCCCGGGTGATCGGGAAGCGGTTCGCGGCCAGGGCGGCGAGCAGCGTGTCCACGTCCACCCAGCCGTGCGCGTCCAGCTCGATCCCGATCCGCTCCGGCTGGTGCCGCAGGTGCTTGGCCAGGTACTTGGAGACCTTCACCATCCGCCGCTCGTCCATCCCCCGGTCACCCGCCCCAGCCCGCGGGCAGCTCGAAGGTCCACCCTTCCCGCCAGGCGAACGGCGCGTCCACGAGGTCCTCCAGCGCCCGTCCTTCCAGGAGGTGCTGCAACGCCCACCGGTTGGCCGAGTGTGAGATCACCAGCACCCGCGCGCCGGGCATCGCGGCCGCGAGATGGGCGAGGAAGTCCCGGGTCTGCTCGACGACCTGCGTGTAGCTCTGCCCGCGGGGCCACGGCTCGTGGATGTGCCGCGATCGGCCGGCCGCCACGCGTGCCACGGGGGCGCCGTTCAGGTCCCCGTAGTCGCACTCGCGCAGCCGTACGTCCCGGCGGATCGGCATGCCGGTGCCGGCGAAGGCGATCTCCGCCGTCTGCACGGCCCGGCGCAGGTCGGAGGTGTAGACGGCGGCCAGGCCGTCGTCCCTGCGGCGCTCGCCCAGCTCGGCGGCGAGCTCCCGGCCGCGTGGCGACAGCTCGCCGGGGAGGTGGCCGGTGGCGACGCCGTTCTCGTTGTCGGTGCTGAGCGAGTGCGTCTCGTAGACGATCGTCGTGGTCACGGTCCGCTCCCTCGGGTCACACGGGGAACCTAACCGCGAGGGTGGCCGCACGCCAGCGGTTATCGCCCTGAGCGGACCCGGACGGCGAAGAGCGCCCGTGCCCCCCGGGGAGACGGGCGCTCTCGGAGCCTCCGGCTCAGAAACCCCGCTGCTGCTGCTGCAAGGCGTTGTGCCAGATGGCGTAGAAGACGCCCTCGGGAAGCATGCCCTCGCCCTCGAGCACGTTGGGAGGGGGGTCCTGCGGCGCCGCGACGGCGGGGGCGGTGGCGGCGAACAGGCCGGCGCCGGTCAGCGCGGCCATGGTGAAGATGCGGGCACGGTTGGTCATGACTGGTCTCCTTCTGTCCTCTACCCATGGCTTTATGCGCACAGGTGATAACAAACGGTAGTCACGACCACTCATCCGGGCGGGGTACGCCGCGCCGACACGAAGCCGCGCCGACCGACGTTGACCAGCCCACGGGTGTTCCCAGACCCGTCCACGGCCTGGCCACTCCGCCACCCCGCCCGCCGCGCCGCCCCGCAACCTTCGCCACCCATAAAAAGGGATAAGACAGCCTATTTCTGTGCGGCTTTCCGCCACGGCTCGGCCATGAATGCGTCCAGACGCCCGCCGCGCCGATTCGCCCCCGCGACCGGGGGCACCCCAGCCCTCGACCGGGGAACCCAACGGCGGAGGACATCGGGATGACCAAGAGGATCGTCATTATGCTCGCCGTCGCCCTCGCGGCGATGTGCCCCGCGGTCGCCGGCGCGGCCGCCCCACCCGGCCTCAACGAGCAGGATCGGACCTTCCTGGCCCAGGCGCACCAGGCCAACCTCGCCGAGATCGAGGCGGGGCGGTCCGCGGAGAGCAGGGGTGCCACAGCGCGGGTCCGCGAACTCGGCTCGACACTCGTCCGGGACCACACCAAGCTGGACGGCGACGTCAGGCGGAGCGCGGACAAGGCCGGCGTGCAGCTGCCCGGCTCCCCCGACACCCGGCAGCGCGAGCAGCTCGCCCAGGTCGACGCCAAGAGCGGCAAGGAGTACGACAGGGCGTGGGTGGCCATGGAGATCGCCGGCCACCGCCAGACCCTCAGCGCCATCGCCGAGGAGGAGAAGAACGGCTCCTCGGCAGAGGTGAAGGACCTCGCCGCCGCGGCCAAGCCGGTCGTGCAGAAGCACCTGGACCTGCTCCAGGCCGCCCAGAAGAACGGCGACTGAGAACACTCCTTGTCTCGCCACGGCTCGTCCTTGTTTCGCCACGGCTGCGGCCACACCGGCCCGTCACCCACCGAGGAGTGACCGCGAACCGCACGCGCGCGACGCTACGGTGGAGGCGATCATCCGATGCCCGATGATCTCCCGCGAAGCGGACGCACCCCTCGGAGAGCTGATGGCCACGGATCCCGGACGTTCGGCGCGCACCGGCCGCCGGGACCCGTGGCGGGTGTGCGCCGCGATCGGGACCGGCGCGCTGCTCCCCACCACCGCGCTGGCCTGGCTCCTCGTGCTGGGTTCGCCCGAGTTCACCAGGTGTCTCACCTACGGCGAGGAATGCGATCCGAACGCGCGGGTGCTGGGCGAGGTCGCCTGGTGGGCCTTCTGGGGAAGCCTCGGCTCCGGCGTGCTCGCCCTGGCGCTCCCAACAAGATGGCAGCGGCTGCGACCGGCGCCCGCGCTCATCCAACTCGCCCTACAGGCCGTCGTCTTCACCGCCGTACTCGGCCACGCATGACGCCCCGGAACCGACACCGCCCGCCACCATACGCAAGCGAGCCCCGTCTCCCTCGCGGAACACGGGGCTCTCGTCGAGGGGATCGCCCCTCACACGTCAGTCAGGTCCGGTGCCGTCTTCGAATCCCCCGTCTCGACGCCATAGCCCCGGCTACCGGCGACCACTACGCCGGCATGTCACCCACCGAGGAGTGACCGCGAGCGGTACGTGACCACTGGCCCCGTTTCCTTCTATCGGAAACGGGGTCATTTGGTTGTCCTCAAATTCCGAGACAACGGGTTCCCATTGATTACGTTTCTCATGGATGGCATATTCCCATCAAGGCTCTACTGAAAGGAACATGCATGACGAGAGACGCAGTGTCGATTTCATTCGCATTTGGCACATTTCTCCAAACCTTGACGGAACCAAGCCGAGGCAGATTACTGGCCCTCGGCTCAATCGCCCGGTTCCAGTCAGGCCATGCCCTGATTCGCCAAGGAGACACTGACGACCTGGTCTTCGTCCTTCTTAAATCGGTGGCGAAAGTTACGGCTCGCGCGGAAAATGGCGCCGAGGCGCTGCTGGCCGTACGCGTCAGCGGCGACATCGTCGGTGACATGGCACCTCTGACCGGAGTGCCGCGATCAACCAGCGTCACCACGTGCAGCGAATCGGTCGTCTGCGTCATCAAAGGCCCGGTTTTCGTCGACTTCATGAACCAGCACGCGGCCGTCGGCGTGGCATTGAGCCGGCTGATAGGCGAACGGCTCCGCTGGGCCAACGAGAGACGGCTGGATTTCGCGGGCTACGACGCGGACATCTGCCTTGCCAGGCTGCTCTTGGCATTCGCCGAACGGCATGGCAGACAAACGGATGCCGGTACGGATATCGGGGTTCCCCTCACCCAAGCGGAACTGGGCGGTCTTATCGGCGCCAAGGAAGGAACGATCCAGAAGGCCATGCGGGGCCTACGTAACCGCGGCCTCGTCCGTAACAGCCAGCGGCGGATCACCATCACCGATCCACGAGGGCTCGCTGCGTACGCCGATCTGGCGCCGACCGTCCTGCACCCGGATTAATCCGGGTGCGGGCACCACAGGCCGCACCAAAGTGGAATCCCGCCGACGTGAGAAGGAGGCCACATGGAACAGCACAGGACGATACTCGTCGCGGACGTCGAGAAGTACAGCCGCAGGAACGGCGACGATCAGGCGAAGCTCCAGTCCGCCCTGGTCGAATCACTGGACCAAGGCGCCGAAGCCGCAAAGCTCGCAACCTTCGAGTGGGACCGGCAGAAGCAGGGCGACGGCCAGTTCGTGGTTCTTCCCGCGCGAACCGACCCCATGACCGTACTGGGTCCCTTCGTGACGGCCCTTTCGAAGTCTCTGCTCGTCAGGCAAACGGCGACGTTCCGCATCCGTGTGAGGCTGTCCATCCACGAAGGGCCGATCCGGCTCGACGGCGTCAACGGATTTCCCGGCGATCACGCGGTCGAGCCCGCTCGGCTCGTCGGCGCTCAGCCTTTGAGAAGGGCGCTGGCCGCCCGCCCCGAGGCATGCCTGGGAGTGATCATCTCCGAGCGATTCTTCAAGGACTACGTGGGGCAGAGACCGGGCGGCCCTCCACGCGATCAGTTCCGGCGCGTCGACCTGGTGGAGAAGGACAAGCCGTACGTCGCCTATATCCACCTTCCCGGCCACAACGTGCACGCGCTGGACCTATCCCCCACTTCTCCCGCCGCCCCGACCTCACCAGACAGGTCGGATGGCGATCGCGACGGCCCTGTCTACTACGTCAGTGGCGCGGGCTCCAACGTGGCTACGTACGGCGCCCAGACCAACCACCAGAACTTCGGCCGATGAGCGACGAGGACCTTCCCGAGCACCGGGGATCACCGCCACAGGAACCTTTCGAGGACACCGCCGCTCCGGACAGGCTCGCCGCCGAGGATTTCGAAGAGCACACGCCCGCCGAGATCGAACGCCAAAGCCTCTTCCGGCTGGAGGGACTGGCCTCGCTGGAGACGTCCTATGACGTGTCAGGTCAAGGCTCCAATATCGCCACATATGGCAATCAGTACAACGTCCAGCAGTTCAGCATCACCGGCAGGACAGCCCGGCTCGTCACCACACTGCCCCCGGAGCAGGTGCGCGACATCGCTGCGCGGACCGTGCCGACCCAGTCGCAGCGGCGGCTCGCCGAGCGCCTGCACGACACCTCCGTAGTTCTGCTACGGGGACGTCCCGAGTCGGGATGGAGAACGACGGCCTACGCCGCGCTCCTCGAGCGAATCGGAAAATGTACCGGCACGCCGCTGGCGATACTCCACACCGACACGAACCCGGCCGAGTTGAGGGCCCAGGATCTAGACCGGGCCGACGGCTTCCTTCTCGACGCGCGTAACGCCCCATGGCTCGCCGAACCGGACGAGGCGATCACACAGCTGCGGATGGCCGCCCACGCCGCCGGCCGCCTGATCGTTGTGCTGGTCACCGAGGTAGGCGCCGGTTGCGAACATTCGGTCGTCCATGTCCCTCCCGCACCGATGGACGTGTTCCAGAACTGGCTTGACCATTGGCTGCACACAACAGAAGCGTGGAAGGAGCACGGTCTCGACGAATACGAAGCCCAGTTGATGGAGATCCTGGACAGGTGCTCCCCCGGCCGGGCCAGAGAACTTGCCCTCGATCTCGCCACCGGCATCCAGGCGGGCAAGTCCGTGGGCCAGATGCTGGAGACCCAGCGACAGCCTCTGCGCGAAAAACTGCAGCACGCACTCGGCGACACCGCTTCACCGTTCAGCCGATGTTTCCTGGTCAGCAGCGGCGTTCTCCATCGTCTCCGCGAGTCGACCGTCTCCGGAGCCGCCCTCCAACTCGAAGCGCTCGTCCGCGAAAAGGAGAACGAGCGGAACAGACCTGGACCTCCCGTCTGGGAATCCCTGCGGGAGTTGCTCGTCTACAACGGGTTACAGACCGAACCGCCCTCTGCCGCGGGAGACGGGCACAGCGTCTGGCTACGGCCGGAGGCCCGTGCGCAGGTGCTACACGTCGTTTGGGAAGAGGTACCCGCTCTTCGGAGCATCCTGATCGACTGGCTACGCGAACTCACCGGTCGCAAAGAGTGGGAGGTGGCCATCCGCGCCGCCCAGGCGGTGGGGCAGTTGGCCGCCTGCGATTTCAATGCCATCCGGCGAGAGTTTCTGGAGCCATGGTCAGAAAGCGGTTACAGCGGCAACAGGCTCGTGATGGCCGCGTTGGAAGCCGCGTCACTCGACGCCGACCTCCGCCGTCGGGTTCATCATCTGCTGGAAGTCTGGTCGAACGGGAACTACAAGCGCCGGACGACAGCGGCGATGACCTACGGTTCCCAGATCGGCGTGCGGGCCATCGACAAGGCGTTGCCCGCCTTCAACCGGGTGGTTGCGCACTCCCGAAGCAAGCACCTGCACGCTCTCGTCGCGAGGGCCGTGACCGAGACGCACGTGGCCACGACCGCGGATCGGATCACACGAGAGCTCCGGCGGTGGGCCACGTCCGACTCCTACGGGCTGCGACGTACGGCAGCCGTCGCCTTCACCTCGCTGGCTCATCTACCGAACGGGTTTCCAGGGCGCCCGGCGCTGGTCGAAAGTACCTTGCACAGCGAAATGGCGGCTCTCTGGTGCCATGCGCTCGACTGGTCGAAGCCCGCCCTTCCGGACCCGGAGGGCCGACTTCCCACGCCTCCCGTCTTGCCTCTTCTCGCAGGCTGGGCCGGAAGGACTTCATGCCAGCCGGTCGTGGAGGAGATCTTCCGGGCTGTCGGCACCCGCCATCGTCAGCTTCGGCTGCCGTTCCACGTCCATCTGCGTGCCTGGCAGGCGCGCGGGATCATCACGACCGCGCAGCGAGCGGTCCTCGGCGATCTACTGAAGTGAGGTGGTTCATATGACATGGCTGATCAGGCGGGTGTATGGCGACGATTGGGCGGAGGAGAAGGACACGAGCGTCCTCGACTTCGAGACCCCCGCGTTGGGTGACGGATTCGCATTTCACATCGTGGTCAGGTGCGTTCACGAGGCGGGCAGCAGAAGGCAGGGGCGAGGCATCCGGGAAGCGGTCGAGGAGGAGCGAGCCAAGGCACACGACGTAGCGCGAAAGGTCGTCCGCCAAGTATGCCGCTGTCACTCGCCGTTCGAGCCTGGCCCGGCGGAGATGGAACTCAATGAGCGCATTGATGCCGCCTTCGCGGAGCATTCGACGCTTCGGGGCCGATGGACCGTTCACGCCGAGGTCGGGCTGACCGACGCCGTGCGTCAGCACCAGCGTGAGACCCTGCTCGAACAGCAGAAGTTGGCTTCGCACGGGGAGACGGTCAAACTCCGGCTCAAAGAAATGCAAGCGCTCACCGCGGCCGGCGAACAGTTCCTCTCTTCCGCGGGAGAGCAGTGGATCACTCGCTACGCGGTACGACTCGCACAACAGCCCGAGGCCGCCGCCGACATCGTGGTCCAGATGCTCGACGAGCGGCACAAGCTCGCCGAACAATTCGTCAAGCTCGTCAACGACGTGTCCGCCGCGCACAAGCAGGCCGACCTCTACGACCTTGCGATCGCCAGCGAAGGGGCACTCCGCCATGCGCTGAAACAGCTCGGCGTGGACGTGCCCCCACTGGAATCCGATTCCCTGTTCCCACCCCGCGAACTGCGGTTCTGATCACCGAGCCACGGCGTTCAGAACCGTCCACAGAATGACGGAGGCAAACGTCAGCGCCATCCATGGAAGGGCGCTCCGAACACGTCTGTGCTTGCGGAGCGCCACCTCCGCGAGGACCTCGACCAGCAGTCGGATCTCCTCCATCTGCGTCTTCACGCGTGAGGGCGACGGGGCGGCGTTCTCGGCTGTGCGCACCAGCCCGAAACGGTTGGCCCCGAGGGGGGCGCGCAGGTCCGGGCGGAGCGCGATCGCCAGGTGATAACCGGCGGACAGGAATCCCAGCGCGAAGGTGAGCAGGAGAACGACGGCCGCCGCGGCAGTCGGTAGCCCGGCGGCCCAAAGCGGCGCCAGCCCTCCAGACTGCGTTGCGGCAAGCGCCGCCGCGCCCAGGTGAACGGTCACGACCGCGGTCACCTTTGTCTCGGCCTGCTGAACGTAGCCGTTGAAGGTGGCCAAGGCGGTGAGGGCGACGGTCAGAGACTCGGCGTGCGTCAGGCGTCCGGTCCTGGGCATGAGACTCCTTTCCGAGGTTCTCTGACAAGCAGACCTCGGCCCCGGCCAAGACGACCCGCATTTCTGCGGCTCTTGCGTAGTCGGGCAACTCCTCAGGTACCGCTACCGCCGCCCTCCCCTACTGTCTGTGGCACGTCGTTCGAAGACGCCAGCCGCATGGCACGGATCCATGTGCGCGGCATGGGCGGCCACGCCGGACCTCTCAGTGTGACCCCCTGACACATGACCGCCCCTGGCCGGGCGCCCCGTCACATGCGCCGGTCCCCGGGGAACCTCGCCGCCGCCCGCATCACATGAACCGGCAAGACGAGAGGCCGCCCACCCCCCTTCCGGGGAGCGGGCGGCCATCGCCGCGACGCTCGGAGTCAGTGCGGACCTTGTCGCGCCCTGGCCACGACGCCATCCGGACAGACCGCCCAAGCCTGACGCCGAGGTAGAGGAAAGGCGGCGGTCATATCGCACCGCTGCGGCTACCTAGCCGCGGCACACAATGGCGTATGGCGAACGCCCTTCCCCTGGGCGGACCGGCCGCCCTCGAATCCCCCCGTCCCGAATCAGAACGAGTGGCGGTAGTAGGTGTTCCAGTCGAAGTCGCGGGTGGTTCCTTCGCCGATCCGCACCCGGAAGCCGTCGAAACCGCCCTTACGGCTGTAGCTGAACTTCCACTCCTTGTGCCCCTGGGTGGAGAAGCGGTGACCCAGGTGCCAGCCGCGGTCGTCGTGGTACCAGAACTCGACGTAGGTGTTCTCCCGGTCCCGGTCGCGGTCCCAGGTGTTGAGGTCGAAGTGGTAGCGGCCGTCGGAGAAGTACCAGTAACCCTTGTAGTAGGAGCGCTCGTTGCGGTGCTCGCCACGGCCGAAGTTGGAGTACCCCTCGAACCAGTGCTTGGTGTACTGCGCCTGGGCGGCCGTGCTCGCAGTAGCGGCGGTGTTCGCGGTGGTGGTGGCCGCCTGAGCCGGGGCCGCGACGATTCCGGTCGCCAGTGCGCCGGCGAGGGCCGCACCGACAAGAAGCTTGCGCATGTTGCTTTTCCTTCTGCCTGAGAATGCTTTGTCCGTTCCGTCCGGAGGAGCTTTCTCGGTGCCGCCCGCTCCGGACGACGATCACATTAGGCAGGAGGAAAGTCCTGTTCTGCGTACAATCACACACTCAGTCCCGAATGTGGATTACTACGCACACCCTGTCCCGGCCAGCGCCTCGACCGCCGCCTCCACGGGAGGCGCGCCCCGCCGGTTGTCGATCTCGACGTGCGGTACGACGGGTGGTTCGTCCACCCGGATCGCCCTGAGGTAGTCGTCGAACGCGGCGAGCTTGCCCGCGTCTCGCGGCAGCCCCCGCGCGGCCAGCCGTTCCCTGAGGGTGGCCGCGTCGGAGCGGACCCACACCAGGCGCACGGGCGGCCCGCCGAGCGCCTCGACCCATTCGGTCCACCGGGCCGCCGAGTGCACCTGCGACGTGAACGGCCCGTCGAGCATCACCGGGCAGCCGTGCGACCGGATCTCCCTGGCCAGCCTCGTCATCCCCGCGTACTCATGGCGTTTGACGTGCTCGTCGTACCAGGGCCCTTCGCGCTCGCCGTGCGGCCTGCCGTACGCGCGCAGGATCTCGCCGGCGAAGCCGCCGTAGAGCGTGTCCTTGTCGAGCAGGGCGGGGACCGGGTCCAGCCGCCTGAGCAGCGCCGCGGCCACCGTGGACTTGCCCGCGCCGGGCGGCCCGCTGATCACCCACAGCTCCACCGGCCCACCCTACCCGCGAGACGCGGCGGCCGAGGTAGATGATCGCGAGGCCACGGTGGACACGAGCGCCGCGATGACCTCGACGCCCGCTTCCCCGGCCTGCTCGATCTCGCCATCCCGTAAGGACGCGAAGTGCTCGGCGGTTGGTGACCGTTCGCGAATTCAGCTGCACGTTCGATCACCCGGGGTCTCACCCGCCGCGGCACTATGTAGATCTACGCATTGATGCCGCATCAGGCGAAACTCCATATTTAGTGGGCTCAATCGCAGACAACGGAGATGAAATGCGATTTCCCGCCCTTTATCGGAAGCTGCTCAGCGGCCTCGTCGTCCTGGTGACGGCGGTGGCCGGGCTGGGCCTGATCACGCCGGCCGCTCACGCGGCCACGCTCGTCGCCCAGAACAGCAAGCACTCCTGGCACGCCAAGAACCAGAACAAGACCATCGACGCCACGGTGCAGGTCTATGACGACGGCTCGGTCAAGGGTGTCTCGACCGTGACGTCGGGTGTGTGGCTCACCGGCGTCCGCCTGTGCGCCAAGGCCATCCTCATGGACAGCAACGGCGCCGCCCTCGCCACGGTCGGCGGCGACTGCTGGGGTGTCGACGGCAGCGCCTTCGGAGAGTCCAGCCGCACCGAGAACTGGAGCGGGACGGTGTCCGCGGATCTCGCGAAGCGCACCTACGCCGTGCAGATCGTGCACTGGAACAACGGCATCGACTGGCGCCAGGTCTTCCAGTTCGCCAAGGCCGTGTACGAGATCTACAAGGTCATCGCCGGCACGAACGACGACGCCGCCGCCACCGACATCGTCATGCCCGACGGCAGGGTGATGCGGTACGACGACATCGTCAGGTCCACCCCGGGCGGCGGCGCCGGCTGCGGCGGCCGGGTCTGCATGGAACCGAAGTAACACCCCGCCGACCCAAGCGCAGGAAGCGGAACCCGGAGGGCCGGAACAGTGCGCACTGTTCCGGCCCTTTCGCATGCCGCCGCACCCGACGCCGAACATTCACCAAGGCGAAGCCGGCCAGCATCCCGTTCGACCCCTACGCCTGAGCCTTCTGATCGATGTCCGGCGGCCGTCCCACCCCCATCCCAGCAGGCCGGAGAAAAGCTCAGCTCATCCCGCCCGGGATCGTCCCACCGTCCCAACCCGGCCGTTTCCCTTGCCCAATCGGCCACGCCACTGCGAATGTCGATCCCGTACGGGGTTGAAACAAGGGGGAGTGGCGCGGCCGACGGGGGAAAACGCGTCCGCGCCCCTCCCCTTCTAGTTCGCGTCGTCGCTTTCGTACTCGTCGCCTATCACCTGCACAGCCGGGTCCCCGAGCTTCACGCTCGAGTCCTCTTCGCTCAGCTCGTCCTTGAGGCGTTGTTCGTCGGTCTGCAGGGATTCCACCACCGTCTGCGGCGGCCTCACCAACTGCCCGGGGATCCCGAAAGCCGCCAAAGGCTCCTCGGCGCTGCGGATCGTGCGGAACGTCCTGGCTATCGCGAGCCGCTCGTGGACGCGCACGACCTTCACCATCGTCTTCTCCAGGTCCACCGAGCCGAGAATCTCCCCGGTCTCCGGATCCCGGATGTCCGCCCCGTTGCGATTGAGAATGACGAAGCGCATTCCGACCTCGACGCCGTCGGCGGAGCCTTTGTTGAGCACGAGTTCGCGATCGGCCAGGATCTTCGCCACTTTGGCCTCAATTCGACCCGGCATCTTCTCGGCCTCCTGTCAGCTTGCGCAGAGCGTCCTTGTGAAACTCGTTCCAATCGTCGACCGCTTCGGTCAATCCCTCTTCAACATAACTCAGTTCTACGCTCACCCTGCCCATGGCCTTACGTATTTCAGCGGCGTCGGAATTCTCGTAGGCGGCCTCGGCGATCAACCGGGCCTCGTTGGCCCGCCTTATCATGCGGATGAGCCGTCTCACAGCGGCGCGAGCCAGGCCGGGATCCGCCTTGCCGATCTTGTTGAATTTCGCCGCTCCGGCAAATTGGAAGATGCCCGCCAAAACCACGAGGAGAGCGCTCGTGGCCTGTGAGGGCTGCTGATCGGCTCCACTGAGCACACCTAAATAAACTGTCACCCCCAGACCCGCAAGCACTAATCCACCCGCCATGAGGTGTTCGCTCGTGATCCTCACAGAATCGCAGCGTAGTCTGTCGGGCATGGAGCGGCCATACCTGGGAAGCTTAAACTAACCGTCCACATATGCGCGCGGCATGCTGCGCAGCGGCAAAACGGGACGGGTTCCGGGCCGCACGCCCCAGGGACCGCGAGACGACCCGCCGCACCGATTTCCATTAGGCCGACTTCGGTAAGCGCTCCGTAGTGGTGGCGCCGCCGAGTCCGCGGACGACGGCGCCCGGTCTCGCTCCCGCGCTTCGGGCAAGGCGACACCCCACGCCGTCCGGCGAACCCGAGCATAGAGGCATAAATCCCACTTTTTGGGGACAAACCAGATATTTCATAATAAATGAGCAATCTACAGGACAAGCGGCTCAGCAGCTGCCAGCCGGTTTCGCATCTCGGACGTAGCCTCGTAAAACGTCTGGTAAGCCATTAACCATGAAATTTCGTACGGCTTTCGCGGTACTCCTCCTGACCCCCGTGGCACTGAGCGGGCAGCCTGCCGCGGCTGCCGCGTCGCCCACGATCGCGTACGCGCAGCACACAAAGGTCTGGGAGCTGGTGCTGACCAACGGAAACGTGGTGAAGGTGCCGGGGGCGCTCGCCGAGGCGCCCGATGATGTGGTCAACGCCGGTGCGCGGGCGCCGTTCCTGGTCAGCGGGGATGGGCGGCATTTCTTCTACTTCCGGAAATCTGATGGGTTGTTCGTCGAGCGGACTGTGCGCGGCAAGGAAAGGGTGGTGTCACGAAAGATCACGACGGCCACGATCGACGAGGAGTGGCCGTGGGTGTCGAACGACGGCAGCTACGTGGTCACGACGACCTCGGCACCAGGGGTGGGAGTCTTCGCGGACCTGCGGACCGGCAAGGTGCTGCCGCCTCCCGGCAGGACGGATGCCTGGAACTTCCTGGGATTCAGCCCGAACGGCAAGCGGCTGCTGCTGGCAGGGGAAAACCTGACGGTCTTCGATCGGGGCCTGCGTGCCCAGCTGCGGCCGAAGACACGGCTGTCGCCCATGGCGCTGGCGAATGACTACGTCACGGCGGCGGCGCCCGTCGGCACCTGGCGCAAATACCGGGGGCTACGCCTGCTCAACCTGCGTACCGGCCAGGCGGGCGCCGCGGTGACCGTGCAACTGCCCCGCGGCCAGTACGTCGACGACCTCGACTTCGACCAGGCGGGACGCCTGATCGTCCGATCGAGGACCGGGAAGGGGGTCGCGATCTACCAGGTCTCGAAGACGACCGGCAAGACGACGCTGCTACGGACGATCGCCAGGCCGGATGCGACGGCCTGGGTACTCCCTGGGGACAGCTCCTCCGAGGTCTGGACGGACAAGAAGAAGTAGGGCGCCTCACCTCCCGGCCACCATCGCCAGGAGCTTCGCGAAACGCCGTGGCGAGCGGGCCGCTTGCCACGGGACGCGCCGTAGGCCCGTGCTGTCACGCGTCCCGGCTCCGCCCCCGTGTCCGTGCTCCACTTGTACGAGGGTGTCCCGTCGTGTCAGCTCACCGGTCAGGAACTTCCCGCCCCCGGAGCTCCACGCGGCCCGCATGGTGCGCGCCCACCACAGGAGGAGGGCTGAGGCGACGCAGGCGGTGGTGAACCACTGCGGCGAGACCGCCGGGTTGCGCAGGAAGAAGTTCAGGCGGCCGGGTGACACGTTCGGCCAGCCTCCGGCGGCGCCCTCGTCGGCCTCGTAGAGCAGCGTCAGCTGCGGACGCGTCTGAGGTCGGGGACGTGCGGGATCTCGGCTGTCTAGCGTTGCTTGAGGCGGAGTGCTTCTTTGCGGGCCTCGGCCTGGATGGACCGCTCGCGCTCCAGCCACTCCGGGTTCTCCGCTTTCAGCGCATCGATCTCGGCGGTGGTGAGCGGTCCGGTGATCCCGCTCCTGATCAGGCCGGAGATGGAGACCCTGAGCTTCGCGGCGATGACCTGCTTGGGGTGCGGGCCGTTGCGGCGCAGGTCGGTGAGCCAGGCGGGTGGCGTCGACTGCAACTCGTTCAGCTCGTCCCTGGAGACAACACCCTCCTGGAACTCGGCGGGAGTGGCCGAGAGGAGGACACCCAGCTTCTTGGCCGCGGTCGCGGGCTTCATCGTCTGGGTGGTCTTCGGTTTGGGCGAGGTCATGGCGTCAAGAGTAGCCAGTCGGAACGGGTTCCCCGGACATCGGTACCCTGAGGCAGTGACTGATGGAGAGACCGGCAGGGTGTTTCGGCTGGCGTACGTGCCCGGGGTGACACCCGCGAAATGGGTCAACGTCTGGACCGAGAGGATGCCCGGCGTGCCGGTTGACCTGGTCGCGGTCCCCGCCGCCGAGGTGGTGGGACTCCTGCGGAACGGCGGCGCCGACGCCGGATTCGCCAGGCTGCCGATCGACCGGGACGGGCTCAGCGTGATCCCTCTCTACGTGGAGACCACGGTGGTCGTGGTGCCCAAGGACCACGCGGTGACCGCCGCCGACGAGGTGACCGTCGCCGACCTTGCCGACGACGAGGTGTTCCATCCCCTGGACGACACCATCGAGTGGACGACCCGGCCCGGGCTGCCCGCGTTCACCCGCCCGGCCACAACGGCGGACGCGGTCGAGATGGTAGCGGCCGGCACCGGGATCCTCCTGGTTCCGCAGTCGCTGGCACGCCTCCACCATCGCAGGGATCTCACCTACCGGCCGGTGCCGGACGCGCCGCAGTCTCAGGTCGCGCTGAGCTGGCCCACGGACGCGACCACCGACCTGGTGGAAGATTTCATCGGCATCGTCCGCGGCCGGACGGTGAACAGCTCGCGGGGCCGTACCCCCGCCACCCCCGCCGAGAAACCGGCACAGCGGAAGGCACAGAAGCCCGCACAGAACGGCTCCGGTCGCCGGGCCGTGCCGGCCGGCCGCAAAAGGAAGGGCCACCGGCCTCGGTGACCTGCGGCCCCGGGCGCAGTGACCCGTGGATCGGCAGTTCGCCGTCGGACGGGTGAGCGGGTGCGTACGGCATCGGTGGCAGCCGCCGTCCACAAGCGCGCGGAAGCTTGAGCCGATCATGAGCGGGCTTCGGCCGGCGTGCGCCGCCTGGACGCGGTGAACCGGCTGGACAGGACGGCCTAGTCAGGTCCCTTCGGTTCCCCCGCGCAGGCGGTCGGCGTGACGGGCTTGGTTGTGCAGCGCGCGGTGCAGGAACGTCTCGATGAGGTCGAGTTCCGTGGCGCTGAACTGGAGAAGCTCGGCCTGGGCGTCGGCGGCGATCGGCCCCCAGATCTCCTGGACGGCTCTCCGGCCGTGCTCGGTCAGATGCACCAGCACGCGGCGCCGGTCCGCGGTGTCCCGGACCCTTTCGGCCAGACCGGTCCGCTCCAGCCGGTCGATGGCGGTGGTGGCGGCGCCTCCGGTGAGACCGGCGGCGGCGGCCAGCTCGGTCGCGGTGAGCGGGCCGCCCGCGGTCAGCCGACTCAAGCATCTCAGGTCGGTGCGGTTGACGCCGAGGCGGCGAGCCGCCAGTTCGTCGATGAGATCGGTGGCGTCCTGCAGCTCCTGAACGGCCCTGGTCACAGCCTCGATCTTGAATTGCTTTGACAATCTAACCCTTAGAAAGTTGAATGAACCGGGTCGTACGAAGTCTAACTCTCCCGGAGCCCGCAATGCCACGTTCTTCCCTCGAACTACGACCGGCGACGGTCGCCGACGTCGCAGCCCTGCTGACCCTGATGGACTCCGTCCACGCCTGGCTCATCACCCGGAACCGGCCGGAGCAGTGGGGAACGGTACCGTTCTCCCGCATCCCCGGCTTCCCCGACCGGGTAACGGAGTGGACCCGCCAGGACGTCATCACCCTGGCCGAACGAGACGGCCGCTGCGTCGGGTTGCTGGCCACGGCACCCGTGATCCCGCCGCGGATCCCCGCCGGCACCGTGCCCGACGGATCGATGTTCATCCACACCGTGATGACCGACCGCGGCCCTGACGGCCACGGCGTCGGTACGGCCCTGCTGAAAGAGGCCGAACGACTCGCCCAAGCCCACGGCGCTCCCGCGCTCGCCCTGGACCACTGGGCAGGCAGCCCCGAGCTGGACCACCTCTACGCCAAACACGGCTACGTCAAAGTCACCGAGTACACCGACGAACAAGCCGGCCAGCCCACCCGCAACGCCGTACGCGTCCACTCCCTGCACTCCCCCGCCGCCGGCGCAAGCCTTCGGGATCTGCTGGAGCGAATCGGCCACGATCCGGACGCGGCGCCTTGATCTACCAGCGCAGTACGGCGAAGGCCGACCGTCAACATCGCGGAGACGTCGCCGCCACAGGCGAACACCAACGGGAAAGCTCGGCCGAGCCCCGAACCCGGGGCTGTCTTCACAGGTGGGCGGTACGGCGAGCGCATCGCTCCTCATGGCCGTCTCACGCCGCTACGACGGAGGCCCGGCGGCGAGGCTGCCGGCCGAGTTGCGCCTGTCCCTGCAGAACATCACCGACATGGGCTTCGACTCCGGAGACACACGGGGCATCGCCTTCGATCCTGAGGCAGAGGAGATAGTCATCAGGCTCGGCGTGGGCGGAGTCCTGCGCGCCACCACCGGCACCGCTTACCTCGACGACCCGGCCTGGCACCTTTCCACGGCGGGCCGCGCCGCCGACAGGCGAACCCCGCCTTATGAGGAAGGGGTCCCTCCCACCGTAAGAAGGCGGTCGCGGCAGCCGGAGGGCGCGGTCGCGGTCGCCGCCGGCTTCCTGCACAGCGCGATGCTGGAGATGCGCATGGTCCGCTATGCCCACCTTTCCGAGCGGACCCCTGTCTGGCCACTCGCCCGTGCACTCACGGGTGCGGGCACGGACATCCTGGCCGCGGGCGCTCGTAGAGGCGGCCGACGCGAGAAGGCGTTCCGAGACCTGGGCGAAGCCTGGATCGACAGGGGCGGCGATGCCCTCACCCCCGGGGTCGCGGACCGTCTGCGTCGCCTCGCCGACCTGACACAGCTCCCCGACAGAACCCGAGCATGGCTCGAAGGGATCACCCCGCCGTCGGTGCCGGCCCCACACGCTACCGGGGAGCCTGATCCCGCCTTGGCCCCGGAGACCGAACTCCGCCTGGTCAAGTACTCGGCCGCGCACATCCGTCATGAGCGGGAGCACGATGCCTTCGCCGTCGTGACCTTGGCCGTTCCACACAGTGATCAGGACTCCTCAGGCCGAACCTGGCGGCTACGGACCCGCAAGATCGACAACGTCAGCCACTTCCGATTGCGCTCCGATGCCTTCGCCGGTGCGCAGGCGTTCCGAACGATGGGCGAGTCCATGATCCTCGGCAATGACACACTCAGGGTCCGCGGGAAAGCCGTCGCCCCTCCTGCGAGCTGACGCCGGCGATGTCGCCCAGCGAGACGTGGCGACGAGAGGCGCGGCTCGGCTTCCGGCTGACACACTGCGAATACGTCATGGATCGTCTCGACGGTGAGCAAGCGAAGATCCTTCCGCGGATGTTCCGGATCTTCCCTGGCCGCCGAGTCCGGCTGACGTCCTGACCGTGCTGTTCCCCGCTGGTCACGTTCCGTCTCAAGGCGCCCAGGGGAGTCGTATCGCCTCGATCTCGGTGTCGTTCACCAGCGCTTCGATGAGAGCCGGGGGTCCGGCGACCTTGGTGGCCCACAGGTCATAGTCGGTGCACAGGACCCATGAGCGGTCCTCGGCCCAGAGGTTGGACGGGCTGAAGTCGATCTCGGGATCGTCGTACAACATCTCGGCAGCGCCGAGGCGGTCCGCACGCACATGGAGGTTGTCGAAGTCGGTGGCCCCGAGCAGCAGCGGGTTGTAGTAGGCCAGGCATGGAGTGTCCGGACCTGCGGGACTGTGTTCGGTGAGGATGCCGACCAACCGGTTCCAGGTCGCACGGTCCAGGCTCCCCTCGGTGGGCGGAGCGATGCTGATCGGCCAGCTGCCCTCCTTCTTGGCCGAGGGAAAGCAACGGTAGGAGGGCAGCAGTCCGTCGGGCACGATCGGGTCGCCGGTCCGCCGGGCGAGTTCCGCCCAGCGCAGCCGCCGCCAACCGAGGCCGGGGGGCTCGGCGCGGCCCAGGCCGCCTCCCGTGGCGATGCTCACAGCATCGAGGTCGACGCCCGCGACGATGTGCGGCTGGACGCTCCCCTCTCTCAGACGCGCCTGGTGATACTCGTGGTACGACACCTCGGCCGGCCCCTGTTCGTGCTCATACATGGCGTTGAGCACCCAGGCCGCATCAGGCATCGGAGGCGGCATGAACCCGGTCAGACCATCGCCGCACAGCTCCCGCAACCAGTCGGTCGCACCAGACGGGGCGAGGGACCACAGAGGGCAGCGGGCCGGCCACGAAGGTGCAAGCCCGGTCTGACATTCCCCTTCGCCTGTGCACGGGCTTGTCCCGGTAGGCACCGGGACTCCTGAGGGGGACGGTTCGAGCATGCACGCGGTGCATACGGATCAGGGTCCTCGTTGGCGTTCTCTCGCCAGCAGATCAGACCGACCATCCCAGCGGGGCACCAGCCACGCTGACCTGCCGGCGAGTCGGTGATCTTATGAGGCGAGGCTAGGTCGATCCGCGCATGTTCCGGATCTTGAGAAGTGCTCGGTCTCAGTCTCCGTCGCCGGTACCCAGGCGAGGGTCACGCCTTTCTGCTGCTCTCCTCGACGGTAGATCTCGCGGGCGTCACGTCCCCGCGCCCATCGCCGGGCGTACGGGGCGGACTCGACCACGATGCCGTCACGCACGACCAGTCCGACGGTGGCGCGGTGCGTGGACCACCAGATGAGGCCGTTCTTGAGATCGTCATCCACGACCGGACTGTAGCGGCGGCGTACGACAACTCGCGGGGACGGCTCCAGCGCGTGATCATGCAGCCGACGGTTTTACAGGGCGTCGAGGACTGCCACCGAATCCACGTGGTGACCTCGTCGCCCTGGCCTGCGAGCCGTAGATCATCCCGTCTGCCGTCGCCCCGCCCGCAGGGGAAGCCGGCCAAGGTCCTGAGCGCCCCAGTCGCCCAGGCACCTCCGGCACAGCCGCGCGACGAGGCCCGGCCCTCACCCCTCCCGGCTCCGGTAGGTGGCCCGCAGGTCGATCAGTTTCTCCCTGGCCACCTCGTCCAAGGCCCGGCGCTGATCCTGGTCCTCCTCCCAGGTGGCCTCCGCGCACAAGACCCTGGCCGCCTCGTGCGGCTCGGCATCGCGCACCACGTACCAGACTGTGTCGTCATAGCCGTGCCTGTCGTGATCGCGGCGCAGGACCGTCACGATGCCGGAAACGAGGATCTGCCTGGTCCACGGGTTCCTGGCCAGAACCTGCCGATCCACTGTCAGCCCGTCGTCCATGAGCTCGCCGCCGAGTATGTCGTCCTCCCACCGCCACACGCGGCGGCTGACACCCAGTGGTACATAAAGGGCGCCACGGCCTTCGACGGGCACAGAGAACGTCCGGCTGCCGCTGCGGCACAACTCCTTGGCGATGCGCTCGCCGTCGGCGTACTCGCGCAGCCGATCCTCGCCCAGGCCTTGCATGGACAGCGAGCCCCGCCGCGCCTGCTCGGCGTAGTAGCGGTCGATCAGCGGATCCTTGAACCGCCCCGCACGCGCCCGTGGCGGGGTGCAGGAGGCTGGAGTGAGGTCCGCGCCGTCCTCGATCTCGACCCCGGCCTCGCGCAGCAACTGGTGAACGGTGACGCCCCTGCCCTCTGCCTTGCGGTGCAGCCTACGCAGCCAGCCGTCGAAGGTGTCCAGGTCCGGGTCCGCGCGCAGCGACGCCCAGTCCGCCACCGCCGAGACCGGCACCGGCACCTCCCGCCGCGCCGGCGGTTGCACGAGCTGCTCGGGCTCGAGGTCGATCGAGTAGTACAGCACTCCGCGCGCAATATAGGAGAACGGCGCCGCGTGCGTGATCGGGTCGAAGACGTCCCGGATCGGCCAGAACCTCAGCAGCCATGTCTCATCGCACTCACCCGTGGCATGCCCGTCGCCCGGCTCGGGCTCACGCAGGTACATGTGCACGCCGTACTCGAAACGCGGCGGCCCGATCAGGAAGTCATGCCCCCTGCCGTCCATCATCGCGACGATCGCGACCACGCCACTCTCCGCGACGAACGTCGTCGAACTGACCGGCGTCCACGAAGCATCCGCGGGCCCCGGCTCGGCGTCCCAGGACTCCAGCCGCACGGCCGCGACGAAGTGGTAGATCTCGTCGGTGGGAGAGCTCCACTCCGGCAGGTCGGTGCCGTCCAGCCCAAACATGTTGTACTGGATATAGACCTCGTCGTCGAGCCTCCGCAGCAACTGTGCCATGTCAACGCCTTCGCCTTGTTGGTGATCATCCTGACTTGGCGGAGTATGGCCCACCGCACTGACAATCCGAACCGCGCCGCACACATCTTGATCTCGAACGCTCCAGGCCGCGGAAAATGATCGCCCATAAGCCCGATACGAGGAAGCCCCGGAACGGCCCTCACCGGCTCCGACACATCCCACTCCCGCCTCGACCCCGACCTCTGGCATGACCGATCCCCTTCAACCGGCTCAAGCAGTCCCCAGGCTGGCCACTCGCCGCACGGCTGCTACATCGTCGGCGAGGTCGAGCAGGTCAAGGACTTCGACGCCTCCAACAAGGGCCGCACCGTCTACGCCAAGGACAAGGTCACCGGCGAACTGGTGTGGCAGGTCGCGGTCATGGACGCCGATCCCACCATCAAGGTCACGTAGAAGACGGTGGCGGTGAAGATCCTCACCCCGGTCCAGCCGGCCCCGGTGCCGGGTCTGCCCATCACGCCGGTCGAGTTCGACGGCATGACCATCACGCCCTACGCCGCCCAGGCCACCGGCCGCCTGGCCTACTCCATCCGCGCCACCGGCATGCGGTCTCCCCGTACCGCCTCCGCCGCACCCACCAAGAACAACTCCGCCTCCGAAAACGACGCCGCCTGATGGCACGCCGCCGAACCCACCACACGAGCATCATCAGGCTGAACACCGGCTGTGGGGCCCGTGCCACCAACCACCCCTACCCCGTCCGTACGCCCATCCTGGCTCTCGACTTCGGCGCGCTGTCGCTGCTGATTCACCACCTCGGCCAGCGACCTGGTGACGGACGCCGACGTCGAGTTCGCCCGCCAGCTCGCCCGTGAGGCGTGGCTCTTCGCCCGATCGGTCGAGCGCTCCTTCCACGGCCTGGCGAACGGCAAAGGCGTAGCGGCGTGAACGACCACCGGCCCTACACACTCGCCACAGCATCGATCGACAAGAAGGGGACCCGGCTCTCCATTCCCTTCAACACCCCGGACCTGTCGGTCACGGTGCTGAACGCCGACTATGAGCGGCCGTTCCTGAACCTGGCCAACCACCAGGCGCGCGTGTCGACCACCACCGGCGGGCCGAACGGTCACCGAACAAAACCTCGCCCTAGCTGTTCAGCACGAGCCTCGGTTTCACAGGGCATCGATGTTTCCGTCGGCATGCGCGGTGTGAACTAGGTCGTAGCCGCCACGTGAGCGCACGAAACACTGACGCATTCCGCGTATGTTCCAGATCTTGCCCACCGCCCATTTGGGGCCGGACCCGCGCCTGGTCGTGCCGGGGGACGGCTCGGTGGTGCATCATTCGCTCGACGGGCGCGAGGGTGGTCCGTCTTCCGACCCCTCAGTAGCCCTGGCCGACGAGATAGTCGGCGAGATTCTCGACCGTGCTGTTGGCGTTCCCTGCTACCGCCGTCTCGGGGTGGTGCGCCACGATGACAGTCCTGTGAGTCGCCGCGACGGCGATGCCGGTCCTTCCCGATCTGGCGTAGATGCTTCGGTCTTCGGCTCTCGTGAGGATATACCTGGTTCCGGCGACGTGAAGGCCCTCGCCGAACGCGCGGTCCCTCAGTTCGCCGTCGCCCTTGACGAGGCCGACGATCACCTTCATCTC
The DNA here is from genome assembly GCF_030268685.1 of Microtetraspora sp. NBRC 13810. Classification (GTDB taxonomy): domain Bacteria; phylum Actinomycetota; class Actinomycetes; order Streptosporangiales; family Streptosporangiaceae; genus BSRQ01. The sequence goes on from NZ_BSRQ01000006.1 coordinate 257,753, forward strand.
CTCGGGTGTGGGGTTGAATCCGGGGCTGACGGCCCAGAACAACTCGTCGGCAACGTTGTAGATCCCCGCTTGGTCGATGTGACCAGTGCTTATCAGGCTGACATCCACGTACCCCTGCCAATCGGCATCCATGCTGCCGTTCCTTCCTGCGTGCATGCCTCTCCCGGATGAGGGGCCGTCGCATTAGCGGTCTCGCGCTTGCTGCCCGCGAAGGGCGCCTTCGTCATCGTCGTGCAGTGCGAACGCGTGATCAAGGGGGCCGGGCGGCCGAGCTGAGCTGAGGCGGTGTGCTGCAGTGGCGCGACGCATGAGCGGCCCGGTTGCAGTGGACGGTGCGGCAGGCGTGCGGCCCGCGCTGCCGCCGGCCGGGACCGGCCCGCAAGCCACATGCCCGGACGGCGGACACCAGCGAGGCCGTAGGGCCGCCGGATCTCCATGGGTGCCCTACGTGATCTTGTCTAGCCGGACCATGCACGCCGGGGACGTGGGGCTATCGCTTCGCGGTGGTGGGACCAAATATGAGCGGTCGCGGTGCATCGTCCGCGGGAACGGCTGATCTATGACCACCAGTGACTACGACTTGGCCTGGGCAGACGTCGAGATCCCCGATGGGGAGTGGTTCGAGCATCACGCGGAGCATCTGAGATCAGGTGGCCATGACGGTCCTAGCCGACGACTTGGCAGGTCCCCCCAAGGGGGAAACGGCCATGGATCGCATCTTCCCGCCGACCGCGCAGCTACATGGGGGGTGTTGACCAGCTCCGCAACGTTCGCAAGCGTCCGTCGACGTCCTTGATCGTCCAGGGCGATCGTCACGCAGTTTGTCACGCAGCCGACCTTCAACGTAGGTGCTTCGCGCGTCCTTCCGGGCCGTGCTTCGCACGGAGAAGCGCTGCAACACGTTACAGCCGCCTTTCCGTGCGCAACGCGGCCGGAAGGACGCGCGAAGCGACATCATCGCCTGTCAGCCTGGCGGAGCATCGCGTCTGTTTCGGGGTCGGGCATGAGCTCCCGGACCTCCTGCGCGCAGCGGCAGGCGTCGGCGGTCTTGGCAGCCCACGCCAGCGCCTCTTCGCGTGAGGCCACGTCGACGACCAAGAACCCGCCGATGACCTCTTTGGTCTCCGGGTATGGGCCGTCAGTGACCTTCCCGTCCGTGGCCACGATGCTCGCCCTCTGCCTTTCCAGTCCGGCGCCGAACACCCACACGCCGGCGTTCACGGCCTCCTGAACCACCGCGTGCGAGGCCTTGCCCACGTCGTCCCAGTCCTCGTCAGGGATGTGGTCCATCGCGCCGTCATTGAACGAGATCAAGTACTGGGTCATCCCATGACTCCCTTGTTCCGGCGGCCTCCCGCGGCCCGCCTCTCGCTTCTACGAACAACTCGCCCCGGATCCGACGCTATGCCACCAGATTTCTTCGAGGCGGCGGCCGCCGCAGCAGGTGTGGCTGGACGACTTCTGGCGATCCGGCAAGAGCAGCGTGGGGGCTCATCCGCGCCAGGGCCGGCGACTTCCGAGAAGTGACCCTAAGGCGCATCTACCGGCAGGCTCCGTAGCTACAACGGATGTCACGCAGAGGCCCCGGTCATGCTCATGATCGCGAGCGAGGCATTCTCGCAGGTGGGCGGTACTGGGTTCGAACCAGTGACCCCTCGCTCGTAAGGAGCCATGATCACCTCAGCATGCCTTCCCACCTGCGGCGCTCCATGCAGCGCTCGGCCAGGAGCAGCTACTTCGACGCAGCCTAATGGAACGCTGATCATGACCCTGACCTGGCCCTCGATACTCCTGAATGGCACGGAGTGGCACGCGCTCAGGCACGCCGATGGCACGGCCCAGCGCAAGATGCAGAACCGCAGCCGGGATGGTCACCCGAGCCGGACGATCAACCACTCCAGGCGCCTGATCCGCCCCCTTCCTTCTCGTAGCTGCCGATCCCCAGGAAAGGACTGCCGCGTCAAGGGTCAGCGACGCTGATCGCGAGCGACGCCGTAGGCGCCCTTGACTCGGTGACCATGGCCGGGACGCTTGAGCAGCGAGGAGGACGGAGGACCGTCGCATCGAAAGTGCGTGGCAAGATCATCGCCATGACGGACGTTGACGACCTCCTGCGGCGAGTGTTCGCCAAGGCGAACGCGACAGTGGAACGGCTACCTGCCACGGCGACAGCGGAAGAGGTCGAGAACGCGGAGAGCATCCTGGGCTTCACGCTTCCCCCGATGCTGACACGGCTCCATCGCGAGGTGGCCAACGGCGGATTCGGCCCCGACTACCAACTATTGCCGCTCACAGGCGAAGGGCGCACCGCCGTGAGCGACTATTGCGAGGAACCCGCGACGCGAACGTCCGGTGAAACACGGTGGCCGGCGGAAGTGCTGCCGATCCTGGATTGGGGATGCGGCATGTACGCCGCGGTGGACTGCCGCAGCCCTCGCGCTTTGCGTGTGCGGCAGTATCGAATACTGACGGCGCGTGGCGGGGCGTACGAGCACGCAGCGAGCACGGCGGCGGCGCCCCGCGCCGCACCCGGCCAACCGTAGGCACATTCCCGGATTCGATCACATCGCTTGAACTGCATGGACGCAGTAGACAGACACAGCGATCGCCGCCTCGGCCTCGGCTACGGAGCACACCGTTCCCAACATTGAAAACGATAGTTTCGCCTTATGTGATGATCAGCCTGTTTTGCCACCCGGACGCGCGGCCGCGCTGCCCTCTTAAGCGCAAGGCGAGATCCGTGGCGGGAGCGTGCGGGGCGACTATCGACTGCCGAGGTCCTCGTCCGGAGGTGCGGGCCTCGGCCAGGTGACAGCGGCGAACACCACCGAGCACATCAGGAAGCCGGCGCACATGGCGGCGAACCCCGTCCAGAACGAGCTGAGCGACGAGCCGAGGTCGATCCCCAGGAGCAGTGCCGTGACCAGGCCCGCCGCCAGCCCCGCTACCAGGCCGGGGACGTATCGGGGCGGGCGGTGCGCCAACGCGCCGGTGAGCGGCAGCACCAGCGGGAACAGCGCCACCGCCCATCCCACCGTGGGCTCGCCGAACAGGGCGAGCCGCACGGCCGAAACCACGACCGAAACGCCTATCGCTGCTATTGTCCAGATTACTAGCTTTAGGGGATGGTATCGGTAATTATGCTCGGATGCATCGACATTGGGGCCAAATACCCAAAACGAGATTAATTCTCCAAATATGCCATCCAGATGTGGGTTGTCATCCTCACGCCTTTTGTCGGAAGTCATGAAGTTCATCCTCCTGGTGGATGGCGGCTTGCCGCCCCTGGCTGGCGTCCCCTCCAACCTTGACACAATGGCGCGTCATCACCGAATGGAGTTCGTACATGCCTGACGATGTTCAGCTCCGGTGGATAGCGACGCTGGGCGGGGTGAGGGGAGGTGGATCGACCTGACATGGACTCCATCCTTTCCAACCGGTGGAGTCTCCATCAATCCCGGCACGGTTCAATCGGCATGGTGCTCTTAAGCAGGTCTCCTGGGCCCGGCGTTTGGCCGACCACGATCCAATCTGACGGGATTTTCACTTCCTGGCCGTCGGTGGCAAGGAGGCTGGGAGTGAACCCGAGGGCGGTGATGGCTGCTCGTGCGGTCTCCGCGTCTAGATTCCAAACTTCCGGTATTCGGGGCGGAGTTGGCGCCTCCGCCGACTCCGCCTCCGCCGACTCCGTCGCTGTCGGCAAAGGCGGTATTCTCCGGGACCTCATGGAGCGCATGGGCCACGACTCCGTACGCGCCGCCTTGATCTACCAGCACAGTACGGCGGAGGCCGACCGGAAGATCGCGAACGCCATGGACAGCAAGATTGCCGAGATGCTGCCGCCGTAGGCGAGTGGTCAACGGGAAAGGTCGCTGACCGAAGCTAATGGCACGAGCCCCGTTTTCCCTGGTGGGAGACGGGGCTGTTTTCGCAGGTGGGCGGTACTGGGTTCGAACCAGTGACCCCTCGCTTGTAAGGAGCCATGATCGCCTCAGCATGCCTTCCCACCTGCGGCACTCCATGCAGCGCTCGGCCAGGAGCAGCTACTTCGACGTGGCCTAATGGCACGCTAATGGCACAGTGATCATGACTCTGACCTGGGCGTCGAGACCCCTGAATGGCACGTAGTAGCACACGCTCAGGCACGCCGATGGCACGGCCGACTACGAGGCAGAACTGGTTCCCCGGAACAGTCACCAGAGCTGGATGAGCAGCCCACCCCGGCCGCCTGACCCACCTCCGTCATTCTCGTAGCTTCCGATCTCCAGGACAGGACTGCCGAGTCAAGGGGCAGCGAAACTGATCGCGAGCGACGCCCGTAGGTGCCCTTGACTCGGCGGGCATGGCTGGGACACTTGAGCACGAGGAGGACGAAGTAGCCATCGCTGTACGGTCAGCAAGACAGATCATCCCGCCTCTATCCCTCATGTCTGATCAGCTACCTTGGCGGCGTGTTGAGTAGCGAGCGTCATCTGTCGAACGATGAACAAACCGTCATCCTGGCACTCCTTGCGCAAGACTTCCCCGGCGTGGATGAACTGAGGGCCCAGGTCCCTTCGGCAGTTGTCACCGGGCGCTGCGGGTGCGGATGCGCGACTGTGGACCTGCGCCCAGGGGCAGGACCTCGAGCACTCGCCTCACCAGTGCAACACGGTGTGCTGATCTCCGCCAATGTGCAGGGACGGAGCGATGGCGTCCTACTCTTCGTTGAAGACGGTCATCTTTCGTGTCTTGAGGTCTACTCCATCGAGGATGTGCCAGCCCAGCTCCCGCGATCTGAAGATCTCATCGTGGACACACCCGGCTCCAAGCTGGAGTGACGCCCCACAGGTAAGTACGACACCACTTCCCGAGGCCGGGAGGCGGGGGTTACGAGGCCGAGTGCAGGGATTCGAACGCCTGACTTCTTGCTTGCAAAACGGCCCCGATCATCAGCCGTCCAGCTCGGTGCAAGGTCGTTCGGCCTGTTGGCTCCCAACTTGGCTCCCGCACCGCTGTGCCGACGGTTTTACAGGGGGTCGAGGATGCAACAACTTCATGCCCTCTGACCTGGCGTTTCTTCCTTGCTCGGGGGCCTTCCACTGTTGATCGTTCCGGGCATGATCCGGATCATGAAGCTGCTCACGGCCCTGACGGTGACGACGTGTTGCGATATCAACGCCGACGGACTCCTGGCCTTCTCCATCCTCCTCGTAGCTGCCGCCCCCTAGGACGAGAGCACCGAGTCAAGGGGCAGCGAAGCTGATCGCGCAGCGACGCCGTAGGCGCCCTTTACTCGGTGCTCTCGTCCGGGACAATCGAGCAGCGAGGAGGGTGGATCATGACTTTCGGGCCAGAACCCAATCCGCATTAGCAGCTCGGGGGGCAGTCGTTCAGGCCGTCCCACCTGGACCAGCACCACCGAGCGGTCCTCCGCGAGCCGGTAGGGCAGGGAACTGCAACCCAAAATGCAACCCATCCAGCCTTACTCGTCCATGCGGATCATGAGATGCCGCCGAATGCCGTTCCCTATCAGCTCCCGTACAACCGCGCGAAGGCTAAAACGACTCAGAACGCCTTATTTTCTCCGCGATCGGGCGTGCTTCTAAGCTCCTGCTATGGAAGCAACATTCCGGCTAGCCCGCCAGACCGCAGCTAAAGGGTGGTATGCGATGGTCAGCGTCGATGTAACACCGGCGCCTCACCACGAGGTGATGCCGGTAGCTCGCCAGGCATTCGTCTGGAGAGCCGATGTTGGTATTGCGCCGGACGCCCCTCAAGAGGCCTTCGATGGAGCGTGGTACGCGCTGGAGCGCCTCCCCGATGGCACTCCAACAGTGCGCGTCGTAATCACCCGGATCCAGGAACACCCTGCGCACACGGGTCCTGGTGACATCAAGTACGCCACCGCTCATGCTGTCTGGCGCGCGCTTAACGTCCAACCGGAACAGGATCCGTGGGTCGGCGAAACGCTTGAGTGGATCTTCCCCTGAAGCATCAGTCGCGAGAACCCAGGCATCCCGGTCAACCTTTGGAAGTCAAAAGCCGCCTCCCACAGGCGGCCATCTCCCCCTTCTACGCCGATCCCTCACTGGGTGCTACGGCGATCAACCCTGTACCCGGTGAGCCAGGGTGAGGAACGAACCCTGGATCTTCGATCGCCCCCGACCACCACGGGCATCGGCCACCCCGTGGCGATCGTCGTGCCGCATAGGGCGGCGGCGCGACCAGAAGCCGGCCGATCGCGTGGGTACGGCGCGGCGGGCGTGCGGTGACGGCCCGGAGTCCTGCGCGCGTGCCGGGACCGGCCTCCAGGCCGCAGCCCGGCGCGCGCTGGCAGGCGCAGGGCCGGGCGACGGCGCGCAGCGCTGCCGCCCCTTGATCCATACAAGAACAATTCGGCAATGACCGGAGATGGCCTCGCGGACCCCCGGCCAGAATGCTTGGGCCGGTGATACAACGCAGGGTGTGGAGGATCGTCGAGATCGGTTGCGGACGCTGGGTGAGTTGCTGCGGCGGTTGCGTAAGGACGCAGGGCTGACCGGTAAGGAACTGGCAGTGCGGGCCGGGGTGGCTCAGCCAACGATCTCCCGGATTGAGACTGGGCGCCTGCTCCCAGTGCCCGAGACAGTGGATCGGCTCGTCGACGCGCTCGGCCTGGAGGCGGCAAACCGCGGGGAGTTGGATGCCCTACTCGTGCGGCTGCGCGATGAGGTCTCCCGACTGAAAGGCGGACTGGCCGGCCGTGAGGCCGCGAACGCTGCAAGGGTGCGCGCGGCCCGTCGGGTCACGTCGTTTCAATCGGCAATGATCCCGGCGTTGTTGCAGACAGCGGAGTATGCCCGCCTGGCGTTGGCGTTCGGCCGTGATGTGGATCAGGACGACGTGGCCAAGGCTGCCGCGGTCCGGGTTGAGGTTCAGGCGGTGTTGTTCGAGTCGGGGCGGAAGTTCTCGTTCGTGCTGACCGAGGGTGCGGTGCGCACCTGGCCTGGTTCTCCTCTGCTGATGCGGGCACAGCTGGATCGGCTGGTCCAGGTGTCCACGTTGCCTCACGTGTCGGTTGGCGTGGTCCCGTGGTCGGTGGAGGCTCCGGGATTCCCTCTGCACGGCTTCACGATCTATGACGGGTCGATGAGCGTAGTGGAAAGCCTGACTGGTGATCTCACGCTCAGCGAGTCGGGCGAGATCGTGGCCCACGAGGAGTGCTTCGAAGCTTTCGGCAACGTGGCCGTGTATGGCGATGACCTGAGGAATCTTCTGGGGCGGATCGGGGCGGAGTACCAGGAGTTGGCGACCCACCTCGCCTGAGCGACGTATTTATGCGTTGAATACCTTGAGTGATACGTAGAGTCGCTCATACGCTGCCAGTGTGGATGTATAGCCCCCTAGACGCTGGAGCAGCGCCATGTCGGTCCCACGCATCTCCCGCACCTTCCTCGGAACACCTCGATCCATCGCCGAAGCTCGCCACTTCGTCAACGCCATGCTCAACGGCTGGCCAGAAGCCCCGGACGCCGCACTGATCGTCAGCGAACTGGCCACCAACGCCGTCCGCCACTCCCAGAGCGCCCGCACTGGCGGTCGGTTCACCGTGTCGATCCAGATCACCACTGACCGCCTCTGGCTCGGCGTCCAGGACGAGGGCGGCCCGTCACTCCCCCAAGCCTCCCCACCTCACCCGGACGAAGAGAACGGGCGCGGCCTACTCCTGGTCACCGAACTCGCGGCCAAGTGGGGCGTAACCGGAGACCACCACGGCCGCACCGTGTGGGCACTCCTGGAACTGCTCCCGAAGTCGGCAATCCAGCCATGACGTGCGTGGCACCTCACGTGCCCGTCCCGCAGACTGATCACGTACGGCTCACCTGGCTCGCCCCGCATTCCGGCGTCCGTTGCCGGGTGCTCGCTTGGACCTGCCACTGCCGTTCGGTCATCTACGAACTGTGCGCCTCCGGCGGCCAGGTCTACCTACGCCGGACCATCCAGGGCGACTCCCCCACCGTCCAGGAGACCTCTCGAATGTGCACGACCGAGGGGCACGACCTGTGGACGGCCGTTCTGACAGGTCGTGCGAGATGACCAGGGGCGTCCCGAATCGGCGTTCCGCGATCCGGGCAGTCAGTATGAAAACAGGTGAAACGCTTAGATCCGTACTGTCAAGGGGGATAGACGGCATATCGTCTAGGGGGCTAGACTCGGCGGAGCACCACGGAAAGGGAACCACCGTGCCACCGAGCGAGCTTGAGCGGATCGCCGCCATAGACGACCCGTACCTGTTGATCCGCGCCGCGACCGAACGGCTCAGCGCTGCCCAGCAGGAGGTAACCGAGCTGGCACGGCTCCGGCGCCGGGTGATTCAGGAACTGCACGCCCAAGGTATCTCCTACGCGCAGATCGCTGAACAGGCCGGCCTGTCACGCGGGCGTATCCACCAGATCAAGCACACCGGCCCCGCCCCCGAGGGCGCGTTCCTCGGCATGGGCACGGTGACCGTGGTGACTCCCCTGCGTCTGGACCCCGAAAAGCAGCGCCCCGTCCTCGCCCTGGACGACATGCGCTCGGGGCAACGGCTGGAAGAACTCGCCAAGTCCTTCGGGCTCGCCGTCTCCTCCGACAACGTCACCATCGACGGCCGGATCGACCTCAACCGCCCCAACCTCGTCGTCGTCTGCGGCCCCCGCATGTCCGAAGCTATGCACACCGCCTACGACACCGACCCCGTCATCCGCTGGGAACGTGACGACCTCGGCTGGCTGCTCCGCGACACCCGAACCAGCGTCGCCTACCGCACCGGCACCCACCTCGACCCGCCGCAGCCAACCGACTCGGCCTACCTCGGCCGTCTCCCCCGCCCGGACGGCAAGGGCACCTTCCTGGCCATCGCTGGCATCCGCACTAACGGCTCCCTCGGCGTGGTGGACCTCCTCACCTCCGAGATCGCCACCATCTGGGGCCAGGTCGGCAACGAGCGCTTCTCCACCGTGGTCAGCGTCGAGTACGACCCCGACACCGACGAACCAGTCCGCACCGAGCTGGCCAGTCCGCTATACCGACACGAGGACGACTGACATGCGGCTCAGTCTCGCCACCGAACCGGCCTACGCCGACCGCCCCAACGAGGACTTCATCGGCGCCACCCCCAGCTCGGTAGTCCTCCTCGACGGCGCCGGCACCCCGGCCGACCTCGAATCAGGCTGCTCCCACGGCGTCGCCTGGTTCTCCCACACCCTCGGCTCCACTCTCCTGGGCGCGATGACACGAGGCGACTCGCTGACCGAGATCCTCGCCGACGGCATCAAAAGCGTCGCCTCGATGCACGATCACACCTGCGACCTGTCCCACCCCGGCTCCCCTTCGGCAACCGTGGTCCTGGTCCGCCGTACCGGCGACATTCTCGACTGGCTGGTCCTGGCCGACTCCGTCCTCATCCTGGACACCCCCGGTACCGACCCGATGGTCGTCTGCGACGACCGCGAAGCCCAGGTCGGCAACCAATACCGCGGCCCCATGAACGCAGCCACCGGCGGCACCCCCGAACACCGCCAAGCCCTCAGCCGCTATATGGACGCCATGCGCGCCCACCGCAACACCGACGGCGGCTTCTGGGTCGCCGCCGTCGACCCCCTCGCCGCCGAACAAGCCCTCACCGGCACCATTCCCACCGACCACGTACGCGCCGCCGCCATCCTCAGTGACGGCGCCTCCCGCCTCGCCGACCGCTTCCACCTGGCCACCTGGCGCCAGGCCCTCGACCTGCTCGACGCTTCCGGCCCCGAAGAACTCATCGCCCAGGTCCGCAAGGCCGAGCACAGCGACCCGAACGGCACCCGCTGGCGACGCGGCAAAATCCATGACGACGCTACTGCGGCTTTGTGGCATTTCGCCTGATGCCAAGCACCGACTGCAGGATCAAGGCAGGCAGGGTCACATAATCGGTGGCGTACTTGGTGCCTGCACAGCTGGCGGAAGGGCCGCCTGGGCTGCTGACGCTTGGGCTCGACGTAGCTCCTTCAGATCATTGGAGGTTGTGCGCCGGAGAACGAAAATTTTCACGAGCGCAAATACGCTTGGACCAGACAGAAGCAGCGCAAGCCATGGCTGTGCATGGATGCCAAGCATCACGGCGCCAGCCAGCGTGCCGATCGCAATAAGGAGGCCAGCAACAAGACCCGTCATGTGCTGCACATGGGCCCGACGATCTTTCTTTTCCTCCATCTCAGCATTCAGCTGAGCCAAACGAAATGCTTCCTCGCGGGCAAGTTGAGGCTCCAGCGCTTTCAGAGCAACCCGTAGGTGTTCAGGTGAAAGCTGGCCCCACATCTTGCTGATCTCGTAGCCGGTTAGCGACCGTTGTGACTGATCAGGAGTCACTCGGATTCCCCTCCGCCTCCGCGTAGTACGGGAGCCCGCTCTGCACGGAGATGATCCGGCGGCGGTCCGAGACGTCGGAACAGTCGGTCTAAATCATCATCGAGAGAGGCGGCCCGTGGTCGCTCAGTCCACAGATCAAATCTAGGGTCTCTGTACACGCGCTTAGTACCGACGGCGCCGATCTGCCAACCCATACACGTCGCAAACGCATCTTGGGAAGTCCACACTTTTTCACAGCGTGCAATTATTCTGGCGCGCAGAGAAATCAATTTTTTGAGGAACCAGTTCGTTGACATGTTGCTCCTTGCGGGGGCACATGACCTTTCCGGCAGCTTCAGGGCATCACAAGATCTTTCGTACCCTATAATCCGTTACCTCACCCCTCCACGCGACTACCCGCGAGGCCCTACGCGCGTAACCGCGAGTTAGCAGCCACGCTTGTCGTCGGCTGGACGCGACCTACGGGCAGGCTTTGACCTTGCATCACAGCCACGGTCCACGGCGCCCGGTGAGGCTATGCAGTTTGCGTGCTCAGCAGTTCGACAGACTTCCCCGCTTGAGCGAACCAGTGAGATCATTTGTACGCTTAGTGCATATATGTGCGCTTCGTGACGCGCCCCAGTCTCACAACGCGCCGTCCATCCCCCTAGACAGTTCGACGATCGCACTCTATCTTTGCTGTATACCCCCCTAGACAGCTCCATGGAGGCCGGTGGCCACCACTGTCTAGAGGGGTAGACGAAAGGAAGAACACCATGGCCATCCAAGGCCCCATCCCGATCAACTTCGAGCAGGTCTTCCCGCACGGCTGCTACATCGTCGGCGAGGTCGAACAGGTCAAGGACTTCGACGCCTCCAACAAGGGCCGCACCGTCTTCGCCAAGGACAAGACCACTGGCGAACTGGTGTGGCAGGTCGCGGTCATGGACGCCGACCCCACCGTCAAGGTCACGCAGAAGACGGTGGCGGTGAAGATCCTCGCCCCGGTCCAGCCGGTTCCGCCGGCCCCGGTGCCGGGTCTGCCCATCACGCCGGTCGAGTTCGACGGCATGACCATCACGCCCTACGTCGCCCAGGCCACCGGCCGACTGGCCTACTCCATCCGCGCCACCGGCATGCGGGCTCCCCGTACCGCCGCCTCCGCAGCACCCACCAAGAACAACTCTGCCTCCGGAAAGGATGCCGCCTGATGGCACGCCGCCGAACTCAACACACGAGCATCATCAGCCTGAACACCGGCTGTGGTGCCCGTGCCACCAACCACCCCTACCCCGTCCGCACGCCCGTCCTGGCGCTCGATTTCGGCGCGCTGTCGGTCCTGATCACCACCTCGGCCAGCGACGTGGTGACGGACGCCGACGTCGAGTTCGCCCGCCAGCTCGCCCGTGAGGCGTGGCTCTTCGCCCGGTCGGTCGAGCGTTCCTTCCACGGCCCGGCGAACGGCAAGGGCGTGGCGGCGTGAACGAGCACCAGCCCTACACGCTCGCCACAGCATCGATCGACGAGGAGGGGACCCGGCTCTCCATCTCCTTCAACACCCCGGACCTGTCGGTCACGGTGCTAAACGCCGACCACGAGCGGCCGTTCCTGAACCTGGCCAACCGCCAGGCATGCGTGTCGATCACCACCACCGGGGCCGGACCGGTCACCGCACAGGACCTCACCCTCGCCCGCGAGCTGTTCAACGCCGCCGCTCGCTACCTGTCCGAGTGCGAGCGCCTGCACACCGGTCGGTCGCCCGACTGCCACGAGATTCCGGCCTGACACGTAAGCGGGGCCGCTGGAACTGGTCCTTCCCGCGGCCCCTCGTCTCCCCAGAAGCGATTCAAGAGAGGTCTCCAGCCTAGTGTTCAAAAAGCTGCCCGGCGATCAGGTCTCTGGCCTGGTCTCCACCACGCCCGACACCGCCGTCGTCTTCCGCCCGGCCGTCGTCCAGACACCGGCCATCCTCACTTTCCTGATCTTCCTCGGTCGTCTCATCACCGGAACCGTCAGACTAATCTGGCGTCACCCCGTCGCCCTGGCCGTGCCCACCGTCCCGGTCCTCCTGGGCTGGCTGTACGGCTGGCAAGCCGCCCTCATCACGGTCACTGTCCCGCTGTCCATCGTCATCGCGTGGGCGTTGCACGACCGGGACTCGTTCAACCACTGGATCGGCCGACGGCTGCTGGCCTGGTGGCGGCTGATCTGGGTCTACCGGAGGCACTGGCAATCGGTGATGATCGTCTCCGGTCTGGGCCGTCATCTCCGTGGCCGTGACTACCTGCCCCGGCTCATGCGCGTCCGCTGCACCTCATGGGCCGACGAGGTCACGGTCAAAATGATCGCCGGACAGTCAGCCACGGACTGGTCCGACCGGATCGAACACCTCGCGCACGGCTTCGGCGCCCGCTCCTGCCGAGTCTCCATCGCTCGCGCCGGACGTCTGCTGCTGACCTTCCCACGCCAAGACCCTCTCGCCGTCCCGCTACCGGCCGTCCCCATCCCCGAAGAGGCTGCGGTCGGCCCGGTCGAGATCGGCACACGCGAAGACGGCACGCCGTACCGGCTCAAGGTCCACGGCACGCACGTTCTGATCGCTGGTGCGACCGGGGCCGGCAAGGGCTCGTTCCTGTGGTCCACGGTCCGCGGTCTGCTCCCCGCAGTGTGGGCCGGGCTGGTGGAGGTCTGGGCGCTGGACCCCAAGCTCATGGAACTGTCCTACGGGCGGGAGCTGTTCACCCGCTACGCCGCCGATCCTGCCGAGTGTGCCGACCTGCTCGACGAGGCCGTATCGGTGATGCAGAAGCGCGCGGGCCGTTTCGCCGGAGTGCAGCGTTCCCACACGGCCACCGTGGAAGATCCGTTCGTCCTGGTGCTCGTCGACGAGGTCGCCTTCCTCACCGCCTATCAATCCGACAAGCAGCTCCGCCACCGCATCTCGGCTGCCCTGGCCACTCTCACCACGCAAGGCCGCGCGGTCGGTGTCGGTGTCATGGCGGCGTTGCAGGACCCTCGCAAGGAGGTCATGAACATCCGCAACCTGTTCCCCGACAAGATCGCCCTCAGGCTGGACGAATCCGAACAGGTGGACATGGTCCTCGGCGACGGCGCCCGCGACCGTGGCGCACTGGCCGACCACATCTCGCCCGTCCCGGAGATCGGGGCAGGGGTCGCCTACGTGCGCCTGGAAGCCTCACCCGACCCGGTACGGGTGCGGGCGGCTTACGTCTCCGATGCGGATATCCGCGCGATGGTGGCCGCCTACGCAGGCTGGGGTGAGGCCGCGTGACCGACCCGAACCACCGTGCTCTCCCCCGTTCCGTCCGCCTGTCCATGCCCCTGGCCCGTGACGTCGTCGTAGAGGTCGCCAAGCAGTACGGCGTGTGTATAAGGCCCGTCCCGCTCAAGCGCCTGGACACCCGCACCGGCAAGACCGAGATCATCGACGTCCCCTGCGGGGCCACGCTCGAAGCCAAGTGCCCACCGTGTGCCCGGCGCAACCGGCAGCTCCGCAAGGCCCAATGCCGGGAGGGCTGGCACCTGGAAGCCGAACCGGTCACCACGCCCGAAGACCCGAATGCCGAACAGCAGTGGCTGGTGGAGTTCCGCGCCGACATCCAAGCCCAGCGCGACCAAGCCCACGAGGCCGGCCAGGACACCACCGACCTGGACGCCGTCATCACCGGCCTGGACGAAGAGATCAACGCCGCCGGGATGCGCGGCAATGTCCTGGGCCGGACCGCTCCCAAGCGTTCCCGCTCGACCCGCAGACGGCAGGACGCGCCAGACCTGCCCAAGCGCAAGATGACCGCAACGACCCTCGGCCGGACCTTCACCAGCTCCGACGGCAAGACCTACCGGCCCTCACTGTTCCTTACCCTCACCCTCCCGTCCTACGGCAAGATCCGCGACGGCGTCCCGGTCGATCCAGAGAGCTACGACTACGCTCGCGCGGCTCGTGATGCGCTGCACTTCTCCAAGCTCGTGGACCGGTTCGTGCAGAACCTGCGCCGCGTGGCCGGGTACGACGTGCAGTACTTCGCCGCCGTCGAACCGCAAAAGCGCCTCGCACCGCATCTACACATGGCCATCCGCGGCACCCTGCCCCGTGCGGAGATCAAGCAGATCGCCGCCGCCACCTATCACCAGGTGTGGTGGCCATCCGTAGATCGAGTTGTCTTCGATGGTGACCACCTGCCCGTGTGGGAGGAAGGCACCGGCTACCTCGACCCGGCCACCGGCGAAGTCCTGCCCACCTGGGAACAGGCGCTTGACGCCCTCGACCAGGACGACGAAGCCGAACCCTTGCACGTGATCCGGTTCGGCCAGCAGATCGACGTACAGGGCGTCCTGGCCGGAACCCCGGACGCCGACCAGTGCATCCGCTACCTGTCCAAGTACCTCACCAAGTCCCTCACCGACACCCTCGACCCCGACGACACCGCCCAGCGCGAGCACGCCGCCCGCCTGGCGGACGCTCTGCGGTACGAACCGTGCTCGCCCACCTGCCCGAACTGGCTGCGCTACGGCATCCAGCCCAAGAACGCCAAGCCCGGCATGGCTCCAGGCCGGTGCCGTGGCAAGGCCCACAAGCCCGAACACCTCGGCTACGCCGGACGCCGCGTCCTGGTCTCCCGCAAGTGGTCGAACAAGACCCTGACCGAGCACAAACAGGACCGCCGTACCTGGGTCCTGGAAGCTCTCGGCCAGGCAGGCGAACCCACCGACCCGCACCGGTACGTCTGGCGGCACGTCCCGGCCGGAGACGCCAACGTGCCTTCACTCGCCGCCCGCCTCCTCAGATCGGTCCACGAACGCCAGCGATGGCGAGCCCACCTCCAAAAGCTCCAAGCCCAAGCAACCGGACAAGACCTTTCGGCAATCGATACGGAAAGGGCGGCGTGATGACGAACAGGCAAGGCCGGCGGCGCTTCGGTAGCATCCGCAAGCTGCCCTCCGGACGTTTCCAGATCCGGTATCCCGGCCCTGACGGGAGTCTGCGTAACGGCGAATCGACCTACGCCACAGAACGTGACGCGGACAAGGCGTTGTCCCTCATAGAGGCGAAGCTGACCACAGGCGATTGGACAGATCCTCAGCGCTCCAAGACAAAGCTCGGCGACTATGCCACGAAGTGGATCGAAGAACGGACCAACCTGCGTCCTCGCACGGTCGAGATCTACAGGGGCCTCCTACGTCGCTACGTCGTTCCGCATCTCGGGAATGCCCCTATCGGCAAAATCGATACGGCCATGGTCCGCGAGTGGCGGGCGGCTCTCGTAAGCAAGGGAGTCGGTGCTTCGGAAGTCGCCAAGTCCTACCGGTTCCTGCGGGCCGTACTCATGACCGCCAGCGATGACCGGATCATCCCCCGGAACCCCTGTCGCATCCGTGGTGCCGGCGAGGAGAAGCCGGAGGAGCGGCCGGTTCTCACGGTGGCGAAGGTGTTCGAGCTGGCGGACCTGATGCCGGAACGGCTTCGCGCGCTGATCCTGCTCGCGACCTTCGCGAGTCTGCGATGGGGCGAGGTGGCGGCGCTCCGGCGGATGGACCTCGACCTCAACGCCAAGACGGTCAGTGTTCGGCAACAGCACGTCGAACTCGACACGGGAGAACTGCTCGTCGGCCCACCCAAGTCACGCGCGGGCATCCGTACTGTCGCCATCCCGGAAGCCATCCTGCCCGCCCTGCGACACCACCTGGACACCTTCACCGCCCCAGAAGAGGACGCCCTGATCTTCACGGGCGCAAGGGGCGGCATCCTCCGGCGCAGCAACTTCCGCCGGGCCGCGAACTGGGACGAGAACACCAAGAGGATCGGCCACACCGGCCTGCACTTCCACGACCTCCGGCACACGGGCAACACCATCGCGGCAAGCGCCGGGGCAAGCCTCCGGGACCTCATGGAGCGCATGGGCCACGACTCCGTACGCGCCGCCCTGATCTACCAGCACAGCACGGCGGAGGCGGATCGCAAGATCGCGAACGCCATGGACAGCAAGATCGCGGAGATGCTGCCGCCGTAGGCGAGTGGTCAACGGGAAAGGCAGCCGACCGAAGCTAATGGCACGTTAATGGCACGAGCCCCGTTTTCCCTGATGGGAGACGGGGCTCTTTTCGCAGGTGGGCGGTACTGGGTTCGAACCAGTGACCCCTCGCTTGTAAGGCGAGTGCTCTACCGCTGAGCTAACCGCCCGTGTCGTACCGCGGCACTACACCTTACGACAATGCCGGGCGTGGCGCACATCGAGTGGGGGCTCAGTGGTGGCCGAGGACGCGGTTGAGGGCGGCTTCGACCTCGGCGGAGAGGCCGGGGGGTGGTGGGGAGGCGGGTAGGTGGGTGGAGCAGTGGGCCTGGCGGACGGTGCCGCAGGTGCGGCACTCGACCTCGCCCAGGCGGCAGATGAGGGCGATGGAGCCGCAGGAGGCGCAGGTGTCGAGTTCCAGGTCGTGGGCGCGCTGGCAGTCCGGGCAGATGAGGACCTGGGTCTCGTGGCGCACGCCGCGTTTCCACGGGCTGGCGCCACGGACCGGGTCGGTCTGCCGGGCCCCGCATCGGTAGCAGGGCATCGTGCTCCTCCTCGAACGAAAAACTGATCAGGAGATGTCGGCGAGCGCCTTGGTGTAGTCGGAGATGTCGCGGGCCGTCGGCACCGGGACGACGATCTTCCAGCGGACCACGCCCTCCGCGTCGATGATGAAGGTGCCGCGGTTGGCGAACCCCCTCTCCTCGTCGAAGACACCGTACGTCCGGGCGACCTGTCCGTGCGGCCAGAAGTCGGAGAGCAGCGGGAAGTCGAAGCCCTCCTTGTCGGCCCAGGCCCGGTGGGTGTAGACGGAGTCCACCGAGACCGTGACGACCTGCACGTCCTCCGGCGCGGCGGCGACGAACTCGTCCCGCAGGGCGCAGAGTTCCCCACCGCAGACGCCGCTGAACGCGAACGGGTAGAAGATCAGCACGACTTTCTTGCCGCGGAGGCCGGACAGGCCGACCTTGGCGCCGTGCTGGTCCCGAAGTTCGAAATCCGGCGCAATGGAACCGACTTCGACCGACATGTCACACGCCCTTTCAGATGAATGACGCCGTTGAACACGCGCCTTCATCCTGCCGTACGGCCCTGGCAGGCCGTACGGCAGGGCGGCCCCCGATGACGGCTTTCAGCGACGGGTCTTCGGAGCCACCAACCGGGTTCCCGACCAGTCGCGGGCGGCGCTGATACTGCTGGTCTGCGAAAGACCGGCCGTAGTGGCGTCTTCCCCGATGTCACTCGGCTCCACGTGGCCGTTCCTGCCGGCTTTCGGCGTCAGCAGCCAGATCTGGCCGCCGCCGGCCAGCGCGGTCTGAGCGTCGCTCAGCACGTCGAACAGGTCGCCGTCGCCGTCACGCCACCAGAGGAGCACCACGTCGACGACGTCCTCGTAATCCTCGTCGACCAGTTCGTTACCGGTGAGCTCCTCGATGGACTCGCGCAGTTCCTCGTCGGAGTCTTCCTCCCAGCCGATTTCCTGCACCACCTGACCCGGCTTGAGGCCGAGTCGTTCGGCCAGGCCGCGCTCGCCCTGCGCCTGACCCGCGGTCGCGCTCACGTCTATCCCTCCTGCTTGAATGGCCCCGCCTCATGCGGACTTCCGGCCCGATGAGGGCCTTCGCTTCGGCACAGTCCACACGCTGCAACCCACCGTCGTCAACGGTCGCCACGGCAACGAGCCGCAGGCTGGCGCGGACTACCCGAATTAGTCGGACAAAAAAGACAAGCGGACCTGTCGATCCGGGTTGTCGACATTGAGATCGACGATGGCGATCGACTGCCACGTGCCCAGCGCGAGCCGGCCGTGCAGTACGGGCACCGACGCGTACGGCGGGATGAGCGCCGGCATCACGTGCGAGCGGCCATGCCCGCGGGAGCCGTGCGCGTGCCGCCATCGGTCGTCGGCGGGCAGCAGCCCGCCCAGCGCCGAGAGCAGGTCGTCGTCGCTGCCGGAACCGAGCTCGATCAGCGCCACCCCGGCGGTCGCGTGCGGGACGAACACGTGTAGCAGTCCGTCGCCTCCGCACTCCCTGGCGAAGCTCGCACACTCGGGAGTGATGTCGTGCACCCGCTCCCGTCCCCCGGTGGCCACCGCGATCTCCTTGGATCTCACGCCCCCGATCTTACGGTCCCCGCTGAGCTGGGACGACGACAGCGTCGGGACCCGGGAAAACCAGCCCCGTATGCCCGTCGTCGAAGCGCACGACATACGGGGGGCCGCCCCCGGCGCCGCGGACCTCGATGATCTCCCCCCTGCGGTCCGGTTCTCCGACGATGCTGCCGTGAACCAGGAGGCGATCGCCTACCGTCGCGTTCATCCACATCCCTCCTTTCGCGGTCCTTCCAGATTGGTACGGCTTGCCCGCTTCGGGAAGCGAAAAGTCCTCGCCAGGACGGACCCGGAAGGAACCACGACCGAATCGTTACGCTCCGCGTGAACACGCCTCCCCGACAGGTGTGCTGACCGGCAAAAATCCCCCCTGCGCGGTGCCAAGAAAGGGCCTCGGCCACCCGCCCGGAGCCGCCCCCCGGCGGCGCCCGACTCGCCCTGTGTCATCAGGGGCTACGTTCTTGCCGAAGGACCTGCGACAATCGTCCTACCATCGGTGGACTAGGCCACAATTACCCCCGCTGCCAGCCGGGACATCTTGGTTACCCGAAAGTAGAGATGCGCTTTCGGGGGTAAGCAGCCAGGATGGAAGCGACCTAGCACACAACACGAAGAGGCTTCACAAGTCCATCCTCGGAAGGCGAGACCCAGTGGCTTCCGGACGCCAGCGTTTCTCGATCATCAGTGACGGCCTACCCAGCCAACTGCCTGATGTCGACCCCAGCGAGACCCAGGAGTGGCTCGAGTCGCTCGACACCGTCGTGAAGACGGAGGGACGAAGCCGAGCCCGATACTTGATGTTGCGCCTGCTGGAGCGGGCCCGAGAACACCAGGTCGGCGTGCCCGGTCTGCGCAGCACCGACTACATCAACACGATCCCGCCGGAGCGGGAGCCCTGGTTCCCCGGCGACGAGCACGTCGAGCGGCGCATCCGGGCCTACATCCGGTGGAACGCCGCGGTCATGGTCTCCAGGGCCAACGCGCGCACCAACGTGGGCGGCCACATCGCCACCTACGCGTCGGCGGCCTCGCTGTACGAGGTGGGTTTCAACCACTTCTTCCGCGGCAAGGACCACGGCGAGTCCGGCGACCAGGTCTTCATCCAGGGACATGCCGCGCCGGGCATCTACGCGCGGGCGTTCCTGGAGGGCCGGCTCAACGAGGCCCAGCTCGACGCCTTCCGCCAGGAGCTGTCCCACGGCTTCAAGGGACTGCCGTCCTACCCGCACCCGCGGCTGATGCCGGACTTCTGGGAGTTCCCGACCGTCTCCATGGGGCTCGGCCCGATCAGCGCGATCTACCAGGCGCGGTTCAACCGCTACCTGCTCAACCGCAAGATCAAGGACACCAGCCGCAGCCACGTGTGGTGCTTCCTCGGCGACGGCGAGATGGACGAGCCGGAGTCGCTGGGCGCGATCGGCCTGGCCGCCCGCGAGGAGCTGGACAACCTCACCTTCATCATCAACTGCAACCTCCAGCGCCTCGACGGCCCGGTGCGCGGCAACGGCAAGATCATCCAGGAGATGGAGTCGTTCTTCCGCGGCGCCGGGTGGAACGTCATCAAGGTCGTCTGGGGCCGTGACTGGGACCCGCTGCTGGCCGCCGACGTGGACGGCGTGCTCGTCAACAAGATGAACACCACTCCCGACGGGCAGTTCCAGACCTACTCCGTCGAGTCCGGCGAGTACATCCGCGAGCACTTCTTCGGCGACGACCCCCGGCTGCGCAAGATGGTCGAGCACATGTCCGACGACGACATCCGCAAGCTGTCGCGCGGCGGCCACGACTACCGCAAGGTCTACGCGGCCTTCAAGTCGGCCAGGGAGCACGTCGGGCAGCCCACGGTCATCCTCGCCCAGACGATCAAGGGCTGGACCCTGGGCAAGGACTTCGAGGCGCGCAACGCCACGCACCAGATGAAGAAGATGTCCAAGGCCGAGCTGAAGGAGTTCCGCGACCGGCTCTACCTGCCGATCCCGGACTCCGCGCTGGAAGGCGACCTGCCGCCCTACTTCCACCCGGGCGAGGACGACGAGGAGATCGCCTACATGCAGGAGCGCCGGGCGGCGCTCGGCGGTTACCTGCCCAAGCGGACCGTGCGGGCCAAGGCGCTCAAGCTCCCCGGCGACGCGGCCTACGCCGACCTGAAGAAGGGGTCCGGCAAGCAGTCGGTGGCCACCACGATGGCCTTCGTCCGCCTGCTCAAGGACCTCATGCGGGACAAGGAGATCGGGGCGAGGTTCGTCCCCATCATCCCGGACGAGGCGCGCACGTTCGGCATGGACGCGATGTTCCCGACGGCCAAGATCTACTCGCCGCACGGGCAGACCTACGAGGCGGTCGACCGCAACCTGCTGCTGTCCTACAAGGAGTCGACCGAGGGCCAGATCCTGCACGAGGGCATCAGCGAGGCCGGGTCGATGGCCTCCACCCTCGCCGCCGGCACGGCCTACGCGACGCACGGCGAGCACATGGTGCCGGTCTACGTCTTCTACTCCATGTTCGGCTGGCAGCGCACCGCCGACCAGATGTGGCAGCTCGCCGACCAGATGGGCCGGGGCTTCCTGCTCGGCGCCACCGCCGGCCGTACCACGCTGAACGGCGAGGGCCTCCAGCACGAGGACGGTCACACGCCGCTCATCGCCTCGACCAACCCGGCCGCGGTGGCCTACGACCCGTCGTGGGCCTTCGAGATCGCGCACATCGTGCAGGACGGCCTGCGCCGCATGTACGGCGAGCAGCCGGAGAACGTCTTCTACTACCTCACCGTCTACAACGAGCCCTACCAGCAGATGGCCCAGCCGGAGGGCCTCGACGTGCAGGGCCTGCTCCAGGGCCTGTACAAGCTGGCCGGCGCGCCGGCGAGCGACGAGCAGCGGCCGAAGGCGAACATCCTGGTGTCCGGCGTCGCCGGCCCGTGGGCGCTGGAGGCGCAGCGCATGCTGGCGCAGGAGTGGGGCGTGGCGGCCGACGTGTGGTCGGCCACCTCCTGGACGGAGCTGCGCCGCGAGGCGCTGGCCTGCGAGGAGCACAACCTGCTCAACCCGGATGCCGAGCAGCGGGTGCCTTACCTGACCCGGCTGCTCACCGGGGTGCAGGGGCCCTTCGTCGGGGTCAGCGACTACATGCGGGCCGTGCCCGACCAGATCTCGCAGTGGGTGCCGGGCGACTGGACCTCGCTGGGCACCGACGGCTTCGGCCTGTCCGACACCCGTTCGGCGCTGCGCCGCCACTTCCACGTGGACGCGGCGTCGATCACCCTGGCCGTGCTGACCCAGCTCGCCAGGCGCGGCGAGATCAAGCCCGAGCTGGTGCGCGAGGCGATCGCCCGCTACCACCTGAAGAACGGCGTGACCGAGGCCGGTGGCGCCGAGAGCAACGACACCCAGTCGATGGGCCTGTGACACCACCGGCCCGGTGACACCACGCGGAACGGAGCGCCCCTCCCACTGCCGGGAGGGGCGCTCCGCCGCATCTGCGGAGCATCCGGGGAAGGCCGCTCAGGTGGTCGTGAGGGCCTCGGTCGGGGAGAGCCTGGCGGCGCGCATGGCCGGGTAGAGCCCGGCGAGCGTGCCGATGACCAGGGTCGCGCCGACCGCCCCGCCGACCGCCCACGGCGGCACGACGGCCGGCCAGCCGTTGGACATCGCGTAGCCCGCGGTGGCGACCGCGCCGAGCGCGGCTCCGACGACGCCGCCCAGCGCGGACAGCAGCAGCGACTCGGCGAGGAACTGCACCCGCACCTGCCCCCGGGTGGCGCCGAGCGAGCGCCGCAGGCCGATCTCCTTGCGCCGCTCCAGCACCGAGATCACCATCGTGTTCGCCACGCCGACGCCGCCGACGAGCAGCGCCACCGCGCCCAGCCCGAGCATGAGCTCGGTGAACGCCCCGGTCGCCGCGGCCTTGGCCGTGAGCGCGTCCGAGGGCCTGCTGACGTCGACCTCCTCCGGGTTCTCCGGGTTGACCGTGCCCGGCAGCACCGCGCGCACGTCCTCGACCGCCTCGTCCGCCGACCGCTCGTAGATCGTCGTGGGGTGGCCGTCGAAGCCGAGGTACTGCTCGGCCGCGGCGAACCCCATCAGCGCCGACCGCTCGATCTCGGGGGCGAGCGGCAGCGGGGCGAGCACGCCGAGCACGGTGAACCAGCGCCCGCCGATCCACACCTGCCCGCCAGGCCGGGAGACGCCCAGCCGCTCGGCGGCGACCGAGCCGAGCACCACGGCGGGATACCGTTCCGTCGCGGCGTTGAGCCAGGCGCCCGCGGCCATCGTGCCGCGCAGGGTGTCGAGCAGTTCGTCGTCGGCGGCCTGCACGACGATGCCGCCGGTGACGTCCTCCGAGATGCGGTCGGTACGACGCACCGTGGCGTCCATGAGGCCGGTGGCCGCCGCCGCGGTGACCGGCGTGATCCGCCGCACCATCTCGGGCGCCGTCACGGGCAGCTTGGCCTCCTCGCCGAAGAGGGTACGGCCGGCCTGCACGGTGAGCATGTTGGTGCCGAGCCGGTCGAGCTGGCGCAGCAGGTCCTCCCTGGAGGAGGAGGACACCCCGACCACGCCCACCATCGTCGCGATGCCGATCGCGATGCCGAGCGCGGACAGGACGACCCTGGCCGGCCTGGCCCGCAGCCCTCCGGCGCTCACCCGGACCACGTCGCGGGGCCGCAGCCGCGCGGGCGTGAGCCGCGTCCGCCTGCCGCCACGACCGCTCCGGGACTCGTCCGGCGTCTCCTTCGTCATCGGGCCGCCTCCACCGTCTCGGCCCCCGGCCCCGCCACGGGTTTCGCCGCGGGTTTCGCCGCGGTTGTGGCCGGGGTTGCCGCCGCGGTCTCGGTGCGCTCGTCGGTGACGATCCTGCCGTCCCTGACCCCGACCCGGCGCGGCGCCCAGGCGGCGATCTCCGCGTCGTGGGTGATCAGCGCGATCGTGGTGCCGGACGCGTTGAGGTCGCGCAGCACGGCCAGGACCTCCGCGCCGGCCGCGGAGTCCAGGTTGCCGGTGGGCTCGTCGGCGAGCAGCAGCGGCGGCTCGCCGGCCACCGCCCTGGCCACCGCGACCCGCTGCTGCTCGCCGCCGGACATCTGGTGCGGCCGGTGGCCGAGACGGTGGCCGAGGCCGACCCGTTCCAGGGCCGCCGCCGCCCGCTCGCGCCGCGCCTTCGGCGGGGTGCCGCTGTAGAGCAGCCCGTCGGCGACGTTGTCCAGTGCGCTCGTGCCGGGCGCGAGGTGGAACTGCTGGAACACGAAGCCGAGGTGCCTGGCCCGCAGCGCGGACAGCTCGCGGTCGGTCAGGTCGCCGACCTCGTACCCGGCGATCCGCACGGTTCCCGAGGTGGGCCGGTCCAGGGTGCCGATCATGTGCAGCAGGGTCGACTTGCCCGACCCGGACGGGCCGACGATGGCCACCAGGTCGCCGGCCCCGATCACCAGGTCCACGCCGCGCAGCGCGGCCACGTCGCCCGGGTAGACCTTGGTCACGCCGACGAGCTCGACCACCTTCTTCGTACCGTTCACGCGGCGGGCACCCCGACCTTCGTGCCCTCGGCCAGCCCGTCGCCCCTGACCTCGACCCGGCCGCCGCCGTACGCGCCGAGCTCGACCGCCACCAGCCGGGTGCCCGCGCCGGTCACGGTCTCGACGCCGAAGCCGCCCTCGCGCAGTGCGACCAGCGCCTCGACGGGGACGCTGAGCACGTCCTCGACCCGCTCGCTCTCCATCTGCACGGTGACGGGCGCCTGGTCCAGCCGGCCGGTGCGGCCGCCGTCGATGGTGATCTCCACGTCGATCGTGGACCCGCCTTCTTGGTCCTCGGCCGTGTGTGCCACGCCGCCGACGTACGTGATCCTGCCCTTGGCCTCCTTGCCGGCGGGCAGTTCGACGGTCACGGCCGCGCCCTTGCGGGCCAGCGACTGGTCGTCGGTGTCCAGGTTCACCTGGACGATCCTGCGGGTGCCGGTGAGGGTGAGCATCCTGGTGCCGGGCGCGACCCGGGCGCCCTTGTCCACCTCCAGCCCGCCGACCCGCACCGGGCCGTCCAGGAACACCACCTGGGCCGCGTCCACCACGCCGGTCTCCGGCAGGCCGCGGTCGTCCTGCCAGTCCAGGACGGCCCGGTGGGTGGCGTAGGTGAAGTCGTCGTCCACCGTCATGTCGTCGCCGTAGCCGAGCGCCTTGAGGTTGCGCTCCAACTGCTCGACGTCGGGGCCGTCGGTGACGCCGAGGCCGAGGTCCCGGTAGAGGGGGGTGGTGCCGTACATCAGCACGAGCGGGCGGCGGTCCACCTTGACCAGTGCCTGCCCCCTCCTGAGCACCGCTCCCTCCGCGGGCACCGCGGTGACCGTGCCGGCGGCGGACGCGGCGACCCGGTGCTCCCCCGCGTAGGTCAGGCGCCCGGCCACCGCCTTGGTGTCCACCAGGTCTCCCCTGGTGACCGCCGCGGTGGCCTGCGGCTTGACCGCCGGCGCGGGCGCGGCGCCCGCGCCGGGCAGGCCGGTCGCCGCCACCGCCGCGCCGCCCGCGACCACGGCCGCGGCGGCCACGGCGAGCGCGACGCGACCGCGCCTCACCACGTCCCCCCGCCGGTCGCCGGGGACGGTTTCGCTGTCATGTCCTCACCTCCGTGCCGGAGGTCGCACGCCTCGGGCACCGTCCGAGTTGTACGGCGCGCGTGGTTAGCGACTTGTAAGCGTCCTGTCGCTTATCGCGGCCTAACAGGACATGCCTCAGGCTGGTCTCGGAGGTGCGGGATCTATGCGCGTGCTGGTGGTCGAGGACGAGGACGAGATGGCCGACGCGATCGCGCACGGCCTGCGCCGGCGGTCCATCGCCGTCGACGTCGCCTACGACGGAGCCGAGGCGATGGAGCGTCTCGGCTACGTCGACTACGACGTGGTGGTGCTGGACCGTGACCTGCCCGAGTTGCACGGGGACGAGGTGTGCCGGCGGCTCGTCGCGAAGGGCGGCGGCAGCCGGATCCTCATGCTCACCGCGGCGGGCGACGTGGCCGAGCGGGTCGAGGGGCTCGGCCTCGGGGCCGACGACTATCTGCCCAAGCCGTTCGTGTTCGCCGAGCTGGTGGCGCGGGTGCGGACGCTGGCCCGGCGTACGGCGCCGGTGCGCGCGGCGGCGCTGGAGCGGGCCGGGGTGCGGCTCGACCCGGCCCGCCGCACGGTGAGCAGGGAGGGCCGCGCGGTGACGCTGACCCGCAAGGAGTTCGCGCTGCTGGAGGTGCTCCTGCGGGCGGACGGCCTGCCGGTGCGCACCAGGGATCTGCTGGCCGGCGCGTGGGACGAGTTCTACGAGTCGGGCACCGGGCCGCTGCGGGTGGCGGTGGCGACGCTGCGCAGGAAGCTCGGCGACCCTCCGGTCATCGAGACCGTGCCCGGCGTGGGATACCGGCTGTGACGGGCCGCCGGACGGGCCGGCTGCGCGCCGGGTCGGCGGGGCGGACCGGCCCGCGGGCACCGCTGGGCCGGATGGGGCTGCGCGCCCGGCTCACGCTGCTTTACAGCGGGCTGTTCTTCGCCGCCGGCAGCGTGCTGCTGTGGGTGACCTACCTGCTGACCGCCCGGGCGATGGAGCAGCAGTTCGTCGCCCGCTTCCCCGCCCCGGAGAGCCTGCTGCCGCCGCCGGGGGCGTCGGGCAAGCCGACGATCCTGATCAGCAGGATGAGCAGGCAGTTCGTCGAGCAGCTCGAGTCCGCCAAGGCGGACGTGCTCGCCGACCTGCTGAGGAACTCCGCCCTGGTGATGGTGGCGATCGGCGTCTTCGCGATCCTGTTCGGCTGGGTGATGACCGACCGGGCGCTGCGTCCGCTGCACCGGGTGACCCAGACCGCCGAGCGGCTGTCGGAGAGCACCCTGCACGAGCGGATCGCGCTCAGCGGCCCGTCCGACGACGTCAAGCGGCTGGCCGACACCTTCGACGCCATGCTGGACCGGCTCCAGCGCGCCTTCGACGCCCAGCGGCGGTTCGTCTCCAACGCCTCGCACGAGCTGCGCACGCCGATCGCGATCAACCGCACGCTGATCGAGGTCGCCCTGGAGGAGCCGGACGCCTCCGACGACCTGAGATCGCTGGGCAAGGCGCTGCTCGGCACCAACGCCAGGCACGAGCGGCTGATCGAGGGCCTGCTGCTGCTCGCCCGCTCGGAGAACGAGATCCCGGACCGCCGGCCGGTCGACCTGGAGCGGGTCGCTCGCGCCGCGCTGGAGCAGCTCCAGCCGCAGGCCAGGCGGCGGCGGGTCGCGCTGCGGCCGGCCCTCGCTCCCGCGGTCGCCCGGGGTGACGCGCTGCTGCTGGAGCGCTGCATGGTCAACCTGGTGGAGAACGCGGTGAAGTACAACGTCAAGGACGGTCACGTCGACGTGCGGCTCTCCGCCGGCGACGACGAGCTGACGCTGACCGTCTCCAACACCGGCCCGCCGATCTCGGCCTTCGAGATCCCGGACCTCTTCGAGCCTTTCCGGCGGTTGCAGGACCGGATCGGCTCGGCGCGCGGCGCGGGTCTCGGCCTGTCGATCGTGCGGGCGATCGTCAAGGCGCACGAGGGATCGGTCGAGGCGGCCGCGCGCCCCGGCGGCGGGCTGACGATCACGGTGCGGCTGCCCGCCGCCCGGACCGCCCTGCCGGAGAGCGGCGTGCCGGCGCTGGAGACCGTCTGACGCCACCCCCGCTCAGGAGGGCGGGCGGCCGGGCAGGAGCTCCTGGCAGGTTTTCATGGCGGTCTCGAACGCTTCGGAATCACCGCCCTTCGGGCGGGTGATCTTGATCCCGCCGCCGTCGGCGAAGTCCGGGTCCTCCATGTCGACGCCGTTCTTCCGCATGCACTCGGCGAACTTGACCAGCCGGTCCCTGGCCTCCGGGTCCTGGCGGGCGTCGAGCTTCCCGCCCTGCAAATACTTGCCGCACGCCTTCTGCGCCGCCTCCATCAGGCCCTGGTCCGCGCCCTTCGCCCTGATCTGGATCCTGCCGTCGACCGGATCCTTCATGTCCACGCCGTTCTCCCGCATGCACTGGGCGAACTTCAGCGGGTCGCTGGACGCGGTGGGCGAGGGCGCGGCGGCGCCCGGTGTGCTCGCCGCCGTGGCGAGCGAGGCGACGCCCGCCCCCGCCCCCGTCGTGCCGCAACCCACTACGGCGAGGACGGGCAGCATCCCGACGAGCAGGATCGCGCGCCGGACAGTCATATGAATGCACCTCCGCCGCCGCGAGGACGGACGCCTCGCGGTGTGCGTCCATGTCTACGGAGGCGGAGGTTAGCGACATGTAAGCGCCGTCTTCCCCGGGCGCGCCGCCATTCGGCGGCCGGCGGCGTGCCCGGGAGCCTCAGAACGCCCCGGCGCCGTGCAAATCGATCATGATCTGTCCTTCCCGTTCTTCCGAACAGATCTACGATTACAGACGTTGACGACAACCCTATGTCGGTGTTTTCGAATCAGTCGAGGACTGGATTTCGCACGAGGACGTCGGGCACGTCGGTGACGAAGGTCTCCGGTGGGCGGGCCGGGCAGCGCTCCTCGGTCGCGGTGGCGTGGGTGATCCGGTCGAGCCGGAAGACCCGGACGTCGTCGCGCAGGCGGCACCAGCCCACGAGGTACCACAGCCCGCCGAGGCCGCCCAGGAAGACGCCCGGCTCGATGTCCCGCGCGGTGACCTCGCCCTTGGCGTCGCGGTAGCCGATGCGCAGCACCCGGCGGTGCAGCAGCGCGTCCTCTATGGCACGGGCGGCCTGGGCGGAGGCGGCCGCCGCGCCGGCGTCCTCGGCCGCCTCCACGAACCTGACCCGGGTGGCCAGCTCGCGCGCCTCGTCGCCGTCGCGGCCCGGCATGGCGGCGACGACCTTGCGCAGCGCGCTGCGGGCGTGCCGGGCGAACGGCGGCTGCCCGGCGCGGCCGAGGGCCACCGCGATCGCCACCGCCTCGGCGGGGGTGAAGTTGAGCGGCGGCAGCGACATGTCCTTGTCCAGCGCGTAGCCGCCGCGCCGGCCCGGCTGGGGGTAGATGGGCACGCCGGACTCCTGGAGTGCGGCGATGTCCCGCTCGATCGTGCGCACGCTCACCTCGAACCTCGCCGCGAGGTCACGGGCGGACCGGCACCGGGGGGAGATCGCACGCAACTCCTCGACGAGCGCGTACAGGCGATCGGTACGGTTCACAACCGCGACGCTACGCGGGATGACCGACAATCACCGGATCATCCCGGGTGACCGAGACGTAACGAACACCTTGCTATAACACGTCACATCGCCCCGCCCTGTGAGCACACGGTACGCTTTGCGAATCTCAGAGCAGCTGATCACGAGCATGGGGAGCTTCATGGCTGCGCACGACTCATCCCATTCCTCGTCCGGCACGCCGAAGAGGAAGGGCCCGAAAGCCTCGACGGTGGTGACGCTGACCGCGCTGGGGGCGGTCTCCCTGGTCGTGCTCGCGACCTGCGCGGCCCAGGACGATGACGACGACGTGACCGCGGACTGCGTCGAGTACTACCAGCCCGCGGCGACGCCCACGCCGACTCCCTCCTTCGACGACGACGGCGACGACGGCGAGCCCACGCCGACGCCCAGCGCGGCCGACTTCGGCGGGGCGTCCATCGACGCGGCCGCCGCGGACGGCACCTACCGCGTGGTGGACGACGAGTACTGCGACGACGACGACGGCCGGAGCTACTACGGTTCGCACGGCGCCTACCGGTGGTACTACGGCGGCGTGCACAGCGGCGGCGGAGCGCGGGTGGGCGGGGGCACCACGCTGCGCCCGAGCGACGTGAACATCACCAGCCGCACCGGCAAGGTGGTCCAGCGCGGCGGGTTCGGCGGCCACGGGTCCTCCGGCGGCTGACCGTGCGCAGAGAGTTGTCCGACCGGCGTGCCGGGTGGGAGCGGATCATCGAGTCCCAGGGGCTCGCGTTCCACTCCTCCGCGCACCCGGGCCACCTCGGCCGGCCGTACTGGGACGAGGGGGTGCACTACGTGTTCTCGATGGACGAGGTGCTCGCCCTGGAAGAGCAGGTCGAGGAGCTGCACCGGATGTGCCTCGCGGCGGTGGAGCACGTCGTGCGCACCGGCCGCTACGCCGACTTCGCCATCCCCGCCTGGGTCGGCCCGGAGATCGCGCTGTCCTGGGAGCGGCGCGACCCGCATCTGTTCGGCCGTTTCGACCTGCGTTACGACGGCGCCGGCCCGGCCAAGCTGCTGGAGTACAACGCCGACACCCCGACCAGCCTGGTCGAGAGCTCGGTCGTGCAGTGGTTCTGGCTGCGCGACGTCTACCCGGACGACGACCAGTGGAACTCCGTGCACGAGCGGCTGATCGACCGGTGGAAGGAGCTGGCCCCGTCGCTGCCGACCGGCCCCGTGCACTTCGCCTGGACCAACATGGACGCCAGCGGCGAGGAGGCGATGACGCTCGCCTACCTCCAGGAGACCGCCGCCCAGGCCGGGCTGAGGACCGCCGCGCTGGCCATGGAGGACATCGGCTGGGACGCGCTCAACCTGCGCTTCGTCGACGTCGAGCACCGGGTGATCCGCTCGCTGTGCAAGCTCTACCCGTGGGAGTGGGCGGTCTCCGACCCCTTCGGGGAGCGTGCCGTACGGCTCCAGCACTCGACGACGTGGATCGAGCCGCTGTGGAAGATGCTGCTCTCCAACAAGGCGCTGCTCGCGATCCTGTGGGAGCTGTACCCCGGCCATCCGAACCTGCTGCCCGCCTACCTCGACGGGCCGAGGGGCATGTCGTCCTACATCACCAAGCCGCTGCTCGGCCGGGAGGGGGCGTCCATGCGCATCGTGACGCCCGAGGGCGAGACGGCCACCGCCGGCGGCTACGGCGTGGAAGGCTTCGTGACGCAGGAATTCGACCCGCTGCCCGACTTCGACGGGCAGCGGCCGGTCCTCGGCGCCTGGATGGTGCACGATGAGTCGGCCGGGCTCGGCATCCGCGAGACCACCGGGCTGATCACGGACGACACGTCGTCGTTCGTTCCCCACCGCATCAACCTTGAGAAGCTCTAGGAGATACCGATATGACCCCCCTGGTTGACACCCTGGGCCGAGGCGCGCTCGCGATCCTCGCCTACGCCACGCTCGGCGTCCTCCTGCTGATCATCGGCTTCTACGTGCTGGACATGGCCATCCCCGGCAAGCTGCGGGACATGATCAAGCATGACCGCAACCCCAACGCGTCGCTGCTGACCTCCTCCGGCCTGGCCGCGGTCGCCCTCATCGTGGCCGCCTCCATCTGGTCCTCCGGCGGCGCCCTGCACGAGGGGCTGCTGGCCACCCTGGTCTTCGGGCTCGTCGGCATCGCCGTACAGACCGTGGCCATGCTGCTGTTCGACCTGGTCGCCGGGGTCTCGGTGCGCGAGCTGGTGCGCGAGCCCGACCTCCAGCCCGGCACCCGGCTGCTGGCCACGACGCACCTGGCCATCGGGCTGATCACGGCGGTCGCCGTAATATAGCGTCGCCCTGGGGTGGCTTGACCGGGCGCAGTCGAGTGGTGGTCGTGGTGACCTGGCACTCTAGAGGGCGTGACCGAGCCTCCCGAGAAACGTAACGGCCGACACTCCGGCACCGACGAAGCAGACGACCGGGTCAGAAAAGACACGACCCGGCGGCTCGAACGAGCCATGGGCACTCTCGGCACCGCCGCGATGGCCAGGATGGACGAGCGGCTGCCCTGGTTCAGGGCGCTGTCCGCCGAGGACCGCTCCTGGGTCGGGCTGGTGGCGCAGGCGGGCATCGCGGCCTTCGTGGAGTGGTTCCAGCACGCCGACGTCGGCCGCCCGACGCCGAGCATCGAGTTCTTCGGCACCGCCCCGCGCGAGCTGAAGCGCTCGATCTCGCTCCAGCAGACGGTGGACATCGTCCGGGTCGTCGTCGAGGTGGTGGACGCCCAGGTCGACGAGCTGGCCGCGCCGGGCGGCGAGGACCAGCTGGAGCAGGCGATGCTCCGTTACACCCGCGACGTGGCCTTCGCCGCCGCGCACGTCTACGCCCGCGAGGCCGAGGTGCGCGGCGCGTGGGACGCCCGGCTTGAGGCGCTGATCGTGGACGCGCTGGTGCGCGGCGAGGTGGACGACGGGCTGCACTCCTGGGCGGCGGCGCTGGGCTGGACCTCCGCGCCGGTGGTGGTGATCGCCGGGCACGCGCCGGAGGGCAAGCCGGAGGCCGTGATCGACCGGCTGCGGGACAAGGGGCGCAGGGCCGGGCTCGACCTGCTGGCCGGGGTCCAGGGGGAGCGCCTGATCGTGATCGTCGGCGGGGCCGAGAGCGTGAGCGACGCCGCCAGGCAGGTGGCCTCGCGGTTCGGTCCGGGGCCGATCGTGATCGGGCCCGAGGTGCCCGACCTGCACACGGCCGCGAGGTCGGCGCGGGCCGCGATGGCCGGGCTGCGCGCCGCCTGCGCGTGGCCGGACGCGCCGCGCCCGGTGCACTCCGACGAGCTGCTCGCCGAGCGGGCCATCGACGGCGACGACGACGCGCGCGGCCAGCTCATCGAGCAGGTCTACGTGCCGCTGGCGGGCACCCCGCTGCTCGACACCCTGGCCACGTACCTCGAACAGGGCACGTCCCTGGAGGCCACGGCCAGACTGCTGTTCGTGCACCCGAACACCGTGCGTTACAGGCTGAAGAAGATCACCGAGCTCACCGGCTATCAGCCGACGGAGGGCAGGTCGGCCTTCACCCTCCAGGTGGGGCTGATCCTCGGCCGTCTGACCGAAACGACCGTAATGTAGCGGTCTTTAGGTAACCGGCACGAAATGCCCACTGTGGAACTCCTACAAAGAACAGTAGACCAAGTTCGTACGGATCTCTATCCATGTGGTGGACCCCTACAGGGCAGGCTGGATTTGTGCTCGCCATCGTCGCTCCGGGCCAAGGCGCCCAGAATCCAGGCTTCCTGACACCCTGGCTGGAACTTCCCGGCCTGGCCGACCGGCTGTCCGCATGGTCCGAGATCGCAGGTCTCGACCTGATCGCCTACGGGACCACCGCAGGCGCCGACGAGATCCGCGACACCGCGGTGGCCCAGCCGCTGCTCGTCGCCGCAGCCCTCGCCTCCGCCGAGGCGCTCGGCGTCACCCCGGATGTCGTGGCAGGTCACAGCGTCGGCGAGTTCGCCGCCGCCGCGATCGCCGGCGTCCTCACCCCCGAGACCGCGCTGTCCCTGGTCCGCGAGCGGGCCCAGGCGATGGCCAAGGCCGCCGCCGTCACCGAGACCGGCATGACCGCGGTGCTCGGCGGCGACGAGGCCGACGTCCTCGCCGCGATCGAGCGGCACGGCCTGACCCCGGCCAACATCAACGGCGCGGGCCAGATCGTCGCGGGCGGCACGCTGGAGCAGCTCGCGGCGTTCGCCGCGGAGCCGCCCGCCCGCGCCCGGCTGCGCCCCCTCTCGGTGGCCGGCGCCTTCCACACCCTGCACATGGCCCCCGCGGTCGAGCACCTGCGTACGGCTGTCGCCGGCGCGGAGCCCGCCGACCCCCGGGTCACCCTGCTGTCCAACGCCGACGGCGCCGCGGTCACCGGCGGCGCGGAGTTCCTGGACCGCCTGGTCGCCCAGGTGAGCAACCCGGTCCGGTGGAGCTCCTGCATGGCCACGATGACCGATCTCGGCGTGACCCGGCTGGTCGAGCTGCTGCCCGGCGGCACGCTGACCGGCCTGGCCAAGCGCGCCATGCCCGGTGTGACCACAGTGGCGATCAAGACCCCTGATGACCTGGAAACCGCGCGGGAGGCCCTGATATGAGGTTGACGCAGGGTTCGCCCGGCGCGAGGGTGCTGGCCTTCGGCCACTACCAGCCGGCCAACGTCGTGACCAACGACGACCTCGCCGCCCGGATGGACACCAACGACGAGTGGATCCAGAGCCGGGTGGGCATCGCCGAGCGGCGCATCGCCTCCGACAACGAGTCGGAGATCGACCTGGCCGTGCAGGCCGGCGGCAAGGCGCTGGCGGCGAGCGGCCTGTCCAGTGACGACATCGACCTGGTGATCGTCGCCACCTGCACGATGGAGACGCAGATCCCCAACGCGGCGGGGCGGGTCGCCCACCGGCTCGGCGTCGAGGCGCCGGGCGCCTACGACGTCAACGCCGCCTGCGCGGGCTTCTGCTACGCGCTGGCCGCCGCCAACGACGCCGTGCGCGCCGGCTCGGCGACCAACGTGCTGGTCGTCGGCACCGAGAAGTTCTCGCCCTGGATCGACTGGCAGGACCGCGCCACCGCGGTGATCTTCGCCGACGGCGCGGGCGCCGCGGTCGTCGGCCCGTCCGACACCCCGGGCATCGGCCCGGTCGTGTGGGGCAGCGCGGGCGACAAGTCCGACGCGATCATCATCAAGGACCGCGAGTCCTTCCTGCACCAGGAGGGCCAGACGGTCTTCCGCTGGGCGACCACCGCCCTCCACCCGGTGGCGAGGGAGGCGTGCGAGCGGGCCGGGGTCGACCCCGCCGAGCTGGCCGCGTTCGTCCCGCACCAGGCCAACCTGCGCATCATCGAGGCGATCGCCCGTAAGCTGGGCGCCGACAAGGCCGTGATCGCCCGCGACATCGTGCACGCGGGCAACACCTCGGCCGCCTCGATCCCGATGGCGCTCTCCCGCATGATCGAGCGCGGCGAGGTCCCCTCCGGCGGCCTGGCCCTGCTGTTCGGTTTCGGCGCCGGCCTGGCTTACGCCGGGCAAGTGATCGAGATCCCCTGAGACTTGTACGGCCAGCCGTACAACACCCAAAAAGACACTTAATCCAAGGAGTTATCCCGACATGGCCATGAACGAGCAGGAGATCCTCGCGGGCCTCGGCAAGATCATCAATGAGATCACGGGGATCCCGGCCACCGAGGTCACCCCGGAGAAGAGCTTCGTGGACGACCTCGACATCGACTCGCTGTCCATGGTCGAGATCGCCGTCGCAGCCCAGGACGAGTTCGGCGTCGAGATTCCGGACGACCAGCTCAAGAACCTGAAGACCGTCAAAGACGTCATCGGCTTCATCCAGGCCTGACCCGCGACGACGTCCTTCAATGACAAGCCGACCGAAGAGGAGTGCAGTGCAGTGAGTAAGGACCAGGTACGTGTTGTCGTCACCGGGCTCGGCGCGACGACGCCCCTCGGTGGGGACGCCGACTCGACCTGGTCGGCGCTCCTCGCCGGTCGGTCGGGCATCCGGACGCTCACGGACGACTGGATCGACACGCTCCCGGTGAAGTTCGCCGGGAAGGCCGCCGTCGATCCGGGCGACGTGCTGCCCAAGCCGGAGGCCCGGCGGCTCGACCGCTACGAGCAGTTCGCCCTCATCGCCGCCCGCCAGGCGTGGGAGGACGCCGGTTCGCCGGAGGTCGACCGCGACCGGCTGGGCGTCGTCGTGGGCAGCGGCATCGGCGGCATCACCACGATCCTCCAGGCGTACGACACCTACCGGGACAAGGGCTGGAACCGGCTCTCGCCGTTCACCGTGCCCATGCTCATGCCGAACGGCGCGGCCGGTTGGATCAGCATCGACCTCGGCGCCAGGGCCGGCGCGCACTCGCCGGTCAGCGCCTGCGCCACCGGAGCCGAGGCGATCGGCTACGCGCTGGACATGATCCGGGCGGGCCGGGCGGACATCGTGGTCGCGGGCGGCGCCGAGGCGGCGATCCACCCGCTCAACATGGCGTCCTTCTCGGCCATGCGGGCCATGTCCACCAGGAACGACGAGCCGGAGCGCGCCTCCCGTCCGTGGGACAAGGGCCGGGACGGCTTCGTCCTCGGCGAAGGCGCCGGCATCCTCGTCCTGGAGACCGAGGAGCACGCCAAGGCCCGGGGCGCCCGCATCTACGCGGAGGTGGCCGGTATCGGCGTCACCAGTGACGGCCACCACATCTCCGCCCCCGAGCCCAGCGGGATCGGCGGCCAGAAGGCCATGCAGTTCGCCATGAAGGACGCCGGGATCGCCCCCGAGGACGTCGTGCACGTCAACGCGCACGCCACCTCCACTCCCGTCGGCGACGAGATCGAGACGAAGGCGATCAAGGACGCGATCGGCGGCCACCCGCTGGTGACCGCCACCAAGTCGATGACCGGCCACCTGCTCGGCGGCGCCGGCGGCATCGAGTCGGTCTTCACCATCCTCGCGATGTGGGAGCGCATCGTCCCCGCCACCGCCAACCTCGACGATCCCGCCGACGGCATCGAGGTGGACGTCGTGTCCGGCTCGCCGCGCAAGCTGCCGCAGGGACCGATCGCCGCGATCAACAACTCGTTCGGGTTCGGCGGCCACAACGTCGCTGTCGCCTTCACCAGTCACTGAGGAGTCGTTCATGACCGTGCTCGACAACAGGGTGGTGAGCCCGGCCTCCGAAACGGAGGCCGTGGATCCTCGCGACCCCCAGGTGCGTCTCGCCGCGCTGCTCGACGAGGGCTCGGTGCGGCCGATCACCCCCGAGGACAAGAGCGGCGTGCGCGCCGCGATGGGCCGGGTCGAAGGCGTCCCGGTCGTGGTCTTCTGCAGCGACGCGCGGTTCCAGGGCGGCGCCATGGGCAGCGAGGGCTGCGAGCACATCGTGCACGCCTATGACGTCGCGGTCCGCGAGCGCGTCCCGGTGATCGGCATCTGGCACTCCGGCGGCGCCAGGCTGGCCGAGGGCGTCGAGTCGCTGCACGCGGTCGGGCGGGTCTTCGCCGCCATGACCAAGGCGTCCGGCGTCGTCCCGCAGCTCTCCGTGGTGGTGGGCCCCGCGGCCGGCGGCGCGGCCTACGGCCCGGCCCTCACCGACATCGTCATCCTCGCCGACCAGGGCCGCATCTTCGTGACCGGTCCCGACGTGGTGCGCAGCGTCACCGGCGAAGTGATCGACATGGCCGCCCTCGGCGGTCCCGAGCCGCACAGCAAGCGCAGCGGCGTCGTGCACGTGGTCACCAAGACCGAGTCCGAGGCCCTGCTCCAGGCCAGGCGGCTCGCCGTGCTCCTCGGCCACCAGGGCAGGATCCGCGCCGCCGAGGTGGAGGACATCGACTTCAGCGACCTGCTGCCCGAGTCGGCCCGCCGTGCCTACGACGTGAAGCCGCTGGTCAAGGGGCTGCTCGACGAGCCCGGCGTGGAACTGCACGCCAAGTGGGCGCCCAACATCGTCACCACCCTCGGCCGCCTGGGCGGGCGCACGGTCGGCGTGATCGCCAACAACCCGATGCGTCTCGGCGGCTGCCTCGACGCCACCTCGGCCGAGAAGGCCGCCAGGTTCGTCCGGATGTGCGATGCCTTCGGGGTGCCGCTGGTCGTCCTGGTGGACGTCCCCGGTTACCTCCCGGGCGTCGGCCAGGAGCACGACGGCGTGGTCCGCCGCGGCGCCAAGCTGCTGCACGCCTTCGCCGAGGCGTCCGTGCCGCGCGTCACGCTGATCACCCGCAAGGCGTACGGCGGCGCGTACATCGCGATGAACTCCCGCTCCCTCGGGGCCACCAAGGTCTTCGCCTGGCCGACCGCCGAGGTCGCCGTCATGGGCGCGGTCGCGGCCGTGCGCGTGCTCAAGCGGCGCGAGCTCGCCGCCGCGACGGAGGAGGAGCGCCCCGCGCTGGAGGCCAGGCTGGCCGAGGAGCACGAGAAGGTCTCCGGCGACCTGGGCCGCGCGGTGGACCTCGGCGTGATCGACGAGGTCATCGAGCCCGCGACCACCAGGAGCGCGGTCGCCAAGGTGCTCGCCCAGGCCACCCCGGCCAGGGGCGCGCACGGCAACATCCCGCTCTAAGCGTCCCGGCCGGACCGGCTGGTCCGGCCGGACATGGCGAGGCCCCCGCACGATGGCGTGCGGGGGCCTCGCCGTGTCGCGGGTGTGCGGCTTCCCCGACCGCGCACCCGCCGTCGGCGGCCTCACACGGCCGCGTGAAGCCAGCGTACGGGCGCACCGTCCCCGGCGTAACGGAACGGCTCGAGTTCCTCGTCCCACGGCCTGCCGAGCAGCCTGTCCAGCTCGTCCTCCAGGACGGCCCTGCCCTGGGCGGCCATGAGCATCGCCGAGCGCAGCCGGTCCTCGGGCACCAGGATGTCGCCGTTGGCCCCGACGACCGCGGTGAAGGCGCCCAGAGTCGGCGTGTAGGCGTGCCGGGACCCGTCCACGCCGGGTGAGGCGTCCTCGGTCATCTCGAAGCGGATCCGCTGCCAGGGCATCAGGGACGACGTCACGGCGGCGGCCACGCCGGGCCGCCCCTCCCACTCGGCCTGGGCGCGAACGGTGCCGGGAGCGGCCGGCTGAGGGGTCCATGTCAGGTCCACGGGCACGCCTAGGACGCCCGCGACCGCCCATTCAATGTGCGGGCACAGCGCAGGCTGAGCCGAGTGGACGTAAAGCACGCCACGAGCAGACACCGGACCTCCCGTTTCGGTACGAGGTGCGCCTTCCCCAACGGCCTCATACTGGGATGATCACAAGTGACTGTAGGAGAGACTACCGTCGGTCGTGACGTGACACCAGAGGCGAGTCATACCGAGATGTTGCGCCGGTGACACTTGACACCCGCATGCGATCCTCTGGATACACTCCGCAATCATCTCCTCACCCTGTGGAGGATTCGTGCGCGACGACATAACGATAACGGACCACCCCGACGGCGCACCGGCGTTCATCCGTCCCGGTCAGCTTCTGACCGAACCGTCCGGTATCCCGGCGGTCGCGCGGTGGAGCCAGGCCGTCGCCGAGTCCGGCGGCGTGTGCAAGGTGCGCCTGTCGCGCGGCGTCGATCCCTGCGAGGTGGCCGCCGAGTTGCGCGCCCAGGGGGTCAAGGCGTCCCCGAACCACGTGCTCGTCGGGCAGCCGCTCTACTTCGGCGGCCCGGCCTCCCGGCCGTTCCCCGTCGATCCGGTCGGGGCGCCCCCGGGGGAGGACGGCAAGGGGGTGACGGTCGCGCTCTTCGACACCGGCATCGACCCGCACCCGTGGTGGATGGGGCGGCCGTGGTTCGCCGAGCATGGCGACGTCGGCGAGCACCTGGACGCGGACGCCGATCTCACGCTCGACCTCCAGGCCGGGCACGGCACGTTCGTCGCCGGACTGGTCCTGCGCCGCGCCCCCGGCGCACGGCTGCGGGTGACCAGGACGCTGGACAGCCACGGCTTCGGCGACGAGGCCCTGCTGCTGCACGCGCTGGCCCGGCTGCGACGCGAACCGCCGCAGGTGCTCAACCTCTCCTTCGGCGGGCACACCTGGGACGACCTGCCCTCCCCGCTCGTCGCCGACGCCCTCGCCCGGCTGCCGGGCACCGCCGTCGTCGCCTGCGCCGGCAACACCGCCTCCACCCGCCCCGTCTGGCCCGCCGCGCTGCCCGGCGTGATCGCGGTCGGCGCCCTCGACGACACCGGGGCCCGCCCGGCGTCCTTCTCCGCCCGCGGCCCCTGGGTCGACGCCTGCGCCAGGGGCGAGTGGCTGACCAGCAGCTTCCTCTACGCGGCCGGCTTCGAGGGCTACGCCCGGTGGAGCGGCACGTCCTTCGCCGCCGCCGCGGTGACCGGCGAGATCGCCGCGGCGGCCGCCCGGATGCCGGTCGGGGAGGCGGTCGGGCACGTGATCTCGTCCGGCGGCCGGGAGATCCCGGACCTGGGGCACGTCGTGACCACCACGGGGTAACCTTGGGTAAGATTTGACTACTCTTTGTCACGTCAGCTCGTGGAGGCCGGCTTGGCGTCCCCCTTGTACGACCCGGACCCGCCGTACGACCCGGGCCCCGCGCCGCCCGGCGGGTCCGTCGTCACCGAGGCGCCCGAGCACGCCAGACTGCTCCGGGCCGCCGCCGTGGGCGATCACACCGCGTGGGACGGGCTGGTCGAGCGGTTCAGCCCCGCCATGTGGGCCAGCGCCCGCGCTTACGGCCTGAGCGCCGCCGACGCCGACGACGCCGTCCAGGGCGCGTGGCTGCGCCTGCTGGAGAGCCTGCACTCGATCCGCGACCCGCGGGGCGTCGGCAGATGGCTCGTCACCACCACCCGGCGGGAGGCCCTGCGCCTGCTCAGGGAGCGGCGCGGCGAGCATCTCACCGGCGAGGAGTCGCCGCCGGACCGGCAGCAGCCCGACGCGGCGGCGCTCGTGCTCGACACGGAGCGGGCCGACCTGCTCTGGCGTGCGGTCGCGAGCCTGAGCGAGCCCTGCCGCACCCTGCTGAGCCTGCTCGCCACCGCGCCCGGCACGGGCATGCAGCAGATCGCGACCCGGCTCGGCATGCCCAGGGGCAGCGTGGGCCCCACCCGGGCGCGTTGCCTGCGCCGGCTTCGCACACTGGTCGAGGAGGAGACGCTGCCGTGATCGACGACGAGGCCCTCATCGCCGCCCTCAGCCTGGCCGCCGGGCGCGACCCGGTGCCGGCCGGGGTGCCCGCCGCCGCGCGCCACGCCTACACCCGGCGCACGCCGGGCGCGGTGACGGCGGGCCGGGTGGGCGTCCCCGCGGCGTCCGGCATCCGCTCGGGAGGCGGCCCCCGGCTGCTCCGCTTCGCCGCCGCCGGCCTCGCGGTGGACGTGGAGATCACGGTGACCGACGGCCTGGTGGACCTCGCCGGTCAGGTGACTCCCGTCCCGGCGCCGGGCGCCCACGTGGAGATCCGCACCCTGCACCTCGGCCAGACCCGCGCCCTCTCCGAGACGGGCCACTTCGCCGCGACCGGCCTCCCGCCGGGCTGGTTCAGCATCGTCTGCCACCGCCCCTCCGGCCCCCCGATCGCCACCAGCTGGGCCCGCATCCGCCCCTGACCCACCCCCGCCCAGCAGGCCCGCTCTCCCCACCAGCCCCCTTAGGACCCCCAAAGTGCCCCCGGTCCCCTCCCCCACCCCTCCGACGTCCCAGGCGGAGCAACCCCCCGCGACCGCGGACGCGCCGCCCACCCCACCCGCACCCCAGGCGGACCGCAACCACGCACCCGCCGCGGCCACGGCCGAGCAGGCACCCCTCACCCCACCAACGCCCCTGGCGATACACACACACGCGCCCGCCCCGGCCACGGCCGAACAGGCACCCCTCACCCCAACCGCCTCCCAGACGGAACACAACCACCCGCCCGCCCTGGACGCGGCCGAGCAGGCACCCCTCGCCCCACCCGCCTCCCAGGCGGAACACAGCCACGCGGCCGTGGTGGCTGTGGACACGCCCCCGTTCGGTCCGCCGGCAGCACGGGCGGGGCAGGGGCATGCGGCCGTGGTGGCCGCCGCCGAGGACGCGGTGGTGCTCTGCGGGGTGGATCCCGTCCGGGCCGGCGAGCGGGCGCGGGAGGTGCTGGCGCTGGCGGAGCGTACGGCGTGCGGGGAGGCTGCGGTGATCGCCCATCGGGCGCTCGCGCTGGCCGCCAGGGAGATGGGCGACCTCGTCCTCGCCGAGGAGCACCTGCGCCGCGCCATCGCGGACGGCGGGGGACTCCCCCGCCGCGTCGCCCAGGCCCGCCTCTCGCTGGTCTCCGTCCGCACCGGCCTCGGCCACCCTTTGGAGGCCCTGGAGATCGCCGACGCCGCCGAACCCCACCTCTCCGAGACCGAACGCGCCAAGCTCGGCGCCCAGCGCGCGGTCGCCCTCGGCGTCCTCGGCCGCCACCGCGAGGCGATCGAGCAGTGCGACCACGCGATAGCCGTCCTGTCCACCGGCATCGACATCCCGGCCACCCTCCGCCACCCACGCTCCCGCCCCAAGCCGCCCCCGCCCACCACGGCCCCACCCGACAGGGCCCCCGCACGAACGGATGCCCCCGGGCCCGACGCCCCGGAGACCGACGCCCCCAGGACCGCCGATTCCAGGACCGGCCCCAGGGCCGACTCCGGAACCGACTCCGGGGCCGACGATTCGTGGGGAGACGACGCCTGGGCGGACGACAGCGCGGTGCTGGAGCGGCAGCTCGCCGAGGACCTCCGCCCCCTGGCCGCCGCCGTACGCTTCGGCCAGGAGGCGGCTCGCGGAACGGCGGCCCCCGGCACCCGGCATCGCCGGAAGGCGAACCGCACCAGGAGCGGCAGGCGACTCCCCCGGGATCCCGGCGGGACCGCGACGGGCGACGCGCGGCATGCCCGGGAGGCGGACCAAACAGCAGCGAACGGAACAGCAGCGGACGGGACGGCAGCGGACGGGACGGCAGCGGAGGAGACGGCACCGGTCGACGACACAGGTGGCACGGCGTGTTCCGCCTCGGCCGGGGGGCCGGGTGAAGGTGCCGGGCGGGTGCGGGGTGGGCCGATTGACTTGTCGGGGGTTGTGGCCAGTGGGGCGGTTTCTGCGGACGATGTGCGTTTCCTGACGGGGGCGTTGCTCAACCGGGGGCTGGCGGAGGTGTACCTGGGGGAGTTCGAGCGGGCGGAGGCGGATCTGGCGGTGTGCGCGGGGGTGGCGCGGGCGGCGGGGCTGGCGCATGTCGCCGTGCTGGCCGAGGCCAACCTGCCGTTCGCCGCGGCCCGGCGGGGTGACATCCCCGCCGCCTTCACGCGTTACCGGGAGAGCGAGGAGGCGCTGGCCGGCTATCCCGAGCGGCTGGCCAGCATGCGATGCGACCTCGCCGACGCGCTGCTCGCCGCGTACCTGCCCGGCGAGGCGCGGGCGCTGCTCGACATCGCGGTGCCGGAGCTGGAGGCGGCGGGCGCGCGGGTCGCGCTGGCGGAGGCGCGGCTGCTGCTCGCCCGGCTGGAGCTGCTGGCGGGCACGCCACAGCAGGCGGCGGACGAGGCCGGGCGCGCGGCCGGCGACCTGGCGGCCCAGGGGCGTACGGCGCTCGCCCCGGTCGCCACCGAGCTGGTGCTGCGCGCCCGCCTCGCCGTGGAGACCCCGGACCGGGGCCTGCTCGACGCCATGCTGTCCTGCGCGGAGGCGCTGGCCGCGGCCGACCGGGGCGCCGAGGCGGAGGCGTTGCGCCTGACCTGCGCCGGGCTCGCCGTCCGCCTGGAAGATCCCGCCACCGCCGCTCGTCATCTGAGGCTGCTGCGTGGCGCCCGCTCCCCCGTCGTCCGCCGGCACGCCGCGGCCCTGCGCCATCTGCTGGCCGGCGACCGGGACCGCGCCCTGCGCGCCGCCAGACGCGGGCTGGCCGAGGTCGCGGCCAGCGTCGCGGCGGTGCGCGATCCGCTGATCAGGGCGCACGCGGTCAAGGCGGGCGACGGGCTGGCCGCCTTCGGCCTGTCGCTCGCGATCGGCACGGGGCGCGGCCGTACCACGCTCGCCTGGGCCGAGCGCTGGCGGTCGGTGGCCGCCACCGGCAGGCCCGGCCACCCCGACCCGGACCTGCTGCGGGCCGCGATCGGCGAGGGCGCCCTGGTCGAGTACGTGCGCGACGGCGACGAGCTCGCCGCCGTCGTGGTGACCGCCGGGCGTGTCACCCTGCACCGCCTGGGCTCCGTGGCGGTCGCCGCCGAGGCGGTGATCCGTCTCAGGTACGCGCTGCGCCGCGCCGGTCTCCGCGACACCGCCCACCACTGCGACGGCGGCGGGCGCGAAGAGGTCGAGCGGGCGGCCCTGGCCGTGGAGGAACTGCTGGTGCGCCCGTTGCGGTGGCCCCCGGCGGAGGACGCGACGACGCCGACCGGGCTCCCGCAGGACGAGGCGGCCGGGCTCTTTCGGCATGAGGCGACGGCCGGACCGCCACCCGGTGGAGCGAGGGCGGTACCGGCCGGATCGATGCCGGGTGGAGCGAAGGCGGTGCAGGCCGGGTCGGCGGCGGGGGTGGCGGGGGGTGGGGCTGTGGTGGTGGTGCCGACCGGGCCGTTGCACACGTTGCCCTGGCCGGTGCTGCCCTCGTTGCGGGATCGGCCGGTGTGCGTGTCGGCGGGCGCCCTGGCCTGGCTGTCGGCCGTACGCCGGTGGGAGCGGCCGCCCGCCCGGCCGCCGCGGGTGATGGTGACGGCGGGGCCGGGGCTGGAGCACGCGACCGCCGAGGCGAGGATCGTGGCCGGCCGCTACCCGGGCACCCGTACGGCACCGGCCAGGGTCGAGGCCGTACTGAGCGCGCTGGACGACGCCGACGTGGCCCACCTGGCGGCGCACGGCACCTTCCACGCCCGCAGCCCGCTGCTGTCCACCATCGCGCTCGACGACGGCCCGCTGATGGCCTACGACCTGCTCCGCCTGCGCACGCCGCCGCGCCTGGTGGTGCTGTCCGCCTGCGACTCCGGCATGGCCCGCGCCCCGGCCGACGGGGCGCCGCTGGGGCTCGCGGGCATGTTCCTGGCCATGGGCACGGCCTGCGTGGTCGCCGGGACGGTCCCCGTGCGCGACGACGAGACCCCGGCGCTCATGACGATCTTTCACGAGCTGCTGTGCCG
Organism: Microtetraspora sp. NBRC 13810; assembly: GCF_030268685.1. GTDB lineage: Bacteria > Actinomycetota > Actinomycetes > Streptosporangiales > Streptosporangiaceae > BSRQ01. Next base: position 301,469 of record NZ_BSRQ01000006.1, read on the forward strand.
CGGGCACACGCCCGCCAGGGCGCTCGCCGAGGCGGCGGGCAAGACGGGCGTGGCCGGTTTCGTGTGCTTCGGCGCGGGCGACCTGCCGGTGATCCCGGGCAGGTGATCCCGGTCACCGGCAGGTGAGCGCCACGACGTCAGCCGGTGGCCACCGGGCGGGCGGGGTCGGTGACCCAGTGGGACCAGGAGCCCACGTAGAGCGCGGCGGGGATGCCCGCGAGGTCCAGGGCCAGCACCTCGTGGGCTCCGGTGACGCCGGAGCCGCAGTAGGCGCCGACCCGGGCCCGCGGCAGGGCGCCGAGGGCCTCGAAGCGCGCCCTCAGCCTCTCGGCGGGGAGGAACCTGCCGGTGGCGTCGACGTTCGCCGCCGTGGGGGCGCTGACGGCGCCGGGGATGTGACCGGCCATGGGGTCGATCGGCTCGACCTCGCCGCGGTAGCGCTCCGCGGCCCTGGCGTCGAACAGCACGCCGTCGCCTGCGAGCGCGCCCGCCTCGTCGGCGGAGAGGATCGGCATCGCGCCGGGCCGCGCGGTGAAGTCGCCCGGCGGCACGTCCGGCTCGTCCTTGACCACCGGCCGTCCCTCCCCGGCCCAGGCCCGGAAGCCGCCGTCGAGGACGCGGACGTCCCGGTGGCCGAAGTAGCGCAGCGTCCACCAGGCGCGGGCCGCGGCCGTCGAGTCGGCGTCGTCGTAGACCACCACGGGACGGTCGTCGCCGACGCCGAGACGCCGCATGGCCGCCTGGAACGGCTCGGCGGCGGGCAGCGGGTGCCGCCCGCCGGGGCCCGGCGGAGCGGCGAGGTCGGCGTCGAGGTCGCAGAAGACCGCGCCGGGCAGGTGCCCTTCCCGGTAGGACTCGACGCCGGGCGGCCCGGCGAGCCGCCAGCGCACGTCGAGCACCGCGGCCCGGGACAGGCCGGCCAGCTCGGCCGAAGTGATCAAAGCGGTCATCGCCGGTCTCCTTTCCGGTGGATTCAGGACGCGGCCCGCGCGGTCGCCTCCGACAGCGCCTTGGAGAAGGCGATGACGTGGGACACGGCGTCGCCGCCGTCGGCGGCCTCGCTGACCCGCAACGACAGGTCGTCGGCGGTGACCGCTCCGGTGTAGCCGTGGTCGGCTTCGCAGTTGTCGTCGCCGCAGGTGGCGGGCTCCAGGTCGATGTGCGAGATGGCGCCCCAGCCGATGGTGAGCGTCACCTCGGTCGGGGGCACGCCGGGCACGTAGGAGGCGGGGTCGGGCACGACCCTGGTCACGGCGACCGACTGGATGCGGCTGAGACGGACGGCTTCGGTGGTGGTGGAGGCGTGCGCGACCGCGGCCCCCTCGGCGGGCGGGTGCTCGTCGGTGTGACACACCAGCAGCCGGGTGGGGGACAGCACCAGCACCGTGACGTGCCTGCGCACCTCCATGGCGGGGTCGAAGGTAGCCTCGTGATGCACCACAAAGGCGGTCACCGCCTCCTTGCCCAGCGCGGATTCCACCGCGTCGGCGACAAGGTCGGGGTAGTAGCCACTGCGATCGATGGCCTCGCGCAGGCCCGCGGCCGAGACTCGGGTTTCCCTCATGGGTCCATCCTGCCCTGTCCCGCTGTGCGCTTTCACCCCGCCGGGGGCCCTGTTGCACCACCCTGCCGCCCATCTGGCCCACACCGGCCTGCCGGCCGCGGGAAAGCGCCGTTCAGCCCAGGCGGCGGGGACCGCCGTCGCGGCGCGGGCCGTCGGGGCTGCGCAGTACGGCTCGCGCCGCGAGCACGCTCACGCCCGCCTCCCCCACGAGGACCGGGTCCAGCTCCAGCCGGTACAGCTCGGGCAGCTCGTCGGCGACCCGGCCGGCCACGACCAGCAGCTCCTCCAGCGCCTCGACGGCGACCGGCGGATAGCCGTACTCGCCGAAGAGCAGCGGCGCGGCGCGCACCGAGCGGACCGCGCCCGCGGCGTCCTCCGGGGACAGCGGGGCCAGGCGGTAGGAGCGGTCGCGGAGCAGCCTGGCGGTCACCTCGCCGAGCCCGAAGGAGACGACGGGCCCGACCGCGAGATCGTCCACGACGCTGATCACCGTCGGGACGCCCGGCTGCGGCGCCATGTGCTGGACCTCGAGGGCCGCGTCCGGGCCGAGCTGCCTGGACAGGTCGTCGTACGCCTGGCGCAGCGCGTCCGGTCCCGACAGGCCGAGGCGGACCGTGCCCGCCCGCTTGGCCGCCTCCGGGTCGGCCGCCTTCACCACCACCGGCCAGCCCAGGCGTTCCGCGGCGGCGACGGCCTCCTGTGCCGACCTGACCGTCTCGGCGGGCCAGACGGTGACGCCGTAGCAGGCCAGGAGTTCGGCGGCGTCGATCTCGACCGGGGAGGTCCGGCCGGCCAGCGCGGCGGCGGCCACCTCTCCGGCGGCCTGGGTGTCCGGGCCGGTCCGGCGCGGCGGGACCGCCGAGGGCCGCTCGCGCCAGCGCGCGTACCGGACGACGTGCGCCAGGGCGCGGACCGCCTCCTCGGGGGCCGCGTAGGACGGGATGGAACCGCGGGCCGGATCGCGGCCGGGATGCCGGTCGGCGCCGCGCGGCACGCTGAGCTCGGGCAGCATCCCGATCCGGCCCTCGAAGGTCGCGAGCACCGGTTTGGCCGCCCCGGCGACCGCCCTGCGCATCTCGGCGGCGACGGCGTCCCGGTCGCCGGGGATGGGCGGCATGTAGACGACCACGAGCGCGTCCACCTCGTCGTCGCCGAGGAGCCCGGTCATCGCGCCGCCGAACTCCGCCGGCCGCGCCTGCGGGCCGAGGTTGACCGGCGGGCGCGGCTCCAGCCCCGCGCTGACGCAGGCGTCGACGGCCAGCAGCGCCAGCGCGTCGGAGTTGCTCACCACCCCGACCCGCGGGCCGGCGGGCAGCGGCTGGTAGGCGAGGAGCTGGGCCACGTCGAACTGCTGGATCAGGTCGTCCACCCTGATCACGCCCGCCTGCTCGAAGAGCGAGGTCAGCGCCGTGTCGGGCAGCCCGAGCACGGGCGCCGCGTGGCCGACGGGCACCCCGCGGGTGGTGCCGCCGCTCTTGACCGCGACGATCGGCTTGCGCCGCGAGATGCGCCGGGCCAGCCGGGCGAACTTGCGCGGATTGCCGAAGGACTCCAGGTAGAGCAGGATCACCTCGGTCGCCTGGTCCTCCTCCCAGTACTGCAGCAGGTCGTTGCCCGAGACGTCGGCGCGGTTGCCCGCAGAGACGAAGGAGGAGATGCCCATGCCGCGCTGGGCCACCCGTTGCAGCAGGGCCGTGCCGAGCGCGCCGGACTGGCTGAAGAAGCCGACCCGGCCGCGCAGCGGGATCCTGGCGGCGAGCGTGGCGTTCAGCCGTACGGCGGGGTCGGTGTTGGCGACGCCCAGGCAGTTGGGGCCGACGACGCGCAGGCCGTAGGAGCGGGCGATGCGCACCAGCTCGTCCTGCCGGCCGCGGCCCTCCGGCCCGGTCTCGCCGAACCCGGAGGAGACGACGATCAGCCCGCGCACGCCTTTGGCCGCGGCCTCCTTGACGATGTCGAGCACGCCGTCGGCGGGCACGGCGAGCACGGCGAGGTCGACCTCGCCGTCGATCGCGGCGAGGCTGGGGTAGGCGCGGACGCCCGCGACGGCCCGCACCTCACGGTGCACCGGGTAGACCGGGCCGGTGAAGTCGGCGGCCAGCAGGTTGCGCAGCACGGTCTGGCCGACGCCGCCGGGCTCCCTGGACGCGCCGACCACCGCGACCGAGCCGGGGTTGAGCAGCCGCTCGATCGAGCGGGCCTCGGCCCGGTGCTCGCGGCCCACCGTGACCTCCTGGGCGGTCTCGGTCGGGGTGAGGTCGAGCGTCATCCGCACCACGCCGTCGGCGAAGCTGCTCTGCGCGGTGTAACCGGCGAGGCGCAGCACGGCCATCATCTTCTGGTTGTTGGGCAGCACGTCGGCGATGAACCTGGTGATGCCGCGCTCGCGCGCCGTGGCCGCCAGGTGTTCGAGCAGCACCGACGCGACCCCGCGGCCCTGGTGGGCGTCCTCGACGAGGAAGGCGACCTCCGCCTCACCCGGCTCGATCCGGTCATAACGGATAACCGCCACCATCTCTGCACCGATGGTGGCAATCAGGGCGACCCGGTCCACATAGTCGACGTTGGTGAACCGGTCGATCTCGCGGTCGGAAAGTCGCGGGCGGGGGCCGAAAAAGCGGAAATATATCGACTCGGCCGACAATCGGGAGTAGAAGGAACGCAGGCGGTCGGCGTCTTCGGGGCGGATCGGCCGCACGTGCGCCGTGCCGCCATCCGTAAGAACGACGTCCGCCTCCCAGTGTGCGGGATACTGAGCATCCACCAGGCAGCCTCCCCAGTCACTTCCACCCATGAGAGTAGACGGCCATCTCACATGACAAGACCCGGCGACCCGGTTCAACAACGCTTGTGCATCGACTACCTCCCGGTCTCCGCGCTCTGGCCCACATGCCGGTCAGAAACTGTTAGGTTTCTCGGCGTCAGGCGCGGAGGGCATTGCAACAAGGCGGTGACATCATGACCCGGGTTGTCGTGGTGGGCGATCTCATGACGGATGCGGTCGCGCGCGCCCGCTTCCCGCTTGCCAGAGCCAGCGACACTCCCGCGATCGTCACCATGCACGGCGGTGGCTCCGGGGCCAACATCGCCTCATGGCTCGCCGTGGAAGGCACCGACGTCGCGTTCATCGGCCGCAGGGGCGCCGACATCACCGGCCGTAACCGCGACATGGAGCTCATGGGCTACGGCGTGGACGCGCGGCTGGTCATGGACCCCGAGCGGCCCACCGGCACCTGCGTGGTGCTGGTCACGCACAAGGGCGAGCGGACCATGCTGTCCGACCCCGGCGCCAACGCCGCGCTCTCTCCCGAGGACCTGCCGCGCGACCTGTTCGTCGGCGGCAGCCATCTGCACGTGTCCGGCTACACCCTGATCAACGAGGGGTCCCGCGAAGCCGGTCAGGCCGCGCTCGACCTCGCCCGCCGGGCCGGGATGTCCATCTCGATCGACTGCGCGTCCTCCGCGCCGCTGGAGCGCACGGGCGCCGAGCCGTTCCTGGAGTGGACGCACGGCGCCAAGCTGCTGTTCGCCAACGGCGACCAGGCCAAGGTGCTCACCGGCAGGGACGACCCCGCCGCCGCGGCCAAGGTGCTCACCGCGTGGTTCCCGCAGGTCGTGATCAAACTCAACGCCGAGGGCGCGCTGTGGTACACCAACAGCCGCTCGGAGCCGATCCGGGTGCCCGCCGAGACGGTCGAGCGGGTCGTGGACGGCACGGGGGCGGGTGACGCCTTCACGGCCGGCTTCCTGCCGTCGTGGCTGGAGGGCAAGCCGCCGACCGAGTCTCTCGCCGCCGGCTGCCGTCTCGCCCACAAGGCCATCACCTACCTGGGCGCCCGCCCCCGCCTCTGAACGCCCGCTGCTGAGCGCCCGCCTCTGATCGTCTCTCCGGTCGCCGCCCCGTCCCGTCGCCGCCCGTACCGTCGCCGCCTCGTCAGGCGGTGACGGCCAGTGCGAGCGGCAGGACCGCGGGCGCGCCGGCGTGCCTGAGCAGGGCCGCCGCCATGGTCATGGTCCAGCCGGTGTCGACCCGGTCGTCCACCAGCAGGACCGGGCCGTCCACCGCGGCCAGCGCCTCGGCGAGCGGCGGCGGGACCATGAGGGTGCCGCGGATCGCCTGCACCCGCTGCGCGCTGTTGTACTGCCGCCCGGGAGAGCCCGCACGGTAGCCCAGGTCGCCCACGTAGGTCAGGCGGCCCACCTGGGCCAGGCGCTCGGCGAGGCTGCGGACCAGCAGCGGGCGGCTCGCCGAGGGCATCGCGGCGACCGCCACCGGGCGCTGCCTCCACTCCCACGACGCGAGCACCTTGACCATGGCGGCGAACACCTCGTCCGGCACCGGCCCGTCGGCCGTGCCGTCGGCCAGCAGCCGGCGCAGCCGCTCGCCCCAGCCGATGTCGGTGAGCCGGCCGAGCGCGCGGCCGGGCTCGGCGCCGAACTGCGGCTTGATCCGGCCGGACAGGTCGGCGAGGCCGGTGGGCCACTGCTTGCGCGCCTCGACCTCGACGCCGGGACGGCGCAGCCGCTCGGCCGCCTCGCGCACGGCGGCCTCGCCGGCCTCGGCCGACCGGTGCTCGCCGGTGCAGTTGTCGCACCGGCCGCAGGGGGCGGCGGCCTCGTCGTCGAGGTGGCGGCGCAGGAACTCCTCGCGGCACCCGGTCGTGCCGATGTAGCCGAGCATCGCCTCCTGCTCGGCCCGGCGCTCCGCGGCCACCCTGGCGTAACGCTCGGCGTCGTAGGCCCACGGCTCGCCGGTGGCCTGCCAGCCGCCCTTCACCCTGCGCACGGCGCCGTCCACGTCGAGCACCTTGAGCATCATCTCCAGGCGGGAACGGCTCAGGTCGACCCTGGTCTCCAGCGCGGCGGTGGACAGGGTGCCCTCCTCCGCCAGGGCCGCCAGGGCGCGCAGCACGACCTGCTCGGGCGGGAAGGCCAGCGAGCCGAAGTAGGCCCAGATGTCGCGGTCCTCGGTGCCGGGGAGCAGGATCACCTCGGCCCGCTCGACCCCGCGCCCGGCCCGGCCGACCTGCTGGTAGTAGGCCACCGGCGACTGCGGGGCGCCGACGTGGATGACGAAGCCGAGGTCGGGCTTGTCGAAGCCCATGCCGAGCGCGGACGTCGCCACCAGCGCCTTGATCCGGTTGCCGAGCAGGTCGTCCTCCGCGGCCAGCCGCTCGGACTGCTCGGTCTGCCCCGAGTAGGCGGCCACCGCGTGGCCCTGGTCGCGCAGGTAGGCGGCGATCTCCTGGGCGGCGGCGACGGTCAGCGTGTAGACGATGCCGGAGCCGGGCAGCTCGCGCAGCGCCTCGGCGAGCCAGGCGAGGCGCGCCTCGGGACCGGCCGGCCGTACGACGGACAGGTGGAGGCTCTCGCGGGCGAGCGGGCCGCGCAGCACGACGGTCTCGTCGCCGAGCTGCTCGGCGACGTCGCGGGTGACCCTGGCGTTGGCCGTGGCGGTGGTGGCCAGCACGGGGATGCCGGGCGGCAGGTCCTCCAGCAGGGTGCGCAGCCTGCGGTAGTCGGGGCGGAAGTCGTGACCCCAGTCGGAGATGCAGTGGGCCTCGTCCACCACGACGAGGCCGGCGCTCTCGGCCAGCTCGGGCAGCACCTGGTCGCGGAAGTCGGGGTTGTTGAGCCGCTCGGGGCTGACCAGCAGCACGTCGACGGTGCCCTCGGCGACCCTGGCGTAGGTCTTCTCCCACTCCTCCGGGTTGGCGGAGTTGATCGTGGCGGCGTGGATGCCGGCCCGCTCGGCGGCGGCGATCTGGTTGCGCATCAGCGCGAGGAGGGGCGAGACGATCACCGTGGGTCCCTCGCCCAGCTCGCGCAGCAGCGCGGTGGCGATGAAGTAGACCGCGGACTTGCCCCAGCCGGTGCGCTGCACCACGAGCACCCTCGTGCGCTCGACCACGAGCGCCTCGATGGCCGCCCACTGGTCGTCGCGGAGCCTCGCGTGCTCACCTGCGAGCGCGCGCAGCCGCGCCTCTGCCTCCTCGCGGAGGGTGCCGTCCTCGAACTCGCCGTCCTCGACCATGAGGTACTTGGTATCAGGTCCGGGCGACTGTTTCAGCCCGGATCGGCCACGGCACGGTGGCATGGTTGGATATCCCCCATCATGGACGTCACCACCTGGCATCTTGAGCAGACCGCCCCCGGCGATCTCCTTCCGGCCAAACCGCCTCGCATCGAAGCCTCCGTCATCCGCGCCGAGGTGCCCTCTCCCGAGTTCAACCGGTTCCTCTACACCGCCGTGGGCGGCCCGTGGCACTGGACCGACCGGCTGACGTGGAACCTGGCGCAGTGGGAGCAGTGGCTGAACAGGCCCGGGATGGAGACCTGGGTGGCCTGGCACCGGGGCACCCCGGCCGGCTACGTCCAGCTGGAGGCTCAGGACTCCGGCGTCGTGGAGATCACCAACTTCGGGCTGATGCCGTTCGCGATCGGGCGGGGGCTCGGCGGGCACCTGCTGGCCGAGGGCACGGCGCGGGCCTGGGACCTCGCGTCGCGCTGGCCGCTGCGCGAGGCGACCAGGCGGGTGTGGGTGCACACCTGCTCCCTGGACGGGCCGGGGGCGCTGCCCAACTACCAGGCGCGCGGTTTCCGGGTGTTCAGAACCGAGACCGCGGAGCGGGCCGTCGCGGCGGATCCGCCGGGTCCGTGGCCGGGAGCTTGACGCACGCATAACGGGCGGTGTGTGCGTCGAGGTCGCGGGCACCGATGAACCTTCGGCACAATGTTCGACATGGCCCGACGAACCACCAGCCCCCCGCCCCCGGAGGACTTCGAGGAGCGGATCGTCGACATCGACGTGTCCGCGGAGATGCGCACGAGCTTCCTTGAGTACGCCTACTCGGTGATCTACCAGCGGGCCCTGCCCGACGCCCGAGACGGTCTCAAGCCTGTGCAGCGCCGCATTCTCTACTCGATGAGCGAGATGGGGCTGCGGCCCGACCGGGGGCACGTCAAGTCCTCCCGCGTCGTGGGCGACGTCATGGGCAAGCTGCACCCGCACGGCGACACCGCGATCTACGACGCGCTGGTCCGGATGGCCCAGCCGTTTTCGATGCGGCTGCCGCTGGTCGACGGGCACGGCAACTTCGGCTCCCCCGACGACGCGCCCGCCGCGATGCGGTACACCGAGGCGCGGCTCGCCACGTCGGCGACCCTGCTGGTCTCCTCGATCGACGAGGAGACCGTCGACTTCAAGCCCAACTACGACGGCCAGGAGACCGAGCCCACGGTCATGCCGTCGGCGTTCCCCAACCTGCTGGTCAACGGCGCGACCGGCATCGCCGTCGGCATGGCGACCAACATGGCGCCGCACAACCTGGTCGAGGTCATCTCCGCCGCCCGCCACCTGATCAAGAAGCCCGACGTCTCGCTCGACGAGCTGATGCGCTTCGTGCCCGGTCCCGACCTGCCCACCGGCGGCACGATCACCGGGCTGGAGGGCGTCCGCGACGCTTACGAGCGGGGCCGCGGCACCTTCAAGATCCGGGCGACCTGCACGGTGGAGCAGGTCACCCCGCGCCGCAAGGGCATCGTCGTCACCGAGCTGCCCTACAACGTCGGGCCCGAGCGCGTGGTGACCAAGATCAAGGAGCTGGTCACCAGCAAGAAGCTCCAGGGCATTTCCGACCTGAAGGACCTCACCGACAGGCACAAGGGCCTGCGCCTGGTCATCGAGGTGAAGAACGGCTTCAACCCCGAGGCGGTCCTGGAGGAGCTCTACCGGCTCACGCCGATGGAGGAGACCTTCGGCATCAACAACGTGGCGCTGGTCGACGGCCAGCCGCGCACGCTGGGCCTCAAGGAGCTGCTCCAGGTCTACGTGGACCACCGCATCGACGTGGTCCGCCGCCGCTCGGCCTACCGCCGCCGCAAGCGGGAGGAGCGCCTGCACCTGGTCGAGGGCCTGGTCGTCGCGCTGCTCAACATCGACGAGGTCATCGCGGTCATCCGCTCCTCCGACGACTCCGCGCACGCCCGCGCCCGCCTGACCGAGGTCTTCTCGCTGTCGGACATCCAGGCGTCCTACATCCTGGACACGCCGCTGCGCCGGCTCACCAAGTACGACAAGCTGGAGCTGGACCGGGAGCGGCAGACCCTGCAGGACGAGATCGCCGAGCTGACCGCGATCCTCTCCGACGAGGTCCGGCTGCGCAGGGTGGTCTCCAACGAGCTGGCCGAGGTGGCCAAGACGTACGGCACGCCGCGCCGTACGACGCTGCTGGAGTCCTCGGGCGCGGCGCGGCAGGCCAGTGTGCCGCTGGAGGTGGCGGACGACCCCTGCCGGGTGCTGCTGTCCTCCACCGGGCTGCTGGCGCGCACCTCCGACGACTCCCCGCTCGCCGGGGAGGGCGAGCGGTCCAACCACGACGTGCTCGTCTCGGTGGTCGGGTCGACCGTGCGCGGCGAGGTCGGCGCGGTGACCTCGCGGGGCAGGGTGATCCGGGTCAACGTGGTGGACCTGCCGGCGCTGCCGCCGTCGAACAACCCGCCGTCGGTGTCGGGCGGCCACCCGGTGAGCGAGTATGTCGCGCTGGAGCCGGACGAGGTCGTGGTCGGCCTCAGCTCGCTGGCCACCGACGGGGCGGGGCTGGCCCTCGGCACGGCCCAGGGCGTGGTCAAACGGGTGGTGCCGGAATACCCGGCCAACCGCGACGAGTTCGAGGTGATCGGGCTCAAGGACGGCGACACCGTGGTGGGCGCGGCCGAGCTGACCTCCGAGGGCGACGACCTGGTCTTCATCACCTCCGACGCGCAGATGCTCCGCTTCCCCGCCGCCAGCGTGCGCCCGCAGGGCCGTCCCGCCGGCGGCATGGCGGGCATCCGGCTCGACGACGGGGCCCACGTGGTCTTCTTCGGCGCGGTCGATCCGGCCAAGCCGGGCCACGTGGTGACCATCGCGGGCTCCGCGACGGCGCTTCCCGGCACCCAGACGGGCGGCGGCAAGGTCTCCGAGTACGCCGACATCCCGGCCAAGGGCCGGGCCACCGGCGGCGTGCGGGTGCAGCGCTTCCTCAAGGGCGAGGACACGCTGCTGCTGGCGTGGGCCGGTCCGGCTCCCGCCCGGGCCGCCTCCGCCACCGGGAAGCCGGTGCCGCTCCCGGAGGAGATCGGGCGGCGCGACGGCTCGGGCTACCGGCTCACCCACACGGTGGTCGCCATCGGCGGCGCCCTGGGCACCGACGGCCCTCAGGCCCGCGTCCCGGCCCCTGAAACGCCCTCAGAGTCGCTCTGAGCCCTCTCCCGCCGCCCTCCCCCCACCCGGGCGAGGGCGGCGGCACACCGGGTCACACGCAGAGGCAGAAGGGATGCCCGGCCGGGTCGAGGAAGACCCGGAAGTCGTTCCCGGGCTGATAGTCGTGTTTGACCGCGCCCAGGGCGAGCACCTCGGCCTCCGCCTTGTCCAGATCGTCGACGTCGAGGTCGATGTGGAGCTGCTGGGGGTGCTCGGCGCCGGGCCAGATCGGCGGCCGGTGGCCCTCGACCCGCTGGAACGCGAGGTTAGGCCCGCCGGCGCCGACCACCGCCCACTCGTCGTCGGCCTCGGTGATCGGCCAGCCCAGCAGCTTGCTGTAGAAGCCGGCCAGCGTCATGGGGTCCGGGCAGTCCAGGACGGTGCTTCGCATTCTGGCGATCGCGGTCATCTCATCTCCCTCGGGGGTGCGACACCGGCGAAGAGCATATACAGGTGCCGGCTCGCGGGACTGGGGGTCGGGTCGCCTCTTCCCCCGCACCGGTCCGCGAACCTCCGGACATCAGGCGAGGGAGCCGAGCAGGGTGTTGCGCACGGCCAGCAGGAGCTGCCAGGGCTCGCCGGCCTCCCACGACCTGATCAGCGCGAGGCCGCGCGGGCCCGGGTCGAAGTCGTCGAAGCCGGCGGGGCCGAAGCACCCGGCCATCGCCAGGCCCTCGACGAGCGGGTCGTCGTCGGCCAGGGTGTCGGCATAGGCGGCGGCGTCGAGCAGCGCCAGGGCCGAACGCGCGTTGCGCCCGCCGTCCTCCCGCTCGACCCGGTCGAGCCGCCACCTGCCCTGCGCCCGGAGGTACTCCGCCAGCGATTCGCTCCTGCTCATGAGACCTCTCCCGAGTCGGACACCTGGAGTGACAGTTTCATCACCCAAGGTTATTCGCCTCACGATACCCGGCCGTCCCATCCGTCCCGGGCCGGCGTGACAGGGCATCCGAAGTGGCCTGCGAAGTGGCCGGCGAGTCCGCGGCGTGGCGCGGTTGGCCCCTGGTAACGACCGGGAAACGGTCATGGGGGAAGATATGCGGCGTGAACGCGTTCGATGACCTGCTCGCCGCCAATAAGACCTATGCCCAGAGTTTCACCTACTCCGGGTTGACCGGAACGGCCGCCCGCGGCCTCGCCGTCGTGACGTGCATGGACTCCCGCATCGACCCGCTGGGGCTGCTCGGCCTCGGGCCGGGAGACGCCAAGATCATGCGCAACGCCGGAGCCCGGGTGACCGACGACGTCCTGCGCACCCTGGTGCTCGCGGTCTACCTGCTGGGCGTCCACCGGGTGCTGGTGATGCCGCACACGGACTGCCGGATGGCCAAGTCCACCGACGAGGACGTTCATCGCCTGATCTCGGCGGAACACGGACTGGACACCCGCAGCCTGGAGTTCCACACCGTCCCGGACCAGGACGCCGCGCTCCGCCACGACCTGCTCCGCATCCGCACCAGCCCGTTCCTGCCGGACACGCTGGCCGTCGGAGGCGCCCTCTACGACGTGCGCTCCGGCAAGCTCGCCCCCATCGCCCTGTGAGACCCCGCGGCCCGTACGGCGCCGCCGTACGGGCCGCGAAGGTCAGGCGTCGATGTGGTCGCGGTCGACCTCGGCGGCGCTGCCCACGATGAACTCCCTGCGCGGGGCCACATCACTGCCCATCAGCAGGTCGAAGATGCGCTCGGCCGCCTCGACGTCCTCGATCTGGATCCGGCGCAGCGTGCGGTGACGCGGCTCCATGGTGGTCTCGGCCAACTGGTCCGCGTCCATCTCGCCGAGGCCCTTGTAGCGCTGCACGGGGTCCTTCCAGCGCTTGCCCCGGCGCTCCAGGTCGCGCAGCACCCGCTGCAGCTCGGCGTCGGTGTAGCAGTAGACGTACTTGTCCTGGCCGCGGCCGGGGTTGGTGATCTCGATCCGGTGCAGCGGCGGGACCGCGGCGAACACCCGCCCGGCCTCCACCATCGGGCGCATGTAGCGGTGGAACAGGGTGAGCAGGAGGCAGCGGATGTGCGCGCCGTCCACGTCGGCGTCGGCCATCAGGATGACCCGGCCGTAGCGGGCCGCGGCGAGGTCGAAGGTCCGGCCCGAGCCGGCCCCGATCACCTGGATGATCGCGGCGCACTCGGCGTTCTTCAGCATGTCGGCGACGGACGCCTTCTGGACGTTGAGGATCTTGCCCCGGATCGGCAGCAGCGCCTGGAACTCCGAGTCGCGGGCCGCCCGCGCGGTGCCCAGGGCGGAGTCTCCCTCGACGATGAACAGCTCGCTGCGGTCGACGGAGTCGCTGCGGCAGTCGACGAGCTTGGCCGGGAGCGCGGAGTTCTCCAGGGCGCTCTTGCGGCGCTGGTTGTCGCGGTGCTCCCGGGCGGCGATGCGCGCCTTGGCGGCGGCGACGATCTTCTCCAGGACGGCGCGGAGCTGGGTCTTCTGGGCGCGCTTCGGCGTCGCGAAGAGCTCCTTCAGCTCGTTGCCGACCACGTTGGAGACGATGCGGGCGGCGGCGGAGGTGCCCAGCACCTCCTTGGTCTGCCCCTCGAACTGCGGCTCGGCCACCCGGACGGTCACCACGGCGGTGAGCCCCTCCAGGATGTCCTCCTTGAGGACCGGGTCGTCGCCGTTCTTCAGCAGCCGGGTCTCGCGCAGTTGCTCGTTGAGCGTGCGGACCAGGGCCCGCTCGAAGCCGTTGACGTGGGTGCCGCCCTTGGCGGTGGCGATCACGTTGACGAACGAGCGCACGGTGGTGTCGTAGCCCTTGCCCCAGCGCAGCGCCACGTCCACGGCCAGCTCCCGCTCCACCTGGGTGGGGGTCATGTGGCCCTGCTCGTCGAGCACCGGGACGGTCTCGTGGAAGCGGCCCGCGCCCTGCAGCCGCAGCACCTCGCAGAGGGCCTCGTCCCGGGCGAGGAACTCGGTGAACTCGGAGATGCCGCCGTCGAAGCGGAACTCCTCCTCGACCGGCTCCTCGCCGCGGTTGTCGCGCACCCAGAGGGTCAGACCGGGGACCAGGAAGGCGGTCTGGCGGAGCCGTACGTGGATCTCGTCGAGGGAGATCTCGGCGTCGGGCAGGAAGATCTGCTTGTCGGCCCACCAGCGGACCCGGGTGCCGGTGCCCTGCCTGCCGGTGAGGGCGCCGCCGTCACGCAGGCCGGACTTCTTCTTGAACCTGGCCGTGGGGCCGTCGCCGTCGAAGAGGCCGGGCACGCCGCGGCGGAAGCTGATCCCGTGCACCCGGCCGTCGCGGTCGACCTCGACGTCGAGGCGCGAGGACAGCGCGTTGACCACGGAGGCGCCGACGCCGTGCAGGCCGCCGGAGGCGCCGTAGGAGCCGCCGCCGAACTTGCCGCCCGCGTGCAGCTTGGTGTAGACGAGCTCGACGCCGGCGAGACCGCTCTTCGGCTCGATGTCGACGGGGATGCCGCGGCCGTCGTCGCGGACCTCGATGGAGCCGTCGGCGTGCAACTCGACCTCGATGCGGCCGCAGTAGCCCGCGAGAGCTTCGTCGACGGAGTTGTCCACGATCTCCCAGAGGCAGTGCATGAGACCGCGGCTGTCGGTGGACCCGATGTACATCCCGGGGCGCTTGCGGACGGCCTCAAGGCCCTCCAGGACCGACAGATGACGGGCCGTGTAACCCATCTCCGTGCTTACAGCGGTCACACCCACTCCCACTCTTCATCGAACATGTGTGCGCAGCCTACCGTTTCTTCCCTGTGACGCGCGTACAAGCTTGCCACCAGGACATGATTAGCGTTACTCCGGGCGTGATCCACATCACTGGAGGAGACATTCCGCTCTCGGCGTACTCGGGGTGCGGTTGGGAACGCCCGCGTCCGGTTAGATGTTGTGCCAAGTGACTGACGCCAGATCCCCGTCCCTGCGGGGATGACCCGAAAGGCGATACGTGACTGGAGCTCTCGCCCCCGCCAAGCCGCTGACGGCCATCGACCGCTGTGACCGTTGCGGCGCTCAGGCCTACATTCGCGCGACCCTGCCCGTGGGTGGGGAGCTGCTGTTCTGCGCCCACCATGGGCGGCAGCACGTGGCCGCGCTGCGCGACAAAGGCGCCGACATCCAGGACGAGTCCGCGCGGCTCAGTGAAACCCCGGCCACGGCCAAAGACGGCGAACGATAAAAGATCCGAGTCACCGGACCCGGTAGTGATACCGGGACGACACCGTGAACCCGGCGCGCTCGTAAAGCGAACGGGCCGCGGAGTTGGCTTCGGTGACGACCAAATATGCCCGCTGCGCGCCCTGTTGTTCCGCAAAGGACAGTAGGGCGCCGAGTACGGCTCGGCCGTGTCCGCGGCGCCGGGCTTCCGGCACCACGGCCATGCAGTAGACGCCGAGCCAGCCGCCCTCCTGCAGCACGCCCCGGCCCACCGCGGCCGGGGAATGTCGCAGGGCGGGCTCGTCATGCGCGTCGTCCCCCTCCAAGGAGTGACCACGGGAAGGGTCACCCGCGGAGGGGGCGCGCCGCGACGGGACCGCTGAGGACGATGAGGACACGGAGGCTGAGGACACGGAGGCGTAGACCGCCGGTACAGCGGTGATGATCCGCTCGGCTGTCTTCCTGCTCTCGTCACCGAACCTCCCGTCCACGCTCTGCCACGTGTCGATCCACCCTGCGGTGGGCTCGGCGGCGAGCCTCACCCCGTCCCCGCCGGCCGGTGTGCCGCGGCCGATGACCGCGGTCATCACCAGCGTGGGGTCCACCACGCGGTAGCCGCGTGCCGCCAGTTCCGCGTCCAGCCCCGGCGTCGCGCCCGCTCCCATGGAGAACACGCACGGCCGCCCCAGCGAGGCGTAGAACCGCTCGGCGTCGTCCACGGCCGCGCCCAGGTCGCCGGGCACGCCCAGCGGCAGCACGGACTCGGCCCGTTTGGTCACCCCGCCCGCGTGCCGCAGCACCCAGCTTCCGGACTCCCGGCGCCCCGGTGCCGGCCACGCCTGGTCCACCAGCCGGTCGAAGTCTCCTTCGATCATCCGCATGAGTGTAATGCTCCGGAGGGCCGCCTTCCCCAAAGGGCGACCGACCGGCGCCCGGAAGGCGCTCGCCCGCCGGGGCGGGCGACCCGGCCGCGCCCTGCGCGGACGTCCGCGCAGGGTAGGGTCGGCGTTCGTGCTGATTCTGCTGCCGCCGTCCGAGAGCAAGGCCGCCGCCGGCGCCGGAGCGCCGGTCCAGGTCGCCGAGCTGGGCTTTCCCACGCTCGCCCCGGCC
Source organism: Microtetraspora sp. NBRC 13810 (assembly GCF_030268685.1). Classification (GTDB taxonomy): domain Bacteria; phylum Actinomycetota; class Actinomycetes; order Streptosporangiales; family Streptosporangiaceae; genus BSRQ01. Next base: position 317,497 of record NZ_BSRQ01000006.1, read on the forward strand.
AGGGAGCGCGTCCTCGACGCGCTGACCACGCTGTGCCGTGGCCCCGGCGCGCAGGCCGTGCTCGGCCTGTCCGACGGTCAGGCGGCGGAGATCGGCAGGAATCTCGCGCTGCGCGAGGCGCCGGCGCTCAGAGCTGCCGAGCTGTACACCGGCGTCCTCTACGACAACCTCGGCCTGGCCACGCTCGGCCCCGCGGCGGCCGAGCGGGCCGCGCGGCAACTGGTGATCTTCTCCGGGCTCTGGGGACTGCTCCGGATCGAGGACCGGGTGCCGCCCTACCGCCTGTCGATGGGGGTACGGCTGCCGCCGATGGGCAACCTGGCGGCCTTCTGGCGGCCGTTCGTCTCCGAGGCGCTCGGGGCGGTCCCCGGCCTGGTGGTGGACCTGCGCTCGGCGACGTACGGCGCGGCCTGGCAGCCGGGCGAGCGGTCGGTGGCGGTGCGGGTGGTCAGGGACGGCAAGGTCGTCAGCCACATGGCCAAGGCGACGCGGGGCGCGGTCGCCCGCTCCCTGCTGACCTCCGGCACGGAGCCGGAGACCCCGGAGAAGCTCGCCAGACACCTCACCGATCTCGGCCACCGGGCACGCCTGGAGAAGCGGCCACGGGACCGGGGGCCGTGGCTCATCACCTGCGACGCCGGCTGACCGCCTGGCCACCTTGCCTGAGGGGGTGCGGGGCCCTCGGGCGGCGTGCCCTTCCATGGGAACCGGGATCAGCCCGTCGGAACGTTGAGCCGGGCGCAGGCTCGGACATACTGCTGGGCCGGATCGCCCAGGTGGGACCAGGCCAGCCGGCTGCCTCTGCCCCGGGTGCGAGCCAGGTGCCCGCGGGCCGGTCTGCGCAGGTCGGCGAGGTAGAACGCGGCCCCGAAGACGTTGTGCGCCTCGATGGCCCGCGGGTGCGCGCCCCGCTGCCACCAGCGCCCCGCCGCGGCGACGATCTCCCGCAGCGCCTCCTCCGAGAACCAGGGGCCCCGCGACATCGGCGTGCGCCCGGCCGCGACGTGCTCGAAGTGCGCCAGCGGCACCAGCGCGGCCAGCGGATCGGTGTCCGCGGCCCGCGCCGCCGCGGCCCTGGCGAAGCCCAGCATCTCCTGCGCGGTGCCGCCCCACTCCGGGGACAGCGTGACCAGCCGGGCGACGTTGGCCGGGAAAAGGCTCCGATAACGACGAGCGGCCTCGAACCAGACCGAGTCCTTGTCGGACCGGGGCCGGTCGAGGCCGAGTGCCACCCACATCATCGCCTCCCAGGGGACGGGATCCCCTGGCATCAGCGACGCCGCTGTGAGCAGTGGTTGGCGGGCGGCATCCATCGCCTGCCGGAACGCCTGGAGGCGATGGGCCTGCACGGCCCGCGCCCGCACGTCCGGCTTGAGCCGCCAGGCTTCCTCCACCCTGGTGCGGCCCAGCCACAACCACAGGTCCGGATTGCCGTTGTCCCGGGCGACCAGCGCCTCGACGGCACTGCTCGCTCCCACGGCGGCCTTGGCGAGCGCTTCCACGCGTAATGCGCGCCGCTCGGGATCTAATCGCGTCGCGCCGAGGACTGTGCCGGCCGTCTCCAAAGAGCCGTGCCGCACGGCGGCCACCGTGTCGTCGAGCACGGGATCAGCCCATGCCCGATCGGCGACCGCCCGTGGTCCCCGGGCGCGAACCCTGTCCACTTCGATCACACCCATGTCGGGCGAGCGTAGAACAGGCTCGGTCAGGGCACGCTACCGGCGTGTTACATGTGCGTTAACGGCAGATCACCCAGCGTGGCGAACACGCCGGATGACCTGCCGGAACGCCGTGACTAGTCGAGGTAGTCGCGCAGCACCTGGGAGCGCGACGGGTGGCGCAGCTTGGACATCGTCTTCGACTCGATCTGCCGGATCCGCTCCCGGGTCACGCCGTAGACCTTGCCGATCTCGTCCAGCGTCTTCGGCTGACCGTCGGTCAGGCCGAACCGCATCGAGACGACGCCCGCCTCGCGCTCGGACAGCGTGTCGAGCACCGAGTGGAGCTGCTCCTGGAGCAGGGTGAAGCTCACCGCGTCGGCGGGGACGATGGCCTCGGAGTCCTCGATGAGGTCGCCGAACTCGCTGTCGCCCTCCTCGCCCAGCGGAGTGTGCAGCGAGATCGGCTCGCGGCCGTACTTCTGCACCTCGATGACCTTTTCAGGGGTCATGTCCAGCTCGCGGGCCAGCTCCTCGGGGGTCGGCTCGCGGCCGAGGTCCTGGAGCATCTGGCGCTGCACCCGGGCCAGCTTGTTGATCACTTCGACCATGTGCACCGGGATCCGGATGGTCCGCGCCTGGTCGGCCATCGCCCGGGTGATCGCCTGGCGGATCCACCAGGTGGCGTAGGTGGAGAACTTGTAACCCTTGGTGTAGTCGAACTTCTCCACCGCGCGGATCAGGCCCAGGTTGCCCTCCTGGATGAGGTCCAGGAAGAGCATGCCGCGCCCGGTGTACCGCTTGGCCAGCGAGACGACCAGCCGCAGGTTGGCCTCCAGCAGGTGGTTCTTGGCCCGCCTGCCGTCCTCGGCGATCCACTCCAGCTCGGCGCGCACGTCCACCGGGAGCTTCTCGCCGTCGGAGCCGAGCTGCTCCTCGGCGAAGAGCCCCGCCTCGATGCGCTTGGCGAGCTCGACCTCCTGCTCGGCGTTGAGCAGCGGGACCTTGCCGATCTGCTTGAGGTAGTCCTTGACCGGGTCGGCGGTGGCTCCGGCGGCGGCCACCTGGGCCACCGGCGCGTCATCGTCGTCGTCGGTGAGGATCAGCACCTCGTCGTCGCTCTGCACGACGACCTCGGCCTTGACGTCCTCGTCGGGCTCGGCCTCGGCCTCGGGCTCGGCCTCGGTGTCCGCCTCGGCGTCGACCTCGGTGTCCACCGCGTCGTCGACGTCGAGCTCGAAGTCCTCCAGCTCGACGTCGACATCGAGGTCGAGGTCCTCGTCGTCCTCGACGTCGGCGGACTTGGGCTTGGTGTCCGCCTTCACCTCGGCCTTGACCGCCGCCGGGGCGGCCATGGTCTCGGGCTTGGTCTTCTTGACAGGAGCCGCCTTCTTCGCCTGCGGCGCCACCTTCTTCGCAGGGGGCTCGGGCCTGGCCTTCCTGGCGGGCTCCGGCTCGCTGACGACCGCGGTGACGGTCTCCGGCTGCGGCTCCTTCGCGGCCGGCGAGGCGGCCTTGGTCTTCTTGACGGGGGCTGCGGTGCGACGCTTGCCCGTTCCGCGAGTCCGCTTGGGCGCGGCCGCCGCGTCTGCGGCGGTCACCACCACGGTCACACCCTCCTTGCTGAGGCTCCGCAGGAACCCCGCAGCGTGCGACATCGGGATGTCGGCCTCCTCGAAGGCCTTTCGGACATCCTCGGACTCCAGGAAACCCTGCGAGCGCCCACGCTCGAGCAGTCGCTGAATGACGGGCTCGTTCAGCTCGGATGGCTTAGAGCGAGTCGAACTTGCAGGCGACACGAACACCTCTCGAACGAACGCGTGGCGACAATGGACCCAGGTGCCCACTAGGGGCAGATGCCTTCTCAGTTGTGATGGCGAGGCCGTACGGACCGCGACGGACCTGCCCAGCATTGTGACACGAGGCCGCCATCCATACGCCCGCCTCCCGGCGGTTGTCCTCCACCCTAGGCCGCGTCGGAGAGTAGTGCGTACGGATGCGGCGCACTGATATCCGAAAGCAACCGTTATGACTGATTCATTCAGTCACTCTTCGTCGCGGCGGGCACGTGAATAGCCAGCACGGTAACATCATCGTCCTGCTCGTACCCGGCCAACATGCGGTCGACCAGGAAGTCGAGCAGCATGTGGGGGCTTCCCACCACTTCCGGCGGCGCCTCGGTCACAACTGAGCAAAGCTCCGCAAGCCCGGCGTCCAGCCCCCGCTTGCGGTTCTCCACCAGGCCGTCGGAGTAGAGCACGGCGGTGTGACCGGGAGGAACGCAGAACCTGAACTGGCGGCGGCTGGTCGGCCAGCCGAGCGGGGTGCCCGGCTCGCCGTCGCACAGCAGCGGGACGCCCTGCGGCGAGACCAGCAGCGGCGGCGGATGACCGGCGAGCGCGAGCGTGCCCTCACCGGTGCCGGGCTCCACCACCATGTAGGCCAGCGAGGTGACCTGCTCCTCGTCCTCGGTGGCCTCGAAGACGCGGTCGAGGCCGGTCAGCACGGCAGCGGGCGGCGGGTTGGTGAGCGCCAGCGCGCGCATCGCGTTGCGGATGCGGCCCATCCCCGCGGCGGCCTTGACGCCCTTGCCCATGACGTCGCCGACCACCGCGGCGACCCTGCTGTCCTGCAGCACGAAGGCGTCGTACCAGTCGCCGCCGACCTGGACGTGGCGGCTGCCCGAGCGGAAGCGCTGGGCCAGCACGAGGCCGCGGACCACGGGGAGGCTGTCGGGCAGCAGGCTGCGCTGCAGCGTCTCGGCGGTACGGTGCTCGCGCTCGAACAGCGTGGCCCGCTCGACCGCCAGGGCGCACTGACCGGCCAGCGCCTCCAGGAAGACCCCGTCCTCCTGGGAGATCTTCTGCGGCCGGGTGAAGGCGAACCTCAGCGCGCCGAGCGCCCGCCCGGCGGCCAGCAGCGGCAGCCCGACCCAGGCCCGCTCCTCGCTGCTGTCGAGGTAGTCGGCGATCATCTTCTCGTCGGCGCCCGCGTCGACGAGCTGGGAGGTCAGGCTGTCCGGCGACTCGGCGAAGACCGGCCGGCGGCTGTTCACCGCCATGGTCATGACGCTGGACTGGGTGAGCGGGATCTCATCGCCCGCCTCGGTCGGAATGTCCGGCATGCCGCCGTTGTTGATCAGCTTGAGCACCGCGCGGTCCGGGTCGAGCAGCGCGACCGCGGACCGGTCGGCGGCCAGCGCCGTGCGGCCGACGTCGATGATGACCTGCACCACCTGCTCGACCGTGAGGGCCTCGGCGAGGATCGCGGTGGCCCCCTGGAGCCGTGCCGTGCGCAGCGCCGCCGCGCCGAGCTGGTCGGTCAGCCGGCCGCGCATCTCCTCGGCCTCGCGCTGCGGGGTGACGTCGGTGTTCGCGCCCACCCATTCCACGACGCGGCCGTGCCGGATGATCGGCACGGCCCGCACCTCGAAGTGCCGGTAACCGCTGGCTCTGGTGCGGACGCGGTAGTTCCACTCGAACATGATCCGGCCGCGCAGCGCCTCGCGCCACGCCTCCTCGGTGTGCGGCCGGTCCTCCGGGTGCACGACCTCCAGCCAGCCGTGGGCGAGGTATTCCTCCAGGCCCTGGCCGGTGGACGAGCTGGGACTGGGCCTCGACCAGCGAGCGGTAACGCTCCTCGCTGCGGCGCAGGTCCTCCTCGGTCTGCCGGCTGTCGGTGACGTCGACGCCGACCAGCACGACGGCGCGCAGCTCGTCCTTCTCGTCGCGGACCGGCGAGAAGGACAGCGACCAGTGACGGGTCCGCCCGTCGGCCGACCGGACCCTGACCCGCTGGTCGGGTCCCTCGACCGTGCGCCCCTCGGCCACGGCGGTCTGCACGGCGCCCTCGATCAGCGCCGTCAGGTCGGCCGGCAGCGTCTCCCCCGGCGTACGGCCGGCCAGCTCGGCGGGCGTGACGCCGACGACCTCGGCGAGGACGTCGTTGACCCGCTGGAACCTGCCTTCGAGGTCGAAGAACGCGTAGGCATAGGGCGTCTGGACCAGTAGTCCGTCGAGCAGGCCGGAGTCCGAGATGTCCACACCCGACTCGCGGGGACGGGGCACGGAGGTCTCGGCGCTCATGGTCGGCACCTCCGTCGCGTGCCATGGTCTCCCACGAGGCACATCTCCAAACTCGAGAATCGGCGTAGCACAGCTCCGGGGGACCGGATCCTGCAGTACATCATCGGCGATGGGCATGCGCGGACGGAAGCCCCGGCGGCCATGCGGTCAACGCATCCTGTCAAAAACGCTTCACCACCCGCAGCAAGATCAAGCTATTTTCCCTTCGCCGCCTGCTTGGCCTCCTGCTTGGTGAGCCGGACCTTGGCCAGGCTTTCCCTGTCGACCACGTCGGCGACCGACCGGAAAACGCCTTCCTCGCCATAAGGCCCGGCCGCCTCACGCCAGCCGGGCGGCCGTACGCCGAGCTGCTTGCCCAGCAGGGCGAGGAAGATCTGCGCCTTCTGCCTGCCGAACCCGGGCAGGGCCGTGAGGCGCCCGAGCAACTCCTTGCCGTCCGCCACGTCGCGCCACAGAGCCTCCGCCGAACCGTCGTGATGTGCTACGAGATAGGCGGCCAACTGCTGGATGCGTCTGGCCATCGACGAAGGGTAGCGGTGCACGGCGGGTTTCCGGGCGAGAAGCGCGGCGAAATCCTCCGGGTCCCGGTGGGCGATCTCCTCGGCCGTCAGGTCGTGCCCCAGCCTCTCGGCGATGGTGTACGGGCCGCTGAAGGCCCACTCCATCGGGATCTGCTGATCGAGGAGCATGCCGATCAGCAGGGCGAGCGGACTGCGACCGAGCAGGTCGTCTGCCTCTGGTCGCTGCGTGAGCTGGATGCGCATGGGTTCAGCTTGGCACGGCGACCCTCGGGGGGTTGACAGCGGCGAGAGAAGATATGGAATGAGGACTAGGTCCTGTTCGCGAGGGAATGCGGCTTAACATGTCTGCACTCGCTACAAGAACCACCGACGTCACGGTCGTGCTGTGGAAGCAGGTCAGCGCGCGCCTGGCCGAGGAGTTCTCGAAGATTCCCGAAGAGGCCGTGGACCGCCGGGTGGCGGACGTCCTGGCCCGGGTCAGGCATCTCGGCGTCGCCGCCACCCCGGAGGTGGTCGAGCGCGTAGCTCGTGAGCATCTGCTCGCGCTGGTCAACTCCGAGCCCCCGTCGGGGATTCCCCGGTAACATACGGGTCACCGGGCCGCGTTCTACGCGCCCTCCGGGCCTGGAATGCGAGAAGGTTGAGCCCGTGACCGAGCGCGCCAACCAGCACGGCGGCCTTCGGATCACGCGGCCGACGCGGGAGGTCGTGTGAGCGAGCCAGCCAGCAAGCACGACGGCCTCCGGAGCTCATGGCGGGCGAGGGAGGCCGGGTGACCCGGCACCGCCGCCTGCCCTCGGACAGCCCCCCGCCCGACGACGTGTTCGCCGAGATGCTGCTGGCCGCGCGTGAGTTGCTCGCCGTCCGCAGCCCGCTCGACGCCGAGCTGATGGTCTCGGACATGATCGGCGCCTGGTGGGGCCGCCGGCTGCGCGGCGGTGACGTCGAGCAGGTGCTCGGCGAGGGTCTCGTCGACTACGCGGCCAAGGCCGGCACCCCCGCGGGGCTCACCCTGCTGATCGCGATGGCCTACCTCGGCACGGCCAGGCAGGCGGCGAAGGCCGAGGGCGCGGCGCTGGCCCTCATGGAGTCCGGCGTGGCCCGGCCGGGCTGGGCGGACCGGGTGGGCGCGGTCAAGCCCGACGGCTGCCACGTGTCCAGAGACGCCTACGGCGACCAGGACACCGTCGTGTGCACCTTCACCTACCGCGACCTCGACGGCACGACCACCAAGGAGGACCGGCACGCGCTGGTGGTCGTGGTCGACTACAACATGCGCGGCATGGCCCGGGACGCGTGGGTCTCCTCGCAGGTGGACAAGCTGCTGGAGAAGGCGGGCGCGGAGGCGGGCGGCAACCCGATGCTGCGGTTCGAGGAGATCGAGCCGACCCAGGCCAGGGCGCTGCTGGAGTCGGCGATGACGGCCACCAGGGAGGCGTGCGACCGCAACGGGCCGCCGCCGGTCAGCGAGAGTTACAGCACCTTCCACGCCTTCGCCCGGTCCCGGATCAAGGCGCTGCCACCCGGCCGCAAGCGCCCGGCCCCGCTGCACACCGAGGCGCCCTACAGCAGGGAGCGGCGGGCGATGCTGGCCGCGGAGTTCCTCGCCTCGGACGCGGCCGAGCACCTCTCCGACCCGTCGTCGGCCTCGCGGTGCGCCGACCACATCATCGACTACGGCTGCGAGCAGGACTTCGGGCGCCCGCTGCGGGTCAGCCCCACCAAGTGCGAGACGTTCCTGCTCGACTGGCTGCCGCGCAAGGTGATGCTGAGCCCGGCGGAGCAGGAGGCGATGCCGTACGCGCTGTCGGCGTGGGCGCGGTTCGCGGCCGGGCGCACGGCGCTGCCGGAGGAGGGGCTGCGCGCGACGCTGGACGCGATCTGGGAGGCGACCGCCCGGTTCCCCGAGGCTTACCGCGATCCGACGTCCTTCGGGCTGGACCGGGAGCTGGTCGAGCGGCTGCTGCCTGACGGCGACCTGTCGGCCCTCGGCCGGCGGGCGTTCGCCTTCCCCTATCTCCAGGGCACGCACGGCGACATCCTGCTCGACCGGCTCAACCCGGCCGACGAGGGTGACCGCCGGGTGCTGCTGGGCGTCGACCACGCCGCCGAGCGGCACCGCGCCGACTACGACGAGCATCTGGCCTGGCACGAGGAGATCGCCACCCGGCTATGGGAGGGCGACCCGCCGCAGCTCTGGGAGGCCGCGCAGCGCCTGCTCGACCTCGGCCACGACCGGCACGAGGTGCTGCACGTGCTCATCGAGATCGCCGAGCGGATCGGCGACCATCCCGACGAGCTCGCCGCCGCCCTCGACGACATCGCCGACATTCCTGACTCGCCACCCGCGTGACGTCCGCAGGTTTCCCTAGAATCACGTTCCATGACGGCGATGTACCTGGCCGGAGGCGGCGGCCGCTATAAGGCCACGGAATACACCCAGGGCCCGTGGGATCCGGGAACGCAGCACCTGGGGCCGGTCGCCGGGCTCCTCGTGCACGAGTTGCACCGCACCGCGCCGCGGCCGGGGCTTTCCCCGGCCCGGCTGGCGGTGGACGTCTTCGCCCCCGTGCCGGTGGCCGAGGTCCAGGTCGTCACGGATGTCGTCAGGGACGGCAAGCGGGTGCAGTGCCTGTCGGCGTCGCTCACCAGCGGCGGCCGCGAGTACGTGCGCGCCACCGCCTGGCGGATCAGGGAGGGCGACACCCCGGCCGGTCCGGTCGCCCCGCCGCCCGCGCCGGTGCCGCCCCCCGCTCCCCCGGCCCCCGACTCGTGGTTCTCCGGCGGCTTCGGGTACGGCCGGGCCACCGACTGGCGCTTCGTGGCCGGGTCGCCCGACGAGCCCGGCCCGGCGACGGCGTGGGGGCGCACCCGGGTGCCGCTGGTCGAGGGTGAGGAGCCCACCCCGCTGGAACGCGTGGCGATCCTCGCCGACAGCGGGAACGGCATCAGCGGCGCGGTGAGTTTCCACACCCACCTGTTCGTCAACGTCGACCTGGTCATCTCCCTGTTCAGGGAACCGGCCGGCGAATGGGTCGGCCTGGACTCCGCCACCACGATCGGCCCGGCCGGGCGCGGACTCACCCGCACGGTGCTGTACGACGAGACGGGCGAGATCGGCCAGGCCGCCCAGACGTTGTTCGTCGCACCCCGCTGAACCCGCGCGCGGAGTGATCACAGGCGTAAAGTGGGACCGTGAAGACGATCGACCTCAACGCCGACCTCGGTGAGGGGTTCGGCATCTGGCGTCTCGGCGACGACGACGCGCTGCTCGACATCGTCACCAGTGCCAACCTCGCGTGCGGCTTCCACGCCGGCGACCCGCTGACCATCCGGCGCACCTGCGCGGCGGCCGTCGACCGGGGAGTGCGCATCGGCGCCCAGGTCTCCTACCGTGACCTGGCCGGGTTCGGCCGCAGGGAGATGGAGGTCGATCCCGAGGAGCTGTCCTCGGAGGTGCTCTACCAGCTCGCCGCGGTCGACGGGATCGCGCGGGCGATGGGCGGCCGGGTCTCCTACGTCAAGCCGCACGGCGCGCTCTACAACCGGGTCTGCCGCGACGCCGGGCAGGCCGAGGCCGTGGTGTCCGCGGTCGCCGCCTACGACAGGAGCCTTCCGATCCTCACCCTGCCCGGCTCCGCCGTGCACGAGGTGGCCGCCCGCCAGGGGGTCGCCACGGTGACGGAGTGCTTCGCCGACCGCGCCTACACCCCGCGCGGCACGCTCGTCCCCCGCCGCGAGCCCGGCTCCGTGCTGCACGACCCCGCCGAGGTGACGGCCCGCGCGGTGACCATGGCGGTCGACCACACCGTGACCGCCTCCGACGGCTCCGCGATCCCGGTCGAGGCCCGCTCCATCTGCGTGCACGGCGACACCCCCGGCGCCGTCGGCCTGGCCCGCCGCGTCCGCGACTCCCTCACCGCCGCGGGCGTCTCCCTACGGCCTTTCACGTGACGGCCCCCTTACGTGCCGCCCCCACGACACTCCGCGCAGGAGTCCGTACGGCGGGCCGCTCACCTGCCGGGAAGGCACTCCGCCCAGGGGTTCATGCGCCGGGCTCCTCATGCACCGCGCAGGTACTCCGCGCCGGGCTTCATGCGACGGGCTCATGTGCTGGCGCTCCACGCGGGGCTTCATGCGGCGGGCTCCTCATGTACCGCGCAGGGCTTCAGACGGCGGGCTCATGTGCTGGGAAGGCGCTCCGTGCAGGGCTTCAAAGGGCGGGGTCCTCATGCACCGCGCAGGCGCTCCGCGCGGGGGGCCGTACGGCGGGTCGCTCACGGGGGTGCCGGGTGATCGGAGGACTTCGCGCGGAGGGTCGGACGTACGCCTGTGTGGTGGTCTGGAGGGATGGGTGATCCGGCAGGTGGGAGAGGCTGCGTTGCTGGTGGAGACCGGGGCGCTGGAGGTGTCCCACCGGCTTGACCGGCTGTTACGGGAGGAGCGGCCGGCCGGGGTCGCGGAGATCGTCCCCGGGCCGGAGACCGTCCTCGTGGTCGCGCCGGACGCCGACCTCGCCAAGCTGGGCACCCGGCTGACCGCGCTCCTGGACACCGCGCGGACGCCCCGGTCCGGCGTAGGCGGGGACGACGCCGGGCTGGTGACCGTCCCCGTCGTCTACGACGGGCAGGACCTCGACGACGTCGCCCGGCTGACCGGCCTGTCGCCCGGCGAGGTGGTCGCCCGGCACTGCGGCAGCGAGCTGGTCGTCGGCTGGCTGGGCTTCGCACCCGGGTTCGCCTACCTGACCGGTCTGGATCCGGCGCTCCACGTGCCCCGCCTGGACACCCCGCGCACCTTCGTGCCCGCCGGGGCGGTGGCGATCGCCGGGCCGCACGCGGCCGTCTACCCCGCCGCCTCCCCCGGCGGCTGGCGGCTCCTCGGGCACACCACACTGCCCGTGTGGGACACCCACGCCGATCCCCCGGCCGTGCTCCGTCCCGGGATGCGGGTCCGGTTCGAGGCGACCTCATGATCGAAATCCTCTCTCCAGGTGCGTACGCGACCGTGCAGGATCTCGGCCGGCCGGGTTACGCGCATCTCGGTGTGCCCCGGTCCGGGGCCGCCGACCGGCGCAGCCTCACGCTGGCCAACCGCCTCGTGGGCAATCCGGAGGGCCACGCGGCGATCGAGCTGACCTTCGGCGGCGCCCGGCTGCGGTTCCCCCGGCCCTGCTGGATCGCCGTGACCGGCGCGCCGTGTCCGCTCCAGGTGCCGCGCGGGCACGCCGGGGTGGGGATGTGCGCACCGGTCTGGATGCCGGCCGGGTCCGAGCTGGGCGTCGGCGTCCCGGCCGCCGGGCTGCGTACCTACGTCGCCGTCCGCGGGGGCGTGGACGTGGAGCCCGTGCTGTCCAGCCGGTCCACCGACTCCCTGTCCGGCCTGGGTCCCGCACCGCTGCGCGCGGGCCAGCGGCTCGCCGTCGGCCCGGTCGCCGGCCTCGGACCGATCACCGTGGACGCCGCTCCGCCCCTCTCGCTGCCACGCCAGCCGGTGCTGCGGGTGCTCCCCGGGCCGCGCGAGGACTGGTTCGCCCCGGCCGCCCTGGGCGTGCTGTGCGGCGGGCCGTACGAGGTGACCGCGGAGAGCAACCGGGTGGGCATGCGGCTCTCCGGGCCGGTCCTGCCCCGGGCCCGTACCGGGGAGCTGCCCAGCGAGGGGATGGTGCAGGGGGCGATCCAGGTGCCGCCGAGCGGCAGTCCGATCATCTTCCTGGCCGACCACCCGCCGACCGGCGGCTACCCGGTGATCGCCGTCGTCGCCGCCGCCGACCTCCCCCTGGCCGCCCAGCTCCGCCCCGGCGACCACCTCCACTTCCGGCACTGACCGCCCCGGCGGCGTCCCGACCTCCGCGCCTCGCCCGACCCACGGCCGACGGCGACCCCGTACACGCCGTCACCACCCCGGACAACCCAGCACCTCACCTCTCCCCGAACAGCCCAGCACACCCTCGCCTCCTCCCGAACCACCCAGCACGCCACCACCTCCCCCTCAACGGCCCAGCACCCTCGCCTCCCTCTGGACGGCCCAGCGCGCCGTCACCTCCCGCTGGGCGGCCCAGCGGGGTGACCTTTTTCACAAAGGACGTCAGGGCGCGCCTCTGTTATCGTCACTCTGACGATTAAGGAGGTTCTCGATGGACCTGTCCGAACTCCTCGGCCCTCTTCTCTCCCCCGCGTTCACCCTCGGCGGCGTGCCGACAAGCTGGGCCGAACTCCTCGGGTTCGTGACCGGCGTGCTGACCGTGTGGCTGGTGGTCCGCCAGCACATCTGGAACTGGCCGATCAGCGTGGCGAACGTCGTGCTCCTCGGCCTGGTCTTCCTCACCGCCGGCCTCTACGCCGACGCCGCGCTCCAGATCGTCTACGTCGTCCTGGCGCTCTACGGCTGGTGGCAGTGGCTGTACGGCGGGGCGGACCGGAGCAGGCTGACCGTCTCGCGTACCGGGCGGGGCGAGTGGGCGGCGCTGATCGTCTGCGGCGCGGCGGCGACCGCCGGGCTCACCTGGGTGCTGGCCCGGTACACCGACTCCTCGGTGCCCTTCTGGGACGCGCTGACCACGGCCCTGTCGCTGATGGCGACCTACGGGCAGAGCCGCAAGCTGCTGGAGTCGTGGTGGCTGTGGATCACCGTGGACGTCGTCTACATCCCGCTCTACGCCTACAAGGGCCTCTACCTGACCAGCGCGCTGTACGTGATCTTCCTCGCCCTGTGCGTCGCCGGGCTCGCGGCCTGGCGGCGGGATCTCGTCACCCGGCCGGAACCGGTGGCGGCATGACCTTCCGGCACGGCCTGGTGATCGGCAAGTTCTACCCGCCGCACGCCGGGCACCACTTCCTGATCGACACGGCGGCCGAGAGGTGTGACCGGGTGACCGTCGTGGTGGCCGCCTCCAGCGCGGAGACGATCCCGCTCGCGCTGCGGGCCGGGTGGCTGCGCGAGGCCCATCCGCAGCCGCACGTGACGATCGCGCCGGTGGTGGACGACGTGGACATCGACTACGCGGACCCGGAGATCTGGTCCGCCCACGTCGAGATCTTCCGGCACGCGCTGTCCCTGGCCCACGGCTCACCGGACGGGATCGACGCCGTCTTCTCCTCCGAGGACTACGGTCCCGAGCTGGCCGGGCGGTTCGGCGCGGAGCACGTCGCGGTGGACCCCGCCCGCGCCGCCCACCCGGTCAGCGGGACCGCGGTGCGCGCCGACCCGGCGGCCTGCTGGCAGCACCTCTCCCCCGCGGTCCGCGCGCACTTCGCCCGGCGGGTGGTGATCGTCGGCGCCGAGTCCAGCGGCACCACCACGCTGGCCCGCGCGCTCGCGGCCCGGCTCGCCGGGCGCGGCGGCGTGTGGGCCGCCACCCGCTGGGTCCCCGAGTACGGCCGGACGTATTGCGAGGAGAAGCTGGCCCTCGCCCGCAGGTCCGCCAAGGCCCTCGGCGAGCCGGAACCGGGGCTGGCGGATCTCACCTGGGACTCCGCGGAGTTCACCGAGATCGCGCACCGCCAGCTCGCCTGGGAGGACGCGGCGGCGCGGGTGGGCTCCCCGGTCCTGGTCTGCGACACCGACGCCTTCGCCACCTCGCTGTGGCACGAGCGCTATCTGGGTACGCTCTCGCCGCAGGTCGAGCTGATCCACGAGAGCGCCCGGCACGACCTGTGGATCCTCACCACCGTGGCGGGCGTGCCGTTCGAGCAGGACGGCTGGCGGGACGGCGAGGCGATCAGGCACGGGATGGAGCGCCGCTTCCGCGACGAGCTGGCCGCCCGCGAGATGCCGCACGCGGTGGTCTGCGGCCCGCCGGAGGAACGACTCGCCCAGGCCGAGCAGGCCGTGGCCGCCCACCTGAAAACCACGACCTGAAAACCACGACGTGAAGAACCCGACCTAAGGAACTCAGCCTGAAGACCGCAACCTGAAGACCACAACCTGAAGACCACGACCTGAAGGACCGCGACCTGAAGGCCATGGCCTGTGACACGCACCGGAAGCCGCCAGGCGAGGACCTGCGGCCCGGTCAGTGAGACGCTCATGACACCTCATTACAGGCCACCACCGACAGAACCGGAGCCGCTGCCGGCGTACCGCCGCAGGCAGGCGTCAGCGGGTGAAGCCGATGTCGGCGTACCGCAGGTCGTGGAAGCCGCGGGCGCCGACGTTCGCCAGCGACGACCTGGCCGCCACGTGCTGCGGGCGCTGGTAGAGGGGCAGCACGTTGACCTGCTTCCAGATCAGGGCGTCCGCCTCGTTGATCAGGGCGCGGGCCGCCGCCGGGTCCAGCTCGCTGCCGGCCTGCTGCAACAGCCTGTCGATCTCGGGGCTGCCGATGCGGCCGAGGTTCGCGTTCCACCGTTTGCGGCCCTGCGGTCCGGGCAGCGCGTCGGCATACTGCCCGTAGGCGCTGGAGACCGGGTACGGCGTGCCGATGTAGGCGAACGGCGCCAGGTCGTAGTTGCCGGGGATGACGTACTTGGTGAAGAAGTCGTCCGAGGGCACCGGCTGCAGGACCACCTTGACCCCGATCGGCCTGAGCATGCTCTGCACGAGCTCGCTCTCCGCCTTGCCGATCTGCCCGCCGGCCGGGAACACCATACGCAGGCTCAGCTCCTGGCCGTCCTTCATCCGCACGTCGCCCACGGTCTTCCAGCCCGCGGCGTCGAGCCGCTGCCCGGCCTTGGCGGGGTCGTACCTGCCGATCTCGCCGGAGTTGTCCTGGTAGCCGTCCTGGGTGTTCATGAAGAAGTGGTTGTTCAGCAGCTCGATCGGCCAGTCCAGGCCGTGCAGGTCGGACCGGGCGATGACCTGGCGGTCGATGCCCATCGCGACGGCCTGGCGGACCGCGGGGTCGGACAGCGCCCGGCTCTCGCCGTTCATGGTGATGTGCCGGAAGTCGGGCCCGGCCGCCTGCCGTACGACGGCGTCGGCGGCGGCCTTGGCGCGGGCGTTGTCCGGCGCGGACGCGCCGACGTCGAAGAGGTCGAGCTCACCGTTGGTGAACGCGGCGACCAGGGCGTCCCCCTCCAGGCCGCGGAAGACGATCTGGTCGAGCTTGGCCGCCTGCCCCCACCACCCGGGGTCGCGCACCAGCGTGACGGTCTTGGCCGTCCGGTCGAAGGAACCGAACCTGTACGGCCCCGCGGTGATCGGGATGCGGTTCAGCCAGCCGTCGTTGAACGACTCCGGGGTGGCGTTGGTGACCCGGGGATAGAGCGGTGAGAAGAGTCCCTGCCAGTCGGCGAAGGGCCGGGCGAAGGTGACGATCACCTCGTGGTCGGTCTCGCCCCTGACCACGCTCTGGATGTCCTGGTAACCGTTGGTCGCGGCGACCCGGTAGTCGGCGTCGTCACCGCTGAGCGCCTTCCACTGGGCTTCGTAGTCGGCCCAGGTGATCGGGGTGCCGTCGGACCACCTGGCCTTGGGGTTGAGCAGGTAGCGCACCACCTGCCTGGGCTCTGTGTGGGTGATCCTGCCGTCGAGGAGGTAGTCGGAGTTGGCCGAGATGTCGGCCCGCTCGTCGGAACGGAAGGGCGAGGGCATCAGGGCGTCGATCACCACCTTGACGTTGGCGAGGTTGCCGTCGATGTGGTTGAGGTTCCACTGGCTGGGGTATTCGTCGATGCCCCAGCGGAGCGTGCCGCCGTCCTTCACCTGGTCGCGCGGCACCGGGTTGATGTCGTACGCCCGGACCGGCCCGGCCGCCCTCTCGTCCGATCCTCCGCCGGGGCCCGCCTGACCGCATCCGGTCGAGACCAGCGTGCCGCCCACGGCGAGGGCGACGACCAAGCGCCGGATATCTCCCACTTTTCCTCCCCATTCACATGACGTCGACGCGCTCGGCGTAGTGGCAGGCGGCTCCCTGGTCTCCCCCCAGCAGCCGCACCTCCGGCTCCTCCCGCACGCAGCGGTCCCGCTCCGCCGGGCCGAGCGCGGTGAACCGGGGACACCGGGTGCGGAACCGGCAGCCCGACGGCGGCGAGGCCGGGTTGGGCAGGTCGCCCTCCAGCAGGATCCGCCGCCTGGCCCGCTCCCGCGCCGGGTCGGGCAGCGGGACGGCCGACAGCAGCGCCTGCGTGTAGGGATGCGCCGGGGCGGCGTACACCCGGTCCACCTGCCCGATCTCGGCGATCCTGCCCAGGTGCATCACGGCGACCCGGTCGGCGATGTGCCGCACCACGGCGAGGTCGTGCGCGACGAACAGATAGGACAGCCCGAGCCGTTCCTTCAGCTCGGCCAGCAGGTTGACCACGCCCGCCTGGATCGACACGTCCAGCGCCGAGACCGGCTCGTCGAGCACGACGAGCCGCGGCTCCAGGGCGAGCGCCCGCGCGATCCCGATCCGCTGCCGCTGCCCGCCGGAGAACTCCCTCGGGTAGCGGCCGGCGTGCTCCGCCTCCAGCCCGACCAGGCCGAGCAGCTCACGCACCCGCGGCCCCGGCGGCCTGCCGTGCGCGCGCAGCGGCTCGGCGAGGATGTCGTGGACCGTCATCCGCGGGTCGAGCGCGGCCAGCGGGTCCTGGAAGACCACCTGGAGGTCGCGCCGGATCGCCGTCCGGTCGCCGGCCCGCAGCCGCGCGGTGTCCCTGCCGAGGACGGCGATGGTGCCCCGCTGGGGGGCGGCGAGTTCGAGGATCTGCATCAGCGTCGTCGTCTTGCCGCAGCCGGACTCGCCGACCAGGCCGAGCGTCTCGCCCTCGCGCACGTCGAAGGTGACGCCGTCCACCGCGCGCACGGTGCCGACCCTGCGCCGCAGCACCGCCCCTCTGACCAGCGGATGATGCTTGACCAGCCCGTCGACCCGCAACACCACCGCACGCTCCGGCCGCCCGTCCGCCCGTCCGGCCGCCGTACCGGGATCCGCCCCAGCCGCCTCAGCCGCCTCAGCGGGGTCCGCGACGGGGTCCGCAACGGGCTCGGCGGCGCGGACGCACGCCGCCGCCTGCCCCGGCCCGCCCGCCGCCACGAGCGGCGGCTCGGCCTCGCGGCACTCCGGGAGCGCCGCCGGGCAGCGCGGCTCGAACGGGCAGCCCGGCGGCAGCGCGCCCGGCGAGGGCGGCGTCCCGTCGATGGGCGCCAGCCGCGCCCGCCCCCCGTCGAGCCTCGGCACCGACCCGAGCAACCCCCGCGTGTACGGCATGCGCGCCCGGTGGTAGACGTCGTCCACCCGGCCGGCCTCCACGACCCGCCCCGCGTACATCACGAGGACCCGGTCGGCGAGCCCGGCGACCACCCCGAGATCGTGCGTGATCATGACGATCGCCGCGCCGGTCTCCCGCTGGGCGGTCCGCAGCACCTCCAGCACCTGGGCCTGGACCGTCACGTCCAGCGCGGTGGTCGGCTCGTCGCAGATGATGACGTCGGGGTCGTTGGCGACGGCCATCGCGATCATCACACGCTGCCGCATGCCGCCGGAGAACTCGTGCGGGAAGGCGAGGGCCCGCTGCCGGGGGCTGGGGATGCCGACCAGGTCGAGCAGTTCGACCGCGCGGCGCTCCGCCTCCTTGGCGCCGATCCGCCGGTGCGCCCGGATCGCCTCGGCGATCTGGTCGCCCACCCGGTAGACCGGGGTGAGCGCGGACAGCGGGTCCTGGAAGACCATCGAGATCGTCCTGCCGCGCACGGCGGTGAGCCGTCGCTCCGGCGCGCCGGCGAGCTCCTCGCCGTGCAGCCGCACGGACCCGGTCATCGTGGCGCGCGGCGGCAGCAGGCCCATCACGGCCAGCGCGGTCACCGACTTGCCCGACCCGGACTCGCCGACGATGCCCAGCACCTCGCCGGGCGCGACCGCGTAGTCCACGCCGCGCACGACGGGCACCGGGCCGCCGGCGCCGGGGAAGGTCACGGTGAGGCCGGCGACCTCCAGCACGGGAGGGGTCACCGCGACCTCCCCGACTCGGGATCGCAGGCGTCGCGCAGGGCGTCGCCGGCCAGGTTGACCGCCAGCACGATGACGACGAGCAGCCCGGCGGCGAACCAGAAGGTCCACGGCGCGTAGACGGCGGTCGGCGAGCCGTCGGCGATCAGCGTGCCGAGCGAGACGTCGGGCGGCTGGATGCCGAACCCGAAGTAGGACAGGCTGGTCTCGGTGAGGATCGCGGCGCTGACGTTGAGCGTGGCGTCCACCACGAGCAGGGACGACATGTTCGGGATGATGTGCCGGAAGATGATCCGGGCCGGCGAGACCCCCATGAACCGGGCCGCCTGTACGAACTCCCGCTCCTTGAGCGAGACCGTGATCCCGCGCACGATCTTCGAGGTGACCATCCACAGGAAGAGTGCCAGCACGGCCACGAACAGCGGCCACTGGCCGCCGGAGAACATCGGCGACATGATCGCCAGGATGAGGAAGGCCGGCAGCACGAGCAGCAGGTCGGTGACCCAGGTCAGCGCCCGGTCGGTCCAGCCGAGGAAATAGCCGGCGAAGGCGCCGACGACGGCGGCCAGCGCGGTGGACAGCAGCGCGGCGAGCAGCCCGACGACCAGCGACCTGCGCATCCCGCGCAGGGTGACGGCGTAGACGTCGGCGCCGGTCTGCAGGGTGCCGAACCAGTGGTCCGCCGAGGGCGGGCTGAGGAAGGCCAGGAAGTCCTTGTCGGTGTAGGACCAGCGGCTGAGCGCCGGCCCCGCGAAGGCGAGCGCGAACAGCAGCGCCAGCAGCGCGAACCCGGCCCGGCCCTGCCAGGAGGCGAAGAACCGCCCGGCCACCACCCGGCCCCTGGACGGCGGGCCGGCGTCCTGGTCGGCGGCGGACGGGGCGGCCCCGGCCGGTCGTTCGGCCGACGTGACCATGTCAGCTCACCCGGACTCTCGGGTCCAAAGCCGCGTGCAGCACGTCGGCGGCCAGCGAGGCGACGAGCACGGCGCAGGCGGCGAAGCAGCTGATCGCGGCCACGGTGTGCACGTCGTTGGTGAAGATCGAGTCGATCAGCCGCTCGCCCAGGCCGTGCCAGCCGAAGATCTTCTCGGTGAAGGTGGCGCCGACCAGCAGGGCGCCGAAGGAGAAGGCGAAGTAGGTGGCGGCCGGGATGAGCGCCGTACGCAGGGCGTGCCGGACCAGGGCGGCGCGCCTGCTCAGCCCCTTGGCCATCGCGGTGCGCACGAAGTCGGCCCCGAGCACGTCGAGCATCATGTTGCGCTGGTAGCGGCTGTAGATCGCGGCGAGTCCCAGGGACAGCGTGAACGTGGGCAGCGCGAGGTGCTGGACGCGGTCGGCCAGGTGGGCGGCGAACCCGCCCCGCAGGCCGGGCGTGGCCTCGCCGCTGACCAGCAGGATCCTGGCCCCGGCCAGGTCGTTGAGCCAGGTCGCCGCGATGATCGACATGTTGGCGAGCACGACGACGGGCACCGCGAGCACGACGAAGGACAGCCCGGTGGTGAGCCGGTCGAACACGCCGTACTGCCGGACCGCCGCGTAGGCGCCGGCCAGCACCCCGGCGGCGCTGCCGGCCAGCAGCCCGGTGAGCACCAGGCGGAGCGTCACCCCGGCCCGCCGCGCGAGGTCGTCGAGCACCGGCTCGCCGGTCACGCTCGGCCCGAAGTCGCCGCGCAGGACGCCGCCCGCCCAGGCGAGATAGCGCTCGAAGAGCGGCGTCTTGTCGTTGAGGCCCAGCTCGTCGAGCCGCGCGTCGACGACCGCCTCGGGCGGGCGCGGGCTGCGGTCCTGGTAGTTGGACCTCGGGTCGAAGGCGATCGCGGCCAGCATGTAGGCGAGGCTGGTGGCGACGGCGACGAGCACGACGTGGTTGATCAGCCTGCGCAGCAGGAACCCGGCCATCGCCCCACTTTCTTCGCACACGGTATGCGCCGACGATGTTACCGATTGTAGTCATGCCAGGTCGCGTGGCCGCCGAATCGCCGAGGTGTCCCCGATCTCTTCCGGCGGCCCGGCGGCCGGCCGTCGCCCAGCGGCCGACCGGGGTTGCCGGCGGCCGGCCGTTGCCCAGCGGCCGGCCGGGGTCACTAGCGGTCGGCCAGCTCGTCCACGGCGGCGCGGACGTCCTCGCTGGTGATCGTGGTCAGCTCGTGCTCGCTGGCCGGACCGGCGCCGGCGGCCAGCCGTACGTCCCTGCGCATGGCGGCGCGCTCGAACAGGGAGCGGGCGAACCGGCCGTTGCCCAGCTCGTCGATGAGCCGCTCGCCGCACACCCAGGTGAAGACCTCGTCCAGGTCGCGCAGCGCGGCCTCGTCGAAGCGGTCGCCCGCCTTCTCGGCGAGCAGCGCGGCGATGGCGGCCAGTTCGGCCGGGGTGTAGGAGGGGAAGGTCACCCGCTGGTTGAACCTGCTGGCGAGGCCCGGGTTGGTGGCGAGGAAGCGGTCCGTCTCCTCCGCGTACCCGGCCAGCACGATGACGAGCCGGTCGCGGTCGTCCTCCGCCCGCTTGAGCAGGGTCTGCACCGCCTCCGCGCCGAACGCGTCGCCGCCCGTGTAGCCGGTGTTGAACAGGCTGTACGCCTCGTCGATGAACAGCACGCCGCCGAGCGCCCGGTCGACCAGCTCGTTGGTCTTGATCGCGGTCGCGCCGAGGTGCTGGCCCACCAGGTCGGCCCGCTGCGCCTCCACCACGTCGGGCCGGGCGAGCAGGCCGAGCGCGGCGAAGACGCGGCCGAGGATGCGGGCCACGGTGGTCTTGCCCGTGCCGGGCGGCCCGACGAAGACGAAGTGCCGCATCTGCGGCGGGGTGGGCAGGCCGCGCTCCTGGCGCATCCGGGCGACCCTGAGCTGCGCGGTGATCGCGTGCACCTGCCGCTTGACGGGTTCCAGGCCGGCCATCCTGTCCAGGTCGGCGAGCGCGTCCTCCAGGGTGGGGGTGGCCTGGTAGCCGCGGAAGCGGGCGGTGAGCTCGTCGAACGCCTTGGTGAGGTCGGCGGCGGTGGTGGTCACGAGGTCCTCGGTGGTGGGCGAGCCGCCCGCGCCGACGACCCGTACGTCGCGGGCCTGCGCGGCCGCCTCGACCACGCTGCGGGCGAACCGCGCGTTGCCCAGCTCGTCGACGAGGCCGCGCCGGTGCACGTCGTCGAACAGGCCGAGGAGGACCGGCCGGGCGTCGGGCGCCATCCGGTCGCCGCGTCCGTGCTGGAGCAGGCCGGTGATGCTCAGCAGCTCCTCGGCGGAGTAGGAGGGGAAGTTGACCCTGGTGGAGAAGCGCGAGGACAGCCCCGGGTTGGACCCGAGGAAGGCGCCCATCTCCTTCTCGTAGCCGGCCAGGATGATGATCAGCCGGTCGCGGTCGTCCTCCGCCCGCTTGAGCAGGGTCTGCACCGCCTCCGCGCCGAACCGGTCGGCCTGGCCGTCCCCGGTGTTCATCAGGCTGTACGCCTCGTCGATGAACAGCACGCCGCCGAGCGCCCGGTCGATCAGCTCATTGGTCTTGATCGCGGTGGCGCCGAGGTATTCGCCCACCAGGTCGGCCCGCTGCGCCTCGACGACGTAGGGGGTCTCCAGCAGGCCGAACGCGTAGAAGATCTTGGCCACGGTGCGGGCCACGCTGGTCTTGCCGGTGCCGGGCGGGCCGGCGAAGACGAAGTGCCGCATGGGCCGGCCGGTCGAGTAGCCGGCCTCGGCGCGCAGCCTGGACGCCTCGATGGAGGCGGCTATGGAGCGCATCTGCTCCTTGACCGGGGTCAGGCCGATCATGTTCTCCAGCTCGCCGAGCGCGTCCTCCACCGAGATGGGCGGGGGCGCGGCCTTCTCGGCGGGCTGGGCGGGAGCGCCGCCGTCCCTGGCCCGGACCCTGACCTGCCGTTCCTGGGCGGTCAGCGCGGCCCGGACCCGGCGCGCCTGGACGAACCGGTACACCAGCACCGCGCCCGCCGCGGCGTAGGCCACCCAGATCGCGGCGAGGGGCGCGAACAGCGCGACCACGGCGGACAGCACCCCGGCGGGGACCAGCGCGGCCAGCGTGGTCAGCCAGGGCGGCAGCCAGCGGATCAGGTGGGCGGCCCCGGCGGTGAGCAGGCCGAGCAGGATGAGCAGGGTCGGGCCCGCCGACTGCTGGCCGTACAGGCGGCTGGAGAGCAGCACCGCGGCCAGCCAGCCGAGCACCACGAGCGCGGTGGCCGCGGCCCGCGGGAACCGCAGGGTGAGCGCGAGGAACGCGAGCAGCGCCAGGGTGAGGAAGAACGTCGTGGACACGTCGCCGCCGGTGGTGGCCGCGACGCCGACGGAGGCGACCAGGATCGCCGCATATCCGAATCTGCGCACATTTGGTGATAAGCGGTAATAGCGCTGCCTCACCTGTTCGAACAGATCCCTAGCCGTAGCGCGCCCCGCCGGCCGGGCCCTGTCGGAGTCCCGCATCACGCCTCCCCGGTCCGCCCCCGGTTATACCGCAACCGAGCCTCGTTTGGGTGTCTGTGCCCTCTCGGCGTTTCGGCGTGGCGTCCCGGCGACGTTCGGCGACAGAGATGTCACCCGCCGGCTAGCAATACGGGGAAAACCGGGGTACCGGGGTCTCAGCGGCGCCTGGCCTGGTGGCGGCCGGGATACTCGCCGATCACCACCTGTTTCGGGGTCACCCGCAGCACCTCCGCCTCCGGGTCGCCGAGCGCGACCCCGCGCACCTCCGCCCAGAACCGCCGCCCGATGGGATCGGCGACGAACACCGCCACCTTGGGGTCGCGCTCGGCGGCCTGCCACGCCTCGTCCGCGGCGATCAGGCGCAGTTCCCCCGCCGGGCCGATCGAGGTGACCGCGCCGACGGCGAGCGCCCGCGGCCCGCCGGCGTCCGCGTAGGCGAGCACGACGCCGCGGGAGGAGGTGAACGCCCGGCGCACCGCCTCGCTCAGGCCGACCGACGGGCGCACGTCCCCCGGGGGACGCGACCCGCGGCCCTCGCACATGAGCAGGGAGGCCCGCCACGGTCCCGGGGCGCCGCGCCACCAGGCCCGCGCGGCCCGCGCGGCGAAGACGACGACCGCGCACGCCAGCGCGCCCAGCCCGGCCCGCCAGCCCCACGCGGCCACCGCCGGGGCGGACGGGCCGGCCGCGTCCCGCAGCGCCTGCTCCGCGCCGGTCAGGGCGAGCGCGGCCGAGGCCAGCAGGAGCGACAGCACGGCCGCCACGAGCGGGCGGTCCTGCGCCGGCACCTCGCGCAGGTGCGCGGCAAGCCGCCCGCGCCGCGCCACCCGCCACAACGCGAGCGGTACAGCGGGCGCGGCCAGCGCGAGCACCGGACCGGCCACCGGCGCGACCACCGCCACCAGGGCGAGCACCGACCAGGCGCGCACGACGACGATCCACAGGGCGACGTTCGCGTCCCGGCGGGCCGTGCGCTCGGGGAAGGCGGCTGCGAACTGCGCGAGCGCCGGCACCGGACGGCCCCGCCACGCCTCGACCAGCACCCGCAGGAAGGCGACGGCCAGCCCGTTGAACACCACGAGACCGGACGTCCCCGCCCACACCACCCCCGCGGCCCCGCCGTGCCACAGGGCGGCCCCGCCGTCGGGGGACCGGCCGGGCAACGTCAGCACGGCGGCGGCGTAGCCGACCACGACCAGCGGGGTGAGGCAGGCGGCGACGCTCAGCCACAGGTCGCGGCCGAGGATCTGCGGGACGTAGGACCAGATGCGCACCCTGCGGGCCTGGCGGACCGTCGGCGGGACCGCCAGGAGGAGGAGCACGGCGCCGGCGAGCTGGGCGTGCGTGCGCGACTCCACGCCGAAGGCGAGCGCCGTCACCGCGGCGAGCGCCAGCGCGAGCAGCACCCGCACCTGGCGGGACCACACCTCGATCGCCCGCCTGGCCCGGCCGGTCTCCCGCGGGTCCACCGCCCAGGCGGGGTCGTGGTGGGCCCGCGGGCGTTCCCAGCGCAGCAGCGTCAGGCCCAGGTTGACCCGGGCCGCCGGATGGTCGGGGGCGCCGCGCAGCGCGGCCCGGTAGGCGTGCCCGGCCCGGTCGTGGTCGCCCCTGGTCAGCGCGAGATCCCCGGCGAGCACGTGCGCGTCAGGCTCCTCGGGGGCGAACCACACCGCCTTGGCCGCCTGGGTCCACGACTCGCGCCAGCGGCCGGGCAGCCGGCGCAACGCCGTTCCCAGGCGCAGCCGCGCGGCCCAGGAACCCGGCGCGAGCCGTACGGCGTGCTCGGCGGAGGAGACGGCCTCCCCGTCCCTGCCGAGGCGCTCCTGCGCGAGGCTGGCCACCCGGTGCGCCCATTCCAGGCGCGGATCGAGCGCCAGGGCGCGGCGCGCCGCGGCGAGCGCGGCCTCCGGCTGGTCGGCGTCGAGCAGGGCCACCGCGGTGACGCACCAGCCGTGCGGGCTGCCCGGGTCCGCGGGCTCCGCCGCCGCGCCGCCCCGCCCGCCCGACCCCTCAGGCCCGCGCCCGTCCGCCCCCCTCACCAGCACCCCGGCCACCCGAAAGCCACCCACGCACTCCGGCACCCGGAAACCGCCCACGCACTCCGGCACGCGGAAACCGCCCATGCGCTCCGGCGCCCGGGAGCCGGATGACACGAAGACCAAGGAACCGCCCGCCCGGCCACCCGCCCTCGGACACGCCCGGTGACCGCCCACGGGTGGCGAGCGCTCCCACCGACCGCCCACCGGCCGCGGACGCTCCCGGTGAGCGCCCATGGGCCGCGGCCACTTCCGTTGACCGCCCACCGGCCACGGGCGCTCCCAGTGGGTGTCCAGCTTCCGGTGGGTGTCCATGGGCCGCGGGGGCGCCTGAGGTCCGTCCGCGGGGTCCGCCGGTCACGAGCCTGCCCGGGGGCCGACCGCACACCCCGCCGGCCGCAAGCCGGTCTCGCCCTCCTCCGGGGCCACGCGCAGTCCCTGTCCACGATCGCCATGGTCCGTGCGAGATCACAAATTGGCTAGATCCCGGACACATGTGTATCTCTCTAGAGAGGTCGTCACCATTTGATTACACTTTGCACACGGCACCGCAGGCCAGACGACCGGCACCAAATGGGACGAACGGATCATGCGATGCCGGCCCGCCGAGGGCTGCGCATGGCCTAAGCTGCCTCGCATGTCCGTACCGGCCGAGTCCCCTTGAACGGCCTATGACCTCAGGAAACGTGGCCGAAGCCAGACGACCCGAGACGGCCGTGGCACCCCGCCAGGCCGACCGGTGGCCGATCCTGGCGCTGCTGTGCTTCAGCCTGCTGATGATCGCGGTCGACGCGACCGTGCTGCACATCGCCGTGCCCGCGCTCACCGCCGCGCTGGAACCCAGCGCGGTGCAGCTCCTGTGGATCATCGACGTCTACTCGCTGGTGGTCGCGCCGCTGCTGGTGACCTTCGGCACGCTCGGCGACCGGTACGGCAGGCGCCGCATCGTGCTCGCCGGGTACGTCGTCTTCGGCGTCGCCTCGGCCGCGGCGGCGCTGTCCGGCAGCGCGGCGGCGCTGATCGGGGCCCGCGCGCTGCTCGGCGTGGGCGGTGCGATGATCATGCCGGCCACGTTGTCCATCATCCGCGAGGTGTTCACCGACCGGCGGGAGCGGGCCATAGCGCTCGGCGTGTGGAGCGCCGTGGCCGCCGCGGGCGCGGCCGTCGGCCCGCTGATCGGCGCGGTGCTCGTGGAACACGCCTGGTGGGGCGCCGTCTTCCTGATCAACGTGCCGATCGTGCTGGTGCTGCTGCCGCTCGCCGCCCGGCTGCTGCCCGACTCGCGGGCGGGGGTCAGGCAGCCGTGGGACGCGGTCAGCGCCGTGCTGTCCACGCTGGGCATCCTCGCCCTGGCCTTCGGGCTGAAGGAGACCGGGACCGGTCACGCCTCCGGTGCACCGATCCTGCTGACCGGGGCGGCGCTGCTGGTGTGGTTCGTGCGCAGGCAGCGGCGGCTGGCGTTCCCGCTGATCGACGTCGGGCTGTTCCGGCGGCGCGCGTTCACGACCGGCGTGGCCAGCGTGATGCTCGCCGTCTTCGCCCTGGTCGGGTTGCAGCTCATGCTCGCGCAGTACCTCCAGCTCGTGCTGGGCGACAGTCCGCTGGTGGCCGCCGTGCGGATGCTGCCGCTGATGATCGCCGCGATCACCGGCGGGCTCACCGCAGCCTGCGTGCTGCGCCGCGCCGGCCTGCGCGCCACGATGAGCGGCGGCCTCGCCCTCACCGCCCTGGCCCTGGTGCCGACGCTGACCTGGGGGACCGAGCACCACACGGTGATGCTGACGATCTGCTTCGCGGGCATCGGCTTCGGCGTGGAGGTGGCCCTGCTGGCCGCGTCCGACACGATCATGGCCTCGGCGCCCGCGTCGCAGGCGGGCGCCGCCGCGGCGATCGAGGAGACCGCCTACGAGCTCGGCGCCGGGCTGGGCATCGCCGTGCTCGGCACCGTCACCACGGTCGTCTACGCGCCCGCCCTGGCCGCCGTGCGCGGCGTGCCGCCGCCGGTCATGCACCAGGCCCGCCAGTCGCTGGCCGCCGCGGCGGACGAGGCGCGGCGGCTCGGCGGGCGGCCGGGGGTGGAGCTGCTGGCGCGGGCGCGGGAGGCGTTCATCACCGCCCTGCACTCCACCGTGCTGGTCAGCATCGTTCTACTGGCGCTGACCGCGCTGGCGGCCGCCCTGCTGGTCCCGCGCCGCCCACCGGAGGATGACCCCTCGTAACGTTTGGAGCCGCTCCTACCGGTCAGACGCC
Organism: Microtetraspora sp. NBRC 13810; assembly: GCF_030268685.1. Lineage (GTDB taxonomy): Bacteria > Actinomycetota > Actinomycetes > Streptosporangiales > Streptosporangiaceae > BSRQ01. Next base: position 344,337 of record NZ_BSRQ01000006.1, read on the forward strand.
TATGAGCAACCGGACCTACCCATCAGAATGAGTGACGTGCGACAAACCCTCCGCGATCTCGCCGCGCTCGCCGCCCGAATCGGCGTGGGCGGGATCTTCTTCGCCAACGGCTGGTTCAAGCTGGAGGCCGGGCTGAACGACACCGGAGACCTGTTCGCCCAGCTCGGCGCGCCGGCTCCGGACGTGTGGGCCGGGGTCACCATGCTGGGCGAGCTGATCGGCGGCGCCCTGCTGGTGGCGGGGCTCGCCGTGTCCGTCTGCGGGCTGCTGCTCTTCGCCGAGGCGCTGGCCGTCTTCGTCGTCGCCAGCGGCGACCCCGCCCTCCCGGTCACCTGGGGCGACGTCAACCTGATCGTCGCGCTCGGCGCGGCCGCGATCCTGCTCGCCGTCGTCGGGGCAGGCCGCATCTCGGTGGACCACCTGGTGGTCATCAGGCGGCGGGCCGCGGAGGCGGAGGCCGACTTCGCCGCCGACGACGACGCCGACCGGGTGATCTCCTCCCTGCGCGACCCCACGGCCGCCCCCGAGACCCCGCCCGGCTCTCCCGGCACCGCGCGCGCCGAGCCGACCGCCCCGCTGCGCCCGCCCGCGGAGGAGCGCCGCAGGCCCTACGACTCCGCCGAGCCCGCAGACGCCCCCGTCTCCGCCGAGCCCGTGGACGCCCCCGTCTCCGCAGCGCAGGACGGCAAGGACGCCAAGGACCGGAAGCCGTCCATGCGGCAGGACTCCCCCGCGCTCCCGGCCGAGCACGGCGACATCCTGGTCGCCGGCCACGACCTCCGCGACGGCGACCAGTCGCGGTGACCCCCGCGGTGACCCGTCACGGGTGCAGGGAAAGGCCCTTGAGCACCTTGTCCACGGCGTTACGCGGCCCGTGCACGGCGATGCCGGTCAGGCGCAGGTCGGCCACGGCCACCGCTTTCACGGCGGCGCGGTTGTCGTCGTCGTTGCCGGTCTTGAACAGGTCCTCGGTGTAGAGGGCGAGGTCCAGGCCGCGGGCGAGCGCCCGGCCGTGCGCCTGGCCGAGGGCGGCGGCGTCGGCGGCGTAGACGAGGACGGGCTGGCGGAACATCGGCAGGTAGGCGTTGCCGGAGGCGTCGCCGTACGGCTCGCCGACCAGGCCGGGGACGCCGCCCGCGACCGCGCTCGCCAGGAACGCGGTGACGTTCAGCTTCTGCCAGGTGGCGAGATCCTCTCGCACGACGATGCCGATCTTGGTGTCGAAACGCATGCCGCCCACCCTGCCCGCGGCGGCCCGCCGGTGTCTTGAACGCTGGTGCGGCCAGGCACAATGGCGGGGATGGCTGGTGACTGGTCCCGCTACTGGCGGTCCGCGGAGCGCCCGGTGGAGGCGATGCACGCCCACTTCGAGCGGCACGTCTACCACCGGCACAGCCATGAGACCTACTCCTTCGGCGTCACCGACACCGGCGTCCAGGCGTTCAGCTGCCGGGGCGCGAGCCACGCCAGCACGGCCGGGATGGTGATCGCGTTCAACCCGGACGAGCCGCACGACGGTCACCCGGGCGACGAGCTGGGGTTCACCTACCGGATCGTGCACCTCGGCGCGGAGCTGGTGACCGGGGTGCTCGACGGGGCGGCCGGCGGGCGGGCCGGAGCGCCGCTGTTCGCCGAGCCGGTGCTGCGTGACCCCGTGCTGGCCGCCGGGCTGCGGCGGCTGCACACGGCGCTGCTCGGGCCGGCTCCCGCGCTGGTCCGTGACGAGGTGCTGGACGGCGTGGTGCTGGCGATGGCCGGCCGGGCGGCCACCCGCGGGCCGCGTACCGCGCCGGCGCCCGCCGGGGCGCGGTGGATCGCGGCGCGGGTCCGCGAACTGCTCGACGCGCGTTTCCCCGCCGATCTCGACGCGGAGGCCCTCGCCGCCGCGGCGGGGGTCAGCCGCTTCGCCGTCTACCGGGCGTTCCGCGCGGTGCACGGCATGACGCCCGGCGACTACCAGCGGCAGCTCCGGCTGCGCGACGCGCGCGGGCGGCTGGCCGGGGGCGCGCCGATCGCGGAGGCCGCCGCGCTGGCCGGGTTCGCCGACCAGAGCCACCTGACCCGCTGGTTCGTCCGCGCCTACGGCGTCACCCCCGGCGCCTTCCGCGCCGCCGCCGGCTGACCACCCACCGGCGCGCCGCCCGGGCACGCGGACGGCTCACCGGGAGGCGGCGGCGAAGCGGTTGGACAGGTCGCGGAAGCGGGTGGCGAGTTCCGGCGGCGACTCGACCTCGAAGGGGACGTCCAGCATGATCAGCACGTAGGCGACCAGGTCGTAGGAGTCCGTGGCGAGTTCCAGCAGGCAGGTGTGGTCGTCGATCGGGGTGACGACGCCGTCGACGCGCCCGGCGACCTCCCCGGCCGGGACGCGCAGCCGCAGCCGGGCGCGCAGCGGCCACATGTCGAAGCCCATGGTCCTGCGCAGGTAGGCGGCCACGTCGCCGTCGGGCGGCTCGCGGTGGGTGAAGCGGGGGCCGTTGGGCGTGCGCGGGGTCATCCGGTCCACCCGGAAGGTTCGCCAGCCCGCCCGGCCCGCGTCCCAGCCGACGAGGTACCACCTGCGGCCCCAGGAGACCACGCGGTGCGGCTCGACGTCCCTGCGGGACTCCGCGCCGTGGTGGTCGAGGTAGCTGAAGCGGAGGGTCTCAGCGCTCCGGATGGCGGCCGAGATCCAGGTGAGCGCGGACGCGTCCACGGTGGGGCCGCCACCCGGCGCGATCGCGACCATGGCCCCGTCCAGGGCGTCGACCCGCTCCCGCAGCCGCGACGGCATCACCTGGCGCATCTTGGTCAGGGCGCGCAGCGACGCCTCCTCGATGCCCGCGACGCTGCCCGCCGCGCCGGTGTGCAGCCCGACGGCCACCGCCACGGCCTCCTCGTCGTCCAGCAGCAGCGGCGGCAGCGCGGCCCCGGCCCCGAGCCGGTAGCCGCCCGCCGCCCCCTTCAGTGCGTGCACGGGGTACCCCAGCTCGCGCAGCCGTTCCACGTCGCGCCGGACGGTCCTGGTGGTGACGCCGAGACGCTCGGCGAGGGCGGCACCGGACCACTCCTGGCGCATCTGGAGCAGAGACAGCATTCGGATCAGGCGAGCAGACGTTTCCCGCATTCCTCCACCATGGCCTACATATAGGACCGAGCTTGTCCGCTACGGACCCGATGCTGACCGGCATGAACACGCAGCCCTTCCGCATCGACATCCCGCAGGCCGACCTCGACGAGCTGGCCGACCGGCTGGCCCGCACCCGCTGGCCGGACGAGCTGCCGGGCGTCGGCTGGTCCTACGGGGTGAACAAGGACTATCTCCTTGAACTGGTCGATCACTGGCGTACCGGCTACGACTGGCGGGAGCACGAGGCCAGGCTCAACCGGCTGCCGCAGTACACGACGACGATCGACGGGCAGAACATCCACTTCCTGCACGTGCGGTCGCCGGAGCCGGACGCCGTGCCGCTGATCCTCACGCACGGCTGGCCGAGCACGGTGTACGACTTCATGGACCTCATCGGGCCGCTCACCGACCCGCGCGCGCACGGCGGCGACCCGGCCGACGCCTTCCACGTCGTCGCCCCCTCGCTGCCGGGCTTCGCGTTCTCCGGCCCGACCGGGGCGACCGGCTGGGGGTCCAGGCGGATCGCGCGGGCCTGGGACGAGCTGATGCGCGGCCTCGGCTACGACCGGTACGGCGCGCAGGGCGGCGACTTCGGCAGCGTCGTCTCGCCCGAGCTGGGCAGGATCGCCCCCGAGCGGGTGATCGGCGTCCACGTCAACGCGCTGGTCACCGCCTCGATGCCGGCCGACCCTTCGGACCTGGACCGTCTCTCCGAGGCGGAGCGGGAGGCGGCCGGGCGGAACAAGATGGCGTGGTACGCCCATTCGGGATACGCGACCCAGATGAGCACCCGGCCGCAGACCCTGGCCTACGCGCTCAACGACTCCCCGGCGGGACAGCTCGCCTGGAACCTGGAGTGGTTCGTGGACTGGGATCCCACCGCGACCAGGCAGACCCCGATCGACCGGGACGCCTTCCTGACCGATGTCACGATCTTCTGGCTCACCGGGACGGCGGGCTCGGCGGCCCGGATCTACCTGGAGGCCGGCGGCGAGGCGTGGGGCACGCGTCCGGCGCGCTCCCCGGTGCCCACCGGGGTGGCGTGCTTCCTCGGCGACGGGGCGATCCGGGGTCTCGCGGAGCTGTCCCACACGATCACCCACTGGTCGGATTATGCGGAGGGCGGCCACTTCGCCTCGCTCCAGGCCCCCGGCCCGCTGGTCTCCGACATCCGCGCGTTCTTCCGCACGCTCAGGTAAGGCACCGGCCCGGCGGGTGACCTGACCTCACCCGCCGGGACCGGCACCCTAAACGATGACGCCAACCCGGCCGTGAACGCAAGTCGGAGTCCGGCCTGGTGAGGCATACAGCGGCCGCCGATGCGGAACGACCCTTCCAGGGGGAGGACTCGGGATGCCGTGGGCTGAGCTGGTGGAGGTGGTGGAGCCGTCGGGGCAGGGCTTGGTGCAGTTCGCCGAGCTGGCCCTGGCGCTGCTGCTGTGCTCGCTCATCGGGCTGGAGCGCGAGGTGAAGCAGATGTGCGCGACATCCTCGACGTGATCGACCGGGCGGGTTACTCCGTCGAGCGCACGGCCACCGAGCGCCTGTCCCCCGCCGAGGGGGCCAGGGGGGCGCCGACGATCGAGGTGCGGGTGGCGCTGCGCGGGCCGCATCCGATGTCCGGGCTGCTCGCGACGCTGTCCGGGCATCCCGGCGTGCTGATCGTGGACACCGGCGACATCGACGCGAGCGACTGACGCGTCACGTCAGGACCGACTCCCCGCCGGGATAGGCGAAGGACGAGCGCGGCGAGTAGAAGCCCCACATGATCTGGAGCGGCTCTGCCGGGCGCAGGGCGTACACGGGGTGCTCCGGCTCCAGGAACTCCACCGACACCACCTCGAACGGGTCCACCGGCTCGGCCACGAAGGGGTAGAACCCGCTGATCATGCGCCCCCCGACCTCGGTGATGTAGTGCAACTGTCCCCTGTTGGCCGCCGTGCCGGTCTCCCCGGCCCGCGCGGTGGTGCGGATCACCGGGACGCCGCCGGACTCGGTGGTCGCGACCAGGACGCCGTCCGTGATCTCGATCGTGGTGCGGCCCTCGGTGGCCGGCACGCCACGGGCGGCGGCGTACTCGCGCACCACCTCGCTGGAGTTGAAGTAGTGCGTCCAGCAGCGGCCGGGGGTCGCCCCGTCGGGCGCGTAGGCGTCCTCCAGGTCCGGGCCGATGTAGGTCAGCGAGTAGGCGCCGAAGCCCGAGGTCTGCTCCGGGCGGTCCACGACGTACTGGTTCAGGAAGACCTGCCGGTTGGCCATGGGCGTGAGGCCGCCGGGCACCAGGCCGGCCACGGCCTCCGGGTCGGCCGGGATCCAGCCGAAGTAGATCATCCGGCTGTTGACGACGAGCTGGGGAGCCACGATCTCGGACACGGCGATCTCCCGGGACGGTCAGCGGTGGGTCACCGTGACGATACGTTGCGCGGCCGGGGGCGGCAATCGGTCCGGCGAACTTCACGCACGCCCGCGGCGGCGGCTCACAGGTCGGCGGAGAGCCTGGCGATCGCCCGCATCTTGTTCATCGCGTCGAGCGCGGCGACCTTGTAGGACTCCGCCAGCGTCGGATAGTTGAACACCGCGTTGACCAGGTAGTCCACGGTCCCGCCGCAGCCCATCACGGTCTGCCCGATGTGCACCAGCTCGGTGGCCCCGGTGCCGAACACGTGCACGCCCAGCAGCCGCCGGTCCTCCGGGGAGACGAGCAGCTTGAGCATGCCGTACGAGTCGCCGATGATCTGGCCGCGGGCCAGCTCCCTGTACCGTGAGACGCCCACCTCGAACGGGATCTTCTCCCTGGTCAGGTCGTCCTCGGACTTCCCGACGAAGCTGATCTCCGGGACCGTGTAGATGCCGATCGGCTGGAGCTCGTGCATGTCCGCGACGGGCTCGCCGCAGGCGTGCTGGGCGGCCAGCCGGCCCTGTTCCATCGAGGTGGCGGCGAGCGCGGGGAAGCCGATGACGTCGCCGACGGCGTAGATGTGCGGGACCGTGGTGGCGTAGTTCTCGTCCACCTTGATCCGGCCGCGGTCGTCGGCGGCGAGGCCGGCGGCTTCGAGGCACAGCTCGGCCGTCTTGCCCTGCCGTCCCGCCGAGTACATGACGCAGTCGGCGGGGATCTTCTTGCCGCTCTCCAGGACGGTGAGCGCCCCGCGCGGCCGGCGCTCGACGGCGGCGACGCTCTCCCCGAAGCGGAAGGTCACCGCGAGGTCGCGCAGGTGGTACTTGAGCGCCTCGACGATCTCCAGGTCGCAGAAGTCCAGCATCCGCTCGCGGCGCTCCACCACCGTGACCTTGGTGCCGAGTGCCGCGAACATCGAGGCGTACTCGATGCCGATCACCCCGGCGCCCACCACCACGAGCGTCTCGGGCACCCGGTCGAGGTGCAGGATCGCGTCGGAGTCGATGACGGTGCGGTCGTCGAACTCCACGCTGTCCGGGCGGGCCGGCGAGGTCCCGGTGGCGACCACGATCCTTTCGGCGGTGACCTTCTTCTCCTGCTCGCCGGAGACCATCACGGTGTGCGGGTCGAGGAACCTGGCGGTGCCCTGGAGCATGGTCACATGGTTGCGGCTGAGCTGGCTGCGGATGACCTGGATCTCACGCCCGATCACGTGCTGGGTGCGCATGCCGAGGTCGGCGACGGTGATCTCGTCCTTCACCCGGTAGCTCTGGCCGTACAGCTCGCGCTGGTTGAGGCCGGTCAGGTAGAGGACGGCCTCGCGGAGCGTCTTGGACGGGATGGTGCCGGTGTTGATGCACACGCCGCCGAGCATGTGCCGCTTCTCCACGATCGCCACCCGCCTGCCGAGCTTGGCCGCGGCGATGGCGGCCTTCTGCCCGCCGGGACCGGAGCCGATCACCAGGAGATCGAAGTCGTACATGGGGGGCGTCCTCCCGATCGGCGCGCGAAATCCCGCCGGTGCGACGGTCATGACGCCAGTGTGCTGGTTCCAGCACTCCAATTCGAGATGCTCGATCATCATAATTGGCGAACTGGGCGTGTATCTCTCTGAGAAGAGGAACATCCGCTATGCCAGATATTGGGGATTTATCGCACGACGATCCCTCCGAAATCGGCGGGTACCGTCTGGTGGGACGCCTGGGCGACGGCGTCTATGTCGGCGAACGGGCCGGGGAACGCGTCGTGGTCAGGCTGCTCCCCGCCGACATCGGGCAGGAGCGGTTCCTCGCCGCCGTCGAGCCGTTGCGCGGCGTCTCCGCCTTCTGCACCGCGCAGATCCTGGAGACCGGCAGCCTCGGCGGCCGGCCGTACCTGGTCAGCGAGTTCATCGAGGGGCCCACCCTGGAGGAGGCGGTGGCCGCCGGCGAGCGGCTGACCGGCGCGCCGCTGCACCGGTTCGCGGTGGGGACGATGACCGCGCTGGTCGCGCTGCACCAGTCGGGGGTGGTGCACGGGGACATCCGGCCGGGCAACGTGGTGCTCGGGCCGGACGGGCCGCGGGTGGTCAACTTCGGGGTGACGCAGGCGAGCGCGGCGGGCGCGGACGCCACCACCCGCAGGATGGCGCCGCCCGCCTACACCGCGCCGGAGCGGCTGCGGGCCGAGATCCCGCCGCGCCCGGCGGCCGACCTGTTCTCCTGGGCGGCGACGGTGCTCTTCGCCGCGTCCGGCCGGCCGCCCTTCGGCGGGGACACGATGGCCGCCACGATCAACCTCGTCCTGACCGCCGAGCCCGATCTGTCCGGCCTCGGCGACCTGCGCGGCCTGGTCGCCTCCTGCCTGGCCAAGGAGCCGGGCGAGCGGCCGTCCGCGAGCAACGTGCTGCTCCGCCTGGTCGGCGAGACGACGTTCCTCACCGGCGAGCTCACCCGCTTCCCCCCACCCACCGGCACGCCCGTCCAACTCCCCCCGCCCACCGGCACACCCGTCCCCTCGCCTCCGCCCACCGGCACATCCGTCCCTCCGCCGCCGCCCACCGGCGCATCCGTCCCCCCGGCTCAGCCCGGCACGCCGTCCCCGGCCGGGCAGCGGACCCGGCCGCTGCCGCGGCGGCGCGGGATCCTGATCGCGGTGGCGGCCTTCGTGGCGGGCGCGCTCGTCTCCGGGGCCGGCGTCTACGCGGTGGCCTTCGACCGCGCCGAGGCCCGGGCCGGGGCGGCGCCCTCGGCCCCGGCCGGCACCGCCGGCCCGCTGATCCAGCCGGACCGGACCGCCGCCCCGCAACAGTCCGTGGCCCCCGAGGCGGCCTCGGACCGGGAGCTCCCGGCGATCGGCGCGACCCTGCACGAGCATCCCGAAGACCCGGTGGGGGTGGTCGGTTACCTCCAGGGCAAATATCCCTTCGGCGGCTACGTGCGCACCGGGACCGGCGGGTTCCGGCGGATCAGCATGACGGACGAGCCGATCGTGTCCCCGGCCGGCGACTGGGTCGCGCTCAACCCCTGGTTCAAGTTCCAGAACTCCGACACCGACCGGATCGGCTTCCTCAACCTCGCCACCGGGGAGCGGTTCTCGGTGGCCACGGTGCAGAAGCCCCAGGAGACGTGGTTCCCGACCTGGTCGCGGGACGGCAGGCGGCTGCTGCTCTCCGTCACGAGCGAGAAGCGGGAACGGATCACCGGCTTCGTCCTGGTCGACGTCGCCGCGCGGAAGGCGACCGTGGTCGAGTCGGAGTTCTCCGACAACCCCAGTCTGAACTTCGCCTTCACCCCCGACGGCACGATCACCCGTGGCTTCTACAACAACGACCGTTTCGGCGTCGACCTCTACGACGCCACCGGCCGGGTGATCCGCACGATGCACTGGGTGGGCAGGCCGGTCGGCTACGACTGGTACTCCCCCTCGGGCCGCTACTTCGTGACCGTGTGTCCCAGCGAGGAGGACGCCTGCGTCTGGGACGCGCGCACCGGGGGGCGCAAGGCGACCGTGCGGTTGCCGAAGAAGGACGCCTCCCTGCTGGGCTGGTTCAACGAGAACAACCTGATCTTCCAGGTGCCGGACGGGAACGGCAGGACGGCGAAGGTGCACGTCGTGGACCTGACCGGTGCCAAGGTCCGGTTGCTCGCCGACGTCACCAGGCTCCGGGCGTCGTTGCAGTTCGGCCGGATCGCCCGCTGATGCCCGCCGCCGCCCAGCCCCCCGCCAGGCGACCCGCCGGGCGACCCGCCGTCCAGCGGCCCGCCGTCGAACCGCTCGTCGCCGGGGATCCGCCCCGGGTGGCCGACTACCGGCTCGTGGGCAGGCTCGGCCACGGCGGCCAGGGGGTCGTCTACCTCGGCGAGTCGGCGAGCGGCGAGCGGGTCGCGGTCAAGGTGATCCGCGACGGCTCGGTGGCCGGCGACGCCGGGTTCGCCCGGGAGATCGACCTCACCCGCCGGGTCCAGGCGTTCTGCACGGCGCAGGTCCTCGCCACCGGTGAGTCCGGCGGCCGGCCGTACATCGTCAGCGAGTACGTGGAGGGGCCGAGCCTGGCGTCGGTGCTGCGGGAGCGCGGGGTGCTGCGCGGGGCGGAGCTGCGCAGGCTGGCGATCGGCACGCTGACCGCGCTGGCCGCGATCCACCAGGCGGGCGTGGTGCACCGGGACTTCAAGCCGGGCAACGTGCTGCTCAGCAAGGACGGGCCACGGGTGATCGACTTCGGCATCGCCCGCGCCCAGGACGGGGCCGAGCCCGGCGGTGACGACCTGGTGGGCACGCCGCCGTTCATGGCGCCCGAGCAGTTCACCGGCGGGGAGGCGGGGGCGCCGGCCGACCTGTTCGCGTGGGCGTCCACCATGGTGTGCGCGTCCAGCGGCGCCCCGCCGTTCGGGCGCGGCGACCCGGCCGGGGTGATCGGCCGCATCCTGCTGGCAGAGCCGCTGCTCGGCGACGGCCTCGACGACGGGGCCGGGGACGAGAGCCTGCGCGACCTGGTGGTCGCCTGTCTCGCCAAGGACCCGGCGGCGCGCCCGCCGGCGACCCGCGCGCTGCTCACCCTGCTCGGCCACCCGGTGCCGCCCCGGCGGCTGCTGCCCGCGGGCAGGGAGTCGGCCGCGCCGCCGCCGTCCCCGCCGCCCGGACCGCCACCGGTTCGCAGGCGGTACGGCCGGGCCAGGGTGCCGCTGACGGTGGCGGGCGTCGCCGTCCTGCTGGCCGGCGGCGCGGCGGTCTACGCGGGTACGGCGGAGCGCTCCGGGCCGGTCGCGCGGCAGACCGTGGCCGCGGTCGTCCAGCAGCGGCCGATGGCGGCCCGGTCGACCACCACGGTGCGGATCCCCGGCACGGAGATCACCCTGCACGAGAACCCCGCGGACGGCCTGTGGGTCTCCGCCTACTACGACCGGCGGACCGAGGGCGGCGGCGATCCGTCCTACGTGCGCGACCGCTCCTCGGGACGCTTCGCCTTCTTCGGCAGCTTCCAGGAGCCCGTCGTCTCCCCCGGCGGGGTGTACGTGGCGTCGCTGTCCTACACCCGGCTGACCAGGACCGACCACGACACCGTGCGGATCACCGAACCGGCCGCCCGTCGGGACGTCGAACTGGTCACGGTGACCAAGCCGGCCACGACGTTCGGCGCGCGGTGGAGCCCGGACGGCCGCCTCCTGCTGCTCACGGTCTACGTCAGGTCGGCGAACGACTCCGCGAGCAGGGGCTTCGTGATCGTGGATCCGGCGACCGGCACGGTGCGGACCGTCCCGGCGGCGGACGGCGACCCCACCGAGTACGTGTGGGCGCCGGACGGCTCCGGCGTGCTGCACCAGACCGCGGACGGCGGCGTGCGCCTGCACGACCTGGACGGCAGGGTGCTCAGGGAGTTCCGCGACGTGGGCGAGCTGAAGACGGTCAACGGGGTGACCACGGCGCGGGGCGCGCTCTTCACCACCACCTGTCCCGGCGGTTCACGCGATGTCTGCCTGTGGGACGTGGCCACCGGGCGGCGCAACGCCACCGTTCCCCTCGCCTGGAACACGACCTTCCACGGCTGGATGGACGACCGGCACCTGCTGGCCACCGTGCGCGAGGGGGAGGACGCCGAGATGGTCCTGCTCGGCCTGGACGGCAGGGCCGTGCGGACGCTCGCCACCGGCCCCGCCCGGGAACTCGACAAGGTCCCGCTCTGGTTCACCCGCAGGTGAGCCGGAGCGGGACCGGTGCCTCAAACCCTGGCCTCCGCGCGGTCCACGATCGCGTGCTCGCCCTCGGCGCGAGCACAGTGCGCGCAGCAGTACCAGTGATCACCGGCCTGCACGCCATGCCCCACGATCCGGCAGCCGCAGTGCTCACACTGCGGAGCCATGCGGTGGATGGCACACTCGAAAGAGTCGAACGTGTGCACCTGGCCCTGCGCGTGCACCTCGAAACTCATGTCGTAGTCGTTGCTACACACTTCGCATTTCGCCATGGTCTCCCCCAACCAGACGGTCTCTACGGGCATACCCCTACCCACCGCTTTCTCCACTGACGCCGTCATACACGGATGACAGAGGCGTTCAAGGTAGAAAGCGGACAATTGGCTTTACCTCTCCGAGATCCAGGCCGCCGGACCCGGCCGGCGGGCTTGACTCTCCAGCGACTCGAAGGTGCAGATTCGTGGCGTGAGTGACAACCCGGAGCTTTACACGATCGGCCGGCTCGCCCGCCGTACCGGCCTGTCGGTGCACACGATCCGGTTCTGGTCCGACGCCGGCGTGGTGCCGCCCACCGAGCGCTCGGCCGGCCGGTACCGCCTGTACGACGAGGCGGCGCTCGCCCGGCTGGACCTCGTCCGGGCACTGCGCGAGCTGGGCATCGGCCTGGACGACGTGCAGGCGATCCTGGCCCGGGAGGTCACCGTGGCGGAGGTGGCCGAGGTGCACGCCCGGCTGCTGGACGCCGAGATCCGATCCCTGAGACTTCGCCGCGCCGTGCTGCGCGCCATCGCGCGGCGCGGCGGCACAACCGAGGAGACCCTTCTGATGCACAGACTCGCCCGCCTGTCCGCCGCCGAGCGGCAGCAGATCATCGACGACTTCGTCCACGGCGTCCTCGACGGCCTCCCGGTGGACGACGACGCCGCCATCGTCGCCGAATGGATGCGGGAACTGCCCGCCGAGCTGCCCGAGGACCCGGCACCCGAGCAGATCGCCGCCTGGGTCGAGCTCGCCGAGCTGGTCGCCGACGGCGACTTCCGGCAGCGGGTCCGCGCGATCGCGCTCGCCGCCGCCGAGGGCCCGTCCGTGGACTCCGCCCTCGACCTGCGGCGGCTGGTACTGGAGGAGGCCGGCCGGGCCCTCGCCGACGACGTGACGCCGGAGTCGGAGCAGGGCCGGGCCGCCCTGAACGGCATCGTCGACCGGCGGCTGCCCGCGGCGGAGCGGACCCGGCTGCTCGCATGGCTGGAGACCGTCGCCGACCCCCGGGTGGAGCGCTACTGGCAGCTCATCGCCGCGCTCAACGGTCACCGGCCCGCCCCCTCGGCCGTGCCCGCCTTCGCCTGGACGATCGCCGCCCTGCGCGCCCACGGCTGACCGGGCCCTGCCCGCGGTCAGCGCCGGGACGCGTGCCGCATCTCCTTCTGCCACACCCGCAGCAGCCGGCGGGCCGAGCCGCCGACCGGGCCGACCGCCTCGTACAGCACCTTCCCCGGCACCGGTTCGGCGTCCGCCACCGCGGGCAGGACCTCGTCCGCCGAGGAGATCGTGCGCGAGCAGACGCTCAGCAGGTAGCCGGGGATCTGCAACCGCGGATCCGTGCAGCCCACCAGCGGCACGCCCACCGCGGCGACGACCGGGAACACCGTCCCGGGGATGCCGACGGCGACCTCGGCCCGCGCCGACGCCTGCACCGAGGGGACGGAGCTGATCTCGTACCGGTCCCACAGCGAGCGGTCCTCGCGCGGGTGCAGGCCGACCAGGATGTGCCGGCCCTCCGCGGCGAGGCGCTCGGCCGCCGCCAGCAGCAGCTCGGTGCCGGGCGCGGAGCCACCCGTCTCATCGGACTTCGTCACGCTGGTGAGCACGAGCACGGTGCCCGGCTCCGGGGCGTGCCTGGGCAGGGCGTCCGTCTGCGGCGTGCCCACCACCGCGATGTCCCGGCGGCCCGTGCCCAGGTAGTCGTCGAACACCGCCGCCTCGGCCGGGGACGAGGCCGTGATCGCCCTGAGCCGGCGCCGGAACTCCGCCGCCCTCGGCGCCTCCACCGGAAGCTGGTAGGCCAGCGAGCTCGCCACCAGCGGGAGATGACGCAGCCGCTTCGCGCAGTCGGCCGGCCAGTCCCCCGCCCCCGTCACCACCAGCAGGTCGGCGTCGGGCGCGTCGTCCAGGGTGGCCACGGTCACCGGGTCGCCCGGCGTGACACCCGACAGGTCGGGCACCAGCTGGACGACGTCCCAGCCCTGCCGCCGCGCCTCGTGCAGCAGCGGCTGGACGTGGTAGGTGCCCCACGGCTCGTTGGTCGCCACGAGCACCCGGGGCCGCCTGTGCCCGTGGCCGTTCCCGTGACCCTGTCCACGGCCCGGCACCTGGCGTGAACCCGCCTGGGCGACGCCGCCGGTGAGGACGAGGCCGGCCCCCGACAGGGCGCCGACGAGCAGGGAGCGCCGGGTGAACCGGCCGGGCCCGGCAGCCTCCGGGGCGAGGTCGGAGCCGGCGGCATCACGGGCGGTGTCATGAAATTTCATGACAAGGGAATCTAGGCCCGTCGCCCGGCCCGGCCATGAACATCTCCTGACCCCTCAGGAAACGGGCCCGGCATGGCTCGCGACCACCTGCCCGCTGCCGCACCCTGCTCGCCGCCGGGATCGCCGCCCGCGCCGCCGCCCCGGTCACCTGAGGCGCTCCGGGAACCCGGGAACGAGCAGGCCGGCACCGCGCGAGAAGCTCGTGTCCCCGGCGGGATACTCTGGCAGGTGTAGCTGCACGTTGGAGTGCGCCCAACCGATACAGGCGTTCTAGCGCTCGGGTCGCCGGCCAGGAATCCGCGGACAGCCCAAGACTGTCCGGGGCGGGGGCCCTTGACGGCGGGTGAGATGCGATGTCCATCGATCTGACAGAGACCTCGATCACCGAGGCGGTGCAGAAGACCTTCGACGGCGCGGAGGATGAACGCGTCAAGGAGCTGTTCGTCTGCCTGGTACAGCATGTGCACGACTTCGCGCGGGAGGTCCGGCTCACCGGCGACGAGTGGTTCAAAGCCGTGGATTTCCTCACGCGGGTGGGCGAGGTCACCACTCCCACCCGGCAGGAGTTCGTTCTGCTGTCCGACATTCTCGGTGTGAGTGTTCTGGTGGATCTGATCAACCACGAGAGCGGGTCGTCGGCGACGGATTCGACGCTGCTGGGCCCCTTCTACGTCGAAGGTCGGCCGGCGGTGGAGAACGGCGCGGACATCTCCGGTGGAGTCGAGGGGACGCCGCTGTTCTTCCGCGGCACGGTGGTCGACACGGACGGCAAGCCCGTGGCCGGCGCCCGGGTGGACACCTGGCACAGTGACGGGGACGGCTTCTATGACGTGCAGATGCCGGAGAAGCTGCACGATCGCCTGGCCATGCGCGCCTTGATGACCACCGACGACGAGGGGCGGTTCTGGTACCGCTCGATAGCGCCGCGCTACTACCCGGTCCCCACCGACGGGCCGTGCGGGGAGATCCTGCGCACCGCGAACCGTTCTGCGATGCGCCCCGAACACCTGCACTTCTGGCTCCACGCCGAAGGCTTCGAACCGCTGATCACCATGCTGTTCCGCCGTGACGACCCCTACCTGGAGCACGACGCGGTCTTCGGGGCCAAACGGTCCCTGGTGGTGGATTTCGTCCACCACGAAGCGGGTGAGACCGCTCCGGACGGCACCCGTATGGACGAGCCGTTCCAGAACGTGGAGTGGACGTTCGTACTGCTTCCGCAAGGAGGCTGAGGGTGTCACGCATCCCGCTGACCCCCGTCGAGTCCCTCGCGCCCGCCGCCCGCGACTTCATGCGCCGGCGCGGTGAGCTGAACGTCTTCCGCCTCCTGGCGGGTGCACCGGAGGTGTTCGACGGCTGGAGCACGATGGTCGACGCGCAGCTCGACAGCCGCACCTTCGGCCCCCGGCTCCGCGAGCTGGTGATCTTGCGAGTCGCGTACCTGCAGCACTGTGCCTACGAGATCGCCCAGCACACCGACGTGGGCCGACACGCGGGAATCGGTGACGCGGAGATCCGTGCGCTGAGCGCCGAGGGACCCGTGCCCGGTTTCACCGGACCGGAGAACACGGTGCTGGGCTTCGTCGATGAGCTGTGCGTGACCGGCACCGTGACCCGGGAGACCTTCGCGGCGGCCCGAGCCGTGCTCGACGAGGCCGAGCTGACCGAACTGCTGCTCCTGGTCAGCCTGTACTACGGACTCGCGCTCCTGTTGAACGCCGCCGAGCCCGACATCGATGACGACGCCCGGCTGGTGACCTCCCCGTGACCCGGATCGCTTACTGCACCAGCATGTCCGGCCAGGTCCGCGACATGATCGCCGAGCGCGGGGACCTGAACGTCTACCGGGCGCTGGCCCACGCCGGCCGCCCGTTCGCCGGGTGGATGATCGCCGGCCGCGCCGCCCTGACCAGCAAGGTCGTCCCCGTACGGCTCCGCGAGCTGGTCATCTTGCGTGTCGGGCACCTGATGAAATGCCCCTACGAGATCGCCCAGCACACCCCCGTGGCCGAAGACTCCGGCATCGGATCCCGGCCACTCGACGCGCTGGCCGCCGACGGCCGCCTCGCCGACGGCGGGTTCACCCCGACCGAGCTGACCGTGCTGGAGCTGACCACCGAACTGGTCACCACCGCGACGCTGACGCCTGCCCGGATGGACCGCGCGCGAGAGCTGCTCGGCGACGAGCAACTGCTGGAAGTGCTGATGATCATCAGCCGGTGGAGCGGCCTGGCCTTGATGATCAACGCGCTCGACGTGGACATCGACACCGGCAGGCACCTCTCCCTGCCCCCCTGACCAGGACCCACCTCGAGTGAGCGGAAGGGAGGGCGAGCATGCGCGCGCTGCGCTTCGAGCGATTCGGCGGCCCCGAGGTGCTGTCCGTCGGTGACGTCTCCGACCCGGTCGCCGCCGAGGGCATCGCGGTGGTCGCCGTCAGGGCGGCTTCGGTCAACCCCTCGGACGTGATGAACGTCGCGGGCGTCATGGAGGGCACCACCCTTCCCCGCGTTCCCGGCCGCGACTTCGCCGGCGTCGTCCTGGAAGGACCCGGCGAGTGTCGCGGCGCCGAGGTATGGGGCACCGGGGGCGACATAGGGTTCACCCTCGACGGCTCGCACGCGGAACGCATGGCTCTCCCTGTCGGCGCACTGGCCCGCAAACCCGAAGCCCTGGACTTCGCCGAGGCGGCGACGGTCGGCGTGAACTTCGTGGTCGGCTGGCTCGGTGCGATCGAGACCGCCGAACTCGCCGAGGGCGAGGCCATCGCCGTGTTCGGAGTCTCAGGAGGCGTGGGCGGAGCCGTCGCACAGATCGCCCGCGCCGTCGGTGCCACCCGCATACTGGGCGTCGACCGCCGCGCTCCGGCCGACGACACCCCTGCGGCGGACATCATCGACGAGTTCGTGCCCCTGGACGACCACACCGATGTCGCGGCCGAGATCCGGCGCGTCACCGGCGGCCGGGGCGCCGACGTCGTCTACGACGCCGTGGGCGGCGTCACCACACCGTCCGCGGTGACGTCCCTCGCCCACCGCGGACGCCTGGTCGTCATCAGCGCCGCCGGCACCTCCACCGCCGAGATCGACCTCGCCGACTTCTACCACCGCGAAGCCCGGATGCTGGGCGCGGACAGCCGGAAACTGGACGCCACCGCCTCCGCCGAGCGCCTCGAACGGATCAGCCCCCACTTCGAGCGTGGCGAGTTCAGGCCGCTGCCGATCAGGCGAACCTTCGACCTCGACCACGGCCCGGACGCCTACCGTGCCGTGGCGGAGAAGAAAGTGCACGGCCGGGTCGTCATCCGCCCCTGAGGACGGAGGGCGGTTCCTCCGGTCTGTGACCTCGGGACCAGCTAGGCGAGCGGGCCGGGAAGGCGGGGCAGGGGGCCGCGCTCCCGTGACGTCGGCGTCCAGCACCCGGGCCGTGTGCGGCGACGTCACCAGGCGGGCCGCGGCCGCCTCCCCGGCCAGCCGGTCCCGCCGCCCGGGGATCACGTCGCCGTACAGCACCTTGACCGCCACCGGCCGCCCGGCGGGGTCACGGGCCGCGTAGACCACGCCACGGCCGCCCGCGCCCAGCCGCCCGGTCAGCCGGTAGTCCCCCAGGCGTCGCGGATCACCGTCGACCAGCGCCTGCCGCACGTCTCATCCCCCTGCCGAGTCTTTAGGGATTCGACGCAACCAATGGGGACAAAGTTGGCGGAGATTTCCGGCAGGGCGTCCGGCCAGGTCACCGGCCGCCATGTCACAGACTGGGGAGGTGTCCCGTCCTCATGGTGTGCACGACGACGATCTGGCCGCAGAGTTCACGGCGATCCGCCCGCGTCTGCTCGGGGTGGCCTACGGGCTGCTCGGCAGCGTGGAGGAGGCCGAGGACGTCGTGCAGGACGCCTGGCTCCGGCTGGGCCGGTCGGCGGCGCCGGAGGTCAGGGACGTCACCGCCTGGCTGGTGGTCACGGTCTCCCGGCTCGCGCTCGACGTGCTGCGCTCGGCTCGGGTGCGCCGGGAGGAGTACGTGGGGCCGTGGCTGCCCGAACCGGTGGTGGACGGCGCGGACGGGGCCGATCCCGCCGACCGGGTGACGCTGGAGGAGTCGATGAGCATGGCCATGCTGGTCGTGCTGGAGTCGCTGAGCCCGGCCGAGCGCGCGGCGTTCGTGCTGCACGAGGTGTTCGGGCTCTCCTTCGACGAGGTGAGCCGGGCGGTCGGCCGTACCCCGGCGGCCTGCCGGCAGCTCGCCGCCCGCGCGCGGCGGCACGTGTCGGCGCGCGCGCCGAGGTTCCCGGTGTCCGGCGCCGAGCATCGGCGGGTGGTGGACGCCTTCGCGCGGGCGTGCCGGAGCGGGGACATCGCGGCCCTGCTCGCCGTCCTCGACCCGGACGTGGTGCTGCGCAGCGACGGCGGCGGCGTGGTCCGGGCGGCGCGCCGGCCCATCGTCGGCGCGGCCCGGGTGACCAGGTACATCGCCGGCATACAGCGCTTCGGCGACTACCGCTTCGCCCCGACGACGGTGAACGGCTGGGCGGGGCTGCTCCGGCTCAGGGGCGACAAGCTGGCCGGGGTCTACGGCCTGACCGTCTCCGCCGGCCGGATCACCGAGATCGACGCCGTGATGAACCCCGAGAAACTGCGGAGAATCCGGTGAAACCGCGGACCCGCGTCCGTGATCGGCTCGCCTCGGTTACCCGGCGGACGCCGGATCACACAGAAAATAAAGTAAAAACCCTGCTCAGAGGGTTTTAACCCATTGTGACCCGGTCATGCCTTCAGTTAGGTTGGCCGGGTCTCGCGTTGCACGCGGGTGACCGGTTCTGCAAGCGCACACCAATCATCCGTCAAGCGCCGCGAGGGAGAGTCCGCGTGACTCACCACTCGAGCCGAAAGGAAGGAGGCAGGTAATGCGACGCATAAGGATACCCCGGCCGCAATCAGTCCGGCGTCCGGCCCCCGCTCAGGACACCAGCCCGGACCTCGACCTGCGCTCTCCGTCAGGACGCCCCCTCCCCTACTGAGCGCGTGGGCGCGCTCGGACCTTCCCCCGGGATACCTCCGGCGGGTGCCACGAGGCACGGTGACGTGTACGCCCTCACACACGACACCGCGCTTTTACGGCGGTTTTACAGGGTGGTCGGTAGTTATTCCGATATAACAGAATCATCACGCCGGGGGGGCTCAGTTGAGGAAGCTTGTGGTGGTACCACCCAATGTCACGCGACACACCATCCGTGACATCAGATCCGCGCGCCGGCACCGGCCCGCGGCCGACACCAGAGTGTCCGACACCAAGATGATCGACAAAGTGGTCGACCTGCGCGCGTGGTCCGGGCGCAACGTCATCCGGTTCCCGCGCACCGGCGGCCCCACCTCCGCCGCCTGAACCCCCCGCCGTGTCCGCCGCCCTCAGCCGAGGGCCGCGCGCACCAGCTCGTCGCTGAGCGCGCGCAGGCGGGCGCGGGCCTTCGGGTCGTACGCCTGCGGGTCGGCGCGGCTGTCGCGTGAGCCGTCGAAGTACCGGCCGGTGACCCCTCCGAGGTCGTTGACCAGGCGCAGCGTGGCCGCGCCGCCCTCCTCCAGCGAGCTGACCGGGGCGATGCCCGCCTCGCCCACCATCCCGGTGTCCATCAAGGTCGCCGGATGCAGGGCGTTGACCCGCACCCCCTCCCCGGCGAGCTCCTCGGCCAGGTCGAAGGTGAACATGATCTGCGCGAGCTTGCTCTGGCCGTAGGCCCGCCGCGCGCTGTAGCCGCGGATGAGCATGGGATCGTCGAAGTCGACGGGATGCTGCCCGGCGGAGGCGACGTTCACCACCCGGGCCGGGGCGCCGACTCTCAGCAGCGGGAGCAGCCGCCTGGTCAGGTGGAATCCCGCCAGATAGTTGACGGCGAAGCGCAGCTCGACGCCGTCCTCGCTCTCCTGCCTGCCCGCGCCGGGCCGGCCGTAGCCGATCCCCGCGTTGTTCACCAGCGCGTCGAGCCGGTCGAACCGCTCGACGAGCTCGTCGGCCATGGCCTCCACCGCCCGCAGGCCGGACAGGTCGGCGAGCACGCCCTCGGCCTGCCCGCCGAGCTCGGTCACCTCGGCCACGGTCTCCCGCAGCCGCGCGGGATCCCGTCCGTGCACGATCACCCTGACACCCGGCGCGGCGAGCCGGCGCGCGAGGAACCGGCCGAGCCCGCTCGTGGCCCCGGTGATCAATATGGTCCGCATGACCCTCCTTCGGCCGGCGCGCCACCGCCCGTGCGCACGCGATCAACGATGGTAGCCAGGACAGATGAGAGGCGGCGCCCGGTCCGGCGAGGGAGCCTGCGACCTTTACGACCTTTACCACCTTTATGGCAGCAGCGGCTCCAGCAGCCGGTGCGGCTGCCGCAGGGCGAGGGTGACCTGGTCCCGCTTCTCCCGGTCGAGGCCGGGCCCGGGACGCACTTCGATCTGCGACAACGCCGGGCGCACGCCACACGGCGGGCAGACGGCCCCCTGGTCCAGCTCCGCGCCGCAGCCGACGTGGTGGAACAGCCGCATCGGCTCCCGCGACAGGTGCCGCTCCCCCCACTTGGCCAGTGTGTACACGGTCGGCCACAGCTCCTGCCCGATTTCGGTCAGCACGTATTCATCCCGCGGCGGTGACTCCTGGTACCGACGCCGGGTGAACAGCCCCGCCTCCACCAGCATGCCGAGCCGCTGGGACAGCACGGCCCGCGGAATCTCCAGGTGGGCGAGGAAGTCGCCGAAACGGCGCACGCCGTACAACGCGTCGCGGATCACCAGCAGGGTCCAGCGCTCGCCGATCAGCTCCAGGGCCTTGGCCAGTGAGCAGTCCTGCCCGTCGTAGTTCTTACCCAGCGCCATGCCTCCACCATAGTTCATTCATCGAACCGACCGTGCTACGGTGACGCAGTCAGTTCGATGAATGAACTATGGAGATCCTCCCGTGACCCTCACCTCCGCGCCGCCCGCCGCGCCACCCCGCGCGGCGGGCGTCATCCTCGCCCTGACCTGCGCGGCTCCCCTGCTCGTCCTGATCAACTACACCGCCCCCATGGTCACGCTGCCGGACACCGCGGCGGCGCTCGGCGCCGGCGTCACCGGCCCCGCCTGGATCCTCAACGGCATCTCCCTCGGCCTCTCCGCCCTCCTGCTGGTCGCCGGCAGCCTCGCCGACGACTACGGGCGGCGCCGGGTCTACGTGCTCGGCATGTGGGTGCTGGCCGCCTCCTCCGTGCTGGTGGCGGTGGCGGTCAACACGCCGACGTTCGTCGCGGGCCGGCTGCTCCAGGGCGCCGCGAGCGCGGCCGTGCTCGCCGCCAGCCTCGGCATCCTCGGCCACAGCACGCCCAGCGGCCCGGCCAGACTCCGCGCCACCGGCCGGTACGGCGCCACGCTCGGCCTCGGCATCGCCGTCGGCCCGCTGCTGTCCGGGTGGGGCGCCACCGTGGGGAGCTGGCGGGCGGTCTACTGGGCGGTCGCCGCGGGCGCGGTGATCCTCGCCGTGGCGGCCCGGCTGCTGCCCGAGTCGCGCGCCGAGCGGGCGCGGCGGCTCGACGTCCCCGGCGTGCTCACCCTCGCGCTCGGCGTCGCCGCGCTGCTCGCCGCGATCACCGAGGGCCGGACCGGCTGGACCCGGCCGATCGTCGTCGCGTTCTTCGCCGCCGCGGCCGTCCTGCTCGTCGCCTTCGTGGTGGTCGAGAGGAGGCGCGCCGAGCCGATGATCGACCTCGGCCTCTTCCGCCGGCCGATGTTCCTCGTCTCCACCGGCGGCGCGCTGGTCACCGGCATCGCCGTGATCGGCCTGATGAGCTACATGCCCACCGTGCTGACGCTCGCCCACGACATGACCTCCGTCACCGCCGCCGCGCTCTTCAGCGTCTGGTCCGGCACGTCGTTCCTGACCGCGCTGCTGAACCGGCACCTGCGGATGGGCTCCCGCGTCCGCCTCGCCCTCGGCCTGATCCTGTCGGCCGCCGGGACCCTGCCGCTGCTCGGCGTCGCCGACCACCTCTCCTACGGGCGCGTCCTGCCCGGCCTGTTCGTGGCCGGGATCGGCAGCGGGCTGATCAACGCCTCGCTCACCCACCTGGCCATCGAGAGCGTCCCCGCGCACCGGGTCGGCATGGGCTCCGGCGCCGGCAACACCGCCCGCTACATCGGCTCCGCGGTCGGCGTGGCCGTCACGGTCACCGTCGCCGGCGTCTTCGGCCTGTCCGCCGGCACCGACGTCACCGTCGTGGCCTACGCCGTCGTCGCGGTCGCCGCCGCACTGCTCGCACTGGCCGCCCGTACGGCATAGCCGCAGCTCTTGCCCCCCGTGACGGGAAATGAGAACGTCATAGAGCGGCATCCGTGTCTGTAGAGGGGGAGCGGACATGTCAGATCTGCCCAGGCTGCCTTTCCGGCGCGGCGACGTGCTGGAGATCTCACCGGCGTTCCGCGGGCTGCGGGCCAGGGAACCGGTCGCCAGGGTCGTCACCGAGACCGGCGACGAGGCGTGGCTGGTGAGCGGCTACGACGAGATCCGGCAGGTCTTCGCCGACGACCGCTTCGGCCGCTCCCACCCCACGCCCGAGTCCGCCCCGCGGCTCTCCGCCAACGCGATGATGGGCGGCCCGTCCGGCGACTACGCGACCGAGCGGGCCGTCCACCAGCGACTCCGCCGCCTGCTCACCCCCGCCTTCTCGGCCCGCCGGATGCGGATCCTGTCCGGCCGCGTGCAGAAACTGGTCGAGGACCTGCTGGACGACCTGGTCGAGCACGGCCCGCCCGCCGACCTGCACGAGCGGTTCTCCGTCCCGCTGCCCATGCAGGTCATCTGCGAGTTGCTCGGCGTGCCGTACGCGGACCGGGCGAAGTTCCGGGCGATGGCCGACGCGATGACCGACCTGACCGACTTCGAGCACTCGGCCGCGGCCCAGACCGAGATGAACGCCTACACGTACGCGATCGTCCGGGCCAAACGCCGCGACCCGGGCGAGGACGTCTACACCGACCTCGCGACGGCGGCCCTGCCCGAGAACGAGATCGCCAGGATCGCCGGCGGCCTGCTCTTCGCCGGGCACGAGACGACGGTCAACCAGATCGACTACGGCGTCCTGCTGTTCCTACGCGATCCCGACCAGCTCGGCGCCCTGCTGCGCGACCCCTCACTGGCCGAGGCCGCCGTCGAGGAGATCCTCCGGGTGGCCGCGCCCAGCCAGCACGGCCTGGTCAGGTACGCCCGCGAGGACGTCGAGATCGCCGGCGTCACGATCAGGGCCGGCGACCTGGTCGTCCTCGCCACCGTGGCGGCCAACCGGGACGAGCGCGTCTACGACGACCCCGACCGCTTCGACATCTCCCGGCAGATCGTCCACCCGCACGTCGGCTTCGGCTACGCCGCCCACTACTGCGTCGGCGCCAGCCTGGCCAGGGTGGAGCTCACCACGGTCTTCCGCACGCTCTTCCACCGCCTTCCCACCCTGCGCCTCGCCGTCCCCGCCGACGAGCTCACCACCCACCACGACCGCCTCACCGGCGGCCTCACCGAACTCCCCGTCACCTGGTGAAACGCGAACGCCCGGCCTCCTAGGAGGCCGGGCGCCCGGTTCACCGTGATCAGCTGCAACCGCTGGTGCTGCCGCAGCCCTCGCAGACGTAGCAACTGCCCGCGGGGCGCATCTTGGTGCCGCAGGTCATGCAGAGGGGGGCGTCGGCGGTGAAGCCCTGGTGGCCCTCAAGGGTGCCCTGGCCGCGGACCGGCTCGGGGAGGGACTGCGTGACGATCTCCCTGGCCGGCTCGATCGGAGCCGACTGGGCGAGCGCCTCGGCGTCGATGACCTCCTCGGCGTGCAGCGCCGCCGGGTCCTCGCCGCGCTGCTGGGCCGCCCGCTCGGAGGCGGAGAAGACGCCGAGCGCGGCACGCTCGTCGTAGGGCAGGTGGTCCAGGGCCAGGCGGCGGAAGATGTAGTCCATCACCGAGGACGCCATCCGCACGTCGGGGTCGTCGGTCATGCCGGCCGGGTCGAAGCGCATGTTGACGAACTTGCTCACGTACGTCTCCAGCGGCACGCCGTACTGGAGCCCTATCGAGATCGCCACGGAGAAGGCGTCCATCACGCCCGCGAGGGTCGAACCCTGCTTGGACATCTTCAGGAAGACCTCGCCGAGACCGTCGTCGGGGTAGCTCGACGCGGTCATGTAACCCTTGGCCCCGCCGACCGTGAACCGGGTCGTGGTGCTGGGCCGCTGGTTCGGCATCCGCCGCCGGGTCGGGCGGGTGACCTCCACGACCTCCACGGCCGCCGCGACGGGCTCCTCCGCCTTCTCCTCGCCCTTCTTGGCGATGGACAGTGGCTGGCCGACCTTGCAGTTGTCCCGGTAGACGGCGAGCGCCTTCAGGCCGAGCTTCCAGCCCTCCAGGTAGACCTGCTCGATGTCCTCGATGGTGGCCGACTCGGGCAGGTTGACGGTCTTGGAGATGGCGCCGGACAGGAACGGCTGCGCGGCGGCCATCATGCGCACGTGGCCCATCGGGGCGATCGCCCGCTCGCCCATGGCGCAGTCGAACACCTCGTAGTGCTCGTGCCGCAGGCCGGGGGCGCCGACGACGTGCCCGTGCTCGGCGATGAACTCGACGATCGCCTCGATCTGCTCCTGCTGGTAGCCGAACTGCCGCAGGGCGCGCGGGATGGTCTGGTTGACGATCTGCATCGAGCCGCCGCCGACCAGCTTCTTGAACTTCACCAGCGCCAGGTCGGGCTCGATGCCGGTGGTGTCGCAGTCCATCATCAGGCCGATGGTGCCGGTGGGGGCGAGCAGCGACGCCTGCGCGTTGCGGTAGCCGTTCTTCTCGCCGAGCCGCAGGCACTCGGCCCACTGCCGGGACGCCTCGGCGTGGATCTTGGCGTCCATGCCGCCGAGGGTGCGCAGCTCGCCGTCCGCGTCGGCGTGCTTGCGCATGACCCGCTTGTGGGCGTCGGCGTTGCGGGCGTACCCGTCGTAGGGGCCGACGATGCCGGCGATCTCGGCGCTGCGCCGGTAGGAGACACCGGTCATCAGGCTGGTGATCGCGCCGGCGATGGCCCGGCCGCCGTCGGAGTCGTAGGCGTGGCCGGTGGCCATGAGGAGCGCGCCCAGGTTGGCGTAGCCGATGCCGAGCTGGCGGTAGGCCCGCGTGGTCTCGGCGATCTTCTGGGTGGGGAAGTCGGCGAAGGTGATCGAGATGTCCATCGCGGTGATGATCAGCTCGGTCAGCTTGACGAAGCTCGCGACGTCGAAGGAGTCGTCGTCCTTGAGGAACTTCAGCAGGTTGATGCTGGCCAGGTTGCAGGAGGAGTTGTCCAGGTGGACGTACTCGCTGCACGGGTTGCTGGCGGTGATCCGGCCGGTCTCGGGGGTGGTGTGCCAGTCGTTGATGGTGTCGTCGTACTGGACGCCGGGGTCGGCGCACTCCCAGGCGGCCTTCGCCATCTTGCGGAACAGGTCCTTGGCGTCGACCTTCTCGATGATCTCGCCGGTCAGGCGGGCGCGCAGCCCGAAGTCGCCGCCCTGCTCCACGGCCCGCATGAACTCGTCGGAGACGCGGACGGAGTTGTTGGCGTTCTGGTACTGGACCGAGACGATGTCCTTGCCGCCCAGGTCCATGTCGAACCCGGCGTCGCGGAGCGCGCGGACCTTGTCCTCCTCGCGCGCCTTGGTCTCGATGAACTCCTCGATGTCGGGGTGGTCGACGTCGAGGACCACCATCTTGGCCGCCCGCCGGGTCGCGCCGCCCGACTTGATCGTGCCCGCCGAGGCGTCGGCGCCGCGCATGAACGACACCGGGCCGCTCGCCGTGCCGCCGCTGGACAGCAGCTCCTTGCTGGAACGGATCCGGGAGAGGTTGACCCCCGAGCCGGAGCCGCCCTTGAAGATGACGCCCTCTTCCTTGTACCAGTCCAGGATGGACTCCATCGTGTCGTCCACCGCGAGGATGAAGCAGGCGCTCACCTGCTGCGGCGACGCGGTGCCGACGTTGAACCAGACCGGCGAGTTGAAGCTGAACAGCTGGTGGATCAGGGCGTGCTTGAGTTCGTGGTCGAAGATCTCGGCGTCCTCGTCGGAGGCGAAGTAGCCGTGCTCGATTCCCGTGCTGGTGTAGACGCCGACGACGCGGTCCACCAGCTGGCGCAGGCTCCACTCGCGCTGCGGCGTGCCGACCGCCCCGCGGAAGTACTTGGTCGTCACGATGTTCGCGGCGTTCACCGACCACTCGGCGGGGAACTCGACGCCGCGCTGCTCGAAGTTGATCGAGCCGTCACGCCAGTTCGTCATGACGACGTCGCGGCGCTCCCACCGCACCTCGTCGTAAGGGTGCACGCCGGGAGTGGTGAAGATCCGCTTCATGCGCAAGCCCTTGCGGTTGCGCTTCCCCCCGCGCGCCGCCGCGCCACTCACCGTCTCCGTCATGACTTCCCCCTTCCGGGACCCCCGATGGAGCCCCCGTACGTAACCAATGGTCGTGCCGCCCGTCCCCGGCGGCCGGGGTTCAGTTAGTTGATCGCCTGGTCGCCGGCGCGCTCGGCGCGCAGCTGCTCGATCTCGGCCTCGAAGTCCGCCAGCGTCTCGAAGCCCCGGTAGACCGAGGCGAAGCGCAGGTAAGCGACCTCGTCCAGCTCGCGGAGCGGGCCCAGAATGGCCAGACCCACCTCGTTGGAGGGGATCTCGGCGGCGCCCGTCGCCCGGATGCTCTCCTCGACACGCTGGCCCAGCTGGGCCAGCGAATCCTCACTCACGGGTCTGCCCTGACAGGCCCGCCGCACTCCGGCTATCACCTTGTCGCGTGAGAACGCCTCGGTCACCCCGCTGCGCTTGCTCACCATCAGCAGGACCGTCTCCTGGGTGGTGAACCTGCGCCCGCACTCGGGACACGTACGGCGGCGCCTTATGGCCGCGCCGTCCTCCGAGGAGCGGCTGTCGATGACGCGGGTGTCGGGATGGCGGCAGAACGGACAGTGCACGCGCGATCGCCTCCCTCACCGGCCCCCGAGCCCACCCCCCGCCGCCCGGATCCGCGTCAGCGGACGCTCGCGCACGCCTCACGGTGGCCCATGATGCGGTAACGGAAACACAACCTATGGTGAACTACATGGGTGTAACTACTAGATGTTGTGGTCCCAACCTAGAAGCGCGGAACCATGAACGCAAGTCGAACCTCCGGTGGCCACAGAAGTCGCTGCTCAGCCCGGCTCTCACACCATCCCCTGGCGTGTCGCGGCCCCCACAAGTATCCGCCCCCTCTCAGGGACTCGGCGCCGCGCTGTCCCGGAACACCGGGGACCCCGCCACGTAATCCCGGACACTCGTCGCAGGCCGCCCGGTAAGCAGCTCGACGTCACCGGTCAGGCGGTCGTACCGGTTCCGGGCGTGCAGCCGTGCCATCGTGACCACGTGGTCGCGCAGGTGGCCGGGCAGGTCCCAGGGGGCGAGGTCACGGTCCAGCCACTCGTCGAAGGGCACGTCCACGTAGTCGACGGGCCGGCCCAGCGCCTCGGCGTACTCCGCGGCCATGCCGTACATGTCCTGCGAGCGCGGCCCGGTCAGCTCGTACACCCTGCCCGCGTGCGTCCCCGCCCCGGTCAGCACGGCGAGGACGACGGCCGCGACGTCACCGGCGGCGACCGGCGAGGTGCGCCCGGACCCGAACGGCAGCCTGATCACCCCGCCGGCCGCGATCGAGGCGGCGGCGAAGTCGGTGAAGAACGGATGCTGGAGGAACACCGTGGCCCGAATGTGGGCGACGGGTATCCCGGACCAGTCGAGCGCCTGCTCACCGAGCCAGTGCAGCCGCTGCTGGCGTGACTCCGACCTGCCGGTGAGCGTCATCTGCGAGACGGTGAGCTGCGACATGCTGACACACGACTCGACCCCGCCCAGGGCGCGCACGACGGCCGCCATGGTGACGGCGGCCTCCAGGTAGTCCGGGGAGACGCTCATGCTGAAGAACACCCGGCGGCAGCCGTCCACGGCGGGGACGACGTCAGCCGCCCGGGTGAGGTCACCGGCCACCACCTCGGCCCCCAGGGCCCGAAGCACCTCCGCGCGCCCATCCTCCCGACGGACGAACGCCCGCACCGGCACCCCCGCCCGCCGCAACCCCTCCACCACGCTCCGCCCGACCGCCCCCACACCCCCGGCCGCACCGGTGACGAGTATCGGGCGCAGATCCGCCATCACACATCCCCCGAAACCGTCAGGGCCGCTTTTCCCGAACCCCCGGGCACGACCCCATTCAGCCCCCCAAGGGCCACCCCATTCAGCGCATATCAGTAAATACGCCAGTCAAAAGCCCCCGATCCCCCACAGGACCAAGCTCCGACCCCCCGCGAACAACCCCTCACCCCAACATAACAACGCCACCCCACGCGATAGAGACCCACGTGCAGCCCCCAACCCCATGCAAGACCTGACCATGACCACCGCCCCCATACGAGCCGCGCCTACGGCCACCAGCCCCACGCAAGATCCCCGTGGCCACTGCCCGCATACAAGGGCTTGCGCCTGGCCGCCGCCCACATGCCAGGTCCGCGTGTGGCCGCCGGTCAGGGGTCAGGCAGGGGTGGTGGCGGTGAAGGTGGGGAGGTTGGCCGGGCTCAGGCCGCCGAAGTGCCAGGTGCCGGCGGCCCAGGTGCCGAGCCAGAACACGCCGAGCGCGACAAGGATGAGACCGATGGCGACCACCACCCGCCCACGCCGGGTGAGCCGAAGCGGCGGCCTGCTGTCCCGCCCGTCGGCCCCTTTCCCCCGCAGGCCCCCGTCGGCCCCCTTCCCTCGCAGGCTGTCCCGCCCGTCGGCGCCTTTCCCCCGCAGGCCGTCCCGCACGTCGGCGCTCTGCCCTCGCAAAAGCCGTCCCTCCGACGCGGCCAGCCTCACCTGAACCGACGAGACACTTCCAACGGGTCCGCGCCGCCGCTTCCGCCGTATCCCAGCCGCGACTCCCGCCACGGACCGCCCCTCATGCCCGGCACGCTCCCCGGCCCACCGACCAGATCCGCGTCCCCGCACAGGTTCCAGCCCTGCCCCCGAACCGTCCAGAGCCCCGGCCTCCTGCCCGGATCCGGGCCGCCGCGCGAACGCACCCCACCGCGCGGACCCGCTCCGCCGCCCAGAACCGCCGCGCTCAGCACCCAGCCCCCGCCGTGCCCCCGCCTCCACAGACGCGCTCCGCTCCACAGCCACGCCCGGCCGTGCACCCCGCTCCACCCCTACGACCCGCCGTGCACCCCGCTCCGCGCCTACGCCCTGCTGTGTACTTCGCTCCACAACTACGCCCCGCTGTGCGGACCCGTCCCGTTCCACGGGAACGGGACGCTGTGCGGGAACGGAACGCAGGGACGCCCCCTCCGACATCGCCCCGCGCGACACCGCCCCACCCGAGGACCCGCGCGACACCGACCCGCCCGAAGGCCCACGCGACACCGCTCCGCCCGAAGACCCGCGCGACACCGGCCCGCCGGACTGGTCACGCGACACGGCCGAGCGCCCGGAGGATCGGTCACGTGACATGCCCGGCGCCCCCGGAGACCGGTCACGTGCCATCGGCGAAGAACCGCCGGAGAACCGCTCGTGCGCCGTAGGCGGCTGTCCGCCGGAGGAACGCTCGTACGACGCGAGCGACCCGCCCATGGAACGCTCACTCTGCGTGACCACCTCTCCGGCCACCGCACGATTCCGCGGAACGGCGGGCGGCATGGCGGCACGCGCACGCTGTGTGACCGGCCGCCCGGTCCCGGGACGGTCGTGGGGCGCGACCGGGGAAAGGGGCGGAGCGGCTTCGAGGTACGGCGGGCGGTCTGCCGGAGGGCGGTCGATCGGGGAGCGGTCGATCGGAGGGCGGGGACCTGCCGGGGATCCGGGCGGCTGTCCCTTGCGTGAGGCGGATCGCAGCGCGGCGGCACGTCGAGCCGCCGCCCGCCGAGCAGCCGCACGCCGCCGCAGCATCCTGCGCTCCTCCGCCTCCCGCGCCTGAGCCGCGCGCACAGCGGCATTCACCTGCGCCGTCCGCACCGCCGCGTCAGCCGACCCCGCCCGCACCCCAGCGTCCGCCTGCCCCGCCGCGTCCCCCGGACCCCGCACTCCCGCACGATCCCCGGCCGGCATCGCCCCATCCGCCGATGCCCGCATATCCACGTCACCCGAAACCTGGATCTCCCCACTGACCGGCGCCTGCGTTTCAGCCCTGATCGGGGTCTCGTTGCCACTCGGGGTCCGCATCCGCACGTTGGCCGGGACGCCGTCCTGGGGCGGTTGTGGGGCGTCGGGCTGGGGGTGTGCCGGGGTGGCGCTCGGGGACGGAGCGTAACGGGTGGGTGGTTTCACGGCTGGTCGCGCGTGAGACGGGATGGCATCCTCGTTCACAGTCCCGTCCTTTCCGGCGCCGCTTCTCGCAACACGGTCTTTCCCACCGCCACGCTCCGCAACACCGGTCGCTTCCCCACCACCTCTGTGCTGTGCGCCACGCCCGCCCGCGACGGCGGAATCCCCGGCGGGATCGGCCCTCGCGCCTTCGGCGACCTCTCGCGTGTCGTGCGATATAGGCGCTTTGTTCAATGCGACGGATTTGTCGATGGCGTTTTCCCGGGCCCCTGCCGGGAGTGCGCCACACTCGGTGAGCTGCTGTGCGAAGGTGGGTGATGTGCTCGTGGTCGCCCGCATGATGGCCTCCCGCGCCCCGGCCGGCCCCGAAAAATCGACCGAGTAAAGATCGGCAAATCGAACACGATGTCGATCGAACTCCCGTACGATGTTGTACACCATGCGACCGACGTTTTCGAGGACTCTCGAACAATTGTTTGAAGATGATCTTCGGGCGAGATACGGTCGCTGTGTGCGACCTGAAGACCACGGATCGGGAGGCGAGCCACGTGACACCGGGCAGCGACGGCGGGCCGCCAGGCGAGGAGGCAATCGTGAGCGGGCATGACGGCGAGGCTGTGAGCGACCTGGCGGTGCGCAAGCGCGACTCTCTCGGCCTCACCCCGAGACAGCGGAAGATCCTTGAGGTGATCCGCGACTCGGTGCAGCAGCGCGGCTATCCGCCCTCCATGCGGGAGATCGGCGAGGCGGTGCAGCTGACCAGCACCTCTAGCGTGTCCCACCAGCTCACCGCGTTGCAGCGGAAGGGTTACCTGCGCCGTGACCCGCACCGGCCGCGGGCGCTGGAGGTGCGGCTGCCCGGCGAGCCGGTCCTGTGGGTGGATCCCGACGCGGGCACGGTGGACGCGACGATCAGCCGTCCCACCGCGGCCTACGTGCCGCTGGTCGGCCGGATCGCCGCCGGTGGCCCGATCCTGGCCGAGGAGAGCGTCGAAGACGTCTTCGCCCTCCCCAAGCAACTGGTCGGCGAGGGCACGCTCTTCCTGCTCCAGGTGACCGGCGACTCGATGATCGAGGCGGCGATCGCCGACGGCGACTGGGTCGTCGTGCGCCAGCAGCCGGTGGCCGACAACGGCGACGTCGTCGCGGCCATGATCGACGGCGAGGCGACCGTCAAGACGTTCAAGCGCAAGGACGGCCACGTCTGGCTGGTCCCGCACAACCCGAGCTACGACCCCATCCCGGGTGACGAGGCCACGGTGCTGGGCAAGGTCGTCGCGGTCCTGCGCAAGCTGTGACCACCGGGGCCGCGTCCGGCCCCCGGCGAGCCGAGTGCCGCGCGACGGATCCACGCCGCGCGGCACTTCGCCTTTCCCGGCCAAGGCTCACCCCGCCGGGCGCACCCCGAGCGGCCTCCCTGGGGCACGGTGCCTCGCCGGGCGATCGCGGCACCCTGCATAGTTGACACTGACTATCCACGCCTAAGATGTGACTGTGGCGAAGACCCGTAAGGTGACCAACCCGCTGGCGCTGGCCGTTCTGGCCTGGTTGCTGGTGGAGCCGATGCATCCCTACGAGCTGGGGCGGCGGCTGAAGGAGAGCGGCAAGGACAGCGCGATCAAGTACAACCGAGGCTCGCTGTACATGGTGGTGGAGCAGCTGAGGAAGGCCGGTTTCGTCACCGAGCAGGAGACCCTGCGCGACACCCGGCGGCCCGAGCGCACCGTCTACGCGCTCACCGGCGAGGGCAGGGAGGAGCTCTACGACTGGCTGCGCGAACTCGTGGCGCAGCCGAGGCGGGAGTATCCGCAGTTCGGCGTCGCCCTCTCGCTGCTCAGCGTGCTCGAACCCGCGGACGCGGCCGAGCTGCTCGACCGGCGGCTGACCACGCTGGGCGAGGAGGCCGACGAGACCCGGGCCACCGTGCGGGCCGCCACCGAGGGCGGCGTCGCCTGGGTGTTCCTGATCGAGGAGGAGTACCGGCTCGCCCTATTGGAGGCGGAGCACCGCTTCGTCACCGGCCTCATCGAGTCGTTGCGCCAGCCCGACTACATCCGCACCTGGCACGAGGTCTTCGGCAACCGGCAGTGACGCCCCGACGGTGACGACCGACGGCAGCGCCCCGACGTGCGCTGCCCCCACTGCGGCGCCCACGGAAGTGACGCTCCAGCGATGGCGCTCCAGCGATGGCGCTCCGGCGGTGACGGCCCGGAGGTGACGGCCTGCTGCGCGGGCAGTGATGGCCCGCCGTACGGTCCCAGGGGTGTGGGCGAGGGGTGGGAGGTCAGCCGGAGTCGGCGTCGAAGTGGAGTTCTGAGGTGATGCGGTAGCGGTCGCCGCGGTAGATCGAGCGGGTGAGCTCGACGACCCGCCCGGCCGCGTCGCGGGTGGTGCGCTCGAAGAGGAGCGCGGGGGCGTATTGCGGGACGCCGAGCAGGTCGGCCTCGGTCTCGTCGGTGACGGTGGGCTCGATGGTCTGGATCGCGGTCCGCACGTCGACCCCGAACCGGGCGCGCAGAAGCTGGTAGAAGGAGCCCGACTCCATGTCCGGCGGGGTGAGGCCGGAGACGAGCGCGTGCGGCAGGTGGATGCGCTCGATCGCCATCGGCTCGTCGTCCACGACGCGCAGCCGTACCACCCGCAGGACGGGGTCGGCCGGTGAGACCTGGAGCCGGTGCGCGAGCCTGGCCCCGGCGGGCGCGGACTCGAACTCCAGCACCCTGCTGAGCCAGTGGCCGTCGGCGGGCGGCGCGTAGAAGGAGCTGGTCGCGGTGGCGGCGAGCTGCTGGGTGACCTTGCGCGGGCCGATGAACGTGCCCCGGCCGTGCTCGCGCACCAGCATGCCCTGACGCTCCAGATCGTCGATCGCGGCGCGGAGAGTGGGGCGGGAGACGCCCAGCTCGCGGCACAGGTCGCGCTCGGAGGGGATCGCCTCGCCGGGGCGCTTGTCGCCGATGAGGTCCAGGAGGTAGTCCCGGACCCGGTCGCGCTTGAGGCCGGCGCGCGCGTTGAGGGCCGATGTGCTCACCCCACCAACCTTACCAGTTATTAACCAGTGAGACCGTTCCACCGGGCCACCCGCCCGCCCGCACCGGCAAAATCCCGCAGGACACCCCTTGACGACCGAACTGGTAAAGACCACCCTTGGCTCAACCCGCCTTAGAGCTTACCAATACCTTACCAATCGAGGAGACGTCATGCGACACGTCTCGGGACTGCTGTGCGCGGTCCTGCTGCTGGGCGGCCTGACCGCCTGTG
The DNA here is from genome assembly GCF_030268685.1 of Microtetraspora sp. NBRC 13810. Classification (GTDB taxonomy): domain Bacteria; phylum Actinomycetota; class Actinomycetes; order Streptosporangiales; family Streptosporangiaceae; genus BSRQ01. Next base: position 377,630 of record NZ_BSRQ01000006.1, read on the forward strand.
CCACGGAGCCGAGTGGAACCGCGCAGGAGGCGCCGTCCACGCTGGACGTCTGGGTGATGCGCGACAGCGCGCCGGACACCCTGATCGAGCAGGTCAACGCCGAACTCCGGGCCGCCCATCCGGGCCTGACCGTCAAGGTGCAGGTGCTCGACTGGGAGGGCCGCGACGTCAAGTGGAAGACCGCGCTGGCCGGTGACAACCCGCCCGACGTCCTGGAGATGGGCAACACCGACGTCCTCACCTACGCCGCCTCCGGCGCGCTCGCCGAGGTGCGCCCCGACGCCTTCGAGAACTCCGGCACCTGGCTCAAGGGCCTGACCGACGCAGGGACCTACGAGGGCAGGCTGTACGGCGTGCCGTACTACGGGGGCACCCGGGTCGTCATCTACCGCAAGGACCTGTGGGAGAAGGCGGGCCTGAAGGACGAGCCCGGTTCGCTCGCCGAGCTGCGCGAGGCGGCGAACGCGCTCATCAGGGCCAACCCGGCGGAGGACTTCTCCGGCCTCTACTTCCCCGGCCGCTACCAGTACGCCGCGCTGCCGTTCGTGTTCGACACCGGCGGCGCGATCGCGGTCAAGGAGGGGACCGCCTGGAAGGGGCAGCTTTCCACCCCGCGGTCGCAGCAGGGGCTGCGGAACTGGGCCGACCTGGTCAGGGAGGTCTCCAAGGCCCCGCTCGACGTGGACACCGACGGCAACCGGTTCGTCGACGCGCTCGGCCAGGGCCACACCGGCATGATCATCGGGCAGGCGTGGATGATGCGCGGGCTCACCGAGAAGTACCCCGACCTGGCCGGGCAGCTCGGCGCCTTCCCGGTGCCGGGCGTCAACGGCACCATGCCGGTCTTCATCGGCGGCTCCAACCTGGTGCTCTCCGCGGGCGGCGACGCCGCGGCGCCCGGCACCGAGTGGATCAGGCTGATCACCGGGGCGAAGCACCAGGCCACCCTGGCCGGGTCGGGCCTGCTGCCCAACAGCACCAGCCTGGCCGGCGCGGTCGAGGGCGTGACCGCGGTGCAGATGACCGCCGCCGCGAAGAGCTGGTTCACCCCGCAGTCCACCCAGTGGTCCAACGTGGACAACGCGCAGGTGCTCCAGGACATGTTCCAGGCCATCGCGAGCGGACAGAAGACCGTCGCCGAGGCGGCCGCGACCGCCGACGGGAAGCTGGCCGAGATCCTCAACGCCGCCGGCTGATCCCGTGACCCTCACCCGCGTCACGCACGAAGCCGTCGCAGCCGGCCCGGACCGCCGGCGCAGGCCGCCCCCGCGGTCGCGGGCGCTGCCGTACCTGCTGCTGCTTCCCGCCGCGCTCGGCATCCTCGGCACGCTGGTCTACCCGGTGGTCCAGCTCGTCGCGCTGTCCTTCCAGCGGCAGAACCTGGCCGACCTGATCCGGCGCACCACCACCTGGGTCGGCCTGGACAACTACCTCCGCACCCTCACCGATCCGCAGTTCTGGACGATCCTGCCGCGCACGATCGCCTTCGCGCTGGTGTGCGTGACGCTGACGCTGGTGATCGGCACGCTCTGCGCGCTGCTGCTGAAGGCGGCGAGCCCGTGGGCGCGGCTGGCGTTGTCCAGCGGGCTGGTCGTCGCCTGGGCCACACCGGTCTTCATCGGCGCGGTCATCTGGCGCTGGCTGTTCGACAGCGAGTTCGGCGTGGTCAACTACCTGCTCACGCGGGCGGGGCTGTGCGACTGCCGGGGGTACGGCTGGTTCCTCGGCGGCACGCAGGCCACGGCGGTGCTGGTGGTGATCGTCGTGTGGGGCGCGGTGCCGTTCGTCGCGCTGTCGGTGTACGGCGGGCTGCTGACGGTCCCGGCCGAGCTGCACGAGGCGGCGCGGGTGGACGGGGCGAGCGGGCCGCGGGTGTTCTGGCGGATCACCCTCCCGCTGCTCCGCCCGGTCTACGTGATCCTGATCGTGCTCAGCCTGATCTGGGACATGAAGGTCTTCCCGCAGATCTGGTTCACCACCAAGGGCGGGCCGTACGAGTCGACCGTCATGCTCGGCGTCTACATCTACAACAAGGGGATCAACGCCTCGCAGTTCGGCGCGGCGTCCTCGATCGCGGTGCTGATGACCCTGATGCTTCTCGGCCTGGCCTGGTTCTACATCCGCACGCTACGCCAGGAGGCCAGATGAGAAAGGCCCTCGTCAACACTCTCGCCCTGCTGACCTGCGCCTTCTTCGTCTTCCCCGTCTACTGGATGGCGACGACGGCCCTCAAACCGGACGAGGACATCCTGCGGCACACCCCCGAACTCGTCCCCGACCCGATCTTCTTCGACAACTTCCGGCAGATCCTCACCGCGGACGGCTTCTGGAACGCCCTGCGCAGCTCGCTCCTCGTCACCGGCGCGGTCGTGCTCGCCGGGGTGGCGGTGTCGTTCCTCGCGGCGGTCGCGCTGGCCCGCTTCCGCTTCCGCGGGCGCACCGCCTTCCTCCTCGCCGTGGTGATCGTGCAGATGATCCCGGGAGAGGCGCTGTTCATCCCCTTCTACCTGACGCTGCGCGACGCGGGCATGCTCGGCACGTACGCCGGGCTGGTCGTGGTCTACCTGTCCTTCACGTTGCCGTTCGCGGTGTGGATGCTGCGCGGCTTCGTGCTGAGCGTGCCGGTGGAGCTGGAACAGGCGGCGATGGTCGACGGCGCGAGCAGGTTCCAGGCGTTCAGGAAGGTGGTCTTCCCGCTGGTCGCGCCGGGGCTGATGGCCACGTCGGTGTTCTCCTGGATCACCGCGTGGACCGAGTTCACCTACGCGTACGTGCTGCTGGACGACCCTTCCCGGTACACGCTGCCGGTCTACATCCAGTCCTTCATCGGCCGCTACGCCACCGACTACGGGCCGCAGATGGCGGTGGCGACGCTGTTCACGCTGCCGGTGGTGGTCTTCTTCCTGATCATCCAGAGACGCGCCGTCGCGGGGCTGTCCGCGGGCGCAGTGAAGGGGTAGTCGCGTGCTCATCCCGAGACCGCTGATGCTCACCTCGGCCGGCGGCGCCGTACCGCTCACCGGCCGTCCCGTGCGACGGGAGCCCGACGACCCGGGCCTCGGCCCCGAGGGGTACCGGCTCGACATCACGCCGGAGGGCGTGCGCCTGACCGGCGGCGGGCCCGCCGGGCGCTTCTACGGCCTGCGCACCCTGGACCAGCTCGGCCCGCGGGCGCCGCGTCTCACCGTCGAGGACCGGCCGCGGTTCGCCTGGCGCGGGGTGATGCTGGACGTCGCCCGGCACTTCATGCCCAAGGACTTCGTGCTGCGGCTGATCGACCTGCTGGCCCTGCACAAGCTCAACGTGCTGCACCTGCACCTGACCGACGACCAGGGCTGGCGGCTGGAGATCAAACGGTATCCCCTGCTCACCGAGGTCGGGGCGCGGCGCGGCGGCGGTTTCTACACCCACGAGGACGTCAGGGAGATCCTCGCGTACGCCGCCGAGCGGTTCGTCACCGTCGTACCGGAGATCGAGATGCCCGGCCACGCGCAGGCCGCCGTCGCCGCCTACCCCCGGCTGGGCAACCAGCCGGAACGGCGGCTCGACGTCTGGGACGGCTGGGGGATCAGCGAGCATGTGCTCAACCTGGAGGAGCCGACGATCCGGTTCTGCCAGGACGTGCTGGACGAGGTGGTGGACCTCTTCCCCGGTCCCTACGTGCACGTCGGCGGGGACGAGTGCCCGACGCGGGAGTGGGAGCGCAGTCCCGCGGCCCGGCGGCGGATCGCCGAGCTGGGGCTGCCCGGCCCGGCGGCGGCGCGGGCCTGGTTCATCGGACGGATGGCCGCCCACCTGGCCGAACGCGGGCGGCGGCTCGTCTGCTGGGACGAGGGCGACGACGTCTCGCCGGACGCCGTGCTGATGGCGTGGCGCGACGCGGAGCCGGGCCCGCGGGCGGGGGCGGAGGTGGTGCTCGCTCCGCACCGGCACACCTACTTCGACTATTACCCCTCCGGCGAGCCCGGCCAGCCGCCCGCCCAGGAGGGCGTGGTGTCGCTGGCGGACGCCTACCACTTCGCGCCGCCCGCCCGGCGCGGCGTGCTCGGCGTCCAGTGCCAGCTGTGGACGGAGTACATGCCCACGCCCGAGCACGTGGAGTACATGGCGTTCCCCCGGCTGTGCGCGTTCGCCGAGGTGGCCTGGGGTAGCGCGGGCGACTTCCCCGACTTTCTCACCCGGCTCCCCGCGCATCTGGACCGCCTGGCCGCGCTCGGCGTCAACCTCGGCCCGGTGCGCACCTGATCCGCGAAAAGCCCCGTGCAGAACCCCCCAACCCCGGAAGGAGCACGCATGTCCTTACGCAAGGTCCTGACCGTCTCGATCCTGGCCGCCCTGGTGGCCGCGGGCGGGCTGATCCGCTCGGCGGCGGCCGACAGCGGGCTGCGGGTGCAGTACCGCACCACGGCGACCGGTGGCAGCGCCTACGAGATGCAGCCCTGGTTCAAGATCGCCAACTCCGGTTCCGCTCCGGTGCCGCTGGCCGAGCTCAAGATCCGCTACTACTTCACCGGCGACGGCGCCGCCTACACGTTCTCCTGCGCCTGGGCCGTACCCGGGTGCGGGAACGTGACCAGCAGGTTCGTCACCCTGTCCGCGCCGGTGGCGGGCGCGGACCGCTACCTGGAGATCGGCTTCACCTCGGGGTCGATCCCGGCCGGCGGCGACACCGGGGACATCCAACTCCGGGTCTACCGCTCGGACTGGCAGAACGTGAACCAGGCCAACGACTACTCCTTCGGCGCGCAGAGCGGTTACGCGGACTGGGCGAAGACCCCGCTCTACCGGGCCGGCGCGCCGGCCTGGGGCACGCCCGCGGTGACCGAGCCGACGGGGCCGCCCGGCACGCCGACGCCCACCCCGACCGTGCCGCCCGGGGAGCGCACCGAGCTGTTCGACGACTTCTCCTACACCGCCAACAACGACTCCCGGATCCAGGCCCGCGGCTGGACGGTGCGCACCAACGCGGGCGGCCCCGGCGTCCCCGGCGCCTCCTGGCCCGCGTCGAACGTCACCTTCCCGTCGATCGGCACCGGCAACCAGGCACTCACCCTCACCGCCACCACGAACGGCACCTCGGCCGGCACCAGCCAGGCCGAACTCTTCCACCAGCGCAAGTTCTTCGAAGGCACCTACGCGGCCCGGGTGCGCTTCTCCGACGCGCCCACCAGCGGGCCCGACGGCGACCAGATCGTCCAGACGTTCTTCACCATCACCCCGCTCGCCTTCGACCTCGACCCCGACTACGGCGAGATCGACTTCGAGTACCTGCCGAACGGCGGCTGGGGCACCGGCGGGCCCATCATGTACGCGACGACGTGGGAGACCTATCGCAACGAACCGTGGCTGTCGGACAACACCTACACCACGACCGGTCAGAGCATGGACGGCTGGCACGACCTGGTCGTCCAGGTGTCGGGCGGCAACGTGACCTACTTCATCGACGGGCAGCAGTTCGCCCAGCACGGCGGCAGGTTCTACCCGGAGACCCCGATGTCGATCAACTTCAACCACTGGTTCATCAGCGGCGGCCTCGGCGGCAGCGCCACCCCGCGCAGCTACGTCGAGCAGGTCGACTGGGTCTACCACGCCAAGGACGAGGTCGTCTCGCCCGCGGTCGTGCAGTCCCGGGTGACCGGCTTCCGTACGGCGGGCACGGCCTGGAAGGACGACGTCTAGCGGAGAAGCACGGAGGCCCCGCCGGGCGGCGGGGCCTCCGTCCTCGTCACGGGACGATGTTGACCAGCTTGGGCGCCCGGACGATCACCCTGCGCGGAGCGCCGTCGAGCAGCGGCTTGATCTTGTCCGAGGCCAGGGCGAGGGCCTCCAGGTCGGCTTCGGAGATGTCCGGGGAGACCTCCAGGCGGTCCCGGACCTTGCCCGCCACCTGGACCACGCAGGTCACCGACTCCTGGACCAGCAGCGCCGGGTCGGCGACCGGCCAGCCCGCCTTCGCCACCGACGGCTGGTGACCGAGGCGCTCCCACGCCTCCTCGGCGGTGTAGGGCGCGACCAGGGACAGCATGACCGCCAGCGTCTCCGCGGCCTCGCGGACCGCCGGGTCGGCCGGGCCGGCGCCCGAGTCGATCGTCTTGCGCGCCGCGCTGGTCAGCTCCATCATCCGGGCCACCGCGACGTTGAACCGGTGGGACTCCACAAGTCTGGTGACCTCGTCGATGGTGCGGTGCGTGAACCTGCGCAGCTCCAGGTCGCCGGCCGCCGGGTCCGTGCCGGGGGCGGCCTGCACCTCGGACATCACCCGGAAGGCGCGGGCCAGGAACTTCTGCGACGCGGCGGGCGAGACGTCGGCCCAGTCGATGTCCTCCTCCGGCGGACCGGCGAAGATCATGGTCAGCCTGACCGCGTCGACGCCGAACCGGTCGATCTGCTCGCCGAGGTCCACGCCGTTGCCCAGCGACTTGGACATCGCCTTGCCCTGGTTGATCACCTGGCCCTGGTTGAGCAGCCGCGTGAACGGCTCGGTGAAGTCCACCATGCCCATGTCGTGCAGGACCTTGGTGAAGAACCGGGAGTAGAGCAGGTGCAGCACCGCGTGCTCGACGCCGCCGACGTACTGGTCGATCGGCCCCCACTTGCGCACCTGCGCCACGTCGAACGGGCCGTCCTCGTAGCCCGGGGAGCAGTAGCGCAGGTAGTACCAGGACGAGTCGACGAAGGTGTCCATCGTGTCGGTGTCGCGCTGGGCCGGACCGCCGCACTTCGGACACTCGACGTTGACCCAGTCGGACGCGCTGGCCAGCGGGGACACGCCCTTCGGCGCCAGCGCCTCGCCGCGCATGTCGGGCAGCGTGACGGGGAGCTGCTCGTCGGGGACGGGCACCTCGCCGCAGTCCAGGCAGTGGATGATCGGGATCGGCGTGCCCCAGAAGCGCTGACGGGACAGCAGCCAGTCGCGCAGCCGGAAGTTGACCGTCGCCCGGCCGAGGCCCTTCTCAGCCAGGATCCTGATGATCGTCTGGATCCCGTCGGCCTTGGACAGCCCGTCCAGCGGCCCGGAGTTGACCAGCGTGCCCTCGCCCGCGGTCGCCACCCCGGTCTCGCCCGGGTCGGCCAGGCCGGTGTGCACGACGACCCGGACCGGCAGCTCGAACCGCCGGGCGAAGTCGAGGTCGCGCTGGTCGTGCGCGGGCACCGCCATGATGGCGCCGTGGCCGTAGTCGGACAGCACGTAGTCGGCGGCCCACACCGGCATCCGCTCGCCGTTGACCGGGTTGATCGCGTGAACCCCGAGGAAGACGCCGGTCTTCTCCTTCTCGGTGGACAGCCGCTCGATGTCGCTCAGCTTGGCGACCTCGGCGCGGTATGCCTCGAAGGCGGCCCGCTGCCCCTCGGAGACGATCTCCTCGGCCAGCGGCGCGTCCGGGGCGACCACGAAGAAGGTCGCGCCGTAGAGGGTGTCCGGGCGGGTCGTGTAGACCGTCACCGGCTCCTCGCGGCCCTCGATCCGGAACGACACGTCGGCGCCCTCGGACCGGCCGATCCAGTTGCGCTGCATGGTCAGCACGCGCTCCGGCCAGCCGCCCTCCAACTGCGCCATGTCGCCCAGCAGCCGGTCGGCGTACTCAGTGATCTTGAAGTACCACTGGGTCAGCTCGCGCCGTACGACCTCGGCGCCGCACCGCTCGCAGCGGCCGGCGACCACCTGCTCGTTGGCCAGCACCGTCTGGTCCTGCGGGCACCAGTTGACCAGGCCGCCCTTGCGGTAGGCCAGGCCGCGCTCGAAGAAGCGGTTGAACAGCCACTGGTTCCACCGGAAGTACTCCGGGTCGCTGGTGTGCAGGCGGCGCGACCAGTCGAAGCTGACGGCGTAGCGGCGGAAGGAGTTGGCCTGGGTCTCGATGTTGGCGTAGGTCCACTCGGCGGGGTGGGCGTTGCGCCGGATCGCGGCGTTCTCGGCGGGCAGGCCGAAGGAGTCCCAGCCGATGGGGTGCAGCACGTTGTAACCGCGCTGGAACCAGTAGCGGGCGACCACGTCGCCGATCGCGAAGACCTCGCCGTGCCCCATGTGCAGGTCGCCGGAGGGGTAGGGGAACATGTCGAGCAGGTAGCGGCGCTCACGCTGGTCGGCGTCGTCCTCGCCGGCGCGGAAGGGGTCGAGCCGCTCCCAGCGCGGCTGCCATTTGGCCTGCAACGCCTGCGGATCGTATTGCTCGCTACGCTCACTCACGGTTGTCCCTCGGTTTGGTTCTGGAATGTCGAGCCCGTCGTCGTCCCATGAAGAAGCCCCCCGCCGTGCACGAGGGGCCGGCCGCGCCGTCGAGGAGCCAGCGAGTCAGCTCGACCGGCGCGGCCCGCTAAGAAGCAGGGTCGCGATACGCATATGTCAAGGGTAGCGTAGAGCGCCCATGTCGTGGCTCGCCCGCGACCGCCGGGCACGTCCCCGTGCTGTCACCTCTCGCGCCGCCGTACCTGCGCGTTCCGCGCGCTGTCCAGGTGTTCGCGAGACCGGATGGTGATAGATCCGTTGTGACCTCTTCTGTCCCTTTAGTTTAACCTTGTCCCTGTGCTGGACCCTGGGCGACGGGGGCGGGGACCGGGACCCGGCGTGACCGTGTCCTCCGTCGTCCTTTGTCGTTCTTCGTCGTTCTTGTCGTTCTTCGTCGCGCGATTCGCCGGCCGATCCCGTCGGCCTGCGGTTCGCCAGGGGATTCTCTGGTTTTCCTGCGGAACCCCCTGATTGACATGAGATCATGCCCAGCACGCCTAATCCGGGCAATACCGCAGGAGGTACGGCAACAATGGCCCCGGAGCAGTCCAGCCAGTCCCACCTACCTCCGGCCTGGCCTGAAACGCCTTCGAGCGACCCGCCTCCCGCATGGCCAGAGCCCACCGGCCCGTCCTGGCCCGAGCCGCCACGCGACGAGCGGCCTCCGGCATGGCCGGAGATTCCGCGCGAGCAGCCGGGCGCGTGGCCCGAGGTACCGGGGGCGCCCGCGGCGTCGTGGCCCGAACCCGCCGCGCGCGAGGAACTCCCCGCCGCCTGGCCCTCCCCCGCTGACCCCTCGACCGCCTCCCGCGCCGCCGACCGGGCCCCGGCCGCCCGTGCCTCCGCCCCCGACCGGGCCCCGGCCCCTCGGGACCGCACCCCCGCCTCCTGGCCGGATGCCGGCCTCACCCCCTCCGCTCCGGCGACCGCCCCCGGCTCCCCCACCGCCTCGGCGGCCGGTGCCGGATCCCCCGCCGCGGGACGCGTCCCCGCCTGGCAGCAGGCCCCCGCCGGCGAGTCCTCCGGCTGGTTCGCCAACCCGAAGAACGCCACCCCCGCCGGCTACGGCCCGCCCGACCGTCCGGCCGCCGCCAACGGCTACGGCCCGCCCGGCCCCGACACCTCCGCCTTCGGGAACGGCGAGGCGCTCGGCGCTCCCCCCGGCGGGTACGGCCCGCCCGACGTCGGCGGCAACGGCTTCAACCAGCCCGACCGGTCGTCCCCCACCGACCGCTCCTTCTCCACCGACCGCTCGTCGGGGGCCGCCCCGAACCGCGCGGGCGACGACGGTCGGCCGGTGTGGCCCGACGACGACCCGCTCGGCACGATGAGCAGCATTCCCGTGGCGTCTTCTCCCGCCACGTCCGACGCGAACTTCGAGAGGACGGTCTCCCTGCCAACCGGCCGGCCCCAGCCCCCCACCCCGACCCCCCAGCAACCCCGCAGGCCCGACGGCCAGCCCCCCGCCCGCCCCGGCGGACCGCTGGGCCCCCCGGGACCTCCGAACCCCGGCGCCCCGGGCGGCGGCCCCGGCAGCCCCGGCGGCCCGAACACCCCCGGCAACGCAGGCGGCCAGAACCGCCCGAACGGCCCAGCCGGTCCAGCCGGTCCCGGTGGACCCAACGGCCCAGGCGGTCCCGGTGGACCTAACGGCCCCGGCGGGCCGGACGCCGGGGATCCGTACCGGCCGTTCGTCACCGCGGGGCAGATCAGCGGGCCGAAGACGCCTCCTCCCGAGCGTCAGCAGGAGCTGTGGAACACCGTCTTCGGCGACAACTACCAGGAGATGGGCGGGGACGACGACTTCGACCGTCCCGGCAAGCCGATCTGGATGTACGCGCTCGTCGGCTCGGTGCTGATCGCCCTGGTCGGCGCGTTGCTGTGGGCGTTCCTCGCCGGGCCGCTGGCCTCGGAGGACACGCCGGAGCCCGACCCGTCGGCGGCCGTCCCCTCGGCGACCGCCCCGGCCAGCCCGCGCCCGCAGTCGGCGGGCAGGCTGCCCCGGTACAAGGGGGAGGCGTCGGAGGTGAACGGGCCGCTGGCGGACGAGGCGGCGGCGATCACGATTCCCCGGCTGGGCGCGCCGTGGCGGCTGGACCAGCGCCCGACCGTCCGCACCACGCACGGCTACTCGACCCGGCAGTACGTCGCGGCGGGCACCGACTCCACGGGCAGGGCGCAGTTCGCCCAGCTCATGTCGGGGCCGCTGCCCAAGGCCGCGCAGCCGAAGTACACCACGCCGGAGAACCTCACCCCGGTGATCAACGCGGTGGCCTACCAGGCGCGCACGAAGTACTTCCCCGAGGGCAACACGATCCGCAAGACCGCCCAGCAGGCGCTGGCGGTCGGCGGTCTGCCCGGCCAGCTCGTCGGCTACGAGATCACCGCCGGCGAGCAGAAGACGACCATGGTGGTGGCCGCCGTCAGCACCGGCGCGGACTTCCCCGCGATCGTCTACATGTCGGTTCCGGCCGGCAAGAAGGAGCTGCTGCCCGACGTGAACACCGTCTTCAGGCAGATCCGTCTCGCGAAGTCCTGACCGCCGTCAGAACTCCGCGGTCTCCCGCTTGATGCCGTTGATGAAGCCGGAGAGCAGCCGCTCCGGCGTGCCCACCTCAAGCTGGGGGACGCGGCGCAGCAGCTCGCGGAACATCACGCCGATCTCGCGGCGGGCGAGGTGGGCGCCCAGGCAGAAGTGCGGGCCCGGCCCGCCGAACCCGACGTGCGGGTTGGGGTCGCGGGTGATGTCGAAACGGCCGGGGTCGGCGAACACGCGCTCGTCGCGGTTGGCCGACCAGTAGAACAGGACGGCCTTCTCGCCCTTGCGGTAGAGCGTGCCGTTCATCTCGAAGTCCCTGGTGAGCTTGCGGCGCATGTAGTTGACCGGCGACGCCAGCCGGACGATCTCCTCCACCGCGCGCGGGGTGTGCCCGTCGATGTCGGTGAGCCACAGGTCGCGCTGGTCAGGGTTCTCGGTGAGCAGGCGCATGCCGTGCGAGATCGCGTTGCGGGTGGTCTCGTTGCCCGCCACGACCAGCAGGATGAAGAACGACCCCAGCTCCTGCATGGTGAGCCGCTCGCCGTCGATGTTGGCGTTGACCAGCGCCGAGGTGAGGTCGTCCGTGGGCTGCTCGGCGCGCCGGGCGGCGAGGTCCTGGACGAGTTGCTGGAGCTCCATCCCGGCGGTGAGCAGCCGCTCGCCGACCGTCAGCAGGTCGTCCCCGCCGAACTCGGGGTCGAACCCGCCGAGGATGACGTTGGTCCGGTCGTAGACGTGGCCGTAGTCCTTCTCCGGGATGCCCATCATGTCGCAGATGATCTTCAGGGGCAGCTTGGCGGCGACCTCGGTGACGAAGTCGCAGCCGGGGCCGGTGCGCAGCAGGTCGTCCACGATCCGGACGGCGGCCGCGTCGACGTCGGCCTCGAACTGCTTGATCATCTTGGGGGTGAAGGCCCGCGAGACGATGCGGCGCAGCCGGGCGTGCCGCGGGTCGTCCATGTTGATCATCGAGCCGAAGTACTCGGCGAACTCGGCGGGCATGTCCGGGATGTTGGTCGCGCCGCCGTCCCCCGAGCAGAAGGCGTCGGGGTGCCGGCTCGCCTCCAGGATGTCCGCGTGCCGCACCAGGGCGTGGTAGCCGGGACCGGTCGGAGCGTAGGTCACCTCGGCCTCGGCGTAGAAGACCGGCCGGTCGCGCAGCCGCAGCAGCCGGAACGCCTCTTCCCGCTCGGCCATCGGCCGCAGCCAGAACGAGGTGTCGGACAGGTCGAAGTCGTCGACCGAGGTGATCGGCCCGCTCCCCGCTGGACTCACGCTCATCCTTCCATGATTCGCAACGCGCGGACCTGCGTCAATGGAATGTTGCGTACGTTGTACGTGCGTGGCTCAGAAGGCGCAGGGCATCCGCTTGATGCCGTTGATGAAGCTGGAGCGCAGCCGGTCGGGCTCGCCGACGGAGCGGATCTCCGGGATCCTGGACAGCAACTCCCTGAACAGGACCCGGATCTCCCGACGGGCGAGGTGCGCGCCGAGGCAGAAGTGCGGACCGGGGCCGCCGAAGCCCAGGTGCGGGTTCGGGTCGCGCAGGATGTCGAACCGGTAGGGGTCGGTGAAGACGTCCTCGTCCCGGTTGGCCGCCCAGTAGAAGAGCAGCACCTTGTCGCCCTCCCGGTAGGACGTGCCGTTCATCTCGTGGTCCCGGGTGACGGTCCTGCGCATCCACGCCACCGGCGACGCCAGCCGGACGATCTCCTCCACCGCGCCGCCGACCCGGCCGTCGAGGTCGGCGAGCAGCAGGTCGCGCTGGTCCGGGTTCTCGGTCAGCAGGTGCAGGCCGTGCGAGATCGCGTTGCGGGTGGTCTCGTTGCCCGCCACCACGAGCAGGATGAAGAACGACCCCAGCTCCTGCACGGTGAGCTGTTCACCGTCGATGTTCGCGCTGGTCAGCGCGCTGATCAGGCCGTCGGGGCGGTCCTTCGCGAGGGAGGTGACCAGGCCCGCGAGCCGCTCGCCCGCGCCGAGGAGCAGCGCCCCCGCATTCTCGGCGTCGGAGACGAACTCGGGGTCGCCGCCGGAGAGGATGACGTTGGTCGCCTCGTAGACCGTGCGGTAGTGCTCGGCGGGGATGCCCATCATGTCGCAGATGATCTTCAGGGGCAGCCGGGCGGCGACCTCGCCAACGAAGTCGCACCCCGGCCCGACGGCCAGCAGCTCGTCCACGATGCGCGCCGCCTCGGCCCGCACGTCGTCCTCGAACTTCTGGATCATCTTCGGTGTGAACGCCCGGGACACGATGCGGCGCAGCCGGGCGTGCCGGGGATCGTCCATGCTGATCATCGACCCGAAGTACTCGGCGAACTCCGGGGTCAGGTCGTGGACGCTGGTGGAGCCCTTGGCCGAGGAGAATATCTCCGGCCGGCGGCTGGCCTCGACGATGTCGGCGTGCCGTACCAGGGCGTAGAAGCCGTCGCCGGGCGGCGCGTAGCCGACCACCGGCTCGGCGAAGCGCATCGGCGCCGGCTGGGCGCGGAGCAGCGCGAACGCCTGCTCCCGCTCGGCCATCGGCCGCGCCCAGAACGCACGGTCAGAAAGGTCGATCTCCCCGAGAGCGAGCGTCACAGAACCTCCATCGAACCCGGCCGGACCACTGTGCATCCTGCCACATCCCCTACGCGCACGCGGCTTGCGCACGATCCCGCCCCGGGGGGCGGGGCCGCCTGCGGCGGTTCAGAGACGGGCGGCGGCAAGGAGGTCGGCGGCCCTTTCGGCGATCATGACGGTGGGGGCGTGGGTGTGGCCGCGATTGATGACCGGCATGACGGAGGCGTCGGCCACCCGCAGGCCGGCGACGCCGCGGACGCGCAGCTCGGGATCCACCACGGAGTCCTCGTCGGCGCCCATCCGGCAGGTGCCGACCGGGTGGTAGAGGGTCTCGCTGCGCTCGCGCACCCAGCGGGCCAGCTCCTCCTCGCCGCGCGCGCCCCAGTAGGGCTGCATGGGGCCGCCCGCGAGCGGGGCGAGGGCCTCGGTCTCGAACAGCGCGAGCGCCGTGCCCAGCCCGGCGACCAGCCGCGTCACGTCGGCCTCCGCGCTCAGGTAGCCCGGGTCGATGACGACCTGCGGGCCGTCGAGCGTGATCCGGCCCCTGCTCTCCGGCCGCAGCAACACCGCGCCGATGGTGAGGCCGTGCCCCTCGACCGGGCTGAGCCCGTGGTCGGAGAACGGCCCGGGGGCGAAGATCAGCTCGATGTCCGGCGCCGGCTCGCGCGGCGTGGTCCGGACGAACGCGACCGCCTCCCCCACGTTCGAGGTCAGCATGCCGGACCTGGCGAACACGTACCTGGCGAGGTTGGCCAGGGACTCCGCGCCGGCCAGGGTGATCTCCCGGGTGCAGCGCAGGTTGATCCCGGAGGCCAGGTGGTCCTGGAGGTTGCGGCCCACGGCGGGCAGCTCGTGCACCGGCCGTACGCCGTTGGCCGACAGCTCCGACGGCTCGCCCACCCCGGACAGCATGAGCAGGTGCGGCGACCCGACGGAGCCGGCCGCCAGCACGACCTCGCGTCCCGCGCCGAGCCTGGCGCCGCCGGCGAGCTCGACGCCGGTCGCCCTGCCCTCCTCGATGACCACCCGGGCGGCGGTGGCCCCGGTGAGCACGGTCAGGTTGGGCCGCCTGCGCGCCGGCCGCAGGTAGGCGTCCGCCGCGCTCCACCGCCTGCCCCGGTACTGCGTCACCGGCGTCTGGCAGTAGCCCTCGTTGGAGGGGCCGTTCAGCTCGGCCAGCCGGGTCATGCCCAGCTCGCCGCAGGCGCGCAGGAACGCCGCCGTCGCCGGGTTGGGGCTGCGCAGCTCGGAGATGTGCACCGGCCCGTCGGTGCCGTACACGCCGCCGTGGTTGCTGCCGATCCGGTGCTCGGCCCTGGTGAAGTACGGCAGGACGTCGGCGTAGGACCAGCCGGGCACCCGCCATCCGTCGTAGTCGGCCCGGTGGCCGCGCACCCACATCTGGGCGTTCATGCTGGAGGAACCGCCGAGCATCTTGCCACGCGGCCAATAGAGCCGCCTGCCGAACATCTCGGCCTGTTTGGCGGTGTGGAAATCCCAGTCCCGCGCGGTCTTGAACAGCTTCTTGAACGCCGCCGGAATGCGCACCTCCAGCCCGTCGTCCCGGCCGCCCGCCTCCACCAGCGCGACGGAGACGGCGGGATCGGCGGAGAGCCGCCCGGCCAGCACGCATCCGGCCGATCCCGCGCCGACGATCACGTAGTCGTACTGCCTGGACACCGCTGACGGCATGGCCGCGCCTTTCCTCGTCGGGAACCGCCGCCGCTCCCCCTGGCCAGCGACCTGTCATCTACTTACTCCCGCGAGCGGGCGCGCGCCATCCGTATGCACTTTGTGGTAGCCCGATTGATGCCACTTTCGATGCAAAATTCAATTTGTTATCTACGTTACCTACCGGTCAGTATCTCGTTGTTGCCAGGATGACCGTATCCGCTCTTACCCCTCGGAGAGGAAGCGACCATGCTCAACCTGGCGATCGTGCTGGAAGACAGCGCCCGCGAGGCTCCCGACCACACCGCCATGGTCTTCGGCGAGCTGCGCCTGCCGTACTCCCTGGTGGACACCGTCGCCAACCAGGTCGCGAACCTCCTGGTGGCGCGCGGCATCGGCAAGGGGGACAAGGTCGCCATCGCCTGCCCCAACCTGCCGTACTTCCCGTTCGTGTACTACGGCATCCTCAAGGCCGGCGCGACGGTGGTGCCGCTGAACGTGCTGCTCCAGGCCCGGGAGATCGCCTACCACCTGACCGACTCCGACGCGAAGGCGTTCTTCTGCTTCGAGGGCACGCCCGAACTCCCGCTCGGCGAGCGCGGGCGGGCCGGGTTCGACCAGGTGGAGGTCACCGAGCACTTCTTCGTGCTGCCCGCGACCGCGTTCGCGACCGAGTCCGAGCTGGGCGAGACGGTGTGGGCCGCGCTCGACGGGATGCCCGGCGAGTTCAGCACCGTGCAGACCGCGCCGGACGACACCGCGGTCATCCTGTACACCAGCGGCACCACGGGCCAGCCCAAGGGCGCCGAGCTCAGCCACCAGAACATGGTGATGAACGCCATGGTCTCCGACGCGATGTTCCCCGACGAGGCGGACGGCGACGTCTTCCTCACGGTGCTGCCGCTGTTCCACTCCTTCGGCCAGACCACCCTGCTCAACATGGGCTTCCGCCGGCGGGCCACGCTGGTGCTGCTCCCCCGCTTCGAACCCGGCCCCGCGCTGGAGCTGATGCGCACGGAGAAGGTCACCTTGTTCGCGGGCGTGCCCACGATGTACTGGGCGCTGCTGACCGCCGTGCACGCCGGTGAGGAGGTGCCCGCCTCGCTCAAGTCGGCGGTCTCCGGCGGCGCGGCCTGCCCGGTCGAGGTTCTGAAGGACTTCGAGACGACCTTCGGCGTCGGCATCAACGAGGGCTACGGCCTGTCGGAGACCTCCCCGGTGGCCAGCTTCAACCAGCCGGGCCGGGTCACCAAGCCGGGCACCGTCGGCACCCCCATCTGGGGCGTGGAGATGCGGCTGGTGGACAGCGAGTGGAAGACCGTCGAAGGCGAGGGCCCCGGCGAGATCGCCATCCGCGGGCACAACATCATGAAGGGCTACTACAAGCGCCCCGAGGCCACCGCCGAGGTGATCAAGGACGGCTGGTTCCGCACCGGCGACATCGCCACCCGCGACGCGGACGGCTACTACACCATCGTGGACCGGGCCAAGGACATGATCATCCGGGGCGGCTTCAACGTCTACCCGCGGGAGATCGAGGAGGTCCTGATGACCCATCCCGCGGTCTCGCTGGCCGCGGTCGTCGGAGTGCCGCACGACTCGCATGGCGAGGAGATCAAGGCATACGTGATCCGCAAGGCGGGCGAGGACGTCTCCGAGGAGGAGCTGACCGCCTGGGGCAAGGAGAACATGGCGGGCTACAAGTATCCGCGGATCGTGGAGTTCCGCGACGCGCTGCCGATGACCGCCACCGGCAAGATCCTCAAGCGCGAGCTGCGCTGACCCCGGACGCCGCCGGCGCCCGTCCCCGTGGACGGGCGCCGGCGGCGCGCGGAACGGGCCCGGTCAGGGCCAGTCGATCGAGGGACGCAGCGGCACCCCGGCCTCGCCGCGCTCGCCCAGTTTCACGGCCAGCACCTGGTGCAGCTGGATCTTGTTGCGCTCGAAGCCGACGATGCAGCCCGCCATGTACAGCCGCCAGACCCGCGCGGTGCCCATGCCGACCTCCTCGACCGCTTCCTCCCAGTGCTCGTCCAGGTTGGCGACCCAGCCTTCGAGCGTCTTGGCGTAGTGCTCGCGGAGGTTCTCGGTGTGCCTGATCTCGTAGCCGATGTCCTCCATCTGGCGCGCCAGATAGCCGATGGACTCCAGCTCCCCGTCGGGGAAGACGTAGCGGTTGATGAAACCGCCCTTGTTGATCGTCTTTTCAGTGCCGGTGGGCCGGGTGATGCAGTGGTTGAGCAGCCGCCCGCCCGGTTTGAGCTTGTCGTACAGGAACTTGAAGTAGAACGGCAGCTGTTCCTTGCCGATGTGCTCGGTGAGACCGATCGAGCTGATCCGGTCGAAGCCGGTGTCGGTGACGTCGCGGTAGTCCATGTACCGGACCTCGGCCAGCCCGTCCAGCCCCGCCTCGGCGATCGCCTTCTGCGCGTACTCCGCCTGCTGCCGCGACAGCGTCACGCCCAGCGCCTTGACGCCGTACTCCTTGGCCGCGTGCATGACCATGCCGCCCCAGCCGCAGCCCACGTCGAGCAGCCGCATGCCGGGCTGGAGGTCCAGTTTTTTGCTCACCAGGTCGAACTTGGTGTACTGCGCCTCCTCCAACGTGGAGTCCGCGGCCGGGAAGACCGCGCACGTGTACACCATCGACGGCCCGAGCACCCACTCGTAGAACCGGTTGGACACGTCGTAGTGGTGATGGATCGCCTCGGCGTCGCGCGCCTTGGCGTGCCTGCTGCCGAGACGCGCCAGCATGCTGCGGCGCATCTCCTGCTTGGGCACCGGCACCCGCATCATCAGCGGCTTGACCCCGAGCTCGCGGACGGCGGAGAGCTTCTCCGCCGGGGTCAGGTCGTTGAGCGTGACCGACCACATCCTGTCGAGCAGGGTGTACATGTCGCCGTGCACGTCGAGGTGACCCGACACGTAGGCGCGGGCGAGCCCCATCTCGCCGGGCGCCTGCGCGAGGTAGGCGACCGCGATCGGGGACTTCACCTCGATGCGGATGTCCGAGCCGTCCGGCCCGGCCTTGCTGCCGTCGTAGGCCACGAAGGAGATGCCCGTCTCCGGCCCGACGACTTTCTCGAAGATCTGTGCAAGAGACACAGAACCAACCTCCTTAACGCCCCCGTACACACTTCTCGTAGAGGTCGAGCAGCCGGCCGCCCGGATCATAGGCTCTCTTGACCGGCCAGTAAGCGTCTCCGTTATAGAGGCGCCAGAACTCGTCGCGGGGGTAGAACGAGGTCGAGTAGAGGGACTTGTGACCGTCGAGCTCGTGCACGGCATGCTCGATGAGCCGGTTGTAGTAGCCGTCGAACTGCCCCTTGGGCAGCGGGACGGTTCCCCAGAACCCGAAGTTCACATAGAGCCGCCCCTGCTCCAGCGGGTAGAGCGGCCAGTCGTCCCCCGACTTGAGCGGGCACATCCATACCGGCGTCATGCCCACTTTGGAGTGGAAGAAGTCCAGGAACTCAGCGGCGCGGTCGACCGGCACCTCGACGTCCTGGATGACCGACTCCTGCACCGGCTGGTTACGCCAGCGGTCCAGCCGCGCGGTCACGCCGTACCTGCGGTCCAGGCCGACCAGCTTGCGGTAGACGTCGGAGCGCAGCCAGCGCCGCGGGGTCACCGAGCGGACCAGCGGCTGCTGAACGCCGAACGCGCGCGAGCACCAGAACCAGTCGGTGTCCCAGCGCCACAGGTAGTCGCGGACGGTCAGCCAGTCCCGGGTGCGGCTCTGGATCGACTGGTAGTAGATGCGCATGCCGGTGTAGTCGGACACGTAGGGCGCGCGGTCGGAGAACTGGCCGAGCGTGAGGTAGAGCTCGCCGGGGCGGAAGAACACGCCGTCCACGAAGTCGACCCGCTCGCCGTCGTACTCCTTGGCCTCGCAGATCTCCTGCATGGCGAGCATGCACTTGTCCGCGTCGGAGAAGGGCAGGTGGGTGAGCCGCACGTAGGGGCTCACCGGCTTCAGCTTGATCCGGAGGCGCAGCGCGTAGCCGAGGGTCCCGTAGGAGTTGGGGAACGCGCGGAACAGGTCGCTGTGCTCGTTGTCCTCCCGGGCGACGACGATGCGGCCGTCACCGGTGAGGATCTCCAGCTCTTCCACCGACTCGTGCGGCAGGCCGTCGCGGAAGCTGGTGGACTCGATGCCGAGCCCGGTCACCGCACCGCCCAGCGTGATCGTCTTGAGCTGCGGCACCACGTAGGGCATGAGCCCGTACGGCAGCGTGGCGTCCACCAGGTGCTCGTAGGTGGTCATCCCCTGCACCTCGGCGGTGCGGGTCACCGGATCCACCTCGATCACCTGGTCGAGGTCCTTGGCGGAGAGCTTGGCGGCCTTGCCCCCGTCACGGAACCTGAACAGGTTGGTCGTGGCCTTGGCCAGCCTCGGCGCGGCATCCCCCGGAATCGCCGCGTAGGACTCCTTGATCTGCTCAACCGCCCGCCGGTGTGCCACCATCTGCCCGGACGAACGTTCGGAGCGCTCTGGCATGACACCACCCCCAGGTCCCAGAGACGTAGATCGTCATCTGGCACGCTATCTCCAGAAAGAAACACAGACCAGACTTCACACGTTAACCATGCGAAAACTTCGAGCTCCACCGGTTGGCCCGCTCCGGACACCGGGGTGCTGTGAAGCGACCGAAACTCTACTCCCCTGCGCACCATCAGTCTCGGCACCCCCCTGGTGTGCCCCGTGGCGGGTCGTGCGAATCGTCCGATGCCTGGTCAGGACGCCGGGCGGCGCCGCACGACGGGGTCGAGGCCGTTGACCACGCCCACCACGGGGCGGCCCTCGACGACGGCGCGCAGGTTCTCCAGGACCACGCCGAGCAGCCGCCCGGTCGCCTGCGCCGTCACACCCGCCACATGCGGGGAGAGCAGCAGGCCCGGCGTCTCGCGCAGCGGGTCGTCCGGCGGCAGCGGTTCGGTGGCGTAGACGTCGAGCGCGGCTCCGGCGAGCCGCCCGGCGGACAGCGCGCCGGCGAGGGCGGCCTGGTCCACGACGCCGCCCCGGGCGGCGTTGACCAGGAGGGCTCCGGCGGGCATCCGGGCCAGCGCCTCCGCGCCGATCAGGCCGCGGGTCTCCTCGGCCAGCGCGATCACCAGGACCAGCACGTCCGAACCGGCGACCAGTTCGTCCAGGTCGCGGTACACCGCGCCGGCGGTCTCGCCCACCGGTCTCGCCCGCCGCGACCAGTAGGACACCTCGCAGCCGAACGCGCCGAAGAGCCGGGCGCACGCCGCGCCGATCGGCCCGAAGCCGACGATGCCGACCCGCGCGCCGCCGAGTTCCCTGGGCCCGAGGCCGAGCTGCGGCCACTCTCCCGCGCGGACCGCCGCGTCGGCGGCGGTGAGCCGACGGCACAGCGCGAGCGCGGCGGCCACGCACCATTCGGCCACGGCCTTCGCGCTCACGCCCGGCGTGTTGGCCAGCGGCACGCCCGCCGCGGTGAGCGCCGCCAGGTCGTGCCCGTCCACGCCCACCGACGGCTGCTGCACGAAGAGCAGGCCGGGCGCGGCCCGGACGGCCTCGGCGTCCAGGACGAGCGAGGCCGTCCAGTCGCCGAGCACGATCTCGGCGCCGGGGAGGGCCTCCCGCACGGCGTCGGGATCACGGGCCGCGGGCACGGTCACGCTGACCGCGTCGCCGAGGGGCGCGAGGAGCCCGCGCACCGCGCGCTCGGACAGCGGCGCCAGTGCCAGCACCCGCCACGGCCGCGCGTCCGGCGTCACGTCACCCTCCGGCCGGGGTGAAGCTGTCGAAGACCCGGTCGATCATCTTGCGCTGCCGGTTCCACTCCGCCTCCGGCGCGGTCCACTCCAGCGTGTACGCCGTGCCGCCGGCCACCACGACCCGGCGCACTTCGTGGTAGGTCTCGCCCGCCCGTGCCCACGGGAAGCGGTTCAGCTCGCCCATCACCCAGGTGAACTCCCACTCGGCCGCCTTGCCGCCGGGGACGGCGACCTCCCCGGTGCGGATGGTGCGGATGTCCTGCGCGTAGAGCGCGATGCCCTGCTCCTGCTCGCCGAGGATGCTCAGCGGGTCCTCGGCGCCGGGCTCGCGCGACTCCTCCACGCCGAGGTGCGCCCCGCCGTCACGGCGCAGCCACTCGGTGTACCCCTGGTCCCTGGACCCCTTCCAGCCCCGGGGGAAGGAGATGGCCCAGCCCTTGGGCGAGTTCCAGGGCCGGAGCACGCCGGGCCGTTTGGTCGCGGTGGGGGTCGGGGTGGGCGTCGGGGTCGGCGTGGCGGACGGGGCGGCCTCCGTGGCGGCGGCGGTGGCGGCGGTGGGCGGCGCGCTCACGGCCGCGTCCGCCGCCGGGGGGCCGCCCCTGGCGCCGAGGGTGATCCAGCCGACCGTGCCGCCCACGGCGACGACCACGGCCGCGGCGGCGATCAGCATCGTCCTGCGCCGCCCGCCGCCGCTCTGCTCCGGGTTCTGCGCGGTCGTGGTGGCCGTGCGCCCCTCACGCCGCCGGCCGCCCCTGCCCTCCGGGACAAGGAGCTCGGCCAGCAGCTCGTCGGCCTGCTCGGCGGTCAGCCGCTCCGCGGGGTCGCGCTGCAACAGGCCCTTGATCACGGGATGCAGCCAACGCGGCACCCGCATCATGTCGGGGTCCTCGGTGAGCAGCGCGCTCAGGGTGGCCATCGTCTCCGAACGCTCGAACGGCGAGCGGCCGATCACGGCGGCGTACAGGGTCGCGCCGAGGGACCACAGGTCGGACGGCGGGCCGGAGGCGTGGCCCCGGGCGCGCTCCGGCGCGAGGAAGCTCGGCGAGCCGGCGACCATCCCGGTCTGGGTGAGGGAGCTGTCGCCTTCGAGGGTGGCGATGCCGAAGTCGGTCAGCACCGCGCGGCCCTCCGCCGTGACCAGGATGTTGCCCGGCTTGACGTCCCTGTGCAGGATGCCGATCTCGTGCGCGGCCCGCAGCGCGGAGAGCACCTGGCGGCCGATGTCGGCCAGTTGCCGCACCGGTATGGGGCCGGTCTCCCTGACGATCTCGTCCAGCGGCTGCGCCTCGACCAGTTCCATGACGATCCACGGGCGGCCGTCCTGCTCGGCCACGTCGTAGACGGCGACGATGCTCGGATGGTTGAGCCGGGCCGCGGTTCGCGCCTCGCGGGTGGTGCGGAGGAGCTGACGCTCGTGCTCGATGGGCGGGAGCCCCGGTGGAAGGATCACCTCCTTCACCGCGATCGTCCGATCGAGAAGCGTGTCGTGGCCTTCCCAGACCACGCCCATGCCGCCTTGCCCGAGCTTGCGTAGCAGCCGGTAACGCCCGGCGATCAGCCGTTCGCTGTCCGGTGACACCATGTCCGTTTCCGCCCCTTGATCCCTGCCGACAAGCCGCAAGTTTCCCATATCGGCGGCTTTCGCGTAGGCGGTCGGGATGGCGTCTTGCAAGAGAACACCGAATGTTGTTCTACTGTCGGGCGACGATCGCTTTCTGACGAGGAGACACGCATGGGCGAACCGCCGGCGAACGGGGCCGGCCCGCTGGCCGGAATACGCGTGCTCGAACTGGCCGGGCTGGCGCCGGGGCCCTTCGCGGGGATGATGCTCGCCGACCACGGCGCCGACGTGCTGCGGATCGACCGGGTCGCCGCCGTGGCGCGGGCCGGCGACCGGCCGCGCCGGGACACCCTGGACCGGGGCAAGCGCACGATCGGGCTGGACCTGAAGTCGCCCGAGGGCGTCGCGGCGTTCAGGGAGCTCGCGGCGCACGCGGACGTCGTCATCGAGGTCTTCCGGCCGGGCGTGGCCGAACGCCTGGGCATCGGCCCCGAGGACCTGCACGCGGTCAACGAGCGGCTGATCTACGGCCGGATGACCGGCTGGGGCCAGGAGGGGCCGCTGGCGTCCACGGCCGGGCACGACATCGACTACATCGCGGTCTCCGGCGTGCTGTCGCTGCTCGGCCGCGAGGGTGACAAACCGACGCCGCCGATCAACATCCTCGGCGACTTCGCCGGCGGCGGGCTCATGCTCGCCTACGGCGTGCTGCTCGCGCTGATCGAGCGCGGCAGGACCGGGCGCGGCCGGGTCATCGACGCGGCCATGGTCGACGGCGCGGCGCTGCTGTTCGCGATGTTCCACCAGGGCGTGCGGAACGGCACCTGGGGCCCCCGCGGCACCAACCTGCTCGACACCGGCGCGCCCATGTACGACACCTACGAGACCGCCGACGGGCAGCACGTGGCCGTCGGGGCGCTCGAACCGCAGTTCTGGCAGGAGATGGTGGACAGGATGGGTTTGACGGATCTTCCCGACCGCGACGACCGGGCCAACTGGCCGGCGCTCAAGGCCCGGCTGGCGGAGGCGTTCCTGACGAGGACGCGGGCCGAGTGGGAGGCGGTGTTCGCGGGGTCCGACGCCTGCGTCTCACCGGTGCTGTCGCTCCAGGAGGCGGCCGGCCACCCGCACAACGTGGCCCGCGGCGCCTTCGCCGACTCCGGCGGGACCCTCCAGCCGGCGCCCGCGCCGCGGCTGGCCGGGGTGCCGCGGCCGGACCTGTCCCCGGCGACCCGGCTCACCGACCTGTCCGGGTGGGGGCTGTCCGTCGAGCGGGCGGCCGGGCTGCGCGCGGCGGGGGTGCTGGCGTGAACGTCTTCGAGGCGCTCTACACCACCAGGGCGATGCGCCGGGTCAAGCCGGACCCGATCCCCGAGGAGGTCCAGCGCAGCATCCTGGACGCCGCGATCCGGGCGCCCAGCGGCGGCAACGCGCAGGGCTGGCGGCTGCTGCTGGTGGACGACCCGGAGACCAAGGCCGCGCTCGGCCCGCTCTACCGGGACGCCCTCGGACGGCTCTTCGAGGGGCACTACAAGCCGATGCGGGAACGCGCCGAGGCCGAGGGCGACGAGCAGACCCTCAGGGTGATGCGCTCGTCCCAGCACCTGGCGGACCACTTCGAGGCGTACCCGCTGCTGCTGTTCGCCTTCACCCGCAACGACCCCGGCGGCGGCTCGATCTACCCGTCGGTCTGGAGCGCCCAGCTCGCCGCCCGCGCGCACGGCGTCGGCTCGGCGCTGACCAGCGTGCTCGGCCTGTTCCACGCGGAGAAGACGTTCGACCTGCTCGGCGTGCCACCGGACAAGGGCTGGACACTCGCCTGCACGGTCACCTTCGGCTATCCGACCGGCCGCTGGGGGGTGGCCCCGCGCCGCCCCGCGCACGAGGTGAGCTACCGCAACCGCTGGGGCGACCCGGTCGGCTTCGAGATCCCCGATCCCCTCTGGCCGGGCCAGGACTGATCCCCGCCTTACCCGGGCGTCGCCGTGACCACGGCGGCGCCCCTTTTTTTCGTACTCCACCTTCATCACTGTGTCGTAGGAGTTGATTCAGATGTAGTACATCTACTACATTCTCCCGTATGAGTACTGCGATAAGCGTGCGTGGGCTGCGGATGGCCTACGGCCGGGCCGAGGTGCTGAAAGGCGTGGACCTCGACATCCGCGAAGGCGAGATCGTCGCGCTGCTCGGCCCCAACGGGGCGGGCAAGACGACCACGATCGAGATCCTGGAAGGCTTCCGCAACCGGTCGGGCGGCGAGGTGAGCGTCCTCGGCACCGACCCGCAGCGGGGCGGCGACGCCTGGCGGGCCAGGCTCGGCGTCGTGCTCCAGGCATGGCAGGACCACAAGCGGTGGGGCGTGCGGGAACTGCTGGCGCACATGGGCTCCTACTACGACAACCCACGTGACCCCGACGAACTGCTCGCCGCGCTCGGGCTCACCGGGCAGGCGTCCCAGCAGGTCGGCCTGCTCTCCGGCGGGCAGCGCAGGCGGCTCGACGTCGCGATCGGCATCGTGGGCCGCCCCGAGCTGCTGTTCCTGGACGAGCCGACGACCGGCTTCGATCCGGAGGCCCGGCGCGAGTTCCACCGGCTCGTCGAGCGGCTCGCCACCGAGGACGGCATGACCATCCTGCTCACCACGCACGACCTGGCCGAGGCGGAGCGGCTCGCCGGGCGGATCGCGATCCTCCTCGGAGGCAAGATCGCGGTCTGCGGCGACGCGGAGGACCTGGCACGCGCCGTACAGGCGCCCTCGCGGGTGGGATGGATCGAGGACGGCGAGCGGCGGACGCGGGCCACCGACGACCCCTCGGGGGTCGTGTGGGAGCTGCAGGCGCGGTTCGGCGGGCCGGTGCCCGGCCTGGAGGTCAGGCGGCCGACGCTGGAGGAGAGTTACCTGGACCTGGTCGGGAGGGCGGCGTGAAGACCGTGCGGAAGATGATGGGGATCGGCGTCCGGCGCGGCTGGGCGGAGTTCGTCCACCTGGTGAAGGACCGCAAGGAGCAGGCCGGGCAGCTCCTCGGCACGGTCGGGGTGTTCGTCCTGCTGCTGCTGTGGATCGGCGACGAGCCGGTGAAGGGCACCGACGTCTCCAGCGGCACGCTGATGACCGCGGGCTTCCTCGCGTTCACCATCACCTCGGGCGGGCTGCTGTCGCTGGCCATGATGATCGCCGCGGACCGGGAGGACGGCACGATGCTGCGGCTGCGCGCGACCGCCGGGGGCATCCCCGTCTACCTGATCGGGCGCGGGGTGACCGTGCTGTGCCAGATCGTCCTGCAGTGCGGGCTGATGCTCGGCATCGGCCTGGCCCTCGGCAGCGTGACCTTCCCCTCCTCGCCCGCCGACTGGCTGACGCTCGCCTGGGTCGTGCCGCTCGGCACGCTGGCCGTGGTCTCGCTCGGCGCGGCGATCGGCTCCGTGCTGCCCAGCCCGAAGACCGCCGCGGTGATCATGGGGTTGCCCATGATGGGCGCGATGCTGATCTCCGGCGTCATGCTGCCGATGTCCTACATGCCGGAGCCGGTCCAGTGGATCGCCCAGGCGCTCCCGCTGTACTGGCAGGGGCTCGGCCTGCGTTCGGTCTTCCTGCCCGACAGCATGCTCGCGGCCGAGATCGGCGGCGCGTGGCGGCTGCCCGAGACGGCGGCGGTCCTCGGCGCGTGGGCGGTCGCCGGACTGCTGCTGGCCGCCTGGCTGCTCCGCCGGGCCACCCGGCGCGAGTCCGGGTCCCGCCTGGCCGAGCGGCGACTGGCCGCCCAGGCCGCAAACTGATGATCGGCATGGGAAACTGACCCGGTGTCCGCGGAAGACGTCTACAACCGGATCACGGTGCTGAGAGCCGAGCGCGGCATCTCGCGCCGTGACCTGGCTTCGGCTCTCGGGGTCCACTATCAGACGATCGGCTATCTTGAGCGCGGCGAATACAGTCCCAGCCTGTTCCTCGCCCTGCGCATCGCCGCATATTTCGAGGTCCCGGTGGAGGTCGTCTTCTCCCTGAAGCCCTTCCCCCGGCTGGGCAGCGAAGGAGGAGCACGGTGAAGGGCTGGTGGGCGCGCCAACGGGAGGCGCAGGAGCGGCGGCAACTCGCCAGGCTCGACGACCCCCGCACCCTGCGCTGGCGGGACACCAGGGCGAAACGCCAGCGGCTGGTCGTCGCGGGCGCCGGAGCCCTCGCCCTGCTGTGGGCGGGGCTGGTGGTGATCTGGTTCCTGGCGCCGAGCGACACCGCGCGGAACGTCTACATCTCCATGCTGTTCGTGGCCTTCGCGATCGGCGTCTTCGTCGTCGGCGTGCTCCAGCAGGCGACCGGCGGCATCACGACGCTGTCGCCCGGCAGGCTCGACGAGCGTCAGCTCGACGAGCGGAACCGCGCCTACACCACGGCCCACCTGGCGACCACCGCCGGCCTCGTCGTCCTCGTCGCGTTGAGCCTGCAGGCGGGCAGGACGTCGGGCGGCCTGACGATCACGATCCCGCTGGCCCTGATCTATCCGGGCGCGTTCACCCTGGCGGTGACCCACCTGTTCCTGCCGCTGCTCATCGTCGGCTGGCGGCTGCCCGACCCGCCGCCCGACGACGAGGACGACTGACCTCCCCGGGTACGGCCCGCACCGCCGCACCCGCGGACGTCACCGCGGAGGCAGCACCGCCACGTAGATGTCGGCGCCGCCACGGTGGTGGATCTCCAGATCGGTGGTGAACGCGCGCGGCGGGGCTCCGCCGGACTCCGTGTGCTTCCAGACCTGCTGCCAGCACTCCACCAGCGCGTCCGGCATCGGCCCTCTGGCCTCCAGCCGCATCGCCGGGACGCCGGGCACCCGGACCGCCACCATCCCCTCGGGAAGGGCCGCGACGGCGCGCACGGCCACGCCCACGACCTGCGTGTAGGCGCCGTGGTGATCGCTCTCGTAGTCGGTCAGGACCGCATAGAGACTCTCATCGACCTTGCCCGGCACGTGGGCGAACGCCCCCGGCGCGCCCGCCCTGGCCCACAGGACCGGAAGCCTGGCCCGCGCGGGATCCGACTCGTCAGCGTTCGCCGTACGCACGGCGAAGCCCACGACCAGCACCTCGGGCCGGTCAACGATGTTCACACTGCCTCCATTTCATGGCCACCCGTTCGGCATGATTCAATCGCGCCGTCAATGTAGCCCCTCCGTGTGCCCATCGGATCCTCCCTGGGTGTGATCTGTATCCCGGCGGACAAACGGAGGCCCCGAAGACGGTCTGGCGGACACCTTTTTTCCTCCAGACGGGGAACACCCATCTTGAACCACCGGGCGAATAGGATGGGCACACGTGAAGTTCCTCAACGACCTCAATCCCTCCCACGACCTGACATACAGCGACGTGTTCATGGTCCCCGCGCGGTCGGACGTCGGCTCCAGGCTGGACGTCGACCTGAGCAGCAGGGACGGCACGGGCACCACGATCCCGGTCGTGGTGGCCAACATGACGGCGGTCGCCGGGCGGCGGATGGCCGAAACCGTGGCCAGGCGTGGCGGGATCACGGTCATACCGCAGGACATCCCGATCGACGTCGTCACGGACGTCGTCGAGTGGGTCAAGAAGCGCGACCTGGTGCACGACACCCCGCTCACCCTCACCCCGCACGACACCGTGGGCGAGGCGCTCAACCTGCTGCCGAAGCGGGCGCACGGCGCGGTCATCGTGGTGGACTGGGAGAACCGCCCGGTCGGCGTGGTCACCGAGGCCGACTGCGCGGGCGTGGACATGTTCACCCAGCTCTCGCAGGTCATGTCCGCCTCCGTGCTCACCCTGCCCGCCGGGCTCGCGCCCCGGGCGGCGTTCGAGACGCTGCACGAGGGCAGGCACCGGCTCGCGCCCATCGTGGACGGCGACGGCCGCGTCGTCGGCATCCTCACCAGGACCGGCGCGCTGCGGGCCACGCTGTACCGGCCGGCCGTCGACCCGGCGGGCAGGCTGCGGGTGGCCGCCGCCGTCGGCGTCAACGGCGACGTGGCCGCCAAGGCGAAGGAACTGCTGGACGCCGGGGTCGACTGCCTGGTCGTGGACACCGCGCACGGCCACCAGGAGAAGATGATCTCGGCGCTGCACGCGGTCCGGGCGCTCGGCCCCGGCGTCCCGCTCGCCGCGGGGAACGTCGTGACCGCCGAGGGGGTGCGCGACCTCGTCGCCGCCGGGGCGGACATCGTCAAGGTCGGCGTCGGGCCCGGCGCCATGTGCACCACCCGGATGATGACCGGCGTCGGACGGCCGCAGTTCTCGGCCGTGCTGGAGTGCGCGGCCGAGGCCAGGCGGCTGGGCCGGCACGTGTGGGCCGACGGCGGCGTCCGCCACCCGCGCGACGTCGCGCTCGCCCTGGCCGCGGGGGCGGCCAACGTGATGATCGGCTCGTGGTTCGCCGGCACCTACGAGTCGCCGGGCGACACCCGCACCGACGCGAACGGACGCGCGTACAAGGAGAACTACGGCATGGCGTCGGCGCGGGCGGTCAAGCTGCGGACCGCCGACGACACGCCGTTCGAGCGGGCCCGCAAGGCTCTGTTCGAGGAGGGCATCTCGACCTCCCGGATGTACCTGGACCCCCTACGGCCGAGCGTGGAGGACCAGATCGACGCCATCGTGGCCGGGCTGCGCTCCGCGTGCACCTACACCGGCGCCGGGGACCTAGAGGAGTTCCACCGCCGGGCCGTCGTCGGCGTGCAGAGCTCCTCGGGCTACACGGAGGGCATGCCGCTGCATCAGAGCTGGTAGGAATATCCGCCGCCCGCCGGGTAGAGCCAGTTATCTGGACAGAGCACTATCCCGCGAAAGGCGGTCTGTCATGACCGATCCGACCGTCGGCCTGGGTACTCCTGTCAACGTCGACAGGAGACTCCTGGTCAGCCATACCGACTACGTGTCGGCGCAACGCACCGTGGACGCCTTGTCGGACGCGGGGTTCCCGGTGGAGCAGGTCTCCATCGTGGGCCGTGACCTGCGCCTTGAGGAGGTCGTCACCGGCAGGGTCACCAACGCGACGGCGGCGCTCCGCGGAGCGGGCAACGGCGTCGTCTTCGGCCTGGTGATCGGGCTGTTCCTCGGCCTGTTCACCAGCACCACGGCGTCGTTCATCGCCCTGGTCCTGTGGGCCGCCCTGTGGGGTGCCGCCCTCGGTGCCGCGTTCGGCTTCGCCAACCACTACTTCACCCGCGGCCAGCGCGACTTCGCCTCGCGCAGCGCCCTCGTCGCCGGCCGGTACGACGTGATGGTGGCCACGACGCACCTGGAGCGGGCCCGCGCCACGCTGGACGGCCTGTCCCGCCCCGGCGAGGCCGGCAGCTACGACACGGCCGTCGTGGAGCCGCCGCCGTCCGCGGGGACCTATCCCGGGCAGCGGGAACAGCACGACCCGTACGGGCAGACGCCCGCCGCGCCGCGCCCGATGCCCGCGCCGGAGCAGGGTCACACCATGCCCGACGCCTACGGCCGCAACCACCGCCGCTAATGGGAGCTACCGGGTCGGCTGATCGGGCAGACTCGGTGCCTGGTAGCCGCGAGTGAGTGAGCACTTCCCACCGCTGGACCGATCGTGAGTCCTGGGGTCAGACAGTGCCCTCACTCGTGGTCAGGGGCCTTGATCACTAATGGGATGTCGTGCCCGCCCTCCGGGGGCGTGAGTACTGGTCCATTAGCACGCCGACCGGCTCCTGCGGGCTGCTTGATCGTGTTGTCGAGGGTTGGAGGATCGGGTGCTGTTCGTCGGTGATGACT
>NZ_BSRQ01000007.1 GCF_030268685.1 Microtetraspora sp. NBRC 13810
CGGCAACCGCCTGGTCGGCATCCTCCACGGCTGCCTCAAAACACATACCCCCTACGACCAGGCAACCGCCTGGTCACACCGGCAACACGACCTCGCCGCTTGACATTCCGGCTCCAGGGATGTCTGACCCCGGGCGCGGCGGTCACGCCCCCAGGCGGCGGCCGCCCGCCGGGGATCGCGGCGTTCACACGGCGAGGGCGAGGGACGCGCCCGCCATCGCCAGAAGGCGCCGGGAAACACGATCTTGCCGAACACCCGGGTGCGGATGTGCACGACGACGGCGCCGACGAAGAACAGGACGAGCCCGGCCGCGGCGGCGACGCCCAGCACCCGGACCCCCGCGAGCCCGAGGAGGAGCCCGGCGGCTCCGGCCGCTTTGAGTGCGCCCAGTACGGGCAGCCACGACTGCGGGACCCCCACCTGCGCCGAGTTCGCGAGGACGAACCCGGCCCGCGCGAAGTCGGCGACGGCGGCCCAGGCGTTGGCCACGATCGTGAGCACGGTGACGACCACGTAAGCGATGAACATTCCTCCGCCTTTCTTCGGCCCGGCGAGCGGTGGGTGCCGGAGCCGCCGGGCGCCCGGGAAGGGCATCAGATACGACACCTCCGGCAGGCGTATCGTGACAGAGAGACCGACAAATTTTTTTGTCTTGACAAGGCAAGTTGTCGGTCTATAGGCTTCGGGCATGTTCGAAGTGGGAGTCATCGAGGAAGCCGGGGCGGCGGAGGTGGCGCTCGACCCGATCCGGGCGCGGCTGCTGGCGCTGCTGGCCGAGCCGCACTCGGCGACGAGCCTGGCGGCGGTCGTCGGCCTGCCCCGGCAGAAGGTCAACTACCACCTCAAGACCCTTGAGTCGCACGGCCTCGTCGAGCTGGTCGAGGAGCGGCGCAAGGGCAACGTCACCGAGCGGGTGCTGCGGGCGACCGCCGCCTCGTTCGTGATCTCACCGTCCGCGCTCGCCACGGTGCAGCCCGATCCGGCCAGGTCCCCCGACCGGATGTCCGCACGCTGGCTGCTCGCCGTCGCGGCACGGATGGTCAAGGAGGTCGGCCAGCTGATCAACGGCGCCGCGCGCGCCGGGAAGCCGGTCGCCACGTTCGCGATCGAGGGCACCGTGCGGTTCGCCTCCGCGGCCGACCGGGCGGCCTTCGCCCAGGAGCTGACCTCGGCGGTCACCACGCTGGTGAGCCGCTACCACGACGAGGCCGCCCCCGGAGGCCGCGACCACCGGGTCATCGTCGCCATCCACCCGAGCATCAAGCAGCCCGAAACCGCCGCAGGCGCGGAGCCCGAAAAGACTGAGGAGTCCTGAGATGTCGCACGAATTCGAGCTGGTCCACGACGTCGAGCTCGAGGCCACCCCCGAGCAGGTCTGGGCGGCCATCGCCACCGGTCCCGGCATCGACTCGTGGTTCATGGGCCGCAACGAGGTCGAACCCCGCGAGGGCGGCGCCGCCCGCATGACGATGCCCGGCTGGTCCGCCGAGTCCACGGTCACCGTCTGGGAGCCCGGTCACCGCTTCGCCTACCGCAGCACCACCGCGGAGGACGGCTCGTTCATGGCGTTCGAGTATCTCATCGAGGGCCGGGAGGGCGCCGCCACCTCGCTGCGGCTGGTGCACAGCGGCATCCTGACCGGCGACTGGGAGACCGAGTACGACGCGCTGAAGGAGGGCAACCCGCTCTACCTGCGGAACCTCGCCCTCTACCTCAAGCACTTCCCGGGCCGCACCGCCGTACCTGTCGCCGTCTTCGGCCCGCAGCAGCCCGACCAGGACACGGTCTGGGCCGCCGTCACCCGTGCCGCCGGGCTGTCCAAGGACGTCCGGGAGGGCGACGAGGCGCACTTCACCCTCGGCGACCGCCGGATCGACGGCGTGGTCGACACGGTGCGGGAGCCGGGCTTCCTGGGCGTGCGCACCGGCGACGCGCTGCTGCGGTTCGTCGGCCGTGACGGGGTCGTCCTGACCAGCCACCACATCTTCGCCGACGTCGACCGGGCCGCCGCCGAGGAGTCCTGGGGCGCGTGGCTCGCCGACGCCCTGTCCTGACATCCGGGCCGACGCGGTTCACCCACACGACGCGGCCGGACATCCGGCCGGAAGGACACCACGGATGAGAAAGCTGATCTTGAGCGCCTTCCTGAGCCTCGACGGGGTCATGCAGGCCCCCGGCGGCCCGGGAGAGGACGGCGACGGCGGCTTCGGCCACGGCGGCTGGTCGGTGAACTACTGGGACGAGAAGATGAACGAGGTCATGGCGGCGGCGACGAGCGTGCCGTTCGACCTCGTGCTGGGCCGCAGGACCTACGACATCTTCGCCGCGCACTGGCCGCACGCCCCGGAGGAGCAGGGCTCCAAGCCGCTCAACGACGCCACCAAGTACGTCGCGTCGCGGAGCCGTCCCACGCTGGAGTGGCGCAACTCGGTCCTGATCGAGGGAGACGCGGCCGACGGCGTCGCGGCGCTCAAGAAGGAGGACGGGCCGGAGCTCCAGGTGCACGGCAGTGCCAACCTGATCCAGACGCTGTTGCGCCACAACCTGATCGACGAGTACCGCCTGTGGGTGTTCCCGCTCGTCCTCGGATCGGGCAAGCGGCTGTTCGCGGAGGGCGCCGTCCCCGCCGGGCTGAAGCTGGTCGACAGCACCGTCTCCGGCACCGGCGTCGTGATCGGCACGTACGAGCCGGCGGGCGGGATCGTCACCGGATCGTTCGAGCTGGACTGACGGCCACCTCCTGAGAAGCGCTCCCCGTGCCCGCACCGACGGATCGGCAGGTCCGATCACCGCGGGCCGCGGAGCGCTTTTCTCTCGTCGCCGCCCCGGACCCGGTTCACCTGGCCGGCGCCGCGACGACCTGCAGCGTCGCTTCCCCGGCCTCCTCTAATCCATCCTGAACGCCGCCCCGCCCGGCTCCCCCTGCCCCTCCCGCCCCGCGGCGGGTGCCGCGGGGACCTCCGCGCGTGCGCGGCGCGGTGGCGCCGGGGGCGGCGTTCACCGTCCTCGCCGGTTGTCGCGCTCCGCGCCCGGACGGCGCGTCACGGCAGGCTCCGGCCGAGTTCCGCGAGGCGGGTCAGGGCGGGGAGGGCGTGGGCGATCGCCTGCCGCTGTTCGGTGGTCAGCCGGGCGATGAGCGGGAGGAGGTGGCGGGTCCGGTCGTCGTGCCGGGACCGGCCGACCCGCAGGCCGGCCTCGGTGATGTGGACGAGGACGGCACGCCCGTCGCTCGGGTCGGGGCGTCGCTCCACCAGGCCGTCGCGCTCCAGCCGGGTCACCAGCTGGGTGATGCCGGGCTGGCTGACCTGCTCGGTCCTGGCCAGGTCGGTCAGCCGCATCGGCCCGCCGCCGGCGGCGAGGGTGTCCAGCACCGACAGCGTCGTGAACGACAGCTTCTCCAGCATCGGAAGCCGGATGTAGAAGCGGTTGAAGCTCTCGATGGCCGTGGTGAAGGCGTCCACGTCCAGGTCGTCGTCCGGGATGGCGTCCACTGCGGAAACATACCGCATGTACTTAACCTGCTTATGCTGTCTGCCCGCTCAGGGCCTCCGCGCCGCCCCTCCCCGGCAGGGCCTCGTGGCATGCCGGAAAAGCCGGAGCGAGGACCTTCTCGGCCGTCGCGGCGTCGGCGGGATAATGCCCGGCGCCAGTTCCGCATTCGGGCCGAGTGAGGCCGCTCGGCGTCAATCCCGATTCCCGGCTGACGCCCATGACGTATTCGGCCCACATATTTAACGGCGGGGAAACATCGGCGGAAAAGTCGCCCCGGGTATTCCTTCGGACTGGGCTCCTGCGGCCGCCATCCGACAGCGCTCGCCAGAGACCCTACACCCTGCCACCACGGCGGGATCATCGGTAAGAACGCCTAGAGCCGCCTTGACACAGATCATCAACTCGCTGTCACTAATGTGAATAAACGCCACTTCGATGCCTCGATGTCCGAATGGTGAGCGTTCGTCCGAGGTTTATGAGGGGGCGGAACTGTTTGACTCAGGGCGCGCGATCCCCATATTTTGGGATCTTGATTGGCCACGCCCGTATTGCCCCGAGGAAGGCCGCGCCATATGGGTGCAGCGTGCCCGCGGAAACGCCGTCTCGACCAGGCTCACGAGTTCGTCCGTCAGGCCGTTTCGGTGCGCGGTCAGGCGCTCGCGCGGCAGGGCGGCGCGCCGATCCCGCCGGATCCGGCCGCCGGCGGGCGTACGGGCGGGGACGGCGGGGCCGCGGTCTCCGCTGATCCGTCCACCGCCGGCCCTCTCGACCCTCCGAGGACTACGCATGCAGTTCAGCGCAGAGAACACGGTGACGGCTCTCGCCGTCGCCATCGGCGTCATCGTGATCTGCGCGGGCATCTGGATCGCCGCCCTCCGGGCGCGGATCCGCGACCTGCGCAGGGACCTCGTCCAGGCCCGGCAACGGCATGACGCCGGGCAGCGCGAGCTCACCGACCTGAAGAACCGGTTCGAGCAGACGGAGAACCGGCTCGGGGAGGTGGCCGCCCAGGGGCTGCGCCTGCGCGAGCGACACGAAAAGGTCATGGCGGAGACGGAGCACCTGCGTTCCGTCCGGATCCCCGCGCTGCTCACCCGGCTGCGCCACCCGCACATCGTGGTGCCGGGCCCGGCGTCGGAGGACCTCGCGGGCTCCGCGCTGGGCCGGGCGCACCAGGAGATCCTGGAGGCTATCGCGCACGGCGTGCAGGAGGAGCGCGAACTGGTGGACGGCACCGCGCAGGGCATCGTCCGCGCGGCGATGTCCCGCGTCCAGGCGCTGGCGTTGCGCGCCCAGGACCTGCTGAACGACGTCCAGCAGCGCTACGGCGACGACGCCCGCCCCGAGCTGGTCCGCGCCCTGCTGGCCCTGGACAAGCACAACGAGCTGACCATCGGCCGGGTGCAGACCACCGCCATCGCCTGCGGCGCCCCGACCGGCCTGTCCCGCGACGACACCTACCTGGTGGACCTCACGATGGGCGCCATCGCCCGGGTGGAGAACTTCGAGCACCGCATCGACAGGCCGGTGAACAACCTGCGCCGCCGGGTCGGCGTGGCGGCCCGCGCGGCCGAACCGGTCCTGTTCATCGTCGCCAACCTGCTGGCCAACGCGGTCCACTTCACCAACGCCACCATGAAGATCGCCGTCACCCTGCACGAGTCCGACACCGGCGCCCTGATCATCATCGACGACGCCGGCGTCGGCCTGAACGAGGAGCAGTACGCCCGGGCGCACCACCTGCTGGAGGGAAAGCATCCGGTGCTGCTGTCGGACCTGGGCAACCCCCCGCGCACCGGGTGGGCGGCGATCGGCAGGCTGGTCGCGGAGCACGGCGTGGGCGTGTCGGTGCAGCCGAGCCCGTTCGGCGGCGTGCGCGCGGTGCTCAACGTCCCGGCGGCGCTGCTGGTGGAGATGCCGGAGGGCAGCCGCCCGTCCGCGGTGGCGCCCGAGCCGGTCAGGTCAAGGAGCCAGACGCCGCCGCGCGCCGAACCGGCCGCCGCGATCGACGGGCTGCCGCAGCGGGTCCGCCGCGCCCCGGCCCAGCGCACCGGCAGCCCGGTGGGAGGCGCCGCCTCGATCTCACCGGAGGAGGCCAGGACGGCGTGGACGGCCTACCAGGCCGGGGCCGAGGCCGGCCGGCGCGACGCCACCCTGACCCGGCCCCCCTCCCACCCGGTCACCGACCCAGAAGGGAACTGATCATGGACCCGCATCCCGCCGCCCAGGTGAGGGGTGTTCCGCTGCGACGGGACATGTCATGGATCCTGACCCCGTTGCTGAACCTGGCCGACGTCACCAGCGGGGTGGTGCTGACCCGTGACGGGCTGGTCCTGGGCAGCTCCAGCGGCGTGCCCCGGGAGGACGCGGAGGCCACCGCCGCGATGGCGTCGTCCGCGCTGGCGGCCGGCCGGGCGCTGCGCGAGCGCCTCACCCGCAGCGAGGTGGAGATCACCGAGACCGTCATCAACGCGGCCGACGGCTTCACCTACATCGCCCCGGCCGGCGACCGGGCCGCCATCGTGGTGGCCACCGGCCCGAAGGCGAACATCGGCGCGCTGGCCTACGAGGTGCAGCTCGTGGTGCAGCAGCTGATCAAGGCGCTCGACGAGGCCAGCTCGGCGCGGACGCCGGGCCGGCCCGCGTGACGCCGGCGCGCCGGCCGCGGCGGGTGGTCCCGCACTTCATGGCCGCGGCCGGCCTGGCGGCCGATCACGTCGGCGTCCAGCGGACCACCCTCGTCCACGTGGCCGCCGAGGTGGTCGCCGACGGCCTCGATCCGCCCGCCTCGCACCTGGTGAACCTGCTGGAGCGGGGACCTCTGGCGGCGTACGAGTGCGCCGCGCATCTGCACCTGCCGTACTGCGTGGTGCGGCTGCTGGTGGCGGACCTGGTGGCCGCGGGGACGTTGCTCACGCGTGATCCGCCCGCCGCCGAAATGCCGAGACGGGAGCTTTTGGAGTTGGTGCTCAGTGGGCTCCGTGCCCTATAGCGGGAGGCCGGGCATCGACGATGTGCCGGTCAAGATCGTCATCGCCGGTCCGTTCGGTGTGGGCAAGACGACCATGGTGGGCGCCCTGTCGGAGATCCCGCCGTTGAACACCGAGGAGGTGCTGACGGAGGCGGGCGCGCTGGTCGACGATCTCAGCGGCGTGTCGGAGAAGACCACGACCACCACGGCGATCGACTTCGGCCGCCTCACCCTGCCCGGCGTGGTGCTCTACCTGTTCGGCGCCCCGGGGCAGACCCGCTACCGCCTGCTGTGGCAGGACCTCGTCCGCGGGGCGCTGGGGGTGCTGGTGCTGGCCGACACGCGCCGCATCGCCGACAGCTACGACGTGATGGACCTGGTGGAGACCGCCGGCCTGCGGTACGCGGTGGCCGTCAACGACTTCCCCGACTCCCCCGACCACCCCGGCGACGTCCTGCGCAAGGTCCTCGACCTGGATCCGGCCACCCCGCTGGTGCGCGTCGACGCCCGTGACCCCGCCTCCGCCCGTGGCGCCCTGATCGCCCTGGTGGAGCACATCGAAGAGATGCTGCCATGACACACCCCGTATCCGAGATCGGCCGCCTGTACGGCCCGGAGTTCGCCGCCGACCCCCAGGCGACCTACACCGCCCTGCGCGCGCGGTTCGGCGCGGTCGCGCCGGTGGAGGTCGTCCCCGGGATCGGCGCGCACCTGGTCATCGGCTACCAGGCCGCCCTGGACGTGCTCACCAACGCCGACTCCGTGTGGTCCAAGGACTCCCGCCCGTGGGAGCGGCGCCTGCCGGACACGCCCGCGGCGGCGGGCGTGAAAGGCATGCTCGGCTTCCGGACGAATCCGCTGTTCACCGACGGCGCGGAGCACGCCAGGTACCGGCGGGTCATCTCCGACTGCTACCGGATGATTCAGCCGCACCGGCTGCGCAACCTGGTGATCGAGGTCGCCGACTCGCTCATCGGCTCCTTCGCGCCGACCGGCGCCGCCGACCTGGTGCGGGAGTTCGGCAAACCGATCCCGCTGCGGGTCTTCAACCAGATCCTCGGCCGCCCGGACGCCGACAGCGCCACCCTGGTGGCCGCGCTGGCCGACATGATGGAGTCGGACGGGGAGGCCGCCGCACGGGGCGGCGAGGCGTTCGGCCGGTACATGGTGGAGCTGGTCAGCGCCAAGTACGAGTGCCGCGGCGACGATCTGACGTCCTGGATCATCGACCACCCCGAGCGGCTGGACTTCGCCGAGGTCCTGGAGCACCTCGTGGTCACCGTGGGCGCCTCGTTCGAGCCGATGAGCAGCCTGATCTCCAACGCGGTCTCCCGGATGGTCAGCGACGACCGCTACTACAGCTCGCTGACCAACGGCGCGCTCACCGCGTACGACGCGTTGCAGGAGGTGCTGCGCGCCGAGCCGGCCATGGCCAACTACGGACCGTATTTCGTGGTGCGGCCCATCCTGTTCCACGGCACCTGGCTGCAGCCGGGGGAACTCGTGCTCGTCTCCTACGCCGCGGCCAACACCGCGCCCATCCCGCTGGCCGACGAGCTGCGCTCCGACGGCGGCGCCTACCTGGGCTTCGGCGCCGGAGCGCACCGCTGTCCCGCGTCCGACCCGGCGACGATCATCGCGGTGACCGCGATCGAGCGGCTCATCACCCACCTGAGCGACCTGGAACTGCAGGTGCCGCGTGAGGAGCTGACCTGGCGGCCGGGCCCGTTCCACCGCTCCCTGGCCCACCTGCCGGTGCGTTTCACCCCCATCCGCCCCCACCAGCCAGGAGCATCCTCATGGCCACCCCTCCCCCCGTCCCGATAGACCCGTTCGGATCCGACCTGGTCGCCGAGGCCGCCCGGCTGCGCGCGCTCGGCACCGCGGTGATGGTGGAGATGCCGGGCGGCATCCCCGCCTGGGCGATCACCCGCCATCAGGCGTTGCGCGCGCTGCTGCTCGACTCCGCGGTGAGCAAGGACCCGCGCCTGCACTGGCGGCTGTGGCCGCAGGCCGCCGGACGGCCCGAGTGGCAGTGGATCCTCGGCTGGATCGGGGTGCGGAACATGCTCAGCGCCTACGGCGCCGACCACCGCAGGCTCCGCAAGCTCATCGCGCCGACGTTCACCGCCCGGCGCACGAAGACGCTCCAGCCGATCATCGAGCGCATCACGCTGGAACTGCTCGACGACCTCTCCGCCCGGCCCGCCGGTGCGCCGGTGGACCTGCGGGCGGCCTACGCCCAGCCGTTGCCGATGCGGGTGATCTGCGAGCTGTTCGGCGTCCCCGACGAGATGCGGCCGGAGATCGCCCGGGTCATGGACGCCTTCATGGACACCACCTCCGCCCCCGAACAGGCGGCGGCGACCTTCTCCCAGATCACCGCCCTGCTGTCGGACATCATCGAGCACAAGCGGGCGCATCCGGCCGACGATCTGACCACCGACCTGATCAACATCCGCGACGAGGACGGCGCGGGCGACCGGCTGGACGGCGACGAACTGCGTGACACGCTGCTGCTGGTCATCGGCGCCGGGCACGAGACCACCGTCAACCTGATCGGCAACGCCGTACACGCCCTGCTCACCCACCCCGGCCAGCTCGAACAGGTCCTCGGCGGGAGCGTCTCCTGGGAGGCCGTCATCGAGGAGACGCTGCGCTGGGCGCCGTCCATCGCCAACCTCCCGCTCCGTTTCGCGGTCCGCGACCTGGAGGTCGACGGCGTCACCATCCCCGCCGGCGACGCCATCCTCACCACCTTCCTCGCCGCCGGCCACGACCCCGCCCAGCACGGCCCGGACGCCGGCCGGTTCGACGCGACCCGCGACCCCGGCGAGCACCTGGCCTTCGGGGTCGGCGTCCACCACTGTGTCGGCGCCCCGCTCGCCCGGCAGGAGGCGTTCACCGCCCTGCCCGCCCTCTTCGCCCGCTTCCCCGGCCTCCGTCTCGCCGAAGACCCCGCCGGCGTGCGGCAGGTGCCCTCCTTCATCGCGCTGGGCTGGCACCGGCTCCCCGTCCTGCTCACGCCCTGAGGCACAGGCGTCGCCGGTCCACCCGCGACCGTGACAGCTTCTCCCGCGCTCGCACATCGCCGAGATCACCGGCCGGCCCGTCATCCGCCGGGGCCTGCCACGCGGACGGCCCCGGCGGCTGTCGGAGGGAGGGTCACAGGCCGTCGAGCAGGCCCTGCCCGAGGTAACCGTGCGGACCCGCCCCGGGGGGTACCGCGAACAGCGCGCTCGACTCGTGGCTGAGGAAGCGGCTGAGCTCGTCGGCGAGTGCCAGTCGTTGCTGGATCCGGGTGAAACCGTCCCGCGGATCGCGCTGGAAGGCCATGAACAGCAGGCCCGCGTCCGGGGCGCCGTCCGCCCGGTACCCGTCGAAGTAGGAGTACCCCTTGCGCAGGATCGTGGCGCCGGAGTTGCTGGCGGGCGACGCCTGCCGTACGTGCGCCCCGGGGCCGATGGCGAGGCCGCCGTCCGGGTTCTGCCGGTCCAGGTCCAGCGGGGTGAACTCGGTGCCGCCGGACAGCGGCGCCCCGGTGTCCTTGCGGCGGCCGATGACCTGCTCCTGCCGCTCCCTTGGCAGGGTGTCCCAGGTGTCGAGCAGCATGCGGATGCGCCGGAAGACCAGGTAAGACCCGCCGCGCATCCACGCGGGGTCGCCGCCGGGACCGACGAGGACGTGCGCGTCGAAACCGGGATCACCCGGCCGCGGGTTGCCCGTCCCGTCGAGCTGGCCCATCAGGTTGCGCGAGGTGCTTCCGCGTTCGGCGGTCACGCCGTCGGCGGGGTTGAAGCCCGTCATCTGCCACCGTACCGACGCCGTGCCGCGCGCCGAGCGGGTCAGGGTGCGCAGCGCGTGGGCCACCACGATCGCGTCCCCCGCGGTGAACAGGACTCCGAGGTCGCCGTCGCCGCGTCCCTCGTCCAGGTCGTCGTGCGGGAAAGGGGGGATGGGCTGGAGTTCGCCGGGCACGGGCGCGCCCAGCCTGCGCAGCAGCGAGGCGCCGAACCCCACGGTGATCGTCAGGGAGGAGGCGCCGTACCCGGTGGCCATGGCGTCGTCGCCCGGCACCGGCTCGCCCGCGGTCAGCCGCCTCGCCTCCCCTGTCCACCTGCGCAGCAGCGTCGCCACCTGGGCGCGGTCCGCGCCGGGCCGCAGGTCGAAGGCGGCGAACCAGCCGTGCGCGGCGGGCGGCGCGAGGACCCCCGCCTGGTGCGGGCCGTCGAAGGGGACGCGCCGCCGTCCGATCTCCCTGGCGCGTTCCCCGCCGAGTGCCGAGGCGGCGGCGTCGCCGCCCACGGCCCCGGCGGCGGCGACCCCGGCGAGCGAGGTCATGGCCAGCACACCGCGCCGGGTGAACCCGCCGGGCCGCCGCCGCTCGGGGGCGCTCATGGCGTCGCCGCGCCGCCGGGACGGTACCCGATCGGCATGACGGGGGCGTCGACGGTGATCCGGCCCGCCCGCTCGAAGGTGAGGGT
Organism: Microtetraspora sp. NBRC 13810; assembly: GCF_030268685.1. GTDB lineage: Bacteria > Actinomycetota > Actinomycetes > Streptosporangiales > Streptosporangiaceae > BSRQ01. The sequence goes on from NZ_BSRQ01000007.1 coordinate 10,948, forward strand.
GAGCCGCACCCTGTCGCCCTGCCGGAGGCCGCGCACGGGTGATTCGATCATGACGTGGTATCCGCCGGGGCTGAAGACGAGCTTCCCGTGCGCGGGAACGGTCAGCGACGGCACCGCCTCCATGGTGTTCGCCGTGGTCCTGTGCATCATCGTCATGCCGGACACGTCGCTGCTCACCGCTTTGAGGGTGTCGGGACGGCCGCCGGTGTTGGTCACGGTGAAGTACGCGGCGGCGACGTCCGGCGAGGCGGGCTGGGGCACGTAAGCCTGCGACACCCTCGGCTCGGCGGTGTCCGCGCCGCCCGGCCGGAGCACGGCGGTGAGGGCGGCCACGGCGACGACGGCGATCAGGACGGCGGCGGCGAACGGCGCCCGCGACCGGGTCTTCGCGGTCACGACTCCCCCTCGGCGGTGCCGTTCAGGGTGACCCGGGCGAGGAGCCTGGGCAGGTCCGCGGCGTAGTCGCTGGGCGAGGTCCCCGAGGTGAAGATCAGCCGCGCCCGGTGGGTGTCGTCGAACGCGATGACCTGCGCCCCGTGCGTCACCTCGTAGTCGCCGCTCTTCGACGCCGGCTGCTCCAGGCCGATCCCCACGGTCCTGGCGGCGGCCCTGATCTTGGCGTAGTCCCCGGTCAGCCCGATGAACGACTTGTCGAAGGACGCCAGCCAGGACCGGATGACCTCGGGGGTGTCCCGGTCCGGATCCGTGGTGACGAAGACGACGGCGATCCTCTTCCGGTCGGCCGGGGTGAGCTGCCGCAGGGCGGCGGACAGGTCCGCCATGGTGGTCGGGCAGATGTCGGGGCAGTGGGTGTAGCCGAAGTACGTCAGCGTGAGCCTGCCGGCCGTGCCGGTACGCAGGCTGAACGGCTTGCCGGAGGTGTCGGTGAGGGTCACGTCCGGCTGGGGAAGCGGCTGGTCCAGCCATACGCCGTGGAAGTCGGAGGTGGGGCCGACGATGCGGACGGGGCTGGAGGCGGCCCCGGTCGTGGTCCCGGTGGCGCATCCCGTGAGCAGGCCGAGGAGCAGGAGCCCGGCCACGCTGCCGCGCCGGCCGGTGCTCCGGGGGCGGCGGACGCCCCTGGTGGAGAGAGAAAACGTCATGGTTGATCCCCTGAGGTGGGTGGGTTCGGAAAACGCCTGATCAACGCCATGGCCCGCGGGCGGGCAGGGTGCCGGACCGGGGCGCGCGCGCCGGTGTACGGCCGGCGTCGCGGCATACCTCGGGCCGCCTTGGACGCACGGGTGCGTGGCGGCGTGGCGGCGTGGCGGACAGCCGGCACGCACGGTTACCGCGGGCGGTCGCCGCGGGCGGTTGCCGTGCGGGGGCGGATGTGATCAGACGGAGGCGATACGGATCAGGGGAGACCGCGGCGGCCCGCGCCGTACCAGGGCGTGGCGGAGGACCTCGGCCGGCGGCACGCCCTCGTCCCCGGCGGTCCGGCGGGCCGGGGCCGGACCGGCGGGGGCCGGGCTCGCCTTGAGGAGCACCGGCATCCAGCCGAGACCGGCCAGGAGCCGGGCGAACGCGCCGAGGGCGCGCCACAACGCCTGCTCGCCCTTGGCGAGCCACAGCGCCACCATCGCTCCCGCCAGGGCATGCGCGGCGAACATCGCCGGGCCGGTCATGCCCGCGTGCGCGGCCATGTCCGGCGCCTGGTGCGCGGTCGTGGCGAGGTGTGCCCCGTGGTGCAAAACGGTGACGCCGGGCAGCGGATCCGCCGGGGTGGTCCAGGCGAACCAGACGTGCAGGTACAACTGGGCCGCCTCCATGGCGGCCAGGATCCACCCGGTGGACCACTCCCGGGCGGCCAGCCGGTAACCGGTGGCCGCCACCATGCAGAAGGCCGCCACGACCGACCACGCGGGGACGGCGCGCGGAGCCATGAGGTCATGGCCGGCCTGCGACAGCCCGACGCACACCAGGGCGAACGACCCGGCGCGCACAGCTCGGAACCATCCAGGCGGGTACATGTCCTCCACCATGCTCTACGTCATGTAGAGCGTGAGCCTACAGCACGGGCCGGTTCGCCCCGGGCGGGGATCCCATGCGCACCGGTCGGGACGGGGGCACATCGCCCTCCCCGACGACCCCGGCGGAGCGGACCTCAGCCGAACCTCTCCCGGGGAAGGCCCGCCGGTAGTCGCCGGGCGACACCCCGACCTGCCGGAGGAAGTGGTGACGGAGATTGTTCGCCGTGCCGAGCCCGCTCAGCTCACCGATCTTCTCCATCGACAGGTCCGTCGATTCGAGCAGGCTCTGGGCGCGGCCCAGGCGCTGGGTGAGGAGCCACTGCAACGGGGTCGTGCCGGTGGCCGCCTGGAGCCGCCGGTAGAAGGTGCGCGGGCTCATCGCCGCCCGCCTCGCCAGGTCCTCGACCGTGAGGGGCCGGTCCAGGTGGGCGCGGGCCCAGTCCAGGACCGGGGTGAGGCCGGCGTCGTCGCTGGCGGGCACGGACAGGTCGACGAACTGCGCCTGCCCGCCCGGCCGGTGGGCGGGCACCACCATGCGGCGGGCGAGCTGGTTGGCGACGTGCGCGCCCAGGTCGCGGCGCACCAGGTGCAGGCACAGGTCGAGCCCGGCGGTGACGCCCGCGCTGGTGAGCACGTCGCCGTCGTCCACGTACAGCACCGAGTCGTCGACCCGCACCTTCGGGTAACGCTCGGCCAGTTGCGCCGTGTGCATCCAGTGGGCGGTGGCCCGGCGGCCGTCGAGCAGGCCGGCCTCGGCGAGCGCGAACGCGCCGGTGCACAGGGACACCATCCGGGCGCCCGCGTCGTAGGCCCGGCGCAGGGCCGTGATCAGTCCGCGCGGCAGCGGCCTGCCCTCGTCCACGCAGGCGTCGGGCACCGAGGGGATGATGACCGTGTCCGCGCCCACGAGGTCGTCCAGCCCGTACCGGGTGCGCAGCGCCAGCCCCGCCGCCGTCGGGTCAGCCGGCTCCTCCGCGTCCAGATGGCACAGCCGCAGGTCGTACCAGGGGTCGGCCAGGTCGGGCTGCGGCTTGCCGAAGACGGTGCACGGGATGCTCACCTCGTAGAGGTCCCACGACGGAACCTGGATGTCGGCTGGCACGACCACGGCGACGGAACCGGCACTCATCCCTCAAGGGTATGGCAGGAATTTGGTGACCGCCGTCACCGGTGCCACTGTCCGGGGCCGTCGCGCGCTGAGAACGTGGTCCCTGCCTGATCGACCGCCGCAGGTGGCGGAACAAGGCATGGACGAAGGAGCCGGAAACATGAACGCGAACCTCCCTCCCGTGAGTGTCCTCGGGCTGGGGCGGATGGGCTCGGCGCTCGCCGCCGCGCTGCTGGACCGGGGACACCCGACCACGGTGTGGAACCGTACGGCGGACCGGGCCCGGCCGCTGGTGGACCGCGGCGCCCGCCAGGCCGCGACGCCGGAGGAGGCGCTGGCGGCCGGGTCGCTGGTCATCGCCTGCCTGTTCGACTTCGACGCGATGCACGCCGTGCTCGACCCGGTGACGGGTTCGCTGGAGGGCAAGGTCCTGGTCAACCTGACCTCCGGGTCGCCGGAACAGGCCCGTGAGACCACCGCGTGGGCCGAGTCGCACGGCGCCGCGTACCTCGACGGCGCCATCATGACCACGCCGCCGGGCGTCGGCAGCCCGGAGATGATGTTCTTCTACAGCGGTTCGTCCGACGTCTTCGAGGAGCACCGGGCGAGCCTGTCGGCCCTGGGCGACCCCATTCACCTGGGCACGGACCCGGGCCTGGCCTCCCTGTACGACGCCGCCCTGCTCGGCCTGATGTGGGCGACGATGACCGGCTGGCTGCACGGCACCGCGCTGGTCGGCGCGGAGAAGACCGAGGCGACGGCCTTCACCCCGGTCGCGGTCCGCTGGCTGAACGCCGTGGCCGGTTTCATCACCACGTACGCGGCCCAGGTGGACGCGGGCCGCTACCCGGGCGACGACGCCACCGTCGACGTGCAGATCGCGACGATCGACCACCTGATCCACGCGGCGGAGGCACGGGGGATCGACAACGCGCTGCCCGAGCTGCTGAAGGCCACCATGGAACGGGCCAAGGCGGCGGGCCACGGCTCCGACAGCTACGCGAGCGTGATCGAGGTCCTGCGGAACCCGGTGGACGGCAGATGACCACCACCGCGGCCACCACCCCGGCCACCACTCCGGCCACCACTCCGGCCACCACTCCGGCCACCGCCCCCGCGGCGTGGCCGGAGCTGGTGTCGGCCGCCTCCGGCGAGTGCCTGGCCGCGCTGCTCTCGGTGGCCGGGCAGGACTGGTCCCGCCGTGCCAGGAACCTCGACTGGACCTGCCGGGAGACCCTCGACCACCTGGCCCTCGGCCTGGTCGGCTACACGGGCCTGCTCGTGTCCCGGCCCCGCGACCGGTACGTCACCCTCTTCGCCTCCCTGGACCCCGGGGCATCCGTCGCGGCCTGTCTCGACGGGGTCCGGATCGCCACCTCCCTGCTGTCCGCCACCGTCCGGGACACCGAGGCGGACGCACGCGCCTGGCACCCCTGGGGCCACTCCGACGCCGCCGGTTTCGCCGCCATGGGGATCGTCGAACTGGCCGTGCACACCTTCGACATCACCCGCGCCCTGGGCCTTTCCTGGACCCCGCCCGGCCATCTCGCCGCCGCCGTCCTGGCCCGCCTGTTCCCCGGTGCTCCAGCCGGGCACGACCCGTTCGAAACCCTGCTGTGGTGCACGGGCCGTGTCCCGCTTCCCGGGTTGCCGCGGCTCGGCTCCTGGCAGTGGGACGGAACCGTGCGCTGACCCGCCGGCCGCGCGATCGGGGGGTGTGCCTCCCTACGGGTACGCCCGGGGCCTCGACGCCCCGGGCGTACCTCGTCACCGGCCCGTCCCGGCCGGGTCGTCAGCTTCCGGCCTGCCAGATCTTGCTCTCCAGGTCCAGGCCCCTGATCACCTGCACCCGCCACGGCGTCAGCCGCAGGACGTGCAGCTTGGGGTCCGCCGGGCTCTCCCAGAAGTTGCCCAGGTCATACCCGGCCCCGCGCGGGCTGCCGGCCCGGTAGAGGTCCCACACCCGGCGCTTCACCTCCAGGTCCTCCACCCACTCGGCCACCGTGTCGACGCTCACCGCGTTCTGCCGCGGGGTCCAGTAGGAGAAGGTGGTGTGCGGGTTCTTCGCCAGGTGCGCCGCCTTGACCGGGGTCTTGTACGTGGCGAGCCAGCCGAGCGGCTCCTCCCCCGCCATCTCCCAGATCGGGATCAGCACCCGGGCCCGGGGGCGTCCCTTGGCGTCCACGGTGGTCATGGTCGCGTAGACGATCTCGCCGATGTACGCCTCGAACTGCTTCCTGACGGCGGCGAACGACGTCACCTTGGTGGCCATGGCACTCTCCGATCGGTGTTCAGGCCGCGACGTTGCCGGTCGCGGGGGCGGGCGTGGAGTTCTGCGGGACGCCGGTGCGCGAGCGCAGGCCGAACGCGGTGATCACCGCGCCGGCGACGGCGGCGGCCACCGGGACGACGAGCGCGGCGCGCAGGGCGTCCAGCGCCGCCTCGGGGGTGCCGGCCTCCCCCAGCGCCGCGACGCTCACCGCGGTCACCGCCGACAGGCCGAGCGCGGTGCCGAACTGCATCGAGGTGTACAGCAGGCCGCCCGCCAGGCCGTGCTCCCCCTCGTCGACGCCCTCGGTCGCCGCCATGGTCAGCGGCCCGTACGCCAGGGAGAACGCGACGCCGAGCAGGATCATGGTCGGCAGCATGGCGGTGTAGGCCCAGTCCAGCCCCATCGGCAGGAACAGCACGTACGCCAGGGCCGCAGCCACGAGGCCGCCGAACAGCACCGGGACGTTGCCGAAGCGGTTCACCAGGCGGGGCGTCAGCGTGGGGGCGAGGATCGTGTCCACGCCGATCACCAGCATGGCCAGGCCGGTCTGCAGGGTGCTCCAGCCGCGTACCTCCTGCAGGTAGAGGGTGGCGAGGAACTGGAACCCGGCGAACGAGCCGAGGAACAGCAGCGCCCCCAGGTTGGCCCGCAGCAGCGAACCCGAGCGCAGGATGCCCAGCCGGACCAGCGGGCTGGCGGAGCGCCGCTCGATCATCACGAAGGCGGCCAGCAGCACCAGCCCCGCCGCGAAGACGCCGACGGTGACCGGGATGCCGTCGCCGGGGTGCTCCAGCCGGACCACGCCGTACACCAGGAGCAGCATCGCGCCGGTGATGCTGAACGCGCCGGCCAGGTCGTATCCGCCCGCCGGGCGGTCGCCCTCCTCCGGCTCCCTGATCAGCGGGATCGCCGCCAGCAGGATCACCGCGGACAGCACCACCGGGGCGAAGAACACCCAGCGCCAGCCGATCGAGGCGAGCAGGCCGCCGGCGACCAGGCCGAGGGAGAAGCCGCCCGCGGCCGTCCCGGCGTACACGCCGAGCGCCCTGGTGCGCTGCGGCCCCTCCGGGAAGTTGCCGGTGACCAGGGCCAGCCCGGCGGGCGCCATGAACGCGGCCGCGACGCCGGTGACGAACCGGGCGACCAGCAGCATCCACCCCTCGGTGGCGAAGCCGCCCAGTCCGGAGAAGAGCAGGAAGACGGTCAGCCAGAACAGGAACATCCGGCGGCGGCCCAGCAGGTCGGCCGCCCGGCCGCCGAGCAGCATGAATCCGCCGTAGCCGAGCACGTAGGCGCTGACCACCCCGCTGAGCATCTCGGTGGACAGCCCCAGGTCGGCCCGGATCGACGGCAGCGCCACGTTCAGCATCGCGACGTCGATGCCCTCCAGGAAGATGGCCCCGGCGAGCACGAACAGCACGCTCCAGGCCCGCGCGTCCATCCGGTCATTCGATGTGGACAAGGGTCCACTCCTCTCACAGTTCCTCAGGTGGTTGCCGGTTCCTTCTTGTAACCAGCAGCATCGTCAGGCACCATGGGGGATCATGGAAGACGGCACTTCAAAGTCCCTCGGTTACTGCGGGGATACCGGCGGCGACTACGACGTTCTCCAGTGGGACACCCGGGAGGACTGTGAGGTCAGGCAGATCCTGGACCGCGTGGCGGACAAGTGGTCACTGCTCGTCATCGCCCTGCTGGACAAGCGCAGCCTGCGTTTCACCGAGTTGCGCCGCATGATCGAGGGGGTGAGCCAGCGCATGCTCACCCGGACCCTGCGCCATCTTGAGCGCGACGGGCTGGTGAGCCGCACGGTGTACCCGACGGTGCCGCCCCGGGTGGACTACGCGCTGACCCCGTTGGGGGCGACCCTGCACGACACCATCCGCGCCCTGGTCACCTGGACCGAGGGGCACCAGAACGAGATCGCCGCCGCCCGCGCGGCCTACGACGCCCGGACGGCGGCCGAGCAGCAGGCGGCGGCGGAAGAGGCGGCCGGGCGCGCGGCGACCGCCCGGGAGGTCCTCGCGGGCAGGCGCTGATTCCGGCCCGGCCCACGACCGGACCTCGCGCTCACCGGTGGCCGCGGCGGCGACGTCGCCGTCAGCCGCTCAGGGAGCGCTGCATGAGCAGCGTGTCGATCCAGCGGCCGTGCTTGAACCCGACGCGGGTCAGCCGGCCCGCCTCGGTGAAGCCGAAGCGGCGGTGCAGGGCCGCCGAGCGGTCGTCGCCGGAGTCGGCGATGACCGCGACCATCCGCCGCATCCCGGCCTCGGCGGACGCGGTCACCAGGGCGCCGAGCAGCGCCGTGCCCAGCCGCCGGCCGACGTGGCCGGGCGCGACGTAGATCGTGTCCTCGACGGTGTACCGGTAGGCGGGCTTGGGGCGCCAGGGGCCCGCGTAGGCGTATCCGGCGACGTCGCCGGCCAGGTCGGCGACGAGGAAGGGCAGGCCGTGCCCGCCGAGGTCGGCCAGCCATCGCCGCCAGTCCGCGAGGGTCCGCGGCGTTTCGTCGAAGGTGGCCACGGTGTGCGTGACGTAGTGGGCGTTGATCTCGGCCACCGCCGCCAGGTCGCCGGGGACCGCCGGGCGGATCACGGGCTCGGAAGTCGTCACAACGGACACCGCTTTCTCTATAGCGAAATGTGATGCTATTATAGAGGAATGGTGGACCTCGTGGCGTTGGGCCGGCGGCTCCAAGAGTTCCGGCACGGCCGGGGCCTGACCCTCCAGCAGCTGGCCGAGGCGGCCGACGTCAGCGTGAGCATGCTGTCCTCGGTGGAGCGCGGCCAGAAGGCGCCCACGATCGTCGTGCTCTCCCGCATCGCCGACGGCCTCGGCGTGCCCCTCGCCGAGCTGGTCGCCCGGCCCGAGGACGGCCGCCTCATCGTGCGCCGCGCCGCGGACCAGGACGGCGTGGACGAGCCCGGCGGGTGGCACCGGACGATCCTCACCCCCGTCGTGCCGGGGGTGAACTTCGAGTGGATCCGCACCACGCTGCCCGCGGGCTGCGACGCCGGCCGGTTCCCCGCCTACGCCCCGGGCTCGCACGAATACGTCGTCGTCGCGTCCGGGACCCTCCGGCTGACCGCCGGGGACCGGGTCGCCGACCTGTGCGAGGGGGATTCCGCCTACTTCGCCGCCGACGTCGGGCACGCCTACGCCAATCCGGGCCGCGTGCCCTGCACCTACTACGTCGCCGCGCTCATCATGCGCCCGCGCGCCGCCCAGCCGCGCGGGTAGCCGCTCCGCGCTCAGCTCGCGGTCACGTCGAGTTCGCGTCTCGTGCGGAGCGGGGAGAGGAAGACCGGCAGGAAGGCCGTCGCGAGGACGCAGGCGCCCACCCACAGCGTGACCCGCACCCCGGCCAGCTCGCCGATCAGGCCGGCCACGGCCGACCCGACCGCGAGCGCACCGGTCAGCAGGGTGCGGAAGGTGGCGTTCATCCGGCCGAGGAGGGAGTCCGGCGTCATGCGCTGCCGCAGGCTGACCCCGAGCACGTTGTCCATGCCCGTCTTGAACATCGCCAGCAGGTAACCCGCCCCGGCCAGCCACAGTCCGGCGCCGCGGTCGATGAACGGCAGGAACAGCCCGGCGGGCGCCAGGCAGAGGCCGACGACCGCCAGCGCCCGGCCGTGGCCGAGCCGCTCGGCGACGGGACGCGCGCAGCGGGCGCCGAGGAGCAGCCCGACACCGCCCACCGCCCAGAACAGGCCCAGCGCCGCCGGCGGGAAGCCGAGTTCGCGGACGAAGAGCACCGGCAGCATGGTGTTGACGATCTGGGAGCCGAAGTTGTTCAGGGTGGCGGTGAACGCCAGGGCGCGCAGTTCCGCGGCGCCCAGCACGTGCCGCACCCCCTCCGCGATCTGCGTGCGCAGCCGGGCGGGCCGGGCGGCCGGGCGCGGCGGCGGGGTGGCGGGCAGCGCGGTGAGCCGCACGGCCGAGACCAGGTACGCGGCGGCCGTGCAGGCCGTGGCCACCGGCGCGGTGAGCAACTGGACGAGGCCGCCGCCCGCCCCCCGCCCGGCCACGTTGCCGACGGCGATGAGGCTCATCATGGCCGAGTTGGCCGCGACGAGACCGTCCCTGCCCACCAGTCCCGGCAGCACGCTCTGCGAGCCGACGTCGAAGAACACGGTGGCGCAGCCGGTCAGCGCGGCGACCACGTACAGCTGTTCCAGGGTGAGCACGTCCAGCCACCACGCCACGGGCAGCGAGGCGGACAGCACCGCGCGGGTCAGATCGGCGCCGATCAGCACGTGCCGGTGGGACATCCGGTCCATCCACGCCCCGGCGGGCAGGCCGATGACCAGGAAGGCGATCGTGCTCAGCGTGGCCAGCGCCCCGACCTGGCCGGGGCTCGCGTCCAGCGCGGAGACCGCGATCAGGGGAAGGGCGACGTAGCCGATGTTGGTGCCGGCCTGGCTGAGCGTGGACGCGGTGAACAGGACGCGGAAGCCCGCGGCCTGCCAGGGGGAACTGGGGTGCATGGTCCGTTCAATCGGTGAGGGAACCGGTGTGGCCGCGGTGGTCTCGCGGACGCGCGCGGGTGTCCGGCGGGGCCGGGTGGGACGGCGATCGGCGGCTCAGCCCGACTCCGAGGAGGACGACGGCCATCCCGGCGATGACGCGGAGGGTGAGGTCCTCGCCGAGCACGAGCGCGCCCAGCGTCACCGAGACGACCGGCAGCAGGTAGCCGACGACGGCGGCGCTGGTCGCGCCCTCGTCCGCGATGAGCCGGAAGTTGAGGTAGAAGGTGAGCCCGGTGCTGAAGACGCCCAGGACGACGACGGCGACCAGGGCGGTGAGGTCGGCTTGTACCGGTACGGCGCCGCCGGCGGCCAGGGCCGGCGTGCTCAGGGCGGTGGCCGCCAGAAGCTGGGCCGCCGAGAGCGCGACGGGGTCTCCCCTGCCGGCGAGCCGGCGTCCCATGTAGGCGAAGGCCACGGCATAGCTGGCCGCGCCGCCGAGCATGGCCAGGGCGCCCCAGCCCGGCGGCCCGCCCTCCTGCCAGGGGGCGAAGATCAGCAACGTGCCCGCGAATCCGAGCAGCAGCCCGGCCAGGCGTACCGGGCGCAGTCCGCGGTCGGTACCGACGGCGATGCCGATGAGCAGCGACCACAGCGGGGTCGTCGCGTTGAGCACCCCGGCCAGGCCGGAGCTCGTGGACCCGACGCCGACCGCGAAGAGCAGGAACGGCAGGGCGTTGCAGAAGAAGGCGGCCACGACGAGCCGTCCCCAGGTCGCCCGGTCACGTGGAAGGCCGCGACCGCCCAGCCGGGCCAGGACGAGGAGCGCCGCGGCGCCGAAGGCCGAACGGGCGACGGTGACCTGCGCCGGGCTCAGCCCGTGGTCCAGGGCGATCCTGATCCACAGGAACGCCGAACCCCAGAGCAGGGCGAGCACGGCGACGCGCGTCCATGTCCTGCCGATCATCGTTCACCTCCCGTCCCGATGAACGTTGCCGCAGCCGAAAGCGACAGGACAAGTGCAAAGTTGTGTAACAACCTTTAAGCTGCCCTACATGCTTGATGCGCGGCGTATGCAGGTTCTCCACGCGGTCGTCACCAGCGGGTCGGTGACCGCCGCGGCGGCGGCACTGGGTTACACCCCGTCCGCGATCAGCCAGCAGGTCGCGGCGCTGGAGAAGCAGGCCGGCATGGCCCTGCTCGAACGGGTGGGCCGCGGCGTGCAGCCGACGACCGCGGGCCGGCTGCTCGCCGGGCACGCGGCCGTCATCGGCCAGCAGGTGGCCGAGGCGGAGGCGGCGCTGGCCGACCTGCGGGAGGGCCGCACCGGGCGGCTGTCGATCCGCTACTTCGCCACCGCGGGCGCCACTCTGGTGGCGCCGGCGCTCGCCCGTTTCCACCGGGAACGGCCGGATGTGCAGATCGTCCTGAAGATGACCGATCCCGAAGACCCGCTGCCCGAGGTGCTGCAGGGACGGGCCGACCTGGCCATCGTGGTCCGGCCGCAGGACCAGGTGCACGAGGGCGTCCGGCTGGACCACCTGCTCGACGACCCCTACCGCGCCGTGCTGCCCGCCGGCCACCGGCTGGCCTCGGCCCCCGTGCTGCGGCTGACCGACCTGGCCGACGAGCCGTGGATCTGCAGCGAGCGGCCCGGCCCCTGCCTGGACGCCATGCTGGAGGGGTGCATCGCGGTGACGGGGTCCCGCCCGGAGTTCGTCGTGGAGAGCGAGGACTACACCACGGCCCAGGCGTTCGTCGCGGCCGGGCTCGGCGTGACGCTGGTCCCGGAGATGGGGCTGGCCCGCCCCCATCCCGCCGTCGTCGTCCGCGAGCTCGACGGCCCGGAGCCGGTCAGGGCCATCCACACGGCGGTCAGGGAGACCTCCCTGGGCCAGCCCGCCCTCGACGAGTTCCTCACCGCCCTCCGCGAGCTGGCCACGCCGTAGCGGCACGCGATCTGCGCGGGGGCGTTCACCCTGGCGTCGACCGGCCTGCTCAACGGCCGCCGCGCGACGACCCACTGGCGTTACGCCGACCGGCTCGCCCAGGCGTTCCCGGCCGTGCGGGTGGAGAAGGCCGCCCTCTTCGTGCGGGACGGGAGATTCGTCACCTCGGCCGGCGTGACGGCGGGCATCGACCTGTCGATCTCGCTCATCGAAGATGATCTCGGCGCGGAGTTCGCCCGGGACGTCGCCCGCGAACTCGTCGTGTTCATGGCCCGTCCCGGCGACCAGTCGCAGTTCAGCGTCCGGCTTGAGGCGATCCAGTCGGCGCACGGCACGGTCCGGGTGGTGATGGACGAGATCACCGCCGACCCCGCGGGGAACCACACCCTGACCTCGCTGGCCCAGGTCGCCGGGGTCAGCGTCCGGCACCTGTCGCGCGTCTTCGCCGCGGAGACCGGGCAGAGCCCCCTCCACTTCCTGGACAAGATCCGGCTGGAGGCGGCCGGCAACCTGCTGCTGTCGGGGAACGACACGCTCGCGACGATCGCGCAGCGCACCGGCCTCGGCTCCGCGGAGTCGCTCCGCCGGTTGTTCGTCCGCGAACTCGGCGTCAGCCCCGGCGCCTACCGCGACCGGTTCCGCACCACGAGACCCGGCGGCCTCGACGCGGACGAACTCATCGGCTCGCTCTGACCGGCGGGGTCCGGCCCCGCCAGGGGGTCAGGAGCGCTTCGGCGCGTAGTGCAGCGCCGTGATCCCGCACTCGAACGGCTGGGCGCTGACGAGACGCAGCCGCTGGTGTGCGCCGGTGTCGGCGAACACGGGCATGCCGGCGCCGATCGCGGTCGGGTTGACGAGCAGGTGGATCTCGTCGAGCAGTTCCCGGGCGATCAGCTCCGACACGAGCGTGCCGCCGCCGTAGGCGATCATGTCGCCGCCCGGCTGGGCCTTGAGCCGGTTCACGGTCTCGGTGAGATCGCCGCCGGCGACGACGGCGTTCTCCCAGGGCGACTCGGTGAGCGAGTTCGAGATCACGACCTTGGGCGTGTCGTTCATCATGGCGATGGTCTCCTTGCTCTCACCCTCGGGCCCGGACGCCCAGGCGGGGATGAACCCCTCGGCGAGCCTGCGCCCCAGCACGATGCAGTCGACCTGCTCGGTGAGCGCGTCGAGGTACGCGTTGATGTCGTCGGTCCACGGGAACGTCATCCAGTTCATCTCGCCGTTCGGGTCGGCCATGTAGCCGTCGACGGTGGTCTGGACCTGGAGCCTGAACTTGCGCACGGCGTGCTTCCCTTCGGGTTGGGCGGCGGTCCGTCCGGCCCGCCGTTCTGCTGTGCCCACAGCTTGGCGGAGCCCGTTTACGAATTGTTTACGGCTTCCCGACGGTGATCACGCTCACCCGGTTGGGCAAGTTTAAATCAATCGCTTGACTTAAGCTAACAAGACGGATTTACTGGCCGTACAGTGACAGTCGATTCGGAGGAGGCCGTGGTGAGCCGGAGTGACGGCGAGCAGGTGCTGAGCTATCCGATTCCGAGCGAGGCGGCGCTGGAGCCGCCCGCGGAGTGGGAGCGGTTGCGGCAGGGGTGCCCCGTGGCCAGGGTGCGGCTGCCCAGCGGTGACGAGGCGACGCTGCTGACCCGATACGAAGACGTCAGGCAGGTGTTGTCCGATCCCCGGTTCACCCGGCAGCTCACCGCCGACGACGCGGCCCGCCTCTCGGAGTCCGGCGGGGTGTTCAACGGCGGCCTGGGGAATTCGATCCCGCAGGGCGGCGAGGGGCACCAGCACTGGCGGCGCATGGTCGGCAAGTGGTTCACGGCCAAGCGCATGATCGCGCTGCGGCCCTCGATCGAGGCGATGGCCGAGCGGCTCGTCGACGAGATGGTCGCCCTGGGCCGACCGGCGGACCTCAAGGCGAGCCTCGGCTTCCCGCTGCCGGTGTACGTGATCTGCGATCTGCTCGGGGTCCCCGCCGCCGACCGGGACAGGTTCTCCTACTGGTCGGACACGCTGCTCAACCTGACCAGGTACGGCCAGGCGGAGATCGACGCGGCGCAGGCCGAGTTCGTGACGTACATGGCCGCCCACGTCGCCGCCAGGCGGGCGGAGCCGGGCGACGATCTGCTCAGCGAGCTGATCAGGAGCAGCGACGCCGAGGGCGGCGGGCTGCCCGACGGGGCGCTGGTGGCCACCGGCCAGGGTCTGCTGGTGGCCGGGCACGAGACCACGGCCAACATGATCGGCAAGATGGTCGGCATGCTGCTGGCCGACCGGCGGCGGTGGGAGCGGCTGCTCGCGGACCCGTCGCTGGTGCGCCCGGCGGTGGAGGAGGCGCTGCGGTTCGACGCCAACCCCGGCTTCGGCATGCCGCGTTACCTGGGCGAGGAGGTGGAGATCAGCGGCACGCTGCTGCCGCGCGGCACGACCGTGGTGTGCAGCATGGCGTCGGCCAACCGGGACGAGAGCGTCTTCGACACCGCCGGCGACATGGACCTCGGCCGCACCCCGAACCCGCACCTGGCCTTCGGCGCCGGAGCGCACTCGTGCATCGGGCAGTCGCTGGCCCGCACCGAGCTTCAGGTCGTCCTCGAGGTGCTGCTCCGCAAGCTCCCGACCCTGGAGCTCGCCGTGCCGGTGGGGGAGCTGCACCGCCTCGACGGGCTGATCGTCGGCGGGCTGCGCGAGCTTCCGGTGCGGTGGTGACCGTGGCCGTCCGGGCCGAGCGGGCCAGCGCGACACGAGAACAGATCCTGACGGCGGCCGAGCGGCTGTTCGCCGAGCACGGGGTGTTCGCGGTGTCCAACCGGCAGGTCAGCGAGGCCGCCGGGCAGGGCAACAACGCCGCGGTCGGCTACCACTTCGGCACCAAGGCGGACCTCATCCGGGCGATCCTGCGCAAGAACGCGGATCTGATCGAGCACAACCGCCGCCGCATGCTGGCCGAGACCGAAGGCTCCACCGAGATGCGGGACTGGGTGGCCTGCCTGGTGCGCCCGTCCACCGAGCACCTGGCCGCCCTGGGAAGCCCCACCTGGTACGCCCGGTTCTGCGCCCAGGTGGTGCCCGACCCGACCCTGCGCGACATCGTGATCGACGAGGCCCTCACCTCGCCCTCCCTCGTGCGGATCGTCGAGGAGCTGCACCGCTTCCTGCCCACGTTGCCGGACGCGGTGCGCGCCGAGCGCATCGACATGACCACCCACCTGCTCGTGCACGTCTGCGCCGAGCACGAGCGCGCCCTGGCCGACGGCAGGCCGACCCCCCGCTCCAGCTGGTACGGCGTCGCGACCGGGCTGATCGACGCGATCGTCGGGCTGTGGTCGGCGCCCGTCACCCCGGACCAGCGGGAAGGAGACACCCAGTGAAGATCATTGTGGACGAGGACAGGTGCTGCGGCGCCGGGCAGTGCGTGCTGCTCGCGCCGGAGGTCTTCGACCAGCGCGAGGACGACGGCATCGTCATCCTGCTGACGGCGGAGCCGGGCGAGCACCTGCGCGCATCGGTGCGTGAGGCCGCCGCCGTCTGCCCCGCGTCCGCCATCGAGCTGGACGAGAGCGGGTGAACGTGCCTGCGAGCGTCCTGGTGGTCGGCGCCTCCGCCGCCGGGCTGGCCACCGCCGAGGCGCTGCGCCGCCAGGGCTACCAGGGCGCGCTGCGCGTCCTGGGCGCCGAGCCGCACCTGCCCTACGACCGGCCGCCGCTGTCCAAGCAGGTCCTGGCCGGCGCCTGGGATCCCGGCCGGGCGCTGCTCCGGCCCCAGGCGGCACTGGCGGCGCTGGACGCCGAGTTCCTGCTCGGCGACGCGGCCACCGGCCTGGACGCCGGCACCCGCACCGTGCACACCGCGTCCGGGCGTGCGCTGCGCGCCGACGCCGTCGTCGTGGCCACCGGGCTGCGGGCACGCCCCCTCCCCGGGCAGGACGCGCTGTCCGGGGTGCACACGCTGCGCACCCTGGACGACGCGCTGGCGCTGCGCGCGGACCTGCTGGCGGCCTCGCGGTGCGTGGTCGTCGGCGAGGGGGTGCTCGGCGCCGAGATCGCCGCCACCGCGCGAGGCATGGGACTGGACGTCACCATGGCCGGGCCGCAACCGGCGCCGCTGGCCGGCCATCTCGGACCGGTGGTCGCGGGGCAACTGGCCGGGCTGCACGCCGAGCACGGGGTCCGCCTGCGGCTCGGCACCGCGGTCGGCGGGCTCGCCGGGCACGGCGGGCGGGTCACGGGCGTGCGCCTGGAGACCGGCGAGGTGCTGCCGGCCGACGTGGTCGTGGTCGCGATGGGAGCCGCCCCGGCGACCGGCTGGCTCACCGGCAGCGGCCTGCGGCTGGACGGCGGGCTGGTGTGCGACTCCCGCTGCCGCGCGGCCGAGGGCGTCTACGCGGCCGGCGACGTGGCCCGCTGGCATCACGACACGGCCGGGGGCCTGATCCGGCTGGAGAACCGGACCAACGCCATCGAACAGGCCGGTCTCGTCGCGGCCAACATCCTCGGCGCGGACCAGCCGTACCGGCCGATCCCCTACTTCTGGACCGACCAGTTCGACGCCAGGATCCACGTGTACGGGACGCCGTCCGCCGACGCGGAGGTGACCGTCGTGGAGGGCGACCCGGCCGGCCGCCGCTTCGTCGCGCTCTACCGCCGCGACGGCAGGACCACCGCCGTCCTCGGCTGGAACATGCCCAAACAAGCCCGTCTGCGCCGCGCGGAGATCGGCGATATCGCCGGTCTGGCTCCGGCGCGGTGACGGGCCGCTTCGAAAGGAGTGAAGCGATGACCGAAACGCTGAACCCGGCCGGCATCCCGGAGTTCCCCGGCGCCAGGGCGGCGGGCTGTCCCTTCGACCCGCCGCCGGCGCTGCGCGCCCTGCAGGGACCCGGCCCGCTCGCGAAGGTCAGGCTGTGGGACGGCAGCACGCCGTGGCTGGTCACCCGGCACGCCGAGCAGCGGGCCCTGCTGGCCGACCCGAGGGTCAGCGCCGACATCTCCCGCCCCGGCTACCCGGGCCAGACCCCGTACAGAGGCGGCGGCGGCCTGAGTTTCATCATGATGGACGACCCCGAGCACGCCCGGCTGCGCCGGATGGTGACGGCGCCGTTCGCCGTGAAGCGGGTGGAGGCGATGCGCCCGGCCGTGCAGAAGATCACGGACGATCTCATCGACGACCTGCTGGCCGGGCCCAGGCCCGTCGACCTGGTCGAGGCGTTCGCCCTGCCGGTGCCCTCGCTGGTGATCTGCGAGCTGCTCGGCGTGCCGTACGCCGACCACGGTTTCTTCCAGGACAACAGCAAGATCCTCATCAGGCGCAGTTCGACGCTGGAGGAGCGGACCGCGTCCGTCGGCCGGTTGAACGAGTACCTCGACGCGCTGGTGGCGCGCAAACTCGCCGAGCCGGGCGACGACCTGCTGTCCCGGCTGGCCTACCGGGTCAAGGCCGGCGAGCTGTCCCGGCGGGAAGCCGCCCAGATGGGCGTCCTGCTGCTCGTCGCCGGGCACGAGACCACCGCGAACATGATCGCCCTCGGTACCCTCGCCCTGCTCCAGCACCCGCACCAGCTCGCCCTGCTGCGCGACGGCGACGACCCGAAGCTGGTCGCCGGGGCGGTGGAGGAGTTGCTGCGCTACCTGAACATCACCCACAGCGGACGCCGCCGCGTCGCGCTGGAGGACATCGAGATCGCCGGCCAGGTCATCCGCGCCGGCGACGGGCTGATCATGCCCAACGACATCGCCAACCGCGACGCCACGGCCTTCCCCGACCCTGACGAGCTGGACATCCGGCGCGACGCCCGCCTCCACGTGGCCTTCGGCTTCGGAGTGCACCAGTGCCTCGGCCAGCCGCTCGCCCGGATGGAGCTCCAGGTCGTCTACAGCACGCTCTACCGGCGCATCCCCACGCTGCGCCTGGCGGCCGAACTCGACCAGATCCCGTTCAAGCACGACGGGCAGGTCTACGGGGTCTACGAGCTCCCCGTGACCTGGTGATCTCCCCTATCAGTCACCAAGAGGACCAGATGAAGATAACCATCGACCAGGACAGGTGCGTCGCCTCCGGTCAGTGCGTGACGGCCGCCATGGACGTCTTCGACCAGCGCGACGAGGACGGCGTCGTGGTGCTGCTCGACCCCAGCCCGCCCGCCGGGCTGGCCGCCGACGTCCGCCAGGCCGCGGCCGTGTGCCCGGCGCTGGCCATCCACGTCGAGGAGTGACGGTACCCCCCTCACGGTCGCCGATCCGGGGTTTTGTCGGACCCCGAAGGCACAATCGAACGATGGAGAAACCGGAGATCGTCTCGGCCGCGGAGTGGCAGCACGCCCGCGACGAGCTACTCAAAGCGGAGAAGGAAGCCACCCGCGCCCTGGACGCGCTCGCCGCGCGGCGGCGACGCCTCCCGATGGTCAGGTTCGCCGGCGGTTACGCGTTCGACACCCCGACCGGGCCCAGGACCCTGCTCGACCTGTTCGAGGGCCGTGACCAGCTGGTCGTCTACCAGTTCATGGACCTCGGGCCCGGCCGCTACTGCCCGGGTTGCACCAAGTTCACCGCCAACGTCCCGGCGACCGGCCTGGCCGGCCTGGCCAAGCAGGGGGTCACCTGGGTGACGGTGTCGAACATGCCGCTCGCCCAGATCGAGGCGTACAAGGCGGAGAAGGGGTGGACGCTGCCGTTCGTGTCGTCGCACGGCACGTCGTTCGCGGACGACTGCGGCGCCGGGCGCGGCTTCATGCTCAGCGCGTTCCTGCGCGACGGCGACGACGTCTACCGGACTTACAGCACCACCTCGCGCGGCGTGGACCGGCTCGTGTTCACCCACAGCATCCTCGACCTGACCGCGTACGGCAGGCAGGAGGAGTGGGAGGACTCCCCGCCCGGCTGGCCGCAACACCCCACCTACGGATAGGCAAGCCGCACGACCCCGCGGAGCCCCGGCGGCACCACCCCCGCCCAGGCTCCGCCCGCCTGCATCACACCCGCCCGGCCTTCGTCGGCGTGGCCTGCGGCGTCACACCCGCCCGAGTTCCGTCGGCGTGCCCGGCGGGGGCGCGTCGAAGACCGGGACTCCGGCGGCGACCGCGACCTCCCGGTAGGTGGCGGCGAGGGTGTCGAGGGTGGCGTGGGCGTTCAGGCCGCTGGGGTTGGGGACGACCCAGAGCCGGGCGCCGCCCAGGTCTTCGGGCTGCCGTCCGACGACGGCTCCCGGGCGGGCGAACGCGGTGCGGTAGGCGGTGATGCCCAGGATCGCCACCACCTCCGGGCCGATGAGCGGGATCCGCCCGGCCAGAGCGCGGCCTCCCGCGGCCAGTTCCTCGGCGCCGAGCTCGTCGGCCCGCGCGGTCGCCCGGGCGACCAGGTTGGTGATGCCGATCCCCTGCGCCTTCAGGTGCGCGACGTCGTCGGCCGCGAAGCCCGCCGACGCGTCGATCGGCCGGTCCACGATCCCGGCCCGGAACAGCGCAGGGTAGAAGCGGTTGCCCCGCCGGCCGAAGTGGGCCTGCGCGGCGACCGTCCAGAGCCCGGGGTTGATGCCGACGAAGAGCAGCCGAACCCCCGGCCCCAGCAGATCGGGCAACGTGCCCCCGCGAAACGCCTCCAACTCGGCACGGGTGAACCGCACACCCACGCTCCCTTCCCCAGAACTCCGGACAAGCCCAGCATCCCACCGTCTCACCACCCCCGGCCCTGCGTCCGCCACCGTCTCACCATCCCAGGCCGTGCGCCCGCCACCGTCTCACCACCCCAGACCATGCGCCCGCCACATGCGAGGTCACCGTCAACTTCGACGCCGCGTGCCGACGCCGCGTGCCGACGTGCCCGCGCGCAGGCCGCCGAACTTGGCCGCGCCCCGCCGAGGCCGCGCCGCCGACCGCCACCGCGTCACAGACCGCCAACGAGCGTGGCCGCGCCACCTACCGTCGCCGCGCTGGCGAGCGTGGCCGCGACGGCGACCCGCATGGGCTTGATCCAGCACTCCTGCTCG
Organism: Microtetraspora sp. NBRC 13810; assembly: GCF_030268685.1. GTDB lineage: Bacteria > Actinomycetota > Actinomycetes > Streptosporangiales > Streptosporangiaceae > BSRQ01. Next base: position 30,696 of record NZ_BSRQ01000007.1, read on the forward strand.
GCCCAGTGGGCCTCGTGGTCGCGGACGGGCAGCCGCCTGGACATCCACCAGCTCACGTGCGCGTCGTGGCGGGACAGGCCCTGCGGTGACCGTCTCCGACGGAAAGCGCGGGCGAGGGCGCCGGAACAGGTCCGGGGCGCAGTCGTCGTGCCGCAGAACGTGGCGATCGTCTCCCACGCAATCACTTCCGGACCCCTGCCCCGGGGACCACGGCCACCCGAGCGGCCGAAGATCACCCTTTGGCCGGAACAGGCGTACCCTCCCAGCAGAGCCGACTTGAGAGGAGCCTTCGTGGCCGACGACCTATCCCCCTCGACTCCGGTGTCCGGGCCCGGCGGCGCGGGGCGCGCGGTAGTGGACATCGATTCGACCGTGCCGCACTCGGCCCGGATCTGGAACTGGCTGCTGGGCGGCAAGGACAACTACCCGGTGGACCGGGAGGCGGGCGGCAGGGTCCTCCAGGTGTTCCCCGGCATGGTGGACATCGCCCGGCACTCCCGGCACATGCTCACCCGTGCCGTACGTTTCCTGGCCCAGGACGCCGGCATCCGCCAGTTCCTCGACATCGGCACCGGCCTGCCCACGGTGAACAACACGCACGAGGTCGCCCAGGGGATGGCGCCCACGTCGCGGATCGTCTACGTGGACAACGACCCCCTGGTGCTGGTGCACGCCGAGGCGCTGCTCACCAGCACTCCCGAGGGCGCCACCGACTACATCCAGGCGGACGTGCGCGACCCCGCCCTCATCCTGCGGGAGGCCGCGAAGACGCTGGACTTCTCCCGTCCCACCGCGCTCATGCTGATGGGCATCCTGGGCCTGGTCGGCGACTACGACGAGACTCGGTCGATCGTCCGGCGGCTGACCGCGGCGCTGCCCTCCGGCAGTTACCTGGCCCTCTACGACGGCACCGACACCGACCCGGCGTACGTCACGGCCATGCACGGTCACGCGAAGAGCGGCGCGGTCCCCTACATCCCCCGCAGCCCGCAGGCCATCGCGGGCTACTTCGAGGGCCTGGAACTGCTGGACCCCGGCGTCGTGCCCGTCACGAGATGGCGGCCGGACCCCAACCCGTGGGGCGCCCCCGCCGACGTCGCCTGCTGGGGAGGCGTCGCCCGCAAGCCCTGAGCGTCGGAGCTTGCGGACGGGGGGCGCACCGGCGGCCCGTGGACGGCTCGGACGGCTCGGGCGGCTCGCGGACGGTTTCCGGCAGGCGGGTGCGTGCAGGTGGTCACGGCCGGACCGGGCGCCTGCGGGTGACCGGCCGGGACGCGGCCGGATGCGTGGGACGCAGGCCGGGGAGCGGAGCCGACAGCACCTGCCCGTTGCGGATGAACAGGCGCCGCCAGTCGGAGGGGTCGAGGGGCAGCAGCGAGTGACGCCTGCGCCGGGTGGCGTCGACGGCGTGCGCCCGCGCGGCGGTGTCGATGCCGCTCGCCGCGGTGATCTCCCGGATGCGCCGCGCGCCGAAGTTGATCGGGACCGCCTGGCTGAACTCCTGGCTGCTGACGCGCAGCCAGGCGGCGGTGTCCTCCTTGATGGCCTCGGCCAGCTCGCGGATCGCCTCGGCGGGGGTGGTTCCCGACTCGCGCGCCCGCCAGTAGCCGAGCACCCGGGCGCTGTGCCCGATCATGCCCGTCATGGCGCCGCCGCTGGTCAGGAAGTGCCCGTTGCCGAAGGAGTCACCGGCGACGACGCCGTTGGCCGCGACGAGCGCGTCGTCGCCCACCCGCTCGACCAGGCTGAACAGCTTGGGCCCGTAGAGCATCTGGACCTTCTCCAGGCTCTCCTTGGGCAGTTCGAGCACGTCCGCGCACTGTTCGAGGTAGAAGTCGTACACCAGGTGCTGGTAGGCGGCGAAGAACTCGGCGGACTCCGGGTCGGTGCCCTCGGGCACGAGTCCCGCCTCGATCGGGTCGAGGCTCTTGAAGTCGGGGATCTGGACCAGCACCCAGCCCACCTCGGGGTCGTTCTCGTGCCCGACGGCGATCTGCCGGACCCAGTACTCCTTCCCGTCCTCGTCGAACTCCGAGGAGATGCGCCGCCGCAGCCGCCCGTCGACCAGCACTTCGAGCAGGCCCGCCAGGTAGTCCGCCTGGGCCACCACCGGCCCGCGGCCGTCCCCGTGGTCGATCGCCACGTCCCGCTGCTCGAATCCGAGCCGCTTCGCGTCGCCGCTGTCGAACCCCTGGGCGATCATGAAGAGCTCGGGCACGCCGATGTCGATGACCTCGCTGCCAGGAGCCCGTACCCGGACGAACCGCCCCTTGAAGTCCAGTTCCTGGAGCGCCTCGATGCGGATCCGCCTGCGGCCGTCGGGAAGGTGGACGAACCCGTCCCCCTCCGTCGTGACCACCCGGTGCCGGGTGAAGAGCCGGACCCGCGGCTCGCGCCCGCTCTCCAGGTCCATCCGCTCGATCCGCTCCAGGTACCGCCGCAGGAGCAGCAGCACGGAGGACGCCTCGGCCTGGAACGTGGACGGGCCGTCGAGCACCTCGGCCATGTCGGAACGGATCTCCCCGGCGTCCGGGTGGTCCGGCGGGCGGGGCGGGTCGAGCACCGTGATGACGCGCTCGGGCAGGCCGTTCCGCCACCGGTCGTCGATGAACTCGACGTGCTGGATGGTCCCGACGATGTGCTGGTCCCGGTCGTACCCGTCGATGATGGTGTCCGCGATGACGTCACCGGAGACCGTGCCGACGCCGTAGAAGCAGTCCGCCAGGCGTAAGGGGCTCCCGTCGTCGCGCGCGGGCACCCCCTCCGGCCCGTACCGCTCCCACATCATCCGGTCGATCAGGCCCAGTTGGTGGTACAGGTCGACCCGGATGTTCCAGTGCACCCCGAGGAACGGGTCGCCGCGCATCTCCACGCCGACCGCCCGGTGACCGGTCGCCACCGTCCACAGCATGGACATCATGTTCGTCCCGCCGAGCCCGAGGGCCAGGAAATCGGGGTCGGCGACGCCTTTCAGGTGCTCTTGTGCCTTCACGATTTTCTCCCGAATGGTATTCCGCCTGCCGTTCCCTGCCAAAAAGGGTGATCCGGGCCTGGCGGAGTCATGTGCGTATGCCGGCATTACTCACCGGAAAACCTGAACAGGTCTGGAACTCGCTACACACATGATTGAAAGCGTGCCGGCTTGAATCAGGCTTTCAGCCCGCTTTCCGCTTGTATCCCCCGGCGCCGGTCAGGTCCGCCAGATCAGGACCAGGGCGCTGTCGTCGTCGGTGTGCGCCAGCTTCTTCACCATGGCCGGGGCCTCCTCGAAGGTGCCCTGCTTCAGCAGCATCTCGGCCGCCGTGCCCAGCAGGCGGTCCATGCCGAGGTCGGGGTCGGAGCGCCCGAGCAGGCCGTCGGTCACCAGCATCAGCGCGTCGCCCTTGCCCAGGGCGCCCTGCGCGCTGGTCCACTGCGCGTCCCTGGTGACGCCCAGCGCGATGCCGCTGGTCTCGATCGGCACCCAGGACATGCTCCCGGCCCGGTACACCGCGGGCGGCGGATGACCGGCGCTGGTGATGACGTAGTTGCCGGTGTCCAGGTCCAGGTCCAGCAGGACGGCCGTGACAAGCCGCTCGTCCCCGTCGCGCACCAGGACGCTGTTGCACGTGGCCAGGAACTCGCCGGTGGGCAGCTCGCCGAGCAGCCCGCCGATCGTGCCGGCCAGCATGAGCGCCTCCGACGCGGCCTCGTCCCCCTTGCCTGACACGTCGACCAGGGCGACCTTCAGCCTGGTCCCGTCGAGCACCGAGGCCACGAAGTCACCGCCGAAGGACGCCCCGCCGGCCGGGCGGCTGGCCGCGATGCGATGCCAGCCGCGCGGCAGCGAAGGCAACTGGGACAGCTTCCGCAGCCGGGCCCGCAGCTCGATCAGGGCGTGCGTGCCGCGCAGGCCGTGTATGCCGACGCCGCTGCGCGTCTGGGACAGCCTGACGGCCAGGAAAGCGACGATCGCCGCGACGAGAAGCTGAACCGGGTGCACCGACTCGGCCAGGGAGCACAACGCGGAGACCGCCGAGGCGGTGATGACGACGCTCAGCGCGGCGGGCCGCAGATAGAGACCGCCGGCGAGCAGCACCGGGGCGAGCAGGATCGGCGGCGCCCAGAACCCGCCCAGCGTGAGGTTGAGCGGCCCGATGGCGATGGCGGCCAGCACGAGCAGGGTGAGCCTGAGCCGGTGCCGGGCCACCCCGGGCGAACGCAGGGTGATCATGCCGGATCGAGGAGCCTGCCCCTCGCCCGTCGCCGAAGAGAACGCCTGGTCGCCGGGGGACCAGACACTGCGCATGGTTTCCAGTGCGGACATCAGTCGCCTAGCGGGTCGGTCGGCAGAGGTGTCCGAGTGTAACCGCGCTCACCTGCTCCGACTCGCAGAAGCCCCCGGAGCCACGCGGGGATCATCGGATCCGGCGGCCGGTTCGAGGGGGACACGGCCGCGCCCGCCTCGGGCGCCACGTACCCCGCCCGGTTGCGATGCCGCGCGTGCCGCGGCCGGGCGGCCACGGCACCTCCTCTCCCGGCCCGATCCGGGTGGTCCGGGAACGGCGGACCGTGCTGCGGGCGGAGCCTCAGGGGCCTTCGCCGGGCTGGAAGGGGGTGAGGCGGATGCGGGAGGAGCGGACGGCGGGGACCTGGCCGCCCGTCCAGGGGGTCGTGAGCTGGGTGGTCTCGTCGGGGGGCGTGACGAGGAGCGTCTCGGGGGTGACGGCTCGGGCTTCGGAGATGTCCGGGTTGGTGAAGCTCAGGCCCGCCCAGGCGGTGTCGCCCGGTTCGAGGGTCACGGTACGCGGCCGGCCGGGTACGCGTTCCGGATCGGGGGTCAGCGACCGGCCCGCGGCGTCGACGAAGCCGGTGCCCGGGTAGCCGTAGACGGTGCAGGTACGGCTGGAGGTGTTGGTCAGGACGATCGGGTAGTTCCGCTGGCCTGCTCCCGGATCGTTCGGGCCGATCGACAACGCCAGCTCGGGGGTGTGGCAGCGGCGGCCGGCCGGGGTCACCGTGGCGGTCGGGGCCGGCCGCGCGCCGGACCCCTTGGAGCCCGTGTAGCCGCTGGACCGGGTGGACCCGCCCTCCTGCGCACCGCCCGCGATGCTCCCGTCGGAAGCGGGATCCGGCGCGGAGGCGGGATCCGATGTGGCAGCGGGATCCGATGCGGGAGCGGTGGCCGGGGGCGACGTGGTCGCGGGGGCGCCGGAGCAGGCCGTCAGCAGCGTGAGGAGGGCGGCGCCGTACGCGAGCAGCGCCAGGCCGCCTCGCGCGGGGGCCGCCGGGCGGGCGGCGCCGTGGCGGAGTGGCACGCGTCCGCCCTGCGCGGCGGCGCGCCCTTCTCGGGCGGGGGTGACCCGTCGGTCCGCCATGTCTCCGCCACCTTCCGGTCGAGGCGATGTCGACGACTGACTGTAGGGCCTGCCGGGGGTCCTCCGCCCGGGCGGGTGGGCGGCGCGTTCAGAAGCGGCAGCGCATCGGATGCCGGAAGGACGGGGGCGGGCCGTCGAGCGCCGCCCGGATCGAGCGTTCCAGCACCGACGCCGAACCGTCCGTCCGGTCCAGGCGCAGCGGTTCCAGCAGGCCCGCCTCGGTGTTGCTGATGAACCGGGGCGGGCCCGTGTGCTTGAACCCCCGGGTGTGGAACAGGAAGGGATGGGCCAGCACGACGTCCCCGGCGGAACCGGTCAGCTCGGTGAAGTTCCCGATCGGCTCGGACAGCACCGCGTCGAACAGTTCCAGATGCGTCATGCCCTCCGGGTGGCGGGCGAGCACCCGGGCGGTACGCCGGTGGGAGCCCTCGGCGACCGTCGTCCCGCCCCCGTTGGGTGCGACGTCGGAGAACAGGCCGATGAGCAGCAGGCCCTGCCGGGGCGAGTCGACCGTGTGCCGGAACCAGTTGCCGTCGACGTGCCACCCCTCGGCGGGCACCGCCCCGTGCGGCCGGTCCGCGCCGAAGGAGAAGTTCACCGGCCAGAAGCCCCACGTCCGCTCGCCCCGCCAGCGTCCCGGCCCGACCAGCTCGGTGATCGCCGCGACGAGCCGGTCGGTGAAGCAGCCGGTCACCTCGGGCACCGCCAGCCGCTCCTCGATGTCGTACGCCGGCGGCCAGGTGGCCGGGTCGTCGCGCCGGATGCCCGCCTTCTCCGCCATCCGCCGCCACACGGCCTCGCGGGCGGCCCGCGCGGCGGCGGCGTCGAAGGCGCCTTCCAGCACGCAGTATCCGCGCCCGATGAAGCTTTCCACCTCATCGGCGCCGAGCACGCTCACCAGTACAGGAGCCAGCGGTCGTCGCACCAGACGCCGTGACCCTGCAGGGTGAGACGTTCGTCGCCGGGCTCGACCCGGCTGCTCGGGGCGACCTGGTGCAGGATGTGCCCGGAGTGCAGGAACAGGTGCCCCGGCGTGTACGGCACGTAGTGCAGGGGGTGGAAGCGTTGCAGGTCGGCCGCGCCCTCGATCCAGCCGCGCGACATGGCCCGCTGGAAGTCCTCGTAGGTGGCGTTCCACAGGTTGAGGCCGCCGCCCGCGGCGGGGAGGCGCAGCGGAAGGGTGAAGGACAGCAGCCGGTCGGTGTCGGTGCCGGGCGGCCAGTCGAACGCCTGGTACTGGAGGTCGAAGTGCACCGGCGCCCTGGGTTTGACGAAGATCGCGGCGTCGAGCCAGATGTGGAAGCCCGGCAGCGCGAGATGCCCCGGGTACTCGACCGGCGCCCCCAGGTGTTTCTCCAGCGTGCCGCCGACGAGCGCGTACAGCCCGGCGAACCGTTCCCGCAGCAGTTCCCTGGCGGCGATCCCGCGGTCCCGGTACAGGTCGGTCTCCGGATGCTCGGCCACGTCGAGGTAGCTGGGGGTGCCCAGGGTGAAGAAGGAGGCGGGCTCGGGGCCGCGGGGGATCCAGTGCTCGCGCAGGCCGTACACCTGGTCGCGGATCTCGGCGATGCCTTCGGCGTCCAGCACGGGCAGTTGCTCGATCACGCCGCCTCCCCGGTGAGCAGGCCGAGCAGCGCGGCGCTCACCGCGCCGTCCAGCCTGCGGTCGTACCAGTCGTATCCCGGCATCGGGTTGACCTCCAGGCACCAGTGCCGCCGGTCGGCGTCCACCTTCAGGTCCCAGCCGGCGAAGGCCAGGCCGAGCCGGCGGGTGCGGTCCACCAGCCGGTCGGCGAGCTCCGCGGGCAGGTCGCACGGCTCGTACCGGGCCTGGCCGGCCGGGGCGGTGCGGTAGTCCACCGCCGCGGAGACGATCTCCTCGGCGTACACGTCCGGCCCGCAGACGTGCGCCCGGATGTCGCTGCCCCGCACGTAGCGCTGGAGGTGCACCGGGCCCTGCGCGGGGACGAAGTCGTCGAAGTCCGCCGGGCCGACGAGCCTGCTGTCGGCCCGGACGCCGGACAGCGCCTTGACGATGGTGGGGCCCGCCGCGGCGAAGGCGCGCAGCCGGTCCCGGTCGGAGCTGGTCACGCTCTCGGGCACGTCGAAGCCGAGGCTGTGCAGGTTCATCTCGTGCAGCGGCTTGGAGCCGTTGTCGGATCCGGCGCCGGGCCGGTTCACCACGGTGCCGGGCACGTGGTCCAGCCACGCGGACAGGGCGACGACGAGGCTCTGCCAGCGCAGGGCGTGCCCGGGGTCGGGCTCCAGCGACGACAGGTCGATGAGGCGGCAGTAGTAGGCGGCATCGGCGTCGAGGTCGTAGCGCTGGCCGGCGGTCGCGAGCCAGCTCTGGCCGTCGTCGGGCACGGCCAGCCGCCAGTCGCCGCCGGACAGCACGTCGTGCAGGTCGATCAGGGTGACCGGGACGGATCGCCTGGCCGCCTCGGCGGTGAAGTGCGCGATGGTGCCGTCGGAGGCGAGCCCGAGCGCGTAGATCATGGGAACAGTACCTCCAGCAGCCGGGGACCGAAGCCGAGCCAGACCATGCGGAGCTGCTCCAGGCCGGGAAACGGTTCGACGTTCACCAGCCGGGCCCGGCCGGCGTCCTCGGTCACCCGCCACACGATCGCCGCGAGGTCCAGGTCCAGCGCCGCCGCGACGGCCACGCTGCGTTCTTCGAGGCCGAGATGGCCGAGGTCGGCGGTGGTGCACCGCCAGGCCCGCCCGCTCAGCACGACGACCATCTCGAAGGCGGGGTCGGCGTCGGACCAGCGCGCCCGGTACGGGCCGGCCCCGGCGGGACGTTCCGGCCACGGCGAGGTGCGCAGCGTGCCGAGGTCCTCCACCCAGAGCCGCTCGCCCTCGGGCGTGCCCGGCACGGGATACTTCGAAGTGAAGACCTCCACCCCGCCCTGCTCCTCGTCCGCGCGCAGTTCGGTGAGCGCGGCCGACGGCGACGTGCGCCCGCCCGCCGGGTAGGCCGACGGGCGGTTGACCACCGGTGAGGTCATCAGGGCGGCGGCGGCCCACAGCTGGGCCAGGCACTCGTTGTACTGGAACTCCGCGTCGAAGCTGATCCGCGGGCTGGGCGGCGAGGGCAGCCGGAGGAGGAGCGGCCGGTCCGGTTCGACCTCGGCGACGCCGTCGCGCACCGAGACGGTGAAGAGCTGGGCCGCGTCGAAGACGTCCACGACCAGCGCGGTCCGCCCGTGCTCCCCGACGTACCCGGCCACCTCCGCCGCGACCTCGTCGGCGGGGTCGGCGACGATGAGCAGGTCGGCGGCGCCCGCCTCGGCGACCGGGCCGGGGGCGGAGACGCCCGGTTCAGATGACAAGGCCGCGCTCCCGCAGGAACCGGCTCGCCCGGGAGGCGCGCAGGACGTTCAGGATGTCGCCGGCCTCTTCCGGCGCGAGCCCCATGGACTCCGGCGCGAGCCGCATGGACTCCGGCGTGGGCCGCGTGGACTCCGGTGTGGGCCACATCGGCTCCGGCGTGGCCGGGCGGTCGGCGCCGGGGATGGCGCGCAGCGGTACGGCGGGCCAGTCGGAGCTGTCCTTGCCGTCTTTCCAGTCCTTGCTGTCCTTACTATCCTTGCTGTCCTTGTAATCCTTCAGGTCTTTGGAGTCCTTATAGTCTTTTGAGTCCTTGTAGTCTTTGTAATCCTTGAGGTCTTTGTTGTCCTTACTGTCTTTATTGTCCTTACTGTCCTTGCTGTCCTTGTAATCTTTGCTGTCCTTGCTGTCCTTGCTGTCTTTGAAGTCCTTGAACTTGCCGTCCGCGGACGGCTTCTCGTCCGACGGCGCGACCGCGGGCTCCTCAAGCCGCCGGGCGCCGAGAGGGAGCCGCCACAGGGCCCGGGTCACGTCCCGCCGCTCGCCCGCCGTGAGGAAGGGCATCACCCGGGACTCGTCGATCCTCCATGCCATCAGACGCCTCTCTCCCTGATCGGTTCGTACTCGGCGCGGTAGAGGCTCAGCGCCTCGGCCAGGTCCCGCTGGGCCTGCGCGTGGTGCGGGTTGAGATTGCAGACGAGGTGGCCGACGCCGAGCGCCAGGTAGCCGGCGAAGCCTTTCGCGATCTCCGCCGGGGATCCGGACAGCGCGGGGCCGGGAGGCCGCGTGCCGGGAGCGCCGGGGACGACGTTGACGCCGAGGGTGACGCCCAGTGAGGCGGGGTCGCGGCCGGCCTCGGCGCACGCCCGCGCGACCCGGTCCAGGGTGTCGCCCAGGCTGGACGGCTCGCCGTACCAGCAGCCGTTCCACAGGTCGGCGTGCTCTGCGGCGAGCCGGAGCATCCTGCGCCGGAAGCCGCCCACCAGGATGGGCGGGCCGCCGGCGCGCACGCCGCGGGGCCGCAGTTCGCCGCCGCGGACGGTGTGGTGCTCGCCCTCGAAGTCGAGCGTGCCCTCGCGCAACAGGGTGGAGATCACCCGCAGGGCCTCCTCGAAACGCGAGACCCGCCGGTCGAAGGGGATGCCGAAGGCGTCGAACTCCGGCCGGTGCCAGCCCGCGCCGAGGCCGAGGATCAGCCGTCCGTTGCTGACGGCGTCGAGTGTCACCGCCATCTTCGCCAGCACCGCGGGATTGCGGAACGCCGTGCACAGGACCAGCGTCCCCAGCTCCGCCCGCGAGGTGGCCTCGGCCAGCGCGGAGAGCGTCGTCCAGGACTCCCAGATGCCCTCGGACGGCTGCCCGGGCTCCCGGAACAGCAGATGGTCGAAGACCCAGAGCGAATCGAAGCCCGCCGCCTCGGCCTGCAGCGCCAAGGCCCTGATCTCGTCGTAGCCGGGTTGCCTGCGCGGATATTCCGCGAGCGGAAGCGTCACACCGATCTTCAAGTTACCTCGCAGCCACGAGCAACCCGAAACCGATCTACCACACGTTTAGCCATCACACGGTAACAAGACGCAAGCATGATCGCCATGCTCAGGTGACGGGACAATGCGGGTGATGCGTCCGGGAAATCTTCGGCCCGGCCGAAACCCTGGGATGCGGTTGCGAGTCAAACGATAGCTCGCTATCTTCCGGTTAAATGATCATTTAACCCGTATGAACGATCCAGGGGCGGTACGCGTAGTTCGAGAGGTCCTGGCCGATCACCTCGGAACACCGCGCCGGACAGGGAGCCGACACCATGCCGGATGTCGAACTGTGGCATGACAGCGCGGGGCGCGAGAACGCCGGGCGCGCCTACCAGAGCCTGGCGGACGAGCACGTGACCCACACCTCCGCGATCCGCGACCAGATGAGCGGCGACCTGCCGATCCCCCACGAGGACGCCGGCCGCCCCTACGCCGAGCTGCTGACCCGGCTGTTGGAACGGTCCGAGGACGTCGGGCGGCAGCTCGGCTTCAGCGGCGCCGGCCAGGTGCTGATGGCCCGCGGCAACGAGCAGGCCGAGCAGGCCGTCACGTACGCCGTCGGCCGCGTCCCGGCGGGGACGGAGGGCTGATGGACGACCAGTCTTCCGCCTCCGGCCTGGCGCTGGTCGGCGCCAGGCCGATGCCGGGGCTCTCCCCCTCCCTGGACCGGCACGTCACCACGCTGGACGGCAGCGCCGGATACTACAAACGGCTCATCCAGGACGGCGGGCGCCTGCTGCACGGCGACGCCGAACGCGGGCCGGCCGCCGACGCCGCCCGCGCGTACACCGCCGCCGAGCCCGTCGAGCAGGCGGGCGCGATGGCCTCGGTGACTTCGATCGCCGGTGCCGTCGTGGGCGCGTTCAAGGACTTCTACAACTGGGTCAAGAGCAACTGGGAGGCGCTCGGCATCGGGGCGCTCGCCGGGCAGGCGTTCCTCCTGACGCCCGCCGGTCGCCCGTACCTGCTCCGCATCCGCGGCATGCTGGCCCGCATCAAGGGCTACCTCGACGCCGGCTCCCGGAGTTTCGGGAAGCTCTTCCAGAGCCTCTCCGACAAGCTCGCCGCGGACAGTCCCGCCAGGGCCGCCGTGACCCGGGACTTCGGCGAGGCCGTGCGCCTGGCCGACGCGGGCAGAAAGGCCCTGCCCGTGAGGGAGAGACTCCTCGCCTCCGTCGAAGGCGACATCCGGGTTTACGGAAAGGTCGCCGACAACGCGGCGCGGGAAACCGGGTTCGACGATTTCTACCGCAGGTTCGGCCTGCGCGACCACCCGCTGCTGACCGACACGCAGAGGGCCCACATGGAGAGACATGCGAGGGCCCTCGACGAGCTGCGGCCACTGAGGGACGTGGACGGCGACCTCTACCGCGCCGACCAGCTCGCCCGGTACGCGCAGAAGACCGCGACCGAGAATCGCCTGAGATCTGGCTACATCGACGACTTCCGGAGCGGACTCGACAGTCCCGGTACGAAACAGACCGAACTCGACGAGCGGCTGATCGACGCCCGGCGAAGACTGAACGGGAATCCGACCTACTACGAGTTCCCGGACGGAACCTGGGCCATGATCAGCCATCCCGGCGACGCGCGGAGGTTCGGGCGGTTGCCCACCGCGCCGGAGGGTAGCGTCAACCCCTATCGCTAGCCCCTCCAGCCCGGTTCGCCGGTGCGGTCTCGCCCCAGTTCAGACCGCGTTCCAGGCGATGGCCGGCGTGGTGGGTCGCGGGCGCCCACGGCGGGAGACCGGTCCGGTACCTTGCGCGGCGGGCCGGCCACCAACGCCCGCCCCCGGCCGTACCCCGAGGGCCGCGCAGGAGTCCGGCGGCCCGCCTAGCGGCGGGTGAACTCCATGATCCAGTTGCTCACCCAGGTGGTGCCGCCGTCCACGGAGAACGCCTGCTCCCAGCGGACGGAGCCGGCCGTGATGTCGGACCAGACGAAGCGGGCCCGGATGTCCTTGCCGTCGTGCGTGTCGTCCCCGTGGAACTCGCCCCTGCCGTCGTGGAAGCGGCCGACGACCGGCGGGTACAGCAGGCCGGTGCGGGTGCTGGACCAGTACAGCGACCACTCCTCGCGCTCGACGTCGAACAGCCGCAGGGTGAGCCCGGAGAAGCCCTTCGTGGGGAAGTCGATCTCGTCGAAGCTCGCTCCGCCGCCGAAGTGCCGGGTGGCCCGGCTGACCCCGGGGAACTCCTTGCAGGCGCTGGTCTCGTCGAGGAAGTCGGTGCGCCAGCGGTTGGCGACGTCCCAGGTGCCGGCGAGAAAGTCGAAGTCGTTCATGAGCGTCTCCTGTGGTGGGTGCCGGCACGAGTCGCGCACCGGGACATTCCAGAACCATAGGGATGTTCCACTGACATCCTCTGTCAGTGGAACCGCCGCCGGTCGCACATCCTGTCCAGAGCGTGCGGGCTATGGACGGGATCTGCCCACGGTCGCCCGGAGGGTGGCTCTGATCTCCAGGTCGTCGTGGATGGCGGCCCAGCCGCCGTCCCAGCTGTGGCGGCGGTCGTCCTCGAGCACCTCCTCCATCGTGACGAGGTGTCCGGGCAGGAGGTCCTCGATCCCGGCCAGGTGGCGGACGCAGGTGCGCACGACGGGCCTCGCCGTGCCGTCCAGCAGATCCCGCACCGGACGTATCAGGACGTGCGTCCCTTCCGCGGCGTCGCCGGTGATCCGGACGAGGGCGTGCGCCGCCTCCACGGCCGTCCACGGGTCGAGCGCGCCCGCCAGCAGCCGGAGGACCGGCACATGCCGGGACGCGTGCGCGCCGAGATCCGCCAGGCGGCGGCTGACCGCGTGCTCCTCGCCGAGGCGGGGGCCGAAGGCCCGCAGCGCGGGTTCGGGATCGCCGGTCACCCGCCACCAGGCCCACGGGACCGCGACGGCCGCCCTGCGCCGGGCCCATGGGGCGAGACCCGCTCCCGGGTCCTCCAGCAGGTCACGCAACGCCGGTCCGGCGGACGCCGCGGCCGGGCCGATCGCCCCCAGCGTCTCGGCCGCCTGATGCCGCAACTCCCCGCCGAGCAGTCCGGCGACCCGGGAGGCCGCCGGAGCCGCGGCGGGCCCCCAGGCTTCGAGGGTGCGCAGCAGCGCGCCGCCCAGGTCCGGCCGCACGCCGGGGTGCAGGCGCGGCAGGATCACAGGGAGCAGTTCCCCGGCCCACGCCGAGCACGGCGCGAGGATGCCGGCAAGCGACGGGAGCCAGGTCGGATACGTGTGCTTGCCGCCGTGCGCCGACACCAGGGGCGTGCCTGCCCGCTCCCCGCCTATCCATCCGGCGAGCCCCGGCAGAGCCCGCCCGTCCCCGGACCACGCGAGCCCCCACACGGCCACGTCGGCGGCCACCGGCGCCGCCCGCACCTCGGCCCGGTCGTCCAGCCGCCCGGCGAACAGATCGGCGTCCCGCCCGTCGGCCGGGATCCCCGCGGGCTCGCCGTGGAGGGTGTGGGCGGCGAGGAGGTGGAGGGCGTAGACGCGGGTCTCCGGGTCGGGGTCGGCGGTGGCCTCGCGCAGGGCGGGGAGGAGGCGGCGGGGGCGCCGTGAGACGGAGAGCAGGTCGGCGGCGGCGCGTACGGCGCCCTGACGATGGCCCGGGACCGGATGCGCGAGCAGCGTGAGGCAGACCTCCTCCCTGGCGTCCACGTCGTCGCCCAGCCGGTCGATCGCCCACCAGACCGTCCCCCTCGGGGTGCCCGAGGCGTGTTCGCTGCCGGACCAGGCCGTCACGTCCCCGGAAAGGGCCGTGACGACCGGTTCGAGCGCGACGGGACGGCCGGGCAGGGCCTCCGCCAGGGCCAGGGTGGCCGCGAGCCGCACCTGCTCGTCCGGATCGCGGGTGAGGTCGCGCAGCCAGGCGAGGGTCTCCGGGAGCACCGCGGCGGTCAGGGAGCCGGCCAGCGAGCCCGCCACGAGCACCAGGTCCAGCCGGGTGACCCGGTCCTGTGCCGCCCACCCGCCGCGCAGCGCGCCGACGACCTCGTCTGCCTGGGCGACCGCCTCCGCCAGCGTCAGGGCCGCCGCGCGGCGCACCCGGGGGTCGTCGTCGTCCAGCAGCGCCAGCAGCCGGGGCACGGCCGCCGTCCACGCCTCCGTCCAGCCGTGGGCGACCCCGCGCGGACCGACCTCGCGAGCCGTCAGCGCCAGCCTGCCGACGATCTCCAGGACCTCGCACCGGCAGCCGGCCAGGGGCGACTCCGCGGCCTCCAGCAGGTACGGCATCGCGGCCACCGCGGCCGAGCACACGAACCCGCCCTGGTGGTAGAGCTCGTTCAGCAACTCGTCGGCCGCGTCGAACGCCTCCTCCTCCACCAGCAGGGCGCGGAACAGGGACGGCATGTCGGCCTTGCCGGAATGGGCGTAGCCGAGCCCGGCCCACGGCACATGATCGAGACCTTCGAACATGCCGGGAAGGCTATCCGAGGCCGGTCGCCGCCGGTGGCACGCCTCCCGCGCCCGGCCGCCGTCTCCGCGGCGCGCCCGGGAACGACCGGGCCCCTTCTGCGGTTGTCCTCGACGACAGTTCGAGCCACGAGGACAGGAGTCTTCCCATGACCGCCACCCAGGGCAGCAGCCCGTCGCCCGTCCGCCAGCTCCGCCTGGTCGTCGAGGCCGAGGACTACGAGGCGGCGCTCTCGTTCTACCGCGACGTGCTCGGGCTCCCCGAACAGGCGGCGTTCTCCAACGACGGGGACGCCCGGGTGGTGATCCTGGACGCGGGCCGTGCCACCCTGGAGATCGCGAACCCGGCGCAGAAGGAGTTCATCGACGAGGTGGAGGTGGGCCGGCAGGTCGCGCCGAAGATCCGGATCGCGTTCGAGGTGGACGACGCCAGGGCCACCACGGACCGGCTGGTCTCCGCCGGCGCCGAGGAGGTCGCGCCGCCCACCCTGACGCCGTGGCAGTCCCTGAACGCGCGGCTCGACGCGCCCGCCGGGCTGCACATCACCGTGTTCCAGGAGACCCTCAGCCTGGAGGAGCGCCGGTCGATCGACGGCTTCGGAACCGAGTCGTCCTCATCCTCCTGACGCCTCCAGCAGGTCGCGGACCTCGTCCGCGGTGGTCTCCCTGAGCTCCTCCCCGAGGAGCAGCCAGCGGGTGATGCCGGCCGATTCGAGGAACGGCAGGTCGTGACCGGCGATCAGGAGCGCGCCCCGGTAGGAGTCGAGCGCGCCGATCAGTTGCCGGACGCCGGCCAGGTCGAGGTTGTTGGTCGGCTCGTCCAGCATCAGCAGTTGCGGAGCCGGTGCGGCGAGCATCGTCGCGGCGAGGGCGGCCCGGAAGCGTTCCCCGCCCGACAGGGTGCCCGCCGGCTGCGCGGCGCGCGCCCCCCGGAACAGGAACCGCGCGAGCTGGGCCCGGATGTGGTTGTCGGTGACCCCGGGGGCCGTCCTGGCGACGTTCTCGGCGACGCTCAGCTCGTCGTCCAGCACGTCCAGCCGCTGCGGCAGGAACCGCAGCGGCACGAACGTCCGCGCCTCACCGGACAGCGGCGCGAGCTCTCCGGTGAGGGTCCGCAGCAGCGTGGTCTTTCCTGCCCCGTTGCGCCCGACCAGCGCGATGCGTTCGGGGCCGTGCACGGTCAGGTCGCCCTCGCGCAGCCTGCCGTACCGGGGGCGCAGCTCGCGCAGGGTGAGGACGGTGCGGCCCGCGGGCACGGCGGTGTGCGGCAGGCTGATCCGGATCTCGGCGTCGTCGCGGATCGCGTCCGCGGCCTCCTCGCGCCGCTCGCGCGCCTCGTGGAGCCGGTCCTCCTGGAGTCCGCGGAGTTTGCCCGCCGACTCCTGCGCGGCCCGCTTGCGCGCACCGGCGAGGATCTTCGGGATTCCTCCCTGGGCCTCCAGCTTCCTGCCCTGCCGTTCGCGGCGGGCCAGCTTGATCTGGGTCTCCTCCAGTTCGCGCCGCTGGCGGCGCACGTCCGCGTCGGCGGCCCGCAGCATGCGCTCGGCCGCTTCCTGCTGGGTGGCGACGGCCTCCTCGTAGGCGGACCAGCCGCCGCCGTACCAACTGACGGTTCCCGACCGCAGCTCGGCGATGCGGTCCACCCGTTCCAGCAGGTCGCGGTCGTGGCTGACCACGACCAGCACACCGGAACGCCACGCGTCGACGGCTTCGTAGAGCCGGCGGCGCGCGAACAGGTCGAGGTTGTTGGTCGGCTCGTCGAGCAGCAGGACGTCGGGACGCTCCAGCAGCAGCGCGGCCAGGCGCAGCAGGACGGTCTCGCCGCCGGACAGCTGTCCCACGGTCCGGTCCAGCCCGACGCCGCCGAGCCCGAGCGAGCCCAGGGTGGCGAGGGCCCGCTCTTCGACGTCCCAGTCGTCGCCGACCGTCTCGAAGTGCTCCTCGCGCACGTCCCCGGCCTCGATGGCGCTCAGCGCGGCGCGCCGTCCGGCGATGCCGAGGGCCTGGTCGACGCGCAGTTCCGTGTCCAGGGTGATGTTCTGCGGCAGGTAGGCGAGGCTGCCGCCGACGGTCACCGATCCCCCGGAGGGCCGCAGCCGTCCGGCCAGCAGCCGCAGGAGGGTGGATTTGCCGGTGCCGTTGGCGCCGACGAGGCCGCTACGGCCCCGGCCGACGCTGAGGGAGAGCCCGTCGAAGACGACCGTGCCGTCCGGCCAGTGGAAGGACACGCCGGAGCAGGTCAGGGAGGCGCCGGGGGTGCTGGGGTTGGTCATGGTGATTCTCGCAGTCGCATACGTGGCGGATAACGGGCTTCGTATGCGAGCACCACGCGGCGAGAGAAGGTGCGGCCCTTCGAGGGGTGACGCACTGAGGTCGCATCCACGCGGGGTCACGGGCGGCGGAAGGCCGGCTACGGCGTGACGGGCGTACGGCGGATGCCGTACCGCGTGGTGGTCGCGGACCTCAGACGTACAACGTCCACCTCTATCGGAGACGACAGGACGTTGAGACTGTACCCCAACCGCGCGCGTCGACGCCCGGCATTTCCCCTAAAAACCAGTAGGGAATATTGACAACTGTGAGGGAGCGTGTTTGCCTGATGACGTGCGCGCACCGTGCGGGCCGCGCGCCGGGTCGAGACCTGACCGAACCCCTGGAGTGACGCCATGTCCGAACATCGGCCACCCGACGCCCTGAAATTCGCCTACTGGGTGCCCAACGTCAGCGGCGGGCTCGTCGTCAGCACCATCGAGCAGCGAACCGACTGGAGCTACGACTACAACCGCAGGCTGGCCGTCCTCGCGGAGCACAACGGGTTCGACTACGCGCTGAGCCAGGTGCGCTACATGGCGAGCTACGGCGCCGACAAACAGCACGAGTCGACCAGCTTCAGCCTCGCGCTGCTGCTCGCCACGGAGAGGCTGAAGGTCATCGCGGCCGTCCACCCCGGCCTGTGGCATCCGGGCGTGCTGGCCAAGCTCGGCGCGACCGCCGACCACCTGTCGGCCGGCCGGTTCGCGGTGAACGTGGTCAGCGGCTGGTTCAAGGGAGAGTTCACCGCCCTCGGCGAACCGTGGCTGGAACACGACGAGCGTTACCGGCGCTCGGAGGAGTTCATCCGGGCGCTCAAGGAGATCTGGACCACCGACGGCGCCGAACTCGCGGGCGACTTCTACCGGATCCGCGACTTCACACTCAAGCCGAAGCCGGTCCAGAGCCCGCACCCGGAGATCTTCCAGGGCGGGAACTCCACCGCCGCGCGGCAGATGGCCGGACGGGTGTCGGACTGGTACTTCATGAACGGCAACTCCTTCGACGGCGTCCGCGAGCAGGTCGCCGAGGTGTCCGCCGTCGCCGCGGCGCACCGGCGCAGGGTCCGGTTCGGCCTGAACGGCTTCGTCGTCGCCCGCGACACCGAGGCCGAGGCGCACGACGTGCTACGGGAGATCATCGACAAGGCGGACCGGGAGGCCGTCGAAGGCTTCGGCGCCGCAGTCAGGCAGGCCGGGCAGTCCGCCGCCGACCGCAAGGGCATGTGGCAGGACTCCGACTTCTCCGACCTCGTTCAGTACAACGACGGGTTCCGCACCGGCCTCGTCGGCACCCCCGAGCAGGTCGCCCGGCGCATCGTCGAGTACCGCAGGCACGGCGTGGACCTGATGCTGCTCGGATTCCTGCACTACCTGGAGGACGTGGAGTACTTCGGCACCCGCGTGCTGCCCATCGTCCGCGAGCTGGAGGCCGGCCTGCTCACGGCCGCCCACTGACCGCCGGACCCGTACCGGACCCTACCGGGCGCGAGCACCGGACCCACACCGGGCGCGAGCACCGGGCGCGAGGTTTTCGACAGGAGGAAAAACCGTGACGACCACCGAGATCCAGCACGACTGGGCCGACAGGAAGAGCCCGGGTAACTCCGCCGAGTGGATCGAGCGAGCCGCGGAGGCGGCGGCCGTCCTCGCGATCGACGCCGCGAAACGCGACCGCGAGGCGCGGACCCCGCACACCGAGGTGCGGTTGCTGAAGGACGCGGGCCTGGTGACCCTGCTCGGCCCCGCCGAGCACGGCGGCGGCGGGCAGAACTGGCCGACCGCCTACCGGGTGGTCCGCGAGATCGCCAAGGCGGACGGCTCCATCGGCCAGCTCCTCGGCTACCACTACCTGTGGAACTGGGCCGCCCGTCTCGTCGGCACCCGGGAACAGTGGGAACGCGTCGAGGCCCAGGCGGCGCGCGAGGGCTGGTTCTTCGGCGGGGCCGTCAACCCGCGCGACGACGACATCGTGGTCCGCGACGAGGGCGACACGCTCACCTTCGACGGCCACAAGTCCTTCTCCACCGGCAGCAAGGTCTCCGACGTCACCGTCCTGGAAGGCGTGCTGGAGGGCACGGAGAAACACGTCTTCGCGATCGTCCCCTCCGGCTCCCCCGGGCTGACCTTCAACTCCGACTGGGACAACATCGGCCAGCGGCTCACCGAGAGCGGCAGCGTCACGCTCTCCGGGGTGCGGGCCCCGTGGTCGGACGCGCTCGGGTACGTGGGCAGGGAGTTCCAGCCCAGGGTGTACACGACGCTCAACGTGCCGGTCATCCAGCTCGTGTTCGTCAACTTCTACCTGGGGATCGCGCGCGGCGCGCTGGAGACCGCCCTGGCGTACACCCGCGACCGCTCCCGCCCGTGGCTGCACGGAGGCCACGAGCGGGCGGTCGACGAGCCCTACGTCATCGACACCTACGGCGACCTCAACGCCAAGCTGTGGGCGGCCGAGGCGCTCGCCGACCGGATCGCCGAAGAGGGCCTGTGGTTCCACGAGAACCCCGGCGAGGTCACCGAGCGGGCGCGGGGCGAGCACGAGGTACGGGTGGCCGCCGCCAAGGTACGGGCGACGGACGTGGCGCTGGAGGTGACCAGCCGCATCTTCGAGGTGACCGGCGCCAGGGCGACCACGTCGAAGGAGGGGCTCGACCGCTTCTGGCGCAACATCCGCACGCACACCCTGCACGACCCGGTCGCCTACAAGCGCCGCGAGGTCGGCGTCTACCTGCTCCGCGACGAGCTCCCCCAGCCCACCTGGTACTCATAGCGAGCGGCCACGGCGGCGCGCCGTCTCCCGTCACCCGGCCGCGGCTCCGTGTGGGACTTGAACTTGACGTAAACGGCAACTTCTAACGTCGACGTGGTCGTACCCGCGCGGGCATCCCCCGCGCGGTGTCCCGTCTGCCGAGGAGCCGCCATGACCGCCGCCGTGCCCGCGACCCACCGGGAAGTGCGCCTGACCGCCCGCCTGCGCTGAGCCTTCACCCCCGGCCATCTCCGGGTCGTGCGGGTCCCGGTCCCCGAGCCGGGCCCCGGCCAGGTGCTCGTGCGCAACACGCTCATGAGCGTCACCGCCGTGATGCGCACCCTGATGGAGAACGACGCCGGGCTGCCCATGCCACCTCTCGCAGGGCCGACCGCCTGGTTCGGGATCGTGCGGGGAGCCGAGGTACGGCCCGGCGACACGGTGTTCGTCACCGGGGCGGCGGGCGGGGTCGGCACCATGGCCGGGCAGATCGCCCGGCCCCGCGGGGCCACCCGGGTGATCGGCAGCACCGGTTCCGCGCGACGTCCAGGCCCTCGTCCCCGTCCTGGACCTGACGTTCCCGCCGGACGGCGCCGGTGCCGGGCCTCTGCCGGAGGAGCTGGACGGCTGCCCGGTCGCCCAGGTCACCGTCCGGCGGCTGGCCGACCTCGACGCGCGCATCGAACGGCTGACCGCGCTGCGCGACCGGCTCGGCGCGGCGCTCGCCGGCCAGTTCGGCGGCCTGTTCCCCGAGCCCGCCTCCGCGCCCGGCCGGGCGGGGAGGCGGGCTCGGCCCACCGGGGCGGCGCTCACGGGCGGAACTGGAGGAGCCCGTGGCCGCCGTCCACCCGCCAGGACGAGGATGCGGCGTCGAGAGCGGCAAGCGTCGCCGGGGCGATCCCCACGACGACGTCGGACTTGAGGGTGCGCAACGCCGCGACGGTGCCGGGGAAGTAGGCGGTCGCCGCGGCGAAGGGCGTGCCGGGCGGCCAGGCCCGGTCGCCGACGAGCCGCCGGTAGTTGAGGTCGCCCTTCATGACGGTGACCGACGCGGCGCGGAACCGGGCGGCGAGGTCGTCCGGCAGCCGCCGGTAGGACCAGGGCGAGCAGGAGAAGTCGTGGGCCTCCGGGGTGAACGCGCCCGTGTCCGCCGCCCGGCCGAGCCGCCGGGCGACCTCCCGGGCCTCGCCGCCGGCTCCGGCCAGCCGGTCCAGGCAGGCGTCGAGGTCGTGCGCGGTCGCGTCGGACACGTAGTAGGGGTGCGGCTTGAGGTGCAGGGTCACCGACGCGGCGAGGTCGTGCGCGAGGAGGTGGTCGATGAGGACCAGGTCGGCGACCAGCTCGCGCCCGGCGTTGTCGGCGACCACGACGACGTCGGCAGCCGGCCCGAACGCGGCCCACAGCGGGTCGCCGTCGTCGGCCACCAGCCGCTCCTCCAGGCTCGCCGCGTGCCCGAGCCGGAAGCTGAGGTCGGCCCGGTTGCCCCACAGCGCCGCGAGCAGCTTGGCCCGGCCGCTCTCGGCGGCGGGCAGCCGCCGCAGCTCCTCCAGCGCGGCCAGGTCGCGGGCCATCTCCCCGCTCGTCAGCTCGGCGGCCTTGAGGTGCCCGAACGGGTCCGCGCCGGCGGCCGGACCGGACTCGAAGAAGCCGACGGCGTCGAGGATCCGCCGGTAGAAGTAGGACTCCGACCACAGGAACGGGGCGTCCATCCACGGTTTGCCGAAGTGGGCGGCCCCCCAGGACGCCCAGAGGTCCCGGTCGTGCGCGTGCGGGCCGAGCGGCTCCATCACCCCGGAGAAGATCTCCGTCAGCAGGCCGTCCAGCGCCGCGCTCCCGGGACCTGCGGGGTGGGCGTCCTTGAGCCGTTCGATCAGCCTGGGCGTCCGCTCGTGCCAGACCTGCCAGGCGAAGCCGTCCGGGTCGCCGTTCAGCAGTTCCGGCGGCAGGTTGTTCTCCGGCACGGACACTTCGCTCCTCCTCATCGGCGGGCATGGGACTCCGCCACCGTACCGCCGTCCCGCACGCCGGGCCCCGCGCGGGCCACCGTCCCGCGCGTGCCCGGCCCCGCGCGGGCCGCCGTACCCGCCGGCCCGTGCGCCCGGCCCCGCGGCGCGGGCGGCGCGCTCGCCGGACCGGCAGCCGGTCAGCGGACGCCGGTGCCCGGGGTGCCGGCCGCCTCCAGGATCAGCTTCGCGTCGTCGACCGGCGGGTGAATGAGGCCCAGGATCCGGTCCTTGACCTCCTTCGCCTCCACCCCGGTCAGCCGGATCCGGCGGTCCCAGCCGGTGGTGGTGACGGCGCCGGCCGCGCCGAGGTCGAGGCAGGTGACGTACGGATCGGGGGCGAAGTCCGTCAGCGGCAGGCCGAGCAGGTCGGCGGCGGCGTTGTGCCCGGCCACCTTTCCCATCGGGATGGCGTGCTGGCAGCACTGGAGGACGCGACGGCCGGCGTCGGCCTCGGCCGCGGCGACGTCTCCGGCGGCGAAGACGTTCCCGCTCACGCGCAGCCGCCGGTCCACCTCCAGGCGGCCGAGTTCGTCCCGGGCGGCCGGGATCTGGGCCGTGAGCGCGCTGGCCCGCACCCCGGCCGTCCACACGACCACGTCGGCCGGCACCCTGCCGCCGTCGGTGAGCACCGCCTCCCGGTCGTCCACCGCGCTCAGGCCGACGCCGAGCCGCACCTTCACCCCCAGCTCGGCGAGCGCCGACTCGATCGCGGGCCGCGGCTCGGGCCCCAGCTCCGGGCCGACGACACCGGCGCGTTCCACCAGGACCACGTCACCACGGCCGGCCAGCTCGGTGGCCACCTCCAGGCCGGTGAACCCCGCGCCGACGACCACGGCGGTGAACCTGCCGAGCCCCGCCAGCCGGGCCGCCAGCCGGGCCGTCCCCTCCGCGGTGTCGACGTCGAAAAGGCGCTCGGCGCCGGGCAGCCCGGGCCGGACCAGGCGGCTGCCCGAGGCGAGCACGAGCCGGTCGTAACCGACCGCGCGCCCGCCGGCGACGACCCGGCTCCGCTCCGGGTCGATCTCGGTGACCTTCGCCCGCAGATGCTCGACCCCGACCGGCGCGAGGACCCGCCTCAACGGCACCCGGGACGCCTGCGGGTCCAGCCGGTGCAACCTGGGCCGCAGCACGAGATCCTCGTCCGGCGTGACGACGGTGATCCGGAGCGCGGCCCCGTCACCGCGCACCCGCGCCGCCGCGGCGGCACTCCACACGCCCGCGAATCCCCCGCCGACGATCACAATATGAGACATCGTGGCCTTCCCCTCTCGCTTGCCGCAACAAGGACGGGACAGGTGACTCCGATGTGACACAGAAGGGGCGCTTGTTCGCTGAAAGCAATAGGGATAGGCCGTGCGACCGCAGGTCTCCTATCGTGTACCCGTACAGCTGTTCGACGATCGGCGGCGGCTTTCGCAGGCTTTTCCTATGGTCGCGGGCCGTGACGCGGTCCCGCCGCGGGGGCGTGACCGGGCAGGCGAATTCCTTTTCCTTGGGGAGCGGATATGGGGTCAACCGCAGTTGTACGAGTGGACGAAGTGGCGCCCGCCGACCGGTTCGACTACTGGTGGGAGGCCGTGTCGCAGTCGGTGATCTCGGTCGACGCGGCCAGCGAGCGCGCCGACGACTTCTGGGGCGAAATGCGGATGATGAATTTCGGCGTGGTGCAGCTCGGCCGGGTGCGCTGCAATTCGTTCGAAGCGCGGCGCACCCCGCGCCGGATCCGCCAGTCCGATCCCGGCTATTACCAGATGACCGTCACCCTCAGCGGCGCGTCCGGCATACGGCAGATGGACCGGGAGGCCACGATGCGCCCAGGGGAATTCGTGTTGTACGACACTTCCCGGACCTTCAACGCCTGGACGACCGCGGATTTCTCCCCGGAGACCGCCGACAACCCCGTCGAGGGGCGCGGCGGGCTGGTGCTCGGTTTCTCCCGTGACGTCCTGCCGATCGGCGAGGCCGAGATCCGGCGGCTCCTGGCGGTCCGGCTCTCCGGGCGGGAGGACGTCGGCGCCCTGCTCGTCAACGTGCTGCACCGGCTGACCAAGGAGGGCGAGCGTTACGCGCCGGAGGACGCGGTGCGGGTCTCCCACATCCTGCTCGACCTGCTCGCCGCCACGCTGACCAAGGCGCTCGGCGAGAAGTCCACCGCGTCGCTGAGCGACCCCCGGCAGGTGCTGCTCATGCAGGTGATGGCGTTCATCGAGCGGCACCTCGACGACGGCGGGCTGAGCCCGGCGACGATCGCGGCGGCGCACAGCATCTCGGTCCGGCATCTGCACCGGCTCTTCGAGTCGCAGGACGTCGGCGTCGCCGGCTGGATCCGGCGGCGCAGGCTGGAGAGGTGCCGCGCCGAGCTGGCCGACCCGTCGAGGCGCCGGGTCACGGTGCGCGCCATCGCCCGGCGCTGGGGCTTCCACAACGAGGCCCACTTCAGCCGGACCTTCAGCGCCGCGTTCGGTCTCTCCCCCACGGCCTACCGGCGGCAGGCCGGCCAGGCGGGGCACCCGGAGCGATGACACCCGTCCCGCCTCGTCGAAGTTCGTGCGGTCGCCGGTAGGTTGATGCCATGCCGCGCGACACGCTGACCCGGGAACAGATCGTCCGGGCGGCCATCGAGGTGCTGGACGCCGAGGGCGTGGCCGGGCTGAACATGCGGCGGCTCGGCGCCCAGCTCGGTGCGGCGGCCACCGCGATGTACTACCACGTGAAGAGCAAGGACGAACTCGTGGTGCTCGCCGCCGACCACGTCTGGGGCGAGATCGAGCTGCCGGACCCGGACGAGGTCGGGTGGCGGGAGGCCACGGCGGCGCTGGCCCACGGCGCGCACGCGATGATCAGCCGGCACTACTGGCTGCTGCCGGCCATGAGCACGCACCTCGTCTACGGTTCCGGCAAGGCCCGCTACGACGACCACTGCCTGGCCGTCTACGAAGCCGCCGGTTTCACCGGCCCGGAGGCCGACCAGGCCGCCGCGACGGTCCTGATGTTCGTGATCGGCGCCGCGCAGGGCGAGGCCGCCGAGTCGGCCTGGCGGGCTCAGCTGCGCCGCACCGGGGCCGACGAGGAGCAGCGGCTGCGGGACACGCTGGCGCGCATCACCGAGATCGCACGGCGGTTTCCCCGGCTGCGCGCGCGCACCACGCCCTCGGTGGACGCCGCCCCCGCCCTGCCGGACGAGGACAGCTTCGAGTTCGGCCTGCGCACCATCGTCGACGGCCTCGCGGCCCGGCTCTCCACCCACCGGCCGCGCCTTTAGAGCCGCGACCGGCACCTGACCGGCGGATCGGCAGCTCGGCCCAGAGGGCCGATGCCGGTGTCGGTGCCGGTGCCGGTCAGTCGGTGCCGGCCTCCATCGCGGCGTGATCGAGCAGCTCGTCGTCCTCCGGGACCTCGCCGCGGGAGGCGATCGCCTCGGCGCCGCCCTCGGGCATGGCACCGATCAGCCCGGTCGAGGCCGCCTGCGCGGCACCGATCAGCGTCGGGTGCGGGCTGCCGACCATGCCGAGCCGGGCATACTGCTCAAGCTTGGAGCGGGAGTCGGCGATGTCGAGGTTGCGCATGGTCAGCTGGCCGATGCGGTCCACCGGGCCGAAGGCGGAGTCCTCGGTGCGCTCCATGGAGAGCTTGTCCGGGTGGTAGCTGAACGCCGGTCCGGACGTGTCCAGGATGGAGTAGTCCTCGCCGCGCCGCAGCCGCAGGGTCACCTCACCGGTGACCGCGGTGCCGACCCAGCGCTGGAGCGACTCGCGCAGCATCAGCGCCTGCGGGTCCAGCCAGCGGCCTTCGTAGAGCAGCCTGCCCAGCCGCCGGCCCTCGTTGTGGTAGCTGGCGAGGGTGTCCTCGTTGTGGATCGCGTTGACCAGCCGCTCGTAGGCCGCGTGCAGCAGCGCCATACCGGGCGCCTCGTAGATGCCGCGGCTCTTGGCCTCGATCACGCGATTCTCGATCTGGTCGGACATGCCCATGCCGTGCCGGCCGCCGACCGCGTTGGCCTCCAGCACGAGATCGACGGCGGAGGCGAACTCCTTGCCGTTGATCGTCACCGGGCGGCCCTGTTCGAAGCCGATCGTGACGTCTTCGGCGGCTATCTCGACGGCGGGGTCCCAGAACCGCACGCCCATGATCGGATCGACGATCTCGATGCCCTCGTCGAGGTGCTCCAGCGCCTTGGCCTCGTGGGTCGCGCCCCAGATGTTGGCGTCGGTGGAGTATGCCTTCTCGGTGCTGTCCCGGTAGGGCAGGTCACGGGCGAGCAGCCACTCGGACATCTCCTTGCGCCCGCCGAGCTCGCTGACGAAGTCGGCGTCCAGCCACGGCTTGTAGATCCGCAGGGAGGGGTTGGCGAGCAGGCCGTAGCGGTAGAACCGCTCGATGTCGTTGCCCTTGAAGGTGGAGCCGTCGCCCCAGATCTGCACGTCGTCGTCGAGCATCGCGCGCACCAGCAGGGTGCCGGTGACGGCCCGCCCGAGCGGGGTGGTGTTGAAGTAGGTGCGGCCACCGGAGCGGATGTGGAAGGCACCGCAGGCCAGGGCCGCAAGCCCTTCTTCCACGAGGGCCGCCCGGCAGTCGACCAGCCGGCCGACCTCCGCGCCGTACGCCGTGGCACGGCCGGGCACCGAGGCGATGTCGGGCTCGTCGTACTGGCCGATATCAGCGGTATAGGTGCACGGCACTGCACCCTTCTCGCGCATCCACGCGACCGCTACGGAGGTGTCGAGGCCGCCGGAGAAGGCGATCCCGACTCGTTCGCCGACAGGCAGGGAGGTGAGGACCTTGGACACGAGTAGAAGTATATACACACCACTGCATGACCATGCAAAGTTGGCCGCGCGGACGCGTGCCCGGCCGCCGCGGAACGGTCAGGACGGGCTCAGAAGGGCGCGCACCTCCCGCACGATGACCCCGGGCGCCTCCACCGGCACCATGTGCCCGCTCCCCTCGGCCCACACATGCCTGCCCTGGGGATGCGACCGGGCCAGCCGCTGGTGACTGGCGGCGATCTGGGCCTGCATGCCGCCGGAGCGCTTCTTGCCGGCGGCCGCGGAGATGAGCGTGACGGGGACGTCGGGCAGCGGCCTGCCCTCGCTCACCTGCCGCAGCGCGCGGAAGCCCGCCGCCAGGTGCCGCGCCTCGGCCCGGTGGGCGCGCAGGGCCGCCGTGGTGAACTCCTCGCCGCGTGACTCCGCGACCAT
This sequence comes from Microtetraspora sp. NBRC 13810, assembly GCF_030268685.1. Taxonomy (GTDB): domain Bacteria; phylum Actinomycetota; class Actinomycetes; order Streptosporangiales; family Streptosporangiaceae; genus BSRQ01. The sequence goes on from NZ_BSRQ01000007.1 coordinate 57,580, forward strand.
GTCGGGCGGGAACCGCCGGTACAGGCGGCGTCCGGCCAGGGCTCCCATGATGCCGAGCCCGGCCAGGGGGACGGTGAGGAGGTGGGTCACGGCGCCGAGCGCGGCGAGCGCCCTACCGGAGTAGAAGTCACAGTCCTCGGCGGCCTGGTCCACGAGGACCAGGCCGACCACGAGCTCGGGACGGCGGTAGGCGAGCAGGCGGCAGATCGGCCCGCCGAGACTGTGCCCGACCAGGACGAAGGGCCCGCCGCCGACGGAGCCGAGCAGGTCTTCCAGGTCGTCGGCGATCCGCTCCAGCGTCCGGGGGGCGGCGTCCGGTTCGCTGCGGCCGAATCCCGCGCGGTCATAGGAGAGCGTCCCGGCGCTCCGCGCCACCTCCCCCTGCACCAGGCCCCAGATCGTCCGGGAACCGCTCCCCCCGGCCTCGAACACGACCGGCGGGCCGCCGTCGCCCGCCGTGACGTAATGCAGCCTGCGGCCGTCGCGGGTGGTGGCGTATCCCGGTCTTCCGAAAGCGCTGGCCTCGATCATGATCAGGACTCCCTGGCTGCCGGGTGTGATCACCCTAGCCGCCGCGAGACGAGGGAAGCGGCGGAGAGGGCCAGGGGCTCCTCTCCGCCGCTGATGGGCCCGGGGCTACGGACCCGGGGCTACGGGGCCGGAGTCAGGTCGGCTGCACGGTCACGGGCCCGGGGCTACGGGGCCGGAGTCAGGTCGGGCGCACGGTCACGGCCGGGGCTACGGGGCCGGGGTCAGGTCGGCCGCGCGGTCACGGCCGGGGCTACGGGGCCGGGGTCAGGTCGGCCGCGCGGTCGACGTGCAGTTCGTTGAACTCGACGAGCGGGGTCGCGCCGGCGAAGTTGCTGTCCACCTCGGCTCGCTCGGCCGCGCTCGGGGTGGCGTTGGCGCAGCTCACCGGGGCGCTGGAGCCGGACATCAGGTCGGAGCAGCGGCCGGTGCGCCGGTCGGGCAGGCCGAGGATGTGGCCGATCTCGTGGGTGGCGATGCGCAGGTGGTTGTACCCCTGGGCGGTCGCCTCCCTGCCGATCCAGATGGTGCCCCGGCCCAGGCTGGTGGGCAGCGCCCGGGGCCAGCCGTTGTCGGCGTACACCACGAAGTCGGCGGGGGTGCCCGCCACCAGCCTGACGTTGGAGACGTTGGAGTTCCACAGCCGCGCCGCCTGGTCGACGACGCCGCGGAACTCGGCGGCTCGGCTGGCGTCGTACCTGAGCACCCGGGCCGCGGCGGCGCCCTCCTGCGCGGACGCGGCGGGGGCGGGCGACAGGGTGACGAGGAAGGTGAATCCTAAGAGGACGGCGACGGTGCGGAGGATTCTGGACACGTTGATCGGGTCTCCTCGGGCGGCGGGGTGGTCGGCTTGCGCGAGGGTCACGGTTCACTGTCGCGGTGGCGCCGGTGGCCGTGGAGTCCTCAAGGTGGGTCGCCGTCAACGTACGCTCGGAGCGTCCCGTACGGGATGCGTCAGTTGTCCCCTATCACGGTGTTATGGCAGCCGCAGGACGGGGACGGTTCAGGCGGCGCCGGACCGGGCGGGCGGCTGTCCCGCGGCGGCGCCGCGGCTGAGGAACTCGGCGAGGCGGACCGGGGCGTCCCCTCCGTGGCCGGCCGCCACCGCGGCGTCGACGACCTCCTTGGCGGCCCTGGTGACGGCCGAGGGGACCTCGGTCTCGTCGAGTGCGTGGACGATGTGCTCCAGGCTCGCGGCGACCGAGGTCAACGCCGCTGATCCCTCCCCGGAGAAGCTGCCGCCGTCGATCTCGGCCGCGAGCGCGGGGAGGAGGTCGGCCATCAGTTGCGCCATCTGCTGGGCGTGGGGAGCCAGCGCGGTGGCCGGCACCTCCTGGCGTGCCGCGAGCGCGAAGGAGTGCATCAATCCGGTGATCGAGGTCCAGAACAGGTTGAGCAGGGCGACGTCGAAGGTCGCCGCCCTCCCAGGGTCGGCGCCGAGGTGGACGGCCGCGCCGCCCAATGCCGCCAGGGTCGGCCGGTGGCGGTCGAGGAGGGCGGCCGGTCCGCTGTAGAGGATGCGGGTCGTCTCGGTGCCGATGACCGCCGCCGGGGTCATGATCGCGCCGTCGAGGTAGGCCATGCCGAGGCCGTCCACCCGGAGCGCGAGCTCCCGGGTGCGCCGCGGCGCCTCGGAGGTCAGGTTCACCAGGGTGGTGGCCGGAAGTCTCCGGTGGTCCGATTCGGCGAGGGCGCGGTCGAGGACGGCTTCGACGGCGTCGGCGTCGACGACGCACACGACGGTCAGCTCGCTCGCCTGGAGCGCGGCCTGCGGGCCGTCGGCCCACGTGGCGCCCCGGGTGAGAAGGTCGCCGGCCTTGTCCGCGGTGCGATTCCATACCGTGGTGGGGTGACCGGCGGCCAGGAAGGCGCCGGCGATCGCGCGCCCCATCGGTCCCAGGCCGATCACCGTCACCGGCGGTGAGGTGGTCGTGTGGCCCATCTCGGTGTTCTCCCGTCCTCCAGGAGGCGTGATCGCCTCACGTGTGCCGTTAGGCTAGAGCTTCACGTTGACGTGAAGGTCAAGCGCGGAAGGCGGCCAGGCTTGAGAATCGGTGCGCTCGCGGAACGCGTCGGGGTGAGCACGCGCGCATTGCGCTACTACGAGGAGAAGGGTCTGCTGATCCCCGGGCGGACACCCGCCGGATACCGCGTCTACACCGACGAGCACGCCGCGACGGTCCGCCGGATCCGGATCCTTCTCGCGGCGGGTCTGAACACCGACCTGGTCAGGGAGATCCTGCCGTGCATGGTGGACGACGGGGAGTTCCTCGCGCCCGGCTGCGTCGACCTCGTCGCCGAGTTCGAACGGGAACGCCGGCGCATCGACGACCGGATCGCCGAGCTCCACGACGTCCGCTCCGCGCTGACGGGCATCATCGAAGCCGGCCTCGCCACCTCGGCGGGCCGTTGACCCCAGGCCCGGGTCCACGCCGCGGGCGGCGGCCTGGTCAGGGATGGGGCGCGGCGTTCCAACCGGCCAGGATCGGCAGGACGCGTGCGGTGGGTGAGCCGGGCTCGGTCGTGTAGACGACGAGCCGCTGCTCCGGCTCGTGCGGCGCGCGGACGATCTCGATGTCGAAGGACATGGGGCCGGAGGCGGGATGCTGGACGCGCTTGGCCACCGACGCGTAGTCGCGGACGGCGTGGTCGTCCCACCACCGGGCGACGTCGCCGTCGCTCGCGCGCAACTCGTCCACGAGCGCCGCGAGCCGGTTGTCGTACGGGCGGCGGGCGATCTCCCGGCGCATCGTGGCGACGGTGGCCGAGGCGAAGTCCGCCCAGTTCACGATCCGCTCGCGGGCGACCGGGTCCTGGAACATGAAGCGGACGAACGACGTCCCCGGCTCCCGGCTGGCCGGCCGCACCGCCGTGGTCACCGGCTCGACCAGCGGGATCGGCGCGGCGATCGCCCGCGTACTGGCCGGCGAGGGCGCACACGTCGTCGTCAGCGGCCGGCAGGCAACCCGCGGCGAGCGGGTCGTCGAGGAGATCGGGCGGGCCGGCGGGCGCGCCGACTTCGTCCCGGCGGACCTCGCAGGCAGCTGCGAGCAGCTGCGCGCCTTCGCCGCACAGGCCACCGACGTGCTCGGCGGACGCGTCGACATCCTGGTCAACAACGCGGGCATCTACCCGGCGACGCCGACCGAGGACCTGCCGGACGCGGACCTCGACGCCATGCTCGCGGTCAACGTCCGCGCCCCCCACGTCCTGGTCGCCGCGATGGCGCCGGCCATGGCCGAGCGGGGCAGCGGCGTCATCGTCACCATCGGCTCCTGGATGGCCCGGGTCGGCAGCCCCTTCGCGGCGATGTACACCGCGACCAAGGCGGCTGACGAGCAGCTCACCCGCAGCTGGGCCGCGGAGTGCGGGCCACGGGGCGTGCGGGTCAACACCGTGGCGCCCGGAGCGACCCTCACGCCGGGCAACGAGGCGGCCCGCGCGCAACTCGACGCGATGACCGCCACCACCCCGGCGGGCGTCGTCGTCCGGCCGGACGACATCGCCAAGGGCGTCCTGTACGTCGCCGGCGACGACGCGGCCATGGTCCACGGCATCACGCTCTACGTGGACGGCGGCATCTCCGCCACCCGCCCGGCCTGACCCCCCTACGGTGCCGGAGGGCCGGTGTCCGCTCGTCCGAGGTGAGCATCCCGGTCAGGAGGCCGACGGCGGTCGCGGCGGAGCAGGCCGCGAACCGCCCCCGGCACCCCTCGGAGCAGGCGTCAGCCGGTGCCGAACGCCTTCAGGAAGGCGGCCGTGTCGAAGTACTCCGTGAAGTCGGCGATCCGGTCACCGTCCATGTGGAAGATCGCCACACCCCGGTTGCGGTAGGTGCCGCCCGCGACCAGCTCGATGTCGAGCGTCCAGGTGGCCATCACCCGGCGGGGGTCGAGCATCGGCTCGGCCCTCCAGGTGAACCTGGTCTCGCCGAACAGCCGGAAGAAGTCGCCGATGCCCGACACGATCGCGTCGCGTCCCACCGTCGCGCCGGGTACGCCCTGTGGCGTGACGGGCACGCGATAGACGGCGTCCCTGGTCCACAGGGTCGCGAACCGGTCGATGTCCTTGGCCTGCAGGGCCCGGTAGAACGCGTCCACCGTCCGGAGGCTGCGAGCGCGCTGGGCGGCGGCGGGCGCGGGCGTCTCGGCCGCCTGGGCGGAGACGGCGTGCGGCCGGGCCGCCGCGGGCGCGGGTGCGGCGACGCCCAGGGCCGCCACCACGGCTAACGAGACGGCCATGGCCGAGGAGACACGCATGTCAGGTCCTTTCCCGAACGCCCGAGGAGGCGGAGGTGTCGATGTTGCGCAGGTAGGCCGCGTCGCCCTGCGCGCCCGCTGCCACGCCGGGCGGGACCAGCCCGGCGAGCCGCTCGAACACCTGCCGGTCCAGGGACAGGTCGGCGGCGGCGGCGTTGGCGCGGGCGTTCGCGGCCCGGCCGGTGCCGGGGATCGGGACGACCTCCTGGTGGATCAGCCAGGCCAGGGCGAGCTGGGCCGTCGTCACCCCGCACTCGGCGGCCAGGCGGCCCACCTCGTCTGACAGCGACAGGTTGCGGCCGAGGTTGTCCCCCTGGAAGCGCGGGTTGCCCCTGCGCCAGTCCCGCTCGGCGAGGTCGGCCGTGCCGCGGAGCGCGCCGCCGAGCAGGCCGCGGCCGAGCGGGCTGTAGGCGACGAAACCGATGCCCAGCTCGGCGCAGACGGGCAGGATCGCCTCCTCCGGCTCCCGCTGGAACAGCGAGTACTCGGTCTGCACGGCGGTGATGGGATGCACCGCGTGCCCGCGGCGGATCGTCTCCGCGGACACCTCCGACAGCCCGACATACCGGATCTTCCCCTCGCGGACCAGTTCGGCGAGCGCCCCGACGGTGTCCTCGATCGGGGTCTCCGGATCCAGCCTGTGCAGGTAGTAGAGATCGACATGGTCGGTCGCCAGGCGGCTCAGGCTGGCCTCCAGCGCGCCCCTGATGTAGGCGGGCCTGCCCATGCCGGTCAGCAGGACGCCGTCCGCGCCGTGGTTCCCGCCGAACTTCGTGGCCAGCACGATCTCGTCGCGCCGGTGGCGGAGCCGGCGGCCGATCAGCCGCTCGCTGTGGCCGTCCCCGTAGATGTCGGCCGTGTCGACGAAGGTGATGCCCGCGTCGACGGCCGCGTCCAGGGTGGCGGCCGCCTCGCGCTCGTCCACGTCGGCGTAGATGCCGGGCGCGAGCGTCATGGCGCCGAACCCGACCGTGGAGACCTGTGGCCCTTGATATCCGAGCCTTCGAAAACGCACGTGACCCCTCTTTCCGATCATCCGGTCGCCTCGATCGTGCCCGCCCGGCCGCGGAGGCACCAGGATCCGCCGATGACCAGCAGGCCCGGGGCGCGCATCGGCGAAGCTAGGAAGGAGAGGGCTAGGACGCGCGGTACGGCATGCCGTACGGTCGGGCAGACTGGCGGCATGGCCGCTCGTGACCTTGCGCACTTCCTGCGCACCCGCCGTGCCCGGATCGAGCCCGCGGACGCGGGCCTGCCCGCCTCCGGGCGACGCCGCGCGCCCGGCCTGCGCCGGGCGGAGGTGGCCCTGCTCGCCGGGATCAGCCCGGACTACTACATGCGCCTGGAACAGGGGCGTGACATCCGGCCGTCGTCGTCGGTCCTCGACGCGCTGGCCCGCGCCCTGCGGTTCGACGACGACGAGCGGGACCACCTGTACCGGCTGGCCCGCGCCGAGCCCGCCCCGCCGATCCACGCGGAGCCGCCGCCGATCGGCGCGAGCGTCCGCCGGCTCCTCGACGTCATCGACCCGGTGCCCGCCTACGTCCTCAACGGCCGGCTCGACGTGCTGGCCTGGAACGCGATGGCCGCCGCGCTGGTGATCGACTTCGGCGAGCTGCCGCCGGCCCGCCGCAACCTGGCCTGGTTCGCGTTCTGCGATCCGCGCGCGCGGACCTTCTACGTCGACTGGGGCACCATCGCCCGGCACGCCATCGCCCAGCTCCGCACCGCCACCGGCATGGTCCCCGACGACCCGGCGACGAGGACGCTGATCGGCGAGCTGGCCGAGCGCAGTGAGGAGTTCCGCGCCTGGTGGACCCGGCACGACGTGAAGGGGCCGAGCATCGGGCGCAAGGAGTTCGACCATCCGGTGGTCGGGCGGCTCGGCCTCGACTACGTCTGCGCGCTGCTGCCGGGCACGCTCGACCACCAGATCGTCACCTACACCGCCCCGCCGGGCAGCCCCGCCCAGGCCGCCCTCGACCGCCTCGCCGCGGCCCGCGGGTGACCGGGGGCCGGGCGGCGCGGCGGCCGGGCGCCATGGGTCACCCGGCCGCGTGGGCGGGGGCGGGGGCGTAACCGGAGCGGGGGCGGGCCAGGCCGAAGTTCTCGCGCAGCGTCCTGCCTTCGTAGCCGGTCCTGAACAGGCCCCTGATCTGCAGCTCCGGCACCACGTGGTCGACGAAGTCCTCCAGCCCGCCGGGGAGCAGCGGCGGCATGATGTTGAACCCGTCGGCCGCCCCGAGGGTGAACCACTCCTGGATCTGGTCGGCGATCTGCTCCGGGGTGCCCGCCACCACCAGGTGCCCCCGGCCGCCGGCCAGCCTGCCCAGCAGCCGGCGCACGGTGAGGTTCTCCCGCCGGGCGAGGTCGAGGACGAGCTTGCGGCGGCTCTGGTGCCCCTCGGTGGAGTCGGGCACCTCGGGCAGCGGCTCGTCCAGCGGATGGCCGGACAGGTCGAAGCCGAGGATCGTGGAGAGCTGGCCCAGGCCGTACGCCGGGATGGTCAGGTCTTCCAGTTCCTTCTCCAGGGCCAGCGCCTCGCGTTCGGTGGAGCCGATGATCGGGGAGATGCCGGGCAGGACGAGCAGTTCGTCCGGGGTTCTGCCGTGCCTGCCGAGGCGGGACTTGAGGTCGGCGTAGAACTCCTGGCCCTCGGCCAGCGTCTGCTGGGCGGTGAAGACGGCCTCGGCGTACCGCGCCGCGAACTCCTTGCCGTCCTCCGACGAGCCCGCCTGGACGAGCAGCGGACGGCCCTGCGGGGAGCGAGAGGTGTTCAGCGGGCCGCGCACCCGGAAGTGCGGCCCGGCGTGCTCGATGCGGTGGATCTTGGTGGTGTCGGCGTAGACGCCGCCGGCGCGGTCGCCGACGATGGCGTCGTCCTCCCAGCTGTCCCACAGTTTGCTGACGACTTCGAGGAACTCGTCGGCGCGGGCGTAGCGGTCGGCGTGCGCGGGGCGTTCGATGCCGAAGTTGTGCGCCTCTGCCTCGCCCGCGGAGGTGACGATGTTCCATCCGGCGCGCCCGCCGCTGATGTGGTCCAGCGAGGCGAACAGCCGGGCCAGGTGGAAGGGCTGGTGGTAGGTGGTGGAGGCGGTGGCGATCAGGCCGACGTGCTCGGTGACCGCGGCCAGCGCGGACAGCAGGGTGAGCGGTTCGAGGCCGCCGAGCGCGTTGTGCCGGACGCTGCCCCACAGGGCCAGGCCGTCGGCGAGGAAGACGGAGTCCAGTTTCCCCCGCTCGGCCACCTGCGCGAGGTGCTGGTAGTGCCGCACGTCGCTGAGGCGGGCCGGCTCGGTCCGCGGGTGCCGCCAGGCCGCCTCGTGGTGGCCCACCCCTCTGAGGAAGGCGTTGAGGCGCAGCTTTCTTTCCGTCATGTCGTCCTCCAGGTAGAGAAGTGCCGCTCCAGCCGGAGGAGGAGCAGGTTGAAGAGCAGGCCGAGCACGGAGATGGTGAGGATCCCGGCGTACATGTCGGGGATCCGGAAGTTGAACTGCGCGTAGTTGATCAGGTAGCCCAGCCCGGCCTTGGCGCCGACCATCTCCGCGGCGACCAGGACGAGGATGGAGTACGCCCCGGCGAGCCGGATGCCGGTGAAGACGGTGGGCACCGCGGCGGGCAGGATGACCTTCTGGAACAACCGCAGCGGGGTCAGCCCCATCGACCTGGCCGACTTGACGAGCAGCGGGTCCACGCCCCGGACGCCGGCGATCGTGTTCAGCAGGATGGGCCAGGCGCAGGCGTAGAGGATGATGGCGATCTTGGACGTCTCCCCCAGGCCGAGGATCAGCACGAACACCGGGAGCAGCGCGAGCGCGGCGGTGTTGCGGAAGAGTTCGAGCACCGGGCCGAGGAAGTCCGCGACCGGCCGGTACCAGCCGATCAGCAGGCCGAGCGGGATGGCTCCGGCGATGGCCAGGCCGAACCCGGCGAGCGAGCGGAGCAGCGACGCCTGCACGTGGTCGAGCAGTTCACCGCCGGCCACCAGGCCGCCCCAGGCCACCACCACCTCGCTGAACGGTGTCAGGAAGACCGGGTCCACCACGCCGATCCTGGGCAGGACCTCCCAGACGGCCAGCAGCAACACGATCGCGGCCGATTTGCGGGCGACGCCGGACACCGCCCGCACCGCCGCCGGCACGGCCCGCCGCACGCGGACTCCGGGCCCCTTGTCCGGGCGCTCGCGCACCGGGTACGCGCCCGGCCGCTCCGGTACGGCGACCGTGCCGCCGCGTGACCGGTCAGCCATGGGATCCCACCACCTTCCGCTCGTCGGCCTGCGCGGCGGCGACCTCGTCGCGGAGCAGGGTCCAGATGTGGTGCCGGTACTCCCCGAACCGGGGCCCGGCGCGCAGGTCGCCCTCGCGGGACGCGAAGTCCACGGTCACGATCTCCTTCACCCGGCCGGGCCGGGAGGTCATCACGGCGACCCGCCGGCCGAGGTAGACCGCCTCGTCGATGCCGTGCGTGATGAAGACGATCGTCTTGTTCGTCTGCTCCCAGATGCGCAGCAGTTCCTCCTGGAGCGACTCGCGGGTCTGCGCGTCCAGCGCGGCGAACGGCTCGTCCATGAGCAGCACGTCCGGGTCGAAGGCCAGGCTGCGCGCGATCGCGACCCGCTGCCGCATCCCGCCGGACAACTCGTGCGGGTAACGGCCGCCGAAGCCGTTCAGCCCGACCAGGTCCAGGTACCGCCGGGCCGCTTCGGCGCGTTCCCGGCGTGGCACGCCCTTGGCCTCCAGCCCGAACTCGATGTTGGCCAGCGCCGTGCGCCATGGGAAGAGGGCGTACTGCTGGAAGACGATCCCGCGGTCCAGGCCGGGGCCGGTGATCGGGGCGCCGTCGAGCAGGATCTCGCCGGCGGTGGCCGTGGTCAGGCCCGCGATCAGGTCGAGCAGCGTCGACTTGCCGCACCCGCTCGGCCCGACCAGGGTGAGGAACTCCCCCTCGCGCACGTCCAGGTCGACGCCGTGGATCGCGGTGAACGGCTCCCCCTCGCCGCGCACGTCGAAGACCTTGCTCACGCCGCGAAGGGCGATCTTGGGTTGCCCGCTCACGAGGCGCCTCCCGGGGTGGCGTACGGGTTGAACTCGTTGGTGTAGAGGTCGGTGGCCTTGACCTTGCCGGGCGGGATCTCGCCCTCGCGCTCCAGCCAGTCGATCCAGGTCTGGAACTCCTGCGGGTCGATCACGCCGCCCTCGCCCACGACGCCGCTGCTCTTCCAGAAGCCGACCGCCGAGGAGTCCTCGCTGCGCCCGCGCTTGGCGATGATCGCCTTGTACCTGGCGACCACCTCTTCTCGGGTGTGGGTCTGCGTCCAGTGCACGGCCTTCGCGAAGGCCGTCACGAACGTGCGGGTCGTGCCCGGGTTCTCGGCGACGAACCGGTCGGTCATCACGACGGAGCCCGCGGTGAACGGGCCGAACAGGTCGATGTCCTTGAAGAGCGGGCGGATGCCGCCGCGTTCCAGCGCCTTGTCCCGCAGGATGCCGCTGAGCGCCGCGACGTCGATCTGGCCCTGCCTGAGCGCCTGTTCGGTGTTGACCGGCGGTACGACGACGAGTTCCACCTGCTTGATCTCCTCGGGAGTCAGGCCGCCGCGCTTGAGGTACTCCTTGAGGACCGCCTCCAGGTGGGCGCCGAGGGTGTTGACGCCGATCTTCTTGCCGATCAGGTCGCGTGGCCCCCTGATCGGGGCGTCCTGTGCGACGTAGTAGCCGATGTAGCTCCCTTCGTCGCTGCCGTAGTAGCCGATCATCGACGTGATGGGCGCGCCGGCGGCGACCAGTTTGACGATGGCGCCGTTGAAGGCGCCGCCGAAGTCGGTCTGACCGGTGGCGGCGGCCTGGATGTCCTGCGGGCCGCTGATGGTGTTGCCGATCCACCTGAGCTTGATCGGTCCCAGGTAGCCGAGGTCCTCGGCGAGTTCGGGGAAGGTGACGGCGCCGACGCTGCCCTGGTAGCGCAGTTCCAGGACTTCGGGGCCGCCGGGGGCGGCCCCTTCGGCCGATCCGCAGGCCGTCGCGGTGGCGGCGGCCAGCGCCACGGCCACCAGCAGACGTGCTGACTTGATCACGAGAAACGGTCCTCCAGCGGGAGGGCATGCGCGATCGCATGCGGGGGGGTCATGGCAGAGGCGGTGCGGACATCACCGGCCGCACCGAAAGCGCGCGGAACCGAGCCGCGCGGAGTTCACCGGTTCGCGATCAGCGACACTGGGCGCTCGCCACGTGACCGAATTCAACGTGCACCCGCCGCACCAGATACCAGCCTCGGCTCATGACCTGAACGTACGACTCCACCGGGGTAATGTCAATATTACCTACCTGTTTTACATGAAACTCCGCCCGGCCGAAAGTACGGGGCGAACGGCGGGAACCCCGCTTTCGGCCAATGCCGGCGCACGGAGCCGGTCCCCAGAATGAGCCCATGTCACCTGAAACCGGCGCGGAAAGCCGGAAAGACGATCTGGTGTCCCGCCCGGAGGACGCCTGGACGGCCTCCTCCCGCCGGCCGCGCATCGTGGCGCTCGACGTGGTGCGCGGGTTCGCCCTGTGCGGGATCCTGCTGGTCAACGTCCAGCCGATAGCCAACGCCGGCGCCGTCGTCCTGGCGCCGGAGGGCTCGGCGGGCGGAGGGCTGGGACTCTTCACCACGCAGCGCTTCTTCCCGATCTTCTCCCTGCTGTTCGGCGTCGGGTTCTCGCTGCTGCTGGAGTCGGCCGCGGACCGCGCCGATCGCCCGCGGGTGATCCTGCTGCGCCGGCTCCTGGTGCTGCTGGCAGCCGGCCTGGCGCACCACGTGCTGCTGTGGCAGGGCGACATCCTGACCGCCTACGCCGTCGTCGGCCTGCTGGTGCTGCTGCCCTCGACCTGGCTGCCGCGGTGGGCCGTGGCCGGTCTCGCCGCCGTGGCCGTGGCGGCGTCGCTGATCACCGGGGGCGGCCAGCTGACCCTGATCCCGGGGCTGTTCCTGCTGGGCTCGGCGCTGACCAGGTACGGGGTGATCGACCGGATCGGGCGGTCCGCCAGGGGGCCGGCCGTACTGGGCCTGGTCCTCGCCGCGGGCGCGGCGCCCGCCCTGTGGTGGCAGGCCGGGCTCCGGCTCGGGGACCGGGAGTTCCCTCTCGCGCTGGCCACAGCGGGGCTGCTCGTCGCGGGGGTGTACGTGTGCGCCCTGCTGCTCCTGCTCAGGACACCGGTACGGCGGGCGCTCCAGGCGGTCTTCGCGCCGCTCGGCCGGATGGCGCTGACGAACTACCTGACCGCGACGGTCCTCGTGCTGCTGGTCGCGCCCCTGCCCGGCGGGCCGCCACACGCCTGGTCGCCGGCGACGGTGTTCTCGATCGCCGGCGCCGTCCTGGCCCTTCAGTGGGCGTGGTCGGCCCTGTGGCTGCGCCGGTTCCGGCAGGGGCCGCTCGAATGGCTCTGGCGCTGGGCCACCTGGGCGCGCCGCCCGCCCCTGCGCCGTCCCCGGGCTCCCCTGCCGTCCGGGTTCACCACCACTGCCTGAGCACGGCGGAGAGAAGGCCAGCGTTGTCCGTGCGGGCGGGGTCGTTCACCAGGAACTCGACGGCGACCGGGCCGTTCTCGTAGATCCGCAGGCATCCGCTGTAGGAGCCCGCGACGTACCAGCGGTTCGGCGTCATGATGCCGCCGAGCGTCCGGCCGTCGGGCACGCTGCCGTTGGTCTCCAGCCGCACCTGCCCCTGCCGGACGCGCATCAGCAGGGCGTACTGCCGCAGTCCGGGCGCGGGCCAGCCGCCCGCCGCGGGCGCGTTCACCGGATCGCCGTCCGGCCCCTTCGACACTCCCGGTTGCACCTGCACCGTCCCCGTGGTCCGGAAGCTGAGCAGGTCGTCGTGCAGGTATCCCGCCGGGCTCGAGTACGGCAGGAGCCCGGTGGACGGCACGACGAAGGAATCCTGGTACGAGGTGAGTTCGTACACGCATCTGTCCAGCGGGTTCACCGCATGAGCCGGTGAGGCCGGCACGACGGCCGGCGACAAGGCGGTGGCCAGGGTCAACGCCGCGGCGGTCATCGACCGGCGGCGGCCACGTAAGGGCGCAACCATACGCTCATATACCTCACAGCGGAACCGGGAAGTCAATGCGCCGTGTCTCGGCTCTCTGGGCGGCCGGGGACATGGAGACGCCCCGCCTTCCCTGGCCGGGAGACGGGGCGTCCGGCCCTCGGACGCCGCCGGCGGCGTCCGAGGGGACGTGTCACAGGTGGAGCCGGGCGGGACCGTCAGACGAGCCCGAAGATCGTGCCCCCCGGCGCGTTCGCGTCGCCGGCGAGGAGGAACTCCCGCGCCGCCCGGACGTACTCCTGGCGGCTGACCATGCCGTCGCCGTCGGTGTCCATCGCGCTGAACTTCTCCATGGCGTCCGGCATGGCGCTGCCCGAAAGCTTCACGTACTTGGCGAACTCCTCCTTGCCGATCTCGTTGGCGCCGTCCGCGTCCATGAGATCGAAGATCGCGTGGACGAGGCCCTCGATCATGGTGAACCGGGAGGGGTCCGTGGTGGCCTGCCGGTACGCGGCGACGAACGCCTTCTTGTCCAGGCGCTGGCTGCCGTTGGCCGATCGGGTCAGCTCCTGCCAGTGCGTCAGGTACGCCGCCTTGAGCGCCTGCGCCCTGCGGTCGCTGCCGGTGAGCTTGTAGCCCGCCGTGTACCGGTCGATGATGCGCTGGTAGTCGGCGTATTCGACGTAGTTGTCGTGGTTCGTGTCCACGGCGTCGAAGAGCTTGCCGAAGATGAGATCGGCCGGGTTGGTCGTAGCCATGTGGTGGTCCTTCCGGAAGCATCTAACGTGACAAACCGGTGCATACCCCCTTATGTCACTTAAAAGAGTCATATCGTCACAATGAGTATTCGAGATCCTTTTGTGCTGCCGGATGGTCGAGCGGCGGCGACCGGGGTGGGGAGCGGCGCCCTTCGGGTGGAGAATGGCGCCATGCCACGGCCCGAGGTTCACGAGGTGTCCCCGCGGCTGCTGCGGCGGACGAGCGCGTTGTCGGTGTGCATCACGGCGCTGCTGTGCATGTGGCTCTTCGGGAACCTCTACGAGGCGATCGTCTGGAACCCGCAGCTGATCGCCGACCCTCGCCCGGGGAGCCTCGTCGGCGAGTTCGCCGCCGGCAGTCCCGTCTACTACTACCTGCCCTGGACTCCGGTGAGCCTGGTCCTGGCGGTCGTGCTGCGCGCGCGGTTCGGCCGCGACGCGCCGCCGCGGGTGCGCCGCGCCTGGAACGCCGCCCTCGGATGCCTCGCCCTGGGGGTGTTCACGAAGGTGGCGCTGATCACGCGGGTGAATCCCACGTTCCGTGACGCCGCGGTGCCCGCGGAGGTGGTCCGCGGGCAGGCGGTGCTGTGGGCGTTCGGCAACGGGCTGGTCATCGCGGTCGTGACGGTCGCCGTCGTCCTGCTCACCGCGTGGCGTCGTCCCTCTGGACCGTGAGATCGCCTTTACAGTGTAGATCAGCCGGCTGCGAAGGCGGCGCCGTTCTCCGCGGCCCACTCCTGGAAGGACCTGCCCGGGGAGCCGGTGAGCCGCCGCACCGTGTCGCGCACCTTCAGCAGCTCGTCGTTGACGTCCCCGCCCATCAGGTCGAGCACCGCGCGGGCGGTCTCGTCCCCCAGGAAGGCCGCCATCTCCCGGTGCGCCTCCCGCGGGTCGACCTCGACCAGGGACACCGCCCGCCCCGCGGCCGCCGCGATGGCCTCGACCTGCCGCCGGGGGGTGATCCGTTCCGGTCCGGTCAGCGCGTACGTCCGCCCGTGGTGGCCCGGTTCGGTCAGGGCGACCTTGGCCACCGCCGCGATGTCCGCGGGATGGACGGCGGGCAGGCCGACATCCGGGTAGGGCACCCGGACCGCCCCGTGGTCGCGGATCTCCTGAGCCCACCACAGCGCGTTGGAGGCGAACTGCGTGGGCCGCAGGATCGTCCAGGCCATGCCGCTGTCCTGAAGCGACCGCTCGGCGGCCAGGTTCTCGCCGGCGGCCGCCAGGTGCGGATGGGTCTGGACCGTGATGGACGACACGAGCACCACGTGCTCCACGCCCGCCTTCCCGGCGGCCGCGAGGACGTCGGCCTCCGCGCCCATGCCGTGCAGCAGGAACAGCGAACGCACTCCGTCCAGCGCGGCCCCCAGCGAGTCCGGCCGGGCGAGGTCGCCCTCGACGGCCTCGACGCCCGCGGGGAACGAGGCGCGCGCCGCGTCACGGGTCAGCCCCCGCAGCGGCGCGCACCCGGCCGCGTGCAGTTGTCCCAGCAGGGCGCTGCCGATGTTCCCGGTCGCGCCGGTCACGAGGATCATGGGTCGTACTTCTCCTGCCGTCAGTGGTGATCGTGCGCCCACCACGGTAGGACCTCAACAAGACTTCAGGTCAACGGCCGCTCCTGGGGACGGTGGCGCCGGGCGGCGTGCGTGTGCGCCTGGCCGAGCAGGGCGTGCACCTGGGGGCCGGTGACCTCGCCCGGGTTCAGGACGCAGATCCACGACTGGGTGGCGTACAACGGGTGCGGGAGGATCCGGTCCAGGACCGTGTAGTCGATGCCGGGCCGGTGGTCCTCGTGCGCCGCGGGCGGGAAGCCGACCAGTTCCTGGAACCTGGCACGCCCGACGGCGATGTTCAGCCGGAAGACGCCGGGCCGGTTCAGGTCGGAGGCGGAGTCGAATCCCTCGTAGTCCTTGGTGACGATCGTGGCGTACGGCAACTGGCCCTGGGGCACGCCGTCGCCGCCGGGGTTGTAGAAGAAGAACGAGTCTCCCCACGCCATCTCCGGGGAGCCGTCGCCCTCGGCCGCCGTGGTGGCGACCGTCCCCGGCAGGCCGGACACGTACTCGATGATCTCGTCCTCGGTCATGACAGGATGAACCCCTTTCGATATCGGGCACTGGCTCTGCCTTCAATTTTCTCATTCAACTTCCTTTTGGCACTTTCGCCGGAAAGCGGCGTACAAGTCCCTGGACACGGGCGCCCAACCCTCAAATCGGGGATGAACGACCGCCCGCCACGTCCCCCGCCCGGGGGCAGCTCACTCCGGCGGCCACGATCCGCCGGCCCGGGAGCGATCTTCCGTCGTGGAACACTGGGATCCTGTCCACGCCGCCTGTGCAGGGAGGACCCATGGAAGTGGCCGAGCAGGTGGGCCGCCGGATACGGGAGATCCGCACCGAGCGCGGCCTGTCGCTGTCCGAGCTGGCCCGGCGCTCGCGGATCGGCAAGGGCACGCTGTCGGAGCTGGAAACCGGCCGGCGCAACCCCACCCTGGAGACCCTCTACGCGCTCACCACCGCGCTCGGCACCCCTCTCAGCGCGGTGCTCCCGCCCGCGGTGGCACGGGCCGGGATCTCGGGCGACGCCGTGCACGCCGTCCTCGTCGAACGGTACGAGGACGCCGCCGCCGTCACCGAGGTCTTCCGGATCCTCATCCGCGCCGGGACGCTCCAGGAGTCGCCCGCCCATCCGCCCGGCGCCGAGGAGCACATCATCGTCCTGGGCGGCACCGCGCGCGTCGGCGAGGTCACGTCCCCGCTCGTGGTCGGCCCGGGCGGGCACGGCCGCTGGGCGGCCGACGTCCCGCACCTGTACGACGCCCCGGACGGCGACGTCGAAGCCGTCGTGACCGTGCGCTACCCGACCCCGCCCCCACCCTGACCGCCCGCCGCCCCATCGCCCGCGACGTCGAGCAGCGCCCGGGCCAGGATGGGTTCGGTCGTGCGGTGCGTGGCGACATGGGCGTAAAACACCGCGACCGTGTCGATCTCGACGGCCGGGACGGGGGTGGCGCCGTTCGCGAGGACGCCGGCCGCCGGTTGATCTCCCGGCTGGACAGATTGAGGAAGGAGATCGGCTGACGGCGGTAGGGCCGTCGGCCGCGATCGGTGCCGGGCACCGGGGCGCCAGGGCTGGGCTGTCGCTGCTGAGCTGTCCGAACATCTCGCTCCCCTTCCGGGGTGAAACCGGCGAACCGCCGCGGCCTGCCGGACCCGACGTTGACGGGCCCGGCGTTGACGGGCCCGGTTCAGCCGACGTAGCGGCCGACGCAGTCGGTGAACGCGGAGGTGGGCTCGGAGGCGGACACGGCGCAGTCGTAGGTGAAGTGTTCCCTGCCCCCGGTCCCGGTGGCGAAGTCGTACTCCGCGATCACCCTGCCCCGTTCCCCCGGTGTGAGGGTGAGCAGCGTGTACCGGCCGCCGGCGTCGATCACCTCGGGGACCAGGAACCTGTCCATGATCTCCTCGCGGCCGTCGTAGATCCGGCCGACGCTGTCGAAGCGGGCGTCCGGCGCGAAGGTCGCGCCCACCTCGGCGGCGGCGCCGCGGTTGATCGCGTCGACAAAGCGGCCGACCAGGTCCCGGTGGGCCGCGGGAACCGCCGCCGCGGCCGGACTCGCGCCGTCCGACGGCGCCCCGGCCCCGGACGGCGGCGCGACACCCGACGACGGCGCCGCGTCCGATGGTGGCGCATCCGATGGTGGCGCGGAACCCGACGACGGCGCGGCCTCCGAGGGCGGCGCGGCGGCGGGCGGTGCTTCCGCCGCGCAGGCGGAGAGCAGCGGCGTGGCGAGCAGGAGCGTGGAGAGCAGAGCGGCGGGCAGGGCCGCGGTGGCGGGGGATCGCATGGCGTCCAGTCCTCCTTCAGCCGGTGAGGTAGCCACCGGACGCGTCGATGTCGGTGCCGACCACGGCGCTCGCGTCGTCGGAGGCGAGCCACATGACCACGCGCGCCATCTCCTCCGGCCGCACGATCCGCTTGATCGGGTAGTCCTGGGCGATCTCCTCGTAGGTCGTGCCGAAGGCCCTGGCCGCCCGCTGGAGCATCGGGGTGTCGACGGCGCCGGGGGCGAGCGCGTTGACCCGGATGTTCTTGTCCGCGTACTCCAGGGCGGCGACCTTGGTCAGCGAGGCGACCCCGTGCTTGCTGGCGTTGTAGGGCGCGATCGTCGCGAAGCCGACCTCCGCGGAGATGGACGCGGTGTTGACGATGACCCCGCCGCCCTGCCGGAGCATGTGCGGGATCTCGTACTTCATCGCGGCGAAGACGCCGGCGGTGTTGATCCGCCAGACCCTCTCAAGGTCCTCCAGCGTCTGCTCGTGCAGCGGCGCGGCCCGCGGGCTCTCCACGCCGGCGTTGTTGAAGGCGACGTCGAGCCGCCCGTACCGCCGGACGCACTCGGCGACGAAGGCACGCACCTCCGGCTCCCTCGACACGTCGGCCCGCATGTACGCGGCCTCGCCGCCGAACGCCCGGATCGCCTGCTCGTGACGCCGGCCGAGCTCCTCCCGCCGCCCGCAGAAGAACACCCGGGCGCCCTCCCTGGCCATCTCGTACGCGGTGGCCTGGCCGATGCCGGACGTGGCCCCGGTGATCAGGACGACCTTCCCGGCGAACCGGCCGCGGGGATCGGCCCGGTCTGGGCTCCGGTCAGGACTCCGGTCGGGACTCCGGTCAGGGCTCGTGGCGGCGGCCGGCGCGGCGCCGAGCGCCCCGGCGGCCAGCGTCACCGCGCCGGCGGTCCCGCCCGCGAGAATCCTGCGCCTGGACGGCTCCTGGGTCATTCCTGCTCCTTGTGGAATCCGGTTGCCCGCACAGCCGCCATTGTGCGGACACCCGGATCACCGGGTCCAAGACCTCTCGCCATAACCAGGGGTTATGAGGCTCGGTCCTCGCCGGTGAGCGCGGCCCGGACACGCGTGGTCAGGCCGTCCCGGTCGACGCCCGCCAGGGCGAGCGCGCGCGGCACGGTGCCGGCCTGGGCCTGGAGGATGCCGAGCAGCAGGTGCGCCGGGCGCAGGTCCTTCTTCCTGGCGGCGGTCGCGAAGCCGCGTTCGAGCGCGAGCCTGGCCGAGGCTCCGAGCTGGCCCGGCCGGTCGGGCCCCCTGCTCGGCCGGGGCAGGCCGAAGGCGGCCGAGGACACCCCGGCCGCGGCCAGGCTGTGCTCGAACTCGCGGTCCAGCGCCGCACGGATCGACCGGCGGTCCAGCCCGGCCGAGGTGAGCACCTGGCGGGCGCCGCCCTCCGGGTGCGCGGCGATGGCCAGCAGGAGATGGTGCGCCTCGATCGCCGCCGACCCGTCCGCCAGGGCCTCGTCCGCACCCCGCTCGATGATCGCCTGGATCATTCTGTCGACCGCGCTCACGTCAGCGTCTCCTCAGCTCGACCCCGGCGGCGATGAGCCGCTTGGCGTGCTTCTTGTGCACCGCTTGGCGGGTGACCCCGAGCGCCTCGGCGACCTGCGGCCAGCTCCACCCCGTCCGCATCGCCTGCTCGACGGCGGCGTCCTCGATCTGGTCGGCCAGGCGTCTCAGCGCCGCCACGGCCGCCAGCGCGTCGGCGGGATCCGGCGGGACGGGGTTCTCCACGGACATACTAGCAACCTTAGTTGACTATGAATGATCGATCAACGCGGGCCGCCCGTCAGCGCGCCCGGCCGAGGTCGGCGAGCAGGGCGGTGAGGGTCACGCCGAGCGCGGCGTCCAGGGTCACCACGGCGTGGTCGTCGCCCCTGGTCGGGCCCCGGTTGACGATCACCACGGGGACGGCGGACTTCGTGGCGTGCCGTACGAAGCGGAAGCCGGACATGACGGTCAGCGAGGAGCCGAGGACGAGGAGGGTGCGGGCGCGCTCGGTCAGGTCGAAGCAGTCCTGGACGCGGGGGCGCGGCACGTTCTCCCCGAAGAAGATCACGTCGGGCTTGAGCAGGCCGCCGCAGTCGAGGCAGTCCACGATCCGGAAGGACTCGACCTGGTCGTCCGGCAGGACCGCGTCGCCGTCCGGGTTGATCCGGGTGACCTGGGCGTGCCAGCCGGGGTTGGCCGCGCGCAGGCGCCGGTCGAGCTCCTCGCGCGAGGTGCGGCGCGCGCAGCCGAGGCACATGACCCGGTCGAGGCTGCCGTGCAGCTCGATCACCTCGCGGGCACCGGCGGCCTGGTGCAGGCCGTCGACGTTCTGGGTGATGATGCCGTCGATCAGGCCGCGGTCCTGGAGCTCGGCGACCGCGCGGTGGCCGGCGTTCGGCGCCGCGCGGGCGACGTGCCGCCAGCCCAGGTGGCTGCGCGCCCAGTAACGCCTGCGGGCCGCGGCGCCGCCGACGAACGCCTGGTAGGTCATCGGCTCGGCCCGCCGCGCACGCCCGGTCTCGCCACGGTAGTCGGGAATGCCGGACTCCGTCGACAGGCCGGCCCCGCTGAGCACCACCACGCCGCCGTCCGCGACCAGCTCGCTGAGCCGCCTGAACGCCCGGCCGGGCGACGCTCCCGAAGTCTCGTCTTCCTCCACCACCTGAGTCACATCACCCATGGTGCCCGACGCCCGCCGATGCCTCGGCCGGCACCCCTCACAGGCGAACCCCGGTGAGACCGGACGAGACCGGGTGCGACCGTCAGGGCAGTGAGGCGGGCAGTCCGAAGGTCGTGAAGTGGTCGCCGCCGATGAACGAGGTCAGCCCGGCGATGTGCTCCCCGCGCAGGGTCAGCACGTTGATCGACCAGCCGAGGTGCGCGCCGGCGTCGTCGTTCCACAGGTAGCAGGCGACGGCGGGCTGGCCGTTCGCGCCGGTGGGCAGGTGCCGCCACGAGCCGCACGTGGTGAGCGGCACCCGCACGGCGAAGTCGGTCACCGCCTCGATGCCGCGGTACCAGTGCGGCATCGGCGGCATCGACCAGGTGACGTCCTCGGTGAGCAGGGCGACCAGGGCGTCGGCGTCACCGCGTTCCAGCGCGGCGGAGTAATACGCGACGATCTCCCGCAGCCGCGCGTCGTCGATGTCGCGCAACGTCCGCTGCTGGGTGGGCGAGGGAATCTTCTCGGCGACGATCCTGCGGGCGCGGGCCAGCGCGGAGTTCACCGACGTGGTCGAGGTGTTCATCGTCTCGGCGATCTCGGCCGCGGAGAAGCCGAGGACCTCGAAGAGCAGCAACGCCGCCCGCTGGTTGCCCGGCAGGTGCTGCAGGGCGGCGACGAAGGCGAGCTCGACGGCCTCGCGCTGTTCGTAGCGGGCGTCCGGCGTGGCCGGGCCGGACCCGAGGCCCGCGTCGGGATAGGGGCCGAGCCAGGCGACGTCGGTCAGCGGGGTGTCGCCGACCACGGCGCGGTCGCTGGCCGGGCCGAGGTCCATCGGGAGGGCCCGCCGGCCGCGGTTGTGCACGATGTCCAGGCAGGTGCGGGTGGCCACCGTGTACAGCCACGAACGCAGCGTGCTGCGGCCCTCGAAGCGCCCGAGTCCCCGCCATGCCCGCAGCAGGGCGTCCTGCAGGGCGTCGTCGGCGTCATGCGTGGAGCCGAGCATGCGGTAGCAGTGCGCGTGCAGCTCCCGGCGCAGCGGCTCCACGAGGCGGGTGAACGCGCCGCCGTCCCCGTCGCGCGCCCGGGCCAGATCGGCGCTCTCGGTCGCCGTGTCCACGGCCGACGCGGAAAAAACTTCGCTCACGAACGACGATTCTGCCCCACGTCGCAAGTCCTCCCTCCGACCGGACCCGACCACTTCCACCAGGAGGACCCCATGACAACCGGACCCCGCCACGCGCCCGCGTGGTTCGACATCTCCTCTCCCGACGCCGCCCGGGCCCGCCGCTTCTACCAGGAGATGTTCGGCTGGCCGGTGAACGTCCTCGACGAGTCCTACGCGCTGGTGGGCGCGCAGGACGGACCTCCGACCGGCGGCATCGGCCAGGCCGATGCGACCGCCCCCTACACCGGGATCGTCGTCTACTTCCGGGTGGAGGACGTCGACTCGGCGCTCGCCCGGGCGGAGGAACTCGGCGGCGGCCGGACGCTGGATCCGCAGACCCTGCCCGGGCTGGGGCGGATGGCGGTGTTCACCGACCCCGACGGCAACGCGGTCGGCCTGCTGGGCCCGTGACAGCCGGAAGGCGGGACACGATGATCGAGGCGGATCTCAAAGCCGATCTGCACCGCTACCTGCGAGACGCCCGCACCGCCCTGCTGTGGAAGCTGGACGGGCTGCCGGAACGCGACATCCGCCGGCCGCTGACGCCGACCGGCACCAACCTGCTCGGCCTGGTCAAGCACCTGACCGGCGTCGAGCTGCTGTACCTGGGTCACGTGTACGGCAGGCACTTCGAGGAACACGTCCCCTGGTTCCGTCCCGACCTGGCACCGGACGCCTTCGCCCCGAACACGGACATGTGGGCCACCGCCGAGGAGTCCCGCGAGCACGTCGTCGGCCTGTACCGGCGGGCGTGGGAGCACGCGGACGCCACCGTGCAGGCGCTGGGGCTGGACGCCGTGTGCCACGTGCCGTGGTGGCCCGCGGAGTACGGCCGGGCCACGCTGCACCGGATCCTGGTCCACATGATCGCCGAGACCGGCCGGCACGCCGGGCACGCCGACATCGTCCGGGAACTGATCGACGGGGCCGCCGGGATGCACGCCGGCGACGACCCCGCGGCCGTCGCCGGCCAGGCGTGGTGGGCGGACTACCGGAGCGAGCTCGAACGCGTCGCCCAGAGCTTCGGCCCACGCTGACCGCCGCCCCTGACATGTCCCTGCCTCGGGAGATGTCAGGGGCGGCGGCCGGGGCCTGCCCGGGGCCGCGCGAGGGCGCGTCGGCAGGCGGCGGGCGGCGGGCGGCGGGCGATCCTCGACGCCGTCTTCACCGCCTTGCCCGCCGGGGCTACTCGCCGGCGTGCGTGCGGGAGATCGTCGTGGCGGCCGGCGACGGTGTCCAGCCACCTCGATGACGAGGAGAACCCGTTCCGGCACCGAGCCCCTCGGCCCGCCTTGACGGAGGGCCGGGGCTAGCGCTGCTGGTGTTCGTAGTAGGCGTTGACGCGGGCGGCGTGGCCGTGCGTGTCGAGTTCGACGACGTCGAGGACCCGGTTGCCGTTCTCCCGCCGGTAGAGCAGGGCGTAGCCGCCGGGGCGGGTCAGCAGCGCCTCCTCGGTGAAGGTCAGGTCCGGCGCGAGTTCCAGCCCGAGCTCGAAGTGCCTGCGCAGCTCGGCCTTGCCGTGCAACCGGCCGTCGGCGCGACCCCACCGGCGTACCACGGTGGAGGAGACGAAATCGACGTTCTCCGCGTAACAGGCCATGATCGCGTCAAGGTCACGCGCCTGCCACGCGGCCAGCCAGGCGTCGGCATGAGCTCGGAAGTCCATGGCCGTAGTATTCCGCCCCCCGCCGGAGGCGCCGCATGCCAGGCCGCCGCACGGGCGGGGCGACCGGAGTGCTCGTGCCATGGGAGATCCTTTGGGCGACTTCAGCGTGAAGCCCATGGCCCCGGCGACCCGCCGCCGAGCGGAGGACGGCATGGCAGGGCAGCCCAGGGGTTCAACTTCTGGATCGACCCGCCCGCCGCCCGCAGGGTGCTCAGGTCCGCCCTCGTCCATCTGGTCCCCCTGGGACGCGACCAGGGACGTGCCGATCACCCGCGCGTTCGCCGACCGGCTGCGCGACGACCGGCGTACCCCCGCCGCCGGGGCGGCGTCGCCGCCTACGGTCGCGCCCTGGGGCGTACCGTGCCCCCGGCGGCTGACCGTGCTCGGGCCCGACGGCTGACCGTGCTCAGGCTTGGCGGCTAAGCGGGCCCCGGGTCGGCGGCTGAGCGGGCCCCGGGTCGGCGGCTGAGCGGGCTCGGGGTCGGCGGCTGATCGTGCCCGGGGCCGGGCTGACCGTGCTCGGGCCCGGCGGCTGAGCGGGCGGCCATCCGTGCGGGATCGGGCGGAGTAAGGTGCCTCGGGTGCCCCTTCGCTATCGTCTCGGGAGTGAGCTCACGCCGCCGGTGCTGCTCACGGTGTGGCCGGAGGGCCGCGCCCGGCTGGACCGGATGGGCGGCGGCGGGGTCGAGACCTGGTCCGCCGAGCTGGATCCCGTGGTGTGGCCGCGGCTGGTGGACGGGCTGAGGGCGGCCGGGTTCCCCGATATCGGGCCGCCGCGCGTCCCCGCCGGTTCGACGCTGCGCGAA
Source organism: Microtetraspora sp. NBRC 13810 (assembly GCF_030268685.1). Lineage (GTDB taxonomy): Bacteria > Actinomycetota > Actinomycetes > Streptosporangiales > Streptosporangiaceae > BSRQ01. The sequence continues at coordinate 81,304 of NZ_BSRQ01000007.1, forward strand.
CTCGAGGTCGCCGACGCGGAGCCGTCCGGGACGATGGCGATGGCCTGGGACGACGCCGGCGCGCTCGGGCTGGGGCCGGTCTTCCGGATCCTGGACGCCCTCGTGGTGCAGGTGGGGTCCGGCGCGGAGCGTTCGGCGCCGGACGGGCTGCCGCGACTCGCACACCGGACGGAGAGGATCACACCGGACACGGCGCCCGGCCGGCCGGGCGCCGCCGCCTTCGGCGCCGGCCTGCTCCTCGCCGTCGCACACCCCGACCACACGCTGAGCCTGCACACCCCGGGACCCATCGCAGGGGTGCCGCATTCGCCGCGCGGGGGGCGCGGGGTGCCGCTGGCGGAGGCGGGCGGGGCGGTCAGGGTCGTGGCGGTGGGCCGGGTCGCGGGGGCCGACCTGGTGGCCGCAGGCGGTGACGATCACGTGATCAGGGTGTGGGACGCGGGCACGCGGCAGCGACTGCACGGGCGGCTCGGGCACGGCGGGCCGGTCTGGGGGCTGGCGGGCGACGGGGATCTCGTCTATTCAGCCGGTCACGGGGGCGTACTGGCCTGGCCGGTGGACCCCGCGACCAGACAGCCGAGGAACGACCGGGCTCCCCAAGACAACCAGGCTTCCCGAGACGATCGCGCCCCCCAAAACGACCAGAGTTCCGGAAATGACCGCGATCTCCGAAACGGCCAGGGTCCCGAGGACGACCACGACCACCGGAACGACCACGACCACCGGAACGACCACGACCACCGGAGCGACCAGGATCACTGGGACGACCACGACCACCAGGACAACCAGAGTCCCCAAAACGACCGCGATCACCGGAACGACCACGACCACCGGAGCGATCAGGGTCATCGGGACGGTCCGGCTCCCCCATACGCCCGGGCTCGCCGGGTCGGCCGCCTGCCGTTCCCGACGGCGGCCAACGCGGTGGCGCACTTCTCGCAGGGCGGGCGGGCCCTGGTCGTCACCGGCGGAGACGACGGCGTGGTGCGGGTGCACGACGCGGCCGGGGGTTACCTGGTGCACGCCTTCGACGGCGACTCGGGCTGGGTGAACGCCGTCGCCGCCGGGCACGGGATGATCGCCGCCGCGGGGCGCGACCAGGTGGTCCGGATCTGGGACGCGGACTCCGGCCGTGAACTGTGGACCCTGACCGGACACGAGGCGAGTGTGACCGGGCTGGCGTTCTTCGGCCCTGCCGGGACGCCGACGCTGGCTTCGTGCTCGTTCGACGGCACCATCCGGACCTGGGAGGCGTTCACCGGGGAGCCGGTGGCGTCGTGGCCCGCGGGCGACGACTGGCCCGCCGCCCTGGCGACGGGAACCGCCGGGGGAAAGCCGCTGATCGTCGTCGCCGGCGACACGGTACGCATCTGGGACGCACACGGCTCCGAACCACACACCCACGCCGGAGCCCCGTCCACCCCACCCGCCCCCGCCCCGGCCACCACCACGCCGAACGCACCGGGACCGGGCTCCACCACAACACCCACCACCGGGCGCGCGCCGGGACCAGGCGCCACCACAACGCCCACCGCCCACCCAACCACCGCCGGACCGGGCGGCGGCGAGTCGCGGGCTGTCGGGACGGTGGCTGTAGGGGTGGGTGTGGGTGGGGGCGACGGGATGGTGGCGGTGGGGTTTCGGGATGGGGGGGTTCGGGTGTTTCGGGTGGCGGATGGAGGGGTGGAGGGGGAGGCGGTGTGGCCGGATGGGGCGGTCACCTCGCTGGCCTTCGTGGCGGACGGCACGGGGGCCCGGCGTCTGGTGTGCGGCACGGATGGCGGTGCCGTACGGGTTCACCGGCTGCCCGACCTGGGCGTGCTCGCCGTACTCACCCCGCACACCGGGCAGGTGCTCGCGCTGGCCTTCGACGGGGACGTGCTCGTGTCCGGGAGCGCCGACCGGTCGGTGCGCACGTGGGACGCGCGGTCCGGCGCGCCGCGGCGGCGGCTGCTCGGGCACGACGGCGGCGTGACCGCGGTCGCGACCGGCGGCGGCCGGATCGTCTCCGGCGGGTATGACCGGATGGTCCGCACCTGGGACGCCGCGACCTGCCGCCCCCTGCTGACCCTGCGCGGGCACGCGCGACCGGTGTACGCGCTGGCCTGCGGGACGCTCGGCGACCGGCAGGTGATCGCCTCCGGGAGCCACGACGGCCTGGTCCTGGTCTGGGACGCGGAGACCGGCGCGCGGGTCGCGGTGCTGCGCGGCAACCCGGGCGCGGTCCGTTCGCTTCGCTTCGACGGCGACGTGCTGGCCGTCGGCTGCGAGGACGGCGCGGTACGCCGGTGGCTGCTGCCCGGCGGCGTCCTGGTCGGCGAGGCGAAGCTGCCCGGCGTCCCGCTGGCGCTGACCGGCGGATCCGGCGGCCTCTACGCGGGCGGCTTCGACGGCGTCACCCGGGTGGATCCCCTCATGTGAAGGTCAGGGAGGTGTGGAGGTCTCCTGGCCGTGGTTGGCGGAGGAGGACCCGGCTGACTCGCGGGCCGTGGCCTCCTTTTCGATCGCGGAGACGACGTCCCAGAAGACCAGCGGGTCGTTATTGGCGATGTGGTCCTTAATGACATCGGCGAGACGCGCGTCCGCGGCGGCGTAGTCCACCATGCCGCGTCCTTCGGCCATGCGGCTCGACTGTTCGGCGGCGTCGGAGAAGAGGTGCGCGGCCTGGAGCAGCGCCTTCGCTCCCTGCGGCTGGTTCGTGAGGTCCGCCGCCAGCCGGTCGAGCGGCATGAATCCGGTGTCGCCCGGTTGCCTGCGGCCGGTCTCGGTGACCCATTCCGCCATTCTGGCCAGCCCTTCGACGACACGCGGCTCCACCGCCTGGACTCCCAGCTCATCCTGGAGCCGGGAGATGACGAAGCCGGGAGCCGGCAGGTCGCCGCCCGGCGCGGCGCCCAGCATCTCCGCGAGGTCGTGCAGCCGGGCGAGGTCGTTGCCCAGCAGCATGTTCCGCTGGGGCCCGTAGAAGTGCTCGGCCGTGTCGGTGAGCGCGCGGCCGTAGTGCATGTAGTCGCTGTTCAGCATGGACTCGCGGACCCGGTCCCCGAAGATCGCTTCAGCCCGGTCGATGATCTGGACGACGTCCAGGCTCCCGGCGTCGAAGTCCCGCATCAGCGACCTGAGAGGGCCGGGCGCGATCAACCGTCCGGTCACCAGATCCAGCCTCCCCCGGTGGGCGGCGCCGCCGGGTGCCGTCGGAGGCGCGGACCCCGGGGTGAACTCCGGCAGTTCCGGCAGGAACCGGCTGATGTTATCCAGGTTGCCGTCGGTGAACCCGACGATGTCGTACACGACGTTCCCAAGGTGATCCATGACCATGTCGCCACTGGACCACCGCTGCTCTAAGGGGCCGGACATGATGGACCGCTCGCTGCGGACTCCGGACGCGGTCATCGTCTGGTGGTCCGCCAGGTTGTAGACGCGGTACTCGTCCGGCAGGCCCAGCAGGTGGCCGATCTCGTGGGCGGCGACGATGGAAGGGTCCACGTGGACGACGGCGGCGGGATCGAACTTCAGGTACCAGTGGCCGGAGTCCGCCTGCCCCAAGCCGTCCGACATCAGCACGTACGCGCTTCGCGGCGCATGGGGTGGGGCTTCCTCGAAGCTGAGGCGCACGTGGAACTGGGACCCGTCGGCGAGCCGGTGCTGGAAGTTGTAGTGCAGGTCGACCCCGTCCATGGCGTCGGACATCATCTTGGTCAGATGCTGGGGCCACACCCCCTCGTCGGCCCGGTACCGCACGGTCACCGCGAACTCGGTCACCTTGTGCCGCACGCCGTCGGCGCCCTCGACGAGCATCTGCCGCCTCTCCACGTACACGCGGCCGGTGCGGTCGGGATCGCCGTTCGCCCGCGTGGGGCTCTCGCTTCGCTGTGCCTCCCACTGGGCGGGTCGCAACGCCGTGTCGGGATGGATCGTGTTCGCCAGGTCGCCGCGCAGCAGGGCGAGTTCCGCCGGGGTGTGCACGGGCAGCAGCGGCTCGCGGGTGGCCGGGTCGAGGTCGACGCTGCGCGGCGCGGGTATGTCGGCGGCGTCCGGGCGGGCGCCCTGGGGCGGCGGGTCGACGGTGCTGTCGACGGCGGTGCGGCGGTCGGCGACGGGCGGCACGATGGCGTCGCCGGGCAGGTCGAAGATCGAGACCTTCCCCTTGGCGTGCTTCTCGATGTGGTCGAGCATGGTCATGGCGTTGTCGAACCAGTCGCCCCGCCCGGCGACGCGCATCTCGCGTTCGAACGCGGAGATCCTGGAGCGGACCAGGTCCACGTCGCCCCTGGTGAGCGGGTTGTCGACGAACCTGTCGCCGTCGAAGAAGCTGCGCACGAACGGGTTGTTCTGGTCTGGCAGGAGTGCGCGGAACGCCATGTCGCTGTCGAAGGTCCTGACCACGCCTTCGTCGCCGATCCTGATGTGGGACGGTTTGCCGTCGTGGTCGAGGGTGAGGGCGTAGCCGAGGCCGGCGAGCACTCCGCTCGCCGTCCGCTCGTGGCGTCCGGCATACCAGGGGTGCTGGCCGTCCCATGGAAGGCGCGGCTCCCGGCCGTCGATCAGGCGGACGTACACGCCGCGCTCGCCGTGCGGCACCACGGGCGGGACATCGGCGCCCGCGGCACGTTTGAGCTTCGCCCCGAAGTACTCCGCGTCCCGGGCCTCCGTGTTGACCAGATCCTTGTACACGGCGTCCGTGCCGTCCTTGAACCCGATCAACTGGACCTTCGGGTGGGCCTCCGGCACGGCCCTGTGGTCGGACGGGAGCGTGATCCGGTGCGTGATCCCGCTGTCCACGCTGGCGGAGAGCAGGCGCGTCTCGTGGAGGCCGGGGGGCATCTGGTAGGCCGTGCGCGGGTCCGGCACGAAGGTCCGTACGTCGTTGTGCCGGCCGGGAACGGCGTCCGGGGTGCCGTTGATGTGCGCGTCGATGCGGTTGCCCTGCCGGGACGCGTCGGCAGGCACCGGGTCCCGGCCGGTGGACGGGTCGAGGGTCTGCCGGCCGCCGGCCGGATCGGCGTCGGCGAGGCGGGGGTTCACGTGCTGGACGCCGGATGGCGTGGTCCCGGCGGTGTCGCGTGGTGTGACGCGGTCCCCGCGCGGGTCACGCGTGGTGCCGAGGTCGACGTGCCCGCGGACGCCGGACGGGTTCTCCGGGTCGGACCGGGTGAAGGGCGCGCGCCCGTCACCGGCGTGCGGATCGCGGCCGGGCGGGACGTTCGCGTCCGGGGCTACGCCGTGCACGTCCGCGGCCGGGGCGACGCGGGCGAGGCTCGCGGCGGAGTCGCCGCCGGGGACACCGGGGACATTGGCGGGGCCGCCTGGATCGCCGCCGGGGGCTTCGGGGGCGCGGCCGGGGCCGTGCGGAGGTGTCGCTCCGCCGGTGTGCGGGCCGGTCAGGTGAGGGGTGACCAGGTGCTGGCCGTCGGCGCCGAACATCGCGGCGGTGCCGCCCTTGAGGATCAGGTCCCAGTCCAGCGGGCGGCCGTCGATCGTCAGGCTGAGCGCGGTGGTGGCCGCGCCGGCGACGCCGTACTGCAGCATCTGGCCGGGGGCGGTGCCGGTCAGGAAGGCCAGCACCTTCTCGCCGAAGGCGGCCTCGGTACGGGCGACGCCGGCGCGTAGCGCGGGCGTCGCCAGCCGGCCCAGGCCGCCGGCCAGCAGCCCGGTCAGCAGCCCGTTGATCGCGCCGTCGCGTAAGCCGATCCTCACCTGCTCCCAGTCGTAGGCGTCGCGCCGCCCGCCGCCGCCCGGTGCGATCTGCGAGCGCTGGGTGAGGTACTCCAGGCCGCCGCCGACCCCGGCGAACACCGCCATCAGGATCAGCGTGTTGATCATAATGCGCTCTGCGCTCAGCCGTGCGACCTGCAGGAAGTTCCGGAGCAGCCACGGCGCGTGCAAGATCACCAGCGGGAGCGTGGTCAGCAGGAAGAGGACGGTGATGGTGATCAGGCGTTCGGCGTGCTGGATCGTCACCCCGATGCCGTTGAGGCTGATCGCGGCGTCGATCAGCCGCCTGACCAGCTCCGCCCGGCGCCCGCCGAGCGTCTGCTGGACGTGCTGGACGAATGCCTCCTGGGCCGCGCCGTTCCAGCGCTCACCGACCAGCCCGGCCGTGCCGGGATCCGCCGCGACGGTACCGGCCACGACCTGGTGCGCGGCGGTCACGCACGCGTCGGCCATCCGGAAGCAGCCCTGCGGGTCCCCCTTCGGCCAGGCCGTCCCGGTGACCCAGTCGATGTACGGCCGGAGCGCCTCCGGCACGACGCATCCGTCGAACGCCACCGGCGGCCGTCACCGCCGGGGGAGAGGATCAGTTCCGATCACTCTCCCACCTGGTTGTACCGCTCCGCCGTCTCGTAGTTGATCGCGTTCATGCCCAGGCCGGCGCCCGTGCCGTCGAGTTCGCCGAGATAGGCGTCGAACGCGTCGAAGATCCCTTGCTCGATGCCGGGCAGGCGCCTGGACAGCTCGGCGCCGTACTGGTCGTCGCCGAGTGCGGCCCGGTCGCGGTCGAGGGCCGCGCGAAGCGCGTCCCGCACCGCCGCCGCCCCGTCCCTGGCCTCCCGCATGACGGAACTCTCCCTGCGCAGGTCCGCCCACCCGGCGGTGTAACCCTGCTCGCCCGTCTCGCTCACAGCGCCCTCGGCCGGGGTAGGAAGGCGTCGATGTCCATGTCGTCGCCGAGGATCTTCTCGTACGGCACGCCGTCGGGCAGCAGGGGCGCCATCAGGTCGCGCGTCCGGTCCGCCACGCACGCGGCGGCCCGGTCGATCTGCTCCATGATCGTTTGAGCCAGCTCGGACGGCGCCAGCCTGCGGTAGACCCGGGGGTTCAGCTCGATGCTCAGCACCTTCCCCCGCGGCCCGACCTTCACGGTGACCATCTCGTCGGCCGACCGCGCGGTGGCCTCCAGTTCCCCGAGCCGGCCGTACGCCTCCCTGACCCGGCGCGCCTGCTCCTCGTACTCCTGGGAGAGCTCGTCGAACGTCGCACGGAACTCGTCCACCCGGTATCACTCCTCAGTGCTGTGCGAGCACAATCCTAAGGCACTCAGGTGACGGGAGAGGAGGAGGTGACGGACGGTCGCCTCCGTGGTGAGCATCCGGATCAGCGGCGGCGGCGCCGTACGAGCAGCACCGTGAGCAGGACGGCGACGGCCAGCGCCGTGGGGACGCCCGCCCAGACGGCGGGGCCCGCCCCGGAGACGAGGGACAGCGGGCCGGCGGCGGCGTCGGCCGGCGGGGGCGGGGGCGCCGGCTCACGGGAGGCCGGGCCGCCTGAGGCGGGTTCGCGCCCGGACGGCGGGGCGGACGCGCCGGGCGACGCGGGCGGGGAAGCGCCCGGCGACGCCGGTGGGGAGGCCGGGGCGGAGCCCAGGATGTCCGCGGGGACCGCGGCGTAGCGGGGGCCGGGTTCCGGGTCGCCCGCCACCGACACCTCAAGGCGCATCTCGGCCGAGCCGGCGTCCTCGCGGTCGCGTTCCTGCCCGTTGCCGACGGCTATGTAGTACCACCCGGGCAGCCGGTACGGGTCGCGCACGAAGGATCGGCGGTTGTCGTAGTGGACGGGGTAGGTGATGATCGCGTCGCTGCCCCGGGGCAGCTTGACCGGGCTCTCCCCGTAGACCTCGTGGTCCCAGCGGAGTTCGTCGCGCAACGGGTTGTAGGTCGTGGCGCGGACGATGGTCGCCGCGCGTCCCGGGCTGTCGGGGAACCGGACCCGGTAGGCGAGCCCCTGCCCCCACCCCACCCACACCCGATAGAACACGATCTCGCCGTACTGGACGGTGTCGGTGTAGACGCCGGAGCCGTCGAGGGTCGCCGCGGCGCCGAAGGAGCCGCCGCCGAGGACGCGCCGCGGCTGACCGGCGGGCTCGGTGAAGGTCACCGGCGGGGTGGACGGGGCGGGGGGCGCCGGACTGGGCCGGTCGAGCAGCGGCGGCTCCAGGCCGAACAGCAACTCCAGCGGCCCCTCCTCGACCGCGGTCGTGCCGAGCCGTTCCACCCTCAGCACCTGCCTGCCCGGCCGCTCGCACACCGGGGCGCCCGCCGGGTCCCGCCGGACCGGCCAGGACATCACCGCCGAGCCGACGAACCCCGCCGCGTGCTTGACCTCCTGGCTCCAGACGCACTCCGTCCCCTCCGCGGCGTAGCGGGTGATGCGCAGGAGTTCGCTCCTGCGCAACGGCAGGATCAACGACGCGGTCGCGTACGCCGTGTAGCCGGCCGGGACCTCCACGCTGTAGTACTTCGCCTGGCCGGGGCCCAGGCGATCGAGGTGGGCGCCGGGCCGGAGCGGAGTGGCGGTCGCCGGGTCCGCGCCGCCCTCGACCGGGGTGCCCGCCGGGTCGTAGTCGCGCAGCGCCCGCGCGCCGGCCTGGCCCAGCGCGGCGCTCAGGTCCGCCGCGTCCGGGGCGTCGGTGTAGGTGCCGCCGGTGGCCCGGGCGACGCAGGTGAGCTGCCGCCGGGTGGCGGCGTCCACGTCGAAGCCGACCGTGTGCACACGCAGGTCCACCCCCTGCCCGGCGAGCTCTTCGGCCACCTCGCACGGCTCCGGCGGCGCGCAGGTGTCCTCCCCGTCCGACACCAGCACGATCGAGCGCGGCCCCTCCGCCGGGAGCGCCGCCGCCGCGACCCGCAACGCCTGGCCGATCGGCGTGTAGCCGGACGGCCGGATGTCCCGCACCGCCCTGCCGATCGCCCGCGGGTCGGTCCCGACCGGCCGGACCACCCGGACGTCCTCGCATCCCCGCGCCTTCTCGGCGGGGGCGCTGCCGGTGCCCGTGCCGTACACGGTCAGGCCGAGCCTGGCGCCTTCCGGCGCGCGTGACACCAGGGCGTCCACCGCGTCTTTGGCCGCGGCCATCTTGCTTCGCCCACCCGCCTCCGCCCGCATCGACCCGGACGCGTCCAGCACAATCATCACCGGCACCGGCACCGGCACCGGCACCGGCTCAGGCGCGGCGACCGCCACGGCTGCCGCGGGCGCGGCCCATCCCGCCGTCACGGACACGGAGACCGCCACCAAGGCCCGCAGAACGGTCGGACTGGGTTTCATCCATCGCTCCTGACGACCATAGGGAGCCCACATGATCCTCAGCCCGGTCCCGGAGCCGCAAAGTCCCTTCTGGTCTGGCGGCATACCCGTGAGGTATCTCCGCCGGTCAGGTCATGCGGCGACCGCCTCCACGACGGACAGCGTGGACGGGGTGGGCACGATGGCGGTCACCCGCAGGCCGGCCGCGGCGAGCAGCCGGCGGAAGTCGTCCTCGCCGCGTTCCCGGCCGTTCAGCGAGGCCATCATCAGCACGTCGAGCGTCTTGCCCGGGTGCGGCGCGTTGCCCGGCGGGATGACCGAGTCGATCGCGAGCACGCGTCCCCCGGCGGGCATGGCGGCGCGGCAGTTGCCGAGGATGCGCAGGCAGTCCTCGTCGCTCCAGTCGTGCAGGATCCGCTTGGCAGGTAGACATCTCCGCCGGGCGGCACCGCGGTGAAGAAGTCCCCGTGCTCGGCCCGCCACCGTCCGGCCGGCTCGGCGGCGGGCGGGCGGTGGTCGCGCAGGGAGGCCGGCCCGGTGGAGCGCAGCGCCTCGGCGTCGGGGGTCATCCGGAAGGCGCCCGAGTCCTCCTCGTGGAACACGCCCGGGTGGCGAGCGGGCGCAGGACCCGTCGCAGGTGGGCCGCGTTCACGCCGGTCAGGGCGGCGAGTTCCTCGGCGGTGCGCGGGCCTTCCGCGAGGTGGTCCGCCACGCCGAGGCGGGCCACAGCGCCGCGGAGTGGATGTAGGCCAGCGCGTGCTCGGTGAGCCGCACCGCGAGCGACTCGCCGTCGTGCCGGGGGCCGTGCGGGGTTTCCATGGAACCGTCACCTTCCGCCTGGTCTGGGGACGCGGGGCACGGCCGGTCACCGGGGTGGCCGGCCGTACGGCGGCCGCCATCCGCCGTCCCGCCGGAGGACGCTCGCACGTGATCCCACTCAAGCGCACGGGCGGCCGGGGGTCCAGGGACGATCAGTTCCCCGCGGACGCCTCCGCGATCCGGTCGCACAGGGCCGTCATCACCTGCCGGCCCTCGTCGAGCACCCACCGCACGCCCGCCGGCGACCAGCCCTCGCGACCAGCCCTCGCGTCCGGCGAGGACGACCGCGTCGGGCGACCACGTGCCCAGGGGCGGCTTGTGACCGGACCGGAAGCGACTGAGCGGGTCTCCCGGGCCGTGGCGGGCTTCACGGCCGGAGAAGAGGCCATTGCCATGATCCTTACTATTTCCTACTATTCCTACGGGTTTAGCATGTCTAGGAGGGCGTATGGACGGCGAGGGTCAGGGCATCAGCAGGCGCAGGATCGCCGCGACCGTGGGCACGGTGGCCGCCGCGGCGGCGGCGGGCGCGGTGCTGCCGGCCCGCGCGGCGGGCGCGGAGGCCGCCGAGCGGGAGTTCCGGGCCGACACCGGCGCGGGCCGCCCGGCCCGGCCCAACGTGCTGGTCATCCTGGGCGACGACCTGGGCTGGGGCGACCTGAGCAGCTACGGCTCCCCCGGGATCCGCACCCCCCACCTGGACCGGCTGGCCGCCCAGGGGCTCCGTTTCACCAACGGCTACTCGGCGGCGGCGGTCTGCTCCCCCACCAGGTTCGCCCTCTACACCGGAAGGTATCCGGGACGGCTGCGCGGCGGCCTGGAGGAGCCGATCAGCCGGCCCGACGAGCAGGTCGGCATCCCGCCCGGCCATCCCACGCTCGCCTCCCTGCTCAAGGCCGGCGGCTACGCGACGGCGATGTTCGGCAAGTGGCACTGCGGCTTCCTGCCGTGGTACAGCCCCCTCAAGTCGGGCTGGGACGTCTTCTTCGGGAACCTGTCCGGAGCCGTCGACTACTACTCCAAGATCTCCGCCAACGGCGTCGACCTCTACGAGGGCGAGGTGCCGGTCGAGTCCCTGGGCTACTACACCGACACGCTCGCCGACCGGGCCACCGAGTACGTCCGGCGCGACCACGGCAGGCCGTGGCTGCTCAACCTCAACTTCACCACACCGCACTGGCCCTGGGAGGCGCCCGGCGACCGGAAGGTCAGCGCCGAGATCACCGCGCGGATGCGGGCGGGTGAGACGGGCGCGCTCAGCCACCGGGACGGCGGCTCGCTGGAGACCTACCGGAAGATGGTGGAGAGCCTCGACGCGGCGGTCGGGCGGGTGCTGGCCGCGCTGCGCGCCTCCGGCCGGGAGCGCGACACGATCGTGCTGTTCAGCAGCGACAACGGCGGCGAGCGGTGGTCCTACCAGTGGCCGCTGAGCGGCGCGAAGGGCGGGCTCAACGAGGGCGGCATCCGGGTGCCGAACATCCTGCGCTGGCCGGCCGCGATCCGCCCCGGCCAGGTCAGCCACGTGCCGGTCGTCACCCACGACTGGACCGCGACCATCCTGGAGGCCGCCGGAGTGAGGCCGCCCGCCGGCCACCCGCTCGACGGCCACAGCCTCCTCCCCTACCTGCTCACGGGGGCACGTCCGCCGAAGCGGGACCTGTTCTGGCGGACCAGGGCGGCGCGGGCGCTGCGCCGCGGCGACTGGAAGTACCTGCGCACAGCCGCCGGCGAAGCGCTCTACGACCTGGCCGGCGACCAGCGGGAGCAGGCCGACCTCGCGCGGCGTGAGCCGGAACTGCTGGCCACGCTGCGCGCCCGGTGGGAGGAGATCGACGGGACGCTGCTGCCCTATCCCGCCTGACGGGCGTGCGCCACGCCGCCGAGGATGTGCTCCGTGCCCCACGCGCCGAGCGGGGCCAGCGCCTGGTTGAGCGAGTAACCGCGGGAGGTCAGCGAGTATTCGACCCGGGGCGGCACCTCGTCGAACACCTCGCGGTGCACGAGGCCGTCCGCCTCCAGCTCGCGCAGGTGCGAGGCGAGGACCTTCTCCGTCACGCCGGGCACCAGCCTGCGCAACTCGCCGAAGCGGCACGCGCGCTCGTTGAGCGCCCAGAGGATCAGGACCTTCCACTTGCCGCCGATGAGGTCCATCGCCGCGTCGATCCCGCACACGAACGCGCCCGGCCGCCCCACGGTCGCCATGACCACCCCTCCCGCCCGCTCACTCACCCCGGGGTAACCACCCACTCCAAAGTGCGTACTTGATCACCTCGGGGCCTGTGACCAGCATAATAGGCATGACCGACAACACTTCCGGTACGTCTCTCACCCTGCTCGGACTCGGCGCCATGGGCACCGCGCTCGCCCGTACGTGGCTCGCCGCCGGGCATTCGCTCACCGTGTGGAACCGCACTCCCGGCCGGGCCGGGCCGCTGGCCGCGGAGGGGGCGGAGGTCGCCGCGACGGCCGCCGAGGCGGTGGCCGCGAGCCCTCTCGTGGTCGTCTGCCTGCTCGACGACGCCTCGGTCGGCGAGGCCCTGACCGGGGCCGACCTCGCGGGCAAGGACCTGGTGAACCTCACCACCGGCACGCCCGCCCAGGCCCGCGCCCGCGCCCGGTGGGCCGCCGAGCGGGGCGCCCGCTTCCTGGACGGCGGGATCATGGCCGTCCCGCCGATGATCGGCGTCCCGGAGTCCGGCGGCTACGTCTTCTACAGCGGATCCCGCGCCCTCTTCGACGCGCACGGCGACACGCTGGCCGTACCGGCCGGCACCAGGTACGTCGGCGAGGACGCCGGCTTCGCCGCCCTGTACGACGTGGCGCTGCTGAGCGCGATGACCGGGATGTTCGCCGGCGTCTCGCACGCCTTCGCCCTGATCCGCAAGGAGGACATCGAGCCGACCGCGTTCGCCCCGCTGCTCGTCGGCTGGCTCAACGCCATGGCCGGCTACGCGTACGGCATCGCCGGCCACCTGGAGAGCGGCGACTACACCACGGGCGTGGCCTCCAACCTGGCCATGATGACGGAGGGCAACACGACGCTGCTGCGCACGGCGCAGGAGCAGGGGGTCAGCGCCGAGCTGCTGACCCCGTTCATGAAGCTGATGGAGCGCCGTGTCGCCGACGGGCACGGCGACGAGGACACCACCGGCGTGGTGGACCTGCTCACCCGCTAGGAATCCCGGTCCCGGTCGTAGTACCGGGACATCGCGGCCAGCGTCTCGGCCATCCGGGCGCGGAGCCCGGCCGGGGCGAGGACCTCGGCGTCCGGCCCCAGCCGCAGCAGGTCGCGGACCGCCTGCTCGGGGGACTCCACCGGCACGGTCACCCGGGTCCAGCCGTCCGGGTCCCGCTCCGCCGTCTCCCGCGCCGCGCGCGCGACCGCCGGTTCGGCCAGGTCGGGCAGCCGGCGCAGGCCGCCGGGTGACAGGCGCAGCACGGCCCGGTCCCGGTGCCTGCGGGTGTCGAAGTCGTCGAGGTAGGCCCGCCAGTAGCCGGTCAGGTCGAAGCCCTCGGCCCGGTCGAAGGTCTCCTCCAGGGGTTCCAGTTCGCGGATCCGCGACACCCGGTAGGTGCGGAACCCCTCCGCCCGGCGTGCCACGAGGTACCACCTCCCGGCCTTCAGCACCACGCCGTGCGGTTCGACCGTCCGGGTCACTTCGTGCGGGGCCTCCCACCGGCGGTAGCTCAGGCGGAGGCGGCGCTGGTGCCACACCGCGTCGGCGACCGCCGGAAGGTGCGGCGTGGGGTCGGGGTCGTGGTACCAGGAGGGGGTGTCGAGATGGAACCGCTCCCGCAGCCGCCCGGCGCGCTCGCGCAGCTCGGCGGGGAGCGCGGCCATCAGCTTCAGCTGCGCCTCGGCGACCGCCTCGCCCAGCCCGAGATCGTCGGCGGCGCCGGGCAGCCCGGTGAGGAAGAGCGACTCGGCCTCGGCCGTGGTCAACCCGGTCAGCCGGGTGCGGTAACCCTCGACCAGGCGGTATCCGCCCTCGTGCCCGGCCTCGCCGTACACCGGGACGCCCGCCGCGCTGAGCGACTGGACGTCGCGGTAGATGGTCCGCTCGGAGACCTCCAGCCGGGCGGCCAGCTCCTGTGCGGTCATCCGCTCCCGGGTCTGCAACAGGAGCAGGATCGACACCAGACGGCTCGCGCGCATACCGAGAAGTCTGCCGCCCTCCGCCGGGGACCCGAACCGGCGGAGGGCCCTCCGGCGTCTTCGCCATGGTCACGATTTCGCTTTCTGACGTGACCGGGGCCGGCGGAGGTGAACCTTCTCCCGCGCTCAGACGTCTTGTGATCAAGAAGTCGCCCCGCCCTCGCTTCCCCCGAGGGCGGGGCGTGTCTTCGTCACGTTTTTCCGGGAAGCGCTTTTCCCGTCATCTCTGGACGTACAGATCCCAGTAAAACGCCGGGGCGAGGATCGGATGCGGCGCCGCCCGGCACACGTAGGCGACCCACCGGCCCTCGGACCTGCCCTGCTCGCCCCGCGCGGAACAGGCCGGCGAGCCGACGACCCGGCTTTCGAAGACATACCCCGCCGGCACGGGCAGCGGGGGCACGGTGCCCGGCGGGTAAGGGTCGGCCAGCGCCGGAGCGGCCCCCAGGAGGGCGGAGGCCCCGGCGAACGCGACCACGGCCAGAAGCCTGCGTACGGCTGACAAAATATCTTCTCCCATCGCGAAATTCGATTTCCTCATCCCCATCAAAGAATGCAAGGGGAAATGCGAATGGGGCAACGTTTTCCGGCGGCCGGAGAATGCCATTCAGGGCCGGTTGCGGCCAGGCGCCCGTGAAGCGGGACGGAGGGCACGCGACACGCGGGAGAGTCCTGCGCGGACCGGCGATGAGTTCCGTGGGCGCCGCGGGTTGTCATCGGGACAGCGCACGGAACACACAGGAGGCGACATGTCCGACGACCGGGAACAGATCCGGGACCTGATCGAGCGATGGGCCGCGGCGGTGCGGCGCGCGGACCTGGACGGTGTCCTCGCCGACCGCTCGGCGGACATCGTGATGTTCGACGTCCCGCCGCCGGCTGACGGGGTCCGCGGGATCGACGCCTACCGGGACGCCTGGCCGCCCTTCCTCGCATGGCAGGCGGGCGGGGCGGTGTTCGAGATCGTGTCGCTGGACGTCACCGCCGGCGAGGATGCGGCGTTCGCGCACGCCCTGCTGCGCTGCGGCACGCCGGACGATCTCGCCCGCGATCCCGGCGCCCGGCTGCGGCTCACCTTCGGCCTGCGCAGACAGGACGGCCGCTGGTTCGTCACGCACGAGCACCACTCCTTCCCGATCACCTCCGGGCCACGGGACACCGCCGCCGAGGAGGGCGCGGTCCGCGCCGTGCACGAGGTGTGGTCGGACCGCACCGCCGCGAAGGACCTCGAAGGGCTGCTGCGCGACATCGCGCCCGACGTGGTCTCCTACGAACACGAGACGCCCCTCGCCTACGTCGGCCGGGACGAGGTGCGCGAGGTCTGCCGGCGCGGCCTCGAATCGACCGGCGGCGCCGTCCACCTGGACGTCCCCGACCTGTCGGTCCGCGTCGGCGGGGACATCGCGGTCGCCTGGGGGATCAACCACGTCCGGGCCGAGGGACCGGACGGCGAGACGGTCGAAACCCGGTCGCGCGGCACCCGGGTGTTCCAGAAGCGGGACGGCGCCTGGCTGATGATCCACCAGCACCTGTCGTTCCCCCTGGACCCCATGACCGGGAAGGCGGCCACCGACCTGCGTCCGTAGAGGCGTACGCGGAAGGACGTGCGATCCGCCGGCGGCCCGGCGGCGGTTCCGCGGTCCGGCGGCGGCTCAGCGGTCCGGTGGCGGCTCAGCGGTGCGGCGGCGGTTCCGCGGTGCGGTCAGTGGCGGCGTGCGTTCCAGGCGGCTGAGACGGCGGCGCCGGCCTCGTGGTCGTCCACGACGAGGACGAGGCGGTTGGCGTGGTCGCTGTACATGACCTCGATGCCGACGCCGGCGTCCGCCATCATGCGGGCGATCATGCCGAGCTGGCCGGGCGTCTCCTGGTCGAGCCGCTGGATCAGCGGGACCCGGCACTCGCCCACGGCGATCCCGGCCGCCTCCAGCGCGGCCCGGGCGGCGGCGCCGTCCGCGAAGAGGAAGTGCGCGACGGCTTCGCCCCGCACGGCGAACACGCCGCCGCCCTCGATGCTCACGCCGGCCGCGCCGAGCGCCTCGCCCGTCGCGGCCAGCGCGCCGGGCCGGTGGTCGAGGTGGATGGTGAGGTCGTCCATGGCAGGGTTCTCCCGGTTCGGCGATGACGGTCACGGCCGCCGGCGGACGCCACGGTGACGCGGAACCGCGGCCCCTGGCATGCCCTCCGGCCGGACCAACGTAGAAGCCGGACGCTTGCGCCCGCGCCGAAGCATCCCGCCGGGAGAACGCCCGGGGTACGGCGGCGCCGCACCCCGGGCGGGGCGGTCAGGAGTTGGTGATGGTGAGGTCGTCGAGGTAGGCGGTGAAGGGTCCGGACGTGCCGGTGCGGTCGTAGCCGACGAGGATCCTGTCGATCCGCTTGCCGTTCAGCGCGGGGCCGAAATCGCTCTGGATCCGCGTCCAGGCGCCCACCTGGCCCTTGGCCGCGCCGGGATGCATGTCCACGCCGGTGGTCGTGGTGGCGGCGCTGTCGCGCAGGGTGGAGCCGTCGGTCATCACGAAGTCCACCGACACGTTGCGCCCACCGGCGTCCTTGGGCAGGAAGGAGTACGACAGCTTCGTCGCCGCGGTCACCGGGATGTCGACGTCGAACGCCTGGAAGTAGGCGTGGGAGTGGGCCGTCGTGGCCGCGGCGCCCCGGATGCGCAAGGCCGTGCTGCCGAGCTGGTTGTCCTCGCCGGTGGCGGCGGCGAGGGACGGCGTGCCGGTGCCGCCGGGGCCGGTGACGTTGGACGTGCCGCCGGGGCCGGGGGTGTCGGTCCAGGTGAGCTGGGCGTCGGTGTCCTTCTCCACGCTGGTGCGGAAGAACACCGGGCCGCTCGCGAGCGGGATGGGCACCTGGGCGACGAGCGGGTCCTGACCGGTGATCATACGGGTGGCCCGGCCGGCGAGCCGCAGGTAGAAGTCGGAGGAGACGTACTTGCCGTCGGTGCCGGTGGTCTGGAAATACTGATTCGTGGGGATCTGCGAGGAGTCCTCGGCGGCCGGCGCGATGGCGGTGGCCTCGTCGTACTCGTCGAACATCGCGATGAACGCCTGCGGGACCCCGGCCCTGCGCACGTTGGCCGCCTGCTGCCAGAGGAAGTCGCCGTTGCGGCGCGGGATCTCGTTACGCGGCCCGCCCTTCCAGTTGGACCAGGCGAAACCCGGATAGATCACCGGCTGGTACGCCTGGCCGGTGGCGTTGAGCGCGTCTCGGTCGGCGGCGAGTTGGGCGGCGTTGTCCCCGCTGCTGCCGACCATCCACGGCGAGAGCATGTCGAACGCCCGGTAGACCGGAGCGAAGCCGGGCTTGGCGTCCGCGTCCGTCCGCCAGCCGCGCGGCACGCCGCCGATGACGTACAACCCCTGGCTCTTGAACCAGCGCACCACCCGCTCGGCCTGCGCGGCGGTGCCGGGCCGGTTGGTGAAGCCGAAGCCCCAGATCTCGACGACGGGCTTGCCGCCCTCCCTGGCGTAGGCGGGGGACTCGGTCAGGCGGAGCTGCCCGGTGATGACGTTCGTCCAGTCGGTCTGCAGCACCTGTTCCACGTTGGCGTCGGTCAGGCCGCTGACGTCGTACTCGATGTAGAAGCCGCGGCCGTACTTCTCGGCCGCGTCCCTGGCCTTGGTGGTGACGGAGTTGCGGACGAGCGCGCGGGGCGCGGCCGGGTCGGAGATGTCGCTGCCGAACCGCTGGATCGCGGCCCCGTCGATGCCGTAGTCGCTCATCCAGCGGAAGTGCTGGTCGACGACGGCGGCCGGATAGGACGAGAAGAGCGTGGCGGGCTGGCCGTTGCCGAGGGCGGCGTACCCGGTCGGGTATCTCGCGGAGGCGGGGTACCTGCTCATGTCGGGGTACAGCTCGAAGGTCTGGTTGCCGGGCGACGGCTGTGACCCGGCCCAGTGCCGCCAGTTGTTGATCGGCGACCCGTCACCGGGGGCGTTGAACCAGCCCTGGTATCCGGCGTAGACCTTGTTCTTCACGGTGGGGGCGGCGGCGGCCTGCGCGCCGAGGGCCGGGGCGGCCGACGACCAGCCCAGGGCCGTGGTCAGGAGGGAGAAGACGAGAGTCAGTCCCAGGAGGGGTTTGCGGCGTTGGTCCACGATTCGCCTTCGGGTGGGGGGTGAGGGTAAGGCGCCGGGCCACCTGCTCGGGGCGCGGCGGGTTACGGATATGTAAATCCAATGGATTGACTATGTCAATGCTCGGCGGATCTCCGGGAAGGGGCGGACCCCTCGGTCACACGTAGCCGGGAGCGCGCCGGGCCATCCGCGTCCGGGCGCCCAGGCTGGGCGTGAACGCCTCGTGGAACACGCTGGACGCGGCGCCCACCGCGGCCGCGGCCTGGTTGAGCCGGGACTGCGCGACGTGCACCTCGCGCACGTGCCTGGCCAGCGGGAACCGGTTGACCGCGGCGGCGATCTCCCTGCGGTAGATGCCGGCCACCGAGGGCAGCACGGCCGGTCCGCCGATGATCAGCAGCTCGACGTCGAGGAGGTCGACGAGCCCGACGGCGCCGAGGGCCAGCACCCTGGCGACCTCCTCGAACACCCCGATCGCCCGCCGGTCGCCGCGCGCCGCCGCCGCGCACACCCACTCGTAGCCGCCGTCGCCCTGCGGGACCATCATCCCGGCGGCCCTGGCCCGGTCCACGACCGCCGACATGGGGGCGCACTCGGGCACCCGGGCGGGCCCGCCCTCCTCGGTGAACCGCCCCGCCTCGATCGCGCAGAGCTTGCCCACCTCGCCCGCGTTGCCCGTGGTGCCGCGGTAGACGTCGCCGTTGAGGAACGCCCCGCTGCCCGCGCCGGCCCCGAGGTAGAGGTAGACGAAGTCGCCCGCGCGGTCGGCCGCGCCCAGCCAGCGCTCGCCGATCGCCGCCGCCGTGGAGTCCTTCTCCACGATCACCGGGGTGTCCAGCCGCTCGGCCAGCTCGGCCTTGAGCGCCACGTGCTTCCAGCTCCGGAACAGCGGCGGGTCGAGGAGCAGCCCGGCACGGGTGTCCAGCGGGCCCGGCACGGCCACGCCGACGCCGAGCAACGCCTCGGAGTCGGCGGCCCGCGCGGATTCGAGCGCCAGGCGGGCCATCTGCTCGACGCACCACCGCGGGTCGGGCCGCTCGCCCAGCGGGAGCTGCCGCTGGTCCAGCAGGTCGCCGCACAGGTCGACGGCCACCACTGTGATCATCTCGGGGTCGAGGTGGATGCCGATGGCGGACGCGGCGTCGGGGCGCAGCCGCAGCGGCGCCCGCGGCTTGCCCGCGCCGGCGGGCTGGCGGGCGTCCTCGGCCAGCAGGCCCGAGGTCAGCAGGTTGCGGGTGATCCGCGACACCGCCTGGGGGGTCAGCCCGGTCTGCTCGGCGATCTCCACCCGGCTGAGCGTCACGGCCTGCCGGATGCTCTCGATCACCAGCTTCTCGTTGTAGGAGCCGAGCGCGAGCTGGTTGAAGGCACGCGGGCTCGGGTGCGCCTGGGCCTGCTGCTCGGCGGGCTCCCGCCGCCGCCAGGCGAAGGCGCCGCGCGGCGCGTCCGCGTACACCCGCGCGGCCTCGGTGAACGCGCGCAGCACCGGCCTGACCCGGCCGGGGAACTGGTCGAGCTCGGCCAGGACGATCGCGCACGCGGTGCCGGTCCAGCTCATCGACCGGCCCGCGCGGTGCCAGGAGCGGGCCGGGCCGCCGCCTGGGGTGCCGGAACCGCCGCCCCAGGCGATGACGTGCAGGTCGCTGTCCGGGTGGTGCTCGGCGACGGAGGCGACCAGGGCGGCGGGGCCGTCCTGGTCCGCCGCCTTCCGCGCGGCCCCTCGCGTGGCCCCTCGCGTGGCCCCTCGCGTGGCCCCTCGCGTGGCCTCCGCCGTGCCCGCGGCCAGGGCGTCGCGCACGCGGCCGAGCTGGGCGGCGAGGGCCGTGTGGATGGAACGCCGCTCCTCGTTGTCGGCGGCGCGGCCCCGCTGCCCCCGCGGGCGGGCGCTCTCGCCGAGGACCACCAGGGCCGTGTCGCCGTCGGCCCAGACGCCGAGCAGCTCGCCGCGCGAGGAGGGGTAGGGCGGGTCGGCCGGCACCATCGTCAGGCCGCCGTCGCCGTGGCCGATCTCCCAGCGGCGCCACACCCCGGCGACGGCCTTGGCGGAGACGCCGAGCTGGTCGGCGAGGTCGCGGGCCGACCAGGTGCGGGCGGGGGCCGGCGGGCCCGCCAGGGTCGCGGCCACGACGCCGGCCTCGTCGAGCTGGGCAGGGTCGAGCGGGGCAGGGTCGGTCGGCACCTGCCTGCTCCCTCCGTCCACGTCGGGCATGCGGTCGTCCACCACCCCAAAAGTACTACGCCACCGGCGTCGCGGCCTCCCGGCGGCGGAGCGGGCGGACGGCATCCGTCCCGTTTTAGGGCCTTGACGTAAATCAATCCAATGGATTTACATGTTCGTCACATCGCCCGAGTGCACCGGGTCACCCGTCCCGCCCCTTCCCTCCGCCTCGCACCACGCGATCCGGGAACGGGAACCGGCTCACCGTCCCGAAGGGCACGCCATGTCCCTCCTCACCCGCCAGAAGCCCCGGCGCCGCTCCGGCGCCTCCGCCGTGGACCCTCCGCGCGGCGGCGCCCGCCGTGACCGGGCGCTGTTCTGGTTCACGGTGCCCGGCCTCGCCGTCGTGCTGCTGTTCCACTACGTCCCGCTGCTCGGGCATGTCATCGCCTTCCAGGACTACCAGCCGTTCATCGGCATCTGGCACAGCCCCTGGGTCGGCTT
This sequence comes from Microtetraspora sp. NBRC 13810, assembly GCF_030268685.1. Lineage (GTDB taxonomy): Bacteria > Actinomycetota > Actinomycetes > Streptosporangiales > Streptosporangiaceae > BSRQ01. The sequence continues at coordinate 102,047 of NZ_BSRQ01000007.1, forward strand.
CGCCAACTTCTCCGTCCTGTTCAACGGCGAAGAGAAGCTCGTGATCGCCCTGGTCAACACCCTGCAACTGCTGCTGATCCAGGTGGTGTTCGTCTTCCCCGCGCCGATCCTGCTGGCGCTGGCGCTCAACAGCCTGCTCGGCGAGCGGCTCAAGCGGGTCGTGCAGAACGTCCTGTACCTGCCGCACTTCCTGTCCTGGGTGGTCGTCGTCGCGATCTTCCAGCAGATGCTGAGCGACGGCGGCCTGGTCAACGTGTTCCTCCGGGCGCAGGAACTCGGCACGTTCAACATCATCGGCAACCCTGAGCTGTTCAAGGCCCTGCTCACCTCCCAGGTGATCTGGAAGGACACCGGCTGGGGGACCATCCTGTTCCTCGCCGCGCTGTCCCGCGTGGACACGAACCTGTACGAGGCGGCGGCGGCCGACGGCGCGGGCCGCTGGCGGCAGACCTGGCACGTCACCCTGCCCGCGCTGCGCGGCCTGGTGATCCTGCTGCTCATCCTGCGCCTGGGCGACGCGCTCAGCGTCGGCTTCGAGCAGATCATCCTGCAACAGCAGAGCGGCGTCGGGATCCAGGCCGGCGAGGTGCTGGACACCTACGTGTACAACAACGGCCTCGTGGCCGGTCAGTGGGGCGAGTCGGCGGCGATCGGCCTGGTCAAGGGCATCGTCGGCGTGGCCCTCGTGCTGGGTGCCAACCGGGTCGCCCACCTCTTCGGCGAGGAAGGGATCTACCGCAGATGAGCGCCGCGCAGACCTACCGCAGCACCGCCGCGCGGTCCCGGGCGCGGGCGGCCGTGCCGGGGCGCACCCCCGCCTCGCCGCCGTGGCGGGCCGCCAAGGGCGTCCTGCTGCTGATCTGCTGCCTGCTGGTGATCGTGCCGTTCCTCTCGATCGTCGCGACGTCGCTGGCGGACAACGAGCAGGTCACCGAGGCCGGCGGCTTCGTGCTGTGGCCGGAGCGCCCGTCGTTCGCCGCCTACTCGGCCGTCCTCGCCGGCGGGGTGGTCACCCGGGCCCTCGCGGTGAGCGTCGGCGTCACCGTGGCCGGCACCGCGCTGGCCCTGCTGTCCAGCATCACCCTGGCGTACGGGCTGAGCAGGCCGGGCACCTTCGGGCACCGGCCGGTGCTGATGATCCTGCTGTTCTCGCTGCTCTTCACCCCCGGGGTGATCCCGAGCTACCTGCTCATCAAGCAACTGGGCCTGATCAACAGCTACTGGTCGCTGATCCTGCCCACGATGGTCAACGCCTTCAACGTCATCGTGCTGCGCGCGTTCTTCATGGGCCTGCCCAGGGAGCTGCTCGACGCGGCCAGGATCGACGGGGCGAACGCGCTGCAGATCCTGCGCCGCATCGTGGTCCCGCTGTCCAGGGCGGCCATCGCCGTGGTCGGCCTGTTCTACGCCGTGTCGTTCTGGAACGCCTTCTTCAACGCGATGCTCTACATGAACGAGTCGGAGAGCTGGCCCATGCAACTGGTGCTGCGCACCTACGTCGTGAACAACGCGGCCATCGGCGCCGGCGAGGTCTCCGTGGCGGGCGCCGCGCTGCCGCCCTCGTACGCGCTCCAGGCGGCGATCCTCGTGCTGTCCATCGTGCCCATCGTCGTCGTCTACCCCTTCCTGCAACGCCATCTGAGGAAGGGCGTGATGATCGGTGCCGTCAAGGGCTGAGGAGATGTCCGGGATGAACAACCACGTCACACGCAGGACGGTGCTGCGCGGTTCGCTCGGCGCCGTCGCGGGGCTGGCCCTCGCGGGATGCGGCGGCGGCGTCCCCGCCGTACCGCTCGCCGACAACTCGAAGGTGCGGATGCCGGACCACGTCCCCTACGCGGGGGTGCGGCCCGCCTTCCCGGGCACCGAGGAGGGCGTGCTCAACGGCTACCTGCACTACCCGGGCGACCCGGTCGTCGCGTTCCCCGGCGGGCCGCCCGCCAAGGGGGAGCCGATCTCGGTGATGACGCTGATCTACAACCCGGTGCCGCCGCCGGCGAGCCGCAACGGCTACTGGCAGGCGCTCAACCGCAGCCTGGGCACGGAGCTGCGGCTGGAGATCGTGCCGATCGCGGACTATCCCACCAAGGTCCCGGTCGTCATCGCGGGCGGCGACCTGCCCGACGCCATGTGCATCAGGCCCGAGATCTCCCAGCGTCCCGCCCTGCTGCACGCGCTGTTCCAGGACCTGTCCGAGCACCTGTCCGGCCCGGCGATCCGGGAGTACCCCTATCTGGCCAACATCCCGCCGCAGTGCTGGCGCTCGACCGTCTACAACGGCGGGATCTACGGCCTGCCGATGCCCCGGGCGAACGTCGGATCCGTGATGTTCTACCGGGCCGACCGGATGCGGGAGAGGTCGCTCGACCCGCGCCCGGCGGACTTCGCCGAGTTCAGGCGGCTGTGCGCCGACCTCGCCGACCCCCGGCGCAGCCGTTACGCCCTGGGCGACCCGCTGACCACGGTCTACTTCCTGATGGAGATGCTCGGCGGGCCCAACTTCTGGCGGGAGGACGGCGGGCGTTTCACGTACTGGCTGGAGACCGAGGAGATCAGGCAGGCGCTCGACGCGGCGCGGCAGCTCGCCAGGGCCGGGCTGTTCCACCCGGACGCGTTCACGGTGCTGAACAAGTTCAAGGACTGGTTCGGCAGCGGGCAGATCGCCCTGCACTACGACGGCAACTCCGGCTGGAACGACTTCTACCGGCTCTACGCGCAGAACACCCCGGGCTTCGCGATCGACGGCATGCTCGCCCCCGGGTTCGACGGCGGGCCGGGCACCCACTGGTCGGGGGTGTCCAGCTTCGCGTTCCTGTCGCTCAAGAAGGCGCCGCGCGAGCGCATCCGGCAGATCCTGCGCGCCTGCGACGCCCTGGCCGCGCCGTTCGGCACCGACGCCTACAAGCTGCGCAAGTACGGCGTGCAGGGCGTGGACCACACGCTCCAGGGTTCCGACCCGCTGCTCACGCCCACCGGCAAGGTGCAGACCACCGTGCCGACGATCTTCGTCACCGACGCCCCGCAGTCCCTGTACTTCCCGGAGAACCCCGCCGTCGTCCCCCTCCAGCACGCCTTCCAGAAACGCGCCCTGGACGTGCTGGTGACCAATCCCGCCGAGGGGATGTACTCCGAGACCGACGTCACGACCGGCCCGACGCTGCTGCTGCGGATGAACGACGAGCTGAAGGGCGTCGTGCAGGGCCGCGTGCCGCTCTCGTCGTGGGACGCCACGGTCCGGACGTGGCGGCGCGAGGGCGGCGACCGGATGCGGGCCGAGTACGAGCGGTACTGGGAGAGCAGCCGCTCATGACGCCGCCGCGCACGAGGGAGGACTGGGAACGGCTCGCCGACCGGCTGCTGGCGGCGGTCCGCCCGCACGCCTCGCCCGGCCGCGCCCTGATCCACCTGCCGGGCCCGGCGAGCGTGAACGGCCGCTGGAGCGACGGCCTGGAGGGCTTCGCCCGCACGTTCCTGCTCGCGGCGTTCCGGCTGGCGGGCGCGGGCGGCGAGGACCCGCACGACCTGGCCGGATGGTACGCGGGCGGCCTCGCGGCGGGCGTCGACCCGGCCGCCGCGGACCGCTGGCCGGCGTTCTCCGAGTGCAACCAGGCCAAGGTGGAGGCGGCGTCCATCGCGCTGGCGCTGCACGAGACCAGGCCGTGGATCTGGGACCGGCTGCCCGGACGCACCCGGGACCGGCTGCTGCGCTGGCTCGGCGGCATGGTCGGCGACGCGATGCCCGGCAACAACTGGATCTGGTTCCAGGCCGTCACCGAGGCGTTCGCGCGCACGGCGGGCGGCGCCTGGAGCGCGGCCGACCTGGCCGGGGCCGTGGACCTCACCGACGAGTGGTACGCCGGCGGCGGCTGGTATTCCGACGGGCTGTCCGGCGGCCGGCACCGCAACTTCGACCACTACAACGGCTGGGCCATGCACCTCTACCCGCTCTGGTTCTGCCGCATCCTCGGCGACCTGGCCCCGGCCGGCCTGCTGGACCGGTACCGGGAACGGCTGCGGCGCTTCCTCGGCGACTTCCGTCATCTCGTCGGCGGCAACGGGTCCCCGCTCATCCAGGGCAGGTCGCTGACCTACCGCTTCGCCGCCCTGGCACCGGTGTGGACCGGCGCGCTGTTCGACGCCACCCCGCTGCCGCCCGGTGAGACCCGCCGGCTGGCGAACCTCATGCTCGGCCACTTCACCGGCAACGGCTCGATCGGCGCGGACGGGCTGCTCACGCTCGGCTGGCACCGGCCCTTCCGCCCGGTGTTGCAGGTGTACTCCGGGCCGGCGTCGCCGTACTGGGCGAGCAAGGGGTTCGCCGGGCTGCTGCTGCCCGCCGGGCATCCGGTGTGGACCGCCGCCGAGAGCCCGCTGGCGGTCGAGTCGGCCGACTTCGCCCGCACGCTGGAGGCGCCCGGCTGGCTGGTGTCCGGGACCCGCGCGGACGGCGTCGTGCGGGTCGTCAACCACGGCGGCGACCACGCCGACCCGGCCCGGCCGCACTCCGACGACCCGCTGTACGCGCGCCTCGGCTACTCGACGCACGTGGCGCCGGAGACGCCGCCCGATCCGCGCGGCGGCCCGGTGGACTCCTGCGTCACGCTGGTGGACGCCGGCGGCCGGGCCTGTCACCGGCGGCCCCTGGAGCGGATCGCGGTGGCGGCCCGGACCGGCGTCTCGCGCTGGCGCGCGCACTGGCCGGACGACGAGCGGTGGGACTGCTTCGGCGGTCCTCGCACCCGCTACCGGCTCGGCCCGTGGCTCACCGTCGCGTCCGTGCTGCGCGGCGCGCTGGAGGTCCGCGTCGTCCGCGTCGATCCCGCAGCCGCCTGCGACGACGCCCATCCCGGCCCGTGGCGGCTGCGCCTGGGCGGCTGGGCCCTGCCCTGCGACTCCCCGGGGGACGCGTCCCGCGCGGCGGGCGACGTCGCCGTCGTCCAGGGTGGCGGCCTGTACAGCGCCGTCGCGGGGCTGTCCGGGTTCGGCCGCGCGGAGCGCCGTCTGCGCCGCGACGGCAACGCGCTGGGCGAGCTCTCCGCCACGCCCACGCTCTCCACCCGCGACGAGGTGGAGTTCGGGCGCCCGTACGCCGCCGCCGTGCACCTCGCGGGGGCTCCGCCGGCCACCGACCGGCTGCCGGGCGTCCGGTTCCGCGCCGCGGGCGCCGGCGCCGTCGAGGCCGAGGTCCGCTGGCCCGGCGGCGAGAACGACACCGTCCTGCTTCCCGCACCCGACGAGAGGGACTCACCGCACGATGCATGACGACCGCCGGCTCACCGAGAACCGCATCCCCAAGTTCGTGGACGAGCGCCTGCGGCCCGCCCTGTACGGCCCGCCGATCCCGCTGGAGCTGTCCGCCTGGCGCGTCCCCGACGAGCCCGTCCCGGTGGCCGAGGCGCTGACCGCCGAGTACACGCCGTTCCAGGTGGGCGAGGGGTGGGGGGCGCCGTGGGCGACCACCTGGCTGCGCGCCCGCGGCCACGTCCCGGCGGGCTGGGCGGGCCGGCGCGTGGAGGCGGTCTTCGACCTGGACTTCGACCTGACCGCAGGACCGGGCGGGCAGGCCGAGGGCCTGGTGCACGACGCCGAGGGGCGGCCCGTCCAGGGCCTGCACCCCTACAACAGGTCGGTGCTGGTCGCCGCGGAGGCGGCCGGCGGCGAGCGGGTGGACCTGCTGGTCGAGCTGGCCGCCAACCCGCCCATCGTCGGCAGCCGCGGCATCGGCACGCACTACGGGGCGAAGGACACCGCCGGATCCGCCGACCTCTACCGGCTCAGGGCGGCCCACCTCGCCGTGCGCGAGGAGGACGTGTGGCACCTGCTGCTCGACGTGGAGGTGCTGGACGAGCTGATGCGGGAGCTGCCGACCGGTTCGCCGCGCCGCCACGAGATCCTGCGCGCGCTGGAACGCGCCATGGACGCCGTCACCCCCTGGGACGTGGCCGCGACCGCCCCGGCCGGCCGTGCGGCGCTCGCCGGCGTGCTGGCCAGGCCCGCGAACGCGTCCGCGCACACGATCACGGCGGTCGGCCACGCGCACATCGACTCGGCGTGGCTGTGGCCGCTGCGCGAGACCGTCCGCAAGTGCGCCAGGACCTTCACCAACGTCACCACGCTCGCCGGGGAGTACCCCGAGCTGGTCTTCGCGTGCTCGTCGGCGCAGCAGTACGCGTGGATGAAGGAGCACCGGCCGGAGATCTTCGACCGGATCAGGAAGGCCGTCGGCGAGGGCACGTTCGTCCCGGTCGGCGGCATGTGGGTGGAGGCCGACGGCAACCTGCCCGGCGGCGAGGCGCTGGCCCGCCAGCTCGTGTACGGCAGGCGGTTCTTCGCGGCGGAGTTCGGCGTCGAGCAGGACGGGGTGTGGCTGCCCGACTCCTTCGGCTACACGGCCGCCTACCCCCAGCTCGCCCGGCTGGCCGGGGCCCGGTGGTTCCTCACCCAGAAGCTCTCCTGGAACGCGACGAACCGGTTGCCGCACCACACCTTCGACTGGGAGGGCATCGACGGCACCCGGATCCTCACCCACTTCCCGCCGGTCGACACCTACAACGCGGAGCTGACCGGGCGCGAGCTCGCGCACGCCGAGCGCAACTTCGCCGACAAGGGGGCGGCCACCCGCTCGCTGGCGCCGTTCGGCCACGGCGACGGCGGCGGCGGCCCGACCCGGGAGATGCTGGAGAAGGCCCGCAGGCTGCGTGACCTCGAAGGGTCCCCGAAGGTGGAGATCGCCCGCCCGGCGGAGTTCTTCGAGGCGGCCCGCGCGGAGTACCCCCGGCGGCCGGTGTGGCGCGGCGAGCTGTACCTGGAGACGCATCGCGGCACCTACACCAGCCAGGCCCGCACCAAGCGCGGCAACCGGCGGGCCGAGCGGCTGCTGCGGGAGGCCGAGCTGTGGGCCGCGACGGCCGCCGTGCACACCGGCGCCCGCTACCCCTACGAGGAGCTGGAGGAGCTGTGGCGGCAGGTGCTGCTGCACCAGTTCCACGACATCCTGCCCGGCACCTCCATCGCCTGGGTGCACCGGCAGGCCGAGGAGACCTACCGGCGGATCCACGGCGAGCTGGAACGGATCGTCGAGGGCGCCCTGTCGGCCCTGATAACCGGGGAGGACGGGCACGCGGTGTTCAACGCGGGCCCGGCGGCACGGCGGGAGGTCGCGGTCCTGCCACCCGGCGTCCCGGCGCCCGCGGGCGCGCAGCCGCTGTCCGGCGGAGGGCACGCGGTCGCCGTGTCCGCCCCCGCGCTCGGCGCCGGCGCGCCCGCCGGCGAGGCGCCCGCGCCGGTGGCCGTCGCCGTAGAGGGCGACGGGTTCGTCCTGGACAACGGGCTGCTGCGGGTCAGGATCGACGGCGACGGGCTCGTCCAGTCGGTGTTCGACCTGGCGGCCGGCCGGGAGACGCTCGCCCCCGGCCAGGCGGGCAACCTGCTGCAACTGCACCACGACGACCCCACCCTGTGGAGCGCGTGGGACCTCGACCACCACTACCGCAACACGGTGCGCGACCTGACCGGCGCCGTCTCGGTGACGGTCGCGGAACGCGGGCCGCTGCTGTGCTCGGTGCGCGTCGTGCGGGCCGCCGGCGAGTCGCGGATCACCCAGGACCTCGAACTCGCGGCGGGCTCTCGCCGGCTGATGGTCCGCAGCGACGTCGACTGGCAGGAACGCGACACGGTGCTCAAGGCCGCCTGGCCGCTGGACGTGCACGCCGAGCACGAGAGCGCGGAGATCCAGTTCGGGCACGTGCGCCGGCCCACGCACGAGAACACGAGCTGGGACGCCGCCCGGTTCGAGGTGTGGCACCACCGCTGGGTGCACGTCGGCGAGCACGGCTTCGGCGCGGCCGTGCTGAACGACTCCACCTACGGCCACGACGTGCGCCGGCACACCCGCGAGGACGGCGGCACGACCACCACCCTGCGGCTGAGCCTGCTGCGGTCGCCGCACAGCCCCGACCCGCAGGCCGACCGGGGCCGGCACACGTTCGTGTACGCGCTGGAGGCGGGCGCCGACGTCGGGGCGGCCATCGCCGGCGGCTACGCGGTCAACCTGCCGCCGCGTGTCCTGCCCGGCCGGGCCGGCTTCGAGCCGCTGGTCGCCGTGGACAACCCGGCCGTGGTGGTGGAGGCCGTCAAGCTCGCCGACGACCGCTCGGGCGACGTGGTGGTGCGGCTGTACGAGTCACGCGGGGGCGCCGCGTCCACGACGCTCACCTGCGCCGCCGAGCCGGCCGGCGCCTGGGTGGCCGACCTGCTGGAACGGCCGGAGACGGAACTCGACGTGTCCGCCGGCGGCATCCGGCTGTCCCTGCGCGCCTTCCAGATCCTCACCCTGCGCCTGCGCCTGCGCCGTCGCTGACCCGCCACCTCCATCGCCCCGCCCCCGGCCGGACCGCCGGGGGCGTCCGCTCCGGCGCGAGCCGCCCCGATCCCCGCCACCCCAGCCGACACACCAAGGACGGCCCGCCCATGCCCGCGCCCTTCCCCGCACTCCCCCGGCACCTCGACCCGGCTCCTCCGCACAACGCGCTCCCCCGGCACCTCGACCCGGCTCCGTCGCACGGCGCGCTGCCGCCGCGGGCCGCGTTCGCCGACGACGCGCCCCGGCTGAGCCTCAACGGCGGCTGGCGCTTCCGGCTGGTACCCGGCCCCGCGTACGCCGGCGACGGGTTCTGGACCGCGGACTTCGACGACTCGGCGTGGGACGAGCTGCCGGTGCCCGCGCACTGGCAGTTGCACGGGTACGGCAGGCCCGCCTACACCAACATCCGCTACCCGTTCCCGGTGGACCCGCCGTACGTGCCGGACGAGAATCCGACGGGCTGCTACCGGCGCGCCTTCCGCCTGCCGGCGGGGTGGCCCGGCGGCCCGGCCGTGCTGCGCTTCGAGGGCGTGGACTCGTTCTTCACGGTGTGGCTCAACGGCGTCGAGCTCGGGTCGGCGGGCGGCAGCCGGCTGCCGTCGGAGTTCGCGGCCGGCCGGCTGCTGCGGGACGGGTACAACGTTGTCGCCGTCCGCGTCCACCAGTGGTCGGCCGGGTCATATCTGGAGGACCAGGACACCTGGTGGCTGTCGGGGATCTTCCGTGACGTGCTGCTGCTGTCCCGGCCGCCCGGTTCGGTCTCCGACCTGTTCGTGCACGCGGCCTACGACCACGGGTCGGGAGGCGGCACGCTGCGCGTCGACGTCGACGGGGCCGCCCGGGACGCGCGGGTGCGGCTGCCCGAGCTCGGCCTCGACGTGCCGGCGGGACGGACCGTCCCGCTCCCCCGGGTCGAGCCGTGGAGCGCCGAACGGCCCCGCCTCTACACCGGGACGGTGACCGCGGGCGGCGTCACCGTCCCGCTCCGCGCCGGCTTCCGCACCGTCGCGATCGACGGCCACGTGTTCACCGTGAACGGCAGGCCGGTGAAGCTGCACGGCGTCAACCGGCACGAGTTCCACCCCGGCCGGGGCCGCGCCCTGACCGGGCAGGACATGCTGGACGACGTCGTGCTGATGAAACGGCACAACGTCAACGCCGTCCGCACCAGCCACTACCCGCCGCACCCGCGGTTCCTGGAACTCTGCGACGAGTACGGGCTGTACGTCATCGACGAGTGCGACCTGGAGACGCACGGCTTCATCCTGTCGCCCGGCTGGCGCGGCAACCCGAGTGGCGACCCGCGCTGGGAGGCCGCCTACCTCGACCGCGCCCGCCGGATGGTGGAACGGGACAAGAACCATCCGAGCGTCATCCTCTGGTCCCTGGGCAACGAGGCGGGCAAAGGGCCCAACCTGCACGCGATGCGTACCTGGATCGCCGGGCGGGACCCCTCCCGGCCGGTGCACTACGCGGGCGACCCGGAGTGCAGCGACGTCTACTCCCAGACCTACCGGGAGCACGCGGGCGTGGAACGCGTCGGCCGTGGCGAGGAGCATCCCGGCAAGCCGTACCTGATGTGCGAGTACGCGCACGCGATGGGCAACGGGCCGGGCGGGCTCGCCGACTACCAGCGGCTGTTCGAGACGTACGACCGGTTGATGGGCGGCCTGGTGTGGGAGTGGATCGACCAGGGGCTGCGCACCAGGGACCCGGTGACCGGCCGGGAGTACCACGGGTACGGCGGGGACTTCGGGGAGGAGGTGCACGACGGCAACTTCGTCGCCGACGGGCTGCTGCTGCCGGACCGCACGCCGACGCCGGGGCTGGTCGAGTTCAAGAAGGTCGTCCAGCCGTTGCGGATCACCGTCGGAGCGGGCGGCGTCACCGTGCGCAGCCTGCTGCGTTTCGCCGACACCTCCGCCCTGCGCTTCGAGTACGAGGTGACCGGGCCCTCGGGCGGCGTCGCCTCCGGCCCGCTGGACGTCCCGGTGCTCGCGCCGGGAGCGCGCGTGACGTGCCCGCTCCCCCGTCTCGCCCTCCCAGACGGCGAGACGTGGCTGACCGTCCGGGCCGTCCTCGCCCGGGACACCGCCTGGGCGCCCGCCGGCCACGAGGTCGCCTGGGAACAGTCCCGGCTCGGCGACCTCCCCGCCGCCCCCGCGGGCGGAGCCCCTGTCGCCCCCGCGGGCGGAGACCCGGCCGCCGCCGCGGGCGGGGCTCCGCGTCCCGGTGTCAGGGTGGCTTCCGGCACGGACGCGTCCGCGCGGTCCGCCGAGCGCCCGGGGGTGTCCGCGGGTGAGGGGGGTCTCGTGCTGGGGGCCGGGGTGTTCGACGCCGTCACCGGGCGGCTCACGACGCTCGGCGGGCGGCGGGTGGACGGGCCGCTGCTGGACGTGTTTCGGGCGATGACCGACAACGACCGGGAGCCGGGCGCGGAGTTCCGCGGCTCGGAGGCGGGGCGCACCTGGCGGCGGCGCGGGCTGCACCGGATGCGGCACCGCGTCGACACGGTGTCCGCCGAGGGCCCGTCGCTCGTCGTGCACGCCAGGCTCGCGCCGGCGGGCGAGCCGTTCGGGCTGCGCGCCGCCTACCACTGGAGCGCCGTCCCCGGCGGCCTGGCGCTGCGCCTGGCGGTGACCCCGGACGGCCCGTGGCCGGCCGACACACCGCTGCCCCGCCTGGGGGTACGGCTGGCCGTGCCCGCCACGTGGGATCACACCGAGTGGTTCGGCCTCGGTCCCGGCGAGTCCTATCCCGACTCCCGCCAGGCCGTACGCGTCGGCCGATGGGCCCACACGGTGGACGATCTCCAGTTTCCCTACACGTTCCCGCAGGAGAACGGCCACCGCAGCGAGGTCCGCTGGGCGGAGCTCACCGGACCGGGCGGGACCGGCATCCGCTTCGACGGCCTGCCGCACTTCGGGTTCACCGCGCGGCGCTGGACCAGCGAGGACCTCGACGCCGCGCGGCACCCGCACGACCTCGTCCCCCGCGACCGGGTGTACGTCAACCTCGACCTCGCCCAGCACGGCATCGGCTCGGCCTCCTGCGGCCCGGACACCCTGCCCGCGCACCGCCTGACCGCGGCCCCGGCCGAGTTCACCGTGATCCTTCGCCCGCTCGGCACCCGGGTGTGACGGCACTCCCGCCGGACGGCGGATCTCAGACCGCGCCGGAAGGAGGAGTGCGCCTGCCCCGGCCGAGTTCGGCGGACAAACTCGACGGCGAGATGCCGGTCCGCCTCGCCCGCGACGGCGGCTGACCGGGGGCGAGGCGGTGTGCGCGATCGGGGGCCGACCCGGGGCCGCTTCTCTCATATGCCGGACATGTAATACTCTCATCCGGCGAAGCCCCTGGCCGGGGCGTGCTTCCACCGGCCACTGATCAGCGTCTCCCCGTCCCCCGCGGGAGGCACCACCCGTGGTGGGCCGTTTGGTACCTTGATCGCGTGCGCCCACGCACTCACAGCCCTGCAGGCAGGCCGGAGCGAGGAGGGAGAACGGTGTCGAGGCGCACGAGCACCCCGTCGGCGGCTCAGATCCGCTGGATGAACGCCGCCGCGGTCTACGAGGCCATGCGCGCGCGCGAGTCCAGCACCGCCAGGGACCTCATGTCGCTGACCGGCCTCTCCCGCCCGACCGTGCACACCACGTGCGACTGGCTCATCGCCCAGGGCCTCGTGGTGGAGGTGGACAGCGATCCGGTGCAGGACGCGCAGCCCGGCCGTCCCGCCCGCCGCTACCGGACCAACCCCCGCGCCGGGTTCGTGGTCGCGCTCGACATCCGGGAGGGCCGGGTCACGGCCGCCGTCGCCGACCTGACCGGCGGGGTCTGCGGCGAGCTGTCCCGCGAGATCGCCGCGGACCCGACTCTCCGGTCCCAGGTCACCGTGCACGGGCCGGCCATCGCGCACGACGTCGTCGCGCTCGCCGGGATCGACCCCACCGCGGTGTGGCAGGCGTGCGTGAGCATCCCCGCCCCCGTGCAGTCCCGCGCGTACGCCCCCTCGACCGCCGCGCAGTACCGGGCGGGCACCCGGGACGTGATCGCCGAGCTGGACGAGACGTTGCCGTGGCCGGTGGTCGCCGAGAACGACGCCAACCTGGCGATGATCGGGGAGCAGTGGCAGGGCGCCGCCCGCGACCACGACAACGTGGTGCTCCTCGACGTGTGCGAGAACGGCTTCGGGGCCGGGCTCATCGTCAACGGCCGCCTGGTGCGGGGCAGCAGCGGCCTCGCCGGTGAGATGACCTCCGTCGGGCTGCTGTCCGAGATGGGCCCGGTGGGCGGCGTGACCAGCAAGGCGGCCCAGCTCGGCGCCGAGGCGGTGCGCGACGCCGGCACCGGTCCCGCCGGGTCCCTCGCCGGCCTCGCGGGCGGCGATCCCGGGCGGGTGACGGCGGGCATGGTGTTCGCCGCGCTGGAGGCCGGTGATCCGGCCGCCGAGCGGGTCGCCGGCCAGGTGGGCGCGATCGTGGCGCGTCCGATCGCGATGCTGGCCACGCTGCTGGACCCCGAGCTGGTCGTGGTGTGCGGGCTTCCCGCGGACATCGCCGACCCGCTCATGGCCAGGATCGAGGACCAGACCCTGGAGCTGTACCGCCGGCTCGCCGCGCCGCCCCCGCGGCTGGCGCTCTCCGCGCTCGGCGGCCGGGCGACCGTGCTCGGCGGGATCCGCCGCGCGCTGAACGAGGTCGAGGGCCGGCTGTTCGGCTCTCCGCACAGCGACCGCTGGCCGGCCGCCGCCCTGCGCACCGCCGACGCCCGCTAGCCAGGCACCCCTTCCGGCCGATCCACCCGGCCACCCGCCGCTCCCTACCCGGCCACCCGCCGCTCCGTGCCCGGCCGCCCGCCGTCTACTCCGCCCTGCCCGGCAGCGCGCCGCCGTACGGTGACGTGCTGTTTTCGGCTGTCCGCCCGGAGGTGTACCGGTGCGCCGAATTGATGGTTGACGCCCGATCTTCGCGTGGCTAAGGTATCGAAAAACCTTTAATAAATACCCCTTCGTAACGTCGCGGTAATGCCGCGACCATCACCGAGCAATCGACACCGGGACCCACGGGCAGACGGGGATGCTCCGCGGCACCCAGGACGTCACCTATGAGACGCCCGTTCGTCGGCGCTCCTCCAACCCCCCTCGGCGCGCTCGCGCCGGGGACGATCGCCATGATCACAAGGACTCCCGTGAGAAACACCAACCTCAAGATCGCCGTAGCCCTGTTGTCCCTGGTGTCGCTGGCCGCCTGCGGCCGGGACGGCGGCGCCGGAGCGGAACCGGCCACCGGCGCGCAGGGCCAGAACGCCACGGCGCCCGCCAACGCCAAGCTCGTCGTGTGGGCCATGGGCTCGGACGGCGACAACCTGCCCAAGCTGCTCAAGAAGTTCGAGGCCGAGAACCCCGGCTACAGCGTCGACGTGACCTCGATCCCGTGGCAGGACGCGGCCAGCAAGCTGCGCACCGCCGACGCGGGCGGCGTCACCCCCGACATCGCCCAGGTCGGCACCACCCTGATGGGCGGCATCACCGACGCCTTCCAGCCGGTGCCGGGCGACACCGACACCAGCGTGTACTTCCAGGGCCCGCTCAAGTCGGCCCAGGCGGGCGGCCAGACGGTCGGCGTCCCGTGGGTCGTCGACACGCGGGTGCTGTTCTACCGCACCGACCTGGCCAGGAAGGCGGGCTTCGACGGCCCGCCGAAGACCTGGGACGAGCTGAAGGCGATGGCCAAGGGGATGCAGGCCCAGGGCGGCGCCAAGTGGGGCATCCGGATGGCGACCACGCCCGACCAGGACGTGCAGAACTCCTTCGCCTTCCCCTGGTCCAACGGCGCCCAGATCATCAGCCAGGACGGCTCCAAGTGGACCTTCGACACCCCGGAGACGGTCGACGCGTACCGGTACTACCAGAGCTTCTACAAGGAGAAGATCGCCGACCCGAACCCGGCGACCGGCGCGGGCGCGGCGGAGTCGGCCTTCGTGAACGGCCAGCTCGGCATCCTGGTGGCCGGCGCCGGCGAGTCCGAGCTTCTCGACCAGGCCGGCGGCCCGGGGTTCAAGGACAAGTACGCGCTCGCGACGTTCCCCAGGCAGAAGTCGGGCACGTCCTTCGCGGGCGGCTCCGACCTGGTCGTCTTCAAGCAGAGCAAGAACAGCGCCGCCGCGTGGAAGCTCGTCCGGTGGCTGTCCCAGCCCGACGTCCAGGTGGAGTGGTACCAGATCGACGGCGCGCTGCCGGCCGTGCAGAGCGCGTGGCAGAACCCGGCCCTCGCCGACGACAAGCGGCTGTCGGTCTTCGGTGAGCAGCTCAAGGACACCAACGCGCCGCCGCCGAACGCCACCTGGCTCCAGGTCTCCGACGTCTTCGGCCAGCAGGTCGAGCAGATGGTGAAGAACGGCAAGGACCCGGCCCAGGCCATGAAGGACGCCCAGACCGCGGCCGACGGCATCGGCACCGGTAGCTGAGGATGGCCGTCATGTCGGGACGGCGCACCGCCCGCCCCGCCGGAGACGGCGGGCGGGCGGCCGCCTCGGGCGCGCGGCGGAGCCTGCGGCGCCGGCAGAGCGTGATCGCGTGGACGTTCGCGCTGCCGTTCGTCGTGCTCTTCGCCTGGTTCACGCTGATCCCGCTGCTCTCGTCGTTCGCGATGTCGTTCACCGACTTCCGCAGCGCGGACGTGCAGAGCCCGTTCGCGGTGGACTTCGTCGGGCTCGACCAGTACGTGAAGCTGTTCCAGAGCACGCAGTTCCTGCGGTCGCTGCGCACCACGGGCTACTTCGTGGTCGTCGGGATCCCCCTGACGATGGGCATCGCGCTCATCCTGGCCGTGGCGCTCAACAGCGGGATCACCCGGTTCCGGGTGGCGTTCCGCACCGGTTTCTACACGCCCGTCGTGACGAGCATCGTCGCGGTGGCCGTGGTGTGGCGGTTCATCCTCCAGCAGGACGGGCCGCTCAACGCGATCCTCGGCGGGCTCGGCATCAGCGCCCCCGACTGGCTCAACAGCACGACCTGGGCGATGCCCGCGATGATCGGACTGGGCGCCTGGCGGAACATGGGAACGCTCATGGTCATCTTCCTGGCCGGGTTGCAGACGATCCCGGCCGAGCTCACCGAGGCGGCGCTCACCGACGGCGCCGGGCCGGTCAGGCGGTTCACCCGGATCACGCTGCCCCTGATGCGGCCGACGCTGCTGTTCGGAGCCGTGCTGCTCTCGGTGTGGTACCTGCAGTTCTTCGAGGAGCCGTACGTCATGACCCAGGGCGGCCCGCTCGACGCGACGCTGTCGGTCAGCTATTTCGCGTTCAAACAGTTCGGATTCGGCAACTACGCCTACGCGTCGGCCGCCAGCTATGTCCTGTTCGTGGCGATCGCGCTGCTGAGCATGGTGATGTTCAGGGGCCTGAGGGCGAGGACCTGATGGAGACGACGACGACCGGCCGCGGCCGGAGCCTGTGGGACCACGTGGTGGCACGGCGGCGGCTGCTGATCTACCTCGCCCTGCTCGTCGCGGTGGTGGTCACCCTGCTGCCGTTCATGTGGATGCTGCTCGGGTCGTTCAAGACCCAGGGCGAGATCCTGCGCGACCCCGCGGGGTTCCTCCCCCAGCACCCGACCACGGAGAACTACGGGACGTGGTTCACCAGGCTGCACCTCGGCCGGTTCTTCCTCAACAGCCTCGTCGTCGCGGTGGTCACCGTCGTCGGCAACCTGCTGTTCTGCTCGATGGTCGGCTACGCGCTGGCGAAGTTCGACTTCGCGGGCAAGCGGCTGGTGTTCGCGCTGGTGATGATCACTTTGATGGTGCCGGGCGTCGTGACGTTCGTCCCGCTGTTCGTGCTCGTCGCCAAGCTCGGCCTCACCAACACCTACGCGGCGCTCATCCTGCCCTTCCTCACCTCGCCCCTGGGCGTCTTCATGATGCGGCAGTTCATCGGGGGCATCCCCGACGCGCTGCTGGAGGCGGCCCGCATCGACGGGGCGGGTGAGCTGCGCATCTGGGCGCGGATCGTCATGCCGCTGTGCGGGCCGCCGCTGGCCACCCTCGGCATCCTCACCTTCCTCGGTTCGTGGAACAACTTCCTGTGGCCGCTCGTCGCGGCGCAGACCGAGGACATGTACACCCTGCCGGTCGCGTTGTCCCTCTACTCGACCGGCCAGATCGCGACGCAGTACGGCCTGCTGCTGGCCGGTTCCGTGCTCGTCATCGCGCCCATCGTGCTCGTGTTCGTCTTCCTCCAGCGGTACTTCACCCAGGGCATCGCGACCGTGGGCGTCAGGTAGTCCCCCGCCCCACGCGAAGAAAGGTCACATCCCCGTGCAGTCAAGCAGCACCTTCGTCCCCGACGGCAGCCGATACGACGACATGAGGTATCGGAGGCTCGGGACGTCCGGCTTGCTTCTCCCCGAGATCTCCCTCGGCCTGTGGCAGAACTTCGGCGACGACGGCCCGGTGGACCGGCATCGGGCGATCATCACCCACGCGTTCGACCGCGGCGTCACGCACTTCGACCTCGCCAACAACTACGGCGTCCCCGCCGGTTCCGCCGAGTCGAACTTCGGCGCGGTACTCCGCGGCGACCTGCGGCACCACCGCGACGAGCTGATCATCTCGTCCAAGGCCGGCTACCGCATGTGGCCGGGGCCGTACGGCGAATGGGGGTCCCGCAAGTACCTGACGGCGAGCCTGGACCAGTCGCTGAAGCGGCTCGGCGTGGACTACGTGGACATCTTCTACTCCCACCGCCCGGACCCGGACACCCCGCTGGAGGAGACGGTCGGCGCGCTCGCCGACATCGTGGCCCGCGGCAAGGCGCTGTACGTCGGCGTCTCCAACTACGACGCGCGGCGGACCGAGGAGGCGATCAAGCTCCTGCGGGATCTGCGGGTGCCGCTCGCCGTCCACCAGCCGCGTTACTCGATGCTGGACCGCGGGCCGGAGGAGGGCCTGCTCGACGTGCTGGGCGCCAACGGCGTGGGCTGCGTGGGCTTCTCGCCGCTGGCCCAGGGGCTGCTCACCAGCCGGTACCTCGACGGCACGCCGAGCGGTTCCCGGATGGCACGCGGGGAGACCCTCAAGCCAGGCGTCATGAACGACACGCTGCTCGAAACCCTGCGCGGGCTCGACGCCGTGGCCCGCGAGCGGGGTCAGACGCTCGCGCAGACGGCGCTGTCCTGGGCGCTCCGCGACCGCCGGGTCACGTCGCTGATCGTCGGCGCGAGCAGCGTCGAGCAGTTCGACGACAGCCTCGCCGCGCTGCGCGGGCCGTCCTTCACCGCCGAGGAACTCGCCCGGGTCGACGGCCTGCTGTCGCGGGTCGCCGGGATGAACCTGTGACGGCGGGCGCCGCCTTCCCGGACGCCTACCGCGGCCGGCCGTTCCACGACGGCGTCCGGGCCACCGGCGTGCAGCGCGTCCCGGGCCGGTTGATGTGCGCCTTCTACGACACCGGCGGCGAGGGCGTCGCCTACCACGACGCCGCGGACCGCAACCAGGGCAGCGGCGGGCTCAACCCGCTGGACGGCGGCTATCTCAACGGGTTCCGCGCGGACGAGGCGGTCGGCGTCAGCTACACGAAGGGCGACGGCATCGACGACCACCCGTACAACGACCACCTCCCCGAGCCCGGCCTGCTCTATGTCGGGTGGACCTCGCCGGGCAACTGGCTGCGCTACACCGTCGAGGTGACCGGGCCCGGGCCGTTCGCCGCCACCCTGCTCTACACCGCGGCCCACGACGGCGCCGTGGCGCTGACCGTGGACGACGCCCCCGTGGAGGAGGTCGTCGAGGTCCCCTGTACGGCGGGCGGCGACGACGTCGAGTGGCGGCGGTACCACCACTGGGCGCTGCTGCCGCCGTTCCGCGTCCCGGCGCTGACCCCGGGAAGGCACGTGCTCACCCTGCACACCGTGCGCACCGGCCAGATGAACTACGCCTGGCTGGACTTCCACCCCACCGGCTGAGCTATATTCGGATCCGAGTAATCGGATCCGAATATACGAGGTGGCGATGTCGGGCAGACGCAAGGTCTCCAATCCGCTCGCGCTGGCCGTGATGGGGCTGCTGCAGGAGAAGCCGATGCATCCCTACGAGATGGCCTCGACGCTGCGTGAGCGCGAGATGGAGAGCGTGTTCAAACTCAGCACCGGGACGCTGTACGACACGGTGGAGTCGCTCGCCCGGCACGGCTGGATCGAGCCGCATTCCACGGTGCGCGAGGGCAACCGCCCGCAGCGGACCGTCTACGCGCACACCGGGCACGGCCGGCAGGAGTTCGTCGGCTGGCTCGACGAGATCATCCGCACTCCGGACCCGGAGTTCCCGAGGTTCCTCTCCGCCGTCACCTACCTCGGGGCGCTGGGACCGGAGCGGGCCGAGGAGGCGCTGGCCGAGCGCACCCGGCGGCTCCAGGAGCAGATCGACCGGACCGCCTCCGCGCTGGAGCAGGTGACCCGGGCGCACGGGCTGCCCAGGCTCTTCATGATCGAGATGGAGTACGCCCTGCACATGGCCAGGGCCGAGCTCGCCTGGGCGCACGCCACCGCGCAGGAGATCCGCACCGGCACCCTCGCCTGGCCGGTCCCCGCCGACGACGAGGAGGCCCGGTCGTGACGACCCTCGACACCGACGTCCTCATCACGGGAGCCGGTCCCGCCGGGCTCACCCTGGCCGGCGAGCTGCGCCTCGCGGGAATCCGGACAACCGTCGTCGAACGCCACCCGGCCCGGCCGGGCCACAACCGGGGGTTCACCCTCAACGCCCGCAGCCTGGACCTCCTCGCCCGGCGCGGCCCGGCCGGCCCCGTGCGCAAACTGGCCGGGATCGCCTTCCCCGGCACCGCCGCCACGGCCTATCAGCTGCTCGGCGACGTGGTGCTCGCCGATCCCGGGGCGCTGTCCGTCGGCGTGAACACCGGCCCCGGCGGCTCGGTGCTGGTGATCCGGCGTCCCGGCTACGTGCGCGTGGTCACCGAGGACCCGGCCCCGCCCGCGGACCGGGACGTCCCGGTCACCCTCGGCGAGTTGCAGGCGGCGGTGGACGCGGCGGTGGGCCGCCACGTCGAGCTGAGAGATCCGCTGTGGCTGAGCCGCTTCGGCGACGCCGCGCGGCAGGCCGCCCGGTACCGTGCGGGACGCGTCCTGCTGGCCGGCGACGCCGCGCACGTCCATCCCCCGGCCGGGGCGATCGGGGTCAGCGCCGCCGTGGACGACGCGGTCAACCTGGGCTGGAAGCTGGCCGCCGCCGTACGCGGGACCGCCCCCGCCGGCCTCCTCGACAGCTACCACGCCGAACGGCACGCGGCGGGCGCCGCCCTGCTGGCCAACACCATGGCCCAGGCGCTGCTCAGCGGGACCGGCCCCGAGCTCGACCCGTTGAAGGACCTGCTGGCCCGCCTGGCCGCCCGCCCGGACGCGAACCGCGCGCTCGCCGAGACCCTCACCTTCCTGGACACCGCCTACGACATGCACGCGGCCGAACCTGGCGTGCACCCGTGGCTCGGCCGCCTCGTCCCCGACCTGCGGCTGAACACCCGGGACGGCGCCGCCCGGCTGTCCGGCCTGCAGACCATGAATCGCAGGCCGTGACGCGGACCGCCGCCCGACCGGCCGTTGCGTGGCCGGGCGGACGGTGCCGACCGGCCCGCCACCAGCCCTCCGACCACGACCGCTGCCGGCCGGCCCGCCACCAGCCCTCCGACCACGGCCGGTGGCGGGTCAGGGGGGTGGTTCGGCCTGGGGCCGGGGGAGGACGGAGATCACGCCTCTGGACTCGAAGATCGCGAGGTGGATGCCCGCCGGGCCGTGGTGGCCGTGCCGGCGGAGCACTGCGGCGAGGTCGGCCTCGGTGAGGCCGCAGTACCGCAGGTTGCGCAGGTCCACCCGGCCGTCGCGGATCAGGACCCGCAGCGGCGGGTCGACCAGCCGGCCGAGGAACGGCGTGAACCGCAGCCGGGTGATCGCGGCGTGCGCGGCGAGCAGGGACAGCAGCGCCGCGGAGCCGGTCAGCCAGGAGGCGTCGGTCGCGGTGGCGGTCCGCCCGACGATGGCGCCGACCGCGACGGCGGCGACCCAGTCGAACGGGGCGAACTCCCCCATCGTCCGGCGCTCGGCCAGCCGGAACGCGACCGCGGCGGTGAGGAACAGCGCGACCGCCTTGACCGCGGCGTGCGCGGCCCGGTGCCAGTCGCCGATCAGGGCGGCGCCGAACCCGTCCAGCACCCCGGCCGCCGTCAACGGACCCCGGCCGCACCGGGCGCCCGCCGCCCGCACGCGCCCGCTCCCGGGCCGCCCACCTGCTGTGACACCTTCACATGACCTAGTGTGGTAATCGGGGCGCGTCACGGCGACGGTCCGGCCGCCGGCCGTACCCGGTGTTTTCCAGAGCTTGGGCCATGACCGCCGAACGGATCGCGCGGCCCGGCCTTCGCACGGCGTCCCGGCAAGCGTCCCGACGACCGCTCAGGGGGTCCGGACATGGTTCCCGTACATCACCGCACCGCGATCGTGGACGGCCTGACCGTCTTCTACCGGGAGGCCGGTCACGACGGCGCCCCGGTGCTCCTGCTGCTGCACGGCTTCCCCGCCAGTTCGCACATGTTCCGCCACCTCGTGCCCGCGCTGGCCGACCGGTACCACGTGTTCGCGCCGGACCTCGTCGGCTTCGGCATGAGCGCGATGCCCACCGTGGACGAGTTCGGCTACTCCTTCGACTCCCTGACCGACGTCACCGGCGGCCTCCTCGAACGGCTCGGCGTAGGCGAGTTCGCCATGTAAGTGCACGACTACGGTGCGCCGATCGGCTGGCGGCTGGCCCTGCGGACACCGGGACGGGTCACCGCGATCGTCAGCCAGAACGGCAACGGCTACAGCGAGGGATTCGTCTCCTCCTTCTGGGAGGGGCTGTTCGCCTACGCCGCGATGCCCGGCCCGGACACGGAGCCCGCCGTGCGGGCGGCGCTGACCGAGGACGGCGTCCGCTGGCAGTATCTCCACGGGGCGGCGGACCCGACCCTGGTCAGCCCGGACACCTGGCTGCACGACCTGGCCCTGCTGAACCGGCCGGGCAACGACGAGATCCAGCTGAAACTCTTCCGCGACTACCCGTCGAACGTGGACCTGTATCCCAAGGTCCAGGAGTACTTCCGCGCCTCGCAGGTGCCGCTGCTCGCGGTCTGGGGGGCCGGCGACGGGATCTTCGGCCCGGACGGCGCCCGCGCGTTCCGCCGCGACCTGCGCGAGGCCGAGGTCCACCTGCTCCCGGCGGGGCACTTCGCGCTGGAGACCCATCTCGACGCCGTCACCGGGTACGTCCGCGGCTTCCTGGGCCGGGTCCTGGAGTGAGGATGACGCCATGCCCTGTCATGTCAAGCGGATCTACGACGACGCGGAGCCCGGCGACGGATACCGGGTCCTCGTCGACCGGCTCTGGCCCCGGGGGGTGTCCAAGGACCGGGCCCAGCTGGACCTGTGGCTGAAGGAGGTCGCGCCCAGCCCGGAGCTGCGCACCTGGTTCGGCCACCGCGCCGACCGCTTCGCCGAGTTCACCGAGCGGTACACCGCCGAGCTCGACGCCAACCCGGCGACCGGCACCCTCCGGGAGATCGTCAGGACGCATCCCACGGTGACGCTGCTCCACGCCGCCCGGACCCCGGAGGTCAACCACGCCGTCGTGCTGGCCCGTCTCCTGAGCTAGCGGATCAGGAGAACAGCTGAGCTAGCGGATCAGGAGAACAGCGACTTCGGCCGCTCCTGGAGGACCTCGTCCACGTAGACGTCGACCTTCTCGTTGTAGAAGGAGATCAGGCCGGCGACCTTGCGGCTCTCGTCCAGCGGCGTCGGGTAGGACCAGGCGAGATCGGCCTGCCCGTTGACGCTCCAGTACTCCGCCGTGCCCTTGTACGGGCAGTGCGTCACGGTGCCGGTGTGCTCCAGGAGGTCGAGGCGGACGTCGGTCTTCGGCAGGTAATAGCGCGTGGGCAGGCCGGTCTCGAAGAGGATGCGGGCGCCGCGGGAGTCGGCCACCGTCACCCCGCCGACCTCCACCCGGATCCGCCGGGAGCTCGCGAGGATGTCCACCCGGGTGTAGGGGTCGCGGGCGTGCACGAAGACCTCTTCGTCCTCCTCGAACCACGCCTCCAGCGCGTCCCAGGTGAAGCGGACCCTGCCGCGCAGCTCCTCGATCGGGGAGTCGGGGTAGACCAGGGCGGCGTCCTGCCGGTCGCCCAGCGCGTACACCTGGCCGTCGCCCCGGCTGGGCGAGTGCTCGATCTCGCCGGTGGGCTTCAGCAGCCCCGGCTCGACGTCTTCCAGCGGGAAGTAGTACGTGGGGTAGTAGGGCTTCTCCCACACCAGCAGGGCCCGGGTTGTGTCGGCGACCGGACGCCCGCCGAAGTAGGCGCGAACTCTCTTGGCCGTGGGCTCAAGCCGCACCCGGCCGCGTTTTGTCGGCTCCATGGGCTGTGCAACCCCGCGCCCACCCCCCTTGTTCCCCTATATCTGGGCAAAGGTCACCCACCCCAGGTAACGGACATAACATCCGAAACCCGTCGCAATCTGCCATAACCTGGGACCTGCGCCGACCGACCGGGGGGAATCGTTGTCATGCGCGCGTTCTTCAGGACGGAGGTGGGCGGCACCAGCGTGCTGCTCGCCGCCACCATGCTCGGCCTGCTGTGGGCCAACTCGCCGTGGGCCGGCACCTACGAGACCTTCTGGCACACCGCCCTGGGCATCTCCTTCGGCGGCGAGTCCTTCACCCTCGACCTGCGGCACTGGGTGAACGACGGCCTGATGACGGTGTTCTTCTTCGTCATCGGCCTGGAGTTCTCCCGCGAGGTGACCGTCGGCCGGCTCCGCGACCGGCGGCTGATCGCCGTGCCCGCGGTCGCCGCGTTCGGCGGCATGCTGGTACCCGCCGGGATCTACCTGGCGCTCAACGCGGGCGGCCCGGGCGCGGGCGGCTGGGGCGTGCCGATCGCCACCGACACCGCCTTCGTGCTCGGCGTGCTCGCCGTCGTCGGCGCGCGCTGCCCCGAGCCGCTGCGCGCCTTCCTGCTCACGCTGGCGATCGTCGACGACGTGCTGGCCATCCTGGTCATCGCGATCTTCTACACCGACGCCCTGTCCGTGACCGCGCTGCTGTGGGCGCTCGTCCTCCTGGCGTCGATCCTCACCCTGCGCCGGCTGCGCTTCTGGCGCCCGCCCGCCTACGTCGCGCTCGGCTTCGCGCTGTGGGTGGCGACGCTGAAGAGCGGCGTGCATCCCACGCTGGTGGGCATCGCGCTCGGCGCGCTGGTGCTGGTCTACGCGCCGCAGGAGCACAAGGTCATGCTCGCCGGCGAAGCCGTACAGGAGTTCGCCAGCGCCCCGGACGCCCGGCTGGCCGTCCAGGCGGCCCGGACCGTACGGCGGGCGGTGTCGGTCAACGAGCGCCTCCAGCTCCTGCTGCACCCGTGGAGCAGCTACGTCATCGTGCCGATCTTCGCGCTCGCCAACGCCGGGGTGCGGCTGGACGCCGAGGCCCTGCGGCACGCCGCCGCCTCCCCCGTCACCTGGGGGATCGCGCTCGGCCTCGTGCTGGGCAAGCTCGCCGGCATCACCCTCGGCACCTGGCTCCCGCTACGGCTCGACTGGGGCGTCCTGCCCGGCAACCTGGTCTGGGGGCAGTTGCTCGGCGGCGCGGCGGTCTCCGGGATCGGGTTCACGGTCGCGCTGTTCATCGTGGACCTCGCCTTCGCCGATCCGGTCGTCCGCGGCGACGCCAAGATCGGGATCATCGCCGGGTCGCTGGTCGCCGCGCTGCTGGGCTGGCTGATCTTCCGGCTGGCCTGGGACCAGGGAGGCGTCTGCGCGCCGCCGGAGGCCGGACCGGAGGAGGATCTGCCCGAGACGCTCGCCGTGCCGGTGCACGAGGGGGACCACGTCCGGGGTCCCGCGGACGCGGCGGTGACGCTGGTGGAGTACGGCGACTTCGAGTGCCCCTACTGCGGGCGGCTGCACCGCGTCCTGGAACGGCTCCGCGAACGGCACCCCGGCCTGCGGGTCGTGTTCCGGCACCTCCCCATGCGCGAACTGCACCCGCACGCCGCGGCAGCCGCCCTGGTCGCGGAGGACGCCGCCGACCACGGCAGGTTCTGGGAGATGCATGACACGCTCTTCGCCCACCAGCGCCACCTGACCGACCTGGAACTCGCGGAATACGCCCACGGGCTGGGCTTCGAGCCCTGGCAGCGGATCAGGGAACACCAGGACCGCATCGCCGCCGACCAGGACTCCGCCCGCCGCAGCGGCGCCCGCGGCACCCCGACGATCTTCCTCAACGGCACGAGGTACCACGGCCGCCACGACCTGGAGTCCCTCTCCCGGGCGATCGCCGCCCTGTCAGCCGGACACCGGACGCCGTGACCCGGACGCCGTGACCGGCGCCGAGGTCGTGCGCGGATACGGCCGCGGTCGTCGCACCATGTGGACGTCGATCGGGTCCTGGGCCTCCACGGTGAACCCGTGGCGCTCGTACAGCCGCCGGGCGGCGCTGCCCTGCAGGACGATCAGGCGGACGAGCACGCCGTCGGCGTCGATCCGTTCCAGCAGTACCCGCAGGACGGCCGATCCGAGCCCCCTGCCCTGCAGGCCAGGAACGAGATAGAAGTGCTCCAGCCAGCGTCCGTCCTCGGTCGGGCGCACGGTGACGGAGCCCGCGAAGGCGCCGCCGGCCACGATGACCAACGTGTGCAGCGCGGAGAAGGAGTCCCGCAGCCGCTGGCGGACCCGATGCTCGTCGAACCGTCCCAGCCGTTCCAGGTCCGGCCGCATCACCGTCGCCCGCAGCTCGGCGATCGCCTCGACGTCGGCCGGCTCCGCGGCGCGCAGCGCCCATTCCACGGGACGGCCCGGCTCGTTCCCCGGCGCCGCCTGGCGCGGCCGTGTCCCGTCTGCCCCTGCACTCGTCTCCATGGCCGGATTATCCTAATAGCCCGCTTCGACCACATGAGTCACCGGCCGGGCGTGCCACAGCCCCCCCTGACTCACCGCCGCCGCGTTCGCCGGATCGGTCGGGTCAATGCCAGCGGGTGAAGCGCAGGAAACGGGCGATGTCGGGCAGGCGCCTGCCGTCCGCGCGGTCGGGCCGGATGGTGAAGGCGCGGGCCAGCTTGGTGATTTCCAGGACGCGCCGCAGGACACCGTGCACATGGGTGAGCTCCATGGTGCCGTCGGCGCGGACGACCTTCTGCTGAGCCTTGACGAGGGTGTCCAGCCCGTGGGAGTCGCAGAACGTCAGTCCCCCGGCGTCCACCACCAGACGCCGGCGACCGCTCGCCAGCACCTCGTCGACCGCCGACAGCAGGGAGGAGGTCGATGTCATGTCCAGCTCACCGTTCAGGGCCAGGACGCTGTAATCGTCATGGTGGGTCGTGCGCACGGACAGAGTGGTCATGGGATACCGGCTATGCAGGAGTGTCGGCTCTTTCCCTCACCCTACGCCGCCGTCCGGGCCGCGTCCGGGCACCCCGTCGGCGCCGCGCCCCAGAGCCGTGCAGGCCGATGACGATTCCCGCGACGACCAGCGCCGCGCCCGCCAGGTCCGGGCCGGACGGCGTGCCGACGCCCAGCACCACGCCGGTCGTGATCGCGCCCACCGGGATCAGCCCGGCGAACAGCCCGGCCACGTCCGCGCCGAGCCTGGGCAGCGCGCTGTACCACAGGAAGAACGCGATCGTGGTGACCACCACCGACAGGTATCCCAGTCCCAGGGCCTCGGGAAGCGTCGGCGCCCGGAGCATGCCCGTGCCCTCGGCGAACCCGCCGATCACCAGCAGCAGCGGCACGGCCAGCGCGGTCGTGTAGGCCGACACCCGGACCGCGCCCAGTCTGGGCAGCAGCGGGACGGCCAGCAGCGAGAAGGACATCTCGCAGGCCAGCGCGCCCAGCGACCACAGCAGCGCGGGCAGGTCGCCGCTGCCCAGGCCGGTCGCGACCGCGGCGCCGGCGGCCACCACCGCCGCGCCCGCGACGACGCGCGGCGCGGGCCGGCGCCCGCCCAGCAGCGCCAGAGCCAGCGGCACCGTGGCGAGCACCGTGCCGACCAGCGCCGGCCCCGCGTGCCGGGTCGCCTCGATCACGCACACGTTGAACAGCACCAGCCCGGTCAGCGAGAGCGCGGTCAGCAGCAGCGTCTCGCGCCGGGTGGGCCGCACGAACGGCAGGCGCAGCAGCCGCGCGGCGGCCAGCAGCAACGCGGCGGCCACGGCGTAGCGGACCGCCTGGCCGCCGTAGATCGGGTAGTCGGCGATCAGTCCTGACACGGCGGCCAGGGTGCCCACCAGGAACATCGCCCCGGCGGCCCGCGCCACCGCGTCATCCCGGACCGGGCCGGCGGCGGAGGCGTCCGGCGTGGGAGTTCGTCCTGTCACACCGGTGAATCTAGGAACCGATTGGTCCGGCGTCCAAGGCCATTCGGCCGGGGAGATTGTGGACCAATCGCTGTAGCCTTTACAAAGTAGATCGGGATACCGTGTCGTAGGGTGGGTCTCGTGACCCACGTACACGATCCGGCATGCGAGGTGGCGCTCGGCCACGACGCGGCGGCCGGCAGCGAGACGCGGACCCTCGTCGCGGTGTTCTCCTCGCCGGTCGCCGAGCTGCTGCTGAGGTTCGGCGCCGAGCTCGGCTACCGCACGCTGCTGCTGGAGCCGGATCCGGCCCGCGCGCCCGCCGGGGCGCTGGCCGCCGCCGGGCCGGAGCTGGACGGCACGGCCGACGTGGTGGTCACCGACCACCATCGCGCCGAGGTGGGGCCGATCCTGCGCGACGTCCTCGCCCGGCCGGTCCGCTGGGTGGGCATCATGGGCAGCCCACGGCACGAGGGCCCGCACGTCACGGCGCTCGCCGAGCTGGGCGTGCCCGCCGGGGAGATCGCCCGGGTGCACCGCCCGATCGGCCTCAACATCGGCTCCCGCACCCCGGCCGAGATCGCCCTGGCCACCCTCGCCGGTCTCGTCGCCGACCGTAACGGCCGGCCGGGCGGCTTCCACTTCTGATCGGCGGCGGCGACCGTACGCGAGCGTCTCACCACCCGCTGCGGTCGCACACTTTCCGGCCGCCTCAGAAGTGAAAAGTTCCGCGACTACCCATAAAGGACATCGAACCCACCTACCCCACAACACCCCAGGTCAACACATGTCCTCCTAGCCTCGTGAACACCCGAGCTCCTCACAGGGCCTCACCTGCCCGAAAGCTGGGGCTGGCAGAGGATCGTTCGGCATGCTTAGATGCCCCTAGCGCCACATGATCGACGCTGGAGTTAACGCCGTCGAACGTTCGCGTTAAATCGCTCATCTCGGGCGGGGGGGACATGGATATCGCATCGGCTACGGTGTGTGACCGCGTCCGGCCCGCCCGCCCCGCCCGTCCGCACGGTCTCCGCGCGGGGGCGCGGGTGAGTGATTCGTCTGACTCAGACCCGGCGGGCCTCCGCCGGCCGGCGCCATGGGGGAGCGTCCGTGGTTGACTCGCTGTCGGATCTCGTCACCACTCTGATCAACGCGATCAAGGCACTCGGCAGCGACCGGGACGAGCGGCAACTGAACAAGATGGCCGCGGCGTGCACGAAGCTCGCCGCGGACCTCGGCGCCGTGGGCAAGCAGATCGACCCGGTGATCCTCGCAGGTCATGGCACCTGGACCGGCGCGGCGGCGACGCGCTACCAGCAGATGGCCACCACCTACTTCAGCCAGTCGGAACGCGCCGACGTGGTCAAGAACCTCGGCCACGTGACCGAGGTCCTCGGCATGGCCAAGCAGGCGAGCCACGAGACCAAGCGGGCGCTGGTCGAACTGCTCAAGTCCATCGGCGAGGCGATCGCGGCCAGCGCGGTCATCTCGGTGGCCTTCGGAGCGATGGGCAAGTACGCCGCCTGGGCCGCCCGCGAGCAGATGGCCGCGAAGGCCGGCACCTACGCCGTGTCCATCATGACGCGGCTGGTGTGGAACCTGCAGAAGCTCGCGAAGCCCATACAGCTGATCGCCAGGTTCCTGGGCAAGGGCAGGACGTCCACGACCCTGGCCTCCCGGCCGGCGCTGGCCCTCAAGCGGAACAACCTTCGCGACCTGCTGGTCAACATGGGCAACGGCCGGCTCGTCAAAGGAATGACGCTGGCAGGGTCGGAGGGCATGTCGTTCGGCGCGACGAGCCTCGCGGCCATGAAGAACTTCTGGAAAGTCTTCGGCATGTCCTACACGGGCAACTACGTGACCACCGGCCTCGGCCGGATGATGAACGGCCAGTCGTTCATCACGCCGTTCGGCCTCGGTTACGCCCAGATGAACAAGGCCTCCTGGGTCGCGGGCGCCCTGCCGTTCAGCTCCACGGTCTGGACCGGTCTGGCGGCCAGGCACCCCGTGCGGATGAACTTCATGGCCGGTTTCACAGCCGGCTCGATCCCCTCGATCATGAACGACCGACTGGAGGGCAAGCCCTGGAGCGAGGTCGCCCAGAACTACGCCAAGTTCGGCCTGGTGTCCGGCGTTTTCAATGCCTCCATGGGCGGGTTGTTCGGCAAGGTCGGCATCAGGGACCCCAAGATGGTCATGGGACTCGGCTCGTTCTTCGGCCTCATCCCCGGCACCGCGCTGCGCGGTCTCCCCGAGCCGATCGGCACCCCGCTCGCCCCGGTCCCCGAGCCGCTGCGGATCAACGAGGATGCCAGAACGCTCCGCAATGCCGGCTCGATCCCCGACGACGCCCTCGCGCCCAAGCGCGCCGAGCCGCCGGCCCAGCCGGCGCCGACCCAGCCGGCGCCGGTCCAGCGTCGGGCGGGCGAGAACTCGCTGTGGGACATCGCGGAGCAGGTGTACGGCGACGGCACCCGCTGGCGGGACATCTACGAGGCCAACCGCCAGCTCATCGGACCGGATCCGACGAAGATCCAGCCCGACATGACCTTCACGATCCCCCGGAAGTAGACCACGCGCCCCCGTCACGTGACGACCCCGCGGCCGGAGGTCCGGCCACGGGGTCGTCGTACGCTCTCCTACCGTTCGCCCATGTCCCTGAGGATCAGGTCGAGGCGGGCCTCCTGCTCGTCCATGGCGCGATTGAAACGGTGGGCGATCTCGCCGAGTTGCTCGACGATCTCCTCGGGCGTGCGCGGCGACTGCCCGGCGGCCTCGCGCATCACCTGCTCGCGCCGCAGCGCGCTGTCGTCCTGGGCGCGCCGTACGGCCAGCGTGATCTCTTCGCCGAGGTCTCTGCTGCCCAGTTCCATGGCGCCGGGGGCGACCACGACCTCGAGGATCCGCCCCTCGGCGTCGCTGCGCGCCCGGATCCTGCCGTTCGCGCTCTCCCCCTCGCCGTTGATCCCCTCGAACTCGCTGCGCATGACCTCCAGGCGGAGCCGTGCCTGCTCCGCCTGCTCCACGACCCGATCCAGGTCACCCAGCCGGAAGTCACCGGAACCGGCGGCGAACATGATTCTCCTCCACCACGGACTCGCCGGGGTTGTCGGCCGCATCATAGTTGATCTTGCTCTGTCCCAGGGTCAGCCCCGCGTTGGCCACGTTCGTCCGCAGGTTGCTCACCCATGCGCTGGTGGAGGCGTAGAACTCCTGGTACTGCTTCGCCAGTTCGTCCGACCCCTGCGGCACCAGCCCGAAGCACGACGGCGTGGGCCCGGCGTCCATCATGAACGCCTCCAGCGGGGCAGCCAGCAGATCGCTCGACTCCGCGGCCGTCTTCGCTCCCACGCTCAACTCGCCAGAGGCATATTCGTAACCGATCTCACCAGCCACAACAACCCCCTTGTTAACACCCGTTTACGCCGATCATACGAAATATTCGCACCTATGTCATCGATGGTCCGCGGGCACAAACCGGGACGATGTTCCTATTCGGGGCGCTCGTGCCTGATGACCTCGACGAGCCTGCGTCTGCGCGGATCGACCAGCAGCCGGACCGAGTCGCCGGTCGTGACCCGCCGGTGGAAGTCCTCCCCCACCTGGTAGGACACGGCCGCCTCGACGCCGTCCTCGTCCACCGCGGCGTAGTACTCGGTGACCGTTCTGTGCTCACCCGCGTGCCGGTCGTGCGTCCACAGCGACACGACCCGCCCGGCCACCTCGGCACGGCGGGGCAGGACGCGGTTGCGGCGCAGGCCGCGCACCGTTTCCGCGGCGCCGAGGAGGCCGGCCAGCAGGAACAGCGCCCCGATCACCCTGGCCCCCCAGTGGTCGAGCCACTGGACCCCGGCGCCCACTCCCAGGGCGACGACCGCGCCCAGCCCGGCGGCCCAGGGCGAGTCGGGCGACGGCGTCCTGTCGACCTCGACCCGGCGCCACCGCCCGTTCCGCGCCGACCACGTCTCCGCCTCACGCGCCCGGCCGAGCTCCGCCGCCGCCTCCGCCGTGCGCCGGTCCCCCACCGGCTCCACCGCGTCCGACGCGGCGAGGGCGCGCCCGGCCGGGGTGATCCGGTACCGGGGGATCCCCCTGCCGATCCCCCACGAGGCGGCCAGCAACGCCACGAACCCGCCCACTTCGAAGATCCCCCAGTCCACCAGGCCGAGCGACAGGGACCCGGGCACGAGCAACGTCACGGCCAGCAGCACGGGCACGGCTCTCGTACGCCATCGCGGCCCGGCGAGGCCGAGTTCCCCGGCGCTTCGCCGGACGAGCCCGGTGAACTCGCGCCGCAGGTCCGCGGCCCCCGGCACGACCGCCCCGAGCGGCGCGTCACCGGCGCCGGCCATCCTCGCCGCCACCTGGCGCAGCACGTACCGCTCGTGCTCCCACAGGCTCTCCGCCGGCGGCTCCCCCGGCAGGGCCACCCGGGCCCGGTCCACGTCGAGCCATCCGCGCCCGCCCAGGTCGAGCACGGTCGCGACGTACTGCGCGCGGGCCGGCCGCCCCCTGACCAGCCCGAGCACCGCCGCGGGCACCGGAACCCCGGACACCCGCACCGGCGGGACCCACCGCCCGCTCACCGCGAACGCCACCCGACAGGCGGCGAACCACACGCCCCAGGCTCCTGCCACCCAGACCAGATCCACCCTGTGGTGATAACACGCCCGCCCGGCCCCTGCCCACCCTCACCGCCTCGGATCCGGCCTTGACTCCGGGTGTTACCGATAGTTGAATGTCTCTAATTTAAAGGAAACCTTCCTAATAGATCCTTCGGTCGAGGAGGTGTTCACCCCGTCCCACCTCGTACGACACGCATCACCCCCTCGCAGAAAGCGACACCCCCCATGAAGCGTGAAGTCTCCCGGCGTTCCCGGCTCTGGACGGCCCTGGGCGCCCTTGTGATGGCGGTGCCGTTCGCCGTGATGGGCGGCTCCCCCGCCCACGCGGCCACCGGTCAGATCACCGGCTACGGCGGCAAGTGCGTCGACGTCGCCGCCGCGAACAGCGCCAACGGCACCCAGGTGCAGCTCTACACCTGCAACGGCTCCTCCGCCCAGCAGTGGACGACCGGCGCCGACGGCACCATCCGCGCGCTCGGCAAGTGCCTCGACGTGGCCGCGGCGAGCAACGCCAACGGCACGAAGGTGCAGATCTACGACTGCAACGGCAGCGCCGCGCAGACCTGGACCGCCGCCCCCGACGGCACCCTGCGCGCCCTCGGCAAGTGCCTGGACGCCACCGGCCCGAGTTCCGCGGACGGCACCCCGCTCCAGCTGTGGGACTGCTTCGCGGGCGCCAACCAGCGGTGGACCCTGCCGACCGGCGGAGGCGGCAACCCGCCCGCCCCCGGGAAGATGGCCGGCGCGCCGTACCTCTACATGGGCTGGGGCAGCCCGCCCAGCGCCACCTCGGTGATGAGCGCCACCGGTGTGCGGTCGTTCACCATGGCGTTCATCCTGTCCGGCGGCGGCTGCACGCCGAGGTGGGACGGCTCCAGGCCGCTGACCGGCGGCACCGACGCGCAGACGATCTCCGCGATCAAGGCGGCGGGCGGCAGCGTCCAGGTGTCCTTCGGCGGCTGGTCGGGCAACAAGCTCGGCCCCAACTGCGCCACCCCGGCCGCCTACGCCGCGGCGGTCCAGCAGGTCATCAACGCGGTCGGCCCGGCGGTGGTCGACTTCGACATCGAGAACAGCGACGAGTTCACCAACTACACGGTCCAGGACCGCATCCTCAACGGTTTGAAGATCGTCAAGCAGAACAACCCCGGCGTCAAGGTGGTCGTCACCTTCGGCACCGGGATCAACGGTCCCGACGCCGCGGGCATCCGGCTCATCAACCGGTCGCGTGAACTCGCCGTCCCGATCGACAACTACACGATCATGCCGTTCAACTTCGGCGGCTCCAACATCTACCAGAACACCGTCAGCGCCGCCGAGGGCCTGAAGAACGCCCTGAAGTCCGCCTTCGGGTGGAACGACGCCACGGCCTACGCCCATATGGGCATCTCCGGCATGAACGGCCTGTCCGACCAGCGCGAGACGACCACCACCGCGGCCTGGACCCAGATCCGCGACTGGGCCAGGGCCAGGGGCCTCACCCGCCTCGCCTTCTGGTCCGTCAACCGTGACCGCCCCTGCCCCGGCGGCACCCTCCAGGACACCTGCAGCGGCGTCCCCCAGAACAACTGGGACTTCACCCGCATCACCGCGGGCTTCTGACCGCAAGCGGCCTGCCCCGGCGCGGTCTTCCGCGGCCGGGGCAGGCAGGTGCGCCGGTGGTCAGCGGCCCAGTGGGCGGTGCGGGCCGGGGCCGAGGCCCGTCCCGCCGAGGTCCGCCCGGCGTCCCGCGGCGGCGCCGTCCTGGTAACCGGTCCCGCTCGACCGTGGCCTGGACATCCGCACCTTGGGGTACTCCCGGCGGAACGCCTCCGTGACCAGTCCCTCCCGGCGCGCCAGGACCAGCTCCGTGCCCCTCTCGCCCGAAGGCGTGACCTTCGCCTCGGCTTCCGCGTGCCGCTCGGCGGTCTGCACGCGCTCGGCCGCCGCGCTGACGAACCCGAGCAGCCACGACCTGCGCCAGGCGCGAGGGGACGTCGTTCCAGGTGGCACGACGGCGCGGGCGAGACCGGTGGCCATCTGCAGCAGCAGGGAGGTGTAGAGCAGTTCGGCGCGTTCCAGGTCGGCGGCGAAGCCGAAGAGATGCACGCCCCGCTCGTTGTTCTTCTTGCCCACGAGGACGCACTTGCAGCGCAGGGCTTCGGCTGTGAGGTAGACGAGCCCGGCCTTCTCGTCCGCCCACGGGCCCGGGACGTAGACCAGGCGTGTTCCCGGCCCGGCGCCGGGCTGGGCGTCGCCGAGCATGGCCTGTTCGATGCCGTACCTGGCCATGAGCGAGGTCGCCGCGGCGAGAAAGGTGTCGCGCTCGTGCTCGTTGTCGGTGCCCTCAGCCTTGGCGAGCAGCTTGCGCACCCGGCCGAGGACTCTCCCGCCGTGGTCGTCCGAGGTGGTCATAGTGCCTCAGAGGATAGAGGCGCCCGGTGCCCGGTGGGCGGAAGCCACCTCCAGGTCCGCGCGGGAGAAGCGCACGGTTCGCCGCGGAAACGCGATCAGCTCATCCGCACTCAGCCTCTGCCCGGCCAAGCAATTAACGATATTGCCGGGCGATTTCCGCAAATCCAGCGTTACGGCCGAGGATTTGATCAATCTTGCAGTTTTCTTCCGCCCTCAGAACAGCCGCTCAGCAGGGACGCGACGCCCCAGGTGGTCACTCATGATCGGCGGTGTCTGCACGCCGAGGTGCCGCGCGGCCGGTATGCGCTGGGGGGAGCTCTTCGGTCGCGCGGCAGGGTTTCCCTCGCCATCCGCGGGCCTAGTCCGCAGTTGCTTAAATGTAACCAGTAACACCTCGGACGACATCGGCGAATATGCCTATCATGCGGATGCATTCGCCTTCGCCCCGCCGTACGGAATGGCGGCGACGAATCCCGCGGGCGATGATCGGCATTACCGGCCGTCCGGCGAGGGCGCGAGGACGGCGGGAGGCCGGCCGGAGCGCGGATCGGCGATGAGCACAGAAGAAGCAGGGACGGACAGGAGGGGGCGTTGGGCGAGGTGCTCGCCGTGGACGAGTCGGGCGACGCGCTGGTGGCGTTCCACCCGGTCGCGGAGGAGACGCGGTTCGAGGACGCCCCGCTGCCGCTCGCGCTGGTGGCGTTGTGGCACGGCGATCGGCTGCTCCTCGTCCTCAACCGCTACCGCGCGTGCTGGGAGCTGCCGGGGGGCATGATCGACCCCGGTGAGACCCCTCGCCAGGCGGCTGTCCGGGAGCTCCGTGAGGAGACCGGGCACACGGTGGGGCACCTCGCGTTCGCGGGGTACGCGCGGTTCGCGCTGGGAGCCGAGCGGCGGGCGGAGTACGCGGCCCTCTACACCGCCGAGGCCACGCCGCAGGACGGCTTCACGCCGGACCACGAGATCGGCGCCATCTGCTGGTGGGACGGCGTGCGACCGCTCGGCGACCGCGTCCAGGTCCTGGACGTCTTCCTGGGCCGGTTGGCCCGAAGGGCAGGGCCGGGCCCCGGGCGGCGACTCGAACTGTGAAGTGAGCGGCCCCGGGGCCAAGATGTCGATCACACGATATCGCGAGGAGATCGACATGCCGGACGTCATCGTGATGGGAGCCGGGTTCACCGGCCTGACCACGGCCCTGCTGCCGGCCCGGCGAACGGCGACCTGTTGCGCGCCATGGCCGACCTCGGCGGCATGCTGGCCGGCCCCAGGGAGGGCTTCGCCAGGCCGGGCCTGCCGGAGAGGCTCACCGCGATCAGCGGCGGCCTCCCCCGCTTCCCCGCCCCCGGCCCGGACCGCGCCGGACTCCGGTCGGCGGGTGACCGTCACTCCTTGGTGATCGCCCGGCCGATGACGAGCCGCTGGATCTGGTTCGTCCCCTCGACGATCTGCAGCACCTTGGCCTCGCGCATGTACCGCTCGGCCGGGAAGTCCTCCACGTAGCCGTACCCGCCGAGGACCTGCACGGCGTCGGTGGTGACCTTCATGCACACGTCGGTGGCGAACAGCTTGGCCATCGCCGCCTTCGTCGCGTACGGCCGGCCGGCGTCGCGCAGCCGGGCGGCCTCCAGGTAGAGGGCCCGCGCGGCGGCGACCTGGGTCGCCATGTCGGCCAGCATGAAGGACAGCCCCTGGAAGTCGGCGATCCGGGAACCGAACTGGCGGCGCTCTCTCGCGTACCCGACGGCGGTGTCGAGCGCGGCCTGGGCGACGCCGACCGCGCACGCGGCGATGCCGAGCCGGCCGCCG
The DNA here is from genome assembly GCF_030268685.1 of Microtetraspora sp. NBRC 13810. Lineage (GTDB taxonomy): Bacteria > Actinomycetota > Actinomycetes > Streptosporangiales > Streptosporangiaceae > BSRQ01. Next base: position 137,624 of record NZ_BSRQ01000007.1, read on the forward strand.
TCCAGTGAGGCCATGGCGATGCGGAAGCCCTCCCCCTCGGCGCCGATCAGCGCGTCGTGCGGGAGCCGTACGCCGTCGAGGCGGACCTGGGCGGTCGGCGAGGAGCGCATGCCCATCTTGCGCTCGGCGGCGCCGAAGGACAGGCCGTCGAGGCCGGCGGGCACGTGCAGGCAGGAGATGCCCCGCGGGCCGTCCTCTCCGGTCCTGGCCATCAGGGTGTAGAAGTCGGCCACGCCGCCGTGGGTGATCCACGCCTTCACGCCGTCCACGGCGTAGCCGTCGCCGTCGCGGACGGCGCGGGTGCGCAGCGCCGCGGCGTCCGAGCCGGACTGCGGCTCCGACAGGCAGTAGGCGCCGAGCAGCTCCCCGCCGAGCATCGCCGGCAGCAGCGACTCACGCTGCGCGGCCGTGCCGAACGCGGCGACCGGGAAGCAGGACAGCGTGTGCACCGACAGCCCGAGCCCGACCGCCAGCCAGCTCGCCGCGAGCTCCTCCACGACGTGCAGGTAGACCTCGTAGAGCTGACCGGCTCCGCCGTGCTCCTCCGGGTAGGGCAGGCCGAGCAGCCCGGCGGCGCCGAGCGTGCGGAAGACCTCACGCGGGAACTCCCCCGCCGCCTCCTGAGCCGCCGCCCTCGGCGCGACCTCCTTCCCGGCCAGTTCCCTGACGAGGTCCAGCAGGTCGTGCGCCTCCTGCGTGGGCAGGGCACGCTCAACGGTCATCTCCGCACACTCCAGATCGCAGCAGCCTTCACCCGCATTCTTACAGCCCGTGCCGCGCCCCTGATCGCGAGGTCGGCGGTCAGACGACGACGAGCTCGCGGGGCCGGTGGTTGACCCGCTCGCCGCCGGTCTCCGTGCAGATCACGATGTCCTCGATGCGCGCGCCGTGCGCGCCCGCGAGGTAGATGCCGGGCTCGACGGAGAAGGCGAAGCCGGGGGCCAGCGGCTCGGCGTTGCCCGCGACGATGTAGGGGTCCTCGTGCGTCTCCAGGCCGATGCCGTGGCCGGTGCGGTGGAAGAAGCGCTCGCCGTGACCGGCCTCCGCGATCACCTCGCGGGCGGCGGCGTCGATCGACTCGCAGGTCGCGCCCGGCCGTACGGCGGCGCACGCGGCCTCCTGGGCCCGCCGGAGCACGTCGTAGTAGGCGGCGAACTCGGCCGGCGGCTCGCCCACGGAGTAGACGCGGGTGGAGTCGGAACAGTAACCGCTGGGCATGCGGCCGCCGATGTCGACGACGACCGGCTCGCCGGCCTGGATGACACGGTCGGACAGCTCGTGGTGCGGGCTCGCGCCGTTGGGCCCCGAGCCGACGATGACGAAGTCGACGGTCTCGTGACCGGCCGCGATGATGGCGTCGGCGATGTCCCTGCCCACCTCGCGCTCGGTGCGCCCGGCCCGCAGGAACCCGGGGACCTGCGCGTGCACCGCGTCGATCGCCGCGCCGGCCTCGCGCAGCGCCGCCGCCTCGGCGGGACTCTTGCGCATGCGCAGGTCACGCAGCACCGACCCGGCGAGCACCTGCTCGGTCCCGGGCAGCGCGTCGCGGAAGCGCAGCGAGGTCATCGCCCACATCCGGTCGGCCAGGCCCACCTTGGCCACCGGCCCGAGACGCCTGGCCACCTGCGCGTAGGGGTCGTCGGTCTCCTGCCACGGCACGAATTCCACGCCCAGCCGCGAGGCGGGCGAGTGCTCGGCGGCGGCCAGCTCCAGCCGGGGGACCATGAGGAAGGCGTCGCCCTCGGCGGGCACCACCAGGCAGGTCAGCCGCTCCAGCACGTGCGCCTCGTAGCCGGTGACGTAACGCAGGTCGGGCCCTGGGGTGAGGAGCAGGGCGCCGATGCCGGCGCGGGCGGTGGCCTCGCGCACGGCGGCCAGGCGGGTCACGGGGTACAGGTCGTCAGAACTCACCGGACCAATCTACGGCCCCGCCGCCGATCATCGCTCCCCCCGGGCGCGCGACCGCTCCCGTGGCACGGCAGGATCTACGACGCGAGCCCGAAAATCCGCGAAAACCTTTCGCAGCCGAGGCGGGGTATCGCTACACTCCGTTCAAAGCTAATCACGTTTTGTTGGGCAAATACCCCAATCCATCCGATAACCGAGAGCGAGTCCTATGGTCGGCGTCGTGGGAGGCTACCAGCCGTCCCTCCCCCCACTGAACGACCGCACCGCCGTCCCCCCGCCCCCCATGACCGCGGCGGAGATGGTGCAGCGCCTGACCCAGGGCCCCGACCGGCGACATCCCGCCGGCCGGGCCTCCGAGCTGCTCGCCCACGCGCAGCGGCTCGGCAACATGGGCTGGGCGGAGTGGGACCTGCGCACCGGCGACGCCTTCTGGTCCGACCACCTCTACGTCATCTTCGGCCGTTCCCTCCCCCAGGGCCCGATCCGGCTCACCGACCTGCCGGCCTACGTCGAGCCCGCCGACCTGCCGATCCTGGAGCGGCTGCTGTGGGACGTGCACGAGGGGCGGGACCCGGTGCACGCCGAGTTCCGGATCCGGCGCGCCGGGGAGGGCGCCGGAGCGCCGGTGAGCGAGGTCCGGTACCTGCTGGCGGTGCTGGAGCCGGTGCCGGGCGAGAGCGGGCCCGCCGCCGTGCACGGCCTGATCCAGGACATCACCGACCGGCGCGCGGCCGAGCAGATCGCGTCGGAGTCCCGGCGGCAGCTGCTGGAGGTGCGCGAGCAGGCCGCGGTGGACCGGCACGTGACGCTCGCCCTGCGCGACGCGATCCTGCCCGCCCCCGGCGCGTCGATCGAGCTGCCGCGCACCCGGGTCGCCGTGCGTTACGTGCCCGCCGAGAAGGCCGCGAGCCTGGGCGGCGACTGGTACGAGGCGGCGCCGCTGCCCGACGGGCGGGTGCTCCTCGCGATCGGCGACGTCGCCGGCCACGGCCTGCCCGCGGTCGCCCAGATGGCCCAGCTCCGGCACGCGCTGCTCGGCCTGTCCATGACCGGCCTGTCCGCCGACCGCCTGCTCGCCTGGCTCAACGACCTGGCGCGGCACCGCCTCGACGACACCACCGCCACCGCCGTGGTGGGCCACCTCGACCCGGCCACCGGCGAGTTCACCTGGGCCCAGGCCGGCCACCTGTCGCCGATCCTCATCAGGGACGGGGTCGCCGGGCAGCTGCCCGCTCCCGAGGGCGTGGTGCTCGGCGCCGGTGAGTGGCCGTACGAGCTGGCCCGGGTCACGCTGCGCGAGGACGACGTGCTGCTGCTGTTCACCGACGGGCTGGTCGAGCGGCGCCGGCGGGACCTCGGCGAGGGGCTGGCGCTGACCCTGGCGGCCACCGGCGGCCTGCGCGCCGACGACGTCGAGCGCGGCCTCGACCGCCTCCTGGAGTCGGTGGGCGGCCCCAACCCCGAAGACGACGCCTGCCTCCTCGCCGTCACCCTGCGCCACTGACCCCAGGCCACTGACCCCAGGCCACCGACCCCAGGCCACCGGCCCCGGGCTCGGCGGGTGCCGCACGGCACCGCGCGGATCTGCGAGGATGGCGGAATGCCAGGGCTGATGCTTCTCGACACCCCTTCGCTCTACTTCCGCGCCTACTACGGCGTGCCTGAGTCGATCACGGCGCCCGACGGCATGCCGGTCAACGCCGTCCGCGGCCTGATCGACATGATCGCCACGCTGGTCCGCGCCCACTCCCCCGGCGAGCTCGTCGCCTGTATGGACGCCGACTGGCGGCCCGCCTTCCGGGTCGCGGCGCTGCCGTCCTACAAGGCGCACCGGGTGGCCACCGGCGACGAGGAGGAGGTGCCCGACACCCTCGCGCCGCAGGTGCCGGTCATCGAGCAGGTGCTCGACGCGCTGGGCATCGCCCGGATCGGCGTGCCCGGCTACGAGGCCGACGACGTCATCGGCACCTGTACGGCACGCGCCGCCGGCAGGGTGGACATCGTCACCGGCGACCGCGACCTCTTCCAGCTCGTCGACGACAGCCGCCCGGTCCGCGTCCTTTACACAGTAAGGGGGATCCGGAACCTGCAGATCTTCGACGAGGCCGCGATCACCGCGAAGTACGGCATCCCGGGCCGCGCCTACGCCGACTACGCCACGCTGCGCGGCGACCCGAGCGACGGGCTGCCCGGCGTGGCCGGGATCGGCGACAAGACGGCCGCCGCGCTGGTCACCAGGTTCGGCTCGCTGGAGGCGATCCTCGCCGCGCTGGCGTCGGGCGACGCCGCGGGGTTCCCGGCGAGCGCCCGCACCAAGCTGTCGGCCGCCCTGGACTACCTGGCGGTCGCGCCCACGGTGGTCCGGGTCGCCCCCGACGCGCCGGTGCCCGGCATCGACCTCGCCCTGCCCGGCAAGCCGCGCGACCCGGAGGCCCTGGTCGCGCTCGCCGACCGCTACGGCCTGGACGGCCCGCTCAACCGCCTGCTGGACGTGCTCGCCGCGGGCCGCTGACCGGCGGCGGTCAGGTGACCGAGGTGTAGGCGACGACGCCGCGGCGGATCGCGTCCATCGCCTTGGCGGCGTTGCCCTTGACGGGGCTGCCGGGCGGGGCCGCGTCGCCGATCTGGCCGAGCAGGTCGAGCAGCTGCTTGGCCCACCGGACGAAGTCGCCCGCGGCCAGCTCCGCGCCGTTGACCCCGTCGTTCAGCACCGCGTCCAGGCTGTGGCCCTTGGTCCAGCGGAAGGCCGCCCAGGCGAAGCCGAAGTCGGGCTCCCGGACGAAGGACAGGCCGTGCTCCTCCTCGACGGCCTCCAGATCACCCCACACCCGCACCATCGCGGTGAGCGTCTGGGCGGCGGCGCCGGCCGGGATCTTCGGGCGGCGGGCCTCGTCGGCCTGCCGTGACTCGAAGACCAGCGCGGAGACGCAGGCGGCGAGCTCCGCGGGGTCCAGGGCGTCCCACAGCCCGGCCCGCAGGCATTCGGCGGTGAGCAGGTCGAGCTCGGTGTACAGCTTGGACAGCCGCCTGCCCTGCGCGGTGACGGTCTCCCCGTCGAGATAGCCGAGCTGGTCGAGCACGCCGCACACCTTGTCGAAGGTGCGGGCGATCACGTGCGAGCGGGAGTCCACCCGGCGGCGCAGGCCCTCGGTCTCGCGCAGCAGCTTGTAGTAGCGCTCGGCCCACCGGGCGTGGTCCTCGCGCTCGTCGCAGCCGTGGCAGGGGTGCCTGCGCAGCTGCCGTCGCAGCTCGTTGATCTCCTCGTCCTCCACCGCGTGGTCGCGGACCCGCGGCGGCTTGCCGAGGTCGCGGTCGCCCATCTTGGCGTGCAGCGTGGACACCAGGTTGGCCCGCTCCTTGGGCGAGCGGGAGTTGAAGTGCTTCGGCAGGCGAAGCCGTTCCACCGGCTCCACCGGCACCGGGAAGTCCGCCGCGGACAGCCGCTTGACCTGCTTGCCGATGGTGAGCACCAGCGGCGCGGGCCCGTCGCCGCCCTTGACGTTGAGCCCGGGGTCGAGCACGATCGCGATCCCCGCCCTGCGCCCGCCCGGGATCCGGATCACGTCGCCCGGCTTGAGCGCCTCCAGAGACCGCAGGGCCTGCGCCCGGCGTGCCGCGCCGCGCTGCCGGGCCAGGTCGGACTCCCGGTCCGACAGCCGCCTGCGCAGGGCGGCGTACTCGGGGAAGTCGCCCAGGTGGCAGGTCATCGCGTCCTTGTAGCCGTCCAGGGCCTCTTCGGCGCGGCGCACCTGGCGGGCGATGCCGACGACCGCCCGGTCGGCCTGGAACTGCGCGAAGGACGCCTCCAGCAGGGTCCTGGCGCGCCCCCTGCCCACCTGCCCGACCAGGTTGACCGCCATGTTGTACGACGGCCGGAAGCTGGAGCGCAGCGGGTAGGTGCGGGTGCTGGCCAGCCCGGCCACCGAGGCCGGGTCCATGCCGGGCTGCCAGATGACCACCGCGTGGCCTTCGACGTCGATGCCGCGCCGCCCGGCCCGGCCGGTGAGCTGGGTGTACTCGCCGGGGGTGAGGTCGGCGTGGGTCTCGCCGTTCCACTTGTCGAGCTTCTCGATCACCACCGACCTGGCCGGCATGTTGATGCCCAGGGCGAGCGTCTCGGTGGCGAACACCGCCTTGACCAGGCCCTGGGTGAACAGCTCCTCGACGACCTCCTTGAAGGTCGGCAGCATGCCCGCGTGGTGGGCGGCCAGGCCGCGCTCCAGGCAGTCGCGCCACTCCAGGTAGCCGAGCACGGCGAGGTCGTCGTCGGGCAGGTGGGCGGTGCGCTCGTCGACGATCTGGCGGATCTCGTGCCGTTCGCGCTCGGTGGTGAGCCGGATGCCCGCGTACAGGCACTGCATCACGGCGGCGTCGCAGCCCGCCCGGGAGAAGATGAAGGTGATCGCGGGGAGCAGTCCGGCGGTGTCGAGCCGCTCGATCACGACGGCGCGGTTGGGCGGGCGGAAGCCGCGCGGGCGGCTGTAACCGCGCCTGCCGCGGGTGGCCGACAGCCGGCCCTCGTCGCGAGCGATGCGCAGCAGGTTGGGGTTGACCCGCGGCCGGTCGCCGTCGTCGTCGGTGACGAAGAGGTCGTAGAGCCGGTTGCCGACCATCATGTGCTGCCACAGCGGCACCGGCCGGACCTCGTCGACGATGACGGTGGTGTCGCCGCGGACGTCGCCCAGCCACTCGCCGAACTCCTCGGCGTTGCTGACCGTGGCGGACAGCGCCACGAGCCGCACCGACTCGGGGAGGTGGATGATGACCTCCTCCCAGACCGCGCCGCGGAACCGGTCGGCGAGGTAGTGCACCTCGTCCATCACCACGAAGCCCAGCCCGGCGAGGGTGCCGGACCCGGCGTACAGCATGTTGCGCAGCACCTCGGTGGTCATCACCACGATCGGCGCCTCGCCGTTGACGCTGTTGTCGCCGGTGAGCAGGCCGACGTTCTTGGCGCCGTAGCGTTTGACCAGGTCGTTGTACTTCTGGTTGGACAACGCCTTGATGGGCGTGGTGTAGAAGCACTTCTGGCCCTGCTCCAGGGCCAGGTGCACGGCGAACTCCCCGACCACGGTCTTGCCCGACCCGGTCGGCGCGGCCACCAGCACGCCGTCGCCGGCCTCCAGGGCGCGGCAGGCGTCGATCTGGAACTCGTCGAGGGAGAAGTCGTAGAGCTCCCGGAACGACCTGATCGCGGGCCCGTCGTCGGTGAGGTTCTGACGGAAGGCCGCATAGCGTTCCGCTGGCGTCGTCATGATGTTCAGCCTACCGATATCGGGATTCCGGTCTGTCCGCCGTTCGCGTACGAGTTCCCGGGCGGAGTGTATGTTCCCCCGATCGGGGCTCAGGGCACCAGCACGCGCAGGGCGCCCGGCCGTACGGCGCAGCCGAGCGGGAGGGCGGCCATCCGCTCGCCGTCGGCGTAGGCGACCACGCCGGGGGCGGCGATCGTGACAGCCGTGGCGCGGCGGACGGCGACCGACGGGTGGGTCACGTGCGTGCCCCCGGTAGACGCGCGGGAAGGCGCGCAGGAACGCGCCGGTGGGCATGGCGCCGAGGACCGTGACGTCCAGCAGGCCGTCGCTCGGGTCGGCGCCGGGGCAGATCCGCATCCCGGCGCCGTAGCTGCCGGTGTTGGCGACGGCGACGAGCGTCGCCTCCCGCTCGATCACCTCCCGGCCGCCGGGCGCGTCGAGCGTGATCGTGAAGGGGATCGGCCGGAACGCGCGCAGTTCGCCGGCCACCGCCACCGCGTAGCGGGCCGTGCCGCGCGGCCAGGTGCGGTTGTTGGCCCGCTCGTTCACCCGGGAGTCGAAGCCGCAGGCGAGCACCCCGGCGAACCACTCCCCTCCGTCGACCTGCCCGGCGTCGAAGGCGCGGGCCCGGCCCGCCAGCACGATGTCGGCGGCGGCGCGCGGGTCGCCCGCCGGGATGCCGAAGGCGCGGGCGATGTCGTTGCCGGTGCCGCCCGGGATGAGGCCGAGCGGCACGCCGGTGCCCGCGACGGCCTGCACGGCGAGGTGGACGAGCCCGTCGCCGCCGAAGGCGACCAGGGCGCGCGGCCGATCGGCCACCGCCTCGCGGGCGCGGGCCAGCGCCTCGGCCGCCGAGCGGGCGGCGAGGACGGCCACCCGCCCGCCGGCCTGTGCCAGCCGGAGCAGGGCGGGGGCGAGCAGGCGAAGCGAGCGGCCCGAGCGGGCCGCCGGGTTCACGAGTACGGCCAGCTCACCGGGCACACCCGGAACCTCCCGCCTAACTGCGCGGCGCGTCGGAATCGGTCGCGCCGAGGTCGAGCGGGGACGCCTCCTCGTCGCTCAGCGAGGAGTAGTCCTCCCCGGCAGGCAGCCGCTTCTCCCGCAGGTACATGAACAGCTCGGCCAAGGCGAAGAGGATCACCATCGGGGCGGCCAGCATGACCATGGTGAACGGGTCGGTGCCCGGGGTGGCCACGCCGGCGAAGACGAACATCACGAAGATGACCATGCGCCGGTGCTTCTTCACCGTCGCGTGCTTGAGCACGCCGATGACGTTGAGGAAGACCATGAGGAGCGGCAGTTCGAAGGAGATGCCGAACACCAGCAGCATGATCAGCACGTAGTTCACGAATTCGGTGATCGTGATGATGAGCACCGAGTCGGGCGGGGCGAATCCCAGCAGGATGGTCAGGCCGGTGTCCATCACGATGTAGGACAGCGCGGCGCCGGCCAGGAACAGCGGGATCGCCAGGGCCAGGAACGTCATGCTGTAGCGCCGCTCGTTCCGGTACAGACCGGGGGTGACGAACGACCAGAGCTGGTAGAGCCACACCGGCGACGAGACCACGATGCCGAACAGTGCCGCGATCTTGAGGTTGATCAGGAAAGCGTCGAAGACGCCCTGCACCGCCAGGGAGCACTGGCCCGGCCGCAGCATGTGATCCTGCGGCAGGCCGCAGTAGGGCCTGGTGATGAAGGTGTAGATCTGATCGAAGAAGAGGAACCCGATGATCGTGCCCGCGACCAGCGCGAGCAGCGACTTGACCAGGCGGTTGCGCAGCTCACGGAGATGCTCCATGAGCGGCATGCGACCCTCTGTGTCAGAAGTTGCCGACCCGTCGGCGGCCGACTTGGGCCGTTTGAGCAGCGCCATTCGGTAGTCCTGGTCTCAGCGGGGCGGATGGGGTGGGGGGCGGGGTCAGTTGAGCTTGTCCCGCTGGACGCCCGGCTGCGCCGTGGCCGCCTGAGCGCGCAGGCGGGCGGCCTGCTCCTCGAGCTGCCTGGCCTGCTCCTCGGCCGTGATCGGCTGGACCGGCGGGATGGCGGCGGGGGCGGCCTGTGCCGCCGGCTGCGGGGTGGCCGCGTACTGCGCAGAGGCGGCGCCGTCGTCGTCCTCGCGCAGCTTGGCGGTCTCCGACTTGAAGATGCGCATGGAGCGGCCGATCGACCGAGCCGCGTCGGGCAGCTTCTTCGCGCCGAACAAGAGCACCAGGATCACCGCGATGATGATCAGCTCCGTGGGTCCCAGGTTAGGCATGACACTTCCTTAAACCGAGCGACGTGCAATCTCTTCGTTCGATCGTACGCTGCCAGGAGTGCGGTCTCACCCCTGACGTCCCACTCTGACCCCGTTCTTTTGTTCGGAATTCTGGTATTCGGCGGCCAGGCGAGCTCTGGTCTTCGCGAGTTCACCGGCCAGACCTCGCGCGGCCACCAAAACCCTGACCGAAAAGACCGCGATCACGACCAGCCCGGCGGCGGCCAGGGCGACCGCGGCGAGGATCCAGCTCATATGTGCACCCTAGCCAACATCTGCGCCATTCTCGTAGCGTGCCAGCGCCGCACACGCGCGTTCTTTGACCGCGTCGGCGAGCGAGGCGGGGGCCACGACCCTGCCGGTGTCGCCCAGCCGCAGCGCCAGCCGTACCAGCCAGCCCTGGTCCCTGGCCCTGAGCGTGACCCGCAGCCGGCCGTCGCCGAGCTCGGTGACCTCTTCGCACGGGTAGTACTCGGCGACCCAGCGCCCGGCCGGGGTGACCTCCAGCTCCACCAGCTCGTCGGTGGCCGAGGGGCGGAAGACGCCCCGGGCGACGTCGAGCGGTTCGGCCTCGGCGGGCGGGTCGGCCGCCTCGGGCAGGATCCGCACCTCCAGCATGCGGTCGAGCCGGAAGAGCCGCACCGCGTCGGCGCGGTAGCACCAGCCCTCCAGGTAGGAGCGGCCGTCGGCGACCACCAGGCGCATCGGGTCGACCTCGCGCGGGGTGACCTCGTCGCGGCCGGGCACGTAATAGCTCAGCGACAGCCGCCGCCCGGCGCGCAGCCCCTCGTTGACCGCCGCCAGGGCGTCGGGGGCCGCGTCCATCTCCACCGCGACCAGGCTGCTGACCGCCGCCGCGCCCTCGCCCGCCGCGCGCTCCAGCTTGGCGATCACCCTGGCCAGCGCGTCGTGGTCGCCGACCTCGGCGAACTGCGGGAACTCCAGCAGCATGCGCAGCGCGACCAGCAGCGCGCTCGCCTCGTCCACGGCCAGCCGCAGCGGCCTGGCGATGGTGTCGGCGTTGTCGATGAGGATCTCGCCGCCGTCCCAGGAGACGTCGATGAGGTCGCCCGGCGTGTGACCGGGCAGGCCGCACATCCACACGAGTTGCAGGTCGTCGATGAGCTGCTTCTCGGTCAGCCCGAAGACCTTGGCGACCTCGGGCACCTGGGCGCCGGGATGGGACATCAGGTAGGGCACCAGCGCCAGCAGCCGCGGCAGCCGATCGGTCGAGCTCATGCCAGCGCTCCCTTGAGGCGGCGGATCACGGCGTCACGGGCGTCCGGCGGCCCGCTCACCTCGACGTCGTCGCCGAGGCTGGCGATCCAGCCGGCCAGCCGCTCGGGATCGCTGAAGGAGACGTCCACCTCGTCCCACCCGTCTGCTCCCCCGCCGGGCCGTACGGCCTGGGCGAGCTGGCGCAGCCCCTGGCAGGTGCCCGGCCGCACCCTCAGCAGCGCCACCCGCTCGGGCAACGCGAGGTCGTCCCGCCAGCCCACCATCTCGCGCAGGTCGATCCCGGGCGGGACCTTGACCTCGCCGGGGCGGCCGATCGGCGTCACCGGCCCGGTGATCCTGCTCAGCCGGAACACCCGGTGCTCGCCGCGCCCGCGGTCGTGCCCCACCACATACCACCGGCCGCGCCGGCTGACCACGCCCCACGGCTCGAGGGTGCGGGTCGCGGCGGTGCCGCTGCCGGCCGTGCGGTAGTCGAAGCGGACCGCGCGGCGGTCGCGCACCGCCTCCCACAGCGCGGGGAAGGCCGGGTCGCGGGTGTCGACCCGCAGCTCCAGCGAGCCGACCGCGCTCTCGTCGGTCTCCACGCCGCCGGCGCGCAGCTTGAGCAGCGCGCCGCCGGCGGCCTCGGCCAGGCTGGCCCGCTGCCACACCTGGGCGGCGAGACCGAGCACGGCCGCCTCGTCGGGCTCCAGCGTGATCTCGGGCAGCTCGTAGGCCTGGCGGACGATCCGGTAGCCGGGATCCTCCTCCCAGGGGTCCTTGTGGACCTCGATGGGGATGCCGATCTCGCGCAGCTCGTTCTTGTCGCGCTCGAACATGCGCTGGAAGGCCTCGTCGCCCTCCCGGTCGTAGCCGGGCACCGCGTGACGGATCTGCTCGGCCGACAGCGGCCGCCGCGTGGCCAGCAGGCAGATGACGAGATTGAGCAGCCGCTCGGTCTTGCGCCGTGACATCGGGCCTCCCTCCCCTGTGACCGTACCGCTCCCCGAAGGCATCAGTGTGCCGCATCCGCGGCCTGTTGATCGGCGGAACGCCTTCCCCGGTGAACCGCCCCGGGGAAGGGTTCGCGTCCATTAGCCTTCCGGCGTGATCAGATGGCGTAAGGGCGAGGTGGAGCGGGTCCGGCGCGCGTGGGCCGGCGCGGTCGAGCTGGAGGCCCGGCTGGAGGACGGATCGCAGGTGCGGGCGCTGGCCTATCCGGAGCTGGTGGGCAGTCCCGAGCCCGGTGACGCCGTGCTGCTCAACACGACCGCGCTGGCGATGGGGCTGGGCACCGGCGGCTACGCGATGGTGGTCGCGGTGCCGGACCGGCTGCCCGCCGACCCGCAGGGCCCCGGCCATCTGGTCAAGGCGCGCTACACGCCGTTGCAGGCGACCGTGCAGGGCGCCGACGAGCAGGACTCGCCGCACCACGAGCTGCTGCGCGAGGCCGACTCGGTGGACGGCATGCCGGTCGTGGTGGCCGACCTGCACTCGGCGCTGCCGGCCGTGCTGTGCGGCCTGTTCGAGGAGTACGGCTCGCGCCCGCCGGACGCGCCGCGGGTGGCCTACGTGATGCTGGACGGCGGGGCGCTGCCCGCCTGGTTCTCCATGTCCGCCGCCCGGCTGCGGGAGATCGGCTGGCTGTGCGGGACGGTGACGGCCGGGCAGGCGTTCGGCGGGGACGTGGAGACCGTGACGACGCACACCGCGCTGCTCGCCGCCCGGCACGTGCTCGGAGCGGATGTCGCGGTCGTCGCGCAGGGCCCGGGCAACCTGGGCACCGGCACCCGGTGGGGGTTCTCCGGGGTGTCGGCGGGCGAGGCGGTGAACGCGGCGGCGGTGCTGGGCGGCCGTCCGGTGGCGGCGCTGCGGGTCAGCGAGGGCGACAGGCGCGCGCGGCACATCGGGGTCTCCCACCACTCGCTGACCGCCTACGGCCGGGTGGCGCTCGCCCGTGCCCGGGTGGCGGTCCCCGAGCTTCCGGGCGAGTTCGGGGAGCGGGTGGCCGCCCAGGCGCGCGAGCTCGGTGACCGGCACGACCTGGTCGGCGTGCCGGTCACCGGTCTGCGAGAGGCGCTGGAGGCGTCGCCGGTGCGGCTGTCCACGATGGGCCGGCCGCTCGAGGACGACCTCGCCTACTTCCTCGCCTCCGCCGCGGCGGGCAGGCTGGCCGCCTCGCTGCTGTCGTAGAAGTCACGGAACGTGAAGGCCGCCGGGCCGGGCCCGGAGGCCTTCAGCCGTTCCAGCCGCTCCATGCCCTCGGCCAGCGTCGGCGTGCTCCCCTCCGGAATCCACCACAGCACCGTGTACGGCTCCGCGATCCGGTGGAACCACTCCTTGCGCCGTTGCAGCACGGGCAGGTGCGGGCTGCGGTAGACGAAGTTCCACAACGTGTCGCGGTCTTCCCACACCGACATGTTGATCAGCAGGTGGTCGCCGAACTCGTGGGCCGTGACGGCGTCGGGCTCGGGGCCGCCCTTCATCCGCCAGACGAATCCCGGCGCGACGTCGGCGATGGCGTTGATCGGTTCGAGCAGGTCGATGAAGTCCTTCAGCTGCTCAGACTCCGTGGGGGCGCGCAGGTGGGCGATGTTGAGCTGGGCTAGGTGCATGCGGATCAGCAGACCACGCCGCCCTCTTCTATGTCAACATCTATTGTTTTTAGAGGCGTGTCCGCCGGGGCGGTGTGACGTTGTCCACACGCGGAGTGCGTTGCGGGCGGAACGGGCGCGGGCATGGTGACCTGCGATGGAGGGGCCGTTCAGACGGCCGGGCCGGCTTCCCGCCGGGCCCGTGGGGTGCGCCGGAGTCCGGGCGCGCCGGCTCCACGAGATCGCCGGACGTGGACCAGTCCGGCCTTGACCGGCGGCGCGTGACCGAGGGCGCGCGCCCGCACGTTTCCCGCTTCACCGCGGATGGAGATCCGACGATGAGAACAGACATCCGTTCCACGCCGAACGTCCGCCGGCTCGCCGGCCGGGCGGCTCCCCGAGGATCACGCCGGCCGGGCGACCGCCGCACCGGCCACTGACGGGCCGACCGCGATGCTGGCCCTCGTCGTACGGGCCGCGTCACGTGCCCGCCGCGCGGCACCCGCCCGTACACCCGTCCTTGCGCGGGGGCGGGGCGCGCCGCGGCCGGGGCGGGGGCCGTGGCGGCATCCGGGGGCCTGGCTGGTCGCCTGTTACCTGGGGTTGCAGTCGCTGAGCTACTACTCCGCCATCACCTGGCTGCCCACCGTCCTGACCGACTCGGGCATGCGGGAGGACGCGGCCGGCTGGATGCTGTCCTTCTTCGAACTGCTGGGGATCGCCGGGTCGTTGCTCGTCACGGTACTGGCGGAGCGGGGGGTGCCCCTGGGCGCGCTGGCGGCGGCGGGCGCGGTCCTGTCGGCGCTCGGTTTCGCGGGCCTGCTCACCGTCCCGGCCGCGGAGCCCTACCCGTGGATGGCGCTGCTCGGGGTCGGGCAGGGCGCGGCGATCAGCCTGGCCACGATCTTCGTCGTGCTGCACTCCGCCGGTGCCGGGCACGCGGGCCGGCTGTCCGGCATGGCGCACTGCGCCGGCTACACCCTCGCCGCGACCGGCCCGCTCGCGTTCGGCGCCGTCCACCAGGTGACCGGCGGGTGGGCCGTGCCGCTGCTCCTCATGGCGGCCCTGGCGCTCCCGCAGGCCGCCGTCGGGGCCGGCGCCGCCGGGAGACGCCACAGGGAAGCCGTCACTGAAGATCCATGATCATGAGGACGACGAGCCCGACGAGGTGGAGCAACACGACGAACCCGATGAGGAAGACGAAGACGAACTTCGCGGGGCCGTGCTCGAAGTGCTTCCCCTCGTCCAGCGGCGGCAGTTTCGCCTGTCGTTCGGCGATCCGCTCCTCCAGGGTCTTTCTCTTCCGGCGGGGCATGACGGTCTCCGGCATCGTCTGATCACCCATCTTCTCGCCCCGCGTCGCGGGGGCCCGGGACGCGTGTCCGTCAAACGATTAGTACACTAATCATTAGTACACTACTTGTTATAGCATGAGTCCCGCCGTTACGGAGGTGTCCCGTGAGTGACCTTGACGACATCGGCGACCCGCTCGCCCTGGAGAGCCAGGTGTGCTTCGCCCTGGCGGTCGCCTCCCGCAGCGTGATCGCGCTCTACCGGCCGCTGCTGGAGCCGATGGGGCTCACCCATCCTCAGTACCTGGTGATGCTCGCGCTGTGGCAGCGCGCCCCGTTGTCGGTCAAGGAGCTCGGCAGGCTGCTCCAGCTCGAACCCGCCACGCTGTCCCCCCTCCTCAAGCGCCTCGAAGCCGGCGGATACGTGCATCGTCCGCGTGCCGACCAGGACGCCCGCTCCCTCGCCGTCACCCTGACCCCGGCCGGGCGGGCGCTGCGCGGCCAGGCCGAGAAGATCCCGGCGGCGATCGTCGGGCGGCTGGGGATGGAGCTGTCCGAGCTGCGGCACGTCCACGAGGTGCTCACCCGGATGATCGCCCACGCCAACGACGCCCACCGGACCCTCCGGGACCGGGCGGCCCTGTAGGGCGTCCTCAACGCACAACGGGATCCCTGCCGCTCCGCGCGCGGAAGGTCCGCCTCCGAGGCGGGCGGCGGACCGGCTGCCGTCCGCCGGGAGCGCCGGTCAGGTCTCCCCGCGCGGCGCGCCGCGGAGCGCGATCGCCGACAGCGCCGCCGTCACCGCGAGGACCGCCGCGGCGATGCCCATGACCACGGTGAACCCCTCGTCGAAGGCGGTCCTCGCGGCCCGGAGCAGGGCGGCGGCGGTCGTCTGGTCCAGCCGGGCCGCGACCGCGGTGGCCGCGCCGAGCGACTCGCGCGCGACGACGCCCTCGTCCGGACGGAGCCCCGGTACGGCGGGCAGCGCGGTCCGGTAGGCGGCGGCGAGGACGGTGCCGAGGACGGCGACGCCCAGCCCGGCGCCCAGCTCGAACGACGTCTCCTGGATCGCCGCGGCCTCCCCGGCCCGTTCCGGCCGTGCCGCCGCCATGATGATGTCCGCGCCGAGGGTCATCACCACCCCGGCTCCCGCGCCCGCCGAGATCAGCACCGCGATCGGCGCGCCCGTGCCCCACAGGGCCGCCGCGGCGAGCGCGGCGGCGAAGACGGCCAGCGACGCGCTCACCGCCGTCCGGTGCCCGGCCCGGCGGGCCAGCCAGGGCGCCGCCGCCGCCCCGGCCGCGTTGGCCGCGGCGAGCGGCGCGAGCACCAGCCCGGCCTCCACCGGCGAGTACCCGGCGACCAGCTGGAACCGCTGGGTGAGGAAGAACAGCAGCGCCGTGTAGCAGCCGAAGCAGCACAGCACGGCGACGGCGGCGGCGCGGAAGCGGCGGTCGGCGAACAGCGACAGGTCGAGCAGCGGGTGGGCGGCCCGCCGCTGCCGGACGACGAACACCGCCAGCAGAACGACCGCCGCCGCGCCCAGGGCGGCCGGCACGGCGACCCCCTCGCCGCCCAGGCCCTTCAGCGCGTAGACGCCCAGCGCCAGACCGGCCGCGGACAGGATCGCGCCCTGCGCGTCCCACCGGCGCGGCGCCGGGTCCCTGGACTCGGGGATCAGCCGCCGGCCCGCCACCAGGACGACCGCCACCACCGGCACGTTGACCAGGAAGACCGCGCCCCACCACCATCGCTCCACCAGGAGGCCGCCGACGAGCGGGCCGATCGTGGCGCCGGCGCTGTGGGCCGCCGTCCACAGCCCGATGGCGACCGCGCGTTCGCGGGCGTCGGGGAACACCGACCTGATGACCGCCACGGTGGACGCCATGATCATCGCCGCGCCCACGCCGAGCAGCATCCGGGCGCCGATGAGCTGCGCCGCCGTACCGGAGAACGCGGCGGCGGCCGAGGCGGCCCCGAACACGGCGAAGCCCGCCGACAGCGTACGCCTGCGTCCCAGGCGGTCCCCCAGCGTGCCGAAGGTGACCAGCAACGTCGCCACGGTCAGCGAGTAGACGTCCACGATCCACAGCAGCCCGGCGGCGTCCGGCAGCAGGTCCTGGCTGATGGCGGGCACGGCCACGTGCAGCACGGTCAGGTCCACGCCGACCATCAGCAGGCTCGTGCACAGCACGGCCAGTACCGCCCACCTGCGCGGATGCCCGGCCGGGCGGGCGGCGGCGCGGGCGCCCGCCGTGTCGTCGAGAGTCATGCCGCCAGCCTCGTGACACAGGGGCTGAGGCGGCAAGTACGGTTATTCCTGTGCCATAGTGCCGTTTCGTATACCCATGGAGGTCAGAGATGCGTGGGGACCTCGACGAGATGCCGGACCACTGCATGGTCGAGGTGGCCATGGAGGTGCTCGGCGGGCGGTGGAAGCTGGCGATCCTGCGCAAGCTCCTGGACCGGACGCACCGCTTCGGCGAGCTGATGCGCGCGATGCACGGCGTCACCCAGCGGATGCTGACCCGGCAGCTCCGCGAGCTGGAGGCCGACGGGCTGGTCGTGCGGACGGTCTACCGCGAGGTGCCGCCCAAGGTCGAGTACTCGCTGACCGAGGCGGGGCGAAGCCTGGAGAAGATCGTCCTGCTGCTCGACGACTGGGGCCGCTGGTACCTCGGCGCCCGCCCGCCCGCCGGCGAGCGGCGGCCCGGCCTCCCGCCGCCCGCGGGCGAGGGAGGCCGGGAGACCCATTAGTAGAAGTGTTCGAAGTCGCGGTGCGGCGGGCAGGGTTCGCCACGGCCGTCACAGGGGGCGGTGCCGCCACCGCCCTCGCCGGGAAGCGGGATCCAGATGTCGATGACGTTGTCGATCCCGCCGCCCGAGGGACTGCCGCTGGGTTCGACGCCCGAGGGGGGCGGTTCGAGCACGTCGCCGGCCGGCGGCGGGTCCTGCGGCTCGGGGTAGACGGGGATCGGGGTGTAGTCGTAGCAGCTTCCGGGGAGCTGGGTGTAGCGGTAGGCGTTCAGGTCGCCGCCCCACTCGACGAGCCAGCAGCCGCCGGAGCCGTCGGGCATCCGCCTGGCCGACCGGCCGCAGCAGGACAGCGGGTCGTGCCTGCCGGGAGTGCTGGCGTCGCCGAGACCGGAGCTGATCGGGTCGCTGCTGCCCGTCGGGGAGTTGGCCGCGATCCACACGCCGAACCACAGGTCCCAGATCGCGCTGCCGGGTGAGGGGTAGTAGCCGTCGGGCACGGGCGTCCCCGCGCTGCCCGGCTCCGCGGAGACGCAGTGCCGGGACTGCCGGGCGCTCAGGCAGAACCGCGCCATGTTCGGCAGGACGCCGTCCTGGAGCTCCCGCTCGGTGGGCACGGCCTGTCCGGGCTGCGCCCTGGTGATCACCTGGCTGAGCTGCGGCGCCTTCGCCCACAGGCCCGGGCAGCGCGCCTGGAGCCAGCGCGCCAGCGACTGGCCGATGGCCAGGTGCCCCGCCCTGTTGGGCATGAAGCTCTCCTGGAAGGCGTGCACGTTGTTCCCCGCGCGCAGCTCGGCGGCGTTCAGGGTCCAGGCGTGGAAGTACGGCGCGGCCGTACCGACCTCGTGACCCGCCACGGCGGGGGCCGGGTCGAAGACCTCCACGGCGGGCTTGGCCGGGTCGGCGGCGTTGAAGGCGGTCACGGCGGTCCGCAGCCGGGCGTTCAGTGCGGAGACGTAGCCGTGCAGGGCGTCCAGCGTCTGGGCGCCCATGAACGTCAGCCACGGGTTGCCGGTCGCCTTCACCGGGGACGGGTAGAGGTTCAGCACGATCAAGGCGTTGGGCGCGGCCCTGCGGGCGGCCGTGAGCGCCGCGGTGACCTGCGTCTGGACCTCGGCCAGGTTGTTCTGCTCGCGGGTCAGCACGGCTTGGAAGTTGCGGAGCTGGTCGTTCCGCCAGCCCGGGGCGGGCAGGACGCCGCGCAGCAGCGCCGCGGTGGCCCTGCTGATGTAGGTGCCGAGGGCGTTCTGCAGGACGTCGGTGTAGTGTGCGTCGCCGGCGCCGAAGCCGAGGAGCACCACGTTGGACTCGGGCCGGATGATGTTGCCCTGCGGGATGTTGCGGCCGGTGCCGGCGTCGACGTCGACCTGGTCGATCATCATGTGCTTGCCCTGGGCCCCGGAGGAGGCGGCGAGGGCGAGCCGGTCGATGTCGATCGAGGTCCGGATCGAGCCCTCGCTCAGTGCGACGGGCAGGGTGGTCCGGTTGCTCGCGGACAGGTAGGCGAAGGCCAGCGCGCCCGGGGCGTACGGGGACTGGTGGCGCCAGAAGGTGGAGTGGCCGTTGCCGGGCGTGTAGCCGCCGGCGCCCTCGCCGGAGCTGAAGCCGTCACCGGCCACGGACACCACCCGGGGGACCGAGGCCGGCACGGGGGTCGCCGCCGCGCCCCCGCACCCGGGCACGTTCGGCCCCGCCGAAGCCGCCGTGCCCCCTCCCACCAGCATCCCGGCCGCCATGACCGCGACCAGCGCGGCCCTCGCGCAGCGAACCCGCCAGGGCGGGCGTAAAGCATGAGCATGTCTCATGTTGCCAGTGAACAGCGGGCGTTGCGCGCTAGCATCCGGTGAATCACGTACCAGACGGGTCCTCGGACGGCCACGAAGACGTGGACGCCGACGGCCTTCGCGCCGGACCGGAGAAGCACGCCGACAGCGGCGGCGGAAGGCTTGCCGTGGCCGCGCTCGCCGCGCAGACGCCCGTGACGCACCGCGCTGCCACGAAAGGCCGTGGGAGCGCGGCATACCTTCGTCGCCAGGCCCGCGTGTCGCGTTCGTCGTGAAAAGCCCGACGGGCGCGACGAGAGGACGAACGGAAAGGCCGGCCCGCGACCGGCAGCGGCCGCCCTTCGCCGGGTCCGACGAGGGTTTCCGTGAAAACAGTGGAACCGGGTGGTGCGCCGCGGCCAAGTACCGGGTGAAAGCAACGACTACGCGGAGAGGACCACACACCCGTGGTAAGTGCTCACGCACAACCCGACGGCCCGTCCGTCCCGGACGCCGCGCTCATCCGGGAGTCGCTGGTGGAGCCGGAGCTCTTCGCGACGCTGTTCGACCGGCACGCCGACGAGATCTTCCGCTACGCCGCCAGACGGCTCGGCCACGAGGAGGCCGAGGACGTGACCGCGGAGGTGTTCCTCGCCGCCTTCCGCGTCCGGGCGCGTTATGACCCGGCCCAGCCGGACGCCCGGCCCTGGTTGTACGGCGTGGCGACCAGAGTGATCTCCCAGCATCGGCGGTCGGAGCGAAGACGGACCAAAGCCCTCGCCCGCCTCGCGCCCGACCCGCCCGGCTCGTTCGACGAACGCAGCGTGAACCGCGTCACCGCCGGGCAACTCCAGCCACGGCTGGCCCAGATGCTGGCCCGCCTCAGCGCGGCCGAACGTGACCTGCTGTTACTCGTCGCCTGGGCCGACCTGAGCTACGAAGAGGCGGCCGTGGCGCTGGGCGTCCCCGTCGGCACCGTCCGGTCCCGGCTGCACCGCACCCGCGCCAAGCTCCGCCGCGCGCTCGGCGGGAAAGACCCCCTGATCCTGGAGCACGCACATGAACGATGAGTTCGACACCTTCGCCCGCCTCCGCCCGGCCGCTCCGCCGTACCCGCCGCGGGCGCGGGCGGAGGCGCGGCGGCGGCTGCTCGACGCGGCACGGAGGGATTCCGGCGGTCGCCGGCCCGCCTGGCTCGCCCGGTTCCGGCCGGTGACGCCCCGGGGCGCCTGGCAGGCGGCGGGCGCCTTCGCGCTGACGGCGGCCATGGTCGGAGGGGTCACCGTCGCACTGTCCGGCGGGACCGGCGAGGTACGGGGACCGGCGGTGAGCCGGGCCGTGGCGAGCGATCCGCCTCCCGCCCCGGAGACCTTCCCCGGCGAGCCGAATCCGCAGCCCGGGAAGTTCATCCGCATCGACTCCGAGATGATGTTCACGTCGGAGGGCGATGGAGGCAAATGGCTCTACCGCAGCAAGCGGGCGTTCTACCGCGCGGTGGACGGCCGGAGCGATGGCCTGTTGTGGTCCGAGAGCCTGGCGCCGAAGGCGTTCCCCGGCCTGCCGCTGCCGGAGCAGGCGAAACGAACGCCATCCGGCGGGGGCTGGAACGAGGTCGACGGTCTCTGCCCCGGCCGGCCCCAGGACAACCGCAGGGACTACGTCCACCTGGCCGGCCTGCCCGCCGACGAGCAGGCGATGCTGAACCTCCTCTACCGGCACGTCGATCGCGAGTTCGCCGACCGCGAGGCGTTCCACACGGCGACCGACATGCTCAGGGAGACCTACATGCCCCGGGCACAGCGCCAGGCGCTCCTGAAGGCGATCGCCATGATCCCGGGAGTCGAGCCGGCCCAGGACGTCGCGGACTCCGCAGGGCGCAAGGGGGCCGCCCTGGGAATGACGCAGGACGGCGTACTGACGCAGTTGATCTACGATCCGCTGACGTCCATGTTCCTGGGGGAACGCGGCACGATCGTGGACGAGAAGACCGGTGGCGGCCCGGTCGGCGGCGTGGTCGCGCTGACCGCGCAGACCTCGGTGACCGTGGTCGACAAACTGCCCGAGGCGCCGGACGCGGCGAAGGACAGCACCTGCGAGATGGCCGCGGAGAACTCGGCACCGGGTGAGGCCACACCCGCCCGGTGACGGGCGCGGCAGGACAGCGGAGCTGCCGTCGCGGCTGTGACGGGCGAAGGCCACCAGGGCCGCGAGAACCTCGCAGAGGGTGGCCGTGCGCCTCCTGAGCGCGCAAGAGGCGCCCGCTCAGGCCCGGGGATCTGTTTGCCGGATCTTCGCCAAGGCGTTGAGGGCGGGTCGCCCGGGGTGTGATTCCCCAGGCGACCCGGCCTGAATGGGCGTCTCCGAGCGCAGTAACCCGATCTTGAGAGTGAGGCGCGCTCCCGCTTGATTACCGGTCAGGCGGTGGTGAAGGAGATCCACACGTCCGGGGGAACGTCTTCGGGCTCCTCCGTCCACGCGTCACCGGCGATCTCGGTGGCGACGCGCCGCCAGAACGCGACGGCCGCCGTGTTCGAATCCTGGAAGGCGATCTTCCAGGGGCCAGGGTGCCGGGAGATCACCTCCCGCACGACCTCCATCCCGATCCCGGACCGGCGCGCGCCGCGCACCACGAAGAAGCTGTTCAGCACGCGCGCCGGGCCGGACAGTCCGCGCACGAACGAGAAACCGACCGGCCGGTCCCCGCTGGTGAACAGGTAGGCCGCCCAGTCGCCGTCCTCGAACACCGGGCGTAGCCGATCGCGGTGATAGGTGGCGTCCGGGCCGGGCAGTCCGCCCTGGAACTCGGCCATGTCGTGGCGGAACATGAGCCAGAGCCGTTCGATGGTGGGACGGTCCGCGGCGCTCACGGGCCGCACGGTTGCTTGAAAAGTGTCCATACAAGCACGTTCCGGCCGGAAGCAACATCCGGCCGGAATGGGTGAAACTAGCACATCCCGATCACCGCGGTATCCTTCTCGGCCGCCAGGCGTTCGCCGTGGGCCGGCAGCTCGCTGATCCGCATCGTCAACTCCCGGACGCCGGCCGTTTCCAACGCCGCCCCCAGGCCCCGCTGGACGGCGGCCTTGAGCGTGTCCCGCCCGGCTCGCAGTTCCTTGATCTGCGCCCGGGCCGGCTCCAAGTCGCACTCGGCCGCACCGACCTCACCCCCGCTCCTCGCCACTCCCCCGCTGCTCGCGCCCCTGCTCACCACCTCTCCGCTGCTCACCACTCCCGCGATGCTCGCCGCTCGCGCGCTGCTCGCATTCCGCCTGGAGGACTACCTCGAGGTGCTCTTCAAGCGTTACGGCTGACCGGCGTCCGTGGGCCGGGAGCCCGGCCGGGGATCCGGGTAAGATCACCGCCGTGCGGAGTCCACTCATCGGCAGGGACGCGGAGCTCGCCGCACTGGGGTCACTGCTGGCGGATCCCGCGCCGTCGTTCGTCCTGGTGACCGGCGAGCCCGGGATCGGGAAGACCCGCCTGCTGGCCGCGTTCGCCGCGCTCGCCTCGGGCGCGGGAGTGCCGGCGATGACCGGGCGGGGACTCCAGTTCCAGGACAGCGTGCCCTTCGGGATGTGGCTGGACGCCGCGACCGGAGGCGAGCAGGACACACGCCTGGCAGAACCCTCGGGCCGGCTGCTGAGCGTCCTGAGCATCGAACCGGCGGGCGGTCAGATCGCGGACGGCGTGGAGCGGCACCGGCTGCACCGCCAGGTCCGCGCCCTCCTCGCGGACGCCGCGGAACCCGGTGGCCTGGTGCTGCTGTTCGACGACGTGCACTGGGCGGACGACGCCTCGGTGGAAGTACTCGACTTCCTGGCCAGGCGTCCGTGCACGACCCCGGTCGTCGTCGTGCTCGCCTGCCGTACCGGGCGGGTGCCCACGGTCCTGGAGCGGTCGTTCGCCGCCGCGGCGGACCCGCCGCTGCGCATGGCGCTGGGGCCGCTGGCGGCGGCCGACGTCGACACGTGGCTGTCCGCCGAACCGTCGCGATGGCGCAGGGAGCGCCTACGCCGGGCGAGCGGCGGCAACCCGCTCTTCCTGGAGATCCTCAGCGACCTCCCGGACACGGTGGCGGCCGAGATCGCCGACGGCCCCGACGGAGACGCACTCGCCACCACCGCAC
This sequence comes from Microtetraspora sp. NBRC 13810, assembly GCF_030268685.1. Taxonomy (GTDB): domain Bacteria; phylum Actinomycetota; class Actinomycetes; order Streptosporangiales; family Streptosporangiaceae; genus BSRQ01. The sequence continues at coordinate 160,791 of NZ_BSRQ01000007.1, forward strand.
CAAGCCCACCCACCGCCAGCGAACCGAGTACGCACGCCAACGGCGGGCCGGCCGTACATGCGGACACCGGACCGAATACGCACGTCAACGGCGGATCGGGCATAAACGCGAACAGCGGACCAAATACACACGCGGACAGCGGGCCGGGCATACACGCCGACAGCGGACCGAGTACGCACGCCGACGGTGGATCGGGCATACACACGGACGGTGGGCCGGGGGTGCGTGCGGCGCTGGGGCGGCTCATCTTTGCTCAGCTTGGGGAGTTGGACGCCGGGCAGCGGCTGATCGCGCAGGCCGCCGCGGTGGCCGGGGACGGGCACGACGCCCGGCTGGTCGCCGCGGTGTCCGAGGCCGATGCCGGCATGGTGGAGCGGGCGCTGGACGACCTGGTCGGGCTGGACGTCCTGCGGCCCGGGGACGGGGGGTTGGCGTTCCGGCATCCGCTGGTCAGGGCCGCCGCCTACCGGCTCGCGGGACCCGCCTGGCGGGCCGGCGCCCACCGGCGCGCCGCCGCGTACCTGAGGAGCAGGGGCGCCCCGCTCGTCCGGTGCGCCGCGCACATGGAGCACGCCGTCGAGGTGGGCGATCTCGACGGCGCCGAACTGCTGGCCGCGGCGGGGCACGCCACGCTGGCCACCGCCCCCACGACCGCGGCCCGCTGGCTGCGCGCGGCGCTCGCGGCGCTGCCCGCCCTGCCCGGCCTCGAAGCGTTCCGGACCGGTCTGAGGCTGGCCCTCGCCAAGGCGCTCGGCGTGTCCGGACGCCTGGCGGAGAGCCGGGAACTGCTGCACGAGATGCTGAGGTCGGACGGCCCGCACCGCAGCACGGTGGCGGAACTGCTCGCCACGATGAACCGGTCCCTGGGCCTGCTGGCCGAGGCCAGGGCCGTGATCGTCGCCGAGCTGGCCGCCGGGCCCGCGTCCCGGGCGGAGCTCCTTCTTGAGCTGGCCGTGACCGACCTGCTGGACGGCCGCTGGCACGAGGGCGAGGGGCACGCCGTCCAGGCTCTCGCGTCCACCGGCGGGCGGCCCGGGCTCTCCGCGGCGGCGTTCACCCTGCGGGCCGTCAGCAGGATCCACCAGTGCGCGTTCGCGGACGGCGTCCGGCTCCTCGACCGGGCCGCGCTGCTCACCGACGCGCTGACCGACCGGGAGCTGTGCGAGGATCTCACGCTGATCGCGCCGCTGGCCTGGGCGGAGTTCCTCCTCGACCGGCATCCGGCCGCGCTGGGCCACCTGGAACGCGGGCTGCGGATCGCCCGGCGGCACGGGCGGCACAACGACGTCCCCCTCATGTACGCGGTGCGGACGGCGGTCAACGTGCGCACCGGCAAGGTGGCGGACGCCCTGGCCGACAGCGCGGACGCCGAGGAGATGGCGCGGCACCTGGGCAGCCTGGAGCTCCTCGCCTTCGTCCGCGCCGTCGGGGCCCGGCCGCTGCTGTGGGCCGCCGGGCCGGACCCGGCGATGCCGTCCGTCGAGGAGGCCCTCGCCGGTGACGGGCTGCGGTCGGCGTGGTGGCGCATCGTCGTGAACCACGACGTGGCCGAGGTGCTGCTGTCGGTGGACCGCGGGGCCGACTGCCGCGAACTGCTGGCGTCCCGGGTGCCCGCCGACCCGGCCGGGCTCGGCCCGTACGCCGTGTCCACCTACGCCATGCGCTCGCAGATCGAAGTGTCCCACGGCGACCTGCGAGCCGCGGCGGAGTGGTACGAACGCGCGGCCGGGTTGGCGGCGCACGCCCCGCCCGCGCAGTACGGCTGCGTCGCGCGCGCCGCGGCGCTCATCGCGCGGGCCGAGGGCGATCATCCGGCCGCGGCGCACCGGGCACGGGAGGCGGTCGACGTCTTCCGTACCGTCGGCCTGGCCGTCGGCGAGGGTTTCGCCCGGATGCTGCTGGCCGAGATCGAGTCCACGCTCGGGGACGCCCGGGGCGCGCGCCGAGAACTGGGCCTGGCCAGGGAGCTGTTCACCGGATGCGGCGCCCCGTGGCTGGCCGGCCTGGTCGCCCGGGAGCAACGCCGTACCGGAGCCCGCCAAATCCGCCGGCGCCCCGCGGCCGAGCCGCTGTCCGGGCGGGAACGTGAGATCGCCGAACTGGTCGCCCAGGGCATGACCAACCGCCAGATCGCCGACCGCCTCTACCTGAGCCCGCGCACCGTGGAGACCCACCTGGCCCGCGCCTACCAACGGCTCGGCGTGCACACCCGCGCCGCCCTCGCCCGCCTGCTCAGCGAGGGCCCGCGATAACGCCGGACGGCCGACGGCCCGGGACCAAGAGGCCCCGGGCCGTCGATCCATCCACCCGCGAGACCGGGAACGCAGCCCCCGGCCCCAGGGTTCACCCACTCGCGGCACCGGGGACGCAGCCCCCGGTGCCACGGTTCACCCACTCGCAGCCCCGGGGACGCACAGCCCCCGGCCTACGGCCGATCCGCTCGGACGGCCCGGAACGAGGTGTCCCCGGCCGCCGCCGGTCCGGAACGAGGTGTCCCGGGCCGCCGCCGTCTGGAACGAGGTGTCCGGGGCCGTCGCCGGTCCGGCCGTACGGCTAGCGCACGACCCGCACGTGGTCCCGTGCGCTGGTGGAGCCGCGAGTCTCCCCGTCGCCGGCGAAGACCGCGCGCCACTCGCCGGAGCGCCAGGCGGTGGCCTTGGTGGTGAAGTCACCGTCACGGCCGGTCCACACCGTCTTCACGGACTGCCAGGACGACGAGCCGTCGGCCTTGAAGAACAGTCGCACCGGGGCGCGGTGCCCGTCCCAGCCGAACCGCTCGGCCGCCTCCAGCGTGCCCTTGAAGAACAGGTCACGACCGCGCTTCGCCGGCTCCCGCAAGGCGTCGAACTTGACGATCCTGCTCGCCGCCTTCTGCGGCGGGGCGATGACCCTGACGCGCTCGCCGTCGCTTTCGCTGCCCTTCGCGGCGAAGCCGCCGTCGTACTCGGCCTTCCACCAGCCCGACGACTTCGCCGGCACGGTGGCCCGGAAGCCGCCGAAACCGTCGGTGCGGTCGGTGGTGACCCGCTCCCAGCGGCGCGAGTCGTCGGCCTTGAACAGAATGTTCACCCTCTGGCCGCGGTGACCCTCCCAGCGCGAGCCGTCCTGGATCTGCAGCCGGCCGGCCACCGACAGGTCCGCTCCCTTACGGACCGTCTGCGGCGCCACGCGGAACCCGGCGATCCGGGTGTCGCGCGACTGGACGACCTTGAACTCGCCGTTCTTCGAGTTCTCGCCGTCCTTGTTGCTCGCGACGGCGAGGAGGGTCCAGGTGCCGGCCGGGCTGCCGGTGTCGAAGCTCTTGCTGCCCCACCAGGCGGTCCTGCCGCCGCCGAGGCTGCGGGAGTCCAGCTTCACCTGGCTGCCCACCCCGATGCCGGGCGCCCTCACCTGCAGCGTGACGTTCTCCGCCGAACCGGTGGTGGTGAAACTGAACCTGGCGGTGGCCGGAAACCGGCCCACCACGACGGCGCCCGGACTCACCCGCACGTCGGAGACGGTGGGAGCCGCCAGGGCCTCCGCCGACGCCGGCACGGCCTGGGCGAACGTCAGAGCGCCCGCCCCGGTCGCCACCGCGATGGCGAGGGCACTGATGCGTCGTACCACGATTGTTCGTCCTTCCCCGTAGACAAGACGCGGCCCCAGATGCACCGCGTCTTCTCATGTAGACGTTTGGCGAGGGCAAAAAGTTGGTAGAAGTGACGAACTGTCATGAAGATCGGTCAGATAGGACCGTTTCGCAGCATCTGTCGGCCAGTGGAGATGATCGTCACGAACCTCCGGCCGGAGGGCGGATCGACAGGGCGTGCCGGAACACGTTGCGCGGATCCCAGCGGGCCTTCACCCGCTGGAGGCGGGGGTAGTTGTCCGCGTAGTAGATCGTCGACCAGGGCACTCCCGACGTGTTCCACGCGGGGTCGGCGTGGTCGATGTCGGGGTAGTTGATGTAGGCGCCGCCGCAGTTGCCGCCGGGGACCGGCACGCCTCCGGTGCCTGCGAAGGTGCGGCTGTGGAACCCGCGCACCCATTCGAGGTGCGCCGTGCCGTCCTGGGTCTCGTCCCACGTCGCCAGGTGGATGACCTTGAGGATCGACCGGCGCTCGACGGTGGCGGTGGCGGTGGGGGCGACCGAGTTGACCCGCCCGCCGTAGGACAGCAGCCACAGCATGCCGCCGGCGGCCGCGCCTCCGGCGGTGAGGTGGTCGAAGGCGATGCCGGCCTGCTCGTCGGTGAAGCGGCTGCGCAGGTAGGCAGACTTGCCCTTGTAACGCCCGGACTCCGCGTCCTCGCCGAGTGACAGGGTGCGCGCCGCGTAGAACCACGGGTCGCGCTGCAGCGGCGGGACGATCGCCTGCGGGGTGACGCCCTCACCGACCGCGGCGAAGTAGTCGGTCAGGAGTTTCTCGGCGCCGGGCACGCTCGCGTCGATCTGGGTGGGGAGGATCATCCCGCCGGGATCCGCGCCCTCCTGCCGCCCCGGGATCAGCAGCGAGCCCCACAACGAGGCGTGCGGGGATCCCGGGCCGCTGTGCCGCTCGTGCCACTCGCCGTGGTTGCGCAGCAGCCTGCCGAAGGACTCTCTGGTCATGCCGTCCCACGACCAGATGGCCAGGCCGGACAGCACGGTCGCCGGGGGTCTGGGCAGCAGTTTCGCCGGGTCGTCGCCCCTGGCGGCCGGGTCGCGCATCCAGTAGCGGGTCACGACGCCGAAGTTTCCGCCGCCGCCGCCGGTGTGCGCCCACCACAGATCGTGGTTGGGGTCGGCCGGATCCCTGGTGGCCACCACCGCGCGGGCCCGGCCTGCCCGGTCGACCACCACGACCTCGACCGCGTGCAGGTAGTCGACCGTCAGGCCGTCACGCCGGGACAGCGGGCCGTACCCTCCACCGGCGATGTGCCCCCCGGCGGCCACGCCCCCGCACTGGCCGCCGGGGATGGTGACACCCCACCCGAGATAGAGCTTGCGGTAGGTCTGCATCAAGGTGGCGCCGGCCTCGATGGCGAACGCCCCGCGCTCCTCGTCGAAGTAGACCTCCGACATCTCACACATGTCGATCACGACCTGCGCGCCGTCTCCGACGAAGTTCTCATAGCAGTGGCCGCCGCTGCGCACGGTGACGCGGCGGCCGGCGCGGACCGCGTCGCCGACCGCCTTGACGACCTGGTCGGTGGAGCCGACCACGTGGAAGTATTCCGGCTCGGGCCGGAAGCGCTGGTTGGTCCTGCGGACCACCAGGTCCTCGTAACGCGGGTCGCCCGGGCGCACGACGACCGGTCCTAACGGCGGCGGGCCTTCCGCCTGTGCCGCGGCCAAGGCGGGGGCCGCCGGGAGGAGACCCGCCGCCACCCCGCCTCCCAGCGCCGCGCTGCCGCCCATGAACCCTCGGCGGGTGACCTCGCTCATGATCGCAACCCCCAGGTGCGTGTCGGGAAGTTCTGCTCTCCGACGTTAAAAGCCCGCCCGGGGTGACGGAATGCGCCCAAGCGCACAACCGGGGTGGAGGTAGCCCCACCCCCACGGGGGTCGCAGCCGCACCCGGGCTCGGGGGCGGGGTCGCGGCCGGGGGTGGGGTCGCGGTCGCCGTCGCGGTCGGGGGTGGGCGAGGGTGGTCGGGGGTGGGCGAGGTGGTTGCCTACGGCGACGAGGGGTGTCGCGGATCAATCGTGAAACGCGTGCACGGCCTCGGAGATCGGGGTGGCGCCCTCGGTCAGTTCCAGGGTGAGGTGCCGTACGGCCGGCGTGTCCAGAAGGCCGGTGATGACCGCGGCGACGTCGTCCCGGGTGACCCGGCCGCGAGGCAGCCGTTCCTCCGAGAGGGTGACCAGGCCGGTGCCCGGGTCGTCGGTCAGGCCGCCGGGGCGCAGGATCAGCCAGTCGAGGGGCCGGGTGCGCAGGTCCTCCTCGGCCCGGGTCTTGGCGTCGATGTAGGCGGCCCACACGTCGTCCGTCCCCGCTCTGGGCGGCTGCCCGGCGCCCATCGAGGAGATCTGGACGAAACGCGCGACCCCGGCCCGTTCGGCCGCGTCGGCCAGCAGGACGGAGGCGGCCCGGTCGACGGTGTCCTTGCGCGCCGCGCCGCTGCCCGGCCCCGCCCCCGCGGCGAACACCACCGCGTCAGCGCCTTCCACGTGTGCGGCGACCTCCGGCACCGTGGCCTTTTCCAGATCGCACAGCACGGGCCTGCCGCCCGCCGCCACGACATCCGCTTCGTGGGCCGGGTTGCGGATCAGGCTCGCCACCTCGTCGCCGCGCCCGCCCAGCCGCCGTGCCAGCAGCAGGCCGATCTTCCCGTGCCCGCCCGCGATCACGATACGCATGCCCGCCTCCGATAAAGATCCTGTGAGCAGTCGGCACCATCTCATCAGGTGGCCCGGCGGGCCTGCGGGCACCCCCTGCGGATCCCCCCGGTCAGCGGCAGTTGACCTCAAGGAAGGTTGAGGTGCCAGGCTGGCCCGCATGAGTATGACGAACGTCGACCAGCGGGTCGATATCCAGGCGATCGAGCAGGTGGTCGCCGTGGTCGAGCACACCCAGAACAACGAGTTGCCCGACGAGTTCGTCGGCCTGTTCCGGCACGACGCGATCTGGACGACGGGCGGCGGCAGGCGACTGATCGGCCGCGACGAGATCTCGGCGTTCACCCACCAGGTGCTCCCCGGCGGGATGCAGGGCCTGACCGCCAGGTACGAGGTGGTGCACGTGCTGTTCATCCGGCCCGACGTGGCCGCCGTCAAGGTGCGCCAGCGGTATCTGAAGCCCGACGGCGCGCCGGACCCGGAACTCGGCGAGGGCACCCCGCTGTACGTGATGGCCAAGGAGGACGGACGCTGGCTCCTGACCGCCTGCCAGAACACGGCGGTGGTGGACTCCTGACCGCCTGCCGGAAGAGGGCGGTGGTGGACCCGTGACCGCCGCGTTCCACGGTGGTCACGGGTCCACCCAGGGCGCCGGTCACAGGTAAGCGGAGAACTTCCTGACGTCCTCGGCCGCGAAAGCGGTCGGCACGGTGCCCAGGCGCCGGGGTCGCGGGCCCGTCTCGCAGGAGAGGTTGGCCCGCGACCCCGACGGTGCCGCTGGAACAGCAGAGGCCGACGTCGGTCAGCAGGTCGCCCCGGCCGACCGGGGGGCCGGTCCGCTCCCTGGACTTCCCCGCGATGCAGGCGAGCGGTGGGACCGCATGAGGTCCCCCGTGCGCGGCCTATCGGGTGAAGACGAGGGACGCGTTGTGGCCGCCGAAGCCGAAGGAGTTGGTCATCGCCGCCGTCCACCGGCCCCGGCGCGGGCCTCCGGTGACGACGTCGAGCGGCACCGCGGGATCGGGGTCGTCCAGGTTGCGGGTGGCCGGGATCACGCCGTCGCGGAGCGCGAGGATCGTCGCGAACGCGCCCAGGGCGCCCGAGGCTCCGCACATGTGCCCGGTCATCGACTTGACGGCGGTGACGGCGGGATGCGTGCCCAGCGCCTCCGCGATCGACCGGGTCTCGGTCAGGTCGCCGGCCGGGGTGGCGGTGGCGTGCGCGTTGACGTGGCCGACGTCGAGCGCGTCCACGCCGGCCGAGGCCAGGGCCAGCCGCATCGCGCGGGCCTGCCCGCCGGCGTCGGCGCCGGTGATGTGGAAGGCGTCGGAGGTGGTGGCGGCGCCGGCCAGTGTGGCATGCGCGCGGGCGCCGCGGGCCGCGGCGAAACCCTCCCGTTCCAGGACCACCAGGGCGGCTCCCTCGGCGAGGACGAAGCCGTCGCGCCCCGCGTCGAACGGCCGGGAGGCCGCCGGCGGCGCGTCGTTGCGCGTGGACAGCGCCCTGGCCTGGGCGAACCCGGCCAGGGTGAGCGGGTGGACGCACGCCTCGGCGCCTCCGGCGATCACCACGTCGGCGCGGCCGAGCCGGATGAGGTCCAGCCCCACGGCGATCGCCTCGGCGCCGGAGGCGCAGGCGCTCACCGGCGTGTGCGCGCCGCCCCGCGCCCCGAACTCCATGCTGACCACCGCCGCCGCCGCGTTCGGCATCAGCATCGGAACCGTGCACGGCGAGACCTTCCGCGCCCCGGACGCCTCCAGGACGTCGTCCTGGGCGAGCGTGGTGAGCACCCCGCCGACCCCGGTGCCGACGACCACGGCCAGCCGTCCGGGCTCGACGCCGGGAGCCCCCGCGTCCGCCCACGCCTCCCTGGCGGCGACGAGGGCGGCCTGCTGGGTGCGGTCCAGCCGCCGGGCCGGCACCCGGCCGAGCACCCCGGCGGGGTCCACCCGCATCCGCCCGGCGATCCGCACGGGCAGGTCCGCGGCCCACTCCTCGTCGAGCACGGTGATCCCGGACCGCCCCGCCAGCATGCCCGCCCAGGTGTCGGGCACATCGCCGCCGAGCGGCGTGGTGGCCCCGAGCCCGGTGACCGATACGCCCGCCTTCAACGCGTCTTCCACTGATCCCGCCTTCGTCCCCGGCCCCCGGCGGGGGCGCTCGTGGCACAACGCTGCCAGGGCGCACCCCGGCAGACAGTTGGCCTTACCAACGAAAAAGCGGCGCGAGTTCTGTCGCGATCAGGAAGAAGTGCCGATCCGCAGAAGCTCAGCCGTCTTCGGGTGACGAGGCGACGAAGGCGACGCAGCATCGGCCGGGCGCGGCGTCGGAGACCGCGGTCACCCCGCGCTCCCCGAGGCCGTCCAGGAGGCCCTGGCACAGGGCGAGGTTCATCGAGCACACCAGGAGCGGGTGCTCCTCGGAGAGCACGTGGAAGGGGCAGTTGCGCAGCCGGACCCGGTCGCCGTCATGGTAGGGCTCGTAGCCCCGCGCGCGCAGGACGTCCTCCAGGGGGGCGGGCGGGCGGGCCATCCGGGCGCCGGCCTCGCGGGCCGCCTCCTCCGCCCGCTCCTCGGCGCCGAGCAGGTGGACGACGTCGGCGAGCACCAGGGCGGGCGTGCGGTAGTCGCGCGGGGGCAGGCTGACCGACCGTTCCGCCGAGGCCCGCCGGTAGACCTTGGCCGGCCGGCCGCTGCCCGGTCCCGAACGCTCGCCCAGCCGCTTGAACCGGGCGTCCAGCAGCCCGGCCTCGACCAGCTTGTCCAGGTGGAAGGCGGCGAGGGTGCGCTGCACGCCGGCCGCCTCGGCCGCCTCGTTGCGCCCGACATCCCTGCCCTGGGCGGCCACGAAGTCGTACAGCGCCCGCCGTACGGGGTCCTGAAGTGCCGCGACGGCCTGGAGATCGTCCACGTCCGGAGTCTAAGTCCGCGGGCGGGGAGGCTCCAACGCGGTGCCGCCGGCCACCCCACCGAGGGTCGATTTCTGGGTATATACGCAGATCAGGGGATATTTCGGTTTCGGGGTGGTCTGGGCGGGCACGGGGGCGCGGGCGGTCGGCGGGGCGCGACCGCGTTCCCAAGGCGGTGACGGGAGAGCCCGAGCCGCCGGCCGCCCGGCCTTACCGCGTCGTGTCTTTGGGGGTAAACGCATGAGCATCGTGGGAATCGCCGCAAGCTTCCGTACCGGGTCCTACGTCCACCGGCTGGCCCAGGCGGCCCGCTTCGAGGCGGCGGGCGAGGAGTACACGACCTGGGACGGGCTGGCGGAGGTACCCCCCTACGCCGCAGGGCCGCTGCCGCGGCCCGCCAGGGAACTGCTGGGCGCGCTGGCCGGGGCCGACGGCCTGCTGCTCGTCACGCCCGGGCACAGCCTGCTGCCCGCCGAGCTGCGGAACGCGCTGAGCTGGCTGGCCCGCGAGCCGTTCGCCGAGGTCCTGGAGGGCAGGCCGGTCGCGGTGGTGAGCGCCGCGCCGGAGCCGTGGAACGCCATGTGGGCGCACGCCGAGCTGCGCACCCTGCTGGCCGGCTACGGCGGGCAGATGTGCGGCGCCGAGCTGGTGGTGACCGCCGATCCACCCCTGTTCGACGCCACCGGCCGGCTGGCACCGGGCGAGACCCGCGACCGTTTCGTCGAGGTGTTCAAGGAACTGCGCGCGGCGGCGCACGCCAGGGTCACCGCCACCCTGCCGGGCATCGCGGTGACGGGCTACCCGGCGACCGGCGAGCGTCTCGGGCTCAAGACGCTCGCCTCGCCGTTCGCAGCGGAACCGGCCCCGGCGGAACGCGGTGCCGCGCCGGCCGCCGGCCTGTTCAGCGGCGACGACGGGATGCTGGCCGCGGCGAAGTGAAGCTCACGCGGGGAACGCGTGCGGGTGATGCCTGCGCGCGTACTCCTCGCTGACGTACCCCTCGCGCAGGTCGGCGCGGACCGCCTCCGGGTCGCGCCCGGCCGGTGGGCCGTATCCGCCGCCCGACCCGGTGCGCAGGTGCACCACGGCGTCCTTGGACAGCGGGATCCTGGTCTTCAGCGCGTAGTCGCCGGTGGTGCCGTCGGGATAGTCGACGGTGAGCCGGTTCGGGCGGCCGGGCAGCCCGCCGGACCGGCCCCACGGGGCCAGCTCGGTCCTGGCCAGGGCCGCGGTGAGGTACTGGTCCTCCAGGCAGCGGAAGGACAGGTCGAGGCCGAGACCGCCGCGGAACCTGCCCGCCCCGCCCGAGTCCGCGGCCAGCGCCAGGCGTTCGATCCGCCAGGGATTCCTGGCCTCCCACACCTCGGCCGGGGTGAACCGGGTGGCCGACTCGGAGATGTACATCAGCGCGCTCGCGCCGTCCCCCCGCGGCGAGGCGCCCTGGCCGACCGGATGCGGCGCGCCGTCGGCCCACGGCGCGCCGGACCCCTCCCGGTTCCCCCACCACACCAGCGCGTTGATGTCCCCGCCGCTGGCGGCCGGCACACCGGGCACGGCGTCCCCGAGCGCCCTGATGATCAGCTCGATGGCGTGGTCGGCGGGGATGCCGTACATGAAGCACGGGGCCGGGCGCACCGGGTGGAACAACGAGCCCTCGCGGGTGACGAGCTCCAGCGCCCGGAAGTGCCCCTCGTTGGGCTGCTCCCCCGCGCCCGCCAGGAACGCCACCGCCAGCCGGGCCGCGGCGACCGTCGAGGGCAGCGGGCAGTTGATCGGCCCGGGGACCTGGTCGGGGCAGTCGGTGAGATCCACCTCCACCCGGGACCCTTCGACGCTCACCACGACCCCGAACGGCACCGGCACGCCGCTCACCCCGTCGGAGTCGATCACGCTGGAGGCGGTGTAGACGCCGTCCGGCAGCGCCGCGAACCAGCTGCGCACCAGCGCCTCGCCGTGGTCGTACATCCGCGCGACGCATCGCCGGAAGACGTCCGCGCCGTGCCGGGTCACGATGGCCGACAGCGCCTCCGCGCCCGCCCTGGCCCCGGCGACCATGGCGTTGATGTCGCCGATCACCATGTCCGCCATCCGGCTGTTGGCGAGGATCATCCGGTAGACGTCGGTGACCAGCCGCCCGGCGTCGTAGAGCTTGACGCCCGGGAAGATCGTGCCCTCCTGGTAGACGTCCAGGGTGTCGGTGCAGTAGGGATCCTTGCCGCCGATGTCCAGCCAATGGGCCTTGATCGCGGCGTAGGCGACGAGCTCGTCCGCGTGGAAGACGGGCACGACCATGGCGGCGTCCTGCGGGTGGGAGCCGGTGCCGTACGGGTCGTTGTAGAGGATCACGTCGCCGGGGGCGAGGGCGTCGCGCCCGCCGACGCCCTCCACCGCCTCGCGCACGCAGAACCCGAGCGTGCCCATGAACGCGGGCAGCGTCGGCGCCTGGGCCAGCATGCACAGGTCGGCGTCGTAGAAGGCGACCGCGAAGTCCAGCGCCTCGTAGATGATCGGCGAGAACGCGGTGCGGATCAGCGAGCGCTTCATGTGGTCGGCGGCGGCGTTGAGCCCCTGCCTGACGATCTCGGTGGTGACCGGGTCGGCTCCCTCCCCGCGTCCAGGCTGGGGATCGGTGAAGACCGTGCGCACGACGCCCATCATGACTCCTTCCGGCTGATCAGCAGGCAGCCCCCGGTGGACTCCTCCACGGTGAAACCCTCGTCCACGTAGGTGGTCGCGGTCGGTTCCACGATCACCAGCGGGCCCGCGAGGGGCGCCGTCAGCGCCCTGCGCGGCACGGCGGGCGCGTCGGCGAACGCGCGGCGGCGGAAGGACCACAGCCGGATCCGGCCGGCCTCGCCGTCCGCGCCGGGCGGCGCGGGGACCAGGGTGCCCGCCCCGGTGAGCGGGACCCTGCTGGTCGCCCGGACGGTCACCACCTCCAGCGGGTCGGCGAGTTCGTGCCCGTAGGAACGGTGGTAGGCGGCGGAGAACCGCTCGCGGACCGCCGTCGCGTCCTCGCCGGGGTGCACCCGGACGGTCAGCGTGTGTTCCTGGCCGCGGTAGCGCAGGTCCAGGTCGAGCTCCCGTACGGCTCCCGCCGGGTCGCCGAGCCTGCCGAACAGCTCGTCGGCGACCGTGCCCGCCTCGGCGAGCGCGGCGTCGCCGAGCGGGCGCACCAGGGTCCGGGCCGCGCCGCGCACGATGTCGGCCTGCATGAGCCCGACCGCGGAGAAGTTGCCCGCGTTGGGCGGCACGACGACGCAGGCCGCGTCGAGTTCGTCGGCGAGCAGGCAGCCGAACAGCGGCCCGGCGCCGCCGAAGGCGACCACGGCCGCGCCGCGCGGGTCCACGCCGTGCTCGACGGTGACCCCGCGGACGGCCTGCGCCATGTGCGCGGCCGCGATGCGCAGCACCCCCTCGGCGACCGCGTCCGCGTCCGGCAGGCCGGACGGCGCGGCCAGCGGCGCGAGCGCCGCCCCGGCCAGTTCCGCGGACAGGTCGATGCCGCCCGAGATGCGGCCGGGGACGATCATGCCGAGGTGCAGGGCGGCGTCGGTGACGGTCGGCTCGGTCCCGCCGCGCCGGTAGGAGGCCGGGCCGGGCACCGCGCCGGAGCTGCGCGGCCCGACCCGCAGCAGCCCGCCCGCGTCCACGTAGGCGACGGAGCCGCCGCCCGCGCCGACGGACCGCACGTCCACCCAGGGGCTCTGCAACGGCAGCCCCTGCACCTCGCCCTGGTAGAGCAGCGGCAGCCGGGCGTCCTGGATGAGCGCGGTGTCGAAGCTGGTGCCGCCGACGTCCGCGGCGACGGCGAGCGGCAGGCCGAGGACCTCGACCAGCCGGGCGGTGGCGGCGGCGCCGGCGACCGGCCCGGACAGGATCGTCTCGAACGGCCGCGCGGTCGCCTCCTCCAGCTCCAGCGCGCCGCCCCCGGACCGGGTGACCAGCAGCCGCCCGGCGAAGCCCCGCTCGCGCAGCGCCCGGTCCAGGTTGCCCAGGTAGGGGCCCATCCGGTGGCGGACGAACGCGTCCACGACCGTGGTGGTGGTCCGCTCGTACTCGCGGTACTCGCCGGACACCTCGTGCGACAGCGACACCTCCCCGGCGAACCCGGCGGCGCGCAGCAGGTCGCGCACCTCGTTCTCGTGCCCCGGGTTGGCATAGGCGTTGATCAGGACGATGGCCACGGCGTCGACGCCCTCGGCCGCGAAGACGTCGGCGGCCCGGCGTACGCCGTCCGGGTCCAGCGGGCGGACCACCGTGCCGTCGGCGGCCACCCGTCCGGCGACCTCCAGCCGCAGCCGGCGCGGCACGAGCGGCGGCGGGGGCGTCCAGAACAGGTCGTAGGGGTCGTCCCGGTCGCCCCGCCTGATCTCCAGCACGTCCCGGAAGCCCTCGGTGGTGATCAGGCCGACGGTGGCGCCGCGACGCTCAAGCAGCGCGTTGAGCCCGACGGTGGTGCCGTGCACGAAGTACGCGCAGCGCCGCAGCGTCTCGCGGTCGGCGACCGCGTCCACCACCGCCAGCACGCCGAGCTCGGGCGCGGCCGGCGTGGTCGGCTGCTTGCCGACCTTGATCTCCCCGGTGACGGAGTCGTGCAGGACGAGGTCGGTGAAGGTTCCCCCGACGTCCACCCCGATGCGCGTGCTCATTGCCCTCACTTCCTCGGCCGGGCGATACGCCCCGGCGGCTCACGGGTAACGCTCTGGACGCTACGACCGGCTTCCGGCCTGCGTCGATGTGTCGTCACAACGACGGTTCGCCGGTCGTTGTCCTCTCGCCACACTCCTGGCGGCCCGCCTCGGACAGCACGTGACAGGCAAGGTGGAGGGCGAAACGGGTCTGCGGGTCGGCCAGGTCGAGGCCGAGCGCCTCGGTGATGCGCCGGACCCGGTGGGCGACCGCGTTGGGGTGCAGGTTGAGGATCTCCGCCGCCTTCGTCCGCGATCCCCAGGTGTCGAGGTAGGCGCGCAAGGTGGGCAGCGCGGACGGGGCCAGGGCGCCCAGCCCGTCGAGGGGGGCGAGCATGTCCCTGGCGGTCATCACGGCGCTGTCGCTGGCCGCGAGCTCGGCGAGCACGGCGTGCACGCCGAGCCGGTCGAAGGGCTCCACCGTCCCGGGACCCGCGCGGACCGCGGCGGCGCGCGCCTGGACGGCGGCGCGGCGCAGCCCCTCCGGCCCGAACTGGCAGGTGCCGAGGCCCGCCGACGTCCCGGGCGGCAGCAGTTCGGCGACCCGTCCGGGGTCCAGCGGGTCCCGGCCGGGCCGCGCGTCGGTGGTGCGCACCAGCAGCAGCCCCTCCTGCCACGCCGTCGCCAGCACCGGCCCGCCGAGATCGTCCCGCGCGAGCGCCGCCGCGTACCGCGCCAGCCCCTGCCCGCCCTCTCCCCCGTCCCGCGAGCCGGGGACCGCGCCGGATACCGCGGCGGGGACCGTGCCGGGGACCGTGCCGGAAACTGTGCCGGAGACCGTGCCGGGGACGCGGAGGAAGACGGTGACGTGCCAGCCGTCGACGGGGACGCCGGCGAGCCTGGCCCGGCGGGCGGCGGCGAGGAGGTCGGAGGCCGAGGCGCGGAGGAGCTCGCGGACCGCCTGGGAGCGTTCGGCCTCGGCCGCCCGCGCGGCGGCGCGGACCCGGCCGAGCGTGGTGGCGACCACGCCGGCGACGATGGCGGCGGCCGGGTCGTCGTCCACCCAGCACACGTAGCCGTCGGCGCGGCCGTCCACCCTGATCACCACCGACGTGGCGGGGGACTCCGCGAGCGCGGCGACGCCGTAGGCGACCCCCACCGCGTCGGAGGCGGCGCGCAGGATGTCGTCCTCCCCGGCCCCCTCGATCGCGCCGAGCCGCTCGATCGCCTCCCTGGTACGGCGCAGCAGCAGCCCCGGCTCGGAGCGGACCGCCTCCCGCAGGCCGAACACGGTCTGCGACAGCGTCTGCCCCGAGGCCCCGGCCAGCAGGGCGACCCGGACCTTCCTGGCCAGTGCCACGATCTCCGGCGACGCGCCCGACGGGCCGGGCAGCACGAGCCCGGCGAGCCGCCTGCGCCCGGCGACGCGCAGCGTCTCGACCACGGCGGGCCCGGATCCGGCCTTGGTGGCGTTGCGGGACAGCACGGCCACCGAGCCGGGCGGCGCCGACTCCAGCTCCTCCGGTTCGTCGACCAGCAGGACGCCGGTGACCTCGACGGCGTCCCACGGCCCGCCGACGAGGGTCAGCCGCCGCCCGACCGGCGTGCGCAGCAGGTCACTGACGTAGAGCACCGGACAGGACCTCCTCGGCCCGGTGGCAGGCCACTCGTCTGCCGCCGCCGGCGTCGCGCAGGACGGGCGGCTCGGCGTGGCAGCGGTCCACCGCCAGCGGGCACCGGTGCCGGAAGGGGCAGCCCCGATCCGCGACGGCGGGCGCGCCGGTCCCGGCGGGACGGGCGGTGACGGCTGCGGGGACGGCTGTGGGGACGCCGATGCGGGGCACGGCGTCGCGCAGGGCGAGGGTGTAGGGGTGGGCCGGGCGGGTGAGCAGGTCGCGGGTGGCGCCCGTCTCGACGACCCGCCCGGCATAGAGCACGTGGGAGGTACGGCACAGCCGGTCCACCACGGCCAGGTTGTGCGTGATCAGCAGGTAGCCCAGGCCGTGTTCCTCGCGCAGGCGTTGCAGCAGGTCGAGGATCCTGGCCTGGACGGTGACGTCGAGGGCGCTGGTCGGCTCGTCCAGCACCAGCACCTCGGGGCGGACCGCGAGGGCGCGGGCGATGACGGCTCGCTGGCGCTGGCCGCCGGACAGCTGGTGCGGCCTGCGCGCGGCGAGGGCCGGGTCCAGGCCCACGTCGGCGAGCAGTTCGGCGATCCTGGCCTCGCGGGCCGCCCGGTCCATGCGGTGGTGGGCGGTCAGGGCCTCGGCGACGGAGGCGCCGATCCTCATCCGCGGGTCGAGGGCCTCGCTGCCGTCCTGGAAGACGGGCTGCACGGCGCCGCGGAAGCGGGCCCGCTCGCCCCTGCCCATGGCGGGCAGTTCGCGCGAGCCGTACACGATCCGGCCGGAGCGGGGTTTGAGCAGGCCGAGCAGGGCGCGGGCGAGGGTGGTCTTGCCGGAGCCGCTCTCGCCGATCAGCCCGACGCCGCCCTCGTCCACCGACAGGCTCACGCCGTGCACGACGGTGGTGTGGCCGTAGGCGAGGGTCACGTCCTCGGCGCGCAGCGTCGCCCGGCTCATGGGGCACCTCCGGTCCGGGGTGGAGAAGCAGGCGGGGAAGCAGATGGGGAAGCAGGCGGGGAAGCGGGTGGAGAGGCAGGCGGGGAGGCGGGGTCGTACGGCGGCGGGAGTTCGGGGACGGCGGCGACCAGTTCCCGGGTGTAGGGGTCGGCGGGGGCGGCGAAGATGGCGGCCGCGGGGCCGCTCTCCACCACCCTGCCGTCCTTCATGACGATCACCCGGTCGGCGATCGACGACACCAGGGCGAGGTCGTGCGAGACGATCAGCACGGCGAGGCCGCGTTCCTCGCGCAGCCGGCGCAGTACGGCGACGACCTCGGCCTGCACCGTGACGTCCAGGGCGCTGGTCGGCTCGTCGGCGACGACGACCTCGGCGCCCAGGGCGATGGCGAGCGCGATGGCGAAACGCTGGGCCTGCCCGCCGGAGACCTGGTGCGGGTAGCGGCGCAGCACGCCCTCGTCGAGCAGCACGGCGGCGACCGCGTCGGCGGCCCTGGCCTTCGCGGCCGGCCCCTTGACGCCGTGCCGGGCCAGGGCGCGGCGCATCAGCGTGCCGAGGCGCATGGCCGGGTTGAGCGCCGCCTGCGGGCTCTGCATCACCAGGGCGATGCGGGCGCCGCGAATCGCGCGAAGGCGGCGCGGGCCGGCGGTGAGCACGTCGGTGTCGCACACGGTGACCGCGCCGGAGACCCGCGCCCCCTCGACCAGGCCGAGCGTGGCGAGCAGCGCCGTCGTCTTGCCCGAGCCGCTCTCCCCCACGATCGCGACGCACTCGCCGGGCCCGAGGTCCAGGCTGGGCACGCTGGAGATCGTCCGGCCGCCGATGCGGACCTCCAGGTCGCGCACCCTCATCAGCGTCATCGCGCCCTCCTGTGCGGGTCCAGCCCGGCCCGCAGTCCCTCGCCCAGCACGTTGAACGCGAACGCGGTCACCAGGATCGCCAGTCCCGGAAAGGTGACCACCCACCAGTCGGTGGTGAACAGCGTCTGCCCCTGTTCCACCATCAGCCCCCACTCCGCGGCCGGTTCCTGGGCGCCGAGTCCCAGATAGGACAGGGCGGAGGCGGTGAGGATGACGCCTCCCGCGTCCAGCGAGAGCTGCACGAGCACCGGGGTGAGCGAGTTCGGCAGCACGTGCCGGAAGACGATCTTCGGGGCGGGCACGCCCAGGCAGCGGGCGGCGTCAATGAAGCCGCGCCCGGCGACCGACTGGGCCACCGAGGCGGTGAGCCTGGCGTACCACGGCCACCAGGTGACGGCGATGGCGACGATCACGGTGGTCACGCTGGGCTGGAGCACGACGGCCAGGGCCAGCGAGAGCAGCAGTGCGGGGAAGGCCAGGAAGACGTCGGTGATCCGCATGATCACGTCCCGCACGACGCCGCCGGCGTACCCGGCGACGACGCCGAGCGTGACGCCGGCGACGGCGGCCAGGCCGAGCACGGCCACCGCGATGAACAGCGAGGTCCTGGCGCCGAACAGGATGCGGGTGAACACGTCGCGGCCGACCTGGTCGGTGCCGAACCAGTGGTCCGCCCCGGGCGGCAGCAGCGCCTCGGCGGGATGGGTGGCCGAGCCGCCGTCGGCGGGGTACGGCGCGAGCCACGGCGCCAGCAGCGCGGCCAGCACGATGACGGCCAGGATGACCGCGCCCACGGTCGCCAGCACGTCGGCGCGGGCGAGGTTCCCGACCCTGCGCAGCGGCGTCCCGCGCAGCTCCACCGTGGTCATCGGGTCCTCACCCTCGGGTCGATCAGGCTCTGCAGCAGGTCCACGACGAGGTTGGCGACGACGTAGAGCAGCGCCACCAGAAGCGTCACCCCGGCGATGGCCGGGGTGTCGAGCGAGCGGATGGAGTCGGCAGCGTACCGGCCCAGGCCGGGCCAGTTGAACACCGCCTCGACCAGGAAGCCGTTGACGATCGCGTAGGCGAAGACCAGCGCGATCAGGGAGAGTACCGGGGCCGCGGCGGGCCGCAGCGCGAAGCGGGTGAGCAGCGCGGTCTCGCCGAAGCCGAGCGCGCGTTCCATCCGGGTGTGGTCCCTGCCGGTCTCCTCGATGAGCGCCGCCCGGGTCATCTGGGCGATCAGGCCCGCCGGATAGGCGGCGACGACCAGCGCGGGCAGCACCAGGTGGGCGAGCGTGCTGGTCAGGATCGGCCAGTTGCCGGTGAGCAGCGCGTCCACCGCGGTGATGTTGGTGTAGACGTGCAGCGGGCTGGTCACGTCCAGCCGGGTGTCGTACTCGCCGGCGACCGGGAACCAGCCGAGGGTGCTGGCGAACAGCGTCTGTACGGCGAGCGCCAGCCAGAACACCGGCACCGAGACCGCCAGCATCGACGACAACCGAACCGACAAGTCCGGAAATTTCGTGTGATAGCGGGCGGCCAGGATGCCGAGCGGCACTCCGGCGAGCACCGCGACGATCAGCGCGGCGCCCACCAGCTCCAGCGACGCGGGGAACGCCGTCGCCAGGTCGTGCGCGACCGGCTGCCGGGTGTGCAGGCTGGTCCCCCAGTCGCCGGAGAACAGGTCCCGCACGTAGTTCCACAGTTGCGTCCACACCGGATCGTCCAGCCCGAACCGCGCCCGCGCCTGCGCCAGCTCCGCCGGGCCGGCCTTGGGGCCGGCGTAGGCGACCGCGGGGTCGCCCGGCACCAGCCTCATGATCACGAAGGTGAGGGCGATCACCCCGGCCACGACCAGGACCGCCTGGCCGAGCCGGCGGATCAGGTACCGCGGCACCCGGTCACGCGCCGGGCGTCAGGTCGTGGACGAACACGACGTTCGGGTAGGCGGGGTTGTCGGTGTACCCCTGCACTCCCTTGGCGTAGGCGCGCTGGTAGTTCTGGGTGTAGGCGACCGCCACCGCCGCCTGCCTGCCGATGATCTCCGACTGGAGGCCGGCGTAGACGCTCTGCGCGGCGGTCCGGTCGGTCGCGGTGAGCTGCGGCAGCTCCTCGATCTTCGAGTCCACGGCGTCGTCCTTCAGGTAGCTGAGGTTGAAGGACGGCTTGGGCGAGGAGTGGAAGACGTTGACGAACCAGGAGTAGGCGTCGGCGTAGTCCGGGTACCAGTACATGACGAAGATGTCCTGGCGCTTGGCCGGGTCCTCCGACTTGCCCTGGTCCCACTGGGTGTTCCACTGCAACGGCTTGGCGGTCAGGTTGACGTTGAGCCCCTTGAGCGCCGAGGTGAGCAGGGTCGCCAGGATCTGCTGGTCGTCGTCGCCCTGGGCGTAGGTCATGGTCAGGTCGAGCGGCTTGCCGCCGGGGCCGTACCCCGCCTGCTTGAGCAGCTCCGCCGCGCCCGCGAGGTCCTGCTTGGGCGCCTGCCCCTCCACGTGCCCGAGCAGGCCCTCCGGCACCAGGCCGCTGGCCGCCACCCCGGCGCCCTTGAGCGCGCTGACCAGGCCGTCGTAGTCGATTGCCTTCTGCACCGCCTGGCGCAGCCGGACGTCACGCAGCGGTCCGCTCGCCGTGTTGAACAGCGCCAGCAGGTTCTGGAACGACGGGGTCTGCGAGGTCTGCATGCCCTGGTCGCGGGCCTGGGCGAACAGCTGCGGGTTGAGCCGTTGCACGAAGGTGACCTCGCCGCGCTGGAGCAGCTGCCAGGCGGTGGTCAGCTCGGGCGTGACGCGGAAGGCGATGTTCCTGTAGTGCGCGCCGGACCAGCCGCCCCAGTAGCCGTCGAACGCCTTGAGCGTCAGCTCGGTCTCCTTGCCCTTCTGCCACGACGCCACCGTGTACGGCCCCGAGCCCGCGTCCTTCCCCTGGCCGAACCAGTCCTTCAGGTCCCCGGAGCCGGCCGCCCGGGTGTCGTAGACGTAGGCGCCGTAGTCGGAGGAGGCGATCAGGTCGAGCGGCGCGGCGTACTTCAGGTCGAAGGTCAGCGTGTGCGGGTCGGTCGCCTCGATGGACGCCACCGAGTCCCAGATGTAGGCGGGGCCGCCCGCCTCCTTGATGGTGCGCTCGATCGACTCCTTGGCCGCCTGCGCGTCCACCGCCCTGCCGGTGTGGAACTTCGCCCCCTCGCGCAGCTTGAAGGTCCAGGTCCTGCCGTCCTTGGAGGAGGTCCACGAGGTGGCGAGGCGCGGCACCGGCTTCTGGCTCTGCGGGTCGTACTTGGTCAGCGACTCGTAGATGTTCTGCATCGCGGTGATCTCGTTGGAGTACGACGTCGCCGGGTCCCAGTCGGTCACCACGTCCAGGTTGGGCACGTAGACGAAGGTCGCGTCCGAGCCCGCCGCGGCGGGAGAGGAACCCGCCCCCTCGGCCCCGCCCGCACCCCTGACCTGACCGCCGCCGCAGGCGGCGGTGAGAGCCACGACGGCCGCGGCTCCGGCGACGAGCAGACGCTTCTGCCAGCCCATGTGGGGTCCTTTCTTACTGCTGCAGTGGCCCTGCGGCCTTGACGTGCACCCGTACGGCCGGCTCGGGCAGGTAGCTGAGCGGGACCTCGGCGAGCTCGACGATCTCCACCTTGACCGGGTCCGCTCCGGCGGCGACCGCGCGGGCCGCGGCCTCCTCCTTGGCGCGTTCGATCGCGGCGGACCGGCCGGCGCCCGCCGGGGCGATCGTGTCGAACCGGCCGCTGGCCAGCGCGATCGCCGCGCCCACCGCGTTGGCCACGTCCGCGTGGCCGGGACGGACGACCTCGCTCGCCCCGGGGACGCGTGCCGGCAGCAGGAAGGCGCCGCCGCCGACCGCGATCAGCGGCCGGTCGGCCTTTCCCAGCGCCACCCGGTCCACCGCGTCGGACACCATCTCGTCGGCGATCCGCACCGCCCGGGCCAGCGCCTCGCTCGCGGCGACCGGATGGGTGCCCACCCGGCCGCGGCCGGCGGCGACGGCCGCGTCGGTCATGGTGGGCGTGCGCCCGCCGAAGGCCAGCGCCTCGGCGGTGATCCGGTAGCCGACCGAGCGCGGTCCCACGCCGTCGCCGACGACGGTGCCGCCGCCCAGCGCGATGGCCAGGATGTCGGGCATCCGGAAGTTGGTGGTGACCCCGCCGATCTCGACCGCGGCGGCCGACTCCCGGGGGAAGCCGCCGACCAGGACGCCCAGGTCGGTGGAGGTGCCGCCGACGTCGGCCACGATCGCGTCGGAGACGCCGGACAGGAAGGCCGCGCCGCGCAGCGAGTTGGCCGGTCCCGACCCGATCGTCAGCACCGGGTAGCGGGCCGCGTAGTCCACCGCCATCAGGGTGCCGTCGTTCTGGGCGAAGAACGGCTCCACGTCCAGGCCGCGTTCGGCGAGCACCTGGCGCAGGGCCGCGGTGACGTCGCGGGCGACGCCGTACAGGGCGGCGTTGAGCACCGTGGCGTTCTCCCGCTCGACCAGGCCCAGGGAGCCGATCTCGTGGCTGAGGGAGACGGTGACCGTGTCGCCGAGCTCCTCCTTGACGATCTCGGCGACGCGCTTCTCCTGCTCGTCGCCGGCGGGGCTGAAGACGCCGGTGACCGCGACGGCGTCGGCGGGCGTCCCGTGCAGGAAGCGGCGGATCGCGTCGGTGTCCAGCGGGGCGATGGCCCGGCCGTCGACGAAGTTGCCGCCGCGCACCAGCGCGGTCCCGGCGGCGACGGCGTTCCGCAGGTCGGCGGGCCAGCCGGTGAGCGGCGGGATGGAGGTGGTGGCGGGGGCGCCGAGCCGGATGGCGGCGACCCGGCCGAGCGCGCGGCGTTCCAGGATCGCGTTGGTGGCGTGGGTGGTGCCGAGCATGACCCGGCGGACCTCGCCGGCCCGCTCGCCCAGTTCGTCGAGCACGGCGGTCAGCGCCTGCCGCAGCCCTTCGGTCACATCCGGGCTGGTGGGCCGCTTGGCCCTGGCGACGATCCGGTCGCCGTCGTCGAGGACCACCGCGTCGGTGTTGGTCCCGCCTACGTCGATGCCGATGCGGCTTGTCATGAAAGGTCCTCGACGGGGATGTAGTCCAGGTCGTAGCCGAAGGCCCGGGGGCCCGCGGTGGCGAGTCCGGCGGGGGTGCGCCACAGGGGGTCGCAGGGCCAGGCGAGCACGGTCACCCGCTGGCCGTACCTGAGCCCCTCGGTCTGCACGGCGGTGGCGGCCTGGGTGTCCACCACCGTGATGAGGTCGGGCACCATGGCCCGCACCAGGCCGTCCTCCAGGGCGACGAGGTTCTCGTTCTGGATCTCCAGGCTCAGGGTGCGGCCCCTGTCCGCGCCCACGCCCTCCACGGTGACGGTGCCGCGGACGAAGCCGCCGGTGGTGCGACGGTCCACGTCGGTGATCTTCCCGCCGATCAGCCGGGTCGCCGCCAGCTCGGCAACGAGCGCGCCGAGCGGGTCGGCGGCGTCCTCGGTGGCCCGGCCGATCGCCATCGCCCTGCTCACCGTGCCCTCGATCACCGCGCCGCGCGCCTGCTCCGCCGTGAGCACGTAGTCGGCCATGAGCGCGCTGGACCCGGCGGCGACGCAGACCGCGCGGGCGATCTGCTCGGCCCACAGGCCGTCCACCGGGCGGATGGTGGTGACGTTGCCCACGACATCGGTCATGATGAGCAGCCCGGCGGGCAGCCCGGCGACGTACATCGAGACCATCTGCACCTCGGGGAAGGCGCGGCCCATGCCGTCGGCGTCGAGCAGCGGCAGCCCGAGCGAGGCGGCCCAGGTGACCGGGGCCACGCCGTTGCCGCCGCCGATCTCGCTGGACATGATCGCGGTGGGCGGCCTGCCGAAGATCCGTTCGATCTCCTCCGCGATGCGCCCGGGTTCCTCGGCCGCGTGGATCATCTCGTGGCTGACGGTGGGGGCGCCGATCCCGGACAGCGGTACGACCAGGGCGTCCGGTTGCAGATCGGACAACGTGACGAGGGGCACCTCGCCGTGCTCGCCGATCGCCCGCCCCGCGGCCAGCGCCCCGGAGCGCACGTCACCCCCGCCACCGGTACCGAGCACCGCGCAGCCGCGCGCCAGCGGCGCGATGTCGTCCAAGGTAATGAACCGGCTCGCCTGCATGAACAGAGCATCAACCAATCAGGACATCAGCCTCAATGTCCGCAAAGAACACGACAAACCTCTTCATTGTTACCAGACGACAACCGCGGTCCGCGACACCCGTCCGGCCCGCGTCACCCTGCCTCCGATCAGCGGATTCGCCCCCAGGAGGCCGCTCGCGGCAGTGCTGTCCTCGTGGCAGGTGAGAGCGCGGGCTCGCGGTAGTGCTGTCCTCATGGCAGGTAGAGAACGCGGCGTCCGATTCCTGCCGGAACGGAACACGCGTGCCCGTGATGCTGGAACCATGACCACCACAGCCGCGACGAGCGGGCAGAAGAACGAATCACCCTCGGACCGACCGGCACGGGACGACGCCTGGGCGGTGCTGGAGAGGTTCTACGCGGCCGAGGCCGCGTACGTCGCGGCGGGCGGGTTCGGCAGGGCCGGGTACGACGAGGTCGCCGCCTGCCTGGATCCCGAGGTCGTCCTGTACCAGGCCCCGGGGTTGCCGTTCACCGGATCGGGGACGTGGCGCGGCCATGACGGCATGGAGCGGTTCCTGGCCGCGTTCGGCGAGGTGTGGGAGTCGATGGAGTTCCTGGAGCAGGAGCACTGGGGCGACGACGACACCGTCGTGGTGCGCAACCGGCTGCGGTTCCGGGCCCGTGCCACCGGCCGGGAGGTCGACACGGAGATCGTCCAGGTGATCAGGGTACGGGGCGGGCGGATGCTCGAATGCCGCCCGTTCTACTGGGATCCGGCTGCCGTCGTCGGCGCGTGCACGCCTCAGCCGGGCGATCGCTGATCCAGGACCGGCGGATTCCCGGCCCCCGCAGCGCCCTTCGCGGCGCGCTCGCGCGGACGGGACGCCCGCCGGTTCGCCGGGGCCGGTGAGGTGGGCGGCCGGGAGCGGCAGGCGGGCCACCGGCGCGTCCACCCGGTGACCGAGCAGCGCCGCCACCTGAACCTGCCGGTGGAAGGCATCTCCCGCGAAGAGGCGGGCGGCTGTCTCGGCGACGGCTCGAAGCCCTGACAGGTGTCGCGGGTGAGAGCCCGGTCACACCCATGACCGGGCTTCGGGCCCTCGCGTCCGGTCAGAAGGCGCCGAGGACGTCGACGGCGAAGACGAGGGTGTCGGTGCCCTTGATCTTGTCGCCCTGGCCGGCCGAGCCGTACCCGAGGTCCGGCGGGATGGTCAGGAGCACCCGGCTGCCGACCGGGATGCCCACCAGGCCCTCGTCCCAGCCCTTGATGACCTTGCCGGCGCCGATCTGGAAGAGCACCGGCACGCCGCCCCGGCTCCAGCTGCTGTCGAACTCGCTGTCGGTGCCCCAGATCTTCCCGACATACTGCACCATGATGAACTCGCCGGACTTGACCTCCGGGCCGGTGCCCTTGATCACGGTCTCCGCGACCAGCTTCGTGGAGGCCTTGTCGGAGGTCTTCGTGGTCAGCTTGGGCGCCTGGCCCTCGCCCGGGTTCTCCAGCTGCACGCCCTTGACGGTGGCGCCGGTGTCCTTCCCGCTGGCGGTCTTGGCCTGGGTGGCGCCGAGCACGTCCACCACGAAGACCTGGGCGACAGAGGTGTCCGCGCCCTGCTTCTTGGCCTCGTCGAGCTGTTCCTTGGTGTAGTTGTCGGCGGCGACCACGGCGTAGAACCTGCCGCCCGGCTTGGTGGCGACGAAGCCGTCACGCACCACCTTGGGCAGCTGGTCGGTGAGCGGGACCACCTCGGGCGCGCCGTTGTCGTAGGTGGAGCCGCCGGTGGCGTTGGTCTTGCCGTCCCAGGTGTAGACCGTCATGTTGGCGACGACGTTGTCGCCCATCTTGACGGCGCCGCCCTTGCCCTCGTCCAGGACCTTGCTGGTGGAGGTGTTGGCGGGGCGGCCGGCGGTGAACGTCACGGTCGGCTTGGCGCCCGTCTTGCCGGCGACCGTCAGGCTGCCCGGAGCGCCGTTGGCGGCGGCGGATGCGGATGAGGCCGCAGGAGACGCTGCCGTCCCGCTGCCGTCACCCCCAGAGCTGCCGCACGCGGCGGCGAACAGCAGTGGCACGGCGGCGAGAACGGCCAGGCGGCGTCGCATAGGGAATCCCTCTTACAGGTGTCAGGTCCTGCGAACCCTACCCGACGACGTCATATAGACGAGATAAGCGAGGGATGATCTTTGGCAAGGTCGGCACCTACATACCCGCGATCAGTTTGTCCACCCTCTCGTCCACCGCGCGGAACGGGTCCTTGCACAGGACGGTCCGCTGCGCCTGGTCGTTGAGCTTGAGGTGCACCCAGTCGACGGTGAAGTCGCGGCGCTTCTCCTGGGCCTTGCGGATGAACTCCCCGCGCAGCCGCGCCCTGGTCGTCTGCGGCGGCACCGACTTGGCCTCGAAGATCTTCAGGTCGGACGCCACCCGCTCCACCGAGCCCTTGCGCTGGAGCAGGTAGTAGAGCCCGCGCCGCCGGTGCACGTCGTGGTAGGCGAGGTCGAGCTGGGCCACCCTGGGCGAGGAGAGCGGCAGGTCGTACTTGTGCCGGTAGCGCTCGATGAGCTGGTATTTGGTCACCCAGTCGATCTCCCGGGAGACGAGGTCGAGGTCGCCGGTGTCCACGGCGCGCAGTGTGCGCTCCCACAGCTCCAGCACCCTGTTCGCGATCTCGTCGCCGCCGCGCCGGTCGACGAAGTCCTTGGCCTTGGACAGGTATTCCTGCTGGATCTCCAGCGAGGACGCCTCCCGGCCGTTGGCCAGCCGGACCCGGCGGCGGCCGGTGATGTCGTGGGAGACCTCGCGGATGGCCCGGATCGGGTTCTCCAGCGACAGGTCGCGCATCACGGTGCCCGCCTCGATCATGCGCAGCACCAGGTCGGTGGCGCCGACCTTGAGCAGCATCGTGGTCTCGCTCATGTTGGAGTCGCCGACGATGACGTGCAGCCGGCGGAACCGCTCGGCGTCGGCGTGCGGCTCGTCGCGGGTGTTGATGATCGGCCTGCTCCGCGTAGTGGCGCTGGAGACGCCCTCCCAGATGTGCTCGGCCCGCTGGGAGACGCAGTAGACGGCGCCCCTCGGCGTCTGCAGCACCTTGCCGGCACCGCAGATGATCTGCCTGGTCACCAGGAACGGGATCAGCACGTCGGCCAGCCGGCCGAACTCCCCGTGCCTGCCCACCAGGTAGTTCTCATGGCATCCGTAGGAGTTGCCCGCGGAGTCGGTGTTGTTCTTGAAGAGGTAGATGTCGCCGGCGATGCCCTCCTCGCGGAGCCGCTTCTCCGCGTCTACGAGGAGGCCCTCCAGGATTCGCTCGCCCGCCTTGTCGTGGGTGACGAGCTCCACGACGTTGTCACACTCGGGTGTGGCGTATTCGGGGTGGCTGCCGACGTCGAGGTAGAGTCGTGCGCCGTTGCGCAGGAACACGTTGCTCGACCGGCCCCAGGACACGACCCGCCGGAACAGATAGCGTGCCACCTCGTCCGGCGACAGCCGACGCTGCCCCCTGAACGTGCAGGTGACACCGTATTCGTTCTCCAGGCCGAAGATGCGACGATCCATCACCTCACACTATGCCTCTCGCTCGCGCGGTGGGAGAGATCTTGGCCGCCTTTTCGGTCAACGCCGTCCGCGGGCCCGGGGTGAACCGGGCGGATCGGAGGCCGCTCCACCCGGTTCACCCGCTTATGGAGCACGTCAGTCGCCGGACCCGGTGTCGATGTCGCCGTCCGGGGCCGTCGGCGCGTCGGGACCGGAATTCTTGGGCTCCTCGGCGGCGGGCGGCTCGGGCTCCGCCGCCTTGGGCGCCGTGTCGCCGAGCAGGCGCTCCAGCCGGGCGCCGGTCAGGCGGAGGAACTTGCGGTGCGGCCGGTTGCGGTCGAGCACGGCCACCTCCATCTGGGAGGTGGGCGGGCGCTCGCCGTCCGGCTCGGTCAGCGCGGCCACCCCGGCCTGCAGCGCCTCGGGCAGCGTCATGCCGTCGTGGTAGCGCTCCTTCAGCCGCCCGGCGACCGCCTCGGCCTGCCCGCCGATCGCGACCATGCCGTGCTCGTCGGTCACCGAGCCGTCGAAGGTGAGCTTGTAGATCTCGTCCTCCTCGGCCGACCGGCCGACCTCGGCGACGACGATCTCCACCTCGTAGGGCTTGATCGACTCGGTGAAGATCATGCCCAGGCTCTGCGCGTAGAGGTTGGCCAGGCCGCGGGCGGTGACGTCGCCGCGGTCGTAGGTGTAGCCGTTGACGTCGGCGTAGCGGATGCCGCCGAGCCTCAGCGCCTCGAACTCGTTGTAACGGCCGACCGCGGCGAAGCCGATGCGGTCGTAGATCTCGCTGATCTTGTGCAGCGCCCGGGAGGCGTTGTGCGCGACGAACAGGATCCCGTGCTCGTACTGCAGCACGACGGAGCTGCGGCCGCGCGCGATGCCCTTACGCGCGTAGTCGGCCTTGTCCCGCATCTGCTGTTCAGCGGGAACATATCCAAACGGCATCGACACCGGTGGCTTTCCTCTCCTTGAAATGTGCCGGTAGGGCTAGCGCAGCGGGGCGATCGGGCCGTCCGGCCGGTTCATCCGGCCGTCGAGCATCGTGCGCACGAGGCCGGCCACCTCCTCGTCCGGCAGCCGGTTGAAACCCTCCTCGGTGATCACCGCGACGATCGGCCAGATGCTGCGCGTCACGTCGGGGCCACCGGTCGCCGAGTCCTCGTCGGCCGCGTCATAGAGCGCCTGCAGGCAGGCGAGCACGGCCTCCTGCGGCTCGGCGTCCTCCCGGTAGAGCTTCTTCAGCGAACCCCTGGCGAAGATCGAACCGGAGCCGATCATGTGGTAGTTACGCTGCTCGTAAGGCCCGCCGGCGACGTCGTAGCTGAAGATCCGGCCCTTGCCCTCCTCCGGGTCGTAGGCCGCGAACAGCGGCACCACCACCAGGCCCTGCATCGCCATGGGGAGGTTGCCGCGGATCATGGTGGCCAGCCGGTTGGCCTTGCCCTCCACGGAGAGGGTGCGGCCCTCCCGCTTCTCATAATGCTCCAGCTCCACCTTGTACAGCCGGGCCATCTCGATGCCGCTGCTCGCCGTGCCGGCGATGCCCATGCACGAGAAGTCGTCGGTGCGCCAGACCTTCTCGACGTCACGCTGCGAGATCATGTTTCCGGAGGTCGCCCGCCGGTCGCCGGCCATCACGACGCCCCCGGCGCACGTGGCCGCCACGATGGTGGTCGCGTGCGGCAGGTCGGCGCCGGCCGGTGTGGCAAGGGCGTCCCGCCGTCCCGGCAGCAGATCCGGCGCGTAGTTCCCGAGAAACTCGGTGAACGACGGGCTCCCGGTGTCCAGGAAAAGGTTGCTCAACATGCCGGTGGGCAGGTCCCTGTGCGTTGCCACGCGACTCCCTCCCAATCATACGATCCGATAGGGCGACCCTACTCATCTTGGTCTGTCGCTTGCACTTCCCACGATCAGCTCAGCGCGAACCGTTCCTGTTTGTGCCACGTTGAGCGACGAAAACTTTACGCACGGATACCCGCATGCGATTGTCGGTATGTCCGCACGTCCTGACCGTCCGCGCCGTCGCCTCTCCCGGGCTGCGCAGTGGGCGGTGCCGGAGTCGCTGTTGCCGGCGCCGAAGCGGGCGGGGCGGCGGATCATGCGCCGGGCCGCTCGCGTGGAGGGTTGACCACCAAGGTGCATCCGGCCCGCGAGCAGGGTCGGAAGCCGCTGTCGTTACAGGGTCTAGAGCAGTTTCGGGTCCGCGAGGAGGCGCTGGGTGTCGTTCCAGAGCCGGGCCTGATCGAGGCAGGTGGCGGTGACACCGCTGCCGGCCAGACGGCGGGCGAGCTCCATCGTGAACATGATGTCAAGGAGCTTGCTCTTGCCGTAGTGCTCGGAGGAGCCCCGCGCCGTGAAGGACGCAGTCTCGGTGTCGTCGCCGAAGCCGTCGGCATGGACCGCAGTTCGACCAGCACCCTGATCGGAAGGATGCGCTCGCTGGGCCTTCTGGACAGTTGCCCCGCCCCCGACGACCGGCGCGGCACCATCGTCCACCTGAGCCCGCGAGGCCGCGAACGCGTCGCGGCGACCCTGAAGGAGCGTGGCGAAGAGTTCTACGCACGCACCCGGGACCGGCGCGACGAGGATCTCGCCCTCCTCGTCGCTCTTCTCGCCCGCCTCGTCGGCGACCGCCCGACCGCCTGACGAGGCACCCGCCCAGTCGGCGTGGCGCGGTCGGGTGCCACGGACCCACGACCTGGACCGTCCGTCCAAGCCCCACTACCAGACACCGATGCCGGACGTCCGGGAGAACCGGACCCGCCTGCGGGTGCCTTCAACGGCAACCTCCAGTCATGGTGGTTGCCCACATCACGAACGGCGGTGGTGGGGCAGGCCGGGCTCGGCTTCGCGACCGCCTGACTGCTGCGCGGCCGTCGCGGACCGGCGCGCAGGCTCGTGGAGGGCCTGGTGCTGCGCTCCCGGATCCTGCCCGGCTCAGTGGGGGCTCCGCGCCGGAACGGGCGCGACGCCGTACCCGTGGAAGCGCCCGCGCGCGGCGGTGCGGCGTGAGCGGGCCGCCTCCCGGGTACGTGCGGCACGTGCTCGGCCTCACCACCGTCTTCGTCACCCACGACCAGGGTGAGGCGCTCGCCGACCGGGTCGCCGTCATGTCCGGCGGCAGGACCAGGCAGATCGGCACCCCGGCCGAGATCTTCCACCGCCCGGCCGGCACCTTCGTCGGCTCCGCGGCGGCCACATGAGCGGCCCGATCCGGCTGCGCGGCAGGGCCACCCCGCACGACCGTCTCACCGAGGTCGTCCGGGAGGCCGTCTTCGAGCCGCCGCCGGGCACCGAGGCGCTCACCGTGCGGCTCTCCCACGACCGGGCGGCGGGCGTCCTCGACCTCGGCTGCGAGGGGCCGTGCGGGTTCCGCGGCTGGTCGGGGGGCGCCAGGGAGGAGTTCACCCTCGCGCCCGGCTGGGCCACGCCCGGCTCCCTGCCCGGCGGGATCGACCCCGGCCCCTGGCGGGTGCTGCTCGGCCTGTACCGGATACCGCCCGGCGGCCTGCCGTACGAGATCGAGGTGACCTTTCACAGGAAGCCGCCCGCCCGACGCGTGGGCGCGGGCGGCGGAGGACGGCGGGGGCGTGCTGTCGATCAACCATCCGGTCGCGGCCGACTGCGCCTGGCGGCATCCGATGCGGCGCCGGCCGCGGGCAGCCGAGGTGTGGCACCGGAGCTGGTGGGACCGCACCTGGGGGGCGCCGCTCGCCTGGGCGCAGGCGTGGTCCGCGGGCACCGTCATGCTCGGCGGCAGCGACTTCCACCGGCCTGGCGAGGGCGGCCCGCCCGGCGAGCCCGCCACCTGGGTGCTCGCCGAGGACCCCCGCTCCGCCACGGCGGTCGTCGGTGCCGTCCAGGCCGGCCGCACCGCCGTCTCGGCCGGGCCGGACGGGCCGCTGCTGCTGCGGCACGGCGGCGGATTTCTCGTCCGGGGCGGCGAGGGGCTGATCCTTTGGGGTCCCGGGCGGCGAGGGGCTGATCCTTTGGGGTCCCCGGTGGCGGGCCGTCGTCCGCTCGGCCAGGGCGGTGCTGCCCGCGACGCCGGGACCGCACCGGCTGGAGACGGATCGCAACGAGGTGATGGCCCTGTGCACCTGACTTCCGCGCGCCCGACCGGCCATGATGGAGGATCATGACAGTCACCGTGGCGGTCGCCGGGCTCGGCGTGGCCGCCCACGCGATCTACCTGCCGCTGCCGGCCAGGCGGGCGGACCTGTTCGAGGTGACCGCGGTGAGCGATCTCGACCCGGAGCACGCCGCCGAGGTCGGCGGCGGGCTCGGGCTCGCCCCGGCCCGCTGCTTCGCGGACACCCGCGCCATGCCGGCGGCGGACGGCTTCGGCGCGCTCATCGTGCTCACCTCCGGCACGCACGGCCCGCTCGTCGCCGAGGCGCTGCGCCGCGGCGTCGACGTGCTCTGCGAGAAACCGCTCGCCTACACACGTCGTCCGGATCCTCGCGGGCGCGTCCGGGCTTCCCATCGGAGGCGAGGCACGTGAACCCTGACGAGGCTCCCGAGATCGTCGTCGTCCCGCACACCCACTGGGACCGGGAGTGGTACCTGCCCTTCCAGCGGTTCCGCCTCGGCCTGGTGCGGATGCTCGACGCGGTCCTCGACGCCATGACCGCCGACCCCGGATACCGTTTCACGATGGACGGCCAGGTCGCCGCGCTGGAGGACTACCTGGAGATCAGGCCGGAGCGCCGTGACCTGCTCACCGCCCTGGTCGCCGAGGGGCGTCTCGCCGCCGGGCCGTGGCTCATCCTGGCCGACGAGTTCCTCTGCTCGGGCGAGACCCTCGTGCGCAACCTGGAGTACGGCATGCGGGGCGCGGCCGGGCTGGGCGGCGTCATGCGGGTGGGTTATCTGCCCGACCAGTTCGGGCACTGCGCCCAGATGCCGCAGATCCTCGCCGGCGCCGGGCTGGCGCACGCCTGCCTGTGGCGCGGCGTGCCCGCCGCCGTCGACCGGGACGCCTTCGCCTGGACCGGCGCCGACGGCACCGTCATCCGCACGCTCTACCTGGCCGGCGGCTACGGCAACGCGGCCGGCGTGTTCGGCGGCCCCGCCGGCGGCCTGCCCGACCGGCTCGGCGCCTTCACCCGGGCCATGCGCCCCTGGCGCCCGCACGGCCCTCTGCTCGCCATGTACGGCTCGGACCACAGCAGCCCCGGCACGAGCGCCGGCGGCCCGGGGCTGCGCCTGGCCACCCTGGCCGAATACGTCGCAGCCGAGCCGTCCGGCGTCGAGGGACTACCCGTCGTGCACGGGGAGCTGCGCTCGCACGCGCGGGCCGACATCCTGCCCGGGGTGCTCTCGGCCAGGATCCCCGCCAAGCGCGCCATGGCCCGCGCCGAGCGCGTCGTCACCCGCTACGCCGAGCCGCTGGCCGCGCTGTGGCCGGCCGACCGCACGGTGGGCGCCCGGCTGCTCGACATGGCCTGGCGGCGGCTGATCGCGTGCAGCGGCCACGACTCCATCACCGGCTGCGGCTCCGACGAGACCGCGCAGCAGGTGGCGGCGCGCATCGCCGAGGCGGAACAGATCGGCCAGGCGGTAATGGACATGGTCAGCGCCTCCCTGGCCGCCGGGACGGCCCGCGGCGACCTCGTGGTGGTCAACCCCTCGCCGCATCCGCGTACCGGGCTGGTCCTCGCCGACCTGCCGGAGGACCGGCCCAGGCTGGTCTCCGCGGACGGCACGCCGGTTCCCGTGCAACGCCTGGAGCTCGCCCCCACCCTCCTCGACGAGACCGTCATGGACGACCTCACCGCGCTTCTCGGCCGGGTGCACGAGAGCGAGCTGTTCGGCTTCGGGATCGTGTCGTGGTCGGCGCGGGACGGCGTGTTCACCGTCGTGGTGGGACGGCACGCCTCCGCCGGGTACGAGTACGCCGACCTGCGCGCGGACGTGCTCGCGGCGGCCGGTGCGCGTCCCGGGCCGTGGACCGTGCGCACGCTGGCCGAGCCGGTGGTCACCGTCGCCGCCCGGGTCACCGTGCCGCCGCTCGGCCGGGCCACCTTCACCGCCGTGCCGTGGACGCCCGGCGACTCCCGGGGGCACACCGGGACGCAGGCGATGTCCGGCGCGGTCTCCGGCGAGCTGGACAACGGGCTGCTGACCGTCTCCGTGGCCGCGGACGGGACGCTCTCGGTGCGCACGGCCGCCGGGCGGGAGCTGCGCGGGGTGGGCAGGATCGTGGACGGCGGCGACGCCGGGGACACCTACAACCACGCCCCGCCCGCCGCCGACCGCCTGGTGGACACCCCGGTGTGGGTGCAGGTCGAGGAGATCTGCTCGGGGCCGCTGGTCTCGGCGCTGGAGATCACCCGTGGCTACGCGTGGCCGGTCCGCGGCGCGGACGGGGGCAGGTCGGCGGAGACCGCGGCCGTGACCGTCGTCACCCGGGCCGAGCTGCGCGCCGGTGAGCCGTTCCTGCGCCTGGAGACCGCGTTCGACAACCGGTGCGCGGACCACCGGGTCCGCTGGCACTGCCCGCTCCCCGGAACGGTCGCCGAGTCCTTCGCCGAGGGGCAGTTCGCCGTCGTGCGGCGCGGCCTGTCCGCCGAGGGCGGCGGCGGTGAACGGCCGATCCCGACGTTCCCCGCCGAGGGGTTCGTCTCGGCGGGCGGGGTCGCCGTCCTGCTCGACCAGACCACCGAGTACGAGGTCCTCGCCCCCGCGGGCGCCGGATCGGAACTCGCGCTCACCCTGGTCCGGTCGGTGGGCTACCTGTCACGCAACCGGAACGCCTACCGCGACGAACCGGCCGGACCGCAGGTGGCGACGCCGGAGGCGCAGTGTCCCGGCATGATCACCACCCGCTTCGCCGTGTGCCCGCACGGGGGGGCCTGGCACGAGGCGGGGCTGCCCCGGCTGGCCGAGGAGTTCCGGCACGACCTGCTCGCCGTGCCCGGCTCCGGGCCGGCCGGGCCGCCCGCCCCGGAGCCGGCCGGGCCGGTGGCGCTGAGCGGCGAGGGCGTGGTGATGGCGGCGCTGCGGGAGCGTGACGGCGCCCTGGAGGTGCGGCTGGTGGCCGAGCATCCGGTGGCCACCGAGGCGGTGCTGCGCGGCGCGTTCACAGCCGCGTACCGCGCGGATCTGCTGGGCGTGCGGGGTGCGCGCCTGCCGGTCGCGAACGGCCCGGAGGCGGCGCTGCTGCTCCCCCTGCGCCCCTTCGAGATCGCGACGGTTCACCTGGTCTCCGGCGACCCGGGGTGACGGGTCCTCCCCCTCGTCGTCCGCCTCGGCCGCCGTGCGGGCCGGGCGGAGGTCATGACGCACCGCGCCGGTACGGTGGTCATGATCCACATATGCCGCTCATGGCGGGCTCGCGCCGGAAGCACCCCTCAGGGCCGCCCGCCCGTCCGTCGGGCGCGCACCCGCGTCCCCGGCCGCGGAGACCTCCCGCGGACCGGGCTCCTTGCGAGCCTCCGGCGATCCCACCTCTCTATGACCGCCCTCGCGCTTACTCTCCGCCCTTTTGCACGTAGCTGCGCACGAACTCCTCGGCGTTCTCCTCGAGAACCTCGTCGATCTCGTCCAGGATGGAGTCGACGTCGTCGGTGAGCTTGTCCTGACGCTCCTGGACATCGGTGGACGCCTGGACGTCGGTCTCCTCGGTCTCGCCCTCGCGGCGGGTCGTCTGCTTCTGGCCGCCGGTGTCCTTGGTTGCCATGTCCTACCTCCAGTCGGGGGACCTCTCTGATTCCTATCTTCCCCGAACCGGCGGACATTTCGCGCGGACGGACCCGCGATCTTCCCGAGATTGACGGCCCGCGGAGGCCCTCACCAGCCCCAACAACCCCGCCCATCCCTCCCCCGCACCCGTAACCGAACGCTTTTCGATCACGTTCTCCCTGGTCAGAGCCCGGATGCCCGTGCTGGGCGGGCCTTCGGCGATGCGTGCCACGCCCGCGCCGGTACGCTGCTGTAGGGCGTGGGATCGGTGAGAGTCCTCCCAGCCGATCGTTGAGACTTCTTACGGAGTGTGTCCCGCGCGAGGAGACAAGTGCACGCAATCGTGAACCGTTCCAGCCAAAATAGGACTGTGATGGCTGTGGGGCCCGGTTTCAGAGTGAAACGGGTGGTTCATGTATGAGGATGATGCACAACTGCTCGGAGGGCGCTACCGCCTGCTGTCCCCCATCAGACGGGGCGGGACGGGGATCATGTGGCGGGCGCACGACGGGCGGTTGCGGCGTGACGTGGCGATCAAGGAGGTCCAGCCGCAGTTCCGGGCGAGCGGGTTCGACCTGTCCAGTGCCCGCCGCCGCGCGCTGCGCGAGGCGCGGGCGGCGGCGAGGCTGAGCCATCCGGCGATCATCACGGTCCACGACCTGCTGGAGGAGAAGAGCCGGCTCTGGATCGTGATGGAGCTCCTGGAGGCGCTGACGCTCAAGGAGACCGTCAAGCACGTGGGGTCCCTCCCGGTCCACTGGGCGGCCTGGATCGGCTTCCAGCTGCTCTCCGGGCTGCGGCACGCGCACGGGGAGGGCGTGCTGCACCGGGACATCAACCCGGCGAACATCCTGCTGACCGGCGACCGGGTGGTGCTGGCGGACTTCGGCATCGCCGCGCTCAACGGCGACCACAGCTCCACCCGGACCCCGCTGGACTGCTACACGGCGCCGGAGCGGCTGCGCGGCGGGCCGGTGTCGCCCTCCGCGGACCTGTGGTCCTTCGCGGCGTGCCTGTACTTCGCGGTGGAGGGCAGACCGCCCTTCGCCGGCGAGTCCGCCTCGGCGGTGCTCTCGGCGGCGCTGAAGGGCGAATGGCAGCCGCCGGTGAAGGCGGGCCCGCTGGCCGCCGTCATCGACGGCCTGCTGCCGAGCGACCCCGCCAACCGCATCTCGGCGGGACAGGCCGGCCAGTTGCTGACGGAGATCCTGAAGCAGGAGGGCATCCCGATGGCGCCCTACCGGCTGCCCGCCGTCGAGCTGCCGCCCGACGCCTTTACCATGTAGATCAAAGGCGTCGGGCGACGCCGTACGCGTCGTGGCCCGATCCGGGGACCGCTCAGGTGTCGCCGGTGAGGGCCGCGACGAGGTCCGCGGCCGTCCGGCAGCGGTCAAAAAGCTCCCCCACGTGCGCCTTGGTGCCGCGCAGCGGCTCCAGGGTGGGCACCCGTTGCAGGGAGTCGCGGCCCGGGATGTCGAAGATCACCGAGTCCCAGGAGGCGGCGGCGACCGCCTCGCTGTACTGCCGCAGGCAGCGGCCCCGGAAATAGGCCCGGGTGTCGGTGGGCGGCTGCTCGATGGCCCGGTCGATCTCCTCCTCCGAGACCAGGCGCTGCATCCGCCCGCGGGCGACCAGCCGGTTGTAGAGCCCGCGCTCGGGACGGATGTCGGAGTACTGGAGGTCGACGAGCTGGAGGCGGGGATGGGACCAGGCGAGCCCGTCCCGGCTGCGGTAGCCCTCCAGCAGCTCCAGCTTGGCCACCCAGTCCAGCTCCCTGGACAACTGCATCGGGTCCTCGGCCAGCCGGGTGAGCACCGACTCCCAGCGGTCCAGCACGTCCTTGGTGACCTCTTCGACGCCGCCGCCGCTGCGCTCCTCCACGTATTTACGGGCCTGCTCCAGATACTCCATCTGGAGCTGGATCGCGGTCAGCTTGCGCCCGTCGCGCAGCTGGATCTCGTACTTGCAGGACGGGTCGTGGGAGACCGCCCGCAGAGCGGCCACCGGGTTCTCGACCGCGAAGTCGCGGGTGAGGAAGCCGTCCTCGATCATGGCGAGCACCAGCGCCGTGGAGCCCAGCTTCAGGTAAGTGGAGATCTCCGACATGTTTGCGTCACCGATGATGACGTGCAGCCTGCGGTACTTCTCCGGGTCGGCGTGCGGCTCGTCCCTGGTGTTGATGATCGGCCGCTTCAGCGTGGTCTCCAGCCCGACCTCGACCTCGAAGAAGTCGGCGCGCTGGCTGATCTGGAAACCCTCGCCGCGCGAGTCCTGGCCGATGCCGACCCGGCCGGCGCCGGTGACGACCTGCCGGGACACGAAGAACGGGGTCAGGTGCCTGACGATGTCGGCGAACGGCGTCGCCCGCCGCATCAGGTAGTTCTCATGGCAGCCGTAGGAGGCGCCCTTGTTGTCGGTGTTGTTCTTGTACAGCTGGATGGGCGCGTTGGACGGGACCGCCGAGGCGCGGACGGCCGCGTCGTGCATCACCCGCTCCCCCGCCTTGTCCCAGATGACCGCGGCCCGCGGGTTGGTGCACTCGGGCGTCGAGTACTCAGGGTGGGCGTGGTCCACATAGAGCCTGGCGCCGTTGGTCAGGATGACGTTGGCCAGCCCGAGATCCTCGTCCGTGAGCTGGCTGGGATCGGCGACTTCGCGGGCAAGATCGAAGCCGCGGGCGTCGCGCAGGGGGTTTTCCTCCTCGAAGTCCCACCGTGCCCGGCGTGCCCGTGCCGCGGAGGCGGCGAGGTAGGCGTTGACGACCTGGGAAGAGGTCACCATCGCGTTCGCCCCCGGCTGACCGGGCACGGAGATTCCGTATTCGGTCTCGATGCCCATCACCCGCCGTACCGTCATGCGCACCCTCTGTTCGTCTGGGGCTTGTCGTTCCGCCTTATATATCCCCGAGCCTAGACCCTTCACCATGAGGTGCGGCCAGACAGTTATGCCACAGATGCTTTTGCCCCCGTAGGCCCGGATCAAGCGGCGTCGCCGGGAGGTATTACGGCACGGGGGTCCGCTCGCCGGTCCTGGCGGACGGCCGCGACTCCGCGCGCCGGGTCCCCGCGCGCCGCGGCCGGGGCCGGAAGAGGCGCTGCACCGGGTGTTCCACGAGCCGGTAGACGGCGTAGGACAGCAGGCCGGCGGCCAGCACGGTGACGGCGGCCACCGCCCACGGCGGCAGCGAGTCGCGCAGCGCGGGGATGAGCAGGACGGCCACCGGCGAGTGGAACAGGTACAGCGGATAGGTGACGCCGCCCAGCCCGGTCAGCCGGAACCTGCGCAGGCCGGAGAGCCCGCCGAGCGCGGCCACCGTCATGACCGCGAAGATGGCCGTGATGGCCGCCACGACCATCCAGTCCTCCACCGGCATGGCCGCCTTCCCGGCGAGCTCCACCCGCCCGGCGACCCGCTCGACGGCGGAGCGCACGGCCAGGGCGTAACCGGCGGCGAGGAAGGCCCACAGCGGCCAGGAGGGGCGGAACCGGTGCATCAGGTAGAGCGCCATGCCGGCGATGAAGTAGGGCGCGTAACCCGGCATGAACACCATCTCGGTCACCGGGTCGCCCAGGTATCCGGCGAGGAGGGCGCCGGCCAGCCAGATGCCCATGAAGGCCAGGCAGCGCCCCAGGGTCACGCCGGCGAGGACGAGGAGCGCGATCAGGAGGTAGAACCTCAGCTCCACCCACAGCGACCAGTAGACGCCGTTCGCGTCGCCCACCTCGAAGGCGCGCTGCAGCATGGTGAGGTTGACCGCGTACTCGCCCGGGGTGAGCTTGGGGTCCAGCGCGGCCGCCCCGGTCAGGCCGTACAGCGCGGCGACGGCCAGCACGCTCAGCCAGTAAGCCGGGTAGAGCCGCACCAGCCGGGACCGGGCGAAGGCGCCGAGCCCGCGGCCCCAGACGGTCATCAGGATGACGAAGCCGCTGATCATGAAGAACAGCTCCACGCCCAGGATGCCGAGCCCGGCGAGCGGCGCCACGGCGGGGAAGAGCGTGCTGGGGCGCTGCCCCCAGATGGAGGCGAAGGCGACCAGGTAGTGGAAGGCCACCACGGCGAGGGCGGCGGCGAACCTCAGCAGGTCGAGCTCGGCGAGGCGGCCCTGGCCCGTGGCCTGCCGAGCCGGGGCGGCGGTCACCCGGCGGCCGGGAGAAGGTGTTCGAGCACGCCCCTTTGACGATCAGTCTCGGCCGGCGGGTTCCACAAATTTCACATCTGTCACACCTGTCGCGAAAAACACAGTGGCGCGGCCCTCCGG
Source organism: Microtetraspora sp. NBRC 13810 (assembly GCF_030268685.1). GTDB lineage: Bacteria > Actinomycetota > Actinomycetes > Streptosporangiales > Streptosporangiaceae > BSRQ01. The sequence goes on from NZ_BSRQ01000007.1 coordinate 199,627, forward strand.
AGAGGACCGCGCCACGCGCGTCGATCTAGCGAGACATCACAGGTATTGACCGGTGTTGGCCACCGTGTCGATGGACCGGCCGGCCTCGGTGCCCTGCTTGCCGGAGACCAGCGTGCGGATGTAGACGATCCGCTCGCCCTTCTTGCCGGAGATGCGGGCCCAGTCGTCCGGGTTGGTGGTGTTGGGCAGGTCTTCGTTCTCGGAGAACTCGTCCACGCAGGCCGCGAGCAGGTGTGCCACCCGCAGGCCCTTGCGGCCGGTCTCCAGGAACTCCTTGATCGCCATCTTCTTGCCGCGGTCCACGATGTTCTGGATCATGGCGCCGGAGTTGAAGTCCTTGAAGTAGAGGACTTCCTTGTCACCGTTGGCGTAGGTCACCTCGAGGAAGCGGTTCTCCTCGCTCTCGGTGTACATCCGCTCGACGACCCGCTGGATCATCGCCTGGACGGTGGCCTCGCGCGAGGAGCCGTGCTCGGTCAGGTCGTCCTGGCCCAGGGGGAGGGTGGAGGTGATGTACTTCGAGAAGATGTCCTTGGCCGCCTCGGCGTCTGGCCGCTCGATCTTGATCTTGACGTCCAGCCGGCCGGGCCGCAGGATCGCCGGGTCGATCATGTCCTCGCGGTTGGAGGCGCCGATGACGATGACGTTCTCCAGGCCCTCGACGCCGTCGATCTCGGAGAGGAGCTGGGGGACGATCGTGTTCTCGACGTCGGAGGAGACGCCCGAGCCACGGGTCCGGAAGATCGAGTCCATCTCGTCGAAGAACACGATCACCGGGGTGCCCTCGGAGGCCTTCTCCCTGGCCCGCTGGAAGACCAGGCGGATGTGCCGCTCGGTCTCGCCGACGTACTTGTTGAGAAGCTCCGGGCCCTTGATGTTGAGGAAGAAGCTCTTGCCGGACTGGCCGGTCTTCTCCGCGACCTGCTTGGCCAGGGAGTTGGCGACGGCCTTGGCGATGAGCGTCTTGCCGCACCCGGGCGGGCCGTAGAGCAGCACGCCCTTCGGCGGGCGCAGCTCGTGCTCCCGGAACAGGTCGGCGTGCAGGTAGGGGAGCTCGATGGCGTCCCTGATCTGCTCGATCTGCCGGGAGAGACCACCGATTTCCTGGTAGGAGATGTCCGGGACCTCTTCGAGCACCAGCTCTTCGACCTCGGACTTGGGAATGCGCTCGTACACGTAGCCCGAACGTGGCTCCATCAGCAGCGAGTCGCCGGCACGGACCGGCTGGTCGAGCAGCGAGTCGGCCAGCCGGACCACCCGCTCCTCGTCCGCGTGCGAGATCACCAGTGCCCGCTGGCCGTCCTCCAGCAGTTCTTTGAGCATCACGATCTCGCCCACGGTCTCGTAGCCGAGCGCCTCGACGACGTTGAGAGCCTCGTTGAGCATGACCTCCTGGCCACGCTTGAGGGACTCCAGATCGACCGCAGGGCTGACGTTGACGCGCAGTTTACGGCCGCCGGTGAAGACCTCCACCGTGCCGTCGTCTCGTGCCTCAAGGAAGACGCCGAAGCCGGACGGCGGTTGCGCCAGCCGGTCGACCTCCTCCTTCAGGGCGACAATCTGGTCCCTGGCCTCCTTGAGAGTGGCCACAAGGCGTTCATTCTGGCCGGTCACCGCCGTCAGGTTCGCCTGTGCCTCATGGAGACGCTCTTCCAGGACCCTGGCCTGACGGGGAGACTCCGCCACCTTCCGACGCAGCGCGGTGATCTCCTCCTGGAGGAAGGAGACCTGTGTTGTGAGATCGGCGACCTCCCGTTCGCGCTGCGCGGCTCGAGCCTCAGCGTCATCGCGAGCTGCCACGCCCCGTCACCTCCTTCCCAGTCAAGAGCGACTACTAATGACCCTACCTATCTCGGGGCTATCCGTAACCTGGCCGGGCAGTGTTCGTCTAGTTACAACCGGTGTTCGGCGATTAATCCCCAATAGTGCGTTTAGTACTGGCAGCATATGAACACGCCGGTCTGTTCCCGTGTCGAGGCTGTTTCACCGTTGTGGCTGAATCGTCACCTTCACGGAGTGCTGGATTCCTCGCCATAAGACCCCTTCGCCGGACGTCTACGGCGGGGAGGTGGCGTCACCCCGTCCGCCATGCGACGGGCGGTGACGACGAACCCGGTGTGCCCGACCATCCGGTGGTCGGGGCGAACCGCGAGCCCTTCGACATGCCAGTCGCGGATCAGGGTCTCCCACGAATGAGGCTCGGTGAAACTCCCGTGATCCCTGAGGGTTTCGACAGTACGCGACAGCTGGGTGGTCGTGGCGACGTAACAGCAGATCACGCCGCCGGGGGTCAGCGCCTTCGCCGCGGCGTCGACGCACTCCCAGGGGGCCAGCATGTCCAGCAGCACCCGGTCCACGTCCGCCTCGTCGAGCGCGGCGACGAAGTCGCCCACCACCAGGCGCCACTGGTCCATCGGGCCGCCGTAGAACTTCTCCACGTTCTTCTTCGCGACCTCGGCGAAGTCCTCACGGCGCTCGTAGGAGGTGACCCGGCCGCTCTCGCCCACCGCCCGCAGCAGGTAACAGGTCAGCGCGCCGGACCCCACGCCGGCCTCCACCACGCGGGCGCCGGGGAAGACGTCGGCCATCCCGACGATCATCGCGGCGTCCTTGGGATAGACGACCGCGGCCCCGCGCGGCATCGACACGGCGTAGTCCTTCAGCAGGTGGCGGAAGGCGAGGTAGGCGGTGCCGCCCGAAGAGCGCACCACGGACCCCTCGGGGCGGCCGATCAGGTCGTCGTGCGGGATGGACCCCTTGTGCGTGTGGAACACTCCGCCCTCACGCAGCGTCACCGTGTGCCGCTTGTCCTTGGGGTCGGTGAGCTGAACCTGATCTCCGGGCTGGAAGGGCCCGTGCCTGCGAAAACCCATGCCGACAGGTTAGTGGCGTTCGGGCGCGGAAATGATTCGCGCACACCGGGCCATCCTGGTAGCAATGGGGAGTGTTCACCCCAGAGGTCATTTCCACCGGGCCGGTCCGGCTCCGCCTGCCGCGCGAGGATGACGCCGACGCGATCACCCGTGCGTTCACCGACCCGCTCATCACCCGTTTCATCGCCGGCGCCCCCGTGCCGTACGTCCGGGACGACGCGCTGGCCTTCGTCAAGACGGCCGCGCAGTCCTGGGACCTCGGCGGCGCGCAGTTCGCCGTCGCCGACCCGGAGACCGACGAGTGGCTGGGCGGCGCCGGGCTCAAGCCGGTCGACGGCCAGGGCACCTACTCGATCGGCTACCTGGTGGCGCCCTGGGCGCGTGGCAGGGGCGTGGCCTCCGCGGCCGCCCGCGCCCTCACCGAGTGGGCGTTCGAGCACGGCGCGGCCCGCATGGAGCTGCTCGCCGACATCGAGAACGTGGCGAGCCAGCGGGTCGCGCACGCGGCCGGGTTCCAGCGCGAGGGCGTGCGCCGCGGCTGGGAGCCGCGCCGCGACGGCCTTCGGCACGACATGGCGGCCTTCGCCAGGCTGTCCGGCGACGCCGGCCATCCGATCCGGCCCTACCTGCCCTTCCTGCCCGGCGGCTCGCTCACCGACGGCGTCGTACGGCTGACGCCCATCACCGTGGCCGACGCCACCGGCTTCCACGAGATGCTGTCCGACCCCGACGTGCAGAAGTACCACGTGCCGCCGGAGGCGCCGCCGTTCGACGACCTGGTGGCGCGCTGCCGCAAGACCGGCATGTGGTGGCTGGCGGGCGAGAGGGCCGAGATGGCCGTCCTCGACGCCGGGACCGGCGAGTTCGCCGGCCACATCCAGCTCGCCCAGGTGCTGCCCGGGCTGGGTCAGGCCATGCTGGGCTACTCGCTGCTCGCCGCCTTCCGCGGCAGGGGTTTCGCCACCCGGGCGGTGAACCTGCTGATCCGGTGGACCTTCGAGCACACGGAACTGGCCAGGGTCATCGCCGGCACCGACCCCGGCAACGCCGCCTCCCACCGGGTGCTGGAGCGCACCGGATTCGCCCGGGAGGCGCTGCTGCGCGACTTCCTCCCCGGGCCGGGCGGTGTCCGCAAGGACGACCTCCAGTGGGTCCACCTGCGCCCGTGACCGCCCGTTGACCCGGGAGACGCGCCGCCCGGACCTTCCGTGACTACACTCCGTGTTCATATGATAACGACATGGCAACGCTTTGGCCGTTCGTTGGACGGGAGGAAGATCGCGAGCGGATCGCCGGGATCATCGGGTCCGGCCGGCGTGGCGGGGTCATGGTGGCCGGACCCGCCGGGATCGGCAAGAGCAGGCTGGCGGCGGAGGCGGTCGCCGGGCTGAGCCCCCGGCGGTTCCACGTCGTCACCGTGCGTGCGACCCGGGCGGCCTCCGCCATCCCGTACGGCGCGCTGGCCCACCTGCTGCCCGCCGACCTGCCGCCCACCGGCAACCCGCTGCGCCGGGCGGCCGACGCCGTCGCCGCGCGGGCGGGCGGCCTGCGTCCCGTCCTCGACGTCGACGACGCCCACTTGCTGGACCCCTCTTCGGCGGCGGTCGTGCACAATCTGCTCTTCCGGTCCAGGGCCGTCCTGGTGGCGACCGTCCGCACCCCCGGGCCCGTGCCCGACCCGGTGACGGCGCTGTGGAAGGAGGGCCTGGTCACCCGGCTGGACCTCGCGCCGCTGCCGCCGGAGCGCGCTCACGAGCTGCTGGCGGACGTCCTCGGCGGCCCGGTCGAGCCGGAGACCGCCGCCAGGCTGTGGCGCGCCGCCGACGGCAGCATGCTGTTCCTGCGCGAGCTGGTCTTGGCCGGGCTGCGGCAGGGGGCGTTCCGGCCGGAGCGGTCGGGGTGGCGGCTCCGCGGCGGCCTGCCGATGTCGCCCCGGCTGGCCGAGCTGATCGGGCTGCGCCTCGGCGGGCTCGGCGAGGCGACCGCCAGGGTGCTGGAGCTGACCGCGTTCGGCGAGCCGCTCGGCCTGGCGGTGCTGCTGCGGCTCTGCCCGCGGGAGGCCGTGGAGGAGGCCGAGACCCGGCGGCTGATCCGGGTCCGCGGCGAGCCCGGCGACCAGCGCGCCACCCTGGCCCACCCCCTGTACGGCGAGGCCGTCCGCACCGGCTGCCCCGCCACCCGCGCCGCCCGCCGCCACCGCGAACTCGCCGAAGCCACCGCCCCCACCACCCCGACCACGGCCACCAGCGCCGGTGCCGGTGGTGCCGGTACCGGTGCCGCCGGTACCGGAGCGGGGACCTGCTCCACCGCCGCCGGAACCGGTACGGGAACCACCAGTGCAGGAAGCGAGCCCCGGGTCGTCGGCACCGGCCCCGGTAGCGGAACGGCCGGCACCGGGACCTGGGCCGCCGACGCCGGAACCGGTACCGGAACGGCCGGAGTGGGAAGCGGGAGCTGTGCCGCCGGTGCGGGAGCCGGTACCGGAGTCGCGGATAGCGCGGGGGCCGGGGGCGTTGGTGCCGGTGGAGCGGGGGCGGGCCCTCTGGTGGGGCCGTACCGGCTGGTGTTGTGGCGGCTGGAGGGCGGGATCGCGCAGGAGCCGGCGACGCTGCTGGAGGCCGCGCGGCTGGCCTGGGCCGCGCACGACCACGCCGTGGCCGAGCGCCTCGGCAGGGCCGCCGTCGCCACCGGCGGCGGACCGGCCGCGGGACTGCTCCTCGCCGCGATGCTCGGCTACGCGGGCGAGCCGCAGGAGGCGGAATCCGTGCTCGCGTCGATCGCCCGCCCGCCCCGCGACGACGCCGGACGGGCCCTGCTCGCCATCTCCCGCGCCCACAACCTCGACTGGGGCCTCGGCCACCACGACGAAGCCATCCGACTGGCCGAGGAGACCCTGACGACGCTCCACGACCCCGCCGCCCGCCAGGAGATCCTCGCCTACCGGGCAAGCCAGTCCTTCTGGACCACCGGCCCCGCCCAAGCCTCCACCCTCGCCACCGAAGCCCTCACCCCCACCACCCCACCCCCCACACTCGACACACCCCGCACCCGCACAAAGCCCCAGACCGGGACACCCCCCACCCCCACAAAGCCCTTGACCGAGGCATCCCCCACCTCAGGCCCCTCGGCCGAGCCGTCTTCCACCCGCAGGGAGCCCTTGACCGAGGCACCCCCCGGGGAACACCGGACCGGGAGAGCCCCCGCCCTTGCGGCGTCCCTGATGGAGGCGTCCTCCGCCCCGGCTTCTGCGCCTGGCCCTGCTGGAGCGCGGAGCGAGGTACCGGCCGCCCCTCCCCGGGTGGCGGCCGACGGGACGCCGGTCCCTTCGGGTTGGGCCGGGTCGCCGCGCGGGCCGGTGCCTGGCGGGGTGTCGGGGCGGGGGGTGGCCAGGGCGCGGGCGGTCCGGGTGCTGGCGGACGGGCATGCGGGGCGGTGTGCCGCCGCGGTGGAGATCGGGTTTCCGCTGCTGGCCGAGGGGTCGTCCTGGGGGGAGGAGATCCAGGACGTGCAGCCCGCGATCATGCCCGCGATCCGGCTGGGGACGACCTTCGCCTGCGTCTTCGCCGGTGACCTGGGGCGGGCGGGGCGGGCGGCGGCGGCGCGGGTGCGGGCGGCGGTGGAGGAGCCGTTGTGGCATCTGGACGAGATGGCGTCCTGCGCGCTGGCCGCGCTGGTGGCCAGGCTGTCCGGGCGGGTCGGCGAGGCGGTGCGCCGGGGCCGGGAGGCAGCGGGACACGCGCGGGGCGAGGCCGCGGCGCTGGGGCCGCCGGCGTACGGCGAGCTGGCGCACGCCCAGGTGCTGGCGGGCGACCTGGAGGGGGCGCGCCGGTCGCTGGACCACGCCGCGCTGCTGACGCTGCCCGGGACGACGGTCCTGGCCTGCTGGGCCGGCCTGGCGCGGCCGTGGCTGGCCGCCGCCTGCGGCGACACCCCGCGGGCGATGGAGCTGTCCCGGGCGTCCTGCTCGGAGGCGCGCCGCCTCGGGCTGCTCGGGCTGGAGATGCTCGCCCTGCACGACGCCGTACGGCTGGGCGCGGGTTCGTGGGCGGCCGAGCGGCTGGCGGAGATCGCCAAGGCCCACGACGGCCGCCTGGCGCCCGTCTGCGCGGCGCACGCGCGGGCGGCGGTACAGCGGTCGGGGCGGGACCTCGAGGCGGTCTCGCGCGACCTGGAGGCCCTCGGGCAGCCGCTCGCCGCCGCGGACGCAGCCGCGCAGGCCGCGAGGGCCTACCTGGGCGCCGGCCGGGCCACCGCCGCGCGGACGGCCTCGGCCCGCGCGTGGGCGCTGTCCGAACGCGCGGACGGCGCCAGGACCCCGGCCCTGGCCGATCTGCGGGCCCCGGGGCTGACCCGCCGTGAGCGGGAGATCTCCCAGTTGGCCGTCGAGATGACGAGCGCGGCCATCGCCCGGCGGCTCAGCCTCTCGGTCCGTACCGTGGACAACCATCTGAGCAACATCTTCACCAAGCTCGGCATCGGCTCCCGCGCCGAACTCGCCCGCGTCCTCGGCACCGGCCCCCACACACCGCCCGCGAACGGCACGCCCCCCTGGCCCCGACAGCCTTGAACCGGCCGTCACCGCCGAGCAGCCCAGCCCTCGCCGCTCCCGCCGTCACCGCCAGGCAGCCCAGCCCTCGCCCCTCCCGCCGTCACCGCCAGGCAGCCCAGCCCTCGCCCCTCCCGCCGTCACCACCGGGCGGACCACGCCCCTCCCGCCGTCACGCCCGGCGGCGGAGGACAGCACCGTCCCCCCTGCCACCACAGGACGGCCGGGGGACGCCGCCATCACGACACCCGGCGAAGGTCGCCACCGTCGCGGTCCGAGACGCCGTGGCCCTCCCCCGCCGTCGCGGGCAGGCGGCGGAGGGCGGCAGGCGGGGCGGGGGTCAGTCGGTGCCGAACTTGGTGCGCAGGCGGGCGAAGGCGGTGTCGGTGGCCTGGAGGGCGCGGTCGATGTCGGCGTCGGTGTGGGCGGCCGAGAGGAACCAGTTGTGCCAGGGATGCAGGTAGACGCCCTCCTCCAGGCAGGCGGCGGACCAGTACATCGCCTTCTCCAGGGTGGCGTCGCCCTCGAAGGACAGCCAGGGGATCTGCACCGGACCGGTCTGGTTGACGGTGAAACCGTGGGCGGCGGCCTGGGCGGCGAGCCCGGCACGCAGGCGGGCGCCGGAGCGCTCCATCACGGCGGGGCCGTCGATCTCGCGGAGGGTCTCGATCGTGGCCTTGGCGGCGGCCATGGCGACGGCGGAGAACCAGAAGGAGCCGGTCGAGTAGAGCGTCTGGGCGGCGGAGCGCAGCGCGTCGGTGCCGGTCACCGCGGCGATCGGGTAGCCGTTGGCCATCGCCTTGCTCCAGGCGGTGAGGTCCGGCCGCACCCCGAGCGACTCCCAGCTGCCCCGCAGGTCCAGCCGGAAGCCGGCCCGCACGTCGTCGATGACCAGCGCGGCCCCGATCCGGTCGGCCAGTTCGCGCGCCCCGCGGGCGAAGGACGCGTCGACGAGCTCCTGGTCTTCGAAGGAGTCGTGTTTGAAGGGGGTGGCGATGACGGCCGCCACGTCGCCGTCCACGGTCGCGGCGGCGGCCTGGAGGCCCGCCAGGTCGTTGTAGGGGTACTCGACGATGTCGGCCCGGTCGCTGGGGGTGGTGCCGGCGAGGCTGGGCGTGCACCAGGGGTCGGCGCCGTGGTAGGCGCCGTGCGCGACGAGCACCTTGGCGCGTCCCGTGGCGGCGCGGGCCACCATGAGCGCCTGGGTGGTGGCGTCGGTGCCGTTCTTGGAGAACATCGCCCAGTCGGCCGAGGGGATCAGGTCCACCAGGAGCTCGGCGAGCTCGACCATGACCGGTCCCGGGCCGTTGAGGCAGTCTCCCGACGCGTGCTGGGCCGCGGCGGCCGCCTCCACCCGGGGGTGGCGGTGGCCCAGGATGACCGGCCCCCAGCTGCACATCAGGTCGACGTACTCCCTGCCGTCGGCGTCCCACTGGCGGCAGCCGTCGCCGCGGACGAAGAACTGCGGGAATCCGGGGCCGAAGATGGCGGCGTTGAGGTGCCCGTACATCCCGCCGGGGATGACCTTGGCGGCTCGTTCGCGAAGCTCGGCGTCGGTCATGTCAGATCCCTTCCAGGGTGAGGTCGTCGAGCCCGGCGTCGGAGCCGAGCCCCTGCGCGACGCGGGCCGCCACCGCCGTGCCGGTCTCCGCGGCGCTCACCGGATCCCGTCCGGCGAGCAGGCCGGCGATGAACCCGGCGCAGTAGGCGTCGCCGCAACCGGTGGTGTCCACCACCGGCACGTCGAGGGCGGGCACCCGGACGGCGCCCCCGCCCGTCACCACGAGGCTCCCCGCGGCGCCCTGGGTGACCAGCACCCCCGACGGGCCGGCGGCGAGCAGCTCGGCGGCGGCCGTCTCCGCGTCGCCGGCGCCGGTCATCATGAGCGCCTGCTCCTCGTTGGGCAGCAGATAGTCGACGTAGGGGAGGAAGTCCCTCGCCGCGCGCACCAGGTCCGGCATGTTGGACAGCAGGTCCATGGTGACGACGGCGCCGTTCTCCCGCGCCCTGCCCAGCAGCGCGAAGAAGTCCGGGTCGTACAGCCCGAAGGTCGCGTCCATGCCGCCGAGGTGCAGCACCCGTGCGGCGGCGACCCGTCCCGGGTCGAGGTCGGCGAGGCTCAGCCCGAGGTTGGCGCCGGGCGCGTGGAAGGACGGGCGGCCGCCGTCCGGCCTGATGGGGAGGATGGAGGCAGCGGTCTGCTCGCCGGGTTTGCGTACGACGCCCGAGACGTCCACGCCGCGCCGTTCCATGATCATGAGGAGGAAGTCGCCGAGTTCGTCGCCGCCGACGGCGCCGAGCGAGGCGACCGGCACGCCGAGCCTGGCCAGCGCGACCGCGGTGCCGGCCGCGGCGCCCGCGGCGGTGATCCGGACCTGTTCGACCAGGTGAGTGTCCTGACCGGCGGGGATCGACTCCACCGGCCGGGCGAGGACGTCGACGATGTGCACCCCGAGGGTGACGACGGCCATGGCGCTCCCTCCGCTTGCCTCCCGCACGGGACCGGCGCGGCCCCGGTACGGCTCGCACGGGCCCAGGGCGGCCCCGTACGGCTTCCGCACGGCCCTGAGGCGTCCCGCGCGGACGTTGATGGGATAATAGACGGGCGCCCGATTACCAAGTCAACGGCCACGGGGGAACCGATGCCGAAGAACGTGAACCATGACGAACGCCGCGAGGAGGTCGTCGACGCCGCCCGCCGGATCATCCTGCGCGACGGACTGGAGGCGGCCACCACCAGGGCGATCGCCAGGGAGGCGGGATACTCCAACGGCGTGCTGGCGCACTACTTCGCCGACAAGGACGACATCCTGCTCTCCGCGTTGCGCTCGTCGCACCGGCGGATCGTGCACCGGCTGCGCCGCAAGCTGGCCGGGCGTACCGGGCTGGCCGCCCTGCGCGAGCTGCTCCTGGACAACCTGCCGCTCGACGAGGAGCGGGCCGCGGAGACCGGCCTGGAGATGGGGTTCTGGAGCCGCAGCCTGAGCAGTCCCGCCCTGCTCGCGGTGCAGCGGCAGGAGGCGGCGGAGCTGCGCCACCTCGTGCGGAGCCTGCTCGGGGCCGCCGCGAGCAGCGGGGAGATCGCCACCGGGGACGACCTCGACGACGTCACCGAGCGGCTGCTCGCGCTGGTCGACGGGCTGAGCGTGCACCGGCTGCTGTATCCGGACCGGGCCGGCGCGGACCGGCTGGAGCGGCTGCTCGACGCCGAGCTGAACCGCCTGCGCCCCGGCGCCTGAGCGCCGCCCCGCGCCGGTCGCGACGCCGCGACCGGCTGGGTGGCCCCGACTCAGCAGACAGGCTCAGCAGACGGGTTCAGCAGGCAGGTTCAGCAGACGGGTTCAGCAGGCAGGGGCGGGGCCTCAGGGCACCATGGCCTGGAGGCGGTCGGCGAGGTTCGCGGCGGTGGGCCGCTTGGCCAGGTCGCCGATGCAGGCGTGCACCACCTCGGCGACCTCGGGGTCGAGGTCGGGGTTCACCATCGGCGGGGTGCTGTAGACCTTGCGCAGGGTCAGCAGCGTGTCGTGGGTGGGCAGCTCGCCGTACAGGCCGGTGCCGGTGACCGACCAGTGCAGCGTGGCGCCGAGCGACCACACGTCGCCCGCGGCGGTGGGCTTGTCGCCCTGGAGCAGCGCGGGGTCGGTGAACTCGACCGAGCCGATGCCCCCCATCCCGGTCACGGTCGCCCCCGGCGTCAGCACCTGGGACAGCCCGAGGTCGGACAGCTTCCCGCCCTCCCCGGCGAGCAGCACGTTGCCCGGCGTGATGTCGCGGTGCACGATGCCCGCGTCGTGCAGCGCCTGCGCCGCCCTGGCCGCGCAGGCGATCGCGCGGACCGCGACCTCGCGCGACGGCGGCTCCGACGGCCTGGCCAGCGACCCGTCGGGGAGGTACTCCATCGAGTAGTAGAACACCCCCGCCTGCTGACCGGCGTCGTACAGCGTGACGAGGAAGGGCGAGCGCACGGCCGCGAACGCCTTGAGCTCCCTCGTCGCCCGCCGGAACGCCTCCTGCCCGGTCCCCCCCACCACCTTGACCGCGACGTACTCCGCGTCCACCGGCAACCGGCCCGGCCGCTTGGCCAGGAAGAACTCCCCGTGGTTGCCCGCCCCCAGCGAGCGGACGAACTCGTAGTCGGCGATTCCTTCCACTGACGCCTCCCTCCCCTGCCCGCATCCGTTGTTCTGTCGCGGCGGGCGTCCCCCACACGGTAACGTCACCATGGTCATTCTTGGGGAATTCTTTGCCTTTACGGGAAGTGTAGCGATGCTCAAAGTCGACGTGTTGCTGCTCGATCTCGTCATCGTGCTCACGGCCGCGAGACTTTTCGGCGCGCTCGCGAAGAGGCTGGGCCAGCCGCCGGTCATCGGCGAGATCGTGGCCGGCATCATACTCGGCCCCACCCTTTTGGGACCCTGGCTGGGGGATGAGCTTTTCGGCCCCGATATGCGCCCGCCGCTTCAGGCGCTGGCCAATGTCGGCCTGGTGCTCTTCATGTTCGTGGTCGGCCTGGAACTCGACCAGAAACTGGTCCGCGGCAAGGGCCGGCTGGCCGCGACGGTGGCGGCGGGGTCCACGTTGCTGCCGTTCGTGCTCGGGCTGGTCCTGGCGCTCGCCCTGGCCGAGGACCACGCGAACGGGCGCACGCTGCCGTTCGTGCTGTTCATGGGCGCGGCGATGGCCGCGACCGCCTTCCCCGTGCTGGCCAGGATCCTCACCGACCGGGGGATGCACCGCACCACGCTCGGCGGCCTGTCGCTCGCCTCCGCCGCGGTCATCGACGTGCTCGCCTGGACCGTGCTGGCCGTGGTGGTGGCCATCGCGGGCGCCGGCGAGGCCGAGGGCCAGTGGATGGTGCTGCTCGCGGTGCCGTACGCGCTGGTGATGTTCTTCGTGGTGCGGCCGCTGCTGGCCCGGCTGGTGCCGGCGTTCGAGCGGGCGGGGCGGCTGACCCCCGGCCTGCTGTCGATCGTGCTGATCGGCCTCCTCGCGTCCTCGTGGCTCACCGAGTGGATGCACGTGCACTTCATCTTCGGGGCGTTCCTCTTCGGGGCGATGATGCCGCGGGAGGCGGCCGAGCGGCTCAACCACGAGATCCTGGAGCGGCTGGAGCACCTCGCCGTGCTCCTGCTGCTGCCGATGTTCTTCGTCGTCGCCGGGCTCAACGTCAACCTGCGCGAGCTCGACGTCTCCAGTGTCGGCACGCTGGCCGCGATCCTCGCGGTGGCCATCGGCGGCAAGCTCATCGGCTCCTACGCGGCGGCGCGGACGCAGCGGCTGCCCAACCGGCAGTCCTGGGCGCTCGCCACCCTGCTCAACACGCGCGGCCTGACCGAGATCGTGATCCTCACGGTCGGGCTGCAACGCGGGGTGCTCGACGAGGAGCTCTACTCCCTCATGGTGGTGATGGCGCTGGTGACCACCGCGATGACCGGGCCGCTGCTGCGGCGCGTCTACCCCGACCGGCGGGTGGCCCGCGAGATCGCCGAGGCCGAGCGCGCGGCGCTCGGCGTCACCGCCGCGCACCGGGTGCTGACCGTGGTGCCCGCCCAGCCCAGCGAGGGCACGCCCATCGTCGACCTCGCCGCCGGCCTGGCCAGGGCGAAGGCCCCGGCCGAGGTGATCATCGGTCATCTGCACGCCTACCCGGCCGGGCGGCTGGAGGTCGGCACCGGCCTGTCCTTCGAGCTCGCCGAGATGGCGGAGAGCATGCAGGATCTGGAGCACCTCGCCGCCCTGGCCAGGGCCACCGGCGCCGAGGTGCGCGTGGTGAGCCGGTTCTCCTCCGACACCGCCGCCGAGATGCCCACGCTGGTCGCCTCCGCCCAGCCCGACCTGCTGCTGCTCCCGGCGGACGCGCCCGGCTACGAGACCATCAGGGCCGACGCCGTAGGCCGGGTCGTCACCGTGCTGCCCGGCGCCTTCGGGACGGCGGCCCAGGTGGAGGCCGCGTCCGCGGAGGCCACGGGCGTTCCGGGGCCGCTGCTGCCCGGGGCGGACACGCCGATCGCGGTCCGGCACGGCTCGGCGGACGCGCCCGCGCACGTGGCGCTGACCCTCGCCCTCACCGAGCGGCGCCCGCTGGTCGTGGTGGGCGGCAAGGCCGCCGCCGGCCTCGCCCAGCGGCTGGCCCGGCTGGGCGTCGAGGCCACGGCCGCCGCCGAGCCGCCGTACGGCGCGGCGGTGGTGGCGCTGGACGCCCCGGGCGCCGCCCACGGCGACGCCCACCTGCTGGTCCGCCCGGAGCAGGACGCCGACCCGGTGGACTGGACCGCCGCCGTCGCCGCCCTGCAGCCCTCCCCCGCCTGAGCCGGTCCGCCGCATGGAAACGCCCTCGGCCATGGTCGGCCGAGGGCGTTCGGGTGCCGCGGGTCAGCGGTTGCGGTGGGACTCGTAGCGCATGGTGCGGGACACGCCGATCCGGACCGTGGTGCCGGGGGCGATGGAAACCGGCTCGTTCGGCGGGATGTCGTAGAAGTTCGGGTCGCCGGGCGGCTGGATCTGCGTGCCGTTCACCGAGCCGAGGTCGACGAGGTTGACGTCCCAGCCGTCCAGGGCCACCCGGAGGTGGCGGCGGGAGACCGAGCCGTCGGGGCTGGTGACCTTGGCCGGTCTGGCGGAGCCGGAGGCGACCTCGGCGGCCCGCTCCGGGTCGCGCCCGAGCAGGTAGTCGGTGTCCAGGCGCAGGGTCATGCCGTCGTCGAGCAGCAGGACGCCGAGCGGCGGCCGGGGGCCCTTGTACGGCACCAGCGTGCGCTGGACGAGGGCGATGCCGCAGACGGCGCAGAACGGCACGCGCGGGTCGTTGAAGTGGTCGTTCTTGCAGTCGACGCCGTAGACGAGGGGCCGCGCCTCGGGCTCGGCGGCCTCGGCGGGCGCCTCGGGCTCCGGCTCCTCCGCCTGGTCGGGCAGCAGCAGGTAGGACTCGAAGTTCTCCGGCGCTCCGTTGGGCGCCTGCTCGGCGTCGGGCACGTGCGCGGGCTCGGCGTGTCCCTGCGGCGGCAGCAGCTCGCCGGTGACCGGGGGCGCCACGGGGAAGGGGTCCGACGGCGGCGGGCCGTACCCGGGTCCGGGCTGCGGCGGGGACGCGTGGTCGGGGCCCAGCGGGTACGGCGGCGGGGACACCGATGGAGACACCGATGGGGACACCGATGGGGACACCGGCGGGGACGCCTGCCTGGCCCGCTCGGGCTCCGGCGCCTGCCCGTGCACCGCGCCGGCCAGGCGGTCGGGGGCGGGCTCCGGCGCGGGCCCGGCCGCCTGGCCGGACCCGGAGCCCGGGGTGGAGCCGGGGGTGGAGCCGGACATCGAGCCCGGCAGGGCTTCGGACATGGCGTCCGGGACGTGCGCGGCCCGCTCGGCGGGGGCCATCCCGGAGTCGCCGGCTTCGGAGAGGTCGCAGATCACGCCGCCGCCGACGACCACGCCGCCGTCGAGCCTGACCTGCGGGTGCACCTGGCCGGCGCCGGGCAGGCGCAGCTCGACGCGGTCGACGGGGCCGGGCACGAGCCGGTCGGTCCAGGTGAGCGCGTCGCGGCCGGCGAGGCTCACCTCCCCGCCGGAGGCCGTGACCGTGGCGGACGCCTCGCCGCTGACGAGCACGGCGACCCCTCCCCCGGTGGGCCCGGCGATCGCGCACGACGCGGGCTCCGCCGTCATCCCGCGGGCGAGCACCTGGGCGGTACGGCGGGCCAGGACCCTGCCGTCACCGCCCGCCGCCGCGGTCTCCCTGACCGCCGCCAGCAGCTCCGACACGACGGCCTCGGCCGCGTCGCATACCAGGAGCAGGCCACCCACATGGGCGACCAGCCCGTTGCCCGGAAGCGGACGCACCACTCCGAAGCCCTGGTCGGTCACAGAACTCTCCCTCCCCGGAAACGCCACCTGATGAACGGCACCCGCATCGGTCCGTTGGCCGTCAGCCAGACGCAGATCCAGACCACCACGAAGTGGGTCCAGAACTGGCCGGCCGTCGGCACCGGGTCGATGAAGCTCGCCACACCGGACCGTAGCAAAAAGAACAGCAGCAGACCTTCAGGGATAAGGGTGAGCAGACCGAACGACGTCGGCCAGTCCTTCTCCCACCGGAACTGCATGAGGAAGTGGTAGAGGAACTCCCAGAGAACTCCCAGGATCGCGACGGACGCCAGCACCAGGAACCCGCTGACGTAGCGCGGGCCGATCGGGCCCGAGGCGCCAGGGAGCACGGGCACGATGAGGAGCGTGATGATCACGCCCACGGTGGCGAGGAGGAACAGACGTGTCTGGATACGTCCGAACAGGGTGGGAACCACGGCTGCTACTCCCTCACACCGTCGAGTTGAAGGCCCACTTGAACCACTGCGAGGTCGAGCGCAGCGGTCCCATCTTCCGGCAGAAGCCGCGTCTCGCCAGGTCGTCGGCGATCTCCTGGGCCGCGATCTGCAACCCGAGGAAGGTGTCCACGCCGGGGAAGTAACCGCCGAGCGTGGCCGAGCCCGACGCGTAGAGCGCGCCGTCGCCGTTCCTGGTGCCCTTCACCTCGAAGTGCCGCTCCACCTCCAGCCGCCCGACCGGGTTGCGGTAGGCGCCGCTGTACTGCAGCAGGTCGGCGAAGACCCGGTGCTCGGCGATGTCGGCCTCAAGACCGGTGCAGTCGATGATGTAGTCGGCGACCGGCTGCCGGATCGTGCCGTCCTTGCTGCGCACATGGCTGATCAGGCGGCCGTCCTGGGCCGGCTCCACCTTCTCCACGGTGCCCTGCACTGCGTGGTAGTAGCCGCCGTTGCGCCCGGCCCGCATCTGCTCCTGCCAGCGCCGCCGCTTGGGCGTGTTGGTGCCGCCCATGTCCTTGTACTTCTGGGCGCGGGCGGGGCCTTCGAGCTTGCGCATCTCGGCCTTGAGCTGGCCGCCCCACACCGACTTGGGATAGTTGAACCCCTGGTAGGCCCAGCCGTCGCCGCCCCTGCGGCGCATCCAGATGTGCGGCCCGTGGGAGCCGGAGACGAAGGTGCGGAAGATGTGCACGATCTGCGTCTGCAGGTTGAGCTTCTCCCGGTCGTCGAACAGCCGCTGGAGCACCCGGGAGGCGACGATGCCGCCGCCGCGGATGACCACCGTGCCGGGACGGGTCTTGAGGAACTCGTAGACCTGCTCGTGCGGCTCGTAGGCGTTCACGACATGCTGGTAATCGCCATATTTCTGGCGAAACTCCTGCAAATCGGGCAGGAACTTCAGGCCGGGATAGCCGACGGCGATGTGCACGAAACGGGAGCGGAAGATGATGCGCTTGGTGGGCGCCGCGCCCTCAGGCGGGGTGACCACGGTGAAATAGCCGCCGCCGACCCTTTTACGCACCATCCGGACCTGGCCCTTGACCAGCATGTCCCAGTAGCTGATGCGCTTGGCCTCGCGCTCCAGGTTGGCGAACACCGTGCCGGCCCTCGGCGTCCAGTAGTCGTTGAGGATCGGCTCGGTGAGGATCTGCCACAGGAAGGCGGGATTCTTCTCCTTCCACGCCTCCTCCAGCGCGTAGGAGGGGAAACCCCACAGGTTGTCCGGCCGGGAGGAGGAGTCCGAGCGGATGCGCTCGGGCCGGGGGATCTGCGAGCAGCGGGTGAGGAACTCGTAGGTCTGCCAGGGGTAGTCGATGTTGGAGACCACGCGCATCTGCGACGTGGGCACCCCGTAGATGCGCAGGTAGTCGAGGGTCACGAAGGAGCCGATGCCGCCCCCTGCGGTGAGGAAGGGGATGTCGTGCATGGGTATGCCGGCGGCGGCCACCATTTGGTCGGTCCACTCAGGCGTACCGAGCAGCTCTGGTGTGAGGTCACCGGTCATGGCCGGTCTCTGGGGGGTAGCCAATGGTCAGTCCCTAAGGTACATGGCCAACCTTCGCGGTTGGTCAAAACATTAGTCCCGGTGCGCTGGGAAAACGAGTAGGACAAAAGGGTGCGATTTTCCCCCCGCACCCCGGGCCCGTGTCCCTGGCACTACCGATCAGACGTCTCAAGAAGGGTAATGGTTCGCGTCACACCCCGCTGAAGACGCGATTGACGTCCGCGGTGACGAGGACGCCGTAGACCTCCCCGCCGCGCTCGACGAGAAGGTACTCACCCGCGGGGGTCTCCCGCATCGCGTCGATCAGCGCCTCGCCGGACAGCTCCGCCCCGAGCACCAGGGAGGGCTCCAGGGTGCGGGCCAGCGAACCCACCGTGACCC
The DNA here is from genome assembly GCF_030268685.1 of Microtetraspora sp. NBRC 13810. Taxonomy (GTDB): domain Bacteria; phylum Actinomycetota; class Actinomycetes; order Streptosporangiales; family Streptosporangiaceae; genus BSRQ01. The sequence goes on from NZ_BSRQ01000007.1 coordinate 217,246, forward strand.
ACGGTCTGCGCTGCTCCGGGGTCGCCTCCACGGCCGCCTCGTTGACGATCGCGATCGGCCGGCCGTCGTGGTCGACGACCACGATCGCGCCCGCCTGCGCCTCCGCCGCGCGGCGCAGCGCCTCGGCGAGCGGCACCTCGGAGGTGACCGGGATGGCGCGGCGCGCCAGGGTGCGCGCGTTCACCTGCGGGATGCGGGCGCGGACCCGCGCGGTGCGCAGCGACTGGGTGGCGCCGAACCAGATGAACCCGGCCAGCAGCACCGACCAGATCACGAAGAACATGCCGGGCGCCTGGCCGCTGGTCAGCGACAGCGCGAAGGGCGCGATGACCAGCACGACCGCGAGGCCCCTGCCCACCCAGGCGGCGGCGATCGTGCCCGCCCCGGAGTCGCGGGTCGCCTTCCACACCCCGGCGCGCAGCATCCGCCCGCCGTCCAGCGGCAGGCCCGGCAGCAGGTTGAACACGCCGACGATCAGGTTGGCCACCCAAAGCTGCCAGGTGAGCACGCCCAGGATGCCGTCGTCGGGGACGACGAACACGTCGAGCAGGAACCCGGCCGCGGCGAGCCCCAGGGACAGCAGGGGGCCCGCGAAGGCGACCATGAACTCCTTGCCCGGCGAGTCGGGCTCGCGCTCGATCTCCGACACGCCGCCGAGCAGGTAGAGCGTGATCCTGCGGACCGGCAGGCCGTACGCCTTGGCGACCACGCAGTGGGCCAGCTCGTGCAGCAGCACCGACACGTAGAGCAGCACGGCGAAGGCGAAGGCCACGGCGTAGCTGGCCACCTCGCCGAGGCCGGGCAGGCTGCTCTGCACGCTGTCCTTGTAGGTGACCGTGATGATCGCCGCGACGATGAACCAGGTCGGCGAGACGTAGACGGGGATGCCGAAGGGCCGGCCCATCCGCAGGCCGGGGGAATCCTGACGTGGGCTCTCGCTGCTCACTTGCCTCGCTCCGCCTTCTGCCGCGTCCGCTCTCCTGACCTTGATGCTACGCGCCCGCGGCCCCGCCCACCGCCGCCGCGCCACGCGAAGTGTCGGCCGGGTGGCCTACAGTTCCTTGCATGGCGAAGCGAACCGGGCAGGGCGGGCGGCGGACCGGGCGGGCTGGGCAGGGCGCGGGCGGCGGCCGGTGAGCGCGGTGGCCGAGCCCGCGATCATCGGGGCGCTGTCCCCCTCCCGGGCGGGCGACTTCATGACCTGTCCCCTGCTCTACCGCTTCCGGGTGATCGACCAGCTTCCCGAGCGGCCCGCCCCCGCCGCCGTGCGCGGCACGGTCGTGCACTCGGTGCTGGAGCGGCTCTACGACCTGCCCGCCGCCGAGCGCACCGTGCAGGCGGCGCTGGGCCTGCTGGAGCCGCAGTGGCACCGGCTGCTCGACGCCGAGCCCGACTACGCGGGCATGTTCGCCGACGACGACGAGCAGGCCCGCTGGCTCGACCAGGCGCGCACGATGCTGGAGCGCTACTTCGCGCTGGAGGACCCGCGCCGCCTGGAGCCCGCCGAGCGCGAGCTCTACGTCGAGGCCGTGCTGGACAGCGGGCTGATGCTGCGCGGCTACATCGACCGGCTCGACGTCGCGCCCACCGGCGACGTCCGCGTGGTGGACTACAAGACCGGCAGCGCGCCCGGCCCCGACTTCGAGGGCAAGGCGCTGTTCCAGATGAAGTTCTACGCGCTGGTGCTGTGGCGGCTGCGCGGCGCGGTGCCGCGCCTGCTCCAGCTCATGTACCTCGGCAACGGCGAGGTGCTGCGCTACGCGCCGGACGAGGCCGACCTGCTGGCCACCGAGCGCAAGGTGTGGGCCCTGTGGCAGGCGATCGAGCGCTCCCTGACCACCGGCGAGTGGCGGGCCAGGCGCAGCCGCCTGTGCGACTGGTGCGACCACCAGGCGCACTGCCCGGAGTTCGGCGGCACTCCCCCGCCGCTCCCCGCCCGGCGCCCGGGTGACACGACGGCGGGCGGCAGGCGGCGCAGGGCGGCCACCGACGAGCTGTGACCGGCGCGCCTCATCCGTGAGGAGGAGGCGCGCATCCACCTTGAGCAGGGTGGCCTTCCGAGGCGACCGCCTACATTGAAGGCGTGCGCACCACCCACGGCGGCCCCGCCTCCTGGCTCCGCGGCCACCCGCTGATCCCCGACTCGCTCGTCGCGGGGATCCTGGCCGTCGTCGCCGTCCCGCTGGCCTTCACCGGGTTCCCGTGGTCGTTCGTCGAGCTGCCCGGCCACACGGTGCTCCCCGGGCCGCCGAGCCCGCTCGCCCTGGCGCTGATCGCGCTGGCCTGCCTGTCCCTCGCCCTGCGCCGCCGCCGGCCGTTCACGATGCTGTGCGTCACCGAGGCCGCGCACACCGCCCTGGTGGCCCTGCACCAGACCACCTCGCTGGCCGGGGTCGCCCTGCTCGTCATGGTCTACACGGTGGCCGCGCACCGGGGCCTCGCGCTCAGCCTGGCGGCACTGGCCGTCCACGTGCCGGCCTCCCTGCTGGCGCTGCTGCTGGGCGCGCCGGTGGCCGGTCTCACCCTCCAGGTGCTCACCGCCGTCGTCACGGTGACCGTCTGGGTCGCCGGCCGCAGCGTACGGCTGCGCCACGCCTACCTCGGGGAGCTGCGGGACCGGGCGGCCCGGCTGGAGCGGGCCAGGGAGGCCGACACCCGCGCGGCCCGCGCCGAGGAGCGTTCCCGGATCGCCCGCGAGCTGCACGACGTCGTGGCCCACCACGTGAGCGTGATGACGGTGCAGGCCGCGGCGGCGCGGCGGATCCTGACCAGCAACCCGGCGGGGGCGCAGGAGGCTCTGTCGGCGATCGAGGAGACCGGGCGCACCGCGATGTCGGAGATGAGGCACCTCGTCGGCGTGCTGCGTACCGAGGACCGGGCGGGCCCGGCCGAGCGCGGACCTCAGCCGGGCGTGCGCGACCTGCCCGCCCTGGTGGACCAGATGCGCGAGGCCGGGCTGGTGGCCCAGTTGTGGATCGAGGGTGAGCGGGCCGTCCTGCCGCCGGGGATCGACCTGGCCGCCTACCGGCTCGTGCAGGAGGCGCTGACGAACACGCTGCGGCACGCGGGGCCCGCCGCGCGGGCCTGGGTGACCCTGCGCCACGAGCCCGGCGAGCTGACCGTGCACATAGAGGACGACGGGCGCGGGGCCGGCGCCCCGGAGCCGGCGTCCGAGCCGGGGCGCGAGCGCAGAGGGCACGGTCTGATGGGGATCCGCGAGCGCGTGGCACTCTATGGTGGAGTCCTCAGGATCGGCCCGCGGCCCGGGGGCGGGTTCGAGGTGAAGGCCCGCTTCCCCCTCAAGGACTGACACATGACGATCAGGGTGCTGCTGGTGGACGACCAGCCTCTGCTGCGTACCGGTTTCCGGCTCATCCTGGAGGCGGAGCCGGACGTGACGGTGGTGGGCGAGGCCGGGGACGGGCAGGCCGCCCAGGAGCAGTCCAGGGCGTTGCTGCCCGACGTGGTGCTGATGGACGTCCGGATGCCGGGGGTCGACGGCATCGAGGCGACCCGCAGGATCGTGCGGGACGCCGCGTTCGGCGCGCACGTGCCCAGGGTGCTGGTGCTCACCACGTTCGACCTCGACGAGTACATCGTGGAGGCGCTGCGCGCCGGGGCGAGCGGCTTCCTGCTGAAGGACGTGCCGCCGGAGGAGCTGGTGCAGGCGATCAAGGTGGTCGCGGCCGGGGACGCGATCGTCGCGCCGAGCGTCACCCGCCGGCTGCTGGACAGGTTCGCCGCCCACCTGCCCCCGGCGCACGAGCAGGCGCCGCCGGCCCGGCTGGACCGGCTCACCGAGCGCGAGCTGGAGGTGCTGCGGCTGATCGCGCGCGGCATGTCGAACGCGGAGATCGCCGCCCAGCTCGTGGTGAGCGAGACGACGGTGAAGACGCACGTGGGCAACGTGCTGACCAAGCTGACGCTGCGGGACCGGGTGCAGGCCGTGGTGCTGGCCTACGAGACGGGCCTGATCACGCCGGGCGCCACGCCCGACCGCCGCTCGCCGGGCGACCGGGGCGCCGCCCGCTGACCTCGTGGTCCCGCGGGCGGCGGCCGTCGCCGGGCGGCCTCGCGGCCTGGGCCGGGGCGGGCGTCAGACGGCGGCGTCCGCCTTCTGCGCCGGGGCGTTCTCCGGGAAGTGGCAGGCCACCTTGTGCCCGGTGGCCAGCTCGACCAGCGGCGGCTCCTGCTGCTTGCACACCTCCTGCGCCTTCCAGCACCGGGTGTGGAAACGGCAGGCGGGCGGCGGGTTCAGCGGGCTGGGCACGTCGCCGGTGAGCCGGATCCGATCCCGTCCCGCGCGGCCCTTCGGGTCGGGGATGGGCACGGCCGACAGCAGCGCGTTGGTGTACGGGTGCATCGGCGCGCCGTACAGGCTCTTGCGGTCGGCGATCTCCACCACCTTGCCGAGGTACATCACGGCGACCCGGTCGGAGATGTGCCGCACCACGGACAGGTCGTGCGCGATGACGACGTAGGTGAGGTTCAGCTCGTTCTGCAGGTCTTCCAGCAGGTTGACGACCTGCGCCTGGATCGAGACGTCGAGCGCGGACACCGGCTCGTCGGCGATGATCAGCTTCGGCTTGAGCGCGAGGGTGCGCGCGATGCCGATGCGCTGCCGCTGGCCGCCGGAGAACTCGTGCGGGTAGCGGTTGTAGTGCTCCGGGTTGAGGCCGACCAGCGCGAGGATCTCCTGGACGGCCTTCTTCACGCCGTGCTCGGTCTCGATGCCCTGGATCCGGAACGGCGCCCCCACGATCGTGCCCACCGTGTGCCGGGGGTTCAGCGACGAGTAGGGGTCCTGGAAGATCATCTGCATGTCCCTGCGCAGGGGACGCAGATGGCCCTGCGACATGTGCGTGATGTCCCGGCCCTCGAAGGCCACCGAGCCGCCCGTGGGTTCGAGCAGCCGGGTGATCAGGCGGCCGGTCGTCGTCTTGCCGCAGCCGGACTCGCCGACCAGGCCGAGCGTCTCACCGGGGTAGACGTCGAAGGTGACGCCGTCGACCGCCTTGACCGCTCCGACCTGGCGCTGGAGCAGCCCTTTGGTCACCGGGAAGTGTTTCTGCAGGTCCCGTACCGACAGCAGCGGCTCACCCTGCCGCGCCGCGCCCTCCCCCGGCGCGGCTGCGGACCCGGGCGCGTCGCTGACCGGCGCGGTGTCCTTGGGCGTGGTCACGTGGTCTCCAGCATCGGTTTGACGTCGTTCTCCCAGATGGCCCGCCGCTCCTCGCGCGGCAGGTGACAGCGGACGAGATGCCCGCCCTCGGTCTCCAGCAGCCCCGGCACCTCGGTGCTCGCCCTGCCCTCGGTGCGCTCCTCGTAGGGGCAGCGGGGGTGGAAGGCGCAGCCGGGCGGGACGTTGATCAGCGACGGCGGGCTGCCCTTGATCGGCAGCAGCCGCTCGGTCGGCGCTCGGTCCAGCCGGGGCATGGATCCCAGCAGGCCCCAGGTGTAGGGGTGCTCGGGACGGTAGAAGACGTCGTCGGCCGTGCCGTACTCGATGCACTTGCCGCCGTACATCACGAGGATGTCGTCGGACAGCTCGGCGACCACGCCGAGGTCGTGCGTGATGATGATCAGCGCGGAGTCGAACTCGCGCTGCAGGTCGCGCATGAGGTCCAGGATCTGCGCCTGGACGGTCACGTCCAGCGCCGTGGTGGGCTCGTCGGCGATCAGCAGCTCCGGGTCGCAGGAGAGCGCCATGGCGATCATCGCGCGCTGCCGCATGCCGCCGGAGAACTCGTGCGGGTAGTTGTCCACCCGCTGGGCCGGCTCGGGGATGCCCACCCGGCCGAGCATGTCGATCGCGTGCCGGCGGGCCGCCGCCTTGCTCACCTGGTTGTGGATCCGGTAGGCCTCCACGATCTGGTGGCCCACGGTGTAGTACGGGTGCATCGCCGACAGCGGGTCCTGGAAGATCATCGCCATCTTCTTGCCGCGCAGCTTGCGCACGGCGTCGGCGGACGCCGAGACGAGCTCCTCCCCGTCCAGCCAGATCTCCCCGGAGATCCTGGCGTGGCCGCCCTTGTGCAGGCCGAGGATGCCGAGGCTGGTCACGCTCTTGCCCGAGCCCGACTCGCCCACGATGCCCAGGGTCTTGCCCCGCTCCAGGGTGAAGGAGAGCCCGTCGACCGCCCGGACCAGGCCGTCGTCGGTCGGGAAGTGGATGGACAGGTCCCGTACGGCGAGGTGTCCCGCCGAGCCTCCGTTGCCGACGCTCACGAAAGCCTCACCCTCGGGTCCACGACCGCGTACAGCAGGTCCACGATCAGGTTGGCCACGACGACGAAGACCGCGGCCAGCAGGGTGACTCCCATCACCTTGGGCAGGTCGTTGTTGGTGATCGCGTCGATGGCGTACTTGCCGAGGCCGTTCAGCGAGAACGTGCTCTCGGTCAGCACGGCCCCGCCCAGGAGCAGGCCGAAGTCGAGGCCGAAGATGGTGACGATCGGCGTCAGGGCGCCGCGCAGGCCGTGTTTGACCACGACGGTGCGTTCGGGCAGGCCCTTCGCGCGCGCGGTGCGGACGTAGTCCTCGTTCATCGTCTCCAGCATGCCCGCGCGGGTGAGCCGCGCGTAGCCCGCGGCGAACAGGAACGCCAGCGTGATCCACGGCAGGATCAGGCTGTAGGCCCACTGCGCCGGATTGACGGTGAAGTCGACGTAGGTGCCTCCGGGCGCCGTCAGGCCCAGGCTGTAACTGAAGAAGACCAGCGAGATCATGCCGGTGAAGAAGACCGGCAGCGAGACGCCGGCCAGGGCGATGCCCATGGCCGCCCGGTCGAAGAAGCTGCCGCGTCTCAGCGCCGACACGACGCCGGCGGCGACTCCGGCGAACACCCAGATCGCCGCCGCGCCCACCGCCAGGGAGAGCGTCACCCTCGACCGGTCCACCAGGTCGGGCCAGACCGGCTGCTGGGTGATGTAGGAATATCCGAAACAGGGCGCCGGGCACTGTTCGATGCTCGCGCCCGTGTCGAACTCCGACCCCGCCACCAGGCCCTTGACGAAGCGGCCGTACTGGACGACGAGCGGGTCGTTGAAGCCCAGACGATCGGCTATCAGCTTCTGGGTCTCCGCCGTCGCCGTACGGCCGGCGTAACGGCTGGCCAGGCTCTCCGGGGTGGCCCCGGCGAGTCTCGGCACCAGGAAGAAGATCGCGAACGTGACCATGCTCACGATGAGCAGCATGATCACCGCGCCGATCAGGCGCCTGATGATGTATGTGGTCACAGTGCCCGGCCCAGGTGGCCGCCACGGGGTTCGCCCGTGACGGCCACCGCCGCCTTCACCTGCCTATCTGTTGAATCTCGGCTTTACTGGACGCCGAGGCCGACGTAGTCGTACATCTGCTGGGAGTCGCTGACGAACACGTTCGTCAGGCCCTTGCCCCGCATCAGCAGCGACCGAGCGTACACACCGGGCATGGTCACGGCCTCTTCCATGACCCGCTGGTCGACCTGGGACCACAGCTCGGTCCGCTTGGCCGCGTCCGCCTCGCCCTTGATCTGGTCGATCAGCTGGTCGACCTCGGGGATCTTGACGCTCAGGTTGTAGTTACCGGCGTCACGGATCGTCCGGCTGTCCACGATGGCCTGCATGAAGCCGTAGGTCTCGGGATAGTCCGAACCCCAGCCGTTGACGGCCAGGCCGATGTTGTTCTCCTGCACGTAGGCGGGCTTGCCGGCGTAGAGGGAGAAGTAGTCGCCCTGCGGGAAGGGCTTGAGGGTCAGCTTGATGCCGACCTTCGCGAGGGACTGCTGCAGCGCCTCGGCGTACGCCTTCTCCTTGGGCCGCTCGGCGCGGTAGGAGATGTTGGTCTCGAAGCCGTTCGGCTGGCCGCAGGCCTGCAGCGCCGCCTTGGCCTTGGTGACGTCACCCTTGCCCTCGGGGGTGTCGTACAGCGCGATCTGCTTGTAGCCGTCCATGCTCGGCGGGATCATGCCGGTGGCGATGTCACCGCCGGCCAGGGGCCCGCCCCAGGCACGCTGCACCGAGGTGCGGTCGACCGCGAACTGCACGGCCTTGCGGCACTCGATGTTGTCGAACGGCTTGACCTCCGGCGGGATGGAGACGTACCACAGCCGCTGGAGCTGCGGGTTGTCGGTCCGCTCCTTGAGCGCCGGGTCGTTCAGCACGCGGGTGAGCGCGGCCTGGCCCATGCCGACGCCGGAGACCTCGACCTGGAGGTCACCCGAGATGAGCCGGTTGTCGATGTCGTCGGCGTTGACGTTCAGCGCGACCTCGTACCGGTCCGGCAGGGCGGGCCGGTTCGGGTCCGTGGCCGGGTCCCAGTTCGGGTTGCGCTTGAGGCTGAAGGACTTACCGATCTCGTTCGTGTCGAACATGTACGGACCGGTGGACATGACGTGCTCCTGGTACTTCGTACCAGTGTCCTTGTCCTTCGGGACCGGCATCGTCATCGGCATCTGCACGATGTAGTCGAAGGAGCCGAAAGGCTGCTTCAGGTGGAAGACGATGGTCTGGTCGTCGGGCGTCTCGATCGCCGAGCTGATGTCGCGGTCGGGCTCCTTGAAGGCGCCCTTGTAGTCCTTGGGCCAGTTGAGCAGCTCGTTGAGGTAGCTCGGGCCGTGCGGCAGGACTTCCTTGTCGAAGGCGCGCGAGACCGCGTAGGCGACGTCCTTGGACGTCACCGGGGTGCCGTCCTCGTACTTGACGCCCGTCCGCAGCTTGTACGTCCAGGTCTTGTTGTCGTCGCTGGCCTGGCCGAGGCTCTCCGCCAGGTCGGGGACCAGCGTGTTGCCGTCCTTGCCCGGGGCCGACTTGAACATCAGCAGCGCCCGGCCGTACAGCCGGATGAAGTTGAAGGAGTAACCGTAGTAGGTGTCTCCCGGGTCAAGGCTGTCCCACGTGCCGGGGTTGGCCATCTTGACGGTCCCCCCCTTCTTCGTGGAGGGGTTCCAGACCGAGGTCAGCGAGGCGTTGAACGCGTCCTTCGCCCCAGCCGCCGCGGTACCACCACCGGTTCCCGCGGGAGTGCCCCCGCCGCCGCCACAGGCCGTGAGGCCCAAGGCGATGACGGTGCCGATGGCCGTTAAGGCCATTGCCGATCTTCTACTCATTAGTTCGCACCCCTTTGTTGGGATATGAGCCGGGGGTTCATCGTGGACAGAGGGTCAGCGACTACGCGGGTCGAAGGCGTCCCGGAGTCCATCGCCGAACAGGTTGAACGCCAGTACGGTGATGAAGATCGCCATACCGGGGAAGATCGTGAAGTGCGGGATCGTGTAGTACCGCACCGCGTCCGCGAGCATTCCACCCCAGGTGGGGGTGGGCGGCCGTACGCCGACCCCGAGGAAGGACAGCGCCGCCTCGAAGAGGATGTTCGACGGGATCAGCAGCGTCGAGTAGATCAGCACCGGCGCGATCAGGTTCGGCAGCAGTTCGCGGAAGATGATGTACGGGCCGCGCGCGCCCAGGCTGCGGGCCGCGTCGACGAACTCCCGCTCCCGCAGCGACAGGGTCTGGCCGCGGATGATCCGGCCGATGTAGGGCCAGTTGAAGAAGCCGATGATGAAGATCAGCAGCGCGATGCGGAGCGAGTCGCCGGTCAGCCCGAACGCCGACTCGGGGATGGCGCCGACCAGCGCGATGGCGAAGACCAGCAGCGGGAAGGCCAGGAAGACGTCCATGGCACGGCTGATGAGGGTGTCCACCCAGCCGCGGAAGTAGCCCGCGACGACGCCGAGGATCGTGCCGATCAGCACGGAGAGGATGGTCGCCAGGAAGGCGATGAGCAGGGAGATCCGCGCGCCGTAGACGACCCGGCTGAACAGGTCGCGGCCGTTGCTCGGCTCCAGGCCGAACAGGAAGTCGGAGCTCATTCCGCCCCACGCGCCGACCGGGACTCCCGTGTTGGGGTCCACCAGGTCCTCGTGGAACTCGTCCGGCGGATGCCCCAGCCAGGAAACGATGAGCGGCGCCAGAAGGGCCATCACGATCAGCAGGACAACGACTGTGGCGCCCGCCATGGCGACTTTGTCGCGTTTCAGGCGCATCCATGCGATCTGCCCGAGTGAGCGGCCCGCGATGGCTTTACCACTCGCCCCCTCAAGAACGGTCTCCGGCGGGGCCTCCGAGGAGGTGCCGGAAACGTCGAGCGGTGCGGTCATGCTGTGCGCCCCCTGGATCGCAGACAGGTTTCTCCAGGGTGCGGTCACACCCTTCGAACCGGGAAACCGCTTGTACGGCCCCCCGAGGCAGGATGTATGGCCTGAGCTGCGATGACCAGGGTTCGACCGGCGCTGTGGCTCAACTGTGATTCATGCGAAATTCATTCGTATCGATCTTGGAGATATGTCTAGAACACGTTCTGATTCTGTTCCGATTTGGTGACAGGATCCGCGCGTCAGCCATACTGATCGGCACGGAGCGGGGCCGTAAGGGCCGAATCAGCTGATGCCGCGCCGTTTGAGGATGGCCTCGATGTCGGAGAAGTCGTCGTCGGAGGTCTTCGCCGGAGCCTGCCGGGGCTTGGCCGCCGCCTGGGGAGTCGCCCCCCGGGTCGCCTGGGGAGCGGTCAGGGGTGACGTCTTCGCGGCGGCGCCGGGCAGGCCCTGGGCGCGCGGCGCCTGCCGTACCGCGCCGGGCGCCGCCTTGCCGCCGGCCTCGGCCCTGCCCTGCGCCCGGGAGCGCAGCACGCCGGAGACCACCCAGAGCACGACGGAAAGGCCGGCCATCGCCACGCCGGCCCAGACCGCGGGCGAGAACACCAGCCCGGCGACGAAGCCGGTGATCTCCCCGACGATGTTCACCAGGGTGGGCAGCGCGTCGGTCAGATAGGCCGCCAGCGGCAGCAGCGACCAGGCGGCCAGGCGCAGCCCGGCGGCCGCGCCCCTGCGCCGCAGCGCCAGGAAGCTCAGCACGAGCCCCACTCCGGTCAGCCCCGCGCACAGCGGAAGCCAGAACCACGCCATCTCGCCGACACCCATAGCGCCCGCCCCTCATCTCGGCCCGGCTTCCATCCTGACACGCCGGGCCGCGCCCGCCCCTCCTCCCCAGGATGGAATCCGGCCCTTAGGGGTCGGGCGGAAAGGGGTCGGGCGGAAAGGGGTCGGGCGGGAAGGGGTCGGGCGGGAAGGGGTCAGGCGAACAGCCCCCGCAGCGCCGTCATGTCCACCTGGCGCAGCGAGGCGACGACCATGCGGCCCGGCGCCGCCGGGATGGGCAGCACGCTCGGCACGGCGACCACCCGGCAGCCTGCCGCGGTCGCCGCGGTCACGCCGTTGGGCGAGTCCTCCAGCACCGCGCAGCCGGCCGGATCGACCCCGGCCAGCCGGGCGGCGGTGAGGTAGGGCTCGGGGTCGGGCTTGGGCCGGGCGACGTCGTCGCCGGTGACGATGTGGTCGAAATGGTGCCTGCCGATGCTCTTCAGGCACACGTCGGCCACGCTCCTCGCCGAGGAGGTCACCAGCGCCGTCGCGACGCCGGCCCCGCGTACCTCGGCGAGGAGTTCGGCGGCGCCGGGCATCAGCTCGGCGCCGTCCTCAAGCTTGTGGATCACACCGTCGAGCAGCCACCCGGCCACCTCGGCCGGGTCGGCCGGGCGCGGCGCCGTCCTGAGCATGTAGGCGACGGTGGAGGCGATGGAACCGCCGACCAGGTTCTCCTGGTCGGCGGGTCCCCACTCGCCCCCGAGGCGGGCCATGATCTCGGCTTCGACCTCGAACCACACCTTCTCGGTGTCGACGAGCAGCCCGTCCATGTCGAAGAAGACGGCGGAGGGAAGGGGGACGGCGTCACGGGGACCGGCGCCGGAAAGATCAGACATTGAAATATTTTGCCTCAGGATGGTGGACCACCAGGGCGGAGGTCGACTGCTCCGGGTGGAGCTGGAACTCCTCCGACAGCGTCACGCCGATGCGCGACGGGTCGAGGAGCTCCATGACCTGCGCCTGGTCGTCCAGACGGGGACAGGCAGGGTAGCCGAAGGAGTATCGGCACCCACGGATGTTGACCTTGAGCATGTCGTCGAGCGACTCGTCGCCGCCGATGCCCAGCTCGGAGCGCACCCTGGCGTGCCAGTACTCGGCCAGCGCCTCGGTGAGCTGGACCGACAGCCCGTGCAGCTCCAGGTAGTCGCGGTAGGCGTCCTTGGCGAACAGCTCGGCGGCGGCCTCGGCGACCCTGCGGCCCATCGTGACCACCTGGAAGGCGACCACGTCGGTCTCCCCCGAGTCCTCGGCGCGGAAGAAGTCCGACAGGCACAGGTGCCGGTCGCGGCGCTGGCGGGGAAAGCCGAACCTGGTCCGCTCGCGCCCCGACCCGTCCAGCACGACCAGGTCGTCGCCCGAGCTGACACACGGGAAGTAGCCGTAGACGACGCCCGCCTCCAGCAGCCCCTCGGTGACCAGCCGGTCCAACCACATGCGCAGCCGCGGCCGGCCCTCGGTCTCCACCAGCTCCTCGTAGGAGGGGCCGCCGCCGCGCGCGGCCTTCAGCCCCCACTGGCCCATGAACGTCGCCCGTTCGTCCAGGTAGGCGGCGTAGTCGCCGAGCGGGATGCCTTTGACCACGCGGTCGCCGAGGAACGGCGCCACCGGGACCGGGTTGTCCGCGGCGACATCGGAGCGGGCGGGCAGCTCCCCGGCGGGGGTTCTGCGCAGGACGGCGCCCGTCCTGACCCTGCGCTCGCGCAGCGGCGGGAGCCCGGCGCCCGCCTCGCCGCGCCTGACGGCCATGAACGCGTCCATCAGCCGCAGCCCCTCGAAGGCGTCGCGGGCGTAACGCACGTCGCCCTCGAACATCCCGGCGAGATCCTGCTCGACGTAGGCCCGGGTGAGCGCGGCGCCGCCGAGCAGCACCGGGTAACGGCCCGAGACGCCCCGGGAGTTCATCTCCTCGAGGTTCTCCTTCATGACCACCGTCGACTTGACCAGCAGGCCGGACATGCCGATGACGTCGGCGCCCTCGTCCTCGGCGGCCTCCAGGATGGCCGACACCGGCTGCTTGATGCCGAGGTTGACGACGTCGTAGCCGTTGTTGGACAGGATGATGTCCACGAGGTTCTTGCCGATGTCGTGCACGTCGCCCTTGACGGTGGCGAGCACGATCCGGCCCTTGCCGCCGCCTTCGACCCGCTCCATGTGCGGCTCCAGGTAGGCGACGGCGGCCTTCATCACCTCGGCCGACTGGAGCACGAACGGAAGCTGCATCTCGCCGGAGCCGAACAGCTCGCCCACCGTCTTCATGCCGCCGAGCAGCACGTCGTTGACGATCTCCAGGGCGGGCCGGCGCTCCAGGGCGAGGTCGAGGTCGGCCTCCAGGCCCTTGCGCTCGCCGTCGACGATGCGCCGTCTGAGCCGCTCCCACAGCGGCAGCGACGCCAGCGCGGCGGACTTGCTCGCGCGTAGCGCGGCGGCGTCCACCCCCTCGAAGAGCTCCATGAACCGCTGGAGCGGGTCGTAGCCCTCGCGCCGCCGGTCGTGGACCACGTCGAGGGCGACCTGGCGCTGCTCGGCGGGGATGCGCGCCATGGGCAGGATCTTGGAGGCGTGCACGATCGCCGAGTCCAGGCCCGCGTCGACGCACTCGTGGAGGAAGACGCTGTTGAGCACGATCCTGGCCGCGGGGTTGAGGCCGAAGGAGATGTTGGACAGGCCGAGCGTGGTCTGCACCTCGGGGTGGCGCCGCTTGAGCTCCCTGATGGCCTCGATGGTGGCCAGGCCGTCCCGCCTGGTCTCCTCCTGGCCGGTGGCGATGGGGAAGGTGAGGCAGTCGATGATGATGTCGCAGGCCCGCATGCCCCAGTCTCGGGTGAGGTCCCCGATCAACCGGGTGGCGACCCGGACCTTCCACTCGGCGGTGCGGGCCTGGCCCTCCTCGTCGATGGTCAGGCCGATGACGGCGGCGCCGTGCTCTCGCACGAGCCGCATCACGCGCCGAAAGCGGGAGCCGGGGCCGTCACCGTCCTCGTAGTTCACCGAGTTGACCACCGCCCGGCCGCCGAGCATCTCCAGGCCCGCCTCCAGCACGGGCGGCTCGGTGGAGTCGAGCACGATCGGCAGGGTGGAGGCGGTGGCGAAGCGGAAGGCGAGCTCCTTCATGTCGGCGACGCCGTCGCGGCCGACGTAGTCGACGCACAGGTCGAGCATGTGGGCGCCGTCGCGGGCCTGCTCCCTGGCCGTCTCGACGCATTCTTCCCAGTCGCCGGCCAGCATCGCCTCGCGGAAGGCCCTGGAGCCGTTGGCGTTGGTGCGCTCGCCGATGGCGAGGTAGGAGGTGTCCTGCCGGAAGGACGTGTGCTGGTAGAGGGAGGAGGCGCCCGCCTCCGGGCGCGGGCGGCGGGCGGCCGGGGACGCGCCGCGGACCCGCTGGACGACCTGGCGCAGGTGCTCGGGGGTGGTGCCGCAGCAGCCGCCGACCAGGGCGAGCCCGTACTCCCTGCCGAAGGTCTCGTGCGCGTCGGCGAGCTGGGCCGGGGTCAGCGGGTAGAACGCGCCGCCCGCGGCCAGCCGGGGCAGGCCGGCGTTGGGCATGCAGGACAGCGGGAGGCGGGAGTGCCGGGCGAGGTGGCGCAGATGCTCGCCCATCTCGGCGGGGCCGGTGGCGCAGTTGAGCCCGATCACGTCGACGCCGAGCGGCTCGATCGCGGTCAGCGCCGCGCCGATCTCCGAGCCGAGGAGCATGGCGCCGTTGGTCTCGATCGTCACCTGGGCGATGATCGGCACGTCGCGGCCCGCGGCGTCCACGGCCCGCCTGGCGCCGATGACCGCGGCCTTGACCTGGAGCAGGTCCTGGCAGGTCTCGACGATCAGCGCGTCGGCGCCGCCCGCGACCAGCCCTGCCGCGTTGTCCTGGTAAGCGTCGCGCAGCGTGGCGAAGGGCAGGTGGCCGAGGGTGGGCAGCTTGGTGCCGGGGCCGATGGAGCCGAGGACGTAACGCGGCCGGCCGGGGGCGGACCAGTGGTCGGCGCGCTCGCGGGCGAGCCGGGCGCCCGCCTCGGACAGCTCCCGCACGCGCCCGCCGATGCCGTACTCGCCGAGGGCGGCCAGGTTGGCCCCGAAGGTGTTGGTCTCCACGCAGTCGACGCCCACCTCGAAGTAGGCGTCGTGCACGGCCCGGACGAGGTCGGGACGCGAGACGTTGAGCACCTCGTTGCAGCCCTCGTGGCCCTGGAAGTCGTCGAGCGTGACCTCGTGGGCCTGGAGCATCGTCCCCATCGCCCCGTCGGCGACGAGCACGCGCTCGGCCAGGGCCGCTCGGAAGGACGGTCCGCTCGTCATGGGCGCAATCCTACCGGGACCCCCACAGGCCCCTCCGGACCTCGCCCATCACGCCATCCCGCCCTTCCGGCCGCACGGCGCCGCCGGGCCTGATCCGCCCGGCCGGCGTGGCGGGCCCGTGCCCGGCGGGTCCGCCCCCGCCCGGTCCCGCTCAGGCCCGCTTGACGCCAAAGGGCTCACGACCACATAGGCTTAGCCCAAACAGCGGAGAGGAGGCGGCGCGCGTGATCGAGCTCGAAGGGCTCCCCGAGCTCGTCGATCCGGTGCTGATCGCCGCGTTCGAGGGGTGGAACGACGCGGGCGAGGCATCGAGCGGCGCGCTCAGCCATCTGGAGAGCGCCTGGAAGGCGACCCCGCTGATCGCGCTCGACCCGGAGGACTACTACGACTTCCAGGTGACGCGGCCGATCGTCGAGCTGGGCGAGGGCGTGTCCCGCCCGATCACCTGGCCCACGACGCGGCTCTCCGTGGCCCGTCCGCCCGGCGTCGAGCGCGACGTGGTGCTGCTGCGCGGCATCGAGCCCAACATGCGCTGGCGCTCCTTCTGCGACGAGATCGTCGCGGTGTGCCGGGAGCTGGGCGTGGAGTTCGCCGTCCTGCTGGGGGCACTGCTCAACGACTCGCCGCACAGCCGCCCCGTGCCGATCGTGGGCGCGGCCACCGATCCCGGCCTGGCCAGGTCGATCCACCTGGAGCTGACCCGCTACGAGGGCCCCACGGGCATCGTGGGCGTGCTCCAGCAGGCGTTCGGCGCGGCCGGCATGCAGGCGGTGTCCCTGTGGGCCTCGGTGCCGCACTATGTCGCCCAGCCGCCCAACCCGAAGGCGACCCTCGCGCTGCTGCGCCGCACGGAGGACCTGCTGGACATCCCGATGCCGCTCGGCGACCTGCCCGAGGAGGCGCGGGCGTGGGAGCACGGCGTGGACGAGCTGGCCTCGCAGGACAGCGAGGTCGCCGACTACGTGCGGGAGCTGGAGGAGCGCAAGGACGCGGCGGAGCTCCCCGAGGCGAGCGGCGACGCGATCGCGGCGGAGTTCGAGCGTTATCTGCGCCGCCGCGACCACGACAGCGACGGCTGAGGAGACGGCTGGGCGGTCACGCGGGGCGTCCCTGGTGAGCACGGTAGTGACGGGTGAGATGTCACTCCGACGAAAAGGGGGAACCGTTTCGCTGTTGATCTTGTTTCGCCCTACATTTTTCCGCGATTACCGGGGATAATCATCGCTCATCCGGTCCTTTCGTTTTCCCCTCGGGGACCGGGGCTTCCCCCACTCCGCGATGAGCCAGAAGGGGCCACCGCTCGGCCGGCGACGACGAATCGCCACTGCCACGTTGCACCCATCCGATGTGACCGCGCACGTTAGGGCGACCATGGCGACTCCCTCCCTCGACCCTTATCAGAGAGCCCAGGAGACGCGCCGCAGCGTTCTCGAAATGGCCGTGTTCATGAAGCGTGAAGACGGGGACGACGCGACGGTCCGCCGCCTGCCGCCGGTGGGCGGTTCGGGCGCCGTGGACAGGTACTTCGCGCTGCTCCAGGATCGACTGCCGGTCTGGCTGCACATCCTGCACAACCTCGACCATCTCGTGGGCAAGGGCCGGGTGAGCGACAACCTCCTGCCCATCGCGCGGGCGGGGATCGACTACTACGTGGAGACCCTGTCGGCGGCGCTGCCCGCCTTCAGCTCCCCTACGGTCACCGTGCGCTTCCGGGAGGCCGTCCGCGGCGGGCGGTTCGGCCCGATGCCGGAGATCGTGCCGCTGGCCGAGTATCTCGCCGCCGAGCAGCGGGCCGGCCGGGTCGCCGCCGGTGTCGACCCCACGGCCAGCGCCCGGCTGATGCTGGCCGCCTGCTTCCAGCACGCCTACTTCGAGCTGTTCACCGGCGGCGGATTCGGTCCCTCACGCGACGAGTGGGCCGAGGAGATCGTCAGGGAGCTGCGCCTGGAGCCCGCCGCGCAGCGCGCCTGAGCCCGCGGCGACGCCCGCCACAGCGCCCGCCACAGTGTGCGACACGGCGTGCGATGTGGCCTCGTCGAAGCGGGTCCAGACCAGCTCGGCGAGGCCGGGGTCGGCGCCCAGCGGCTCGGCGACGAGGTCCGCGCCGCACTCCAGCAGCCGGTCCTGGAAGTGGCCGGGCGCGAGCAGGTAGGACGCCACGGCCACCCGGGGGGCGGGTCCGGAGCGCAGCCGGTCCAGCGTCTCGCCGAGCTTGGGCGTGCCGGCCGCGGCGAAGGCCGCCGTGACCGGACGCGACAGCCGTACGGACAGCAGGCGGGCCGCGGCGCGGACGTCGGCGAGGGCGCCGGCGTCCGAGGAGCCGGCCGCGCCCAGGATCACCGCGTCGGTGGCGCGCAGCCCGGCCCGGCCGAGGCGCCGGGCGAGCAGGCCGGTGAGCAGGTGGTGCGGGCCGAGGGGGCGGGCGACGGCGGCGTCCGGGCGGGTGGCGGCGAGTACGGCGGGCAGGTCGACGTGCACGTGGTAGCCGCCGGCGAGCAGCATCGGCACGACGACCACCGGCCCGTCGAGGGCGGCCAGCGTGCCGGCCAGCCCGGGAGAGCTGATCTCCAGGTAGGCGAGTTCGACCCGGTGACCGGGGCGGGCTCTGCGCACCAGGTCGCGCAGTCCGCAGAGCACCTCCTCCCCCTGCCGGCGCCGCGTGCCGTGTGCCGCCATGACGAGCGTGGGACGCGGCGTCACATCATGCCTTCGCGCTCGCAGGCCAGCCGGTAGCCGCGTTTGACGACCGTCTCCACGATCCCGGCCGGGCCGAGGGCGCGGCGCAGCCTGGTGATGGCCATCTCCACCGCGTGCTCGGCCGAGTCGCGGGAGGGGCCGCCGGGCAGCACGGTGCGCAGCTCGGAGCGGGCGATCACGTGGCCGGGTTTGTCGGCGAGCCGCTTGAGCACCGCCATCGGGGCCGGCGGCAGCGGCTTGAGCTCGCCGTCCACCACCACGGCGTGCCCGCGGATCTCCAGGTCGTGGCCGCCGGCCACCAGGCGGGTCACGCTCTCCACCGGCAGGTACCTGGCGAGCAGCCGGGCCAGCGAGCCGAGCCGGGAGCGTTCGGGCTGGATCACCGGCACGCCGCGGGACAGCAGCGGGCCCGCGGTGACCGAGCCGACGCACGCGGCCACCACCGAGCCGCCGAACGCGGCGAGCAGCGCCTCCTCACAGCCCTCGGCGCGGGCCTCGTTGAGCATCGCGAGCACGGCGGGGGCGCTGGTGAAGGCCACCGCGTCGACGCCGCCGGAGACCGCCTGGGTGATCAGCCGGCGCAGCGGCGAGACGTCGCGGTAGGGCAGCCAGCGGTAGACCGGCACCTCGATCACCTCGGCGCCCGCCCCGCGCAGGTCGGCGACGAACCCGCTCAGCGGCTCGCCGTGCAGCTGGACCACGATCCGCCGGCCGCGCAGGTCCTGGGTGAGCAGGTACTGCTTGACCTCCTCGCACGACTCGGTGGGCGGGGTCCAGTGGTCGTTGAGGCCGGCCGCGCGGACCGCGCCGCGCGCCTTGGGGCCCCTGGTGAGCAGCCGCGCCCGGGTCAGATGCTCGGCGAGCTGGACCGACAGGCCCCAGCCCTCGGCCGCCGCCATCCAGCCGCGGAAGCCGACGCCGGTGGTGATGACGACCTCGTCGACCGGCGCGGCGAGGGTGTCCCTGGTCGCCGCGAGCAGGCCGGCGTCCTCGGCGAGCGGCACCAGCCTGATCGCCGGGGCGCTCACCACCCTGGCGCCCCGGCGTTCCAGCAGCGCGCAGAACTCCTCGCGCCGCCGGGTGGCGGTGACCCCGATGGTGAAGCCGGCCAGCGCGTCCGGCTCGGTCTCGGGGGACCGCGCGACTTCCTCGGCCACAACGCTCATCGCTTGCTCACCACTCCTCTACGGGTCCGGGCCGTCACGCTACGCCGACCTCCACCACGCCGTCCGCCACACGGACGGGATAGACCGGTACGGCTACCGCGGGGTCGTCCAGACATTCCCCCGTCACGAGGGAGAACGCCTGCTGGTGCATGGGAGAGGCCACGGTCGGCTCCTCTCCCCTGGTGCCGACGATGCCTCTGGCGAGCACGTAGGCGCCGCTGAACGGATCACGGTTGCCGATGGCGTGCAACCGGCCTTCGAAGGTGCGGAACAGCGCGATCTGGAGGCTGCCCACCAGGACGCACGCCCCCCGTTCCGGCAGGAGGTCGGTGTAGGAGCACACCTGTACCCAGGTCTGCCCCGCGCCGGGCGGGCGGGCCGGGTCCCGCAGGTCAACACTCATGACCGGGTCACCTCCAGGGGGATGAGAACGGGCTTGATCTGGTCGCGTTCGGTCTCGAAGGAGATCGACGGGTCGGGTACGCCGGGCGCGTTGACGAAGCTGACGAAGCGGCGCAGCTTGTCGGGGTCCTCGATGGTGGCCCGCCACTCGTCCGCGTAGTACGCGGCGTGCCGCTCCATCTGGTCCTCCAGTTCGGCGCAGATGCCGAGGGAGTCTTCGACGATCACCTCGCGCAGGTAGTCCAGGCCGCCGTCGAGGCTCTCCACCCAGGCGGCGGTGCGTTGCAGCCGGTCGGCGGTGCGGATGTAGAACATCAGGAACCTGTCGATGATTCTGATCAGTTCGCCGGTGGGCACGTCGGCGGCGAGCAGGTCGGCGTGGCGCGGCTTGAATCCCCCGTTGCCGCCGACGTAGAGGTTCCAGCCCTGCTCGGTGGCGATCACGCCGAAGTCCTTGCTCCTGGCCTCGGCGCACTCGCGGGCGCAGCCGGACACCGCCGACTTGAGCTTGTGCGGCGAGCGGAGTCCCCGGTAGCGCAGTTCCAGCGCGATGGCCAGGCCCACCGAGTCCTGCACGCCGTACCGGCACCAGGTCGAGCCCACGCAGGACTTCACGGTGCGCAGCGCCTTGCCGTACGCGTGGCCGGACTCGAAGCCGGCGTCGACGAGGCGTTTCCAGATGGCGGGGAGCTGCTCGACCCTCGCGCCGAGCAGGTCGATGCGCTGGCCGCCGGTGATCTTGGTGTAGAGGCCGAAGTCCCTGGCGACCTCGCCGATGACGATCAGCTTCTCGGGGGTGATCTCGCCGCCGGGGATGCGCGGCACCACCGAGTAGGTGCCGTTGCGCTGGATGTTGGCCAGGAAGTGGTCGTTGGTGTCCTGGAGGGCGGCCTGCTCGCCGTCCAGGATGTGGCCGCCGCCCAGCGAGGCCAGGATGGAGGCGACGGCGGGCTTGCACACCCCGCAGCCCCTGCCGGTGCCGTGCTCGGCGACCAGCTGGGAGAAGGTCGTGATGCCGCGCACCCGCACGATGTCGTAGAGCTCGGCCCGGGAGTGCGGGAAGTGCTCGCACATCGCCTTGCCGACGTCCACCCCGGAGGAGACCAGGATCTGCCGGAGCATCGGGACGCAGCTGCCGCAGGTGGTGCCCGCCCGGGTGCAGCGTTTCACGCCCTGCACGTCGGTGAGCCCCTCCTCGGCGATGGCCTGGCGGACCCGGCCGGTGGTGACGTTGTTGCAGGAGCAGACCTGCGCGTCGTCGGGCAGGTCCGCGCTGATCGCCGCGGTCCCGGCGAACAGCAGCTCGGTCGGGCTCGCGGGCAGCTCCCGGCCGACCAGCGGGCGCAGCGCCGCGTACGGCTCGGCGTCGCCGACGCAGATGCCGCCGAGCAGGGTCCGCGCGTCGTCGCTGACGAACAGCTTCTTGTAGACCCCGCCCACCGGGTCCATGAAGGTCACGTCGAGCCCGCCGTCCAGGGAGCCGAAGCTCGCCACGTCCACGCCGAGCAGTTTGAGCTTGGTGGAGACGTCGGCGCCGGTGAAGGACGCGGTGCCGCCCATGATCCGGTCGGCGGCCACCTCGGCCTGGGTGAAGCACGGCCCGGCCAGGCCGTACACGGTGCCGGCGGCCAGGGCGCACTCGCCGATCGCGTAGATGGACGGGTCGCCGGTGCGCATCCCCTCGTCGACGACGACGCCGCCGCGCTCGCCCACCGCGAGGCCGGCCCGCCTGGCCAGTTCGTCACGCGGCCGGACGCCCGCGGAGAACACCACGATCTGCGCCTCGACGGCCTCGCCGTCCGGCTTCACCAGCCGGGCCACCCGGCCGTCCGGGCCGGGCTGGATCTCGGCGACCCCGGCGCCGGTGTGCACGCTCAGCCCGAGGGCCTCGATGTGCCGCCTGAGCACGACGCCGCCGCCCTCGTCCACCTGGCGGGGCATCAGCCACGGGCCCATCTCGACCACGTGTGTGGCCAGCCCGAGCCCGCGCAGCGCCTCGGCGGCCTCCAGGCCGAGCAGGCCGCCGCCCACCACGATCCCCGAGGAGGCGCCCCGGGCCGCCTCGCGGATCGCGTCCAGGTCGTCGATCGTGCGGTAGACGAAGCAGCCGGGCAGGTCCCGGCCCGGCACCGGCGGCACGAACGCGCTCGACCCGGTGGCCAGCACCAGCACGTCGTAGGGCTCGGCGTGACCGTCCTCGGTGGTCACCAGGCGGGCCTGCCTGTCGATGCCGGTGACCCGGGCGCCGAGGCGCGGGGTGATCCCGGCGGGCACCGGATAGGTGAGGTCCTCGGCGGTCTTGCCGTCCAGGTAGGAGGTGAGCGCCACCCGGTCGTAGGCGGACCGCGGCTCCTCGCCCAGCATCGTGATCGGCCCGGCGAACCCGCGCCCGCGCAACGTCTCGGCCAGCCGGTGCGCCGCGGGGCCGTACCCGGCCACGACGACCCGCTTCCCGCTTCCCGTGCTCCCGTTCGCCGCGTTCACGCCGACACCCCTTCCTGCTCGCACAGCCAGCCCACGATTCCCTCGACGGCGTCCCGGCAGCTTCCGCAGCCGGTGGTGGCCCGGGTGGCCGCGGCCACCGAGGCGATGTCCCGGGCGCCGGCCTCCCAGCAGGCCCGGATCTGTCCCTTGGTCACGTTGTTGCACTGGCACACCCGCGCGGAGTCGGGCATGCGGACCGGGCTGTCGGTCTGCTGCGCCGGGGCGAGCCCGGGGAAGAGCAGCCCGGCCCGGTCGCCCGGCACCTGCCCGCCGCGGTCGAAGAGCTGGGTCAGGGTGCCCACCACCGGGCTCTCGCCGAGCAGGATCGCGCCGACCAGCCGGCCGTCGCGGATCACCAGCTTGCGGTAGGTGCCCCTGGCCCGGTGGCTGAACCGGACCACCTCGGCGGTCCGGTCCGCCGACTCGTCCACCTGGGTCTCGCCCATCGCCGCGAGCTCGACGCTGCGGGCCTTCAGCCTGGTCACCAGGCGGGATCCCCGGTAGCGGGCCGCCCTGCCGGTTATCACCTCGGCGGCCACCGCGGCCTGCTCCCAGGCCGGTGCGACCAGGCCGTAGACGTTGCCGTCGTGCTCGGCGCACTCGCCGACCGCGAAGACGGCGGGGTCGCTGGTGCGCAGCTCGTCGTCGACCACGACGCCGCGCTCCACCTTCAGCCCGGCGTCCCTGGCGAGCCCGGTGAGCGGCCGCACGCCGCAGGCGAGCACGACCAGGTCGCCGGGGACGACCTCGCCGTCGGCCAGCCGTACCCCGCCGGGGCCGGGGAGCACCTCGGCGACCTGGACGCCGGTCCTGATCCGCACGCCCAGCCCGGCGAGGGTCTCCCCCAGCAGCTGGCCGGCCTCGGCGTCGAGCTGGCGTTCCATCAGGTGTCCTGCCAGGTGCAGCAGCGTCACCTGGAGGCCGCGCCCGGCCAGGCCGCGGGCCGCCTCGACGCCGAGCAGCCCGCCGCCGACCACCACGGCCCCGCGCGCGGCGGACGCGGCCTCGATGATCCGCCGGCAGTCGTCGAGGGTGCGGAAGGCGAACGCGTCCCGCGCCCCGGGTATCGGCGGCACCACGGCCTCGCTCCCGGTGGCCAGCGCCAGCACGTCGTAGGGCACCCTGCGCCCGTCCGCCGTCGCCACGGTCCTGGCGTCGCGGTCGATCCCGGTCACCTCGGCGCCGAAGACCGCCGTGACGCCGTGCTCGGCGTACCAGGAGGGGTCGAGCAGGCGCACCTGGCCCGGCCTGGAGGTGCCGGCCAGCACGTTGGACAGCAGCACCCGGTTGTACGGCTGCGCCGTCTCCGCGCCCAGGACGGTGATCTCGGCGCCCGCGTCCCTGGCCCTGACCTCCTCGACGAGACGGGCGCCCGCCATCCCGTTGCCCACCACCACGAGTCTCATGCCTTCTCCACCCTGACCGCGCAGACCTTGAATTCCGGCATCCTCGACACCGGGTCGAGTGCCGGGTTGGTGAGCAGGTTGGCGCTGGCCCGGCCCGCCCAGTGGAACGGCATGAAGACGGTGTCGGACCGGATCGCGCCGGTGATCCTGGCCGGGACCTCGGCGCCGCCGCGGCGGCTCGTCACCCGGACCCGGTCGCCGTCGGCCAGGCCGAGCCGCTCGGCGAGGTCGGGGTGCAGCTCGACGTACGCCTCGGGGACGGCCCGCACCAGCGAGGCGATCCGCCGGGTCTGGGCGCCGCTCTGGTAGTGGGCGAGCACGCGGCCGGTGGTGAGATGGATCGGGTACTCCTCGTCGGCCTCCTCGTCCGCGGGGCGGTGGTTCACCGGGATGAACCTGGCCCGCCCGTCGGGGTGGGCGAACCGGTCCAGGAACGGCCGGGGCGTCCCCGGATGGTCCTCGGCGGGACACGGCCAGAAGACGCCGGTCTCCGCGGCGATCCGCTCGTAGGTGATGCCCGCGTAGTCGGCGGGGCCGCCGGCGCTGGCCCTGCGCAGCTCGTCGAAGACCGCGCGCGGCTCGGCCGGGAACCCCTCCGGGTGGCCGAGCCGCTCGGCCAGCCCGGAGAGGACGGCGAGGTCGCTCCGTACCCCCGAGGGCGGAGCGACCGCGCGGCGCCGCAGCAGGACGCGCCCTTCCAGATTGGTGGTCGTCCCGCTCTCCTCGGCCCACTGGGTCACCGGGAGCACCACATGGGCCTTGGCGGCAGTTTCGGAGAGCACGACGTCCGCGACGACGAGCAGGTCGAGGCCGGCCAGCCGCTCGGCGATCCGGCCCGCGCCGGGTGCGGAGACGACCGGGTTGGAGCCGAAGAGCAGCAGCGCCCGCGGCCCGCCGGGCGTGCCGAGCGCGTCGAGGAGCTCATAGGCGGACCTGCCCGGCCCCGGCAGGTCGCCGGGGTCCATGCCCCAGACGGACGCCACGTGGGCGCGGGCGGCCGGGTCGTCGATCTTGCGGTAGCCGGGGAGCTGGTCGGCCTTCTGACCGTGTTCGCGCCCGCCCTGGCCGTTGCCCTGCCCGGTCACGCAGGCGTAGCCGGAGCCCTCGGTGCCGGGCAGGCCGAGGGCGAGCGCCAGGTTGATGAACGCGCTGACCGTGTCGGTGCCCTTGGCGTGCTGCTCGGCGCCCCGCCCGGTGAGCACCATCGCCCGCTTCGCGGTGCCGAGCAGCCGGGCCGCCTCGCGCAGCAGCGCGACCGGCACCCCGGTGACCCGCTCGACCCGCTCCGGCCACCAGGCGGAGACGGAGATCGCGACCGCGTCGAAGCCGGTCGTGCGGGCCGCGACGTAGTCCTCGTCGACGTAGCCCTCGGCGACGGCGATGTGCAGCAGGCCGAGCGCGAGGGCCAGGTCGGTGCCGGGGGCGAGCTGGAGGTGCAGGTCGGCCGCCTTGGCGGTCGGGGTGAGCCGGGGGTCGGTGACGATCAGCCGGCCGCCGCGCTCCCGCATCCTGGCGAGGTGGCGGACGAAGGGCGGCATGGTCTCGGCGACGTTGCCGCCCGCGACGAGGACCGTGTCCGCGCCGGCCAGGTCGGTGACCGGGAAGGGCATCCCGCGGTCCATGCCGAACGCGCGGATCGAGGCCGCCGCCGCCGAGGACATGCAGAACCGGCCGTTGTAGTCGATCTGGCTGGTCCGCAGCGCCATCCGGGCGAACTTGCCGAGCAGGTAAGCCTTCTCGTTGGTGAGCCCGCCGCCGCCGAACACCGCCACCGCGTCCGGGCCGTGCTCGGCCGAGATGCGGCGCAGCCGGGCGGCGACGTGGTCCAGGGCCTCGGCCCAGGTCGCCGGCCTTCCTTCGATGAGCGGGGTGGTCAGCCGGGAGCCGTTGGTCAGCAGCTCACCGGCGGTCCAGCCCTTCTGGCACAGGCCGCCCGCGCCCGCCGGGATCTCCGCCCTCGGCGCGATCACGACGTCCCGGACGCCGGCCTCCTCCGTCGCGGCGACGCTCATGCCGCACTGCAACGCGCAGTACGGGCAGTGCGTGGCCGTGCCCGGCGCCTTCACAGGCGGCGGTGCGGGAAGTGAGGCAACCGGCATGGATCCGATGGTGCTTTCGAGGGGTTTCACCGCTGGGTCCCTTCTGTTACCGCTGTGCTACAAGGCGCCAACCGGGTTCACAATGTGCGAACGCCGCTGTGAGCGGGCCTGGGCGGGCCCGCTCACCTGTGGGGATGCGAAGGTCAGATGCGGGCCGCCGCGAGGCTCGGCACCGCACCCGCGCCGACGGTCCGCAGATAGCAGGCCCAGGTGAGCGCGAAGCACAGGACATAGAAGGCGGCGAAGCCGCCCAGGGCGGCCTCCGCGCCGCCGGTCGCGGCGATCGAGCTGCCGAAGCCGCGGTTGATGAGGAAGCCGCCGTAGGCGCCGATCGCGGAGATGAGCCCGATGGCCGCCGAGGCGTCGCGCCGCGCGACGCCCACCGCCGCCGTGTGCGCCTCGGTGCCGGCCGCGAGCCCGGCGGTCGCCTTGGCCCGGAAGATCGCCGGGATCATGCGGTACGTGGAGCCGTTGCCGACCCCCGTCGTGGCGACCAGCAGCATGTAGGCGGCGAAGAACAGCGGGAACTCGTGCCGGGCCAGCCCCGCCCAGACCAGGCCGAGCGCGCCCGCCATCGCCGCGAAGTTCCACAGCGTGACCCGCGCCCCGCCCATCCGGTCCGCCAGCCATCCCCCGGCGGGACGCACCAGGGATCCGACGAGCGGCCCGAGGAACGCCAGGCCCACCAGCCCGGCGTACTCCGGGAACTGGCTGTTGATCAGCAGCGGGAAGGCCGTCGAGTAGCCGATGAAGGAGCCGAAGGTGCCGATGTAGAGCACCGACATGATCCAGGTCTGCGCCCGCCCGGCGATCTTGAGCTGGTCCCGGGGGCTCGCCTTGGCCGTGGTCAGGTTGTCCATGAAGAAGTAGGCGCCGATGGCCGCGGCCAGGATGAACGGCACCCAGAACAGCCCGGCGGCGGCCAGCCCGAACCCGGTGATCACCAGCGGCATGACGAGCTGGACCGAGGAGACCCCGATGTTGCCGCCGGCCGCGTTCAGCCCCAGCGCCGCCCCCTGCCGGGCCTGCGGGTAGAAGTAGGTGATGTTGGCCATGCTGGAGGCGAAGTTGCCGCCGCCGACCCCGGCCGTCGCCGCGATCACCAGGAAGACCCAGTACGGCGTGGCCGGGTCGCTCACCGCCACGGCCAGCAGCACCGCGGGCACGAGCAGCAGCAGCGCGCTGACCACGGTCCAGTTGCGCCCGCCGAACCTCGCCGGGGCGAAGGTGTAGGGGATGCGCAACGTGGAGCCGACCAGGTTGGGCAGCGAGACGATCCAGAAGAGCTGGTCGGTGGAGAACCGGTAGTCACCGAGCTGCACCGCGACGATGGACCAGACCGTCCACAACGTGAAACCCAGATGCTCGGCGAAGATCGACCAGACCAGGTTGCGCCGGGCCACCCTCTTACCACGCCGCTCCCAGAACGCCGGGTCGTCGGGATGCCAGTCGCCGATCCACCGCCCTCTGCGCACAACCTCCGGCGCGGCCTCACTCACCGTCATCGCTCCTCCTGCGGGGTCCCTCAGCCGATGGGCAGGCTCCCGAAGGTAGGCAACGCAAATTACGCACACTGACGCTCGGTGACCGTGCGCCGGTTACATGTGACTCACCGGCGTAACAAGCAATGCACAGGTTGCACCGGCGCAACATGGCCGTAACGTGGCGGGGGCAACCGGCGCCGAAGGTCACAAGGGTACGGCGGCGCGGTGACGTGCCAGGAGGGGCGACGCCGGGGACAATGGGCGGCGGCAACCAGAACCGCACCCGCGTCAGTCGTCGCCACGGGGAGTAGCGAATGACCGTCAGGCCCATCCGCACGTTCGGCGATCCGTCGCTGCGAGGCGTGGCCGAGCCGGTCACCGACTTCGGCCGCGAGCTGCGCGCCCTGGTCAAGTCGCTCCAGGCGACGATGCAGGCGGGCGCGGGGCGGGCGGGCCTGGCCGCGCCGCAGATCGGGGTCCCGCTGCGGGTGGTGGCCTACCAGTTCGACGGCAGGTCCGGCGTCCTGGTCAATCCGCGGCTGGAGCTGTCCGAGCGCAAGGTCGTGGCCGACGAGGCGTGCCTGTCGGCCCCCGGGCAGTGGTGGCCGCTGGAGCGCTCCTTCGCGGTGACCGCCCGGGGCCGTGACGCCTTCGGCAAACCGGTCACGGTCCGCGCGATCGGCGTCCTGGCCCGCGTCCTGCAGCACGAGTGCGACCACCTCGACGGGGTGCTGTTCATCGACCACCTCCCCGCCGAGGACCGGGCGGCCTTCCTGTCGGCCATCCCCTCCTGACCCTCCGGCCCGGTCAGAGCTCCACGCCGAGAAGGGTGTCCGCGATGGCGCGGACCAGCTCCGGCGCGTCCGGGTCGGACCGGTCGCCGGAGCGCGCCGACTCCACCCACGCGTCCAGGGCGGCCAGCGCGGCGGGCGCGTCGAGGTCGTCGGCCATCCGCTCGCGGACCCGGGCGAGGACCGGCAGGGCGGCGGGCCCCGCGGGCAGCGCGACCGCCTCCCGCCACCGCGCCAGCCGCGCCTGCGCCGCGCCGAGCTGGTCCTCGGTCCACTCCCAGTCCTCGCGGTAGTGGTGGGCCAGCAGCGCGAGCCGGATCGCCATCGGGTCGGTCCGCTGCCGCAGCTTGGACACGAACACCAGGTTGCCCCTGGACTTCGACATCTTCTCGCCGTCCAGCGCGACCATGCCGGCGTGCACGTAGGCCCGGGCGAAGGGCCACTCCCCGGTGGCCACGTGGCCCTCGCAGGCGCCCATCTCGTGGTGGGGGAAGATCAGGTCGGAGCCGCCGCCGGACACGTCGAAGCCGGGGCCGAGGTTGGCCAGCGCGATCGCGGTGCACTCGACGTGCCAGCCGGGCCGCCCGGGGCCGAACGGCGAGGGCCAGGACGGCTCGCCCGGCCGCTCCGCGCGCCACAGCAGCCAGTCGAGCGGGTGCTGCTTGCCGGGCCGGGCCGGGTCGCCGCCGCGCTCGCCGAACAACGCGAGCATCCGCTCCTCCGGATAGCTGCACACCGCGCCGAACTTCGGGGCCGCGTCGACGTCGAAGTAGACGTCGCCGTCGAGCTCGTAGGTGGCGCCCTTGTCGCGCAGCCGGGCGATCAGGGCGGCGACGTCGTCGATCACCTCGGTGACGCCGACGTACTCGGCGGGCGGCAGGATGCGCAGCGCCTCCATGTCGGTGCGGAACAGCTCGATCTCGCGGCCGGCGAGCTCACGCCAGTCCTGCCCGGTCTGCGCGGCGCGCTCCAGCAGCGGGTCGTCGACATCCGTCGCGTTCTGGGTGAAGTGCACCTCGTGGCCGGCGTCCCGCCAGGCCCGGTTGACCAGGTCGAAGGCGAGATAGGTATTGGCATGGCCCAGGTGGGTGGCGTCGTACGGGGTGATGCCGCACACGTACATCCGCGCGGTGGCGCCCGGCTCGGTCGGGCGGACCTCACGCGCGGCAGTGTCGTAGACCCGCAGCGCGAGCCCACGGCCGGGCAGGCGGGGGACCTGGGGAGATGACCACGATCGCATGCCCAGAGCCTATCCAGAGGTCACAGACCTCCGATCACCCTGGTCACCGTTGGGACGACATTTCCGGCTTCACCCGGTAGAACGCGTCCGGATCGGCCGGGCGCGCCGAGAAGTCGTAACGGACGCCCTCGGGCGCGACGGCCACCAGGGTGACGGACAGGCTGCCCCACGTCCCGCCGTCGGGCAGCGCCTGCCGTACGATCAGCGCCCGCGGGTCGCCGGTGGCCAGGCCCGCCCCGGAGGCCAGCCGGGCCCACTCGCCCCAGTAGTCCCCCGGCTCCCCGTCCAGCGGCAGCCCGGGCCGTACGGCGTCGCGGAAGCGCGGGCGGAACCACGCCACCCGGTGGTTCTCCTCGCCCTGCTCCCAGCCGCTGTTGACGATCATGTGGGTGCCCGGGGCGGGTTTGTCCGCCGTGAGCAGGGTGCCGTCCCAGTGCCACAGCCGCACGCCCTCGGGGTCGGCGAGCACGAGGTGGAAGGGGTCGTAGCGGGTCAGGTCGTCCGCCGGCGGCTCGCCCTCGGCCAGCGCGCGCAGCGGCAGGTCGCCGCGGCTACTGCGGCCCTCCTCGCGGGCCAGCAGGCCGCGCCCGTTGAGCAGCGCCGCCACCCTGCGCCCCGCCGGGTCCACGGCCAGCC
The DNA here is from genome assembly GCF_030268685.1 of Microtetraspora sp. NBRC 13810. Lineage (GTDB taxonomy): Bacteria > Actinomycetota > Actinomycetes > Streptosporangiales > Streptosporangiaceae > BSRQ01. The sequence goes on from NZ_BSRQ01000007.1 coordinate 246,901, forward strand.
AGGTGCCGCCCGCCTGGAGGTCACGCCCACCGAGCACGCCGGGACGGCCCGGCCAGTGGTGGGCCGGCGGCTCCCACGGGCGCTGCGCGAACTCGTCGCGCACCCCCGCCAGCACGACCGGCACCGCGGCCTCCGGATCGAAACTCACGATCACCGTGCACATCCCGCAGGCCACCTCCACACGAGCGTTGCGTGCAGATTACGCGGCGCGCACGGGCGCCCGGCCACCGGGGGTCCGCGCGGGCGGCGCGGTCACGGGCGGCGCGGTCACGGGCGGCGGGGTCAGGGGCGGCGGGGTCAGATGGGCGGCCAGGGGATCGCGGGCCAGTCCTCCGAGGGGTAGGGGTGGACGCCGGTGTCCACGAGCCGGCGCACCCGCTGCCACACGGCCTCGACCTCGGCGAGGGTCAGCAGCTCGCGCAGGCGGCGGCCGAGACGGCCGTGCTCCAGCTCGCGGTCCAGGTTGACCAGCATGTTGACCGCCTCGCGGGACAGCCGCTTGCCGCGCCACTGCCACAGGACGGTCCGCAGCTTGTCCTCGGCCGAGAAGCAGACGCCGTGGTCGACGCCGTACACGTGGCCCTCGGGCATCGGCAGCAGGTGGCCGCCCTTGCGGTCGGCGTTGTTGACGACGGCGTCGAAGACGGCCATCCGGCGCAGCGCCGGGTGCCGGCTGCGGATCAGCGCCATGAGATCGACCTGCTCGTCGGCGTCGATCCACAACTGGCACATGCCGGGGCCGAAGGGGCCGTCGCGGTAGACGGTGGGCGGCACGATGCGCCACCCGGTGACGGCCGACACCTCGAAGGCGGCGACCTCCCTGGCCGCGAGCGTGCCGTCCGGGAAGTCCCACAGCGGGCGCTCGCCGCGCACCGGTTTGTAGACGCAGGCCGCCCGCAGCTCGCCGTAGCGGATGTTGCAGTAGAGGGTCATGTTGGTCGCCTCCACCAGCCGGCCGGCGACCTCGATCTGTCCCTCTTTCAGCAGCCTCAAGGCGGTGGCGTCGTCCATCACACCCGTGGGCTCCGTACTCAGCGTGGGCTCTCCCTCAGCGGTCATGCCCCACCCCGCCTCGGCGACGCCGTCCCACGCGGAACTTGCCGGCTCGCTCGCTCACGCACCCCCCTGGCTGCTTCGGTAACCGTTCAAGCGCACGCAGATGTGCCCCTCGGCGTCGAGCGGCTGGCCGCACAGCGGGCAGGGCGGGCGGCCGGCGGCCACGAGCGCCAGCGCCCGCTGGGTGAAGGCCCGGGCCACGCCCGCGGTGAGCCGCACCCGCAGCACCGCGGGCTCGGGCGCCTCCAGATCATCCTCGTCGGTGATCTCCTGGGCCTCGATCACCACCCGCGAGTCCTCGGGGTCCCAGGCCAGGGCCATGGTGCCGACCCGGAAATCCTCGTCGATCGGCTGTTCGAGCGGGCCGTTGTCGGTGAGGTCGACCGGCGCGACGGCGGGGACGTGGGCCACTCCGCCGCTCCTGCGCAGCACCTCGTCCAACAGCTCGTCGAGGCGATCGGCGAGCGCCGCCACCTGGAACTTCTCGAGCCCGACCGTGGTCAGCCTGCCCTGGGAACGGGCCTGCAGGAAGAAGGCTCGTCCTCCCGGTTGACCTACGGCACCGGCTACAAACCTCTCAGGCGGATCGTAGTCGAAGACCGGCATAGCCCGACCTTACGCGGTTCCGGCTCCGCCGCCGACGGCGGCGTCGCTCTCGGTGGAGTTTTCTGCCCCGTCGCCGTCCGCCGGATCCGGCGGACGGAGCGCCGCGACGTCACCGCCGACGTCGTTGAGCCGCAGCACGAAGGGGCGCAGGGGGGTGTAGCGGATGGCGGTGAGGGAGGCGGGGTCGGCGACGATCCGCTGGAACTGGTCCAGGTGCAGCCCCAGGGCATCGGCGACGACCGCCTTGATCACGTCTCCGTGGCTGCACACGAGGTAGACGCCGTTGGGGCCGATCTTGGCGTTCCACTCCCTGACGGCGGCGACGGCGCGGTGCTGGACGGCGGCGAGCGCCTCCCCACCGGGGAAGACGACGGCGCTCGGATGGGCCTGCACGACGGGCCACAGCGGGTCCTTGGCGAGCTCCTTCAGGGGGCGGCCGGTCCACTCTCCGTAACCGCACTCGCCGAACCGCTCGTCGGTCAGCACCTCGACGCCGGCGCGGCCCGCCGCGACCGCCTGCGCGGTCTCCTGGCAGCGCTCCAGCGGGCTCGCGACCACCGCGTCCAGGTCGAGCGGCGCGAGCCGCTCGCCGAGGGCCTTGGCCTGTCTCAGCCCTTCCTCGCTCAGATGCACGCCCGGGGTCCAGCCGGCGAGGACCGGTCCGGTCAGCTCTGTCAGCCCGTGCCGGGCGAGCAAGAGGGTCGTCACATGCCACAGACTAAGCCCCGAGCGCGAAACGACCGCAATCTCCCCTGGAAAGCGATTTCCATCAGGGCCGCTGCCTGGGGCGGCACCACGTCGGATACGTGCGAACGGTAATCTGGCCGGATCATGGAGCAGCGCTATGCCGGTCGGAGCGGGCTGTCGGTCTCGCGTCTCGGGCTCGGCACGATGACGTGGGGGCGCGACACCGGCGCGGAGGAGGCGGCGGCGCAGCTGCGCGCGTTCGCCGAGGCCGGCGGCACGCTGATCGACACCGCCGACGTCTACTCCGGCGGCGACGCGGAGCTTCTGCTGGGGCGGCTCATGCGCGACGTGGTGCCCAGGTCGGAGCTGGTCGTCGCGACGAAGGCGGTGCTCACGCCGGACGGCCCGCGGCCCTGCGACGCCTCCCGCCGGCATCTGATCGCGGCGGCCGACGCCTCGCTGGCCCGTCTGGGGGTCAACGACGTGGAGCTGTGGCAGCTGCACGCCTTCGACCCGGACGTGCCGCTGGAGGAGACCCTCGCCGCCGTCGACACGATCGTGACCTCCGGCCGCGCGGCCTACGCCGGAGTGTGCAACTACGCCGGCTGGCAGCTCGCCGCCGCGGCCGTGGGCCAGCGCTCGGCCAGGGACAGCGCGCCGATCGTGGCCGTCCAGGCGGAATACTCGCTGCTCGCCCGCGACGCCGAGCGCGAGCTGCTGCCGGCCGCGGAGTACGCCGGGGCGGGCCTGCTGGCCTGGTCGCCGCTCGGCCGGGGGGTGCTGACCGGCAAATACCGCACGGGCATCCCCGCCGACTCCCGCGCCGCCACCCCGCATTTCGCCGACTTCGTCCGGCCCTACCTCGACGAGCGGTCCCGCCGGGTCGTCGAGTCGGTCGCCACGGCCGCCGAGGGGCTCGGCGTGTCGCCGCTCTCGGTGGCCCTGTCATGGGTCCGCGACCAGCCGGGCGTCAGCGCCGCGATCGTCGGCGCCCGCACCGGCGCCCAGTTGTCCGGCATCCTCCAGGCCGAGGAGCTGACCCTGCCGCACGAGATCCGGGAGGCGCTCGACGACGTGTCGGCCGACTGACCGCCGACCCGGCGGAGCGCCGGCCCGCCGGGAACCCGCCGGGCGCGGCTCCGGAACCGGGGGGGTCGCGGCCCACCCGCCCCCGCACGGCAGGCCGCGACCCTGCCCCCTCAGAACGAGAATAGGTCTCGCGTATCACTAATCGATACCGAATCGCAACTTTGTGTGTAAAACTTCAGCGTTTTCACAAAACTGTCAACCGGGTGGCCAGGAGGGGTGGCCTGGCAGAACGGCGGTCGCACCTGGCAGAGACGCCCGGGGGGAATGCGAGCGCATGGCCCGTGCCACCCGCGACGACGACGCGGAGGGAGCAGGTATGGGGAGGGCTCGCGGAAGACGTGTTGTATCGGCCGGGGCGCTCGCGCTGGCCATCGGAGGCATACCCATCTCCGGGGCGTCGGCGGCGGCCGGGCCGGACGAGTGCCACGCCGGGCAGGGCGACCCCGTGGCCGGGCTCGCCGACGGCCTGTGCCACCTGCTCGGCGACGTCACCAGCGCCGTGGACGGGCTGACCGGCGCCGCGCTGGCGCCGCTCGCCCAGCAGGCCGTCCCCGCACTCGCCGAGGAGGCCGCGAACGCCGCGGCCTCCTCGCGGCAGCCCCCGCCCCTGAAGGTCGCCGGGGACGAGACGGACGAGGAGGCCGGGGAGCACGAGACGCCCGTCGAGCGGGACGCCGCCGCCCCCATGCCGCTGGAGGACTGGGAGGCGCCACCGGTGCAGACCGCCGGCGACCTGCTGGCCGACGCGCTGGAGGACATGTGCCTGCCCGGGTTGGGCGTGCCCGGATGCGAGGCCGCCGAGCCCGGTGACGAAACCGGGCAGCCGGCGCCCGCTCCCCCGGACGAGGCGCGCGGGGAGGAGCACCTGACCGGCGTGGAGGCCGGCATGGAGGCCGAGGTGGAGGTCGTGGCACTGCCCGCCCGGACGCCGCCCTCGCCGCCGCTGCCGCGCCCGCCGTACCGGCTCGCCGACACGGCCGTCCCGACCGGCCCTGAGCCGTCCGGCCCCGGGGCGGTCGACGTCGACACGCCCCGGCTGGACCTGTTGTGGCCCTACGTCGAGCAGTTGCCCGAGCGGCTGCGGGTCGCGCCGGGAAACGTCAGGCAGAAGCGGCCCTCGGACGACTCGCTGGGCACCGCGCTGACCGCCGCGCTGCTGCTGTCGGCGATCCTCGCGGCCAGGTTCGGCCACACGCGCCGCTCGCGCGCCGCCGACGGCTCCATTCCCTTCGAGCCGCTGCACCCGCGCGGCGGCCGGCACCGGCTCGCCTGAACCCCCCGGGCGGCGCCCGCGCGAGGGTCAGCCCATCGCGTGGGCGCCGCCGTCCACGTGCAGGATCTCGCCGCTGGTGGCGGGGAACCAGTCGGACAGCAGGGCCACGCACGCCTTGGCGGTCGGCACCGGGTCCGACAGGTCCCAGCCGAGCGGGGCGCGGGCCGGCCAGCTCTCCTCGAAGTCCTTGAACCCGGGGATGCTCTTGGCCGCCATCGTGCGCAGCGGCCCGGCGGCCACCAGGTTGACCCGGATGCCGTGCGCGGCCAGGTCGCGGGCGAGGTAACGGGAGCAGGACTCCAGCCCGGCCTTCGCCACGCCCATCCAGTCGTAGACCGGCCACGCCTTGCTCGCGTCGAAGTCGAGGCCGACGACCGAGCCGCCGCCCTTCATCAGCGGCAGGCAGGCCACCGCGAGCGACTTGAAGGAGTACGTCGAGACGTGCATGGCGGTCGCGACGTCTTCCCACGAGGTCTGCAGGAAGTTGCCGCCGAGCGCGGACTGCGGCGCGAAGCCGATCGAGTGGACGACGCCGTCGAGCGCGCCGACGTGCTCCCCCACCCGCTCGGCCAGCGTGTCGAGGTGCTCGGTGTTCTGCACGTCGAGCTCGACCACCGGAGGAGGCTCCGGCAGCCGCTTGGCGATGCGCTCGACCAGGCTCAGCCGCCCGAACCCGGTCAGCACGACCTGGGCGCCCTCCTCCTGGGCCAGCTTGGCCACCGCGTAGGCGATGGAGGAGTCGGTGAGCACGCCGGTCACCAGGATGCGCTTGCCTTCGAGGATGCCCATGTCAGTGCCCCATTCCCAGACCGCCGTCGACGGGGATCACGGCGCCGGTGATGTAGCCGGCGTCGTCGCTGGCCAGGAAGCGGACCACCCGGGCGACCTCCGCGGAGCTGGCGTAGCGCCCCAGCGGGATCTGCTTGCGGATCTGCTCCTGGTAGGCGGCCTCCAGCTCGGCCGTCATGTCGGTCTCCACGAAGCCGGGGGCGACCACGTTGACCGTGATGCCGCGCGAGCCGAGCTCACGGGCGAGGGAGCGGCCGAAGCCGATGAGCCCCGCCTTGGAGGCGGCGTAGTTGGCCTGCCCCGCCGAGCCGGCCATGGCCACCACGGAGGAGATCAGGATGATCCGGCCGCGCCGGAGCCTGAGCATGCCGCGGGTGGCGCGCTTGACGACGCGGTAGGCGCCGGTGAGGTTGGTGTCGATGACGTCGGCGAAGGTCTCCTCCTTCATCATCGCGAGCAGGGTGTCCTTGGTGATGCCCGCGTTGGCGACCACCACCTCGACCGGTCCGTGCTCGGCCTCGGCCTTGCCGAACGCGGCGTCGACGTCGGCCGTACTCGTCACGTCGCAGCGGACGCCGAACAGGCCCTCCGGAGGCTCCCCCGAGCGGTAGGTCACGGCGACGGCGTCGTCGGCCGCGGCGAATTCACGGGCGATCGCGAGGCCGATGCCCCGATTGCCGCCGGTGACGAGAACAGAACGACTCATACCTGTGACGCTATCGGCTACCCGCTGGTAAACGTCTTGTCCGGGGGGGACAAGATCACAGGGTTAGGATCGTTGACATGCGCCAGATCGATTCCGATTTCCTCGCCCTGCCGCTCCGGCAGCTCGCGGACGCCGCGTTGCAGCGCGCCCGCGACCTCGGGGCCGAGCACGCGGACTTCCGGCTGGAGCGCGTCCGCGCCGAGACGCTCCGCCTCTATGATGCCCGCCTGGAAGGTTCCATCGACGCCGACGACCTGGGCTACGCCGTGCGCGTGGTCAAGAACGGCACGTGGGGCTTCGCCGCCGGCATAGAGCTCACGCCCGAGGCCGCCGAGAAGGTCGCGGAACAGGCCGTCGAGGTGGCCGTCGTGGCCGCCCCGGTCAACCGGGAGCCGATCGAGCTGGCGCCCGAGCCGGTCCACGCGGACGCCACCTGGGTCTCCGCCTACGAGGTCGACCCGTTCGAGGTCGCCCTGAAGGACAAGGTCGCGCTGCTCGCCGACTGGTCGGGCGGCCTGCTCGGGCACGCCGACCACGTCCAGGCGTCGCTGATGCAGGTCAAGGAGCAGAAGTTCTACGCCGACACGGCCGGCACCTCGACCACCCAGCAGCGCGTCCGGCTGCACCCCGTGCTCAACGCGATCAAGATCGCCGACGGCCGGTTCGAGGAGATGCGCACGCTCGCGCCGCCCGCCGGCCGGGGGTACGAATACCTCACCGGCACCGGGTGGGACTTCCCCGCCGAGCTGGCCCGCATCCCCGGCTACCTGGAGGAGAAGCTCAGGGCGCCCTCCGTCGAGGCGGGCGCGTACGACCTGGTGATCGACCCGTCCAACCTGTGGCTGACCATTCACGAGTCCATCGGGCACGCCACCGAGCTGGACCGGGCCCTCGGCTACGAGGCGGCCTACGCGGGCACCAGCTTCGCCACCTTCGACAAGCTGGGCGAGCTGGTCTACGGCTCCCCGGTGATGAACGTCACGGGCGACCGTACGGCGGAGCACGGCCTCGCCACGATCGGCTTCGACGACGAGGGCGTGGCGACCCGGCGGTTCGACATCGTCTCCGGCGGCATCCTGGCCGGTTACCAGCTCGACCGGCGGATGGCGCTGATGAAGGGCCTGGGCCGGTCCAACGGGTGCGCCTTCGCCGACTCCCCCGGCCACATGCCCATCCAGCGGATGGCCAACGTGTCGCTGCAGCCCGCCGAGAACGGCCCCTCCACCGAGGAGCTGATCGCGGGCGTCGAGCGCGGCATCTACGTCGTGGGTGACAAGAGCTGGTCCATCGACATGCAGCGCTACAACTTCCAGTTCACCGGGCAGCGCTTCTACCGGATCACCGGCGGCAGGCTCGACGGCCAGCTCCGCGACGTGGCCTACCAGGCGACCACCACCGACTTCTGGCGCTCCATGGAGGCCGTCGGCGGCCCGCAGACCTACGTGCTGGGCGGCGCCTTCAACTGCGGCAAGGGCCAGCCCGGCCAGGTGGCCCCGGTCAGCCACGGCTGCCCGTCCGCGCTGTTCCGCGGCGTGCGGATCCTCAACACCGTCCAGGAGGGTGGCAAGTGATGACCCCACAGGAGATGGTCGAGCGGGCCCTCGCCCTGAGCGGCGCCGACGACTGCATCGTGATCGCGGACGAGGGCTCCACCGCGAACCTCCGCTTCGCGGGCAACACGCTGACCACCAACGGCGTGTCGCGTTCCGCCCAGCTCACCGTGATCTCGGTGGCCGGCCGGGGCGTGGGCGTGGTGTCCCGCGCCTCGGTGCGGCCCGAGCAACTGGCCGACCTGGTGGCCGCGGCCGACCGGGCCGCGCGTGACGCCCAGCCGTCGGAGGACGCCCGGCCGCTGGTCGGCGACGCGGCCTCGCCCGGCTGGGCCGACCCGGCGGCGGCCACGTCGATCGGCGTGTTCGCGGACCTCGCGCCCGCTCTCGGCGCGGCGTTCGACGCCGCCGAGAGCGGCGACCGCCGCCTGTACGGCTTCGCCGAACACTCGGTGACCAGCACCTTCCTCGGCTCGACCAGCGGGCTGCGGCTGCGCCACGACCAGCCGACCGGCCGCTTCGAGCTCAACGCGAAGTCGCCGGACATGAAGCGCTCGGCGTGGACCGGGGTCGCCACCCGCGACTTCGCGGACGTCGACGTGGCGGCGCTGGACGCCTCGCTGGCCCAGCGGCTCGGCTGGGCCGAGGTCCGCGTCGACCTGCCGGCCGGGCGCTACGAGACGCTGATCCCGCCGACCGCGGTCGCCGACCTGATGACCTACATGTACTGGTCCGCCGGGGCGCGCGACGCGGCCGACGGCAGCACGGTGTTCTCCAGGCCGGGCGGCGGGACGCGGCTGGGCGAGGCGCTCACGGACGTCCCGGTGCGCCTGTACAGCGACCCGGCGGCCGAGGGCATCCAGTGCGCGCCGTTCGTGGTCGCGCACGCCTCCAGCCGCAACGGCTCGGTCTTCGACAACGGGCTGCCGCTGGCCGGGACCGACTGGATCGAGGGCGGCAGGCTGGCCAACCTGCTCTCCACCCGCTACTCCGCCGAGCTGGCCGGACTGTCCCCGGCTCCGCCCATCGACAACCTGATCATGACGGGTCCCGAGGGCGGGCGGTCGCTGGCGGAGATGATCGCCGCCACCGAGCGCGGCCTGCTGCTGACCTGCCTGTGGTACATCCGCGAGGTGGATCCGCAGACGCTGCTGCTCACCGGCCTGACCCGGGACGGCGTCTACCTGGTGGAGCGCGGCGAGGTGGTCGGCGAGGTGAACAACTTCCGGTTCAACGAGAGCCCGGTCGACCTGCTCGGGCGGATCTCCGAGGTCGGCTCCTCCACCCCGACGCTGCCCAGGGAGTGGGGCGACTACTTCACCCGCGCCATCATGCCCGCGCTGCGCGTGCCCGACTTCAACATGTCGACGGTCAGCCAGGCCAGCTGACCGCGGAGACCGACCGGCCCGCCCGCGTTCCCGGGCGGGCCGGTCGCCGCTAGGCGTCCTCCAGCCGGAAGCCGATCTTCATGCCCACCTGGAAGTGCGCTATCTCACCGTCGACGATGTCACCGCGGATCTCGGTGACCTCGAACCAGTCCAGATGTCTCAGCGTCTGTGCGGCGCGCCGCACCCCGTTGCGGACCGCCTGGTCCACGCTCTCCCCCGACGTGCCGACAATTTCGGTCACCCGATACGTACGATCCGGCATCCTGTCCCCCTTAACTGAGCACCAGGATCGCACGATCTCCCGCGAGATCCCCCCGCGCGTTGGCACCCGCTCTTCCCGAGGTCTAACGTGGAGAACGTGAAGGTATGGCGCCGCCGTCCACTTGTGCACGCGGTGACCGATGCTCAGCCCTCGCTGAGTGAGGACATCGGCCGCCGGGAGAAGCGCTACCTGATTCAGATGGGCATACGCACGCTGTGCCTGATCCTCGCGGTCGTGGTGCCGGCGCCGTGGCCCATCCGGGGGCTCTTCATCGCCGGGGCGATTTTTTTGCCATACATTGCCGTGATCGGAGCCAACGAGCGGCAGACGGCCACGCCATCGGCCTTCGAGGCCTCGGATGCTAACCAAAACGAGATACCAAGGCACCGACGCGAGATCGGGTCGTGACTAAGTCTTGACGCATCCTATGGGTTGTAGGTGTACGCTTTAGCCAAGCGCTCTGGTCCCCCGTCAGAGCGCTGGTGCCGGCGTTCCGGGCCCCCGTCGGAACGCCGATGAAGCGACGCCGGGTGGTTTGCCCCCGTAACCACCCGGCGTCGCCCTTTTTCTCAATTCTGTATTCGACTTACACGCTTACAGGTAACCCTTACCCGTCAGGGTTCCGGTCTTTGCCGGTGCGCTCCCACTCACGCGCCAGGGCGGTCAACCGCTCCAGAGCGTCCGGCGCCGCCGTCCCCGCCCCCTGGGCCAGGCCGAGCAGATAAGCGGTGAGCGGCGCGGCGGGACGGGCCACGCCGTGGGCGACCTCCTTGGTCAGATCCAGCACGGCGTCGCGGTCAAGACTCTCGGGGTCGATCCCGAGCTCCGCACACACCAGCGTCGTCCACTCCTGCAACACGTTCATCGTGGCTCCGTCTCCTCGCGTCCGTCCCGGGCATCCGCACCGGTGCGCTCCTTGACATGCCTCGCCCGGCGCAGATCATCCATCGTGCCGCAATCAAACCACGCGGCCCGTCCCGTTCGGCGCCGGGCGCAAAGCTCACTGTCACCGTCTCCAGCCGGTCAGCGGTCCACGCGACGAGCGGCCCTGACAGCCCTCCAGCGCCGCGGCGAGCGCCAGGGTGCCCCCGACACGGCAAGCCACCGCAAGCGGCCCTCACCGTCCCCCAGGATCGCGCCGAGACCTTCCGCAGCGGCGACGCCGAGCGCGGCGACGCGCCCGGGGCACAGGAAGGGCAGATCTCCGGCGAGGAGGGCCGCCACGGGGCGCGCAGCGCGGACAGCCCGACACGGACGGTCCGACGTGGACAGCGCCACACGGGCAGCGCGACGCGGACAGCGCGGGCAGCGGCCCGCCGCCCGGCGGATCCTCACGGGTGAACACGGCCCGCGCGGGACCGCCGACGCCGGTCACCCGACGCCGGGCAGAGGCAACCGCCAAGGGCCGGACCGGCGGAAGCCACCGCCAGGAACCGGACGGGGCAACCGCCAAGGACCTGACAGAAGCGACCACAAAGGGTCGAACGGGGCAACCGCCGAAGGCCCGGCGGAGGCGGGGAATCGCCGGAGGCCGGGCGGAGGCGGGGAGTCGAAGGCCCGGCGGAGCCGAGGTCAGCCGCCCAGGGCCCGGCGGAGGCGGAGGGCCGACGAGGGGCTGGGCGGAGCCGAGGTCAGCCGCCGGGGTCGGGTGGAGGCGGGGTGAGCCGTCGCGGGGCAGCTGGAGGCGCGGCGGGGTGGATGGGGGCGGGGAGTCGCTGGGGGCGGGTGGGGTCAGCCGCCGATGGCGGACATGGGGCGGGCGGGCTGGAGGAAGGTGGGGTCGTCGATGCCGTGGCCTGGGCGCTTGCGGCGTACGGCCGCCGTCCAGCGCTCGGCCAGCTCCTCGTCGGTGGCGCCGGAGCGCATCGCCGTACGCAGGTCGGACTCCTCGGTGGCGAAGAGACAGTTGCGGATCTGGCCGTCGGCGGTGAGCCGGACCCGGTCGCAGGCGCCGCAGAACGGGCGGGTCACCGAGCCGATCACGCCGACCCTGGCGGGGCCGCCGTCCACGAGGAACAGCTCGGCGGGGGCGCTGCCGCGCTCGACGGGATCGTCGGCGACCAGGTCGAAGTGCGCGCTGAGCCGTTCGAGGATCTCGTCGGCGGTGATCATGTTCTCCCGGCGCCAGCCGTGCTGGGCGTCCAGCGGCATCTGCTCGATGAACCGCAGCTCGTAGCCCCGCTCCAGGGAGAAGCGCAGCAGCGGCGCCGCCTCGTGCTCGTTGATCCCGCGCATCAGCACACTGTTGATCTTGACCGGTACCAGACCGGCCCCGGCCGCCGCGGACAGCCCCTCCAGCACGTCGGGCAGCCGGTCGCGGTGGGCGAGCCGGACGAACACCTCGGCGTCGAGGGTGTCGAGCGAGACGTTGACCCGGTCGAGCCCGGCCTCGGCGAGCGGCGCCGCCAGCCGGGCGAGCCCGATGCCGTTGGTGGTCAGCGACACCTGCGGGCGCGGGTGAAGGGCGGTGGTGCGGCCGACGATGTCGACCAGCTCGCGGCGCAGCAGCGGCTCGCCGCCGGTGTAGCGGACCTCGGTGATCCCCAGCCGCTCGACCCCGATCGACACCAGGCGTACGATCTCGTCGGCCGTGAGGAGCTCGGGCTTGGGCAGCCAGTCGAGCCCTTCGGGAGGCATGCAGTAGGTGCACCGCAGATTACAGCGATCTGTCAGCGACACTCGCAGATCGGTCGCCACCCGGCCGAAGGAGTCCAGCAGCACGGGCCTCACCTCCTGACATCCGGGGGAAGATCTAGGGGAAGCCTACGGTGTCGGCGACGGTCGCGCTCCCGCGGCCCGCCCGCACCGGCGTCGGCCGGCTTCCGGAACACGTTTCCCGCTTATCGGACAACACCGGCCCCGGCCGCGCCGATTCCCCTCCCAGTCAACCGCCGACGGCCGGGCCGATTCCCCCTTACGTCAACAGCAGCACCGCCCGCCCATCGGCTATTCCCGCACCGGCCCGCGATCCGCCCGCCGTTCCCACCCCACCCGGAACGGCGGCCGGGGCGGCGCGCAAGCGGCGCGGGCGGCCCGGGGCGGCCCGGGGCGGCACGGGGCAGCACGGGGCAGCACGGGGCAGCGCGATAATCAGTGGCCTTTTTCTGGAAGATCGGCAGACTGGATCACGTCCCACCGAAGGAGATCCACTATGCCGAACCAGCCCGCCCCCAACCTGCTGTCCTGGGCCAGCGAGATCGACGAGGGCGCGATCCAGCAGGCCGCGCGTACCGCCAGGCTGCCGTTCGTGGCCGGCCATGTCGCTCTCATGCCGGACGCGCACGTCGGCATCGGCGCGACGGTCGGCTCGGTCATCCCCACCGAGGGCGCGATCATCCCCGCCGCGGTCGGCGTCGACATCGGCTGCGGGATGGTGGCCACCGAGACCACGCTGACCGCCGCCGACCTGCCGGACACCCTCGACGGGCTGATGCGGGTCGTGGAGCGGCGCATCCCCGCCGGCGTCGGCAAGGGCCACGACGACCCCACGGTGGACCGCGCCCTGCACGATCTCGGCCGCCCGCACACCGATCTGACCCCCAAGCAGGACAACATGGTCGGGGTGCAGTTCGGCACCCTCGGGTCGGGCAACCACTTCGTCGAGGTCTGCCTCGACGAGCGGGACCGGGTCTGGACGGTGCTGCACTCCGGCTCGCGCGGGATCGGCAACCAGCTCGCCACCAAGCACATCGCCGGCGCGAAGAAGCTGGTGCGGAGCCAGGCCATCGGCCTGGAGGACCCGGACCTCGCCTACTTCGCACAGGGCACCCCGGAGTTCACCGCCTACGTCGAGGACATGCTGTGGGCGCAGCGTTACGCCATGGCCTCGCGCGCCCGGATGGACAGGGTGCTCGGCGCCGCGCTGTTCCGGGTGGCCGGCAAGGGCGCCCGGGTCCGCACGATCAACTGCCACCACAACTTCACCCAGTTGGAGACGCACGGCGGCAAGGAGCTGTGGATCACCCGCAAGGGGGCCATCAAGGCCGACACCGGTGACGAGGGCGTCATTCCGGGTTCCATGGGCACCCGTTCCTACATCGTGCGGGGGCGGGGTGCCGCGTCCTCGTACAACTCCTGCTCGCACGGGGCGGGGCGGCGCATGTCGCGTAGCCGGGCGAAGCGGGAGCTGTCGGCCGCCTCGCTGCGGGAGGCGATGCGCGGGCGCACCTGGAACGCCGACCGGGCCGGGGCGCTGGTGGACGAGCACCCCGAGGCGTACAAGCCGATCGACCAGGTCATGGCGGACCAGCGGGACCTGGTCGAGGTGCAGCACACGCTGCGCCAGGTCTTCAACTACAAGGGCTGAGCCCGGCGGTCACGGGAAAGTGCCGTCTCATCCCCGTGACCGCCGGCGGGTCATGGGAAGGGACCTTCTCATTCCCCGTGACCGCCGGCGGTCACGGGGAGGGGGTCGCGTTTCGGCGCCGTCTCCCGTAAGCGGGCCAGTATCGCGTCCACGCCTTCGGTGAATGCGTCAAATCGGTCTTTCCGCATGCCGGAGAACAGCGCGCGGGCGAGTTCCCGCCGGTCGCGGTCCATCTCCTCGGCCATCCTCGCGCCCTTCTCGGTGAGCGTCACGAGAATGACGCGGCGATCGGTGGGATGCGGTTCCCTGGTGACGAAACCGGTGGTCACGAGGGCGTCGACGAGCCCGGTGATGTTGCGGGCGCTGACGTCGAGGGCGTGCGCGAGGACGCGCTGCCGTACGGGGCCGCGCCGGTGCAGCTCCCGGATCAGGTGGGCGCGGGAGCGGGTCAGCCCTTCGGCGGCCAGGGAGCGGGCGATGTCGTCGTGCAGGAGCACGGCGAGCTCCAGGGTGCGGCCGAGTGCCAGGTCGTAGCCGCTCATCACGCGCTCCAAACATGATGCCGGTTCACTGTGTTATGACTTCACAGTACCTCATCGATCACGCAGATACGGTCACACAAAATCCCGAAATTTCCGGGAACCAGCTGTGATGATCTACAATTTCGCCGATTTCCCCTACGATGCGCGTACACGGCGAAAGGGCGAGGGAATGGCCGAGATCGCACCGGCGGGTATCGACCCGACCGTTCCGAGCGTCGCTCGGATGTACGACTACTTCTTGGGCGGAAAGGACAATTTCGCCGCCGACCGCGAGGCCGCGGTCAAGATGATGTCCCTGGTGCCGAACATCCGCGAGGTGGCCAGGGACAACCGCGGCTTCCTGGGCAGGGCGGTGCGGATGCTGGCGGAGGCGGGCGTCCGGCAGTTCCTGGACATCGGGACCGGGCTGCCCACGCAGGACAACGTGCACCAGGTGGCCCGGCGGGTGGCGCCGGAGGCCCGCACGGTCTACGTGGACAACGACCCCATCGTGCTGGTCCACGGTCAGGCGCTGCTGGCGGGCACGCCCGGCACGGCGGTGGTCCAGGGCGACGTACGAGACCCGAAGGGCATCCTGGACCATCCGGAGGTGCTCGCCCACCTGGACTTCGACCAGCCGGTCGCGGTCCTGCTGGTGGCGATCCTGCACTTCGTGCCGGACGACGCCGAGGCGCTGAACATCGTGGCCGGCCTGCGGGAGCGGCTGGCGCCGGGCAGCCACCTGGTGATCTCGCACGGCTACACGGGCGAGATCGGCGGGAGCACCGACCAGCAGGTGCGCGCGTTGTACAACACCACCGCCTCCGGTGCCGTGGTCCCGCGCGGCCACGACGCCATCCTGGAGTACTTCGACGGCCTGGACCTGCTGGAGCCGGGACTGGTCCCGGTCGACGCCTGGCGGCCGGCCATCGCCTCCGACGCGCCGATCGACCTGTCCCGGCCCACCATCCTCGGCGGGGTCGCCCGGGTGCCCTGACCGCGGGCCGGTCAGGCGAGCTCGTAGTCCAGGTGCCAGGAGTGCACGCCGGCGTCGTTCACGATGCCGCCCGCGCCTCGGAGGCCGCGCAGCTCGCCGGTGCCGGAGTCGGGCAGGACACACCAGACGAGTGAGCCGTCCCCGTCGGACGGGCCGGCGAAGTGGCACAGCACGAAGGTGCCCTCGCGCCCGTCCAGGGAGCCGGTGAACCGCTCGAAGCCGGAGTAGGCCATCGACTTCTCCCCCTGCGCGACCGCGGTGATGATGTCGGCCGTGCTGGTACCGGTCAGGCCGCCGTGGAACGTCTTGGTGATGTGCACGCGGGCCAGCTTGGCGCCCTCGCGCTCGTCGTACTCCTGCGCGTCCCACACGTTGATGTCGAACGTGCCGCTTGCACGCGTCATGCGCGGTGTCTCCCTTACCTCGATGTGAGGTCCACCCTGCCGGGCGAACCTGACATCCTCCGTCAGGTAGCGGACGGGACCTCGAGCGCGGCCCGTGCGGCGTCGGCCGCGTCGTGGATGGGGATGATCCGGTGCGCGCACACCAGGTTGAGCGCGTAGCGGGCGCAGGATCCGACGGGGGCGACCAGGTGCAGCCGGATGCCGAGCTGGTCGAGGTGGCGGTGGACCCGGAAGAGCGTGTTGATCCCGGCGCTGTCCAGGTAACTGGTCTGGCTCAGGTCGACGACGCAGGTCCGGCCGCCGCGCACCACGTCGCTGATGGCGTCGTGCAGTGCCGCGGTGTTGGACGCGTCGATCTCACCGTGTACGGCGAGCTCGGCGCGGTCGGCCATGCTGTGCGAGACGAAACTGACGAGGGTGGTCACGACAACTCCTTACGGCGAAGTCTGCGGCGCATCTCCACCGTGGTGCCCGTCTCGTTGGCGTCGATGGTCACGACGTCCATGACGGCGCGCATCAGGGGGATCCCCCTGCCACGATCGGTGAAGCACTGGTCCTGCCAGCCACCCTGGTCGGCGACCCGGATCATCACCTGGCCCGCGGTGATCCGTCCGTCGACGGTGATGGTCCCGGGGGCGAAGGCGTAACCGTGCTCGGCGGCGTTGGACACCGCCTCGCTGCAGGCGAGCAGGAACTCGAACTCCTCCAGGTCGCTGAGATGCGCGGTCCTGAGCCAGTCGGCCAGGGTACGGCGCAGCTCGGCGAGGCTGCCGCTGTCGGCGGGGTAGTCGATGTGCAGGGTGAGCGGCGCGCCGCTGGTCCGCACGAGCAGCAGCGCGGTGTCGTCGTTGCGCTCCGAGCCGACGAACGCCAGCAGCAGCTGCCCGAGCTGGGGCAGGCACATGTCGAACTCGCCGAGCCGCTCGGCCAGCCGTTGCAGGCCGGTGTCGATGGGCTCGCCCCTGCGCTCCACGAGGCCGTCGGTGTAGAGCACGAGCGTCGAGCCAGGTGCCAGCCGCTCCTCGCAGGCGGTGTAGCTGTCGGGCGCGGTGATGCCCAGCGGCGGCGAGGTCGCGGGGCTCAGGTAGCCGACGGTGCCGTCGGGGTGGCGGACGATGGGCGGCGGATGGCCGGCGTTGGCGTACATCAGCGTGCCGGTCTCCAGGTGGAGCACCGCGCAGCACGCGGTGACCATGAGCTCGGGCTCCAGGGCCTCGGCCATCCGGGCCGTCCTGGCCAGCGCCTGGCCGGGGTCGTGTCCTTCCAGCAGGTAGGCGGACAGGCCGCTGCGGATCTGGCCCATCACCGCGGCGGCGGCGACGCCGTGCCCGGACACGTCGCCGATCACCAGGGCGACCCGGTCGTCCTCCAGCGGGATCAGGTCGTACCAGTCGCCGCCGATGGTGGTCTCGGAGGTGGCCGAGCAGTAGGTGGCCCAGCTGCTGATGCCCGGGACGTTGGGCAGCCGGTCGGGCAGCAGGCTGCGCTGGAGGGTCGCGGCGAGCTGGTGCTCGATGTCGAACCGGCCCGCCCGCTGCAGCGCGCACGCGCCGAGCCCGGCGATGGCGGCGAGCTCCTCCTGTTCCTCCGGGGTGAGCAGGCGGTCGCCGGGCAGGCGCACGACCAGCACGCCGAGGGAGTCGCTGCCGACCGCCATCGGCAGCACGGCCACGCCGCGCCCGCCGGGCTCCTCGGGGACCTCGACCTGCCACAGCGGCTGGCGGTCGGCCATGACCTGGCCGGCCTCGGCGGGCGAGCGCTCGGCCCACCCGTCTCCCCTGGCCGGCCCGGCCACCGCGATCGGTTTGAGCACCCGGCCCGAGTCGGGCATGGCGACCAGGGTCGCGGCGCCGAGCACCCGCTCGGCGTGCCCGACGATGACGTCCGCCACCTGCTCGGCGGTGAGGGCGCCGGACAGCCCGGCGGTGATCTCCTGGAGCCGGGAGGTGCGCGCGGCGGCCAGCTCGACCGACCTGCGCGCCACCCGCTCGACGTGGAGCAGCCTGGCGTAGTCGAGGTGCAGTGCGAGCCGCCTGGCCAGCTCGGCGGACATGACCCGGTCCTCGCGGTCGTAGGCGGGCCGGCCCGCGGTGCCGACCAGGGTGAGGGCGCCGAGCACCCGGCCCTGCACGGTGATCGGGCTGATGATCGCGTTGGGCACGGTGCCGCACACGGGGGGCCGCGCGGCCTCGGCGGACCTGCTGTCGGCCTCCAGCCACCGGTCGAGCACCTCGTCCGGCACCTCGACCTCGGCCCGCCCGCCGTCCGCGCGGGCGTGCAGCAACTGCCACGGCCGTCCGTCGGGCCCGGCCACCTCCAGGGTGCACCGGTCGGCGAAGGCGGGGACCAGGATCGCGCCGGTACGGCTGAGCCGCTCGGCGAGCGAGTCTCCGGCGTCGAGCCCGGCGGTGACCTCGCCGAGGATGCGGTGACGCGCTTCGTTCTTCTTGCGCTCGGTGATGTCGGTGCAGGCTCCGATGAACCCGCAGAACACGCCGTCGCCGTTGACCCGGGGGACGCCCCTGGCGTGCAGCCAGCCGTAGGAGCCGTCGGCGCGCCGGTGCCGGTATTCGACGTCGAACGGCCGGCGCTGCGCGAACCCCTCCTGGTAGAGCTCGCAGGCGGCGTCCTTGTCGTCGGGGTGCACGCCGTCCGCCCAGCCGTCCGCGAGCTCCTCGTGGAAGAGCCGCCCGGTGTAGTCGAGCCAGGCCCGGTTGACGAAGTCGCAGCCGCCGGTGGTGTCGGTGGCCCACATGAGCACCGGGGCGGCGTCGGACATGAGCCGGAAGCGCTGCTCGCTCGCGTCGAGCTGGATGGCGGCCGTGCGCCGCAGCTTCGCCATGACGAGGTGCGAGCCGATCCGGGCGAGCAGCTCGGCGCTGGAGAACGGTTTGATCAGGTAGTCGTCGGCGCCGCAGGACAGGCCCTCCACCGCGGCCTCCTCACCGGCCCGGGCGGACAGCAGGACGACGGGCAGCGTCTCGGTGAGCGGGTCGGCGCGCAGCTCCCTGACCAGGTCCAGGCCGTCCATCCCGGGCAGCGTCACGTCGACGAGCACCAGGCAGAAGTCGCCCGCCCTGATCAGGTCGAGGGCCTCCCTGGCGCCGCCGACCGCACTGGTCCTCCAGTGCTCGCCGAGGATGCGCTGCAGGTAGGAGCACATGTCGGCGCTGTCGTCCACGATCAGGATGTGCTCCTCGCCGGGGCCCTCCAGCGCGGGCTGCGGCGTCATGCCGGCCATCCGCTCCTCAAGGATCGGCAGCCCCTCGTCGGCGAGCCAGCGCCTGATCTCGGCGACGAAGAGCGGCGCGGACATCGCCTTGAAGGAGACCCGGGAGGTGTGCTCGCGCACCTGGCCGGGCGGCAGGTGGGCGTGACCGCGGGGCAGGGTGACGGTGAAGGTGCTGCCGCGGCCGAGCGCGCTGGCCACGACCACCTCGCCGCCGTGCAGCTCGACGAGGTCGCGGACCAGGGCCAGCCCGATCCCGGAGCCCTCCGCGGCGCGCCCGGCGGGGTTGCGCACCTGGTGGAAGCGCTCGAAGACGTGCGGCACCTCCTCCGGCGGGATGCCCGCGCCGGTGTCGGCGACGACCAGCCGGCAGTGCCGGTCGGTCAGCCGGACGCTGACCGAGACGCGGCCGGCCCCGGTGTGCTTGAGCGCGTTGGAGAGCAGGTTGAGGATGATCTTCTCCCACAGGCCCGGGTCGACGTAGACGTCGGGGGGCAGCGCGGGACAGTCGACGACGAGGTCGAGGCCGGCCTCCTCGGCCGCGGAGCGGAACATCCCGGCCAGCTCGGCGGTGACGGTGGACACGTCGACGGGCTCGAAGGACGCCGACATCCGGCCGGCCTCGATGCGGGAGAAGTCGAGCAGCGTGTTGACCAGCCGCAGCATGCGCAGCGCGCTGTGCTCGACCACCTCGAGGTCGGAGCGGTCGGGGTCGTCCTCCGCCATCCTGGCGAGGACCTGCTGCAACGGGCCGAGCATCAGCGTGAGCGGGGTGCGGAACTCGTGGCTGATGTCGCTGAAGAACACGGTCTTCGCGTGGTCGATCTGGGACAGCGCCTCGGCCCGCCCGACCGCGTCCCTGCGCGCCTGGGCCTTGGCCGCCGCGGCGGCGACGGTCTCGGCGAACAGGTCGACGAAGCCACGGTAGTCGGCGTCGAACGCCGCGTTGGGGCTCAGGCCGGCCACCATGACGAGGGGGCCGTCGTCCCCCTGGCCGGGCAGCGGCAGCACGCGGGCGCGTTTCGGGTCGCCGACGACGCCGGGCGCGACCCAGCCCCTCGTCCTGCGGCCGAGCCGGTCCACCGTACGGCCGGCCTGGGCGGCGGCCACCTCGGCCAGCGGCCACCCGGCCGGGTCGCACAGCGCCTGCGGGTCACCGGCGCACTCGACGCCGGAGGCGGCGATCAGCTCGGACGGCGCCGAGTCGTCGGCGGACACCCGGAAGAGCAGCACGAAGGGCAGGTCGGGGCTGTCCTCCACCACGTGGACCGCGCTCAGGCAGGCGTCCTGCGGCGTCTCGCCCTCTCCCGCGCGCTCGGCGACGTCGCGCACGAGTTGCAGCCTGCGCCTCGCCTGCACCCGGCGGGTGGTCTCGAAGCAGGCGCAGAAGACGCCGCCCACGGTGCCGTCGTCGTCGGGCGCGGGACTGTGGGAGAAGGTGAAGAACGTCTCCTCGACGAAGCCGCCGCGCCGCAGCCACAGGAGATGGTCCTCGACGTAGTTGGCCCGGCCCGTGGCGAGGACGCCGGTGAACATCGGGCCCACGACGTCCCAGATCTCGGACCAGCACTCGGCGGCGGGCTGGACCAGCGCCTGGGGATGCTTGTTCTCACCCAGGATCGGGCGGTAGGCGTCGTTGTAGAACTGGTAGAGCTCTTTGCCCCAGAACACGAACATGGGGACCCGCGAGCCGAGGACGATCCTCACCGCGATCTTCAGACTGTCCGGCCATCCCTCCGGAGGGCCGAGGGGCGTGCCCGTCCAGTCGTGCTCGCGCATATAACGCGCCATCTCGCCCTCTCCGGCGAACAACGCGTCGCGAAGCACGTGATCCTCTTGGGCGCGGCTTGAGAGCGGTCGTGCGAACATCCCCCGGCCTTCCCCTCGGTAGAGGGATCGACTGCCCGAATAAACGACGGGACGACGATAACACCGAAGGCCAGGTCCGAGTTCTTTACTTGCGGAATCTATCGAACTGGCATCCCCGCCACCGACCGGAGCGAAAAGCGGCGAAGATCGGGGCAGGCTTTTAGGTTTCCACCCCCATCACCGCCACTTATCCGCATTTATCGCGATAAATGCGGATACGCCAGAAAATGCGCGGCGCGTGGGTCGATCGTCACCCCCGCCACAGCCGCGCCAGGAGCCGCCACCGGAGCCGACGGGACAACAGCACGTTGGCTTCAGCTTGTTGACAACAAGTTGTTCAAACGGCCATCATGGCGGCATGTCGACTCACGCGGATCCACCGGCCGATCCCTTCACCCCGCCGGACCCGGCCCAGGCGCGGGCGCACCGCGCGTACGCCGCCCTCTTCCGGATCGCCGAGCGCCACGCGGCGAGCCAGGAGCAGCGCCTGCGGCAGATCCATCCCGCGATGCTCGGGGCACACGAGGCCGTCAGGCTGGTGACGTTCCTGGCGGCGGGGAGCGCGTCGCTCGACGCCGGAGAGGCGGAGGTGGACGACGCCGACCTCACCGCGGCGCTGTCCCTCATGCCGCTGGCGCGGGGCGAGATGGACGACCTGGAGGCGGCCCTGCTGCGGATGGCGCGGGGCCGCGGCCTCACCTGGCAGCAGATCGCGTTCGGTCTCGGCCTCGGCACCCCGCAGGCGGCCCGGCAGCGCTACGAGCGCCTGGCCGCCCGCGCCACGGCGGAACCGGACGGCACCACGGCGGAGCAGGACGGCGCCACAGCGGAGCAGGACCACCCCGCGCCGGAACAGGGCGGTCCCGCGCCGGAATGAGCGGGCCGGAATGAGCGGCCCGGCCGGGCCCCGGGGCTCGGGGTCTCGGGACGGGCGGATTTTCTCCGTCAAGGCCGGAGGTGGGGATGACGCGGGGCCCGCTTGACGAAAAGTGGCCCCGGGTAAAGCGGCGATGATCCAACCAGAGGTGCCTTTTAGAAGTATTTAACCGGCTATGCCGGAATAACGGTTTAGTAAGACCCCCCAAAGGTCGGACAGAATCCGTTGAAGCCACTTTTACCGATATGTCTGCCCTCAGGTGGTATTGTCCGAATTGGCAGTTCAAGAAAGCCATCCAAGGGGGGATTCCAATGACTGTCAACAAGCTCTTCCCGACCAGCTTCGATTCTTGGGGTTGGGGCGGCTGCGGTTGCCGCCGTCGCCGGTGCGGTTGTCGTCGTCGCTGGTGTGGCTGCGGCGGCTGGGGCGGCGGCTGGTGGTAACCAACTGAGGAGAGCCGGCGGGCTGCGAGCCCGCCGGCTCTCTTCTTTCCCCGGCCCGGTACGCCCGGGCCGGGGCCGCCTGGAACACCTGAGGAAGCCGACTGAGAGGAACCATCGTGCGACCGCTAGAAGGAGAAGCCCCCGAATCCACAGAGCCCCCCGTCGCCCCCATCGTGTCCCTGCGGACCACCGTGAAGCGATTCTGGCCGGACACCCGCGGCAGCCGCCTGCTCTTCGCGGCGGGCGTGGCGTTCGCCCTCGTCGCGGCCGTCTGCGAGGTCGCGGCCATCGGATTGTTCGGCGTCATCACCGACAGGGTCCTGGCGAGTAAGGACCTGGGCGCCTTCTGGACCCCCGCCGGCTTCTGGCTGGCGCTGACGATGATCGCCGCGCTCGTGGCCTTCTGCGGCGCCTACGTCACGGCGCTGGGCGGCGAGCGTTTCGTACTCGGCCTGCGGGACAAGGTGTTCGCGCACATCCAGCGGCTGACCCCGGACTCCCTGGACAACCGCAAGCTCGGCGACCTCATGGCGAGGCTCACCGACGACGTCGAGGCGATCGAGAACCTCGTCGGGTCCGGCCTGGTCAAGCTGATCACCACGCTCGCCAGCGTGGTCTTCTTCGCGGGCGCGGCCTTCTACATCCGCTGGGACCTCGCCCTGGTGACGCTGGCCCTGCTGCCCGCCTTCCTGGTGGTCTCCAAGCTGTTCGCGGCGAAGTTCCGGTTCGCGGCGGCGCGCGAGCGGGCCAGCAACGGCAACATGAACAGCGTCATCGAGCAGAGCCTGTCCAACCAGTACCTCGTCCAGGCGCACAACCGGCAGGACACCGAGGCCGAGCGGCTGCACGCCGAAGGACGCACCTGGCTGCGCGCGAACATGGCCCAGGCCAAGCTGTCGTCGATGTACGGCCCCGCCATGCAGGTCATCGAGACCGTCTGCCTGCTCGTCATCCTCGGCGTCGGCGCCTGGGAGATCGCGGCCGGGCGGCTGACCATCGGCGGACTGCTCGCCTTCGCGGCCTACCTCGCCTACCTCTACCCCGCCGTGCAGAACCTCGGCGAGCTGGCGCTCGTCGTGTCGGAGGCGGCGGCGGGCTCGGACCGGGTGATCGAGATGCTGCGCGCGCAGCCGGCCGTGACCGACCGGGAAGGGGCGAAGCCGCCCGCCACCGGGACGTGCCGGGGGCGTATCGAGTTCGAGGGGGTCGGGTTCACGTATCCGGACAGGTCGGTGCCGACGCTGGCGGACCTGACCTTCGCCGCGGGCACCGGCGACCTCGTCACCTGCACCGGCCCGAGCGGGGCGGGCAAGTCGACCGTCGCCAAGCTGCTGCTGCGGTTCTACGACCCGTCCGCCGGGCGGATCCTGCTCGACGGGGTGGACATCAGGGACGTGCCGCGCTGGTGGCTGCGCGAGAACATCACCGTGCTCCAGCAGGAGAACCTGCTCTTCTCCGGCACCGTGCGGGACAACATCGCCTACGGCCGCAGGGACGCGAGCATGGAGGACGTCGTCCGGGCCGCCGTCATGGCCGACGCGCACGATTTCGTCAGCGCGCTGCCCCAGGGCTACGACACGCCCGTCGGGCAGCGCGGCCGGCTGCTCTCCGGCGGCCAGCGCCAGCGTCTCGCCATCGCCCGCGCCCTGCTGCGGAACGCGCCCGTGCTGGTCCTGGACGAGCCCATGACCGGGCTCGACGCCCGCTCGGCGGCGCGCATCATGGAGCCGCTGCGCCGGCTGATGGACGGGCGCACCACCTTCCTGATCACGCACGACCTGAGCGCGATGCCCGAGGCCGCGCACACCCTGGTGCTCCCTGGACCCGCCGCGACCGAGGCCCGCCGGCAGGAGGCCGCCGCGTCGCAGCCGTCGGGCGCGGGCGCGAACTCGCTGTGAGGTGAGCTTCCCGGCCCGGCGCCGGCAGGTCGCGCCGTGAGGCGGCGGCGCGGGCCCGGGAGCTGAAAGTTTCACCTCGCGGGGAGGCGTTCCGTGCGTGGCGCGGGCGCTCCGGCCTGCGGCTGGCCGTACCGGTACCGCCGCGGGCGAGGGCGGCGGCTTCCGCGGGCCGTGGCGCGGCGCGTAGAGTCCGCGACAGGTGGGAGCGCTCCCACCCATCGACGGCCCCCCGTCTGAAAGGACCCCCCGATGTCGTTACGATCCATCGCCACCGCCGTGGCCGCGGCGGCCGTCACGCTGGCCGCGGGCGCGGCGGTCCTGCAGCCGGGCGCGTTCGCGGCCGACTCCGCCTTCTACGTGGACCCGCAGACCCAGGCGGCCAGGTGGGTGGCGCAGAACCCGGGCGACTCGCGCACGCCGGTGATCAGGGACCGGATCGCCGCGGTTCCGCAGGCCCGCTGGTTCACGGCCTACAACCCGGCCGCCGTACGGGCCGAGGTGGACTCCTACGTGGGCGCCGCCGCCGCGGCGGGCAAGATCCCGATCATGGTGGTCTACAACATCCCGAACCGCGACTGCAGCGGCGCGAGCACCGGCGGGGCGCCCGACCACGCCTCCTACCGGCAGTGGGTGGACCAGGTGGCGGCGGGTCTCGCCGGGCGCCCGGCCACCATAGTGCTGGAGCCGGACGTGCTGGCGCTGATGACCAACTGCATGAACTCGGCGCAGCAGGCCGAGGTGCGCGCGTCGATGGCGTACGCGGGCAAGCGGTTGAAGGCGGCGTCCGCCCAGGCGAAGGTCTACTTCGACGCCGCGCACTCGGCCTGGCTCGCGCCCGGCGAGATGGCCGCCCGCCTGGTGGCCGCGGACATCGCCAACAGCGCAGACGGCATCTCGACCAACGTCTCCAACTACCGGTGGACCGCGGACGAGGTGAACTACGCCAAGGCGGTCATCTCGGCGACGGGGGTGTCCCGGCTGCGCGCCGTGGTGGACACGAGCAGGAACGGAAACGGCCCGCGCGGCTCGGAGTGGTGCGACCCGCCGGGACGGGCCATCGGCACGCCCAGCACGACCGCCACCGGCGACTCCATGGTCGACGCGTTCCTGTGGATCAAGCTGCCGGGCGAGGCCGACGGCTGCATCGCGGGAGCCGGGCAGTTCGTCGCGCAGCGCGCCTACGAGATGGCCCAGGCCGCTCCTCCGGTCACGCCCACCCCGACCGTCACCCCGACGGTGACACCCACTGTGACCCCCACCGTGACCCCGACGGTGACCCCCACAGTGCCGGGCGGCGGCTGCACGGTGACCTTCCGCAAGCAGAGCGAGTGGAACAACGGCTACACCGGTGAGATCACGGTGCGCAACGGCTCGGCGGCGCTGTCCGGCTGGCGGCTGGAGCTCACCCTCGGAGCCGGTGTGACGGTGTCCCAGGGCTGGAACGGCCAGTGGTCGCAGTCCGGCAACCGGGTCACGGTCGTCAACGCGGCCTGGAACGGCAACGTGCCGGCGGGCGGCACGGTCACGCTCGGCTTCAACGCCGCCGCCCCCTCGGGCGCTCCCGCGCCCTCCGCCTACACGTGGAACGGCGCCTCCTGCTCCTGACCGTCCCCGGAGACACGGGACGCCCGGCCCCGGACGGGGGCCGGGCGTCCCGCCGTGTCAGCGGACGACCGCGACGTAGTCGGTCGCCCGCGCCGGGCCGAGGCCCCGGGCGCCGTCGAACTCGGCCTTCCAGGTGCCCGACCAGCGGGCCTGGACCTTGGCGGAGAACGACCCGTCACCCCGGGTCCGCACCGAGTCGACGTACTGCCAGCGGTGACCGCCCTTGGGCAGGAAGAAGAGATCGATCTCCTTCCAGCCCAGCCGGTGCCGCTTGACCTGGTCCTCGCACGAGTCGGCGTAGTGGACCGAGGCGAAGCCCTCGATGTAGTCCTCCTCGCACTCCGACTGCAGCTTCCCGCCGAGGTACAGCGTCCGGTACTTGTGCGCCGGCTCGGGACCGGCGTCGAACGAGAGCTCCGTACGGCTCACGTCCGTGCCGGGGTCCGCCATCGCCGGTGCGGCGGTCACGAGCACCGAAGCGCCCGCGGCCACCGCCAGCAGAGCGGCGATACGACGTGTCATGCGAACTTCCTCTCCCCGTGGAAACGCGCCCCACCACTGGAGCGCGCCTTACTCGGCATAGACGCTTAACCATGGGAAAAGGTTGAGATAAACATGATCACAGTCTGATCACGATGGCGGGAAGGCCGACCCTGCAAGGACTCCGCAACCGGCCCGCATCCGGAACCCGTAGACTGTCAGACATGGCCGAGAGCCCCGTCCGGCCATTCCGTCACGCCTTTCACCGGCACGGCAGTCGATTCAGCGTCAGCTATTCACGCCATTCCGGAAATGGGTGTGCGTGAATTCAGGGGCGCTTTCCGCGCGCCTTGCCGCGTGCGGACGCGAAATGAAGACGAGCAGGAGGTAGCCCGGCGAATGGCGAACCAGGTTGTCCAAGCGTCTCCCCCGCGGCTGGTCGACGTGGCCCGTGCCGCCGGGGTCTCCCTGGCGACCGCGTCCCGCGCCATGTCCGGGAGCTCGGGGGTGAGCGCCGTCCTCGCCGCGCACGTGCAGGCCGTCGCCTCACGGGTGGGATACGTGCCGAACACGCACGCCCGGGTGCTGGCGGGCGGCCGGACGACCCTGGTCGGCCTGGTCGTGCACGACGTCGGCGACCCGTACTTCGCGGAGATCGCCCGGGGCGTCCTTCAGGAGACCGACCGCCGCGGGTACATGACGCTGATCAGCCAGACCGAGCGCGACCCGCAGGCCGAGCTTGCCAGGATCCGCGGCCTGCGCGCCCAGCGGGTCACCTCGATCATGCTGGCCGGGTCGGGGTACGTCGAGCCGGGGGCGGAGACGGGCACCGGCGCCGAGCTGAGGTCGTTCGCCGCGGGCGGCGGCCGGGTCGCGGTGATCGGCCGCCACCACCTGCCGGCCGACGCGGTGCTGCCCGACAACCGGGAGGGCGCCGCGACCCTCATGCGCCACCTGCTGGGGCTCGGACACCGCCGGATCGGCGTGGTGTCCGGGCCGGAACGGCTCACCACGGTGGAGGACCGGCTGGCCGGGCTGCGCGACGCGCTGGCGGAGCGCGGCATGCCCTGGTCCGGGGTCCCGCTGGCGCAGGGCGGCTTCACCCGGGAGGGCGGCGCGCGGGCGGTGGCCCGGCTGCTGGACGCCCGGCCCGACCTGACCGCCGTCGTGGCGCTGAACGACCCGATGGCGGCCGGCGCGCTCGCCTGGCTGCTGCACAGGGGCCGCCGGGTGCCCGGGGAGATCTCGGTGGCCGGCTTCGACGACGTCCCGGCCGCGGCCGACGTCTATCCGGCGCTGACCACGGTACGGCTGCCGATGGTGGAGATGGGCAGGCAGGCCCTCGACCTGGTGCTCCAGCCGGCCGCCGAGCGCCCGCGCCGCCTCCGCACCGGCCACGAGCTCGTCACCCGCGCCTCCACCGGCCCCGCTCCCACCTGACCCCCTCCCCAGCACGCCCGGCGAGGGCCGTCCGGCGAGGGCCGTCCGGCGAGGGCCGTCCGGCGAGGGCCCGTCCGGTGGGGGGAGGGTCGGGTCATGGAGCGGCGAAGGGACGCCTCCCGAGGAGGCGTCCCGTGTGCTTTCGTGCCGGGCGCTGCGGCTAGGCCACGCGGCGGGGTGTGCTGAAGGAGGGGGCGTGCCCGGCCGAGCCGGGGTAGCGGAACCGCCACATGCCGCCGGGACCGCCGGGGACCTCGCGGGTGAAGCGGCCCGTGCGGCCGGTGACGGCGAGGCCCGCCCGGCTCCACGCCTGGCCGCCCGGCTCGCGGTAGAGGATCTCCACCCGCTGGCCGGGGAAGGGCGCGTAGTCCGTGACCCCCTTGGGGTCCACCCGGTTCAGCACGCCTTCGACGCGCACCATCCCGAACGGCGTGCCGCGGGCGGCCCCGATGCGCGCGGCCCTGACCGCCCCGAAGGTCGTCTCCCGCTTGAGGAAGAAGATCGTCCTGCGGACTACGGTCCCTCCCTCCGCGCTCCTGGCGGTCGCGGTCACCGTCCACCGTCCGGCCGGGTACCAGCGGTCGAGCGCCTTCTCCGGCACGAAGCGCCACGTCTGCCAGTCGGCGCTGTACGGCTCCGCCCGGGCCACCGGGCAGTAGGCGGGCGCGGTCCGGTAGGCGCCGGCCGGGGCCGTCCCGGCGCCGGCGGCGGCCCCGCGGCCCCGGCCGACGTGTTCGACGGTCGTCTCCGTCTCCCCCGCGGAGCCGGTGCAGGACCGGGCGTCGGGAGCGGTCAGCGCGGCGGTGAGCTCGGTTCTGCCGCCGGTGGAACCCGGGACGGCGTCCTTCGCCGCGGCCTCCGCGGAGGCGGGCCGGGCGCCCGTGGCCGCCTGACCGTCCGCGAGCGCGTCCGTGATCGTCAGCGGAGTGTCCTCGGCCGCCTGCGCGGCCGTGAAAGCCGGTGCGGCGCTCTGGGCGTGCACGGAGGCCAGCGAGGCGCTCCAGCCGTCCGCGGAGGCCGGCGAAACGCTCTGAACGTCCGATGAAGCGCCCTGAACGTCCGGTGAAGCGCTCCGAACGTCCGCGGGGGCCTGTGAGGCGCTCTGGGCGTCCGCGGGCGCCGACGGGCCGCTGGAGGCGTCCGGAGCGGAGCGGTCGGCGGCGTGGGCGGAGGTCGCGGGGCGGTTCGGCGGGGCGCCGGTGGAGATGAGAGGGGTGTTGCCGGCGGCGGGAAGGGTGACGGCGGTGAGCGGGGTGTCCTGCGCGGCCGGGTGGGCGGCCTCCGGCTCGACGGGGCGGCGGGGTGACCCGTAGGACCGCCCGCCCTCGCCGAACGGCATGGCCCCGGCCGCCGGCCGGACCTGCTTGATCTGCCGGTGCCGGTGCTTCGCCTGCTTGACCTGCTTGGACGAGGCGACCGGCGGGGCGAACGGCGAGACGGCCGGCGGGGTCCCCGGCGGGGCGACCAGCGGGGCGGGCGGCTGCTGCGAGCCGGACGGGAACCGGCCGGAGGCGTACTGTGCGGGATCGGCCCCGTCGTCGGCCACCCCGGGCCGGACCGGGACGCCCTGCGCCTCCTCGGGAGCCGGGGCCGGGGGGGCGGTGCCCTGCCCGGGCCGGCCGGCCGGCTCGACCTCCAGGGTGACCCCGTCCGGCCCCGACGCGCCGCGCACGACGACGTCGATCACCATGCGGACGGAGTTGGACGGGCCGACGACCGGCGTCGCCGGACGCATCGTGACGGAGCGGATCTCCAGCATGTCGGCCTCGGCGGCCGGGACCTGGACCAGGAGCGGTGCGACGAGCGTGCCCGTCGCGAGCGACGTGAGAAGAATCTTCTTACTCATGATCGGGAACATAGGAAGCGCCAGGTAAACCTCGACGCCCCGACACACACCCCACTAGGCAAAACCGGCCTCCCGCGAGGGGCCCCGCGGCCGCGCGGGAGGCGCCGGTCAGCTCTCGTAGAGGGAGTCGATGATCTCCGCGTACTTGGCGTGCACGATCCGCCGCTTGAGTTTGAGACTGGGCGTGAGCTCCTCGGTCTCGGCGGTCCACTCCACCGGGAGCAGCCGCCAGCGCTTGACCTGCTGCACCCGGGCCAGCTTGTCGTTGGCGGCGCTCACCGCGGCCTCGACCTCCTTGAGCACGTCCGGGTGCTCGGCCAGCTCGGCGAGGGAGTCCCCGGCGATGCCACGGGACCTCGCCCAGCCGAAGGCCACGTCCCCGTCCAGGGTGAGGAGGGCGACGGGGTGCGGGCGGCGGTCGCCGAAGGCCAGGGCCTGGCCGATGAGCGGGTGCTCCTTGAGGTGGTTCTCGATGTTGGCCGGGGAGATGTTCTCGCCGCCCGCGGTGATGATGAGCTCCTTCTTGCGGTCGAGGATGCGCACGAAGCCGTCGTCGTCGATGGAGCCGACGTCCCCGGTGTGCAGCCAGCCGTCCTCGTCCAGCAGGGCGGCCGTCTCCTCGGGGCGGTTGAGGTAGCCGCCGGTGTTGAGCGGGCTGCGGGTGAGGATCTCGCCGTCCTCCGCGATCCGGACCTCCACTCCGGGCTCCGCCCTGCCGACCGAGCCCAGTTTGTAGTCGTCCACGCTGTTCGCGGTGAAGGCGCCGGTCGTCTCCGTCATGCCGTACACGTCGAGGACCTTGAGGCCGAGCCCGGCGAAGAAGCGCTGCACCTCGGCCGGCATCGGGGCGGCGGCGGTGGCGATCCAGCTGGCGTTGTCAAAGCCGATCATGGAGCGGATGATCGAGAGCAGGGCGGCGTCCGCGGCCTCGTAGGCGGCCTTGACCTCGGGCGACGGGCTCCGGCCGAACTGCCCGGCCTCGATGTAGGCGAGGCCGGCGGCCATGGCCTGGCGCACGGCTTCCTGCTGCTCGGCCGGCTGGGTGGCGAGCAGCGCCTGGAGGCGGGCCATCATCTTCTCCCAGACCCGCGGCACGCCGAAGAACAGCACCGGCCTGACCTGGCCGAGGGTGGCTCCCAGCTGGTCGAGATCGGGGCAGAAGTGGACGTGGCCGGCCTTGAACAGCGGCAGGTAGAGGCTGAGCACCCGTTCGGCGATGTGCGCGTAGGTCAGGTAGGAGATCTGGGTGCCCTGGGCGGGCAGCGCGGTCATCCGGTCGGTGGCGCCCACCTCGTAGAGCACGTTGGCGTGGGTGAGCGGAACGCCCTTGGGGTTGCCGGTGGTGCCGGAGGTGTAGAGCACGGTCAGCACGTCGCCGGGGGCGACGGCCCGCCAGCGCTCCTCGACGGCGGCGGGGTCGGCGGCGAGGCGTTCCGCGCCGAGCGCGAGGAAGTCGGCCCAGCCGAGGTACCGGTCGCCGGCGGGCGCGCCCTCCAGCATGATGACCTTCTCCAGCGCCGGGAGGTCGGCCAGCACGGGTTCCCAGCGGGCGAGGTCCTGCGGGCCGCCGAGCACCGCGACCTTGGCGCCGACGTCCGCGGCGACGAAGGCGACCTGCGCGGGCGTGAAGGTCGGGTAGACCGAGCAGGGGGTGGCGCCGGCGTGCACCGCGCCGAGGTCGGCGAGGACGTGCTCGCTGCGGTTGACCATCATCAGCGCGACCGAGTCGCCGGGGCCGACGCCGAGCGCGGCGAACCCGGCGGCGATCTCCAGCACCCGCCGGCGCGCCTCGCCGTAGCCGATCGTGGACCAGCCGCCCTCCACGGGATCGGAGTAGGCGGGCGCGTCCGGATGCTCCTCCGCCGTGCGCCGCAGTTGTTCGCATACGGTACGGCCGGCGATGTCCTCCTCGATCGCGGTCCGTAACGAGAGCAGGGAATCACCCATGCCGCCTCCGATCGTGAGCACTTGCAGGGAGTGGCTGCATCGCACCACAGCCCCACCCGGCCGACAAGACCTCCGGGGGCCGCCCTTCGCGCCAGGGCCGAGCACGGCGGCGGGCACCGTATGCTTCGAGCAGCCATCAGAGGGTGACGAACCGCTGCTCACGGGGGGTGCGCATGACGTCAAGGCCCGCTACGGCCGAGCCGGAGACGACCGTGCTCGGCCATCCTCGCGGCCTCGCCACGCTCTTCGGCACCGAGATGTGGGAGCGGTTCAGCTTCTACGGCATGCGCGCGATCCTGGCGTTCTTCCTCATCGCCTCGCCGGCCGCCAACGGGCTGGGCCTGCCGCAGCAGACGGCCTACGCGGTGGTCGGCGTCTACGGCTCGCTGATCTATCTGGTCGCGCTGCCCGGCGGCTGGCTGGCCGACCGGGTGCTCGGCGCGCGCAGGGCGGTGCTGGCGGGCGGGATCGTCATCATGGCGGGGCACATCAGCATGGCCGTCCCGGTGCGCACGCCGGCGTTCGTCTGGCTCGGCCTGCTGCTGATCATCGTGGGCACCGGGCTGGTCAAGCCCAACCTGTCGTCGATGGTGGGCAGGCTCTACCCGCGCGACGACAACGCCCGCCGCGACGCGGGTTTCTCGATCTTCTACTTCGGCGTCAACATCGGCGCCTTCGCCGCGCCCTACGTGGTGGGTGACTGGCTGGCCAGGGACGGCCGGTGGCATCTGGGCTTCGGGGCGGCGGCGGTCGGCATGGCGCTCGGCCTGATCCAGTACGTGCGCGGGTGGCGGAACCTCGACGGGGCGGGGATGGAGCCGGGGCACCGGCTCACGGCCGCGGAGCGGGCGAGGTTCACCCGGCTGGCCGGCGTCGGTTGCGCGGGCACGGCGGTCGTGGCGGCGCTGTGGGCGGTGTCGGGCACGTTCACCCTCGACCGGCTGACCGTGGTGCTGACCGTGGTGGCGATCGCGATCCCCACCGGTTACTTCGGGTACATCCTGCGCGGCGACCACGACCTGACCGAGTTCGAGCGGTCCCGGGTGCGGGCCTACATCTGGCTGTTCGTCGCCGCCGCGATCTTCTGGATGATCTACGACCTGGCGCCGAGCGTGCTCAACGTCTTCGCCAGGGACCGGACCGACCTGTCGCTCTTCGGGATGCGCATGGAGGCGGCCACCACGCAGGCGATCAACCCGCTGTTCGTGCTGATCCTGTGCCCGGTCTTCGCGGTGCTGTGGGTGCGGCTGGGCGACCGGGTGAGCGCGTCGCAGAAGTTCGCCCTCGGCCTGGTGCTGTGCGGGCTGAGCTTCGTCGTCATGGCGCTGGCCGCCCATCTGGCGGCCGGCGGGCGGGTCTCGCTGTGGTGGCTGGTGCTGGTCTACCTGGTCCAGGTGTTCGGCGAGCTGTCGCTGAGCCCGGTGGGGCTGTCGGTGACCACCCATCTGGCGCCGAAGTCCTTCCAGAGCCAGATGCTCGGGGTGTGGTTCCTGTCCTTCGCGGTGGGCGACGCGGTGGGCGGGCAGACGGCGAGGCTGCTCGGCTACATGTCCGAGCCGATGTACTTCCTGACGCTGGCGCTGATCGCGGTGGCGGCGGGGCTGGTGCTGCTGATGTTCGCCCGCCGGTTGACGCATCTCATGCGCGATGACTGATTTGCCCCTTATGGCATGATCTTCGACGTGAACGAGCTGCTGGATCTGGCGGGAATCTTCGTCTTCGCCCTCTCCGGGGCGCTGCTGGGCGTCCGCAAACGGCTCGACGTGGTCGGCATGGCGGTGCTCGGCGAGATGACCGCGCTGGGCGGCGGCATCCTGCGCGACCTCATCCTCAACCTGCGTCCCGCGGCCTTCGAGGACATCGGCTACGTGCTCGTCCCGCTGGCCGCCACCGTGATCGTCTTCTTCTGGCACCCGCAGGTCGAGCGCGTGATGCCCGCCGTCCTGGTCTTCGACGCCGCCGGGCTCGGGCTGTTCTGCGCCGTCGGCACCGAGAAGGCCCTGACGTACGGCCTGAGCCCGGTGCACGCGGCCCTGCTCGGCGTGACCACGGCGGTCGGCGGCGGCATCCTGCGCGACATCCTGGCCGGGGAGATCCCCCGGCTGCTCTACGACCGGCAGCTCTACGCGCTGCCCGCCCTGCTCGGCGCCGCGACGATGGCCGCGCTGTCCACGATGGGCCTGCACGGCTGGCCCGCCGTCCTGTCCTCCGCCGTGCTCGCCTTCGCGCTGCGCATCCTCGCCGTGCGGCTGCGGCTGCGCGCCCCGCTGGCCCGTGGGGTCAGGCCGCCCGGCTGAGCGCGCTCACAGCGCCGGCGTGAGGGACGCGGCCGGGCGCGGGCCGTACGGGCCCGCCGTGCGGGCGGTCGCGACGCGGGACACGGCCTCGGTCAGGACCCGGGGCGGCTGGGTGAAGGGCAGCCGCAGATGGTTCTCCAGCGTGCCGTCGACGCCGAACCAGGGGCCGGGGGCGAGCCGTACGCCGTGGCAGGCGGCGGCCTCGGCCAGCGGGGTCGCGGTGGGCGAGTCGAGCCGGACCCACAGCGAGCCGCCGCCCGCGGGCACGGTGAAGCTCCACGAAGGCAGCTCGGCGCGCAGCGCTCCGACCAGGGCGTCGCGCGCGGCGCCGAGCGTGCGGCGGCGTTCGGCGCGGGCCTCCTCGATGCGCTCGAACAGCCGCGCCACGACGAGCTGCTCGAAGATCGGGCTCGCGATCTCCACCGACGCGCGCAGCGCGGCCAGCCGCCGCACCAGCGCCGCCGTCGCCCTGACCCATCCGATGCGCAGGCCGCCCCACCACAGCTTGGACGCCGAGCCGATGGTGATCACCTGGGCGTCGGTGCCGAAGGCGGCCAGCGGCGCGGCGCCGGGCACGTCGTCCACCGCCAGCTCCGCCCAGGACTCGTCGGCGACCAGCAGGGTGCCGTTGCGCCGGGCCGCGCCGGCCAGGGCCGCCCTGGTGGCGTCGTCCATCAGCCACCCGGTGGGATTGTGGAAGTCGGGGACGACGTAGGCGAGCCGGGCCGAGGACTGGCGCATGGCGCTGGTCAGCAGGTCGAGGTTCCAGCCCTCGTCGGTCATGCCGGCCGGGACCGTCCGGGCGCCGCGCTGCCGTACGACGTCGAGCGCGTGCGGGTAGGTGGGCGACTCGACCAGCACCGGGTCCCCCGCGCCGGTCAGCAGGTTCAGCACCAGGTGGATGCCGTGCTGGGCGCCCGCGGTGACGAGGATCTGGCCGGGCCGGGTGGCGAGCCCGCGCGCGGTGTAGCGGGCGGCGATCGCCTCGCGCAGCACGGCCAGGCCGAGCGGGTCGTAGCCGGCGCCCAGGGTGTGCCTGGGCAGGTCGCGGGCGGCCTGCGCGAGCGCGCCGGGAAGCTGGGCGGTGGCGGCGGGCGCGGCGCTGTGCAGTTGCAGCATCCCCTCGTCCGAGGCGGCCAGCCACGGGTTGTCCGCGCTGAGCGAGGAGGGGTCGGGCAGCGCGGTCCAGCTTCCCGCCCCGCGCCGGGTGTCCAGGTAGCCCTGCTCGCGCAGCAGGTCGTAGGCGGCGGTGACGGTGGTGCGGGACACGCCGAGCGCGTGGGCGAGGTGCCGCTCGGCGGGCAGCCGTACCCGTACGGCGAGCCGCCCGTCCAGGACCAGCGAGCGCACGGCCAGGGCCAGCGCCCGGTAGTAGGGGCGCGCCGCCGGGTCCACGCTCACCAGGCGGGCGAGTTGCGGTCCGCTCAGATACCGATCCACCTCCCCCACTTTAAGGCCACTTTTCGGGATTGGCTCTTTATCGCCCGGCCAGCCGACCGGGACGATCGGAGCATCATGAGCGAAATCCCTCTCACCACTCTCGGCTCGCTGCCCTCCCGGCTCGTGCGCCTCTACACCGGGCTGGCCCTCTACGGGCTGGGCATCGGCATCCAGGTGGAGTCCCACCTCGGCGTGGACCCCTGGGACGTCTTCCACCAGGGCCTCGCCGTCCTGACCGGCTGGTCGATCGGCACCTGGATCATCATCGTGGGCGCGGCCGTGATGGTCTTCTGGATCCCGCTGCGGCAGCGGCCCGGCCTGGGCACGATCAGCAACGTGATCCTCGTCGGGCTGTTCGCGGACGCGGCCATCTGGGCGCTGCCCACCCCGGAGAACCTCGCGGCGCGCTGGGCCTTCCTGCTGGTCGCGGTGGTCGTCGTCGGCGCCGCCACCGCGCTCTACATCGGCGCGGGGATGGGTCCGGGCCCGCGCGACGGGCTGATGACCGGCCTGCACCGCCTCGGCCTGTCCATCCGGGCCGCCCGCTTCCTGATCGAGGTCTGCGTGCTCGCCGTCGGCTGGCTGCTGGGCGGCACCGTCGGGATCGGCACCGTCGTCTTCGCCCTCGCCATCGGCCCGGTCACGCAGTTCTTCATGACGCGTCCCGCCGCCAGGGGCTGATCCGGCCGCGGATCACGCTAGCGTCGGAGCATGCGGATCGAGGACTACGCCATGATCGGGGACATGCAGTCGGCCGCGCTGGTCGGTCGGGACGGCTCCATCGACTGGCTCTGCCTGCCCAGGTTCGACTCCCCCGCGTGCTTCGCCTCCATGCTGGGGAGCGACGGCAACGGCCACTGGTGGATCGGCCCGACCGGCCGCCCACCCGCCACCCGGCGGCGCTACCGCGACGACACGCTCATCCTGGAGAGCGAGTGGGACACCGAGGGCGGCACCGTCCGGCTGATCGACTTCATGCCGCCCCGCCATCCGCACCCCGACGTGGTCCGCATCGTCGAGGGCGTGTCGGGCACGGTGGAGATGACCGTGCAGATCCGGGTCAGGTTCGACTACGGCCGCATCGTGCCCTGGGTGCGCAGGAGCAACGGCAGCCTCCAGGCCATCGGCGGTCCGGACTCGGTGTGGCTGCACTCCCCGGTGCCGTTGAGGGGCGGCGACTACGCGCACCGGGCGACCTTCCGGGTGTCCGAGGGCGAGCGGCTGGCGTTCGTCTTCACCTGGCACCCCTCGCACGAGCCGATGCCGACGCTGATCGACGCCGAGGAGCAGCTCAGGGAGACCGCGAACCACTGGACCGAGTGGGTCGGGCGCTGCTCCTACGACGGCCCGTGGCGGGCGGCCGTGGTCCGCTCGCTGATCACCCTGAAGGCGCTCACCTACGCGCCCACCGGCGGCATCGTGGCCGCCCCCACCACCTCGCTGCCCGAGGACCTCGGCGGCACCCGCAACTGGGACTACCGCTACTGCTGGCTGCGCGACGCCACGATGACGCTCGACGCGCTCATCGGGTCCGGTTACCTCGACGAGGCCCAGGACTGGCGCGCCTGGCTGCTGCGCGCCATCGCCGGCCGCGCCCAGGACCTGCAGATCATGTACGGCGTGGCGGGCGAGCGGCGGCTGCCGGAGATGGAGGTCGAGTGGCTGGCCGGCTACGAGGGCTCCCGGCCGGTCCGGATCGGCAACGGCGCGGTCAGCCAGCTCCAGCTCGACGTCTACGGCGAGGTGCTGAACTCCCTCTACCTGTCCGAGGTCTCCGGTCTGTCCCCGGACAAGCGGGCCTGGTCCATCCAGCGCGAGCTGCTCGGCTACCTGGAGAACCACTGGGACGAGCCGGACGAGGGGCTGTGGGAGGTGCGCGGGCCGCGCCGCCACTTCGTGCACTCCAAGGTGATGTGCTGGGTGGCGCTGGACCGGGCGATCAGCCAGGTGGAGCGGTTCGGCCGGAGCGGCCCGGTGGACCGCTGGCGGGCGCTGAGAGACCGGATCCACGCCGAGATCTGTGAGAAGGGCTTCGACCCGGCCCGCAACACCTTCACCCAGTCCTACGGCTCCGCCGAGCTGGACGCCGCGCTGCTGCTCATCCCGATCGTCGGATTCCTGCCGCCGGAGGACTCCCGGGTGCGCGGCACCGTGGAGGCGGTCGAGCGGGAGCTGACGGTGGACGGCTTCGTCATGCGCTACCCGGTGGCCGAGGAGAACGCCGTGGACGGGCTGCCGGGCGGGGAGGGCGCCTTCCTGGCATGCAGCTTCTGGATGGCCGAGGCGCTGGCGATGATCGGCAGGCGGGACGACGCGGCCACGATGTTCGAGCGGCTGCTCTCGCTGCGCAACGACGTGGGACTGCTGGCCGAGGAGTACGACCCGCGTTACGGCCGGCTGGTGGGCAACTTCCCGCAGGCGTTCAGCCACGTGCCGCTGATCCACGTGGCCGGGCTGCTGAGCGAGCCTGCCCCGGCGGCCAGGCCGCTGACCGGGGAGGGCCTGCAGGAAGGCGCCTGACAGCCCGGCGCGCCGTCGGGAGCGGTGTCGTCTCGCGTGGGGCGTCACATGGTGGAGGTGAGCCCTTCCCCGATCTTCTTCAGCTCGGCGTCGACGGCCTCGGCACCGGAGAACTCCTCCGCGTACACAGGGCTGAACGCGATCTCGGCCCACTGCCTGCCGCCCGTTCTGAGGAACAGGGTCGGGGTGCCCTTCATGCCGTCCTCACCGACGTTCCGCACGACCAGGTAGCCGCTCCGGCCGCCGACGGTCACCTCCTCGCCGTCCTGCTCGTCGCGATACGCCCGGATCTGGTCGTCGACCTCCTGGACGGCCGCCTCCTCGTACATGCGAATCTGCACCCGGTAGGAGCCCTCGCCGTCGCCCTCGCGGTTGTACGACGTCATGTACCGGTCACCGAGGTCCACCGACCATCGGGACCACTGCAGCCCCTCGGGCAGGTATCCCACCCTGACATGCCCGAACTCCCTGCCATCGCCCAGGTCGCCCAGGTCCGGCGGCGCGGAACGCGCGGGCGGGGTGTCGTCGATGGCAGGCGGCTCCGGCGCCGGGGAGACGGTGCTCCACTCGTCCGTCGTGGTCGCCGGGCCGGCGGTCAGGTAGGCGACGGGCGGGGCGGCGACCACGACGGACGCGACCACGGACGCGACCACCGCCGCGGCCTTGGCCCTCCTCCTCCGGTCCCGGTGGGAGCGCAACACCCGGACCAGCAGGTCAGGCGCGGCCTGCAAGCTCGCCGTCTCGTCCGCCATGAGCCGGCGGATCTCGTCCTCAAGCGTGGGCATCCTTGATCACTCCTTCCAGTGTTTCCCGGCCAAGCGCCGAACGGAGCTTGGCCATGGCCTTCGACGTCTGGCTCTTGACCGTGCCGACCGCGCATCCGAGCACCTCGGCGGTCTGCGGCTCGGTGAGGTCCTCCCAGTACCGCAGGACGATCACTGCCCGCTGCCGGGGCGGCAGGGCGCGCAGCGCCTCCATCAGCACATGGAGCAGGTCGGGGTCGCCCGCGCGGGCCGACGTCTCCGGCGGGCTGTGCATGGGGATGATGCGGAGGAGCGCCCGGCGGCGGGCACGGCTGATGGCGGCGTTGATGATGACGCGCCGCACGTAGGGCTCGGGGTCGTCGTGGCGGACCGTCCGGTCCCAGTTCCGGTAGGTGCGCTCGAGTGCCGTCTGCAGCAGGTCCTCGGCCTCCGTCCTGTCGCCGCAGGCGAGATAGGCGACCCGGAGGAGGCTCGTGGCACGCGCGGCCACGAAGGCGCCGAAGTCATGTTCCTCGCCGCTCACGGCTGTCTGTCCGATATCACGCCTCCTCATACGCCTCGGCCTTCGCGACCGTTGCCCTGCCGCGCCGGATATTTTCACAGGCAACCCTTCAGGCGGCCCAGGCGTATGGATGGTCATGACTTCCGAACCATGGAGTGACTCGATGGCTCTCCCGACCGCGCCGGCCCGGCGGCTGACCGTTCTCGGCGTCGCCGTGGCCGTGGGCGCGACCCTCCTGAGCGCGCAGCCGGCCGCCGCGGCCGCTCCCCCCGAAGGGGCCTACTGGCACACCAGGACGATTTCGACGTCCACCCATCCCTTGCGATTCGGCACCAGGGCGCACCCCTATTCGCTGGTCCAGCAGGAGATCGAGGAGCGGTGGAGCGCCCCTGACGGCAGAGCCTGGGTCGGACGCCGCGAGCTGGCGACGCTGCCGGGGACCGCGGCCGACAGGAAGGCATGGCGGCGCGACGGCTCCCCTTCCAGGTGGAGCGAGTCGATCGACGGCAAGACCGTGAAGCTGTCCGCCCACCCCGCCCAAGGCCGTGTGGACCCTGTGCCGGGTAAAACCCAGTTCTGGTTCGCGGAGCAGTGGCTGACCTACGACGAGGTCCAGCGCCTGCCCGCCGACCCGGGACGGCTGAAGGACTGGATCACCAAGGCGGGCCGGACCAACCGGGAGAGCGACATCCCCGGCTGGGTCCGGTACACCCTGCCCGCGGTGCTGCACGACGTCCCCGCCCCGAAGGAGGTCCGCACCGCGGCCTACCGGGCCCTGCTGACGCTGCCGGGGGTCCGCGCCGGCGGCGCCGCGAAGGACGACCTGGGCAGGCCGGGCACCGTCGTCGTGATCGACAGTACGAGCGGGAAGGGGAAGGAGGCGACCGTGTTCAAGGAGAGGCTGATCGTCGACACCGGCAGGATGGTGCTGCTGTCACAGGACCAGAAGGCCACGCGCGACGGCAAGGCGGTCCCGGACATGTCCTCGGACGAGACGCTGATCCAGGTCGGCTGGACCGACTCCCGGCCTGCCGTACCGGCCCTGCCCTGACGCGCCGCGGCCAGAAGATCGGCCCCCGGCCCGGACATCCGACTCACCGGCGGATTCCGGCGCATGACCCTAGCGGGGCGGGCGGGCGGCGAGGGCGGCCAGCACGGACGCGAACTCCGGCGGCGGGGCGACGACGAGCCGCACCTGGCCGTCCTGGGCGACCAGGTCGGCCCTGATCAGGGTGAGCCTGCCCGCCCGCCACCAGTAGACCTGCGGGCTGAGGCCGTCCTCCCGCTCCTCGACCTGCCGCTGGGCGAAGACGCGCAGCCGTTCGATCGCCCGGACCACGCCGATCCCCTCGACGGGATGCGCGAGGAGCACGCCGGGGGCGGGCAGTGCCACCAGGGCGCCGTCCTGCGGGACCGGCAGGTAGTCCTCCAGGCACCGCAGGTGGGCGGGGACGCCGCTGGTGGAGCCGGTGAGCCGCCAGACCGTCACGCCGCCGAGGTCGCTTCTCGACACGGTCAGCCGCTCGTCGTCGCGGGCGTTGCGCAGGGCCAGGTCGAGCGCCTGGGCGGCCGGGATGGGCCAGCAGCCCGCCTCCTCCGGGCGGACCGCGCGGCCGGTGCCGCCGTACCCGACGGTGAGCACCTCGACGAGGTCGGCGGCGAGGTGGCGGCCGACGACGCGGTCGCCCTCGATCTCGTCGGCGGGACGGATCCGGGTGCGCAGCAACGGGCGGATCTGGGCGAGGTCGCAGGCGTCGAGCGGCTCACCGGCCACGGCGAGCGCGTGGGCGAGGTGCTCGGAGACCAGCTTGGGCCAGTCTTCCCTGGCGCTCCTGGCCGCCTCCCTGCGCAACCCTCTCAGCCTGACGGCGTGGCGTTCGGGCCCGGTGAGGAGCAGCGTGTCGCCGTCCGCGGCGAAGGAGCACGCGTAGCCGAGCGAGTCGGCCACCAGTGCCAGCAGCGAATCCAGGTCCACGTCCCCGGCCGGGCGCCTGGGCGGCATGCCCTGCGGCTCACGACTGCGCCGGAACAACCCCACGTCCGTCCCCTCTGCCACTTTCACCAGGCTTCGCTCTACATTGTCTTCTCCCTGTCACCCAACAGACCGGTCAGGGAGCACGATTCTGTATCGATAACACCAAGTCCCCCCAGCCACACGCTCTGCTGCGGTGATCCGTGCCCGACCGGCAGACCTGCGAGAACGGGGACGCCGAGCGGGACGAGCCGGTCGGCGAGGACCGGCATCGGGTCGCCGCAGTCCACCCACGAGCCGAGGGCGACGCCGGCCACGCCGTCGAAGGCGCCGGCCTGGAGAAGCTGGGTGAGCATCCTGTCGATCCGGTAGGGCTGCTCGCCCACGTCCTCCAGGAACGCGATCCGCCCGGCGAACCGCGGCGCGTACGGCGTGCCGCACAGCGCGGCGAGCAGCGACAGGTTGCCGCCGGTCAGCGGGGCCCGCGCCCGGCCGGGCACGAGCACCCGGTCGCCGGTGACCGGCTCGGGGCCGGCGGTCAGCGCGGCCCGCAGGCTCGCGAGGGAGCGCGGCTCCGGCCCGCCCGCGCCGCCCAGCACGTCGTTCCCCGGCATCGGCCCGAAGCAGCTCGCCACGCCCAGCCGGAGCGCGAACGCCTGGTGCAGCGCGGTGATGTCGCTGGAGCCGAGCAGGATCTTCGGCTCGGCGGCGGCCATCGCGTCCCAGTCGAGCAGGCCGAGCAGCCGGCTCGCACCGTAGCCGCCCCTGGCGCAGACCACCGCGGCCACCGACGGGTCGCACCACGCGCCGGCGAGGTCGGCGGCCCGCTCGGCGTCGAAGCCCGCGAGGTAGCCCTCCCGGCGCATCACGTGCGCGCCGAGGCTCACCTCCAGCCCCATCCCGGTGAGAACGGCGACGCCGCGTTCCAGCGTGTCGGGCTCGACCGGTCCCGAGGGCGCCACCACGGCCACCCTGTCTCCCGGCTTCAGCGATCTGGGCGTGCGCAGCCCCTCGTCCATCGTCGGCTCCCCGCTCACGTGACTCCTCCGGACCTCCATCCTGCCCTTTCACACCTGCCACGCGGGACCGGGGGCGCCCCCGCCCGGGGGCCGTGTCGCGGCCGGGACCGGTCCGAGGCGTTCGGCTGCGGAAGATCGCGGATATCTGATGGGATGGGAGCGTAGATCAGGAAATTTCCGCTGGTGGGGTATATGTTCGCGTCGGTGGGGGCGTGATCGGTAGGTGTACTCGGCAAACGGTGGCACACTGTCCACACCTATGCGACCTCCGCCCCACATCCTCGTGGTCAACGGCATCAAGGTCCGCCGGCCGGTGTTCGTGCTCGCCGCCCCGCACTCCGGCGCGGACCTGGTTGCCCGCGCGCTCAAGCGCTCGCCGGGCTTCCACGTCACGGTGGGCAGGCCGGCCGTGACCAACGTCGTCTACGCCTTCGCTCGCAGGCCGTCCATCGTCGTCAGGAACGAGGGCGCCGGCGCCTCCCGCGTGCTGCGGGACGCGCTGGCTGAGGCGTGGCAGATCGTGCCCGGCGCGTGCCAGGAGTGCGCCGACGCCTGCCGGGCGGCGGCCGGCCTGACCGGCATCGGCCCGTGCGCCCCGGCGGACACGGTGGCGCGGTACGGCGACGCCAGCCCCGACCTGCTCTACAGCGCTCCGCTGCTGCTGCGGGCCTTCCCCGACGCGCGGTTCGTCCAGCTGATCAGGGACGGGCGCGACGTGACCGCGGACATGATGGCCGACCCCGCCTGCATGGCGTGGTTCAAGCCGGTGATGCTGAGCGAGGGGACGGAGTTCCCCAACGCCTTCCTGGGAATCAACCGGGACGAGCACGTCCAGCGCTGGAAGGACATGCCTGCGGCCGGCAAGTGCGCCCTGCGCTGGCGCAGCGCGGTCCGGCTGAACGCCACGCTGCGCCGGCAGCTGCCGCACGAGCAGCTGCTCACCCTCCGCTACGAGGAGCTGACCGCCTCCCCCGCGGGCGCGGCGCGGAAGCTGTCGGAGTTCCTGGAGAGCCGGGTGTCCAAGGTCGCGCTCTACTCCGCGACCGCCGCCCGCCCCGGCTCAGCCCGCCCGCGGCTGGGCGCGCAGGACACCAGGCTGGTGGAGAAGGTCGCCCGCGAGGAGCTGGCCCGGCTCGGCTACGTGCCCGCGGCCCAGCCCTGAGCGGCTCACACGCCGCTGAACTGCGTGCGGTAGAGCTCGGCGTAGACCTTGCCGCCGGCCAGCAGCTCCTCGTGCCTGCCCCGCTCGACGACCCGGCCGTCCTGCACCACGAGGATCTGGTCGGCGTCGCGGATGGTGGACAGCCGGTGGGCGATCACCAGCGAGGTGCGGCCGGCCAGCGCCGTCTTCAGCGCCTGCTGAACGGCGGCCTCCGACTCCGAGTCCAGGTGGGCGGTGGCCTCGTCGAGCACGACCACCCTGGGCGCCTTGAGCAGCAGCCTGGCCAGGGCCAGCCGCTGCTTCTCCCCGCCGGACAGCCGGTAGCCCCGGTCGCCGACGACGGTCTCCAGTCCCTCGGGCAGCGCCTCCACCAGGTCACCGATCTGGGCCGCCCGCAGCGCCTCCCAGATCTCCTCGTCGGTGGCCTCCGGCCGGGCGTAACGCAGGTTGGCGCCGATCGTGTCGTGGAAGAGGTGGGCGTCCTGGGTGACGACGCCGACCGTGTCGCGCAGGGCGGCCATCGTCGCGTCGCGCACGTCGAGCCCGTTGATCCGGACCGCGCCCTCGGTGACGTCGTAGAGCCGGGAGACCAGGGACGTGATCGTGGTCTTGCCGGCGCCGGAGTGGCCGACCAGGGCGACCAGTTCGCCGGGCGCGGCGGTGAAGCTCACCCCGCTCAGCACCTCCTGGGCGGGGGCGGAGTCGGGCCGCGCCACGGACTCGAGGGAGGCCAGCGACACCTCCGACGCCGCCGGGTAGCGGAACCGCACGTCGTCGAACTCGACGAGCGCGGGCCCGCCGGGCACCGGCCGCGCGTCCGGCCGCTCGGCCACCATCGGCTTGAGGTCGAGCACCTCGAAGACCCGGTCGAAGCTCACCAGCGCCGTCATGACGTCCACGTGCACGTTGGACAGGCCGGTCAGCGGGCCGTACAGGCGCATGAGCAGGGCCGCGAGGGCGACCAGGGTGCCGAGCTCGAAGGCGCCGTTCACGGCGAGCACGCCGCCGACGCCGTAGACCAGAGCGGTGGCCAGTGCCGCGACCAGGCCGAGCGCGAGCCGGAACACCGTGCCGAACATCGCGACCGTGATGCCCACGTCGCGCACCCTGGCGGCCCGGCCGGCGAAGGTGACCGCCTCCTCGTCGGGCCTGCCGTACAGCTTGGCGACCATGGCGCCCGCGACGTTGAACCGCTCGGTCATCACCGAGCTCATCTCCGCGTCGAGCTGCATCTGCTCGCGGGTCAGCTTCGACAGCCGCCTGGCGAAGTACTTGGCGGGCAGCAGGAAGATCGGCAGCAGCACCAGGGCCGCGAGGGTGATCTGCCAGGAGAGCACCAGCATGGCGCCGAGCACGAGCACCAGGCTGATCACGTTGGACACCACGGAGGACAGCGTGGTGGTCAGGGCGCGTTGGGCGCCGATCACGTCGGTGTTGAGCCGGGAGACCAGCGCGCCGGTCTGCGCCCGCATGAAGAACGCCACCGGCATCCGCTGCACGTGGTCGAAGACCTCGGTGCGCAGGTCGTAGATGAGGCCCTCGCCCAGGCGCGCGGAATACCACCGCTGGGCCAGCCCGAGCAGCGCGTCGACGACGGCCAGCGCGGCGATGGCCACGGCCAGCCCGGCGACGAGCCCGGTACGGTGCTGCGCCACCCCGTCGTCGATGATCGACTTGATCAGCAGCGGGTTGGCGATCACGATCCCCGCGTCGAGGACGACCAGCACCAGGAAGGCGGCGATCTGTGCCG
This sequence comes from Microtetraspora sp. NBRC 13810, assembly GCF_030268685.1. Classification (GTDB taxonomy): domain Bacteria; phylum Actinomycetota; class Actinomycetes; order Streptosporangiales; family Streptosporangiaceae; genus BSRQ01. The sequence continues at coordinate 291,595 of NZ_BSRQ01000007.1, forward strand.
CGTAGGGCCGCCCGTAGCCGGCGATGCGGCGGACCGTGCCGGGCGCAACGCGCTCACGGACCACCGACTCGTCGCGCCGCATGGAGCGCAACGCCTGGCCGTAGCCTCCGCCGTTCATCATGGTCATGACGCCGTCGTGCCCGTCCTTCCCGGTCGGGGGGTGTGCTTTGCCGGGGTGCGGGCCGGATGCCTCTCCCGTGTGTGCCGTACAGCACGGGGGGACTCTCCGGCCATTCCCCGATCAGCTCGCGGCGAACAGCGTGCTCCCGTCGTGCTCACGAACGGGCGGACATGATCTTCAACCGGGCGATCTGCTCCTGCCGCTCGGCCGCGCTCTGCTCCTCCAGCGAGCGCTGCCCGGCGCCCTGGAGAAGCCGTTTGGTGGCGGTCGCCGCTCCCCGCTCGGTCGCGAGCAGCGCGCCCGCCAGATCGCGTACGGCCTGCCTGAGCTCTCCCCTGGGCACCACCAGCTCGCCCAGGCGCAGGTCGTACGCCTCCTTGGCGTCCACCGTGCGCGCCGTCAGGCACAGCTCGATGGCTCTGGGCAGTCCGACGAGCTCGACCAGCGGCTTGGTGCCTGTCAGGTCGGGCACCAGCCCGAGCGCCGGCTCCTTCATGCAGAACTTGGCGTCGTCGGCGAGGATCCGCAGGTCACACGCGAGCGCCAGCTGGAAACCGGCGCCGATCGCATGCCCCTGGACCGCGGCGATCGACACGATGTCCGGTCGCCGCAACCACAGGAATCCCCGCTGTGCCTTGGCTATCGTCTGCCCCAGGGACTCGTCGTCCCGTTGCCCGTTCGATGCGAACGAGCCCTGCCCCGGTACCCCATCCGGGGTGAACATCCGCAAATCGATTCCAGCCGAGAAGGACGGCCCCTCACCTTCAATCACGACGATGCGCACCTGGCCTGGCAGGTTGTCACCGATCCTGGCCAGTGCGGCCCAGGTCGCGAACGTCTGCGCGTTCCGCTTCTCCGGCCTGTCCAGTGTGATCGTCGCGATCTCGCCGTCCACCTCGAATCGCAGGCCGATCTCGGCAAGCTCGCTCGCCTCGATCGTCTCCGCGCTCCCCCCAACAGTCGCTTCCGCCATCGCCTCTCCCCTTCACTGATCCGTCACGCCCGAGCCTATCCACAAGGCAGAACGTCGTTCTGCTGGCCCGGGCGCGACGACACCGACTGACGGGGACGAGCGGCTGCGGTCGCGCGTTTTCCGAGGCGGTCGCTAGCGCTTCGACTTGCCCCGGGTGGCTCCGCCGCGTCCCCGTAGAGTCACGCCGGACTCGCTGAGAATGCGGTGGATGAACCCGTACGACCGGCCGGTAGAAGCGGCCAGCGCGCGGATGCTTTCGCCCGCGGCATAGCGCTTCTTGAGATCGGCGGCCAGTTTTTCACGGTCGGCCCCGGTCACCCGGGTGCCCTTCTTCAGAGTCTCGGCCACGAGTACCTCCTGTAGTGCCAGACTTCCGCAGCGTTACTCACGCCATGATCAGTCATTTCAGCCGGATCGGCTACCTACTCCATGGGAAAAGATCCGTACCCGCTCAAATTAAGATCAGGCAAGTGCCACAAGATCGGAAAATTCATCGCTCCAAGCGTCTTCTACTCCGTCTGGTAGCAAGATCACCCTATCCGGTTGTAGTGCCTCAACGGCGCCCTCATCATGCGTGACGAGGACGATCGCCCCAGAATAGGACCTAAGTGCCGAAAGTACCTGATCGCGGCTGGCAGGATCGAGGTTGTTCGTAGGCTCGTCGAGCAACAGCACATTCGCACTGGAAAGCACCAGCGTCGCCAGCGCCAGGCGGGTCTTCTCACCGCCGGACAGCACTCCGGCGGGCTTGTCCACGTCGTCGCCGGAGAAGAGGAACGAGCCCAGGACCTTCCGCAGCTCGACCTCGGGCACGTCGGAACCGGCCGAGCGCATGTTGTCGATGACCGTGCGCGCCGGGTCCAGAGTCTCGTGCTCCTGGGCGTAATAGCCCAGCTTGAGGCCGTGACCGGGGCGGATCTCGCCGCTGTCGGGCCGCTCGACGCCGCCCAGCAGCCGTAGCAGCGTGGTCTTGCCCGCGCCGTTGAGGCCCAGGATGACCACCCTGCTCCCCCGGTCCACCGCCATGTCCACGTCGGTGAAGACCTCCAGCGAGCCATACGCCTTGGACAGCCCCGCCGCGGTCAGCGGCGTGCGCCCGCACGGCGCCGGGCTGGGGAAGCGCAGCTTGGCCACCTTGTCGGCCCTGCGCTCCTCGGAGACGCCGCTGAGCAGGCGTTTCGCCCGGCGCTCCATGTCCTGCGCCGCCTTGGCCTTGGTGGCCTTGGCCCGCATGCGGTCGGCCTGCGACAACAGCACCGACGCCTGCTTCTCCGCGTTGGCCCGCTCCCTCTTCCTGCGCCGCTCGTCGGACTCGCGCTGCGCGAGATACGTGGTCCAGCCGACGTTGTACGTATCGATCACGCAACGATTGGCGTCCAGGTGAAGAACGCGGTTTACCGTCGCTTCAAGAAGGCCGACGTCATGGCTGATGACGATCAAACCGCCCTGATGGGATCGTAAAAAATCACGAAGCCACCCGATTGAGTCTGCGTCGAGGTGGTTTGTCGGCTCGTCCAGGAGGAGAGTCTCCGCTCCGGAGAACAGAATTCTGGCGAGTTCGACCCGTCGGCGCTGGCCGCCGGAAAGCGTCTCCAGCGGCTGGCCCAGCACCCGGTCGGGCAGGCCGAGGCTGGAGGCGATGGAGGCCGCCTCCGCCTCCGCCGCGTAGCCGCCGAGCACGTGCAGCCGGTCCTCCAGCCGCCCGTAGGCGCGCACCGCCCTGTCCCGGACCCGGTCGTCGTCGGAGGCCATGCCCTGCTCGGCGGCGCGCAGGTCGCGCAGCACCTCGTCCAGGCCGCGCGCGGAGAGGATGCGGTCGCGGGCGAGCACGTGCAGGTCGCCGGTGCGCGGGTCCTGCGGCAGATAGCCGACGTTGCCGTTCTTCGTCACCGAGCCGGCCGCGGGCAGGGCCTCGCCGGCGAGCACTTTGGTGAGCGTGGTCTTGCCCGCCCCGTTGCGGCCGACGAGCCCGATCTTGTCGCCGGGGTTGACACGGAAGGAGGCGCCCTCGATGAGCAGCCGCGAGCCCGCGCGCAGTTCGATGTCAGTAGCTATGATCATGGTCGGAGAAACACTCCCAGCCGGAGGTCGAAGGAAGGAACTGTGGCCGGGGGGCCGTCAGTCGGGAGTGGGCATAGGGATCAGTGTACGGCGGTTCGCGGCCTCACCTGGGCGCGCGCATCGCCGGGGGGCGGTCAGGTGGTCAGCCCGCCGTACCCTCGACCGGGTCCACGACCCTGATCCGGACCGCGAGGAAGGTCCTGGGCGTCTCCTTCAGCACCGCCAGCCGGGGGTCCGGGACGGCCAGGAACGGCGCGGCCTCCAGGGCGAAGACCGGCGCCATCCTCCTGTCGCCTCTCAGCGCGTCCACCGAGCGCCGGTCGCCGCCGAACACCACCGCGTCCAGCTCCGCCAGCCGGGGCCCGAGCACCCGCAGGGCGGTTTCGGCGGCGGCGTCCTGCGCCTGTCCCGCCTGGTTCTCCCTCCTGCGCGCGAACCTGCGCTGTGACCACCCCCCTGCCGCCGTGCGGCCCTGGACCAGCCGCGACCCGACCTTCGAGGCGACCAGCGAGCCGCCTTCGAACACCCCCGCGGCGTACCCGCCCAGCCTGACCAGCACGACCCCCACCCGGCGCGGCAGCGCCGCGTGCCCGGCCAGCCCGCGCACCGGGTCCCCGTGCCCGCCGGGGGCCAGCGGCGGGAAGGGCACGTGGCACTCGGCCACGGCGCCGTCGGCCGCGGTGAGCACGACCGCCTCTCCCGCCATCCCGTCACCCGCCCCGGTCACCACGGTCGCCGTCACCGGCCCGTGCCGCTCGCCGAACCCCTCGATCCACCCGCCGAGCCGGTCGGGAGCGACCGAGACCCAGCGGCCCCCGCCTCGCGCCGGTCGTCCGCCCATCCCGCGAGGCTACCGCTCCGCGGCCGGACGCACGATCACACAGGATGTCAAAGCCGCAGGTCAGAGGGGGAGTCCACGCATGCAACAAGAGGAGAAAAATGGGTGAATTTCATCTCATGCGCCTTTTGTGACAGCGTGTGCGGCGACATCATCTGTACGTGTCGAGCAGCATCAACATCATGCCGCCATCAGCGACCGGAGCGCGGCCGGTCATCACACCGATCGTCGATCTCGACACCGGTGGCGTGATCGCTCTCAGCGCTTCCGCGGAGCACGATATCGCGATGCCGGCCACTCCGCAGTCCGGCGCGGGCGCGGTACGCGCCGCACTGGACGCGGCCCGCAGGGAAACGCTCCTGCCCATCGTCCTCACCGTGCCCACCACCACCGTGATCGGCGGTTCGGCGAGCCTGGCGCCGCTGCACGAGGCGCTGCGGTCGTCCGGACGCCGGCCGGGCGAGGTGATCCTCACGGTCGAGGGCGGCTTCCCCGCAGAACGGCGCAGGGCGCTGCTGACCGGCCTCGACGGGCTGCGCGCGATCGGCTACCTGATCGCCATCGGCGACCTCGGCTCCGGTCACCTCCCGCTCGACCTGCTCACCGACGCCGCGCCGTACCTCGTCGTGCTCTCCGCCGGCCTGATCGCGCGGGTCCCGCGCGACCCCCGGCGGGCGACCCTCGGGGAGTCGGTGTCGTCCCTGGCCAGAGGCACCGGCGCGCACGTGCTCGCGCCGAACATCACCCACGAGGCGCAACTCGCCGCCGTGCGCGGCTGGGGGGTACGGCTGGCGCAGGGGCCGCTGCTGGCCCCCGGGCCCTCAGGGCGGGTGCGCGTGCCGCTGCCGGTGCCGCAGGAGTCCGCGGTCGGCGCGCTGCTCGGCCCGCGGGTGCAGGAGATGCTGCTGCCCGCCGTCACGCTGGACATCGAGGCGACCGCGGAGGACGCGGTCGAGGCGTTCAGCAGCGAGCCGTCCATCACCAGCGTGATCCTGGTGGACGAGTACCAGCGCCCGCGCGGCAGCCTGGACCGCAGCCGTTTCATGCTGTCCTTCGCCGGCCGGTACGGCCACGCGCTGCACGGCAAGAAGCCCGCCATCCGCCTCGCCGACCCGCCGCGCACGGTGCCCAAGACCACCCCGGCCATCGCCGCGATGCAGGTGGCCGGCAAGGCGAACGAGCGGGTCTACGACGACCTGGTGGTCATCGACGAGGTGGGCAGGTGCATGGGCATCCTGCGGGTCAGCGACCTGATCCGGCAGGTGGCCGACCATGACAGCTCCTTTACCAAGTAGATCACGATAAGTCCTGACATCAGATCGGTCACGACTTGCCAACGCCTCGTGGTCATGCCCTGTTGATCAGGATAAGAAGGGATACCGGAAGCTGACACGGGGGCGGGCGACGGGGAGTGCGCCATGCGCGATCACGACGGCGAGACGGGACCGGGCCGGCGGCGGTTCCTCGGCGCGGGCCTGGCCGCGGGCGCCGCGCTGGCCCTCGCCGGATGCACGCCGGAACGGGAGCCGGCCACGCCCGCGTTCGACCCGGCTGACTGGGAGTCGGTGCGGGCGCAGTTCCCGCTGCGGACCGACCACGCGCACTTCGCCGCCTTCGTCCTCGCGGCCCACCCCGACCAGGTACGGCGGGCCATCGAGCGACACCGCCGGGGGCTCGACGCCGACACCGACGCCTACCTGCACGAGGACCGCGAAACGCCGGTGCTCCGGGCCGCCGCCTCCTACCTCGGGACACCCGAGTCGGAGATCGCCCTCACCGACAGCACCACGATGGGACTCGGCATCCTGTTCGGCGGCCTGCGGCTGCGCCCCGGGCAGGACGTCGTCACCACCGAGCACGACTTCTACGCCACCCACGAGGGCCTGCGGCTGCTCGCCGCGCGCACCGGCGCCGAGGTGCGGCGGGCCAGGCTCTACGACGATCCCGCCGCCGCCGGCGTCGACGAGATCGTGTCCCGGCTGAGGGCCGCGATCCGGCCCGCGACCAGGGTGGTCGCGATCACCTGGGTGCACTCGGGCACGGGCGTGCGGCTGCCGGTCAAGGAGATCTCCGGCATGATCGCCGAAATCAACTCGGGGCGGGACACGGAGGACCGGGCGCTGCTGTGCGTGGACGGCGTGCACGGGTTCGGTGCGGTCGCCGACCGGGTCGGCGACCTGGGCTGCGACTTCCTGGCCACCGGCACGCACAAGTGGCTGTTCGGCCCGCGCGGCACCGGCGTCCTGTGGGGCCGCGCCTGGGACGCGGTCGCGCCCGTGATCCCGAGCTTCACCGGGGACGGCATCGCGGCCTGGATCGGCGGCTATCCCCCGGCGGGGAACAACGCCGCCATGGGCACGCCCGGCGGATACCACTCCTTCGAGCACCGCTGGGCGCTGGACGAGGCGTTCGCCTTCCACGGGGCGATCGGCCGGGACCGCATCGCCGCCAGGACCGCCGAGCTGGCCACCCGGCTGAAGCAGGGGCTCGCCGGCATCCCCTCCCTGCGCCTGGTCACCCCGGCCTCCCCCGAGTTGTCCGCCGGCCTGGTCTGCTGCTCCATCGCCGGCCAGAACCCCGGCGCCGTCGCCGCCCGGCTGCGCGAACAGCACCGGATCGTCGCCGGCGTGACCCCCTACAGCGACGCCTACCTGCGCTTCGGCACCAGCATCGTCACCAGCCCCGAGGACGTCGACCGGGCCGTCAAGGCCGTCGCAGCCCTCTGAGCGCGGCTCGGAGCCGCCCGCCGGGGCCGGGCGCGACGGACGGCGCCCTGCCCCGGCGGACGGCCACGGCCGGCGTCACGCGCTCACAGGCGGCAGGCGTAGATATCGGTGACGAAGATGGCGCGGGCGCCGATCTCCCAGAGCTGGTCCATGACCTGCTGGTGGCCCTTGCGACGGACCATGGCGCGGACCGCGACCCAGCCCTCGCGGTGCAGCGGCGAGACGGTGGGGCCCTCGATGCCGGGGGTGATGGCGATGGCCTTCTCGATCTGCTCGGCCCGCATGTCGTAGTCGATCATGACGTAGTCGCGGGCGACGAGCACCCCCTCCAGGCGGCGGACGAGCTGCTCCAGGCCGTTCGCCTGGGGCGCGCCCGCCTGCTTGATCAGCACGGCCTCCGAGCGCATGATCGGCTCACCGAAGACCTCCAGGCCGACGTTGCGCAGCGTGGTGCCGGTCTCCACCACGTCGGCGACGGCGTCGGCGACGCCGAGCCGGATCGCGGTCTCCACCGCGCCGTCCAGCTTGATGACCCGGGCGTCGACGCCCGCGTCGGCCAGGTGCTTCTCCAGCAGCCCGGCGTAGGAGGAGGCGATCCGCAGGCCCTTGAGGTCCTGGACGGAGGCGAACTCGCCGGGCTTGGCGGCGAAGCGGAAGGTGGATCCGCCGAAGCCGAGCGGCAGGATCTCCTCGGCCGGCGCGCCGGAGTCGTAGAGCATGTCGCGGCCGGTGATGCCGCCGTCGAGGGTGCCCTCGCCGACGTAGACGGCGATGTCGCGGGGACGCAGGAAGAACAGCTCGCAGGAGTTGTCCGGGTCGACGACCACGAGCTCCTTGCTGTCCTTGCGGTGCCGGTAGCCGGCTTCTTTGAGCAGGGTCTGGGCGGCTTCGGCGAGCGCGCCCTTGTTCGGGACGGCGAGACGCAGCATGGCGTGAATTCCTCTGATCGAGAGAACGAACGGGACGGTGAGCGGGCCCGGCCGGGCGAACCCGGCCTACAGATGCTTGTAGACCTGCTCCAGCCCGATCCCACGGGCCAGCATGAGCACCTGCACGTGGTAGAGGAGCTGGGAGATCTCCTCGGCGGCGCGCTCGTCCGACTCGTGCTCGGCGGCCATCCAGCTCTCGGCGGCCTCCTCGACGACCTTCTTGCCGATGGCATGGACGCCGGCGTCCAGCGCGGCGACCGTGCCCGACCCGGCGGGTCGGGTGCGCGCCTTCTCGGACAGCTCGGCGAACAGCTCTTCGAAGGTCTTCATGATCTCTCTCGGCGGTCGGTGAGTGTGTCACCTCAGCCTAACCGGGCGAACCCGGCGGCGATGCGCCTGCTCCCTCCGCGGCGTTCCGCGTGTCGCACGCCTGGCCGAACTGGGCGATCCGGCGTTCCCGGGTGTCCAGCACGTTCCCGGCGGCGTCGGTCAGCTCGACGCGGAGCGGGTACAACGGCTGGTCGCCGTGCCCGCGCGGCCACCACAGCGCGAGACCGGGCACCTCCAGCTCCAGCACGGTGGCCGAGACACCTCCTAGGAGCGCTCCCAGAACGGCGTGCCCGGTGCCGGCGGACACCGTGACATATTCCACGTGAGCTCCTAGCGGCTGAACCGGATAAGTAACGCGACGGTGAGCGCCTTTGTCCAGATATATCAACGTATTGTTGGCTATTGGCTGACGTGCTGTGCCAGGTGGACCGGCCATTCACCGGCCGAGCGACGGGGCGCCTGCCGGGGGCGTAGTAACGTACCCGGGTGCCGGTGCGGGCAGGCCGAGAGCGCATGCCGCTCAACCGGTTCAAGGGGAGGGGCCCGTGAACAGACCGACGATCGCCGACATCGCCCGGCGGGCCGGAGTCTCCAAAGGAGCGGTTTCCTACGCGCTCAACGGGCAGCCCGGCGTGTCGGAGACGACCCGAGCGCGGATCCGGGCCATCGCCGAGGAGATCGGCTGGCGGCCCAACAGGGCGGCCCTCGCCCTGAACGGCGCCCGCGCCGACGCCGTCGCCCTGGCAGTGTGCCGCCCGGCCCGCATCCTGGGCGCCGAGCCGTTCTTCATGGAGCTGATCAGCGGTATCGAGGCCGAGTTGTCGGCCCGGTCCTGCGCGCTGATGCTCCAGGTCGTCGCCGACCACGACGCGGAGGTCGCGGTCTACCGCCAATGGTGGGGCGAGGGCCGCGTCGACGGGGCGATCATGGTGGACCTGCACGTCGCCGATCCGCGGGTGGCCGCGCTGTCCGCGCTGGGCATGCCGGTGGTGGTCATCGGTCACCCCTCGGAGGCGGGCGACCTGGTGCCGGTCTGGTCCGACGACGGCGCCGCCGTACGGGAGACCGTGGAGTATCTCGCGGCCCTCGGCCACCGGCGGGTCGCCCGGGTCGCCGGCCTGCCCCGGCTGGTGCACACGGTGATCAGGGACCGCGCGTTCGACGCCGTGTGCGCGGAGCTGGGACTGGACGGCCAGGTGACCGTGCACACCGACTACACCGGTGAGCAGGGCGCGCGGGCCACCCGCAGGCTGCTCAGCTCGCCCCGGCGGCCCACCGCGATCGTCTACGACAACGACATCATGGCGGTGGCCGGGTTGTCGGTCGCGCAGGAGATGGGGTTGTCCGTGCCCGCCGGCCTGTCGGTCGTCGCCTGGGACGACTCCCCGCTCTCCCAGGTCGTACGGCCCGCCCTCACCGCGCTGACCCGCGACATCGCCGCCTACGGCGGCCACGCGGCCAGGCTCCTGCTCTCCCTCGTCGCCGGCGAGCAGGCCACCGCCTACGAGGACACGGCCGCCCGCCTCATCCCCCGCGGCAGCACCGCTCCCCCACCCACCACGTGACCCGCCCCCACCCGGCCCGCCCTCACGCGGGCGCGCGCCACCCTCGGGCCCGCCGATTAGCACGGCCCGCCCCTCCGCCGACAGCGGACAGCGGACAGCCGACAGCCGACAGCCGACAGCCGACAGCCGACAGCCGACAGCCGACAGCGGACAGCGGACAGCGGACAGCGGACAGCGGCGGGATGATATGCGGAACGGGCGCCCGGTCATGTGCCGGGCGCCCGTCATCGTCCTGCCTTAACCGCTCTCAGCGGCCACCTCGCGGCACGCGACCCCTGGGGCCGCGATGCCGGACCGGCGCCGAGCGGCGTTCTCACGGCCTGCCGGGGCGGGCGGGCGGGTGAGACGCCGGTGGTGCCGGTACGCCGGAGGTCAGCGGCCGAAGCGGCGCTCCGGCCTGCCGCGGTCGGCGCGGAAGCCGCTGCGGGTGTCCCTGTCGTCGGTGCGGAAACCGGCCCGGTTGCCGGGGCCGTCGGAGCGGAAACCGCCACGCCGGGCCCGGTCGCCGGAGCGGTGGGCCCCGTTGTCACGCTCACCCGCCCGGAAACCGCCGTCCCGGTCGTTCCGGAACCCGTTGTCGGCGCGGAAGCCGTTGTCGTTCCGGAAGCCGTTGTCACCGCGGAACCCGTTGTCCCGGTCGGTACGGAAACCGCCGCGGTCGCCCCGGTTGTCGAAGCGGGAGTCGCGCCCCCGGAAGCCGTCGCCTCCGCGAGGAGCGTCACCACGGGAGGCGTCACCACGGGGGGCGTCACCACGGGGAGCGTCACCCCCGCGTGGGGCGTCACCCCCACGGAAGCCCGCGTCGGAACGCCCACCATAGGACCCGCGGTCGTCGGAACGGGCGGCGCCGTACGACCCGCGGTCGTCGCGGCGGCCGGACCGGAACGGACGCCCGGCGCCGCCGTCGCGGCGGGGGCGGTCCTCGCCGTCCTGGCGGCGGGGGTAGGACTCCCCGTCCTGGCGGCGCGGGTAGGAGTCGCCGTCGCGCCCGCGGGGGTGCGCGGCGTCCTCGCCGGAGTCACGGCGCGGGCGGCGGTCGCCGTCGAAGCCTTCGTGCCGGCGGCGCGGACGGCGGTCGGACTGGCCGTCGCGGCGCTGGCGGCGGTTGCCGGTGGGGGCCACCGGCGGCTCCCAGACGGGGATCTCGACGCCGCTCGGCTGCTGGGCTCCGGCGGCCTCGGCCAGCCGGGGGTGGCCCGGGGTGGCCTTGAGGCGGAACGGCCGGATGCCGGCCTGCCGGGTGAGCTGCTCGGTGGAGCGGCGCTCGTTCGGCAGCACCAGCGTCATCACGGTGCCGCGCTCGCCGGCGCGGGCCGTACGGCCGCCGCGGTGCAGGTAGCTCTTGGGGTCCTGCGGCGGGTCGACGTGCAGCACCAGGCTGACGTCGTCCACGTGGATGCCGCGGGCGGCGACGTCGGTGCAGACCAGGACGTTGATCGCGCCCTCGCGGAACTCCGCCAGGATGCGGGTGCGCTGGTTCTGCCGCTTGCCGCCGTGCAGGCCGCCGGCCCGGACGCCGACCCGGGCGAGCTGCTTGACCAGGCGGTCCACGCCGTGCTGGGTGCGGACGAACAGGATCGTCCTGCCCTCACGGTTGGCGATCTCCGCCGTGATCGGGAACTTGTCGTCCCGGGTGACCTGGAGCACGTGGTGCTCCATGGTCTCCACCGGCGAGGTGGCCGGGGCGATGGAGTGCGTGACCGGGTCCTGCAGGAAGCGCTTGACCAGCTTGTCCACGTCGCCGTCGAGGGTCGCGGAGAACAGCAGCCGCTGACCGTCGGTCGGGGTCTGCTCAAGCAGCGCGGTGACGACCGGGAAGAATCCCAGGTCGCACATGTGGTCGGCCTCGTCGAGCACGGTGACCCGGACCTCTTCGAGCGAGCACTCGCCCTGCTGGACGAGGTCGGTCAGGCGGCCCGGCGTGGCCACCACGACCTCGACGCCGCGGCGCAGCGCCTCGATCTGCCGGCCCATCGACATGCCGCCGACGACGGTCTTCATCCGCAGCGACAGTCCCCTGCCGAGCGGTTCGAGCGCGTCGTGCACCTGGAGTGCCAGCTCGCGGGTGGGCACGAGGATGACGGCCAGCGGGCGGCCGGGCCTGGCCCGGACCCCGGAGATGCGGGCCATGGTGGGCAGGCCGAACGCGAGGGTCTTGCCGGAGCCCGTCTGGCCGCGGCCGAGGACGTCGGTGCCGGCGAGGATGTCGGGGATGGTGGCACGCTGGATCTCGAAGGGGGCCGTGATGCCCTGCCGCGCGAGGGCGGCGACCAGCGGCCGGGGCAGGCCCAGCAGGCTGAACTCCGAGGGCCCGGAGCCGCCGGCGTCCGCGGTCCCCTCGGAGGGCTGGGAGGTCTCGGAGATCTGCGGCGCGTCGATCGTCTCGGGGGTTTCGGGCAGGACGGCGTCGAGCATCGTCACGAAGATTCGTGCCTTTCGATAGAAGTACGCGGCACGTCACTTCTGCGAAAGGACGAGCCTGGGGCGTGCGGCATCGGGCCGCACTCCTGGAGCACCCACTTGATCGGGTACCGTGCAGCGCCTGCCGGGTATGGCGTCCGGGCGCTGCGCAAGGCGGGCGACAGCAGTCTACCCGCACAGAGCCAAACTGTGATCAAACCGGCCCGGCCTTCGCAGGGCCGACACCGAGACCGCGCACGTACGGTCCCCGCCGGGACCTGATGTGCGGTCAAAGGGAGACAACACTCCCAACCGGACCTTTCTTCCCGGCGAGCACAAGTCTCTCACAGATCATCGTCGCCCACTCCCGGGATGGCGGGGTGCCGGGAGTCGCGAGGGCGCGGTGAGCTGGGAACACGGTGAACCCCCGGCTCCAGGGCCGGGGGCTCGCCTGGGCGGCACTCAGACGTTGAACCCGAGCATGCGGAGCTGCTCGCGGCCGTCGTCGGTGATCTTGTCAGGACCCCACGGCGGCAGCCACACCCAGTTGATCTTCACATCGGAGACCATCCCGCTCAGCGCGGAGTGCGCCTGGTCCTCGATCACGTCGGTGAGCGGGCAGGCGGCACTGGTCAACGTCATGTCGATGGTCGCGACCGTGCCGTTCTCCCCCGGGTCGAGGTTGAGGCCGTAGATGAGGCCAAGGTCCACGACGTTGACGCCCAGCTCGGGGTCCACGACGTCCTTGAGCGCCTCCATGACGTCGTCGGTGCTCATCTCGCCGTCGTAAGCCGTGCCGGAGGCCGGATCGCCGGCCACCGTGGCCGTCGTGGGGGTCTCGACGGGCTTGCTCATGCCGTGCTCCTCACCAAAGCGTCCTTGTAGGCCATCCAGGCCAGCAGCGCGCATTTCACCCGGGCGGGGTACTTGGCCACGCCGGCGAACGCCACCGCGTCGCCCAGCACGTCCTCGTCCGGCTCGACCTGACCCCTGCCCTGCAGGAGCCGGGTGAACTCGTCGACCACGCCCAGCGTCTCCTCGACGCTGGAACCGCTGGCCAGCTCGTACAGTACCGAGGCGGCGGCCTGGCTGATCGAACAGCCCTGACCGTCGTAGGAGACGTCCTCCACCTTGCCGCCGTCACCGAGTTTCACCCGCATGGTGATCTCGTCACCGCAGGTGGGGTTGACGTGGTGCACCTCGGCGTCGAACGGCTCACGCAGCCCGCGCCCCTGCGGGTGCTTGTAGTGCTCCAGGATCAGCTCCTGGTACATGGACTCGGTGATCATGGTTAGGAGAACACCTTCTGAACATGGTGGAGGCCGCGCACGAGGGCGTCGATCTCGCTCGTGGTGTTGTACAGATAGAACGACGCCCTCGTGGTCGCGGGTATTCCGAACCGCAGGTGCAGCGGCCGGGCGCAGTGGTGCCCGACCCGCACCGCGATGCCGAAGGCGTCATCCAGGATCTGCCCGACATCGTGCGGATGAATCCCGTCCAGCGTGAAGGAGACCGTGGCGCCCCGCTCGTGGGTGTCGCCGGGGCCGATGACCCGCAGGGTGGGCACCTCGCGCAGGGCGTCCAGCGCGTACGCGGTGAGCTCGCGCTCGTGCGCCTCCACCGCCTCCAGGCCGACCGAGGTCAGGTAGTCGGCCGCGGCGCCGAGGCCGATGGCCTCCACGATCGGCGGCGTCCCCGCCTCGAACTTGTGCGGCGGCGGGGCGTAGGTCGAGTGGTCCATCCAGACCGCCTCGATCATCTCGCCGCCGCCGAGGAACGGCGGCATGGCCTCCAGCAGCTCGCCGCGCCCCCACAGCACGCCGATCCCCGAGGGGCCGACCATCTTGTGGCCGGTGAAGGCGACGAAGTCGACGCCGAGCGCCGCCACGTCCACCGGGTGGTGCGGGACCGACTGGGAGGCGTCGAGCATCATCAGCGCGCCCACCTCGCGTGCCCGGGCGAGCACGGCGGCGACCGGGTTGACGGTGCCCAGCACGTTGGACTGGTGGGCGATCGAGACGATCTTCGTCCGCTCGTTGACCAGGTCGCCGATGCCGGACAGGTCGAGCCTGCCCTCGTCGGTGACCGGGAACCAGCGCAGCGTGGCGCCGGTGCGCCGGGCCAGCAGCTGCCAGGGGACGATGTTGGAGTGGTGCTCCATCTCGGAGATGACGATCTCGTCGCCGGGCCCCATCCGGAACCGCGGGTCCTCGCCCGCCGGGTTGCCGAAGGCGTAGGCGACGAGGTTGAGCCCCTCCGAGGCGTTCTTGGTGAAGACCACCTCGTCGCGCGAGGGCGCACCGATGAAGTCGGCCAGCTTGTCCCTGGCCGTCTCGAACGCCTCGGTCGACTCCGAGCCGAGCGCGTGCATGGCCCTGCCCACGTTGCTGTAGTGCTGGGCGAAGTGCTCGCGCATGGTCTCGATCACCTGCGCCGGCTTCTGCGAGGAGTTGCCGGAGTCGAGGTAGACGAGCGGGCGGCCGCCGGGCAGCTCGCGGGAGAGGATCGGGAAGTCCTTCCTGATCCTCTCCACGTCGAAGGCGGCCGAGGTCATGCCGACGCCTTGACGAAGCGCTCGTAGCCTTCGGACTCGAGCCGGTCCGCGAGTTCGGGCCCACCCTCCTCAACGATCTTGCCGGCGGCGAAGACGTGCACGAACTCCGGCTTCACGTAGCGCAGGATGCGGGTGTAGTGGGTGATCAGCAGGACGCCGGTGTCGCCGCTCTCCCGGAACCGGTTGATCCCCTCGGAGACGACGCGCAGGGCGTCGACGTCGAGGCCGGAGTCGGTCTCGTCGAGCACCGCGATCTTCGGCTTGAGCAGCTCGAGCTGGAGGATCTCGTGCCGCTTCTTCTCACCGCCGGAGAAGCCCTCGTTCAGGTTGCGCTGGGCGAAGGCGGCGTCGATGGCGAGGTTGTCCATGCCGCCCTTCAGCTCCTTGGTGAACTCCCGGAGCTTGGGGGCCTCGCCGCGCACGGCGGTCACCGCGCTGCGCAGGAAGTTGGACACCGACACGCCGGGCACCTCGACGGGGTACTGCATGGCGAGGAACAGGCCGGCCCTGGCCCGCTCGTCCACCGGCATGTCCAGCAGGTCCTCACCGTCGAGCAGCACCTGGCCGCCGGTGATGGTGTACTTGGGGTGACCCGCGATGGCGTAGGCGAGCGTCGACTTGCCCGAGCCGTTCGGGCCCATGATGGCGTGCGTCTCGCCCGACCGGACGGTCAGGTTGACGCCCTTCAAAATCGCCTTGTCGCCGACGGCGACCTGCAGATCGCGGATCTCAAGGGTGGACACGGTTATGACTCCTTCGAGAGCGAGACGTAGACGTCGTCGCCGTCGATCTTCACTTGGTATACGGGCACGGGCTTGGTGGCGGGCGGCCCCGTGGGCTTGCCGGTGCGCACGTCGAAGCACGAACCGTGCAGCCAGCACTCCAGGGTGCCGTCGTACACGTCGCCCTCGCTGAGCTTCACCTCGGCGTGCGAGCACACGTCGTACAGGGCGTGGACGCCGTCGCCGGAGCGGACCAGGGCGACCTGGGTGTCGCCGACCTCCACTCCGATCACACCCCCCTCGGGGATGTCGCTGACCTTGCAGACCTTCTCGAAGGTCACCTCGGCCTCGCTCACTTCTCCAGCTCCGCCTCGACCGCGCGGGCGACCCGCTCGCGGATCTCCTCGACCTCGATCTTCTCGAGCATCTGGCCGAAGAAGCCCTGGATGACCAGGCGGCGCGCCTCGTCGAAGGGGATGCCGCGGGCCTGGAGGTAGAAGATGTGCTCGTCCTCCAGCCGGCCGGACGCCGAGGCGTGACCGGCGCCGGCCACCTCGCCGGTGAGGATCTCCAGGTTGGGCACCGAGTCGGCGCGGGCGCCGTCGGTCAGGAGCAGGTTGCGGTTGAGCTCGTAGGTGTCGGTGCCCTCGGCCTCGACCCTGATGACCACGTCGCCGATCCACACGGCGTGCGCCCCGTCGCCCTGCAGCGCGCCCTTGTAGGTGACGTTGCTGCGGCAGTTGGGCACGCTGTGGTCGACCAGCAGCCGGTGCTCCAGGTGCTGCCCGCCGTCCACGAAGTAGATGCCGTTGAGGTCGGCGTCGCCGCCGGGGCCGGTGTAGGAGACCGACGGCGAGAGCCGTACGAGGTCGCCGCCGAGGGTGACCACGAAGCTGCGGAAGGTCGCGTCGCGGCCGAGCTGGGCGTGGTGGTGGGAGACGTGCACGGCGTCGTCGGCCCAGTCCTGCAGGCTGACGACCCTGAGCGTGGCGCCGTCGCCGACGACGAACTCGACGTTGTCGGCGTAGACCGCGCTGCCCTGGTGGTCCAGGACGAGGACCAGCTCGGCCAGCGGCTCCAGCTTGACCACGATGTGGCCGTAGGCGGCGCCCTCGCCGGAGCCCTCGGCCTGGCCGCGCAGCGTGACCGTGGTCGGCCTGGACGCGACGGCCTGGGCGGGCACCGTGATGACGGTGGCCTTCTCGAAGGAGGCGTAGGCCTGGGCGCTCACCCGGTCGCGCGGCACGTAGGCGGCGCCGACCCGGGGGTCGTCGCGGCCGACGGTCTCGACGACGACCTCGGGGGCGGGGTCGACCTCCACCACCACGTGGCCGGACCCGGCCGCGGTGCCGTCGTGCAGGCCCTTGAGCCTGCGCAGCGGGGTGAACCGCCAGGCTTCCTCGCGGCCGGTCGGCACCTCGAAGTCCGCCGGCTCGTAGGAGGCCCGCTCGTGCAGGGTGGAGAGGGGCTTGGTCTCGAGGCCCATCGTCAGCCCACCGCTCCTTCCATCTGCAGCTCGATCAGCCGGTTGAGCTCCAGCGCGTACTCCATGGGGAGCTCGCGCGCGATGGGCTCGACGAAGCCTCGGACGATCATCGCCATGGCCTCGTCCTCGTTGAGGCCGCGGCTCATCAGGTAGAAGAGCTGGTCCTCGGAGACCTTGGAGACCGTGGCCTCGTGGCCCATCGACACGTCGTCCTCGCGGACGTCGACGTAGGGGTAGGTGTCGGAGCGGCTGATCTGGTCGACCAGCAGCGCGTCGCACTTGACGGTCGAGGCGCTGCCCGCCGCGCCCTCCTCCACCTGCACCAGGCCGCGGTAGGAGGTACGGCCGCCGCCGCGCGCCACCGACTTGGAGACGATGGTCGAGGAGGTCTTCGGCGCGAGGTGCACCATCTTGGCGCCGGCGTCCTGGTGCTGGCCCTCACCGGCGAAGGCGACCGACAGGGTCTCGCCCTTGGCGTGCTCGCCCATCAGGTAGACCGCGGGGTACTTCATCGTGACCTTGGAGCCGATGTTGCCGTCGATCCACTCCATGGTCGCGCCCTCGTAGGCCACGGCGCGCTTGGTGACCAGGTTGTAGACGTTGTTCGACCAGTTCTGGATGGTCGTGTAACGGCAGCGGGCGCCCTTCTTCACGATGATCTCGACGACCGCCGAGTGCAGCGAGTCGCTGGAGTAGATCGGCGCGGTGCAGCCCTCGACGTAGTGCACGTAGCTGTTCTCGTCGACGATGATCAGGGTGCGCTCGAACTGGCCCATGTTCTCGGTGTTGATCCGGAAGTAGGCCTGGAGCGGGATCTCGACGTTGACGTTCGGCGGGACGTAGATGAACGAGCCGCCGGACCAGACGGAGGTGTTCAGCGAGGCGAACTTGTTGTCGCCCACCGGGATCACGGAGCCGAAGTACTCCTTGAAGAGCTCCGGGTGCTCCTTGAGGCCGGTGTCGGTGTCGAGGAAGATGACGCCCTTCTCCTCAAGGTCCTCGCGGATCTTGTGGTAGACGACCTCCGACTCGTACTGCGCGGCGACGCCCGCGATCAGGCGCTGCTTCTCCGCCTCGGGGATGCCGAGCTTGTCATAGGTGTTCTTGATGTCGGGCGGCAGCTCGTCCCACGTCGCCGCCTGCTTCTCGGTGGAGCGCACGAAGTACTTGATGTTGTCGAAGTCGATGCCGCTCAGGTCGGAACCCCAGGTCGGCATGGGCTTCTTCTGGAACAGCCGGAGGCCCTTGAGGCGCAGGTCCAGCATCCACTCCGGCTCGTTCTTGAGCGCGGAGATGTTGCGGACGACCTCCTCGGACAGGCCGCGCTTGGCCGCCGCGCCGGCGACGTCGGTGTCGGCCCAGCCGAACTTGTAGTTCCCGAGGCCTTCCAGCTCCGGGCGGTCGGTGAGAGTCACCTTCCGGTCTCCTTGCTCGAATCTTCATTCGAATCGTCGATCGTCATATTCCCGGCTCCGGCCTCCGAACGCGCCCGCCCCGGCGCCTCGTGAACCGGCCCGCTCTCCCTCACGCCCACCAGCTCGTGAGGGCTCACATGTGTCGTGCACACGCCGTCGCCGTGGGCGATGGTGGCCAGCCGTTGCACCGGCGTGCCCAGGATCTCGGCGAACGCCTCGGTCTCGGCCTCGCAGAGCTGCGGGAACGCGACCGCCACGTGCGCCACCGGGCAGTGGTGCTGGCACAGCTGCTCCCCGCCCAGGTGGGCCTTGCTTGCCGACGCGGCGTAACCGTCGGCGGACAGGGCCTCGGCGAGGACCCGCACCCGCTCGTCGGCCGGCACCTCGCGCATCGCGGGCATGAGGCGCTCGACCAGCCCCGCGACCTGCGACCGGGCGAACTCCGCGACCGCCTCCTCGCCCAGGCGTCCCGCGAGGAAGCGCAGCGCGCTGCCCGCGAGGTCGTCGTAGGCGTGCTCGAAGGCGCTGCGCCCGGCGTCGGTGATGGCGAACAGCTTCGCCGGCCGCCCGCGCCCGCGCTGGGCACGGGGCCGCGCCGCGCGATGCTCGATCATCTCGTCGGCGAGCAGCGCGTCAAGGTGGCGGCGCACCGCCGCCGGTGTCAGCCCCAGCCGCTCCCCGAGCGCGGCTGCGGTGACGGGGCCGTGCTCCAGGATCAGCCGGGCGACGCGCGCGCGAGTGCTCTGCTCGGCGCCCGTCTCGGCGTTTCTCATCCCGGCCACGTTTTTCACAACATCAGTGTGACGTATTTCCTTCCCGGCGCACAAACGGTTCTGCGCGATCGGGGAATGTCTTTGCTCACGCAGGTAAGCCTTACCTAACCTGCGGAGACAGGTTCCGCGCGGACCGCCGGGCGGGTGCCGCCGAGGGCCAGGAAGGCGGCCAGCGATCCCGCCGCGAGCACCGTCATGACGACCGCCATCGGCGCCGCCGTACCGGTGCCGGCCAGCCCGACGAGGGGGGCCGACAGTGCGCCGAAGGCGAACTGCAGCACGCCGAGCAGGGCGGAGGCGCTGCCCGCGACCTGCGGCGGCTGGTTCATCAGGGCCAGCGCGCCGGTGCCCGGCAGCACCAGGCCCGCCCCGCACATCATGACGAACAGCGAGCCCGCCACCACCGGCAGGCCCAGCCCCGCGGCCACGCCCGCGAGCAGCGACAGCGCCCCCGCCAGCGTCACGAACAGGCCGACGAGGACGAGCCGCGCCGGGGACACCCGCCCGGCCAGCCGCCCGCCGAGCTGGGACAGCGCGATGAGCCCGACGGCGTTGGCGGCGAAGAGCAGCGAGTAGGTCTGCGGGGTCACCTCGTAGACCCCCTGGAGCACGAACGGCGAGCCGGAGATGTAGGCGAACATCGCGCCGAACCCGAGACCGGCGGAGATCGCGCACGCCATGAACGGGCGGTCGCGCAGCAGCACCCAGAAGGTCCTCCCGGTACGGCGCAGCCCGCCCGCCTCCCGCTGACCGGCGGGCAGCGTCTCGCGCACGCGGAACACCACTGCGGCGAGCAGTCCCAGCCCGGCGACGGTGAGCGCGACGAAGACGCCGCGCCAGGAGGTGACGGAGAGCAGTTGGGCGCCCGCGATCGGCGCGAGGATCGGGGCGAGGCCGCTGACCAGCATGAGGCTGGCGAAGATGCGGGCGATCGCGGGGCCGTCGTACAGGTCGCGGACGACCGCGCGGACGATCACCAGGACGGCGCCGCCGGCGAAGCCCTGCACCAGGCGCAGCGCGACCAGCGCGTAGACCGAGGGTGCGAAGGCGCACAGCAGCGAGGCCAGCACGTAGCCGGCGAGGCCGGCGAGGAGCGGGGTCCTGCGCCCGCGCACGTCGCTGAGCGGGCCCGCGACCACCTGGCCGAGCGACACGCCGATCAGGCAGGCGGTCAGGCTCAGCTGCACCTCCGCCGCCCCCGCGGCCATCTCCGAGGAGATCGAGGGCAGCGCGGGCAGGTACATGTCGATGGACAGGGGGCCGATGGCGGACAGCGCCCCCAGGACCAGGAGCCCTCCCCTGCGGCGGGGGGCGGGTGAGCCGGATTCCGCATCCGGTTCTGCGTCGATGCCGGGCGACTTCCTGGCGTCGGCGGGGGCGGTCATATGCGGATCCTTTTCCCGTACTGCGGCGGCGGAGAGCGAGAGGTGCAAACGGCATAGAAGCACCAGAAATTCCCAAATTTCACCCTATTTTCGGGTGATCGGTCGTGACCGGCGCAGCCGCCGTGCCGCGAACGGGACCACGGCCGGGAGTCCCTAGACTCGTGCCCATGGAATCCCCTGCCCTCGAGGTGGTCGATCTGGTCAAGCGGTACTCCCGCGTGACCGCGGTCGACGGCCTCACGCTCGCCGCCGGGCGGGGCGCGGTCACCGCCATCCTCGGCCCCAACGGCGCGGGGAAGACCTCCGCGATCGAGATCTGCGAGGGCTTCCGCCGGGCCGACGGCGGCACCGTCCGGGTGCTCGGCCTGGAGCCCTCGCGGCCGGAGCTGCGCGCCAGGGTGGGCGTGATGCTCCAGGCGGGCGGGGTGCCCCCCGCGATGCGCGCCGGCGAGTGGCTGCGCCTGGTGAGCCGGTTCTCCGCCAGCCCGCTGCCGCCGCAGGCCCTCCTCGACCGGCTGGGCCTCACCCGGCAGGCCCGCACCCCCTACCGCCGGCTGTCCGGCGGCGAGCAGCAGCGCCTGTCGCTGGCCGCCGCCGTCGTCGGCCGCCCCGAGCTGGTCTTCCTGGACGAGCCGACCGCGGGCCTGGACCCGCAGGCCAGGCACGCCTGCTGGCAGCTCGTCCGCGACCTGCGCGCGGCGGGCGTCTCCGTGGTGCTCACCACCCACCACATGGAGGAGGCCGAGCGGCTGGCCGACCGCGTGGTGATCATCGACAGGGGCCGGGTGGTGGCCGAGGACACCCCGGCGGCGCTCACCGGGGCCGAGCGCCAGCTCCGCTTCCGCGCCCGCCCCGGCCTCAACCTCGACGAGCTGCTCAACGCCCTGCCCGGCGGCAGCGCGGCGAAGGAGTCCCCCTCCGGGCACTACATCATCGAAGGGCCGGCCCGCGTCGGCGTCGGCCCCGAGCTGCTCGCCACCGTGACCGCGTGGTGCGCCGCCGAGGGCGTCACCGCCGACGACCTGAGCATCGAGCGGCGCACACTGGAGGACGTGTTCCTCGAACTGACCGGCAGGGAGCTGCGATGAGCGCCCGGGCGCGCCGCGCGGGCGCCGCCGGGGCGGCCGAAGGAGGGCACCGGTGACCACGACGGACGGCCCGGGGGCCACGCTGGACCTCACCCCCGCGCCGGGCGCCGCGCCGATGTGGCGCATGGTCGCGGCCCAGGCGGGCGCCGAGGTCAAGGCCACCCTCAGGAACGGCGAGCAGCTCCTGCTCACGCTGATCATCCCGGTGCTGCTGCTCACCGGCTTCTCCGCCGCGCCGCTGCTCGACCTCGGCACGACCCGGCGGGTCGACTTCCTCACCCCGGGCGTGCTGGCGCTCGCCGTCATGTCCACCGCGTTCACCGGCCAGGCCATCGCGACCGGGTTCGAGCGCAGGTACGGCGTGCTGAAGCGGCTGGGCGCGACCCCGCTCTCCCGGGGCGGGCTGATGCTGGCCAAGACCCTCGCGGTGCTCGTGGTGGAGGCCGTCCAGGTGGTGGTGATCGTCGCGGTCGCGTTCGCCCTGGGGTGGCAGCCGCGCGGGTTCCTGCCCACGGCGATCCTGCTGATCGTGCTGGGCACGGCCGCGTTCAGCGGGCTCGGCCTGCTGATGGCGGGCACGCTGCGCGCCGAGGCGACCCTGGCCGGGGCCAATCTGGTCTACCTGATCCTGCTGGCCTGCGGCGGAGTGGTCTTCCCGCTGACCGACTTCCCCGGTGGCGTCCAGCCCGCGCTGGAGCTGCTGCCGATCTCGGCGCTGGCCGGCGGCCTGCGCGCCGTGCTCGCCGACGGGGCCGCCCTGCCCACCGTCTCCGTCGCGGTGCTCGCCTGCTGGGCCGCGGCGTCCCTGGCGCTGGCCGCCCGCACCTTCCGATGGGAGTAGCGTGACCTCTCTGTCGCGGACCGGCGCGGCCGAGCCGTACCGGCGTGGGTTTCGCGCGGGCGCGTTGCTGCGCTCGGCCTCCGACGCCATCCCCCCGTCCGGCCTCGTGCTGCTGGCGATCATGTCCGTGCAGGTCGGGGCGGGCTTCGCCAAGGACCTGTTCACCCAGCTCCCGCCGAGCGCGGTGGTCTTCCTGCGGATCGCCGCCGGGGCGCTGATCCTCGGCGTGTTCGTCCGGCCTCGGCTGCGCGGCCTGAGCCGGGCCGACCTCGGCGTGGGCGTCGCCTTCGGCGTCACGCTCGCGCTGATGAACCTGTCGTTCTACGAGGCGCTGGCCCGGCTGCCGATGGGTGTCGCGGTGGCGGTGGAGTTCCTCGGGCCGCTGGGCGTCGCGGTGGCCGCCTCGCGGCGGCGGCTCGACCTGCTGTGGGTGACGCTGGCCGCGGCCGGGATCGCCCTGCTCGCCCCCTGGGCGGAGGCGGCCGGGCGGATCAGCTGGGCGGGCATCGGCTTCGGCCTGCTGGCCGCGCTCTGCTGGGCGGGGTACATCCTGCTCTCCGCGGCCACCGGCAGCCGCTTCCCCGGCGCCACCGGGCTGTCGTTCGCGATGATCGTGTCGCTCGTGGTCATCGCCCCGGTGGGCCTGACCACCGGGGGCTCGGACCTGCTGCACCCCGAGCTGCTGCTGATCGGCCTCGGCGTGGGCCTGCTGTCCTCGGTGATCCCCTACTCGATCGAGCTGGAGGCTCTGCGCAGGATGCCGAAGAAGGTGTTCGGCATCCTGATGAGCCTGGAGCCGGCCGCCGCCGCGCTGGTCGGGCTGGTCGTCCTCGGTGAGATCCTCTCGCCGATGGAGTGGGCCGCGATCGGCTGCGTCGTCGTGGCCAGCGTGGGCGCCACCCGTGCCGCCTGACCTCCGTACACCACCGGGCGCCCGGATGCTCTGAGTATTCGGGTACTCATGCGCGATCGGCGCTCGCGCGGAAGGATGGCCGGGTCAGGTGAGCGCGGACGGCGCGCCGTCCGCCAGCGGAAGGTCCGGGAGGCGAGGAGAGCCGATGTCGACACCCGACGCGGGGCAGCACCGCGGCTGGTGCGGGACGATGCCCGTGCACCACACCATGCTGGCCACCCAGCCGGAGTACGCGATCGCCAGAGCGACGATCGAGAACACCGCCTTCCAGCGGATGACCGCGCGGGCGCCGGTGCACGAGGAGGTCGTGACCATCCCCGTGGTCGTGCACGTGGTGTACCGCGCCGCCGCCGAGAACGTGTCCCAGGAGCAGATCGACAGCCAGCTCACGGTGCTGAACCACGACTTCCGCAAGACGAACGCGGACGTGTCGAAGGTGCCCCCCGTCTTCCAGCCGCTGGTCGCCGACACCCGGATCGAGTTCAGGCTCGCCACCACCGACCCGGCGGGCGGGACGACCACCGGCGTGGTCAGGCGGCAGACCACCCGCGCGTCGTTCGGGCAGGACGACGCGGTGAAGTTCACCGCCAGGGGCGGCTCCGACGCCTGGCCCGCCGACCGCTATCTCAACCTGTGGGTGTGCCGGCTGGACCGGTTCCTGGGCTACGCGCAGTTCCCCGGCGGCGCGGCGGCGACCGACGGCGTGGTCGTCTCGCACACCGCCTTCGGCACCTCCGGCACCGCCGCCGCGCCGTTCGATCTGGGCCGCACGGCGACGCACGAGGTGGGCCACTGGCTCAACCTCCGGCACATCTGGGGCGACGACGGCGAGGGCTGCTCGGGGGACGACTTCGTGGCCGACACCCCGAACCAGGCGGGCCCCAACTACGGCGCGCCCACCTTCCCCAACCCGAGCTGCGGCAACGCGCCCAACGGCGACCTGTTCATGAACTACATGGACTACACCGACGACAGGTCGATGTACATGTTCACCAAGGGTCAGGCCGAGCGGATGGACGCCTGCCTGGCGGGCCCGCGCTCGTCGTTCGTCCCGGCGGCGGAGCTGCGGAACATGCGGGCCGGCGTGGCGGAGGGAGACGCCGCGGGGGAGCCTGTGAGAACGTGAGCGGGTGACCGCTACGCCCGCGCAGCTGGCCGGTGACTGGACGCACGCCCGCGAGGAGGACTCCGCGGGCGTGAAGGTGTACCGGCCGGCCGGGCATCCGCTGCCGCCGGCCCGCTGGCGGCACCGGCTGGAGCTGCGCGCCGACGGGACCTACGTCGACCACCGGCTGGGCGCGGACGACCGCTCCCCCGGCGTGCGGGGGCGCTGGACGGTCGAGCCCGGCCGGGGACGGCTGCGGCTCCAGCCGGACGACGCGGGCGCCGGCGCCGTGCTGTTCGAGGTGGTCGCCGCGGAGCCGGGCAGGCTCACCCTGCGCGACGCCTAGTCCTCCGGCTCCGGGCGGGCGGCCCAGATGCCGCGCACGTGCCCGATGTGCTGGTTCATCAGCCCCTCCGCCGCGCCGGCGTCGCCGTCGCACAGGGCGTCGAGGATGTAGAAGTGCTCCCGGGCCGAGTCGGCGAGGGTGCCCTTGCGGTAGAGCGCGTCCAGCCCGTACAGCCGGGCCCGGTTGCGCAGGTCGCGGACGACGGTGACGAGGTGGGCGTTGCCGGCCAGCGCCAGCAGTTCGACGTGGAAGCGCAGGTCGGCGTCCACGTAGGCGAGGAGGTCGCCGTTCCCGGCGGCGACGATGATCTCCTCGGCGATCGGCCGCAGCCCCTCGAACTCCGCCCGCCGGGCCGGGTCGGCCAGCCGGGCGACGGTCGGCACCTCGATGAGCTGGCGCAGCGCGGTGAGCTCGTCGAGGTCGCGGTCGGACAGTTCGGTGACCCGGAAGCCCTTGTTGCGCACCGCCTCCACCAGGCCCTCCTTGGCCAGGTCGAGCATGGCCTCGCGGACGGGGGTCGCCGAGACGCCGAACTGCGCGGCGAGCACCGGCGCGGAATAGACCATGCCCGGCCGCATCTCACCGGTGATCAGCGCGACCCGCAGCGCGTGCGCAACCTGCTCCCGAAGGCTCTGTCGTTCGCCCACCACCGGCAGGTCGAGGCGGCTCTCCGCCGAAGGCGTCATCCCGTGTCCTTCTCTCGTCGCTCTCGTGGCTGTACTGGGTCTCGGCTCATCGACGTCGAACGCGCCCGCCGTCCGCCGTCTACGCCCTCCGGGTGGGGCGCCGCCCAGGCGTGGTAGGCCGCCGCGGCCACGACCAGGTCCTGCCAGGCCATGCCCACGCTTTTGAACACCCTCGGGCCGGTGGCCGGCACGCCACCGCCGATCACCAATTCAGCCATGTTTCCGGTGAGATGACCATCGGTGATGGTACCGCTCCGCAAGGGCGTTATCAGGTCGCCCGCCTCGGCGAGAGCCGCCGTCCGGGCCTCCACGAACACGGTCGACCGGGCGATCAGCACCTCGTCCAGCTCGCGGGCGCCGGGCTCGTGGGAGCCGACGGCGACGACGGTGGCGTCGTCGCGGACCAGCTCGCCGGGGAACAGCGGGGTGCGCGCGGTCGTGCAGCACGCGATCAGCTCGGCCTCGGCGACCGCCGCGCGCACCGCCGCGGTGTCATCGGCGGCCAGCGCGCGCGATTCGAACCCCTCCGCCGCGCAGCGGGCGGCGAAGGCGGCGGTCCTGGCCGCGTCGCGGCCCACCACGGTGACCCGCTCCACCGGCCGCACCGCGCGCAGCGCGGTGACGTGCCCGCGCGCCTGCGGCCCGGTGCCGAAGACGAGAAGCGATCCGGCCCGTTCCCGGGCGAGATGGCGTACGGCGAGCGCGGAGACGGCCGGGGTGCGCAGCGAGGTGAGCGCGATGCCGTCGAGCAGGGCGAGCGGGGCGAGGGTCCGCCCGTCGAGGAGCAGGTAGGAGCCCTGGATCCGGGGCAGTCCGAGCGCCGGGTTGCCCGGGGCGACGGTGGCGATCTTCACCCCGGCGTGGTCCCGCCAGGCGGCGGGCATGAGCAGCACCTGCCCCGCGGGCACCTCCATGACCGGCCGCCGCGGGGTGTCCTCGGGGTCCAGCCCGCCGCGCAGCGCCTCCTCCAGCACCTCCACGGCCCGGGCCACCGGCACCAGCCGGGCCAGCTCCGCGCCGTCGATGTACGGCGGCGCCTTCGTCTCCCGCTCCCCCGCGTTCATCTGAGGGTGAATCCCGTGCCGAGGGGATCACGCGGGTCGAGGGTGAACCGGTGCTCCCCGGTGCGGTAGGCGGTGCCCTCGATCTCGGGGATCACCCCTTCGGGTAGCACCTCGGCGACCCGCCCGGTGAAGACGCTGCCGACGATGCTCTCGTGGGTGAGCGTCCCGGTGAACCCCTCCTCGTGCAGTAGGGCGAGCCTGGCGGCGGTGCCGGAGCCGCAGGGTGAGCGGTCCACCTCGCCGTCGGCGAAGACGGTGACGTTGCGCTGCCGTCCCGGTCCGAGGTCCTCGTGGAGGACGACGCCGTAGACGCCGGAGAGCCGGTCGTCGCCGGGGTGCCTGGTGGCGGGATGCCCGGCCAGGGCGGCCTTGACGGCACGCCCGCGGGCGATCAGCTCGGGGAGGTGGGCGGGGGTGACGGAGAGCCCGAGGGCGGCGGCCGGGAGGGAGGCGTAGACGGCGCCGCCGTAGGCGAGGTCGGCCTTCACGCCTTGCCCGGGCAGCGGGACGCCGCGCTCGATGACGTAGGAGGGGACGTTGCGGAAGACCACGGACTCGGGGCGGCCGGCGGCGCAGCGGACCCGGGCGGTGACCCGGCCGGAGGGCACGTCGATGACGACGTCGGTCTCGCCGTCGGGGTCGGCCTGGACGAGGCGCTGCTCGACGGCGTGCACGCCGAGCGCCATCGTGCCGTGGCCGCAGGCGGTGGAGTAGCCGTCCTTGTGCCAGAAGAGCACGCCGAGGTGGGCGCCGGCGTCGTCGGGCGGGACGAGGAAGCAGCCGTACATGTCGGCGTGGCCGCGTGGCTCGTGGCAGAGCAGCCGGCGCACGGCGTCGAACTCCGGCGCGGCGGCGGCGGTGCGCCGGTCCAGCACGGTGCGCCCGGGGATCTCCGGGACGCCGTCCACCACGACACGGAACGGCTCACCGCCCGTGTGGTAGTCGATGGTCCGGACGTCACATGTCACCATGCATAAAGTGTGACATTCCATCCTGGTTCTCGGTATCCCATGCGGTCGGGTGAAGTGCGGGGGGACGGCACGGACGACCGCTCTCCAGGGCCGCGGCGAACCGCCGGCCGGGGCGACCACGAGACGCGCACGCGAACTCACCCAGGCAGATGAAATTGAATAGGGGAAGAGTACCAGACAGATGGATTAGTCCTCGTTTACACGGGAGTGGGTTCTGGGAATCCCGCGGCTTCTGTGAATTGGCGCACATCGGGCGGCCATTGCCCGAAAGGCGGCCGGGTGCCAAAGGACGGCACGCCAAGCCTTTCGCCTTTCCGGATCGGCCGTGCCACCAGCGCGGCGACCGGCCTCACGCGCCTCCGGGACGGCACTGCGCGGCACCTCGCCCGCCCGCGGTATTCGCGTCCAGAAACCGGATAAAAGGGCAGCGTCGTCACAGAGAACTCTCCTGCCACACTTTGGAACGATTCAGGAGGGCAGCCGGTTCCCGGGCCTTCTTCGCGGGCCTCCCGGAGAGTTCACGCGACGGCTTTGGCGGCGGCTTCCTTGGTGTGCCCCGTCCCGCCGTGGTTCGTGGTGTTTGCGAGCTGTAATCAGATTCTAGAATTCGCTGGGTTATCATGGGGATCGGGGGCAGGACCATGGCAGGTGGAAGGACCGGGATGGCGCGCGCTTCGAGTGGCAGGGGGGGCTCCTGGGAGTGGAGCCGCACGGCGCAGACCCGCAGGGGCATGCTCCAGGCGGCCCGCGAGGTCTTCGGCGAGCACGGCTTCACCGAGGCCAGCGTGGCCGACGTGGTGGCGCGGGCCGGTTCGAGCGTGGGCAGCCTCTACCATCACTTCGGCGGCAAGACCGAGCTGTTCCTCGCCCTGTGGGAGGAGCACCAGGCCGCGCACGAGGAGGCCGCCGCCTCCGCGGTCGCCAGGGCCAAGCAGTCCGGCGCCGCCGACCCGCTCGGCCTGTTCGTCGCCGGGGCCCGCGCCTTCCTCGAAGGCTCCTGGGAGCGGCGCGACCTCGCCCGCCTGTTCATGGACGGCAACGGCCCGCCCGGGTTCGAGCTGATGCGCCGCACCCGCAGCCGCGAATGGGTCCGGCAGAACGCGGTGCTCCTGGGCGCCGGCGGCGACCCCACGGCCCGCCTCACCGTCATGGTGCTCACCACGATCATCGGCGAGGCCGGCCGCGAGGTGGCCACCAGCGAGACCGAGGAGGAGGCGCGTCAGCTCATCGAGGCCGCCATCGTCCTCATCCAGCGCCTGGACCCGCTGCACCGCCCGTAGGCCGGGCCCGCCCCTGCGGCCCGCCGGCGGGATCAGGCCGGGGTCAGGCGGGGGGCAGGCGGGGTCAGGCGGGGGTCAGGCGGGGTCAGGCGGGGCGGATGACCGCGCGGCCGTTGTCGATGACAACCGTGCCGTCCTCCTTCGCCGTGCGGAACAGCGCGGTGTCGCCGTCCACCCACATGGAGACGGTCAGCGACTCCCCGGGCAGGACGGGCCGGCTGAACCGGCCGGACATCGACGCGAAGCGGGCGGGATCGGAGCCGGCCAGGGTGTGCAGCAGGGCGCGGCCGGTGATCCCGTAGGTGCACAGCCCGTGCAGGATGGGCCGCCGGAACCCGGCCCTGGCCGCGAAGGACGGGTCGGTGTGCAGCGGGTTGCGGTCGCCGGAGAGCCGGTAGAGCAGCGCCTGCTCGGGACGCGTCCGGTAGGTGACCTCGTGGTCGGGCTCGCGGCCGGGCAGGGTCCAGTCGTCCTTCGGCCCGCGGTCGCCGCCGAAGCCGCCCTCGCCGCGGATGAAGGCCGAGCTGCGCGAGGTGATCATCGGCTCGCCGGTCGCCGGGTCCACCGCGGTGGCCTCGATGACCACCAGCGCGCCCGATCCCTTGTCGTAGATGCCGGTCACCTTCGACGTCGTGCGCACGCCGCCCTCGGCGGGCAACTCCCTGTGCAGGGTGAACGCCTGCTCGGCGTGCACCAGCATGGCCGGGTCGAAGTCGCCCAGGCTGCGCCCGGTGCGCGCCTGCGCCGCGAGCACGGCGAAGGTGGGCAGCACGCGCTGCCGTACGCCGGCGGTGTTCTCGGTGGTGAAGGGGAGCTCCTGGAGCGGGTCGCCGAGCCCTGCGCCCACGCCCACGGCGTAGAGCAGGGTGTCCCTGGAGGTCCAGGAGCGCTCGCAGGGCTCGCTCTCGACGCCGATGACATCGTGGTCGAAGGGCATGTCAGCGCTCCCGTCCCGGAATCTCGCCGCTCTGCCGGGCGTTCGGGGCCGCCCGCTCGACCAGGCCGGGGACGATCTCGCCGAGCTTGGCCGGGTCCCAGCGGGCGCCGTTGTCCACGCCCGGTCCCGCGTGCCAGCCCTCGGCCACGCTGATCACGCCGCCGCGCACGTTGAAGACCCGGCCGGTGATCTCCCTGGCCTCGCCGGAGGCCAGCCAGACCACCAGCGGGGCCACGTTGCCGGCGTGGCCCGCGTCGAACTCGCCCTCGGCGGGACGCGGCCGGTCGGGCCGCAGGTTCTCGGTCATCCGGGTGAGCGCGGTGGGCGCGATCGCGTTGACGGTCACGCCGTAGCGGGCGAGCTCCATGGCGGTGATGACGGTGAACGCGGCGATGCCCGCCTTGGCGGCGCCGTAGTTCGACTGGCCGGGGTTGCCGTAGATGCCCGACGACGAGGTGGTGTTGACGATGCTCGCGTCCACCCGGTGACCGGCCTTGGACCGCGCACGCCAGTAGGCGGCGGCGTGCCGGGTGGGTGCGAAGGTGCCGCCGAGGTGGACCCGGATGACCGCGTCCCACTCCGCGGCGCTCATGTTGACGAGCATCCGGTCGCGCAGGATGCCGGCGTTGTTGACGAGCACGTGCAGGTCGCCGAAGTGGTCCACGGCGGCCTCGACCAGCCGCCTGGCGCCCTCGAAGTCGGCGACGTCCTCCCCGTTGGCGATGGCCTCCCCGCCCATGGCGCGGATCTCGTCCACCACGGCGCCCGCCGGGCCGCCGGACGACCCGCTGCCGTCGACCTGGGCCCCGAGGTCGTTGACCACGACCCTGGCCCCCTGGCGCGCGAACTCCAGCGCGTGCTCCCGCCCGATCCCCCGCGCCGCGCCGGTGACGATCACGGTACGGCCGGCCACGATTCCGTTCATGCCATCTCCGAGATACTAGAACCTAGTTCTAGAAGAATCCCGCACCGGATCGCCGTAAGTCAACAGCGTGCGATCCGGCCCCCGCCCGGCCCGGGGGGCATGGGGCGGAGACCGGGTGACCGGGACGCGTCACAACACGAAACCGGCGGGGAAGGGGTCGGCGGGGTCCAGGAAGTACTGCGCGGTCCCGGTGATCCAGGCCCGGCCGGTGATGGCGGGCACGACGGCGGGCCGCCCGGCCACCTCGGTCAGGGAGAGCAGCCTGCCGGTGAACCTGGTCCCGATGAAGGACTCGTTCACGAAGTCGGCGCCGAGTTCCAGCTCGCCGCGGGCGTGCAACTGGGCCATCCTGGCGCTGGTGCCGGTGCCGCACGGCGAGCGGTCGAACCAGCCGGGATGGATGGCCATCGCGTGCCGCGAGTGCCGCGCGTCCGAGCCGGGCGCGACGAACTGCACGTGGTGGCAGCCGCGGATGCCCGGGTCGAGCGGGTGCACCGGCTCGTCCTGCTCGTTGATCGCCGCCATGACGGCCAGGCCCGCGTCCAGGATCCGCTGCTTGGCCGCCCTGTCGAAGGGCAGGCCGGCCGACTCGACGGGCAGGATCGCGTAGAAGTTGCCGCCGTAGGCGAGGTCGTAGGTGAGCTCGCCGAGGCCGGGCACCTTGACCGTCCGGTCCAGGCCGGCGCTGTAGGAGGGCACGTTCTCGATGGTGACGGCCCGGGCGGCGCCGTCCTCGACCTCGACCCTGGCCACGACCAGCCCGGCGGGGGTGTCCAGCCGGATCGTGGTGACCGGCTCGGTCACCGGCACCATCCCGGTCTCCACCAGGACCGTGGCCACGCCGATCGTGCCGTGCCCGCACATCGGCAGGCAGCCGGACACCTCGATGTACAGCACGCCGTAGTCGGCGTCGGGCCGGGTGGGCGGCTGCAGGATGGCGCCGCTCATCGCGGCGTGGCCGCGCGGCTCGTTCATCAGCAGGGTGCGCACGTGGTCGAGGTTCGCCATGAAGTGCTCGCGCCGCTCGGCCATCGTGGCGCCGGGGATCACGCCCACGCCGCCGGTGATCACCCTGGTCGGCATGCCCTCGGTGTGCGAGTCGACGGCGTGGTAGACGTGCCGCGTCCTCATGCCCGCCTCCCGTCCTGACCCGCGCCGCTCACCTGAGCCCCTCGGCGAGGACCTTCTCCGTGGCGGCCCGGACGATCGCCTCCTGGCCGGGGGTGAGCGGCCCGCGCGGCGGGCGGCACGGCCCGCCCCTGCGGCCCGCGATGTCCATGCAGAGCTTGATCGCCTGGACGAACTCGGTCTTGCTGTCCCACCGCAGCAGCGGGTGCAGGCTGCGGTAGAGCGGCAGCGCGGTGCCGAGGTCGCCGGCGACGGCCGCCCGGTAGAGCGCCACGTTGGCGGCGGGCAGCGCGTTGGGGAAGCCCGCCACCCAGCCCACGGCGCCGGCGACGGCGAGTTCGAGCAGCACGTCGTCCGAGCCGATCAGCAGGTCCAGCCCGGGGGCGAGCTCGGCCAGCTCGTAGGCCCGCCGCACGTCGCCGCTGAACTCCTTGACCGCCACGATCAGCCCCTCGGCGTGCAGCCGGGCGAGCAGCGCGGGAGTGAGGTCCACCTTCGTGTCGTAGGGGTTGTTGTAGGCCACGATGGGCAGCCCCGCCCTGGCGACCTCGCGGTAGTGGTCGAGCACGGCGCGCTCGTCGGCCCGGTAGGAGTTCGGCGGCAGCAGCATGACGACCTCGCAACCGGCGTCGCGGGCCCGCTCGGCCCACGTGCGCGCCTCCCGCGCGCCGTAGGCGGCGACGCCCGGCATGACCCGCCCGGGGCCGATCGCGGCGGCGGCCGTCTCCACGACCCGGATCCGCTCCTCCTCGGTCAGCGTCTGGTACTCGCCGAGCGATCCGTTGGCGACCACGCCGTCACAGCCGTTCTCCACCAGCCACGCGCAGTGCTCCGCGTAGCCGCCGAAGTCGGCCGACAGGTCCTCGTTCAGCGGGAGCGCGGTCGCGACGAGCACGCCGTGCCACGGTCTGGCCTGGGTCGTCATCAGGGATTCCTTTCGTCGGAGGGCTCGGCGCCGGACGCGGCCAGGTCGCCGAGGCGTACGGGTTGCGCGAACGGCCTGCGGGGCGGCCGGGGCGTCTCCCCGGCCAGGCGGGCGACGGCGTGGCCGCACACGCGGCCCTGGCACCAGCCCATCCCGGGCCGGGCCAGCAGCTTGACGGCGCGCGCGTCCCTGGCGCCCAGCTCCCGGGCTTCGACGACGCGCGCGTAGGGGACCTCCTCACAGCGGCAGACCAGCGTGTCCGGCCGCAGCCAGCCCATCCAGCCGTCCCGCACCGGGTAGGCGCGGGCCAGCGCGGCGGCGAACGCGGCCAGCCGGTCCCGGCGCGCGGACAGCGCGGGCGCGGGCGCCACCGCGCGCCCCAGGTCCGCCGCCGCCGTACGGCCGGCGATCAGGCCCTCCACCTCGGCCAGCTCGGACCCGCCGACCCCGGTGGTCTCGCCCGCCGCGTAGACACCGGGGACGCTGGTGCGCAGCCCGGCGTCCACCGCCACGACGGGATCGCCGTCCGCCCCGGGCACGGTGGCGCAGCCGAGCTGGACCGGCAGGTCGAGCTGGGCGACGAAGCCGTAGCCCACGGCGAGGGTGTCACAGGCGATCACGCGGGTGCGCAGGGGATGCCAGTCCGCGTCCACCTGGGCGAGGGTGACGTGGGTGAGCTCCGTGCCGCCGTGCGCGGCGATCACCGCGTGGCCGCCGCGGAAGGGCGTCCGGTGCCGGGCCAGGGTCAGGGCGTATCCCGCGGCCTCGGCGACCTTGCCCGGGGTGAGACGCGCCCGGCGCGCGACGCCGGGCAGCGCGGCGGCCTCGAAGACGCCGAGCACCCGGGCGCCGGCGGCGGCGAGCCCGGCCCCGACCGGCAGCAGGAAGGGCCCGGTGCCCGCGACCACGACCCGGCGGCCCGCCGTCACCAGGTCGCCCTTGAGCAGCGCCTGCGCGCCGCCCGCGGTGAGCACGCCGGGCAGGTCCCAGCCGGGGAAGGGCAGCGACCTGTCGTAGGCGCCGGTGGCGATCAGCAGCCGCCGCGCGGTGATCGCGCGCGGCCGTTCCTCCCGGTCGCCGACCAGGCAGTGCACGGCGACCGTGCCGTCCTCGCCGCGCTCCACGCTCCAGACGCGGTGCCGCGTGAACACCTCGGCCCGTTCCGACACCCCCTCGCGCAGCCGGGTGAACCGGGCGAAGCCGTGGTGCGGCCCGGCGGGGTTCGCGGCGTGCAGGCCCTCGGCGGGGTGCCGGAAGTACTGGCCGCCGAGCCGCGCGCCGCCGTCGATCAGCGCGACCCGCAGCCCGGCCCTGGTGGCCGCGGCGGCCCCGGCCAGGCCGGCCGGACCGCCGCCGACCACGGCGAGGTCGTAGGGCGTCCCGCTCACGCCGTGGTCACCTCGTCCCCCGGGCGGGCCTCGGTGACGCAGGCGCGCAGCGAGGTGGCGGCGTTGACCGTGACCAGGCAGTCGAAGCAGACGCCGATGCCGCAGTACAGGCCGCGCGGGCGGCCGCCGAACCTCGTGGTCCGCCAGGAGCGGATGCCTGCGGCGTGCAGCGCGGCGCCGATCGTCTGGCCGGGGACGGCGGGCACCGGCCTGCCGTCCAGGGTGAACTCGAACGCCGGGCCGGGCCGGACGCCCGCCGGCCTGCCTGGTGTCCCGTGGGATGTCATCGTCTCTCCGCGGCGAATCGGTCGGGCAGGAACGGTGCCAGGTCGAGGTCGGGGCGGTCGCCGCCGAGCGACTGGGCGATCAGGTGACCGGTGGCCGGGGCCAGGCCGATGCCCGCGCCCTCGTGGCCGCAGGCGTGGTGGAGGCCGGGCGCGCGCGGGTCGGGGCCGATCACCGGCAGGTGGTCCGGGCAGTACGGCCGGAAGCCGCAGTAGGACCTGATCACCTTCGTGGCGGCCAGCGCGGGGAACAGCGCGATCGCCTGGGCGGCGAGCCGGCGCAGCACAGGCGGCGACGGGGTGCGGTCGAAGCCGACCCGTTCCCTGCTCGCGCCGATGAGCACGGTCCCGGCGGGGGTGCCCTCCACCACGGCGCTGGTCTCCAGCCCGGCCGACCCGCTGGCGACGTTGGTCACGTAGGCGGCGGTGTAGACCTTGTGCCGGATCAGCGGCCTCGGCAGCGGCTCGGTGACCAGGATGAAGCCGCGTCTCGGCAGGATCGGCAGCTCCAGGCCGGCCAGCGCGGCCACCTCGCCGCCCCAGGTGCCCGCCGCGTTGACCACCGCCCCGGCCAGGATGTCACCGGCCGTGGTACGCACCCCGGTGACGCGGTCGCCGGCCCGGAGGAACCCGGTGACGGCGGTGCCGGTGCGCAGGGTCAGCTTGCCGTGCCCGAACCGGGCGGCGCCGTACCGCAGGAGCAGCGCGGCGGCCAGCATCGGCTGCACCTGGGCGTCCTGCGGGTAGAACACGCCGCCCGCGAGGCCGGGGGCGAGGTGCGGCTCGTAGCCGGGCAGGTCGTCCGGGCCGGCGACGACGTGGTCCAGGCCCTGGGCGGCGGCCAGCGCGTTCAGCGCCGCGCGCACCTCGTCGGTCTCGGCGACCACGAGGCCGCCCTTGGCCTCGAACTCGAAGCCGGCGGGGAAGGCGCTCTCCCCGGCCCGTCCGCCGGCCTCGTGGGTGGCTGCCAGCTCCCGCCACAGGCCGTTCGACAGCACGGCGAGGTCGAGCTCCGGGCCCGGCTCCTTGTCGGAGACGAGCACGTTCCCCTCGCCCGCCCCGGTGGTCCCGCTCGCGACCGAACCCCGCTCGACGACGGTCACGTCGAAGCCCGCGCGCGCCGCATAGTAGGCGCAGGCGGCGCCGACGACCCCCGCCCCGATCACCACGACATCCGGCACCCGTGCCTCCTTCCCTGGGGATGGTATGTCACATACCGACCTTGGCATAGGCCCTGACCCCGTCCATAACGGGACCATAGGGTGAGGACGGGACCGGCCCCCTCTCCGCCTACGATGTGACCCGTGACCCGCCTCATCGACGAGCTCCGCAGCCGCGCGACGGCCCTGTTCCATTCGTTCTGGACGCCCACCCCCGCCACCATGCGGCGCTGGGCGATCGCGGCCGTCGTGGTCAACGCGGGCATCACGGTGACCGGGGCCGTGGTCCGGGTCTCCAAGTCCGGCCTGGGCTGCCCCACCTGGCCGCGCTGCACGCCGGAGAGCTTCACGCCGGTGGCCCATCCCGAGGTCTCGCCGATCAACATGCTGATCGAGTTCGGCAACCGGACGCTGACGTTCCTGGTGCTCGCCGTCGGCGTGGCCTGCCTGCTGGCGGCGCTGCGCCTCGCGCCCCGGCGCCGCTCCCTGGTCCGGCTGGCCTGGCTGCAGCCGATCGGCGTGGCGGCGCAGGGCCTGTGGGGCGGCGTGGTGGTGCGCAGCGTGCTCAACCCGGTGACGGTGAGCGTGCACTTCCTGATCTCCATCGGTCTGATCGCGGCCTGCTACGCGCTCTATGCCCGTTCCACCGAGGGGGACGGCCCGCCGCAGCGCCTGGTCCACCGCGACGTGCGCACGCTCGGCTTCGTCCTGGTGGCCGCGGTCGTCGTGCTGCTGGTCGCGGGCGTGGTGGTCACCGGCACCGGCCCGCACTCGGGCGACGTGGCGGCCACCCGCTTCCCGTTCGACATGGAGGTGGTGGCGCGGATCCACGCCGACATCGTGTGGGTCGTCGTCGGCATCACGTTCTCGCTGCTGTTCGCGCTGCACCTCACCGACACACCGGGACGAGCCCGGCGGGCCGCCCTGCTCCTCTTCGCCGTCGAGCTGGCCCAGGGCGTGATCGGTTACGTGCAGTACTTCACCGCCGTGCCGGCCGCGCTGGTGGGCCTGCACGTCTTCGGGGCGGCCCTGGTGTGGATCGCCACGCTGCGGGTGGTCTTCATGCTGCGCTCCCGGGGACCCCTCCCCGAGCCCGCCCCGGAGCCGCTCAGGGCGATCGCCGCCTGACCCCTCTCCCCCGCCGGGACCGGCTCCGCGCCCTGGGGTGCCGTGTACTGGAATGTGGGGAAAGATCCGCTCCTCCCCCACCGCGCGGAGAACCGTTTCGTTGATGAACATACGAAATGTCGTTTCGCCCCTCCCCCACCTCTCCCGCACCGCGCTGCGCCGGTTGTTCCACGGGCTGGTGCTGCTGAGCGTGCTCGCCCTCGCCCCGCCCACCTGGGCCCGGCTGAGCAGCGACGGGCACACGACCGTCGCCGGGGCCGGGGCGGGCTGGCTCGGCGCCGTGCCGGAGACGCCGGTCGGGCTCGTCCTGGGCGCCGGCATCCGGAACGGCCGGCCCACCCCGATGCTCGCCAACCGGCTGGACATCGCCGCCCGGCTGTACGCCGCCGGGAAGATCCACACGATCCTGCTGTCCGGCGACAACTCCCAGGTGGGCTACGACGAGCCCACCGTGATGCGCGACTACCTTCTCGCCAGGTCCGTGCCGGGCGAGGCCGTGGTGCTGGACTACGCGGGCTTCGACACCTGGGACTCCTGCGTACGGGCCCGCCAGGTCTTCGGAGCCCACCGGATCACCGTCGTCACCCAGCTGTTCCACCTGCCCAGAGCCGTCACGCTGTGCCGTACGGCCGGCCTGGACGCGTACGGCGTCGGCGACGACTCCAGCAGGCAGTGGGCGCTGCGCACCTACTCCTACGCGGTCAGGGAGTTCTTCGCCTGTGCCAAGGGCTTCCTGGACGCCGTGGTGCTGGACTCGCCGCCGCGTTTCCCCGGGCCGCGGGAGACCTCGCTGGAGCAGGCCGCGCGGTGGGCCGGCATCCGCCTGGACGGCTGAGCGGCGCGGGTCAGCGCGAGCCTGGCGGCCCGCCCAGGGAGGACGCCCCGGCCGGGACCGGGAAACGCTCTCTCGCCACCCGCATGCACTCCAGCAGCGCCCGCTGCTCCTCGTAGAAGGTGGACTCGCCGACGACGCCCCGGGTGGCGCGCTCGTGCAGCAGGCCGAGCTCGGTCGCGGCGAGCTGGTACTCGGTCATCGCGCGGAGTCCCGCCCGGCCGCCGTTCCCCCTGGCCCACTGCCGGGCGTGCCGCCGGGCGGGCAGCGAGGAGAGCATCTGCACGTCGAACAGGGTGAGCAGGCCGGTCGGCTGGTAGGCGGGCAGGTAACGCTGCAACAGTGCGACGATCCGCCGCCGGTCCCGGATGACCACGCCGATCAGCACGAACAGCACGGCCATCAGCACCAGGTAGGCCACCGCCAGCCCCTCGAAGCCGCCGTAGGAGGCCAGGCCGTTCCACAGGCCGTGCAGCAGCATGGCGCCGAGCCACCCGGCCAGCACGATCAGCACCCTGCCCGGACCCCGCCGGCCCGCCGCGACCGCCACCGCCACGCCGATCATCGAGGTGAACAGCGGATGCGCGAACGGCGACAGGATGCCGCGCAGCACCACCGTGACGGCGAGCGTCTGCACCCCGGACGGGCCGCTCAGCGCGGCGACGTAGTAACTGACGTTCTCGGACATGGCGAAGCCGAGGCCCACCATGCTCGCGTAGATGACGCCGTCGGTGGGGCCGTCCAGCTCCTGCCTGCGGAACCTCAGCAGGCCGAGCAGCACCAGGCCCTTCATGGTCTCCTCGACCAGCGGGGCGCCGAAGGTGGCGGCGACGCTCCGCGCGTCGGCGCTCTCCAGGTTGACCGCCCGCTCGATGTAGACCAGGCCGAGTGAGTTGATCACGCCCGCGACCAGGACGGCGATGCCCGCCCCCCAGGCGAAGGCGAAGAGCAGGTTGCTGCGCGGCTCGGGCTCCATGCGGTCCAGCCCCAGCACGGCCGCCAGCAGCAGCGGCACCGGCGCGATCGCCAGGATCAGCGCGATGAAGAACTGCACCGGCTGCCCGTCGAGCAGGTCGAAGGAGAACGACACCAGCGCGCACAGCCCGGCCACGACGAGCCCGATGATCAGCCCGACCGACGGGCGCTCCCTGAACACCCAGCGAGGATCACGGCTCGTCATGTGGCGAGGGTAACCGATCGGCCACGACCTGTCCCGCCCAAGGCTCAGCGGAGCAGGGAGTCGATCGCCACGGCGAGGAAGAGCAGGGCGAGGTAGGCGTTGGACCAGTGGAAGAAGCGCATCGGCCGCAGGTCCACGCCCGTCTTGCCGGCGTTGACGCGGGCCAGCAGGCGGTATGCCTCCCACAGGCACGCCGCGCCGAGCGCCAGCGCCACCGCCGGGTAGAGCAGGGTGGTCCCGGCCACCGGCCACAGCAGCAGCGAGCACAGCACGGTGGCCCACGTGTAGACGATGCTCTCCAGCACCACGCGGCGCTCGGTGGCGACCACCGGCAGCATGGGCACCTTGGCCGCCGCGTAGTCCTCGCGGTAGCGCATGGCGAGGGTCCAGGTGTGCGGCGGCGTCCAGAAGAACACCACGCCGAAGAGCACCAGCGGCGCCCAGTCGAGCCGGCCGGTGATGCCCGCCCAGCCGATCAGCACCGGCATGCAGCCCGCGATGCCGCCCCACACGACGTTCTGCGCGGTGCGGCGCTTGAGCAGCATGGAGTAGACGAAGACGTAGAACAGGTTGGCCGCGAGCGACAGGAGCCCGGCCAGCCAGTTGACCGCGAGGCCCAGGCCGACGGTGGACAGGACGCCCAGGATGACGCCGAAGATCAGCGCTCCGGTCGGGGAGACCTGGTCGCGGGCGAGCGGCCGGCGCCGGGTGCGCCGCATGGCCGCGTCGATGTCGCGGTCTATGTAGCAGTTGAGCGCGTTGGCGCTCCCCGCCGAGAGGGTGCCGAAGACCAGGGTCGCCAGGGCGGCGCGCCAGTCCGGCAGGCCCTTGGCCGCCAGGAACATCACCGGCAGCGTCGTGATCAGCAACAGCTCGATGATCCGCGGCTTGGTCAGGGCCACATACGCCTTGACCAGCGCGCCCAGCGAGCGGGGCCGCTGCGGGTGCTCCGCCGGAGCGGCCACCTGCGGGCTCACCGACAGCTCGGTCGATGGCTTGTTCGTCAGCACCGTCAAGGCGCTTCCAGCACATGCGGGGTCAACGCGTAACCTCTGATTAGAGCGGATCCGTGAATGCGGGCACCAGCCAGCTTGGAGACTCACTGTAGTCCCAGAGGAGGCCGGTCCCGGAAATGGGGGGCGTAGGGCGCGCGGCGGGATGTCTCACCTTGGGCGTTTCCCCGGCGCTGCCGACAAACCTCGCGCAGACCCGCCTGTGGGCTCCACGACGCAAGCCGTGCCGAACCACTAGGGTCCGGTGTGGGCGGGAAACGCCACCCGGGCGCCACCATTACTACTAGATCCGGAGATCGAGCAGTTGAGCACCGAACTCGTGCCCCTTGAATGGAGCGACCTCGACCGGCGTGCCGTCGACGTCGTACGCGCCCTGGCGATGGACGCGGTGGAGAAGGCCGGATCAGGTCACCCCGGTACCGCCATGAGCCTGGCCCCCGCCGCCTATCTGCTCTTCCAGCGCACCATGCGCCACGACCCCACCGATCCCACGTGGGCGGGCCGCGACAGGTTCGTCCTGTCCTGCGGCCATTCGAGCCTCACCCTCTACATCCAGTTGTTCCTGTCCGGTTACGGCCTCACTCTGCACGACCTGAAGTCGCTGCGCCAGTGGGACAGCCTCACCCCCGGCCACCCCGAGCACGGCCACACCCTCGGCGTCGAGACCACCACCGGCCCGCTGGGCCAGGGCATCGGCAACGCGGTGGGCATGGCGATGGCGGCCCGCCGCGAGCGCGGCCTGTTCGACCCGGACGCCGAGCCCGGCGAGAGCCCCTTCGACCACCACATCTGGTGCATCGCCTCCGACGGCGACATCGAGGAGGGCATCAGCCACGAGGTCAGCGCGCTGGCCGGGCACCAGCGGCTGGGCAACCTGACCGTCATCTACGACAGCAACCAGATCTCGATCGAGGACGACACCCGGATCGCCCTGTCGGAGGACGTCGCCAAGCGGTACGAGGCGTACGGCTGGCACGTCGTCGACGTCGACTGGCGGGCCGGCGACGAGTACCACGAGGACGTGCCCGAGCTGCACCGGGCGCTGGAGGAGGCGCGCGCCGAGACCGGCCGGCCGACCCTGATCAGGCTGCACACGGTCATCGGATGGCCGGCGCCGAACAAGAAGGGCACCGGCAAGATCCACGGTTCGGCGCTGGGCGCCGCCGAGGTGGCCGCCACCAAGCAGGTCCTCGGCATGGACCCGGACAAGAGCTTCGACGTCCCGCAGGACGTGCTGGACCACGCCCGCACGGTCGTCGAGCGGGGCCGCTCCGCGCGCGCCGCGTGGGACAAGGTGTACGCGGGCTGGCGCGAGGCCAACCCCGAGCGGGCCGCCGAGTTCGACCGGATCGGCGCGCGGCGGCTGCCCGAGGGCTGGACCAAGGCGCTGCCGTCCTTCGAGGCGGGCGCGTCCCTGGCCACCCGCAAGGCGTCCGGCGAGGTGCTGTCGGCCCTCGCGCCGGTGCTGCCCGAGCTGTGGGGCGGGTCGGCCGACCTGGCCGAGTCCAACAACACGACGATGAAGGGCGAGCCGTCCTTCATCCCCGAGGAGCTCCAGACCAAGGAGTTCCCCGGCAACAAGTACGGCCGCACGCTGCACTTCGGCATCCGCGAGCACGGCATGGGCTCGATCCTCAACGGCATCGCCCTGCACGGCGGCACCCGCCCCTACGGCGGCACGTTCCTGGTGTTCAGCGACTACATGCGCCCGGCCGTCCGGCTGGCGGCGCTGATGAAGCTGCCCGTCACCTACGTGTGGACGCACGACTCGATCGGGCTCGGCGAGGACGGCCCGACGCACCAGCCGATCGAGCACCTGTGGGCGCTGCGCGCGATCCCCGGCCTCGACGTGGTCCGCCCGGCCGACGCCAACGAGACCGCCGCCGCCTGGCAGGTCGTGCTGGAGCACACCGACCGCCCCGCCGCGCTCGCGCTGACCCGGCAGAACCTGCCGGTCTACGAGGGCACCGGCGACGCCGCCAAGGTCGCCAAGGGCGGTTACGTGCTGGTGGAGGC
Source organism: Microtetraspora sp. NBRC 13810 (assembly GCF_030268685.1). Lineage (GTDB taxonomy): Bacteria > Actinomycetota > Actinomycetes > Streptosporangiales > Streptosporangiaceae > BSRQ01. Next base: position 333,083 of record NZ_BSRQ01000007.1, read on the forward strand.
GTCCGGTGGCCGGCCGCAGGTGATCCTCATCGGCACCGGCAGCGAGGTCCACCTCGCCGTCGAGGCCCGGGAGGCGCTGGAGGCCGCCGGCGTGCCCACCCGCGTGGTGTCCATGCCGTGCGTGGAGTGGTTCCGGGCGCAGGAGCCCGCCTACCGGCAGCAGGTGCTGCCGCCCTCGGTCCGGGCCCGGGTCGCCGTGGAGGCGGGAATCGCCATGGGCTGGCACGAGTTCGTTGGTGAAGACGGGGAAGTGCTGAGTTTGGAGCACTTCGGCGCCTCCGCGCCGTACAAGACCCTGTTCGAGCAGTTCGGCCTCACGGCTGAGCGGGTGGTGGCGGCCGCTAACGCCAGCCTCGCCAGGTCCGGGGCCGACAAGGGCGAGACGACGGGAAACTGATCATGAGTGAGACCCTCAGGAAGCTTTCCGGCCAGGGCGTTTCGATCTGGCTGGACGACATCAGCCGGGAGCGGCTGCGCACTGGCAACCTGGCCGACCTGGTCCGGGACAAGAGCGTGGCGGGCGTCACGTCCAACCCCACGATCTTCGCCTCGGCGCTGAGCAAGGGCGACGCCTACGACACCCAGTTGCACGACCTGCGGGTGCGCGGGGTCGACGTGGGCGAGGCCGTGCGCTCCATCACCACCTACGACATCCGCTGGGCGGCCGACGTGCTGCGCCCGGTGTACGACGCCTCCGGCGGCGTGGACGGCCGGGTCTCCATCGAGGTGGACCCGCGGCTGGCCAAGGAGACCGAGAAGACCATCGCCGAGGCGCGCGCGCTGTGGTGGCTGGTCGACCGGCCCAACCTGTTCATCAAGATCCCGGCCACCGTCGAGGGGCTGCCCGCGATCACCGCGTGCCTGGCCGAGGGCATCAGCGTCAACGTCACGCTGATCTTCTCGCTGGAGCGTTACCGCGCCGTCATGGACGCGTGGCTCGCCGGGCTGGAGGCCGCCAAGGCCAAGGGCCTCGCGCTGAACGGGATCGAGTCGGTGGCGTCGTTCTTCGTCAGCCGGGTGGACAGCGAGATCGACAAGCGGCTCGACGGGATCGGCACCGAGCAGGCCGCGGCGCTGAAGGGCAAGGCCGCGGTGGCCAACGCCCGGCTCGCCTACGCCGCGTTCGAAGAGGTGACCGCCTCGCCGCGCTGGGAGGCGCTGCGCGCCGCGGGCGCCCGTCCCCAGCGTCCGCTGTGGGCCTCGACCGGGACGAAGAACCCGGACTACCCCGACACCCTCTACGTGGACGACCTGGTCACCTCCGGCACGGTCAACACCATGCCGGAGAAGACGCTCGACGCGGTGGCCGACCACGGCAAGGTGTCCGGTGACACGATCCGCCCGTTCTATGAGGACGCGTGGAACACGATGGCCGCGCTGAAGGACGCCGGTGTCGACTACGACGACGTGGTGCGGGTACTCGAGGACGAGGGCGTCGAGAAGTTCGAGGCGTCCTGGAACGAGCTGCTCGAGACCGTGGCCGCCGAGTTGAAGAAGGCGTGAGAACGCATGAGCGTGTCGTTCGGCGATGAGACGGTGGCCGCCGCGGCGGCGGCCACCGTCCACGCCCTCGCCACCGAGGGGGTGCCGGCCGCGTTCGCGGCCGGTGACCCGGCGCTCTGGGGCGCCGTGGCGCAGGCGGAGGCCGCGATTCGGCTCGGCTGGTTCAACCTGCCGCTGACCAGCAGGGAGCTGCTGCCGGAGATCGGCAAGCTGGTCGAGCGGGCCCGTGCGGAAAGCCTGGACCACGTGGTGCTGGCCGGCATGGGCGGCTCCTCGCTCGCATCCGAGGTGATCTGCGCCACGGCCGACGCGCCGCTGACCGTGCTGGACACCACCGATCCCGGCCAGGTCAGGCGGGCCCTCGCGGACCGGCTGGACCGCACGATCGTGGTGATCGCCAGCAAGAGCGGCGGCACCGTCGAGACCGACAGCCACCGGCGCGTCTACGAACACGCGTTCCGGGAGGCGGGGATCGACCCGGCCGACCGGATCGTGGTCGTCACCGACCCCGGCTCGCCGCTGGAGCAGGCGGCGATCGAGGCGGGCTACCCGACCGTGCTGGCCGACCCCAACGTCGGCGGCCGTTACAGCGCGCTGAGCGCGTTCGGCCTGGTGCCGAGCGCGCTGGCCGGCGTCGACGTGGAGCGGCTGCTGGACGACGCGGGGGACGTGCACGCCTCGCTCACCGAGGAGGAGGGCAACCCCGGTCTGGAGCTGGGCGCCGTGCTCGGCGCCGCGGCCCTGGCCGGGCGCGACAAGCTGATCCTGGAGGACGGCCTCTCGGAGATCAGCGGGCTGCCCGACTGGATCGAGCAGCTGATCGCCGAGTCCACCGGCAAGGAGGGCAAGGGGATCCTGCCGGTGGTGGACGCCGATCCTTCCGGCGCGGACGACGAGCTCGCGGTGGGCATCGGCACCGACGGCGCGGTGCGGGTCGACGGGCCGCTGGGCGCGCAGTTCCTGATCTGGGAGTACGCGACGGCGGTGGCCGGGCGGCTGCTCGGCGTCAACCCGTTCGACCAGCCCAACGTGGCGGAGTCCAAGGAGAACACCGCGGCGATCCTGGAGGCCGGCCTCCCCGTGGAGACGCCGGTGCTCGTGGACGGCCCGGTCGAGGTGTACGGCGAGCTGCCCGGCCCGGCCAAGGACCTCTCCGACGTGCTCACCGGGCTGCTGGAGGCCGTTCCCGACGACGGTTACCTCGCGGTGATGGCCTATCTGGACCGGTGGGCCGCCTTCGACGTGCCCGTCCGGGACGACGCCCCGCTGGACGAGCTGACCGACGCGTGGGCCGCCGCCGACCCGGCGACGCTGCGCGCCCTGCTCGCCCTGCGCACCGAGCGCCCGGTCACCTTCGGCTGGGGGCCGAGGTTCCTGCACTCCACCGGCCAATATCACAAGGGAGGCCCGCAGAACGGCGTCTTCCTGCAGATCACCGGGGCGGTCGAGGAGGACGTCGAGGTGCCCGGCCGACCGTTCACCCTGGGCGGGCTCCAGCACGCCCAGGCGCTCGGCGACTTCGGCGCGCTGGTCAAGCGTGGCCGTCCCGCCGTGCGCCTTCATCTGACCGACCGAGTGGCCGGGGTGGGCCATCTGCTGGCCGCCGCCCGGCAGGTATGACAGACGGGGAGACTCAGATGACCAGTCCGGAAGAGCCGAAGGCTCCCGGCGACGAAGAGGAGACCAGGCCGGCCCACGCCGACGAGGTGGCGACCGTCGCCGCCGCGGCGGCGTCCGCGGCCAGCACGGAGGCCGCGATGCTCGCCAACCCGCTGCGCGACCCGCGCGACAAGCGGCTGCCGCGGGTGGCCGGGCCGTGCGTCCTGGTGCTCTTCGGCGTCACCGGTGACCTGGCCAAGCGCAAACTGCTGCCGGCGATCTACGACCTGGGCAACCGGGGGCTGCTGCCTCCCGGCTTCTCGCTGGTGGGCTTCGCCCGGCGAGACTGGGCCGCCCAGGACTTCGCGCAGCTCACCCACGACGCCATCAAGGAGCACGCGCGGACGCCGTTCCGCGAGGAGGTCTGGAAGCAGCTCCGCGAGGGCATCCACTTCGTGCCCGGCGAGTTCAGCGACGACGGCGCCTTCGACGCGCTGGCGATGACGCTGAAGGAGATCGACGAGACCCGCGGCACGGGCGGCAACTACGCGTTCTACCTGTCGGTGCCGCCGAAGTTCTTCCCGCTGGTGGTCGAGCAGCTCAAGCGCACCAACCTGGCCAACGCGCCGGAGGGGGCGTGGCGGCGGGTCGTCATCGAGAAGCCCTTCGGGCACGACCTGCAGAGCGCCCAGGAGCTCAACACGATCACCAGCGCGGTCTTCCCCGAGAGCTCGGTCTTCCGGATCGACCACTATCTCGGCAAGGAGACCGTCCAGAACATCATGGCGCTGCGGTTCGCCAACAACCTGTTCGAGCCGATCTGGAACCGCGGCTACGTCGACCACGTGCAGATCACGATGGCCGAGGACATCGGGATCGGCGGGCGGGCCGGCTACTACGACGGCATCGGCGCGGCCCGCGACGTGATCCAGAACCACCTGCTCCAGCTCCTGGCGCTGGTCGCGATGGACGATCCCACGTCCTTCGAGGCCAACTCCCTGCGCAGGGAGAAGGAGAAGGTCCTCAAGGCCGTACGGCTGCCGCACGATCTGGGCCTCGGCACCGCCCGCGGCCGGTACACCTCCGGCTGGCAGGGCGGCGAGCCGGTCGTCGGCTACCTGGACGAGGACGGCATCCCGGCCGACTCCATCACCGAGACCTACGCGGCCATCAAGCTGGAGATCGCCAACCGCCGGTGGGCGGGCGTGCCGTTCTACCTGCGCACCGGCAAGCGGCTCGGCCGCCGGGTGACCGAGGTGGCCGTGGTGTTCCAGCGGGCCCCGCATCTGCCCTTCAGCACCGACGACACCGAGATACTGGGGCAGAACGCCCTGGTCATCCGGGTGCAGCCGGACGAGGGCATCACGGTGCGGTTCGGCTCCAAGGTGCCCGGCACCGCGATGGAGGTCAGGGACGTCAGCATGGACTTCGCCTATGGCGAGTCGTTCATGGAGTCCTCGCCGGAGGCTTACGAGCGGCTGCTGCTCGACGTGCTGATCGGCGATCCGCCGCTGTTCCCGCACCAGCGGGAGGTGGACCTGTCCTGGCAGATCCTCGACCCGATCGAGCACTTCTGGGCGTCCCAGGGCCGGCCCGAGGGGTACCCGGCCGGCACCTGGGGGCCCGCGTCGGCCGACGCGATGATGGCCCGTGACGGGCGTGTCTGGAGGAGGCTCTAAGTGGCGAGCTTCATGCTGAGCGGCACGACCGCTTCCAAGATCTCTTCGCAGCTCACCCACCTGCGGCACCAGATGGGCGCCCCGGCGATCGGCATGGTGCTGACCCTGGTGGTGGTCTGCGACGAGAGCAACCAGTACGACGCCGTCCGCGCCGCCACCGAGGCGGCCCGCGAGCACCCGTCGCGCATCCTGGTGGCGATCGCGCGCGACCCGGCGGAGGCGATCAGGCTCGACGCCGAGCTGCGCATCGGCGAGTCCACCCCCGGCGAGGTCATCCTGCTCCGCCTGTACGGGGAGCTGACCCGGCACGCCGAGTCGGTGGTCAGCCCGCTGCTGCTGCCCGACACCCCGGTGGTGGCGTGGTGGCCCGGGGAGTGCACGGACCGCCCGGCCAAGGATCCCATCGGGCTCCTCACGCAGCGGCGGATCACCGACGCGCGGTCCGCCGACGACCCGGTGAAGGCGATCGTCGGCCGGGCCCGCGGCTACCACCCCGGGGACACCGACCTGGCCTGGACCAGGCTCACCCCGTGGCGCAGCCTGCTGGCCGCGGCGTTCGACCAGCCGGTCGGCGAGGTGGAGCGGGGCGTCGTGGAGGCGGTTCCGGACAACCCGAGCGCGCCGCTGCTGGCCGCCTGGCTGTCGGACCGGCTCGGCGCCCCGGTGGAGGTGGCGGAGTCCGGCGGCCCCGGGCTGACCGCGGTACGGCTCTCCACCGCCGACGGCGAGATCAAGGTGACCCGGTCGGACGCCCGGCTGGCCACCCTGACCCGTCCCGGGCAGCCCGACCGGAGGGTGGCGCTGGCCCGCCGGCCCACCTCCGAGCTGCTCGCCGAGGAGCTGCGCCGCCTCGATCCCGACGAGCTCTACGAGACGGCGATCCGCCACCTGGCCCGCGGCGTCACCGCGCCACAGGCCGCGCGGCGCTGAGCACCACCACCACCGAGAAAGGGCACCACCGTGACCGTCCCCAGCGTTGTCGTCCACCGCGACGCCGACGTCCTCGCCAAGGCCGTCGCCGCGCGTCTGATCACCCGGCTCGTGGACGCGCAGTCCGCCAAGGGCTCGGCGTCCCTGGTGCTGACGGGCGGCACGGTGGGCCATGCCACGCTCGCCGAGGTCGCCGCCACCCCGGCGCGTGACGCCGTGGACTGGCGGCACCTCGACGTGTGGTGGGGCGACGAGCGCTTCGTGCCGACGGGCGACCCGGAGCGCAACGAGACGGGGGCCCGCAAGGCCCTCCTCGACCACATCGACCTCGACCCGGCGCGGGTGCACGTGATGGCCGGCCCGGACGGCGGCCTGTCCGCCGAGGAGTCGGCCGCCCGCTACGCCGAGGAGCTGCGCGCGGCGGCGCGGCCGGAGGACCACGGCCCGGTGCCGTCCTTCGACGTGCTGCTGCTCGGCATGGGCCCGGACGCGCACGTCGCCTCGCTGTTCCCCGAGTTGCCCGCGCTGTATGAGGAGCGCCCGGTGGTCGCGGTGCACGGCTCCCCGAAGCCGCCGCCCACCCGGATCACGCTCACCCTGCCCGCCATCCAGGCGGCGCGGGAGGTGTGGGTGGTCGCCGCGGGCGCGGAGAAGGCGCAGGCCGTACGGCTGGCGCTGGAGTCCTCGGGCCCGGTGCAGGTGCCCGCGGCCGGGGCGAGAGGGCGGCAGCGCACGCTGTTCCTGCTGGACCGCGCGGCCGCCGCCAAGATCCCCGCGTCCCTGAGCCGCCTCGCCTCCCCCTGACCCGCCCGGGGCTCAGGCGGGGACGGCGTCGATCTCGGCGTTGAGCGCGTCCTTGGCCGCCTGGCCGAGGAAGGACGCGTTGACGGCGTTGTGCGCCAGCGCGGCGAGCCCCTTGCGGTCCAGGCCGAACACCTCGGCGGCGACGCGGTACTCGTTCGACAGCGTGGTGCCGAACATCGGCGGGTCGTCGCTGTTCAGCGTGACGTAGAGCCCTTCGCCCAGCATGACGGGCAGCGGGTGCTCCTCGATGGCGGCGACCTGCCCGGTGCACACGTTGGACGTCGGGCAGACGTCGAGCGGGAGCTGTGTCTCCCGCAGATGGGCGAGCAGCGCGGGGTCCCGCACGCAGGAGATCCCGTGGCCGATCCGCTCGGCGGCGAGGTCCTCGATGGTCTGCCAGATCGTCTCGGGGCCGCTCATCTCGCCGCCGTGCGGGACGCTGTGCAGCCCGGCCGCGCGGGCCGCCACGAAGGCGTCCCTGAACGCGTCCCGGTACTGTGAGCGGCTCTGCTCGATGCCCGCCAGCCCGAAGCCGACCAGGGCCTGCGGCGGCTCGCCGAGCGCGTGGTCCAGGGTGACCCTGGCCGCCTCCTCGCCGTATTCGCCGGGGATGTCGAAGATGTAGGCCACCTGGACGCCGTGCTCGTCGGCCGCCTGCCGGGCCGCGATGTCCAGTGCCTCGGTGACCGCCCGCATCGGCAGGCCACCCACGTGGTGCGCGTACGGCGTGACCTGGAGTTCCACGTAGCGGCCGTTCTGCGCCGCGAGGTCCCTGGCCATGCCGGTCACCAGGGTCGCGACGTCCTCCGGGTCGCGCAGCAGGGTGTTGACCGCCATGTAGATCTGCGCGAAGTGCGGGAAGTCGCGGAACGTGTAGAACGCCCGCAACTCCTCCTCGACGGTGGGCACCGGGCCGCCCGGATGACGCCGGGCGAGTTCGAGGACGGTCTGCACGGAGGCGGAGCCGACGAGGTGGAGGTGGAGTTCGACCTTGGGCAGCGCGGCGATGAAGTCTTCGAGTGGGGATTCGGCCATGCGGGCGACTTTACGCAGCCTCTCAGCACTCCATACAGCCCAGGGGCCGATATCTTACACAAGAATGTAAGGTTATGGCTTTCGGTGAACTTTCGCCTGGTTCGGGCCGGGTGGTGGACGCGACGGGGCTTTCGGGGTAGGTCTCAGAGGTGGGACTGGACGAGGTGGCCGAGCGGCTCTACACGCTGCCGCCCGAGGGTTTCATCGCCGAGCGGGACGCGGCGGCGCGGGCCGCCAGGCAGGCGGGCGAGGCGGGGCTCGCCCGGGAGATCGGCGGCCTGCGGCGGCCGACGGTCTCGGCGTGGGCGGTCAACCAGGTCGCCCGCACCCATCCGGATGAGCTGACGGAGCTGCTGGACCTGGGCGAGGACCTCCGCCGGGCGTGGCGGGCGCAGGACGCCGATTCCCTCGCCGGTCTCACCGGCCGGCGCGGCGCGCTCACCACCCGGCTGGCCCGGCTGATCCGTGACCACGCGGCGCGGGAGGGCCGGCCGCTGTCCGGCTCGGCCGCCGCCGAGGTGGAGCAGACCCTCGACGCGGCCACCGTCGACGCGGACGCGGCCGACCAGGTACGGCGGGGCCGCCTGGTCCGCCCCCTCAGCTACACCGGCTTCACCCCCTCCCCCACCCCTTCACGGGCTCCCTCCCCCGCCCCTTCCCCCGCCGCCTCACGCGCCGCCTCACGGACCACGGCCGCTGCGCCCGGTGGGCGGAGGTCCGTCCGCGGCGGGGCCCGGGGGACGTCCGCCGCGGACGACGCCGCGCGGCGGGAGCGGCGGCGGCTGGAGCTGGAGCGGGCGGCGGAGTCCGCCGCCCGGGCCGCGGCCGAGGCGCGGGAGGATCTCGCGGAGTGGGCGGCCGAGCGGGCGCGCGCCGTCGAGGAGCACGAACGGCTGGCGGAGCGCGTGGCGACCCTGACCCGCCAGCTCGCCGAGGCCCGCGACCGGTTGTCCACGGCCGCGCAACGCCGCGAAACGGCCGAACGCCGCGAACGCCGGGCCCGCCACACCGCCGACTCCACCCAGACCACCGCCGACACCGCCACCGCAGCCGCCACGAAGGCCGCCGACACCGCCACCAACACCGCCACCGAAGCCGCCATGAGGACCGCCGCCGACGGCACCCCCGAGGACGCCGAGGAGACCGCCGCGCCGAGCGACACCGAGACCGCCACCGAAGCCGCCACGAGGGTCGCCGACGGCACCGCCGAGACCGCCGAGGAGGCCACCGCCACGAGCGACACCGAGGGCGACACCAGGGGCGACGCCGAGGGCGCCGGCACCGCTGCCGAAGCCGCGACGGGCGGGGCACCTCAGGTGAGACGCACGGCCGGCCACCGGGCGCGGAACACCGGCACCCGTCACGGTCACCGGACCTGAGACGCCAGATCGTGCGACCCCACCGTGACGACACCGTGACGACACCGTGACGACACCGTGAGGACGCCGGGCCTCCGGGAACCGGCCGCGTGGTTCGGGCACTGGCCAGGCTTCCTGGTCAGGACCCGACATCGTGTCGCATAGTGGAGTCACCGCACTCGGCCCACCCCTGTAACGGAGGCTCCAGTGTTCGAGCGTTTCACCGAACCTGCCCGCCGTGTCGTGGTCCTCGCACAGGAGGAGGCCAGGCGGCTCGGCCACGGCCACATCGGCACCGAGCACATCCTGCTCGGCCTGGCCGGCGAGGAGGGCGGGCTGGCCGCCGGGATCTTGCGCGGCTGGGGCCTGGACCGCGACCGGCTGCGCGGCGAGGTCGAGCGGGTCGTACCGCGCGGGCGGGCGGGCACGGCTGAGCACATGCCGTTCACGCCCAGGTGCAAGAAGGTGCTGGAGCTGGCGCTGCGCGAGGCGATCCTGCTGCAGCACCAGCACATCGGCACCGAGCACATCCTGCTCGGCCTGATCAGGGAGGGAGAGGGCGCGGCGACGCAGGCGCTGGCGAGGACGGGTCTCACGGTGAAGACGCTGCGGGACCGGGTCCTCGCGGAGATCAGGTCGCGCACCCCCGAGCGCACCCCGTCCGTCCGGCACTTCGCCGCGGACCCGGCGTCACTGGGCGAACGGCTGGAGCGGCTTCAGCGCGGCCTGGACCGCATCGAGCGCCGCCTCGACCTCCTCGGCGCCCCACCCGACCCGGGCCCGGCCCCCACGCCCGGACCCGGTTCCCCGCCGGGCCCAGGCCCAGCACCAAGCCCGGCCCCTGACCCTGGCCGTGGCCCTGGCCGTGGCCCTGACCCTGGCCCGGCGCCGGACGCCGAACCCGGCGAACCCGGCGAGGGCGCCGAGGGCGGCGGGCGGGCTTGAGCGCGCGGCGTCAGGCCGCTCCCGGGGACGCGGCCGCCATCACCCCCAGCGGCAGCCGGGCCTCGATCACGCCCGGATCCTCGGTGTAGGTCAGCGTGGCGCCCAGCGGCAGCATCAGCCGCCGCATCCGCGTGTTGTCGGAGAGCATCCCGGCCCTGATCTCGGCGAAACCGAGGTCCCTGGCGTGCTGCACGAGCATGCGGGCGAGCACGCCGCCCAGGCCGCGCCCCTGCCAGCGGTCCTCGACCAGGAAGCCCACCTCGGCGATGCCGGGATCGGCGGTGAAGAGCAACGTCGCCAGGGCCACCACCTGGCCGTCGTGCCCGGCGACGAGGGACAGCCCGCGCCCACGGTCGCAGAGGCGGTCGAACAGCCGGGGCGGCAGGGTGGGCATGGCGGTGAAGTAGCGGAACCTGCGCGATTCCGGCGAGCAGCGTTCATGCAGGTCGCGTACGGCGTCGCGGTAGATCGGGGTGAGCGGGCGGATCATGACCTCGCCGCCGTCGGCGAGCCGGACCTGCCGGTCGTGACCGGCGGGCTCGGCCGGCGGCTGGGCGAGCCGGACGAACGCCGCCGCCCGGGCGGCCTCGGTCAGGGTGAAGGGCAGGTGCGACCGGCGCAGCCGGACCGCGCGCCGCTGCGCGACCGGCACGGTGAGCAGGGTCGGGTCGGGCAGCTCCCCCGCTTCACCGGCCGCGGAGCCGTACACCCAGCGCGCGTCGTCGGCGCGCAGCAACTCGGCGAGCAGTTCGGGCAGCCGCCACGGCATGCCGCGCAGCCGGGCGGCGAGCAGCAGCGCCCTGGTCGGCTCGTCGGTCAGCTCGTGCGCGGTGGCGGCGACGACCTCGACCCGGCGCCCGCCGGCGGCCTCCAGCGCCGCGCGGACGGCCTCCGGGGAAGCGGGGATGTCGGCCATGAACTCGTCGACCGTGCCGTCGGTGTCGGGCTGCACGCTCAGGCCGAGGATGTTGCCCCCCTTCTCCGCCAGCGCGGCGGCCAGTGAGGCCAGCCGTCCGGGACGCTCGTCCACAGTCGTGCGAATGCGCAGAAACCCCATGTTCGGTTCGCTCCCTCCGTCACCCGAAAGAGTGGCGGAGAACTGTTACACAACTGCTACGTAACGATGAGCCCGCCGTTTCATCCTGATTCACTAGGCATGGCCGGACTTCACCGTGCCACCGAAGGCACCTTGCGGACCCGGGACAGGGACAAGGACAGGGGCAGAGGAGGATGGGCGGATATGAACGGCACCGTTCCGCTGACCGGCGACTTCGTCAACGGGGACGTCTCCTTCTGGTACCGCTCCGCCGGGCCGCCCGTGCCCGGCGAGCGGCTCGACGGCGACCTGGACGCCGACGTGGCGATCGTCGGCGCCGGCTACACCGGCCTGTGGACCGCCTACTACCTCAAGAAGGCCCGGCCCGGCCTGCGGGTCGTCGTGCTGGAACGGGAGTTCGCCGGCTTCGGCGCCTCCGGCCGCAACGGCGGCTGGCTCACCTCGGAGCTGGCCGGCCTCCCCCGCCGCTACGCCCGGGACCGCGGGGACGCCGCCGTCGCCCGGTTGCGGCGCGAGATGCACCGGACCGTCGACGAGGTCGTCGCGGTCGCGGCGGCCGAGGGCATCGACGCCGACATCGTCAAGGGCGGCGTGCTGACCGTGGCCACCAACCGGGCGCAGGACCGGCGGCTGCGCGAACTCCTCGCGCACGAACGCGCCCTCGGCGGCACCGAGGAGGACCTGCGCCTGCTGCCGGCGGACGAGCGCGAGGCCAGGCTGCGGGTCGCGGGCGCGGTGAGCGCGCTGTGGAGCCCGCACTGCGCGCGGATCCAGCCGGCCAGGCTGGTCCGCGGCCTACTGCGTGCCGTACGCGACCTGGGCGTGACCGTCCTGGAGGAGACGCCGGTCACCCGCATCGCCCCTGGCAGGGCCGTCACCCCGCGGGGAACGGTCCGCGCCCGGCACGTCGTCCGCGCCACCGAGGGCTTCACCCCCGGCCTGGCGGGCCACCGGCGCACCTGGCTCCCGATGAACAGCTCCCTGATCGTCACCGAGCCGCTGAACCCCGCCGTGTGGGCGGCGATCGGCTGGGACGGGCACGAACTGCTCGGCGACATGGCGCACTACTACATGTACGCCCAGCGCACCGCCGACGACCGCATCGCCTTCGGCGGGCGCGGCAGCCCCTACCGGTACGGCTCGCGGGTGGACGACCGGGGACGCACCCCCGAGCGGACCGTCGAGGCCCTGTGGCGGCTGCTGACCGGCATGTTCCCCGCCGTGGCCGGGGCCAGGGTGGCGCACGCGTGGTCCGGCGTGCTCGGCGTCCCCCGCGACTGGTGCGCCGGCGTGCACCTGGACCGCGCCCGCGGCCTGGCCTGGGCAGGCGGCTACACCGGGCACGGCGTCGCCACCGCCAACCTGGCCGGCCGTACGCTCAGGGACCTCATCCTGGACGAGGAGACCGAGCTGACGGCGCTGCCCTGGGTGGGGCACCGTTCGCGCGGCTGGGAGCCCGAGCCGCTGCGCTGGCTGGGCGTGCACGCGATGTACGGCCTCTACCGGATGGCCGACGCCCGGGAGCGGCGCGGGCGCGCCCGTACCTCGACCCTGGCTCGCGTCGGCGACGCCATCACCGGTAGATAGGTAGCCATGACCGAACTCGTTTTCCGCGGCGGACCCGTCTTCACCGCCACCGGCTCCACCGCGGAGGCCGTGCTCGTCCGCGACGGGCTGATCGCCGCCTGCGGCACGGAGGCCGAAGTCGCGGGCCAGGCCGGCCCCCGCCACGAAACCGTCGACCTGGACGGGCGCCTGCTGACCCCGTCGTTCACCGACGCGCACCTGCACCCCGTCCAGGCGGGCATGGAACGGGCCAGATGCGACCTGTCGGAGGTCTACGGGCTGCCCGAGTACGTGGAGCGGATCCGCGTCTACGCCGCGGCCCACCCCGGCAAGGAGTGGATCGACGGCGGCGGCTGGGACATGTCCGCCTTCCCCGGCGGGCTGCCCCACCGCTCGCAGCTCGACTTCCTGGACCGGCCCGCCTACCTCATCCAGCGCGACCACCACGCGGCCTGGGTCAACAGCCGTGCCCTGGAGGCCGCCGGGATCACCCGGCACACCCCCGACCCGCCGGACGGCAGGATCGAGCGCGACCCGGACGGCTCGCCGAGCGGCGTGCTGCACGAGGGCGCGATGGACCTCGTGGGCCTGCTCACCCCCCGGCCCACCGAGGCCGACATGCACGCGGCCCTGATGGACGCGCAGAGTCACCTGTTCTCCCTGGGCATCACCGGCTGGCAGGACGCCATCGTGGGCTCCTACGCCGGGTCGGACGACCAGTTCCCCGTCTACGTCTCCGCCGCCGCCTCAGGGCGGCTGCGGGCGCGCGTCACCGGCGCGCTGTGGTGGGACAGGACGCGCGGCGCCGAGCAGATCCCCGGCCTGGTGGAACGGCGCGCCGCGACGGCGGGCCTGGACCGGTTCCGCGCCACCTCCGTGAAGATCATGCAGGACGGCATCACCGAGAACTTCACCGCCGCCGTGCTGGAGCCCTACTGCCGCTGCGGCGGCACCGGCCTGTCCTACGTGGACCCGGCCAAACTCATCGAATACGTCGCCGAGCTGGACGCGAACGGCTTCCAGGTGCACTTCCACGCGATCGGCGAGCGTGCCGTACGCGAGGCGCTGGACGCCCTGCGGGGCACCGATCCGGCCAACCGGCACCACGTCGCCCACCTGCAGATCATCGAGCCGTCCGACCTGCCCAGGTTCGCCGCGCAGGGCGTGACGGCCAACCTCCAGCCCCTGTGGGCCACCCACCACGCCCAGATGGACGAGCTGACCCTGCCCTTCCTCGGCGAGGAGCGCTCCGCCTGGCAGTACCCCTTCGCCGACCTGGTACGGCACGGCACCCGGCTGTGCGCGGGCAGCGACTGGCCGGTGTCCACCGCCGACCCGCTCCAGGCGATGCACGTGGCGGTCAACCGCACCGAACCCGGCGGCTCGGTGCACGCGACCTACCCCACGGCCCAGACGCCGTTCCTGCCCGGCCAGGCGATCGACCTGGCCACCGTGCTCACCGCCTACACGGCCGGGTCGGCGTGGATCAACCGCTCCCCCGCCGGGAGCATCGAGCCGGGCCGCCCGGCCGACCTGGTCGTCCTGGACCGCGACCCGTTCGCCGTCGACCCGGCCGACCTGTGGCGGACCCGGGTGGCGATGACCTTCCTCGACGGCGACTGCGTGCACGGCGGCTGACCCTCCGGCCGGGCCTTTCCCGGCACAGAGAAAGGCCCCTCGGTCCGCACCGAGGGGCCTCGCTCCACGCCGGGCTCAGTAAATGGGTCGCGAGGAGGTGCGCAGCCGCTCCAGGGCCTCCGCGAGGATGGCGGCGCCGTCCTTGTCGCTGCGGCGCTCCTTCACGTAGGCCAGGTGCGTCTTGTAGGGCTCGTTCTTCGGCGGGGCCGGGGGATTGGCCTCGTCCTGTCCGGCCGGCAGGCCGCACCGCGGGCAGTCCCACAGCTCGGGGACGGCCGCGTCACTGGCGAAACTGGGGCGCGTCTCATGCATGTTGGCGCACCAGAACGGGACCCGGACACGTGGAGCTGCCTCGCCGCGCTCGGCCTCCCCCATCGGGCCGGCGCCGACTCGGCTGCCACGGATCGCGTTGCCACTACCCACGGATGAACTCCTCGCTCGATCGCCCCGCGGATGGCGGGGGGAGAATCACTGTCACGCGGTTTCGCCGATAGACGATCAAGGCCGCAGGAGCAGGCCCAGCGCGACGATGCAGATGAACCAGATCACGCCTGTGATGATGGTGAGCCGGTCGAGGTTGCGCTCGACCACAGAAGACCCACCGAACGACGACGAGAAACCGCCACCGAACATGTCAGAAAGGCCGCCACCTTTGCCCTTGTGAAGCAGGACGAGCAGCACCATCAGCGAGCTCGACAGGATGAGGGCGATGGAGATTCCGATAGTCACCGTAGACCTGTTCCTTATATGCGCTTACCCGCGGTTGGGAGCGCGACCCAATGCACGACATCGTCGGCGTGACGATTCGAACTTGCTCTAAGAGGGTACGACCTGCTGTCAAGTCGCACCCTCCGAACGGCCCAGTTAGCCAGACATTTCACCGAAACGGCAGATCTTGACGAAGTCTCCGGGGTCGAGACTGGCGCCGCCGACGAGTGCGCCGTCCACATCCGGTTGAGCCATGATCCCGGCGATGTTGTCCGGCTTCACCGAACCTCCATAGAGGATACGGACCGCGGCGGCGACATCACCGTCATAAAGCTCGGCGAGTCGTGCCCGCAACGCGCCGCACACCTCCTGGGCGTCGGCCGGAGTCGCGACCTCGCCGGTGCCGATGGCCCACACCGGCTCGTAGGCGACCACGATGGACGCCGCCTGCTCGGCGGTGACCTCGCGCAGCGCGCCGTCGAGCTGGGAGAGGGCGTGCGCCACCTGTCCGCCGGCCTGGCGGACCGGCAGCCCCTCGCCCACGCACAGGATCGGCGTGATCGAGTGCCGGTAGGCGGCCAGCACCTTGGCGTTGACGACCTGGTCGTCCTCCGCGTGGTACTGACGCCGCTCGGAGTGCCCGACCACGACGAAGGTACAGCCCAGCTTGGCCAGCATCGCCCCGGACACCTCACCGGTGTAGGCGCCGCCGTCGTGCCGGGAGAGATCCTGCGCGCCGTACACGATGCGCAGTTTGTCGCCGTCCACCAGCGTCTGCACGCTGCGCAGCGAGGTGAACGGAGGCAACACGGCCACCTCGACCGCGTTGAAGTCCTTGTCGACGAGGGAGAACGCCAGCTTCTGGACGGTGTTGATGGCCTCGAGGTGGTTGAGGTTCATCTTCCAGTTGCCGGCCATGAGCGGCTTGCGGGGCATCGTGGTCAGTCCTCCAGCGCGGCGAGTCCGGGCAACGTCTTGCCTTCGAGGTACTCCAGGCTGGCGCCGCCGCCGGTGGAGATGTGCGAGAACCCGTCCTCGGGCAGGCCGAGCCGGCGCACCGCGGCCGCGGAGTCGCCGCCGCCGACGACGGTGAACGCCTCGGAGCCGATCAGCGCCTCGGCCACCGCCCGGGTGCCCCCGGCGAAGGCGTCGAACTCGAACACGCCCATCGGGCCGTTCCAGAACACCGTGCGGGCGTCGGCCAGCTTGCCCGCGAACAGCTCCCTGGTCTTGGGCCCGATGTCGAGGCCCTGCCGGTCGGCCGGGATCGCGGTGGCGTCGACCGCCTCGTGCTCCGCGTCCGGCGCGAACCCGGTCGCGGCCAGCACGTCCACCGGCAGCACGAGGTCCACGCCGCGCTCGGCCGCCTCGTCGAGGAAGCCGCGCACCTTGTCGAGCTGGTCCTCCTGCAGCAGCGACCCGCCCACCTCGTGCCCCTGGGCCGCGAGGAAGGTGTAGGCCATGCCGCCGCCGATGAGCAGGCGGTCCACCTTGGACAGCAGGTTGGCGATCACGCCGAGCTTGTCGGAGACCTTGGCTCCGCCGAGCACCACGACGTACGGCCGGGCCGGGTCGTCGGTGAGCTTCCTCAGCACGCCGACCTCGGCCAGCACCAGGCCGCCCGCCGCGTGCGGCAGCAGCCTGGGCACGTCGTAGACGCTGGCGTGCCTGCGGTGCACGGCGCCGAACCCGTCGCCCACGTAGAGCGCGGCCAGCGCGGCGAGCCGCTCCGCGAACGCGGCGCGCTCGGCGTCGTCCTTGGACTCCTCGCCCGGCTCGAAGCGCAGGTTCTCCAGCAGCGCGACCTGGCCGTCGGCGAGACCCTCGACCGCCTGCGCGGCCGAGTCGCCCACCACGTCGGAGGCGAAGGCCACGTCCGCGCCGAGCAGCTCGGCGAGCCGCGTGGCCACGGGACGCAGCGAGTACTTCGCGTCCGGCTTGCCCTTGGGGCGGCCCAGGTGGGCGCACACGACCACGCGCGCGCCCCGCCCGGTGAGCTCCTGGATCGTCGGCACCGAAGCGCGGATACGCCCGTCGTCGGTGATCGTCTCCCCGTCGAGGGGGACGTTGAGGTCGGCGCGCAGGAGCACGCGCCGGCCCTTCACGTCGAGTGTGCTCACTCCTCGCATCAGAGGTCCGCGCCCACCAGCTCGACGAGGTCGGCGAGGCGGTTGGAGTAGCCCCACTCGTTGTCGTACCAGCCGATGACCTTCACCTGGTTGCCGATGACCTTGGTGAGGCCGGAGTCGAAGATGCAGGAAGCCGGGTCGGTCACGATGTCGGAGGACACGATCTGGTCCTCGGTGTAGCTGAGCACGCCCTTGAGCGGGCCCTCGGCGGCGGCCTTGAGCGCGGCGTTGACCTCTTCGACGCTGGTCTCGCGGCCCACCTCGACGGTCAGGTCGGTCGCCGAGCCGGTGGGGATCGGCACCCGCAGCGCGAAGCCGTCGAGCCGGCCCTTCAGCTCGGGCAGCACCAGGCCGATGGCCTTGGCGGCGCCGGTGGAGGTCGGCACGATGTTCAGCGCGGCGGCGCGGGCGCGGCGCAGGTCCTTGTGCGGGCCGTCCTGCAGGTTCTGGTCCTGGGTGTAGGCGTGGATCGTGGTCATCAGACCCTTCTCGATACCGAAGGTGTCGTTGATGACCTTGGCCATGGGGGCCAGGCAGTTGGTGGTGCAGGACGCGTTGGAGATGATCGTGTGGCCGGCGGCGTCGTACTTGTCGTGGTTGACGCCCATCACGATCGTGATGTCCTCGTTCTTGGCCGGCGCCGAGATGATGACCTTCTTGGCGCCGTTGTCGGCGTGCGCCTTGGCCTTGGTCGCGTCGGTGAAGAAACCGGTCGACTCCACCACGACGTCGACGCCCAGGTCACCCCAGGGCAGCTTGGCGGGATCACGCTCGGCGAAGACCTTGATGGCCGTGCCGTCCACGCTGATCTCGTCCGCCGTGGCCTTCACCTCGTAGGGCAGGCGTCCCAGGATGCTGTCGTACTTCAGCAGGTGGGCAAGGGTCGCGGTGTCGGTCAGGTCGTTGACCGCGACGATCTCGATGTCTTTACCGCCGGCCGCTACGGCACGCCAGAAGTTGCGGCCGATGCGGCCGAAGCCGTTGACGCCTACGCGGATGCTCACGGCACCGATCTCCTCGTACGTCGAGTGCGCCGGCCGGGCCGACGCCAGGGGCGGGCTGGAACCTAAACAGAAACACTATCCGAACGAAATTGGTGTAGACCACACGCGGGTCCGCTCCAGGCCAGGCAGCACTCACGCGCCTGCCGGTCCATTCAATCAAAGTGCGACCCCGGTCTCGGCAGGCCCTCCTGCGACACGCTCAGCCCCTGGTCAGAGCGTCGCGCCCGGCGACGCTAGGGAGCGAGCATGTCCATGGTCAGGTTGGCCTCGGTGTTCGGGATGCCGAGATCGCCCGCCCGCTTGTCGGCCATCGCCAGCAGGCGGCGGATCCGCCCGGCGATCGCGTCCTTCGTCAGCGGCGGGTCGGCGAGCTGGCCCAGCTCCTCCAGGGACGCCTGCTTGTGCTCCACGCGCAGCCGCCCGGCCACCACGAGATGGTCCGGGGCCTCCTCGCCGAGGATCTCCAGGGCCCGCTGGACGCGCGCGCCGGCCGCGACGGCGGCCCGGGCGGAGCGCCGCAGGTTGGCGTCGTCGAAGTTGGCCAGCCGGTTGGCGGTCGCGCGGACCTCGCGGCGCATCCGCCGCTCCTCCCAGGCCAGCACGCTGTCATGGGCGCCGAGCCGGGTCAGCAGCGCGCTGATCGCGTCGCCGTCGCGGACCACCACCCGGTCCACCCCGCGCACCTCGCGCGCCTTGGCGTGGATCTTCAGCCGGCGGGCGGAGCCGACCAGCGCCAGCGCCGCCTCCGGCCCCGGGCAGGTCACCTCCAGCGACATGGACCTGCCGGGCTCGGTCAGCGACCCGTGCGCGAGGAACGCCCCCCGCCAGGCGGCCTCGGCGTCGCAGGTCGCCCCCGCGACCACCTGCCGGGGCAGGCCGCGCACCGGACGCCCGTGGTTGTCGATCAGCCCGGTCTGCCGGGCGAGCGCCTCCCCGTCGCGGTACACCCGCACGACGTAGCGCGACCCCTTGCGCAACCCGGCCGGGGCGAGGACCAGCACCTCGGCCTTGTGGCCGAACACCTCGCCGATGTCCCTGATCAACCGTCTGGCCGTGACGTTGGTGTCCAGCTCGGCCTCGATCACGATGCGCCCGCCCACCAGGTGCAGCCCGCTCGCGAACCGCAGCAGCGTCGACACCTCCGCTTTGCGGCAGCAAGGCTTCAGGACCGAAAGCCTGCTCAGCTCGTCCTTCACCACACCCGTCATCGCCATGTGCGTAAGTCCTCCCCCATTCAGACCTGGCTCACAGCAGTCTCTCGTACTCGCCGAGCACGCTGACCAGGATCAACGCTTCTCACGGAAAATCTCGTCAAGGACCGAGGCAAGACGTCGTGCATCGTGCCTCGCCGGGTCTCCGGCGGTGGCCACACCGGCCGTGACCAGCCGGCCGCCCATGCCGATCGTGACCTTCTCGAGTTCCTCTCTGTCGTCGACCACGCCGCTGTCGGCGAGCACGACGTCGATGTCGAGGGCGGGCGCGTGCTGCCGGAGGACCTCGAGATGCTTCTGGGGGGAGAAGCCGTCGGTCTCGCCCGGCTGCGGCGCGAGATTGAGCGCCACCAGCCGTTTGGCCCTGGTGGCGTGCAACGCCTCGGCGAGCTGCGGCACCTTCAGGTGCGGCAGCACGCTGGTGAACCATGACCCGGGGCCGAACACGACCCAGTCGGCGTCGAGCACCGCCGAGATGGCCTGGGGGGAGGCCGGCGGGTCGGGCGGCACCAGCGAGATCGCCCGGACCCTGCCCGGGGTGAGCGCGCAGGCCACCTGGCCGCGCACGGTGGTGACCGCGCCGTCGAGCTCGACCTCGGCCACGATGTCGAGCGGCACCGACGCCATGGGCAGCACCCTGCCGTGCGCGCCGAGCAGCCGGCCCACCCAGTCGAGCGCGGCCACGGGGTCGTCGAGCAGCTCCCACAGGGCCACGATCAGCAGGTTGCCGACGGCGTGCCCGTGCAGGTCGCCCTCGCTGCGGAAGCGGTGCTGCACGACCTTGCTCCAGGTGCGGCCCCAGTCGTCGTCGCCGCACAGCGCGGCCAGCGCCATCCGCAGGTCGCCCGGCGGCAGCACGCCCAGCTCCCGCCGCAGCCGCCCGCTGGACCCTCCGTCGTCGGCGACGGTGACCACCGCCGTCAGCTCGGAGGCCACCCGGCGCAACGCCGACAGCGAGGCGTAGAGGCCGTGGCCGCCGCCGAGGGCGACCACGCTGGGACCGTCACCACCCGGTGACTCGCCAGGCTCCTTCACTTCTCGCGCTGATTCGGCATCTCCTGACACCGCACCAGGCTCCCTCACTCCCTGCCCACATCCCGATGACTCACCTGAACCTCCATCGAGCGGTCCCGCAGGCGGGCGCCGATCTGCTCCGCGACGGCGACGCTGCGATGCTTGCCGCCGGTGCAACCCACGGCCAGCGTCACGTAGCTCTTGCCCTCCCGGGCATAGCCCGCCGCGACGACGTCAAGCACCTCATCGTAGGCGTCGAGGAACTCTTTCGCGCCCGCCTGGCTGAGCACGTAGTCACGGACCGGCGCGTCCAGGCCGTTCATCGGGCGCAGCTCGGGGACCCAGTGCGGGTTGGGCAGGAAGCGGCAGTCGACGACCAGATCGGCGTCGACCGGCAGGCCGTACTTGTAACCGAAGGAGACCACGTTGACCCGCAGCCCCGGCCGGTCCTCGCCGCCGAAGAAGGCGACGATCTTGCTGCGCAGCTCGTGCACGTTGAGCGAGGACGTGTCGATCACCAGGTCGGCGTTGGCCCTGACCTCGCGCAGGATCCCCCGCTCCCGAGCGATGCCGTCGACCAGCCGGCCCTCCCCCTGCAGGGGGTGGGGACGCCGCACGTTCTCGAAGCGGCGCACCAGCTCCTCGTCGCTGGCCTCCAGGAACGCCACGCGGACCGCGACGCCGCGCCCCTCCAGCTCCTCGATCGCCGCGTTGAGGTCGGTGGTGAACGCCAGGCTGCGCACGTCGACCACCGCCGCCACCTTGTCGGCGGCCAGCTTGACCCGCCCGGCCTCCTCGGCGAGTGAGAACAACAGCCCGGGCGGCAGGTTGTCGATCACGAACCAGCCCAGGTCCTCCAACGCCTTCGCGGCCGTGCTCCGCCCCGCACCGGACATGCCGGTGACGATGACGAACGCCGGCTCCGCGCCTGTCGCGGTCACGAGTCCTCCCCCTTCAGCGCTGACACGATCACCTCGGCCAGCGCGGGGCCGAAGCCGGGAACCTCGCAGATCTCGGCCGTGCCCGCCTCGCGCAGCCGCTTGACCGACCCGAAGTGCCGCAGCAGTGCCTGCCTGCGGGCCGGGCCCAGTCCTGGAACGGCGTCCAGAGCGCTTTCCTTCGCGCTTTTGGAGCGCTTGCTTCGATGGTAGGTGATGGCGAACCTGTGAGCCTCGTCACGCACCCGCTGGAGGAGATAAAGGCCTTCGCTTGACCGAGGAAGGATCACCGGCTGGTCGTCACCGGGAACCCACACCTCCTCCAGCCGCTTGGCCAGCCCGCACACCGCCACGTCGTCGATGCCCAGCTCGTCGAGCGCGCGCTGGGCGGCGGCGGCCTGCGCCGGCCCGCCGTCCACCACGAGCAGGTTGGGCGGATAGGCGAACTTGCGCGGCCGGCCGGTCTCGGGGTCGATCGGCTCGGCCCCCGGCTCGCCGCCCGGCTCCGCGCCCAGCTCGCCCGTCGCGCTGCGCTCCTCCAGGTAGCGCCTGAACCGCCGGGAGATCACCTCATGGATGGAGGCCACGTCGCCCTGGCCGGACAGCCCTCTGATGGAGAACCTGCGGTATTCGCCCTTGCGGGCCAGGCCGTCCTCGAAGACCACCATCGAGGCCACCACGTCGTCGCCCATCATGTGGGAGACGTCGTAGCACTCGATGCGCAGCGGGGCCTGGTCGAGCTCCAGGGCGTCGGCGATCTCCTGGAGCGCCTTGCTGCGGGTGGTGAGGTCGCCGGCCCTGCGCAGCTTGTGCTGGGCGAGCGACTCCTTGGCGTTGCGCTCGACGGTCTCCATCAGCGCCTTCTTGTCCCCCCGCTGGGGCACCCGCAGCTCGACCCTGGCCCCGCGGTGCTCGCTCAGCAGCTCGGCGACCGCCTCGGCCTCCGGCGGCACGGCCGGCACCAGGACCTCCCTGGGCAGCGCCTCGGGGGCGGCGTCGCCGTACATCTGGAGCAGGAACTGCTCCACCAGGTCGCCGGGGGTGGGCTCCTCGACCTTGTCGACCACCCAGCCCCGCTGGCCCCTGATCCGGCCGCCGCGCACGTAGAACACCTGGACGGCGGCCTCCAGGGCGTCCTCAGCGAGGGCGATCACGTCGCAGTCGGTGCCCTCGCCGAGCACGACCGCCTGCTTCTCCAGCGCCCGCTGGAGGGCCTGGACGTCGTCACGCAGCCGGGCGGCGCGCTCGAACTCCTCCTCGGCCGCGGCCTCGCGCATCTCGCGCTCCAGCCGCCTGATGAACCGGGAGGTGTTGCCGGCCATGAAGTCGCAGAAGTCGGCGGCGAGCTCGCGGTGCTCCTGCTCGGTGACCCGGCTCACGCACGGCGCCGAGCACTTGTCGATGTAACCCAGCAGGCAGGGACGGCCGATCTGCCCGGCCCGCCGGAACACCCCCGCCGAGCAGGTGCGCACCGGGAACACCCGCAACAGCAGGTCGACGGTCTCCCTGATGGCCCAGGCGTGCGAGTAGGGCCCGAAGTAGCGGGTGCCCCTGCGCCGGGCGCCGCGCAGCACCTGGACCCGGGGGAACCGCTCGTCCATGGTGACCGCGAGGTAGGGGTAGGACTTGTCGTCGCGGTATTTGACGTTGAACCGCGGGTCGAACTCCTTGATCCACGAGTATTCGAGCTGGAGCGCCTCGACCTCGGTGCTCACCACGGTCCAGTTGACGTCGGCGGCCGTGGTGAGCATGGTCTGCGTGCGCGGATGCAGGGAGGCGAAGTCGGCGAAGTAGGAGTTGAGCCGCTGCCTGAGGCTTTTGGCCTTCCCCACGTAGATGACCCGGCCGCCGGCGTCGGTGAAGCGGTAGACGCCGGGCGACTCGGGAATCGACCCCGGCGCCGGCCGGAAACTGAGGGGACTGCCTGCCGATCTCACACCCAAAGCCTATCCGTCCCGACCGACAGACCCCGGCCCTCCGAGGGGCTCAGGCGAGCGTGATCCGGTCCCCGGAGACCGTGATCGGCACCTCGGCGAGCGGCTGGGTGGCCGGGCCCTTCTGCACCGAGCCGTCGGTCACGCTGAAGGTGCTCATGTGACAGGGGCAGACGATGGAGCCGTCCCGCACGTCCTGCACGGTGCAGCCCTGGTGCGTGCAGACCGCGGTGTAGCCCTTGAACGTGCCCTCTTCAGGCTGGACCACGACGACCTTGCGGTCGGGGAAGACCTTCCCGCCGCCCACCGGGATGTCGGCGGTGGAGGTGAGCGCGCCGCCCGCGGAGGGCGCTCCGCCGGAGGAGGGCGCCGCGGACGCGTCGGCGCCCTGTTCGGTGGCGGTGGTGTCCCCGGAGGCGCCGCACGCCGCGAGCACCGTCAGCAGCCCGCCCGTCCCGACGCCCGCGATGACGGCCCGCCGTGTCGTCCTGTCGTTCTGTCTCATGCGGCCCACCCAACCGCATCGAACTGAGAAAGATATGAGACGCCTCCCCCGCCGCACGAAAGCCGAGGTCCGCGGCCGGTGGACACCGAACGGGCGGGCTCCGCCGAGCGGGACCGACCGGGCGGCTTCTCACCAGGAGTCCTCGGCGGCGCCCCAACCCGCCGGTCCCCCTCCGCCGGCGCTCCCCAGCCGGTCCCCGCCCGCCGGTCTCCACCGATCGCTCTCCACCCGCCGCTCTCCACCCGCCGGTCCCCGAAGACGCCACCGGGGCCCTCGCATGATGCGAGGGCCCCGTGGTGGCCGGGCGATCAGGCGAGGGAGATGGCGTCGCCGTCGACCTTGATCTGCGTCTCGGGGAGCGGCCTGGGGGCGGGGCCGCCCTTGACCGAGCCGTCCGTGATGCTGAACTTGCTGCCGTGGCAGGGGCAGTTGATCGTGCCGCCGGAGACGTCGCCCACCGTGCAGCCCTGGTGCGTGCAGGTGCTGCTGAACGCCTTGAACTGCCCCGCGGCGGGCTGGGTCACCACGAGCTTCTGGTCGGCGAAGATCTTGCCGCCGCCCTCGGGGATGTCCGCCGTCTTGGCGAACCCGGCGGAGTCGCCGCCACCGGCCGCGGACTGCTCAGGCGCGGCCGACGAGGCGGGCGCCGGCGCGGAGGACGCGGGCGCCGCCGTGTCGGTGCCGCCGGAACCGCAGGCGGCCAGCACGGCCACCAGTCCCACGCCGCCCGCGCCGAGCATGACGGCGCGCCGGGACGTGTCCGCCGGCAGAGCCTGGCCGGCCGCCACGGGCCGCTCCTCCCGATCGGCGGTGTGCTGCTCACTCACCACGGCCTCCCGGGGAACACAGGCCGGACATCACATACATACGTTCACCCCTCCAAGGGTTCTTTCTTTCCCATACGTACGGTTCCGGCGAGGCGCGGGTTCAGCGTGCCGTACAGTCGGCGGGAAAATTTTGAACTTTCATCTATACGCCAGGGCGAGGATGGGGGGCGTCACCCGGGGCGCGGGCCGCAGGCGCGGCCGGCGGGTCCTCCGGCGGGCCTGCGGTCGGGCCGTCACCAGCGTATTGACGGCACGGCCCGGTCCCCGATCGGGGGCCGGGCCGGTGCGGCGGGTCAGGAGCCGAGGATCTTGCGCAGGAACCGGGCGGTGTGGCTCTGCTCCACCAGGGCGACCTCTTCCGGGGTGCCGGTGGCGATGACGCCGCCGCCCCGCGAGCCGCCCTCGGGGCCCATGTCGATGATCCAGTCGGCGGTCTTGATGACGTCGAGGTTGTGCTCGATGACGATGACGGTGTTGCCGCCGTCGACGAGCCGGCCGAGGACGCCGAGCAGCCGGCGGATGTCCTCGAAGTGCAGGCCGGTGGTGGGCTCGTCGAGCACGTAGATCGTGCGGCCGGTGGACCGGCGCTGGAGCTCGGAGGCGAGCTTCACCCGCTGGGCCTCGCCGCCGGAGAGCGTGGTGGCGGGCTGGCCGAGCCGGACGTAGCCCAGGCCCACGTCGTTGAGCGTCTTGAGGTGCCGCTTGATCGCCGGGATGGCGTCGAAGAACTCCAGCCCCTCCTCGATCGGCATGTCGAGGACCTCGGAGATCGTCTTGCCCTTGTAGTGGACCTCCAGCGTCTCCCGGTTGTACCGGGCGCCCTGGCAGACCTCGCAGGGCACGTAGACGTCGGGCAGGAAGTTCATCTCGATCTTGATGGTGCCGTCGCCGGCGCACGCCTCGCAGCGGCCGCCCTTGACGTTGAAGCTGAACCGGCCGGGCTGGTAACCGCGGACCTTCGCCTCGGTGGTGGCCGCGAAGAGCTTGCGGACGTGGTCGAAGACGCCGGTGTAGGTCGCCGGGTTGGAGCGCGGGGTGCGGCCGATCGGCGACTGGTCGACGTGCACGACCTTGTCCACGAGGTCCATGCCGTTGATCCGGGAGTGCCGGCCCGGCACGGTGCGCGCGCCGTTGAGCTCCTTGGCCAGCGCGCTGTAGAGGATGTCGTTGACCAGGGTGGACTTGCCCGAACCCGAGACGCCGGTCACCGCGGTGAACACGCCGAGCGGGAACTCCACGTCGACGCCCTTGAGGTTGTGCTCGCGGGCGCCCTTGACGACGAGCTGGCGCTTCTTGTCGCGCTTGCGCCTGGCCGGCGGCAGGCTGATCGACCTGCGCCCCGACAGGTAGGCGCCGGTGAGCGACTGCTCGCTGGCGAGCAGCTCCTCCACGGTGCCGGAGACGACGACCTGGCCGCCGTGCTCGCCCGCGCCGGGACCGATGTCCACCACCCAGTCGGCGGCGGCGATGGTGTCCTCGTCGTGCTCCACCACGATGAGCGTGTTGCCCATGTCGCGCAGCCGGATGAGGGTCTCCAGCAGGCGCTGGTTGTCCCGCTGGTGCAGGCCGATGGACGGCTCGTCGAGCACGTAGAGCACGCCGACCAGGCCGGAGCCGATCTGCGTGGCCAGCCGGATGCGCTGCGCCTCGCCGCCGGCCAGCGTGCCGGCCGCGCGGTCCATCGTGAGGTAGTCGAGACCGACGTCGAGCAGGAAGCCCAGGCGGGCGTTGATCTCCTTGACCACCCGCTCGGCGATCTGCATGTCACGGTCGGACAGCTTCAGGGCGGACAGGAACTTGGCGCACTCGCCGATCGACATCCCCGACACGTCGGCGATCGACCGCTCGGCCACGGTCACCGCGAGCGAGACCGGCTTGAGCCTCGCCCCCTTGCACGCCGGGCACGGGATCTCCCGCATGTAGCCCTCGAACCGCTCCCGGGTGGCGTCGCTCTCGGCCTCGGCGTGCCGCCGCTGCACCCACGGGACCACGCCTTCGAAGGTGGTGTAGTAGGAGCGCTGCCTGCCGAAACGGTTGGCGTAACGGACGTGCACCTGCTCGTCGTGGCCGTTGAGCAGCGCCTTCTGCGCCTTCTTGGTCAGGCGCTCCCACGGGGTGTCCAGGTTGAAGCCCATGGTGTGGCCGAGGGCCTCGATGAGCCGGATGAAGTAGTCGCTGGTGTGGCCGTTGGTCCACGGGGTGAGCGCGCCGTCGCCGAGCGTCTTCTCGGGGTCGGGCACCACGAGCTCGGGGTCGACCTCCATCCGGGTGCCGAGCCCCGTGCAGTCGGGACAGGCGCCGAACGGCGAGTTGAACGAGAACGACCGCGGCTCCAGCTCCTCGAACGACAGGTCGTCGTAGGGGCAGTAGAGATGCTCGGAGTAGAACCGCTCCCGGCCCGGGTCGTCCTCCGGGAGGTCGACGAACTCCAGGGTGATCGTGCCGCCGGAGAGCTGGAGCGCCGTCTCGACGGAGTCGGTGAGCCGCCGGGCGGCGGACTCCTTCACCGCGAGCCGGTCGACGATCACCTCGATGTCGTGCTTCTCGTACTTCTTCAGCGTGGGCGGCTCCTCCAACCGCACGACGGTGCCGTCCACCCGGGCACGGGCGAAGCCCTTCCCCTGGAGCTGGCCGAAGAGCTCGGAATACTCGCCCTTGCGACCGCGGACCACGGGGGCGAGCACCTGGAAGCGGGTGCCCTCGGGCAGCTCCATGACCCGGTCGACGATCTGCTGCGGGGTCTGCCTGGCGATGGGCCGCGCGCACTGCGGGCAGTGCGGCTTGCCGATGCGCGCCCAGAGCAACCGGAGGTAGTCGTAGACCTCGGTGATGGTGCCCACGGTCGAACGCGGGTTGCGGCTCGTGGACTTCTGGTCGATGGAGACCGCGGGGGAAAGCCCCTCGATGAAGTCGACGTCGGGCTTGTCCATCTGGCCCAGGAACTGCCGCGCGTAGGCCGAGAGCGACTCGACATAGCGCCGCTGGCCCTCGGCGAAGATCGTGT
This sequence comes from Microtetraspora sp. NBRC 13810, assembly GCF_030268685.1. GTDB lineage: Bacteria > Actinomycetota > Actinomycetes > Streptosporangiales > Streptosporangiaceae > BSRQ01. Next base: position 360,471 of record NZ_BSRQ01000007.1, read on the forward strand.
CGAAGGCCAGGCTCGACTTGCCTGAGCCGGACAGGCCGGTAAAGACGATCAAAGAGTCTCGCGGAAGGTCCAGCGAGACGTCTTTGAGGTTGTGTTCACGTGCGCCACGCACGATGAGGCGGTCAGCCACGGTGGTCCCGATGTCCCAAGGTCTAGTTGGTCAATACCTGCTGCACGGGCAGAGTAGCCGGGGGGTGTGACAAAAACGCGGCGACCGGGTCCCCACGTGCTTCCAGACTACGGGCACCGCCGTCGCTTCGCCTGCCACACATGTCAACAGGACCAACAACGCAGGCCATCGGGGTTATGCCCGACGGCGCCCGGATGGGACGGACGGGAGACCCGATGACCTGCGCCGGACCGGGTTCCGGGCACCGCGCGCCGGCAGGTGTACGCGGGAGCCGTACGGCCGGCCGCCGAGCGGCTCGCCGATCCCGCGGCGCACGGCCCGCGGGGCGAGGTGCCGGGCCCGGGTGACCGGCCGGTCGGCGCGGGCGGGTCCTAAAGTGATCCCTGAGGGCGCGGCCGAGCCGCCGCCGTGGCTCGACATGCCGGCGCCGCCGTACCTGCCCGCCACACCTCCGAAGGAGTATCCGTGACCTATACCGGCGACGTCACCAAGGGCGGTCCCGCCGACGTCCGGGAGCTGCCCGGCCTGACCATCAGCAAGCTGGAGGTGGGCGACTTCGGGAACAACGCCTACCTCCTGCGGTGCACCGAGACGGGCGACGGCCTCCTGATCGACGCCGCCGCCGAGGCCGACCGGCTGCTCGGCCTGATGGGCGACCGGCCGATCAGCAAGATCGTGACCACCCACCGGCACCAGGACCACTGGATGGCGCTGGCGGAGGTGGCCGGGACGACCGGCGCGACGGTGGTGGCCCACCCGCTCGACGGGCCGGAGCTGCCGGTGCCGGTGGGCCTGGAGGTCGAGCACGGCGACCGGGTGACGGTGGGCGTGGTGACCCTGGAGGTCGTCCACCTGCGTGGCCACACGCCCGGCTCGATCGCCCTGCTCTACCAGGACGGCCACGTCTTCACCGGCGACTCGCTGTTCCCCGGCGGGGTGGGCAACACCCAGGGCGACGCGGCGCGGTTCACCCAGCTCTTCGGCGACGTGAAGGAGCGGATCTTCGACCGGCTGCCCGACTCGGCCTGGGTCTACCCCGGTCACGGCAAGGACACGACGCTCGGCGCGGAGCGGCCGGCGCTGCCCGAGTGGGAGGCACGCGGCTGGTAAAATTCGGAAGGTGAGGCCCGAAGGGGTCAGGCCCGGCGGCCGGGCGGGGCGGCGAAGAGCCGCATGATGCGGTCGGCCGCGGCCGACGGGTCCTCGGCCCGCTCCACCACGTCGCCCCACGACCAGCGGAAGAACCACCCCCCGGACACGCACGCGCAGTCCACGGTCTCGGTGAGCAGGGCGGCGTCGGGGTCGCTGACCTTGAGCGAGGGCGGGTCCGGACGCAGCGAGACCGACATGCCTCGCAGCTCCAGCTCCTGGGCGAGCCTGCCGAGGAAGTAGGTGCGGGTGTGCTCCCGTGGCGCTGCTGCCATAGGCCCATTAGAACGCATGGCGTCGCCGGGGGGACACACGGCCGCGTTCCGCCGCGGAAACGGGAACGGCACCGCCGGGGGGCGGTGCCGTCTGCCGTCGCTCTCGTCTCAGCCGACCGGCCGGTGCTCGCGGCGCTGCTCCTTGCGCTGGGAGCGCTTGAACATGACCACCCGCAGCGGGATCGCGGTCACCAGGGCGATCTGCATGCTGGCGCCGACCTTGATCAGCGTGTCGCCGCCCTCAGGCCAGGCCGCCCACACCGTCAGGCAGGCCACGTTGAGCATGATCCAGCCGAGCACGACCGCGGCGAGCTGCCCCTTGGGCTTGGGGTACTCGATCCGGCTCACCATCAGCCAGGCCACCGCGAAGATCGCCGCCAACGCGACGAAGGACGGCTGGAACAGCAGTACGACCGAGACCACGGTCATGGCGCCCATCGGGATCGGCAGGCCCATGAAGTCGCCGCTCTTGGTCTTGACGCAGGCGAAGCGGGCCAGCCGTACGACGCCGGCGACCAGGACCGAGCCCGCGGCGCCGAGCACCAGCCACAGCGGGACCCCGGGTGAGAAGCCCGCCCAGACCACCACCATGAAGGCGGGGGCGAAGCCGAAGCTGATCACGTCGGCCAGGTTGTCCAGCTCGGCCCCCATCGCCGAGGCGCGGAAGCGGCGTGCCACCAGGCCGTCGAAGAGGTCACAGGTCGCGCCGATCAGCAGCAGCACCACGGCGGTGGCGAAATACCGCGGATCAGGGGAGAACCTGCCGCCCGACGCCTGGAGCTGGCTGATGGCCGACCAGGTGAGCACGCACACGGCGAGGAACCCGCACAGCGCGTTGCCCAGGGAGAGCGAGTCGGCCGCGGAGAGCCGGAACGCCTTGCCCACCGGGCCTTTCGGCTCGTCGTCGACCTCGTCCAGTTGTTTGAGGGGCCATTCGGCGTCAGCCGTGGTCAAGGCCGGTCACCCCCGCCACGGTCTTCTGGCCGACGGTCACCGCAGGGGCGACGCCCTCGGGCAGGTAGACGTCCACCCGGGAGCCCAGCCGGATCAGGCCGATCCGGTCGGCGCGGGCCACGCGGGCGCCCTTCGCCAGGTAGGGCACGATCCGGCGCGCCACGGCGCCGGCGATCTGCACCAGCTCGATGTCGCCGAGGGCGGTCTCGAAGTGCCACACCACCCGCTCGTTCTGGTCGCTGTCCTTGTTGAACGCGGGACGGAAACCACCTGGCACATGCTCCACCGACGTGACGGTGCCGGCGAGGGGCGCCCGGTTCACGTGCACGTCGAGGGGGCTCATGAAGATCGCCACCCGTGTTCGGCCGTCCGGCCACGGATCGATGCTCTGCACCACGCCGTCGGCGGGTGAGAGGACCCTTCCCGGCCCGGGGACGCGCTCGGGGTCGCGGAAGAACCAGAGCATGCCACCGGTGAGCGCGGCCAGCGGACCGGCTGCGATCGCCCAGCGCCGATCTCGCGTGGCGAGGAGCGAGGTCACCGCGGCGGCCGCCGCGGTCGGCGCCAGCCACGGCGATACGCCGCGGGCCAACCGCGTGCGGCCGGTGTTGAACCTTGCTGAATCGTGGGACACGGAGAACCTTTTGTGATGACTTCCGGCTATGTATTTGCCGCCTTGGTGGCAGATGTTACCGATCCCACAACGTTTGGTTGGCCCTTCGAGAGAACAGAACGACTCAATGGCCGTTTCGCTAGCTCTGGCCGGTGCTCGCAGGCGACGGCTCCGCCACCGCCTTACGCGCGTCACGCCGGGACTTCGCGAGGCTGGCCACCGTGGTCACGATCATGGTGATGATGATGACGCCCAGCGACACCGGGATCGGGACCTCGGGAGCCCACGAGAAGCCGCTGGAGTGCAAAGCCTCGAGAATCAGCTTAACCCCGATGAAACCGAGAATGAACGCCAAACCGTAGCTGATGTAGACGAGCCGCTGGAGCAGGCCGCCGAGCAGGAAGTACAGCTGCCGCAGGCCCATGAGAGCGAAGGCGTTGGCGGTGAAGACGATGAAGGCGTCCTGCGTGAGGCCGAAGATGGCGGGGATGGAGTCGAGGGCGAAGAGCAGGTCGGTGGTGCCGATGGCGATCATCACGATCAGCATCGGGGTGACCAGGCGCCTGCCGTCGATCCTGACGAAGATCTTGGAGCCGACGTAGTCGGGCGTGGTCGGCAGCGCCCTGCGCGCCCAGCGCAGCAGCGCGTTCTCCTCCATGTCGTCCTCCTGGCCGTGCTGGCGGACGATGTTGACGGCCGTGTAGAGGAGGAAGGCGCCGAAGACGTAGAACAGCCAGCCGAAACTCGCCAGCGCCGCCGCGCCGACCGCGATGAAGACGCCGCGCATGACCAGCGCGATCAGGATGCCGACGAGGAGCACCTTGTGCTGGTACATCCTCGGCACCGCGAAGCGGCTCATGATGATGTAGAAGACGAAGAGGTTGTCGACGCTCAGGCTGTACTCGGTCAGGTAACCGGCGAAGAACTGCCCGGCGTGGTGCCCGTCCTGCACCAGCCAGACGCCGATGCCGAAGAGCACGGCCAGGGTGACGTAGAAGCCCACCCAGAAGCCGGCCTGCCTCATGGAGAACTCGCGGGGTTCGCCGCGGTCGACGATCCACAGGTCGAAGGCCAGCACAAGGAGCAGGCCGCCGATCACGGCGCCCCAGGCCCACAGGGAAACGTCCACGTCCTCATACCTCCGGCGCAACGACAGACGGCCGGAGGTCTCTCCCGCCCAGGAAAAGCGGACCGGCAGCCCCGGGGGCCTCACAGAACGAGGCGGCACCGTGATGACGAGACTGTCGCGAAGGGATACTCCCCCCCTAATCAGGTCAGTATAGGTGAACGTTTAGGTCATGCCTAATCATTCCTCCGGCCAAGAAGGTAAAGCCTGACCTGGACGGGGATAGATCGGACAGCCTGCCCCGTCCTTCGGTTACGGTCGGTCATCGCCGGGCGTCGCGGCGACCGGATAGGCGGCGAGCGCGGCCGTCACGGCCTCCTCCTCGCCGGGCAGTTCGCTCCCGCGCCGGGTGGCCGCTCGTTCCAGGTTCCCGGCCAGTTCCGGGTCGCCGAGGACGCGGCCGATCGCCGCCCGCATCCCGGCCGCGTCGCCGTACGGCACCAGCAGCCCGGCGTCGCCGACCATGGCGGGGACGCCGCCGACCGCCGTCGCGATCACCGGGCGGCCGGCCCGCAGCGCCTCCTGCACGTTGAGCGGCTGCCCCTCCCACCTGCTCGGCGCGACCAGGAGCCGGGCCGCGGCGAGCAGGTCGGGCACGTCTCCCCGGTCGCCGAGCAGCCGCACGGGCAGTCCCTCGGCGTCGATCCTGTCCTGCAGCCGGGCGCGCAGCGGGCCGTCCCCCGCCACGGCGAACAGCGGCGCGTCCGGACCGGCGAGGCCCGCGGCCACGTCGAGCAGCATCTCCAGGCCCTTCTGCTGGGCCAGCCTGGCGATCGTCAGCAGCACCGGCCGTCCCGGCTCCGCCCCGAGTTCGGCGCGTACCTCGGCCACCGGGCGGGCGGGCGGGCGGAGCGGCGGGGCGGGCACCACGGCCGGTTCCACGTGCCGGGCGCGCAGGGCGGTCATCCGCTCCCCCAGGTCGGGCGAGACGACCAGGATCCGGGCGGCCCGCGCGGCGACGATCCTTTCGAGCACGCCGTACACCGCGCCGGTCGCGCCGCCCGCGGTGAGCGCGTTGTGCAGGGTGACCACGAGGGGAGTCGCCGTGCCGGTCAGCGCCAGCCCGGCGAGCGCCCCGGCGCGCAGGCCGTGCGCGTGCACGGCGTGCGGCCCCTGGCCGCCGCGGGCGAGCCGCCGCAGTGTCGCCGCCGCCCGCAGGTCGCTGGCCGGGCGGGGACGCTCGGCGATGGCCACGGGCGCGAAGACGGCTCCGGCGGCGGAGAAGCGGAACGTCTCCTCCGTGCTCGGCGGACCGGCGACGACGACCCGGTGGCCACGCTGCGCGAAGCCCTCCGCGAGCATGCGCACATGCCGCCCGACGCCTCCGGCGCTGGTGCCCAGCACGAGCAGGATCCGCTTCACGTCCCGGCGTTCACCCATCGATCCGCTCCTCGTCCCTGCCGGCCGTCCGGCGGTTCCTTCCCGGCGCGAAGCGCGCCAGCATGGCTTCGGCATCCGGCCGGTCCACCAGGGCGGCGGCGATTCCGCCCACTGCGAGCGCGAGTACGGCGGCGGGCACGGCGGCGAGCAGGTTGGGCCACACGCCGCGCACGTCCAGCCAGGCGACCGCGCCCGCCCCGGCGAGCCAGCCGGCGACGCCGCCCAGCACGGCGGCGGCGGTCGCCCTGCCGATGCCGCCCAGCGCGGCGGCGCCCCGCGCCCTGACCACCGACACCGCGAGCATCGTCCCGCCGACGGTCATCCCGGCCGCGCTGCCCAGCGCCAGCCCGGCGATCTGCCAGCCAGCGGGCAGCGTGAACACGAGCACGGTCTGGACGGCCATCACGGCGCCCCAGGCCGCCACCGTGCCGGTCGCCGCGGCCCGGCCGCGCCCGGCCGCGTAGAGCACGCGGCTCAGGTGGGCCACCAGCCCGTAACCCACCAGCCCGGGGGCGAACAGCGCGATCGCCCGGGCGAGCGTGGCGGGGTCGATCGAGCTGGCCGTGCCCTCGATGAACACCGCGGCCACCGGCGGCGCGGTCGCCGCGAGCAACCCGGCGGCGAGACCGGAGACGAGCACCACGGCCCGGCTCGTCCGGGCGCTGGCGTTCGCGAAGGCGGCGGTGTCGCCGTCCTCGGCCCGGGCCGACAGCACCGGGAAGACGCTGGTGGCGATGGGTACGGCGAGCACCGCGTAGGGGACCTGGTAGATCGCCCAGGCGAAGTTGTAGGCGGCGAGCGCGCCGCCGCCCACCCGGTGGTTGGCCAGCACGACGACCAGCGCCGTCGCCGCCTGCTGGGCGAGCAGCGCGGCGAGCCCGGCCGCCGCCAGCCTACGCACCTGCCCGGCGACGCCGTCCGGGAAGCGGAACGCGGGCCGCAGCCGCAGCCCGAGGCGGCCGGCCGGCCCGAGGACGGTCACCACGAGGGCCACCACGCCGAGCGTCGTCCCCAGCGAAAGGGCCAGCTCGGCGGGCGCGGGCAGGCCGCTCACCCCGGTGTGGCCGCCGCTGAGCGGGACGAAGGCCAGATAGGCGACGATGACGACGAGGCTGGACACGAGCGGGGCGAGCGCGGGAGAGGCGAACCGCCGGTGCGCCTGGAGCACCCCGTAGAGCACCACGGCCAGCCCGTACAGCGGGATCTGCGGCGCGAAGACGACGAGCATCCTGGTCGCGACCGCGGTCACCGCCCCCGTGTCGCAGCCGTCGATGTCGCCGCCGGCGAACAACCCGATCACCGGCCCGGCGAGCAGCGCGGTCAGCACCGCGAGCGGGACCAGGATCACCACCACCCAGGTGAGCAGCGCGGAGGTGATCAGCCCGACCTGTTCCCTGGCCCGGACCGCCTCCTCCCCGCCGTCCGGAGCCGTGGAACGGGCGGCGGCGCCGGCGAGCACCGGCACCACCATCCCGGCCAGCGCGCCGCCCACGACGACCTCGAAGACCAGGTTGGGGATCGTGTTGGCGGTGAAGTAGGCGGTGGACAGGCAGTTGGTGCCGACCGTACGGGCCAGTGCGAGCTGCTTGCCGAAGCCGGTCACCCGGGCGGCGATCGTGATCACCGCGATGAGCGCCGCCGCCCCCGCGATCCCCGGGCCGAGGCGCCTGATCACGTGTCCGCTCGCTCAGGCCCCGGCCGGTACGGCGGGCGGCGGCGCCGGGCGGCGGCCCAGCATGTCGATCTGGTTGAGCACCCGGTTGCCCGCGATGACCTTGGTGAAGCTGATCTTCTCGGAGGCGGCGGTGAGCGCGGCGACCGTGCCGAGGACGGTCAGCCGCCCGCGGCGGCCGAGCGAGGTCGCCGCGGCCAGGCCGAGCAGGGCGCCGAGCGCGTTGGCCCCCGCGTCGCCGAGCATCGCGCGCTCTCGGAGGTCTTCGGGCAGCAGCGCGGCGGCGGCGCCGAGCGGGAGGGCGGCCAGCGCCGCGGCGGGGACGGCGGCCGGGCCGCGGGCGGCCAGCGTGGCGGCGAGCAGCGGCCCGCCGGTGAGCAGGCCCACCTTGATCGCCCGCCCGGGGCGCAGGTCGAAGAGGTTGGCGAGGTTGGCGGCGCCCGCGACGAGCGCGCCGTTGACCACGGTGTCGACCGGGCCGCGCGAGACCAGGGCGGCCGCGGCGAGACCGCTGGCGCCGATGCCGAGGATCTTCACCGCCCCGCTGGTGACCTCACCCCTGGCCAGGGCGGTCAGGTGCCCCTTGAAGCCCTTGGAGGAGGTCGCGCCGTACAGGTCGTCGTACCCGCCGAGGACGCCGCCGCCGGCGCAGGCGATCAAAGCCGCGGCCCTGGTGGCGGGCGGCAGGCCCGGAGCGAGCGCCGCCGCGGCGCCGGCGCCGGCGACGAACGCCGGGCCTTCCAGCAGCGTGATCGGCTCGCCGCGGTGGTTGGTGCGGGTCCAGGTCTTCTCGTCGCCGAGTGGCGGCCTGCGGCGGAAGGCGGTGTAGGCGGCGCGTGCCGCCACCGCGCCGAGCGCGGCTCCGATCGCCGCGGCCGCCATGGGGCCGAGTGGGGCACGGGCCATGGTTCAGCCTCCGGATGATCTGGGGGTGGGAGAGGCGGCGGGCGAGGGCTCGAAGGCCGAGGCTCCGGCGCCGAGGCCGTAGTGGCCCGCGTCACCCGCCAACTGCTCCCGCAAAGCGTAGACCAACACGATCCGGCCCACCGGCATATCGGCGGTGTCCACGCTCGACACGCCGCCGGACGGCTCGCCGGAGTCGCGGAGGGCGGCGATGAGCCCGCCGGCGCCCGAGGCGCTGAGCGGCCCGGCGACGATGGTGCCGCCGTCCGCCGCGTCCAGCCCGGCGGCGAGGGAGACGAGCGCGGCGTTCTGCGACTCGGCGTTCTCTCCCTCGTAGGGGTCGGCGGGGGCCATCACGACCGCCAGCGTGGCGCGCTGCGCCGGATCGCCGCTGGTGGTGATCATGCCGCCCTTCTCGAACGCGTCGAGCACGCCCGAGGCCGCGGGGTTCTCCCTGCCGCCCTCCGCGCTGTCGGCGGTGACCACCGCGGCGGCGAGCACGGCGGCGGCCCGGTCGTAGGGGGTGAGCCCTTCGGAGAAGGACATCTCCGCCGGTTTGGCGGCCAGCGCGAGCTGGTCGAGCACCCCGCTCTGCTTGGGGTCGAAGAATCGGTCGGTGACCGCGACCCGCCCGGTCACCGCCGCCCCCGCCTGGCCGAGCGACTCCTGCACGGCGTCGCGCAGGCCCGCGGTGACGCCGGGCGCCTCCACGATGAGGACGCGCTCCCCGGCGAGCTCCCCCTGCACGAGCTGCGGGGTCACCCCGCCGATGAACCCGTCGTTGCCCGTCTCCCTGCCCTGCAGGGTCTGCACCTGCCGCAGGAGCTCCTCGTTGTGCTGACTGACGCGCCCGACCGTCTGGTTGGCCAGCTCGATCGCGGGCCCCTGCAAGAAGGTGGCGCCCAGCACGATGCCGACCGACAGCGCGAGGAAGATCGCGACGATGGAGACGAGGTGATAGCGGAAATCGATCACGAGAAGAGTCCGACCAGCCAGAAGATGAAACCGTTCCAGAAATCATGGAGCCCGGTCAGCCAGATCTGGCCCACCGGCGACACCCCGAGTGCCACGGCTATCGTGATCAGGGTGGTGAGCACGAGCAGGAGGAGCGACGACGTGGAGATCCGGCTGCGGTAGAGCCGGCTCACACCCTTGGCGTCGACGAGCTTGCTGCCGACCCGCAACCGGGTGAGGAAGGTGCTCGCCATGCCCGAGCGCCCCTTGTCGAGGAATTCGACCAGGGTCGCGTGGGTGCCCACGGCCACGATGAGATCGGCTCCCTTGTCATCGGCGAGGAGCATCGCGATGTCCTCGCTGGTGCCGAGCGCGGGGAAGAGCACGGCGTCCCGGCCGAGCTTGTGCACCCGGTCCAGGCCGGGGGCGCGGCCGTCGCGGTAGGCGTGCACCACGAGCTCCGCGCCGGTGGTGAGCGCCTTGGTGGAGACCGAGTCGAAGTCTCCGACGATCATGTCGGGCAGGTAACCGGCCTCCATCAGCGCGTCGGCGCCGCCGTCGACGGCGATGAGCACCGGGCGGTACTCCCTGATGTAGGGACGCAGCGTGGCGAGGTCTTCCTTGTAGTGGTAGCCGCGCACCACGATGAGGACGTGACGGCCCTCCATCGGCGTGCGGATCTCCGGGACGCCGATGCCGTCGATGAGCAGGTCGCGCTCGCGGCGGACGTATTCCATCGTGTTGGCGGCGAACGCCTCGATCTGCACCGAGAGCCCGGCGCGGGCCTCGGTCATCGCGGCGTTGACCGTCTCCTCCGTGGCGACGTCGCCCTTGCCGACCGTCTCGCCGTCGAGGTAGACGACCCCCTCGTGCACCCGGACCAGATCGCCGTCCTTGACCCGCTCGAACAGCTCGGGCGTGGCGTTGTCGACGAACGGCACCCCGGCCTCGACGATGATCTGCGGGCCCAGGTTGGGATAGCGGCCGCTGATGCCCGCCGCGACGTTGACGACGGCGGCGGCGCCGCACGCGACAAGCGCCTCCGCGCTGACCCGGTCGACGTCCACGTGGTCGATGATCGCGATCTCTCCGGCCCTGAGGCGCTTGGTCAGCCTCTTGGTCCGCCGATCGATTCTCGCCACTGCCGTCACCCCGGGAAGGTCGTCGACCTTCCAGCGGCGGAGGCCCGGAACCTTCATGGTCGGAACCTTCATCAAGACCATCCTGCCAGAGTGAGCGACCTCGTAGGTCCCGCATGCCGCGGCGTGTCGGTTTCGGCGCGCCACACCCGCCACGGGGAACCCGGTCGCATCATCCGGTCAGACCTTGCTCTCCGCCGCGATCGAGAGCAGCTCCTCGGCGTGCGCCCGGCCGAGCTCGGAGTTTTCCATGCCGGCGAGCATGCGCGACAGCTCGCGCACCCGGCCCTCGTGGTCCAGGGTCACCACGCCGCTGCGCACGATGCTGCCGTCGCTCGCCTTCTCGACCACGAGGTGCTGGTCGGCGAAGGCGGCCACCTGCGGCAGGTGGGTGACGACTATCACCTGGGCGCTGCGCGCGAGCATGGCGAGCCTGCGGCCGATCTCGACCGCGGCCTTGCCGCCCACCCCCGCGTCCACCTCGTCGAAGACGAAGGTCGGCACCGGGTCGGCGCCCGCGAAGACCACCTCGATGGCGAGCATGACCCGGCTCAGCTCGCCGCCCGACGCGCCCTTGTTGAGCGGCAGCGGCGGCGCGGCGGGGTGGGCGGCCATGAGCAGCTCCACCTCGTCGATGCCGTGCGGGCCGAACTCCTTGCCCGGGGAGAGCCGCACCACGACCCGCGCGTGCGGCATCGCGAGCGCGGTCAGCTCCCGGGTGACCGCCTCGCCGAACCGCTCGGCGGCGGCGGTGCGGATGCCGGTCAGGTCGGCGGCCAGCTCGGTGACCCGGACGGTGAGCTGCTCGTGCTCGCGGGTGAGCTCGGCCACCCGGTCGTCGTCGCCGTCGAGCTCGGCGATCCGCAGCGCGGCCTGCTCGGCCCAGGCCAGCACCGCCGTGGCGTCCTCGCCGTACTTCCTGGTGAGCGCGCCCAGCTGGGACCTGCGCTCCTGGACGACCGCCAGCCGGGCGGGGTCGGCGTCGACCGACTCGGCGTAGGCGGCCAGCTCGGTCGCCACGTCGGACAGCAGGTAACCGGCCTCGGCGAGCCGGTCGGCCAGGCCGCCCAGCGCCGGGTCGAAGTCGCGCACCGCCTCGATCGCGGCGCGCGCCTCGCCGACCAGGGAGATCGCGTCCTGCCCGGACTGGCCGCTGCTCATCGGGTCGGCCAGCAGGGCGCCGTGCGCTCCGCCCGCCGCGCCGCGCAGCGCGTCGGCGTGGGAGAGGCGGTCCTCCTCCTCACGCAGCCAGACGTCCTCCCCGGCCTTGGGGTCGACCTTCTCGATCTCCTCCAGGCCGAACCGGAGCACGTCGGCCTCCTGGGCGCGCTCCCTGGCCCGCGCGGTGATGTCGGCGAGCTGCTCGGCCACCTGCTTGTGCCGCTTGTAGGCGTGCTCGTAGTCGCGCAGCGGCTTGACCAGCTCCTCACCCGCGTAACGGTCGAGGGCGGCGCGCTGCCTGCCGGGCTGGAGCAGCCGCTGCTGGTCCATCTGGCCGTGCACGGCCACCAGGTCGTCGGCGAGATAGGTGAGCGTGCCGACCGGCACGGCACGGCCGCCGAGCCAGGCGCGGCTGCGCCCCTCGGTGGAGACGGTGCGGGAGATGATGAGTTCGCCGCCGTCGACCTCGCCGCCCACGTCCTCGACCTGCTGGGCCACCCGGCCCTCGCGCTCGACGACCAGCGTGCCCTCGACCGTCGCCTTGTCGGTGCCCGGTCGCACGCGCGCCGGATCGGCCCGGCCGCCGAACAGCAGGCCGAGCCCGGTCACCACCATCGTCTTGCCCGCGCCGGTCTCGCCCGTGACCACGTTGAACCCCGGCGAAAGCTCCAGGACCGCCTCGTCGATGACGCCGAGCCCCTGGATTCGGACCTCCTCGACCCTGGGTCGCACTGGTCCCTCCCGTCCCATCCAAGCGACCGAACACCTGTACGGTGCGCGCGTCACGATCCTACGCGCTCCGGGCCACGGCGGCCCTGAGCCTGTGGGTAACATCGGCAGGCGGCGGGGTGTCCCGCCGCCTAAGGGCGCACCCTTCCCCGCCAGCCCTGGACCGGCAGATCGAACTTCGCCACCAGGCGATCGGTGAACGGAGCCCCGGTGTCCTCCAGGCCGTGCAGCCGCGCCAGCCGTACCGGGACGCTTCCCCTGCGCACCTCGACCCGCACCCCGGAGGGCAGGTCGAAGCGGCGGCGGCCGTCGCACCACAGGACGCCGCCCGGCGTGTCGGGCAGGATCTCCACCGCCAGCGTCGCCCGCGGGGAGACCACCATGGGCCGGGCGAAAAGGGCGTGCGCGCTGATCGGCACCAGCAGCAGCGCCTCCACCTCGGGCCAGACCACCGGCCCGCCCGCGGAGAACGCGTAGGCGGTGGAGCCGGTCGGCGTGGCGCAGATGACGCCGTCGCACCCCCAGCGGGAGAGCGGGCGGCCGTCGATCTCGGCGACGACCTCCAGCATGCGGTCGCGCTTCTCGACGGCGACCTCGTTCAGCGCCCACGTCTCCGCGAGCACCTCGCCGTTGAGCCGCGCGGTCACCTCGACCGTGAGCCGCTCCTCCACGTCGTACCTGCGGTGCACGACGCCTTCGACGGCACTGGCCAGGTCGTCCACCTCCGCCTCCGCCAGGAAGCCGACGTGGCCCAGGTTGACGCCGAGCAGCGGAGTGCCGCTCGGCCTGGCCAGCTCGGCGGCGCGCAGCAGAGTGCCGTCGCCGCCGAGCACCATGATCATCTCTGTGTCCTTGACCGCGGCGGTCCCGGCCGGGACGGCCTCCGCGCCGGGGCAGGCGATCTCCTCCGCCTCGGAGTCGAGCACCCGCACCTGCAGCCCGGCGGACAGCAGGCGGTGGATGACCAGCCGCGCGCTCTCGACCGCGGCCTCCCGCCCGGTGTGGACGGTGATCAGAACGGTCCGGTCCGTGCTCACTGGGGGCCCTCCGCCACGGCTCGCTCGATCTCGTCGTCCAGGCCGGTCAGAGGCGGCGCCCCTGCGCCCCTGCCCATCCAGAGCAGGTACTCCACGTTGCCCGAGGGGCCCGGCAGCGGGCTCGCCGTGACCCCGCGCACGTCGAGGCCGAGCGCGCGGGCCGCGGCGGCCGACTCGCGCACGGCGCCCGCCCGCAGCCCGGGATCGCGGACCACTCCGCCCGCGCCCACCTTCTCCTTGCCCACCTCGAACTGCGGCTTGACCAGCATCACGAAGTCGGCCGCCGGCGCGGCGCACGCGGCCAGGGCGGGCAGCACCAGGCGCAGCGAGATGAACGACAGGTCGCCGACGACCAGCGTGGGCGGCTCGCCCACGTCGCCGGGCGCCAGATCGCGCACGTTGACCCGTTCCATCACCGTGACCCGCTCGTCGGTCCGCAGCGACCAGGCGAGCTGGCCGTAGCCGACGTCCACCGCGACCACGTGCGCCGCGCCCGCCCGCAGCAGGACGTCGGTGAACCCGCCGGTGGAGGCGCCCGCGTCAAGGCAGCGGCGCCCCTGTACGGCGAGGCCGCGCGGCCCGAACGCCGTCAGCGCGCCCAGCAGTTTGTGCGCCCCTCGCGAGACGTAGTCCGGCCCGGCCTCCGACTCGGCCACCACGATGGCGGAGGCGGTGTCCACCTGCGTGGCCGCCTTGGCCGCCACCCGGCCGCCGACGCTGACCCGCCCGGTCTCGATGAGCGTTCCCGCCTGCTCCCTCGACCTGGCGAGCCCTCTGCGCACGAGCTCGCTGTCGAGCCGCGTCCGCCTGCTCACCCTCGTCCCCGCCTCTTCCCACCGGTCAACTCGTCCATCCCGCCACTCCGGCCCCACCGGCACCCGACGACCCCGGCCCCGGCCTGGCCCCTGGCCCCGGTCTGAGCCCCGGTCCCGGCCTGAGTCCTGGTCCCGGCCTGAGTCCTGGTCCCGGCGCGGGTCCGGGAGCCCGGTCCGTCGCCGCGGCGCCGTTCCCAGCCCTGCCATCATCCGCGCCGGCGGTGCCGCCGCCCGCACCGGACCCGGCGCCGGCCGCGTCCGACGTCTCGTCGGCCGCCTTGGCCAGTGCGCGTTCCAGGCCGGCGTGCGCCTCCTCGAACACGGCCACGTGCTCGGCGACGGGCAGTGTCGCGAGCCGGTCGAGGCCGCGAAGGGCGTCGTCGACCTGTTCGTCACCTGTGTTCCGCAGCGGATCCGTCACGCGCGCCCTCCTGTCGTCGTCTCGATCAAGCCTCTGACTGCCGGTCTCCGGCCTTCCCGCGGGCCCGCTCCGTGCGCGCCGCGTCGAACGTATCCGAAGCCGCGCCCCGCGGACCGGGTCCGGCGGCCACACCTGCGGGACCGGCCGGAGATGTGACCTTATCCCCACGACCGCCGCCCCGTACGGCTTCGCCCTCCCCTAACCGGCACTTCTTCTTCACCCGGGCGTCCGGCCCGCGAACCACCGCGCGGGCCTCGGACGTTGTACCTTCCATGAGAACCGGTGGCGACCCGGGACGGCGCCGGGAGCGCTTCGAACACCATCGCGGCGACCTCCCTCCGGCACACCCCGCGCCGGGCACGCGAATCACTCGTGTGGAACGCTACCGTCCGTAGGTAAGAGGTTTTCGGCCGGTCCGCAGGAGAAGGGAAATCGATCTATGGCGACCGTCGAGGAATGCCGGGCGGCGCTGCGCAAGCTCGCGGAGCAGTTCGACGAAGTCGATGAGGAGACCCGGGCGAAGCACGTCGTAGAGCGTACTATCGGCTGCCGCATCTCAGACCTCGACACCACCTTCTACGGCCGCATCCACCACGGCGGGCTCGACCCCTTCCAGGAGTTCCCCGCCAAGGCGGACGGTGCCGCCGACATCCGCCTGACGATCTCCAGCGACGACCTCGTCGCCCTCGTCGCCGGCGAGCTCGACATGACCCGCGCCCTGTTCTCCGGCCGGGTCAAGATCGAGGCGAGCTTCGGCGACATGCTCAGACTTCGCAAACTCCTCTAACCCGCCCCCTCACTCCGCCCCTCCGGGGACCGCCTGCCCCCTCAGAACCCCAGTGCCGCCAGAACGGGCTTCACCGCGTCCTCGTCGGCGGCGCCGTCGCCTGCCGCCTCCCACGCCGCCCCGCTCGCGGCCCGCAGCCCGTCCAGCGGCTCACCCGCCCCTGCCAGGCCGAGCCGGCCCTCCTCCCAGCGGGCGGTCCACCCGCCACACGTCCACCCGTGCTCGCCTCGCCGCACCGGCGGGTAGGGCTCGCCCAGCGCGCTCAGGTCCGCGGCGACGTAGGTGGGGCGATGCCCGGGCCCGGCGGTCAGCAGGTCGAGCGGCGTGGCCACGCCGGTGAGGACGAGCAGGCTGTCGGTGGCCGCGTTGGTCGCACCCTCGATGTCGGTGTCCAGCCGGTCGCCCACGATCAGCGGGCGACGGGCGCCGGTACGCAGGATGGACTCGCGGTGCAGCGGCGGCTGCGGCTTGCCCGCGACGATCGGCTCGACACCGGTCGCGGTCGCGATCACCCGCACCATGGCGCCGTTCCCGGGCAGCTCGCCACGCCCGGTGGGCATGGTGGAGTCGCCGTTCGCCGCCACGAACAGCGCGCCCCGCCGTACGGCCAGCGCCCCCTCAGCGAGCAGCCCGTACGACAGGTCGGGCGCGATGCCCTGGACGACGGCCACCGGGTTCTCCGCGGCAGTGGTGACCGGCCTGAGCCCGCGGGCGCGCACCGCCTGGCGCAGCCCCATGCCGCCCACGACGAGGACCGGCGCGCCCGGCTCGACCCGCTCGGCGACGAGCCTGGCCGCCGCCTGGGCGGAGGTCACCACGTCCCCCGCCTCGGCCGGGACGCCGAGGGAGGACAGGTGCTCGGCGATGGCGGCGGGCGTCCGCGAGGCGTTGTTCGTCACGTAGGCGAGCCGGACACCGCCGTCCTGCGCCCGCGCCAGCGCCTCCGCGGCACCGCGCACGGCGTGCCGCCCCAGATAGACGACACCGTCGAGATCGAGCAGCAGGGTGTCGTAACCCTCGATCATCGCGCCGTCCCGCTCACTCACAGAACCACCTCAAGTCCACGGCCGATCAGCTGCCCATGCCCACAATCGTCCTCATGACCGCCAAAGCCCAACAGCCACAAACCCTCACCCGGCAGCCACCCGAAACCCATTCTCACAGCCCCACACCCCGACCGCCCACACACCAACCCCTCATCCCCACCCACATCCCTGGCCATCCGACCCCCACACGGCCGCCCACGCCCCACCCACAACCCCGGCCATCCACATCTGGCCGCCCACGCCCCACCCACAACCCCGGCCGCCCACATCTGGCCGCCCATGTCCCGCCCACACCCAGACTGCCCAAGCCCCAGCCCCGGCCGTCCACACGCTGCTCAAACTTGACCGCTCACACCACGACCGCCCAAGCCCCACCCACATCCCCGGCCGTCCACGCCACGACCGCCCAAGCCCACCCACATTCCCGGCCGCTCACGCCATGACCGCGACTTACCGCCCACGCCCTAACCGCCAAGACCCCACAATCCCCAAACCTCCAACCACAGCCCCCGCCACCCTCAACATGCGCCCGCCGCCAAAACGCGGCTCCGCGCGCTACCTCTCGCCACCCTCAACGGTCAGCCCCATATCCACAGTCCTCGGAAGCCACCCGCCGAAACCACCGCCGATGCCACCCCAGAGGCCCCTTGCTCTGAAGCCCCATGCATCCCGAGTCCATCCGTATTTCACAGCCACTGTTCCGCAGCGCTCTCCGCAGCCGTCCAAGCTCTGAAGCCACCTGTGCTCCGAGCATCGGAGGTCAGGCTTCATACCCCGCGAACACCCGCCCCGCTCCCCGAGCAGCACCCAGCAGCACCCAGCAGCCGTCCAGCCGCGGCCAAGCAGATAAACGTTCACTCACATGTCGCGGCGGGCCTGCAGCGTCGCGCGCACACTCTTCAACGCGGACACGTAGTGCCGCTGGTCGGGGCTCATGGCCACGGCGATGGCGAGCGGCTCCTGCGCGGCCTCCATGTCGCCGGTACGCCACAGGGCGAGCCCGAGACCGAAATAGGCGTAGTCATCGGCCGGGTTCGCGTCCACGATCAGGCGAAAGCTGTCGGCGGCCTCGGCGTACTGCCGGGAGTTGAACTGTGCCCTGGCCAGCGCCTCGCGGACGCTGCGGGACTCGGGCTCGGCCTCGGCCGCGCGCTCCAGCAGTGCCGCGGCCGCAGCGGGACTGCCCTCTTGCAGGAGCTTCATCCCGCGCTGAAACCATTCGTAGACGTCTCCAGCCGGGGTTCCCACTCCGTAGTCGGGGGAATCATACGGGCCACTCCGGCCTTGGGTCATGTGAGAGGCCTCCTTGAACGACATGGGCCGAGCACGGACAACAGACCAATTCCTGATGGGTCGCCACATCATCGAAGCGGCCCGCTGGACGTTTCAGACCTATGGGAGCATGCCCGATATGGCGAATCCTGAACTGCCGGTGCCGGATGGGCTGACGTTGCGCCCCTTCCACGGCGTGCGTTTCGCCGTGACGGACGTGGCCGACGTCACCTCTCCGCCATACGACCTGATCTCCGATGAAGACGCGCGAACACTGCTCGACACCCATCCCAACAACGTGGTGCGGCTCATCCTTCCCGGCGCCGATCGGCACCGGTACGGGCAGGCCCGCGACACGCTGCACGCCTGGCTGGAGGCGGGCGTCCTCGCCACCGACCCCCAGCCCGCGATCTACGTCTACGAGCAGAGCGCGCAGGGCCGGGTGTTGCAGCGCGGCCTGATCGGCGACGTGGCCCTGGCCGACCCCGAGCGGCGGATCATCCTGCCGCACGAGGACGTCATGCCCGGCCCGGTCGCCGACCGGCTGGCGTTGATGCGCACCACCGAGGCCAACCTGGAGCCCATCTTTCTGCTGTACGACGGCGGGAACAGTGCCGCCACGGCCCTGGTGGACGAGGTGGCCACCACCCGGGCGCCCCTCACCGAGGCGGTGGTGAAGGCGCCGGGCGGGGACGAGGTCCGCCACCGGCTCTGGGCGCTCACCGACGAGGCCGAGATCACCCGTGTCAACGACGACCTGCGCGACCGGCAGGCGCTGATCGCCGACGGCCATCACCGTTACGCCACCTACCGTGCGCTCCAGCTCGAACACCACACGGCGGGCGACGCCGACGGCCCCTGGGACCACGGGCTGGCGCTCCTGGTCGACTCCAGCGCCTACCCCCCGCACCTGAAGGCGATCCACCGCGTGATCCCGGGCCTGCCCTTGCACGAGGCGGTCACCAAGGCGAAGGGCGCCTGGCAGGTCACCGAGCACGCCGACCTCGACGAGGGCCTTGCGGCACTGGCCGAGGCGGACGAGCCCGCCTACCTGCTGGCCGGCGCGGGACACGCACACCTGCTCACGGCTCCGGACCCCCTGCAGGTGCGGCACGCGATGCCCGCATCTAGGTCGGAACGCTGGTCTTCGCTGAACACCTCCATCCTCGCCGAGTTTCTGCTGCCGAAGGTCTGGGGACTCTACGACGACGAGCAGACCGTGCACATCGTGCACCACGACGCCGAGGCCGCCGCACGCCTCGCCCGGCAGGCCGGTGGGACCGCCGTCATCCTCAACCCCCTGTCGGTGCCGGACGTGCTCGCCGTGGCGGCCGGCGGCGAGCGGGTGCCGCGCAAGTCGACATCCTTCGGCCCCAAGCCCCGCACCGGCCTGGTCCTACGCACCTTCACCACCCTCTGACACCACCCTCTGACACACTCTTTGGCACCGCCCCCACTTACCGCCCCTGCCGCACACGCCCGACCCCGACCCGGCCCGACCTCGCTCGGCCCCAACCCCGACCTCGTTCGCCCCCGCCCTCGGCACCAGCCTCGACCCCGACCTGACGCGACCTCGCCCCCCAACCCCGACCTCGCTCGACCCGGCACCAACCCCAACCTCAGCCCCGGCCCCGCCCCCGGTTAGGGCCCCGTCTCGGCTGGTCGGTCGACGACACGGACTCCTGCCGCCTCCACCGAATAGGTGCTGACCTTGCCCTGGCCGGTGTTGAAGAACCTGCGGCGCAGCGCCCCGGTGACCTCTATGACGTCACCGGGCCGTCGTCGGGCGACGGCCGCCGCGAGCTCCGGATCGAAGGTCACACAGTCGATGACGTCGACGACGGCCGCCCGTCTGCGGACGATCAACCGCCAGGTCGTGAGCGTGGTGCCACCGGCGCGCGACCTGTCCTCGGCCGCCGCGGACATCCGCCCCACCAGCGTGACCTCGTTGCGGTCCATCTGATCCCCTCCTTGATGTCCTTCCTCGGGGATCACTCTTTACGATGTGAGCTACACCAGGATGACTCGAACCGCATTCTGGGGAACACCGGTTCCAGTACTGAGGTGGCCTGTGGACAACATCACCGCCCTCGGCGGAGACGTGTACGAGATCGACACCCGTATGGCCGGATATACCGGCATCACCGCCGGATACGCGATCCTGGGCGACCGCCCGTGCCTGGTGGAGACCGGCACGTCCACCTCCGCGCCGGTGGTCCGCGACGCGCTCGCCTCGCTGGGCGTCGGGCCGGACGATCTCGCCACCGTCGTCGTCACGCACATCCACCTGGACCACGCGGGAGGAGTCGGGGACATCGCCCGATTCTTCCCCTCCGCCGAGATCGTGGTGCACGAGAAGGGCGCCCGGCATCTGGCCGACCCGTCCCGGCTCATGGCCAGCGCCAAGATGGTCTGGGGCGACCGTCTCGACACGCTGTTCGGCACGCTGTCGCCCACCGACGCGTCGCGGATCCGCGCGCTCGGCGACACCGGCGCCATCGACCTGGGCAACGGACGCACCCTGAACAGCCACTATTCGCCCGGCCACGCCAAACACCACGTGGGCCTGATCGACTCCGCCACCGGCGACCTGTACGTCGGCGACGCGGCGGGCGTCTACCTCCCGCAGACCGGTGACCTCCGCCCGGCCACGCCGCCGCCGGACTTCGACCTGGGCACCGCGCTCGACTCGATCGCGCTGTTCACCGCCCTCGGCCCGCAACGCCTGCTGTTCAGCCACTACGGCCCGGTGGACGACGTACCGGCGATCCTGGAGCGCTCAGCCGAGGAACTCAAGGTGTGGGTGGACCTCACCAAGCAGGCGCGGTCGGAAGGGCTGGACCTGGACCACGCCGTGGCGATGGTGGCCGAGCGCACCCGCGAGCGTTACGCCGCGCTGCGCGCCGACCCGGAGACGATCGAGCACTTCGAGATGCTCAGCGGCGCCCCGTCGAACGTCGCGGGCATCCTGCACTGGCTCGACCGCGTCCAGCCCTGACCTGCGGGAAACCGCTCCGGCAAACCGCCACAAAAGGAAAGGCGCCGCACGGCTGATCCGTGCGGCGCCTACCCTGATGCGAGTTCAGCTCTTACGCTCGTCCGAGTCCTCCGGACCGTCAAGCACGTCGCCGAAGTCGGGTTCGATGAACGCGGGCCCCACGCCCGGCACGGTCTTCCGCTCCTTACCGGCCTTCTCGCCTCCGGCGGCAGCCGCCTCAGCGGCCTTGCCCGGAGCCTCGGCGTCCGCTACCTGACCGGCGACCTCGGTGCCACCGGGCTCGGCGTCCACCGTCTCGGTGACCTTGGCACCCTTGCCGCCGGACGCCGCCTCCGCCGTCCCGGCGGGCTCGCCGGCCTGCTCCGCGCTCCCGTCACCGGACGCGGCATCGACGTCCTCCGCGACCTCGTCGCCAGAATCGTCCGGTTCATCCGACTCGCTCCCGGCGTCGGAGGTCTCGCCAGCCGGCGTCACCCTCGATCCGGGGTCGTCGGACGTGTCCCTGACCGCCTGGTCGTCCGGGTTCACGTAACGCGGCGCGGCACCGTCCTCGGCAGCCGAGGGAGCGAAGTCCTCTTCGTCCAGATCGTCCTCGTCTTCGATCTGCGCGTCCAAAGCGGCGAGGTCGTCGAGATCCTCGTCACCGCGGTCGCCCGGAAGGTCCGCTTCGTCATCCTGGTCGTCCGCGGCGGCCACTTCGCCGTCTTCCGACTCACCTTCGGCGTCCCCGGCGTCCTCGGCGTCCTCGATGTCCTCAGTGTCTTCGTCGTCCTCGTAGTCCTCTTCGAGGTCTTCGATCACTTCGCCGGTGAGTTCCGCGTACCGTTCGGCGGCCTCGGTCTCGCCTTCCTCGTCGAAGGCCATCGCCCGGCCGAACCACTCGGTCGCGGCGGCCTCATGCCCGGCGTCGGCCAGCGCGTCCGCGTAGGCGAACGCCAGCCGGGCCGACCACGGGTGCGGACGGCTGTCGCGCAGTTCCGGCAGGCGCTGGAGCGTCACCACCGCGGCGTCGTGCTGGCCGAGGTCGCGGCGCGCGCCGGACTCCACCATGGCCAGCTCGATCGCGCCCGCCCGGTCGAGCCGCTCGGCCTCGGGCGAACGGACCAGGTCCAGGGCACGCTCCGGACGGCCGAGGCCACGCTCGCAGTCGGCCATGATCGGCAGATAGGCGTCGGATCCGGTCATCCGGCGCGCGGCCCGCAGGTCGCTCAACGCCTCGGCGTACTCGCCCGCGCGGTAAGCCGTCACGCCGGCGGCCTCGCGCACCACGCCGATCCGGGCCGCGAACCGCCGCGCCACCTTGGCGTGCTCGTACGCCTTCTCCGGCTCGTCCTCGCTCAGAGCCCGCTCGGCCGCCACGAGGTGGCAGGCGATCAGCTCGGCGAGATCGTTCGGAAGCGAACGCAGCTCCTCGCGGACCTCCTTGTCGAGCTCGTCGGGGGTGATGTCCGGCGCGAGGGCCGGGAGTTCCTCCCGCTGCCGCGACTCGGACGGCCCGTCCGACGGCCTGCCGTACCGGCTCCGCGAGCCGCCGCCGTCACGATCGTCCCGCTCGTACGGCCGACCGGCCGGACGGTCGTCACGCCGGAACGGGCGGTCTCCACGGTCATCGCGCCGGAACGGCGGACGGTCCCCACCACGGTCGTCACGCCGGAAGGACGGCCGATCCCCACCGCGGTCATCCCGGCGGAACGGACGGTCCCCGCCACGATCGTCACGACGGAACGACGGACGGTCCTCGCCACGATCGTCACGGCGGAACGACGGACGGTCCCCACCGCGGTCATCGCGACGGTAGCCCCCCTCGCCCCGGTCGTCGCGCCGGAACGGCGGCCGGTCGCCTCCGCGATCATCCCTGCGGAACCCGCCACGGTCATCACGGCGCCCACCGCTGCCGCCGTCCCGGTAACGACTGGCTCCGCGATCATCCCCACGCTCATCGCGCCGGAACGGCGGACGGTCCCCACCGCGATCGTTACCACGGAACGGACGATCGCCACCGCGGTCATCGCGGCGGAACGGACGATCCCCACCGCGATCGTCACGACGGAACGGCGGACGGTCCCCACCACGGTCATCGCGACGGAACCCGCCCTCGCCACGGTCATCCCGGCGGAACGGACGATCGCCACCACGCTCATCGCGCCGGAACGGCGGACGGTCGCCACCGCGATCGTTACCACGGAACGGACGGTCACCTCCGCGGTCATCGCGGCGGAACGGACGATCCCCACCGCGATCGTCACGACGGAACGGCGGACGGTCCCCACCACGGTCATCGCGACGGAACCCGCCCTCGCCACGGTCATCCCGTCGGAACGGCGGACGATCGCCACCACGGTCATCACGACGGAATGCCGGGCGGTCGCCACGGTCATCACGCCGAGGACCACCCGTGCCACGATCGTCACGACGGAACGGGCGGTCGCCACCGCGGTCATCACGGCGGAATCCGCCGCGGTCATCGCGACGGGCGCCAGAGCCGCCGCCGTCCCGGTAGCCACCCGCCCCGCGGTCATCCCGTCGGAACGGCGGACGGTCCCCACCACGGTCATCACGACGGAACCCGCCCTCGCCACGGTCATCCCGTCGGAACGGCGGACGATCGCCACCACGGTCATCACGACGGAACGACGGGCGGTCGCCACGGTCATCACGCCGAGGACCACCCGTACCGCGATCGTCACGACGGAATCCGCCCTCGCCGCGGTCGCGGGGAGCGCTCTGGCCGCGCCGGTCGTCCCGGTCGCGGAAATTGCCTGGTCCGCGGCGATTGTCGCCGCCTCCGCCGTATCGCCGGTCGCCGCCTTCGCGGTCGTTCGATCCCGCTCGGTCGCGGGAGCCGTACGGGCCCGACGCGCGCCGCTCTCCGTAGCGCGGGCCGTCTCCAGGCCGGCCCCGACCACCCTCATAGCCTCCGCGGCCTGCGGCCTCGCCGCCACTCTCCGATGCGCGGTCTCCGCCCTCTTCGCGCCGACCCGCGGCATCGCGTCCGTTATCTCTGTTCACTTCTGTCCATTTCGTCGGCTCACTCAACGAGTTCGCCCTGCCCGATCCCTCGAAGGAGATGGGCTTCGCTGTACGGGCGGTCTCTGGCCGCGGGTGCGTCTGGTTCCTATCGCTGCCCCGCCCAGGTGGTCTGACGCAACGAAGGCCACCCGTGGGGGTGGCCCGGCATGTCAAGCGTAGCAAGCCCTTGAAACTCCCCGGGCCATGAGGGTGCACACCGGCACCATCAGTGGGGCCGGTATGACGGATAACCACTCCCGAGTGCGGAATCCGCGGTCACGCGCCGCTTTCGCCGCCCTGGACTCCGCCCGGCATGCCGTACGCGGCTCGCATGCTGCGCAGCTCCGCCGCCACCTCGGTGCACGACGTGCCGAGCGAGGCCGAGCCCAGCACGTGAATGCCGGTGCCGGTGTCGATCTCCATGTGCTCCCAGCGCCGGCCGTAGCGGTGGAACACGTCGACCTTGACGCGCTCGACGTCGGACCACGCGATGCGTTTCCGTCCCGCGAAGCCGTTGATGACGACCAGGCCGTCTTCGTCCGCCGCGAGCCGGACCGGTACGAGGAGGTCGCGCACGAGAAGCGCCGCCAGCACGAGCGCGGCCGCCCCGCAGAGCACCACGGCCCGGCGGTCGTCCAGACTCAACGCGGTCAGCGCCAGCGCGGCCACGAGCCCGACGGCCTTGACGACCACGAGCTTCTGCTGCACCCGCCACTCTCGCCCGCCCAACCCTCCACTCATGCCCGAAAGCTACCTCACCCCAAGCCCGCCGCGACACGCCCGACACGACGAACTCCCCGGCCGCCCCCAGCGTCCACAACCGAAACACCACCCCGCCTTCCATCGCCGAGACGGTAACCCCCGTCTACCACGTGGCCTAGCTCATCCTCCTCCGCCACCGATCCAGAAACACAAAAAGGGCCACCCACCACGGATGACCCCACACCACCAACCCACCACCCACCACCGGCCACCCACCACCGACCGGCTCCTCATCCCGGACGCGTGAACCACCCCACGCGGAAAACTGCGCAGAAAAACTGTCGCGGAGGAAAACTGTCGCGGAGGAAAACATCCCCAAACGCAGAAAAGGGCCGCCCCAAAGGGCGACCCTTTCCCGCAGACAAAAATTGTCCGGCGGTGACCTACTCTCCCACACCGTCCCCAGTGCAGTACCATCGGCGCTGGAAGGCTTAACTTCCGGGTTCGGAATGTAACCGGGTGTTTCCCCACCGCTACAACCGCCG
>NZ_BSRQ01000008.1:0-173027 GCF_030268685.1 Microtetraspora sp. NBRC 13810
CGGTTGTAGCGGTGGGGAAACACCCGGTTACATTCCGAACCCGGAAGTTAAGCCTTCCAGCGCCGATGGTACTGCACTGGGGACGGTGTGGGAGAGTAGGTCACCGCCGGACAATTTTTGTCTGTGGGAAAGGGTCGCCCTTTGGGGCGGCCCTTTTCTGCGTTCTGGGGGGGTGTTTTCCTCCGCGTGTGGGGTTTGTTTCCGCGGGGTGGGTGGTCGCTGGTCGTGGTGGGTTGGTGGTTGGTGTGGGTCATCCGTGGCGGGTGGCCCTTTTTTGCGTTTGGGGGCTGCGTTCGAGGGGGCTTGTGGTGGGGGCTCTATTGGGTTGTGGTTTCTTCGGGGCTGGTGCTGATGGGAGTGGATTCGGGGCGGGGGAGGGATGCGCCGGCTGACAGCAGTCTCTTTGCCAGGGTGTGACAGCGTGGCCCGAGTTCTGGAGGGTCGAGTATCTCGAAGTCGTGTCCCAGGAGGAGCACGTGCATGAGGACGAAGTCGAGGCTGCCGGCGCCACTGAGTACCTCGCAGGAGTCGCTCCCTCGCGGTCGTACGACGGCCGCCGATGCCGGGACCTGGGCGCGCACCGTGGCGGCCGGCGCGTGCACGAGGAAGCGTGCCCGGTGCGGGTAGACCCGGCTCGCCACACCCTCCTGCACGTACGACGCGGCGTCGGGGGCCGCGCGCGGGGTGAAGCGCCAGGTGCGGGTGGACACTGCGGTCATCCGGTCGACGCGGAAGCTGCGCCAGTTGTCGCGTTCGAGGTCGTAGGCGAGGAGGTACCAGCGCCGGTCTGAGGCGACCAGGCGGTAGGGCTCGACCCGTCGCCGTCGCACCTCGTTCCCCGACGGGTAGCCGAAGTCGGCCTCGACCTCGTCGCGGCAGGCTCTGGCCAGCGTCATCAGCACCTCGGGGTCCACCGGCGTACGGCCTCCGCCGAAGGACTCCACCGAGCCCGCCAGCGCGCTCACCTCGTTCCGCAACCGGGTGGGCAGCACCCGGTCGAGCTTGGTCAGCGCCCGCATGGCGGCGTCGCCGGCGCTCGCGACCGCGCCGCCCGCGCCGGCGAGCAGCGAGACCACGGTGGCGATCGCCTCCTCGTCGTCGAGAAGCAGCGGCGGCAGGTCCTGCCCCGGGCCGAGCTGGTAGCCGCCGCCCACACCCCGGTCGGCATGCACCGGATAGCCGAGCGTGCGCAGCCGCTCGACGTCACGCCGCACCGTACGAGGCGTGACCCCGAGCCGGTCGGCGAGCTCTGGGCCGGCCCAGACCCGGCGTTGCTGCAGCAGCCCGAGCAGGCTGAGCACCCGCTCCGTCGTACCCCGTTCGTCACTGTCGGCCACGCCCATGGCGTCCACCCTGCCAGAGATTGCGGACCGATTCTTTCCGCTATGGGTGTCAGAATGCCGCCATGGACACAGGCGGACACGACTGGAACCGGACACTGCGCGAGCAGTGGGAGTACCACTGGAACCATCAGCTCCGGGATCGGCTCGACGGCCTCACCGACGACGAATACTTCTGGTCGCCGGTGCCGGACGCCTGGAGCGTGCGACCGCGCGGCGGTTCGACGGCGCCCGTGCGGTTGGGCGCCGGGGACTTCACGATGGACTACGCCTTCCCCCAGCCGGTCCCCGCGGCCTTCACCACGATCGCCTGGCGACTCGGGCACGTCATCGTCGGCGTGCTCGCCATGCGCAACGCGGCGCACTTCGGCGCTCCCGCGACGTCGTACGAGACCTGGGAATACGCCGGCAGCGCGGCCACGGCGCTCGACCAGCTTGAGGCGGAGCTCGATGTCTGGACGACCGGGGTGCGCGGGCTCGGCGAGGCCGGGCTCCTGATACCGGTCGGCGCGAAGGAGCCCTACCCCGAGGCGCCCATGGCCGATCTGGTCCAGCACATCCACCGCGAGCTGATCCACCACCTGGCCGAGGTCTGCCTGCTGCGCGACCTCTACCTGCACACGAAACCCGCTACGAAGGGGGAAATCCGATGAGTCGCCACATTCAGATCACCTTCGACGCCCACTACCCGCGGGCGCTGTCGTCCTTCTGGCGCGACGCACTCGGTTACGTCCACCCCGGCCCGCCCGGGGTGGACCTGCCCGAGGGCGCAGACCCGCTGGTCGCGTGGGACGACTTCCTCGCGCGGATCGGCGTACCGGAGGAGCAGCGCGACACGTCATCGGCCATCGAGGACCCGGACGGGCACGGCCCCCGGCTGTTCTTCCAGCAGGTGCCGGAGGACAAGGTCGTCAAGAACCGCGTCCACCTCGACGTCCGCGCGGCTCCCGGACTGCGGGGGGAGGAGCGGATGGCGGCGCTGGAGGCCGAGTGCGACCGGCTCGTCGCGCTGGGGGCGACGCGGATGCGCCGCTTCGAGCCCGCTCCTCCGCTGAGCGCCGGTTTCATCGTGATGACCGACCCCGAGGGCAACGAGTTCTGCCTGGACTGACGCGTCTCCGGACGGTTGACGGTCAGGAGGCACCCTCCTGACGGCGGACACTCAGGAGGGCGTCTCGGGGGGAGCGGGCGTTCGGGAGGGCGTCTCGGGGGAGCGGGCGGTCAGGGAGCGGTTGGTCGGGAGGCGTCTCCCGGGGTGCGGGCGGTCGGGGAGCGGGGCTCGGGGAGCGGGGGTCAGGGGGCGGAGGTCAGGGGGGTCGGGGTCAGGGGGTGATGAAGAGGGCGTCGCCGATGGTGCGCTCCGCGCCGTCGGAGGGGGTGTTGACGAGCTTGTGCCGGACGACCATGGCGGTGGAGCCGCCGCCGTCCAGGTTGATGGCCTGGCGGGCGCCGAGCCAGCGCATGAGCTGGGCGGCCTCGACCATGCTGGCGCCCACCGTGGCGCCGGGCCTGCGGCCGTCGACCGTGGCGAGGATCAGGCCGCCGGACTTCGTCACGCCGACCATCGTGCGCGGGTGACGGCGGAGCACCATGTTGACCGAGGCGTGGCCGTTCACCTTCGCGGTGACGTTGATCCGGCCGTTGCGGACCAGGCCGACGCCGCCGCCCACGATGTGCGTCTCGGGGGTGAGCGCGACCGTCTTCTGCGTCCGCAGGTCGGTCACCTTGGTGGACAGCCGCAGCGTGGCCCCCTCGGTGACGTTGGCGAGCACCCAGTCGGCGGCGACGCCCCGGCCGTGCAGGACCCAGGTGCCGCGCGGCACGGCGTACCCGGCCTGCCGGATGGCGATCACCCGGCCGGAGGCGTCGATCACCGCTTCGGTGCCGTCGTCGGCCGGGGTCTTCTGGCCGAACTCCTCGGTGTAGACGACCAGTTCGTCGGTGGCCGCGGCCCGGTTGACGCCCTGCACCGCGGTGGCGGTGCCGGTGCCGGTGTCCACCGTGGTCACCGAGGTCAGCTCGGTGATGGTCGCCTTGCGGCCCTTGAGCACCACGGCGCTGCGGCCCGGCACCGCCTCGCTGAGCAGCCGGCCGCCGACGACGGAGATGCCCACCGGGTCACCCTGGTAGTTCTTGGCCGTGTGGATGTTGAAGAAGCCGCCGTTGACCCCGGCGAGGGCCTTCAGCCTGCGCGACATCGACGACGTGGTCTCCCGCGCGGCGACGCTGGCGCCCACGCTAGCCTGGTAGGAGCCGCGGAACGCGCCCGGATCGACCATGAGCACCCGCATGTCCCACGGCCCGGTGCTCTCGAAGCCGTCGTCGCCGAGGTAGTCGGTGATGGCCCTGATGCCGGCCTTCTTCAGCTCGGCGACGACCTTGTCCGCCTCGGCCTTCTGCTTCAGCGTCCACATCCCGACCCGCACCGCGTAGTACACCCGGGCGGGGTCGTCGGCCACCTCGGGGCGGGTGAACTCCAGCACGGTGGGCGACTGCCCGGCCGTCTGCACCTCGATGGCCTTGGCCTCGGCCTGCAGCTGGGTGCCGTGGTCGCGGCCGTTCGGCATGAGCACGGTGACCGTGTAGCCCTCGGTGGCCTTGCCGTGCCGTACCCGGAAGAGGTCGACGCCCGGAGCGACGGCGGACTGGGTGCGCACCGGCGCGGCCGGCGCCCCGAGCGGGAAACCGCTCGTGGGGAACGTCACGCGAGCCGGTGCCGCGGAGGCCGCCGGCGCGGCCGAGGCCACCAGTGCGGTGGCGACGGAAAGCCCGACAATGCCGGCTGTACGGCGACGTGACATCAATTTTCTCCTGGATCTTCCGGGTGCCGACCCACCATGCTGCCGATCATTGAGGCGCCAGGGGAGCGAAACACGCCAAAAAGACGAAGAAAGACAGGTTGCCTCAGGGGGTTGTGCGGATGACGGTAAAGAAACGGCGCATCGATCCGGACATGAAGCCTGATATCGCTCGATAGGGCTCGATCGACTTTGGTCAATCCGGGCCACTTCCGGTTGGTCATTCCGGGTGGGCTTGCGGGCCATTCCACGGTGATGCGGCTGGTTTCCCTGCGCGGAGCAGGGCGGACACGTTACGGTTCGACAGCCGCATTCCGCGGGAAGAAGCGGCACATCTTTCGAGAGGCAGCCGTCATGGGGCTGAATATTCTCATCGTGATCGTCGCGAGCATGGTTCTGGGGTTGGTCCTCGGAGTGGTCATGGCGCACCCCCGTCGCTGGGATGTCCCGGCAGGCGCCGACGACACCGTGCCCGAGCGACTCCGCTGAGCGGGCGCAAGCCGTACGGCATCTGGGTCCCGTACGGCTTGCGCCGACCCCAACCGGCCTCAGCCGATCCCAGCCAACCTCAACCGGCCTCAGCCGACCACAACAGGTCCGGTCAGCGGGCTTCGCGGCGGAAGGACTCCAGGGCCAGCAGGGCGACGTGCAGGGACAGGCAGGACTCTATGTCGTCCAGATCGGTGTCCAGGATGCGCTCCAGGCGGCGCAGCCGGTCGTAGAAGGCCGGGCGGGACAGGTGGGCCTTCTGCGCGGCGACCGCCTTGTTGCGGCCGGAGTCCAGATAGACGCGCAGGATCTTGGTGAGGTCGCCGCCGCGCTGGGCGTCGTGCGAGAGCAGCGGGGCCAGCTCGCGCTCGGCGAAGGTCTGCAGTCTGGCGTCGTCGCGCAGGAGGTGCAGCAGGCCGCGCAGGCGCAGGTCGGGAAGCCGGTAGAAGGCCCGGCCGTCGGGTTGCCGGACGGCGACGTC
Source organism: Microtetraspora sp. NBRC 13810 (assembly GCF_030268685.1). Lineage (GTDB taxonomy): Bacteria > Actinomycetota > Actinomycetes > Streptosporangiales > Streptosporangiaceae > BSRQ01. The sequence continues at coordinate 5,109 of NZ_BSRQ01000008.1, forward strand.
GGCGACCTGCTCGGCTTCGAGGAAGCTCCGCCGTACGTCCTTGATGGACTCGACCACGGAGCCCGCGGCGAGGACGAAGGCGCGCGGGTAGGACATCCGCAGCCGGTCGGCCAGCGAGGTGAGCGCGCTCTCCGCGGCGGTGCGCGGAGGGAGCGGCAGCAGCGCGGCCACCCGGTTCTGGTCGAGCGCGCCGACCAGGGCGGGGAGCCGGGTCTCGCGGCAGGCGGCGGCGGTGGACTCGGCCAGCTCGCTGAGCCTGGCCTGGCCGTCCAGCGCGGTCTCCACCGGCTCGGTGAGCCGCAGGATCAGGCTGAGCAGCTTGCGCCCGGCGAGGGGCACGCCCATGGCGCGGGCGCGGGCGGCGGCCTCGTCGGGGTCGGAGTAGGCGTGGCTGAGGATGCCGGTGATGATGGTGCCGTGCGCCTGCCGTTCCAGGCTCTCCTGGTGGCGCTCCAGCAGGCGGCCGAGCGCGAGCGTGGTGGCGGCACGTTCCACGAGCACGATGTCGCGCGGCGTCGGGCGCTGGTCGCAGAAGAGGATCAGCCGTCCCCAGTCCTGGCCGCGGGCGCCGACCGTGGCCACCAGCCATCCGGTGGCGGCGTCGTAGCCGGTGCGCCGGCCCGGGGCGACCGCGCGGGACCTCGTCTCCCAGCTCGCCAGCAGCGAGCCGGTGTCCCGCCCGGCGCTCTCGAAGGCCAGCACCTGGTGCGCGAGGTTCTCCAGCAGCACCGGGCGGCCGGCCAGCCGGGCGACCTGGCTGAGCACGTCGGCCGGGGAGGCGCCTTCCACCGACAGCTCGGTGAACACCTCGTGCAACTGCTCCGAGGCGCGCAGCTCCTCCAACTGGATGTCGATGATCCGCGCGTGCACCGACTCGGTGATCTGCACGAACGGCGTCTCCCTGCTGAGCGCGATCAGCGGCAGCCCGTGCTGCTCGGCGGCCTTGACCACCAGCGGAGGTAACTCCCCGATGAACTTGCGGCCCAGCTCCACGATCAGCCCCGAGGCGCCCACGGCGGCCAGGTCGCCGACGTAGTCGGCCACGCTCTCCGGGGCGTCGGGCAACGCGATGCCGGTGGTCAGCACCAGCTCGCCGCCGCGGAGCAACTGGGCGATGCCCGGAACCTCGGCCACGTGCACCCAGCGCACCCGCGTGTCCAGCCGGTCGGCACCGGCGACCACGTGAGGATCGCCCGCGCGGACGGCGTCAAGAGCGAGAATGTCGGCGACAGTGGGCAGCACGCACCAGAGACTATCTGATCACGATGTTAATTTGTTTGACCGTACTGTTACATGTTGTCATCATCAGGGAGATCCTCTTCGCGGAACTCGCCTGGTCCGGCGGGTCGTTCGCGTAGTTCCACTCTACGGATCTTGCCGGAGATCGTCTTCGGCAGCTCCCCGAACTCCAGCCGCCTGACCCTCTTGTACGGCGCCAGGTGACGGCGGGCGTAGGCCAGGATCGACCGGGCGGTCTTGGCGTCGGGGGCGAAGCCCGGCGCCAGTGTGACGTGCGCCTTGGGCACGGCCAGGCGCAGCGGGTCCGGCGCGGGGACCACGGCCGCCTCGGCCACCGCCTCGTGCTCCAGCAGCACGCTCTCCAGCTCGAACGGCGAGATGCGGTAGTCGCTGGCCTTGAAGACGTCGTCGGTGCGGCCGACATAGGTGATGTAGCCGTCGGCGTCACGCTTCGCCACGTCGCCCGTGTGGTAGAGGCCGTCCCGGGTGACCTCGGCCGTGCGCGCCGGGTCGTCGCGGTAGCCGGTCATCAGGCCGAGCGGCCGGTTGTCCAGCGGGAGGCAGATCTCCCCGTCGTCCCCGCGCTCCCCGGTCACCGGATCGACCAGCACGACCTCGTATCCGGGCAGCGGCCGGCCCATCGATCCTGGTCTGACCGGTTCGCCGGGCGGGTTGCCGATCTGGGCGGTGGTCTCGGTCTGCCCGTAGCCGTCCCTGACCGTGATGCCCCACGCCTCGGCCACCCGGTCGATGATCTCCGGGTTGAGCGGCTCGCCCGCGGCGACGGCGGTGCGCAGCGACAGCGGCCACCGCGTCAGGTCCTCCTGGATCAGCATCCGCCACACCGTGGGCGGCGCGCAGAAGGTCGTCACGCCGTGGTCGCGCATCACGTCGAGCAGCCTGGGGGCGGAGAAGCGGGCGTAGTCGTGGACGAGCACGGTCGCCCCGGCGTTCCACGGCGCGAAGACGCTGCTCCAGGCGTGCTTGGCCCAGCCCGCGGAGGACACGTTCAGGTGCACGTCGCCGGGGCGCAGCCCGATCCAGAACATCGTGGACAGGTGCCCGATCGGGTAGGAGGCGTAGGTGTGCTCCACCAGTTTGGGCTCGGCCGTGGTGCCGGAGGTGAAGTAGAGCAGCAGGGTGTCGTCCGTCCTGGTCACGCCGCCGGGGTGGAAGACGTCGGAGGCGGTCCGCGAGCCCGCGTAGGACAGCCAGCCGTCGGCGTCGCCGCCGACCGCGATCCCGGTGCACGCGCGGGCGGTGAACCTCGCCGCCGCGGAGACCTCGGCGACCACGTGGTTCACCCGGCCGCGCCGCAGGCGGTCCGCGATGTCGGCCTCGGAGAGCAGCGTCGTCGCCGGGATGATCACGGCGCCGAGCTTCATCGCGGCGAGCATGGTCTCCCACAGCTCGACCCGGTTGCCGAGCATCAGCAGGATCCGGTCGCCCCGCCGTACGCCCTGGGCGCGCAGCCAGTTGGCCACCCGGTTGGAGGCGGCGGCCAGGCCGGCGAAGGTGTGGGCGGTCCAGGTGCCGTCGTCATCGACGATCTTCAAGGCGACAGCGTCGGGGGTCTCCCTGGCCGGGCCGTCGTCGAACCAGTCGAGCGCCCAGTTCCAGTCGGCCGGTCCCGGCCAGCGGAAGTCCCTTCGCGCCGTGGTGTGGTCGGCGGCGAGCAGGAGATCCCGGGCGGCACGAAAATCGGTCATCTCCACATGGTCCGTCGGCGGCTCGGCCGCGTCCATCACAGGCGGGCGGCGAGACCGTCCAGCATGCATCCGAGCCCGTAGTCGAAGCGCTCCTCCTGGCCGGTCCGCGGGTCGATCGAGGGGCCTTTGCGGTCGTAGTGGGCGCGCAGCCGGGGCAGGTCGCGCAGCGCGGACCTGATCGCGGGCTCGTGCTGTGCCTGCCACTCCGCCGCGGACAGCTCGCCGGCGGACAGGGTCTCCAGCCAGCCGGCCTCGGCGGAGGCGATGCCGATGACGTAGGCCATCACGGTGGTCACGGCGTCGTCGATCTCGTCGGCGTGGAATCCGGCGTCGTCGAACAGTGTGTAGGTGCGCTCGGTGACCGCCATCGACCTGGGGCCGATGTTGGGGCGCCGGCCGAGGATGTGGAGGCTCCACGGATGGCGCAGCAGCGCCCGCCGCAGGCTGTGCGCGAAGACGCTCACCGCCTCCCGCCAGTCGATGAGGGCGCTCCCGGGCACCGCGATCTCGCCGAACACCTCGTCCAGGGCCAGGTCGAGCAGCTCGTTCTTGTTCGCGACGTACCAGTAGATGGACGTGGCGCCCATGCCGAGCCTGGTGCCCAGGGCGCGCATGCTCAGCGCGTCGAGCCCGCCGGCGTCGAGGATCTCCAGTGCGGCGCGGACGATCTGCTGCCTGCTCGGACCCCCGGCCCTGGCCGGCGGGCGGCTCTCCTCGGCGGCCTGGCGGGCCCACACGGACCCGTACTGCTGCTTCGCGGGCACGACACCTCCCCTGTCCGCTCACAGGATAGGCGGCTCGCACAGTGTTCGAGCTTTGTCGTACACTGTGCGAGTGACCTCGAACAGTGTACGAGAGCCTCATCCGCGACGCTGGTGGATCCTCGGTGTCCTCTGCCTGAGCCTGCTGGTCCTCGTCGTGGACAACACGGTGCTGAACCTCGCGATCCCGTCGCTCATGCGCGATCTCGGCGCGTCCGCGAGCGACGTCCAGTGGATCATCGACTCCTACGTGCTGGTCTTCGCCGGCCTCCTGCTGACCGCCGGCAGCCTGTCCGACCGGTACGGCAGGCGCCGTTTCCTGATCATCGGGCTCGCCTTCTTCGGCGGCGCCTCGCTGGTCGCCGTCGCCGCCACCGAGCCGTGGCAGCTCATCGCGGCCCGCGCGCTGATGGGCGTGGGCGGCTCCATCCTCATGCCGAGCACCCTGTCCATCCTGATCACCACGTTCGACGAGAGCGAGCGCCGCAAGGCCATCGCCGCGTGGAGCGCGGTCTCCCTGACCGGGGTGATCGCCGGTCCCACCGTGGGCGGCTTCCTGCTGGAGCACTTCTGGTGGGGATCGGTCTTTCTGCTCAACGTGCCGGTCGCGGTCGTCGCGATCGCCGCCGCCGTGCTGATCATGCCCGAGTCGCGTGGCCCGGCCAGGAGGATCGACCCGCTCGGCGTGCTGCTGTCCGGCGCCGGGATGACCGCGCTGGTCTACTTCGTGATCTCCGGGCCGCACCAGGGCTGGACCTCGGCCGGGCCGCTGACCGCGCTGGCGCTGGCGGTGCTCGGGCTGGCCGGCTTCGTGCTCTGGGAGCGCAGGGCCGCCGAGCCGATGCTGCCGCTGAACCTCTTCAGGGAGCGCGACTTCAGCGGGGCGTCGTTCTCCATCGTGCTGCTGTCCTTCGGCAGCGGGGCGCTGCTGCTGATGCTGACCCAGTACCTGCAGTTCGTGCTCGGCTACGGCCCCATGCGGGCCGGACTGGCGCTGGTGCCCTACGCGGTGGCGGCGGCGATGTTCAACGCCGTGGGGGCGGGGCTCGGGCAGCGGGTGAGCAACCTCACGCTCATCGTGTCCGGACTGCTGGTGATGGGCGCGGGGTTCACGGTGCTGGCCTTCGTGACGCCGTCCAGCGGCTACGGCCTGCTCATCACCGGCCTGCTCGTCATGGGCGTCGGAGGCGGCCTGGTGGCGCCGTCCGCCTACACGACGCTGATGGGCGCGGTGCCGCCGGAGCACGCCGGGGTGGGCTCGGCGCTGAACGACACCGTGCAGCAGGTCGGCCTGGCGCTCAGCATCGCCGTGCTGGGCAGCGTGCTGGCCGGCGTCTACACGGCGTCGATGCCGGCGGACGCGCCGCAGGCGGCCAGGGAGTCCATCGGGGGCGCGTTCCGGCTCACCGATCCGGCCGTCCGGCAGGCGGCCAGGGAGGCGTTCGCGTCGGCGATGTCGCTCGGCGCCTGGGTGGGCGCCGCCGCCTCGGTCGCCGCCGCCCTGGTGGCGTTCGCCGTCCTGCGCCGTGCCGCGCCCCGGAAGCAGGTCGCGGACCCGGAGAAGGCGGTGGTTTGAGGCCCTATGTCATGACATAAGGTCTTATGTACGGCTTTGAGTCACTATGTAAGCTGTTTCGCCAGTAACCCGACAGATTGGCAGGTGGGAGCGGTGGCCGCTAACCGGGATACTCGGAGCATGTCGGACCTTCTTGCGCGTCATCGCGCGATCATTCCCAACTGGGTGGCACTCAACTACAGCGAGCCCATCGAGATCGTCGGCGGAAAGGGCAGCCGGGTCGTCGACGCCTCGGGGAAGAGCTATCTCGACTTCTTCGTCGGCATCCTCACCAACATGATCGGATACGACGTCCCCGAGGTACGCGAGGCGGTCGAGCGCCAGCTCGCCACCGGAGTCGTGCACACCTCGACGGCCTACCTGCTGCGCGGGCAGGTCGAGCTGGCGGAGAAGATCGCGAAGCTGTCCGGCATCGAGAATCCCAAGGTCTTCTTCGTCAACTCCGGCACCGAGGCCAACGAGACCGCCCTCCTCCTCGCCACCTACGCGCGCCGGACGGACCAGGTGCTGGCCATGCGGCAGAGCTACCACGGCCGGTCCTTCGGCGCGATCTCGGTCACCGGCAACCGGGCGTGGAAGAACAGCTCGCTCTCCCCGCTGAACGTGCACTACCTGCACGGCACCGACCGGCACCTCACGCAGTTCCGCGGCATGGGCGACGCCGACTACATCGCCGCCTGCGTCGACGACCTGCGGCACGTGCTCGCCACCGCGACCGGCGGCGACGTCGCCGCGCTGATCGCCGAGCCGATCCAGGGCGTCGGCGGGTTCACCATGGCGCCCGACGGGCTGTTCGCCGCCTACAAGGAGGTGCTGGACGAGCACGGCATCCTGTTCATCTCCGACGAGGTGCAGACCGGCTGGGGCCGCACCGGCAGCGCCTTCTTCGGCATCGCCAACCACGGCGTCACCCCCGACATGATGACCTTCGCCAAGGGGCTCGGCAACGGCTTCGCCATCGGCGGCGTCGTGGCCCGCGGCGAGCTCATGGACGCCCTGCCCGCGGTCGGCCTGTCCACCTTCGGCGGCAACCCCATCTCCACCGCCGCCGCCAACGCGACCCTCGACTACGTCCTCCAGCACGACCTCCAGGCCAACGCGCGGCGGACCGGCACGATCATCCTCGACGGGCTCAGGGAGGCCGCCGCCCGGCTGCCGATCGTGCGCGAGGTGCGCGGCAAGGGCCTGATGTTCGCCGTCGAGCTAACCGACCCGGCCACCGGCGGCCCCGCGCCGCAGCTCTGCGCGCGGTTCATGGAGGAGTCGAAGAAGGCCGGCCTGCTCGCCGGCAAGGGCGGCCTGTACGGCAGCGCCATCCGGATGGCGCCGCCGCTCACGCTCAGCGAGGACGAGGCCCGTGAGGGGCTCGGCATCATCGTCTCCACCCTGGAGCTGATCGACGCGGAGGTGGCGTCGTGAAACACGTCACGCACTGGATCGGCGGCTCCGCGGTCCCCGGCGGCAGCCGTACGGCCGAGATCTTCAACCCGGCCACCGGTGTGGTGAGCGGCACCGTGGCCATGGGCGGCGCGGCCGACGTGGCCGCGGCCGTCTCCGCCGCGGCGGCGGCCTACCCCGGCTGGCGGGACGCCTCCCTGGTCAGGCGGACGCAGGTGCTCTTCCGCTTCCGCGAGCTGATGGACCGGCACCGCGACGACCTGGCCGCGCTGATCACCGCCGAGCACGGCAAGGTGCACTCCGACGCGCTCGGCGAGGTGGCCCGCGGCCTGGAGGTCGTGGAGTTCGCCTGCGGCATCCCGCACCTGCTCAAGGGCGGCTTCTCGGAGAACGTCTCCACCCGCGTCGACTCCTACTCGCTGCGCCAGCCGCTCGGCGTCGTCGCCGGGATCACGCCGTTCAACTTCCCGGCGATGGTGCCGATGTGGATGTACCCGGTGGCCATCGCCTGCGGGAACGCCTTCGTGCTCAAGCCGTCGGAGAAGGACCCGTCCGCCTCGCTGCTGATGGCCGAGCTGTGGCGGGAGGCCGGGCTGCCCGACGGCGTGTTCAACGTCGTGCAGGGCGGCAAGGAGGCGGTGGACGCGCTGCTCGCGCACCCGGAGGTGAAGGCGGTCAGCTTCGTCGGGTCCACCCCGATCGCCCGCTACGTCTACGAGACCGGCACGGCGCACGGCAAGCGGGTGCAGGCGCTCGGCGGCGCCAAGAACCACATGCTCGTGCTGCCCGACGCCGACCTCGACCTGGTCGCCGACGCGGCGGTCTCGGCCGGGTTCGGCTCGGCGGGGGAGCGGTGCATGGCCATCTCGGCCGTGATCGCCGTGGACCCGGTCGGCGACGCCCTGGTGGACAGGATCGTGTCCAGGATGGCGGCCCTCACCATCGGTCCCGGCGACGACCCCGAGGCCGAGATGGGCCCGCTGGTCACCCGCGAGCACCGCGACAAGGTCGCCTCCTACCTGGACCACGGCGCCGCCGAGGGCGCCAAGGTGGTGGTGGACGGCCGCCGCACCCCGATCCGCGGCGGCGCCGACGCCACCGCGACCCCGGGCTTCTGGCTCGGCCCCACCCTCCTCGACCACGTGCCGGTCGGCTCGCGGGTGCACCGCGAGGAGATCTTCGGCCCGGTGCTCTCCGTGATCCGGGTCTCCTCCTACGAGGAGGGACTCAAGGTCATCAACGACGGCGAGTACGGCAACGGCACCGCGATCTTCACCAACGACGGCGGCGCCGCCCGGCGCTTCCAGAACGAGGTCGAGGTCGGCATGGTCGGCATCAACGTGCCCATCCCGGTGCCGATGGCCTTCTACAGCTTCGGCGGCTGGAAGTCTTCGCTCTTCGGGGACACCCACGTGCACGGCACCGAGGGCGTGCACTTCTACACCCGGGGCAAGGTCGTCACCTCGCGCTGGCTCGACCCCAGTCACGGCGGCGTCAACCTGGGGTTCCCCACCAACGGGTGACGGCCGCTCCCGCGCCGTCCCCGCATTCGCCGGTAGGCTCCCGGAGAGTCCGGGAGCCGGCCGGTTCCCAGTGTGTGAGGGGGCCTTGATGGCACGTGGCAGGCGTCTCGCGGCGCTCGTCGCGGTGGGCGGTCTCGCCCTCGCGGCCTGCGGCGGCACGAACGACGCGCCGGCCGGCCGTACGGTGTCGGTCGCGGTGCAGGGGGGCGCCGCGGCGCCGAGTCCGGCGGCGACGCCGACCGGGTCGCCCGGCCCGACGATCGGCGCGGGCGAGGGCCGGCTGTCGGTGCTCGCCTACCGGGGGTACGCCGAGTACGGCGGCAGCGACCCCAGGCTCAACTGGGTCGGCCCGTTCGAGAAGGAGACCGGCTGCCGGGTCGTCGTGCTCGACCAGGTGCGGACCCCCGGCGAGCTGGCCGAGCTCTGGCCGACGAAGCCCTACGACGTGGTGTCCGCCTCGCCGGAGCTGGCCGGGCAGCTCATCAGCGAGAAGAAGGTCGTGCCGATCGACACCTCGCTGGTGCCCGGCTACGACGAGATCCCCAAGTGGCTGCGCACCCTGCCCGCCTACGACCGCGACGGCAAGGTCTACGGCGTCCCGTTCCTGTGGCGGGTGAACGAGCTGCTCTACGACAGCTCCAAAGCCGGCTCGGCGAGCTGGGCGGACTTCTACCGGAGCGGGCAGGCGGCGATCGAGGACGACCCGCTGAGCATCGCGGACGCGGCGCTGGCGCTGAAGAAGTCCGATCCCGGCCTGGACATCGAGGACCCGTTCCAGCTCACGCACAGGCAGCTCGACGCGGCGGTGGCGCTGATCGCCGGGCAGAAGGGCAACGGGCGGGAGTACTGGAAGGACCCGCTGGACGTGATCGAGGGGTTCGCCGCAGGGGCGCTGCGGATGGCGCTGGCCTCGCCGTACGACCAGGACCTGCTGCGCAGGGCGGGGCGGCCGGTGAAGGCGGTGGAGTCGGACCCGGGGACGGGGCGGGCGGACGCCTGGATGGTGTCCGCCGGCGCGGCGAGCCCCAACTGCGCCCGGCTGTGGCTGCGCTGGATGAGCACCCCGGAGGTGCAGCAGCAGGCGGTCGGCTGGACCGGCATGGCTCCCGCGAACCCCGGCGCGTGCGTCGGGCGGGCCAGGCGGGTGTGCGACACGTACCCGATGACCGACGACGCCTGGCTGGACAAGGTTTCCTTTGCCGAAAGGCCGACGGGGGATTGCGGGGGCGATAATGGGGAATGTACGGAGTACACCGAGTGGGCGGCTCGATGGCAGGAGCTTGTGAAATGAGCGGGGATTCCGTTACCTGCGTCTGAGCCACGCTTGACCTGGACCGCGGGCGTCCCTCCGTCCCCCCGTGGGGTGACGCCTGCTTCGCGGGCGCTCCGGGTGCTCCCCCCGACCCCGGAGCGCCCACTCGGTAGTACTCGGGCGAAATCCGGGCGGACGCGTCCGGGTGACAGCCTGCGGTGGTGGCGGCGTTCCCAAGGGTAGCGTTGATCTTGGGCGAGGCCGCGGGCCAGCAGGAGCTGGGTATAGGCGGCCAGCAGTACCCAGGTCCATCGCATGCCTGTTCCGGGTGGCGGAGGGCGACGTTCGTCCAGCTCAGCACGCTTTTCAAGGACTTCAGGTAGTGCTCGATGTCAAACCGGCGAAGATATGATCTCCAGCATCGGTCCAGGTCCGGGGCTCCATGACCGGACCAAAACAGCCACATCGGCTTCGGGGTGGGACGGCGTCCGCCGGGTAGCCGTTCAACCTGGACACAGATGACGGTCCCGGGCAGGATCGGCGCTTCGGCCCGGTGCGCAAAGTGATCCTTCTTCTCCAGCTTGGGGTGCAGACCGTCCCAGGCGGTCACGGTGACCCGGCCGTGGTGCTCGTCGGTGAGGATGAGCTGCTGGCCGGGCTCGCCCCAGGTAGCGGGCCGGGCGCAGGAAAACTGCTCGCCGTGACGGCAGGGCCGTCCCCCACGGCCTCAGATACGGCAACGAGGTGATCGTCGGCGCCGACAACACCGCGTCAGTGAGCTCGAATAACGCATCCGCACGCGCGGTCAGGCAGGCATACCAGCCCGCACGGAACTCTGCTATCCGCGCCATCGCCGACGAACTCGTCGATGCCACTCCCGCTCGTAGTGGCGCACCCGTCATACCGGACCCCGCGGCCATTGTTGTGATCGTCGTTCCTTTGCAGAACAGAAGATCGGCGATGGCCGTACTCATGTCACCACGACGTGCCGCTGCGCCACCCAATCATGATCATCCAGGACGAGCGACTGTCCTGCGACAGCAAACCTTGGGCTGGTGTCATCGAAGCGTGAGCGACTCGGGGAAGCCGGGCGGTTGGCTTCGCGCTACCGCCGAGGGCGGCTGCTCATCTCATCGAGACATCAGGATCTGCCGGCCTCCGCGAGCAGATGGACGACACCGGCCGGGTTCTTGATCCAGTGGGTTCTGGAATCGAGGTTCTCCAGGGGCTCGACCTCGTCACACGGGTGGACACCGATGTCGGCCAGTTTGCTCGCTGCCGCGTCCAGGTCATCGGTGTACAGCTGCAGCCACAGGTCGGGCTGGCTGTAGTTGTCGACACAGTCCAGCCACAGCGTATTGGGACCGAACCGCACCGAATGGGTTCTCGAGACGGTCGGAGCGTAGGAGACGTCGTCCTCTTTGACGTCGAAGCCCAGAGTATCGCGGTAGAAGGCCACGGTGGCCTCGTACTGCGCCTTGGGGATCTTCATGGCGATGTTCAGGCCGGCCGTGAATTCAGGCTTGCTCATTGTTGCGTGACTCCTTGGTTCGTGTCAGTGGCGTCCAGTGCGCCTTCCAGCGCGGCCAGCCGGTCATCCCACCTGTTGGCGAGCCTGGCCAGCCACGCCTGGGCTGGGCGAATGGCGGCTGGTTCCAACCGGTAGGGATGGCGGCGGCCGGCCGGTTCGCCGGAGCTGATCAGGCCCGCTTCGGCGAGCTGGCCCAGGTGCTTGGCGATCGCCTGGCGGCTGATCGGCAACCGTTGCGCGAGATCAGTGACGGTTGCGGGCCCGGCGCGGGCGAGCTCCTCCAGTAGCGCCCGCCGCGTGGGATCGGTGAGCGCCGCGAACACCGCAACGGCCTGGCCCTCCACATCAGGCGGTCGCATCGAGGTAGGTCTCCAGGTCGACGAGCTCTGCGTCCCATCCCTGACTGTTGGCCTTGCGGGCAGACTGGGCCACGTCGTCGGCGGCCTGGGCGAACCCGCTCTCCACCAGGCGCAGCCGGGTGCCGTCAGGTACGGGCTCCAGGGTGAATTCCACAAGCGTCTGGGGTGCGTCATCCTCCGGCAGGCCCTCGATTGCCCACCTGAACGCGAAACGGTGTGGTGGGTCGACCACCGCGATGGTGGCGACGGATTCCTCGTCGAGGTCGTCCCAACGGAAGAACGCTCGCCCGCCAGGCCGCAGATCTATCTCCGCCACCGAGCCGAACCACCGCGAGAGCCCTTCCGCGGTGGTCAGCGCTGCCCACACCCGCTCGATGGGGTGCCGCAGCACCGCCACACGTTCGATCGTGTCCGAAACCATGCCCGCCCTCCTTCGCAACCTGTAGGTTGCCAATCAATGGCAACCTACAGGTTGCGATCGTCGCCTCGCAAGCCCTGGCACGGGGGGCGACTTACTACCCACCCGCACATGTGGCACCCCTCACCGGCTTGGACCGCCACCCGCACAACCGGACCGGCGACATGATTGGGGCAGGGCATCCCTCTGCGCCAGGCTCAAGCTTCGCTGTCGCGGGATAGCGATCTTAAAACGCAAGAAACCAGGTCCTGGTGATTTCGCCTGCCCGTTCGAGCGGTTTCCCTCGTCGATCCCCTTGACTTCCGGGCCGGGCCTGGTGGCCGAAGGGGCTGTGGCCGCCACCCTCGAACTCGCCGGAGACTCGCCGGCCCCCTCCGCACAGCCGCCGACAACTGACCCCCACCTGTCACGGCAGCGCTCACGAGCCCACCTAGATCCCAACCTGGAACTCCGACTGAATGACCAGTCAGCTTCCGACTGAATGACCAGTCAGTGTATGGTCGAGGGCATGAGGATTCTTCTGGTCGGAGCCGGCGGGGTCGGCTCGGCCGTGCTGCCCATCGCCGCGCGGCGGGATTTCTTCGAGAGCATCGTGGTGGCCGACTACCAGCCGGAGCGGGCGGCCGAGGCGGTGGCCAGGGTCGGTGACCCGCGGTTCAGCGCGATCGCGCTCGACGCGGCGAACCGGCGGGAGGTGGCCGACGCGCTCCGCGAGCACCGGTGCGACGTGCTGTTCAACGCGGTGGACCCGAGGTTCACCATGCCGTTGTTCCACGCCGCGCTGGACGCGGGGGTGCACTACCTCGACATGGCGATGTCGCTGTCCCGGCCGCATCCCAGCCGGCCGTACGAGGCGCCCGGGGTGAAGCTGGGGGACGAGCAGTTCGCGCTCGACCCGGCGTGGCGGGCCGCGGACCGGCTGGCGCTGGTCGGCATGGGCGTCGAGCCGGGTCTCTCCGACGTCTTCGCGCGCTATGCCGCGGACCACCTGTTCACCCGCATCGACGAGATCGGCATCCGGGACGGCGCGGACCTCGTCGTGGACGGGCACGGCTTCGCCCCCACCTTCTCCGTGTGGACGACCATCGAGGAGTGCCTGAACCCGCCGCTGATCTGGGAGGACGGCCGGTGGCGGACGACGGAGCCGTTCAGCGAGCCGGAGGTCTTCGAGTTCCCCGACGGCATCGGGGCGGTGGAGTGCGTCAACGTCGAGCACGAGGAGGTCGTCCTGGTGCCCCGCTGGGTGGACGCCAAGCGGGTGACGTTCAAGTACGGGCTGGGCGCGGAGTTCGTGGGCGTGCTGCGGACGCTGCGCAAGATCGGACTGGACAGCTCGGAGAAGATCGCCGTGGGCGGGGTGAAGGTGGCGCCGCGCGACGTGGTGGCCGCCCTGCTGCCCGACCCGGCCACCCTCGGCGACCGGATGCGCGGCAGGACCTGCGCGGGCACCTGGGTGAAGGGCGAGGGCAAGGACGGCGCCCCCCGGGAGGTCTACCTCTACCACGTGGTGGACAACGAGTGGTCGATGCGGGAGTACGGCTCGCAGGCCGTGGTCTGGCAGACCGCGATCCATCCCGTCGTCGCGCTGGAACTCGTCGCGAGCGGGGTCTGGCGGGGCACGGGCGTGCTCGGGCCCGAGGCGTTCGACGCGGTGCCGTTCCTGGACCTGCTCAACGAGTACGGCTCGCCGTGGGGACTGCGCGAGCAGACGGTGTCGCTCGCGTCATAGCGGCCGGGGCGGGACCGCTCACGGGAACGCGGCGCTCGTGCGGACGTGGGCGGTCAGGACCTCCTCGGGTGGTGAGGGACACAGCGCCTCGGCGCAGTCGGGACACGCGAACACCCGCGCGCGGTTCGGCAGCGTGCCGACACGGATCCGCGGCCGGGGCCATTTCTTGTGGCACACCACGCAGGCGTCGCCGTCGCGTTGCGCGCCTGTCAGGCCCTCAGGGTCGAACGTCAACATGATCCGTGCCTTTTCGGTCGGATCCCAGCTCATCATGCTCCCTGTGCTGATCGCCCAGCCTTATACCGGAACCGTTATAACCCCGCCTCCCTCACTGATCGCTTAGCGCGGCGTCAAGGTGGGGTTAAATCACCGGAAGTACCCTTCCCGCAGAACGACAAAAAGGGCACCAAGCAAGAAGCCGGGTGCCCCATATGTCCGGATCTAAACCTCGGTGATGGCCTTCTCCAGGATGCCGAGCCCCTCTTCGAGCAGGTGGTCGGGCATGACCAGCGGCGGAAGGAAGCGCAACACGTTGCCGTACGTGCCGGCCGTGAGCACGAGCAGGCCCTCCGCGTGGCAGCGCCTGGCCACCGCGGCGGTGGCGACCGGGTCGGGCTCCTTGGTGCCCGGCCTGACCAGCTCGATCGCGATCATCGCGCCGCGCCCGCGCACGTCCCCGACCAGCTCCGACCGCTCGGCGAGCGCGCGCAGCCGGGGCAGCATGACCGAGCCGATGTGCCGGGCCCGGCCCACGAGGTCGTCCCGCTCGATGGTCTCGAAGACGCCGAGCGCCGCCTCGCAGGCGAGCGGGTTGCCGCCGAAGGTGCCGCCGAGCCCGCTGACGTGCACGGAGTCCATCAGCTCCGCCCTGCCGGTCACCGCGGCGAGCGGCAGGCCGCCCGCGATGCCCTTGGCCGTGCAGATCAGGTCCGGCACGATGCCCTCGTCCTCGCAGGCGAACAGGTCGCCGGTCCTGGCGAAGCCGGTCTGCACCTCGTCGGCGACGAAGACGATGCCGTTGGCCCGGCAGAACTCCAGGACGCGCGGCAGGAACCCGCGCGCGGGCTCGATGAAGCCGCCCTCCCCGGCGATCGGCTCGATGACCACGGCGGCGACCTTCTCTGCCCCGATCTGCTTGGTGATCATGTCGATGGCCTGCGCGGCGGCCTCCTCCGCGCAGTTCTCCCTGCCGGTCGGCCAGCGGAACGGGTACGCCAGCGGCACCCGGTAGACCTCCGGAGCGAACGGCCCGAAGCCGTCCTTGTAGGGCATGTTCTTGGCGGTGAGCGTCATCGTCAGCAGGGTGCGGCCGTGGTAGCCGTGGTCGAAGACGACGACCGCCTGCCGCCCGGTGGCGTGCCTGGCCACCTTGACGGCGTTCTCCACCGCCTCCGCGCCGGAGTTCACCAGGAAGGTGCGCTTCTCGTGGTCGCCCGGGGTGAGCCGGTTCAGCGTCTCGCACACCTCGACGTACGACTCGTACGGCGTGACCATGAAACAGGTGTGCGTGAAGTCGGCCACCTGCCTGGTGACCCGCTCGACCACCCGGGGGGCCGCGTTCCCCACGCTGGTGACCGCGATGCCGGAGCCGAAGTCGATCAGCGAGTTGCCGTCGGCGTCCACGACCACGCCGCCGCCGGCCCTGGTGACGAACACCGGCAGCGTCGTGCCGATGCCCGGAGGCACCGCGGCCTGCTTGCGCGCGAGCAGCTCGCGCGACCTCGGACCGGGGATCTCGGTGCGCAGGCGCCGCTCCTGGGGGAGTGCCGGCCCGCCGTGCGTGTCGTTCGTGCCGCTCATACCGCTCTTACCGCTCATAAGTGCGACGCTACGGTCCCGGCCGCCCGGTGCCGATGCTGCACTATGGCAGACTGAAACCATCCGGATTATCCAGAACGTACAAGCCGGATACCGGGGTGATGGGCGTGACGCCTACGTTGCGGCGGGTGGTGGCGATCGTACCGCTCCGGCTGCGGGTGCTCACCGGCGCGGACGCGCTCGACCGGCCGGTGCGCTGGGTGGCCGTCAGCGAGCTGGAGGACCCCACGCCCTTCCTCGAAGGGGGCGAGCTGCTGCTCACCACCGGGATGCGGCTCACCTCCGAGAACGCCGCGGCCTACGTGCGCAGGCTCGTCGCCCGCCAGGTGGCCGGGCTGGGCTTCGGCGTCGGGCTGGGCCACGAGGCGATCCCGGACGAGCTGGTACGCGTCGCGGCCGAGGCCGGCCTGCCGCTGGTGGAGGTGCCGCGGGAGATCCCGTTCGTCGCCGTCGGCAAGGCGGTCAGCGACCTGCTGGCCGCCGAGCAGCACGAGGAGCTCAGCCACGCCTTCGCCGCCCAGGGCAGGCTGACCAGGGCGGCGCTGCGGCCCGACGGCATGCGGGCGGTGGTGCGGCGGCTCGCCAGGGAGATCGGCGGCTGGGCCGTGCTGCTCGACCCCGGCGGAGCCGTGCTCGCCGCGGCCGGCGACGACCTCGACGAGGACTCGCCCGAGATCGGCGAACGGGTGGCGGACCTGCTGCCCGAGCTCGACCGGCTCAAGGACCGGCCCGGCAGCGTGGCCGTCTCCACCCCCGGCCAGCACGTGATCGCGCAACCGCTCGGCGGCGCCCGCAGGGTCCGCGGGTTCTTCGCCGTCGGGCTGGACCGCGCCTTCTCCCCGGTCGCGCACACCGTCGTGAACGTCGCCTGCTCCCTGCTCACCCTCGCCCTGGAACGCGAGGCGGAGGAACCCGCCGCCGAGCGCCGCGTGCGCTCCGCCGTACTGCGCCTGCTGCTGGCCGGGCAGCGGGAGGCCGCCTGCCACGCCCTCGCCGCCCTCGGCGACCGGCTGCCCGAGGGCGACGTCTCCGTCCTCGCCACCGCGGCGGACCAGGAGGCGGTGCGGGAGGAGGCCGCCGGGGTCTTCGCCGCCGCGCTGGACGGCATGACGGTCTTCGTCGTCCCGGCCGCGCGCGCCGGCCAGGTGGCCGAGGCGGTGGCCCGGCACGGGCCGGTCGGCGTCGGCGGGCCCGCTCCGCTGGACGGGCTGAGCGCCGGCCTGGACCGCGCCCGGCGCGCGCTCGCCGCCGCCCGCCGGGCCGGCACGCCGGTCATGAGCTTCGCCGACCTGCCCGGCCAGGGCCTGCTCGCCCTGCTCGACCCGGCCGCCGCGGACGCCTTCGCCGCCGCCCTGCTGGCCCCGCTCACCGAGTACGGCTCCCGCGCCGACCTGCTGGAGTCGCTGCGCGCCTACCTCGCCTGCAACGGCCACTGGGACGCCGCGGCCCAGCGGCTGGGCGTGCACCGGCACACCCTCCGCTACCGGATGCGCAAGGTCGCCGAACTCCTCGGCCGCGACCTCGACGACCCGGCCGCCCGCGCCGAACTCTGGATCGCCCTCAGCAGGCTCTGAACCGCGGGATCAGCGCCGGTTGACGAGGTAACCGCAGATGGTGGCCGTGGTGACCGTGTCGTAGGTGGCCGGGCCGCGCAGGTGGCCGGCCCGCTCCAGGCTGATGGCCCCCTGGGCGGCGGCCCAGAGCGCGTCGGCGATCTTGCGGGGCTGGGTCGGCGTGATGTAGCCGGCGGAGATGCAGTCGGCGATCGCCCGGTCCAGGATGTTCAGCGCCGCCCTGGCCAGGGTGCGGGCCCGCTCGCTCGGCTCGAAGCCGGGGATCGCCTTCTCGAACATCAGGCTGTAGTAGACGGGCTCCTCCAGGCACGCCTCCCGGTAGGCCGGGCCGAGCGCCGTGAGGTACTCCAGCGGGTCCTTGCGCAGCGGCACGGCCTCCAGCCGGCGGCGGAACCGCTCGAAGCCCTCCAGGTACAACGCCTCGGCGAGGCCCTCCTTGCTGCCGAACATCGTGTAGATCACGGTCGTGGAACAGCCCGCCTCCGTGGCGATGCGGCGCATGGTGAGGCTGTCGGGGCCATGCGTGAGCAGCAGGTCCCCCGCGACGTCGAGAAGACGCTTGCGAAGCTCGTCGTGCGAGGTGCGCTCTCCGAGGAGGTAGGCGCCCTGGAGCCCGAGCGGCGCCGACGAGGTCATGAGGTCACGCCCTTCTGATCATGGGCCCGCACGTGACCCGCACCCGTTGACTTAACCAAGGCAGCGAAAGTTCAAACCGCTCTACATGAAGAAACATAGGGATAAGGGGTTGTTTTCGTTACAGCCCACGGCGGGGAAATATTCTTGTCCGTGGTGGTGCGCATAGGACCGGGGATTGTGCGGTCTGGAGTAAAGCCGCCGGGCCGCCGGTGACATAGCGTCGGACCATGGACGTACGCCCCTTCTGGCTCGCCGGTCGCCCCGCCACCGGTGACGGCGAGCTGACCGTGACCAACTCCCACGACGGCAGGGTCGTCGGGATCGCCTCCGTGCCGACCGCCGGCCAGGTCGAGCAGGCCGTCGCCGCCGCGGCGGCCGTGGCCGGGGAAGCCGCCGCGCTGCCGATCCACGTGCGGGCCGAGGCCCTCGCCCACGTGGCCCGCCGCATCGGCGAGCGGGCCGACGAGATCGCCCGGCTCATCACGGAGGAGAACGGCAAACCGATCTTCTGGTCCCGCGGCGAGGTCAACCGGGCCGTCTCCACCTTCCGCTTCGCCGCCGAGGAGACCAGGCGGTTCTCCGGCGAGGTGCAGCGGCTCGACACCGAGGCCGCCGCGACCGGCCGGCTGGCCTACGTGTCCCGGGTGCCGCACGGCCCGGTGCTCGCGATCACGCCCTTCAACTTCCCGCTGAACCTCGTCGCGCACAAGGTGGCCCCGGCCGTCGCCGTCGGCGCCCCGGTGATCGTCAAGCCCGCGCCCGCCACGCCGCTGTCGTCGCTGCTGCTCGGCGAGATCCTGGCCGAGACCGCGCTGCCCGAGGGGATGTTCTCGGTGCTCCCGGTGCCCAACGACCGCGCAGGCGACCTCGTCGCCGACCCCCGGCTGCCGGTCGTGTCGTTCACCGGCTCCGCGCCGGTCGGCTACGCGATCAGGGACCGCATCCCGGGCAAGCACGTCACCCTGGAGCTCGGCGGCAACGCGGCGGCGGTCGTGCTGGCCGACGCCGACCTCGACTGGGCGGCGTCGCGGATCGCGCTCTTCTCCAACTACCAGGCCGGGCAGAGCTGCATCGCGGTGCAGCGGGTGATCGTCGAGGACGCGGTCTACGACGCCTTCGTCGAGCGGCTCCTGCCCGCCGTCGGCGCCCTGGTCACCGGCGACCCGGCCGACGAGAAGACCCAGGTCGGCCCGATGGTGTCGGTGCAGGCCGCGGAGCGGGTCGAACAGTGGGTGGGCGAGGCGGTGGCCGCGGGCGCCAAGGTGCTCGCCGGAGGCACCCGTGACGGCGCGACCTTCGCGCCGACCGTCCTCGCCGACGTGCCCCGCGACGCCAAGGTCTGCCGCGAGGAGGTCTTCGGCCCGGTCATGGCGCTGTCCAGGGTCTCCGGCGTGGACGAGGCGTTCGCCGAGGTCAACGACTCCAGGTACGGGCTCCAGGCCGGGGTGTTCACCCGCTCCCTCGACGTCGCCTTCCGCGCCAACCGCGAGCTGGAGGTCGGCGGCCTGATCATCGGCGACGTGCCGTCCTACCGGGCCGACCAGATGCCCTACGGCGGCGTGAAGGAGTCGGGGGCGGGCCGCGAGGGGCTGAGCTCCGCGATGGCCGACTACACCTACGAGAAGGTGATGGTCCTCACCGGCCTGGTCCTCTGATCCGGCCCGGCCACGCGGCCCGGCGGCGAGGCGGCCGAACCCGCTCACCTCGCCGCCGTCCGCCCGGGCCCCGCCGCGGTCACGCCCGCCCGGCGGTGGCGTAGAGCTCCTTCGCGGAGGCGCCGAAGTAGGGGCCGTACATGGTGCGGTGGTCGTTGCCGTACTTGAAGCTGCTCACCGACGTCACCGTGCCCCGGCCGCCCGCCGCGTCGAAGCCGGACAGCCACGGGCCGCCGCTGGACCCCGCCGTCATGTCACAGCCCAGGCCCTGGTCCTGCGTCCCCCCGTAGGGGTCCTGGCGGACCCGGCCCGCGCAGTAGATGAGCCGCCTGCCGTCGTAGGGCGGGTCGGCGGGGAAGCCGAAGCCGTAGGTCTGCTGGCCGCGCGGGCCGTTGAAGCCGATCTCCTGGAAGCCGACGACGTCGGCCACGTGCCTGCCCCTGTGGGTGTTGAGCGCCACCATGCCGACGTCGTGGCTGTCGTCGCCCTTGCCCGACCACTGCTTGGCGACGAACATCCGGCGCGCGGTGAACGTGCCGTAGGGCTTAGCGCCCTCCTGGTAACCGGGGACGAAGGTCCAGTTCTCGGCCCACGGGCCGGTGCCGTCCTTCAGGCAGTGGCCGGCGGTGACGACGAGGTCGCGGTTGCGGCTGCGGATCGTGCTGGCCGAGCAGACGAAGTCGACGCCGGACATGGTGAGGAAGACCCGGCCGGTGGTGCGGGTCACCGCCCCGCCCGCGCTCCACCGGGTGCCCGAGCTGACCGCGCCGGGCCGTTCCGCCCGCGCGTGCTCCCGCCCGCCGATGGCGAGGCGCGACGCCCGCGCGGACGGCACGGGCACGCCGAGGCCCCCGGCGACGCCGCGCGCCGTCTCACCCGCCGTGTCATCGGACATGTCACCGGCCACGTGCCCGGTGCGCCCGAACGCGCCGGACAGGTCGATCGGGACGGCGGCCGCGATCCGCCGGGGCGTCCAGTAGGCGCGCACGCGGCGCTGCTCCGATCTGCTGACCGCGGCCAGGTGCTCGACGACGTGCCCGGCGACACTTCCGGTGAGGTGCTCGGCGACGTGGCGCACGGGACCGGCCTTGGACCGCTGCACGGAGGGATGCGGGGCGGAGACGCGGGCGAGACGCTGCCCGTCGGGCTCGGCGGCGGGCCGGCCCTCGGGGGCGCCCACCAGACCGGCGAGGAGCGCCGCGGCCGCAAGCAGGGGGAGGCTCGTGGTCATACGACCCGAGTATGGACTACGCAAAGTGTCCGTGCCGCTACTTCACGTCAGGTCGCGCCGTCACGCTGGGCGGCGTCGTAGACCGCCTTGGCCTCGGGGCCGAAGTAGGGGGCGAACATCCAGTCCTGGGCGAAGTTGTACTTGAAGCTGTTCACCGAGTTCTGCGTGCCCAGCCCCGTCGACTCGTCGAACCCGAGGAACCACGGGCCGCCGCTGGAGCCGCCGGTCATCGCGCAGGTCAGGCCGAGCCCGCGGGACAGCAGGAAGTCGTCGAACGCCCGTCCCGAGCAGTAGGTCAGCCGGGAGCCGTCGTACGGGCTCGCCGCCGGGTAGCCGAAGGAGTGCATCTGCCTGCGGCGTCCCTGGTTGAAGGCGACGCCCTGGCCGCCGACCACCTCGGTCAGCGACCGCCCGTCCAGCGGCGCGACCACGGCGGCGGCGAGGTCGTGGTCGACGTTCTCGTCGTCGCTCCACTGCGGCGTGGTGAGCAGCCTGGTGGCCACCCAGGTGCCGTACGGCCGGCTGCCCCGGTCGTACCCGGGGACGAAGACCCAGTTGCCGTGGAAGACGCCGCCCATCTTCACGCAGTGGCCCGCCGTGATCACCACGCTCTTGTTCGCGCTGGTCACGGCGCTGCCCGAGCAGGAGGCGTTGCGTCCCTGGTAGGTGAAGAAGACCCGGCCGGTGGTCTTCGCGACCGCGCCGCCCCTGGTCCACGTCGCGCCCGGCGTCGCCCTGGCGGCGGCCAGGGCCTGGCTCTGGCTCTGGGCCTGGCTCTGGGCCTGGGGCTGCTGGCTCTGGGCCTGGGGCTGCTGGGTCTGGGCCTGGGGGGCCGTTCCGGCCGCCTTGCCGGGCGCGGTCGGCGGGATGGTCACCGGGGCGCCGGTGGGCGGGAGCGCCCGGGAGGCGGTGGGGCCGGTCGAGGGGGACAGGCGGGCGCGGGGCGTCTTGCGGGCGGGGAGGTCGAGCGGTCGCGCCGCCTCCATCTTCGCGGGCGTCCAGTACTTCCGGACCGTCCGCTGCTCCGGACCGCTGTCCGCCGCCGCCCTCGCGATCGGCTTCGGAGCCTGCGCGCCGTACGCGGTCCCGGCGGGGAGCAGGGCCGCTCCCAGGGCGCCTCCCACGGCGAGCGAGACGATGGGCACGAGACGTGCCGTGCGGTGCATGGATTTACCTCCCGATACGCGGATTGCTGGGTTCGGAAGGTAGTAGGCCCCTTATCCCGATTTCTCAAGATTTACAGAGATAGATATGGGCAAGTTCTGGCATAAACCACATGGAGATCAATAGTCACAGGAGTTCTCTTTTTTCATACTGACCTTTTCGGATCGCTGGAAAACGGGCCTTCTGTGTGCTTGGGGATGTCCCTCCGGCGGGGCTGCGCACAACGGGACTGTGGGGGACAATGGGGCGATGCACCCACACTCCGCACGTTCTGTTGTCCTGCTGGGCTCTACCGGCTCGATCGGTACCCAGGCCCTCGACGTGATCGCGCGCAACCCCGGCAGGTTCCGGGTCTCCGGGCTGGCGGCGGGAGGGGCGCGGGTGGACCTGCTGGCCCGCCAGGCGGCCGAGTTCGGGGTCGAGGTCGTGGCCGTGGCCGACCCCACGGCGGTGCCCGCGCTGCGTGAGGCGCTCGCCGCGCTCGGGTCGCGGGCCGAGGTGCTCGCCGGTCCCGAAGGCGTCGCGGAGGCGGCCTCCTGGCCGTGCGACGTGGTGCTCAACGGCATCGACGGCGCCCTCGGGCTCGCCTCGACGCTGGCCGCGCTGGAGGCGGGCAGGGTGCTCGCGCTCGCCAACAAGGAGTCCCTGATCATGGGTGGGCCGCTGGTCAAGCGGCTCGCCAAGCCCGGCATGCTGCTGCCCGTCGACTCCGAGCACTCCGCGCTGGCCCAGTGCCTGTGGGCGGTCGGCCCGGACGGCGCGCCCATGCCGCCGGGGCGCGAGGTGAGCCGGCTGATCGTGACCGCCAGCGGCGGCCCGTTCCGCGGCCGGTCGCGGGCCGACCTCGCGGACGTGACGCCCGAGCAGGCGGCGGCCCATCCCACCTGGTCGATGGGCCCGGTGATCACGATCAACTCCGCGACGCTGGTCAACAAGGGCCTGGAGGTCATCGAGGCCCACCTGCTCTACGACATCGGCTTCGACCGGATCACCGTGGTGGTGCACCCGCAGTCCGTGATCCACTCCATGGTGGAGTTCGCGGACGGGTCGGTGATCGCCCAGGCCAGCCCGCCCGACATGCGGCTGCCCATCTCGCTCGCCCTCGGCTGGCCCGAGCGGGTGCCGGACGCCGCGCCCGCCGTCGACTGGACCACCGCCCACTCCTGGACCTTCGAGCCGCTCGACGACGAGGCGTTCCCCTCGGTGCAGCTCGCCCGCCAGGTCGGTACGGCGGGCGGCACCGCCCCCGCCGTGTACAACGCGGCCAACGAGGTGTGCGTGGAGGCGTTCCGGGCGGGCCGCCTGCCGTTCCTCGGCATCGTCGACACCGTCGCCGACGTCGTCGCCGAGCACGCGCCGACCCCCGCGGAGAGCGTGGAGGAGATCCTCGCCGCCGACGCCTGGGCGCGCGCCCGGGCCGCCGAACTGACCGCCCGGCACGCCGCGACGGGCGCCTGACCGCCCCGGCGTGGCAGGCGCCTGACCGCCGCGAACCGCGCATATTGCGCGAAGTTGTGGCGGGAAGGGCACGAACGCATGGCGGGCCGGTGGCCAGGCGGACAACGGCGGCGCCGCCCGCCCGCCACTACTTACACTGGTGGGGTCGGAAGATGCGGCTGAGGTCCGGTCGCCCGCCTAACATGCAAGGTGTTGTGATGTCTGTTGATCTTGGGATTCCCGCCGTGCGTTCCCGGCCGCTCGCCGAGCGCAGGAGGTCTCGTCAGATCATGGTCGGTTCCGTCCCGGTGGGCGGCGACGCTCCGGTGACGGTGCAGTCCATGACCACCACCGTCACGGCAGACATCAACGCCACGTTGCAGCAGATCGCGGAGCTGACGGCCTCCGGCTGCCAGATCGTCCGGGTGGCCGTGCCCTCCCAGGACGACGCCGACGCGCTGCCGGTGATCGCCCGCAAGTCGCAGATCCCGGTGATCGCGGACATCCACTTCCAGCCGAAGTACGTGTTCGCCGCCATCGAGGCCGGATGCGCGGCGGTCCGGGTCAACCCGGGCAACATCAAGAAGTTCGACGACAAGGTGGGCGAGATCGCGCGGGCCGCGGCCGACCACGGCGTCCCGATCCGGATCGGCGTCAACGCGGGCTCCCTCGACCCCCGCCTGCTGCAGAAGTACGGCAAGGCCACCCCGGAGGCGCTGGTCGAGTCGGCGCTGTGGGAGTGCTCGCTGTTCGAGGAGCACGACTTCCGGGACATCAAGATCTCCGTCAAGCACCACGACCCGGTCGTCATGATCCAGGCATACCGGCTGCTCGCCGAGAAGTGCGACTACCCGCTGCACCTCGGCGTCACCGAGGCCGGACCGGCCTTCCAGGGCACGGTCAAGTCCGCGGTCGCCTTCGGCGCGCTGCTCGCCGAGGGCATCGGCGACACGATCAGGGTCTCGCTGTCCGCCCCGCCGGTCGAGGAGGTCAAGGTCGGCATCGGCATCCTGGAGTCGCTCAACCTGCGCGAGCGCGGCCTGGAGATCGTCTCCTGCCCGTCGTGCGGCCGGGCCCAGGTCGACGTCTACACGCTGGCCGAGCAGGTGCACGCGGGTCTCGACGGCCTCAAGGTGCCGCTGCGGGTGGCCGTCATGGGCTGCGTCGTCAACGGCCCGGGCGAGGCCCGCGAGGCCGACCTCGGCGTCGCCTCCGGCAACGGCAAGGGGCAGATCTTCGTCAAGGGCAAGGTCGTCAAGACCGTGCCGGAGTCCCAGATCGTGGAGACCCTCATCGAGGAGGCCATGCGCCTGGCCGAGGAGATGGGCGTCGAGATCGACTTCGACGACGACGCCTCCGGTCCCGAGGTCGTCGTGCGCTGACCGTCCGCCAGACGGCTACAGATGGCAACGTGTTGATTACAGGTTGGCAATCAGTGGCCTTGATTCTTCGTGACGCGATCCTCGCTTGGTGGAACATCGCCTCTGTCCTATGAGCAGAGGGGGAGTCACCGAGTGAAGAGGGTCATCGGGATCGTCAGCGGGTTGTCGTTGCTGGCCGTCGGGGCAGACGGCGCGGCGGCGTACGCCGGGGAGGCCGCGCCGGGGGAGCGGCCGTCCTCGGCGCCGCGCGCCTCCGTCGTGTGGGGGCCGTGCGGTGAGGGCAAGAAGCCGGGGGAGGGTTCCGGCGGCGAAGCCCGCGGCGTCGAATGCGGCAACGTGCGGGTGCCCCTCGACTACCGCACGCCGGGCGGCCAGACGATCCAGCTCGCGCTGAAGCGGGTCAGGGGCACCGCCTCACGCGACCACAACCACCTGGGCGTGCTGCTCGTCAATCCCGGCGGCCCCGGCGCCTCCGGCCTCGACCTCGGCCCGCAGGTCGCCGCCGCCCTCCCGGCCGAGGTCGCCGCGCGGTACGACGTGATCGGCTTCGACCCGCGCGGCGTCGGGTCCAGCGAGCCCGCGCTGACCTGCGTGGACGCGAAGAAGTACTACGAGCCGCCGCGGCTGGACGCCGTCCCGGCGAACGCGGCGGAGGAGCGCGCGCTCGTCAACAGGGCCAGGGGTTACGCGCAGGCGTGCGCCAACCGGTGGTCCTGGATGCTCCCGCACATCAACACCGAGAACTCCGCGCGGGACCTCGACGTGATCCGCATGGCGCTGGGCGAGGAGAAGATCAGCTACCTGGGCTACTCCTACGGCTCCTACCTCGGCGCCGTCTACGCCACGCTGTACCCGAGCCGGGTGCGCAGGCTCGTCCTGGACAGCGTGGTGGACCCGGCCGGCCGCTGGTACGAGTCGAACATCGCTCAGAACCACGCCTTCGAGCGCAGGCACGCCGACTTCCTCGCCTGGGTGGCCCGGCACGACGACGTCTACCGGCTCGGCGCCGACGCCCGCGCCGTCCGCTTCGCCTGGTACTCGATGCGCGACCGGGTGCGCAGGCGTCCCGCGGCCGGCGTCGTCGGCCCGAGCGAGCTGGACGACACCTTCATGATCGCCGGATACACCGCCACCGTGTGGCCGCAGCTCGCCGAGGCGTTCTCCGGGTACGCGCGCAGAGGGGAGACCCGCGGCCTGGTCGCCGCCTTCCGCCAGCACGGCGAGAACGACGCGGAGGACGAGAACAACTACGCCGTCTACCTGAGCGTGCAGTGCCGCGACGCCCCCTGGCCGCGCGACTGGCGGCGCTGGCACGCCGACATGACCGCCTCGCACCGCAGCTCCCGCTTCCTCACCTGGCCGAACGCCTGGTACAACGCCCCGTGCGCCTTCTGGCCGGAGCGCGGCGGCACGCCGGTGCCGATCAAGTCGTCCCCCAAGCTGCCGCCCATCCTCATGCTCCAGTCCGAGCGCGACGCCGCCACGCCGTACGCGGGGGCGCTGCGCATGCGGCGGGTGCTGCCGAGCGCGCGGCTGGTCACCGAGCCCGGCGGCAACCACGGCGTCTCGCTCGGCGGGAACACCTGCGTGGACCGGCACCTCGTGCAGTACCTGCGTGACGGCAGCCTGCCCGGCGGGCGGGCCCGCACGTCGGGGACGCTGCCGGACCTGAAGTGCCCCGGGGTCCCGGCGCCGCGGCCGGCGGCGGCACAGGCGGGCGGTCGCTGACGGCCGCTTTCCGGGGGAGTTTCCGCGTGCGGTGATGAAGCGGGGGTCTGCGTCGGTTCCTGCTAAATTCGGGGAGGTCGCGTACGCTTGGCGCGTGATGCTGCGCACAACGGCGTCGCGCGTGCTGGACGACAACGACCGCGAAGAGGTGCTCGCCCTCCTCGACGCCGATCCTGTCGCCAACGTCTTCGTCGCCTCCCGTGTCCGGTCCGTAGGGCTGCACCCCGCCAGGCTCGGCGGGCAGATGTGGGGGTTCGGATCACGCGGGGCGCTCACCTCTCTGTGTTATGCCGGGGCGAACCTGGTGCCCGTGAACGCGGGCACCGAGGCCGTGCACGCGTTCGCCGACAGGGCGCGCAGACAGGGCCGGCGTTGCTCGTCCATCGTCGGCCCCGCGGACGCCGTGACCGAGCTGTGGCGCCTCCTTGAGCCGCACTGGGGGCCGGCCCGCGCGATCCGCTGGGCGCAGCCGGTCATGACGATCTCCTCCCGGCCGCTGGTGACCCCCGATCCGCTGGTCCGGCGGGTCCGCAGCGAGGAGTTCGAGATCGTGCTCCCCGCGTGCGTGGCGATGTTCACCGAGGAGGTCGGCGTCTCACCGGACACCGGCGACGGCGGCGCGCTCTACCGGACCCGGGTGGCCGAGCTGATCCGGATCGGCCGCTCGTACGCGCGGATCGACGGCCGGCAGGTGGTCTTCAAGGCCGAGATCGGCGCGGTCACCCCGCAGGCCTGCCAGATCCAGGGCGTCTGGGTGCACCCCGACCGCCGCGGCGAGGGCCACGCCACCGCGGGCATGGCCGCCGTCGTCGCCGCCGCCCTGGACTGCTTCGCCCCGGTCGTCAGCCTCTACGTCAACGACTTCAACGCCCCCGCCCGCGCGGTCTACACGAAGGTCGGCTTCGAACAGGTCGGCACGTTCACATCCGTCCTGTTCTGACCGGCGGGCTCAGAGGCGGGCGGTCCTGACCAACTGGGCGAACAGCCTGCCGAGCTCGGCCTCCGGGTCGGCGGTCAGGCCGGCGTGGACCGGACCGCTCTGCACGATGGTGCTGCGCGGCGCGGTCAGCCAGCGGAACCGCTCACCCGGCGACTCCTCCGCCAGCGGGCCGAGGCTCCCCTCGCACGCCTTCGTGTACGCCTCCAGCGACCGGCGCACCGCCTCGGTGTCCGCGTGCGGGTCGAGGGCGCGCAGCCGTACGGCGTCCAGCTCGACCTTCGCGCACAGGAAGTCGCGCGGCTGGCAGTAGACGATCACGCCCGCGTTGATCAGCTCGCCGCGCTCGATCCTCGGGATGACCCGGATCACCGCGTACTCGTAGACCGCCTTCACCGGGATTCCTTCCAGAACGGCACGCCGGGGCCGCCCGTACGGCGCGGCGCGGTGGGATCGGGCAGCCACCCGCGCGGACCGTGCGCGCGGGCCAGCAGGTGTTCGACATACGCCTCGCGGACCGCGGCCGGCGAGCCGAAGCCGGACTCGCCGGCCAGCCACTCGTCGGGCACCTCGGCGGTCGCCTTCTCCAGCAGTTCCCGGGTGATCCGGCCGGACAGCTCGGCATCCGCCTCGGGCAGCTCGGTGGCGAACGGCGCGAGCACGTGGTCGCCGCCGTCGAAGGGCCGCTGCGGGTCGGCCGTGCGCCAGTTGTGGTGGAACCAGAGCGCCGCGCCGTGGTCGATGAGCCAGATGTCGCCGTGCCAGACGAGCAGGTTGGGGTTGCGCCAGCTCCGATCCACGTTGTGGATCAGCGCGTCGAACCAGAGCAGCCGGGAGGCCAGGCCGGGATCCGGGGTCATCGCCAGCGGCTCGAACCCCAGCGCCCCCGGCAGGAAGTCCACCGCCAGGTTGTGCCCCTCGCTGGCCTTGAGCAGGTCCTGGATCTCCTCGTCCGGTTCCCGGGCGCCGAGCTGGGGGTCGATGTCGATGATCTTCAGGTCGGGCGTGCGGAAGCCGAGCCCGCGGGCCAGCTCCGCGCAGATGATCTCCGCGACCAGCACCCGCACACCCTGCCCGGCCCCCCGGAACTTCACCGCATACGTACCGAGATCCTCGGCCTCGACGACCCCCGGCAGCGAACCGCCCTCCCGGAGCGGCACCACATACCGAGTCCCCGTGATCACATCCAACACCCCGAAAGGCTATCGGCTCCCGGCATGGGAGAGCGTCGGGAGAACGGCCGGTTCGCATGACCGGGCCGCCGCCGCGTGCCCGCTCCCGCGGGGCGTTACTTCCCCCGGTGGCCGAGATGGCTGTCCCGGGGAGCACATCACTGTCACGCGCATGGCTAGATACGGCCGCTGTCCGTTGACGCACGGGTTTCGCTCCCCTTGAGTGGAGTGGACGGAATGAGTGGCGGCGAGGGGAGGCTGCTTGTGCCGCAGGCGCAGCCGCTCAAACTGGGGGATCCCGCACGGCTCGGTGAGTACGAGCTCGTGGGGCGCCTCGGCGCGGGCGGGCAGGGAGTGGTCTATCTCGCGTTCCATCCGCGGGCGGGAGCGGACCACTATGCGGTCAAGCTGCTGCACCAGAGCGTGGGGGACGACGCCGCCGACTTCCTGCGGGAGGTGGAGCTCGCCAAACAGGTCGCGAGGTTCTGCACCGCCCAGGTGATCGGCGCAGGGGTGGCCGAGGGGCAGCCCTACATCGTCAGCGAGTACGTCGACGGGCCGTCGCTGCACCAGGAGGTCGCGCTGGCCGGCCCGCGTTCCGGCGGCGCGCTGGAACGGCTGGCGATCAGCACCGCCACCGCGCTCGCCGCGATCCACCAGGCCGGGATCGTGCACCGCGACTTCAAGCCGCACAACGTGCTCCTCGGACCGGACGGCCCCCGGGTCATCGACTTCGGGCTGGCCCGCGCGCTCGACGCCGCCGCCACGCTCAGCGGGCGCGGCGCCGGCACCCCCGCCTACATGGCCCCGGAACAGGTCAGCGCCTCGGAGATCACCCCGGCCGCCGACGTCTTCGCCTGGGGCGCCACGATGTGCTTCGCCGCCAGCGGCCACGCGCCGTTCGGCCAGGACTCGATCCCCGCCGTCCTGCACCGCATCCTCACCGCCCGCCCCGACACCGCCCGGATCGGCGGACGCCTGCGCGACCTCGTGGAATCCTGCCTCGCCAAAGCCCCCTCCGCCCGCCCCACCAGCCGAGACCTCCTCCTCCACCTCCTCAGCGCCTCCCCACCGGGCACCCCCCTCCCGCTTCCCCCGGACGCCGCGCCTCCGAGAGATGTCGCCCCTCCCGCGGACACCATCCCTTCTGCGGGTGCCGTCCCTCCTGTGGGCTTTGTATCTCCTGTGGGTGTTGTTCCTTCTGCGGATGCTGTTCCTTCTGTGGGCGTTGTTCCTTCTGCGGGTGCCGTCCCTCCTGTGGGCGTTGTGCCGCCCGCTGTGGCGAGCCTTCTCGTTCCGCCGCCCTCCTGGTCCAGGCCGGAGCCCTCCTCGCCCCCGGTCTCCTCCTCCGCCTCCTTTTCCCCGGTCTCCTCACCCGCGGCCTCGTCCTGGCCCGGACACTCCACCCCGCCGGTGGCTCCGGTGTCCTCGTCGAGGCCGGAAGGCTCCTTCCCGCCGCCGGGATCGGCTGCCGCGTCCGGGCCGGAAGGGTCCTCGCCGCCGGTCTCCTCTTCTCCGGTCTCCGCGTCCTGGCCTGGGCACTCCGTCCCGCCGGTGGCTCCGCTCAACGCCTCCGGGCCGGAGCGCTCCTTCCCGCCGTACCCGGTGCCTGAGCCGTACCCGGCTTCCGAGCCGTACCCGGTGCCGGAGCCCTCGGCCTGGCGGTCCGGCTCCGCGACTTCGGGTGAGGGACCGGTATGGACGGGCGCCGATGAGCCTGCCGGTCATCCGGGGTGGTCGCAGGGGGGCGTGTCCTCCCGCGAGCAGTCGGGCCCTTCCGAGTGGTCGTCAGGCTCTTCCGCGTTGTCGTCGGGCGGCGGGACGCAGGGGGCGTCCGAAGGTTCGTGGCCCTCCGAGGGGCCGTGGTCCTCCGGGGAGCGGACGGGGCGGTCGAGGGGCGTCGCGGAGGAGGAGGCGGGGCGGACGCATCCCGGCCGGGCCGCGACCAGGGCAGGCGTGGCGGTCTCCGGGTCGCTGTTGGTCAGCGCGGCCGTCCTGGTGGCCGTACTCGTGCCTGCGCTCACCTCGGCGGACCGGCGGGAGGTGGACGAGCAGGCCGTACGGCAGCCGCCCGCGACGAGCGCGCCCCTCGAACCCGACCTCACCCCCTCCCAGGCGGACGAGACCCGGGTCCCGGAGGAGGAACCGCAGCCCATAGCCCAGCAGCCCGCCCCGCCCCGGTCAGCCGCGGTCGTGACCGTACAGGTGCCCGAGCTGATCGGGATGGACCGTGCCACGGCCGAACGCGCCATCAAGCGCGCCGGGCTGGTCCTGGGCGACGCCGACGCGGTCGACTCGCCCGAGAAGATCGGCCGCGTGCTCGCCGCCCTCCCGGCCCCGGGCGACCGGGTGACGAAGGGTTCCAAGGTGAGCCTTGAGGTGTCGGCCGGCCTGAAGGTGCCCGAGGTGGCCGGACTGCGGCGCTCGGCGGCCGAATCGGCGCTGACCGGCGCAGGTCTGAGCGTCGGCCAACTGAGCAGGGTATGCGCCACGGACGCCGAAACCGGTCAGGTGGTCGCCAGCGACCCCGCCGCCGGGCAGCGGGTGCCGGGCGGCGCCCCGGTCTCCCTGACCGTCGCCCAGCGCGGCACGCCGGTGCCGCCGGTGGTCGGCGCCGGCCAGGCGGAGGCTCGGCGAAGCCTGCGCGCCGCCGGGCTCGCCGTACGCGTCCAGGCGCGGATCGTCGACACCGCCGACCGGTTCGGCTCCGTGATCGGCCAGGACCCCGCCCCCGGCGCCTGCGGCACCCGCGGCACCACCGTCACGATCACCGTGGCCGTCGAAGGCACCACCCTCCCCATCCCCGGCAGGGAACCCAGCCCCGGCCAGAACGGCGACGACGTCAGCGAGGAACCCCCCGAAACACTCCCGGAGGCCACCACCGGCACCACGACCGGCGCCACCGCGGGCGCGACCACCGGCGCACCGGCCACCCCGTGAACACCAGTGGGTTCGCGGGGCGTCTCGGTACGGGGTGTGGGTTCGCGGGGCGTTTCGGCAGTGGGCGTGGGGTGCCGGGTGCTTGAGCGTCGGGGGGCGGTGTCGCTGGGTAGGAGCGTGCCGGGCGACGGGGGGTGACGGCTCTCGGGAACGGCGGGTTGCGCGTCCGTCGGCGGACGGCTGTCGGCTGAGGCGAGACGGTCCGTGCCGGGGGCGGCGGGGGCGGACGCTCACCGCGGAGCCACGGTCGTGTCCGGGGCCGTGGCCAGGGGACAAGCATGCGCTAGTTTGTGCTGACGGATCCCGGCGCGGGCCGGTCCTCCCTCCGCCTGCCGTACCCGGAACGCGGGCCCCGACTCCCACGTTGAACGGCCGGGTGATGCCATGAACGCCAAGGGGTGCACGTGAACTCCGCCTTCACCGACGACCAGCTCGCGCTCGCCGCCGCCGTGCGCGACATCCTCCGTGTCCACTGCCCGCCGCGCGCCGCGCGCACCGGGCGGGACCGCCGCCCCGGCTGGGCGCAGCTCGCCGGGGCAGGCTTCTTCGGCCTGCTCGTCCCGGTCGAGTACGGGGGCCGGGGGATGGGGCTCGCGGGTGCCGTCCTCGCGCTGGAGGAGACCGGGTGGGCGGCCATGCCGGGGCCGGTCGCCGAGACGATGGCCGCCGCGCCCGCGCTGCTCGCCGGTGAGCCCGGCCTGCTCGTCGGGCTGGCGGCCGGTACGACGTGCGTGAGCCTGCGGCTGGGCGGCCAGGTCTACGTCCCCGACGCCGACCTGGCCGACGTGCTCGTACTCGACGCGGGCACCCGTCCTTACGTGCTGGACGCGGCCGACGTGCGGCTCGTCCACCAGGCCGGGATGGATCCGGTGCGCCGGCTGTTCACCGCCGCCTTCGAGCCCGCCGCCGCCCGGCCGGTCGGCCCCGGCGCCGACCCGGTCACGGCTCTGCGCAGGGTCACGGTCGCCACCGCCGCCCAACTCGTCGGCACCGCCCGCCGCCTGCTCGACCTCACCGCCGCCCACGCGGGCAGACCGGCATGGGCGGACACCTCCGTCGCCTACCCGGCCCCCTTACGACCGGATCACGCTACGTGGAAGGGCGTCATGCATCAGCTCGGCGACGTGGCCGTGGCCGTGGAGTTCGCCACGCCGCTGGTGCACCGGGCGGCGCTGGCGGTGGACGAGGGGCTGCCCGGCGCCGACCGCGAGGTGAGCGCCGCCAAGGCCGCGGCGGGCGAGGCCGCCGGGCGCGCGGCCCGTACGGCGTTGCGGGTGCACGGGGCCATCGGGTACGCCGCGGATCCCGACCTGCGGCTGTGGCTCGCCCGCGTGTGGTCGTTGTCCGCCGCCTACGGGGACACGGCCCTGCACCGCGCCCGCCTCAGGGACACCCTCCTCGCCTCCGGCCCGCGCACCCGGCCACCCGCCCCTCTCCCCGCCGCCCGCACCGCGCCCGACCTCGTCTCCGGCCGCCAGGATCTGCCCACCGGCCGCGAACCCGCCGTCTGAGCGGTCGCCTGCGCCGGTGTGAAAGGGGCCGGGTGCTGCGTGGGCATCGCCGGTTTGCCCGTTCACCTCCGGCGGTGGCGGCCGTGGGGTGTGGCGGTCCTGCCGGGGTCACCGGACTGTTCCGGGCCGTGGGGGGCGTCGTGCTTGTCTTGTGGTGCCTTCGGGGGTGAGGCGGGAGCGAACCAGGAGGTGTGGTCGGTGGGCTGCTCCTGGGAGGGGGCGCCTGGTTCGGCGAGACGGCGTCGGCCGCGTGGGGTATCGCCGGGCGTGAACGTGCTGATCTCCTCGATCAGGCGGTCCTTGCGTCTGCGGCCTCGGTAGGGGAGGGCCGCCGCCTCGGTGGTGGTCGCCGGTTCCGTGGTGATCGCCGGGTCGGTGGTGGTTGTCGGGTCTGTGGTGGTCGTCGGCCTGGAGTCGGGGGCGGTGGCCGTGGTCGTGACGGCTGTCGACGTGAGGTGGGCGGGCGTGCCGGGGTTGTGCGTCGTGGACGGGGTGGTTGCGGTGTGGGTGGCCGTGGGGTCCGTTGTGGGGGGCTTTAGTGCCGTCGTGGTGGCGGGTGTCGGTTCCGTTGTCGTCGTGACCGTGGTGACGGGGGTGCGGCGGCGCCTGGCGCGGCGCTTGCCCGCCGTACGGCGTAGCCTGCCGGGCCGGCGCTCGGCCGGGCCTGCCGTACGCGGGCCCGTCGCCTGGGATGTCGCCTGGCCCGTCGCCGGAGAGAGCGCCTGGGACAGTGCCTGGGATGTCTCCTGTTCCCCGGCCCTCTGGGATGTGGTTGCCGGTGAGATGGTCGCGGACGCCCTGTTCCCGTACGTTGCCGGTGGTTTTCCGGCGCCCGAGGTGAGGGACGTCACGAGACGGCCCCGGAGCTGGCGGGTTCTGGCGTGGGCCACGACCGCCATGGCGGCGAGCAGGGCTGGGGCGATGACGGCCGGGCTGCCTAGCGTGGGCACGCCGTCGTACATCGGGAACACGGCGGAAACCGGGACGCCGGCCAGCGCCACGGTGTCGTGCGGCGCGACCCCGCCGCTGTCGCTACCCGACCGGGGCGTGACGGACGAGCCACCGGGGGTTGCGATGCTCGTGACGGGCGAGTTGTAGGGGGCGGCGGCGCTCGTGACGGGGGAGTTGTAGGCGGCGGCGAGGCTCGTGACGGTCGCCGGGGAGGAGGTGGCGGCGTTCGTGCTGGTGCCGGAGGGGGCGACGGTGCTTACAGCGGGGGCCGTTGTGGTGCTCGCGGCGGTGCTGGTGCGAAGGGTGGAGTCGTTGCCGGAGGTGGAGGCGGCGGCGGGGGAGAACGCGGCGGTGGCCGGGGTCGTGGTGGTGGACGCCTGGGAAGCCGCGGGGGCTGGTACGGCGGGGGCGGGGGTGCCGGGGGAGGGGGTGGGGGGTGCCGTGGTGGTGGAGGGGGTTTTGGTGGCGTTGAGGAGTTCCTGTTTGCGGTCCAGGCGTTCCTTGATCTTCTCGGGGTAGCCGTAGCCGACCACGAAGTTCTGGTCGCGGACCTTGCGGGCGGCGACGCCGCCGTCGATGTTGCCCTCGATCGTGTGGATCTTGTCGCCGTCGACCTTGGTCACGACGCCGACGTGGTCGATGCCCTCGACGCTCTTGCCGCCGCTCCAGTCGTAGAACACGAGCGCGCCCGGCTCGGGGGTCGTACCCCAGGCGTCGTGCTCCTGGAACCACTGGGCGTGCGCGACGGTGTAGGAGAACTGGCCGATCCAGTCCTGGTAGCCGAGCTTGTCGGCCGCCCAGGAGATGAACATGTCGCACCAGGGCTGGTTGGAGTAGTCGGAGTCGTGCTCGACGTTGTTGTACCAGGCGCCGAACTTGGTGTATCCGCCGCTCTTCTCCGCGTAACCGAGGTCCTTTTCGAGAAGCTTGATGAACTTTTCGATCTCTGGGCTCATAGACGTCCGGGGGACCCGCCCGAAGCCCTCGGGGGTCGCGCCGCCTCGCGACCGGGCTACCGGTGGTCGGTTCGTTCGATGGCACGGGTGCACGCGCTGACTCCGGGGAGCTCGATCGCGTACGGGCGGTGCCGTAGGTCTCTGGTGACGAGCGAGACTACTCGGACAAAAGCGCAGGTCAAGCGGGTCCAAAGGGGCACCCAAGGGAAATCTCTGCACCCTGCGCCGACAAAAGCCCTGGTCAGAGCATGTTCCGCTTTATCCACCTTTATACCGGTATAACGTAAAAAATCTACCTTACGGTGTTTGGGGGGATCGGTGGATGCGGCCCTGGCGGGGTCTCACTCGGCGGACTCCGGCGCCACGTAGCAGAACGTGCTTCTAGCATGGTCGGCATGTCGCTCGATCTCGCCGACGCCGAGGACTTCGGAGCCGGCACCGCCCAGCCCTCCTCGACGGCCTCCGCGCACGTCACCCTCGCCGAGCGGACCCGCGAGCTCATTGACGCGGTCGCGCTCACCGACGTGCCCGAGGCCGAACTCGCCGCCGTCGCCGCGGAGGTCGCAGCACTCACCGAGCGGCTGAACGCGATCAGGTTCGACGGGCCGCGCCCCTTCGAGCTCGCCCCCGACGGCACCTTCCGGCACCTGGTCAACGCGGTCACCGGCGAGTACAACCCGCACGCGCTGCCCCTGGTCGTCGAGCCGGATCCGGCCGGCGGGGTCCGGGCCGACCTGTGCTTCCGCGCCGTCCACGAAGGGCCGCCGTCCTACGTGCACGGCGGGGTGAGCGCGATGATCCTGGACCACCTGCTCGGGCAGGCGGCGGCGATGGCCGGGTTCCGCGGCGTCACCGGCACCCTCTCGATCCGGTACGTGCGCCCGGTGCCGCTCGGCAGGCCGGTGGTCGGCAGGGCCGCCGTGACCAGGTCGGAGGGCCGCAAGACCTGGGTGGACGGCGGCATCGCCCTGCCGGACGGCACGCCGCTGGTCGAGGCCACCGGCCTGTTCATCGTCCCGTCCGCCTGGAAGACCGGCGAGTAGCAGGAGCGGGACGGTCGCGACCGGCGGCCGAGGCCGGTTCGGCCGACGAGCGGAGGGAGGCGAGGAGGGCGCGGGCAGGGGCAGGAGGTCCCTGTTCGACGGCGTTCCGCGACTCGCCGAAGCGGCCAGGAGGCGGTCGCCCGTCAAGCTGGCGAACGCTTGCTCGTCTCACAGGAGCCCGTCGTCCGCCGGCGGCTCCGCGACCGCAGGCAGATCGCCCACCGGCCCGGCCCCGTCCTCGGGGTCGCCCGCCTCCCCGGACCTCGGCGCCTCGGCGGTCCGGGGCGCGTCCCAGGTCCGGGGCGCGTCCCCGGTCTGCGGGGTCTCCTTGGTCTGCAGTGCGTCCGCGGTCCCTGGCGGCTCGTCCGGTGGCGGGGTCTCGCCGCCGCCGGTCTCGCTCGTCTCGTCCGGCTCACCGGGGGTGGGGCGCGGGCAGGCGGGACCGTCCAGCACGGCCTCGCTCACCTGGGGGCCGTTCGCGGCGGCCCGGCTGGTGGTCACCACGACGCCGAGATGTGCCCGCCTGCCGCAGGCGACCGCGCCGGGCTCACCGGCCAGCGCGACGGTGTAGGTCCTGCTGCCCTTGAGCGTCCGGGTCTCGGTGTCCCTGGTCCTGGCCAGGCCGTCGTCGTCGCGCCGGGTGTAGGACACGCTCAGCCGTACCGGGCCGGTGCCGTCCACCGTCACCCGGACCGTGCCCGCCGAGCCGTTCCACGCGACCACCCGCACGTCGCGCACGGCGGGCGCGGAACACGGCACGCCCGCGACCGTCGTGGTCCTGGACGCGGTGCCGCCGCCCGGCGACGTGGTCACGGTGAGCCGCCGGTAGAGGGTCGTCCCGCACGGCGGCGCGGCGTACGCGTGTGCCACCACCGGGGCGTAGGCGCTGGAACCGGACAGCGTGAAGGTCTGCGCGGGCGCCTCCACCAGCCGGTCCGGGGCCGGCCCCTCGGCGAACCGCGCCGTCACGGTCACCCTGGTGGCCGCCCCGGCGCGCAGGTTGATCGTCCCCTTGCCGCCGTCGAAGGAGGCGATGCTCAGCGCGCTCACCCCCTGCGCGGCCCCGGCGGGCCGGCCGCCGGTGGGCGCGGGCGAGGCCGCTCCGGAGGTGGGACGCGGGGTGTCCGTCGGCCGCTGGGGAGCGGCGGTGGTGGCCTCGGGGGCCGGCGCCGTCCGCTCGCCGGGCTCCTCTCCGGCGTCGCCGCCCGTGGGCAGGGCCGGGTCGCCGTCGTGGGGTTCGCGCGGCGGAGGCGCGAGGAAGGTGTCCGGCACGCCGTCCGAGGGACCGCGGTCGGCGGACAGCAGCACCGCGGTGGCCGCGACCGCCGCCAGCGTCGCCATGATCGCGAAGCGCGGCTTCGGCCGGTACGGCGCCCGCGTCCGCGGCAGCCGACGCGCCCCGCCCACCCGGCGGGCCCACCTCCCCGCGGCGGACCTCTCGCCCGGCCCCGTGCCGGCAGCCGCACCCGGCCCGGAGGAGGATCCGGACTCCGGGACGGGCTCGATCCTGGGGTGCGCCCGGGAAGCCTGGCCGCGGCGGGACGCGGCGGCCGAGGCGCGGGCGCCCGGCGCGGCGTTGGCCAGCGGGAAGCGCAGCGCGAGCATGGTGGCCAGCTCCGCGAGGTGCCGCCGCCCGCGCTTCTCCCACGCGGGCCCGTACGCCGCCCGCGCCGCCTCCTCCAGGTCCTCCACGAACGCCCGCCCGTCCAGCGGGCGCGGCGGTCCGGCGGCGGGCGGGACGGCCAGGCCGGCGGCGACCAGGGCGCGCACCGAGCTTGGCACGTTCCCCGCCGGGTCCTCCTCGCGTGGCGGGCGGCCGGTGAGGCACTCCACGAAGACGCACGTCGCCATGTACAGGTCGGCCGCCCGCTCGCCCAGCCCGGCCCCGCCGGACGGCATCGGGTACGGCGGCGGCCCGCCCGGCATGGCCAGGCCGAAGTCCGCGATCTTGGAAGTGCCGTCCGCCTGGACGTAGACGTTCTCCGGCTTGACCGCCCGGTGCGCCACCCCGGTGTCGTGCGCCGCCGACAGCCCCAGCAGCGCGCCCTTGAACAGCGTCAGCGCCGCCTCGGGGCTCATCGTGCGGTGCTCGGTCAGGATGACGCGCAGCGACACCCCGTCGACCAGCTCCGTGACGAGCGCCGCGCTGGTCGGCGTCTCGACGTACTCGTGTAATCGCACGACGTGCGGGTTCTCCAGCTCGACCAGGTGGTGCGCCTCGCCGCGGAACCTGGCGAGGAACTCCGGATCGGCCCACAACATGGGCCGCAGGAACCTGATCGCCACATAGGCCCCCGTGGCCGTGTACGTCGCGAGGACCACGCGGCCCGCGCCTCCCGTGCCGAGCTGACGAACTTCGCGGTATCCAGGTACCATCCCGCCCCCATGAGTGCCGTCAACTCATCGACGGTCTCACCCCCCGTACCGGTTGTCACGAATGCGGATATTTCGCGCTTAGTCGGTTGGATATCGCTGTGTGTGACGGCCGGCGCCCGAGGTGAGGGGAGAGGTCACAGGGAGTCGTAGACCGCCTGGGCGAGGTGGTAGGCGCGCAGGCCGCCGGAGGCGGTGCTGGACATCCGGTTCATCACGTAGCCCAGGCCGAGACCGTGTTCGACGTCGCCGAGGCCGAGGAAGCCGCCCATCCCGGTGTGGCCGAAGGCGGTCCGCGCCCCCCTCTGCGGGGTCATGAAGGTCAGGGCCGGGCGCATGTACCCCAGGCCGAAGGCGCTGTCCACGATCAGCACCCGGTCCGGCCCGCTCACCCGGAGCCGGGTCGCGTCGCGCAGGGTCTCCGGCGTGACGATCCGGCCCGCGACGAGCTCACGGTAGAAGCCGGCCAGGCCGCGGGCCGTGGTGACGGCGCCGAGCGCGGGCCAGCCCGCCCGCAGGATCACCGGATGGTTGGCGCCGCCCTTGAGCCTGCTCATCGGCGGGTTGCCGAGCGCCCGGTTCATCAGGCTGTCACGATCGGCCGCAGCGGCGGCCATCGCGGCCATCAGGTCACCCCCGGCGCCCGCCACCGCCACGTTCGCCCCGGCCGACGCCGCGGCCGGTTCCCCGGTGGAGCCGGAGCCGGGGCCGGAGTCGGAGTCGGGGCCTGAGTTGGGGCCGGGGTCCGACGCGGCGGCACGGTCGCCGGCGGACAGGTGGGCGGCTCGGGCGGCCACGTCGCCGGGGGCGCCGAGCCAGAGTTCCAGGTCGTGCGGCCCCGCTATCTCGGCCGCGACGACCTCGCCCACCGTCTTGCCGGAGACCCGCCGGATCACCTCGCCGACCAGGAAGCCGTAGGTGATGGCGTGGTAGCCGTGCGCGGTGCCGGGTTCCCAGATCGGCGCCTGGCGGGCCAGCCGGTCCGCGATGGCCGGCTGGTCCTCGAACTCCTCCACCGGCACGGCCTCCTCCAGCGCGGGCAGGCCCGCCTGGTGGGTGAGCAGGTGCTCCACGGTGACCTCCGCCTTGCCCGCCGCGGCGAACTCCGGCCAGTAGGCCGCCACCGGCGCGGTCACGTCCACCAGCCCGCGCTCGGCGAGCAGCAGCAACGCGGTGGCCGTGACCGCCTTGGTGCACGAGTAGGCCAGGGCGGGAGTGTCACGTTCCCACGGCCGCCCGGTGTGCCGGTCGGCCACGCCACCCCACAGATCCACCACTGTGCGGCCCTCGTGGCTGACCGCGAAGGCCGCGCCGAACTCCACGCCTCGGGCGAAGTGCTTCTCGAACACCTCGCGTACCGGGGCGAACCGCGGATCGCAGTGGCCGTGGACGACCGTCATGGCAGACCTCCGCCTGAGAAGGAGAACATAGCTCTGGTGCGAGCCTAGCGATTAGGGACAATTCGGCCTAGATGCCTCGCTGACCCCACGAGTAGCTCGGCGAAGGAGCGTCGGCTCCGGCCCGGAAGAGGACGGCCGGCGGTGACGTGACGGTGACGTGTGGCGGTCGGTCCGGAGGTCAGCCGGACGGGTCGAACTCACCGTCCTTGGCCGCTTGGAGGAAGGCGCCCCACGCCGCCGTCCCGAACGTCAGTATCTCGCCCCCCGGCATTTTGGAGTCCCGCACACCGATGACGCCATCGGCCTCCGCGACCTCGACGCAATTGCCG
The DNA here is from genome assembly GCF_030268685.1 of Microtetraspora sp. NBRC 13810. GTDB lineage: Bacteria > Actinomycetota > Actinomycetes > Streptosporangiales > Streptosporangiaceae > BSRQ01. The sequence goes on from NZ_BSRQ01000008.1 coordinate 44,841, forward strand.
GCGTCGCCGCTGTGAGAACTCCTACGCCAGCAGGCGTGGGTTAATTCGGCTGTCATCGCCGCCCCTTCACATGATCAGGTGATACGACCTGCCATGTCGTGAATCAGGTTCCTGGACTCGGAGACGTTCAGCGCGGCCGCCCGCAGATGGTCGAAGACCACCCCTCCGGCCGTCGTCTGAGCCGAGTCCTCCAGGTAGATGCAGCCCATGAGATGCTCCAGGTAGAGCACGTCCGGATAGCCGTCGAACGTGAGCAGCACGAACGGGCCGTCGATCGCCCGATGCACGCCCACGCCGAACGGCAGGACCTGCAACGAGACGTTCGCCAGCTCGCTCATCGCGATCAGGTGCTTGAACTGCTGCCGCATCGTGTTCGAGTCGCCCACCCGGCGATGGAGCGCCCCCTCCTCGATGATCTGCCACACGTCGAGCCGGTCGTCCCCCGAGACGACCCGCGACTGGCGGGCCAGCCGTACGTGCGTGGCACGCTCCACTTCCTCGCCCGTGCGCGGCCGGGTGGCGCGCAGCACGGCCCGGGCGTAGTCGCCGGTCTGGAACAGCCCCGGGATCACCTGCGTCTCATAGCTGCGGTAGGTCGTCGCCTCCGCCTCGAAGTTGAGGTATTGGCTGAAACCCGTCTTCAGCACGTCGCGGTAGGGATGCCACCAGCCCTGCCGACGTGCTTCGCGCGCGATCTGGACCAGTGCGGTACGGGCGTCGCCGTCCACGGAGTAGGCGTCGCACAGCTCCATCACCTCGCGCGAGGTGATGCGCATACGCGCGGTCTCCATGCGACTGATCTTCGACTGGTCCCAGCCGAGCAGGTTCGCAGCCTGCTCGCCGCTGAGGCCGCACTGCTCCCTGATGCGCCGCAGTTCATGCGCGAGACGCCGCCCGCGCACCGTGGGAACGTATGGCATTGCTTCCCCGCATAATGGTCCGATTGCCATGTAGCACCATCGATGGCGCGACAATGTGTAACCATACGACTACACAGTACGGCCTGTGGTGAGTTTCGGCGGAGAAGTTATGGGCAGGGCTAGCGAGGCGATCTTCACATGTGGTAGTGGCCGTTGCTCTCGGGTTCGGCGCTCATCCGGGCGCGGGCCGTTCCGGGCTCAGGCGGGCGAGCCCGACGCCAGCGAGGGGCGCACGTCGATGACCCGCATCCCGGCCGCGAGCGCCGCGGTCATCCCCTCGTCGGTGTCCTCGTACGCCACGCACTCCCCGGGACGCGTCCCGAGCCGCTCGGCGGCCAGCAGGTAGACGTCCGGCGCCGGTTTGCCGCGTGCCACGTCGTCCTTGGTCACCACGATCGGGAAGAGCTCCTGCACGCCGGCCGCCCGCAGGCTCGCCTCCACCGCCGCCCGCGTCCCGCCGGAGGCGACCGCCAGCGGCACCCGGCCGTGGTTCGCCCGCGCGATCGCGACCACCGGGGCCTGCGGCAGCACGGTGTCGACCAGCCAGCCGAAGGCGTCCAGCATGGCCGCCCGCACCGCCGCCCGGTCCAGCGGCTCCCCGGTCAGCGCCTCCAGCTCGGCGAGCAGCAGATCCGCCGACAGGCCGGTCCGCTCGCGGTACCAGGCGGTGTCCAGTTCGATGCCCCAGTCGGCCAGTGCCTGCCGCCAGGCTTTCTCGTTCGCCGGGCCGCTGTCGACGAGGGTGCCGTCGCAGTCGAAGATCAGGGCGGAGTACGGCGGGACGGGCTGAAGTCGTGGATCGAGCATGGCTGCCTAACGGGAAGCGGACTGATTGATCTTTGACAGCCTATAAGCGGATGCTGCGGCGTTATCCTGCCGATCATGACCGCCGGTTTCCTGTTCTGCGCAGATCCGCTCCGTCCGCGCCGGGTCGATCCGCATTTCGCCGCCCAGGCGGCAGCCGTACGGGAGCTGGGCGGCGTGCCGGCGCTGATCGACCACGACGCGGCGGCGGCGGGCCGGGCCGTGCAGGCGGTGGCCGGGGTGCCGGAGGGGTTCGGGGCGGCGTGGTACCGGGGGTGGATGCTGCCGGCCGATCGCTACCGGGAGCTGGCCGGCGCGCTGGCGGCCCGGGGCTGCCACCTGGTCACGGACGCCCCCGCCTACCGGGCCGGGCACGAACTGCCCGGCTGGATCGGCCACTTCCGCGACCTGACGCCGGAGACGGCCGTGCTGCCGATGGAACCGGGCGAGGCGGCCCCGGATGCCGGGCGCCTCGCCCAGGTCGCGGCCGGCCTGGGGAACGACGGTTTCGTGGTGAAGGACTACGTCAAGTCGCGCAAGCACGAGTGGGAGGAGGCGTGCCACGCGCCCGACCTCGCCGCCCTCGCCCGGGTGGCCGCGCGGTTCGTCGAGCTCCAGGGGGAGGACCTCACCGGCGGCCTGGTCATCCGCCGGTTCGAGGACTTCGGCGACCGCCAGGTGCGCGTCTGGTGGGTCCGCGGCGAGCCCGTGGCCACCGGCCCGCACCCCGACCACCCCGCCGACCGGCTGGAACCGCCCGGCCTGGACCTGGTCCGCGCGGCGGTGCGCCGGCTCGGCCTCCCCTTCGTCACCACCGACCTGGTACGGCGGGCCGACGGCGTCTGGCGGGTGATCGAGGTCGGCGACGGCCAGGTCAGCGACTGGCCCGCCGGAGTCGACCCGGCACCGCTGTTCGCCGCGCTGCTCCACGCCGGGTAGCGCCCGGCCAGGCCGATCGTCAAGCCGCGGGCGGCGTCACCAGGCCAGCCCTCCGGCCGTCCCCGGCCCTGCCGACGTCAGACCGTCGGGCCCGCGTCGCGGACGAGAAGGGCCGCCTGGACCCGGTTGGCGCAGCCGAGCTTGGCCAGGATCCGGCTCACGTACGTCTTGATGGTCGTCTCGCTCATGCTCAGGCGGCGGCCGATGTCGGCGTTGGACAGCCCCTCGGCCACCAGGTCCAGCACCTGCGACTCGCGGGACGTCAGGACGGCCAGCCGTTCGGCCGCCTCCCGCCTGCGCCGCGCCTCCACCGGAGTGATCATCCCGAGCACCAGCCGGGCCACCGCCGGGGAGAGGTAGGCGTCCCCGGCGTGCGCGGCCCGCACCGCCCGGACCAGCTCCTCCGGCGTGCAGTTCTTGAGCACGAACCCGGCCGCGCCGCTCTGCAGGGCGCGCAGCACGTTCGGCTCGGCGCCGAAGGACGTCAGCACCACGGTCCGCAGCCCGGGCACCCGCCGCCTCAGCTCCTCGATCGCGCTCAGCCCGTCCAGCACCGGCATCTTGATGTCCACCAGCGCCACATCCGCACGGCGGCCGACGGCCTCGTCCACCGCCGCCCTGCCGTTCTCCGCCTGCGCCACGACCTCGATCCCGGGCACCGACTCCAGCACGGTACGGATCCCCGCCGCGATCAGCGGCTCGTCGTCCACGATGAGCACCCGGATGACCGCGCCACCCCCGCCGGCGGTCACGGCGTTCCCACCGGGGGTCACGGCGTCCCCGCCCGTGGTCACGGCGTTCCCAGCAGGAAGCCGGCGGGCACCAGCATCAGCATGCCGACCGCGGCCGCGACGCCGATCGCGCTCGTGCGCACCCGCTCGCCCACCGTCAGCTCGCCGACCGTCAGCTCGCCCGGCTCCGCCGCCTCCGGGGTGGCGGGCAGCATCGCGAAGAGCCGGAAACCGTCTCCGGACCGGCCGTGATCGATGAACCCGCCGGCCGGCCGCACCCGCTCACCCAGACCGGCCAGCCCATGCCCCGCCCGCCCATGTCCCCCCAGCCCATGTCCCCCCAGCCCCTGTCCCGCCCGCCCGCCGTCCCCGGTGGGCCGCTCGCCGGACAGGCCGCGGCCCGCGGGCGGCGCGGGCGCGACCGATCGCTCCTCCGGCGGGAGCGGGTTGGTGACACTGAGCAGGAGCGCGTCCTGCTCCCACTCGACGGTCACCGTGACCGGGCGGCCGGGCGCGTGCTTCGCCGCGTTCGTCAGCCCCTCCTCGACCACCCGGTACGCCGCCCGCCCCGCGGCCCCGGACAGCGGCAGCGGCTCGCCACGCCGTTCCAGCGTCACCGGCACCCCCGCCGCCCGGAACTCCGCCACCACCACGCCCACCGCCTCCACACCGGGCGCGCGGGCGTCCGGCTCGTCCTCCGCCCGCAGCGCGCCGACCAGTTCGTGCAACTCGTCCAGGGCGCCCCGTGCGGCACCGGCCAGCCGCCGCACGGCCAGGTCGTGCGCCGGCGGCAACCCCGACACCTCCAGCGCGGCGGCCTGCACCGAGACCAGGCCGAGCCGGTGGCCGAGCGAGTCGTGCAGCTCGCGGGCGATCCTGAGCCGCTCGCGCAGCCGCTCCCGCTCGGCGACGAGCTCCCTGTTCCAGCGCAGCTCCCGGTTGCGCTGGTCGAGCGCCGCCACCAGCCGCCCGTGCTGCGCGAGATAGCGGCCGACCAGCAACGGCAGCACCACGAACACGAGATGGATCGTCACGAACTGGGGGACGGCACGCGGCTCGGCCGGCCGTACCGCGAGCTGCAGCCCGAGACCGCCCAGCGTCACCCCGGCCAGCGCCGCGGTGCCCCGCCGCGACACCACGGCCCGCCCGGTCCGGTACGCGGTCCACAGCGTCAGCACGTAAGGACCGCCGGCCACCGCGCTGAGCGCGAGCGCGGACCCGAGCGCCGGCACCGGCCACCGCCGGCCCAGCACGACCACCAGCGCCGCGGCCGCCACGTACCCGGCCATCCCCCACGAAGGCGGGCCGCCCCGATGCGAAGCCGCCATCAGAGCGGAATCCGCGACGACCACCAGGACGGCGAGGACGGCGAAAAGGTGTCGGCCCATGCCCAGGAGGTTACTTTCCCGGCGACGTCCACTTTGGTCACCGGAAGACGCGACTTTGGAGGACTGCCCGCGGGCGACGCCGTTCCTAGCGTTGGTCCGGTGATCGAAGTACGTGACCTCAGCAAGAGTTTCGGGGACACCGTCGCCGTGGACGGGCTCTCCTTCGTGCTGCGTCCCGGCCGGGTGACCGGGTTCCTCGGACCGAACGGAGCAGGCAAGACGACGACGATGCGGATGATGCTCGGCCTCGACCGTCCCACCGCAGGCGAGGTCCTCCTCGACGGCCTGCCGTACCGGCGGCTCGCCCGCCCGCTGCTGCGGGTCGGCGCCCTGCTGAACGCCGGAGCCGTGCACGGCGGCCGGACCGCCTGCCACCACCTGTGGTGGCAGGCCCGCAGCAACGGGATCCCGCGGACCCGGGTGGCCGAGGTACTGGAGCTGACCGGCCTGACCGGCGTGGCCCGGCGGCGGGTACGCGGCTTCTCGCTCGGCATGACCCAGCGGCTCGGGCTCGCCGCGGCGTTGCTCGGCGACCCGCCGGTGCTTCTCCTCGACGAACCGGTCAACGGGCTCGACCCCGAAGGCGTCCTGTGGATCAGGAACCTGCTCAAGGGCCTGGCCGCGGAGGGGCGCACGGTCTTCGTCTCCAGCCACCTGATGAGCGAGATGGCGCTCACCGCGGAACACCTCATCGTCATCGGCCGCGGCCGGCTCCTCGCCGACACCACGGTCCGCGAGTTCGTCGAGTCCGGCAGCCGGTCCCACGTCCTCATCCGCACCCCGGACCCCGCGCGGATGCGCGAGACGCTCGCCGCCGCCGGCATCCCCACCGAGCAGACCCCCGACGGCGCCCTCGCGGCCCACGGCACCGAGCCCGCCAGGATCGGCGAACTTGCCGCCGCGCACGGCCTGACCGTGCACGAGATCACCACCCGGCCGGCCTCCCTGGAGGAGGCGTTCCTCCGCCTCGTCGGCGACGCCGCCGAATACCGAGGCGAGGGCACGCGATGAGCGCGCTCGCCGAAGGACGCGGAACCATGCGGGACGTCGTCGCCGCGGAATGGATCAAGATCCGGACGGTGCGCTCGACAGGCTGGACGATGCTGCTGACCGTGGCCCTCGGCACCGGCCTCGGTGCCCTGGTCGGCCTCTCCTTCCGGAACGCCCCGGCGCGGCCGGGCTTCTTCGATCCGCTCTTCGCCGCCTTCTACAGCCTCACGCTGGCCCAGCTCCCGCTGGTGGTCTTCGGCGTCGTCACGGTCACCGCCGAGTACACCTCCGGCACGATCCACGCCTCGCTGGCGGCCGTGCCGCGCAGGGGCGTCTTCTACGCGGGCAAACTGCTCGGCTGCCTGCCGCTGGTGCTCGGTGTCTCGGTGGCCACCGTCCTCGGATCCTTCTTCGCCTCCCAGGCGACGCTCGGCCCGGACGGCGTCGGCCTCGGCGCGCCGGGCGTGTCCGAGGCGGTGATCGGCTGCTCCCTCTACCTGACCCTCATGTGCCTCTTCGCCGCCGGGCTCGGGATGCTGCTGCGCAGTTCGACGGTCTCCCTCGCCATCCTGCTGCCCCTGCTGTTCCTCGGCTCGCAGGGGCTCGGCAACGTTCCTGGGCTGAAGACCTTCCTGCAATACCTGCCGGACCAGGCCGGCGCGGTCATGCTGCACCTCACCGGCCCGCCCGGCGACCCGCAGTTCGGCCGCGACTACGGCGCCTGGACGGGCCTGGCCATCCTCACCCTCTGGACCGCCGCCGCCCTCCTCGCCGGCCACCTGACCCTGCGCCGCAGAGACGCCTGAGAACCGGCCCGCCGGGTCACGGGGCGAGCCACAGGCGGCCGGCTTCGTACCGGGCGACCGAGGGGGAGACCTTCTCCGGCGTCCGCGCCACCTCCTCCTCCAGATCGCTCAGCACCCGCCGGGCCTGGTTCCTGAGCCGCCGCCGATAAGCGTCGAGATCGTCGCCGAACCGCCGCGCCGCCGGCCCCACCCAGACGGCCCGCCCGGTGAACTGCCCGAACGGCTGATCCAGCGCGGCCTCCAACTGCGCCACATGCCGCCGGACCGCGGCCAGCGTCTGCTGGAGCGCCTGACGGCGCGGATTCGGCACGAGGGCCGGCTCGACGGGCATGGCTGTCACCGGGTCAGCTCCCTGTTTCGTCATAGAGGGTACGGCGGCGGCGACGGACCGGACAGGATGAGACCGACCGCTCGACCCCGAGCAGACGGAGGAGATCCCGGTGCGGCTTCCTGTGTGGCGTTGCCTGATGGCATCCGCCGTCCTCACCCTGTCCACAGCCTGCACCCAAAGCACCTCGGGGCCGACGGCGACCCAGGCGGGGGAGACCTTGAAGACGCATATCACGCAGTTGATGGCCGAAACCGATCTGCGGGACGTGAAGGTCGTCGACGCGGGTGGGAAGGACGTCGCCTGTGGCGAAGGGGGGACCAAACGCACTTATGCCGTGCAGGTGCAAATGCCGTACGAGCGTCCAAGCCTCATTGGCCAGATGGCCGGTGCTCTCTCCCGGATCTGGGGCTATGAGGTGACCGAAGTGTTCGGTGGTTCGGAGAAGACGATTCTCCGGCTCGAGTCCGCTCGCACGAACCTCACACTCGACATGCCGGACGTCAGGCTGGCCACGGTGGCGGGTGAGACCGATTGTGTGCCCGCGCCGGATTAGGACATGTGCCGTCATCAATCCTTGCCAATCACGATCTTCTCGAGCTGAGGGTCGGCGCCCGTGAGAAAGGTCTCCATACGCGTTTTGTTGCCGGAGAAGGCGTCCGCGGTGCCGAAGAGCACTTTGCCGAAGGTCCGCCGGTCTGCGTCCATATTGGTGCTCCCGTTGGCCTTCAGCCACTCCAGAAGGGCGGTCATCTTCTTCGGATCCTTGTCGAACTCCTGAAATTTGCGCAGCCGGCCTTCACCGTCGACGATCAGCGGGTCGGTAGGCGGTTTGAAGGCCACCGGGTCGCCTTTCATCGTGTAGCCGTGGGAAAGGAGGCCCGAAGCGATCTCGTGAATGGTCACCCGTGCCGCGGCGAACTCCTTGGCATTGACCTTCGGTAGTTTCGGGTCCGACTCGAAAACGGCCTCCAGGCCGCCCTTCGCGATCCAGCCGAATACCGTCCAGGCCAGCGCGGACGGATAAGCGCCGGTCGGGACGCTGAGCATGACCAGGTCGCCGCCCTTGTCGATCATCTGTCCGATGACCTCCCCCGCCTCCTCGTTCCGTATGTCCTCCGAACCCAGGACGAGTTTCTGGGCGGATAGCTCCATCCCGGCGACCTGGCCCAGCCGGGCCATCGCCTGCTGGACGGCGAGTTCCGCCTGCAACCCGCCGGGAGGCGGGTTCGCGATGCGGTCCTTGTCGATCCGGATCCCTTCGGCGAACAGCCGGCTCGCGAGCCCCGCCATGGCCTTGTCGAAGGGTTTGAGGTGCGCGTCCGTGTCGGCGAACGTCTGCAGATAGCGATATGCGTCCATGATCGACAGCCTGAACGCCGGGTGGGTGCCCGCCAGTTGGTCGTCGAAGGCGCCGAACCGGCTGGGCTGCTGGGAGTCCGGATCGGAGTATTCGGCCCCGGCCGTGATCTCGGTGACGTAGGAGGCGGCTGTTTCGGAGAGGTGGATGCGCATGTTGTCGTGCAAGGAGAAGGATGGGGCCGTGGTGAGGACGGTGAAGGCGAACTTCGCGGCGGCCGGGGTGTGGGCGCCGTCCTTTTCGTCGTAGGCGCCTGAGGCGGCGGCGAGCAGTTTGCCGAAGGCTTCGCCGAGGCGGGCGTCGTCGGACGCGCTCGCGCTCATCGTGGTCAGCACGGAGCCGAGGGGGGCGCGGAGGGGCGGGTCGACGGGGGAGGTGGCGGCGGGGTGCCAGTCCTGGGCGAGGGCGGTCACGGCGAGGCGGGCGGCGGCGGGGTTGGCGGCCAGGGCGTTGAGGAAGCGGGCCGTGGTGCCGTGCAGCTTGTGCGGGAACGGCACCGCGTCGCGGGCCATGGGCAGTACGGCGTGCCGGCGGGCGACGTCGGCGAGCCAGACGGCGGGGAAGTCGCCGGAGAGGACCAGCCAGGACAGGGCTTCGGCGTCACCGTCGCGGGCGAGGTCGTCCATCACCTTCTGGATGCCCTTGACCCGTGGGACGGCGGCCGCCGCGGACGAGAAGGCGGTGCCCAGCTCGACGAGCCTGGCGTCCACCGCCTGGGCGTCCTCGGCGCTCACCCGGGTCTGGACCGGGCCGCCCCACGCCCGCCTGATCTGTTCGGGTAGGGCCGCGATGGCGGTCGCGCCGAGTTCGGCGAAGAACGAGGCGGTGTAGTCGCCGTCGGCCCGGTGCGCCAGCAGCCGGCCCAGCAGGTCGCGGCTGCGGGCGTCCAGCTCCGCCTGGGAGAGGTCCCCCGGCTGCCGGAACCGGGCGGCCAGCGCGGCGCCCGCCCGGCGGGACTCCTCGGGTGAGGTGGTGAGCGCGCCCTCGTCGTACGAGACCAGGCCGGTGGGCAGGGAGCCGGGCCGCCAGTCGCCCGTCTGCCTGGTGATCGTCTGGTGCCTGGCGCGGAGCTCGGGGAGCTGCCTGCCGACCCAGTCCTCGATCTCCTTGAGCGGCGTCAGCGCGGACGCGTCCGCGCTGACCCGGTCCAGCTCGCGGCGGAGGGTGGCCGACTGCTCGCCGATCACGCCGTGGGCGCGTTCCACGGCGGCGATGAACTGCTCCATCAGCGCCGGGTCGATGCCCGACAGATCGGGGTTCAGCGGTCCCGTACCAGGTGGCATCGCCGGTTGCGACACGCGTCGCCCCTCCCTGTGCACGCGCCGATTCGTCTTCGACTGTGCCACAAGGCGCACCCGGCGTCAGGATCAACGCTCAAATGAGACCAGACGGGGGTGCAGGGAGAGGGCCTCGTCGCCGAGGAGTTCGAGGGCGGCCAGCCAGGCGGCGGCGGACGCGCCGTCCCCGGCTACGGTGACGGCGGCGTCCCAGCGTTCCCGCACCAGGTCCCTCACCGCCTGCCGTACCGGGCCTGGGCTGGTCAGGACGCTGCCGGCGAGGACGACGGGGGTGCGCTCGCCGGGGGGACGGACGGCGGCGACGGTGTCGGTCAGCAGGCGGGCCGCCTCCCCGGCGATGCGCAGGGCGACCGCGTCACCTTCGGCGGCGGCCCGGCTCACCAGCGGGGCGAGCGCGGCGAGCTCCAGCGGCGGCCGGCTCTGCGCCACGGTGATCAGCCGGTTGGCCAGCGCCCGCCCGGCGACCCCGCCGATGCCCCCTTCGCCGGTGCCGCCCGCCTCCCCGCCGCCCCCTGAGGGCGAACCGGCCGCGACGCCCCCGGGACCCGCACCGGTGCCGCCGGCTGCTGGAGGGCCCGGTGGGGCAGCGCCGCCGAGCAGCGGGGAGCCCGGTGGGGTGGTGCGGTCAGGGGGGTGAGGGCTGGGGGCGGGGGTGTGGAGGATGGTTTCGGCGACCGGGGTGGTGAGGGAGGTGGCGGGGGCGCCGGTGGCGAGGGCGGTGACCACCGCCTGGGCGGCGCGGCGGCCGATCCAGTAGCCGGAGCCGTGGTCGCCGAGCAGCCAGCCGAGGCCGTCGGCGAGCGGGCCGAGCCCGCGGTCCTCGATGGCGGCGGCCACCGCGCCGGTGCCGGAGATGAGCACGGTGCCCGACGGCTCCGCCGTACCCGCGGCGAACGCCACCGGGACGTCGCCGATCTGCCGGACGGGCACCCCGGGCGGCACGCCGAGCTCCGCGAGGACGCGGTCGAAGGCCGCCTTGCCCGCGCCGGTCCGCAGCGGGTCGCCGCCCGCGACGCCCGCCACCAGGGCGCGGACCTGCGCGCCCGCGGCGCCGTAGGCGGCCAGGGCCGTGCCGACGGCGTGCGCGATGGCGGCGCAGGACGCGGCGACGCCGTGCGCGGTGGGGTTGCCGCCTGCGGCTTGGCCGCGGGCGGCGCGGGTGCCGTCGAGCGAGGCGACCACGGCACGGGTGGAGGTGCCACCGGCGTCCACCCCGACGACGACTCCTGACGCGTGGTCGTTCACATGGACATCTTGGGCCTTGACTCCGATCGTTGCAAGAATTATTTTCACCGAGTCGTCACATTGGTGAAAGGAATAGTTGTGACAGGAGGCCCGCTCGGACGTATCCAGACCGAGCTGCCGGGGCTGCCCGAGGCGTTGCGCCGGGTCGGCGAGCAGATCCTGGCGGATCCGGGGGAGGCCGCACGATCGACGATCATCGCGCTGGCGGAGCGCAGCGGCAGCTCGCCGGCGACCGTGACGCGGTTCTGCCGGACGTTCGGGTTCATGGGGTACGCCGAGCTGCGGGTGGCCCTGGCCACCGAGACCGGGCGGGCGGCGCAGGCCAACTGGGGCGCGGGGATCGGCAGGGAGATCGGCCCCACCGATCCGATCGACTCGGTGATCGAGACGATGGCCGCGGTGGACGCCAGGCTCATCCAGGAGACGGCCGGGCAGCTCGACGCCGACGTGGTGGCCAAGGTGGCCGAGGCGATCGTGGCGGCCGAGCGGGTGCTGCTCTTCGGGGTGTCGATCAGCGGGGCCGTCGCGGGCATGCTGGAGGCCCGGTTGCGCCGGATCAAGGTGCCCTGCTGGAGCCACACCGACGCGCACGAGGCGCTCGCCGACGCCGCGCTGCTGGGCTCGGGCGACGTCGCCGTCGGCATCTCGCACCGGGGCCGCACCCGCGAGGTGCTGGAGGCGCTGGGCGAGGCGGGCGGGCACGGCGCGACGCTGGTGGCGGTCACCTCCTTCGCCCGCTCCCCGCTGGCCGAGCTGGCGGACCTGGTCCTCACCACCGCGGGCAGGGAGATGGAGACCTTCCGCCCCGGCGGCCTGTCCGCCGTGCACTCGCAGCTGTTCGTGCTGGACGCCGTCTACGTCGCCGTCGCCCAGCGCACCTACGAACGCGCCAGGAACGCCTACGAGCTGACCATCAACGCCGTCGAGAGCCATCGTGTGGAGAGGGGCTGATCGGGTCGTGGACGTCGGGGCCGCCGCCTACGTGCGGCGGATCGAGGAGCTGGTGGACGAGGTCGCGCGGACACAGGCGGAGCCGGTACGGCGGGCCGCCGCGATCCTCACGGAGTCGCTGCGGGCCGGCGGGGTGATCAACGCCTTCGGTTCCGGGCACTCCGAGGCCATCGCGATGGAGATCGCCGGCCGGGCCGGCGGGCTGGTCCCGACCAACCGGCTGGCGCTGCGCGACATCGTGATCTACGGGGGCGAGACGGCCGGCGTGCTCAGCGCCGCGGAGCTCGAACGCGACCCCTCGGTGGCCCGCCGGATCTACGACCTCGCGCCGATCGAGCCGCAGGACGCGTTCGTGCTCGTCTCCAGCTCCGGCGTGAACGGGTCCGTGGTCGAGCTGGCCTCCATCGTCAAGGACCGCGGCCACCCGCTGATCGCCCTCACCTCGGTACGGCACAGCACCGAGATGACCTCGCGCCACCCGTCGGGACGCAGGCTGATGGACCTCGCCGACGTGGTCCTGGACAACGGGGCGCCCTACGGGGACGCGATCCTGCCGCTGCCCGGCGGGGCGGCCTTCGGGGCGGTCTCCACCATCACCTCGGCCCTGCTCGCCCAGATGGTGGTCGCCGAGGTGGTCCGCGCCCTGACCGAGGCGGGCGAGGATCCGCCGCTGTACCTGTCGGCCAACGTGGCCGGCGGCGACGAGCACAACCGAGCACTGGAGAGCCGCTACGCGGGGCGGATCCGCAGAGGAGCCTGACCCCGAGCCCGCCCGAACGTCCGATCAGGAGATCCCCCCAGGAGGATTCATGGCACACACCCCCTTCACCCGGCGCGAGCTGCTGCGCAGCGCCGTGCTCGCGGGCGTCCTGCTGCCCGCCGCCGGTGCCCTCTCCGCCTGCGCGACTCCGGTGCAGGAACCCGCCACCCCCCAGGCGCCCGCCGCCGGGGCCAAGAGCGCGACCAACCCGCTGGGCATCGCGCCGGACAAGCCGGTGGAGATCGTGATCTTCGACGGCGGCTTCGGCGAGAAGTACGCCACCGACATCCACGAGCCGCTCCTCAAGAGCCTGCACCCGGGCGTCGAGATCAAGCACTCGGCCACCAAGGAGATCGCCAAGACGCTCCAGCCGAGGTTCGCCGGCGGCAACCCGCCGGAGTTCATCAACAACTCGGGCGACAACGCGATGGACATCGGGGCGCTCGCCGCGGACGGCCAGCTCTACGACCTCGGCCCGCTGCTCGACGCGCCGAGCTGGGACGACCCGAACGTCAAGGTGCGTGACACGATCCTGCCCTCGGCGATCGAGCTGGGCAGCTACAACGGCACGTTCAGCGTGCTGCCCTACGCCAACACGGTGTGGGGGCTCTGGTACTCCAGCAAGCTCTTCAACGACGAGGGCTGGCAGGTGCCGAAGACCTGGGCCGAGTTCACCGCCCTGCTGGACACGATCCAGAAGCAGGGCAAGATGGCGCCCTTCACCTACGCGGGCAAGCACCCCTTCTACATCTACGAGACGATCCTCACCCTGGCCGCCAAGATCGGCGGGGTGGACGTGGTGAAGAACATCGACAACCTGGAGCCCGGCGCCTGGACGGCGGAGCCGGTGATGACCTCGGCGACCGCCTGGGCCGAGATCGGGGCGAAGTACCTGATGCAGGGCACGGCCGGGCTCGACCACATCCAGACCCAGATCGCCCACAACAAGGGCGAGGTGGCGATCCTGCCGAACGGGTCCTGGGTGGAGAACGAGCAGAAGGACACCACGCCGGCGGACTTCGGCTACGCGATGTTCCCGCTGCCCGACTTCTCCTCGTCGGACGCCCTGCCGTACGGGACGGTCCACTCCCGGCCGGGGGAGGAGTACCTGGTGGCGGCCAAGTCGGCGAACCCGCTGGCCGGGGTGGAGTACATGCGGGCGATGCTCTCGGTGAAGGGGGCGGGCCGGTTCATGGAGATGGTCAGCACGCCCACGATCGTCAAGGGGGCGGGCGACGGTCTCACGCTGTCGCCCGGCCTGCAGAGCGTGGCCGACGCGCTGAAGGCGGCGGGCACGAACACCACCTACTTCCGGTTCCGCCAGTGGTACCTGCCGCTGCACGACGAGGTGGCCGCGGCGACCGGGCAGCTGATGAACGGCCGGCTCACGCCCAAGCAGTGGGCGGAGCGGATCGAGAAGAAGGCCGCCGACATCAAGGGCGACTCCTCGGTCGTGAAGTTCACGCGTACCTGACGAAGAACGGCCGAGGGAAGGGGTGAGTGACCGATGAGGCATGGCAGGGCGCGGTTCGTCACGGGTTTTCTGCTGGCTCCGGTGGCGCTCTATCTGATCTACGTCATCTCGCCTTACGCCCAGGCGTTCTACATCGCCACCACCAACTGGCGAGGGGTGAACGCCTCGCCGCAGTTCATCGGGCTGGAGAACTTCCGGCGGCTGCTCGCTGACGACATCTTCTGGCAGGCGGTGCTGCACAACATCCTGCTGCTGGTGCTGATGCCGCTGCTGACCATCGGCATCGCGCTGTTCTTCGCCTTCCTGCTCAACGCGGGCGGCCGGAGCGGGACCGGCGGCATCTGGGGGTCGAGGTTCTACCGGGTGGTGTTCTTCTTCCCCCAGGTGCTGGCCATCTCGATCGTGGCCGTGCTGTTCCAGCAGGTGTTCCGGCCGGACTCCGGCGGCATGCTCAACGGGCCGCTCATCGCGCTCGGCCTGCCGCCGGTCGGGTTCCTGTCCGACCCGGACGTCGCGCTGTGGTCGGTCCTCGGGGTGCTGGTCTGGCAGGCGGTCGGCTTCTACGTGGTGCTGTTCTCGGCGGGCATGGCCTCGATCCCGCGGGACATGTTCGAGGCGGCGGCCATCGACGGCGCCGGCCGGGTCCAGCTCTTCTTCCGGGTGACGCTGCCGCTGCTGCGGGACACCGTGCAGGTCGGCTGGGTGTACCTGGGCATCGCCGCGCTGGACGTCTTCGCCGTCGTCTGGGTGATGACCCTGGAACAGGGCGGTCCCGACTCCTCGACGACCGTGATGGCCGCCGAGATCTACCGCAACGCCTTCGAGTACTTCAGGTTCGGCTACGCCTCGGCGATGGGCGTCGTGCTGTTCTTCTTCACCGTCGCCTTCGCGGCGCTGGCCCTGCGGCTGTCGCGGCGTGAGCGGCTCGAATACTAGGTCGGGAGTCACCTTGGTGTCTGGAACCGTGCCGATCTCGCGGGCAGAGCTCCGCGAGCGGCGGCGCGCTCGGCTCGGCCCGCTCCAGGGGCTGTCCCATCTCGCGCTGGTGCTGTGGACCGTCATGGTGGTGGTCCCGATCGTGTGGACCTTCCTCGCCTCGGTCAAGAGCGAGGACGAGATCTTCGGCGAGGCGTGGTCGCTGCCCGCGACGCTGCGCCTCGACAACTGGGCCCGCGCCTGGACCGAGGCGCACATCGGGCAGTACCTGCTCAACAGCGTGGTCGTGGTGGCCTTCGGCACGCTGGGCACGATGGTGCTGGGCTCGATGGCCGCCTACGTGCTGGCCAGGTACGAGTTCCGCGGCGGCCGGGCGATCTACCTGCTGTTCGTGTCCGGGCTGGCCTTCCCGGTCTACCTGGCGCTCACGCCGTTGTTCTTCGTGGTGCAGAACATGGGCCGGGTGCCGGTCGTCGGGCCCTTCATCGGGCTCAACACCTACGCCGGGGTGGTCCTGGTCTACATCGCCTATTCACTGCCGTTCACCGTGTTCTTCCTGGCGGCGTTCTTCCGCACGCTGCCGGGCGCGGTCGCGGAGGCGGCGTTCGTGGACGGGGCCTCGCACAGCAGGGTCTTCTTCCAGATCATGGTGCCGATGGCCCGGCCGGGCCTGGTCAGCGTCACGATCTTCAACATCCTCGGCCAGTGGAACCAGTACCAGATCCCGCTGGTGCTGCTCGCCGGGGCCAAGGAGAAATGGGTGATGACCCAGGGCATCGCCGAGATCTCCACCTCGGCCGGCTACGACGCCGACTGGGGGGCGCTCTTCGCCGCGCTGAGCATCTCGATCCTGCCCATGATCATCACGTACACGATCTTCCAGCGGCAGATCCAGGCCGGGCTGACCGCGGGGGCCCTCAAGTGACGGGCACGTTCTTCAGGGCCTCGCGGCGGCTCAGCCCGGCGATGCCCTTGTGCCGGATGTAGCGGACCACCTCGTCGGCGTCGGTCTTGGCGTACTCGCGCAGCGCCCAGCCGATGGCCTTGCGGGCGAAGAAGTCGGTGTCGGACAGGCTCGGCTCGATGCACGCGTAGAGCAGCCCGAGGTCGGTGCGCTCCTTGAACCTGTTCTGGCACAGGATCGAGGTGCGCCGCTTCCACAGGTCGGCGTCGTTGGCCCACTCCAGCATGAGCGGGCGCATCGTCTCGGGATAGGCGGCCAGCAGCCCGCCCACCCGGTGCACGGCCAGCTCGTCCACGTAGTCCCACCAGGCGCCGGTGACGATCATCTCCTCGTACATCGGCAGGGTGTAGAGCGTCTGCCAGGGCCGGTAGAACCGGAAGCCGGTCAGCTCTATGGCGGCGTAACGCTCCTCGCGGTAGGCAGCGTCCCGCCAGATGCCGAGGACCGCCCTGCGCCACTCGGGCGCGCTGTCGATCCGGTGGTCGGCGAAGACCTGCTTCAGCGCGGTACGGCGGCGCGACGCCTGGACGCCGAGGAAGGGCAGCGCGGACTTCATGTAGGACCGCATCGCCTCGGCCTTGGCGGGCTCGGCGGCCGACGTGAGGGCGTAGAGCACCGCCTCCTGCAGAGGACTGCGGCCGGCCTGGGGGGTGTCGACGGGGCTCATGCGCGCTGGCTGGTCCGCTCTCCGGTGGCCAGGCCGTCGAACAGGACCGTGATGTAGTGCTCCGCGAGGGCGGTGGTGTTGAGCCGGCCGCCGGGCCGGAACCACCGCACCGCGACCCAGATCGTGTCGCGGATCATCCGGTAGGTGAGCTTGGGATCGACGTCGGGGCGGAACTGCCCGGCCGCCTGGCCGCGCTTGATCTGGTCGATCCACAGCCGCTCGACCTCGTCCTCGGCCTTGACCAGGTAGTCGAAACGGCCGCCGGGCAGGGAGCGCAGGTAACTCCAGTCGTTCTGCATCACGGTGATGGCCGCCCGGTGCGGCTCCAGCGTGCCGAAACCGATGCGCACCATCTCGGCCAGCACGGCCCGCGGCTCGCGGTCCCCCTCCAGCGCCGCGCGGTAGCGGCCGACGAGGTCGGACAGGAAGTGGGACAGCACCTCGTCGACGATCGTCTCTTTGGAGTCGAAGTGGTGGTAAAGACTTCCCGAGAGTATCCCGGCCTCCTGCGCGATCTCCCTTACGGTGGTGGCCTGGAAGCCCTTGCGCGCGAAGATCTCGGCGGCGAGCTTGACGAGGTGATCGCGGCGCTCGGAGGCGGCGCCCGGCGCGGGAGTGGTCCGTTTCGTGGCTCCCGCCCGTTTCGGCGACGTGGTCGCGGTGCCGCCGGAGTTCTTTCGCGTGTTCACGCCCTACATTATGGCCTCTTGCGCAATCGCTTGTTCGCCATACCGAGCCAGCTCATGCGGCTGATCATCCAGGACCAAGCGCTTGCTAACAAAGCCGCGCCGCGTCACTCTTCCTGTCAAACACCCCTGAAACGGACCCGTCGGATATCTCTATACGCCACCATCCTGAACATGGCGAATCTCGGCTATCCGTTCACGCTGGGCGTCGCGTCGGGAGAACCGGCGCCCGACGGCGTCATCATCTGGACCCGGCTGGCGCCGGACCCGCTCGGGCTGGACCCCGGCAGACCCGGCGGCATGCCGCGGCAGGAGGTCCCGGTGCGCTGGCAGGTCGCCGAGGACCAGGGCTTCAGCAAAATCGTCAGACAGGGGACCGCGCACGCCCAGCACGCCTGGGGGCACAGCGTGCACGTGCGGGTGGACGGGCTGCGGCCGGGGCGGGAGTACTTCTACCGGTTCTCCGCGGACGCCCCCTTCGCCACGCCGGACAACCCGGCCACCAGCCCGGTCGGCCGCACCAGGACCGCGCCCGCCGCGGACTCCGGCGCGGCCGTCAGCTTCGCGGTCGTCTCCTGCCAGCGGTTCGAGCACGGCTACTACACCGCCCACCGCCACCTCGCGGTCGAGCGGCCCGACGTGGTCTTCCACCTGGGCGACTACATCTACGAGTACGGCCGTCCCGCCGCCCCCGCGCCCGGCCGCTACGTGCGCCCGCTGGAGGCGCCCGCCCGGGAGTGCACGACGCTGCACGACTACCGCAACCGTTACGCGAAGTACCGGATGGACGGGGACCTGCGGGCCGCGCACGCCGCGGCGCCCTGGGTGACCACCTGGGACGACCACGAGGTGGAGGACAACTACGCCGGGACGCGCCCCGCCGACGGCTCGGACCCGGCCGCCTTCGCGCGCCGCCGCACCGCCGCCTACCGCGCCTACTTCGAGCACCTGCCGCTGCGGATCCGGCCGGACGGCGACGGGCTGCAGATGTACCGCTGGCGGCCCTACGGCACGGTGGCCGACTTCCTGGTCCTCGACTCGCGGCAGCACCGCACCGGGACCGACATGCTCGGACCGGCCCAGGAGCAGTGGCTGATCAACCGGCTGCGCTCCTCCAGGGCGCGATGGAAGGTGCTGGTGCAGCCGCTGTTCTTCGCCGAGCGGATCTTCCCCGGGCCGCCGCCGGCCGTCGGCAGGGACGCCTGGGACGCGTTCAAGGAGCAGCGGGCCCGGATCATGGCCGCCGCGGGCGAGGGCCTGGTGGTGCTGAGCGGGGACGTGCACAACCACTGGGCCGGGGAACTCGCCTTCGACGGGACCGGGAACTCGCTCGGCGCGGAGTTCGTCTGCTCCTCGGTCAGCAGCGCGCCTTCCGGTACCGACAACGCGGCCGTGCTCGCCGCCAACCCGCACCTCAAGTACTTCGACGGGCACCGCGGCTACCTCACGGGGACGGTGACCAGGGACCGGTTCGAGGTGTCCTTCCGCACGGTGGACTTCGTGGACCGCCCCGGCGCGCCGGTGAGCACGAGCGCGGTGTTCGGCGTGGAGGGCGGGCGTCTGCGGCGGCTCGACGTGTGAAGACCCCACTAGCGGACAAGAAAGTTTCCTATTAGATTGGCGGCATGCTCAAGAGCGGTGACGCATGAGCCGGCGCGGGGACGAGTTGCTGCGCCTGGCCGACGGGGTTCTCCTTCCGGGGTTCGAGGGCACGACGCCGCCCGACTGGGTGCGGCGCCGGCTCGCCGGCGGGCTGGCGGGCGTGGTGCTGTTCTCCCGCAACATCGTGCCGGGGGACCCCGGGCAGGTGGCCGCGCTGACGGCGGCGCTCAAGGCGGAGAACCCGGACGCCGTCGTGGGCATCGACGAGGAGTCGGGGGAGGTGACCCGGCTGGAGGCCGCCTCGGGCAGCAGCCGGCCGGGCGGTTACGCGCTCGGCGTCGTCGACGACGTCGAGCTGACCGAGGAGATCGCCCGCGGGCTCGGCGCCGACCTTGCGGGGGCCGGCGTCACCGTCAACTTCGCGCCCTCCGCCGACGTCAACTCCAACCCCGACAACCCGGTCATCGGCCTGCGCGCGTTCGGCGCCGACCCGGCGCTCGTCGCCCGGCACACCGTCGCCTGGGTGCGCGGCCTCCAGTCGGCCGGCGTCGCCGCCTGCGCCAAGCACTTCCCCGGCCACGGCGACACCTCGGTCGACTCCCACCACGCCGCGCCCTACCTGCCGGTCACCGCCGAGGAACTGCGGGAGACGGCGCTGGTGCCCTTCCGCGCGGCGGTGGAGGCGGGGGTGCGCGCGGTGATGACCGGCCACCTGGTCGTCCCCGCCATCGACCCCGGCATCCCGGCCACGCTGAGCCGCGAGGTGCTGACCGGGGTGCTCCGCGGCGAACTCGGCTTCGGCGGGCTCGTGGTCACCGACGCCATCGAGATGTCCGCGGTCGCCGGGCCGTACGGGATCGGCGGGGCGGCGGCGCGGGCCGTCGCGGCCGGGGCGGACGCGATCTGCGTCGGCGGCGAGAACGTCGACCAGCGGACCGCGGAACGGCTGCGCGACGCGATCGCCGACGCCGTGATCGACGGGCTGCTGTCCGAGGAGCGCCTCGCCGAGGCGGCCGGGCGGGTGGCCGAGCTGGCCGCCTGGTCCGCCGCCCGCCCGAGGCACGGGGGGCTGAACGGCGTGTCGTCCGGGGGGCTCGGCGGGGAGCCGGGAGGGGCCCCGGACGGCGCGCTTCCCACCACGCTCGGGCTGGCCGCTGCGCGGCGCGCGCTGCGCGTCACCCGGCGCTCGGCGGCCGTGGCGTTCCCGCTCGCCGGGCCGCCGCACGTGCTCGAACTGGCGCCGGAGACCAATCTCGCCATCGACAAGGGCACCCCGTGGGGCGTCAGCGGCCCGCTGGCCGAACTGCTGCCCGGCACCACCGTGACCCGGCTGCGCGCCGACGGCGCCACCGGCTCCGCCGTGGAGAGCGTCCTCGCCGAGGCCGTGGGACGGCCGCTGGTGGCCGTGGTCCGCGACGCGCACCGGCACAAGTGGCAGATGGACGTGCTCGGCCACCTGCTCGCCGCGCGGCCGGACGCCGTCGTGGTCGAGATGGGCCTGCCCGGCCGCTCCGACCTCGGCGCCGTGCACATCGCGACGCACGGCTCGGCCCCGGTCTGCGGCATGGCCGCCGCCGAGGTCCTCACCGGCCGCGCCACCACCCCCGCCCCGGTCCCCGCCCGCTGACTCCCACCCGCTTTCCGGGCGTTTTGGCAGGCTGTGAAGTTTCTGTTACGTAGGGCTATCAGGCCACGACGTTCGGTTATATGCTTCGTTGCGTTTGACTGAGAGGTCAGGCCCGAAGTCAGGAGAGGTGTCAGGTCCCATCGGGCCCTGGGGCGGGCGCCGATCGGGCTTCGGTGACAGCCATCCAAAGGGCGAAGGAGCTGAAGTGATCAAGAAGCTGTGCGTCACCGGTGCCGTGATCACCGCTGCGGCGGGTGTCACCCTGCTCGCCACCCCCGCGCACGCGGACGATTGGGACAACTGGAGCAACAACAGCCGTTCACTCCAGTCGGGCAACCTGTTCGGCAACGTCGCCAACAGCAACATCGGCTCCGGTGAGTCGACCAACGTCAACAACGTCAACGGCATCGCGTCCACCGCGCGCAACGGCAGCGCCGCGGTGACGTTCAACTTCCGCTGACCGAGAGAGTGCGGGCCGGGCTCCTGAAGGGGTCCGGCCCGCGTCCATGTCCGCCCTCGCCGGTACCGTGGGGACGCCGGTGCGCGAGGCGGAAGGGCGGGGCATGGGATCTTCGGTGGCATACGTGACGTTCGCCGACCCGGACGGGCACGACGACGAGCGGGAGACGGTGCTCGCCGCGTGGGCGGAGGCGGGGATCGCCGGCCGGGCCGTGCGCTGGGACGACCCGGAGGCCGACTGGGGGTCCTTCCAGGCCGCGGTCGTCCGCTCCACCTGGGACTACGTGCGGCGCAGGGCGGAGTTCACGGCCTGGGCGCACCGGGCCGCGGGCCTGACCAGGCTGCTCAACCCGGCCCCGGTGATCGAGCGCAACACCGACAAGACCTACCTGCGTGAGCTGGGCGTGCCCGTCGTGCCCACCCACTGGACCGACACCGGCCTGCCCCTCTGGGACGAGTACGTCGTCAAGCCGGCGATCTCGGCCGGCGCCCGGGACACGATCCGCACCGCCGACCGCGAGGAGGCCGCCCGGCACGCCGCCGCGCTGCGCTCCGGCGGCCGGACGCCGATGATCCAGCCGTATCTCCCCATGGTGGAGGCCGAGGGCGAGACCTCGCTGGTCTACTTCGGCCGCGTCTTCAGCCACGCCGTACGGCGCAGCGCGATGTTGTCCGGCTCGGCCGCCGGCGTGGACAACGTGCGGGCCGCCCTCCGCGACCCCGCGCCCGACCAACTGGAACTGGCCGGGCGGGTGCTGGCCGGGATCCCCGGCGACCTGCTCTACGCGCGGGTGGAC
The DNA here is from genome assembly GCF_030268685.1 of Microtetraspora sp. NBRC 13810. Classification (GTDB taxonomy): domain Bacteria; phylum Actinomycetota; class Actinomycetes; order Streptosporangiales; family Streptosporangiaceae; genus BSRQ01. Next base: position 66,573 of record NZ_BSRQ01000008.1, read on the forward strand.
CTGGTCCGGCTGGCCGGCGGCGAACCGGCGCTGATGGAACTGGAGCTCACCGAGCCCTACCTCTACCTCCGCTGGGCGCCCGGTTCGGCGGACAGGTTGGCCGCCGCGCTGAAGGCGCTGCTGACGTAGCGGTACCGGTCAGCCGTGGGTGGAGAGGCCGCCGTCCACCGGGATGACCGCGCCGGTCAGGTAGGAGCCGGCCCGGGAGGCGAGGAAGATCGCCGTGCCCGCCATGTCCTCGGGGCGGCCGATCCGGCCGAGCGGCACGTCGGAGGCGATCCGGTCACGGGTGGCGGGGTCGTCGAGCGCGAAGGCCATCATCTTGGAGTCGAACGGCCCGGGGGCGATCGCGTTCACGGTGATCGACTCGCCGGCGAGCCGGTGGGCGAGGTGCCGGGTCAGCATGTGCACGGCCGCCTTGGTGGAGGAGTAGGCGAAGCTGTCCAGGCCGGGCACCCGGATGCCGTCGATGGAGCCGATGTTGATCACGCGGGCGGGGTCGCCGGGGGTCGCCGCGGCGCGCAGCAGCGGCAGGAACCGCCTGGTCAGGAAGAAGACGCCCTTGACGTTGACGCCCCACAGCTTGTCGAAGGCGCTCTCCGGGTAGTCCTCCAGCGGCGCCCCCCAGGTGGCCCCCGCGTTGTTGACCAGCACGTCCAGCCGGTCCTCCGCGGCGGACACGGCCTCGTGCAGCGCCGCAACGCCCTGCGGCGTGGACAGGTCGGCGGGAACGGCGACGCAGCCCAGCTCCGCCGCCGTCTTCTCGACCTCCGCCGCCTTGCGCGAGGAGATGTAGACCTTGGCCCCCGCCTGGACGAATCCTTCGGCGATCATCCTGCCGATGCCCCGTGAGCCGCCGGTGACGACGACCGTCTTGCCTTCCACCGAGAACAGGTTCATACGCCCCGATGATGCCCTACGGCCACCGACCCGTCCATACCGACTGGTCGGTCTCGATGGGGTCAGAGGCCCGGCAACCGGCCGTTGCGGAACAGGTCCACGAAGGTCTGGTGGTCCTCGCGGGCCTGCGCGCCGTACGCGTGCGCGAAGCCGGTCAGCGTCTTGACGAAGTCGCCGTGCCGGCCGTCGACCGCCGCCACGATCGCCTCCTCGGTGGAGAAGTCCACCAGGTCGTGGCTGGACTCGTCGTCGGCCACGGAGTGCATCCTGGCCACCGCGTGCCCGAGGTCGCGGATCACCGAGGACAGCTCCTCCGGCTCGTTGAGGTCGTCCCAGTCGAGGTCGGCGGAGTACGGCGAGACCTCCGCGACGAGCTGGCCCACGCCGTCCAGCGTCGTGTAGCCGAGCCACGGGTCGGCGTACGCCTGCAGCGCCCGCTGCGACTCGGCCGTGCGGTGGCCCTGGTGCAGGAAGTAGCCGTGCACCTTCTCGTCGTCGATGTACCGGGCTACGGCGGGCACCTGGGCCTGCTTCATGTACAGGATGACGTCGTTCTCCAGCGCCTGCGTGTGGCCTTCGAGCAGCAGGTTGTACGACGGCAGGCCGGCCGAGCCGATCCCCACCCCGCTGCGCAGCGCCATGTCCTTGATCACGTGCTCGACCTGCCTGCCGCCTCCCGGGACCGGCGGCAGGGTCGTCAGATAGCCGAGGAACGCCTCCTCCACCGCCTGCCTGGCCTCCGCGCCCACCGGCCGCCGCCCGTCCATGGCGGCGAACCGCCGGTCGAAGCCGTCGATCGTGGTCTCGATGTCGAGCAGCGCCACCCGGGTGTTCAGCCTGGCCCGCTGGAGGACCTTGTGCAGGGCGCCGGTGGTGGTGTCCAGGGTCAGGGCGCCGATGCCCTCGTCGCCGCCCTCGGCGACGGCCGTGAGCTCGTCGAGGTAGGCCCGCGCGAAGTCCGTGACCAGCGAGGTGATCGCGTCGTCGGACAGCGCCTTGGCGTAGCCGATGAGCGCCAGGCTGGCGGACAGCCGCTTGAGGTCCCAGATGAACGGCCCCACGTAGGCCTCGTCGAAGTCGTTGACGTTGAAGACGAGGACGCCGGAGGCGTTCATGTAGGTGCCGAAGTTCTCGGCGTGCAGGTCGCCGTGGATCCAGACCCGGCCGGTCCTGGCGTCGAGGAAGTCGTCGTCGGCGAAGTCGCCGGTCAGGTCCGCGTAGAACAGGGAGGCGCTGCCCCGGTAGAACGCGAACGGCGTCGCCGCCATCTTCCTGAACTTCCGCCGGAAGGCGGCGGGGTCTCGTCTGATCGATTCACCGAACTCCGTGCTGAGGACTTCGAGGATGTGCTCGGCACGCCGCGTGTCTTTCATGGTCGTGCACGCTAGAGCCCACCGGGCCCGGCGCGCCAGGCGGCCCCGCCCGTCGGGGCGATCCGCCGGCGCGACCGCCACCGGTCACTCCCCTCGCGGGCTCAGGCCGTACAGGTTGCCCTCGTTGTCGCGGAAGCTGGCCCACCAGCCCCAGGGCTGCTGGGAGGGCTTGTCGACGAACTCGACGCCCCGGCCGGACAGCTCCTCGAAGGTGCGCTGGATGTCGTCGCAGACGAAGATCATATTGCTCAGCCGGCCGATCTTCGACTCCTCGAAGACGGGGGCGAACAGGACGAGGTGGATGCTGGAGTCGGTGGAGCGGACCTCGATCCAGCGGGCGTCTTCGCCCATCGGCTGGTCGATCACTTCCTCGAAGCCCATCTTGTCGATCCAGAACCGCTTGGCGCCGTCCTGGTCCCGAACATTGAGTGTGATCTTGCCGACCCCGATCATGCACCTTCTCCTTTCGCCGCCCCCAAGCCTGGTACCGCCCGCATCGCCAGTCCAAGACCGACCGATATGTGGCAGGTATAGGTTTGCCCTGGTCGGGGGATCTGCCGGAAGGTGTGGATCAGGCGCGGAGACCGCCGACGCCGCCGTCGCCGCCGGGAAGAAGATCGGCGGGGGCCGGGCGCGACGGACGTTGGGGAGAGTGCCCTGGCGGGCGTGGGGGACCCGCCAGGACACCTCCCTTCCGAGCGCGGAGGCGGTTTCCAGGACCCCGGCGAGGGATGGGGTCCTAGGCCGATCGTCCGTGCTCGGAACCGGTGGGGGAGTGGACCTCCTCGGCGGAGGGCTCCGGTCGTCGGTAGGTGCGCGCGATCAGGTCGGCGGCACCGACGGGGTCGTCCGCCGGATGGGTGGTCTCCCGCCCGTCCACGGTCGTCCAGACGAACATCCCGTCTCTGCACCACACGGTCAGCTCGGGCAGCACGGAAAGCACGGACATGCCGCTCCCATTGCTCTGGTAGGTGTGGGTGAATCCCTGGCGATGCAACGCGTAACGCAGCAGGCGCGTCGCCTCCCGGGGATCGTGCCAGGGCAGGTTCGGCGTGCCCTCGCGGACCGTCAGCACCGGCCTCCACCCCCCTTGCAGACCTTTGATGGATTTGTACCAACGTTTGGATGATGCGGGTCAACAGGCGGCGCGGTCAAGGCCTGAGTTTCACACTAGAACCAGATCGTCTAGATTCGTTGGCACAAAAGGGGTGAATGTGGCGCGGTCGACGCTGTACCAACAGGTGGCCTGGGAGTTGCGGCGGGCCATCTACTCCGGCGACCTCGGTCCCGGGGATCAGCTGCCGACCGAGGCCGACCTCATGCAGACACACGGCGTCAGCCGGAACACGGTGCGCCTCGCCCTCGGCGAGCTGGTGAACGAGGGGCTCGTCAGCCGCACCCCGAGGCGGGGCACGATCGTCCGCGCCCGCCGCCCGCTGCTGATGTACCCCCAGCGGGAGCTGGAGCCCCGGCCGTCCCGTGCGGCCCGGGAGGCGTTCGCCTTCGCGGTCTCCCAGGAGGGCCGCCGGCCGAGCCAGGTGATCGAGGTGGCCATGGTGGAGCCGCCCGAGGACATCGCCATCCGGCTCGAACTCCCCGACGGCGGTCTCGCCGTGGTGCGCCGCCGGCTGCGTTTCGTGGACGGCCAGCCGTACAACACGAACGACTCCTACTTCCCGCACGCGATCGTGGCGGAGTCGGAGATCGTGCACCCGTCGGACATCCTGCGCGGGGCGAACCGGGTCCTGGAGGAGCTGGGCCATCCGCAGGTGCGGGTGGTGGACGACATCTCCGCCCGGATGCCGACCCCGGTCGAGTCGCAGCGGCTCGAACTGGAGCCCGGCACGCCGGTCGTCGAGTACGTGCGGGTCGGTTACGACCCGCAGGGGCTGCCCGTCCGGGTGGCGGTGTCGGTGCTGCCCGCCGACAAGCATCTGATCAGATACGAGCTCGAACGCCCCTGATCGAGGGCCGTGCCCCGATAGCTGGTTTGCGTTTCCCGCGGGAAAGCGCTCGCTTGGTGCTGCACACTCCGAATTGTCCTATTTGTACCTGACTTCGGCATGCCATCAGTCAGGCGCGCTCCGTAATCACTTCAGCACCGTAAGCACCGAAGGGATGAACCATGCACGCGAACACCGCTCTGCACCCCCTGCCCCTCACGCTCCGCAACGCCGGCCACGCCGACCTTCCCGGCGTCCTCGCCCTGCTGGCGGAGGCGGCCGAGTGGCTGCACCGGCGCGGCGTACGGCAGTGGCCGCTCGGCGGGTTCGGCGCCGAGCGCATCGAGCCGCTCATCGACGAGTCCGTCCTCTACGTGCTGGACGCCCCCGGCGCCCGGCACGGCGGGGAGGGGCCCGTCGCGGTCGTCGCCGTCGACGAGCACGCCGACCCGGAGTTCTGGACCGGGGACGACGACCCGGCCGCCGCGCTCTACGTGCACAAGCTGGCCGTCGCCCGGTCGCTGTCCGGGCGGGGGGTGGGGGACGTCCTGCTCGACTGGGCCGGCCTGCTCGCCCTCGCGGGCGGCAAGCGCTGGCTGCGCCTGGACTGCGCCAAGGGCAACCGGGGGCTGCAGGACTACTACCGGAGCCGGCGCTTCGGCCACGTCCGCACGGTGGACCTGCCGCACCGGGCCTCGGGCGCGCTGTTCCAGCGCGGGGCCGGGGTCGCCGCCGCGGGCGAACCGGGCGTCGTGGTCCTCGACCGTACGGCCGAGCGCCCCGCACTCGTGGGCGCCTGACCGCGCTCCACCCGAGTTCGGACCCCTTTTAGGGACGTACGTTACACGTGGTGCAAACCCCACCCGATAGCCTCAACTCATGACCGGATCCCTGCTTGAGGTGATCGCGCTCGACGTCCGAGACGCCGTCGCCGCCGAGAAGGGCGGCGCCGACCGCCTGGAGATCGTCACCGACATGGCGTCGGACGGTCTCACCCCGGCGGCCGAGACGGTGGCCGCGATCGCCAGGGAGTGCGCCCTGCCGCAGATGGTGATGCTGCGGCCGGGGCCGGGATTCAGGGCCACGGACGAGGTGGTCGAGGGCCTGCGCGGGGATGCGCGGGCCCTCGCCGAGGCGGGCGCGGCGGGCTTCGTGTTCGGGTTCCTCGACGAGGCGGGCGCGGTCGACCTCGCCGCCACCGAGGCGCTCATCCACGCCGTCGCGCCGCTGCCGTGGACCTTCCACCGCGCGGTGGACCACGCGGCCGACGTCCAGGCCGGCTGGCGGGCCGTGCGGCTGCTGCCGAACCTCGCCACCGTGCTCACCGCGGGCGCGCCCGGCGGCGTGCGGGACGGGCTCGGCGTGCTGCGCACCAGGTCGGGCGCGGGTGACGCGCCGCTGATCCTGGCCGGCGGCGGGCTCAAGCGGCACCACGTGCCGGTCCTGCTGGACTACGGCGTACGGGCCTTCCACGTCGGCGGAGCCGTCCGCCACTCCTGGTCCGACCCGGTGGACCCGGAGCTCGTCGGCGAGTGGCGCTCCCTCATCGACCAGGAGTGAGCGGCACCGCCCCAGCCCCGGCCCCGTCGGCTGCCGCTGCCTCGCCGAGCGCGTGCGCGGCCCGGCCGAGCGCGGCGGACAGCGACCTGATCGTGGCCGGCTCGTCCAGCAGGCCGTCCCCGGCCGCCCGCCGCTCCTGCCAGGCGCGCACCCGCCCGGCGTAGCCGGCCATCGGGGCCAGGTGGAAGGCGTACGTCGCCGCGTACCTGCTGACCAGGTGCGAAGGATGCATGTCCCAGCCCTGGTAGAACCCGTGCGCCAGCGAGTGGCCGATCAGCCGCGCGTGCCTGCGCCACAGGGCGTGGACGTCGTGCGCGGAGTCGGTGGCGGGCTCCGCGGCCAGCGAGCCGTCCGACAGCTCCACCCCGGTCCCGGCGAAGACCGTCTGCATCACGTGCCGGGCGTGGTCGCACGCCGGATGGTCCAGCCGCTGCTCGTGCGGGGGCAGCCCGCAGGCGGCGGTGTAGTCGAACACGCCGAAGTGCGCCGCCGCGAGCCGCCCGCCGAGCGAGGGCACCAGTCCGGGCGAGCGGTGCAGGAACAACACGGTCTGCGGCGCCTCCACCTGGATCTCGAACCGCAGCGTCCCCGGCGCGAGCGCCAGCCCGCGCTCCAGCTCCGCCAGGCAGGCCGCGAACTGGCCGAGATAGCCCTCCATGAGCACCTTGGGGAAGGTGACCGTGAAACCGGGCGGCAGCAGCCCGGCCCGCTCCACGAGGGCGGTCAGGAAGACGTCCAGCGTGCGGACGGAGCGGCCGGGGTCGCCGTCCGCGAACGACTTGACCCGCGGCCCCCACCGGCGCGGCAGCGTACCCTCGGCGTGCATGGCGGCCACCGACACCGCGGCGGCCGCCGCGTCCGCGTCCTCGCGCGCCGGGTCGCACACGCCGTAACCGTCCTCGAAGTCGATCCGCAGGTCCTCGACCGGCTCGGCGGCGAGCTTCGCCGCGACCCGGTCGTGCACCGCGCGGGCCAGGTCACCGGGCACCCCGAACAGCTCGGCGAGGACCTCCGGCCCGGCCAGATGGGCGCCGAACAGCGCCGAGGCCGCCCGCCCCCACTCGGCCACCGTGCCGGCGGAGAAGACGTCGGCCGGCACGTAGACGGTGTGCACCGGCTGCCAGGCGGGCTCCCGGGCAGGATAGAGGGCCGACTGCTCGGCGAAGAGGCGCTCGAAGCCGGGGATGTGGGCCAGGGGGTCGGGAAGCGTGACGCGCATGATCGTGATCTGCCCGCCTAGTCCCGCTCGCATGCGGCCAGCAGCGCGCGAAGGCCGGCGAGCTTGACCCGGTCGCCGCGGCCGAGGGTGCGGGCCAGCTCGGCCTCCGCCGCCTCGATCAGGAGCCACTCCTTGTAGGTCACCGGCCGCACGCCCCGCTCGGCCAGCAGGTCGTCCAGCGCCGGGCCCTCGACGGGCTCCCGGCCGGCCGCGTCGGCGAGCAGGGTGCGCACGGTCTCGGCCGCGTCGGACTTGTTGGTGCCGATCACGCCGGTGGGGCCGCGCTTGAGCCAGCCCGCGACGTACTGGCCGGGGGCGACCCTGCCCTCGGTGTTGGGCACGGTGCTCGTGGCCGGGTCGAAGGGCACGCCGGGCAGCGGCACGCTCTGGTAGCCGACCGAGCGCAGCACCATGCCGACCGGCAGCGTCTCGAACTCGCCGGTGCCGGTCACCCGCCCGTCGGCGAGCACCGTGCGCTCCAGCCTGATCGCCTCCACCCGTTCCGAGCCGAGGATCTCCACCGGGCGCATCCAGAACCGCACGTCCAGCAGCCGCGGGCGGCCTTCGGGGGCCCGCCGCGCCCAGCCGCGCAGGACCTCCACGTTGCCCCTGATCTGCCGGGACAGCGCGGAGACATCCGTGTCACCGGCCTCCTCCGGGCGCACCCGGACGTCGGCGTTCCTCAGCTCGCCCAGCTCACGCAGCTCCTTGAGGGTGAACTTGGCGTGTTCGGGACCCCGGCGGCCGATCATGTGCACGGCCCTGACCCGGCTGCCCTCCAGCCGGGCGAGCACCTCCTGCGGCACGTCGGTCGCGCTCAGCTCGGCGGCCGTCTTGGCGAGGATGCGCACCACGTCCACCGCCACGTTGCCGACGCCGATCACCGCGACGTCGGTGCTGTCCAGGGTGAACGCGTCGCCGGGCACGTCGGGGTGCCCGCAGTACCAGTTGACGAAGTCGGTGGCGGCCACGCTGCCCGGGAGGTCCTCGCCCGGGATGCCCATCCGCCGGTCCACCATCGCGCCGGTGCAGTAGATCACGGCGTCGTAGCAGCGGGCGAGGTCGGCGACGGTGACGTCGCGGCCCAGCTCGATCCCGCCGAGGAAGCGCACCCCCGGCAGCTCCAGGACCCTGCGCAGGTAGCCGGCGATCGACTTGATCGAGGTGTGGTCGGGCGCGACGCCGTACCGGACCAGCCCGTACGGCGTGGGCAGCCGCTCCAGGACGTCGACCTCGACCTGACCGGTCCCGGCCTGCCTGGTCAGGGCCTCGGCCGCGTAGATCCCGGCGGGACCCGAGCCTATGATCGCCACACGGAGCGGCACGTGAGCCTCCTCACCTCGGCGGGTCGCGACAGCCGTGCCGGCGATTGTGATCACCGCCCGCACGTGCTACCAGACGCGGCCCGGACGTTCATCGACGTGTCCCCGATCGTCTTCCACTCCCGAACATATCTCCTGCGGCGCCGCGTGCCAGGCAAGCGCTCGACCGGTATCCGTGGTGGCGGAGGGCTTGCGGGAAAGGGGGCGCCACATCAGAGTGGGATCTCGTGGGTGCTGAGAAACGGCGAGGGGCGGACGCGCGGCGTTTCGAGGCGCTCGGGCGGGTGATGGCGGCGCTGGCGACCGAGGCCGAGATCCTTGAGTCGTGCCGCGACCTGACCTGGTGGCGGAGCGCCGGCCGCGGCTGGCGGATCGAGTGGCGGGACGGGCCGTGCGCCTCGGAGGTCGCCGCGTTGCTGGCCGGGCCGGGCGCCTCCGCGGTCGTGCGGGGCGAGGCCACCAGGGGCTCGGCCGAGGTCGAGGTGCTGGGCGTGCCGTTCGAGCTGCGCGCGGTGGACCCGCTCGGCAGCGACCGGGTGATGGCCCGCCGCGGCCTGTGGCGGCTGGCCGAGGCGCTCGACACCAGCCGGCCCACCACCGCCCGGCACCCCTGGGAGGAATTGCTCGGCGGTTGACGGCTTTCGCGATGTAGTTGGAATTCGCGCATTTGACGCTCGTATATCCTCATTGCAGGCATTACGGGGGATGCCTGGTGATGATGGGCAGAAATGCGTATGAAGTATGACTTGGACGACGAAACCGATCTTGTCAGGTTCGACCGGCGGCAGAGCCGCATTCAGCGCCACATGCTCGTGGCATTCGCCCTGGGGCTGGCCTTCGGGGTCGCGGGGGCGGTGGTCCAGCACACCGGGCTCAGCCAGGTCCAGGCGGTGTTCGATCCTTACGCCTACTTCCTGCTGAGCGCGATCGTCGGCGCCACCGCGTCCGGCCCCGGCTGGGCCGTGCTGTCCAGCCTGCTGTCCACGGTGACGCCCGCGGTGTTCGCACTGGCCGGCGCCGCGCTGCTGGAGGGTTACGAGACGGACGTCTGGAGCCGCGGACCCTCCGGCGCCGACCTGATCCTGCTCGCCGTCTTCTGCTACGGCGTCTTCGCCTACGCGGCGCGCAGGGACGGCTACTGGGCCGACCTGCTGGCCGGCGTGCTCGGCGGGCTGCTGCTGGCGAACCTGCTGGACAAGGCCGTGCTCGGCCTGCTGCGGTACGTTCCGGACTTCTGGCCGGGGCCCGCGCTCGCGGTCGCCGTACCGGTGATCGGGATGGTGCTCTTCCTGCGCCGCGGGCTCGCCGCCCGGCTGCGCGGGCTCGCGGTCGCACTGGCCATGCCCGGGGCACTCATCCTCATCGCCCCGGTCGTCTAGCCGATAGCCTGTAACCCTTCACCGGCCCGCGTCCCGGGCCGCCGCTTCGAGCAGGGAGTCAGCCGTGTTGCTGCGCATGTCGTCGTTGTTTCTTCGCACCCTGCGGGACGACCCGGCAGACGCGGAGGTCCCGAGCCACAAACTGCTGGTCCGCGCCGGTTACGTGCGCAGGGTCGCGCCCGGCGTCTACTCCTGGCTGCCGCTCGGCAAGCTGGTCCTGGACAACGTCGGCCGCGTCGTCCGCGAGGAGATGAACCGGATGGGCGGCCAGGAGGTCCTGCTGCCCGCGCTGCTGCCCCGCGAGTACTACGAGGCCACCGGCCGCTGGACGGAGTACGGCGACACGCTGTTCCGGCTCCAGGACCGCAAGGGCGCCGACTATCTGCTCGGCCCCACGCACGAGGAGATGTTCACCGACATGGTCAAGGGGGAGTATTCCTCCTACAAAGACTTCCCGGTGATTCTTTATCAGATCCAGACGAAATACCGTGACGAGGCCCGGCCGAGGGCCGGCATTCTGCGCGGTCGCGAATTCGTCATGAAGGACTCCTACTCCTTCGACCTCGACGACGACGGCCTCAAGCGCTCCTACGAGCAGCACCGCGAGGCGTACATCAGGATCTTCGAGCGGCTCGGCATCGACTACAAGATCGTCTTCGCGATGTCCGGCGCCATGGGCGGATCGGCCTCCGAGGAGTTCCTCGCCCCCTGCGCCACCGGCGAGGACACCTTCGTCGCCTGCCACAACTGCGGTTACGCCGCCAACGCCGAGGCGGTCACCACGCCGGCCCCGCCCGCGGTCCCCGCCGGGCGCCCGGCGATGCGCGTGCTCGACACCCCCGGCACCCCGACCATCGAGACCCTGGTCGACTACGTCAACGAGCACTTCGGCCTCGGCGTCACCGCCGCCGACACGCTCAAGAACATCGTCGTCAAGGTGGGCACCCCCGGCTCGGACAAGACCGAGGTGCTGGTCATCGGCGTCCCCGGCGACCGGGAGGTGGACTTCAAGCGGCTGGAGGCGGCGCTCTCCCCGGGCATCCCGGAGATCTTCGAGGCGGCCGACTTCGAGAAGCACCCCGGCCTGGTCCGCGGCTACATCGGACCGCAGGTGCTGAAGGACCTCGGGATCACCTACCTCGTGGACCCGCGCGTGGTCACCGGCTCCGCCTGGGTCACCGGCGCCAACGAGCCGGGCAGGCACGCCGCCGACGTCGTCGCCGGCCGCGACTTCACCCCCGACGGCACCATCGAGGCGGCCGAGGTCCGGGCCGGCGACGAGTGCCCGCGCTGCGGCTCGCCGCTGTCCATCGACCGCGGCATCGAGATCGGGCACATCTTCCAGCTCGGCCGCAAGTACGCCGACGCCGCCCAGCTCGACGCGCTCGGCCCCGACGGCAAGCCGATCCGGGTCACCATGGGCTCCTACGGCGTCGGCGTCTCCCGCGCCGTGGCCGTGATCGCCGAGCAGCGGCACGACGAGCTCGGCCTGGTCTGGCCGCGCGAGATCGCCCCCGCCGACGTGCACATCGTCGGCACCGGCAAGGAGAACCAGGTCGAGGTGGCCCTCCAGCTCGCCGGCGAGCTGGAGCGGCTCGGCCTGCGGGTGCTCTGCGACGACCGGCCCGGCGTCTCGCCCGGCGTCAAGTTCAAGGACGCCGAGCTGCTCGGCGTGCCGACCATCGTGATCATCGGCCGCGGTCTCGCGCAGGGCGTGATCGAGCTGCGCGACCGCGTCAGCGGCGTGAAGGAGGAGGTCCCGCTCGACGGGGCCGCAGCCAGGATCGCCGCCGCCTGCGCCGGCTGACGCCCGCGCCCCCGGCGCCTACTGACCGCTCCGCGACGGCCGCGGAGTGGCCGGAGGCGCCGGGGCCGGTGTGCGGGCGGTCGACGGGGCGGGGAAGCCGGGCAGCGCGGCGATCGCCGGGCGGAAGCCGTAGGACCTCGTGACCGACTCCTGCATGGCCAGGGCGGCGAGCCGCCGCATGGACGGCTCGCCGGCCGCCGCCAGCTCCAGATAGGCGCTCGTCACGCCGTCCTCCACCATCGCGGCCAGCCGGGCCGCCTCGGCGGACGTGCCGGGCGTGAACGGCACGGCGTAGGACGGCAGGGCCTCCGGCGGGGTGCCGCCACGGGCGAGGATGAGCCCGCGGAGCTGGTCGCGCCTGGCCCGGTGCGCGTTGAAGGCCGCGATGGCCTCCGTGCGCAGGCCGCCGCTCGTCCGCGCGCAGACGAGGCCGTAGGCGTAGACCGCCGCGTGCTCGGCCGCCAGGGCCTTGACGAGTTCGTTCAGCCCGTTCATGGTCACCTCGGCGGGTCCGGGTCTCGGCGCGGTCATGAGGCCGTCCCAGGGCCCGTCACGGCGCCTCCCGCGGGGTTTCTCGCCGCGCCCGCCACCCGGCCGCTCACCCGGCCGCTCATGACGGCTCCGACAGGGCGTGGGCGTGCGCCGCCTCGCACGCGCCGATGCTGGCGAGGAGCTGCGCCAGAGGCGGTGAGACCTTGCCGAGCTGCTCCACCCGGGAGGCGGCGGCCCTGCTCTCGGCCTTGCGCAGCTCGCGCACCGTCACTCTCGCGGGCGGCGAGGGCGTGGCCGTGACGCCGGGGCTGACAGCGGGAGTGCCGGTGGGAGCGCCGGTGGACGCGGCCATCCGGGCGACCGGCGGCAGGCGCCGCCTCAGCTCGGCCAGGTGGACCTCGTGACGCTGCTGGAAGGGCCGCAGCCCGGCGTCGCCGGCGACCGCCTCCCGGTAGAGCGCGATCGTCCGCTCCTTCTCCGCGACGAGCTCCTTGAGCAGCTCGACCTCCGGGTCGGGCGGCTTCGGCGGCGGTGGCGCGGCTTCGGTCTCCACGCAGCCGGCCAGCGGCACGGCGGCCAGGCCGAGGACGCCTCCGCGCAGCAGGACGCGCCGGGTGAGGCGAGGCGGACGCACGGGTGGGCCTCCCTGGAGCGCGGGACGGTCAGGTGTCTCGTCGCCGGCTCTCGCGGAGGCTCCCCGGTGGCCTTCCGGCGAAGCGGCCCGGGTGCCCGTCCGCGGACGGCGCCGACGCATCTAGCATCGTACGGCGCGCCACCGGGTGAATGGCCTCGCCGGATGATCGGCGTGGCGGGCTCGCCGCACGAGTGGCGCTCTTTCCATGCCTGGGTGTGGATAGGCTGGTAAACCGCATGGGCGAGGTGCGCCCGGCTAAGATCGTGACAAATGGGAGGTCGGCATGGGAAGGGATGCATCCCGTGACCGCCTGGTGAAGCTTCTCGAACCGGTGATCGCCGGGGAGGGTCTCGATCTCGAGGACGTCACGATCACGCCCGCGGGCAAGCGGCGGGTGCTCCGCGTCGTCGTCGACCGTGACGGAGGCGTGAGCCTGGACGACGTCGCCGACGTCAGCCAGGCGGTGTCCCAGGCGCTCGACGCCGAGGACACGATGGGCGCGGCCCCCTACATGCTGGAGGTCACCTCACCGGGCGTGGACCGGCCGCTGACCGAGCCGCGCCACTGGCGGCGCGCCGCGGGGCGGCTGGTCAAGGCGGAACTCGGCGACGGCACCGCCCTCGAGGGCAGGGTGCTCACGGCCGACGGGTCGGGCGTCGACTTCGACGTCGCGGGCCTGCCCCGCCGGATCGACTATCAAGACCTCACCCGCGGCAGGGTGCAGGTGGAATTCCGCCGGCTCGACGACGCCGATGAAGACGCCGAGGACGGCGCCGGCAGCGACGACGGCGACGAGGGCTAAGGGGGAGCCTCGTGGACATCGACATGAGTGTTCTGCGCAGCCTTGAACGGGAGAAGGACATCTCCCTTGACCTGGTCGTCAAGGCCATCGAGGACGCGCTGCTGATCGCCTACACCCGCACCGAGGGTGCGGCTCCGAAGGCGCGCGCCGAGCTGGCCCGAGATACCGGTCACGTGACGATCTGGGCCGCGGAGATCGACGAGACGGGCGAGGTGGCCAGGGAGTACGACGACACCCCGGGCAACTTCAGCCGCATCGCGGCGACGACCGCCAAGCAGGTCATCCTCCAGCAGTTGCGCGACGCCGAGGACGAAGTCAACTTCGGCGAGTTCGCCAGCCGCGAGGGCGAGCTGGTCTCGGGGACCATCCAGCAGGGCAAGGACCCCCGGGTGGTGCTGGTCGACCTCGGCAAGATCGAGGCCGTGCTGCCGCACAACGAGCAGGTGCCGGGTGAGGACTACGGCCACGGCGAGCGCATCCGGTGCTACGTCGTGCAGGTCAAGAAGGGTCACAAGGGCCCCTCGGTGACGCTCTCGCGGACCCATCCCGGCCTGGTGAAGAAACTCTTCGCGCTGGAGGTGCCGGAGATCGCCGACGGCACCGTGGAGATCGCGGCGGTGGCGCGCGAGGCGGGCCACCGCACCAAGATCGCGGTGCGGTCCCGGCGGCCCGGGGTGAACGCCAAGGGCGCGTGCATCGGGCCGATGGGGTCACGAGTTCGTAACGTCATGACCGAGCTTCACGGCGAGAAGATCGACATCATCGACTGGTCCGAGGAGCCCGCGGAGTTCGTGGGGAATGCCCTTTCCCCGGCCCGTGTTTCCAAGGTCGAGGTGATCGATGCCGATGCCCGCGTGGCCAGGGTCACCGTGCCCGACTACCAGCTTTCGCTGGCGATCGGCAAAGAGGGGCAGAACGCCCGCCTCGCGGCACGCCTCACGGGGTGGCGCATCGACATCCGGCCGGACACGATGGCCGGAGATGCCGCCGGTCCCTACGATGCGTCCACAAGGTAAGCTGGAATATGGTGGCCAGGCGGCCCCGCTGAGAACATGCGTGGGCTGCCGGGTTCGCACGGTCAAGTCCGAGTTGCTGCGCCTGGTGATGGTTGAGGGCGTCATCGTTCCCGACCAGCGAGGACGGCTTCCGGGCCGTGGTGCGTCACTGCACCCGACCCTCGGCTGCCTCGCGCTCGCCGAGCGTCGCCGAGCTTTTCCGCGCGCCTTTCGCGTCGCGGTACGGCTCGATTCGACGCGTCTGCGGGCGCACCTGGAAGAGCACGACGAAGATGGAGGAACCGCGTGAAGGTTGCCAAATGTCATGTAGGACGCCGAGTTGATGGGCGGGTCAGATAGCGATGAGCGCCTGATGAGCATGCGGCGATGAACACGTCTAGGTAACGACGGTCCGGCGGCCAAGCCTCCCGGGCCGAGTAAGGGAGTGCAGTGGCGAAGGTCCGGGTCTACGAGCTCGCCAAGGAGTTCGGCGTTGAGAGCAAGGTCGTGATGGCCAAGCTCCAGGAGATGGGCGAGTTCGTGCGTTCGGCGTCCTCGACCATCGAGGCGCCGGTGGTCCGCAAGCTCACGGAAGCTTTCTCGGGCGGGTCAAAGGGCTCGTCCGACAGGTCGAGGTCGCAGAGGGCGACCCCGCGTCCCGGTGGCAATCAGCCGGGCAACGGCGCCCCGTCGGCGCCGATCAGTGGCAACATCCCCAAGCCAGGGCCCCGTCCGGGCCCGCGGCCGGGCCCGGCGGCGCCCCAGCGCCCGCCGGTGCCGATGCCGCACCCGCAGCCGCAGGCGGCGCAGCCCCAGCAGGCCGCGCAGCCGCCGGCCGCACCTCAGCACGCGCCGCAGCCGCCCGCGGCTCCGCAGCCGCGTGCCGATCGTCCGGAGCGCGAGCCGCGTGCCGATCGCGAGCCGCGTGCCGACCGCGCCGAGGGCGCCCGTCCGCCGGCCCCCGGGCCGCGGCCGGGCCCGCAGCCCGGTCCGAGGCCGGGCCCGCGGCCCGGCAACGCGGGCGGTGCGCGCCCCGGTCCGCAGCAGGGCGCCCCGGCGTCCGCCGGCGGCGGCGCTCCCCGTCCGGGCGGTGGCGCCAAGCCGGGGCCGCGCCCCGGTCCCCGTGGCCCGCGTCCGGGCAACAACCCCTTCTCCTCCAACGCCAGCGGCATGGGCCAGGCCCGTCCTCCGCGCGGTGGCGGCCGTGACGGCGGCCCCCGCGAGGGCGGTCCGGGCGCGGGTCCCCGCGAGCCCAGGCGTGACGGTGCCGGGCAGGGTCCGCGCGACGGCGCGATGCCGCGTCCGCCCGCGGGTCGCGGCGCTCCGGGTGCTCCCGGCGCCGGTGGTCCGCGGCCGGGTCCCGGCGGCCCGCGTCCCGGTCCCGGTGCCGGCGGTCCGCGTCCCGGTGGTCCCCGGCCCAACCCGATGATGATGCCCCAGCGTCCCGTCTCCGGCGGTGGCGCGGGCGGTCCGGGTCGTCCCGGTGGCGGCGGCGGTGGCGGTCGTCCCGGCGGTGGCGGCGGTCGTCCCGGTGGCGGCGGTGGCCGTCCCGGTGGCGGCGGCGGTGGCGGCGGGTTCTCCCGTCCCGCCGGTGGCGCCGGCGCCCGTACCGGTACCGGCGGCGCCCCCGGTGGTGGCGGCGGTGGCGGTTTCGCCGGTCGTCCCGGTGGCGGCGGCCGTGGCCGCGGCGGCGGTACGGCGGGCGCGTTCGGCCGTCCGGGCGGACGCCCGGCGCGTGGCCGCAAGTCGAAGCGCCAGAGGCGTCAAGAGTTCGACAACATGCAGGCCCCGGCGATCGGCGGCGTGCAGGTCGCTCGTGGCGGCGGTCAGACGATCCGCCTTCCGCGCGGTGCGTCGTTGTCCGACTTCGCCGACAAGATCGGCGCCAACCCGGCGTCGCTGGTGCAGATCATGCTGCACCTCGGCGAGATGGTCACCGCGACCCAGTCGGTCAACGAGGAGACGCTGCAGCTCCTCGGCGCCGAGCTCGACTACGTCATCCAGGTCGTCAGCCCGGAGGAGGAGGACCGCGAGCTTCTCGAGTCCTTCGACATCGAGTTCGGCGAGGACGAGGGAGACGAGGCCGACCTCGCCGCCCGTCCGCCGGTCGTGACCGTCATGGGTCACGTCGACCACGGTAAGACGAGGCTGCTCGACGCGATCAGGAACACCAACGTGGTGGCGCGCGAGGCGGGTGGCATCACCCAGCACATCGGCGCCTACCAGGTGATGACCGAGCACGAGGGCGAAGAGCGTCGGGTCACCTTCATCGACACCCCGGGTCACGAGGCGTTCACCGCCATGCGTGCCCGTGGTGCGCAGGCGACCGACATCGCCGTCCTGGTGGTGGCCGCCGACGACGGTGTGAAGCCGCAGACCATCGAGGCGCTCAACCACGCCCAGGCGGCCAACGTGCCGGTCGTCGTCGCGGTCAACAAGATCGACAAGGAGGGCGCCGACCCGAACCGCGTCCGCGCCCAGCTCACCGAGTACGGTCTGGTGGCCGAGGAGTACGGAGGCTCGACGCTCTTCGTCGACATCTCCGCCAAGGAGGGCATCGGCATCGCCAACCTCCTCGAGGCCATCCTGCTCACCGCGGACGCCGAGCTCGACCTGCGCGCCAACCCGACGATGGACGCCCAGGGCATCGCCATCGAGGCGCACCTGGACAAGGGCCGCGGCCCCGTGGCGACCGTGCTGGTCCAGCGCGGCACGCTGCGGGTCGGCGACTCGATCGTCTGTGGCGAGGCGTTCGGCCGCGTCCGGGCGCTGCTCGACGACAACGGCGAGCCGGTCTCCGAGGCCGACCCGTCGCGTCCGGTCCTGGTCATGGGTCTGACCGCGGTGCCGAGCGCCGGTGACAACTTCATCGTCGTCACCGACGACCGGATGGCCCGGCAGATCGCCCAGCAGCGGGCGGCCCGCCAGCGCACCGCCGACATGGCCAAGTCCGGCCGCAGGCGCAGCCTCGAAGAGCTCTTCAAGGACATGGAGAAGGGCCAGGTCGACGAGCTCAAGCTCATCATCAAGGGTGACGTCTCCGGTTCGGTGGAAGCCCTGGAGGACGCGCTGCTCAAGATCGACGTCGGCGAGGAGGTCAACCTCAGGGTTCTGCACCGCGCCGTCGGTGCGATCACCGAGTACGACGTCAACCTGGCGATCGCCGACGACAACGCCGTCATCATCGGCTTCAACGTGCGTCCCGAGGTCCGGGCGCGCGAGCTGGCCGAGCGCGAGGGCGTGGACATCCGCTACTACTCGGTCATCTACCAGGCGATCGAGGAGGTCGAGGCGGCCCTCAAGGGCATGCTGAAGCCGGAGTTCGAGGAAGTCCAGATGGGCACCGCCGAGGTGCGCGAGGTCTTCAAGGTGCCGAAGATCGGCAACATCGCGGGCGCCCTGGTCCGTTCGGGCACGATCGTCCGCAACAGCAAGGCCCGGATCATCCGCGATGGTGTCGTCATCGCCGACAACCTCACCGTCTCGTCGCTGCGTCGCTTCAAGGACGACGCGACCGAGGTCCGCGAGGGCTTCGAGTGCGGTATCGGAGTCGGCTACAACGACATCAAGCTCGACGACGTCATCGAGACGTTCGAGATGCGGGAGAAGCCGCGCGTCTGACGCTCCTTCCCGTTCCGCCGGCGCGGCCCGACAGGGCCGCGCCGGCGGGACCCGGGAGCGCCGGGCACGGCGAAACCGCCCATGTATGTAGGTGCTCTGACGTTGGACATCCTGCTCGGCGACGTTCACTCGCTGAAGCAGAAGCGCTCCGTGGTGCGCCCCATCATCGCCGAGGTGCAACGACGGTATCCGGGTGTGGCCGTCGCCGAGACCGGCCATCTGGATCTGCACCGCCGCACGGAGATCGGGATCGCCGTCGTGTCCGCCTCCGCCGCCAACTGCGCGGAACTGCTGGACGCGTGCGAGCGCCTGGTCGCCTTCCACCCGGAGATCGAGTTGCTGGCCGCCAGGCAGCGGCTCTACAACGAGGACGAGGATTGACTGTGGTGACCGGCCGGAGCCGCCCGTGCCGGTCACCCGTCGGAGCAGGAGGGGGAGCGAGTATGGACGCCGCACGAGCGCGCAAGCTGGCCGATCGGATCCAGCAGATCGTGGCGGAGATGCTTGAGCGCCGGATCAAGGATCCGCGCCTGGGATTCGTCACCGTCACGGACGCGCGGCTCACGGGCGACCTGCGCGAGGCCACGGTGTTCTACACCGTTTTCGGGTCCGACGCCGAGCGGGCCGACAGCGCCGCAGCCCTGGAGAGCGCCAAGGGGATCATCCGTTCGGAGGTGGGCCGCCAGACCGGACTGCGGCACACGCCCACGCTGACTTTCACGCACGACCCGCTGCCGGACAGCGCCAAGCACATCGACGACCTGCTGGCCGAGGCCAAGGCGCGAGACGCGGAGATCGCCAGGCGCGCCGCGGGCGCCAGCCACGCGGGCGACGCGGACCCCTACCGCAAGCCCGACCAGCAGGACGAGGAGGAGCCCGAGCTGCCGGAGGCCGGGTCCAACGGCAGCGGATCGGCCGACCGTGCGGGGTACCCCGCGACGTGAGGCCCGACGTGCGCGGCGATCGCATCGGGCTCGGCAGGGCCGGGCCCGTCGGGAACGGCACGCCCGGTCCCGACGTGCCGGAGAGCGCCTGGGCCCGAGCCGTGGGGCTGATCTCCGCGGCGCCCGAGGTCGCGCTCGCCTGTCACGTGTCACCGGACGCCGACGCGCTGGGCTCGATGCTCGCCGCCGGGCGGGCGCTGACCGGGCTGGGCAAGAAGGTGGTCGCCTCCTTCGGCGACCGCCGCTTCGTCGTGCCCAGGCTGCTGCGCTTCCTGCCCGGTCAGGAGCTGCTCGTCGAGCCGGCCGGCTATCCCGCGGCACCGGAGGTGATGATCACCTTCGACGCCTCCACCACCGCCCGGCTGGGCCTGCTGAACCGCAACGCCGCCAGGGCGCGCGAGCTGATCGTGATGGACCACCATCCCTCCAACGAGGGGTTCGGCACGATGTCCCTGATCGATCCGGCGGCGGCGGCCACCGCCGTGCTCGTCGAGGAGCTGCTGCGCCGCCTCGGCGTGCCGCTCGACCGGGACATCGCCATGTGCCTCTACGCGGGCCTGGTCACCGACACCGGCTCCTTCCGGCACGCCTCCACCACGCCCGCCGCGCACGCCATGGCCGCCCGGCTCATCGCCACCGGCCTGCGCACCGACGAGATCGCCCGCGAGCTGTGGGACCGCTCCCCGTTCGGCTACCTCAAGGTCCTCGGGCTCGCCCTGGACCGGGTGGCGCTGGAGCGCGACGCCGTGCACGGCCTCGGACTGGTGTGGACGTTCGTGCCGCGGCTGGACCGGGCCGCGTACGGCCTGCCGTACGCGGAGGTGGAGGGCATGATCGACGTCATCCGGCGGGCCGACGAGGCCGAGGTCGCCGTGGTGCTGAAAGAGGACGACGACGGGGCCTGGCAGGTGTCCACCAGGTCCAAGGGCGCCGTGGACATGTCCCGGGTGTGCACCGCGTTCGGCGGCGGCGGGCACAGGATGGCCGCCGGTTACACCTCCCTGCTGACCGTTGAGGAGACCATGACCTCCCTGCGCGACCTGCTCGCCTCCGCCCCCGTGGAACCGCCGCGATGAACCAGCCCAGACCGAGGCGCACGCCGCCTCCCAGCGGCCTGGTCATCGTCGACAAGCCGGCCGGCTGGACCTCGCACGACGTCGTCGGCAAGCTGCGCGGGATCGCGGGCACCAGGCGGGTCGGCCACGCCGGCACGCTGGACCCGATGGCCACCGGTGTGCTCGTGGTCGGCGTGGAGAAGGCCACCCGGCTCCTCGGCCACCTCGCGCTCACCGAGAAGGGGTACGACGCCACGATCCGCCTCGGGCAGACCACCAACACCGACGACGCCGAGGGGGAGACGGTCACCGAGACCGGCGCCGCCGGCGTGTCCGAGGACGACATCGTCTCCGGGGTGGCCAAGCTGACCGGCCGGATCATGCAGATCCCGCCGCAGGTCAGCGCCATCAAGGTGAACGGCGAGCGGGCCTACAAGCGGGCCAGGGCCGGGGAGAGCGTCGAGTTGCAGGCCCGGCCGGTGACGGTCTCGGCGTTCGAGATCACCGCGATCCGCCGGGAGGGCGGCTTCGTCGACGTGGACGCCTCGGTGACCTGCTCCAGCGGCACCTACATCCGCTCGCTGGCCCGTGACCTCGGCGCCGGGCTCGGCGTCGGCGGGCACCTGACCCGGCTGCGGCGCACCCGGGTGGGCCCCTACGACCTGTCCGGCGCGCGCACGATGGAGCAGCTCGCCGAGGAGTGCGTGATCCTGCCGATCGGGGACGCGGTGGCGGCGGCCTTCCCGCGCCGCGACCTGACGGCCGAGGAGGCGAAGATCGTCTCGCACGGCGGGCGGCCGGCCGCGGCGGGTCTCGGCCCCGGCCCGGTGGGCGCGTTCGCGCCCGACGGCACGCTGGTCGCCCTCCTGGAGGAACACGGCAAAATTGCCAAGCCGCTCGTGGTGTTCACCTCGTAGCCCCTTCTGACCTGCGAGTATCACAGAAAGTGATCGCGGGTCCCGATCGTCTCGGATCACGCGTGCCGATCGGTTGAGGGGGATGTCCGCATGTTCGACGGTCGCTGGTTTCACGGTGCGCTGGCGGCGCTGGTCTCGCTGGGACCGCTCGCGGGGCCGCCGGCGCCGCGGGGGCGACCGCCGGTCGTGCTGTTCCCCGCGTTCCATTTCACCAAGCTTCAGGTGACCGTGCGCGACCAGACGGCGGTGCCCGGATGCCCGCGGTCGGGCGCCTTCCAGGACTGGTTCCGCAACGACCGGCCGAGCAGGACCTTCAGCCAGGTCTGCCGGGACCGGCTGCTCACCCTGCGCTACCGAGACGATCCGTCGCTGCCGATGCCGGCCCGCTTCTCCGAGCAGCCTGGCGTCACCGTCCGGATCGTCGACTACGGCCGCACCGGCAGCGCGCCGTACTACCAGGCGCTGTACCGCAGGCTGGAGGCCGCCGGCTACGTGCGCGACCGGGACATCCGGGTGGCCGGGTACGACGCCCGGCTCACCCCCGACATGGGCGGCTTCCTCCAGCGCACCCGTGCGCTCATCGAGGACGCCTACCACGACAACGGCGACCGGCCGGTGCACCTGGTCGGCCACTCCAACGGGCCGCTCTACGCGCAGTACCTGCTCACCCACTCCAGCCGGGCCTGGCGGGACCGGTACATCCACGGCTTCACCCCGATCGCGGGCAACATGCCGGGGCAGGGCCTGATGTACCCGCTGATGTTCACCGGGCAGAACATCCAGGACTTCGGCTACCCCACGACCAGGGAGAACGCGCGGAGCAGCGCGCGGATGTACCAGAGCGCCCCCTCGACCTACATGAGCGCCGCCGACCCGGCGATCTTCGGTGACCGCGAGGTCGTCATCCGCGACGCCTCCACGGGCCGCTCCTACACCCCGCGCGACTACCCGCGCCTGTTCGCCGACGCCGGGCTGCGGACGGCCGGGAAGATCGCCGCCTACTACATCGGCTTCGTCCGGTTCGCCGACCCGGGATCGTTCCCCGGCGTGGACGTCTATGCGGAGAAAGGCTCCGGCCTGCCGACGGTGGTCGGGGCGCGGCTGGCGAACCTGACGACCGGGCAGATCGCCGACCCCGCGGGATTCCTGCGACGGGAGGGCGACGGCAACCAGGAGGACATCACCAACAACGCCGTCCTGGCCTGGCGGGCGATGCCCTGCCACCACTTCAGCCTGACCGGCAACCCCGGCGTGAACCACGGCGCGCTACCCGAGGACCCCGCCCTGCTCGACCGCCTGGTCGCCGCCCTGGGACGGCCGCGCACCCGCTGCCCGTAGGGTCCCCGGACGCCTCACGGCACCCGGGCCACCAGGATGTCGCGGACGATGGCCTGGTCCACCCGGTGCTCGAAGACCTGGTGGTCCGGGGTGTCGAGGACGTCGAAGCCGCTGTCGGCGAGGATCTTCACCAGCTCGGCCCGGGGGGCAACGTAGGTGTTCCAGGACAGGCCGAGCGCCCCGCCGGGACGCAACAGCCCGCGCCACACCGGGACGGCCGCGCGCAGCAGCTCCAGCGGGCTGCGGGAGAGCGTGTTGCCCGAGCCGCGGCTGCCGTGCTGCACCCCGTAGGGGGCGTCGGTGACCAGGACGTCGAAGGAGCGCGCCCGCAGCAGTTCGGCGCTGCGCAGCGTGTCCGCGTTGACCATGGTGATCGCGTCTACCTCGCCCGCCTTGTACCGCTCCTTGGTACGGCCGAGCGTGACGTGGAACCGGCGGCCGAGCAGGGCGCGATCCCGGCGGATCGGGGTGATCTCGGCGGAGTGCTTGAACCGGTGGTTCTTCAGCCAGGTGCGCAGGAAGTTGGCGTAGGCGTCGAAGTCCTTGCCGTCCACGTCGACCCCGGTGGCGTCGTAGCCGTACATCAGCGCCTGGTTCAGGGTGGTGCCGCGGCCGCACATCGGGTCGAGCACGGACAGCTTGCGGTCCAGCATGTCCCGCGGCGAGGCGGTGGACAGCACCGTGACGTTGAGCAGCAGCCTGGTGAAGTGCTCGTTGGTCTTGCCGGAGTACTTCTGGATCGTGATGAGGTCGCTGGGGAACGCGTCGAGCGGCCGGACCTCCAGCGGTCGCAGCAGCCCGTCCTCGACCCGGAACAGCGCGTACAGCGACGACAGGTTGGACAGGAAAGCCACGTCGCGCTCGTCGAGCGACTCGGCCTCGAAGGTCACGTAGGGCACGCCGCCCATCGTGGTCTCCCCGATGCCGCTCAGCCGGCCGTCCAGGGCCGTGGCGTTGAACACGGCGAGCTCGCCGCGGGTCAGCCGGACGGCGCTGTCGCCGTAGACCCGGTTGAAGGCGGGCAGGATCAGGATCGCGAACGTGGGCATGGACCTGTATTCGAAGGAAGTGGGCTGTGACGCACGATTATAGGCCCGGTTCGCAGAGTGGTCGCCGGTTGTGTACCCTGCAAGCGCCCAGTGATCATGAAGATGGTCGTGAGCCTCCCCGGTGCGGCGCGGCGCCGGGGAGCATGGCAGTCTTGTCCCGGACACGTCCACCGGCGGTCCGGCGGGACCGGCCGGTGAGGTCCACCCGGATCACCGACAGGATCGAGGACAAGGTGCGCGGCTGGCGCGGACTCGGCGACGTGCCCGACGACTGGGGCAGGTCCGTCGTCACTATCGGCGTTTTCGACGGGGTTCACCGCGGCCACCGGCGGATGGCGGAGCGCGCCGTCGCGCTGGCCCGCGAGCTGGGCGTGCCCTCGGTCGCCGTGACCTTCGACCCGCACCCGGACGAGGTGATCAGGCCCGGCTCCCGGCCGCCCAGGCTCACCAGCCCGCGCCGCCGCATCGAGCTGCTCACCGAGCTGGGCGTCGACGAGGTGTGCGTGCTGCCCTTCACCGTGGACTTCTCCCAGTTGACGCCGGAGGAGTTCGTGCGCGGCGTGCTGGTCGACCGGCTGCACGCGGCGGGCGTCGTCGTGGGGGAGAACTTCAGGTTCGGGTACAAGGCGGCGGGCGACTTCGAGACCCTGCGCACCCTCGGTGAGGAGCACGACTTCGTGACCGAGGCGGTCTCGCTGGCCGGCGACGCCGACGTGATCTCCTCCAGCCTGATCCGCGACCTGGTCGCCGCCGGCGACGTGGCGGGCGCCGCCGCCGCGCTCGGCCGCCCGCACCGGGTGGAGGGCGTCGTCGTGCGCGGCTACCAGCGCGGGCGCGTCCTCGGCTTCCCCACCGCCAACGTCGAGCCGCCGGAGCAGACCGCCATCCCCGCCGACGGCGTCTACGCCGGCTGGCTGGAGTGCGTCACCGTCGGCAACCGGCCCGCCCCGTACGGCGGGTGCCGCTGGCCCGCGGCCATCTCGGTCGGCACCAACCCCACCTTCGAGGGCGTGCCGCGCACCGTGGAGGCATATGCGCTCGACCACGACGACCTCGACCTCTACGGCGTCCACGTGGCCGTCGACTTCGCCGCCTACCTGCGCGGCAACCTGCGCTTCGAGTCGATCGACGCGCTGGTGGCGCAGATCCGCCGCGACGTGGACGACGCCCGCGGGATCGCGGGAGGCTGATCGTTCCGGCCGTGGGCGGCGCCGCCGTTCGATGATGTGCCCGGCTGCGATCCGTGATGGTAGCCTTACATGTCGGCTCTGTACCGGCGGCGTCGCGCTGCCCTGTGAGCTCTGGCACGGCGACTGTAGGCACGCACGGTCGTCCGGGCGTTTTCCCATTCTGCGCGTGCCCCTGGATGAGATAGAGGAGAGCTGTGTCCCTCGACACCGCCACCAAGAAGTCGATCATCGACGAGTACGCCACCGGCGACGGCGACACCGGTTCGCCGGAGGTGCAGATCGCGCTGCTCAGCAAGCGCATCAGCGACCTCACGGAGCACCTGAAGACGCACAGCCACGACCACCACAGCCGGCGCGGCCTGCTGCTGCTGGTCGGCCGTCGCCGCCGGTTGCTGAAGTACCTGCAGGCCAACGACATCGCTCGTTACCGCTCGCTCATCGAGCGGCTCGGCTTGCGCCGATAGAGTGACAGGGAGCGGCCCCTCGCGTGCCGCTCCCTATCCCTCATGGTCCGCCCCCAGGCGGGGGCGATTATGAGAAGAGGCCCGGCCCCGCCTCCGTGCGGTGGCCGGCGCCACTGAGCAAACTGAATAGCCGAGAAAGCCCCGCGTCCGCACAGCAAGCGCGCCCCGCGGCGTCGGAGGGCCGGTCCTCGGTAGTGGCTTCCGGTCACATGTTCACGGCACAGGCCGAACGAACCGGGTGCTTCGATCGAAGACCGGCGCTGCACCTGACGGGGAGCCGGCAGCAGGACGCGGGAGACCGACTGTAAGAGGAGGTCCCCCGTGGAGGGTGTCCACAGCACGGAAGCCGTTATCGACAACGGCTCCTTCGGCACGCGGACGATCCGGTTCGAGACCGGGCGGCTCGCACGCCAGGCGGCCGGTTCGGCCGTCGTCTACCTCGATGACGAGACGATGGTGCTGTCCGCGACCACCGTTTCCAAGCAGCCCAAGGACAATCTCGACTTCTTCCCGTTGACGGTGGACGTCGAGGAGCGCATGTACGCGGCGGGCCGCATCCCCGGCTCGTTCTTCCGCCGTGAGGGGCGTCCCTCCGAGGACGCGATCCTGACCTGCCGCCTGATCGACCGTCCGCTGCGCCCGTCCTTCGTCAAGGGCCTGCGCAACGAGATCCAGATCGTCGCGACCGTCCTCGCGCTGCACCCCGACCACCTGTACGACGTGGTCGCCATCAACGCGGCGTCGCTGTCCACCCAGCTGGGCGGGCTGCCGTTCTCCGGCCCGATCGGCGGCGTGCGCGTCGCCCTGATCGACGGCCAGTGGGTCGCCTTCCCGACCCATCCCGAGTTGGAGCGGGCCACCTTCGACATGGTGGTCGCCGGTCGCGTCCTCGCCGACGGCGACGTGGCCATCATGATGGTCGAGGCGGAGTCCACCAGGGACACGCTGAAGCTGATCGGCCAGGGCGCCGTCGCGCCGACCGAGGAGACGGTCGCGGAGGGCCTGGAGGCCGCCAAGCCGTTCATCAAGGTGCTGTGCGAGGCGCAGGCCAAGGTGGCGCAGGTGGCCGCCAAGGAGACCGCCGAGTACCCGGTGTTCCCGGAGTACCAGGAGGACGCCTACGAGGCCGTCGCGGGCGCGGTCCGCAGCGAGCTGGCGTCGGCGCTGACCATCGCCGGCAAGCAGGAGCGCGAGGCCGAGCTCGACCGGGTGAAGGCGCTGGCGGCGGAGAAGCTGCTGGCCGACTTCGAGGGCCGGGAGAAGGAGCTCGCCGCGTCCTTCCGGTCGCTGACCAAGAAGCTCATGCGCGAGCGGGTCATCTCCGAGGGCGTGCGCATCGACGGCCGCGGCGTGAAGGACATCCGCCAGCTCAACGCCGAGGTGCACGTGGTGCCCCGGGTGCACGGCTCGGCGCTGTTCGAGCGCGGCGAGACCCAGATCATGGGCATCACCACGCTGAACATGCTCCGCATGGAGCAGATGATCGACACGCTCAACCCCGAGCGCACCAAGCGCTACATGCACAACTACAACTTCCCGCCCTACTCGACCGGTGAGACCGGCCGGGTCGGCTCGCCCAAGCGCCGCGAGATCGGCCACGGCGCGCTCGCCGAGCGGGCGCTGATCCCCGTGCTGCCCACGCGTGAGGAGTTCCCCTACGCGATCCGGCAGGTGTCGGAGGCGCTGGGCTCCAACGGCTCCACCTCGATGGGCTCGGTCTGCGCGTCCACGATGTCGCTGCTGGACGCGGGCGTCCCGCTGGCCAAGATGGTGGCCGGCATCGCGATGGGCCTCATCCACGAGGGCGGCGACTACGTCACGCTGACCGACATCCTCGGTGCCGAGGACGCCATGGGCGACATGGACTTCAAGGTCGCCGGCACCGACGAGATCATCACCGCGCTCCAGCTCGACACCAAGCTCGACGGCATTCCCGCCAACGTGCTCGGCGCCGCGCTGAAGCAGGCCAAGGCCGCGCGGCTCGCCATCCTCGACGTGATGCAGGAGGCGATCGACTCTCCGGCGGAGATGAACCCGACCGCGCCGCGGATCATCACGATCAAGGTCCCGGTGGACAAGATCGGCGAGGTCATCGGCCCCAAGGGCAAGATGATCAACCAGATCCAGGACGACACCGGCGCCGAGATCACCATCGAGGACGACGGCACGATCTACATCGGCGCCACCGACGGCCCCTCGGCCGAGGCGGCCCGCTCGTCCATCAACGCGATCGCCAACCCGCACATGCCCGAGGTCGGCGAGCGTTACCTGGGCACCGTCGTCAAGATCGCCGCGTTCGGGGCGTTCGTGTCGCTGCTGCCGGGCAAGGACGGCCTGCTGCACGTCTCCCAGATCCGCAAGCTGCACGGCGGCAAGCGCATCGAGAACGTCGAGGACGTCATGAACGTCGGCGAGAAGGTCCAGGTGGAGATCGCCGAGATCGACTCGCGCGGCAAGCTGTCCCTGGTGCCGGTCGAGGTCGTCGAGCGGGAGGCCGAGAACGCCGCCGCCGGCGGCGGCGCGCCGGCCCCCGAGGACGGCGAGAGCCGGTCCGAGCAGCCGCAGGAGGCCCGCGAGGAGCGCTCCTCGCGGCCCCGCCGCACCCGCACCCGCGGCGGGCGCGACGAGCGCAATTCCTGACCGCTCGGCGACCACCGGCCGCTTCGACGTGACGGACGGCCCGGACGTGATCGTCCGGGCCGCCCGCGAGGAGCCTTGAAGCTTTGAACACTGTCACTCTGCATCCCGGCAAGGACGGCGCCGGGGTCGTGCGGCGCACCGTACTCCCCGGTGGGCTCCGCGTGGTGACCGAGACCATGCCGACGGTGCGCTCCGTCGCGGTCGGCATGTGGGTCGGCATCGGCTCCAGGGACGAGGCCCCCGAGCACATGGGGGCCACCCACTTCCTGGAACACCTCCTGTTCAAGGGCACGCCCACCAGGGACGCGCTGGAGATCTCCGCCGCGATCGAGGGCATCGGCGGTGAGATCAACGCCTTCACCGCCAAGGAGTACACCTGCTACTACGCGCGGGTGCTCGACGAGGACCTGCCGCTGGTGATCGACGTGCTCTCCGACGTCGTCACCTCGGCGTTGATCACCCCGGAGGACGTCGAGTCCGAGCGTGGCGTGATCCTGGAGGAGATCGCCATGCACGAGGACGACCCCTCGGACGTCGTGCACGAGCAGTTCTCCGCGGAGGTGTACGGCGACACGCCGATCGGCCGGCCCATCCTGGGCACCGAGGAGTCCATCAACTCCCTGAGCCGCGACCGCATCCTTGAGTACTACCGCGCCTACTACCGGCCCACGCACACCGTGGTGTCGGTGGCGGGCAACATCTCGCACGAGGTCGTGGTCGGCCTGGTCGCCGAGGCGTACGAGCGGGCGGGGGCGCTGGGCGGCGACGCCGTGCCGGCCCCGCCGCGGCTGTCCGGCCCCGGCGTGTCGGCCCGATCCGGGGTGCGGGTGCTGGACCGGCCCACCGAGCAGGCCAACCTGGTGCTCGGCACCACCGGCATCGCGCGCACCGACGAGCGCCGTTTCGCGCTCGGCGTGCTGAACGCGGCGCTCGGCGGCGGCATGTCGTCCCGGCTGTTCCAGGAGATCCGGGAGAAGCGCGGGCTGGCCTACTCCGCCTACAGCTACACCTCGCAGTACGCGGACACCGGGCAGTTCGGCATCTATGTCGGCTGCCTGCCGTCCAAGGCCGACGAGGTGCTGAAGATCTGCCGGGAGGAGGTCGCCAGGATCGCCGCCGAGGGCATCTCCGCGGAGGAGATCGTCCGGGGCAAGGGTCAGATGCGCGGCGGCCTGGTGCTCGGGCTGGAGGACACCGGCTCGCGCATGTCCCGGATCGGCAAGAGCGAGCTCGTCTACGACCGGCTCATGTCGGTGGACGACGTGCTCGCCCGGATCGAGGCGGTCACCTCCGACGAGATCGTCTCCGTCGCCCAGGACGTGCTCCGCCGGCCGCTGACGCTCGCCGTCATCGGTCCCTACGGCGACAAGGACTTCAGCTCGGTCATCGCATAGGCCGGAGTCCGGATCGCGGGCGGGGACGTCACACGGCGTCCCCGCCCGCGGCGTCTCCCGGCCCGTCCCGCTCGGGGACCACGACGGCCGGGCACTCTCCGCATTCCGAACCGAACCGTCTCGTCTCTGTTTCTCAGCTAGCATGAGCCTGGTGAACGACTCATCCGAGCCGGTTCGCCGCGGGAGGAAGCGCAGCGAGGAGAGCAGGCAGGCGATCCTGCGGGCGACCTATGAGCTGGTCGGCGAGGTCGGCTACGCCGGGTTGTCGCTTGAGGGGATCGCCGCGCGGTCGAGGACCGGCAAACAGACGATCTACCGGTGGTGGCCGTCCAAGGCCGACGTGCTGCTGGAGGTGCTGGCCACCAAGGCCGAGACGCACATCGGCCTGGCCGACCAGGGGTGCTACCCGGCGGACCTGCACGCCTTCCTCACCGACACCTTCACGCTCGGCTCCCGCCCGCAGGTCGTCAGGATGCTGGTCGCCCTCATAGCCGAGGCGCAGGTCAACCCCGGGTTCTACGAGCGGCTCTGGGCGGGGTTCCTGGAGCGCCGCCGGGAGGCGCTGTGGGTCGTGCTGAACCGGGCGAAGGAGCGCGGCGACCTGCCGCCGGTCCCGCCGCCCGCGACCGTGATCGACATCGTGTTCGGCTCCCTCTGGTACCGGCTGCTCGCCACCCGCCAGCCGCTGGACCAGCGGCTCGCCGACGACCTCGTCGCCACGCTCGCCGGCCAGTGCCCCGGCTGCCCCGGTTGCAGCGCCGCGTAGCGGCACGGCCTCCCCGGGGGACGATAAGGTGAGCGGGTGATCAGGGTCGGTGTTCTGGGCGCGCGCGGTCGCGTCGGTGTGGAAGTCTGCAAGGCCGTGCACGCGGCGGACGACATGGAGCTGGTGGCCGCGGTCGACCAGGGCGACCGCATCGAGGCGCTGACCGAGGGCGGCGCCGAGGTCGTCGTCGACTTCACGCATCCCGACGTGGTGATGGACAACCTGGGCTGGTGCGTCCAGCAGGGCATCCACGCCGTCGTGGGCACCACCGGCTTCGACGCCGAGAGGCTTGGCACCCTCCGCGGCCGGCTGGCCGAGCGGCCGGGCGTCAACGTGCTGATCGCGCCCAACTTCGGGATCGCCGCCGTGCTGATGATGCACTTCGCGCAGCAGGCGGCCAGGTTCTTCGACTCGGCGGAGATCGTCGAACTGCACCATCCGAACAAGGCGGACGCGCCCTCCGGCACCGCCCGCCGCACCGCCGAGCTGGTCTCCGAGGCGCGGGCCAAGGCCGGGCTCGCCGCCATGCCCGACGCCACCACCACGCAGCTCGACGGCGCCCGCGGCGCCGACGTGGCCGGCGTCCGCGTGCACGCCGTACGGCTGGCCGGCCTGATCGCCCACCAGGAGGTGCTGCTCGGCATGGACGGTGAGACCCTCACCATCCGGCACGACACCACCAGCCGGTCGTCGTTCACCCCCGGCGTGCTGCTCGGCGTCCGCCGCGTCCGCGAGCTGCCCGGCCTCACCGTCGGCCTGGAGCACCTGCTCGACCTCTGACGCCATCCTGGGCCGCGAGAAGGAGACGCCCCTGACGCCCTCCGGGGCCGTGAAAAGGGGATGCTCCGCCCGGCGGCGGCCTCCTAGGGTGTGGCTCCATGACACAGGATCCGGCGTCCGCTCCGGTGCGTCCCGCCCGGGAGTGTGATCTCCTGTCGCTCGTCGCCGTGGAGCTCGCCGCCGACGAGCTGTTCGCCGAGGTGGGCATCCGCTTCCCGCCGGGCACGACGGTGATCGAGGGAGTGTCGGACCCGTCGCGCGTCCTGGTCTGCGGCGACCCGCCAGAGGGGTTCGCGCTGACGGGCACGGCCGACGGGCTGGTGCACCTGGAACAGCTCGCGGTCCGCCCCTCGGCCGGGCGGCGCGGGATCGGCGGGCGGCTGCTCGCCGCCGTCTGCGACCACGCCGCGCGGCTCGGTGTCCCCGGCGTCACCCTGACCACCTACCGCGACGTGCCGTGGAACGCCCCCTGGTACGCCCGGCACGGCTTCACCGTGCTGCCCCGGGAGCACTGGGGAGACGAACTCGCCGCCCTCGTCGCGCACGAACGCGACCTCGGCATCGAGGTCGCGCCACGCGTCGTCATGTTCCGGGCCGTAGGCTGCCCGAACCTGTCCTTCATGTGGTGGTGACAGACCGTCAGGCGCCGCCGAGGTCGGCCAGGCCGATCTCACTGCCGGGCAGTCGCCGGAGGTCAGGGCGGGCACGCAGGCCGTCGAGCATGAGCGCCAGATAGCGGTCCACGCTGCGCTGGGTCAGCTCGGCACGCAGGCCGGGGATCGGCCGCAGCAGCAGGGCCATCATCAGCGTCACGTCGCCGGCGTCCACGTCGTGGCGCAGGTCGCCGTCGGCCTGGGCGCGGCGGACGAGCCGGTCGAGGACTACCTGTGGCGCGCGCGTGTCGGCGACGCCCCCTGAATCCGACGGGCGTGGCGCCGTCATCCCGGATCAGATGCGCCTCCAGCGCCGTCGCCTCCGGCGGACCTCATCGTGAGGTACGGCTCGCGCTCGCCTGATCCGAGGCGCTGGCGAGGATGGCGGTCAGCACACCCGGGAAGCGGGCCTCCAACTCCTCGCGGCGCAAGGTCATATAGCGGGCCTTGCCCTCCGAACGGGTCAAGGTGAGGCCCGCCTCCCGCAGGATGCGCCAGTGGTTGGACAGCGTGGAGCGCGGAACGTCCAGGTGCTCTGGGCTACAGGACACCTCGCCGCCGGAGGCCATCAGGCGCACTGCGCTTCGCCTTCCGGGATGTCGAACTGGCGGCCATCGGCGGCTATCTCCTGGTCGCCGGGACCCGGGAGGCGTTGGCCCCGTTCCTCAACGTGCAGGCCACCGCCGTCGTCGACAGCCTCGACGACGTCTTCGCGGTCGTCGCGCAGAAAGGCGGCGAGACGCTCGACGGCCCCAACGACGTCCCCACCGGACGCAACCTGACGATCCTCCACCCCGGAGGCGCGGTCATCGAGTACGTCGAGTTCGACGCCACCAAGGTTCGGGCGCGGTCGCCGCAGTAGGCGGCAACCAGATCTACGGGACGGGGCCTAGAGGGCCAGGCCGATGGTGAACAGCAGGCCGTAGACCAGTTGCAGGCGGCCGGTCTGCTGGAGGCCGACGATCAGCTCGGGGCCGGTCGCGCCGCCCAGCACCGCGCGGACCGGCTGCACCGCCAGCGGCACGCCGAGCAGCGCCAGCGCCGCGAACGGCCGGACCGGGATCAGGACCACCGCGACCACGAACGGCAGGATCAGGCACGCGGCGTACAGCAGCCGGGTGCCGCGGTCGCCGAGCACGACGGCGAGCGTCCGCTTGCCCGACTGCTCGTCGCCGCGCAGGTCGCGCAGGTTGTTGACGACCAGCATCGCGCAGGCCAGCAGCCCCACCGGCACCGCGGCGGCCAGGGCGAGCCACGGCAGCCCGTCCACCTGGACGTATGTCGTGCCCGCCACGGCGACCACGCCGAAGAAGACGAAGACCGACACCTCGCCCAGGGCGCGGTAGCCGTACGGCCGGGAGCCTCCGGTGTAGAACCAGGCGGCGGCGATGGACAGCGCGCCCACGGCCAGCAGCCACCACGCGCCGGTGACGACCACGAGCGCCAGACCGGCCACGGCGGCGGCCAGGAAGCAGGCCAGGGCGGCGGTGAGCACCGCGCGCGGGGCGGCGACGCCGGAGCCGACCAGGCGCAGCGGCCCGACCCTGACCTTGTCGGTGCCCCTGATGCCGTCGCTGTAGTCGTTGGCGTAGTTGACGCCGATCTGCAGCAGCAGCGCGACGGCCAGGGCCAGCAGCGCGCGCCACCAGACGGCGCCGCCGGTCGAGACGGCCACGCCGGTGCCGACCACGACCGGCACCACCGCGGCGGGCAGCGTACGCGGGCGGGCGCCCGCGACCCACTGCGCCGGAGTCGGGGCGGGACGACCGCCGTCCGCGCTCCGGTCGTTCTCTGTCGTCGTCATGGGCGGATGTCCGTGACCAGCCGGACCATGCGCACCGGGCGCCCCATGTCGAGGACCCGCTCGGCGCCGTCCTCACCCCAGCCCGCCGACTCCAGGAAGGCGAGCATGGCGTGGTTGTCGGCGAACACCCAGGTGATCACCGAGCTGAACTGGTCCTCGACCAGGTGGTCGATCGTGGCGTTGAGCAGTCTGCTGCCGTGTCCGCGCCGGATGTGATCCGGGTCCACGAGCAGGGAGAGCAACTCGGCGGTGACCGTGGGGTCGGCGTCGGGGTCCTCGGCGGGCCCGTGCGACGCCAGGCCGACGATCCGCTCCGGCGCCACCGTCGCGGCCGCCGCGGCGATCCCGCCCGGACCGAGCGCGGGGAACGCGTCGGTGTCCAGGATGCGCTCTATCGCCACCAGCAGCCGGTGGCGAGGAGTCGGCGGCGCGATGACCGCCTCCTCCCACTGGCTCTGCCACATCTCTTCCGCTGCGGCCCCTGTCATCTGGTCAAGAGGCCCTTCGGGCAGGAATTCGCGGTATCCCAACCGCCATGCCCGGATTTGGGTACGCGTCACCGCGCTCACGTCTTCGCGCCGGGCTGCCCGCACGCCTACGTCTGCCATCTCGGCCGGCTCCTTCGCATGCCGTCGTGCCTGAACCTGTCGCCGTGGATCTCGTCCGGCGGGCGTCGCGCGAAAGAGAACCGTGGGGGATCCGCGGTGCAGGCCCTCTAACCGTATCGGGGAATCACCGTCGAGAATGACGCGAAGGTCGTTCAACAACCTGTCTTGCCCGATACGCGCGGGTTTTGGTGCGGTTGCCGCACACCTTCATCGAGCACCAGGCGCGTGAGCGGTTCTTCGAGGAGTCGATGAAGGCCCACTGGCAGGTGCTCTCGGCGCACACCTTGAGCCGTGGCCAGGCGCCCTCGGCGTGCGCTCCGGCCACCGCCGCGGCGATCGCGGCCAGCCCGCCGGCCGTCCCGTCCACGGCGGGCACCAGCAGCGGGCCGCCCGGCGGCACCGAGATGCGCAGCGGCAGCGCGGCGAGCGCGGCGTCCAGCTGCGGCGAGAAGGGCTCCGGAGCCGTTCCCACCGGTGTTCCCGCAGGTCTTTCCGCCGGTGTTCCGGCGCGGTCGTGGTGGTGGCGCAGGGTCGTGCGCAGGCCCTCGCGCAGGCCCACGGCGAGGGCGAGGTCCTCCTCCCCGGCCCGGTCGTCGGCGGAGACGAGGCCGCGCTCCCGCAGCCAGACGGCGAGTTCGGCGGGAGAGGCCAGCTCGTCCGAGTCGGCCTCGACGTCGTAGGTGTTCACGAAGTCGCGCACCAACTCCGCGGCGGTCGTCATGACACCAGCCTATGCCATTAGGGGGTTGCACCTCTTCGCGACACCGCCATAAGGTCTTGGCCGGTGTCTGAGAGAAAGGGATGTAAACGTGATCATGCGAACCTGGCGCGGCTGGACCCGCAGTGAGGACGCCGACGCCTACGAGGGCTACCTCCTGCGCACCGGCTACGCCGACTACACCGCCGTCCCCGGCAATCGGGGGGCGTGCTTCACCCGGCGCGAGGAGGACGGCAGGACCGAGTTCCTGCTGACCTCGCTGTGGGACTCCTGGGAGGCCGTCAGAGCCTTCGCGGGCGACGAGCCCGGACGTGCCGTGTTCTACCCCGAGGACGACCGCTACCTCGTCGACCGCGAGCTCACCGTCGGCCACTACACCGTCTTCGCGCAGGCGTAGCGGGCTAGACCGCGTCCGCGTGGCCATGGAAGGCGGCGGCCAGGCGGCGCACCCCCTCGGTCAGCTCGGCGACGTGGGCGGCGGCGATGTGGGTGACCCTGATCCGGGGGCCCGGCGGCTCGGCGGGGTAGTGGATGCGGCCGGGGCTGACCACGACCCCCGCCCGCCTCGCGTCCTCCACCAGGGCCGCCTCGTCCGTCTCCGGCGGCAGCCGTACCCACAGGTGCAGGCCGCCCGGCGGGACGAGGTGGATCTCGGCCTCGGGCAGCCGGGCGGCGAGCGCGGCGGCGAGCGCGTCGCGCCGCGTCGCGATCTCGCCGCCGATGCCGGCGACGTGACGCCGCCAGGCCGGTGAGCCGGTCAGCTCCACCACGGTCTCCTGCAACGGCCGGGCGACGAAGAACGAGTCCACGACCTGGCTCGCCCGCAGCCGCCTCGCCGCCGGGCCGCGCGCGACCAGCCCCGCCACCCGCACGCTCGGCGCCAGGATCTTGCTGAGCGAGTTGACGTACACGACCGTGCCGTGCGCGTCCAGCGACACCATCGGCGGCGGCACCGGGCCCGCCGTGAGGTACCGCGCGTAGTCGTCCTCGATCACGAACGCGCCCGCCGCCCGCGCCACCGCGAGCACCTGCTCGCGCCGCTCCAGGGGCAGCACCGCGCCCGTCGGGTTGTGCAACGTCGGCTGGCAGTAGAACAACCGGGACCCGGTGACGGCGAACGCCTCGGCGAGCAGATCCGGCCGCACCCCGTCGCGGTCCATGGGTACGGCTCGCGCCCGCAGCCCCGCGACCCGGGCGGCGGCCAGCGCGCCCGGGTAGGTCGGGGTCTCCACCAGCACCGGCGTGCCCGGCGCGGCCAGCGCGCGGAAGGCGTGCGCGAGCGCGGCCTGCCCGCCGCCGGTGACCAGCACGTCCGCCGCCGTGACGTCGCCGCCCGCCTCCCCGGCGAACCACCGCCGCAGCTCGGGCACCCCCGACAGCGGCGGCACCGACCACGCGTCCGGCCGGTGCACCGCCCGCGACGCGGCCCCCGCCAGCGCCCTAGCCGGTCGCAGGCTCGGATGCGCGTAACCGCTCGCCAGCAGGACGACCCCCTCCGGTGGCTGCGCGAGCAGGCAGCCGACCTCGGTGTCGTCCACCACCCGCTCGCTCAGGGCGACGGTCTGCCAGGACAGGTCCGGCGCCTCGGCGGCGGGCGCCGGCGAGTGCGCCACGAACGTCCCGCTCCCCGGCCGCGTCACCACCCGCCCCTCCGCCGCGAGCTGCCCCAGTGCCCGCGACACGGTCACCGGGCTCACCCCGTGCACCCGCATCAACTCCCGGCTCGAAGGCAGCCGATCCCCAGGCCGCAGCCGCGCCACCTCATCCCGCAGCACCCCGGCCAAATGCCCGATACTGCTATCCTTTTTCATGAAAGACGAGAGTAGCGCTATCCTCCCCGAACCGATAACACCACCCCACCCCCCGAACAAGGCCCTCCCAGCCTCCAAGGACCACCACGAAGGCCAGAAACCCGCCCCCAACCCCACCCACCACAACAAGCGCCACGAAGGCCAGGAACCGGCACCCAACGCCACACACAACGACAAACGCCACGAAGGCCAGGAGCCGGCGCGGGGTGTTTTCCCTCTTTCCCCTCTTCGCGGTGGGCGTCAGGCGGGGAAGTCGCGGACGGTGTGGCGGGGGAGTGCGCTGGCGGCGCTGGGGGTGGTGGGGTTCTCGGGATCGTTCCCCGGGACGGTGTTCGCCTTGCGCGGGTTCGACCCGTATCTCATCTCGGTGGGCAGGGCGGCGGTGGCGGCCGGCATCGCGCTGGGGTGCCTGCTCGTGACGCGTGCGCCGCTGCTGCCGCCGCGCCGGGACGTGGGATCGTACATCGTGATCGCCTTCGGGATCGTCGTAGGATTCCCGCTGTTCAGCGGGCTCGCGCTGGACGCGGGGTCGAGCAGCGCGCACGCGGCCGTCGTCACGGGGCTGCTGCCGGCGGCGACGGCGGTGTTCGCGGTGCTGCGGGCGGGGGAACGGCCGCGCGGGGCGTTCTGGGTGGCGTGCGCGGCGGGTGCGGCGTGCGTCACCGTGTTCGCGGTCAACCGCGGCGGCGGCCACCTCACCGGGGCCGACCTGCTCCTCCTGGCCGCGCTGCTGTCCGCGGCCGTCGGCTACACCGAGGGCGGACGGCTGGCCAGGGAGACGCCCGGCTGGCGGGTCATCTCCTACACCCTCGTCCTGTCGGCCCCGATCACCATCCCGGTCACCGCCGTCCTCGCGGTCGTCACCGGCCCGCATCCCACCGGCCCCGCGCTCGCCGGCTTCGCCTACGTGAGCCTGGTGTCGATGTTCCTCGGCTTCATCCCGTGGTACGCGGGCCTGGCGCTCGGCGGCATCGCCAGGGCGGGCCAGCTCCAACTCGCCCAGCCGCTGCTCACCGTGGTGTGGTCGTGGCTCCTGCTGCACGAGGAGGTCGGCCCGGTCACTCTCGTCGCGGCACTCGCCGTACTCGTCTGCGTCGCCGCCACCCAGCGCTCGCGTACCGCCGCCCCCCGGCCCTGAGGCGGCTTCACCCGCCCGGCGTGCCGAACTCCGGACCGAACTCCTGGACAAGGCCGGGAAGGCGCGCGCAGACGTGGTCGCCGAACGCACGAACGGCCGCGGTGAGCCGATCGGCGGCAGGCCAGCACGGGCCGACCGTGCGAAAGACCGGCGGCGACAGCGAACCTCGACAACGCCCCCGCCCCCGCCCCCGTCCACGGATGCCGGAACGCCGGAACGGGGGAGCAGGGCCACGCCGAGCCTCGCCACGCACAACCCGCGCACCCTCCGCCGCCCGCGGCGCACCGCGGCATCTCGCCGACCTCACCGCCGCTCGGCGGAGTTGCGGCTAGGCGTCGTCCTCGCGGTCGACCGGCCATTTCTCCGGCAGGGATGCGAAGCTTCCCAGTTGCGGGACCGTGTAGACCCAGCCCTGCTCGCGCAGCAGCGCCACGGCGCGGCGGGCCGTCTCGCGCGCGACCGCGTACTGGTCCATCAGTCGCTTCTCGCTTGGGATGCCGCGACGAGGTTTGATGGCGCCGCTGGCGATGCGTTTGGCCACCTCGCGGGCGATGAGCTGATACATCGGGATGGTCCGGGGGGATCTACGAGGCGCGGCCGGGGGGCCGACGAAGGCGCCCTCGCCCTGAAGCGTGTAGACCAGTCCCTCGTCCCTGAGCACCTTGACGGCCCTGCGTGCGGTGGTCCTGGCGACGCCGAACCGCTCCTGGATCTTGACCTCACTGAGCAGGGGTTCTCCGGCCGCGAGCTCGCCGTCGGTGATGTGTCGCCGGAGGACGTCGGCTATCTGGATGTAGCGATAGGTGTCGGCCTCGTAATCCATCATGCCCGCAAAGTAACGGAGCGTGACGGCTCCTGACCGCCGTTCACCTCAGGTCTTGGCCTTGCCCTCCTCCGGAGCCGGCGGCCACTACTCCGGCTGCGTGACGTAGGTGCCGCGATGGCTCACCGTGAAGACGTATCCCAGCTCGCGAAGGTGGGCGACGGCCTGGCGAGCGGTCACTTTCGCGACGCCGTACTCCTGCATGAGTTTCTTCTCGCTGGGAATCGCGCGGTTCGGCCGGAATTCGCCCGCACGGATGCGGCCGGCGAGTTCGCCGGCGATCTGCTGGTAGAGCGCCACCTTGCGGCGCATGCGAGGAGCGTCGGGCTCGCCGACGAAGGTGCCTTCGCCCTGGATCGTGTACACGAGCCCTTCTTCGCGCAGCTCCTGGGCCACCCGCCGCGCCGTCGTCCTGGCGACGCCGTAGTCGGCCTCGATCTCCGCCTCGCTCGGCATGGGCTGGCCCGCGGGCAGCCTTCCGTCGCGAATTTGCTCCCGAATAATCTGCGTTATCTGCTGATAAAGCGGTACTGGTCCGTCTCGGTCAAGCACGCTCGGATCATAGAGCAATCGGGCATGACTACACAAAAGGTACCGACTACTAGGCGTTCTAGATACAAGTCGTAGACCAGTTGTGACGAGTAGCTCTTTATGTGATAGCCATGACTTATAGTTCTGCGGGTGGGGAGTTCGAAGGAAGACAATCAGCACCGTTGTGCGGGCAGCATCCACGTGCTACCGCGGGACTCCTGTTGCCAGATCTACTGGCAGGAGTCCCGGCCTCGGGCCGACAGGGTGCGGATCAAGGCGTACACCTGCGACTGCCAACCGACGTTCTACGAGCTCTGCCAGGCGGGCGGCCTGCTCTACATCCGCCGAACCAGCCGGGAGAGGAGGCGGGTGACGGTGCACGAGACGGTGTGGATGGTGGCCCGGGACGGCGAGCAGTTATGGACCCAGCTGATCACGGGACAGGTGTGCTGAACCCTCCGCCGGTGGAATTCCGGTAGGTCCCGGTACGCGGTAAGCGCGGGGCGAGGGTCCCAGCGCGGGCGGCATGGGACGACGTGGTTGAGACGATGCCGGTTGGTCTTGCCCGAGGAGGACGCCGCAGCCGTCCTCATCTCACGACGTCACACTTGTCATCAGCGGAAACTCCTACACCACCTCCATGGACGCAATCTTCTTCTGCCGGGGTGCACGAGCAGTGTTTTGATCTGGTGTTGGGTGCGGATGACTTGGAGTCGTTCGTTTAGGCGACGGGGTCGTGGCGGGGGGCCGACCAGGCTGCCCAGAGGGTGGCGTAGTGGCCGTCCGTGGTGAGGAGGGTGTCGTGGGTGCCGGTCTCTGTGACGCGGCCGGCCTCCAGGACGATGACGCGGTCGGCGGTGGCGGCCTGGGTGAGGCGGTGGGCGACGATGAGGGCGGTACGGCCGGCCAGGGCGGCGGCGGTGGCGGTCTCCAGCGTGCGGGCGCCCGCGCTGCCGGCGTCGGCGGTGGCCTCGTCCAGGATGGCCACCGGCGGGTCGGCCAGCACGAGCCTGGCCAGGGCCAGGTGCTGCGCCTGGGTGACGGTGAGCCGGTGGCCGCCGTCGCCCACCACTGTGGCCATGCCGTCGGGCAGGGCGTCGACCCAGGCCAGGGCGCCGACCCGGTCGAGCACGGCACGGAGGTGCTCGTCCGTGGCGTCCGGGCGGGCCAGGCGCAGGTCGTCGGCGAGCGGGCCGGCGAAGACGTGCACCTCCTGGGTG
This sequence comes from Microtetraspora sp. NBRC 13810, assembly GCF_030268685.1. GTDB lineage: Bacteria > Actinomycetota > Actinomycetes > Streptosporangiales > Streptosporangiaceae > BSRQ01. The sequence goes on from NZ_BSRQ01000008.1 coordinate 106,463, forward strand.
ATCAGTGCGACCGTGCGGCGGAGCGTCTCCGGTGCGAGTTCCGCCGCGTCGGCGCCGCCGAGGACGATCGCCCCCGTCGTGGGCCGGTGCACCCCGGCGACCAGCTTGGCGATCGTGGACTTGCCCGCGCCGCTGGCCCCCACCAGGGCCACCGTCTCACCCGCCTCGATCGCCAGCTCGACCTCGTTCAGCACGTCATGCCCCGCCGCGTACGCGAACCCGACCCCGTGCACCCTGACCGACGCGTCCACGGGCACCAGCCCACCGGTCGGTGACCCGTTCGCGGAAGGCGTTTCGCGTGATCTGTTCGCGGAAGGGGGTGCGCCGGGCCGGGTGCGGTCGTTCGCCGGTGCGGGCTGGGTGGTGGGGAGGTCGGTCACGCCTACCAGGCGGGCGAGGCCGGCGGCGGCGACCTGGGCTTCGTCGATCAGGAACAGGGCGGTGTTGATCGGGCCGAAGAGATTGTGGAAGTAGAGCGCGGCGGCGGTGGCCGTACCGAGCGTGACGACGTCGCCGCGCACCAGCACGAACCCGGCCACCAGGACGGCGCTGAGCCCGATGAACTCCGCGACGTTGAGCCGGCCGAAGAACCCGGTCATCAGCCGCACGGCGCGCAACGCCAGCTCCACCGCCGCCCAGGACCGGCTCGTCACCCGTTCGACGTGGTCCTCCTTCAGGCGGAAGGCGCGCACGGTGGCGGCACCGCCGACCGTGTCCAGGAGTTGCTGCTGCTGCGCGCCGACCGCCACGCGTTCGGCGGCGTAGAGCGGCATGGCGCGGCGCAGGTACCAGCGGACGGTCAGGAACTGCACCGGTACGGCCAGCAGCGCGACGACCAGGAACCGCCAGTCGAGCACGGTCAGGCCGACCAGGGTGAGCCCGATGGTCAGGGCGGACCGGGCGAGTTCCGGCAGCGCCTCGCGTACGGCCTCGCTCACGGTCGAGACGTCACCCGTGACGCGTGCCGTCAGGTCGCCGGAGCCCGCCCCCTCCACCTGTTGCAGAGGCAGCGACAGCGCCCGTTCCACGAAGCGTTCCCGCAGCGACGCCAGCATGCTCTCGCCGAGCCGCGCCACCAGGGACACGCCGACGGCGGTCAGCACGCCCTGCACGATCGCCACCACCACGAGCAGGACGACCGGCGTCGTGACGGCGGCCGGATCGGCCCGCCCCCTGACCAGGTCCACGATCTGTCCCAGCAGCGGTGCGGTGACCAGTCCGCTCGCGGTCGCCGCGATCAGCACGGCGAAGGCCACCACCGCCTGCCCCCGCCGCTCCCGCAGCAACCCCCGGACCACCGCCCGCGTACGAGCCGTCGTGGCCGTGGGCAACAACTCCCGCCCGGCCACAGACCCGGCGTCAACGGCACCGGCCTCGGCGGAAGCGGCCTCGGATGAAAGGGGCGGGTCGTTCGGCATACCGCTTCCCAGGGTCGGGCCGGCCGGTGTGGCCGGTGATCGAAGGGGGTCGGTGGGGGAGGAGTCTGGGGTGGTGGGGGGCACGGTTCTCCTCGGCTCAGGCCAGGACCGTCGAACGGTAGGTCTCGTCGTCCCGGACCAGGTCGGTGTGGGAGCCCTGGGCGGTCACGGTGCCCTCGGACAGCATCAGGACCCGGTCGGCCACGGCCAGCAGCGCCGGGCTCGCGGTGACCATGATCGTGGTACGGCCGCGCCGCAGCTCCCTGACACCGGTGGCGATCCTGGCCTCGGTGACCGGGTCCACGGCGGTGGTCGGATCGTGCAGCACGAGGACGGGTGGGTCGACGGCGAGGGCGCGGGCCAGGGCGACCCGCTGACGCTGGCCGCCCGACAGTGAACGGCCGCGCTCGGAGATGACCGTGCCGGCCCCGTGGGGGAGCGCGCGGGCCACCTCGTCGGCGGATGCCGCCGCCATCGCCCTGGCCGCCGTCCCCGACGCAACGACCGCCTCCGACGCAACGACCGTCTCCAACGCAACCTCCGACGCAACGACCGCCTCAGAGGCAACGACGGCCTCCGACGCGACGACGCCTCCGGAGGCCGCACCTCCAGAACCGGGGGACGTGCCGTTGAGGGGCGGGTCCGGGGTGGTGAGGGCGATGTTGCTGAGGAGGGTGCCTTCGAAGAGGGCTGCGTCGTGGGCGGCGACCAGGATCGCCGTGTGGGCTTCGCCGGGGTCGAGGCGGGACAGGGGGACGCCGTCGAGTTCGACCGAGCCGGCGGCGGGGTCCACGTGGCGGCCCAGGCAGGCGAGCAGGTCGGTGGCGGCGGCGGGGTCGGGGGTCACGACGGCGGTCAGCTCGCCGGGGGCGAACTCGGCGTTCACGCCGCGCAGGGTGCCGTGGGACAGGTCGCGCAGCCGTACCCGGCCTCGCGGGGCGGCGGGCAGACGGTCGCCGCCGGGGACGACCGCGGGCGGCGCGGCGAGCACGGAGGCGATGCGGCCCGCGGAGGCGCGTCCCTGGGCGAGCATCCGGTTGGCCCACGCGAAGATCGACAGCGGGGTGAGCAGGAAGAGCGCCAGACCGACGGCGGTGACCAGGCCGCCGATGCCGATGTCGCCGGCGGCGGCGAGCCTCCCGCCCACCAGGGCGACCACGGCGATGAAGATTCCGGTGGCGGCGAGCATGATGCCGTCGTGCCAGCCGCGGGCGCCGGCGGCGCGCAGCGTGGCGGAGAGGGACTCCTGGCTGATCTGCCGGTAGCGGCCGATCGCCGCGGACTCCGCGCCGATGCCCTTGAGCACGCGCAGCCCGGCGACCAGGTCGGCGGCGACGCCGGAGGCGTGCGCGGCGCGGTCCTGCTCGACCTCGCTGCGCCGTTCCAGCGGCTTGCCCAGCAGGTGGGCCACGCCGAGTAGCGGCGGGATGCCGAGCAGGACGAGGAGTCCGAGCGGCACCGACACGTTCAGCAGCGCGACGGCGCTGACCAGGACGGCCGCGAGCGCCGAGACCGTGGCGGGCAGCGCCATGTTGACCGTGCCGACCCGCTTGGCGTCGTCGGTGGCGATGTTGACCAGCGCGCCGGGCAGCCGGCCGCTCTCCGCGCCGCCCCGCGGGTCGAGGATGCGCTCGGTGAGCTCGATGCGGAGCCGGTGCGCCGCCCGCTCGACCGCCCGCTCGCCGAGCCGGGCGCTGGACCGGTAGCAGACGGACAGCACGGTGAACACGCCGGCCAGCACGGCGATCCAGCGCAGCAGGGCGTCGGTGGACCCGGTGCTGACGGCCTCGTCGATGATCACGCCGATCAGGACGGGGACCATGGCCTCGCTGGCCTGGTGCGCGCCGGCGAGCAGTGAGCTGCCCGCGACCAGCCACCGCTGACCGGCGATCGAACGGCCGAGCACTCTGAGGCCCGAGGGGGCGTCGGACCGCACCGCACCAACTCCATCCTGCAGGGGGAACCTATTAGGTTAGGCAAACCTTATCGCGGTCCGCCCGGGTACGGCGAGAGGATCTTTCCCGGCGCGGTCAGGGGACCCGGCGCCAACCGCGGTCGGTGATGACGAGGTGGTCGAGCAGGCGGAGGCCGACCGTCTCCGCGGCCTCGCGCAGCCTGGCGGTGAACTCCACGTCGGCGGGGCTCGGGTCGAGGTTGCCCGCCGGGTGGTTGTGCGCCAGGCCGAAGGCGGCCCCGCCGGAGGTCAGCACCATCGTGACGACCTCGCGCACGGAGACCGGGCAGTGGTCGGTCCCGCCCGTGCCGATCACCGCCTGCCGCAGGACGCGCCCGCCGTGGTCGCAGACGACCGCCACGAGCCGCTCGTGGCCGAGCCCGCGCAGGGCGGGGGAGATGAGGGCCGCGAGGTCGCCCGAACCGGTGATCCTGGGACGGTCGGGCGCCGAGCGCGCCCGCCGCACGAGGTCGAAGGCCGCGGCGACCCGGGCGGCCTTGGCCGGCCCGATGCCGGGGACGGCGAGAAGCCGGTGCGCGTCGGAACGGGACACCGCCTCCAGGTCGCCGCAGTGCGCGATGAGCAGGGAGGCCAGCTCCACCGCGTTGGTGCCCTTGCCGCCGGAGCCGAGGAGCAGGGCGAGCAGCTCCCTGTCGGCGAGCGCCGCCGGCCCGGCCGCCAGCAGCCGCTCGCGCGGCTGGTCGGCGGCGGGCATGTCCTTGACGCGCATCGACACCTCCGGATCCGGCTCCCGGACTCCGGTTGTATCAGGCGGCGCCGACAGTCGTCAGGCGGGAAAAGTGAGGGGATAGACGAGGTGGAACCGGTCGCCGGGCAGCACGATGTCGCTGGTCTCGACCGGCCGCTCACCGGCCAGGTGGGTACGCTCCACGTGCAGCACGGGAGTGCCGGTCACCAGGTCGAGCATGTCGCTCTCGGCCGGTTCCGGCACCCGGGTGCGGACGCTCTCGACGACGCCGGTCACCCTGATCCCGGCGGCGGACATCCGGGCCGGCACGCTCTGGCGGGCCTCGGCGCCCTCGGCGGGGCCGCTCTCCCCGGCCAGCTCGGCGGGCTCGTAGGCGGCGGCGAGCTGCACGGGACGGCCGGCCGCCCGCAGGACGTAGCGGGTGCGCACGACGGGCGCCGACTCGGGCAGCCGGAGCCGCGCGGCGATGCCGGGCGGGGCGGGGACCCGCTCCAGCCGCCAGTTCCAGGTCACCCGCAGTCCCTGGGCCTGAAGGTCGGCGGCGAGGGGGGCGTGATGGCCGAGGAAACGGTCCCGGTGCAGGGGGAGCAGGTCCGGCCGCTCCCTGACGTAGTGACCGGAGCCGACCTTGCCGACGACGAGCCCCTCGGCGACCAGCACCCGCAGTGCGTGCCGTGCGGCGGTCTCGCCCACGCCGTATCTGCGCGTGAGCTGGGCCCGGGAGGGGATCGAGCCGCCGGGCGGCAGCGAGCCTTCGACGATCTGCCGCCGGAGGTCCTCCACGATGCGCAGGTAGACGGGGTCGGAGCTGGCCACGGGTCCATCCCTCTGGTCGGGTCGTGGGGCGTGGCTCAATCTTGTCGTATCGACGGGGCGACGGACGGTAATCGGCGCAAATTGGAGCCCTTCCCTCGGGTCTCCGGTACAGAGCGGAAAAAATATCCCAGGAACCGTGTAACGCCCGGGTAAGGGTCGGCGATTTTCCGGATAGAGGTCGTCGATGTGTGTACCCCCGAGCACATATCGACGGCCTCTTTCTCTGACGGCGAAGCCTCCCGGGCAGGGCCAACCGGGCTATACGGGGTGGCGGGGTCCACCGTTCCCTGCGGATCCAGGTACCGTTCGGTCTATGGCACCGCCTACTGCAACCACTGATGCCCCCTTCGGCCGCATGCTGACCGCCATGGTCACACCGTTCACCGTGGACGGCGAGGTCGACTACGACGGGGTACAGCGCCTGGCCACCCACCTGGTGGACGAGCAGCGCAACGACGGTCTGGTCGTGAGCGGCACGACGGGAGAGTCGCCGACCACCTCCGACGAGGAGAAGGACCGCATCCTGCGGGCCGTGGTCGAGGCCGTCGGCGATCGGGCCAGTGTGGTGGCGGGAGCGGGCACCAACGACACCCGGCACAGCGCCGAGCTGGCCCGTGCCGCCGAGCGCGCGGGCGCACACGGCCTGCTGCTGGTGACGCCCTACTACAACAAGCCGCCGCAGGAGGGCATCGCCCGCCACTTCACCGCGGTGGCCGACGCGACCGGGCTTCCCGTCATGCTCTATGACATCCCCGGCCGCACCGGCACGCCCATCCACACCGAGACGCTGATCAGGCTGGCCGGCCACCCGCGCATCGTCGCGGTGAAGGACGCGAAGGGCGACCTCTTCGCCGGTTCGCAGGTGATGGCCGCCACCGATCTGGTCTTCTACTCCGGTGACGACGCGCTCAACCTGCCCTGGCTGTCGGTCGGCGCGGCGGGCCTCGTCAGCGTCGTCGGGCACGTGGTGGGAGCCGACCTCGCGACCATGATCGAGCTTTACCGCGCGGGCGACGTGGCGGGCGCGCTGGCGGTGCACCGGCGGTTGACGCCCGTGGTCACGGGCATCATGACCCGCACACAGGGTGCCATCATGGCGAAGGCGGCGCTGAACCTCACGGGACAGCCGGGCGGTCACGTGCGGCCTCCGCTGACCGACGCGACCGCGGCGCAGATCGCCCTGCTGAGAGAAGACCTGGTAGCCGGAGGCGTGAAGCCTCACGACGGAGTCGCATGACCGAAAGTGACGGGGAGGAAAAGAGAGCTTGAGAGTAAGCACTTCACGTGACGGGGGGCGGGCATGAGCCATCCGCATCCCGAGTTGGGCGCGCCGCCGCCGCTGGATCCCCACGCGCTGCGGATCGTCGCCCTGGGCGGCCTGGGTGAGATCGGCCGTAACATGGCGGTCTTCGAGTTCGACGGCCGCCTGCTGATCGTCGACTGCGGCGTGCTCTTCCCTGAGCCCGACCAGCCCGGCGTCGACCTGATACTCCCCGACTTCGACTACATCCGGGGACGCCTGGACGACGTCGAGGCCGTGGTGCTGACGCATGCGCACGAGGATCACATCGGCGCCGTGCCTTACCTGCTGCGCGAGCGGCGGGACATCCCGCTGGTGGGCTCGCGGCTGACGCTGGCGTTCATCGAGAGCAAGCTCACCGAGCACCGCATCCAGCCGGTGAAGCACGAGGTCGTGGAGGGCGAGCGGCACGCGTTCGGGCCGTTCGACTGCGAGTTCTTCGCGGTCAACCACTCGATCCCGGACGCCCTGGCGGTGGCGTTGCGCACGCCGGCCGGCATCGTGCTGCACACCGGCGACTTCAAGATGGACCAGTTGCCGATGGACGGCCGGCTGACCGACCTGGGCGGGTTCGCCAGGCTGGGCGGCGAAGGCGTCGACCTGCTGATGTCGGACTCCACCAACTCCGAGGTGCCCGGCTTCGTCACCAGCGAGCGGGACATCGCGCCGGTCATCGACGACGTCTTCCGCGGCGCGGACAAGCGCATCATCGTGGCCTGTTTCGCCTCGCACGTGCACCGCGTGCAGCAGGTGCTGGACGCGGCGGCGGCGCACGGGCGCAAGGTGGCGCTCATGGGCCGCTCGATGGTCCGCAACATGGGCGTCGCACGCGACCTGGGCTACCTGAAGGTCCCCCCGGGGCTGATGGTCGATCCCAGGGAGATCGAGGAGTGGCCGCCGGAGGACGTCGTGCTGATCTGCACGGGGTCCCAGGGCGAGCCGATGGCCGCGCTGTCCCGGATGGCCAACCGGGACCACGCGATCAGGATCGCCGAGGGCGACACGGTGCTGCTGGCGTCCTCGCTGGTGCCGGGCAACGAGACGGCGGTCAACAAGGTCATCAACGGCCTGACCCGCTGGGGCGCCCGGGTGATCCACAAGGGCAACGCCAAGGTGCACGTCTCCGGGCACGCGGCGGCCGGCGAGCTGCTCTACGTGCTCAACCTGACCCGCCCGTCCAACTTCATGCCGATCCACGGCGAATGGCGGCACCTGCGGGCGCACGCCAAGCTGGCCGAGCTGACCGGTGTGCCGGACGACCACATCGTCATCGCGGAGGACGGCGTCGTCGTCGACCTCCTCGACGGCAGGGCGCGGATCGTGGGCGCCGTCCAGGCGGGTTACGTCTACGTCGACGGCAGCTCGGTGGGCGGTGTCACGGACGTGGCGCTGAAGGATCGGCGCATCCTGGGCGACGAGGGTTTCATCTCGATCGTCGTGGTCGTCGACTCCACCACCGGCAAGCTCACCGGCGGGCCGGAGGTGCACGCCCGCGGTTCGGGCATCGACCTCGACGCCTTCGAGCAGGTGATCCCGCAACTGGAACAGGCCCTGGAGGAGGCCGCCGCCGACGGGGTGGCCGACGTGCAGCTCATGCGCAGGCTGGTCCGCCGCACGGTGGGCCGCTGGGTGAGCGACACCTACCGCCGCCGGCCGATGATTATCCCGGTTGTCGTGGAGGTCTGAGGTCCCGTAGCGTCCCGCTCGTGTCTGAGGTGAAGGTTGTCTACCGAAAGTACGGCGGGGCGCTGCACTGGCATCACGCGGCGCGGCGGCTGGGCGAGGACGAGCACGGCGTCTGGCTGGGATTCGCCGCGGGCACCGTGGGGCGCCGGGGGCTGGAGCCGCCGGTGGTCTGGGAGCTGCCCGCCGTGCTGCTCTTCCCGCGAGACGCCTGGTGGACGGCGTCCTTCAACCCCGAGCCGCACACCAACGAGCTTTACTGCGACGTCACGACCGTGCCCGAGTGGCGTGACGGCGAGGTCACCATGGTGGACCTCGACCTCGACGTGATCCGGCCCCGCGGCGGAGACGTCTTCCTGGACGACGCCGACGAGTTCGAGGAGCACCAGCGTGCCCTCGGCTACCCACCGGAGATCATCGCCGCGGCCGAGGAGTCGGCGGGCTGGCTCATGGCGGCGGTGACCGGGCGCCGCCCGCCCTTCGACGGGACGCATCTGAGCTGGCTCGCGAAGGTGACGTGAGCCTTCCGGGGGCTGGATTCCCCGCCCCGCCGGGCGCAAGCTGGCTGGGGAGGCCGCACGCGGGCCGATCGACGGGGATTCACGAATACGACCACCGGTCACACTTGTGAACGAATCGGGCGGCTGGGAGAATCTGTGCCGGTCCGGTGGACGGTGGCCGTACCTGGGAGCGTGGCGAGGGGAGCGCGGATGACGTCGCCCGAGACGGTGCCCGGAAGATCTCCTGTCAAATCGGCCGACCGCACCGTCGAACTGCTGGAGGCGCTGGCCCGCGCCGAGCGGCGGCTCACCCTCGCGGAGCTGCAACGCGACCTCGGCTATCCCAAGTCGAGCCTCTACATGCTGCTGCGCACCCTGGTCGGGCGCGGCTGGGTGGAGAGCGACGAGTCCGGCGCCGCCTACGGCATCGGCGTGCGCGCCCTGCTCGTCGGCACGTCCTACCTGGACCGCGACCCCGTGGTCCGGGCGGGCGTGGTCGTGCTGGAGGAGATCAGGGCCGAGGTCGACGAGACCGTGCACCTGGCCAGGCTGGACGGCCACGACGTCGTCTACCTGGCCAGCAGGGAGTCCGGGCACCACCTGCGCTCCGCCTCCCGGGTCGGCCGCCGCCAGCCCGCGTACGCCACGGCGCTCGGCCGGGCGGTCCTGTCGGTCCGGCCCGACGCCGCCGACCTGCTGTCCGAGACGCTCGCCGCGCTCACCCCGCACACGGTGGTGGACCGCGACCTGCTGCTGAGGGAGATCGCCGAGGCCGCGGAGCACGGGTACGCCGCCGAGCGGGAGCAGAACGTGCCCGGTCTCGGGTGCTTCGCGGTGGCGCTGCCGTACCGGCGGCCGGTGACCGACGCGCTCAGCGTGTCCGTGCCGCTGGCCAGGCTCGACGACGCCCACCGCGCGCGGATCGTCGCCGCGCTGATGCGCGCCGCCCACCGGATCACCGAGTTGCTGCGCACCGGAGCGGTGTGAGCCGGTCCACGTGTGCGGCCGGTGTTGGAGATGCGAGAGGTGAAGTGATGACGCACGGATACGACCCGCGGACCGGGGAGCCGGTCGGCGAGGCGCTGGCGGAGACGACCGGGCCCGAGGTGGCCGCGGCCGGCGAGGCCGCGCGGGCGGCGGGCGAGGCGTGGCGGGCGCTGCCCGCGGCCGACCGGGCCGGCGTGCTGGAGGCCGTCGCCGACGCGCTGACCGCGCACGCCGGAGAACTGTGGCGGTCCGCCGACGCCGAGACCGCGCTCGGCGAGACCCGGCTGCGCGGCGAGGTCGGCCGGGCGGCCGGACAGTTCCGGCTGTTCGCCCAGGTGCTGCGGGACGGCGCGTACGCCGGCGTGGTGATCGACCACGGGGACGCCGGGGCCACGCCGCCCCGCCCGGACGTGCGCCGGATGAACCACCCGCTGCCCGGCGTCGTCGCCGTCTTCGCGGCCGGCAACTTCCCCTTCGCCTTCTCGGTCGCCGGCGGGGACACCGCCTCCGCGCTGGCCGCGGGCTGCCCGGTCGTGGTCAAGGCGCACCCGGCCCACCCGGGCACCTCGGAGCTGAGCGCCTCGGTGATCCGCTCGGCGCTGCCGGACCCGGCGCTGCTCGGCCTCGTGCATGGCCTGGCGGCCGGCCGGCCGCTGGTGACGCACCCGGCGGTGGCCGCCGTCGGGTTCACCGGTTCCATCCCCGGCGGCAGGGCCGTGCAGGGGCTCATCGCCGAACGCCCCGACCCGATCCCGTTCTACGGTGAGCTGGGCAGCGTCAACCCCGTGGTGGTGCTGCCCTCGGCCGTCGCGGGCGGCGCCGCCGCGCTCGCGGAGGGCTTCGCCGCCTCCCTCACGCTCGGCGTCGGGCAGTTCTGCACCAACCCCGGCCTGCTGTTCGCGCCCGACGACGAGGGCCTGCGCGCCGCGATCGCGGACGCCGTCACCCGGACCGCCGGCGGCCCGATGCTCAGCGCCCGGATCAACGAGGGCTTCGAGCACGGCCTCGAACGCCTCGGCAGGATGAAGCTCCTCGCCGAGGGCACGCCCGGCCCCGGCCCGTGGGGAGCCACCCCCAAGGTCTTCCACACCGACCTGGCCGCCTTCGCCGAGGGGCTGCCGCTGACCGCCGAGGAGTGCTTCGGCCCCGCCTCGGTCGTGGTGACCTACCAGGACCCCGCCGACCTGCCCGCCGTCCTCGCCCGGGTGCCCGGCTCGCTCACCGCCACGGTGCACGCCGCCGACCCCGCCGAGGCCCGCGACGTCGCCCGGGTCCTCACCCGTACGGCCGGCCGGCTCGTCTGGAACGGCTGGCCCACCGGCGTGGCCGTCAACTGGTCGATGCACCACGGCGGACCCTGGCCCGCCTCCACGATGCCGGCGCACACCTCGGTCGGCGCCGCCGCCATCGCCCGCTGGCTCGTCCCCGTCGCCTACCAGGACTGGCCGGAGGAACTCCTCCCCGACGCCCTGCGCGAGGCCAACCCGCTCGCCCTCCCACGCCGCGTCGACGGCCGCGCGGAGTCCTGACCGCACGCCGGAGGGGGCGCGGCGGCCCGCACCCCCTCCGGTTGATCAGCCCAAGCGGGCCCGTACTCCCTGCGAATGGATCAGCCCAGGCGGGCCCGTACTGCGGCCGGATGGTTCAGCCCAGGCGGCCCGCCCCGGCCCTCTGGGAGACCGACAGCCGGACCGACTCCGCCGGGTCCACGCCGGTGTGCAGGACCGGGGTCCAACCGGCGTCGGAGCCCAGGTCGGGATCGTGGGCGGCGTTGTAGGCGGCCACGGCGTCGAACGGGCGCACCTTCCCGCCCACCCGGAGCACGTCGTCACGGCTGGTCAGCGCGGTGCCGCCCCAGTCGTGCAGCAGCGCGGCGGGGTCCACCGCCCGGCCGAGACGGTAGAAGTTGGCCTCGGAGAAGATCTTCGACTCGACGCCGACCCCGAGGGCGTAGACGAACGTCGAGGCGTCCGGGATCTCGTAGTAGTTGTTGTAGACGTGCACCTTGCCGAACCGCACCCGCGGCAGCCGCTGGAGCACGTCGTCGAAGTGGTTGTGGTGCACGGTCACGTTGAGCCGGCCCGCGTCCGCCGCCGGGTTGTTGGTGGACCCGATGAGCATCGTCTTGTCGTGCCCGGAGAAGACGTTCCACGAGGCGGTGACGAAGTCCGCGCCGTTGGTGACGTCGAGCTGGCCGTCGTGCACCTGGTAGGGGCGGCCGAAGTGGCGCGGCTGCGCGGAGTCCGGGTTGTCGCCGTCGGTGAAGGTGTTGTGGTCCACCCAGACGTGTGTCGAACCGGTCACCGAGATGTTGTCGTAGAGGGAGTTCCAGTTGCCCTCCTCGCCGTCGGTCGGGTCCCACTGCGGGAAGCAGTCGGCCGCGTCCTCGAAGACGAGGTTCCGGATGATCACGTTGTCGGCCCTGTCCACGTGCAGGTTCACCCCGCGCAGCGTCGCCGAGCCGCCCAGCCCGACGATCGTCGTGTCACCGGGGACCTTGAGCTTGATCTGCGCGGTCTGCCGGGCCGCCGAGGCCGCCCGCGCGTCCTCCAGCGGACCGGCGGGCTCGCGGTCCCTGCCCCAGACGGCCGGGTCGTAGGCGGTGAGGTAGCCCGCCAGGGTGTAGCCGTCCTGCGCGTAGTCGGCGCAGCTGAGCGGCGTCCCGCCGGGGCCGGTGTGGGCGTCGACGGTGCCGCGTACCTGGATGATCCGCGGGCCGGGGGCGGCGAGGGCGGCGACCAGCCCGGCGCGGGTGGACACGGTGTGCACGTTGGCCGGCGGCGCGGCCGAGCCGCCGGTGGTGCCCGGCCCTTCCGCGGCCCAGCCGTCTCCGGCGGGAAGCGTCTGGCGGGCGAGCGGCGTCCCGGCGGCGGCCGGCGCGGGCGGGCCGGCCACGACGGCCAGCGACAGGACGGCGGTGAGCACGGCGAGTCGTCTCATGGTCTTTCCTCCACAGGTCAGGTGGGAGGGAGGCGCCGGACGGAGCCTCTCTTGCGGAGAAGGGCAGGGTGAGCCCCGGGGTCAGGCCGGGACGCACCCTGTGCGGTTCAGCCCCCGTTGCGCTGCTTGTACGCCGCCTGCGCCTCGGTCAGCGCGCCGGCCATCCCGTCCAGGAACTCCTTGGCGCCGAGATCGCCCAGCAGCACCTTCTGGAACTGCGGCTCGGAGTCGGTCTTCGTGATCGCGTTGAACTCCGGCAGGTAGTAGGGCATCTGGACCACCTTCGTCGCCGGGTCGTTGAGCACCCGGTTGGCCTCGGCGACGTGCTGGAGGCCGGTCAGCCACGCCTCGCCGTTCACGTCGACGTTGGCCGGCAGCACGCCGGTCTTCTCGGACCAGTAGCTGTTCATCGCCTTCGACGCGGCGAACTCGGCGAACCTGAACGCCGCGTCCTTCTTCTCGCCGGAGGAGAACACGCCGATGCCGGCGACCGGGTTGGACAGCACGGCCTGCACCCCGGAGTCGGACCTGGGCACGGCCATCGCCGCGACCTTGTCCGCGCCGAGCGCCTCGACGTGGTCGGTGTAGGAGCCCAGGTTGTGCTGCATGATCGCGATGTTGCCGCCGTCGAACTGCGCGACCATCTTCACGTAGTCGTTGTTCACGTCGGCCTCGGGAGTGTTCCTGCCGAAGACCGCGACCAGCTTCTCCAGCGCCGCGACGTTGCGCGGATCGTTGACCGTGGACCTGCCGGCGGCGTCGAACATCTCGGTGACGCCCGACTGGCCGTACACGACCTCCAGCATCTGCGCGATCGAGCCGGCGCCGCCGCGGATGGTGAAGCCGAACCGGTTGTTCGCCTTGTCGGTCAGCCGGTCCACGGCGGTGAAGAACTCGCTCCAGGTCCTGGGCGCCTCCAGACCGGCCTCCTTGAACCAGTCCGTCCGGTACCAGAACACGCCCATGTTCGTGGACATCGGCACCATGTACGTCTTGCCGTCCGGGACGGTCGCCTTGACCGTCGTCACCACCTGCTCGTTCAGCTTGCCGTTCAGCGCGCCGCCGGCGATCCGGTCGTCCAGCGGGTCCACCGCCTTCTGCGCGACCAGGTTGCCGAGCATCGCCGTCGTCATGCCGCCCATGTCGGGCAGGCCGCCGCCGGCGATCGCGGTGTCGTACTTCTGCTGGGCCTGGGCGATCGGGATGCCGACGTACTTCACCCTGATCGTCGGGTTGGCCTTTTGGAACTCCGCGATGATGTGCTGCCAGACCGGGGTGCGGGCCGGGCCGCCGTTGTCGTCCCAGAAGGTGATCTCCGTGTCGCCGCCGGCGGCCGTACCCGAGTCGTCGGAACCACACCCGGCGAGCGCCAGGGATGCCCCCACGGCGAGCGCCGTCGCCGAGGTCAGCAGGCGCCTCGAATGGCGTCCAAGCATTGCCGTCTACCTTTCTTTCGTCGGTCCCCGATTGCGTTCAGGTACGGCTCGCGCCGGCCTCCAGGGCCAGGGCGGCCGCCTCCTCCCGGTCGATCCGGCCGTCGGCCACCACGGTCACGACCCGGCGCACCAGCGTGTGCTCCACCGTCAGCGGCCGGTCCCAGGCCAGCGACACCCCGATGCCGGGGTACTCGCCGATCCGGGCGAACCACGGCTCCGGCCCGCCGGTCCCGGTGCCGGGCTGGACGAAGACCAGGGTCCAGTCCGGGCGGCCCGGCGCGGCGCCGGTGCCGGACAGCGCCAGCCAGGGGGCGCGGGAGCCGTGCACGGCGGCCTCGCCCTCCGCGTCCCGGGTGTAGACGCGCCGCCCGGTGGAGGAGCCGGGGGCCCGCCAGAAGAAGCCGCCGTATCCGGCCCCGGTCCGGCCCTTGGAGCCGGAGCTGTTGATCTCGAAGGGCGCGTCGTCCGCGCCGGTCAGCGCGAACGTCACGTCCAGTGCCCAGCCGCCGGTCACCGGCCGGGCGGTCACCGTCCGCTCCTCGCGGACCACCTCGGCGCCGTCCGGCGCGGTCCACGACAGGTGCTCGGTGAAGCCGTCGTCCGCCCGCCGGTGGAACCGCACGTGCCGCTGCACGCCGTGGTCGTCCAGCCACGCCGGGCCCCGGCCGGGCACCCAGGTCCGGCCGCCCCAGAAGTTGCGCCCGGCCACGTCCGCGATCGCCACGCTCACTCCCAGGTGGTGGACGTGGTCGGCGGGCCGGGTCTCGGTCACCGTGGTCCCGCCGAGGGTGCGCACCGGGTGCAGGTAGGGCCGGGGGGAGAGGGTCACCGGCAGGTCGGGCCGGAAGGCGTAACGGGCCACCGTACGGCCGGCGACCCGCAGGGCCGGGCCGGGGGCCGACCAGGGCACGTCGAGTTCGGAGAACAGCGCTAGCCGCTCGGCGCTCTCGGCGGTCAGGGCGGCGACGCCGGGCAGCACGCGTCGCACCACGGCCCCGTCCTCGACGGTGAGCTCCTGGAACTCCTCGGGCACGGCCGCCGGCGCGGGCGCCCGCCGGATCTCCTCCAGCACCCCCATGAACCCGGTGGTGCGGTGCAGCGGGACCAGCAGCTCGGCGCCGCCGCGCACGTGCGCGACGAGGTTCTCCAGCAGGTCGGTCCTGGGGTGCCCGATGACCGGTCCGTCGCCTACGCGTACCTCGTCCGTCGTGTACGTCAGCGTGATCCGGCCCTCCTCGCCGTGCACGACGACGTACGGCTCGTGCCGCTGCGGGGCGCACAGGGAGACGGCGACCGTCACCACCGTCCCGTCGGCCAGCCGGAGCCGGATGGAGGAGGTGTCGTCGGCCTCGATCGGGTTCGCGTGGTACAGCTCGACCTCGGTCCGGGCGACCGGGGCGTCGGTGAGCGCCAGCGCGGTGGCCACGGCGTGCGCGAACGGGTTGGTCAGCGCGCCGTCCACCACCTCCACCCCGTCCAGCCGCCGCCGCCCGGCCCACGCGGTGCGCGTGTAGTAGGACGCGGGCCGCGCCCACGCCCCGGCGACGCCGATGCCGCGCACCCGGCCGACCGCGCCGCCCGCGATGAGCTCGCGCACCGCCGGGATCGCGTGCGACCCCAGGCTCTGGAAACCCACCTGGCAGGCCAGGCCGCTGCGCGCGACGGCGATGGCGATCCGGTCGAAGTCGGCCAGCGTCGCCGCGGGCGGCTTCTCCAGCAGCAGGTGCGACCCGGCGGCGAGCGCCTGGACGGCGAGGTCGGCATGCGTGTGGATGGGCGTGACCAGGATCGTTATCTCCGCCCGGGTGCGTTCGACCAGCTCGGCGAGGTCGGCCGACTGCTCGGGGGAGCCGAGCCCGGCGAGCAGCGCAGGCTCCACCGGCCGCACGTCGCACACCCCGGCCAGCCGGACCAGCCCGGACGCGGTCAGCCGGCGCAGGTTCTCCAGGTGCCACCAGCCGTGCCCGTGCGCCCCCGCCAGCACGACGCGAACGGGTTCCGTCATCGGCCGCCTCCTTCGCCGTCGAGGGCGGAGAACACCAGCCCGTGCCCGCGATGCCCGCCCGCCCGCAGCACGCCGCCCGCGATCCGCACCGGGTACGGCTCCGCCAGCAGCCCCAGCGCCGCGAAGGACGCGTCCTCCACGTCCTCGACCATCGGCGGCAGCGGCAGGGCCAGGGCGAGCTGGCCGGAGATCTCCGGCAGCAGATGCGGATGCACCGGGACGTCGAACGCCCTGGCCAGCTCGGCGATCCGGAGGAACGGCGTGATGCCGCCCACCCGCACCACGTTCGGCTGCACCACGTCGCACGCCCCGGCGGTCAGCAGGTCGCGGAACTCGTAGACGGTGTACAGGCTCTCCCCGAGCGCGATCGGCACCCGCACGCTCTCCCGCAGCCGCACCTGCCCGGCCAGGTCGTCGGCGGGCAGCGGCTCCTCCACCCAGTGCAGCCCGTACGGCTCCAGCTCCGCGATCGCCCGGCGGGCGCGCAGCAGGTCCCAGCGCTGGTTGGCGTCCACCATGAGCAGCGTGTCCGGCCCGACGGCCCTGCGGACCGCGGCCACCCGTTCGACGTCCTCGCGCAGGTCGTCCCTGCCCACCTTGATCTTCACCGCCGGGTATCCGGCCGCGGCCCAGCGCTCCGCCTGGGCGACCAGTTCCTCGGGGGAGTAGTGCCGGTTGACGCCGCTCCCGTACACGGGCACGCTGTCGCGCCGCCGGCCCAGCACGTCGGCGAGGCCGCGCTCGCCGCAGCGCAGGTCCCACAGGGCGATGTCGATCGCGGCCATCGCGATCGTGGTCACCCCGCCGCCGCCCGCCTCGCGCAGGTGCCGCCAGAGCCGGTCCCACACCAGCTCGGGATGGGCGGGCAGGCCGAGCACGGCGGGACGGCACTCCGACTCCAGCATCGCGCGGACGGCGCCCGCCCCGATCTGCGGCGTCCAGGAGAACCCGACCCCGGTGCGCCCGTCGTCGGCGCCCACCTCGCAGACGATCACATGGTTGACCGGCACGTCCGGCCCCCACGGCCGGGGCAGCGGCACGGTGCGGGCGCTCACCCGCACCTCGCTGATCCGCATCAGGCCGCCCCCACCAGCTCCAGACCGGACTTGATCAGCCGGTCCAGCTCCGCCAGGTGCTCGGGCAGCGGCTCGGCCAGCGGCGGGCGCACCCGGCCCACGTCCAGCCCGCGCAGCCGTACCCCCGCCTTGACCAGGGAGACGCCATAGCCGGGCACCTTGGCGCGCAGCCGTACCAGCGGGGCGTAGAAGGCGGTGAGCAGCCGGTGGTCGCCGTTCAGGTAGGCGGTGGCGATCTCCGGGGCGAAGGCGAACACCGCGCTGGAGTACAGCTCGACGCCGAGGCCGCGGTAGGCGGGCATGGTCAGCTCGGCGGTCGGCAGCCCGTTGAAGAAGGTGAACTCCGGGCCGATCTCCTCGCGTACGGCGAGCACGATCCGCTGCATGCGGTCGATGTCGCCCACGCCGTCCTTGAGCCCGACCACGCCGGGAATGCGGGCCAGTTCGACCGCGGCCTCCGGCTCGAGCACGACCGGGCCGCGCTGGTAGACGATCACCGGCAGGCCGACCCCGGCGATCTCCCTGACGTAGGCGGTCAGCCCGCCGGCCGGGCCCTGCGCCAGATAGGGCGGCATCAGCAGCAGCCCGTCGGCGCCCGCCTCGCGGGCCGCCGCGGCCTGGTTCAGCGCCGCGCCGAGCGGGCCGCCCGCCCCGGCCACCACCGGCGCCGCGCCCGCGCAGGCGCGCACCGCCACGCCCACCGCCGCTGCGTGCTCGGCCTCCGACAGTGCCGAGAACTCCCCGGTCCCGCAGGCCACGAAGACGCCGCCGGGACGGTGGGCCAGACCGCGCCCGATGTGCTCGGCGAGCACGTCGCCGGCCAGGCCGCCCCGCGCGGTGAAGGGGGTGACGGGGAAGAAGAGGACGCCGCTGAGGTCCATCTAGATCTCTCCTATCTCGGTGCGCCAGCTGCGCTTGGCCTGCCAGCCGAGCAGCCGCTCGGCCTTCGCGGAGGAGAAGGCGGGCGCGGTCCCGGTGAGGCGGGCCACGTGTCCCGCGGTGGCGGGGAGGATCCGGGGCAGCAGCTCGGCGAGCGGCTCGCGGGCCAGCGCGTCCGCCGCCCCGGCGAAGAACACCTCACCCGGGGGCAGTCCGGGCAGCCGGTCGAGCAGCGTCAGCACCAGTTCGGAGGCGTCCCTGGCGTCCACGTAGTTGAACAGCGACACCCCGGCCAGCTCGGGACGGTCCAGCCGTTCGCGCACGGTGTGCCCGGACTGCGTCGGAGCGCCCTCCCACTCCTCCGGGGCGATGACGAAGCACGGCCGCACGGCGGCGAAGGCGGTGCCGGGGGAGCTGCGCGCGAAGGACGCCATCACCTCCTCGGCGATCAGCTTGGACAGGCTGTAGGCGTTCCACGGCGCGACCGGGTGCCCCTCGTCGATCGGCAGCCGGGCCGGCTCCCAGCCGCCGGGCGCGCCGTACCCGATGACCGTCGGGCTGCTCGCCACCACCACGCGCTCCACGCCGGTCCGGGCCGCCGCCTCGCACACGTTGAACGCGAGCTGCGTGTTCACCCGGTAGGTGAAGGCGTCGGTGCGGCTGAACGGCGTCGCCACCGCGGCGAGGTGCACCACGGCCCGCGGCCGGAACCGCGCCATCACCTCGAACGCCTCGCCGAGGTCGGTCAGATCGGCGGGCAGCGTCGCCACACCCGCCGGCATGTCGGTGGGCGGCGTGCCCGGCGCGGTGTCCACCCCGAGCACCTCGTGCCCGGCCTGCGCCAGCGCCCGCACGACGCTGCGCCCGAACCTGCCCGCGCTCCCGGTGACCAGGATCCGCGATCCGGCTTCCAGCGTCATCGTCCCTTCCCTCGTGGTCATCCCTTGACCGCCCCGGCGGACATGCCCTGCACCAGGTAGCGCTGGATCACCGCGAAGACGAGCACGACGGGCAGCGCGGCCACGACGCCGCCGGCGGCCAGCGCGCCGAAGTCGACGCTGAACTCGCCCAGCGTGTACGCCAGCCCGACGGGCACGGTGAACTTCTCCTGGTCGCTGATGAACATCAGCGCGAAGAGGAAGTTGTTCCAGCTGTGGATGAAGGCGAACGAGCCGACCGCCACCAGGGCGGGACGCAGCATCGGCAGCACCACGGCGAAGAACGCGCGCAGCCGGGTGCAGCCGTCCACCCAGGCGGCCTCCTCCAGCTCCATCGGGATGTTCTTGATGAAGCCGCTGATGAGGATCAGCGAGAGCGGAAGCTGGAACACCGTCTCGGCGATGACCAGGCTCCACAGCGTGTTCACCAGGCCGAGCGTGCGGAAGATCTCGAACAGCGGGATGAGCATCATCGCGCCCGGGATGAACTGCGTGCACAGCATCGCGACCATGAACAGCCGCTTGCCGCGGAAGTCGTAGCGGGCCAGCGCGTACCCCCCGGCCAGCGCGATCACCGTGGTGGCCACCAGCGAGGCCGCGCCGACCAGCAGGCTGTTCCGGAAGAAGACCGCGAAGCCCAGGCCGTTCCAGATGGTCGCGAAGTTCTCCAGCGTGATCGGCCAGGGAATCAGCGAGGACGAGCCGCGCGGGCGCAGCGCGAAGACCAGCATCCAGTAGAAGGGGACCAGGGTGAACAGCAGGTACAGGCCGAGCGGTACATAGATCTGCCAGCGGCTGACCCGCTGGGCGGAGGCGGGCCGGTGCCGCGGCCGGGGCGGCGCGGGCGGCGCGTCGTGCCGGGGCGGGGCGGTCTGGGTCGTCATCAGCGGGCTCCGAACTTGCTCAGCCGCAGATAGGCGATGGAGAAGAAGGTCAGGATGAGGAAGGCGGCGGTGGTGAGCGCCGACCCGTAGCCGAAGTCGTGCGACTGGGCGGCGGTGGCCGCCACGTAGAGCGGCAGTGTCGTCGTCTGGTGGGCCGGGCCGCCGCCGGTGAGCGTGTAGAGGAGGTCCACGTTGTTGAACTCCCATACCGCCCGCAGCAGCGTGGACAGGATGATCGCGTCCTTGAGGTGCGGCAGCGTGATGTGGAAGAACCTGCGGATCCGGCTCGCGCCGTCCACCGAGGCGGCCTCGTACAGGTCCTTGGAGACGGTCTGCAGGTCGGCGAGGAGCAGGATGGCGAAGAACGGCACGCCGCGCCACAGCTCGGCGAGCACCGCCGCGGCGAAGACCGTGTCCGGGTCGGCCAGCGGCGCCGCGCCGTACTCCATCAGGCCGAGGTCGGCGAGATAGCGGGAGACGCCGGTCTGCGGGTTGTAGAGCAGCACCCAGATGCCCGTGGTGAGCACGCCGGAGACGGCCCACGGGGAGAAGACCAGCGCCCGGGACACGGCCCGGCCGACGAAGGTCTCGTTGACGATCAGCGCCAGCGCCAGCCCGAACAGCAGCTGGAGCACCACCTCGACGACCACCCATCTGACGCTGAAGCCGAGGCTCTGCCAGAAGAGCGGATCCTCGAACAGCAGGGTGCGGAAGTTGTCCAGGCCGGCGAAGCCGTTGTCCCACGGCTGGGTGACGTTGTAGTGCTGAAGGCTGTAGTAGACGACGCTGGCCATCGGATAGACCAGAAACCCGAGCATCGCGACCACGGCGGGCGCGATGAGCACGTAGGGCGTCCGAGGGGATCGGGGCCGATGGCCGGGCCGGCGACGTCGGCGCCGTTCCAGCGACGCCTGGGCGATTGCCATGGCCGGCGACTCCTTAACAGGTGAGTGTTTCCAGGGGCTGCAACCGCTTGCACGCAAGATTTCAGCCGTGTGACGAGACCGTCAAGACTCAGTTTGGTAAACGCTTGCCCGGAATGGATAGCGGGCGACTTAGCGGGATATTTCCCCCTAAAGTGGGGCGGAGGGGGTGTCCGTGGTCGGTCTCCATGATTGACATGGCTGCAACCGGTTGCATTATTGTGCAGGCGGAAAGCGCGTGGACGCGCGGCGGAGGGGGAGAGGGGCTCGGTGGCAGCGACGATCCGGGACGTGGCACGGGCATCCGGCGTGCACGTCTCCACGGTGTCCCGCACGTTCTCGGCGCCCCATCTGGTCAACACCGAGACCCGCAACCGGGTGCTGGCCGCCGCCGAGGACCTGGGCTACCGGCCCAACCGGGCGGCCCGCGCGCTCACCACCGGCCGCACCCACAACCTCGGGCTGATCGTCGCCGACATCGCCAACCCGTTCTTCCCGCCGCTGATCAAGTCGGCCCAGGCACACGCCAGGGAGCGCGACTACCACGTCTTCGTCGCCGACACCGACGAGGACCCGCTGGTGGAGGAGGAGCTCATCCAGACCCTCACCAAGCAGGTGGACGGCGTGCTGCTGTGCAGCCCCCGGCTCAGCAACCGGGCGATCGAGCGGCTGGGCGCCGACGTGCCGTTCGTCGTGGTGAACCGGCGGGTCAAGGGCATGAGCACCGTACTCATGGACGTCGGGCACGGCGCCCGTCTCGCCGTCGCCCACCTGGCCTCGCTGGGCCACCGCAGGATCGGCCTGGTCGCCGGGCCGAGCGGCTCGTGGACCAGCGGCGAGATGCGCGAGGCCGCCGCCGCGACCGCCCGCGAGGCCGGGCTCGACCTGTCCATCCTCGGGCCCAACCCGCCCACCGAGCAGGGCGGCCTGGCCGCCGCCGGCGACGTGGTCAAGGCGGGCGTGACCGGCGTGCTCGCCTACAACGACATGGTCGCGATCGGCCTCATCGAAGGGCTGTACGAGCGTGGCCTGCGGGTGCCGGGCGACGTCAGCGTGATAGGGGTGGACGACATAGTGCCCGGCCGGCTCAACCGGCCGAAGCTCACCACGGTCGCCATGCCCACCTCGGCGGCCGGCCGTACGGCGGTCGATCTGCTGCTCCAGGCGGTCGGGGCGAAGGACGCCGCGACACCGGCGCTGACCACGCTGGAGACCAGCCTGGTGGTCAGGGAGTCGACCGCGCCACCACCATCGATCGAGAGGTCGTCGTGAAGGAAGAATTCGGCACCCTCCCGTCGGGCGAGCCCGTCGAGCGTCACATCCTCGGCACCGGGGACGGGCTGCGGGTGAGCGTGCTCACCTACGGGGCGATCATCCAGTCGGTCGAGGCCCCCGACGCCGCGGGCGGCCGGGCCGACGTGGCGCTCGGCTGCGCCACCCTGCCCGGCTACCTGGAACGCAGCCGCTACTTCGGCGCGCTCGTCGGCAGGTACGGCAACCGCATCGCCGGCGGCCGGTTCACCCTGGACGGCCGGACCTACGACCTGGCCCGCAACCAGGGGACCAACAGCCTGCACGGCGGCCTGCGCGGCTTCGACAAGCGCCTGTGGCGGGCCGAGGAGGCCGGCGACGGGCGGCTGCGGCTCGGCTACGTCAGCCCCGACGGCGAAGAGGGCTACCCGGGCACCCTGACCGTCTCCGTCACCTACACGGTCACCGGGCACGAGCTGCGGATCGACTATCAGGCCCGCACCGACGCGCCCACCGTGATCAACCTCACCAACCACTCCTACTTCAACCTCGCGGGCGCCGGCTCCGGCGACGTGCTCGGCCACGTGGTCACCATCGACGCCGACGGCTATCTGCCGGTGGACGAGGACAAGATCCCGGCCGCGGTCGCGCCGGTGGCCGGCACGCCGTTCGACTTCACCCGGCCGCACCCGGTGGGCGAGCGGATCGGGCAGGACCATCCCCAGCTCGTGATCGGCGACGGCTATGACCACTGCTGGGCGCTCAACCCCGGCGACGGCGTCAAGGCCAGGGTCGAGGACCCGCGCTCCGGCCGGATCATGGAACTGTTCACCACCGAGCCAGGCGTGCAGTTCTACACCGGCAACTCCCTGGACCCGGGGGCGACGCCGTATGGCAGGCGCGCCGGGCTGTGCCTGGAGACGCAGCACTATCCCGACTCCCCGAACAAGCCGCACTTCCCCTCCACCGTGCTCCGGCCCGGCGAGGAGTACCGCTCGACGACGGTCTACCGCTTCTCCACGGCGTGACGCCCGCCGCTCGCCACGGCGTGACGCCCGCCGCGCGGGTCACCGGGCCCGGCTGGGCGCGGGAACCCGCAGCTCGGCGGTCATCGGCAGGCGGTCGGGGCGGACGGTGACGGTCGCGACCTCCTTGGGCGCGCGGGCCGGGTCGGGGCGCAGCCGCCAGCGGGAGCAGATCACCGCCATGGCGATGAGCATCTCGGCGCTGGCGAACGAGTCGCCGATGCACTTGTGCGCCCCCGAGCCGAACGGGATGTGCGCCCACTTCGGGGCGCCCCCGTCGATGCCGGGCAGCCAGCGGTCCGGGTCGAAACGCAGCGGGTCGGGGAACCAGCGCGGGTCGTGGTGCAGCATGTAGGGGCTGTAGATCACCTCGGCGCCCTTGGGCAGCGTGACGCCGCCGAGGGAGGTCTCGCGCAGCGTGCGGCGCATGATGAGCCACGACGAGTGCAGCCGCAGCGACTCGGCGATGACCCGCGCGGTGTAGTCGAGCGAGGGCAGATGCTCCCAGGCGGGCGGCTTGTCGCCGAGCACCGCCTCCAGCTCCGCGTGCACCCGCTGCTCCACGTCGGGGCGGCGGCCCAGCTCCCACAGCGCCCAGGCCAGCTCGGCGCCGGTCGTCTCGGCGCCGGCGATGAAGAGGGTGAGCACCTGGTCGCGGAGCTGCTCGTCGGACAGCGGCCGACCGCCCTCGTCACGCGCGGCGAGCAGCATGGACATGACGTCGCCGTGGTCGACGCCGCCGCCGCGGTAGGCGTCGATGGTTTCGCCCACGGCCCGGGTGATCTCGGCGATGGCCCGGTCGTAGCGGCGGTTGCCGGGCGTGGGCAGCCGGCCCCAGACGGTGGGCAGGATCGTGCGCAGCAGCACGCCGTGCATCACGATCGGCATGCTGCGCTCGATCCGGGCGGCGGCCTGCTCGCCCACCTCGGACGCGAACAGCGTCTTGGCCACCACCCGCAGGGACAGGTCGTTCACCGCGCGGTCGACGGCGATCGTCTGGCCGGGACGCCAGGAGGCCGTCATCGTCTCCGCCGCCTCGCGCATGACCTCGGCGTAGGCGGTGAAGCGGGAGTGGTGGAAGGCGGGCTGCACCATCCGCCGCAGCCGCCGGTGGGTCTGGCCCGAGGTGGTCGCCAGGCCCTCGCCGATCAGCGACGTGAGCCGGTCGAAGAACCGGCCGCGCGCGTAGTCCCTGGCGTGGGTGACCAGGACCCGGTGCACCAGCTCCGGATGCGTGACGACGTAGGCCGGGGTCGGGCCGAGCCTGACCTCCACGACGTCGCCGAGCGCCGCGAGCGAGGTGAAGAACTCGAGCCGCCTGCGGAGCAGCGGGATCGCGTGGCCGATGCCCGGCCAGCCGCCGGGAGCTTGCGGAACGCCGGGACGCGCGGACATCGGGCGACTCCCGTGGTGTCGATGGGGCGGCTGGTGGCCCTGTGTGACCAACCCGTAGCACCGATCCCGTGGCCAAGAGTATATCGTTGGTAACGGATCGTCATTGTTTCTTGGTTGGAGGAGGGGCCGATGTCCGGCGAGGGCTACCGCACGCTGCTCGAATGCCGCAGACGCAGCGGCATCCTGCGGGAGCAGGGGCTCAGTTTCGACCAGATAGCCGCCGTGTTCGCGCTGGACCACCCGGTCAGCCCGCTCCGGCTCTATCGCTTCGCGCACGGCCGCACGGCCGGCGACGTGGTCGACGCCTACAACGCGGCCGACATGGCCGCCCTGCGCAGGGCCAGGTTGTACGACTACGAGGCCTGGCCGGAGGCGGGCCGCCGGCCCCCGGCCAGGGCGGTCGGCGTCTTCGCCAGGATCTATCGCACCGCCGCGCGCAACCTCGTCTCCAGTGAGGTCTACGCCTCCTACCGGCCGCCCGACCGGGCGATCATCGACCGGGTGGACCACCGGCGCACCGATCCGCACCAGACCCTGACCGGCGAGCCGGGGGCCGCTCCGCGCCGGGGAGAGGAGATGTCCGCCGACCGCGCCTCGCAGGTGTGCGCCGACCTGCTGTCCGCGGTCGACGCCGTCGCCGCCGGCATGCGGCACGGCGAGACGCTGCTGGAGCTGGCCCAGATGCTCGGCACCGCACCCGGCCGCGGGCAGCTCGCCCCCGGGCGGGACGGCAAGGAGGGCCGCGACCTCGACCAGGTGTTGTGCGCGCTCGCCGCCATCCCCCCGGTGCCGCGCGGCGGCCGGCGGGAGTCGCGACGTTAGCCCGTGAATCCCTGTCGTCCTTGAGGTCTCCTTCGGGCGCGCGTGGAGTGACGTCACCTGTCCGCTCCTGTATGTTCTATGTAGCAACGCTATGTCCTATGTAGCGAAACAGGAGTTCGGATGCAGGTACGGCACGCCACCGCGCCCGACCAGATTCCCGGGATGGACACCGAGAGCCTGAGGGAGTGCCTCTATGCCGGGCGCGGCGCGCGGGAGGTCGCCTTCGCCGGTGGCGCGTTCTACTTCGTCTCGCCGCCCGCGCACGCCACGCGCCCCACCGCCGCCGTCTTCCTCGCCTCCTCCGCCGCCGACTACGTCAACGGACACGTGCTGGCGGTCGACGGCGGGTGGCTCGCTCGTTAGTAGGCTCTTGAGCGTGGTGAGGGAAGGCAGTTCCATCGACAAGGCGCTGGCGGTGCTCGAGGCGATCGCCGAGCACCACCGCGTGACCGACATCGCCGCGGTGACCGGCGTCTCCAAGTCGACCGTGCACCGGATCCTGCAGTCGCTCGTCGAATGGGGCTTCGCGCGCAGCGACGGCGCCGGGGGGTATGAGCCGGGCCCGCGCATCCTGACCCTCGCCGGCCGGGTGATGACCCGCTTCGACCCGGCCCGCCAGGCCGCGAGCGCCCTGCGCGCGTTGCACGAGCGCACCGGCTACACGACGCACTTCGCCATCCGCAGCGGTGACGAGGCGGTCTACGTGGACAAGCTGGAGGGCCGCCGGCCGTACCAGATGCCCTCGCGGGTGGGGATGAGCCTGCGGTTGCACTGCACGGCGATCGGCAAGGCCATCCTCGCCCACCTGGCAGAGGACGAGGTGCGCGCCATCGCCGGGCGCACCGGGGTGCCCCGGCAGACCCCGGCCACGCTGGCCGCGGAGGACGACCTGATCGCCCATCTGGCCGGGGTCCGCTCGGCGGGCTACGCCATCGACGACGAGGAGAACGTTCCGGGCATCCTGTGCGTCGGCGCGCCGGTCTTCGACCACACCGGCCAGGTGCTGGGCGGCATCTCGATCTCGGCGCTCGCCATGGACCTGGACCGCTCCGGGCTGGAGGCGCTCGCCCCGGAGGTGGTCAAGGCCGCCCGCGAGGTGTCCCTCGCCCTCGGTGCCCCCGTCGGCTGAGCGGTGGCGCCGCGGCTCTCAGGCGATGAGCTGCTCGATCTCGGCCCTGTCGGCGACCCTGCCGGTGCCGCCCTGGCCGGCCAGGCTGACCGTGGCCGCGGCGGTGCCCGCGCGCACGGCCTCGGCCAGCGGCCGTCCCCGGGCCAGCCAGGCGGCCAGGGCGCCGGTCCAGTTGTCGCCCGCGCCGGTCTGGTCGACGATCAGCTCGGTCCGCATGGCCGGGATCGCCACCGGCTCGGCCTCGCCCTCGGCCAGCAGCACGCCGTGCTCGCCCATGGTCACGGCCACCGCCGCCGCGCCCAGGCGCAGGCAGGCGCGGGCCACCTCGCGCGGCTCGGTCTCCCCGAGCAGCGCGGAGCTGTCGCCGGGGCTGGAGATCTTGATCAGTGCGGCGTGCGGGGCGACCGCCGCCAGCGTCTCGCGCGCCTCCCGCGGGCCGGTGAGCCTGGCGCGGTAGTTGGGGTCGTAGACGACCCGCCCGGAGGCGGCCCGCGCGGCGTACGGCACGGCCTGCGCGCAGGTGGCGGAGATGGCCGCGGTGATGCCGCTGAGCACAACGACGCGGGCCTGCGCCAGCGGGGCGCGGTCCACGTCGGCGGGGGTCATCCTGGAGGCGGCGCTGCCGTACCGCATGTAGGAGAACGCCCGCTCGCCGGAGGGGTCGGCGCCGACCGCGTACGCCCCGGTGTGCCCTTCACCCCTGGCCATCCAGCCGGTCAGGACGCCGCGCTCGGCCGCGAAGGCGATGAGCCGCTCGCCGAACTCGTCATCGCCCACCCGGGTCACCAGGGCCACCTGCGCCCCGGCGGCTGCGGCGGCCACGGAGGCGTTCATTGCGTCGCCGGAGAACGACAGGCGGAACTGCTCCGCGTCGTTCAGCGACCGGTCGGCGGAGAACTCCACGAGCGGCTCGCCCAGCACCACGACGTCCACGAATCACTCCTTGTTCCATGTAGTGAAATATGGTGTTATGTCGTGCAACGATGCTAATGGAGGACATTATGCCTAACATCACCGTTGAAATGCTCTCCGGCCGGACGATGGACCAGCGCAGGGATTTCGTGGCCGCGGTGACGGAGGCCGCCGTGGACATCCTCAAGGCCAGGCGGGAGTCCGTCCGGATCGTCTTCTGGGAGATCGAGAAGTCCGACGTCGCCAACGGGGGCACCCTGGAGTCGGACAAATAGCACGGGGAAGCAAGCATTGGCGCGCCGCCCCCGCCTCCGGCGCCGACGCGGCGGTGGTCCGGGTCTCCGGCGCCATCAGCTGCTCCGGCATGATCGACATTGGCTCGAACAAGACCATCCCGGCAACTCCGGCGCGACCATCACCGGCTGCGGCCTCAACGTGTCCCGCGCGTCCAACGTGATCATCCGCAACCTGACCTTCAGGGGCTGGAACGACGACGCGATCAACGTGCAGTACTCCATCCGGGTGTGGATCGACCACAACACCCTCAGTGACGGCTACGAAGGCGCCGTCACAGCCTGGACACGCCCAGCTCGGTCAGGTCCGTCGTGACCGGCGGCGCGGGTGTGGGGAGGATCAGCCCCTGACCGGCGGATCCTCCGGCCGGCCTCTCACGTGGGGGTCGGCCGTTCGCTTTCGGCCCGGGATGTCCGCTCTTCGGCGTGTCACGTACCCCGCGGAGCGCCTCCCCCGTACCTTGGCCATCATGGCCACCCGTACGTCCAAGGGCACCCCCAAAGGCTCTCAGAGGGGGTCCGCGAAGCGCCCGGCACCTACGACGCGTGCGGCCCCCGCCAAGCGGGCTCCCGCGGCGCGAGGCAGGAGCACGCCGCCGCCGCGCGGCTCCGGCGCGCTGCACAAGGACCCGATCAGCATGGTCTTCACGCTGATCGCCAGGCTGATCGTCGGCGTGTGGCTGGTCTTCGCGCACGGCATCGGCGGAGTGGCGCGGGCCATCGGGCAGGGCGCGCGCGACCTGGACCCGGCCCACCGCCGCGACGGGCTCGGCTTCGCCGTCCTCGCGGGCGCCATCGTGCTCGCGGCCATGATCTGGCGGGAGACCAGGGGCGCCGTCGCGACCGTCGTCGACGCGGTGGTGCGCGGGGTCTTCGGCTCGCTGGCCTGGGCCGTGCCGATCCTGCTCGCGCTGCTCGCCTGGCGGCTGCTGCGGCACCCGGACCAGAACGACGACACGACGCGGATGAGCATCGGCTGGGGCGCGCTCGTGGTCGGCGTGCTCGGCGTGGTGCACGTGGCCAACGGCACGCCCTACCCGTCGGGCGGGCCCAACGACGGGATGAACCGGATCTCCGCGGCCGGCGGCATGATCGGGTTCATCGTCTCGGCGCCGCCGTCCAGCATCCTGCCCGCCTTCATCACGATTCCGTTGCTGCTCATCCTGTCCGGCTTCGGGGTGCTCGTCATCACGGCCACGCCCGTGCACCGGATCCCCGAGCGGCTCGCGGAGATCCAGCACATGCTCTTCAACAAGGGCGGGAGCCCGGACGGCGCCAAGCAGGCCGCGCCGAAGCGCAAACGGCGGGAGAAGAAGAAGGACGACGGCCTGCCCGAGCGGGAGGGCGAGCCGCCCTACGACACGCCGGTGCTCACCGACAAGCGGGAGGAGCACTCGCCGGAGATCGTGCCGGGCCTGATCCAGGAGGAGGAGCCGCCGGCCGCCGAGCGCAAGCCGGAGCCGCCCGCGCCCAGCCCGGCGCCGCGCAAGGTCGAGCAGCTCGTGCTGTCCCCGCAGGCGGGGCCGTACGCGCTGCCGGACCTGCAGACGCTGCGGCCGGGCACCGCGCCCAAGCCGCAGACCAAGGCCAACACGGTGGTGGTCAACGCGCTCACCAGCGTCATGGAACAGTTCGCGATCGACGCGCAGGTCATCGGGTTCACCCGGGGGCCGACGGTCACCCGGTACGAGATCGAGCTGGGCCCCGCGGTGAAGGTGGAGAAGGTCACCGCGCTCACCAAGAACATCGCCTACGCCGTCAAGTCGGCAGATGTCCGGATCCTGTCGCCTATTCCGGGTAAGTCGGCGATCGGGGTGGAGATCCCGAACACCGACAAGGACCTGGTCGCGCTCGGCGACGTGCTGCGCGCCCAGGTGGCTCAGGCGGACCACCACCCGATGATCGTCGGCCTCGGCAAGGACGTCGAGGGGCGCACGATCGTGGCCAACCTGGCCAAGATGCCGCACCTGCTCATCGCCGGCGCCACCGGCGCGGGCAAGTCGGTCTGCGTCAACGGCCTGATCAGCTCGATCCTCATGCGCGCGACCCCGGACGAGGTGCGCATGGTGCTGGTGGACCCCAAGCGGGTGGAGCTGTCGGTCTACGAGGGCATCCCGCACCTCATCACGCCGATCATCACCAACCCGAAGAAGGCCGCGGAAGCCCTGGAATGGGTCGTGGGCGAGATGGACCGCCGCTACGACGACCTGGCCGCCAGCGGCTTCCGGCACGTGGACGAGTTCAACAAGGCGGTGCGCGCGGGCAAGCTGGTGCCGCCGCCGGGCAGCGAGCGGGTCTACCAGCCCTACCCCTACCTGCTGGTCATCGTGGACGAGCTGGCCGACCTGATGATGGTCGCCCCGCGTGACGTGGAGGACTCCATCGTCCGCATCACCCAGCTCGCCCGCGCCGCCGGCATCCACCTGGTGATCGCCACCCAGCGCCCGTCGGTGGACGTGGTCACCGGCCTGATCAAGGCGAACGTCCCCTCGCGTCTCGCCTTCGCCACCTCCTCCCTCGCCGACTCCCGGGTCATCCTCGACCAGCCGGGCGCGGAGAAGCTGGTCGGCCAGGGCGACGCGCTCTTCCTGCCGATGGGCGCCAGCAAGCCCATGCGGTTGCAGAACGCGTTCGTCTCGGAGAAGGAGATCACCGAGATCGTCGCCCACTGCAAGAGCCAGATGCAGGCCGAGTACCGCGACGACGTGGCGGCGGCCGCGACCGCCAAGCGGGAGATCGACGAGGACATCGGCGACGACCTCGACCTCCTGATCCAGGCGGCCGAGCTGATCGTGACCACGCAGTTCGGCTCGACGTCGATGCTCCAGCGCAAGCTGCGGGTCGGCTTCGCCAAGGCCGGACGGCTCATGGACCTGCTCGAAAGCCGGAACGTCGTCGGCCCGAGCGAGGGCTCCAAGGCCCGCGAAGTGATCGTGAAACCGGACGATCTGCCCGGTCTCATAGCCGATCTGCGCGGCGAGTGACCCCCGCTGCACGCTCTGCGGTCAATTACTGATTGAATAGGACTCACTACGCAACGTCGGGGGGCGGGAGGCGTGGTTATGAATGTGCGTAGCGAGGGCATCGGGGCGACTCTGGCGGAGGCACGGCGAGCGGCCGGTCTCACGGTGAGCCAGTTGAGCGCACGGACACGGATCAGGGAGGCGCTCATCTATGCGATCGAGCGCGACGACCTCTCCCAGTGTGGCGGCGACTTCTATGCCAGAGGTCACGTCAGGAACATCGCGAAGGCGGTCGGGCTCGACCCGGACGCCACGGTCGCGCGATACGACGAGATACAGGGCGGCGTGCCGGGACCGGTGCGCGCGGCCAAGGTCTTCCAGGCAGACAATCCCATCAAACTACGCGAGCGGCGTTCACCCAACTGGTCGATGGCGCTGCTGGTCGCGCTGGCCATCGTGGTGATCTTCGGCATCGTCCGGGTCATGGGCGGCGAAGGCGAGCGCTCGGCCGACGTACGGCAGCGGCCGGGGGCTCCCTCGGCCGGACAGAGTGCACCTCCCCGGCCCGCGGCGGCGGCGCCGGCCGGGCAGGCGAGCATGGTCGAGGTGAGCGTCAGGACCACGGCGCCGTCCTGGCTCAGGGTGGTGGACGCCAAGGGACGCCGCCTGTTCACCGGCACCCTGCCGGCGGGCAAGACGTCGACGTGGAAGGCACGGGACAAGGTCCGAATCGTTATCGGCAACGCGGGCGGGGTCACGCTCAAGGTCAACGGAAAGGACCTCGGTGTGCCGGGAGCCCCGGGAGAGACGGTGCGCCGCTCCTTCGGGCCCGGTGCTCCGAAGCCGCGGTGACCCCGGGATGAGGCACGGTTTCGGGAGTGTTTCCCACCCTGGCGAGCCTGAGAGGGTGGGGGAGTGGGGCGGGTAGTGGCCAACTCCCGATACCGTAGTGTTCACCATGTCATCCCGCCGAACCGCATCGCTGATCACACTGGGCTGCGCGCGCAACGAGGTCGACTCCGAAGAGCTCGCCGCGCGACTTGAGGCTGCCGGTTGGCAGCTGGGGGACGACGATCCCGACGTGATCGTCGTCAATACCTGCGGCTTCATCGAATCGGCGAAGAAAGACTCCATCGACACCCTGCTCGCCGCCGCCGACTCGGGGGCAAAGGTGATCGCCGCAGGGTGCATGGCCGAGCGTTACGGCGACCAGCTCGCCGACGCGCTGCCCGAGGCCGCGGCCGTCCTGTCCTTCGACGACTACGCCGAGATCGGCGACCGTCTGGACGACGTGGTCGAGGGCAGGCCGCTCGTGCCGCACAGCCCGCGGGACCGGCGGCTGCTGCTGCCGATCTCGCCGGTCGAGCGCGGCGCTGCGCCGAAGGTCTCCGTGCCCGGGCACGGAGACCTGCCCGAGGGGCTGGCTCCGGCCAGCGGGCCGCGCGCGCCGCTGCGCAGGCGCCTGGGCACCGGCCCGGTCGCCTCGCTCAAGCTGGCCTCCGGCTGCGACCGGCGCTGCTCCTTCTGCGCCATCCCGGCCTTCCGCGGCGCCTATCTGTCCCGCCCGCCGCAGGAGCTGGTGGACGAGGCGGCCTGGCTGGCCGGCCAGGGCGTCCGCGAGCTGGTCCTGGTGAGCGAGAACTCCACGTCCTACGGCAAGGATCTCGGCGATCTGCGGGCCCTGGAGAAGCTGCTGCCCTCGCTGGCCGCGGTCGACGGGATCCAGCGGGTGCGCGCGAGCTACCTCCAGCCGGCCGAGCTGCGCCCCGGGCTGCTGTCGGCCATCGCCGGCACCGAGGGCGTGGCGCCCTACTTCGACCTGTCCTTCCAGCACGCCAGCGGCGGCGTGCTGCGCAGGATGCGCCGGTTCGGCGACCCGAGCCGCTTCCTGGAGCTGCTGGAGCGCATCCGCGCCGAGGCGCCGGACGCGGGCGTGCGGTCCAACTTCATCGTGGGCTTCCCCGGCGAGACCGAGGAGGAGTTCGCCGAGCTGGTCGGCTTCCTCGAAGAGGCGAGACTCGACGTGATCGGCGTGTTCGGCTACTCCGACGAGGAGGGCACCGAGGCCGCCTCCTTCGACGGCAAGCTCGACCAGGAGGTCGTCGACGCGCGGGTGGCCGCCCTCACCGAGCTGGCCGAGGAGCTGACCGCCCAGCGGGCCGAGGAGCGCATCGGAGCCGAGGTGGAGGTCCTCATCGAGGAGGACCTCGGCGACGGCGGCTACGAGGGCCGTGCGGCCCACCAGGGCCCCGAGGTCGACGGGTCGGTGACGGTCCAGGGCATCGGGCTGGTCCCCGGCCAGATCGTCCGCGCCGTGGTGATGGACGCCGAGGGCGTCGACCTGATCGCCCGGATCAAGGCCGGTCCATGACAGAGCCGCCAGGCACGACCTCGTCGGCGAAGGGCCGTGGCGTCAGCCCTTGGAACATCGCCAACGTGCTGACCGTCGTCCGCCTGGTGCTGGTGCCGTTCTTCGTGGCGTTCCTCTTCCTGCCGGGCGACGGCTGGCGGGCGACGGCGCTGGTGGTCTTCGTGCTGGCCTCGCTGACCGACCTGCTCGACGGCGAGCTGGCCCGCCGCTACGGCCTGGTGACCGACTTCGGGAAGATCGCCGACCCGATCGCGGACAAGGCGCTGATGGGCGCCGCCCTGGTGAGCCTGTCGATCCTGGGCGAGGTGCCCTGGTGGGTGACGCTCGTCATCCTGGTCAGGGAGATCGGCATCACCGTGCTGCGCTTCGCGGTGATCAGGCACGGCGTCATACCCGCCAGCTACGGCGGCAAGGTCAAGACCGTGCTGCAGATCCTCGCGATCGGCCTGTTCATCCTGCCCGGCGTGCCGGACCCGGTGCGCTGGGTCGTGATGGGCCTGGCGCTGGCGGTCACGGTGGTCACCGGCGTCGACTACGTGATCCGGGCGATCCGGCTGCGCCAGGTGGCCAGGAGGGCACGGGCGGGTGACGACCGAGGCTGAGGTGCTTGCGCTACTGGTGGGCCAGGGTGCGACGGTCGCCGTCGCCGAGTCGCTCACCGGCGGCCTGCTGGGCGCGGCGCTGACAGCCGTGCCGGGCGCCTCGGCGGCCTTCAGGGGCGGCGTCATCTCCTACGCCACGGAGCTCAAGGAGGGCCTGCTGGGCGTCCCCGGCGACCTCCTGGCCCGCGAGGGAGCCGTGCACCCCGAGGTGGCGGCCGCCATGGCGACCGGAGTGCGCAACCTCACACACGCCACGTACGGCGTCGCCGTGACGGGGGTGGCCGGTCCGGAGCCGCAGGACGGCCGCCCGGTGGGCACGGTCCACGTGGCCGTGAGCGGACCCGGCGGCCACGTCTGGCACAGGAATGTCCGCTTGGATGGATCACGCGATCAGATCCGGGTAAAGACGGTAAAAGAGGCGGTTGATCTATTACACGGCGTGCTGGAGGCGAACATGAGGGAACATTTCGGGTGATTACCGTGTTACGTCCCCAGCGAACATGCTCACCGCGGTCTGCCGCGCTGTCGGTGGATGCGGGTACGGTGGAGCTGTGAGTGAGGTCCGTAAGCCATCGGCGAAAAGCGAATACAGCGGGAGCCCGGCCGGCGGGCCCACGAGAACGGTGATGACGGCGAGGAGCATGCACGAAGGTAGGTCGAAGGATGGGCGGCACGAACCGATCGCGCGGGGTGTGATGAAGGCTTCCGCGCCGGGGAGGGAGCGACAGATGGTCTTGCTGCGTCAGCTGCTCGGTGACGTGTTGCGGCGGCTGAGGGTGCGGCAGGGCCGCACTCTGAGAGAAGTGTCCACTTTGGCGCGCGTCTCACTCGGATACCTGTCCGAGGTGGAGCGCGGTCAGAAGGAGGCGTCTTCGGAGTTGCTCGCGTCGATCTGTGGTGCGCTTGGGGTTCCCCTGTCCCAGGTGCTTCGTGAGGTGTCCGACCAGTTCGCGCTCGCCGAGCTCCAGGCGGCCCCCGTGCTGGCCGACGTGCCGGAGCGCGAGCGCCTGCCCATGACGGAGACGGTCCCGGGCACGATCGGCGACACCGTTTTCCCCGAGGTCAAGGACATGGTCGCGGCCTGAGGTCGCGGCCCACGGCAAGACGGCCCGTCAGGCCGGCTGGCAGCTGGGACACCAGTAGATCAGCCGCTCCTGAGACGGCCGCCCGCCACGTGTGTCCTTGACGGGGTCCTGGTGCGGAGTGCGCCGCATGCCGCCCCGGACACCAGCGCGTGACTCTTCGGATGACCGTGACTCATCCGGCCGTGACTCCTCCCGTGACTCCTCGGATGACGAAGGCCGCTGACCGCTGCGCGGCCACCCATGCTCGGACGGGCCGACCCCGCCGAGCGACCCGGTCCTGATCCGGGTGCCGCACCGGTGGCAGGAGCGCCCCGGCCTGCCGTAAACCCACGTGCTCCGGCCCGGCCGCGCGTCGCCGGTGGTCACGATGCCCGCCCTGTCCCGGTTCGCCGTCAGGAGACGATGGGCGAGGTCCACCACTTTGCCGAGAGATGCCGCGTCCTTGAAGGCGCCCACCGGCCGCCACGGCGACACCCCGGCCAGGAAGAGCGTCTCGGCGCGGTAGATGGTGCCGATCCCGGCGAGGTTGCGCTGGTCGAGCAGCGCCACGCCGATCGTCTCGGCCGGAGCTCCCGACAGCCGGCGCACCGCCTCGGCGAGATCCCAGTCCGGGCCGAGCAGATCAGGCCCCAGATGGCCGACGACGCGGTCCTCCTCGGCGGTGGGCAGCAGATCCACCACGCCGAGCCGTACGCCGGCCGCGAGCCACTCGGCGTTGGCCAGGATAAGCCTGATCGCGTCGGTCCTCAGATCACCCGCGGGGAGCCGCGCGCCCGCGGGGAGCACCCGCCAGGAGCCGTCCATCCGCAGGTGCGTGTGCACGGTGAGGCCGCCTTCCACCCGGGTGAGCAGGTGCTTGCCCCTGGACACGGTCTCGTGCACGCCGCGGCCGGTCAGGTCGGCGCTCGCGTGACGCGGCACCCGGAAGTCCGACCGGGTCAGCACCCGCCCGTCGAGCGCCCGGCGCAGGCGCCGGGCGGTCCGGTAGACCGCGTCCCCCTCGGGCATGGCGCGACGCCCGGCGGGGTCAGTCCCAGGCCGCGGGGTCGGCGGCGAGCTTGCGGACGCGGTCGGGCAGGGTGCCGGAGGCGACGCTGTCGAGTGTGACCTCCTCCAGGATGGCGCGCTCGCTGGCGCGCAGCGCGATCCACACCTCCTGCAGCGACTCGGCGGCGCCGCGGTAGCCGACGTGCTCGGGGCGCTCGCCCCGCACGTTGGCCAGCGGGCCGTCGACGGCGCGGATGACGTCGGCGAGCGAGATCTCACCCGCCGGGCGGGCCAGGACGTATCCACCCTCTGGGCCACGCTGGCCGCGCACGAGCCCTGCTCGGCGCATCTGGAGCAGGATGTTCTCCAGATACTTGGGTGGCATGTCCTGCTCTTTGGCCAGCTCACCCACGGTGGTCGGGCCGTCACCCGCGGCGGCGAGCTCGGCGGCGGCACGAAGGGCGTAGTCGACTCGAGCGGATAGGCGCATGTTGTCAATTATCCCGCCTGGCCAACAGTGGTTAGGCGCGTGGTCACGCAACTCACGCCGGAAGTCCCGCCGCCGCGGTGCTCCCACCTCGGCGGATCGGCGTGGCAGAGTGGGAAGGCCGTGCTCAGGGGCTGCCCGGACGGGGCGTTCGGGGCCGGGAAGCCCTTCGGCCGGGGGCTAAACTCTCAAGAAGCTTTATTGACGGTTCTCCCCGCTAACCTGGTGGGAAAACGGCGGGCGGACGGCGACGGAGAGCAGTGGGTATGGAGCGACGTCCCGGGGTGCCCCGGTTGCTGAGAGAGATCAACGACCGGGCGGCCCTGGAGCTTCTGCTCGCCTCCGGCCCGCTCACCCGCGGCCAGATCGGGGAGCTCACCGGTCTGTCCAAGGTCACCGCGTCCCAGACGCTGGCCAGGCTGGAGGAGCGCGGCCTCGTCGAGGTGGTCGGCGAGCAGGGCGGCGGCCGGGGTCCCAACGCCGCCCTCTACGCCGTCGTCGCCTCCTCGGCCTACGTGGCCGGGCTCGACGTCGAGCCGGAGCTGGTCACGGCCGCCGTCGCCGACATCAACGGTGAGATCGCCGCCGAGGTGACCATCGACCCGAGCGGCCACGACGACCCGATCGCCGCCGTGCACACCGCGCTGGTCAAGGCGTGCCGGTCGGCCAGGGTCGCCATGGGCAAGCTGCGCGGCGTCGTCATCGGCACGCCCGGCGTGGTGGACCCGCGCAGCGGCGACGTGCGGTACTCCTTCGACCTGCCGGGCTGGCACGAGGGCATGCACCAGTCGCTCGCCGCCGACCTGCGGCACGAGGTCGTGATCGAGAACGACGTCAACCTCGCGGCCCTCGCCGAGCACGCGGCGGGCGCCGCCAAGGGGGCCGACGACTTCGTCCTGGTCTGGGTGGGCCGCGGACTCGGTCTCGCGATCATGCTGGGCGGGCGGCTGTACCGCGGGCGTTCGGGCAGCGCGGGGGAGATCGGCTGGCTGCCGGTGCCCGGCGTCCCGCTGGCCGAGGACGTGCGGGCCCTCCCCGGCAAGCCGCCCTCGCTCGCCGGCGGCCTGGCCGCGCTGGTCAGCATGAAGGCGGTGACCGAGTTGGCCGGGAGCTACGGCTTCACCGGGGCGAGCAAGGCCGAGGGCGTGGCCGCCGCGGTCAAGGCGGGCGCCGCGGGGGAGCCCCTGCTGGACGAGATCGCCGCACGGCTGGCGCTCGGCGTGGCCTCGGTGTGCGTGGTGCTCGACCCGGGCACGGTGGTGCTCGCCGGCGAGGTGAGCCGCGCGGGCGGGGCCGCGCTCTCCTCACGGGTGGAGGAGGCGGTGGCCCGGATCTGCCCGGTGCGGCCCCAGGTGGTGGTCAGCGAGGTGACCGGCAACCCGGTGCTGCGCGGCGCCGTGCTGGCCGCCCTGGACCGGGCCCGCGAGGAGGTCTTCTCCTCCTGAGCGGCACCCGGTCCAGGGGGGGCGGGGTTCAGGCGGTCAGCAGTTCGGCGGCGGCCTGGGCGTTCGCGCGGGCGGCGCCGTACGTGGCGATGTACGCGGCGGACGGCGGGCGCCAGATGGGCAGGCCCATCTCCACCACGGTGGCGTCCGGACGCTCGGCCAGCAGCGCGGACACGAACGTACGGCCGGCCTCGTGGCGGTGGGCGTCCTTGACCACGATGACCAGGGACCTGCCCGTGGCACGGGCCAGCAGGGACTCGGCGAGGCCGCCGTCAGGCTTGACCCGCAGAATCTCGGCGGTGGGCAGCCAGGGGGCGAACCCCCAGGGCACCTCGCCCACCGCGATCGTCGGCGGCGTCTCCACCTCCAGCACCAGCGGGTTCACCAGCGGCGCCCTGCCGCCGCGCAGGCTGATCGCGCGACGCGCGGCGGTCAGGCCCACCTCGGCGGAGACGGCGGTGCCGTCGTGCGGTCCGGCGAGCCACTCGTGCAGCCGGGCGGTGCGTTCGGCCGCCTGCTCCAGGCGGGCCAGCGGCAGCCGCCCGGCCCGCACCGCCTCGACGACCCCGTCGATGATCCCCCTGATGTCGTCGTGGGTCGGCAACGGGCCGAGGCAGAGCAGGTCGGAACCGGCGGCGAGGGACAGCACGGCGCCCTCGACCAGGCCGACGCTCTTGGTGATCGCGTGCATGTCCAGCGCGTCGGTGATCACCACGCCGTCGAAACCGAGCTCGCCCCGCAACAGCTCGGTCAGGGCGGCCGGGGAGAGGGTGGCCGGGGCGGTGCCGGTGAGCGCGGGCACCCGGACGTGCGCGGTCATGATCGACTTGGTGCCCGCCTCGATGGCGGCCCGGAAGGGCGCCAGCTCGCGGTCGTGCAGCAGGCCGAGGTCGACGTCCACCAGCGGGATCTCCAGGTGGGAGTCCTGCCGGGTGGCGCCGTGGCCGGGGAAGTGCTTGACGCACGCGGCCACGCCGGTCGACTGGAGCCCCTCCACGGCCGCGACGGTGTGCCTGGCGACCAGCGCGGCGTCGTCGCCGAACGCGCGGGTGCCGATCACCGGGTTGTCGTCGGCGGTGTTCACGTCGGCGTCCGGCGCCATGTCCAGGTTGACGCCGCAGCGCCGCAGCTCGCCGCCGATCGAGTGGTAGACCGCGCGGGTGAGCAGCACGTCGTCCACCACGCCGAGCGCGGCGTTGCCCGGGTAGGGGCTGCCGGCGTGGTAGGCGATGCGGGTGACGTCGCCGCCCTCCTCGTCCAGCGAGACGATCAGGTCGCCCGCCGTGCCGAGCTTGCCGGTGAGCGCGGCGAGCTGGCCGGCGTCGGCCACGTTGAAACCGAAGAGGGTGACGCCGCCGAGGCCGTCCTCCACCTCGCGCAGGATCCAGTCCGGGGCGGTGGTACCGCGGAAGGCGGCCAGCAGGGTGCCCGCCGCGAGACGGCGCAGTCCCCGATCGCCGGAGACCGGGGGAAGATCGAGCATGGCTCCTCACCTTTGCTGTGAGTCGTGGATGGCACGGCTCCGCCCGGGTGGGCGGGAGCCGTACCGCAGGTCAGCCCTTGACGGCGCCGGCGACCAGGCCGGAGACCATGCGCCGCTGGACCAGGAGGAAGAACACCATCACCGGGATCGTCATCAGCGTGGACGCGGCCATGATGGCGCCCCAGTCGGTCGATCTCTGGCCGATGAAGAACGTCAGGGCCCGTGGCATCGTGAAGTTGCCCGAGTCGTTGATCAGCGTCAGCGCGAAGACGAACTCGTTCCACGCCGTGATGAAGGCGAAGATGCTGGTCGCCACCAGGCCGGGCGCGACGAGCGGGAAGAGCACCTTCCAGAAGGTGGCGGTCCGGCCCGCGCCGTCGATCCACGCCGCCTCCTCCAGTTCCTTCGGCACCGCGGCGACGAAGGTGCGCAGCATCCAGACCGAGAACGGCAGCGTGAGCGCGATGTTGATCACCACGAGGCCGAGCAGCTGGTCGTACAGGCCGAGCCGCCTGACCATGAGGAACAGCGGGATCAGCAGCGCCTCGGACGGGATCATCTGCACGATGAGCAGCAGAATCAGGAAGGAGGTGCGGAACCGGAACCGGAAGCGGGCCACCGCGGTCGCGGCGAGCAGTGCGATGACCGCGCCCACCAGCACGGCGCCCAGTGAGACGATCATGCTGTTGAGCAGGTACCGCCAGATGGAGTGCCCGGCCACGCCCCTGGTGAACACCCGTTCCACGTGCTCGAACGTGGGGTCGAGCGGGAACGGGATGAAGTCCGTGGTGAAGATCTCGTTGTTCGGCTTGAACGCGGTCGCGACCATCCAGTAGACGGGGAACACCGCGAACAGGAAGACCGCGACCCCGGCGGTGTTGAGGGCGACCCGGCCCAGGCGCTTACGGGCGGTCGGGCTCATCGCACGTCCTCCGACTTCACGATCTGCCGTACGTAGACGGAGGTGATCAGGAGCAGGATCACGGTGAGCACGATCGCGATCGCCGCCCCGAGTCCCATGTCCGCCGGCGGGTTGAACGCCTCGACGTAACTCCAGACCGAGAGGTTGAACGCGTCACGCGGCATGTTGGTGCCTCCGGCGAGCAGGAAGAGCTGGGTGAAGACCTTGAAGTCCCAGATCATCGAGAGCACCACGAGCACCGCGAAGACCGGCCGCAGCAGCGGGAAAGTGATCTTCCAGAAGGTGCGGACGGCGCCGGCGCCGTCCACCCTGGCCGCCTCGTAGAGCTCGGAGGGGATGCTCTTCAGCCCGGCGAGCACCGAGACGGCGATGAACGGGAAGGACGCCCAGACGACGGCGACGACCAGCACGAAGTAGATCGAGAGCGTGTCGTTCAGCCAGGGCTGCCCGGTCCAGTCGGCGCGGCCGAAGACCGCCTGGGAGAGCCAGTCGGGCAGCAGGTTGAGCGCCCAGTTGACGATGCCGGCGTCGGCGTCGAACTGCCACTTCCAGATGATGGCCTGCGCGGTGGGCGGCACCGCCCAGGCGGCCATGGTGCCCACCACCACGAAGATGGACATCTTCGGGCCGAGCTTGTGCATCAGCAGTCCGACCAGCGTGCCGAACACCAGCGTCATCGTCACCGCGACCAGCGCGAACAGCACGGTGTTGCGCAGCGAGGTCCAGAACAGCTCCGATTCGAGGACCTGGCGGAAGTTGTCCACGCCCACGAATTCGGCGGGCAGCGGGTTCCTGGCCCGGAACTGCCGGAGCCCGACCTCCTGGAAGGACATCTGGAGCATCTGGACCAGCGGGTAGAGCAGCAGCGCCGCGATCACCAGCAGGCAGGGGACGAGCAGGAGGTACGGGATCGCCCGGGGGGACAGGCGGCGGGTGCGCGCAGCCCGGTTGCGGGGGCCCCGCGCCGGGGCGGAGGAGTTTCCGCCCCGGGCGATGGTTGGTGTCTGCGCCATGACTACTGCTGGTTCAGGATGTCTTCGAGTTCCTTGTTGGCGTCCGCCAGCGCGGTGTCGATGTCCTTGTCCCCGCCGATGACCGCGCGGGCCGCGTTCTGCAGGACGGCCTTGGTGTCGTTGGCCTCGGCCCAGTTGGAGTCGGCCGGGAAGCCCTTGGCGACCGCGAACGTGTCGGCGAACGCCTTCTGCGCCGGGTCGTTGGCGTACTCGGCGAGGGCTTCCGGGTAGAGCGGGAGCAGGCCGTTCTCCTTGGCGTACCGGCCGCCGAACTCCTTGCCCGCGGCGAGCTTCACGTACTCGGCGGCCAGTTCGGGGGCGTCGGTGTCCTTCCAGACGGCGATGTCGTTACCGCCCTGGAAGGCCGGGGCCGGGCCGCTGCCGTCCTTGGCCGGGAGGGAGAAGAAGCCCATCTTGGCCGCGTCGACCTTGCCCTTGCTCTGCTCTTCGATCGTCGCGATGTCCCAGCCGCCGGTGACGTACATGCCGACCTTCTCGGCGGCGAACCGCTGGGAGATGTCCACGGAGTTCAGCGTGAGCCGGGACTTGCCGGACACGCCGTCCTTGGCGACCAGGTCGGTGTAGAACTGGAAGCCCTCCTTGAAGCCCGGCTGGGTGAGCTTGCCGACCCACTTGCCGCCCTCGAAGGCGGCGAAGTCGCCGCCGGCCGACCAGACGAACGGCGAGAGCGACATGTTGGCGTCGGAGCCGCCGTTGAAGGCGAAGCCGTCGACGTCGGAGCCCTTCTCGTCCACGATCTTCTTGGCCGCCGCGCGCAGCTCATCCCAGTTCTTGGGCTCGGAGATGCCGAGCTCCTCGAACCAGTCCTTGCGGTAGAGCACGGCGCGGGTGCCGCCGCCCCACGGCACGGCGTAGATCTTGCCGTCGATCGTCTCGTAGCTCCACAGGTTCTGCGGGATCTGCTGGAAGTCGGGAGTGGACTTGACGACGTCGGTGATGTCGGTGAGCGCGTCCTGGGCCACCCACGCGGCGACCTGGTCGTTGCCGAACTCCGTGACGTCCGGACCCTCACCGCTGGCGAGGGCGGTGGTCCACTTGTTCTGGGCGTCCGGCCAGGGGATCCACTGCAGGTCCACCGTCGCTCCGGTGGTCTGGGTGAACTTGGTGTTCAGGTCGGTCATGTATTTTTCGAACACCTCGTTGGGCGCGCCCAGTCGCCACACGGTCAGCTTCTGACCGGCGAACTTGGGGCCGGTGCCGGAGGCGGTCGCGCCCGCCTGGGGCTCCGTGGCGGATTCACCGCTGCCACAGGCGGCAAGACCCAGGGCGAGGGCGGCCGTGGTGGCCGTGGTAATGGCGATCTTGGAGATCTTCACTGTGGGTTGTTCTCCCTTCCCGGCTTCGCGTCGGGGGTCGCGCTCATCGGGGGCGCACGCCCGGCGGAGGCGGCGCGCGCCTTGTTGAAGGCACCCTCCGCTGGCGGTCGGCGCCGTGACATCCCGAGGCCGGATGCTTGCCTGCGGGCTGACTGCCGCTAAACTAACAAGAAACTTTCTTAAAAAAAACGCCCGTTAGCGGATCGTGACGAGAGGGGAGCCGATCCTTGCCCCAACGCCCTGGCACACCGAGGCTGCTGCGTCAGCTCAACGACAGAGCCGCCCTGGAACTGCTGCTCGCGGCCGGGCCGCTCACCCGCTCTGAGCTGGGCGAACGTACGGGCCTTTCCAAGGTGACGGCCGGTCAGCTGCTCTCCCGGCTGGAGGCGCACGGCCTGGTGGCGGTGGTCGGCGAGCAGGTCGGCGGGCGCGGCCCCAACGCCGCACTGTACGGGCTGGTGCCCTCCAGCGCGTACGTCGCGGGGCTGGAGGTCCTGCCGGACAGCGTCACGGCCGGCGTGGCCGACATCACGGGGGAGGTCATCGCCGAGATCACCGTCGATCCGAACGGTCACGGCGACCCGGTGAAGGTGGTGCACAGCGCGGTCCGGCAGGTGTGCGAGACGGCGCGGGTGGAGATGACCCGGCTGCGCGCCTGCGTGATCGGCACCCGGGGCGTGGTCGATCCGCGCACCGGAGACGTGCGATTCTCCTTCGACCTGCCGGCCTGGCACGAGGGCGTGCTCGCCGCGCTGAGCGAGACCCTCCAGCGGCCGGTGACCATCGAGAACGACGTGAACCTCGCCCTGATGGCCGAGCGGGCGTACGGCGCGGCGCGCGGGGTGCCGGACTTCGTGCTGATGTGGGCCGGGATCGGGCAGGGGCTCGGCGTCATGCTGGGGGACCGGCTGCACCGGGGCAGCACCGGCGGCGCCGGCGAGATCGGCTGGTTGCCCGTGCCCGGCGAGCCGCTCCCGGTGAACGTCACCGAACCCCAGTCGGGCTCGTTCCAGCGGCTGGTAGGGGCTCAAGCCCTTGCCGACCTCGCCGCCGCCCACGATCTTCCCACCGCTCCCATAACTACCCATATCGCCACAGCAGTCTCTATTCTCCCTCCTCCTGCCCCTTATGGGGCGTTTCTTGATGAATTAGCGGGACGGCTGGCGATCGGCGTGGCGGCGGTGGCGGTGGTGCTCGACCCCGGGCTGATCGTCCTGTCCGGCGCCGTCGGCAAGGCCGGCGGGGCCGAGCTGGCCGCCAGGGTCGAGGAGGCCGTGGCCCGGATCTGCCCCAGCCGCCCCCGGGTCGCCGTCACCGAGGTCGAGGGCAACCCCGTCCTGCGCGGCGCGCTGCTCGCCGCCCTGGAGCGCGCCCGTGAAGAGGTGTTCAGCGGCACGCTGGAGGGCTGGTAGAAACCGCGCTGTGTGAGAATGGCGGACCATGCGCGACATCGTCCTGATCTCCGATCCCCGTGTGACCGCGATACCCGTCGAGGAGATGGGGGAGCCACTGCTCGACGTGCGCGGGCGGCTGCTGGTCGATGACCGTCTCGCCGACGAGCAGGGCGCCTACGCGCATCTGCGTGAAGGACTCGTCAGCCGGCTGCTGGACGCCGACCGCCGGTTGCCCGAGGGGTACCGGTTGATGGTGGTCGAGGGGTATCGGCCGTCTTCGTTGCAGCTGAAGTACTTCAACGACTACAAAGACGGCTTGGCTGCGACATTTCCTGAAATGTCGCCCGAGGAGTTGCACAGGGCGGCCAGCCGGTACGTCTCCCCGATCGAGGTCGCGCCGCACACCGCCGGCGCCGCGGTGGACCTGACGCTGTGCGTCCTCGACGGCGCCGAGCCGCGTGAGCTGGACATGGGCACCGCGGTCAACGCCAATCCGGAGGAGAGCGACGGCGCCTGCTACACCGGCGCCCCGAACATCTCCGCCGAGGCCCGGTCGAACCGCAAGATCCTCGGCGACGCCCTGGCGGCGGCCGGGCTCGTCAACTATCCCACCGAGTGGTGGCACTGGTCCTACGGCGACCGCTACTGGGCGATGACCACCGGTGTCGGCGCCGCGCTGTACGGCCCATTCGCACAGCCGTACATATCGTGACAAGGGCTGAGGAAGGGTCGTAAAGGGAACATCTCAGGTGGACCCCGCTTCTGCCGAGAGGTGGCACCTGATGATCGAGGCCCTTCCTCTGCTCGGAATCGAAGAAGAGTACCTGGTGGTGGACCCGTGCAGCCGGCACGTCGTACCCGCCGCCCACGAGGTGCTGCGCGCCGCCGCCCCGCTCCTCGGCGACGACGTCGCCAAGGAGATCACCCGCCTCCAGGTCGAGGCGCGCACCCCGCCGTCCGCCGACCTGGCCGAGCTGGCCAACCGGCTGCAACACACCCGCAGACAGGTGGCGGAAGCGGCGGCCTCCCGCGGCCTCGCGGTCATGGCCTGCGGCATCCCGGTGCTCGGCCCGGTGGTGCCGCCGCCGCTCAGCGACGGCGACCGCTACGAGCGGGGGCTACGCGTCTACGGTGCCCTCAACGACGAGATCAGCATCTGCGCGCTGCACGTGCACGTGGACGTCCCCGACCCCGAGCACGCCGTTTACGTCGGCAACCACTTACGCCCCTGGCTGCCGATCCTCATCGCGCTGACCGCCAACTCGCCGTACTTCCTCGGGCGTGACACGGGCTACTCCTCCTGGCGGGTGATCAGCTGGAGCCGGTGGCCGGTCGCCGGCGCCCCGCCGTACTTCTCGTCCTTCGCCGACTACGAGAACTCGCTGGCGGCCCTCACCGAGTCGGGCGCGCTGATGGACCGCGGCACCGTCTTCTGGGACGTACGGCCCTCGCCGCGCCTGCCCACCATCGAGATCCGGGTCGCCGACGTGCCGCCCGACCTGA
Organism: Microtetraspora sp. NBRC 13810; assembly: GCF_030268685.1. Taxonomy (GTDB): domain Bacteria; phylum Actinomycetota; class Actinomycetes; order Streptosporangiales; family Streptosporangiaceae; genus BSRQ01. The sequence continues at coordinate 151,330 of NZ_BSRQ01000008.1, forward strand.
CCGACAGCATGACCGTCGTCGGACTCGTCCGCGGCCTGGTGGTCACCGCGCTGACCGCCATCGCCCGCGGCGACCTCGGCCCGCCGATCCCCGGCGAGGTGCTGCGCGCCGCGTACTGGCGCGCGGCCAGGGACGGCCTGCGCGGCGAAGGGCTCGACCTGCACCACGCCACCCTGGTCCCCGCCGAGCTGCTGGTCCGCCGGCTCCTCGACCACGTCCGCCCCGCCCTCGCCGAGATCGGCGACCTGCCCCTCGTGGCGGAGGGCATCGACCGCCTCCTCACCCGCGGCTCCGGCGCCGCCCGCCAGCGCCGCGCCTACGCCCGCCGCGCCAGCCTCCCCGACGTCGTAGACGACCTCATCAAAGCCACCACCACCTAACCCCCCACCCCCTAACCCCACACCCTCCGACCCCGTGACCTGACCCCGCACCCTCCGACCCCGTCACCTGACCCCACACCCTCCGACCCCGTGACCTGCCCCCGTCACCTGCTGACCCTGTGACCTGACCCCCAGCATCGAACTTCCACCACCCTCCTCCCACCCCCCCCTGGCCTCACCCACCCCGCTCCTGGCCTCACACACTCGGATCGTGGAGGTACGCCCCGGGCGACGAGGTGATCGCCACACCCCCCACCCCACTCCCCGATCCCGCGACCGACCCGACCCTCGACACCGAGTTCAGCCCACGTGGCGCAATCACCCACCGGACACCGGGCCCACGTCCAGAACGCGGTGCGGCGCCCCGCCGGGTGTGCCGTCAGGCGCGGATTCGCAGGCCCCGGGGCGTGGGGTGGAAACCGGCGGCCTCCAGGGCGGCGGCCAGGGGCGAGTCGGCGATGGCGCCGCCGTCGGCCCGCTCCACGGTCAGCTTGCCCAGCGCCCCGTCGCGGACCGCGAGGGCGAGCGCGTCCACCGCGGGCTGGACGCGCTCGTCCTCGGTGAACGACAGCAGCGTCTTGCCGCCCCGCTCCACGTAAAGGATCAGGTGCCCGTCGACCAGCACGACCAGCGCTCCGGCCTTGCGCCCCGGCTTGTGGGTCACCTCACCCGGATGCCCGGGCCAGGGCAGAGCCGCCCCGTACGGATTGGCGGGATCGGCCGCCGCCAGCACCACCACCCGACGAGCCCGCCGCCCCCCGGCCGGTCCGACCCCCGCACCGCCACCCGGCACCCCCGGAGGCAACGCCCCGGCCCAAGGATCATCGAACCCGCCCCCGCCACGCACGACCTCTCCAGGCAGGGGAACCCCGCTCCCAGGCATGGAAACCCCGGTCCCACCCCGCCCGACACCACCGGACGGCCCGCCCCGATCAGGCCCGCGGCCCCACGGCCCGCCCTGCTCAAGCCCGCCGCCCCACGGCTCGCCCCGACCAGGTCCGCCGCTCCAGGGCTCGCCCTGGTCACGCTCACCGCCCCACGGCCTGCCCCGGTCATCCTCGCCGCCCCCGGCCGCGCCGCCGGCCGCCCCGCCGTCGGCCGCCCCGCCGTCGGCCGCCCCGCCGTCGGCCGCCCCGCCGCCGGCCGCCTCGGCACCGGACAGCCCGCCACGTTCGCCCCCTCCCGGGCGGGGAAGCGACGTGCTCATGGCGCGCATGCGGTCGACCGCGCCCGGCAGGGCGAACTGTGCGCCGCCGAGACCCTCGACGAAATACCCCCGGCGGCAGCGCCCGCTCTCCTCGAACACCCGCAACACCTGGTAGACGGCGGAGAACCCGCCGGGAAGGCGCTCGGCGGCGACCGCGCCCCTGGTCACCACGCCGTGCCGCTCCAGCAGCACCTCGGCCTGTGCGTGCGCCCGCTGGGTGGCGTCCGCGCCGGGCTCGGGCAGCAGCCACCATCGGCCGCTCACCGTCGGCGGCCCGCTGCGGGTCGGCAGCACGGCTCTGCGCCGCCGGGTCGAGGCCGGTCGATGAGCGGGCCGGCCCGTGCCCAGGGTCGCCCGGAGCGGAGCCAGCGTGTCCCCGGTGACCAGCCCCGCCCACACGAGATCCCACAACGCGGCGGTCAGCGCCCCGTCATCGGGTGCCGTCGCCCGCGCCGGGGAGGCGTCCCCGCCGTGCAACGACGCGGAGAGCAGCCGGTTGGACAGCTCACGGAAGAACAGCGCCCCGCCCCCGCCCAGAAGGTCGAGAACCTCCCGGTGCAGCGGCGTCATGGTGATCTCGACCGGCACGGGCAGCAGCAGCGGGGCGGTGTCGGCGAAGTAGAGCGCGACCCAGCCGTCCCCGCCGGGCAGGGACCCCTGCCCGGCCCAGATCACCTCACCCGACGCGGTCAGCTCGTCGAGCAGGGCGGGAGAGTAACCGGGGACGCGGGAGGGCAGCACCAGCGTCTCCAGCGCGGAGGCGGGCACCGCCGCGCCCTGAAGCCGCTCGATCGCCGCCACCAGCGCGTCCATCGCCCGCCCGGCCCCGGCCGCGGCCCTGGCGCCCCCCGCGCCGCGATCCACCGTGACGCCGTGCCACACGGGCGTGAAATCGGCCAGCGTCTCCGGCGCGACCGGCTCCACCTCCTTGCGCAACCGGGCCAGCGAGCGGCGTCTGAGCAGCCGCAACACGCCCGCGTCGCACCACTCCTCACCTCGGCCGCCGGGCCGGAACTCGCCGTTCACCACCCTGCCGGTCGCGGCCAGGCGGCGCAGCGCGTCGGTGACCACGGCGACGCCGAGCCCGAACCTCGCCGCCGCCGTGCCGGCCGGGAACGGCCCCCGGGTGCGCGCGTGCCGGGCCACCAGGTCGCCCAGCGGATCGGCCACCGGCTCCAGGAACGCCAGCGGCACCCCGACCGGCAGCGGCGCCCCCAGCGCGTCGCGCAGCCGTCCCGCGTCCTCGATCGCGGCCCACTGCTCCTGCCCGGCCACCCGGACCCTGATCGCCCGGCGCGCCCGCTCCAGCTCCTCCAGCCAGCCCGGATCGCCCTCCCGCACGCTCACGTCGGCCGCGAGCAGCGGGCCGTGCGAGCGCAGCAGGTCGGCGAGATCCTCCGTGTCGCGCAACGGCCGGTCCAGCCGGGCCAGCTCGCGCTCGGTGTCGCCGACCACGTCGGGATCGAGCAGCTCCCGCAGGTCGGCCTGGCCGAGCAGCTCGGCCAGCAGGCTCGTGTCCAGCGCGAGCGCCTGCGCCCGCCGCTCGGCCAGCGGAGAGTCACCCTCGTACATGAACGCGCCGATGTAGTCGAACAGCAGCGACGCGGCGAACGGCGACGCCTGCGTGGTCTCCACCTCCACCAGGCGCACCCTGCGCGCGGCGATGTCACGCATCAGGCTCACCAGGCCGGGCACGTCGAACACGTCCTGCAGGCACTCGCGCATGGTCTCCAGCACCACGGGGAACGAGCCGTAGGCCGAGGCCACGTTGAGCAGGTGGGCGGCGCGCTGGCGCTGCTGCCACAGCGGGGTACGCCGCCCGGGCGTCCGGCGTGGGAGCAGCAGCGACCTGCCCGCGCACTCGCGGAACCTGGAGGCGAACAGCGCCGACCCGCCCAGCTCCTCGACCACGATCTGCTCGATCTCCTCGGCGTCGAACGCCGCCACGTCCGACGGCGCGCCGTCGAAGGTGTCCGGAACGCGCAGGACGATGCCGTCGTCGGAGTGGACCGTCTGCACGTCCGTGCCGTACCGCTCGCGCAGCCGCCGGCCGATCGCCAGCGCCCACGGCGCGTGGACCCGCGCCCCGTACGGCGAGTGCACCACGATCCGCCAGTCGCCCAGCTCGTCGTGGAAACGCTCGACCAGCAGGGTGCGGTCGTCGGGCACGTAACCGGTCGCCTCACGCTGCTCCGTGAGATAGGAGAGCAGGTTGCCCACGGCGTAGTCGTCGAGCCCGGCGGCGCGCAGCCGATCCTCACCGCCGCCGGACACCTCGCGCAGGAACGCGCCGATCGCCCGGCCCAGCTCGGCCGGCCTGCCCGGGGCGTCACCGTGCCAGAACGGCAGCTTCCCCGGCTGCCCGGGAGCCGGCGAGACGAGCACCCGATCGGCCGTGATGTCCTCGATCCGCCACGACGTCGCCCCCAGCACGAACACGTCGCCGACCCGGGACTCGTACACCATCTCCTCGTCGAGCTCGCCCACCCGGGACGCCTTCTCCCCGACGAGGAACACCCCGAACAGGCCGCGGTCGGGGATCGTGCCGCCGTTGGTGACGGCCAGCCGCTGTGCGCCGGGACGGCCGCGCAGCGTGCCGGTCACCCGGTCCCACACGACGCGCGGGCGCAGCTCGGCGAACTCCTCGCTCGGATAACGCCCCGCCAGCATGTCGAGCGTGGCCTCCAGCGCGCTCCGCGGCAGCGTGGAGTAGGGCGCGGCGCGTCTGATGACGGCCTCCAGGTCGTCGACCGTCCACTCCTCCAGTGCGGTCATGGCCACGATCTGCTGGGCCAGCACGTCGAGCGGGTTGCGCGGGTAACGCAGCTCCTCGATCTCACCCGTCTTCATCCGCTCGGCGACGACCGCCGTCTGGACCAGGTCGCCGCGGTATTTGGGGAAGATCACCCCACGGGACACCGCGCCCACCTGGTGGCCCGCCCGGCCGATGCGCTGCAGGCCGCTCGCCACGCTCGGCGGCGCCTCCACACAGGCCACCATCTCGACCGAGCCCATGTCGATGCCGAGCTCCAGGCTGGAGGTCGCCACCACGGCGGGCAGCCGCCCGGACTTCAGCGCCTCCTCGATCTGCGCCCGCTCCTGCTTGGACACCGACCCGTGGTGGGCGCGCACCACCTCCGGCGGGGTGCCCCCGCTCGCCCCCGCCTGCGCCATCAGCTCCGCGGGCGTGCCGAGCGACCCGCGGGGCCGCGGCGGCCCCGCCTCCGGCGGCGGATCATCCCCGCCCGCGCCGGTGCGCTCCCAGGCCAGCTCGTTGAGCCGGGTGCACAGCCGCTCGGAGAGCCGCCGCGAGTTGGCGAACACGATGGTCGAACGGTGGGCCTCGATCAGGTCGAGCAGCCGCTCCTCGACGTGCGGCCAGATGGAACGGCGACCGGACTCGGGCCGCCAGGCATCCCCCTCCTCGCCGGGGGCGCCGGACTCCACCGGGCGGTCGAGCTCGGTCATGTCCTCGATCGGGACGATGACGTCGACCTCGATGACCTTGTCGGAGGGAGGCTGCACCACGGTCGCCGGGCGGGTGCCGCCGAGGAACGCGGCCACCTCGCTCACCGGCCGCACGGTGGCCGACAGTCCGATGCGCTGCGCCGGTCGCTCCAGCAGCGCGTCGAGCCGCTCCAGGCTCAGCGCGAGATGCGCGCCGCGCTTGGTCGCCGCCACGGCGTGCACCTCGTCGACGATCACCGTCTCCACGGTGCCGAGCGCTTCGCGCGCCTGGCTGGTCAGCAGCAGGAACAACGACTCGGGCGTGGTGATGAGGACGTCGGAGGGCCTGGCCCCGAACCGCCTGCGGTCCTCGGCGGGCGTGTCGCCCGAGCGGATCGCCACCGAGATCTCCGGCACCGGCAGGCCGAGCCGCCGCGCCGTCTGCTTCATCCCGGTCAGCGGCGCGCGCAGGTTGCGCTCCACGTCGACCGCGAGCGCCTTGAGCGGCGACACGTAGAGAACCCGGCAGCCCCGCCGCGCCTCCCGCTCCGCCTCCCCGGCGGCGTGCTCGGCGGCCAGCCGGTCGAGCGCCCACAGGAACGCGGCCAGCGTCTTGCCCGAACCGGTGGGCGCCACCACGAGCGTGTTGTCGCCGCGCGCGATCGACGCCCAGGCCCCCTCCTGGGCGGGCGTGGGCGCGGCGAAGGCACCGGTGAACCATGCCCTGGTCATCTCGGTGAAGTGGTCGAGCGCCGATCCGGTCACCGTTTCATCATGCAACGCGCCACCGACAGAAACGGCCGCCGGCCGTACGGGGAGGGGCGCGGAGGAGATTGTCACGACGCTGAGAGGTTCGTCGAGCACGATCGCGGACATACAGCTCGGGTATGAGCATCGACTACGAGGCCATAGCGGCATCGCGTGACCGGATCAGGGCAAGACGCCTGAACGGCCACCGATCACGAAGCAGCGCGCGAGGACTCCACCATTTCGCCCTTGTCTGCTCCGACGTCGAGCGGACGATCGAGTTCTACCAGGACCTCCTGGAATTCCCCCTCACCGAGATCTTCGAAAACCGTGACTACCCCGGTTCCAACCACTTCTTCTTCGACATCGGCAACGGCAACCTGCTGGCGTTCTTCGACTTCCCCGGTCTCGACCTCGGCCCCTACCAGGAGGTCCTCGGCGGGCTGCACCACATCGCGATCTCGGTCGATCCCTCCACCTGGGAGCGGCTGCGCGGCAAGCTGGAGGCGGCCGGGTTGCCGCACCAGATCGAGAGCGGCGCCTCGATCTACTTCCGCGACCCCGACGGGGCCCGCGTCGAGCTGCTCGCCGACCCCCTCGGCGAGATGTACGGCTCGCACGTGCTCTGACCCGCCGCCGAGCCCTCCGGCGGCTCGGACGGCCCGGCCGGTCCCGGTTCGTCCCCCGGGCTCATCGCTCCCGCCGGCGTCCCTCAGCGGCGGGAGCGCCGCCCGGCCCCCTCCGGATCGGCGGCCCGCCGCCCGGCGCGCTCGGCCTTCGCCCGGGCCACCCCGTCGCGCAGTTGCGCGGTGAACCTCCGCCGCCGCGCCCGGCGCCCCAGCCTCTCCACGCGGGTGAGCCTGGTCGCGGGGGAGAAGGCGATCGCGAAGAGGACACCTGTGAGCGACGGTTTCGGCATGGGTGGGGTCTACCCTCCAAGCGGCCCGCCTCAAGCCTGCCGTACTCCGACGGCGGGCGAGAACGGCCCCGCGAAGCCCGCGAAACGGACACGAGGCGTCCCGGGTCACGGCCCTTTCACGTTGCGGCCGGACCCATACTTGAAGGATGCGCCTGACGGATTTCTGGAACCGGATGAACACCCACTTCGGTGAGACGTACGCGGAGTCGTGGTCTCGTGACTTCGTGCTCTCCGAGCTGGGCGGGCGCACCGTGTCGCAGGCGCTGGCCGAGGGCGAGTCGGCCAAGACCGTGTGGCGCGCGGTCTGCGCCGTGGCCGACGTCGACCCCAGGCTGCGCTGACCGCTCACGGCCTGTCGGAGAGCAGTTTCCTGATCAGATCGGCGGTCTGCCCGGGATTGCCGGTGCCCTCCTGGCCGTCGGGCGACCACAGGAAGAGCCAGCCGTCCGCCGAGGGAGTGGCGAAGACGATGGTCTGCCTGCCCGTGCCAGGGCACCAGATCCACAGGACGGGGGCCGTCTCGCCCCCGAGCATCCGGCCGACGAGCCCGCGATCGGGGAGACGGGCGGCCAAGGCTTGTAGATGGACACGGCGTTGCTCGGCGAACGTGCTGGTCACGTGGGCACCCCAAGGTCGTCTCCATTAAGGATCTCCCCAGCTCAGCCCGCTTACAACAGCCGGGAGCACAATGTCCGGGAATGTCGCTCCGCGGATGGTCCCGGAGTGCGTGTTCGGCGGACGATCGAACAGCCGTTCGGCTATATTGGGGGAGGCCGACTCCGGTGCCCGCCGGAAAATGTCGGTGGCACCCCGTAGCTTTCACGCGACGGAAACGACAGACCACGACCCTCCTGGGGGCATCCAATGGCAGCCAACGACCGCGAGAAGGCCCTTGAGACGGCACTCGCCCAGATCGAGCGCCAGTTCGGCAAAGGCTCGGTCATGCGCCTCGGTGACGAGACACGAGCTCCCATCGAGGTGATCCCGACCGGTTCCATCGCGCTCGACGTGGCGCTCGGCATCGGCGGTTTCCCTCGTGGCCGGATCGTGGAGGTCTACGGGCCCGAGTCCAGCGGTAAGACCACCGTCGCCCTGCACGCGGTGGCCAGCGCGCAGCGCGCGGGCGGCATCGCGGCGTTCATCGACGCCGAGCACGCCCTCGACCCCGAATACGCCAAGAAGCTCGGCGTCGACACCGACGCCCTCCTGGTCTCCCAGCCCGACACCGGCGAGCAGGCGCTGGAGATCGCCGACATGCTGATCCGCTCCGGCGCGGTCGACATCATCGTCATCGACTCCGTGGCCGCGCTGGTGCCCAAGGCCGAGATCGAGGGCGAGATGGGCGACAGCCACGTCGGCCTCCAGGCCCGCCTGATGTCCCAGGCCCTGCGGAAGGTCGCCGGCGCCCTCAACAACACCGGCACCACCGCCATCTTCATCAACCAGCTCCGCGAGAAGATCGGCGTCATGTTCGGCAGCCCGGAGACCACGACCGGTGGCAAGGCGCTCAAGTTCTACGCCTCCATCCGGCTCGACGTCCGGCGCATCGAGACGCTGAAGGACGGCACCGAGCCCGTCGGCAACCGCACCCGGGTCAAGGTCGTCAAGAACAAGATGGCACCCCCCTTCCGCCAGGCCGACTTCGACATCCTCTACGGCATGGGCATCTCGCGTGAGGGCGGGCTCATCGACATGGGCGTGGAGCACGGCTTCGTGCGCAAGTCCGGCGCCTGGTACACCTACGAGGGCGACCAGCTCGGCCAGGGCAAGGAAAACGCGCGTAACTTCCTGAAGAGCCACCCCGACATCGCCAACGAGGTCGAGAAGAAGATCAAGGAGAAGCTCGGCGTAGGCCCGCGCATCGACGCCCCCGCGGAGCCGGTCCCCGCGCCGGCCGCCGGAGCGACCTCCACGGCCACGGCAGCCCCCCGGGCCACCGCCGCGGCCGCACGTGGCAAGGCTGCCGCCGCCGCGACGGCGCCCAAGCCGGGTGACGTCTGATCGGCGTGACCGTAGATGGCGGTGAGCGATCCCCGTGGCCCCTCTGACGAGACAGGGCCACGGGACTGGGGAGCATGGCCCGACATCCCACCGGGCCCCACGGCTCCCATAACCCGAGACGCCCCGGCCGACCTGGCCGACTCGGACGACCCGGAGGGTTCGGCCCCGGCGTGGCCACAGGGTCCGCTGGGGTGGGACGAGCCGGGGTGGGACGAGCCGAGGCCGGACGCATGGGGTGGCCCCGGACGCGGTGGCCCCGGACGCGGTGGTCTCGGATGGGGCGGGCCGGGGGAGGGCGCCGCCGGTCCGGAGCCGGAGAGACAGCGCAAGGGCCGCCGGACGGCCCGTGGCCGAGGGTCCGCGCCTGAGGGAACCCCGGGGCGGGGTACGTCCCGCGCGTGGGACGCGTTCCTCGGCCGGGACGAAGCCGCCGAGCCCCGAGTCGGCGAGCCTGGAGCCGGGGAGTTCGGAGCCGACGAGTACGCGGGTGGCGGAGCACAGGCCGGTCGTGCGAAGGCCGGTGATGCCGGTGGCTTGTGGCGTGGTGGCGACGCGGGCGCGCGGGACGGTGCTCGGGAAACCGGCAGGTCGCGACGCGGCCGGGGAGCGAAAGCGCGGGGAGTCGAAGACCGGGGAGCGAAGGTACAAGGAGTCGAGGACTGGGGAGTCGAAGAGCGGGGAGCCGAAGGGGACGGCTGGGGAGGCGGCCGGTCACGGCGTCGCGGGGGAGCGGGGGCGGATCGGCCAGAAGACGGTGATCCGCAGGCCGTGGCCCGGGCCATCTGCCTGCGGCTGCTCACCATGGCGCCGCGGACCCGGGCACAGCTCGCGGAGGCGCTGCGGAAGCGGGAGGTGCCCGACGACGCGGCCGAGGCGGTGCTCGCCCGCTTCTCCGACGTCGGCCTGATCGACGACGCGGCGTTCGCCGACGCCTGGGTGAGCTCGCGTCACGCCGGGCGCGGCCTGGCACGGCGGGCCCTCGCCGCCGAGCTGCGCCACCGGGGCGTGGACGACGACACGGTGCGCGACGCGGTGGACCGTCTCGACCCCGACCAGGAGGTGGAGACGGCCAGGCGGCTCGTCGCTCGCAAGATGGCGTCAACTCGCGGCCTTGACCCCGCGCCGCGCACTCGCCGCCTCGTCGGGATGCTCGCCCGAAAGGGATATTCCGCTGGGCTGGCTTTCCGGGTGGTCCGCGAGGCACTGGAGAGCGAAGGAGCCGAAGTCGCCGAGGATGAATTCTTCGAGTGACGGAGAGTGAGAGAGACACGGTTTCATCAAGGTTTCACGGTGCGAAGATCCAAAGGTCGCCGCAGGTTAGGGTGTGGCCAGATGTCTCCTTTGAGGTGTGCCGTTCCAAGGAGCGGAACCGTGGGAAACTGCCCCGTCAGGCTTCCTTTGCTTGCTCGTGGCCTGTTTGACACCTAATCTCGACGGCAGTGAGGAGTTACTCCGCGCTGTGCGGATTGCCATAACGGTGAACTTCGGACGAGCAAGCTCGACTGGATGAAGAAGACACGGTGCCGGTCGTCACGATCGGTGCCCAGTCCATTGCGGGTTGATATTTGTCCTGGTGAAGCCACCGGTTGGTTTTCCCGCGCCGTGTTTGTGGCACCTCGCTGTTGAGTGCTGCGACGCGAGGAGGGTTCGGCGCGCATGGAAACTGCGGTTGTGGTCGCACTGACAGTGGCGGTGTTCGTTTTCGCCTTCGTGGCGATCGCCGCTCTCGTCGTGCTCGTGCGCCGCACCGGAGCCCAGAGTCCACGCGTGGCGGCCCCCACACCGGAGCAACTCGAAGAGGTCAACGCCGAGCTCGAAGAAGCCCGCCGGCAGGCCGCCGAGATCCGGGCCAAGGCGGAGGCCGAGGCGGGCGAGGCGCTCAGCCGGTCCGAGGCCGTGGAGAAGACCGCCCTCCAGATACGCAAGGAGGTCGAGGAGGAGAGCCGGGTCCTCAAGGGCGAGCTCAAGGAGCTCCGTTCCGACCTGGAGCGCAGAGAAAACCGCCTGGCCGAGCGCGAGCAGCGGCTCGACGAGGACGCCAGGCGCCAGGCCGAGCGGGGCCGCAAGCTGGCCGAGACCGAGACCGAGCTCGCCCACCGGCGCGAGGAGCTGCTCAAGACCGAGGCGGAGCGGCGGGCGATCCTGGAGCGGGTGTCCGGGTTCACCGCCGACCAGGCCAAGGCCGACCTGGTCAGGGAGATCGAGAACCAGGCGAAGCGCGAGGCCGCGCTCATCGTCCGGGAGATCGAGAGCGCCGCCCGCAAGGAGGGCGAGAAGCGCGCCTGCAAGATCGTCACCCTGGCCGTGCAGCGGGTGGCGACCGAGCAGACCGCCGAGTCCGTCGTGAGCGTGCTGCACCTGCCCGGCGACGAGATGAAGGGCCGGATCATCGGCCGCGAGGGCCGCAACATCCGGGCCTTCGAGACCACCACCGGCGTCAACCTCATCATCGACGACACCCCGGAGGCCGTGCTCCTGTCGTGTTTCGATCCGGTCCGCCGCGAGACCGCCCGGCTCACCCTGGAGAAACTCGTCCTGGACGGCCGCATCCACCCCCAGCGCATCGAGGAGGCATACGAGCGCAGCAAGGGCGAGGTGCGCGACCTGTGCGTCCGGGCCGGTGAGGACGCGCTGGTGGAGCTCGGCATCACCGACATGCACCCCGAGCTGATCACCCTGCTCGGCCAGCTCCGCTACCGCACCTCCTACGGGCAGAACGTGCTGAAGCACCTCATCGAGTCCGCCCACATCGCCGGCATCATGGCCAGCGAGCTGAAGATGGACGCGATGCTGCTCAAGCGCTGCACCGTGCTGCACGACATCGGCAAGGCCCTCACTCACGAGGTGGAGGGCAGCCACGCCCTCATCGGAGCCGAGATCGCCCGCCGGTACGGCGAGCACGAGGACGTCGTGCACGCCATCGAGGCGCACCACAACGAGGTCGAGGTGCGCACGGTGGAGGCGGTGCTCACCCAGGCCGCCGACGCGATCAGCGGCAGCCGTCCCGGCGCCCGCAGGGAGTCCCTTGAGGCCTACGTGAAGCGGCTGGAGCGGCTGGAGGAGATCGCCCAGTCCTACGACGGCGTGGAGAAGGTCTTCGCCATGCAGGCCGGCCGGGAGATCCGGGTGATGGTCAAGCCCGACTCGGTGGACGACATCCAGGCCCAGGTGATCGCCCGGGACGTCGCCAAGCAGGTCGAGGAGGAGCTGACCTACCCCGGCCAGATCCGGATCACGGTGGTCCGCGAGTCCCGCGCCATCGAGTTCGCCCGCTGAGAGAGCGGTTCAGACGGTGAAGATCTGCTGGTAGAACGCCAGCTCGGCGGCGAGGGCGGCGCTGCGGGTCTCGGTCCGCCGGAACCCGTGCGACTCGCCCTCGAAGGTGAGATAGGTGCACGGCACACCGCGCTCGGCGAGCGCGGTGACGAACGCCTCCGACTGCGAGGCGGGCACGACCGGGTCCTCCAGCCCCTGCAGCAGCAGCATCGGGCAGGTCACGCCGTCCACCCGGCCGAGCGGCTCGCGGGAGCGATAGAGCTCGGGGTCCTCCGGGCCGACCAGCCATTCCACGTAGCGGGACTCGAAGTCGTGGGTGGTGGCGACCAGCGGGGCGAGCGCGCTCACTCCGAAGTAGGACACCCCGCCGGCGAACGTGCCGGAGGCGCAGCAGGCCGCCATGACCGTCCAGCCGCCCGCGCTGCCGCCCCTGATGGCGATCCGCGCGGGGTCGGCGAGCCCCTGTTCGGCCAGCCACTCGGCGGCGGCGACCGTGTCCTCCACGTCGACGATGCCCCACTGCCCGCGCAGCCGCTCACGGTAGGCCCTGCCGTACCCGGTGGAGCCGCCGTAGTTGACGTCGAGCACGCCGATGCCCCGGCTGGTGAAGAACGCCTTCTCCAGGTCCAGCGCGGACGTGCTGTTCCCGGTCGGCCCGCCGTGCACGAAGACGACGTACGGCGCGGGGCCCTCGGCGGCGGCCTCCGGGTTGGCGGGCGCGTGCAGGACGGCGTGCACCGGCCGGCCGAACCCGCCCTCGATCTGCACCGGGCGCGGCGTCGGCAGATAGGCGATGTCGGGCAGCTCGTCCACGTCGCGGCGCAGCCCTTCGACGCGCCCGGTGACGGTGTCCAGCCGGACCACCGAGGCGGGCGTCGCCGGGCCGTACCCGATGCCGACCAGGGTGGAGCCGTCGGCGTCGAGTGACGGGCTCCACCCGTCATAGGGCACGTCGAGGCCGGTCAGGACGCCGGTCGCCGGGTCGAGGACGGCCAGGCGCAGGTCCCCCTGCCCGTGCAGGACCGCGAGCCGCCCGTCGCCGAGCACCTGGTACGGCCTGGCGCCGAGCTGCCACAGCGGACCGGCGAACTCCTCCTCGGCGGGGAAGAGCGCCTGCGGGGCCATGCCGAAGACGTCCACCTGGTAGAGGTTCCACCAGCCGGACCAGTCGGAGACCAGGTAGAGGGTGCGCTCGTCACGCCAGCAGGGGGCGAGCACCGACTCGGTGGAGCCGCCCTTGACCGTCCAGGTGGTGCCGTCGGCGATGCGGGTGACGCGGAGCTCGGTGCCGGTCCACGGCATGTCCGGATGGTTCCAGCAGACGTAGGCCAGATGCACGCCGTCGGGGGAGACGGCGGGGAAGGCGTAGAAGTCGCTGCCGGTGACGTGTTCGCGCTCCCGCCCGCCGTCCAGCGGGACGGACACGATCGCCCGGACCACCTTGCCCTCGCCGTCGTGGCGCTCGCGCACGGCCCAGATCCAGCCGTCGCGCACGACCAGGTCGGCATAGCGCAGCCCGGCGGCGATCTCCGGCTCCGGAGTGAGCGGTCGCGGCTCGCCGCCCGGCGGCAGCAGGTAGAGCCGCTGGTCGGTGTGGTGCGCGAAGACGACTCCGGTGCCCGGCACGACGGCGTAGGACCGCCCGCCGTACTCGTGGACCCTGCTGCGCGCGCTCCACGGCGCGGGGAGCAGCTCGCGGCGGGTGCCGTCGGCGGCGCGGTGGACGATGGTGGTGCGCCCGCCCTCCGAGGGGCGGTCCTCGGTCCACCACACCTCCTCGCCCAGCACGGTGGGGAAGCCGAGGCGCAGCCCGGCGCGGGCGACGTCTGAGGTGGCGATCGGCGACGGCCAGGCGGAGTACGGCACTGCCGTTCGGCTCGGCCGGTGCTCGGGGGACATAGTCGCATCCTGCCAGGAAACTCTCGCCTCGTGGTGCCGATGAGGCGTTCATCTTGGGTGCGGCGACCGGTCGGCACGCGATTCGGCGGGTTTTCGGCGGGCTTCCGGTATCGGATCGAGACGCAGGTCACCCGGGTTACGGGCATCGGGTGGGGCGGCCACCGGTCCGGCGGCCGCCCCAGGTGGCCCTAGTCCGGGAGGCTCGGGCCCGCCGCGCTGGGAATCGCGGTGGGCGGGGCGACGGGACGGGCCGAGGTCTTGCGGCTTCGCCGGCTGCGCCGTTCCAGCCAGGTGGCCAGCGCGCTGAGAAGGGCGTTCAGGCCGATGTAGATGATCCCGATGACGATGGCGGCCGGGACGAGGCTGCCGAAGTGGTTCGCCGGGATGATCTTGAAGCCCATGTTGAGCAGGTCGACGTAGGCGATGATGTAGCCGAGCGCGGTGTCCTTGAGCAGGACGACGAGCTGGCTGACGATCGCCGGCATCATCGCGGTGATCGCCTGGGGCAGCAGCACCAGGGTCATCACCCCGGTCTTGCGCAGCCCGATCGCGTACGCCGCCTCCGACTGGCCCCTGGGCACGGAGAGCACGCCCGCCCGGACCACCTCGGCCAGCACCGACCCGTTGTACAGCGTGAGGCCGATCACGACGGCCATCAGGGTGTAGTCGCCGCCGCCGAAGAGCGAGGGCGCCAGGTAGAAGACGAAGAAGATCAGCAGCAGCAGCGGGATCGCCCGGAAGACCTCCACGACGACGCCCGCCGGGACGCGGATCCACCGGTGGTCGGACAGCCGGGCCAGGCCGAAGACCGCGCCGAACAGCAGCGCGAACACCGCCCCGAGCGCCGCGGCCTTCAGCGTGCCGATGAGACCGGGGATGATGAAGTTGACCCAGGTGTCCGCCTCGACGAACGGCTGCCAGATCTCCCAGCGCCACTGGCCCCTCTCGTCGAACCTGGCGTACACGAAGTAGGCCAGTCCGATGAGGACGATCGCGGCGACGAGGGTGAGCGCGTTGTTGCGCAGCCGGGCCCGCGGGCCGGGCGCGTCGAAGAGGACGTTCGCCCGCCCGCTCATCGGGCCACCGCCAGCCGCCGGGAGAGCCAGCCGGTCAAGAACCCGATCGGCAGGGTGACCGCCATGAACGCCACGACGATCCCGAGGAAGATCGGGATGGACACACCGGTCGTGTCGAAGGTGTCCTTCATCACGAACGCCACGTCGGCGAGGTAGCCGGCCGCGACGGCGACCGTCGTGTTCTTGATCATCGCGATCATCACGCTGCCGAGCGGCGCCACCACGGCCCGGAACGCCTGCGGCAGGATGATCAGGGTCAGGGACTGGAAGAACGTGAGCCCGATCGCCCGCGCCGCCTCGGCCTGCCCGAACGGCACCGTGTTGATGCCCGCCCGCAACGCCTCACAGACGAAGGTCGCCGTGTAGAGGGACAGTCCGAGCGCGACCAGCCAGAAGCCGTTGATCGCGGGGTCGTCGGAGAAGACGAGCCCCACCTGGTCGCTCAGCCCGAGCGCCGAGAAGGCCAGCACCAGCGTCAGCGGCGTGTTGCGCACGATGTTGACGTAGGCGGCTCCGGCGGCGCGCAGCACGGGGGTGGGAGAGACCCGCATGCTCACCAGGACGGTGCCGAGGACCAGGGCCATGATCGCGCACACCGCGGAGAGCTTCAGGTTCTGGACGAAGCCCTCCCACAGGGCCGGGCCGTATTCGATCAGTTCGTTCATCGTGCTCCACTTACGGAAACGGCGGCGGCCGGTGACCCGGAGGCCGGGTCACCGGCCGCTGCCTGCGGTGCGACAAGGATTGCTAGGCGCACGTCTCGAACTGCGGCGCGGCGGTCGGCGCGGTCAGACCCTGCGCCTTGCCGAACCACTTGGCGAAGAGCTGGGCGGCGGTGCCGTCCGTGTACATCTTGGTGATCGCGGCGTTGACGGCCTCGCAGGTCTTGACGTCGCCCTTCTTCAGGCCGACGCCGTACTTCTCGTCGGTGAACGGGTCGCCGAGGATCTTGAAGTTGCCGCCGCCCTGCTGGGCGAAGCCGGCCAGGATGAGGTCGTCGGTGGTGACCGCGTCCAGGTTGTTGCCGCTCAGCTTCGACACGCACTCGGAGTAGGTGTTGGCACCCACGAGCTGCGCGTCGAGGTCGAGCTCGCCGTCCGGCGGCGGGTCGGTGATCCGCTTGTAGGAGTTGGAGCCCGCGGCCTGGCAGATGCGCTTGCCGGCCAGGTCGGTGGCCTTGGCGATGTTCGTGGCGTCGGCGCGGACCATGGTGTCCTGGTGCGCCACGATGTACGGCCCGCCGAAGGTCACCTTGGACTTGCGCTCCTCGGTGATCGAGTAGGTGGCGAAGATGATGTCAACGGTGCCGTTGGCGAGGAACGGCTCACGGTTGGAGGACGCGGACTCCTTGAACTGGATCTGCACGTCCTGGCCGCCGGCCAGCTCCTTGATCACATACTTCGCCACGTCCACGTCGAAGCCCTCGGGATCGCCGCCGCCGGCCTTCAGGCCGAGGCTGGGCTGGTCCCACTTGGTGCCGACGACAACCTGCTTGGTGTTCTTCACCTTGTCGACGACCGAACCGTCCCCGGAGGGGGCGGCGCTGGTTTCGCCGCCGCCGCCACAGGCCGCCAGCCCCAAGATGAGCGCGCCGGCCGCGGCCAGCGTCGCACTGATACGTCCTACCCGCATTTCCTTACCTCTTCTTCCAGGGGGAACCGTGCAACGGTGAAGTCTCTGTACCGGGGGTGCCCGGGATGCGAGCTCAGTGCGTAAGGATCTTGGAGAGGAAGTCCTTGGCCCGGTCGGTGCGCGCGTTGGTGAAGAACTCGTCCGGCGTGTTCTCCTCCACGACCTGACCGTCGGCCATGAAGACCACCCGGTTCGCGGCGCGGCGGGCGAAGCCCATCTCGTGCGTGACGACGACCATGGTCATGCCGTCACGGGCGAGGCCGATCATCACGTCCAGCACCTCCTGGACCATCTCCGGGTCCAGCGCCGAGGTGGGCTCGTCGAACAGGATCATCTTGGGATCCATCGCCAGGGCGCGCGCGATGGCCGTGCGCTGCTGCTGACCGCCGGAGAGCTGGGCGGGATACTTGCCCGCCTGGGAGGCAATGCCGACGCGCTCGAGAAGCTCCAGGCCGCGCTGCTCGGCGGCCTTCCTGTCCTGCCCGCGGACCTTGATCGGCCCCAGCGTGACGTTCTCCAGGATCGTCTTGTGCGCGAACAGGTTGAAGGACTGGAACACCATGCCGACTTCGGACCGCAGCTTCGCCAGCGGCTTGCCCTCCGCGGGAAGCGGCCGGCCGTCGAAGGTGATCACACCGCTGTCGATCGTCTCCAGCCGGTTCATCGTCCGGCAGAGCGTCGACTTGCCCCCGCCGGAAGGCCCGATCACCACCAGGACCTCACCCCGGTCGACGGTCAAGTGGATGTCCCGCAGCACATGGAGCTCACCGAAGTGCTTGTTGACGTTTTCCAGCTTGACGAGCGGAACCGCGTCCCCGTTCTTCATGGTGATCAAGGCTATGCACGTTAGGCCACTCGTGACTAACCAAGGGGTACCGATCGGGTCACGTTGTGTGGACTGGTCGGCTAGTCAAAGAGGTCAGATCTCGGCCAGTTTCGCGGGGTCGAGAGTCAGTTTGAAAGGATCGGTCAACTCCACCGTTTCGCCCGCCGCCACCTGATGGGTCAACTGGTATCCGGTTTCCTTGTCCAGGGCGTACGTGTAGATGACGGGCAGCCGCCTGTTCATCTGGCCGCGGAAGGGAAGCATCTCGATGCGCCAGAAGTGCGGAATGCCCGATTCTGCATATTTGATCGGCTTGACTCGCCGGTCGGTCACCGTCGTCGACTTGGACACGATCTCCACGGCGAGGTGCACCCAGCCGGACGAGATCAGCCTGGCGCCGTCACGGATGGGCTGCCGCTCCACGACGATGACGTCGGGGATGACGCCGGGGCTGTCGTCGAGCAGCACTCCGGTCGCCGTGATGGCCGCCAGCTCGTCGCCGATCGCGGTATGGAGCAACTGGCGCAGATTGTCGCCGATCCATTGATGCTGGGGCGGTGGGGCGGGGGACACGATGAGGCTCCCGTCGATGAGCTCGTAGCGGCTTCCGTCGCCATGCGCATTGAGCTCGATCCACTCGTCGACACTGAGCTCTCCTGGCGTCTGCCAGAGGGTGAACGGCCTTCCGGCCGGCTTGTCGGCATTCACGGGCGCCTCCGAGGTCTGCGCAGGCATCGCCATCGTGGCTCACCACTCTCAGTGTCGGTGAAGTCTCATTCTCGCATGCGACTCTGGGGCCCCAGCTTAACCGCAATCTTCACGTTGCGTGACCGAGTCATTACGAAGACGTGTTCGGGGGAGGGAGCGGTGTCGGAGGTCCGGGGAGCGCCTAGGCTTGGAGGGCCATGACTGTGACCGAGGAGAGCACCCGCACGTACGAGGTCCGTACCTACGGGTGCCAGATGAACGTGCATGACTCCGAGCGGCTCGCCGGACTGCTGGAAGACGCGGGCTACGTGCCGGTCGGCGACGGCGAGGCGGCCGACGTGGTCGTGTTCAACACCTGCGCCGTGCGGGAGAACGCCGACAATCGCCTCTACGGCAATCTCGGCCATCTCCGTCCCGCGAAGACGAGCAACCCGCGCATGCAGATCGCCGTGGGCGGCTGCCTGGCCCAGAAGGACCAGGGCGAGATCGTGCGCAAGGCCCCGTGGGTGGACGTCGTGTTCGGCACCCACAACATCGGCTCGCTGCCCGTGCTCCTGGAGCGCGCCCGCGTCCAGCGCGAGGCCCAGGTCGAGATCAAGGAGTCGCTGGAGGTCTTCCCCAGCACCCTGCCGACCAAGCGCGAGTCGGCCTACGCCGCCTGGGTGTCGATCTCGGTCGGCTGCAACAACACGTGCACGTTCTGCATCGTGCCGGCGCTGCGCGGCAAGGAGAAGGATCGCCGTCCCGGCGAGGTGCTCAGCGAGGTGCGCACCCTGGTCGAGCAGGGCGTCCTGGAGATCACCCTCCTGGGTCAGAACGTGAACACCTACGGCGTCGAGTTCGGCGACCGGCTCGCGTTCGGCAAGCTGCTGCGCGCCTGCGGCGACGTGGAGGGCCTGGAGCGGGTCCGGTTCACCTCCCCGCACCCGGCGGCGTTCACCGACGACGTCATCGCCGCGATGGCCGAGACGCCCAACGTGATGCACCAGCTGCACATGCCGCTGCAGTCCGGCTCCGACCGGGTCCTGAAGGCCATGCGCCGCTCCTACCGCGCCGAGCGCTACCTCGGGATCATCGAGCGGGTCCGGGCCGCGATGCCCGACGCGGCGATCTCCACCGACATCATCGTGGGCTTCCCCGGCGAGACCGAGGAGGACTTCCAGGCCACGCTCGACGTCGTCCGCGAGTCCCGCTTCGCCAACGCCTTCACCTTCCAGTACTCGATCCGCCCCGGCACCCCCGCCGCGACCATGGACGCGCAGGTGCCCAAGGAGGTCGTGCAGGAGCGCTACGAGCGGCTGGTCGCTCTCCAGGAGGAGATCTCCTGGGCTGAGAACAAGCGGCAGGTCGGCAAGGTGCTGGAGGTGCTGGTCGCCGAGGGCGAGGGCCGCAAGGACGACGCCACCCGCCGCCTGTCCGGCCGCGCCCCCGACAACCGCCTCGTCCACTTCGCCCCCGGCGAGCACGCCCCCCGCCCCGGCGACGTGGTGAGCGTCGAGGTCACCTACGCCGCCCCGCACCACCTGGTCGCCGACCGCCCGGCACTGGCCCTGCGCCGCACCCGGGCGGGCGACGCGTGGCAGGCGCGCCAGGCCGGCCCCGCCGCGCCCTCCGGCGTCCTCCTGGGCATGCCCACCATCGGCCGCCCCCCGGCCACCCCGGCGGAGCCGTCCGGCTGCACCACCCACTGACCCACCGCACACCCGACCATCCGCACAGATCCACCGCCCACCGAACCATCCGTCCGTACGGACTCCCGTCCGTCGCAGACCGGACCGTCCGTACGGACCCCCGTCCGTCGCACACCGGACCGCTCGTGCGGGCCCTTGCCCGTCTGCCGTCCGCCGGTTCTGCGGGTCACCGCCCGCTCGACGTACGCGAACCCGGCAGGTGGGCCGCCGGGCTCGCTTCGAGTGAGTGCCGGTCTGTCGCGGGTGAAATCTGCCGGGCCGGACGCCTTTCTGCGCGGGGGCCGGGTCACCGCACGCCGAACCTGCTCAGCAGGTCGTCGCACATGCGGATGTCGCCGAACGCCGAGCACGGGTCGGGCCAGAGCGGCGGCCCCGGTTCGGCGTCCCGCCGCCGTTCGCGCTCGGGCCCGGTCCCGCGTGACCGGGCGCCGTCCCCGGCCGTCTCCGCCTTCCGCTCCCGCATGGCACGGTCCGGCGCGCCCGGCGCCCGAGCCTTGTCGCCTGCCGGACCACCCGGACCTGGGCCCGGAGCCCGAGCCGGAGCCGGAGCGGGAGGCAGGGCCGGGGCCCGGGGCGGGGCCGGAGCGCGGGCCGGTACGGCGGGCGGGGCGGGCACCGGGCGGGTCCAGCCCTCCGAGGGGCGGCCCTGCCCGTCGTTCTGCCGGCCGGGACGCTCCCGGTCCGGTGACTCCTGGGGTGCCTCGGCCGGACCGGTGGGGTAGGCGCTCACCGGCGGCGCTGTCACTCCTTGCAACGGTGCGGCGGCCGGAGGACCCCCGGCGGTCAATTGCTCTGGCGCGGCCGATATCGCCAAAACCACGCCGATCCCTGCCGTGGTGAAGACCCCGAGAACTCCGGCGATCGCCACCCAAGATCGCCTGTGACGTGGGACGATGGATGGAATGTGCGACAAATCGTGATTCCTCCGTGATGCCCGTGCAGCGATTTGGTTAATGCGGCTAGTGTGGTCGAGCACCCTTGGAAACCGTGGCGGTTTCCGCCGATAAGACCACAGGGAGTTGTTACTCATGCAAGGGCACGTTCGATCTTCGACGGGCCATCCTGAGCATCCGGGCCAGGGCGATTACCAGGGCGAGTACCAGACCGAGTACCTCGCCGGCCCCGGTGACATGCCCAGGACCAAGTCAAGGGCGAGAGCCAAGAGAGCGTCCAACGGCAAGCGCGGCCTGGCCATAGCCGCGGGTGCCCTGGTGGCGGTTCTCGCCGGAGGCGGCATCGTCTTCGCCGTCGTCAGCGACTCACAGGGCACCGGTACCTCGGTACCCGCCCAGAGCGACGCCCCCGCCGCCGACAACGGCCAGGCCGCGGACGGCGGCGAGCAGGGCGACGCCCAGTCGCCCGCCGACGAGGCCGCGCAGGGCGGCGGCGACCAGGCCGACCAGAGCGGCGGTGGAGGAGACCAGGGCATCCCCAGCGACGGCGACGTCGCCGACGCCCCCTCCGGCACCGACATCTCCTCCGGCGGCGGCGACGGCTCGTCCTCCGGTGGCGGCGAGGCGCAAACGCCCGCCAAGAACACCGACAAGAACACCGACAAGACCAAGAACGACCCCCCGAAGGAGCAGCAGAGCAGTCCGAACACCGGCGAGGAGGAGTCCCAGTACCCCTTCGACGGCCCGGTCGGATACGTCGAACCCCGAGGCCCCGGCGGCAGCTAGCCACCAACCGACCCAGCCCGCCACCCCGATCCCGAGCCGGGGCGGCGGGCTTCGTCGTTCCTGCCCTGTTCCGCCCCTGCTCGGCCCCTGCTCGGCCCCTGCTCGGCCCCTGCTCGGCCCCTGCTCGGCCCCTGCTCGGCCCCTGCTCGGCCCCTGCTCGGCCCCTGCTCGGCCCCTGCTCGGCCCCTGCTCGGCCCCTGCTCGGCCCCT
>NZ_BSRQ01000008.1:173126-384697 GCF_030268685.1 Microtetraspora sp. NBRC 13810
TGCTCGGCCTCTGGTGGCCCGGCGGGCGGGCGGGGCCGGTGTCGGGGTGGGTGGGCGTAGCTGTGGCGTGGCTGCCGGTTGCCGGGGGGAGTGGGAGGGATAACGTGGAGTGGTGATCGTCGCCGCCGCCGTGTGCCCGTATCCTCCGCTGGTCGTGCCCGAACTCGCCGGGGACGCCGCCATCGAGCTGGACGGCCTGCGGGCGGCCTGCTCCCGGGCGATCCGAGGGCTCAGCAGATCGGGGGCGGAACGGCTCGTGATCGTGGGCGGAGCCGACCTCGCCGAGCCGACGCCCGGCCATCCGAGCCACCTCGGCGACCTCTCAGTTCACGTATACCTCCAGGGCCGGGAGGTGTTGGGGCGGGGCCAGGCGGGAGTGTCCGCACAGGGCGGAGGAGTGTCCGGGCGGGGCGGACCGGAGGTGTCCGCCTCGGGACCGGCGGGGGTGTTCAGGCCGGATCGGGGCGGTCTGTCCGGGCGGGATCGGATGGTTGGGGCCGAGTCGGACCATGAGACCGGGCCCGGCCAGATGGCGGGGATCAGGACGGACCACGTGGAGGGGACGGGGCCGGACCAGGTGGAGGGGGCCGGGCCTGGGCGGGTGGACGTGGTCGCCTATCCGGCGGAGGCGGCGGGGTCGCTGGCTCCCTGGGGTGTTGATGTCAGGGTCGGGGACGGGGCGCCCGTGTTGCCGTTGTCCCTGACCGTGGGGCGGTGGCTGGTCGAGCGGGAGCAGGTGGGGCCGGTCGCGGGGATGTGGTCGGTGGCGTACGACGCCGCGCCCGGCGTGTGCGCCGCACTGGGGGAGCGTCTGGCGGACTCCGCCGAGCGGGTGGCGCTGCTGGTGATGGCGGACGGGTCGGCCTGCCTCACCGAGAAGGCCCCGGGGTACCTCGACCCGCGGGCCCGCTCCTACGACGAACACATCCGGCACGTGCTGGAGACCGCCGACCTCGCCGCGCTGGCGGCCCTCGACCCGGCGGAGGCCGACGAGCTGTGGTTCGGCGGCCGGGCGGCCCTCCAGGTACTCGCCGGCGCCTGCCGGGCCGGGGAGCCCCGAGCCGGTGAGCCCCGACACGGAGAGTCCCACGCGGGAGAGCCGGGGGAGCCGAGAGAACCGGGGGAACCGGGGCAGCCGGACGCCGCCGGGCGCGTGGAGAGCGTGCCGAGGTTCCGCGAGCGGTCGGTCTACTACGAGGACTGCTACGGCGTGGGCTACTACGTCAGCCTGTGGACCCGGCGCGGCTGCTGATCCCGGCCGTGGGTCCGCCCACGGGCACGGCGTACGCCGGCCGACTGCGCCGCACGGCGCACCCCGCACGGCGCGCTCCGGGCGGACGCGCCGCTGGCAGGACAGACACGGTCACGCCGACGGTGACGCCGTACCCGAGGACGACGCCCACCGGACAGTCGATGGACGAGCACGATGCCGCCCGCCACCCGCGACACGCTCCCGGAACGCAGGCTCGGCGTACCCGGCGAAAACCGTTGCCGCCGGATGACCCCCCGTTGATAAAGTCGATGATCGACGCGTGAAGGGAACGCGCAAAAGGAAATCGAAAAGCTTTATGGGTGCGGAATTCCTGGAGATCGCCTGCGACGAGTCCGGGTCGGAAGGTGACCGGCTCATCGGCGGGAACACCGATGTGTTCGCGCACGCCGGGGTCCGGCTGAGCGGGGAATCGGCGGCGGAGTGCGTCCTGGAGTTGCGGCGGAGGATACGTTCGCCGGCGACCGAGTACAAAGCCGGCCATCTGCTCCGGGCGAAGCATCGAGGCGCGCTGGAATGGCTGCTCGGGCCGGACGGCCCCCTTCGCGGAAACGCCCGGGTGCATCTCGTCGACAAGACCTTTTACGCCGTGGGCAGGGTTGTCGAACTGGCCGTGGGAGAGTTCGGGGGGCCGGGGCGGGACGACGCCAGGGCGCTGGTGTTGTATCGCGAAGGCGGGCGGGTATTCGGCCGGGACCGGTGGCAGGCGTTTCTGGAGTCGTTCAACGACGTCATGCGCGGCAGAATGCCCACCGGGCCGTTCTTCCATATGGTCGGCGGTCTTACCGGCGGGCGGGGTCCGATAGGCGAGATCATGGAATCGCTCGCCGGGGCCGGGCCGCGCGCGGACGCCTTTCTCGCCAGGCTCGCCCACGAACCGGGGATGACGCCCGTCCTCAACCCGTTCGTCGGGGCCGTCATGCGGGCGATCGTGCACTGGGGGGCGGGGGAAAGGCCCGTCCTCCTCGTGCACGACGAGCATGACGCCCTGACCGCCCGGCGGATCGCACTGCTGGAGGAGACGTTCGCCGGGCCGTTCCCCGCGCCGAGACTGGCCGGTGTGCGGCTCGTCGACTCGCGCTCGGATCCGCGGGTCCAGGTGGCCGACTTCCTGGCCGGGGTGGCGCGCAAGATCGCGTCGGACGAGCTCGCCGGGCGCGGGGACGCGGACCTCACCGCGCTGCTCCGCCCGCACGTGGACGCGTCCTCGGCGTGGGGCGACGACCGCACCCGGGCCCTCCTGCTCCCCACACCGTGACGGCGGACCCGCGGGGGCTTCTCTCCACGCCGTGACGGCGGACCCGCGGGGGCCTGCGGAGGCTGGTGCTCACGTCGTGACGGTGGGCGAGTGGGGACCCGCCGAGGCTGCTCCCCACACCGTGACGGCGGTCCCGCTGGGACCGGCTACGTCGTGGCGGTGGGGCGTGGGGGTCTGGGGAAGGGGATGTGCTGGAGGTCGTGGGCGAGGGTGATCGGGCCGGGGTAGGTTGTGGCCGCCTCGGCGAGGAAACGGGGCTCGTCGGCGGCGTCGTAGCGCTCGGAGACGTGGGTCAGGACGAGGTGGCCGGCGCCCGCCCGGGCGGCGACGTGCCCGGCCTGCGCGGCGGTGAGATGGCCGTAACGCTCGGCGAGCTCCGCCTCGGCGGACAGGAACGTCGACTCGATGACCAGCAGGTCGGCGCCCTCGGCGAGGGCGTAGGCGTTGTCGCAGAGCCGGGTGTCCATGACGAAGGCGAAGCTCTGCCCGGGACGCGGCTCGCTGCACTCGTCCAGGGTGACGGTGACGCCGGCCGGGGTGGTGACGACGCCCTCGCGTTGCAGCCGGCCGACGAGGGGGCCGTGCACGCCGAGCGCGCCGAGCCGGTCGGGGAGCATGCGGCGCCCGCCGGGCTCGTCGAGGCGGTAGCCGTACGTGTCGATGGAGTGGGACAGCGGGCGGGCGGTGAGAGTGAGCGGGCCGGCGGGCAGGCTGGGGCGCGGTCCGGTGAGCGGATGCTCGGTGACGACGGCGGTGTCCAGGAAGGAGGTGGCGTGGCGCAGGCGGCGGTAGTACTCCTCGCCGGTCGCGGGGTAGGCGACCGCGATCGGGTGCGGCACGCCGTCGCGGGCGACGCGCTGGATGACGCCGGGCAGGCCGAGGGAGTGGTCGCCGTGCAGGTGGGTGACGCAGATCCAGGTGAGGTCGTGCGCGCTCACCCCGGCCAGCAGCATCTGCCGCTGCGTCCCCTCGCCCGGGTCGAACAGGAACCCCTCGCCGTCCCAGCGCAGGAGGTAGCCGTTGTGGTTTCGGTGCCGGGTCGGCACGGCGCTCGACGTGCCGAGGACGAGAAGTTCGCGAAGGGACACGGCCGCCATGCTACGGATGCCGGTACGCGGCGAAGGCCGTAGGCTCGCGAGGAAGGTCACGGTTTCCGCCGGTCTGCGGGGCCGGGAAGGGGGCATGGTCGCCATGGGGGGAACGGTTGCCTTCGGCTCCGTGCCGTCGCCGCTGGGACAGGTGGCAATCGCCATGACCGAGGACGGCGTGGCCGCCGTCGGCTGGCGGGACGACCCGGAGCGGCGGGCGCTGATCGCCGCGCGGCTCGGCGTGCCGGAGGTGCGCGACCCGGCCCGTACGGCGGGCGCCCGCGAGCAGCTGGCCGCCTACTTCGACGGCCGCCTGACCGCCTTCGACCTCCCCCTCGACTGGCGGCTGACGACCAGGGTCCAGCGCCAGGTGCTCGGCACGCTGTACGAGCGCGTGCCGTACGGCCGCGCGGTCACCTACGGCGAGCTGGCCGCGATGAGCGGCGGGGCGGTGCCGGCGCGGGCCGTCGGCTCGATCATGGGGGCCAACCCGATCCCGATCGTGGTGCCCTGCCACCGGGTGGTCGCGGGCAACGGCCTCGGCGGGTTCAGCGGCGGCGAGGGCGTGGAGTCCAAGCGGTGGCTGCTCACCCTGGAGGGCTACCTGCAGCCCATGCTCGACTGGGTGCTCTGACCCCGGCGGTACGAGGCACGCCCGGATCGTTGACAGACTTGGCCTGTGGGACAGCTACCAGTCATCGCCGTCGTCGGCCCTACCGCGGCGGGCAAGTCCGATCTCGCGGTCGATCTCGCGCTGAGACTCGGCGGCGAAGTGATCAACACCGACTCCATGCAGCTCTACCGCGGCATGGACATCGGCACCGCCAAGCTGTCCCCCGCCGAGCGGCGCGGCGTGCCGCACCATCTGCTGGACATCTGGGACGTCACGCAGACCGCGAGCGTGGCCGAGTACCAGCGGCTGGTCCGGCCGCTGATCGACCGGCTGCTCGCGCGGGGCGTCGTGCCCGTCCTCGCGGGCGGCTCCGGCCTCTACGTCCGGGCGGCGCTGGACGACCTCGACTTCCCCGGCACCGACCCGCTGATCAGGGCCAGGCTGGAAGAGGAGCTGGAGCGGCACGGCGCCGCGCCGATGTACGCCCGGCTGGGCGAGCTGGACCCGGTGGCCGCCGCCGCCATCCTGCCCGGCAACGGCCGCCGCATCGTGCGCGCGCTGGAGGTCATCGAGCTGTCCGGCCGGCCGTTCTCCGCCACGATGCCGTCCTACGACGCCGTCTACCCCAGTGTCCAGCTCGGGGTCGAGGTCCCCCGGCCGGTGCTGGACGAGCGCATCGCGCTGCGCGTGGAGCGCATGTGGCGGTCCGGTCTGGTGGCGGAGGTGCGCGGCCTCGCCGCCCAGGGCCTCGCGGAGGGCCGTACGGCGAGCCGCGCCCTCGGCTACGCCCAGGTGCTGCGGCAGCTCGCGGGGGAGTGGACCGAGGAGGCGGCCAGGGAGGAGACGGTGCGGGCGACGCGGAGGTTCGCCCGCCGCCAGGAGTCGTGGTTCCGCCGGGACCCCCGGATCACCTGGCTGCCCCAGGACGCGCCGGATCTTCTGGAACGCGCACTCGATAGGGTGGCGACATGCGGTTCTTGAAAGGGCATGGCACCGAGAACGATTTCGTCATCCTCCCCGACCCCGACAACGAGCTCGACCTCACCGGCGCCTTCGTGCGAGCGGTGTGCGAGCGGCGTTCGGGCATCGGAGCCGACGGCGTGCTGCACGTCGTGCGCACCAAGGCGGTGCCGGAGGTGGCCGACCAGGCGGACCGCGCCGAGTGGTTCATGGACTACCGCAACGCCGACGGCGGCGTGCCCGAGATGTGCGGCAACGGCACCCGGGTCTTCGCGCGCTACCTCGTGGACGCGGGCCTGGCCGCCCCCGGCGAGCTGACCATCGCCACCAGGGGCGGCGTGCGGCGGGTCCGGCTGGCGAGCGAGGGAGACGTCAGCGTCGAGATGGGCCCGGCCACGACGCTCGGCGAGAGCACCGCCACCGTCGCCGGGCAGGAGTACGCCGGGCTGCACGTGGACCTGGGCAACCCGCATCTCGCCTGCGTGATCGGCGACCCGGTCGCCCAGCTCGACCTGACCCACCAGCCGGGCTTCGACCCCACCGTCTTCCCGCACGGCGTCAACGTCGAGCTGGTCAACGCGGTGGGCCCGCGCCGGGTCGTCATGCGGGTCTACGAGCGCGGCTCGGGCGAGACCCGGTCCTGCGGCACCGGCGCGGTCGCGTCGGCGGTGGCCGCCGCCGCCCTCACCGGCGAGACCAGCGGCACCTGGACGGTGGAGGTGCCGGGCGGCACGCTCAGCGTCACGCTGACGGAGGAGACAACCTACCTGGCGGGCCCGGCGGTGCTGGTCGCGGCGGGCGAGCTTGACCTTTCCTAGATCACACGGCAAACGCGGCATGCCCGGAGGCGTTTGGGGCATGCTCGCCAACCTGGCAGACTGACTGCTCATGGACGTGGACATCTGGGCCTGGGTCGGCGACACCCAGCGGCAACTTCAGGAAGCCGGGAACGCCGGCCTGGCCATCGCCTTGAGCGATCTTCCCGCTCAGGCCTACGAGGGGCGATACTCCCAGCTCGACGTGGTGGCCCCGGCCATCGCGGGCCAGGCGGAGACGATGGAGCTGCCCTGGCTGGAGTTCTACGCCCGCTACTGGCACCTCGTCGGCCGGATCGGCGACCGCGCCCAGGGTGCGGTCGCCCTCGGCGACGCGCAGGAGCTGGTCGTGTTCGCCGAGCGCGAAGACGTGCGGGAGTGCCCCTCCGCGCCGGCCGCGCACGAGGCGCTCGCCGTCGCGCAGGCCAACGCCGACGGCCCCGGCTACGCCACGGAGCGGCTCACCCTGCTGGGCAAGGCGCTGGTCGGCGTCGAGCCGACCTCGCCGGCCTTCAGCGGCCTCACCGCGCAGTATGTCGCGGCGCTGCTCGACGGCGACCGCGCCGGTGAGGCGATCGCCTACGCCGAGTCGGCCATCGAGCGGCTGCGCGGCGCGGGGCGGGAGGCGAGCTGGGAGCTGGCCGCGTCCGCCACCCGCGCCCTGCTCGCCGCGGGCCGCGGCGAGGACGCGCTGACCGCCCTGCAGGCCGCCGCCGAGTTCAGGGCCGACGACCCGGTGGCCAAGGCGCACCGGGAGGGTGTCCTGCGCGCCCTGGTGCTCGGCACGCTCGGCCGTACCCGGGAGGCCGTGGAGGCGCTGCCCGATCTCGACGTGGTCGGCGACCACCCGCGTTCGTTCGTCGAATGGGCCAGGACCGTCCACCTGCTCGCCGACTCCGAGCAGATCACCAACACCTGGCAGCTCGGCCGCGTGCTGCGCCAGTGGATCGACTACTTCGCGATGATGGGCGGCTACCGCGCCCGGGTCGAGCTGGCGCTGATCGCCGGTGAGCTGGCGGTCGCCCGGCAGGGCGTGTGGCAGGCCAAAGCCCTCGCCGACATCGCCGACAGCGGTCTCGCCGAGCTGAGGAACACCGACGGCCTGCCGGAGCGGATCGCCGCGCTGCGCGCCGCCGCCGACGCGGTCACCGCGCCCGAGGCGCCCGGCCCGCTGCCCGAGCTGGTCGGCCTGTTCGACGCGGCCGACGGCTTCAACGCCGACCCGGAGCGCTGGGTCGGCTGGCTGACCCCGCTGTCCGGCAGCGACCTGGAGGCGACCCGGCGGCACACCACCACCCTCGGCTTCCTCGGCTACCCCTCGCGCGGCGCCGACATCTACTGGACGATGCTGGTCGAGGGGCCGGACGCCGACCTCGCCCGTGCCGCCGAGGACGACATCGCCTACCTGGCCGGCCTGCTCATCGAGGCGCGGCAGGACGAGCGGCTGGAGCAGTTCGCCGCGAAGCTGCCCGACGCGCAGCGTCACCTCACGCTGGCCCGGCTGCACCGCGCCCGCGACCGGTGGACCGAGACCCTCGCCGAGGCCGAGCAGGCGCTCGCCGGAGGGGCCGGCATCGACGCCCGCCGCCTGCTGGCCGGCGCCGCCCAGCAGCTCGACCAGAACGCCAAGGGCGCCCAGGCGCTCAGGGAGGCGCTCGACCAGGGCGAGGTGGAGGACGAGGACGTCTGGCGGATGATCGTCCTGGCCACGTCCGCCGAGGACTGGGAGACCGTCCGGGCCGGCGCCGCCAAGATCGGCATGCCGGTCGAGCCGGGCGAGGGTCCGATCGAGCAGGAGATGGGCCTGGTCCGGATCATCCTGCCCGCCCCCGACGGCAGCCAGCGCCAGGTCATCAGCGTGCGCACCGGCCCGGCCACCGCGCGCCTGGCCATCCCGCAGCCGCCCGGCATGGACTACAACGCCGGCGACCTGGTCGTCTTCGACCCGCAGCTCCTTGAGCCGGTTCCGGACGACCCGGAGGAGCGCGAGGGCTTCGTGCCGCCGTTCTCCGCGGTGCGGATGCTGCGTCCCGGCGGTTACACGAGCTGGTTCTTCGACGGCGCCGCGCCCTCGGAGCACGACTGGCACGAGTTCAACGAGGTGCTGGCCGAGCGCGGCTGGCCGATGTGGGTCTACAGCGACGAGAACTACACGGTCACCCATCCCACCAGCGGCGAGAGCCTGCCGGGCGTGTTCGGCTGGGTCGCGGTCCCGCCGGACGTGCAGGCGGTCGAGCTCGACGCGCTGCTCGACGACGCCACCGAGCGCTGGGTGCACCCGCTGGCCTGGCTCGACCTCGCCCGTGAGGTCGGCGTCGAGGTGGAGCGGCACGAGCACATCGTGAAGCAGTACGGCCTGTAGTCCCGCGGTCCCGGGCTCTGCCTAGAATCATGTTCGGCAGAGCTCCGGACCCCGGGAGGAACGCGCATGCTCGACCGATTCCGGCTGGACGGCAAGGTCGCCGTGGTGACCGGCGCGTCCGCGGGCCTCGGTGTCGCCTTCGCCAGAGGGCTCGCCGAGGCCGGCGCGGATGTCGCGATCGGCGCCCGCCGCAAGGACCGCCTGGAGGAGACCAGGCGCCTGGTGGAGGAGACCGGCAGGCGGTGCGTGGCGGTGGCCACCGACGTCTCCCGCCCCGAGGACTGCCAGGCGCTGGTGGACGCCGCGGTCGCCGGGCTGGGCGGAGTCGACATCCTGATCAACAACGCCGGGGTCGGTACGGCGGTGCCCGCGCTGCGGGAGGCCCCGGAGGAGTTCCGCCAGGTCGTCGAGGTCAACCTGCACGGCACCTTCTACATGGCCCAGGCGTGTGCCCGGGTCATGAAGCCGGGCTCCTCGATCGTCAACATCGGCAGCGTCCTCGGCGAGACCACGGCCGGGCTGCCGCAGGCCGCCTACAGCGCCTCCAAGGCGGCGGTGGCCGGCCTGACCCGCGACCTCGCCCAGCAGTGGACCGGGCGGCGCGGCATCCGGGTGAACTGCCTGGAACCGGGCTTCTTCGCCTCCGAGATGACCGAGCAGTATCCCGAGGGCTACCTCGACGCCCAGCTCGGCCGGCGGGTGCTGATGAACCGCGCCGGGGACCCGGCGGAGCTGGTCACGGCGGCGATCTTCCTGGCGTCCGCCGCCGGTTCCTATGTCACCGGTGCCGTCCTGCCGGTTGACGGCGGCATCCTGATCACCTGACATGGGTGGGTTTCTACCATTTCGTGGGTAGCCCTTTGCCTAGACTTGGAGCGATTCCACGATCTGGGGGTGGCGGGTGGGCGGCCGGAAGATCGCCGCGGGGGTGTTCGCGGCGATGATGCTCGCCGGGTGCGGCGCGCTGGAGACCGGGGTGGGCGCGCAGGACGGGAGCGGCGGGGGCGACGCCGCCGTGAACGTCAAGGAGGCGCGGGCCGACCTGGACCGGCTGGACGTCAAGGGCCGCGCCCCGATGACCGGCTACGACCGCGACGAGTTCGGCCCGGCCTGGTCCGACGTCGACCACAACGGCTGCGACACCCGCAACGACATCCTCAAACGCGACCTGGAGGGGGAGACCTTCAAGGAGGGCACGCACGACTGCATCGTGCTCACCGGCACCCTGGAGGACCCTTACACCGGCAAGACGATCGAGTTCGAGCGAGGCCAGGACACCAGCACCAAGGTGCAGATCGACCACGTGGTCGCGCTCGCCGACGCCTGGCAGAAGGGCGCCAGGAACTGGAAGGCCGACCGGCGCAAGGAGTTCGCCAACGACCCGCTGAACCTCATGGCGGTGGACGGACCGCTCAACGGCCAGAAGGGCGCGGGCGACGCGGCGACCTGGTTGCCGCCGCGCCGCGCCTACCGGTGCGCCTACGTCGCGCGCCAGATCGACATCAAGGCCGAGTACGACCTGTGGGTGACCACGGCCGAGAAGGCCGCGATGGAGAAGGTGCTCGACGACTGCTGAACCGGGTCAGTCGTCGTAGTCCCGCTTGAACTTGACGACCTTGCCGGTCTTCAGCGAGACGTAGACGTCGTACTCCCAGTTGCCCTTCTTCAGCTCGACCTGGCACACCCGGTGCCCGTGCTCCCACTCGCGTTCCACGTCGGTGACCCGGGCGCCGCCCGGGGCTCTCTTCTTGGCGATCGCCACGGCCTGCTTGCAGGTGATCGCCTGCTTGGCCGTCCCGGTCGTCACAGCGGTGGTCACGGCGGTGGTCACGGCGGTAGTCACGGCGGCCGTCCCGGCGGTGGCCGCCGTGGGGGTGGCCGCCGCGGGGGCGGCGGACATGGCGCCTGCGGCGGTCGCGCCGCCGGTCAGCACGGCCACGGTTCCGATTCCGAGGGCGATGAGCTTGCGTCGTGTGTTCATGCCCCCACAGTGCCGACGGGCGCGATAGCGGCGCGCTAGCCGATCGTTAAGCCCGCACTAAGGTCGGCGGGGAAGGTGAGGGTCACCCGGGCGCCGCCGTCCGGGCCGCGGCCGAGGGTCAGCGTGCCGCCCGCGGACTCGGCCGTACGGCGGGCGATGTCGAGGCCGAGGCCGGTGGATCCGGCGCCGCTGCTGCCGCGTTCCAGGCGTCCGGCGGGGAATCCGGGGCCCTCATCGAGGATCTCCAGCAGCACGCCCGGCGACAGCCGTACGGTGAGGGCGACGCCCTCGGGGGTGTGCGCGAAGACGTTGCCGAGCAGGGCGTCCACGCAGGCGGCGAGTTCCTCGGCGGCGACGGCGACGGGGAGCGGGCCGGGGTGCAGGTCCAGGGTGGTGGTGCGCTCCTGGTCCTCGGCCAGCGCCGACCAGAAGGCGACCCGTTCGGCCACCACGGCCGCCGCGTCGCAGTGCCGCCGCCCGCCCGACCTGCGTCTCGCCTCGTTGATCACCGCGCTCACGGCCCGTTCCAGGTCGTCCACCCGCGCGGCGATCATGGCGGCCTCCTCCGGGTCGCGCAGCGACTCGGCGTCCAGGCGCAGCCCGGTGAGCGGCGTGCGCAGCCGGTGCGAGAGGTCGGCGGCGTTCTCCCGCTCCTCGGCGAGCAGTTCGCCGATCCGCCCGGCGAGGCGGTTCAGCGCCAGCGCCATCGCGCGGGCCTCCTGCGGGCCGCCGGGCACGGCACGGGCGGACAGGTCCCCGGCGGCGAGCCGGTGCGACACCCGGGCCGTCGCCGCCATCGGGCGGATGACCGCCCTGGCGAGCCGGTCGGCCACGGCGGTGCCGATGCCGATCAGCGCCAGGCCGAGCGCCAGCATGCCGAGCCAGGTCTCCCGCACGCCGCGCATCAGGTCGGCGTCGGACAGGAACGTCCGGACCACGGCCGTGCCGCCGGCGTCCTGCACGGCGACGAGGATCTCCCTGCCGCCGGGCGCGGACGCGGTGAGGCTGCGCCCGCGGGCGGCCAGCTCGACCGCGGGAGTGCGCCGGGCGGGCGAGCCGGCCACGCCGCCGTCGGGCAGGAAGACCGTGATCGGGTGCCCGCTCGCCTCGGTCGCCCGCCGCGCCGTCAGCGCCAGCGTCTCGCGGTCCACCACGCCGACCGCGACCGCCACCGACTCGGCCTCGCCGGTCGCCTGCTCGACCGCCCCGTTCTCCGCGACCGCCCGCACCAGCAGCGCCAGCGGCACCAGCAACGCGATCAGCACCAGGGACGTCGTGGCCGCCACCAGGGCCGCCAGCCACCTCCTCACGCGGGTTCGACGAGCTTGACGCCGACGCCCCGGACGGTGTGCAGATAACGGGGGGACTGGGCGGTCTCGCCGAGTTTGCGGCGCAACCAGGACAGGTGCACGTCCACCGTCTTGTCCGCGCCGCCGTACGGCACCTGCCAGACCTCGGTGAGCAGTTCGCGTTTGCTCACCACCTCGCCGGGCCGGGCGGCGAGGTAGTGCAGCAGGTCGAACTCGCGCGGGGTGAGGTCCAGCGCGGCGCCCTCCAGGGTGGCCTCCCGGCTGCGCGGGTCGAGCCTGAGCGTCCCGACGGTCACCGAGGAGTCGGTACGGCTCTCGCCGGACCGCCGCAGCACGGCCCGGATGCGCGCGTCGAGCTGGGCCGCGCTGAACGGCTTGACCACGTAGTCGTCGGCTCCGGCGTCCAGCGCGCCCACCATCGCGGTGTCGCCGTCCCGGGCGGTCGCCACGATCACCGGGACGCCGCTGACGGCTCTGAGCATGCGCAGCATCTCGGTGCCGTCCAGGTCGGGCAGCCCGAGGTCGAGCACGATCAGGTCGGGGCGGTCTTCGACGGCCTGGCGCAGGCCGTCCAGGGCGGTGGGCGCGGAGGCGACGGCGTGACCCCGCTCGCGCAGCCCTCGGGTGAGCGCGGTGCGGATCGTCACGTCGTCCTCGACGAGCAGGACGTTCGACATTTGCCCCCAACCGTAGCTTTGTGTGACCTTTTCCTTAAGTCTCTTATCGTGCCCTTAACCGCTCCTTAGGGTTTCCTGGGGGAGGGTGGACCCGTGCAGAGGCGACTGGTGCTTGCCGTGACCGGCTGGATCGCCACCGCGGCGCTGGCCACGGGGGCGGGCGTGGGGGTCATCGGCCTGCTCGGGGAGTCGTTCAGCGATCCCGCCGGCCGCCCGCTCTCGGCCGAGGACGTGCGGCGGGAGCTGGCCGCGACCCCGTCCCCGCCCGCCCGGCCGGTCGTCACCCCGAGCCTTCCCGCGACCCCGGCGCCGGCCGCCTCTGGGGCCGTCAGCGACGTGATCTCCACCGAGGGCGGCACGGTGGTGGCGCGGTGCGAGGGCGGGCTGGTGACGCTGAGGTCGTGGACCCCGGCGCAGGGCTACCAGGTGGACGACGTCGAGCGGGGGCCCGCCGGCCGGGCGCGGGTCGAGTTCGAGGCCGAGGAGACGGATGTCAAGCTGGAGGTCCACTGTGGCCCCGGCAACCGCCCGGTGCACCGGGTGCACCTCGACTGACGCACCTTCCGATACGCCATTCGGCGCACGAAACCCCGCATTCAGCGCGGTTTTCGCAGAGCGTGCATAACCGATCGCATTATGGTTAGTATCGTGCCCAACGAGGGAGGGCGTCGTGACCGAAACGACACCTCGGGGGATCAATCCGAGCATTCCCAGTGCTGCTCGGATATATGATTATCTGCTCGGTGGTAAGGACAACTTCGCCGCTGATCGGGAGGCGGCGGAGCGCGTTCTCCGCACCATGCCCGAAGCGCGACTGTTGGCGCGGCACAATCGCGCCTTCTTGGGCAGAGCGGTACGTCATTGTGTCGATAACGGTATTACCCAGTTCATTGACATCGGCGCAGGACTACCGACCCGGGACAACACACATGACATCGCATCCGCGGTCAACCCGGACGTCCGGGTGGTTTATGTCGACAACGATCCGATAGTCATCAGCCACGGCCGCGCGCTGCTCGAAGAGGCCGGCCGGACCGCGGCGGTGCCCGGCGACGTGCGCAAGCCCGTCGACCTGCTGCACGAGGTCGCCCGGTGCGGTCTCATCGACTTCTCCCGCCCGTTCGCCGTGCTGCTGGTCGCGGTGCTGCACTTCGTGCCGGACGCGGCCGGCGCCGTCGAGCCGCTCAAGGAGGCGCTGCCGCCCGGCGGCATGTTCGTCGTGACCCACGGCGTGCGCGGCGAGCAGACCTCCCGCGAGGACGCGCGGGCGCTCCAGGCGGTCTACCGCCGCTCGACCACCCCCATCGTCGAGCGCGGCGAGGAGGAGGTGCTCGCGCTCTTCGACGGGCTCCGGCTGGTGCCGCCGGGGCTCGTGCCGCTGTGGGAGTGGCGGACTCCCGAGCCGCCGGCGCTCGACGAGCCGCCCGGCGGCATCGTGGGCGGCGTGGCCCGCAAGTCCTGAACCCGCCTCAGCCGCCGCGCACCTTCAGCGTGGCGAGCAGGTCGGCGGTGGCCGCGGTCACGGCGGCCACCGCGGCGTCGAACGCCTCGGCGTTGTGCGCGGCGGGCGCTCGGAAACCGGAGATCTTACGCACGTATTGCAGCGCGGCGGCCCGCATGTCCTCGTCGGTGACGGTCTCGGTGAACGGCGGGCGCAGGGTCTTGATGCTTCGGCACATGCCCCCATTGTGTGCCGCGCCCCCGACAGAACGACAACGACCGCGCGGCGGTCAGGTCGCCCTGGCGGCGCGCGGCGCGAGCTGGGTGCCGAAGTCGTGGGCGATCCTGCGCATGTGCCGGGCGAGCTCGTCCTGGTCGAGCGCGGTGATCCGCTCGGCCGGCCCGGAGATCGACATCGCCGCCACCACGCGGTCGCCGTCGTGCACCGGCACCGCGAGGCAGTGCACGCCCAGCTCCTCCTCGCCGAGGTCCAGCGCGTAACCGCGCTCCCTGGCCTGTGACAGGGCGCCGAGCATCTCGGTGTGCGCGGTGATGGTGTTCGCGGTCCTGCGCGGCATGCCGGTGCGCTCGATCAGCGCCACCACCTCGTCGTCCGGCCGGTGGGCCAGCAGGACCTTGCCCACGGCCGTACTGTGCGGCAGCACCCGCCGTCCCACCTCGGCGAACATGCGCAGCCGCCGCGGCGAGGGCACCTGCGCGATGTAGACGATGAAGTCGCCTTCGAGCACCGCGAGGTTCGCCGTCTCCCCCGACAGCTCTACCAGCCGGCTCAGGTACGGCCGCGCCCACGCCCCCACCATCCGCTCGGCCACCCCGCCCAGGCGGACCAGCCCGCCCCCGAGCGCGTAACGCCGGTCGGTCTCCTGCCGCACGTAACCCCGGGCGAGCAGGGTGCGCAGCAGCCGGTGGATCGTCCCGTACGGCAGGCCCGTGCGCCCCGCCAGCTCGGAGATCCCCGCCGAGCCTCCCAGGTCGGCCAGCGCCTCCAGCACGTCGAAGGCACGGTCGACGCTCTGCACACCGGTCAACCGGCCTCCCCTCGCCCCTCGCCGGTCAGCGCCCGCGGCCCCAGTCCGCGCAGGGACGCGTCGAGCACCTGGACCGTGTGCGCCACCGGGATCTCCTCCTTGCCCAGGCGGCGCAGCGCCGAGGTGATCTGCATCGTGCACCCGGGATTGGCCGACACCAGCAGGCCGGCCCCGGTCTCCAGCACCCGCTCGGCCTTGCGCTCGCCCAGCTCCCGCGCCGCCACGGGCTGGAACAGGTTATACGTCCCGGCGGACCCGCAGCAGACGGCCGACTCGGGAACCTCGCGCACAGTGAGCCCGGGGATCCCGGCCAGCAGCGAACGCGGCTGGGCGCGGACGCCCTGGGCGTGCGCCAGGTGGCAGGCGTCGTGGTAGGCGACGGTGACCGGCAGCGGGTGCCGCTCGGCCGCCGGGCCCAGCTCGGCGAGGAACTCCGCCACGTCCACGGTCCTGATCGCCCGCGCCCGCGCCGCCCACTCAGGATCCCCGGCGAGCAGTTCGGCGTAGTCCTTCATGGTCGAGCCGCAGCCGGCGGCGTTGACCACGACCGTGTCCACCCCGGCCCGCTCGAAACCGGCGATGGTGCGCCGGGCCAGCCGCAGGGCCTGCTCGTCGCGCCCGGAGTGCAGGGACAGCGCGCCGCAGCAGCCCTGGCCCCGCGGGATCACCACGTCGCAGCCCTCCAGCGCCAGCACCCGCGCGGTCGCGGCGTTCACCTGCGGGAAGAACTCGCCCTGCACGCACCCGGTGAGCATGCCGACCCGGGCCCGGCGCGGCCCGCGCGCCCGCACCAGCCGGGGCAGGCGGGGACGCGGCCCGGCGACCGGGGGCGCGAGATCGGCCATGACGGCGAGCGAGGGGCTGAACCTCGCCAGCCGGGGAGCGAGCGCGGCCCGCAGCGGCGCGCTCAGGCGCAGCGGCAGCCGCAGCGCGCGCAGCCGCCGGGGGTAGGGGAACAGCGCGAAGACGAGGGCGCGCAGCGCCCGGTCCTGCGGCTCGCGGGGGTGCTCCCGCTCGACCCTGGCCCGGGTCTCCTCGATCAGCCGGTCGTACCGCACCCCGGAGGGGCACGCCGTGACGCAGGCCATGCACCCCAGGCAGGCGTCGAAGTGCCCGGCCATCTCCGGGGTGATCGGGGTGCCCTCGACGTGCTGCTTCATCAGGTGGATCCGGCCGCGCGGCGAGTCCATCTCCTCGCCCCACAGCACGTAGGTGGGACAGGTGGGCAGGCAGAA
This sequence comes from Microtetraspora sp. NBRC 13810, assembly GCF_030268685.1. GTDB lineage: Bacteria > Actinomycetota > Actinomycetes > Streptosporangiales > Streptosporangiaceae > BSRQ01. The sequence continues at coordinate 189,185 of NZ_BSRQ01000008.1, forward strand.
GCCGCAGTGCACGCAGTCCTTGATCAGCTCTTCCATGAACGCGTCCCCGCGCTCGATCCCGTCCTCCATCAGATCCCTCCTGCCAGGCGGCCCGGCGACATCCGGCGGTCGGGGTCGAAACGCTCCCTGACCCGGCGCATCAACGTCATCGCGCCGGTGGCGCCCCACGGGTCCACCTCGCGTGCGAGCCCGGCGGGCGCGGCCAGCACGACGACCCGGCCGCCGTGCCGGGCAGTAGCGGCCCGCAGCTCCGTCACCCGGGCCGCGAACTCCGCCGCACCGCCGCCGGCCGGCACCGCGACCTGGAGCACCACGGAGGCCATCGACCCGCGCACGGCCGCGCCCGGCCACGCGGCGACGGCCCGCAGCGCGTCCGCCAGCCCGGTGGGCGCCAGCCGCAGCTCCAGCAGGACCTCCTCGCCCGGCGGGCGGCCCCACCATCCGGGCGCCTCCCGCGTCACGCTCACCGCCGTGCCCGGAACGTCGGCCACCGCCCGCGCCATGACGAGCATCGCCTCCGCCCGCTCGTCCGCGGCCACCCCCGCCACCAGGACGGCCACCTCGACGGGCCCTTCCCGGCCGGGCCGGTCCAGCTCCACCGCGGCCGGCTCGGCCTGGGAGGCGGCCAGCGCCAGGGCAAGGGGCTGGAGGCGGCCGGAGGAGGGCAGCGTCAGGCGGACCCAGCGGCTGAGCGGCGGCAGCGGGTGCAGCCGGAAGGTCGCCTCGGTGATCAGCCCCAGCGTGCCGTACGAGCCGGTGAAGAGCTTGCCGAGGTCGTAGCCCGCGACGTTCTTCACGACCTTGCCGCCGGATCGGGCGACGGTGCCGTCGGCCAGCACGACCGTGATGCCGATGAGCAGGTCGCGGGCGGTGCCGTAGCGGAACCTGCGCGGTCCGGCGGTCGCGGTGGCCAGCGTGCCGCCCACGGTCGCGCCCTTGAACGCGGCGTCCAGGGCCAGCTCCTGCCCGCCCTCGGCCAGCACCCGGGACAGCTCCCCCAGGGTGACACCGGCCTGGGTCCTGACCACCATGTCACCGGCGAGGTGCTCGGTGATCCGGTTCATCCGGCGGGTGTCCACCAGCAGGTCGCACCGCTCGGGCGGGCGGCCCCAGCGCAGTTTGGTGCCGCCGCCCACCGGGACGACGGCGAGGTCGTGCTCGGCGCAGGCCCGCATCAGCGCGGCGGCCTCGCCGGTGGACTCGGGCAGCGCCACCCAGCGCGGCGCCGCTCCCGCGGCCGTGTCGCCGGCGGTGGCCTCCCTGACCGCCACCCCGGTCTTCTCCAGCGCCTCCAGCGTCGCCGTCATCAGAACTGCTCCGCCTGCCCGGAGGCGACGAGCGGATGCACGCCCCTGCGCACCCCCGGCACCTCCCCGCACAACCGCGGCGTCGGGAAGACCTTGCCCGGGTTGGACAGCCCCGCGGGGTCGAACGCGCACCGCACGAGCTGCATCGTGTCCAGGTCCTCCGCGGAGAACATCCTCGGCATGTAACGCGCCTTGTCCACCCCGACGCCGTGCTCGCCGGTGATCGAACCGCCGTGCTCGATGCACAGGTCGAGGATCCGGCCCGAGACGATCTCGGCGCGCTCGCCCGCGCCCTCCTCGGCGTCGTCGAACAGCACCAGCGGGTGCAGGTTGCCGTCTCCGGCGTGGAAGACGTTGGCCACCCTGATGCCGTGCTCCTCGGCCAGCCGGTCGATGCCGGCCAGCACCCTGGGCAGCGCCGTGCGCGGCACCACGCCGTCCTGCACGATGTAGGCGGGGCTGATCCTGCCGACCGCGGCGAAGGCCGACTTGCGGCCCCGCCAGATCGCCGCCCGCTCGGCGGGATCGTCCGCCGTGCGCGTCTCGAACGCGCCGCTCGCCCGGCAGATCCGGGTGACCTCGCCGTACTGGTGGCGCACCTCCTCGGCCGGGCCGTCCAGCTCGACGATCAGCACCGCGCCCGCGCCCTGCGGGTAACCGCAGCTCACCGCCGCCTCGGCGGCCTCGATGGCCAGCGCGTCCATCATCTCGATCGCGGCGGGCACGATCCCGGCGCCGATGATCTCCGACACGGCGACGCCGCCCGCCTCGGTGTCGGCGAACGCGGCGAGCAGCGTGGTGACCGTCTCGGGGGTGCGCGACAGCCGTACCGTGATCTTGGTGGCGATGCCGAGCGTGCCCTCCGAGCCGACGAAGGCGCCGAGCAGGTCGTAGCCGGGGTCGCGGGCGTCGAGCTCGACGACGTCGCCGTCCGGGGTGACGATCTCCAGGGCCTCGATGTGGTTCACCGTGAAGCCGTACTTCAGGCAGTGGGCGCCGCCGGAGTTCTCGGCGACGTTGCCGCCGATCGAGCAGACCTGCTGGCTGGAGGGGTCGGGCGCGTAGTAGTAACCCTGGGCGCGGACGGCCTCGCTGATCGCCAGGTTCGTCACGCCCGGCTCCACCACCGCCCGCCGGTTGTCCAGATCGACCTCCAGGACGCGGCGCATCCTGGAGGTCACGATCAGCACGCCGTCGGTGCGCGGCAGCGCCCCGCCGGACAGCCCGGTCCCGGCGCCGCGCGCGACGAACGGCACGCCGTACTCCGCGCAGAGCCGGACCACGGCGGAGATCTCCCCGGCCGTCCGCGGCAGCACCACGACGCCCGGCACGGCCCGGTGGTAGGTCAGGCCGTCGCACTCGTAGGTGCGCAGCCGGACCGGGTCGGTGATCACCGCCTCGGGTTCGAGCACTCCGGAGAGGCGGGCGGCCACCTCCCGCAGCGGCGTCGTCAGGGTCATCTCTCCTCCGGTCGCTCGGGTCTCCTTACGATCCTGCCCCGCTCAGGGCATGCGCGCATAGGCGGGGAGGGTGAGGAACTCCGCGAAGTCGTCGTCCAGGGCGACCTCCTTGAACAGCGTCGCGGCCTCCTCGAAGAGGTGCTCGTCGTAGCCGGGCTCGGCCTTGATCCGGTCGAGCTCCTCGGCGATGATCCGCTCGACCAGGTCGCGGGTCACCACCGTGCCGGTGTCGGCCAGCTCGATGTCGTTGTGGATCCACTGCCAGACCTGCGAGCGGGAGATCTCGGCGGTGGCCGCGTCCTCCATCAGGTTGTGGATGGCGACCGCGCCGAGGCCGCCCAGCCAGGCGGCGAGGTAGCGCAGCGCCACGTCCACGTTGTTGCGCAGGCCGGTCTCGGTGATCTGGCCCGGCGTCTCGGACACCGCCAGCAGGTCGGCGGCGGACACCTGGACGTCCTCGCGCAGCCGGTCGAGCTGGTTGGGCCGGTCGCCGAGCACCGAGTCGAACACCTCCCGGCAGATCGGCACCAGGTCGGGGTGGGCCACCCAGGAGCCGTCGAACCCGTCGCCCGACTCGCGGGTCTTGTCGGCCCTGACCTTCTCCAGGGCCACCTCGTTCACCTCGGGGTCGCGGCGCGAGGGGATGAACGCCGCCATGCCGCCGAGCGCGTGCGCGCCGCGCTTGTGGCAGGTGCGGACCAGCAGCTCGGTGTAGGCGCGCATGAAGGGCGCGGTCATCGTCACCGAGTTGCGCTCGGGCAGCAGGAACTCCCTGCCCCGGGTGCGGAACTTCTTGATGACGCTGAACAGGTAGTCCCACCGGCCCGCGTTGAGTCCCGCGGAGTGCTCGCGCAGCTCGTAGAGGATCTCCTCCATCTCGAACGCCGCCGGGTACGTCTCGATGAGCACGGTCGCCCGGATGGTGCCCCGGGGGACGCCGAGCAGCTCCTGCGCCCGGACGAAGACGTCGTTCCAGAGCCGCGCCTCCTGGTGCGACTCGATCTTGGGCAGGTAGAAGTACGGCCCGCTGCCCCGGGCGATCTGACGCCGGGCGCAGTGGAAGAAGTAGAGGGCGAAGTCGAAGACGGATGCCGAGACGGGGGCGCCGTCCACGAGCAGGTGCTTCTCGTCCAGGTGCCAGCCGCGCGGCCGGACGACGATGGTGGCCAGTTCCTCGTCGGGGCGCAGCGTGTAGCTCTTGCCGCCGGTGGAGAAGTCGATCGCGCGGTCCAGCGCGTCGCGCAGGTTGAGCTGGCCGCCCACGCAGTTCTCCCACAGCGGGGAGTTGGCGTCCTCGAAGTCGGCGAGCCAGACCTTGGCGCCGGAGTTCAGGGCGTTGATCGTCATCTTCTTGTCGACCGGGCCGGTGATCTCCACCCGGCGGTCCGTCAGGCCGGGCGCGGGCTCCGCCACCCGCCAGGAGTCGTCCTCCCTGATGTGCTTGGTCTCGGCCAGGAAGTCGAGCGTGCCCCGCGCGGAGAGCTCCGCCTGCCTGACCTGGCGCGCCTGCAGCAGGTCGAGCCGCCGCGCGCCGAACTCGCGCTGGAGCGCGGCCACGAAGGCCAGCGCCTCGGGCGTGAGGATCTCGTCGTATCGATCGAGGACCGGACCGGTGATCTCAACGGCGTCCATGAGCTGCCTTTCCGCTATGTGGAAAAACGATTCTGGATTATGGAAGTGACGCTACTTCATGGCTTTTGGGGGGTCAAAGACCGGGTACCCGCCTCCCGCTCAGGGGCGAGCCGGGGATGGCCCGGGGGCGTCCCTGATGCCCGGCGGGCACGCGGTCCGCCACTCTTGGTGAGGACGGACGGCCTACCCGAGGGGACCGAGGGAAACACGATGAGACGCATGGCGACCGCCGGAGCGGTACTGGGCGCAGGACTCCTCCTGACCGGCTGCGGCCTGGACGGCGTCGGCGGGCCGGCCAAGGAGGACGTCGTCGGCTACGACGTCAAGGGCGCGGTGACCGCGCTGGAGGTGAAGACCGGCGCGGGCGACATCGTGGTCAACGAGTCCGACCGCACCGGGCTGCGGGTCACCGAGACCCTGCACTGGCGGGGCGACGCCCGCCCGGAGACCGAGCACCCGGTGGACGGCGCCAAGCTCACTCTCGGCTACGCCTGCCCCGACCGGTTCGGGTTCGGCGAGTGCTGGGTGGACTACAAGGTCGAGGTGCCCCGCGGGCTCGACGTGGACGTGGACACCGGCTCGGGCCGGCTCACCCTGCGCTCCATCTCGGGCACCCTCGTCGCCTCCACCGGCTCGGGCGACATCGAGGCCGGCGGGCTGGCCGTCAAGCGGGTCGTCGCCGAGACCGGCTCCGGCACCGTGGACCTGGGATTCTCCGCCGCCCCCGACGACGCGCGCGTCGAGACCGGCTCCGGCGACGCCACCGTACGGCTGCCGCAGGGCGCCTACGCCGTCACCGCGGAAAGCGGCGCGGGTGATGAGAGGATAGAGGTGACCGACGACGATTCGGCCCCGCGAAAGGTGGACGTGTCCACCGGTTCCGGCGACGCCAATGTGTTGAAAAATCAGTGATCGCGGCGATAACCAGGTGAGCTTCCGCGGGTGGCGTGTCACCATCGGGGAAGACACCACGGTGTTCGGACGTTGATTTCACAGAGATGACATTTATGCAGAACGATTCCCGTGCTCGCTTCACCCGTGACGACCGCAGCCGGCTGGACGACCTGGAGGCCACCACGGCCGACGTCCCCGAGACCGGCGAGCTCGACCTGGAGGACCGTCAGGCGCTACGCCGGGTGGCCGGCCTGTCCACCGAGCTTCAGGACATCACCGAAGTCGAGTACCGTCAGCTTCGACTTGAGCGGGTCGTCCTGGTCGGTGTCTGGACCTCGGGAAGCGCGGCCGACGCGGACAACTCCCTCCTCGAACTCAAGCTCCTCGCCGAGACGGCGGGCTCGGAGGTGCTGGACGGCGTGATCCAGCGCCGCCAGCGGCCCGACCCGGCGACCTACATCGGCTCGGGCAAGGCCGTCGAGCTGCGCGACATCGTGGCGGCCTCCGGCGCGGACACGGTGATCTGCGACGGTGAGCTGACCCCCGGCCAGCTCCGCCAGCTGGAGGAGGTCGTCAAGGTCAAGGTGATCGACCGCACCGCGCTGATCCTCGACATCTTCGCCCAGCACGCCCAGAGCCGCGAGGGCAAGGCCCAGGTCGAGCTGGCCCAGCTCCAGTACCTCATGCCGCGGCTGCGCGGCTGGGGTGGCAACCTGTCCCGGCAGGTCGGCGGCCGGGCCGCCGGCGGCGTCGGCATCGGCGGGCGCGGCCCCGGTGAGACCAAGATCGAGCTGGACCGGCGGCGGATCCGCGAGCGGATGTCCAAGCTGCGCAGGCAGATCAGCGGCATGTCCACCGCCCGCGAGACCAAGCGCACCAGGCGGCGGGGCCGCGAGGTGCCCGCGGTCGCCATCGCCGGCTACACCAACGCGGGCAAGTCCTCGCTGCTCAACCGGCTCACCGGAGCCGGCGTGCTGGTCGAGGACGCGCTGTTCGCCACGCTGGACCCGACGGTCCGCAGGGCGCGCACGCCGGAGGGCCGGCTGTTCACGCTCGCCGACACCGTCGGCTTCGTGCGGCACCTGCCCACCCAGCTCGTCGAGGCGTTCAGGTCCACGCTGGAGGAGGTCGGCGAGGCCGATCTGATCCTGCACGTGGTGGACGGCTCGCACCCCGACCCCGAGTCGCAGCTCGCCGCCGTGCGGGAGGTGCTGGCCGACATCGAGGCCAACGACCTGCCCGAGATCGTGGTGATCAACAAGGCCGACGCCGCCGACCCGGTGGTGCTGGCCAGGCTCACCGCCAGGGAGCGCCGCAGCGTCGTGGTCTCCGCGCGCACCGGCGCGGGCATGGACGAGCTGATGGCGCTCATCGAGCGCGAGCTGCCCAGGCTCGACCACGAGGTCCGCGTGCTGGTGCCCTACGACCGGGGCGACCTGATCTCGCGGGCGCACAAGGAGGGCGAGGTGCTGTCGGTGGAGCACACCGGAGACGGCACCGTGCTGCACGCGCGTGTGCTGTCCAGCCTGTTCGGCGACCTCGACCGGTTCGCCAAGCCGATCGAGACGGTCTCCTAGCCCCGGATCGCGACGGGCGGGCCGCCGGTGCCGTACGACACCGGCGGCCCTTCCCGTGCGCCGGAAACTTCGCGCTGGGCGGCAAATGCGACGGTGGTCGTACATGCCGGGGATTGCTACTATTGCTCAAGCCTCGCGACCCCATTCTGATGCAGGTTTCGCATGACGCTTGCTGTGAGTCGTGGTGCTTGCCGGATGTGATATGCCCTGAGGTGCGCGAACGGCTTGGCGAGGAGGACGGGAAGGCCGATCTGCCGGCCTGGGCGCCCGGCGAGAGACCGACGTTCTTCCCCAATACCCCTGTACAGCAAGCCGACCTGTGAAATAACGTAACTGAACTGAAATCGCCAGATCATGATCTCGGCGATACGGTCACCGCACAACACTTGCGGATGAGAAGCAGGAGACCCCCGATGTCGTCCGGACTGCCAGCGGACCCCGTGGGCGCCAGCGCCCGCGCGAGCCTGGCCTGCTCTCCCCGGGACCGGTGATGCGATGACCGTGCGGCTGCTGACCAACATCGGCCGGCTGTGGACCGGCAACGACGTGTGCAGCAACGCGGCGATCCTCGTGCACAACGATCGGATCGCGTGGGTGGGCCGTGCGGCCGACCTGCCGCAGAGCGTCCCCGGTGTCGTCGACGACATCGTCGACGTGGATCATGTGGAGAACCTCGGCGGCGCGCTCGTCACGCCCGGCCTGATCGACGCCCATACCCATCCGGTCTACGCCGGCAACCGCTACGCCGAGATGGCCATGCGCACCGGCGGCTCCTCGCCCAGCGCGATCACCGCGGCCGGCGGCGGCATCGGCTCGACCGTGACCGTCACCCGCGGCACCGACCCGTGGACCCTGTGCAACGGCGTCCGCGAGCGCCTGCGCGAATGGCTGCTGAGCGGCACCACCACCGTCGAGGCCAAGACCGGCTACCACCTCACCCGCGACGGCGAGCTCGCCGACATCCGCCTGCTGCGCGAGCTCGAGAAAGAGCCGATGATGCCGCGGGTGCACGTGACCTTCCTGGCCGCGCACGTCGTGCCGCCCGAGTACTTCGGCCGTCAGCGCGACTACGTGGAGGCGGTCGGCTCCTGGTGCGGCGACGCCGCGGCGGCCGGCGCCGACAGCGTCGACGTCTACTGCGACGAGGGTCACTTCACCACCGAGGAGGCCCGCTGGGTGCTCTCCTCCGGGCGCAACGTCGGCCTGCTGCCGCGCATCCACGCCGGCGCCCACAGCCGCCGCGGCGCCGTACAGCTCGCCGCCGAGCTGGGCTGCGCCTCCGCCGACCTGCTGCACCACGTCTCCGACGAGGACATCGCGGTCCTGTCCCGGTACGGCGTGCCCGCGGTCGTCTGCCCCAGCACCGCGCTGCAGGACGACAACCTGCCGCCGGTCCGCCGCATGATCAGCCAGGGCGTGCCGATCGCGCTCGGCAGCGACCACAACCCCGGCCACTGCGGCATCACCTCGATGTCCCTGGTGATCAGCCTCGCCGTCGCCGCCTTCGGCATGAGCGTGGGCGACGCCCTGCGTGCCGCCACCCTGGGCGGCGCGACCGTGCTGCGCGCCCCCGACCGCGGCGTGCTCGCCCCCGGCCGCCTCGCCGACATCGTCCAGTGGGACGCCGACCACGAGGGCGCCTTCGCCTGGGCGTTCGGTCTCAAGCCCCGCCGCGTCTGGAGCGGCGGCGTCCCGGTTCAGTGAGTCCGGGGCATATCGGCGGAAGATGTCGCTCGCTGTTCATTCCGGCGAGGTGCCCCTGATCGGCGGCCCGTTGGCATCATGAGCCCCGGTAGCCGGACCACGACCTGGGAGCATGTGCCGTGATGCCGACTGGCGGCGATACCTCGCTGCTGCGCGAGTTCCTGCGGGCCCCGTTGCTGACCGCCACCGTGGCGCCGAGCTCGCGGTGGCTCGCCGACCAGATGGTCGTGCCGATCCCCGAGAGCGGCCAGCCGACCGTGGTGGAGCTGGGACCGGGCACCGGAGCCTTCACCCGTGGCATCCAGGAGCGCCTGGGCGGGCGCGGCCACCACCTGGCCATCGAACTCAACCCGCGTCTCGCCGGGCCGCTCAGCCGCCGCTTCCCCGGCGTCGAGGTCGTGCACGCGGACGCGGCCCGGCTGCCGGAGCTGCTGGCCGAGCGCGGCCTGTCCGCCGATCTCGTGGTCAGCGGCCTCCCCTGGGTGGCCTACCAGCCGAACGGGAAGCGGCCGCTGCTGCCCCTGGTGGCCGGGTCGCTGTCCGGCCACGGGGTCTTCACGCAGTTCGCCTACTGCTGGACCCGGTGGGCTCCGCCCGCGCAGCGGTATCTGCTCGACCTGCGCAGGACCTTCGAGGAGGTCGTGCTGAGCCGCACGGTGTGGCTCAACCTGCCGCCCGCCCTGGTGTACTTCGCCCGCCGCCCCCGGGGATAGCGCCGTCCCCGGGGCGTTCTCGGGTCGTCCCCGGGGCGTCCACGGGTCGTTCTCGGGGCGTTCTCGGGTCGTTCTCGGGGATAGCGTGCTGTCCACAGAACGGCGTTCGGGGCGTTCGGGGGGATCGCCGCCGCCATAGCCTGCGCGCGTGCGAACCGACCAGCGGGCCGACGAGCGCGCGACAGCCGAGGCGAGGCTGCGCGCGCTGCGCGGGCACCCGTCTCCAGCGCGCCCCTTCGAGGAGGACGACCGGCCCGGCGGCCGTGCCCTGGCGCCCCCGGGGTCCCGGCCGTCCCTGGCGGGGTTGCGCCGCCTGGTCGCCGACGCGGATCCCGGCGGGCCGCGGCTGAAGGTCCTCGTCGCGATCGGGGTGCTGGCGGCCGCGGTGGGCGGGCTCTACGCCTGGCGCGCCCAGCCGGTCGCCGAGCCGCTGCCTCCGCCGCCGGCCGCCCCGCCCGTCGTCGCCCGGCCCTCGGCCTCCCCCTCTCCGGAGGTCACCGTGCACGTGGCGGGGAAGGTCCGGCGGCCCGGCGTGGTCACCTTGCCCGGCGGGGCCAGGGTCAAGGACGCGATCGCGGCGGCCGGCGGCGCGAAGAAGGCCGCGGCGACCGGCACGCTCAACCTGGCCCGCCGGCTGATCGACGGCGAGCAGATCGTCGTCGGCGCCCCGGGTGGCGGTTCTCCTCCGCCCCTGGCCGACCCCATGACCGGCGCCGTGGTGGACCTCAACACCGCGACCGTCGAGCAACTGGACCTGCTCCCCGGCGTCGGAGAGGTCCTCGCCCGCCGCATCCTCGACTACCGCGAGGCCAACGGCGGCTTCCGCAGCGTGGAGCAGCTCAACGACGTCTCCGGCATCGGCGACAGCAAATACGCCGACATCAAAGACAAGGTCCGGGTGTGACCGCCGGAGCGGGCCGGGCGTCCCCCGTGGAGGGAGGGCCCCTCGGTCACGCGCCGCATCTCCTGCCGCCCGCGCTGGCAGCGTGGGGGAGCGCCCTGGTGCTGCTCGGCTGCTCCGCGGCCACCGGGGCGGTCGTGGCGGGACTCTGCGCGCTGGGAGCGGGCGCGCTCCTGGCGTCCGAGCGGCTCGGCGGGCGGCGGGGAGCCTCGGGGCCGCCTGGCGGGGGAGCGCCGTCGCGGCCCGGTGGGAGGGCGTCGAGGCGTCCGGGCGCGCCGCCGGGCCGGGGGACTTGGAGGCGATTGGGCGCGCTGTCGGGTCTGGGGGTTTCGAGGCGGCTGGGTGGGCTGTCGGGCCTGGGGGCTTTGAGGGGGTGCGGACCGGGCGTGGGCGGCGGGTGGCTGCGGGTGGGCGCTGCGGTGCTGGCGTGCGCGGCGGCCGCGGCCGCGTCGGTGGCGTTCCGGGTGCACGCCGTCGGCACCGGGCCGGTCGCCGACGCGGCGCGCGCCAACCGGCCGGTGAGCGCCGAGATCGTGCTCACCGGCGATCCACGGGTGCTGCCGCCGAAGGGCACCGGGTTCCGCGGGGAGAGCGTGGTCGCCGACGCCAGGATCGAGGCGCTGGAGACCGCCGGGGCGAGGTACGCGGTGCGCGCCCCGGTGCTCGTGTTCGCCTCGGGAGGCGCCTGGCGGGGGCTGCTGCCCAGCCAGCGTCTCAAGGTGAGCGGACGGCTGGCCCCGGCTGAGGAGGGCGAGCTGCTCGCCGGAGTGCTGCTCGTGCGCGGCACACCGGAGACGCTCACCCTGCCCAGCGCGATCCAGCGGGCGGCGGGCGTGCTCCGCGCCGGGCTGCGCTCGGCGTCCGACGTGCTGCCGCCGGACCAGCGCGGGCTGCTCCCCGGCCTCGTCGTCGGCGACGTCTCCCGGATGGACGAGCACGTCAGGGCCGACTTCCGCACCGCGGGCCTGGCGCATTTGACCGCGGTCAGCGGCACCAATCTGTCGATCGTCGCGGGCGCCGCCCTGGCGCTCGGCCGCCTCGGCGGGATGCCGCTGGCCGTCAGGGCCGCGCTCGCGGCGGTCGCGATGGTCGCCTTCGCCGTCGTCGCGAGGCCCTCGCCGAGCGTGCTGCGGGCGCTGTTCATGGGCCTGGTCGCGGCGGTCGCGCTCGGCACCGGCCGCTCCAGGGACGGCGTGGCGGCCCTGTCGGTCACGGTGCTCGGGCTGGTCCTCTTCGATCCCGCCCTGGCCCGTTCGTACGGCTTCGCCCTGTCCGTATGCGCCACCGGCGGGATCCTGCTGCTGGCGCCGCGCTGGCGGGACCGGATGGCCGTGCGGCTGCCCCGCTGGCTGGCCGAGGTCATCACCATCCCGCTCGCCGCTCAGGCGGCCGTCACGCCGGTGCTGGTGCTGCTGGCCGGGCAGCTCTCGCCGGTGGCGGTCCCAGCCAACCTGCTCGCGGGTCCCGCCGTCGCCCCCGCGACCCTGCTGGGCTTCGCCGCCACGCTGCTCGCCCCGGTCCACCTGGAGGCGGCCCGGCTCCTCGTCCGCCCGGCCGGGCTCGCCACCGGGTGGATCATCTGGGTGGCATCGCGAGCCGCCGCACAACCGGCGGCGTCCGTGCCTTGGCCCGGCGGCCTGGCGGGCCTGGCCCTGCTCGCCGTGGCGGTCGCGCTCCTGGTCGCCGTGCTGCGCCATCCCGTCGGCCGCCGCCTCGGTCCGGCCCTGGCCTGCGGGGCCCTCGTGGCCGTCTTCGCCCTCGGCCCGGCGGTCTCGTCGTGGCCGCCCGGCCGCTGGCTGCTCGTCGCCTGCGACGTCGGGCAGGGCGACGCGCTCGTGGTCGCCGCCGGTCCGGGCCGGGGCGTCGTGGTGGACGCCGGGGCCGATCCCTTGCTGGTGGACCGCTGCCTGCGCGACCTCGGCGTCCAGGAGATCCCGCTGCTCATCCTCACCCATCCGCATGCCGACCATGTGGGAGGGCTGGCGGGCGTCCTACGCGGCCGAACCGTCCACGCGGCGGCCGTCGGCCACCCCGCCCCCGGCACCCCGGAGGGGAACCTGCCCGCTTCCGGCACCACAGACCCGAGCCTGCCCGCTTCCGGCACCACAGACCCGAGCCTGCCCGTTTCCGGCACCACAGACCCGAGCCTGCCCGTTTCCGGCACCACAGACCCGAGCCTGTCCGCTTCCGGTATGGCGAGCGGGAGCCTGCCCGCTTCCGGCACTGCGGAGGGGAGGCTGTACGCGGACCTCGCCAGGCGCGGCGTGCCAGTGACCCCGGTGACGGCGGGTACCCGCTGGCGCTTCGGTCCCTCCGACATCACGGTCCTGGCCCCGTACGGCGACGCCGTGCCCGCCGGAGCCGGGGAGGGCGCCCAGGCGAACAACGGGAGCGTCGTCGTGCACGTGCGCTGGGCGTCCGGTTCGGCGCTCCTGAGCGGCGACATCGAGACCGAGACCCAGGCGGAGCTGGTGCGCCGCGGCGTCCCCCGGGTCGACGTCCTCAAGGTGCCGCACCACGGCGCGGCCCGGCAGGATCCCGCCTTCCTGGCGGCCACCGGGGCCCGCGCGGCACTGATCAGCGTCGGAGCCGGCAACGACTACGGCCACCCCGCCCCCGTCACGCTCGCCCGGCTCGGCCTCCAGGGCACCCGGATCCACCGCACCGACCTGCTGGGCGACATCGCCGTCGTCGACGAGGGCGACGGGCTCGCGATCCTCACCCGCGGAACGGTCCATGATCTGGCCAACTCTTGATTTGCTCAATAGTTAGTGATATCAACTATCAGCCGTTGGGAGGATATGTGGAGACCTCGGAGGACAGGTTCTTCGCCGGGCTGGGCTCCGGGTACGCGAAGATCCGTCAGGCGTTCGCGCGGCACGTGGGGATGAGCGGGCCGCGTCTCATGGTGCTGATGCGGCTGTGGCGGACGGGCGAGACCAGTCACAGCGAGCTGCGGCGCCTCCTGGCGCTGGACGGGGCGAGCGTGACCCGCCTCGTCAAGGAGTTCGAGGCCGAGGGGATGCTCACCCGGCGCGTCGACCCGGGCGACAACCGCTACACGCTGGCCCGTCTCACGCCCGTCGGCGAGCGGGTGGCCGCCGACCTCGCCCGCAGGCACCAGGACTACCAGGTACGGCTCCTCGACGGCGTCACCCCCGAAGAGCGGGAGGCCGTGCTGCGCGCGCTGGAGCGGCTGAGCTCCAATGCGGACCGCATCGCCGCCGAAACACAGGAAGGGAACGGTTGAGATGACGGAGGATCCGAAGGCCGTGGGTCACCGCATGTACGAGGCGTTCAACGCCCGCGACCTCGCGGCCCTGGAGACGATCCTGTCGCCGGGATTCGTCAGCCACCCGCTCGGCACCACCGGCGTCGAGGCCGTGACCGGCGCCTGGGCCAAGCTCTTCGCCGCCTTCCCCGGCATCCGGGTCACCGTTCAGGACATGCTCGCCGACGGCGACAGGGCCGCCGTGCGGACGACCCTCCACGGGACTGCGGCGGCCACCGGAGAGCCGCCCACCATGCTGGAGATCTTCCGCGTGCGCGAGGGGCGCATCGCCGAGCTGTGGGGCGTGAGCACCCTGGGACGCTGAGCCGGGCCCGTCGGTCGGGTTCACGGTCCGGGGGGTCGGCGTGGCATGCTCTGCGCATGGCGACGACACCCGCACCCGTGACCCTGGTGATCGGCGACGAGGAGCTGCTCGCGGAGCGGGCCGCGAACGCGGTGGTGGCCGCCGCGCGGGAGGCCGAGCCCGGCACGGAGGCCCACGACCTGAGCGGTTCCAAGGTCGAGCACGGAGAGCTGACCAGACTGGCCTCGCCCTCGCTCTTCGGCGATAGATCCGTGGTGGTGATCAGGTCGGCCCAGGACCTCACGAAGGACGTGATCGCCGAGGTCGTCGCCTACGCCGCCCGCCCGTCCGAGGACATATGGCTGGTCCTCCTCCATCCCGGAGGCGTCAAGGGCAAGGCCCTGGTGGACGGGGTGAAGAAGGCCGGCGCGCACGTCGTCACCGTGTCCAAGATGACCAAGCCGGGGGAGCGGCTCGACTTCATCAAGACGGAGATCAAGCGGGCCGGCCGTACGATCGCGCCGGACGCGGCGCAGGCCCTGCTCGACGCGGTCGGGAGCGACCTGCGCGAGCTGGCCGCGGCGTGCGGCCAGCTCGTCTTCGACACGCCCACCGACAAGAAGGGCATCGGCGCGGCGGATGTCGCGCGATACCACCGCGGCCGCGCCGAGGTCAGCGGTTTCACCGTGGCCGACGCCGCCGTCGAAGGCCGCCTGGCCGACGCGCTGGAGCAACTACGGTGGGCGCTGTCCACAGGCGTGGCCCCGGTGCTCCTGGTCAGCGCGCTTGCGGGCGGGCTGAGGTCGCTCGCGAAGGTGGGCGGGGCCCCCAGAAACGTACGCGGCGGTCAGCTCGCCGGTCAGCTCGGCATGCCGCCCTGGAAGGTCGACCGGGTGAAACGCCAGCTCAACGGCTGGGGCCCGACGGGCATCGCGCGCGCCATCCAGGCCGTCGCCGTCGCCGACGAACAGGTCAAGGGCGGCGGCGCCGACCCCGCCTACGCCCTGGAACACGCCGTCCAAACCATCGTGGCCAGCCGCACCGGCCGCTGACCCCCACCTGTCATCGCTCACGCCCTGTAACAGGCCGTCTAGACCATCGTGGCCAGCCGCACCGGCCGCTGACCCCCACCCGTCATCGCCCACGACCGGCCGCGGCGGTGTTCGGCGTGCTCGGGGTCGTTCACGCCGATGCGGAGGGTCTCCTCTGGTGGCGGGAGGCGATGAGCGGGCCGAGGACGTGGGTGCCGGGGCCGATGCGACCGCCGGGGCCGGGGAGCTGGGTGGTGTTGTCCACGGTGAGGGGACCGCCGCAGTGGGCGCAGGTGGCCACGGGCGTGGTGTCCTGATCGCAGGTCAGATGATGGATCCGGGCGGGCGGCCCGGCCGGGCCCGCGTACCAGCGGTCGCCCCAGTTCATCAGGGCGAGGAGCACGGGGTAGAGCTCCTTGCCTTTTTCCGTCGCCTGGTAGTGCTCGCGGGGCGGGTGCTCCTGGTACCGCTCGCGGGCGAGAACGCCCTCCTCGACCAGCCGGGCCAGCCGTGCCGCCAGGATCTTGCGCGAAATCCCGAGATCGTTGGCCAGGTCGTCGAACCGGGTGATCCCGCACAACACGTCACGCATGATCAACGCGGTCCACGCGTCCCCGAACAGATCGGTGGCGCGGGCGATCGAGCAGGCCACGTCCGCGAGCGAGGTTCTGGTCACCCGTCGATTGTATCCAGGTTCCCTGAGGGAACTTCTTGCATGTTAGGTTCCCTGAGGAAACTCCAAACGGAGGAGGGGACGATGGCGGTCACCCCGCATATCGAACTGGACTCACGGTTACCGGGTGCAGTGGACGGACGGCAGATCAGGGCCGTCGCCTTCCAGGACGTACGGATCGAGTACGTGACGGGTGTGTTGCGGCGGCTCGGCCTGGACGCGACCGGGCGGCGGGCCCTGGTGGTGGGAAGCGGTCGCGGTCTGCTGGCCGCGGGCCTGGCCCGGCTGGGCTTCGACGTCGTCGCCGTGGACCCGTCCGCCACGGCCACCGCGCTGGCCCGCGAGGCGAACGAGCGCGAGTACCCCGGCATCGTGTACGAGACCGCGCCCGCCGAGGCCCCGGGCTTCGACGACGAATCGTTCGACGTCGCCTATTACGCCGACACCTTCGAGATCACCCCGGCCCTCGGCCGCGTGGTCAAGCAGGCCGGCCGGGTCCTCAAGCCCGGCGGCCTGCTCCTCTACGACACCGTCAACAGGACCGTGGTGTCCCGCCTGATCTACCTCGGCGCGTTCCAGGCGCTGCCCATGACCCGCATCATGCCGGCCGGACGCTACGCCGCCGCACGGCTGCGCCCGCCGGCCGAACTCGCGGCCGAGCTCAACCGGCACGGTCTCCGCAACGAGGACATCTGCGGCTTCAAGCCCGACGACCCGCGCAACCTCGTCAAGGCCGCCATCGCCCGCCGCCGCGGCGAGATCACCGACGAGCAGATCCCCCCGATGGTCAGCTTCGAACTAGCCCCCAACGCCAGCCCCCAGGTCACCTACTTCGGCTACGCCCTCAAGACCACCCCCACCCACCCCTGAACTCCCTCAGCACGACCACATCCCACGTCCTCAACGTGCGCCCTGGGCGGTTGTCTGCTGGGGGCTGTCCAGAGTGGAGGAGGGGGTGAGGGTGCCGTCGTGGATGTGCAGGACCTGGTCGGCGAGGGTGATCAGGGTGGGGTCGTGGGTGGCCACCAGGGCGGTCAGGCCATCGTTGTGGACCAGGGTGCGGATCAGTTGCATGATCTGGCGGCCGGTCTGGGAGTCGAGTTGGCCGGTGGGCTCGTCGGCGATGAGCAGGCGGGGGCGGTTGGCGAGGGCGCGGGCGATGGCGACCCGCTGCCGTTGCCCGCCGGACAGCTCGTACGGACGCTGAGCCGCCTGGCGGTCCAGGCCGACAAGAGACAGTAGTGTCCGCGCACGATCGTCGCGCTCGGCGGCGGGTACCCGGGCCAGCCGCATGGGGACCCCGACGTTCTCGGCCGCGGACAGCACCGGAATCAGGCCGAAGGACTGGAACACGAATCCCACAACGTCCCGGCGCAGCGCCAGCAGCCCGTCCTCGGGCAGCGCGGTGACCTCCTGCCCGGCCACGACGACCCGCCCGGCATCCGGCCGGTCCAGCCCGCCGATCTGGTTGAGCAGCGTGGTCTTCCCCGAACCCGAACGCCCGCGGATCGCGATCAGCTCACCCGGCCGCGCCTCGAACGAGACCTCCTTGAGCGCCACCACCTCCTTCGGCCCGGACCGGTAAACCTTCCGCAGCCCCTCAACGACAACCAACGGCTCACTCATAGCCCACCCCTCCGAACCCTCGCCACCCACATCACCGAACCCGCCACCCCCGCCGAACATGCGGCCTCCGCCAAACCAGCCGCGCCCGCCGATCGTGAGGCCTCCGCTGCGCCGGCCAGCTCGGCTGAGCGTGCGGGCTCTGCCGAAGCACTCACCCCTACCAAACCGGCCGCCCCCACAGAACATGCGGCCTCCGCCCAACCAGTCACCTCCGCCGAGCGTGAGGCCTCCGCCGCACTGGCCACCTCCGCTGGGCGTGAGGCCTCAGCGGAAGTACTCACCCCTGCCAAACCCGCCGCCCCCCGCCGACGTGCGGCTTCCGCCGAACCGGCCATCGCCGCCCAACCTGCGGCCTTGGTAGAACCTACGGACCTTGCAGGACGTGGGGCGCTTACAGAACTTGCGCCCCATGCAGTTCCAATCGCCCCAAACGAACCCAGCGCCCCAGCCGAATCCGCCCCCTCTACCGGACCGACAGCCCCTACCGAACCCGAGGCCATCATCGACCCAACGCCCCCATCGGCCCCGCCTGGCTCATCGTCCGTCCTCTGATGGCTCGTCGTTTGAGCCCTCCGGCCATACGCCGATGTGGTCGTGTTCCAGTTCCAGGCGGACCCGGCGCTCCATGTTGAGCGAGCTCATGAAGTCGCGTGGCAGTTGGAGGCGGCCCACCCGGTCCAGCACGGCGTACTCGCGTGCGACCGTTCCGCCGTCCTCGGACGTGCGGCGCAGGGTCTCGCTGCTGGTCCGGCCGTCGCGGATGCCGATGGTGCGGTCCACCCGCTCGGAGACCAGCTCGTCATGGGTGACGATCACGGCGGTGACCCCCAGCTCCCTGTTGGCCTTGCGCAACGCGGCGAAGACCTCCTCGGAGGACTCGCTGTCGAGCTCGCCCGTGGGCTCGTCGGCCAGGACGACCTCCGGCGAGTTGGCGAGCGCGACGGCGATGGCCACCCGCTGCTGCTCGCCGCCGGACATCTCCCCTGGGCGGCGGTCGGCGCAGTAGGACACCTCCAGCAACTCCAGCAGCTCGTCGGCCCGCGACCTCGGGGCGCGGTTGCCCGCCAGGCGCATGGGGAGCGACACGTTCTCCCGGGCCGTCAGGTAGGGGATCAGGTTGCGCGCGGTCTGCTGCCAGATGAAGCCGACAGTCTCCCTGCGGTAGCGGAGCCGGTCCTTGGCCGTCATGGAGAGCAGGTCGACCCCGGCCACCCGCGCCACGCCGGCCGTCGGCACGTCGAGCCCGGACAGCACGTTGAGCAGCGTCGACTTACCGGAACCGGACGCGCCCACCATGGCGATCAGCTCGCCCTTCTCGATGAGCAGGTCCAGTCCCTGGAGGGCGACCACCTCGACGCCCTCGGTCTTGAAGATCCGCACCAGGTTGTCGCACAGGATGTGCGCGCCCTCGCCGAAGACCGGCCTCTCGCGTACGGCCTGCGCCTCCAGCTCGGAGAGCGTCGGAGTGTCCATGTCCGTCAATCACCTACTCGCAGAACGGAGCCGAGGGATCGCCGCCGGGTGACGGCGGCGTGCGTGAACGCGCCGAGCACCGCCACCACCGTCAGGCCGGCGGCGAGCAGCGTCGGGGTGACGAGGTCGAGGGGATAGCCGCCCACGGCCACCTCGCCCGTGTAGACGCTCAGATCGATGCCGGGGCCGAGCAGCGCGGGCAGGCTCAGCCCGAGGAGCAGCCCCGCCAGCGACGGGAGCACGATCACCGGCGCGACCTCCAGCACGGTGACCGCCCGCGCCTGCCGCTCGGACAGCCCCAGGGTGCGCAGGTAGGACAGCGCCGTGCCGCGCTCCGCGCCGCCGATCACCAGCGCGACGCTCACCGCGGCGAGCGCGTAGCAGCCCAGCGCGGCGGTCACCACCAGCAGGGTCGTCCGGATCGCGCCGACCAGCGGGATGGCGGTGATCTCGGCCAGCTCGGCGTCGAACGTGGTGACCGTCGGCGGCGAGGGCAGGGCGAGCGCCGCCCGCAACCGCTCGGCGTCGAGCCCGGCCCCCTGGACGATCAGCATGTTGACCACCGTGCGGCTGCCCGCGCGCTCGTTGGCGTCGAGCGGGACGACGACGGTGTCCCGCAGCTCCCGGCCGAGGGCGGGCAGCGCCACGACGGTGCCCCGGGGCACCAGCGTGATCCTGGTCTGCCAGCCGATCTGCAACCGCTCGTTTCCGGCCAGGTCGGGGCTGACCAGGGCCGGGACCTGCGGAGCCGGGACGTCGGCCGGTGGGCCGGGCACGGCCAGCGGGGTGCCGGCCAGGGCCGAGCGGTAGGCGGCCAGGTCGACCGCCAGCGCTGTGCCGTACCTGCCGCCGCCGCCGATCTGGACCCTCCCGCGCGACGCGGGCACCACCGCCCGCACCCCCGGCACTTTCCGGACCCGCTCGATCGCCGCCTGCGGGATCTCCACCGCGCTCTCGACGCGCGCGTCCGCCCCGGCCCGTTGCCACGCCGCGTCGCGCTGGGTGGCGTCGAGGCCGCCGGAGACCACCGCCGCGAAGACCGACACGGTCAGCGCGGGCAGCAGGATCAGCACCGGCAGCGCCGACTGGACCCCGGCCCGCGCGGTGAGCGTGAGCCCCAGGAACGGCACCGCGCCGCGCCCCCGGGTGGCCAGCCGGGCGATCAGCCGCAGCGGATACGGGTACAGGCGCAGCGTGACCAGCGCGCAGGCCACCGTGAGGGCGACCGGTACCAGCATCAGGTAGGGATCGGTGCCCTGCTCGGAGACACCGGTGGTCAGACCGCGGGCGCGGAGCAGGTAAGCCCCGGCGAGCGCCAGGACGACGACGATGACCTCCAGCGTGACCCGGCGCGGCGAGGGACGGCGGGCCACGACGTCGGTGCGGCCGTCACGCAGAGGCCGGCGATGCTCGACGGCGATCCGCACGGCCGCGAACCCGGCCGCGGCCGCCACGATCGCGGGCGGCCCGGCGTAGACGACCGGGGTGGCGGCGCCGGGGACCAGGGCCGCCGCCGCGAAGCCGAGAAGCGCCGAGGGCGCGGCCACCAGGACGACCGGCCAGACGCCGGCCGCGACGACCTGGCGCAGCGAGCCGCCCCGGGCCCGCATCAGCCCGAGGGCCGGCCGCGCCCGCCCGGTCAGCAACTGGACGGCGAGCGCGATCACGCCCAGCGCCACTCCGGCGAGCCCGCCCAGGATGAGCAGCAGCAACGCCTCCGCGCTGCTCTGCCGCCGCAGATGGTCCGACAGCACGGTGTCCAGGCCGGTCCGCGCGGTGTAGGGCGGCGTCACCCCGGTGCGCCCGGCCGGGGAATCGGCGTCCGTGCGGTCGCCGGCGATCACGCCCTTGTAATCGGCGACCGCCCCGATCAGGCTTCGCGCGTTGCGTGCGGTCACCGCGCTCTGTCGCACGGGGAGGACCCAGAAGTACGACAGGTCGCGCTCGTAGCCCTTCAGGACGCTCAGGCTCCCGGCGTGGGTCAGGCCGGTGGCGTGCGTCTCGTCGCCGTCGCCGCCGGGGATCCGCTCGGCCACGACGTTCAGCACGTCGGAGTTGTGCAGCCAGAAGCCGTCGGCCGGGTCGACCGGCTCGAACAACCCGGTGATCCGGGCGGCGATGGTGTCGCTGTTGCCGAGGAGCAGCACGGTGCCCACCGGCGTGTCCAGCTTCCGGGCCGCCTCCCTGGTCAGGGCGAGGTCCACCCGGGGGATCTCGCGGAACTCCGGGCGGCCCGGCACGGTCAGGGTGCCTGGCGGGCCGGGCGGCGTCCCTTCGACGTAACGCACGCGGCGGTCGGCGCCGGACAGCCAGGCGACGTTGACGTACTGGTGGTTGCGGTAACCGGGGCCGACGCGGCCGCCCACGGGCGTGTCGTAGGTCTTGGCGCCGGCATGCGCGCGCGAGGCGGGGCCGCGGTCGGCCACCGCGGCCAGCTCGGCCGGCAGCAGCCGCTGCCACCGGGCGCTCCGCTCGGTGAAGTCCTCCTGCCGGGCAAGGTGCATCGCGTTGCTCGGCACCGTCACCAGCAGGTCGGTCTGGCTGACGGACGCCTCGGCCATCGAACGGTGCAACGCGTCGTCGTAGGCGGCCTGCATGGCCCGCGGCACGGCGGAGACGAGCAGGGCGGCGCTGAACACCAGCGCCGCGAGCACGGCGGAGGCCCCCCGGTGCGCCCGCACCAGCGTGAAAACGCTCACCGCCGCCTCCTCGGCGTGCAGACGCCCACCACACGCTCCCGCCTCCCACAACGGGCCTCCCACGTCTGGCAACCGCCGGCCCGCGTGTCACGACCGACCTCCCGCCTTTTACGGTCGGCGGCCCGCGTGTCGCAACTGGCCTCCCGCCTTCCGCTACCGGCCTCCCACGTCTGGCGACCGCCGGCCCGCGTGTCGCGACCCGCCTCCCGCGTTCCACGGTCGCTGGCCCGCGTGTCGCGACTGGCCTCCCGCCTTTCACGGTCGGTGGCTAGTGGGATGTTCGCCGGGTGGTGGGGTGATCGGGGGTGGCTCCCGAGGGCTGCCGAGGCGGTCGGGTGGGGGGTCATGCGTCCTCCCCGATGCGTAGGGTGCCGCCTGGGCCTGTGCCGCGCAGCGTGCGGGCGAGAGCGGCGACGATGGCGAACAGCAGCAGGGCGACCACGGCCAGCAGACCGGCGGTGGCGAGCCACGGGATGTCGAGCAGCACCGCCGGGGTCACCGTGGTCGCCTGGCCGGTGAGCACGATGTGCGGCACCACGAGGCGGGCCACCACGACGGCCAGCGCGGTCCCGGCGGCCAGCGACAGGCCGATCAGGAACGCCTGCTCGACCGCGAGCATCCCGAGAACCTGCCGGGCGCTCATACCCAGTGCCCGGAGGACGGCGAACTCCGCCGCCCGCTCCCTGGCCGCCACCGCCGCGTTGACCAGGAACCCCAGCAGGGCGAAGATCAGCGCCGCTACGAATCCGAGGATCAGCGCCCCCTGGAGGCCGCTCGCCAGCGGGTCGTCGCGCAA
The DNA here is from genome assembly GCF_030268685.1 of Microtetraspora sp. NBRC 13810. GTDB lineage: Bacteria > Actinomycetota > Actinomycetes > Streptosporangiales > Streptosporangiaceae > BSRQ01. The sequence goes on from NZ_BSRQ01000008.1 coordinate 211,246, forward strand.
CTGACGGGTGAGGCTGGCGAGGTCGACGACGCTCTGGTCCCACTCGGGGTGCCGCCCCAGCTCCGCGACCGCGGCGGCGCTCTCGCCGCCGCGCAGGCCGAGCCACCACTCCGTGGCCGGCCGCGGCGCCCTGCCGGCCGCGAGGTCCCGCGCCTGGAGGGTCTCCCAGTCGACCAGCAGGGCCGGCCGGTCGGCGGGCGTGCCGGGCAGCGCGCCGACGACCCCGGCGACCGAGATCGGCACGGGCGTCTGGTCCAGCGTCACCGTGGCGGTCTGGCCGGTGACGAGCTTCTCGGCGGCGGCCAGCTCACCGGTGACCACCACGGGCAGCGGCGCGGCCAGGGCCCGCTCGCCGAACAGGTCGGCGTCGCTCGTCTCCGCGGGGACCGCGAGGAAGGTCACCCGCCGAGGGTCGGCGCGGCCATCCCGAGTCTGCGGGGCCGTGACCTCCAGGCCGAACAGCGCGCCGTCCCCGCCCACCGTCACCCGCGGCGCGCCGGCGGCGGACGGCGGCTGCGCCCAGCGGACGCCCGCCGGCATGGGGACCAGGGTGCCGTCATCGGTGCGGACGCGCTCCACGGTGAGACGGAGGCCACCGCCCGGCGGCGCGGCCACGTCGGCGGAGAACGCGCTCACCGCCAGCGGATAGGCGAGCCGGCCCGACCGCCCCGCGAGGGCCGAGAGGTCCACGCTCATCTCGCTCGCGCCGGACCGCGGCGACCCGAGCGGTATCTCCTTGCGCACGCCCAGCGCGTCCACGACCACCATGTGGATCGGCATCCGGCCGGGCGCGCCGGTCGCCCCCTCGGCGGTCAGGCGCAGGTCGAGGGTGAGCCGCCGGGGCTCGCCCGGCAGCGGCAGCCCGCGCGTCGGCGGCCGGGCGGCGCTCAGGCGGCGGGCCAGGGTGCCCAGCGGTTCGGCGGAGAGGTCGGGGCGGAGCTTGACCAGCGCGCCCAGCCGGTCGGCGTCGAGCGCGAGCAGCGTGGCGTCGTCACCGCCGAACTCCGAGACGCCGTGGTAGGCGGGGCTGAACGACTCGACCCCCGGCAGCCCCACGTAGGCCGGGCCGCGGCCGAGTGAGCCCAGCTCCTGCCCGTCGGTGGAGCCCGCGACCCGCAGGTCGGCCCCCGCCTGGTGCCTGGCCTGGTCGTCCTGCGATCCACGCCAGGTCACGGCGGTGGTCATCGACACCACGCCGATCGCCACGGCCATGATCAGCAGCAGCGCGGGCCCGGAGTAGCGCAACGGCCTGCGGCTGACCTGCCAGGCGCCCAGCGCGGGCGCGAGCGAGGGCCGTCTCGCCGTGAACCGCTCGGCCAGGCGGCTGACCGGCGACACCAGGCGCAGGCCGAGCACGCCGCCGCACAGCAGCGCCAGCGCCGGGCCGGTGATGATCAGCGGGTCGAGCCCGAGGTCGCCGCCCACCGTCGCGGTGACCGGCGCGCCGTACCGCTGGAGCTGCCAGATGGCCAGCGCGGCGACCACGAGCAGCGCCACGTCGGCGCCGGCCCGCTGGAAGAGCCCCCTGCGGTCGCCGCGGCCGCGGGCCGACTGCTCCTCCATATAGCTGAGGCGGGCGCCGCGCAGCGCGGGCAACGCGAGCAGCACGGCGCAGGCCAGCGCGACCGCCGCCGCGACGAGGAAGCTCGCCGCGCCGACGCCGGGCGCTAGCCGTACGCCGGAGGCGGCGATCCACGGGATGGAGCCCACAAAGCGCAGCAGCGGCGCGGCCAGCAGCGGCGCGATGATCACGCAGGGCAGTGCCACCAGCAGCGCCTCGCCCCCGGCGAGCAGGGCGAGCCTGACGCTGCCTGCGCCGCGTGAGCGCAGCAGGGCCACCTCCATGCGCCGGTGGTCGGCGAGAAGCCTGGCGGTGAGCGTCAGGGCGTAGGAGGCGAGGAGCAGCAGTTGCAGGACCGGCACCAGCATGGTGGAACGGGCGACCAGGCCCGCGGTGCCGAGGCGGGCGAGCATCCCCGGCAGGTCGCCGGCGACCGTGCACTGGGCGCAGCCGGGCAGCTCGGGCACGGCGGTCGTGAGCGCGGCGACCGACGCCGCGAGCGGGCGCAACCGCTCCGGCGAGAGCGTGCGCAGGTCGGGGACGGCGGTCCAGGTGACGGGCACGTTGGTGACGAAACGGGCGCGGAAGGCGGCCTCGCCCACCATCAGCGGCCCGTAGGTCGTGAAGCCCTTCGTCTCCACGCCCCGGGTCAGCAGCGGGTCGGCGGCCCAGCGGTCGGAGAGCGGGTCGTCCAGTGTGTAGACGCCGGTGATCCGGACCTTGACGGGGTCGTCGTCGAGGCGGCCGACGACGGTGATCTCGCTGCCCGCGGCCAGCCCCATGGCCCGCGCGGCAGGCTGGGAGAGCGCGGCCTCCAGCACGCCGCCGGCGGAGGACTCGCCGGGGGACTCGCCGGGCGAGGCGGGAGGGGACCCGGCGGGCCAGGCGCCGGACTGGAGCCGGGCCTGCCGCTGGAGGTCGCTCTGGACGGCGAACCTGGTCAGCTCGGGGGTCTCCCGGTCCTCCTGGCCGGGCATGGCGTAGGAGTCGGAGCGGGAGCTCAGCGTCACGGCGGTGGGGACGCCCGGATAGGCGCGGGTCAGCGCCTCCCGCACGGCGCGGTCGAGCGCGGGGAGCGCCTCCCCGGTGACCGGGGCGGTCACCGTGGCCGACACGTCGTGCACCGAGGCGGTCGCCATCGCCCGGCGGACTCCCACGTCGGCGATCGTCGAGGCGTAGAGCGTGAGGGCGACGAGCGTGGTCGTGGCGAGCAGGATGGAGCCGAAGGCGGCGAGAAGCAGCAGCGGCTCATTGAACGCGCGCCGAAGGATGAGCGGTGCCCGTCCCCGCATGAACCCGCCTCCTCGAACCGGCCGCCGACGTTATGCACCCTTGGTCACCAGTGGTCCGGCGGCAAGTAGCCCGGCTCCTCGGTGATGGAGCCGATATCCGGCGGCGACGCCCGCGTGATATCGAAATCGTGACACTTCCGCGGGACGGCGGCGGAGGATCGATACCGGGCTGTGGACGGCGGTCGCTGAAGAGGATTTTCCTGTGGAAAAACCAGAACGCCGCCTCCCACTCATGGGATGCGGCGCTGGAAGAGCGGAACTACTTGGCGGCGGCCAGGGCGGCGGCGCGCTTGGCGATCGCCGACTTGCGGTTGGCAGCCTGGTTCTTGTGGATCACGCCCTTGCTGGCGGCCTTGTCCAGCTGGCGGGAAGCGCGCTGCATGGCCGCGAGGGCCTCGTCGGCGTTGCCCTGCTCGGCGGCCTCGCGGAACTTGCGGATCGCCGTCTTGAGGGACGACTTGACAGACTTGTTACGCAGCCGGCGCTTCTCGTTCTGCCGGTTGCGCTTGATCTGGGACTTGATGTTCGCCACGAAGAAGCCTCGGTTGGAAAGTCGATGGATGGGGCGCGCGGGCAAGATTGAGAGGGCGCGCCACACGCAGTTGAACAGACTACCAATCATCGGGTGCCTGGCTCAAATCGAAGCTGGCTGCGCCCACAGGTCAGCCCTGTGGGCAGTCTAGCCCGGCCGGACCCAGAACTCCTCGTATTCGGCCCAGTCGGCGTCGGTGGCGGCGAAGTCGACGTACAACGCCAGGCCGAAACGATCCTTCCGGTCGGCGTGTCCGGTGAGGGCGAGCCGCGCGCCCTCTGCGGCGACCACGACGCTTTCGGCCGAGTCGTTCCACGGAGCCGCGTGGTCGTGGTAGGCGGGCGCGCCGACCAGCACGGTCGTGCGCGCGGGGGCCGTCTCCAGCGCGATCTCCGCCTGCCTGGCGACATGCCCCCCGTAAAGCCAGGAAAGCGGGAGACCGGAGTCATACGTCATGACGGCCACCTGATCGGTGCGTTCCGCCACTTCGCGGAAGAAGTCCCGGGACCAGTACTTGTCGCGGCCCAGGACGCCGCGGGCGAGCGGCCGCATCCCCGGATAGGGCTCGATCTGCGGCGTCGAGGTGGACAGCGTCCTGCCGTGCAGGAGCGCGCGGGTACGGGTGAGCAGGTCGAGGAAGTCCGTGTCGCCGTTCCCGATGGGCTCGAAGTTGTAGTGCACCCCGTCGAAACCGGCCGCCATGATGTCGCGGACGCCGTCCAGCACGCGTTTCCTGGCCGCCGGATCGTCCAGATCGAGATAACCGTCCACCTTCTGCCCGAGCCAGGCGGAAACCCGAACATCAGGCAACGCCTCATCCCACCATTTCAAGAAATTTCGTGCATTTGGATATTTGTCTGGCTTGAGGGTGCCGTCCTTCTCGAACGGGCCGGCGTGGACGTACACGTCCCGGATGCCGGTGCCGCGCAGCCGTACGGCGAGCGCCCGGACGTCGCGCTCGGTGCGGCGGCCGTCGATCCACATATGGCCTAGCCACAGCGCGTCATGTCCACTGCTCTTCGCCCACACGGCGGGCGTCCCGGTAAACTGGAGCCGCAACGCGGCGGCGAAGACGCCGACGAGGGCGAGCAACACTGCCGCCGTCAGCACGAGCAGGCGCACGCCGAATCGTGCGGTGGTCCGGGTCAGCACCTGGACATGTCACCATGAAGGTCGGCTGTCACGCCAGCCGCAGATCGCCCCTTACCTCGAAACGGACCCCGGTGCGCACCCAGCCTGGCCAGACCGATCCCACGGTGATCCGCAACTTCTGCATCATCGCGCATATCGACCACGGCAAGTCCACGCTTGCCGACCGCATGCTGCAGATCACCGGCGTCGTCGACGACCGTCAGATGCGGGCTCAGTATCTCGACCGGATGGACATCGAGCGCGAGCGCGGCATCACGATCAAATCACAGGCCGTCCGCCTCCCATGGCAGGTCGACGGCGTCGAGCACGTGCTCAACATGATCGACACGCCGGGGCACGTGGACTTCTCCTACGAGGTGTCCCGGTCGCTGGAGGCGTGCGAGGGCGCGATCCTGCTGGTGGACGCGGCCCAGGGCATCGAGGCGCAGACCCTCGCCAACCTCTACCTGGCGCTGAACGCGGACCTGCATGTCATCCCGGTGCTCAACAAGATCGACCTGCCCGCCGCGCAGCCCGAGAAGTACGCCGAGGAGCTCGCCGGCCTGATCGGCTGCGACCCGTCGGACGTGCTGCGGGTGTCCGGCAAGACCGGCGTCGGCGTGCGCGAGCTGCTGGACAAGGTGGTGGCCGAGATCCCCGCCCCGGTCGGCGCGGCCGACAAGCCGGCGCGGGCGCTGATCTTCGACTCGGTGTACGACACCTACCGCGGCGTCGTCACGTACGTCCGGGTGGTCGACGGGCACCTGGGCAAGCGCGAGCGACTGCTCATGATGTCCACCCAGGCGCAGCACGAGACGCTGGAGATCGGCGTCATCTCGCCCGAGCCGGTGGTCTCCGCCGCCGGGCTCGGCGTCGGCGAGGTGGGCTACCTCATCACCGGCGTGAAGGACGTGCGGCAGTCGCGGGTCGGCGACACCGTCACCTCGGCCGTCCGCCCGGCCGCCGAGATGCTCAGCGGCTACGAGCACCCCAAGCCGATGGTCTACTCCGGCCTCTACCCGATCGACGGCGACGACTACCCCGAGCTTCGTGAGGCGCTGGACAAGCTCCGCCTCAACGACGCGGCCCTGGTCTATGAGCCGGAGACGTCCGCGGCCCTCGGGTTCGGGTTCCGCTGCGGCTTCCTCGGCCTGCTGCACATGGAGATCGTGCGCGAGCGCCTGGAGCGGGAGTTCAACCTCTCGCTGATCTCCACCGCGCCCAACGTGATCTACCAGGTGGTGATGGAGGACGGCAAGGAGTTCACCGTCACCAACCCGTCGGAGTTCCCGGCCGGCAAGATCGACAAGATCTTCGAGCCGGTGGTGCGGGGCACGGTCCTCGCGCCGTCCGACCACATCGGCGCGATCATGGAGCTGTGCCAGGGCCGGCGCGGCTCGCTGCTCGGCATGGACTACCTGTCCGAGGACCGCGTCGAGATCCGGTACACGCTGCCGCTCGCCGAGATCATCTTCGACTTCTTCGACCAGCTGAAGTCCCGCACCCGCGGTTACGCCTCGCTGGACTACGAACCCTCGGGCGAGCAGGAGTCCGAGCTGGTCAAGGTGGACATCCTGCTCCAGGGCGAGCCGGTCGACGCGTTCAGCGCCATCGTGCACAAGGACAAGGCGTACGGCTACGGCGTCGAGATGGCCAAGAAGCTGAAGGACCTGATCCCGCGGCAGCAGTTCGAGGTGCCGATCCAGGCGGCCATCGGCTCGCGCGTGATCGCCAGGGAGAACATCCGCGCCATGCGCAAGGACGTGCTCGCCAAGTGCTACGGCGGTGACATCAGCCGTAAGCGCAAGCTGCTGGAGAAGCAGAAGGAAGGCAAGAAGCGGATGAAGATGGTCGGCCGGGTCGAGGTGCCGCAGGAGGCGTTCGTGGCCGCCCTGTCCACCGATTCGGCCGCCGCCGCCGAGAAGGCCAAGAAGTAGCAAGGGGGCGGGCGCGCCGCCCCCCTGGCGCGCGCCCGCCCGCCCCGCCGTGGGCGCGGTGCGGCGTCAGCGCAGGACGCTGTAGAGGGCCGAGGAGAGGGACGCCTTGGCGTCGTCCTGGTCCAGCGACCACATCATGGAGCCGCCGAGGCCCTTGAGCCGGATGTAGGCCGCCTTCTGCAGCAGCACGGCCGGGTCGTCGTAGGACCAGAAGTCGTTGCCGTCGTAGAGCCACATGGCGCCGGTGACCAGGTCGCGGTACCGCTTGCCCGGCTTGTCCACCAGGACCTTGTAGTCCTCGGTCCCGGCGGCCCACGTTCCCTGCGCGGGGCCGGTGGCCGGGCGGTAGAGGCCGTTGCCGCCCTGCACCCCGGTCCAGCCCTGCCCGTACCCCGGGACGCCGACGACGATCTTGCGCTTGGGCGCGCCCCGGTTCACGTAGTCGCGCACGGTCTGGTCCACGCTGTAGCGCACCTCGTTGGGGTCGCGCCGGTCGGTCAGCAGGTTGCCGTGGTGGGCGGTGCGGGGCTCCCACGGGCCGCGCAGGTCGTAGCCCTGGACGGTGGCGAAGTCCAGCAGGCCGAACACCTTCGCGACCTCGAACCCGGCGTCGATCTTGGCCGCGGCGGCGGGGAGGAAGGCGGTCAGCTCCGCGCGCCGGTCGTACGCGTCCATCTGCCTGCGCAGCTCGGCGACGAACAGGGTGAAGTTCCGCCTGTCCTCCGGGCGGATGACGTTGCCGTCGTTGCCGGCCGAGCCGGGCCACTCCCAGTCCAGGTCGATGCCGTCGAAGACGCCCGCGCCGGTGCCCGCGGGCAGGCCGGGCAGGTCGCCCTTGAGCCACAGGCCCACGCAGGACGCGGCCAGCCTGGCCCGGGACTCGGCCGTGAGCACGGCGTCGGAGAAGTACTTGGAGCCGGTCCAGCCGCCCAGCGAGATCAGCACCTTCAGGCCGGGGTTCTTCGCCTTGAGCTCCTTGAGCTCGTTCAGGTTGCCCTTGAGCGGCTGCTCGGCGGTGTCGGCCACCCCGTCGACGCTCTGCTCGGCGGGCACCGGACGCTGCCAATCGGCCCACGCGTCGGCGGAGACGCAGGTGCCGTCCTCGGCGACGTTGCCGAACGCGTAGTTGATGTGGGTGAGCTTTCCGGCCGCGCCGCTGGTCTGCAGATCGCGCACGTGAAAGTTCCTGGCGTAGATCCCCCACTGGATGAAGTAGCCCACCCGCTTGAACCGGGCGTCCTGGGTGGGGTGTGCTTGTGCCTGGGCCGGTACGGCGATCGCGGTCAGACCGAGGGAGAGGGCGGCGGCGAGGAGGGATCTGGAGAGTCGGACCACTGTTTCTCCACTGCTCGGGGCTGAACTTATAGGAAAGTTTCCTTTAAGTTTTTCCCGGATCGTAGAGCGGTCCGATCGCGCCGTCAACGGCCACGGCGATTTCTCGGCGACGGGATCGACCTGCGTCGCCGCCCTTCGAGATCGGTGGGTGATGACGGTATGAACGAACAGCATTTATGTCTCCGTTGCGGCGCGAATGCCGGGGATTCTCCCTGGTGCCCGCGCTGCGGCGCCTCGACGAGCGCCTCGACGAGCGCTTCGACGAGCGCCACGGCGGGCGGCCCGGCGGACGGCCCGGCGGACGGCCCGGGGAGCGGTCCGGGAGGCGGTCCGGGGGGCGGCCAGGTGGGTGGCCAGGCGGGTGGTCCGGGGGGCGGCTTGGGAAGCGGTTCAAGGAGCGGCTCGGGGGGCGCCGCGCCGCCGACCGGCCGGCACGCCTCGGAACGGCGGGCGGATCCCTACCCCGGCCCGCCGGAGGACACCGTCCGATGGCGCCCGCCCCGCGAATCCCCCCGCGGCGCCGCTGAAAGCCGGCAGGAGGTCACCGACCCCGGCGCGGGCTGGCTCGGCGACCCCGGGCCGCGATGGCAGGCGGGCGGCGGCGAACCCGTCCGGCGGGAACACGGGGAATGGTGGCGCGGGGAGGCGGGCGATCGGCAGGCGGGGGGCTGGGCACAGGGCGGCCAGCACACGGACGATAGGCAGGCGGGCAGCCCTCAGGCGGGCGGTCCTCGGGCGGGTCACCAAGCGGGCGGTCCTCAGGTGGGAGGGCCTCAGGTGGGAGGGCCTCAGGTGGGAGGGCCTCAGGCTGGTGGTGGTGCTCAGGCGGGGGAGTGGCAGGCGGGGGGCTCTCGGGCGGGGGATGCGGAGGGACGCCGGGCGGACGGGCGTGGTGGCGGTGGGCCGGAGTTGTGGGCCGGGGGCGAGGTGCGGGAGGAGCCGCGGTCGTCGCGGCGGTTTCTGCTGCCACTAGGCGTGGTGGTCCTCGCGGCCGTTGTGGTGGGCGTGGTGGCGTTCGTGTTGGGACGCGACGGATCAACCGGCACCACCCCCGTGAGCGCCCCCACGGCGACGCTGGAGGGCTCCCAGGCCCCTCAGGAGAACGCCCCGCCCGTCGGGGGCGAGCCCGGCGAGCCCGGCGAGACCACGTCCCCCGAGGAGTCGGAGGAGCCGCCTCCCGAGGACGAGCCTTCCGAGGAGGCCGAGCCGTCCGGGGAGCCGTCCGCCGCGCCGGGGGCGGCGGAGCAGGCCCAGGCGGTCGACGACGTCCTGGCCGACAGCGGTGGCGCCCGCTCCGGGCTCGGTCCCGCGCTCGACCAGGTACGCGGCTGCGCGGAGTCGCAGACCGGGATCGCGACGATCGAGCGGATCACCGAGGCCCGGCGCGAGCAGGTGCGCCAGGTCGAGGAACTCCAGGTGGACGCCGTCGCGGACGGCGACGCCGTACGGTCCCGGCTGGCCGACGCCCTCGGCGCGTCGCTGGAGGCCGACGAGAGCTTCCTCACCTGGGCCCGCCGCCAGGCCCAGGACTGCGACGCCGACTGGAACCGGGACCCCGACTACCGGCGCGGCGTCGACTCCTCCACCAGGGCCACGGAGGCCAAGCGGGCGTTCGTCGAACTGTGGAACCCGCTGGCCCGGCAGCACGGCCTCCCGGAGCGCGCCGAACACGAGATCTGACCCCGCGAGGCCCTCACCGCCAGGGGCGGACACCGGGCCGCCCCCGCACGACACCACGGCGGTCCGCCCCGAGCACGGCCGCCGCCGTCACGGGCGCCACGGCGGTCCTCACCGTGCCACGGCGGTCCGCCCCGAGCACGGCCGCCGCCCTCACGGCGCCAGGGCGGTCCTCACGGCGCCACGGTGGTCCGCCCGAGTACGGCTGCCGCCTGCGCGCGGTAGGCGGTCGTGTCGAGGTCGTGGGCCTCCAGGTGGTCCAGCATGGCCTGGAGGAGGCGGCGCTCGATCAGCTGGGCGTACTTGCCCGCGTCCAGGCTCCGCATGAGGCGGGCGGCGTCGCGTTCGGCGCCCAGCTCCCGCAGGCCGGCCCGGGCGCCGTAGGGGTAGACGGGGAAGGCGGACGGGCTCGCCCGGCGCGCGTTCCTGCCCAGCAGCGCCGCCCCGGCGCGTGCCAGGCGGAGCGGGGCGAAGAGCACGTCCGTCACCAGGTCCACCCGGATCCGCCGGACGGCCGCCAGCGCCACCGCGCGCTGCGACATCGACGGCAGCAGATCCACCACGTGGAACTCCTCCCGTACCGGCGGCAGCACCGTCGTCACACACCGCAGGTGCAGCATCCGCCCCTCCACCGCCACATGCACGAACGCGGAGACGACCGCCTCCTGGTCCTCCGCGGGAGCTATCAGCGCCCCGGCCGGGTTGCGCGTCTCCGGGCTCTCCGGACCGACCGTGATCCGCTGGTAGTGCCGGATGCCGCCCTGCGGGTGCCTGACGGCGGCGTCCACCGTGTCGGGCACGGCGACGAAGTACGGCAGGCCGGTGTGCGCGTCGATCAGCGGGTGGCTCTGGCCGGGGAACGGCCGGGCGGCGGCCTGCCGGTGCGGGCGTACGTACGTGCCGCGGGCCACGACATGGTCGGAGACGTGCAGCCGGTCCAGGCGCCGGGCGGGATGGTCCACCGCGTCGCGCATCTCGAGCAGGCGCCGGCGCAGGAAGCGGTGCGTCTCCACCGGGTCCACCCAGGTGACCGGCACGGCCGAGCCCTCGCCGTACCCGCCGCGCGGCCGGTCCAGTTCCACGGCGATCGACCACGTGCTCTCGACGTCGCCCGCGCCGACGAAGGGATCGTCACCGGCGTACAGCGTGACGTTCCCCCACTGCGCCTGGCCGACGTAGTCCAGCCGCTCCCGCAGGGCCTGCGAACCCTCGACCGGCCCGCGGACCGCGCCCGGCCCGAGCGTACGGGCCAGCGTCAGGTAGCCCGTGATGCGGTGCGCCACGGCCACGCCGAACGCGGCCAGCAGGAACAACGCCGGCACGATCACCGTCCAGCCCGGCGTGGCGCGGGCGAAGAAACCGCCGAAGACCGCGTCCACCGCGACGCCCAGCGTGGCCGACACCGTGCCGGTGAGCGCGATCCCCGCCCAGACGGCGAGCAGCACCCGCCACGCCACGTGCCCGCGCCGGACCTCCGGCAGCCCGAGCAGCGCGAGCGGCAGCAACGCCACCACCCAGGCCACCCCAACCGACCACGACAGGAGCAACGCCAGCAGCAGCAACACCGTCACCGTCGCGTCGCGGAACACCGCCAGCCGCTCGGCCCGCAGCCCGTGCACCAGCACCGGCACCGCGTCCACCCCGCCCAGCGACGGCGCGACCGCCCGGAACCGGTCACCGAGCAACTCGCGCAGCACCCGGTGCCTGAACCCGTCGTCGAGATGGACGCCCGCCGCCAGGTACCGGGTCGGGTTGGCCAGCGGGGGAGCCGGCGGCGCCTGCTGCTCCTGCGGCGGCGAGAACCGCGGACCCTGCGGCGGATGCTCGCCCCCCGCGGGCGGCGGGAACGCGTGCTCCGTGTCCGGGGGCGGGAACGCGTGCTCCCCCGTGCCCGAGGGCGGAAGGTCGCTGGCGGGAGGCGGAAAGTGGCCGCCGGGAACGCCGGCGGACGCCCGGTACCGGTCGTGCGGGTCGGCCCCGGTGGGGTGGGTGTGCGAGTCGCCAAGGGACGGTTCGGCCTCGGCGGGGTGGCTGCGCGGATCGTCGTGGGACGGGGCCGCGTCGCCGGTGGGCAGGGGGCGGCCGGTGGAGGAGGGGTGGGCGACGGTGCGGTCGTCCGGTTCCGGTGTATGCATCGGCTCTCCGTTGAAGTGCACGGGTGGGGCGCCGGGAAGATTCGTCGGCGCGCTGGCCGACTTCCGCGGAATCCACGGGGATTCTCGCTCGTTGGTGCCCATCCGCCCGCCATCCGAAGCACCCGGGGACACATGCTCCGGAAGGTGCGGCCCCGGGACGCGGGCGCGATGGTCGAGGCATGGGGCGGGCGGCGGCAGACTGGAGGCGTGCCTTCCACGCTGCCCGACGGCGACCCCGTGCCCGCTTCAGGAGAGCTGCCGCCCGGGGCGCTCGACGGTCTCGGCTCGCGGCCGTTCGGGTTCTACGTCCACGTGCCCTTCTGCGCGACCCGCTGCGGTTACTGCGACTTCAACACCTACACCGCCGCCGAGCTGGGGCCGGGCGCCTCCCACGGGGACTACGCGGACACCGTGGCCGAGGAGGTACGGCTGGCGCGCCGTGTTCTCGGCGACGCCGACCTGCCGGTGCGGACCGTGTTCTTCGGCGGCGGCACGCCGACCCTGCTCGACTCCCACGACCTGACCCGCGTCCTGGGCGTGATCGACAAGGAGTTCGGGCTCGCCCCGGACGCCGAGGTGACGACGGAGGCCAATCCCGAGTCGGTGGACCCGGCCTCGCTGGCCACGCTCAGGAGCGGCGGGTTCAACCGGGTGAGCTTCGGCATGCAGAGCGCCCGGGAGCACGTCCTGCGGGTGCTGGACCGCCGGCACACGCCCGGCCGGGCGGCGCAGGCCGTGCGCGAGGCCAGGGAGGCGGGCTTCGAGCATGTCAACCTCGACCTGATCTACAGCACGCCGGGGGAGACCGACGACGACTGGCGGGCTTCCCTGGAGGCCGCGCTGGCCGCCGGTCCCGACCACGTCTCGGCTTACTCGCTCATCGTCGAGGACGGCACCCGCCTGGCCGCCAGGATCAGGCGCGGCGAGCTGCCCATGCCCGACGACGACGTGGCCGCCGACCGCTACCTGATCGCCGAGGAGCTGCTCACCGCCGCCGGCCTCACCTGGTACGAGATCTCCAACTGGGCCGCCTCCGAGGCCGCCAGGTGCCGGCACAACCTGCTCTACTGGACCGGCGGCGACTGGTGGGGCGCGGGTCCGGGCGCGCACAGCCACGTCGGCGGCACCCGCTGGTGGAACGTCAAGCATCCCGCCGCGTACGCCGCCCGCCTGGCCGCCGGTGAGACCCCGGCGCACGCCCGCGAGATCCTCACCCCCGCCGACCGGGCCATGGAGCGCCTGATGCTGGAGCTCCGCCTCGTCACCGGCTTCCCGCTCGCCGAGGTGGCCCCCGAGTCCCGTACGGCGGTGGCCGGCGCGCTGGCCGGCGGCCTGCTGGAGACGGAGCCGTTCAAGGCCGGGCGGATGGTCCTCACCCTGCGCGGCAGGCTCCTCGCCGACGCGCTGATCCGCGACCTGACCTGAGCCCCACCTGACCTTAGCTGATCTGGCCGGTTTGACCGGGGCCGGCCGGGGCTGACGGGGACCCGGCCGGTGGTCAGGAGGTCTCCGGGGCGCCGGTGACGAAGTCGATCAGCTCTTCGACCCGGCCGAGAAGCTCGGGCTCCAGGTCGGTGTAGACGGAGACGGAGCCGAGGATGCGGCGCCAGGCGTCCGCCGGTTCCATCCGCCAGCCGAGGGCGGCGATGACGCCCTCCTTCCACGGGACGCCCCGGGGCACCTTCGGCCAGGCGGGGATGCCGAGGACGGACGGCTTGACCGCCTGCCAGATGTCCACGAACGGGTGCCCGACGACCAGCACATGCGGCGAGGTGACCTGGGCGGCGATGCGGCTCTCCTTGGACCCGGCCACCAGGTGGTCGACGAGCACGCCGAGCCGCCGCCCCGGACCGGGCTCGAACTCCGCGACGATCGCCGGCAGGTCGTCGACGCCCTCCAGGTACTCCACGACGACGCCCTCGACCCGCAGGTCATGGCCCCAGATCCGCTCCACGAGGGCGGCGTCGTGCACGCCCTCGACGTAGATCCGGCTCTCCCTCGCCACCCTGGCCCGCAGGCCCTCGACGGCGATCGACCCGGAGGCGCTGCGCCGCGCGGCGGGCGGTCCGGCCGCCTGCGGCCGGACCAGCGTCACCGCCTTGCCCTCCAGCAGGAACGCGGCGGGCGCGAGCGGGAACAGCCGCCGGCGCCCGAACCGGTCCTCCAGGGTGACCGCCTCCTTGTCACAGGCCACCACCGCCCCGCAGAACCCGCTCCCGGCGTCCTCCACCACGAGGTCGGTCTCGGCCGGCACCTGGGGAATCTTGCCCTTGCCCGGCCGCCGCCAGTTTCCGGCCAGCACGTCACGCCCGTACATGCCACCCGACGCTAGCAAACACGGCGATCAACCGCCCTACCCGCCATACGGCGGCACCCCGGCTGGGCCACCCGCCGGAGGGCCCCCCGGGGGAGGACCGCCCGGGGGAGGACCGCTCGGGGGAAGGCCGCCCGGGAAAGGACCGCTCAGGGGAGGACCACTCGTCGGAGAACCTTCCGGGGACGGGCCCCCGAGAGGCGTGCCCGCGAGAGGCGCACCGCCGAAGGGCGGCCCGCTGAAGGGGGGCGCGCCGAAGGGGGCCGCGCCGAGGGGCGGGCCGTCGGCGGGGGCCGCGGCGAGGCGGCGGTACGCGGCGCCGCGCCGGACCAGCACCACCACGCTGACGACGATCGCGAGCAGGAAGCCCGCCGCCGACACGACGACCGCCACCAGCACCGAACCGGAGATCGAGCCCGCCACGCCGACGGGATTCCGCCCGACGGCGAACCGCACGCCCGGCGCCTCCTGCCCGATGTCGCAGGTGAGCCGGTAGGAGCCCGGCTCGGCGACCCCGATGTCCAGGATGAGCTGCCAGGTGGTGCCGCCGTCCCGGACCGTCTGCGTACCTCCCGCGCGGTTGAGCTTCGCCTCCCTGCCGTCGCCCTGGATCGAGCAGCGGTAGCTCACCGTCTCGCCGGTGGCGATGTAGAGGGCGGGGTGGTCGGCCGGGTCGAGGGTGACGGTTCTGCCCTGCCCGGGGGCGAAGACGTCGCCGGGGATCGCGTCCGTCACGCCGGAGGCGACGCCGAGCCCAGCCCCCACCACCCCGCCGGCCACGCACACCGCCGCGACCACCCAGGCCACCGCGATCCACAGCAGGCGGGGACGCAGCCGCCGCCGGTCCACCGGAGCCCGCTGCCCGTACTGCGGCGCGCCCCCGCCGTGGTACGGCTCCCCGAACCGCGGCCCGCCCTGCGGCGGCGGCGCCCCGCCGTACCTGGGACCTCCGTAGGCCGGACCGCCATAAGCCGGACCGCCGTACCCGGGACCGCCGGGCGGGGGACCGCCGGGCGGGGGACCGCCGTGGGGAGGGCCTCCGTGCGGCGGCTCGCCCGGGCGTGGGCCGCCGTGCTGAGGGCCGCCGCCGTGCGCGGGCGGCGGCGGGACGCCCCGGGGGGAGCGCTGGACGCGTCTGGTGGGGTCGCCGGCGTCGTCGGAGGCGGGGGTTTCGGCCATACAGCAGAGTGTGTACCTTGCCGGCTCGGCACCGGAAGACGGCCGGTTGACCGGCGGCGGAGCAGATCGCGCCTGCGGCGTTATCGCACCTCGTGTCCGAGCGCCGTACACTTGGCACTCGGGAACACAGAGTGCCAGACCTGGCGTTTCTCAGTGGACCGACGAGGATCGCAGGGAGGTGAGCGCGTTGGTCGACGACCGCAAGCTCGCGGTGCTCCGCGCGATCGTTGAGGATTATGTCTCCACCAACGAGCCGGTGGGATCGAAGGCCCTGGTGGAGCGGCACAACCTGGGCGTCTCACCCGCGACGATCCGTAACGACATGGCCGTGCTAGAGGAGCAGGGGTACATCACCCAGCCCCACACCAGCGCGGGCCGCGTCCCCACGGACAAGGGCTACCGGCTGTTCGTGGACCGGCTCTCCCAGATCAAGCCGTTGTCCGGAGCCGAGCGGCGGGCCATCGAGTCGTTCCTCGCGGGGGCCGTCGACCTCGACGACGTGGTCAAGCGCACCGTGCGCCTGCTGGCGCAGCTGACCCGCCAGGTGGCGGTCGTGCAATACCCGGTTCTGAGCAGCTCGACGGTGCGGCACATCGAGCTCGTCCCGCTGACCGACCGCCGTGTGATGCTGGTCCTCATCACCAACACCGGTAGAGTCGACCAACGGGTGATCGAGCTTCCCGAGGCGGTCGACGAGTCCCGCGTGGCGCACCTGCGCGCGATGCTCAACGCCTGCCTCGACGGTTGCGGGCTGGACAAGGTCCCGGAGACGGTGGCCGACCTGCCCGAGCACGTGCCGGTGGAGGACCGGCCCGTGGCGGCGATGATCCTTTCGGTGCTCCTGGAGACTCTCGTGGAGCGCCACGACGAAAAGATCGTCTTCGCCGGCGCGGCCAACCTCGCGGCGGGCGGCGACTTCACCGTCGGCCTGCGCGATGTGCTGGAGGCGCTGGAGGAACAGGTGGTGCTCATGCGCCTCCTCGGGGAGACTTCCGACTCGGCCGCGCTCACCGTGCGGATCGGCTCGGAGAATCCCTACACCGGACTCCGTGGCACGTCCATCGTCGCCGCCGGGTACGGTTCGGGCGACAAGCAACTGGCCCGGCTCGGAGTGCTGGGGCCCACCCGTATGGATTATCCGGTCACGATGGGAGCGGTGCGCGCGGTGGCACGCTACGTCAGCCAGATCCTGGCTGCTTCTTAAGAGGTCGATAAGTGGCTAAGAGCGACTACTACGGCACCCTCGGGGTGCGCCGCGACGCCAGCGCGGACGAGATCAAGAGGGCCTACCGCAGGTTGGCCCGTGAGCTCCACCCCGATGTCAACCCCGATCCGGCCACCCAGGAGCGGTTCAAGGAGATCACCCAGGCTTACGAGGTCCTGTCCGACCCCAACAAGCGGCAGATGTACGACCTCGGAGCCGACCCGTTCGCCTCCGGCGCGGGGGCGGGCGCGGGCGGCTTCGGCGCGGGCTTCCCGTTCAGCGACATCATGGACGCGTTCTTCGGCTCGGCGGGCGCGGCCCGCGGCCCGCGTTCGCGTGCCCGCCGCGGGCGCAACGCCACGATCAGGGTGGAGCTGGAGCTGCGCGAGACCGCGTTCGGCACCACCCGCGAGCTGGTCGTGGACACCGCCGTGCTGTGCGAGGTGTGCCAGGGCGCCGGCGCCGCCGCGGGCACCCACCCGGACACCTGCGACATGTGCCACGGCCGCGGCGAGGTCTCCCAGGTCACCCGGTCCTTCCTGGGGCAGGTGATGACCTCGCGCCCGTGTCCGCAGTGCGGCGGGTTCGGGTCCATCATCCGCAACCCCTGCCAGGAGTGCTCCGGCGACGGCCGGGTGCGCACCCGCCGGACGATCAAGGTCCGGATCCCCGCGGGCGTCGAGGACGGCACGCACATCCAGCTCGCCGGCGAGGGCGAGGTCGGCCCAGGCGGCGGCCCGGCCGGAGACCTCTTCCTGGAGATCGCCGAGCTGCCGCACGAGATCTTCGAACGGCACGGCGACGACCTGCACTGCACCGTGCAGATCCCGATGACCGCCGCCGCGCTCGGCACGATCCTGTCCGTCGAGACGCTCGACGGTAAGGAGGACATCGACGTGCGCCCCGGCACCCAGTCCGGTCAGGTCATCCCGCTGTACGCCAAGGGTGTGCAACGGCTCAACGAGACCGGCCGCGGCGACCTGCTGATCCACGTCAACGTCGAGACCCCGCTCCGGCTCGACACCCAGCAGGAGGATCTGCTCAAGGAGCTCGCCAAGCTGCGCGGGGAGGAGCGCCCGCCCGGCAAGTTCGCACCCGGGCAACAGGGCTTCTTCTCCCGGTTGAGAGACGCGTTCAACGGCCGCTGACCGATGAGCGTTCCCGTGTTCCTGGCCGGGCGGGCGGAGCTGGAGGGAGACGAGGTCGTCCTCGGCGGCGCCGAGGGGCGGCACGCCGCGACGGTGCGGCGGCTGCGCGCCGGTGAGCGGGTCGACCTCACCGACGGTGCCGGCCGGGTCGCCGAGTGCACGGTCACCGGCGTCGGCAAGGACTCCCTCCGGCTCGCCGTGCTGCGTCGCCACGACGTGCCCGCGAGCAGGCCCAGGCTGGTCGTGGTGCAGGGGCTGCCCAAGGGTGAGCGGGGCGAGCTCGCCGTGGAGATGATGACCGAGGCCGGCGTCGACGTGATCGTCCCGTGGGCGGCGGCCCGGTGCGTCACCCAGTGGAAGGGCGAGCGGGCCGGCAAGGCGCTGGCCCGCTGGCGGAACACCGCCAGGGAGGCAGGCAAGCAGGCCCGCCGGTTCCACCTTCCCGAGGTGACCGAGCAGGCGGGCACGGCCGACGTCGCGGCGCTGCTGGCGAAGGCCGCGCTGGGCGTCGTGCTGCACGAGGAGGCGGGGCACGCGCTGTCCGGTCTGGACCTCCCCGCGCACGGGGACATCGTGGTCGTGGTGGGGCCCGAGGGCGGCATCGCCGAAGAGGAGATCGAGCGCTTCACGGCGGCCGGGGCCGCTCCGGCGCTGCTGGGGCCGACGGTGCTGCGCACCTCGACCGCGGGCGTGGTGGCGGCGGCGGTCCTTCAGGCCCGCACCGGCCGCTGGTGACCGGCGCCGCCCGGGCGGGCGGCCGGGTCAGCCGCCCGTGGTGGCCACGGGACCGGCGCCGACGGTGCCGGTGGGAAGCGGTGACAGGGTGCCGGCCGGTGAGGGCTCGGGGTCGGCGGGCGGGCACTGGCTGACCGGGCACGGCTCGCCGGTCGGCGGCGTGACGTCCGACGGCGTGGGCGTCGGAGTCGGGGTCTGCGTCGCCCTGGCCGGGCACCTCTCGTCGTCGGGTGAGGGGGCGGCCGCGACGGCGTCGCCGGTCCCGGTGGGACAGGGGCGGGTCGTCGTCGGGCGCGGATCGGCGCTCGGCGTGCGGGTCACCGGATGCCTGCTCGGGTCGTTGCCCGCCGCCGTCGTGGGCGGCGGCTGGGGCGGAGCGGGCTGGTGCGGCACGGTCCTGATCGTGGTCTGCGGACGGGAGGTGGCCGCCATCTCCGGCGGCGCGGTCGACTCGTCGTCCACCGGGGCGACCTGGCTGCTGCGCGGCGTGTCGTCGCCGACGAGCTGGGGGCCCACGACGACGACCACGGCGGCCACCAGGACCGCGCCGGCCGCCGAGGCCGCCACCCGCCACCACACCAGCCAGCGTGAACCGCGCTGCTCGATCCTGGCGCGGATGATCTCAAGTCCGTCCGGAGAGGGAACGACCGCGTCGGCCTCCGCACGGAGCGCACGGCGGAGAATCTCGCCGTGCTCGTCGGGGGACTCGGTCATGACAACTGCTCCAGAACAGTACGTAGTGCGGCCATGCCGCGGGCGGTGTGGCTCTTCACGGCGCCCTTGCTGATCCCCATGGCGTTGGCGATCTCAGCTTCGGACAGGTCACCGTAATACCGCAGAACCAGGGCCTCCCGCTGCCGTGTCGGCAGACTCCGCAGCGCCTCGATGACGGCGGACCTCTCCAGCTCGCCGATCGCGCCGTTCTCGGCGCTCGGCGCGTCAGGCAGGCCCTTGGGCGCGTACTTCTCCACCACCGCGCGATGACGCAGCACGGAACGGGATCTATTGACGACCGACTGGCGCAAGTAGGCGAGTGCCTTGTCGGGATCGCGTAATCTGCGCCAGGCGCCATGAATGGCGACGAACGCGTCTTGCACGACCTCCTCCGCAGTGGCGCTGTCGCGGACGAGCAACACAGCGAGGCGCACGAGAGACCGATAATGCGCGCTGTAAAGCGCGGTCACGGCCATATCGGCGTCCCACCCGACGGGCACCGCCCCGAGCGACCTGTCGGCCACGAGGGTCTCGGTGGTCACATCATTGGGACGCGTGGCCTTGCCTGGGGGTTTACCACGCTCTTCCGGTTCGTTAGTGGGCATGACCCAGTTGTGTCCTCGCCGGTGGCCTCGCCCGAGAGTCTGTTTTCGCTGCAGTGTTGCACACACACCCTATCCGGGAGGATCTTTCGGTGCAGCCCGCGACGCATTACCGATTGGCAACAGCGCTTACCGATATGGTGGAACCGTGGTGACAGACTGCCTGTTCTGCAAGATCGCGGCCAAGGAGATCCCCGCCGATCTCGTCTACGAGACCGAGCGCACCCTGGCCTTCCGCGACATCAACCCGCAGGCGCCGACGCACGTGCTGGTGGTCTCCAAGGCCCACCACGCCGACGCCGCGGCCCTGGCCGAGGCCGACGACGGCCTGGCGGACGAGCTGATCAAGGCGGCGCACGCGATCGCCGTGCAGGAGGGCGTCGCCGCCGACGGTTACCGCCTGGTCTTCAACACCGGCCCCGGCGCCGGGCAGACGGTCTTCCACGTGCACGGACACCTGCTGGGTGGCCGCGACCTCCGCTGGCCGCCGGGCTGAGCGCGCACGGGGCCGACACGGCTACCATGACGTAAGAGAAGCGTGCCGAACCGGGAGGCGATCAGGCCGCAAGCCTGCCCATGTCCGAAGCAAACGATTCCAGATCCAAGGGCCCGGTCCAGACGCAGGCCAAGGTGGTCATACCCGAGGACCACTCCATGGTCGGCCTTCTGGGCTCGCGCGACGAGCACCTCCGCGTCATAGAGGGAGCCTTCCGCGCCGACATCCACGTCCGCGGCAACGAGATCACCATCACCGGAAGCCCCGAGGAGAGCGGCGACGTCGTGCGCCTCTTCGAGGAGCTGATCGAGCTGCTGCGCGCAGGCACCCCGCTCACGGTCGACTCGGTGGAGCGGAGCATCGCGATGCTCCGCATGAGCACCGACCGTCCGGCCGAGGTGCTGTCCCTGGACATCCTGTCCTCCCGCGGCAGGACGATCCGCCCCAAGACCGTCAACCAGAAGCGTTACGTCGACGCGATCGACAAGCACACGATCGTGTTCGGCATCGGGCCCGCGGGCACCGGCAAGACCTACCTGGCGATGGCCAAGGCGGTGAAGGCGCTCCAGAACAAGGACGTCAACCGCATCATCCTGACCCGGCCGGCGGTCGAGGCGGGCGAGCGGCTGGGCTTCCTGCCCGGCACGCTCTACGAGAAGATCGACCCTTACCTGCGCCCGCTCTACGACGCGCTGCACGACATGGTCGACCCCGACTCGATCCCGCGGCTCATGGCGGCCGGCACGATCGAGGTCGCCCCGCTGGCCTACATGCGCGGGCGCACGCTCAACGACGCCTTCATCATCCTGGACGAGGCCCAGAACACCTCGCCCGAGCAGATGAAGATGTTCCTCACCCGCCTGGGCTTCGGCTCGAAGATCGTCGTGACCGGTGACGTCACCCAGATCGACCTGCCGGGCGGCACGCAGAGCGGCCTGAAGGTCGTCCAGGACATCCTCGAGGGCATCCCGGACATCCACTTCAGCAGGCTCAGCAGCGCCGACGTGGTGCGGCACCGCCTGGTGAGCGACATCGTGGACGCCTACCACAGGTACGACTCGGCGCTCCAGGACGGCGATCCGCGGGCGATCAAGAACGGCAAGCGTCCCCGGGGGCAGGGATGAGCATCGAGATAGCCAACGAGTCCGGCGTCGACGTCGACGAGGACGCGCTGGTCGCGCTGGCCGGCCACGTGCTGGCGAAGATGGGCATCCATCCGCTGGCCGAGCTGTCGATCCTGGTCGTCGACGAGGCCGCGATGACGGTGCTGCACGAGCAGTGGATGGGCGAGCCGGGGCCGACCGACGTGCTCGCCTTCCCGATGGACGAGCTGCGCCCGGGCTCCGGCGGCGGGCGGCAGGACGGCGACGGCCCGGCCGACCCCGCCCTGCTCGGCGACGTCGTGCTCTGCCCGCAGGTCGCCGCCAAGCAGGCCGCCGAGGCCGGGCACCCCACCCGGGACGAGCTGGACATGCTGTGCACCCACGGCATCCTGCACCTGCTCGGCTATGACCACGCCGAGCCCGAGGAGCACGCCGAGATGTTCGGCCTCCAGGGCGAGCTGCTCGAGTCGTGGCGGGAGGTGCGGCCGGAACCGTGAGTTCCGCGTTCGGATGGTTGCTTCCGGCCGTCGTCCTCGTCGTGATCGGCGGCCTGATCGCCAGTGCGGAGACGGCTCTGGCGCGCATCTCCAGGGTGCGCGCCGAGGAGTTCGTCCGTGAGGGCCGGCGCGGCGCGCAGCGTCTGCAGGCCATCGTGGCGGACCCGCCGCGCTACCTCAACCTGGTGCTCCTGCTCCGGGTGAGCTGCGAGCTGGTCTCCACCGTCATCGCCACGCTGCTCTTCATCGACTGGCTGGGCGACAAGGGGTGGGCCTACACCGCGGCCGCCGCCACCATGATCCTGGTCTGCTACGTGATCGTCGGTGTCTCGCCGCGCACGCTCGGCCGTCAGCACGCCGAGCCGATCGCGCTGGCGAGCGCCCCCGTCGTGTACGGCCTGACCCGCATCTTCGGCCCGCTGCCCAGGCTCCTCATCCTGCTGGGGAACGCGCTGACCCCCGGCAAGGGCTTCAAGGAGGGCCCCTTCACCTCCGAGGCCGAGCTGCGCGACCTGGTCGACCTGGCCGAGGAGCGCAGGGTCATCGAACCTGACGAGCGGGAGATGATCCACTCGGTCTTCGAGCTGGGCGACACCCTGGTGCGCGAGGTGATGGTGCCGCGCACCGACATGGTGTTCATCGAGCGCGGCAAGACGCTCGGCCAGGTGCTCTCGCTCGCGCTGCGCAGCGGCTTCTCCCGCGTCCCGGTGGTGGGGGAGAACGAGGACGACGTGATCGGCATCGCCTACCTCAAGGACATCGTCCGCCGGATCCACGAGACGGGCGAGGACCGCAGGGAGGAGCGGGTGGAGTCGATCATGCGCCCGGCCACCTACGTGCCGGAGAGCAAGCCCATCGACCAGCTCATGCGCGAGATGCAGGCGCGGCAGATCCACCTGGCGATCGTGATCGACGAGTACGGCGGCACCGCGGGCCTGGTGACCATCGAGGACGTGCTGGAGGAGATCGTCGGGGAGATCGCCGACGAGTACGACCAGGAGGCGCCGCGGGTCGAGTGGCTGTCCGACGGCTCGGTGCGGGTGACCGCCCGGCTGACGGTGAGCGAGCTGGGCGACCTGTTCGGCATCGAGATCGACGTGGACGACGTGGAGACCGTGGGCGGGCTGCTCGCGCACGCCCTGGGCCGGGTGCCCATCGCCGGGTCCCAGGCCGTGGTCGAGGGGCTCAACCTCACGGCGGAGAGCCTCGCCGGACGGCGCAACCGGATCAGCACGGTCGTCGTCCGCCGGGCGAGTCCCGCGGCCGGTGACGTGGTCTCCGCCGCGGCCCGGCACGACTGAGACGGGCGCCCGGAGACGACGTCCATTGGATCGCAAGCCGCCTGTAAGTGGATTGCAAGTACGGCCGGACACTATGAATGTGCGACGCCCGCTGCTCCGGGGGTCGCGGGACGACTCGGAAGCCGGGGGGGAATCTGGCCAGGAGGGTCCCGGAGGGGGTAGGGCGGCGCCCGGTCGAACTGGTCCGGCCGCGGCGCAGCTCGACATAAGGGTGCTCTCGTCCGTGTAATGCGGGTGAGAGCACCCTTAAGTGTTTATTGGTGACTGCTCGGGATTGCCGCTTTTGCGGGTGGGGAACAACGCCGCACAAGGTACCTCGGGGGGCAAGGTGTGTGGTGTGCGCAGGGCGGGACTCCCGCCTCGGATCTCGGGGGCCGTCGTGTCCGGAGCCGTGCTGTGCGGGACGCTGTCCGGTTGCGGCACCGGTGAGGCGATCTACACGGACGTCTCGCTGCCGGCCGAGAGGGCGAAGATCCTCGCGCTTCTCGGCGACCTCCCCGGCCTGCCCGACGGCTTCTCCGTACGGCCGCGCGACGGCTGGCAGCCGCCCTTCCGGTCCGCCGACGAGAACTGCCGGCTCGCGCTGGACGCCGCGGCCGGCCGTCCCCCGGCGCAGGACATGCGCACGCACGCCGAGGTGTCCTTCCACGGCGCCGGGCTGGGCGAGGTCGCCGGCGCCGGGGTGACCAGCTACGGCGGCGGCGCGGGCGCGTCGTTCGACCGGCTCGGCGACGCGCTGGAGGACTGCGCCCAGGTGGCCGGCTGGAATGCGGGCAAGGGGACCAGGTTCGCCTCCGAGGAGCTGCCGATCGCCGGCGTCGGCGACGACACCGTGGCCAGGCGGCTCACCGGACGGCTCAACGGCTTCCCCTATGAGATGCATCTCGTCTTCGTACGGGCCGGCGAGACGCTGATCTCGGTGGTGCACGCGGGCGTGAACCCGCCCGACCCGGTGCGCACCGAGCAACTGGCCGGGGCGGTGACGGCGAAGATGACCGGCCAGGCTGAGTAACCTAGTCATCGTGACTGAGGCGACGCTCGACCCAGAGGACAACAAGCTCGTGACGCTGGCCCGCGCCGCCCGTGCCCGGTCGGGCACGGCCGAGGGCGCCGCCGTCCGCGACGAGACCGGCCGTACCTACTCCGCCACGAACGTGGCGCTGCCCTCGCTGACGCTGTCGGCGCTCCAGGTCGCGGTGGCGATGGCGGTGTCGAGCGGCGCGACGTCGCTGGAGGCGGCCGCGCTGGTGACCGCGGGCGAGGGGCCCAGCGACGCCGACCGTGCCGTGGTCGCCGACCTCGGCACGAAGACCGTGCACACCGCCGGTCCCGACGGCAAGCTCCGATGAGCGAGGAGTTCCGCGCCGGGTTCGCCTGCTTCGTCGGCCGGCCCAACGTCGGCAAGTCCACCCTGATGAACGCGCTGGTCGGCACCAAGGTCGCGATCACCTCGTCCAAGCCGCAGACCACCCGGCGGGTCATCCGCGGCGTCGTGCACCGCCCCGACGCCCAGCTGATCATCGTCGACACCCCGGGCCTGCACCGGCCGCGTACCCTGCTGGGCGAGCGGCTGGACAGCCTGGTGCTGTCCACGCTCACCGAGGTGGACGCGATCGGCTTCTGCGTCCCGGCCAACGAGCCGATCGGCAAGGGCGACCGTTTCATCGCCGACAAGCTCGCCGCGGTGAAGAAGACCCCGGTGATCGCCGTGGTCACCAAATGTGACCTGGTCTCCCGGGAGAAGATCGGCGAGCAGTTGCTCGCGGTGTCGCAGCTCGCGGAGTTCGACGAGATCGTCCCGGTGTCGGCCCGGTCCGGCGAGCAGCTCGACGTGCTGGGCGACCTGCTGATCGCCCGGCTGCCCGAGTCCCCGCCGCTCTACGCGGGCGGCGAGCTGACCGACGAGCCCGAGCAGGTCCTGGTGGCCGAGCTGATCCGGGAGGCGATCCTCGAAGGCGTCCGCGACGAGCTGCCGCACTCCATCGCCGTCGTGGTCGAGGAGATGCAGCCCCGCGAGGGCCGCGACGACCTGCTCGACGTCTACGCCCACATGTTCGTCGAGCGCCCGTCCCAGAAGGCCATCGTGATCGGCCACAAGGGCGAGCGCCTCAAGGAGGTCGGCACCCGGGCCCGCGCCCAGATCGAGGGCCTCCTCGGCACCCGCGTCTTCCTCGACCTGCGCATCAAGGTCGCCAAGGACTGGCAGCGCGACCCGAAGCAGCTCCGCCGCCTGGGCTTCTACGACTGACCCTCCCGATCTGGCGCGGCGCCGGGCCCCTACGGGCCGTCCGGGGCGGGCAGGGCGAGGCGTTCGCGTAGTCGTACGGCGTCGGGGGCGAGGGCGGAGACGAGGGTGCCCGGACCGGCGAGGGGGAGTACGGCGCGGCCCTCGCCGACCTCCGCCGCAAGCGGGCGCGGCTCGTCACCGGCGAACAGGACGCTGCCCACGCAACGGGCGTCGCCGTAGACGGCCGGACTCCCGTCCACCGCCGGGTCGCCCACGACGAACTCCTGGCGGAGCAGCGGGCGGCCGTCGTGGACGGCGTCGAAGCGGGAGTGGCAGCGTCCCGGCGCCTCGCCGTACCTGCCGAAGACGATCTCCTCCCGCCACACCGCCGAGGCGCCGGCCGCCAGCGTGAGCCGTACCACCATGCGGTGCCGGCAGCCGGCGGCCAGCACGGTCGGCTCGGGGGTGAAGACGAGGCGCCCGCCCGCCTCGACGTGCGCCTCGACGACCATGACCGACTCGCCCCGGCCGGGCAGGACCAGCGTGCTCGCCACCGACGCCACCTCCAGCCGGGCGCCCGGCCCGACCCGCACGTCCAGCCGGAGCCGGTCGCCGCCCAGCGGGCCCGCCGCCGTGGCGACCAGGTGCACCCGTTCCGGCCCGGTCTGACGCAGGGTCAGGGGCGGGGCCGAGCGCAGGGTGGACAGCACGACGCGCCCCCGCCCTCCCATCTCGGCGGCGATGGCCGCGTGCGCCGTCATCGCCCGCCTGCCCCCGGGCCCCCGCGCGACCGCCCCCCGGCGGGCATCCGAGGGCTGCGGAGCCGTCGCCAGGTGGACGGCGGCGCTGTGCGGGAGCGCCGTCCGGTGGGTGTCCGGGGGCGTCGTCGCCGGTCCGGGGGTGGCCGGGGGGTGGGCGGCTCGCGGGGTGGCGGGCGGTGGGGGTGTGGTCATGGGTGCAGGGTGGCGTGCGGGGTTTCCGGGGTGGCGTGCACGTGCCGCCAGTCGTGGACCATGCCGGTGACCCAGTCGGCGACCGTGTGCGCGCCCCGGTCCTCCCTGATGGAGGTGAACAGGACCGGCTTGCCGTCGCGGACCGCCGCCGCGTCGCGGGACATCACCGTCAGGTCCGCGCCGACCATCGGGGCGAGGTCGGTCTTGTTGACCACCAGCAGATCGGCCGAGGTCACCCCCGGACCGCCCTTGCGCGGCACCTTGTCCCCGCCCGACACGTCCAGCACGAAGATCTGCTTGTCCGCCAGGCCGCGGCTGAAGGTCGCCGTGAGGTTGTCGCCCCCGCTCTCCACGATCACCAGGTCCAGCGGCCCGAACCGCTCCTCCAGGGTCTCCACGGCGTCGATGTTGGCCGCGATGTCGTCGCGGATCGCGGTGTGCGGGCAGCAGCCCGTCTCCACGGCGACGATGCGCGCGGGATCGAGCACCCCCGCCCTGCGCAGGAAGTCGGCGTCCTCGGTGGTGTAGATGTCGTTGGTCACGACGCCGAGGCGCATCGACGGCCCGAGGGTACGGCACAGCGCCGCTACCAGGGCGGTCTTGCCGCTGCCCACGGGGCCGCCGATGCCGAGCCGCAGGGCCCGGCCGTGGCCGTCGGGGGCGTGGTGGTGATCGGCGTGGTCGGTGCCCATGTCGCTGCCGTCCTTTCCGGTGGGGTACGAGGTGTCAGGAGACGAAGAGCCTCGTCGTGGCGCGCACGTGCTGTTCGGCGAGCAGGTCCAGGGCCGGCGCGGCGTGCGCGGGCAACGCGGCCCACACGTCCGGCGCCTCGGACGGGGAGCCCTCCGGCGGGGTGGGGTCGGGGTGGGGAGAGGCCGCCGCCGTGCCGGCGATGGCGTCGAGCGTGTCGGACAGGGTGGCGAGCAGGCGGTGGACGGCCACCGGGTCCAGGCCGAGGAGCCGTACCGCGGCGGTGGCCGGGCCGGTGACCGAGTGGTAGGCGGCGGCCAGGGCGGCGTCGCGCGGCGGGCATCCGGCCACCGCGGCCACCGCGCCGAGGGCGACGGGGTGGTGCGGGCTGGGCACGGCCAGGGCGAGGCCGTCCAGCACCGGTGAGGGCCAGATCCGCCGCGCCACCCGCAGCAGCAGTCGGCCCTGGGTCCGCGCCGCCGCGCGCTGGGCCGGCGACGCCGTACGCGCGTCCGCCTCGGCGTCCAGCGCCGTCCAGCCCGCCTCACCCCCGCCGGACGCCGGTCCACCCGCCGGGGTCGCGTCGGGCAGGAGGGTGGTGGCGAGGGCGCAGGAGGCGGCGGCGAGGGAGGCGGCGACGCGGCCGGTGGTGGTGAGGCGGCCGTGCAGGAAGGCGGCGAGGTCGTGCTCGTCGCGCACGGCGCCGGTCGCGACGGCGCGCTCGGCGCCGCCGGAGTGGGCGTGCCCCCCGGCCGGGAGCCGGGAGTCGGCGAGAAGGAGCAGCGACGCGTTCATGGTCAGAACAGGAAGTAGCGCTGGGCCATGGGCAGCGACTCGGCGGGTTCCGGCTCGATCAGTTCCCCGTCGACACGCACCTCGAAGGTGTCCGGCGCCACCTCGATCCGGGGCAGGGCGTCGTTCAGCGGCATGGACTCCTTGCCCCGGCGGCGCACGTCCAGGACGGGCACCAGCCGGCGGCGTACGGCGAGCCGGTCGGCGAGGCCGTCCTCCACCGCGACCGGCGCGACGAAGTGCACCGACGTGGCCGCGGCGGTGACCGGCGAGGCGCCGAACATGGGACGGGGCAGCACCGGCTGCGGGGTCGGGATGGAGGCGTTCGCGTCACCCATCTGGGCGTAGGCGATCACCCCGCCCTTCACCACGAGGTGCGGCTTCACCCCGAAGAACGCGGGCTCCCAGAGCACCAGGTCGGCCAGCTTGCCGGTCTCGACCGAGCCCACCTCGCCGTCGAGCCCGTGCGCCACCGCCGGGCAGATCGTATATTTCGCGACATAGCGGCGGGCGCGGAGGTTGTCGGCCGGGCCGTCGCCGGGCAGCGCGCCCCTGCGGCGCTTCATCACGTGCGCCGTCTGCCAGGTGCGGATGATCGTCTCGCCCACCCGGCCCATCGCCTGCGAGTCGGAGCCGATCATCGAGATCGCGCCCAGGTCGTGCAGCACGTCCTCGGCCGCCATCGTCGAGGGCCTGATCCGGGACTCGGCGAACGCGAGGTCCTCCGGGATCGACGGGCTGAGATGGTGGCAGACCATCAGCATGTCGAGGTGCTCGTCCAGGGTGTTGACCGTGTGCGGCCGGGTCGGGTTGGTGGAGGAGGGCAGCACGTTCGCGTGCGAGGCGACCCGGATGATGTCCGGCGCGTGGCCGCCGCCCGCGCCCTCGGTGTGGTAGGCGTGGATCATCCGCTCGCCGATCGCGGCGAGCGTGGACTCCACGAAACCCGCCTCGTTCAGCGTGTCGGTGTGGATCGCGACCTGCACGCCGGTGGCGTCGGCCACGGTCAGGCAGGCGTCGATCGCCGACGGCGTGGTGCCCCAGTCCTCGTGCAGCTTGAAGCCGGACGCCCCGGCGCGGAGCTGCTCCATCAGTCCCTCGCCGCTGACCGTGTTGCCCTTGCCGAGCAGCGCCACGTTGACCGGCCAGGCGTCCAGCGACTCCAGCATGCGGGCGAGGTACCAGGTGCCGGTCACCGTGGTCGCCTTGGTGCCTTCGGCCGGGCCGGTGCCGCCGCCGATGATCGTGGTGACGCCGGCGGCCAGCGCCTCGTCCAGGATCTGCGGGGCGATCAGGTGCACGTGCGAGTCGATCGCGCCGGCGGTGAGGATCTTGCCGTTCCCGGCGAGGATCTCGGTGGACGGGCCGATCACCAGGTCCGGGTGGACGCCGTCCATCGTGTCCGGGTTGCCGGCCTTGCCGATCGCGGAGATCCGGCCGTCCCGCACCCCGACGTCGGCCTTGACCACGCCCCAGTGGTCCAGGATGACCGCGCCGGTGATGACCAGGTCGGGCGCCCCCTCGGCGCGGGTCGCGCGGGCCTGGCCCATCGACTCCCTGATCACCTTGCCGCCGCCGAAGACGGCCTCGTCGCCCGCCCCGGCCGGGCCCATGGCGAGGTCCTCGGTGACCTCGACGAACAGGTCGGTGTCCGCCAGCCGGATCCGGTCGCCGGTGGTGGGGCCGTAGAGCGCGGCGTAGCGGGATCTGCTGATCTCAGGCATCGGAGTCTCCGTCCAGGGGGCCGGCCCACTCGGGGCGCAGCCCGGGGACGACGCGGCGCCCGGCGATCGGCACCAGCGTGACGTCACGCTCGACGCCGGGCTCGAACCGGATCGCGGTGCCCGCGGGCACGTCGAGCCGCAGCCCCCAGGCGGCCTGCCGGTCGAAGGCCAGCCCCGGGTTGGCGGCGGCGAAATGGTAGTGCGAGCCGACCTGGATCGGCCGGTCGGCGGTGTTGGTCACCCGTACGGTCACCCGCTCCCGGCCCGGGTTGATCCGGATGTCTCCCTCGCCGTGCACGATCTCCCCGGGGATCATGCGATCGGCCTGTGCACGGTGACCAGCTTGGTGCCGTCCGGGAAGGTGGCCTCGATCTGCACGGACTCCAGCATCTCCGGCACGCCGTCCATCACCTCGTCCCTGGTGAGCACCTTGCGCCCGGCATCCATCAGTTCGGCGACGGTGCGCCCGTCCCTGGCGCCCTCCATGAGGAAGGACGCGATGATCGCGGTGGCCTCGGGATGGTTGAGCCGGAGTCCCCGGGCCTGGCGGTCGCGGGCGACGCCGGCGGCGACGTGGATGAGCAGGCGTTCCTGCTCGTGTGGGGTGAGCCGCATGGCCGGACCCTAAGAACCGGCTGTTTCCCGGACGTTGCCACGCCATGTCGAAAGTGTTTCCGGGTTGGGAAGGCCGTTCGGACACCTGTCAGGCCAGGTTGTGTGGCAAGGGTGAGAATTCGGCAAAAGCCAATTAACGGCTGCGACTCCGTCGGGAAACCTCACGACGTCACCTTTGCGGCAGACAGCTCGTGCGGGGGCCGAAACTGCAAGGAGGCACGTTAGTTGCGCAATTCAGCCTGGCGATTAACTCTACCCGTAGTCGCGCTCGCCGTCGCCCTCGGAGCCTGCGGCGCGGACTCCTCCTCGCAGGGGGACGCCGCCGGCGCGGACGGCATCAAGGTCGGCGTCCTGCACTCCCTCAGCGGCACGATGGCCATCAGCGAGGTCACCGTGCGGGACGCGGAACTGCTCGCCATCGAGGAGATCAACGCCGCCGGCGGGGTTCTCGGCAAGCAACTGGTGCCGGTGGTCGAGGACGGCGCCTCCGACTGGCCCACCTTCGCCGAGAAGGCCACCAAGCTCATCGCCCAGGACAAGGTCGCCACCGTCTTCGGCGGCTGGACGTCGGCCAGCCGCAAGGCGATGCTCCCCGTCTTCGAACGCCGCAAGGCGCTCCTGTGGTACCCGGTGCAGTACGAGGGCCTGGAGAGCTCGCCGTACATCTTCTACACCGGCGCCACCACCAACCAGCAGATCGTGCCCGGCCTGGACTACCTGAAGGAGCAGGGCAAGAAGCGGATCTTCCTGGTCGGCAGCGACTACGTCTTCCCGCGCACCGCGAACAAGGTGATCAAGGCGTACGCGGCGGCCAACGGGATGGAGATCCTGGGGGAGGAGTACACCCCGCTCGGCCACACCGAGTACAGCACCCTGGTGAACAAGGTCGTCCAGGCGAAGCCGGACGCGGTGTTCAACACCCTCAACGGTGACAGCAACGTCGCCTTCTTCAAGCAGCTCAAGAGCGCCGGCGTCACCGCGGAGAGCATGCCCACCATGTCGGTCAGCGTGGCCGAGGAGGAGGTCAAGGGCATCGGCGTGGACAACATCGCCGGCCATCTCGTCGCGTGGAACTACTACCAGACCACCGACACGCCGGCGAACAGCAAGTTCGTGTCCGCGTTCAAGGCGAAGTACGGCGCCGACAAGGTGACCTCCGACCCGATGGAGGCCGGGTACAACGCGGTCTACCTGTGGGCGGAGGCGGTCAAGAAGGCGGGCACCACCGAGGTCGAGGCGGTCAGGAAGGCGGCCGGCGGCGTCGCCCTGGAACGCCCGGAGGGCCTCGTCACCATCGACGGCGAGAACCAGCACATGTACAAGACGGCCCGCATCGGCGTCGTCCAGCCGGACGGGCTGATCAAGGAGGTCTGGAACTCCGGCGAGCCGATCAAACCCGATCCCTACCTCAAGGGCTACCCGTGGGCCGCGAGCCTGGCGGCCGGGTGACGCGGTAGTCCCACCCCCCGACCGGTTCCGGGGCCGGGCCGCGACCGATCACGGACAGCACCGTGACGCGACCCACACGCGGCGCGCGGCCCGCCCCGGGACCAGACGGACGCCACCACGGAAGCGAACAGGAAGGACGCCGGTGGAGGCCATTGTCAACCAACTTCCGATCGGGCTGTCGATAGGCGCCGTGCTGCTGCTCATCGCCCTCGGCCTGACGTTCACGTTCGGCCAGATGGGCGTGATCAACATGGCGCACGGTGAGTTCATCATGGCCGGCGCGTACACGGCCTACCTGCTCCAGGGCTGGGCGGGCGGGCAGGCGGTGCTGGTGGCGCTGCCGGTCGCCTTCGCCGTCGCCGGCCTGATGGGGCTGATCCTGGAGCGGACCGCGATCCGGCACTTCTACGGCAGGCCGCTGGACACGCTGCTGCTCACCTGGGGCGTCAGCCTGGTGCTCCAGCAGCTCGCCCGCGACCTGTTCGGGGCGCCCAACGTGCAGGTGCAGGCCCCCGGCTGGCTCCAGGGCGGGATCGGCATCATGCCCTACAACCGGATGTTCATCCTGGCCCTCGCGATCGGCAGCGTGGTCGCGATCTGGGCGTACATGAACCGCAGCGGACAGGGGCGGCGGATGCAGGCGGTGATGCAGAACCGCAGGCTGGCCGCGACCAGCGGCATCGACACCGGCCGGGTGGACATGCGCACGTTCTTCATCGGCTCCGGGCTCGCCGGCGTCGCGGGCGTGGCGCTGACCCTGATCGGCCCGGTGGGCCCGGCGCTCGGCACCTACTACATCGTGGACGCGTTCCTGGTGGTCGTGGCCGGCGGCCTCGGCCAGCTGCGCGGCGCGGTGATCGCGGCGGCGGCCCTCGGCCTGCTCAACTCCTACGCGGAGTTCTGGAGTGACGCCAGCCTGGCGAAGGTCATCGTCTTCGGGGTGATCGTCGCCTTCCTGCAGTTCCGCCCGCAGGGCCTGTTCGTGGTCCGGTCGAGGGCGCTGACATGAGCGGAACCGACATGAGCGTCGTCACCGAGGTCCCGGACCCGGTACGGATGCCGCCGGAGCGGCCGTCCTGGCGGACCCGGCTGCGCGGCCCGGCGGTCTTCGCCGCGGTCGCCGTGCTCGCCCTCGTGGTCGCCCCGCTGCTGCTGGAGCCGTTCCGGCTGGGCCTCCTCGCCAAGTACCTCGTCTACGCGATCGTCGCGCTCGGCATCGCCCTCGCCTGGGGACAGGGCGGCATGCTCGTCCTCGGCCAGGGCGTGTTCTTCGGGCTCGGCGGCTACGCGATGGGCATGTACCTCAAACTCACCGAGGCCCAGGGCGGCCTGCCCGACTTCATGGTGTGGAGCGGGGTGGAGACGCTCCCCGCCCTGTGGACGCCCTTCGCCAACCCGTTCTTCGCGCTCGCGATGGTGGTGGTCGGACCGGTCGCGCTCGCGCTGGTGCTGGGCACGCTGGTGTTCCGGCAGCGGGTGCGCGGGGCGTACTTCGCGATCCTCACCCAGGCGCTGGCCGCGGCCTTCGTGATCCTGCTGATCGGCCAGCAGGGCCTGACCGGCGGCACCAACGGGCTCACCAACTTCTTCGAGCTCTTCGGTCAGGACCTCGCCCTGGACTCCACCCAGCGCGGCCTCTACCTGGCGGTCGTGGTCGTGCTCGGCCTGCTCTACCTGGGCACGCGGCAACTGGTGAACTCCCGCTTCGGGCGGCTGCTGGTCGCGGTGCGGGACGGCGAGGACCGGGTGCGCTTCCTCGGCTACGACCCGGCCACCGTCAAGACGGTCACCTTCGCGATCTCGGCGGGCATGGCCGGCCTGGCCGGGGCGTTCTTCGTGCCCGTGGTCGGCATCATCTCCCCGGCCCTGCTGGGCGTCGTGCCCTCGCTCGAACTCGTCGTCGCGGTCGCGGTGGGCGGCAGGTACGCCCTCGCCGGCGCGGTGCTGGGCGCGGTCGTCATGGGATACGCCAAGACGATCTTCAGTGAGCAGTTCGCCGGCGGCTGGCTCTACCTCCAGGGCGCGCTGTTCATCCTCGTCATGACCCTGGCTCCGAAGGGTCTCCTGGGCCTGCTGCGCAGGCGGAAGGAGGTGGCCCGGTGAGCGCCCTGCTGAGCGTGCGCGGGTTGTCCGTGGTCTTCGACGGCTTCACGGCGATCGACGGCGTGGACCTCACCGTCGAGCAGGGGGAGCTGCGCTTCCTCATCGGCCCCAACGGGGCGGGCAAGACCACCCTCATCGACGTCATCACCGGGCTGACCCGGCCGGCCGCCGGGACGGTGAGGTTCGGTGAGCAGGATCTCGTGGGGCGCAGGGAGCACGAGATCGTCCGGCTCGGCGTCGGCCGTACCTTCCAGACGTCGGTCGTCTTCGGGGAGCTGACCGTCGCGGAGAACCTCGACCTGGCCGCCTCCTTCCGCCGCCCGCTGTGGTCGTTGGCGCGGCGCAGGCGCGGGATCTCCGAGGCGGTCGCGGAGGCGCTCGCCACCACCGGCCTGGCGGAGCTGGCCGAGCGCCCGGCCCGGGTGCTCTCGCACGGCCAGCGGCAGTGGCTGGAGATCGGCATGCTGCTCGCCCAGCGGCCCCGGCTGCTGCTGCTCGACGAGCCGGTGGCGGGCATGTCGCTGGAGGAGCGCTCCCGCACCGGGGAACTGCTCACCGAGATCGCCAGGGACCACACGGTGATCGTGGTCGAGCACGACATGGACTTCCTGCGCCGGTACGCCTCCCAGGTGACCGTCCTGCACGAGGGACGGGTGCTGACCGAGGGCTCGGTGGCGGAGATCCGCGCGGACCCCCGGGTGCAGGAGGTCTATCTGGGCAGGGCTCGACGGGAGGCCAAGGATGTTGTCGGTTGAGGGCTTGGAGGCGGGGTACGGCGGCGCCCGTGTCCTGTTCGGCGTGTCGCTGGAGGTGGCGGCGGGACAGCTCGTCTGCGTGATGGGCCGCAACGGCGTCGGGAAGACCACCCTGCTGGACACCGTCATGGGCGTGCTGCCGGCCACCGGCGGCTCGGTGACCTTCGACGGCAGGGACGTCACCCGGCTGAAGCCGCACGAGCGGGTGCGGCTCGGCATGGCCTACGTCCCGCAGGGGCACGACACCTTTCCCCAGCTCAGCGTGCTGGGCAACCTCCAGGTCACGCTGGAGGCGTCCCCGCACCGCGACCCGGCGGCGCTGGAGGCCGCGCTGGACGCCTTCCCGAAGCTGAAGCCGCTGCTCAAGCGCCGGGCCGGCTTCCTGTCCGGCGGTCAGCAGCAGCAGCTCGCCATCGCCCGCGCCCTGGTCACCCGGCCCCGGCTGCTGATCCTGGACGAGCCGACCGAGGGCATCCAGCCGTCCATCATCCTGGAGATCGAGGAGGCGATCGAACGGTTGCACGCCTCGGGGCTCGCGGTGCTGCTCGTGGAGCAGTACCTCGACCTGGCGCTGCGCCTGGCCGACCGGTTCCTCATCCTGGACGCGGGACGGGTCGTCCGCTCCGGGGAGGCGGCCGAGCTGAACGCGCCGGAGGTACACCGGCTGCTCGCGGTCTGAGCCGCCCGGCTCCCGGCACGACCGCGGTCCGAGCCGCCCGGCTCTCGGCATGACGCGGTCCGAGCCGCCCGGCTCTCGGCATAATCCGAGGGCCGGGAACCCCCGGCATGGGTGAGAATGGCATCAGCGGGATCGGGGGATTGTAAGGATTTCTCCGGAATTACCATAACCTCCGGGGACTTCTGAGTATTGAGGGCTGATGCCATTGTGAAAAAGTTTCAATTGGGGAAAATAGCCAACAATTCTCCAACTCCGCCCCCGGAGCCCCCGGAGTCCCCGCCCCCTCCTCCTCCACCTCCGCCGCCGCTTTTCCTCCGGCCCTGGCATGCGCCGGACCGCGGCCGGCGCGGCGACTGGATCAGGCTGTACGGCTGGGTCCTCGCGATCGTCGTCGTGCTGATGACCGGCGGCTGGATCGTGTTCGCCACCGGCCCGCCCACCGAGGCCGAGCTCCGCGAGCAGGCGCGGCTGATCGGCAAGGACCGGCTGCGCGTCGGCGTGAAGGACGACACGCCGGGGATCGCCAGGCGCGACCCGGCCACCGGCGCGTACACCGGGTTCGACATCGAGATCGCCAAGCTCGTCGCCGCCGAGCTGGGTTTCCGGGAGAACCAGATCGAGTTCCTGCCCATCGAGACCGAGGACAGGGCGCGCATGCAGGCGATGGGCGCCGACAACACGTTCGTGCACGTCGATCTGGTCATCGCCACGTTCAGCATCACCCCGCGGCGGCTGGACGACCCGGCGGTCGGGTTCTCCCGGCCCTACCTCAACACCGAGCAGTCGGTGGTGACCCTGGCCGACCACCGGACGGTCTCCTCGCTGAGCCAGCTCAGGGGCGAGCGGGTCTGCACGCTCGGCACCTCGACCTCCGAGAGCGAGGCGGCGAAGGCGGGCGCGGTGGTCACCGGGGTCAACCGGATCAGCGAGTGCTTCACCGGACTGGACGAGGACGACTACGACGCGGTCTCGACCGACTCCGCGATCATGGCCGGGTTCGTCGCCGCCTCCGGCGGCAGGTTCCGGCACCACGACATCGGCCTGGAGACGACCGAGATGTGGGCGGTCAACGCGGGCACGAACAAGGCGCTGCAGACGCTGGTGGACCTCGCGCTCTACCGCTCCTACGCCGACCCGGAGGACCGCCGCTGGGAGGACGCCTACCGGGACAACATCCTGCCGTTGCTCAAGACCAACCCGGGAGTGAACGTGGCCCAGAGCGATCAGCCCTGTGTTCCCGCGCCGGAGGTGCGCACCTGGCCGTGGGAGCGTGGTCTGGCCGCCGATGGCTGCTGAGGTGGGGGAGCGGGCGGCGGAGGTGGACGAGAAGGCGGTGGCGATCCAGGTCGAGCCGTCCCGGCGGAACCAGGAGTGGATCCTCACCCTGCTGCCGGCCTTCCCGCTCGGCCTGCTCATCCTGCGCCTGTGGTACGCGAGCCGCCAGGACACCCAGACCCTGCTGCTGCTCGCCCAGCACGTCAGCCCGCTGGGCATGCTCAGCGTGGTCCTGCTGACCACGATGTGGGCGCTGCCCGCCGTCGTGCTGGTCGGCCGGCTGCTCGGCCCGCTCTACCGGCTCAGCACCCTGCGGCACTCCTGGCTGGTCAGGTCGGCCGACCGGGTGCCCGACTGGGTGGTGGCGATCGCCGTGGTCCTCGGGACGCTCGGCTGGCAGCTCCGGTTCCTGCCCACCCTGGTCATGCTCACCCTGGCCGTCGTCGGGCTGACCGTCCGGGAGCGGCAGCCCGACCGCGCGGCCCTGATCAGGTTCTTCTGCCTGGTGCTGCCGGTGGCGGTCGCCGTGCTCGCCTACGTGGTCGTGTGGCCCGCGATCCGGCAGGCCGCGGCGACGGGGGACACGGCGACGCTGGTGCTCTTCGCGGCCCCGCCGGGTCTGGCGCCGTTCCTGACCGGGCCGGTGCCGCCGGTGTTCGCCCGGCCGATCACCGAGGGCCTGGCCTGGCTGCTTCTCGCGCTGCTGCCGCTGGTCGCCGGGGTCGTCGTGCTGCGCGCCCCGATCCTGCCGATGATCGCGGTGGAGGTGGCCGCCGAGCCCGGCGGCGACCGGCCCGCGGAGGTGGTGGTGGGCAACCTGATCACCGGGGACGAGCAGATGGCCACGATGCTGGACCGGGCGGGCGCGGTCCGGTTCATCAGGAACGACCAGATGATCTCCCGGGTCCTCTGCCCGGATCCCGGCGCGGTGCCCCGCTCCGGCGTCCACCTGCACCACTGGTACGTCGAGTGGAGCATGCTCTCCTGGCTGGCCCCGCATCCGCTGCCGCCGCAGGAGGATCCGCGCTGCGCGGGCAGGCCCGCCGGCTGACCCGCCGGCTGACCGGAACCCCCGCCCGGCTCACTGCTGGTAGGTCTCCACCTCGTCGGCCGGGCGGGCCGCGGCCTCGTCCGGGTTCTCCCCGTACTCCCTGCGGGCCCGCCGCCGGCGCAGCAGGTCCCAGCACCGGTCCAGGGCCCGCTCCAGGGTGGCGATCCGCTCGTTCTCCACGTCGGAGGACAGCTCGCCCGCGGCCAGCCGCCGGCGCAGGGTGTGCTCCTCGTCGATCAGCTCCCCGATCCGGGACAGGATCTCGTCGTCCTTCATGTCATCCCCCTCTGTGATATTCCTTCGCACTCTAACGTGACATGGCAGATATGGCCGTTATGACCGTTCAGGGGCGCGAGACACGTGGGCGGAGCCGCCATGAGGGCGCGCCCGCACGGCGGACGGTTCCGTCTCGTGATGCGAGAACCCGGCGACGCAGACGTATACCCGTCTGCTACGTTGAGGAGCATGCTGCGCGGTCTGCTTCTTAGGTGCCGCGGCGGGGGCCTGTAAGGCCGGCTCCCTCGCCGCGGAGCGAGCCATGCGCGTCGGCCCTTCCCGAAAGACCGACGAGGAGCCAATCCCGTGAGCACGTACCCTCAGCAACGGCCCAGCGCGATGCCCTTCGGCCGTTACCAGCCGTTCGAGCCGGTCAAGCTGACCGACCGCAGCTGGCCGGACAAGGTGATCGCCGAGGCGCCCCGGTGGTGCGCGGTGGACCTGCGCGACGGCAACCAGGCGCTGATCGACCCGATGGACCCGCACCGCAAGCTGAAGATGTTCGAGCTGCTGGTGAACATGGGCTACAAGGAGATCGAGGTGGGCTTCCCGGCCGCCTCGCAGACCGACTTCGACTTCATCCGCCAGATCATCGAGGAGGACCGCGTCCCCGACGACGTGGTGATCCAGGTCCTGACCCAGGCCAGGCCCGAGCTGATCGAGCGCACCTTCGAGTCGGTGCGCGGGGCCAGGCAGGCGATCGTCCACCTCTACAACTCCACCTCCACGTTGCAGCGCCGGGTGGTCTTCGGCCAGGACCGCGAGGGCATCACCGCGATCGCCGTCGAAGGCGCCAAGCTGTGCAAGAAGCTCGCCGACGACATGGACGACACGACGATCTTCTTCCAGTACTCGCCGGAGTCCTTCACCGGTACCGAGCTGGACTACGCGGTGGAGGTGTGCAACGCGGTCAACGACGTGTGGCAGCCCACTCCGGACCACAAGGTGATCATCAACCTGCCGGCCACCGTCGAGATGGCCACGCCGAACGTCTACGCCGACCAGATCGAGTGGATGCACCGCAACCTGGCCTACCGCGACTCGATCGTGCTGTCGCTGCACCCGCACAACGACCGCGGCACCGCCGTGGCCGCCGCCGAGCTGGGCTACATGGCGGGCGCCGACCGCATCGAGGGCTGCCTGTTCGGCAACGGCGAGCGCACCGGCAACGTGTGCCTGGTGACGCTGGGACTCAACCTGTTCTCCCAGGGCATCGACCCGCAGATCGACTTCTCCGACATCGACGAGATCCGCCGCGTCGTCGAATACTGCAACCAGCTCCCGGTCCACCCCCGCCACCCCTACGGCGGCGAGCTCGTCTACACCGCCTTCTCCGGCTCCCATCAGGACGCCATCAAGAAGGGCTTCGAGTGGCTGGAGCGCGACGCGGAGCAGGCGGGCGTGCCGGTGGACGGGTTCCACTGGGGGGTGCCCTACCTGCCGATCGACCCCAAGGACGTCGGCCGCACCTACGAGGCCGTGATCCGGGTGAACAGCCAGTCGGGCAAGGGCGGCGTGGCGTACATCATGAAGGCCGACCACAACCTCGACCTGCCGCGCCGGTTGCAGATCGAGTTCTCCCGGGTGGTGCAGGCCCGCACCGACGCCCAGGGCGGCGAGATCTCCCCGGCCAAGATGTGGGACATCTTCACCGACGAGTACCTGCCGAACCCGAGCCACCGGTGGGGCCGCCTCGGCCTGCTGGCCCACCGCAACGCCAGCACCGTCGACGACAAGCACAAGATCGACGCCGACCTCCGGGTGGACGGCGAGATCCGTGAGGTCGAGGGCATCGGCAGCGGCCCGATCTCGGCCTTCTGCGACGCGCTGAGCCGCGTCGGCGTCGGCGTGCGGGTCCTGGACTACTCCGAGCACGCGCTGAGCTCGGGCACCGACGCCAAGGCCGCGTCCTACGTCGAGTGCGAGGTGAACGGGCAGGTCCTGTGGGGTGCCGGCATCGACGCCAACACCACCACCGCCGCGCTCAAGGCCCTCGTCTCCGCGGTCAACCGC
This sequence comes from Microtetraspora sp. NBRC 13810, assembly GCF_030268685.1. Taxonomy (GTDB): domain Bacteria; phylum Actinomycetota; class Actinomycetes; order Streptosporangiales; family Streptosporangiaceae; genus BSRQ01. The sequence continues at coordinate 250,741 of NZ_BSRQ01000008.1, forward strand.
GCCTCCCGCTGACGTCACACCCGCGGGCCGCCCACGCGGGCGGCCCGCTGCGTCGTGGAAGGGCATGACGTTCCGGGTCGAGACCCGCTGCACCGGCCGGGGCCGTACCGTCTCCGTCAGGGCTCCGCCGGAGAGCCGGGTGTCCGACCGGCGGCCACCGGTGAGGCTCAGGGCAGTCCGAGGACGCGGCCCAGGGCGGTCATGTTGTGGTCGAAGAGCGTGGCCGGGTCGAGGATCGCGTTGTTGAACTGGCCGAAGAGCTCGAAGTTGACCATGCCGAAGAGCCCGGTCCACGCCATCACGGCGCGGGCGATCACGTCGTCCGGCACGCCGGGGATGACCGCGCGCAGCCGCACGGCGTCCTCGGCGAAGGACGCGGGCGGCGGCGGGAACACGGCGGGCGGGTCCAGCACGCCGGCCTCGTGCGCCTCGGCGATGATCCGGCCGTAGACCAGGGTGTCGCGCATCGCCGGGCCGATCGTGTCCTGCGGGGCCTGGTAGCCCGGCACCGGCGAGCCGTAGAGCAGTGCGTACTCGTGCGGATGGGCGAGCGCCCACTCCCGCACGGCCCGGCAGACCGCGCGCCATCTGCCGGCGTGGTCGGCGCGCGGGCACCCCGCGTCGGCCTGCTCCACGGCCTCGCCGAGGGCGTTGTACCCATCGATGATCAAGGCGGTGAGCAGGTCATCACGACTGGGGAAATATCGGTAGATGGCGGAGGACACCATCCCCATCTCCCTGGCCACCGCCCGGAGCGACAGGCCGGGGGCGCCGTCGGTGGCGAGGTGCCGGCGGGCGATGTCGGTGATCTCGCGGGTCAGCTCCGCGCGGACTCGTTCTCGTGCCGTACGGCTGGCGTTCATGACGCAACTCTATCAGAGCACCGCAAAAAATAGAGAGCAGTGCTCTTGACGGTGTCGCGTCCTTGGGAGAGCATTGCTCTCGTAAGGGAACGCCAGTCACGGAGGGCATCATGGGGAAGCACGTCGTCGTCGGAGCCGGTCAGGTCGGATCCGAGATGGTGCGGCAGCTGGCCGGGCTCGGTCACGAGGTCGTGGCGGTCAGCCGCTCGGGTTCGGGGAGCGGGCCGCCGCCTGAGCGGCCCGCTCCCGCCCGCGCGGTTCGCGGGCTCAGAGATCCCGCGCGGTTCGCGGGCTCAGGGTCGAGAAGCGCGGTCCGGTCCCGCGTGCGGTCCGCGGGCTCAGGGGTACAGGCCGCGCACCTGGTGTGCCTGGGCGACGCGCTCGACGCCGATCGCGTGCGCGGCCTCGCGCAGGGTGCGGCCGTGCCCGGCGGCGTGCGCGCGCACCTCGCCGAACGCCTGCTCCATCAGCTCCCTGAGCTTCAGCTCCACCTCCAGCTCGCCCCACGCGTAGGCCTGCATGTTCTGCACCCACTCCAGGTAGGACACGATGACCCCGCCCGCGTTGGCCAGGATGTCCGGCACGACCGTGACGCCCGCGTCGGCGAGCACCTCGTCGGCCTCCGGCGTCACCGGGCCGTTGGCGCCCTCCACGACCAGCCGGGCCCGGACCCGGGGCGCGTTGCCCGCCGTGATCACGCCTTCCAGCGCGGCCGGGACGAGCAGGTCCACGTCGAGCTCGAGCAGCTCGCCGTGGCCGAGCGGATCCGCGTCGCGGAAGCCGTACACGCCGCCGGTCTCGGCGACGTGCGCGCGCAGGGCGGCGACGTCCAGGCCCGAGGCGCGGGTGACGGCGCCGGTGGCGTCGGAGATCGCGACCACCCGGCAGCCCGACTCGGCGAGGTACAGCGCGGTCAGCGCGCCCACCTTGCCGAACCCCTGGACCGCCACGGTCACGCCCTCGGGATCGCGGCCGAGCGCGGTCAGCGCGGCGATCTGCACGCCGCGCGCGGTGGCCCCGGCCCGGCCGAGCGACCCGCCGAGCGTCGTCGGCTTGCCGGTGACCACGCCGGGCACCGAATAGCCGGTGTTCACCGAGTAGGTGTCCATGATCCAGGCCATCGTCTGCTCGTCGGTGCCCACGTCGGGCGCCGGGATGTCCTTCTCAGGACCGATGATCGGCAGGATCTCGTTGACGTAGCGGCGGGTGACGCGTTCCAGCTCGCGGCTGGTCATCGCGCCCGGGTCGACGGCCACGCCGCCCTTGGCGCCGCCGTACGGGATGCCGACCAGTGCGCACTTCCAGGTCATCAGCATCGCGAGGGCGGTGACCTCGTGCAGGTCGGTACCGGGATGAAAGCGGATGCCGCCCTTGGCCGGGCCGCGGGAGACGTTGTGCTGGACGCGGTATCCGTGCACGACCTCCATCCGCCCGTCCTCGCGGCGCACCGGCACCGAGACGGTCAGCGAACGGCGGGGTGTGGCGAGCATCGCGCGCAGCCCGTCGTCGAGGCGGAGATGGTCGGCGGCTCGGTCGAGCTGGTAGAGCGCGGCGTCCAGGGCTCTGCGGCCGGGACTCGGGGGGAAGGGCTCGGATCGGGGCGGGGGAGCCGGCTCGGCCGGACGGGACGGTGACGGTGGTGCGGATGTGGTCGCCGGCGTCTTTGACGGCACCATGACGGTCATGGAGACCTCCGTGTGGGCGGGGCGCCATTGCCCCGCTGCAAGGATGCGGTCGGCTGCGAAGCTTCGTCGCTCCGCGGCTCTGGATCTATTGTCGTGGATCAGGCACCGTGATCGTGGTCATGCGACCGTGTCGACATGGCAGGCTTTGCTCCTGGAATGTGCCGTTGTGTCATAGCTGGGGGAATGGTGTCGCATCTTGTGGTCGGGCCGATGCTCCGCTACGCCGACGCGGAGAGCGCCAGCGTCTGGATGGAGACCGACGAGCCCGGCACCGTCGCCGTCGAGGCCGGTGGCCTGCGGGTGGACGCCGGCACGTTCACCGTGCACGGCCACCACTACGCGATCGTGGACCTGGAGGGAGCGCCCGCCGGCGCGGCCTACACGGTGGAGCTGAACGGCGAGCGGGTCTGGCCGCCGGCCGGCGCCCCGCCGAGCCGGCTGCGGCTGCTCCCGGCGGACGGCCCGCCCCGGCTGCTGTTCGGCTCCTGCCGCACCAGCGTGCCCCAGGACGCCGTGCACACGCTCAGCCACGGCGTGGACGTGCTCAGGGAGTACGGCAGGCGGCTGCGCGACGTGCCCGACGACGAATGGCCCGACCTGCTGCTGCTCCTCGGCGACCAGGTCTACGCCGACGAGCCGTCCAAGGAGATGCTCGACTTCATCAGGGACCGCCGCGGCGGCGAGGAACCGGCCAGGGAGATCGCCGACTTCGAGGAGTACGCCGAGCTCTACCGCCAGGCGTGGACCGAGCCGGAGATCCGCTGGCTGCTGTCCACAATGCCCAGCGCCATGATCTTCGACGACCACGACCTGCGGGACGACTGGAACACCTCGGCCGCCTGGCGCGAGGCGATGGCGAAGGTGCCCTGGTGGCCGCGCCGGGTGATGGCCGGCCTCGGCGCCTATTACATCTACCAGCACCTGGGCAACCTCTCGCCGGCCGAGCGGGCGGAGGACCCGCTGCTGGCGAGGCTGCGCGACGGCGGGGGCGACGGGGCCGGGCACCTCGACGCGTTCGCCGCGCGCGCCGACGAGGACCCCTCCTCCAGCAGGTGGAGCTACGCCCGCGACTTCGGCTCCACCCGCCTGATCATGCTCGACACCCGGTCGTCGAGGCAGGTCACGCCGGGCGACCGGCGCATGCTGGACCCGGCCGAGTGGGAGTGGCTCACCGAACGGCTCAGCACCGAGGCCGAGCACCTGGTGATCGGCTCCTCCATCCCGGTGCTGCTGCCCAGCGGGATCCACCACGTGGAGAGCTGGAACGAGGCGGTGTGCGACGGCGCCTGGGGGAAACGCGCGGCACGCTGGTCGGAGAAGGTGCGCCAGGCGATCGACCTGGAGCACTGGGCGGCGTTCCGCCGGTCCTTCGAGGACCTGTCCCGGATGCTGGCCGCCGTCCCCGGCACCGTCATCCTGCTGTCCGGCGACGTGCACTACTCCTACGTCGCCAAGGCCAGGCACCTGCCGATCTACCAGGTGGTCTGCTCGCCGATCCGCAACCCGCTCAGCCGGGTGCTCCGGCTGGCCAACGTGGTCGCCTCCTTCGGCCTGGCCGGACTGGTCGGCGGCACGCTCGCCCGCCTGGCGCGGCTGCCCGGCCCGCCGTTCCGCTGGCGCATCGTCGCCGGCCCGTGGTTCCCCAACGCCATCGCGACCCTGGTCTTCGAGGACGTGCCGGTCGTCCGCTGGCACGGCCTGTCCCCCGACCCGGACCAGACGGTACGGCTCGCGCCCGTCCGCCGGGCGCGAGCCCTCCGCCGGGTGCGCGCTAAGACTCGCCGCGCAGCTCACTGAGGACGTCGGCGAGCCGCTCGACGGCCCACAGCAGGTCCTCCTCGGAGATCACGATGGGCGGTGCGAGGCGGATGGTGGAGCCGTGGGTGTCCTTGGCCAGGACGCCGTGGCGCATCAGCGCCTCGCACACCTCCCGGCCGGTGGCCAGGGCCGGGTCGATGTCGATGCCCGCCCACAGGCCGCGCCCGCGCACCTCGACCACGCCGTGGCCGACCAGGGCGCCGAGCCGGTCGTGCAGGAGCTTGCCGAGCTGCCTGGCCCGGGCCTGGTACTCGCCGGTGTTCAGCAGCCCGACCACGGCGATGCCGACCGCGCAGGCCAGCGGGTTGCCGCCGAAGGTGGAACCGTGCTGGCCCGGCCTGATCACACCGAGCACGTCGGCGTCGGCGGCCACCGCGGACACCGGCACGACCCCGCCGCCGAGCGCCTTGCCCAGCAGGTACATGTCCGGCACCACGCCCTCGTGGTCGCAGGCGAACGTGTCGCCGGTACGGCCGAGCCCGGACTGGATCTCGTCGGCGACGAAGAGCACGTTGTTCGCCGAGCAGATCTCCCTGACCTCGCGCAGGTAACCGGCCGGCGGCAGCACCACGCCCGCCTCGCCCTGGATGGGCTCGATGAGCACGGCGACCGTGGTCTCGTCGATCGCCGCCCTGATCGCGTCGGCGGAGCCGTACTCCACCACCCGGAAGCCGGGGGTGTAGGGGCCGAAGCCGGCGCGCGCGTCCGGGTCGGTGGAGAAGCTGACGATCGTGGTGGTGCGGCCGTGGAAGTTGCCCTCGGCCACGACGATCGTCGCCATCCCGTCGGGGACGCCCTTGACCTCGTAGCCCCACTTGCGGGCCACCTTGACGGCGGTCTCCACCGCCTCGGCGCCGGTGTTCATGGGCAGGATCATGTCCTTGCCCGTGAGGTCGCCGAGCCCGGCGCAGAAGTCCGCGAACTGGTCGTGGAAGAACGCCCGGCTGGTCAGGGTGAGCCGGTCGAGCTGCCGCCGGGCCGCCTCGATGATCGTCGGGTTGCCGTGGCCGAAGTTCAGCGACGAGTAGCCGGCCAGGCAGTCGAGGTACCGCCTGCCCTCCACGTCGGTGAGCCAGGCGCCCTCGGCATGCTGGACGACCACCGGCAGCGGGTGGTAGTTGTGCGCGCTCCTGCGCTCGCTCAGCTCGATGAGCTCCGCGGATCTGCTCATGACCGGATCTCCAGGGTGCAGCACTTGGGGCCGCCGCCGGCCTTGCGCAGTTCCGACATGTCCACCGGGATCACCTCGTAGCCCCGGCGCTTGAGCTCCAGTTGCAACTCGGCCGCCTCGCTGTTGACGACGACGTTCCTGCCGTCGCTGACGGCGTTCAGGCCCAGCACGGCGGCGTCGGCCGCGGAGGCGAGGACGGCCTCGGGGAACAGCCGGCGCAGCACCTGCTCGCTGCCCGGGGAGAACGCGCCCGGGTAGTAGGCCGCGTTGCGCCCGTCGTCCAGCGGGAACAGCGCCGTGTCCAGGTGGTAGAAGCGCGGGTCCACGAGCTGGAGCGTGACGACCGGACGGCCGAAGAACTCCTGAGCCTCCTTGTGCGCCGCCACGTCGGTGCGGAAGCCGGTGCCGGCCAGGATGACGTCCGCCATCACCAGGAAGTCGCCCTCGCCCTCGTTGGTGAAGGACGCCTCCTTCGTCTCGTACCCGTGGCCGGCGAACCAGCGCAGGTAGGCGCCCGCCTCGGGGGCGCGCTCGGGGTAGGTGAACCGGGCGCCGTAGACCCTGCCGTCCACGACCAGGGCGCCGTTCGCGGCGAAGACCATGTCGGGCAGGCCCTCGACCGGGTCGATGAGGCTGACCGAGTGCCCGAGCTCCTCGTAGACCGCCTTCAGCCCTTCCCACTGCCGGACCGCGATGTCGCGGTCGGCGCCTGTGCCCGGATCCATCCAGGGGTTGATGGCGTAGTCCACCGAAAAGTGGTCGGGTCGACACATCAAGTAGTGCCGGGTCGGCGTCATGTACCACTCCGTCGCATATGAAGATCGCCGGGCCTGTTCCCGGGAGACGGATTCAGCGTAAGAAACGGTGTTTGCGCAGGCCAAGTGGCGCGGATTGCGCGTATGCGGAGATTCGTTGCGTTGTTCAGGCCACCGGCGGCGATCCGTTGACGAGCCGGGAGAGCACCACCGCGCTCTTCGTCCGGACCACGAACGGCTCGGCGGCCAGCCGCTCGATGACCTGCTCCACGTGGTGCATGTCCTTGGCCCTGATGTGCAGCAGTGCGTCCGCCTCACCGGTCACCGTGCAGGCCGAGATCACCTCGGGATGCCGGGTGACGGCCACCCCGATCTCGGCGGGCGAGGTCTTCCCCTGGCAGAACAGCTCGACGTACGCCTCGGTGGTCCAGCCGAGCGCACGGGGATCCACCCGGGCCGAGAACCCGGTGATGGCCCCCGAGCCGAGGAGCCGGTCCACCCGGCGTTTGACGGCCGAAGCCGAAAGGCCCACCTGCTGCCCGATCTCGGCGTAGGTGGCGCGGGCGTCCTCGATGAGGGCCCCGATGATGACACGGTCCAGCCGATCCAACTCCACCTTGCCTGTATTAGCCGAAAAGGGGGCCGCGTGGAAACGCGACCCCCCGGCGACGATCCGGGTCAGGGCGTGTCCGCCTCGCCGGTCGCCTGCTCCTGGGCCTCCTCGGGCGACTGCTCCAGGTCGTCGGACGCCTCGGTGAGCGCGCTCGCCCTGTCCAGGCGCACCCAGCTCGTCACGCTCTCCACCGCGAACAGCACACCCAGGTACAGCGTGAGCGCGGCGACCACCCAGGTGGCCAGGCCGAGCGCCGCGCCGGCGCCGATGAGCAGCAGGCGCAGCTCCCAGCCGAGGCCGGCCATGAACACCCAGCTCGGCGGCCAGATCTTCTGCCTGGTCCGGTAGACCGTGTCGTAGGTGTGGTAGCCCACCACGTAGAGCAGCACGAACGTCAGCCACTTGGGCACGTCGTCGGTGGCGCACACCAGCAGGACGACGAGGAACTCGGTGCCCCTGATCAGCGGCGGCACCAGCCAGTCGAACCGGCCGAGATGGTCGCGGGCCGCGGTCGGGATCACCAGGACCATCATCACCAGCACCGGGGCGAGCGCGATCGGCCCCGGGCCGAGCACGCCGGCGACGCCGATGCCGGCGATCGCCGCGAGGGCCAGCAGGGTGGCCGGGACGGCGGGCAGCCCGGGGCCCATCCGGCCGCGCAGCGCGGCGACCAGCGGGCCGTCGTCGCGATAGGCGAGCAGGCGCGCGGTCTGTACGCGGCGGCGCTCCTCGTCCGGGTCGAGGACGGGCTCTGCGGTGGTCTGCGGGTGGGTGATCATGCGAGCGACCTCATGAGACGTCCGGTCAGGGTGTAGGCGAAGGCGATCGAGCCCCAGATGACGAGCGTGAGGAAGGTCACGCGCGGCTCGAAGAAGGCCGACGTGATCGCGATGGCGGCGAAACGCTCGCCGATCGGGAACACGATCATCTTGCGGGCCCAGTGCACGAGGCGGATCCGGCCCAGCTTGCTCCACATCTTGAGCAGGCCGCGGACCCCGGTCCTGCGGGCCACCCGGCGCTGCTCCAGCGCCGAGCGCAGCTCGGTGTCCGGGCTGATGGTGAGGGACAGCGTGGGCAGCGGGGAGGGCGGCTTGCGCCGGTTGGCCGCGCCGAAGGAGAAGTCGAGCAGGTGCCGCACCGACTGCACGGCCAGCGCGATGAGCGCCAGCGTCCAGACGTCGCCCTGGCCGGCCACCGCCGCGCCGACGGCGAGACCGAAGAAGACGACATACTCCTTGAACCGGTCGAAGGTGGCGTCCAGCCAGGCGCCGAGCACGCCGAACTTGCGCGCGTACCGCGCCACCTGGCCGTCCACGCAGTCGAACACGAAGGCGAAGTAGATCAGCACGGCGCCGGCGACCGCGCCGGTCCGGGTGCCGGTGGCGAAGCAGGCGGCGGCGGCCACGCCCAGGAAGATCGAGATCAGCGTGACCTGGTTGGGCGTCAGCCCGCGCCGGGCGGCCCAGCGGGCGATGAACCGGGAGTAGGTGCTGACGAAGTACGTGGTGAAGAAGCCGTCGGCGCCCTTGACCGCGTTGTTGAGCCTGGCCCGGTCCTCGTTGAACTCCGCCATCGCCACCTGGGCCTCGTCGGCCTCCTCCTGGGTGCGGATCCGGCGGTAGAACAGGTCGCGCCGGCCGCGGATGCCGACCGAGACGCCCCGGCGCACCAGGCACAGGACGAGGAGTTGGACGAGGTCGTCCTCCGGGCCGAGCAGGTGGGCCATGCCGGCCAGCTCGCGGGCCGCCTCGGCCAGCGTCGGCGCGTGCTTGTGGTGCAGGTGCAGCGGGCCGAGCAGGACGGCGTTGGGGCGGGTGATCGCGTGGAAGGCCGACCCGACCGAGACGACGCGCGACTTGCCGACGCGCGCCCGGACCGGCAGGCCCTCGAAGACGTGGTCGCCGATCTCCGGCTGTGCCTCGCCGATCGGCACGTGATCCTCTTCGGCGCTCCGCTCGGCGCTCTCGTCCTGGAGCTTGGGCTCCTTGGCGACGAGGGCCAGCGCTCCGCGCTTCGACTTGGTGATCTGGTAGATCAGCTCGTCGTGGACGAGGGAGTCGGCCGGGAGGATGAGGAGGCTCTCCGTGGTGCCCTCGATCGCGTCGGCCAGGGCGTTCAGGTCGCCGGCGAGGTCGGCGGTCTCGACGAGTGTGCCGGGATATCCGCGGTAGTCGGGCGCGTCCTCGGCGCGGGCGATCGTCGTCGGCCGCGGATCGAGCGAGGCGAGCTGGCCGTGCAGCCGGCCGGTGACCGTGGGAGAACCGGGAAGAGCCGCCAGCAGCGGACGGCCGGAGGGGGAGTTCGGGCCGGGGGATGCCCCCAGCAGGACCACGCGGGTCATGACAGCCTTTCAGGCAATGCGGCGGTATATCACTTAGGTCTGGAGGAGGTCGCCAGGGGCCAAAGTCTAGTGACCTTATGGTCAAGAGAATCCACTCGCACTTCACCTGTGATTCATCCGCGATCCGCTACTTCGGGCCGCTTCTAGACTGGACGGGTGAGTCTCTACCGCGATGAGGGTGTCGTCCTGCGCACACAGAAGCTCGGGGAGGCCGATCGCATCGTGACCATCCTCACCAAGCGCACCGGCAAGGTGCGGGGGGTCGCGAAGGGGGTCCGCCGCACGACCTCGCGGTTCGGGGCCAGGCTGGAGCCGTTCACCCACGTCGACCTGCAACTGCACACCGGGCGCACGCTCGATGTGATCACCCAGGCCGAGACGCTCCGGCCGTACGGCGAGGGGCTCGCGGCCGACTATCCGCGCTACACCGCGGGCAGCGCGATGCTGGAGACCGCCGACCGGCTGACCATGGGCGAGAAGGAGCCCGCGCTGCGGCAGTTCCTGCTGCTGATCGGCGGGCTGCGCACCCTGGTCGAGCAGGAGCACGAGGCGCGGCTCGTCCTCGACGCCTACTTCCTGCGCTCCCTGGCCGTGGCGGGTTACGCCCCGGCCCTGGAGAGCTGCGCCCGCTGCTCGGCCCCGGCGGTGCGGGCGTTCGCCATCGTGGCCGGCGGGATGGTCTGCGGGACCTGCCGCCCGGCCGGCGCCGCCGTGCCCTCCGCCGAGACCATCGTGCTCATGACCGCGCTGCTGCGCGGCGACTGGCCGACGGCGGACGCCTCGGAGGCCCGGTACCGGACGGAGTGCAGCGGCCTGGTGGCGGCATATCTGCAATGGCACCTCGAACACGGAATACGCTCTCTCAGGCATGTCGAACGTGTCTGACCGTTTGCGAAGGAGCCGAGAGGTGAACGTCCGCCAACCCGCCCCCCACCCGTCCGGGGCCACCCCGCCCCCGATCCCGGCCGACCTCGTGCCCAGGCACGTGGCTATCGTGATGGACGGCAACGGCCGGTGGGCCAAGTCCCGCAACCTGCCCAGGACCGAGGGCCACAAGGCCGGTGAGGCCTCGCTTTTCGACGTCATCGGAGGTGCGATCGAGCTGGGCATCCCCTACCTGTCGGCCTACGCGTTCTCCACCGAGAACTGGAAGCGCTCGCCCGACGAGGTGCGCTTCCTCATGGGCTTCAACCGCGAGGTGATCCGCCGCCGCCGCGACGAGCTCAACGCGATGGGCGTGCGGGTCCGCTGGGCCGGCCGTCCGGGCAGGCTGTGGAAGAGCGTGATCAAGGAGCTGCAGGACGCCGAGGAGATGACCCGCGACAACCGCGTCCTCACCCTGCAGTTCTGTGTCAACTACGGCGGGCGCGCCGAGATCATCGACGCGGCCGTGCGGCTGGCGGAGGAGATCGCGGCCGGGCGCGTCAAGCCGGACAAGGTGAGCGAGAAGGTGTTCCGCCGCTATCTCGACGAGCCGGACATCCCGGATGTCGACCTGTTCCTGCGGTCCTCCGGCGAGCAGCGCACCTCCAACTTCATGCTGTGGCAGGCGGCCTACGCGGAGATGGTCTTCCTCAACCGGCTGTGGCCCGACTTCGACCGCCGTGACCTGTGGGAGGCGTGCGAGATCTTCGCCAAGCGCGACCGCAGGTACGGCGGCGCGGTGCCGAACGAGGTCCACTGACCCCCGGCGGGTCAGTGGATCGTCCTCGTCGCGAACTCGAAGATCTCCAGGCCCATGAGCAGGACCAGCGCCGTCGCGAGCGCCGCGTAGACCGGGAAGAAGACGCCGTGCCGCCGGGCGTCCCGCGTGGCCCTCGCGGTGCCCTGCTCCAGCGGGAACCGGGCGGCGGTCACCGGCAGGGACAGCAACTCGGCGTGTCGTCGCAGGTAGCCGGAGGGGAAGGACTTCACGCCGATGTCGCCGCACCGGGGGCAGAGCACCCCGGACCACGGCGGCTGGACCGGCACGCCGGACCGGTACCACATGGTCACGTCGTTGCCGTGCCCGTCGGAGCGCCGATGGACCTCGTAGTCGTCCTCCCACACGAACCAGCAGTGCTGACAGCCAAAGGGCCACTTCTCTTGAGTGCTGAACCCTTCGCGCACGGGATCACCCCCTGCGATGAATGCGTTCCCTCAGTCTCCGCCCGTAATTCCCCAGATCACAAGGCTAAAAGGCGCAAAAAGGTAGATATACGGCACAGGGCGGGAAAAGCTCAGGCGCGCCTGCGGGCCCGGTAGGCGGCCACGTGCATACGGTTCCCGCAGGTACGGCTGTCGCAGTAGACCCGCGACCGGTTGCGCGACTCGTCCACGAAGACCCGGTCGCAGTGCGGGGCCGTACAGGTGCGCAGCCGCTCCCAGCCGCCCTCCACCAGCAGGTGGGCCAGCGCGATCCCGCCGTCCGCGGCGAAGTGGTCGGCGACCGACGCGCCGGGGGCGAAGTAGTGCACATGCAGCGGATGGCCGTCGTGCTCGGCCAGCCGGGGCGTCATCCGGGTCTCGCCGAGCAGCCTGTTGAGCCGGCTCACGGCGGTCGCCAGGTCGGGGGCGGCGAACACGAGGTGGAAGGACTCGCGCAGGGCGTGCATCTGGGCGAGGTCCTCGGCGGTGAGCGTCCCGATCCCGCTCACCTGGCATTCCCGGACGAACTCCGTGAGCTGCTCCAGATCAGCCAGTCCTTCTTCCCCGCCCGCGGCCGGGGAGGTGTTGATGAGGTTCACCAGGGTGCTGAGCGAGTACAGCATGTCATGACTGAATGGCATGTTGACTCCTGTCGGGACCGGTTCCAGTGTCGTGAAGCGTATATCCGCCGGACACCGTACGGGGTCATCCCGCACGGTGTGGGCGCAGCTTCCGCCGGAGAAACCGGTCAGCCGGCGCGCAACGCGGCCACGCAGGACGAGCAGGTGCCGAAGACCTCGACGGTGTGCGTGATGTCGCTGAAGCCGTTTTCCCTGCCGATGGTCTCCGCCCAGCGCTCGACCGCGGGACCGGCCACCTCGACGGTCCGCCCGCAGCGGCGGCAGACCAGGTGATGGTGGTGGTCGCCGCTGGCGCACGCCCGGTAGACGGCCTCCCCGTCGTCGGTGCGGAGCACGTCGACCTTGCCGTTGTCGGCGAGCGCCTGAAGGGCACGGTAGACCGTGGTCAGGCCGATCTTGGCGCCGTCTGACCGCATCTCGGCGTAAATGTCCTGCGCACTGCGGAAACCATCGCTGTGGCGGAGGATGTCGTGTACGGCATCTCTGCGGTTGCTCATCGAGTGGACTCCCGGTTTCGGCTTCGCCGTATGAATGTACCGAGACCGAGGGCCACCGCGAACCCCGCGAGAGCGAGCAGGACGATCGCCGCCCCGGGCGCGACGTCCACGTACATGGTGTAGCCGAGGCCGCCGACCGTCGCGACCACTCCGAAGATCATCGCGATCCCGAGCGTGGCGCGGAACCCCCGGGTCAGCTGCTGGCTCGCCGCGACCGGCACCACCATGAGCGCGCTGACCAGGAGCAGGCCCACCACCCGCATCGCGACCACGACCGTCAGCGCCGCGGTGACCGCGATCAGCATGCTCAGGAAGCGCACCGGCAGGCCGCTCGCCCTGGCCACCTCCTCGTCCTGGCACAGCACGAACAGCTCCCGGCCGAAGACGAGCACCACCGTGAGCACCGCCACGGTCAGCCCGCCGATGACCCACAGGTCCTGCGGGGTGACGCTGCTGATCGAGCCGAACAGGTAGGACATCAGCGTGGCGTTGCTGCCACCGGCCGACAGCCCGATGAGCAGCACGCCGCCCGCGATGCCGCCGTAGAACAGCAGGGCGAGCGCCACGTCGCCACCGGTCCTGCCACGGGCGCGGACCAGCTCGATGGCCACCGCGCCGAGCGCCGCGACCACGATCGCGGTGAGCACCGGCTCGGTGTTGGTGAGGAAGCCGAGCGCCACGCCGGTGAGCGCGATGTGCCCGATGCCGTCGCCGAGCAGGGACAGCCGCCGCTGCACGATGAAGGTGCCGACCGCGGGGGCGGTCAGCCCGACCAGCAGCGCGGCGATCAGCGCCCGCTGGATGATCGAGGACTGCAGGAGATCGAACACGGTCACGTCCTGGACGGGTGGGTCTCGGGGAAGGGGGCCGCGCTCACGCCTGCCCCCCGGTGGAGGGGTAGACCTCGCACGGCAGCGGGCCCTCCCCGGCGGCGGCGGCGTGCGGGTGCACGTGGTCGTGGCCGGGCAGGGCGTGCGCGCCCACCGCGGGCGGCGGCGCCCCGTCGTGCACGACCACGCCGTCCCGCAGCACGACGGCCCGCCTGACCAGCGACTCCAGCGGGCCCAGCTCGTGCGCGACCAGGAGCACCGTACTGCCGGCCGCGACCAGCGTGGTCAGCGTCCCGGCCAGCAGCCGCTGGCTCTCGGCGTCGACGCCGGCGGTCGGCTCGTCCATGACGAAGGTGTCCGGCTCGCCGGCGAGGGCGCGGGCGATCAGCACCCGCTGCTGCTGCCCGCCGGACAGCTCGTGCACCGAGTCACCCGCCCGGTCGGCGAGCCCCACCGTGGCCAGCGCCCGCGCCACCGCGTCCCGGTCGGCCGCGCTCGTCGGGCGCAGCCGGCGCTGCCTGGCGATCCTGCCCGACGCCACGACCTCGCGGATCGTGGAGGGCACGCCGCCGCCCACCGACAGCCGCTGCGGGACATAGCCGATCCGCCACCACTCCCGGAACCGGGCGGGCTGCCTGCCGTACAGCTCGGTGCCGCCGCCGGTGAGCGGGATCAGGCCGAGCAGCGCGCGGACCAGCGTGGACTTGCCCGAGCCGTTCGCGCCGAGGACGGCCACGACCTCGCCGGCCGAGACGGACAGGTCGATCCCGCGCAGCACGGAACGGCCCTCCAGCTCCACCCGGCCGCCGGTCATGGCGAAGACCGTCTCCCGGCCCGCCGGGTCCTGCCCGGCCTGCGCGGTCCTCAGAACGCCGATCGGCGGCTCGGGAGTCTCCCGGCCGCCTGATCCGCGAAGCGCGAAGCTCATGTACATCCCAATGCGGTGCGGAGGGTGGCGAGGTTCTGACGCATGGCCGACACGTAGTCGCCCGTCGCCGGCTTGCTCTCGAGCGGGTCGAGAACCGCCGTCTTGGCGCCCACCTCCTGGGCGAGGACCTCGGCGACCTTCGGGCTGACGAGGGCCTCGGTGAAAATCGTAGTCATCTTCTCGGCTTTGGCCACTTCGGCCACCTCGGCCAGCCGGGCGGGGGAGGGCTCGGCGTCCGGGTCGATGCCGCTGATGCCGATCTGCTTGAGCCCGTAGCGCCCGGCCAGGTAGCCGAAGGCGGTGTGGCTGGTCACGATCGAGTGCCGGGCGCAGGTGGTGAGGCCCTGCTTCATCTCGGCGTCCAGCGCGGTGAGATCCCGCACGGCGGCGGCGGCCCGCTCCCGGTAGCCGGCGGCGTGCGCGGGATCGACGGTCGCGAGCCGCTCGCCCAGCTTCGTCGTCATCGTGGCCAGCCGGCTCGGGTCCAGCCACAGGTGCGGGTCGTAGCTCACCTCGTGCTCGTGCGCGTGCGCCCCGCCCTCCTCCTCTTCCTCCTGCGCTCCGGTGCTGGCCGCGGACAGCGTCTGCACGGCGGCGGCGGCGTCGAAGCCCTGGTCCGCGGCGTTCTGCTCCACGGCGTCGTCCACCGCGGGCTGCACGCCCCTGAGGTAGACGATCAGGTCGGCGTCGGCGACGCCGGCGACCTGGCGCGGCGTGAGCTCCAGGTCGTGCGGCTCGACGCCGGGCTTGGTCAGCACGGTCACCGCGACGTCGGGGCCGCCGACCTTCTCGCTGATCCACTGCAACGGATAGAACGCGGCCAGCACGCCGGGTCTGCCGCTCTCGCCCGCGGCGGCCGAGCCCTGGTCGCCGGCGCCGCAGGCGGCGGTCACGGCCATCAACGCGACGCCGGCGAACAGCCCGGTAGCCCGCTTACGCACAAAGGAACTTTCACGCTTCACGTCTACCAGTATGGACAAAATGAAAACCGTTGTCAAAATCGGACAGCAAAGCCCGCAGGGCAAGGGATCGTGGCGTGTCGGACGACGGGCGCCCGGGGGGTGTTAGGGGGAACCAGGAGGGTTACGGGGAGAAGGACCTTAGAAGGCGCCGAAACGGTCGGCGGCCACCAGGATGAGGAAGGTGAGCAGCGCCACCCGCAGCAGCCTGCCCCCGGCGCCCAGCGACGGCCACGACATGTAGGCCAGCCAGCCGACGAACGCGATCACCGGCAGCACCGCGACCGCGCCCGCCCAGTACGGCACCGCGAAGCCGATGAGCAGCAGCACCACCATGACCACCGGCAGGATCCAGCGCGGCAGCCCGAACAGGAAGACCAGCGGGGCCGCGCTGCGCAGCTCGACCGCCTTGCGCAGCCCGGTGGCGCCGGGCGTGAAGAACTGCTCGCCCGCCGGGAGTGGCCGTCGCCCCGGCCCGCCGGCCGGCCGCTTCGGGGTCGGCTTGTCCTTGGCGAGCGGGTGCGAGGGCACCCGCCGCGCCGAGCGGGGATCACGCTGTTCGGCCACAGGCCGAGCCTAACCCGGCGAGCCCTCCGGTGGCACGGGCGGCGCCCGCCCGTGTCGCGTTCCGGGCGTGTCGCGTTCCGGGCCTGGCGCGGCCCGGCCGGCGGGGGTCTGACATGCTGGGCGGATGCTTGCGATCATCCGTTACTCGGTGCCGGAGGGGCGTACCGGGGAGTTCCTGGCCGAGGCCAGCGCGATCCTCGACACGCTCGCGGCGCAACCCGGCTATCTGCGCGGGCAGGTGGGCAGGTCGGTGGACGAGCCCGAACTGTGGGCGCTGGTCAGTGAATGGGAAGGAGCGGGTTTCTACCGTCGTGCCCTTTCGGCGGCGCGAATGGTGATGTATCCGCTGATGACGCTGATGGTCAACGAGCCCAGCGCGTTCGAGGGGGTTTATTCACCGGCCTGAGCAACAGGACGGCTTCGCGGCCCGGTGGAGTCCCCTAAGCTGGGGAGTCATCAAATACTCGCCGACCTCCAGCCGGACGGAGCCTTTCCCTATGGCACGTCGATCCGACGTCATGGACACCATCGTCAGCCTCGCCAAGCGCCGCGGGCTCGTTTACCCGTCGAGCGAGATCTACGGGGGTCTGCGGGCGTCGTGGGACTACGGTCCCCTCGGTGTCGAGCTCAAGAACAACGTCAAGCGGCAGTGGTGGAAGGCCATGGTCCAGGCCCGCGAAGACGTGGTGGGTCTCGACTCGTGCGTGATCCTCGCCCCCGAGGTCTGGGAGGCCAGCGGCCACGTCGAGACCTTCACCGACCCGCTCACCGAGTGCCAGTCGTGCCACAAGCGCTTCCGTGCCGACCACCTCATCGAGGCCTACGAGGAGAAGCACGACAAGCCCCCGGCGGGCGGCCTTTCCGACATCACCTGCCCCAACTGCGGCAACAAGGGCGCCTTCACCGAGCCGCGGCAGTTCAGCGGCCTGCTGAAGACCTACCTCGGCCCGGTCGAGGACGCGTCGGGCCTCGCCTACCTGCGCCCGGAGACCGCCCAGGGCATCTTCATCAACTACCTCAACGTGCAGCAGTCGGCGCGCAGGAAGATCCCGTTCGGCATCGGCCAGATCGGCAAGTCGTTCCGCAACGAGATCACGCCGGGCAACTTCATCTTCCGCACCCGCGAGTTCGAGCAGATGGAGATGGAGTTCTTCGTCAAGCCGGGCACCGACGAGGAGTGGCACCAGCACTGGATCGACGAGCGCTACGCCTGGTATCTCGACCTCGGTATCAACCGGGACAACCTTCGCCTCTACGAGCACCCGCAGGAGAAGCTGTCCCACTACTCCAAGCGGACCGTCGACATCGAATACCGCTTCGGCTTCACCGGCAGCGAGTGGGGTGAGCTCGAAGGCGTGGCCAACCGCACCGACTTCGACCTGACCGCGCACAGCAAGGCGTCGGGCACCGACCTGACCTTCTTCGAGCAGGACAGCGGCGAGCGTTACGTGCCCTACGTGATCGAGCCCGCGGCCGGCGTGGACCGGTGCACGCTGACCTTCCTCCTCGACGCCTACAGCGAGGACGAGGCGCCCAACGCCAAGGGCGTCATGGAGAAGCGCACGGTCATGCGGCTCGACCACCGGCTGGCCCCGGTCAAGGTGGCGGTCCTCCCGCTGTCCCGCAACGCCGACCTGTCGCCCAAGGCCCGCGACCTCGCCGCCCTCCTGCGCCGCAGGTGGAACGTCGAGTTCGACGACGCCGGCGCGATCGGCCGCCGCTACCGCCGCCAGGACGAGATCGGCACGCCGTTCTGCATCACGGTCGACTTCGACACGCTCGACGACCAGGCCGTGACGATCCGCGAGCGCGACACGATGGGCCAGGAGCGCATCGGGATCGACCAGGTCGAGTCCTACCTGCGCCAGCACCTCAACGACTGATGGCGTAACGGACGCGATCCGACCGGCAAGCACGTGGGGGCGCCACCGATCACATCGGCGGCGCCCCCAGACGTCACGGGCATACATTCAAGGCCACCTTACCGACAGGCACACCGGCAGTCGGGCGGGCTTCTTGACCTCAAGTGCGGTTGAGTTTCTAGGGTCGTCAGCAATTCACTCCTGACAGACGATCTTAGGAAGCTCAACTATGACGACATTGGTGACGGGTGCCACCGGGAACACCGGCCGGCACGTTGTGGCAGAGCTGGTCCGCCGCGGAGAGCGCGTTCGGGCACTGACGCGGAATCCCGCTGCGGCCGCGGGACGGTTTCCAGCCGAGGTGGAGCTGGTGGCCGGCACGCAGTCGATTCGAGCCGAAGGGGTGGTCCGAGAGCCGTACGACTTTCCCAGTGCGCTGGTGCACGAGGCCGACATCGCGGCCGTGGCGGCCGTTGCACTGCTCGATGACGGCCATGCGGGGCGTTCCTACAACCTCACCGGGCCCGAATCGCTGACCCCGCGTGAGCGGATCGCGATCCTGTCCCGGGCTGTCCGCCGTGACATCGCCTTCGAGCCGATCACGCGCGAACAGGCGGTCCACAGGCTGATGGCCACCGGAGTGTCCCGGGCGGACGCCGAGTATGTCGTCGGCTGGTATGCCGCGCCCAGCGATTCCTCCACGACCGTGGACGAGACGGTCGAACGGGTGACCGGCCGTCCGGCGCGTACGTTCACACAGTGGGTGGACGAGCACGCGGAGCGCTTTCAAAGCCAGGGATGATCTCTGTCGGCGACCGATCACCGTGTTGCGACGACACCTAGAAAGCGCCACCACCGGTCACAGGCCGTTCCGATGTTCCGGGGCCGGTGGTCCTGCGGTGCCGCTCCTGCGTGCCCGGGCCGGTCCGCGCTCAGTGGCCGATGGGGTGGGAGAGCTTGGCGTTGTCGGTCACGTGCACGCCGAGGCACAGCACCTTCCTGTCCGCGGGCCAGCTGTCCCCGGGCGGCGTGACGTACATGAAGGTGACGTCGGGCAGCGGGGCGATCCGGCCGCGCACCCGGCGCTCGCAGCCGTCCTCGGCGAGCCGGTTCACCGCGGCGGGGCCCGGCCAGTCGCCGTGGGGCAGCTCGAAGGCGGACAGCAGTTGCCCGTCGTGCGGGGCGTCGCAGGGGAGCAGCGTGACGAGTTCGACGACACTGCCGTAGAGGCCGTCCACGCACTGCTCCGGCGCCACGTCGTTGATCGGTACGCCGGAGCCGGGCGCCCGCGTGTGCCACGGCACCGGTACGGCGGACGGCTGCGGGGCGGGCGCGGCGGCCCGGGGGTGCAGCCCGGCTGACAGCTCGATCGCCCCCAGCATGATCGGCGCCAGCAAGACGGCGAGTACGGCCAGCGCCCCGCTCGTCACCAGCATGAGCAGCACCGGCAACCGCCCGTCCGGCCGCCCACCGGCCACCCCGGAACGCGGACCGCCCGGGAAGGCCCGGCCCCCGGCGCGCGGCCCTTCGCGGCGCGACGATCCGGCTCCGGTGGTGGCCACTTCGAGACGCCATGCTCCGGTGCCGGGGTAGGCCGCTTCGTGATGCCACGCGCTGGGGTGCGCCGCCTCGTGATGCCATGTGGTGCGGTGTGGCGTTTCGTGATGCCATGTGGTGCGGTGTGGCGTTTCGTAGTGCTGAACTTCGGTTCCCGGCTGGTGTCGTTTCTCCGGGGGCCGGTGCCAGGGCTCCGTGCCTGCGGCGGCGGGTTGCCGGGGTGGTTCGGGGCGGATCGTTCCAGGGGCGGGGTGGAAGGTGGGCCGCCGTTCCGCGGGGTGGAAGGTGGGCCGCCGGTCCGCGTGCGGCGTCGCCGGCGGGTCGTCCGGGTCCTCTGGGGCTGAAGGCCACGTCACGGTGCTGACGATGCCATCTGCGCGGCCCGCCCGCCAGTCCGTCCGGGCAACGCGCGGCCCGCACCGGCGGGAGCGCGGCCCGTACCGGCGGGCGAGTCGTGACCGGCCGGCCGGTGCCCACCCCGGGTCGGGAGCCGGCCGGTCACGAGCGCGCGGAGTCACCCGCATCCTCCTCGTGTCCGGAACCTAACCCGTACCAGCGAAAGATCACGTAAATCCTCAACTTATCCGGGTTTTCGGGGCTAGTTGGTCATATAGGGGCAGAGCGTGGCCCGATCGGTGGTCACCGAGGATCTACGAGATACGGAGTGGTCATGGCAGCCACAACACGCTGGAGGTCCGTCGCGGGGATCCTGGCCCTGAGCGGCGGTGCCTTCTTCGCGACGGGCAGCGCGGCCTCCGCCGAGCCCGTCCCGGCACAGAACGACGTGGAGCTGCGGCTCGTCGTCGACGAATGCGACAAGACCGCCGGGGCGACCCAGCCGTGACGGAGAGCCTGGGCGCGGGAGCCGAGCCCACGACCGCCCACCCCGCGGAGACCGGTCGCCTGGAACGGGCGCTCTTCGAGGTCAAACGGGTGATCGTCGGCCAGGACCACATGGTGGAACGGCTCCTCGTCGCGGTACTCGCGAAGGGGCACTGCCTGCTCGAAGGCGTCCCCGGCATCGCCAAGACGCTGGCCGCCGAGACGCTCGCCACGGTGGTGGGGGGTACCTTCGCCCGGGTCCAGTTCACCCCCGACCTGGTCCCCGCCGACATCGTCGGCACCCGGATCTACCGGCCCTCGACCGAGAGCTTCGACATCGAACTCGGCCCGGTGATGTCCAACTTCCTGCTCGCCGACGAGATCAACCGGGCCCCGGCCAAGGTCCAGTCGGCGCTGCTGGAGGTGATGGCCGAGCGGAAGGTCAGCATCGGCGGCCAGACGTTCAGGGTGCCCGAGCCGTTCCTCGTGCTGGCCACCCAGAACCCCATCGAGTCCGAAGGCGTCTACCACCTGCCCGAGGCCCAGCGGGACAGGTTCCTCATGAAGATCGACGTCGGCTACCCGACCGAGTCGGAGGAGCTCGCCATCCTCTACCGGATGAGCGTCGATCCGCCGCGCCCGCAGCCGATCCTCGACCCGGCCCGCCTCACCGCGTTGCAGCAGGCGGCCGAGCGGGTCTTCGTCCACCACGCGGTCGCGGAGTACGTCGTCCGGCTGGTCTACGCGACCAGGGAGCCCGAGCGGTTCGGCGTGCCCGAGCTGCGGGGGCAGCTCGCCTTCGGGGCGAGCCCGCGGGCGACGCTCGGCCTGGTGGCCGGGGCGCGGGCGCTGGCCCTGCTGCGGGGACGCGAGTACGTGCTGCCCGACGACGTGCGAATGCTCGCCCCGGACATCCTGGCCCACCGGCTGGTGCTGTCCTTCGACGGGCTGGCCGACGGAGCCCGGCCCAGGGACATCGTGGGCCAGGTGCTCGCGGCGGTGCCCGAGCCGCGGATCGCGCCCCGCGACGAGGCGGTGGCCTGATGCGCCATCTGCTTTCCGAGCGGGCGGTGCGCCGGCTGGAGCTCACCATCCTGCGCCGGCTCGACGGCCTCCTCCAGGGCGACCACCTGGGCCTCGTCCCCGGACCGGGCACAGAACCGGCCGAGGCCAGGCCGTACGAGCCGGGCGACGACGTGCGGCGGATGGACTGGAACGTCACGGCCCGCGCGGCGGAGGCGTACGTCCGCGACGTGATCGCGGACCGTGAGCTGGAGACCTGGGTGCTGCTGGACGCCACGGCCAGCATGGACTTCGGCACCGGCCGGATGGAGAAGCGCGAACTCGCCCTGGCCGCCGTGGCGGCGGTCGGCTTCCTGACCGAGCGGGCGGGCAACCGGATCGGCGCGCACATCCTGCACGGCACCGGCGTGCGCCGGCTGCCCGCGCGTACCGGCCGGCCGCACCTGATGGCGGTGCTGCACGCGATGTTCGCGCTGCCGCGCGCGCAGACGGGCGCGCCGCCCCGGCCGCTCGGCCCGCACGCCGAGCAGCTCGGGCGGACGCTGCGGCGCCGCGGGCTGGTCGTCGTGGTGTCCGACTTCCTGGACGAACCCGCCACCTGGGAACGGGCGCTGCGCCGCCTCGCCGTACGGCACCAGGTCCTCGCCGTCGAGGTGGTGGACCCCCGGGAGCTGGCGCTGCCGGACGTGGGGGTGCTGACGCTCGTCGATCCGGAGACCGGGCGGCGCAGGGAGGTCTCCACGGCCAGTGCCCGGCTCCGCGAGCGGTACGCGGAGGCGGCGGCCGAGCAGCGGGGCGCGATCGAGCTGGCGCTGCGCCGCACCGGCGTGGCCCACCTGCGCCTGCGCACCGACCGCGACTGGGTGCGGGACCTGGTCCGGCACGTGCTCACCCAGCGCCGTCTCGCCCAGGCCGCGGCCCCCCGCCTCCCAGGCGCGAACGCCGCCGCCCCCGTCCCGTCCGCCGCCACGCGCTCCGCATCCGACCCGGTCCCGTCCGGCGCGGCGGGGTCCGCGTTCGACCCGGTCGGCCTAGGCCCTGTCGATGCCGGGCGGTCCGCTTTCGAGCCGGTCGCCTCCGGCCCGTCCGGCGCCGGGCGGGCCGCTTTCGGCTCGGGCGCCTCCGGCCCGGCCGGCGTCGTGCGGGACGGCCGTGGGCCGGGCGGAGGGGGTGACGCGGCGTGACCTTCATCTCGCCCGGGTGGCTGTGGCTTCTCGTTCCCGTCCTCGCGATCGCGGTCGTCTATGTGGTCATGTATCTACGGCGCAGCCGTTACGCCGTGCGGTTCACCAACCTCGACCTGCTGGACAAGGTGGCCCCCAAAGGGCCGGGGTGGCGCAGGCACGTGCCCGCCTCGCTGTTCGGGGTCATGCTCGTGCTGCTCGTCTTCGGATTCGCCCGGCCGCAGACCGAGGTCCAGGTGCCGAGGGAACGGGCGACGATCATGGTCGCGTTCGACGTGTCCGCCTCGATGCGGGCCACCGACGTGGCCCCCGACCGGTTCGCCGCCGCGCAGAGCGCCGCGCGGCGGTTCGTCCAGGGGCTGCCCCCTCGATTCAACCTCGGTCTGGTGCCCTTTTCGTCGTCGGCGACGGTAGCGGTGCAGCCGACCACGGACCGGGCCATGGTGCTGGCCGCGATCGACCGGCTGTCCACCGACTCCGGCACCGCGATCGGCGAGGCGGTGTTCTCCTCGCTGGAGGCCATCCGCACGCTGGACGCCGAGGCCGGCGAGGAACCGCCGCCCGCGCACATCGTGCTGCTGTCCGACGGCTCCAACACCACGGGCAGGGGCCCGCAGGAGGCGGCCGAGGAGGCCACCGCCCGGGGCGTCCCGGTCACCACCATCGCGTACGGCACGCCGGACGGCACCGTCGACCTCAGCGGGCAGATGGTGCCCGTGCCGGTGGACGGGCCGGCGCTCCAGGCGATGGCCGAGTCCACCGGCGGCGGGTTCTACGAGGCCGCCTCCGGCGACGAGCTCCAGGCGGTCTACGACGACATCGGCACATCGGTCGGCTTCCGCACCGAGCAGCAGGAGATCTGGCCGTGGTTCGTCGGCATCGCCCTCATCGGCGCGGTCCTCGCCGCCGGCACCTCGATGCTCTGGTTCTCCCGGATCCCGTGACCGATGCCCCCGACCACCCAGGACGCCGCCGGCCGACCCTGCCCTTCAGTCGGTTCGCCGGCGGGACGCGCCGGCATTGAGGAGATGGTGATGGTGGACCAGATGCGACCCCTCGGCCTGGGCAGGCCGCGTGGGCCCGACTTCCTGCCCGGGTCGGTCAGGCGGCCGGAGGAGCCGTTGCCGCCGCTGCTGCCGTTCCGGGCGCAGCCGCCGCCGTCCGCGCCGGGCAGGGGGCGGCTCCTGCTGACCGCGGCGCTGGTCGCCGCGGTCGTCGGCGGGGGAGCGGGCGTCACGGGGGCGTGGCTGACCGGGACCTCTCAGCCACCCCCCGTGGCGCTGCCCCGCTCGACCGCGGGCCCGGTCAGCGCGCCGGGCGGCCTCGGCTCGATCGCCGCCCAGGTGCTGCCCAGCGTCGTCTCGGTGGAGACGGCGGGCGGGAGCGGCTCCGGCTTCGTGATCGACACGGCCGGGCACATCCTCACCAACGAGCATGTGGTCTCCAGCAGCGTGTGGGTGTCGGTCGTCTTCGACGACGGCCGCAGGGCGTCCGCGCAGGTCATCGGCTCGGACGAGGACAACGACCTGGCGGTGCTCGCGGTGGACCCCGGCCCGGGCCTCGCCCCCGCCGTGCTGGGCCGGTCGGGCGACGTGACAGTGGGCGACCAGGTGCTGGCGATCGGCTCGCCGCTCGGGCTGTCCGGCACGGTGACCGCGGGCATCGTCAGCGCGGTGGACCGGGAGGTGCCGTTCGGCGCGGGCGGCACCCGTACCACGGCGGTGCAGACCGACGCCTCCATCAACCCGGGAAACTCCGGCGGGCCGCTGGTCAACGCGCGCGGCGAGGTGATAGGAGTCAACACGGCCATCCTCGCGCGGCGGGGTGGCGGCTCGACCGGCATCGGCTTCGCGATCCCGATCGATCGCGCCGCGAACGTCGCCGAACGCATCATCCGTGATTAGGTTTCGTACCCATTCGGAAATAGGTTTGAATATATGCGCCTGTTGGTGGTCGAGGACGAAGAAGACCTGGTGGACGCGCTCCGCGTGGGGCTCGTCCGGGCGGGTTACGCCGTCGACGTCGCCTGCGACGTGGCGGGGGCCGAGGAGAAACTCCAGGTCAACTCCTATGACCTGGTGCTACTCGACCTCAACCTGCCCGACGGCGACGGCTTCGAGCTGTGCCGTGCCGTACGGCGGGCGGACGACGGCCAGACGGTGCGGATCATCATGGTGACCGCGCGGGACCGGCTGGACGACCGGGTGCGCGGGCTGGACGAGGGCGCCGACGACTACCTGGTCAAGCCGTTCGCCTTCCCGGAGCTGCTGGCCCGGGTGCGGGCGCTGCTGCGCAGGGACGCCGCGGGCGGCACGGCCGTGCTGGAGGTGGGCGACCTGCGGCTCGACACGGCGCGGGTGGAGGCGTTCCGCGCGGGCCGCCAGCTCGGGCTGACCCCCAAGGAGTTCGGCGTGCTGCACTACCTGATGACCCGTCCCGGGCACGTGGTCTCCACCGAGGAGCTGCTGGAGCACGTCTGGGACGAGCACACCGACCCCTTCACCAACACGGTCCGGGTGACCGTCGGCAACCTGCGCCGCAAGCTGGGCGCGGAGGGGGTCATCGAGACCGTGATCAGCAGGGGATACCGGCTCAAGGAACGGGTGTGACGGAATGGTCAGACTGCCGGGGTTCATGCACACGATCCGGTTCCGGCTGACCGTTCTGTACACGGGCCTGCTGTTCGTGCTGGCCGCGCTGGTGCTCGGCGTCATGTACTACGTGCTCGCCGAGAGCACCGAGCAGCGGCCCGTCACCAAGGAGTACGCGCAGGTCTACAACAAGCACACCGACGAGGTGCTGGGCTACGAGCTGGTCGTCACCATCACCGAGGTGGAGAACGCGGTCAACGTCAAGACGCTCGGCACGCTGCGGGAATACAGCCTGGTGACACTCGGTGGCCTGTTCGGGGCGAGCCTGGGGATCGGCTGGGTGCTGTCCGGCTGGGTGCTGCGGCCGATGCGCTCGATCACCCGCACGGCGGCCGAGATCCAGGCCACCGACCTCGCCCGGCGGATCAGGCTGTCCGGCCCGAAGGACGAGCTGCGCGACCTCGCCGACACCGTGGACACCATGCTCGACCGGCTGGAGGACGGCTTCCGCGCGCAGCGGCAGCTCATCGACGACGCCTCGCACGAGCTGCGCAGCCCGCTGGCGATCATCCGGGCGAACGTCGACGCCGTGCTGAAGTCGCCGGACAGCACCGAGGCCGAGCGCGCCCGCGCCGCGGACATCGTGGACCGGGCCACCACCCGGATGACCCGCCTGGTGGAGGACCTTCTCGCCACCGCCCGCCGTACGGCTCCCGCGCTCGCCGACGCCGACGTGGACGTGGGCATGGTCGCCGAGGAGGCGTGCGACGACTTCGCCCCGCTGGCCGCGGCCCGCTCCCTGGTGATCAGCCGCAGGCTGACCACCGGCATGATCACCAACGGCGACCACGACGCCCTGCGCCGCGCCGTGGGCAACCTGCTGTCCAACGCCGTACGGCTCGCGCCGGCGGGGAGCGTGGTCGCCGTGGCGGCCGGCCGGGACCGCGGGTGGATCTGGGTGGCCGTCCGCGACACGGGCCCCGGACTGGAGGAGGAGGACCAGCCCCGGGTGTTCGACCGGTTCTGGCGCGGCCAGCCGAGCGGCCCCGACCGGCACACCGGCCTCGGCCTGGCCATCGTGCGCCAGATCGTGGAGTCGCACGGCGGGCAGGTCCGGTTGTTCTCCCGGCTCGGCGCGGGCAGCACCTTCGTGCTCTGGCTCCCCGAGCGCGGCGCGGACTCCACCCCCGTACCCGAGCGCAACCCGCTGGGCGGGGTCGGCACAGCGTCCCACTGAACACCGCGTCCCTGAACACCGCGTCCCACTGAACACCGCTTCTCACCGAGCACCGCGTCCCACTGACACACGGCGTCTCTTGGATGCGGGGGCCGTCCGCGAGCGTCGCGGGCGGCCGTTGTCATGTGCGGCCGGGTAAGCACTGAAGGCGACTCCGCCAAGCCCGAACCGCCAGAGAATTGGTTTATACCAATTGGTATAAACCATTTTCCCGACATCCCGGATTTTGCCTCCACATGAATTGGATTAGACCGCTATGTGGCCTCTGACCAGCATAAATGCCTTGTAGACGGATGGGTGGCGTTTCATCGGGTTCTTCGTCGGTACAGTCAGTGGCAGGCGGAATGGTGCCTTAGTTGAAGCCAGAAGGAGCGGCCATGCCCAAGTTCGTTTACGACTTCACCGAAGGCAACAAGGATCTCAAGGATCTGCTCGGGGGCAAGGGTGCCAACCTGGCCGAGATGACCAACCTGGGGCTGCCGGTGCCTCCCGGCTTCACCATCACCACCGAGGCGTGCCGCGCCTACCTGGCGGACGGGGCGGTCCCCGCCGGGCTCGACGGCGAGATCGCCGGGCACCTGACCGCGCTTGAGTCGGCGATGGGCAGGCGGCTCGGCCAGGCCGACGACCCGCTGCTGGTCAGCGTGCGGTCCGGCGCGAAGTTCTCCATGCCGGGGATGATGGAGACCGTCCTCAACATCGGCCTCAACGACGAGTCCGTGCACGGCCTGGCCAAGCAGGCCGGTGGCAACGACCGCTTCGCCTGGGACTCCTACCGCCGCCTGATCCAGATGTTCGGCAAGACCGTCCTCGGCATCGAGGGCGACCGCTTCGAGGAGGCGCTCGACGGGGTCAAGGGCGACCGCGAGGACTTCGAGCTCACCGCCGGCGAGTTGCAGAGCCTGGTCGAGACGTTCAAGGGCATCGTCCGCGAGGAGACCGGGAAGGACTTCCCCGCCGACCCGCGTGAGCAGATGCGCCTGGCGATCAACGCGGTGTTCGACTCCTGGAACGCGCCCCGCGCCATCCTGTACCGCCGCCAGGAGCGCATCCCCGCCGACCTCGGCACCGCCGTGAACGTGTGCGCCATGGTCTTCGGCAACGTCGGCATGGACTCCGGCACCGGCGTCGCCTTCACCCGCGACCCCGGCAGCGGCCAGCAGGGCGTCTACGGCGACTACCTGCAGAACGCCCAGGGCGAGGACGTCGTCGCCGGAATCCGCAACACGGTGCCGTTGCAGGACCTGGAGCGGATCGACGCCGGCGCCTACCGCGAGCTGCTGTCCATCATGGAACGGCTGGAGAACCACTACCTCGACCTGTGCGACATCGAGTTCACCGTCGAGCGCGGCAAGCTGTGGATGCTGCAGACCCGGGTCGGCAAGCGCACCCCCGGCGCGGCGTTCCGGATCGCCACCCAGCTCGTCGACCAGGGCCTGATCGACCTGGACGAGGCCGTCCGGCGGGTGTCCGGCGACCAGCTCGCCCAGCTCATGTTTCCCCGCTTCGACGGCGGCTCGGGCAAGAAGCAGATCGCCAAGGGCATGAACGCCTCCCCGGGCGCGGCCGTCGGCAAGGTGGTGTTCACCTCCGAGCGGGCCGTCGAACTCGCCGGGCAGGGCGAGGACGTCATCCTGGTCCGCCGCGAGACCAACCCCGACGACCTCAGCGGCATGATCGCGGCCAAGGGCGTGCTCACCTCGCGCGGCGGCAAGACCTCGCACGCCGCCGTGGTCGCCCGGGGCATGGGCAAGACCTGCGTCTGCGGCGCGGAGGAACTGGACGTGTCGGTCGGCGAGCGGCGCTTCACCGCCCCCGGCGGCGTGGTGGTCACCGAGGGCGACGTGATCTCCATCGACGGCACGACCGGCGCCGTCTACCTGGGCGAGGTGCCGGTGGTGCCCTCCGCCGTGGTCGAGTACTTCGAGGGCGGCGGGACGACCGGGGCCGACGACGACCTGGTGCGCGCGGTGGACCGGCTGATGGCGCACGCCGACTCCGTGCGCGGCCTCGGCGTGTGGGCCAACGCCGACACGGCGGAGGACGCGGCCAGGGCCCGCCGCTTCGGCGCCCAGGGCGTCGGGCTGTGCCGTACCGAGCACATGTTCCTGGGGGAGCGGCGGCAACTCGTCGAGGACCTGATCCTCGCCGAGGGGCAGGAGCGGAGGCAGGCCGCCCTGGACGCGCTCGAACCGCTCCAGCGCGACGACTTCGCCGAACTGCTGGAGGCGATGGACGGCCTGCCCGTCACCATCCGGCTCATCGACCCGCCGCTGCACGAGTTCCTGCCCGACTTCGTGGACCTGTCGGTGCGGGTGGCGCTGGCCGGCGACGACGCCACCGAGCGGGACCGCAGGCTGCTCGCCGCGGTCAAGCGGCTGCGCGAGCAGAACCCGATGCTCGGCCTGCGCGGCGTACGGCTCGGCCTGGTCATCCCCGGGCTGTTCGCCATGCAGGTGCGGGCCATCGCCGAGGCGGCGCGGATCAGGCTCGACCAGGGCGGCGACCCGCACCCCGAGATCATGATCCCGCTCGTCGGCGCGGTGCAGGAGCTGGAGCAGGTGCGTGAGGAGAGCGCGGCCATCCTGCGCGAACACGGCGTCGAGGCGCTGATCGGCACCATGATCGAGGTGCCCAGGGCCGCGCTCACCGCGGGCCAGATCGCCGAGGCGGCCGACTTCTTCTCCTTCGGCACCAACGACCTCACCCAGATGGCCTGGGGCTTCTCCCGGGACGACGTCGAGGCGGCGTTCTTCACCCGGTACCTCGACCTCGGCATCTTCGGCGTCTCCCCGTTCGAGACCATCGACAGGGACGGCGTCGGCCGCCTGATGCGGATCGCGGCGGAGGAGGGCAGGCGGAGCCGTCCGGACCTGAAGCTCGGCATCTGCGGCGAGCACGGCGGCGACCCCGACTCGGTGCACTTCTGCCACGAGATCGGCCTGGACTACGTCTCCTGCTCGCCCTTCCGCATCCCCGTCGCCCGCCTGGAGGCCGCCCGCGCCGCGCTGGCCCGCTGACCGGCGCACCGCCGTCCGGCCCGCCGCGCACGCCGGTGCGCGGCGGGCCGCACCGCCGCCGTGTCCTACCGGCGGTCCACGACCGCGCGCCGGACGTCGATGACGACGGTGTCGGCGATGGTGTCGTGCAGGCAGCGCCGCTGCCGGTTCAGGAAGATCGCCAGCCCGTCCCCCGCCAGGACGACGTCCCCCACGTACGGCAGCGCCCCGAGCCCGGGGGAGACCAGCGAACGCACGGCGGCGGGACCGAGGGCGGGCGGCTCGCCGGTGGACCGGGACACCACCTTCAGCCCGAGCAGCCACTTGCCCGGCGTCCGCCCCCAGCGCGCGTGCTGGAGCCAGAAGTAGAGGAACGCCACCGCTTCCATCACCAGCAGGGCCGGCCATTCGACGAGCTGCGTGAACCGTTCGCCCGTCGTCACCCCCAGCGCCGCCGTCAGGGCGAGGAACGGCATGCCGAGCACGACGCACACGAGCCGGTCGGCGAGATAGGCGGCCAGCCGGTAGTGCCGCGCGCCCAGGCGGTGCAGCGTTCTCGCGGGGGGAGCGGTCGTCACCGCGCCATTCTGGCGTATCCCGTACACCCGGGACACGACAGACGACCGGCCGCCTCCATACCGGCCTGGCGGACCCCCGGACCGGCTCACGAGGGGGAAGGGAGCCGGTCCGCTGGAACACGGGAGGTCCGCCAGGTGTCTGGTACGGCCGAGGCGTGCCGCTCCACGATGGCAGCTCCCGCCGCATCTGTCACCCACACCGGGAGGGGCTTTCCCGGCGTTGTCCGGACGCCGATCGTTCGTCTTCTCCTCATGGAGCGGATAAATTGCGTGCCGTCAATACAGCGGTCATGTCCGGATGCGGCCATCGTTTTCCCGGCCGCACCGGACGGCTGCCCGCGCGGCCCCGCTACGCCGCCGCGGCGCGGCCCCGCCCGCCCGGCCGGACCGGCCTGCGGCGGGCCGCGGCCCATCACCCCCGGTGGAGGCCGCCGTCTAGGAGAGGGCCGTTCGGCGGCGATGACGACGGGCGCCGAATGAATGGCGACAACCCGGCGGAGAGAAATGAATTTCAATCCGAATTCCGCGTCGAATGAATAGCCGCTCCGAATGTGACGGCGCCGCCGCTCATGGCGCGCCTTTCCTGACCGCGTGAGTCAGAGAAGGCGCCGGAGGTGTGCGCCGGGGGCGTTGAAACGGGCCGCCGGTGGGCATCACTTGGGTCCGCGGTCGTTCCGCCGATGGACGACTGTTCTTCGCTGGGGGTGGGGGGCGTGGTGCCGCTGTCGGATCGTAGGCTCGGTGGCCTGATGGGCACATACGGCGAACATGATCAGGCCAGGTGGGCGCCGGAACCGCCGGGGAACCCGGAGCGGGGCGCGTTCGAGCGGGACAGGGCGCGGGTGCTGCACTCCGCCGCGCTGCGGAGGCTGGCCGCCAAGACCCAGGTGGTCGGGCCGGGCGAGACGCGCAGCCACGGCCAGCACATCCCGCGCACCCGGCTGACCCACTCGCTGGAGTGCGCCCAGATCGGCCGGGAGCTGGGCAAGGCGCTCGGGCGGGACCCCGACCTGGTGGAGACCGCCTGCCTGGCGCACGACCTGGGGCATCCGCCGTTCGGGCACAACGGCGAGACCGCGCTCAACGAGCTGGCCGCCTCCTGCGGCGGCTTCGAGGGCAACGCGCAGAGCCTGCGGCTGCTCACCAGGCTGGAGGCCAAGGTGGTCACCGAGGACGGCCGCAGCGCCGGGCTCAACCTCACCAGGGCCGCGCTCGACGCCGCCTCCAAGTACCCGTGGGTGCGCGGCGCCGGGCCGGTCAAGGGCGCCTTCGACCGGGTGGGCGGGCCCTACGGCGTCTACGAGGACGACCTGCCGGTCTTCGAGTGGTTCCGGCACGGCGTCCCGCCCGGGAAGGTGAGCTTCGAGGCGCAGATCATGGACTGGTCCGACGACGTCGCCTACTCGGTGCACGACCTGGAGGACGCCCTGCACTCCGGGCACGTCACGCTGGAGGCCCTGCGGTCGGTGTCCGAGCGGGCGGAGATCTGCGAGCGCACCCTGGGCTGGTACCTGCCGGACGCCGACCCGGCCGAGCTGGAGGCCGTCCTCGCCCGGCTGGTCGACGAGCCGTACTGGCCGCGCCGGTTCGACGGCAGCCTCGCCGACCTGGCCGCGCTCAAGTCCCTGACCAGCACGCTCATCGGCCGCCTGTGCAGATCCGCCCAGCTCGCCACCTTGGAGGCGTACGGCCCGGCCGCCGGCCGGTACGGCGCGGACCTGGTCGTGCCGGAGCGGACCAGGCTGGAGTGCGCGCTGCTGAAAGGCGTCACGGCGCATTATGTGATGTCACGAGACGACCACCACGCCAAGCAGCTCCGGCAGCGCGAGCTGATCGCGGAGCTGGCCTCCCTCATCACGCTCGGCGCGCCCGGCACCCTGGAGCCCGCGCTGCGCCCGGCCTTCGTCCAGGCGGCCGACGACGCGGCGCGGGTGCGGGTGGTCACGGACCAGATCGCCTCGCTGACCGACACCTCCGCGATCACCTGGCACGCCCGGCTCTCCGGCCGGGCGGCCGGCTGACGGCGGCGGCTCAGCCGCCGATCGGCTCCAGCACGGAGGGCCGGGGCTGCACGGGGCGCTGCGGCTTCTTCTTCGTCGGGGTCGGGGAGGGCGCCGGCGGCGGCGCGGGGGCCGTGACCGGTGGCTTGCTCGCGCACAGGATCTTGCAGGCGGGCTTCGCGCCGAGTTCCCGCCTGAGGTCGAGCGTCTCCTGCCGGGGGGAGAGCGTGCGGTTGCCGTCACGCCAGGCGTCGAGGTAGTCCCACGGCTTCACCATGCCCCGGCGGACCCACCACAGGCTCGGGTCGGCCTTCCAGGAGATGGAGAAGTAGAGGTTGGTCGCCGTGTCCCGGGAGTTGCCGGAGTTGCCGATCTCCCCGAGGGTCTGGCCGGCCCTGACCTTCGCGCCCGGCTTGAGGTCCTCGGCGACCGAGTCCAGGTGGCCGCCGAGGTAGCGCACGCCGTCCTCGCCGATGACGCTCACGAACCTGCCCTCACGGGTGGGACCGAGGTCCAGATCGGGGTTCCAGGTGTCGTCCGCGGCGACCTCGTCCACCGTGCCGTTCACCGGGGAGACGAACGCGCAGCCCCGGTTGGCCCAGATCGTCGTCTTGGGGGTCACCAGGAGCTTGCGGGCGTACTTCGCCTTGCAGCCCTTGACCGGGAAGACGTAGGAGTAGTCGCTGACCTTCGGCGGCGGCACCACCACCGGCTCGTCGCCGGCCGGCCGTCGTACGGGCGACTGCGGCACCGCGACCGGAGAGGTCGGCTCGATGTCGTCCGCGGGGGCGGCCTGCGGGACCGCGCCCGCGGCGGGCACCGGCGCCGCGGCCGTGCCGCCCGCCGTGCCCTCGGCCGTGGCAGCGCCCGTGCCGCCCGTCCCGCCGGTGGACGCGCAGGCGCCCGTGACGAGTACGGCGCTCACCAAGACGGCGAGACGCCCCAGATGCCCCGATCGCATGTTGTCCACCCGCGTAACTTTTCCAGACTGAGCAAGTACCTTTGTAACGGAAGTTCCCTTTGGTGACGACCTGTTCGCCAAACTCGGGCCAGACCGGTCAGGCAGACACCGCGCGACGGTGACGCCGGCGCCCCAATAGACTCAACCGTGTGGCAGGGCGCATCAGTGACGACGACATCGCGCTCGTGAGGGAGCGTTCACCGATCGCGGAGGTGGTGGGAGAGCACACCCAGCTCCGCAACGCCGGTGGCGGCAACCTCAAGGGGCTGTGCCCCTTCCATGACGAGAAGAGCCCGTCCTTCAACGTCACCCCGGCCCGCGGATACTGGTACTGCTTCGGCTGCGGCGAGGGCGGCGACGTCATCACGTTCGTCCGCAGGCTGGAGCATCTGAGCTTCGCCGAGGCGATCGAGCGCCTGGCGCAGCGGGCCGGCATCCAGCTCCGCTACGAGCAGGGCGGTTACGTGCCCGGCCGGGAGCAGGGCGAGCGCACCAGGCTGGTCGAGGCGCACCGGGCCGCCGCCGAGTACTACGCGGAGCAGCTCGGCACCCCCGACGCGTCGGTGGGGCGGCAGTTCCTGTCCGAGCGCGGCTTCGAGCGGGTCGACGCCGAGCTCTTCGGCGTGGGATTCGCGCACCGCGACTGGGACCGGCTGGCCAGGCACCTCATGGGCCGCGGCTTCAGCGCCGCCGAGCTGATCAAGGGCGGCCTGGCCAAGGAGGGGCGCAGGGGGCCGATCGACCGGTTCCGCGGCAGGCTCGTCTGGCCGATCCGCGACATCACCGGCGACACCATCGGCTTCGGCGCCCGCAAGCTGTTCGACGGCGACGACGGCCCCAAATACCTCAACACGCCGGAAAGCCCGCTGTACAAGAAGAGCGAGGTCCTCTACGGGGTGGACCTCGCCAAGCGGGAGATCTCCAAGCGTTCGCAGGCCGTGATCGTCGAGGGTTACACCGACGTGATGGCCTGTCACCTGGCCGGCGTGCCGACCGCCGTGGCCACCTGCGGCACCGCCTTCGGCGAGGAGCACATCAAGGTCCTGCGCCGGCTGCTGCTGGACCAGGCGGAGTTCCGCGGCGAGGTGGTGTTCACCTTCGACGGCGACTCCGCCGGTCAGAAGGCCGCGCTGCGCGCCTTCGCCGACGAGCAGAAATTCGTCACGCAGACCTTCGTCGCCGTCCAGCCCGACGGCCTCGACCCCTGCGACCTGCGCGTCAAGCAGGGCGACGCCGCGATCAGAGACCTCATCGCGAGCAGGGAGCCGCTGTTCGCCTTCGCCGTGCGCAGCGTGATCAACCGCTACGACCTGGCCACCAACGAGGGCAAGCTCGCCGCCCTCGACGCCGCCGCGCCCATCGTGGCCTCGATCAAGGACCGCGCCCTGCGGCAGATGTACGCGGTGGACCTCGACCGCTGGCTCGGCTTCATGAACGAGCGGCTCGTGGTGGACCGGATCATGGAGGTGGCGGGCACGGCGCCCGCCGCCGCCCAAGGCGCGCGCGGCAGGCGCTCCCCGTCCACGCAGGCCGCCCCGCAGTCCGGGCGCTCCGCCCAGCCCGGTCAGCGTACGCCGTCCGGGCGCTCCGGCCAGCCCGGCCAGGGCGCGCCGTCCGGGCGTCCCGGGCAGACCGGGCCGCAGGCGCAGCAGCGCCGCGCCGACCCCACCGACCCCGGCATCCGGGTCGAGGGCGAGGTGCTCAAGATGGCCGTCCAGCGCCCCGCGCTGCTCGGCCCCGGCTTCGACACCCTCGGCCCCCAGTCGTTCACGCTGCCCGAGTACGTGTCGCTCTACGCCTGGATCCTCGCGGCCGGCGGCGCCACCGCCGCGGGCGCCGGCGGCAGGGAGTGGATCGACCGCCTTCTCGACGGCGCCGACGACGCCCTCCGCCCCATGATCACCAGATTCGCCGTGGAGGAGCTCCGCAGCGACCTCAACGGCGAGGAGCGGTACGGCGCCGCCATGCTGGCCGCGCTGGAGGCGATCACCGTCGACCGCGCCATCGCCCAGGTCAAGTCCCGCCTCCAGCGCCTCAACCCGATAGACGAACAACCCGAGTACAACCGCCTCTTCGGCGACCTCGTAGCCCTCGAACAACAACGCCGCATCCTCCGCGAACGCGCCGCCGGCAACGCCTGACCCCGTCCCGCCCGCCCCGCACGCCCGCCCCGGTCTGCCCGGTCTGCACGCCCGCCCCGATCCGCTCGTCCGGCAAGGGCCGCGCGGCCCGCACGTCCGGCGTGTGCCGCGCGGCTGCCGCGCGCCCTCGCACGGTGTCCGGTGAGTGCGCCGCCACCCGTCCGAGAGTCGCCCGCCCTGCGCGCCCCGTACGGCGATGCGTCGTACATCCGGATGTGGCATACATCGGATGTGCCGTAGATCGAGGGCGCCCCCTCCACACCTCCTGCGGCGCTGTCCGGGCCGCCGGAACCGCCCCCCACCCCCTCCGCGGCGACGGGTGCGCGGGCGGAAGTGCCCCGCTCGGCCGACGGTAGGAAAGATCTTCGGCGTGATACCTATTTGCGATCTTTCATCGTGCGGAAAGATCTGACCGGCGTTCTCAACTCGTTGTGGCCGGTCCGGCGCAGGCTCCCAGGGCGGGTCCCGTTCCGGTCGAGAACCGCCAGGTCGAACTGATCGCGTAAATTGCTTTACTTTCCTGGTCGCGGATCTGCCAAACCTTAATTTGATCTCGTTTTGGTAATGACCCGCGCCTTACCTTCGGTGACAAAAATAGGTCTGCCGTTTTACGGGCCCAATACAGCAGACTGTCTTGCGTGGGTGCATCGGTGCTGCCAAGTGGGCCGCCATCGGTAGACCAGGTGGCGGACCTCGTTGCTAAGGGAAGGGAGCGCGGAAGCGTCACGGTTGACGACGTGGCCGCCGCGCTTGACCGATCCGAGCTGCCGTCCGACGCGCTGGAGCGCGTGGTGCGGATGCTCGCCGAACACGGAGTGGAAGTCCTCGAACCGCAGGCTGACGACGACGCCGCGCGGGTCGATGAGGAAGACGTCGGCAAACGCGCGCCAACGAGCGATCTCGTCCGCATCTATCTGCGCGAGATCGGCCGGGTGCCGCTGCTGACCGCTGAGGAGGAGGTGGAGCTCGCCAAATGCATCGAGGCGGGACTGTTCGCCGAGGACAAGCTGGCCAACGACGTCGCACGCCGGGCCTTCCCCGAGTTCAGGGAGCTCGTCTGGGAGGGCAATCGGGCCAAGCAGCGCCTGATCGAGGCCAATCTGCGCCTCGTGGTGTCGATCGCCAAGCGGTATGTGGGCCGCGGCATGCTGTTCCTGGACCTGATCCAGGAGGGCAACCTGGGCCTGATCCGGGCGGTGGAGAAATTCGACTACACGAAGGGCTATAAGTTCTCCACCTATGCGACCTGGTGGATCCGCCAGGCGATCACCCGTGCCATCGCCGACCAGGCGCGCACCATCCGCATTCCGGTGCACATGGTCGAGACGATCAACAAGCTGGTGCGGGTCCAGCGGCAGTTGCACCAGGACCTCGGCCGGGAGCCCGCGCCGGAGGAGATCGCGCTGGAGATGGACCTGCCCGTGGACCGGGTGGTCGAGATCCAGCGGATCGCCCAGGAGCCGGTGTCCCTCCAGTCGCCGATCGGCGAGGAGGACTCCGACCTCGGCGACTTCATCGAGGACGCCGACGCGGTGGTGCCGATGGAGGCGGCCGCCTTCATCATGCTCCAGGACCAGCTCGACGACATCCTCGCGACGTTGTCTGACCGGGAACAGCGCATCATCCAGTTGCGCTTCGGCCTCTCCGACGGCCACCCGCGGACCTTGGAAGAGGTCGGCAGGGAGTTCGGCGTCACGAGGGAGCGGATCCGCCAGATCGAGTCCAAGACCTTGGCCAAGCTGCGCCACCCGACCCGCGCGCAGATGCTCAAGGACTACCTCGACTGAGATCCGAGGCTGAAATGGGACGGTGACCCGGAACCTCCGGGTCACCGCCCTCAGCGTTCCCCTCCCGGCGACCGGTGGGGACCGATCGGGCGTCCTGGAACACAGTCGTAAGGTGCGGCATCGGGCCGGAAGGTCCTTCCTGATCAAGGGGGACCGCGGCGTCGGCGGTTCCCGTGGTCGCGGCCACGCCGGGTGGCGTGCCGGACACGCTAGGTCAGGACGGTGCTCGCGCTGTTTCCGGACGGAAACCCTGCTGGTTCAGATCAGGTTCATCCGCCACGCCAGTCCGCGCAGATCCCGGCCGCCCGCTCGGTCGAGCATGTCGGTGACCAGCTCCCGGATCAGCGGATGGTTGTGCACCTGTACCGGTGAGAGCCGCTCGGCATGCTTCAGCTCGCGCACCGCCTCGACGCCGCGGTCCAGCATGCCGAGCGCGCGGGCCTTCTCGACGTGCAGGGCGGCCCGCCGGTTGTCCGACGCCAGCGCGCGCGGGTCCACCTCCGACGCGAACCGGAGAGCGTCGCCGGGGCGCCCAGCCTCCACCGCGAGGGAAGCGCGCCACACGCCGACGTTGGCGACGCCGAACAGCTCGAACGCCTCCGGCGCGTCGCCCAGGGGTTCGGCCAGCCGGGCCGCCTCCGCGGCCTGCTCGGCCGCCCCGTCGTGGTCGCCCTGGACCTCGCGCGACAGGGCCGCGCTCAGCCTCAGCATTCCGTGCACCTGATGGGCGAACGGGTCGTCGCCGATGTGCGGCTCCACCTCGTCGGCGATCCGCGCCGCCACCATGAGCGGCTTGGGCTTGTTCGCCGAGCTGCGGGCATGCGCCTGGCCGTAGGCCGCGGCACCGCGCCACACCGGATCGCCGAGCAGGTCGGCGGCCTGTCTGCCGCGTTCGCCGCTGATGTAGGCGAGGTTCGTCTCACCCAGATGGCGCAGCATCGCCGTGCCGTCGGACCCGCAGGCAAGCACGAGGAGCTTGAGCGCCTCGCTGCGCGCCGGTTCCCGGCCGGCGGCGGCGTGCGCGTACAGTTCGCCGATCACCGCGGGGAGGATGCGGGCGATGGTCGCGTAGTCGGCATGACGCAGCGCCGCGTCCGCCTCACCCAGCTCGGCGCGCAGGACGTCGAGGGGCCGTGCGCGGATGTCGGGAGGGTCGTCCGGCGCGGCGTCCATGAGGACCCGCTGAAGCGGCATCAGGTTGTAGTGCCGCCGCTCCGGGCGGATCTCCGGGGCGGGGCCGCCGAGAAGGAAGTCCGCGGACACCTGGAGCGCCTCGGCGAGGGCCGCGATGTCGGAGCGCCGGTCCAGCCGCGCACGCCCGTTCTCGATCTTGCTCAGCCAGCCCTTGGAACGACCTGCGAGTCCGGCGAGCGCCTCCAGGCTGATGCCCCTGGCGCGGCGTGCGGCACGCACGTTTCCGCCGATCCGCCGCGCCCCGCCGTCATCGGGTGCAGTCATGGCATACCTTCGATGGTGGGTCCGTCAGCACTGCCCACGGTACGCGGCCCGCGGGCAGGAGGGGCGGGGAACGGGTGAACGCTCGCGCGGTGGGCGCCTCACCGGGAGACCGCTCCCTCCGTGGGCGGGCAACGCTCTTCATCGCGTGTTCCCGGAGCGGTGCGGGTGTCACGGGGGGTGGGGGAGTGAAGGGCGGCCCTGATCAGGGGATTCGGGTCGGCGCGTAGGTATCAAGTGCCACTCAGCGGGCATCAAGCACATTGGACAGCACATCCCCTCTTGTGCTGAAAGTTCAGGGAGCAGACAGGATCGATGGAGGCGCGGCCGGGGGTCGACGACGCCGCGCTCGGGCGCGAGGCGCAAGCCGTGCTCGACGCGAACTGGACGGGATCCGCCACGGTGCCCGCCCCGGGGCTCTACCCGCACCAGTGGAGCCTCGACTCCGCGTACGTCGCGATAGGTCTCGCCCGCGGCAACCCCGAGCGGGCCCGTGCCGAGCTGGCTAACCTCTTCCGCGGGCAGTGGCGCACCGGCATGGTGCCGCACATCGTCTTCCACAGCACCGCCAACTACTTCCCCGGCCCGCCGGTGTGGCGCTCGCACGAGTGCGCCGACGCGCCGAACGGGCTCGCCACCTCCGGGCTGACCCAGCCGCCGTTGCAGGCGCTCGCCGTGTGGTGGCTGTGGCGGCACGCCGCCGCCGACCCGCAGGCCCGCGCGTTCGTCCGGCACGTCTACCCGCTGCTGCTGGCCCAGCACCGCTACCTGGAGACCGCCCGCGACCTCGGCGGGGACGGCCTCGCGGCGATCGTGCACCCCTGGGAGTCGGGCATGGACGACAGCCCGGCCTGGGACCCGCCGCTCGACGCGCTGCCCACCGTCCGGTACGCCTACCACCGCGAGGAGCTCCCCGACCGGCACCCGGACAACCACCACGACCGGTACGTCTGGCTGGCCCTGCGCTACCGCGACTCCGGCTACAGCGCGGCCTACCTGCGCCAGGAGCACCCGTTCGCGATCGAGGACCCGCTGTTCAACGCGATCTGGCTGGCCTCCTGCGAGGCCCTCGCCGAGCTGGCCCCGGTCGCGGGCGCCGACCCCCGGGGCGTGCTGGAGACCGCCGAGCGGATCAGGTGGGCGCTGACCGCCCGGCTGTGGGACGGCCTGTTCTACGCGCGCGACCTGCGGGCCGGGCGGCTCATCCCGGTCGCCACCGTGGGCTCCTTCGGGCCGCTGCTCGACCCGCGGATGCCGGTGGACCGGGTCGCCGCCCTGGTCGGGGTGCTGGAGTCGGTGCGGTTCATGGGCGCGACCGGCTATCCGGTGCCGAGCTGCGAGATCAGGGCCGCCGAGTTCGACCGGGCGCGCTACTGGCGGGGCCCTTCGTGGGTGAACACCAACTGGCTGCTGCGCCACGCCGCCGCCACCCACCAACTGACCGACCTCGCGCACGCCCTGGAGGCGTGCACGCTCAGGCTGGTACGGCAGGCCGGCTTCCGCGAGTGCTTCGACCCCTTCGACGGCAGCGGCCGGGGCTGCCGGGACTTCTCCTGGTCCGCGGCGCTCACCCTGGATCTGCTCGCCGATAGCGTGGACCCATGAGGTTCAGCTTCGGCTCGCGCCGCCCTCCCGCCGACATCCGGATCGAGCCAGGGGACCGCGTCCTCGCCCACGCCGCGACCGGCGACGGCGAGCACGTCGTGGCCACCGACCGGGCTCTCTACCTGCCGGGCGGCACCCGGCTGCCCTGGGAGCGGATCGACCGCGGCACCTGGGACGAGGAGGGCCTGCGCGTCACCACCACGGATGGCGCCACGTACACCGCCCGGCTGACCGAGCCCGGCCGGCTGCCGGAGACGGTGCGCGAGCGGGTGACCGCCTCCATCGTCGTCACGCAGTACGTCACGCTGTCGCGCGGCGGGGGAGTGCGTCTCGTGGCACGCCGCCCACCGGCCGGCGGCGGCGACCTCACCTGGGAGTTCGTCTTCGACGAGGGTCTGGACCCGGCCGACCCGGGGCTGCGCGCACACGCCGAGCAGGCCCTGGAGGCGGTCCGGCGCAACTACGGCGTCTGAGCCCGCCCAGGCATGGGCGAAAGCGTCTGAGCCCGCCCAGGCGCGGGCGAAGGCGTCTGGGCCCGCCTGGGGGAAGGCCCCGAGACCGCCCGAGGCATGGGCGCAGGACGCGCGGAAGGGCTCCCCGGCGGCCGGGGAGCCCTTCTGCGTCCTCCGGGTCAGTAAGGAGTGCCGGTCGCCACCGGTTTCTCCTCGGGCCACCCGGTGCCCGTCGTGTCGTGCTCGTCTCCCTTGTGCAGGAACGGCACTTTGTCGCCGAGCATCTGGCCCGCCCTGGTCCTGGCCACGCCGGCCGCCCTGGAGACCTGAGCGCCAACCAGCCCCGCGGCCTCCTGGACGGCCGGGCTGTCGGCGACCCGCTGAGCCGTGCGCCTGATCTGCTCGTAGCGCTCCCTGCCGGCCCTGCTGCCCAGCACGTAGCCCACGGCCAAACCGACGGCGAACATCGCCCTGTAACGCACCTTCATCACCTCCGCCTGTCACTGGGCCCCGGTCAAGCTCTACCCCGGGGACGCCGCTCCATCCTGATCTAGCGATGAGATTGGCGGGGAACCTCGCCGCGCGCGCCTTCGTGGAACACACACCCCTAGATGTGCGCTAATCTAGTTCCGCGCCGCAAGGAAGGGCCGAAGGGCCCAGACGAGCAGGCGTGAAGCGCAATCCCGCGTAGCTCAATCGGCAGAGCGTCCGGCTGTTAACCGGCAGGTTATAGGTTCGAGTCCTATCGCGGGAGCTTCACCTACGAGCCCCTGGGGGATCCCCCAGGGGCTCGACGCGTTTCCCTCTCCGGTCCGGCCCTGTGGTCCTCACAGCTCGCGATTTCTCCGTTTGCAGGACAAATCACAGAGAATCACA
The DNA here is from genome assembly GCF_030268685.1 of Microtetraspora sp. NBRC 13810. Classification (GTDB taxonomy): domain Bacteria; phylum Actinomycetota; class Actinomycetes; order Streptosporangiales; family Streptosporangiaceae; genus BSRQ01. Next base: position 291,666 of record NZ_BSRQ01000008.1, read on the forward strand.
GAAGATGTCATGTGCCACGTCTGCCCCATATGATCACGAAGGGGTGGTCTTGGCTGCCGTGGATCAGAAACCGGACGCAGCGGGGAAGGCCGCTGCGTGTCAGGGTCTCGGTGTCGCCCCGGACGGCGCCCCGGCCCGTGTACAGAGTGTGGGCGGTTGTTTACGTGCTGACCTGGCGAAGGTACCGGCCTGATGGGTGGGAACTCGACCAAGGTGTACATGTCGATCTGCGGGACATGCCGGCCGAGCCGGAGGAGATCGAATCTCGCGATCCCGCGGACATCCTGGAGCAGGCGGCGGAGTTCCTCCGGCTGTACCACGCGGAGGACCCGGAGGCAGGCTCGATCAGGCCCCGGCTGCGCGAGGTCCGCGACGAGATAGCGCGGACCGGCACCTATACACAGACTCTCGACGAGGTGACCTTCGGCGCCCGGGTGGCCTGGCGCAACAGCGGCCGGTGCATCGGGCGGCTGTACTGGAAGTCGCTGCGGGTGCGGGACCGGCGGCGGGTCAACACCCCCGAGGGGGTGGCGGTGGAGGCGGTCGAGCACCTCAGGGGCGCCGCGACCCAGGGCAAGATCCGCCCGACCATCACCGTGTTCGCCCCCGACCGGCCGGGCGAGCCCGGCCCGCGGATCTGGAACGAGCAGCTCATCAGGTACGCGGGCTACCGCGAGCCGGACGGCTCCGTGGTCGGCGACCCGCGCAACACCGCGATCACCGACCTGGCGCTGGCCGGCGGCTGGAAGGGCGGGGCGCGTACCCCGTTCGACGTGCTGCCGCTCATGGTGTCCGGCGGCGACGGCAAGCCGATGCTGTGCGAGATCCCCGGGGACGCGGTGCTGGAGGTGCCGCTGACCCACCCGTCCTACCCGTGGTTCGCCGACCTGGGGCTGCGCTGGCACGCCGTACCGGTCATCTCGAACATGCGGCTGGAGATCGGCGGGGTCGGCTACCCGTGCGCGCCCTTCAACGGGTGGTACATGGGCAGCGAGATCGGCGCCCGCAACCTGGCCGACGAGGACCGGTACAACATGCTGCCGGTGGTGGCCGGACGGCTCGGCCTGGACACCTCCTCGGACCGGTCACTGTGGCGGGACCACGCCCTGGTGGAGCTCAACGTGGCCGTGCTGCACTCCTTCGACCGGATGGGTGTCACGGTCACCGACCACCACACCGAGTCCCGGCGCTTCCTGACCCACCTGGAGCGGGAGGAGAAGGCGGGACGGGTGTGCCCGGCCGACTGGAGCTGGATCGTGCCGCCGCTGTCCGGTTCGACCACGCCGGTCTTCCACCGCTACTACGACGATGTGCAGTTGACGCCCGCTTTCGTCCATCATCCGGAGAACTACCCGACGGAGCTCGTCTGTCCTGTTTTGCATTGATCTTGTGACTTCGCCGGTCCGGAACCGAGATCGGCGGCACGTCATAGTCACGTGACTTATCTCTGAGGAGGTCACACGTGGGTGTGAAAAGCGTGCCGGTGATCTTAGGTATGGCGGTGGCGGCGACTCTGCTCGCTCCCGCCGTACCGGTGGCGGCGCAACCCGACCCCAAGCCCCTCGCGGGCCGGGAGGAGCGCTTCGGCAACGGGCCGGAGCGCAACGAGGCCGCGGCCCGGTTCTTCGGCGGCGGGCACGGCGGCGACCACCGCCCCGTGGACCGCGACCGCGGCTATCCGCGGCAGGTCCGGCTGCCGGTCCCGCCGGTGGAGCCCGCCGACCGGTCGATCAAGCTCGGCCTGATGCCCTACCACGGCATCGCCGGTCGCCTGAACGACCTCCAGCGGCGCAGCGACCGGATCAGCGTCGAGGTGATCGGCCGGTCCAGCCAGGGCCGCGACCTCTACCTGGTGACCGTGACCGAGCCGGAGAGCGGCAAGGAAGCCCGGCGCCAGGAGGAGATGCGCGAGCGCATCGAGCACGACGCGGCGAAGGCGGCCAAGGACAGGAAGCTCGCCGAGGACTACAAGGTGCCGCTCTTCGTGAACGGCAACATCCACGGCAACGAGTGGGAGGGCACAGACGCCATCCTGCGGGTCGTCGAGGAACTCGCCACCGCCAAGGACCCGGCGACCAGGGACCTGCTCCGCAGGACCCGCCTGCACTTCGACGTCACCGCCAACCCCGACGGCCGCACGGCCGGCACCCGGGCCAACGGCAACGGCTTCGACATGAACCGCGACTTCATCACCGGCTCCCAGCCCGAGGTCCGGGCGATGCGCCAGGTGATGATCGACACCCAGCCGGCCGTCATGCTCGACCTGCACGGCTACGTCAACGGCACGCTCATCGAGCCCACCACGCCGCCGCACGGCCAGAACTACGAGTACGACCTGTTCATCAAGAACGCCTACGCCAACGCGCTCGGCATGGAGGCCGCGGTCAACGCCCTCGGCTACACGCCCGAGAAGGACGGCGTCGAGCCGCCGCAGATCCCCTTCCGCGACTCCGTCGACGGCTGGGACGACTGGCCGCCCATCTTCACCCCGCAGTACGCGGTCTTCCAGGGCGCCGTCGCCTCGCACACCATCGAGATCCCGCTGCGGGTCAACAACGCCTCCTACGACACGCTGCCCGAGGAGGAACTGCGCCGCCGCTCGGCGATCAACACCGACGTGGCCGCCGCGACGATCCGCGCCGCGCTCTCCTTCACCAAGGACAACCGGGCCAGGCTGATCGCCGACCAGATCGAGGTGTTCCGGCGCGGCGAGGCGGGCGAGCCCCAGCGCACGCTGCCGGTGGGCGCGATCCCCGGTTGGGGACCGGAGGACATCTACACCACGACCTTCCCCCGGGCCTACGTGATCCCGGCCGGTGACGGGCAGCGCTCGGCGGTGGCCGCCGCCCGGCTGGTGGACCACCTCGTGGCCAACGACGTCGAGGTCGAGCGGACGAAGCGCGACGCCCACATCGGCGGCAAGCGCTACCCGGCCGGGTCCTACCTGGTCGACATGCACCAGCCCAAGCGCGGCCTGGCCAACGTCATGCTGGAACCGGGCAAGGACATCAGCCCCGACGTGGACGCGATGTACGACATCTCCGGCTGGAGCCACGCCCAGTTGTGGGGCGCGACCGTCGACACGGTGACCGGCGGCCTGCCGTACGTGCACGCGGACCAGGTCACGGCCGCCGCGCCCACCGGCTCGGTGGACCACGGCAGGGGCGACCTGGCGCTGCGCCTGACCGACGGCAAGGACGTCGCCGCCCTCAACGCGCTGCTCGCCGCGCGCGTCCAGGTCAGGCTGGCCGCCGACGGCACCGCCGTCGTCCCCGCCTCGGCCCGCAGGCTCGCCGAGACCTTCGCCGACCGGTACGGCGTGACGTTCGGCAGGGCCGCGGTGGCGGGCGAGACCCCGCTGCGCACCCTGCGGATCGCGGCGGCGGCCTCCTCCGACGAACTGTTCACCCTGGAGGAGATGGGCTTCCCGGTGACCCCGGTGTCCACCGCGACGATCAACGCGGGCTTCGACTGGTCCACCGCGGACGTGCTCTACGTCTCCAGCGGCCTGTCCTACGGCGGGCTCACCCCGGCGGCCCGGACGGCGCTCGACGCCTTCCTGACCAGGGGCGGCGTGATCACCCGGGGCTCCACCGGCGCGTCCTTCAACACGGCGGCGGGGCTGCTCACCGCCCAGGCGGTGGCCGGCCGGAGCGACGCCAACGGCGTGGTCCGGGTCACCGGGCAGGCCGGCGCGCCGGAGCACTCGTTCGTCTACTCGCCGCGCTGGTTCACCGGCCTCGGCCCGGAGGTGAGCGTGGTGCAGTCCTACGCGCAGGGCAACCCGCTGGTGTCCGGCCACTGGCGGCCGAACGCCGACGGCGGCGGCGGCCCCGCCGCGGCGGCCGGGCAGCCGGCCGTGGTGCGCGGGCAGGACGAGCGCGGCGCGGCTGTGGTGCTCTTCGGCACCGAGCCGCTCTTCCGCAACCACCCGAAGGGCCTGTTCGCGCAGGTCGGCACGGCGATTCTGTGGGCGGGCGCGACCGCGGGCGCACAGGTGACCGGCTGACCCGTGTGTGGTGGAAGTCACAGGTGCGGAACCTCCGGTTAATGCAGCGGAAACCGGTGGGGTTTGCACTAGCAGGGACTCACGAAAGCGTGAGGCGCACCTAGGGTTCCGCCGCCAGCTTGGCCGTACGGCGTCCGGCGCGACGCCGTACGGCCCTGGCGGGTCTGGTCCGAGAGGTGCAGGCGGCCGCGAGGCCGTTCCACGGCGGGACAAAAGCCCGGGAGGCCGGCCGAACCCCGGCTGCCTGACGGCCGGGGACTCCCGCACAAACGGAGCCCGCCATGCACTACCACCCCGGCAGACCGTACGACGACCACGGACCCGAGGCGCGCTTCGCCGTCGAACGCGAGGCCGAACTGCCCACCACGGCCTGGGACCGCGAGGTGGCCTGGGCGCTGGAGGTCGGCCTGCAGGGCGCCGACTCCATCGTGGACCGGCGCATCCCCACCTTCTCCCGCGGCGAACTGCCGCACTTCGCCGGCATCAACACCTTCCTCAAGGCCCCCTACGTCGAGGACGTGCGCCGGTGCGGCGAGTACGACGTCGCGATCCTCGGGGCGCCCTTCGACGGCGGCACGACCTACCGCTCGGGCACCCGCTTCGGCCCGCAGGGCATCCGCAAGATCTCCGCGCTCTACGGCCCCTACAGCTTCGAGCTGGGCGTGGACCTGCGCGAGTCGATCACGATGGCCGACCTCGGCGACGTGTTCACCATCCCGGGCAACATCGAGAAGACCTTCGACCAGATCTCCAAGGCCGTCTCGCACGTCTACGCCAGCGGCGCCTTCCCCGTCGTGCTCGGCGGCGACCACTCCATCGGCTACCCGACGGTGCGCGGCGTGGCCGAACACCTGTCGGGGAACCTCGGGATCATCCACTTCGACCGGCACGTGGACACCCAGGAGACCGACCTCGACGAGCGCATGCACACCACGCCGTGGTTCCACGCGACGGACCTGCCCAACGTGCCGCCGCGCAACCTCGTCCAGATCGGCATCGGCGGCTGGCAGGCGCCGCGGCCCGGGGTGAAGGCCGGCCGCGAGCGCGGCACCACGATCATGACGGTCACCGACTGCGTGGAGATGGGCATCGAGGCCGCCGCCGAGCGCGCGCTGGAGGTGGCCTGGCGCGGCGCCGAGGCGGTGTGGCTGTCCTTCGACGTGGACTGCCTGGACGCCGCCTTCGTCCCCGGCACCGGCTGGCCCGAGCCCGGCGGCTTCCTGCCGCGCGAGGTGCTCAAGTTCATCCAGATCATCGCCGACGCCGCGCCGCTCGCCGGGATCGAGGTCGTCGAGTGCTCACCGCCCTACGACAACGCCGAGATCACCTCGCTGATCGCCACCCGGGTCATCTGCGACACGCTCGGCTGCCTGGTCCGCTCCGGCCACCTGCCCAAGAACAAGGGGGCCTCCTGATGCTCGCCGCCGCCCGGCGCCTGCTGGCCGCCGTCGCCGTCCTCACCCTCGGTACGGCCTGCGCCGCCACCGGCGGCACGGCCGGGTCCGGTGCCGACGACACCATCACGCTCGGCTTCTCCGCCTGGCCCGGCTGGTTCCCCTGGCAGGTGGCCGAACGGCAGGGCCTCTTCGCGAGGAACGGCGTCAAGGTGGAGCTGAAGTACTTCGACAGCTACACCGACAGCCTGACCGCCCTCGCCACCGGCAACATCGACGCCAACAGCCAGACGCTCAACGACACGATCGCCTCGGTCTCCGGCGGGGCGAAGCAGTCGATCGTGCTGGTCAACGACAACTCCACCGGCAACGACCAGATCATCGCCCGCCCCGGCATCGACTCGGTGGCCGCCCTGAAGGGCAGGACGGTGGCGGCCGAGCAGGGCACGGTGGACCACTACCTGCTGCTGCTCGCCCTGCGCAGGGCCGGGCTCACCGAGCGGGACGTCACCTTCAAACCGCTGCCCACCGACGCGGCCGCCGCCGCGTTCAAGGCCGGCCAGGTGGACGCGGTCGGCGTCTTCGCGCCCTTCACCACCACCGCCCTGGAACTGCCCGGCGCCAAGGCCGTCGCCACCTCCAAGGACTTCCCCGGCGCCATCCCCGACCATCTCGTGGTGTCCGCCGATCTCGTCACCGACCGGCCGCAGGCGGTCCAGGCGCTGGTCAGGACCTGGTTCGACACGCTGACCTGGATCGAAGGACACCGGGACGAGGCGGTGAAGATCATGGCGGAGCGCGCCGGGGTGAGCGAGGCCGACTACCGCGGCTACGAAGCCGGTACGACGATCTTCTCGCTGGCCGACAACCTCGACGCCTTCGCCGACGGCGACACCGACGCCCACCTGAGCCACCAGGCCGACTCCATCGCCGCCTTCCTGGTGGACGCCGGGCTCGCCGACGCCAAGCCCGCGCTGGACGGACTGCTCGAACCCCGGTTCGTGAGGAGCCTGAAGCCATGACACCCCTCTCGGCCGCGGCGAAGACCCCGGCGGACGCGCCGTCCGAAGCCGGGCGGGACGCGTGGGCGCCGCTGCCCCGCCGCGGGGTCCGGCCGCGGGCGATGGCGGGCGGTGCGATGGCGGGCGGGCTGTCCGGGCGGGCGAAATGGGGGCTGCGGGCCGCTTCGGTGGCGATCCCGCTGGCCGCCTGGCTCGCCGTCGGCGGCGCCGGGGTGGTGGACCCGGCCTTCCTGCCCTCCCCGGCGGCCGTGTGGGCGGCCTTCCTGGAGATGGCCGGCAACGGGCAGCTCGCCTCCGACGCGCTGGCCAGCCTGGGCCGGGTCGGCGCCGGCTTCGGCCTCGCCGTGCTGATCTCGGTGCCGCTCGGCGTGTTCATGGGCACCTCGCCGGCCGGGCAGGCGTTCTTCGAGCCGGTCATCGGCCTGCTGAGGTACATGCCGGCCAGCGCCTTCATCCCGCTGCTGATCATCTGGCTCGGGCTGGGCGAGCCGTCCAAGGTGGCGATCCTGGTGATCGGCGTGGTGTTCTTCAACACGCTGATGACCGCCGACGTCGTCCGCCAGGTGCCGGGCGAGCTGCGCCAGGTCGCGGCCACGCTGGGCGCGACCGGCTGGGAGACGGTCCGCAAGGTGATCTGGCCGCACTCGGTGCCCGGCGTGCTGGACGCGATGCGGGTGAACGCCGCCGCCGCGTGGAACTTCGTGGTCGTCGCCGAACTGATCGCCGCCGAGTCGGGACTCGGCTACCGGATCGTCCGGGCGCAGCGCTTTCTGCAGACCGACACGATCTTCGCGGTGCTCGTCGTGATCGGCTGCATCGGGCTGCTCATCGACGTGCTGCTGCGCGTGCTGCGCGACCGGGCGGGGAGGTGGAGCCGGTGACCCTGACGTTGAGCCGGGTCGGCAAGGACTACGGGACGCGGCGCGTGCTGGACGGGATCGACCTGACCGTGCGCCCGGAGGAGTTCGTCTGCATCGTGGGCGCCAGCGGTTCCGGCAAGTCCACGCTGCTCAACCTGATCGCGGGCCTCGTCCCGGCGTCCTCGGGCACCCTGGCGCTGGACGGGGTGCCGGTCACCGGGCCGGGGCCCGAGCGCGGCCTGGTCTTCCAGTCCGGCGCGCTGTTCCCCTTCCTGACCGTGGCCGGCAACGTCGCCTTCGGCCTGCGGCTGCTCCCGCTGTCCCGGGCCGACCGGGACCGGCGGGTGGCGTGGTACCTGCGCGAGGTCGGCCTGTCCGCGCTCGCCCGCGCCTATCCCAGGGAGCTGTCCGGCGGGCAGCGCCAGCGGGTCGCCATCGCCAGGGCGCTCGCCTGCGAGCCCTCGGTGCTGCTCCTGGACGAGCCGTTCGGCGCGCTGGACGTGCAGACGAAGGAGGACATGCAGCTCTTCCTACGCCGGGTCTGGCAGGACACCGGCACCACCGTGCTCATGGTGACGCACGACGTCGAGGAGGCCCTCATGCTCGGCCAGCGGGTGATCGTCTTCGGCTGCGACCCCGGCCGGGTGGCCGCCGAGGTGCCGGTCGGCCTCCCCGCGTCGCGCACCCTGGACGTCAAGCGCACCGCCGCGTTCCAGGCGCTCAGGGTCACCGTCGAGGACCTGGTCCGGGCCGGCATGCCGGCCACCTGACACCGCCGCCGCGCCGGTGGGGGAGCCGGCCGATGCAGTAGAATTTTGTTCGGTCAATGGGCTGGAAGGGGTGCGGCATGGCGGAGCTGGTGCTTTCCTCGCTGGAGGAGGGGGTGCTCACCCTCACCTTCAACCGGCCGGACCGGCTGAACGCGTGGACGGAGGCGCTCGGCCGGCGGTACTTCGACCTGCTGGAGGAGGCCGAGAAGAATCCCGGGGTGCGGGTGATCGTGGTCACCGGGGCCGGCAGGGGATTCTGCGCGGGGGCCGACTTCGAGGCGCTGTCCGCCCTCCAGGCCGGCACCTACGAGCACGTGTCGGACCCGCGGCCCAACACCTTCCCGATCTCCATCCGCAAGCCGGTCGTCGCGGCGGTCAACGGGGCCTGCGCGGGGCTCGGCATGGTGCACGCGCTGGTGTGCGACCTCGTGTTCACCGCGGCGGAGGCCAAGTGGACCACCGCGTTCGCCCGTCGCGGTCTGATCGCCGAGTACGGCCTGTCGTGGATCCTGCCCAGGCTGGCGGGTCAGGCCAGGGCGATGGACCTGCTGCTGTCCGGCCGGACGTTCACCGGGGCGGAGGCGGAGACGCTCGGGCTCGTCAGCCGGGCGGTGCCGGGGGAGCGGCTGATGGCCGAGACCCTCGCCTACGCCCGCGAGCTCGCCGCGCTCAGCTCGCCCGCCTCGATGGCGGTCATGAAGGCGCAGGTCTGGGGCGACTGGGACCGCACGCTGCCCGAGGCCGCCGACGCGGCCGTCCGCCACATGGCCGACTCCTTCCGCCGCCCCGACTTCGCCGAGGGCGTCGCCAGCTTCCTCGAACGCCGCCCCCCGGACTTCCCCGCCCTCTGACCACCGAAGCCGCCGTCCCTCCGGAGAACCCGGCGTCCTTCCACAGAACGCCGGCGTCCTTCCGCGGCTAGAAGCGGCTAGAAGTCCATGTCTCCGACGGTGACCGGCGCGCGCCGGGACGGCGTCCGTCGCGTCGCCGCCGGCCTGTTCGCGGAGCAGCGCCAGGAGCTGCGGATCGTCACCGGCGGCGGCGAGCAGGTCCCGCAGGACGGCGCCCAGTGGTGAGGACCAGGTCGCGTCGATACGGAGAGTCATCATCGTCACGCGGTGTTACCGTGAGTTCGACGTACCCCGCTCACCCTCGAAGGTCGCCCCCTTTTCGCCGCATTTCGACCACTCGCCCCGAAAGGGTTGACAGAGATCTATGCATTTCCTACCGTCTAACTAGGTTAATCGGTGGGATCGGAGAGCCGACATGGGTGCCGTAGCGGTGGTGGGAGCAGGTCCCACGGGGACGTGCCTGGTGGAGCGCATCTGCGCGAACGCCCCCGACCTGCTGCGCTGGCCGGCGCTGGACATCCACGTCATCGACCCCTACCCGCCGGGCGGCGGACGGGTCTGGCGCAGCGACCAGCCGGGCCTGCTGTGGATGAACTCGACGGCGGCCGACGTGACCCTCTTCACCGACGAGTCGGTGGCCTGCGCGGGACCGATCGTGAAGGGGCCCTCGCTGGCCGAGTGGCTCGGCGGCGACCCCGGCCTCTTCGCGCCCCGCCCGGTGCAGAACGCCTACCTGTCCTACGTGTTCGACCGCACGGTCGCCACCGCGCCGCGCGGGGTGCGGATCCACGTGCACGCCGCCCGCGCGGTGAGCCTCGCCGACCTGCCCGAGGGGCAGCGGATCGGCCTCGACGACGGGCGCGTCCTCGACGTGGACGCCGTCGTCCTCGCCCAGGGGCACGGCGACGTCACGCCGGCCAGGGCCGAGCAGGAGGACGCCGCCTTCGCCCGGCGGAACGGACTGCTCTACCTGCCCACCGGATACGCCGCCGACCTGCCGCTGGACCGGGTGCCCGCCGGGCAGCCGGTCCTCGTCCGCGGCATGGGGCTGGCGTTCGTCGACCTCATGGTGCTGCTGACCGCCGGCCGGGGCGGGCGGTTCACCAGGGAGTACGACGGGGAGCTGGTCTACCTGCCGAGCGGGGCGGAGCCGCTGCTGCACGTGGGATCGCGCAGGGGCGTGCCGTACCACGCGAAGACCGGGTACACGCTGGCCGGCGGCCGGCCGCGGGAGCCCAGGTTCCTCACCCCGGGGGCACCGGCGGAGCTGGTCCGCAAGGAGCTGGCGTTCGCGTACTACCGGGAGCTGATCACCGCGCACGGGGAGCGGTGCAAGATGCGCTGGGCGGAGTTCGAGGACGCGTACGCGGACCTCGACTGGGGGAGCGCGGAGATGCGCGCGCTGATCCGGCGGGCGGTGCCCAAGCCCGCCGACCGGCTGGACTTCGACCGGCTGGACCGCCCCCTGCACCAGATCAGGTTCGGCGACCACGCCGGGCTCCAGCGCTGGATGCACGGCTACCTCGCGGCCGACCTGCGCCGGCGGGCCGACCCCGCGCACAGCGCCGACCTCGCGCTGATCTACGCGCTGATCTCGGCCCACGGCGTCCTCACCGAACCGGACCCGTGGTTCAGGAGCTTCTTCAGCTACATCGCCAGCGGGCCGCCCGGACAGCGCCTGGAGGAGATGCTCGCCCTGGCCAGGGCCGGCGTGGTGACCTTCCTCGGCGCGGGGACACACGTCGAGCGGCGCGCGGACGGATGGCGCGCGGTCAGCAGGTCCGTGCCCGGCGGCGTGGAGGCGGCGGCGCTCATCGACGCCCGGCTGCCCGCGCCCAGCGTCAGCCGGGCCACCGACCCGCTGATCGCCGGCCTCTACGCCACCGGCGGCTGCGAGGAGGAGGCCGGCCTGCTGAAGGTGCGGCCGGAGGACCGCCGGCTGGTCGGCCGGGACGGCGCCGCGCACCCGCGCAGGTTCGCCTTCGGCCCGTGGGTGGTCGCCGGGCGCGGCACCGCGGGCTTCGCCCGGCCGGGGCTGAACGCCCCGCTGTTCCGGGGCGCGGACGCGCTGGCCAGGACCGTGCTGAGCGAGGCGGTCGCGACCGAGGCCAGGCGGGTGGCGTGAATCCGCGCCCGCCATGCGAAGAGCGAGATCGAGGAGTGCACGGATGAGATTACGCGTGCTGGCCGTGGCCGCGGTGTTGTCACTCGGCGCGTGCGGCACCGGCGGCGAGACCGCGGCCCCGGCGGCGGACGCATCCCTCGTCTGGGCGGTGGAGACCCAGCCGATCACCTTCAACCCCCACCTGTGGGCGCAGAACAAGGCGCGGCTGCTGGTGCACAACCAGTTCGACGCCCTGGTCCACAAGACCGCCGACGGCGGGTTCGAGCCGTGGCTCGCCAAGTCCTGGGAGGTGTCGGGGGACGGCCGCGAATACACGCTCCACCTGCGCGAGGACGTGACGTTCCACGACGGCGAGAAGTTCGACGCCGCCGCGGTCAAGGCCAACTTCGACCAGCTACGCAAACCCGGCTACGCCCCGGCCGTCGCCGCCGTCAACCTGGCCCACCTGGACGAGGTGAAGGCCACCGGGCCCTATACCGTGACGTTCACCCTCAAGGAGCCCGACGGGCTGTTCCTGGACTTCCTGTCCGCGCCGCAGGCCGGTCAGGTCTCGCCGAAGTCGCTGGCCGCCGCCGCCGACCTCAAGGCGGGCGGCCCCGACCTCGTCGGCACCGGGCCGTTCATCCTGGACAGGTTCGTCCCCGGCCAGGAGGCCCACTACCGGCGCAACCCCGCCTACGCCTGGGCGCCGCCGGGCGCCGGCCACCAGGGGCCCGCCCACCTGGCCGAGATCACCTACCGGTTCCTGCCCGAGGCCGCCACCCGGGTGGGCGCGCTCACCTCCGGCCAGGTCCAGATCATCGAGGGCGTGCCGGCCACCGAGATCGCGCTGATCAAGAACGACCCGGCTCTGCGGCTGCAGACGAGCCTCAACTCCGGCACCGCCTTCACCTACTACTTCAACCTCGCCCACGCCCCGACCGACGACCAGCGGGTCCGCGAGGCGTTCCGGGACGCGGTGGACCTCGACACCGTCCTCGCGTCGGTCTACCAGGGCACCGCCCGCCGCGCCTGGTCGCTGATCGGCCAGGCGAGCCCGTTCTACGACGCCACCCTGGAGGGCACCTACGGCAACGACCCGGCGCGCGCCAACCGGCTGCTGGACGAGGCGGGCTGGACCGCGCGCGACGCCGAAGGGTTCCGGGTGAAGGACGGCAAACGGCTGACCCTGCGCGCGGTCTCCTCGGCGCCGTTCGTCCGCGACCGGCGTGACGTCCTCGCCCAGGCGATCCAGGCCGCCGTCAAGCAGAGCGCCGGGATCGACTTCCAGGTCAAGATCGTGGACCAGGGCGCGGCGGAGCAGGCGTACGCCGCGGACGAGTACGAGGTGTTCGAGAACTCGCGCGGGGACAGCGACGCCGGCGCGGCGCTCAACCTGATCCTGCCCAGCGGCGCCGCCATCGACCGCGCGCACCTGGACGACCCCGAGGTGGAGAAGCTGCTCGCCGAGGCGTCGGCGAGCTCCGACCCCGCCGAGCGGAAGGAGCTCTACGCGAAGGTGCAGCAGGAGGTGGTCGCCGAGCAGGCGGCGGTCTTCCCGATCTACGTGCCCGCCGACCAGGTCGCCGCCACCGCCGCCGTCACCGGCCTCGGCTTCGACCCCGCCTCCGGCACCCCCGCCTCCGCCTACGACCTGCGGATCGGCACGTGACCACCGTCACCCGCCGGGCGGCCCACGTCGCACGGAGGGGCCTCGGGGGTCTCGCCGTACTGTGGGCCGCCGCCACCATCGCCTACGCGGCCCTGCTCCTCGCCCCCGGCGACACGGTGGACGCGATCATCGGCGACGGCCTGGACACGCCGCGGATCCGCGCCGAGATCATCGCGGAGTGGGGCCTGGACCGGCCGGAGATCGTGCAGTACCTCGACTACCTCGGCCGCCTCCTGCACGGCGACCTCGGCCGCTCCTACCTGTTGCAGCGCGGGGTCGGGGAGGTGCTGGCCTCCCAACTGCCCTCCACGGCCGCGCTGGCCGTCGCCGCGGCGCTCACCGGGGTGACCCTCGCCCTCGCGCTCGCCCTGGTCACGGCGGGCCGCCGCACCGCGTTCCGGTCCCGGCTGCGCGCCCTCACCGGCACGGCCGAACTGGTCGCGGTCTCGGTGCCGCCGTTCCTGATCGGCATCGTGCTGCTGAGCGTCTTCTCCTTCCGGCTCGGCTGGTTCCCGGTCGCCGGGGACCGCGGACTCGCCTCGCTGGTGCTGCCCGCACTCGCCCTGGGCATCCCCGTCGCCGGAGTCCTCGGCCAGGTGCTCAGGGAAGGGCTGGAACGCGCGGTGGAGGAGCCGTTCGCCCTGACCGCCAGGTCGCGCGGCATCACCGAACGCGCCCTCGTCGCCCGGCACGCCCTCCGGCACGCGCTGCTGCCCGCCGTCACGCTCACCGGCTGGTTCACCGGCCTCCTGCTGGGCGGCGCGGTCATCGTCGAGGCCGTCTACGGGCGTCCCGGGATCGGCCAGATCGCCGTCCAGGCGGTCGACAGCAGGGACATGCCCGTCGTGATGGCGGTGATCCTGTTCTCCGCAGTGGTCTACGTCGTCGTCAGCAGCCTCGTCGACCTGGCCTACCTGGTGGTCGACCCACGCCTGCGGGAGAGCCGATGACCGTCGTCAAGGAGCACACCCCACCCCTGACCGGGTCGCCCAGGCCGCGCGGGGCGGCGCGCCTGGGTGACCTGCCCTTCGGCGCGATCGCGTCGGCGGCGCTCCTCGCCGTCGTGGTCGTCGCCGCCGTCGCGCCCGGGCTGCTCACCCGGGCCGACCCGCTCGCCGCCGACCCGCTGCGGGCGCTCGCCCCGCCCGGCGGCGCCCACTGGTTCGGCACCGACCACCTCGGCAGGGACGTGCTGGCCCGGGTGGTGCACGGCGCCGGCCACTCCCTGAGCATCGGCGCGGGCGCGGTGCTCGTCGCCGTCGGGGTCGGGCTGCTGCTCGGCGTGCTCGCCGGCCTCGCGCCGCGGCTGCTCGACGAGGCGCTGTCCCGCGCCTTCGACACGCTGGCCACCTTCCCCGACGTGATGCTCGCCCTGCTCGTCATCGCGATCCTCGGGCCGGGCACCGGCAACGTGATCCTCGCCATCGGCCTCGCCCAGATCCCCAACTACGCCCGGGTCATCCGCGCCCAGACCTTCGTGGTCCGCCGGTCCGGATACGTCGAACAGGCGGTGACCTTCGGCCTGGCCTGGCCGCGGCTCGTCCTGCGGCACGTGCTGCCCAACGCGCTCGGCCCGCTGCCGGTGCTCGCCACCATCGGGCTCGGCCAGGCCGTCATCGCCGCCTCCGGGCTCAGCTTCCTCGGCATGGGCCCGCAGCCGCCCTCGCCGGAGTGGGGGACCATGCTCGCCGAGGCCCGCAACTATCTGCGGGTCGCCTGGTGGCAGGCGTTCTTCCCGGGGGTCGCCGTCACCCTCACCGTGATCTGCCTGACCGCGACGGGCCGCCGTCTGCAACGCCGCTTCGAAGGGAGACGGTCATGAGCCTGGTCACGGTCGAGGACCTGCGGGTCGGCTTCCCCCGGGCGGGCGTGCGGGCCGTGCGCGGGATCGGGCTCACCGTCGGCGCGGGGGAGTGCGTCGCGATCGTGGGCGAGTCCGGGTCGGGCAAGAGCGTGACCGCGCGGAGCCTCGTCGGGCTGCCCGGCCCGGGGGCGGAGGTGACCGCCGCCCGGTTCGAGATCGGCGGCAGGGACGCGCTCCGCTTCGGCGAGCGGGACTGGCGGCGGGTGCGCGGCGGCTTCGCCGGGCTGGTGCTCCAGGACGCGCTGGTCTCGCTGGACCCGCTGCGCAGGGTCGGCGACGAGATCGCCGAGGTGCTCGCCACCCATGACGTCGTGCCCAGGGCCGGCCGCGCCCGGCGGGCCGCCGAACTGCTCGCCTCGGTCGGCGTCCCGGAACCGGAGACGCGCGCCCGGCAGTATCCGCACCAGCTCTCCGGCGGCCTGCGGCAGCGGGCGCTGATCGCCTCCGCGCTCGCCGCCGACCCGCCCCTGATCATCGCCGACGAGCCCACCACCGCGCTCGACGTCACCGTGCAGGCGCAGGTGCTCGCCCTCCTCGCCGCCCGCAAGGCCGAGGGCACCGCCCTGCTCATGATCAGCCACGATCTCGCGGTGGTCGCGTCCATCGCCGACCGGGTGCTGGTGATGAAGGACGGCGTCGTCGTGGAGGAGGGGCCCACCGGGCGGGTGCTCGCCGCCCCGGGGCACGACTACACCCGCACGCTGCTGGCCGCCGTGCCCTCGGCCGCCTCCCGCGGCACCCGGCTGTCCGCGATCGCCGCGGGCGGCGTAGCGCTGCGCACCCCGCTGCCGCCACGCGAGGCGCGCGGCACCGAGCCCATCCTGTCCGCCGACCGCCTCACCGCGTCGTACGGCTCCCGCCGGCTCGTGGACGAGGTGTCCCTGGAGGTACGCCAAGGGGAGACGGTCGGCATCGTGGGCGAGTCGGGCTCCGGCAAGACCACCGTCGCCCGGCTGCTCCTCGGCCTGCTGGAACCCGCCTCCGGCGAGGTGCGGCTGCGCGGCGAGCGATGGTCGGGCGTCCCCGAACGCAGGCGCAGGCGCTCCCGGACCGCGATCCAGCTCATCTCGCAGAACCCGCTGGACTCCTTCGACCCCCGCTACACCGTCGGCCGCCTCGTCGCCGAGCCGTTGACCGCCCTGCCCCGGCACCGGCGCCGGGACCGGGTGTCGGAACTGCTGGACCGGGTCGGGCTGGACGGCGATGTCGCGGCCAGGCATCCCAGGGCGCTGTCCGGCGGGCAGCGCCAGCGGGTCGCCATCGCCCGCGCCCTCGCGCCCCGCCCCGACATCCTGGTCTGCGACGAACCCGTCTCCGCCCTCGACGTGTCGATCCAGGCCCAGGTGCTGGACCTGCTGGCGGAGATCCAGGCCGCGGACGGCACGTCCCTGGTGTTCATCTCGCACGACCTCGGCGTCGTGCACCACGTCAGCGACCGGGTGGTGGTCATGCGCGGCGGCCGGGTCGTCGAGGAGGGGCACGTGGACGAGGTGTTCTTCATGCCCCGCGAGGACTACACGCGCGATCTGCTGGCCGCGGTGCCCACGCTCGGCCGTACCCCCGGCCGCACCCCCGGCTAGGCGAGGCGGCGGGCGCCCGCGGACGGGGTCGCGGCCAGGAACCGCGGCGGGCGCCAGCCGCGCTCGGCGTAGGCGGCGGACACCGACTCGCACACCGACTGTTCCCGGTCCTGCGGCACCAGCGCGATCGCCGAGCCGCCGAAGCCGCCGCCGGTCATCCGCGCGCCCCTGGCCCTGCCGCGCACCGCGGCCTCGACCGCGACGTCCAGCTCCGGGCACGACACGGCGAACTCGTCGCGCAGCGACAGGTGGGACGCGTTCAGCAGGGCGCCGATCTCCGGCACCGCTCCGGCGCGGAGCAGACCGACGACCGCCTCCACCCGGTGGTTCTCGGTGACCACGTGCTGGACCCGGTCGCGCTCGGCACCGGTGAGGACGCCGAGCGCCCCGGCCAGGTCGGTCACATCGCGCAGCGACTCGACGCCCAGCCGCTTGGCGGCCCGCTCGCACTCGGCCCGGCGCGTCGCGTATCGCCCGTCGGCCAGTTCGTGCCGCACGCCGGTGTCGATGATCAGCAAGGTCAGCCCGTGCGCCGCGAGGTCCAGCGGCACCGTACGGCCGGCCAGGCTCCGGCAGTCGAGCAGCAGCGCCCGGCCCTCCTCGCCCAGCGCGGAGGCCGCCTGGTCCATGATCCCGCTCGGCACGCCGGCGAAGTCGTTCTCCGCGCGCCGCGCGAGCACGGCGAGCTCCATCCGGGACAGCCCCAGGCCGTACAGCTCGTCCAGCGCGAGCGCGACGGCCACCTCCAGGGCGGCGCTGGAGGACAGCCCCGCGCCGCGCGGCAGGTCGCCGTCGATCACCACGTCGGCGCCGCCCACCGGGTGGCCTGCCTCCCGCAACGCCCAGACCACGCCCGCCGCGTACCGTGCCCAGCCCTCGGCCTCGCCCGGGTCGGCGATCGTCAGCGGCCCGCCGGGCATCTGGACGGACAGCAGCCGCAGCACGCCGTCCGCGCGGGGCGACACCGCGGCGCTCACCCCCCACGGCACCGCGAACGGCAGCACGAGGCCGTCGTTGTAGTCGGTGTGCTCGCCGATCAGGTTCACCCGGCCCGGCGCGTGCCACACGCCGTGCGGGGCGGCGCCGTACGCCTCGCGGAAAGCCTCGGCAACGTGCATGAACACTCCTCATCGCTGACCCTGACGTAGGTTAGCGTGCTGTGAACCCTTCGCCGCTGGAGCAGGTGCGCGACGAACGCCTGGGCGGCGTCCGCCTGGCGCTGAAGCGGGACGACCTGATCGATCCGGAGATCACCGGCAACAAGTGGCGCAAGCTCAAGCACAACCTGGCCCGGGCGCGCACCGGCACGCTGCTCACCTTCGGCGGCGCCTACTCCGGCCACATCAGGGCGGTCGCCGCGGCGGGCAGGCGGTACGGGTTCGCCACCATCGGGGTGATCCGCGGCGAGGAGCACCTGCCGCTCAACCCCTCGCTCGCCTACGCCCGCGGGTGCGGGATGCGGCTGACCTACCTCGACCGCACGGCCTACCGGGCCAAGCACACGCCCGAGGTCGCCGCCCGGCTGCACGCGGCCTTCGGCGACTTCGACCTGATCCCGGAGGGCGGCAGCAACGCCGCCGCGGTGCTCGGCTGCGCCGAACTGCCCGCCGAGATCGCCGACGACTTCGACGTGATCTGCTGCCCGGTCGGCACCGGCGGAACCCTCGCCGGCATCGCCGCCGGCCTGCCCCCGGGCCGGCGCGCGCTGGGCTTCGCCGTGCTCAAGGGCGCCGGCTTCCTGGCGGAGGAGGTCGCCAGGCTGCAACGGGAGGCGTACGGCACGGTGTCCGGCAACTGGGCCCTCGACCTGGACTTCCACTTCGGCGGCTACGCCCGGGTGCCGCCGGAGCTGTCCGCCTTCGCGGGCGACTTCGAGGCGCGGCACGGCCTGGCGGTCGAACGGATCTACGTGGCCAAGATGCTCTACGGCGTCTACGCGCTGGCCGCCTCCGGCGCGTTCGCCCCCGGCACCCGGGTGGTCGCCGTGGTCACCGGCGGGCCCGCCGTGCCGGTCCCGCCCTGACAGCTCTGTATACCGTTGTATACCATGGGATCCAGAGGAAGGGGGGCGGTCGTGGACGTCATCGTGGTGGGCGGCGGCAACGCCGGGTTCTGCGCGGCGCACGCCGCCCGGGAGGCCGGCGCGCGGGTGCTGCTGCTGGAGAAGGGGGAGGAGCACGAGGCGGGCGGCAACTCCTTCTACACGGCGGGCGCGTTCCGCACCGTGCACGGCGACGCGGCCTCGGTCACCGGCCTCGTCGAACCCGACCCCAGGCTCGCCGCCACCGTGCTGCCGCCCTACGGCGAGGACGACTTCCTCGCCGACATGGCACGCGTCACCGGCGGCCGATGCGACCCCGTCCTCACCGGCGCCCTGGTCACCCGCAGCGCCGAGACCGTCCGCTGGCTCGCCGGCAAGGGCCAGCGCTGGCGCCTCATGTACGAACGCCAGGCCTACCCGGCGGGCGACGGGTGGACCTTCTTCGGCGGCCTCGCCCTCGGCACCGTGGACGGCGGCAGGGGCCTCATCGAGCGGCACACCGCCGCCGCCGTCGCCTCCGGCGTCGAGATCAGGTACGGCGCGGCCGTCACCGCCCTGGTTCCCCCGCCCGGCGGAGGCCCGGGAGCGGCGGGCGTGCGTTATCGCGACCCGTCCGGCGCCGAGCACACCGTGCGCGCCCCGGCCGTGGTCCTCGCCGCCGGCGGGTTCGAGGCCGACCCGGCACGCAGGGCACGCCACCTGGGACCGGGCTGGGACAGGGCCCTGGTCAGGGGCAACCCGCACAACACCGGCGAAGTGCTCGACCTGGCGCTGTCCGCGGGCGCCGTGCCGTACGGGGACTGGGGGTCCTGCCACAGCGTCGCCTGGGACGCCGGCGCGCCCCCGCGGGGCGGCGACCGCACGCTGACCAACCAGCGCACCCGGCAGAGCTATCCGCTCGGCATCGTGGTGAACCGGCACGGCCGGCGCTTCGTCGACGAGGGCGCGGACTTCCGCAACTACACCTACGCGAAGTACGGCGCCGAGATCCTCCGCCAGCCCGGCGGCGTCGCCTTCCAGATCTTCGACGCCACCACCCGCCCTCTCCTGCGCACGGAGGAGTACGACAGCAGCCCGATCACCGGCGCGCAGGCCCCCACCCTCGCCGGGCTCGCCGAGGCGCTGGGCGTCGATCCGGCGGGACTCACCGCCACCGTGCGCGAGTTCAACGCCTCCATCGTCACCGGCCGCCCCTTCGACCCGTCCGTCAAGGACGGCCGCGCCGCCGGGACAGTCCCCCCGAAGTCCAACTGGGCCCTCGCCCTGGAGACCCCGCCGTTCCACGGCTACGCCGTCGCCTGCGGCATCACCTTCACCTTCGGCGGCCTGCGCGCCGACGCCGAGGGCCGCGTCCTCGACGAGAACGCCCGCCCCCTCCCCGGCCTCTACGCCGCCGGCGAGCTCCTCGGCGGCCTCTTCTCCGGCAACTATCCCGGCGGCGCCGGCCTCACCGCGGGCGCCGTCTTCGGCCGGGCGGCGGGCCGCACGGCCGCGGCGGAGGTGAGGTGAGGAAGGCTGTGGCAGGATCGACCCCGGGAGGTGAGGCGTGCGGTCCGACGTGTACCGGCGGCTGCGCGAGGACATCCTGTCCGGCGGCCTCGCCGCCGAGACGCCCCTGGTGGAGGCGGCGCTGGCGGACCGCTACGGCACCAGCCGCACGCCCGTGCGCGAGGCGCTGCGCCGGCTCGAACAGGACGGTCTGGTCGAACGCGCCGACCGGAGCCTGCGGGTCCGCGCCCGCAGCCCGGAAGAGATCCTCGAGATCTACGAGGTGCGCATCTCCCTGGAGGGCGTCGCCGCCCGCGCCGCGGCCGAGCGGCACACGCCGTACGACCTGGCCCGCCTGCGCGCCGAGGCCGGGCGCATGGCCGCCACCCCCGCCGACGACCCGCGCGCGATGGCGGACGCCAACCGCCGCTTCCACGAGGCGATCTACGCGGCCGGCCACAACGCCACCCTGCTGGACCTCCTCACCCGCCTCAACGACCACCTCGCCCGCTACCCGGCCACCACGCTGAGCCACCCCGGCCGCTGGCACCAGGCCCGGACCGAGCACGAAGCCCTCCTGGCCGCCATCGCCGCCCGAGACGCCCCCACGGCCGCCACCCTCGCCGAACAGCACATGACGACGGCCCGCGACATCCGCCTCCTGATGTACAGCACCGGCTCCTGACCCCGCCGCACCGACCACCGCCCGGTGGCGTTCACCGTCCCGCCAAGGGGTGACCTCGCCGGCGCCTTCCGACCCACGACGGCGACCGCGGCCGCGTCGTCAGGAACTCGATGCCGTGTAGAGCGGGGCGAGGTCGACGAAGATGCGGTAGTCGGAGATCAGGCCGTCGTCGCGGGTGCGCCAGATCGACACGGCCGCGACGCCGACGTCCTCGCCGTCGAGCCGCCGGTAGGTCACCTCGGTCTCGGCGATGACGTCGGCGTCCACCCGCCAGGTCCGGACGATCCGGTGCCGCAGGCCGCCGATGGTGGCGTAGAACGTCTGCAGCCCGGCGGTGACGGCCTCGCGTCCCACCATCGGCTCGGCGTTGCCGAACACCATCGTGACGTCCTCGGCCAGCAACCGCACGAACTCGCCGGGGTCGAACGTGTCGACCGCCTGGAAAACGCGCCGCACCACATCGTCGGACATGCCGTCCATCCCTCGCGTGATCGGGTCCACTGCCGGGGACGATACGGGACGAACTTATTGCGTGACACCGGAACCGGAAGCCGGCTCACCGGTCGCGGCCGGCTGGGAGTCGGCCTCCCAGCGGAGCAGGTCTCCCGGCTGGCAGTCGAGCACCTCGCAGAGCGCGGCGAGCGTCGTGAAACGCACCGCCTTGGCACGGCCGTTCTTGAGCACCGCCAGGTTGGCGGGCGTGATCCCGACGCGTTCCGCGAGCTCGCCCACGGACATCTTCCGCCTGGCCAGCATCACGTCGATGTCGACGACGATCGGCATCAGATCACCTCGTCGAGCTCGGCCCGCAACCGCACCGCTTCGACGTCGCGCGCGACGGCCTGCGCGAGCAGCATCCGCAGCACGAGCACGACGAGCGCGACCCCCAGGACCGCCAGGGCGCCCCCGCAGATCAGGAGGACCATGCCTGGGGCGACGGCCTCGCCCGGGGTGAGGACGACCGCGAGGGCGAACGTCAGCAGGGCGGCCGCCACGACCGCGCCGATCACGACGTCCACGTACCGGAACGCGGCATGGGAGAACACCGTTCCGCGCCGCACCATCGTCGTCAGCCGCCACACGCAGACCAGCACGACCTGGATGGTCACGACGCCCAGGACCATGATCACGAGGAGCGGGAGGCGCAGGTACGAGAAGTCCGCGTCCAGTTCCTCCAGGTCGACGGCCAGCAGCGGGATCATCACCGTCTGCACGAACAGCGAACCGGCGAGCAGCGCCACGAGCACGACGCGCAGCGCAAGCGTTGTCAGCTTTCCCATGGACCCTCCATCGATCGAATCACGATGTGAATCTATCGAAATTCGATAGCTTTGAGCAAGGGGCTTCGTTATGACGAAGTAGACAAGGTTCGTCCTGCGCCGCCGACCCGGCACAACACTGGCCATGCTCCGCGAGGTGGTGCGGGCCCGGGACATCGTCTAACGTCGAAAATCGCAGGTCAGTTGAGGTGCGAGGAAGTAGGGCGACCGGGACTCGAACCCGGGCCCCTACGGATTATGAGTCGGCTCGATTCGCCGGCTTGAACATACGCCGACGAGACCGGCTCGGTGGAGTACTCAACGAGTAGTCGCATACCGCTTGAACTGCATGGATGGAGTTTTCGGCAGGCACAGTCGCGATCACCCGCACACGTGCTCCACCGCGGCGGCGATGACCTCGTCCTGGCCGGGCTCCACCGCACGCAGGTCGAGCACCAGGCGCCCGTCGGTGATCCGGCCGATCACCGGAGGATCGTAGGAGCGCAGTCGCAGGGCGAGGCTCTCGTCCACGGCGATTCCCACGCTGGGCAGCTCCACTCCCGGCGCGCCCCCGCCGCCGACCCTGGCGATGGTCGGCACCGCCTCCGCGTGCCCGCCGAGCCGTCGCGCGAGACGTTCCGCGCGTTCCCTGAGCTCGGCGACACTCGCATGGAGCGACCGGTGGATCGGCGGTCGCGGGCCGCGCAGGGTCGCTTCGAGCGCGGCCAGGGTGAGCTTGTCCACCCGCAGCGCGCGGGCGAGCGGGTGGCGGCGCAGCCGTTCCACGAGGTCTTCTTTGCCGAGCAGGAGTCCCGCCTGCGGGCCGCCGAGAAGTTTGTCGCCGCTGGCGGTGACCAGGGCAGCTCCCTGGCGCAGCGCGCCGGCCGCGTCCGGTTCGCCGGGGAGCAGCGGTTCGGGTCGCAGCAGTCCCGAGCCGATGTCGGCCACCACCGGCGGGCCGATCGTGGCGAGTTCTCCGACGGAGACCTCGGCGGTGAACCCTTCGATCCGGTAGTTGGACGGGTGCACCTTGAGGATGAAGCCGGTCTCCGGGCCACAGGCGTTCTGGTAGTCGCGCAGGGCGGTCCGGTTCGTGGTGCCGACCTCGCGGAGCCGGGAGCCGGCCGACTCCAGCAGCTCCGGCAGGCGGAACCCGTCCCCGATCTCCACCAGTTCGCCGCGGCTGACGACGATCTCCCTGCCCGGCGCGAGCACGGTGGCGGCGAGTACGAGCGCGGCCGCGTTGTTGTTGACGACGTGCACGGCCTGCGCCTCGGGGACCGCCTGCGCGAGCGCGGCGAGAGCCGTACGGCCCCGGCGGGCGCGCTGTCCGCCGGCGAGGTCGAACTCGACGTCGGTGTAGCCGGCGGCCGCGGTGACCGCGGTGACGGCGGCGGGTGAGAGCGGAGCCCGGCCCAGATTGGTGTGCACGAGCACACCGGTGGCGTTGACGACGCTCTTGAGGCCGCCCGCGGTCGCAGGCAAGAGGGCGAGCGCGACGTCCGCAGCGCTGTCGGGGTCGGCGAAGCCTTCGCGGACCCGTTGCTGGGCGTTCGCCACCGCGGCCTTGACGAGGCTACGGCCGAGCGTCTCCTGCGCGGCGGCCAACCGGGGGTCGTTCAGCATGGCATCGGTCCGCGGCACCAAACTGCGTCGATCCACTCACGACCATCCCAGGATTCGCCGATCAGCGGAGGCGGACGGGAATCGAACCCGCCGCGCCGAGATGCTCGGCGCCACTGGTTTTGAAGACCAGGAGGGCCACCAGACTCCTAAACGCCTCCAAAGTGGATCATAGACCCATGAACAACATCAGGCTCACGCAATACGGCAACGGAGGCGGCTGCAGCTGCAAGATCCCTCCGGGCGAGCTGGAGGATCTGGTCGCTGGACTCTCGCCGACCTCTCCGTCGTCGACAGGCCGGTTACTGCTGGGAATCGATCAGGGGGACGACGCCGCGGTGCTCCAGGTGGAGGACGCGACCTCGGCCATCGTCACGACGACGGACTTCTTCACCCCTGTCGTCGACGATCCGTATGACTTCGGCAGGATCGCGGCGACCAACGCGCTCTCCGACGTCTACGCCGTCGGCGGCGAGCCCGTCATAGCCTTGAACCTGCTCGGCTGGCCCCGCGACGTGTTACCCCTGGAGCTCGCTCGCGAGGTCCTGCGCGGTGGATCCGCGATGGCCCAGGCAGCGGACTGCCATCTCGCCGGGGGCCACAGCATCGACGACCCCCATCCCAAGTACGGGCTGGCCGTCACCGGCCTCGCCGACCCCGGCAGGCTGCTGCGCGTGGACGCGGGCGAACCCGGCATCCCCCTCACGCTGACCAAACCTCTCGGCATCGGAGTGCTCAACACGCGGCACAAGGCAACCGGGGAGGTCTTCCCTGAGGCGGTCGCCGCGATGACGACGCTCAACCGGGACGCGTCCCGGCTGGCGCTGGCCGCGGGGGTTCTGTGCGCCACCGACGTCACAGGTTTCGGCCTGCTCGGCCATCTCTACAAGCTGGCCAGGGCGAGCGGCGTGTCCGCCGTCGTCGACAGCGCCGCAGTGCCTTACCTGGACGGAGCGCGAGAGGCCATCCGTGATGGGTACATCAGCGGCGGATCTCGCCGGAACCTCGACTGGATCGCCCCCCACTGCGACTTCGGCGACCTGCCGGAGAACGAGCGGCTTCTCCTCGCCGACGCGCAGACCTCGGGCGGCCTGCTCGTCGCGGGCGAGCTCCCGGGTTTTCCGGTGATAGGCGAACTCGTCCCGCGTGGCGAACACCTGTTGATCGCGAAATAACGGGGCGACCTTTGGGGTGTGGCCGACCCCGGCGAGCATGGCCAAGCCGGGCCGGGCACCGCAGTCGTGCCACCGGAGAAGGACAACCCTCGGTTTCTTCTCCTGAGCGGTCTTCACCTATAAGATCACTCCGGCGGCGTCCAGGAGCCTGGAGGCCTCCCGGTCTTCAAAGCTGGTGGCGCCGAGCATCTCGGCGCGACGGGTTCGATTCCCGTCCGTCTCCGCCAACCTCCCATGGAGTGTGATGAGCGTCGACGAACTGCTGGAACAGGCCCGTAGGACGATGTGCCGACTCGACCCGGCGCAGGCCCAGGCGGCCGCCCGCGCGCCGGACACCTTCATCGTCGACACCCGCCCGGAGTTCCAGCGCCGTCACGACGGGGAGGTGCCCGGCGCCATCGTGATCGAGCGCAACCACCTGGAGTGGCGGCTCGACCCGTGCTCCTCCGCACGCATCCCCGAGGCGGCCCCGGGCATCCGGTGGATCGTGCTGTGCGACGAGGGCTACTCCTCCAGCCTGGCCGCCTGGTCGCTGCGGCAGCTCGGCCTGACCCGCGCCACCGACGTGGTCGGCGGCTTCCAGTCCTGGCTCGCGGCCGGCCTGCCGGTCGTCACGCCCGAACACCCCACGGGTCCCCGCCTGGCGCCATGTTCGTGATCGCCACCGCGGGCCACGTCGACCACGGCAAGTCGACGCTGGTCCGGGCGCTGACCGGGATGGAACCCGACCGCTGGGCCGAGGAGCGCCGCAGGGGCATGACCATCGACCTCGGCTTCGCCTGGACGGCGCTGCCGTCCGGACGGACGGTGGCGTTCGTCGACGTGCCCGGCCATGAGCGGTTCGTCACGACCATGCTGGCCGGGGTGGGGCCGTGCCCGGCCGCCATGATCGTCGTCGCGGCCGACGAGGGCTGGTGCGTCCAGTCGGGTGAACACCTGGCCGCCCTCGACCTGCTCGGCGTACGCCACGGCCTGCTGGTGATCACCCGCGCCGATCTGGCCGACCCGGCTCCGGCGCTCGCCGAGGCCCGTTCCCGGCTACGCGGCACGTGCCTGGAGACGATACCTGCGCTGGCCGTCAGCGGGGTCACCGGGCAGGGCCTGCCCGAGCTGGCCACCGCGCTCGACCGGCTCGCGGCCGGACTGCCGCCGACCGCCACCGACGGCCCGGTACGGCTGTGGGCCGACCGCGTGTTCACCGTCACGGGCGCGGGGGTCGTGGTCACCGGCACCCTGACGGCGGGCACCCTGCGCGCGGGCCAGACGCTGCACCTCGGCGGCGAACCGGTGCGGGTGCGCGGTCTGCAGACGCTCAACACCCCGGCCGGCATGGTCACCGCCACCGCCCGCGTGGCGGTCAACCTGCGCGGGCCCGTCTCCCCTTCACGCGGGGACGCACTGCTGACCCCCGGCGCGTGGCACCTCACGACCTCGGCCGACGTACGGCTGTCGCCGGGTGAACCGCCGAAGGGCGACCTGCTCCTCCACATCGGTTCGGCCGCCGTGCCCACCAGGATCAGACCGCTCGGCGAGGGCGCCGCGAGGCTGTCGTTCGCCAGGCCGTTGCCGCTGAGAGTGGGCGACCGGGCTCTGTTGCGCGATCCCAGCCGCTCGGCCGTGACGACTGGGGTGGTCGTCCTGGACGTGCGGCCTCCCACACTGACCCGTAGGGGGGCGGCGGCAGCCCGCGGCGCGGCACTGGCCGCGGCCGGAGCCTCCCCGGGAGCCGGGAAGGACGCACCGGGTACGCGAGACGCCGTACCGGGAGGCGGGTTACCGGGGGCGGCCGATCTGCTGCGCTGGCACGGGCTGCTCAGCGGCGCCGACCTCGCGACGATGGGCGTCACCGCGCCGCCCTCTTCCCTGCCGGGCGGCTGGCACGCCGACCCGGAGCACTGGGCGGGACTCCGGAAGGCGCTCGCCGAGGCGGTGACTGGGGCCGGGGACGGGCGGCTGACCGTCGAGGCGGCCACGCACCTGCTCGGCCTGCCGGACCGGCGGCTGACGAGGGCGCTGATCGCGCCGCCGCTCACGCTGGAGGCGGGCGTCATCGGCAGGCAGGACCTGGCGCCTCCGCCGCTGCCGGCGCACCTGCGGCAGGCGATCGACCGGCTCCGCGCCGAGCTGGCCGACCGGCCGTTCCAGGCGCCGAGCGCGCGGCGGCTGGCCGAGCTCGGGCTGGCCGGCAGGAACCTGGTCGCGGCCGAGCGCGCCAGTGCCGTGCTGGTCGTCACCGCCGGCGTGGTGTTGCTGCCCGACGCCCCCGACCGGGCGGTGAAGCGGCTGCGCTTGCTGCCCGCGCCGTTCACGGTGAGTCAGGCGCGGGTCGCGTTGCAGACCACGCGCCGGGTGGCGGTGCCGTTGCTGGAGATGCTCGACGGCCTGGGCTGCACCACACGGCGCGAAAACGGATCACGAATCTGCACAGCTGTCAACTGACGGGGTCAAAAACACCTGACAAGAAAAATGTCTGGCCGTCTGGAAAGAAAAAAGTCCCCTGCCCATTGCCGAGTTTCGGACACTTCAGTATTTTTCGATCATGACGAGTAGCGTCGCAGGCGTCGTCGGGCAGGGGGCGCTCATCGCCGTATTCCTGGTCGCGGCCCTGTCGAAGATCCTTACTCACCGTGCCCTTACGCAGACCATCTCCAAGCTGGGCTTCAGCGCCATCGCCCGACCGGCGGCCCTGATCGTGATCGGCGCGGAACTCCTGGCCGTCACCGCGATGACGATCATGCCGTCGGCGACCTGGCCGAGGGGGCTCATCGCGCTTTTGGCCCTGTCGTTCGCCGGTGCCGGAATCCACGCGCTGGGGCTGGGAGAGAAGATCAAGTGCGGCTGCTTCGGCGGCGGCGGAGCCGCACTGGGCTGGCGGCAGGTGCTGTACCTGCCGCTCTGGCTGGGCCTGGCGGCGGTGGCCGAGTTCGCGCCGCCGTCGTGGAGTGCCGACGAGGGGCTGGCCGGCCTGGCCGCCCTCCTGCTGGCGCTCGTCGCGTGGAAACTACTCGCCGAGGTCAGGCTCTGGCGAGTGCTGCGGGGCGACCGCATGGTCACTCCGAACCCGACACGACACGAGAATGCGGAGGTGCCCGCCGCATGACGACGGTGCTGCTTGTGGTGGTCTGCCTGCTGGCCGTGGTGGTGTTCATCCAGATCGGCGCCCAGGTCGAGCTCTTCGAACAGGTCAGGCAGATCCGCGGCTATCTCGATATCGAGGACAAGCCCACCACGGTGGAACTGGGCACGCTGCAAGGGGCCAGCCCCAGCCGGTTCGGCCTGCCCTCCGTCCTCGATCACGCTGAACAGGCCATGGTGCTGTTCGTCTCCGACAAGTGCGAGACCTGCCGCAACCTGGTCGCGGCGCTGCGCGGTGGCGCGGTGCCCCTTTCGATGTGGGTCGTGGTCGTCCCGGTGAGAGGGGACGGCAACGAGTTCATCAACGAGTTCGGACTGCACGGCGAGCGCGTCATCCTCGACGACGAGGAGCGCATCGTCGGCAGCCTCGGGCTGGATCTGACACCCGTCGCCCTTCACATCGCCGAGGGAAAGCTGACACGGGCCCACACGGTGCCGTCGGTCAGGCAGATGTACGCGGCCACTCCCGTCTCCTACCAGTACTCCCTGGCTCGCAAGCCGTCCGTCTAGCACCGATCCCGCCCCACGCAACCACAAGAAAGGCACCACATGGAGAAAACCTCCGGCATGAGGTCCAGCCGCCGTGGCTTCATCGGCTGGATGGGTAAGGTCGGTCTCACGGCCGTCGGCGCCGTCGCCGGCGTGGCCGCGATGTCCCAGCCCGCCTCGGCGGCCAACTGGAGATGCTGCAACCTCGCTCTTCCGAACAAATTCTGCAGCACGAACAGCCAGGGCCAGTA
The DNA here is from genome assembly GCF_030268685.1 of Microtetraspora sp. NBRC 13810. Classification (GTDB taxonomy): domain Bacteria; phylum Actinomycetota; class Actinomycetes; order Streptosporangiales; family Streptosporangiaceae; genus BSRQ01. The sequence continues at coordinate 319,938 of NZ_BSRQ01000008.1, forward strand.
CGTATGCCCGACGGGTTACAGCATGAAGGTGTGGAACTGCTGCACCGGCTCGCGCCTGTACGCCTGCGGCGAGTGCACAAAGGGTGCGAACTGTAACACCGGGCCGTTCGCCTGTTCGGCCGGCTGGACGGTCAGAGCCAACAGCTGCTAGTCGTTCTCAGGAGATCCCTTGCCCCTTGACACGTGGGTGACAATCGCGCTGCTCCTGCTCATCATGAGTGCGGGCTTCGCGCAGCTGTTCAGTTTTTGAGGCCTTTCTTTCGTCGGATATCTCCGCCCCCTGGTTCAGGGGAGAGCCCCTGGGGAGAAGGCCATGTATCGGCCCATCCTCAATCTGGCGATCGGCTTCACGATCTCCGCCGTCCTCACGTACGGGCTGGTCCATCTCATCGGCAGTGGACTGCGCGGAACAGGCTCCAAGATCGCCGCCTGTGTCGTGCTGCTCGCCTGCATGGCCATCGATTCCGGTAGGTTCGGCCTCCGCACGCCCATGTTGCGGCGGCAGACTCCGCGCGATCACTTCACCCGGTTCGGCCCTGCCAGAGGCGCGTTCCTCTGGGGACTCGACACCGGGCTTGTCCTGACCACCTTCCGCGTCACGTCGCTGACGTGGGCGGCACTCGGCGTAACGCTCTTCGGGCTGGTGCCTTGGTGGGCCGGCCTGTGTTACGCGCTCGGCTTCACGCTTCCGTCGATGGTGATGGTGGCCATCGTGCCGGGATCGAAGGACCAGGACACGAAGGCCGAGCCGATGTGGGTGATGGAGTGGCTCATGGACAGGGAGAAGGCGGTCCGGACCTACGCGTTCTTCCTGCTGTCCCTCACCTTCGCCGGCGTGCTGGCGACGGTGTTCCTCGGTTGAGCGCGGTGGGCGGTCCCGGGACCGCCCACCGCGGCTCAGCACTTCCCGTCGAAGAAGGAGATCTCCTTCCGGACCACGGGCCGGCCGGGGACCGCGATGTCGAACGGCACGCACCTGGGCGCCAGCACGTTGAACCCGCCCACGAACAGCGTGTCGTGATCGTCGCAGGCCACGAACGTCACCGAGTGGTCCGCGCCCGCCGGGCTCGCCGCCGTCCTGGCCGCCTCGGCGTAGAGCAGGCCGGCGCTCTCGTGGAACTCCTCGGGAATCGACAGGGTGACTCTGCCGCCCTGGCGTACCACGGCGCCGACCTTGAAGCGGTTGCCGGTGCCGTACTCCTCCGGTTCGGCCGTCCCCCAGGCGAGCAGGCCGGGGATGACCAGCGGCCCCTCCACGAGGTCGTGGGGGCCGATCGAGGCGAGCAGGGTGCTCTCGTCCTCGACGAAGCCGTTGCGGTTGGCACAGGTGAGCACCCGGGGGTCGGCCAGGCTACCTTGGCCTTCCTGTTCGCGCATCGCCGCTCCGCCTCCCATCTGCGCCGGGGAGGCCCCGCACGCGCCCAGCGGGAGCGCCGCCACGATGGCGAGCAGGGCACGCACCGCCGCTTTAAGGATCATGATTCAGTTGTACATCGACGATCAAGAAGTGCCTAGGGTCCCTGACCGATGAGCAGGCCGCCGTACGGCTTGGTTCGAGATCCCGGCCCGGATGATTCGGCGCGGGCCGGATCGCTCCTCAGGGTCAGCCCCGCACGCGTCCCAGGCCGGGGACGAACCTGCCGACGGAGGCGGAGCGGCGCTGGCAGGCGTCGCCGCCGGTGGGGACCAGGAGGGCGTCGAAGCTCGCGCGTGCGGGTTGAGCTGGGGTTTCTCCGACGTACACGGTGCCGCCGCTCCGTGTCAACGTCCTCCACGTCGCCGCTGGGCTCATGCAAGCCCAGGCGATCACGGATCTCTGGTGACGCCTGGAGGGTCTGCGATTCGTACGTCCCTCGTGGCCTTGGCGCTCCATGTCTTGCCGGAAGGGCGAGCCGTACGGCGTCGCCCGACACCACGCGCGGATCAGACGTTGGGGCTCCCGGGGCATGCGGACATAGGTCCCCGAACCGGATCTCGTGGACGCTGACCGGCTGGATGCCGCCGTCGGATCCTGGCTGGATGCGCGGCTGCACGCCGCCGGCCAGGCAGCAGGACACGGGCGGCGCCGCCGGCAGGCACCACGCCCGGGACGCCACCCGGACCCTCGAAACCCTCGGACTGCGCCCAGCATGAGCAAAGCGGACACGACGCGGCTACGCCGAGGCCCTGGAGGTCGCTGTACTCCTCTGCCGTACCGTCACCTCCTGGCCCTCGCAGACGGTGAAGTCGCCGACGTGGCCTGCGCTCGCTCAGGTGACCCGCGCGGCCACCAGGGTCTCGAAGGTATAGGGCCGCAGGCCATCGGTACGGCCGGCGAAGTATCGCTGCTGGAGGTCTGCACGTGCGGGGTGGTCCACGACCTTCAGCCCGCACCGGCTGATCAGCCTCTCGATCTCGGATACCGGCCAGCCAGGCTGAAGAGGCTCGCCGGCAGAAGCCGCGATCGGCGTGTAGATACGGGCGAATTCCGTCCCCGCGTCGTCGAGCGCACAGTCCTCGGCCCGGTAGGAGAACACCACCTCAGACCCGGGAGCAGCCGCCGCGATCGTGCGCAACGTCGACTCGATCGCCTGTGCCGTCAGATAGGGGGCGACGCCCGTCCAGCAGAACATCGCCGGCTGCGCCCAGTCGAACCCAGCCGGGCCCAGAACATCCTGAACCGGTCCGGCCTCGAAATCAACCGGCACGAATACCTGCGAGTCGCTGAGCGGCAGGCCGAGCTCCCTGACCCGCTCGAGCTTCCAGGCCTGGGAGGCAGGGTGATCAACCTCGAACACCGTCAGCGAGCCGAGCAGATCCGGCCGCCGCCACGCAAACGAGTCAAGCCCCGCGCCAAGAATCACGTACTGCGTGAAGGCTCCAGCAGCCAGCCGGTCCTCGGCGTACCGGCTGCGGGTGCAGACAGCCGCACGGGACTCGCTGCGGACCGGGCCGGGGAACAGCGGATCGAACTGGTCTCGCAGCTGCTGCCATACCGGGCCGACAAGCACCAGGGCCAGCACATCGTCCAGTACCCACGGCGACGCCGTCTCCAGGCGAAACAATCCACGCGACACGGCCGCAAACATCGCCGTCCTGCTCGGCGCGCTTTCCATGCATTCCTCCTCGCCGGCCAGCACCCAGCATGCTGCCACGCCCGGCCACTCCGCGCACTTCACAGGATGCGCCTGAAGCGCCCTGACGGCCATAGCCAGATCGCCTGGCAGCCGCGATCCGCTCGCCCTCCGAGGCTGGCGGGTCGCCTCTCCACGTGGGCACGGATTGGGCACAGACATCCGTACAGACTCGACGCCAACCAGGTACAGCCAGACGCGACCATACGGCCCCCTGGTCACATCAGTGCAGGTCAGGTGCCCTTTGGCGCTGATGGAGGATGGTAGGGCGGCCGGGACTTGAACCCGGGACCTACGGATTATGAGAATCCTCGGTAAGTATCACCGGGTGTCATCGAGTGTTGTTTTGTATCGCCATGGTTGAGATTGTCCACGCCGATGTGTCGACCAGTGTTATCGCGTGCCGGGTTGTGGGGCGTACGCGCGAGCAACCACCGAGCAACCATGCGTTCTTGACCATCGGCATTATGCGTGATTTGTCCTTATCTCGGTGCTGCTGCGTAGGGTCGATCCTGCAGGATAAGCTCTTGCTTCACGGCAGATCGAACGCGTACGAGCAACAACCGAATACCACTCGCGAGTGATTGCACCCGCTGCTCGCGTCTCACCAGCCTGAGAGGCTCAAATACTTCAGTCGCCGCGTCCGATTTGCGGCTTTGCTGGACGTACCGGTCTTCAACTTGCCGGTTCAAGTGGTTGCTCAAGCAGATCTGAGCAACCACTCAGACGACAACGCTCATGATCGGCAAGCCTGTCAAGGGCTGCAGGTCAGCGCAAGGAACGAATATTCGACCCCGCGCTGGTCGTCAGCCCGGCGGACTCGCACGATCCGGAGGATGTCACCCTGGGCGTGGACGAGCTGCTCGCGAAGGCCCCGGACACCGACGCGATCCTCTGCCTGAGCGCCCGGGTTGCGCTGACGCGATCCGGTCGCTGACCGGCCAGAACACCGGGTCGACGTCGATGCCCGGCTGATCGCGCGCGAAAGCACCCTCGCGCGGGGCTCAACCGTCGCGCCGCCTCCGGCGATGACCCGCACCCACCGGGGCAGCACTCTGCCTACTTGATCGTGACTGCTCCTGGCCGCGCTGCACGAGGCCGGCCTGTCCGTCCCGGGCGACGTCTCCGTGGCTGGCTACGACAACACCAAGTTGGCCGCTCACCCCAACGTCTCGCTGGCCACCGTCAACCAGGACGGGGTCGCCAAGGGCCGCACGGCCGGGCTGCTGGAGGAGCGCATAGAGGGCTGCACGTTGGCCGGTCGAGTCGCTGATCGTGCGGATGGTGCGGCGTCGCAAGGACACCTACGACCGTGCGATCTCGAAACGTCGCTGCCCAATGATGGCCTGTCGGACGCGCTCGCTGAAGTCGGCGCTGCGGGCAATGCGGTCGACGCCCCTGGCCTTATTTACCCGCAGCACCGACCGGAACTCCTTGTCCAGCGCGCCGACCATCTGCTCCATAAGCTCATCCGACAGGTGAGCGAGGTCGATGTTGAGCAGGTCCCGCTCGTTCGGGTGGCGCAGGCGAGTGAGGGTGAAGGAGGACATGTACGCGAGATGGTAGATCCAGTTCTCGATCGTCTCGCCCAGCAGTGGGGTGTCCTTGCTGTAGGCGTGCAGGAACTTCCTGATGCGGCAGTGCACATCGAGGGTCAGACGGTAAATGTCCAGGTTGTGCGATGAGGAGAAGATTCTGCAGTAACGGCTGTCTTCCAGGAGTAAGGCTTCGGAATGCTGAAGTGCGGTGTGTGGCTCCTGGAGGCGGAACGCGGTGAACTCCCTGGCAAGTCGCGCCATGCTGACAACCTGGTCGATCGCGTAACCTTGGTTGCGATAATAGTTGGCGCGGCGCTCGTAATAATAGCCGCCCCGGTAGTTGAGGCTTTCCTCGATGTCCTTCTGGATCTGCTCGGTGGCACGCAGAGCGCCGGCGGGAAGAGCGGTCTGGCTGTTGGTGGCCCGGATGATGCGGTCACGGGTGGTCCCTGCCTGAGGCGCCACCACGATTTTCACCAGCAGTGCCCGGTCCAGGTCCTTGCCGCCGTTCTCGAAATACTTGTAGATCTCGTGGCTCGTCTGCAGGCCATTGACTATTTGCGGATCCCTGATGACGATCTTCTTGCCTGAGATCTGGGCCGCTTCGGCGACTATGGTGACACCATTGTTGAACCACCAGAAGTCCTCACGGGTAGCCGATTTCAACGTCTCGCCTATCGCGGTGTTGACGGCGGTGCTGCCGGCGTAGTCGCGGACGTTGGACTCGAACAGTTCAAGTCGCAGCGCATTGTTGGACGACGTGATGAATTTGTAGTACTCGTCCAGTCGCGCCAGGCACGCATAGCCTTCGCCGATAGACGTGCTGATAGGGGTTTCCGAGAAGACCAGATGGGCCACCTCCTTCGCGCCTCGACCGGCGCGCTCGCGGAGGTCGGCTGCGGTGAGGTATTCGACCACGCACTCCGTCTGGCTGGTGATCTGCTCCATCTCCCGTCGCAGCCGATCTCCCTTGGCCTTCACGTTGGGGTGCGGCCCGTCCGCCGCCCGGCATGCGTAGATGATGTGCACCTTCACCTGGGGGAAGGATGAGGCGGTCGACTCGAGAATATCCAGGAAACGTTGCGTCCGGTCCAGAAGCTTGGCGTTCGTGTGCTCGGCGAGCTCCTCTTCCGAGCGATCCATCGACAGCAACTGCGGGAGATGGTAATGGAGCTTCTCAAGTACGGACTCCTGATATCCGGTCGAGGTTTTGGCCTGGAGGATGACCAGATCTATCGTACGGGTCCGCGAGCCGAGGTAATGTTTGACGTCGGCGGTGATGTGCCGGCCGTCGATGAAGGACCAGATGCCGTCGATGCCGCAGTCGTGCGCGCCGTCAACGATTCCGTCGATGATTTCGTCAAGGTCGAGATCCCAATCCCAGAGGGCCTTGGCGGCGGCGAAGAAGTTGAAGAACTCTTCCGGCTTCGCGTCGGGAGCCAGGGTTTTCCGCTGATCTTCTAGAATTCGATCTAGCAGTCGCTGGTCGTTGCTGAGAACGGCGGCCATAAGAGTCCTCCCGATCGCGGACCGCCACATTGTCTCAGCCAGATTGGCCTTCAACAAGCCAGTGTTATAGAAAACGATGATATGACCATATAAGCGCATTGTGGTGGGCTAAAATACCTCATTTCGGCACCGTCCTCCATATGGCGCACGCGCGAGGGGAACACTCCGTACGACGACGGCCGTCCTCGGGACGCGGGCACAAACCCGCGCAACTACGCGACCGCATGATCGCTATCCCGGCCGGACCTCGTCGCCGACTCTCGGCTCGCCGAAATTCTGCGGCACCAGGCGGATGCCGAACAGGCTCAGATTGAGAAGGTTGGATCCGCTCGGCTCAGATACACCTTGAATGCCTCGCGAATCTTCGAGCGTAGGCCATCGACCTGGGTGTTTCCGGGAAGAACGTCGTGCTCCCAGTCTCTCTTCTTGTGACTGAGATATCTCTTTATAGTCGTTGACGAGCCGTTAGAGACGAAAGTTGGTCGGACCTTCTCCCCTAGATCCGCTCCTAGCCCTTGAAAGCTACGAGCAAGATCAAGTTTGAGTGAGGAGGTGTAAAACTTGCATTCGATCGCTAGCACGCACCCCTTCGTTTTGGGTGCGACACCGGCAGAGCGACTCAGTTCCGCCTCGTCAGTGGTGAGAACCAGAACATCGCACTCGTGGAGCACTCCAGAGGCGCCCTGGACCTGGACTCCCACGTGTGCCTCCAGCGGTCGGGCGGTTCCGAACTGGATCACTGCATGCGTGTATGGATGGGCTCTCGAATAGATGCGCCCCGGGGTGGTTCGGAAGACGAGCCGGGAGGTCTTATTTCCGTGGACGTCTTCGTAGTGAACCTGGGCTCCTCTCGCGAGCGCTTCAGTAACGACCAAGGCGAAGATGTACCCCTCGTAGACGTCATTCGGGTCTGATGAGGACCGGTAGGACGTTGTCACACCGTGCAGATGCGACCGGAGCTCCCGCAGCAGATCGTCAGCAGATGTCATGACTCCCGAACCTTGGCTTCAATGGCCGTCAACAGAGCGAGCAGAGTGTCTTCGGAGACCAAGCTGTCAGAGGACTGCGGAAGGATAGTGATCTCGGTTGAGGATCGGCTCGTACCTTCATCGCGAAGGAACTGGATGCCTTCCACCCGTGGTGCGCCTGCCTGATGGAGAGACAGGAGCTTGACCTGTTCCTGTTGGACGCGTGGAAGGTCAATGAGCAGACGACGTAGGGCGGCTATCAGCAGTTGGACTCGTTCAGCGGTTGTGTACGGGCGGGTTGCAATGTGGATCCTCGCACCGTCTGGCTCGCGGTGGGGCGGGATCGCCAGTCGTTCGTAGACGACTTCATCTTCGATGAAGATCGTCTGTTCGTCGCCGTATCTGCCGCGAGACCGCGCCCGCTGTGCCTTCAGGCGAACCTCCTCGGAGTTCCCCTCAGCGATGGCGTCGTCGACCTGCTGGAGAACCCAACTGAGTCCTGCTTCCGCCATCAATGTACGGAGTTGCTGTTCAAGTTCGTCTGGAGTCACGTGTGATCCCATTCTGTCCAACATGGCGATCTTGAGATGAATGCCACCGACCCTTGCCGATGTGCTGGGAGCCTGTGGATGCGGAGTTGGGCTTGATCCAGTATGACGGGCATTTGAGGTCGTGAGTTCGTCCAGAGAGGGTGCCCATGCTCGGAGAGCGAGGGGAGGAGAAGCCGCGTCCTCGTCGCTCGTCTACGCCGAAGCTCAAACCGAGATACCGAGCTGCGCTGGCGCGGTGACTGCTCGGTCGTCGACACCAAAGACTTCGATTTAACCCTGTCCCGCTCGAAATCACGGTTTCGCGCTGTGAACTGGGGTTTCGTTGCGCGCTCAGAGCGGCGGCTGAGACCATCTTAAGGTGTTGTTATCGCTGGTCTACAGGTTGGTGAGGGGCTTATTCGGCCTGATGGTGCTGGTCCGCGCTGATCTGCCAAGGACGTTGAGCTGCCGGTGCTCCGTCACGAGAACCGTCCCTGAAGAAGCGGGGCCGGTCAACCGTCTGTGTTGTTCGTTCTCCCTTGAGGTTTGGCCTTCCCCTCGACCCTGTTGGTTAACTCGTCTCAGGCGGCGAGAGTGAGTTCTGTCAGTTCGAGGCGGGCGAGGTGGCTGGTGCGGATCCGGTCGAGCGGGTGGCCGTTCCACCAGGCGGAGCGAGGCCCCGAGCTGACAGCCAGACGAGCTGTCACGAAAGCGGCTTCGGGCCCAAACCGTGGCCAGGGTCTTGAGCTACGCAAGCACCCGTTCCGTGGAGTCCTTTGAATTAGAAGAGTGGCATCTGTTCAGGGTTAGCCTGTTCCGCGCCCTGTTGGTGTCCTCGAAGGACGGGGATCGACTCTTCCCCGCCATTCCCGCCTGTCGACCCCTGTGACTGACCACCTCCGACAACGGGCGCGGGGGCGGAGCCGGGAGGAGGTCCCGGAAAGACGAAGTGCGGAGTCCCCGGCATGGCGAGCAGATCGGCGACGGTTGGCTCCCTCATAGGCCGCCCAAGTTGGCAGAGCCTCCGCATGTGGTCCCTCGCGGTTTCGGTATCGATGAGGCCACTTTGGATCGCAAGGCGCACCACGTCGATGGTTTCGTACGTCGTGATGCCCTCCGCACGGCCGAACCGGACGGCCTTGCGGTCGTCGGAAATCCACGCGGAGCCTTGGAACTGCGGCCAGTGGAGGATGACATAGCAGCTCTGCGCCTCACCAAGGTGCTGCGTGTAGCGGCCTCGCAGTCTCGGCCCGGCAAAGGCACGCCGGCGCAGCGCCTCGACGCCGGCGATGTCGGCCTCCCGCGTGATCAGGATGGGCGAACCGAGCCACGGGTCCGCGCCGAGAAGGTCGGCGAGCGCGTCAAGGGGTTGACCGCACCTGACCCCATTACCGATCTCGAAGGCAACGGCTTCGGTCCATCGCCCATGTCCGCTGAGCATCTGCTTGAGGAGCGCGACCTCACCCAGATACGCGAAGTTGCTCAGCACGGTCGTGTCGGGGAAGAAGAAGGGGGGCATCACGTGTCCGTCGCTCAGTATCCGGGTTCCAGGCGGCGTTCAAGCTCACCGACATCCTCATCAAGGAGGCTGGCGAGGGGTTGCAAGGTGGAACGGCCGGCCTCGTAGACGGCCATCGTGTCGCGGACCAGCAAGCGCGGCGGTCTGGGCCGCTGAGCCTCGATGACCATCGCCTCGTAGGTTTCGGTCTTGCCGGTTCGCTCGGCCGCTCGGAGCGCGCTCAGTTCGCTGAACCGGTCACATCGGCCGGAGTCGATCAAGTGGAGCTCCTTGAGCCGGATGGCCAGAGCCTTCGGGCTCACCCAGAGCTCCGTGACCAGCTCCGCGAAGCCCTGATCGGTGAGCCCCGTGCTGCCCACACGCGTACGGAGGAGGTCTTCCGGCATGAGGAAGACGGCGGCGAAAGCATTTGCCCGTTGCTCGCTCTCGCTGCGCCACTGCCGCCCTTGGAGGAAGATGTTCTTGTCCAGGCTGATCTCCTGGTCGTCGCCAGCCAGAAGGTGTCCGAGCTCGTGAGCGAGAGTGAAGCGCTGCCGGCACGGGTTGGACGACGTCCCCAGGATGATGATCTTTGCGTCGTCTGCGGAGGCCGCCATGCCGTCGAAGTCGCCGCCGAGGTCGACCAAGGCGATGTCCACGCTGAAGCTCTCCTCGACAGCGGCGACGAGATCAGGGTCAGCTACGAGGACCTGTCGAGCGCGCTGCGCCGCCGCCCGTCCCCATTGACGCCATCCGCTGAGGTCGACGGGCATGTCGAGCCGTCGCCACCGTAGGCCGTAGCCGATCTCCGCGATGCTCTGGCGATGAGCGGTGTAACGGAGCGCAGCGGTCAGCGCGGTTCTGGCATCCCCGCGCTCGGCACGCGCCGAGCTATCGAGTCTGGGCCGAACTCCGGTAATGAGGTAGTCAAGGTTCTCCTCCCTAGCATCCGCGATCTTGGCGAGGTCCAGGGAGGAAAAGGGCCGTTGCCCGGACAGAGCCGCCGCCAGAGCGGCACTATCGAGGTCCGCCTGCGCGGCGAAGGCTTCCTCGCTCAGTTGGGAGGCGCTGATGAGCTCCCTGACGCGGTCGGCGATGTTGGACACGGGAAAAGCCTCTCCCGCGCACTGTCGTTGACGCAAGAGATCCGCTTATATGGCTGTGCCAGGGGAGTCAGGGAGATCAAAGGATGACGTCGATGACCGACATGCCGACCGTGCCAGAGCCCGGCCAGGTGGTCAACGTGCGCGGCTCGGCGTGGGCGGTTGCCTACGTGCGGGCTCAGGGCCTGTCGCGCAGTCCCGCGGACGAAAGTGTGCCGGGGCTGACGCATGTCGTCGAGCTGCAATCGCTGGAAGAAGACCGGCTCGGACAAGAGCTCGCCGTGGTCTGGGAGCTTGAGGTCGGCCACACCGTGGCGCCTGACCAGGGGCTGCCGGAGACGGTCAACCCGGACGACTTCGACGATCCCGACACGCTGGCCGCCTTCGTTGACGCGGTCCGCTGGGGCGCCGTCACCTCCGCCGACGCCAACTCCTACCAGGCCCCCTTTCGCAGCGGTGCGAACGTTGAGGCGTACCAGATGGAGCCGCTGGACCGCGCGCTTCGATCGTCGCGTACCAACCTGCTGCTTGCCGATGACGTCGGCCTGGGCAAGACGATCGAAGCCGGGCTCGTGGTCGAGGAACTGCTCCTGCGCCACCGGGCCCGATCGGTCGTGATCGTCTGCCCGCCGAGCCTCATGCTCAAATGGCAGGACGAGATGCGAGAGAAGTTCGGCCTGGAGTTCACCATCGTCGACAGCGCGCTCCTGGCAAAGGTTCGCCGCACCCACGGCTTGGCTGCCAATCCGTTCCGTCTCTACCCGAGGGTGATCGTGTCGATGGCATGGTTGCCGTCGTTGCGCGCGCAGCGGCTGCTGCGCGATGTGTACGGCGAGACCGGACAGCCAGGCAGCGCCCGCCGTTTCGCCTTCGACGTGCTCGTGGTCGACGAGGCTCACCACGTCGCGCCGCCCAGTCCCACTATCGCCAGCGGCGGGCGTGGGTACGCGGTCGATAGCCAGCGCACCCGCGCTGTCCGGGCGCTTGCCGAGAGGTGCGAGCACCGGCTCTTCTTATCGGCGACGCCGCACAACGGCTACACCGAGTCATTCACCGCGTTGCTGGAGATGATTGACGACCGCCGGTTCAGCCGAGGCGCGATCATCGACACACAGGCGCTGCGTCAGGTGACGGTGCGTCGGCTCAAGACGCAGCTGACGGACAAGGACTTCGTGCCGCGCGAGTTCAGGAAGCTCCTCTTCACGGCGGGGCCGGAGGAGCAGCGGCAGTTCGAGATTCTTGGGCGAATCATCCGCGATACCGCCAGGGCCACCAGACAGTCGGGGTCGGGCGACATCGTGGGCATGCTCCTGAAGAAGCGCTTCCTGTCCAGCCCGTACGCCTTCGCGCGCACCCTGGAGCAGTACACTCAGGCGTCGACAGCGGGCGCCCAGCAGGTTGAGGACGAGGACGCCTACATCCAGGAGACCCTGGGCAGCGGCCAGTCCGATGAGGAGGAGGGTGAGGCCGACCACCCGGAATTCACCGCGCTGCGTCGGTCCAAGAAGGACCACCCGTTGATCGCCAATCCCGGCGAGATTGACGATTTGATCACATGGGGCCTGGGATACGAGCACCGCCCCGACTCCCGGCTCCAGGCGCTCATCGACTTCCTGGACGCAACTTGCCGACCCGACGGTACCCGCTGGTCCAACGAGCGGGTGGTCGTCTTCACCGAATACGCCCAGACGCTCGCCTGGATCCAGGGAGTACTGGAGCAGCGCGGCTACGCGGGCGGACGCCTGTCGGTGATCCGCGGCTCGACTCCGAAGGAGGATCGGGAGACGATCCGCGCCCGCTTCAATGCGGAGCCAGCGGCCGAGAAGGTACGGGTCTTGCTTGCCACCGACTCGGCGGGCGAAGGCATCGACCTGCAGACCTACTGTCACCGGCTGGTCAACTTCGACATTCCATTCAACCCCTCGCGGCTCGAGCAGCGGATTGGCCGGATCGACCGCTACGGCCAGACCAGGACTCCGCTGATCTATCAGCTCGCCCCGAGTGCAGACTCCAGCACCTACGCGGCCGATTTCGACTTCATGCGGCGGATCGCCATGAAGGTGGGCCGCGCCGCCGAAGACCTCGGCTCGATGAACAACGTCATCGACGCCGACATCCAAGAACGCTTCAGCCCGACCGGCCGCAGGCCGCGCCGCAAGGCCCTCGATGAGGGCAGTGCCATCATCAGGGAGGTGCTAGCTGGTGGCGTCGAGCTCAACCGCCGGCTCACAGAACTGTCGCGGACGTACGGCGAGCGCAAGAAGGAGATGCACCTCACGCCTGCCAACATGCGACGGGTGGTGGACACCGCGCTCGACCTTAGCCATCAGCCGCCACTCAAGCGGATCGCCGACCCCAGAGCCGACGCGAGCCTGCTGGACGAGCGGCCCGATGCTGAGATCTTCGAGGTGCCCGACGCGCTGGCTCCCGGCTGGCAGCAGGCCGTGCGTGGCCTGGATACTCGCCTTGATCCCGGCGTTCTGCGGCCGATCACGTTCGATGAGGAGGCGGCCAGGGGGCGCAGCGACCTCGTGCACATCCATCTCGGTCATGCGCTGATGCAGCGCGCCGCCCGTACCCTGCGATCGTCCCTGTTCAGCGCCGATGCCCCGGTGCGCCGGGTGACCGCAATCGTCATTGATGATCTGCCGCAGTCGTGTGTGCTGGCAGTCTCCCGGCTCGTTCTGGTCGGTAGGGGCGGGTTGCGGTTGCATGAGGAGGTCTTCTTGACCGGGGCGCGGCTGCGTGGCCAGGCGATGGCAGAGGAGAAGGTGGAACATCTGCTGGACGAGGCTCTCGACCGCGGCGGGCTCGCCCTTGCCCCTGATCCAGCGCGGCGCTGGCTGACGGAGCAGTGGAACGTGCCCGGCTCCGCCTTGCGCGCCAAGTTGCTGCACTCGATGGAGCGTAGGGCGGAGCGAAGGCAGGCAGAGGTCACCGCGTCGCTGTCGACCCGCCGCGAGGCCGACGTCGCCCGCGCCAAGGAGATTTTCGCAGCGTTCCGCCGCAACCTGCACGAGTCCAGGGACAGGCTCGCCGATGAGATCCGCGAGCAGGAGGAGAGCATGCTCTACGTCGACGACCAGCAGGCTCAACGCCGCCGGGACCTACGCACGATGGAGGATCGGCTCGATAGCCTGGGCGAGGAGGAGGCGCGGGAGATCGCCGCGATCGAGGAGCGGTACGCCGATATCCGTCCGCACGTCGCCGCCGCCGCAGTCGTCTTCGTCCTCACTCCGGCCGACGCAGACGGAGAGCTCGCATGAACCCGTCCAACTCGAACTGGCTGCACCGGTCCTGGCTCACTCTGGTCGACACCGAAGGGCCGTTCCTCGCCATTCCGCCGCTGCGCCGCGTTTGGCCACAGGGCATGCCCCCCGCCTCTTGGACCGTACTCGATACGCTGCGGGACGCCAGGCCCGGCTTCGAGCAGGCGTGGGAGAAGCAGGACAGCAGGCCGGATGATGAGGCCGCGCTCGCGCTTTACCGCGACGCGCGCGACTTCTGGGTGGAGACCGTTCTGCGCGACGTCCTGCGCTGGAAGGACAATTACCGGCCAGGCGCGCACGGCGTCGAGGTCCGCTCGCCCGACCACCGCGTCACCGTCCGGCCCACCGGCGCGTTCGTCCGCGGCGGCGAGAGCTTCGCGCTCGTGCTGGTGACAGACCCGGTTCAGACGCTACGCGAATCGCTGGACGACGGCTGGGCAACCAGCCCGATCGACCGGATGGAAGAGCTGCTCCGCAAGGTCGGCGTGGGTATCGGGGTCGTCACCGACGGCCGCTGGTGGGCACTCGTCTCCGCGCCCAACGCAGGCCTGGCCGCTTCCGGCATGATCGACGCGCAGACGTGGATCGAGGAACCGCAAGTCCGCGACGCTTTCTTCGAACTGCTCTCGCCCATCCGGTTAGCGGGCGGCAAGGCGGCCGACAGGCTGCCGGCCCTGTTCACCGAGTCGGTGACGGCCGCCGAGGCGATCACCGAGGCGCTCGGCACCCAGGTGCGCCGCGCCGTCGAACTCCTCGTCCAGGCCTTCTCTGAGTCCGCCATCGACGCCCGCAGACGCGGTCGCCTCGACCCTTTGCCCGACGATCCAGCCAAGGTCTACGAGGCCGCCGTCACCATCATGATGCGCGTCGTCTTCCTGCTCTTCGCCGAGGAACGGGGGTTGCTCCCGGACGGCCGTGTCTTCACCGAGGGGTACGGCATCGCTGACCGGCTCGACGAGCTGGACGCCCGGCTGCGGGACGAGGGCGCAGAGGCGCTGGACGCGACCTCGCTCACCTGGCATCGGCTGCTGGCCACCTCCCAGACCCTCTACCAGGGCGCGACCTTCGAGGACCTGCGCCTGCCCGCCTATGGCGGCTCGCTGTTCGACCCGGCCCGCTTCCCCTTTCTGCTGGCTCGCACTGAGCAGCACACCCTCGCCATCACGGTCAGCGACCGGGTCATGGTGGAAGTCCTCCGCGCCGTCCAGGTCGCGCAGATCAGAGGCGAGGGAGGGCGCCGGATCTCCTTTCGCGACATCGACGTGGAGCAGATCGGCTACATCTACGAGGGGCTCCTGGGCTACTCCGCCGCTGCCGTAGACGAGGTCACTGTCGGCCTCATCGGCTCCGGCAGGATCGACCCGGCCACCGGGCACATCCTGCACACCGGAGAGGAACCCGAGGTCCCCCTGACGGTCCTCGAACGGCTCGCGCTTGCCCGGACTGACGCGAAATCCTTCGCCAAGGCCCTTGTCGCCTGGGCCAGAGAGGACCAGCCCGCTGCCAAGCCGCCGAGCGAGGCCATCCTGATCAAGGCCCGCGCCGCCGTCCCCGAGGATGCCGAGCGTGCCCTGCGCGCCGTCACCAACGACGAAGAGTTGCGCGAACGGCTCCGCCCCTTCCTCGGGCTGATCCGACGCGACCTGCGCGGCCGGCCGAACGTAGTGCAGCCAGGCGGTGTGCTCGTGATTGAGACGCCGTCGCGGGCGAGCGCGGGCGCTCACTACACGCCGCGTTCCCTGGCCGAGCAGGTCGTACGGCACGCGCTGGAACCGCTCGTCTACGAGCCGGGACCGCACACCGAACCCGACTCCGGCAAGTGGCGTCTCATCTCGCCCGAGCGGATCCTCGATCTCAAGGTCGCCGACATCGCCTGTGGTTCGGGCGCCTTCCTCGTCGCCGCAGCCCGCTACCTCGCCGAACGGCTCATGGAAGCTTGGCGTCAGGCGGACGTCGCCACCGGCACACCGCACGAGCTGCGCGTCCACGCCTTGCGCACGGTCGTCGCGACCTGCCTGTACGGCGCGGACATCAACGCGATGGCCGTGGAGATGTGCAAGTTGTCGCTGTGGCTGGTCTCCTTGGACCCCAAACTTCCGTTCTCCTTCGTCGATGACAAGGTCCTGCTCGGCAACTCGCTGCTGGGAGTCACCGACGCGCGGCAGCTGAAGGCCCGCAACATCGACCCCTCGGCGGAGCCCCCGGCGACCCTGTTCGAGATCGACGTTGACGAGATCCTGGCTAAGGCAGCGCGGCTGCGGCAGCAGCTCGCCACCGAGGTCGACGACCGCGATCCGCAACGCTCCGCCGCCGCCAAAAACCGCCAGTTGAGCAACTACAAGGAGCTCGTCGCCCAGCTCACCGACATAGCCGACGGCATCATCGCCGCCGGGCTCCGAATCGGCGGGAAACCCGGAAAGCAGCTCCGCGAGGCGTACGAGAACCTGCGCCTCGCTCTCGAACTCGCCCATCCCGGCCCCGACGAAGAACCGGACCGGACCAGGCTGGAGTCGATCCTCGCTGCTGGGCTTACCCCGACCGTCTCCACCGACTATGAGCGCTGGAAGCCGCTGCATTGGAGCATTGCGGTCCCGGACGTCATGACCCGCGGTGGCTTCGACGCCATCATCGGCAATCCGCCGTTCCTGGGAGGACAGAAGCTCACCGGAAGCATGGGGACCAACGTCCGCGACTGGTTCGTCAACGTGCTCGCCGGTGGGACCAAAGGCAGCGCCGATCTGGTTGCCTACTTCTTCCTCCGCGCCATGATGCTACTGACGGCCAAAGGCAATCTCGGCCTCATCGCCACGAATACCCTGGCGCAAGGGGGCACCCGACAGGTCGGTCTCGATCGGATGGTGGATGAGGGGTTCACCATCACGCGGTCGATCCAGAGCCGCAGTTGGCCGGTGTTCACGGCCAACCTGGAGTACGCCGCGGTGTGGGGGACGAAGGAGTACATCCCGGATACGCTGCCTCGGGTTGCCGATGACATCGAGGTTAGGCGGATCTCGACGCTGCTGGAACCGGCCGGACGGATTGACGGCACACCGGCCCGGCTGGTGGAGAACGTCGGGATCTCCTTTCAAGGCTGCATCGTCCTAGGCATGGGTTTCGTGCTGGAGCCCGACGAGGCGGCCGCCTGGATCGAGGCTGATCCGGCGAACGCCGAGGTGCTTTTCCCCTATCTCGGGGGTGAGGACCTTAACTCGCGCCCAGACGCCTCGGCTCCCCGCTGGGTCATCGACTTCAACGACCGCTGTGAGATCTGTGCTCGCCGCTACAGCCTGCCGTTTGAGCGTGTGCTCGCACAGGTGAAGCCGGAGCGGGCAAGGAAGCCGAAGGCCGTCAGCGGTGCTCCCTGGTGGTTATTTTTGCGTTCGCGCCCGGCGATGCGGAAGGCCATCGGCGGCCTCGATGAGGTGTTGGTTATCGCACGCGTCAGTAAGACAGTGATGCCAATGCGAGTGCCCAACGGCCAGGTCTTTCACGAAAAGCTAGTGGTATTCGCGACGAATTCGTTCGTCGATCAAGCTGTGCTTTCATCGAGCGCGCACCAGATGTGGGCGATCATGTACGGAACTACCATGCGTGTCGACCCGACGTACACGCCATCAAGAGTCTTCGAGACATTCCCTCGGCCAGAGCCGAATGAGCGACTGGAGGAAGTGGGTCGGGCACTGGACAACGAGCGGCGGGAGATCATGTTGCGGCGCCAGTTCGGGCTCACCAAGCTCTACAACCTGGTCAACGATCAGGAGGTTTCCGATGCAAGTGACCCCGACGTGGCGCGGATGCGGGAGATTCACGTCGAGCTGGACCGGGCCGTCATGGACGAGTACGGGTGGGGTGAGCTGCCGCTCGATCATGGCTTCCATACCTACCGGCAGATGATCCGCTGGACCGTGTCTCCAGAGGCTCGGGTGGAGATCCTCGATAGGCTGCTGGAGGAGAACCTGCGCCGCGCCGCCCTGCAGGGTGCGGTCCCGATCCCCGCTGATGAGGATGAGACGGACGAGGGAGACGACGCGTGACCACCCCGGGAACGCCAAATGGCCAAGCCGCCGACGGCTCTGGTGCTCCCTCCAGGCCGGAGCGCAGGCCGTACCAGCTTAAACACGAACCTGACGGAACCTCCTGGACAGACAGGGCCAACCTCGCCGACATTCTGAAGCGGGAGCTTCTGGGCCCGACCAACGGTCCGCACGAGATCCTCGATGCCCCGCCCGACGTCGCTTACCTGGTGGGACGGATTGCGCCGGTCCGGCTCGCACCCAAGGCGAGCTCTTCGCAGGCGCAGGGTCCGTTGGATGCGGACACCGGCGAGCAGCTCACCGACGTGGGCGACGCGGAGGATGCTCACGCCGACCGGGGCGTGCCGCTCACCGCGGTCGACGACACCACAGCCACCGCGGATGAGGACACCGGCGTCGAGGACGACCCGCAGCGCCGGGGACTAGTGATCCCTGCATCCATGGGGCTGCGCTGCCAGATCCCGGCCGAGCTCGAGGCGTTCACGGTCGTCGCTTCGTGGGGCGTCTACGAAACGCTGAAAGAGGAGGCCAAGGACGCGCGATTGCATCGCCGCTACCAGCGCACTCCTGTCGAGATCACACAAAAGATCAAGGTAGCCGATCTACGGCATGGCCAGACGGAGACGTATTCGCTCAAGGACAAAGTGGTGCTCAGGGTCGACCGGTTCGACGACACCGCGCGCGACCGGGTGATCATCGAGATCGCGCTCTGCAACGACAGCGAAGCGGAAACACGGATCCCCGTCAACGCCTGGCTCTACCAGACGAAAATCGAGGTGCATGCGGACGGCGCCGAGGTCTTCCTGCCAGTTAACGACGTGCTGGAGGCGGATGCGTGGTTGGAGCGCAACGACGAGCTGCGCCGCCTGCAGTTGCAGTACCGCGACCGGCTGGAATTCGCGCACGGCCGTACCTGCTCGGCTGACTGGGAGGTGTCCGTAGGCGGGCGGCGGGCAAGCCGTGTGTGGACGACGTGGCTGCCGATGAGCGAGACGCCACCAGTCGATGCGGAGCTGATCGAGGGCGCGCTGCTCGACATGCGCAAGCTCGCACAGGCGAGTCCGGAGGAACTCCGGGAGGGGCTCAGCCCGATCGTGGACAGATACGCGGCCTGGCTCGATGAGCAGGATGGCCGAGTTCAGGCTCTCCCCGCGCATCTGCTCCTGGTAGGGCAGGAGGCGGTGGACGAGGCCCGTTTCGTCCACCGACAGCTCACCGAGGGGTTGAAGCTCCTCGTGGGCGACCCGGAGGTACAGCGTTGCTTCGCGTTCATGAACGACGTGATGGCCGATCAGCGGGTCCGCACCCAGGTTGCGGCCAGACGCGGGGCGAATGAGAACCTCACTGTTGACGAGGCGCACGAGCAGGTACTGAACGGGAAGTTCCCGCACTCGTGGCGCATGTTCCAAATCGCATTCATTCTTATGCAGTTGCCCGCGCTCACCGATCCGGCGCACACGAGGCGCGGCGGTGACGGCTCTGTGGCCAAGGCGGAGCTGTTGTTCTTTCCCACCGGTGGCGGCAAGACCGAGGCCTACCTGGGCCTGGCCGCGTACGCGTTCGCGATCCGCCGACGCCAGGGCCTGGTCGCGACGTTAGATGGCGGCGCAGGAGTGACCGTACTGATGCGGTACACGCTGCGGCTGCTGACCTCCCAACAGTTCCAGCGGGCGGCAGCGCTGGTGTGTGCGGCCGAGCTCACCCGCCGGGCCGACCCAGCGACGTGGGGTCAGGAGCCGTTCCGCATCGGCCTGTGGGTGGGGACGGACGTCACCCCCAAGCGGGTCTCGGAGGCGCGCAACGAGATCGAGAAGGCCGCCAAGGGCCGCAGGCGGCTCACCGTGCTGCAGACACAGCGCTGTCCGTGGTGCGGCACCAAGATTGGAGTCGGCAACGTCAAGGCGCCCAACGACGACAGGCGCCGAGTCTTCGTTTACTGCGGTGATGAGTTCGCCGAATGTCCGTTCGCAGAGGGCGGCGAGGTGGAGGAGGGACTACCGGTCCTCACCACCGACGAGGAGATCTACCGGCTGGCGCCGGCGTTCCTCATCGCCACGGTCGACAAGTTCGCCCGGCTCGCCCGTGAGGGTGAGGCGGCATCGCTATTCGGCTACGTCTCGCAGCGGTGTGATCGGCACGGCTTCGTCCACCCTGACTACCCCGGGTGCACCATCCAGGATGGCAGCAAGCACCCGGCTAAGCAGGGCCTGCCCGCGGCGGGCAAGCGGCACGTGCCACGGCTCCGGCCCCCAGATCTGATCATCCAGGACGAGCTGCACCTCATCACCGGCTCACTCGGCACAACAGTCGGGCTCTTCGAGACCGCCATCGACGTCATGGCTAGTTGGCGGACAGCCGACGGTCGCCGTGTCCGGCCACTGATCGTCGCTTCTACCGCTACTGCGCGCAATGCCGCCGACCAGGTCCGCGCCCTGTACGGGCGCGACATGTCCATATTCCCGCCTCGAGTGCTGGATGCCGGATCGACGTTTTTCTCCAAGGAAGCCGACGTCACCAGGGACAAGCCGGGGCGTCTGTATGTGGGGCTGAGCACGACAGGCGTACGGCTCACCACCGCTGAGATTCGAGTCGCTGAAGTCCTCATGGCTGCAGGTCAGCTGCTGTTGGATCGGTCAGGCAGGACCGCGGATCCATACATGACGCTAGTCAGCTACTTCAGCGCCACGCGCGAGCTGGCGGGCATGACGCGGTACCTCGGCGACGACGTGCAAACCGCCCTGTCCAAGGGACGGCCCTGGTCGGCACTGCCGCGTAGGACCGGCACCGACTTCGGAAGGTTGCATATCGCCGAACTCACCGCCCGGGTCTCCAGTTCCGACATCACCGGCACGCTGGATCAGATGGGCGTCGAGTTCGACCCGGCTTACGACTCGTCCCAGGGGCGGGCCGACCGTGCCAAGCGTCGCGAGGCTGGCGAGAGTCTGCCTCAGCGTGCGCTCCTGCCGTTCGACGCTGTGAACGCGACGTCAATGCTGCAGGTCGGCGTGGACGTTGGACGGCTTGGGCTGATGCTCGTGGTCGGCCAGCCGAAGAATACTGCGGAATACATCCAAGCTTCTTCCCGAGTAGGCCGGAGCGAAGGCAAACCAGGGCTCGTCCTCGCGCTCAGCAACTGGGCGCGGCCCAGGGATCTGGCGCATTTCGAGCAGTTCCGCCACTATCACGAGACGTTCTACGCGCAGGTCGAGGCCTTGTCAGTGACACCCTTCTCGATCACCTCTATTGAACGCGGTCTCGACGGCGTGCTGGTCAGCGCCGCTCGGGTACTTCATGCGCCAGTACGCGACGGGCTCTCATCAGAAGAAGGCGCCGACCGGATCAAGCAGTTCGATCAATTTGCCGAAGAACTCGTCGACGCGCTCGCCGAACGATGCGCCTGGGCGGCGCAGGCCACCGCGGACGCCACCGCAGCGGAGACGGTCCGGCGTCGGCTGGGATACCGGCTGGACCAGTGGCGTGCCCGCCGCTCATCGGTGGTGTCCAACCGCAAGGTACTGGTCTACGAGAAAGTCTCCGACCACGGGCAGTACGCGCCACTCATGATTGGCGCGGAGAACGCCAAGGCGCTTGCCAACAGCCGAGATGCGGCCCCCTTCGTCGTGGCCAACTCCATGCGCGAGGTCCAGCCGGAGATCAACCTGCTGGTCAGCCCGATCGAAGAGAATCTGAGACACCATGAGCCGCCTGGGACACCGCAGTGGCAGCTCCCGGAGATGATCTGATGCACGACGATCGATTCATCCATGATCCCGCCCAGGCGCTCGATCCGCTCGGCGAGGTGGAGCGGCTCAACGATGAGGGCATCAAGAAGAACAGGGCAAAGGTGGGATCGGCGCGCCCGTCCTCGCTGCTCTACACCTACGGCCCAGGCTCGATCATGGACCTGCCGAACTTCACCGTGATGCCAGCTGGCCTGGACGACTGGGAGCGCATCTGGGCACGCCGCGATGGCGTACCCGAGATCAAGGCGCCCCGGCTGCGCGAAGTCGTCCGGATGATGCTCGGCGCGACAGACGTGCAGCTCCGCCCGCATCCTTGGCAACCCAAGCGATCGAACCGCTCGGCCGAGGGAGACGACCTCGGGGTTCCATCGCGGATCTTCCCTCAGTGGATGCGCTGTACCGGCTGCGACATGCTCGGTGGGCTCGCCCAGTTCGAATACACCAACACCCACCCGTTCCGACCCGACTTGGCGATCTTCGAGCATGTCGGCTGCCCAGGGCGCAGAGGCGAGAAACGGCAGAAGCAGACCGGCGGCAAGAAGAGTAGGCGGCCGGCCGTACCCGCTCGTTACCTGCTCGTTTGCGAGCAGGGGCACCTCGACGAGTTCCCCTACGACCATTGGGTGCATCACTGGCAGGCATGCCCGGAAGCCGAACGGCCGGTACTTAAGATGACCGACCGGACGGCCGGCAAGGGTGCCTCTGCCACGATCCAATGCGCCGCCTGCCAGGCTCGCCGTCCCATGAACGAGGCCCAGAACGATCGGCGTAAACTTCCCGGTTGCCGGGGGCGCCACCCCCATCTGGATGCGTTCGAGGACAACGAGTGCGGCCTGGAGACGCGGTTGATGCTGGTGGGCGCCTCCAACCTCTGGTTCCCTGCCACTCAGTCGATCATCGTGATGCCGGAGACGAAGGACGAGCAGGCTACGAGCCGAGCCGACGACGTCAGGACCGCACTCGGAGAAGATCTCGCTGACGCCGCCACATGGCCCAAATCGGCGCTTCGCCGCCTGCTGGGGAGTCAGGGTATCGACCTGTCCGGCGCCTCCGATGACGAATTGGACGCCCTGCTCGTGGCCGCCGCGCAGCCCGTTGTTACGGTTGAGGAGCAGGCCGAACGGCTGCGTGACTGGGATCCGGTTGACCTGCTCGTTCCGGAGTGGATTTATCTCCAAAAAGATCCGCTTGGCCCAGGGCATCGCGACGAGGCAAGCGGCTTGGTGCTCTCCTGGCGCGACCGGGACGCCCACCTGCCCAAGAAGATCACCCGAGTTCTCGCCGTCGAGAAGCTCAGGAAGGTCAACGCCCTCGTGGGCTTCACTCGCGTGGACGACATGGACCGCGCGGGCGACCTGCCGTCGCGGCTCGTTCCCCTCACCCGCAAGCGCCCCAAATGGACCGTCGCCACCGAAGATCGCGGCGAGGGCATCTTCCTCCAGCTCGACGAGGCGGCC
This sequence comes from Microtetraspora sp. NBRC 13810, assembly GCF_030268685.1. Classification (GTDB taxonomy): domain Bacteria; phylum Actinomycetota; class Actinomycetes; order Streptosporangiales; family Streptosporangiaceae; genus BSRQ01. The sequence goes on from NZ_BSRQ01000008.1 coordinate 342,700, forward strand.
GTCGCTGACTGGGAGGGCCACGTCCTGAAGTCATGCCTGTGGGCGGCGCACCGCGACGCGAACCGGCGCAACTTCTGGCGGCGGTTCTCAGAGACGGCGAAGAGCGTCGAACCGGATTCGCGCCTCAAGCCGCCGCGCTACTGGCTGGTGCACACCCTCGCGCACGTCATCATCCGCGAGGCGGCAATGACCTGCGGGTACGGCGCGGCCAGCCTGAGCGAGCGGCTCTATGCCTGGCCAGCGGCCGAGGGCCGGCCGCCATCGGCCGGTCTGCTTATCTGCACGACGGCGTCCGACAGCGACGGCACGCTCGGCGGCCTCGTCCAGCTCAGCCAGCCTGAACGGCTCGCCGAGCTCGTCAACGGCGCGCTCTACCGGGCCGAGCGCTGCTCCTCGGACCCGATCTGCGCCAACCGCACACCTCGCGACAACGAAGATTTCCTACACGGTGCGGCCTGCCATTGCTGCGCGATGGCGTCGGAAACTTCGTGCGAGCGAGCCAACCGGTTCCTCGACAGGCGTTTTCTCGTCGACCTGTCCTGTGGTGAGGGCCTTGGTTTCTTCGATCATGTCAGCTGATGGAGGCGCGGCGGCAGAGCTGGGCCGTCTGCTTTCGGGGCGCCAGGCACGCGAGCTCGCCGACCGGCTGGTCCACGGTGAGACAATCACCATGGCCCTGCGCGCGGTCCCACCCGGACTGCGCTTGTCTATCCGCCCTCTTCTGGAGCAGCTTGCCGGTGGCGTCGTGCCGATCCTGCGGGCCATCGAGGGCTCGCGGTCGCTCTCGACAGCGCTCGATCCGCTGTGGACCATGCCCGGCACCCTCGCCCAGGCGGGGCGGCTCACCAGTTCCATCTCCCACCTTGTCGAAGGCGCTCGCCAAGCCGTCACCTGCTCGACCTTCAATTTTCAGCGCAGCTCAGCCTTATGGGACGCCCTGGCCGCGGCGGCGCGACGTCCCGAGATTGAGCTGCGTGTCTACATCGACAACCGGGCCGCACGGTCGCCGTCGGCCGAGGAGGTAGCTGCCCGCCTGCGTGGCGGCGTTGTTATGCGCACCCGCGAATTCGACGGCCGCTACGTGCGCAACCACGCGAAGTTCGTCATCGTCGACCACCGTTTCCTCATAACGACCAGTGCGAACTTCTCCTGGAGCGCCGAGCGGGACAACGTCGAGTTCGGCCTCTGGATCGACGACGCGACGCTCGCCGAATCTATCGAGCGAGAACTCCTCCGTGTCGAAGATCGTCTCTTCGAACGCGTCGATGCATGAACCGACATATTTCGAGAACGAGCGGTGTGAGCGTGCCTCGTGTTCGCTTGTTTTGAACGGCTGGCGCTGGTGTGGACCGATGAGCGGGTCGTCGACTGGAACCGCGACCTGCACGACCGGCTCGATGTCGAGCAGCAGCGGCGCGGGGCCCGGCTCAGCCGCGCCAGCATGATCAACGTGTACGCGTCCGTGCCGCGACCGTCGCCGGTGATGGTCTGGACACCCTCCCACACCTACACCTTCCTCGCCCAGGCGGCCACCCACCGGCTGTCGGCTCTCTATCGGCTGATCGCCCTGCGCGGGCTACGCCGGGGCGAGGCGGTCGGGCTGCGGTGGAAGGACGTCGACCTGGCTGCCGGAACGGCCGGGGTGCACTGGCAGATCACCCAACTGGGCTGGGAACCGGTGCAGGGCAGACCGAAGACCGAAGCCAGCGACCGCACCATCGCCCTGGACGCCGACACCGTCACCGCCTTGCGCGCGCACCGCAAGCGGCAAGCCACCGAACGGCTGGCCGCGGGCGAGGTCTGGACCAACAGTGGGTTCGTCTTCACCGACGAGATCGGCCGGCCGCTGCATCCGCAGCAGGTCAGTGACCACTTCTACCAGCTGGCCTTCCAGGTGGGACTGCCGCCGGTGCGGCTGCACGATCTCCGCCATGGGGCCGCCTCGCTCATGCTGGCCGCCGGAGTCGATCTGAAGGTGGTGCAGGAGACCCTCGGTCACGTCTCCTCCACCTTCACCCGCGACACCTACACCAGCGTCTACCCGGAGGTGGCCCGCGCCGCCGCCGAATCCACCGCCGCTCTCGTCAACACCGCAGCCGCAGGTGCTCAGACGGCCCGGCTGATCACCCTGCCGACCCAAACCTGAGACACCACCACCTGAGCCACCGAACACAGGCCGGCCCGCCGATTCTTCGGCGGGCCTGCCTGTTTGCTCTCAACGGTTATGCGCAGACGGTGCAGCCGATCGATCCCTGGGCTGCGCGGTGAACGGGGCCGAGGGGATCGCTGCGAGAAGCAGCGGATCTTTTATCTGCTGGACACGAGCGGCGTGGTAGGCAAGAAGAGCCGGCTTGGACAAGGTTTGACCGCATATAAGACCAGCGCTGACCAGCGACGCCGTGCAGACTGTCTTGCTTGATCTTCTGGTGGCCGTCGCTGGGGTCTGAACTGACGGTGGCGGTTTAAATGATCTATCGCGATACACGATCCGTACACAAGAGTAACCACCGAGCAACCAGCCATGATCAACAACGGCCGTCGCCCGTGCGCGGCCCCTCCCGGGTGACTAGCTCGCCCGGGGACGGCCCCGTACGTTTTCGCTGACCGGGTATGGCGCCCCGCCAGCGATCTCGGCGTCGATGACCCGCGCCGTGTAGAACTCCGCCACGGACCGGGCGATCTCGCTCTCGCGCAGGAACCGCTACAGGGCCTCGGGTTCAGCGGCCGTCCGGGCGTGCAGCGTTTTGACGACCACCCGCTCGCCCAAGGGCGCCTCACCCAGGTAGACGATGCCCTGCCCGCCCACGCCCAGCACCCCGGTCAGCCGGTAGTCGCCGATCCACCGGGAGTCGCTGTCGGCTAGCGAGCGCGGATCAGACATGCGGCGTCCTTCTCCCGAGCTGAGCGATGATCCACTCCGACTGTACAAAAGGTATACGCCCGCATGATGGCCGCGAAAGGATCAACCTGTGGCGCAGTGGCACACGAGTTTCGCGCCGGCCGCCTGCACCGGTCTGGCAGGAGCACGACTCCGTTAGTCGCCATCGTCGCGCCGACCGAACGGGTAGCCGAAGGCAATGTGCCTATGTGTCTGACAGGATCATCTATCGCTGACCTGCGGGAAGGCGCCAACAGCCCGAGATAACGATGGTGGTCTTGGGGCTGTCCTCCTGCGTTTGGTCGGTTCGGCGACCGCGCCGTCGAGCCGCCTGTTCCACTGTTGCCGTACGCAAGATCAGTGCTGGCCGGTGGGTTGTGTGTCAGTTCATGGGTTCAACACGTTTGTACCGCTCGCGGTACGAGCAGCATCTCCCCGTGCCGGCGGTTCATGGGCGACTACGGACTTTCCCGAACTCTGTAGGCAACCTCGTTGCCGTAGACGTCGTAGCGTCCATCGTCTCCACATGAGACGGCGGTACCCGAATCGGTAGATAACCGCGATCTCCATCCGGGCGACGATCTGGTCAACGTCTTGTGAGCCGGCATCACCGAGAACCATGCCGGCGGCCGTCGTCACGGGTGGTGTTTGCCAAGCGGCTACGCATGCGGGTGAGACGCGGGCGCTGAGCTCTACGAGGCAGGAGTCGAAGACCTTACTAATGGCTTGGCTTTCGGCGGCGACCCAGGCTTTGGACTCGGCCAGTTGTTCTTGAAGACTGTGGCCGTGGTTGGCAAGTGCCGCCAGCGTGCTGGGCTCGTCATCGGTTCGTCGGCGGATTCGGTAGGGGTATTCGGCCCAGGCTACGAGGCAGCGGACCACCTGGGCGTAACGGTCACGCCGGATGGCGGCATTGGCCTTGGCGTTACCCAGGAGGGTGCCGAGCACTCCGGCGAGCACGCTTGAGCCGAGAATGGCCAGGCCGACCGAGAGTAGGGCTGACTGCTCGGTGGCCTGGCCGGGGGCTAAGTGTGTGATCAGCAGCGTCGGACCCATCGGTGTTGTTCCCTCCGCATCTGAGGCGTGCGAATACGGTGGGGCTTGGCATAGCCGTCACCGTGTGGGGCATCTTCGCACGGCCAGACGTTGGTGCGCCGCCATGCCTCCTCGAGCATTAGGTGCCGATGGATTAAGGTGATGAGCGGCTCCAGGCCGTCCTCGGGTAGCCAGCGCAGTGCAGGATCGTCTCGGTTGTACTGCAGGCACAGATCGGCGGGCTGGGTGTTGCGGTGTTTGAAGCGGCGTCTGGAGCTTGATCTCGGGTAAACGTGGATGTGATCGCCGGGCGGAATGATCACCAACCGCACGCGCTCGGTCGGATAGCCGTCGCGTGCGAGGGCAGGCAGGGGCATCAGGGTCAATTCGAGCAGGGCGGCACCTCGCCAACCGCTGCGGCCGGTGGCCTCCGCCACGCCGTACAGGTCGGCGTGGCGGAGGAGGTATTCGGCTGCCTTGGCAGGATCAATGAGTGCCTCGGTTACCGAGTACGCCATGACCTCGCCGGTCTGTTCGGCTGCGCCCCGCGCCGGGAGGAGACGGCGCGGCCGGTCGAGGTGATGCTGCCTGCCGTCAGCGCGGCCAGCGCCTGGGCGGCGGTCTGCGCAGACGGCGCCGGGAACGGGTCGCCGAAAACCGAGTGCCAGATCTCGATGGCGGCCTCGTGCTCGCCGTCAGCGGCCAGACGGAGGGCCTCCCGGCCGCGTGCCGTCGCCGTCGCGAAGGCCTTGCTGTAGGTCGTCCGGTCGGACGGCGTCCATTCCTCGGCCAGGTCGTCGACCCCGGTGGGGTCCATCACCTTGCCCATCACCGCGGTGGCCGCGTGCTCGAAGGAGGCCACCATGGCGGCCGCGTGCGCCATCTTCTTGGTGATCGCGGCGTAGCACAACGACTCGATGACCAGCCCGCACAAGCCCTGCAGTTCGGGCTTGTCGCCCTTGAACGACTTGCCCATGCGCACCTGGTGAACGAACACGCCGCCCGTCGCCTTGTTCCGGTCAACCACTACCCGGCGCAGCGTACGGGTGTTAGACCTCTCCCAGCGGTCGAGCTCACGGTCAGCGATGAACACGTCTTCGCCGCCGTTGATGTCGGCGAAGGCCGGGACCAAGTCGACGGTGAAAATGCAGTCGGGAAAGGTGATCTGCAAGGCGTGCGCGGGCTCGTCGTCAACGTCGAAGCGGGCATCCGGCCAGTGCTTCTCAATCTCACGGCGAAGCCGGGCCATCGCCGCTGCGGGCCCGCCCTTGCCCGCGCCGAACCACGCCTTACGGAATTCCTCGCTCAAGACGATGACCATGTCGACGTCCTTCAACGGCTTGAGCATGGTCTTGCGGGCGAAGCTGCCCTGCAAGAAGGTGGAGGCGGCGATACCCGCTCCCGTGAGCACCTCGGTGATCTCCTGGTGCCGCCGCATCGCCTTGTCCCGCACGGCGGGGTCGAGGTTGAGCGCGGTGTCGAAGATCCCGAAGGCCGCCGGGGTCGATGTCGGATTCATGTTCGTGTTGAGTGTCCTGTTCCGCCGACGTGGGTTGCGAGGTGAGCGTTGTCGGCGTTGGCGCGGCACCTGGGGTGGGGCCCGCACGATCGGGCCTCACGCCAGGAACAGACGACCTAATTGGCCTCTCGCCGCACACCGGTCAGAAAAATCTCAGGAGCATTCAGAACAGGATGCGGAACCCGTGGCGAACATCAAGGCGGGCAGGCGTTGGAAGCAGCGCGAGCAGGTTTGCTCGCTAACTCGGGGAGCGCACTGGCATCGCTGGCACTCGGGGCAGCGTGGGCGTCCACATGCGCGGCATGGGGCCTCGAAGGGGGTGAACTCGTGGCGGCATTCGGTGTGTTCGCAAACCCAGCCGGGGGCCACCGGCCCGGTGGCGGGTGAAGGAGGCGCGAAGTCCAGCCAGGGCGCGCGGTCGCTGACCGCCACCAGCAGGAGGTAGCCACCCATCGGTACGACTTGCGCATGCAGTTCATCGCCTTGGATACCATCGCGGTAACGCACCCGGGTACGTCCAGCGGCGCGTCCGGAGCCGGCCAAGGCCTCGCGCACGGTGCCGATGTCGCTCTGCACACTGCCGCGCGCGATCGGCGGGAGACCGATGCTGGTGGCGAAAGACACCTTGCCCTCCTCGTTGAGGAGCACGATGTGGCCCGGACTCGGGAGGCGTTGCGCTGCCCGGACACAGGCGGCGGCCCTCGAGGCGACTGACGCCTGCCAGAGATCCACGATCTGAACGGCGGTCGGGCCACGCGCCCCGATGAAGCGGTCGACCAGCGAGGGCGGCAGGAGGATGTCAGCGGCGAAGGCGTCGCACGCCGCGTCCTCCAGCGCGATTCCACCATCGGGCTGCTCCAACAGCACGCCCGCCAGCGTCGGCTGGTCCTGCTGAAGATGGTGACCGAACTCGTGCAGCACGGTGAAGGCCCGGCGACCGGCGCTGGTGGACACGGCTACGCCCAGGATGGGTGGCACCGCCTCGGCGATGTATACCCCGGCCACACTGCACCCCGCGTTACCTGGACGAGCACCGGTTTCGGCCTCGGGCACCAGCCGCACCTCAAGATCGGTGAAGGTCGACAAGGCAGCGAAGGGGTCGGCGCCGAGTCGCGCGGCCACCCCGGGGGACAACTGCTCCAGCACGCGCATCATCGCCGTCACCTGGGCGGTGATCAGCTCACGAAGCACGAGCGGCATTCAGTTCTCCAAGGTCACCTGAAAGTAGCGGTCGATGCGTTCCTCCCAGACAGGGTCCTGAGACTGGCCGGTCTGGCGCGCGGCTTGCGCGTTCACCCCGTAGGTCGCTGCGAGCCAGGCGCTGTGCTCGCTGATACCGCGTTTCCGGGCCAGCCGCATCACCTGTGCGCGGCGACGTGGCCTGCTCATCTGCACCACAAGAGCAGCAGGAGGCGAGGCGTTGGCCTCTAACACCGCCTCCTCAGTGATGCCCAGCAGAGGCGCCAGCACCCTCGCCTCCGCATCCTCCACGGCGACCTGTCCCCGCCGCAGCGCCAGCGCCCGCTGCGGCGAGACGCCCATCGCGTCGATCAACCGTTGCGGGCTGAGGGAAGCCGCAGCCATCAGCCGAGCGAGATCTCCAGACCCCGAGGGAGCCCACTTGGCTTCGACGAACTCACGCATCGCGTCCTCTAGCCTGGCCCGCACTTCATGCCGGGGATCGGCCGCGCTGACAGGGTCACTGCCGCACCGAGCGCCTCCGGCGATCGCGTCGGCCTCCCACCCCGATCGTGACACGTCCACCGCGACGGTCCCGATCTGACGGTCAAGGACGTACATGGGAACACGGTGCGTCAGATCCGTCCAGACCGTCAGCGTCACAGCGAGGGATGTTTGATCAGAGGTCAGTACGAGTGTCCGTGCGTCGGCGACGCGGTCATACAGCATGATCGGCATGGCGATGACCGAGACGTCCGCCTCCATGATCAACAGGAGTTCGACGATCTCACCCCAACGAGCCCGCCACAATTGGGCTGGAGCAGGATCACCAGGCTCGGCCTGCACCACCGCGCGGACCTCGTCGGGTATTCGAACCGCGCTGACCGCGGCCATGAGCCGGCCAAGTCCCTGCTCTCCATCTCGTCCCACCGACGACATGCTGCTCCTCCGCTCGACCTGGCGCCACTTCTGTCGTTATTGACAGACGACCTAATCCGGGTCGTCGAGTCCGCCGCACAGCTCCACCAACGCCAGCACCACCCTGTCATGGTCGGCGTCATCCACCGTAGCCAGGCGCAGCTGCTCGATGAGCGCATCACCTATCGCGTCGGCTCTGGCCTGCCCGATTCCGAGCGCGCCCTTCCACTGACTCCGCCTGCCTAGGAGTGGTACCAGCCGGCGTTCCTGCGGCGACAGTAGCGCGTACAGTTCACGCGCCCGCACGTCGACATCAACCGCATCCGCGTCGTCAGGCTGATCGAGCTGATCCTCGAAGGACACGAAGGTCGGCTCGCGAAGCAGCCGAAAGCGCTGCTGCAGTACACGGGCAAGATCCTCAAGGCGGACAGCCCCCTGAGCCGACTCCAGGGTCGCCTCGGCCACCGTGAGCAAGGCGTCCCTGGTCGTACGGGGAGTCATGCCAGCATGGTTCCACCGGGTGATTTCCACGCCGCGGACGCCGTAGGCGGCGCGCTGCAAGGCATCAAGGTCGCCCTGCCAGGTCCGAACTGGCCCGCTGGCCAGCATCCACCGATCTCCTTCAACGGGTTGGAACCGGTCGTCGCCTTCGAAGAGCGTCTGCAGCCTGCGCCGCAGTTGGCCCCGTGAGGTGCCCTTGGCCTGATCCTTGAGGAAGTTCTCGATCGCGGTCAGTAGCAGCCGTTCCAGGGACGGTCCGTCCGTGGCCCGAAGGTAGCAGTTGAGCAGGAACCTGTGTCCCTGTCCGGGATTGTCGCGCTCCTCCCGGGCGAACATGTCGGCGAGTAGGTGGTCGACAGCGTCGTCACTCCAGCTGCTGTGGCCCTCGGGAGGCGGGAAGTTGGTACGTGCGGACCGCGTACATTGCCGTCCCAGCTGCTGCAGAAGCGTCACGCTTGCCGAGCCTGGCTGCCCCTCACTCAGCTCTTCCAGGGCAGCTTCGGCGATCGTGCCAGTCGCTGGCTCGCCGAACGCCATGGTCGCCTCGTCATCGTCGTAGGTGTGCGAACCCGTAGCTCGCGGGACCCATTACGGCAGGCGAGGAACTGATGCTTCAACAGCGGACTCCAGGCATGCCAACCACAACTAGTAGAGGGTTGCGCTGGTGACCCTACTACATATTGTGGTCTAAGGCTAGAAGTGCGTCCGCTGGTGCGCAATCACAGGCGGTGATTATCTGGGAAGTGCCTGCTCATGCCCTAGGAGTCGCAAAGCTCCGGGCGTGTCGCGGCGTTGCCGTTGTTGTCCACGGGTGGATGCCTTGGCGGGGCTCCACAGGTGCCTTGGCTGGCCAGCGGACGGAAAATCTCCTTGGCCGGGAAGTACCACTCGGCGCGAGGTTCGCTGAGAGCGAGTTTTGATCGTCCATGTGCTTCGTCTTGACGGGCAAGCCGTTGAGGCATTCTGGCTTTGTCTTCTATTGATCATCGCCGAGGTCTGTTGTGACGCTGACGGTTCAAATGATCTACCGTGTTACACGGTCCGTACACAAGAGCAACCACGGAGCAACCAACCATGATCAAAAAAGCGATCCGAGGCCGGCGAGAACCGAGAAACCCCAGGTCGAACGCGGTATTGGAGAGTAGGGCGGGTGGGACTTGAACCCACGACCCACGGATTATGAGTCGGTTCCCTCGGTGTCGCTCAGTGTCGCGGAGTGACATTTTGTGTCGTTGTAGACGGAATTCTCCTCGCCGTCGTGTCGGAAAGTGATGATGGATGCCGTGCTGTATTGCGTACACGCGAGCAACCACCGAGCAACCGTGTGTTCTTGACCATCGGCATTATGTGCTGTTTGTCCGCTATCTCGGCCTGGCTGCGTAGGGCTGGGCTTGCATGATGAGCTCGCGTTCCCAGCAGATCGAATGCCTACGAGCAACCACCGAGCAGCCGTTTGCAAGCGATGCTCGCCGCTCAGCTACTGGATGGCGAGGTCGCGGAGGCGTCGGACCGGTGCCTCGAAGTGGTGCTCGGCGCCGTGTTCGACGGCCATGCCACGGCGGCGACCACCTGCCCTTCAGGCTCTCCGGCCAGTTGCCGTCCAGCCTTCCGGTCAGGCTCCGCGCGAATCGATGCTCCGGTCAACCCCACAACCGGGTCAGTCCGTCGGCTTGGTCCGGCTCGGAAGCCGGTCAGTACTCGCCTTACTCCGGACCGCGTGGACTCCCATTGGCGGCATCGCGATGCAGATCTCGTTCCAGAGGATCACGGCACTAGCACCGTTGCATACCTTGCCCTGGTGAGCGCGACGTAGAGCCGACGGTGCGCGTTGACGTTGTTTCGGAGGCCGTTGGCGAGTGCTCGATGGTCGTCCTCAGTCGCCTTGTAGCCGACGACATTCCACTCTTGTCCCTTGGCTTGGTGGACCGTCAGCCCTGGGATGTAGCTGAGAGCATCTGCAGTCGTACGGAGCCGGATACGTTCGATGTACGCCGCAAGATGAGGGCGTTGCAAACGAAGGCGGGCGTTGCTGCGTCGAAGTATGGCAATCATCTCTTCTGACGCAGCCTCGGTTGCTTCATTCGGTCGTTGCAGCACACTTAGCGCTTGGTCCATCGCATCAGACAGATTCGTTTCTGGCGCTAGCCCGAGACGGTTTAGAGCCTCGTGCACATAGACCGCTGACGTATTGAGGACCTTCCGTGTGATGTGGTTTAGCAGCAATGTCGCGGCGGCCATCCCATTGGTCGTGGGTTGGCCGAAGGAAAGCGGCAGCACGTGTGGCCCGGTCTCCCATAGGTCGTCCCACCGGCTGGCCAATATCACATCGACCTGCTGTTCTGGTTCCATAAAGGAAACGTTCGCCGGTATACCGGACCGCATTGCGGCGGACAAGCTTTGGGTGGCGGCACTGCGGAAGCGGAACGATCTCGTCAGCGAGTGGGAGAGGAACCCAAAGTCTGCGATTAGCTTTGGTACTTCTGCAGGCGTTGCGCCGCGGAAGGCATACAGAGCCTGCCACGGGTCACCGATGAGCGTCACTGGGATCCCCAGATTGCAGGCGAGACGGATGATCTGAAGGTCGAGTTCGTTACCGTCGAAGACCTCATCGACTACGAGCGCCCGAACGGCGTCGAGCATGTAGTCCGCGATCGCCCTGGATAACGCTCCCTCTTCAAGGATCGCGGTTATAAGTGCTCGAACCTCCTCATGTGTGCAGTGTCCATCTGCAAGGGCCTCGGCGAAGATACTGGTCTCTCGGTAGCTGACCCGGCCATTGGTGATCGTGAGATATGGATAGATGGGTTTCTTTGGATTGATCTTGATACCCCAGATCTCCCACTTGTCGCTGACTGTTAGAACTTGGTGTCCGCCAGGCCATTGGAGGAGCCCGCGCCGAAGTAGGTGCGTGACTAGGTCGCGCAGGAAGGCGTCGAACGTGTCGACGCGGTGGGGCCAGGCCAGTGCGGTCCCACCCCACCGGTGCTTGATGCGTTGCTTGAGCTCGGCGACCGCTGCCCGCGTGAAGCTAAGGGCGACCACCGCGCGCGTATCGGGTTGTGTCGTGTAGCGCAGCGTGCCGAAGCGTTCCGCAGCGACCGCTGTCTTACCTGATCCCGGCGACGCCTCGATGTAAAGACGTGAGTTCCTGGATGTTACGGCGGAGAGCTGCTCACGAGTCAGGTGCGTGTTGCTAATCCTGGACAAGGCCAGTCCAGATGAAGTCGTCAAGGGGCTGCTGATCGAACTCTTCCGGCGGGATACCGCCGTCCTGCTCAGGGTTGGCCGCAGTCGCTGGTGCGACATTCGGGTCATAGAGGAAGTCGAAGAGGTCGGCCATGTGTTTCGGCACTTGAACTGATTGGGGAGCATGGTTGATGCGATCCTCAAGTTCTGCCGCAAGGTGAAGAGCGAACTCACCTTTGTCTTTCGCGGCGGCACCTGGTGGGAGGGCAGCTCCGTTATTCCTACTCGCTGCCACACCGCTGCGAAAAAGCTCGTGAATCGTGATGGGGGAGATGGGGTCCGGATGGGGGACACCGATGGCGGTCAGTGCCTCAGCCACGGCCATCTCGTTTCCCTTGACGATGGCGGGTTCCAGTGTTGGATGGCTTGGGAAGTATCCAACAACGTCGGGAGAGTGATCTGCGAGCCACTTAGGGCGTGTGGGTACCTGCCCCATGGGCTGATCGCTGTCCCGCATGATCGCGAGACGGTCGCAGATTTCCTGGCCTTGGGCCGCCAGTAGTCGAACGGCCCATGAGCCGACTTTGTGACCCATTGGAATGATTCCTAGGGCATTAACGAACGACTGCTTCTTTCGATCCATGCCCGCCCATGACCTGCCGAACTGGCGCAGGATCGTGACATCTGTGACGCCCTCAACAAGGACGAGGCGCTCGGCAAATAGAGCCGATGACCGCATCGCGTCCATATGGAGGCGCGCCTTCGTCAATACCGTGTTGCGATCCACGATGGGCAAACTGGCCACAGTACGCGTTGCTCGTCCGCCGTTCCGGAGCTGGCGCATAATGATCAGCTCTGTGGGTGCACAGGCGGAGATGATGTCGGACGCGCTGGTCGTCAGGATAACCTGGAGCTCGGGACGAGTCTTAACCATGCCGCGTAGGTAGCGGACAAGCCCGTGTTGCAGTTGGGGGTGCAAATGTGCCTCAGGTTCCTCGATTACCACAGTCGCGTGAAAAGCAGGCGTTGGGAAGAAGGCGTCCTCCTCCAGTTCGCGCTCTTCGTCCACGATCCGAAGTTCCGCTTCGGGGTCCAGTTCCGCCTCTCGATCCTCGGGCGTGTCTTTGCGATCGCCGTCCTCGCCGGCACATGCTGCCAACTGGCCTGACGGAGCAGTGAGATCGGGGATGGCTGCCAGCGTCACCGCGATATGGAGCAGGTTCACATAGCCTAGACTGCTGATCTCCAGCCGGTGGGCTTCCATACGATCGTCCGTGGCGGCGAGCAGCAACTCCAGCACGCGAGCCAGGTACGCATCATCTATCTGCTGGCCACGCACGAAGGGAACGTGCGGGTTGATCCCATCAGACAGATCCGCGAGATACTCCCCGATCCTGTCCTCAACTTCTTGGATCAAAGGGTCCTTTGAGAGCTCCTCCAGCAGGTACTCAGCCCGGCGCCTCAAGCCGTAGAGACTGCGTCGTCCGCTGATTCGCTGCTGGTGAGCGCGGAGGAGTTCGATGAGCACTCGCGCTTCGCGCCTCGCTAGTTCGTCGACGGGGTTGCGATCGGCGGGCAGGTAAACCAACCGGATGTAGTTCTCTCCTTGCGGAAGAACATGATCAAACTCTCTGCCGACCTGTCCCATGCGACGAAAGAGTCGCCGAGACCAGGTGATCGAGGCGCCGCTCGTCCCCACGCCCTGGGCGCCCAGCAGTGCGTCAAGAGGACCTGCGCCTGGGCTGGAGGACCCCGCCTGCTCGTACGTGACGGAAACCCGGCGGGGTGTGGCCCCAAGCAGAGACCCCGGGAACCGGCCGATCCAGGGAAAGACCTCGCGATGCGCGAGGTAGATGGCCTCGCTGACCGTGCTCTTCCCCGCGTTGTTGGGGCCCGCGAGGACGCTGAACCGCCCGGGGAATTCACACTCGATGGGGCTCGTGGCGCTTGCCCGAAATCCACTCACCGTAACTCGCTTGAGAAGCATCTGTCGCTATGCTCCCATCCATGGCAGTAGCCCCGTTGTAACCCGCTAAACCCCCGTACAACAAATGATGCCGCGAGCGCACGGTGTCTCGGACCACTTCGTGTTCTGATCAGACGGTCCAGGGGCTGCCGAGCTCCGATCCCTGCACGTCATGCGAGAGGTGAGCGAAAGGCCCTCATGTTGGAGATGTAGGGAGCACATGGGCAAGCTTGCAGCTGCCAGTCAGCCCGGCGGGCGGGCTGGCGTGAGCCTGCCAGCGCTGCCGGGCTCGGTGCACGACGTAACCGTGACTCGGACGGCCGGCTTGATCGACGCCTTGACCCACGCTGGACTTATACACCTCGAATGCGCCCAACTACAGCTGTAGCGTCGTCATGCTTTCCCGATTCGCCCGTCTTGCAGTAGTGGAGAGGGAGCAAGATGGGCGAGCCGGTGGTGTACAAGCGGTGCGGTCGCTTAGCTCAGGACAGGACCTGCCCCGATCTGGCTGACGAAGGTCACGGTTCGTGGTACTTCGCGATCCAGGTGTTGGGCCCGAGCGGATTTAGGGAGCGGGTACGGCGGGGCGGCTTCCGCATCGCAGAGCACGCCTTGCAGGTTGCCCGCGAACGGGCCGCCGCCGATGCCTCCGATGTGGTGAATGCCGCGCGCATCGTGGCACAGTGGCTGCGGCACTGGCTGACCATCCTCCAGCCCGTCTGTGAGCGCACCCGGCAGGGCTACGCCGATCATGTTCGGATCCACTTGATCCCCGGCTTGGGTCGAGTCCGACTGACGGAGCTGTCGCCGGTCGACCTGCGTCGCTTCTTTGCCAGCCGGGTTGTTATTCAAATGCTTGATACCTTTTGTCGCTTGTAGTTGGCTCATGGCATAAGGGCAACGCGGACTACCCTCCTGATACTTAAAGTCGGGGATTGCTCCGAATGGGCTATTTGTCGTGAAGCTTTCGTGATTGATGGCTGTCCGGCGGCCCGTTTTTGTCGGTGGCGAGGTCTATGCTGCCCCGCATGGCGCAACACACGTCGTCGACTGAGGAAACGACAGAGCCGGTCCGGCCGTGGCCTACCGAGTGGAACACGGTGGCAATCAGCCTTGTGGCCAGTGGGTTTGTCGAACTGTCACAGAAACTGGACCGGCAGGGAGCCTTCCCGGTGCCGTATCCGCCAGCCTTGCAACGCGGTCTCGACCGGTTGACGGCGATGGGCGTCGCGGCCGAGGCGGAAGTACCACGCAGCGTCATGGATTTGGCGGCGTGGGCGCACCGTCCGTTCTCGGAGTGGCCCTTCCGTCCCGACGTGGAGGGTCTGAACGACGACGAGTCGCTTTTGATGGACGGCAAGCCCAGCAAGGCGTGCCTGGAATGGGCGGTGGTAAGTGGAGACGTCGAGGGCGAGATCCGCGAACGCTTGCTGATTCACGGCGTACTCGACGTGTGCAAGGCGAACGACGATCCCGACGCCTACGTTCGCTTTCGGCAGCTGTTGGTGGAGAAGCCAGCCATGTCGGAGCGGGATCTGCTGGTCACAATGGCCAAGCCCGGCTATGCGGTACTCGCTCACCATCTGCGTAACGCCTACCGTTCCGCGCCCGCGGAAGCGCTGGTCGACGGCGAGGCGGTGGTGTGTGGAGGTTGCGGACATCTGTGGACCGTGCAGGTTGACAGTGTCCGCCGGTGCGGTGAGTGGGACTGCCCAGCGCCTACGACCGTCAGGAAGCGCCTGCCCGCCTCGGAGGGTGTGGTGTGGCTGAGCCGCGAGCTCCGCATGTTCGTGTCCGGTCCTGGACGTGCGGAGCTACGGATCGCCAAGGCGCTGGAGCGCGCTGGAATCAGCGTACGGTTGTGGCCCGACTTCGACGCCTGCGACGTCCTGCCCGTGGAGGTGCCGTGGGCGGCTGACGTCAAGTCGTGGACGAACCCGGTTCGGCTGGCCTGGCGGTTGACCGAGCGCCCCTTCGTGATCCCGCCTGGCGCCGAACGCGGCTTCATCGTGATCGCGAAGGAGCAGACGGCGGGTCGACCCGAGTACCTGCGGGCTCTGCGAAACCACTGCACCTGGTTGAAGGGGCAGTCCCGCGTTGAGGCGGTGTCGGAGAAGACGTTCATCGAGCGGGTGGTCCGCGAGTTCCGGAAGGCGCAGTCGTGAGGGACAGCAGCACGTGGAAGAAGGAGTTCGCCAGGACGCTGCGGCGTGAATCAGATGCCCCGGAAGGGCGAGCGGTCCTGCGGCTGATCGATATTGAGCTGGTGCTGTTTCTGGTCCAGCGGGTCGCGCCGGGCCAATCGATCCTCGATGCGTGGGCCTTGCTGGGCGGATACCCCTTTCTGCACACCGGCCGCACACCCATCCCCGCTGAACACGAATCCATGATCGGCGTGGCCCGGCACCTGGTGTTGTGGTTCAAAGACCGCGAGGACTGGCGTACTGCGCTGGAGGAGTACGCCGACTACCCGGAGAGCATCCGGGGCTACGAGGTGGACCTGATCACCGGTACCGCCTCACAGCGGGAACCCAGAGAGCTGGACAACCGCTTCGACTACTACGAGAACGTCCTGTCCAACGCACCGCCGGATCTGACGAGCAAAATCACGACCGCCGTCCCTGGGCGCTTTTTCAACCAGGCCGAGCCGACGACCAGTGTGACGATCCCGGCCTGGTTCCCCAGCCGCCCTCGTGGCCGCAGCCACGATGTGCTTGCCCGACGCGACCGCGAGCCGATTGACCTGAAGTGGTCGGAACTGGTCACCGCGGCACAGTGGGGCGACGATCGCGAGGCTGAGCTGAAGTGGCCTGAGAAGATGCGGTCGAACTGGGTGGACAGGCTAACGCGGGTGACTCTCGAAGTCCGTCAAGCCGACGACAGCTTCTCCGCCTCGAAGAAACTGACGATCGCCGGGATCATGCACATGATCGGCATGGTCGGGGCTGGCAAGAGCACGCTGGTGGAAGTGTTGCTTCTGTGGTGCCACCTCAACAACAAGCGCGTATGCGTGGTCGCCGACAATGTGACGTCGGTGCTGCGTAAGACGGTGCACCTACAGGCTCTCGGCATACGCGCGGCTCCCGTGCTGGGACAGTCCAACCGCGTCCAACACCTGACGCGCCTGCACCGGTTGACCAACCCCCGCAATGGCCGTATCGCCCCCGTGGGCGACCGGATGTTCGACCTGACCAGCACCGCGTGCTCGCTGGACGGGTTGCGCGACCACGCCGCGACGTCCTGGGAACTGCGGCACGCACCCTGCTCGGGTCTGATCCCCGAAGCCGGTGACGGCCTGGACGACAAGTTGAAAGCCCAGTCGTGTCCGGCCTGGCACACCTGTCAACGGCATGAGCCCTCGCGTGACCTGGTGGAGGCAACGGTCTGGGTTGCGACCACGGCGAGCCTCATCCACACCTCGGTGCCCAAGCAGCTCAACGAGGAACGGCTGCGCTACCTCGAACTCGCATGGCGCCGCAGCGACCTGATCATCGTCGACGAGGCCGACCAGGTTCAGGCCCAGTTGGATTCGGTATTCAGCCCCGAACAGCAACTCATCGGAGAGGATTACGACGCCTGGCTCGACGAGGTCATCGACCGCACCAAGAGAACAATCCGCCAAGCCGGCCGTGAGCCCATGCACGAACCGCTGGTGCGGCATTGGCTGGTCAACCTCGACAACGCCAACATCGCGGTGGACATCATGTACTCGGCGCTGTCACGTGATAGCGCCCGACCACAACCGGCCTTGTCCCGCCGATGGCTGGACAAGGCGTACTTCACCGAGTGGACGCTGTCACAGCAACTGGCCCAGTCGTGGGCCGGGTTCGGGCCGGCCAAGAGTAACAGCCACCACCCCGTCGAAGGCTGGGAGGACGACCCGGTCTACCGCAGATTGCGCCATGCCTTCGATGGAGTGATCGACGACCCGCTCGGTGCGAAGGGCACCGACGACGAACTCACCGAGCAGATGATCACCCTCACCGCGCAGGTTCTTCGGGATGCCAACGAGTCCGTTCGTCTTCGCAGGGTTGGTGACTGGCTGGAAGCCACTGCCAAAAGACTCACCGAGCAGGGCTTGGCGCTCACCATCGACGATCTGGAGCGCCAAGCCGTCCGCCTGGAGTTCACCCTCGCGGTCGCGGTGCTGGCCAAGTCCCTGGATCAGGCGATGGACATGTTCCGGGCCGTGGAGATGGAGCTGGGCCTGGAAGGCACCAGTTCCGCCCTGTTCCACCGCGCCCCGGCGGACTACCAGCCCGTCGTCCCGGACTCGCCGATGGGCAACGTGCTGGGCTTCCAGTACCTCGACGAAGACCACGACCAGCGCAAGGGGCGCTCCAAGATGGGGCGACTGCGGTTCTTCCGCTGCAGTGGCATCGGCCGATGGGTATTGCTGCACCTGCACGAGTTGTTCCGCACCGACTCCGACCACGGTCCCAACGTGCTGCTGCTGTCGGGCACCAGTTGGGCCGGAACCTCGGCCCGCTACCACATAGATATCCCTGTCACCGCGATTCTGACGCCCCCGAAGAAAGAACTGGCCGCAGTTCGGGCCAGCCGCTTCGAGTTCTTTCCCCTCTTCGCTGGCGACACCACGGCCCCGATCAAGGTGTCGGGCAAGTCCGGCGAGCAACGCGAACTGGCCTTGCGGCAGATGATCGCCGAGCTGGCCAACCCCGGTGCAGGCAAGAGCATCTTGGAGCAACATCGGGACTCCCTGCCGGCGAACCGGCAACGACTGCTGCTGCTGGTCGGCAGCTACGCCGAAGCCCGCATGGTCGCCCAGCACTTGGTCTCGCTGCGCAGCAGCTGGCAGGACCACGTCTTGCACTTGGTGGCCGACGACGAAGAGTTCACCGACTCCTGGGACGGAGCCAACGGCCTGCGACGTGGGGACGTGCACACTCTGGCCCAGACATCCGCCTGGATCCTCGTGGCACCGTTGCTGGCAGTCGAGCGCGGGCACAACATCCTCAACGACGATGGTCAGGCTGCGATCGGGGCCGCCTACTTCCTCGTCCGCCCTCACCCACGCCCCGACGACCTCAGCTACGTCATCCAGCGCGTCAACCGGTGGGCCACGCACCAGATTCGCAACAGGTTCCCGGCGGTCGAAGCCGCCGACCGCGCCACTCTCGGGCGGTGCGCCACCGCATTCCGCTCCGCAGGCCACCGCCAATGGAGATGGCTGCTCAACCTCAAGCTCGCCTACAGCAACCTCCCGGTACATGAGCGAGAAGCCCTGGCCTGGACACAGTTGGTCACCATCTGGCAGGTGATCGGCCGACTGGTACGCGGAGGAGTTCCCGCCGAGGTCTACTTCTGCGACGCGGCCTTCGCTCCCAACGCGGCCCGCCGCTCGGAGAACAACAGCGACGACGCCTCGCTGAGCCTGCTCATCGGCTTGCGGGACGTTCTGTCGCCCTACTTCGCCAACGGTTGCACCGACCCCGACACCTACCTTGTCGAAACCCTCTACGGTTGCCTGCACGAGGCGCTCGCCCAGCTCGAAGGACTATGACCTATGCCGGCCAAGCCCAAGTACGAACAGCTCCAACTTGCCGCGTTTCGGCTGCGGACCGACGTCCCCTGGGAACGCCGCCTGTACCTGCTGCGCTTCCCCGAGGCGTGGAAGAAGCCGCTGACCACCCTGGCCAAACCACGACGCAACGGCGAGGAGATCCGCTCCATCCCGATCGCGCTGCTCAACGACGTCATCAGTGCCCTCGTACCCGACGTCATCACGGTCGCCACCCGCGCGACGATCGGCGAGAACGCACCGTGGATCTACAGCGACGTCGAGGTGGACACCGAATCGCTGTTCCTCATCATCGCCACCTGGGTCCGTGCTATCGCAAGCCACCCCGGCAAGGCTGACGCGATACTGGGTAAGTTGCACCATTCCGACCTGGCTTGGACCCCGCTGGACGTCGACTTCACCAAGTTGACCTCCGACACCGATGACCGGATCCGCTCGGATGAGCTCTACCGTCTTCTGCCTCACGTCATTGCCGCCGAGCTGAGCGCGCCGAACCTCCAGCACGTTCATCTGATGCCGAAGAACCCCGATGCGGATCCCGACGACGAGTCGACCGAAGTCGAGCAGGTGATCTCACGGTTCCGCCGCACCCCCTCCGAAGAGGGCGCGTGCGTCATGAACTGGCCCCCACATCGCATGCCCCAGCGGCCACTGTCGTACATGATCAACATCACGGCTCAGAGCCGGGCCTTCGGCTCGCAGCCCCTGGTTAATCTCTCGGTGGGAACACGCAGGTGGGCCCACAAGGAAGCCAAACTGAGCTTCAGTCACGGGCATAGCGTCTACATGCTGCCCTCCCTCCCTTGGCTGCCTGGGCTAAACCAATCTCGCAGCTTCCTTGTCGCATCCATTGAATCCTGGAAGAAGGAAGCACCCGAGACAGACGATGGCTTCGAGTACTCGGCCCGCTGGGCTGGCGGCAAGATCGGAAGGATCCTCCGGGAACTAGGACTCACCGAGGAAGGCAAGCTGCCCGATCCCGAGGCGCTCAAGAAGACGCCCGCCAAGTACCTTGCGGCACCCAATGCCGCGGCCCTCGTCTACAGCAACGGCATGTACCCCTTCGACCACCCCGTCGCTCCGGGAACGTCGCTTGCGGACAAAGTCCCCATCGTCAATTGGGCTGCCAACACCCTCGCCGACCGACTGGTCCCCGTTGAACCCCTACGCAAGGGGACCAAGACTGTGCTGGACCTCAAGAAGCTCAAGGAGAGCAAATTTGCTGCCTCGGAAGCCGCGCAACTGCGGCAGTCCATCGCAGACACCGTCGGCGACACCCTGGGCATCGATATCTTCTACGACACCACACACACCAAGAACTACGCCCGCGCCACGCTTGCCAAACTCCTCGGCATCGAGGTGCCCGAGGACACCGATCGCCTCACCGGCAAACCCGTAACCGTCACCACCGACGAACTCACCGTTCTCCTCACCGTGCGCCCCGTCGGCGCCTGGGGTGGCGGACTGGCCAACGGCACCGCCATCACCGACAAAGATCGTTTCCAGGCCGCTGTTCACAACCGCATCGACAAGATCGGCGAAGAACTCGGCGACGCCGAAGTGCCCACAATCTCTTTGGTCGAAATCAAGGGCCGAAAGTCCTACGCCGGCAAACAACGGACCTCCGACCCCAAGTTCGCCATCAAGGCCGGCTTGTCCCGAACCGGTCGATTGGCCCAATGTGTCACCGAAGCTCCTGAACCGACACCATCCGAAGGTGACGAAGAAGCCCTCACATCGGATTCCAGTCTAGAGAAGATGCAATTCAGCTGGTACGACCTCCTGCGTCAACTGGGAGTCCGCACCGCGGACCTTCCCGTCCAACTGGACAAGACCACCATCCAGGAAAGACCGGCTTACCTGGCCTTCTGGCTAATCCGCCAAAACCAGCGCAGCCGCTGGGAAGGCATCACCCGCCAAGTCCCGGTTGCTGTCCTTATTGATCCCACGGGACGCCACATACAAGCTTGCGCCCCTAACGTCCGATGGGCGCCCCTGCACCGAGCCCAGCACGAGATCAGCCGGCACCATATGCTCACCGACCAGAAGCGCACGCCCGAAGAGATCACCCGCTTCTTCGAGCAAGTCCTCCGCAGTGTCGCCCGCCAGTACCCGTCTCTGCTGTTGCTCACCAGCGCCCAAAATCTCAGATGGGGCTGGCCACACCTCAACAACACCGACATGGCCATAGACACCATCAAGTTCGGCCAGCAACCCCAGGACATCACCCGCTACCCAGGGCTGCGTCATGTTCGGCTACGCACGACCGAACGCGATGAGGTGCCCGACGCCTGGGCCGTCAACAGCAAAGAAGAAGGCCATGCGCCAGGTTGCTGGCCTGACGAAAACCGCGTCTTCTTCAGTACCGGCGAAAAACCTCGGAGCGCCAGCAAGGCCGTCAAGAGCGCATCGAAAGTTGTCCCCCGGTGGAGGAAAGGGCAGCTCGTCAACCCGTCGACCAAGTCGATGGTATGGAACGCTCGCGCTCTCGAACTCACCGTTGTAGCGATCCAACCCGGTGATGATCCGGAAGAATGGGCTGCGCTCGTCCACGACCTCCGCTGGGCCACACCGCACTACGAGTACTCTATCTCGCTGCCTTGGCCGCTCGCCGTGGCCAAGCAGATTGCTCAATACATCATGCCTCTCGACCTCATCGAGGATGTCGAAGAAATCGAAGCGGATATCTCGTCGCCTGTGGAAGACGGACAGTAGGAGCAACATGAGATAAAGATCTCGAAGGCCGGGTGCACGGTGGACTGGCCGGCTCGGCTACCAGGTCGACGAGGCGACCGGACGCCGGATCCTGCGGAGCCGGAGGGGCGGGACCGGCCCCACGAAGCGCCGACACCTCGTGGAGGACCTTCCTGCGCGCCCAGGCGCAAGGCCTGCTGGCCGTCGACTTCTTCCATGTCGACACGACTTCCTTGAAGCACCTATACATGCTGTTCGTCATAGAAGTCACCACCCGGTGTGTGGCATCCTCGGCGTGACCGCCCAACCCGACCGGTGCCTGCACGGCCCAGCAGGCCCGCAGCCTGGTGATGGACCTCGGGACGCGGATCGGCTCGTTTCGCTTTCTCATCCGTGACCGTGATACCAAGTTCACTGGTGTCTTCGACGCGGTCTTCGCCGGCGCGGGTGTGGCGGCGGTGAAGATTCCTCCGCGCAAGCCGCGGGCTAACTGCTACGCCAGCGATGGGTCCGTACCGTACGGGCCGAGTACATCGACTGCATGCTGATCTACAATAAATGGCACCTGCGGTCGGTGCTGACCGAGTATGCCGATTACTACAGCGGCCATCGACCACAGCAGTCCCGTCGGCAGCGGCCACCTGATCACGACGAGCGGACCGTGATGCCGCTGGAAGGCCGGATCGAACACCAGAAGGTGCTCGGCGGGCTGATCAACGAGTACAGTCGAACCGCGTAGCCGCTTCGGAGAAGCCTCAGCTCAAGGTCGATGCGACGAATTTTGAAGCGGTACAGGCATTATCGGCAGGCGCGGACTTGCATGGATGGAGCTTTCCCACAGGCGCGCTGGCCTTCGAATTCCTCGATGCCGCAATGAGGGCCGATGGCCACCTCGCCGCCACGCAGATTATCCGATGGCGTCATCTTGGATGACCTGAACAAAATGATCGTACTGGGCATCCGTTATGGTGCGGCTACGGACGAGAGTGCCTTCTTCTCTGCGAAAAGTTCGGTCGGAGTCTCCGCGGAAGGACAGCCAGTTGAAGCTAGTGGATACCCAGATGTTGTCGAAAATGAAGACTTTGGCATGATTGTTGATTATCCGCGTGTACGTGAGCTTGTCGGGAAAGCGACGCGCAAGGTTTTTCAGCTTCCGGTCGGCATCAGGGTCAGGCAAGTCGTCTTCGTAGCCGTGAGCAATGTGGACGCGGACGCCACGCCGCAATCGACTCTCAAGCTTGCTGATGAAGTCGGTATTGACTACTGAGCGCCTCACCCAGGGGACGATGAGCAGGATCCGCGTGGTGGCAATGGTAAGTGCGGTGTTTAGTAGGGCGGGATGCTCGAACACACTGATCCCCCGCACCTCCAAGGTCGGTGGTGGACCGGCCATGGCAGGATTCTGTGGTGGCGCCTGTACGGGCCCTGGCGGCGACGCAGGCGTGGTCGCACGAGGGGGCGAGGGGGAGAGTTCCGCTGGGCTGGTGGGTTCGACTGGGATGCGCTGGCGTTCTAGCTCGGCGTCCAGGGGTGGGTGCTCAGCTGGCTGCTCGACGCGGATATTGAGTTTGGTGACGGCGTCTAGCCTGGCCAGGGCATGTTCGTGGACCTTGCTGAGCTCGTCGTTGACGACCATGCTCAACACGATGTCAGTGCCGGTGGTGTCAGCGTAGATCAGAAGTTTGACCTGTAGGTAGCGGGGCTTGCCCTCGCGGATCTTCTTAACGGTGATGACTTCGACGCCTTCGTCGCCGGTCAGTTTGAGCAGGTTGTTGAGGACGGCGGGGGTGATGTCGTCGTCCTTGCTGATAACCCAGTCGGGATCCGCCGGAAGGATGATCAGTCCATGGTCGGTGGCCTGGTGCCGGTTGAGCAGGTCGCGTTTGTCGCAGGGGATCAGCCGCCAGCTCAGGCGGTCGAAGTACAGGTCGAGGTCTCGCCGGATAGGGGTGATCTCGGAGACCTCGGTGACCATGCGCTCCCCGGCGGGAGTGAGCTGCAGGATTTTGGCTCCGAGACGGGCATAGCGGAGGGTTCCCTGGGAGAATTGGTCGGCCAAGGCGTCATGGACGAGGGCCTCGGGCAATCCGAGCAGTGCGCTGATCTGGGAACTGGTGTTGACGCCCTTTTTGACGAGGCGCAGGACGAACTCATCCAGCACTGGCAAGGGCTTGCGTTCCTGCGCCAGGACCTCGGCGGTGACGGGGGTGATTGGTAGCGCGGCGTCGGTGACGGCGACCAAGATGCGGCCGGGTTGCTTGTCGCCGTATAGGCGTGCAAGGTCGTGGTCGGCTTCAGGGGCGGTCGGCATCTCGGATCTCGCAGTCGTCGCCGTGGGTACGGATGTAGGTGAGCACGTTGTTCAATGCCCCGGTTGTCTTCTGGCAGCCGCCGGCATCGCCGATGATGGTCAAGCCGTAGCGAGCGCGCGAGAGCGCCACATTGATCCGGCGCCAGTGTTTGTCACCGAGGAACCCCAGTCGACCGTGGGGGTTGCTGCGGGTAACGGTAAAGATGGCCAGGTCGCATTCGCGTCCTTGGACCGAGTCGACCGAGAGCGCTAGGACGTCCAGGTGAGTGGGGCTGAGGGTCGCTAGCCGACGCCGGAGCTCTTCGACCTGCTGGCTGTAAGGGGCGATCAGCAGCACTTCCAGTCGGCCGCCCGAAGGCTGGATCAAGTTGTGGCCCACCGCTGCGTCCAGGATTTGCAGCCGCTTGATGACCTGCTGGGCTTCGGCGCGGTTGGAATAGCTGGTGCCGCTGTCGCCGCCAGGCTGTTCGAAGCGGGCCGAGCCGAGTGGGGCGGTGTCGATCCACAGCACCGGCTTGCCGAACTTGTCGTATCCGGGTAGAGCGCCGGTACGCGGAGAGACCAGCCTGTTGTCGTAGAAGCATGCCGAGATCAGATTGCCGATCGGCGGGATCATCCGGTACTGCTCACGCAGCAGGTGCTTGGCGGTCTCCGGGAGGTGGTCGGCCAAGTGTTGAAACAGCGTCGTAGTGACTAGCGGTTCCGATAGCTGGTATTGCTCCATGAGCTGGTTGTCACGTAGCAGATCCTCGACCAATGGAGGCAGTTGCCGGGTATCGCCGACCAGGATGGCGCGGCGAGCCCGCGATAGGGGAACGAGTGTCTCAGTGGCGGTGGCCTTGGACGCCTCGTCGAAGATGCACAGGTCGAAGTCCAGGTTGCCGACCGCCCGCTGTGCCAGGAACCCAATGGCCGTACCGGCGACGACAGTCCGGGTGCGCAGGAACGCCTCAATCATGCCGCGGTCAGACTCGATACGGTGCAGCCACTCGGTCTGCAGCTCCAGCAGTTGCATCAGATGCTCGCTCGTGACGGAGCCTCCGACTACTGCCTCCACTCCATGGCGGATATCCGCGGCGGTGGGGTCGGAGCCAAGGGTCAGGTCACCGGCGAGGTGGCGCCGGGCCTGCTCCAACAGCTCATCGCGTTCCTCAATTAGCTCGGCGAGCCGACCGCGGGCCGCTACGGCGTCGTCGGCGTCGTCGTTCAGAGGGCTGGCACCGGTGCGCTGGGTGGCCAGCTCGGCGGCCCGGCTCTGGACGTGCTGGATGTCGCCCAGCACGGCCGCTAGTTCCTGCATGATCGCTGCGGCGCGCAGGTGTCGCTCCTCCAAGCCGTGACTGGCGGCGAGAGCGGCGATGTGCCGTTGAGCGTTGCTGCGGATGCCGGCCACCCACGACTTGATCTGACGTTCGAGCAGGAGTGGATGAGCTTGCTCGGAAATTCGAGGATCGTCGCGTCGACCGAGGCGGACGGTGCCGGTGACTCCGGCTTCCTCCAGGTGCTGCAGGGCATTGTCAATGGCGATGTGGGTTTGGCTGACCAGCAGGATTCGGGTGCGCGGGTCGCGGCGCAGGACCTGCTGAACAATCTCGGCGATCACGGTAGTCTTCCCGGTTCCCGGTGGCCCCTCCACCAGAAGCAGTTCGCTACTGCCCAGCGCGGACCGGACGACAGCGCGTTTGCTGTCGTCCAGTTCCTTCCGGAACCATGAACCGATCTCGGCAGATGCCCCGGACGGCAGCTCCGATGGTTCGGCGATCGCACGGTGTAACTGTGGGTTAGCCGATTCCCGTGCCGAGACTCGCTGCAGTGCCTCGCGCTGCCGCGACAGCGCGGCCTTGTCCGGCCCCAGGTAGGGTAGCAAGCGGCCCGTAGGGGGAACGTCACGGATGTCATGGCGGAACCGCAGAGTCAGCTGTTCATGCCCCTGGTCGACAACATCCCCGCGGCCGATGACCCGGTTGAGTTTCGGGGCGAAAACCTCCCACTCCTCTCCGACCAACATCTGGTCGGTGGCCTGCGCTAAGAAGAAGTCGACCTGCCGACCACGTTCCTGTCGATCGGTGAACTCCAACGGCTGTCGTCCGGCTCGGGCCAGTTCCTCCTTGGCGTCCAGCAGTCGCCGCCAACCGGCAAGCAGATCGCCTAGGTCCTGTTCGGGGCCCGCGGCAGGTTCCTGGTGCTCATCCAGCGCCTCCACCAGCGTGTCCAGGCCTCGGTCGGCGCCGACCGGCTTGTGGGCGCCGAACCGGAAGCTCACTAGTTGACCCACTGAGCACGCCCTGTTGCGCGCACGGTCACGCCAATCGCTCTCTGGCCGATCGGCCGCCACGACCACCAACCGGGTCGGCTCGCGCTCGTCGACGACCACTGAGAGCCTGTACTTCTGCCCGAGCAGTTGGAATCGACGCCGGTCAGAAAGCCCGGTGTCCCGATTGCTCCGGAACTCGGCGAAGCACTCCTCTGCCAGGTCTTCCATGACCTCGGCTTCGGCCATGGCTACATCCGGCGACCCCGCAGCCCACTCCAGGATCTTGCTGGCAGCGCTCTGGGTCATCTTCAACCACACGGTGTTGGTATGGCGCGCCACCCTGGCCCCAGCGGCCCCCAGCGACGCCTGCAATTGGATTTCCAGTACCGCACCGTTGAGTGGTCGGGCACGCGGATCGGTGTCCACGCATGCGCGCAGTACCTGGCGCACCTCAGCGGGCAGTTCCAGCCGCTCCAGGGCGGGCAGCAGCTCGGCGTGGACGACGGGCCGAGTCTCGGCCATCGAGGTAATCGCAACGACACCGAAGCTGAACACATCGCGCACGAAGGGCAGGAGTGCCTCCGGTTCTGGAGGCGTGTACACCCCAGATCCGAACCTTGCCATCGTCGGTCCACCGTCGGCCCCGGCGACCACATCGAGGAGCTTGGCGATCCCGAAGTCTGCGAGTTTGACACTCGCCTCAGAAGTGATCAAGATGTTGCTGGGCTTGATATCGCGATGTTCGATGTTCTTCAGATGTGCGTGCGCCAGCGCGCTGGCCAGCGGTATCCCGACCCGTGAGAAGAAGTCCCGCCACCCCTGGCGGCCCTCTTGCGCTAGCGCGTCAGACCAAGTGTGCTCGGCCCACTCCAGCGCCAGGTAGTAGCGTCCGCGGACCTGGTCCCAGCCTGCCTCGATCAGACGCACGATATGCGGGTGGGTCAACGACCGGAGGGTCCTGCTCTCACGCTCGAAGAACTGCCTGATGGTTTCGTCCTCGCCATCGGCGTGGAGCAGCTTTATGGCTACATGTGAGCCGTCGTGGCTATCCAACGCCTTGCGGATCTCCGAGGATGCCCCACCAACTCGAGGCGGCTCACCGGTGATGATTACGAAGCGATTGTTGACGAGCTCCATCATCACTCCTCGGCCCTCTGCCACAGTGCTGGTGGCGCGATCATCCTAACCGAATCCCCTCTTCAACGATTTCCGTCGTCGAATTTTCGATATAGCGCAAAGAAGCACTAATCGTCTGATTTGACGCATTTTTGTCCAGAGGTCGCGGATCTGGGTCGCGGATCAGTGTGGCGAGCTGGGCGCGAGTGGATTACCTGGCACGGGTCTTGACCGAGCCAGATGATGAATCGGCACCCGCACCGCGAAGCGGCTGAGACCGGTGGCGGCGTGTGTGTGCCCGAAACTCGGCCGTTGGGGCTGACCTCGGGTTTGGCGTTCCCGTTCTTGCAGGCATGATCGCTGTCCATGGCGCTGCGGCTGCTCTATCTGATCTTCGTTCAACTCGCGGGTTGGGTGGTGCTGCTGGCTCGCTCACAGAGGTCGAAGGACGCGGAGATCCTCCTCTTGCGTCATCAGCTCGCGGTGTTGCGTCGGCAGGTGGCAAGGCCCCGGCCGTCGTGGGCGGATTGTGCGGTGATCAGCGCGCTGGCGCGGCTGCTTTCTCCAGCCGGTCGGCGGCGGTTGTTCGTGACGCCGGGCACGCTGCTGCGCTGGCACGCCGATCTCGTACGGCGGCGCTGGACATCAAACGCCGCGCCCAGGGGCGGCCTCCCACCCGCGCCTCCATCCGGACCTTGGCACTTCGTCTGGCCCGGGAGAACCCGCTGTGGGGATACCGGCGGATCGCCGGAGAACTCGCCGCTCCGGGCTACCGGGTGGGAGCCTCCACGGTGTGGCTCATCTTGAAGAAGGCCGGCATCGACCCCGTACCGCGACGCGCGGGACCGACCTGGAGCGAGTTCATACGTGCTCAAGCCACGGGGGATCCTGGCGTGCGACTTCTTCCACTGCGACACCATGCTGTTCAAACGCCTGTATTGCCCGGTCGTCATGGAGACCAGTACCCGCCGGGTCCACGTCCTTGGTGTCACCGAGCATCCGACCGGGTCGTGGGTTGCGCAGCAGGCCAGGAACTTGATGATCGAGCTGGGGGACAGAATCCGATCGCCCTCCAGCGGCATGAGCATGCTCGCCATAAGCTGGACGATCCCGCTGGGTGTGTAGTACTCGCCGCGTATTCCATGCCGGGTCGAGAACCGCTCCAAACAGTCTTCGAACAGGTCGTGAGGGCTATCCACCAGGTCCAGCGCAAGGACGAGCGCCAGCAACTGCTGGTCGGCTGCGGGGGACAGGCTCGGCAGAAAGATGTCTTTCGCTGGCTGGGACCCGTCGTGCCGATCGTTCTCCAGCAGCCGCACCTCTGAAACCAGCTGCGCCAGCGCCTGTCCCGCTCCTTGAACGCCCGCACGGGTGATCAGGCTCTCCCACGTCGGCCATGGCTGAGCGGTTCCGCATTCTGCTGCTCTTCCATGCCTCGTACGAAGAACACGCGGAGTGCCAGGTGGTACGCGACCGACGGGGAGGCCAAACTGGTCAGCCCGTCGACCGCGTCCCACACCTTGGTCAGCTTGTGGGACTCGGCCGCATCGGAACGCGTGCCAGTCACAGGACCCCCAGTGAGCTCGCCACCAGAAGACCCAATGTCATCGTGGCGCCGAATGCCACGGCTCCTCCCTGGATCGCTGCGGGAACGCGGTTCCCCCCGATGCTCCGCAGGATGCCGCCGACCAGCCCCACAATGATCGAGAGCGGACCGATCACGATCACAACCCAGATCTTGTCGTTCACCCGAACCCGTCTCCTTCGAACGGTGCTGAGGGCTACGAAGCCCTCGATCAACAGCACGCCGTTTGGGAAATAGCGCGGGGTGGGAGAGCAAGCTCCGCGGGCTCTACCCGTCACATGTGCACGGGCGGCCGCGGACACCGACGACCTCGATCGTGACTCCCCAAGCCCGGAGGACAGTGGCGGTGTGCAGGAGGGCGACCTGCGCGAAGGGAAAGAGCGTGTCGGCGGTGAGCTCGGTACCGTCCTTCAAAAGGATCGCCAGCACCACCTTCTTGGGCTGGAAGCCCTCGGGCAGGTTCCACCCGCCGGGAGCCTGCGCCACCTTCTCCCGAAACCCGGCCACGGCCTCAGGGTCGTGCTGAAGAGCCTGGACCGCCACGAGCACCTGCTTGAGCAGGTGGCTGAGCGCACCGGCCCGGTACGCGCGCTTGGCCATCATCAGCGTGCCGTCGGAGTAGAGCACGTCGCAGATCTCCACGCCGTTGCCCCGGTGCAGCCGGGTCTTCACGAGCTTCTTGTCCATGCAGAGAAAGCCGCGACCCGAGTTCTCGATGTCCTCGCAGAAGCGGTGCTCATCGTGCGCGAGGTCCCACGCGGGCAGGTTCTCCGTAGCCGAGGAGACGATCAGCCTCTCCACATGGTCGCGGACCGTGGCGAGGTAGGCGGGACCGATCTTGTACCAGTCCTCGTCGAGCAGGAAGAACCGCCGGTCGCCCAGCGCCACGTCGGCCTCCACCCACCGCAGAGCAGTCGAGCACCAGATCACGTCGTCGCTGCGCGCGCGGCTGTCCTCATAGAGAACGACCTTGCCCGCGCGCAGGGCCTCCACCCTGGCGCCAGCCCGCTGCACGCGCGCCCGGTCAAGTAGATAGGGGAGGTTGAAGGTGTCGCTCACCTTTCCCTGCCGGCTGTTGACCCGGATCTGAAAGGCACGAGCGGCCAGGTAGTGGTCCCAACGGCCCTTCGGAACGGCTCCCGTCACCCGGCCCTCGTCGGGCCCACTGAGGAGGTCGTCCAGGGCCTCCTCCAGCCTGGCGATGAGGTTCGTGTCGGTGATCTCTGTGATGTACTCGACGAACTCCAGGTCCGGGTGCGGGCGTTCCTCGCGGCAGACCCGTGAGATTTCCCGGACGTCGGAGAGGAGGTCCGGGCCGTCGACTCCGAGGTGCAGCCGGAGCCCGACGCCACCGTGAGCACTGGAGACGCGCGCCCGGCTCCGCGAGGAGACGGTGAGCTTCACACCACTGAGCCGGCCACCGATCGTGCGGACAATCTGCGCGTGCTCCTCGATCCCGAAGGTCCGCACGGACGCCCCGCCGGGAACCACCGTGATGTCGGTCTTCCCGCTGCCGGGCGTCTGCCGGACCAGGTCGTTGATCTCGGCGGGGTTGACCTGTCGGATGGCGAAGCGCAGCCCGAAGCGCTTGTCCTTCAGGCGATCGGCGATGAGGTGGTGGCCGAGCCCGTAGCCGATGGCGTACACCTCGTTGCCCAGGGCGAACATGAGCAGCGATGCGGGGTTGATGCTGGGGCGGGAGACCCAGCGGTGGCTGGTGCGCCGCAGATCGGGGTACCAGCTCGCCTCGGCCTTGGCGAATACGCCATCGATCATGATCGCGGGCACGCCGAGCTCGTTGGTCAGGATTTCGAGATCGGCGCTGATCGAAATCAGCTGGGCCATGTCGAGGGCGTCGCACATGGCCTCGACGGTGGGGTCCACGCCCTTGAGGCGGTACAGGGTGCGCTTGGTGGTGGTGTTGGTCATCGATGTGCTCCTTCTCGCGGAAGGTGCCGGACGTTGGGCCGCGGCACCAGGGAGTGCTGTGAAGAACGGTGCTGCTCGATAACGACCAACGAGGGCATAACAGCAGGCATGACACTGATAAGAGGGGTTATCGCGTGCCGCCAAGAAGAAATTTGTCGATCTTGGAGTAGAGTCCGGATCAAGAGAGACAGGGGGTGGCCAGGTGGGTGCTTCAGTCCCGCTGATGTCGATGGCAGAGATCGCGGAGATGGCCGACGTGAAGCGCCCGGTGGTCACCACTTGGCGGCGCAGGCACTCCGACTTCCCTCGACCGGTGAGCGCCGATACCGGCCAGCCATTCTTCGATGCACGCGAGATTGCCGAATGGCTGGCCGCGACCGGGCGCCTCGAACGGCACCAGGCGGAAGAGGATCTTAGCTTTTACACGCTCGCCCGGCTCGGAGAGGCGCTGCCCGGCAAGGACTTGATCGCCGCCGTCACAGCCCTGATTTGCCTGCGGTCCCTTGAAGGCGACGAACCCCTGGCCGACGGCACCGACGACCCCCTGAGCGGATTACAGGACCGCGCAGCTCGGGCGGACTACGAAGACGAGCTCCTGCGTTCGGAGATCAACGCGATCCCTGTCGGCTGCAGCTGGTTGGCCGGAGTCGTTGACGATCTTGTCGAGGCCGCATACGGCGGTGCCAACGCCTTCGAGCGGCTGCTTGTCAAGCGTCGCAGGTTCGATGCCTCCGGGCTATACGCCTCCGCCGTCGTGCCCGAGCTCGCCCGACTGATCGCCGGAGTAAGCGGCGTGAGCGAGAAGGCGCGAGACACCGGCGGTTCTGTGCTGGTGACCGACCTCGCAGCCGGACCAGGTGATTTCCTCGCCGCCGCTGCACGGCTGTTGCGAGACGACTCCCCGATGTTCACCGCTGCCGAAATTGACCCCTATCTAGTACGGCTGACACGTCGACGGCTGGCCGTTAACGAGATCCCCCTGATGGATCTGGACATCCGCGTCGGCGCCCAACTGCCCGACGAGACCGGTGACCCCGACGTCATCCTTACTCAGGTGCCCTACAGGCCAGTCGAGGAGCGTTCCGCGCTTCAAACAATCGCCTGGATGGACGACATCTCCGTACGGTTGGCGACTGGCAAGACCGCCGTGATCCTGGGGCCGGCGGACATTCTGACCGGCGAACTGAAACCATTCTCGGCGGAGGAACGCAGACGCGCCGATCTGCTCAAGACCGGCATGGTCGAAGCTGTGATCCGGTTGCCGGGAGGACTGGTGCCCTACCGGCCGGGCTATCAGACGGCCATCTGGGTGCTCAGCGCGGAGCCCGATCCGCGTTGGCAGCGTCGCGTACTGCTGGCAGACGTATCCGAACACTCGCTTACCGCCGATGTCGTCGATGCCCTGATCGAAGACGTGGTGACATGGCGTCGGCCAGGCTTCATGCCGCAGGAGCATGCACGGCGCTTCGCGGTCCAGGTGAGCATTGACGACCTCACCGCTACTCCCAAACCTCTCGTCGCCCGCCCCGCAACCACGATCCAGGCTTCCACGACAACGCCTGCCGACACGATTGCCCGCACGAACGAGCTTGAACGCGAGCTCTACTGGTCCGGCGTCCGCGCCTACCTCGGCGGCTCGCCGATCAACAGTGGTCTGGCAGTGAGCGCCGGTCGCAGCGTCCCTATGGTCACGCTCGGCAAGCTGACCCGAGACGGGCAGATGCAACTGCGGAAGGGTAGCCGCGTGGAAGCGGAGCATCTCGGCGTGACCGGGAACTACCCGGTGCTTGGTGCGTTCGAAATCCTCGGTCGCCGCAGGGTCGGCGCGCGGATGATTGACATCCTGACGCTCACCAAGCATTACCCTCGGGCACAGCTCACCCAGCCAGGCGACGTTATCGTGACGACCGCGATCGAGTTCGGGGTGATGGTTGATCATGAAGGGCGTTCATTGGTGGAGTTCCCCGCACGGATCCTGCGCATCTCTGATACTGGACGCGACCACTTCACCCCGCGTGTCCTTGCTGCACTCCTCGCCGACAACGCGAGCATCCGAGTGGCTGGCAGCTTGCGACTCGCCCGACGGCTCGAGGAGCACCGTGTGCCCCAGCTTCAGCCTGACCTCGTCGCCAGGCTCGACCGGCTGCTGGCCGTTCTGGACGAGCGCCGACGTATCGTGCGCGAGGAGCTCAACATGCTGGATGAACTAGCCGGGCTCACCGTTGCCGGCCTCGGGGCCGGAACTCTTACTCTGAACGCCATAGCTTCTTCGCCGACGATTGATAAGGAGATTGATGCCCCCGCGTAAGCGCAGCAACGGTCAGATGGGGCTGCCCGGGATGCCCGGTGCACAAACCATGAGCGAACTGCACGAGATTCTTTGGAAGTCCGCCGACAAGCTCCGCGGTTCCATGGATGCTGCGCAGTACAAGGACTTCGTGCTTGGCCTGGTGTTCCTCAAGTACGTCTCGGACGCCTTCGCTGAGCGGCGCGAGCAGATTCGCAAAGAAGCCCTGGCCGACGGAGTGCCCGAGTCGCGACTGGAGTCGTTCCTTGAGGACCGAGACGAGTACAAACGCGAAGAGATCTTCTGGGTGCCTGAGAACGCCCGCTGGGATGCCCTTGCCGCCCAGGCCAAGACAGGGAATATCGGCGAGCTGATCGACCAGGCGATGGACGCCATCATGAGGGCGAACATCGAACTCACCGGTGTCCTACCTAAAATCTTCAACCGAGACAACGTCGACCAGCGCCGACTCGGCGAACTGGTCGACCTGATCAGCGACGCGCGCTTTACCGGCCACGATGGCAAGTCCGCACGTGACGTGCTCGGCGAGGTCTACGAATACTTCCTGGAAAAGTTCGCCCGCGCCGAAGGCAAACGCGGCGGCGAGTTCTACACCCCAGCCAGCGTGGTCAAGCTTTTGGTTGAAGTGCTGGAACCCTATAAAGGCCGTGTCTACGATCCCTGTTGCGGCTCGGGCGGCATGTTCGTCCAAGCCGAGAAATTCGTCCTAGCCCACCGAGGCCGCCGCGACGACATCGCCGCCTACGGCCAGGAGGCCAACGAGCGCACCTGGCGTCTGGCCAAGATGAACCTCGCCATCCACGGCATCGCGGGCGACCTTTCCGCCAAGTGGGCGGACACCTTCTACGAGGACAAGCACCCCGACCTGAAGGCCGACTTCATCCTCGCCAACCCGCCCTTCAACATGTCGGACTGGCACCGCAGGACAGACGACCCAAGGTGGCGGTACGGCGTGCCGCCAGCTGGAAACGCCAACTTCGCCTGGATGCAGCACATCATCTCCAAACTCGGTGTGCGAGGCACAGCTGGCGTGGTCATGGCCAACGGTTCCATGTCCTCCCGACAGTCTGGTGAAGGAGAGATCCGAGCTGCCCTGGTTGAGGCCGACCTAGTTTCTTGCGTGATCGCCCTGCCGCCTCAGCTGTTCCGCACTACCCAGATCCCTGCCTGCCTCTGGTTCTTCAGCAAGGATAAGTCCGCCCGCAGCGGGCTCATTGACCGCTCAGGCCAGGTGCTCTTCATCGACGCCCGCTACATGGGCACCATGGTCGACCGGACTGAGCGCGTTCTCACCAAGGAGGACATTGACAACATCGCCGGGTCCTATCTCGCCTGGCGAGGTACGGCTTCCGCTCGTCAGGCGGGCTTCGTCTACGCTGACGACCCCGGCTTCTGCTACAGCGCGGACCTCGACGAGATCCGCAAACACGACCACGTCCTCAGCCCGGGCCGCTATGTCGGCGCCGCGGAAGTCAACGACATCGACGATGAACCCCTTGGGGACAAGATCGATCGCCTAGCTCAGGAGCTGTACACCCAGTTTGAAGAGTCCAGTCGCCTCGAGCGGGTCGTCCGCGAGCAGTTGGGGAGACTCGATGTCTGAGCGGGTCGTCGAGAGCCACCTCCAAGATTGGATCACCACGACGCTGGGCGAGCTTTGTGCAGCAGGCGGAGGAAATATCCAGACAGGGCCCTTCGGCAGTCAGTTGCACGCCTCTGACTACGTTCCTTTCGGAATCCCCAGTGTGATGCCACAAAATATTGGCGATAATATAATTATTGAGGATGGTATCGCTCGAATAACCACTGAGGATGCCGCTCGCCTTTCCCGCTATCTATTGCGGGACGGCGACATAGTATATTCACGACGAGGCGACGTTGAGCGCCGCGCACTAGTCCGCCCATCCGAGGATGGCTGGCTGTGCGGAACAGGATGCCTTCGGGTGCGCCTAGGAGATTCGGCCGAGGCGCCATTCATCTCGTACTACCTCGGACATCCGAACGTGCGAGAGTGGATTGTCCGCCATGCCGTTGGCGCGACCATGCCTAATCTGAACACCAGAATCCTTTCCGCAGTTCCTGTTCTACTGCCTCCACGGCACACGCAAAAGGCCATAGCCGCATTGCTTGGGGCGCTCGACAATAAGATCGCCGCCAACGGTCGTATTGCTCACAACGCCCGTCAACTTGGAGATGCACTTCTCAAGGAGAGCAGCGTATCTTGGCGAGCAATGCGTATTAGCGATCTTGCTTCCGAGGGAATGCTTGCGTTCGGCGATGGCTACAGAACAAAACGGGCGGAGCATGGACGTCCTGGTCTGCCGATTCTACGTGTCGCGGAGGTTCGCGACGGATGGATAGATGCCGCGCTCGAAGACTACGTAAGTGATCATTATCTACCCGCCATGGGTGCCAAGCTTTCCAAACCAGGAGATGTCGTTCTGACCACCAAGGGAACGGTCGGAAGAGTCGCCGTAATCCGACGAGACAGTCCTGAGTTTGTTTACAGTCCGCAACTGTGCTACTTTCGACCACTTCAATCTGGACCACTGACCACTGCGTTTCTGTTTTTTTGGTTCCGAAGTGAATCTTTTTGGTCCCAAGCGCACTCGCTTAAGAGTCAAACAGACATGGCGGACTATCTCAATCTCGGAGATATACGGTCTCTCCGTATCGAGGTTCCGGCATCAACGGAGGCCCATGCAGTTGTGGCCAAGCTTGACGCGCTGGAAAAAACAGCATCTCAATGTCACCTCGAAAGCGAGTCGCTCGCAGAACTTCGCGACACACTTCTGCCAAAGCTGATATCGGGAGAGGTTCAAATCCGGGAGGCAGAGAAAGTCGTGGAGAATGCGGTATGAACGGGCCTTCGCGGCGAATGGGCGGGATCATTATTCGTCGTGCCACGCCTGCAGATGTGGTGGGGATCGCGCACGTTTGGCGGAGCAGTCGCCCTGACCATGCGAACCTGGCGGATGCTCTGGAACTCGATGGGCTGCCCGCCTGCTATCCGGTCACATTGGTCGCAGTCCAGGGGGATGGGGAGACGGTCGGTTGGTTGGACGGGACCGTGGAATCACGTGGCCTGGCCGATGAACTCAATCCCAACGGCATTCCTGCACCACACGCATTCGTCTCTGAGATCGATGTTCATCCCAAACATCGTCGTAAAGGGATCGGACGAGCCCTCTTCCACACGCTCGTCGCACTGGCCGATGAAGCCGGAGTGATACTCATAGGTCTTCGAGCGCAGGAGGACGAGGATCTCGCTCACCGACAAGCGTTCTTCAGATCTGTCGGTCTAGCGTTGCTCGACGGCACTGGCTGGGTGGGTGACGTACGTACCCTCGCGCGCAAGAGCAAGAGTGCGGTAGATATAGCTTGTGTAAGCTCGATGGCGAATGGACTGATCGGGGAAGAGCGGTGAGCGGTCTCAATGAGCGCGAGTGGGAAATCTTCGCCCTGGAAACTCTGGCCGAACTGGCCTGGGAGACTACCGATGGAACGAGGATCGCACCGGGCTCTGGTGAGCGTGAGTCGTGGGCCGAGCTGATCATCCCGGGACGACTACGGAACCAGATTAAGCGCATCAATCCACAGCTGCCGCTGGCGGCGGTCGATGAGATTGTAGACCTGCTGCTCACCCCGAAATCCCTCGATGCCAAGGCCGAGAACCGCCGGGTCCACGAGTATCTGACCAAAGGCGTGCGGAGCGTCGTCTACACCGACGCCGCTGGGGCAGAGCGGAATCCTACTATCCACTTGATCGATCGGCTTCAGCCATACAATAACGATTTTCTCGCCGTGCAGCAGGTCCGCATTGTCGAAGGCGAGGCTAACCGCAGGTTCGACATAGTGCTCTACCTCAACGGGTTGCCCGTTGGCATCGTCGAGTTGAAGAAAGCCAGCGACAAGCAGGCTACTCCAGAAGCCGCGCATGCCCAGCTGGTGACTTATTTGGAGGAGCTTCCCCGTGCGTTCCGCTGCAATGTCCTATGCCTGATCAGCGACGGGGTGGAGGCCAAATACGGTACTGTGTTCACGCCGTTCAACCACTTCGCGCCCTGGAATGTGAACGAGGACGGCGAGCCGGTTTCACAACCTGCCACTCACTGGGCCGATTCGGAGTTCAACCTGACCCTGCACGGGCTGTTCGAACAACGGCGGTTCATCGAGCTGCTCGGCGGCTACGTGGCCTTCGCCCAAACCGACGAAGGACTGCTCAAGCGGATCGCGAAGCCGCACCAGTACTTCGCGGTGTCCAAGGCCATCGACAAGACGATCGAGGCGGTCCGCAGCCATGGGATGGCCGGAGTCATCTGGCACACCCAGGGCTCCGGTAAGTCGCTAGAGATGGAACTCTACGCCGCGCAGGCAATGCGGCACCCAAGCCTCGGCAACCCGACGATCGTCGTCCTGACTGACCGGACAGAACTAGACGATCAACTCTTCGACGGGTTTGTAGCCAGCGAGCTGCTCCCGGAAAAGCCCCGGCAGGTGACCACCCGCGAGGAACTGCGAACAGAGTTGTCGAACCGGACCACCGGCGGGATCTACTTCACCACACTGCAGAAGTTCGGCCGCACCAAGGAGGAGAAGGACCGCGGCGACCGGCATCCGGTCCTGTCCGAGCGGCGGAACATCATCGTCATCGTTGATGAGGCGCACCGCAGCCACTACGACAATCTCCGCGGATATGCCCGCCACCTACGCGATGCCTTGCCCTACGCCACGATGATCGCCTTCACCGGGACACCGATCTCCGATACCGATCGCGACACTCGCAAGGTGTTCGGCGACTACATCGACGTTTATGACCTGACTCGTGCTGTAGACGATGGTGCGACCGTTCCGGTCTACTACCAAAGCCGCCACATCCCACTTAGCCTCGCCGAGGGTGTCGACGCGGAGAACCTCGACGAGGAAGCCGACAGGGTCACCACCGGGCTGGATGACGCCGAACGTGAACGGATCCAGCAGGCCGTCGCGGCGATGAACGTCATGTACGGTGCACCGGACCGCATCGAGGAGCTGGCGGCCGACATCGTCACGCACTGGGAAGCGCGGTCGCAGGAGATGCGCCCGTTCATCGACAGTCCCGGCAAAGGGATGATCGTGTGCGCTACGAGGGAGATCTGCGCCAAGCTATACGAGCAAATTATCGCCTTAAAGCCGGACTGGCACTCGAAAGCGCCGAGCGAAGGCAAGATCAAGGTGGTCTTCAGTGGTGATCCCAGCGACACGGGTCTCATCAAGGAGCACGTCCGTAAGCCTTCGGCACAAAAGGCCATCAAGAACCGCATGAAGAACGTCGATGATGAGCTCGAGTTGATCATCGTCAAGGACATGCTACTTACCGGGTTCGACGCGCCTTCACTACACACCCTCTACCTGGACCGGCCGATGCGTGGCGCGCTGCTTATGCAAACACTCGCTCGCGTCAACCGGACATTCCGCAACAAGCAGGATGGACTTCTCGTCGGGTACGCCCCGATCACCGACGACCTTTACGCGGCGCTGGAGAAGTACACCACCCGCGGCAACGAGACCAAGCCGCTCCGTCGGGACCTGGACGACGCGATCATCAAGGTGCGCGATCTCGTCAACGTCCTCGGTGACACGATTCTCGCTGGCTACGCTTGGCGGGTGGGGCTGGCGGCGAAGACCCCTCACGCATACCGGGACACCGTGCTGGGCGCGGTCAACTACCTACGTGATCCCCTTACCCCTGGCAACCAGGTCGAGGACCCTAAAGATCCGACGCTCAGAGAACGGTTCCGCAGGGAGTCCTCAAGGCTGGCGCGTTTCTGGGCGCTCTGCTCCAGCAGCGGCGAACTCAATGAGTTCCGCGACGACATCGCCTTTTTCGCCGAGATTCGCGTCTGGATGGCCAAGTACGACGCCGCCGAGCGGCAGGCTAGTGGCCAACCTGTGCCCGCCGACGTGGAACTCTACTTGCGACAGCTGACCGCTGGTGCCGTAGAGGCCGGCGGGGTGACCGACCTCTTCGAGGCCGCGGGGATGCCGCGGCCGAACCTGGCGCACCTGGACGAGGCGTTCCTGGCCAAGATGAAGAACGCCAAACATCCGCAACTCGCGATCGAGGCACTGCGCCGGCTCATCGAGCAGGAGATGCGCAAGGTCACCAAGCACAACGTGGTGCGTCAGCAGAGCTTTTCCGATCGCCTCATCGCATTGATGAGGAAGTACACCAATCAGCACCTGACCGCCGCGCAGATCATCGCGGAGCTGGTCGAGATGGCGCGCGAGGTCTCCGCCGACGCTGACCGCGGCAAGCGGTTCGTCCCGGTATTGAACCCCGATGAGCTTGCCTTCTACGACGCGGTCTCGCAGAACGAGTCGGCCGTCAATGTGATGGGCGAGGGCGTGCTCGCCGATATCGCCCGCGACTTGGTAAAGGCGATGAAGCGCGACATCACCACCGACTGGGTATCTCGCGACGACGTCCGCGCAAAGCTCCGTTCCACCATCAAGCGCCTCCTCGCCAAGCACGGCTACCCGCCGGACCTGGAGCCCACCGCCACGGAACTTGTGCTCAATCAGATGGAGACCTTCGCGGATGAATGGTCCCCTCAGGCATAGCGTGTGCAACCTTCGAAGGGCTCGCGTCGTCGATCGTGCGTGTGAACCGCGCCGGGTTTGATGGAGGTCTCCACCGAACCCAGGGCGATTCACCCCGCTCAGTTGTGCCGTCCAGGAGGCGCCGAAGGCATCTGAAAGCGCCGATCTAGGGTGTGACTCGGGCTGGTGTATGAGCTGAGACTCCGCCGTCTGTCCCTGTGCCGCGCGGCGAGGATAGGAACGGCTTCTTGCGGGCGGGGAACCGTCGGTGCCGAGCTCCCCAGCTGTGGGAGCCTTCCAGGCGATCCTGGCGATCGGGCCCGGAAGTGCGCTGCGCGACGTCTCACACCCAGGTGTAGTTCTGGTCCGTGATCGAGGGGAGCAAAGGGTACCCGGCTGGGGCGTCAGGCCTGGGCAGCGCGCTGACGGTGGAACCGATTAGCGGGAACAGCGGGAGATCCTTGGCTTTCCTGTAGTTCACCCACTCGATAATGCCCGGTTCCAGATTGCCGCTCGGGAGTTCGTCCCACTCTACTCTGGCGAGCTGGGCCCGCACCTTCGGCGTGATGTAGCAGCGGAAGATCATGTGGATCTTGCGCGGCGGCGCTGTGGGGCCCGGCCGGGTCACCATCTGATCTTGAACCCAGCAGAGCTCGGGCGGGGTCGCGTCGTCGAGGCCGAGCCGAAGTTCCTCGGCGAGTTCTCGACGGAGAGCATCGAGCAGGTCCTCCCCAGGCTTCACGTTGCCGCCGGGCGGCGTGTAGTGAGAGCCGTTCGGTCGGTCGCGGCGGATCAGGGCGATGTCCTCGCCGCAGAAGACGAGACCGCCGGTGCGGATCTTCACGCGGGAGAAGGGGGCCGAATCTGTCATGCGGGCAGTATTGCCCTGCGCATGCCCGGGGAGGTGGTGAACGCCGAGCCTCCTCCGGCGAGCGTGGGGTCGTTCCCGTCTGAGACCGCGGGAAGCAGGTCTGGCAGGGCCATGGCGGCGCGGCCCTGCTGGAGAGATTGGTGCTCTACCTCGACTCCGGTCAAGGTGTTACCTCACGCTGGACCGGGAGATCCAGACGGGTGGGCGACAGGAACCGAACGTGCGGCCCTCACAGAGCTTGAAGGCCGTGATGCGGCTGAAGAACGTGGAATCGGCACCGCAGCCCCATCGCGCGCCGTTTCTGTCGACCAAGGTCCACTTTTGCAGGTAGGAGGTGGCGTACTCGACCCGGATGGCTCGGCCGTCGTTGCTGAGATCGCACACCT
This sequence comes from Microtetraspora sp. NBRC 13810, assembly GCF_030268685.1. GTDB lineage: Bacteria > Actinomycetota > Actinomycetes > Streptosporangiales > Streptosporangiaceae > BSRQ01. Next base: position 383,460 of record NZ_BSRQ01000008.1, read on the forward strand.
TAATGTGCTTGCGGTCGGCCGAGACGGTGACAGAGCCCCAGCCGGCCTCGTCATACCAGCCGTCCGAAGCATCAGCGGATGCCGGAGAGGCCGCCGATAGGACGGCGAGGGTAGTGGCCGCCAGAGTGATGCGACTGACCATGGTGAGGGTGTCCGTTCCGTGTGGTGATCAGGACGGAGTCACTGTGGAACACCGCAGGCAAGAAGTCCCGCAGGTCGAGTCATCGCCACCATGGCTTGATCAACATTTGGTGTATGGGCGAACATCAAGGTCCGGGCTGGTCTTCGAGGAGGCTGTGCGGTCGGTTCGGTTGTAGAGCTGCGGTCAACGCCTCAGTCGCGGTCCTTGCCGAGCAGGTCAGCGTGTTCAGCAACGGTGCTGGCAGCTTGCCCGCCCCCAAGCCAGAAGACGTCACCAGACTGGCCAGCGCCTCTCGGTGCGCGTCTGACATGCTCCCCGGAGGGCGGTGGGTGAGAGCGTCGCGTGCGGCGTATCCGTCGCCGGACTCGATCACCTCCGTGGTCACCTGGGCGTGAACGTGATTGGCCGCAGTGATATCGGTGTTGCTGGCGAGGGTGGCCACGGTCAATCCGAGCCGGGCCCGAAAGACCGCGTAGCCGGGGAGTGGCTGATGCTCGAGGAAGTGTTCGATCATCTCCTTATTGTTCTGGTTTGCCGCTGTTCCTCTCGGCTCGGCGCACATCACGCGGAGGCAAGGGACGACCTGTTGCTCCCACGGTTCTGTGGTTGTGCTCTCCTCCAGTACGGAGCGTGCTGCCCATGGCATGCCGCGCAGACAGTGAGCGATAATCGCGGCCTGTCGTCCTTCCATGAGGTGCAGGCCGATGCCTTGGTGGGCTTTGGCGTGCGTGACTGCCTCGTCCCAGCGGTCGGCGAGTGCCAAGGTGCGGATGCCGTCCGCGAGGTATTGCAGCCAGACCCATTCGCGTAGCTTGTGATGCTCCTGCCGGGTGCCGGAGAGATTGGTCAGTGGCAGGGTGCGATTCTCGATCATCAGGTCGGTGCCGTTTATGATCGCCTGGTACGGGGCTTCCCCCATGAACGCGAACACCGATTTCAGGCGGCAGGCCTCAGACTATCTGCCATCGCCTCGTAGGCGATCGGGCTGAGTTGGCCGAGGCGGGAGTGCCGTCGGACCGTGTTGTAGCGGGTGATCCACCGGAACACGGCCAGGCGGGCGGTCCAGGCGTCGGGCCAGTGGTGCGCACCCTGCAAC
>NZ_BSRQ01000009.1:0-287692 GCF_030268685.1 Microtetraspora sp. NBRC 13810
GCTTCAGCATGATCATCGAGGTGAACTGCTTGGTGACCGAGGCGATCCGGAAGACCGTGTCCGGCCGGTTGGGGATGCGCCTCTCCGCGTCCGCCGCACCGGCGGCGGCCCGCACCAGCACCTCCCCACGCCGCACCACCAGCACCGCCCCGGTGAACCGGTTGTTCAGGGCCAGATCCCGCAGGTACGCCCGCATCGCCGCGGCGGTCCGATCACCCGGCGCCGCCTTGACCGGCACATCCTGCGCGGGAGGGCTCGTGACGGCGGGAGTGCCCACGGGCATGGCCCCACCGGTCAGCGCGGCGCCGACCGCAAGAAACCAGACAATATTGTGAAACTTGGGCATATTATCCCCCGGGCACATACCGCGACGAGAACGTCCGGCGGACCATTCTTCCGGGGGTTTGTCTTCCGTTCACCGCAGGGCCGCAAACGGTAATCGACGCCTTTTTCCTGCTCCCTATCCCTTTGTTAGTGCTACTCGATGCCGGCCACCCCTGCGCGTCACCGGTACAGCAGCTGAACGACGGCCGCGGTGCCGACCACCACGATGAGGGTGCGCAATACCGTGGAGCTCAGTGCCGGCACCGACGCCCGCCACGAAGGTGACGATCATCTGTCCCGTCGTCACGCCGGGTCCTCCCTTGGCGAGGGCGTCAGAGCCCGGCCCGGCGGCAGGCGACGTCCGCGCATCTTCGAACCACTCACGGGACCTGGCACCGGGGTGTGCTGCTTTCACGGCATGGAGCCTAGGGATCACATGTTTCGACAGCAGCCGAAAGGTCACGTGCGACAGGGTTTGTCGTGCCGGTGGTGCTCGTCAGCCCTGATCAACGGCCGCGCCTGCCGGATCCTGACACGAACCTCGCTGCCGACCGGGGGGAGCTTGGCGGCGAGCAGGTCACCGGGGTGCAGGCAGGTCAGCGGGCCGGTGGGGGTGTCGACGTCGACACGGGTGGCGACGCCGAGCGCGACTGTCCGGCGCAGCGTCCCGATCACCGGCCGCACGTCATCGATGTGGTCCGACGGGTCGAGGGGCGGGTCGAGGGGCGGGGCGAGGGTCGGGTCGGCCGCCGGCAGGTCGAGGACGAGGTGGGTGTGCTCGGGTCGCGCCACGAGGGTGTGCGTCCGGCCGGTGAGAGCCGGCGGGAGGAGGTTGGTGTAACCGAGCAGCCGGGCCGTGCCGGCGTCGTCGGGGTGGTCCAGCACCTCGGCGGTCGGGCCGTGCTGGCGGATCCGGCCGTCGATCAGCAGCGCGGTGTCCTCGGCCAGGGCGAGGGCCTCCTGCCGGTCGTGGGTGACCAGGATCGTGGCGGTGGGCTGCCCGGTCAGCGCGGCGCGCAGGTCGGCGAGCAGGTCGGCGCGGGTGGTGCTGTCCAACCCGCTGAACGGCTCGTCGAGCAGGAGCACCCGAGGGCCGGCGGCGAGCGCGCGGGTGAGGCTGACCCGCTGAGCCTCGCCTATGGACAGGCTGCGGGCATCCCGGCCGGCGAGGGGCTCGATGCCGAGCGCCTCGATCCACGGCCGTGCGCGGATATGCGCTTCCCGGCGGCTTACACCGCGGAAACGCAGTCCGCTGATCACGTTGGCGGCGACCGTGCCGCGGCGCAGGATCGGCCGTTGCAGCACAGCACCGATCGCGTGGCGCATCATCGACCGCGTCGCGGGACGGCCGTCGAGCAGGATCTGTCCGCTGACACGATGGCTACTGAGCAGGCCCAGTGCGCGCAGCAGGGTGGACTTGCCGGCGCCGTTGGGCCCCAGTACGGCCAGCGTGCGTCCCGACGCGACGTGCAACTCCGGCACGTTGAGCAGTTCCCGGCCGTCGGCGTGCACGCGGAGGTCCCGGCACCCGATCCCGGCACTCTGGCTGCTCACCGCGGCACCGCCGGTCGCTGCTGGATCAGGGTCAGCGTCAGGTTCACGCCGAAGGCGATCAGCAGCAAGATCATGCCGAACGCGATCGCGAGCGAGAACTCGCCGCGGCTGGTCGCCAGTACCGCGGCGGTGGTCAGCACCCGGGTCTGTCCGGCCAGGTTGCCCCCGACCATCTGCGCGGCCCCGACCTCGCTCACCACCGCGCCGAACGCGGCCATGGCCGCGGCCAGCAGCGGCAACCTGGCCTCGCCCAGCAGCGCCGCGAGCGCGCGGATCGGGGTCGCTCCCAGGGCCTGCATCTGCACCCGGAAGTCGGGATCGACCTGTTGCAGTGCGGCCGCGACCAGTGCGACCACGATCGGGGTGGCGATCGCGGCCTGGGCGATGATCATCGCGGTGGGGGTGTAGAGCAGCCCGAGACCGCCCAGCGGCCCGCTGCGCCACAGCAGCACGGTGACGAACAGGCCGACCACCACCGGCGGCATGCCCATCCCCGTATTGGCCGCCGCGAGGAGGATCCGCCGGCCGGGGAGGCGTCCCAGCGCCACGAGCGCGCCCAGCGGCAGTCCCATCAGCAGAGCGATCGCGGTCGCGGTCAACGAGACCCGCAGGGTCAGCGCGATGATCGACCAACTGTCCTCATCCCCGGACAGCAGCAGTCGGATCGCGTCTACCAGCCCGCCGAACAGGACGTCCATCGAGCAACCTCCCCGGCCGGGCTCACTGGCCCAGTTCGGCTTCGTCCGCGCCGGCGTCCGGCGTGAACAACGGCTGGCCGAACTTCGCTCGCCCGAACTCACCGATGAGCCGCTGCGCGGGCGGGGCGACGATCCAGTCGGCGAACGCCTTCGCGCCGTCGGGCCGTACCCGATCGCCTGCCTTCTTGGTCATCTCGATGACGTGGTAGACGTTCAGCAGGCTCGGATCGCCCTCACTGAGCACCTCCAGCGCCAGGGTGCCGCGCTGGGTGAGATAGGTGGCCCGGTCCGACAGGGTGTAGGCGGCCTTCTCCCCGGCGACCCGCAAGGTCTCGCCCATGCCCTGCCCGGTGGACTGGTACCAGGATCCGCCCGGGGTCACTCCGGCCTTGGACCAGAGGTCCTTCTCCTTGGTGTGCGTACCCGACTCGTCGCCCCGGGAGACGAACACCTCCTGTGCGGCTGCGATCTTCTTCATGGCGTCCACGCTGCTCGTGCCGCGTACTTCGGCCGGGTCGGCCGCCGGACCGACCAGCACGAAGTCGTTGTGCATCACCAGCCGCCGCGAACCGGCGCTGCCCTCGGCGACGAACTTCTCCTCCGCCGCGGGGGAATGCACCAACAGCGCGTCGGCTTCCCCGCGGCGGCCCAGTTCGATGGCCTGCCCGCTACCGACCGCCAGGGTCTTGACCTGCCAGCCGCTGTCCCGGGTGAACGCGGGCAACAGCTCGTCGAGCAGGCCGCTGTCCTGGGTGCTGGTCGTGGTGGCCAAGATCAGCGATTTCTCCGCCGGGGGACCTGAAGCGGATCCACCTGAGGGCGCGGAAGTCCCGCACCCCGCCAGCAAGACCGCCGCTACGCATGCGAAAACAACAGAGCGCGTTCTCTCCAGCACTGTGACCCCTTCTGAGGTACTACAGATCAGTGCAAGCGTAAAGGTAAAGTAATGAAACGTGACCCGATACCGGGAGATTTGTGCCGATCTCGCCCATCGGATAAGCGCGGGGACCCTGCACCCAGGCGATGAACTCCCGGGGGTGCGCGATCTCGCCCAGCAGTGGCACACCACCGCCTCCACGGTCAGCCGGGCACAGCGCCGGCTGGCCGACGCGGGAGTGCTTGAGCTGGCCGACCGCCGCCGTGCACGCGTGGCCCCCGGTGCCGCGCTCGCTGCCCGGCGGTTCCTGCACGCGGACTCGGTTTTCACCCTCACCGGCAGCGACGATCCCGCTCTCGACCTCATCACCGGCGCGCTGGACGGCAAGCTGAGAACGGTCACCGGCGAGGGCAGCATCGCCGGCCTCGGCGCCGTTCGCCACGGTCGCGCGGACGGTGCCGCGATCCATCTGCTGCACCACACCGGGGTCTACAACGCGCCTTTCGCGCTCGGCATGCTGCGGGGCCTCGAACCGCACCTGATCCACCTCTGGCGACGCGAGCAGGGGCTGATCGTGCCGCCGGGCAACCCCCAGGGCATCACCGGCGTCGCCGATCTCACCGGGCGACGGGTCTCCGTCCGGCGTCCGGGTACCGGGACCCGGATCCTGCTGGACCGGCTGCTTCTCGCCGCCGGTCGCGACCCGGACGGTCTCCGGGGACCGGAGGTCGGCAACCACCTGGAGGTCGCCCTGGCAGTCGCCACCGGCACCGTCGACGCCGGCCTGGGAGTCCGCTCGGCCGCGATCAACATGGACCTCGAATTCATCCCCCTGGCCTGGGAGGAGTTCGACATCGGGCTGACCCGGAACGCTCTCGAACCGGCCGCCCAGCTCATCGCCGCGCTACAGACGCCGACGCTGCGTGACGCGATCTCCGCACTGGGCGGCTACGACACCTCCAGGTCCGGCGACGTCACGAAGCTCTCCGACACCCTGAGTCCGAAGGACGTAGCCACCCTGGTCCCCTGACCGACGCCCGCGCCCCCGCCAAGGCGTGACCATCGGGCATCGACCCCGACCAGCGCCCTGTCAGCGGATACGCCGCCCTGTTTCGGCACAGGAGTAACCGCCCAGACCTTCCACGCCGGCGCGGAAGTCGGGACTCTCCAGGAGCGCCCACAGCGGAGCCAGCAGTTCCTCGGAGATCTCCCCGGCGCGGAGCACCAGGTCGTACGGCTCCTGTGCCACCGGGATGAAGTCGAGCCCGAACGCGCGAGCGGCGGCGAGGATGCCCATGCCCGCATCCGCCCGGCCCGCGGCCACCGCCGCGGCCACCGCGAGGTGGGTGTGCTCCTCACGGGAGTAGCCGGGCACCTCGCTCGCGTCGATGCCGAGCTTCGCCAGCTCGTGGTCCAGCAGCGCACGTGTGCCGGCTCCGCGCTGCCGATTCACGTAATGGAGGTCGGGCCTGGTCAGGTCCTTGATTCCGGCCAGTTCGAGAGGGTTGCCGGGTGCGACGATCAAGCCCTGGTCCCGGTGGACGAGCCGGATCACGGCGACGTCCGCGTTCGGTCCCAGCAGCCTGTCCACGTACGGCAGCGTGTACTCGCCGGTCGACGGGTCCAGCAGATGCGACCCGGCGATGTGGCACAGGCCGTCGCGCAGGGCCACGAGGCCGCCCAGCGACCCGACGTTGGACGACGCCAGAGTGATCAGCGGGTCGGCGGCACGCAGGGCGGAGGCGGCGAGGTCGAGCACCAGGTCGTGCGAGCCGATCGCGACGACGGTACGGCCGATCTCCGACAGGCCGCGCAGCAGTTCGACCCGGACCTGCTCGCCGGCGTGGTGGCCCTCCACTCCGGAGGGCACCACGAGCAGGCCGTCGGCGCGCACCAGCGAAGTGAGCACGCCGGCCCCCCGGGGCAACGGGGTCGCGACGAGCTGGCCACGCACCTGCCCCAGACGTACCCGTACCCAGTCGTCCATCCCGATGGCGGACGGCAGCTTCCTCGCCAGGCGCGCGGAAGCCGACGGCCGTTCACGCGGCGCGGCGCCCTCCAGCTCTGCGAGTAGTGGAGCCGCGAAGATGTCGAAGGTCAGTGCCGCCGATACCGGATAGCCGGGGACTCCGATCACAGGAGTCGCGGCGACCGCCCCCAGGACGACCGGATGGCCGGGACGTACGGCGACCCCGTGGACCGCGACCACGCCGGCGCCGGCGACCACGCGAGCGGTGTAGTCGTCCCGCCCGGCGCTCGAACCCGCGATGAGCAGGACCAGGTCGGCCTCGACGGTGGCCTCCCGGAGCACCGCGGTGATGGCCTCGGGGTCGTCGGGGACGATCTCGGTGACCCGCGCCTCACCACCGGCCTCCCGGGCCTGCGCGGCCAGCATCATCGAGTTGGTGTCGAGGATGTCACCGGGGGTCAGGTCTGCCCCGATCGGGCGGATCTCGTCCCCGGTCGGCACGATGACCACGCGAGGCGCGCGGCGGACACCGAGTTCGACCACGCCGGCCGCGGCACAGGCGGCGACGTCGACGGGGCGCAGCCGGTGGCCTTCCGGGAGCAGCAACTCACCGGCGCTGATGTCCTCGCCGATCGACCGGACGTGCTGGTAGGGCGGAACCGCCGCCCGGAGCTCGGCCCTGCCGTCCGCGACCCGGTGCACGTGTTCGCGCATGACCACGGCGTCGTACCCGTCGGGCAGCGGATCGCCGGTGTCGACGACCTCGAAGTCACCGGCGGCGAGAAGGACGGGGGTGGTCTCCGCCGCGCCCACGGTGTCGCCCGCGCGTACGGCGATGCCGTCCATGGCCGAGGAGTCGAAGGCGGGCGAGGACCGCCGTGCCCACACCGGCTCGGCCGTCACCCGGCCCACGGCGTCCGCGACCGGTACGCGGATGGCGTCGACCCGGAGCGGACACCCGGCGGCGGCACGCGCCTCGCGCCAGACGGTGAGGGCCTGGGCCGCGGGGACGTCGGAGACGAAGGGACTTGCTGCGCTCATCGGTACAGGATGACCTCTACATCGGTGCCCGCGTCCAGGCCGGTGGCCGGTTCCGGGATGATCAGGTAACCGTCGGCGCGGGTCAGCACCGACAGTAGCGCTGAGGGGCCGAAGAGCGGCTCCGCCACCCCGTCCCGGACTCGGACCTGGACCACGTCGAGCCGCCCGGCGACCGAGGGAAGGTCGCGCGAGAGCTGGGCACGGGTGCTCGGCTGCGGCGGCGCGTACTCGCAACCGGCGATACGCCACAGCAGCGGTACCCCGACCTGTCCGAACACGACCAGCGCGGACAGCGGGTTGCCCGGCAGCCCGATGAGCGGGATCCCGGCGCACTCCGCCAGCAGGGTGGGCTTGCCGGGTTTGATGGCGATCCCGTGGCACCAGATCTCGCCGATGGCGGCCACCGCGCCCGCGGTCTCGTCCCTCGAACCGACCGACGAGCCCGCCGATACGACCACCAGGTCGGATTCGGCCAGGACCTCGGTCAGCCGGTCCTTCAAGGCTCCCGGTTCGTCCGGGACGATGCCCGCGATGACCGGTTCGCCGCCCGCGTCGGCGACCAGCCCGGCCAGCGCGGACGCCGTGGCGTCTCGCACCTGGCCGGGCGCGAGGTCCACGGTCTCGGGTGGCACCACCTCGTCGCCGGTCGAGATGATCGCCACCCTGGGACGGGCGTGCACGGCGACCGTGGACACCCCCGCCGCGGCGAGGAAGCCGAGGTCCGGCGCGCGCAGCGGCCGGCCGCCGGACACCAGCGCGGCACCGGCCGCTATGTCCTCGTCGGCGCGCACGATGCCACCGCCCGGCGCCACCGGCCGGGTGACCTCGATCGTGCCCGGCATCGTCTCAGCGGTGTACTCGACCATCACCACCGCGTCGGCACCGGCCGGCAGCACTCCCCCGGTCGGCATCGCGACGCATCCGCCGGGCCGGACCGCCACGGTGGGCTCGGCGCCCATCCGCACCGCGCCGAGCAGGTCGAGGTAGGACGGAAGCCCGTCGGAGGCTCCGTAGGTGTCCGAGGCCCGGACCGCGAAGCCGTCCACGGTGGAGCGTGCGAAGCCGGGCAGGGCAGCCGGCGCGGGTATGTCCGCGACCGGCACCCGGCGCAGCGCCGCCGCCGGCGGAACGTACTCCACGGGCGTGCGGTGAGCGGGCCGGAATCCGGACAGGACCTCGGCCAGCGTACGGGCGGTGAAGAACTCCCGGCCGCTCAACGATCCGGTTGTCCCGTCGAGCCTTCTGGCCGCGGCTGCGGGCGAGCCGCCGCGGCGCCCTTGTCCAGTCCGAGCACGGACACCACCGGCCCCAGTGCGACCTGTCCGAGCCCGCAGATCGACGTCTTGCGCATGGCCTCCTCCAACTGCAGGATCCGCCCGCTCTGCGCTTCGTCAAGGGTGGAGGAACCCGAGTCCAGCACGCCGCGCAGCAAGTCGTGGGCCTTGGTGGACCCGACCCTGCACGGTACGCACTTGCCGCACGACTCGTTGCGGAAGAAGCGCAGCACGTTCGTCGAGGCGGCCAGGAGATCGGTGCCCTCGGCGAGCACGACCAGGGCGCCGGAGCCCAGCATGGTCCCGGCCTCGGCGAGCGTCCCGAAGTCCAGGGCGAGGTCCAGTTTGTCGGGGCCGATGAAGTTGGAGGACGCTCCACCCGGCTGCACGGCGCCGACCTGGGCGCCGTCGAGCACGCCGCCGGCGATGTCGATCAGCTCTCGAACCGTCGTGCCCATCGGCACGCAGTACACGCCGGGGTTCTCCACGTGCCCGGACACGGCGAAGAACTTCCAGCCGACGGAGTCGCCCGCGCCCTGCTCCGCCCACCACTCGGCGCCACGCTGAAGGATCACCGGCACGTCGGCGAAGGTCTCCACAGAGTTGATCAACGTCGGGCGGCCGTGCAGCCCGTAGTTGCCGGGGAAGGGCGGCTTGTTGCGCGGCTCACCGCGGTGACCCTCCATGCACTCCAGGAGCGCGGTCTCCTCACCGAGGATGTAGCCACCGGGCGAGACGAAGATGTCGAGTTCGAGACGGCGGCCACTGCCGCAGGCGTTCTGCCCGATCACCCCGGCCTCGCGCAGTGCCGCGATCTCCGCGTGCAGCACGCGCTCCTCGGGGCCGTACTCGTGCCGGATGAAGATCCAGCCCTGCTCGGCTCCGACCACCGCCATGCCGAGCAGGATGCCCTCGATCACGAGGTGCGGCTGGTCGGTCAGGATCTGGCGGTCCTTGAACGTGCCCGGTTCGGACTCGTCGGCGTTGCAGATCGCGTACTTGACGCTGCCCGGCTCGGCGGAGGCGACCAGGCCCCACTTCCTGCCCGTGGGGAACCCGGCGCCGCCCATCCCGCGCAGGCCGGAACTCTCCAGCGTGGCCACCACGCTGTCCGCACTCATCTCGCCGGCCAGCAACGCGCGCAGGCTCGCGTACCGCGCCGAGACATCCGATCCGGCCGGGTACGGGTCGTTCGGCCAGGGCTCGGTCCGTCCCGTGACGGTCACCTCGGCGAGCTCGTCGTCCCGCGCGGCGCCGACCAGCGCGTCGACGTCGGCCACCGGCGCCGGCTGCTCGTTGACCGCCAGCGCCGGGGCGATGTCGCAGCGGCCCAGGCAGGACACCTCGGTGAGCTCGATCTCGGTGTCGTCACCGTAGCGTGCACGCACCTCCGCGATCCGATCGTCGGCGGACCGCAGCCAGCACGACAGGTCGTGGCACACGTTGATCGCGACCTTGGCGGGCGGGGTCGTCCGGAAGTGCGGGTAGAACGAGATCAAACCCTCGATCTCGTACCGCGGACGCCGCATGGTGCGGGCGAGCTCTTCGAGCTCCTCTCGCGGCAACCAGCCCAGCCGCGCCTGGATGGCGTTGAGCGCCGGGATCAACGACGGCCCGGGGAACTTCCCGGCCCGTGCCTCGACACCGGGGACCTGGCGGCGTCCCAGCTCGGAACTCAGGGTCATTTAGACACTTCCCATGCTGCTGAGGGGCTCCGCGTCGACCGCGCTCAACGCCTCGACCTGGATCGCACAGAACTTGAACTCGGGGATCTTGCCGTAGGGGTCGATCTCGTCGATCGTCAGGAGGTTGGCCGCCGCCTCCCGGAAGTGGAACGGGATGAAACAGTTGCCCAGCTGCTCACGGTGCGAAATGCGCACCTGCAGCTCGATGGCTCCACGCCGGGAACGCACCCGGACCCGCTGGCCGTGCGCCAGCCCCCGGTCGGCGGCGTCCTTGGGGTGCATGTACACCTCGGCGATCGGCGAGATCGTGTCCAGCGCGTAGGACCGGCGGGTCATCGACCCGGTGTGCCAGTGTTCGAGCAGCCGGCCGGTGTTGAGCACCAGCGGGTACTCGGCGTCCGGCAGTTCCTTCGCCGGGAGCCAGTGCGCCGGTACGAGGTGGGCGAGGCCGTCGTCGGTGTTGAACCGCTCGTCGAACAGCACCACGGTTCCGTCGGAGTGCTCGGGGTCCTCGTTCGGGTAGAGCTTCCCGGTCAGCCCGAGGTTGTCGTGGCGCAGGTTCGCGTACGAGGGCATGAGCGCGACCATCTCGTCGAACACCTCGCTGGGAGAGGAGTACGACCAGTCCAGCCCGATCCGCCGGGCGATGTCCTGGATGATCTCCCAGTCCACCCGCGCCTGGCCCGGTGGGTCCATCACCTTGCGGCCGAGCTGCACCCGGCGGTCGGTGTTGGTGTAGCTCCCCTCCTTCTCCAGGTAGGACGACGCCGGCAGGATGACGTCGGCGAACTCCGCGGTCTCGGTGAGGAAGATGTCCTGCACCACCAGGAAGTCCAGCGCGCCCAGGGCCTTGCGCACCTTGTTGATGTTGGGGTCGGAGAGGAACGGGTTCTCGCCGAGCATGTACATGCCGCGGACGCCGCCGGGCTTGAGCACCGAGCCGATGATCTCGGTGACGGTGAGGCCGCGGTTGGGGTCGAGCTCCGTGCCCCAGGCCTCCTCGAACCGCCGGCGGGTGGCGTCCGCGTCGACGCCCTGGTAGTCGGGGTAGAACATGGGGATCAGTCCGGCGTCGGAGGCGCCCTGGACGTTGTTCTGCCCGCGCAGCGGGTGCAGGCCGGTGCCCGGCTTGCCGACGTTGCCGGTGATCGAGCACATCGCGATCAGGCAGCGGGCGTTGTCGGTACCGGTGGTGTGCTGGGAGATGCCCATGCCCCAGTAGATGACGCCGGCCTTCGCCTCGCCCCAGACGCGCGCGACCTCGCGGATCAGGTCCGCGTCGACGCCGGTGATCTGCGCGGCCCGCTCCGGCGGGTAGTCGTTGACCGTACGGACCAGTTCCTCGAAGTTGGAGACCCTGGCCTTGATGAACTCCAGGTCGATCAGGCCGAGCCGGATCACCTCGTGCATGATCCCGTTGTAGAAGGCCACGTCGGTGCCGGGCTTGACCTGGCAGTGGTAGTCGGCGTGCTCGGCGACCGTGCTGGCCCGGGGGTCGACATAGATGATCTTCGTGCCACGCCGCCGGGCCTGCTTGAAGAAGGAGCTGGCGACGGGGTGGTTCGCCGTCGGGTTGGAACCGGTGATGATCACGACATCGGCGTTGGCCACGTCACCGTAGGTGGTCGACACCGCGCCGGAGCCGACGCCCTCGAAGAGCGCGGCCACCGACGAGGCGTGGCAGAGCCGGGTGCAGTGGTCGACGTTGTTGGTGCCGAACCCGGCCCGGATCAGCTTCTGGAAGAGGTACGCCTCTTCGTTGGAGCACTTCGCGGAGCCGAACCCCGCGATGGCGCCCGCTCCCTGCTCCGCGTGGATCTCCGTCAGCCGCCGGGCGACGAGGTCGAGCGCCTCTTCCCAGGTGGCCTCGCGGAAGTGCGGCAGAACCTCGTCGTAGTCGACCAGGCCGCCCGGCTTGCGGCGGCCGTCCTTGCCGTTCTTGCTGAGCTTCGCGCTACGGCCTCCGCCGCTGCGGTTCCCGCCGTCGCCGGCGCGTCCCCGATCGTTGCCCGCGTCGCCGCGGACGTCCTCCGACAGCGGCCCCTTGGGGTAGGACGAGTCCTTCCGGATCAAGGGCACGGTGAGCCGCTGCGGCGACGCCGCGTAGTCCCAGCCGTACCGGCCCTTGACGCACAGCCTGCTCTTGGAGCCCGGCTGGTCACGGCCTTCCGCGAAGGCGATCGCGCCGCGGGACCGGTCGACGTAGTAGGTGAGCGCGCAGCCGACACCGCAGTACGGGCACACGCTGTCCACCGCGTCCAGCGTCTCGCGGGGCTGGATGGGGATGTTGTTGATCGCCTTGTTGGTCAGGGCGCCGGTGGGACACGCCTGCACGCACTCGCCGCAGGTCACGCACGAGCTGGCGCCCATGGGGTCGTTGAGGTCGAAGGCGATCGTGGTCGAGTAGCCCTTGCCCGAGCGGCCGATGACGTCGTTGCCCTGGATGTCGTCGCATGCGCGCACACAACGGTCGCAGAGGATGCACGCGTCGTGGTTGACCTCGATCACCGGGTTCGACGAGTCCAGCCCTCGGCCGGAACCGCACGGCAGATCGGTCGTCTCCTTGGCCACGTCGAACCGGTCGGCGAGTTCGAGGAGCAGGTTGTCGCCGGTCGTCGTCTGTTTCGGATCCTCCGCCCGCGGCGGCTGGTCGGAGATGAGCAACTCGGTCAAGGTCGCCCGGTTGCGCTCCAGCTCCGGAGTGCTGGTCCTGACCTGCATGCCGTCGTCGCAGGGGCGCACACACGCCGCGGCGAAGGCCCGGCCGCCGGTGTCCACCACGCACATCCGGCACACGCCCACGGGGTCGTAGCGCTCGTCGTGGCACAACACCGGGATATCGATGCCGACCTGCTTCGCGGCATCGTAGATGCTGGTGCCCTCCGGCACGGTCACGGTACGGCCGTCGATCTCGGCTGTCACGGTCCGGACGGCCGACGCCGGCTCTTCAAGGATCGTCATCTCAACCCCGTCAGTCGAGCGGTTAGAGAGCATACAGAATACGCCATACAGTGTACCGCGGCAATCTTGGTATCACCTTAATGCCACTTACCCACTTAGATCGTTGTTAGTGCCAGGATGACCGGATTGTCAAGTTTCGCGAAAGTTTGCCCTCGCGATTCTCCGCGTATTCAGAGGCGGCCCGCATATGAAGGGCAAGGAGCTAAGCGTCGAGCAGCAGGTCATCAAGGCCGGCCGCGGGGATGCGCCCCTCCTCGTCCAAGCCTCGCGCCGCATAGTATCCGGCGATCATCGACCCCAGGCGACCGGCGTCGAGCACCGCACTACGGCCGGAACCCAGCTCCAGCGGCGTCTCCAGCATCCGGGCCGGCAACGTGTCGTCGGCCGCGGTGGCGCCCTCACGCAGGTTGAACGCGCGTTTCGCCCGGACGATCCGCCGAGCGGTGTCCCGCAGTTCACCGGCGTCCAACGTCCACCCCGTGACCAGTGCGAGCAGCCTGGCCCAGTCCGTGAAGGGATCATCGAAGACACCGCGCAAGAATTTGCACAGAATCATCGAATCCATGACGGCAGCTCGATCCTCGGTGCCGACCGCGGCGGCGACGTGGGCCGCTCCGCCATCCAGCCGGTCAAGCTCACCCGACAGGTCGGCCTCGTACGCCCCGGACCGGTTGTGGTCGGCCCCCCTGGCGTTCACCGCGAGCCCGAGCGCCATCGACTGGAGGCTTCGCGGCTCGTAACCGGGCAGCTCCAGCCCCTTGACCTGCGGCGCGAAGTCGATCGAGTCGTGCCCGACCACCTCGGCCGCCCGGCGCGAACCCCGCGCCAGCAACTCCCCCAGGCCCGGCGACCGCGTCCCGATCGCATCCAGCGCGCGCAACACCGCCGCGCCGTCGCCGAACCGCAGCCACGGCTCGTCGATGAGGCCACGCTCGACACACTCCATGGCCCAGGCGATCGTGCCGCCCGCCGAGATCGTGTCGATTCCCAGCTCGTCGCAGCGCGCGCTGGCGGCGAACACGTCGTCGGGGTCGGACACCCCGCACAGCGGGCCGAGCGCGAACACGTTCTCGTACTCCATACGCTGGCTTCCGCCGCCCTTGCGCGAGTAGATGTGCTCACACCCGATGGAGCACGACGCGCAACTGTTGCGCGCCACTCCGCGCAGCTCGTGCAGCTCTTCGGCGGCCAACTGAGGTGCGCCCTCGAAGGTCGCCGCGGTGAAGTTACGCGTGGGCAGGGTGCTGACGGCGTTGAAGGCCAGGAGGTTGGCCAGTGTGCCGAGTTCCCGGTACTTCGCGGTGGCCGGCCCGAAGCTGCGCCTACGCAGGTCACGGGCGGCGGCGAGGACACCGGCCTGATCGGCGACCGACACCTTGGTCGTCGCCCTGACCAGCACGGCCTTGATGTTCTTCGCGCCCAGCACCGCGCCCAGGCCACCCCGGCCGGCATGGCGGCCGTCATGGCTGATCGTCGCGTATCGCACCTGGCGCTCGCCGGCCGGGCCGATGGCCGCGGTCCGCCAGTTCCGGCCGAAGCGCGACTTCGCCGAGGTCTCGGCCTCCGCGGCCGGCAGCCCGGCCAGCTCCGGCGCCGGTTCGAGGCGCACGCCGTCGCCGTCGATCAGAAGCACCGAGAGCTCGTCCGCACGGCCGCGGATCACGATCGCGTCATGCCCGGTGAGCTTTCCGGCGATGGCGAACTGGCTGGAGGCGAGGGCATCGGTCAGCAGTCCGGTCAACGGCGACTTGGCCACCACCGCGAACTTCGCACTGGTCGTCAACGGAGTCCCGACCAGCGAGGAGAAGACGAAGGCCAACGGCGCTTCCGGGGCCAGCGGGTCGACCCGGGGAGGCGCCAGCCGGTGCAGCAACCAGGTGCCGAGCCCCACGCCGCCCAGATATGAGCGCAGCACGCGCTCACTCAGCTCGAAGGCGTCGCCTGTCGCCTCCCCGCCGTCGACATCGACGAGCAACGCTCTCCCGAAGAAACCACCAGGCGTCATGCCTCGACTCTAAAGCCTCAGCCGCCGGCGTCCGCGGACAGGAAGGCGACGGTGTCCCCCACCACCAGCGGCAGCGACTCGTCCCGGGTCACCTGATCGCCGTTGATCGCGGCCACGACGTGGCGGTCCAGCTCCAGCCCCACCGCGGCCGCCGCGGCTCCGAGCGTGGCGGCCCGGACACCGCGCGGCCGGTGCCCGCCGTTCCTCGCCAACGCGCCGAAACACTCGACGACGATCTCCGGCGGCAGCCGGTCACGCGCCGCCGCGTACTCCTCCGGGGTGTTGACGTTCACCACGGATTCCAACGTCGGATCATGTCGCATGACCGCGGTGTCGGCGAGCAACTGCTCGTCGCTCAACTGGGCCACCTGGCAGTGCTTGAAGAGCATGCCGGGCCGCAGGTCGCCTTCGGCGAGGAGGTCGGCGATCAGCCCGGCCAGGGCGGTCCGGTAGCCGGCGGCCAGCGGTTGCCGGAAGCCGCGCGCCACCGGTAGCGCCATGTCGGTCCCCGGGCTCAGCCCTCGCAGCACACAACGGATGTAGGCCGGATGCAGGAACGGCAGATCGGTGGAGCACGCGAACGCCGTCTCGGCCCGGTCGGCCACCGCCGCGAGCCCCACGGCCAGGCCCTGCATGGGCCCCAGCCCCTCCACGGGATCCTCGGCCACCGTGACCCCCGACGGAAGCGGCGGCAACTCCTGGCCGGGCGCGGCGACCACGACGACCGGCCCCCCGACCGTCCTGGCGAGCACCGCGGCGGTGCGATACAGCAAGGTCGATCCGTGCCACTCCAGCCAGGCTTTGGGCTTCCCCATCCGGGTGGAGCGCCCGCCCGCCAGCACAACGCCCGCAGCAGTCTGCATGCCCGCATGCTAGGCGACGCCAACCGCCTCTCCGGACACTCGGGCGGTACGGCCGGCGCGTGACAGGTCGAAGATCTCGTGCAGAGGATGTCGAGAACGACCGGCCGGCTCCGTCCCAGGGGCGGATGCGGCCACCGTGGCCGCACCACACCAAGGAGACCCAGCATGACGATCCGGCGAATGGACAACGTCCTCATCGTTGTCGACGACCTTGACGCTGTTATCTCGTTCTTCGTCGAACTCGGCATGGAGCTGGAGGGCAGGGCGCCGATCGAGGGACGCTGGGTGGAGCGCGTCATCGGGATCGACGACGTCCGGCAGAACGTCGCGATGCTGCGGACCCCGGACGGCCACGGCCGGATCGAGCTGGCGATGTTCCACACGCCCAAGGCGATCAGCAGCGAGCCGAAGGACGCACCGGCGAACACACTGGGCATCCGTCGCATCATGTTCGCCGTCGACGACATCGAGGACGTCATCGCCCGCCTGCGCACCCACGGCGCCGAACTCGTCGGCGAACTCGCGCAGTACGAGAACAGCTACCGGCTCTGCTACGTCCGCGGCCCCGAGGGCATCGTCGTCGGACTGGCCGAACAGGTCCATGCCGCCACGCCCTGACCACGCGGCGGCCCCATCCTGGGCGGCTCCGAACCAGCTCGACTCGGCGCCCAACGCCGCGGTGCCGCCGGCGCCATCAGTCGGCGGTGGATGATGTCGGTGTGCTCATTCGCATCGAGGCGTCCGAACTGCCGGGCCGGGACTGCGGTCAGGCGCCGGGCTTTCCCGGATACCGCAACATCCAGGTCGGGGTGCAACGGCGGGATCGCCGAGATGAGATCCTCGGGCTCCATCCCGGTGACGCATCGGCGGCGGTCTGGGAGCTGGAGGTCACCGCCACAGCGAAGGAGGCCGGGTGGGATCTCCTCGGCCCGTACGTACAGGGCAGGCCGGGGGCCCGGTTCGTGTACCTGTCGTGGGGCGCGCTGGGCGACGACGGCGTGTTGTCGATGTTCCGCCGGGCGAAGTTGCACTTCGACGCCATCCCGCCGAACGTCCTGGAGCACGCGGTGCACAGTGGGATGCTGGTGGCCCGGCTGTCCTTGACCGACTCCCGCGGGCAGCCGTTGTGCGCGGCGGTCCGTCCTCCCCTCATCGACTGGTCCGCCCCCGCGCCCTGAACCGGTCACCGGATGAGGTTGGCGTGCGGTTTCGGCAGGTCTGTACGTGTTTTTTTAAGAAATAGCACTATTTACTTCCTAAATCCCTAAATTTCGGGAAATTGGAGGTAGTATCAAAAGTACCGAGGATTTTTCGAGCGTTGGCACTCAGGTCGGCGTCGCCCCCGGCGATAGACCACTTCGGCCCCCGCAAGGGGGCCTGGACAGGCCAGGCGACCATGACGCCGACAGTCCTTTCTCATCTCAAGCCGCTCAGCGCCGTAACCGGCGCACCCCCCGTGATCGACTCCACGGTCCGGCTCAGGCTGGATCCCGCGCTCCGCCGGCGGGGCACCATGGACGGGGCGTGGTGGCCGCACTCTCGTGACGCCGCCGCCGAACTGCCCGGCCTCATCGCCGCCGTCGACCAGCGACTCGGCAGGATGACGCTACGCGTCGGCCTGCATCCCGACGCCTGGGACAACATCCCGCGCCGTCTCCCGGCCCGTGGGCGGCAGGTCCGGGTGGGCTGGTTCCGCCACACCGACCCGCACCTGATCAGCCTGATCCCCCTGGGAGCAGAGCCGATCATGCTGCTGGTCATCCCGCCGGGCAGCGCAGCCGGCCCGGCCGCGGCGGCGCTCTCGCTCGCCGCCCGGGGAACGCCCGGCCTGCGCCCGGCCGACATCCTCACCGCCGCTCAACGATCCACGACCGGTACCGGTACGCCGGAGGGCGACGGTCCGGCCGAGTGGGAGAACGAGGGCGGGCACATCATCGATCAGCGCCCGCGCAGTACCCGGCAAGCACGGGCCGGGCGATACCGGCACCGCCCGGCGACTGCCGAACGGCCGCCCCACCCGACGACCACCTCATCTCTGATGCCATGGAAGAACCCCATGGCCGTCCCCGACACCTTCCCGTTTGGCGTACCTGACACCTTCCCGCTTGGCGTCCCCGACGCCTTCCCGCTTGGCGTTCCCGACGCCTTCCCACTTGGCAGGGGCGACCGATCGGCCTCGACCACCGTCCACCTGTCCGGTGAGATCGACCTCCTCACCAGCCCGGCACTGCGCGAGCGCCTCCTGGCCGCCCTGCGGTCCAGCGCGAGCCTGCTCATCCTCGACCTGTCCGGCGTGTCGTTCTGCGACGCCTCCGGCCTGGCCGTCCTGGTCGGCATCCAGCGCCGCGCCAGGCCGATGGGCATCACCCTCGCCCTGGCCGCACCCCGCCCGCACATGTCCAAGCTGCTGCGCATCACCGGCCTGGACCGACACCTGCCGGTGACGGCGTAACCGGATCCGGCGGAGGCTACGCCGAGCCCGCCCTCTGACGTGCCACCAACGGTCGGCCTACCTCATGACGACCGAGGGCGCTGCGCCCCGGCCGAGTACCGAGACCAGACCGGGTCCCCCGGCCACGTCCGTGGCTCCGGCGACCCGCGCTCGTGTCCATCGCTTCGCTTTCACTTGGCGTCCCGAAACGTTGCCGAGGGTGTGGCCGCTTCGGGTACGGGCAGGCGAACCCTGTTTCCGTGGAGTGCGAAGGCGCACCCGCGTTCCATGAGAAAGGCGGCTGGAATGACTTCGGCAGATGCGAGAACTGTGCCGGCACCGCTCATCGACGGGCACAAACCCGTGGCCGCTGTGATCGCGTTGTGGGTGTTCGTGCTGGTGCCGTTCGCGGCGCTGGCCGCCGCGGTACCGGTCGCCTGGGGGTGGGGGCTGAGCTGGGCCGACGTGGTCATCGCGGCCATCGCGTATGTGGTCACCGGGCTCGGCATCACGGTGGGGTTCCACCGCTATCTCACCCACGGCTCGTTCAAGGCCGGCCGGTCGCTGCGCGTCGCCTTGGCCGTGGCCGGGAGCCTGGCCGTGCAGGGTCCGGTCATCCAATGGGTGGCCGATCACCGGCGGCACCACGCCTTCGCCGACCGCGAGGGAGACCCGCACTCCCCCTGGCGCTACGGTCACAGCGTGCGCGCCCTGGCGAAGGGCCTGGCCTTCTCGCACGTGGGCTGGATGTCCAACCGTGATATCACCAACCCGCGTCGTTTCGCCCGGGACCTGCTCGCCGATGCCGACATCGGCCGGGTGGACCGGCTGTTCCTGCCGCTGGTGGCGGCCTCGCTCCTCCTGCCTCCCGGAGCCGGTCTACTGCTCACCGGTACCTGGCAGGGAGCGGTGACCGCGTTCTTCTGGGGCACCCTGGTACGGATCGCGCTGCTCCACCACGTCACCTGGTCGATCAACTCCATCTGCCACGTCTTCGGCGAGCGCCCGCTGAAAACACGCCCCGGGGATCGGGCCGCCAACTTCTGGCCGCTAGCGATCTTGTCGTTCGGCGAGAGCTGGCACAACGGCCACCACTCCGATCCCACCTGTGCCCGCCATGGCATGCTGCCCGGCCAGATCGATCCCTCCGCCAGGCTGATCCGGCTACTGGAAGGGCTCGGCTGGGCCCGCGACGTGCGCTGGCCCACTCCAACCCGCCTGGCCACACGACACCGGAAGCCGTCCCCATAAGGTCTTCGGGCCGTGCATGCCCTTCGAGCCGTGCATGCATGGCCCGCAGCCCGTTCCAGGAAGCCACAGCGTTTTGAGCGGCGGCCTCAGTCCTACCCCTCGATCGTTGATCACGCGGACGCGGTCGCCGGCTCCGCACCTCGCCTCGGCGAGGACGGCCGCTGCTCCGGTACCTCGCCCCGTCGCCTACGGCTACGCTCAGCAACGATCAGGCCGGCCCCGATGGCTGCCGCCACCGGCCACTCGATCACCTCGAACGCGGCCAGAGCGGCGAGACCGCTGTAGTAAAGGAAGTGATCCGGCCGCAGAACCGACCGGGCGGTTCCCGCCACGGTGCCGACCACACTCCCGACCTGCTGGCGGCTGACGTTCGGCCGGTGGACATTGAGGCTGAGCATAGGCAGATCCAGTGTGAACCCGCGTCTCTGACCGTTGTGCTCCACGACCGGTCCTCTCCCCTGCTGCTCCTCGGGCTCGTGCGTCGCGATCCTCGCCGACCTGGGCTTGCGAGCGCGCGGTGCTGGCTCGGTCATGACTCCTCCTCCCAAGAGTTGGGGCATCGCTTCAAGCGGCTTCAATGTCCCCCTTCCTGGGGTGTACGCGCCCAAACCCCCACAGTCGCAAAAAACCCGCCCGCACCGATTACGCCTGACTCCACCGCACCGGCACCACCCACTTCACCGTCCCACCCCCGCAACCGCTCCCGCAAAGTCGCCGAACTCGACCTGGAGCCTGAGGCCCCCGCCCGGCTATGACTCATCCATGGGAACGCCGTAGAGGTGCTGTCGGACGGTGGCGTCTTGCTCCAAGAGGTGGTCGATGGTCTGTCAGCAGGTGGAGACCCACGGATGCGGAAAAGCCTCCTCACGGCTGAGCTTGCGGCCGTGAAATGCGATTCCTCTCACGACCACCCCCTCCTGGCCGCGTATCGGCCGCAGCTCGGTCCACCTCCCTTTCGGAGGCTGCGGGTCACAGGCTGCGGGCGGTGATGTGGCCGTTGGAGGTGGTGGCGTGGATGTCGAGTTGGGTGGTGCCGTCGTTCTTGAGGGCGTTGGAGATGCGGCCGTGGGCGGTGCCGGCGTCCAGGGAGGCCGAGACTCCGCCGGCGGCGGCGATCGAGATGTCACCGGACTGGGTACGGAGCACCACCGTGCCGCCCACGGCCTCGGCGATCCGGATGTCGCCCCGTGCGGTGCTGATCGCGCTGCTGATCTGCGCGGGGCCGCCCAGCCGGCCGACCTCGACGTCACCGTCGAGGGCGGTGAGGCGCACGCTCGCGGCCTCGTCGATCTTGATCTGGCTGTAGGCGCCTTCGAAGGCGACGTCGCCGAGGCGGCCGACGGTACGCAGCTCGGCGCTGGCCGCCTTGCCCTGGATGCGGGAGCCGGCGGGCAGCTTGACCGTCACCTCGATGGATCCAGACGGGCCGAAGTACTGGTTCGCCGCGGCGGTCTGGATCCGCAGGACGCCGTCAGCGTATGCGACGGTGGTCTGCTCCGCCGCCTTCACGTCGCGGCTCTTCGAGGCGTTCGCGGGCAGGACCTCGACCGCGGTGTCGGCCCGGTCGGCGGCGATGAACTGGACGCGTCCCGCGGGGATGTCCAGGACGGCGGAGATCGGGGCGGAGGTGTCGAACTTCTGCATCATGTGCTCCTTGCGCTGGTGTGGCCCAGTCCGCAGCCCCGAGGCCGCGATCGCTGAGCCGTTCATGGCTTTACGATCGCCGACCGTTCTGATGCCGGGCTGTCGCCGTCCTGACGCCGCCGCTGACATACGGCGGAAGCAGCCGACCGGGCCTGACCCCGTGGCCGCGCAGGGATGTCCACGTGGGCCGACGTCCACACCCTTCGCAGAATAGATATTGAGAGGCATGCGCGAACGTACTTCCACGGGCACGTCGTCGGCCGCACGCCACCCCCGGCACTTGATCACTGGTGGTCGCGTCGCACGTGCGTCGGCGGCCGTCGCCGTTCTGAGCTGCCGGAGTGCGGGAATAGGGAGGCGTTTGTTGTGCAACTACGCCGACGGGCGGAGATTGCCGCTGGTCGCGGGCAGGGCGAACCCTTATCGAGGTGAGGCGTTCGATTCCGTCGAAGTGCTGGAGCTCGATTCATATGGATGTGTCGGTGCGCGTGCTGCCAGTACTGGCTCCTGTGGCCCCTTGATCAGAGGCTCATGTTGATCGACGATGGCGAAGAGGATCCTGGCGAACAACGAGCATGTGGTGGCCACCGCGACGGGTCCCGCACCCAGCAGGGCCACACGGGAGGGGTTGAACGTGTCGAAAAGCGACTTGCAAACCGCGCTGGAACAGGCGGTGCAGCTCGCCGGGTACACCAAAATAGCTGTCTACGGACTCGACGGCCAACTCTGAGCCGTCAGTCCCGATGATTTCAGTGTCCAGCCCGAGGAGTTTCAAGCGATCGTCAGCGCGGTCAATGACGTTTCCCTCCTGTATAATGACAACTATCTCTACTTTGAAGACGACGCGTACGAGTTGTCGTACGGTGAGAACCTGTTGACGTATACAGTCCCACAGTTCGTGGTCAGAGGTCTGGACGATAGAGACAGTGACGGCGTCGGCTGTGCCCTGGTTGAGCAGGGCCTCATCATCGCGCTGTTCAACGCAGATACGTCGGACGACGAATACACGTACATCGAAATCTTGGCCAATCTAGTTGGCACCCGGCGTAACTGACTTCTTCCGGCCCTGGAGCAGAAGAAAGCTGTCTTGGGGCGGCGGCGCGACCAGAGGCCGGCGGATGGCGTGAGTTCGGCGCGGCGCGCGTGCGGCGACGGCCCGGGGTCCTGCGCGCGCGTCGGAACCGGCCCCTAGGGGCCGCATGCCCGGCGCATGCCGGGGCGGGTCCTGGCGGACAAGGCGTGCTCCTCTTGCGGCAATCGCTACCGAGTGCGACACCGTCGAGCGGTGTTCCGGCAAGCTGAAGAGTCACAGGGCCGTCGCCCTGAGGACCGGCAAACGCCGGCTCATTCACCAGGGCCCCATCGACGTCGCCTCGATCAGGATCTGGCTCCGCACCCCAACTCCATGATCCAAGGGCCACGCCTTAAGGGTGAAGCCGCTGGCGGCCGAGGACCGTCAGGAGGCGGCGGGCGGTGCTGGCTCCGACGGGGTGCGTGGGATCTGGAGCGCAGGGGCGAACCAGGTTCTCGCTGGAGAAAGCAGGAGCAAAGTCACGATGAGCGCTGACCAGGGTGCGGTGAAGACCCAATCGAGGGTGCCTTCGATCAGGAAGTAGATGAAGTCGAGCAAGGGAATGGCGAGTTGGACGGCGATGGTGGCGTGACGGACCCGCGGACGACGGGTGTGCCACTGGTTCGCCAACCAGGCGGCGGCGAGTGGCGGGAGGAAGTAGAGGACGTAGAGCAGGTCCTCCAGGAAGTCGTTGGGGTCGAATTCCAGCCTCGGGATGAGCAGAACGATGCTGACCAGGGCGAGCGTCGCCTGGAACCAGATCAGGTTCCGGGCAACTTTTACAGAAAGGGGCATGCTGGGGGTCCACTTTCAGTTCTCGGGAGCGCGGCGGACGGGTCGCCGCACCGATAGTCCCATCTCTTCCGGCCCCTAGGACGAGAGCACCGAGGAGAGGGATCGTGACTCCTCGGGCTGGAACCCAATCCGCATCAGCAGCTCGGATCTTACCTTTGCCATGCCGTTCCATCTGGACCAATGCCCATCGCCGGTCTTCCTGGAACTCGCCGGCACAGCAGCGAACTGCAACCCGCTCTGCCTTTGAGGATCCCCGGAGCCGAATACGTCAGGATGCCGCGTGTGGAAGAGAACTACGCACTCACCCAGCAGGCTACCGAGACGATCACACAGGGAAGGCAAGCCACTACAATTGGTGATTGGAAATCGGCTGCCACCTTGTGGATCGGGGCTTCGAAGAGCGGCAGTGTGGAAGCAGCACTGCGGCTCCGCATTCGAAGGCACTGGCCGAGAGAGGAGACGTCGATGCGGGAGGGTTACTCGCCGGAATTCTGATCGACTTCTACGACAGCGCCCTGCCTCTGGCACTTGAGCACGCGACCACGGCGGCGAGAGAAGGCCAGCGTTACGCACCCTGGGATTCATGTATCGCACCGGACGCGACGGCAAGGCAGCCGGCGCGAACACGGTCAGGCGTAAGCGGGCCGTGCTGCATGCGGTCCTGGAGTACGCCGTGGAACTCGGAGAGCTTTCGTCCAACCCGCTCCACAAGGTCAAGTGGAAGCCCCCCAAGACGACGGAGACGATCGACCCTCGGGTGGCGGTCAATCCCCGCCAGGCCGAGGATCTGCTGACCGCGGTGACCTATGTGGGCAAGCGCGGCCGTGGGCGGCGGCTCATGGCTCTGTTCGCCTGCATGTACTACGCGGCCCTTCGTCCCGCTGAGGCCGTCGCCCTCCGCCGACAGGACTGCCACCTTCCGGCCAACGGCTGGGGTCGGCTCCTGATCGACGTCTCCCGGCCAGAAACCGGCACACGGTGGACCAACAGCGGCACCACCCACGAGGAACGCGGCCTCAAGCATCGGGGCCGTGACGACGTACGACCCGTGCCGATCCCTCCGACACTGGTCAAGATCCTGCGCCAGCACATCGAAGAGTTCGGCCGAACGCGCCGGACACAGCGTTGACGTCCTCCTGCGGGTCTACGCCAAGTGCCTAGACGGTCAAAAGGAGATCGCCAACCGCCGGGTCGACGACGCCCTGGCGCTGTGAGACGCAGGCCGTAGCAACGACGCAGACCGTACCGACAGGGTCCCGGAAGCCATCCGGGGCCCTTCGCCGTTTGTAGGCTGGCTCCAGCTCACCCGAACGGCCGTAACTGCCGCCGTGAGGTGCGAGAACAGCGCTCAAGATCATTGCACGCATATTGGTGGAGCAGCGACAACGGGCCACTCACGGCGGCCCATGGCTGCACGAGGCCGGAAAAGCAGAACAGCCCCCGACCGACGCGTTTCCGCTGGTCAGGGGCCGTTTTCCCTGCTGTGGCAGGTGATGGGTTCGAACCATCGTAGGCTGAGCCGACGGTTTTACAGACCGTTCCCTTTGGCCGCTCGGGCAACCTGCCGTGTCGTCCGCTTGTTGCGGTGACAGGTAGAAGAATAGCGGACTTCGGGGGTCGACGTGACACCGGTTTGTCCGGCGGGAGGTTCGCACCCCGACTGGTTGGGATCGCTAAGGTCGTAGCGACGTAGAGAGGACACGTATCCGATGGCCGATTCGAGTTTTGACATCGTCAGCAAGATCGACCGGCAGGAGGTCGACAACGCGCTGAACCAGACCGTCAAGGAGGTCGGACACCGGTTCGACTTCAAGGGGACGGGGGCGAGCATCAGTTGGTCGGGAGAGGCGATCGAGGTCAAGGCCAACAGTGAGGAGCGGGCCAACGCCGTCCTTGACGTGTTCAAGGAGAAGCTGATCAAGCGAGGGCTCTCGCTGAAGGTCTTGGACGCGGGCGAGCCGAAGTTGTCCGGTAAGGAGTACCGCCTCGGGATCGCGTTGAAGGAGGGGATCGACCAGGACCAGGCGAAGAAGATCTCCAAGATCGTCCGGGATGAGGGTCCTAAGGGCGTGAAGGCGCAGATCCAGGGTGACGAGCTGCGTGTCAGTTCGAAGAAGAAGGACGACTTGCAAGAGGTCATCAACCTGCTCAAGGGCAAGGACCTGGACATCGCCCTGCAGTTCACGAACTATCGCTAGGCAGGGCTCCTCTGAGGTTCTGACCTGCTGTTTCACGAGTTGATCGCACTCGGAGGGCACATCCGGGGCACACGGCCAAGCGCACGGTCCACCAGGACACGTGTTCGCTCCTGTGCCTCGGGCCACTCCCCCACGCAAGCGCCGCGGGGCCCTTGTGTAAGTGCTGCGGGTCCCCACGCGAGTGCTGCGAGTTTCCCAGGTAAGTGCTGCGGGAGCGCGCCGTCTCGGGGCCGCGTCGTGGCAGGCCCAGGGACTCGAAGGTGGTCCGTGCGGCTGCGAAGGACGATCTGGGCAGAACCGGCGAACCGGTCGCCGTAGCGTGCCGAACACCCGTGACCCCGCCGCCCCGCCAGCCACTTCCGGCCACCGCCGTACAGACCACCGCCGTACAGACCACCGCTGAGCCGGAGTACCCGAGTACCGCCCTGCACTGCGGGGAACTGCGGACGGTCGTCCGACATCCGGTTCTCGGCACGATCGACGACCTTGCTCGCGGGCCAGGGCGGCTTTGATCGTGACTGTGCGGGAGCTCATGGCCGCCGGACAAGACGCCCGTCGGCCGGCGAGACAGCCCCGCCGCGCTCGGTGCACACGCGATCGGCACCCAGGTATCGAGCAGCCCACCCTCGGACGAGCGGCCGTTGGCGAGAGCCGCCTGTTCCGCCCTCGGCCCTTTCACGGCCAGCCCGGCCCTGCGCCACTACACGGCTGCCCGGCCCTGCGTCACGAGGGACGCCGTCAACGTATCGCGACAAAAGCCTCCGCTCGCCCGCCGGCGCCGGCCGTGGGATACGGGTGGTCGCCGGGCCGGAGGTTTCACTCCTTGGCAGCGCCTGCCAGGGTGCCCAGGGCGCGGAGGCCGGCGAGTATCTCGGCGCCGGTGGGGGCGGATTCCGGGGCGGTGAGGACCTGCATCATCATGCCGCCCATCAGGGCCAGTTGTACCGAGCCGACGGTGCGGATCACCTCGTCGGGGAGGGTGGCCTCCTCGGCGCCGGTGAGGACGCGGGCCAGGCCGCTGCGGCCTTCCTGCTGGCCGGCGGCCATCTGGGCGCGTAGCTGCGGGTCTCGCTGGGCGCGGAGGGTGGCTTCGAGGTTGGCGATCCAGAAGGTCTTGTTGGCCGAGAACGACTGGACGAGGTTGTCCCACAGGGCGGCGAAGGCTTCCGCGGGGTCGGCGCCGGGGGTGCCCGCGGGTTCCAGGGAACGGCCGATGATCGCGTCGCCCGCGCCGAGGGCTTCGAAGAGCGCCTGGTTGAGCAGCTCCTCCTTCGAGCCGAAGTGGTAGCCGATGGCGGCCATGCTGACGCCGGCGGTGGAGGCGAGGTCGCGGACGGTGGTGCGCTCGTAACCCTTGTCGAACAGGCATTGCCTGGCGGCTGCGAGGAGCTTCTCGCGGTTTCCCATGCGCGCGACGATACCAACGATCTGCGCAAACGCGCTAGGCAAACGCCTTGCGCAATCGCCTTAGGCGTTCGTCTTGCGCGTTTGCCCAAATCCGGGTTACCTTCCTCGCATCCGCCGAACCCCCTCGAACGTGGAGAACCCGCATGCCCACCACACGCCACCTCGCCCTCGCCCTCCTCGCCACAGCCGTCGGCTGCGCCACCCCCCACACCGCCACCTCCCAAACCGCCACACCGCAGACCGCCATACCGAGGACCGCGGCACCAGATCCCACGCTGGTGAGCACCGACGACGGCCCCGTGCGCGGCGCGGCGACCGCCACGGTCCGTACGTTCCAGGGCATCCCGTACGCCGCGCCGCCGACCGGGGACCTGCGCTGGAAGGGGCCGCGGCCGGTCGCGTCGTGGCGGGCGGCGCTCGACGCCCGGAAGCCGCGCGGCGCCTGTCCGCAGCCGTCGGACCAGCCGATCGCGATCCCCAGCACGAACGAGGACTGCCTCTACCTCAACGTGACCACGCCCGCCGGGCCGGGCCGGGACCTGCCGGTGATCGTGTGGATTCACGGCGGGAGCTTCGTTTACGGCGACGGCGCGAGTTACGGGGCGGAACGGCTGGCCGCGCGCGGGAAGGCGGTGGTGGTGACGGTCAACTACCGGCTGGGGGCGTTCGGGCTGATGGTTCATCCCGGGCTCGACGCTCCGGCCAACCTCAGCCTGCTGGACCAGCGGGCCGCGCTGAGGTGGGTACGGCGGAACGCGTCCGCCTTCGGGGGAGACGCCGGGAATGTGACGATCATGGGCCAGTCGGCCGGCGGGTTCAGCGTGTGCGGGCACCTGGCGGCGCCGGGGTCGGCGGGGCTGTTCCAGCGGGCGATCGTGCAGAGCGCGAGCTGCGCCGGGAGCCCGGACGCGCCCTACGACCTGAAGCGGGCGCGGGCGGCGGGTGTCGCCCTGGCGAAGGCGGCCGGCTGCCCGGAGCAGCGGACGGCCGAACGCTGCCTGCGGCGCAAGTCGACGGCCGAGGTGCTGGCCGCCGCCGAGTCCGGACACGAGGGCTACCGGCTGGTCGTGGACGGCGAGGTGCTGCCGAAGTCCCCGGCCGACGCCTTCGCCACCGGGAAGTTCAACAGGGTGCCCGTGCTGTACGGCTCCACGCACGACGAGGAGGCCGGCCGGATCGGCAGCATGGAGGCGATGACCGGCAAACCACTCACCACCGGCGATTACATCAAGGAGGTCACGAGCGCCTTCGGCGGGAAGGCCGGGAAAGCCGGGAAGGCCGGGAAGGTGCTGGCGGAATATCCCGTCGGGGCGTACGGCTCGCCGGGTGAGGCGCTCGCGGCCGTGATGACCGACTCCGGCTGGGCGACGCCCGTGTACGACTCCCAGCGTGCGCTGGCGCCGCACGTGCCGCTCTACGCCTACGAACTGAACGAGGCCGAGTCGCCGTACTTCAGGGGGTTCCCCCGGCCGAGCTTCCCGCTGGGCACCGGGCACATGATCGACCTGGCCTACCTGTTCGAGAACGCGCTGTTCGAGCCGCTCACCGGGCCGCAGGCGCGGCTGGCCGACGCGATGGTGGACCGGTGGAGCCGGTTCGCGCGCACCGGGGAGCCCGGGTGGCGGCGGTTCACCCCGCGGGAGCCGTACACGCAGGGGCTGAGCTCGGCTGCGATCCGGCGGACGGACTTCGCGGCCGACCACCACTACGCCTTCTGGAGTCGGTGATCCCGTGACTCAGATGCCGGGGAGGCGGACGGCCATCATGGCGATGTCGTCCTTCCTCGCCATCGGCATCCGGGCCAGGATCTGGTCGCAGAAGACGTCGATCGGGGCGCGGGACAGCGACGAGGCGTGGCCGCGCAGCCGTTCCAGGCCCCGGTCGAGGTGCTCGCCGGGGAGTTCCACCAGGCCGTCGGTGTAGAAGAGCAGGGTGCTGCGCGGCGGAAGCGCCGCGACCGAGCTGCTGCGCGGCTCGTCGTAGGACACGCCGAGGAGCGGGTCGGCGCAGCCCTCCAGGTACCGGCCGTCGCCGTCGTGGGTGACCAGCAGCGGCGGCGGATGGCCGGCCACCGAGTAGTTGAGCCACCAGGTCTCCTCGTCGGGGCCCTCCAGACGGGCGAGGATACAGGTCGCGGTGCCTTCGTGGTAGAGCAGTTCGGTGGCGATGTTGAGGCGGCGCAGGATGTCGCCGGGCGGCTCGCGGCGGTCCATGGCGAGGCCCCTGAGCATGTTGCGGAGCTGGCTCATGGTGACGGCGGCGGTGAGGTCGTGCCCGGCGACGTCGCCGATGGTCAGGATGGTGGCGCCGTCGGGCAGCAGGAACGAGTCGTACCAGTCTCCGCCGATCTCCACCGCGGCGGCGCTCGGCCGGTAGCGGGTGGTGATCTCCATGCCGGGCACGTCGGGCGGGTCGGGCAGCAGGCAGTGCTGGAGGGCGAGGGCCACCCGCTGGGTCCGCTGGAAGCGCATGGCGTTGCTGAGGTGGGCGTGCGCGTGGTCGAACATCCGCCCGAACAGGTCCACGTCGGCGGGGCTGATCGGTTCCCGCGAGCCGCAGACCACGGCGTCCAGCACCGCCGCCACGGTGCCGTCCACGATCACCGGCACGAGGGCCACGCTGTTGGCCCCGGAGGCGCTGAACCACTCCTCGGCGCCCACCGGCGCGATGTCCGGCGGCGGGGCGCCCTGGGGGAAGATGTGGTAGACCGGGCGGCGGGTCCTGATCGCCTGGACGAAGCCGCAGTCCCGGTCGAAGCGTTCCGTGCCCGGCTGCGGTTCGATCGGCAGCTCGTCGCGCACGACGCTGATGAGCCGTTCCGCGTAGAACGGCAGCGGGATCGACTGGTCCTCGAACTCGGGAAGCAGGTACATGCCGCACCCGTCGGCCAGGGTGGGCACGATCACCTTGGACAGCATGTTGAGCACCTCGTCCAAGCCGGCGATGTCCGCCGTCGCCGCGGCCGCCCGGTCGAGCAGTTCCCTGCGCCGCTCCTCCTGCCACTCCTGCTCGATGTCGGCGCAGGTGCCGACCCATTCGACCACCTCGCCGCCCTCGACCACCGGCACGGCCCGGGACCGGACGTGCCGGTAGCAGCCGTCCGCCATCCTGAGCCGGTAGACGTGGTCCCACCGTTCGATCCGCCGCAGCGTCACAGACCACGCCTCCACGGTCGGGGCGCGATCCTCGGGGTGTACGGCCTGCAGCCAGCCGTCGCCGCGGAACTCCTCCCAGCTCTGCCCGGTCATCCGCTGCCAGCCCGGACTCGGCTCGATCACCTGGCCCATGGGCGCCGCCACCCACACCACCTGCGTCTCGACCTGGAGCAGGCTCTGGTAGCGCTGGAGGAACCGGTGCCGCTCCTCGGCGACGGCGTCGGCTCCCCTGGCGCCGACCTGCTCGCCCACCTCGGCGACGACGATCAGCACGCCCTCCTCGCCGGGCTCGGGCGCGATCTTCGACATGCTGATCGAGCAGTAGCGCTCGCCCTCCGGCGAGCCGTGCTCGACGAACTCAAAGGGCAACTCGCGCAGCGTGAGCGCCTCGCCCGTCTCCAGCACCTGGTCCAGCAGCGCGAAGTACCCCTGCTGGCGGAGGTCGGCGAACGTCTCGCGTACCGGCAGCCCGAGCGGGCGCAGGCCGAAGATCTCCTGGTAGGCGAAGTTCGTGTACACCAGGCGGTGTTCGGGGCCGACGGTGGCGGCCACCCCGACGGGCACAGGGTCGAAGGCGTCGAGGGTCAGCCCCTCGGTCCACCGCTCTTCCGCATCCGTCATCCGTGCCTTCCCCCCGGCCACTCCGGCGCCCGCCGGCCCCGAAGTGGTTCGGGGTACCCGTTCGCAGAGATTATGCCGCCGATCACCCCTTTTGTACGAAATCACCCATTAGCAGAGGTAAATGACATTAAAAATGGCATGTGATCGAAAAACCTCCCGCGGGCCGGCTCATCGGCGATGAGCTCCGCGACCTCGCGGGACGGCGAGCCGTACGCCGAAGGGGGGCCGGCCCCCCGCGCGTAGGGGGCAGCCCGAAACCAACCGAACATTCGCATCAATGTGCGAGAGGGTCATCGCGGGCGGTACCTTTCCCGTTGTTGATCAGAGGGGAGGTTTCGGGTTGTCCCGGGCGACATTGCGGGAGCGGTTGCGGTACTGGTTCGACAACACCATGTCCCGAGGCACAGGGGCGTTGATCGGCTGGCTCGCGCTGGCCTCGGTGGGCTTGATCGCACTGGTCAGCGCGCTGACCATATGGCTGGTGCCGGAGACGAAGCAGAACGACGGCGTCACGGGCGTGCTGTGGATGACGCTGATGCGCACCCTCAGCCCCGGCAAGATCGCGAGCGACACCGGCAGCATGCCGTTCCTCGTCCTCATGCTGGCCGCCTCACTCGGCGGCCTCTTCATCGTCAGCCTGCTGGTCGGCCTGCTGGCCAACGGGCTGAAGAACAAGGTCGAGGAGTTGCGCAAGGGCAGGTCACGGGTGGTGGAGAAGGGCCACACCGTGCTCCTCGGCTGGTCGGACCAGGTGTTCACGATCGTCGGTGAACTGGTCAAGGCGCACTCCAGCCAGCGCGGCTCGGTCATCGCGATCCTGGCCGACCACGACAAGGTCGCGATGGAGAGCGAGATCCGGGACCGGGTGGGTCCGACGGGGCGGACCCGGGTGGTCTGCCGTACCGGACGGCCCAGCGAGCCGGCGGACCTCGACCTGATGAGCGTCGGCACGGCGAACTCGGTCGTGGTGCTCTCGCCCGAGGGCGACGACCCCGACGCGCACGTCATCAAGACGCTGCTCGCGCTCGACAAGCGGACCGGCGGGCGCCCGCCGGTGGTCGCCGCGATCTCCTCCTCCGGCAACATCCCGGCCGCCAGGCTGGCCGGCGGACCGGTGGTCCACCTGGTGGACTCCGACGACACCGCGGCCCGGCTGATCGTGCAGTCCTCCCGGCAGTCCGGCATGTCGGTGGTCTGCATGGACCTGCTGAACTTCGACGGCGGCGAGATCTACCTGCGCCCGCAGCCGCAACTCACCGGCCGGACATACGGCGCGGCGCTGAGCGCGTACCCGAACGCCAGCGTGATCGGGCTGCGCGGGCCTGGCGGGGTCGTGCTCAACCCGCCCGCTGACACCGTGATCTCGGCCGAGGACGAGGTCGTCGTCATCGCGCAGGACGACTCGCTGATCCGGCCGGGCAAGGGCGTCCAGGAGTTCGACGAGGGTTCGATCGTCGTGACCGGGCACCGGCCCGCCACGCCGGAGCGGACGCTGCTGCTGAACTGGAACGTCCGGGCGAGCAAGATCGTGCGCTATCTCGACGGGTACGTCGCGCCGGGGTCGGTGCTGGACGTCGCGGCCGACCATCCCGACGCCGGAACCGGTCTGGGCGGCCTGCGCAACCTGACCGTGAACCTCAAGGAGTGCGACAGCACCGACCGGTTCCAGCTTGAGGCGCTCGGCCCCGGCCTCTACCAGCACGTGATCGTGCTGTCCGACGACCGCTACAGCGCCCAGCACGCCGACACCCGCACCCTGATGACCCTGCTCCAGCTCCGCGACATGCAGTCGACGCTCGGCGAGCGCTACTCGATCGTCAGCGAGATGCACGACGAGAACAACCGCACGCTGGCCGAGGTCACCAAGGCCGACGACATCGTGATCAGCGACACGGTGATCGGCCTGCTCCTCGCCCAGCTCGCCGAGAACGCGCACCTCGCGGAGGTGTTCGGGTACCTCTTCGACTCCCAGGGGTCGGAGATCTACCCCCGGCCGGCGGGGGACTACGTGCGGACGGGGCAGCCGGTGGCGTTCGCGACGGTGCTGGAGTCGGCCCGGCGGCGCGGGGAGACCGCGATCGGTTACCGGCTGGCGTCCGGGGTGAACGAGCCGCCGCACTATGGCGTGGTGCTCAATCCCGATAAGTCGCGAATCATCACGCTTCATCAGGATGACGCGGTGATCGTCCTCGCGGAGGGCTGACGGGCGCTATAGGGACATAACTACTACTGAGGTAGTTAGTGGGATACATTTCGCTTTATGGCGAAATGTTATGCAGTTCTGACCGAGCGGCTGCGTGAGTTCATCTCCGCGCAGCCGCTCTACTTCGTCGCCACCGCCCCTGAGCAGGGCGGTCACGTGAACGTCTCCCCCAAGGGCTACGCCGACACGTTCACCGTCATCGACGACACCACCGTCGCCTATCTCGACCTGGACGGCAGCGGCGTGGAGACCATCGCCCACCTCCGGGACAACGGCCGCATCACCATAATGTTCTGCGCCTTCTCCGGCCCGCCGAACATCGTCCGCCTGTACGGCACCGGCCGCGTCGTGACCCCGCACGACGCCGGCTTCGCCGATCTCCTCAAGCGGTTCGGCCCGCACCCGGGAGTGCGCTCGATCATCGTCGTCACCTGCGACCGGATCTCCGACTCGTGCGGCTTCAGCGTCCCCTTCATGAGCTACGACCAGGACCGCACCCTGCTGGACGAGTGGGCGAGCCGCAAGGACACCCAGAGCCGCCGCACCTACCGGTCGAAGCACAACCGGGAGAGCATCGACGGCCTCCCCGGCCTGTCCCCCAACGAGACAGACCCAGTAACCCACCACTCCTGACCGGCCACCACCACCGAGCCACCCACCACCCCCGCCCAGGCTCCCCCTGGCCGAGGCCCCACCCCCACCCGACCAAGCACCACCACCGACCGGACGCCGCCACGACCAGGCGTTGCCACCGACCGAGGGCCTAGCACTCCCGAACGAGTCGCCCAGCGCTCCAGACCTGATGCCGTCGTGAGCGGAAGCGCCCAGCACTCCCGACCGAGCGCCCCCCGCCAGCCAAGCGCCCAGCACGGCCGACCTAGTGCCCCCCGTCGGCCAACCGGTCAGCACGGCCGATCTAGCACCCCCGCCGACCGAGCGCTCAGCATGGCCGACGTGGTGCCGTGGCCGGCTGAACAGTACGGCTCCCGCGGACCCTGCGTGAGCCGTACTGGTCAGCGGCGGTAGCCCGCCATGCGCTCCAGGCGGGAGATGCGGTCGGCGATCGGCGGGTGGGTGGAGAACAGGCGGCCTATCCCGGCCCCCCGGAAGGGGTTGGCGATCATCAGGTGTGACGCCGACGCCAACCGGCCGTTCTCGGGCAGCGGCAGTTGCCGTGCCCCCATCTCGATCTTCCGAAGGGCGCTCGCCAGCGCGAGCGGGTCGCCGGTGAGCCGGGCGCCGGACTCATCGGCCTGGTATTCACGGGAACGCGAGATCGCCATCTGGATCATGCCCGCGGCGACCGGCCCCAGGATCATCATGAGCAGGGCGCCCAGGAAGCCGGGCCCCTCGTCATCGTCGGATCCGCCGAAGAAGATGGCGACGTAACCGAAGTAAGTGATCATGGTGGCCAGCGCGCCGGCGATCGAGGAGATCAGGATGTCCCGGTTGTAGACGTGGGACAGCTCGTGCCCGATCACGCCGCGCAGCTCCCGCTCGCTGAGCATCTGAGTGA
Organism: Microtetraspora sp. NBRC 13810; assembly: GCF_030268685.1. GTDB lineage: Bacteria > Actinomycetota > Actinomycetes > Streptosporangiales > Streptosporangiaceae > BSRQ01. The sequence continues at coordinate 33,545 of NZ_BSRQ01000009.1, forward strand.
TGCCGTAGGTGACGCAGACGGCCGCGTTGCGCGGGTTACGCCCGGTGGCGAACGCGTTGGGCTGCATCGTGGGCGAGATGTACAGGCGCGGCATCGGCTGCCGGGCCTCGGTCGACAGCTCGCGCACGATCCGGTAGAGCGTCGGCTGCTCGACCTCGCCGACCGGCCGGGCGCGCATCGCGGACAGCGCGATCCTGTCGGAGAAGAAATAAGCGATCCCGTTGGACAGCAGGGCGACCAGGACGGCGATCTGCACGCCGGCCCCGCCCCCCGCCCAGGCACCCACTGCGATGATCACTGCGGAGAGCGCGCCGAGGAGGACCGCGGTTCGCAGACCGTTGTGGTGCATGAGGCTCCCCCCTTCGCTTGATGTGGGCTCGTTCTGCTCAACGTGCGGGCCCGCCTCGATCGTTCCCGCGCCCGGTCACCCGGAGGCGGACAGCCCTCCGGCCAGCAGATCGAACACCAGTTGGGGAAAGACGGAGAACGCCACGGCCACCAGAACCGCAAGCCCGATCGCCACCACGACCGGCACCAGCCGCCCACTCCGACCGCCCGACTCCACCCCCACCTCCGCGCCAACCCCCAAGGCCCCACCGTCCCCGGCAGCCACGCCAGCCCCCTCGGTCACACCCGAGGCCACCCCAGCCCCCTCGGCCACACCCGGAGCCACACCGGCCCCCTCTGTCGCTCGCTCGGCCAGGCCGGTCCTCTCCACGACACCCGGAGCCACACCGGCCCCCTCCGTCACCCCGGGGGCCACGTCAGCCGCTTGAGTCACATTCGGCGCCAGGCGAGCCGCGCTCTCAGCGGGCGCCGGTGTCGCCTCGCTCTCCCGGGGGGCAGGGGTGAAGAGCCGTGCCGTCCAGGCGACGTAGTAGTAGAGGCCGATCACGGTGTTGACCGCCATGACGACGGCCAGCGCCAGGCCGCCACCGTCCACGAGCTCCCGGAAGACGACCACCTTGGCGAACAGCCCGGCCAGCCCCGGCGGCAGCCCGGCGAGGCACACCAGGCAGAATCCCAGCGCGACGGCGGCGGCAGGGTTGCGGAACGCCAGCCCCCGGTAGTCGTCGAGCTCGTTGCGCTCGCTGCGCCGCGAGACGAGCATGACCACGGCGAAGGCCCCGAGGTTCATCGCCGCGTAGAACACGAGGTAGGCGACGGACGCGTCCGCCGCGCCGCCGAGTGTCGCGCCGCCGATGCCGAGCGGCGCGAGGATGTAGCCGGACTGCGCCACCGACGACCAGGCCAGCAGCCGTACGGCATGCCGCTGGCGGAGGGCCAGCAGGTTGCCCGCGGTCATGGTGAGGGCGGCCAGCACGGCCACCGGCGTGGACCACAGCGCGCTCTGCTCGCCGAGCGCGACCACGAGCAGGAGGATGAGCCCGGCGAACCCGGCGGCCTTCGAGATGACCGAGAGCAGGGCGGCGACCGGCACCGGCGCCCCCTCGTAGACGTCGGCCGCCCACGAGTGGAACGGCACGGCGGCCACCTTGAACCCGAACCCGGCGAGCACCAGCATCACCGCGACGGCCATGACCGGGGCCGGAGCACCGTTGACGGTCAGGCGGTCCAGATAGACGGTCCCGGTCAGGCCGTACAGCAGGGAGACGCCGAAGAGCATGACGGCGGTGGAGACCACCGAGACGAGGAAGAGCTTGAGTGCCGCCTCCGACGCGCGGCCGTCGTAGCGCTTGAGCGCGGTCAGCGCGAAGACCGGCAACGAGACCAGCTCCAGGGCGACGACGAGCATCACCAGGTCGCGGGACGCGGGCAGCGCGACCGCGCCGACCAGCGCGCACAGCGTCAGGAAGTACCACTCGCCGACCGGGATCCGGCCCTCGGCCAGCTCGGTCATCGACAGCAGCACCACGACGACCGCCGCCACCAGCACCAGTCCGGCGATCACCAGGGCGAAGGGGTCGGCGACGAACGAGCACGGCGGTTCGCCCGAGACGAGCCCGCTCGGGACGCAGAACGTGCGGCGCCCGGCCCCGGTCGCCGCCTGGAACACCACGGCCGCGAGCGCCCCGAGCACCCCGGCCAGTGTCACCAGGCCGAGCACTCCCCGGCCACGCCCCCCGCCCTCGGCGCCACCCCCGGTCTCGTCCGCGGCCCCGCCCACAGCCCCGCCCCGGCCACCGGACACAGATGCCGGACGCGTGGTCGCCGCAGCCTCCGAACGGCCACCGGCCGCGGACTCTGGACGGCTACCGGCCGCAGACTCCCGGCGAGCGCCGACCGCGGACTCCAGGCGGGTAGTGGCAGCAGGAGCCGGGCGGGCGCCGGACGCAGGGTCCGGGCGGGTGGGCACGGGGTCCGGGCGGGTGGCCGTAGGAGCCGGGCGGGAGGTGGGCGGGAGGAAGGCGTCGAGGAGGAGGACGAGGGCGGCGGTGGCGGCGAGGATGAGGAGCGGGGCGATCGCCACGTAGTCGATGGACTGGATCATGGCATCCCCAGCAGGGTGTGCACGGCGGGCGTGGTGATCGCCAGGAGCGCCTTCGGCCAGAGGCCGAACAGCAGGATGAGGACGACCAGCGGCACCCAGGCGGCCAGCTCGTAACCGCGGACGTCGGCGATCGGGGTGGGAAGGGCCGCCGGGCGCGGGCTGCCGTGGGTGACGCGGGAGAGCATCACCAGGAAGTAGGCGGCGGTCAGCACGGTGCCGACGCCGCCGACGGCCATGAACGTCAGGTAGAGCGGCCGGGACAGGCCCGCGGCGGGCTGGAAGGCGCCGAACAGCGCGAGCATCTCACCCCAGAAACCGGCGAGGCCGGGCAGGCCGAGTGACGCCACGCAGGCGAAGGTCAGCAGGGAGCCCATACGCGGCATCCTGGCCAGCATGCCGCCGCCGAGCGCGGGCATGTCGGCCGTGCCGTACCGCTCCTTGACCGCGCCGGCGAGGAAGAACAGCAGGCCGGTGATCAGGCCGTGGGCGACGTTGCCGAACAGCGCGGCGTTGATGCCCACGGGGGTGAGGGTGGCGAAACCGAGCAGCACGAAGCCCATGTGGCCGACCGACGAGTAGGCGATCAACCTCTTCAGGTCGCGCTGGGCCAGACAGGCGAGGGCGCCGTAGATGATGCCGACGACCGCGAACGCGCCCAGCCAGGGGGCCACGGCGGCAGCGCCCTCGGGCAGAACCGGGATCGCGATCCGGGCGAAGCCGTACGTGCCCATCTTCAGCAGCACGCCGGCGAGCAGCACGGAGCCGACGGTCGGCGCCTCGGTGTGCGCGTCGGGCAACCAGGTGTGCAGCGGCCACATCGGCGTCTTCACCGCCAGCCCGACGCCGACCGCCACGAAGGCGAGGATCTGCACCGAGCGGGACATGCCGTCGCCGTGCGCCCGAGCGAGCGCCACCATGTCCAGGGTGCCGGTGTTCGCCCAGATCAGCAGCAGGCCGAGCAGCAACACCACCGAGCCGAGCAGCGTGTACAGGATGAACTTGACCGCCGCCGCGCGCCGCCCCGCGCCGCCCCAGACGGCGATCACGAAGTACATCGGGATGAGCACGACCTCGAAGAACACGAAGAACAGCAGCAGGTCCAGCGCGAGGAACGTGCCGATCATGCCGACTTCGAGCACCAGGACCGTGAAGACCAGGGCTCTCGGCCGGGTTGTGGCGTGACCGGTGAGGTAGACGAAGCAGAGGAAGGTGAGCAGCGCGGTCAGCACGACCAGCGGTAGCGAGATGCCGTCCACGCCGAGGTGGAAGCGGAGGTCGAGGCCGGGGATCCAGGACAGGTCGGTACTGAACTGCGGGCGGCCCGCGTCGCCGTAGTCGAAGGCGACCGCCAGCGCGACGGCCAGCGCGAGGGTCAGTCCGGAGACGGCGAGGCCGTACCCGCGCAGGAGCCTGGCCCGCGCGCGGGGTCGCGCCGCGGCGGGGGCGAGGAGGACGAGCGCGCCGAGCGCGGGCACGGCGAGCAGCGCGACGGGCACCCAGGTCATCCGAGCACCACCGCCCCCACGGCGATGATCAGCACACCGGCCAGCAGGCCGCTGACGTAGAGCTGCGCGTTGCCGTTCTGGGTGAACCGCAGCAGGCCGGACAGGCGCAGGGTCGCCTTCGCCGAGCCGCGCACCGCCCCGTCGACCACGCCGGCGTCGGCGCCGACCACGACCCGGGCCAGCGCGGCCACCGGCCGGACGAACACGAGCTCGTAGGCGGTGTCCACGTGGAACGCCCGCTCGCACACTCCCCGCAGCGGCCCGAGGAGGCGGGCCGGGTCGGCGAGCGGATCGGCGCGCCAGACGGCGTAGACGACGCCGGCGCCGAGGAGCGCGAGCCCCACGCTGACCACGGCGACGTCCCAGTGCAGCTCTCCGAGGCCCGCAAAGCCGAGGAAGGCCGCGGGCAGCGCGAGCACGATGATCGGCAGACGCATCGACAGCGGTGCCTCATGACCGGTGATCACGTGGGCCGTGCCCGGCGCCGGCTCGGGAAGCGCGACGACGGGCGGCTCGCCGAAGAACGTGCGCAGCCAGGCGCGCATCGCGTAGGCGCCGGTCACGGCGACGGTGGCGAGGGCGCTGGCGTAGAGCAGCCAGGCGGCGGCGCCGCTCAGCGCACCCTCGCCGGCCGAACCGCCGACCGCGACGAGCACGGCGTCCTTGCTGAAGAACCCGCTGGCCGGGGGCAGGCCCATGAGAGCGGCGAATCCGACCGTCATGGCGGCGAACGTCACCGGCATCGATCGCCGGAGCCCGCCCATGTCGCTCATCAGGTTGGAACCGACGGCGTGGATCACCGCGCCCGCGCACAGGAAGAGCAGCGCCTTGAACGCGCCGTGCGTCACCAGATGGAAGATCGCGGCGGAGTCGTCACCGGCCGCCAGCGCGGCGGCCATGTAGGCGAGCTGGCTGATCGTGGAGTAGGCGAGCACCCGCTTGAGGTCGTCCTGTGCGAGCGCGGCGAGCGCGGCGCCGAGCATGCCCAGCGCGGCCATCACGGCGAGCACGTCGAGCGTGAGGCCCGCCGCGTGGAACACCGGATGGAGGCGGGCGACCACGAAGATGCCGGCCGCCACCATCGTGGCGGCGTGGATGAGGGCGCTGATCGGCGTGGGACCGGCCATCGCGTCGGGCAGCCACGTGTGCAGCGGCACCTGCGCGCTCTTGCCCGCGACCCCGGCGAGGAGCAGCATCGTCGCGGCGATCAGGGTGGCCGTGGGCATCTCGGGATACCGGGCGAGGACGTCGGCGATGCGGAAGCTGCCCGCGCCCAGCCCCAGGACGAAGATCCCGAACAGGAACCCCACGTCGCCGACCCGGGTCACGAGGAACGCCTTGATCGCCGCCCGGGAGTTGGCCCGGTCTTCCCACCAGTGCCCGATCAGCAGGTAGGAGCACAGGCCCATGACCTCCCAGCCGGCGTAGAGCACGAGAAGGTCGCCCGCGTAGATCACCAGGAGCATGGCGCTGGTGAAGAGGCTGATGAAGGCGCTGTAGGACGGGTAGCGCGGGTCGTCCGCGAGGTAGCCGATCGAATAGACCTGCACGGCCAGGGCGACCAGGGTGACCAGCAGGCCGACGACCACCGACAGGCCGGTCACCTCCAGCCCGAAGGAGATGGGCAGCGAGCCGGTGTCGACGACCGTGAGCGTCCCCTGGGCGGACTCCCCGCTCGCGCCGGTCGCCCACAAGGCGGCGAGCCAGATCGCCAACCCCGCCGAGACCGCGGTGGGGACCACGGCGATCCACGCCGCCCGCGCGTTGGCGGCACGGTCGAGCGTCGGCCGCGCGAGCACGGCCACCGCTCCGGCCGCCTCCGGACCGTCCGGCGGATGTCCGGCGGGCGAGCCGGTGCCGCTGGTCCGCGCGGTCGTGGTCCGCGCGGCGGCAGGGCCCACGACGGTGGGGTCCACGGCGGTGGGGTCCACGGCGGTGGGGTCCACGGCGGTGGGGCGCGCGGCGGTGGAGCCCACGGCGGTGGGACGCGCGGTGGCGGGGCGCCATCGGCAACCGAGTAAAGCCGCGGCGGCGGCCAGGAACGGCAGCAGCGTGGCCATGGCGGCGAGGGTGACGATCAAGGCGACGCCTCCCTGCGTGCAGAGACCCGGCTGAAGGGGCCGCCGATAGGGGTGCGGTTGTCGTCGTTGGTGGGGGTGCCGTCGGGAGTGGGGTCGTCGTCGGTGGGGGGCCGCCGTTGGGGGTGGCGTCGTCGCCGGGGTCCGGGTCGGCGAGGGCGCGGAGTCTGTCGAGGTCGACCGTGCGGCGGTTGCGGTAGACCGCCAGGATGATGGCGAGACCGAGACCGACCTCGGCGGCGGCGATGACGATCACGAACAGGGTGAGGACCTGGCCGCCGTGCAACCGGTCGCGGAGCCACACGTCGAAGGCGACGAGGTTGAGGTTGACGGCGTTGAGCATGAGCTCGACCGACATCAGCACCAGGATGGTGTTGCGCCGGGCCAGCACGCCGTACACCCCGATGGAGAACAGCAGGGCGGAGACCACGGCCGGGTAGACGATGTGCATCTACCGCCCCCTGATGTCGGTGCGGGACAGCACGATGGCGCCGATCAGGGCGGCGAGCAGCAGCACGGAGAGCGCCTCGAAGGGCAGCACCCAGTTGCGGAAGATGCTGCCGCCCAGCGCCTCGGCGGAGCCCCGGCCCGGCGTCAGGTCGGCGTAGGCGGTGCGAAAGCCGTCGACGACCACGGTGACCAGCACGGCCGCGGTGGCCACGGCGACGATCGCGGCCACGACCCGGTTGCCGCTGTCGAGGTCGTCGGAACGGCCGATGGGCGCGCGGGTGAGCATGATGCCGAAGAGCAGCAGGGCGACGATGGCCCCCACGTAGATCAGCACCTGGACCCAGGCGACGAACTCGGCGGTCAGCACGAGGTAGCAGCCGGCGAGCGCGCCGAAGCACACGACCAGCCACAGGGCGGCGTGCACGAGCTGCTTCGTCGTGACCACCAGCAGCGCCGATCCCACGGCCACCGCACCCAGCAGAAGGAAGACGATCTCCTGGCCGGTCGGCGACAGATAGGACGGCACCGCCTCGTTCACGACTCCTCCTCGGACTCCCGTGTGCCGGCGCCCCCGGCTTCCCCGGGTGGCCGCCGCGGCCCTCGCGAGGAAGCCTCCCCTGCGGAGCCTCCGCCGGGTGGACCAGAAGCGGATTCTGTGGATGACGCACCCCCGGAGGGGCGCCCTGTGGACGACTCTTCCTCGGGGGGAGATCCAACGGGCTGCCCTCCGGCCGAGGGACTCCCCGCGAACGGCTCTCCGGTGGAGGAACGCTCCGAGGGCTGTCCTCCGATGGACGCTCCGGCGGAAGGACGCCCTGTGGACGGCTCTCCGGTGGAGGGGGGCTCCGTGGGTGGCGCTCCGGTGGGGGGTGTTGGGGACGCGGGTGGTGCTGGGGGCGTGGGGGGCTTCTTCGGGAGGGCGCCTGGGGGGCGGATCGCGCGTACGGCGGCGTGGGACACCGACGTGCGCTGCGGCCTCCGTCCTTCCGCGCGCCCGGCAGGGTCCGTGGACCGCTCGGCGGCCGTCGGGCCGGTGGAGGGGCCCTCCGGGGCGTCGGCGGAACGGCCGGCCGTACCCGTCGCAGGGTCACCGGTGACCGGAGGCCCGGCAGGCCCGGAGACGGGCCCGACCGACCGCCCGGCGGAACCGGCCTCCTCCAAGGGACGCCGTGCACCCTCGGAGGACCGTCCGGCCTCGGAGGAGCGTCCGCCCTCGGAGGGCTGTCCGCCCTTGGGGAGGCGTCCGGCCTCGGCTGACCCAGTCTCCGTAGGGGGAGACTCCCCGGCCGCCGCGGAGGCGGACGCCGCCGTGGCAGGAGAAGACCCGGTGGCATCCGAAGGAGTGACTCGTCCGGTGCCCGCAGAAGAGGACCGTCCGGCCTCCGCCGAGGAGGACCCGCCGGGGTCGGCGGAGGAGGGCCGTCCGGGGCCCCCGGAAGCGGCGGCGCCACGCCGAACACTCCCGGCACCAGGCCCGCCACTTCCGCCACTCCCAGCGGCCGGCCCGCCGCTCCCGCCACCAGGCCCGCCGCTCCCGCCACCAGGCCCGCCGGTCCCGCCGCTCCCGGTGCCAGGACCGGTGCGGGGTGGGCGGGGTGGGCGGGAGGTGGCGGCGGCTTCCTTGGGGGGGTCGGCGGTGGGGTCGTGGGCGGGGGGTGGGGGGACCGTTTCGACCCACTCGGCCAGGCGGTCCTTCTCGTGGAGGAGGTCGCGGATGTCGTACTCGGCGTACTCGAACTCGGGCGACCAGAACAGCGCGTCGAACGGGCACGCCTCGATGCAGATGCCGCAGTACATGCACAGTGAGAAGTCGATCGCGAAGCGGTCGAGCACGTTGCGGGCGCGGGGGCGGCCGCCCTCGGGGGCCGGGAGGGTCTCCTTGTGCGAGTCGATGAAGATGCACCAGTCGGGGCACTCCCTGGCGCACAGCATGCAGACCGTGCAGTTTTCCTCGACGAGGGCGATCACGCCACGGCTGCGCGGCGGCAGATCAGGTTGAACCTCTGGGTACTGCTGCGTCACCGATCTGCTCAACATGTGCCGCAGCGTGACGGCCAGCCCTTTGACCAGTCCTACTCCCGGTATGTGCGCCACGGTTCAACATCATGACGCACGGCGACAAGAAGGTGAATGTGTCCACCTCACCATCCACAGGTTGTCCACAGAAATCCCCCAGATTCACCGGTTGCCCACACCCTTGTGGATGAACCCCCTACTTTATCCACCACGTTATCCACAGGAGGCAAACGTTATCCACAATCAGGCGACCAGGAGCGTGACCACTCCGGTCAGGGCGAGCTGCACCAGGGCCAGCGGCACCAGGCCGATCCAGGCGAGCTTCTGCAACTGGTCCTCGCGCAGCCGCGGATAGCTCACCCGCAGCCAGATGACCACGAACGCCAGGGCGAAGACCTTGATCAGCATCCACACCGGGCCGGGCAGCAGCGGCCCGTGCCAGCCGCCGAGGAACAGCACGGCGGTCAGGGCGGAAAGCACCACGATCCCGGCGTACTCCGCGAGCATGAACAGCGCGAAGCGCATCCCGGTGTACTCCGTCATCGGGCCCATGATCAGCTCGGACTCGGCGATCGGCATGTCGAACGGCGGGCGGCGCAGCTCGGCCAGCCCGGCCAGGAAGAACACCACGCCGCCGATCGCCTGCCAGGGCAGCCACCACCACTGCCACGCCTCGACGATGCCGGGCAGCGAGAGCGTGCCCGCGGCCATCGCCACCGAGGAGGCGGCCAGCACCAGCGGCAGTTCGTACGACATGAGCTGGGCGGCCGAGCGCATGCCGCCGAGCACGGAGTACTTGTTGCCCGACGACCAGCCGGCCATGATCGAGCCGAGCACGCCCACGCCCAGCACGGCCAGCACGAAGAACAGCCCGGCGTCGATGTCGGCGCCGATCAGCCCGGGGCCGACCGGGATGACGGCCAGCACCACGAGGTAGGGCACGAGCGCGACGCCGGGGGCGATGGCGAACACCCTGCGGTCGGCGGCGGCGGGGATGACGTCCTCCTTCTGGGCGAACTTCACCCCGTCCGCGATGAGCTGCGCCCAGCCGTGGAAGCCGCCGGCGTACATGGGGCCGAGGCGGGCCTGCATGTGCGCCATGACCTTGTGCTCGGTCTGACCGACGACGAGCGGCAGGACGAGGAACACGGCGACGATCACCACGAGCCGGACGACGGCGTCGAGCACCTCGGCCATCCGCCTACCCCCTGCCCCAGTCGCCGGGGACACCGGGCGGGAGGGTCTTGCGGCGGCTCGGCGACCCCTGGTCGGACTCGCCGGGCTCCTTGGCGCCCGGCCACGGCCGGGCCACCCGGGCGGCGAGCACGAAGTCCTTGCGCAGCGGATGCCCCTCGAAGCCGTCGGGCAGCAGCAGCGGCACGAGGTGCGGGTGCCCCTCGAAGACCACCCCGAACATCTCGAAGGTCTCCCGCTCGTGCCAGTCGGCCCCCCGGTAGACGCCGGTCGCGCTGGGCAGCCGGGGGTCGGCGCGGAGCACCCTCGTACGGGCGAGCAGGTGGCCGCCGGCGACCGGGTCGTAGACGTGGGCCACCACGTGGAAGCCGTCGGGCGGGTCGTCCACCCCGGTCAGCCAGTCGAAGAACACGCAGCCCAGGTCGTCGCGGGCGAAGGTGAGCAGGTCGAGCCAGTCCTGCGGGCCGACGTCGGCCGTGAGCTCGCCGAAGGACTCGGTGAGCTCGGCGCGGGAGCCGTACCGGTCGAGGAGGCGGTCTCTCATGGGCCCTCCCCCGCGTAGCGCTCGCCGAGCGACTCGGCGGCGATCTTCTCCTGGAGTTTCATGATGCCGTGCAGCAGCGCCTCCGGCCGGGGCGGGCAGCCGGGGACGTAGACGTCGACCGGGATGATCTGGTCGACGCCCTTGGTGACGGCGTAGGAGTCCCAGTAGGGGCCGCCGGAGTTGGAGCAGGCGCCGAAGGAGATGACGTACTTCGGGTCGGGCATCTGCTCGTAGAGGCGCTTGACGGCGGGGGCCATCTTGTCGGTGACCGTGCCGGAGACGATCATCAGGTCGGCCTGGCGGGGCCCGTTGGCGAACGGGATCACCCCGAACCTGATGAAGTCGTGGCGGCTCATCGAGGTGGCGATGAACTCGATCGCGCAGCACGCCAGCCCGAAGTTGAACACCCACAGGGAGTAACGCCGCCCCCAGTTGAGCACGAAACGCATGGGTTTGGGGGCGAGCCGGGAGACCGGCCCCACGGTGGGCATCGGGAGATCCGCCATGTCACGCATTCTCCATCGAGACTCAGGTCCAGGCGAGCACGCGTTTGCGCCAGGCGTAGACGATGCCGAGGGCGATGAAGCCGAGGAAGAGGAACATCTCCACCAGGGTGGTCATCCCGAACCCGGGCGCCGCGTAGACCGTGGCCCAGGGGAAGAGGAAGACGGCGTCCACCGCGAACACGACATACAGGTAGGTGAACACGTAGTAGCGGACCTGGGACTGCGCCCAGCCTTCGCCGACCGGATCGACGCCGCACTCGTAGGTGAGCAGCTTGTCCGGGGTGAGCCGGGTGGGCCGCAGCATCCGGTTGAGGAACAGGGCGCCGGCGACCACCGCGACGCCGATCGCGAACAGCGCCACGACGAGTGCGTAGGAGCCGAAGTAGCCACCCATAGGGCGATCGTAACCCGCCGCCCGGCGGGCGGAAGGCCCAGCGGGGACACGGCCGGGCCGCGCGGAGGAACGCTAAAGCCACCACCAAAGCTGACTCAGTACACCCAAAAATCCCGATAAGCGACAAGATTTCGCGTTTAGCCTGGCAGGCATGCGCAATCTGCGATCAGCAGGAGGAATCGCGCTACTAGCCGCCATCTCCCTCACCGGCGGATGCGGCCTTATCGCCTCTTCCCCGGACGAATCCCCCATCCCCGCAGACCCGACCATGCTGGCCTTCGTGGACCCCTCCACCATCGCCGGACTGAGCACGCGGACCATCACCGGCACCCGCGACCAGCACGTGCACATCTCCTACCCGGTGCTGCCGAACGCCCCCGGCCTCACCGACAAGCTGCGCGCCGAGGTGACGGCCGAACTGCGCGCCTTCGACCTCGCCGCCCCCAGACCCGCCCCCGCCACCCCCGACGAACCGCACACCGCCAAACCCCCCGAGCTGAACGTCGACTGGCAGCTCACCGCCTACTCCCCCCAGGTGATCGGGGTACGGCTGCGCACCGGCCGGTTCACCGGGGGCGTCTGGCACGACTCCCTGTGCACGATCTGGTACGACAGGGCCACCGGCCGGGCCGTCGACTCCCCCGGACTGCTGAAGGAGGGCGCGCTGGCCGCGGTCGCCGCCAGGGTCAAGCGCGAACTGGCCCGCGACGGGCCGGACGTGCGCCCCGGCCGGGTCCGGCCCGACACCGGCACCTTCGACTCCATGGACTTCAACCGGCGCGGCGACCTGGTCGTGGAGTTCGACGACGAGCAGGTGGCGGCGCGCTATCTCGGCCGGGTGGCGGTCGCCGTGCCGAACCGGGAGGCGGCCACGCTGCTGTCCGGGGTCGGCGCGCTGGCGCGGGCGGCGGCGCAGAGCATCCCGCCCGGCAAGCCTCCCCCCTCGGCGGCCTTCGACCGGCGCTACCCGCAGGCCCGCAGCAGCCGGGCGGGCACCGTGGACTGCGCCGTGGCCAAATGCGTGGCGCTGACCTTCGACGACGGCCCCGGGCGCTACACGTCCCGGCTGCTGTCGATCCTCACCGAGCACGGGGCCAGGGCGACCTTCTTCATGGTCGGCAGCAACGTCGTCGCCCAGCCGGCCCTGCTGCGCCGGATACGGGACGAGGGCAGCCTGATCGCCGACCACTCCTGGTCGCACCGGAACCTCGCGCCGCTGTCCAGCGCCAGGGTCGGCGACCAGCTCAGCCGTACGCAGGACGCGGTCGCCGAGGCCGTCGGGCAGACCCCCACGCTGATGCGCGCGCCGTACGGGTCGCTCAGCCCGACCGTGGTGCAGGTCGCGCGGCAGCTCGGCCTGTCGATCGTGATGTGGAACGTCGACACGCGCGACGGACCGGACGAGACCGCGGACGACGTGGCGGCGCGGGCCATCGGCGGCGCGCGGCGCGGCGCCATCATCGGCATGCACGACGTCTATTCCGCCACGATCGACGCCATCCCCCGGATCCTCACCACCCTCACCCAGGAGGGATACGTTTTTGTCACCGTTCCGGAGTTGTTCCCCGGCGACCACATGGAACCTGGACATATTTACGTTTCCGGGGAGACGACACCGGCGAACGCCACATCCCCCCCTCCTTCATCGCCGTGAGGGACATATAGTTGGTCCTTGTGACCCGTACCGTCCTCTTCGCTCGCCTGCACGTGGACCTGTGCCGGCTCGCGGCGGGGCTGTGTCGCGCGAACCGATTCCGGTCGTGACCACTGCCGCCCGGCGGCGCGCGACATTCAGCATCACGACGGCCCGAGCTCTGTCCTGCGCGACCCCCGCCGGACTCCATCATGGCCGCAGCCGCGCGGATCTCCCCGCGCGGACCGACGATCACCCTTATCACCCCGCGAGGACCCGCGACACGTCGCGCGCCTCTGCACAGTGGAAGAACGCGAATCATGCCCGCGTCGCCCCAAGGGATCTAGCATGGAAGTGAGAGACATGTCACGAGTTACGGCGCCTTCCCGCGTCGAGGAGGACTGAGCTGTGACCAAACAGGTTCAGCAACTCGACCGCGTCATCATCCGTTTCGCCGGCGACTCCGGCGATGGCATGCAGTTGACCGGTGACCGCTTCACCGCGGAGACCGCCGAGTTCGGCAACGACCTGTCCACGCTTCCCAACTTCCCGGCGGAGATCCGCGCCCCCGCAGGCACCCTGCCGGGCGTGTCCAGCTTCCAGCTGCACTTCGCCGACCACGACATCCTCACCCCGGGCGACGCGCCCAACGTGCTGGTCGCGATGAACCCCGCGGCGCTGAAGGCCAACCTCGGCGACCTGCCCAGGGGCGCGGACGTGATCGCCAACACCGACGAGTTCACCAAGCGCAACCTGGCGAAGGTCGGCTACGCGGCCAACCCGCTGGAGGACGACTCGCTCGCGGAGTGGCGGGTGCACGCGGTGCCGCTCACCACGCTGACGGTCAAGGCGCTCGAAGGCTTCGACATCTCCAAGAAGGACGCGGAGCGGGCGAAGAACATGTTCGCCCTCGGCCTGCTGTCCTGGCTCTACCACCGGCCGACCGACGCGACGATCAAGTTCCTTGAGGGCAAGTTCGCCAAGAAGCCGGACATCGCGAAGGCCAACGTCGCGGCCTTCCAGGCAGGCTGGAACTACGGCGAGACCACCGAGTCGTTCTCGGTCTCCTACGAGATCAAGCCGGCCAAGCTGGCGGCGGGCGTCTACCGGAACATCTCCGGCAACCAGGCCCTGGCGTACGGGCTGATCGCGGCCTCGGTGCAGGCCAGGCTGCCGCTCTTCCTCGGGTCCTACCCGATCACCCCGGCCAGCGACATCCTGCACGAGCTTTCGCGGCACAAGCGGTTCGGCATCCGCACCTTCCAGGCGGAGGACGAGATCGCGGGCGTGGGCGCGGCGCTCGGCGCGGCCTTCGGCGGGGCGCTCGGCGTCACCACGACGAGCGGTCCCGGCGTCGCGCTGAAGGCCGAGACGGTGGGTCTCGCGGTCACCACCGAGCTGCCGCTGATCGTGGTCGACGTGCAGCGCGCCGGCCCGTCGACCGGCATGCCGACCAAGACCGAGCAGACCGACCTGCTGATGGCGATGTTCGGCCGCAACGGCGAGTCGCCGGTGCCGGTCATCGCGCCGTCCACGCCGAGCGACTGCTTCCACGCCGCGATCGAGGCGGCCAGGATCGCGGTGAAGTACCGTACGCCGGTGATGCTGCTGTCGGACGGCTACCTGGCCAACGGCTCGGAGCCCTGGCGGGTGCCCGAGGTCTCCGAACTGCCGGATATCTCGGTGGACTTCGCGACCGCGCCCAACGGCGACGACGGCGAGACCTACCTCCCCTTCAAGCGCGACCCCGGCACCCTCGCCCGCCCCTGGGCGGTGCCCGGCACGCCCGGCCTGGAGCACCGGATCGGCGGCATCGAGAAGGCCGACGGCACCGGCAACATCTCCTACGACCCGGACAACCACGACCGCATGGTCCGGCTCCGCCAGGCCAAGATCGACGGCATCGACGTGCCCGACCTGGCCGTGGAGGACCCGGACGGCGACGCCCGGGTGCTCGTGCTCGGCTGGGGCTCCACCTACGGCCCGATCGCCGCCGCGGCCCGCCGGGTGCGCAAGGCGGGCGGCAAGGTCGCGCAGGCCCACCTGCGCCACCTCAACCCGCTGCCCGCCAACACCGGCGAGGTGCTGCGCTCCTACGACAAGGTGCTGCTCCCCGAGATCAACCTCGGCCAGCTCGCGTTGCTGCTGCGCGCCCGCTTCCTGGTCGACATCATCAGCTACAACCGCGTGCGCGGCCTGCCGTTCAAGGCGGAGGAACTGGCCGGCGTGATCCAGGACGTGATCGACAGTGAGTGACATCCTGAACGGCAGGGGCCTCAGCCTGGTCCCGAAGACCGACGTCAAGCAGTCCATGAAGGAGTTCAAGACCGACCAGGAGGTCCGCTGGTGCCCGGGGTGCGGTGACTACGCCATCCTGGCCGCCGTGCAGAGCTTCGTGCCCGACCTCGGCCTGCGCCGGGAGAACATGGTCTTCGTCTCCGGGATCGGCTGCTCCTCGCGGTTCCCGTACTACATGAACACCTACGGGTTCCACTCGATCCACGGCCGCGCCCCGGCGATCGCCACCGGGCTGGCCGCGTCCAGGCCCGACCTGAGCGTGTGGGTGATCACCGGTGACGGCGACGCGCTGTCCATCGGCGGCAACCACCTGATCCACGCGCTGCGCCGTAACGTCAACCTCAACATCCTGCTGTTCAACAACCGGATCTACGGGCTGACCAAGGGCCAGTACTCGCCGACCAGCGAAGTCGGCAAGATCACCAAGTCGACGCCGATGGGCTCGCTGGACAAGCCGTTCAACCCGATCTCGCTGGCGATCGGCGCGGAGGCGTCGTTCGTCGCCCGCACGATCGACTCCGACCGCAAGCACCTGCAGTCGGTGCTGCGCGAGGCCGCCGAGCACAAGGGCACGTCGCTGGTGGAGATCTACCAGAACTGCAACATCTTCAACGACGACGCCTTCGAGCAGCTGAAGAACCCCGAGGTCCGGGACGACATCACGCTGCGCCTGGAGCACGGCCGGCCGATCGTGTCCGCCAGCAAGGCCGTACGGCAGGGCCCGCGTGGCCTTGAGGTGGTGGACCGGGCGTCGGTGCGCGAGGAGGAGATCCTCGTGCACGACACGCACAACCCGGACCCGTCGCTGGCCTTCGCGCTGTCCCGGCTGGACGAGCCCGCCTTCCAGCACGTCCCGATCGGCGTCTTCCGTAACGTGGACCGCCCGTCCTACGACGAGCGGATGGCCGAGCAGCTCGACCAGGCCGTGGCCGACCGCGGCCAGGGCGACCTGCACGACCTGCTGCACGGCGGCGACACCTGGCGGATCAACTAGCGCGTTCGTGCGGCCGTCCTGGTGCGGCCCGCGCGTTCGTGAGGCGGCCGGGCGTCGGCCCGGCCGCCCTCAGCCGATCCGCCCGCGGATCCAGCGGAGCACGTCCGGCGCCGACGCCTCGGTGATCTCGTAGCGCCCGATGCCGCGATAGCGATACCGGCTCTGAAACGTGCGCCCCCTCCGGCCAGATCTCATGACAGGAGGCGACGCCCATGTCAGCACGAGCTCTGGTCACCGGAGCAACAGGGTTCATCGGAGCCCACCTGGTCAGGCGGCTCGGCCTGCTGGGCGCGGAGGTCCACGCGGTCAGCCGCCGCCCGCGGACGCCGGACGGCGACGAGATCTGGCACATCGCCGACCTCGGCGACATCGCCTCGACCGCCCGGCTGCTCCGCGCCACCCGCCCGGATGTCGTCTACCACCTGGCGAGCGAGGTCACCGGCGCCAGGGACGTGCGCGTGGTGCTGCCCACGATGCGCGGCAACCTGATGAGCGTCGTCAACCTGCTGACCGCCGTGACCGAGACGCCGGGGACCAGGCTGGTGCTGGCCGGCTCGATCGAGGAGCCCAAACCCGGCGACGGCCAGACCTCGCCGTCCTCGCCGTACGCGGTGGCCAAGTGGGCCGCCACCGGCTACGCGTCCTTCTTCCACCGCCTGTACGGCACGCCGGTCACCGTGCTGCGGGTCGCCATGGTCTACGGCCCGGGGCAACCCGCCGTCGGCAGGCTCGTGCCGTACGTCATCCGCTGCCTGCTGCGCGGCGAGGAGCCGAGCCTGTCCGGCGGCGACCGGCTGCTCGACTGGGTCTACGTGGACGACGTCGTGGACGCGTTCGTCGCCGCGGGCGAGAACGCCGCCGCCTGCGGCCGGGTCCTGGACATCGCCTCCGGGACCCGGGTGTCGATCAGGGACACCGTCGAGCTGCTTCTCGGCATCGTCGGCGGCGAGGCCCGCCCCCGTTACGGGGCGGTCGCCGACCGGCCGCTGGACGCGCCGCAGATCGCCGACCCGGCCGCGGCGGCCGAGGTCCTCGGCTGGCGTCCGGCCACCGAGCTGGCGGACGGCCTGCGCCGCACGGTGGACTGGTACGCCGGACCGGACGGCGGATAGCCGGGCGTCCGTACGGTGGACTGGTACGCCGGACCGGACGGCGGACAGCCGGGCGGGGTCAGGCGCCCAGGATGTCCCGGGCGGCCTGTTCGACGCGGTCGAGGACGGCGGAGGCGTCCGGCGGCTCGGGCAGGTCGGCGGTGTCGTCCAGGGCCTGGCCCACGATGGCCCCGGCCTGCAGCTCGGCGTCCCGCTGGGCGGCCTGGAGCACCGCCGTGACGTCGCGGGAGAGGGTCTCCCGGTCGCGCCGCATGGCCCGGGGGTCCAGGACGAGCCCGGTGACGGTCCCGTGGCCCCGGCAGGTGGCGCTGATCAGGCCGTCGGCGCTGGCGGCCTCGCCGGTGACCTCCTCGACCCGCTCCCGCGCCTCCTGGAGCGTGCGCAGAGAGCGCTGCGCCTGGTCCATCATGCCGCGCAACTGGTCGAGGTCGGGTGCGGCCATGGGCGCTCCAGTGATACGGGGGACGAGGCGGCCAGTGTAGACCGGGGTTGTAAACGAGCCTTTAATCATTCGGACAATCACCATCAGACCCCTTGGAACCCTCTGGATTCCGGCGACGATCACGTTAAGGTTCGCCGGTATGAGCGCTGAACTCGATGTGAACATGGCGGAGACGGGACTCGCCCGGCGGCGGATGGAGGAACACGGCGCGGACTACGCCGTGGCCGCCCAGGGGGTCACCGCCTACGGGATCGGCGGCCCCCTGTGGGGCGACGTCTCGCTGATCCCCGACTGCGCCACCCTGCTCAGCCAGTGCGGCACACGCCTTCAGGAGGTGCACGAGCACCTCGGCCGCACGATGGCCGACACCGGTGCACGGCTCGGCGCCTCGACGGCCGGGATCGGGCAGGCGGAGGCCGCGGCCGACACCGTCACCCTCGGCCTGAACGGGCGGGTGGCGCCGTGACCCTGCCCCCCGACGCCGCCCAGGGCATCCAGTTCCTCGGATTCAGCCCTGCCGCCCTCCCCGACACCGACGGGATGGACCTGCAGACCGCGGTGCTCCGGCAGGCCGCCGGTGCCACCGGCGTGACCTCCGCCCAGGCCACCGCCACGATGACGGACGCCGGGCAGTCCTACCAGGGGCCCTCCGCCCCGGCCAGGGACGCCCACGTGCGGGCCGGCGACGAGCACGCCCGCCGGGCCGCCGAGCTGACCGGCGCCGCCTCCGCCTCGACCCAGGGGCTGTCCGACGTTCTCACCTACACCGGGCTGGCCGTGGGCGTGCTCGGCACCGTGACCGCCGTCAAGGTCGCCCGCACCCTGCTGGCCGGCGGGCCCCTCGGAGCCGCCGGGGCGACGGCGGAGATGGCGGCGGGCCGCCGGCAGGGAGCCCTCATGTTCGGCGCGGTGCGGGAGGGCACCGGGGGCGCGCTGGCGAACGCCATCAGGAGAAAGGTCCTCGGCCCCCTCGACGACCTGCTCGCCTCGCTGAGGCGGGGACCGGGCGCCCCGGCGCCCAGCTTCGCCGGACCGGTGGGCGGCGGCAGGGCGCCGCTTCCCACCCGCCGAGCCACCGGGGCTCCGGCGGAGGGCGTTCAGCCCCGGGGGGGTCAGAAACTCGACATGGGGTTGAGATGGAGGAAGCCCCCCGATCCCGCCCCGCGCTACACCCAGCAGGCGATGGACAATCTCCGGAAGACGCGGGAAGAGCTGCGAGAGGTCCAGGACAAGCAGAGGCGGGCGGAGGAGGCCGGTCAAAGCGAAGTCGTGGATCACTACAAGCAGCAGGCGAGCGATCTGAACGAGACGGCCAAGATCCACAAGAACACGCTGGAGACGTGGCTGGGGAGGCGGTTGAACGGCTGACTGTCGGAGCCGTCTGGCAGGTTGTGGGCGTGACTCACTTCGTCTATCGCACGCACTACGAAGGACCGCTCGGCAGGCGGATCCTGCGGCTGCCCGACGCCACCCCGCTCGCCTGGTTCCGGCGCGCCTGGTCGGCCCTGGTGGACACGCCGGAGCGAGACGCCGACGCCTGGCTGCGGGAGGAGCTGGGCGGGCGGGTCTACGGGCTGTCGTCGTTCGTCGAGCGCGCCCGCGAGCACCGGATCCCCGCACCCGCGACCTGGCAGGAGCTCGACGACGTCCTGCGGAAGCACCTCTACGTCGAGCGCGAGGTCCGGGTGGACGAGCACAGCGTCCGCGCGTTCACCGATGACGACGAGGTCGAGCTGGCCTACTTCTTCTTCGACGACGCCGTGGCGGCCGAGCGGCCGGACCGGGTGGCCTACCTGCTGCACGGCACCTGGCCGCTCCCCGCGGACGCGGCGGAGCGGCCCGGACCCGGTGCCACCCACGCCGTGCTGCTGACGTTCTACGACAGTGAAACCATCTGCTGGCAGCGGCCGCTCACCTTCCCCGGCGTCCGGCTGCCCGGCCTGGCCGCGCACCTGCGGGAGACCGGCACCGGCATGGACGACTGGCCGTACGAGCTGGTCGTGCTGCGCGCGCTGGTGGCGCCCGGGGACACGGGCGTCGGCCCGGCGTTGCGCCGGTGCAACCACTGGCCCGAGTTCGACGAGTTCACGCCCGCCGAGTTGCTCGGCCCGCACCCGGCGGCGCACGAATACGCGCTCGGCCGCCTCGGCGTCGCGCAGAACGGGCGCGACCCGGCCATGACCCTCGTCGACGACGCCGACCACCTGGCCCAGATGGCCATCCACTACTACGAAGCCTTCGGCCACCAGCAGTGGTTCCTCTTCGACGACGCCTGGCTCGCCCGCCACCCCGACCTCGGCGCCTCCCTCCTCGACTACGGCACCGACTGGGATCCCTTCCGGTAGTTCGTCTCACTGTGCTGGTGCACGGAAGGCGAGGTTCATCGCCCGGAGCCCGCTGACCGACCTCGCGCAGCCGCGATCGTCGTGCTCGGCGAGCGGGGCGCGGCCGGATCGTGACAAAGGTGTAACGAGGGGGTGGGCGGCCCGATAAGCAGCACGGATGGATGAGGGGGGCGCGATGCGGTCGGTCGTCAACCTGACGGTGCACGGGATCGGTCCACCGGGGCGGCCGTTCGAGCCGGACGAGGAGCTCACCTGGGTCAGCGTCGAGCGGTTCGAGCAGGTGCTCGACGCGGTGGCCGGGCGGGAGGACGTGCGGATCACCTTCGACGACGGGAACGCCTCCGATGTGGAGATCGCGCTGCCGAGGTTGCTGGAGCGCGGCCTGCGGGCGGAGTTCTTCGTGCTGGCGGGGCTGCTCGGGGAGCCGGGCAGGCTGGACGCGGGCGGGGTGCGGGAGCTGGTGCGGGCCGGGATGAACGTCGGCTCGCACGGCTGGGCGCACCGCGACTGGCGGCGGCTGGACCCCGCGCAGGCGCGGCAGGAGCTCGACGACTCGCACCGGGTGCTGACGGGCCTGACCGGGCGGCCGGTGTCCCGGGTGGCGATCCCGTTCGGCTCCTACGACCGGCGCGTGCTGGGCCGGTTGCGCCGGGCCCGGGTGTCCCGGGCGTACACCAGCGACGGAGGGCGCGCCCGGCCGGACTCCTGGCTCCAGCCGCGCACCAGCCTGCGGCACGACCTCGACCTCGACTGGACCCGCCGGGTGCTGGACGACCGGCCTTCCCTGCCCCTGCGCGCCCGCCGCATCGCCGCCCGCGCCGTCAAGCGCGCCCGCGGCTGACCTGGAGAGATGATGGACCTGCCGCTCAGGATCGCGGTCGTCGTGGTGACCTACAACAGCGCGGACGTGCTCGGCGACTGCCTGCGGTCGCTGCCGGGCGGGGCCCGGGGGGCGACGCTCTCGGCGGTCGTCGTGGCGGACAACGCCTCCGGGGACGACTCCGTGCCGGTGGCGGAACGGGCCGGCGCCACGGTGGTCCAGGTGGGCCACAACGCCGGGTACGCGGCGGCGGTGAACGCCGGGATCGCGGCACTCGACCTGGACGGGCTGGACGCGGTGCTGGTGTGCAACCCGGACTGCCGGGTGCGGCCGGGCGCGCTGGCCCTGCTCGGCGAGGCGCTGCGCCGGCCGGGGCGCGGCATCGCGGTGCCCCGGCTGGTCAACGAGGACGGCAGCCTCCAGGCGTCGCTGCGCCGGATGCCGACCGTGCGCAGGGCCCTGGTCGAGGCGGTGATCGGCGGCAACCTGGCCGGCCGGATCGGCACGCTGGGCGAGATGGTCACCGATCCGCGCGCGTACGAGCGGCCGGGCGAGGCGGCGTGGGCGACCGGCGCGGCCATGCTGGTCGCGGTGCCCGCGCTGCGTGAGCTGGGGCCGTGGGACGAGTCCTTCTTCCTCTACAGCGAGGAGACGGAGTACGCCCTGCGCGCCCGGGACCGGGGATGGACCCTGTGGTACGAGCCGGGCGCGGTGTTCGAGCACCTCGGCGGCGACTCGGGCACGAATCCGGCGCTGGCCTCGCTGCTGATCGTGAACAAGGTGCGGCTTTTCCGGCGGCGGCGGGGTTCGCCCGCGGGGGCCGCCTACTACCTGGCGGTGGTGCTGGGCGAGGGGCTGCGGGCGCTGGCGGGCCGCCGTACGTCACGGGCGTCGGTGGTGGCGCTGGTGAGGCCGTCGCGCCGGGCCGGGATCGTCGCCGGACCGGCCCCCCGTTGAACGATCGGTTGAACGACCCGCTGAACGGTGCCGTCAGGACGGTGGCGTTCGACGCGCTCACCGGGGAGGAGCTGGATGCCTGGCATCGGCTCCGGGCGGCCAACCCGCTGCTGGACAGCCCCTACTTCCATCCCGGCTTCGCCGCCGCCCTGCACGCGGGCGGCCGGGCCGTACGGGTCACGGTGGCCAGGGACGCGGGCGGTGAGGTGCGCGCGTTGCTCGCCCACCACCGGGAGGGGGCGCTGATCAGGCCCGCCGGGTGGCCGGGGGCCGACTTCCAGGGGCCGGTGCTCGCCCCCGGCACGGCGTTCCCGCCGCTGCGGCTGCTCGGCGGCGGTGTCCGGGCGTTCGCGTTCGACCATCTGGTGGAGAGCGGCCCCGCGTTCGAGCCGTGGGTGGAGTCGCGCCGCCCGTCCCCCTTCGTCGATGTCAGCGGAGGGCTGACGGGGTATCTCGGGCGGGCCTCGCGCAGCGGCAAGGACAACATGGCGCAGGCGCGCCGCCGTGCGGCGCGGGCGGAGCGGGAGTACGGCGCGGTGCGGTTCGCGGCGGACGTGGTGGACGACGAGGCGCTGGCGCGGGTGGTGGAGCTCAAGCGCGCGCAGTACGCGGCCACCGGGGTCGCGGACTACTTCGCCGAGCCCGGCCGGCGGGAGTTGCTGACCCGGCTGATGCGGGTCCGCGACCCCGGTTTCCGCGGGGTGCTGTCCACACTGCACGCCGGGCCGCACCTGGTCGCGGCGCACTTCGGGCTGCGGGCGGACGGCGTGCTGCACTGGTGGTTCCCGGTCTACGACCCGGCCTTCGGGCAGTTGTCCCCGGGCTGGATGCTGCTGCGCGAGCTGGTGGCCGCCGCCCCGGCGATGGGCGTCGGGCGGATCGACCTCGGACGCGGCGACGACGAGTACAAGCGGCGGGCGAAGACCGGCGAGGTCCAGGTGTGCCAGGGGATGGTGACCAGGAGCCCGGCCCGGCTGGCGCTGCGCAGGGCGCGTGACTCGATGGTCGCGATGGCCAAGGCGTCCCCCTTCGGCCCCGTCCTGCGCCATGCCGTACGGCAGGTCAGAGGGCTCGGCCGCTGATCTCGCACCCCCGCGAAAGACGCGTCACTTTAAATGCCATTTCATCCACACACAATGGCAAAGCCAGGCATTTTTCTGGCCACATCAGGACTCATGAAGATCGTAACAATCGTGGAACTTATGACGACATAACCCTTGGGGTCGGGGGGAGGAATACACTCTCCCGCCCTGCGGCCGAATGGCGTGCGACGGAGGGCGGGGCAATATGCGGATCAGTGTTTTCGGGCTGGGATATGTCGGCTCGGTAACCGCCGCCTGCCTGGCGACCCGGGGACACGAGGTCGTCGGCGTGGACGTGAACCCGGTCAAGATCGAGCTCATCGCGCGCGGCCGGCCGCCCGTACTGGAGGAGCGGATCGGCGAGCTGATCTCGGCGGTCGTGGCCCGGGGGGCGCTGCGCGCCACCGCCGACGTCGAGGACGCGGTCACCGGCAGCGAGATCTCCCTGGTCTGCGTAGGGACGCCGTCCGCGCCCAACGGCAGCCTGTCCACCGTCCACCTGGAACGGGTGGCCGAGCAGATCGGCCAGGCGATGAGCGGGCTCGGCCGGCGGCACACCGTGGTCTTCCGGAGCACTATGCTGCCCGGCACCTGCGCGGAGTCGCTCGTCCCGATTCTGGAACGGTCCTCCGGTCTGCGGGCCGGGGCCGACTTCGGGGTGGCGGTGAATCCGGAGTTCCTGCGCGAGGGGACGAGCGTGCGGGACTTCTTCGAACCGCCGAAGACGGTCATCGGCGAGCTGGACCCGGCGAGCGGCGACATGGTGGCCGCGTTATACGAGGGTTTGCCGGGCGAAGTGTTCCGCGTCCCCCTTCAAGTAGCCGAAATGACGAAATATGCGGATAATGCGTTTCATGCGGTGAAGATCGGTTTCGCCAATGAACTGGGCGCGATCTGCCAGGCGCTCGGGCTCGACTCACACCGGGTCATGGACGTCTTCCTCGCCGACCGCAAACTCAACATCAGCCCCGCCTACCTGCGGCCCGGCTTCGCCTTCGGCGGCTCCTGCCTGCCCAAGGACCTGCGCGGACTGGTCTACGCGGCGCACCGCGCCGACGTCTCGGTGCCGCTGCTGTCGCACGTGCTGCCCTCCAACGAGGAGCACCTGCGCCGCGCCTTCGACCTGGTGACCGCGAGCGGGAAGCGGCGGATCGGGCTGTTCGGCCTGTCGTTCAAGCCGGGCACCGACGACCTGCGCGAGAGCCCTCTCGTCGAACTCGCGGAACGCCTCCTGGGCAAGGGCTACGACCTGCGCATCTACGACGCGAACGTGTCGATGTCCCGGCTGATGGGCGCCAACAGGGAGTACATCGAGAGCAGGCTGCCGCACCTCGGCGACCTGCTGAGCAACTCCGCGGACGAGGTGCTCGGGCACGCCGAAGTGTGCGTGATCGGCTGCCAGGATCCCGCCGTGCTGAACGCGCTCGACCGCGACACGGGTTCACGCCTGGTCGTCGACCTGGTCCGCCTCCCCGACGCCGAGGCGCGCCGGGCCGCACCGGAGTACGCGGGCCTTGGCTGGTGACGCGGGCCGGGCCCTGATCCTGGTCGAGAACCTGTCCGTGCCCTTCGACCGGCGGGTCTGGCAGGAGAGCACCGCGTTGCGCGACGCCGGCTGGGAGGTGCACGTCGTCTGCCCGCAGGGGGTCAGGCGCGACACCGAACGGGAAACGGTCATCGACGGCGTGCGCATCCACCGCTACCCGCTGCGCCCCGCGGCCGGCGGCCCGCTCGGCTACCTGCGGGAGTACGGCAGCGCGCTGCTGCACACGGCCCGGATCGCCCGCCGGATCGGCCCGGTGGACGTGGTGCACGCCTGCAACCCGCCCGACCTGTTCTTCCTGACCGCCAGGCGGCTGCGGCGGCGTGGCGCGCGGTTCGTGTTCGACCAGCACGACCTGGTCCCCGAGCTGTACCTGTCCAGGTTCGGCCGCGGCCGGGACCTGCTCTACCGCGTGGTGTGCAAGCTGGAACTGCTCACCTACCGGGCGGCCGACGTGGTGATCGCCACCAACGAGAGCTACCGCGAGGTCGCCCTGACCCGGGGCGGGAAACGGCCGCAGGACGTCTTCGTGGTGCGCAGCGCGCCCGCCGTCGAACGGTTCCACCAGGTACCGCCGGAGGAACCACTCAAGAAGGGCAAGCCGTACCTGCTGTGCTACCTGGGCGTGATGGGCCCGCAGGACGGCGTGGACTACGCGCTGCGGGCACTGGCCAGGCTGCGCGGAGAGCTCGGCCGGAACGACTGGCACGCGGTGTTCGTCGGCGCCGGGGACACCTTCCACGACATGGTCGCGCTCAGCCGCCGGCTCGGCCTGTCCGACGTGGTGGAGTTCACCGGCCGCATCCCGGACGCCGACCTGCTGCGCTACCTGTCCACGGCGGATGTCTGCCTGTCCCCCGACCCGCTCAACCCGCTCAACGACGTGTCCACCATGAACAAGATCATGGAGTACATGGCGATGGCCCGCCCGGTCGTCTCTTTCGACCTGCGCGAGGCCAGGGTGTCGGCCGGCGAGGCCGCGCTCTACGCCCCGGCCAACGACGAGGCGGCGTTCGCCAAGCTGGTCGCCCGGCTGCTCGACGACCCCGGCGAACGCCGCAGGATGGGCGAGATCGGCAGGGAACGGGTCACCGGCCCGCTGTCCTGGGACCGGTCCAGGACCGCCCTGCTGGCCGCCTACGACGCCGCCGTGGGCAAGCGGTGAACGCGTACAGACGGCTGCGCAGGGCGCTCGGCCGGGCGCTGTACGAGCGGCGGTACGGCGTGCGCACCTCGGACGTGGTGAGCCTCACCGAGTTCGGGCTGGACCACCGGGAGCGGGTCTACTACTCCCCGGCGAGCTGGCGGACGCTGCGCCGCGCGCTGCCGCCGAGGGAGATCGGCGGGCACGACGTGTTCGTCGACCTGGGCTCCGGCATGGGACGCATGGTGCTGGAGGCCGCCGCGCACTACCCGTTCAAGAGGGTGATCGGGGTCGAGCTGTCGGCCGAGCTCGACGAGATCGCCCGGTCCAACGTGGCCGGGTTCCGCCGGCGGCTGCGCTGCCCCGACGTCGAACTTGTCCGCTCCGACGTGCTGGACTACCCGATCCCGGACGACGTGAGCGTGGTGTTCCTGAACAACCCGTTCCGCGGTGAGATCTTCTCCGCCGCGATCGGGAATCTGCTCCGCTCGGTGGACCGCAGCCCGCGCCCGGTGACCGTGGTCTACTACAACCCGGTCGAGGAGCCGTTCCTGCTGGCCACGGGCAGGTTCCGGCACACCAGGACGGTCGCGGGCAGGGGCGGGGGCGTGTTCGGTTCCACCCGGGTCTACACGATCGGCGCCCGCCCAGGTGCGTGAGCGCCGCCGGCCGGCCCGCTCAGCCGCGGCTGCTCGCGTCCGTCCCCCACCGCACCTGGCCGCCGCGCCGCCTCCGCAGCGCGGTCAGCGCCCGGTCCGCCAGGAGGACGCCCAGGTAACAGGCGGCGTCGAGCGGGCTCACCTCCCGGCGCCGCACCAGCGCGGCGAGCGCCCCCGGGCCCAGCCGGGCCGCGGCCGGCGGCCGGCCCAGCTCGCGGAGCTGCCGGTTGCCCTGCCGTACCCTGACCCGCCTGGCGAGGTGCGCGGAGACCGTGCGGGCCGGGCGGACCACCGACGTGGCCGCGCGCACCACGACGCTCTCGCCGGGGGCGAAGCCGCCCTGCATCCAGCCGTCGTCGGAGATCACGTCCGGCAGCGGGAACGCCCGCGCGTGCCCCTCCTCGGTGAGCACGTAGACGCCCACCCCGGCGAGCGTACGGCCGGGCGCGACCAGCCGTTCGTGCACGCGATGCATCCGCCGGGCGACGCGGCCCACCCCGGTCAGGTCGAGCACCGGCACCGGGGCGCAGGCCAGCACCCCCGGCCGGGCCGCCGCGGCCACCAGCGCGCGCACCGACTCCGCCGGCAACCGCACGTCGGCGTCGAGGTACACCCGGGGGAACGCGCGGCAGGCGGCGTCGCCGAGCCGCAGCGCGTTGGCCTTGCCCGGCACGGCCGTCTCCACCACCCGCACCCCCGGCACCCGTCCCGCGACCCGCGCCGTGCCGTCGGAGCAGGCGTTGGCCACCACGACGACGTCGAACTCACCGGGCGCCGTCCCCGCGAGCAGCGCGGCGAGGTGGTCGCCCAGCACCGCTTCCTCGTTGTGCGCCGGGATCACCACACTGGCCACCGGACCGCCGCCGACCACATCGCTCACCGGGCCGCCTTCCGACCGCCGTGGGAAAGGGATGACACCTTGAGAATAGAAAAGACCGCGCTCGACGGGGTGCTGTTGTTCGTTCCGACGCCGCACCGTGACGCGCGCGGGCTGTTCACCCGGGTCTTCGACGCCGGCGTGGCGGCGGCTGCCGGGCTGGACCCGGCCGCCTTCGTGCAGGACAGCCAGTCGCGCTCCCGGTCCGGCACGGTCCGCGGCCTGCACGGGCGGGCCGGGCGGGGCGAGGCGAAGCTCGTCCGGTGCGCCCGCGGCGCCGTGTACGACGTGGTGGTGGACGCCCGCCCGGCCTCCCCCACCTTCGGGTCGCGGTTCTCCGTCGTGCTGGACGACGACAGGTTCGCCGTCCTCTACGTGCCTCCGGGGTTCCTGCACGGCTTCCAGGCGCTGACCGGGGAGGCGGATGTCTGCTACCGCATCGACAGGGAGCACGATCCGGCCGAAGATCTGACCGTGCGCTACGACGACCCCGACCTCGCCGTCGACTGGCCGTTGCCGGTCTCGGCGGTCAGCGAGCGTGATCTCGCCGCGGGTTCGTGGGCGCGACTCGGCGAGCGTCTCCGAGCGACGGAGTGAGGCGAGCATGCGACGGGTTCCCCCGCCCGCTGTCCTGTCGGCGATCACGGTGGCGTTCCTGGCGGCGCTGACGGCGTGCCAGAGCGCGCCGCCGCCGGTGGCCACGCCCACCCCCGTCCCGACGCCCACCGCGACGGGCTGCCCCGGCCACCCGTCCCCCGCCTGCACCGGCGTGCCGCCCGGGACGAAGCTCACCACCCTCCGGCTCAACGAGGAGGGCGCCGCCTACCGGGTCACCACCCCGGGCACCGTGCTCGACGGCGTGCACGTCCCCGGCACGCTGCTCGTGCACGCCGACGACGTGACGATCAGGAACAGCCAGATCGACGGCGACGTGACGAACGCCGACGGCGACAAATCGTTCCGGTTCACCATCACCGACTCCACCGTGGGCACCCCCGGCGCGTGCCTGACGCTGCCCGGGATCGGGCACGACAAGTACACCGCGAGGCGGGTGCTCGTCCAGGGGCACGGCGACGGCTTCCGCGCCTCCGGTGACGACATCGACATCCGGGACTCCTACGCCCGCCTGTGCTCCAACCCCGGCGACCACTCCGACGGCATCCAGGCGTACCTGACCGGGAAGGGCCTGGTGTTCCACCACAACACGATCGACCAGCGCGACGCGAAGGACATCACCGCGCCGATCTTCCTGGTGGACGAGCAGTTGGAGGACGTGACGGTCACCGACAACCTGGTGATGGGCGGCACCTACAGCATCCAGGTGCGCAACGTGCGCGGACGGCAGATCGTGCGGGACAACAAGCTGGTCGACCGGTCCTGGGTCTACGGCCCGGTGGACTCCGACTGCGGCACCCTCGACTGGGCGGGCAACACGCTGGTCACCATCGACGAGGACTACCGGATCACCGCCACGGTGGGCCCGCTGGAGTGTCAGGGCGCGTCCTAACGCGTCCCGGCCGTGGCCGCCCCTGAGGCCGCCCCTGAGGCCGACGCAGTGGCCGACGCTGTGCGCAGCAGCGCGCCCGCGACGCCGATCAGCAGGAAGGACAGGCCCGCCACCATCTTGAACGACATCAGGTCGAAGGTCGCCGCGCCGATGAGCGGCACGACCAGGCAGGCGGCGAGGGTGAGGCCGAGGTCGCGGGTCCCCGCGTCGGCGCCGATACGGCGGGCCCGCAGCGCCGCGTAGATCGCCACCAGGAACGCCAGGACGAGCGTCGTGACGCCGATGTACCCGGTCTCCACGGTGGACAGGATGTACTGGTTGTCGAACACCTGGTGCTTGGGCGCGTACCAGGTGCCGGCGCCCCGGCCCAGCCACGGGTGCCTGGCGATCTCCTCGGCGGCCACGGCGTAGTCGTGCGTGCGGTAGCGGATGCTGTCGTCGTTGCCGGCGTTGGCGAACAGGCCGTAGAACGCGCCGAGCAGGCCGGGCGCCACCACCCTGATCCCGGCGAGGAAGACGACCGCCACCACCAGCGTCTGGATCCGCCGCCGCGCCGGCCACCCGCACAGCAGCACCACGGCGACCCCGGCCAGGCCGAGCACCGCCGAACGGGAGACGGAGAACATCAGCCCGGCCGCGACGAGCCCGGCGCACAGCCACCAGCGCAGCGCAGGCTCCCCGCGCTCCCGGGCCCGGAACCCGTAGTACGCGGCGATCGGCAGGATCATCGCGCACAGCACGCCGAACTCGATCGGATGCGCCGCCGTCGAGGACACCCGGCGCAGCCCGGACCGTTCGATCACCGCCGCGTCGTCGGAGATCGACCGCAGTCCCGGCAGGTCGAGGTACCGGGTCAGGTCGAGGTCCAGCAGGAACTGGAACGCCCCGACCAGCGCGATGACCGCCCCGCCCACGACGACGGTCCTGAGCAACCGGTCCAGCCGGTCCATGCCGCGCACCCCGTCGCACACCGCCAGCGCGAAGACGATGTTGGCCATGATCAGGATGAACGCGTGGTCGGCCAGGCCGAGTTCGTCGGCGGGCAGGTAGGCGTACGTGCCGTAGCCGTAGGTGGCGATCATGGCGACGGCGTGCACGAACAGCGCGGTGCGCACCGGGGTGCGTCCCTTGGCCAGGCCGAGCCGGTTGCTGAAGTGCGCGCACGCCCACATCAGGCCGAGGGCCAGGGCGATCGAGGAGGCCGGGGTGATGGACAGCGGCACGCCCTGGTAGACGAGCCTGGCGGGCAGCAGGAGCAGGGTCAGCGTCCACAGGGAGGCGATGGTGGCCGTGTCCGCCCGCTGCCGCGCCGCCGTACCCGGCCCGGCCAGGTCGGCCAGCTCTACCCGCCGCGTGACCACGCTCACCGCCTCGACGCCGGCCACGCCGCCGGCCGCTCGTCGCCCGCGGCGTCCGGAGGCGGGGCGGGGGTGGGCGTGCGGGTGCGGCGGCGGGCGCGGCGGGCGTCGGCGAAGCTGTCGGCGGCGAAGGCCGCGCACAGGCTCGCCACGCCGCCGACGGCCACCGCCGCGGCGGCGGCGCGCATCTGACTGCCGCGCTGCGCCTGGGGTGCGGTCGGCGCAACCGTCTCCTTGACGACGATGTAGGTGGAAGCCGGGGCGTCCAGCTCCTTCTGGCGCTCGGTCAGCTCGGTCCTGGCGCGTTCCATCACCCGCAGGACGATCTCCCTGGCGCCCTCGGGCGACCGGCTCTCGCTGCTGACGAACACGAACGGCCCGCTGGTCAGCGACTCCAGGTTGCTGCTGCCGTTGGTGACCTCGTAGGTCGTCGGCCCGCCCGGTACCGCGCCCAGCTCCACCGCCACGTCCGGCGCGCTGAGCGACTGGATGAGGATCGACGCGGTCGTGCTGAGCCCCTCGTCGAAGTTGAGCAGCGGGTTGACCAGCGTGCCGGGCACCTCACCGTTGCCCGACTCGACGCCGCCGCTGGGCGGCGCGGTCAGCACCAGGACGGCGTGGGAGACGTAGGTCGTCGGAATGGACCGGTACACGGCCGCCGCCGCGGCGAGGGCCAGCGCGAACGCCGGAATCGTGACGTACCACCGGCGCAGCACGACGAGGACCGTCCCCCAGAAGTCCATGCGTCTCCTCTCCGGACCGATGGCGAGACACCGGCGTCCTCATCAGATCCATCGGGCCGCCGGATGGGCCGTTACCCGGGAGGCACGGGAGCGGCGGCGGCGTGTAACGCGTGGCCCGCCCGGTGCCGATAGTGACTACGGGGATCCTCGACGCCCCACAGATGGGAGCGCTCCGTCCATGACCGAGCTGGCCGTCATCACGCCGACCCATGGGCCGGACGCGGAGCTCTTCGCCGAGCTGCACCGATCGGTGCTGGAGCACACCTCGGACGACACCGTGCACCACGTGATCATCTCGCCGGTGTGGCGGAAGGTCTTCCAGCGGTACGCCGGGCCGCGCTGCCGCGTCTGGACGTATCCCGAGCTGCTGCCCGGCAGCTACCTGCGGCTGGGGCCCCGCGGGCCGTGGGTGGACGCGCGCAGGCCGTGGCCGCCGGTGCGCGGCTGGGTGATGCAGCAGACGCTCAAACTGGCGCTCACCGCGCGGATGGACGCGGACGCCGTGCTGATCGCCGACTCCGACGTCGTGCTGGTCCGCCCGGTCCGGATGGAACGTTTCATGTCCGGCGGCCGGCCGCGGCTGTTCCGGGAGCCGAAGGGGGTCACCCCGGACATGGACCGGCACGTGCTGTGGCACCGGGTCTCCCGGGACATGCTCGGTCTGCCCCCGGCGCCGCCGCCCCCGCTGACCGACTACGTCACCCCGCTGAACTTCTGGGACCCCGCCGTCGCCCGCGCGCTGCAGGACAAGGTCGCCGAGATCGCCGGGCGGCCCTGGCTCGACGCGTTCAACGCCCGGCTGCACATCTCGGAGTTCATGCTCTACGGCGTCTTCGCGGACGAGGTGCTGCCCGCCGCCGAGCGACCGGCGTCGGACAACACGCTGAGCCACAACAACTGGCAGCGGTCCCCGCTCAGCACGGAGGAGGCGGTCGCCTTCGCCGAGCGGCTCGGCCCCGGCGCGATCGCGATGATGATCTCGGCCAAGTCGCGGACCGGACCGGAGGCGCGGCAGGCCGCGATCCGGCGGTGTGCCGAGATCGCCTGACGGCCCGCTCATCCGGCGCCGACCTCGCCGTCCACCGGCGCCCGCCCGTTCATCCTGTCCACGGTGACGGGTCCTGGAGTGACGGGTTCGAGGGTGGCGGGTTCGAGGGTGGCGGGTTCGAGGGTGACGGCATCCGAGGCGGCGGGATCCGGGGCGGTGGATTCGGATGCCCGGTCATCGGCGTCGGGGTGCTCCTCCGGGTCCTGGGCGGGCGGGGTCCCGGGGTCGTCCGGCGCGTCCGCCGCCGCCCGCGCCCGCCGCGCGGCGGCCCGCATGACGAGTGCGTACCCGACGGCGATGCCCCCGGTGAGGACACCGGCGAAGGCGACGCCGGTCGCGGTCACCTTGTCCCCCATGTCGGCCTTGGGGGTGGACACGGGCACCATCTGGGTGATCGCGATATAGGTGGACGGGGGTGCCTTGAGCTGCCGCTGACGGTCGGCCAGTTCCTGCTTCACCAGGGCCTGGGCGCCGGCCACCGTGTCCCGGACCACGGCGGGCGAGGTGCCGCCGGCCTCGATGTAGACGAAGGGGCCCTCCAGGCCGAGCAGGTTGGGGTTGGACCGGCCGTCGTCGATGGTGAGCGTGGTGGGACCGCCGTCGACGACGCCCAGCTTCGCCGCCACCTCGGGGGTGTTCATCGACAGGATGAGGATACCCGCCGTGGTGCGCAGCCCGTCGCTGAACTGGAGCAGCGGGTTGGTCAGCCCCGGTGGCTGGTCGGGGTCCTGGGAGAGCGTCCCGCCGGTCGCCGGGGTGGTCAGCACGGAGGAGGTGCCCGCCGTGTACCGCGTCGGCACGACGAAGTAGGCCGCCGCCGCCGCGGCGAGCGCCAGCACGAACACGAGGGGGCCGACCCGCCGGTGCCGGACGAGCCCCAGGACGGTCTTCCAGAAGTCCATGTGCTCGCCCCCTGTCCGTGCCGGAGCGAGCCCGCGCCCCGGAACGTTCCGTGTGGTGAATCGGGCCACGACGGCCTCCCGTTACAGACGAAGATCACGCCCGGCCGCCCCGCGACAGCCGTACCCGCAGCGCCGCGCGCAGGGCGGACCAGGACCGGTGCCGCTGGAAGGGGATCTCGAAGAGGCCCGCGAAGACTCGGGCCACCAGCAGCGTGACCGGCACGGCCAGCGCCAGGGTGGCGAGGAAGAGCGGCAGGCCGGGTGCGATCCGCGGCGCGAGCACGAGCACGCTCAGCACCACGACGACCGGCGCGTGGGTCAGGTAGAGGCTGTAGGAGAAGGACCCCAGCGCGCGGACCGGCCGGCTGTCCAGCAACCGCACGAGTACGGCCGGCCGCCCGGTCGCGAGGCCGGCGAGCAGCAGCCCGACAGCCGGGCCGATCGCGAGGTCCAGCCAGAAGAACCGCTCCACCGCCCATTCCGTCCCGCGCACGGCGATCAAGGCGAGCGGCGGCAGCGCGGCGACCGGCGCGAGCAGGTGCCAGGGCACCCGCCGCCACCGGGCGCCCGCGGCGAGTACCCCGGCCGCGACCACGCCGAGCGCGAACAGCGCGGCGAACTGCGGGGTGAACCGCAGGAGCAGCCCGGCCGCCGGCACCACCGGCGCGAGCACGCCCACGACCGTCACCACGGCGGTGACCGCGGCCAGCATCACCACCGCGCCCGCCCGGCGCACGACCAGCAGCAGCACCGGGAAGACGAGGTAGAGCTGCGCCTCGACGGCGATGGACCACAGGGCGCCGTTCGGGCTCGGCGAGCCGAAGACGTCCTGGAGCAGCAGCCCGAAGACCACGACCGACCGGGCGGTCGGCACCCCCTCGCCCGGCTGCGGGACCAGCGTCCACGCGATGACCAGGCTGAACGCCAGGGCGGCCCAGTAGGGCGGCAGGATGCGCCACGCCCGGCGCCGGGCGAACGCGCGCAGCCCGCCCAGCCGCATGCCGCGCCGCGCCGGCCCGGCGGCCAGCGAGAAGCCGGACAGCACGATGAAGACGGCCACCGCGAAGTGCCCGTAGCCGAGCCAGGCAAGCCAGGCCGGCCCCGCCCCGGAGGGGAACCCCGGGAACGACATCAGCCAGCAGTGGTGCAGCACCACGAACAACGCCGCGATCCCCCGCACCCCGTCGAGCCCGGCCAGCCTGCCGCCCGCCGCACCGGCCGCGGACACCCGGGCGACCGCCTCCCGCCCGGCGGGCTCGCCCGCCGCCGGACGGGCGCCATCGGTGTCCTCGGTCTCTCCGGGGGCCGGGGGCGGGGTGGTCATGGACGCCGCGAGAGGTCGGCGCGCAGGACGCGGTCGGCGGCGAGGCGGGCGAGCTTGCGGCCCCGGTGGGTGAGGGTGCGCCGCTGGCGGCGGGCGTACATGCGGAGCACCTCGGCGCGGGCCCGCCGTACCTGGTCCTCGGTGAGGCCGGCCTCGCGCAGCCAGCGCAGCATCTCCAGGCACTGGAGGGTGTTGGACGCGTGCGCCTGCCAGGCCGGCACGCCCAGGCGGCGGGCCACGAGCCGGATGCGCTCCTCCTTCACGTTGCGATGGGCGAGCACCTCGGGCACGTGACCCCACGGCCCGGCGAGCGCCAGCTTGGCCGCGAACACCTCGTCCTCGCGCAGCATGTTGCGCCGGGAGATGGCGACGACGGGGGCGCGCCGCATCATCCCGTAGAGGGGGTCGATGTGGAGGTGGCTCTCGTTGAGCATGCGGAGCATCTCGGCGAAGCGTGCGACCGGGTCGTCCGAGCGCAGCCGGGTGCCGGTGTAGGCGCCGGTCCTGGTGGTGCCGCGCGGATCGGTGTAGGCGACCTGGGTGGTCACCAGGATGAGCCGGGCGTCGTCGGCGAACGCCGCCAGGGAGCGGGAGACGCAGGTGGGCGCGAGCCGGTCGTCGTCGCCCATCCAGCGCAGGAAGGCGCCGGTGGCCAGCCGGGCGGAGAAGACGAAGTTGCCGAGCAGGCCGACGTTCGCCGGGTGCCGGTGGTAGACGATCCGGTCGTCGCCCGCGGCCAGCTCGCGGCAGAGCTCCTCGGTGCCGTCCGTGGAGGCGTTGTCGGAGATCACGAGTTCCAGGCGTTCGTGGTCCTGGGCCAGGACCGAGCGGACCGCCTTCTCCAGCCGGGCCGCGCCGTTGCGCACCGGGAGCGCGACGGAGACCAGCGAGTCGGAGCCGGGCATCAGGTGTCCTTCCTTCCTGCGGGCCGCACGAGCCGAGCGGACTCTCCTGCGAGCCGGGCGAGGGTCTGCCGGGGTACCACCACCACGGCGTAGGCGAGCACGCCCGCGCCGCCCGCCACGCACAGCGTGACCAGGGCGGGCCCGGCCACCAGCACGCCGAGTGGCAGCATCACCGCCGCGGCGACGACGCCGCCGAGCAGCGGGCGGACCAGGCCGGGCAGCACGGGCCCCAGCGGCACGCCGGCCCGGTGCAGGGCGGCGGCGGCGAGCGGCAGCGCGACCAGCACGGCGACCAGGGCGTGCCCGACGGCCGCGCCGCGGATGCCGTCCACCCGGGTGCCGACGAGCAGGGCGGGCACCAGGGCCAGCGCCCAGCCCAGGTTGAGCCAGACCGTGGCCCGGGTCGCGCCGAGCGAGATGAGGATGTCGCAGGCGAGCGCGGTCAGCATGCGCACCACCATGAGCACGGCCAGCCAGGGCAGCACCGCCGCCGCGGGCGCCCACTTGGCCCCGTAGAGCGCGACGAACGGCCCGGCCAGCGCGGCCATCGCCACCGCGATCGGCAGCACCAGGGCGACCAGCGGCGGCACCGACCGCCGCACCCCTTCGGCCACCGAATCCGACTCCTCCTCGGCCAGCCGGGAGAAACTCGGGATGGACACGTACCGTACGGCGGTGCCGACGAGGCCGGGCACCCAGCTCGACACGTTGAAGGCGAGCAGGTAGTAGCCGAGCGCGACCGTGCCGAGGGCGCCGCCGACGATGATGTAGTCGGCGTTGAGCAGCACCGACTCGATGCCCAGGCTGGCGGCGAGCGGCACGCCGAAGCGCAGCAGCCGCCCGGCGACCGCCCGGTCCAGCCCCACCCGCACCGGCACCCTCGCCCCGGCGAGGACGAGCACCCCGGTGACCGCGGCGGCGGCGAGCTGTCCCCACGCGAAGCTGTAGGGACCGGCGCCGTTCGCGGCGAGGGTGATGGCGACGCCGGCGTTCACGCAGAAGCCCGCCATGTTGGCCATGGTGAGCAGGTCGTGCCTGAACTCGCGCATCAGGGCCGCGCTGCGCACGGCGGTCAGGCCGTCGATGAGGATCACGACGGTGAGCAGCCGGACCACCGGCGTGGCGTCCTCGCCGCCGGCGAGGGCGGCGAAGCCGGGCGCGGCGAACCAGAAGATCCCGTAGACGGCGACGCTGAACCCGACGGCCATGACGGTCGCGGTGGGCGCCATCTCCTCCAGCCGGCCCCGCCACTGCACGGTGGCCGCGATGATGCCGACGTCGTTGACGTGCATGACGAACGCCGTGGCGGCCAGCGCGATGGCGTAGAGGCCGAAGTCCTCCGGGGCGAGCAGGCGGGCGAGCACCAGGCCCATGACGAAGGAGCCCGCCTTCGTCACCAGCGTGCCCACCAGGCTCCAGCGCAGCCCGCGGCCCGCTTTACGCCCGATCGTGGCGACCGGTGAACCAGTGTCCGCCTCCCCGTCCATCGTCAGCGCGTCTCCCCGGCCTGCTCGCCGACCCGTTCCAGCCAGATCTCACGCCAGAACGGGACGAAGGCGCGCGGGCAGTTGGCGCTGTAGACGCCGGCGCAGTAGATGTCCTCCAGGACGATGCACGGGTTCTTCATCTCCAGCATGCGGCCGGTGCGCTCGTCCAGGCAGCGTTCGACCCGCGAGCTGACCCGGGCGGTGCGGCCGCAGTACCGGGCCATCTCCTCCTCGAAGCCCATGCCGCGGTTGAGCAGCCGATCGTTCAGCGTGTCGAGGATCTCCTCCTTGGACTTGACCCTGACCAGCTCGCCGGGTTTGAGGTCGAGCGTGCCGGTGGGGGTGGTGGCGCCCGCGCGGCCCCGGACGAACCCCCAGCGGGCCCCGCCCCTGATCTGCAACCACCGGGGCAACACCCGCTTGGCGGCGTCCTGGTAGCGGTTGAACAGGCCGACGAGGAAGGACCGCAGCACCGCGAGCACGCCCGCGTTGCCCGTGCGCACATCCGTGACGTACTGCCGGACGTCCTTGAACGGCAGGCAGACCGGCGCGGCGCGGAGCAGTTCGGTGGCCTGGCAGGAGTAGCGCTCCTCGCCGTCGGGGCCGGGGTCCTTCCTGGTGGAGATCTGCAGCAGCACCGGGACGGGCGCGGTGGCGGGCCGCGGCGCGGGGACGGGGTCGGCCGGGTCGACGCGTTTGAGCCACGCCTCCTTCCAGTAGAGCGAGCACGCGGTCTGGCAGCCGCCGTGCTGCTGCCCGTCGCACCGGGCGCCGGTCAGGTGCACGGCGGACTCCATCCGGCGCATGCCGGTGCGCTCGATGGTGTCGCACAGCTTGTGCGCGACCTTATGCACGGTCATCCGCTGCCCGCAGAACCGCAACATCTCCGGCATGAAGGGCAGGTTCTCCAGCTCGCCCTTCTCGTCCAGCGTGGCCAGGATCTCGGCCTCGCCGAGCACCTCGACCAGGTCTCCCACCCGCAGGCTCATCGCGCTCGCTCCTTCAGCAGTCCCGCCCCTTGCAGTGCTCGCGCCGCCTCGGCCACCACCGGGAACGGGAGACCGGCGCGTTCCGCCACGTCCAGCAGCCCGTGCTCGCCGTCCGAGAGGTTGAGCACCCACAACATCGCCATCTGCGCCTGTTCCGTGTCGCTCCGCCCGCCCAGCGACCCGTACAGCCCGCGCCGGCCGAGCTGCGGCTCGCCGTACGGGCTGAGGTTGAGGTAGCGCCGGTCGCCTTCCAGCACCTGGACGATCTCCCAGCAGGCTTCCAGGGTGTCGGCCAGCGCCTCGGGCCGGACGAGACCGGGGTCGTCGGCCGAGGTGTGGTACTCGGGGTAGCCCGCGTACGGGGTCCTGGTCAGGGAGCCGACCGGGAGGTCGAAGCCCGGGGAGCAGAACTGCCGCTCGTCGTAGCCGTAGGGCGAGAAGTCGTTGACCGTGTGCGGCCGGCCGGACGCGCGCAGCACGTGCGCCGCGGCGCGGTCCACGGCGGCGTCGCCGCGCCTGCTGCGCTTGTAGGTGAGCGGTCCGGCGTCCCCGGCGCAGGCCAGCACGAGGCCGTGCCTGATCCGGTCCACGCGTTCCCGGTTGCGGGCGAGCCAGGTGATCGCGCCGATGGTGCCGGGGGCGAACAGGAACCGGTAGGTGTGCCACGGCTCGGCCCGTGCGAGCCTGCGGGCCAGCGCCACCGCGACGGCGACGCCGGCCAGGTTGTCGTTGGCCAGCGAGGGGTGGCAGACGTGGCAGGAGATCAGCACCTCGTCGGCGACCCGGCCGGGCACCACGTGCTCGGCGTAGGTCAGGTGTCCCTCGGCCAGCGTGGAGTCGATCCTGACCTCGTAGTCGCCCTCCGGCAGGGCGGCCAGGGTGTCGGCGGCCAGGCAGAACCCCCACGTCTCGGCGTAGTAGGCGGTCCGGTAGGGGGTCAGGGCGGGCTGGTCGGGCAGCGTGTGCAGGTGCGGGCGCAGCTCGGCCAGGCTCATCACGGCCGAGACGGGCGTGCTGTAGCCGACCACGTGCAGGTTGGACTCCGCGAAGTCGATCACCCGCCGGCCGGCCGCGTCCTTGACGTAGGCGTCGCGGATGTTCCACTCCTTCGGCACCGTCCAGTCCAGGACCTCGGTGCCGGTGGGCACCTCGTGCACGTCGAGCGGGACGCTCTCGGCGAGGATCTCCAGCGTGCGCCGGACCCCGTCGCCGGTGATGCTGCGGCACAGCGGGTAGAGCCGGCGCACCAGGTCGTGCATCTCGGGTCCGGTCACCGTTCGGCCACCTCGGCGGCGCGCAGCCGGTCGTCCACGGTGCCCGCCCGGCGCCGGTCGGACAGCCGGATGAGCCTGGTGAAGCGGCGTTCGAAGTCCAGCCGGGTCAGGTCGAACCGCCGGTATGCCTCGATCAGCTCCAGGGCGCCCACCTTGACCGTCCACCGCGCGTGGTAGTCGGGCAGCGCCCTGCGGATCCGCGCGAAGTCCACCCGGTAGGACCGGGGGTCGGCGCCCGCCTCACCGGTGATCACCAGCCGGGAGCCGGGCACCGAGTCCACCACCTTGGCGGCGATCTCGGCGACGGTCAGGTTGTTCCGCTCGGTGCCCACGTTGAACGCGACGCCGTGCACCACGTCGCGCGGGGCGATCAGCACCTCGGCGAACGCGTCCGCGATGTCCCTGGCGTGCACGAGGGGCCGCCACGGCGTGCCGTCGGAGAGCACCCGTACCTCGCCGGACAGGTGGGCGTGCCCGACGAGGTTGTTCAGCACCACGTCGGCGCGCAGCCGAGGGGAGAACCCGAACGCGGTGGCGTTGCGCATGAACACCGGGCTGAAGCCGCTGTCGGCGAGGTCCAGCAGGTCCTCCTCGACCCGGACCTTGGACTCCGCGTAGGGGGTGACGGGGCGCAGCGGCGCGTCCTCGTTCACCAGGTCGTCGCCGCCGGAGGCGCCGTAGACCGAGCAGGTGGACGCGTAGACGAACCTCTCCACGCCCGCGTCCCTGGCCAGCCTGGCCAGCCGTACGGAGGCGCGGTGGTTGATGTCGTAGGTGAGTTCGGGGGCCAGCGAGCCGAGCGGGTCGTTGGAGAGGGCGGCGAGGTGCACCACGGCGTCGAACCCGGCGACGTGCTCGGGGCCGACGTCGCGCAGGTCCACCGCGTGCGCCTTGTACCCGGGCGGTTCGGGGCCGAGGACGCAGTCGGCGTACAGGCCGTTGTCCAGGCCGACGACGTCGTGGCCCGCGTCGGTGAGGACGGGGGCCATCACGGTGCCCAGGTATCCCTGGTGCCCGGTCAGCAGCACGCGCATCCGGGTCGACCTCCAGCCAGATCTAGGGTGAGCTTGTTGACGTAGAAGGCTTCGGCGTATCGCGAGTGGCACTCGATGCCGCGGATCCTGGCGAGGCCGAGGAACGCCTCGTCGTCGAACCACGTCCGGGTCCGCTGTGAGGGGTAGTGCTCGTGCAGCAGTGCGGCCTTGGCCCGCGCCACCTGCGGGGAGAGCGGCTGGTAGGCGGCGGGCCTGCCGAGGTCGCCGTCCCACTTGACGATCTCGTAGCCGAGCGTCAGGTGGTCGCGGAAGACGGTGGGGACCAGTTCGGCGAGTCCCCGGTGGTCCTGGTGGGCGTCGCCGGCCCTGGGGGCGAGGATCAGGTCGGGCTCGGTCCGGGCGCGCAGGTCCTCCAGGGCGGTCTTGGCCTCCTCCCAGTGGGCGGGGAACCGCCCGTCGGGCAGTTTGAGCACGCTCACCCGCAGTTCGGCGCCGGGGCAGAAGGCCGCCAGCGCGGCCCGCTCCTCGTCCTCCCGCCCGGTCCCGCCGCCGGAGAGCACCAGGGCGTCCACCTGTACGGCGGGCCGCCCGGCGCAGAGGGTGAGCAGGGTGCCGCCGGCGCCGATCGCGATGTCGTCGCAGTGGGCGGCGAGGGCGACGATCCGCCGCGTCTCGCCGGGGAGCAGCCGGATCACGCGATCAGCGCCCTCTCCCACAGCGCCCACGGCCGCTCGCCGCGGGAGTATGCCTCGTCCAGCGCGACGCGTTCCTTCACGGTGTCGGTGGGCCGCCAGTAACCCCGGTAGGGATACGACAGCAGGCGTCCGCGTTTGGCCAGTTCCGCACACCCGTCGGCCACCAGGTCCCCGTTTTTCGGGATGTGATCGAAAATTTCCTGACGGAGTACGAAATATCCGCCATTGACCCATAAGGGCATCTCGCTCACCGGCGTGATCCCGCCCACCAGGCCGTCCTCCGACAGCTCGATGCAGTGGAAGGTCTCGGCCGGCGGGACCACCATCATCGACGCGCCCGCCGCCGAGACGGTGAACCGGTCGATGATCTGCGGCAGCGGCGCGTCGGTGAGCACGTCGGCGTAGTTGGCGAGGAACATCTCCTCGCCGTCGAGGTGGTCGCGCACCCGGCGCAGCCGCTCCCCGATCGGCGACTCGATCCCGGTCTGCACGAAGGAGATCGACCAGTCGGAGATGTCGGTGGACAGCAGTTCGACCCGTCCCCCGCGGAGCACGAAGTCGTTGGAGGCGGTCTCCTCGTATTTGAGGAAGAAGTCCTTGATGTGGTGGGCCCCGTAGCCCAGGCATAAGACGAACTCGGTGTGCCCGAAGTGCGCGTAATACCGCATCACATGCCAGATCAGCGGCCGGGGACCCACGAGTTGCATCGGCTTCGGGACATCGCCGGGGGTGCCGGTGCGCATCCGCGTGCCGTACCCCCCGCAGAAGAGGACGACCTTCACGAGACGATCTCCAACCTGGGGATGGGGAAGACCAGCCGGCCTCCCCAGTCGTGGACGTAGGACAGCTGCCGGGTGAGCTCTTCGCGCAGGTTCCACGGCAGGACGAGCACGTAGTCGGGCCGGTCCTCGGCGATCCGCTCCGGCGGCAGCACCGGGATCCGGGTGCCGGGGGTGAACCTGCCGTGCTTGTAGGGGTTGCGGTCGACGGTGTAGGCCAGCAGGTCGGGCCGGATGCCGCAGTGGTTGAGCAGGGTGTTGCCCTTGCCCGGCGCGCCGTACCCGACCACCGTCCTGCCCTGCCCGGCCGCCTCGACCAGGAAGGCCAGCAGTTCCCTGCGCACCCGGGCGACCCGGCCGGCGAAGTCCGCGTACCCGGTGGGGCCGAGCAGCCCGGCCGCCTTCTCCCGGTCCAGCAGGTCCATCACCCTGGGGCCGGCCTCGGCGCCGCTGACCTCGGGCCTGGCCCACAGCCGGATCGAGCCGCCGTGGGTGTCCAGCAGCTCGGCGTCCACCAGGGTCAGCCCGCCGGCGGCCAGCGCCCGCCTGGCCGAGGCGACCGTGTAGTACTGGAAGTGCTCGTGGTAGATGGTGTCGTACTGGTTGAGCTCCATCAGGCTGAGCAGGTGCTGCACCTCGACGCTGACCAGGCCGTCGTCGGCCACCAGCGCCCGCAGCCCCCGGGTGAAGCCGATGATGTCCGGGATGTGGGCATAGACGTTGTTCGCCACCACGAGGTCCGCGGGGCCGTGCTCCTTCCGTACGGCGGCGCCGGTCTCGGCGGACAGGAAGGCGGTGAGCGTGGGGACGCCCCGCTCGCGGGCCGCGCGGCCGACGTTCTCCGACGGTTCTATGCCGAGGCAGCGAATGCCCCGGGCGACGACGTGCTGGAGCAGGTAACCGTCATTGCTGGCCACTTCGACGACGAACGCGTCCGGCGCGAGGTCCAGCCCGGCCACGAATGCACCGGCATGTTCCACCCATGAAGTGCTATATGACGAAAAATAGGCGTATTCCGTGAAAGTGTCTTCAGGGGTGATCAACGGGGGCAGTTGGGCGAGCCGGCAATCCGTGCACACCCGCAGGTGAAGCGGGTAGGTGACCTCGGGGTCGCCGAGCTGCTCCGCGGTCAGAAACCGCTCGCACGGCGGGGTCGCCCCCAGATCCACCACGTCGGCGAGGCGCGCGGACCCGCAAAGGCGGCAGTTCGTCATAGGAGTGCTCCCTTGCGGCCAACGGCTATTCCGGTTGATTTCCTGATAAACAGCACGGGCGTTACACCATTCGCTGTGACATGCTGCGCACTATGGATCCCCTTTCCATCAGCGGAGCCTGGCTGCACACGCCGCGCATCCACACCGACAGCCGTGGAACGTTCCTGGAGGCGTACCGCGCCGCCGACCTTCGCGAGGTCGCCGGTCACGGTATGGATCTCGCCCAGCTCAACTGCTCGATCTCGATGAAAGGGGCGTTGCGCGGGATCCACTTCGCCGACGTCCCGCCCGGTCAGGCGAAGTACGTGATGTGCCTGTCCGGTGAGATCCACGACGTGGTGGTCGATCTGCGGACCGGCTCGCCGGACTTCGGCCGCTGGGAGGCCGTGCGGCTCGACGACGTCTCCCGGCAGGGGCTCTACCTCGCCGAAGGACTCGGCCACGGGTTCCTCACGCTCAGCGAGCGGGCCACCGTGGTCTACGCGATCTCCGAGCCGTTCTCGCCGGGCCGCGAGCACGGCGTGCACCCGCTGGACGCGTCCCTCGGCATCGAGTGGCCGGCGGAGGTGACGCCCATCCTGTCGGCGAAGGACGCGAAGGCCCCCACGCTCCAGGAGGCGCTGGCCGCCGGGCTGCTGCCCGACCACGCCACCTGCCTCGCCTACTACGAGAAACTCGGCGGAGTCGGCCCGCCCGTTCACTGAGAGCTCCCCGGCAGGGCCGGCCACGCCGCGCGCAGCGCCTCGCGCCAGTCGCGCATCGGGGCCAGCCCCGCCCTGTCCCAGCCCGCGTGCCCGAGCACGCCGGACGCCGGCCGCCGCGCGGGCCGCGGGAACTCCTCGCTGCCCACCGGCTTGACCCGGTCCGGATCCGCGCCCAGTGCCGCGAAGATCTCCCGGGCGAAGCCGTACCACGTCGTGCGGCCGGCGTTGGTCCCGTGGTAGACGCCGGGCGGCGCGTCCGCGCGCACCAGGCGGAGGATCTGCGCGGCCAGGTCGCCGGTCCAGGTCGGCTGCCCGGCCTGGTCGTCCACCACCGGCACGACGTTCCCCGTGCGGGCGAGCCTGATCATGGTGCTGGCGAAGTTGCCGCCGCCGGCGCCGTAGAGCCAGGCGGTGCG
Organism: Microtetraspora sp. NBRC 13810; assembly: GCF_030268685.1. Lineage (GTDB taxonomy): Bacteria > Actinomycetota > Actinomycetes > Streptosporangiales > Streptosporangiaceae > BSRQ01. Next base: position 76,930 of record NZ_BSRQ01000009.1, read on the forward strand.
CACCACGTGGTGCCCGAAGCCGAGCGCCGCCCGCTCCCCCAGCGCCTTGCTCCGCCCGTAGACGTTGACCGGGCACACCGGCGCGTCCTCCGGATAGGGCTCGGGGGAGGCGCCGTCGAAGACGTAGTCGGTGGAGATCTGGACGAGCCGGGCGCCGTGGTCGGCACACGCCTCGGCGAGGCCGCCCACCGCCCGGCCGTTGACCGCGAGGGCCTCAGCCTCGTGCGTCTCCGCCGCGTCCACCGCCGTCCACGCGGCGCAGTTGACCACCACGTCCGGCCGGTACCGCCGGACGGCCGCCCGCACCGCGCCCGGGTCGCACACGTCGAGCCCGGACCGGGACAGCGGGGTCACCTCCTCGGACCGCTCCGCCGCCAGCGTCGCCGTCAGCTCGGCGCCGAGCATCCCGCCCGCGCCGGTGATCAGCCATCTCATCTCGGCCGCCCGGTGAGCGGCTTCCACCAGGAGGGATGGTCGGTGTACCAGCGCACGGTGGTGTCGAGCCCTTCCTCGAAGGAGACCCTCGGCACGTAGCCGAGGGCGCGGAGCCGGGAGTCGTCCAGCGAGTAGCGGCGGTCGTGGCCCTTGCGGTCCTCGACGTGCTCGACCACGTCCCAGCCCCGGCCGAGCGCGGCGAGCAGCCGCCCGGTGAGCTCGGCGTTGGTCAGCTCCGCCGTACCCGCGATGTGGTAGACCTCGCCCGGTTCGCCCCGCTCGGCGGCGAGCTGGATGCCCGCGCAGTGGTCCGACACGAAGACCCAGTCCCGGACGTTGCCGCCGTCGCCGTACAGCGGCACCTTGAGCCCCTGGAGCAGGTTGGTGACGAAGAACGGGATCAGCTTCTCGGGGTACTGGTAGGGGCCATAGTTGTTGCCGCAGCGGGTGATCACCACGGGCAGGCCGTGCGTGATCGCGTACGCCCGGGCGATCAGGTCGCCGGACGCCTTGGCCGCCGCGTACGGCGAGCGGGGCAGCAGCGGCGCGGTCTCGGTCCACGAGCCCACGTCGATCGAGCCGTAGACCTCGTCGGTGGAGACCTGCACGACCCGGGGCGTGCCCGCCTCCAGGCACGCCTGCATGAGGGTCTGGACGCCGAGCACGTTGGTCCGCACGAAGTCGCCGGACGCCGCGATCGACCGGTCGACGTGCGACTCGGCCGCGAAGTTGACGACCAGGTCGTGCCCGGGGACCACGTCGGCGAGCAGCCCGGCGTCGCAGACGTCGCCCCGCACGAACGTGAACCGGCCCCGCGCGGGGGCGAGGTTGGCCCGGTTGCCCGCGTAGGTGAGCTTGTCGAGGACGGTGACCCGGACGCCGGCGGCGGCCAGGGTGCGGACATAGTGGGAGCCGATGAAACCGGCGCCACCGGTCACCAGCACGTGACGATATTTCATGAACTGATCTGCACCTTGCTGTGATCGCCCAGCACCAGGCGGTGTGCCCTGGGCGTGGCGGGAGCCGGCGTCACCTCGACGTCGTGCCCGATGAGCGACGCCTCGATCCGGCGGACCCCGGCGATGGAGGCCCTCGGCAGCACGATCGAGTACTCGATCTCGCTGTCGCTGATCACGCAGTCGGCCGCGATCGAGGTGAACGGGCCGACATAGCTGTCGCTGATCACCGCGCCGGTCCCGACGACGACCGGGCCGACGATCCGGGACCGCTCGACCACGGCGCCGCGCTCGACGACGACCCGGCCGATGAGCTCGCTCGCGTCGTCCACCCGGCCCTCGACCCTGGCGTCCTGCGACTCCAGGACGAGCCGGTTGACCTCCAGCATGTCCGCGACGTTCCCGGTGTCCTTCCAGTATCCGGAGATGAGGGTGGACTCGACCCGGTGGCCGTGGTCGATCAGCCACTGGATCGCGTCGGTGATCTCCAGCTCGCCGCGCCGGGACGGCCTGATCTCCGCCACGGCGTCGTGGATCGCGGCGGTGAACAGGTAGACCCCGACGAGCGCCAGATCGCTCCTCGGCCGGGCGGGCTTCTCCTCCAGGCCGACGACCCGCCCCTCCAGGTCCAGCTCGGCCACGCCGAACTGCCCCGGATCGGAGACCTTGGTGAGCATGATCTGGGCGGCCGGGCGGTCCCGGGCGAAGCGGGCCACGAGGTCGTTGATGCCGTCCACGATGAAGTTGTCGCCGAGGTACATGACGAAGTCGTCGCGGCCGAGGTAGTCCCCGGCGATCCGCACGGCGTGCGCCAGGCCGAGCGGCGCCTCCTGGCGCAGGTAGGTGACCCGCAGGCCGAACGCGGAGCCGTCGCCGACCGCCGCCTCGATCTCCGCGTGCGTGTCGCCCACGACGATCCCGACCTCGCGGACGCCGGCCGCCGCGGTCGCCTCCAGCCCGTAGAACAGCACGGGTTTGTTGGCCACCGGGACGAGTTGTTTGGCGGAGGTGTGGGTGATCGGCCGGAGCCGGGTGCCCGAACCACCCGCGAGCACGAGCGCTTTCACTGCTAGTAGGCTCCTTCTCCGCTCACCACGACCCCCCAGGTCTTCCACAGGATCTGGAGGTCGAGGATGAGCGACCAGTTCTCCACGTATCGCAGGTCGAGCCGGACGGACTCCTCCCAGGTGAGGTCGGATCGGCCGCTCACCTGCCACAGGCCGGTCATTCCCGGGTGCACGACCAGGCGGCGGCGCACGTCACCGCCATACTGACGGACCTCCTCCGGCAGCGGCGGGCGCGGCCCCACCAGCGACATCTCCCCGCGCACGACGTTGATGAGCTGCGGCAGCTCGTCGATGGAGTACCGGCGCAGGAAGGCGCCCACCGAGGTGATCCGGGGGTCGCGCCGCATCTTGAACAGCACGCCGTCGAACTCGTTGGCCGCCAGCAGCTCGGCCTTGAGCTTCTCGGCGTCCCTGACCATGGTGCGGAACTTGAAGACCTGGAACTCCCTGCCGCCCTTGCCCACCCGGAGCTGCCGGAACAGCGCGGCTCCCGGGCTGTTCAGCCGGATCACGGCGGCCACCGTCAGCATCGGCACCGCCAGCACGGCGAGCGCGGTCCCCGCCACGACCCGGTCGAACAGCGCCTTCACCAGCCGCTTGGCGCCCTCGAACTCGGGGTGCTCCACGTGCAGCAGCGGCATCCCGGCGATCGGCCTGATGCTGATCCGCGGCCCCGCCACGTCCATCAGCGCCGGCGCCACGAACAGGTCGGTACGGCCGGCCTCCAGGCTCCAGGCGAGCCGCCGCAGCGCCGCGCCGTCGAGCTCCGGGCAGGCGAGCACGGCCACCGAGTCCGCCTGCGCGGCGGCCACGGTCTCCGCGACGTTGGTGAAGTCGCCGACCACCGAAACGCCCTCGACGTCCATCTCCGTGTCGAGCGGGCCGCCCTCGGGCAGGCACGCCGCGACGATCCGCATGCCGTGGTGCGGCTGGAGCCGGAACTGCATCATCAAATCGATCACGGCGTCCCGGTGGCCGACCGCGACCAGTTGCCGGACGTATTCCCCCTCGCGGCGCCGCCGGTGCAGACGTTTTCGCATCCGGTACCGGAAGAAAAGCGTCAGGCCGAGCCCGAGGGGGAACATCGCCATGACGAAACTTCGCGCGATTGTCGTCTGTGTCGCATAAGCGCCTATGGCCACCGCCGCGGTCAGGGCCAGACCGCTGTTGAAGACGATCCGGAATTCCTCACTGCCTTCTCCGTGCAATCGTTTCCGGTAGGCGCCGCCCAGCGCCATCGCCACCGGCCAGGCCATGGCCAGACCCAGTCCGAGCAGCGCCTCGGAACCCGGGATGAAGGCGCCGAGCGCGAGGCGCGTGCCGAGGACGATCTCGCACGCGACCATCGCGCACGCCAGATCGCCCGCCACAAGGAGCCGGACATAGGAACGCGTCCAAATGCTCGGCGTCATGCGTGAAACACCTTCGAGGAGCGCGGCAGCGGGCTCCTCAAGCCCCACCCTCATTCCACCCCACCCTGCCTGCATGTGTTGGCAAGAAACGAGACGTACGCCACGTCCCATTGGTTGACACATTTCCCTGGATTATCAGGAGCGGCGGGCACCCATGGAAATCTTAAAGATCGGCCCTGAGCAGGGGAATAAGGAGACCTGTCCACAACCGGCCGATATAACGGCTTGGGGATACTTGACGGAACGGTCCAAAGGTGATGGGGATAATACCGCATACAACCCCATACCTGACATTTCGACTTTTATGCTGGTATTTCTGGTATGGGGGCTTGCCCGATGGACCTGGAAACCCGAAACACGGCCGATGACCTGCACAAATCGCTTATAGGAGATGTGCGGCCATAACCGCCGACAGCCGGCGGACCGCCCCGACGGGCCCGCCGCCCGGGATCGCTAGTCGTATTCGAGGTCGGGCAACGGCGCCGGCGGGTCCGGACTCCGCCATACCACCACATAGCCGTCGGACGGGCTGGCCACCGCCGTGGCGAGGCGGTCGAGGTCGAAGTCGGGCAGATAGCGCAGCCGGGTGAGGAAGGACGCGTCGGTGGCGGATCTCGGCACCACGCAGCCCTGACCCTGGCGGTCCAGCAGGATGTAGTGGATCTCGGCGTGCTCGTCGCCCTCGATGCGGACCTCGACGACGTCCTCCCACGCGAGCGCGTCGACGCTGCCGTCCGCGTAGTGACGGGTAACGCCCTCTTCGGTGACGTACACGTATGAGTCCGGCGCAGGGTTGCCGTGCATGGGCGCGATTGTGACGACTTGAGGGTGTCGCATGCAAGAGAACTGGCTAATCCTCGCCCCAGGTGTGGTCGAGATGTGCCAGAACGGCGGCTCGCGCGTCTTCTGTGCCGCCTTCCGCTATCGCGTCCAGAAGTTCGCCGTGTTCGGCCACGAGCACGTCCCGGTCCTCGTACAGCCGGCGCAGCCGTACCAGGCCGAGGCGGGTCTCGGCGGCGAGGCTGGTGTAGAGCCGGGTCAGCCGCGGGCTGCCGACCGCCACGATCAGCGCCTCGTGCAGCGCCATGTGCTCGGCCACCACCTGCGACCACGGCGACTCGGGCGGCAGCGCGGCCATCCGGGCGAGCGCGGCGTCGGCCTCGCCGACCCGCCGCCCGGCCAGCGCGGCGGCCATGAGGTCCTCCAGCGGCCGGCGCACGTACATCAGGTCGGCGAGGTCGGCGGCGCTCACCTCTGGCACGTGGGCGCTGCGGTTGCGCTCGCGACGCAGCAGGCCCTCGTGCACCAGGACGGCGAGCGCCTCCCTGACGGTCGGGCGGGCGACGCCGTACGCGGCGGACAGCTCCTGCTCGGGCAGCGGGGTGCCGGGGGCGATCTCGCCGGAGAGCACCCGCGCCCGGAGCGCGTCGGCGAGCGCGTGCACCGCGGAGACGGGGCGCAGAGGGATGGTCACACCGTCGATTCTGCCCGGACGGCCGGCCGCGGACCGGCTGCCCGCGCGGGCAGGGCCACCACCACGAGGCTCACGCCGAGCAGGACGAGCCCGCCGATCGAGACGAGGCCCAGCCGCTCGCCCAGCACGATCACGCCCAGCAGGGACGCGACCGCGGGCTCGGCCAGGGTGAGCGTGGCCGCGGTGGCCACCGGGGTGGCGCGCAGGCCCCGGCCGTACAGGAAGCAGGCCAGGGCGGTGGTGGCGCAGCCGAGGTAGACCGCGGTGCCGAGACCGGCGGAGGTGTGCAGCCAGCCGGTGTCGCTCCACAGCAGCACCGGGACCATGATCAGGCCGCCGCCGCCGAACAGCACCCCCATGACCGCCCCGGACGGCGCCCCCGCGCCGATCACCCTGGCCGCCACGACCGCGTAGAACGCGTAGAGGAGGCCCCCGGCCAGTGCGAAGAGGATGCCCGGGACCACCTGCCTGCCCGCCTGCCCGCCGCCGCCGGCGATCAGCACGGCGGAGCCGGCGACGGCCGCCGCCGTGGCCGCCGACCAGCGCGCGGTCGGCCGCACCCCGTCGAAGAGCCAGGCCAGCAGCCCGGTGAAGACCGGCCCGCTGCCGATGGCCACCACCGTGCCGATGGCCACCCCCGTACGGCTGACCGCGGCGAAGAACGCGAGCTGGTAGGCCGCCACGGCGATCGCGGCGAGCACCAGCCAGCCGGCCTGCGCGCGCCCCGAGGAGGCGACGAGACGCCCGACGGAGGGGGCGGCGGCCAGGGCCAGCACCAGGCCGCCGATCACCAGCCGGGCGGCGGCCAGCGAGACCGTGCTCACCTCGGTCCCGGCTCCTGCCATGCCCAGCGTGCCCGCCGCCCCCGCGGTGCCCCACAGCATGGCGGCGGCCACGACGGCGAGCGGTCCGTTCTGTTTCACCCACCCATTGTCTGACAACTAGACAATAGGTGTCCACAGATATTCAGCGATGCGGCCGCGCGGGCGCACGGCGCCGTGTCGCCAGGGCGGTCGCCACACAGTGCACGCAGAAGGCGCCCGCCCTGCCCTCCCTGCAGGTGCAGAACCACCGCAGCGAGCCCTCCACGACGGTCAGCTCGACGTGCGCCGCCGCGTCGTCCACCTCGGCGGTCACCACGAGCGGGGCGAAACGCACGAGTTGCACGGCCCCCGCCTTCTCCAACTCGGTCCCGCGGAGGCGGACAGCCTCCACCGTGCGGACCACCTGCGACTCGATCAGCTCCGCGACCGACGTCATCCGGCCTCCCCTGCCGCTGCTCCTTCCACAACAGACGTGCCCGAATCCGGACAGGTTCCATGGTGACCAGATGGCTACGGTCCGTTGACCGCCGGGAATGGTTTTCATCACGATGTCGGGTGAGAAGAAGGCACCTCTTTGCCGGGATACGGGCGGATAGCGACGCAGGTCTCACCAATACATGTTGATTTCGTTAGATCGCAGTACTAGTGGCACGTGACATCCGTTGCTAGTGTTTCGCCACTATCAGCCGCGCATGCTCGAAATGCGAGGTCAACACATGGGCAGTCGCAGACGTACGATCAAGGTGCAGATCGTAGCGTTGCTGCTCGTACCGCTCGTGTCGCTGGTGGCGATCTGGGGGTTCGCCGCGACGGTCACGGTCAACCAGGGCAAGGACCTGCTGCGGATCAACACGGTCGCCTCCTACGCCATCGTGCCGACCACGGCCCTGTCGACCGCGCTGCAACAGGAGCGGCTCGCCTCCTCCGCCTACCTCGGCTCCAACGTCATGGCCCGCGCCGAGCTCGACAAGCGCCGGGCCGCGACCGACGCCGCCCTGGAGGAGTTCGAGAAGGACGCCTTCTACGAGGGCATCCGGTCGCAGATCCCACCGGCCATGATGCAGCGGCTGACCGAGTTGCACGAGCGGATGGAGCGCATCGCCGACATCCGCGGCAGGGTGGACACCCACGGCTTCACCCGGCTGCAGACCGTGGAGGCGTACAGCGGCATCGTCGAGGCCGCCTTCCGGGTCTACGACAAGATGCGCCTGTCCGGTGACATCGACCTGATCGACCAGACCAGGGCCATCACCCTCATGAGCCGCAGCCGCGAACTGCTCAGCCAGCAGTCGGCGCTGATCAGCGGGGCACTCGCCTCGGGACGGATCACCGGCGAGGAGCTCACCACGTTCCGCCGGCTGACCGAGAACCGGCGGCTGGTCTACACGCTGGCGTTCAACCAGCTCGACGCCGAGCTGCGGACCCCGTATGTCACGCTCCAGACCTCGCCCGCCTACCGCAGGTTCGAGGACGTCGAGGACTCCCTGGGCCGGACCGTGCCGCCGAACCGGCCGCTGCCGCGCGAGGCCGCGACGTGGGCCGACGCCACCTCCGCCGTGTCCGGCACCCTGGACCGGCTGGGCGTCGAGGAGAGCCAGAAGATCACCGAGCGGGCGACGCCGATCGCCGCGGGGGTGTTCACCCAGATCTCCATCGCCGGCGGTCTCGGCCTGATCGCGGTCGCCCTGTCGATCTTCGTCTCGGTGCGGTTCGCCCGGCGGATCAGCGCCGAGATCGGCGGCCTCCAGACGGCCGCCCTCACCCTGGCCGACGAGCGGCTGCCGCACGTCGTCGAACGGCTGCGCCGCGGCGAGACCGTCAACGTGGCCGAGGAGGCGCCCGACATCACGGCCGGCACGACCACCGAGATCGCCGGCGTAAGCTCGGCCTTCGCGTCGGTGCAGCACACCGCGATCGAGGCGGCCGTCGGCCAGGCGGAGATCCGCAAGGGCGTGAACCAGGTCTTCCTGAACCTCGCCAGGCGCAGCCAGTCGCTCCTGCACCGCCAGCTGTCCATGCTGGAAGGCATGGAACGCCGGGTCACCGATCCGGAGACCCTGGACGGCCTCTTCGCCCTGGACCACCTCACCACCCGCATGCGCCGCCACTCCGAGGGCCTGATCATCCTGTCCGGGGCGGTCCCCGGGCGCGGCTGGCGCAACCCGGTGAACGTCTTCGACGTGATCCGGGCCGCCGTCGAGGAGGTGGAGGACTACCTGCGGGTGTCGATCGACATCCAGTCCAGCCCCGCCATCCTCGGCAACGTCGTCACCGACGTCATCCACCTCCTCGCCGAACTGGTGGAGAACGCGACGATGTTCTCGCCGCCGAACACGCAGGTGCACATCAACGGCGAGCAGGTCGCCCGCGGCTACGCCATCGAGGTGGAGGACCGCGGCCTCGGCATGACGCCGGCCGAGCTGGCCCACGTCAACGAGCGGCTCGCCAGCCCGCCGGAGTTCGACCTCGCCGACAGCGACCGCCTCGGGCTCTTCGTCGTCGGCCGGCTGGCCGCCCGGCACGGCATCTCCGTCTCGATGCGCCCCTCGCCGTACGGCGGGACCACCGCGATCGTGCTCATCCCGGACCAGCTCGTGGTGAAGACCCCCGAATCGGCCAGCCCGCTGTTCACCCCGGAGTCCGACTCGGACTTCTCGGTCGAACGCATCGCCGCCACCGAGTCCGCCGACCTCCCCAAGCGGGTACGGCAGGCCGGGCTGCCGAGGGAGACGCCGCCGCCCGAGCCCTTCGGGGCGCCCGGCGAGGTCACGCCCGGCTCCCTGCTGACGTCCTTCCAGGCGGGGTGGCACCGCGCGGAGCAGGAGGACCGGCCGTGAGCGAGCGCTGGTTCGACGAGGACGCCGGGCCGATCATCCGCCCCTACACGATGACCAGGGGCCGGACCCGCCCGGCGGGTGAGCAGTTCGACCTCATCGCGGTGGTGACCGCCGTGTCCGGCGGAGACACCGGCAAGCTGACGCCCGAGCAGCGCCACGTGCTGGCCACCTGCCAGGCGCCGACATCCGTCGCCGAGGTCGCCGCGGACACGGGGCTGCCGGTGGCGGTGGTCCGGGTCCTGCTCGGCGACCTGCGCGCCCGTGGCCTGGTCACCGTACGCCCGCCGGCGACCATCGCCAAGCTCCCTCAGGAGGGGATCCTGCGCGAGGTCCTCGCCGGCCTCAAGGCCCTCTGAGCCCCGGGCCGCGCGGCGCCCGCCGTCACCCCCGGGTACGGCTGGTGCGCACCTCCAGCGCGTAACCGGCGGCGATCACGGCCAGCACCGCGAGGACGGTGGCGGTGGCCGGCGCGGAGGCGAGCGACCAGGCGGCGGCGAGCGAGGCCGTCCACAGCGCGGCCGGCAGCGGCGCGGCCCGCTCCAGCGCCGCCAGCACCCCGCGACCGCCCACCGGATCGCCCACCGGCCCGACGGCGGCGCAGGCGGCCAGCCCGGCGGTGAGGGCGAGCAGGCAGGCCAGCGCGGCCCAGTACGAGAGACCCAGCGCGAGCGGCAGCACCGCCGCGGGCAGGGAGAAGACGACCAGCCCCGCGGAGATCGCGGCCCGGCGGCCGAGAACGGCCCCCGCCACCACCGTCACCGCCACCGCCGCCAGCGCCAGCACCGGCAGCAGCGCCGGTTCCACCGGCCACGGTCCCTCCGGGGAGAGCGCGGCCCGCGCCGAGGCGGGCACGCCCGACCAGGGACGGGCGAGCCAGTCGAAAGGCCCGTGCACCGCCGCCGCGAACGACGTGCCGAGCAACAGGGGCGCGAGCGCGGCGAGCACGCACGCCTCCACGACCGCCACCGCCCGCCAGCCGCCCGTACGGTTGCGCACGCCGAGCGCGGCCAGCACCGCGATCAGCGCCGTGACCAGGGCGACATCCGGCCGGGACAGGCCGGGCAGGGCGAGCGCCGCGTACGAGACGACCACCGCCGCGACCTCCAGCGCGACCCACTGCCAGGTCCGCGCCACCGGCACCGCGGGCAGCGGCGCGTGGATCCGGGCGGTGGCGACCCGCAGCCGGCGCGGCAGCCTGATCGGCGCCAGCGACAGGGCGCGCACGGTGAGGACGGCCAGGGCGCCGGCGAGGGCCGGCCAGCCCAGCAGCACCGCGGCGCAGGCCGTCAGCCCGCCGGCGGTGAGCATGCCGCCCGCGCCGGTGACCACCTGGGCGGCGGCGGTCCTGGCGAGCAGGGCGCAGACCACGAAGAGCGTGAAGACGGCGGCGAGCATGGGCAGCGTGGCGACGCGCTCGGCGAGCGACCAGGCGCAGACCAGCACCGCCGCGCCGGCGCCGGTGGCCACCACGGCGCGGTGCACGGCCAGGCTGCGCACCTGGACCACCCCGGCGGGCAGCAGCAGCGCCACGGCGAGCCCGAAGAGCACGGCGAGCGTCACGTTGTACGGCAGCCGCGCCGCGACCGGCGTCGTGACCACGGCCAGGGCGATGAAGACCGGCACGCCCACCCGCATCAGGATCAGCACCGCCCGCCGCGCGGCGGAGGCCGTCCGCTGCTCGGCGTGGCGCGCCCTGATCCGCTCCCCGCCGGGCAGCGACGACCGCTTGACGGCGAAGGGCAGCACGATGACCGAGGACGAGGAGGCCGCCTGGCTGCCCGTTCCGTCCTCGTGGCGTCGCGGGACGCCCTGCCAGACCTTGGTGGCGCCCCTGCGGAACACGTTGGCCAGTGCCGTGAACCAGGCGGCCGGGATCTCCGCGTACCGGCGTCCCACCGGCGGGAGTCCGGGCGTCCCCGGGGCGTCCGACCGGGCGCCGAGGTTGGCGACGGCGCGCCTGAGGGGGGCGATGTCGTCCAGCACGGCGCCGGCGAGGGGGCAGCCGCGCAGGCAGACGACCGCGAGCAACGCCATCACCAGCGGCGCGGCCGGGGAGCCCTGCCAGACCTCCCCGCCCGGCCCGAGGTCGGCGCGCACGCTCCCGGCGACGCCGCGCCAGGGCTCGGTCGCCCAGTGCAGGGGCAGGTTCACGGCGGCGATCACGTCGGGCAGCACCCACAGGCCGGCGAGCGCCAGGATCGCGGCGCCGGCCGCGGCGCAGCCGGGCCGCAGCGCGCCGAGCAGCCGCGGGCACGCCGCGAGGACGAGGCAACTCGCCCCGGCGTATCCGAGGACCCGCCACTGCGCAGGCACGAGGACCGCGAACGGCGCGGCGAGCGCGACGACGGCGGCGGCGCCCGCGACGCCCGCCATGAAGCCCGCGCCCATGACGTGCCTGGCCCGCCCGCCCGACAGGGCGATCGCCCACAGCGCGGCGACGAGCAGTCCCGCGACGAGCACGGCCGACACCCGCAGGGCGTGCCAGAAGGTCACGGCGTGCAGGGCCGCGACGACCGCGGCGGCCAGCCCGGCCGAGCCGCTGAGCAGGCCGCCGAGCCCCACGGTGAGCTGTTCGAGCCTCGCCCGGTGCCGCCGCGTCGCCCGCCACAGGAAGAGGTCGAGCCCGGCGGTGACGAAGAACGCCAGGGCCGGCCCCGCCCAGGTGGGCAGGATGGCGAGCACCGCCAGCGGCAGCGGCGCCTGCGCCAGCAGGATCGCCAGCGAGCGTGACAGCCGCAGCGACGACAGCCCCGCGTACCCCATCCAGATGATCGTCACCAGGATCGCGGCGAGCGCGAGGCCGGGCGTGACGCCGCCGGTGGCGGGCAGCACCGGCCGGCCCTGCACCGCCTCGCCGACGGACAGGCCGGTGAGCACGAGGAGCGCGAGGCCGGCGAGGGAGACCGACTCCCCGGCGAGCGCGTGCCCGCGCCGCAGCAGGGGGCCGACCACGCCGAGCGCGGTCACGGTGAAGACGGCGAGGACGCCCGCGCGCACGAGCGGCACATCCCAGGCGAGTACGGCGAGCAGCACGGCCGCCGCGAGCAGCGGCACCCCGCAGCCGAGGAGCGGCAAGGGCCTGACCCCGTCCCGGGGCGCGTCGCGGCGCGGCCCGCCGTCCGGGGAGTCCCCCGCGGGCACCGGGTCGGGCGCGCCGCCCGGCTCGACCAGTTTGATGGTCCCTTTGACGGTCTCTTCGACGGTCACGGACGGCCTACCCGTCGCGTCCGCCATCGCCGGATCCCCCGTCGAGTCCCATGCCGAGTCCCTTGTCGAGTCGCACGCCGAGTCCCATGTCGAGTCGCACGCCGGGTCGCACGGCGAGTTCACGGCCACGGCCGCGGCGGGCCACTCGTTCGCCTCGCCGAGCCACTGCGGGAACGGCGTCCCGCACCGGGCACAACCGGCGCGGGAGGTCCGCATGCTGACGCCGCAATAGGGGCACTCTCGCCACTCCATGAACCGGCCTCACTGGAGACGGTCGCTGTGATCCAGTCAATAGACCACCGTAAGGTTCCCGCCAGCCATTGGCACCACCTTTAGGCCCATTTAGGCTCATATATCACTACAGGCCACGGTACGGCTCGCGCCGATCAAGGCGACAGCCCTTCGCCACCACCACCTGCGAAGATCTTGCGCCCCCGGTCAGCACGGCAGAGCACCGGCGACGCCGTTTCCGCCACCATCCATATAGGCGGCCCCAAATGCCGGAACCGGGGCAGGACCCTCCGGCCCGCTTTCGGATGCGCTTCCGCCTCCCCCGGAGTAAGCGATGCCCGCAAGGGCCACGACGTCCGACGCGGTGACGTTCCGGAGGTCGCGGGCGGCCAGGCTGAGGCTGTAGCCGCCGCCCAGTCCCAGCCCGGCGGTCGGCGCGATGGACAGGCGCAGGTCCAGGTCGCCGGCCGGCTTGACGAAGCAGAGCTGGTCCGGCGGCAGCGTCAGGCCCTCGACGGCCCGCCAGCCGCGATCCCGTGCCGCCTCCTCGTAGAAGCTCCGGACGTCGGCCTGGTCCCCGGAGAAGCGGTAATCCTGGCGCACGTAGACGTAGACGCTCTCGGTGTCGCAACCGGCGAGCCGCCCGCCGTCCGCCGACGCGCCGTCCGGACGCGCGTCCAGGATGTCCAGCGACGCGAGCCCCGGGATCAGCCGCTCCAGGTCGGAGGGGCACCCCAGCGACCCGGCCGGCCCCGTCCCGTCTCCGCGCACCCAGGACACCACCACGGCGAGCCCACTCGTGCCGAGCAGTCCCACCAGGACCGCGAACGCCACAATCCGACGCGTCATGCTGGCGAGCCTATTGCCCGCACCCGCCCCCGCGGCGAAAACTCGCCCGCCGATCCCTATGACGCATATATCCACTGTGGAGATATAGTCGTGCCGTGACGCGAATGTCGGAAGCGACCTATTTCATCCTCACCGCGCTGCTGGACGGTCCCCTGCACGGCTACGGGATCATCCTGCGCACCGGTGAGCAGTCGGCCGGGCGGGTGCGCATCGCCGTCGCCACCCTGTACCGCACGCTCGACCGCCTGGAGGAGGGCGGCCTGGTCGTGGCGGACCGCGAGGAGATCGTCGAAGGGCGCACCCGGCGGTACTACCGGATCACCGACGACGGCATCGGCGCGCTCCGCGCGGAGGCTGCCCGCCTCCAGCAGGCCGTCGAGCTCGTCACCCGCCGGATCGCGGTGACGGGCGCGTGACCCGCCGGCGGGAAACCTGGTACCGGCGGCTGCTCCTGCTCTACCCCCGGGGGTTCCGGGACCGGCAGGGGGAGGAACTCGTCGGCACGCTGATGCTGGCCACGCACCGCTTCCCGATCCGGGAGACGGCCGCCCTGCTGACCGGCGCGTTCGCCGCGCACGCGACCGAGGCGCGAAGGACCCGGACGCCCTGGTGGGCCGACGGCCTCCATCTGGCCGTGCTCGCGCTCACGGTGACGGAACTCGCCGCGCAGGGCCCGCCGAGGTCTCAGTTCGGCACCGAGGGGGCGATCGTGCTGGTACTGCTGCTCCTGCGCGGATGGGTGTGGCCGGCCCTGCCCCTGGCGCTGTTCGTCTTCACCGCGGCCGGGACCTCGTCGATCCTGATCGGCGTCGTCCTCGCCTGCCTGGCCGTCCTGGCGCTATGGCCCGGCACCGGGCTGACCAGGCGATCCTGGGGGTGGTCGGCCATCCCGGCGTTCTTCTGGCTGCCCTCGGCCGGTGCGTTCGGGCTCTACGCCTTCCAGCCGTGGGCCCTGGTCAGCGTGGGGATCGACGCTCTGCTCGCCGGCGCGGCGCTGTGGGCGACGGTGGCGGCCAGGGACGCGCGGTGGGCGCTGGCGAGCGCGATCTACGTCGGCACCGGCCTGGCGACCTTCCAGTTAGAGGACAGGTGGGGCTATCTGCCCTGGCACAGCACCCGTGACTTCCTCTACTGGGGGCTGGTGACCCTGCTGGCCGCCGCCTCCGCCGTCGCGGCCCGCCGTACGGAGAAGGTGATCTGACGGCCGGGTGCCGGTGGCCGGTGTGGACTCGTGCGCGTGCTGCCGGGGGCGGGCCGGACTCACGCGGGGGCGAGGGACCGTACGCCTCAGGGCGCGGCGGCGCGCGGGCGGCCGGAGGCGAGCCCGGGAGGGGCCGCGGCCAGCGCCTTCTGGATCGCCTCGATCAGGGCCAGCGCGGACTCCTCGGTGAGCTCGACCGCCACCCGTGCCGAAGGGCCCTCGGCCGGGTTGGTGAAGTCGATGTTCACCGTGTGCTCGTGGCAGGCGTGGAAGGGGTGGTCCACGTAGACGGCGCCCTCGCTGACGGTGAACCAGCCGGAGCCGCCCTTGCCCGCGCCGTCCAGTTCGATCTTCTCGGTGAGATAGGTGCACATGGCGGCCTCCTGTCAGGCGCTGAGGTTGCGGCCGAAGAACGCGAAGACCTTCTGCCAGCCGTCCACCGCGGCGGCCGGGCGGTAGGCGGGCCGGTCCACGGAGAAGAACCCGTGCCCGGCGCCCGGGTAGCTGTGGAACTCGTGCTCCTTGCCCAGCTTCTCCAACTCGGCGGCGAGCGTGGCCACCTCCTCCGGCCCCGGGAAGGAGTCTTCCTCGCCGAAGAGCCCGAGCAGCGGGCAGGACAGGTCGGGAGCCCTGCCCAGCAGCGACTTCACCTTCATCGGGAACTCCGCCGGCGGGTCGTTCACCACGAACGCGCCGTAGCAGTCCACCGCCGCGTCGATCCGCAGCGAGGTGGCGGCGAGGAAGGCCTGCCGGCCGCCCGAGCAGTAGCCGATCACGCCGATCCTGCCGTTGGCGTGGTCCAGCGAGTTGAGATAGGCCGCCGCCTCGGCGACGTCGCCGACGAGCTGCCCGTCCGGGATGCCGCCCTTGGCCCGCGCCGCCGCGGCCTGGTCGTCCGGCGCGACGCCGGCGCCCTCGCGGGAGTAGAGGTTCGGGCAGATCGCCGCGTAACCGTGCGCCGCGAACTTGAGGACGATCTCCTTGGTGGCCTCGTCGTAGCCGGGCATGTGGTGGATCACCACGACGCCGCCGCGCGACCGGTCGCCGAGGGGCCGGGCGAGGTACGCCTCAAGCTCCGCCTGCTCGTGCCCGGTGATGGTGACGGTGCCGGCCCATATCGCGTCGTTCATAGGAATGCCTCCTGGTGCTCGCGTTCACACGGGGTCGCGACCACGGGTGCGCCAGAGGTCCGGCACAGGCTTCGGACGACCCCTGGGCGTCTCGACAGGATCACGCACCCCAAACCACTACACACGCGAACTTAACAGCTCAGCCTGACCACTTCGTGAGGCACCCGCTCCACCGGCCGGATCGCCGGCTTGGGGCACTCCACCATCCTGGTGCCAAGCGGAACGAACTGCCTAACATACGGCGTAGTGCCGGGTGTGGTGCCTGGCGCCCTCTTCGACAGGAGTGTCACGTGAGCGCGCTCGACTCGCCGATCCCCCGGTTCCACCTGGCCGTGCCGGTCGACGACCTGGCGGCGGCCGGCCGTTTCTACGGCGAGGTCCTGGGCTGCGAGCAGGGTCGTAGCGCGGACACCTGGACCGACTGGAACCTGCGCGGCCACCAGTTCGTCACCCATCTCGCCCCCGGCCGCGGCCAGGCGGCCCGCAACGCGGTCGACGGCCACGACGTCCCCGTCCCGCACTTCGGCCTGATCCTCACCGTCCCCCAGTTCCACGAACTGGCCGACCGCCTCCGCGCCGCGAACACCGCCTTCGTCATCGAGCCCTACCTGCGCTTCGAAGGCCAGCCCGGCGAACAGTGGACGATGTTCCTCCTCGACCCGGCCGGCAACGCCCTGGAGTTCAAGGCGTTCGCCGACGACTCCCAGATCTTCGCCGTCTGATCGGCCCCTCGCCCCAGGGCTGCAGGCGGCGGGGGGCAGGCGCGGGCTTCGCGGAGTGCGCGAACGGCCCGGCCGAACCACGCCACAGCGATGACGCCATGACCTGATCTCCCACCCGACACTTCCCCCGAGTCCGGACGAGGCGCCCGCAGGCACCCGCCGAGCCACCCCCTTTTGTGCTGATATATCCCCCACTAAGGTGACCACAGCGCAATGGGCAATATGGGAGGAAGCGTGCCGGTCTTTCTCGCTCGCCTGCTGGCCCGGTTCGCGCGGCTGGGGGCGTGGTGGACGCCGGTGCTCGTCTTCAGCCTGGTGTTCTTCACGAGCTGGCCGCTGATGGCGATCGCCGAACCCCCGGGAAGCGCGATCGCGGAGCCGGCCACCTACTGGTGGTACTTCGTGGTCACCGCCTCGACCGTGGGCTACGGGGACGTGTATCCCGAGTCGTTCGGCGGCCACCTCGTCGGCGTCTACGTCATCGTCGGCGGCATCGCCACCCTGACGACGGTGTTCACCAGACTGTCCACGGCGTTGGAACGGGCGAAGGGGCGAAGGATGCAGGGTTCCGTCACCGTGGACTACTCCGGCCACATCGTGCTGCTCGGCTACACGCCGGGGCGTACCGAGCAGATGGTGGACGAGCTGGGCGCCGACGGGAGCCGGGTCGTGCTCTGCGCCTGGGACGACGCCGGCACGCATCCGCTGCCCGACCGCGACGTCGCCTACGTGCGCGGCGACCTGACCGACGACGGCGTGCTGCGCCGGGCCGGCGTGCAGCGCGCGCACAGCGTGCTGGTCGACGCCCGCGACGACAACGAGGCGCTGGCGGTCGCGGTCACCGCCGTGCACGTCGCCGACGGCGCCCACCTCGTCGTCGCCCTGCGCGACCTCGGCAGGGTACGGCACCTGCGGTACGTCGACGAGCGCGTGCGCTGCGTCCAGTGGCACAACCCACACATGATCACCGAGGAGCTGAAGGACCCCGGGATCACCGAGATCTACACCCAGCTGATGACCCACGGCGGCGGCGCGGACACGTACTCGGTGCGGTTGCCGGAGTCCCTGGGCCCGGTGCTGGTGGACCGCTGCCAGACCTCGCTGGGCCGCCGGTACGGCGCCACGATGCTCGCCGCCCGCGCCGACGACACCCTCCTGGTCAACCCGGGCTGGCAGACCCGGCTCCCGGCGGGAGCCGTACTGTATTACGTCGGCCCGCGCCGCCTCGCCCCCGACGAGATCGCCAGTGCACTGCGCGAGGCCGGTCCCGGGTCGTGACCCGCGCCGGCGGCGGCGTCGTAGCCGGCACGGGCCGCGGTGATGGCGGCCTCATGGCCGACCGCCCAGTCGGCGACCGCCGACAACGGGACGAGCAGCGTCGCCCCCAGCTCCGTCAGGGCGTACTCGACCGACGGCGGCACCGTCGGGTGGACCGTGCGCGCCACCAGGCCGTCACGCTCCAGGCCGCGCAGCGTACGGGTGAGCATCCGCTGGCTGATCCCCTCGACCATGCGCCGCAACTCGTTGAACCGGCGCGGCCCCCGGCCGAGCAGCACCACGATCAGCACACTCCACTTGTCCCCCACCCGCCGCAGCACGTCGGTGACCACGCAGGCCGCGTGCTCCTCGGCCGGCACCGGCCACGGCAGGTCGTGCGCCAGCATGCTGGGCACATCGGTGTGCGTACCGGACATCGAACTGCCTCCTTACGCGACTCTCCGCAATGTATCGATGATGGCGTCACGCGATTCGGCAACGGGAGGACGCGTGACCAAGACCATCGTCATAGCGGGCGCCACCGGGGGCATGGGCAGATCCCTGGCCCTGGACCGCCTGCGCAGAGGGGACACCGTCCTGGCCGTCGGCAGCGGCCCCGGCGACCACCTGCGCACGGCGGCGCTCGGGATACCGCATGGGGAAGAACGGCTGCGCTTCCTGCGCGCCGACCTCAGCTCGATCGCGGAGAACCGGCGGGTGATCGAGCACGTGACCGTCCACCACCCCGTGATCGACGCCCTCGTCCTGACCGCCAACCGCCCGCACCTCCGCCGCCGGGAGACGCCGGACGGCCTGGAGTACACCTTCGCCCTCTACTACCTGAGCCGCTACCTCCTCGGCCACGGCCTGCGCGAGGCGCTGGAGGCGAGCCCAGCCCCTGTCATCCTCAACGTCGCCGGAGCCGGGAACACCGCGGGTTCGATCAGCTGGGACGATCCGCAACTGGAACGCCGGTACAGCATGCTGCGCGCCCAACTCCAGGCCGGCCGCGCCAACGACCTGCTCGGCGTCTCCTTCGCCGCCCAGGCCGGCGACAGGATCAGATACGTGCTGTACCACCCCGGCTTCACCGACAGCGGCAGCCTCGCGGCTCTCCCCCAGCCCCTGAGAACCCTGCTCACCGTCTACGCGAGGTTCGCCGCCCGCTCCCTCGACCAGGTGATCCCCCCGATGAGCGACCTCCTCGACCACCCCCCACCGGCCCCCCTCACCGCCATAGACCGAGGCACCCCCGTCCCCCTCACCCTGAGAACCTTCACCCCCGCCACCGCCCACCGCCTGACCACCCTCACCGAAAAACTCCTCACCACACAGAAGTGAATGACCACCGGCGACGAACCGGCCTCATCGTGCTCTTCGGTGGGCGGGCCGTGCCGGACGGGGGTGGTAGCGGTTAGCCTCGCAGGGTGAAAGGCACCTCGCGCTCTCGCCGTACCCCGCCGCGTGGCGACGGCCCCTGTCCGTGCGGTCTGTCCGCCTCCTACGGTCAGTGCTGCGGCCGGTTCCACGCCGGGCAGGCCGCGCCGACGGCGGAGGCGCTCATGCGCTCGCGCTTCTCCGCGTTCGCCGTCGAGGACGAGGCTTACCTGCTGCGCACCTGGCATCCCAGCACCCGGCCGCCCCGCGTCGACTTCGACCGGGACATGCGCTGGAGCACCCTGGAGATCGAGAACGTCACGGACGGCACCCCCTTCCACACCGCCGGCACCGTCACCTTCCGCGCCCACTACACCCACCGCGGCCGCCCCGGCCAACTCCGCGAGCAGAGCCGCTTCGCCCGCCACGAGGGCGCCTGGACCTACCTCGACGGCGACACCTCCGGCTGAACCGGCGGCCGGATGCCACGACCCGGACCGGCCCCGGCACGCTTCCGGTGTGCCCCGGATCAGGAGCGCAGGAGCGGAACCTGACGAAAGTCAGGGGTGGACCGTGCCCTTCGGGCCCTGTGCCACCAGAACGTGATCCCTGGCGTGGCCGCCGCCGACGAGACGACGGGAGTGCGCCGGTCCGGCTCATCGTCGACCTGGTGCCGGCCGGGCTCACCTTGCTGAGCGTGCTCCTCGGCATCCGTAACCTGCGCCGCACCCGGGACTGGGCGGCGCGGGCCGCCACCCGGCCGTCGTGGCGGCTCGTCCCGCGCCTGGCGCCCCGGCTCGTCCCCCTCGTCCTGCTGATCGGCCTGCCCGGCCTGATCGGCCGGCTCGTCGGCGGCGGGCGGGACCTGACCTTCTTCCAGCTGTGCCACTACTCGGCGCCACTGGTCATCTGGGCGGCGGTCGCGGCCACGATGAACGCCGGCGTGCTGGCCGCCCGTCAAGGGCTACGTCAGCGCCATCTTCATCCGCCTCGACCTGCGCAACCGCGTCCAGGCGGCCATCCTCGCCCACGAAACGGGCCTCATCCCGCAGTGACGCCCATACCCCCGCGAGCGGACAGGCGCCCGCAGTACCGCCGAACGGCTGGTGCCGCCCGGGGGAGATAGGACAGATTGGTAACCATGGAACGCCAG
Source organism: Microtetraspora sp. NBRC 13810 (assembly GCF_030268685.1). GTDB lineage: Bacteria > Actinomycetota > Actinomycetes > Streptosporangiales > Streptosporangiaceae > BSRQ01. The sequence continues at coordinate 97,062 of NZ_BSRQ01000009.1, forward strand.
TTCATCAGCCACCTCGCCCACCGGGACCATCCCATCGCCGCGCCGGTCTCCGGCGCCCACGTGACCCGGCTGCTGCGCCGGGCCCGGCTGCCCGAAGGGGCGAGGATCCTGGATCTCGGCTGCGGTGAGGCGGCCTGGACACTGCGCGCCCTGGCGCTCTACGAGGACGCGACCGCCGACGGCGTCGACATCTCCCCCGTCGCGCTCAAGGCCGCCGAGGAGAACGCGGACATCCAGGGCGTCTGGGAGCGCATCCGGCTGCACGAGAAGCCGGCCGCCGACTTCCCCGCGGTCGAGCGGTACGACCTGGTGATCTGCGTCGGGGCGACGCACGCGTTCGGCGGACTCGGCCCCACCCTCGACCACGTACGGCGCTACCTGCGGCCGAACGGGCTGGCGCTCGTCGGCGAGGGATTCTGGGAGCGCGAGCCGACACCGGAGGCGCTCACCCGGCTGGACGCCAAGCCGTCTGACCTCCTCGACCTACCCGGTACGGTCGCCGCCGCCGAGTCCACCGGTTTCCACACGGTCTACGCCTACACCAGCGACCTGTCCGAATGGGATGACTACGAGTGGTCCTGGACGGGGACACTCCTCCGCTGGGCCAACGAGAACCCCGGCCCGGACGCCGACAAGGCCCGCGCAGCCGCCCTCGAACACCGCGACATGTGGCTGCACGGCTACCGCCGGACCCTCGGCTTCGTCACCCTCCTGCTCCAGCGAACGGGCTGACCGCCGCGATCCCAACATGCCGCGCCTGTCGGGATCTCGGGAAGCGTGGTGTCCGCGCCAGCGGGCGTGGCTCAGCCTGGCCGTCATGAGCGCGTAGGCGGGTTGGCTTGTGGTGACACCTGTCGCCGAAGAAGGTTTGCGATCAGGTCACGAAAGCGGCCAAGTGGCCTCACGTTGACTAGCCTCACCGGCATGCCCCTTGCCTCGATTCCGAGCCCTCCCGAAGGGGTGTGGTTTCTCGGATTCATCCCGATCCGGGCCTACGCATTGTGCTTCCTCGTCGCGATCGCCTTCGGCATCTGGCTCGGCGAGCGCCGCTGGCGTGCCCGCGGCGGCGAGAAGGGCACGATCAGCGACATCGCGATCCCCGGAGTGGTCTTCGGTCTGATCGGCGCCCGCCTCTACCACGTCATCACCGACTGGCAGACCTACTTCGGCCCGCGCGCGATCAAGGAGCCCTACCAGGCGCTGTTCATCTGGGAAGGCGGGCTGAGCATCTGGGGCGCGGTCGCCCTGGGCGGCGTGGGCGTGTGGCTGGCCTGCCGCCGCCGCGGGCTGCCTCTGGGCGCCGTGGCCGACGCGATCGCGCCCGGCATCGCGTTCGGGCAGGCGATCGCCCGCTGGGGCAACTGGTTCAACCAGGAGCTGTACGGCAGTCCGACCACGTTGCCGTGGGGCCTGGAGATCGACCAGGCGCACGGCGGCGAGCCAGGCGTGCTCTACCACCCGACGTTCCTGTACGAGTCACTGTGGAACACGGCACTCGGTTTCGCACTGATCCTGGCCGGCAGGCGGTTCACCCTGCGCCACGGCCGCCTGTTCGCCCTCTACGTCGCCGGCTACACGTTCGGGCGGTTCTGGATCGAGGGCCTGCGGATCGACCCGGTGGGCGGAGTGGACTACGCGGTGACGCTCCTGGGACTGCGGATCAACCAGTGGACCTCGATCGTGCTGTTCGCCGGCGCACTGGCCTACCTCTGGCTGACACGCAACAAGGACACCGAACACCTCGCGGCCCCGCCCTCACCCCCCAAGACCCCACACGAGAAGAACGACGCCCAGCCCCCCGACCCCGTCGAACGCACCTGACGCGACCAACCCCGACCAGGTGCTGTCAGGGCAGGGGCAGGCGCTCCGTTCGGGTTCTTGAACGAATACTGCTGGGTGGTAGTGCTCTGTTTCACGCAGCGATAGTCGCCTACTCCGTGTCCTTGGGGTGTCGAGGCGATGCGTAGATCACCCAGACGGTATGAGTGGTGTCATCGATGACATAACGCACGCGCCCACCGCTGGTGACCTCGAACTCCCACTGCTCCAAGTCCTTGCCGTTGTGACGATGAGTCGCAAGGTCGCCACGTAGACGATGCTGCCGATCGTGGCTGGAGCCCGTACGGGGGTCGACCCGCAGCATCTCGAAGCATCGACGCGTATTGGCCAGGGCATGTCGGCACAGCTCTTCCCAGCCCCGGACCGCGTCGCTGGTACCGAACCGGACGTCCCACTCGTCGTCCGGAGGCGGCACTGTAACCCGATCTCCGCGCTTTGGGCTCATGCCGAAACCTGCACCGGCCCGAAGTCACCGCTCGTGGGCTTGCGAGCCTCGGCGTAGTGCGCAGGGTCTGCCTTGATTCTGGCAGTGGCCCGCCAGCCCGCGATGACCTCTTGACTGGTGGCATCGACGTCGAGCTCGGCCGCGTCGGAGAGCGCCTCGACCAGTTCCAGTGTGAACGCACGCAACTCGGCCGAAGACAGATGGCGAACCCAGGGGAAGACCTCCGGCATGGCGATGACCAGCGCACGCGCGGTGGGGTCGTGCTTGATCAACGCAAGGAACAATCGGGACGCGGTGGCCAGCGTCCGTTCGCGCTCCTCTTCGCGGTCAGCCGCGGTCAAGTAGAAATCTGGAGCATCTCGATGTGTGACACGCACCCGTCCAAGGCGCGCCGCGCGCTCGGCGACCGCTCGCGGGTTTCTCGACAAATCAGAAAAGGTCACTGCGTCGGCATGGCTAGCGCTCATCGCATCAGTGTACGTCAGAACACGTTCTGATGTGGGTGGTCGATCCATGACGGTAGAGCGTGTCCACACCTCCCGGATCTTGTTCCTGCGACAGTAAGATCGCCTTAGGAACTCAGCCACCCACAGGCGCAATGCCCGCCGGGCAGGAGACCCCGGTACCGCCCATCGTGCATTACCAGGTGGCCCTGGCCCTCAAAGCCCGACGATCTTGACGGTTTTCCCACAGAGCTTGCTCATGTCGTCTTCGTCGGAGGTGAGGATGAGAACCGGCTTCACCGCACGGAGCGCCGTAGCGGCCACGACAGCATCGATGGCGTACTTATGGCCGTGAAGCCGGCTGCCACGCAGCAACTCGATCGCACGCGAACAGATCTCCTCGGTCACCGGCTCGATCCTCAGCCGCGACAGGTACCACTTGAGGCGATCACTTTTCACTCGCACGTCTTGAGCCTCGATCGGCGTCATCGCGCTGACGACGACCCGGAAGTCGTTGTCCTGCGCCTCCCGTACGATCGCGGTCACCCGCTGGTCGGCCTCACACCACTTGACGAGCCCGTCGCAGTCCAAGACGACGGTGCCCGCGCTCAGCTTGCTTCGTGCGCGCGCCACCCGTCCTCCTCCACGAGCTCGGGCGCGGACTTCACACTGCGGAACAGCTCAGCCGCCTCATCGCGAAACGCCTGCGGGATCGGCCCCGAGGCCGCCTCGTTCGCCTGCAGCGCCTCCTCCAGCAGATCACGCTCGATCTGACGTTCCACCGCCGCATCCACGTACGCGGAGAATCCGCGCGCTCCAACACGTTCCCTGACCGCCCGGATGTTCCCCGAGCGCAGGGAGACGCTCACCTTGGCCGCCGGGCCATCCCCCGGTCCGAAGTCCCGCTCAGGCATGCTCATACAACTAGTTTACTACTTGAAGTAGCAATCCGTCGTGAGGTTGAGCCTACTCCCTTGCGGTCGTTAGCCCGGTCGGACAGGACCACTCGGACGGGTCACCTAGCTTGACGCTGGTGCCGCCCAACCCGCAGTAGCCGTTCTTATTGCGCCAAAGGTACTGCTGGTGATACTCCTCGGCGTAGTAGAACGCGGGGGCCGGGGCTATCTCGGTGGTGATGGCGTGGTGGCCGGCCTGGGTGAGGGCCTGTTGGTAGGTGTCGCGGGAGGTCAGGGCGGACTTTTCCTGGGCGGGGCTGTGGTGGTAGATGGCCGAGCGGTACTGCGTGCCGATGTCGTTGCCCTGGCGCATGCCCTGGGTGGGGTCGTGGGCCTCCCAGAAGACGCGCAGGAGCTCCTCGTAGGAGACCTTGGCGGGGTCGAAGACGACCCGGACGACCTCGGTGTGGGCGGTGCGGCCGGTGCAGACCTCTTCGTAGGTGGGGTTGGGGGTGTGGCCGCCCTGGTAGCCGACGGCGGTGGTGAGCACGCCCTCGGTCTGCCAGAACTTGCGCTCGGCGCCCCAGAAGCAGCCCAGGCCGAAGTCGGCGATCTCGGCGCCCGCGGGGTGCGGCGGGGCGAGCGGGGCGTCCAGGACCGCGTGACGCGGGGGCACCGGTATGGGGGTTGAGCGGCCGGGGAGCGCGTCCTCAGCCGTGACCAGGGTTGTCTTGTTCCTGCCGAACAGCCAGCCCATGAGGCACCTCCATCGGGGGGGTTTTGCCTTCGGCAACCGCCTGGCGGCGGGGATTGTTCCCGAATAAGCATCACTACATAGTGCGACAAAGAACTGCTTATTTGTGCTGAACCCAGTAAGCACCGAAAATGGGGGACATGCCTGATGAACGCCGCGGCCTCCTGTACGGTGTCGCCGCCTATGCCATGTGGGGCCTCTTCCCCCTCTACTGGCCGCTCCTCGAACCGGCGGGACCGGTGGAGATCCTCGCCCATCGCATGGTCTGGTCCCTGGTGGCCGTGCTCGGCATCCTCGCGGTCCGGCGGCACTGGTCCTGGTTCGCACCTCTTGTCCGGCAGCCGAAGAAGGTCGCCCTGCTGGCGCTGGCCGCCCTGATCATCTCGGTCAACTGGGGCGTCTACATCTACGCGGTGAACACCGGGCACGTCGTCGAGAGCGCCCTCGGCTACTTCATCAGCCCGCTGGTCAGCGTGCTGTTCGGGGTGGTGCTGCTGCGCGAGCGGCTGCGCCGTACGCAGTGGGTGGCGGTCGGGCTCGGCACGATCGCGATGGTCGTGCTGGCCGTCGACTACGGCAGGCCGCCGTGGATCGCGCTGGTCCTCGCCGCGAGCTTCGGCACCTACGGCCTGATCAAGAAGATCGCGAACGTGGGGGCGGCGGAGAGCCTCACCGTCGAGACGCTGGCGTTTCTGGTGCCCGCCCTGGCGTACCTGTTCGTCCTGCAGGGCAGCGGTCAGGGGACCTTCGGCGGGCACGGGGTGGGGCACGCGGCGCTGCTCGCCCTCTCCGGGGTGATCACCGCGGTGCCGCTGCTCTTCTTCACCGCGGCGGCGATCCGGGTGCCGCTCACGGTGATCGGGCTGCTCCAGTACATCGCGCCGGTGCTGCAGTTCCTCGTCGGCGTGCTGATCATTCGCGAGACGATGCCGCCCAGCAGGTGGGCGGGTTTCGCCATCGTGTGGATAGCCCTCGCCATCTTCACCTGGGACAGTCTGCGCAACGCCCGCGCGACCCGGCGGTCCCCGGTGCCCCCCGTGCGTCAGCCGGAGCGGGCGACCACGTAGTCGCAGAGCGCCAGGAAGGCCGATCGGGCGGGGATGTCGGGGAGACCCGCCAGGTCGTGCCGCGCCCGGTCGGTCCAGCGCATGAGCTCTTCCCTGGCCTGCTTCATGGCAGGGTGGGCCCGCAGCAGGTGGAGCGCCTCCGCCAGGTCCTCCTCCGCCACCGGGCCCGCGAGCAGTTCCCGCAGCCGCTCGTCCTGCGGCGCGGAGGACGCCAGCACGTGCAGGACCGGCAGGGTGCGCACGCCCTCGCGCAGGTCGGTGCCCGGCGTCTTGCCGCTCTCCCCCGACGACGACGCGACGTCCAGCAGGTCGTCACCGAGCTGCCAGGCGATGCCGATGGCCTCGCACGCCCGGGACACCCGGTCCACCACGTCGGTGGGCGCACCCGCCAGCAGGGAGCCGAAGCGGCCGGAGGTGGCGATGAGCGAGCCGGTCTTGTCCGCGAGCACCTGGAGATAGTGCGTGATCGCGTCCTCGCCCTGGCGGGGGCCGATCGTCTCCCTGATCTGCCCGCGGACCAGGCTGGAGAAGGTCTGCGCCTGGATCCGGATGACCTCGGCGCCGAGGTCGGCGAGGATCTCGGACGCCTGGGCGAAGAGGTAGTCGCCGGTGAGGATCGCGACGGTGTTGTCCCACCGGGCGTTGGCCGACGGCGAGCCGCGGCGGACCCGGGCGTCGTCCATGACGTCGTCGTGGTAGAGGGTCGCCAGGTGGGTCAACTCGATCACGACCGCGCCGGGCACCACGCCCGGCGCGTCCGCGTCCCCGAACTGCGCCGCCAGCAGCACCAGCATCGCGCGGAACCGCTTGCCGCCGGCCTCGATCAGATGACGTGAGGCCTCCGTGATGAAGGAGTCCTCACTCTCCACGGAAGAGCGGAGGAGCTTCTCGACAGAGGCCAGTCCCGCGGTCACGTCTTCGGTCAGCCGCTCGTCGACGAAGGGCAGATCAACAACGGGCGGCGCAGCCATACGAACCCCTTAACGAATGAACAACGTAGAAGCGGCCTGGTCGGCCAGGCGGAGCACGGGCTCCGGAAACACCCCCAGCACCACCGTAGCCGCTGCCGCGACGGTGACCACGGCCGCGGTACCCATACTGGGAACCGCGATCGTCGGGCCGTCGGCGGCGGGCTCGCTGAAGAACATCAGCACGATCACGCGCACATAGAAGAACGCCGCGACCGCAGAGCTCACCACGCCGACGATGACCAGCGGGAGTGCCCCGCCGGTGGCCGCCGCCGCAAAGACAGCATATTTCCCGAAAAATCCGGACGTGAGGGGGATCCCGGCGAACGCAAGCAGGAAGAAGGCGAACACCCCGGCCAGCGCCGGCGCCCGCTTGCCGAGACCGGCCCACCGCGACAGGTGCCCCGCCTCACCGCCGGCGTCGCGCACCACCGTGACCACCGCGAAGGCGCCCACCGTCGTGATGCCGTAGACCAGCAGGTAGAACAGGATGCCGGAGAGCGCGTCGGCGTTCTGCCTGGCGTCGCCGGTCGCGATGACGCCGACGAGCAGGAAGCCCGCGTGCGCGATCGAGGAGTAGGCGAGCATCCGCTTGATGTCGGTCTGGGTGATCGCCAGGATCGCGCCCAGCACCATGGTGAGAATCGCCACACCCCACATGACCGGGCGCCAGTCCCAGTCGAGGTTGCCCAGCGCCACCCAGAAGACCCGCAGCAACGCGCCGAACGCGGCGACCAGGGTGCCCGAGGCCATCAACGCGGTGATCGGGGTCGGCGCGCCCTGGTAGACATCCGGCTTCCACGCCTGGAACGGCGCGGCGCCGATCTTGAAGAGCAGGCCGACGCCGAGCAGGGCCGTGCCGATCAGCAGCAGCGGGTCCTGCCCGCTGACCGTGCCGAGCGCCCGGCTGATCCCGGCGAGGTCCACCGTGCCGGCGAAGCCGTAGATCAGCGCCATGCCGTACAGGAAGAAGCCGGAGGAGAACGCGCCGAGCAGGAAGTACTTCACCGACGCCTCCTGGGAGAGGAGGCGGCGACGGCGGGCCAGGCCGCACAGCAGGTACAGCGGCAGCGACATGACCTCAAGGGCCACGAACATCATGAGCAGGTCGTTGGACGCCGCGAAGAGCAGCATGCCGCCGACCGCGAACAGCACGAGCGGGTAGACCTCGGTGTGCGCCGCGCCCTCGGCGAGCGCGTCGTCCTCCTCGGCGGAGCCCGGTACGGCTGCCGCCTGCGGGACGAAGTGGTCGTCATCGGTGATCAGCAGCACGCTCACGGCGGCGAGGATCAGGATGACGCCCCAGATGAACAGCGACGGGCCGTCCACCGCGACGGCGCCCATCGCGGCGGGCGCGGTCGGCACGCCGCTCACGAACACCTGCACCAGGATCAGCGCGAACGCCCCGAGCAGCGACACGAACGTCAGCGGAACCTGGAACGACTTGCGCAGGTAACGCGGCGCGAACGCCTCGATCAGCACACCCACGACCGCCGCGCCGAACACGAGCAGCAGCGGCGCGAGCTGCCCGTACTCGATCGTCGGCGCTTGGAAGGTGTTGTTCACTGGCCGGCCCCCTTCTGGTCGGCGACGGGATGGGCCGGCGCGAACGCGGGCACCGAGACGTTCGCCAGGGTGGTTCCCACTGCCGGGTTGATCACGTCAAGCAGTGGCTTTGGATAGAAACCGAGGCCGATGATCAGCGCGATCAGCGGGACGATCACCAGCTTCTCCCGGCCGTTCAGGTCCTTCATGCCGGACACCGACTCGGCCGTGGGCCCGGTCGCGACCCGCTTGTACATCCACAGGATGTAGATGGCGGCGAGCACCACGCCGGTGGCGCCGATGATCGCGGGAATCTCGAAGCCGAAGTTCTCCACCGGGCTGGAGAACGTGCCGACCAGCACCATGAACTCGCTGACGAAGGACGACAGACCGGGCAGCGAGAGGCCGGACAGGCCGGCGATGAGGAAGGTGCCCGCGAGCAGCGGGGCGACGTTCCGCACGCCTCCGTAGTCGGCGATGTAGCTGGAGCCCCTGCGGTAGATCAGGAACCCGGCGATCAGGAACAGCGCTCCGGTGGAGAACCCGTGGTTGACCATGTAGAGCGTCGCGCCGGCCGCGGAGTTGGCGGTCATCGCGAAGACGCCCAGGGCGATGAAGCCGAAGTGCGAGATCGACGTGTAGGCGATGAGCCGCTTCATGTCGGTCTGCCCGATGGCCACGATCGCGCCGTAGACGATGCCGATCACGGAGAGCACCACGACCAGCGGGATGAAGAACTTCGACGCGTCGGGGAAGAGCTCCAGGCAGAAGCGCAGCATGCCGTACGTGCCGACCTTGTCCAGCACGCCGACCAGCAGCACCGCGGCGCCGGCGGGCGCCTGCGCGGCGGCGTCGGGCAGCCAGGTGTGGAACGGCCACAGCGGAGCCTTGATCGCGAAGGCGATGAAGAATCCGGCGAACAGCCACTTCTGCGTGGTCGGGTCCTGGATGGCCCCGATGAGCTCGGGGAACAGGAAGGTGCTCTTACCCGCGATCGAGTAGAGCGCGATCACGGCGACCAGCATGAGGAGGCCGCCGAACAGCGAGTAGAGCAGGAACTTCACCGCGGCGTAGGACCGCTGCGCGCCGCCGTACGACCCGATCATGAAGTACATCGGGATCAGCATGGCCTCGAAGAACACGTAGAACAGGAAGATGTCGGTCGCCGCGAAGACGCCGATCATCATGGCTTCGAGGACCAGCAGCAGCGAGAAGTACGTCTTCACCGAGCGCTTGGGCGGGTTGTCCGCGCCGGTGCCGTCGGCGTCGTGCCAGGAGGCCAGGATCACGATCGGCACCAGGACGGCGGAGAGCGCGATCAGCACCAGCGCGATGCCGTCGACCGCGACGGCGTAGTGCACCCCGAAACTGGGGATCCAGTCGTAGGTCTCCTGGAACGCCCACCGCCCGTTGCCCGGCGCGAACTGCACCGCCATGACGAGGGTCAGCACCAGGACGACCAGGGAGACGCCCAGCGCGAGCTGCTTCGCGGCCTTGTCACTGCCCTTCGGCAGCAGGGCCACGGCCACCGCGCCCAGGACGGGCACGGCGATCAGTATGGAGAGCCAGGGCATCACAGGTTCCCTACAAGGAGCAGAGCGCCCGCCACCACGGCAGCGCCGAAGAGCATGGACAACGCGTAGCTTCTTGCGAAGCCGGTCTGGATCCGGCGGAGCCGTCCAGAGCTGCCCCCGATCCCCGCCGCCAGGCCGTTGACCAGGCCGTCCACACCCCGGTTGTCGAAGAACACCGCGAGGCGGGTCAGCCACTGGCCGGGACGCATGAACAGCGACTCGTTGAGCGCGTCGCCGTACAGGTCACGACGGGCGAACGTGGTGAGGAAGGAGCCGCGCGGGGCGACCGCGGGCACCTCGGACCTGCCGTACTTCGTCCACGCGTAACCCGCGCCGATCGCCACCAGGACGAGCGTGGTGATGCCGGGGACGCTGAACGGGTGGAAGCCGAGGGGCTCCTCGGGGGCGCCGACCGCCGGGCTGAGGAAGGTCATGAACCGGTTGCCCACGATCAGGAAGGCGCCGCCGAAGACGGAGCCGATCGACAGCAGGATCAGCGGCCAGGTCATCACGGCGGGCGACTCGTGCGGGTGGGCGTCCTCGGCCCACCGGCGCTTGCCGTGGAAGGTCATGAAGAAGACCCGCGACATGTAGAAGCCGGTGAGGCCGGCGCCGATGACGGCGAGCCAGCCCAGGATCGGGCTGTGCTCCATCGCGGCCTCGATGATGCCGTCCTTGGTCCAGTAACCGGACAGCAGCGGGAAGCCGATGATGGCGAGGTAACCGAGGCCGAAGGTGGCCCAGGTGACCTTCATGACCGAGGCGAGGCCGCCGTACTTGCGCATGTCGACCTCGTCGTTCATGGCGTGCATGACCGAGCCGGCGCCGAGGAACATCGAGGCCTTGAAGAAGCCGTGCGTGATCAGGTGCGCGATGGCGAAGGCGTACCCGATCGGGCCGAGGCCCGCGGCCAGCACCATGTAGCCGATCTGCGACATCGTCGAACCGGCGAGCGCCTTCTTGATGTCGTCCTTGGCGGTGCCGATGATCGCACCGGCGAGCAGCGTGGCCACGCCGACGATCGTGACGACGAGCTGGGCGGTCGGGGCGGCCTGGAAGAAGGCGCCGGACCGGACGATCAGGTAGACGCCCGCGGTGACCATCGTGGCCGCGTGGATGAGGGCGGAGACCGGGGTCGGGCCCTCCATCGCGTCCAGGAGCCAGGACTGCAGCGGGAGCTGGGCCGACTTGCCGCAGGCGCCGAGGAGGAGCAGCAGGCCGATCGCGGTGGCCGGGACGTTCGCGTCGCCGGCGGCGCCGAGCACGGGGCCGTAGGCGAAGGACCCGAAGGTGGTCCAGATCAGGAACATCGCCACCAGGAGCCCGAAGTCACCGACCCGGTTGACGATGAACGCCTTCTGCGCCGCGGTGGCCGCGGAGGGCTTGTGCTGCCAGAAGCCGATCAGCAGGTAGGAGGCGAGACCCACGCCCTCCCAGCCGATGAACATCCCGACGTAGTTGTCGGCGAGCACCAGCAGCAGCATGGCCGCGACGAAGAGGTTCAGGTAGGCGAAGAACCTGCGCCTGCCCGGGTCGTGCGACATGTAGCCGATCGAGTAGATGTGGATCAGCGAGCCCACACCGGTGATCAGCAGGACGAACGAGATCGACAGCGGGTCGACCAGGAGTCCCATGTTGACCATGCCGGGGATGAACTCGAACAGCTCCACGACCCGCCGGCGCTGCTCCTCCCCCAGGCCGAGCAGTTCGACGAAGGTGAGCACACCCACGACGAAGGACGCGAGGGACATCGCCACGCCGAGGAAGTGGCCCCAGCGGTCGGTGCGGCGTCCGCCCAGCAGGAGGATCGCGGCGCCCAGCAACGGGAGCGCGATCATCAGCCAGGAGACGCCGATCACACCTCCCGAATGCGGGAAAATCTCAGCGGGTTCCACTGGCACCTCTTAGTACTTCAGCAGGTTGGCGTCGTCGACGGACGCGGACCTGCGGGTTCGGAAGATCGTCACGATGATGGCCAGGCCCACCACGACCTCGGCCGCGGCCACCACCATCACGAAGAACGCGATGATCTGACCGTCCAGGTTGCCGTGCTGGCGCGCGAACGTGACGAACGCCAGGTTGCACGCGTTGAGCATGAGCTCCACGCACATGAACACCACGATCGCGTTGCGCCGCACCAGGACGCCCACGGCGCCGATGGAGAACAGCAGCGCGGACAGCACAAGGTAATGCGTGGTCACTTGCCCTCCTCCTCGACCGCTTGCCTGATGGCGTCGGCGAGCTTGGCGTCCTCGGGGAAGTGGTCGTCGTCGACGTCGTGCCTGGCGATGACCCGGTTGACGGACAGCCTGGAGACCGAACCGTCGGGGAGCAGCGCCGGCATGTCGATGGCGTTGTTCCTGGCGTAGGTGCCGGGGCCCGGGAGCGACGGGGCGTAGCCGCTGAAGAAGCGGGCACGGGCCAGCTCCTTCTGGGTCGGCTTGGGCCGGACCCGCTCGCGGTGCGCGAGCACCATCGCGCCGAGCGCCGCGGTGATCAGCAGCGCCGAGGCCACCTCGAAGGCGAACACGTAGCGCGAGAAGATCAGCTGGGCCAGCGCGGGCACGTTGCCGCCCGCGGCCTGCGTCGCCCCCGCGAGACCGGCGGCCGGTCCGACGATCGTGTTGCCGATCGCGAGACCCACCAGCGCGGCGAAGGCGAGACCCGCCACCAGCGCCCAGAAGCGCTGTCCCCTGATGGTCTCCACCAGCGAGTCGGAGGAGTCGACACCGACCAGCATGAGGACGAACAGGAACAGCATCATGACGGCGCCGGTGTAGACGATGATCTGCACGGCGGCGAGGAAGGGCGCGTCCTGGACGGCGTAGAGCACGGCCAGCGAGAACATGACCACGCCGAGCATGAGCGCGCAGTAGACGGCCTTGCGGCTGAATACGAGCCCGAGCGCGGCGGACACGGACACGACCGCGAGCACCCAGAACGTGATGGTCTCACCCATTGTTGCGTCCCAGCCGGTAGTAGTCCTCTTCGGTCTCACCGAGGCGCATCGGGTGCGGCGGAGTCTCCATGCCCGAGGTCAGCGGGGCGAGCAGCATCTCCTTGGTGTAGATGAGGCTCTCTCTGCTGGAGTCGGCGAGCTCGTACTCGTTCGTCATGGTGAGCGCCCGGGTCGGGCACGCCTCGATGCACAGACCGCACAGGATGCACCGCAGATAGTTGATCTGGTAGGTGCGCCCGTAGCGCTCACCGGGAGAGAAGCGCTCCTCGTCGGTGTTGTCCGCGCCCTCGACGTAGATCGCGTCCGCCGGGCAGGCCCATGCGCACAGCTCGCAGCCGACGCACTTCTCCAGCCCGTCGGGCCAGCGGTTGAGCTGGTGACGGCCGTGGAACCGAGGCGCCGTGGGCCGCTTCTCCTCGGGATATTGAACCGTGATGGGCTTCTTGAACATGTGATGGAAGGTCACACCGAAGCCCTTGACGGGGTTGAGCCAATCAGTTGCTCCCACTGGGAACCTCCTTGCGCTCCGCACCGTGATAGTGCGGCAAGTCCAGCGGCGGCACCGGGAAGCCCCCCGCGTCGGGCGCGTCGCGCAGCTGGGCGAACTCGGCCTCCACCTGGGCCTCCCGGTCCTCCCTGCGACGCTGCAGCACCGTATCGAAGCGGAACCAGACCGCGATGCATCCCACCAGCACGATCGCCGCCAGCGTGTAGACCAGCGCCACCCTGTTGCTCTCGACCTGGAGCACCCGCATGGTCGCGACCAGCAGGATCCAGCCGAGGTTGAGCGGGATCAGCACCTTCCACCCGAAGGCCATGAGCTGGTCGTACCGGATGCGCGGCAGCGAGGCGCGGACCCAGATGAAGAACATGAAGACCAGCACCATCTTGATGAAGAACCAGAGCATCGGCCACCAGCCGACGTTGGCGCCGTCCCACAGGGAGATCGGCCACGGTGCCCGCCAGCCGCCGAGGAACAGCGTGATGGACAGCGCCGAGACCGTGAACACGTTGACGTACTCGGCCAGCATGATCAGGGCGAACTTCAGCGAGGAGGAGTACTCCGTCATGAAGCCGCCGACCAGCTCGCCCTCACCCTCGGGCAGGTCGAAGGGCACCCGGTTGGTCTCGCCGAGCATCGTGATCGTGTAGATCAGGAAGGACGGGAGCAGCAGGACGACGTGCCACGAGGGCAGCGGGATGTCCAGGCCGAACAGCCCGACGGTGCCGCCGTGCGCCTGCGAGGCGACGATCTCCGAGGTGGACAGCGTGCCCGAGAAGAGGAAGACGCCGACGAACGACAGACCCATCGCGATCTCGTAGGAGACCACCTGCGCGCTGGACCGCAGCCCACCGAGGATCGCGTACGGCGAGCGGGAGGACCAGCCGGCGAGGACGATGCCGTAGACGCCGATCGAGGCCATCGCCAGCACGAAGAGCACGGCGACGGGGAGGTCGGTGAGCTGGAGCGGCGTCTGGTGGCCGAACAACCACACCGACGGCCCGAACGGCACGATGGAGAAGGCCAGGAAGGCCGGCACCACCAGGATGATCGGGGCCAGCGTGTAGAGGACCCGGTCCACCGTGTTCGGGGTGAGGTCCTCCTTCAGGCCGAACTTCAGGCCGTCGGCCACCGACTGGAGCAGGCCGAACTTGCCCGCCCGGTTGGGGCCGTAGCGGTGCTGCATCCGCGAGATGACCTTGCGCTCGGTCCAGACTCCGAAGAGCACGCCGAGCATCAGGAACACGAAGATGAACAGGGCCTTGATGATGGAGATCCACAGGGGATCCTTGCCGAAGTCGGCCAGGCTCGGACCGTCCGGCGCGGCGGCGGCGAGCAGCGTAGGGCTCATGAGGCGCTCCCGATCTTGACGATGTCACCGGCCGTCGCGCGCAGGTCGCGGGTCACCGAGCAGCCGGCCGAGTTGGCCGGCAGCCAGACGACGCGGTCGGGGAGGTCCGCGATCCGGACGGGCAGGTGCACGGTGCCCTGCTCCGTCGTCACGCTGAGCTTGTCACCGTCGGCGACGCCGGCCTCGGCCGCGGTGGCCGCCGACAGCAGCGCCTCGACCGCCCGCGCGGTGCCCGCGAGGTACGGCTCGCCGTCCTGCATGCGGCCCTCGTCGAGCAGCAGGTGCCAGGTGGCCAGCAGCGCCTCGCCGGCGGCGGGCGCGTCCTGCGGACGGCTCGCGGCGTCCGGGGCGGCCGTCCTGGCGCCGCGCCAGGAGCCGAGCTCACCGAGCTCGCGGCGGGCGGCGGCCGGGTCGGGCAGGCCCAGGTGGACGTCCATGTGGTCGGCGATGGCGCCGATCGCGCGCAGGTCGCTCATCACGCCGGGGGCGGACAGCGCCGCCTCGAAGGTGCGCCCGCGGCCCTCCCAGTCGACGAAGGTGCCGCCCTTCTCGGACGTGGTGGCCACCGGGAGCACGACGTCGGCGCGGTCGGTGACCGCGCTGGCCCGCTGCTCCAGGCTGACCACGAACGGCGTGTTCTCCAGCGCGGCGAGCACGGCGTCGGGGTCGGGCAGGTCGTAGGGGTCGACGCCGGCGACGACGAGGGCGTCGATCTCCTCGTTCAGGGCGGCGGCGAGGATGCCGGAGGTGTCGCGGCCCGGGGTCTGCGGCAGGCTCGTGACGTCCCAGGCGCGGGCGACCTCGGCGCGTGCGGCGTCGTCGTCCACCGGGCGGCCGATCGGCAGCAGGCCGGGCAGCGCGCCCGCCTCCAGCGCGCCGCGCTCACCGGCCCGGCGCGGGATCCAGGCGATCCTGGCGCCGGTGGCGTCGGCCAGCCGTACCAGGGCGGAGAACGCGCCGGGGACCGTGGCGAGCCGCTCGCCGGCGAGGATGACCGCGCCCGGCTGCCTGAGCGCCTGGGCGGTGTCGCCGCCGTCGATCAGGTCGCCGATGGCGTCGGCCTCGCCGCCCGGCTGCACGCGCAGCAGGGTGCCGCCCATCTTGGCCAGGCCGTGGGTGGCGAACGGGGCGAGACCGAAGACCCGCAGGCCCCGCTTCTCGGCCGCCTTGCGCAGGCGCAGGAAGACGATCGGCGACTCCTCCTCGGGCTCGAAGCCCGCGAGGAGCACGGCCGGGGCCTTCTCCAGATCGGCGTAGGAGACTTCGATGCCGGTGCCCGCCACGTGGTGGGCGAGGAAGCGGGCCTCCTCGGCGGAGTGCGGGCGGGCCCGGAAGTCGATGTCGTTGGTGTCGAGCGCGATCCGGGCGAACTTCGCGTAGGCGTAGGCGTCCTCGACCGTGACCCGGCCGCCGACCAGCACGCCGGCGCGGCCCTTGGCGGCGGCGAGGCCGGCCGCGGCGGCCGCGAGGGCCTCCGGCCAGGAGGCAGGGACGAGCCGGCCCTCCTCGTCACGGATCAGCGGCGAGCGCAGCCGGTCCGGCTGGGTCGTGTAGGTGAACGCCCAGCGGCCCTTGTCGCAGTTCCACTCCTCGTTGACCTGCCGGTCGTTGCCGGCCAGGCGCCGGGTGACCTTGCCCCTGCGGTGGTCGGTGCGCATCGAGCAGCCGCTCGCGCAGTGCTCGCAGGCGCTCGGGGTGGAGACCAGGTCGAACGGGCGGGCGCGGAACCGGTAGGCCGCGCCGGTGAGCGCGCCGACCGGGCAGATCTGGATCGTGTTGCCGGAGAAGTAGGACTGGAACGGCTCGCCGTCGGCGGTCCTGACCTGCTCCTTGGCGCCGCGCTCGAAGAACTCGATGAGCGGGTCGCCGGCGATCTCGTCGGAGAAGCGGATGCACCGCGCGCACTGGATGCAGCGCTCGCGGTCGAGCAGCACCTCGGTGGACAGCGGGATCGGCTTCTCGAAGGTGCGCTTGTCCTCCTGGAACCGGGACTCGCCCTGGCCGTTGGACATCGCCTGGTTCTGCAGCGGGCACTCGCCGCCCTTGTCGCAGACCGGGCAGTCCAGCGGGTGGTTCATGAGCAGCAGCTCCATGACCCCGCGCTGGGCCTTCTCGGCGACCGGGTTGGTGAGCTGCGTCTGCACGACCATGCCCTCGGTGCACACGATCGTGCAGGAGGCGGCCGGCTTGGGCATGCCCTCGATGGTGACCAGGCACTGGCGGCAGGCGCCGACCGGGTCGAGCAGGGGGTGGTCGCAGAACCGCGGGATCTGGATTCCCAGCAGCTCGGCGGCCCGGATCAGGAGGGTGCCCTTGGGGACGCTGACCTGGAAGCCGTCGATCGTCAGGCTGACCAGGTCGACCGGCTGCTCCACGGGTCCCGGCGCGGGCGTTTGTACTGTCATGCGTTCCCCCACACAGTGGACGCAGCGGGATCGAACGGGCAGCCGCCGATCTCGAAGTGCTTGAGGTATTCGTCGCGGAAGTGCTTCACCGACGAGTGGATCGGGCTCGTCGCGCCGTCGCCCAGGGCGCAGAAGGAGCGGCCGAGGATGTTGTCCGCGATGTCGGTGATGGTGCCGAGGTCCTCTTCGGTGCCCTGGCCCTTCTCCAGCCGCTTGAGCACCTGCTTGAGCCAGTAGGTCCCCTCCCGGCAGGGCGTGCACTTGCCGCAGGACTCGTGCGCGTAGAACTCCGTCCAGCGCAGCACCGAGCGGACCACGCAGGTGGTCTCGTCGAAGATCTGCAGCGCCCGGGTGCCGAGCATCGAGCCCTTGGCGCCGACCGACTCGAAGTCGAGCGGCACGTCGAGGTGCTCGGCGGTGAAGATCGGCGTGGACGAGCCGCCCGGGGTCCAGAACTTGAGCTCGTGCCCGGCCCTGATGCCGCCCGCCATGTCGAGCAGCTCGCGCAGCGTGATGCCGAGCGGCGCCTCGTACTGTCCCGGCCGGGTGACGTGGCCGCTCAGCGAGAAGATGCCGAAGCCCTTGGACTTCTCGGTGCCCATCGACGCGAACCAGCCCGCGCCGTTCTCCACGATGCTGGGAACGCTGGCGATCGATTCGACGTTGTTGATGACAGTGGGGCACGCGTAGAGCCCCGCGACGGCGGGGAAGGGGGGCTTGAGACGAGGTTGTCCGCGATATCCCTCAAGCGAGTCGAGCAGTGCCGTCTCCTCGCCGCAGATGTAGGCGCCGGCGCCGCTGTGCACGACGAGCTCCAGGTCGTAGCCCGACCCGAGGATGTCGGTGCCCAGGAAGCCCCTGTCGTAGGCCTCCTGTACGGCGGCGCGCAGCCGGCGGATGACGTGGAGCACCTCGCCGCGCACGTAGATGAAGGCGTGGCTGGCCCGGATCGCGTACGACGTGATGATGACGCCCTCGACCAGCGAGTGCGGGTTGGCCATCATCAGCGGGATGTCCTTGCAGGTTCCCGGCTCCGACTCGTCGGCGTTGACCACGAGATAGTGCGGCTTGCCGTCGCCCTGCGGGATGAAGCCCCACTTCAGGCCGGTGGGGAAGCCCGCGCCGCCGCGCCCGCGCAGCCCGGAGTCCTTGACCGACTGGATGATGGCGTCGGGGTCCATCCGGAGCGCCTTGCGCGCCGCGCCGTAGTCTCCGTACCCGTCGAGGGTGAAGGAGTCGGGGCGGTCCCAGTTCTCGGTGAGGACCGGGGTCAGGGTGGTCATTCCGTCTCCTCCTTGGACGGCGCCTTCCAGCCGTTCGCGCGGGCGATCTTCAGGCCCTCCAGCGAGGGGCCGGCCGCCGAGGGGCCGTCACCGGCCAGGCCGTCGGGCAGGCCCGCGAGGACCCGCGACGCCTCCTTGAACGAGCACAGCTTCTTCGGCCCGCGGGTCGGCGAGATCTCCTTGCCGTCGCGCAGGTCGTCCACGAGCTGCTTGGCCGAGGCGGGGGTCTGGTTGTCGAAGAACTCCCAGTTGACCATCATCACCGGGGCGAAGTCGCAGGCGGCGTTGCACTCCAGCCGCTCCAGCGAGACCCTGCCGTCGGTGGTCGCCTCGTCGTTGCCGACCCCGAGGTGCTCGCTGAGCTCCTCCCAGATCTGGTCGCCGCCCATCACCGCGCACAGCGTGTTGATGCAGACCCCGACGTGGTATTCGCCGACCGGCCTGCGCTTGTACATGGTGTAGAAGGTGGACACGCCGACGACCTCGGCCTTGGTCAGCCCGAGCATCTCGGCACAGAACTCCTGGCCGTCGTCGGTGACGTACCCGTCCTCGGACTGCACGAGGTGCAGCAGCGGCAGCAGGGCCGACCGAGTCTTCGGGTAACGACCGATGATCTCTTTAGCGTCTCGTTCGAGACGCTCGCGAACTTCCGGCGAATATGTCACCGGTCGACACCTCCCATGACCGGGTCGAGCGAGGCGATCGCCGAGATCACGTCGGCGACCATGCCGCCCTCGCATGTCGCGGGCACGGCCTGAAGGTTGGTGAAGGACGGGTCGCGGAAGTGCACCCGGAAGGGACGCGTGCCGCCGTCGCTCACCACGTGCGCGCCGAGCTCGCCGCGCGGCGACTCGACCGAGGCGTACGCCTGGCCGGCCGGCACCCGGAAGCCCTCGGTCACCAGCTTGAAGTGGTGGATCAGGGCCTCCATCGAGCTGCCCATGATGTGCGCGATGTGGTCCGGCGAGTTGCCGAGGCCGTCGGGGCCGAGCGCGAGCTGCGCGGGCCAGCCGATCTTCTTGTCCTCGATCATGACCGGCTTGCCCTTGAGCTCCGCACCGGCGAGACGGTCGAGCGCCTGGGATATGATCTTGAGTGACTCTTCCATCTCGGCCACGCGCACGAGGTAGCGGCCGTAGACGTCGCACGTGCGCTCGACCGGGACACCGAAGTCGTAGGTCTCGTAACCGCAGTAGGGCTGCGACTTGCGCAGGTCCCAGGGCAGCCCGGCCGCCCGCAGGACCGGGCCGGTCACGCCGAGCGCCATGCAGCCGGTGAGGTCGAGGTAGGCGACGTCCTTGGTGCGGCGGGTGTAGGCGGGGTTCTCGTCAAGGAGCTTGCGCATCTCCTTGAGCCGGGTCGGCATGATCTTGAGGAACTCGCCGACCTTGTCGACCGCGCCCGCGGGCAGGTCGACGGAGACGCCGCCGGGCCGCACGTAGGCCATGTTCATCCGCAGGCCGGTGATGTACTCGAACAGGTCGAGCACCATCTCCCGCTCGCGCAGGCCGAACAGGAACGGCGTGGTCGCGCCCAGCTCCATGCCGAAGGTGCCGATGGCCACCAGGTGCGAGGAGATCCGGTTGAGCTCCATGAGCATGACCCGGATGGCCTGGGCGCGCTCGGGCACCCGGTCGGTGATGCCGAGCAGCTTCTCCACGGCCATGCAGTAGGCCGTCTCGTTGAAGATCGGCGCCAGGTAGTCCATCCGGGTGACGAACGTGGTCCCCTGGGTCCACGTCCGGTATTCCATGTTCTTCTCGATGCCGGTGTGCAGGTAACCGATCACCGAGCGGGCCTCGGTCACCGTCTCACCGTTCAGCGTGAGGACGATGCGGAGCACGCCGTGGGTCGAGGGGTGCTGCGGGCCCATGTTGATGACGAGGTGCTCGTCCTCGTTGCCCTTGACCTCGCTGACCAGCTCGTCCCAGTCCTGGCCGGTGACCGTGTAGACGCGGCCCTCGGTGGCCTCTTCGTACGAGGTGCTCATGCGTACGACCTCCTCTGGTCAGGCGCGGGGATCTCGGCGCCGCGGTACTCGACCGGGATGCCGCCGAGCGGGTAGTCCTTGCGCTGCGGGTGGCCGTCCCAGTCGTCGGGCATCTCGATCCGGGTCAGCGCCGGATGGCCGTCGAAGACGATGCCGAAGAAGTCGTAGGTCTCCCGCTCGTGCCAGTCGTGCGTGGGGTAGACCGACACCGTGGAGGGGATGTGCGGGTCGGCGTCCGGGCAGCTCACCTCGACGCGCAGGCGCCGGTTGTGGGTGATCGAGCACAGGTGGTAGACCGCGCGCAGCTCGGCGCCCGCCTCGTGCGGGTAGTGCACGCCCGACACGCCGAGCGACAGCTCGAAGCGCAGGCCCGGGTCATCGCGCAGGTGGCTCATGACGTCGGGCAGCCGCTCGCGCCTGATGTGCAGCGTCAGCTCGCCCCGGTCGACCACGACGCGCTCGATCGCGTCGGCGAGGTCGGTGCCGAGCACCAGCTCCAGCCGGTCGGTCACGTCGTCGAAGTAGCCGCCGTAGGGGCGCGGCGAGGAGATCTGCGGCGCCCGCCTGACGACCAGGCCGCCGTAACCGGAGGTGTCGCCGCTGTCGGCCGCGCCGAACATGCCCTTGCGGACGACCGGCTCCTCGGGCACACCGGGAAGGTTCTCGGACATCACTTGGCTCCCTGGTCGATGAGCGGGAGGGAGCGCAGCGCGCGCAGTTCGAGCTCGTCGATCTGCTTCGCGCGGTGAGCGCCGAACTTCGTGTTCTGGATCTTGTCGTGCAGCTTCACGATCGCGTCGATCAGCATCTCCGGCCGCGGCGGGCAGCCCGGCAGGTAGATGTCGACCGGCACCACGTGGTCGACGCCCTGCACGATGGCGTAGTTGTTGAACATGCCGCCGCTGGAGGCGCACACGCCCATCGCGATGACCCACTTGGGCTCGGGCATCTGGTCGTAGACCTGGCGCAGCACCGGCGCCATCTTCTGCGACAGCCGGCCGGCCACGATCATCAGGTCGGCCTGTCGCGGAGACGCCGAAGCGCGCTCCATGCCGAAGCGCGCGAGGTCGTGCGTGGGACTGCCGGTGGACATCAGCTCGATCGCGCAGCAGGCGAGGCCGAACGTGGCCGGCCACACCGAGTTCTTCCGCGCCCAGCCGGCCACTTGCTCGACCGTGCTGAGGAGGAATCCGCTGGGGAGTTTCTCTTCAAGACCCATTTCAGTCCCAATCCAGGCCCTTGCGACGCCACACGTACGCGTAGGCGACCAGGACCGTGACGATGAACAGCACCATCTCAACCAGCCCGAAGACGCCGAGCTGGTCGAACGCGACGGCCCACGGGTACAAGAAGATGATCTCGATGTCGAACACGATGAAGAGCATCGCGGTGATCATGTACTTCAGCGGGAAGCGGCCGCCGCCCACCGGCTGAGGCGTCGGGTCGATGCCGCACTCGTACGCGTCCAGCTTGGCGCGGTTCCACCGCTTGGGACCGGTGAAGGGCGCGATCGTCACCGAGAAGACCGCAAACCCCGCCGCGAGAACGGCGAGCACCAGGATGGGCACATAAAGTTCCATCGCTACGCGTCCTCTCCCATCTCCACGCGCGACGGCGCGCAGTCTGTGTTGGTGTGATGTGCAAGTTTATGCAGGTGGACCAGCATGTCCGCCCCCCGGAGCGCGATGTCTGTGGACGGTCATGCCGGCGGCGCGACCTTCGACAGGGCGTTGATGATCCGATCCGAGGCATCGCCCCGCCGGTCGGTGAGGTTACCAAGGACCTTGATGGCGAACCGCATCAGGCCGGGATGGGGCAGCGCGTGCCGCGTGGCGAAGCTCATGACCCCTGGCCGGCCGATGGCGTCGACGAACATCCTGCCGAGCGTGAAGTAGCCGCCGTAAGCGTCCTTCAGGACTCCAGGATATGCCCGGAGCAGCCGCTCCCGTTGCGCCGGAGTGCTCCGCGCGAGCGCCTGGACGATCGTCTCCGCCGCGATGTGGCCGCTCTCCATCGCGTAGGCGATGCCCTCGCCGTTGAACGGGTTGATCATGCCGCCGGCGTCGCCCACCAGCACCAGCCCGCGGGTGTAGTGCGGCTGCCGGTTGAAGGCCATCGGCAGCGCCGCCCCGCGCACCGGGCCGCGCATGTTCTCCTCGGTGAAGCCCCAGTCGGCGGGCATGTTCTTCGTCCAGCGGCGCAGCAGCGCGCGGTAGTCGATGTTCTTGAACGCGTCGCTGGTGTTCAGCAGCCCGAGCCCGACGTTGGCCGTGCCGTCGCCGACCCCGAAGATCCATCCGTAGCCGGGGAGCAGGGTCTGCTCGTCCCACAGCTCCAGCCAGATCTCCAGGAAGTCGTCGTCGTGGCGCGGGCTCTCGTAGTAGGTGCGCACCGCGACGCCGATCGGCCGGTCCTCGCGCTTGTGCAGGCCCATGCCCAGCGCCAGCCGGGTGGAGTTGCCGTCGGCGGCCACCACCAGCCGGGAGCGGTAGGTGACGGTCTCGCCGTCCTTCTTGGCGGTGACTCCGACGATGTGCCCGCTGCGGTCGTCCAGCACGGGGCCGGTGACGTTGACGCCCTGGAGCAGCTTCGCGCCGCCCCTGACGGCGTTGGCGGCGAGGATCTCGTCGAAGTCCTTGCGCACGCGCACCAGGCCGTAGTCCGGGAAGCTGGACAACTGCGGCCAGGGCAGCTCGAACCGCTGGCCGCCCCCGACGACTCTCAGTCCTCTGTTCCTGATCCAGCCTGGGGCGTCGATGTCGACGCCCATCGAGATCAGCTGTTTCACCGCTCGGGGGGTCAGGCCGTCGCCACAGACCTTCTCCCGGGGGAACGTGGTCTTCTCCAGGAGAAGAACGTCCAGCCCTGACTGGGCGAGATAGAAAGCGGCGGTGGAGCCGGCGGGCCCGGCGCCGACGACGATCACGTCGGCGTCGGTCTCAGCGGCTGTCCGCTGTGCGGCGGCTGGCTCGGTCACGGGACCTGTCCTGTCCTACACGCTCGACGGCCTCGGGATGTGGGGCCTTCGTTCCTTTGTGAACCTCTTCACAAACTTATCGGGCCGAAGTCTAACGCTTTTCCACCGCGAGGTGTCAGCCGGGCACCGGTAACGAAGCGTAACCTCTCCCACCGGTGACAGAGGGCCAGGTCACCGTGACGGATCGCACCATATTGTCGGATTCACCGACTTTGATCAACCCCTGAGCGGCTTCCACGCCCGGTGCAGCGCGACGATGCCGAAGGTGAGGTTGCGCCACGCGACCCGCTGCCATCCGGCCTGCCGGATCAGGGCCGCGAGGGCCGCCTGGCCGTGCCAGTCGCGGATGGACTCGGCCAGGTAGTGGTAGGAGTCGTCGTTGGACCCGACGACCTTGGCCACCTGGGGCAGCAGCTTCATCAGGTAGTTGGAGTAGACCAGGTCGAAGGACTTCACCGGCGGCCGGGAGAACTCGCAGATGACCAGCCGCCCGCCGGGCTTGGCCACCCGCAGCATCTCGCGCAGCGCGGCAGGCGTGTCGTGCACGTTGCGCAGCGCGAAGGAGATCGTCACCGCGTCGAAGACGTCGTCGGCGAAGGGCAGCCGCAGCGCGTCGCCGGCGACGAAGGTGACGCCGCGCACGCCGCCGCCGGAGAGCCCGGAGCCGCCGCGGCGGCGCACCCCGGTGCGCAGCATGCCGAGCGAGAAGTCGCACGCGATGCCGCGGGCGCCGAGGGTGGTGAACGCGTCGGTGGAGGTGCCGGTGCCGGCGCCGAGGTCGAGCACCAGCTCGCCGGGACCCGCGTCCACGGCCGCCGCGGTCGCCCTGCGCCACAGCCGGTCCTGCCCGAGGGAGAGCACGTCGTTGACGAGGTCGTAGCGAAGCGCGGTGCGATCGAACATCGCGGCGACCTCGTGCGGCTGCTTGTCCAAGGATGCGCGGGTCATACGGGACAGCCTAGGGCGTGGCCGCGGGTGACCTTCCAGGGCGGGCACGGCATACCCAAAGTAGCCATGCGATCACTTTCCGTCTGCTACCAATGGTGCAATGTTCGTCCCAACAGCAGCCATAACTCTCGCCTTCTCACTGGCGCAGGCGGCCGGGGCGGTCCCCGCCGGGGTCACCCCGCACGCCGGGGTCGTGTCGGCCGACCCGGTGGACCACACCCCGCACGTGCTCGACGGCGTCGTCAACGCCATCGCGCTGGTCGGCCGCACGGTCGTGGTGGGCGGCTCCTTCGGCGAGGTCAGCGAGGCGCCCTCGGGTCCCGTCACGCCGCGGGACAACCTGTTCGCCTTCGACGTGGTCACCGGCCGCGTCCTGCCCGGCTTCGCCCCCGAGGTGCACGGCCCGGTCACCGCGCTGGCGGCGGGCCCCGACGGCACGGTCTTCGTCGGCGGCGACTTCGTGTCCGTCTCCGGCGGCGGCTCCCGCGCCCTGGCCAGGCTGCGCGTCTCCGACGGCGCGCCGGTCCCCGGCTTCGCCCCGCGCGTCGTCGGCGGCGCGGTGCACGCCCTCGCCGTGCAGGGCTCGAAGCTGTACGCCGGGGGCGACTTCGTCCGGGTGGGCAACGCGGCCCGCACCGGGCTCGCCCGGCTGGACGCGGCGACCGGCGCGGTGGACCCGGACTTCGCGATCACCCCGGGACGCCCGCCCGCCGGCCGGATCAGAATTCACACCCTGGCCGTGAGCGGCGGCCGTCTCGCGGTCAACGGCGCCTTCGGCACGCTGAACGGGCTGGACCGGCCGCAGATCGGGCTCATCGACATCAAGTCGCGGATCGCCAAGGTGGCCGACTGGCGAACCGCGGCCTACGCGCCGAAGTGCAAGCCGGAGTTCCCCGTTTACGTACGCGGTATGGATTTCTCACCCGAAGGCGACTACTTCGTAGTGGTCACGACAGGTGGCTACGGCGGCGCGGCCAAGCTGTGCGACACGGCGGCAAGATTCGAAACTTTCTCACGGGGTGACAGCGTCAAACCGACGTGGGTCAACCACACCGGCGGCGACTCGCTCTACTCGGTGGCGGTCACCGGGGCCGCGGTCTACGTCGGCGGGCACCAGCGCTGGCTGAACAACCCCCGGGGTAACGACTCCGCCGGACCCGGCGCGGTGTCCCGGCCGGGCATCGGCGCGATCCACCCGCGCAGGGGCAAGGCCCTGAGCTGGAATCCGACCCGCGACCGCGGCGTCGGTGTCAAGGCTTTCCTTCCCCATCGCGGGGGTCTTCTGGTTGGGAGCGATACGACTCGTCTGGGTCGGGAGTATCATGCCCGGATCGGGATGTTCCCGCTTCCGTGATGCGCAGGCTCATGGCATCGCGCTGCTTGGACAGCAAGACGTAGCTCGCCAGACCGCTGAGCAGGAACGCAGCGATCAGCAGCCACAGCCAACTGCGCAAGCCCAGCACGTAGAGCACGCCGAGCGCGATGGCGAACAGGCCGATCCGGGAAGCGGTGTAAACGACAAGGGGACGCACAGCGTCGAGGTTACGACACTCTTCCCATCAGGTTGGAAGTCTTCGCATCTGGCGCGACCGCTGCTAGTCTTCCCCAACACCACCTTTTGCAAAGAAACACCCATGAGAGCCCCAAAGAGGCTCTATCATATAACAATCGGGCACTTGGCCTATAACAACCCGTGATCTTTGCTGAAAACCACGGATAAAACAGGCTTCGCTCGGCACACTGGTTACCTGTCCGCCCGCTGGCAGGAAGCGGGATGCGAGGGGGAGAGATTGTGGAGAGTAGCAGCGAGCGTCTGCTGACACCCGGAGAGGTCGCCGCCCTCTTCCGGGTCGATCCGAAGACCGTAACGCGCTGGGCGGCGGCCGGCCGCATCAGCAGCATTCGGACCCCCGGAGGGCACCGGCGCTTCCGCGAGTCGGAAGTACACGCCCTCCTTCGTGGCGAGGATGTCCTCACGGCCGACCGGCCGACCGGCGAGTCCCCGCGCGTCTGACGGCCCCGGCCGTCACGACGGTGATCCTGAGCGCCTTACCCGGAGCGCCAGGGTCACCGTTCGGATCAGCGCGTCAGCTCTCCTGCTCCGCCTTGAACGCGAGGAACTCCCGTTCGAGGTCGTCGTTGTCACGCCGCCAGCGCCGCTGCCGTTCCGCCATCTCCTCTTCCGTGACCGCCTGTGCCAGCCACCGGTCGTAGTCGGGGTCGCCCGGCGCGAGTTCGACGTACGCGTTGCCGATCAGTCGCCCGTCATCGCTGGTGAGACTCTGCGGCACGCGCAGTGTCCCGTCCGCGAGCCGGATCACGTACATCGCTGATCACCTAGATCCCGTAACGCCGGTTGAAGAACAACATGACATTGAGCGCCATCCGCGTGTCGCCGCCCAGCATGTCCACCAGCGCGGGGCGCTGGCGCGAGGCGATCGCGGCGAAGGCGTCGGCGAAGAACTCCTTGCGCCCGAGCCCCCCCGGCTGCCGGTGGAACGCCGAGGCGAAGAGCGGCTCGCAGCGTTCGTAGAGTGCCACGAACTCCGGCGAGTCCGACACCCAGTCGCCCGGCCTGGAGTCCACGTCGTCCAGCGCGTGCCCGACCTCGTGCATCATCACGTCCGGGGTGGGCGAGGGCCGGTCCCCCACGACGATCTTGCGGTCGCCGTACGCGCCCGCGCAGATGTCCCAGGTGGCCCGCCCCGAGGGCAGCGGCGCGCCGCGCAGGTAGCCCATGTCGTCGAGGTCGGGCACGCCCCCGGGGCCGACGTAGATCCCTTCGAGGCCCGCGGCCAGCACGGCCTTCAGCCGGTCGGGCAGCCGCGCCAGGCTCTCCACGGCCCGCACGGCCTCCGCGGAGGGCGGCCCGTCCCGCACGTCCCACTGGCGGTGCAGGATCCGCTCCAGCCTGCCGCAGTAGAGCAGGCCGTCCCCGAGATCGGGGGTGTCCGGTGAGTTCGGCTGGGCCCGCGGCCGCTCGTGGTCGAGCTCGAAGTCCCGCCAGGTGTACTCCGGCCGGTGGGCGACGGAGGCCGCGACCGCCGTGACGCGCTCCACCCGCCGCTCCCCCTCGCGCGGCGTCTCCCGCGCACTCTCGCCCCGGCCGGTCTCCCCCCGGTACGGCGAGGCGTACGGCCCGCGCTGCCACCAGCGGCTTCCCCGCCGGTGCCGGCCCTTGTCGCCCGACTGCGCCATCACGCCCCTTCGTCCGGCCGTCTGTCCGACACCACGGTACGACGGGCATCTCCTCCCGTCACCCGATATGTCCGACGGCTGGTATGACACGGGCGCGCAGTGGTCCCCGGCATGGCTTACAGTTCGGGCATGTCCGTGGTTCTCGGCTTGGCCTTCCTGGCTTTCTGGCTCTACTGCCTCTTCGACGTCATCACCACGCCCGACAACGAGACCAGAAACCTGCCCAAGGTGCTGTGGGTGCTCATCGTGGTCGTGGTCGTCGGCTTCGGCGGACTGCTGTGGCTGCTCCTCGGCCGTCCGCGGGGCACAGGAGCCACCCAGGCGCCCCCAGAGCGACCGGCGGCACGCCCCGAGGGTCCCAGAGGCCCGGACGATGATCCGGACTTCCTGAGGGACCTGGAGCGCCGGATGCGCGAAGAGGACTAGACGTCCCCGGAGGGGCTCAGCCGGGCAGGCCGGCGTAGGAGTGCAGGCCGCCGAGGAACATGTTGACCCCCACCAGGTTGAACAGCAGGCAGCCGAAGGCCACGAGCTGCACGATCATGGCCTTCTTGCCGCGCCAGCCCGCGGTCGCCCGGGCGTGCAGGTAAGCCGCGTAGGCGATCCAGGTGATGAACGCCCAGACCTCCTTGGGGTCCCAGCCCCAGTAGCGGCCCCACGCCTTGTCGGCCCACAGGGCGCCGGCGATGACGGCGAAGGTCCAGATGGGGAAGGAGATCACGATCGCCCGGTGGGCCACCGCCTCCAGGTCGGCGCGCGACGGCAGCCGGGAGGGGCCCTCCCCGCGGATCAGGTAGAGCACGCCGGAGACGCCGGACATGATGAACAGCCCGCTGGCGATGATGGCCGCGCTGACGTGGATCGCGATCCAGTAGGAGTTCAGCGCGGGCACCACGGGCCCCGCCTGGATGTGCAGGTAGCGGACGGCGAAGCCGAGGCCGAGCGTCGCGGTGAGGGACACGAAGGCGCCGAGGAAGCGCACCGTGTAGCGCAGCTGCATGAACAGGAAGACGGTCATCGCGGCGAAGCAGATCGCCACCACGAACTCGTACATGTTGCCCCACGGCCACCGGTCCACCGCGAGGCCGCGGGTCAGGATCGAGCCGAGGTTGGCCGCCCAGCCCAGCCAGCTCAGGACCACGGCGACGAGACCGGCCTTCGACGCCCAGGCGGGCACCGGGCGGGCGCCGTCCCCCCCACCCGTCTCCGCGGCGACCGGCGCGCCGCCGCCGACCGTGACCAGCTCGCGTGCCGGCTCGGCCGCCGCCCGCGCCGTCACCCGGCCGAAGCCCAGCTCCAGCGCGTATCCGATCATGGCGAACACATAGAGCAGCACCGTCGCCAGTATGAGCGTGTCGCTCAGACCGGCCAGACCGGCGTTGACCTCAACGGGCATCCTTCACTCCTGCAGATGTGGCACCCAGTGCCTTCACGATGTCGGCGAACTCCTCGGCGAAACCCGCCGCCCCGCCCTCGGTCCGGGTCAGGCCGCCGACCTGAACGACCGTACTCCCGTCCTTGTCCGGTTCCTGCACCCGCACCCAGATCCGCCGCCTGCGGATCGTGAGCGAGAGCAGCAGGCCGGCGATGGCGAGGACGGCGGCGATCAGGGCGGGCACCCGGCCCGGGTCGTAGGCGATCTGGAGCGAGATCCACTCCTTGACGCCGGTGAAGGTGACCTTGCCCGCGCCGCCGGGCAGGTCGATCGACTGCCCGACCTCCAGCGGGTCGGCCTTCATCACCAGCGGCTTCATCTTCTTCAGCTTCTCGGTGTCGAACAGGTACACCGACTGCGGGATGCCCGAGCTCAGGCCGAGGTCGCCGGCGAAGGCGCGGACCTGCGCGGTGGGCTGGAGCGCGGCGGGGAAGGCCGACACCAGCGTCCCGTCCTGGAGCGGCACCGTGGTCGGCAGGAACCGCACCGACAGCCCGAGCTGCTCCGGCTTCGCGTCCGGCACCTTGATCGTGCACTCGGACGCGAAGGTGTTGATGTTCTCGGCCAGGCACGGCACCGGTCCCTGGTAGGCGACCTGTCCCTGGCCGTCCAGGACGGTGAAGGAGGGCGCGTAACCGTGGCCGATCAGGTAGGTCTGCGTGCCGTCGACCTCCAGCGGCTCGTTGACCTTCAGCGTGTACTCGTAGGGCTTCGCGCCCGGGCGGTCGGTCACCTTCAGCCTGGCCAGGAAGTCGAGCACCTGGCCGCGCTGCTGCCCGGCGAGCACGTAGTTCGCCTGGAAGTCCTCCACCTGGAAGGAGAAGGGGGCCAGCGACTCGGCGGAGACCCGGGTGCCGGGCATGTAGCGGTCGTAGGCGGCGACCGTGTTGGCGAAGCCGTTGCCCTCGACGATGAGCACGTTGCCGCGGTAGCCGTACAGGGAGCCGAGGCCGACGGCGACCAGCATGCCGAGCAGGGCGATGTGGAAGATCAGGTTGCCGGACTCGCGCAGGTAGCCCTTCTCGGCCGACACCCAGCCGGGGCCCGTGGCCACCCGGAACCGGCGGCGGCGCAGGGCGGCGGCGAGGTCCTCGACGGTGGCGCCGCCCTCGGCGGTGAAGGCGGCGTGCTGCGGCAGGCGGGCGAGGTTGCGCGGGGCGGCGGGCGGGCGGCGGCGCAGTTCGCGGGCGTAGACGCCCAGCCGGGGGACGACGCAGCCGATCAGCGAGACGAAGAGCAGCAGGTAGATCGCCGCGAACCAGGGCGCCTGGAAGACGTCGAAGAGCCAGAACCGGTCGAGCCACTCGGCGTAGCCCGGGTTGTCCTTGAAGTACTGCGCCACCGCGCCGGGGTCGACGCCGCGCTGGGGGTAGATCGAGCCGGGGACCGAGGCCAGCGCGAAGAGGAACAGCAGGATCAGCGCGGTCCGCATCGAGGTGAGCGTGCGCCAGAACCAGCGCAGCCAGCCCACCGGGCCGAGCCCGGCCGGCCGGTCCCGCCCGCCCCCGGGCCCGGATCCAGCTTCGGATCCGGCTTCGGATGCGGCTTCGGATCCGGCTTCGGATGCGGCTTCGGGCGCGGGCTCGGCGGTGGCGCGGGGGTCGTGCGTTCGGGTCATGGGTTACCTGTCATCGGGCCCCGGGTCCTCTCGGCCGTCCTCGGGGCTGTCGTCAGGGTCGTCGTGCGGGCCGTGCCGGGGGGCGTCATCAGATCACCGGCTGGAATCCGCCGATCCAGCCCTGCATGGTGGCGATCAGCTCACCCCACAGGCCGGTGACCAGGAGCAGGCCCACGGCCACCAGCATGCCGCCGCCGATCCGGGTGATCAGCGGCGTGTGCCGGCGCAGGGCCTTGAAGGCGCGCAGCGCCTTGCTGTAGGCGAGCCCGGCCGCCACGAACGGCAGGCCGAGCCCGAGGGCGTAGCCGAAGGCGAGCAGCGCGCCGCGCCCGGCGCTGCCCTCGGTGAGGCCGAGGGTGAGCACCACGGCGAGCGTCGGGCCGATGCACGGGGTCCAGCCCAGGCCGAACACGATGCCGAGCAGCGGCGCCCCGGCGAGCCCCGCGGCGGGCAGCCGGTGGATCCGCACGTCCCGCTGGAGGCCCGGGATGAGCCCGATGAAGGCCAGCCCGAGCACGATCGTGACCCCGCCGAGGATCCGGGTGATGATCTCGGCGTTGCCGAGCATCGCGGCCCCGAGCCCGCCGACGACGGCGCCGCCGAAGACGAAGACGGCGGCGAAGCCCAGCACGAACAGCCCGGTGCCGAGCAGCAGCCGCCCCCGGCGCGGGTCGGCGCTCATGCCGGTCACGTACGACAGGTAGCCGGGCACCAGCGGCAGCACGCACGGCGACAGGAAGGAGACCACGCCGGCCGCCACCGCGATCGGCAGGGCCAGGCCGAGTGAGCCGGAGGCGACGGTGCCGGCGAGGTCGGCGTTCATCGGGCCGCGATCCGCTCGCGGAGGGGCGTGCTCGTCGTGGTCACGGCTTCTCGTCGCTCACCTTGGTCACGGCGTCCATCAGGTCGGTGTACTTGACCGCGCCGAGCGCCCTGGCCGCGATCCGGCCCTGCCGGTCGATGATCAGGGTCGAGGGGATCGCGGCGGGCGGCACGGTGCCCTGGAAGGCCAGGGCCACCCTGCCCGGCTGGTCGTGCAGGCTCGGGTAGCCCGGCTCGTGGTTGCGCTCGAAGGCCAGTGCGGACGCCTTGTCGTCCTTGAACGCGACGCCGAGGAAGTCGACCCCCTTGGCCTTGGTCTTGGCCGCGACGTCCTTCAGCACGGGGGCCTCGGCGACGCACGGCGAGCACCAGGAGGCCCAGAAGTTCAGCACCACGACCTTGCCCTTGTGCGCGGCGAGCGAGACGGCGGCGCCGTCGAGGGACTGGCCTTCGACGACGGGCGCGGGCCTGCGCTCCGCCGCGCCGAACACCACCATCTTGCCGTCGCCGGCGATGAACCGGGTGTCCCCGGCGCCGGGCTGGGCGGACTGGCCGCCGGCACACGCGGAGGCGCCCAGGACCGCCGCGACGGCCAGCGCGAACGCGAGCGTGCGGCGGAGGACGAGGGCGGTTTTCGTCGCGGACACGGGAGGAGGATCTCCTTGTACTACAACCGGTAGAGCAGCAGCCACTCTACCGGCGGGACCGGTCGCCCGGCACACCAACCCACCCGTGGCGGGCCCGCTAGTGGTAAAGCGCTCCGGCGGGCTCGCTGTAGCCCACACTGGTCAGCCGGTCACCGTCGAAGGTGAACGTGGTCAGGCTGGCCAGGCCGCACTGGCGGCGGCGCGGGTCGTGCCACAGCCGGCGGCCCTCCGCGGCCATCCGGATGGTCCAGATGGGGAGCTGGTGGCTGACCAGCACGGCCTCGTGGCCGCGCGCCGACCGCCGGGCCCCGTCGATCGCGTCCCGCATCCGCCGCACGATGGCGGTGTACGGCTCGCCCCAGGACGGGCGGAACGGGTTCCACAGGTGCCGGTAGCTTCCCGGCCGGCGGAACAGGCCGTCCCCCTGGGCCACGGGATGGCCCTGGAAGATGTTGAGCGCCTCCAGCAGGCGCTCGTCGACGGCCGCCTCCACGCCCAGCGCCTCGGCCAGGGGGGCGGCGGTCTCCCGCGCGCGTTCGAGCGGGGAGCTGGCCAGGACGGTGACATCGCGGTCGGCGATGGCCTTGGCGACCGTCTCGGCCATGAGCCGCCCGGTCTCGGACAGGTGGTAGCCGGGCAGCCTGCCGTACAGGATGCCCTGCGGGTTGTGCACCTCACCGTGGCGCAGCAGATGAACGACGGTGGTCTCAGCCATGGTGGGCTCAGCCTACTCACTGGTACCAGGAGTTGCTCGATCGCCTCCCGGGTCTCTCGCCAGGGATTATGAGAGTGCGGGCTCAAGGACGGGGACGGGCTGCCCGCTCGGGCGGGCGGCGGTGCGGAGAGCCTCGACGGCGGCGCGGATGGCCGGGCGGCGGGCCGCGTCGGTGCGCCAGACGGCGTAGACCCTGCGGGTCAGGCCGGCGGTGAGCCGGAGGATCCGCACGGTGGACGGCACGTGGTCGAGGCCGAGCCTGGGGATGATCGCACAGCCCTGGCCTGCGCCGACGAGGGCGAGCTGCGTGGCGTACTCGTCGGCGACGCAGCTGAAGACCGGCTCGACATCCGCCGAGCGCAGCGTGAACGCCAGCCAGTCGTGGCAGACGGTGCCGGGCGCGGAGCTGATCCACCGCTCGCCGCAGAGCGCGGAGAGCTCGATCTCGGTCTCGCCCGCGAGGCGGTGGGTGGCGGGCACGGCGACGTCGGCGATGTCGTCGAGCAGGGTCGCCCGGGACAGGCCCTCGGGCATGGCCATCGGCCGGTTGAGCCAGTCCTGGGCGATGCCGAGGTCGAGCTCGCCCCTGGCCACCTCGCGGATCTGCCGGTCCGGCTCGCGCTCGTAGACCTGGAGCTGGAGGTCGGGGTGGCGGTGGCCGAGCGTGGCCAGGGCGGCGGGGAGCAGGCCGCGGGCCGCGGTCGGGAAGGCGGCGATGGACAGCCGGCCCAGCACGGCGCCGCGCAGCGCCTCGAAGTCGGCCTCCGCGGTCTCGACCAGGGCGAGGATGCGCTCGGCGTGCTCGGCGAGCAGCCCGGCCGCGTCGGTCAGCCGGACGCCGCGCCCGTTGCGCTCCAGCAGGGTGGTGCCGGTCTCCCGCTCCAGTTTGGCGAGCTGTTGCGAGATCGCCGAAGGGGTCACCATCAGCGCCTCGGCGGCGGCGCCCACCGAACCGTAGACGGACACCGCGTGCAGCGCCTTCAGGCGGTTGAGATCCAACATGTAAGCAAGTCTAAACGGCTTACGTAAGAAAGTCTCGCTTGTGCTGAACGGTTCCCGGAACCGAAAATAGATGCATGAGAACACAACTAGCCCCCAGGAAGACCGTCTCCTACCTTGAGCAGCTCGCCCGCCAGGACCGCGAGCGCCGCATCCGCAACGCCAAGCCCAAGCCCGCCGAGCGCTGAACCGGCCGACGGGGACCGGCATCCGGCGCGGGGGATCGCGCGGAGCCGAAGAGGGGCCGAGGACCGGCACGCGGGCGGTGAGGGCCAAGCCCGCCCGCGCGGCCACGCAGACGCGACGCCGGCCCCGCCCGCGCGGGCCACGCTGAGCCCGCCCGCGCGAGGCACGCACGGCCGACGCCGAACCCACCCGCGCAGACCGCGCCTACGACGCCGAACCCACCCGCACAGCCCGCAGGGACGACGCGAAGTCCCGCGCGGGCCACGCGGGAGCGACGGCGGGCGGCCCCGGCCGCCGGCGCGGTGATCGCGGGTCGGCGGCCCGCCGCCCGGGCGCTCAGGACGCCTGGGCGGCGGCCTTCGCCGCGAGCGGGAGGGCGTCGGTGATCCGGGAGAGGGCGTCGTCGTCGTGCGCGGCGGACAGGAACCACGCCTCGAAGGCCGACGGGGGCAGGTAGACGCCCTGGTCGAGCATCGCCTGGAAGAAGGCCCGGAAGGCGGCGGTGTCCTGCCGCTGCGCGCCCGCGAAGTCGGTGACCGGCTCGTCGGTGAAGAACACCGAGAACAGGTTGCCCGCCCGCTGGAGGCGATGCGGCACCCCCGCCGCCGAGAGCGCCTCGGACGCGGCCCGGCCGACCGCCAGGGCCGCCGCGTCCAGCCTGGCGTAGACGTCGTCGTCGCAGGCGCGCAGCGTGGCCAGGCCGGCCGCGCAGGCCAGCGGATTACCCGACAGGGTGCCCGCCTGGTAGACCGGCCCCTGCGGGGCGAGCCTGCCCATGATCTCCGCCCGCCCGCCGAACGCCGCGGCGGGCAGGCCGCCGCCCATGACCTTGCCGAAGGTCATCAGGTCGGCGTCCACCGGCTCGTGGCCGTACCAGCCGGCGCGGGTGACCCGGAAGCCGGTGAGCACCTCGTCCAGGATGAGCAGCGCGCCGTGCTCGGTGCACAGCTCGCGCAGCGCCGCGTTGAAGCCGGGCAGCGGCGGCACCACGCCCATGTTGGCCGGGCACGCCTCGGTGATCACGCAGGCGATCTCGGCCGTGCGGAACGCCTCCCGCACGGCCTCGACGTCGTTGTAGGGCAGCACGATCGTGTCGGCCGCCGCGGCCCCGGTCACCCCTGGCGTGTCGGGCAGCCCGAACGTCACCACGCCCGACCCCGCCGAGGCGAGCAGCGCGTCCACGTGCCCGTGGTAGCACCCGGCGAACTTGATCACCTTGGACCGCCCGGTGAACCCGCGCGCCAGCCGTACGGCCGACATCGTGGCCTCGGTGCCCGAGTTGACCAGCCGCACCATCTCCACCGGCGCGACCCTGGCGACGATCTCCTCGGCTAGCTCAACCTCGCCCGGCGTGGCCGTGCCGTAGGAGGTGCTGTGGGCCACGGCCTCGGTGAGGGCCTCGACGACCGCCGGGTGCCGGTGGCCCAGGATCATCGGCCCCCAGGAGCAGACCAGGTCCACGTAGGTGTTGCCGTCGACATCCGTGATGCGGGGGCCCTGGCCGGCCGCCATGAAACGGGGGGTGCCGCCGACCGCGCCGAAGGCTCGCACCGGCGAGTTGACGCCACCGGGCACGATCCGGCGGGCACGGTCGAAAAGATCCTCGGACTTCTGAGTACGGCTCACGCCACCAAGGCTAGACCGAACCGCCCGCAGCCGCGGAACCGAACCGGGCTACTCGACGGCGTCGGCGAGCCAGTCGAGGACGCGCAGCGGGTCGGGCAGCGGACGGCCGTCCGGCGGGCGCAGCCAGGAGACCGGCTGGCCGGTGACGAGGGTGGACGGCGGGGCGAGGACGTAGCTGTCGCGGCAGTGCCAGCGCAGGCCGGGCGTCTCCTCCAGGCTCTCGGGCCCGCAGTCGAGACTGCACGACCACCACTCGTCCTCGTCGTCGGGGTTGCCGCGGGTCGCCACATAGAACAAGACCCGGTCACCGTTGGCGGCGACCGGGCCTGAGCCGGATCCGGAGGCGTCCATCCGGGCGAGGGCGGACAGTCCTGCGTCGAGCGGGGCGTCGAAGACGTCGAACACCCGGCCGGTGGGCAGGATCACGTTGGCGTCGGGCTCCCGCTCCCACCAGCGCGTGAGCATCGCGGCGTCCAGCGTGGCCTGCATCTGCCAGGCGGGCGAGAGCGGATGGGCCCCGGGGTCGGGACAGCCGATCCGGTCGCACGAGCACGCGCGCCCGCCGTGGCGCAGCGGGTGCGCGCCGGGACAGCTTGCCCAGCCGAGGGCGGCGTACTCCAGCACGGAGGTCAGCGCGGAGACGCCGCCGCGTTCCGGCCTGCCACGCCTCCTGGCACGCCGAGCGAGTGGTACCCCTACCATTCGTGTCCTCCGTCCGCGCCAGAGTGGCCCCCGCTGGTGGTCGGACCAAAGCTGCGGCCCTCAAGGCAGCCCCGCCTCAAGAGGGTCGTCAGGCCGCGAAGAAGAGAGCGGCCATCACGTCACACCAGTCCTTCTGTTCGCACTCTAACGCACACGTACCGGACGCTGACCGGAAACCCCCCGTTAGAGCTTTCGTGCCACCTCGGTCGCCCAGTACGTGAGGATCAGATCGGCTCCGGCGCGGCGGATCGCGACCAGCGATTCCATGATCGCCCGGTCCCGGTCGATCCAGCCGTTGGCCGCCGCCGCCTCGATCATCGCGTACTCCCCGCTGACCTGGTAGGCGGCCACCGGCACGTCCACCGTGTCGCGCACCTGGCGGATGATGTCGAGGTAGGCGAGGGCGGGCTTGACCATGACGGCGTCGGCCCCCTCGGCGAGGTCCAGGCGCACCTCGCGCAGCGCCTCGCCGACCGGCCCCGCCGGGTCCTGCTGGTAGGTGTCGCGGTTCCCGAACTGCGGCGCGCACTCCGCCGCCTCCCGGAACGGCCCGTAGAACGCCGAGGCGTACTTCACGGAGTAGGCCAGGATCGGCAGGTGCGCGAAGCCGTCGGCGTCGAGGGCGGCCCTGATGGCGCCGACCTGGCCGTCCATCATCCCGCTCGGCGCGATGACCTGGGAGCCCGCCCTGGCCTGGGACACCGCCGCCGAGGCGTAACGCTCCAGGGTGGCGTCGTTGTCCACGTCGCCGTCGGCGGTCAGCACGCCGCAGTGGCCGTGGTCGGTGAACTCGTCCAGGCAGGTGTCCGTCATCACCGTCATGGCGTCGCCCACCTCGGCGAGCACGTCGCCGAGGGCCTTCTGGATCACCCCGCCGGGATCGTCGGCCCCCGAGCCGCGGGCGTCCTTCACCGCGGGCACGCCGAACAGGATGATCCCGCCGACGCCCGCCTCGGCCGCCTCGTGCGCCGCCTTGCGCAGCGAGTCCCGGGTGTGCTGCACGACACCGGGCATCGAGCCCACCGGCTGCGGCTCGGTGATGCCCTCCTTGACGAACACCGGCAGGATCAGCTCCGCCGGGTGCAGCCGGGTGCCGGCCACCATCCGCCGCAGCGACGCCGTACGGCGGAGCCGCCGCGGCCGGGCGACGGGGAACTCAGCGCTCATCTCTCGTCACTCCTCAGGGGGTTGTCGGCGCGGCTATTTGGCCCGGCGACGCGCCCCGCGGCGCATCTGCGAGGGCTTGCGCGGCGTCTCGCCCGCCGCGACGGCCGCCTGCCGCTGCTTCGCACCGTACTCCGCCAGCGCGGTCGCCAGGGCCGAAGCCGACGGTTTGCCCGCCATGACGTCCACCCGCAGGCCGAACTCCTCCGCCGTCTTGGCGGTCTGCGGCCCGATGACCGCGATGACCGTGACGTTGTGCGGCTTGCCGGCGATGCCGACGAGGTTGCGCACGGTGGAGGAGGAGGTGAACAGCACGGCGTCGAACCCGCCGCCCTTGATCGCCTCCCGGGTCGGCGCGGGCGGCGGCGCGGCGCGCACCGTCCGGTAGGCCGTGACGTCGTCGCACTCCCAGCCCAGCTCGGTCAGCCCGGCGATCAGCGCGTCGGTGGCGATGTCGGCCCTGGGCAGCAGCACCCGGTTGATCGGGTCGAGCATCGAGTCGTACGGCGGCCACTCGGCGAGCAGCCCCTCGGAGGACTGCTCCCCCGAGGGCACCAGGTCGGGCCGCACCCCGAAGTCGATCAGCGCCTGCGAGGTCGCCTCGCCCACGGCGGAGACCTTGAGCCCGGCGAAGGCGCGGGCGTCCAGGCCGTACTCCTCGAACTTCTCCCGCACCGCCTTGACGGCGTTGGCGCTGGTGAAGGCGACCCACTCGTACCGGCCGGTGACCAGGCCCTTGATCGCCCGGTCCATCTGCTGCGGGGTGCGCGGCGGCTCGACGGAGATCGTGGGGACCTCCTCGGGCACGGCGCCGTAGGAGCGCAGCTGCTCCGACAGGCCGGCCGCCTGCTCCTTGGTCCGCGGCACGAGCACCCGCCAGCCGAACAGCGGCTTGGTCTCGAACCACGACAGCCGGTCGCGCATGGACACCGCGTCGCCCACCACGATCAGCGCGGGCTCGGCCATCCCGGCGTGCTTGAGGTCGGCGCCGAGCCGGCCGAGCGTGGAGACGACGGTGTACTGCTCGGTGGTGGTGCCCGCCATGCTCACCGCCACCGGCGTGCTGTCGGCGCGCCCGCCGGCCACCAGCGCCTTGCCGATCGCGACGGCGTCGGCGACGCCGTTGTAGACGACCAGGGTGCCCGGACTCGCCGCGTGCGCGGACCAGTCGTCCACCTGGGCGGCGTCCACCACCCGGAACTCCGGCACGGACGCCGCCGCGGGGATGCCCGCGTAGGTGAGCACGGCGGTCGCCGGCGGGATGCCCGGCACTATCTCGAAGTCCACCTCCGCCTTCGCGCAGGCGGCCACCTCCTCCGTGATCGCGGAGAAGAACATGGGGTCGCCCGCGCACAGCCGTACGACCTGGCGTCCCTTCTTGGCCTCCTGGACGACGTTGATCGAGACCGCGGCGTCGCCGCCGACGTCGACGACGTCGACGCCTTCCCGGCAGTGCCGCAGCATCGGCCCGAACGCCTCCGCGTCAAGGACGACCACGTCGGCCCTGGCCAGCAGGTCGGCGCCGCGCAGCGTCAGCAGGTTCTCGTCGCCCGGGCCGGCGCCCACGAAGGCGACGAAGCCGGTCCGCTGCCCGAAGGGCTGCTCAGAGGTTGGACTTGCGGAGCTCAATGGGTCTGCTCCCCCATCAACGTGCCGGCCCCGTCGTCGATCATGGCGGCCGCGAGGTCGCGACCGAGCTCCACGGCCTCCGAAGGAGATCCGGCGGTGGACTTGCGCACCGCACGCCTGCCGTCCACGGAGACGACGGCGGCGGTCAGGTTCAATATGTGCCCGTCAGTGACCGCGTATGCCCCCACCGGGGCCGCGCAACCGGCCTCCAGCGCGGCGAGCACGGCGCGCTCGGCGCTCACGGCGGCTCTGGTGGCCGCGTGGTCGAGGACGCCGAGCAACTCGATCAGGTCGTCCCGGCCGGCGTGGCACTCCACCGCCAGGGAACCCTGCCCGGGGGCGGGCAGCATCTCCTCGGGTTCGAAGACCTGGGAGACCTCGCTCTCCCTGCCGATCCGCGTCATCCCCGCGCAGGCCAGCACGACCGCGTCGTACTCGCCCGCGTGCACCTTGGCGATCCTGGTGTCGGCGTTGCCGCGGATCGGGACGTATTCGAGGTCGGGCCGGAGCATCCGCAGCTGGGCGACGCGGCGCGGCGAACCGGTGCCGATCCGCGCGCCCCCCGGCAGGTCGGGCAGCTTGGCGGCGGAGCCGACCAGGGCGTCTCTCGGGTCGTTCCTGGCCGGGGTGGCGGCCAGCGCGACCTGCGGGTCGGGTTTGGTCGGCAGGTCCTTGAGCGAGTGCACGGCGAAGTCGATCTCGCCCGTGACCAGCTTCTCGCGCAGGGCGCTGACGAACACCCCGGTGCCGCCGAGCTGGGTGAGCTGGGCCTTGGTCACGTCGCCGAACGTGGTCACGCCGACCAGCTCGACGGGGCGGCCGGTGAGCTCGGTGAGCCGGTCGGCCACGAGCTGTGACTGCGTGGTCGCCATCAGGCTGCGCCGGGTGCCCAGCCGCAACGGGGGGAGGTCGTTCACCGCTCCACCTCCCTGTCGGCCGGGCCGTCGATCGGCTCGGTGCGCCGGACCGCCTCGGGGACCTTCGGGTCGAGATTGAACAGCTCCCGCAGCGCCTCCGCATAATGATCGCCCGAGGAGGAGGCGGCGAGCTGCTTGACACGCACGGTGGGCTCGTGCAGAAGCTTGTCGACCACGCGGCGCACGGTCTGGGTGACCTCTTCGCGCGTCCGGCCGTCCAGCTCGGGGACCCTGGACATGAGCCGCCCGATCTCGGCGTCCACCACGTCGGCCGCCTTGGTGCGCAGGGCGATCACCGTGGGGGTGACCCTGGCCGCCCGCGCGGCGTCGAGGTGGCCGGTGACCTCCTCGCCGACGATGCGCCTGGCCTCGGCGATGGCCACCGCCCTGCCGCCGTCGCCGGCCGCGCCCCCGGCGCCCTCACCGGTCTCGTCGCCGAGCCCCGCGTCCTGCATCGACTCCAGGTCGACCAGGGTGACGCCGGGCAGCGCCCGGACCGCGGGATCGACGTCGTGCGGCAGCGCGAGGTCGAGCAGGAAGATCGGGGCGCCGCCCCTGGCCTCCAGCGTCTCGGGGGTGATCAGCAGCCGCCCGCCGCCGGTGCAGGAGATCACCAGGTCGGCCTCGGCCAGTTCGTGCGGCAGCTCGTCCAGCTCGACGGCCCGGCCGCCGATGGTCTCGGCCAGCCGTACGGCGCGCTCGAAGGTGCGGTTGGCGACGACGATGCCGGTGACCCCGGCGCGGGAGAGGGTCGCCGCGGACAGGGCGCTCATCGAACCGGCGCCGACGACCACGGCCCGCCTGCCCGCGAGCGGGCCGAGTACCCGCTCGGCGAGCGTGAGGCCCACCCCCACCAGCGAGGCGCCCGCCCGGTCGATGCCGGTGTCGGCGTGCACCCGCTTGCCGGTGCGCAGCGCGTGCTGGGTGACGTCGTTGAGGGTCGGGCCCACCGTGCCCTGGTCCTGGGCGAGCCTGAGCGCCTGGCGGATCTGGCCGAGGATCTGGCCCTCGCCGACGACCATCGAGTCCAGGCCGCTGGCGACGGAGAACAGGTGGTGGACCGCCCGGTCCTCGTAGTGCACGTAGAGATGCGGCCCGAGCTGCTCGACCGGGACGCCGGAATGGATGCTGAGCAGCTCGGCCACCGCGTTCACCGCTCCGTGGAAACGGTCGACCTCGGCGTAGACCTCCACCCGGTTGCAGGTCGAGACGACCAGCGCCTCGGCCACGCAGGAGCTCTGGTGGACGTCGCGGAGCAGCTTCACCAGGCCGTCGCCCGTGACGGACAGCTTCTCCAGCAACGCCACCGGCGCGGTCCGGTGACTGACTCCAACAGCCAGGACGCTCATGCGCTCGCCCCCTGCTGCCACTCCTCGGCCATCACTGGCCCCCCACTTTCGCGATCCGCTTTGCGCTGCTCGTGGAACGCAAGGATCTGCAGTTCAATGGATAGGTCGACTTTACGGACATCGACGCCATCAGGCACAGTCAGCACGACTGGGGCAAAGTTCAAGATGCTGGTGACGCCGGCCGCCGTGACCCGGTCGCACAGCTGCTGAGCCGCCGCCGCCGGCGTCGCGATCACCACGATCGACACTCCCCGCCGCGCCATCACGGCTTCCAATTCGTCGATGTGCTCAACATTCAATCCGGCTATGCGGTCGCCCACGATTTCGGGGTCGGCGTCGAGCAGGGCGGCGATCCTGAAGCCCCGCGAGACGAAACCGCCGTAGTTGGCGAGCGCCCGGCCAAGGTTACCGACTCCGATGATGGCGACCGCCCAGTCCTGGGTGAGGCCCAGCTCCCGGGAGATCTGGTAGATCAGGTATTCGACGTCGTAGCCGACGCCGCGGGTACCGTAGGAGCCCAGATGGGACAGGTCCTTGCGGAGCTTGGCCGAGTTGACCCCG
Organism: Microtetraspora sp. NBRC 13810; assembly: GCF_030268685.1. Taxonomy (GTDB): domain Bacteria; phylum Actinomycetota; class Actinomycetes; order Streptosporangiales; family Streptosporangiaceae; genus BSRQ01. Next base: position 138,576 of record NZ_BSRQ01000009.1, read on the forward strand.
GCCGCTAGGGCGAGGTCTTCCGAGCTCACAGTGGCCACGCCTCGCTCGGTCATACCCGTGAGGGCCCGCAGATACAGCGGCAGCCGGGCGACGGTCGCCTCGGGGATGCCGCGGTCTCGGGCTTGCGGTAGGCGGCGGATCACGTGCCGGAACTCCAGGGGACGGGCGTCCGACGCGGCACGGCCGCGATCACGGATGCGACGGATATCGAGATGAGGACTCTGCCTTCCAGGTTAATCCCTTTGTGAACACATGCACAAAGTGAAGAGCATCCTGGGATACCGTGACGCCATGACCACGCCCACGCCCCCGACGCACCGCATCACGCTGCTGGGCAAGCCCGGCTGCCACCTCTGCGACGACGCCCGCGCCGTCATCGCCCGGGTGGCCGGCGAGCTGGGCGTCCCGTGGGAGGAGCGGGACATCACCCAGTCGGAGCGGGACCAGGAGGAATACTGGGAGATGATCCCGGTCACCCTGATCGACGGCGTGCAGCACGATTTCTGGCGGGTGGACGAGACCCGGCTACGCGCCGCCCTGTCCTCCTAGGCCCGGCCGGGCCCGGGTGAGCCGGGCTAGATCTGGTACGTCGGGAGCGGCTGCACCTTGGCGGCGCTGAGGGTGAGTTCGATCACATTGGTGGCCAGCACCAGGGGCTGCCGCTCCGCGACGAAGCGCTCCACATGCGGCTGCCGCTGGTGGTGGTGGTAGGCCATCTCGTCCCGGTAGATCTCGTAGACGATGCGCTGCAACGGGGCCGACTTCACCGAATGGCAGGAGTAGATCAGGCTGTCCGGCTCGCCCCTGCGCACCCCCTCGACGGTCTCCTCGGCCAGCCGGTCGAACGCGTCGCCCGCGCCGTCCATCAGCGTGAAGACGGTCAGCAGGCCGTAGATGCCGGGCGCGGGCCTGCCGCCGCCCTGCGGGCCGCCGCCGTAGCCCGGCGTCTCGCCGCCCGGGTACCGGCCGCCGCCGGGCATCCCGAACTCCTGCTCGGGGGCCCTGCCGCGCCTGCCGTCCGGGCGCTGGTGGGCGCCGGTGTCGCCATGCCTGCCGCCGCGCGGCGGCCCGCCCAGGTCGGGCCGGCCATCCGGACGGCCCGGGTCCCTCGTCGGGTCCCTGGACAGGTCCCTGGCCGGGTCCCTGGACAGGTCGTGGGCCGGGTCGCGGCGGCCGCGGGTGCCCTCGGGCAGGCCGTACTGCGCCACGTCGGCGTCCATGATGTAGCCGGTGGCCGGGCCGCCGAACGGGTCGGCGTCACGGAACGCGGCGGACTCGCGCTGCCGCCGGTCCTCGCCGCGCGCGCGGCGCGGCTCCTGCTGCTGGCCGGGGAAGGGGTCGTCGGTGCGCGGCTGCATCCGCGCCGCGTAGTCGACCTCCTGCTCCCCCGCGCGGTACTCGGCCACGAGGTCACCGAGCCCGGAGCGCCGCTGTCCCGGCCGCCCGCCGCCCTGCCTGCCGGGCTGCCCCTGCCCGGGCCGGGGCGGCGCACCACGCTCGGAACCGCGCTCCTGCCCGCGTTCCTGGCCGCGCTCCTGGCCACGCTCCGGACCGCGCTCGGGGCCCCGCTCCATGCCGAAGTCGGCGGCGGCGCCGGCGCGCTCCCGCGCTCCGCGCCGCGGCGGCTCGGCCTCCGCGCGGCGGGAGGGGCGGCGGTCGTAGTCGTCGATCTGCTGCTCCTGCTCTTCCTCGTCGTCGTCCTCGTACGGCGCCAGCGGGCGGAGCATGACGTACCAGATCCCGGCGGCGCCCGCCGTGAGCAGGGTCACCACGAAGATCCCCGGCACGCTGAAGCGGACCGCGGCCACCAGGGCGAGGCCGACCGGGCCGAGCACCAGCGCGGCGTGCATGTTGTCGGCGTCGTACTCGTCACCCTCGCGGAACCGCAGCACCGCGATGACCAGCCCGGCGACCAGGATGATCACAGTGATCATATGCGTCACGGCGAGCAGGTAACCCGGGAAGGTGCCCCAGTGGCCGGGCCCGAGCGGGAGGGAGGTGGTGAACGGGCCGTTGACCGGGTCGGCGATCAGGATGACCGCGCCGACCAGGGTGAGAGCGCCGCCCCACAGCCATGTGAGGAATTTCACCGGCGTCTTCTTGGCCAGCAGCTGGAGCACGCCCATCGAGAGCCACAGGGGTGCGATCAGGGCGCCGGTCAGCTGGTACAGCCGGAACGTGGTCGGGCCGAACCCGACCAGGGTGCCGGTGGCCGCCACGCCCAATGACAGGCACAGCGCCGCGGTCGAAACGCTCCAGGCGCCCAGCCAGCCTGTCGGCTCGCTGCGGAGCCGGCCGATGAGAGCACCGGTGGCGATGGCGGCGAGCAGAGCTCCGGCGAATGCGAGGACGGCGACGAGGACTTCCATGGTGCCTCCCATGCTGCCGGACATTCCCCTCAACCCGGTAGCGGATGTCAGGACTCCCGCCGCCGGTCAAGCCGGTCCACACCGTATCCGCCGGTTACGGCATGTCATGACGTGGGCCAAGCAGATTGTGAAATTTCGATATCGTTTCTAGAGTGTTCGCACGCAGCCCCTTCCTCCCGAGGGACACCGGATGCCGAATACCTGGCCGTTCGCCGGACTTCTCCCTTCCGCGTCGGCCGGAGTGGCACGGTCGCCGCGGGCGAACGAGCTCGCGGTCCATCACGACGTCGCCACGTCCGACGACGACGACCTGAGGACGCTGGTGCTGCGCGCCAAGACCGGCGACGCCGACGCGTTCGGAACGCTCTATGACCGGTATCTCGACCTGGTCTACCGCTACGTCTACTTCCGCGTGGGCTCACACGCGCTCGCCGAGGATCTCACGAGCGAGACCTTCCTCCGCGCGCTTCGCCGGATCGCGGACTTCACCTGGCAGGGGCGTGACTTCGGGGCCTGGCTCGTGACCATCGCCAGGAATCTCGTGACCGACCATTTCAAGTCCGGCCGCTACCGGCTGGAGGTGCCCACCGCGCAGGTGCTCGACATCCCGCTCGACGGCCCGCACATCCCGGAGAACGCCGTGGTCACCGCGATGATCAACGACCGGGTGCTGCGTGCCGTACGGGAGCTCAACCCCGAGCAGCAGGAGTGCGTGGTGCTGCGCTTCCTGCACGGCATGACGCTGGCCGAGACGGCGTTCATCATGGGCAAGAAGAGCGGTGCGATCAAGGCATTACAGTTCCGGGCGACCCGCGCCCTGGCCCGCGCGCTGCGCGGGGACCTGCATTGACGACGCCACCGGTCCGGCCACCGGTGCGGGTCCGCCCGGCGATCCGGGTGGAGCACGTAACCTCGCGGGGCAACCTGTCGTTAGGCAAGTGACAACACCGGAAAATCATCACTCGGGGGCGGCAGGGAGCGGGCATGCGTAGGTGGCGACCCATGTTGCGGCGTCACGCCGCCGCACGTCGCGCCCACGCCCGGCTCACCGGGCAGCTCAGCGATCTCGGATCCCGGATGAGCGGCGGGCCGCGCCCGGAGTTCCGTGCCCGGCTCCGCGGCGATCTGCTCAGCGTGTACGCCGAGGAGCGAGAGGAGCCCGGACAACCCGGCGCCGACCGGCCGGCCGCGTCCCGGCGGCACCCCCGGCTGCGGATCTTCCCGCAGGTCCTGGCGTTCGCCATGGCGCTGGTGATGATGGTCACCGCGCTGGTCGCCTATCGTTCCGTGCCCGGGGACACGCTCTACCCGCTCAAGCGCGGGGCGGAGTCCGCCCTGGTCAGGCTGAGCCCGGATGCCGAGGACCAGGCCAGGCGGGAGCTCGCCGCGGCGCACGAGCGGGCGGTCGAGGTCGCCGAGCTGCTCGGTCCCCGGGCGCACGAGCCGTCCAGGGAGCTGGTGGACGAGACCCTCGCGGACATGGAGCAGACCACCCGCTCGGCCGTCACCAAGCTGCGGCGCGCGAAGCGGAAGGATCCGCAATCCAGGTCACGCCTGCGGCGATTCGCGGAGGAACAGCACAACATGGTGGCCCCGATGGTGCCCAAGATGGACGAGGAAAGCCGCCGCAAGGCCAAGGGTTACCTCAACTACATCGACGGCTTCGTCGCGCCAGATTGACGTCATGCGCCGCTAACACGACATACCGGTCGCGGCTAACTCCGGCGGTTAAGCTGAGTGGCTATGAGGCGGCTATTACTACGGCGTGGGCCCGTGACGGCGGGCGAGCTGGCGGGCGCGGTAGCGGCGGCCACGGCCGTGAACCGGCCGCCGGCCGAGCCGGACCCGGTCGCGGCGGCCTTCTTCGACGTGGACAACACGATGATGCGCGGCGCCTCGATCTACCACTTCGCCCGCGGCCTGGCCGCCCGGGGCCTGTTCACCAGCCGTGACCTGCTGAAGTTCGCCGTCGGGCAGGCTTATTTCCGGGTGCGCGGCCACGAGAACCCCGCGCACATCGCCGAGGCCAAGGAGACCGCGCTCGCGTTCGTGGCCGGCCTTAAGGTCAACGACGTCATCTCGCTCGGCGAGGAGATCTACGACGAGGTTATGGCCGACCGCATCTGGAACGGCACCCGCGCGCTCGCCCAGGGCCACCTCGACGCCGGGCAGCGGGTCTGGCTGGTCACCGCCACGCCGATCGAGCTGGCCAGCGTGATCGCCAGGCGGCTGGGCCTGACCGGCGCGCTCGGCACCGTCGCCGAGACAGAGAACGGCGTCTACACCGGGCGCCTCGTCGGCGACCTGCTGCACGGCCCCGCCAAGGCCGAGGCGGTCCGCGCCCTGGCCCGCCGCGAGGGGCTGGACCTCATGCGCTGCTCCGCCTACAGCGACTCGGCCAACGACCTGCCCATGCTGTCCCTGGTCGGCCACGCGCACGCGATCAACCCGGACAACGAGCTACGCGAGCACGCCAGACTGCACGGCTGGGATGTCAACGACTACCGCACCGGCCGCAAGGCCACGATGATCGGCCTGCCCATCGCGGCCGGTGCGGGCGCGGTGGCGGGCGGCATCGCCGCCGCCATCGCCCTCCGCAAGCACTACCGCTCCCCCTGAGAAGCTAGTCGGCCACCTTCTCGGCGGCGACGGGGAGCGCCTGGGGGGTCATCACCCGCGGTGCCTCGATGATCACATCCGAGAAGATGTCGAAGACGAGGGCGAGCACGCCGCCGACGGCGCAGAGGCCGACACCCGTCCAGATCAGGGCCCAGTTCGGTCCCATCGTGAAGGCGACGCCGCCGATGGTGAACCCGATCAGGATGGTGATCACGGCGAGCCATGACTTCGGGTTGCCCCCGTGGTTCCCGATGTTCCTGGAGTCGGTCATGATGCCTGGCTGTCCCTTCTAGTGAGAGATGACGATTGTCTCGCGACGGGGAGCCGCTCCGGGCGCCGGGGGGATGCTAGCCGGTTTCCCCGCCGACGATGGATCCGGGGCGGCCTTAGGGTGTGGCCGTGACGAGACATATCCGGTTCTCCCGTGTGCACAACTTCCGCGATCTCGGCGGTTACGCCGCCGATGCGGGCCTGACGGTGCGGTGGGGGCGGCTGTACCGTTCGGACTCGCTGGCCAAGCTCCAGGGCGCGGACTGGGACCGTTTCCTGGCCCTCGGCGTGCGCACGGTGATCGACCTGCGCTACCCGTGGGAGATCGCGGCCAGGGGCCGGATCCCCGAGAGCGACGGCCTCGGCTACCACAACCTGAGCATCGAGCACCGGCCCTACGACCAGGAGGCGCTGGGCGCCGACGTCGAGCCCGGCCGCTACCTCGCGGACCGCTTCGGCGAGGTGGCCCACGACGGGACCGCCGAGATCCGGCGGGCGCTGGAGGTCGTGGCGGAAGGTGACGCCCCCGCGGTCTTCCACTGCGCGTCCGGCAAGGACCGCACCGGCCTGCTGGCCGCGCTCATCCTGTCCCTGCTCGGAGTGTCGGAGGAGGACGTCGTCGCCGACTTCGCGCTCACCGAGCTGGCCACGGCCGGGCTGGTCGCCGACTGGAGCGCCAGGAACGAGGGCCGCGCGCCGAGGTGGCCCGGGTACGGCAGGGCGCCGGGCGAGGTCATGCGGCTCTTCCTGGCCGACCTGACCGCGTCCTACGGCTCGGTGCGCGGTTACACGGCGGACCGGCTCGGAGTTGACGACGAACTGGTCACTCTGCTGCGTAAACAGCTCCTGGAAGACCGCGATGGAACGCTCTAAAACGTTCAGTGACTGAAATGACAGCCCCGAGTCCTCCTACCTATCGTCTCCAGAACAAGTCTTGACAGCTCACCAACCCACTGCAAACATCGCAAAAAACCCGCAATCTCCCTGAAACACGCTTGGAACACCTCCAAGGACATGCACAAATCGTCAAGCGGCTGGACCAGCGCCCTCCAGCCTTCACCGCGGTACCGGAGGTAACAGCAGCAAGCCGCGGCGGCGCGCGCCTTGCCTGACACCCCCCGGTCAGGAAGGAAGTTCATGTCACCACGCCCTCGACCGTGGCCCCGGTTACGTGTGACCGGCCTGTCCCGGACACTTCGAGCCTCAGCCGCCGCCGCGCTCGTCCTCGCCGCCGGCCTGTACGGTCAGCCGGTCATCCCCGCCCAGGCGGCAGCGGCGGCCCTGCCCGCCGTGGACGACCTCACCCTCTGGTACGACAAGCCGGCCACCAACTGGGAGACCCAGTCGCTGCCGATCGGCAACGGGGCGCTCGGGGCGAGCGTCTTCGGCGGGGTCGGCACCGAGCAGATCCAGTTCAACGAGAAGTCGCTGTGGACCGGCGGTCCCGGCGCCTCCGGCTACAACTTCGGCAACTGGACCTCGCCGCGGCCCAACGCGATCAACGAGGTCCAGGCCCAGATCGACCGCGACACCCGGATGACCCCGGAGGCGGTGGCGGCGAAGCTCGGCCAGGGCAAGACCGGCTTCGGCTCCTACCAGACCTTCGGCGACATCTGGCTGGACACCGGGCACGCGAACGCCACGAACTACCGCAGGGATCTCAGCCTGCGCGAGGCGGTCGCCCGGGTCGGCTACACCGCCGGCGGCGTCGAGTACACCCGGGAGTACTTCGCCAGCTACCCCGGCAACGTGATCGTCGGCCGGATCTCGGCCAACCAGACGGGCCGGGTGTCCTTCACCCTGCGCACGTCGTCCCCGCGCAACGACAAGCAGGTGACGGTCTCCAACGGCCGGCTGCGGATCAGGGGCACGCTGGCCGACAACGGCATGCGGTTCGAGTCCCAGATCCAGGTGATCACCCAGGGCGGCAGCCGTACGGACGCCGGGGACCGGATCACGGTGAGCAACGCGAACAGCGCGATGTTCGTCATGTCGGCGGGCACCGACTACGCGCCCACCTACCCCTCCTACCGGGGCGCGGACCCGCAGTCCAAGGTGACCAACGCGGTGAACCAGGCGGCGGGGCAGAGCTTCGACGCGCTGCGGCAGGCCCACCTCACCGACTACAAACGGCTCTTCGACCGGGTGAACCTGAACATCGGGCAGGCGACCCCGTCGATCACCACCGACCGGCTGCGCGCCGCCTACACCGGCGGCGGCTCGGCGAACGACCGGGCGCTGGAGGCGATGTTCTTCGCCTACGGCCGCTATCTGCTGATCTCCTCCTCCCGGGAGGGGTCCATGCCGGCCAATCTGCAGGGGGTGTGGAACAACTCCACCAACCCGCCGTGGTCGGCCGACTACCACGTCAACATCAACCTGCAGATGAACTACTGGCCGGCCGAGATGACCAACCTCGCGGAGACGACGGTGCCCTTCGACCGGTACGTCCAGTCGATGGTGCCGGCCGGGCGGAAGACCGCGCAGGACATGTTCGGCTCGCGCGGCTGGGTGGTGATGAACGAGACGAACCCGTTCGGCTTCACCGGCGTGCACAACTGGGCGAGCTCCTTCTGGTTCCCCGAGGCGGCCGCCTGGCTGACCCAGCACATGTACGACCGCTACCGCTTCAGCGGCGACCTGACCTACCTGCGCGACGTGGCCTACCCGGTGCTGAAGGGCGCCGCGGAGTTCTGGCTGGACAACCTGCACACCGACCCGCGTGACGGCAGGCTGGTCGTCTCGCCGAGCTACTCGCCGGAGCAGGGCGACTTCTCGGCCGGCGCCTCGATGTCCCAGCAGATCGTCTTCGAGGTGCTGACCAACAGCCTGGACGCGGCCCGCCGGCTGAACGTCGACACCGGCTTCCAGTCCGAGGTGCAGAACACCCTGAACCGGCTGGACCCGGGCATCCGGATCGGCTCGTGGGGCCAGCTCCAGGAGTGGAAGGCCGACTGGGACAACCCGAGCAACGACCACCGGCACGTGTCCCACCTCTACGCCCTGCACCCGGGACGGCAGATCGTCACCGGCACCCCGGCCGCCCAGGCGGCCAAGGTCTCGCTGACCGCGCGCGGCGACGGCGGCACCGGCTGGAGCAAGGCGTGGAAGATCAACTTCTGGGCGCGGCTGCTGGACGGCGACCACGCGCACAAGATGCTGAGCGAGCAGCTCAAGTCCTCCACCCTGGAGAACCTCTGGGACACCCACCCGCCGTTCCAGATCGACGGCAACTTCGGCGCCACCTCCGGGGTCGCCGAGATGCTGCTGCAGAGCCAGCATGACACCATCCACGTGCTGCCCGCGCTGCCGGCCGCCTGGCCGACCGGCTCGGTCACCGGGCTGCGCGCCCGGGGCGACGTGACCGTGGACGCCGCCTGGCGCAACCGCGCCGGGGAGCGGATCACCGTGAAGCCCGGCAAGTCCGGCCAGCTCAAGGTGCGCTCCGGGCTGATCTCCGGTACCTACCAGATCCGCGACGAGCAGGGCGCCACGGTGAGCGCGACCCGCAGCGGTGACACGCTCACCTGGACCGGCCAGGCGGGCAAGACCTACACGATCACCGGCCAGGGCGGCGGTCCGACCACGCCGTGCGCGGTGCCCCCGGCCGACCGCGCGGTCGTCGCCTGGGACCCGTCCTCCGGCACCTCGGTCGCGGACGCCTCGGGCAGCGGCCGGCCGGCCACGATCACCGGCGGCGCCTCCTACGAGTCCGGCGCGCCCACCGGCAGCGGCCTGGTGCTGAACGGCTCGAACTACCTGTCCAGCGGCACGACGACGCTCGGGTTCCTGCGCGAGGCCACCTTCGCGGCCGAGGTCAAGATCGGCGGCAGCGGGTACCGGCGGCTGTTCGACTCCCAGCCGTCCGGCAACCCGGGCACCGACGGGATCATCATCGACGTGACGCCGTCGGGCAACGTGCGCTTCATCGGCGCCGGGCGCAACGTCACGACGAACGCCGTCCTGCCCACCGGCCGTTACCTCGACCTGGTGGTCACCATGACCGCGCAGGGGACGATCGACGTCTACGTGGACGGGACGCGGCTGGGCGGCGGCAGCGCCGCCGCCGACGGCATCAACGCCTGCGCCGCGCGTCCGCTGCGCTTCGCCGTGGACCAGAACGGCGGCCAGCGGCTCACCGGCGGGGTGGACCGGATGGCGATCCTGCCCCGGGCGCTGCCCGCCGGCGAGGTCCGATCCTGGCGGGACATCGCGTTCTGACACCGCTCGCGGGCGGAGGGTGACCGGCTGCCCTCCGCCCGCGACCCGGGTCCGAAACATACAGTCACTGTAAGTTTTTTTCCGTTTCCGCAGGTAGCCGTTTTGCGGGCACTCACTCACCACTGTTCACGTGACCGAAATGAGTGTTGACAGGGCAGAAATCCGGTGTAAATATCACGGCATCTCGCCAAGAAACGGAAAAAGATTCGAGTAACTCGAATGAAGAGCGGCAGTAAATCGTCCAGCGTGGATAAGGCGTTCGAGTTGATCGGCGCCGTTTCCGCGGCGGGCAGGAACGGAATCACCCTTCGCGAACTCGCGGGACGTGCCAACGTCGCCGTCAGCACCGCCCATCGCTACATCACCTCGCTGCTCGAACTCGGCGTCCTGGAACGTGACGCCGCGGGCGCCTACCACCTGGGCGTATCGCTGATCACGCTGGCCGGCCGATACCTCGAAGAGGACGGACTGCGCGCGGCGGCCCGGCCGTACCTGACCGAGCTGGTCGAACTCAGCGGCGAGACGGTGCACCTCGGCATCCGCGTCGGCGACCAGATCGTCTACGTGGACAAGGTGGAGAGCGCCAAATCGGTCCGGCTGGTCTCGCACATCGGCAGCCGGGTGCCCATGCACTGCACGTCGATGGGCAAGGTCATCCTCGCCCTGCTCGACACGGCGACCACCGAGGCCATCCTGGCCGCCGCCGTCCAGGAACGCCGCACCCCGCACACGCTCACCGGGCAGGACCTGCTCGCGGAGCTGGACCGGGTGCGGCGCCAGGGCTTCGCGATCGACGACGAGGAGAACGAGGAGGGGGTGCGCTGCGTCGGCGTGCCCATCCTGAACACCGAGGGCAGCCCGGTGGCGGCGTTCAGCGTGTCCGCCCCCGCCACCCGTTTCTCCGTGGCGGACTGCCACCGGATCGCGTCCACCGCGATCACCATGGCCGCCGACATCGGCCGCCGGATCGGCTACACGGGCACCCCGAAGAAGGAGCGATAGCGATGTCCACCATCACCGTCCGCAACCCCGGCACCGGCGAGCGGCTCGGCGAGGTCGAGTCCGCGGGCGAGGAGCGCGTGGCCGCCGTGGTCGCCGCCGCGCAGCACGGCCAGCGGGAGATGGCCGCGATGCCGGCGCACGCCAGGGAGGCCCTGCTGCGCCGGATCGCCGACCTGATCGAGGCGGAGACCGACGACCTCGCCCGCCTCCTCGCGGCCGAGAACGGCAAGCCCCTCCCGCAGACCCGCGGCGAGGTCGAGGCCGCGATCCGCATCTTCCGCGGCTACGCCAGCGAGGCGACCCGGCTGTTCGGCCGGCAGATCCCGCTGGACGCCGTACCCGGCCTGGAGCGCCACCTCGCGGTGACGATCCGCGAACCGCTCGGCGTGGTGGCCGCGCTGGTGCCGTTCAACTACCCGGTGGAGCTCTACGCGCACAAGGCCGCCGCGGCGCTCGCGGCGGGGAACGCCGTGGTGGTCCAGCCGCCCGCGCGCTGCCCCCTGGCGCTGCTCAGGGTCGCCGAGCTGGTCGCCCAGGCGGGCGTGCCCGAGCGGGCCCACCAGGTGGTCACCGGCGGCGTGCCGGTCTCCCAGGCCCTCGCCGACCTCCCCGGGATCGCCGCGGTGAGCCTCACCGGCAGCACCACGGCGGGCCGGGAACTGGCCCGCAGGGCGTCCGGCACGCTGAAGAAGGTCTTCCTCGAACTCGGCGGGAACGACGCGCTCATCGTGTGCGACGACGCCGACGTGGCGGAGGCCGCCCAGGCGGTCGTGCTCGGCCGGCTGGCCCGCGGCAACGGGCAGATCTGCTGCGCGGTCAAGCGGGTCTACGTGCAGGACGGCGTGCACGACGCGTTCGTCGACGCGCTGCTCGACCAGACCAGCAAGCTCTCGGTGGGTGACCAGTTGCTGGAGTCCACCGACGTCGGCCCGCTGATCAGCGAGGAGTCGGCCGAGCGGGTCGAGGCGGCGGTGGGCCGCCTGGTCGCGGACGGCGCCCGGCTGGCGGCGGGAGGCGGCAGGCGCGGCGCGTTCGTGGACCCCGCCGTCCTGGTGGACGTCCCGGCGGACAGCCCGGCCCTCGCCGAGGAGATCTTCGGCCCGGTGGCCCCGGTGGCGCGGTTCGCCGACCCGATGGAGGCGGTCCGGATGGCCAACGAGTCACCGTACGGCCTGCACGCGGCGGTCTTCACCCGGGACGTGTCACGGGCCTTCACCATCGCGAGCCGGCTGGACGTGGGCGGCGTGATCGTCAACGGCTCCACCGCGCTGCGGGCGGAGAACCTGCCCTTCGGCGGCACCAAGGACACCGGCGGCTACCGGGAGGGCGTGCACGAGACCGTGCTCGACTTCACCCGGCAGAAGACGATCGTGGTCATGGAGGCGTTCGGATGATCCTCGAACTGCGCGATGTCCGCAAGGACTACGGCGGTGTCGAGGTGCTGCACGGCGTGGACCTCCAGGGCCGCCAGGGCGAGGTGCTCGCCGTGGTCGGCGCGAACGGCGCCGGGAAGTCCACCCTCATCAAGATCCTCGCCGGCGCCCAGCCGATGAGCTCCGGCGAGATGTGGATGGACGGCGAGCGGGTCGAACTGCGCTCGCCGCACGACGCGCACGACAAGGGGGTCAGAACCGTCTACCAGGAGCTGACCCTGGTGCCGGAGCTGTCGGTCACCGAGAACCTGCTGATGGGCGACTTCCCCAGGAAGCGCGGGCTGATCGACTGGTCCGCGGCGCACGCCCGCGCCCGGGAGCTGCTGGAGTCGATCGGCTTCGGCGCGATCGACCCGCGCACCAAGGCGGGCAGGCTCACCGTGGCCCGCCAGCAGATGGTGGAGATCGCCAAGGCGCTGGTCACCGAACCCCGGGTGCTGGTGCTGGACGAGCCGTCCGCGGTGCTCGCGGGCAGCGACCTCGAATCGCTGTTCGCGCTGATCCGGCGGCTGCGGGAACGCGGCGTGCTGGTCATCTACGTCTCGCACCGCCTCGCCGAGATCCTGGAACTCGCCGACTCGATCGTCGTGATCAAGGACGGCAAGGTGATCGAGACCACCGAGCCGGCCAGGACCAGCGAGGACGATCTGATCCGCCGCATGGCGGGCAGGAAGCTGGAGCAGATCTACCCCGACCGGCGGCAGGAACGCGGAGACGCCCTGCTCACCGTGACCGGCCTGACCCGGCGCGGCGAGTTCGAGGACGTGTCCTTCACCCTGCACGCGGGGGAGATCGTCGGGCTGTTCGGGCTGGTCGGCTCCGGCCGCAGCGAGATGGCCCGGTGCGTGTTCGGCGCGGAACCCGCGACCTCGGGCACCGGCGCCTACCGCTCCCCCGCCGAGGCCATCGCCGCCGGGCTGGCGCTGGTCACCGAGGACCGCAAACGCAGCGGCCTGGTGCTCGGCATGTCGGTCCGCGACAACATCGCGCTCACCACGCTGCGCGGCCCGCTGATCGACATGGGCCGCCAGCGCAGGGACGTGGCCGGGATGGTCGACCGTCTGAGCATCCAGCCGCCGCAGTGCGCCTCGATGCCGGTGGTCCGGCTCAGCGGCGGCAACCAGCAGAAGGCGGTGCTCGCCAAGTGGCTGCTGGCCGAGCCGCGGGTGCTGCTGCTCGACGAGCCGACCCGGGGCGTCGACATGGCCACCCGGGTGGAGATCTACCGCATGATCGACGGCCTCGCCCGCTCCGGCATCGGCGTCCTGCTCATCTCCTCCGACCTGACCGAGGTGATGGGCGCCACCGACCGGGTGCTCGTGATGGCGGAGGGCCGGATCACCGGGGAACTCCGCTCGGACCGCACGACCGAGGACGAGATCCTCGCCTACTCGATGGGACAGCACGCATGATCGGGCAGCTCTCCAAGGCCGCCGGCCGGTTCCCCCGGCTGGTGGTCGGAGGCCGCGACCTGACGCTCGAAGTGGCCTTCACCGCGCTCATCCTGCTCCTGGTGGCGGTCGCGGCGACCACGTCGGACACCTTCCTCACCCAGACCAACATCACCAACGTGCTCAAGCAGATGGTCACCACGGGGCTGCTGGCCTTCGGCATGCTGGTGGTCATCCTCACCGGCGGCATCGACCTGTCCGTCGGCTCGGTGGTGGCGCTGTCCGGGATCCTCACCGCCGGGCTGGTGTCCGGGCTGCCGATCCCGGTCGCGATGGGCGTCGGGATCATCGCCGGCCTCGCCGCCGGCCTGGTCAACGGCACCCTGGTGGCCCGCTTCGCACTCGCCCCCTTCGTGGTGACGCTGGCCTCGCTGACCACCGTCCGCGGCCTGGCCTTCGTCTACTCCGAGGTGCCGATCGCCCCGGAGGACCCGGCGTTCTTCACCCTCGGCTCGGCGCTGCTCGGCCCGATCCCGGTCAGCACGCTGATCATGCTGGTCGTCTTCGTGGCGGGCGGGGTCTTCCTCAGCCGCACCCCGGCCGGCCGCTCGATCATCGCCATCGGCGGCAACGCGGAGACTGTACGGCTGGCCGGCATCAACGTGCGCAGGCACGTCATCCTCGCCTACGCCATCAGCGGCGCGTGCGCCGGGCTCGCCGGGGTCATCCTGGCCAGCCGGGTGGGCATCGCCCAGCCCAGCGTCGGCGTGGCCTTCGAACTCGACGCGATCGCCGCCTGCGTCATCGGCGGGGCCAGCCTGGCCGGCGGCCGCGGCTCGGTCCGCGCCACCTTCGGCGGCGTCCTCGTCCTGGTCCTGATCAACAACCTGCTCAACCTGTACGGCGTGCAGAGCTTCTGGCAGCAGGTTCTCAAGGGATTGATCATCATCGCGGTCATCCTCGTCCAACGCACACCTAGGAGTACCTGATGAACGCCACCAAGCTCCGCGGCCTCCTCACCGCCGGTTTACTGGTTGTCGGCCTGGCCGCCTGCTCCTCCGGCTCGGACACCGGCGCCGGCGGCGACACGGCGAAGGCTGACGGCTACACCATCGGCGTGGCCAACTTCACCCTCAGCGGCCCCTACTTCAGCGGCATGGACAAGGCCATCGCCGCCCAGGCCGCGAAGAAGGGCAACGTCACCGTCATCAGCACCGACGCCAACGGCGACGCGGCCAAGCTCGCCTCCAACGTCGAGGACCTGCTCAGCAAGAACGTGGACGGGGTCATCATCTCCGGCGGGCCGCTGGAGTCCGCGCCGGCCGTGCTGAACTCCCTGAAGCAGGCGGGCAAGCCCGTCGTGCTGGTGGACCGGAAGTTCCAGACCGGCGAGTACACGAGCTGGATCGGCCCGGACAACGAGGCGATCGGCAAGCAGAACGGCGAGTTCCTCGCCCAGGCGCTGCCCGACGGCGGCAAGGTGGCCATCATCAAGGGCGGCCCGGCCGACAACAGCATCGGGCTGGCCCGCACCGAGGGCGTCAAGTCGGTGCTGTCCACCACCTCGGGCATCACCCTCGTCGAGGCCCCCGACTTCGGCAACTGGGGCTCCGACGGCGGTCTGTCGGTGATGGAGAGCCTGCTCGCCAGCCACCCCGACCTCGCCGCGGTCTTCTGCGAGAACGACGCGATGTGCCTCGGCGCCCAGCGCGCCATCGCGGACGCGGGCAAGGAGAAGCAGATCATCGTCGCCGGCGTCGACGGCCAGAACGAGGCGCTCAAGGCGATCATGGACGGCACCAACTACGTCGTCACCGGCCTCAACGACGCCGACGTGATCGGCAGCAAGGGCCTGGACCGGGCGGTCGAGATCCTGGGCGGCGCCCAGGTCGAGAAGGACACCGTGGTCCCCTCGCCGCGCATCACCAAGGAGAACGCCGGGCAGTACTTCGACCCGAACGGCGACTTCTGACGGGCCTGGTCCGGTAACCGGGGCCCCTTCGAACCTTTCTCATCCCCATCCCTCATCTCCCTGTTCAACCTGTGTCGTGAAGGGGCTCGACCGTGTCCGAAAACACCCGAAGGTCCAGAAACACCGGCAGGATTGCCCGGCGCGGCGCGCTGGCGGCCGTTGTCGCGGGCGCGGTGGCGATGGCGACGTTCGCCGCCGGCGCCCCCGCGGCGCAGGCCGCCAAGCCCGACAAGGTCAAGTGGAAAGTCCTGTATTCGGAGAATTTCGCCAAGCCGCTCAACGAACGGGGGGCGCAGTGGGTCCGCGAGGACTACTCGCAGCCTTTCGACACCATCATGGACGACGCCGGCCTCTGGTATCAGAACGACTACGGCCAGGCGTGGAACGACGCCTTTGAGTCCTTCGACACGTATCGCAAGGAATTCACGGTCGGCAAGGACGGCTGGCTCACCGCTTCGCTGTCCGCCCGTGACTGGAACAAGGACGGCAAGCTGGAGAACCCGCCTTCCATCGACCGGAAGGTGATCAAGGGTGGCCCGGTGGCCGAGCTGAAGGTGCCCGACCACACCGGTGGCGCCATCTTCCGGCCCACCAAGGCGCTGCCCGACAACTACCGCATCGAGTACAAGCTGAAGACCATCGACTTCGGCGGCAAGCGCAACGGCACCATCGAGTACGACGGCAAGATCAACGGTTACAGCACCGACGGCTGCAAGACCCAGCACCCGTGGGGCGAGGGGTCCAACAGCCCCGGCTGGGAAGGCGACGCGTCGGCGCCCTACTGCGAGTGGCAGGACGTGCGCGAGGGCCGGTACGGGTACAACGGCTTCCACTTCCTGTCGATCGTGGACTTCGCCAACCCGGCGCCGCGTAACAACCACTTCTGGCACTACCGGCGCAAGGTCCTGATGGACTCCTTCTCCCAGCACCCGGACCGCGTCGGCACCGGCACCGGCGGCCGGGTCTGCGACTCCAACACCAACACCTACTACAACTACCGCGACAGCAGCTTCAACACCGTCAACATGTGGATCAGCGGCCTGCCGAACTGGCGGCCGGGCCAGGGCGGCCTGGCAGGCAACTCGCAGTGGTTCATGACGAGCTGCTCCGGCGGCGTCGCCGAGCAGCAGCTCTCCTCGGCGGCCGAGCTCCAGCCCGAGCTGATGCCGAACGAGTTCTACACGTTCGCCATCGAGCGTGACGACACCGGCTACACGCTGGAGGCCAGCGGCAACTTCGCCCGGGTGGGCCAGAAGACGCTGCGCTTCCACCGGCCGTTCATCGTGAACAACGCGCCCATCTGGCACTACAACGTCAAGCCGGAGGAATACGACGGCCGGTTCAACAACAACCTGGTCCAGAACGACAAGAACGGCAGCACCACCTGGCCCGACCAGTGGCCCGCCGGCTCCGCCTACCCCGACTACTTCGTGATCGGCGACCTCTACACCAACGTGTACGAGGGCAGCGCGAGCGTCACCGACATCCGCCTGCTCGTCCCCAAGAAGAAGTAACCCCCTCCGCGCGCACGCCGACCGGCTCCGTCCCCCGGAGCCGGTCGGCGTCCGCTTTTCTCCGGTCGGCCGGTGAGGGCTACGGGCAGGCCGCGGCGGCCTCGCGGAGCAGGGCCACCGCCCGGTCCAGGACGTCGGCGGACGGGGTGAAGGGCAGCCGCAGGTAACGGGCGTGGGTGCGGTCGGCCGAGAAGTTCGGGCCGGGCGCGAGGGTGAGGCCCAGCCGCGCGGCCTGCCGTACCAGGGGCTCGGCGGACGGGCGGCGCAGCCGCAGCCAGAGGGTGAGGCCGCCGGCGGGGACCGTGTGCGTCCACTCGTCCGAGCCGGTGAGCAGGGCGCTCAGATGGTCGCGCTGCGCCCGCAGCAGGGCGCGGCGGCCGGCGAGGACCCGCTCGGCGTCCTGGAGCAGCTCGTGGGCGACGAGCTGCTCCAGCGGCGGCGGCGACAGCTGCGTCTGCAAGGGGTTGAGCTGCAACTCCCGCACCTGCCCGGCCGTGGCCGCCCGGATCCATCCCACCCGCAGCCCGCTCCAGAACATCTTGCCGACCGACCCGACGACGACGATCCCCGCTCCCCCGAGCGGCGGGCACGCGCGGCGCTCGGCGTCGGGGCGGAGGTCGAGGTCGCGCATGGTCTCGTCGGCGACGACGGTCACCTCGTGCCGGCGGGCGAGGTCGAGGACCCTGCCGCGGTCCTCGCGGGACATGAGGGCGCCCGTGGGGTTGTGGAAGTCGGGGACGAGGTACGCCATCGCGGCCTGGCCCGAGGCCATGACCTCGGCCAGCCGGTCGAGGTCCCATCCCTGGGCGGTGACCGGCACGGTGAGGTGCCTCGCCCGCCGCGCGCGCAGCAGGGCCAGCGCGCCGTGGAAGGTCGGGTTCTCCACGGCGACCGCCCTGCGCCGGTCGTGGAAGCGGTCCATCAGCAGGGTGAGCGCCGCCCTCGCGCCGGAGGTGATGAGGATCTGCTCGGGCCGGGTGGCCAGCCCCTGACGGGTGTAACGCTCGGCGAGCAGCTCGCGCAGCACCGGCAGGCCGGGCGTGGGCAGCCCCGACCCGACCAGCAGCGGCGGCAGCCGCTCGGCGGCGCGGGCCAGCGCCTCCCGGTAGGCGTCGTGCGGGGCGGCGGTCACCGCGTCGGTGAGGTCCACTCCGATGCCGTGGTCCCGGGACCACGGCGTGGTGCCCTCGGTGAGCCGCGCGGGCAGCCGTACGACGCTGCCGCCGCCGTGCCGGGTCCGGACCCAGCCGTCCTCGCGCAGCCGCGCCAGCCCCGCCACCACGGTCCCCCGGCTCACCCCCAGGGCCTCGGCGAGCGCGCGCTCGGCGGGCAGCGGGCTGCCGACCGGCACCCGCCCGTCGAGCACGGCCTCGCGGATCGCCTCGGCCAGCGCCCCGGCCAGGCCGTGCCGCTCCCCGCGCCACTCGCCCAGCCGCGCCGTGAAGCCCCGGGCATCCGCCGCCGTCATCGGTCCAGTATCCCCGAAGTGGACCAGGACACCCCGCCCAGCCCACCCCTACGGTGAGCCTGCACCCGTCCGCGACCGCCGAGCAGCTCTCGGGGCCGGCGCGGTCCCGACTCCCAGGAGGACTCCGTGCTCATGTCCCAGACCCGCCGGCGGCCGTCGTGATCAGTCTCGGTGCCGCGGCGGGGATGGCCACGGTGGCGCTCGCCATGGTGCTCACCCCCGGGCCGAACATGATCTATCTCGTCTCCCGGTCCATCACGCAGGGACGGCGGGCCGGCCTCGTCTCACTGGCCGGCGTCGCCTGCGGGTTCCTCGTCTACATGACGGCCGCGGCGACCGGCGTCTCCGCGGTGTTCACCCTGGTCCCGTTCGCCTACGACGCCATCAGGCTCGCCGGGGCGGCCTACCTGCTCTGGCTGGCCTGGACGGCGGTACGGCCGGGCGGCACGTCGGTGTTCGCCGCCCAGGGCCTGCCGGTGGACCGCCCGCGCCGGCTGTTCACGATGGGCCTGGTCACCAACCTGCTCAACCCGAAGATCGCGATCCTCTATGTGTCGCTGCTGCCGCAGTTCGTCGATCCCGCCCGGGGGAACGTCGCCGCGCAGAGCCTGCTGCTCGGCTGCGTCCAGATCGCCGTGGCGCTCACCTTCAACGCCGGCTTCGTCCTCACCGCCGGAGCGGTCGCCGGTTTCCTGTCCCGCCGCCCGTCCTGGCTGAAAGCCCAGCGCTACGCCATGGGCACGGTCCTCGCCGGCCTCGCCGTCTCCCTCACCGCGAGCCGCTGACGCCCTCGCCGGGGGCTTGCGGGAAGGCTCAGAAGAACGGCGGGAAGGCGTGGCCGCGGCGCAGCCGGAGCTCGTTGAGCTGCTGCTGGATGATCTCGCGGATGTGGTCGGTCAGGTTGAAGACCGTCACCGGATCGTCGGCCGCCGCGGGGTCGTACTCGTCGGTGCGGATCGGCTCGCCGAACCCGATCACCCACTTGGACGGCAGCGGCAGCAGCCCGAGCGGCCCGAGCCACGGGAAGAGCGGCGTGATCGGCAGGTACGGCAGGCCGAACGTGCGTGCCAGGAAGCGCAGGTCGCCGAGCTTGGGATAGATCTCCTCGGCGCCCACGATGGCGCACGGCACGATCGGCACCCCGGCCTCGATCGCGGAGGCCACGAAGCCGCCGCGGCCGAAGCGTTGCAGCTTGTAGCGCTCGGAGAAGGGCTTGCCGACACCCTTGAACCCCTCGGGGAACACCCCGACCAGCTCGCCCTTGCGCAGCAGGCGGTCGGCGTCCTCCGGGCAGGCCAGGGTGTGGCCGGTCTTGCGGGACAGTTGGCTGAGCACCGGGAGCCGGTAGACCAGGTCGGCGCCGAGGAGCCGGATCGCCCGGTGGGCCTCGTCGTGCAGGGCGACCTGGAGCATCAGCGCGTCGAGCGGGAGCGTGCCCGAGTGGTTGGCGACGACGAGCGCGCCGCCCTCGGCCGGGACGTTCCCCAACCCGTTGACGTCCACCCGGAACCAGTGCCGGTAGAGCGGCCGGATGATCTCCAGCAGCACCTTGTCGGTCAGCTCGGCGTCGAAGCCGAACTCGTCCACGTCGTAGTCGCCGGTGACCCTGCGGCGCAGGAAGGCGAGGACCTCGGACAGCCGCTCGTCGGAGACGGCCGGGTCGGGCACCGCGCGGGCGGATCGGCTCCTGGCCGCGGTGATCGGGATTACCGTGGCGTCGTGCGATGGATCGGTCATCTCACTCGGCCACCTTCTCGCTCCGCCTCGCTCCTTACACCCTCCAGTCCATCACATCGGAGGGGCGGACTCGGACGGGGAGTGCCTCAGTCGGCCCGCCAGGACGACGGTGAGAGCCAGTCGGCCAGGGTGTCGGGCACGCCCCCGGCCAGGCCGCGGGTGCGCAGGAAGTCGTCGAAGGCGGCCTGCGTGGTGAACTTCGGCTGCCAGCCCAGCTCGGCGGTCAGGCTCGCGATGTCCACGACGCGGCCGTGGCACAGCAGCCGCAGCTGCTCGGGCGAGAAGTCGGCCACGCCGGTGCCCCTGGCGATGTCGCCGAGGAGCCGGAACGCCTGTGAGGGGATGGGGAGCGAGAGCCTGCCCGCCCTGCGCACACACTGCGACAGGTAGAGCACGCCCTCGCCCGCCACGTTGTACGTGCCCGGATGGTCCTCGGTGGCCACCCGCCTGAGCACCTCCACCCCGTCGTCCTCGTGGACGAACTGCAGCCGGGGGTCGTAGCCGAACACCGTCGGCAGCACCGGCTGGGTGAAGTAGCGGGTCAGCGGCGAGTCGACGCCTGGGCCCATGAAGTTGGCGAAGCGCAGTGTGGTGACGGTGACGTCGGGGCGGCGGCGCGCGAAGCCCCGCACGTAACCTTCGACCTCCACTGCGTCCTTGGCGTAGCCGTGGCTCGGCACCTCGTGCGGCTCCGCGTCCTCGGTGAACACGGCCGGGTCGTGCGGTGAGGACCCGTAGACGGCCGCGGTGGAACGCACGACGACGCGCCGCACCAGCCCGGAGCGCTGGCAGGCACCGAGCAACTGCATGGTGCCGATGACATTGTGCTCTTTCATGTAGACCCGGCTCCCCGCTGGGGAACTCACCAGGCTGACATGCACCACCGTGTCGACGTCCGCGGCCGTGATCACCTGCGCGATGTCAGGGCTGCGCAGATCGACCCGGACGAACTCGATCCGGCTGAGCGGCGCGCCGCCGTCTCGCCCGAGCGAAGGCGGTGGCACGGTGTCCACCCCGATCACCCGGTCGACTTCCGGGTCGGCCGCGAGGACGCTCGCCACTCGAGCGCCGATGTGGCGGGCGACTCCGGTGACGAGCACGGTATGGCTCATCGGCGCCTCGCAGATCCCGCGTCTACTTCTTGTTACGCCGCTGGATGCGGGTCTTCTTCAGAAGCTTGCGGTGCTTCTTCTTCGCCATGCGCTTGCGGCGCTTCTTGATGACAGAGCCCACGGGACCCCCAGGTCTTGGTAGATGCTGGTTCGGCGTGCGGAGAAGCACACCGGCCCAACAGCCTACCGGCGATCCGTGGTGGATCGCCCCTGGGGGGACCCCGGGAGACTACACTCGTGACACAGTGTCACCATGTCACTACCCTAGTGAAGCGGTGGACGGTCGCCCTGGCCGCTTCAACCCGCCTCGATGTAGGCATCCCTCAGATAGTCGTGGACCGCCTGCTCGGGCACTCTGAATGAGCGGCCGACCCGGATGGCCGGCAGCTCGCCCGAGTGCACGAGCCGGTACACAGTCATCTTGGACACCCGCATGACCGTGGCAACCTCGGCCACGGTCAGGAACTTCACCTCGCTGAGAGGTCTTTCGCCTGCACCCATCGGACGCCTCTTCCGCACGTGTATCCGGGTTATCCCCACTGGTGCCATCGCTCACGCACGTGTACTGCCGTCAGCGTAAGTCCGGACTCCGGGCGCGCAAACCCCCTAGTTCATCAGTCTTCGGAGTCCTGTGTCAGCTACATCAAGAAAATCGCTGGCCAGCAGCCGGGTCGTGCCCTCGCCGTACTGCCTGGAACGGACCAACTGCCTTCCCATAAGAGTCGCCCACGATCTTGAAAAAGTTGGCAAAGGGGCCCCGAGGCAGGCGGAATGCAGGCGCGAAAAACTGGTATAGGGAGGGCCGTAATGGGTCAGAACGCGACTCACATGGCTCGCGTGACCCTTGAGACGAGGTAGGCGGTCAACGGATCGTAATAACGCGGCAACACATTGTCATCCAGCGGGACCGTAACCTGGATCTTGCCCTCGGCCTCGCCGACGAAGAGCGCCGGATCGTTGCTGTCGGCGAACCCGACGGTGGGCAGTCCGGCCTCGCCCGCCGCGCCGGCCCAGCCGTGGTCGGCCACGACCAGGTCGGGCCGCTCCTCCAGCGCGGCGATCATGGCCTCCATCGGGGTCGGATCGTGGGTGTGCACGAAGCCGCCGTGGTCGTCGAGCATGGCCACGTCGCCGAGATACCTGATCCGCCGCCTGCGCCCGAACCCGGTGCCCACGTAGCTCCAGCCCTCGGCGGGCGTGAGGAGCCGCGCGCCGTGCTGCACGGCGAGGCGGGCCAGAGCGAGGTGGATCGTCAGCAGGCCGGTCGGGTGGCCGGTGGCGAAGAGCAGGCGCGCGCCGGGCGCGGCGAGCACCGCGCCGATGCGCTCGCCCATCTCCTCCAGCGCGTCGATCGTCCGGTCGGGGTCGATCGTGTCCTGACCCTCGCGGTGCGCCGGGTCGGCGACGACCCCGCACGACTTGGCCATGAGCGCGAGCACGTCGCGGTAGGCCCAGCCCTCCGCCAACGTGAGACCGAAAAGGTAATAGGGATCCCGGTTGGCCAGCGACCGGTAGTGGTCGAGGTTGTTCTCCCGGCTGGTGGCCACGTCCCCCGCGATCCTGGTGCGGAGCAGATGGTCCCGGAGCTCGTCCCGGCTGGGCACGGCGACGGGGCCGGTGGTGGAGGTGGTGGTGGGCAGGGTGGTGGGCACGGTCAGTTCGTCCACGAAAGGCTCACAGCAGGGGGTCGAGGCCGTGCGAGGGGAACACGGCGTTTCGGGTCGCCACAATGGCCCGGTCGATGGGATCTCCTGGGTCATAACCAGCAGAGAAGTCACGAAATTCCGGATTACGCCCATCGGTCATCGTCAACGGCGGCAGCTCCCGGGTGCGCCGTTGCACGAACTCCCGCCACTCCTGCGGGGTCGGGGTGGCCGGGTCGACCGGATGGCCCGCGGCCTCCGCGATGAGATGCGTCCACGCCCTCGGCACCACCTGCACCAGCTCGTACCCTCCGCCGCCGGTCACCACCCACCGGCCGCCCGCCGTCTCGTGGGCCAGCTCGTGCAGCGCGGCGTACGCGGTGCGCTGGCCGTCGAGGCTCAGCATGAGATGGGCCAGCGGGTCCAGCGCGTGGCTGTCGCAGCCGTGCTGGGTCACCAGCACCTCGGGCGCGAACTCGCGCAGCAGCGGCGGCACCACCGCGTGGAAGGCACGCAGCCAGCCGCCGTCCCCGCAGCCCGCGGGCAGCGCGACGTTCACCGCGGTGCCCTCGGCTCCGCTCTCCTCGGGGAACCCGGTGCCGGGGAAGAGCGTGCGCCCGGTCTCGTGCAGGCTGATGGTCAGCACCCGGGGGTCGTCGTAGAACATCGCCTGCACGCCGTCGCCGTGGTGCACGTCCACGTCCACGTAGGCGATGCGGGAGGCGCCCTGGGCGAGCATCCAGCCGATGGCCACGCCCGGATCGTTGTAGACGCAGAAGCCGCTGGCCGCCGAGGGCATCGCGTGGTGCAGCCCGCCCGCGACGTTCACCGCGTGCTCGACCTCGCCGGACCACACGGCCTTCGCGGCGGCCAGACTCGCCCCGGCCACCAGCGAAGACGCCTCGTGCACGCCGGCGAACGCCGGGTTGTCCGGGGTGCCGAGACCGGCGGAGAGGTCCGGCCTGCCGTCGGCGGAGACCCGCTTCACCGCCTCGATGTAGTCGCGCGAGTGCACCAGCGCCAGCTCGTCGTCACTCGCCGGCACGCATCCGATCATCTCGACCTTGCCGAGCACGCCCAGCTCGCGGGCGAGTGCCATGGTCAGCTCGACCCGCACGGGAGCGAGCGGATGCCCTGGCCCGAAATCGTAGGAGGTGAGCTTGTCATCCCATACAACTCGTACCGACCGGCTCATGGCCCTCCTCGGCTCGCTCCTTTCGGGCGACGTTACAGTACGGCTTCCGCCGATCTTCGGTCACCCTGAGCGTCGCTCCCATCGCGGTATCCGGTATGCCGGACACCGTGACGGCTCAGCCGCCGGCGAGCTCCCTGCCCCGGTCCCGGGCCGCCTCGATCGCGGCGAGGAAGGCGGCGCGCACGCTGTGCCGCTCCAGCTCGGCGATGGCGGCGATGGTCGTGCCGCCCGGCGAGGTGACCGCCTCGCGCAGGATCACCGGGTGCTCGCCCGAGTCGCGCAGCATGATCGCCGCGCCGACGATCGCCTGGGTGACCATGTCCAGCGCGGCGGCGCGCGGCATGCCGAGCAGGATGCCCGCGTCCACCATCGCCTCGACCAGGTAGAAGAAGTAGGCGGGACCGCTGCCGGACAGCGCGGTCGCGGCGTCCTGCTGGGCCTCGGGGATCCGCAGCACCTTGCCCACCGGGGACAGCAGCTCCTCGGTGCGCCGCAACTGCTCCTCGCCCGCGTGCGCGCCCGCCGAGATCACGCTCATCGCCTCGTCCACCAGCACCGGCGTGTTCGACATGACCCGCACCACCGGCACCTCGTCGCCGAGCCGGGCCTCCACGAACGCGGTCGTGATGCCGGCCGCCGCCGAGATCACCAGCCGACCGGCCGGGACGTGCGGCGAGATCTCCTCCAGCAGCGTGCCCATGTCCTGCGGTTTGACGGCGAGGATGAGGGTCTCGGCCGTCTTGGCCGCCTCGGCGTTGGAGACGACCCGCACGCCGTACCTGGCGGCGATCGCGTCGGCCCGCTCGGGGCGGCGGGCGGTGGCCATGATCTCGCCCGGCTCGACTCCGGCGCGCAGCAGCCCGGACAGCAGGGCCTCGCCCATCTTGCCGGTCCCGAGTATCGCAATCACATAACGCAGCCTACCGACCTCCCGGCCCGCCCCCGGTCAGGCCGGGCTCAGCGGCCGAGTGCCGACAGGAGCGCGCCCGCCGGGTCCTCCGCCACCCGGCGCACGACGTAGGGATACCAGTCCACGCCGTAGGGGACGAAGATCCGCACGGTGGCGCCCTGCCCGGTCAGCCGGCGCCGCTCCCCGGGCCGCACGCCGTACGGGAGGCGGTACTCGAAGCCGCCCGGCTCGCGCTCGTTGAGGGCGGCCAGCGCGGCGGCGACGTCCAGCAGCCGCCGGTCGGCCGTGGCGATCGCCGGGCGGCCTCTCCCGGCCATGAGCACCCGCAGGCAGCGCGCGAAGGACCGGTCCACGTCGGTCCGCGAGGTGAAGGCCAGCACCTCGGGCGCGCCGTCCCCGCCCTTGCACA
Organism: Microtetraspora sp. NBRC 13810; assembly: GCF_030268685.1. Classification (GTDB taxonomy): domain Bacteria; phylum Actinomycetota; class Actinomycetes; order Streptosporangiales; family Streptosporangiaceae; genus BSRQ01. Next base: position 163,841 of record NZ_BSRQ01000009.1, read on the forward strand.
GGACCACCCGGGAGCCGGGGCCGGCCAGCGTCCGGCAGTACTCCTCCGCCTGGCGCAGCCGGGCCGGGACGACGACGCCCGCCGACGGATGCCGCTCGCGCAACTCGCCGAGCACCGACAGGGCCGGCTCGGTCAGCGGGTACTCCTCCGCGGCCAGCGTGACCGTGGCGCCCGCCTCGTCCGCCGCGGCGCAGATCCGGGCGGCGCGGTCGCGGGCGGCCCGCTCGGAGCCGCGCAGGCCGAGCGCGGAGAGCCGGACCGTGACGTCCGCGCCCTTGGCGATCCCGGCCGCCGCCAGCCCCTCGACCAGCGCGAGGCAGGCGGACTCCGACGCCTCCCCGCCCACCCGTTCTGTGGCTTCCCCGCCCACCCTGCCTGGGGTCTCCCCGCCCACCCTGCCTGGGGTCTCCCCGCCCACCCGGCCTGGGGCTTCCCCGCCCACCCGGCCCACGGCGATCCGCAGCCCGTACGCGGCCACCTCGGCGGCCACCCGGACCGCGTCGCCGGGGGACTCCCCCGCGACGTACCGGCTCGCGAGTGCCCGTGCCGCCGGGGACGCCCTGACGACGGTCTCGGCCCGCTCGTTACGCGAAGCGGCCAGCAGCGCCTGTCGCAACACGTCTGCTCCACCTTCCGTGCTCGATCGTGGCGGAGGGAGTCCGACCAGCCTACGACCGGCCCGCCGTACGACGCAGGAACACGTCCTGACTCGGCCGACGACTCTCCGGTCAAGGCCGGGTCTGAACCGCCGGGGCGTGCCGTACGTCACAGGGATATGCGGAGGAGACGAGCCACACTGACCCAGTACGCGCTGCTGACCGGGAGCCTGCTGCTCGCGATGAGCTGCGCCGACCCGTCCACGACCGCCGAACCGGCGAACCCGCCGGCCGCGGCGACCACGCCCGCGGCCCCTCCGGCGACGGGCGGCGGCGACCAGCCGGTGACCGCGCCGGCGGCGAGCCCCGGCACCGGTACGCAGCCGGACTCCCGGCCCTCGCCGGTCACCCCCAAGGGCCCCACCCTCGACCCCCGTCCCGTGCCGTGGACCAGCGTCACCGACGCCGGGGACGACAGGGCGCGCATCGTGTGGTGGTCCGGCGTCGAGCCCTGCCACACGCTGGACCGGGTGGCCGTGGACGAGACGGAGAACTCCGTCGAGATCACGATCTACGAGGGCACCCCGGAGAACCAGCAGAACGTCGCCTGCATCGAGATCGCGATCCAGAAGACCACCACCGTCACCCTGAAGCACCCCCTCGGCGACCGGACCCTGATCGACGGGGCGAAGAAGTAGGACAAAGGGGGAATCCCACCGCGCGTCCATAGGTTGAGCCTCATAGACTCAAGCTGTTTGACAAACAGCTCGGCCCAACCCAATATTGAGTCGCACCGACTCAACTTTGACTACAAGGACGTACTCATGGCACGTGCGGTAGGTATCGACCTGGGGACGACCAACTCCGTCGTCTCGATTCTCGAGGGCGGTGAGCCCACCGTCATCGCCAACGCCCAGGGCTCGCGGACCACGCCGTCCGTGGTCGCGTTCGCCAAGAACGGCGAGGTTCTCGTCGGCGAGGTCGCCAAGCGTCAGGCCGTGACCAACGTCGACCGGACGATCCGCTCGGTCAAGCGCGAGATGGGCACCAACTGGACCGTCGAGATCGACGGCAAGAAGTTCACCCCGCAGCAGATCAGCGCGTTCGTCCTGCAGAAGCTCAAGCAGGACGCGGAAGCCTACCTGGGCGAGAAGATCACCGACGCGGTGATCACCGTTCCCGCCTACTTCAACGACGCGCAGCGGCAGGCCACGAAGGAGGCCGGCACCATCGCCGGCCTCAACGTGCTCCGGATCATCAACGAGCCCACCTCCGCCGCCCTGGCCTACGGCCTGGACAAGGAGAAGGACCAGACCATCCTCGTGTTCGACCTCGGCGGCGGCACCTTCGACGTGTCCCTGCTCGACGTCGGCCAGGAGGACGGGCACGGCTTCGTCGAGGTCAAGGCCACCAGCGGCGACAACCACCTCGGCGGCGACGACTGGGACCAGCGCGTCGTGGACGAGCTGGTCACCCGGTTCAAGAACGCGCACGGCGTCGACCTGTCCAAGGACAAGATGGCCCTCCAGCGGCTGCGCGAGGCCGCCGAGAAGGCGAAGATCGAGCTCTCCAGCCAGTCGGAGACCACGATCAACCTGCCCTACATCACCGCCTCCGCCGAGGGTCCGCTGCACCTTGAGGAGAAGCTGACCCGGGCCGAGTTCCAGCGGTTCACCGCCGACCTGCTCGAGCGCTGCAAGGGCCCGTTCCAGCAGGTCGTCAAGGACGCCGGGGTCAAGGTCTCCGACATCGCCCACGTGGTGCTCGTCGGCGGCTCGACCCGCATGCCGGCGGTCGCCGACCTGGTCAAGGAGCTCACCGGCGGCAAGGAGCCCAACAAGGGCGTCAACCCGGACGAGGTCGTGGCCATCGGCGCCGCGCTCCAGGCCGGCGTGCTCAAGGGCGAGGTCAAGGACGTCCTGCTGCTGGACGTGACGCCGCTGAGCCTGGGCATCGAGACCAAGGGCGGCATCTTCACCAAGATCATCGAGCGGAACACGACGATCCCGACCAAGCGGTCCGAGGTCTTCACCACCGCCGAGGACAACCAGCCGTCCGTGCAGATCCAGGTCTACCAGGGCGAGCGCGAGATCGCGTCCTACAACAAGAAGCTCGCCACCTTCGAGCTCACCGGCATCGCCCCGGCGCCGCGCGGCATCCCGCAGATCGAGGTCACCTTCGACATCGACGCCAACGGCATCGTCAACGTGTCGGCCAAGGACCTCGGCACCGGCAAGGAGCAGTCGATGACCATCACCGGCGGCTCCGCGCTGCCGAAGGACGACATCGAGCGCATGATGCGCGAGGCGGACTCCTACGCCGAAGAGGACAAGAAGCGCCGCGAGGACGCCGAGACCCGCAACAACGCGGACGCGCTGGCCTACCAGACCGAGAAGTTCCTCAGAGAGAACGACGACAAGGTCCCGGCCGACGTCAAGACCGAGGTCAACGAGTCGCTCGCCGAGCTGAAGAAGGCCCTGGAGGGCACCGACTACGCGGTGATCCGCACGGCCGCCGAGAAGCTCGCCACCGTGAGCCAGAAGATGGGCTCGGCGATCTACGCTCAGCAGCAGGGTTCCGACGCCGCCGCCGGCCCGACCGCCGACGCGGGCGCTCAGAGCGACGCCAAGGCCGACGACGACGTCGTCGAGGCCGAGATCGTCGACGACGAGCAGCCCAAGCGGGACAAGTGACAGCCCTTTCGGCGAGGGGAGCGATCCGTGAGCACGCGTGAGAACGGGTCCGAGCAGGAGCCGGTGATCCGCGACAACCGAAAGATCGATCCGGAGACGGGCAAGGCCCGGGGGGCCGGCAAGACGGGCGAGCCTGCGCAGGCGCAGGCTCGGCCCGCCGCCCCCGAGGCCGAGGCTCCGGAGAGTGCCACCGAGGACACCGCCCCGGCCGGGCGGGCGGGCGAGGGCGACATCGGCGGCCAGCTCGCCGAGCGCACCGCCGACCTGCAGCGGCTCCAGGCGGAGTTCTCCAACTACCGCAAGCGGGTGGAGCGCGACCGGGTCGTGGTCCGCGAGCAGGCGGTCGCCGGGGCGCTCCAGGAGCTGCTGCCGGTGCTCGACGACATCGGCAGAGCCCGCGAGCACGGCGAGCTCACCGGCGGCTTCGCCAAGGTGAGCGAGTCACTGGAGGCGGCCCTGACCAAGCTCGGGCTGACCCCCTACGGCACCAAGGGCGACCCGTTCGACCCGACCGTGCACGAGGCGCTGCTGCACAGCTACTCGTCCGAGGTCACCGAGCCGACCTGCATCGAGATCCTGCAGCCCGGTTACCGGATCGGCGACCGCGTCATCCGCCCGGCCAGGGTCGCGGTGGCCGAGCCGGAGTCCGCACCCGCCGTCCAGGGGGACGACGAGTCCGGCGACGACAACTGATCAACCTCTCTCTTCATCGAGCCTTGAGAAGGACGCCATAGATGAGCACCAAGGACTACTTGGAGAAGGACTACTACGCCGTCCTTGGTGTGCCGAAGACCGCCACCGCCGAGGAGATCAAGAAGGCTTACCGCAAGCTCGCCAGGCAGTACCACCCCGATGCCAACCAGGGCAACACGGCGACCGAGGCCAAGTTCAAGGAGGTCTCGGAGGCTTACGACGTGCTGTCGGACGCCAAGCGCCGCAAGGAGTACGACGACGCCCGCGCGCTCTTCGGCTCCGGGGTCGGGGGGTTCCCGGGCGGTGACGCCCGGGGCGGCTTCCCGTTCGACTTCGGCGACCTCTTCGGGGGCGCCGGCGGTCAGGCGGGCGGCGCGGGCGAGCGGATCGGCGACATCTTCGGCGGGCTGTTCAACCGCGGCGGCGGGCGGACCACGTCCACCACGACGCGTCCGCGCCGCGGCCAGGACATCGAGTCCGAGGTCTCCCTGTCCTTCACCGAGGCCGCCGAGGGCACCACGGTGTCCCTCCGGCTGACGAGTTCCTCCGCCTGCTCGGCGTGCAGCGGCACCGGCGCCGCCGCCGGCACCACCCCGCGGGTCTGCGCGACCTGCGAGGGGACCGGCGCGGCCAGCCGCAACCTGGGCAACTTCGCCTTCTCCGAGCCGTGCCGGGACTGCAAGGGGCGCGGGCTGATCGTGGACCACCCCTGCCCCGTCTGCGACGGCAGCGGCCGGGGCAAGAGCACCCGGACCATCCAGGCCCGCATCCCCGCGGGCGTGGGCGACGGCCAGCGCATCCGGCTCAAGGCCAAGGGCGCGCCCGGCGAGAACGGCGGCCCGGCGGGCGACCTCTACGTGCAGATCCACGTGAAGCCGCACGCCGTGTTCGGCCGGTCCGGCGAGAACCTCACGATCACCGTCCCGGTCACCTTCACCGAGGCCGCGCTCGGCGCCGAGATCAAGGTGCCGACGCTCAAGGGCATGCCGGTCACCGTGCGGATCCCCGAGGGCACCCCGAACGGCCGCACCTTCCGGGTGCGCGGGCGCGGGGTCACCCGCAAGGACGGCACGAAGGGCGACATGCTCGTCACCGTCGAGGTGGCGGTGCCGCAGCAGCTCGACGAGAAGGCACGCGGGCTCCTGACGGAGCTGCACGACGTCACCGCCGGAGACGACCCGCGGGCCGAGCTGATTCAGCAGGCCAGAAGCGAGTGATCCCATGGACGCCAACTTCTTCGATCTGTCGGACGAGACGCCCGTCTACGTGATCTCGGTGGCGGCCCAGCTCTCCGGGCTGCACCCGCAGACGCTCCGGCAGTATGACCGGCTCGGGCTGGTCAGCCCGGGTCGTACGGCAGGCCGTGGCCGCCTCTACTCCACCCGCGACATCCTCCTCCTGCGCGAGGTGCAGCGACTGTCCCAGGAGGAGGGCATCAACCTGGCGGGCATCAAGCGGATCCTGGAGCTGGAGACCGACACGCTGAGGCTGCGCGAGGAGGTCAGCCGCCTGCGCGCCGAGCTCTCCATGATCCGCGCCCTGATCCGTTACGAACTTCCACCGGCTTGACCACATACGGGGGGCATACGTCGATATGGACTACAAGCTCACTCAAAAGAGCCAGGAGGCGGCGTCCTCCGCGATCCGGAGGGCCGCCGCCGAAGGCAACCCCGAAGTCGCGCCCGCCCACCTGTTCACCGCCCTGCTGTCCCAGTCCGGCGGTACGGCGGTGCCGCTGCTCGAAGCGGTGGGCGCCGACTGGAAGCGGCTGCGCACCGAGGCCGAGCAGCAGCTGGAGAGCCTGCCCAAGGCCCAGGGCGCCACGGTCGGCGCCCCTTCCACCTCCCGCCAGCTCCTGGTGGTGCTGAACACCGCCGCGGCCAGGGCCAAGCAACTGGAGGACGAGTACGTCTCGACCGAGCACCTGCTCGTCGGCCTCGCCACCGACGGCGGCCCGATCGCCGAGCTGCTGAAGGCGAACGGCGCCACCCCCGCAGCCCTGCTCGACGCGTTCGAGAAGGTGCGCGGGCACGCCAGGGTCACCAGCGAAACCCCCGAGGACACCTACCAGGCGCTGGAGAAGTACGGCGTCGACCTGACCGAGCGGGCGCGGGCCGGCAAGCTCGACCCGGTGATCGGCCGCGACTCCGAGATCCGGCGGGTGATCCAGGTGCTGTCCCGCCGTACCAAGAACAACCCGGTGCTCATCGGCGAGCCGGGCGTCGGCAAGACCGCCGTCGTGGAGGGCCTGGCCCAGCGGATCATCGCCGGCGACGTGCCGGAGAGCCTGCGCAACAAGCGGCTGGTCTCGCTCGACCTCGGCGCGATGGTCGCCGGGGCGAAGTACCGCGGCGAGTTCGAGGAGCGGCTCAAGGCCGTGCTCGCCGAGATCAAGCAGAGCGACGGCCAGATCGTCACCTTCATCGACGAGCTGCACACCGTGGTCGGCGCGGGCGCCGCCGAGGGCGCGATGGACGCGGGCAACATGCTCAAGCCCATGCTGGCCCGCGGCGAGCTGCGCATGATCGGCGCCACCACGCTGGACGAATACCGCGAGCGCATCGAGAAGGACCCCGCCCTGGAGCGCCGCTTCCAGCAGGTCTACGTGGGCGAGCCGAGCGTCGAGGACACCATCGCGATCCTGCGCGGGCTCAAGGGCCGCTACGAGGCCCACCACCAGGTGCAGATCGCCGACAGCGCGCTGGTCGCCGCCGCGACGCTGTCCGACCGCTACATCACCTCCCGCTTCCTGCCGGACAAGGCCATCGACCTGGTGGACGAGTCGGCCTCCCGGCTGCGGATGGAGATCGACTCCCGGCCGGTCGAGATCGACGAGCTCCAGCGCGCCGTCGACCGGATGAAGATGGAGGAGCTCGCCCTCGCCAAGGAGACCGACGAGGCCGGCCGCCAGCGGCTGGAGAAGCTCCGCAAGGACCTCGCCGACCGGCAGGAGGAGCTGAACGCGCTGGTCGGCCGCTGGGAGCGGGAGAAGGCCGGCCTCAACCGGGTCGGCGAGCTGAAGAAGCAGCTCGACGAGGCGCGCGGCGCGGCCGAGCGGGCCCAGCGCGACGGCGACTTCGAGGCCGCCTCCCGGCTGATGTACGCCGACGTGCCCCGGCTGGAGAAGGAGCTGGAGGAGGCATCCGCCCAGGCCCAGCCGGAGGACGCGATGGTCAAGGAGGAGGTCGGCCCGGACGACATCGCCCAGGTGATCTCCTCGTGGACCGGCATCCCGGCCGGGCGCCTGCTGGAGGGCGAGACCGCCAAGCTGCTGCGCATGGAGGACGAGCTGGGCAGGCGGCTCATCGGCCAGGCGCAGGCCGTGCAGGCGGTGTCCGACGCCGTGCGCAGGGCGCGGGCCGGCATCGCCGACCCCGACCGGCCCACCGGGTCGTTCCTCTTCCTCGGCCCCACCGGCGTCGGCAAGACCGAGCTGGCCAAGGCGCTGGCCGACTTCCTCTTCGACGACGAGCGGGCGATGACCCGTATCGACATGAGCGAATACGCCGAGAAGCACGCGGTGGCCCGGCTGGTCGGCGCGCCTCCCGGGTACATCGGCTACGAGGAGGGCGGCCAGCTCACCGAGGCGGTGCGCCGCCGTCCGTACACGGTGGTGCTGCTGGACGAGGTGGAGAAGGCGCACCCGGAGGTCTTCGACATCCTGCTCCAGGTGCTGGACGACGGCCGGCTCACCGACGGGCAGGGCCGTACGGTCGACTTCCGGAACACGATCCTGATCCTCACCTCCAACCTCGGGTCGCAGTTCCTCGTCGATCCGACGCTGGACGGCACGGCCAAGCGCGAGGCCGTGATGGGGATGGTCCGCTCGGCCTTCAAGCCGGAGTTCCTCAACCGGCTGGACGACGTGATCCTGTTCGACGCGCTCGGCACCGAGGAACTGGCCCGTATCGTCGACCTCCAGGTGGCCTCCCTGGCGCGGCGTCTCGCCGACCGCAGGCTGACCCTCACCGTCACCCCCGCGGCCCGCGACTGGCTCGCCCTGACCGGCTACGACCCGCTCTACGGGGCCCGCCCGCTGCGCAGGCTGGTCCAGTCGGCGATCGGCGACCGGCTGGCCAAGGAGGTGCTCTCCGGCACGGTCCAGGACGGCGACGAGGTCGTCGTGGACCTCGACGCGGCCGGCGACACCCTGTCCGTGGGCCCGGCCCGGCTGCCCAGCCTCAGCTAGTCCCGCCGCCCGTGCCGCCCGGCGCCCGTGTCGCGCCGAGCGGCACTCGCCTCGGTAAGGGCTTCACCACCTTTGCGTTAAGCCGCGAGGGCCAGCCTTCCCCCGTTGCTAGCTTCGGCGTCCGTCCAAGACGAACACCATCAGGGGGACGCGAATGTCGAAAGCATCTCGGAGCATCCAGGGGATCCTGGCCGTCGGGCTGGTCTGCGGGCTGGGCACGCTGCCCGCGAGCCCGGCCCTGGCCGGCACGGTCATGGCGGACAGGGTGTGCGACTCCTCGATGCCGCTGACGTTGCTGGAGCGGCCGTACGGCATCGCCGAGGTCTGCCACGAGCAGACCGGCATCCGTACGGCGGCGACCACGACGAAGATCACGCCGTCGGCCGACACCCCGACGTTGCAGACGATGGACGGTCTCGCCCGTGGCGCCGGGCTGCCCGGCGTCTCCCGGACCACCGCCGTGATGCGGCTGTCCGACCTGGGCGGCGCGGCGGCCGGCACGGGGCTGCCCACCCTGCCCATCCAGGGCGACCTCGGCCAGTTCGCCGTCTCACCGGCTCAGAAGCAGGGCCGGGCCGGCGGGCTGCCGCTGCCGCCCGGCCTGACCGGCGAGGTCGCCAAGCTGCCGAACCTGCCGAAGCTGCCCGCCGTCCCGAAGGGCACGAGCCTGCTGCGCAAGGCCGAGCCGCCGCAGCGGGAGCGGGCGATCAAGCACGACCCGGACGACTCGGACGACACGTTCAAGAGGGACGCGGACGACAAGAGGGGCGCGGTCGACACGAGGGGCGCGGTCGACACGAGGGGCGCGGTCGACACGCTCAAGAAGAAGACCCGCCGGGGCGCCGCGCCGGCCGCGCCGAAGGGCAGGCAGCAGCCCGCCGACCCGCGGAACACCGCCGTCCAGCACGCCAACACCAGCCCGAGCGGCCTCGGCCTCGTCCAGAGCCTCGTCCCGACCCTGCGCTGACACCCTCGCCCCACCGGCGCCCCTCACCCGACCGGGCGCCTCACCCGACCGGCGTCCTCACCACACCGGGCACCTCGCCCACCGGCGCAACCGGCCGCGCCGCCCATCCGTAACCGGGCCCATCCCCTCCGCCGGAAAACAACCCGGCACGACGCCGCCCGCCCCGAGGACGCCACCGACTCCAGGGCCGCGATCACTCCGATCGCGGCCCTTTCCACGTCCCCGGAGCAGCCTTTCGGCGCGGCGCGTTTCGCGTGCTCGACGCGGCCCTCTGGGAGGCCGAGCCCTTCGGCGCGCACGCCGGAGGCCGCTCACCCCACCCGAGGGGTGATCGCGGCGCTCTCGGGGGGTGGCGGGCGGCTCTTTCGTGCGGTGGGAGGGGTCAGGAGAGCATCGCGTCGAGTTCGTCCTCGGGGAGGCCGAGGTCGACGCGGATGCGGTAGCGGGTGCGGAGCAGGGCGACGTGCTCGCCGCTGCCCTCGGGGCTGGCCAGGGCGCCGTCGGTGGCCCACCGGTGCGCGGCGTCCAGGTCGCCGTAGGCCATGAGGGTCTCGGCGATGTTGAGCACCGTGGTGGGCGAGGCGTCGCCCTCGGCCGCGATGGCCTCGATGAGCTCGCGGGCCTCGGCCGGGCGGTCCAACTCGAAGAGCGTGTCGGCGATGCCGGCGCGGGGATCGACGCTCACCTCCCCGCCGTCCTCGAGGGCGCGCTGAAAGCACTCCAGGGCGCGGGCGGGCTGGCCGGACTGCCGCCACTCCTCCGCCGCGAGCACCAGTACCGCGGCCCGGGATACCTCTCCGGACTCGTATGCCTGGGAGAGCGAATCGAGCCGCCGGGCGAGCGACGAATGGTCGTCCGCCAGCAGAGCCTGCTCCAGCAATCGATCAAGGTACTCACGTGTCACATGTGCCACATGGCGAGGGTACCGAGCAACACTCCGTTTTGCCGGGACATTGGGTACAGCGGGCGGCCACATTGCCTCGGCAACGTTTGGCACCGGATCGACTACGGTGAGTCTAGACGGCCGACTAATCGGGCATAAGAGACATGCCACAACAAGTCTCAGCCGGTGGAAGGATGCCGCCATGGCCGTGTCCCGGCGGGTGGCCTTCGGCCTGACCTGCGCGCTCGCGCTGGCCGCCGTCGTACCCGGCACCGCGGGATACCTGAGCGCCCGGCTCGACGCCGTGGAGCGGGCCGAGCGCCGGCTGCGCATCCTTGAAGCCGAGATCCGCGCCAGGGAACGCGCCACCGTACTGCGCGAGGTGGCGGACCCGACCCCCGTACGGCCGTGCGTCCCCACCGCCCGCGTCCCGGAGACCGCCGCCCCCGGGACCCGCGTCCCCGAAACCCTCATCCCGGAAACCGGCGTCCCGGAAACCGGCGGCCCGAAAATGCGCGTCCCGGAGACCCTGGCCCCGGAGGTCCGCGTACCGGAGGCCCGCGTCCCCGAGGCCGCCGCCCCGGAGGCCCGCGTGCCGGAGGCTCGCGTTCCGGGGGCCTTTGCCCCACCACCCCGGCACCGCACGCCCGCCGCGCAACCCGGCCAGGTGTGGACGGGCGTGCAGCATCCGGGCGGCGCGCCCGGGGCTGCCGGGGCTCCTGGGGCTCCCGGGGCTCTTGAGCCTCCTGGGGCTGCTGAGCCTCCCGGGCTTGCTGGGCCTCCTGGGGCGTTCACGCCTTGCGGGAGCTGAGCAGGTTGCTCAGGTAGCCTCTGACCAGTCTCTTGGCCTCGTCCACGATCTCCGGGGCGCCGTCCTGGTCGTGCCGGAAGGCCAGCTTGAGCACCGCGTCGCCGGCCTCGACCGCGACCATCATGGCGAGGTCGAGCTCCGCGCTGTCGGCCATGCCGAACTCCCGCAGCAGCAGCTCGCGCAGCCGCCCGGCGATCACCGTGTTGTTGTCGGCCACGGTGTCGAGCGTGTGGTTGAGATCCATCACGTCGGCGAAGTGCAGCGAACGGAACCCGGGCACGCTCCTGTGCATGTCGACGTACTCGTCGATGATCACATCGACCGCGTCCCACCAGCCGCGGAAGTCCTCCAGCAGGAAGCGGCGGCCGACTCCGGCGGCGAAGAGCTCGACGTTGCGGCGGGTCAGCGCCTGGGTGATGGCCTTCTTGTCGGGGAAGAACTGGTAGACGGAGCCGATCGCGACACCCGCGCGCTCGGCGATGCGCGTCGTGGACAGCGCTTCGTAGCCGACCTCGTCGAGAAGCTCCGCGCACGCGTCGAGCATCCGCTCGACCCGCCTGGCGCTGCGGCGCTGTGTCGGACGTCGTCGGAGTGGCGTCGGCTCCATGCTTTCGGCCGAGGCTTCAACATGCACGGTGGACACGACACCATCTTGCACGTAAACCCCGGCTCTGGTCAGGCAATACCTGTCAATCACCCGGCGGATGTCAAGGTCTGGACGCCAGGCCGGTGCACGAACGCAGGCTCCGCCACTTGTCGACCGCCCGGGTGCGGGCCGCGCCGGCCAGCGGGATCGGCACGCCGCCGCCGATCCGCGCCGGGGTCCACCGGTCGGCGAGCACCTTGCGGCCTTCGATGGTGAGCGTGAGCACGCCGGTCTCACCGGTGTCCGGTCCCCAGCTGTAGAAGGCAAAGTTGCCCAGCCCGTAGTTGACGTAGCCGCTCTTGAGGTAGCCGCTGCCGAGCAGGACGTGGGCGTGGCCGCCGACGATCACGTCCGCCCCGGCGGCGATCAGCTTGGGGGCCAGTGAGCGTTGCGCCGCGTTGGGGCACCTGCGCAGTTCGGTACCCCAGTGCAGGTAGACGATCACGGTGTCGGAGTCCTTCCGCGCGGCGCGGACGGCGCTGAGCAGCCGCTTCTCGTTCTTGGCCGAGGCCAGCCCCGCCCTGCGGTCGGTCGCGCTCCACGCCTGGATGAACTCGGTGTCCAGCACCTGCGTCGCCCCGATGATCGACACCCGGTTCCCGTTGACCACCTCGCGGTAGGGCTTGTACGCGGCGTCCGCGTTCTTACCGACTCCGACGACGGGGAACCGCGCCTTGCGGATGGCCGCCAGCGAGTCCTTCAGGCCGCTCTGCATGTAGTCCATGCCGTGGTTGTTCGCCATCGACGCCACGTCCACGCCCGCCGCCCGGAGCGCGGTCAACGCCGACGGCGGAGCCCGGAAGGTGTACTTCTTGCCCGGCGCGGGCGTCCCCCGCTTCGTGATCGCGGTCTCCAGGTTGACCATCGCGATGTCCGCCCGCCTGAGCACGGACGCGATCGGCCCCAGCGCCGTCCTGGGCTTCCGCTTCAGCCTCTCCCGCAGCACCCCTTCGAAGTGCACGTCCCCGCCGAACGAGATCGTGTACGGCTTCCGCCCGGCCGGTGTCTCCTGGGGACTCGCCCCCGGGCCGCCCTGAAGATCGCCCGCCGGGGTGACCGCGGGAGTGGCCGTGGGGGTGCCCGGCGCGGGACTCTGCCCGGGGTCCAGCCCGGGGCGGCCGGTGTCGGCGACCTTGACGGTGTGGGGGGACGCGGCCAGGGGCGGCGTGGCCCTGGCGAGGCCGCTCGGCGCGGCGGCGGTGCACGCGAGGGCCAGAAGGGCCGCGAGGGCCAGCGCGGTCGCCGGACGCCGGGGGGAAGACGGGGGGATGTCCATCGCTACCAGAGCATGCCATCTCCACCACACCCCTGACATACATCCCAGAAGTAAGAAACCCCGCCGTAGCCGCCATTCCGTACCCCCGGCCACGACCCGACACCGCCTGCCGCCGGCCCCCGCCACGGCCCTCCCGCGAACACGCCCCCACACCTCCGGGGCCGAGCGTGGGAGGTGTGGCGTCGCCCCCGCACCTCCGAGGCCGAGCGTGGGAGCGACGGCGCCGACCGCCCACCGAGGCCCGGCCTCCCCCGCCCCCGGCGCCCATCGACCTCACCCGTTACGGCACCCCGCTCAGGGGCAGTGATGGTCTGCACCGCTTTGTGGTGATTTCTTCGCCCAGACTTGTATGATTCCTTTACTTGAATGATTCAGGTTAAGGACGTAGTGTCGGCTCCATGGGCGATATCGACCGGCTCCGCGACGCGGGGTTGCGCGTGACCGCCGCCCGCCTGGCGATCATGCGGTCCGTGCGGGAGGGCGGCCACCTCGACGTGGAGACCGTCCACCAGCGCGTCCTCGACCGAGTCGGGCGTGTCTCCCTGCAAGCCGTCTACGACGCGCTGGCGGCGATGCACAGGGCCGGGCTCGTGCGGAAGATCGAGCCCATGGGCAGTCCCGCGCGCTACGAAGCGCGTGTGGGCGACAACCATCACCACCTCGTGTGCCGTCGGTGCGGAGCGATGACCGACGTCGACTGCGTGAGGGGACAGGCACCCTGCCTCGATCCCGCGGACGCCGCCGGTTACCTCGTCGACGAGGCTGACGTCACCTTCTGGGGCCTGTGCCCCACCTGTCGTCCGACACCCGGCACCTAACGGAGCGGGCGCCAGCCGTACTCCATCAACGACGATCCGGAGGACCGTGCACATGAGCGACCGGCCTATCACCACGACGGACGCGGGCATCCCCGCACCCAGCGACGAGTTCTCCCAGTCCGTCGGACCCAACGGCCCTCTGCTGCTGCAGGACCACTACCTCATCCAGAAGATGGCCCAGTTCAACCGGGAACGGGTGCCTGAGCGGGTGGTCCACGCCAAGGGCGGCGGCGCGCACGGCCTGTTGCAGATCACCGAGGACGTGAGCCAGTTCACCAAGGCGAATCTGTTCCAGAAGGGCAAGGAGACCGAGCTCTTCCTGCGCTTCTCGACCGTCGCGGGTGAGCTGGGCAGCGCGGACACCGCTCGCGACCCGCGCGGATTCGCCATCAAGTTCTACACCGAAGACGGCAACTACGACATCGTCGGCAACAACACGCCGATCTTCTTCATTCGCGACCCCTCGAAGTTCTCCGACTTCATCCACTCGCAGAAGCGCCGCGCCGACACGCACACGCGTGACAACAACATGCAGTGGGACTTCTGGACCCTCTCCCCGGAGTCGGCGCATCAGGTCACCTTCCTGATGAGCGACCGCGGCACCCCGAGGACGTGGCGCAACATGCACGGCTTCGGCTCGCACACCTTCCTCTGGTACAACGCGGCGGGCGAGAAGTTCTGGGTCAAGTACCACTTCAGGACCGAGCAGGGCATCGAGAACTTCACGGCCGACGAGGCCAAGGCCATGACCGCGGAGGACGCGGACTTCCACATCCGCGACCTGCACACCGCGATCGCCGCCGGCGACCATCCGGCGTGGACGGTCAACATCCAGCTGATGCCGTTCGAGGCGGCGGCGGACTACCGGTTCAACCCCTTCGACCTGACGAAGGTGTGGCCGCACGCCGACTATCCGGAGATCACCATCGGCCGGTTCGTCCTGAACCGCAACCCCGAGAACTACTTCGCCGAGGTCGAGCAGGCGGGCTTCGAGCCGGCCAACCTCGTCCCCGGCATCGGCGCCTCCCCGGACAAGATGCTCCAGGGCCGCCTGTTCTCCTACCCCGACACCCACCGCTACCGCATCGGCCCCAACTATCTCCAGCTCCCGGTGAACGCGCCGAAGTCGCCCGTCCACAGCTACAACAAGGACGGCGCCATGCGCTTCAGCAACCCGGGCGACCCGGTCTACGCGCCGAACAGCGTCAACGGCCCGGCCGCCGACCCCGCCCGGTACGAGGGCGAGAACTACCAGGTCACCGGTGAGATCATCCGCAGCGCCTACGCCAAGCACGCCGAGGACGACGACTACGTGCAGCCGCGCGCCCTGTGGGAGAACGTGCTGTCCGAGACCGACCGCGCCCACCTCGTGAGCAACATCGTCGGCCACGCCTCCGCCCCGGAGGTCACCCCCGACATGCACAAGCGGGTCGTCGAGTACTGGACCAACGTCCACAAGGACCTCGGCCAGGGCGTGGCCCGGGGACTCGGCGTCGCTTGATCACGGCTTAGAGCCACCCCAAAGCCGTGATCAAGCGACAAGGGGGCTTGCGTCCGGTCGGCGGACGCAAGCCCCTCTTCAGGGGCTGACGATCGGCATCACGGTCGTCGGCATGTCGGTGATGGCCCGCCCCACCAAGGGCCGGTCATCACCACCGAGGACGCGCTGCACAAGGATGTCGGTGAACCGGTCCGGTTTCTCGAACATCGAGCGGTGCCCGGCGCCGGCAAGGATGACGTGCTCTTTCTGGGGCGCCCGGAGTTTCGCGTACCAGTCCTTCATCAGCTCCATCCGGACGGGCACCTCGCCGGAGCCGTCGATGAAGAGCGCCGGGATCGTGAGGCGGGAGAGGCGATCCCGCAGGTCGATGTCGCGTACCTGCGGATAGTAGAGGTCGAAGGCATCCAGGAAGCCGGAGAACAGGTGGACCTTGTCCAGCAAGGAGTACTCCTGCGCCTGCATACTCTCGTCGAGCCCGCCCTGGGCGCCATGACCACGGTCGCCGCTCGCATAAACCCTGCCCTCGGCCAGCAGCATCGGCTCATAGCCGTAAACGCCGTCATAGGGAGGCGGTCCGACGGCTTCCAGCGCGGCGATGAGCTCGGTGTCACCCTGACTTCGGGCCCACTCCAGCGTCTCGCCGTACTGCACGCGGTCGGCCGCGCCGGTGTTC
The DNA here is from genome assembly GCF_030268685.1 of Microtetraspora sp. NBRC 13810. Lineage (GTDB taxonomy): Bacteria > Actinomycetota > Actinomycetes > Streptosporangiales > Streptosporangiaceae > BSRQ01. Next base: position 179,587 of record NZ_BSRQ01000009.1, read on the forward strand.
ACCGCCTGACCGACACCGATGTAGGCGTGGAACAACTCGGGCCGGCGTTGCGCGGCGAACACGGCGGGCAGGGTGCCACCGGAGTGCGCCAGCAGATAGATCCGGTCCTTGCCGAAGCGGCCCCTGAGATGGTTCGCGGCCGCAAGGGCGGCGTTGACCTCACTGTCGAGGTTCAGCGTGGCGGTGGGCTCGATGGCCGGGTAGGAGCTCCCGCCACCACGCCGGTCGAGAGTGGCGACGACGAAGTGCTTTTCCAACTGGGACAGATGCTTGCGCACCGCGCCCCGCTCGGCGGCGCCGGGAGCGCCGGGCACGAACAGCAGGACGGGCTTGGCCGTATCGGAGCCGCGGACCATCAGCCCGAGCCGGTGCGATCCGCTCGTGATGGTCGTCAACTCGGCCACGCCGCGCCCACCCGTCAGGGGAGCCGTGCGGGCGGGTAGCGCGACAGCGATCCCCATCACGGCGACGATCACCGTGAGCGCACCGATCACAGCCCTGCCGAGGTGGCGCCGGACGCGAGCGGCCTTTCCCGCCGGGGACCTCCCCGCCGCCCGGCGGGCGAGGCCCGCGCCGTAGGCGGCGCCGACGTACATCGGCAGCAACGCGAGCAGGCCATGCACGCCCCGGCCGGCGACGAACGCCAGCACGCCGAACAGGCTGCCTGCCGGAGCGTCGACGCTCGGCCCCTGCGCACGAATGCGGAAGATCTCGAAGGCGACGGCGGCCAGGGCCGGCGCCCCGATCATCGCCCATCGCGACCTGGCGAGATAGCCGGCGGCGCCACCGACGACGAGGCCGAGCCCGATGCTGATCAGCGCCGCGTCCGGCGTCAGCGGGCCACGCGGGGTGATCACACCTGCGGCCGCTCCCCACACCACGGGTACGAGACCGGCCAGGACGAGTTCGGTGGACCGACTACCTGAAGCCATCGCCGTCCTCTCCACCAGCATGTAGCAATCGCTACATGCAAGAGAATGTAGCGGACGCTACAGGTAAGGAATGTAGCAGGCGCTACATGAAGTTGCTACCGTGCAGCAATGGACCGTCGCGCCGAGCTGGCCGCAGGAGTGCTGGACTACGTGCTCGAGCACGGCCTCATCGGGTTGTCGCTGCGTCCACTGGCGGCCGCGCTGAACACCAGCGACCGCATGCTGATCTATCACTTCGGCAGCAAGGAGGGCCTGGTCGGGGAGGCCCTCGCCCTCGCTCAGCAGCGGCTGGCCACCTCGATCGCGCCTCCCGGCCCGGAGGTGGACACCGTCGCGGCGCTCGTCAGATACCTGTGGTCCGCGCTCGGTGACGTCTCGGGCGCACAGGCCACCCGGCTCTATCTCGACCTGTCGGTTCTGGCGACCCAGGACCCCGCGCGCTGGCGGGCGGCCGTCGAACGGCTGCGCTCACCGTGGCGCGAGCCGCTGCGCATGGGCCTGGTCGCCTTCGGCATCGAGGAGAAGGAGGCGCCCGCGCTCGCCGACCTCATCCTCGGCACCCTCGACGGGCTGGCACTCGATCGCCTGGTCGCCGGAGACCCGGCACGCGCCGACGCCGCCGCGGCAGCCTTCGCAGACCTGCTCGAACTCCGTTCCGATGACCCTTGGGGGCGCAATCGGTCGTAACAGCCGGTCAGCGGCGGACGGCACCCTGGGATGTTGACGGGAATGCCCTAGACATCGAATTCGCCGTCCTTCACTCCCCCGACGAAATCCGCCCATTCCGCGGCAGTGAACACGAGAACGGCGCCGTCCCGATCGTGGCCGTCGCGCAAACCGACCTGCCCGTCCTCCAGCAGGGCGATCTCGACGGCGTCACCGCCGGCGGCGCCTCGCGCGCTCTTCTTCCAGACGCCGGACTGCTGCATGACGATCCTCTCGAACAACACCGGCAGTCGTTTCCAGTGACTGACCCGGCATGATTCTTCCACGGAGATCACTCCACACGGTTCAGGCAGCCGGTGTCGCGTCCGGCGGACCAGCCCGGTCCGGTCGCCGGGGGCCGGGGCCCGCGGGTGCCGCGGTGTTCACCGGAGCGCCTGTCACGCTACGCCCGATCTGAAAGGGTTGGTGAACACGCGGACCTCAATTGATCACCCGCACTAGGCTTGACAGGTGACTATCGCGCCTCAAGAAGATCGGCTGCACGCCCAGATCGAGTTCGCCCTGGAGATCGACAAGCTGAAGCGCGTGATCCGCCGTAACACACTCATGGACGGGTCGCGGAGGGAGAACGACGCCGAGCATTCCTGGTACATCGGCATGCTGGCGATGGTCATGGGCGAATACGCCCCACCTGGCACCGACCTGGACCGGGTCACGGCGATGCTGCTGGTGCACGACATCGTCGAGATCGACGCCGGGGACACCTTCATCTACGACTCCGCCGCGGTCGCCGCCCAGCCCGAGCTGGAGCGGAAGGCCGCCGAGCGCATCTTCGGCCTGCTCCCGGCCGACCAGGCCGGCCGGCTGCGTGAGCTGTGGGAGGAGTTCGAGGAGCGGCGCACGCCGGAGGCGAGGTTCGCCAAGGCGCTGGACCGGCTGGCTCCGATTCTCGCCAACCACAGAACGGAGGGCGGCACCTGGTCGCTCTACAAGGTAACCGCCGAGCAAGTTCGTAAAAATGTAAAAATCATTGAGGACGGTTCGCCCGCCCTGGGCCGCTATGCGGCGGAACTCATCGAGCTCTCCGTAAGCCGGGGGCACCTGGCCGTTTCCTAGCATCGCGGTCTGGCGGCTAGGGTGCTTTACGGTGTTCTCCCCGTACATGCGGGTAGGTCACCATCCAGCGAGAGGGGGCGCCGGTGAAAGAGACAGTCAAGACCGGGCGGCGGTCTCTGCGACGCATGTGGCCCACCATCGATCTCGCGGAGCGGCTGGAAAGCACCACGACGATGGACCGGCCGATCCAGATCGTGGCGCGAGCCGTGCGCGGGATCGTCCGACCGGGCCGGGTTCGCGACCTGCTGCACGGTGTGCCCACCGGCAATCCCGTGCATCCGCCGCTGACCACGGTCAGCCTGGGCTGCTGGCTGGCCACGGCGGTGCTCGACCTGTCGTCGGTGGACCGGCGGGCCGCCCGGACCGTGCTCGCCACCGGCATCGCCGGGTCCGTGCCGGCCATCGCCGCCGGGCTCACCGACTGGTCCTCGCTGCACCGGGAGCAGCAGCGCGTCGGCTTCGTGCACGCGATCGCCAACCTGGGCGCGACCTCGCTCTACACCGCCTCCCTGCTGCTGCGCCTGTCCGGGCGCGAGCAGGCGGGCCGGGCGCTGGCCTTCGCCGGGCTCGGCGCCGCCGGGCTGGGCGGTTACCTCGGCGGGCACCTGTCCTACCGGCTGGCCGCGGGCGCCAACCACGCCGAGTCGGTGACGCATCTCATGCCGCTCGGCTGGCACAACCTGTGCGACCTCAAGGACCTGCCCGACGGCCGCCCGGTGGCCCGCCGGCTGGGCTATATCGACCTGTTCGTGCTGCGCACCGGTGAGGACGTGACGGTCCTCGCGGACGGCTGCTCCCATCTCGCGGGCCCGCTCCACCAGGGCAGGCTGACCAGCGAGGACGGGCAGGTGTGCGTGGTCTGCCCGTGGCACGGCAGCACGTTCCGGCTGTCCGACGGCGCCGTGGTGCACGGCCCGGCGACCGCGCCGCAGCCGGCCTTCCAGACCCGGGTCCGCCGGGACGGCCTCATTCAGGTCCGTCCGGCGCAACCGGCCTGACACGTCACCGTGCTTTTATTGGCTTTATGGCAAACCCGGCGATTCTGACCGTCGACGACGATCCGGCTGTGTCCCGCGCGGTCGCCCGTGACGTGCGGCGCCGCTACGGCGACCGTTATCGCGTGGTGCGCGCCGATTCGGCGTCCGCCGCCCTTGAGGCGCTCCGTGAGATCAAGCTCCGTGGCGACCAGGTGGCGGTCATCCTGGCCGACTACCGGATGCCGGAGATGAACGGCATCCAGTTCCTCGAAGCGGCCATGGACCTCTTCCCGCTGGCCCGCCGGGTGCTGCTCACGGCGTACGCGGACACCGACGCCGCGATCGACGCGATCAACGTCGTGGACCTCGACCATTACCTGCTCAAGCCGTGGAACCCGCCGGAGGAGAAGCTTTACCCGGTGGTGGACACGTTGCTGGACGCCTGGTCGTCCACGCCGGAGGTGGCCGCGCCCGACATCCGGGTGGTGGGGCACCGCTGGTCGGCTCCGTCGTTCGTGGTGCGCGACTTCCTGGCCCGCAACCTGGTGCCCTATCGCTGGCTGCAGGCCGACGAGCCGGAGGGTGAGCGGCTGCTGATGGCCGCCGGGGTGTCCCCGTCGGACGTGCCGGTGGTCGTCACGGCGGACGGCAAGTCGCTGGTCCAGCCGTCGGAGGCCGAGCTGGCCGCGAACGTCGGCCTGACCACCACCCCCGCGTCCGACTTCTACGACCTCGTCGTGGTCGGCGCCGGTCCCGCCGGGCTCGGCGCGGCCGTCTACGGCGCGTCGGAGGGGCTGCGCACCCTGCTCGTCGAGCAGCGCGCCACCGGCGGCCAGGCCGGGCAGAGCAGCCGGATCGAGAACTACCTGGGCTTCCCCGACGGCGTGTCCGGCGCGCAGCTCACCGACCGGGCGCGGCGGCAGGCGCTGCGGTTCGGCGCCGAGCTGCTGACCACCCGGGAGGCGGTGGGCCTCGCGCCTGGCGGGTCGAGCCGGCTGCTGCACTTCGGCGACGGCTCCACCATCGCCGCGCACACCGTGGTGCTGGCCACCGGCGTCTCCTACCGGCTGCTGGACGCCCCCGGCCTGGCCGAGCTGTGCGGACGCGGCGTCTACTACGGCTCCGCCGCCACCGAGGCCCCCCACTGCTCCGGCGAAGAGGTCTACATCGTGGGCGGCGCCAACTCGGCGGGTCAGGCCGCGGTCTACTTCTCCCGGTACGCCCAGCGGGTGAACATCCTGATCCGCGGCAGCGATCTTACCCGTTCCATGTCGCAGTACCTGATCGAGCAGATCGCCCGGCTCGGCAACATCGTGGTGCACCCGCACACCGAGGTCGCCGCGGGCGAGGGCACCGAACACCTGGAGACGCTGACGCTGCGCGACACCCGTTCCGGTGAGACGCGCACGGTGGACACCTCGTGGCTGTTCGTCTTCATCGGCGCCGAGCCGCGCACCGGCTGGCTCGACCAGGTGGTCGACCGGGACGAGCGCGGCTTCGTGCTCACCGGTCCGGACCTGCTCAACGACGGGCGGCGGCCGTCGGGCTGGCCGCTGCCGCGCGACCCGTACCACCTGGAGTGCAGCATGCCGGGCGTGTTCGCGGCCGGTGACGTGCGGGCCACGTCGGTCAAACGGGTGGCGAGCGCGGTGGGCGAGGGCGCGATGGCGGTCTCCCTGGTGCACCGCTATCTGGAAGCACAGTGAACGGCCCGCAGGAGGACCGATGACCGAGCACGACGACCGGCTGACTCCGGGCGAGCTGCGCACACTCTTCCTCTTCGAGGCGCTCGACGACTCCCAGCTCGCCGCGTTCACCGAGCGCGGCCGGGTGCGACACCGCTCGGCCGGCGAGGTGGTCTACACCGAGGGCGACCCGGCGACCTGCTTCTACGTGCTGCTCAGCGGCGCGGTCACGCTGACCAGGCTGATCCGCGGCGACGAGGTGGAGATCATCCGCAGCGACCAGCGGGGCGCGTACGGCGGGGCCATCCAGGCGTACATGGGCGACCGGGCGGACCAGGTCTACGCCAACACGATGCGCGCGGTCACCGACGTGGAGCTGTTCGAGCTGCCCGCCGACCTGATCGCGACCTCGGTGCGCGAGTGGTTCCCGATGGCGATGCACCTGCTGGAGGGGCTCTTCCTCGGCATGCGGGCCAACCAGACGATCGTCGGCGAGCGGGAGCGGCTGCTCGCGCTGGGCGCGCTGTCGGCGGGGCTCACCCACGAGCTGAACAACCCGGCGTCCGCGGCCGTGCGGGCCACCTCGGTGCTGCGCGACCGGGTCGCCGGCATGCGGCACAAGCTGGCGATGATCGCCGACGGCCGGCTGGACGGCACCCGCCTGCACCATCTCGTCGAACTCCAGGAGGCGGCGGTCAAGAAGGCCGCCTCGGCGGCTCCGCTGTCGCCGCTGGCCGCCTCCGACGCCGAGGACGTGCTCGGCGACTGGCTCGACGAGCACGGCATCGCCGGCGCCTGGGACCTCGCCTCCACCCTGGTCGCGGGCGGCATCGACGCCGACTGGCTGGAGCAGGTCTCGCTGGCCGTGGGCGAGGACAACCTGGACTCGGCGGTGCGGTGGATCACCTACACGATCGACACCGAGCTGCTCATGGGCGAGATCGACGACGCGGCCACCCGGATCTCCGGCCTGGTCGCCGCGGCCAAGCAGTATTCCCAGCTCGACCGCGCGCCGTACCAGGTCGTCGACGTGCACGACCTGCTCGACGCGACGCTCACCATGTTCAAGGGCAAGTTCCCGCCCGGCATGCGCAAGGTCAGGGAGTACGACAGGTCGCTGCCGCAGATCCCGGCGTACGCGGCGGAGCTCAACCAGGTGTGGACGAACCTCATCGACAACGCGCTGCACGCGATGGGCGACAGCGGGACGCTGACCGTGCGCACCTCGCGCAGCGACGACATGGTCATGGTGGAGATCGGCGACACCGGTCCCGGCATCCCGGCGGAGATCCGGCCGCGCATCTTCGAGCCCTTCTTCACGACGAAGCCGGTCGGCCAGGGCACGGGGCTCGGACTGGACATCTCCTACCGGATCGTGGTGAAGAAGCACCACGGTGACATCCGGGTGGAGTCCAGGCCCGGGGAGACGTGGTTCCGGGTGCTGCTGCCGACGGTGGTCGTGCCCGGGTGAGCCCGGTGCCGGTCAGCCGCGCAGCAGGTTGACGATCGCGGCCACGCCGACAACCACCACCACGCCGCGCAGCACCCCGGTGGGCAGCTTGCGGCCGAGCCGCGCGCCGAGGTAGCCGCCCGTCATCGTGCCCAGCGCGATCACCGCCACGGCGTGCCAGTCGACGGGCGCGATGAAGACGAACATCGTCGCGGCGGAGGCGTTGACGATCAGGGTCAGCACGTTCTTCACCGCGTTGACGCGTTGCAGGTTGTCGTCGAGGAAGCTGCCGAGCAGCCCGATGAGCACCACGCCCTGCGCGGCGGCGAAGTAGCCGCCGTAGATCCCCGCGCCGAGGACGCCGAGCCGCAGCCACGGCCCGCCGTGCGGGTGCGCGGCCTGCCTGCGCTTCACCAGCCACTTGTTGAGGTACGGCTGGCTGATCACCAGCACGCAGGCCAGTCCGATGAGGATCGGCACGATGAACTCGAACGCCTTCTCCGGCAACCGGAGCAGCAGCAGCCCGCCGATGATCGAACCGATGACCGAGCTGATGCCCAGCCGGACGATCCGCCCCCGCTGCCCCTTGAGCTCGGCCCGGTAGCCGAGGACTCCGGTGACCCCGCCGGGCACCAGGCCGACGTTGTTGGAGACGATCGCCACCACGGGCGGGTAACCGAGCGCGAGCAACGTGGGGAACGTGATCAGTGAGCCCGATCCGACCACCGCGTTGATCGATCCGGCCCCGACTCCGGCCGCGAACACCGCGACCGCCTCCAATGGCGTCAATTCCCCACTCCTCCAATGGCCTTCCGCCCTGATGGTAGGGGGGATCAGGTCATGGACTCTCCTTGGGGGGCGTGAACAGGCCGCCGAGCCCCTCCAGCGCCTTGCTGATTTCGGACGGCACAATCCACACCTTATTGGCGTCCCCTTTGGCTATTTCGGGCAGGGTCTGCAGGTACTGGTAGGCCAGCAGCCGCTGGTCGGGTTTGCCTTCGTGGATCGCCCGGAAGACCAGCGCGATGGCGTCCGCCTGGCCCTTGGCCCGCATCGCGTGCGCCTCGGCCTCCGCCTGGGCGCGCAGCACGACCGCCTCGGCCTCGCCGGTCGCCTTGAGCACGGCCGCCTGCCGCTCCCCCTCGGCGGTGAGGATCGCCGCCTGCCTGCGCCCCTCGGCTTCGAGCACGACCGCCCGCTTGTCCCGGTCGGCCCGCATCTGCCGCTCCATCGAGTCCTGGATCGCGTGCGGCGGCTCGACGGACTTCAGCTCGACCCGGTTGATCCGGATCCCCCAGCGGGCGGTGGCCTCGTCGAGCACGTCGTGCAGCTCGGCCCTGATCGCCTCCCGGGACGCGAGCACCCGCTCCAGGTCCAGGGCGCCGACCACGTTGCGCAGGGTCGTCACGACGAGATGCTCGACGCCGGCCATGACGTCGGCGATCTCGTAGGTGGCCGCCCGGGGATCGGTGACCTGGAAATAGGCGACGGTGTCGACGGAGACGACGAGATTGTCGGCGGTGATCACATGCCTCGGCGGGAAAGAGACGACCTGCTCCCGCAAATCGACAAGATCTTTCATCCGGTCCAGGAACGGCACCACCAGGGCCGGTCCCGGTTCCAGGGTGCGGTGATAACGGCCGAGGCGTTCCACGATCGCCGCCGTGCCCTGCGGGATGGTCCGAATCGTGCGGTACAGGGTGAACCCCATGATCGCCACGATGACGATGATGACGATCAGTTGCTCTATACCCATCTCGGCCCCCTGTCGATTGACTCGAAAACAGAAGTCGGCCGAAATGATATTTGGTTTTTCCTTTACGAACCGCCGAATTGCTTATCTGCTCAGAGATAGTGCGCCCGCGCGTACCACCGGCCGTCACGCCCGCGCTCCAGGGTGAGCGGCACGCCGAAGGTCTTGGACAGGTTGTCCGCGGTCATCACGTAGTCGATCGGCCCCTGCGCGACCACGGTGCCGTGCCGCAGCAGCATCACGTGCGTGAACCCGGCCGGGATCTCCTCCACGTGGTGGGTGACCAGCACCATCGCCGGCGAGCGCGGGTCGAGGGCGAGCGCGGACAGCCGCCGCACGAGATCCTCCCTGCCGCCGAGGTCGAGCCCGGCGGCAGGCTCGTCGAGCAGCAGCATCTCGGGATCGGGCATCAGCGCCCTGGCGATCTGCACCCGCTTGCGCTCCCCCTCGGACAGGGTGGAGAACCGCCGCCTGATGAGATGCGCGCAACCCAACTGGTCGATCAGCTCGACGGCCCGGGTGACGTCATGGGAGTCGTACTCCTCGTTCCACCGGCCGAGGATCGCGTACGACGCCGTGAGGACCAGGTCGATGACCTTCTCGTCCGGCGGCACCTTCTCTGCCAGCGCCGAGCTGGCCAGGCCGATCCTCGTGCGCAGCTCCAGCACGTTGGTCTGCCCGAGGCGCTCGCCGAGGAGCTCCACCTCGCCCTCGGTCGGATAGAGCAGGGCCCCCACGACCTGCAACAACGTGGTCTTGCCCGCGCCGTTGGGCCCGATCACCACCCAGCGCTCGTCCTCGCCGACGGCCCAGTCGATGCCGCGCAGCAAGGCGGCACCGTCCCTGCGGACGGCGACATCCTGGAGTCGCAGCACCTGCCCACCCATCCCCGATCACTCCCTTACACGTAGCTCGGCTAAAACCTATTGCAGGATCAGCGCATATCGTGGACCGGTGCACGCTGATTCACCGATCTCCGGGGCGCTGGTCTGCTGGGGGAACGCCTGGCTCACCGGCCACCTCGGTCTGGACGAGGCCGTCGACCGCGTCGAGCGCTCGGCCGGCCCCAGCCTGGTCTGCGCCGTCGGCACGCCGCCGCCCTGGCAGGACCCCGAATCCGCGCCCTCGTCCCGGTCCGGAGAAGGCGGCGGGAATCCCTCCCCCGGCCACGGCGCCTCTCCCGCGCGCCGGGGCGCGGCCGATCCCGCGGGACCCAACGGCGGCATGCCGGCCGAGATGCCGCTGCGCAGGTTCCTCGCCGAGTTGAAGATCGCTGGATTGCGGGCGTTCCGTCTCGCGCTGCCCGTCGCGGGCGACCCTCTCGGCCTCACCGGACCGCCCTCCTTCAACTCCGCCGCCATCGAGGCGGGTGAGGCGGCGATAGCCGTACTGCCTCGCGGATGCGTCGGTCTCATACCCTCCCAAGACCGGCGCGGCTCATCTTACGTGGGCGTCCTGTGGTCGGCTCTGGAGGCCGCCCCCGCGGCGCCGGACGTGCCCTCGCTGGCTGAGGCCGAGCACGCGCTGACCATGGCGATGCATACCGCCACCGAGACCCTCGCGAGCGTCGAAGGGCCGCGCCAGGCGCATCCCGGCACGGCCCTGAAGACGGCGGACGGCACACTGGCCCCGGGCTATCCCGCCCGCGCCCACCGCGTGGCCGCCCTGTCGGCCCGGCTGTCCTCGGTGCTGCGGCTGGCCGACGAGCGCGGCCTCACCTCGGCGCAGGTCAGCGCGCGCGGCGACGCCCTCCGCGACCTCGACCGCGCGGTCCGCCGCGCCCGGGTGGCCGCCCATCACGCCATCCTCGACCCGACGCTCTGAGGCCACCCCGCACGGCGGCTACCAGGCCAGGTAGGCGCTGAGGCCGGGTGGCGAGAGCACCGGCCTGGACTGCTGCTGACCGACCCTGGCCACGACCGGGCCGGTGCAGCCCGGCCCCGCGTGCACGGTGGCGACCGCCGGGATGCCGGGCCGGCCGAAGGTGTTGGCGACGGATCTGATCGGGAAAGGCGTCTCGACGCATCCCGCACCCGGCGACAGATAGATCATCCTTCCGGTGAAGGCGGGTTCGCTCCACCCGCAGACGGCGCCGCTCCGGCAGTCTTCGACATCCGCCGCGGCCGGTCTCGCCGGGCCCCCGACCGGCGATATGACGATCCCGGCCACGACAGCCGACGAGAATAGGCGAATATTTCGCCACATATTCACGTGTGACCCCTTTCCCCGATTCCCCTTTGAGGCCGACTTTGACACGCGAGCCATGCCGCGTCAACGCATTAGGTAAATTTTCCGGAGCCGGATAGCGCGACAAATCGCCGTTTCGGGTCGAGCGCCGGGGATATGGAAAGGGATACGGAAAACGGTTCGGGCGGTGAAGCGAGCGGCGCGGCCTTTATCAGGGAAGGTCCAGGGCGGTGCCGTAAAGGCGGGCGACCCTGAGCCTTATCACCAGGCGCTCGTCCAGCACCATCTGCTGGAAAAAGGCGGCCTCGTCGGCCGGATCCTCGAAGGGCGGCCGTAGCGAGAGCAACTCGCGGCCGGTCCCGTCGCCGGGCGTCACGCTGACCGGGGAGAGCTCCACCTCGCCCTCCGCGACGGCGAAGGACATGAAGTCCGCGCTGGAGACGTACAGCGCGGCGCGCGGGTCCGCGCGCAGCAGGCGCACCTTGGCCCGGCCCGGCCTCGTGCTGATCCGGGCGATCCGCTCAACCGGGTCCCAGCCGTAGACCACGGTCGACAGGTGCGGGCGGCCGTCGCGCTTGTTCGCGGCGAGGGCTCCGAAGGTGTGCGAGGCGAGGAAGCCGCTGAGGGCGTCGTCGGTGAGGTCGCGGGCCTCCGGACCGGCGCCGGGGGCGTACTGCTCGGGCATGTGGCCTGCTTTCGAGGGGCGAAGGGCTTCGGCGCGGAGGTGAGGTGGAGAGCTTCGGCGCGGAGGTGGGGACGGGGGTGGAGGGGCTTCGGCGCGGAGGTGGGGACGGGGGTGGAGGGGCTTCGGCGCGGAGGTGGGGACGGGGGGCTTCCGCGCGGGGCCAGGAGGTGGGGACGGGGGTGGGGAGCTTCGGTGCGGGTCAGGAGGTGGGGAGGGGGGACGGGTGCTCGGTGGGCGCGGGCCGTTCCGGGGTGGCGGGGCGCGGGCGGCGCAGGACGACGGCGGCGAGGACGCCGGCGGCGACCAGCAGGCCGGCGCCGATGCCGAAGGCGAGGCGGAAACCGCCGGTGAGCGCGGCGGCCGTGCTCTCGCCGGCGGCGGCCAGCGTGCCGGTGCGCGCGGCGGCCAGGGTGGACAGCACCGCCACGCCGAGCGCGCCGCCGACCTGCTGCGTGGTGTTGAACAGCCCCGAGGCCACCCCGGCGTCATCCGTTCCCGCGCCCGACATGCCGAGCACGGTGACCGCCGAGATCGCCAGCCCGAAGCCGGCCGCCAGGATCATCGTGGGCAGCAGGTGCACGGCGTAGACGGCGTCCACCGGCAGCCGGAGGAGCAGTACCTGCCCCGCCAGCAGCAGCGCGATCCCGGTGAGCAGCATCCGGCGCTCGCCGAAACGCGCGTTGAGCCGGGCCGTCAGCAACAGCGACACCGTCCCGATCATCACGGCCGCCGGCAGCATGGCGAGGCCGGTGGCCGCCGCGCCGTACCCGTGCACGTTCTGCAGGTAGAGCGCGATGAGGATCTGGAACCCGAACATCGCGGACACCATCAGCACCTGGACCAGGTTGGCCCCCGTGACGTCGCGCGAGCGGAACATCCGCAGCGGCAGCAGCGGCGTGGCGGCGGTGGCCTGCCGGGCGACGAAACCGGCGAGCAGCAGCACCGACAGGGCGGCGAGGCCGAGGGTGCGCGCCGAACCCCAGCCGTGGTCGGCGGTCTGCACGATCGTGTAGACGGTGAGCATCAGCCCGGCGGTCACCAGCAGCCCGCCGAGGGCGTCGGCCCCGGCGCCGAGCCCGGGCCCGCGGTCCTTCGCCAGCACCCGTACGGCCAGCAGCACGGCGGCTACGCCGATCGGCACGTTGATGAAGAAGATCCAGTGCCAGCCGGCCGACTCGGTGAGCACGCCGCCGAGGACCTGGCCGATCGAGGCCCCCGCGGCGCCGACGAAGCTGAAGGCGCCGATCGCCTGGCCGCGTTCGCGCGGCTCGGGGAACAGCGCGATGATCATGCCGAGGCTCACCGCGGACGCCGCCGCGCCGCCGGCCCCCTGCAGGAACCGCGCCGCGATCAGCACCTCCTGGCTGGTGGCGAAGCCGCACAGCAGGGACGCGAGGGTGAACACCGTCAGACCGGCGACGAACATCCGCCTGCGGCCGACCAGGTCACCGAGCCGCCCGGCGAGCAGGAGCAGGCCGCCGAACGCGATCAGGTAGGCGTTGACGGTCCAGGTGAGACCGGCGGGTGAGAAGTCGAGATCCCGTTGGATGGCGGGCAGCGCCACGGTGACGATGCTGCCATCGAGAATGATCATCAACATCCCGGCGCAGAGTACGGCCAGGGCCGTCCAGCGCGAGCGGGAAGTGGACATGGGAGTCCTCCTGGTTCGCGATTGCGACAACAGGAGAGACCGTAGCAGATGGTTTTGTAATAGACGATATGCTTCGGACCTAGTTTCGCCGCTGCCGCGCACGCCGTACCGGCCGTGCCGACTCCTCCGGGGTGGCCAGGGGACCTTCGACCAGCAGCCCCAGCGCGGCGGCGAACCCGTCACGGGACCCGGGCGGCAGCGCGTCGAGCACGCTGCGGTGCACCCGATCGGCGATCTTCGTGCCCGCGGCCACGGCCTGCTCGCCGGCCTCGGTCACCGCGATGATCCGCGCCCGCCGGTCGGTGCTGGACGGTTGCCGCCGGGCCAGGCCGAGACGCTCCAGCTCGTCCACGGTGACGACCATCGTCGTCTTGTCCAGATCGGCGATCTCGGCCAGCTCGATCTGGGTCCGCTCCGCCTCCAGCGCGTGGAAGAGCACGCAGAAGGCCCGTGGCGTGATCCCGAGCTCCACGAAGGCGGCCGACATCTGGCTCGCCAGGACGTGGCTGGCGTGTGCCAGCATGCCGGACAGGTCGGGCACCAACCGGTTGGGCAGCGTCACGGTCATGACATCCAGACTACCAACAGAAGTCTTTTACCAGATTATCTGCGAAGCACCTCATCGGCGTGGGCCTCCTGCTCCGGCGAGCAGGAGGCCGCCGGCTCAGGAGAGAGAGCCGAAGCGCCAGATGCGCAGCGTCCGGTCGGCGCCGGTGGAGGCGAGCATCAGGCGGCCGTCGTCGTCCACATAGGGGGCCAGCGCGGTGGCGGCGCCCTGGTGCGCGTCCTCGATCTTGCCCCGGAGCTTGCCCGAGCCGAGGTCCCACACCCGCAGCACCCCGTCACCGCTGGCGGCGACCACGGTGTCCCGGTCGCCCACCTCGACCCGGCCGAGCGCGTAAACCGTCTTCTTCGGCCCGCCGAACGGCGCGCGGGCCGACTTCCTGCTGCCGGGACTCCACACCCGCACGGAGTTCTCCTCGCCGCCGGAGATCACCACCGGCCGCCCCTGCAAAGTGCCGGTGGCCAGCGCGTCCACCGCCTTCGTGTGCCCGTGGTACGGCTTGCCGATCTCCCGCGGCCGGGACAGGTCCCACAGCCGCACGGTCTCGTCACGGCTGCCGGAGACCAGCACCTTCCTGTCGCCGACCGTGGCCGTGGTCAGGGACGTGACGGCGGACTTGTGCCCGCGCAGCGGCCGGGCGAGCGCCTTGCCCCGGTCCAGGTCGAAAAGGGTGATCGTGTGGTCCTTGGCCGCGGCGGCCACCAGGGTCCGCTTGCCCACCTTGGCGACGGTCACCGCGGTCACACCGCCACGCCGCACCGCGTACGCCTTGCCGTACGGCCGGCCGTTGCCGAGGTTCCACGCCCGGACGTAGCCGTCCTTGCCGCCTGACACGGCGACGGGCCTGCCGTCCAGTGTCACGGTGGCGACCGTCTCGACGGCTCCCTTGTGCCCCTTGAGCGGCTCCCCGACGGGCTCGCCGGTGTCGGCGTCGCGTAACCGGACCATGCCGTCCGCGGCGCCGGCCACCACGACCGGGCGCCCGTCCACGGAGACGACGGCGAGCGCGGGCACGACGTACGGCAGGTCCACCGAGCGCACCCGGTAGCCGTATCCCAGCCAGGACGTCGTCCCGGCGACCGGCGGCGGCGACTCCTGCCGAGCGCCCGCGGCCGGCGGCGGGGTCTCCTGCCCTGCCGCCGCGTCCGTCCCGGCCGGCGGCATCCGGTTGGTCGCGACCGCCGCCGGTGAGGCCACCTGGGCCTGGTTGACGATGCCGACCGTGGGCACCGCGCGGGGACCGGTCACCAGTTCCAGCCCGCCGCCGAACCCCAGCCACACGGGCACGGCCACCACCGCCGCCACCCCGGCCGCGAGAAGCGCCTTCCTCCCGCGCCGCCCACGCCCCACCGGCCGCCCCGAGGCCCCCGCCGCCCCACCGGACGGCCCCGCCGCACTACCCGGTCCCGCCACCGGACGCCCGGCTCCGCCACCGGCCCCGGCCCCGGCCTTCGACGCCCCGACTCCCGAAACCCCGGCCTTGGACGCCCCAGCCCCTGAAGCTCCGGCCTTCGACGCCCCTGAAGACTTGGCCTTCGGCGCTCCAGCCCCTGAAGCCCTGGCCTTCGAGCCTCCAACCCCTGAGGCCCCGGCCCTTGACGCTCCAGCCCCTGAAGCCCCGGTCTTCGACGTTCCAGCCTCTGAAGCGCCGGTCTTCGACGCTCCGGCCTCTAAAACCCCGGTCGTTGACTCTTCAGCTCCGGAAGCCCTGGTCCGCGACGCCCCGGCACCTGATCCCGCGGCCACCGAACCGCCGGACGATCCGCCGTCCGTGGACTCCTCGGGCTCGGTGCGGCCGGACGCGGCGGCCCCTGAGAGCGCCGGAGCGCTGCTTCTCCCGCCCTCCGGCCCGCTGTCCCGAGACCGCTCCCGGCTCGCCCGGTCCTCGCCGCCCTCGGCCGTCTCAGCGCCACTCGCGCCGCCATCCGCGCCCGCAAGCGCGGCCGACCCCGCAGGGCCTCCGAACACCTCA
This sequence comes from Microtetraspora sp. NBRC 13810, assembly GCF_030268685.1. GTDB lineage: Bacteria > Actinomycetota > Actinomycetes > Streptosporangiales > Streptosporangiaceae > BSRQ01. The sequence goes on from NZ_BSRQ01000009.1 coordinate 195,226, forward strand.
CCGCCGGCCCCGCCCGGCGTTTCACCACCCGGGCCACCGGACGCCTTACCCCCGGAGCCCTTCGACGCTTCTCGCCCCGAGCCCCCGGACGTACCACCGCGCGAGCCCTTCGAGGCTGCACCACCCGAGCCACCCGAACCAGCCGACCCACCCGAGCCGCCCGAACCGCCGGACGCCCTGGCATCCGTTCCTCCCGACGCGGTGCCGCCCGAACCGCCGGTCCCGGACGCCTCAACGCCCACGACCCCGTTGGCCCCGTTCGCCCCACCGCCCGAACCGCCAGAAGCGCCCGAACCAGCCGGACCGCCCGGAGCCCCGGCCACCTTGACACCCGGACCGCCCGCAGACCCGGCCGCGCCGGCGGACCCGGCCACCGGGCCACCCACGCCTCCGGCGCCCTTCGTACCCGAGCCGCCCGCGCTCCCGGACGCCCTGACCGCCGAGCCGCCCGCGATCCCGGAGCCCTTCGCGCCCGATCTCGCGGCGGTTCCAGCCGCCCTGACCAGCGGGCCGCCCGCGGTCCCGGACGCCCTGACCCGCGGGCGGGCCGATGTCCTGCCGCCGACGGTCGCGGTCGTCTCCCGGCTCTCCACGGCGGACGTCTTGCGCCCGGGAGTCCCGGCCGCGTCTCCACCCGCCGTCACCGGCGCCCCGTCGCCCGGAGCCCCGGCGGCGGCACCGCCGGACGCCTCGAATCCCTGGGAGGCCCCGGCGACCGCCTCCACGTCCGTCTCGGACGCCGCTCCGCCGTACCCTCCCCGGGACACCCCGGCGACCGCCGTGCCGGGCACGCCCGCGACCGCACCCTGCGTGCCACCCGGGGCGCCCTCGCCGGACACCTCGACGGTGAGCGTCACCGACCACGTGACCGGCCCGCCGGACGGCTCCGGCACGTCGCCGGTGGTGTCAGTCGAGTCAGCGGCGGCGGAAGGCAGCGCGGCGGCGGCGGCGGTGCGCAGCTCGGCGGTGGCCGCGACGGCGGACAGCTTGTCGAGGACCTCGGCCATGGTGGGCCGGGCGGCAGGCGACTTGGCCAGGCAGCGGGTGAGGAGGAGGCCCAGCTCGCCGGGGACGGCCGACAGGTCGGGGGCGCCGGCGAAGACCCGGTCCAGCACGGCCTGCACGGAGTCGTCGTCGAACGGCCCGCGGCCGGTCGCGGCGAAGTACATCGCGGCGGCCCAGCTGAACACGTCCGAGGCGGGACCCACCTCGTCCCCGGAGACCTGCTCCGGCGACATGTACTCCGGGGCGCCGACGGTCGCGCTGAACATCGTCGCCGCGGCGTCCAGCGCGGTCGCGATCCCGGCGTCGAGCAGCCACGGCCCGTCACCGCCGAGCATGATGTTGCCCGGCTTGACGTCCCTGTGCACGATGCCCGCCTCGTGCAGCGAGGCCAGGGCGCGCGCGGTGCCCGTGACGAGGTCCATCAGCCGCTCGTCCGACACGTTCACCGACAGCGGGAAACCGTGCGCGAGGGTGTAGACGAGGTAGGGACGGCCGTCGTGCACGCCCGCGTCGAGCAGGCGGGGGACGTGCGGGTGCTCGGACTCACGCAGCGCCTCGATCGCGGTCAGGAACCGGCCGGGCCCTTCGTCGGTCAGCCGGAACCGCGGGTGGAGCAGCTTGATCGCGACGGCGACGCCGTCGGGGTCGTCGGCCGCGTAGACCACACCCTGGTCGCCCTCACCCAGACGGCCGTAGACCTCGTAGCCGCCGAGCACGTCGGGATCACCCGGGGCGAGCGGCATGCGCACCTCCTCCGGCAAGGCAGAGCCGGGATGGCGGGCTCTCGCGAAGATCACGATCACCCGGCGTACTTGTAGTGGGTCCACACGATACGCCGCTCGGGACCCGGGCAAGGTCGTCTCCGGGGTCCAGATTCCAGATCTTGATCTGTCCCGCCCGGCTCAGGCCAGGCCGTGCCGTACCGCGAAAAGGGCCGCCTGTGTCCTGTCCTGCACACCTAGCTTCATCAGCACGTTCGAGACATGCGTCTTGACAGTTTTCTCCGCCACGGTCAACTCCCGGGCGATCTCCCGGTTGGACCGGCCGGCCGCGATGAGTTTCAGCACCTCCCGCTCGCGCTCCGTGAGCGGGCTGCCCGGCGGCGCGACGACGGGGGCGGGCACGGCCGCGGCCCCGGCGAGCACGGCCTCGGCCGCCTCGGGGGCGAGCAGCACCTGGCCGCCCGCCACCGCCCTGATCGCCTGCACCAGCGCGGGCGGATCGACGTCCTTGTACAGGAACCCGGCCGCGCCCGCCCGCATCGCGGGGGTGACGTCGTCGCGGTCGCTCACCGAGGTCAGCACGAGCACCCGTACGGCGAGGCCGCGCTCGGCCAGGGCGGCCAGCGCGCCGTGCCCGTCGAGGACCGGCATCCGCAGGTCGAGCAGCAGCACGTCGGGGGCGAGCGAGGCCACGAGGTCCACCGCCGCGGCGCCGTCGGCGGCCTCCCCGACCACGGACACGTCCTCCTGCAGGTCGAGGAAGGTACGCAGCCCCTGCCGGACGATGGGATGATCGTCGGCGATCACCACCTTGATCACGAAGGTACCTCCATCCGGACCGTCGTCCCGGCACCCGGCGCGGACGTGACCCGCACGTCGCCGCCGACGGCCTGCGCCCGATCCTTCATCGAGGCGAGCCCGAGGCCGCGCGCCGGGATCGCCCCGGCGTCGAAGCCGGTCCCGTCGTCGGACACCTCCAGCACCAGCCGGCCGTCCCCGCGCGCCAGCCGTACCGCGACCGTGGTGCCGCCGGCGTGCCGCAGCGCGTTGTGCAACGCCTCCTGGGCGACCCGCAGGACGGCCACCTCCACCTCGGGCGGCTCGGGAGGCGGGTGGTCCGCCGGCTCCGGGCCCTCGAAGGTGACCGCCGGCGGGTGGACGCGGTCGAGCAGCCGCACGTGCTTGCGCAGCGTCTCGGCCAGCCCGTGCCGGTCGAGGTCGGCGGGACGCAGCTCGACGATGACCGCGCGCAGCTCGGACAGCGCCTCCCCGGCGAGACGCTGAACCTGCCACAGTTCGGCGGCGGCGGCCTCCGGCCGGGTGGCGATCAGCGCCTCGGCGGCCTGCGCGGTCAGCCGGAGCGAGAACAGCTTCTGGGCGACGGCGTCGTGCAGCTCGTGCGCCATCCGGGTGCGCTCCTCGACCATGGCCAGCTCCCGGCCGCGCTCGTAGAGCCGCGCGTTGGTCAGCGCGATCGCCGCGTGCGCCGCGAAGAGCGTGAGCAGTTCCTCGTCGGCGTCGGTGAACCCGCCCGGTTTGCGCTTGTTGGAGACGAAGATGATGCCGAGCACGTTCTCGCCGTCCCGGATCGGCACCCCGATGAAGTCCTTGAGCACCGGGTGCGCCCGCGGCCACCACTCGAACCGCGGGTCCCTGCGGATGTCGCGCAGCCGGACCGGCGCCCCCTCCCGCAGCATCGCGCCCAGCATGCCGTGCTGGCGCGGCGTCGGCCCGATGGCCTGCCACTGCTCGTCGGTGACGCCCTCGGCGACGAACTCGGCGAACGCCCCCTCGGCGTCGGGCACCCCGAGCGCCGCGTAGCGGGCGTCGAGCAGCCGCTGCGCCGAGCGCACGATGACCTGGAGCACCTCGCGGACCGACAGGTGCCGGGTCACCGAGAGCACGGCCGAGCTCACCGCGTGCAGGACCGCCGTCTCCTCGTCTGGCACACCCTCGCCCACTTGCTCGACCACACCGCTCACCCTAAGCGCTGAGCCGGAACGGACCAGGGCCCGCGGTCCTAAGCCCATCAGCGGATACCCGCCGGACCTTGCGCCCGATGCCGCGCCGCCGCCGCGTTCCTACCGTCGGAGCCATGACAGGAAACGCACTCATCACCGGCGCCTCCAGGGGACTCGGCCGCTCCCTGGCCCGCGCCCTGGCGGCCGACGGATGGCGTCTCGTCCTCACCGCACGCGGCGCGGACGACCTGCACGACACCGCCGCCGAGCTGGGTTCCGCCGCGCTCGCCCTGCCCGGCGACGTGGCCGACCCGGCGCACCGCGACCGGCTGGCCCGCGCCGCGGACGGGCTGGGCGGCCTCGACCTCCTGGTGAACAACGCGAGCGGGCTCGGGCCGACGCCGCTTCCGACGCTCGCCGGATATCCGATCGACGACCTGGCCGAGTTGTTCGCGGTCAACGTGCTGGCCCCGCTCGCCCTCATCCAGGCGGCCCTGCCGGGCCTGCGCGCCCGCCGCGGAGCGGTGGTCAACATCTCCTCCGACGCGGCCGTGGAGGCTTACGAGGGCTGGGGCGGGTACGGCGCGACCAAGGCGGCGCTGGAGCAGGTGTCGCACGTGCTGGCCGCCGAGGAGCCCGACGTGGCGGTCTGGTGGGTGGACCCGGGCGAGATGAACACCCGGATGCTCGCCGCCGCCGTCGGCGCCGAGGACGCGGCCGGCGCGCCGTCGCCGGACACCGTGACGCCGACGATCCTGCGCCTGGTCGGGGAACGGCCGGCGAGCGGAAGGCTGGCCCACCGATGAGCGCCGGGATCGACTTCGCGCTGCCCGCCCCGCTGGAGGCGCACGAGCCGCCCGAGGCGCGCGGCCTGGCCAGGGACGGCGTGCGGCTGCTGGTCTCCCGGCTGGCCGGCGGGGAGATCTCCCACCACAGGTTCACCGACCTGCCCGGCCTCCTCGCTCCCGGCGACCTGCTCGTGGTCAACAACTCGGCGACCCTGCCCGCCGCCGTCCGCCTGGACCGCCTCGCCGTGCACTTCTCCACCGCGCGGGAGGACGGCTCGTGGCTGGTCGAGCTGCGCCGCCGTACCGGGGAGGACACCGAGCCCTACCCGGGCGGGACCGCCGGGGAGTGGCTGCCGCTGCCGGGCGGCGCGACCCTGCGGCTCGTCCGGCGGGAGACGCCGCGCCTGTGGCGGGCCCGGCTGGACCGCGACGTCGAGGACTACCTGCGTCGGTACGGCAGGCCGATCCGCTACTCCTACGTGCCCCGGGACTGGCCGCTGGCCGACTACCAGACGGTGTTCGCCGTCGTGCCGGGCAGCGCGGAGATGCCCAGCGCCGGGCGGCCGTTCAGCGCCGGACTGGTCACCGCCCTGGTCTCCCGGGGGATCGGCGTCGCCCCGATCACCCTGCACACCGGGGTGGCCTCGCCGGAGAAGGACGAACCGCCCTACCGGGAGCGGTTCCACGTCCCCGCTGCCACCGCGCGGCTCGTCAACGCCACGCACGAGGCCGGGGGCAGGGTCGTCGCGGTGGGCACCACGGTGGTGCGGGCGCTGGAGACGGCCGCCGCCGGGCGGGGACGCGTCGCCTCCGCCGACGGCTGGACGTCGCACATCGTCACCCCCAAGGCCGGGGTGCGCGTCGTGACCGGCCTGCTCACCGGCCTGCACGAGCCGCGGTCCAGCCACCTGTCGATGCTCGCCGCGGTCGGCGGCGGCGAACTCGTGGCACGTTCCTACGAGGAGGCGCTGCGCGAGGGGTACCTCTGGCACGAGTTCGGCGACACCCATCTCATCCTGACGTCCTAGGACACCTTCCTCAGCGGGATCCCGGCGGCCTTCTGCGGGATCCCGGCGGCCTTTTGCGGGATCCCGGCGGCCGGCTCGGCCGCGGGCAGGTCGAGCGGCCGAAGGCCGTACACCAGGCGGTCCTCCTCGGCGTGCGCGGCGGCGGCCACCGCCGCCTCGGCCAGCCGGGCGTACGCGCGGCGGGCGGGCTCCCCGTGGGCCGCGGGCCGGCCCGGCGAGGGCAGCAGCGTGACCTCCGCGACGAGCCGGCGCACGGCGATCACCCGGAGCATGGAGGCCACCAGGGTGTCCTCGCCGACGAACGCTGCCGCCGTGGTGGGCGCGTCGCCGTCGAGGAAGCGGAGCGCGACCGGGAGCACCGGGGCGTCCGCGTCCAGCGCCGCCTGGAACACGGCGGGACGGAACCGGCCCATCCCCCGGCCGCACCAGGTCGTGCCCTCCGGGAAGGCCACCACCGGGTGACCTTCCCGGAGCGCCCCCGCGACCTGGCCCACCGCCTGCGGCAGCGCGGTGAGCCGCTCCCTGTCGATGAAGAGGACGCCGGCCGCCGTGGCCAGCAGCCCGATCAGCGGCCACTCCCTGACCTCGCGCTTGGCCAGCAGCCGGCCCGGCACCGCAGCCGCGAAGATCAGCGGGTCCAGCCAGGAGGTGTGGTTGGCGACCAGCAGCGGGGCCACACCGTCCTTGGTCCTGCCGGGCGGCTCGGCCTCGTAACGCAGGTCGATCCGCACGCCCAGCGCGAGCAGCACCAGCCGCGCCCAGATCATCGTCAGCCGGATCCGCCCCGACGTGCCGGCCCGGGAGGCCACCAGGGCCAGCGGGATACCGGCGAGCAGCACCGGGAAGGCGGTGCACACCCGCAGCACGCGCAGCGTCGGCCGGGCGGCGGAGGCGATGGGCCTGATGCAGGACGGGGCGCACGGGGAGACGGGGAACCACGCGGTCATGGTTTTACGCCCAGGAAGTGCCGCAGGTAGCGGATGTCGACGTTGGCCAGGGAGAGCAGCACGAAGAAGTCGGCGGTGCCGAAGTCGGGGTCGTAGGCGGCGGGGCCGCAGACCCAGGCGCCCAGGCGCAGGTAGCCGCGCAGCAGCGAGGGCATCGTGAACCGGTCGGGACGCTCGATCCCCTCGGGGGACCACGGCCGGTGCGGCGTGACACGGTACTCCGGCGGCGCGAGGTGCCGCTCCTGGACCCGGTCGTGCACGGCCGCGGCGAGCGAGCCGCCGTCGTCGAGCGGCACCGAGCAGCAGCCGGCGAGCCAGGTGTGCCCGCCCTCCACCATGTACCGGGCGATCCCCGCCCACATCAGCCCGACCACGGCGCCGCCGCGGTGCTCGGGATGCACGCAGGACCGGCCCACCTCGACCAGGTTCCCGCGCAGGCGGCCGAGCGCGGCGAGGTCGAACTCGGTGTCGGAGTAGAGCCGGTCCGCCCGGCCGGGTGCCAGCAGCCGGTAGGTGCCGACGACCTCACCCGACTCTCCGGACCGGACGAGGAGATGGTCGCAGTAGGCGTCGAAGCGGTCGGCGTCCACACCGGTCATGGGCGTGTCCAGCCGGGCGCCCATCTCGCCGGCGAAGATCTGGTAGCGGAGCCGCTGAGCGGCCTGGACGTCGGCGGCGGTCGTGGCCAGGCCCACCGTGTAGCGGCCCTGGGCGTCGGCGATCACCCCGCCGTCGAGGCGGCGTTCTGCGACGTCGGAGGAAAAGACTGAGGGCGTCATCGGGCGATAGCCTCCTGTTCTCGCATCTCAGGCCATCAAGTCATGGTGAGATGGCCGCAGCTCTACGCGTACGACGCCATCGAGCGTCAACATGGTGAACCGCGTTAACCCACTGGACACGGGGCAAGTACCGCTGCGTCGCACCCGCCAAGTACCGTTGTGAGAGATGAATCAGCGCACGCTTCTCATCACGCTGACCGGCCCCGATCGCCCCGGCGTGACCTCCAGGCTTTTCTCCGTCCTCGCCGGCTTCCCCGTCGTCGTCTCCGACGTCGAGCAGGTGGTCATCCGCGGCCGTCTCACTCTCGGTGTGCTCGTCGAGTACGCCGGGGGGCCCTCCACCGGCACCGGGCAGACGCTCGGCGCGCTGTGGAGCTCGGTCGAGCGGGTCGCCGACGATCTCGGCATGGAGCTGGAGCTGTCCACCGGCTCGACGGCCAAGGAGCAGCGCAGGCGCGGCCGGTTGCACGTGACCGTGCTGGGCGCGCCGCTGGCCCCCGCCGCGATGGCCGGCATCACCGGCCGCATCGCCGCCGCCGGGGCCAACATCGACCGCATCGAGCGGCTGGCGCACTACCCCGTGACCTGCATCGAGCTGGCCGTCTCCGGCGCCGACCCGGACGCGCTGCGCGTCGAGCTGGCCGCCGAGGCCGCCGCGCAGCAGGTCGACGTCGCCGTCCAGCGTTCCGGCCTGCACCGCAGGGCCAAGCGGCTCATCGTGATGGACGTCGACTCCACGCTGATCCAGGCCGAGGTCATCGAGCTGCTCGCGGCCCACGCCGGCTGCCTGGACGAGGTCGAGAAGGTCACCGCCGCCGCGATGCGCGGCGAGCTGGACTTCGCGGCGTCGCTGCGTGAGCGGGTCGCCCTGCTCGCCGGGCTGCCCGAGGAGGTCTTCGAGCGGGTGCGCGAGGAGGTCGTGCTCACCCCGGGGGCGCGCACGCTGGTGCGCACGCTCAAGCGGCTCGACTACCGCTTCGCCATCGTGAGCGGCGGGTTCACCCAGATCACCGACGCCCTGGTCACCGATCTCGGTCTGGACTACTCTGCGGCCAACACGCTGGAGGTCGCCGGCGGCAAGCTGACCGGCCGGGTCGTCGGCGAGATCGTCGACCGTCCCGGCAAGGCCCGCGCCCTGGAGCGTTTCGCCGCCCAGGCGGGCATCCCGATCTCGCAGACCGTGGCGATCGGCGACGGCGCCAACGACCTCGACATGATCGCCGCCGCCGGTCTCGGCATCGCCTTCAACGCCAAGCCCGTGGTGGCGCAGGCCGCCGACACCGCGGTCACCGTGCCCTACCTCGACTCGATCCTCTACCTGCTCGGCATCCCGCGGGCCGAGGTGGAGGCCGCTGACGCCGAGGACGGCCTCCACCCCGAGGCCCGCTGAGGGGCTTCAGACCCTGCCGGTCTTCGGGGCCCAGCGGATGCTCGCCCTACCGGCGGTCAGCTCCGCCCACGGGTCGGCCGACTCGATCACCGCGAACGCGCCGGGCGGGAACCCGGGGTCGCGTTCCCGGCCCGTCAGGCCCATGACCAGCTCGTGGACGCCCGGGTTGTGGCCGACGAGCATCAGGGTCGGCGTCTCGGGCTCGGCGGCGCGGACGAGGTCGAGCAGCTCGTCGGCGTACGCCTCGTAGATGCCGCGCTCGAAGCTCACGGGCGCGCCGGGGGCCAGCTCGGCCAGCGCCAGCTCCGCCGTACGCCGGGTGCGGACCGCGGGCGAGCAGAACACCCGGGTGGGCGACAGGCCGAGGTCGCGCAGCGTCACACCGGCCAGCTTCGCGTCACGCTCGCCCCGCTCGGTCAGCGGGCGCTCCCGATCGGGCCGGCCGGGCGCCTCACCCGCCTTGGCGTGCCGCAACACGATCAGCGTACGGCTCCGCGCCGGCTCTGATCCGGGCTCAGGCATGACGGGACGCCCAGATCGCCAGCACCACGATGGCGGCCAGGACGGCCACCATGGCCAGCAGGATCAGCGCCAGCGTCTTGCCCCCCGAGGGTCGGTCAGGCTGGGACACCGTACGGCCCTCCTTCGTTCGTCGGTTCGGCACAAGTCTCGCATCCCCGGGACGCGGTACGGCCCGCGGTCCCCCTCGGGACCACGGGCCGCACCCTGTCACTTTCCGTCATGCTTCTCGGCGGATCAGCTGCCGACCGGCTCGGGGGCGCGCTTCTCGCTCTCCCCGGACGGCGCGACGCTCGCCGAGCGCCGCTTGGAGACCACGATCACAGCGACCACGACGCCCACCGCCAGAATCGTCACGCCGATCCGCACCGGCGCGTTGTCGGCGAACGTGACGACGGCCGGGGCGATCAGCAGCGCCACGAGGTTCATCACCTTGATCAGCGGGTTGATCGCGGGACCGGCGGTGTCCTTGAACGGGTCGCCCACGGTGTCGCCGATCACGGTGGCCTCGTGCGCCTCGGAACCCTTGCCGCCGTGGTGACCGTCCTCCACCAGCTTCTTGGCGTTGTCCCAGGCGCCGCCCGAGTTGGCCAGGAAGACCGCCATGAGCGTGCCCGCCGCGATGGCGCCGGCGAGGTAGGCGCCCAGCGGGGCGTACCCCAGGGCGAAACCGACCGCGATCGGGGTCATCACCGCGAGCAGGCCGGGCGTGGCCAGCTCGCGCAGCGAGTCACGGGTGCAGATGTCGACGACCCGGCCGTACTCCGGCAGCTCGGTGCCGTTCATGATGCCCGGACGGTTGCGGAACTGGTCGCGGACCTCGAAGACCACCCGCATGGCCGCGCGCCCGACCGCCATGATCGCCAGCCCGGAGAACATGAACACGACCGCGGCGCCGATGATCAGGCCGACCAGCACGTTGGGCGAGTCGACGCCCAGGCTGAACGTGGCGAACGAGCCCAGCGCCTCCTTCACCCCGGCGGACGCCGCCGCCAGCTCCGTCTCGACCGAGGTGCGGAACGCGCCGAACAGCGCGGTCGCCGCGAGTACGGCTGTCGCGATGGCGATGCCCTTGGTGATCGCCTTGGTGGTGTTGCCCACCGCGTCGAGCGAGGTGAGCACCTGGGCGCCCTCGCCCTCGACGTCCCCGGACATCTCGGCGATGCCCTGGGCGTTGTCGGAGACCGGGCCGAAGGTGTCCATGGACACGATCACGCCGACGGTGGTGAGCAGCCCGGTGCCGGCCAGGGCGACCGCGAACAGCGCGATCGTCACGTTGCCGAAGCCGAGCAGGAACGCGCCGTAGACCGCGCCGCCGATGAGCAGCGCCGAGTAGACCGCCGACTCCAGGCCGACGCTGATGCCGGCGAGGATCACGGTGGCCGGACCGGTACGGGAGCTCTCGCCGATCTCCCGCACCGGCCGCCGGTTGGTCTCGGTGAAGTAGCCGGTGAGGATCTGGATCGCGCTGGCCAGCACCAGGCCGATCAGCACCGCGCCGATCGCGATCAGCCGCGGGTCGGTGGTGAGCGCGGCGATCTCCGGGCTCACGCCGGTGAGCTGGGAGAAGCTGCTGGGCAGGTAGAGGAAGGCGGCGACGGCGACCAGCACCGCCGAGATGGCCGCCGAGATGAAGAATCCGCGGTTGATGGCGACCATGCCGTTGCGGTCGCCCTCGCGCGAGGAGGTGACGAAGATCCCGATGATCGCCGTGATCACACCGATCATCGGGACGATCAGCGGGAAGACCAGGCCCTCGGTACCGAAGGCCACCTTGCCCAGGATGAGGCTGGCGACCAGCATGACGGCATAGGACTCGAACAGGTCCGCGGCCATGCCGGCGCAGTCGCCGACGTTGTCCCCCACGTTGTCGGCGATGGTCGCCGGGTTGCGCGGGTCGTCCTCCGGGATGCCCTGCTCGACCTTGCCGACCAGGTCGGCGCCCACGTCGGCCGCCTTGGTGAAGATGCCGCCGCCGACTCGCATGAACATCGCGAGCAACGCCGCGCCGAAGCCGAAGCCCTCCAGCACCGCCGGAGCGTCACCCCGGTAGATGAAGACGACGATGGCCGCGCCGAGCAGGCCGAGCCCGACGGTGAACATGCCGGCCACGCCACCGGTACGGAACGCGATCCGCATCGCGGCCTTCTCGCCGGCTTCCCGGGCCGCCGCGGCCACGCGGACATTTCCCCGCACCGCCAGCCACATGCCCATGAACCCGGTCAGAGCGGAAAAGACCGCCCCGATCACGAAGAAAACCGACCTGCCGATCTGCACGCCGGTCGACGCCGCCGGCAGCAGCAGAAGAAGGAAGGGAATCAGGATGACAAAAAGCGCGAGCGTCCGGAATTGCCGGGTGAGATACGCCGCGGCTCCTTCTTGTACGGCTCGCGAGATGTTCTGCATGCGCTCGGTGCCTTGACCGGCGCCGAGCACCTCGCGCACCAGGCCGCCGGCGACGGCCAGTGCGAGCAACGCCACGGCGGCCACCACGATCACGATCGTGAGATGACCACCACTCAGGTCGACCGTCGCGGTATCCGCGGCGGCTAGGTAAGGGCCAGACATCCGTTCTCCTCGGCAAGACGGGTACGTCCTGCCCGGACGGCGCTGCGATAATGATCTGGCGGGCGGCGGCGCACATCCGGGTCGGTTGGCAGTGCCGCTTCCGGTTGAGTCCGCAGACCTCCCGCAGATGGAACGCCTGCGGGACAAACCTTGGCCGGTGCCGGGGAGTCTACGCAGCGTCGCCGTGGATATGAAGTCTCTTCGGTCAGTGAATTAGCGACTCGTCCTTTATTCACCGGAACTTGACCAGGCCACGAGGTCGGTTTGACCGAGGCGACCATCCGAGTCGTCAGTTGTCCGGCACATTTTCTCCAGCCGTTATCCGGATTCCGGGCCAACCTAAAACATCATCATTCGCAGGGGTATCACGTAAAACACCACGTGTTGTGACCCCTCCATCGCACCGCAGGTCACACGTGTCGCGACCGTCCACACCCGCGCCCGCCGGTACGCCTCGGGCGTGGGCAAGGGTGCGTTCAATGCGTCCCGTATGCCCATTCGCCGCGTTGTGCCGACCGCGGCGGCCCGCTCCCCTTCGCCACTTCTCCCGGGCTATTCAGCGCCGATTAAGGGGCTGAGTTGTCGTGGCTTATGGGACGCGTAGTCGGAATTTGATCGGATGTTTCGGCACCCCACACCTTGCCCCCATCCCATATTCCACCCCCACCCCAAACCAACCCCCACCCCAAGCCCCACCCGCACGAGCCCCACCCAAGACCCACCATCCGGACGAGCCCCACCCCAAGACCCACCATCCGGACGAGCCCCACCCCAAGACCCACCATCCGGACGAGCCCCACCCCAAGACCCACCATCCGGACGAGCCCCACCCCAAGACCGTCGGCACGAGACCCCCGGAGCCCCACCGGAACGAGATGCACCCCAAAACCCACCCGCACGAGACACAGCCCGAGACCACCCGTACGAGACACCCCGAGCCCCACCCGCACGAGATACACCCGAGACCCACCTTCCGGACGAGATGCCGCCCCGAGGCCCCCGGCACGAGATACGCCCCAAGACCACCCGCACCCCGCCTCCGCCTTCTGAGAACCTCGCCCCCGCCTTCCAAGACCCCCGGCCCTCGTTTCCCAAAGCGGGACCTACGGTCTCCATCGGCCCCGATCGCCCGGGCACACGGCACCCTCAAGCGGTCCAGCATCAGGCCGAGCAAACGGCGCACCCGACAACCCGCCTCAGCACCGCCTCCCAGCCCCAGTCCTCAGCCCTCAGCCCTTGCGCGTCCTCACACCAGAGGCGCCACACCTGTCGCCATGCCAACGCGCACACCACTTCCCGAGACGACAACTTCCCGTGGACGACAACCCGCCCCCCATCGAGTGACCGACGCCCCCGGGCAACTCCCTGAGAGCGACACCATGGTCACCATTCCCGCCGCTCTCGCCGTTCGCCTGGCTCCGTCCAGACACGGCGCATCCCGCCTCCGGCGGGAATTGCGGCAGACCCAGCCTCTTGCGGGGAATGGCGGCGGATCCAACTCCTGCGGATCGGATCGTGGGACGCAGCCCTTCGGGGCGCGTCAGCCCGCAACGGAAACCCGTGGTCTCAACGTCGCGCTAACGGTGGAGAGCCGACGGCGCTCCACCGTTCATAGGCCAGGCCGTGGCAGGTAACCCATTGACATCGACCGCGGGGCGCCCTAAGCGCCCTCGCATATCCATATGTAGGCCCACACGCGCACAAGCGGGCCCACACCCGCATACGAACAGTCCCAACCCCAACATGAGCAGGCTCACGTCCGCACGAGCAGGCCCACATCCACATGAGCAGACTGGCACCCGCCTACGAGCAGGCTCGCACCCACATGAGCAAGCCCATACCCGCGTACGAACAGGCCTGTACTCACATGAGCGGGCCCACACCCGCGTACGCGAACAAGCTCGCACCCGCTCCGATGCTTGAGGAACCCTCCGCTTGAGGAACCCTCCGCTTGAGGAACCCTCCGCTTGAGGAACCCTCCGCTTGAGGGACCTTTGCTTGAGGAAGCCTTACGCATAGTGAAGCCTTGCGCATAGCGAGGTACCGGTGCGCGCGGCGTGGAACCGGCGCGCACGGTTAATGCCGTAATGTCGGCGGCCGTGACGACGAGGGTGGCCCGCTAGGCGGGTGTCACTCCCTTGGCCGCCGCCGGCCAGCTCATCCGGATGCGCATGCCCTTGGGACTGGCATAGACCTCGACATCGTCGGCCAGTCCGACGATGACCGCTATGCCGAACCCGGACTCGAACGGATCCGCCATCGCGCCAAGCGGCTCGCTTGTGATGGTGGGGAGGGTTGTCGTCCCCTCAAGCTCATCGCTGGGTGCGACGTCGGTGACGGTCACCTCGAAGCGCCCGGAGTCATCGCGCAGCTCGATGCGGACGGGCTCCCCGGGACAATGGAGCCGATGGGCCTCCACCGCCCGGGAACATGCCTCCCCCACCGCGAGCCGTACCTCGTCCAGCAGTGACTCCTCCACTCCGGTGCGCCGGGCGATCGCGGTGGCGACCAGGCGTGCCGTGCGCACGTGGGCCGGAAGAGCACTGAACGTCAGCTCGACTGTTGCCATGACTACTTGTCTCGGCCGTGAGCTTCCTTCGCCTCTTCAACCGAGGCGTAGATCCCGAAGACCTTGGTCAGACCCGTAATCCGGAAGATCTTCAGGATGCGCTCCTGAGTGCACACGAGCTCCAGGGAGCCGTCGTGCGCCCGCACTCTCTTCAATCCGCCGACCAGCACGCCCAGGCCGGTGGAGTCAAGGAAGTCGACCTTCTCCATGTTGACGAGCAAGTGGAAGTTGCCCTTGTTGACCAGGTCTATCAGCAGCTCACGCAGCCTCGGCGCAGTGTAGACGTCGATCTCACCCTCGACCTCGACGATGGTGAGTGAGTCCTCAGTACGGTGGTCCAACTTCAGATCCACAGATCCTCCAGCGCCCTGCTTGCGAAAGTACTCTTGTGGGACCGGCAATCTGGGGGTATGCCACCCCCCAGAACGCAAGACCCCTGACGCGCGGCATTCAACCACGGTCCGACTCTGTGTCTATACGAAATCGCGAGTCCCGGCGACTCTGCCCGCAGATGCCAGACTGGAAACCAGTGACTCCCTCCCCATCATCCTCGCACCCCGCAGGCTCGCTCCTCGCCCGTCTGCTGAATGTTCCCGCGCGACGGGAGCGGGTGACTCATGTGGAGCATGTTCCAGCACGTCAAGCAGGTCAAGCCCAATGGCCCGACTGGGCCCCCGACCTGGTGGTTACGCGTCTGGCGAACCAGGGCATACAGGGCCTTTGGCCTCATCAGCTGGAAGCCGCCGACCACGCCTACCGTGGCCAAAACGTGATCATCTCCACCGGTACGGCCTCCGGTAAATCTCTTGCGTACCTGCTCCCGGCGCTCGCCCACATCCTGGACGGCGGCACAATTCTTTACCTGACGCCCACCAAGGCGCTCGCCGCCGACCAGCTCGAAAGCCTGCGCACGCTGTCCCCGCCCCAGGTCCGCGCGGCCTGCTACGACGGCGACACCCCCTACGAGGAACGCGTCTGGGTACGGCGGCACGCCAACTATGTACTGACGAATCCCGACATGGTGCATCGCACGTTGCTGCCCCGCCACGCCCAGTGGTCGTTGTTCTGGCGTCGTCTCCGCATGGTGATCATCGATGAGTCCCACGGTTACCGAGGAGTCTTCGGCTCGCACGTCGCCCAGATCCTGCGCCGCCTGCGCCGGGTGTCCACCCGCTACGGCGCCAGCCCGGTGTTCATGCTGGCTTCGGCCACCGCCAGCGAACCCGGCGTCACGGCGACCCGTCTCACCGGCCTCCAGACGGTCGAGGTGGCCACGGACTCGTCGCCCCGGGGCTCCACGACGTTCGCCCTCTGGGAGCCGCCTCTGACCGATCTAAGAGGCGAGGGCGGCGCCCCCGTCCGCCGCACGGCCACCGCGGAGGCGTCCGACCTCCTGGCCGACCTGGTGCTCGACGACATCCGCACCCTCGCCTTCGTCCGATCCCGCCGGGCCGCCGAGACCGTCGCCCTCACCGCCCGCGCCAGACTCCAGGCACTCTTCCCCGAGCAGAACCCCTTCCCCCTCCCTCACCCCGACCAGGAGGAGATCTCCCACCCCTTCACGGACCCGGAGGAGACCCCCTTCCCCCTCTCGGACCTGGAAGAACCCTTCCTCCCCTTCTCCCGCCGGGAGGAGACCTCCCTCCGAGACCCAAAGAACACCCCCTCCGATCACCCCGACGACATCCCCACCAGCGCCGCCGACGACGTCCCCCTCGACCTCCCTGGCAGCGTCCCCACCCATACCTCCGGCGAAGTTCCTCTCGGCCACACCCCCAGCATCCCCACCGACCCCTCAGGCAACGTCGCCCTCGCCCACGCCGACGACATCCGAGTCAACCCCGCTGACGGCGTCTCTCTCTCCGACCATGTCCCTTCATCCCTTCACTCCGCCGACGCGCCGCCCCACGCGCGCCAGGACGGCGTGGCCCGGCACGTGTCTCAGCACCCCGAATTCGCCGAACTCGCCGAACTCCCCGGCGCCCCCCGCACACCGTCCGATGCGCATGCGGACCTCTTCCCGAGCGTCCCGCTGTCCGCGTTGCCCGCCGACCTTCCGGACAGGGTGGCCGCCTACCGGGCGGGTTACCTGGCCGACGACCGGCGTGCGCTGGAGAAGGCGCTGCGGGCGGGCGAGATCGTGGGACTCGCGACGACCAACGCGCTCGAACTCGGCGTCGACGTGTCCGGCCTCGACGCGGTGCTGATCGCGGGATGGCCGGGAACGCGGGCCTCGCTGTGGCAGCAGGCCGGTCGCGCCGGGCGCGACGGCCAGGACGCGCTCGCCGTGCTCATCGCCAGGGACGACCCGCTGGACACCTACCTCGTCCACCACCCCGACGCGCTCTTCGGCCGCCCTGTCGAGGCGACCGTGCTGGACCCCGACAACCCGTATGTCCTGGGACCGCACCTGTGCGCGGCCGCCGCCGAGATCCCGCTCACCGCCGACGACCTCCCCCTGTTCGGCCCGTCCACGCAGGAGGTCCTTGACGACCTGGTGAGCCGGGGGCTGCTTCGGCAGCGGTCGTCGGGATGGTTCTGGACCCGGCGGGAGCGGGCGACCGACCTCGCCGACATCCGTGGCTCGGGAGGCCGCCCCGTCGAAGTGGTGGAAAGCGCGACCGGCATGCTCCTCGGCACCGTGGACGAGCCGTCGGCGCACGCAACCGTGCACCAGGGAGCCGTCTACCTCCACCAGGGGGAGACGTACGTCGTGGACGCGCTCAAGCTCGACGAGGGCGTCGCCCTGGTCACCCATGCCCGGCCCGACTACACCACCTTCGCCAGGGACACCACGGACATCGCCGTGCTGGACTCCCTTCGCTCGCACGCCCTGGGCCCCGGCGAACTGCACTTCGGCACCGTGGAAGTGACCCGCCAGGTCGTCTCGTATCTCATGCGCCGCGTCCAGACCGGCGAGATCCTCGGCGAGGAGCCGCTCGACCTGCCGCCCAGGACCCTGCGCACCCGCGCCGTGTGGTGGACGCTGCCGGACTCGGCCGTCACCCCCCTCGTCGAGGCCGGTTTCCATCTCGGCGGCGCCGCGCACGCCGCCGAGCACGCCTCCATCGGCCTGCTGCCGCTCTTCGCGACGTGCGACCGCTGGGACATCGGCGGCGTCTCCACCGAACTCCACCCTGACACTGGCCTGCTCACCGTCTTCGTCTACGACGGCCACGAAGGCGGCGCAGGCATCGCCGAACGGGGCTACGCCCGCGCCGCCGAGTGGCTCAAGGCGACCCGGGAAGCGATCCAGTCCTGCGAATGCGATCACGGCTGCCCTTCCTGCATCCAGTCCCCCAAGTGCGGCAACGGCAACGACCCTCTGGACAAGGCCGGCGCCCTCCACCTCCTCGACACCCTTCTGTCCCCCTGATCACCACACCCGAACGGCCGCAGAGTCCGATGTCACCGCGCCCCCACTGGGGTACCGCCGGTCAGTGGTCTCTCCTCTGTGCGCCCTCCGCCCGCTGGCCCTCCACCAGCGGGGCCCTCCGCCCGCGAGCCCCTCCACCGCGAGCCCTTCACCCGCGGGGCCTTCCACCTGCGGGCTCTCGGTCCGCGGGTTCTCGGTTCGCGGGTTCTCCATCTGCGGGCATTTGGTTCGCAGTCACTCTGTCTGCATTCGCTCCGTCTGCAAGGCTTCGTACAGGCACCTCATCTATGGGCTTTCGTCTACAGCTTTCGTCTACGGGCTTTTCGTCTGAGGGCTTTCGTCTGGGGGCTCCGCATCTACGGGCTCTTCGTTCGCAGGCTCGGTGATCGGGGATTCCAGGCCGCCAGTTGCCGGAGCGACGGGACCGGCCCTGGCCCGGGAGGCGACACGCCGGACACTCGTCCCGGGCAGCGCCAGCGGCACGGACACCTCCACCTCGGCGATGGAGTCCCTGATCGAACATCGGTCCAGGACCGCGCCGTTCTCGACGGCGAGCACGGCGGCGGCGCCGCAGGCGTGGTCCGGCCCCTCAAGGGCCAGCCGCGCCGCCTCCAGCGCGCTCAGATCCGCCGCGCTCTGCGCCCGATGCCGTGCCACCCGTGCCATGCCCACATAGGCGATCACCATCGCCACCGTCGTCAGCAGCGCCATGAAGGCGACGGTCCAGACAGTCGCCGATCCACGCTCCCCTTCCGCTCTCTCCCGCCGCCCGCCGCTCGTCCACGTGTCCATCACTCACCCCCTAAGCGCTCTCTGGCCGGGCTTTCCGGCTCGTGACGGCCCGCATGGTCACCGGCCCACGCCTGGCTCGGTGGACACCGACGCGGCCGATCGGACGGTGACGGTGGGAAGCCTCGCTCCCCACGTCGGACGGACTCCGGCGGACACCTCCACCCGGGTGGAGGCGGGTCCCCGCTCGATGGTCACGCGGGCACCCTGCGGGGCGATGCGCGCCACTGCCTGCCGTACGGCGTCGAGCGGTTCGCCTCGGGATGCGGCCCGTGCGCCGACGCGAGCAGCGTCGGCGCACGCGAGCTGCGCACCCACGGCCGCCAGCGCCCACAGCGCGGCGGCCAACACCACCACCAGGACCGGAAGCACCGCGGCCGTCTCCGCCGTGACCGAGCCTCGCTCCCCCAGCCGAGAAGCCGGCGCACGGCTGTGGAAGGGGTGCGTCATCGGGGTCACTTGACCGTGTTGAGTGCTTTGTCGACCAAGCCCACCAGGAGGGTCTGGATCTCGGCGCCCGTCACGACCTTGTAGAGGAGAGCGGCGAAACCGCATGCGGCGATGGTGCCCACCGCGTATTCGGCCGTGGACATGCCACGATCCTTGCCCGCCTCGGTCAGGGCGTCGATGCGCCCGGCCCACCAGCGCCGTAGAGGCGGAGACAGCTCGGCGGGCCGGATCCACGCCCTGCGCGTCGCCCCGCGCCGGCGCGATGAGCTGGTCGACGGCTGGTGCCCATCCTGGCTCTCCGCGGCTCGCGGCGGCCGACCTGCCGGAGCGGCTTCAATCGCACCAGATCCGTGCCCGTCCTCCTCCGCCCCGGGAACGCTCATCACCGGCCCGAGAATGCTCACCTCCGCCCCGGGGACGCTCACTTCTGGCTTGGGAATGCTCACCTCCGAGCCGATCTCACCCACCTGCGGCCTGTGTGCACTCATTTCCGGCCCGGAATCGCCGACGTCCGATCCACGATCGGCCACATCGGCCGGGTGATCGGACACGGTGGCCTCCCGGCGGCTCGCTTCCAACGCGCGGCCGTTTACGGCGGACGCACGGCCGCTCAGGTCGGCCCCGCGACCGGTTACGGCGGAAGCGCGATCGCTCGTGCCGGTGGGGCGGTCGGTGAACCGACACTTGACCGGGATGAAATCGGTCGGCCGCCCCTTAGTCGATCTGGGGTCGCGCTTGGCGACGGCCGGCGCCTCAGGGACGAACCGCGACCAGGTGACCGCGGCATGCTCGCTGCCAGCGCCCGCTCCGGGCGTGCGCTGTAGTGGGATGACCACGCCTTCCGGGAGCTGGCGTGGAGCGTCGGCGGGGCGCCTCCGCGAGGCCATGGCCGTGCACTTGGCATACCGCCGCCGCTCGATCGTCGTGTCACGCATTGTGTCTCCACTGCTCGGAGCCGGGGCCTTCACCCGGCGGGACCCCTTCAGGCTCGCCCGGACGGGCTGCACGCCTCCCGGCCGAACCGCGTTCTGTGGATGAGTGGGGAACGGGGGCGCGAGCCTGTGGACAGCGCCCCGAGCGACCTCCCACGGCGCTTCTCGAATCGAACCTCGCCCCTGGAACCCCTGAAAGCGCCACACGACGACCTCCCGCCACGCGGCATACCGCCACCGCACCGGCCGCCGCGTATGGCTGCTCGCCGCCATAGAGCCGTACGTGACAGGAGGGTGGTCCGTCGGTCAACACCCGATCGCGCTGTGGCGGAGCGGCCCTCACGGACGGCACTGGCCGAGGCGAAGCACCTCCATAGGCCGGCAGCACTCGGCACCCCTACGGGAACGGCGCAAGGCACCTCGATAGTGACGGCCAGCCCGTTCATGGACACAGCTCACAGCGCGTACATGGGGACGGGGACTGTATCCACGCAAGCCACGCACAGCACCTCCAAAGGAACGACGCGCGGCGCGTCCGCAGACACGGCCCACAGCCCGCCCATGGACACGGCTCACGGCGCCCACATGAGGACGCGACGGTATCCGCGCGAGCCACGTACGGCACGCGTGCCGGGCCGCCATGGCAGGCGTGGTGGTCTACGGGATGAGCACCTGGGAGGCGAGGGCGGCGATCACCGGGATGATGCCCAGGAGGACGAAGGCCGGGAGGAAGCAGAGCCCGAGAGGCGCGACCGTCTGCACGGCGACACGGCGGGCCGCCGCCGACGAGGTGGCCCGGGCGGCGGCCACGGCGTCGTCTCCCAGCCGGGTGAGGGACTCGGCCACGGCCGTACCGGTCAGGGCTGCGCGGGTCATGGTCCGGGCGAGGCGGGCGGTGGCCGGTTCGTGGATGAGGGCCTGCCAGGCGTCCTGTGGGTCGGCGCCCAGACGCAGTTGCATGCTCACCCATGACAGGCGATGGCCGAGGGGACCTCCGATGGTGGTCGCGGCGGTCTCGACGGCGCCGCTCAGGGGGCGGCCGGCGCGCAGGCACGCGACCATGAGGTCGGTGGCGAAGGGAAGGTCAGCGGCGATCCGGCTCATCTCGCGACGGGCGGCCGGGGACTGGCGGCCGCGAAGGACGAACAGGACGACGCCAAAGAGCAGCACGCCCGCCAGGATCCCTGCCGTTCCTCCGGCGAGCAGCACCGCCACGGCCGCCGCGACGCCCGCGAAGGCGAACTCGCGGGGCCCGGCCTTCTGCGGCGGGCGGTCGAACGGCCCCGGGGCGCTCTGACGGCCTGTGGCATCGGTCGCGGCGATCCTGCGGCGGATCACGCCGATGGAACGGCCTGCGGTGGTGGGGGCGTGATCTGCGGTCCCGTGTCGCCATGAGCCGGTCAACGGGCCGGTCGGGGACGTACCCAGGGCTGCGTGGCGGTAGGTGGTGACCTGGGGAGCGGACGTGGTGGCGGAAGGGTGCTCATAGCCGGCAGGGGCGTGCGTCGGGTCGCCCCGGTCCGCCGCCGGGTACGGACGATCACGCCCTGGAGCACGCGTCCGGTCCGCCGGGTCGGGTGGCCGGTCCGCGTCGATGCGGCGGATCGTGTCAAGCCGATCCCCCGCCGTGGGGGACGCCGACCACAGCAGGGTCGCCGCCCCGGCTGAGATCATCGCGAAGATCACCGCCCATGCCGGTGTCATCGCCACCACCCTTCACCAGTTGTCAGGAGGATTCGGCGCGTGCGGCCAGCCGGTGGGTCCACCACAGGCCGCACGCGTCCAGGGACAGGCCGAGGACTAGGCAGCCGAGACCGGCTGGGCCGCCGAAGAGGAAGGCCAGCGGGTTCATGCCGAGACCGGCCGCGAGAAGCAGCCCCAGGAGCGGCAGGGCGGCCAGGAGACGGGCGGTGGCGCGTGGGCCGGCCAGTTGCGCGGCCACCTCCTGCCGGTGGGCCTGTGCGGCTCGGAGGGCGGCCTCGACTCGCTCGACGAGCGCGGCCAGGCTGGCGCCGGTGATGAAGCTCATCTGCCAGCACGCGGCGAGCCGCCGCAGCCCGTCGCCGCCGACCTCGGGTGCGGCCGCCATGAGGGCCGCCGGGACGTCACCGGCATCCCGCGCCGCGGCCAGCACCGGCCCCATCACCTCGGGGACCGGGAAGTCGACCCAGGAGGCCGCCCTGATCATCGCCTCGCCCGGCGTCCGCCCGGCCGCGAGCTCGGCTCCCAGGCCGTGACAGAGCTCTGTCGAGGCCGCCAGCCACGCGGCCGGGCCACCTCGGCCGGAACCACTGCCGGGCCCCCGCACACGACCGATGGGCAGACGCGCGACGCCGAAACGGACAACCGCCTGGAGAGCGGCGGCCGCTGTGCCGCCGGGCGAGGACTCGTTGCCCACCCGGCCGCCGGGTGGATGGGCATCGGACACCTGGCCGCGGGCACGGCGAGCCGCGGCCGGGGGACCGCCCGCCGTCTGTGCGATCAGCTCTCCGACCAGCCGGGGGCCGAACGTGAGAACACCACCCCACCGGCGGGCTGACCGCAGTTCGGTTTCCCGGCGGCGGGACACGGATGCGGGGGCAGGCAGATGCCGGAGACCGGGTGTGGGAGTAGGCGGATACCAGGGACCGGGTGCGTGAGCAGGCCAATGCCGGAGACCGGATGCAGGAGTAGGCCAATGCCGGAGACCAGGGGCGGGAGCAGGCCAATGCCGGGGACTGGGGGCGAGAGTAGGCGGATGCCGTCGGGGACCGGATGCGGGAGTAGGGGGATACCGGGGATCGAGGGGTTGGGGCTTGGCGTCGGGCGGGATGGGCCGGGGCGGCTCAGTGGCGAGGGTGGAGTGGGGGTGGTTGGGGTGGTTGGGGTGGTGGGGGTGGATCAGGTTGGTCAGGCGGGTGAGGGCGGGGCCGGGGGCGGTCCACAGCCAGGTGGCCAGGGCGAGGAGGAGGGCGGCTGCCGCGATCACGGGACTACTCCGGGGACGCGGTCGGAGAGGTCGGCGAAGGCGGGACCGGTCAGGGTCCGGCCGTCGGGGGTGAAGATGAGGGCGGGCTCGGCCTCCACCAGGGTCGAGGAACGGCGGCGCAGCACGGAGATCTCGGCCACTCGGCGGCGGCCCCCTCCGTGGTCGCGGACCAGGTGCACCACCACGTCGAGCGCGGCTGCGATCTGGCTGTGCACGGCCTCCCTGCTGAGCCCGGCGGCACAGGCGAGGGCCTCAAGACGCGGGAGGACGTCGGCCGCCTTGTTGGCGTGCAACGTGCCGCAACCGCCCTCATGCCCGGTGTTGAGGGCGGCCAGCAGGTCGACGACCTCGCGTCCTCTCACCTCGCCGACGACGAGCCGGTCCGGGCGCATGCGCAGAGCCTGGCGCACCAGGTCGTGGAGGCCGATCGCGCCGGCGCCCTCGACGTTCGCCGGCCTGGACTCCAGCCGCACCACGTGGGGGTGGTCGGGGCGCAGCTCGGCGGAGTCTTCGACCAGGAGCAGCCGCTCCCGGGGGTCGGCCAGGGACAGCAGCGCGCTCAGCAGGGTCGTCTTGCCGGTGCCGGTGCCGCCCGTGACCAGGAAGGCCAGCCGTGCCCCGACCACCGCCGTGAGGACGCCGACGGCCTCGGGATGGATCGTGCCCGCCGAGACGAGGCCGGCGAGGGTGAAGGTGCGGCGAGGGGGCAGCCGCAGGGACACGCAGGTGCCGCCCGGCGCCAACGGCGGCAGGATCGCGTGCAGGCGGACACCTCCGGCGAGCCGGGCGTCGACGTGCGGTGAGGCGTCGTCGAGGCGGCGGCCCGCCGCGGCGGCGAGACGCTGGGCCAGTCGGCGCAGCGACTCCTCGTCGGGGAAGGTCACCGAGGTACGGCGGAGTCCCTGCCCGTCGTCGATCCACACCTCACCGGGACCGTTGACGAGCACGTCGGTGACATCCGGCTCGGCGAGCAGGGGCTCCAACGGTCCGGCACCGATCAGGTCGGCGCAGAGCGCCCGTGCCACGGTGAGGATCTCCGCGTCGCCCAGAACCGCCTTCTCGGCCCTGAGCGCGACCGCGACGTGTGCGGCGCTCGGCTCCACCCGCGCCGTGGCCAGCCGGGTGCGCACCGCCTCCACCAGCCCGGGGGAAACGGTGACCCCCGGCCGATCGTGAGCCGCGGGCGGCGGTGCGGCCCGGCCTGCCTCCGTGCCGACGCGATCGGCGGAACCCGACCGCACCCCCGGCACTCCGGCATCGGCGGGGACGGGACGAGATCCCGGGATCGGCGTCGCGGCGCCACCGCGGAGAAGGCGGTTGGCCGGCATCCGGCTGCCTCTGAGTGAGTGATCGGCCGAGACTCCGGTGGCGTCTCGGAGTGGGTGATCGGCCGAGACTCCGGTGGCGCTGTAAAGGGGGCGAATGGCTGGTGTTTCGGAACCGTTGCGAAGCGGGCGAGATGTCATGGCCGGGGCTCCAGCGCTGAGGTGGAGGGGGTGCGGGTCATGGCCTGGGCTCGGTGTCGGGCGAGTAGGAGAGGGGGTGCTCGTCGACGAGAAGGTCGAGGAAGGAGGCGCAGAAGCCGCCCAGCGGGGTCTTCGGGCTGAGCGGGGGCGCCTCACCGCGATCGAGCATGGCGGCTAGGCGCGGCTGGTCGGGCAGGGTGCCGGCCGACGCCACCCCCAGTGACGAGCTGACCGTCTCCTCCTCCAGGACGCCCGGACGGATCACGGCGCGGATGTCGGCCGTGTGGCCGCGAAGCACGCGGAGCACCTGATCGGCGGCGAGCACACCGCGGACGTCGGCCGACACGACGAGCAGAGTCGTGGTGGCCCTGGCCAGCACCCCCGCGGACGCCTCGTCGACATGACGGGGAAGGTCTGCCACGACGAGATCGAAGCCGCGTCTCGCCGCGTCGAGCACCGAACGCATAGCCTCGGCGGGGACGGGTGACGCGTCGCCCCGGTGGAACGCCAGCACGGTGAGGTCGCCGAAGGACGGGAGAGCCGCCTGCAAGGCGCTGGGATTGACCCTGCCCTCCCTGGCGACCAGATCCGACCAGCGCAGGCCGCTCGCCTCCTCCTGGCCGAGCAGGACGTCCAGGCCGCCGCCCAGAGGGTCGGCGTCGAGCAGGAGCGTGCGCATCCGGCGCCTGGCCGCGCCGCGGGCGAGCGTGGCGGCGAGCACGCTGGCGCCGGCTCCTCCCCTGCCGCCCACGACGCCGACCACGAGGCCCGCTCCGTCGCCCGCCTGCCCCACGTCGGCGAACTCGTCGGCGAGCTGCCGCTCGGCCGCGGGTAGCTCCATCACCGCCTGGGCGCCGACCGCCACGCATCGCCGCCAGACGTCGGGATCCTCACCGGCCCTGGTGACCAGGAGCACCCGTGACCGTCTCGGAGGACCCAGCCGCGCGACGGCGTCGGCGAGATCGGAGCCCACGACCACCAGCGGGGCCTTCGCCCAGAACGGCCTGGCGTGCGCGGGCGCGTGGGCGACGTCGAGCTCGCTGCCGGCCGCGGCCGATATCCGGAGCAGATCGTCGAGCAGGTCGTCGTCGGCGGTGATCGCCAGTGGACGGGTCATCGGTCCCTCCCTCTCGTGCGGGAGGTCCACCATCCGCGAACGACCGATACCTCCGATGACCCGAACCGCGTTCTGGGGACAGCGGGCGGGCGAACGGAGCTTGGCTGTGGACAACCGGCGGCAGCCGTACAGGCTCAGAAAGGAGCGGGGCGTCCTCGGGGACATGTGCCGGGGATGTGGGGCGCCGGGGAAAGAGGCGACCCCCGCCGGGGGGGAGAGCGGGGGTCGCCAACCGGTCCGGCTCCGGGGGGGTAGAGCCGGTCCCGTTTCAGAAGAAAGCTTTCATCACTTGACTAGGGCATGGCAAGGGACTTGCAAAGCTCGCTCATGCACAGTCGCTCCAGTTTAGGGAGATACCACCGTATGCTGCCCGATCCACTTGAGTTTCGTCGAGGAGCAATCTCCAATTTCCGCTAGTTTTTTTGAGGGTAACCGGGGTGCTACCCAAGGTCATGCAATCCGGTCATGCCCGAATCTGGACGCTTCCGTTACCTGGAGTGATCGCCAGGGTCGTTAGAGGCCCGGCTTTAGCAGCTTTGGGCCTTTTGTCCAGATGGAGGGCGTTGCCTGGTAAAGGTCTTGCGTCCGGGGGTTCCCAGGGGCGCGGATGGGACGTAGAAAGGAGTTACGGACTACTTGTCCGGATGCGTCAGCCAGGCACCCACGCGCGACCAGCCGCGGGAGGCGCGTCGAGACGGGCTTGACCCGGGCCGACGAATATTGAGGTGCACGCTTGGTAACCTGGCGTGACGTAGTAGCGACGGCGTCCCATGCCAGGGACGCCGTCCGCTTTGTTTACGGACATCGAGTTTCGGACACTGTTCACGGACTGTTAGATATGTGAAACCATCCGTGCCTGTGCCGGTGTTCGCGCCCTTTCGACCGGCCGACGGGTGAACTCGTTCGGTTGCGCACCGTAACTTGGGCGCCGCCACCGCCGTACCACTACGCATCGCTTCGGCGCCCTTGGGGGAACTCTGTCAAGGATGAGAGGCGCCCTATCAAGGGGCGGACGCCAAGGAACTCGCCAGAGGGACGACTACGCCCGATGGGACCGTTCCCGGTGGATGCCTTGTGTGTGAATGTGAGGCTCGTCCCGGCATCGCGTGGTGGTCGGTCGATCCCAGGACGGTCGACAGGACCTTCGCCATCGGCGAGGCGTGCCGTGTTCCCGTGGTGTTCGACGGCAGGCATCCTCCGAGGCTGAGGATGCCGCGAGAGCCCTCCGATCTTGAGTTGGTCCGCCGGGGATAGGTGCGGGCGGATGCTGGGAACGGCGTGATCAGTGCGGAGCGGTCCGGTGCGTACCGGCCGGGCGTTCCTCTGTGCTCGCGCTGTCCACAAGGTGGGGACAAGCGCGGTTCGGCATCCGTTACGTTGTGGCGGGGCAGGGCGGGTACGGCAGGCCGTGGGCGTTGTCCAAGGGGCCAGTAGTACGGCAAGCAGTGGGCGTTGTCGCAGGGACAAGAGGGTCGGCAGGCCGTCGCGTTGTCGCAGAGCCAGAGTGGGTACGGCAGGCTGTCGCGTTGCCGACGGGCAGGGTGGATACGGCAGGTCGTGGGCGTTATTCGCAGCGGCACTGGGTGATAACGGCGGGGCAGGGGGTCGTCTGCCCTCGTGAACGGCGAGGCTGTTTCAGGGCATGGCGTGAGTCCGATCTCGAAGCGCGCCTGGGCGTGGTGAGGCCGTCCCATGGGGCGCTGTGGAGGGTGATCGGACGCGTTAGGGGACGTCCCATGGGACGCGGTGAAGGATGATCCGGACGCGGCAGGGCTGGCTCTGGCCGGGCAGGAGCACCGGCCGCCTGGCCATCGGCACCGGACGTGCGGCCTCAGTGGGCGCGGTGAAAGGTGGGCCCGCTGGTGGTGGCGGGGATTGGTCGGGGTGGCTCGACGACAGGCTGTGCGGCCCGCTGTGGATGCTCAACGGTCGCGTGGATGCGGGGCAGGGCGAGACGGTGCGGGGCAGAGCGGTGCGGGGCGAGACCGTGCGGTGCGGGGCGGGGTGGAGTGGGGGGAGGGGGCGGGGGCTTAGCCGCGTTGGAGGGCTTCGCAGACTGCGGTTATCTCTCGGACGCCGAGGGTTACGGCGGTGGCGCAGTGGCGGAGCCATTGTGCGACGCCGGTGGGGGTGCCGGTGAGGTAGGCGTGGAGGCTGTCGGCGTACGGCAGTTCGTGGTGGCCTGCTTCGACGGCGACGAGGGACTTGGGGTCGAGGCCGAACTCCACGAGGGTGAGGCGTTCTGCGGCGCGGGCCACGAGGCCGTCCGCCGTACCGAAGGGGCGCAAGACGGCGAGTTCGGCGTGGACGACGGCGGCGAGGACGACGGCTGGGGCCGCGGTCTTGCCCATGAGCAGGCCGATGAGGCCGTCCATCCGGATCGCCATCTCCTCGGGACCCGGCGCCTCCCCGAGACCGAGCGGATCCGTGCCCCTGGGGACCTCCCTGAGACCGAATGGGTCCGTGGCCCCAGGCGCCTCCCCGAGGCCGAGCGGGTCCATGCCTCTGGGCGCCTCCCCTGCACTCTCCAGGCCACCCCGCTCCGGGGCGTTCTGGTCCGAGACAGCCGATGCGGGAGGCGCGGAGGGAGGCGGAGAGGTGGGGAGGGTGGTGCGGGGGCGGCCGAGGTAGGGGGTGAGGTCGGCGGCGGCGAGCGTGTGGAGGCGGGCGAGGACCTGGCGGGGGGCGGTGCGCCACGTCGGGCCCAGGCGGCCGAGCTCGGCCGACACCCGGAGGGCGCCCTGGACCAGCGGGTCGTCCGACTCGCCCGCGCGAAGCGAGCCGAGGGCCACCTCGACGCCTTCGAGGGCGGCGGACGCGCGGGCGCCACGCAGCGCGGACTCGGCGGACACCTCGGGGCTGCGCCGGCGCAGGACGCGGTGGCGGTAGAGCGTGTCGACCGCTTCGCGGGCCTCCTTGACGGCTTCCGGCACACCCGGCAGTTCGGCGATGACAGCCAATGGGTCACTCACAACGGGTGACCCTATCGACCGTTCGCCGAAGCCATCGCACCGTCCACCGCAATCCGCGAATTGCCCATGAGACCCCTTCCACCAGCATTCCTAATATTTCCCCTACAACGCCACTTGTCAGAACCTGTGAGGGCGCCCGCCCGGCCTCGCCCACCCGTCTGATGCACTTGTCGAGGGCGCCCACCGACTGGTGAAGTGGGACCCTGAAGTGAATCAGGCCATCTGAAGGAGTACGAAGTGGCCCCGGAAACCCCTGGTCACGGCCCCAGCGGCGCCAACCAGCCGCAAGAGACGCTGTCGAACCTGCTGCAAGAGACCAGGCGGTTCACGCCTCCCGCCGCCCTCGCCGCCGCCGCGAACGTGACCGCCAGTGCCTACGACGAGGCGGCCGAGGACCGGCTCGCGTTCTGGGAGCGCGCGGCCGAGCGGCTCGCCTGGGCCGACCGGTGGGACACCACCCTGGAGTGGACCCCGCCCTTCGCCAAGTGGTTCCTCGGCGGCACGCTGAACGTCGCCTACAACTGCGTGGACCGGCACGTCGAGGCGGGGCGCGGTGACAAGGTCGCCTACCACTGGGAGGGCGAGCCGGAGGGCGACAGCCGTACGCTGACCTACTCCGACCTGCAGCGGGAGGTCTCCAAGGCGGCCAACGCGCTCCAGGAGCTCGGGGTGGCCAAGGGCGACCGGGTGGCCATCTACATGCCGATGATCCCCGAGCTGCCGATCGCGATGCTGGCCTGCGCCCGGATCGGCGCGGTGCACTCGGTCGTCTTCGGCGGCTTCTCCGCGACGGCCCTGAAGAGCCGCATCGACGACGCCGACGCCAAGCTCGTGATCACCGCCGACGGCGGTTACCGCAGGGGCGCGCCCTCGGCGCTGAAGCCGACCGTGGACGAGGCGGTGGCCGAGTGCCCGGGCGTGGAGCACGTGCTCGTCGTGCGCCGGACCGGCCAGGACGTCGCGGCGACGGACAAGGACGTGTGGTGGCACGACGTGGTGGAGCGGCAGTCCGCCGAGCACACGCCGGCTCCGCACGACGCCGAGGACCCGCTGTTCATCCTGTACACCAGCGGCACGACCGGTAAGCCCAAGGGCATCCTGCACACCACCGGCGGCTACCTCACCCAGGTCGCCTGGACGCACGACGCCGTCTTCGACCTCAAGCCGGACACCGACATCTACTGGTGCACCGCGGACATCGGCTGGGTGACCGGCCACTCCTACATCGTGTACGGCCCGCTGGCCAACGGCGCGACGAGCGTGATCTACGAGGGCACCCCGGACACCCCGCACCGGGGCCGCTTCTGGGAGATCGTGCAGAAGTACCAGGTCACGATCCTCTACACGGCACCCACCGCGATCCGGACGTTCATGAAGTGGGGCGACGACATCCCCGCGAAGTACGACATGTCGTCACTGCGGGTGCTGGGCAGCGTCGGCGAGCCGATCAACCCGGAGGCCTACGTCTGGTTCCGCGAGCACATCGGCGGCGAGCGCTGCCCGGTCGTGGACACCTGGTGGCAGACCGAGACCGGCGCGATCCTGATCAGCCCGCTGCCCGGGGTGACCGCCACCAAGCCGGGCGCGGCGATGCGCCCGCTGCCCGGCATCGCCGCCGACGTGGTGGACGACCAGGGCGTCAGCGTGCCGGACGGCGGCGGCGGTTTCCTCGCGATCCGCGAGCCGTGGCCGTCGATGCTCCGCACGATCTGGGGCGACGACCAGCGCTACATCGACACCTACTGGTCCCGGTTCGAGGGGATGTACTTCCCCGGCGACGGCGCCAAGCGTGACGAGGACGGCGACCTGTGGCTGCTCGGCCGGGTGGACGACGTCATGCTCGTGTCCGGGCACAACATCTCCACCACCGAGGTCGAGTCGGCCCTCGTCTCGCACCCGAAGGTCGCCGAGGCGGCCGTCGTCGGCGCGACCGACCCGGTCACCGGCCAGGCCATCGTGGCGTTCACGATCCTGCGCGGCAGTGCGGAGGACAGCCCGGACATCGCGACCGAGCTGCGCGCGCACGTCGCCAAGACGCTCGGCCCGATCGCCAAGCCGCGCCAGATCCTGGTGGTGCCCGAGCTGCCCAAGACCCGCTCCGGCAAGATCATGCGGCGGCTGCTGCGCGCCGTGGCCGAGAACCGTTCCCTCGGTGACGTCACCACGCTGACCGACAGCTCCGTGATGAACCTCATCTCCGAGAAGCTCCCCAGCGCCAAGAGCGAGGACTGAGCACACCCCGCGCGGGTCCTCCCGGGGGGCCCGCGCGGTATCGTGCCTGGCGGGCGTGCCAGGGAGACCGACCGGCCGGCGGGGGTGCCGGTCCTCCGCCGCCCACCGGCGACCCGGAGGATGCGCGTGATCAGCGAAGGCGACGCCTTCCCGCTTCCCCCTCCCGCGCCGGAGTGCCGGTCGAAGCCACCACGCTCGACGGATCGTCGGCTTTCCGGTGGTATCGCCGAACATGTCGCCGCTTTTCTCAGCCCAGGCGGCACTTCTCAACCGCGGAGTACAAGCGTGATCTCCGTTGACCGGGTAGTTCTGGAGATGACGGGGAGCCGCACGTGCGGGCGCGTGCGCGCAGGGCGCGTGCGCGCAGGGCGCGAAGGAACGGCCCGGGCGATTGACATCGTCCCTGGCTAGCGATAGGAGATCGTTCATGCCGAACAACGCGGCCACGGAGTCACAGGAAGAATCGCTGGGCGGGCTCGTCGCCCAGGCGACCGACCACATCTCCACGCTGGTCCGCTCTGAGATCGAGCTGGCGAAGGCCGAGCTCAGGTTCGACGCCAAGCGGGTGGGCACGGCGGCGGGGCTTTTCGCGGCGGTCGCGTTCATGTTGCACCTGTGCCTGATCCTGGCCTCGTTCGCCATCGCCTACGGGCTGGTCGCCCTCGGCGTGTGGGAGTGGCTCGCCTTCACCGTCGTCACCGTGTTCTACCTGCTCGTGGCGGCCGTGCTGGGCCTCGTGGGCTACCGAAGGCTCAAGGGCCTGACCGGGATGCGGCGTACGGCCCGCAGCCTCAGGCACCTGAAGGACGGCGCCGAGCCCGACGGCCTGGTTCCCGGCGCCGCACGACCGGAGCTCTCCCGCGAGTCGGTGCCCCATGCGTCCTGACGAGTCGCTGGTCACCGTCGAAGGCCCGTGGACCCATCGCGGCGTGCACGCGGGAGGCACCCGCTTCCACGTCGCGGAGGCCGGCGAGGGCCCGCTGGTGCTGCTGCTGCACGGCTTCCCGCAGTTCTGGTGGACCTGGCGCCACCAGCTCGTCTCGCTGCCCGCCGCCGGCTACCGCGCGGTCGCGGTCGACCTGCGCGGCTACGGCGCCAGTGACAAGCCGCCGCGCGGCTACGACCTGCCCACCCTCGCCCAGGACGTCGCGGGGCTCATCAGGGCGCTCGGCGAGACCGGCGCGATCGTGGTCGGGCACGACTGGGGCGGGCTGCTGGGCTGGACCATGGCCGCCCTCTCGCCCAAGACCGTGCACCGGCTGGTCCCGGTGGCCGCGCCGCATCCGCTGCGGCTGCGTTCCGCGATGTTCTCCGACCCGCTGGGCCAGCTCAGGGCCAGCGGTCACACCGTGGGGTTC
This sequence comes from Microtetraspora sp. NBRC 13810, assembly GCF_030268685.1. GTDB lineage: Bacteria > Actinomycetota > Actinomycetes > Streptosporangiales > Streptosporangiaceae > BSRQ01. Next base: position 227,162 of record NZ_BSRQ01000009.1, read on the forward strand.
CAGCTTCCGTTCATCCCGGAGATCCGGCTCACCTCCCGGGAGGCGGCCAGGGTCGGCAAGCTGCTCGACAAGTGGTCGGGACCGGGCTGGCCGGAGGAGCAGACCGCGCGCACCTACCGCGACGTGTTCCGCATCCCGAGCGTCGCGCACTGCGCGCTGGAGTACTACCGCTGGTTCGCCCGCTCCCAACTGCGCCCCGACGGCCTGCGTTACGCCCGCCGGATGCGCGCCGAGATCGAGGCGCCCACGTTGCAGTTGCACGGCGCGCTCGACTCGTGCGTGCTGCCGCGCACCGCCCAGGGCTCCAGCCGCTACGTCTCGGCGTCCTACCGCTGGCGCCTGCTGGAGCACGCGGGGCACTTCCCGCACGAGGAGCGGCCCGAGCAGTTCGACGCCGAGCTGATCTCCTGGCTCACCGACTCCACCCCCGGCCATGCGCGATAGGGATCCCCAGGGCCGCCCGCGCAGCGCGCGACCCCGGGACGAGTACGGCAGGCCGCTGCCGCACGACGCCGAGGGCGTGCCGCGCGTGCCCGACGACTACGCCCCCACCGGCGAGGAGGCGGTCGCCGAGGCCGTCAGGCTGCTCGCCGAGGAGCGCCCGTTCCACGCGCACGAGGTGCTGGAGGCCCGTTGGAAGAGCGGCCCGCCCGGCGAGCGTGAGCTCTGGCAGGGCCTCGCGCAGATCTGCGTGGGTCTCACCCACCTTCAGCGCGGCAACCGCCGGGGCGCGGAGACCCTGCTGTCCCGCGGCGCCGACCGGATCGGCTCCTTCACCCGGCCGACCGGTCCCGCGCCGGACGAGGGCGGCGGCCGGCCGTACGGGATCGACGTGGCCGAGGCGGTGCGGTGCTCGCTGAGCCTGGCGGCGCGGGCGGAAGAGGTCGGGCCCGCGCCGGCGATCACTCTCATCAGGCGCACGCTGGGCGGCTAGGCACAGGTCGGCACGTCCGGCTGGTCGTTGGTGCGTACGGCGGGCAGCCAGGCGTGGCCGCCGGGCACGTTGCCGAGCCTGACCCGGAACCAGCGGGTCGTGGCGACACCGGTCTCGTCGGCCACCCGGGCCCCTTCGTAGAGGACGCAGTCGGCGGTCAGCACGTCGTCGTGCCACACCCGATGGCTGACCACGTTGTCGGCCGCGTACTCCTTCCGCGGATCGCGGGCGAGGCCGAGGCTGCACGCGGGCGGGCGGCCCGGGCGGCTCCGGCAGTCGCCTTCGACGTTGAAGACCCGCACCTGGGCGGTGGCGGCGGTCGCCTTCCCCGCGACCACGGACGGGTCGGCGTCGTCGCCCAGCACGGCGAACGCGGTGACCGCGGTCGCCACCAGCAGCGCGGCGAGCCCGGCGATCAGCAGCGGCCGGCCCGGCCGGAACCGCGGCTTCTCCTCGGGCGCCGGCTGCGGCCGGTCGGGCGGGGCCTCCCCCGCGGACTCCTCCGGCGCCGAAGCGGGCTCCGGCGCCGCCTCCGGTTCGGGCTCGGGCACCGTGGAGCGGGCGGCGTCGGCCAGCGCCCACAGGCGGTGTAACTCGCGTACCTCCTCATTGCTCGCGCCGCATGCTTTGGCGAATGCGTGCACCGGACCGAAACCGGGCGGAATTTTGGTGCCGGAACAATAGCGGTGCAGGCTCGAACTACTGGACCCGGTCCGCTGGGCGAGCGCCTCGAAGCTGATGCCCGCGCGTTCCTTCAGCATCCGAAGCCGGGCGGCGAACTGTTCGGCTTCTTCCGTGCTCGGCATCTGGCCCTCCCTCGTAGGAAAGAGCTGCCCGCCGGCCCTCGACCGGCTGGAAGAGGCGTCCCACTCATATCCCAGCAGGTCAACAGAATGTGCAGCTCATATTGGATGAAACCATCCCAGCATCCCATGGGGCCGCTTTTCCTTGCTAGGTGTCAGCTTCTGCTGAAAGTGTCTGTCTCGCCTGTCAACGTGATGTAACCGGCGGGGGCGGAGGAAGCGGACAAGCCTCCTCCCATTGGCGCACGCGTTGACTCGGCGGCAAGGTGACCGGAATGTCCGGTCAATATCCCCCACGGGGCGAGTGGGCGTTCGGGAAACCGGGAGGCCGCTCAGGTGCGGGACCGCAAGCCGGTCACGGCCACCACGGTGGCCGTGACCCCACGAGCCGGGCGGGTGGCCGGGGAAGCCCGGTCAGTCACAGTCCTGGGTGTCGACGCGACTGACCGCACGGGCGCCCGCCTCGGCATCGGGAGTGACCTCCTTGGCGGTCAGGACGTATCCCGTGTCCGGCTGGTCGGTCGCGGCGGCGAAGATGACGCCGAAGACGCGCCCGTCGGTGGTCAGCAGCGGCCCGCCGGAGTTGCCCGGCTGGACCAGGCCGCGGATCGCGTAGACCTCGCGCACGACCTTCTTGCGGTTGTAGATCTCGTAACCCTCGGCGTCCTGCTCGATGCGGATGCGGGCGGGCAGCGGGGTGAAGCCCTTGCCCCGGGGGTAGCCGGCGATGATGGCGTCCTCGCCCTTCTCGGCGGTGCCGTCGAAGCGGAGGGCCGGCAGGCTCAGCCCCGGCACGTAGAGCACGGCGATGTCGCGGTCGGGGTTGTAGAGCACGACCCTGGCCGCATGGGACTCGCCCTCGTAGTCGGTGATCCGCAACTCCTGGGTGACGCCCGCGACCACGTGCGCGTTGGTCATGATCCGGTCGTTGGCGTAGACGAAGCCGGTGCCCTCGATCCGCTTGCGGCAGCTCGGCGCGGTGCCCTGCACCTTGACGATGCCGTGCCTGGCCCGCTCCAGCCGGTTGCCGCGCAGCACGCCCTGGTCCGGCGGCGGCACGTCGACGAACTGGCCGCCGCCGATCGCCTCGAACACCTGCGGGAACTCGGAGGTGTCGATGAACTCCTTGAACCTGCGCCGCCAGTCCTTGGCCGCCTCCGGCAGCGTCTGGTCGACGGTGGCCAGCAGCAGCGAGTTGTTCACCTGCTGGCTCAGCGGCGGGAACGGCCCGTGCGCGAGTAACCCGCCGATGAGCCAGACCACGACCAGCACGGACAGCGCGCTGGCGAACGTGCCCCCCACGGCGTCGGCGACCTTGGCCGGCTCCCAGGTGACGTGGCTGCGCACCACCGCGCCGAGCGTCGAGGAGGCGAACTGGCCGATGGTCGCGGCGAGGAACACGATCACGATGGCGAGCAGGGCGCGCTCGGTGTGACCGTCCACCACCGCGTTGGCGATCGGCGGGGCGATGGCCACGCCGAGGAAGGCTCCGCCCACGAATCCGACGAAGCTGAGCGCGCCGATGATGAAGCCCTGGCGGTAACCGGATATGCCGAAAGCAACCGCAAGCCCTATCAGGATGAGGTCGAGGAGATCACCGCGCACCCCTCAACCGTATCCAGCCCCGAAGCTCCTTGTGCGCTTCCCGTCGAACGTGACGCTCCGGATGGTGCCGGGACACGCCGTCCGACGACAGCGCGTTTGCGAACACACCGGGCACGAGCACGGCTCGGACGGCATCGCGTGGTTATCGTTACAGCATGGCATCGATCGGGGGAACGGTGCGGGATCTCATCCAGGCCGCCCTGGCGGACGCGGATCCCGACGGAGCGGCCCGGTGGCAGGCCATCACGCTGCTTCAGGCGCGGGGGGACCAGGAGACCTTCACCGAGGCACGCCGGCTGTGCGGCGCGGGCACCAGCGAGGAGCGCGTCCTCGGCGTCGACATCCTCGGCCAGCTCGGCCGCCCCGGCCTGCCCTTCGCGGGCAGGAGCCTGCCCCTGCTGCGCCGCGTCGCCGCGGCCGACCACGACCCGATGGTGCTGTACTCCGTGCTCATCACCTTCGGCCACCTGAAGGACCCGCGCGCCCTGCCGTCGGTGATCGAGCTGGCCGGCCACGAGGACCCGAGGGTGCGGTACGGCGCGGCCTACGCCCTGCCCAACGTGCTCGGCGAACCTCCCGACGAGGAGGGCCTGCGGGTCCTCACCCGCCTGACCGACGACCCCGACGGCGACGTGGCCGACTGGGCGGCGCTTGGCCTGGCCCTGGCCTGCGGCGACGACGTGGAGGACTGACCCCTCAGGACACCGCCCGGCCCCTCGCGGCCAGCCGCGGCACGTCGGCCGGCAGGTCCTCGACGCGGTCGCGGTCCCACGGCCGCTCGAAGCCGCCGGCGGTGAGCACGCCGTCCAGGACGCCCGCCGTGAAGCCCCACACCAGCAGCCCCCTGACCCGGAAGGCCGACCCGACGTAACCGCTCGGATGCCGCAGCCGCAGCCGGTTGGCGGGATCGACCAGCTCGGCGACCGGCACCCGCTCCACCGCCTCCACCTCGTCCGGGGCGGCGGGATGCACGGCGCACGGGGTGTGCCACCAGCCGAGCACCGGCGTCACCCGGTTGTCGCTGTGCGCGACGTACAGCTCCGGCATGGTGCCCACCACACGCACGCCGGCGGGTTCGAGCCCGGTCTCCTCCTCGGCCTCGCGCAGCGCGGCGGCGATCGGCCCGCCGTCGCCCGGCTCGATGCCGCCGCCGGGGAAGGCGGGCTGCCCGGGGTGCATCCTGCCGCGCGAGCTGCGCTGGATGAGCAGGACGTCCGGCCCGTGCGCGTTCTCCTCGCCGAAGAGCAGCAGGACGGCGGCGTGGCGCCCCTTCCCTACGGGCGGGCGCAGCTCCGGCGGCACCGGCCGCTGCACGGCACGCGCGGTCAGCTGTTCCAGCCATGCGGGGGCGGGGGATTGATCGTGTGGATCGGTCAAGAGAAGGGTCCCGTCCGGACGAGTTTGGCCGCTTCGGCCTGGTCTGTGGGGCCCGTGCCGTACGACGGGCAGAGTGCGGCCAGCGGGCAGGCGCCGCAGGCGGGCTTGCGGGCGTGGCAGATCCGGCGGCCGTGCCAGATCAGGCGGTGGGACAGCATGGTCCACTCGCCCCGCGGGATCAGGTCGCCGATGATGTGCTCGATCTTGACGGGGTCGGTCTCCGTGGTCCAGCCGAAGCGGCGGGTCAGCCGCTGGAAGTGGGTGTCGACGGTGATGCCGGGCACGCCGAAGGCGTTGCCGAGCACGACGTTGGCGGTCTTGCGGCCGACGCCGGGCAGCTTGACGAGGTCCTTCAGCCTGCCGGGCACCTCGCCGCCGTGCCGCTCGCACAGGCCCTGGGCCATGCCGATGATGCTCGTCGTCTTGGCCCGGAAGAACCCGGTGGACCGGATCATCTCCTCCAGCTCAGCCCGGTCCGCGCCCGCATACGCTTCCGCTGTCCGATATTTCGCAAATACGACCGGTGTCACCATATTTACCCGTTTGTCCGTACACTGTGCGGAGAGGATCGTGGCGACCAGGAGTTCGAGAGGGTTGGCGAAGTCGAGCTCGCAATGGGCGTCAGGATAGGTCTCCGCCAGGATCCGGTTCATCCGCCTGGCGCGACGCACGAGAGCGAGACGTGATTCCCCAGCCGGGGCGACTGCTTGACGGGGCACCGCAACAGCCTACGCGGGTAGCCCGGCAAGAGCCGCCGGGTGGGGTACGTCACAATGGCTGCGTGTGCATCGGCGAGCCGGCCCGAGGAGCCGCGCGAGCACGAGCTTACTCATGGAGGCACTGTGAACACCGACGACGTGCTGGGCAAGGCCCCCTTGTTCGCCGCGCTCGACCGTGAGGGGGCCGCAGCCCTGCGGACGAGCATCTCGGAGGTCGAGCTCCACAAGGGGCGGACACTCTTCAGCGAGGGCGAGACAGGGGACCGGCTCTACGTCGTGCTCGAAGGCAAGATCAAGCTTTCCCGCACCTCCCCCGACGGCCGGGAGAACCTGCTGAGCGTCCTCGGACCGGGCGAGATGTTCGGCGAGCTGTCCCTCTTCGACCCGCGCCCGCGCACAGCGAGCGCGACCGCACTCACCGACGTACGGCTGGCCGGGCTCGGCCACGACGACCTGCGCCCCTGGCTCACCGGCCGTCCCGAGGTGGCCCTGCACCTGCTGCGCGCCCTGGCCCAGCGGCTCCGCCGGACCAACGACGTGCTGGCCGACCTGGTCTTCACCGACGTGCCCGGCCGGGTGGCCAAACAGCTGCTCGACCTCGCCGACCGGTTCGGCCAGCGGATGGACGACGGCCTGCGGGTGCACCACGACCTGACCCAGGAGGAGCTGGCCCAGCTCGTGGGCGCTTCCCGGGAGACCGTGAACAAGGCCCTGGCCGACTTCGCCCAGCGCGGCTGGCTGCGGATCGAGGCCAAGGCCGTGGTCATCATGGACATGGAGCGCCTGTACAACCGCTCCCGCTAGGGGTTCAGGACCGCTCCAGGTAGTCGAGCTGGGCACGGACCGACATCTCGGCCGCCGGCCACAGGGACCGGTCCACCCCCGCGTAGACGATCTCGACGATCTCCCGCGGCGTCCGGGCCCCCGCCTCCCGGGCCCGCCTGATCTCGTCCAGCCGTTGACGGCGGTGGGCGATGTAGCCGTCGAGCACGCCGACCGGATCGGCCAGCACCTGGCCGTGGCCGGGCAGCAGCGAGCGTGCGGCCACCCGCTCGGCGGTGGCTCTGAGCAGGTCCAGACTGCGCAAGTAGTCGCCCAGGTCGCCGTCCGGGGCGATCACGGTGGTGCCGCGCCCGAGCACGGTGTCCCCGGTGAGCAGGGCGCCGTCACCGGGCAGCCAGAAGCACAGCGAGTCGAAGGAGTGCCCGGGGGTGCCCACCACCCGCACCTCCAGGTCGCCGAGCGCGATCACGTCCCCGTCGGCGAGCCCCTCGCCGCCGAGCGTGTGCCGGGGGTCCAGGGCGCGCACCGGGGCGCCCACCATCTCGGCGAACCTCCCGGCGCCGCCGCTGTGGTCGTCGTGGCCGTGCGTGAGCAGCACCTCGGCGACCCGCCGCTCCCCCACGTGGTCCGCGACCCTGCGCAGGTGCCCCTCGTCCCGCGGCCCGGGGTCCACCACGAGCACGGCGGACGCGTCCGGACCGCCGAGCACCCAGGTGTTCGTGCCGTCCAGCGTCATCGGCGAAGGGTTGGGGGCCAGCAGGTTGACCGCGTTCGGCGTGCCCGCCCCGTCGGGGCTCCCGCCCGGGATCCGCAGCCCGCTCACGCGCCCTCCCCGGACACCTGGAGCCTGATCTCGCCGTCCACCTCGACCACCCTGGGCATGATGGTGACGATCTCCCGCTCGGTGGCGAGGATCTCCTCCGGACCGGCGTAACCGGACAGCTCGGTGAGCGTCCGGCGGGTGGGCGGCATGAGGAAGATCTCCCCCTGGTCGGCCTGCCGGAGCGCCCGCCCCGGCCGTACCCAGGCCACCTGGTCGGCCTCGCCGCCCACGTCGCGGGTGCGCTGGCCGGGCGGCAGCGCGGCCACGAAGAAGCGGGTGTCGAACCGCCTGCTCTCCACCTCGGGGGTGATCCAGTGCGCCCAGGGACGCAGCAGGTCGGCCCGCAGGACCAGGCCGCGGCGGCCGAGGAAGTCGGCGAACGACAGGCTCCTGTCGATCAGGGCCAGCCGGTCGGCCTCCCAGTCCTCCCCCGTGGTGTCGGCGACCACCGACCCGGCGTCCGGCCCGGCCAGCAGCACGCCGGACTCCTCGAACGTCTCCCGTACGGCGGCGCACACCAGCCCCCGGGCGGTGCTCTCCGCGGCGCGGAAGACCTCGCCCCACTCGGCCGGCGACGGACCGGCCCAGGAGATCGCCTGGTCGGAGTCGCGCGGATCGACGGAGCCGCCCGGGAAGACGAACGCGCCCGCCGCGAAGGCCATGCTGGCCCTGCGCCTCATCATGTAGACCTCGGGGCCGGGCCGGAGGACGACCACGGTGGCCGCGTCCCTGGCCGGAACGGGCTGGACGCGCCCGGCCAGGACGTCACGCGCGTGCTCGCCGGCCACGCCGGGGAGCGGGATTCCGTTCATGCAGCACTCCGCCTTCCTCCCGCCCCCTCGGCAGAACGAGTTCGGGTTCCAGCCATCCTGACCCACCGCTCCCGGCGCTCACAACGGGGGGTCAGCGAACCTCGGCGATCAGCTCCACCTCGACCGGCGCGTCCAGCGGCAGCACCGCCATGCCGATCGCGCTCCGCGCGTGCCGGCCGGCCTCGCCCAGCACCTCGGCGAACAGCTCGCTCGCGCCGTTGATCACCTGGGCCTGGCCGGTGAAGCCGGGGTCGCTGGCGACGAAGCCCACCACCTTGACGATCCGCACCACCTCGGACAGCTCGCCCACCACGGTCTTCAGCGCGGCCAGCCCGTTCAGCGCGCAGATCCTGGCCAGCTCGTTGGCCCGCTCGGGATCCACCTCGGCGCCGACCTTGCCGGTCGTGGGCAGCTTGCCGTCCACGAAGGGCACCTGGCCCGAGACGTAGACGTGGTTGCCCGACCTGACCGCCGGCACGTAGGCGGCCAGCGGGGGCACCACCTCGGGCAACGTCAGACCGAGCTCCGCGAGGCGCTCCTCCGGGGTCATGCCTTCTCCCGCTTCATGTAGGCCACGAGCTGCTCCGGGTTCGGGCCGGGCACGACCTGGACGAGCTCATACCCGTCCTCGCCCCAGTTGTCCAAGATCTGCTTGGTCGCGTGGGTGAGGAGGGGGACCGTGACGTACTCCCATTTCTTCATGGGGGTCACATTAGCGATGCGGGCGAGGGTGAAGCATTTCACTGACCCTCCACCCCAGCTTCACAAATGGCCGTTCGGTAGCCTTCGAATCGTGAGCGCTCGCGACTCTGACTGGGACGGCGTCAGGCTCCACGTCGTCACTGGTAAGGGCGGCACCGGAAAGACCACGGTCGCCGCGTCGCTCGCCCTTGCCCTGGCATCCGGGGGCCGTAAGGTGCTGCTCGTCGAAGTGGAGGGGCGGCAGGGGATCGCCCAGGTCTTCGACCTGCCGCCACTGCCGTACGAGGAACGCAAGATCGCGGTCGCCCCCGGCGGGGGCGACGTCTTCGCGCTGGCCGTCGATCCCGAGGAGGCCATGCTCGAATACCTGGAGATGTTCTACGGCATGCGCCGGGCCGGCCGCGCGCTGACCAAGATCGGCGTCGTCGACTTCGCCACCACGATCGCGCCCGGCCTGCGCGACGTCCTGGTCACCGGCAAGACCAGCGAGGCCGTACGGCGGCGCGGCGCGGACGGCAGGCGCGTCTATGACGCGGTCGTGCTCGACGCGCCGCCCACCGGGCGGATCGCCCGCTTCCTCAACGTCACCTCCGAGGTCGCCGGCCTGGCCCGGATGGGACCGATCAAGAACCACGCCGACCTGGTCCGCGGGGTGATGGCCTCCCCGGAGACGGCGGTGCACTTCGTGACGCTGCTGGAGGAGATGCCGGTCCAGGAGACCCTGGACGGCGTCGCGGAGCTGCGCGGCGCGGGCCTGCCGACCGGCGGGATCTTCGTCAACATGGTGCGGCCCGCGCTGCTGCCCGAGGCCACGCTCGAAGCCGCCAGGCGGGGCCGGCTGGACCTCGGCGAGCTGACACTCGGGCTGAAGGCGGCCGGGCTGGCCGACCTCGCCACCGGCACCGCCGCGGTGGCCGAGGCGCTCGCGCTGGAGGTGGCCGAGCACGCGGCCCGCACCGAGCTGGAGCGCGGCGAGCGGGAGTCGCTGAGCTCCTCGGGGCTGCCGCAGTACGAGCTGGGGTTGCTGGCCGACGGTGTCGATCTGGCCGGTTTATACGAGCTGGCGGAGTCGATGTGCGAACAGGGGGCCGCATGATGGCGAAGAGCACTCCGGTGCTGGAGATCGACGCGATCCTCGACGATCCGCAGACCAGGATCGTCGTGTGCTGCGGCTCCGGCGGGGTGGGCAAGACCACCACCGCGGCCGCGCTGGGCCTACGGGCCGCCGAGCGCGGGCGCACGGTGGTGGTCCTCACCGTGGACCCCGCGCGCCGCCTGGCGCAGTCCATGGGGCTCACAGAGCTGGACAACACCCCGCGCCCGGTGCCCGGCATCCAGGGCGAAGGGGCCCTGCACGCGATGATGCTGGACATGAAGCGCACCTTCGACGAGATCATCGAAGCGCACGCGGACCCCGAGCGCGCCCAGCAGATCCTGACGAATCCCTTCTACCAGTCGCTGTCGTCCAGCTTCTCCGGGACGCAGGAGTACATGGCCATGGAGAAGCTCGGCCAGCTCCGCCGGTCCGGCAACTGGGATCTGATCATCGTGGACACGCCGCCGTCCCGCTCCGCGCTCGACTTCCTCGACGCGCCGGAGCGGCTCGGCAGGTTCCTCGACGGGCGGCTGATCCGGCTGCTCATGGCTCCGGCCAAGGCGGGAGGGCGCAGCGCGTTCAAACTGCTCAACGCGGGTTTCGGCCTGGTCGCGGGCGTGCTCACCAAGGTGCTCGGCGCGCAGGTGCTCAAGGACATCCAGACGTTCGTCTCCGCGCTGGACGCGGTCTTCGGCGGGTTCCGGCAGCGCGCCGAGCAGACATACAAGCTGCTTCAGGCGCCCGGCACCGCCTTCGTGGTGGTCGCGGCGCCCGAGCGTGACGCGATGCGCGAGGCGTCGTACTTCGTGGAGAGGCTCGCCGAGGAGCGCATGCCGCTGGCCGGACTGGTGATCAACCGAGTCCACCTCTCGCCCGCGGGAGCCCTCTCGGCGGCACGCAGCGCGGCTGCCGCCGAGGACCTGGAGTCACGGGGTGAGCACGAGCTGACCGCCGCGGTGTTGCGGCTACACACCGGGCGGATGCAGCTTGCGGCTCGCGAGCATCGTGAGCGGGAACACTTCGTCTCCGCTCATCCCACCGTGCCCCTCGCACAGGTGCCCGCGATGCCCGCCGATGTCCACGACCTCGACGGACTACGCGAAATCGGCACCCTGCTCGCCGCCTCGTAGACGGGGCAGGACTGCCTGAGGGGCATGCCGGACGGCCGGCCGGCGACCACCGGCCGCCGGTCCGATCGGGACCGGACACCGGCGGGGGCGGGCCGCCCGCCGGGGTCAGCCCGCGATCAACTCATTGGTCCGTTCGTACTCTTCTTTGGCCGACTCCAGCAGCTCTCGCCACGACGTCACGTCAGGCCGCCTACGCAGGAGCGCACGACGCTCCCGCTCGGTCATACCGCCCCAGACGCCGAACTCGATGCGGTTGTCCAGCGCATCAGCCAGGCATTCGGTCCGGACCGGGCACCCTCGACAGATCAGCTTCGCCCTGTTCTGGGCGGCACCCTGCACGAAAAGCGCGTCAGGATCCGCACCTCGACAGGCGGCACGGGAGGTCCAATCCGTGATCCACATTTCGACCCCACTCCCCTTAGGTGGTCAGTCGTCTTGTCGGCCGACGGGCGCGGGCGTCGAGCCTCCTTATTCAGTTGCCGCAGAGGAGAACGTACGCAACCAGGCGTTCGGGCCGACAGCCCCCGGCTGGGCCAATTTCCCGCCTGGTCATCTACGGACACGTGGCCGGGAATGACTAGTTACCCCAACCTCAAGGTCACAGTTTCCTGGGTTCGTAAGGCGCAGGGCAACACAAATCCGACTTTCAGTACTGATCGAGCCGGGCAATCCACGTAGTCTTGTCTTCGTGCAAGCACAGGGCAAAGACAAGGTATCGGTGGTAGGAAGCGTCCTGCGGCTGATCGTCGCGAGCGCGGCCGCCGGGGTGCTGGCGGCCGCCGTGGCCTTGCCCGCCGTCGGCGGGGCGGGGATGACCGTCAAGTCCGCGACCGAGGAGCTTGCGCTCACCCCCGAGGAGCTCGACGAGCCGCCGCTCCCCGAGACGACCAAGCTGCTCGACGTCGACGGCAAGCAGTTCGCGCAGTTCTTCTTCGAGAACCGCGAGTCCGTCAAGCTCGACGAGGTCGCCCCCGTGATGCGCGAGGCGATCGTCGCGATCGAGGACTTCCGGTTCTACGAGCACGGCCCCATCGACATCGAGGGCACCTTCCGCGCGCTCGCCAAGAACGTCTCGACCGGCGGGGTGACCCAGGGCGGTTCGTCGATCACGCAGCAATACGTGAAGCAGGTCCTGTTCAACAAGGCGGAGACCAAGGCCGAGAAGGCCGCCGCCATCGAGACCACGCTCTCCCGCAAGCTGACCGAGCTGCGCTTCGCGATGGCGATCGAGAAGAAATACTCCAAGAACGAGATCCTGGAGCGTTACCTCAACATCTCCTACTTCGGCGCCGGGGCCTACGGCATCCAGGCCGCCGCCAAGCGCTTCTTCGACAAGCCCGCCTCCAAGCTCACGCTCGCCGAGGCCGCCACCCTGGCCGGCGCGGTGCAGAACCCCTCCCGCACCGACCCCAACGTCGACCGGGCCAGCCGTGACCGACTGCTGGAGCGGCGCAACACCGTGCTGGACCGGATGGCCGAGCTGAAGAAGATCACCCCGGTCGAGGCGGCGGAGGCCAAGAAGGAGAAGCTCGGCTGGGAGGACGTCGACGTCCCCGGCGGCTGCCAGGAGAGCGAGTTCCCCTACTTCTGCCTCTACGTCCAGCAGGAGCTGCGCACCAACTCCGCGTTCGGCAAGACCGAGAAGGAGCGCCTCGACCTGCTCCGCGACGGCGGCCTGGTGATCAAGACCACCCTCGACCCCAAGATGCAGCGGGCCTCCGAGAAGGCGATCGGCGAATACGTCCACACCAGCGACAAGCCGGTGGCCTCCCAGGCGATGGTGGTGCCGGGCACCGGTGAGATCAGGGCGATGGCCGCGAGCCGCAAGTTCGGCGGCAACAAGGGCAAGAACGAGATCAGCTACAACCTCCCTGCCGACGCCCAGCACGGCGGCGGCGCCGGCTTCCAGGCGGGCTCCACCTTCAAGGTCTTCACCCTGCTCACCGCCCTGGACAAGGGCATGAAGGTCGGCGACGGCATCGTGGCGCCCGACGTCTACCGCGCCCCCGCCACCAACTCCTTCCGCGACTGCGACGGCAACCGGGTCGGCGACCCCACCCACGAGGTCGCCAACTCCAGCGAGGGCGGCGGCGGCTTCAAGAGCCTGCAGACCGGCACCTGGGGCTCGGTGAACACCTTCTTCGTCGCACTCCAGCAGAAGGTCGGCCTGTGTGACACGGTCGAGATGGCCAAGAAGCTCGGCATCAAGCGCGCCGACGGCAAGGGCCTGCGCGAGTTCGAGACCTTCACGCTCGGCATCAACGAGATGGACCCGATCACCGTGGCCAACTCCTACGCCACGATCGCCGCGCGGGGCACCTACTGCCGGCCCATGGTCATCTCCGAGGTCCGCGACGAGCGCACCGGCAAGACCAAGGACTACAAGCCCAAGTGCAAGGAGGTCCTGGACAAGGAGGTCGCCGACGCGGCCAGTCACATCCTGTCCGGGGTGTTCACCAAGGGCACGATGAGCGGCGTGGGCGGCATCGGCCGCGACGCCGCGGGCAAGACCGGCACCACCGACGACTACACCGCCGCCTGGTTCGCCGGTTACACCCCCGACCTGGCCTCCGCGGTCAGCGTGGGCGACCCGCGCGGCGCCTTCGGCCACGACCTCATCGGCGTCACGATCGGCGACCGCTACTACAGCTACGTGTACGGCGCCGACATCTCCGGCCGGATCTGGAAATACTCCATGATCGACGCGCTCAAGGGCACGCCGGCCACCTCGTTCACCCCGATGGACAACTCGCGCTTCGGCGGTTGCAGCACCGCCTGCGCGCCCAAGCCCCCGCCGAAGAAGGACCGCGGCGGCGACGACGGCGACGGCGAGGGTGAGGACGGCGACGACGGCGGTGACGACGGCGGCAACGGCAGCGACGACTTCTGGAACCGCGGAGGCGGCGACGACGACGCGGGCCCGATCACTCCGTTCGACTGACCCGCCCTGAACGCTCCGCCCGGGTGAGCCCCCCGCCGAGGGCTCACCCGGATCCGCCGGTCAGCCGGCCGCGAGCCGCGTCCGTACGGCCTGCGCGACCCGGCCGCCCTCGGCCCGGCCCGCGACCTTCGGGTTCAGCACCTTCATCACCTGTCCCATCGCCTTCGGCCCCTCCGCGCCGCTCTCCGCGATGGCCTCGTCGACCAGCCTGCCCAGCTCGTCGTCGGAGAGCTGGGCGGGCAGGTAAGCCTCCAGCACGGACTCCTCGTCCCGCTCCGCCTGGGCCTGCTCGGCCCGGCCCGCGTCGGCGAACGCGGTGGCCGCCTCCCGCCGCTTCTTCGCCTCCTTCGTCAGGACCTTGAGGATCTCGTCGTCCGACAGCTCCCTGGCCTCCTTGCCGGAGACCTCCTCGGTGCTGATCGCCGCGAGGGCCATGCGAATCGTCCGGGTACGAAGCTCGTCCCGGGCCTTCATCGAGACCGACAGGTCGGCCTTCAACTTGTCCTTCAAAGCGCTCATGCGGTCCATCTTGCCGTCTCACCAGCCCCGCCGTAGCCCAGGTTTACGGCGCCCCGCCGTACGTCCCGTGGCGAACGAACCGTCGCGCGCGGCTCGTCGGGCATGATGAAGATGTGAGGAAAGCAGCAGCGATACCCCTGTCCGTGCTCGGGCTCGGCGTGGCCGGCCTCGGTTACGCGAGCGTCATCGAGCGCAACCGCTTCCGCCTTCGCCGGTTCGACGTGCCCGTGCTCGACCGCGGCCAGCGGAAGGTGCGCATCCTGCACCTCTCCGACCTGCACCTGACCCCGGGCAGGCGGCTCCTCATCAACTGGGTGCGCTCGCTCGGCGACCTCCGGCCCGACCTGGTGGTCAACACCGGCGACTCGATCGCCCACCCGGACGCCGTCCCCGCGCTCCTCTACGCGCTGGAGCCGCTGCTGTCCCGCCCCGGCCTGTTCGTCTACGGCTCCAACGACCTCTACGCCCCCCACCCCAAGAACCCCGTGCGCTACCTGTGGCGCACTTCCAAGACCGACCGGCGCCAGCACGTGCCCACCCTGCCGTGGGACGAGCTGGGCGCGGGCATGGCCGCCGAGGGCTGGCTCGACATGAACAACACCACCGCCCGGATCAAGGTGGGCGACCTCGACGTGGCCGTGGGCGGCATCCACGACTCGCACATCGACCGCGACCGCTACGACCTGATCGCCGGTCCGGCCCCCGCCGACGCCGACCTGCGCCTGGGCGTCATGCACTCCCCCGAGCCGCGCAACATGACCCGCTTCGCCGCCGACGGCTACGAACTCCTCCTCGCCGGGCACACCCACGGCGGGCAGCTCTGCATCCCGTTCTACGGCGCCCTGGTCACCAACTGCGGCATCGACCGCGCCCGGGTCAAGGGCCTGCACCGCCACGACAGCGCCTGGCTGCACGTCTCCGCCGGCCTCGGCACCTCCCCGTACGCCCCGGTCCGCTTCGCCTGCCACCCCGAAGCGACCCTCCTCACCCTCACCCCCCGGCGCTGATCACCGCCAGGCGACGCAAACACCGCGGAAGTCCGCTAGACTTTCCATCGCACGGGCCCGGAAAGCCCGGGCACCGGGGTGTAGCGCAGCTTGGCAGCGCGCTTCGTTCGGGACGAAGAGGCCGCAGGTTCAAATCCTGTCACCCCGACGTTTATTTCCCGAGGCCAGAGGCCGGTTCCGATCATCGGAACCGGCCTTCGCCGTTCACTGAGTGACTACGCTTCCGCGATGTCGGCAGATGGGGCCTGAGACCTGTGAAGCAGAACGTAATCGATCATGCGGCGCATGGTCTCAACGTTCTCGTAGAGTAACCCAGTGCCTTGTTGCACTGCTGACACAAGATGCCTCGTACCTTCCCCGTCTCTTGATCAACATGAGCAGTACTCCGTTCGGGTTGGTGTTCATCGGCTCCACCGCCGTCCCCAGCAGCGCGGGCATCCCCGGCGGTTGCACCAGGTCTCTGGGCGTGAGGCCCAGATCCGGCTGATGGCGTCGATCGATCCGCCGCTGTGGACGGGGAGCCGGGCGACCTGCCATTGGCAGTAGCGCTCCTGAGTCATGCGCACCAGCTCGCTGAACAGACCTCCGGCGAAGAAGACCAGGAGGTAGACGAGGACAGAGATCATGGTCAGCTCCACTGGGAACGGGTGAGAAGGCGGCAGACGCGGCAACCGGGCAGACAGCGAACGCCGTGGGTGGTGCAGCGCTGGAGTTGACGGCCGGAAGTGGTGCCACAGCGGCGGCAGCCGTACGGGGTGGCCGAGCGGGTAGCGCAGTCGGAGCAGTGGAAACGGCTGGTCATCAGGCCATCTCCAGCCTTTTGATCGGTGCGGAGGCCGGACGGCGGTTCAGGCCCTCCAACTTCTCTGCGGTGTATCCGGCCCAAATGCCCTCGTCCGGATTGAGGGCCAGCGCGTACGACAGACACGCCGTGCGCGCCGGGCAGTTGCGGCAGATGCTCTTGGCCAGAGCCTCTCCGCCGCGTGTCGGTGGGCTCGTCGTCCAGGCCGATGAAGAGATCCGCCTGTGCCGAATCGCAAGCAGGTGTGGCGTTGATGAGGTCGTCGAGCAGGTCGGCCAAGTCGTTGGCGCTGTTCCGCGCCGCGTCCGGGGCCTTCACAGCTTCACGCCCAGAGCGCGCAGCGATTCGACCAGGGCGAGCCGGATGCAGGTCGGGCAGATCGTCGGAGATGGCGGCTCGTAGCCGGGCGTGGTCTCCTCGATGCCGTCGCACATCAGGCAGGTCCACTCAACGCCCTGATCAGGGATGGTGACGTACTGCGCGCTCCGGCTTTTGCTGCGCACGAACGTCCGTTGAGCCAAGTACGTACTCTCCGCACTCCGCGCTGTGTATGCACTCTGCGTGATTGCTTGGTCACTGTCAAGCTTCTTGGTACGGTGAGTACGTACAAGTCATTCAGGGAGGTCACAAGTGCGAGCCGGATCCGACTCCCGCGCGCTGTATGAGCGCGTCGCGGACGCCCTGCGTACGTCTATAGAGCGGGGCGAACTGGCACCGGGAGACACGGTGCCGCCAGAACAGGAGCTGGCAGAGAGCCACGGCGTGTCGCGTCAGACCGTCCGACAGGCGCTGCAACAGCTCACCAATGAGGGCCTGCTCAGCAGCGGACGAGGCCGCGGCCGTACCGTGCGCTCACAAGCGCGGCTGCGCTGGCATCTCTCCCACTACGAGAACCAGAGCAAGCACAGCGCCGCCGCGGACGCGTGGGCAAGAGAGGTCCAGGACCAGGGCCACATCCCTCTGCAGGAAGTGAACGTCGGTCTGGAGATTCCGCCGGCCGCGGTGGCCGAACGGCTCAACCTCGACGCCGAAAAGGACATCGTCGTCGTCCGGCGTCGGGTGCGGTACGTGGACGACGTGCCGTTCCAGGTGGCCGACAGCTACTTCCCGGAGGACCTCGTCAGAGGCACGGCGCTGATGCAACCGAAGGATGTGTCCGCCCCGGGTGGTCTACTCGCGTCCATCGGCCACGCCCAGACGCGGCTGGTGGACGAGATCCAGATCCGGATGCCCACCAAGGACGAGTCCGCTCGTCTCGGGCTTCCTGCGGGCACGCCGGTGGCTGAGCACATGCGCACCGGCTACGACGCCGATGGCCGGGCCGTGCGCGTGATGGTCACGGTGGCTCCGGGTGACAGGCACACACTCGTCTACGAGCTCAACGCCACGTGACCGATGCCGATGTCGCGGATCTCTTTCGCGACGACCCCATGGCGCAACCGCTCACATATCCAGGCCGAATCCCCGCCACCTCCGGTGTGCTGGTGGACGACGCCTACCTGGCGTTATGCCCGGTCGAGAGCGCCCCGGCAGACGAATGGCAGGTCGGAGACGAAACGCTGGAGAAGCTCTTGGCCCGTCTCGGCTGCGCGCCCATGGTGGAGCGCCATCCGGTCGTCGCCGTGGGCTCCAACGCCTCACCGAGCCAGATGCGCCGCAAGTTCGTCACCCACGGAATCCGACCGGTCATCCCCATGACGCTCGCCGATGTCGAGGGCATCGCGCCGGGCGTCTCCGCGCACGTCAACCGGTGGGGCTATGTGCCCGCCGTGCCGGTGGAGACGCCCGGCGAGAGCTCACGGCTCTTCGTGCTCTGGCTCGACGACCGTGAGTTATCCACGCTGGACATAACTGAACCCAACTACTGGCGGCGCAGAATGCCCGTTGAGCGCCATCCCGTGGCGCTGGAATCGGGTGTCCTGTTGCCGCCCTGCTACGTCTACGTCGGCAAGCACGGCTGTCTGGCGGACGAGACCGGCGAAGCCAGACGCCTTACAGATCAACGGAGGCTCATCCAGTCCCTGTTGGACGAGTCCGCCGAACTCCGCCGTCTGTGCGGGAGCACGCCCGACGAGTTCATCTCACTCGTACGAGACGAGGCACTCCGTGACACCATCTACCGACTCTTCCCAGCCGAGCGCCGCACGTTGTTACAGCCCGGACTGGTGGACCTGCCGTCCAGCTAACGCTGGCCGGATCGGCGGTGCCGATGACCACCGATGAGGTGCTCCCATACCGGCCGCGCCTTGGCGTAGAGACCTCGGGCGGTCTCCTCGTAGCGCTCGCCGTTGCGGCGCAGGACGAGGAACTGGCCGCCTTCACAGCACCACTCGTACTCACCGCAGCACGACGTGTCCATCACACGGAGGGTGCCGTGACGCACGTAAGGACGCCATTCGTACACCGCGCCTCACTCGCCCGGCTCGGCCCGGCGCAGGCGCAGCAACGTCCCGCCGTAGATGTAGGAGGGACGCCGCGCGAGGCGGTCGAGGCGCACCACCTGGACCTCGCCCGTGGCGCCGGGTGCCAACGAGTCGAGCGCTTGGCTCAGCCGTTCGGCAGCCCGGCCAAACTCGCCGGTTACGCCGCACGTCACCCGGCCGGAGTCGTCGGTGGCCGCCCACGAGTAGAAACCATCGGTGTCGTAGTGCACGAATACATCAGAGCCAGGCGCGGTAGCACGTCAGAAGAGGACATCGGGAGGCGACAGCAGGTGTCCGCCCCCGTGTCCGCCTCACCGCCCTGTCGGAGGTGTGTCGGATGAGCGTCCCCGTCCCTGTGTGGGCCACTCGGCTGCTGGCTGCCCGTACAACGCGGGGCTGGTCGCAGCGTGACCTGGCTCGGGAACTGGTCAGAGTGACGGAGAAGCCCCTTCCAGAGCTGGCCAGCCTTATCCGGCGGATCCGGGGGCACGAGACCGGCGAGCACCGGCCCGACGCCTTCTACACCAAGCTCTACTGCGCCGTCTTTGGCGCGACCGAAGATCAGTTGTTCGGCACGGTCACCGTGCCAGTTCCCGCTCTGGCCCTGCCATCACTTGCTCCCGATCCCGACCTCTACGAGCGCATCACCCGCGCCATCCAAGACCCGCCCCGCGTCGATCTCGCGACCGTGCAATGGCTGGAACACTGCCTCGCTGAGCATCGCCGCGTGGAGGACACCATCGGCAGCCGGCCCCTCCTGCCGCTCGTCCACGCTCAGCTGTCCACCGTGGCCGACCTCGCCCGGGGAGC
This sequence comes from Microtetraspora sp. NBRC 13810, assembly GCF_030268685.1. Taxonomy (GTDB): domain Bacteria; phylum Actinomycetota; class Actinomycetes; order Streptosporangiales; family Streptosporangiaceae; genus BSRQ01. Next base: position 246,448 of record NZ_BSRQ01000009.1, read on the forward strand.
CAGAGGCGCGCTGGCTGACCGGGCCGTCGCCACGCTCGCTCAGTACGCCCAGTTCATCGCCTGGATGTGCCACGACTCCCGCCAGCACGCCGCCGCACTTGCCTGGTACGACCGCTCCCACGCCTGGGCCATCGAAGCCGGAGACGCCTCCCTGGCCTCCACCACCCTGAACATGCGCGCCCACCAGGCATGGAGCCTCGGCGACCCGCACCGCTGCGTGCGCCTAGCCGAAGCCTCCCGCTGGCACGACGGGCGCACCACCTACGGCGTGCAAGGCATGGCCGCCCAGATGGCCGGCCGAGGCTACGCCCAACTCGGCGAGGCGAACCAGGCCCGCACCAGACTGGCCGAAGCCGAAGACCTCATCCGGGCGGCGGCCGAGCACCCCGACGACGAGCCGCCATGGATGTACTTCTACGACGAGGGCTGGTTCCTCATGCAACGCGGCATGACCGAACTGGAACTAGGCGATGGCCGCCGCGCCGCCGAGTTCATCGAGCGCGGCCTGTCCACCCTGCCCGAGTCCTACCGACGTGACCGGGCCTGGTTCGGAGCCTGCCTGGCACGAGCCCACATCCTGCAGGGCGATGCCGAAGCCGCGACCGCCATCGCCACGCACGTGGCCCCAGACGCGGTGGCCGTCAACGCCTACGCTGTGACCGAACTCCACCGCGCCGCCCATGAACTGTCGGCGGCGGGCGCCTCTGGCGCAAAAGTGATCAAGGACTCACTGACGTCCGTGAAGCATTGAGGAACTGTCCCTACTGTCCCCATGTCCCTCCCTCGCTCTTGACGTCGTCGAGTTCCGACAGCTCCCGCCATTGGTCCTGAGTCACCTCCAGACGTACGGCATGCCTGCTGCATCGAGCGCGGCGATGGTCGCCTCGTACTCACGGGCGGTCTTGCCGGTGATGGTGCACGCGCTGTACCCGCTCATCGGGTCCCTGTCCTTCGGCCCCTTCAGCCCCAGCTCTCGGGCCAGGCGCAGGAAGTGCTTGTTGTGGTACCGATACGCCATGGTGTCGTCGATGCCGCGCACTGTAGCCAGGCCGTGGACGGCATCGTGGAGCAGGGCCTCCATGACGCGGCGTCCCCCGAGGCCGAGCAGATCCCCAGCGGGGAACAACTCCGGCTTGGTCGACTTGTCCGCGACCCAGCGGGCGGGGTCCCAGTGCCAGTGCCCCCAAGTCATCCACTCCCCCTCGCTGCCCCGGCCGGTGATGACGACGACGTCGGGGATTTCGGGGTGACGGTCGCGGATGTCCTGCCATGCCTGTTCCAGGACGCTGACGATGTGGCGGCCAGTGGTGGGTGCGCTGTTTATGGAGCCCATTCATAGCATGGAGATGCCAGGAATGGGCGGTCATCGCTGGATGCGTCGGCCGGAGACGCCCTGGAGCAGCACGTACGCCAGGTAGACCGACATGTCGATCCGGCCGGGACTGTCGGGTCGGTCGGCATCCACGTCGTCCACGCGCCCTCGGGGTCCGTCATCATGCCGCGAAGCCGCACCCGGTCGCAGGAACACGAAAAGGCCCAGCGCTACCCCGACGCCATCGAACAAGCCCACGCCGAGTACGCCGTCCGCCGCCAAGGGCTCTGAGGCGGCGAGCTGCCGGATCGGTGCGCCGCCCGCCGTGGGTCGGGTGGCGGGCGGCGCGGGTGATCAGGTGCCGGACTCGGCGGTCAGGAGGGTGGCGCCGCTGGGGTCGGTGAGGACCAGGCGGGCCTGGGTGCCCGGGGCGACCTTGCCGTTGAGCTTGACCGCGGTGTTGGCCGTGCCGGTGAAGGCGCTGCTGTCGAGCGTCTTTCCGGTCGTGGCGTCGACCAGGGTCGCGCGCAGGCGCTGGCCGATCCCGGTGGAGAACAGCCGGCCGGTGACGTTGCCGGAGGCGTCCACCTTGACCTCCGCGGCACCGTTGGCGTTGGCGTTGGTGACGTCTCCGAGGTCCATCGTGGGCAGGTACGTCTCCGTCCACGACAGGGTCTGCCCGGCCTTGAGGATGGCGGGGGTGAAGAACTTCGGCGACGCGCCCGCCCACAGCTCGATGTACGGGCGGGCCGAGTTGCCCTTGCTGTAGACGTTGGTGTCGAACGACTTGTTCTGGCCCCACTCCCAGAACTTCAGGCCGGGGGTCTTGGTGTTGTCGCCGACCCGGATGACGCCCTCGTTGTTCTCGTGGTTGACCACGCCCCACCAGTTGCCCTGCTTCATGGTGGCGAGGTCCTGGCCGTAGGCGATGCCGTCCCGGGTCCAGTTCGACATCTGCTTGAGCTTGTCCAGCTTGAGCAGGCCGGAGCCGGGAGGGCCGGCGGGCTGCTCGACGCTCTCCATCCAGGCGTAGCCGGGGTCACGGTAGATCGTCTTGACCGGCGAGACGACCGACATCGTCGGGGATCCCGAGGTCGTCGGGGCGCCCGGCGCGAGCGTCGTGCACGTCCAGTACTCGAACCGCTTGTCCTGGTCGCCGGGGTTGTTGAGGCTGACCGTCATGTCGAGGGTCGGCTTGCGCGCGTCCACGGAGTAGGTGACGGACGTCCTGATGCCGGTGGGGCCGTACACGTACCGGGAGGGCTTGTACGGGTAGTCGACGTCGTCGGTCTTCGTCACGGTGATCGAGAACTTGCCGTCACGCTGGTCGATCTTGTAGTCCCACGGCACGTTCCAGTACTTGCCGTGCTCGGCCTCGGTGAGCGTCGGGAACACGCCGCCGTACACCATCAGCCAGTTCTGGTAGAAGGGCGAGTTGCCGGGGGTCCCGGGGTTGGTGCTGGAGAACCCGTACGGGGTGCCGACGGGGTTGGTGTAGAACAGGTCGTTCCCGGTCGGCTTGTAGATCATCGACAGGAGACGGCCGCCGTAGCCGGGCGCGAACGTCGCCTTGATGTACTTGTTCTCCACCTCGATGGTCTTGATGGTCTGGCCGACCACCTTGTCCGCCACGCCCTCCCGCCGGACGGAGACGCCGTCGCCGCTGACCTGGTAGTCGTAGCGGTCGAAAACGGTGGTGGCGTGCGTGTTGACCTTGAGGTAGTCCGGGCCGTTCGGGTTGAAGCCGATACCCGGCGAGGTGAAGTTCCGCGGGGCCCGTACGGGCACGGGCGCGGTGTTCGTGCTGGTGGCGCCGGTGACGTCGGTGACGGCGCTCTGGGCCAGCGCCACACCGCCGCGCGCGCCGGCCCTGAGGGTCTGCCCGCTGTCCAGCTTGATCACGAGGGTGGACGCGTCGGGGAAGTACGCCGCGTCGTCGCGCAGCGCCTGGGCCACGTCCCGGCCCGAGGTGGTGGTGAGGCCGGTGAAGGTGAGCAGTCCGCGGACCTGGTCGGCCGTGACGTTGGTGCCGCTGACGCCGGTCAGGGTTTCCTTAACCGCCAGGTCGCCGGCCTTCGCGATCCGGTGGTTGAACCGGACCTCGATCCGGTCGCCGGACTCTCCGACCCGGACACCGGCGATCTCCGGAGCCACGTAGGCTCCTCCGCCGCGCGCGACGGACGCGCCGACCTCGGCGGTGGCCGGTCCCGCGTTCGTGGTCAGCTTCAGGCCGGTGCCGAGGGTGAGCTGGTAGGAGGCCGCGCCGTCCAGGTCTGCGCCGAAGTACAGCCGGTAGCGGCGCTGGTCGGACCCGGTGAGGCTCTCCACGTACACCGGGCGTACGGCGGAGTCGCCGCTCGTGAGCGTGATGTCGGATCCGGTGTAGGCGCCGACCGGCATCCCGGACCAGATCGTCCCGGCGAACGTGACGTCCACCGTGCGCGAGTCCACCTGCTGGGCGGACGAGACGGTCGCGAGCGCGGCGTCCTGGGGGTTGCCGCGGAACCGGGACTGCTTCGTCGCCGAACCGGGCAGCACGCCGCCGTCCGCGGACCGGAAGAACAGGTCGCCGAGCTGGTCGCCGCCGCCGTCGAACCACAGCTCGTAGGAGCGGCCGTCCAGCGTGGCGCCTTCGCCCAGCACCACCCTCAGGGTCCGCCGGTCGGGGGTGTCCACCGGCCGGACGGTCGTGCCCGCGACCTGCGAGAGCGGACGGCCGTCGAGCGCCGCGTCCGCGCCGCCGGCGACGCCGCCGCTGATCCTGATGTACTGGCCCGCGTACACCTGGTTGGCCGCGGTGAACTGCAGGATGTCCGACCCGAGCGCCTTGTTGAAGGTGATGTCGATCGACTTGTCGTCGACCGAGGACACCTTGCTGACGCGCAACGACGGCTGCGCCGACTGCTGGGACTGGGCCAGCACCGGCTGCTGCAGCGACGCGACCGTGCCGCCCGCAGCGGTCAACGCCAGCGCCATGGCGAGGGCGGCGCTGCGCGGGCGCGTCCGGTTAGGCTGAGTGTTCATGTAGTCCTCTCCGATGAGGGGTGATCCCGGAGTCCGGCGTGACCGGCTTCGGTGCTGTTCGGCCGACTGTCCTTCGACATGCGGATCTTCGTGCGTCAGTCCTCCTTGCGCGGGGGGGCCGTTCGGTGGACGCGACTCCCGGGGCACGCCGGTTTCCCCGCTCCCGGCATCGGTACGGCACGCCGCGGGCGGATCGCCGTCCTCGGCCGCCCGGACCCTGGCCGCGGCCCGCTCAGAGGACTGCCGGCGTTCTCGATCCGCGTCGTCGGTGGTGAACGGGTAGCGCTCGTCCGTCGGTCAGCAGATTCCTCAACGCCCAGCTCCTCGGCCGTTGTTCCGCTAGGTGGAACAAAAGCTTGTATGGTGGAACAGACGGAACATTAAGTTGGAGGGAACGCGCTGTCAATGGATGACGGACCAACCGAAAACGTACGCCGCAGCGGCCGGGCCTCCTCGGCGGGCAACGCGGTCACCAAGGCGCTCAACGTGCTGGAGGCCACCGTCGCCGGCCACGGGCCGCGCCGCTTCGCCGACATCTGCGCCGATTCGGGCGTCCCAAAAGCCAGCGTGCATCGCATCCTCGCCACGCTCGCCGATCTCGGCTTCGTCTCCGCCGAGGGCGGCGGCAGCTACCGCGCGGGCATCCGCATGCTCGCCCTCGCCGAGGAGGTCAAGTCCGCCGGCGCCCTGGGCGTCGGTGACGTCCTGACCGGGCTCTCCCGGGAGGTGCGCCAGACCGTCCACCTCGCGCTGCGCAGCGGCGACCACGCCGTCTACGTCCAGAAGGTCGAGGCCGACCAGCCATACCGGATGGCCTCCCGCGTCGGCATGCGCCTCCCCCTGCACTGCACGGCGATCGGGAAATGCATCCTCGCGCACCTGCCGGCGGAGGAATCGGCCGCCATTCTCAGCACGGCGGGAATGCCCGCGAAAACCCCGGAGACGATCACCGATCTCGAAACGCTGTCCGTGGAACTGGCGCGCATCCGCGAAGCGGGCCATTCCATCGACAACGAGGAGAACGAGAAGACCATCCGGTGCATCGGCGCCCCCGTCTTCGACCGCACCGGCACCGTCGTCGGCGGCATCAGCGTCTCCACGGTCGCCTTCCTGCTGCCCTACGAGGAACTCCTCGCCTTCGCCCCGGCCCTGCGAACGGCTGCCGCCGCGCTCACGGACCTACTGCAATAGCGCATTCTCCGGAGACCTGACCACGAGGCGGGCGAACGGGCGCCTGTAAGGAGTGGTTGCGACCGCGGTCGGATCGTTCCGCGGCATATTCGCCTCCGACGGCGAAAGGGCGTGCGGCGAAAGGGCGTGCGGTGAAAGGGCATGTGGGAAAGCCGGGAAGGCCGGTTCGGTGTGTGGAACCGGCCTTCCGTGTTCACCGGGCGCGCGCGGGGTGTCTCCCCGGCGGACGGGGGGACGCGTCCGGTGGACGGGGATCAGCGCGAGCGCGGCCTGAAGCGCCAGCGGGTGGCGGTCAGGCCGTCGGCGCCGTAGCCGAAGGCGCGTCGCGGGGTGATCCGGTAGAAGGCGTACTCCGGTGATCCGGGGAGGTCGTCGTCGTAGACCCGGCCGTCGCGCAGGGTGAACAGCCACTCGAACTTCGCCGCGAACGCCTGGGCCACCCTCCTGAGCCGGTCCTCGTCGTAGATCCGGGTGGCCCGGCCCTCGATCACCAGATCGAGGGACTCGTCGCCGACGGAGACGACGCAGTTGGGATTACGGATGAGGTTCCGGCCCTTGCGGGAGGCCGGGCGGGTCGTGAAGTACGGCGCGTCCCCCACCCAGACCGGCGTCACCGGCATCGCGTGCGGGCGCCCGTCGGGCCTTACCGTCGACAGCCACATCTTGGGCGCGAGTTCCAGGCACGCGCGCGCCTGGCTCCAGGGCTTCACCGTCGCCTCGTCCGTGCTCATCGGCGTCGCGTCCACCTCGTCGAACAACGGTTCGGCGACGGGCGTCGTGTCGATCATGCCGTTCTCCCTCCGCTCGGGGTCCGCTCGGGTCACGGACCGTCTGGCCGTTCAGGCGTCATGTTCGTGATGCGGTCTGCCACCATCCGTAGCGCCGGTCCACAGACTTCCTTCAGGGAAGGGGCGCTACCCGCGTAGGACGGGAGTAGTCCCTTGCTTGAAGGAAGCTTCTAGTCTGGTGTCATGCAGCGCACCCGGTTCGGGGACATGACCTGTTCGATCGCCCGCACGCTGGACGTCGTGGGGGAACCGTGGACTCCACTGATCCTGCGCGACATCCACGTCGGCGTCACCCGGTTCGACCGGCTCCAGCAGAGTCTGGGCATCTCCAGCAAGGTGCTCGACGAACGGCTCAAGTGGCTGGTCCACCACGGCGTGCTGGAGCGCCGGCCGTACTCCACCCGGCCGCCGCGGCACGACTACGCGCTGACCGACAAGGGCCGGGACCTGTGCGACCTGCTGCTGGTGATGGCACGCTGGGGCGACCGGTGGACGGCCGGCGAGGCGGGCCCGCCGGTGCTCTACCGGCACCACGCGTGCGGCCGGATCGCCCACGTCGAGCTGCACTGCTCGGAGTGCGACCAGCCGATGCGCGTCACCGACCTCGACGTGCTGCCCGGTCCGGGAGCCGCCGGGGCCCCCTCCGGCTGACCTGGATCGCCGCTCCGGCGCGGGGCGGGAGGCGCGAGATCGGGTTCAGGCCGGCGGGGGTGGCCGGTGCCCGGCGCCCCAGTCCCAGAGCGCCTGGAGGACGGGGCCGAGGCGGTGCCCGTCGGGGGTGAGGCTGTAGTGCGTGCGGGGCGGCCAGCCGGACCGGCGGTGGCGATCAAGAACGCCGGCCCGGGTGAGGTGCGCCAGCCGGTCGGACAGGACTTTGTCCGACAGGGCGGGCAGCGCCGCACGGAGTTCGGTGAAGGTGCGGTCGCCTCGCAGCAGCTCGCGGATCACCAGGGTCGTCCAGCGGCCACGCAACGCCGTGAGCGTGATCTCCACCGGGCAGGAGGAGGTCGGTGCGTTGACATCCGCGTGCGGGTCGTCGGGCAGGCCCGGCCGGGCCGGGTGGCCAACCGTTTGGTGAGTCACGAAAGCGCCTCCTAGCGTTCTCCGCGTCTTGATTTCTACCCGCGGAAGGACACGCGTGATGGTGCGGCAGCTCGCGGAACGCCCCGAGGACGTCCCCCTGGTGTTCGCCGAACGGTTCAACAGCGGCGATCCGGAGGCGGTGGCCGAAGTGTACGAAGAGGGCGCGGTGTTCGTGCCCGAACCGGGAGTTCCGCTGACCGGGGCCCGGGCCCGCGCCGCCAACGGCCGGTTCGTGGGCCTCGGGGTGCCGATCGTCGTCCGGCCGCGGCACGTCTACACCAGCGGCGACCTCGCGTTGCTGATCGTGGACTGGGTCATCGACGGCACGGACCGGGACGGGCGGCCGGTGCACATCGAGGGCACCGCCACGGATGTGGCCCGGCGCGGACGGGACGGGCGCTGGCGATACGCCGTCGACAACCCCTTCGGCGTACGCCCGGAGCACGACGGCTCTGGCAAAAATATGTAGACCGGTCTATTCTGCCCTTCATGAGGGTAACCAAGGGCGCCGAGACCAGTGCGCGGCTGGTGGAGTCCATGCTTGAGCTGATCCAGGCTCGCGGGTACAGCGGCACGGGGCTCAACACCGTGGTGGAGCACGCGCGCGCTCCCAAAGGGTCGTTGTACTTCCACTTTCCCCAGGGGAAGGAGGCGCTCGGCGAGAAGGCCGTCGAGCTCGCGGCCGAGCGGTTCCGGCTTCTCGTGACCGAGACGGCGCTGGAGCCGGGAACCCCGGGTGACCTGATCCGCCGGGTGATCGACGTGCTGGCCGGGATGCTCGCGGACAGCGATTACCAGCTCGGCTGCCCGGTCTCGGTGGTCACCCTGGAGATGGGCGCGCAGAGCGAGCGGCTGCGGGATGCCTGCGCGAGCGCCTTCGCCTCCTGGATCACGCCGATGACCGAATACCTCGCCGCGCAGGGCCACCCGCACGCCACCGCCCGCACGCTGGCGACCGCCGTGGTCGGCTCGGTCGAGGGGGCGATGATCATCTCGCGCGCCCAGAGGTCGGTGGAGCCGTTGCGCTGCGCCGCCCACGCCCTCGCCCTGCTGCTCGACCGGGAGGCGTCGTGAACCCGGCGGACCGGCACGCCCTGGTCTTCGGGGCGACCGGTTTCCTCGGGCGGCACCTGATCCTCGCGCTCGGCCGGGCCGGTGTGCGGGTGAGCACGGCCAACCGGAGCGGCGGGTCGTACCTGGGGCTCACCCGGTGGCTGGCGGAGCACGGGTACGGCCCCGCGCCGGCCGATCTCCGGGTCGACTTCGACGCGTTCTCACTGCTCCGGGGCGACGCGACACGATGGGAGGACGTCACCGAGATCTACAACTGTGCCGGCGCCTACCGGTTCGGGATGTCCGCGGAGGAGGCGCGGCGGGCCAACGTGGACAGCGTCCGCGCGATCGTCGCGTTCGCGGCGCGACTGCCTCGCCTGCGCCGCCTGGTGCACGTCTCCGGGTACCGGGTGGGCGGGCAGGATCCGGCGCAGGTCCCCTGGAGCGCGGAGCGCAGGCGGAGCACCTATGCGGCCCTGGGAGCCTACGAGGCGTCCAAGGTCGAGGCGGACGCCGTCCTCCAGGCGGACGCGGACCGGGCGGGCGTCCCCTGGTCCATCGTCAACCCGTCCAGCGTGATCGGGGACAGCGCCACCGGCGAGTCCGACCAGTATCTGGGCCTCGCGTCGAGCGTGCGGGAGGTCTGGCAGGGCACGATGGCGGCGCTGCCGGGGAACGCGAGCACGTTCGTCCCGGTGGTGCCGGTCGACCACCTCGCCCGGTTCATGACCCTGCTCCCGCCGGACGACGCCGCCGAGCGCGCCGCCTACTGGGTGCTCGACGCCGGCACGCCCGCGCTGCCCGCCCTGCTCACCCTCGTCGGAGAGCACTACCGGGTCAGCGTGCCGCGTACCCGGATCCCGGTGCCCCTGGTGAGACGCCTGCCCCGATGGCTCACCAAGGCCGACCCGGAGACCCTGACGTTCCTGTCGGACGACCGTTACCCCACCGGTCCGGCGGACGACTTCGCCGCCCGGCACGGCCTCACCCCGCCGGACGGCACCACGTCGATCCTCCGCTGGGCCGACCACCTGGCGGCGCACCGGTTCGGGGACGCGCCCGCCGGCGGGCGGCGGTTCATCACGCCCGCCGGGGTGCGGATGTTCGAGCTCGGCGAGCCGGGCGCGCCGACCGTGGTGCTGCCGGGCCTGCCGGTGAACGCCGACACCTGGGCGCCGGTCGTCGAGTCGCTGGGCCACGCCCGCGCCGTGGACCTGCCCGGCCTGGGGTTGACCGGCGGACGCCTCGGCGGCCTGGGGTCGGGCGGGGGACGCCTCGGCGGCCTGGGGTCGGGCGGGGGGCGTCGCGGCGGTCTGCCGGACTGGCCGGTCGCGCTGCTGGCGGAGACCGGCGCCCGCCACCTGGTGGGTCATTCGGTGGGCGCGGCGATCGCGCTGGAGGCCGCGACGGAGCGTCCCGACCTGGTGGATCGGTTGACGCTGGTGTCGCCGTTCTTCCTCCAGCCGCATGCCGGTCTCGCCTCGCGGTGGACGCTTCCGGCCCGCTGGTATCTGCGCCGGGTCGGCTCCGAGGCGCTGGCGAGAAGGCTCACCGGGGACGCGGCGCACGCCGGGGCGCTCGCGTCGAGCGTCGCAGACCTGCGCCGTGCCGGCGTCGCGGCCAACACCGCCCGCCTCCTGGCCCGGGCCGGGAGCGAACGGTGGCGCGGGGATCTCCGCGCGCGGTTGCGGAGCTACCAGGGGCGCGTGCACGTCGTCGTGGGAGCCGACGACCCGCTCACCCCCGAAGGGCGCGCACTCCTGGACGCCCTCCCGCGGGCCGTCGTGACGGTCATCGCCGGCGCGGGCCACCATCCCCAGGTGACACACCCGGCGGAGGTCGTCCAGGCCGTCCACGAGCTGGAACCATCTAGTTAGTCTGGAGAATCATGCCGTGCCCCTCCGGTTCCGGTCCGGGCCCCACGATCGCCTCGCGCAGCCTGCCTGCTCATCTCGCCGATGAGCAGGCAGGCTGCGGAAGGCCGGCTTCGCAGGCTCAGACGTCTACTCAGTCGGCCAGGAAGGCGGCCAGTGCGGGAGCCAGGACCTCGCCGCTGACGCTGTGCGTCTGGCCGGGCAGTTCGCGCAGGCCGGCCGTGGGCAGCAGGCCGGAGATCGCGCGGGCCCCGTTCGCCATCCAAGGATCGCTCGCCCCACCGTAGATCACGAGGGTGGGGACGGAGAGGGCGGACCAGCGGTCGCGCGGCAGGGGGCGGCCGCTCATCGTGCCCGCCATGACCCGGCCGTCGTAGGCGAGGGTCGGGGCGACGGCCTCAAGCGCGGCCCACATCGGATCGGCCTTCATCCCGGCGACGAACTCCACGGGGATGCCGCCCGGAATCGTGAAGAACAGTTCCAGGGCCTCGCCACGACGTCCCCCGGCCAGGGAGGCGTCCAGACGGTCCAGGTAGTCCTCAGGTACGGCCGGGCGAGTGCCGTCCACCACGAACGGCGGCTCGTACGCGGCCAGCCGGGTGATGGGCAGCCCGGCGGCAGCCGCGTCCAGAGCGAGCACGGCGCCGGAGGAGAAGCCGCAGACGTGGGCCGTCCCGCCCGCCTCGGCGATCAGCGCCGCGAGGTCCTCGATCTCGCGTTCCACGCTGTAAGGGGCGGTGTCGCCACTGTCACCGCGCCCTCTGCGGTCGTAGGTGTAGACCGTGTGGGAAGCGCCGAGCAGGTCTCCGAGCTGGGCTCCGAGCGGGTTGAGCGCCCGATGCGCGGTGGCGCCGTCCACGAGAATCAGCGGCGTACCCTCGCCATGGCGTTCGAAGGCGATGGAGGTGCCGTCCTTGGACGTGATGGTGTTCATGACTGTTCTTTCACTCTTGGTATGCGGGACTACGTACGGGCGTAGGTCAGCGCGACCACGCCGGAGTCGAAGACGCGGCTCGCGGCCAGCGTCAGCGACGTCTTGTCTGGCGAGCCGGGGAACAGGCGGGCACCCGACCCCAGGATGACGGGAAAGACCATGAGCCGCACCTCGTCCACGAGGCCCCGCCGCATGAGTTCCTGGGCGAGTGAGCGGCTGCCGTGGACAAAGACATGGCCCTCGCCGTCCTCGTCTTTGAGCGCCTCGACCTCGCCGGCCACGTCGCCCTTGAGGAGGGAGGCGTTCCACGCCAGCGGCTCGTGCAGCGTGCTGGACACCACGTACTTGGGCAGCGCGTTCATCCGGTCGGCGAACTCGCCCTTCACCGAGGGCCACGCGGCGGCGAAGCCCTCGTAGGTGACCCGGCCGAGCAGCAGGGCCGAGGTCTCCGTCAGTTCCTCGTACTTGTGGGCGTCGTGCTCGGCGGCGAAACGCTCCAGCACCCAGCCGCTGTGCCGGAAACCCGCCTCACTGCCCGGAGACTGCATCACACCGTCGAGCGACACGAACTCGGACACGACCAGCTTCCTCACGACGACCTCCTCGTTGAGTACCGATGAGGAGCGGGCGCTTCCCACTCCCCGTCCCTGTTCCAGGCGGTGCCTGGACCACTGCCGCGACTGGGAGATTAGGCGGCAAGGACCGCCCAGGTCTTGTACAGAAGCGACACCGTCTCAGTTCCGGGTATGGACGCCGGCTGCGATACCCGAGCCGGGCGGATCACCTCCTGGATCATGACCGCCGCCTGCCGGCCCGGTCGATCCGACGGATGGCAGCACTGGACCACGCGCCACGGAGTGCGGTGCCGGCTACGCTCCAGGCCGGCCGGTGGGGTCAGTCGTCGTCGGCCGGGAGATGGGCGGCGACGGCGGTGGCGGCGTCCGGGTGGATGGGGAACATCTGGTCCAGGCCGACGATGCGCAGGATGCGGGCGGTGTTGGACGGCACGGCGGCCAGGGCGATGACGGCCTCGGCGGCGAAGGCGTGGTTGCGGGCCGCGATGAGGGCGGTGACGCCGCTGGAGTCACAGAACTCCAGGCCGGTCAGGTCGAGCACCAGTTGCCTGCCGGGTCGCAGCACGATCTTCTCCACGGCATCCCGGAACTGCGGCGCGGTGTGGAAGTCGAGGTCGCCGAGGACTTCCAGCACGGGCCCCGCGGGGGTGTCGTGGACGACGGTGGTCAGTTCCCTCATCTCGGGTCCTCGGTGGTCGTGTCAGTGGCGGGTGTACCGGCCGGACATCACCACGTAGTTCTCGCGTCGAATGTCTGCCATATGAGACATCCTCCCATCTGCGCACTCAGGGCGACGGAGGACCGGCGCATTACCCCAGTCCGATCACTCTCCGTGACGGATCATGGTGTGTCCAGGCAGGATGGTAAGTCCCATTGACACCAGACTGTCTTGCCCTCCGGCGTCGCGTCGACACCCCAGCAGTCGACGGAGGCGTTGACGATCGCCAGACCCCTGCGGTGCTCGTCCAGCGGGTCGGGGGGCTCCTCGGGCGGGGCCCAGACCTGGCCGCGGTCGGCGACCTCCCCGCGCAGCCGGCGGCCGAGAAGTCGCAGGCTGAACACGATGGGGGCGTCGGCGTGCACCATCGCGTTGGTGACGAGCTCGCTCACGACCAGTTCGACGACCTCGTAGATCGGGTCGGAATGCCAGACGACCGAGGCGAGATCCCACTCGCACAGGACGTCACGAGTCAACCGGCGGGCCGTGCCGATGGCCGCCAGGTCACTGGGCACTTCCCAGCACACCTGTCTGGGAGGAGCGCTCGCTTCGGGGTTCCTCATGGGCGGTCTCCGATTTACTGATCAAGTCCCGGTGCGATGTTCGCCGTGTCACACTGAGAGTCGCCGAAGCATCACCCCATGTAGTCGAAGGCGGGTAGGCTCATACTCGTATCAGGCGAACGAATTTGCAAGACCAACGCCAAAAGCAAGACGCAGATTCAAAAACCTGAAATGGCTTCATGTCTCCCCCGACAGGATGACCAGCTATGAGTTACAGCCCCACCATTCGGCGTCGGCGTCTCTCCCTGGCATTACGCCAGTTCCGGCAGAAGGCCGGCCTGCTCGCCGAGGAGGTCGCCCGGCGCCTGGAGTGGACTCCGAGCAAGGTGACCAGGATCGAGCGCAACGAGTGGAAGCTGCCCAGCGTCCGCGACGTGCGCGACCTCCTGGACGTCTACGGCGTCACCGATCAGGCGAAGCGAGATGCCATGATCACACTCGCCCGCGAGGCGCGGCAGCGTGGCTGGTGGGAGGAGTACAAGGACGTGCTGGGCGGTTCCCTACCGGAATGGGAGGCGGAAGCAGCAAAGATCCACACATTCGAAGCGCTACTGATCCCCGGATTACTGCAGACCGACCACTACGCCGCCGCGGTGTTCCGAGGCGGGCAGGTGGTCAGCGAAGACATGATCGACCGGCGCGTCGAGGCCCGGCTGACCCGCCAGCAGATCCTCGACCGGGAGAACCCGCCGAGCCTGTGGGCCGTCATCGACGAAGCCGCACTGGCCAAGCACGTCGGCGGAATCGACGTCATGCGCCGGCAGATCCACCACATCGTCGAGATGGCGGCCAGGCCGAACATCGCGGTCCAGGTCGTGCCCAACGATGTGGGAGCACACGCCGCCATGGCGAATTCCTTCACGATCCTGCAGTTCGCCGCGCCAGAGGATCCGACTCTGGTATACGTCGAGACGATCACGGGTGACGTTTATCTAGAAATGCCCGAACAGGTGGCGAACTACACGCTGGCCTATGATCATGTCCGCGCATCGGCGCTGTCCCCGGACGCGTCGGTCGCCTACCTCGGTGATCTGGCCGAACAACTGAAATAGGTGCGAAATATGGACCTGACTGAACTCAACTGGCGTAAGTCCCTCCGGAGCAGCGCCAGCGGCTCCAACTGCGTCGAGGTGGCGGATCTCCCCGGCGGCGGTCGTGCCGTACGGGACTCCAAGAACCCCGCCGGCCCGATGCTGCGCTTCACCCCCGGCGAGTGGGACGCGTTCATCGGCGGGGTCAAGGACGGCGAGTTCGACTAGCCGCGAACCGGTGAGGTTCGCCCAGGCCGCGCATCGCCCATGGGCGCCGGACAACGCCGCGCCACGTCTCGTCGTCGCGGCCACCCACATCCCCGCCCACGACCGGCTTCTGGACAGCCGGTCCCACCCGAACGGCCCACGCACCTCACCAGTGCAGCCCACAGCCGCCGGTGACCGCCGGCGGTTGACGCAAGACCTTCCCTGAGGGAGGGACGGGCCCCGGTGGCACTCCGGGGCCCACGTACACCAACGGCCCCGCCGTCGAGCATCCCCACCACCGCGACGCCTCGCGGTGACGCGACCCGCTCCGGCCCCGTAGCCGACCGCCACGTCCACGCCCGCCGTACGACGCGGGATGCTGTCAGGTGTCGCCCGGCATGGGGGCGCCGCCTCAGCGCTTCTCAGGTGCGACGGGAGAGCACGATCTCCGCAGGTTATTGCCATGAGACAGGGCGTGCGAGGGTGGAATCTACGAAGGTAGGGTGATCGGTGTGACGACGTTTCGGATCAGCGAGGCGGCCACGCTGCTCGGAGTGAGTCCCGACACCGTCCGCCGGTGGGTGGACGCGGGGCGGCTGACCGCGCGCAGAGACGAGCACGGGCACCGCATGGTGGCCGGCACGGACCTCGCGGCGTTCGCCCGGGCCCGGATCGAGACCGGGGACGGCTCGGTGTCCTCGGCGCGCAACCGGCTGAGCGGCATCGTGACCGATGTGCTCAAGGACTCGGTGATGGCCCAGGTGGAGATCGCGGCCGGGCCCTACCGCGTGGTGTCGCTGATGAGCAGGCAGGCGGCCGACGAGATGGGCCTCGAAGTGGGGAAGGTGGCGGTCGCCGTGATCAAGTCGACCAACGTCGTGGTGGAGGTCCCCGACCACCTGCGCACAGCGGCCCAGTGACGGCGGCCGGGCGCGAGGACCGGGTGGCCGGGCGGTTGCCCTGGGTGCTGGTGGTGCCCGCGCTGCTGGGCATGGTGTTCCTGGTGCTGCCGCTGGCCGGGCTGCTGCTGCGCGCTCCCTGGTCGACGCTGCCGCGCCGGCTGGCCGAGCCGCAGGTGCTGGAGGCGCTGCGGCTGTCCCTGGTGACCGCGACGGTGGCCACGCTGGTGTGCCTCGTGCTGGGCGTCCCGCTGGCCTGGCTGCTGGCCCGGGCGACCTTTCCCGGGCGGCGGCTGGTGCGGGCGCTGATCACCGTGCCGCTCGTGCTGCCCCCGGTGGTGGGCGGCGTGGCGCTGCTGCTCGTCCTGGGCCGGCGCGGGCTGGTCGGGCAGTGGCTCGACTCGACGTTCGGCGTCACGCTGCCGTTCACCACGGCCGGGGTGGTCGTCGCCGAGGCGTTCGTCGCGATGCCGTTCCTGGTGATCAGTGTGGAGGGCGCCCTGCGCGCGGCCGACCTGCGCTACGAGGAGGCCGCCGCCACCCTGGGCGCCTCCCGGTGGACCGTCTTCCGCCGGGTCACCCTGCCGCTCGTCGCCCCGGGGATCATCGCAGGAGCCGTGCTCTGCTGGGCCAGGGCGCTGGGCGAGTTCGGGGCGACGATCACCTTCGCCGGTAACTTCCCCGGTCGCACCCAGACCATGCCGCTGGCCGTCTACCTCGCCCTGGAGACCGAACCGGAGGCCGCCATCGTGCTCAGCCTGGTCCTGCTCGTCGTGTCCGTCGTCATCCTGGCCAGCCTCCGCGACAGATGGGTGAACAGCCCGTGAGCCTGCACGCGCACCTCGTCGTCGACCGGCCCGCGTTCCGCCTGGACGTCGACCTGCGGGTCGCCTCCGGCCAGGTGGTCGCGCTGCTCGGGCCGAACGGCGCGGGCAAGACCACCGCCCTGCGCGCCCTGGCCGGGCTCACCGCGCTGTCCGGCGGGCACATCACCCTCGACGACCGGCCGCTGCATCCGCTGACCGCCGAGCAACGGCCGATCGGCATGGTCTTCCAGGACTACCTGCTCTTCCCGCACCTGTCCGCGCTGGAGAACGTCGCCTTCGGGCCGCGCTGCCAGGGCGCCTCCAAGCAGGAGGCCCGCCGTACGGCGAGCGCGCTGCTGGAGCGGGTCGGCCTGGCCGCGTACGCGTCGGCCAAGCCGCGGCAGTTGTCCGGCGGCCAGGCCCAGCGGGTGGCGCTGGCCCGCGCGCTGGCCGTCGAGCCCCGCATGCTGCTGCTGGACGAGCCGCTGGCCGCGCTGGACGCGCACACCCGGCTGGAGATCCGCTCCCACCTGCGCCACCACCTGGCGGGCTTCGACGGCGCCACCGTCCTGGTCACCCACGACCCGCTGGACGCGATGGTGCTCGCCGACCACCTGGTCGTGGTCGAGGACGGCGCCGTCGTGCAGGAAGGCCCGCCGGCCGAGGTGGCCCGCCGCCCGCGCACCGACTACGTCGCCCGCCTGGTCGGCCTGAACCTCTACCGGGGCGTGGCCGACGGGCGGCAGGTGCGGGTCGGCGACGTGCCGTTCAGCGTGACCGAGCAGGTGGAGGGGCCGGCGTTCGTCGCGTTCTCACCGGCGGCGGTGGCGCTCTACCGCAGCCGCCCGGACGGCACCCCGCGCAACGTCTGGCAGGCCAGGATCGAGGGCATCGAACGGCACGGCGACAACGTCCGCGTGCACATCGATGGGCCGATCGTCGCCTCGGCGGACATCACCACCGCCGCGGTCGCCGACCTCGACCTCGCCCGGGGCCAGCGCGTCTGGGCGTCGGTGAAGGCCAACGAGACGCACGCCTACCCGGCCTGACCGGGCTCCCCGCCCAGCTCTCCCACCGCGGCGACCAGCTCACCGGTCCGCGGGCAGCACCAGCCGACCCGCCCGCCCTCGCTCCGCACGGCCAGCGGGTGCGTGTCGGGATGCGCCGGGCAGTGCGGCCACACGGCGGGCAGCCCGGCGTTCCACAGCGCCTCGACGGCCCACTCCTGCATCCCGTCCGCCACCTGGGCGAGCTGCTCCATCGGGTCCTGTCCGACCAGCACCGCCACGCCCCGCCCCGAGCCGTCCGGGGCCCAGGCCATCACCCCGGCCAGCTCCCGCGGGTAGTCCCACGCCTCGAAGCGCGGGCTCACCGGGCAGGTCGCCCGCAGGTCGCGCCCCACCGGCTCCAGCGCGGCCCGCAACTCCGGATGCAGCTCGTCCTCATGCACGGGGCCATCGTAGGCCGAGGTCCCGGAGGGTGGGCGTCCGCCGAGGGCGGGGCGTGGGGGAAGCGGGATACAGGGGAAGCGGGATTCCATGGACGCGCGGGTCAGGGGACCCGGCGTTCAGGGGAGGTGGGGTTCAGGGGAGGTGGGGTTCAGGGGAGGTGGGGTTCAGGGGAGGTGGGGTTCAGGGGAGGTGGGGTTCAGGGGAGGTGGGGTTCAGGGGAGGCGGGCGAAGGCGCGGACCGGGATGGTGCCGAAGGAGGCGACGCGGAGCGGGACGGCGGTGAAGCGGGCGCCGGTCGGCGGGAGCCGGTCGAGGCCGGTCAGGTGCTCGACGACGGGGATGCCCGCGGCGAGGAGCGCGGTGTGCGCGGGGCGCTCGGGGTCGTCGGTGTCGTCGATGCTGAGCGCGTCGATGCCGACCAGGGCCGCGCCGTGACCGGCCAGCCACTCGGCCCCCGCGCGGGTGAGGAAGTGCCGGTCCTCGGCGTACCCGGGGGTGCCGAACCGCGCGTCGTCCCCGGTGTGCAGGAGTACGGCGGCGCCGCGCACGTCGAGGGCGGCGAGCGCGCCGACGTCGATCCCGGGCTGCCCGGTGCCGATCACCCGGACCACCACCGCGGGCAGGTCGGCGGTGGCCTCCAGGGGGATCGCGCTGAGGTCGGCGCCGTCCGCGAAGCGGTGGTAGGGCGCGTCGAGGTAGGTGCCGGTGTTGCCGAGCAGGGTGAGCGTGTCCATCGCGAACTCGGTGCCCGGGGCGTAGCGCTCCCGCGAGTCCTCCCTGGTCAGGTAGGGGGTGATGGCGGGGGCGGGCAGCCCGGGATACGTGGTCATGCCGGCTCTGATCACGTGGTTGAGCTCGACGAACCGGCCCCGCGCCGGCGCGGCGGCGGTCCGGTCCGACGGGCCGCCCCGCGTCCCCTTGTGCGGCTCGGCGAAGATCTCGACGTTGGACAGCTCGACGGAGCCGGTCATCAGCAGCCCGAGCGACGCGACGAACAGCGCCGCGATCTCCTGCTCGCCGGTGTCGGCGCCGGGCAGGTCCACCCGGAAACCGCGCACGGTCAGGTCGCCGCCGTTCGCGAAGGTGACGGTGGCGTCGAAGGAAGCGCGATAGTCAGTCATGAGAGCTCGAAAAGCTACCAGAAGGGGCTTGCCAGAGGCGGTCCACGCCGACCTGGAGTGGGGGTGGTCGCCGCGGCAGGCGGGGTGCCGGGCGGTCTCCGGCGGGATTTGACCGGTGCGGGCCCGGTCGCGATGATCTGCCGGATCGACATCCGCATCGACCGCAGGGACCCCGATGCCTTCGCACTTATCCGTGTTCCCGGTCCGCCGGTCGTACGCACTGCTCTACTGGTGGCTCGCGGTCGCGCTGACGGCCTCGGAGGGCGTGTTCCTCCTCGCCGTCACGGTCGCCCCGCAGATCGCGACGCCCACTTATGTCGGCTGTGTCACCGTGATGTCGGCCCCCTTTCCCGACTGGCGGATGACGGCGTCCGCCTGGGTCGGGGACGCGGCGGGCTTCCTGTGGTACGCGCTTCCCGTAGGGCTCGCCCTGGGCGCCTGGCTGGTCGCCCGGCGGGGGGCGGGCCGTCCCCGGGTGCACCTGTGGGCCGCGTCCGCCGGTGTCACGCTCGTCGCCGCGCGGTACGCGCTGGATCGGGCGCAGGACTGGCTGTCGCTGTCCGGGGAGATGAGTTGCGGCGTCGATCCGGCGGCGCCGCACGGCGTCACGGTCGAGGCGATGGCCTGGGCCATGGCCCCGGCGGTATGCCTGCTGGCCGGCGCCTGGGCGGGCACGGCGCACGGCAGGCCGCCCTGGCGGCGCATAGGCGTGATCGCGGTCGCCGTCGCCGTGCCGGTCGCCGCGGTGACCGTCGTGCCGCCGCTGCTGCCGTACGAGCCGGCGGGGCAGGTGCTCGGCGCGGACGGGACGCAGCGGTACGCGCTCGTCCGGTCCGGCGGCGGGCTGGCGGTGCTGGATCTCGTCGAGGGCGGCGAGCCGGAGCCGGTCGAGGCGCCTGACCCGGAGTTCCACCAGTACACGGCGATCGTCAGGGACACCGTGCCCGGCCGCTACCTGGCCGCGGTGAGCACCTGGGGCGACGGCGCTTCGCGGCGCTCGCGGATCCACCGGGTGGACCTGGACGGCGACGGCGGCGCGATGGTCCGCGAGCGGGTGGGCGGAGACGTGGAGGGGGTCGTCAACGACCTGGCCGTCTCGCCGGGGGGCCGGGTCGCCTACTCCCGGCTGGTCGCCTCGCCGGTCGAGCCCGCCGAGGTGGGCCAGACGGTGGTCGGGCTGGTGGGCGGGCGCGAGTGGTCCGCGCCCGGCGGGCACGGGCAGGGCGTGTCCGGGGACGGCGACCTCGGCCTGCACTGGCGGGACGCGGACACGCTGGTGTTCCGCGCCAGGTCCGACGGCGACCCGTCGGCCCGCCTGGTGGCGCTCGACGTACGCGACCCGGGCGCGGACCTGCTCGCGGGCCGCACGCTCTACACGATGGACGTGTTCCGGGACGGGACGTCGCTCACCGTTCCCGGGCGGAGTCTGATGATCGTGTCGCAGGTCGGGGGAGTGCACCGGGAGCAGCCCCGGCTGCTGACACTCGAACCGCCGGAGCGGACGCCCGGCGCCGTCGCGTTCGAGGCGGAATGCGGCGAGCTGACCGCCTTCACCCTCGACCCGACCGGCCGGTACGCGCTCGTCGCGGTGGAGGCCGCCTACCAGGGCGTCCCGCCGGACACGGTCTGCGGCGACGTCTCGCCGTCCCGGCTGTTCCGGGTGGACCTGGGCGGGCCGCCCGAGCCGCGGGCCGAGCCCACCGCGTGGGAGGGCGAGTGGCCGGTGCGGGGTCTCGCCTGGTGAGGGCGTGAACACCCTCTGTCATGATTTCACTACGCCGGGTAATGTTGCAGCCAACCGCGCGGAAGTTCCCCGCAGTACAAAGGAGGAGAACACGCCAATGTCCCCCCGTGCCCGCTTCCTCGTTCTGGCCGTGCTGACCACGGCAGGGCTCTCGACCGCGTCCGCGGCCCACTCGGCGACCGACCCGCTCGTCGGCATCACCCACAGCGTCGACGTCGGCGGTGTCCTCGACGGCGGCGTCAACGCGTTGTTCAACAGTTCCCGCGGCCTCCTGATCTGACCGCCGTCCGGCGGACGACCCGGAGCAGAGGCGAGCGCCTGGTGCGCCGCGGGTCCGCTGCTCCGGGGATCCGGTCAGATCTCGACGTCGAGCCGGGAGAGCGGCTCGACGAGCTCCTCCTCTTCGTAGTCCAGATGTGAGAAGAGACGGTCGTGCAGGATCGCCACCTGCTCGCGCACACCGTCGAACTTCGCGGCGTCCTCGATGGTCGCGGCCAGCGCGGCGTCCAGCCGGGTGAGCACGTCGGCGATCACCTCGTGCTCCTCCGCCAGCCGGTCCACGACCGGGCCGAGCGACTCCTGCCGCTCCCGGATCCGGGGAAAGAGCTCCGCGTCCTCGATCGTGTGGTGGACGGTCAGCAGCCGGCAGTAGGACGCGCAGAAGGCGCCGAGCGACCAGTAGTTCTGCCGCATGGTCAACTGGTTGATCATGTCGCGGAGGGCGGCCACCTGGGTGCGGCCGGCGGCGACCTGGTCCACCGCGTCGACGATCTGCTTCATCTCCTGGCGCAGGTGGTTGTGCACCTGCACCAGGCGCTGGCCCTTGGCGCGCTGGGCGGGGGTGAGGGCCGCGAGGTCGCGTTTGGGGGCGTGCGGGCGGGTGGAGTCGTGCAGCTCGTGGCGGGCGGGCCGCGGTGACTCGGGGGCGGGCGTCCCCCGGTGTCCGGCCACCGCCCTCCGCACCTCGGGGGCGACCTCCTCGGCGAAGACGCGCAGGTCACGCTCGGCGTCCTGGCCGGGGGCCAGCACGAAGCCGCTCATGCCCTGTTCCAGGGCCAGCTCGGTGAGCTGCTCGGCCCACAGCGCGGGCGGGCCGTCGAGGTAGCCGCCGGCGCGGCGCTCGAAGCGCCCGTTGACGTTGTAGACGCGGCGGATCTGCGCCGGGTCACGGCCGGCGTCCGCCGCCGCGGCGTCGATGATCTCCGCCATCTTCGCGGCCTCGGCGGGCGGCGCGTAGGCCAGGCTGGGCAGCCAGCCGTCGCCGAGGCGGCCGGTCAGCTCCAGCATCCGCCGCTTGTAGGAGCCGATCCAGATGCCGATCGGGTGCGGCGGGAAGGGGCCGGGCCGGGCGCCGTCCAGGCGGTAGTGCCGGCCCTCGAACCGCACGGCGTCCCCCGGCCGCCACAGCGCGCGCAGGATCGTGATCGCCTCCTCCAGCGCCTCGACGGCCTCGGCGGGCGTACGCGTCGGGCCGCCCATCCCGGCCACACCCTCCCAGAACGCCCCGGCGCCCAGGCCCAGCTCGACCCGGCCGCCGCTGAGCGTGTCCAGCGAGGCGGCGCTGCGAGCGAGCACGGCGGGCTGGCGCAACGGCAGGTTGATCACGTCGGGCACCAGGCGGATGCGCTCGGTGCGCGCGGCGAGAGTGGTCAGCAGCGTCCAGGTGTCGAGGAAGGCCGGCTGGTAGGGGTGGTCCTGGATGCCGAGCAGGTCGAGGCCCAGCCGGTCGGCGTGTACGGCGAGCCGTACGAGTCGCTCGTGGTCGGCGGCGGCGGGCGTGAGGAACGCCCCGAACCACAGCTCGTGCCCGAAGTCAGTCATGCTTTTCCTTCCCCAGCCAGCGTTCCCCCCACGCGATCAGCGGTTCCACCGCGCGCGCGAGCTCCCTGCCGCGTTCCGACAACGTGTAGGTGATCTGGACCGGCGTCGTCGGGACGACCTCCCTGACGAGCACCGCGGCCTCTTCCAGCTCGCGCAGCCGCTGCGCGAGCATCCGCTCGGAGATCCCGGGCACCGCCGCCAGGAACTCGCTGTACCGGCGGACGCCGTGGTCGGCGGCGAAGATGATCGCGCCGTTCCACCGCCGCCCGGCCAGCTCGATCGCCGACTGGAAGATGACACAGGCATGCCCGAACTCATGTGGATCTTCATGAGAAGCAGCCATAAAGCCCCCGATAGTACGAAGCACCGCACGATTCGTAAGTAACTTACCTCATGTAAGTCGATGGTTGACCAAGGGGGGATTCGAGTGGATCATCACGTGCACGCCGGTCACGGTGTGGGCGAGTCCGAGGAGGGCGCACGTGCGACCGCTTACCGTGTTGACGAGTCTCACCCTGGCCGCCACCTCCTTCCTCGCCCCCACCCCACCCGCGACCGGCACGGGAACCCCGGCGCCGCCCCCGCCCGCGGCCAACCGCACGCCCCAGGAGGCAGCCACCCTCCGCGCGCCCGCGGGCTCGGCCTGCGATCCCGTCGGGGGCGCCGACTGCCTGTTGCCCTTCCCGAACGACTGGTTCACCCGGCCGGCCGCGACACCGACCGGCCTGCGGGTGAACCTCGCCGCCGGGGCCATGCCGCGGAACGCGGCGGGCACGCCGATCGACCCCGCCCGGTGGAACCTGCTCGACGGCTTCTCCCCCGGCTCGATGCTGCTCGCGAACGTCCCGGGGCTCGACCTGGCCGCGACCGGCGCCGCCCCGGTCACCGACATCGGCCGCTCCCTGCGCCGCGACGCCCCGATCGTGATCGTCGACACCCGGACCGGCGAGCGCTGGCCGTACTGGGCCGAGCTCGACGCCAACGCCACCGATCCGGCCAGGACGGCGCTGATCATCCGACCGGCGCGGAACTTCCGCGAGGGCCACCGTTACGCGGTCGCGCTGCGCGGCCTGAAGGACGCGGCGGGCGAGCCCGTTCCGCCGCCGGCCGCCTTCACCGAGCTGGCCACCGGGAAGCCGCGCCCGGACGACCCGCTCGCCGCCCGGCGGCAGGCGCTGAAGCGCACGCTGGGCGATCTCGCGCGGGCCGGGGTCGGCGCCGGGGGCCTCCACCTGGCCTGGGACTTCACGGTGGCGAGCGAGCGGAGCCTGAGCGGCGCGGTGCTGCGCATGCGGGACGAGTCGCTGAAGCGGCTGCGCGGCCGCTCGCCGGACTTCACCGTCACCGCGGTGACCGACTTCACCGCCGAGCAGGATCCGCACATCGCCCGCGAGGTCACCGGCGACGTGCTGGTGCCCAACTACCTGAACCGGCCGGGCGGCCCGCCCGGTTCGCGGTTCGACCTGGGGCCCGACGGGCTGCCCCGGCCGTCGGGCGACCAGGTGAGGGCGCGGTTCCGGTGCGAGATCCCGCGCTCGGCCTTCGAACGCCCGGCCCGGCCCGCGCTGTACGGCCACGGCCTGCTCGGCAGCACCGGAGAGGTGCGCGCGGCCAACGTGCGGGCGATGGCGGGCGAGCACGGCTTCCTGTTCTGCGCCGCCGAGTGGATCGGCATGGCGGCCGAGGACGTGCCGAACGTGGTGAGCGTCTTCGGCGACTTCGGCAGGTTCCCCACCGTCACCGACCGGCTCCAGCAGAGCCTGCTCGGCTTCGTGTTCCTCGGCCGGGCGATGATCACCAGGGACGGGCTGGCGAGCCATGAGGCGTTCCGCGACGGGCGCGGCCGGCCGCTGGTGGACCTCCGGGCCCCGCTCGCCTACGACGGCAACAGCCAGGGCGGGATCGCGGGCGGCGCACTGGTGGCGATCTCCCCCGACGTGCGCAACGCGGTGCTCGGCGTGCCCGGCATGAACTACAGCACACTGCTCAACCGCAGCACCGCCTTCGAGCCGTTCCAGCGGCTCATGGACCAGGGGTACCCGGACAAGCTGGACCAGCAGCTCTGCTTCGCGCTCATCCAGATGCTGTGGGACCACGCCGAGGCGAACGGCTACGCCCAGCACCTGACCGACGATCCGCTGCCCGGTTCGCCGCGGCACCGGGTGCTGCTGCACGTGGCCTTCGGCGACCACCAGGTGTCCCCGGTCACCGCCGCGGTGCAGGCGCGCACCATCGGCGCCCGCGTGCACCGGCCGGTGACCGCGCCCGGCCGCGACCCGGACGCCGTGCCGTACTGGGGGATCGAGTCGCTGCCCGACCGGCCCTACAGGGGGTCGGCGCTGGTGGTCTGGGACAGCGGGGCGGTGGCGCCGCCGGTGACCAACACGCCGCCGCTCGGCCCCGCCTACGGCCGCGACCCGCACCAAGACCCGCGCCACGACCCGGACGCCCGCCGGCAGAAGGCCCGCTTCCTGGAGCGCGGGGAGGTGCTCGACGTCTGCCACGGCCCGTGTACGGCGGAGCCGGTCCCCTGATGCGGAATACGACTGTTCCCGCCTACCGCGAAATGAGCGCACATGTGGTTATTCGGTTTCTGAGAAAACGCTCATGTGAAGATTCGGGAAAGAAAAAGGCTGTACGCACGGCGCGGATAATGCTTCAATCAAACACATCATCACAGAGAGTGATGGTCATGGTCGCGGAGGGTAACGGATGGGTCGCGAGCTCCTTGATCCGCCCCGCCGCGGCGGCCGCCCCCGGCCGCCGATCGCCCGCCGGCAGCCTTCCGCGCCCCCCTTGGAGCGATCCTCACCAGGAGCGGTCCGCCCGCCGCTCCCCGCTGTGCCCCGCAGGTGCCGCCTGCGGGGCACAGCGCTATCCCATTTCGGCATAGCAGTGGATTCAAAGGGCATTATAGAAGCGTGGCCACTTTGTCCAGATACCCCGCTCACCCCGACCGCTTCCACCGGGTGGCCTGCCCGTTCTCTGAGTGCGCCGCGCCGGTCGCCGGCCTGGTGCGGACTTTCCCTCCCGTGCATGATCCGATGACGACGCGCGGGACGGATGACCCTCCTCAGCGAGCCCGGGATGCGAGAGGGTAGAGGTCTCGCACGAGGGAGGGCGCCGTGAACCCGCTGCCTGAGAAGAAGCCGAGAGTCATCGTCGGAGTGCACGACTCGGCGGCTGCGCGGTGGGCGCTTGCCTGGGCCATCGGAGAGGCCCGGCTGCGCCGCCTGGCCCTCGTCATCGTGCACGCGGTCCCGCCGCCCAACTACGCCGGGCGGGCGCCGTGGGCCGCGCTGCCCGACACCTCCGACCTGGACAAGGACCGCGGAGCCGAGCTGATCAACCTGCTCCTCGACGAGGTCGCCGGCGGGCCGCCGCCGGACATCACGGTCCTGGCCTACGTGGTCATCGGCGAAGCCGGCCGCACGCTGATCGAGTTCACCGGCGAGGGTGACATCCTCGTCGTCGGGCGCGGTCGCCGTACGCTGATGAAACGGCTTCTCGCCGCCGATCCGGCCCGGCTGTGCCAGGGGCACGCGCCGGGGACCGTCGTCACGGTCGCCCCGCCCACCTCCGCCGACCTCTCCAGCACGGCCGAGGAACAGCGCGCCGCGCCGCGCCGTCTCTGGTCCCGGCTGCGCCCCCCGTGATCACGCCTTTCCGGGCCATGAACGGGTAAGGTTCCGGCCAAGAATCGCAAAGACTCCCCTGCCTGCCCGCATCCCCGCCAGTACACATGAGGCAGCCACATTTCCCGGCCTCGACGACCGCGGTAAATGACTTTTCGAGCCAGCCGTCCGGGCCTGCCTGGCGCAGGGCGCGCTCTTCCGGACGAAAGGCGTTCCTTCCCGGAAAGCACGATGGCGTGGGTTGGCGTGGGCTCGCACTCGCGCGGGGGATTTTCATCATGGCCAGACCAGAGACACTTCTCGATCCGACAACCGGGCCGATCGCCGAATTCGCCTTCCAGCTCCGGATGCTGCGCCGGCAGGCCGGTAACGTGCCCTACCGGGCGATGTCCGCCCGCGCCGGCTACTCGCTCGCGGTGCTGTCCCAGGCCGCGTCCGGCCGGCGACTGCCGACGCTGCCGGTCACGCTCGCCTACGTCCGCGCCTGCGCGGGGGACGAGGCCGAGTGGCGCGAGCGCTGGGAGCGCGCCCGGCACGCCGCCACCGCCGCGCACCCCGGCCCGGCGAGCCCGGCGCCCGCGGAGCGTCCCCGCCCCGAGGACCCCGCCGGGACGCGTCCCGGCAGGCGCTCGGACAGCACCGCCGGGGTGGGTCCCGGCCTGCCCTCCGACCTCGCCGGGACGCGTCACGGCCTGCCCGATCCGGCGGACGCGGCGACGTTCGAGGAGTTCGTCCAGTCGCTGCGCGCGTTGCGGGTCTGGGCGGGGAGCCCGTCGCTGGCCGCGCTCGCCCGGCGGTGCGGCGGGCGGCTGGGCACCAGCACGCTGCACGACATGCTCGGCGGGCGGCGTGCCCGGCCGAGGCTGGAGACGGTCCGCGCCTTCGTCGCGGCCTGCCACGTCCCGGAGCGGGAGCGCCCGGCCTGGGACGCCGCCTGGCACCGCCTCGTCCGGCCCCGCCCCACCGGCGGCCC
The DNA here is from genome assembly GCF_030268685.1 of Microtetraspora sp. NBRC 13810. Taxonomy (GTDB): domain Bacteria; phylum Actinomycetota; class Actinomycetes; order Streptosporangiales; family Streptosporangiaceae; genus BSRQ01. The sequence goes on from NZ_BSRQ01000009.1 coordinate 273,251, forward strand.
GCACCCGTCCGCCGCCCACCAGCCGATCGGCGGCCCGATCCACCCGGTCGCGCCGGAGCAGGCAGGCGCACCGCGATCGGCATGGGGACCGCGGTCGGCAGGCGGACCGCGATCGGCGTGGGGACCGCGATCGGCGTGGGAGCCGCGATCGGCATGGGGGCCGGAGCGGGGCGGGGGGCCGGAGCGGGCGGGCGGGGTCGTCCGGGAGCCAGCCGGGGTCTCCGCGCGGGCGGGCCTGGTGCGGGGAGCGGCGAAGGGGTGGTCGCGGCGGGCGTGCGGGATGCTGCGGCGCAATCCCTTCGCCGCCGCGAACCTCGTCTTCCTGCTGGCGGTGACCGGAGTCCTGATCGCGGTGTCCAACCTGGAGATTCCGGGCCGTGCGGCGGCGGGCACCTCCAGGGCCGCCACGCCCGCCGCGCCCGAACCCATGGAGAAGACCGGGACCGAAACCGGCACCGGGGGCGAGTTGCGGCTGGCGATCGCGCCCGCCTTCGCGGACTCGCCACGGCAACCGGTGATCAGGTGCTTCCGGGTGATCGCCGACTCGCTCACCGTACGTGACTGGCAGGGCCGCCGGATCGGCGCCCTGACGCATCGGGACGTGGTGATCAGCGCCGGCCCTTCGTACTTCCGGAGCCGGCCTGCGCCGCCGTGGGCGGTGATCGGATCAGGTGGGCGAGCGGGATGGGTCAGCCCCTATTACCTCAAACCCACACATTGCACATCACGACTCGCGACTGCACTCGGCCGCGAAACGCGTTAACCGCACCTGACACCAGAATGGCGACGTAACATTTTGTCATGAGGGCGTTGCCATGAGCACGGACGACAACCACCCGGAAACCTCAGACCAAACCACCCGCCTCAAGACCATGGCAAAACGTCTTAAGGCCTGGCAAACGCTGCTGGCCGCCGTGATAGGCGGACTCGCCACACTCGTCGCCGCGATCGTCGCCCTCCACGACGGGAAGGGGTCGGAGCAGGTCATCCCTGTCGTGCTGGCCTCTCCGACCCCTTCGGTCCTGGTGACGGTCATCCCCGATCCCGGCACCGTCACGCTGTTCGGCGCACCCAGGGCCTATTTGGGCCCCGACTGCGAGGAGTGCGTGACGGGGATTCTGTTCGCCGGAAGATATCCCGTCCAGTGCAAATATCAAGGACGCCTCCACAAAGGGCCGGAAGGCCACAATCACTGGTGGCTCCTGATCGAAAGGGAAGACCTCTCCGACATCTGGGTATCGGCCTATCACCTCAAATACCACGGAGACAATGAGGCAAAATACGATGATGGATCAGAAATCCCGCTTTGTACCTTTTAGTCGTCGAGGCAGCGTTCAAGGACCTCCAGCACCGTCCCGGTGAGCAGGGCCACCTTGTAAGCCGCGTCCGGCGACGGAGAGCAACGATCGGCGGCCAGCGCGGCGGCCCGGTCGAGCGGTTCACCGGCCAGGAGCGCGGCCTCCACCTCGGGCAGCCGGAGCGGAGTCCGCGCGACGCCGCCCACCGCCACGGCCGCCAGCGTGATCCGGTCCCCCTCCACGACCACCCGCGCGGTCGCCTCCACCAGCGGCCACTCGGCCTCCGCCCGGCCGATCGCCCGGTGGTATGCGGCCCGCTCCCCCGGCACGGGCACGGGCAGCCCGACCCCGACCAGGATCTCCCCCGGCGCCAGCAGGTGGTCCGCGCCCGGATCGTCCCCGTAGAGGTCGCGCACCGGCACCGCTCCCCTGCCCCGCACCTCGGCGGTGGCGTCATAGCCGATCAGCGCCATGGCCAGCGACGACGGGTGCGGGGCGAGGCACGGGCCGGACTCGATCACGGTGGGGTTGAGCATCGTCCCGGCGCGGGCCGGGCAGGAGTCGCCGCCGTCCTGGTGGCAACTGAAGGCCGGGTTGCGGAAGTAGGCGCAGCGGTTGCGCTGCAGGAGGTTGCCACCGACCGTGCCCGCCGCCCGGACCTGCGGCGTGGCGAGCCCGGCCGCCGTGCCGGCCAGCGCCGGGTAGGCCGCCCGGATCAGGGCGTCCTCCGCGATCTCCGCGACGGTGGTCAGCGCGCCGATCCGCGCCGAGCCGTCGGCCGACCATTCGATCCCGGTCAGCTCCGGCGTGCCGGACAGGTCCGCGTACTCCCGGGAGGGCACGGTGCGCGACATGAGATCGGTGCCGCCGGCGCGGAACTCGCGGCCCAGGGCGGCGAGGTCGTCCAGGGAGGGCGTCGTCATCGGTGGATCCCTTCGAGCACACGGTCAGGGCGGATGGGCAGGTCGTGCGGGCGCCAGCCGGTGGCGTTGTACACGGCGTTGCCCACCGACGCCGCCACCCCGATGGTGGAGATCTCCCCGATGCCGACGCCCTGCCCGTTGACGTGCTCCCAGCCTTCCTGGTGGAAGTGGAGCACCATCTCCGGGGTGTCGCCGATGCCGGGGATGCGGTAGTCCTCCAGGTTGGCGGTCAGCACGACGCCGGTCACCGGGTCGATCCGCCGTTCCTCGTAGAGCGCGTAGCCGATGCCCTGCACGATGCCACCCTCGCACTGACTGCGCGCCGGCCCGTCGGCGTAGATGCGGCCGGCCGAGATCCCGCCCCAGACCCGCAGCGGCCGGACGGTGCCGAAGCGGGTGTCCACCTCGACCTCGGTGACGTGCACCGAGCCGCTGAACCCGCGCCCGACGGCCATCCCCGCGACCGCGAACGGCGTCACGTAGCCGCGCCGGTCGCGGTGCCGCCTGCCGACCACCTTCCGGCCGTCGGCCAACCCCTCCCGGCGCAGCCGGCGGGCGGCGTCCCTGGTGGCGGGGCCGACGGAGGCGGTGGTCCGGCTGCCGATCGACGGCGGTCCCGGCACGGTGCCCGTCCTGCCGATCTCCACCCTGATCCGCTCGGCGGGCAGGTCCAGTTCCTCGCGCAGGATCCCGGCGATGACCGTGCGGACGCCGGTGCCGATGTCCTGGGTGGTGGTGCGGGCCACGACCACGTCCCCCTGGACCTCCAGTTCCACCTCGGTGCCGGGCACCAGGAAGTAGAACCAGTTGGCGGCGGCCACGCCGACGCCGCGCCGGAACCTGCCGGTCTGCGAGCCGGTCGCCGGCCGGTCCCGCCACACCGGCAGCCCGGCCGCCCAGTCGTAGAGCGCGTGCCGCTTGCGGTTGCCGTCCCAGCGGCGGCGCAGCGCGATCGGGTCCTCACCGCGCCGGTGCGCTGCCTCGTCCACGGCCTGTTCCAGCGCCCAGTGCAGGGGCGCGCCGCCGGGGCCGCGGAACGCCGTGCCGGGCGGTTCGTTCGTGACCACGTCGAAGTCGCGCAGCCGGCGCGGCGCCGTGCCGTACATGAGCCTGGCCAGCAGGGCGACGGCGGAGCCGATGGCGACGCCGCCCCGGCCGCGGGTGTCGAGGTCGAGCGCGGCGAGGTCGCCGGCCTCGTCCACGAGCAGGGCGACCCTGGTGCTGGTGCCCGGCCGGCTGCCCGCGTCGGTGAGCTCCTCGCCTCTGCTCAGCGCCACCCGTACCGGCGCGGCGTGCAGCCGGGCCAGTTCGGTGGCGGCGATCGCCTCCACGGTGAGCCCGGCCTTGGCGCCGAAGCCGCCGCCGACGTGGTCCGCGATGATGTGCACCCGGCCGAGGTCGAGGTTCCACCGCTTGGCGGCGGCCTCGGCGGCCATGCCGACCGTCTGGGTGGACAGGTGCAGGCGCAGGTCGCCGCGCTCGTCCCAGTGGGCCACGCACGCGTGCGGCTCCAGCGGCGTGTGCACCTGGACCGCCGTCGTGTAGGTGCCGGTGACCAGGCCGGGGTCACCGGCGCGGTGCGCCGCCTCCAGCCGGGCCTTCGCCGTACGGCCGCGCCGGGCGCCGAAGGCGGAGGTGCGGCGCACGTTGCCGTCCCAGCCGCCAGGCAGGGCGAACCCCTCGGCGGAGCTGGCCGCCTGCTTCCTGCTGCGCTCGTCGTACACCGGCGGGGCGCCGGGACGGTCGTCCAGGGCGGCGGGCCGTTCGGTGTAGTCCACCTGGACGGCGGCGGCGAGCGCCAGCGCCTCCCGCCGGGTGGCGGCCGCGACGGCGGCGACCGGCTGGCCGGCGTAGCGCACCGTCCGGTCCGCGGGCAGCAGGTCCACCAGTCGCGTCCCCTCGGGCGCCCGCACGTCGCCGACCAGCGCGTGGGCGGCGGCGGATCGGATGATCACGCCTTCGAGCTGCCCGGGAAGGCGGATGTCGGTGCTGTAGCGGGCCAGGCCGGAGATCTTCTCCATCGCCTCGACCCGGCCGCCGGCCGCGTGGCCGTCGTCGTGCTCGCCCCGGCAGGCGGCACCGATCGCCGCGTAGATGCCCTGGTACGCGCCGCATCGGCAGAGGTGTCCCGCCATGGCGGCCGCGATGGTCTCCCGGGGCGGGGTCACGTCGCCGTGCTCGGCCCGCCAGCGGTCCACGAACGCCGCCGCCTCCACGACGAAGCCCGGCGTGCAGTAACCGCACTGGAGCCCGTCGTGCGCGGCGAAGGCCCGCTGCACTGGGTGGTCCAGCCCTTCGGCGGTGGTGACCTCCCGCTCCTCCAGCGCCTCGGGCGGCAGCAGGCAGCTCACCTTCGGCGTGCCGTCCACCATGATCGTGCATGCCCCGCAGACCCCGGTACGGCAGGCCGGCTTGGCGCCGGTCAGTCCCAGCTCCTCGCGTAGGACGTCCACCGCCGCATCGTGTTCCTGGGTGTCCACCACTGTGGGGACACTGTTCACCGTGATCTTCATGTCTCTCCCGTTGACGGCGTCAACATCGTGTTGACAGTGTCAACTAGGTACGTTGACGTTGTCAACACGCAATGCGGAAAGGTAGGGCAGGTGGCCGACGACACCAGAACCAGGCTGATCGAGAGCGCGCTGGCGCTGCTGCGCGCCGGCGGCCTCGAAGCCGTGACGCTCCGCGCCGTCGGCGACGCGAGCGGCCTGTCCCGCTCCGCCGCCTACCGCCACTTCACCGACAAGACCGCGCTGCTCGCCGCGCTCGCCGGCCGGGTGGTCCTCGACCTGAGCGAGCAGGTCTCCGCCGCGGTCGGCTCGACCGACGACCTCCCCGGGCGGCTGCGCGCGTTCTACCAGGGCTACGTGGACTACGCGATGCGGCACCCGCAGGAGTACCGGCTGGTCTTCGCCTCGGAGTTCCTCGCCGGCAGCCATCCCGAGCTGGAGGTGGCCGTGGACGAGGTGATGGACCAGCTCGGCCTGCGGGTGGCGGGCCGGCCCGGCGCGGCCAAGGCCGACCTGCTCGCCCTGCTGTGCACCGCCCACGGCCTGGCCGAACTGGCCACCGCCGGCCACCTCACGCACAAGGGGCTCGACGCCGCCGACGTCATCGACGCCATCGTGCGAAACCACCAGGGAAGGTAGGGGACGCCGATGAGCGAGGACCACGGCCGGCTGCCCTGGTACGACCCGGCGGAGCTCGACCCCGCGCGCAGGGCGGTCTACGACGAGATCACCGGCGGCGCCCGGGCCGGCGGACCGCGCGCGTTCAGCCTGACGGATCCGGCGGGCCGGCTGGAGGGTCCGTTCAACGCGATGCTCACCGCCCCGGAGGTGGGCCACGCCCTGCAACGCCTCGGCGCGGCCATCCGCTACGAGACCGCACTGCCCGCCAGGTGGCGTGAGATCGCCGTCCTCACGGTGGCCGCCGTCCGGCGCAGCGACTTCGAGTGGCACGCGCACGAGCGGGTGGGCAGGCAGGCCGGGCTCACCGAGGAGGAACTCGCCGCCCTGCGCGCCGGCGGCGGGTGCGAGTCCTTCGATCCGGCCGAGCGGATCGTGCGCGAGGCCGCCCACGCCCTGCTGACCGGGCGCACGCTGGACGACGACCTCTTCGCCCGTGCCCGCGACGCCCTCGGCCTGCCCCGCCTCTACGAACTCGTCGTCCTGGTCGGCTACTACGAGACGCTGGCCCTGTCCCTGGCCGCCTTCCGCACCCCGCTGCCCGAGGGCGCCGACCCGATCTTCGAACAGCCCCAACGCGGAACGCCCCCGTTCCTCCACCGCGGCTTGGAGTAAGGGGGGCGTGATCCGTTCACGTGCTATGGAAACCCGCGGCCCTGCCGATGATGCAGAGGGGAAGTCCGGCCGACCGCGGGAGAGGGCCCCTACGATAACGGGATCTTCACCGGCCGGACCGGGACATAGCTCACCCGTCGATAACGATCAGCCAACGGCAGGGTCACGACAGGTTTGACCTCCCCTGCCCCATGGGTACGGCCGACGCCTCCTTGACCGTGACACAGCGTCAGCGCCTGTACCTGAGCGCACCATGTTCACCATCGGGACGACCCGGGCCGAAGTGGTTAAAGCATGTCCCAAAATGCGGACACATGACCATGATTCACACTGCGGTTACATTCGGGCAACAGCCTCGAAATCGGTCGTTGGGAGTGTCGGCGCGGCGACCAATGAAGGGACAGACGTGAGCTACAAGGCTGAGTACATCTGGATCGACGGCACCGAGCCCACGGCCCGCCTGCGTTCGAAGACCAAGATCCTCGCGGACGGCGCCGAACTGCCGATCTGGGGCTTCGACGGTTCCAGCACGAACCAGGCCGCGGGCCACGCGTCTGACTGTGTGCTCAAGCCGGTCTTCACCTGTCCCGACCCGATCCGCGGCGGCGACAACGTGCTGGTCCTGTGTGAGGTGCTCCTCACCGACATGACCCCGCACCCCACCAACACCCGGGCCCTGCTCACGCCGATCGCCGAGCGCTTCGCCGACCAGGAGCCGATCTTCGGCATCGAGCAGGAGTACACCTTCTTCAAGGACGGGCGCCCGTTCGGCTTCCCGGCCGGCGGCTTCCCCGCCCCGCAGGGCTTCTACTACTGCGGCGTCGGCGCCGACGAGGTCTTCGGGCGCGAGATCGTCGAGGCCCACCTCGACACGTGCCTCAAGGCCGGTCTGGCGATCTCCGGCATCAACGCCGAGGTCATGCCCGGCCAGTGGGAGTTCCAGGTCGGCCCGGTGGGCCCGGAGGCCGTCTCCGACCAGCTCTGGGTGGCCCGCTGGCTGCTCTACCGCGTCGCCGAGGACTTCGGCGTCTCCGCCACCCTCGACCCCAAGCCGGTCAAGGGCGACTGGAACGGCGCCGGCGCGCACACCAACTTCTCCACCAAGGCCATGCGCGAGGGCTACGACGCGATCATCGCCGCCTGCGAGGCCCTCAGCACCAAGGCCGCCGAGCACGTCAAGGGCTACGGCGCCGACATCGAGCACCGCCTGACCGGCCTGCACGAGACCGCCCCGTGGAGCGAGTACAGCTACGGCGTGTCCGACCGCGGCGCGTCGGTGCGCATCCCGTGGCAGGTCGAGGCGGACAAGAAGGGCTACATCGAGGACCGCCGGCCCAACGCCAACTGCGACCCGTACGTCGTCACCCGCCTGATCGTCGACACCTGCTGCTCCGCCCTGGCCGAGTAACACCGATCCCGCGTATGGGGGAAGGCCGCCACTACGGACTTGCAAACGGCGGCCTTCTTCCATGCGCGCTTCTTTTACCCGCGCCTCTGCCGGGCGCGTCCGCGGGACTCACAGCCGGCCAGGTCGAACCTGGCCGGCTACCAGGCGTCCAGCGGGGCCTCCTGGGAGGTCATGAGGTCGAACAGCACGGTGTTGTCGCGCATCCGCACCACCTGGACCTGCCTGGCCAGCCCCGCGTCCCTGATCCGGCGCGCGGCCTCATAGGCGAACTCCGCGTAATGGTAGAAATCGCTGGTCGCGTAGTCAGGAGGCGGAAAGGTGCACCGCACCTCGTAACGGTCGCCGGGCCAGACGGCGTCGACGGGCTCCGGACCATTCCAGCGCGGCTTCCTCGCCATGTGCGCCTCTCCTGTCATTCACGATCTCCAAGGACCAGTCACGGACGGCCGGGCGCGGCCGTGGCGACGGCTGGCAAGGTCCGATGACCGATCGTAATCGATGAGCAAGCAATGGTTCCGGCTTTGCCACAGAGTAAGCGGATCGATCCTTCCGCCGGTCAGGAGGGGTCTTCGAATAACCCAAAAGATACGGGGCAGTCGTAGCGCAACCACGCGGCATTCCGCACGACTGAGGAAGATCGAGGAGTGAGATCCGATGGTAGCGCTCGGACTGCTTTTGATGGTCGCCGCGGTGGCGGCCGTGGTCGTGATAGCGCTCGGCGCGACCGCGACCACGACCACCGCGGTGGACATCATGGATCGGACGTATCAGCTCAGCCAGCTTGAACTGCTGCTGCTCGGCGTGGCGATCGCCGCGGTCTTCGTGATCGGGCTCGCCATGATGAGCAGGGGCATGCGGCGCGGCCTGGTGCGGCGGCGCAAGGTACGGCGCAGCCGGCTGGCCGTCGAGGACCGGGTCAGCAAGCTGGAGGACGAGAAGCGGGAGCTGGAGCGCAAGCTGGAGCGGGAGCGTCAGAGCGAGACGGCCCCGGCGACCCCCGCCGCTCCCGTCACCCAGCCGCCCCCGGCGACCCCGGCCGCCCCTGCCGCCCCTGCCGCTCCGGTCGCCCAGCACGACCCCACCGCGCCGTACCCCACCCAGCACGCGCGTCCCGTCCCCGAGATGCGCAGCCCGGCCGAGCCGTCCACCGGCGACCGCCTGGTCGCCGGCCCGCGGCACAGCGACCGCCGCCCCTGACTGCCACTGACTGCCACTGGGGCACTGGGGCACTGAGGCCACTGAAGGCCGTCGGCGGCCTGGCGACCGGTCCGCCGACCGGCCGCCGCCGCCCACCCGACACCGCGCCTGACCGGCCGTCCCACTCGCCGTCCGCGACACCGGCGAGTGGGACGGCCTCTGTCATGGGGGAACGCCGCCCTCGGTGGGGTGAGCGGGAGGCCCGGCCCACGAGCGGGAGGCCCGAGCCAGGAGGGAGAGGGCCGGGCCAGGAGCGGGTTGCCTGGCTGAAAGAGCGTCTTGCCTGCCGGAAGAGTGGGTTGCACGGGGGAAGATATGGCCACATCCTGGCGAAGTGACATTTGTGCCGGTAGCACAGCGCTGTATGCCGGGTCATAAGGGGATTTCACCGGTATGCCCGGACAGTACGGGGCCGGCAGCGACGGACGCATCGGGGACGGCGTCCGCAGGCGGGCAGGCCGGAAGAGGGGGCCTCGACGGGGTCGTGTGGGGACTCCGAGTAGGCGGGCGGTGCCGAGGTGGCGGAGGGCTGGGAGTCGGTGGCCGCCGCCCCGGCCTTGAAGCAGGCCCGCAATCGTGCTTGGAGCACGGTCGGCTCCGCCGGCGGCCGGGCGCGGGCGTAGGAGTCGGCCGAGGCGTGCGCCGGCTTCCCGTCGTGCTCGACGTGCTCGACGTGCGGCTGTGCACTGGCGGGCGCCGGAGGGTCGAGCCGCTCCCGGGGCGCGGGGTGCAGCCTCGGCAGGTCGCACACCCCCGCCCGTATGGCAAAGCCGTGCGCGGTCGGGGCCTCCCCCGGCCAGGCGCACACGTGTTCCCCCTCGAACGCGAGCTCGGGATGGGCGGGCAGCCGATGGCCGGGCGCCGTGAGGCGGTCCGCCTAGTGCTGCGCGGCGGCCCGGGCCGCCCCCTTGGCTCGATCCCGCATGGCCGTATTGTCCCACCGATATAAGGGTGTCCAAAAAGCACTACTTTGTTATGAAAAATTGCCATCTTCGTGTGTTGGGGCCAGATTGTGGAGGTTTCAATGGACCGCCTGAAGGTCGAGGGGGATCTCGACGGCCCGGTGGCCCGGCCGGGGCGGGGGCCCAGCCGCCGCAGGAGCCTGCCCGGCACCGCGGACTTCGCGGCCAGACTCAACCAGATCGCCTTCGGCGGCGACGGCTGGCGGTCCATCCTCGCCGCGATCTCGGAGGAGACCGGGGTCGCCGCGCGGCTGATCGGCGTACACGGAGGGGTGTTCTACGCCACCGACGGCGGTGACGCGACCATGAGCCCGGCCGAGGTGGCGCGGGTCTTCGCCGAACCGGAGCCGGTCAGCGTGACGCTGGGCGACGGCTGGCCGGCCAGGGCCATGGCCGTCTGGGCTGCGCAGCGCAGGGTCGGCCTGCTGCTGGTCGCCGAGCCGGCCGGCGAGCGGGTCCTCGCCGTGCTGAAGGCGTCCTCCACGGCCATCGCGATCGAGGCGGTACGGCGCGACGCCGCCGCCGCGGCCAGGGCGGAGACCGCGAGCCGGCTGATCGACGAGCTGCGCTACGGGGCGCTGCGAGGCACCGAGGAGCTGACCCGCACGGCCGCGCGGTTCGGGCTGCGGCTCACCGAGCAGCACGCCGCCGTGGTCTTCGCCTACGACGGGCCCAACCGCCGCACCTGGTCCACCGCGCTGTCCTGGCTGGAGATGCCGGTGCGCCAGGACGACAGCAAGGGCTGGACCGTGCTGGCCGGCGACCTGCCGAGAGAGGTCACCCGGATCCGGGTGCGGCTCCAGGGCATGGTGGGCGAGGGCACCGTGCTGGCCGCGACCGGGCCCGTCGTCAGCGATCCGCGGGAGACTGCCAGGTCCTTCAAGGACGCGGAGACCGTGCTCGGGCTGCTCCGCCGCAGGTCGGGGGAGACCGAGCTGCTGCACTCGGAGCTGGGGCTCGCGCAACTGCTGCTCGCCGTGCCGCCCGCGCACCTGCAGGCGTTCGTCGAGCAGCAGCTCGGGCCGATCCTGGACCGCCCCGAGCTGATCCTCACGCTGGACGCCTGGCTCGCGACCCGCGGCAGCCGGGCCAGCGTCGCCGAGCAACTGCACCTGCACCGCAACTCGGTGGGCTACCGGGTGGGACAGCTCCGCCAGCTCATCGGCGCCGACCCGCTGGACCCGGAGACGGCTCACCGGCTGCGCACCGCCCTCACCGCCCGCGAGCTCCTGGACGTCTTCGCCCAGGGCAACGGCTGACCCACCAGAACCGGTAACCCGTCTGACCAATTGAAACCCAAGCGAAACCCATTGTGGTCTCCGGTCTGCCAAACTTAAGATCACTTGGTCAGACCAACAGACCAGATCGAGGCCAGCCGATGGGGATCTCCCCTAACCACGCGGTGTGCCGCGTGCCCGCCACGGACATCCGCCGGCGCGTGCCGGCGCCCAGGGCGACCTGGGCATCCGGGGCGCCCGGGGTGGTCGCCGTTCCGTACGGCGGTCGCGAGGCGTGAACGGTCCGCGGTTCGGTCCCGTGTCACGGCGCACCGTGTCCGAGGAGATCAGGGACGCCCTGCTGGAGAGTATGGCGTCCGGCCTGCTCCCCCCGGGCACCCGGCTCCCCTCGGAGCGCGCGTTGTGCGAGGACTTCGGCGTGGCCCGCACGTCGGTACGGGAGGCCATGCGGAGCCTGCTGGCCCTGGGACGGATCCGGAAGATCGGCAACCGGTTCCACGTCATGGAGACGTTTCCCGAGGTCAGCGTGGACCCACGGGTCAACCAGGTGCGGGAGCTGTTCGAGTGCCGCCGGGTGATGGAGGTCGCGATCGCCCGCCTGGCGGCCGTTCGCGCCAGCTACGCCGAGCGGGCGGAGCTGCGCCGGCAGGCCGAGTCCTTCGGCGGGGACATGGCGGTGGAGGACTTCCGGCGGGCCGACCGGCACTTCCACCTGACGGTCGCGCGCTGCTGCGGCAATCCGATGCTCCAGGAGTTGTACGGCAAGGTGCTGGACGGCGTCCTGGCGGCGGAGGAGTTCGACGCGATCTTCGACACCGGCGATCCGCCGGCCGTACGCGAGGTCATCGAGCAGTCCTGCGCGGCCCACCGGCGGATCGCGGAGGCGATCGTGGCCGGAGGCGCCGAGCGGGCGTCCAGAAGCGCCGAGGCGCACCTGGACGAGGTCGAACGTTCGATGATAGCCAGGATGGCCTGACTCGGTGTGGAAGGGTTCGTGACAGAGCGTGTCCGGCGTATCGACCAGGTCAATGACAAGATCTGTACAGAAGATGACCTTATGCTCACAGTTTGGGGGATTCGCGAAGGTATGACTGCTAAGCCGTACGATTGTCCCCCTGACACGAACATTTCGGCATGATCATAAAGGGTCACCTTGACATCCGCAGCAGCTTCGGCCTACGCCGTCTGTGCAGACCCGGCGCCGTTCACCGGTCCCCCGCGGGAACCCGGCGCGGCATCGGCCCTCCCAGGCCCGGGGACACCCGGACGCTCGGCGTCGCAGATCCGCGGCGCGACGATCACCGAGAGTGGCGGAAGCGGTTGCGGGTCTGCCGGACGAGTCCTCCGATACGCCGGTGATGAGCATCCGATATCGCATCGTGTTCCCCGTCGGGAACTGTCGAACCGCACCTCACGCCACCGATCGGTGTGAGTGGTGGACACGGCGCTGCCGCGAACCCTGCGCCACTATGACCAGCTCATTCAGTGGGGGACTGAACCGAAGTCGCACGAGGACTGACCCCCCGAGTCCTTTGGAAGGCAAGCGATGAAAAATTCAGCACGGGCCACCCTTGCGCTCCTTGTCGCGCCGGCGTTGCTGCTCACCGCCTGCGGGGGCAACTCCGCGGACTCCGGATCATCCTCGGTAACCGCCAACAAGGGGCAGCCCGACGTCAACGGTGACGGCAAGGTCGTCATCGGCGTGCTGAGCAACGGTGACACCCACGACAACGGTTACTTCCAGAGCTTCGTGGACGAGGCGAACACCATCGCCCGGTCCAACGGCTGGGAGATCCGTACCGTCGACAAGGTCGCGGTGGCGGACGGGGCCAACCAGGCCCGCAACCTCTGCCGCCAGCGCGTCGACCTGATCGCCATCGGCGCCCAGGAACTCCAGGACGCGCTGTCCGTCGCCCCCGAGCCGGTGTGCGCCGAGACCCAGTGGTACGTCAACGGCGGCGGTGGCGTGAAGCAGACCAAGTGGTTCAGCCAGTCGGTGGACAAGGTCAACCAGACCCTGTACACCGCCGGTTACGCCGCCGGCCTGCTCATGAAGGACCTCAACGCCACCAAGGCCGGCTACATCACCGGCCCCCGGGCGGACTTCTCCCTCCAGGCCGCCAAGGCGTTCACCAAGGGCATCCAGGCCGTCGTGCCGAAGGCCGAGGTGCTCACCCAGTACACCGGTGACTTCGAGGACTCCGCGAAGGCCAAGGAGGCCTTCGACGTGATGAAGGCCCAGGACATCAAGCTGGTCTACCCCTACCTGGGCGGCGCCACCGACGCGGTCACCACCGAGGCGAACAAGGCGGGCGTCCCCGCCCTCACCCCGGGCACCGACCGCTGCCAGGACACCACCATCAAGTACGACGTCTCGGTCGTCTTCAACCCGGGCGCGTTCTTCGCGGCGGCGCTGCAGGACTTCCAGAAGGGTCAGCTGAAGATGGGCGTGACCAGGGAATGGATCATCGGTAAGGACCCCGTGCCGCTGATCAAGATCTGCAAGCCCAAGGGCGACCAGCAGGAGCAGATCAACAAGCTCATGGCGGACATCGGTTCCGGGAAGTTCAATGTCGACGCGGCCGTCGACGGACAGTAAGAACGCAAGCGGGGCCGCGACCACGCCGGTCGCGGCCCCCGCGGTCGAGCTGACCGGGGTCACCAAGCGCTTCGGCTCTGTGGTGGCCTGCGACGACGTCTGCCTGAGCGTGCACAAGGGCGAGATCCACGGCCTGCTCGGGCAGAACGGCGCCGGCAAGAGCACGCTCATGAAGATCCTCACCGGTCTGGTCGTGCCCGACTCAGGGCACATCGCCATCCGCGGTGAGCAGGTCGAGATCCGCGACCCGCTGGTCGCGGCCCGGCTGGGCATCTCGATGGTGCACCAGCACTTCAGTCTCATCGGACCGATGCGCGTGTGGGAGAACGTCACGCTGGGCGAGCGCGGCCGGGTCGACCGCGACGCCGCCCGGCAGATCGTCAAGGACGTCGGCGACCGGTACGGCCTGGTCGTGGACGCCGACGCCCAGGTGGACAACCTGACCACCGGCGAACGGCAGCGCGTCGAGCTCATCAAGTGCCTGCGCCGCGACCCGGACCTCCTCATCCTGGACGAGCCCACCTCGGTACTCACCCTCAAGGAGTCGCGCGAGCTGTTCTCCGTGCTCCGCCGGGCGACCGAGAACGAGGGCAAGACCGTCATCCTGATCAGCCACAAGCTCGACGAGATCCTGCACGCCACCGGCCGGGTGACGATCATGCGCAACGGCGCGGTGGTGGCGCAGAAGACCACCGTCGAGACCGACGTGCGGGAACTGGCCCGGGAGATGGTGGGCCGCGAGCTCTCCAAGTGGAGCGCCGCCTCCGCCATCGGCAACCTCGACTCCCTCGTCCCCCCACCCCCCACCACGGACACCCCGGAAAACCCCGCCACCGAAAAGGCCGACGCGGAGACCCCGGAAAAGACCGAGGGGGAGGCCACCGAGACCACCGCCGAAGACGTCAACGCCGAGACCCCGGAGAAGGCCGAGGCGGAGGTCATCGAAACCACCGCCGAAGACGTCAACGCCGAGACCCCGGAGAAGGCCGAGGCGGAGGTCATCGAAACCACCGC